>CAVSHL010000011.1:0-1260733 GCA_963727745.1 uncultured Actinomycetota bacterium
GGACCGTTCCCGATCTTGTAGACACTCGGTCGTAGACTGCCGCTGATCGCAGCGGAGGGGATCGCGTGGCGACACGCCGACACTTCACCCAGGAGTACAAGGATCAGGCCGTTAGCCTCGTCCTCGATTCGGGCCGAACCATTGCCGAGGTGGCAAAGAGTATCGGCGTCCACGAGATGACGTTAGGCAAGTGGGTGAAGAAGGCACGAGAGTCCGGTCGGGTTCCCGACTCGAACCTGTCCGAGCCGGAGCGGGCCGAGCTGGAACGGCTCCGCAAGGAGAACGCTGTCCTGCGGATGGAGCGCGACTTCGCAAAAAAAGTGGCGACCTGGTTCGCGAAAGAACAGCCGTGAAGTACGCGGCGATCGCGGACTGGGCACCCGAGGGCGAGTTCACCATCACCTTCATGTGCGAGCAGCTCGGAGTGGTTCGCCAGGGCTACTACCGGTGGCTGGCCAGCGGGCCCACCCGGCGCGAGCGCACCGACGCCGAGCTCACCGACACGATCCGGGCCATCCACCGCGACCTGCACGGCGATCCGGGTGTGCGCCGGGTCTGGGCCGAGCTGGTCGTGCGCGGTATCCGGATCGCGCGCAAGCGGGTCTGGCGCCTGATGCGCGCCGCTGGCCTGCAGGGACGTCACCCGCGCGCCTGGCGCAAGACCACCATCGCAGGTCTGCGGCCCATCGACGCGCCCGACCTGATCGGGCGCGACTTCACCGCCGATGCGCCCGACACCCGCTGGTGCGGCGACATCACCTACACCCAGACCGTCGACGGCTGGGCGTACACCGCGACCGTGATCGACCTGCACTCGCGCAAGGTCGTCGGCTACGCCGTGGCCGATCACCTCCGCACCAGCCTGATCATCGAAGCCCTCACGGCCGCGCTCCTCACCCGCCAACCCGCCCAGGGCGTGATTTTCCACAGCGACCGCGGCCGCCCAATATACGTCGAGCGAGTTCGCCAAATTCTGCGCAGAAAACGGTGTCGTTCGGTCGATGGGTCGGCGCGCCACCTGTTTCGACAACGCTGTTGCCGAGTCGTTCTTCGCCAGCTACAAGAAGGAACTCATCCACACCCGACCGTGGACCGACGTCGCCGAGGTTCGGCAGCACACATTCTTGTGGATCGAGGGCTACTACAACCGACGCCGGAGACACTCCACACTCGCATACTTGACACCCAATGAATACGAGCTAGGGTTCAGAGAACTAACCGACCTGGCAGCCTAAATCGGTGTCAATAAAATCGGGAACACTCCAAGATCGTCGAGTGCCGCATCGACTTGGACGCCATGGCGAGCGGGACCTGTGAGGACAACATCGTGGTGGCGGCGACGTGGCGCAGGTCGTGCACGCGGATCAGCGGCAGGGCGGCGTCGTGGGCGAGGTGGTGCAGGTGGCGGAGCACGTATTCGTGTCGGAGTGGTTGGCCGTTGCTGCGGGTGAGGACCAGACCTTGGTCGCAGAAGGCGCTGCCGGCGACCAGACGCTGACCGAGCTGACGATCGCCTTGTCGGCGCAGAGCAACACGGTGACCGGGCCGCGCCCGGCGGCGAGTTGGATGGTCACCAAGCTGGCGATGTGCCGTGCCGCCGGCGTGGGTCAGTGGCGGGCACTGGGCGCCGAGTTGGGTGCCGCTGGCGTCGCGGCAGCCGCAGCGGCGGTAGACCCGGCCTCGGTTCGGGTTCCTGCTCATGATCGCGGTCCCTTCGCGCGTCTCGCCCCTCCGCGGGTCATCTCGCGGATCGACGAGCCTGCGCCGGGTGCGACCACATCGCGACAACAGCGAGGATCGGCGCAGGTCAGGGCCCGAGCACTTGATGCGCCGGTGGGGTTGGAGTCGGAGGGGGGAGTTGAACCAAAACCGCACCGTGACGCACTCCGTTGACCTGCTGTTGTCGTGACGCGGCCGGCTTTCGCCGGGGCGAGGTCGCGATCTTTGTACGGTTGATGACGAGCACCAGCGGAGCAAGGCAACACTCGGTCGGGTCCTGCCGTCGAGCGGATTCTGTCCTGCGGTCGGCCGGTCCCCGACCCTGCTGCGTACACAGCAGACGGCGACCGTTCAGAAGGCCGGTGCGGAGCGCTCCGCACTCTGCCTGTAGCGACGAGCCTCGAGCACCGCGTCCCGAAGCCGCGCCTGCACCATCGCCAGGCAGGCGTACACCGCTCCCCGCGCGACCGACAGGCCGAGCACATGCGTCACCGCCTCGACCTTCGGGACCGCCGGCAAGCTCTGGTCGAGCCGCCTGCGCACTTCGGGAAGGACCTCTTCGACGAGTGGACGCAACCGGCCGACGAAGTAGACCGATTCCGGCTCCAGCGTCACTGCGATGGAGCTGACCGCCGTCACGATCGCCGTGGTGAACGCCTCCAGCACCTCGGCGCGCGACACCTCGTCCTGCGGTTCCAGCCAGAGATCGTCGGTGCGATCCAGGTCGAGTCCCCGCTCACGGGCGAACCGGAGGAGTCCTCTGGTGCTCAGCAGACCATTGAGGACCTCCTTGTCGACCCCGGACAGAAGCACGCCGAGATCACCGAACACCGGTGTGCGCCCGCGGGCGAGCTCGTGATCTGTGCAGCAGGCGAAGTTCAGGATGCTGCTGACGCTGAAGAGCGCGGCATTCCTGACGGTGGTGTCGTCGGTGAGGATCCCGAGCAAGGCCGCATTCGCGTCACTGTCGAGGAGTACGGGCGCGTCGACCAGGTCTTCGATGGTCTGCTGGAGATCGGAGCCTGCGAAGATCTTCATCGCCTCCGCCGGCCCGAAGATCCGCGTGCCGTCCTGGACGCGGCCCGGCACCGCGACGACGATCTGACGCAGTGGCCCTACGGCGGATCCGATGGTCTCTGCGATGAGTTCGACCAGCCACTCGGCGGCGTCCTCGACCTCGTCGTGGTCCACGGTCGGGACGATCAGGTGTTGGACCTCGCGACCCCTCAGGTCGGTCACCAGGACGCACGTGGTCTGCACGCCGAAACTGACTCCGACGACATGCCCGGTGGTTCCTGGCACGTCCAGGTAGGTGGAGCGGCGGCCGCGCCCGGTGGCCGCATCGACCCCGCTGTCGACGACGAAGCCGTCGGCCCGGAGCTCCTCCACCGCTCGAGAGACCGTGGCCTTGCTCAGGCCGGTCAGCTCCATGACCCTGTTCCGCGTCAGGGGAGCCGTCGAGAGGACGACATCGAGGACAGCCGCTTTGTTGTGGTCGCGCGGTGTGGGGCTACCGGTGACCTCGCGCTCATCCGGCAGCCCGTGTACCGGGCGAGCGGCTTCAGGCATGGATGTCGGTCTCCGTTCGAGGAGGTGGCAGGAACGGACGGGCGCGCTGATGGGCCGCAGGTTACCATTCTCGTTCCAGCTCCAATCTGGAACTGGAAACGGGAGAGTGTGGCCCGCGGGCCGCCGATTCCTGGGCGGCGCCGCGGGCCCGACGCATCGCGGTTCAGATGCCGAGCAGCGGGGGCACCTGGGAAAGGAGGTTGACCTCGTAGTAGCCGTAACCCGGGGTGCTGGGCTCGAACCCGCGGTTGACGTGGACCTTGTGCGTGACGCCCAGGTCGTTGGCGACCATCAGGTCGTAGCGCGGGCTGGCCGAGACGTGCAGGACATCCTGCGGTCGGCAGTCGAGCTGGTTGAACATGTACTCGAACGCCTTGAACCGGGGCTTGTAGGCCTGGGCCTGCTCGGCGGTGTAGACCGCGTGGAACGGCGCGCCGAGCTTCTCCACGTTGCTCATCACCTGGTCGTCGGCCGCGTTGCTCAAGATGACCAGGGGATAGCGCGAAGCCAGGGCCCGCAGCGCTTCGGGCACCTCGGGGTAGGGCCCCCAGGTGGGGACCGCGTCCACGATGGCCTGGCTGTCGGCCTTGCGGTAGGGCAGGTCGAACCGCTCCAGGGTCTTGCGGAGTGAGTCGTGGATGATGTCGGGGAACGGCTTCCAGGGCTCCATGACCTCGTCCAGGCGCTGCCAGTTGAAGATCTTGAGGAAATCGTCCATCCGATCATCCGGCACGACGTCCGCGAGCCGTGTGCGGGTCAGGTCGTTGAGGTGCCAGCGGATCAGCGTCCCGTGCATGTCGAACGTGATGTACTTAGGCTCGAAGTCGAGCATCTCGGTCATTCCTTTCGTTGGGCAGACGTCGGTCAGGCTGAACCGACGGGAATGTGTTCGATCAGAGCAGCACCTTCTCGAGGAACGACTGCGTGCGCAGTTCCTTGGGTGCGGAGAGCACGGCCCGGGCGTCGCCGCGTTCGACCACCAGACCCTCGTCCATGAACAGGACGGTGTCGGCGACCTCGCGGGCGAACCCGATCTCGTGGGTGACCACGACCATGGTCATGCCCTTGGTCGCCAGGTCCTTCATGACACCGAGGACCTCGCCGACGCGTTCGGGGTCCAGCGCGCTGGTGGGTTCGTCGAACAGCATGATGCTCGGTTCCATCGCCAGCGCCCGACAGATCGCGACGCGTTGTTTCTGCCCGCCGGACAGGAGCGCGGGGTAGTGGTGTTCGAACCCGGCCAGGCCGACGCTGGCCAGCAGCGCGACGGCCTGTTCCGCGGCGGCGGCTTTGGCGATGCCTTTGACCAGGACGGGTCCGGCCATCACGTTGTCCAGGGCGGTCATGTGGGGGAACAGGTTGAACCCCTGGAAGACCATGCCGATGCGTTGTCGCTGTGTCGCGAGCGCGTCGGCGGGCAGGGCGGTGTAGGCCAGTGGGGTCTCGCGGAACCCCAGGTCCTCGCCGTTGACCTGCAGGACGCCGCTGTCGATGGTTTCCAGGCCGTTGATGCAGCGGAGCAGGGTGGATTTGCCCGATCCGCTCGGACCGACGATGCAGGTGATCTCGCCGGCTGCGACGGTGACGTCGATGCCGCCGAGCACGAGGTGGGAGCCGAAGGACTTGCGGATCTCCCGGGCCACGATGGTGCCCACCCCGTCGACCGCGACGTTGATGTCGCCGCCGGTGTCGTCGTTGATCTCGCTGGTCCTGGTCATGCCGGCACCTCCTGCGGGATCTGCTTGAGCGCGCGGCGGGCACCGGCGGGGAGCCGGTCGGATCGTCCGTAGCGTCGTTCGATCATGGACTGGGGGATGCCGAGCAGGATCGTCATGAGCAGGTACCAGAGGCTGGCGACGATGAGCAGGGGGACGGTTTCGTAGGTGCGGGAGTAGATCAGCTGTGCGCTTTGCAGCAGGTCCGCCACACCGAGCACGCTGACGAGCGAGGTGCCCTTCAGCATGCTGATCAGCTGGTTCCCGGTGGGCGGCAGGATCGCCGGCATGATCTGGGGCAGCAGCACGGCGCGCAGTTTCTTGGAGTAGCTCATGCCGAGGGAGTCGGCGGCTTCGATCTGGCCCTTGTCGACTGCGGCGAACCCGCCGCGGATCACCTCGGCCATGTAGGCGGCTTCGTTCAACGTGAGCCCGATGATCGCCGCGGTCAGCGGGCTGATCATCGCGTTGGTGTCGATCTGGTACTGGAAGTCGGTGAACGGCACCCCGATCGACAGGTCGGGGTAGAGGGCGGCGAAGTTGAACCAGAAGATGAGCTGGACCAGCACGGGGGTGCCGCGGAAGAAGGAGATGTAGCCGACCGCGACGGCCACTACGGGCCGTTTCCCGGAGTCCCGCATCAGCGCGAGGACGAGGCCGAGGATGCAGCCCAGCAGCATGCTGACCGCGGTCAGCATCAGGGTGATGCCGATGCCGTGCAGGATCGAGTCGTGGGTGAAGTACTTCGCGACCACGTCCCACTGGTAGTTGGGGTTGGTGATCATGCTGCGGATCAGGAGGGCGGCCAGTACCACCGCGCCGGCCCAGGCGAGGTAGTCCCAGATGTGGTGGGGCCGTAGGCGCTTCTTGTCCTCCGGTCGGATCTGTGCCATGCGACGTTCTCCTCGTCCCTCGGCCACGCGAGAACGTCTAGTGCAGCTTTGCGTCGGTGATGCCGAGCCCGGTCAGACCCCAGCGCTTCAGCGCCGTCTCGTACTCGGGCGCGCCCATCAGCGACTGGAGTGCGGCCTGCACCGCAGGGGTCAGCTCGCTGGTCTTGGGCAGGGCGACGGCGCAGACCGACGTGTTGATCTGGGGTGTGAGCACCTCGAACCGGTCCGGCTGCCGGGTGGCGGCCCAGCCCAGCGAGGGGGTGTCGTAGTAGATGGCTTTGATCCGGCCGGACGACAGCTGGGTCATCGCGTCCTGGATGTTGGGCAGGATGATGGCCTCGATGGCCGGCTTGCCCTTGTCCTCGCACTGGCTCTTGGAGAGATCGGGCAGCCGCTTGGTGGACTGGATCGACCCCTTCAACACCACGACTTGCCTGCCGCAGAGGTTGTCGACGGCGATGCCTTCCGGGTTGCCCTTGGCGACGGCGATGGAGCCGCCTGCCTTGAAGTAGTCGATCATGTCGACGACCGCGACCCGCTCGTCGGTGGGAGCCATCGTCGTCGCCGTCATGTCGTAGCGGCGTCCCTGCAGCGCGGGGATGATGGTGTCGAACCCGACGTCGGCGATCTGGAGTTTCAGCCCGAGCTTCTTCGCGATCAGGCGCACCATGTCCGGGTTGAACCCGACGGCGGACTTCCCGTCCTCGGCGATGAAGCTGGTCGGCGGGTTCTTCAGTTCCATCGCGACGACCAGCGTGCCCTTGTCCTTGACGGACTGAGGGAGCAGCGCCCGGACCTTCTCGTCCACCGCCAGGCTGGCGGAGATGTCGTCTGTCGGGCTCGACGCCGAGCCTCCCGGGGAACCCGGGGTGTCGGCGTTCCCACTTCCGCACGCGGCCAGGCCGGCCGCGATGATCGTGGCCAGCGCCGCGATCTGGATCTTTCGGATCGGCTTCATCGTTTCTCCTGAGGCGTTCTGAGGTGGTGGTGTCTTGCTCCCCCGAGAAGGTGGTGACGATGAACGGCGTCGGTTTCGTCATCGCCCTGAGTGCGCGTACGGGTCATGACTGCAGCTGCGGGATGACGTCGCCCATGGGGACTGCCATGGCCTGCTCGACGCCCCGCCAGTCGTCCTTGGCGTGGTCCAGCAGGTACTCGCGCCGCTCCGGGACGAGATCCGCGCGCCAGTGCGTGATCAGCGCGCGCAGCGTGAGTCGCGCCAGTGCGGCGATCGGCAGCAGCGGGAGTTCCCACTCCCTGGTCGGCCGCGTCCGCACGTAGCCCGCGGCGAAGCTGCAGGCATCCAGCCAGGGGTGCGCCGGCGTCCTGCCGAGCAGGTTCGCCATGCACACGGCGGGATCGAAGATCACGGCGCTCCGCATCGTGTCGCCGAAGTCGATGACACCGGTGACGAAGTCGGCGCTCCGCGGATCCACGACGACGTTGTGCGGGCTGTAGTCGCCGTGGATCACCTGCGTCTCGAGATCACTCAGCTTCGGGACGATCGCCGCGTCGAAGAGTCGGAAGACCTCCCGGGCCAGCCGTCGGTGTCCGCTGTCCGGCGTGTGCTCGACGAGCCCGGTGAGCTGGTGGAAACGCCCGATGTCCCACACGAGGCGGCGACGGTCGGCAGGGTGTCCGAACGCTGCGAGGGCCACGTCGACGCGCCCCAGCATCTCGCCCACCTTGGCCAGCTGCTCCGCATCCGGGCTCGTCCGCGCCAGGATCGCACCGTCGACGAAGCCGAACACCCGCAGGACTCGCGGCCGACCGTCGTCGGTCACGATCGCCACGTTGTCGTCGCCGTCGAGGCTCAGCCGCACCCGTTGGACCGGCAGCTCGGGAGCCGCCCGTTCGAGGAACCGCATGGTGGCGGTCTGCATCGCGACGACCGCCGCCGGCTCGTCGGGCGGTGCGACCTTCACCAGGTAGCTGCCGGAGTCGGACCTGAGCCGGAACGTGTCGTCCTTCTCCGTCGCCAGGCGCTCGAGATCGCCGCCGACGCGGTAGTGCTCCTCGAGGAGCGTGCTCACCAGCGCCACGTCGACGGGCTCGTGGGAGGACGCCATGGCGCTCTCCTCGAGCAGCAGCTGCGCGAGGTTCGAACACTGCGGTGTGCTCATCGTCGGTCCCTTCGGCCGGCCGGCTACAGCCGGGCCTTCGCGACCTCGGCGAAGGTCTCCAGGAACCGGGTCACATCGGCGGAGGTGAAAGCAAGTGGAGGTCGGATCTTCAGTACGTTCGCCGCTTTGCCGGCGCCACTGATGAGGACCCGGCGGTCGCGCAGATCGGCGATGACGTCTTCGGCACGCGTGCGGTCGGGCTCGCGCGTCTCCCGGTCCTCGACGATCTCCACCCCGACGTAGAGCCCGCTGCCGCGGACCTCGGCGACGTGGGGGGAGGCCTTCGTGATCTCCTGGAGCCCGGTCCGCAGCGCAGTGCCGTTCTCGAGAACGCGCTGCTGCACGTTCTCCTGCTCGAAGACGTCCAGCACCGCGGCGCCGGCGGCGACCGGGATCGAGCTTCCGGCGAAGGTGTTGAAGTAGCGGATGTTCCGGCCGAACTCGTCGGACACCTCCGGCCGGAAGACCACACCCGAGATGGGCAACCCGTTGCCCATCGGCTTGCCCATCGTGACGATGTCCGGCAGGACGCCGTGGCGGCTGAAGCCCCACATCGAATCGCCGAGACGGGCGAATCCCGCCTGCACCTCGTCGGCGATGTAGACACCGCCCGCGGCGTGCACCTCCTCCACCACGGCCTGCATGTATCCGACCGGGTCCGTGAAGATCCCGTCGCTGGTGTGGGCGCAGTCGGTGATCAGCGCCGCGAGCTTGTAGCCGTGCTTCACGAGATCATCGACCGCGCCGCGCACCTGGTTCCGCATGTGCTCGGCGAGCGTGGGCCCGGGCGCGACGATGCGCGGATCGGGAGCGTCGATGAGCCGGACGTTCGGCCCCAGCGACGAACCACCGCCCAGGTGCGGGGAGAAGCTCGCGACCTCACGGGTGATGCCGTGGTAGGCCCAGCGGGTCGCGATGATCCCCTCGCCGCCCGTGTGGAACCGCGCCACCCGTACCGCGAGGTCGTTGGCCTCCGAGCCGCTGCACGCGAGGCTCAGCTTCGACAGGCCCTCGGGGAAGGTCGCGAGCAGCCGCTCCGCGTAGTCGACGAGCGACTCCTGGACGTAACGCGTGTTGGTGTTGACGGCGGCCATCTGGCGCGAGACGGCCTCGACCACGTGGGGATGCGCGTGCCCGACGCACGGGACGTTGTTGTACGCGTCGAGGTAGTCGTTGCCGTCGCGGTCGATCAGGTGGGCGCCGTGACCGGAGACGAACTCGACCGGCTCCCGGTAGATGAGCGTGTAGCCGGGACCCAGGACCGTGTTCCGGCGCCGGATGATCTCCTGCAGTCGCGGCGGGAGAGCGCTCAGCGCGGCCGGGTCGAACGGGTTGGGGTAGTTGACGATCGCTCGACTCAGCGTCGAAGTCATCGGCAGGCACGCCTTCCATCTGGTCGCGTCCTCGGACTTGCTCGTTGCCGGGCTCAAGCTATCATCAATTGTTCCAGTTTCAATCTGAAACAAAAAAGAATCTTGGTCGCTTGCCACGGGCCTGATCGCGCGGCGCCAGTCTAGACTGCAGACTGTTGACATGTCTGCATGTCGGCTCGTACGGTTCTCGTAGGCCGATGCCGGAAGGCGGGTCACACCCGCTGGGCCAGGAGGTCATGGCCGGCAGTGCTCAGCTGGCGAGCCCGCGTCCGCAACCGAGGAGTCCGCATGTCATCCGACCTGGTAGGGGCTACGGCTACGGCCCGGCTCCATGACCTGGGGTACGTCCTGCCGCGCCAGGGGGCGAACAACCCCAAGTACCTGGAGTACCAGCGCGTCGACGCGAGCATCCACATCGCGGGCCAGCTGCCCTACGTCGACGGCCGGCTTCCCGCACAGGGCGTGCTCGGCCGCGACGTGAGCATCGAGCAGGGCCAGGACCTGGCACGCATCGCCGCGCTCAACGCGCTGGCCGTGGCGACCGCGGCGGTCGGCGAGCTCGAGAGGGTCCGCGTGGTCCAGATGCTGGTGTTCGTCGCCAGCACCGCCGAGTTCGGGGACCAGTCCACGGTCGCCGACGGCGCGAGCGATCTCCTGCGCACCGTGCTGGGCGAGAACGGACGCCACGCACGCACTGCGATCGGCGTGGCGGGGCTGCCCCGCAACAGCCCCGTGGAGATCCAGATGGTCTGCACCGATGTCGCGCACGCGGCACGTGAGGGCTCGATCCGTGAAGCACGTAGCTGAAGCGCTTGCCGGAGTGGTCCGGCGGATCGACACGCCTGAACCCGTCGTCGTCATCGACACGCTGCGGAGCAACGTCGCGCGGATGCAGGAGTTCGCCGATGCGCGCCGTCTCCTCCTGCGTCCGCATGTGAAGACGCACAAGTGCATCGAGATCGGGCGGTTGCAGCGGGATGCGGGCGCCTGTGGGATCACCGCCGGCAACCTGCGGGAGGCCGAGGTGTTCGCTGCTGCGGGGTTCACCGACGTCTTCCTCGCCTACCCGATCTGGGCGGCGGGTTCCAAGCCCGCTCGTATCCGCCGCCTGGCCGACGCGATCGAGCTCCGCGTCGGTGTCGACAACGGCGCCGCCATCGACCGGCTCGCGGACTGCATGCGCGGCGCCTCGTCCCGCCTCGAGGTCGTCGTGGAGGTCGACTGCGGCGCGCACCGATCCGGTGTGGCGCCTGACGTCGCCGGAGAGCTCGCGCGGTACGCCGCCACGGCCGGCCTGGTGCCCGTCGGGGTCTACACCTATCCCGGTCAGGGAAGTCGGAGCCGCCATGACCGGGTACCCGCGGCGGATGCGCAGCTGGCCGCGCTGGAGACGGCGGTCGCGTCGTTGCGGGCGGCCGGGATCGAGCCGGTGGTCGTCAGCGCGGGGTCGACGCCCACCGTCGAGTACTCCGACCGTGCGCCGATCACCGAGATCCGGCCGGGCGAGTACATCTTCGGCGATCTGGACAACCTGGCGCTCGGGGCGTGCGCGGAGGACCAGGTGGCGCTGTTCGTCGCGGCCACCGTGGTGAGCGACACGATGCCCGACCACGTGATCGTCGATGTCGGGACCAAGGCACTCGGTCGCGAGGGCAACCCCCGCAAGGGATACGGCCGCGCACTGGGTGTGGGCGACGGGCGGCTGCTCAAGCTCAACGAGTACCACGGGTTCCTCGCCGCGGACCCGGCCGATCGACCGGCCGTGGGCACGGTGCTGCCGGTCGTTCCCAACCACGTCTGCCCGGTCGTCAACAACTTCGACGAGCTGATCGTCACCGACGCCGCCGGTGCCGGTGTCGAGCGGTGGGCGGTCGCGGCCCGAGGTGTCTGACACCGCAGTCGAACGGCTCTCACCACCCACCAGGAGGAATCCCATGAGCGACCGAACCGACCAGCTGTTGATCGCCGGCACCTGGCGCGACGCCACCGACGGCGCCACCATGCCCGTGGCCGACCCCGCGACCGGGGAGATCATCTGCGAGGTCGCCGATGCCGGACCGGCCGACGCCCTGCTCGCGGAGGACGCCGCGGCAACGGCCCAGGCGGAGTGGGCGCGCACCGCGCCCCGGGCGCGCAGCGAGATCCTGCGCCGGGCGTACGAGATCGTCGTCTCCCGCACCGAGGAGCTCGCCCTGCTGATGACCTCGGAGATGGGCAAGCCGCTGGCCGAGGCCAGGGGCGAGGTCGCGTACGCGGCAGAGTTCCTCCGGTGGTTCTCCGAGGAGGCGGTGCGCATCGACGGCGGCTACGGCCTGCTGCCCGACGGCCGTAACCGGATGCTCCTGTCCCGGCGCCCGGTCGGGCCGTGCCTGCTGATCACACCGTGGAACTTCCCGCTCGCGATGGGGGCCCGCAAGATCGCCCCGGCGATCGCGGCGGGCTGCACGATGGTGCTCAAGCCTGCCCCGCAGACCCCGCTGTCCAGCCTCGCGCTGGCGAAGATCCTGCAGGAAGCAGGGCTGCCGGACGGCGTGCTCAACGTCGTCACCACCTCGAAGGCCGGCGAGGTGATCGAGCCCCTGCTGCGCGGTGGGCGGATCCGCAAGCTGTCCTTCACCGGCTCGACGCAGGTCGGGCGGCTCCTGCTGGCCCAGAGTGCCGACACCGTCGTGCGCACGTCGATGGAGCTGGGCGGCAACGCGCCGTTCATCGTCTTCGACGACGCCGACCTCGACGTCGCCGTGGCCGGTGCGATGACGGCCAAGATGCGCAACATGGGGGAGGCCTGCACCGCCGCCAACCGCTTCTTCGTCCACCGTTCGGTGGCCGACGAGTTCGCCCATCGACTCGCCGACCGCATGGCGGCGCTCGTCGTGGGTCCCGGCACCGAGCCGGGCGTGGACGTCGGTCCGTTGATCGACGCCGCCGGCCGCACCAAGGTCGCCGAGCTGGTCGCCGACGCCGTGCAGCGCGGCGCGAAGGTGCTCGTCGGCGGCACCACCCCGGATGGCCCCGGCCACTTCTACCCGCCCACCGTGCTCGCCGGCGTGGACCCGGAGAGCCGGCTGATGGAGAACGAGATCTTCGGGCCGGTGGCCGCGATCCTCACCTTCGACGACGAGGAGGAGGTCGTGCGCCGCGCCAACGACACCCCGTGGGGTCTGGTCGGCTACGTCTTCACCGAAGGCCTGGACCGTGCCCTGCGGGTCAGCGAGCAGTTGGAGGTCGGCATGGTCGGCCTCAACACCGGGCTGGTCTCCAACCCGGCCGCACCGTTCGGGGGCGTGAAGCAGTCCGGCCTGGGCCGGGAAGGCGGCCGGGTCGGGATCGAGGAGTTCCTGGAGTACCAGTACCTGGCGATGCCGGTGTCCGCGCGATGACGGTCGACGCCCTCGTGCGTCGACTCGCGGAGACCGCTCCCGGCATGCGGATGGAGATCGACGCCGGCGCGACGGCGCCGTACGCCTACGACGCCTCCAACTACCGGGTGCCGCCGCGCGCCGTCGCCTTCCCGGGCTCCGTCGACGACGTGCGCGCGGTGCTGCGTGCCGGCGCGGAGTTCGGGATGCCGGTGACGGCGCGCGGCGGTGGCACGAGCATGGCGGGCAACGCCATCGGCCCCGGCATCGTGCTCGACCTCTCGCGCAGCCTGAACCGCATCCTCGACATCGACCCGCAGGCGCGCACCGCCCGGGTCGAGGCCGGGGTGGTCCTCGACGACCTGCGGGATCGCGTCGCGGAGCACGGGCTGACCTTCGGCCCCGACCCGTCCTCGCACAGCCGCTGCACGCTCGGCGGCATGATCGGCAACGACGCGTGCGGCAACCGCTCCGTGCGGCACGGGCGCACCAGCGGCCACGTCGAATCCCTGGAGATCGTCACGGCAGACGGCGTGCGGGCCATCGCGGACCACGCCGGGCTGCGTCCGGCCGATCCCGCCGATCCCCACGCCGCCGGACGCGTCGCCGAGCTCGGCGCAGCGCTGCGCGATCTGATCAGTGCGAACCTCGCGCCCATCCGCACGGAGCTCGGCCGCATCCCGCGCCAGGTCTCGGGCTACCAGCTGCACCACCTCCTGCCGGAGAACGGGTTCGACCTCGCGCGCGCGCTGGTCGGCACCGAAGGGACGTGCGCCGTCGTGGTGGCGGCGACCGTCCGGCTGGTCGCCGTCGCACCGGCGTCGGCGCTCCTGGTCGTGGGGTACGACGACGTCGTCGAGGCCGCCGAGGACGTGCCGGAGATCCTCGGCTGGTCGCCCACCGCCGTGGAAGGCATGGACGAGGCGCTCGTCGCCACCATGCGTGCCCGCCGCGGCCCCGACTCCGTCACCGGGCTGCCGGACGGGCGGGCATGGCTCTACGTCGAGCTCGACGGTGACGACCAGGCTGCGGTCACCGTCCGCGCGGGGCAGCTCCTCGACGAGCTCAAGGCCCGCGGACGGATGCGGGACGGCAGGGTCGTCGACAGCGACGACGGGCGGCGCTCGCTGTGGCGGGTGCGCGAGGACGGCGCGGGGCTGGCCGCCCGCCTGGTCGGGGGCGGCGAATCGTGGCCGGGTTGGGAGGATGCCGCGGTCGCCCCGGAGAACCTGGCGGACTACCTGCGTGACTTCCGTGCACTGCTCGCCGCGCACCGGCTCACCGGCGTGCTCTACGGGCACTTCGGCGCGGGGTGCGTTCACGTGCGCATCGACTTCGACTTCGCCACCGCCGCCGGTCGCCGCGCGGCTCGCCGATTCCTGCTCGATGCCGCGGCGCTCGTCGTCCGGCACGGCGGCACGCTCTCGGGCGAGCACGGGGACGGCCGCGCACGCGGCGAGCTGCTGGACGTCATGTACGGCCCGCGGATCGTCCAGGCCTTCGCCGGCTTCAAACGGATCTTCGATCCGGACGGCCTGCTGAACCCGGGCGTGATCGTGGCGCCCGCAGCACTGGACGCCGACCTGGCGATGCAGATCCCGCAGCCGGACGGCCGCCCGACGCTGTTCACGTTCCCGCACGACGAGGACGGGTTCGCCGGCGCCGCCCACCGTTGCGTCGGCATCGGCCGTTGCCGCAGCCACACGGGCGGCGTCATGTGCCCCAGCTACCGCGCGACGAGCGAGGAGAACCACTCCACCCGAGGTCGCGCCCGCATCCTGCAGGAGATGCTGCGCGGCGACACCATCCGGGCCGGCTGGCGCTCCACCGAGGTCCGCGACGCCCTCGACCTGTGCCTGTCCTGCAAGGCCTGCTCGACCGACTGCCCGGTGGGCGTCGACATGGCCACCTACAAGGCGGAGTTCCTCCACCAGCACTACAGGGGACGGGTCCGGCCGCGCTCCCACTACTCGCTGGGCTGGCTGCCCCTCACCTCGGTGGTCGCCGGCTACGTCGCCCGGCCGCTCAACGCCCTGCTGCGGGGGCCGCTCGGCACGGTGGCCGCCCGGCTCGGCGGCATCACCACCCGCCGCGCCGTTCCCGCTTTCGCGTCGCGACGTGCACTGCGGTCGGTGCTGCGCGGGCAGCGCACCCCGCCCGCCGCGGTGCTGTTCGTCGACAGCTTCACCCGTGCCTTCCGTCCGGAGATCGCCGGTGCGACGGCGCGCGTCCTCGACGCCGCGGGTCTCCCCAGCACACCGCGCACCGGTCTGTGCTGCGGCCTGACGTGGGTCAGCACCGGCCAGCTCTCCGTGGCGCGCCGGGTGATGGCTCGAACCGTGGCCCGCCTCGACAGCGGGCCGCACCGCGACCTGCCGATCGTCGTCGCGGAGCCGAGCTGCGCAGCGGCCCTGAAGCGCGACGTGCCCGAACTGCTCGGCACCGACGCCGCACGGCGGGTCGCGGCGCGCGTGCACACCCTCACCGGCGCGCTGACCGATCTGCGCACCACCGGATGGACGCCGGCGGTGCCGGAGTCCGTCGTGCTGCAGACCCACTGCCACGAGTACGCCACCTTCGGCAGCAGGCGCCCCCGGGACCTCCTGCGCAGGCTCGGCGTGCGCGAGGTGACCGAGGCCGAGGGCTGCTGCGGGCTCGCCGGCAACTTCGGCTTCGAGGAACAGCATTACGAGACCTCGGTCGCCGTCGCGGACCTGGCCCTGCGGCCGCGCCTGGACGAGCTGCCCGACGACGGCGCGGCGGTCGTCGTGGCCGACGGCTTCAGCTGCGCGACCCAGGTCGACCACCTCGCGGGCGGCCGGGGCGTCCGAGCCGTGCACCTGGCAGAGCTGCTCGACCCACGATCCCCGTAGAATCGTCGACAATCGACGATGGGGGAGTCGGCGGATGAGCGGCACGTTCCAGTGGCAGGAGCAGCGGACGACGACCCCTGCCGGCGTCTACCGCGTGCTGCGCACCGCCATCCTCGACGGCACGGTCCCGCCCGGTGGCCAGCTCCGCGAAGGGCACATCGCGGCGGACCTCGGCATCAGCCGCTCCCCGCTCCGCGAGGCACTCACCAGGCTCGAGGAGGAGGGGCTGGTCGTGAAGATCCCCTTCCGAGGGGCCTTCGTCGCGGAGGTGAGCGCTGCGGACATCGCCGAGATCGCCTCGATCCGGCTGCTCGTCGAGCCGTACGCCGCGCAGCTCTCCGCCGCAGCGCTGCGCGGGCCCGAGCGGCCTCGGTTGATGAAGACCGTCGAGGTGCTCCACCAGGCCACGAAAGAGAACGACATCCCGACCAGCATCGACGCACACCTCCGGTTCCACGGCCTCATGTACGAACTCTCCGGACACGGGATCCTGCAGAGCCTCTGGAACGGTTGGGACCCCAAGCTCCGGCTCTACCTGGCGGTCGACCACCGCTCCTACAGCGATCTGCACGAGATCGCCATGGAGCACGAGCGGCTGGCCGAGCTGGTCCTGGAGGGCGATGTGGAGGCGTTCCAGCGGGAGTTGGCCCGCCACTTCCGGACGGCGCTGGGCTCGACCGAAGGGGCCGACGGCCCCGACGACCCTCAGCCCACCCGGTCCTTGACCTTGTAGTACGCGCCGGCGACGGGCAGGAACCACGGCGGACCGAAGTGTCCGGGGATGCGCCGGAACTCGAAGTCGCGCCAGATGTTCGCCTCGGGGACACCGGACATGTACTCCGCCATCTGCCGGCCCATGTAGGTGGCCATCTGGACCCCGTGTCCGGCGTACCCCATGGAGTAGTGGACTCCGTCGCGTTCGCCGGCGTGCACCATGCGGTCGAGGCTCATGTCGACCTGGCCTCCCCAGCAGTAGTCGATCCTGGCCTCGGCGAGCTGGGGGAAGATGCGCACCATCGCGTCCCGGAGGAGCCTGCCGCTCTTCTCGTCCGACTGGGGGTTGGACATCGCGAACCGTGCCCGGCCGCCGAAGAGCAGGCGGTTGTCGGGTGTGATGCGGAAGTAGTTCAGGAGGTTCTTGGAGTCCGATGCCATCCGGCGGGTCGGCAGGATGTCGTCGCACACCGCCGCGTCCAGCTGCTCGGTGGCGATGATGAAGCTGCCGACCGGGGCGATTCGGACCTGGTGCCAGCGGAACGGCCGGCGCGTGTAGGCACCGGTGGCGAGCAGGACCTGCCCTGCCCGCAGCGTGCCGCGCGGGGTCTCCAGTTCGTGGCCGGACCCGAGCCTGGTGAGCCGGCGCACCGGCGCCTGCTCGTGGATGGTCACGCCGGCGCGCTCGGCCGCCTCGCCGAGCCCACGGATGTACTTGCCCACGTGGAGACCGGCGCTCTTCGGCTCGACCATCCCGCCGTGGAAGGCGTTCGATCCGATCTCGCGGCCGAGTTCGCCCACCGGGACGAGCCGGGCCTCCAGGCCCATGCGCGTGGTCAGCAGCTCGTGGGTCTTCTCGAATCCCTGGTAGTGGGCCGGTTTGGTGGCCAGGTTGAGCTTCCCGGTACGGGCGAAGTCGCAGTCGATGCCTTCCTCCGACACGAGCTTCTCGACCAGGTCGATCGCTTCGGTGTAGGCGCCGTACAGCCGGGTCGCACTCTCGAACCCCAGCTTGGCGACCGCCTGCCGGATGCCGATCGACATGCCCGTCGTCGCCATGCCGCCGTTGCGGCCCGAGGCGCCGAATCCGACGGTGTGTTGCTCGAAGAGGTGTACCTTCGCCCCGCTGCGAGCCAGATGGAGGGCCGCGACGACGCCGGTCAGGCCGCCTCCGATGACGGCAACGTCGGTCTCTCCCTCGACCCGGGTCGTCGATCGGTGCGACGAACCCGTGGGCGCGGTATCGAGCCAGTAGGACGTGAACTTCATCAGTTCTCCTCGGGGCAGAGCAGCGTAGACTCAGATCGTCAACTGTTGACAGTTCGACACGGTAGCAGTATTGTCGACAATCGACAAGGATGGCGACGGGACCCGTCGAGCTGGCGAATCCCGCCCACCCGGACAACTTGGAGGACTCATGGTGCTCGACGTGAAGCCGAAGTTCGTCTCGTTCGACATGAACGGAACGTTGATCCAGTTCCGGATCAACGACGCGATCCGCGGCGTCCTTGGCGACCGGCTGCCGGCCGAGGTCGCCGATGACGTCCTGCAGACCTGCAAGGCGTACCGGGTCGACGAGTGCATGGGCGAGTGGAAGCCGTTCCACCAGATCGTCGGTGATTCGCTGCAGCGGACCCTGCACCGGTTCGGCCTGGAGTACCGGGAGAGCGACGGTCGGGCGGTGTACGAGGAGATCCCCACCTGGGGCCCCTACCCGGGCGTGACCCAGGCCCTTCGGCGCCTGGCCGAGGCCTACCCGTTGGTGATCGTGACGAACTCCGACGACGCGCACGCCGCGCGGCTCGTGGAGAACCTCGACGCCCCGTTCGAGGTGGTGATCACCGCCGAGCAGATGGGCTGCTACAAGCCCCGGCTGCGCGCGTTCGAGTACATGCTGGACAAGCTCGACGCGGCACCCGAGGAGATCGTGCACGTCTCGGCGAGCCCGAACTACGACCTCCGCTCCGCGGCCACGATGGGCATCGTGCACAAGGTGTACATGGACCGCGGTTGGGAGCACGACGAGTCGTGGCTCGGCTACGAGCGGATCACCGACATCGCCGACCTGCCCGTCGTGTTGGGCCTCGGGTCCTGATGAGGCTGGCCGGCGTCAATGCCGTGATCACCGGTGCATCGAGCGGGATCGGGCAGTCCGTCGCATCCCTCTTCCGCCAGGAAGGTGCCAACCTCCTGCTCACCGGACGGCGCCCTGAACCACCCGAGACCCACCCCGACGACCTCTACCTCGCGGGCGACCTCAACGACGAGGCCTTCGTCGCCGAGCTCGCAGCCCGGGCGGCCGATCGCTTCGGCGAGGTGGAGGTCGTCGTCCTGTGTCACGGGCTGCAGGTGTCGAGCCCGCTCGCGGAGATGACCTACGAGCAGGCCCGCGACGTGCTGCACGGCAACCTGCTCAGCGCGTTCCTGGTCATGAAGCACCTGGTGCCGCTCGCTCCACGGTCAGGCGGCTCGATGGTCTGCGTGAGCTCGCGCCTGGGCATGGTGGGCAAGCCGGATGAGACCATGTACTCCGCCGCCAAGGGCGGCCTCATCGCCCTCGCCCGCGGCGCCGCCATCGAGTGGGCGCCCCGCAACATCCGCGTCAACGTCGTGGCGCCCGGCCTGACCGTCACACCGGTCATCGAAGCGTCGTTCCAGCGCCGTGCCGATCCCGAGGCCTACCGGCGCACCAGGGAGGAGTCCATCCCGCTGGGCCGGCTCGCCACTCCCGAGGAGGTCGCCAACGCGGTGCTGTTCCTCGGTAGCCGGGAGTCCTCCTACATCACCGGCGCGGTGCTCCCGGTGGACGGCGGCTACACGGCGTTCTGAACGTTGCTGCACACGAAATTCGCCCACCCATCACGGGGGACTCCCATGTCCGAAAACGATCTTGCAGTGCTCGACGGGCCCGCGCTGTGGAGCGCGCAGGCCCACATGCCGTCCGTGCTCGGCCGCCAGCTCGTGATCGAGCGGGCCGCGGGCTGCTACGTCTACACGACCGATGGTCAGCGGCTGTTCGACGGCACCGCGGGGCTGTGGTTCGCCAACGTCGGCCATGCCCGACCCGAGCTCGCGGAGGCGGCGTACGCCCAGATGCAGCGGCTCGAGACCTATCACGTGTTCGGCCGCTACCTCAACGACCGCGCGGTCGAGCTCGGCGAGCGCCTCGCCGGCCTGTCGCCGATCGCGGATCCCAAGGTGATCCTCAACAGCGGTGGCTCCGACGCCATCGACGTGGCCTGCAAACTGGCTCGCCGCCACTGGCAGCACGAGGGCCGCACCGCCAAGAAGGTGGTGCTCAGCCGCGAGTTCGCCTACCACGGTCTGCACGCTTACGGCACCAGCGTCGCGGGGTTGGAGTTCAACCGCGCCGGATACGGCACCGATTCGCTCGTCCCCGAGACCGCGCGGATCTCGACCGACGACGTCGCGGCCGTGGAGCGTTCCGTGGCCCAGATCGGCGCGGACAACATCGCGGCGCTGGTCGCCGAACCCGTCCAGGGCACCGGCGGCGTCATCCCACCCGCGCCTGGCTACCTGCTGGGGCTGCAGGAGATCTGCCGCGCCAACGACATCCTGTTCATCGTCGACGAGGTCATCACCGGCTTCGGCCGCACCGGGTACATGTTCGCCTGCGAGCGCTACGGGCTGGAACCGGACCTGGTGGCCTTCGCCAAGGGCGTCACCTCCGGATACGCGCCCCTGGGCGGTGTCCTGGTCTCCCCGCGCATCTGGCAGCCCTTCTACCGCAACTCCCCGGAAGCCCCGGTCTTCCGGCACGGCGTCACCTACTCCGGCCACGCCACCGCCTGCGCCGTGGCGCTGCGCAACATCGAGCTGCTCGAGGACGAGAAGCTGCTGCCCCGCGTCGCGGAGCTCGAGCTCCTGCTGGCCGCCGAGATGGCCCGCCTGCGCACCCGCGACGCCGTGGTCGATACCCGGGTCGAGGGGCTGCTCGGCGGGGTGACGCTCGCCGACCGGCTCAGCGCCGAGGCGGTGACCGACGAACTCGTCGACCACGGCTTCGTCACGCGGCCGCTGCGGGGCAACACGGTGCAGATCAGCCCGCCGTTCATCAGCACGGACGCGGAGATCCGCGCGCTCGTCGCGGCGATCGACGCGGCTGTCGGGGCACACGAGTCGGACTGAGGTGCATCAGCGGTCGGCGATGTCGTCGAGCACGAGCTAGTGACCCAGGTCTTCGCCTCGGGCAAGCCCCGGCAACTCGTCGACTTCATCGCCGGGGTCTGCACGGGGCTCAGCGACCTGCCGCTGGAGCGCATCGCCAAGGAAGCCGGCGTGCTCACGGCCGAGGCTTGTGTCACCCGACCGCGGGTGTGCCGCTGACCCGTCGGTACGGGGCGGTGGGCCGGGTCTCGCACCGTGGGACGGCCCCGGCTACGACCGGATCCCGGACACCGCGGTGACCGACCACGCCGCAGCGTTCTTCACCAAGGGCAACGCGGTGCTGGCGCTGACCGGACCCCGCCGGAGGGGCTGCGGCTGTCACTGCCGGAGGGAGCGCGAGCGGCGCACCAGCCCGCACCGCCACGGCTCCTCTCCGGTCCGCACCGGCTGGCCGAGGACGTGCCGTGCGTGGGCCTGTCCGTGCGCGGCCCGTCGTGGTCGGCGACGGACGCGCTCGCTCTGCAGGTGCTGTCGAACCGGCTCACCGAGGTCGCCCGCAGGGAGAAGGGGCTGAGCTACAGCGTCGACGGTGACCGGGCCAACGCCGAGCCGTCGACGGTGGACCGGATCGTCTGGGTGGACGCCCGCGCGGGTCAGGAGGCCGAGGTCGGGTCGATCCTGTGGGACACCGCGCGGCAGCTCGCCCTGTTCGGGCCGACCGAGGACGAGCTCGGCCACGAGGTGGCCGCCGTTGTCGGATCGAGCGCTGCGCCGGCACGCCACCCGTGAACGGTGTCGACGATCCCGGTCACGACCGCGTTCTGTGACGGGCGTTACAGTCCGCATCCGGTGCAAGGTCGCGACGAGGGGTCCCGATGCACAAGAGATCTCGTGTCACGGCGGTCGTCGGTGCGCTGCTCCTGCTCGCGTCGGTATCCGCGTGTGACGGAGGGCCCGCACCCACCCCGCAGGTCGCGCCGGAGGCGCCGTGGCTTGCCACGTCGCAGCAGCTGGAACAACGCGTCGACGAGCTGCTGGCGCAGATGACGCTCGCGGAGAAGGCCACGCTGCTCGAGGAGGCGACGGCCCCGGAGGGCAACCACGCCGTCGGCTACGTAGCCGGTGTGCCGCGGCTGGGTATACCGGGGATGAGCCTGTCGGACGGTCCCGCCGGCGTGCGCGACAAGCAGCCCGCCACTGCGCTGCCCGCACCGGTCTCCCTCGCGGCGACGTTCGACCGGACCGCAGCACACTCCTTCGGCTCACTGATCGGCAAGGAGGCCAAGGCCCGCGGCTACCAGGTGCTCTACGGGCCGATGGTCAACATCGTGCGCATCCCGCAGGGCGGCCGGAACTTCGAGACCCTCGGCGAGGACCCGTACCTCTCGGGCGAGCTCGCGTCGGGGGAGATCGGCGGCATCCAGGAGCAAGGGGTGGCCGCCCAGGTCAAGCACCTGGTCGGCAACGACCAGGAGAACCAGCGCGAGAGCTCGTCCTCGACGATCGACGAGCGGACGCTCCACGAGATCTACCTCGCGCCGTTCGAGACCGCCCTCCGCGACGGCCGCTCCTGGTCGGCGATGTGCGCCTACAACCAGGTCAACGGATCCTGGTCGTGTGAGAACGTGCCGCTTCTGCGCGACGTCCTGCGCGACCAGTGGGGCTGGGCGGGGGTGATCGGCTCCGACTACCCGGCCACGCACTCGACGGTCGACGCGCTGCTCGCGGGCGAGGACCAGGAGTTCGATTCCGAGTTCTTCAGTGCCGACAAGATCGCCGCGGCGGTGCAGGACGGCCGGCTCGCCGGTTCCGTCGTCGACGACCACGCGCGGCGGGTGCTGCGCCTGATGTTCCGTACCGGGCTGTTCGACGGCGCCAAGCCCCAGCCGGCCGACCCGGCGGCGGGCGCGGCGCAGGCCAGGACGCTCGGCGCGCGGGGAACGGTGCTGCTCAAGAACGACACCGGCCTGTTGCCGCTGACGCAGTCGAAAGTGTCGTCGATAGCGGTGATCGGCGGACAGGCCGACAAGGCGTCGACCGGCGGTGGCGGCAGCTCGGCCGTCACCCCGTATCAGGAGTACACCGTCGACCCGGTGCAGGGCCTGCGCAACGCAGGAGTGGCGACGGTGACCTTCACACCCGGTAGCGGCGGCGGCCGGGCGATCGACGAGGCCGTCGCGGCCGCCAAGGCCGCGGATGTCGCTGTTGTCGTGGCCGACGACGTGGAAGCCGAGGACGGCGACCGTCCCTCGATCGCGCTGCCGGGCGACCAGGACTCGCTGATCTCCGCGGTGACCGCCGCCAACCCCGCCACCGTCGTCGTGCTGCGCACCGGCGCCCCCGTGACCATGCCGTGGCTGGACTCGGTCCACGCACTGCTGGAGACCTGGTATCCCGGCGAGCAGGACGGGAACGCCCTCGCCGACGTGCTCTTCGGCGCGGTCAACCCCTCGGCCAGACTGCCGGTGACCTTCCCCACCGGCAGTTCTGACACCCCGATGCAAAGCCGCGCCCAGTACCCGGGAACCACCAAGCGCGGCTTCACGACCTACGCCTACAGCGAAGGGTTGAAGGTCGGGTACCGCTGGTACGACGAGACCGGCACCGCTCCTCTGTTCCCGTTCGGCTACGGCCTGTCCTACACCTCGTTCGACTACAGCGGTCTGACGGTCGCGGCACCGGATGCCGCCGGAAACGTGCAGGTCGATTTCACCGTGACGAACACCGGGTCGCGGGCAGGCGACGACGTCCCCCAGGTCTATGTCGGCTATCCAGCGGAGGCCGGCGAGCCCCCTCACCAACTACGCGGGTTCACCAGGGTGTCGCTCGCGCCCGGTGCGTCGCAGCAGGTCTCGGTCGCCCTCGACCAGGCGGCGTTCCGGCAGTGGGACCCCGCCACCCACCAGTTCCGGGTGACCGGCGGCCAGTACCCCGTCCTCGTCGGGCGGTCGTCGCGTGACCTGCCGCTGACCGGCGCTGCCACTGTCCAGGCGGCGACCATCGCCAACGGCGCCACCGGCCCGGTGACGCAGGGCGGCCGCTGCCTCGCGGTCGCCCGGCCCGACGACGCGGGCGGCACCTCGGTGCAGACCGCGGAGTGCACCGGCAGCGGGCTGCAGTCCTGGTACCGCGCCCCGGACAAGAGCATCCAGGTCCTGGGCGCGTGCCTCGACTCCACCGGCGACACCGCGCAACTCCGCAGCTGTGCAGGCACCCCGGCGCAGCTCTGGGAAACGCAGGGAGACACATTGGCCTCGTCGGGTCGCTGCCTCGACTCCGTAGGCGGGGGCGCCGTGCGGATGGCGGCGTGCGGCACGGCCGGTACCCAGTCCTGGACCGTGCCGGTGGCCGCGAGTCCGTAGCGACCGGTCCGCCGAGGGGCGGCTCCGACGATCACCAGTACTGGACTCGACACGCGACCAGTGACGCAACGACTCCGTGCTCAACGAGCACGCCAGCGCGATCAGGGCGGTGAGGGCGGCGCGGCAGAGCTCGGGGCGCCCGAGGACTCGACGGCGTCGATGATCCCGGGTGGGGAGCAGATCTGGCTCGCCGAGTATTGCTGGACAGCAGCAGCGGCGTCGGCACCTTGCCGCATGCCCCTTCAGATCGAGTTCGAGGGCGGGCCGGCCGACGGGACCGTGCACGTGTACCCCGACCTGGGGACGGCGTTGCCCAGCCTCTACTGGAGCCGCGACGATCCGCAGCCGGTGTCGGCGATCTACCACCGCGCATCGACCGACCCGGATCCCGAAACCGGTCGGTGGAGATACGTCGTCGTCTCCGCCTGAGGGATGTCACGGACAGCTCAGGACGCGAACCCGTGGCGGCTGGCCGATCCGATCTTGTTCGGAACGGTTGTCGTTCAGCGGCGGCGTGCCGAGTAGTGCTGGCGCGGGTCAGCTCTGCAGGCTGGGTTGCCTCAGCTGCGCGCGCTGCTGGATGCCGAGCTTGCGGTAGGCGCGGGTGAGGTGCTGCTCGACGGTGCTGACGGGGATGCACAGCATCGCGGAGATGGAGCGGTTCGTGTGCCCCAGCACGGCCAGGTCGGCCACCTTGCGTTCGGCGCTGCTGAGCGCGCCCAATGTGCGCGCCGCGCCGGTCTCCGGGTAGGCGATCGTGCGGGGCGGGAGCATCGTCGGAACGGCGTGCGGAGCGGCCGTCGTCCGGTCGGCCACATGCCAAGGAGGCGTGACCGATGCTCGACACGACGTTCCTGTCCAGTGGTCCCACGGCACCGATCGACGGCCTGGCCGGCTGGGCCGTGCACCTCATGGACAGTCTCGGCGGCCTCGGTGCCGCGGTGGTGGTGGGCCTGGACAACCTCTTCCCGCCGATCCCGAGCGAACCGGTGCTGCCGTTGGCCGGGTTCGCCGCCAGCCGGGGAGTGTTCAGCCTGACTGAAGCCCTGGCCTGGACGACTGCCGGCTCGGTGTTCGGCGCGCTCGTCATGTACCTGGTCGGAGCATGGCTGGGTCGAGACCGCACGCGGGCGCTGCTGACCCGCCTACCGCTGCTGCGTTCGTCCGATCTGGACGTCGCGGAGCGGTGGGAGCTGGTACCTGATCGAGGAGTACGCGTCGATCATGCAGGTGGTCGTCGTCGCGTTGGTCACTGTCGTCGTCGCCTTCCTCGCACTGCGGCTGCGGTCGCGGTCTCGTGCAGCGCGGCAGTGAGACCCGTCAGAGGTAGTGCAGCTGCCAGCTGTGGACCGCGAGCCCGCCCTGCGGCGTTGCGCCCGGGTTGATCTCGACCCGGACCGCCTCACCAGAAGCGCTGCGGACGGTGTACGAGAGCAGGTTGTCGGCCGCGTCGATGTCCACCAGTTCGGCCGTGCGCAGCCAGGGATTGTCCCGGCGGAACGACGCAAGCCGATGCACCACGGCGAGCAACTCGGGCGACTGGCCGCCCGCCTCGACGTCGTCCGGTGTGAGGGGTGGGCGCAGCAGCGCATCGTCGCAGCCCTGTGCCCACGTGGAGGTGAGCGCGATCTCGTCGCCGTAGTAGATGGCGGGGATCCCGGGCAGGGTCATGAGCAGCGCGAACGCGAGCGGCAGCGTCGGTTCCGGGACGGCGTCGGCGAGCCGCGGGTGATCGTGGTTGCCGAGGAACGTGTGCGGTCGAGCGCCTGTCGTGTTGTGGGTGTGGTTCTGCAGCGTCGAGATCATGGCCTCGACGGGGCCGCCGCTGAGCCAGGCGCGGACGGCGTGCATCAGGGCGTAGTCGGTGACGCTGGAGGCCGTGGTCGCGGCGGCCGCGGCCGGGAGATCGCCGTCGAGGATCTGGGCGAGGAACCAGGCCGTGGGGTGCGTGCGGCGCACCCGATCGAGCACCGAGCGCCAGAAGTCGTCGGGCACCGAGTACGCCGAGTCCAGCCGGAATCCGGCGATCCCGCGGTCCAGCCAGTACGTCATCGTGTCGGCAACGTAGGTGCGGTATCCCGGCGCGGCGTAGTCCGGGGTCACCAGCGCATCGACCCGCCACGGGACGAGCTGGCCCGTGGTGTCGCGCAGGAACCACGGAGCTCGGGCCTCGTCGTGATCGGTGAGGTGGTGGAACTGGCGGGAGGCGAAGGCGAACACACCGTCGAGGACGACGCCCACCCCGCGTTCCGCTGACGCCGCGATCAGCGCGTCGAGGTCGTCGAGGGTGCCGATGCGGGCGTCGATCTCCCGGTGGGTGATCGTGTCGTAGCCGTGTGACAGCGACGCGAACACCGGGCCGAGCAGCAACGCGTCCGCGCCCAGGGACTCGAGGTGGGGCAACCAGCCGATCAGGTCGCGCAGGGTCGCGCGGCAGCGCTGATCGGATCCGCCCTGGTCAGCACCGAGGCTGCCCAACGGGTAGACGTGGTAGAGCACCGCCGGTGCCGCTGCGGAGAACATCGTGCACACCTCTCACGGGGGACCGCGGCCCATCATCGCGCGGCACCTGAGGCCGCCGGCTGCCGTCGCCGATCGGTCGCCGGATGTTCGCCCGCTGTTCCAGGGCAGGTTCAGGTTCGGATGGGCCTTGACCCCGTCTCGTGGACACGCTGATCCCCGCACGGGCGGGGAAGCGAGATGATGACCGATCATGGCGCGCAAGAACTGTTCCGACGAGTTTCGTCGACAGGCCGTCGAGCTGTAAGAGTCCACGCCGGGCGCGACGGTCAAGGCATCGCTGCGGACCTGGGCGTCGAACGCGCCACTCTGCGGTCGTGGCTCGACAAGCTCGGCACCGGCACGCGGACCGACCCCGACGACACTCGCAGCCGCAGCCCGCCGGCCTCGCGCACGCAACGCATGCCCGACACGTTCGTCCCCAGCCTGCCCGAGACTCCTGAGCAACGTCTGGCTCGTCTGGAGCCGCTTCCAGTTCGTCCCCAATTCCAGCGCCGACCACACCAACGCCACCTCCGCCCGCCCGGGCTGGACGGTGAAGCGGCTTGCGCACTGCTCGACGTGCGACGTTCCTCGTTCTCCTGGCTGGCAGCCGCGCCCACTCGGGCTGCGCGCACCGCCGCGAACACCGCGCTGGCGCGGCGGATCCGCGCCGTGCACGACGGCGACCGCACGTGCGGGCGGCCGCGGATCACCGCCGAGCTCAACGACGGCGCCCCACCCGGGCAGCGGGTCAACCACAAGCGGATCGGGCGGGTCATGTGCGAGCACGGCATCGCGGGCTACCGAAGACGCCGCCGCGTGCGCGCCACCATTCCCGCCCAGACCGACCACGGTGCCCGACCTGCTCGGACGCGACTTCACCGCCGACGCCCCGAACACCGTCTACGTCGGCGACATCCACGGCGTACTGCGTCGCGCCGGCGCGGATCGGCATCCGGTGGTCACGTGCCGGCGTGCCCACGGCGGCAGGACTGACGACGGTCGACGTCGAGGGCGCCCGGGCGTGAAGTACCGGAACCTCGGCCCCCGCGTACACGGACTTGGGGTTCCCGGTTCGACGAGATCACGAACGGGAGCTTGGAGTTCGCGATGACGGCGTCAGCGGTGATCGATCACACCGGGCTCGTCCGGTTCGCGGACGCGGCTCCCGACTGGCTTCGGCGCGCCGAGCCAGGGCCGATCTTCGCCGCGGTTCACGAGGTGGCGGTTCGGCCGCCGGCCGGGGGCTGACCGGCTACGCCGTGCTCGGACTCCCGCCCGGGAGTCCGAGCGTCGCCAGGGCGGCGGTGGTGAGCTCGGCCGGGAAGATCGGGAGGCGTTGCAGGCGCTGGATGCGGGCGCAGTCGTCGATGGCCGTCTTAGTGGTTCTGACCAGCGACGACGCGACGACGTCCGGCAGGTCGGGCCGCGCGACCGACAGCCAGCGCTGCCACTCGGCGACGTAGTCGGCCTCGATCCGGTCGAACCGCTCCCGCGCTGCGTCCGGCAGGTAGAGACGTTCGGTGAGCCAGACGGCGAGCAGCTCGCTCGCCTCGATCGCGACGCGGACGTAGCCGCGGACGATGGACGCCAGCACCTGCTCGTCGGGACACGGGGCACGCATCGCGCGGGTCAGCTCCAGCGCGCGCCATTCGTGGAGGCGGTTCACGGCGGCCACGAGGAGATCGGCCTTGTTGTCGAAGTAGCGGTAGAGCGCCGGGCCGACGATCCCGAGCTGGCCGCCGACGTCGTCGTTGCCGACCCCGCCGAACCCCTTGTCGCGGAAAGCGCGTGCTGCGGCCCAGATGAGCTGCTCGCGGCGGGCGACCGGAATCCGGTCGACCCGTTCTGCTGCGGATGGGTCCGTCGCGGGTATGTCCGGGGGCGGTCCGTCGATGACTCGCCGGGCTGCCGCGATGAGTTCCCCGGCCAGGCGCGCGCGGGGCAGTGGGCTGTCGTAGAGGCCGTGGCCCGAGATGATGCTGACGAGGACCCAGCTACGGATGTCGACGACGACGGGGCCGAGGTCGGCGCGGTCGTGGGTGAGGAACAGCTCGTCGAGTGTCGCGGCGATCCATCGGGTCTGCCGTCGGACCAGCCGGTAGTCGTCCGTGGCGAGGTGACGTGCTTCGCGCTGCCACAGCAGCGACAGCCGGCGGCTGTCCAGCGCGGCGTTGGTGACGGCCGCCAGGTCGGCGTCGGAGTCGCGTGTGCCGACCGGTTGCGCGGCGAGAGTGGTGAGGACGTCGATGACGTGCTGCTGGTCCTCTCGCACGACGTGCGCGAGCAGAGCCTGCTTGTTCTCGTAGTGGCGGTACAGGGCCCGGGCGGTGATGCCGCTGGCCTCGGCGATGTCGTCCATGCGGACGGCGTGGAAGCCGCGGACACTGAAGAGCTCACCGGCGTGCCGGGCGATCTCGGCTCTTCTGTTGCGCGGGCGGGATCTCCGGGTGGGCGATGGATCCGCGGCGGCAGTACCCACCAGCCGTTCGCCTCCCCTCGCCTACCCGGCCATCGTATCCACCGGGAGCTGGAGGCTTCAGACGCCCGACGCCCCCGGCGATCCGTTGCGTCCCACGACGGCGACCGCGACGACCGCCTTCGACTGGCCCTGGACGAACTCCTCGACCGTGGTGATGTTGCAGCTCATGTAGAGCGTGCCCAGGTCGTCACCGCCGAACGCGCACGCGGTGGCCTGGGCTCCGGTGACCGGCACCTTGTCGGTGATCTCGCCACCCTCGACGACCCGGTAGAAGCCGCTGTCCTCGCCCATGGTGAGCGCGTTGCCGAACCAGACGCCACCGTCGCGGTCGAGCGCGATGCCGTCGGGGCTGAACGACTCCGCGAGCTGAGCCCAGGTCCGCTGGTTCGCGGGCCGCCCGTCGGGCCCGATGTCGTAGGCGCTGATGCGGTGGCGGAACGTCTCGGCCACGAGCAGCGTCCCGTCTCCGGTGACGGCCATGCCGTTGGGGAAGAGCACGTCGCCCTCGACGCGGTGGACCGTGCCGTCGGGCTCGATGTGGGCCAGCGCCGTCGGCTTCGGGTCCTCGGCGCCGATGGCGAACCCGAAGTTGCCGGCGTAGCCGTGCCCGTCGGCGGTGACGAGCAGGTCGTTGCCGGGGCCGCCGGCGATCGAGCTGAAGTCGGCGTAGGTGCTGAGCACGCCGTCCGGGGCGATGCGCGTGACCGTCGCGTCGGCCTGCGAGACCACGAGCGTCGATCCGTCGGCGAGGAAGCCGAGGCCCGACGGCGAGCCGGGAATCTCCGCGACCGTCGTCGCCGTCCCGTCGGCGGCGAACGTCAGGACCTTCCTGCTGAAGAAGTCGCTGGCCCAGAGCCTGCCGTCGTGCCAGCGCAGGCCCTCCAGGAACTGGTGGCCCGAGGCGAACTCGGTGAGGGAGTGCAGCTTCATCGTCGAACTCCGATCGGTGGGGGTCAGTGGGTCAGCTCGCGGAGCCGGAACTTCTGGACCTTGCCGCTCGCGTTGCGCGGCAGCTCGTCGAGCAGCAGGAGACGTTCGGGGATCTTCTGGCGGGCCATCCGCCGGACGGTGAGCCACTCGATCACCTGAGGCAGCGTGATCGACGTGCCGGGTTCGGGGACGACGACCGCGCACACGAGCTCGCCCAGCACCGGGTCGGGTGTGGAGACGACGGCGGCGTCGGCGATCGCGGGGTGCTCGAAGAGCTGGTCCTCGATCTCCTTGGCGCTGATGTTCTCGCCGCCGCGGATGATGATGTCCTTCTGCCTGCCGACGATCTCGACGTAGCCGTCGTCGTCGATGCGTGCGAGGTCGCCGGTGTGCAGCCAACCGTCGTCGGTGAACGCGTCGGCGTTGAGCGAGCTGTCGAGGTAGCCGAGGAACATCTCCGGCCCGCGGACCTGCAGCTCCCCGACCTCGTTGGCACTGTCGGCCGCCACCCGCACCTGCGCGGCGCCGATGGTGCGCCCGTCGGTCTGCGCGCGCTTGGCCACGGCGTCGGCCGAGTTGGATGCCGTCGCCGTCGGGTACTCGGTGGAGCCGTAGCCGCGGCTGACCGTGCAGCCCAGCGCGGTGGTCGCCGACCTGATCAGCTCCGGGGGGACGTCGGCGCCGCCGCAGGCGAAGACGCGCATCGAGCTGAGGTCGAACTCGGTCCGCCGTGGATGGTGCACGATGCCGTGCAGGAACGGGGTGGCGGCCACCGTGAAGCTGCAGCGGTGTTCCTGGATGAGCTCCAGTGCCCGCTCGGGCTTCCAGGTGTCGAGCAGCACGACCTCGATGCCGAGCATGAACGGCAGCTGCATGCCGTAGAGGACCCCGATGATGTGCCCGACGGGCGACGGCATGAAGACGGTGTCGGACGCGGTGAGCCCGAAGAACTCGATGATGCTGCGGTTCTCGTGGTCGAGGGTGTTGTGGCTGTGCAGCGCTCCTTTGGGCGCCGCGGTCGTGCCCGAGGTGTAGAGCAGCAGCACGACGTCGTCGGCGGTGCGCCCGCCGAGGTCGCCCGGCTCGCTGCTGCCCTCGTCGAGCAGGTCGGCGAACCCGACGTGGCCGGGGCCGACCGGCCCGCCCGCCACGACGACGGTCTGCAGCGCGGGAAGCTCGCCGCGGATGTCGTCGATCATCGACGGGTAGTCGAAGCCGCGGAACTCGTGCGGCACGACGACGACCTTCGACGCGGCCTGCCGCAGGATGAACGATGTCTCCTGGTGGCGGTAGATCGGGATGATCGGGTTGCTGACGGCCCCGAGCCGGATCGCCGCCAGATGGACGATGATCGCCTCGGCCCGGTTCGGGAGCATCCACGACACCACGTCGCCGCGGCCGACACCGCGCCTGCGCAGTGCGCAAGTCAGGCGGTTGACGTCGGCGTCGAGCTCGCCGTAGGTGCGCGACCCCGACCGGTCCACCACCGCGACCGCGTCCGGGGTCCGGGCGGCTGCGGTGGACAGGTAGCCGTCGACCAGGTTCCCCGCCCAGAAGCCGGCGTCGGTGTTCCGCCGGATCTGCTCGTCGTCGAGCTTCGTCGCTCTCACGTCTGCCTCTCAGAATTGGGCTTGCAGGACAGGCCCTTTGTCCAGGACGGCCGCGCCGATGCGGCGCCGCAGCTCGGTCGCGTCGCCGTACCAGCTCCGCAGGGCCAGCGCGCGCAGGTAGTACGCACTGACGTCGGTCTCCGTCGTGAAGCCCATGCCGCCGTGCAGCTGGATCGCGTCCTCGCAGACGCGTACGGCGACCTCCGCGGCGTGCGCCTTGGCGGTCCACGCCAGGATTTCCAGGTCGGTCACTGAGGCCCCGACCGTGTCGGAGAGCGCCGCGGTGCACAGGTTGCGCAGGCTCGTGGCCTGCGCGTACATGTCGGCGGCGATGTGCTTGACCGCCTGGAAGCTGCCGATCGGATGCCCGAACTGCTCGCGCTGCCCGATGTAGGTGACGGTGCGGTCGACGGCGTGCCCGGCCAGGCCGCTGAGCTCGCAGGCGATGAGCAGCCGCCCCCACGAACGGAGGCGGGCCACGAGCTCCCCGCCGTCGACGGGGGTCCTGACGCGGGCGCGGACGTCGTCGAGCGCGACGCGGGCGAACGCGGTGGCCGGGTCGGCGCTGTCGAGCTCCTCGATGCGGACGCCGGCCGCGACCGGGTCGACGAGGCACACGACCTCGCCGTCGCCCGTCGCGGCGACGACCGCGAGCAGGCCGGCCTGCCCGGCGAAGCGGACGGCCTCGACCGTGCCGGAGAGCCGGTCTCCGTGCAGCGTCACCGATCCGATGTCGGCGGCCCAGTCGTCGGTGACGCCGGGGTCGACGAGCGCGACCGGCACCCCCGTCTCGACGGCCGCCACGAGTGCAGGCGCGCGCTCCCAGTGCTCGTGCAGCACCGCGGGCAGCAGGGTGTTCTCCAGCATCGGCCCGACGACCAGGTGCCGCCCGAGCGCCATGAAGACCGGCCCCAGCGCCGACATCGGCGCGCCGAGCCCGCCGTGCTGCTCGGGCACCGCGAGGCCGTGCCAGCCGAGCCCGGCCAGCTCAGCGGCCAGACCCGCGTCCCAGCCTCCCGCGGTGAGGACCGCGCGGCGCCGGTCGCCGTCGTAGGCGCGGGTGAGGTACTCGTCGACGGCGTTCCCGTACTCCTCGCTCTCAGCCACGGGGCAGTCCCAGCAGCCGCTCGGCGATGATGGTGCGCTGGATCTGCGACGATCCGCCGTAGATGGAGGCCGCACGGGAGTAGAGGTGTTCGTGGGCCCACCGCTGCGCCGCGAGCCCCCGTGGTCGCGCACCCGGCACCGCGCGCAACGGTCCGAGCAGGCCGGCGATCTCGGCGAAGACGGTCTGCTCGGCGTCGGTGAGCAGCAGTTTGTCGACGGAGTCCATGGGGGTGGGGCCCGTGTCGGCGACCAGGCGGGCGGTGGTCCGGCGGGTCTGGGCGTCGAGGACCCGCATCGCGACGTGCGCGCGACCCACGGCAGCCGCGGCCCGCTCGTCGTTCGCCGACCCCGGCTCGGCCCGCAGCTGCTCGACCGCTTCGTCGAGCGCCACCTCGCACTCGACCCTGCGGCGCAGCGTGGCGCCGGCGCGTTCGTGGCCCAGCGTGTGGGTGGCGATCGCCCAGCCCCCGTTGACCTCGCCCAGCAGGTTGCGCCGCGGCACCCGGACGTCGTCGAGGAACACCTCGCAGAACTCCCGGTCGCCGGTCATCTGCGTGATGGGCCGGGTGGTGATGCCCTGGCTCGTCATGTCGACGAGCAGGTAGCTGATGCCGGCCTGCTTGCGCACGGTGGTGTCCGTGCGCACCAGCAGGGCACACCATTGGGACAAGTGCGCCCAGCTCGTCCAGATCTTCTGGCCGGAGACGACGAACTCGTCGCCGTCGGCCACCGCGCGGGTCCGCAGCGACGCCAGGTCGGAACCCGCGTTCGGCTCCGAGAACCCCTGGCACCAGATGTCGTCGCCCGACAGGAGCCGCGGCAGCAGCTCGCGGCGCTGCCGGTCGCTGCCGTAGCGGTCGATCGAGGGTCCGACGACCTCCAGCCCGATCAATCCGATGGGCTGGGGCGCACCCGCCCGCACGAGCTCCTCGACGAACACCAGGTGGTGCAGGTGGCTCAGCTCCTGGCCACCGGCTTCCTTCGACCAGGCGATGCCCGCCCAGCCCGCCTCGAAGAGCGTCTTCTGCCACTGCCGCAGGGCCTCGAACCGGCCGTCGAGATCGAGCGGCACCGCCGGGATGTCGGTGGCGGCGAGCCAGGTCCTGGCCCGCGCGCGGAACGTGTCGAGCGATTCCATCGGCACGGTCACCGCCCTGTGTAGACGGGCGTGCGGCGCTCGAGGAACGCGGTGACCGCCTCTTTCGAGTCCGCGTACCCCGACAGCTCGCGGGTCAGGCTCTGCTCGAACTCGTAGCCGGGCTTGAGCTCCATGTACTCGATGCCGTTGAGGCTGCGCTTGGCCAGCTCGAGCGTCACCGGGCTGTGCCGGGCGATCGAGCGCGCCAGCGCTTGCGCCGAGCCGAGCAGCTGCTCCGCCGGGACGATCTCGACGATCCCGCCGTAGGGCAGCAGCTTCTCGGCCGGGTAGAGGTCGCCGGTGTAGTGCATCAACCGCACCACACCCTGCGGCACCAGCCGGGACAGGTGCTTCGCCCCGCCCAGCACCCCGACGTTGACCTCGGGCGTGGCGAACCGGGCCCCCTCGGCGGCCACGATCAGGTCGCACGACGCCGCGATGGCCAGCCCGGACCCGACCGCGACGCCGTGCACCGCAGCGATGACCGGCAGCGGCGAGTCGTAGATGGCCCAGAACGCCTCGCGGGCGAGTTGCAGCCGCGCCGGGGCGTTGTCGGGGTCCATGGTCCGGAACTCGCCGAGGTCGTTGCCGGCGCAGAAGTGCTTGCCCCGCCCCGCCAGCACCACCACCCGGGCACCGGGCAGGTAATCGGTCACGTGCCCGAAGAACTGCCGGATCTCGCTGTAGAGCTGCTGGTCGGTGGCGTTGACCGGCGGGCGGTTCAGCCACACGGTGGCCACCGGCCCGTCAACCTGCCACTCGATGAACGTCAGTTCTTCCATCGCCGTCGGCGATCCTTTCCCTCTGGTCCGATCAGCCGGCGAATGCGGCCGCGAACGCCTCGAGCTCACGCGGGATGTCGCGGCCGGCCGGCTGGTAGTGCACGTAGCCGAAACCGCCCTGCTCGAGGGCGTCGAGCCTGGTCCGCCACTCCTTCTGCGTGAGCGCCACGCCCGCGGCAGTCATCACCTCGCCGGAGATGAAGGGCCGGTCGACGTCGTTGACCCCGACGACATGGCGGTCGTGCAGCGCGATGTGGCGGACGTTCTCCGGGATGTGGTCGTAGGCGGCCGCCCACACATGGCCGCTCTCACCCAGCAGCTCGTCGATGACGCCGTGTTCCACCGCCCAGTGCAGGAACAGGCCGGCGGCGTGGCCGGCCGCGTCGATCGCGCGTTCCGATCCCGGGTCCTCGCCGTCGTCGAGCACGGTGCCGGCGAACACGATCGACTGCTTCTCGTAGCCCGGCTCGGGTCCCGTGATACGGAGGAGCTCGGCGCCGAGATCGCGCGCGACCTTCGTGCCCTTGGGACCCTCGCCGGCCACACCCCACGGCACCGTGACGGGAAGGGCGGGGCCGAAGCGCTCGTCGGGGTGGATCAGCTGCATGATCGCCCCCTCCCACTCCACCTGCTCGCCGCGCAGGAGTGCCTGCACGGTGCGGGTGTAGTGCTCGACCTGCGCCCACGGAACCGGCGGGCGGCCCATGGCCAACCTGCCGGTGAACCCGCTGCCGACACCGACGAACACCCGCTCCTGGCCCGCGGCGTGGATCAGCGTCGTGATCGCCGACGCCGTGACCATCGGGTGGCGCAAGCTCGGGATCAGCACGCCCGGGCCGAGCACGATCCGCTCTGTCAGCGCTGCCGCGCGGTTCAGCGCCACCCACACGTCGGGATAGAGCGCGGGGGAGTCGTAGCAGAGCGCTCGCTCGTAGCCGAGGGCCTCGGCGATGCGGATGTGTTCTGGGGTCTCCAGCGACGTTGCGAAAGCGCATCCCAGCTTCATCTTCGGGCCTCTCCTGGTTGTGGTGGCGCGGCTCCCGGACCGGCGCTGCCCGCCACAAGCTAGGGCGGTCGGTCGACGTATGTCAATGAGCGATAACGACATGATGGTCCGAGCTTGATAGACGAGGCCTGCGTCAGCAGGAAGGTTCGAGTCGACTAGCCCGTCAAGAGGTGACGAGCTCCAGAGCGAACCTGTCGATCATGGAGCAACATGTCTATCATCGGTCACGTGATCGAAGGCAGATGGCGGAAGCGGCTCAGCTGCCGCAGGAGGAGGTCGCGATGCTGATCCACTGTGTGACGCTCAGATTCCGGGACTCGGCGAGCGCGGCTGACATCGAGACGTTCGTGCAGGCGGTCGCCGCGCTGCCCGGCCGGCTCGACTTCCCGATCCGCACACGGCAGGGGTGCGACCTCGGCGAACGGCCGGCGAACGCCGACTACGCCATCGTCACGGAATTCGAGACGGTCGAGGACTTCAACGCCTACCTCGTCCATCCCGCGCATCTTGCGCTGCCCAGCGAGCCGGTCGAGTCCCTGCAGAGCGTCCAGTTCAGGGTGGGCGTACCGAACGCCTGACTCGACCGCTCGCGGCAGCCGCGCCTGACGCTCGTCGAGTCGGTCCGTGACCAGTCGCCCCGGGATCTGATCCCTCGTCGCCCCTTGATCCCGCGCTCCGGCAGGGGCAATCGCCGCCAGCGCCCCCGCCCCCGCTTTGCTGCGCAGCCAGTAGCTGCGGTCACCGCTTGATCATCGGTCGGGCGGACGTGACATGCATCGGATGTGCCGCCGTTGGGCAGGTCCGGTGTTGGATCGCGGTCGCAGAATCCGCTCGGCTCGAGGCTGAAGCCGGAGTAGTCGACCGGCATCACCGGCCAGTCCTCGGTGCGCGGTACGTGCTGGCGACCGGTGCCGGTGCCGGCGCGCTACGAGCGACCGAGCCGGCTCGCCGACGAATCGGCGATCACCGGACAACGTGCCGCGCATCTTCGCCTGTCGTCGCCGCGACCGGATCATGCAACAGTGGCATCTCCTTCTACTGTGTCCGGTATCTGGGCCGTCCGACCCACGATCTGGCCGGCGCCGAGCGCGCCCAGGTCGTCGGTGGCACCGCCGCGCGCGTCTACGGGGTTGGAGAAGAGCTGATGGACACCGTTCGACTGGCCTACGGCGAGACAGGGCTGGACCTGCTCGTCGACCCGGCGGTGACCACAGTGGTGGCACCCGAGCACCACCGGGCCACCGAACCGTCGCGGGAGATCCTCCGGCGGGCGCTGCGCTCGCCGGTCGCGGGTCCACCGCTGCGGGACCGCGTGCAGCGTGGACAGACGGTGGCCATCTCGGCCTGTGACGGGACGCGCCCGCAGCCCAGGCATCTGATGATCCCGGCGGTCCTGGAGGAGCTTGACGGGCTCGTCGATCTCGACGACGTCGTGGTGCTGGTCGCGACGGGCACCCATCGCGGGAACTCCGAGTCCGAGCTGCGCGCGATGTTCGGCGACGCGGTGGTCGACACGGTTCGCATCGTCAACCACGATGCCCGCGATCGCGCCGGCCTGACCTGGCTGGGGGAGTTCGGCGCCGGCGTGCCGGTGTGGCTCAACAGCGAGTGGGTCGCCGCGGACGTGCGCATCACCACGGGGTTCGTCGAACCGCACTTCTTCGCCGGGTTCTCCGGCGGGCCGAAGCTGGTCGCCCCCGGGCTCGCCGCGCTGGAGACGGTGCTCGTGCTGCACGACGCGCAGCGGATCGGTCATCCGCGGGCGGCGTGGGGGATCATCGAGGGCAATCCGGTGCACGACGACGTGCGCGCCATCGCGGCCGCCACCGGCGTCACGTTCGGGTTCGACGTGGTGCTGAACCGCGATCAGGAGGTCGTCGCCGCGTTCGGCGGCGACCTGGCCGCCATGCATGCCGCGGCGGTGCGCACCGCCCGCGCGGTGGCCATGCGGCCGGTGCCGCAGCTGTTCGACGTGGTGGTGACCACGAACTCCGGCTTCCCGCTGGACCAGAACCTCTATCAAGCGGTCAAGGGGATGTCGGCCGCCTACCAGGTGGCCAGGCCGGGCGGCACGATCGTGTGCGCGGCCGAGTGCCGGGACGGCTTTCCCGACCACGGGTCCTACCGCGAGGTGCTCGCTTCCGCCGACTCGCCGTCGGCGTTGTTCGCGGAGATCTCCGCGCGGACGGTCACCGTGCCGGACCAGTGGCAGGTGCAGATCCAGGCGCGCATCCAGGCCGACTGCCAGGTGGTCATGCACACCTCGTACCTCAGCGACGCCGAGCTGGCGACCGCGCACCTGCAGCAGACCGCGGACATCTCCGGGTCCGTCGCCGAGGCGCTCGCGGCGGCGGGACCGGACGCCCGCCTGTGCGTGCTGCCCGAGGGCCCGCAGACGATTCCCTACGTCGACGGCGGCTGAGCGGGCCGGGCCGGGCGCCCGATCGGAGGACGGTCGGGTTCGGCTGCGCTGGTGCCGCCGAGTCAATCGGAATCGATCAGTTCGACGAGGTGTCCGAGGAACGCGCGGACCGCCGGCGGGAGTGTGCGCCGGGCCATCGACTGGATCTGCATGCTGCGCCGGCGCAGCTCGGCATTGCGGACCGGCACCAGTGCCATGCCGTCGACTGCGAGCCCCCGCCGAACCGTCAACGGGCCGACCAGGGTCACCCCGCCCCGCAGGGCGGCGAAGCTCTGCAGCGCACCCGAGTAGTTGGTGACGAACGCCGGCTCGATGACCAGCCCCTCCACTGCGACGCAGATGTCGAACAGCTGCCGGATCGTGGTTTCCTCGGTGGGTAGCGCGAGCGGGTAGCGGGCCAGTTCCGCGAGGTCGACGTCGGGCAGTTGCGCCAGCGGGTGGTCGGCCGGCATCAGCGCACAGATGGGTTGCTGGCGCGTGTACTGCACCTCGATGTCCTTCTCCGGGGCGAGGCTGTACGTGACGGCCAGGTCCACGGTGCCGTCGCGCACCTCCCGCGTCGCCGTCGCCGGCCCGGCGACGTTCAACCGGAATCGCACGCCCGAGTACTTCTCACGAAATGTCATGATCGCCTCGGGAAGGAGCTCCCGGGCGAAGCCCTCGGAGCTGGCGAGCTTCACCGTGCTGTGTTCCAGGGCCCGCACGCCGTGCACCTCGGCGAGCACCTGCTCGGCGTCGAGAAAGCTCCGCCGCGCGTATGCCGCGAGGATTTCGCCGGCCTCCGAGAGCGCCATGCCTCTGGGTAGTCGCTCGAACAGCGGGGCACCGACGTCGTGCTCCAGTTTGGCGATCTGCCGGCTGATCGCCGACGTCGCCACGTGCAGGCGCTCGGAGGCCTCCGTGATCGAGCCGGTGCGCGCGACCTCCAGGAAGTACCGCAGGGGCGTCGGCAGCAGACTCACCGCCGGATCGTAACCGTTGCCCGTCCGGCAACTCACCGTGCGAAAACGTGCAATTGTCCTCCGTATCTCCGGTACTTAAACTCCCGACACGCACCGAATCCATTGTCTAGGCAATGTTTCCGACGTCGAGGGAATGATGATCAGATCCGTCGCCATCGAACAGGCCGTCGAATACCTTGATTCCGGGGCCTTCTTCGCGGAGCTCGCGCGCAGGGTCGCCTACCCGACCGACAGCCGCGACCCCGCGCGCGTCCCCGTCCTGCGGTCCTACCTCGCCGACGAGATGGTTCCGGCGCTCACCGAGCGACTCGGCTGCGTCGCTCGCGTCGTCGAGAACCCGGAGAGCGAGCACCCGTTCCTCGTCGCGCACCGACATGAGGCGGACGCCCTGCCGACGGTGCTCGTCTACGGCCACGGCGACGTGGTCCCCGGCGACGAGGCCCGGTGGCGGCCGGAGCTGTCGCCATGGCGCGTCGACGTCGACGGGGACCGCTGGTACGGCCGCGGCACCGCCGACAACAAGGGGCAGCACACCGTCAACCTCGCCGCGTTGGAGAAGGTCCTGCGGGTGCGGGGGCGGCTCGGGTTCAACCTCAAGATCCTGCTCGAGACCGGCGAGGAGGCCGGTTCGCCCGGGCTGCGCGCGCTCTGCGCCCTCCTCGCCGACGAGCTCGCCGCCGACGTGCTCGTCGCCTCGGACGGCCCGCGGATCTCGGCGGAGCGGCCGACGCTGTTCCTCGGTTCGCGCGGCACCACCCCGTTCACGCTCCGGCTGCACCTGCGCGACGGCGCGCACCACTCGGGCAACTGGGGCGGGCTGCTGCGCAACCCCGCCACCGTGCTCGCGAACGCGCTCGCCACGATCGTCGACGGGCAGGGCCGGATCCTCGTCCCGGCACTGCGCCCGCCGGCGATCCCCGACAAGGTCCGGGCGGCGCTGGCCGACCTCACGGTGGGTGGAGACGCCGGGGATCCGACGATCGACGAGGACTGGGGTGAGCCCGGACTGACCCCCGCCGAGCGGCTCGTCGGGTGGAACACCGTCGAGGTGCTCTCGCTGGCCGCCGGCGATCCGGACACGCCCGTCGGCGCGATCCCGGGCACGGCGCACGCGCACTGCCAGCTGCGCTCGGTGGTCGGCACCGACGTCGACAAGCTCGAGGTCGCCCTGCGGGAGCACCTCGCCGTCAACGGGTTCGGCATGGTCGACGTCAGCGTCGGTGCGACGATGCGGGCCACCAGGACCGATCCCGACGACCCGTGGGTGCGGTGGGCGCTGGCGTCGATGGCCGAGACCACCGGTGCGCCGCCGGCCCTGCTGCCCAACCTGGGCGGCAGCATCCCCAACGAGGCCTTCGCCGACACGCTCGGGCTCGCCACGCTCTGGATCCCGCACTCCTACCCCGGCTGTTCCCAGCACGCCCCGAACGAGCACCTGCTCGCCTCCGTCGCGCGGGACGGTCTCGCGATCATGACCGGCCTGTTCTGGGATCTCGGCGAGAACCCGCCCTCCAGGAGGCAGGCATGACCCCGGACATGACCACAGCACCGGCCGCACCGACCATCGCGAACCCGCGCCGGGTGATCGCCGCGGCATCGATCGGCAACGCACTCGAGTGGTTCGACATCCTCGTCTACGGCTTCTTCGCCGCGACGATCTCGAGGGCGTTCTTCCCCAACGCGGACCCGACGGTCTCGCTCCTGCTCACACTCGGCACGTTCGCCGTCGCGTTCGTGGTGCGCCCCGTCGGTGCGCTCGTGCTCGGGGCGTACGCCGACCGGGTCGGGCGCAAGGCAGCGCTGATGGTCTCGATCCGCCTGATGATGGTCGGCACCCTGCTGATCGCGATCATGCCGCCGTACGCGCAGATCGGCCTCGTCGCGCCGATCGCGATCCTCGCCGCACGCCTGATCCAGGGCTTCTCGGCCGGTGGCGAGTTCGGCAGCGCGACCGCGTTCCTCGTCGAGCACAACCCGGAGCGGCGCGGCTTCATGGCCAGCTGGCAGTTCGCGAGCCAGGGACTCGCGACGCTCGTCGCGTCACTCTTCGGAACCGTGCTCACCAGCACGCTCTCCGATGCGGATCTGGAGTCGTGGGGCTGGCGCATCCCGTTCTTCTTCGGCCTGCTGATCGGGCCGGTCGGCTACTACATCCGGCGCTACGTCGACGAGGCCGGCGAGTTCGTCGCGAGCGCCGGAACCGAGCGCACACCGGTGCGCGAGACGTTCCACCGCCACCCGGGGCGGATGCTCGTCGCGATCGGCGCGCTCGCCGTCTCCACCGCGATCAGCTACCTGATCACGTACATGCCGACCTTCGCCGTGAAGGATCTGCACCTGCCCGCCTCGACCGGGTTCGCGTCAACGCTGCTCACCGGAATCATCCTGACCGGCCTCACACCCGTCGTCGGGCATCTGTCGGACCGGTTCGGCAGGACGCGCATCATGCTGACGTTCGGTGTGGCGATCCTCGTCCTGATCTACCCGAGCTTCGCGTTCCTCGTCGCCGCCCCGCAATTCGCGGTGATCATGGCCGTCATGTTCCTCGTCGGGGTGCTGAAAGCGTGCTACTTCGCCCCGCTGCCGGCGCTGATGGCCGACCTGTTCCCGGTCACCAGCCGCGCCACCGGCATGGCGGTGAGCTACAACATCGGCGTCATGCTCTTCGGCGGCACGACGCCGCTCGTCATCGCCTGGCTCGTCGACGCGACCGGCGACAAGCTGGCCCTGACGTACTACCTGATGTTCCTCGCCGTCCTGAGCCTGGTGTCCCTCGTGGTCGCCCGGCGCAGGCTGGGCGTCACCTGATCGGAGAGCAAGCATGTCCATCGACCAGTTCAGCCGCTATCCGCTGCTTTTCGGCCCGTCCCCCGTCCACCGGTTGGAGCGACTCACGGCGCACCTGGGCGGTGCGCAGTTGTGGGCCAAGCGCGAGGACTGCAACTCCGGCATCGCGTTCGGCGGCAACAAGACCCGCAAGCTCGAGTACCTCGTCGCCGACGCGCTCGCGCAGGGCTGCGACACGCTCGTCTCCATCGGCGGAATCCAGTCCAACCACACCCGCCAGGTCGCCGCCGTGGCGGCCCGCGCAGGGCTCGGATGCGTGCTGGTGCAGGAGAGCTGGGTCGAGTGGCCCGACGCCGTCTACGACAAGGTCGGCAACATCCTGCTGTCCCGGCTGGCCGGGGCGGACGTGCGGCTGGTGCGCTCCGGCTTCGGGATCGGGTTCAAGGAGAGCTGGCAGCAGGCGCTCGCCGAGGTGGAGGCGCGCGGCGGCAAGCCCTACGCGATCCCCGCCGGCGCGTCGGACCACCGGCTCGGCGGGCTCGGCTTCGCCAACTGGGCCTTCGAGGTTGCGGAGCAGGAGCGTGAGCTCGGTGTCTTCTTCGACACGATCGTCGTCTGCTCGGTGACCGGCAGCACGCAGGCCGGCATGATCGCGGGCTTCGCGCAGCTGGGCGGACGACCGCGGCGGGTACTCGGCATCGACGGGTCGGCCAAACCGAAGGAGACCTGGGACCAGGTCGCGCGGATCGCCCGCAACACCGCGACGTTGATCGGGCTCGACCGCGACCTCGCCGACGACGAGATCCTGCTCGACGAGCGCTACCACGCCGGCACGTACGGCATCCCCGACGAGGCCACCCTGGACGCGATGCGCCTCGCCGCGCGGACCGAGGGGATGATCACCGACCCCGTCTACGAGGGCAAGTCGATGGCCGGCCTCATCGACCTCGTCGCTCGCGGTGAGATCGCGAAGGACTCGACGGTGCTCTATGCGCACCTCGGCGGCCAGCCCGCGCTCAACGGGTACAGCGCGCTGTTCGCCTGATCCGTGCGAATGGTAGGGCCGGGGTCGGTCATGGTCGGGGACGTCCAGTCGAGGGTGTTTCCTGCGCGAGGGCCCGCCTCGACCTCACTGCGCTTCACCGCGGCGCTCGGCGCCGCGGTGCGGTGGGACTGGATCCGCTCGAACCCCGCCCTGGATCCTCCTGATCGATACGTCCAGCGCGAATCTGACTTCTCCCCTGCGCTGGCAGCGGCCCGATCGCTGAGCCGCGAGCTCGTCCGTCTCGGCTGCGGTCAGCCGGAACAGGGCGAATACCATGGAACCGATGCCGCACCCCGTGATCGACGAACTGATCGCGCGAATCGCAGCGGTGCGGCCCGACGGGATCGCGCGGGTCGCTGTGGACGGACCCGACGCCGCGGGCAAGAGCACGTTGGCCGCAACGGTGGCGCGAAGCCTCGATCGTGACGTTGTCGCAGTCTCGATCGACGCGTTCCATCAACCCGCCGGCGATTCGGCAGCAGCGTGGCCCGCTGTCGCCGGCCGGCTACTACGAGGATTCCTTCGACTACGTCGCCGTACGGTCGATGCTGCTGGATCCCCTCGGTCCCGGCGGCGACCGCCGCTATCGGGCCGCCGTCTACGACCACCGCACGTCGACCACGTGCGATGCGCCGGTGCAGCAGGCTGGCGAGACCGCGATCCTGCTGGTGGACGGGGTGTTCCTCCTGCGGCCCGAGCTGCGTCGGTACTGGGACCTCAGCATCTACCTGCACATCAGCCCGGAGGAGACGCTCCGTCGGGCGCTGACTCGCGACGTCGAGCTGTTCGGCGGTTCCATCCACGAGCGCTACACGCGGCGCTACCTGCCCGGCCAAGCTCTCTACCGAGCCGTCGCAGACCCACTGGCCCACGCCGATCTCGTGATCGACAACAGCGACCCGCAACGCCCCTGGATCATGCACGACCGATCGTGACGGAGGCCGGCGCGATCGCCCGGCAAGCCGCTGGGCCCGGTCCGCGATCCGCTTCGGCGCCTGCAGCCGCTAGCTCGTCCTGTCCGCGCACCCTGGTCGTCCGGGTTGCTGGCCAACTGGCTGAGATGATCCCGCCGACCACGTCTGGCCGGAGCGGGCCGCGGCCCGAGGTTGATCATGGGCAGAATGTCGTGCACGAGATCGACCCGCGACGTTGTGCCCATGATCAACGCGTTCGGCGCAGCAGCAGCCGGCTGATCTCGGCTATCGGGTCCATTCCGGGTCGCGGCCCAGGTAGCGCAACAGCGCCGCGACGGCGTCGTCGCCGGGCTGGGGGTCCAGTGCCGGTGCGTAGGCGCCGTACTGGCGCAGCGGCTCGACGATCAGCAGTGCGACTTCGTGCAGCTGTGCGGCGTGCTCGGTGTTGAGCGGGGAGGGGGCGCCGACGGCGACGGCGATGTCCCAGGCGTGGATGGCGGCGTCGAGTGCGCAGGCGCCGGCGCCGACGGCCGGGGGGAGTGCGTGCGGGGGCAGGGGTACCGGTGCGGTTTCGGCGGCGGGGTCGATCTGGGCCCAGGCGCGGGCGGCGGCGATCATCGAGGTCTCGGCGAGGTCGGTGGGGGAGCCGTCGATGTGGCCGGAGGGGGCGAAGGGGTTCTCGGTCGGGCCCGGTTCGCCGGTGATCGCGGAGGCGAAGCCGAGCTGGTCGCCTGCGGCGTGCTGCAGGACCTGGGTGACGGTCCATTCGGCGCATGGGGTGGGGCGCTGCCAGTCGCCCTCGCCGACGGCGGCGAGGGCGACGCGCAGGGCTTCGTGGGCGTTGTCGATGGTGGTCCAGGAGGTGCGGGAGTCCGTGCGGAGGTCGTCGAGCTCCTCCTGCGGGGTCTCGATCGGGTGGTCGGTCAGCTGAGCCGGGTCGACTGCGGTCATGGTGGATCTCCTCGGGGGTCGGGTTGCTCATCCACCTTGGGTTCCCGGCCCGTTCGCCGGCAGGTGCCGCTGTGGGTGTCCGCACGTGACATCCGCACCTGGTGCCGGACACTGGTCGCGGATCTCGTGGGCCGGTGATGTCAACGGCGCGCTGCGACTGGATCTGGATCTGGCCCATGTTCGTGATCCAGTTGACCCGAGGCGGCGTCATGCGGCGAGTGGGACCACTTGCGGAGTAGGTCGAAGCGGGCGCGCCCGTACGTCTGTCTCTTGATCGTCGTGATGCGGTTGACGTTGCCTTCGACCGCGTCCGAGCTGTGCGCCATCCAGGCTGGTCACCACGGCGGCCGGGTGAGCATCTGGGCGAACGCGGTGACATGCGCTGCGCGGCGGTGTCCTGCAGGTAGCACGGCCGGCGTGGGCGGTGGCGCGGCATCGAGCGCGGAACCGCGCGATGTAGGCGGCGACGGTGCCGCGGTGGCCGCGCTGCGGGCTGCGCGTCGACTCCGTGCACCCCGTCCACCGTGTGCGCGCGGCCCATGAACGCCTCACGGCTGGTGGGCTCGACGGGAAGATCGTCGTCGCTTTCCGGCTGGGCGGTCCGCGATGTCGGTGGACCGCTCCTCGGCACTCACCCGTCATGCTCGGTGAGCAGGTCGACGGTCGCGAGGATCGAGCGGGACATGAGGGAGCGCCCCTGTTCGCCGGCCGGGTCGTCGAGGATCTCCGGGTCGGCGAACCAGATCACCACGGATCCGGCGATCTGGGCGGCGACGGCTCGGCTCAGGTCGCGAATCGCGAACGGTGGCCGCATCCGCATCGCGTACGCGTCGAGGAGCCCCTGCCACGCTTGATCGGCCGACTCGTAGAACCGGGACTGTCGATGGGCGATCGCGGCGCGCATGCGTGGGTCGGTCGCACCGAGCAGGAGGCTGAACTCGACGCGGAACAGCGGGTCCTCGCGGTAGTGCCGGTGCACGTCCGCCATGGTCGCGTGGACCACGTCCTCGAACGGGACCGCGGAGGCGCGCGCCTCCTGGAAGCGTCGAACGCTCTCGGCGATCCCGGGGACGAGCCGCGCCTGGAGGTCTGCGAGGTGGAAGAGCACGTCGACCTGGAAGTCCGCCTGACTCGGCCACTGCTGATAGAGCGCACCCGTCGTGATCGCCTTGGCCTGCTGGTCGCCGGTCTCCTGCCGGATGATCGCGGTCGCGCGTTCGGCGACCTGGGTGAGTCGGACGTACGCGAGTGCGGCCGCGAGGACCTCATCGCCGGCGGCCTGGGCGCGTTCGCGGATGAGGTCCACGGCGGCGCGGAGCATGAGGTCGCGGGTCGCGGCCGGTGTGCGCCTCGGCATGCGTTCCCGACGCTCGGCCGGGGTCCGATCCCGCGTCGGCCTGGCTTGATCCGGCACGCATCCCCCTGGTTCATCCCTGTTGACAACGCAAGTAACGGGAGCATACGGTCCGCCATCCGTAGAACTTCTACGGATTGTTCGTCAGTTCGGTCCGTGCACCGATCGGCCCTACGCGGACGATCACCTGGAAGGGAATTCGATGACGACTTCTCTCGAGTCCGAGGTCGAGCCCCCTCGTCCGGCCGAACCCGACGCGAAGGCGCGCGGCCGGCGAGCGAGGCTCTCGAACCGGTCCACGGTCCTCGTCGTCATCGCGGTCGCGTCGATGATCCTCGGCAGTCTGCTGGCAAGGATCATCAACACCGGCGTAGGCGCGGCATCCGTCAGCGAGGTCACGATCTTCGGCGCCAGTGGCCACCAGATCAGTGCGTACGTGTACACACCCGATGCGGCATCGCCGGCGCATCCGGTGGCCGGCATCGCCATGTGGCACGGGCTGAACAACCAGAAGGAGTACATGAGCAACACTGCGCTGGAGCTGGCGCGGCGCGGATTCGTCGTCGTCCTGGCTGACCAGACGGGACACGGCTCCTCGAACGGTGCCAACCAGGACGCCGGGTGCGGTGGCCCCGACACCGTGAGCTACCTGCGGAAACTTCCCACGGTGGACACGACCCGCGTCGGGTTGGTCGGGATGTCCCAAGGTGGCTTCTGCGCCGCGACGGCGGCCGCGCTGGCCCAGCCGGACGCCTACGACTCGATCTTCTACATGGAGTCGGAGCCGAACGCGCCCGGCAACCCCGACGTCACACCCTTCAAGAACCTGCGAAACGTCGCCTACAACATCGGCACCTGGACCGAGCTCGGCGGGATGATCCTCGTCGACAAGGGCACCAACGCCAACGTCTCTCCCGTGCTGCTCCCGGTCTTCGGCACCACGGAGCCCATCACGGTCGGCAAGGTCTACGGATCGATCCCCGCCGGCACGGCTCGCGTCCTCTACACGCCCTGGGAGAACCACTCCCTCTCCACCGATTCCCCGGCCGCCATCGGCAACGCGGTCGACTGGATGCAGCAGACGCTCACCGGCGGCGCCGGGCCCGACGGGTCCGACCAGATCTGGCCCGTCAAGCTCCTCGGCACCGCACTGGCGCTGGCCGGCGCGTTCCTGTTCCTGTTCGCCATGGGCGGCGTGCTGCTGGGCACTCGCGCATTCGCCACGATCGTGCGGCCGGTGCCGGAGTACCGGGGCCTCACCGGGCCCGGCTGGTGGCTCGGCGCGCTCGTCACCACGGTGGTCGGTCCGCTGCTCTACCTCGAGGTGTGGAAGAACATGTTCCTCACCCCGTGGATGGCGCCGAACTCCCTGTGGCCGCAGACCTTCACCAACATCTTCATGGTCTGGGCCGTCCTGATCGGCGTGATCGCCTGGGCGCTCATCGGGTTCAACCACCTCGCCGCCACCCGCAAGCGCGGAGCCACTGCGGCCCACTACGGCCTCACCGAGACCGGCCGGGGCCTCGACGTCGCAGCGCTGGGGCGCGCGGCGCTGCTCGTGGTGGCGATCCTCGCACCGGTGTACGTCGTGCTGGACGTCGTCCAGGCGGTGTGGCACGTCGACTTCCGCGCGTGGGTGATCACGCTGATGCCGATGTCGTCGGCGCGGTGGGACGCCTTCTTCGCCTACCTCGTCCCGTTCGCGATCTACTTCCTGGCCCAGGGGATCATCTTCGCCGGCTTCCTCCGGTGGCGGGCGGGCAAGGCGCCGATGTGGCAGGAGATGCTGGTCAACTCGATCGTCATGACGGCGGGCGCGCTGATGTGGATCCTGCTGTGCTACGTCCCGTTGCTGTCGGGCGGCACGATCCCGTTCGGCTCGGACTCACTGACGGCCACGGCTGCAGGCCTCGGCGGCATCTACTACCTCCCGCTGCTGGTGCTCTGGCCCCTCTGCGCATGCCTCTACACGTACTACTTCCGCCGGACCGGTCGGGTCTTCGCCGGCAGCTTCCTCGTGACCGCGTTCATCGTCTGGATCCTGGCAGCCTCCGGCGACTTCGCGATGTGGCCGATCAACGGGTAGCCCTCGGAGATCGTCGACCACGCTCGGTCAGCGCGAACGGCGTGCTGTCAGGGCAGGCGACCACCGGCCGATCGGCTTCCCCGTTCGTGGCCGGCAACAGCCGGGACGGGCAGCAGAGCGGCGCGACCGTGCGCGGTGAACTCCTCCTCCCACTGCTCACGCGCCTCCTGGTCGAGTGGCCGGTAAGTGCGCTGCCCCGGCGGGCACCAGAAGACGGGCTCCGGGGTCCGCCACGCCGCCCGGCGTAGGCCCGCCTTGGCGAGCTTGCTGGTGCCGGTAGTGGGAATCTCCGAGACCACGTGGACGAACCGCGGACGCCATTTCGTGCCCATGTCGTGCTGCCCGTCGAGGAACCGGACGAACGACTCGGGGGTGAAGGAGACGCCGGGTCGCATCTGCAACGTGCACATCACCTGGTCACCCGTGCGTGGGTCCGGAACCGCGTAGACCACGGCCACCGCGACGTCGTCCCAGCGTTCCAGGATCCGTTCGACGGGAGATGCCGAGAAGTTCTCGCTGTCGACCCGCAGCCGGTCCGCGGAACGTCCGGCGAAGTAGAACAGGCCGTTGCCGTCCCGGTAGGCCAGATCGCCGGTCCAGAAGTCCGCGCCGTGCACCCGCTCGGCATACGCCTCCGGGTTCTTGTAGTAGCCCTCGAACCTCGAGGCCATGCCGACGCCGACGATCTGGCCGATCGCCTGGTCCGCGTTGAGCAGCCGGCCGTACTCGTCCACTTCGGCGGGCGGACACTCCTCGCCGGTGGCCTCGTCGAGGACGCGGACATCGGCACCACCCACCGGCAACCCCAGCGCGCCGGGCGGGCTGTCCGAGGTCCGGTTGATCCGCAGGACGCCTTCGGACATGCCGTACCCCTCCGACACCCGGCAGCCGAACCGCTCGCCGAACCGCCGGACGTCGGAGTCCGAAGCCTCGGTGCCGATCGCGAGCTGCAGGCTGCAGTCCTTGTCGTGCTCCCGCTCGGGCCTGGCCAGCACGTACGAGAGAGCCCGGCCGACGTAGTTGACGAAGGTCGGGCGGTACCGGTCGAGGTCGCGCAGGAACCCGGAGGCGGAGAACGTGCGTGCGAGGACGACGGTGGCCCCGACCCGCACCGCGGGGGCGAGGTTCAGCATCGCCGAGTTGCCGTGGAACAGCGGCATGCACAGGTAGGTGACGGACTCCCGGGTCAGCTCCGTCCGTACGGCGAGCGACTCGGCGAGCCCCGCATAGCGGGACTGCGAGCAGATGACCGCCTTCGGCGCCCCGGTGGACCCCGAGCTGAACAGCAGGAACAGGCTCGCTGCTGCCGGTGGGATGCGCTCGGGGAGCGCGACGCCTCGATGCTGTTCGAGTAGCCGCCGGTACCTGACGCCGTCGACGTTCAGGACGCGCTCGGCGGGCACGCCGATGTCGAGGCCGTCGAGCAGGCTCGCGAGCCGGTTCTCGGTGACGACGAGGTCGCAGTCGGCGTGCCGGATGTCGTGGGCGAGCTCCGCGCCGCGGCGGGTGGGGTTGATCCCCACGATCACGGCGCCCGCCAGGGCGGCCGCGCCGATCCAGAACACGAAGTCCGGGGTGTTCTGCAGCAGCACACCGACGTGGATCTGGTCGCGCGAACGGGGGAGGCGCTCCAGGAGGGACGCGCGAGCTGCGCTCTCGTCGACCACCTCGCCCCATGGCCAGGAGTCGGCACCGAAGCGAAGCCCCACGTGGTCGTCCCGGGCGCGCGTACGGAGGACCTCCGCGAAGGTGCTCACACCGATGCCTCCCTGCCTCGAAGCACGCAAGCCTCCCCATGAGATCTAGCGCTTGCTTGGGAGTCAAGAGCTGCCTAACCTGCTCAAGTGGCCACCTCCGGTCGAAGGTCTGCCAGCGCGCGGTGCCGGGCCGGATGACGGCCGACAAGGCTGCGGCCGTCGCGGCGCTGACCGCGCCAGGGCAGCCGTTCGAGATCCGCGAAGAGAACGTGCTCGGCCACCGGATGCGGGTGTTCGCCCACCGGCGGCGCTCGCTGCGCGAGCTGCTCGAGGCGGCGGCCGTGCACGGCGACCGCGAGTACCTGGTGCACGGCGATCAGCGGGTGACCCACGCCGCGCACCTCGACGCCGTCGCCGCGCTGGCCCAGCAGCTGCGGGAACGGCACGGCATCGGCAAGGGCGATCGGGTCGCGATCCTGGCCGCGAACAGCCCCGAGTGGATCATGGTGTTCTGGGCGGTCACCGCGCTCGGCGCGATCACCGTCGGGATGAACGCGCACTGGTCGGCCGCGGAGGTCGCGCACGGCATCGCCGACAGCGAGCCGGTCCTGCTCGTCGCCGACGCGAAGCGCCGCGCGCTGCTGGCCGACGTGGCCGTTCCGGTGCTGTCGATCGAGCACGACGTCCCGGCACTCGCGGCGGAGCTGCCAGGGGCCGAACTGCCCGAGGCCGCCGTCGACGAGGACGACCCCGCCGTGATCCTCTACACGAGCGGAACCTCGGGGCGCCCCAAGGGGGCCACCCACTCCCATCGCAACGTGCTGTGTGCCTGCGACTACAACCTGCTCAACGATGCCGTGGCCGCCGCCATGGGAGCCCCGCCGTCCGGGCGGCGGTTCCTGATGATCTCCCCGCTGTTCCACATCGCGTCGCTGCACAACCAGGCCGTGCCGCGGATCGCGGTGGGTGACACGTCGGTGCTCTACACCGGCCGGTTCGAGGTCGACCGGCTGCTGCGGCTCATCGAGCGGGAGCGCGTGACCAACTGGGGCGCCGTCCCGACGATGGCGAGCCGCATCGTCGCGCACGGCGATCTGTCCGGCTACGACGTCTCGTCGCTCACGACGATGTCGCTGAACAGCGCACCCTCCGCACCCGCCCTGATGACCGCCGTACGGCGCGTTCTTCCGACCGCATCCGCGCAGTTGGCGACGACGTACGGCCTGACCGAGACCTCGACCGCGGCCACGGTCGCCACAGCGGCGGACCTCGCCGCCTGTCCCGACACGGTCGGCACCGCCGTAGCGACCGTCGACGTCGAGGTGCGCGACGAGGCTGGCCGGCGCGTGCCCGACGGTGTCGAGGGTGAGATCTGCGTGCGTGGACCCCAGGTGATGCTCGGCTACTGGAACGACCCGACGGCAACGGCGGCAGCGTTCGCCGACGACCGCTGGTTCCGCAGCGGCGACCTCGGGACGATGCACGAGGGGCGGCTGCGCATCAGCGCGCGGCGCTCCGACCTCATCCTGCGCGGTGGGGAGAACGTGTACCCGACCGAGGTCGAGAACGTGCTGACCCGACACCCGGGCGTCGTCGAGTGCATCGTCCTCGGAGTGCCTCACGACGACCTCGGCGAGGAGGTCGGCGCCGTCGTCGTGGTGTCGCAGGCGGGCCGCACGACCGCCGCCGAGCTGGCCGCCCATGCAGCGGAGCAACTGGCCCGCTACAAGGTCCCGTCCCGCTGGACGCTGACGACGCAGCCGCTCCCGCGCAACGCGACCGGCAAGGTCATCAGGAGTGCCGTCCCGACCGTGTGACGGCGGTGCCGTGATCGGCCGCCGCGTCCGTCATCCCGAAGGCCGCTACCCCGCGCAATGCTGCCGGTCAGCGCCTTGACCAAGCGCTTGATTCATGTTGCACTCACAATCTGGGGCCCGCCGGAAGTGGTGCCTTCGTCACGGGCGCCGCCCAGGGCCGGTGCGCAGCCACGCGGTGCGACACGCGGAGGGAGGGATGGGGCGGAGTGGGCGCCCGCCAGCCCGCGGGAGGCCTCCCGGTTGCCGACGAGGAGCTCCGGCACCTGGTGGACGGATCGACGCGTTCGCGTCGTCGCACGTGTCTCGATGACCGCGAGCTCGAGGAGATCCACGATGTCGACCGAACCGGCCGGCCGCGCCCGGTCCGCGCAGCTGCGCAAGGTGGCGCTGTCCAGTCTGCTGGGCACCAGCATCGAGTACTACGACTTCCTGCTGTACAGCACGATGGCCGCGCTGGTTCTGGGACGGCTCTACTTCCCGACCTCGAGCCCGGCCGTCTCCACCGTCGCCGCCTTCGGCACCCTGGCGGCCGGCTACGTGGCCCGGCCGGTGGGCGGGCTCCTGTTCGGGCACTTCGGCGACCGCCTCGGCCGCAAGTCGACGCTCGTGGTGACCATGATGCTGATGGGCGGCGCCAGCTTCCTCATCGGAGTTCTGCCCACCTACGAGACGATCGGCTTCGCCGCCCCGGTGCTCCTCGTCCTGCTGCGGGTCGTGCAGGGGGTGGCTGTCGGCGGGGAATGGGGCGGGGCCGCGCTGATGGTCGTCGAGCACGCCGACGCGGGCCGCCGGGGAATGTGGGCGGGGCTCATGCAGCTGGGCTCACCCTTCGGCTCGATGCTGTCGACCCTCGCCGTCACGCTCGTGACTCTTCTGCCCGCCGACGATTTCCTCTCCTGGGGGTGGCGGCTGCCGTTCCTGCTGAGCGCCGTGCTCCTGATGATCGGCATGTACGTCCGGCTCAGCGTGGTCGAGAGCCCGGTGTTCCAGGAAGCCGCGGCCAAGGCGGACGCGCAGGCACCACCACCGGTACCTGCACTGCAGGTGCTGCGGAATCCGCGCACGCTCGCGCTGGCCTGCGCGGCCGGGATCGGACCGTTCGCGCTCACCGCGCTGATCAGCTCCCACATGATCGCCTACGCGACCGGGATCGGCTACGCGGTGCCGGATGTCATGCGCGCACACATGTGGACGGTGGCCGTCGCCATCATCGGCATCCCGCTGTTCTCCGCGGTGTCGGATCGGCTGGGGCGACGCGCCGTGAGCCTGGCCGGCGCCGTCGGGGCCATCCTGTTCGCGGTGCCGCTGTACGCCATGGTCAACACCGGTTCGGTGGTGCTGTTGACGCTGGGCATGATGATCGCCCAGGTCATGCAGAACCTGATGTACGCGCCGCTGGCCCCTCTGCTCTCGGAGATGTTCGGTACCGAGGTGCGCTACACCGGCATCTCCCTGGGCTACCAGCTGGCCAGCCTGATCGGCGCAGGCTTCACGCCGTTGATCGCCAGCGGCCTGGTCGCCGGCACCGGGGGGTCGAGCCTGCCGCTGTCCGTCATCGTCGTGCTGTCCGCCGGTGTCACGATCGTCGCGATCTGGCGCATCGCCGAGACCACGGGCCGCGACCTCGCGGGGGACTGGACCGGATCGCCCGTCCCGCCCGCGGGGCCGTCGACGCCGGAGCGAACCGCGCGGTGACCTGGTGGCTGTGAAGCCCATCGGCAGCCGTCGTCGGTTCGGCCGATCAAGGCACCGCACGACTCTGATTCGTTGCCGGCTCGTCGGCCGGTGTCACCGATCCAGCAGGTCCGGTCGGTCGTCCGGTCCGACGGCGCGCAGCTCGGGGTGCTCGTCCCGGATCCCGGCGGCGTGCTGGACGTGTTGGGCGGTGTCAGCGCACACGTGTGACGCGGAGGATGGCGGCGGCGCCGAGGATGGCGCTGCCGCCCGCCACGGCGTAGAGGACGCCGTAACTGTGTCCGCTGACGGCGAGGATGATCGGAGCGATCGCCGGTGCGATCGTGAAGGGGAGTGCACCGGCGATGTTGAAGACGCCGAGGTCCTTGGCGACGTTGTCGGTATCGGGGAGCACCTCGGTGACGAGCGCGATGTCGACGGCCATGTACAAGCCGAAGCCGAGGCCGCCGATCGCCATGCCGATGAGGAACCCGCTGAAGCTGCTGGCGGCGGCGATCGTGAACATCGCCAGGCCGTAGACGATCGCGGCGGCGCAGACGAAGACCTTCCGGCGGCCGGTGCGGTCGGAGATCCAGCCCCCGACGATGGACGCAGCGATCACGGCGATCGCCTGGGTGAGGGTGCCGAGAAAGATCTGGTGTGGCACGTCGGCCTCGGAGGTACCGATCCGGTCGATCAGGTAGTAGGCCTGGTAGGTGGTCAGGAAGGCGTAGGCAAGGACCAGCAGTAGGCGGCTGAGGAAGGCCCAGCTGAAGTCCGGGCTCCGCCGGGGGTTGACGTAGAACGTGCTCAGCAGTTGCCGCAGCGACCAGGCCGGCTTGTGCACCGCATCGAGCCGACGGTCGTTCAGCGTGATCGTGAAGAGCAGGACGGCGAGCCCGCCGATGGCGCAGGGGACCAGGAACATGGCGAGTTGGTCGCCCGCGAACAGTTGCACGAGGAACGTGCCGCTCACCGACGCGATCGGCAGGCAGATGGCCAGGATGCCCCCGACCTGGCCGCGTTGAGCGGGTGGGACCTGGTCGGGGAGGACGGCCACGAGAGCAGCGAGCAGGGCGTTGTAGAGCAACTGGGCGATGCACCATCCGATGAGGACGACGACGAGGTCGGTGGCCAGTGCGACGACGAGGATTCCGATGGATCCGCCGACTAGGCCGGCGACGATCCAGGGCCGCCGCATGCCCAGCGGTGAGGCGGTGCGGTCGCTCATCCTGCCGAAGAGCGGGTTCGCGAACAGCGAGAGCAGGGCCCCGGATCCGGTGACGAGCGCCAGTGCGTTCGGTGCGTCGTCGATCCCGACGAGCGCGTTGACCTTCAGCGCCAGCGTGACCAGTGCGGGTGCGATGAAGAGCAGGCAGGTGCCCATGTAGGCGGCCGTGTAGAGGGCGATGAACCGCCATCCGACCCGGTTGGCCGGAGGTGCGGTGGCTGCGGGCATCGGCAGGCTCCGGACTGTTCGTCGTGCGGCGTGACGAGGCCCGGATGGACGGCGGCGCGACCCGGCGGAGCCGCAGGCTACCGCCGCTGACGCACTGGCGGGCCCGGCCAGTTCCTGGAGACCTGGCCGGGCGTTCAGCGGATCAAGCGGTGGCGACGGCCGTGATGGGGGAGGGCCGGAAGCCCTTGACGATCAGCCAGGTGCCGAGGGAGAGCTCCCACACGGCGACGGGCAGCGCGGCGATGATGGCCACGGTCGAGGTCTGGTCGTAGGCCCCGAAGATCGTTGCGGTCACCGACGCGAACAGCAGCGGTGCTCCGATGAGGCCGAGCAGCGGGATGATCCGGGGCACGAGGCCGGAGCGGTACATCAGCGAACCGAGTAGCACCGCGTTCACGCTGGACATGAGGCTCTGCGAGAGCACGAACGACCAGTCGTGGAACGCGACGAGGGCAGCGCCCCCGGTAGCGAGCGACGCAGCGTCCGCCCCGGCCGGATCCTGGCGCAGCGTCACGAGGGTGAGCAGGCACATGACACCGACCAGGATGCCGGCGGCCTCGAGGGTTCGGGAGATGACGAAGCCGAGCGCGAGGCTCTCGTTCTGGCGTCTGACCACGGGGTAGAGCGCGACGGCCGTGCCGACGCAGGACAGGGCCAGTAGCACTTCGAGGAAGCCGCCGACGAGCACGCCGGTGTCGGAGCCGGCGCCGAGGATGTAGTCCGCGCCGTGGACGGGGCCGTAGAGGACGAGCGTCGGGACCGAGGTGGCGAACGTGACCAGGTAGAGCGTGCCCGCGACGAGTGCGGTCCTCCTCAGCGGGTTCATGCGGGGCGGTGTGGGCGCGACCGTTCGGGCGGTGATCGTCATGGCGTTTCCTTCGCTGCGGATCGTCGGGTTGTCGGTGGGCGGGGTTGGACCGGGGTGACCGAGACGAGCGGTAGGCCGATGTCGCGCACCGTGCGGAGCAGGGCGTGCAGGGCGGCCTGATCGGCGACCAGGCCGTGGATGGCGGTGGTGCCGTCGCTGTGGTGGGTCAGGCCCATGCCGTCGAACCGGGCGGACCAGCGGGCATGGAGGTGCCCCTTGACGCGGATCTCGTAGTGTCGGGCGTCGTGGTGACTCCCGGTCGACATCTCGCTCATGGCTCCTCCTCTCGCTGAGCGAAAGGTAGGAACGGATGTGATGAGCGGGCATCGCCACATGTAGTGGCTGATGTGGGGAGATCAGTGGCCGCGCGCTCGCGAGGTCAGGCCGAGCTCGGTGGCGCGGCGGACCGCGGCGCGCCGGTTGTTCACACCGAGCTTGGCGTAGATGTGCTGGGTGTGGGTGCGCACGGTGTGCAGGGAGACGACGAGCTCGCGGGCGATGTCCGGGCCACCCAGGTCGGTGGCGAGCAGCCGCAGCACGTCGAGCTCCCGGTCGCTCAACGGCTCGATCAGGGCTGGTTCCGCGGCGGTCGCGCCCGTTGCCGCGTCGAGAGCGGCGCGGAGCCGGCCGACGTAGGCACGACAGATCCCCTGTCGCGCGAGCCCGCGCAGCAGCGTGGCCATGGGCGCGCCGAGGTCGGCGAAGACGCGGACGTAGCCCTCCGGCTCGGCCAGCGCCACCGCACGCCGCAACGATGCGAGCGCGGCCGGCACGTCACCGCGCGACTGGTGGGCGACGGCCAGCAGCGCCAGGATCTCGATGACACTTCCTGCCCGGGCACCCTCCTCAGCAGCGGACAGCAGTCGTTCCAGGAGCCCCGTGGCGCGCTCGACAGCACCGGCCGCTCGCTGGGCGAGAACGATCCTGGCCAGGGTGATGTGCTCGTACTCGAGCAGGTAGCTGACGTCGTCCTCGACGGTCAGGCCGCGCGCATCGGCCCAGCCGAGTGCCTCGTCCACCCTCTGCTGCGCGATCCACACGCGGGCCCGCATCGCCGGGACCGGTCGGACGTCGGGCAGGAAGTCACTCACGTAATGGCGCTCGGCGTCGTCGAGGCGCTCGAGTGCGCCCGGCACGTCGCCCTCGACCGCGGCCAGCTGCGCCATCGCCACGTTCCACCGGTACCGATACTGCGGCATGCTGGCGTGCTCGCCCAGCGCCCGCGCTGTCTCGAGGTGCGAGCGGGCAGCGTCGAGATCGTTGCGCTCCCGCAGGAGTGCACCGATGCCCACGTGCATGTCCGCCGCTCCGCGCAGGACGGTCGAACCCTGACCTGTCGCGACCTCCAACCCCCGCGCGTAGATGGCCATCGCCGCGCGGAGCTGCCCCTGGGCGATGCGGAGATCGGCCAGCGTGACGGAGCCGCCCACCACGTCGGGGAGGTAGCCCGCCTTCTCCAGGCTCGCCATACCCGCGGCGTAGCGGCGGAACGCCGATGCCAGATCTCCCGTCGTCCAGTGCGCCAGACCCAGGAGCGACGCCGCCGCGCCGCGCCCGACGAGATCGTCCGCATCGAGGAGATCGAGTGCTCGCCGGGCGTGAGCGATCGTGGCGTCGAGGTCCCCGAGCATCCGCGCCAGCCCGGCCCGGTGGACAGCGACGGCACCGGGGAGGCGCCGGAACCCGTGCACGTCCGCCACCACGATCTCCCCCGGTGGAGGAGCGCCGCCGGTCGTCGCAGCGAGCCACCTCTCCGCGTCGCGCAACCGTGCCTCGACACCCTCGACCTCGCCTCGCACCAGCAACGAACCGGCGTAGCCGTTGCTGAGCACGGGACGCACCCGGATGAGCTCGTCGGGTAGCTCGTCGAGCCATCCGCGCAGGGTCGCCTCCTGCCGCCCGCGAAGCGTCGCCGGTATCGCGAGCTCGACCAGGTCCGCCGCCCGGCCCATGTCGCCGGCGGCCAGCGCGTGGCGGATCGCCTCGGCCGGCTCGTCGTTCTGCGCGAACCACGCGCTCGCTCGCCGGTGCAGGCCGGGAACGTCGTCGGGCTGCTCATCGCCCAGATGTGCCTGCAGTACCTCGGCGAAGAGGTGGTGGTAGCGGTACCACCTGCGGCGGTCGTCGAGCGGGACCAGGAACAGATTCGCCCGCTCCAACGCCGCGAGCTCGGCCCGGCTCCCGTCCCGGCCGGTGACCGCGTCGCACAGCGGGCCGCAGAGCCGGCTCAGGACGGAGGTCTGCAGCAGGAACCGGCGGACGGACTCGGGTTGCCGTTGGAGGACCTCCTCGACGAGGTAGTCGATGATGTACCGGTCGTCGCCGGCGAACCCGGCGATGAACCCGGCTGCGTCATCGCGCCCCTGCATCGAGAGCGCCGCGAGCTGCAGCGCCGCGATCCACCCCTCGGTGCGTTCCCCCAACACGTCGATGTCGTGTGCCGTCAGGGCAAGGCCCATGGCCCCGTTGAGGTACGCAGCGGCCTCGTCCGATGTGAAGCGCAGATCCGCAGCGCGGATCTCGACGAGCTCACCCCGGCCCCGGATCCGCGCCAGCGGCAACGGCGGGTCGGCGCGGCCCGCGATCACCAGGTGGATGTGCGGAGGTAGGTGCTCCACCAGGAAAGCCATCCCGGCGTGCACCGCGGGCTCGTCGATGACGTGGAAATCGTCCAGGACCAGCACGAGCTCGCACGGCACCGCATGCAAGTCGTTGAGCAGCGAGGTGAGTGCCGGCTCGATCGGTGACCGCGGCTCCTGCAGGACCGCGAGGGCGCTCTCACCCACCTCCGGCGTGGCGGTCCTCAGCGCTGCGATCAGGTACGCCCAGAACACCGCAGGATCGCTGTCGCGTGCGTCGAGTGACAACCACGAGACCGACCGGCCCGCGGTGGCAACGCCGGCCAGCCACTCCGCCAGCAGCGTCGTCTTGCCGAAGCCGGCCGGCGCCGACACCAGCATCAACTCCGACTCCAGCCCGCGACCCAGGGAACTGTCCAGCCTCGGCCGCGCCACGAGGGCGCGACGTCGGCGAGGAGCTCGGAGCTTCGACTCGAGGAGTGGGCCCGCCATGACCACCTGCCCTCATGAGCCGGTCTTCGATCGTCGGACAAGTGGTCGCCCGGACCGTCCGCGGAGTGCATCACCCGTCGTGTCACCGTACGCGGATTACCGGCGGCTCTCGCCGCACGTGCGGCTCTTCGTGTCGACCCACGACGCGCCGGCTCGCCGCGCAACCACCAGCGTCGACCGCTCGCGACCACGACGGTGACGGCGATCGCCGCGAGCACGAACGCCCTCGCCTGCCACACCCAGACCGCGTCGACCCCCCACGTCAGCGGGAACGTGGCGTTCAGGCTCGCGTGCATCAGCCCGGCGAGCAGGATGCTGCCGGTGCGCAGGTAGACCCAGGTCAGCAGGACCGAGCCGACGAGGAGGATGACCGGCGCGGGCCAGCCGGGAAGGCCGTCGTAGAGCTGGCCCGGCAGGTGGAGCGGGACGTGCAGCAGCACGAACACCACGCCCACGACGGCGGCCGCCCACGCGGGGGAGCGCCCGCCGTCCGCGGCCGTCTGCACGCCGAAACCACGCCAGCCGAACTCCTCCAGCATCGCGGGCACCAGCACCACGAGCGGGATGAACAGCGCCGACAGCGTCAGCGCCTCGACCAGCCGGACGGGCGTGGTGACGCCGAGAGCGAGGCCCGCCGCGTCGACCACGAGCTTCTCCGCCACCGGGATCCCGATCGCCGCGAGGTACCACGGCCAGCCGACCCGCCACCGTCCCAGCCGGCCGAACAGGCTCCGCACGTCCGCCCGGCCCCCGCTCACACCGGCCACGACCAGTGCCGCGGCCGGTGGGATCAGGACCAGCACGAACGGAGTGACGTCCCGGCCGAGCCGGGCCAGCGCCGTCGCGGCCCCGAGCGCAACGACCAGTGCGGCGAACGCCCACAGTTGTTTCGCCGGGCTCGATCGCCCGGTGCTCACGGCGCGCCCCGCCCGGCCTGCTCTCGCTGCGGGGATGCGTCGACCGGATCGGCCACGGCGGACGGGGGCGCCGCGCGCCACGCCCGGCGGTCGAGGACGATCACGGCGGCCAGCGGCGTCCGGCCGACCTGCAGCTGCGGGATCGCGTGCGCGCGCCAGCCCGGCTCCTCGCCCAGCGGGCCGTCGAGCGGGTTGACGAACCGGAGCGCCAGCGCAGCATCCGGGCACCGAGGGTCCGGTAGCCCGACCAGCCCTCGGTGACGCCGATGACGATCAGTGCGGCCACCAGCGGTCCACAGGCGAAGAACGGCGTGGGCGCGATGCCCATCGCGTAGAACGGCCAGACCCACCAGGACACGGCGAAGGCAAGGCCGACGAAGACGACCATCCGGTGGCGGCGGGTGCAGCTGACGATCGACGACATCGCGTGCTCCTCGTGCGACAGGACTCGGGCAGCAGGTCCACTGTCCGGTGCCGCGTCCGGCGCTGGTAGCGGGCGAACCCGTGCCCGGCGCAGGGTTGACCCTGGCCGTCGCGGGCGGGGAGCAGCGCAGCCCGTCCGCGACGCCGGCGGCCAGATCACCAGGCAGTCCGGTTGCCGTTCCGCAGGACCCCGCGCAGGGTGGCGCTGGACGGGGCCGCCGGATACGGGGGTACCCCTGATGCGGGCCCTGCCGGAAAGCGGGGTTGCCCTGCTGTGGCGGCGCGGGCGGTCGGCGAACCCTGCAGAACCATGACATCGACATCGACACTGGCGCCGCTGACCGGCCGGGACCGCGCGGTGCTGCGCGCCGTGGCCGCCGGTCGATGCGCGCTCACCGGATCGGCCCTGCTCATCGACGGCCTGTGCTGCGCGGACCAGTTCGCCTGCGCGCGGCTGACGACGGCTGGTCTGATCGACGGATCGCGGCCCCCCGGCCCGGCGAGGCTCACCGCGGCCGGCCAGGCGGTGCTCGACCGCTGATCGCCATCGGTAGCGTTGACCCGCCGATCGCGAGAAGGTGGCTTGCGGGTGCCGGTGGTCGACGACGCGGCGCTGTTCCGGGGGTTGACCCGCGGCCTCACCGAAGCCGGTTCGAGGTGGTGACCGAGGTCGGGGACGCCCACGCGTGTGCAACCACTACGCGGACGTGATCGAGCACCGGCTCGGGCGCGTCGGTGCGCTCTTCTCCTTCACGCTCGTCGGCGCCGTCGGGTTCGTCGTGATGACCGTCGGCAGCCCAGCTGCCGCGATCGCGGGGTTCTTGCTGGTGGTGGTCGGGATGAACGCGCGGGGACCGGTTCTGGGAACCATCACCAACAAGCTCGTGCCACCACGGGAGCGCGCGACGGTGCTCAGCATCATGAGCTCGCTCGGCAGCCTCGTCGGGATCGCGGTCAACCCTGCTGTGGGTTGGGCAGCCGACCGCTCCCCAGCGGCAGCCGCGTTGGGCCTCGCCACAGTTCTGGCGGTCATCGCGCTTGCGTGGCTGCCGATCGCGCGGCGATACCTCGACCCAAACCCTGACTCGGACAGAGACGTGCAGAGCCCGGCCGAGTCGTCCGTCGAGACCAAGTCCGACTGACGGCCGGACCGACGTGGGGCCAGCTCTGTCACTGGTGCTGTGCGGTGCGCAGTTCGTCGGTCAGCCGGGCGAGGGCCTCCTCGGCAGTGGGGACGGGGCCGAACAGCTGCTCCTGGCGGCGGGGGTCGGCGACGTAGCGTCCGGTGTCGAACCAGCCGAACATCGCGGCCATGTCCTTGACGATCGGCATGAAGGGGCCGGCGACGGCTCCCGCGGCGCGGGTGACGGGAGAAGGGACGGCCCACACCTTGATCTTCTTTCCGGCCCGGCGGCCCATCAGGTCGGCCATCTCGCGCATGCTGATCGGGCGGTCCCAGCCGATGTCGATGCGCTCACCGTCCTCGACCTCGGCGTCGACCGCGGCTGCCAGGTACCCGGCGAGATCGGACGTGTGGACGAAGGTGAGCGGGACGGTGGACTTGCCCATCCACGTCAGGCGGCTCTTGTCGATCGGGTCGCCGGCCATGGTTGCGATCTGGTCGAGGAACGCCCCTGGGCGCAGGGCGACGAACGGGACGCCGAGCTGTTCGAGCTTGTCCTCGGCGATCTTCTTGTGCCAGAGGTGCGGAACATCGGGCGTCTGGTCGCAGGTGAGGATGCTGGTCAGGACGAACCGGCGGATGCCGGCGCGGTGGGCGGCCTCTGCGAGGTTGGCGTTGCCGATGGTGTCGATGTCGTCCGCGTTCTTGCCGCCGCGGGTGTAGCCGGCGGCGGTGGTGATGACGGCGTCGGCGCCGGTCATGGCGGCGACGAGCGAGTCCAGGTCGAGCATGTCGCCGCGGGCGATCTCGACACCCCGGTTCTCGAGCCGGCTCGCGTCGGTGGTGGGCCGGACCAGGGCACGGACGTTCTTGCCGCGCTCGAGCAGTTCGTCGACGACGTTGCCCCCGAGGGAGCCGGTTGCGCCGACGACGAGGACGGGGAGGGTGGTGGAGCCGGTGGTGCTCATGGTTTCTCTTCTTCTCGGGAGTCGAGCAGCGGCGGATCCGGGTGCGTCACCCGGACTCGCCCTGCGCAGGTGTGCGGGTGGTGATCGCGTGGACGACGGTGTAGGCGGTGTGCACGAACGCCTCGGCCTGCTGTGCGGTCAGGTTCCGTGCGGACGTCTCTTCCAGGGCCCGCCACATGGCGGCGATGGGCTCGCGCATGGCGCGGCCCTTGTCGGTGAGGTGGACGACCATGACGCGCCGGTCGTGATCGGCCGGTGCGCGGACGAGCAGGCCGGCGTCCTGCATGCGGCGCAGGGCCTTGGAGACGGTGGAGTGGTCCAGGCCGACACTGTCGAGGAGCTCGGACTGGGTCTGGCCGTCCCGGTCGAGGAGGTGCATCAGCAGCAGCTCCTGCCCGGGATGCAGGTCCATCTCGCGGAGCATGGCCGCGGCGCGGGCCCGGTGGGCGCGGGCGAGCTGGAAGATCGCGTAGCTCATCGGTCCTGCGCCGGCCGTCGTGGGGATGCGGGGTTCGGGGGTGGGCATGGTTCGTTCCTCAGCCGGTGGGTGCAGTAGTCGGTGTAACCGGCCACTCCGCCGTCGTAGAAGGTTCCCGGGGCGGGTGTGCTCAGTCGACGCTCAGGACGAGCTTGCCCCGCACGTGCCCGGCGTCGCTGATCTGCTGGGCCGTGGCCGCCTGGTCGAGCGGGTAGGCGGTGACGGTGGTGACGAGTTCGCCGGCCGCGGCATCCTGGGCCAGGGCGGCCAAGCGGGCGGTCGAGCGTTCCGGCGACCCCTGGGAGAAGGTGACGCCCAGCTGCCGTGCACCGAAGTCGGCGATGGTGACGATGCGGTCGGTGCCGCCCCGCAGAGTGATGGAATCCTTCAGGGCGCCCTTCCCGGCCAGGTCGAACACCGCGTCCACGCCGTCGGGGGCCAGTGCTCGCACCCGCTCGACCAGACCGTCGCCGTATACGGTCGCGGTGGCGCCGAGTGAGGTGAGGTAGTCCTGGTTGGAGGGGCCCGCGGTGGCGATCACGCGCGCTCCGCGGGCCGTGGCGAGCTGGACCGCCAGGGTGCCCACCGCTCCGGACGCGCCGTGCATCAGCACGGTCTCCCCGGCGGCCACTCCCAGCAGGTCCAGGACCCGCTCGGCCGTCTCGCCGGCCACCGGCAGCGCGGCCGCGTTCTCCCAGCCGAGGCCGGCGGGCTTGGGGGCCACGGTGGTGGCCAGCGCGTACTGGGCGTACGAGCCGGTGTCCGACCAGCCCAGCACCTCATCGCCGACCTGCACGTCGCTCACGCCGTCACCCAGCGCGTCCACCACGCCGGCGAGCTCGCCGCCGGGTGCGGCGGGGAGGGTCGTCGGGCGGATGGCCTCCAGCATCCCGGCGCGGATCTTGCCGTCCAGCGCGTTCAGGCCGGCGGCCTTCACGCGGACCCGGACCTGGCCGGGGCCGGGCTGCGGGACCTCGATGTCCGCCTCGTGCAGCACGTCCGGGCCGCCGAACCGGTCGAAGACGATCGCTTTCATGATGGCTCCACTCTCCTCGGCAGCCAAAGCGTGGCTGGCCACATAATCAAGGTAGCGGCAATCGTGTGGCTAGCCAAGTATTCTCCGAGGGGAGCGCCGTCTCCAACGGCCCTGTGTCAGGTTGCCCGCGAACGCCGCCCGGGATCCGTGGTCACGCTCGCTGCTGCGCGCTTCTCCTCGACAGCGTGAGTACGCCTTCGAAGAGGTCGACGTCATCGACCGCCTGGTGCTCTGTTGCAGTACCGCCCACGACGTCGTCCTGTCGAGGTCGCGCTGCGCCCAGCACCATGGTCCGCAGGATCCGCAGTGTGGTGTTCCGTGCGGGTTGATAGGAGAGGCCCAGTACCTGCGCGATGTCCCAGGTGTGGAGGACCGTGTCGCTGATCTGCAGCTCGTAGAGGGTCTCGGTATCGACTTCTCCGGCGAGACCCTTCGGATGAAGGAGCACGTTGTCGTCGGTCGTGGCAGCGAAGGCGTTCTCCATGAGGCGGGCTGTCCGTCGGTAGCCCGCCTCGAGGCCGCCGCCGTAGTAGGGGTCCAGGAAGTCCTCGAGGGAGGCTCTGTCCATGGGGTCGGGCCACTGTCCCCGCGGGATCGCCTCGCCCGTGATGGCCGCAGTCACGCTGAGGTTCCGATCGATCAGGTGCAGGTAGAGGTCGCCGACGTCCCCGTTCGCCCACGACGTGGGCCGCTTGAGCTCGCTCTGAGTGAGCTCGGACAGGAACTCCGCGAGGTCTTCCGTGAGGACGTGCAGGGTGGATACGTCCATGGCGTGCTCCTTGCTCTCAGACGTCCGCCGGTATCAATAGTCTACCAAAGTAGATAATCTACCTAGGCAAGTCAATTGCCGGCGGAGGCGGGCCGAGATGGGTGGAGCACGCGCGGGGATGGCGAAGGGCTCCGGCGCTCGTCCACCGGGCCGCGCACCGCTGACTGGCCGGGCCGATCACCCGCACGTCACGCGCGAGCGGATCCGGGAGTCCCGTCGGCCGAGTAGTAGGTGAGGAACATGTCGACGCCGCGCTCGATGAGGTCGTGCGCGCGCTCCTGGGTGATCCGTTCGCCGTACGCGATGTGGGTGAAGTGCGGGTAGAGCACCAGCGCGTACAGCTGAACGATCGCCAGGTCGATGTCGGGGATGTCGAGCTCGCCCCGGTCGGCGCGCTCGCGGAACTCCGTGGCCAGCAGCTCGGACGTCGGGCCGGGCCCGTTGGCCTTCCACGCGGCACCGAGCTCGGGAAACCGGTCGGCCTCGCCGGCGACCAGTGTGCGTAGCGCGAGCACCCGCGGATGCGCCATGCCGGCCACCCATCCGCGCGCGGTCTGCACGAGGGCCTCGCGCAGGTCGCCGGACTCGGCGAGGCTCTTCTGCATCGCCAACCTCGGCGTCTCGAGCGCCTCCTCGAGCGCATCGTGGACGACCGCGAGGAACAGGTCCCGCTTGTTCCCGAAGTGGTTGTAGATCGTCACCTTCGACACGTCGGCCCGCTGCGCGATGACGTCGATGCCGACGTCGAACCCGCTGGCCAGGAACACCTCGAGGGCGGCGTCCACGATGGCTCGGCGCTTGGAGTCGGCTCGATCGCCGGTGGGCGTCCGCCGGCGCACGTCGGTCATGTCCACACAGTACCTGCCTCTGTACTGATCCGTCCAGTTCACATGAACTGAACTGTTGTGTTCATATGAACTGGTCTGTACAGTTCATTTCCATGGTCGTCACGATCACCCAGAGCAGAGGTGCACCCATGTTGTCCGAGTCCAGATCGATCTCGATCGAGTCCGCCGCGCCGCGCCGGGGTCGCCCGACAGCGCGGTTGGCGCTGCTGTCGCTCGCGATGCTGATCGTGTCCCTCGACCAGTACATCGTCGTGGTCGCATTGCCCGAGATCGCCCGCGACCTGGGCTACTCCCCGCAGTCGCTCCAGGTCGTCATCAGCGCGTACGCGATCGCCTCCAGCGGGTTCCTGCTGTTCGGTGGTCGGGCCGCGGACCTGCTCGGCCCGCGCCGGGTGCTCGTCGCCGGGCTGCTGCTCTACGCCGTGGCCTCGGCCGCCGGAGGGATGGCGACGACGCCGCTCGTCCAGCTCGCCGCCCGCGCACTGCAGGGCCTGGGCGGCGCGCTGGTCTTCCCCAGCACCCTGGCGATCATCAACACCACCTTCGCGGAGGGTCGCGAGCGCAACCGCGCGCTGAGCGTGTGGGGCGGCGCCGGTGCGGCCGGCCTGGTCATCGGGGTGCTGCTCGGCGGGGCACTGACTCACACCCTCGGCTGGCGGGCGGTGTTCTTCGTCAACGTTCCGCTGGCCGGCATCGCGATCGCACTGGCGTTCGCGCTCATCGGCGCCGACCGGGCCCGGGGGGCGGGCCGGCGGTTCGACCTGCCGGGCGCGCTCAGCGTCACCGCAGCGGTGACCCTGCTGGTGATCGCGCTGGTGCGCGGGCCGGACGACGGGTGGGGTTCGCCGGGAATCGTGGCCGCCGCGGTCGCCGGCCTGCTGCTGCTCGGAGCGTTCGCCGTGATCGAGCGGCGCAGCACCGATCCGCTCCTGCCGCTGCACCTGTTGACCAACCGCAGCCTCAACCTGGCCATGGCCGTCGCGTTCATGTTCACGGCGACCTTCGGTTCGCTGCTGTACTTCCTCTCCGTCTACCTCCAGGGGGTCTGGGGATACGACGCGTTGGCCACGGGTATCGGGTTCCTGCTACCCACCGCGATGGTGGTCTCGGGCTCGGTGCTGGCCGGCCCGGTGGTGAACCGGATCGGCGTGCGGCGCACCTTGTACGGCGCGCTCGCCGTCGGCGCCGCGGGTGCATGCCTGCTCGGCCTCGCCCTTGCTCACGATGGTTCCTACGCCTGGCTGGTGCCCGGCATGATCGCGGTGAGCCTCGGCGACGGGATGGTGTACACGACCATGTACATCGCCGCGGCGATGGGAGTGGCCGACCGTCAGCACGGTGCCGCCTCAGGCGTCGTCACCACCGGTTCCGGGATCGGCGCGGCGGTCGGCCTCGCGGTGCTGGTCGCGATCGCCAATGCCGGCACCCGCGGCCTGGACGGCGAAGCGCTGCGGATCGCCGCCGGTGACGGGATCAGGACGGCCATGTTCGTCGTCGCGGGCGGGATCGTGATCACCGTCCTGATCGCCCTCGCGATCCGGTGCCGCCCGGTCCAGCAGCTGCGCCCGACGGTCGCCGACCCGTTCACGAAGGGAGCCGACGAGTGAGCGACGAATGGGGCACCGACCAGTTGGACCTCGCCGCGTATCTCGCGCGCGTCGGGCAGCCTGGAGGCCCGCCCGACGGCGCGACACTGACCCGACTGCATCGGGCGCACGTGGCAGCGATCGGGTTCGAGAATCTTGACGTGGTGCTCGGGCGAGGTGTCGCCGTCGACCTCGCGGCGGTGCAGGACAAGCTCGTCGGGCGCCACCGCGGTGGGTACTGCTACGAGCACGGGGTGCTGTTCGCCGCAGCCCTGAGCGAATTGGGGTTCGGCGTCGACCGGCTGCTCGCGCGGATCGGACATGACTCGCAACGGCCACGAGCCCGCACCCACATGACGCTGCGGGTGACCGGATCAGACGGGCAGTGGCTCGCGGACGTCGGATTCGGAACCGGCTTGCTCGAACCGCTGCCCTGGTCGGCCGCCGGCGAACCGGCACACCAGGGCGGCTGGACCTATCGCCTCGTCGACGACGACGGCTGGCAGCTGCAGGAACACACACCCGACGGATGGACCCCGCTCTACAGCATCGTTCTCGAGCCGGTCCACGCCGCAGACGTAGTGATGGCCAATCACTTCACCTCGACTCACCTCGGATCTCCGTTCGTCGGCCGCGTCGTGGCGGTGCGCGAGGACGAGCACGAACGCACCAGGCTGCTCGGCCGCGAACTCGGGATCACCCGGCCCGACGGCTCGACGTCCCTACGCACGGTCGACCACGACGAAGTACCGGGCCTGCTCCGTGAGCAGTTCGGGATCGCCCTCGAGGACGAGGACGTCGCTGCATTGCTCGCGTGAGCGGCGTACGCATCTGCGCATCGCCGGGCTGTCCGCTCAGGGTTTGCGCCCGATGCCGCCCGACTCGTCCACCGGTGCGGGCGCCCCGAACGCGGTGGGCCCGGGGCGCCAGGTGTGGATCGGCACAACGCCGGGTTCGACCAGCTCCAGCCCGGCGAAGTAGGCGGCGATCTGCTCGTGGGTGCGCGGGCGGTACGGGATGCCCTCGGTCTCGTCCTCGTACTGCTCGTTGGCCTTGAGGTAGGCGTCGTTGGTGGCGGAGCCGTCGCACACCGCCAGGTGGCTGCCCGGAGGCAGGGGTGCCATCAGGTGCTCGACGAGCGAGCACGCCTCGGCGTGGGTGGGCACGTGGCCCAGGATGCCGAACAGGATCAGGGCGACCGGTCTGCTCAGGTCGAGGGTCTCCGCAGCCTCCTCGATGATCCGCTGCGGCTCGCGGATGTCGGCGTGGATGTAGCGGGTGACCCCTGCCGGTGAGCTGATCAGCAGGGCGCGGGCGTGGGCGAGCACGAGCGGGTCGTTGTCGACGTAGACGATCCGTGCGTCGGGGATGTGGCGTTGGGCGATCTCGTGGGTGTTGTCGGCGGTCGGCAGGCCGGTGCCGATGTCGAGCAACTGGCTGATTCCGAGGTCGATGGTCAGGTGCTCCACGACCCGGCGCAGGAACCGCCGGCAGGCGCGCGCCTTGGCCTGCTGGCCGGGGTAGATCGAGAGGAACGCGTCGCCGGCCTCGCGGTCGGCCGCGAAGTAGTCCTTGCCGCCGAGCCAATAGTTCCAGATGCGCGCGGAGTGCGGCACGGACGTGTCGAGCACCGGTGGAGCGGCGTAGCCGGCCGCCGCGACGTCGTCGGTCTCGTGCGGCATCCGCCCATCGTAGTGCGCGGTCGGCGCGCGTTGTCCGGTCGCCGCCCGAGCCGGCGTGATCATTCGGAGACTCTCCTGACGTGCGGCCTGTTCACCCGAGGCGGCCGCGTCCCGGCCCGGGCGTGGGCGATCAGGTCGAGGAAGGTCCGCGGGCCCCGGATCGGCACTGCGTGTTCGTCGCGTGTTCGTCCAACGGCACGGATGCGACCAGCTCGAACCGGCCGGCGCCGACGCGGCGCGCCGTCAGCACACCGCCCAGCGCGACGACCCGCTCGGCCATGTTGCGCAGCCCGCTGCCATCCGTGTTCGTGGGCTCGCCTGCTCCGTCGTTGACGATGTGCAGGGCAGCGACATCGTCCGACGCGCTGACGGTGACCTCGCAGCAGGTCCCGGCGCTGTGCCGCAGCACGTTGGTGATGCCCTCCCGGAGCACCACCGCCAGCTCCGTGGCCACCTCGGGCGGGATCGCGGCGGAGTCGAGGTGCATCTCGATCTCCAGGCCGGCGGCCCGCAGCAGCTCCTCGGCGGTGCGGCACTCCTCAACGAGGGACGTTCGGTGGCGCCCGCCGGCGACGGCTCGCACGGTGGCGAGCGCGCTGCGGGAGACCTCGACCATCTCGACGAGCACCGGGCCGGCCCGCTGCGGGTCCTTGGTGAGCAGCCGTTGGGCAAGGTCGCTCTTCATCGCGATCGCCGACAGGCTCAGCCCGAGCACGTCGTGCAGGTCGCGGGCGAATCGTGCGCGGGCTTCGGTCAGTGCCGCCGCCGCGAGTGTCCGCCTCGCCGCGCCCAGTTGGCGCGCCGAGCGCGCCATCCACATCAGCCCGTAGACGACGAGCGCGGTGTTGATGATGATGATCACCGAGCCGATCACCCGCGGCGACGCGGCCGGCGACCCGATCTGTGTCCACGCCACCGATGCCACCACCAGCGCGAACACCGTCCATGCCGGCACCGGCCGCAGTAGCAGCAGCGCGGACCCGGCGAGCAGGCCGATCTGCCCGACCCAGTACACCTCGACTACCGACCACGGGCCGTAGACCAGCACGGCGAGCCCCAGCAGCAGCCCGTACGACGCAGGTGGCCGCCACAGCGCCGCGGACCGGCCGAGCAGCCCCAGCTGCAGCGCGCAGGCGCCGGCCAGCATCGCGGCGGCAGCGGCGTTCGCCAGCGGCGTCGCCGGGTACCAGGACAGCCGCACCATGCCCTGCCCGGCCAGCCCGATGACCACCGCCGCCACCAGACCGGTCGCGAACGATCGGGACATGGTCTCCTCATCGGCCTGCTGCGGCAGACCGACGTCGCGCTGGATCGCGCGCGGGACGCTCATGCGCAGGATCGCGCTCCCGTCCGGGTTCTCCCGGACGGTCACGTCACTCCCGCTGCCGGCCACCGCTGCTGCGACACGGTCGAGATCGACTCCGGGTTCGTCGGCATGGATCTCGACCGACGCAGTCCCGCCAGCACTGCGCAGCACGATGTCGCAGCGGGCGAGGTCGGGTCGGCGCAGCACCTGCCGGATGGCCAGCCGGAGCACCGCCGCGACCCCGGCCCGAGCCTCGGGCGGGAGCGCCGCCGGATCGAGCTCGGTGCGGAGGGTGACGCGGGACGCGGCGAGCAGCGCGACGAGGGACTCCGACTCGTCGGCGGCGCGGTAGACCTGTGCCAGCGCCCGGGCATCGGCCAGCGCGCGGCGGCCGATCTTCTCGATGCCCTGCAGCTCACGGGCCGCCCCGTCCGGGTCGCTCGGCAGCAGCCGCAGGGCGATCTCCCCGTGCGGAGCGATCGTCGACAGGCTCGTCCCGAGCAGGTCCTGCAGGTCCTGGTCGAAGCGCTGCCGCTCCTCGGCGACCGCGCGCCTCGCCTGCTCGTGGCGGGCCAGGTGCAGCGCTGCCACCAGCCGTCCCAGCCGGGTCAGGCCGTACACGTACAGGCCCGTGGTGGCGGTGTTGATCAGGATGTAGATCGTGGAGAGCACCGAGGCGTCCACCCCGTACTGGGCGACCCCGGTGCCGGCCACGATGACGGCGAACACCACCCAGCGCAGCCGGGGAGGCAGCACCAGCAGCACGCCCCCCGCGAGGAAGGACGGCTGGCTCACCCAGCCCTGCCCCATCAGCGGCAGCGGCAGATAGGCCAGCACCGCCTGCGCCGCGAGGATGGCGTAGGCCGTCGCGGGCCGCGGCGGCCGCGTGGCGCCGAGCCCGAAGAACTGCAACGCCAGCAAGGCGCTGAGACAGACCGTGGCCAGCACGATCTCGCCGGGCCCCGTGGCCGAGCCGATCACGTACGCCATGGCGACGGCGCCGAAGCCGCAGAACACCGCGGCCAGGATCATCCGGGCCTTCACCGGCGCGAGCACCGCGCCGTCGGCATCGGGGTCGGCTGCACGTTCGGTCGCCATGGACTGCGCCCACCAGGGGCGATCGGTCACCGCGTCCCTCCGAATCCGTGGCCCACCGTGCCCGGTGGTCGTCCGGTGGTCGCCGATCTCCGACGGAGTTTAGGCAGCTACGAGGTCACGCGACAGTGACTGCAGACGTTCAGGGTGCATTCGCCGCACATGCACATCGCACGCGGGAGTCATGTCGTGCGGCACTGACCGGTCCGCCCCGAGATGACGAGGCTGTTTCGAGCCGGGCGCCGAAGTGGCGATCGGGCAATCGACACCCCGGGGAGAGAGCGATGAGTGCTGAACACGTGACCGATCCGCTCGCGGTGGCGAGCGATCCCGCAGGAGGGCGCGCCGGTCGGCGGGACTGGCTGGCTCTGGGTGTGCTCGTCCTGCCGGCACTGCTGCTGTTCATGATGCTGACCGTCCTGTTCCTCGCGATGCCGCACATGGCGGCGGACCTGCGCCCGACGGCCTCGCAGGCGCTGTGGATCCTCGATGTCTACGGGTTCCTGATGGCCGGGTTCCTGGTGCTGATGGGAGCGGTCGCGGACCGGTTCGGCCATCGCACCCTGCTCGTGGCCGGGGCAGCACTGTTCGGCGCGGTGTCGGTCGTCGCGGCCTCCACCACCGACCCGACGATCATGATCGCGGGCCGTGCGGTGCTCGGTGTTGCCGCGGCGGCGCAGATGCCGGCCACGCTCGGGCTGATCTTCACGATCTTCCGGGACGCGGGGCAGCGCGCGGTCGCCATCGGCGTCTGGGCTGCGGGGATCTCGGCCGGCGTCGCGTTGGGCCCGCTGGTGGGTGGGCTGCTGCTGGAGTTCGCCGGCTGGCGGGCCACGTTCCTGATCGCGGTGCCGGTGATGGCGATCGTCGTCGCAGCGGCGCCGGTGCTGCTGCCACCGCACCGCGCCGGGACCTCGAACGGACGCATCGACGTCGGCAGCGCGGTGCTCCTGCTCGCGGCGCTGCTCCCGCTGGTGTACGGGATCAAGACCGCGGCCACCGGGAGTTCCCCCGTGGTCTCCGCGGCAGCGGCAGCGGTGGCGGCCGGCCTCGGCTTCGGCGCCTGGTTCGTGGCACGGCAGCTCGGCTCAGCGCAGCCGCTGCTGGACCTGCGACTGTTCGCCAACCGCACGGTCGCCGGCGCCCTGGGCGTCTTCGTGCTCTCCGCGACTGCGCTGGGCGGGGTGTACCTGCTGTTCACCCAGTACCTGCAGCTGGTGCAGGGGCTCTCGCCGATCCGGGCGGGACTGGCGATCCTGCCGGCGGCACTGGTGCTGGTCGCGGTCGCCACGACCGCTCCGCGGCTCGCCCGACGGCACCGTCCCGGCTACGTCATCGCCGCCGGGCTGGCCGTCCAGGTGGTCGGGTACCTGCTGCTGACCCTGCTGGGCCCGGGCACGGCACTGATCTGGGTGATCGCCGCCTTCGTCGTGGTGTATCCCGCCGTTGCCCCGTCGATGGCGCTCACGACCGACCTCGTCGTCGGATCTGTGCCGCCGGAAAAGGCGGGAGCCGCGAGCGGGCTCGCTTCCACGGTGAATGACCTCGGTCTGTCCCTGGGCATCACGGTGATCGGCAGCATCAGCGCTGCGACCTACACCGCTCGGGTGGAATCCGCGTTGCCCGCGGACCTGCCGGCAACGATCGCGACCAGCGCGCGGCAGGGGATCGATACCGCGACGGCGGCCGCCGCCGGCGCACCCGCGGAGCTCGCGGTCCCGCTGCTCGCGGCTGCCCGAGATGCCTTCACCGCAGCTCTGCACACCGGGGCAGCTGTCGCGGCCGGGATCGTCGCGGTCGGCGCCGTGCTGGCCGCCGGTCTCCTGCGCCATGTGCCGGCCACCGCAGAGGCTCGGCACGAGCATGTTCGAGACGACTGAATCTTGAACAGTCAATTACCGGAAACCCGTCAAGGAGAATCGCCATGCGAAAGATCATCGCCAGCCTGTTCACGACCGTGGACGGGGTCGTCGAAGCGCCTGAGAAATGGCACTTCCCGTACTTCAACGAGGAGATGGGCGCGATCGTCGGATCGCTGATGCGCGATACCCAGCTGCTCGGTCGCAAGAGCTACGAGACCTTCGCCGCGAGCTGGCCGCACCGGGAAGCCGCCGGTGGTCCCGATGCCGCGCTCGCCACCCAGATCGGGGACACCCGCAAGATCGTCGTGTCCAACCAGCGGCTCGAATTCACCTGGCGGAACTCCGAGCAGCTCGAGGGCGAGCTGATCGACAAGGTGATCGCACTCAAGGCCGAGCCAGGCGGCGACATCGCCACCGCAGGATCGATCTCCATCGTCCGGCAGCTGCTCGATGCCGGGCTGATCGACGAGCTGCACCTGCTCGTCGACCCGATCGCGGTGCGCAGCGGCATGCGCCTGTTCGACGACCGTGGTTCGACGGTGCCGCTCTCGCTGATCTCCTCCTCCGCCCTCGACAACGGCGTCCTCCACCTCGTCTACGGCCCGGTCGAGACAGCGCCCGGCGGAACGTATCGAGACGCCGCGAAGGCGATGGCGGGCAGCAGCGGGGCCGGCTGACCCGATCGGCAGTACGGCCCGGATCGTGCTCAGCTCTCGATGGGCACGGTCCGGGCCTCCCACCCGTTCCTCGACAGGGAAGGCGACTCATGACGACCTCTGGGCACGTTCGCGATCTGGTCGAGGAGCGCTCGAACGCGATGGCCGCGAAGGACATCGAGCGGCTGATGGCGCTCTACTCCGACGATGTCGTCTACTTCGATCTCGTGCCGCCGCTGCGGTACTCGGGCGCGGACGCGCTGCGGGCACGGTTCCTCGACTGGTTCGGGCGTTGGCAGGGCCCGATCGGTCAGGAGGTGCACGATCTGACCATCGCCGCAGACGCCCACGTCGCCACCGCGCACATGCTGATCCGTGCGCACGGCACGCTGCTGGACCACCGAACGGTCGACTACTTCGTGCGCGTGAGCAACGCCTGCGTCCCATCGCACGGCAGGTGGGTGTTCGTCCACGAACACGTCTCACTGCCCGTCGACGTCGCGAGCGGAACGGCTGCGATGAACCTGACGCCGTGGGGCTGACTGACCGTCTAGCCGCGACGCATTCATCATGATAAATTAGTGCCGTGACCGTGAAGCCCGGAACGCGTCTGTGGAGCCGTTCGTCGTCGATGTCGCTGATCGTGGTGCGGCCACCTGCCATGCCGGTCGAGTTGACGTGCGACGGCGTGGCGCTCGAGACGACCGAGCAGCCGGTGCGGGCCGACGCCGCAACCGGTTCTGCTGAGCCGGGCACCGTGCTCGGCAAGCGGTACGGCGATGCCGAGAGCGGGTTGGAGTTGCTCTGCACCCGAGCGGGCGCAGGCCTCCTCGCTGTCGACGGGCGCGCGATGGTTCTGCTGACCGCCCGCGCGCTCCCCGCTTCGGACTGAGCGGCGGTCGATCGACGATGGACCCGTTCGCCCTGCTGGAGATGGTGGCCGAGGCAGCCGGCGAGCGGCGCGCGGTCGGTGAGCTGACCTGCGCGGCCTTGCGTGACCGGGCCCGGTCCGTCGCCGGCGGACTGGTCGCCACCGGCGCGACGCACGTCGCGTACGTCGACGAGTACTCCGAGACCGTCCCCGTCCTGTTCTACGCGGCGGCTGCGGCGGGGCTGCCGTTCGTCCCGCTCAACTACCGGCTGCGCGACGACGCGCTGCGCGCCTGCCTCGCCGGGCTCGCCCCGGCCGTCGTCGTCGCGGGGGAGCGCCAGCGCGCGCGGTGCGCCGACCTGCCGGGGATCACGGTGCTTGCCCCCGACGAGCTTCCGGCCGGCCCGCTGACCGATCGCGGTCCCGCCGACGTCAGCGCGCTGCTGTTCACCTCGGGCACCAGCGGCCCGCCGAAGGCGGCCGTCCTGCGGCCCGCGCACCTGATCACGTACGTGCTCGAGACGGTCGAGTTCCTCGGCGCGGATGTGGACGAGACCCAGCTGGTCGCTGTGCCGCCCTACCACGTGGCCGGGCTCTCGACGCTGCTCACGGCGCTCTTCGCCGGCCGGCGGATCGTCGTGCTGCCGGCGTTCACACCGCAGGACTGGGTGGACGTCGTGGTCGCCGAGTCCGTCACCCACGCGATGGTCGTGCCGACGATGCTCGGGCGGATCCTCGACGTCTGCGAGGCCCGTGGCGAGCACCTGCCCGGGCTGCGGCACCTGGCGTACGGCGGCGGGCGGATGCCGCTGCCGACCGTGGAGCGGGCGCTGTCGCTGTTGCCGCACGTGGACCTCGTCAACGGGTACGGGCTGACCGAGACCAGCTCGACGATCACGGTCCTCGGCCCGGCCGACCACAGGGCCGCTGTCGCGTCGGCCGACCCGGCGGTGCGAGCTCGGCTCGGCTCGGTCGGGCGGCCGCTGCCGTCGGTGGAGATCGCGATCAGGGACGCCGACGGGCGCGCCGTCGCGCCGGGCGGAGCGGGGGAGGTGTTCGTCCGCGGCGCGCAGGTGTCCGGCGAGTACCTCTCCCACACGGCGACCGACTCCGACGGCTGGTTCCCGACCCGCGACCGCGGGCGGCTCGACGCCGGCGGGTTCCTGTTCCTCGACGGCCGCGCCGACGACGTGATCGTCCGGGGCGGGGAGAACCTCGCACCGGGCGAGATCGAGGACGCCCTGTTGCGCCACGCGGCCGTCGCCGCGGCCGTCGTCGTCGGGATGCCGGACGAGGAGTGGGGCGAGGTGCCGGTTGCGGTGATCGTGCCGGCCGGCCCGGTCGCGGACGCGGTGGCGCTCGAGGCCGAGCTGGTGGCCCACGTCCGATCGCTGCTGCGCTCGGCCCGAACCCCGACGCGCATCGTGGTGCGCCAGGAGCTGCCCCACACGGACACGGGCAAGGTCCTCCGCCGCGTGGTCCGCGCCGAACTCTCCTCCTGACTTCAAGGTCATGATCGGGTCGAAGTCACTGTTTTCGCCCTTCGAAGGGCGAAAACAGTGATCTCGAGACCGCGCATGTGTGGATCAGCAAGATCTGGCGCCGCTGGGGGCTGCAGCCGTGGCGGGTGGAGACCTTCAAGTTCTCCACTGATCCAGAGTTGGAGGCCAAGGTCCGTGACGTCGTCGGGCTGTACCTGAACCCGCCGGACAAGGCTGTAGTCCTGTGCGTGGACGAGAAAACCCAGGTCCAGGCGTTGGACCGGACTGCTCGGATCCTGCCAATCATGCCCGGAGTCCCGGAGAAGCAGACTCACGACTACGTCCGCCACGGCACCACGACCCTGTTCGCCGCGCTCGAGGTGGCCACCGGACGAGTCGAGCAGACATGCCTGCCGCGGCACCGCCACCAGGAGTTCCTGATCTTCCTCCGCCAGGTCGCCAAGGCCTACCCGCGGATCAAGCTGCACCTTGTGGTCGACAACTACGCCACCCACAAGCATCCCGCGGTGAAGACCTGGCTGGCGCGCAACCCCCGGATCACGCTGCACTTCACACCGACCTCAGGGTCGTGGCTGAACATGGTCGAGATCTTCTTCGGGATCATCACCCGCCAGGCCATCCGCCGCGGCAGCTACACCAGTGTCAAGGACCTGATCGGCGCCATCGGCCGGTTCATCGACAGCTGGAACGAACGCTGCCACCCATTCAGATGGACCAAGACCGCCGACGACCTACTCGACCACTGCAGGCCAGGTCAACGAACATCATTTACGCGACACTAGATGCCCATCGCCGTAAGGAGGGCCTCGCGGTGGTGGCGGGGGCTGCCGTAGAGCGCCACCGTGCTGCGGGCCCGGCGGAAGTGCAGGTGGGCGGTGTGCTCCCAGGTGAAGCCGACACCGCCGTGGATCTGGACGTTCTCGGCGGAGCAGCGCAGGTAGGCCTGACCGGCGGCCACACCGGCCAGTGCCGCGGCGGCCGGCAGCTGCTCCGGTGACTCGTCCGCAACCCAGGCGGCGTGCAGTACAGCGGAACGGGCGTCGTCGACGTCGGCGGCGAGGTCGGCGCACCGGTGCTTGATCGCCTGGAAGCTGCCGATCGGGCGCCCGAACTGGACGCGCAGCTTCGCGTACTCGACGGCGTCGTCGAGGCAGCGCTCGGCGCCGCCGAGGCTCTCGGCCGCGGCGGCCACGGTCTGCAGCAGGCGCACCTGCTCGGTGATCGCGGGCCAGTCGCCGAGCCGGCCGAGGAGCCGGGCCGGCGTGTCGGCGAGATCGATCCTCGCCACGCCGCGGGTCAGATCCATGACGTCGACGCCGGTGCGCGCCAGTCCGGGCGCTGCGCCGTCGACGAGGAAGAGCGAAGGGCCCTCCGGCGTCACGGCAGGGACCACGAGGAGATCGGCGCTGCACCCGTCGGGCACGAACCACTTGGTTCCGTCGATCCGCCAGCCCGCCCCGTCGCGACGGGCAGTCGTGGGCTCGGCAGCGACGGGTGAGCCGGCGCCGTCCGCGACGGCCAGTGCGGCGATCCGCTCCCCGCTCATCAAGGCGGCCAGCACGTCGTCGGCGCCGGCCAGCAGCAGCGCCGTCTGCGCCCCGGCCACCGAGCCGACCAGCGGCAACGGCGCCAGCGCCCGCCCGGCCTCCGCGCACACGACGGCCAGCCCGGCGATGCCGATCCCCAGCCCGCCGCGCTCGCTCGGCACCGCGACACCGGCGACGCCCAGCTCGGTGCACGCGCGCGTCCAGAGCGCGCGGTCCACGCGCCCGTCTTTGCGGTCGAGCGCGTCGTGGGGGGCGACGTCGGCGAGGAACTCCCGCGTCACCTCGCGCACCGCACGCAGGTCGTCGGTCTCGTCGACGATCCCGATGTCCCCGATCACAGCAACGCTCCCAGGTCGGCACCGAGCGCCGGCGCCGGACCGGGCGCGGCGGTGAAGCTGGAGAACCGGTAGGGCAGGCCGGGGTAGGTGATCGTGCGCTCCCCGTCCGGGATCTCGACGAAGAAGCCCCTGGCCTGCAGTTGTTCGTCGCCCGGCAGCTCCTCGAAGGAGCGCAGCGGGCCGATCGGGAGGCCCCTGCGCTGACCCTCCCGGTACGCGGTCTCCGAGTCCTGCAGCAGGAAGAACACCTCGAGCAGCTCCCCGATGTGGCCGTAGTTGGTCTGGCGGTGGGTGAGCTCGGCCCACTCCGGCTCGACGAGATCGGCCGCGAGCCCGGCATCGTCCATCCACGCGACGACGGTGTTCCAGGCCCGCTGGTCGGCCAGCACCAACGCGAAGTAGACGCGGGCGCCGTCGCCGCACAGGAAGGAGGCCGGCTCGGTCGGCACCGGCTGCGCGTGCCGGCACGTCTGCCGCTGGACGAGCACCCGCGGGTAGAACCAGTACGGGTTGGCGAGCTCGCCGCTCACCGCGCACGCCTCGTGCATCGACACGTCGACGAGTTGGCCGCGGCCGGTCCGGTTGCGGTCGATCAGGGCGAGGAGCAGCCCGCACCAGGCGAAGCTGGCCGCCATCTGGTTGGCCTGGTTGCCGCCCGGGAGGATCGGCGGGATCGAGTGGTCGTCGTAGCCGCACGAGTGCAGCGGACCGCCGGCGGCGAGCCCGATCAGCTCCGACGAGTGGTAGTCGGCCCACGGTCCGGTCAGGCCGAACGGGGTGACGGAGACGACGATCAGCCGCTCGTGCCGCTCGATGAGCCCCGCGTAGTCGGTGCCGGAGGCGGCGAGCTCCCGCGGTGCCGCCGTGCCGATCAGCACGTCGGCCCGCGCGATCAGCTCGTCCAGCGTCGCTCGCCCCGCGGGTGAGTCGTCGAGCACGACGCTGCGCTTGCTGGTGTTGTAGGCCCAGAACGCCAGGCTGGTGGGGGTGCCCTCGATGAACGGGCCCTGCCGACGGCTCGACGCGCCACCCGGCGGCTCAACCTTGATCACCTCGGCGCCGAGGTCGGCGAGCAGCTTGCCGGTGTACTCGCCGGCCGGGGTGTCGCACCGCTCGACGACGACCAGGTCGCTCAGTGGACCGGCCATCAGATGACACCCCGTTCGCGCAGGTCGGCGCGCTCGTCGGCGGAGAGGCCGAGCAGCTCGCCGAAGACGTGGTCGTTGTCCTCGCCGAGCAGCGGCGCGGAGCGCCAGAGATCGGGCTCGACGGCGGACAGGTGCATCGGCTGTCCCTCGAAGAGCGCCGGCCCGATGACCGGGTGATCCAGTTCGAAGAACGTGCCGCGCGCGGCGAGCTGCGGGTCGTGCTCGACGAGGTCGCGCGAGTTCTGCACCGCACCCGCCGGGATCCCCGCGGCCTGGAGCCGGTGCATGAGGTCGTGCTTGTCGAAGTTCTTCGTCCAGGCGCCCAGCCGCGCGTCGAGATCGTCCTGGCGGGCCACGCGTGCCTGCGCGGTGGCAAGGCCGGCCGACCACGCCGGGTCGCCCATCTCCCGCACGAGTGCCGCCCACGTCGGGTCGTCGAAGACGGCGATGGCGACCCACTCGTCGTTCCCGGACGCCGGGTAGACCCCGTGCGGGGCGGCGGCCGGATGCTCCACCCGGTTGCCGCGCGGGAAGTCCGGGCGCCGTCCCGGCCGGTCGTTGACCAGCGTGTCCAGCAGGTCCGGCCCGAGCATGTTGATGCCGACCTCGACGGCCGACAGGTCGATCTCGCAGCCCTCGCCGGTGCGTTCGCGCATGTAGACCGCGAGCAGCAATGCCGCCGAGCCGTAGTAGGCGGCCTGGTTGTCCATGTACGAGAGACCCCACCCGGACGGCTCCTCGCCGGGCAGCCCGCTGTTGAACGACAGGCCGCACACCGCCTGCACCACCGGCCCGTAGCTCTTGAAGTGCTGGTGCGGGCCACTGTGGCCGAAGCCGCTCATCCGTCCGAAGATCGCGTCGGGGCGCAGCTCGCGGATGTGGTCGTAGGTCAGGCCCCAGCGCTCCATCACGCCCGGCGCGAAGTTCTCCGTGACGACGCTGCTCGCGGCGATCAGCCGGTCGCACAGCTCGCGGCCCTCCGGCGTGGCCATGTCGAGGGTGATGCCGAGCTTGTTGCGGCAGTAGTTGTTGAAGAGCCCGCCCTTGTTCGGGTCGGGATCGGCGACCTCCTCGCCGTACGAGCGGGCATCGCCCTTGTAGATCGGCAGCCGGCGCGGCATGTCGAGCCGTCTCCGGTTCTCGATCTTGATGACGTCGGCGCCGAAGTCGGCGAGCATCCGCGTCGCGACCGAGCCGACGCCCATCCAGCAGAAGTCGGCGACCCGGAGGCCGGCCAGCGGACCGGTGCGTGGTCGGGGTGATCGATCAGCCATGCTCGCTCCCTTGCGACGCAGGAACTGGTGGTCAGGAGCTGGCGCCTGGAGATGTGGCGCGGAGCCGGCTCCACGGCTGGTCGCGGTCGGTGCGGGGTTCGGCTGGCAGCCCGAGCACGCGTTCGCCGACGATGTTGCGCTGCACCTCGTCGGAGCCGCCGGCGATCCGGTAGCCGGGGGCGCCGAGCACGTGCTCGCCCCACGCGTACGTGCCCCACTCGCCGGTGTCGGCCACCAGCCGTGGGCCGAGCACCTCCTCGGCGAACTCCGAGATCGCCGTCATCCGCTGCGTCCAGCGCAGCTTGCGCATCGAGCCGATGGCGCCGGGCGGCTGCCCGGCACCTGCGTTGTGCTCGTCGCGGGCCGCGGCGATCTCGGCCAGGCGGCCCGCGACGACGATGTCGGCCAGCTGCTGGCGCAGCACCGGGTCGGTGTCGGCGCCGGTCCAGCGCGCCAGCGCGACGGCGTGATGCCAGTTGCCGCCGACGCGCGAGCGCCCGCCGCTCCCGCCGCGCTCGAATCCGAGCGTGGTGAGGGCGGTCTTCCAACCGGCGCCGACGGCTCCGAGCCGCAGCGTGTCGGGGACGCGGACCTCGTCGAGGAACACCTCGTTGAAGCTGCTGCCGCCCGACATCTGGCGAAGTGGCCGCACGGTGACGCCGTCGGCGTCGAGCGGCACGAGGAACGCGGTCATGCCGCGGTGCTTGGGGGCGTCGGGGTCGGTGCGTGCGATCAGCTCGCCCCACTCGGCGAACTGGGCGCCCGAGGTCCACACCTTCTGCCCGGTGACCACCCACTCGTCACCGTCGCGGACGGCGCGCGTGGCGAGGTCGGCGAGGTCGGAGCCGGCGCCGGGCTCGGAGAACAGCTGGCAGCACAGCTCGTCGGCGCCGCGGAACGCGCGGACGAAGCGTGCGCGCTGCTCGGGTGTGCCGACCAGGCGCACCGTCGGGGCGACCAGACCTGTCGTCACCGACACCAGCTCGTGCGGTGTGGGGGTGACGTACGCCTGCTCCGCCAGCGCGTAGGCCTCGGCGTGCTCCTGGCTCAGCCCGCGGCCACCGTCGGCCGCCGGCCAGGTGATCGCGCCGAAGCCGGCGTCGAGACGGGTGCGCTGCCACGCGGCCAGCCGGCGGATGAGCGCCAGCTCCTCGTCGTGGCCGAGGTCGTGGAAGACGGCGACGTCGTCGGATCCGGCGCCCCATTCCGACTCCTCGTCGGGTGGACGCTCCTGCAGCCCCGTAGACCGGAGCCACGCGGCAGCTTCCTGGCGGAACTGGTCGACCGTGGGTTGGGCAGGCATGCGACCTCCCTCTATTCATCATGACGATAAGGGTCCCACGTCGCCGCGGCAAGGCTCCGGCATTCGGGGGTCATCACCCGAATTCATCCTGAGGTTTATTGACAACGCGACGGGCCATGGCTGATCGTGACCCCACTCACACGGCCAATGGGGGCGAGGGGAGGCAGGGCATGGCGCACGCCTTGCGGATCACCGGGCTCACCAAGGACTTCGGTGGCCAGCGCGCTCTCGACGCCGTCGACATCGCCGTCGAGCCCGGCGAGATCCATGCACTCGTCGGCCACAACGGCTCCGGCAAGTCCACGCTGGTCAAGATCCTCGCCGGGTACCACCAGCCGGAGCAGGGCGCGCACGCCACGGTCGCGGGCGCCGACTTCCCGCTCGGCTCCCCGGCGGCCGCCCGCGCCGCGGGGCTGCGGTTCGTCCACCAGGACCTCGGCCTCGTCGAGACCCTGACCGTCGCCGACAACCTGCGCCTGGCCGCGGACGCACGACTGCTCGCGCCGCTGCGCCGCCGCACCGAACGCGTCGCGGCGGACGAGGCGCTCGCCGCGCTCGGCTACGACATCGCGCCCACCGCGCGCGTCGGCGATCTCACCCGGTCCGAACGCACGGCTGTCGCCGTGGCGAGAGCGCTCGACGACCAGGGCACGACCGGGCCGGCGCCGCTGCTCGTCCTCGACGAGCCGACGGCCTCGCTGTCCGCAGGGGAGGCGCAGCGGCTCTTCGGTGCCGTGCGCAAGGTCGCGGCCGCGGGCACGGCCGTCCTGTTCGTCTCCCATCACCTCGACGAGGTGCTCGGCCTGTGCGACCGCGTGACCGTGCTGCGCGACGGTCGCCGGGTCGACACCCGCACGACGGCCGAGCTCACCCACGAGGCACTGGTCGAGCTGATGCTCGGGCACGGTGTCGAACGCTCCGGCCCGACCCCATCGGGGACGGCGTCGCTCACGGGATCGGCCCCGCGCCTGGTCGTCAAGGGCCTGTTCGGCACCACCCTGTCCGGTCTCGACCTCGAGGTCGCGGCAGGGGAGGTGCTCGGGATCTCCGGGCTGACGGGCTCGGGGCGCGAGGAGGTGGCCGGACTGCTGGCCGGGCACGTCCCGCGCGGCGGCGCCGTCGACGTGGACGGCGTGCCCGTCGCGCCGGGCGACCCGCGCACCGCGATCGCCGCCGGGATCGGTTACGTCCCGGCCGAGCGCGACCGCGCCCTCCTGCCGCGGTCCGGCGTCCGCGAGAACCTCACGCTCGCCGACCTGCGCCCCTTCCGGCGCGGACCGCGGCTGCACCGCGGCGCCGAGCGCGAGGAGACGCGGCGGTGGATCACCGCGCTGGGCATCCGCCCCGCTGACCCCGAACGTCCCGTCGCCCAGCTCTCCGGGGGCAACCAGCAGAAGGTCGTGCTGGCCCGCTGGCTGCGGATGCACCCGGCGGTGCTGGTGCTCGACGAGCCCACTCAGGGCGTCGACGTCGGGGCGAAGGCCGACATCCACCGGCTGATCGAGGAGGCGGCCGCGGCCGGAGCCGCGGTGGTGGTCTGCTCGACCGACGACGCGGAGCTGGCTCGCCTCGCCGGCGCGGTGCTCGTGCTGCGGCGTGGCCGGGCGGCCACCCGCCTGACCGGCGCCGAGGTCACCGACAAGCGCATCGAGCACGAACTGCTGGCGATCGACCCCGCTGCCTGACGCACCTTCTCCACCCCGCTGCCTGACGCACCTTCTCCACCACCACCCCGAAGCCACCACCCGAAGGGCACCCTGATGTCTCAGGCGACCCCGTCCGGCCGTTCCCCACTGCGTCTCCCAGGGCTCTCCCGGGTCAGCGCGCTGTACCTGCTGGCCGTCATCGTCGTGCTGTTCGGGCTCTGGATCCCGGAGAGCTTCCTGACCGCGACGACGTTCAAGGTCGTCGCGGCCGACATGGTCGTGGTCGGCATCCTCGGCCTCGCGCTGCTCGTCCCGCTCGTGGCCGGCGTCTTCGATCTCTCCGTCGGGAACATGCTGGCGTTCTCGCTGGTCATCGTGAGCGCGCTGGCCCAGAACGCGACCCTCGACCCCGTGACGGGCAGCCTCGTCGCGATCCTCGCCTGTGCCGCGGTCGGGCTGCTGTCCGGGCTCGTCGTCGTGCGGCTGCGGGTCAACTCGTTCATCGCGACGCTCGCGACCAGCCAGATCCTGACGGCGGCGACGCTGCTGCTCTCGGCCAACCAGCAGATCACCGGGGTCTTCCCGCCCTGGTTCCTCGCGCTCGGCAGGGCCGACGTCGCGGGCATCCCCGTCGTCGTGCTCTACCTGGTCGTGCTGGCACTCGTCGTCTGGTACGTGCTGGAGTGCACCTCGCTCGGCAGGCACCTGCTCGCGACGGGCGCGAACCCCGATGCCGCGCGCCTGTCCGGGGTGCGGACCGACCACATGGTCATCGGCTCACTGGTGGCCTCGGCCGTGCTGGCCGGGATCGGCGGGCTGGTGTACGGCGCCAAGATCGGCTCGTTCTCCAACTCGTTCGGGCCGCCGCTGCTGTTCCCCGCGTTCGCCGCGGTGTTCCTCGGCGCCACGCAGTTCCTCGGCAGGCCCAACGTGTGGGGCACGATCCTCGCCGTCTACACGCTCGCGTTCGGCGTGAAGGGCCTGCAGCTCGCGTTCGCCTCCGGCGTCTACTGGATCACGCCGCTGTTCAACGGCGTCGCGCTGGTCGTCGCCGTGGGCCTGGCCAGCCGCCACGTCGCCGCGGTGCGCAGGCTGCGCCGCCTGGGAGATCGCCCTACCCCCGCTCTCGAACCCAAGCACCCCGATCCCCTCGTGGAGACGCGATGAAGCGCTCGATGATCCGTGCCCTCGTGGTGCCGTTGCTGCTGGTCGCGGCCTGCAGCGCCCCGGCAGCCGGCGGTACCACCTCGTCCAGTACCGATCCGGCCGCCGCCGCGGCCGCCGAGAAGGATCTCGCGCCGTACCTGGCCAAGCCGACGACGATCTCCGTCGACCAGCCGCTGACCCAGCGCCCGCCCACCGGCAAGAAGGTGTACTGGCTCGAAGGCAACATCCAGTCGATCCTGCCGCTCACCGGCGGGTTCAAGCAGGCCGCCGCGGCGCTGGGGTGGCAGTTGACCGTGCTGACCTACGACCCCACCGATCCGCAGGGGCCCAGCTCGGCCATGGCGCAGGCGGTGGCCGGCAAGGCCGACTACATCGCCGTCTCCGGACAGACCATCTCGGTGCTCGGCGCCGCGCTCGACGCGGCGAAGGCCGCGAAGATCCCGGTGATCGAGCTGTTCAGCACCGACGACGTCGGCGGCGCGGCGAACGGGATCTACGCCAACATCGGCTCGGCCGAGTTCAGCAAGCGTTCGGGGAACCTGGTGGCCGACTTCGTCATCAACGACTCGGCCGGCACCGGCAAGGTGCTCTTCGTCAACGTCCCCGACTTCGCCATCCTGCGGATCGTCGGCGACGCGGTGGCCCAGGACTACCAGCAGGGCTGCGCCGGCTGCCGGCTCACCACGCTGAACATCTCGACGTCCGACATGGCCGCGGGCAATGCCGCGTCGACGATCGTGTCGCGGCTGCAGGCCGACCCCGCCATCGGCTACGTGCAGGTCGCGATCGGCGATCTCGCGACGGGGCTGCCGGAGGCGCTCGCGAGCGCGGGCCTCGCGGACAAGGTGAAGATCGTCGGCGGGGTGCCGAACAAGGAGCAGATGCAGCAGCTCATCGACGGGAAGGCCGCCGCGTACACCACCTTCGGTCGGCCGGAGGCGGCGTGGCAGGCCGTCGACGCGATGGCCCGCCTCTCCGTCGGGATGGACCCGGGTGCGCAGCAGCACGTGTTCCTGCCGCTGTGGCTGCTGACCCCGAAGACCGTGCCGAACCCCGCACAGGACTACGCCGGCACCGCCGGCCACGAAGCCCAGTTCACGAAGCTCTGGCAGCTCTCCTGATGGAAGGGAACACGCACGTGGATCTCGAGAAGGCCGTGCAGGAACTGCTGGACCGACAGCGGATCCAGGACACCCTCTACCGCTACGCCTCGACCATCGACGACAAGAACTTGAAGGAACTGCGCGAGCTGTTCGTCGATGACGCCGTCGGCCGGTACGGCGACGGCGAACCGATCCACGGCGCGGACGCCATCGTGGCGTGGATCGACGAGATGACCGTCGACTGCGCGTGGCAGCACCACAAGCTGACCGTTTACCACGTCGACATCGACGGCGACGAGGCGCGCGCGCTGACCTACCACACGTCGCACCAGACGACGGTGGCCGATCCCGACGTCGTCACGGTGATCGTGGCGCGCTACCGCGATGTCCTGCGCCGGGTCGGGGACCGCTGGAAGATCGCCGACAAGGTCTTCGACATCGGCTGGGCCGAGCAGCGCCGCCGCCCCGTCCCGGCGGAGCTGGGATGACGCGCGAGATGGGCCACCCCAGGGTCAGGTTCGACCTGAACGAGGTCGCCCCGGCGACGCAGCACTGGCAGACCCTCGACGCGCTGCGCGAGGAGCACCCGTTCGTCTGGAACTCCTACGGGCCGGAGGACGACCCGGACGGGCCCGGCTACTGGGTGCTGACCCGCTACGCGGACGTGCTGGCCGCGTTCCAGGACCCGCACACGTTCGGCAACGAGTCGATCGTCCCGACCGACCCGGAGCCCGCCTACCGGTTCCTGCCCTCCTTCATCGACCCGCCGCAGCACGTCAAGTACCGCAAGGTGCTCAACCGCTGGTTCGGGCCCAAGGCGGTCGCCGGGTTCGCGCCGGAGATCGCCAGGGTGGCGCGCGAGCTGGTGGCCGAGGTCGCCGGGCAGGGCGCGACGGACTACATCCACGGGTTCGCCGAGTGGTTCCCCGTCAAGGTCTTCCTGCACTCGGTCGGCCTGCCCTACGACGACGAGGCCCACTTCGTATCGTGCGTGCGGCTGATGTCGGGGGCGATCACCGGCAACCCGGAGCACGTGCAGCAGATGATGGCCGGCTGGGGCGGCATCTCCGACTACTGGAAGGACATGCTCGCGCGGCGCCGGGCCGAACCCGCCGACCCCGAGGTCGACCTGGTCAGCCACCTCATGCGCTCGACGATCGACGGCGTCCCGCTGCCCGACGACGAGATCCTCGACCTGATGGTGACGCTGACGCTGGGCAGCCTGGACACGCTGGCCAGCCAGCTCGGCTGGTGCATGTACCACCTGGCCACCCACGAGGAGGACCGCAGGCGGCTCGTCGCGGACCCCACCATGGTGCCCACGGCCGTCGAGGAGTTCCTGCGTGCGTACCCGATCATCGGGATGGCCCGGAAGCTGACGAAGGACGTGGACTTCCGCGGCTGCCCCATGCAGAAGGGCGACATGGTGCTGCTGTCGATCCCGGCGGCGACGAGGGACCCGCGGCAGTTCCCCGAACCCGATCGCGTCGACATCACGCGCAGCCCGAACCGGCACGTCACCTTCGGGGCTAGCGAGCACCGCTGCCTCGGCTCGCACCTCGCGAGGGCCGAGATGCGCACCGCGATCACCGCGTGGCACGAGCTGATCCCCGAGTACCGGATCGCGGACGACGCGGAGCTGATGGCACGGGGCGGCCAGATCGCGCTGCTGAACCTGCCGCTGGTCTGGGACGCCAAGACTGGTGACACCGCGTGAAACCAGGGCCGTTCCGCTACCACGCCCCCGAAAGCCTCGACGCCGCCGTCGCCCTGCTCGCCGAGCTGGGTGACGACGCCAAGGTGCTCGGGGGCGGGCAGAGCCTGGTGCCGCTGCTCGCGATGCGGCTCGCGACGGTGGACCACCTCGTCGACGTCGGGCGGATCGCAGCGATGCGGGGGCACGAGCGACGCGGCGACACGCTCGTCGTCGGCGCCTCCACGCCGGACGCCCGGCTCGAACGCGACGCGGACGTCGCCGCGGCCGTGCCGCTGCTGGCCCGGGCGACGCCGCTGATCGGGCACGCGCAGATCCGCAACCGCGGCACGATCGGCGGCTCCCTGGCGCACGCCGACCCCGCGGCGGAGTACCCGGCGGTGGCGTCGGCGCTGGACGCGCAGCTGGAGCTGCGGTCGCACCGGGGGACGCGGACGGTGCCGGCCGCGGAGTTCTTCCTCGGCGTGTGGACGACCTGCCTGGAGCCCGACGAGGTGCTGGCCGCGATCCACTTCCCGATCTGGGCGGGCCGTGTCGGATTCGGCGTTCGCGAGTTCGGCCGCCGCCACGGCGACTTCGCGATCGCCGGCGCGGTCACGGCCGTCGAGCTGGACGCCGCCGGCGTGATCGCCCGGTGCGCGATCGCGCTCTTCGGGCTCGGGCCGACGCCGCTGCGGGCCGGCAGTGCCGAGAAGGCACTGCTCGGCAGCCGGCCGGGGGAGCTCGACGCCGAGGCCGTCGGGCAGCTCGCCGTGGCCGACGCGCACGACCCGCCGGCGGATCTGCACGGCCCGCCCGAATACCGCGTTCGGGTCGGGGCGGCGATGGTCGCCGCGGCCTGGAAGGACGCCGTCGAGGAGGCAAGCAGTGCCTGAGTCCGACATCTCGCTCACCGTCAACGGTGCGCAGCACGCGGGCCGCGTCGAGGACCGCAGGACCCTCGCCGACTTCCTCCGCGAGGACTGCCGCCTCACCGGCACCCACCTCGGCTGCGAGCACGGGGTCTGCGGCGCGTGCACCGTCCTGCTCGACGGCGACGCCGTGCGCTCGTGCCTGGTCTTCGCCGTACAGGCCGACGGGGCGCAGGTGACCACGGTCGAGGGCATCGGCGGCACGGGTGGCGAGCTGAGCCCGGTGCAGGAGGCGTTCCGTGCCGAGCACGGCCTGCAGTGCGGCTTCTGCACGCCAGGTTTCGTCGTCTCCGTGACGGCGTTCCTGCGTGATCATCCCGACCCGAGCGACGCCGAGATCGCCGACGGGCTGTCCGGGAACCTCTGCCGCTGCACCGGCTACCAGGGCATCGTCGCGGCGGTCAAGCGGGCCGCGGGAGCGACATCATGACCGCGGCACGCTTCGTCGGGCAGCGCCTGCCCCGCCGCGAGGACGCCCGGCTGCTCACCGGCAGCGGCGCGTACGTCGACGACGTCGTCCGGCCCGGCATGCTGCACGCCGCGTTCGTGCGCAGCGACGTCGCGCGGGGCCGGATCGTCGCGGTCGACACCGCGGCGGCGCTCGCGCTGCCCGGTGTCGTCGCGGTGCTGACGGCGGCCGATCTCAACGGCCGCACCCACGACGTCTGGGTCGACTACCTGGGCCCCGGCATGGACCCGACCCCGTTCCGCGTCCTCGCCGACGGCGACGTGCGGTTCGTCGGCGACCCGATCGCGATCGTGGTCGCCGAGAGCCGCTACCTCGCGGAGGACGGGTGCGCGCTCGTCGAGGTGGAGATCGAGGCCGAGCAGGCCGTCGTCGACATGGACGCGGCGGTGGCCGACGGCGCGCCGCTGGTGCACCCCGAGCTGGACTCCAACGTGGCGGTGAGCATCCCGGCCGCCGCCGATCCCGAGCTGGACGCGATCTTCGCGGGCGCCGCGCACGTCGTCACGGAGACGTTCACGCAGCACCGGCACGTGTGCTCCCCGATGGAGACCCGGGGGCTCGTCTCCGAGTGGGATCCTTGGCGCGGCGAGCTGGTGGTGTGGCTCTCGACCCAGGGGCCGCACGGGGCGCGCGGATTCCTCGCGCGCGCACTCGGTGTCCCCGAGAACCGCGTCCGCGTGATCATGGGTGACGTCGGGGGCGGCTTCGGGCAGAAGATGTTCATGGTGCCGGAGGAGCTGGCGGTCGTGCTGGCCGGCAAGGAGCTCGGCCGACCGCTGAAGTGGATCGAGGACCGGCGCGAGAACCTGATGGCGGGCCTGCACGCCCGCGACGACCGGGTGACGTTGAGCGTCGCCGTCGACGCCGAGGGGCACATCCTCGGCGCCCGCGGCGAGCTGCTGGAGAACCTCGGCTCGTTCGCGGCGCCGGGCAGCGCCGCCGGCATGTTCGTCGGGATGGTCATGCCCGGCCCCTACCGGATCCCGAGGTTCGGGTTCTCCGCGCGCTCGGTCTACACGAACACGTGCGGGCGCGGCGCCTACCGCGGGCCCTGGATGATGGAGACGCTCGCCCGCGAGCAGATGATGGACGTCGTCGCAGCGGCGCTGGAGCTGGATCCGCTGGAGCTGCGCCGCCGCAACGTCCTCACCGCGGCCGACCTGCCGTACACGACCGCGACCGGCCTCCACTACGAGGACGTCACCACGTCCGAGACGCTGGAGCAGGCCGCCGCGATCCTCGGGTACGCGGACCTGCGGGCCGAGCAGGAGCGCGCCAGGGCCGACGGCAGGCTGCTGGGCATCGGGCTCTCGCTCTACGTCGAGCCGTCCGCGCTCTCCATGGGCAGCCTGTCCAGCGAGGCGGCCAGCGTCTCGGTGAGCGTGAACGGCCAGGTGCAGGCCGTGATGAGCAGCGCGAGCCACGGCCAGAGCGTCGAGACGACGGTGGCCCAGGTGGTCGCCGACGTGCTGGGCGTCGACGTCGGCGACGTGACGGTCATCCAGGGCGACACCGCGACCACCCCGTACGGAGGCGGGACGGGCGGGAGCCGCAGCGCCGTGCAGCTCAGCGGGGCCGCGCGCGACGCGGCACAGCAGCTCCGGGCGAAGATGATCGAGATCGCCGCGCACGTGCTGGAGGCGGCCCCCGCCGACCTGGAGATCGTCGACGGGGCGGTGTCCGTCGCCGGAGCGCCGGGCGCGTCGGTCACGGCGGCCGACATCGCGCGGATCGCCTACACGCAGCCCGAACGGTTGCCCCCGGGCACCGACATGGGCCTGGAGGCGCAGGCGCGGTTCCGGCCGAGCGCACCGTTCACGTGGTCGACGTCGTGTCACGCGTGTCTGGTCGAGGTGGACCCGGTCACGGGGGCCGTCGAGATCAAGCGCTACGTCGTGAGCGAGGACTGCGGCGTGATGATCAACCCGATGGTCGTCGAAGGGCAGATCGCCGGCGGTGTCGCGCAGGGGATCGGCGGCATGTTGTACGAGCACATGGCCTACGACGCCGACGGCACACCGCTGTCCACGACGTTCGTCGACTACCTGCTGCCGACGGCGGCGGAGGTGCCGACGATCGAGTACGGCCACATCGAGACGCCGGCCAGCACCAACCCCGGCGGGTACCGGGGGATGGGGGAGGGCGGCGCGATCGGCTCGCCGCCCGCCGTGGTCAACGCCGTCTCCGATGCGTTGGGCGTCCGGCTGACCGAACAACCGCTCTCCCCGGCGGTCGTTGCCGGGGCCATCGCGAGGAGGAACGCGACGTGAAGATCATCGTCAACGGTGCGCTCTGCAGCGGCCACGGGCGCTGCTACGACGTCGGCGCGCTCCTGTTCACCAGCGACGACGAGGGGTTCTGCGCCGAGCGCGACACGACGTTCGCCGTCCCTGCCGGGCTGGAGGCGAGTGCCGCCGTCGCGGCGGCGAGCTGCCCGGAGGGAGCCATCGTCGCGACGGGCGATGCCTCATGAGGATTACGTGGCCGTTGAGGCTATTTATCATGAGGAACTGTTGACCCTACGGCGTCCACGGCAGTAGCGTGTGATCTGCGGAACAGCCCCCGATGCGGGGCTCGATCGCCTCGACGAGGAGAGGGAAAGAATGACGACGTCCCTGCGCGACATCCCGATCATCGACACCGACACCCACGTCGTGGAGCCGCCCGACCTCTGGACCTCCCGACTCTCCACCGACAAGTGGGGCGACCGCGTCCCCCACGTCGTGTGGGACGAGGCCCGCCAGGAGGAGGTCTGGGTCATCGGCGGCAAGGTGATCAGCGCCGCGGTCTCGGCCGCCATGGCCGGCTGGCACGAGCACCCGCCGTTCCACCCCCGGCGGTGGGCCGATGCCAACCCCGACACGTACGACACCAGCAGGCGCCTCGGGATGATGGACGACTACGGCGTCCGCTCGCAGCTGCTCTACCCGAACGTCGCCGTGTTCAACGCCAAGTCGATCATCGGCCTGCACGACGAGGAGCTGCAGCTGGCCTGCGTGCAGGCCTACAACGACTACCTCCTCGACTGGGCCGGCAGCGACCGCGACCGGCTCGTCGCGATGGCCTGCCTGCCCTACTGGGACCTCGACAAGACGCTCGCGGAGATCGAGCGCGTCGCCGCGGCGGGCCACAAGGGCCTCGTGTTCACGCAGGACCCCAGCGCGTTCGGCCTGCCGATGCTGACCGACCGCTACTGGGACCCGATGTGGGCGTCGGCGCAGGAGAAGGGGCTGCCGATCAACTTCCACATCGCGTCCGGCGAGGTGGACATCAACGGCTTCGGGCATCCCGACAACGGCCAGCACGCCAACTACGCGATGATGGGCATCACCTACTTCATGGGTAATGCCAAGACCCTCGCGCAGCTGACCTGCGGCGGGATCTGCCACCGCTTCCCCGACCTCAAGTTCGTCTCCGTGGAGAGCGGCATCGGCTGGATCCCGTTCGCCATCGACGGTCTCGACTGGCAGTGGAAGAACTGCGGCGTGTTCAAGGAGCACCCGGAGTACGACCTGCTGCCGAGCGAGTACTTCAAGCGCCAGATCTACGGCTGCTTCTGGTTCGAGCGCGACACGGCGTTGTCGGCCATCGACTACCTCGGCCCGGACAACGTGCTGTACGAGACCGACTTCCCGCACCCGACGAGCATGTCGCCGGGTCCGGCATCGGACGCGCAGCGGCCCGACGACTACATCCGCGACCACCTGTCGGGGCTCCCCGAGGCGACGCTGCGCAAGGTCCTCCACGACAACGCCGCGAAGCTGTACGGCCTGTCGTGAGCTCGCGCGTCGTCACCGTCGACGTCCTGCGCGACACGCCAGAAGGTCCCCGGCTCGTCGGCTCTGCGTGCGGGGGCTGCGGCGCGGTCGCGTTCCCGGCGCAGGCGTCCTGCCCGCGCTGCACGGGCACCGACACGGCGGAGCGCCTGCTCGCGCCGACCGGCACGCTCTGGACCTTCACGATCCAGGGGTTCCCACCGAAGACGCCGTACCTGGCGGCGGACGGGCCGGCCGCGCCGTTCGGCGTCGGGTACGTCGACCTCGGCGAGGTGATCGTCGAGTCCCGGCTCGTCGCGAGCTCTGCCGACGAGCTGCGGATCGGGATGGCGATGGAGCTGGTCGTCGTGCCGTTCCACACCTCGGCGGACGGCGAGGAGCAGCTGACGTATGCGTTCAGGGGAGCGGAGAAGCCATGACCGAGGTCGCGATCGTCGGGATCGGCATCCACCCCTTCGGCCGGACGCCGGGCATGTCCGGCCGGGCCCAGGGCGCGCACGCCGCCCGCGCCGCACTGCGCGACGCCGGCATCACGTGGGGCGACGTGCAGTTCGCGTTCGGCGGCAGCAGCGCCGCCGGCAACGCCGACGCGCTCGTCGCGGACCTCGGCCTGACCGGCATCGAGTTCGTCAACGTCAGCAACGGGTGCGCCACCGGCGGGAGCGCACTGGCGATGGCGCACCGGTCGATCCTGTCGGGCGAGTACGAGCTGGGCATGGCGATCGGCTTCGACGCGCACCCGCGCGGGGCCTTCAACGCCGAGCCCGCCGCGTTCGGCCTGCCGGACTGGTACGGCGAGATCGGCCTCATGGTCACCACGCAGTTCTTCGGCGCGAAGATCCAGCGCTACCTCGCCGAGCACGACATCGACCCGTCGATCCTCGGCACGGTCGCCGCCAAGGCGTTCCGCAACGGCGCGCTCAACCCCAACGCCTGGCGGCGGACGCCGATCCCGGAGGCGGAGATCACGGGATCGGCGATGGTCGACCACCCGCTCACGAAGTACATGTTCTGCTCGCCGGGCGAGGGCGGGATCGCGCTCGTCCTGTGCCGCGCCGATCTCGCCCACCGCTACACGTCCACCCCCGTGCTGCTGCGCTCCGCGGTGCTGCGCTCGCGGCACTACGGCACGTTCGAGGTGTTCAGCCCGAGCCTCGCCCCGGAACGGGCGGACGGCCCGACCGTCCACGCGGCCCGCGCCGCGTTCGAGGCCGCCGGCATCGGACCCGACGAGGTCGACGTCGCCCAGGTGCAGGACACCGAGGCGGGGGCGGAGCTGATGCACCTGGCCGAGACCGGGCTCTGCGAGCACGGCGCCCAGGCCAAGCTGATCGAGGCGGGCGACACGGAGATCGGTGGCCGGCTGCCCGTCAACACCGACGGCGGGTGCATCGCCAACGGCGAGCCGATCGGCGCGTCGGGCCTGCGGCAGGTGCACGAGGTCGTCCTGCAGCTGCGCGGCGAGCGCGGGCGCGCGGCAGGTGCCCGGGGAGCCCAAGGTCGGGTTCACCCACGTCTACGGGGCGCCCGGCATCAGCGCGTGCACGGTGTTGACGCGATGAGCACCATCGAGCGCCAGGAGATCGCGCCCGTCCGGCCGGGCGAGGAGCTCGATCGTGGTGCGCTGGCCGCCTGGCTGCGTCAGGAGCTGCCGGGCCTGGGAGTGCAGGTCGAGGGTGAGCTGGAGCTCGCGCAGTTCCCCAACGGGCACGCCAACCTGACCTACCTGGCGAGCTTCGGCGAGCTGCGCCTGGTCGTGCGGCGGCCGCCGATGGGCCGGATCGCGCCGGGCGCGCACGACATGAAGCGCGAGCACAAGGTGCTCTCGCGGCTGTGGCGCCTGTTCGACCGGGCGCCGCGCGCGTACCTGCTGTGCACCGACCACGCCGTGCTCGGCGCCGACTTCCTGGTCAGCGAGTACCGGCCGGGCGTCGTCGTGTGGGACCGGTGGCCGGCCGCGCTGGGATCGGCCCCAGATCTCGGCAGGCGAGTCGGCTTCGCGACGGTGGATGCGCTGGCCGACCTGCACGCCGTCGACATCGCGACCGCAGGGTTGACGGACCTGGGCCGGCCGGAGGGCTACCTCGCCCGGCAGGTCGATGGCTGGAGCCGGCGCTGGGAGCTGGTCGCCACACCGGAGCTGGACGCCCGCATGACCGCGCTCGGCGAGGAGCTGCGCACCACGCTGCCGGAGTCCGCGGCACCGGTCGTCCTGCACAACGACTTCAAGATCGACAACTGCCAGTTCGCGCCCGGCCGTCCCGACCGGGTCACGTCGGTCTTCGACTGGGACATGGCCACCCTCGGCGACCCGCTCGCCGACCTCGGCATGCTCCTGAACTACTGGCCCGACCCGTCGGACGTGGACGGCGAGCGACCGCTGCACGTGCCCGGCCTGGAGGTCATGGGCCTCCCGACCAGGGCCGAGGTCGCCGCCCGCTACGCCGAGCGCACGGGTGCCGATCTCTCCCGGATCGCCTGGTACGAGGCGTTCTGCTCGTGGAAGATCGCCGTGGTCTGCCAGCAGCTGTCGATCCGCTGGCTGCGCGGCGAGAGCACCGACCCGCGCATGGCCCAGCAGGCCGCCAACCCCCCGCGGCTGCTGCGTCGCGCGGAGCAGATCGTGCGGGCCGCGTCATGACGCAGGCCAGATCTGCAGCGGGAAGGTCGCGCTCGTCACCGGCGGCTCGCGCGGGCTCGGCGCGGAGATGGTCCGGGCGTTCGCCGCCGCGGGCGCCGACGTCGTGATCAGCTCCAGACGGGTCGAGGCGTGCGAGAAGCTGGCCGCGGAGATCGTCGAGACCACCGGGCGCCGCGCGGTCGCGCACGCCTGCCACGTCGGGCACTGGGCGGAGATCGACGGGCTGGTCGAGGCCGCGTACGGCGCGTTCGGAGCCGTGGACGTGCTGGTCAACAACGCCGGCATGGCGCCGCTCTACCCGAGCCTCACAGCGGTCACCGAGGAGCTGTTCGACAAGGTCGTCGGGGTCAACCTGAAGGGCCCCTTCCGGCTCTCCGCGCTCGTCGGCGAACGGATGGCCGCCGGCCGCGGTGGCTCGATCATCAACATCTCCAGCCTCGCCGCGGTCCGGCCGAGCCCCAACGACCTGCCCTACGCCGCGGCGAAGGCCGGGCTCAACACGCTGACGGCGGGGCTCGCCGTCGCGTACGGCCCTACGGTGCGGGTGAACGGCGTGATGGTCGGCCCGTTCCTGACCGACATCTCCAAGGCGTGGGACGTCGACGCCTTCCAGGCGCACGCTCGGGAGCGATTCCCGTTGCAGCGCCTCGGCAACCCGCCCGAGATCGTCGGGACCGCGCTCTACCTGGCCTCCGACCAGTCGTCGTTCATGACCGGCAGCGTCCTGACCCTGGACGGGGGGATCGCTGTGTCCTCCCCGTTCCCGCATTAGGGAGACCGGCCCCGTGAACCCACAGATCGGCCTCTCGGCCTACGACATCGAGCCCGGCGAGCTCGTCGAGCTGGCGGTGGCAGCCGACGAGCTGGGCTTCTCGTCGCTGTGGCTCGGCGAGCACGTCGTCCTGCCCATCGGGTACGGGAGCGCGCACCCGACGACAGGCTCCGGTGACCACGGCCATCGCACGCGACCGATCGTCGACCCGGCGACCCGCCTCGTCGACCCGCTGGTCGCACTGGCCGGCTGCGCGTCGCGGACCGGCTCGATCAGGCTCGCCACCGCCATCTACCTGCTGCCGCTGCGCCAGCCCCTGCTCGCCGCCCGCATGGTGCACACGCTGCACCAGCTCAGCGAGGGCCGGCTCGTGCTCGGCGTCGGCGCGGGCTGGCTGGAGGAGGAGTTCGCCGCGCTCGGCGTGCCGTTCGCCGGTCGCGGCGCGCGGCTGGAGGAGCACCTCGCCGTGCTGCGGGCGGCGCTCGCGGGGGGTCCGATCGAGCACGCCGGACCGCTGCACGCCGTCGCGGGCGTGCAGCTGTGCGAGAAGCCGGTCGAACTGCCGGTCGTGCTCGGCGGCAACACCGAACGGGCACTGCGCCGGGCCGCCCGGCTGGGCGACGGCTGGATCTGTTCGGGCACACCCGAGTTCGACGCCGCCGCCCACTACCGCGACCGTGTGCTCGCCCTCCACGCCGCGACCGGGCGGACGGGGCCGTTCCCGGTCATCGTCCGCACGGCGCGGGCCGAGCCGCAGCTGGTCGTCCGGTACGTCGAAGAGGGCTTCGACGAGGTCGTCGTGTGGGCCGATCAGGTGTGGCCCGCCGACGGTGACCTCGCGTCGAAGCGCGCCGCACTGGCCGACGCCGCGCTGCTGCTCGGCGTCACCCCACGGGCGCTCCCCGCGCCCGCCGTCGCGACCGGAGGTCACCGATGACCGCTGTCCGCAGGTTCCGGCTCCTCGCACTCGTCGGGGCGACCCTCCTCGCCGTCGCGGCGTGCGCGGGTACCCCGGCTCCCACGTCCGCTCCCGCGGCCCCGGCCGCGCCCGTCACAGCCGAGTGGCAGAAGGTGATCGACGCGGCGAAGGCGGAGGGATCCGTCACGATCTACTCGAGCCAGGGCGCCGACCAGCTCAAGGACCTCGGGCAGAGGTTCCAGCAGGCGTACGGCATCCGCGTCGACGTCCTGCGCGACATCGACGCGAACATCGAGGCGAAGGTCGACGCGGAGCACGGCAGCGCCCAGAAGTTCGCCGATGTGGCAGCCCTCGCCGACGGCGCCTACGTGGCGGCGAAGGGCCAGCAGAAGTGGTGGACGCCGCCCACCGGCCCGGACTTCACGACCCCGGCCTACGACGAGGGCTACCTCGCGCCGGACGGGTCGTTCGTCACCACTGCCGCGATCTTCGTGCCGGCGTGGAACACGCAGACCGTGCCGGGCGGCATCACCGGCTACCAGGACCTGCTCAAGCCCGAGCTGGTCGGCAAGATCGGCGTGAACGACCCGGCCACCTCGCCCGCCGTCGTCGACTTCTACAACTACCTCACCCAGCTGAACGGCCCGACGTTCGTCGACCAGCTCGCCGCGCAGAAGCCGCAGATCTTCGCGAGCGTGCTGCCGATGGGCCAGGCGCTGATCTCCGGGCAGATCTCGGTGCAGCTCGGCGGCAGCGCCCCCACGACGCAGAAGGAGCAGGGCGCACCCGTCGACTTCATGGTGCCGAAGCCGGCGTGGGGTGCGGCGTTCCGCACCGTCGTCGTGGACGGTGCACCGCATCCGAACGCCGCGCAGCTGCTCGCGAACTTCATGGTCACCCCGGAGGGGCAGACCGCGATCGCGCGGGACGCCGGCTCGGTGCTGAAGGACATCCCCGGCGCGCTGACGACCGTCGCCGACGTGCGCGTCTTCGACCCGAAGAGCCTCTCGGCCGCCGACGTCTCGCAGTTCCGCGCGCTCTTCAGGACGAAGTTCCAGGGCGGTGCCTGATGTCCCGGGTGACGATCGAGGGCCTGACCAAGCGGTTCGCCGGCACGCCGCCGTCGCTCGCCGTCGACGCGCTCGATCTCGACGTCGAGGAGGGCGAGTTCCTCGCGCTGCTCGGCCCCAGCGGTTGCGGGAAGACGACGACCCTGCGCAGCGTCGCCGGCCTCGAACGCCCCGACGGCGGCCGCATCACGATCGGCGGCACCACGGTCTTCGACGCCGGCGAGCGCGTGGACGTGCCGCCGGACCGGCGCCGGATCGGCATGGTCTTCCAGTCCTACGCGCTGTGGCCGCACCTGACCGTCCGGCGAAACCTCGCCTACCCGCTGAAGGCCCAGCGCCAGCAGGACGCGTTGCGCGGCGGCCGGGTCGAGGAGGTTGCGCGCACGGTCGAGTGCGAGGGGCTGCTCGATCGGCTGCCCGCCCAACTCTCGGGCGGGCAGCAGCAGCGGGTCGCGCTCGCCCGCGCGCTCGTCGCCGACCCGCAGCTGATCCTCTTCGACGAGCCGCTGTCCAACCTCGACGCGCGCCTGCGTGACCAGATGCGGACCGAGCTGCACCGCATCCACCGGGCCCGGCCGTTCACGGCCATCTACGTGACGCACGACCAGACCGAGGCGCTCGCCCTCGGCCAGCGGATCGCCATCATGAGCGAGGGCCGGATCGAGCAGCTGGGGACGCCCGAGGACATCTTCGAGCGGCCCGCCAGCGAGTACGTCGCGGCGTTCATCGGCATGGCCAACCGGATCGTCGTCGAACCCGGCACGGACGGCCCGACAGCGAGCGGTGTGCCGCTGCTGGGAGCCGCCGACCGTTTCGTCCGGGGCGAGCAGGTCGTGCTGCGGTTCGGCCCGCACGACGCGCACCTCGTCGGCGGCGAGCACGCGATCGGCCCCGACGAGGTCGGCCTGCCGGTCCGCGTCCTCGACGCGGAGTTCGGTGGCCGGCACCGCCACGTCACGGTCACGGCCGGCGCAACCCAGGTCCGGCTGTCGCTGCTGCGCGGGGACCGCGGCTCGCTCGTCAGGTCGATCGCGGTCGGCGACGAGCTCGTCATGGCGTTCTCGCCCGCGGGGGTGGCGCGGTTCCCGACGAGCGCGGCGGCGGTGGTGGTTCCCGAGCCGGTCCCGCAGGGTGTCGGAGGGCCGGCATGGGTGTCCTGACGCCGCCGGCGCCGCGTGCACTGTGGTTGCCGGCGATCAACGCGCGGGCGGTCGTCCGCACCCTCACCGGCGTCGTGTTCCTGCTGGTCGTCGGCTACCTCGTGCTCGTCCCGCTGGTGCAGCTGCAGCTGCGCGCCATCAACAGCCCGGCCGACGACGGGTTCGCGGCCGCGTTCGGCCGCCCGGAGTTCGGACGCATCGTCGCCAACACCGTCGGACTGGCCGCGGGCTCGCTGGTGATCGGGCTCGTGCTGGGCACGGTGCTCGCGTGGGCGGCGAGCCGGCTTCCGCACCGGCTCCGGTTCCTCGCGCTGCTGCCGGTGCTGCCGATCGTCGTGCCGGCCATCGCGTCGATCGCGGGATGGACCTTCCTGCTGGCGCCCGTGCCGGGCTACCTCAACGCCATCCTGCGGCTGCTGCCGTGGTGGAGCGCGCGGACCGAGGGCCCGATCAACATCTACTCGATCACGTGGATCGTCATCCTCACCGGTTTCGGACTCACCTCCTTCGTCTACCTGTTCGTCCGCGCGGCACTGGCCAACATCAGCGCCGACCACCTGGAGGCCGCCGCCGTCAGCGGCTCGTCGAGCCTCGGGGTGTTCCTGCGGGTCACGCTGCCGCTGCTGCGACCGGCCCTCCTCTACGGGGGCGGCGTGGCGCTGCTGCTGGGGCTGGGCCAGTTCACGGCTCCGCTGCTGCTCGGCACCAACCAGGGCGTCACGGTGCTGACGACCGACCTCTACAACCAGGTGACCGCGACCCCGGTGCACACCGGCATGGCCGCAGCCATCGGCACGCCGCTGCTCGTGTTCGGCGTGCTCGTCGTGGCGATCCAGAAGGTCGGCCTCGGCGACGAGCGCCGGTTCGTCACCCACGGCGGCAAGGGATTCCGGGCGCCGCTGCGCCCCTCGCGGCTGGCCGCGTGGGTGATCGTGCTCTACGCCGTCGTGGCCGTCGTGCTGCCGATCCTCGGCCTGATCACGCTCGCGATGTCGCGGTTCTGGAGCAGCCGGATCGACGTCACGAAGTGGTCGTTCGCGAACTTCACGACGATCTTCAGCGACGGCCGCACCCCCGAGGCCATCGGCAACAGCCTGCTGTACTCGGTGGTGGCCGCCGCGATCGTGCTGCCGGTCGGGTTCCTCGCGGCGTCGCTGATCCTCCGGCGGCGGCGCCACCGGTTCGTCGCGCCGCTGCTCGACGTCGTCGTCGCGCTGCCGCTCGGGGTGCCGGCGGTGCTGTTCGGGGTGGGGTTCCTGCTGGCCTACAGCACGGGTCCGCTGGTGCTGTACGGCACGCCGTGGGTGATGGTGCTCGTGTACGTGACGCTGATGCTGCCGTTCGCGACGCGCATGCAGATGGCCGCGCTGCTCGCGCTCGGCGACAGCTACCAGGAGGCGTCCAGGACGTCCGGCGCCGGCCCGGTGCGCACCACGCTGGGCATCGTCGTGCCGATGCTCCGGTCGAGCCTCGGCGGCGCCGCGGCGTTGATCTTCGTGCTGCTGACGCACGAGTTCACGGCGTCGGTGCTCGTGCGATCGATCCACACCAACGTCATGGGCACGGTGCTGTTCGACTACTGGTCGAGCGGCAACTACCCCGTCGTGGCCGCGGTCGCGCTGATCATGACCGTCGTGACGACCGCCGGCGTCGCGCTCGCGCTGCTGGTGGGCGGCGCCGACTCGTTCGGGAGGATGTAATGGAGGTCGCCGAGCTGGATCTGCTCGCCGAGCACGGCCGGGAGCTGCAGGTTCCCGGCGAACGGGCCGCGTCCGTCCGGCGCGTCGAGGCGCGGGTGGGGGAGACCGTGCTGAGCGCGCTGCGGTGGGGGAGCGGGCCGCCCGAGCTGGTGCTCCTGCACGGCGGCGGCCAGAACGCGCACACCTGGGACGGCGTGCTGCTGCGCTCGCAGCGCCCGGCGCTGGCGATCGACCTGCCCGGCCACGGGCGCTCGTCGTGGCCCGGCCGCTACCTGCCGCGCGAGCACGCCCCGCTGGTCGCGGCCGCGCTCGAGCGGCTCGCCCCCGATGCGCACGTCGTCGTCGGGATGTCGCTGGGCGGGCTCACGGCCATGTGCGTCGCGGCGTGGTACCCGGAGCTGGTGCGCAGGCTCGTGATCGTCGACGTCTCGCCGGGCTCGGGGCCGGGGCGCGCGCAGGCCGTGACCGACCTGTCGGGCACAGCCGAGTTCCCGTCGTTCGCGGCGCTGCTGGCGCGGACGCGGGAGTTCCGGCCCGAGGTACCGGAGGAGTCGCTGCGCCGCAGCCTGCTCTACAACGCCCGCGAGCTGGCCGACGGCCGCTGGACGTGGCGGCACGACTCCCATCCCGAACGGCTCTCGGCGCTGTACGCGGACCTGCCCAGCTACTGGGACGTGGCCGGCGCGATCAAGTGCCCGACGACGCTGGTCGTCGGGGGCAGGTCCCGGATCGTCGCCCCGTCGGACGTCGAGCGGTACCGGGCCGCGATCCCGCAGCTCGACGTCGTCACCGTCGCGGACGCCGGCCACAGCGTGCAGGGCGACCGCCCGCACGCCCTGCTCGACGTCGTCGAGGGAGAGACCGGTGCCTAGCTACGACCACCGCGACCGCTGCGCCATCGTCGGGATCGGAGCGACCGACTTCTCCCGCAACTCCGGGCGCAGCGACCTCACGCTCGCCACCCAGGCCGCGCTCGCCGCCATCGCCGACGCCGGGCTCGTTCCCGCCGACATCGACGGCATCGTGCGCTGCAGCCAGGACACCGTCTACTCGCACGACCTCGCCGACGCCATCGGCGTGCCGGACCTGAACTTCTGGTCGGACGTCGGTCCGGGCGGCGTCGCACCGGCGGCGATGGTCGGCCAGGCGGTCGCGGCGATCCTGTCCGGCCAGGCCACGACGGTGCTGGTGTTCCGCGAGCTGAACGGGCGCTCGGGCCGTCGCTACGGTCTGGCGGACACGGCACCCGACCGGGTCGGCGGCGCCGGGACGTACGACGAGTTCTTCCACCCGCACGGGCTGCTCTCGGCCGGGCAGGTGTTCGCGCTGATCGCGCGCCGGCACATGGCCGAGTACGGGACGACGCGCGAGCACCTCGGGCACATCGCCGTCACCTGCCGGGAGCGGGCGAACGCCAACCCCGCCGCGCAGATGCACGGGCGGCCGCTCACGCTCGCCGACCACCGCGACGCCCGCCCGATCGCGGATCCCCTGCACCTCTACGACTTCTGCCTGGAGTCCGACGGGGCCTGCGCGGTCGTCGTCACCAGCACGGAGCGGGCCAAGGACCTGCGGCAGCCGCCCGCACTGATCCGGGCCGTCGCGATGGCGAGCGGGCCGGCACCGCAGCCGGGGATGATGAACCCGGTGCTCATGCGGCAGACGATCACCGAGCTGCCCGCCCGGCACGTCGCCGAGACCCTCTACAAGCGCGCCGGGGTGGGGCCGGCCGACATCGACGTCGCGCAGCTCTACGACTGCTTCACCATCACCGTCCTGCTGCAGCTCGAGGACTGGGGCTTCTGCAAGAAGGGTGAGGGCGGCCCGTTCGCCGCGAGCGGGGCCATCGGCCTGGGCGGCGAGCTGCCGATCAACACCGGCGGCGGGCACCTCTCCGAGGGATACGTGCACGGCATGAACCACGTACTCGAGGGCGTGCGGCAGATCCGCGGCACGTCGACGTCGCAGGTCCCGGGCGCGCAGACCAGCCTGGTCGCCACCACACCGCTGCCGCCGGGCAGCGCGATCCTGCTGCGGGCGGCGTGATGACCTCCCGGCTGCGGCCCGTCGACGACGACCTCGACACCGGCCCCTTCTTCGCCGCCGCCCGCCGCGGCGAGCTGGTGGTGCAGCGCTGCGCCCGATGCAGCGCGCTGCTGCACGTGCCGCGGCAGTACTGCCGCGCGTGCGGGAGCTGGGAGACGACCTGGGAGCCGCAGCCCGGCCGCGGCGAGCTGTACTCCTGGACGGTCGTCGCGCACCAGGTGCACCCGGCCTACCCCGTGCCGTACACGGTCGTGCTGGTCGAGCTGCCCGACACCGGCGCCCGGCTGATCGGCTCCCTCCCCGGCACACCGGCGCTGCAGGTGGGCCAGGAGATGGAGGTCTGGTTCGAGGAGCTCGACGAGGGCGTGGTTCAGCCGAACTGGCGGCCCGCCGGCTAGTAGTACTTGGTTAGGTGCACCGGGGCTCCGCCCCGTACCCCGGCCCTCCCTCTGGTGGAGCCTTGGTCATCCCGTGTGGCGGGGGCCGCCTGGCCTCAAGATCGCGTTGAGGTCGAAGTATGTGCTGTTTTCACCGCGCCAGCTTCGACCTCGACGCGATCTTCGCCCGACTTGGCTAGAGCCACTCGACGTAGTCGTGCACCTTGTCGCCGAGGTGTTCGCGGATGTCGGCGACGACGGTCTCGATGTGGCGCTGCATCTCGCTGCGCGCCTTGCGCACGTGCCCCGCGGCGACGGCGGCGGCGATGCTCCGGTGGTCGTCGACGAGCACCTGACCGAGGCGGCGGGGGTCGTCGACGCTGACGGTGTGGTGGCTGACGATCGTGCCGTAGGTGCGGAGTGTCAGCTCCAGCACCCGGTTGCCGGTGAGCACGCCGAGCTTGATGTGGAAGCCGCTGTGCAGTGCGAAGAACTCGTCGACCTCGGTCTCGCTCGACTCGGCCTGCTCACCGGCGTGGCCGGTGAGGTAGGGCTCCATGAGCTCCTTGCGCAGCTGGGCGTCGGGGTTGCGGGCGGCGTACTCGGCGATCAAGGACTCCGCGATGACCCAGGCGTCGAACAGCTCCGCGTAGCTGGCCCTGGCCATGTGGAAGTAGAGGGTGGACACGCGCCCGAGGTTGGTCGCGTCGGCGGCGCCGACCAGCGGCCCGCCGCCGGGCCCGCGGCGGATCGTGATGAGCCCCTGGGTCTCCAGCAGTCGCAGGCCTTCGCGCAGCGACTCCCGGCTCACCGAGTACTGCTCGATCATGGACGCCTCGTTGGGGAGCATGTCACCGGTGACGAGGCCGCCGGCGATGATGTCGTGCGCGATGTCGCGCGCGACGGTCTCGGCGGCCTTGAGCGGCCGGAATATCGACTGGGCGCCGATCGCCGTGAGGTCCGCCGTCTGCCGGTTCACCATGAGCAATAGCGTAGTGGGTGCCTGCGTCGCTTGTTATTCGTCATGATGATTAATAGGCTGATGGCTGAGGTCACCATGGCGGTGGCCGTCGGCCGGAGGTGCGCAGCATGGCGTGGGACTTCGAGACGGAGCCAGAGGTGCAGGAGGAGCTGGACTGGGTCGAGGCCTTCGTCCGCTCCGAGGTCGAACCGGTCGACCAGGTCGTCGAGCACGCCTGGAACGTCCGTGATCCGGTCCGCAACGCGTTGATCAAGCCCCTGCAGCAGCGGGTGCGCGAACGGAAGCTGTGGGCGTGTCACCTCGGGCCGGAGCTGGGCGGGCCCGGCTATGGGCAACTGCGGCTGGCGCTCCTCAACGAGCAGCTGGGGCGGACCCACTCGGGACCGGTCGTGTTCGGCTGCCAGGCGCCCGACTCCGGCAACGCGGAGATCCTCGCCCACTACGGCAGCGAGCACCTGCGCAAGACCTACCTCGAGCCGCTGCTGGAGAACGAGATCGTCTCCTGCTTCTCGATGACCGAGCCGCACGGCGGCTCCGACCCGACGGGGTTCCGCACCACCGCCGTCCTCGACGGCGACGAGTGGGTGATCGACGGCGAGAAGTGGTTCTCGTCGCACGCCCTCTTCGCCGACTTCCTCATCGTCATGGCCGTCACCGAGCCCGACGCGGCACCGCACCAGCGGATGTCGATGTTCGTCGTGCCGGCAGACGCGCCGGGCATCGAGCGGGTGCGGGACGTGGCTGTGTGGGGCCACGACGACGCCGTCGGCACCCACCAATATCTGCGGTACAACAGCGTGCGGGTGCCGGTGGAGAACCTGTTGGGCGAGCGCGGCGGAGGGTTCGCCGTCGCCCAGACCCGCCTCGGTGGCGGGCGGATCCATCACGCGATGCGCACGGTCGGACTCGTCAGCCACGCGTTCGAGCTCATGAAGCGACGGGCCGTCTCGCGGACCTCCCGCGGCGAGCGGCTGGCCGACAAGCAGCTTGTGCAGGAGATGATCGCCGACTCCTGGATCCAGATCGAGCAGCTGCGCCTGCTGGTCCTGCGGACCGCGTGGAAGATCGACGAGCTGAAGGACTACCGCGCGGTGCGTGCCGACATCGCCGCTGTGAAGGTCGCGATGCCGAAGGTCCTGATGGACGTGTCGTCGCGGGTGATCCAGATCCACGGCTCGCTCGGCATCTCGACCGAGCTGCCGTTCGGGAAATGGGTCATGGAGGCGTTCCACATGGGCATCGCCGACGGGGCCACCGAGGTGCACAAGGTCAACCTGGCGCAGGCGTTGCTGCGCGCGACCAAGCCCGACGACGGGCTCTTCCCGCCCTACCTGCGTCCGACGCTGGAGGCGTCGGCGCGGGAGCGCTACGCGGCGGTGCTGGCCGACTGACCCGAGTCGGCGACGACACCGTCGCGCCCCTGAACCAGCCGCGTGCGGGTCCGCTGCCTACCGGGACTGGTCGGCGAGCTCGATGGACGGATACGCCGGCTGCCACATGGCCGCGCGCACCTGCCGGTCGGGGTCGGCGAGGGCGGCCTGCGCGACGCCGTCGCGTTCCGCCGCGGCTGCGACCGCGACGGCGACCGCGGCGGACACCCGGCGGAGGTCGGTGACGGGCGGGAGCAGCGGAGCACCGGGGCTCGTGGCGTCGGAGAGGCGGGCCACGGCGTCGGCGGCCGCGGCGAGCATGCCGTCGGTGACCCTGCTCGCGCGGGCGACGGTGACACCCAGGCCGATCCCCGGGAACACCAGCGCGTTGTTGGCCTGGGCGATGTGGTGCACGCACCCGTCGTGCGGCACGGGTGGGAAGGGGCTGCCGGTGGCGATCAGGGCGCGACCGCCGGTCCAGCGGATGACGTTCTCGGGCAGCGCCTCGGCCTTCGAGGTCGGGTTGGAGAGCGGCATGATGATCGGGCGTTCGGTGTGCTCGGCCATCTGCGCGACGATCGCCTCGGTGAACGAGCCCGGCTGCATCGACGTGCCGATCAGCACGGTGGGGCGGGCGTTCGCGACGACGTCGGCGAGGCCGATCGCCCCGTCCCGGCGGGGCCATCCGGCGACCTCGGCGGCCGGTCGCGCGTAGGGCTGCTGGAAGTCGCGCAGCGTCGGCATGTCGTCGACGAGCAGTCCGCGGCTGCCCAGCGCGTAGAAGCGGTGCGTCGCTTCCTCGGGGGAGAGCCCTTCGCCGATCATGGCGTCGCGCATCATGTCGGCGATGCCGAGGCCTGCGGTGCCCGCACCGTGGATGACGATCCGCTGGTCACGCATGCGGGTGCCGGAGGCCTTCAGCGCGGACACGGCCGCGGCGAGCACGACGGCGGCGGTGCCCTGCATGTCGTCGTTGAAGGTGCAGTGCCGGTCGGCGTAGCGCAGGAGGATGCGGCGAGCGTTGCCTGCGCCGAAGTCCTCCCAGTGCAGCATGGCGTTCGGGAACAGCTTCGCCGCGGCGGTGACGTAGGCGTCGACGAAGCGGTCGTACCGCTCGTCGCGGACGCGGGGATGGCGGACGCCGAGGTACATGTCGTCCCCGAGCAGGCCGGCGTTGTCGGTGCCGGTGTCCAGCACGACCGGGATCATGCGGTGCGGGTGGATGCCCGCGGCCGCGGTGTAGACGGCGGCCTTGCCGAGCGCGATCTCGATGCCGCCGACGCCCTGGTCGCCGATCCCCAGGATGCCCTCGGAGTCGGTGGCCACCAGCAGGTCGACGTCGTCGGAGCCCTTGCCGATCCCGGCCAGGGCCGCCTCGACGTCCTCGGGGTGGTCGATCGAGAGGTAGACGCCGTGGGTGCGGCGGAACTCGTGGCTGAAGCGTTCGATCGCGAGCCCGACAGTCGGCGTGTAGACGACCGGCAGCATCTCGGCGACGTGATCGGCGAGCAGCCGGTGGAACAAGACCTCGTTGCGGTCGCGGAGGTTGGTCAGGTAGACCCATTTGAGCAGGTCGTCGGCCTGCCGGGAGTACTGGGCGTAGGTGCGGCGCACCTGCTCGGCCAGCGTCGAGACGCCTTCGGGAAGCATGCCGGTCAGGCCGAGCGAGCGCCGCTCGGCGTGGGTGAACGCGGTGCCGCGGTTGACCGCGGGGCAGGCGAGCACCGCACTGCCTCGCGCGCGGATCCGGGCGACGACGCCGTCGCGGCCCGGCACCAGCTCGTACGGTCGTTCGAACATCGGTCCTCCGTGTTCGCCGGTGGCGGTGTGAGATCGGGTGGTCGGGCCGCGCTCAGCCGTCCGACAGGGTCCGGGCCGCCCGCAGGAGCGCCGCGACCCGGTTGTCGCCGGGGTCGTCGGGGATGCGGTGGATCGTCCCGATGAGGGCGAGCGTGGCGACGAGCACGCCGTCGGGACCGTAGATCGGTGCCGCCACGCACCGCAGGCCGTCGGCGGACGCGTCGCTGAAGGCGATGCGTCGGCGCCGGATCTCGGGCCCGAGGTCGAGCAGTGCGGCACGTTCGGATGCGGTGAGCCGGCTCGTCGCCCGCGCGATGCTGCGCTCGTCGGTGAGGTGCGCGAGGAAGAGCTGCCCCTGCGCGGTGGTCACGGGCAGCGTCGAACCGACCGCGATGGAGATGCGGATGAACTGGCTCTGCTTGTCGTGGACGCGCGCGACGAGCGGCCCGCTACCGCCCCACACCGACAGCGTCGACGTCTCGTGGACGGTCTCCGACAGCTCGCGCATCACCGGGTCGGCACGGTCGATCAGCGGGAGGCGGTCGAGGGCGAGCAGCCCGAGCCGGACGGACGAGGGTCCGAGGGTGTAGCCCTGCCCGGGGGTGTGGACGAGCAGCCCGTGCTTGACCATCGCGCTGAGGTACCGGTAGGTCGTCGACCGGTTGAGCCCCACCTCACGGGTCGCGCTGGCGAGGTCGATGACCGACCGGTCCTGGCTGAACATGTTCAGCACGCCGGTGGCCCTGGCCAGCACCTGGAGGTCGCGGCTGTCGGCCGGTGCCTCCTGGTCGCCGGCCGACGACGGCGCGTCGCTGTTCGCGCTCATCGCGTCCCCGTCCTCGCCCGTGCGGCGTTGTCGAGTCCTCTCATCGCCCGGCCCGGACGGCAAGGGGTCATCGTCGCACAGGCCGACGCCGGAGGGGGCGTCGTCGTCTCGGGGCCGGCTCTAGTGGCCGACGACGTCGGCGAAGGTCCTGCCCGACCGGAGGCCGTCGACGAGCGCGGTGAGCGCCTGGCGTGATCCGTCGTACTTGCCGAGCCACTCGGCCAGCGACACCGGAAGCGGTCCGTCCGGTCGGACCAGGCAGCGATCGGCCGACCCTTCGAGGCACGCCAGCACGGTCGGGGAGCTCAGCTGGTCCCCGTAGAACTCGCGCAGCTGCCGGCGCGCGGCGTCGGCCAGTTCGGTCACGGCACGGGTCTGCTCCGGTGTCGCTCCGGCTTCGGTGTAGATCCCGGGCGACACAGGGCTGAGCCCGAAGCACCGCGGGCAGCTCGTCGCGGCGACCGAGGGAAAGGCGATCGCGGCGACGACGACGGCGACGACGGCCGCCGCCGCCGCGGGCAGGATCCAACGCAGGTGCCGCAGCCGCGGCACGTTCTGGTCGGCGGCGCGTCGCATCCACCGTCCCTATCAGTCCTCCGCCGGCGAAAGATCTGTCGCAGGACGGACGCCGCCGACGTCCGCGGTGGCCAGGATCCGGAGTCGTGATGATCACGACGAACCAGCGGGCGATCGCCCTGGGAGTCGCGTTGCTGGCTGTGCTCGGGGTGACCCAGGCCTGTGGCGCCGACTCCGAGCCCGCACCTGTGTCCTGGACGGACTGCCACGACGGTCGCCAGTGCGCGCACATCAGCGTGCCGGCCGACTGGCGAGATCCGGACTCGTCCGGGACGGTCACCATCGGCATCGGCCGGTTCGCCGCGCGGGACCCGGCGACGCGCATCGGGACGCTGCTGGTCGGGCCGGGTGGGCCGAATCCGGTGCTCTTCGCGTTGCCCCAGCTGCAGCCGCAGCTCGGCGAGCTGACCCGCTGGTTCGACGTGGTCGTGTTCGACCCGCGTGGGATGGGGGAGAGCAGCGGGGTTTCCTGCCCGGCCGCCCCGCCTGCCGGCCCGGCGTGGACCGGGCCGGATCGGGCGACGTACGACGGGTACGCCGCCGCGCAGCGACGCTTCGCCGACGACTGCGCTGCCGCGCTGGGCCCGTTGCAGGGCCGGATCGACTCGTGGCAGGTCGCCCACGACATGGACGCGATCCGGGCGGCCCTCGGCGAGCCGACCCTGAACTACCTGGGCAACTCCTACGGCACCGTGTACGGCCAGGCCTACGCCCAGCTGTTCGGCGACCGGGTGGGACGCATGGTCCTCGACAGCGTGATCGACCACACCACCACCGACCCCTACCAGGTCCTCGAGCCGAAGGCGGTGGCGCTGGAGCGCAACCTGCAGGACTTCCTGGACTGGTGCGCGCGCACCCCTGACTGCGCTCTGCACGGGCGGGATGCGCTGCGGGCCTGGAACGGTGCGGCAGCCGGGCCGCGCGGAACGGCGATCGTCTCCGCTGCCGCCACCGCGGTTCGCCGGCCGAACCGCTGGCCACAGCTGGCTGCGGCGATCGCGGCGAACGATCCCGGGCCCCTCGCGCCGCCGGCAGCTCCGCCGGGGCGCGGCGGTGCCTCGGTGCCGGGTGGCTACCTGCTGGGGCTCGCCACCTGCGCCGACCTCCCGAACGTCGACCACGCGACGCTCTCCGGGATCAGCGAGCGGTTGCGCGTGGTGGCGCCACGGATCGGATGGACCGAGGCGTTCGGGACGCACGGCCGCTGCGCGGGTCTGCCCGGCGGGACGTACCCGCCGACCCCTCTCCGGGTGTCGGACCTGCCGCCCATCCTCGTCACCGGCGGCGACAGCGATTCGGCGACGCCGCCGGAGTTCGGCCGGCGGGTGGCCGACCAGCTGGGAGGCCGGTACCTCGCCGCCGACGGCGGACACTCCCGCTACCTGGGTGGCGACGAGTGCGTCCGGCGCATCGCCGACCGCTACCTGACCTCAGGTGAACTCCCGGCGCCTGCTGTGCGCTGCCCGTCGTGACGGTCCGGTAGAAACGGGTTGTGGACGTGTGGCGACGGTCGCGGACGGCGCGTGACGCCGCGCTCGCCGTCACCGCGGCCGCGGTCCTCTACGGAGCTGCGGCGGCGGAGGGCGCGACCGCGCCGCCGCTCGAGCTGGCCGCACTCAGCGCAGGTGTGGCGGCGCCGCTGGTGTTCCGCCGGAAGTACCCGCTGACCGTCGCGCTGGTCGCCGCTGCAGTGAGCCTGGCCGGGGTGGGCCAGCCGGCGTGGTCGGGTCGGCTGGTGGTGATGGTCGCGTTCGGCTCCGCGGCCTACCAGGGTGTACGTCCGGTGGTGGCGCTCGCCGCGTCGGTCTCGTGGTTCCTCGCGATCTCGATGGCCGGGGTGGCCCCGGCCACCCTCGCCGCGTTCGCGGAGATGGTCGTCACCGGCGTGGCGCCGGTGGCGGTGGGGGTGGCGCTGCGCGCCGAGCGCCGCCGAGCGGTGCAGGCCGCGCAGCTGCACCGGGCGGAAGCCGCCCGCACTGTGGCGGTGGAGCGGGCGGCCGTCGCCCGGGATGTGCACGACGCCGTCGGGCACCACCTCACAGCGATCCGGATGCAGGCCGCGGCGGCACAGCACGTGCTGCGCCCGGAGGCGGTACCGCCGGTGGAGGCCACGGCCCTCGCCACGATCGACGAGGTGGCCGCAGCCGCGATCACCGACGTGCGGGCCGTGCTGGAGACGTTGCGCGAGCCACAGCTCGTCGGCACCGACGTGCGGGACCTCGCCGCGCGGCTCAGCCGCCCGGGCTGTCGGGTCGCCGTGACCTGCGACGAGGACGAGGTGCTGCTCGGCGCCGAGAGCGGCCTGGTGCTGCGGGAGGCGCTCACGAACGCCGTGCGGCACGCCGGGGCCACCACGATCGACGTCCGGATCACCCATCACCGCGACACCGTCACGATCGTCGTCGAGGACGACGGCGCCGGTGCCGGACCCGGGCCGGAGACCAAGGGCGCCGGGATCCGCGGCATGCGCGACCGGGCCGCGCGGCTCGGCGGCACCCTGCAGATCACCGGGCGACAGCCCTCGGGCTGGTGCGTCCGCGCCGACCTGCCGATCCGATGACGATCCGCGTGGTCGTCGCCGACGACCAATCGGCAGTCCGGTCGGCGCTGCGCCTCGTCCTCGGTGCCGAACCGGACATCGACGTCGTCGGGGAGGCCGGCAACGGCGCTGCCGCGGTGGCACTGGTGCGCGAGCGCCGCCCCGACGTCGTCCTGATGGACGTGCGGATGCCCCGGATGGACGGGATCGCCGCGACCCGTGAGCTGACCGGCCCGGCCGTGATCGTGCTGACGACCTTCGACCTCGACGAGTACCTGTTCGGTGCGCTCGAGGCAGGCGCCGTCGGCTTCCTGCTGAAGGACAGCCCGCCGCAGCTCGTGCTGGACGCGGTCCGAGCAGCAGCGGCCGGGCAGGGTCTGATCGATCCGGCGGTCACACCCCGGCTCGTCGCCCGGTTCGCGGCACTGCAGCCGCGCCCCGCCGGCCCGGAGCTGGAGCGGCTGACGGGACGCGAGCGTGAGGTGCTGGAGCTGGTCGCGCACGGGCTGAGCAACGCCGAGATCGCACGGTCACTGTGGATCGGGGAGGGCACGGTGAAGACGCACGTCAGCCGCCTGCTCGCGAAGCTCGGGCTGCGTACGCGGGTGCAGGCCGTCGGGTTCGCCTACCGGCACGGGCTCGTGCGCGGCTGAGTTCCCGCCCGTCGAGGAGACGTCAGGTGAGGCGGGCCAGCTCCCGCTCCACGGCCAGCCGGTGCGCGTCGGCGTCCTCGCGGGCGCGGCGCGGGCTCCACCGGCCGGTCATGACGAAGATGAACGGCAGGAACACGAGCTGGCCGCCCAGGCACACCCACCACCAGGTCTGCCACTGTTGCGGTGCCGCGGCCGCCGCGGCGACGACCTCGGGGCCGTGCTCCTTCAGCACCGCGAGCTCCGGTGCTGCGGCAGTCACGGTCGCGAGGTCCGCCTGGCCCACCTCGGCGACGGCGCGCGCCGCCAGGTCCGGGGGTACGGCGCCGGCGGGGTGGGCCGACAGCTGCGCGAACAACTCGGGGTGCGCTGCGACGATCGCGAGCGCCGGCCCGGCCTTCTCGTGGGCGGCCGTGACCTCGGCCCCGTGCTCGACCAGCGGGTTCACCGACGTCACGATCATCGGCAGGATCGCGGCCGACACCGCGACGACGATCCTGATGATCCAGCCCCACACCGCGAGCCCGGTCGCGGTCGCCGCCGGGTCGTGTCGCTCGACGGTCTCGGTGAAGCTCGCCATCCACGGGGCGTAGGCCAGCCCGCCGAACAGGCCGATCGCCACGAAGAGCCCGGCGAACGTGCTGGGCGGGGTCGCGGGCTGGGTGGCGAGCAGCGCGAAGATCGTCGTGACGACGACCGAGCCGATCCCGCCGACCAGCATGAACGGCTTGCGCACGCGGAGCCGGTCCGACGCCAGCCCGGCCACGACGAGCGCGATCGCGTTCGCCGCCCAGTACCAGTTCGCGAGCGAGTTGGTGAGCTGCTCGCTGTAGCCGAACACGGTGGCGAAGTAGACGACGAAGTTGCCGACCGCCGAGTAGTACAGCAGCAGGTAGACGGCGATCGCGAAGGCCGATCCCAGCACGTCGAGGCGCATCATGCGCCGCCACAGGCCGGAGTGGTCGACGGTGTCCCCGACGTCCATGCCCTTCGCCCGCGCCTCGACCAGTGCCCGGTCGAAGAGCGTCACCATGATCTGGTCACGCACCCGCGGCGCGAGCTCGCGCAGCCCGAACAGCGCGACCACGAAGACGACGAGCCCGGCGTAGCCGGCGAAGCGCAGCTCGTCCTGCCAGCTGGCGAACGACAGCGTCAGGCTGGTCACGACCGTCACGACGAGGCTGCCCAGTACGGGCCCCATCGTCCAGTAGCCCATCGCGGTGGCCCGGCCCAGTTGCGGGGAGAAGTCGCGGATCAGTGCCGGTGTGGCGACCAGCACGATGCCTTCGACGAAGCTGACCGCGCTGAACACCACGAGGTAGGTGACCTTGTCACCGGCCGACGGGAGTCCGACCAGTAGGAGCAGCGACGTCAGCAGCAGGCCGTAGACCACCAGGTTGGACCGGCCCCACCGGTCGGCGAGCCCCGCCACCAGCGAGGCGAACGCCCCGACGATGTTGCCGATCACGGAGATCCAGACGAAGTACAGGAAGCTCATCCCGAAGTGCGTGATGATCGAGGTCGCCACTGCGTACTGGATGTAGAGCGCGTAGTACAGCACCACCGTCGTCACCACGACGATCGCCAGGTAGCCGTACCGGCGCGCGCTCGAGGTGGGGTAGTGCGCGAGCTCGCGTTGCCACAGCCGTTGCGGGAAGCCCGGTCCGGCCGGCTCTGCCGTGTCCGGGAGCGGGGTGGAAACGGACATCGGGCACCTCCGAGTGGCGAAACACCGTTGTTACGCACGTCACACTTCCGCTGATACACTCAAGCAGATGGTGTCGCTGCGTCGCAAGGTCGATGCGCAGTCGCGAGCGTCGAACGCGATCCCCGAGCAGACGATCCTCGACGCTGCCCACGAACTCCTGATCGCCGTCGGGATGCGGCGGATGACGATGACCGACATCGCCCGGCACGCGCAGGTCTCGCGCGCCACCCTCTACCGGCGCTGGAGCAGCGTCGACGACGTGGTCGGCGCCCTGTTCCGGCGCGAGTGGGCGGCCGTCGCGGACGCCGCGTTCGCCGTCGCGGCCGAGTCGGGCCGCCAGCGGCTGGTCCTGGCGGTCGTGAGCGTGGTGCGCACCCTGCGGGTCCACCCGATCCAGCGCAAGATCATCGATCTCGACCCGGAGTTCCTGATCCCGTTCCTGCTGCATCGCCGCGGCTGGACCACCGACCACCAGCTCGACCTGCTCGAACGCAGCATCGCCGCCGGCGCTGCGGACGGATCGATCCGCGCGGGCGACGTCGGGGCACAGGCCCGCACCGTCCTGCTGATGGCGTCGTCGTTCACCCTGACCGCGCCGATACTGGTCGAGCCACCCCTGCCCGACAGCCCCGCGCTCGATGCGCTCGACGCGCAGCTGGGCGAGGCGCTCGACCGATACCTGCGACCGTGATCACCGGTGCGTGCCGGTCGGCCCCGGTCTCAGAGCGGTTCGTCCGCCTTCGCCAGAAGGGCCTGCAGCGCGGCGAGGATCGGTAGCCAGGTGTCCTCAACGTCCTCCTCGTCGACGGACCCGATCTCGTCGACGAGTAGCCGCACGACGGTGCCGTTCGCGATCGGCCGGATCTGCCAGGTGAGGTACACGGCGGGATCGTCGGGCGCGGACTGCAGGACGTAGGACAACCGGTGCGGCTCGGCCACGTGCAGCACCCGGCCCGTCAACGAATGCCCGTCGACGGTCTCGAATCGAACGGGCGTGTCCGCGCGCCAGGTGGAATGCGCCTGGAGGCCGAAGAGGTAGCGGGCGGTCTGGTCCGCGCAGGTGAGCGCGGACCAGACGCTGCCGGCGCACGCCGCTGTGGCGAACGCGAACATCCGATGCGACATCGGGCGGTGTGCGTTGTTGCGGCGCGATGTCTCAGGGCAGCAGGGCGTAGGTCTCGAAGCCGGTCTCCTCCGGGGGTGCGGTGAAGCCGCCCGGGATGCCCTGCTGCAGGGACGGAACGAGCGTGCCGTCGCGGAACTCCTCCCAGCTCTGCTGGGAATCGTGCACCGCGATGATCGTCCAGCCGCCCGGGGTGGGGCCGGCGGCGTGGAACAGCTGCCCCTTGGGCAGGGTGGTCTTGTCGCCGTGCACGGCGGCCAAGGTGGCGTCGTACTGCTCCTGTGTGGCGCCCGCGAAGAAGTGCACGATGCCGTAAGCCATGGCGTTGCTCCCTGTGTCGGGCCGGCGGTGGCCGGCAGTGGCTGCAGCAGCGTGGCGACTGCGGACGCCCGAGTCATCACTCGATCGAGTGCGCGACCAATGAGGCCAGTGCGACCCGGTTCGGCACCGAGAGCTTGTCGAAGACGCGGCGCAGATGGGAGTTGACGGTGTGCGGCGAGAGATGCAGCCGCCGTGCGACGGCGCGGTTCGTGAGCCCTTCGGCGACCAGGTGCGACACCGCGCGTTCGGTCGCGGTGAGGCTCTCCCACCCGTGGTCCGGGCGTTGCCGTGGACCTCGTGCGCCCTGCCGGACGCCGAGCGCGCGCAGCGCGGCGCGAACCCGGCCGGCCCAGGCATCGGCGCCGGCGTCGTCGTAGCGGGTCAGCGCCTCACCCAGGAGCTCGGCGGCCTCCGCGTGCCGGCCGCTGCGGGCGAGCACGTGCGCCGCGTCCTCGCACGCGCCGGCGTGCTCGAACAGGCGCGGTACCTGTCGGGCCAGCTCGACCGCGGCGAGCATCGGCTCGATCGCGTCGTCGACGAGGCCCCGGCAGCGGAGCGCGACGCTGCCCACCGTGGGCACCTCGGGGGCCAACGCGGCCCCGACCGCGGTCAGGTCGGCGACCTCCTCCGCCACCTCGCGATGGCCCAGCGCGAGCGCGAGGTGCACGAGGTCGGGGCCGAGCCGGCGGTGGTAGTAGCGGTTCTCGTTCGAGGCGTCGATCCGCCACGAGCGCAGGAGGACGTCGTAGGCGCCCGGCAGGTCGCCACCGGCCGCCGCGACCGTGGCGACCGCATGAGCGACGAACTGCGCGCCGTAGCGCGCCGGGTCGCGCTCCAGCTCGCCCGTGAGCGGACCGACGAGCTCGGCCGCGCCGCGCAGGTCCCCCTTCGCGGTCGCGACGACCGCCCGGTAGGCCAGCGCATGGGCGTACAGCAGTCGGTCGCCCTTCTCCAGCGCGACCTGCCCGCCCGCGACGATGCCGGGTACGGCGTCGCTCCAGTCGCCCGTCGCGAACGCCGCCGCGGCGTCGGCCAGCAGGGTGTCGGAGTGCCACCACGCCGAGCCGTCCTCGTCGAGGGCGTCGTGATAGGCCGCACGCGCCTCGGTGACGAGATCGGCGTCGAAGAGCGCCAGGCCGAGGAAGAACATCGGCTGCAGCGGGCGCACGCTCGCCCGGGCAGATCCCGACGTCAGGTCGACGGCGCGCCGGGCGTGCGCGAGCGCCTCGGCGTAGCGGCCCTGCCGCTTCACCGCCACCGACAGCGCCGTCATCGCCCACACTGTCATCCGGGCGTCCCCGACCTGCTCCGCCGCGGCGAGCGCCTGCCCGGCGACCGCCTCGCCGGCGCGGAGATCGCCCGACAGCGTCCGGCCCCAACCCTGCTGGGCGAGCACCTGGGCCCGATCGACCGGACGCAGGGTCGACGGCCCCGCGAGGGCGGCCTGCGCGACGGCGATCAGCTCGGGCGCCCGGTGCTGCAGCGTCAGCGCGGACAGCAGCGCGAGCCGCATCGGCGTGCCGACGTCGGCCGCGTGCGGCCGGGCCAGCACCGCCGTCGCGAGATCGGCCGCCTCGCCGGCCCGTCCGGCCCGCAGCAGAGCCTGGACCAGCTCGAAGGCGAGGGAGTCGGCGTCGTGATGACCCGCCGGGAGCAAGGAGGCGGCGCGGCGCAGCAGCTCGACGCTCGTCGCCGGCGCGCCCGCGGCAGCCTCCCGGGCCGCGCCGCGCAACCACTGCACGGCCTGCAGGTCGCCACGGTCCGCGCCGCGGATCAGGTGGTCGGACACGCGCAGGAGATCCGCGCCCGCCTCGATCAGCGCCTCCGCCGCGTCTCGGTGGCGGAGCCGGCGGACCGCCGCCGGCAGCTGCTGGTACACCGCGTCGTGCACCAGCTGATGGCGGAACGCGACGGTTGCGGCGTGCTGGTCCAGCAGACGTGCCTCGAACGCGTCGGTCAGCTGCGCGACGACCTCGGCCGGTTGGCGCCGCGCGACCGCGGCCACGTCCAGGATCGAGGCCGAATCGCCCAGCACCGCCGTGAGCTGCAGCAACTCCAGCGTCGACGGCGGCAGGTAGCGCAACCGGCGCACGACGAGCTCGCTCAGCGACGCGGGCAGCTCCGTCGAGGTGATCTCGAACCGGTCCCCGTCGCGGCGCAACGTCCCCTCGTCCTTCAGCGCGCGGAGCATCGCCGTGACCCACAACGGGTTGCCGCTCGCCTTGGCCAGCGCAGCCGTCAACGCCGCTCCGGGTGCCCCGCCGAGCTCCCGGCTCGCCAGCGCGTCCACCTCGTCGGGCAGCAGGGCCCGCAGCTGGAGCGTGCAGGCGCCGCCGGCCGCCAGCTCGTCGAGCAGGTCGACGAGCTCGGCCGAGTGCGGTGCCGGCCGGGTCGTGACGATCAAGAGCACCGCGGAGTGCGCGAGATCGCGCGCGATCGACCGGATGGCGAGCAGGCTGGAGCCGTCGGCCCACTGGAGGTCCTCGACCACGACGAGCACCGGCTGCCGGGCACTCGAGGTCTCGACCAGGTCGAGGATCTCCTCGACGACGCGGTAGCGCAGATCCGGCGCGGGTCCGACACCCGGATCGGCTGTGTCGTCGCCGGCGAGCAGTCGCCCGACGGCGGCGCGGCGGAGGTCGGAGGAGCGCCGACTCAGGTCGAACGTCGCGGCCACGGCGCCGAACGGGCGCGTCCGCTCGAACGGGTGGGCGCCGCCGCGGAACACCACGAAGCCGCGCGACCGGGCGTCGTCGGCGATGCGGCGCACGAGGCAGGTCTTGCCGATCCCCGCCTCGCCCTCGACGAGCACGGTCGCGGCGGACCCGTGCCGCAACGTGGCCATGAGGGCGCCGACCAGCGAGAGCTCCCGGTCGCGACCCAGGAGTCCGTCCTCCGACGCCACGCGGTGACGCTACCGCTGCGTCCGGCCGCGGCCGAGGGATCGGAGTGACTCGTCGGGCCATCAGGTGGTGGATGCAGAGGCGAGCCACCCGCCATCGCTCATGACCGTGCGTCCGGCGTACTCGTGGAATCCGTTCCACACCTGGATCCGCGTCGGCGTCAGGCGCAGGTAGCGGAATCCGGGCATCGTTCTCGGGTCATGGGACACGGCGGCGAACCGGTCGGCGGTGGCCGGGTCGATGTCGGGGACCTCGACGAGCGCAACGGTGCCGTCGACCATCACGACGTCGTCGGGCCGGCCGATCGCGACCCGGGCCCTCGGGTGCTCGCGCAGGTTGTCGATCGTGCGGCTGCGGGCGAACGTCGCCATCGTGATGTGGTCGCCGTTCCAGACGAAGGCGACCGGGATCAGGTGTGCGCCGCCGGTGGTTCCGCCGGTGGTGAGCCACAGCTGGTGATGGGTCCGCAGCATCTCCAGCGCCGCGTGGCGCCGCTCGTCGCGGGTTCGTGGGTGGGTCGGCATCGCCGTCATGAGTTCCTCGCTGCTGTGAGTATCGAAGTGCCACAGCGAGGACGATCGACGGCGGTCGAACTCGACACGGGTCAGCCGGCGGTGGTGGGCGGGTCGTCGAGCGCGGCGAGGCGGCCGGCGAGGAACCGGCGATCGGCGGCGTTGTCGGCCAGTTCGTGGGCGCGCCGGTACGCGGCGGCGGCCTGGTCGCGTCGGCCCGTGCGGCCCAGCAGATCTGCCCGCGCGGCATGTGCGAGGTGATAGCGATCCAGGCCGGTGATGCGGTCGATCAGCGCCAGACCTGCGGCGGGCCCGTCGAGCTCGGCCACGGCGACCGCGTGGTTGAGCGCCACCACCGATGACGGTGTCAGCTCCATCAGCCGCGAGTAGAGCGCCGCGATCGCCGCCCAGTCGGTGTCGTGCGCACCCGCGGCTCGGGCGTGTTCGGCGGCAATCGCTGCCTGCAGCAGGTATGGACCGGGGCTGTCGAACTGCAAGGTTCGGCTGAGCAGGCGCACGCCTTCGTCGATCATGTCCTGATCCCAGCGCGATCGGTCTTGATCATTCAGCCGGACCACGTCACCGGCATCGTCGTAGCGCGCCCGCCGGCGACTCTCGGTCAGCACCATCAGCGAGGTCAGCCCGAGCGGCTCGGGCTCGTCCGGCATCAACGTGGCGATCAGACGACCGAGCCGGATGGCTTCCGCCCGCAGCGCCTGACGACCGACGTCGCCGGGGTCGGCCGTGTACCCGTGGGTGTAGACGAGGTAGACCGTCGCCAGCACGGTGGACAGCCGCTCCGGCAGCCGATGATCCGGCGGCACCTCGAAGCTGATCCCCGCCTCGCGGATCTTCCGCTTCGCTCGTACGAGCCGTTGCGCCGTGGCGGACTCGGTGGCCAGGAACAGCGCGGCGATCTGCGCGGCGGTCAGCCCGGCCACCGCCTGCAGCGTGAGCGCCACCCGCGACTCGACCGCCAGCGCGGGGTGACAGCACGTGAAGATCAGGCTCAGTCGCTCGTCTCCGGTGGCGATCAGGTGCGAGCCGTCGTGCTCGTCGGCGCTCTCATGGGCACCATTGCTGGCCATCTCGCCTCCCATCGCGGCGTGCCGGTCGGCGGCCATCCGGGCGTGGCGAACGCGGTCTCGCGCTCGATTGCGCGCCGCCGTCAGCAGCCACGCGACCGGGTCGGCCGGGGTCTCGGTCGGCCAATGGCGGAGGGCGGCCATGACCGCGTCCTGCAGCGCGTCCTCGGCGAGCTCGAAGTCCCCGAAGGCGCGCACCAGAGCAGCCAGCATCCGGGAGCGGTGCTCGCGGTAGACGTCCTCGATCGCTGGGGTCGGCGTCCGACTCATCCGCGGAACGCAGGACGCCCGACGGGCGCGGTGGTGCTCCAGCCGGGCAACGTCGCCAGCGGACGGACCTCGACCGCGCCGGAGCTCGCCATCGGACACATCGCGGCCAGCTCCAACGCGTCGTCCAAGCTCGCGCAGTCCAGCAGGAAGTAGCCGCCCAGGTGCTCGTGCGTCTCGGCGAACGGACCATCGGTGGTCAGCGTCGCTCCCTCGCGCACCCGCACCGTCGTCGCGGTCAGCTCCGACTTCAACGCGTCCGCGGCCACGAGCACCCCACGGCGGCGACACTCGTCGGTGAACGCGTTCACCCGGGCCAGGGCTTCCGCGTACCGCGCATCGCCCGGCTCCGGTCGATCACATCCGTACGCCAGCAGCATGTAGCGCAACCCGATCACCTCACATCCGATGCAGCGGGACCACAGACAAGCAAGGCAAGGACGAACGAGCAACGCCGTACTCGACACGGTGTTCTCGCTCTGGGCAGGAAAGCTGCGGATGGTCGAGCTCGCCACAGGCACGGATAGCTGAGCTCACAGCGGCGGTTGGCACGCTCGGTGCGTGCTTGCCGATCTGCTCCCCACCCTGCTTCGCCTCGGTCGCCGCGTTCGCGCTCGCGTTGCTGTCCGCGGTGGCCGGATTCGGCGGCGGGGTGCTGCTGCTACCGGTGTTCACCGCCTTGTTCGGGCTGCGGGCCGCGGTCCCGATGCTGACCCTGACTCAGCTGTCCGGCAACGGCTCCCGGGTCTGGCTCAACCGGCGCGAGCTGCGGTGGCCGCTGATCGGCTGGTTCGCGCTCGGCGCCATCCCGTGCGCTGTCGCGGGCGGGCTGCTGCTCGCGCACGCCCCGCTGGCCCCGCTGAAACAGCTGCTCGGCGCGTTCCTGATCGTCGTGGTCATCTGGCGGCGCCTCGGACGCCGGCCCAGCGAACCCACCGCGCCCGCGCTCGCCGCGGTCGGCGCTGCTTCCGGGCTCGGCTCCGCGCTGCTGGGCTCGGTCGGGCCCCTGACCGCCCCGTTCTTCCTCGCTCTGGGCCTTGCCCGCGGCGCCTACATCGGCACCGAGGCCGCCGGCGCGCTGACCATGCACCTACCAAGATCGCCACCTACGGCGCCGGCGGCCTGCTCACCGGCCAGGTGCTGCTCTTCGGGATCGCCCTCACCCCCGCGACCCTGCTCGGCGCGTGGACCGGCAAGAAGATCGTCGGCCGCATCAGCGACCAGGTCTTCGTCCTGCTCGTCGAGGCCGGCCTGATCGTCGCAGGCCTGCTCTTCCTGCTCGGTCTCTGACTGCACGGCAGTTGCGGCAGTGCTCAGTGGTGCAGGGCCCGGAGGACCTCGTGGAAGGCGGCCTTGGCCTCGAACCCGATGCCGGGCGTCTCGGTGAGTCCGACGTGGCCGTTCTCGACGACGGCGTCGTCGGCGAAGCCGCCGGTGGGCTGGAACTCGCCCGGGTAGGACTCGTTGCCGCCGAGCTTGAGGGCGGCGGCAATGTGCAGGGAGAACTGGTGCCCGCCGTGCGGGATGCACCGCCGCGAGGACCAGCCGTGCTGGCGGAGCATGTCCTGGATGCGCAGGTACTCGGTCAGGCCGTAGCTCAGGGCAGGGTCGATCTGGATGTAGTCGCGGTCCGGGCGCAGGCCACCGTAGCGGATCAGGTTGCGGGCGTCTGGGAGGGAGAACAGGTTCTCGCCGGTGGCGATCGCGCCGCGGTAGTGCTCGCAGAGGGTGGCGTTGAGCCGGTAGTCCAGCGGGTCGCCGACCTCCTCGTACCAGAACAGGCCGTAGGGCTCGATGGCGTTGCCGTACTCGAGCGCGGTGGCCAGGTCGAACCGTCCGTTGACGTCGACGGCGAGCCGGGACCCGTCGCCGTCGAGGACGTCGAGGACGGCCTCGATGCGGGTGCGGTCCTCGGCGAGGTCGGCGCCGCCGATCTTCATCTTGACCACGCGGTAGCCCTGGTCGAGGAAGCGCCGCATCTCGTCCTGCAGGTCGCGCAGGGTCTTGCCGGGGGCGTAGTAGCCGCCGGCGGCGTAGACGAACACCTGCTCGTCGGGTGTGCCGTCGCCGTAGCGGTCCGAGAGATAGCGGTAGAGAGGCTGCCCGGCGATCTTCGACGCCAGATCGAACAGCGCCATGTCGAGCACGCCGACCGCGACCGACCGCTCGCCGTGCCCGCCGGGCTTCTCGTTCGTCATCACGACGTCCCAGGCGCGGGTCGGGTCGAGCTGCCCGTCTTCGCTGAGCAGCGCGCCCGGTTCGGCGTCGAGCAGGCGGGGAACGATCCGGCGGCGCAGGATCTCGCCCGCGCTGTAGCGGCCGTTGGAGTTGAAGCCGTACCCGACGACCGGTTCGCCGTCGCGGACGACGTCGCTGACGACGGCCACGATGGAGCAGTCCATGGCGCTGAAGTCGATCCACGCGTTGCGGATCGACGAGCTGATCGGGATGACGCCCTCGTGCACCGCAGTGATCCTCATCGATGTCTCCGCCTCGTCGGACCTGCAACCTGCCCTCCATTAGCGGCTATCCGAACGTGCACGTCCAAGACGGAGTCGTGGGGCAATCGACAGGCAGAAGCTCTCAGCCGGCTGGGCTGGTGCGCAGCAGGTGGACGGCGATCCACCGGAACGCGCTGATGACCGCCGGCAGCGGACTCACTGCCTGCGAGGGTTCGCCCGCTACGCCGAGACCAACGGGGCCTGCGACCAGGTCCCGAGCATGCTCAGCGGTGTCGAGGCCTGATCCGGCGAACCCGCCCGACCGCCGACGCCGCGGTTCAGCCGGCGCGGCAGGCGTCCAGCAGTGCTGCGACGCCCGGTGACGGCGGGCCGGGCGGCACGGCCAGCGAGATCGGCACGGCCGAGCCGGCGAGGGGTCGCAGGGCGACGCGCGGGACCCGGGGTAGTTCGGGGCCGTGGTTGAACACGGTCCACGTCGGCGGACCGCTGCCGATCTCGGCCAGTGTGTCCTGCAGCGTCGTGAAGGGTGGCCCGGCGGGCGGGTCGGCGCCGGCGGCGCGCAGTGCGGTGGTCACCAGGCGGTGGAACGGCGGGTTGTTCGCGGCCGGGGCGAGCCGCAGCGGCAGCGCGCCGAGGTCGGCCCAGTCCAGCTGCTCCTGCGTGGCGAGCGGGTGCTGCTCCGGCAGCGCCACGACCAGCCGCTCGACCCACACCGGCTCCAGGCGCAAGCCCGGGGCGGCCTCCAGGATCCGTACGAACGCCGCGTCGAGGCCGCCCGAGCGCACGAGCGCGATGCGATCCTCCTGCGGGGCCCGGGTGAGGCGCACGGTGAGGTTCGGCGCGCGGGTGGCCAGCTCGTCGAGGGCGCGGTAGAGCCGGTTCCCCAGGCCGTGGCTGCTGCCGAGCCGCAGCTCGGCCGAGGCGGCGATCCCGGCCGCGACCCTTCGGACCTGCTCGGCCGCGGCCAGCGCGGCGCGCGCCTCGGGGAGCAGGGTGCGGCCGGCGGCGGTCAGGCGCACGCTGCGGGTCGTTCGGTCGAAGAGCTGCACGCCGAGCAGGCGCTCCAGCAGGGCGATCTGCTGGCTGACCGCAGGTTGGCCGATGTGCAGGCGCTCGGCGGCGCGCGTGAAGCTGCCCGCGTCGGCGACGGTGACGAAGTACTGGAGTTGCCGCAGGTCCACATCGGCCCCGATTCATCACGACTGCTGATGACTCCGATAGTCAACATCCCGTTGTTCGGCCGTGTTCCCGCAGGTCTGATCGATGCATGTCAGATGTGGGAATCGGGGTGCGGCTCGGTCTGCTGTTCGGGCCGTCGATCTTCGGGGTGAGCGCGGCCGGGGTGGCGCTGCCGGTCGCGGCGGCGGAGTTGGGGATCGACGCGCCGGCGTCGGCGTGGCTGCTCACCGTGCACGCGCTCGCGCTGGGCGTGGGAACGGCGCTGTTCGGCAGGCTCGGCGACACCTGGGGTGTGCGGCGGTCGTTGCTGCTGGGCTCGGCCCTGCTGGTCGCGGGCGCGGTGGCGTGCCTGCTCGCGCCCGACCTCGGCACCGCGGTGGCCGGCCGGTTCGTGCTCGCGGCCGGGTCCGGGGCGATGACGTCCTCGGCGGTGACGCTGAGCGTGTCGACGGACCCGGCCCGCCGCGCCGCGGTGCTCTCGTGGTTCGGTGCGGTGCTCGCGATCTTCGCGGGGAGCGCGACCGCCGTCGGCGGGCTCGTCGCGTCGGCATCGTCGTGGCGAGTCGTGCTGGTGCTGCCGGTGCTGTCGCTGGTCGCGGTGGGTTCGGCGATGTCGCTCGCACCGGAGCAGGGCCGCGGCGGCGGGGTGGACGGTGCCGGCGCCGGCTTGTCGACGACGGCCGTGGCGGCGTTGCTGGTGCTGCTGCAGGCACCGGCGCTGCACCTGCCGGTCGCAGCGTTGATCATGCTGGGCGCGGTCGTGATCGCGGCCGGTGGCGTGCTCGTGGCGAGGACACGCCGGCGGCCCGACGGGTTCGTGCCGCAGCGGCTGGTCGGCTCGCGCAGCTTCCTGGCGGCCGCGGCCGCCGGGGCCGGGGTGTTCGGCGGGCTCTTCGCGGCGATGTTCGCCGCTCCCCAGCTGCTGGTCCACGGGCACGGGTGGAGCGTGCTGGCGGTCGGGCTCGTGCTGCTGCCCGGCGCACTGCTCGGCGCGGTGACGTCGCGGGTGGCCGGGCGGCTTGCGCCGGCGCGCGGCCGGCAGCTGCTGGGCGGGGCAGCCGGTCTCACCGGCGTGCTGCTCGGCGCGGCGGGTCTGGCGGACGGGCCGGCGTGGCTCGTGCTCGCGGGGACGTCGACGGCGTTCGTGGGCTTCGCGTTGACGCAGGCGGTGGTGACCGCAGCCGTGGGTGCCGCGGTCGAACCCGAGGGCCGTGGGGCCGCGCTGGGCCTGCTCAACCTCACGTTCCTGGTCGGCGGCGCCGTCGGGTCCGCGGTGGCGGGTGGGCTGGCCGGCCCGCTCGGCGTCGCCGGTGCTCTCGCGGTCGCCGCGGTGCTGCCGCTCGCCGCGACCGGAGCCATCCACTGGATCGGCGCACCCGCGCCGGTCGCCGCACGAACGGAGAAGTGACGTGGAACAGCAGGTACTGGTGGTCGGCGCGGCCGGACGGCACGCGGGTCTCGTCGTGCCCGCGCTCGTCCGGCACGGCGCCCGGGTGCGCGGGCTGGTGCGCACGCCGGCGCAGGCGGAGATCGCGCGCTCGAACGGCGCGGCCGAGGTGGTCCTCGGCGACCTGCGGGACCGGGCGAGCCTGGACGCCGCGGTCGCCGGCGTGGGCGGGGTGTTCCACGTGGGCCCGGCGTTCGCGCCGGACGAGGCGGAGCTGGGCCTGACCATGATCGCGGCGGCGGTCGCCGGCGGTGCCCGTCGGTTCGTGTTCTCCGGGGTGCACCATCCCGGGAACGGGTTGGTCAACCACGCGTCGAAGCAACCCGTCGAGGCGGCGCTGCTGCGCACGGACCTCGAGTACACGATCCTGCAGCCGGTGGCGCTGTTCCAGAACATCGCCCGGGGCCGGCGGACCGCCGTCGAGCAGGGAGTGTTCGAGGAGCCCTTCCCCGCGGAGGCGCGGATCGCCCGGGTGGACTACCGCGACGTCGCCGAGGTCGCCGCCATCGCGCTGACGACCGATCGGCTCGTCCACGGGACGTACGAGCTGTGCAGCGGGACCGCTCCCGACCGCTACGAGATCGCGGCCGAGCTCGCGCGGGTGCTGGGCCGGCCGGTCGAGGCCGGCGAGCCGTCGTTCGACCGGTGGGCCGCGGGCCTGGCACTGGACGGGCCGACCCGGGAGGCGTTCGCCGCGATCTTCCGCTTCTACGCCGAGCACGGCGTGGCCGGCAACAGCCTGGTGCTGCGGGCGATCCTCGGCCGCGAGCCCCGCACCCTGCGCGACTACGTGGAGGACGTTGCCGCCGGCGTCCGCACGGAGGCGGCCTGACGCAGCCCCTCCACACCGATCTGAAGCAGCCCGCCGATCTCCGGCTCGCCGAGAGCATGACCTACGACTCCGGCGTCGTCACGCTGCGGTACGTCCCTGCCTGAGTCACGGGGCGGAGCGGCGGGTGTAGCGCGGTGCCGACCTGGGTAAACCACCTGCACGGGTGAGGTTGCCGCCAGGGAGGTCCGACGATGACGTCCGATGCACGGAGCCAGGATGGGCGAGACGAGGACGAGATGCGTCGGGCCATCGTCGACCAGATCCCGGACGAGGCCTGGGACGAGTTCGTGAGCGTCCTGCAGACGAAGCTGCGTGACCGGCAGGCTTCCCAGGAGACCCGTGTCGAGTTCGTGCAGATGCTGTTCGAGAAGCTGCGGTCGGACCCGTTCCCGAGCCGTGAGCAGCTCGACCTCATCGAGCAGTCGTTGCCGCCCGAGATGGTCGCCGAGTACGCGCGGACGCTCATGGAGAAGGTCGAGCAGGAGCCGTACCCGAGCAACGACATGCTGCGCCGCATCAGGGCGATGACGCAGCCCGGGTGAACCGGGGTCCGGGGCGCACGTCGACGATGGGATCGCAACGACCGATGTCGTCGGAAGCTAGAATAGCAACCGATCGTTCGTAAGCTATAGTCCGGCCATGAGCCCCCGGAAGTCCATGGCCGAGGCCCGCCTGACGCGCCAGCGCATCCTCGATGCCGGGCTGGTGATCGCGTCGTCGGAGGGACTGGAGGGGCTGACCATCGGCCGGCTCGCCGCCGAGCTGGACATGAGCAAGGCCGGCGTGATCGGCCACTTCGGCACCAAGGAGGGCCTTCAGCTCGCGGTGGTCGACGCCGCTGTCGAGCTGTTCGTCCGGGAGGTGCCCGAGCGCGCCCGCGGCGTGGACCGCGGGTTGCCGTACCTCCGCGCGGTCTGCGAGGCGTGGGTCTCCTACCTGGAACGCGAGCTGCTGCCCGGCGGGTGCTTCTTCATGGCCGCCGCGACCGAGTTCGACGGCCGGGACGGGCCGGTGCGCGATGCCATCGCGGGGATGGACGCGCTGTGGCACCGGGAGCTGCACGTCAACATCCGGCACGCGGTCGAGCAGGCAGAGTTGTCATCGGACACCGATGTCGACCAGCTCCTGTACGAGATCGTCGCGATCATGTTGGCGCTCAACCACTACCTCCAGCTGCGCCGCGACCGGCAGGCGCCGGCCCGTGCGCGTCGCGCGCTCGAGCGACAACTCGGGTCCGTGGACAGGACGTCCTCGAACGCCCGGACCGACTCATGAGTTCGCCATCGCCTGGATCCGTCAGCCCCGAGGAGATGCCAGTGGATGACGAACTGACCGAGCACGCCCGCTCGTTGCTCGACGGCAACGCCTACCTGACCCTCGGCACCGTCGATGCCGACGGCCACCCCTGGACGACGCCCGCCTACTTCGCCGCGGATGGGCTCGCCGACTTCTACTGGGTGTCGAGCCCGCAGGCACGCCACTCTCGCAGTCTCGCCGCGCAGCCGTCGGTGAGCCTCGTCGTCTTCGACTCGACGGTGGCGCCCTGCCCGCGCGAGTCCCGGCAGCCCTGCGCGCGGCACGGACGCACCGACGACCACCGCGTGCCGGTCGTGACGCGGTGACCGGCTCGGCGAGCGGCACGACCCTGTGGCACGTGACGATGTCGCTCGACGGCTTCGTCGCAGGCCCAGACCACGACATGCGCTGGCTGTCCATGGGCTGGGTCCCGGCCCGCACCGGCATGCCCGCACTCGCCGAACGCGTCATCGACTCGCTCGGCGCGATCCTCGGCGGCCGCCGATGGTACGAGGCGTCACGGAACCTCAACGGCGTCGAGGGCATCTACGGTGGCCGGTGGGACGGCCCGGTCCTCGTGCTGACCCACCACCCCGATGCCACGCCGTACGACCCGCGGATCAGCTTCGTCACCGGCGGGATCAGGTCCGCGGTCGCAACCGCGCAGGCGGCGGCCCGCGGACGCGACGTGGTCATCTTCGGCGCCGACCTCGCCCGACAGGCCCTGGCGGAAGGCCTCGTCGACGAGATCGTCGTGCACACCGCGCCGGTGCTGCTCGGCGCGGGCGTCCGGCTCGCCGTCGACGAGCGGGTCGAGCTGGAGCCGTTGCACCTCGGCAGCACCGGGCCGCTGGCCGACCTGCACTACCGAGTGCGGAGATAGGCCTCGACACGCGGTGTTCCCGAGACCGGCAGGCGGTCTTGTGGCGGTCGGGCGCAACTCGCGGAACCACCGGCGATCATGGCGCGCACCAGCGTCCGATTTCCGCCAGCGCCGACTCGGTGGAGGCGCCACCGTGAATGCATGACGGCCGTCGCTCCCGCTGCCGCGTTTCTTGTGTGCCGCTCCATCCGTTCGAGTCCCCGAAGGTGCGGATCATGACGATGTCGGGTGAGTTCTCGGCTCAGCGGCTGGGTGCAGTTCTGTCGGTGCTGCTGGCAGCCCAGTTCATGGCCAATGTCGACACCGCGATCGTGAACGTCGCAGCACCCGACATCGTTGCGCGGCTGCAGGCGAACGGCGCCGAGATCCAGCTCGTGGTGGCCGGGTACGTCCTGACCTACGCCGTGCTGCTGATCACCGGTGCCCGGCTGGGCGACGTGCGCGGCCGGCGCAGCATCTTCCTGGTCGGCACCGCGGTGTTCACCGCCGCGTCCCTGGCGTGCGGGCTGGCCCCGACGGTCGGCGCGCTGATCGTCGCGCGGCTCGTCCAGGGCGTCGGAGCTGCGCTGATGGTGCCGCAGGTGCTGACCGGGATCCAGGTGCACTTCCAGGGACGGTCGCGGGTTCGGGCGTTGGGCTGGTACGCGGTGGCGCTCTCGGGCGGAGCGGTCGCGGGACAGGTGCTCGGCGGTGTGCTCGTCGCTGCTGATCTGTGGGGATGGGGCTGGCGATCGATCTTCCTGATCAACGTGCCGGTCGGGATCGTGCTGGTGGTGGCGGCAGCGATCGCGTTGCCGGCGGACGTCCCGACGTCGCGGGCGAGACTGGATCTGGCCGGCGTGGGAACACTCTCCGCGGGCCTGGTCTCGCTGGTGGTACCGCTGGTGACGGGCCGCGAGCTGGGGTGGCCCCTGTGGGGGTGGCTCGTCCTGGCAGCCGGCCCGGTGCTGATCGGTGCGTTCCTCGTGCTGCAGCGACGGGCCGCGGCCGGCGGTGCCTACCCGCTGGTCAACCTGCCGGTCATCGCCCGTCCGGTGATCTCGTGGGGACTGGCCGCGCAAGGATGCGCGCAGGCCACCTACTTCGCGGTGCTGCTGATCCTGGCGCTGTACCTGCAGCAGGGTCTGGGCGAGTCGGCGCTCTTCTCGGGATTGGCCCTGGTGTCGTGGGTAGCCGCCTTCGGCATCGCCGGGTACGCGCTGCGCACCGCCCCGGCCATCCGGGCCACCCGGCTCGCGCCCTACGGCTACGGCGCGCTCGCCTCGGCGTACGCGGCCATGGCCGCCGCCCTGTTCGCCGGCATCACGAGCACCGCGGTGCTGGTGGTGCTGCTCGGTGTCGGTGGACTCGGGCTCGGCGTCGGCGTCAACTCCATGCTCGCCCGCATCGCCTCCGCCGTACCGCCGCGGTTCGCAGCCGACATCAGCGGCGTGCACAGCACCGTCCTGCAGGTCGCCGGGGTGCTCGGAGTGGCGATGTTCGGCACGGTGTGGTTCGCGGTGGTACCCGCGCCCGGCCCGGCCGCATCGGCCCACGGCTTCGCGATCGTGGCGCTCGTCCTCGCCGGCACTGCGGTGATGGCCACGCTCGCCGCATCGAGGTCCAACCGGTTTCCGCTCGACGCGGCAGCCGTCCCGTCGACGTGACCGCACGAAAGGACTGATCGGCATGACAGCGATCGAGCACCCACCCGGACGTCACGTAGAGGTCCGCGGGCACCGCCTGTGGGTGGAGAGCGAGGGGGACGGCCCACCGCTGATCGTCCTCGCCGGACTGGGGCCCGCCGGATCCCACGTGGTGTTCCACCCCTTCCTCGCGCCGCTGGCCGAGCACGCGACGGTGTTCTACGTGGATCTGCACGGCCGCGGCCGCTCCGATCACCCCGCAGATCTGGCGACGATCACCTTCGCCGGCGACGTCGCCGACGTCGCGGCCCTCATCGGCGAGCTGGGCATCGGCCCGGTCGACGTCTACGGGTTCTCCTACGGCGGGTTGGTCGCGCAGGCGCTGGCTCTCGACCACCCGCATGCGGTGCGGCGTGTGGTGCTGGCCAACACGCTGCACGGGCCCGAGATGTGGCAGCGCAACCACGAGAACATCAACCGCGAGCTCGACCACCAGTTCCCCGAGGTCTGGGACCAGATCCTCGCGCTGCGCCGCTGCGGCGCGGCCTCGACCAGCCCGGCGATGCAGGAGCTGTTCGCGGTTCACGCCCGACCCATCCGGTTCCACGACCCCGACAACGCGGCATTGCTGCCCACCGAACCGGGTGCCCGCAACACGGCGCTCTACCCGCTGTTCGTCGGCGCCGACGTCGACTTCGTCATCGGCGGGGAGCTCGCCCGCATCCCCGACTTCCGGTCACGCCTGCAGGAACTCGCGACACCACCGATGGTGCTCGCCGGCCGCTACGACCGGGCGCTCTACCCGCGCCTGCAGCAGGGTTTCGTGCACGCCGACCCTCGCATCGAACTGCACATCCTCGAGCGCAGCGGCTCCTTCTCCCACATCGAGGAACCCGACACCGTCATCGACCTCGTCCGCGCCTACCTGCGCTGACCGCCTTTGGGCGCAACTGGTCCGACACGGCGAGCGCAGCCTGTGACCCACGTCACCAGCAGCGATGTCGAGGCGCCGCGCGCGGCTCCGTCTCAAGGGTGAAGGCGGTTGCCGCAGCCGCGCAACGCGGACGGGAAGTCGGGCGCCGCTCGACACCGGCCGCGCCCCACCCAGGAAGGACCGCCGACATGGCACATCCAGAGATCGTTTCCACTACGGAGTGGCAGCGGGCCCGCGACGAGTTGCTGGTGGCGGAGAAGGCGGCCACCCGGGCGCAGGACCGGTTGGCTGCGCAGCGGCGGCGACTACCAATGGTCGAGTTCACCGAGCCGTACGAGTTCACGGGCCCACGTGGGACGGTCTCGTTGCTCGACCTCTTCGGCGATCGCGACCAACTCGTCGTCTACCAGTTCATGGACAGCGGCCCGGATCGGCTCTGTCCCGGGTGCACGCACTTCACCGACAACGTGGCAGCCCTGCCGGTACTGGCGGGCAAGGGCATCAGCTGGGCCACCGTGTCGGACATGCCGATCGAGCAGATCCAGCGGGTCATCGCCGAACGCGGCTGGACGATGCCGTTCGTCTCCTCGCGCGGCACCAGCTTCGCCGCGGACTGCGGAGCTGACGGCTTCCTGCTCAGCACGTTCGTGCGTCAGGACGGGCGGGTGTTCCGCACCTACTCGACGACTCAACGAGGGGTGGACCGGCTGCTGTTCACCAACAACATCCAGGACCTGACCGCGTACGGCCGACAGGAAGCCTGGGAGGACTCACCCTCCGGCTGGCCGCAGCATCCCACCTACGGCTGAGGCTGGTGATCCTGGCGGCCCGCCCTACACAGCCGGGATCTCGTCCCTCCACGGGCGCGCCCGCTCCATCTGGGCGGCGACGGCGAGGAGGACGTCCTCGCGGCCGTGGTCCGCGACGAGCTGGACGCCGATCGGGAGCCCTCGGGTGGTGCGGCCGGCGGGGAGGCTGATGGCGGGCTGTCCGGTGACGTTGAACGCGCGGGTGAACGCGATGTAGGGGTTTCCCAGTGGCGCGAGTTCCTCCTCGGAATCGCCGTCGAAGGTGCCGAGCGGCGCTGCCGGGGCGGCCGTCGTCGGGGTCAGCAACAGGTCGAACCCGTCGGCCCACCACTGCAGCATCCGGCGGCGGAACTGGGTGGCTGCGCCGAGGGCCTGCAGGAGATCGGCGGCGCGCATCTCCCGCAGGCGCAGGTAGCGCGCCCAGTTCAGGGGCTCCATGTCGGCTGCGGTGAGCTCCCGGCCGAGTGCGCGGGCCAGCCCGGCCAGCGAGTACAGCATCGGGCTGGTCGCGGCGAGCCCGACCTGGCTCCGGTCTCCGAGGTCGGTCTCCTCGAGGGCCTTCGGGTAGGAGAGCTCGACGTGGTGCCCGAGGGACTCGAGCAGCCGTGCGGTCTCGTCGACGGCGGCGACGATCTCGCGGTCCACCGTGACCCCGGTGGACGCGCGGTCCAGCACGCCGATCCGCAGCGGGCGGGGATCGGTGTCGAGCTCCTCCAGGTAGGGGCGAGCGGGCGGCGGCGCGACGACGAGGTCGCCCACCCCGGGACCGTGGACCGCGTCCAGCAGAGCTGCGGTGTCGCGGACGGTGCGGCTCACGCCGAGGAAGACGGCGGGACCGGACTCGTCGGCGAGCGGGCCGGCGCTGATCCGCCCGCGGGACGGCTTGAGCCCGACCAGGCCGCAGAGCGCCGCCGGGATCCGGATGGAGCCCGAACCGTCGGACGCCTGGGCGATCGGGACCATCCCGGCGGCCACGGCCGCGGCGGCGCCGCCGCTGGATCCGCCGGTCGAGTGGGTGAGCTGCCACGGGTTGCGGGTCGCTCCCCAAGCAGCCGGTTCCGTGGTGGGCAGCGCGGCGAACTCGGGGGTGTTGGTCCGCCCGGCGGTGACCAGCCCGGCCGCCCGGAGGCGGGCGACGAGCGTGGAATCGATGGGGGAGGGGATCGCGAGTTCCTTCAGCCGGACGTTCCCGTTGGACTCGGTCTGTCCGGCGTACGGCGCGACGAAGTCCTTGAGCAGGAACGGGACGCCGGTGAACGGGCCGGCCGGCAGTCCCGCGGCGACGGTCGAGCGGGCGTGGTCGAACCACTCCATGACGACGGCGTTGAGCACGGGGTTGAGCGCCGCGATCCGCTCGATCGCGGCGTCGAGCAGCTCCGCGGGCGACACCTCGCCCGAGCGCACGAGCTGCGCCTGGTCGATGGCGTCCATCCAGCGCGTCTCGGCCGCGAGTGCACTCGACGCGGGCATCGTCTCCTGGTCCTGCGTCACGACCTGCCACCGTTCGTCGAGCTTCCCGAGGTGTCGATGACCTCGACGAGGATGTTCTTGTAGCGGTCGGCGCCGATGTTGGTGAAGCTGTGCAGCTCTCCCGCGTCGTGCCACTCGACCGTCTCGCCGCTGAGGGCGCGTTCGCGCGGCTCACCGTTCGCGTCGTGCACCGCCAGCAGGCCGTCGGTGAGGTTCACCAGCAGGTACGGGTTCTCGTGCAGGTGCAGCGCGAGCTCGTCACCCGCGGCGACGTCGACCATCCAGACCCGGATGGCGTCGTTCTCGAACAGGATGCGGTTGCCCACGGGAGCGAGTTGCTCGCTCATGTCGAACTGCCCTTCTCTTCTTCGGATACCGATGCCGCACGGTGCGGCTTCAGGATGCGGTCCATCCCCGACCTGAGCGTGACGGCGACGCTGCGGCGCGGGTCGACCATCTCCTGCCCGGACGGGCACCAGTCGATGACGGGCCTGGCCGCGTCGAGGCGGCGGACGTGGAAGTCCACTGGCCACCGGACAGCGCTCACCAGCTCCGCGTCGGGGCGCAGGGTGTGGACAGCCGAGTCGATCACACGCCGCTCGGCGGTCGTCATGAGCCGGGCCGGTCGAGTCGGAACGCCTGCGAGAGCTCCGCGCAGTCGCGGGAGATCTCCCGGCACACCTCGACCATGCGCTCGCCCCGCTCCAGGACGTCGTCGTTGCTCCACCGCGCGGAGATGTTCGCGATCGCTGCCGCGCCGAGCACGTCCGACTTCGCGTTGAGGATGGGCGCGGCCACCGCGGAGATGCCGATCTCGACGTCGCCGACGCTGACGGCGTAACCCTGGTCGCGGATCTGCGCGAGATCCCGCTCGACGAGCACTCGATCGACCTGGGTCGCGTCCGTGTACGGCGTGAGCGGGCGCGTGAGGTACTCGGCTGCGAGTGGCGGTGGCGCGAACGCGAGGATCGCGCGCGACGCGGCGCCGACGTGCAGCGGTAGCCGTTTACCGATGTCGCAGAAGAAGTGCACGTTCAGGTCGCCGTTGATCCGGTCGACGAACACCACGTGGTCCCCGTCGGGGATGGCGACCGTGATGCACTCCGTGTAGTGGTCCGCGAGTGCTGCGAGGCGGTCCTCGGCGACCTTGCGCAAGTCCGTGCGGTCCAGCAGCGCCCGCGACATCTCGACGATCTGCCAGGTCATGTCGTACCCGGCGCCGGACGCGGCCTGGCGGACGTATCCCGCGGCGATCAGGGTCGACGCGACCCGGAACGCCGCGACCTCGGAGGTGTCCAGCTCCGCCGCCAGCTTCGCGAGGGAGATCGGTCCACGGGCCCGGGAGATGACCCGCAGGCCCTCGAGAACGCGCAGTGCTGAGGAGAGGGTGTTCTTCTCCGCAGTCGTGGTCATGCAGTCCTGCCCCCGTCTGCCCACCAGCTCACTTTCAATATATGAAAGCTTGTTTCCTTCATTTGAAAGCGGACGGGAGCGTACGGGTGCTCCCGGGGCCCGTCAAGTTCGTTGATCCGGCTGGCGTGAAGTCCTGCTGGGCCAGGACGGCGAGCTTCGTCCTGCAACTCGCGGTGTTCGCTCTTCAGTGTTCTGTCTCGGGCGGCGCGAGCGGGGTTGTCGGTCTCGGTCCCCGGTCTGGTGTGGCGCTGCCGGGGTTTTCACCGCATATTGTGGTCGGCCTGGCAGCCGTACCCGACTTGCAACTTTCGTTGACGGCTTTCACTCCATTTTCTTGCGTGGTCAACTGGCTGTGGTCCCGCTATCGAACCCTTGTTCGATGACATCTTTTTCGATAGAATCAGGGCATGTCCCAGGGTCTCCTCACCGTGCAGCTCGCAGAGCTTGTTGCACAACTCGAAGAGGAGAAGAACGCCGTCGCCGCACGGCAGGCCGACGCCATTCTTGCGCTCGGGCGGGCCATCGCCGCCGAGCAGATCGACGCCGGCGTGGATGATCCGGCGCAGGTGCAGCGGGTCGTCGCTGACAGGGTCGGCATCGCCTGCCGGGTCTCCGCCCACCAAGGTGGCAAGCGGGTCCGCATCGCCCGGGATCTACACGCCGGGCACCCGCTGATCCGGGAGATGTTCGCGGCCGGGCTGCTCAACGAGCAGAAGATCGCGGTGATCACCGATGCCGGTACCCATCTCGATCCTGATGAGCGCGCTCAGGTCGATGAGCGGCTCGCGCAGGAGCACATCGAGACCTTCGGTGTTCGGCGGATCCATGATCTCGCCCGGAAGATCGCGGCCGAAGTGGCGCCGGAGAAGTTCGAGGCCCGCACCCGTCGAGCCCGGTCCGGGCGACGTGTGACGGTGCGGCCATCGAGCGAGCCCGGCATGGCCGATCTGACCGCGCACCTGCCGGTCGAGCAGGCCGTGGCCTGCTACGCCGCGCTTCGCAAAGCCGTCAACGAGGTGTGGGTGAAGCCCGAGCCGGTGCTGCGCGGGCAGGGCCAGATCATGGCCGACACCCTGGTCGAACGCCTCACCGGCCAAGCCACCGCAGAAGACATCGACATCCAGGTCCACATCATGGTCCCGGTCGAGGCACTGCTCGACCCCGACAGCCCGCTGCCCGCGGAGATCCCCGGCCACGGTCCCGTCCCGGTCGACCTGTTGGCCACCGGTGAGGGTCGCAAGACCTGGCGGCGACTGATCATCCGCGACGGCATCGTCATCGGCGGCGACTCCGTCCAACGCAACTTCACCGGCGTCCTGGCCAACCTGATCAACATGCGCGACGGCGGACGCTGCACCGCCCCCTACTGCGACGCTCTCATCGGCCACTACGACCACATCATCCGCAGGCGCCACGGCGGCCGCACCGAATTCGACAACGGCCGAGGCCTCTGTATTTTCCACAATCATCTGCGAGAAATCGGCACCACAGCCGGTCGACCACGCACGAAGCGGAAGCGAAGGCCGTCAACCGCAGTGGCAAGTCGGGTACGGCCGCCAGGTCGACCACAATATTCGGTGAAGAACCCGGGTAGCGCTGCAACCGAAACGGGCCAATAAACCCGGTAACCCCGCTCGACTACAGCGATGCCGGGGAGTAACCATTCAGGTCACGCCGAGAGCGGTGGCATCCATGGGTTGTCTGTGATGGCGTCGCGGAGAGCGGCCAGGACGTTGTGGCCGTGTTTGCGGACGGTGGAGATGTAGCCGCGGATGGCCAGCCAGGCGCGGGCGGTGTCGGCGGAGCGGTGACAGCCGCTGATCTTGAGTTGGGTCTTGGTCGGGCGCAGGTCGCGTTCGGCCTGGTTGTTGGTGAACGGCACGGTCAGGTCGCGCGCGAACAGCACCACCTGTTCGAAGCGGTCGGCGAGGCGTTGCAACAGGTTCCGGGTTACCGATTGGCGGGCGCCGGGTCGTCGGGGGTGCTCGGCGAGCCCGACGATCACCGCGTGGCGGAAGCTGCGGTGCAGCGGATCAGCAATCTCGGGTGGGATCTGCAGGAAGCCCTGCTCGCGGGCGTGGTGGGCGGCGTTGTTGAGCTGTTGCAATGCGCGGATCGCCTGGGCAGGCCACACCTTGTTGGGGTGGGCTTCTGCGGCGGCGGTCAACTCCCGAACCAGGTGCGCCCCGCACAGACTGTGGCGGGCCTGGGTGTAGGCGTCGTAGAGGGCCAAGCTGTCGTGCACCACGGTCCCGCGGAACTGCGGTAGTACGTCGAACTCGGTGACCGCGACCCGGCCCCGGGAACGATGCAGGTGATAGGCGGTCAACAACGGGGTGGCCGCGACGTGGAGCCACCACCGGATACCGGTGATGTTGCTGGAGGTCTCATCGACATGCAGCACCTGCGCCGCGCGGAGCAGGTCCAGGATGGCGGTGGTGGTCGGGGCCACCGCGGCTGCGGTCGGGGCCAGGACCGAGGTGATCCACCCGGTCGAGGGGCGGGCCCCGGTCACGTCGGCGATCAGCTGCGCGGCCCGCGCGACCGGCACGTGCTGGTAGACCACCAGATAGGCGGCCAGGGCGCGCAGGTTCGGCCCATAGGTGGCCGGCGCGCCCACCCCGGCCGGGGCAGCCGCGCGGGTGCGGTGCCCGCACGCACAGCGCAGCCGGTGCAACCGGTGCTCGATGACCCGCGCGGTGATCGGCGGGATGTCGTGGACCTGACGACGCACCACGTCCTCCGAGCCCTCCCCGCCCTCCGGTTGCGCCCCGGCGAGCCCGGCGCCGCACCCTGCGCACGAGGTCGGGACGTGTTCCACGATCTCGTCGGGTTTAGCAACGATGCCCAGCGACCGGCCCTCGGTGCCGGGCTGCTTACCCGGCTTCCGGCCGCCGCCGCGGCGCCGGGCTGCCCGGTTGGGCACCGCCGGCCCGTCGGCTGAGGGCGGCTGGGAGGAGTTGCGCGAGTTGCGGCCCAACTGCCGCTCCAACTCCGCGATCCGCTCGTCCTGGACCGCGACCCGCGCGGTCAGCGTCTCGATCAGCTGGGCCTGCCGCTCGACCAGCGCGAGGAGCTCCTCACGCGACAGCTCCGACCCAGGCACCCCACCATGATCAGCACACCCAGGCCACGAGGTCACGCACCGACACACCACGACATCCGGCGGCCGGAACCTGAATGGTTACGCCGGGGACTCAAAAGCGTGGACCGAGAGCGGGCAACGGAAAGCTCGCCGCGGCATCCAGACCCTCAGCCGGCCACACGCACCACGTACTTCCCGGTGGCCTCGCCGTCCGCGAGCCGCTGGTGCGCCGCCGGCACGTCGTCGAGACCGTCGACGACCTGCGTCGCGGTGGTGACCCGCCCCTCCGCGAGCAGGCCGAGCACGTGGCGCAGCGCCGTCGCCACCCGGTCCGGTGCAGCCACCGAGAGCCGGCTGATGCTGAACCCGGCGACGGCGATGTTGCCGCCGATCAGGCTGCCCAGGCCGGGCAGCGGGGCGGGCACGCCGCCCGACGGGTTGCCGAACAGCACGATCCGGCCACCAGGAGCGGTGACGGCCACGTCGAGCTCCACCATCGACGTGCCGAGCGGATCCAGCACCACGTCGACGCGACCGCCGGCGGCGGCGAGCACCTCGTCCGCGGTGACCGACGCGCGGGTCAGCACGGTCTTCCAGCCGGCGGCGCGGGCCTGCTCCACCTTCTCGGCCCGCCCCACGGTGCCGATCTCCGGCACGGCGTCGACGATCGGGAGGAGCTGCGCGACCGCGGATCCGATGCCTCCGGCCGCGGAGTGCATCAGCACCGCGTCGCCGGGCCGTACCCGGGCGACCTCGGTGATCAGCAGCCACGCGCTGGTGAGGAGGAGTGGGGCGATCGCGGCGCTCCGGGTGGGCACCCCGTCCGGCAGCGCGACGGTGAGGGCCGCCTCGGCCACCGCGATCTCGGCCAGGCCACCGCCGGCGGTGAAGGCCGCCACGGGCTGTCCCGGTTGCAGGCCGACGACCCTGCTGCCGATCTCCCGGATCGTGCCGGCGACCTCCAACCCCGGCACGAACGGCCATTCCCGCACGTACCCGGGATCGCCGCGACGGGCCATCACGTCGAGGAAGTTGAGGCCGGCGTGCGCGACCTCGATGCTCACCTGACCAGGCCCCGGAACGGGATCCGGCCGGGTCTCGATGGTGCTCCGCTCGGGACCGTCTGCCGGTCCGCTCATGACGAGCGCGCGCATCCTGCTACTCCTTCTCGGTCGGCGGTCCGACCGGTGTCATGGGCCCGGGAACGACGTCGCCGTCGATCCGGCCGACGTAGCGGCCGTGGTCGAGGACCCCGGGGGTGTCGTGCGCGGGCATGACGAACCGGTAGCGGCGGGCGTGCTTGACCGCTCCGATCTCCTGCAGCACGGACGTGGTGAAGTTGTTGGTCAGGCCGGGGTCACCCGGCACCAGGAAGGACGGCTGCACACCGGCGAGCGGGCTCTCCTTCGGCGGTGTGCGCAGCGACCCCTCCACGTCGTAGAGCAGGTCGCCGCAGAGGTACGCCTCGCCGTCGGTGGTCGGCACGACGATGCCGATCGAGCCCGGCGTGTGGCCGCCGGAGAGCCGGCAGGTGATCCCCGGCAGCACCTCCTCGGGTCCCGAGTACCCGAGGTCGAGGAGGTGCAGGGCGCCGGGGGAGTGGAGCCGGTCGATGAGGTGGTGCAGGTCGTCCTTGGCGTACGCCCGTCCCTGGATGCCGGAGCACGCGCCGGCCAGCTCGCTCCGCTCGACCACGACCGGGACGTGCATCGGCACCTTGTCGAGGTGCCCGGCGTGGTCGCGGTGCAGGTGCGTCATCACGACGCAGGCGAGGTCACCCGCCTCCAGACCGTGGGCCGCGAGCTGCTCCGCGAAGCCCTGACCAGGGGCGACCGTGCCGCCCATGCCGAGCACCGACGGATCGCGGTACCCGGCGTCGACGAGGACCGGCCCGCCCGGCCCGAGCACCAGGAAGCCTTGCGCCGGCACCTCGATCAGCCGTCCGGGCGCCACGCCGCGGACCCGCATCGACGCGTCGATGCGCACCGAACCGAAGTTCAGCCGGTGGATCTCGAACATCCGACCCTCCTCAACGTGGGCGGGCGCCGTAGCGGCGCCAGGCATCGCCGACCGCCTGCCGGATCGCACCGCTGCCCTGGCCGAGGTAGGTCGCCTCGATCTCGGCGAGGACGGGTTCGATCCCGACGGACAGGTCGACGCCGAGCAACAGGTCCGCGAGCCACTCCCGGACGAGCCCGGTCACGGCCGTCGAGTCGACGGCGGTGACGACGCCCGACGACGCGTCGACCCGCAGCGCGACGGTGAAGTACTCCTGGACGGCGTGCGCGGCGGCGGTGTTCGCGACCCGCGCGTAGCCGACGACGACGAGGCTGCTGGGAGTGGGCATGGCCGGAGTGTCCCAGCGCGGACGCGCCGACCCGGCCATCACCGCGGTCATGCCGGCACCGCCTCGTCGGACGCGACCGCGACCGGTGCCCGCACCGCGCTCAGGCACGCCGCGGCCAGGACCATCGACGCGATCATCGTCCCGAGCACCGGCGTGAACGAGCCGGTGGACTGCAGGATCGCGCCGATGACGACCGGTCCGATGAACCCGGCCAGCTGGGTGCCCATGTTGATGAAGCCCAGCCACAGCCCCACCTCGTGCGGTGCGACCACGTCCATCGGCACCGACCAGAACGGGCCCAGGCCCGAGTACAGGAAGAACCCGGCCAGCGTCAGGAAGATCCCGGTGCCGGCGACGGTGGGCACGAGCACGGCGGCCACGATGCAGGCCGCCGTGGCGAGGTACCCGATCGCGATGAAGCGGCGCCGGACGTGGTTCAAGTACCGCTCGCACACCGCGGCGCCGACGAGCAGGCCGACCGTGCCGGCGAGGTACGGCGTCGTCGCCAGCAGCCCGGCGGCGCCGAGACCGAGGCCGCGGTAGGTGATCAGGTAGGTGGGCAGCCAGCTCATCAGGCCGTAGAGCACGAACCCGAAGAAGAAGAACGCGGCGAACGTCAGCCAGATGTGCGGGACCCACCACCGGCGCCGGCCGGCGGGCCCGGCGGCCGGCGCGATGCGCGTGACCAGATCGCGTTGGCCGGGCGCGTCCCGCAGGTACCGGACCACCAGCAGCACCGTGATCACCCCGGGGATCGCGGTCAGGTAGAACACCCACCGCCAACCCCACGTCGACACCACCGGCAGCACGACCGACGGAGCCAGCGCCGGCCCGAGGGTCAGCGCGGTCAGCATCAGGGCGAGCGGCACCGACCGGCGGCCGTGCGGGAACCAGTTCGCGAGCATCCGCCACAGCGGCGGCGGGTGGAAGCCCTCCCCGGCGCCCATGAGGAACCGCACTGTCACGAGCAGGAGCGCACCCTCGGTCACGGCCCCGGTCAGGACGCTGAACACCGTCCACCACAGGATCGCCGCGGCGATCACGCGGCGCTGACCGATCCGGTCGGACAGGTAGCCGGCGGGCACCAGCACGAGCGTGTAGCTCAGGAGCAGGGCGCCCGAGACCAGCCCCATCTCCGTCGGCGACAGCCCCAGGTCGACCCGCATGAACGGCAGCGCGGCCGCGATCGCGACCCGGTCGAAGTAGGACACCAGCAGCGTCAGCCACAGGACGGCGAGCACGACCCACCGGTACGCATCGTTGCGACCCATGGCGCTCACTCCGCCGACTTCTCGGCGATGCTCGGGTCGAAGGTCGAGTCGTCCGGCAGGAACGTGGTGACGGGCGAGCCCAGGAACTGCTGCGGCTCGCCCTCGTCGTGCAGGCTCACCGCGAAACCCGAGATCAGCGAGTCGTGCTGCATACCGGGGGTGTGCACCTCGACGAGCGTGCACGGGCCGTCGAACTTGTTCCACGACCAGTGGATCTGCCCGGCCGGGATGCGGAGGAAGTCGCCCGCGCGCATGTGGAACGCGCGGTCCTCGACGAAGACCCACAGCTCGCCCGACTGCAGCCAGTTCAGCTGCTCGCAGTCGTGCGTGTGCGGGACCGAGTGGTAGCCGGCAGGACGGGTGGCGATCATCAGCGACGAGCTGTCGCCGTAGACGGCCTGGGTACGGAAGGAGGCGGTCCCCATGTCCGCGATCTCCGCGGGCACTGCATCGGACCGGGCGTGAATCGACATGGCACTCTCCTGGCGCACGGCGGCGCTGACGCGACGCCTGCCCAGGGAGCAGCTCTGACCATGACGCGCGGAGGGCGGGTGGATCACCTGCGCTGCGCGCGCCGTCACGACCTGCTGTTGGCGTCGATACGGTAAACCCGCGGATCGACGGCGGCAAGAGGCCGCTCAGATGTGGTCACTGCTCACGACGGGCGGGGGCGTCGGTTCCGCCGCCGGGGGCTCGCTCTCGCCCTTGCACTGTTCGAGGCGGGCGTCCTCCTCGGTGCAGGCGGGCGGGGCGGGCGGATCCGCCGTCTGGGCGTTCGGCTCGCCGGCCGGCGCAGGCGCAGGTGCGGGCGTGGTCTGCGGGGTGGCGGGGCGAACGGCCGCCGGCGGTGTGCGGGGGTTCCGTGGCGGGAGCTTGGCGGTCGGGGCGACCGGGCCCGGGTCGGCGTCCGCCTGGCCGTTCGTCCCGACCGGGCGGATGAACGGCCGGCCGGTGGTGAGGTCGGCGAGGGTGAAGCTGGTCAGCACGGCCGGCGCGGCCGCCACGACGAGCGGCGGCCGGTCCGATCCACGCCAGGTTGCCCCGCGGTAGGTGACGCCGGCGGGCTGCGGGACGGGTTCGGCGAGCGGGTTGCCGGAGCCGCACTTCACGCGGGGCACACCACGCTGGTCGACGAGGACGGCCGTGCCGGCCTGCAGGATCGACTGCAGGGTGGTCGCGCGTCCGTCGCGGTAGCCGTGGTTGGTGACCCGGGTGTCGGCCCGCAGCACGACGGGGGTGAGCACGGCGACGTACGCGGCGACCTGGTCGGCTCCGATGTGCAGGACCCCTGCCCATGCCGCGGCCTTGGCCGGGTTGGCCTGCAGGAACGTGACCAGCCGGGCGGCGTCGCACGTGCCGTTGGAGCGGGTGCCGCCGTAGAGCCCCGGGCGGTCTCCCCGGACCTGGACGCCGCTCGGGCCGGTGGTCGGATTGGTGACCGTCGGGCTCTGCAACGGGCGTTCCGCGAGCGTGACCGAGTCGGTGAACGGATCGGCTCCCCGCTCGCCGACCTGTTCGCGGAAGATCTCCGCACCCGCGGCGGGGGCGGCGGCCGTCGGGTTCTGGAACGCGGCGATCGCCAGTGACGCCGACACCACCACGGCGACCGTGCTCAACACGGCCACGACGAGCCAGGCGATCGCCGTTCCCCGGGGCGGCCGATCGCTCTCGCTCGGCCGTGCCTCCGCCGGCACGTCGACCACCGGCTGCACCACCGACCGTTCCACCGGCTGGGGTACCGGCTGCACCACCGGAACGGCCACGGTCATCGGTTCGGGTGCCGCCGTCTCGGTGACGGGCGGCCGGTTGACCGGTGCGGGTGCCTGCCCGGCGGCGTCGAGCCATGCCCGCAGCCGTCGCGGCCGGGCGTGCGGCGGTGCGAGCAGGGCGTCGATGACGTGCCGGACGACGGCCGGCTGGTGGGCGGTGGCCGGACTCGTGCGCAGCTCGGTCTCCAACGCCCTGACGTCGAGCCACCCGTCCGGGCCGGTGGGTGGACGGCGGCCGGTGAGCGCCTGCGCGACCGTCGCGACGAAGGAGAACGCGTCGGATTCCGGCGTCGGCAGGGGCAGCCCGCCGCGCATCTCCGGAGCGGCGTAGGGGGCACTGCGTCCGGCGATGCCGGTCGCGTCGGTCAGCCGGGTGAGCCCCAGATCCACCAGCACCGCGGAACCGTCCGCCCGCACGACGACGTTGGCCGGTTTGATGTCGCCGTGCACCACCGGCACCTGCGTGGATGCGCCCGAGTGCATCTCGTCGAGGGCTGCCGCGACCGCGCGCAGCGTCGCCAGCCGCATCCGTGCGGTGGCGCCCGGATGCCCGGTCAGCCACTTCGTCAACGTCGGGCCCTCGATGTGGTCCATCACGACGTAGTGGGTGGCGGTGCCGTGGTCGGCCTGCCCGGCGGCGTGCACCCGCGGTCCGCGGAAGACGTCGGTCACTCGGACGAGGCCAGGATGGGACAGGCCCCGCAGGAGGTGCCCCGACCGCTCCCACAACCGCTCGGCCTCCGGCCCCGGCTCCGGTTGGACGATCTTGACGGCGACGGTGCGCCGGCCGCCGGCGGAGAGCGGGAGCTCCGCCTTCCACACCTCGCCCTCACCGCCACCGCCGAGGAGCGTGGCGAGGCGGTAGGTGTCGGGCGCCGTAGCCGGACCGACCCACGCGTCCGCCGGCATGTGCGGCTCCTCGTCTGTCCGTCCGTGCGATCCCGTACTGGGCCAACTCGGTGCAGATGTGAGGGCTGTTACGGCCCCGACGCCACGGCGTTCCAGACGCGGCGCTTCCGCGAGGTGCTCTACTGGTGACGTTCAGCTGCAGGCCATGAAGTGCTGCACGTAGACCCCGCTCGGATCGGGATCACCGACGCCGGGATCCGCAGTGCCGGCCACCACGCCGGCGGCGGTGTGTGTCCAGCGGGGGTCCAGGATCGCGGCGCGGTGCGGCGGGCTGCCCATCCACCACGCGACGGCGCCCGCGGGTGTGCTCTGCCCTCCGTCGCCCCACCCGTGGTAGGTGTTCTCGGCGTCGGCCACCAGCCGGCGCCCGTCGCCGACGTACCCCGTGCACGGGTGCTGGCGGCTGATGCGGTCGTCGATCTGGGCCGAGCTATCGCGGGCGTCGCGCGGGTCGGAGTGGAAATCGGCACCGGGCGTCCACCACTTCCGGCCGACGGCGTCGCGGGCGTAGATGTAGGCGGAGGTGTTCATGCCCTCCAACCGGCGCAGCGGCGCGAGGCCGTTGGCCGCCCGCTCCCCGTCGACGAGGCAGGCCACCGCCCGCGCGGCCCGGGACTGCTCGTCGGCCAGCGCGAACATCGCGCCGAGGGCGTTGCCCGGGTGGTGGTCGACGAACCACGAATTGCCGTGCAGCGGCATGTCGGCGTCCGGGCACGCCGACGGCGCTGCCTGTGCCTGACCGGGCAGCAGGAGCGTCGTCGCGGCGACCGCGGCGAATGCGGTGACGAGGCCGGCGAGGCGGGTACGGATGGTCATCGGTTTCTCCTTCTCCGGGACGTGCGTCGAACGGGAGAAGTGCAGCCGATCCGTTTCGGGAACCTTCCCGACCGTGGTCACGCGAGGTGGCCGCGGCGTTGCATCGCGGCCGTCCCGGCCGCACCGGCGAGCCCGATGCCGACGAGCAGCAGCGCAGCGATCACGGGGCCGCCCCCGGTGTCGAGCAGCGCACCCGCTGTGGCGGACACCGCGGCCGCGACGACGGCAGAAACGAGGTAGAAGAAGCCGTAGTAGGTGCCGAGCAGGCGCTCGCTGCCCACGACTGGCAGCAGCTGCATCGTGAACGGGTTGACCAGCGCGATGCCGAGGGTGAATACGACCGTGCCGGCCAGCACCGGCAGCCCGGCGAGCAGGTCGAGGCCCATGGCGTCGCCCAGCAGCGCCGTCGAGGCAGCGACGGGGACGAACGCGGCGGCCATCAACAAGAGCCCGACAGCGACGCAGGTGCCGGGAGCCCACCGCCGGCCCGCCCAGGACGCCACCCGCACGTAGAGGAGGATCCCCAGCACCGTGGACACCGCGAAGAGCGCGCTCACCGCGGCCGGGGTGCCGGTGACGCGCCGCACCTCCAGCGGGAAGACGAGGTAGATCTGGTTGTACAGCGTGAAGTACGCCGATCCGCAGAGCGTGAACGCGACGAACCGGCCGTTGCGCAGGACGCTGCTCCAGCTGCGGAGCACCCCGTCGGCGGGCTGCTCGACCCGCTGCGACGGCAGCACCAGCAACTGCGCGACGGTGAGCAGCACGAACACCGTCGCGGCGACGGCGGCCACGAGCCGGAAGTCGACGGCCAGCAGCGCGACCCCGATCAGCGGACCGGTGAACGCGCCGGCGTCGGCCGCGGTGTTGAACACCGCGAACGCGCCGGCCCGGTCGTCCGGCCCGGCCTCGCGCGTCAGGTAGGTGCGCACGGCCGGGTTGAACAGCGCGCCGGCCAGCCCGGTCAGGACCACCGCCAGCAGCACGCCGGCCGGGGCCGCGGTCAGGGCGAACAACCCGAAGGCCACCACCCGCAGCGCACAGCCAACGATGATCATGGGGCGGCAGCCGAGCCGGTCGGCCGCCGTGCCGCCGACGAGGAACATGCCCTGCTGGGCGAGCACCCGTGCCCCGAGCACGGCACCGACCAGCGCGGCGGCGTAGCCGAGGTCCTCGGCCAAGTACGTCGCGAGGTACGGCAGCACCATGTAGAAGCCGACGTTGACGCCGAACTGGTTGACGACCAGCAGCCGCGCGGCCGGCGACAGCGCCGCGAACTGCACCCGGAGCCCGGGCAGCGAACGGGTCACCCCAGATCCGCGTCCAGCGGCAGTTCGAAGTGCACGGTGGCGAATCGCGGATCGTGCTCCTGGCCCCGGTCGTCGGCGATCTCCACGACCGGCAGCGAGCGCCAGAACGGCTCGGCGGCCGGCACCCGGGTGTTGGTGTGCAGGTAGATGACGCGGTAGCCGCCGTCGTCCTGGACGAACCGGTGGCAGGCCGCGACGAGCCGCCGCGCCAGCCCGAACCGGCGGTGCGCGGGCATCGTCGCGACCCGCAGCAGCTGCGCGACGGCCTGCCGGTCGGCGTAGCGACGGCCCAGCTCGACGGGATGGGGCGGCACGTTCGGGCCGCCGACGCGGATCGCGGCGGTCGCCACGACGGTGCCGGCCTCGTCCGTGGCGACGAACATGGCCTGGCGGGGGTTGTCGACGTAGGTCTCGACCGGCCGGTCGAGGTCCCAGTGCCACTGGCTCTGGTACCCGTAACCGAGGTCGGTCTCGGCGGTGTGCAGCACGACCTCGCGGGCCCCGGCGAGATCCGCCGGGGTGACGGCGCGGTGGATCGGGTGCGTGAAAGCCGGTGCCGTCGGCACGTCGGTGGCTCCTCTCGTAGGGATCATCCTGTTGCGACCGGCCTTGCCAGGGGGTCGACGGGGTGCGCGGCCAGCAGTGCCAGCGTGCGCGGGTGGACGGCGGCGGATCGCAGGCTGTCCGTCGGCAGGTCCTCGACGATGCGGCCGCCGTCGAGCACGGCGATCCGGTCGCAGAGCCGCTCCAGCACGTACAGGTCGTGGGAGACGACGAGTGCGCTCGTCCCCTCCTCGGCCACGACCCGGGACAGCAGCCGGATCACCTCTGCCTGCAGCGTCACGTCGAGGGCGGACGCGGGCTCGTCGGCGACGATCAACCGGGGACGCAGGGCCAGCGCCCGCGCGATCGCGACGCGCTGGCACTGACCGGTCGACAGCTCGCCGGGCCGCCGCTCGCCCAGATTGCCCAGGTCGCCCAGATTGCCCAGCCCCACCAGGTCGAGCAGCTCCGCGGCGCGGGCCCGGCGCGCGGCCCGGTCACCGACGCGGTGGTAGTCCAGTGGCTCCGCCACCAGCCGGATCGCGGTCCGCCACGGGTTGAGCGCGGCCCGCGGGTCCTGCGGGACGAGCTGCACCGCCCGGCGCACGGCCCGCCACCCGTCGCGGTGCGGGTCGAGACCGGCCAGGCGCACCTCGTCGGCGTCGTACGGCTGCAGGCCGAGTAAGCAGCGCAGGAGCGTTGTCTTGCCGTCGCCGCTGCGCCCGACGACGCCCACCACCTCGCCGCCCGCCACCTCCAGATCGACGTGCCGCAGCACGGGTTCCGGGGCGCCGGGATGCCGGGCGACCAGCCCGCGCACCCGCAGCGCGGCTCCGGATGCGGGCGCCGGCCGGGACAGGTGGGTTCGGGCGGGGAGTGCCCACGGGACGTCGCGGACCAGCGCGATCGACGCCGGGTGCTGCGGATCGTGCAGGACCTCGGCCGGGCGCCCGGCCTCGACGACCCGGCCCCGGTGCAGCACGACCACCCGGTCGGCGAGCGCCGCCGCAACGGCGACGTCGTGCGTGACGAGCACGATCGACGTGCCCGTCGCGGCGCGCTCGCGCAACCGCGCCACCAGCTCGTCGCGCGCGGGGCCGTCGAGCGCGGTGGTGGGCTCGTCGGCGAGCAGGACGGGCGGATCTCCCGCGACCGCCAGCGCCATGCCCACCCGCTGCGCCATGCCGCCGGACAGCTCGTAGGACCGTTGCGCCGCAACCGGATCCGGGTCGGCGAACCCGGCGTCGCGCAGCAGCGTCGCCACCCGTGCCGGTCCGCCGGCCGCCTCCGCGACCAGCGATCCGACCCGGCGCAGCGGCGTCAGCGACAGCGACGGGTCCTGGAACACGAGCCCGATCTCGCGGCCGCGGACCCGCGCCCACCCGGTCGCGTCGGTCAGGGCGAGAGGCCCGCCCGCCGTCGCAACGCTCATGTGGTCCGCGGTGACCCGCCCGGGCGCGGGCACCAGCCCCAGCAGCGCGCGGAGCAACGTCGACTTGCCCGAGCCGCTCGAACCCAGCACGACGACGCACTCGCCGGCGGCCACGTCGAGATCGACCCCGTCGAGCACCCGGGTGTCGGGGAAGTCGACGGAGAGGCCGCGCACGGTCAGGCGAGAGGCGCGCTGTGTCGATGATTCGCTCGCTGTGCCTACCCGCCCCGCCGGCTCCGCAAGCTCCGCCGGCTGCCATCCCCCGGGCTCGCTCATCGGGCGATCACCATCCGGTCGCGGTCGGTGAGATCGCGCAGACCCTCACCGAGGCAGGTCAGCGCGAAGACGGTCACGAGCACCGCCAGGCCGGGGCCCAGCACGAGGTGCGGCTGGGCCAGCGCCGAGCCGCGGGCGTCGGCCAGCATGCCGCCCCACTCCGCCAGCGGCGGCTGCGCGCCCATGCCCAGGAAGGACAGGCCGGCGACGGTGGCGATCAGCTGACCCGCCTCCACCGCGGTGAGCACCGCGACCCGGCCGGTCAACCGGGGCCCGACCTCCCGCATCAGCAACATCGGGCGCGTGGCGCCCAGCGCGCGAGCGGTGACGGCGGACGGCTCGGCGAGCGCCGCGCGCACCAACGACCGGCTCAGTCGGGCGAACGGCGCCCACCACACCAGCAGTGCCCCACCCAGCACCGCAGGCAGTGACGGGCCGTGCAGCCCGACGAAGGCGAGGATCACGATGACGGCGGGGAACGCGACCACGGTGTCGATCATGCGTCGGCCGGCGGCGTCGACCCGCGGGCCGGCCAGGCCGACCGCCGCGCCCACACCGAGCCCGATCACGATGACGGCCAGCATCGTGGCACCCGTCAGCAGCAACGTCTGCCGCCCGCCGTGCAGGACGCGGGATGCGGTGTCGCGGCCGAACCGGTCGGTGCCCAGCCAATGCTCGCTGCTCAGCCCGGCCAGTCGCGGGCCGACGCCCTGCGCCGCGGGATCGAACGGCGCGATCCACGGTGCCGCCGCCGTCACGAGCACCACGAGGGCGAGCAGCGCCGCGCCGCTCAGGGTGAGCGCCCGGCCGGGCCGTGCGTCGAGCCCCAGGACCCCGATCGTCACGACACGGCCTCCGCCCGGGCGTCGCCGCGGGGATCGGCCACACGGCCGGCGACGTCGACGGCCTGGTTGGCCAGCACGACCAGGGTCGTGGCCAGCAGCACGTAGGCCTGGATGACGGGGTAGTCCTGCGCGGAGATGGCGTCGACGGCGTACTGGCCGATCCCGGGCCAGGTGAAGACGGCCTCGGTGATGATCGAGCCGGTGACCAGCGACGCGAACGCCAACCCGCCCAGGATGAGCACCGGAGCAACGGCCGGGCGCAGCACGTGCCGCATCAGCGTGCGCCCCGCGGACGCGCCACGGGCCTGGGCCGCGACCGCGTAGAGCCGGCCCCGCTCGGCCACCAGCGACGCGCGCAGCACCCGCGACATCGTCGGGGTGCTGGCGACGCCGAGCACGAGCGCGGGCAGCCACAGCCGGTCGAGCGATGCCGGCCCGGCGATGCGGTACCCGACGGCACCGGTCGCCACCTGCAGCGCGATCGTGCCGAGCAGGAACGAGGGCACGGCGACCGTCAGCAGGGTGAGCAGCCGCACCGACTGGTCGGTGGGCCCGCCGGGGCGCCGGCTGGCGAGGACGGCGAGCACGCCGGCGAGCAGCACGCTCACGGCGAACCCCGTGACGCCGAGCAGCAGGCTGGCCGGCACCCGGTCGGCGATCTCCACCAGCACGGGCCGCCCGGAACGGTAGGAGGTGCCCCAGTCGCCGGTCGCCATCCGGCCGAGCCAGCGCGCGTACTGCTCGGGCAGCGGCCGGTCCAACCCGAGCTCCACGAGCCGCTCGGCGCGGATGCGGTCCTCGTCGGCCTGGCTGAGCGCCACCCCGCCGGACTCGCCCAGCTGCACGTCGACGGGGTCGCCGGGGGCGCTGCGCACCAGTGCGAAGACGGCCGCCGAGGTGACGAGCAGGACCACCGCGGTGGCCGCGACCGTCCGCAGGATCCGGTTCCACATCTGGTGTCAGTCCGCCAGCGTGTAACCGGGCTGCACGAGGTTCTCGTACTGCAGCGGGTGCGGCACGAAGCCGGTGACCCGGGCGGACACCGCGGTGGCCTGCGGGCGGGGGTGCACCGGGATCGACGGGACGATCTCGGCGTGCAACTCGTTGATCCGCAGGATCGCGGCTGTGCGGGCCTGCTCGTCGGCGGCGGACTCCGCCTGCCGGATCAGGTCCTGCACGCCCGGCACCTCGTAGTGGCCGAAGTTGCCCGACCCGTCCGCTCCCAGCTGCACCGCCAGCAGCGCCGGCACGTTGCCCAGCGTGGTGAAGGCGGCGGTCTGGGCGTCCCAGTCGCCGCGCTGGCGGGCCTGCTGCACGAGCGTGTTGTCGACGTAGGACAGCTCGACCGTGACGCCCAGCGCGTTCCACTGCGCCTGCAGCACCTCGCCGGTAGGGCCCTCGGTGCCCCAGGTCTGCAGCCGGAACGCCAGCGGCTGCCCGTCCTTCGCCCGGCGGCCGTCGGGGCCGGCGCGCCAGCCGGCCTCGTCGAGCAGTTGGCCCGCCCGCGTCGGGTCGAACCGGGTGAAGCCCTGCTGGTCGGCCTGCGGGAAGCCGGGATTGGACGCCAGCCAGCTCGGCGCGGCCTCGGTGAGCCCCTCGCCGGCGATCTGCGCGACGGCCGTCCGATCGATCCCCCAGGCCAGCGCCTGGCGCACCCGCTGGTCGGCCAGCGCCGGTGCGGCGGCGGACCGCGGGTTCAGGTAGACCGCGACGGTGTTGGCGGCGGGCGCACCGACCAGCGTGGTGCCCTCGCCAGCACGCAGCTGGGGCACCGCGGAGCTGGGCAGCAGGTCGGCGATGTCGGCCTGCCCGGCCAGCGCGATCTGCGCGCGGGCCGATGGGTCGGCGACCTGCTGGACGGTCACGGTCGTGATCTGCGGGGCGGGGCCCCACCACCGGTCGTTGCGCTGCAGCGTGAGCTCGCGGTCCGGGGTGAACGCCGTGACCCGGTACGGGCCGGTGAGATCGGAGGCGGCCTTGTGGATCTGCAGCTCGTAGTGGGCGAGGGTGAAGTCGAGGAACGGTGCGGGGCCCGCCGCGCGCACCGTCACCGTGCGCGGATCGACGACGGCGACCGTCAGGCCCTTGAGCAGGTTGGCCGCCAGCTCGTTCTCGGCCGCCGAGCGCGCCAGCGACGACCGGACGGCCTCGGCGTCCACAGGCGCGCCGCTGTGGAAGACGGCTCCCGGGCGCAGCACGACCGTCCAGGTGTCGGGCGCGGTGCGGGTCAACGACTCGGCAAGCTCCGGCGCGACGGTCCCGTCGGGCCGGATCTTGGCGAGCGACTCGCCCACGCCGAACGAGCGCAGGTAGCTGGTCGTCAGCGGCTCGACGGGATCGAGCGTGGCGTTGATCTTCGACACCGCGAGCGTGAGCGTCGCGCTCGCGGCCCCGCTGCCCCCTCCGGTCCCGCATCCGCCCATGGCCAGCACACCAACGGCGAGCACGGCGGTCAGCGTCCGGCGCACGGTCACGCTCCGTTCACATCGAGGATGTTCCGAACCCGACAGGGGCCGGACGATCATCAGAGTAAGTGAGAACGATTACCAGTATCACTACCCCCCGTCGCGGTGTGGAAGATTCGATGATCGTGAGTGCTCCATCGACCGGGCCGGTCCTGCGCGACCCGGCGTTCCTGTGCCTCTGGACCGCCACCACGGCGTCGGGCCTCGCGACCTGGGCGATGCCGTTCCTGCTCGGCCTCGCCCTGCTCGACACGACGCTGTCCGCCACCGAGCTGGGCATCGCACTCGCGGCCCGGACCGTCGGGTTCCTGGTGGCCGTGCCGCTGGGTGGAGTGCTGGCCGATCGCTGGTCGCGGCGCTCGGTCGTCGGCTGGTCGGGTGCCGCGGCCGCGATCGCCAGCCCGCTGGCCGCCGCCGGCATCGGCACCTCGACGGTGCTGCTCGCCGCGGCCGCCACCGTGGTCGGCGCCGGCCAGGGCGCGTGCCGCCCGGCCTTCCAAGCACTCACCGCCGAGATCGTCGATCCGTCGCAGCGCCAGCAGGCCAACGCCGCGCTGACGATCGCGGTCCGGGTGACGGTGCTCGTCGGGCCGGCGGCCGCGGCGCTGGCGGCCCTCGTCGTCGACGTCCGCACGCTCGTCGCCGGCACCGGCGTCCTGTGGCTGGTCGCCGCCACTCTGCCACCCTCGTCAGGAGGCACGGCCGAGCGCACCGACCAGGCCGGCTTCGTCCGCGAGTTCGCCGCCGGGCTCGCCGAGACCCGCCGCCACCCCTGGTTCGTCGCCGGCCTGGGCGCCCTCACCGCGGTCATCGCCACCGGGTACTCCGCGACCGCGATCGCGTTGCCGCTGGTGGCCCGCGACCGCTACGGCAGCGAGGTCGTGCTGGCCGCAGCCACCACCGGCTACACCGCAGGCGCCCTGCTCGCGGCACTGGTCGTCGCCCGCTGGCGCCCACCGACCCCTGGGTGGATCGCGCTGGCCGGGCTGGCCCTCTACGCCGTCGCACCGCTGGCGTTGCTGCTGCCGGTGCCGGCCGTCGTGGTGGTCGCCGCCTACGTGGTGACCGGCGCGGGGATCGAGCTGTTCAACGTCCCCTGGTTCACCGCCACCCAGCGCGAGATCGAACCACGCATGCTCGCGCGGGTCTCCAGCGTCGACTTCCTCCTGTCCTACGGGCTGGCCCCGCTCGGACTCGCCCTCATCGCGCCGGCCATGGCTTCCCTCGGCACTGCGCCCGTGCTGCTCGCGTGCGCTGCCGTGTGCCTCGCCGCTCCCGTCGCGGCGATGCTCGCGCCCGGATCCCGCGCGTTCACCACCCGGGCAGGTCAGTAGCGGAACGCTATCGACCGCACCTTCGCGATGTCGAACGTGTGGATCGTGTTCCCGTCCTCGGCGTAGACCTCGCAGGGACGCTCGACGTCCTCCGTCGTGGACTCCCGACCGACCTGGACGAACCGCACCGCGACGGCCTTGGGGGCGACGAAGAACACCTCGAGGCGGACGAGGTAGAAGCCGACGTCGGAGGCATCGCTCATGGGGGAGCCGCACAGCTGGACGCTCGACGGGAGGACCCGCGTCTGCGTGCCGTCCACAGCGGTGATCACGGCGTAGGTGTTTCGCGGCGGGATGGCCGGGGTCGGCTGCGCGGTCGGCTGGGGCGTAGCGGCCGGCGCGGCCCCACCGCCGGGAACGATCGGGGTCTCGGTCCGGGGCGACAGCAGCATGACGGCGGCGAGGGTGGCCGCAGCCACGAGCGCTGCGCCCACCGCGATCAGCGGGCCCCGCCGGCGCGTGACCGGTGCCGGCTGGGGGCGGTCGGCATCGGCGGGTGCGCGCGCGGTCTCCGTCAGCGGGCGGGGGCCGGGCCGGGCCGCGGTGGTCGGTGGGGGTACCTCGTTCGTGCGGGTCGGCTCGACGGGGCCGGGCTCGGTGGCCCGGAAGAGCGTGGGAACGGCGAGGCACGCCTTGGCGGCGGCGCTGAGCTCGGTCACCGTCGCGTAGCGGGCGCCGGGGTCCTTCGCGAGCGCCGTCGCCACCACCGCGTCGAGGCCGGCCGGCAGCCCCGGCACCGCCGCCGAGGGCCGGGGCGGCGGGGTGTGCACGTGCGCGTACATCTTCGCCGCCGAACCCTGCGCCGGGAACGGCTTCGACCCGGTGAGCGCCTCGTGGAGGACGCACCCGAGCGAGTAGATGTCGACGCGGTGGTCGCAGCGCTCGTGCAGCAGCCGCTCCGGCGCCATGTAGTCGATCGTGCCGATCGTGGAGCCGGTGGCGGTGAGTCCCGTCGAGTCGCGGTCGTGGACGATCCCGAAGTCGACGAGGTGCACGAAGTCCTCGCCGGATTCGTTGACGCTGACCAGCACGTTCGACGGTTTCACGTCGCGGTGGACCAGCCCTTCGGCGTGCGCAGCGGCCAGCGCGCTCGCCACCTGGGCGATGATGCCGATCGCCCGCGCAGCAGGCAGCCTGCCGGAGCGGGCGATGACCTCTCCGAGGTCGTGGCCGGTCACCAGCCGCATGTCGATGAAGAGCTGGCCGTCGATCTCGCCGAAGTCGTGGATCGGGACGATGTGCGGCTCGGTGAGCCGGGCGGCAACCTCGGCCTCCCGACGGAACCGCGCCTCGTAGGCCGGGTCACCCGCGAGGTGCAGCGGCAGGCGCTTCAGCGCCACGGTCCGCCGGCGCCCGGTGTCGAACGCGCGGTAGACCTCGCCCATGCCGCCCCGGCCGAGCAGCGCCACCAGCTCGTACGGCCCGAATTGTTCGGCACTGTCAACGGGTTCGTCGCGCCCCATCGTCAGATCCCGTCGTCGGGTGCCGCTGTGGCCCCGCATGCTCTCACGGGATCCAGCCGTGGGACGCCGGTCAGCGGGTCGTGCGCGCCCGCTGGGCATGACGGCGGGCGCGCGCCCGGTTGCCGCAGTCGGCGGAGCTGCACCAGCGCCGGCTGTGGTTGCGGCTGCGGTCGACGAACAGCCAGCCGCAGGTGTCGTCGGCGCACAGCCGGACCGCCGCCAGGTCCGGTGAGGTCAGGAGTTCGGCTGCGCGGAGTGCCGCGAGTGCGGGCAGGTCGGCGAGCGCGGGCCGGGCGATGTCCCATCGCCAGGGCGCACCGGCCGGGGTGTCGGCGCGCGCGACGGCGGCGGCGATCGCTGCGTGCACGGCGGCGCGTGCGGCCGGATCGCCGCCGTCCAGCAGGACGGCGTGCAGGGCCTCCCGGAACGGCACGAGCACGTCGAGCACGGCCGTCGACCTGGCGTCGGCGCGCAGCGCGCCGGCCGGGAGCACGCCGGTGCGCACGGCCCAGGTGACGACGTCGTCGTCGTTGGTCAGACGGTCGTTGCGGCGTCGGTCGTCGCCGCGCCAGGCCACGGTGTTGACCAGGTCGACGACCGTGTGGCCGCCGACCAGCTCGACGTCGCGCATCGTCATGGCGACAAATCTAACATGCAAAATTCGATTTGGCTGTTAGCGTGAGGCGATGGACGACAGACGCGAGAGGTTCCTCGCCGGGATGCGGGTCGGACTCGGCCCCGCCATGGCGACGCTGCCGCTGGGGATGACGTTCGGGGCGCTCGCGGTCACCGGGGGCTGGGGGCCATGGGCGCCGATCGTCGCGTCGATGCTGGCGTTCTCCGGATCGGCGCAGTTCGCCGCGGCCACCGTCCTGGCCGGGGGTGGCGGCAGCGCGCTCGCCGTCTCGGCCGCCGCGCTGATGAACGCCCGGTTCGTGCCGATGGGCCTGGCCATCGGGCCCTACCTGAGCGGTGGGCGGCTCCGCAAGGCCGTGCAGAGCCTCACGCTCGTCGACGCGTCGTGGGTCGGTGCCCACGTCGGCGGCGGCCGGTTCGACCGCTACCGGCTCTTCGGGTCGACCGCCCTGCAGTACCCGGCCTGGCTCGGTGGCACCGCGCTCGGCGTGGTCTTCGCGCCGCCTCCCGCGATGATCGAGACCTACGGCCTCGACGTGCTCTTCCCGGCCTTCTTCCTGATCCTGCTGATCGACGAGCTGCGCGGGTCGCGCAGCCGCACCGGGCTGCTGAGCGCGGCACTCGGCGCCGTCATCAGCGGGGTGCTGCTGCTCGTCGTGCCGCTCGGGGTCGCGCTGCTGGGCTCGGCAGCGGCAGCGGCCGTCGGCCTGCCGGCTACCCGCGAAGTCCGCGTCGACCACGATCAGCCCGAGGAGCAGCCGACATGACCGTGTGGTGGGTGGTCCTCGGACTGGTCGTGGTCTGCGTGGCGCTGCGTGCCGTCGGACCTGCTGTGCTGGGCGAGCGCGAGCTGCCGGCGCCCGTGCGCCGTGTGGTGACGGTGCTGGCCCCGGCCCTGCTGGCCGGGCTGGTGATCACGGAGATCGGCGGCGAACGCTGGACGGGCCTCGACCCGGCGATGGTCGCCGGCGTGCTGGTGGCAGGGGGTGCCCGGCTCGTCCGGGTACCGGCGCTGCTCGCCGTCGTGATCGGCGCCGCCGTGGCGGCCGGCATCCGCGCGTTCGCGGGCTGAGCCGAACCCGTGGGTCGGCACGACGCGTCGTGTCCGGCTGACCTCCTCGCGCCTGCGCACCGGTCGCCCGGGATGATCGGTCCGTGTCCGCCCCCGCATCACCTGCTCTGGTGCGCCAGACCGAGCGGTGGTTCGTCCGCCAGGGCGCGCCGACGATGATCGAGGGGTACGGGTTCGCCACGCACGTCCTGCCCCGGATGTTGCCGGCGCTCGCGTTCGTGACGTTCGCCAGCCTGGCCTGGCTGGTGCCGATCAGGACCGTGGGGTCGGACCGCTGGGTCATGCTGGGCGTGGTGTGTGCCGTGACGGTCGCGGCGTGGTGCGTGACGTCCGTGCTCGTCCGGCGCCAACCCGCCTTCTCGCGGCCGGCGATCATCGCCATCCTCTGCGGGTACGCCGCGATGCCGGTGGCGGTCCCGCTGCTGCAGCTCACCGTCGACGATGCCGTCACCGCACCCGGTGGCAGCGTCGTCGGGCTGCTGGGTTTCGTCATCTTCTTCGCCGCTGCCTTCGGTGCCACGCAGCTGGCGACCACGTACGGCGTCGGCACGCTGGTGGCGCGGGCGGTTCGCCACGCCGTCTACGACCTGCGCAACAGCGTGCACCTGCTGGGTCGGGCCGTACCCGCCATGCTGTTCGTGACGCTGTTCCTGTTCTTCACCGGTGAGCTGTGGCAGGCGATGAACCAGTTCACCGGCCTGCGGCTCACGTTGATCGTGGGGCTGTTCGCCGCAGTCACGGTGCTGGCCGCGGCCGCGCGCCTGCGCGACGAGATCGGCAGGGTCGAGCAGGACCTGAACCCGTCGATCCTCGAGGCGGCATGTCGGGGCACCCCCCTTGGCGAGGGTGTCGATCCGGGACCTGACCGGCGGCGATCCGCTCTCCGCGGTCCCGCTCAACGGCCGTCAGAAGCGGAACCTGCTGGTGATGCTGGCGACGCGCCAGCTCGTGCAGGCGGCGGTGGTCGGGCTCGCGCTGTTCGGGTTCTTCATCCTCCTGGGCGCGATCGTGGTGACCCGGCCATCGCCGAGCAGTGGATCGGCGCACCAGTCGTGTACTCCGACCTGCTGCCGGGCGTCCCGGTCGCGCTGCTGCGCAACGCGACCCTGTTCGCCGCGTTCGGCAGCATGTACTTCGCGGTCATCTCGATGAGCGACCAGGACCATCGGCGGCAGTTCTTCGCGCCGATGATCGACGAGGTCGAGCGGGCCCTGGAGGTGCGAGTCGTCTACCTCGCCGTGCGGCGGAGCATCGAGCCCTGACGGTGGCCGGCAGCCCGGGAACGGCTGCCGACCACGCGGGGCACTCAGCGGGCCCAGGGAGCGATCACGGGCGGCTGGCCGGGGATGAGTCCCTGTCCGCCGACCGGCAGAATGACGACCGCCTCGAAGGATTCGTCGTCGGCCGTGGCCATCGCGAATGGTTGGTGCGCGGGCACGACGAGCGCATCTCCTGCTTTCACGGTGATGGTCTCGTCACCCATGGTGACGGTCATCTTTCCCGCCAGCGCGATGAAGATCTCCTCACGGTCCAGGGCGTGCGGCGGGGCATCGGTCCCGGGCTTGAGAATCAATCGCCATGCGCTGTTCTCGGTGGACCCGCGGCTGGGCGCCGCGAGTCCGATGAAGGTCGCGTGCTCGTTCTCGAAACGCGGCGCACTCTCGGCGCTGATGTACGGCATGACTCTCCTGACCGACCATCTGTCATAGGTGACGCCCCGTGGGCCCGCGGGAGCTGCGGACCGGGCTGTGGGATGAGCGCTGAACAGCCTCGACCATTGTGGGGAGCGGTCGAGGTGGATTGCGCGGCGGCAGCCTATCAGCGGGCCGCCGAGGTCCGGACCGCCGTGACGAGCACCTTGCCCGACGAGCACCTGCCACGCAGCAGGGCTGACACCCGATCTCGCTGCTGGCGCCGACGATCATCACGACGTCCGACGGCAGTTTCCCGAAATGCGTCGCCGTCAAATGGACGGACCCGGCGCCGTTGACAGCGCCGATCGCCGGTTTCTCCATCGAACGCACCGAACCGCATTGGCAGCAGACGGTTGGTCGCGATCAGCACAACATCCTGACGCCCTGCGACATGGAGCCGGGCACCACGGCCCATTTCGAGGTCTGTGTGTTGTACGCGAACGAGGAGGCCGGCCGGGAGTGTGCGAAGGCCGACCTCAGCACGCTCGCCGACCAGCCCGAGCCGGCGAATCAGCCCAAGCCGACACCGCGGATCGTCGACGGCCATTCCGGTCCGACGTTCATCGGGTTCAAGTGGGAGGCCGGATTCGACTACGACCACTACTACATCCACTACACGCCGCAGGACGGCCCGATGCGGACGCTCAAGCACGACGATGACGGCACCTGGGGTTATCAGCGCATCGACGGGCTGGCGCCGGACCGCGTCTACAAGGTGGAAGTGCAGGGCTGCACATCCGGCCTATTCGGCAGCAAGTGCTACGGATGGTCGCCGACGAAGGAGATCAGGACGACGCCGTACCCGGCGCACTCCGGGCCGGACACCTGCGCGCCCGGCTTCGTCTGGCGGGAGGCACGGCCGGCCGACCACGTCTGCGTCTCAGTGCCGGGGCGGACCCTCATCGCGTCCGAGAACGCCACGGCCAACCAGCGGCGCGCGGTTCCCCGCTAGCGACCGTCAGCGGGGCGTGGGGGCCGGTCCTGAGGAGCGGCGCGGGATGAGGGTCGGTGCGGCGACGACGGTGCGGGGCGGCTGACCGCGGCTCGCGTCGCGGAGCAGGTCGAGCGCGCTGGTGGCGATCTGCGCGAAGGGCACGCGGACGGTGGAGAGCGGCACCGGCAGGCGGCTGACGATCGGGATGTCGTTGTACCCGACCAGGGACAGGTCCTCGGGGATGCGCAGGCCGAGCGCATGGGCGGCCGCCATGACACCGATGGCGGTGCTGTCGTTGACGGTGAGGATCGCCGTCGGCCGGTCGCTCCGGTCCAGGAGCGCCCGGCCGGCGATCTCGCCGGACTCGATGGAGAACGCGTCGCCGGCCGTCAACGAGTCGTCGACGGCGATCCCGGCCTGCTCGAGGGCGAACCGGTAGCCGGTGCGGCGCTCGCGAGCACTCGATGCGTGCTGGGGGCCGCCGACGAGCCCGATCCAGCGGTGTCCGAGATCGAGGAGATGGCGGACGGCCAGCTGGGCGCCGAGGTGGTCGTCGCCGAGCGATGCCGGGCCGACGCCGTCGGTGCGCAGGGCGAGCACGTGCGGGACGCCCGTCTCGGTCGGGATGCCGATCCGGGCGGTGGTGAGGACCAGGCCGTCGACCCTGCGCTGGATCAGCGTCCGCACTGCCAGGCGTTCGATCTCCGGGTTGTCCTCCGTGGTGGCGACGACGGCGAACAGGCCGCGCGTGGCGGTCGCCGCCACGATCTGTTCGAAGAGCACCGCCATGACGGTGTCGGTGAGCCGCGGGACGATCACGCCGACCGTGTTCGTGCCCGAGCGGCGGAGCCCGGAGGCCAGCGGGTCGCGCACGTAGCCGAGCTCGGCGGCGACCTCGCGCACCCGCTGCGCCGCGGCACTGCTCGAGTGGGGGAGCCGCTCGTCGAGCACGCGGGAGACGGTCGACTTGCTGACCCCGGCCGCCCGGGCGACATCGACGATGGTCACCACGCATTCCAGGCTAGCCGGGTGCGGGTCTTCTCCGGGTGTTGATGGGTGTTGACAGCGCGGCGCTGGTCCGCCATCGTCTGGGAACGTTCCCGCAATCGTTCCCGAAACGGAGAAGGAGCAGTCGGCATGGCGCTGGACCTCAGAGGGCTCAACCCCGCACCCGTCACCCCGTTCACCCCCGACGGTGCGGTGGACCACGCCGCGATGGCCGCGCTGGGCAGGTGGCTCACCGGATTCGACGGCGTGCGGAGCCTGGTCATCCTCGGGCACGCCGGGGAGGGCACGTTCCTCACGCAGGACGAGCAGGTGGCCACGATCGCCGGGCTCGTCGAAGCCGTCGACGTCCCGGTCATCGCCGGCATCACCGGCGAGGGCACCGCCGTCGCCGTCGCGGAGGCCAAGCGGGCCGTCGCCGCCGGCGCGTCCGCGGGCCTGATCTACCCCTCGCACGGCTGGTTGCGCTTCGGCTTCCAGCGGGGCGCCCCGCAGGACCGCTACCGGGCGATCTACGAGGAGGCCGGGCTGCCGTGCATCCTCTTCCAGTACCCGGACGCCACCAAGGCCACCTACGACCTCGACACCCAGCTCGAGATCGCCGCCCAGGAGGGCGTGTTCGCCACCAAGAACGGTGTGCGCAACATGCGCCGCTGGGACACCGAGATCCCCGTGCTGCGGGCCGCGCACCCCGAGCTGCAGATCCTGTCCTGCCACGACGAGTACCTGCTGCACACCATGTTCGACGTCGACGGGCTGCTGGTCGGCTACGGCGGCCTGGCCCCCGAGCCGCTGCTCGAGCTCATCGCCGCGGGCAAGGCCCACGACTACGACGCCGCGCGCGCCGTCCACGACCGGCTGCTGCCGGTCACGAAGGCGGTGTACCACCGCGGCTCGCACATGGAGGGCACCGTTGCGCTCAAGCTGGGGCTCAAGGCCCGCGGCATCCTCGAGCACGCCACCGTGCGTTCCCCGCTGATCGATCTCAGCGCGGAGGCCGAGGAGGAGATCCGGCTCGCGCTCAAGTCGGCCGAACTCATCTGATCATCCGGCCTGTTTCCGCCGGTGCTCATTGCGGCGCCGCGGTTGGTGACACTGCAGTCCCCGACGAACTCCGCGGCGCGGCCGCGGAGGGCGAGGAAACGAATCTCCATGACGACATCCACTGCCGGCGGGTCCAGTGCGGCCGCCACGGCCAACGCCGCGCTCGTGGCCCGGCTCGAGCGGATCCCGATCACCCGCCGGCTGCTGATGATCCGCATCATCATCGGCGCCGCCACCTTCTTCGACGCCTACACCGTGCTGGTCATCGCGTTCGCGATGCCCCAGCTGGTCACGCAGTGGGGGCTCACCCCCGGCTGGGTCGCCATGATCCTGTCCGCGGGCTACGTCGGGCAGTTCGTCGGCGCGATCCTGTTCGGCTGGGTCGCCGAGAAGATCGGGCGCCTGCCCACGCTGCTCATCACCATCGTGGTGTTCGTGTCGATGGACATCGCCTGCCTGTTCGCATGGAACGGCGCCTCGATCCTGGTGTTCCGGTTCCTGCAGGGCATCGGCACCGGGGGCGAGGTGCCGGTGGCCAGCGCGTACATCAACGAGTTCATCGGCGCCCGCAAGCGGGGCCGCTTCTTCCTGCTGTACGAGGTCATCTTCCCGGTCGGGCTGCTCTTCGCCGGCCTCGCGGGCTACTTCCTCGTGCCCGTCTACGGCTGGCGGGCGCTGTTCGTCGTCGGCCTGGTCCCGGCACTGCTGATGATCCCGCTGCGCATGCTCATGCCGGAGTCGCCGCGCTGGCTCGCCTCCCGCGGCAGGCTCGACAAGGCCGATGAGGTCGTCACCATGCTCGAACAGGACGCGATCCGGGCCGGCAAGCCCCTCCCGGAACCGGTCGTGCGGCCCGTCGACCCCAAGGCCACCGCCACCTCCGACTGGCGCGAGCTGTTCCGCGGCATCTACCTCAAGCGCACCCTGATGATCTGGGGTCTGTGGATCACCGTCTACGCCGTCAACAACGGGCTGGTGACGTGGTTGCCCACGCTCTACCAGCAGGTGTTCAAGCTGCCGCTGCAGACCAGCCTGCTCTACGGCTGGATCACCTCGGCCGTCGGTGTGGTGGCCTCGCTGGTGTGCGCCGTCTACATCGACCGGGTCGGCCGCAAGCGCTGGTACGCCGTCGCCTTCCTCCTGGCCACGGTCCCGCTGGTGATCCTGACCGCCGTCGGCGCCACCACCGCCACCCAGGTGGTCATCCTGGCGCCGATCGCCTACGCGATCCTGCAGACCATCGCGTTCTCGCTCTACCTCTACTCCGCCGAGCTCTACCCGACCCGGCTCCGCGCCGTCGGCACCGGATTCGGCAGCGCCTGGCTCCGCGCCGCCTCCTCGGCCGGCCCGCTCATCGTCGGGTTCGTCGTCGCCGACCTGGGCATCCGCTACGTCTTCGCCGCGTTCGCCGCCATCGCCCTCGTCGGTGGCGTCATCACGATCCTGTTCGCCGTGGAGACCAAGGGTCGCGTCCTGGAAGAGCTCTCACCCTGACCCGACGAGGAGCCGACCGATGCAGGTCGATGCCTACAGCCACATCCTTCCGCCGCGCTACTTCGCGCGGATGCAGGACTTCGTCACCGATCGCGGGGCGCTCAAGCGCTGGCTGGAGCTGCCGGCGCTGCACGACGTCGCCGCCCGGCTGCGGATGATGGACGAGTTCGGGCCGGACTTCCAGCAGGTACTGACGTTGTCCTCGCCGCCGATCGAGCTGCTGGCCGGCCCGGCGGACGCGGTGGCGCTGGCGCGGATGGCCAACGACGAGATGCGCGAGCTGTGTGATCGGGGTCCCGACCGGTTCCCCTGGTTCGTCGCGGCGCTGCCGATGAATGACCCGGACGCGGCGGTCGCGGAGATCGAGCGCGCCGTCGACGGGCTGGGAGCCCGCGGCGCGCAGGTGTTCACCAACGTCAACGGTGCGCCCTTGGACGAGCCGCGGTTCCTGCCGATCTTCGACGAGATGGCGCGGCGGGACCTGCCCGTGTGGCTGCATCCGACCCGGAGCGCCGCCACCGCGGACTACCGCACCGAGCAGACGTCGAAGCACGAGATCTGGTGGGCGCTGGGCTGGCCGTACGAGACGAGCGTGGCGATGGCGCGGTTGGTGTTCTCCGGGCTGTTCGACCGGCACCCGGCCATGAAGATCATCACCCACCACATGGGAGCGATGATCCCGTTCCTCGAGGGGCGGATCGGGCTCGGCTGGGGCGACCAGCTGGGCAGCCGCACCCCGGCGGAGGACGCGGTTGCGCTCGGCCCGCGGCTGAAGCGCCGCCCGCTGGACTACTTCAAGGAGTTCTACGCCGACACCGCCCTGTCCGGATCGCGCATCGGCACGCAGTGCGGCCTGGACTTCTTCGGTGTCGACCACGTGGTGTTCGCCTCCGACTGCCCGTTCGATCCCGAGGGCGGCCCGCTCTACATCCGCGAGATGATCAAGGTGATCGACGATCTGCCGATCACCGGCGACGAGCGGGCCGCGATCTACGCGGGCAACCTGCACCGGCTGATGCGCGTCGCCGGGCAGCACTGACCCGACTCTCGGGGAAACCACTCACATGCTGATGAGTGGAAACACGGCCATTCCCATCATTGTTGGTCGAATGCTCTCCACCTCTTCCCGTGGCAGTGGTCGCACCCGTATCTTGGGCGCCGTGTTCGCGGGGCCGCCGTCGGCCGACCCCGTCGTGGGCAACCGAGGTCCGGGGGGACGACGGATGACCGAACCAGCAGGTCAGGGGTGTGACGGTTACCTCGAACCCGGGCGGCCGGTGCGGCTTTCCTGCGCTTAGTCGAAGGCGCTGAGAATGCTGCCGGAACGGCGCTGGGGGATCATCGAATGGATTTTCGGGTACTGGGCCGCGTCGAGGTCGAGTCGGCCGGACAGCTGGTGCCGCTGGGCAGCGGACGGGAGCGGTTCGTGCTCGTCCTGCTGCTGCTCGAACCAGGGCGTCAGGTCGGATCCGACCGGCTGATCGACGCGCTGTGGCGCACGCCCCCGCCGACGGCGCGAGCGCAGCTGCACAACCTGATCAGCAAGCTGCGCACCCGGTTGACCAGTGCCGGCGCAGACGTGATCACGACGACCACCGCGGGCTACCGGCTCGATCTCGGCGCACACACTCTCGATCTGGTGCAGTTCCGGCAGCAGGTCGACCGGGCCCGGTGCGCGACCGACCGCGAAGGGGCCGCCGACCTGCTGGTCTCGGCGCTGGGGCTGTGGCGCGCGCCGGTGCTGGAGGGCGTCGACGAGGAGCTGGTGGCCGGCCCGCGGGCCCGCCTGCAGCAGGAGTACCTCGCTGTGGTGCAGCGCGCTGCGGACCTGACGTCGGCGCTGCACCGCCACGACGACGCACTGCAGTGGCTGGATCTCCTGCTCGCGGAGAACCCCTATCACGAGCAGCTCTACGAAAGCCGCATGCTGGCGCTGGTCGGAGCCGGTCGCCGGGCCGACGCGCTGGCCACCTACCGGACGGCCTACCGGCGGCTGGTGGACGATCTCGGCGTCGAACCGGGCGCCCCGTTGCGCAGGTTGGAGCAGTTGATCCTCGCGGGCACGGTACCGGTCGGCGCGAACGTCATCGGCGCGCGGAGCAACCCCGTCCCGCACGAGCTGCCCCGCGCGACGGGCAGGTTGACCGGTCGCGACAAGATCGTCGGCGGTGTGTGCGACGAGCTGCGCGCCGCCGGGTCGGTCGGGCCGGTCGCGCTGCTGGTGGGCGCCGCCGGGATCGGCAAGACCGCCATCGCCGTCGCGGCGGGCCGGTCGCTGGCCGCCGACTTCCCCGACGGGGTCCTGCACGCGGACCTGCGCGGCAGCCATCCGGTTCCGGAGGATCCGCACGTGGTGGTGGGTCGTTTCCTGCGGTCGCTGGGCGTGGCGTGCACTGGGGTGCCCGACGATCCGGACGAGCGGCTGAGCCTCTACCGCAGCATGCAGACCGGCCGCCACCTGCTCGTCGTGCTCGACGACGCCGCGGACGAACGCCAGGTCCGCCCGCTGTTGCCGGCCGGTCCCCGATGCGCGGGCCTGGTCACCTCCCGCCGCCGGCTCGGCGGGCTCCTCGATGCCCGTCGCTGGTCGGTGCCGTTGATGACGCGGACCGACGCCGAGGCGCTGCTGGCCGGGGTGATCGGCGCCGAGCGGGTCGCCGCCGAGCCCGCCGCCGCAGCGGCCGTCGTCGACCTGTGCGGTCTGCTGCCCCTCGCCGTGTGCGTCGCGGCAGCCCGGCTGGGCACCCGCCCGGACCGCTCACTGGCGGACTACCGGCGCCATCTCGCGTCGGAGCGGGCCCGCCTCGACGAGCTGGCCATGGGCGATCTGGACGTGCGGGCCAGCATCGGACTCAGCTACAACGCACTGGACGAGCCGGGCCGGCGCCTGCTCCGTCGGCTGGGCGAGGCCGGGCTCACCGATGCGCCGGAATGGGCGGTCGAGGCGCTGGGGGAGGGCATCCACCACCGCGCACTGGAACAGCTCATCGACCTCCACCTCGTCGAGCCGCGTGGTCGCGACGCCGTCGGGCAGATCCGCTTCGGGCTGCACGCGCTCGTCGCCGAGTACGCGCAGGAACGGGCCGCGGACGGGATCAGTGCGGACGGGCCCGGCGACCGGCTCGACCGAGCTGCCGCGGTCGGTCGGCTGCTGCAGGGCTGGCTCGGGATGGTCGCCCGCGCCGACGAACTGGTCAGGCGCGTGCCGGCGCAGCGCGCACGGCTCGTCGGATCGCCGTTCGACGCGCGGGCCTGGTTCGACGCCGAACGCGCCAACCTGGTGCAGGCCGTGGAGCTGGGACGGCGCTGGGGGCTCGCGAGCAAGGCCGGCAGCCTGGCCCTGCGGATCGCCGGGTTCCCGGCGGCTCCCGGCCACCCGGACACGCGGTTGCCCGCCCAGCGGACCAGCCTGTCCTGCCCGGTCGCGCCCGCCTACGGCGGTGCTCCGGCGCAGGTGTGGCCGGCTTGTTAGTGGCCGATTAGGGCTGCCGGCCATGCTCGGGACGTGCCCGGACCTGCTCTCGCGACTGCGTCCTGAGCGGATGGCCACCGTCGCCCTCGCGCTGCACGTGCTCGTCGCGGTCGTCCTCGGCTGGAGCGCCGCGGCCAAGCTGACCCCGGACGGGCGGCGGGGTCTCGCCGACATGCTCGGGCAGCTGGGTGTCGCCCGGCACGCGGGTCTCGTCGGCGGGGTGCTGATCGCCGCCGAGGCCGGTGCCGCCGTGCTGGCGATCGTCCCGTGGACGGGCTCGATCGGTGCTGCGCCGGCGGCCGTCCTGCTCGCCGTCCTCACCGCCGGGACCGTCGTGGTGCTGCGCCGCCGGCTGCAGGTCAGATGCGCCTGCTTCGGTGCCTCTGCGACGGTGATCGCGCCGATCCACGCCGTCCGCAACGGGCTGCTCCTCCTGGCCGCGGTCGCCGCGATGGGGCTGGGATCCGCGGTGCCCGCCGAGCCCGCTGCCGTCGGCGTGGCGATCCTCGCCGGCGCTGTCGGTGCCGTCGTCCTGACCCGGCTGGACGACGTGGCCTTCCTCCTCACAGCCCGTTGAGAGGACCGCTCGTGACTCCCCGCACCACCGGCAACCGTTCCGCGCTCCTGGCCGCGGCCTGGCGCGCCGTCGTGCTGGGCTGGCAGGCGTCGCCCCGCTGCTCGGCGGCCCGGATCGCGCTGACCGTCGTCGCTGCTGTCAGCGCGCCGGTGGCCGCCTGGTTCGGCAAGCTACTCGTCGACGGGTTGGCGCTCGGCCCGGCGGGCCGGGCGGAGGACGTCGTGTTCTACGCCGTCGGCGCGGCTGTCGCGGCGGCCGTCGGCCTGCTGGCCCACCAGGTGTCGGCCTACGTCCGGCTCCGGCACGGGTTCGCCATCACGCTGCGCGCCGAGGACGACCTGTTCGGCAAGGTCGGCGGCTTCGTCGGGCTGCGCTACTTCGAGGACCCGGAGTTCCAGGACCGGTTGGTGGTGGCCGAAGGGGCGGCGGCCGACGGGCCCAACGAGATCACCGACGTCGTCGAGGGCGGGGTGCGCGCCACCGTCTCCGTGCTGGGCTTCCTGGCCGCGGTCGCGGTGATCTGGCCGGCGCTCGCCGTGGTCCTCCTCGTCGCCGCGATACCGGGGCTCGTCGCGGAGATCGTGCTGGCCGACCGGGAGGTGGCGGTCACCGCGGCCATCTCGCCGTTGCAGCGGATGCGGTACCTCTACCGCTCGCTGCTCATCGACGAGCGGGCGGCGAAGGAGGTGCGGCTGTTCGGGCTGGGCGACCTCTTCCGCGGCCGCCAGGTCGAGGCTCTGCAGCGATCCCAGGACATCCAGGTGCAGCTGGCCGCCCGCACGGCGACCGTCCAGGCCGGGCTGGGGTTGCTCGGCGCCCTGATCGCCGGCGGCGCGGTCGCCGTCGTCGCGCTGCGGGTGGTGCGCGGCGAGCTGACCCCCGGCGACGTCCTGCTGTTCACCGCGGCCGTCGCCGGAGTGCAGAACTCGCTGTCGGAGCTGGTCGGGCAGATCGGTACGGCGTTCCGCTCGGTGCGGATGTTCCAGCGCTACCTCGAGGTCATGGCGCTGCCGTCGGACCTGCCGCGCGGCGACCAGACGGTGCCCGCCCTGACGGACTCGGTCCGCTTCGAGGACGTGTGGTTCCGCTACCGGCCCGACGGCCCGTGGGTGCTGCGCGGCGTGAGCTTCGCGATCCCCGCCGGCCAGGCGGTCGGCATCGTCGGGATCAACGGTGCGGGCAAGAGCACGCTCGTCAAGCTGCTGTGCCGGTTCTACGAGCCGGAACGCGGCCGCATCACGTGGGACGGCGTCGACCTGTGCGAGGTCGCGCCCGAGGCGCTGCGGGCCCGGCTCGCGGCGACGTTCCAGGACTACATGACCTACGCGCTGCCCGCCTGCGACAACATCGGCGTGGGCGACCTGGCGCGTCGCGAGGACATCGACGCCGTCCGCGCCGCGGCCGTGGCCGCCGACATCGACGTCGTGATCAGCCGGCTGCCCCAGGGCTACGACACGATGCTGAGCCGGATCTTCGTCGGCGACGACGACCAGCCGGGAGTCGGCCTGTCGGGCGGGCAGTGGCAGCGGCTGGCCCTCGCGCGGTCGCTGATGCGCGACGGCGCCGACCTGCTCATCCTCGACGAGCCCAGCTCAGGCCTCGACGCCGACGCCGAGCACCACGTCCACACGACGCTCGCCGGCTTCCGCGCCGGGCGCACGTCGCTGCTGGTCTCGCACCGGCTGGGTGCGCTGCGCGACGCCGATCGCATCGTGGTGCTCGACGGCGGGCGGATCGTCGAGGAGGGCGATCACGACGCGCTGATGGCCGGTGGTGGCGTCTACGCACGGCTGTTCACGCTCCAGGGGGCGGGCTACCAGCCGGCGCTGTCGTAACCCGGCCGAGGGATGGCCGGCCGCCGATCCGGCGCAGGACCACACCGAGCAGCGCGTCGGCGTGGAGGTAGCCGACGCGTCGCGAGTCCCAGCTGCGCGCGGAGTTGTCGCCCAGCACCACGAACCGGTCGGCGGGCACGCGCGCACCCGCCAGGTGCGACACGGCGGCCGGGACCACATCGCCGGGCAGCGCGACCACCCGCTTGACCAGCCACGGCGGCTCGCCGGGGGCCGGCGGCCGGCGAGGCGGGGCGAACACGACGAGCTGGCCGCGGCGCACCCGGCGCAGTGCCGCCCTCGCCACCAGCACGCGGTCGCCGGGCAGGAGCGTCGGTGCCATGCTGTCCCCGACGACCGTCACGGCCACGAGCCAGGTGCGCGCGGCCAGGATCGCAGCGCCGACCACCAGCGCTGCGACCCCGGCCCGGGTCATGCGGGTACTGCTGGGGTCAGCGCGCTGACCTGGGCGCCGCTGGCGAGCACCACGCCGTCGGCGTCGAGGAGGGCGAACGACGGGAAGCCCTCCACACCCAGCGCGGTGGCCACCGGCCCGTGCTCGTCCTCGCGCACCACGCGCGCGACGGGCCGCAGCTCCTCGATGTAGGTGGTCGCGTCCTCGGCGGAGCCTGCCACCACGGCGAAGACCTCACCGCGGTGCTGCGCGGCCTGCGCGACGAACGTCGGCAGCCGCTCCTGGCACGGTGCACAGCCCGGGGAGAAGAGCCCGACCAGCGTGGTGCCGGTGAGCATCGAGCGGCTGATCGCCGCTCCGTCGACGGTGATCGCGTCGAAGTCGCCGACCGTTGCGCCGGCGGCGTGCATCGGCGTCGGGCGACTCCCCGTACCGCCGCCGAGGCGGGAGTCGAGGATCTCGGTGTGCTCGCGCAGCCTGCGGATGATCCCCAGGCACAGCACGAGGTTGATCAGGCCGATGATGCCGACGACGGCGACCACGGCGGCAGCGGTTGCGGACAAGCGGATGCTCCCTGGATGCGAGGCGCCGGCGACCGGCCGGTCGCCGGGGGGACGGTGCGGTCTCCCGGCGGCCGAGCAGCCACCGGGAGACCGGGTGCGGCACTCGGTCAGCAGCCGCCGCAGGGTCCGCAGGTGACCTTGCTGCAGTCACAGCTCGCGTGGCAGCGGCGGTTCCGCTTGCCGGGCGGACATCCCCGGCCGTAGTAGTCGGTGCACCAGTAGTCGTTGCAGGCGCACGCCCCTGCCGAGGTCTTCGGCACGATCGCGCCGAGCAGGCGGTCGGCGAGCCGCCCGATGGTCATCGTCATGTGTTCTCCCGTCGTCGTCGGACGGGATCCGAGTGTGCTCGGCGCCTCTAACAGCGAGCTAATGATCGGCGCTGGTCCTCAGCAGCCGGTCGACCGCGTTGCGGGCGCGGGTGAGTGCGTCCGTGCGACCGTGCAGCTGACGATCGTGGTTCGCCTGCAGCACCATGGCGTGCAGTTCGAAGACGAGCTGCTCGACGTCCGTGTCGGACGGGAGCTCGTCGAGGCGCCGGGCGAGTTCGACGTCGCGTCGGAGCAGGGCATCGGCCCGGTCGGCCGCCACCGCGATCGCGTCGCGGGCGGGCCCGGGCCTGCCGTCGAGCTCGCTCGCGCCGGCGACGAAGAGGCATCCGCCCTCGAACGTCTCCAGGTAGTCGATCCACAGCGACATCAGCGCCCGCAGTCGGGGGAGCCCGGCGGGCTGCTGCTCGGCGGGCCGCAGCACGTCGCGCTCGAAGACCTGCGATGCGGCCGCGACGATCGAGAGCTGGAGTTCCTGCTTGGTGCCGAAGAGGGTCTGGATGCCGCTCTTGCTGGTGCGCAGGACCTCGGCCAGGCGGCCGAGTGTGAGGCCCTCGATGCCTTCGACCGAGGCGACGTGCAGCGCGCGATCGAGGATCGCGCTGCGCCGGGCGTCTCCTGTCCGAGTCATGCGTACGATCGTACCTGATCATACGTTCGTACGTATTGACACATACGATCGTATCTCCTAGCGTCGGTGCAGTGCCGACCTCATCGACTGACCTGGACCTCTCCGCGATCGCGACGCAGTACTTCGCTGCCTGGGCGGCGCACGACCCCGACGCGATCGTCGCGCTGCACACCCCCGACTCCACGTTCCAGGCGCACGGTCGCGGTGCCGAGGTCCGTGGCCGCGACGCCCTGCGCCAGGAGTTCGCGCACGTCTTCGAGCTCTACCCGGGCTTCGGCTTCGAGGAGCGACGGGTGCTGTTCGGCAATGGCCACTGGGTGCTGGACTGGACGCTGACCTTCCAGCGGCCCGGCGAAGAGCTTCGGCGGGTGCACTGCCTCGACGTCGTCGAGGTGGCGTCCGACGGTCTCGTCGCGCGCAAGGACACCTTCTTCGACTTCGCCGAGCTGAAGGCCGCGTTCGCGGGTGCCGCGTGAGCGCCGCCAGCACGTCCACGCCGGTGTTCGAGCGGGCGCTGCTCGATGCGCTGCCCGTCGAGCACCTCTGCGACCTCAGCATCGACCTGAAACCGGCCCAGGTGATCTCGACGCCGCTCGGCACCCGCCTGACCTACGTGACCACGGGCGGCCGGTTCGACGGGCCGGGCTTCCACGGCGAGATGCTGCCCGGCGGTGGCGACTGGGTGTGGCTGGGATCCGACGGGATCAGTCGCATGGACGTCCGCGCGACCCTGCGCACGGACGACGGCGTCCTCATCCAGTACGAGTCGAACGGGGTGCTCCGCTTCCCGCCGGACGGTCGACAGCGACTGGCCGCCGGCGAACGGATACCCGTCGACGAGAGCTACGTCCGCCCGACGCCCAGGTTCGAGACCACCGACGAGCGCTACTCGTGGCTGTGCGGGATCGTCGTGGTCGGTTATGGCGAATACGTGAACGGTCGCATCGACCACCGGATGTACCGGATCCTCTAGAAGACCAGTTCTCGCGCCTCGGCGCGGATGCGCTCCTCGTCGACCTCGACGCCGAGGCCGGGCGCGGTGGGGACGGTGGCGACGGCGTCGGTGATCTGCAGCCCGTCGACGTAGAGGTCGGCGAGCAGTTCGGGGCCGTTGAGCTCTGCGGGCAGCGCCGTCTCGAGCTGGCTGAACAGGTGGAGTGCGGCGGCGAAGCCGACGCCGCAGTCGGTGAGGCCGCTGGCCAGCAGCTCCAGTCCGGCCGCGAGGCCCACCTGGGCGGTCTTGTGGGCGTTCCGCAGGCCGCCGGACTTCGCGATCTTGATGACGACCAGGTCGGCGGCGTCCAGCCGGACGGCGCGGGCGAGGTCCTGCGCGGTGAAGCTGCCCTCGTCGATCGCGACCGGCAGGTCGATCATCGTGCGGAGGCGCTGCAGCGCCAGCGTGTCCGTGCTGGGCACCGGCTGCTCCACGCAGTGCACACCCGGCACGTCCCGGATCGCGTCGAGCAGTTGCCGCAGCGCGCTCGGCCGGTAGGACTGGTTCGCGTCGAGCCACAGCGGCTTGCCGCCCGCCACGTCGGCGACGGCCCTGATCGCGTCGGCGTCCGCGTCCGGGTCGCCGCCGATCTTCACCTTGTACGCGGTGTAGGCCGACGACTCCTGCACCCGCTCGCGGACCGCGCCGGGATCGTCCACCCCGATGGCCGAGCAGAGCGGGATCTCGTCGCGGATCCGGCCGCCCAGCAGGGCGTGCACCGGCAGGCCGACCGATCGCCCGGCCGCGTCGTGCATGGCGAGGTCCACCGCTGCCTTCGCGAACGGGAAGCCGTTGGAGACCGACGGGCTGAGCAGCCGGTTGGCCTGTGCGTGGAACGCCTCCACGTCGAAGGGGGTGAGAGTCAGCAGGATCGGCCGGAGGTAGTGCTGGATCACCACGGCGATCGTCTCGGCGGTCTCGTAGCTCCAGCTGGGCAGTGCGCGCTGCTCTCCCCAGCCCACCACGCCGTCCTCGGTGGTGAGCTTCACGAAGATCACCGTGCCCGCCTGCTGCGGCGAGCCGACCCTCCCGCTGCCGAGCACGAACGGCTTGGCGAACGGGACGGCGACTGGGAAGACGTCGATCGAGGCGATTCTCGACACGGGATCAGGCCGCGATCGCCCAGGTGGCGGGATCGACGAACCCAGGCCCGCGCACGCCGTGGTCGAGCCAGGCGAGGACGTCGGCCATCACGTGGCCGGCCAGTGCCAGGTGGCCCTCGGCGGTGTCGCCCGCGATGTGCGGGCGTGAGCAGCAGGTTCGGTGCCGCGAGCTGCGCGGCCGTGAGCCGGGGCGGCTCCGGGTCGTAGACGTCGAGCGCGGCGAGCACCCGCCCGGCGACGACGTGCTCGAGCAGTGCTTCCTGGTCGACGGCAGGGCCGCGCGACGAGTTGACGAAGATCGCGCCGTCGGGGAGCCGTTCGATCAGCTCGGCGCTGACCAGCCCGCGCGTCTGCGGGAGGTCGGGCAGGTGGACGGAGACGATCGGGCACGCCATGGCCTCCTCCAGCGGAGCCGTGCGGACGCCGAGCGCGGCGGCCCGCTCCGCGTCGAGGTACGGATCGTGGACGACGACGTCGCAGCCGAACGGGGCCAGCAGGGAGATCAGTGCCCGCGCCGTCGCACCGGCGCCGAGCACCCCGACGGCCCGGCCGGAGATCTCGTGGCCGCGTAGCCGTCCCGGCTTCCACTCGCCCGCGCGGACGGTGTGGTCGAACTGCGGCAGCCGCCTGGCCAGTGTGAGCATCGCGGCGAGGCAGTACTCGCCGACCGACCGCGCGATCCGGCCGGCCGCGGAGAAGACGGCGACGCCGTGGTCGAGGACCAGCGGGTCGACGAGCTTCTTCACCGAGCCCGCCGCGTGCGCCACCACCGACGGACCGCGGCCGTCGCGCCACAGGCCCGCGTCCAGGTGCGGGGTGCCCCAGCTGGTCAGCACGACGTCGCTGCCCACGACGAGCCGCTCCAGTGCGGTGCCGTCGAGGACTTCGCCCGCCCACACCACGTCGAAACGGTCGGCGAGCAGGCGGCGGGTCGCCGGCGAGCACACGTCGGCGGCGCGCTGCGTGGTCATGGCGACGGCGAGTCTCGGCATGCCCCGACGGTATGGACCAGCTGTCATGCGCGTCCAAGTCTGATTCCGCATCGACCGATACCGTCCACGGCATGGATTTCTCGATCCACCAGCTCCGCGGGTTCGTCACGGTCGCCGAGGAACAGCACTTCGGCCGCGCTGCGCAGCGGCTCAACCTCACCCAGCCGCCGCTGACCCGGCAGGTCCAGGGGCTGGAACGGGCGCTCGGGGTGAGCCTCTTCGACCGGCTCGGCAGGGGAGTGCGGCTCACGGCGGCGGGGGAGGTGTTCCTGGCGTACTGCCGCCGCGTCCTCGCGCTCGTCGACGCCGCTCCGGACGCCACCCGCCGCGCCGCCCGGGGCGAGAGCGGAGCGCTGCGCCTCGCGTTCACCGCGATCGGCGCGTACGCGGTGCTCGCCGACTTCCTGGCGCTGCTGGACGAGCGGGTGCCGGGAGTGCGCGTCGCGCTGAGCGAGCTGACCAGCATCGACCAGTTCGCCGCGCTCGCCGACCTCACGATCGACGTCGGCCTCGTGCGCCCGCCGATCCCCGAGCAGTTCACGTCGATGCTCGTGCACTCCGAGGACCTGGTGCTCGCGGTGCCCGCCGCGCACCCGCTGGCCGGGCTCGGCCGGCCCGTCGCGCTGGCCGACGTCACCGACGACTACATCGGCTACACCCCGGAGGGCTCCCGCTACCTCCACGACGTCTGCGCGGCGATGATCGGGCTGGACGGGAAGACCGTGAGCCGGCTCGCCTCCCAGGCCCCGACGATGCTGGCGCTCGTGCGGGCCGGACTGGGCCACGCGCTCGTCCCGCGCTCCGTCAAGGCGATGGGCGTGGAGGGCGTGCGGTACCTGGAGCTGGAGGCCGCCGCCGGGCACTCGGTCACGCTGCATGCCTGCTGGAGCCCGGACAACCCGAACCCCGCGCTGCAGCGGCTCGCCACAGGGCTCCATGATCGCGTCGAGTTCCCACTATCCGCCCTTCGAAGGGCGGAGACAGTGATCTCGACGCGATCATGAGGGGGTGCGCGGCGGCCCGCTCGTGTCCCGGACGCGCAGCTCCATCGCGACTTCCCGCGGCTCGCTGTCGTGGCCGGAGGCCATGAGCTGCTCGAGCATCTCGGCGGCCCGGCGGCCGACCTCCTCGCGCGCCACGGACACGGTGGTCAGGCGCGAGTGGGCGACCCGCTCCAGGGAGATGTCGTCGAAGCCGACCACCGTCATCTCCTCCGGCACCGCCACGCCCATGTCCCGCAGCCGCGCGATCGCGCCGAGCGCGACGAGGTCGTTGTAGGTCGCGATGGCCGTCACGTCGGCCAGCGGCACCGCGGCCGCTGCCTCGTACCCGCTGGCCGCGTCGGGGCCGCACGCGACGACCGTGACGTCGAGGCCGAACGCCGCCGCGGCCGTGAGCGCCCGAAGGCGCTCGCCGTTGGCCCACGACGACTCCGGCCCGTTCAGGTAGGCGATCCGACGGTGGCCGAGCTGGGCGAGGTGGCCGCAGACCAGCGTCATGCCGCCGCCGTGGTCCACCGAGATCGACGGCACCGCGGCTCCCGGGACGATCCGGTTGACCAGCACCATCGGGTGGTCGCGGCCGATCAGGTCGACGATGTCGGCCCGCGGCATCCGGGGAGAGCACAGCAGCACCCCGTCGCAGCTGCGCATGAGGTCCTCGACGAGCCTGCGCTCGATCGCGGGGTTCTCGTCGGACTCCATCACCATCACGCGCCGTCCGCGCTCGCGGGCGACGGCCGACACGGCCTTGAGCACCTCGGGGAAGTACGGGTTGGCGAGGTCGGGCACCAGCACGCCAACGGTGCCCCACTGGCCGCGGGCAAGGCCCTGAGCTGCGGCGTTGGGCTGGTAGCCGAGTTCGCGCACCACGTCGTGGACGCGTTGCGCGAGCGCGGGATCGACCTTCGCGGTGCCGTTGAGCACGCGTGAGACGGTGGCGGCCGACACCCCGGCCGCCACGCCCACGTCCGTGATCGTCACCCGCCGGCGGGCGCGCGGCGCAGGCTCGCGCTGTCCCGATGATCCGCTCGCAGGCTCGCTATCTCTATCTCTCTCACCTTTAGGACGACGCCGAGGACGCCCGGATCTGCTGTTTGCTCGCCCTGGACCGTCACGCCGCGCTCAAGACGCTGATCCCGCACGGGGAGATCGGTGGGGAGCTGCGCGCGATCGGCCGCGACGACGAACGCGCCGCTCGCGATCAGCGCCGGCTGCTCAACCGGCTGCGCGCGGACCTGCAGACCACCTACCCCGCCGCCCTGACCCTGGCCGGGAAGGAGTTGGGGGCGCCCACGGTGTTGCGGTTGCTGGAGCGCTGGCCCACCCAGCCCGAGCTGGCCGGAGCCTCTCGCGGCGACCTGGTCGAGTTCGCCCGGGCAGGCCGCCACGGCTGGCCCGAGCGGTTCGCCGACCGCGTCGCCGCGGCGCTCTCCGCGCCGTCGTTGCCGACCCGGGACTACCTCGTGCGCGCCAAGGCTGCCGGGATCCGGTTGGCCGCGGTCCAACTCCTGGCCCTGCACGAGGCCCGCCGCGGCTGGGAACACCGGATGGCCGAGCTGCTGTTGGGCGGTCCACGCACTGGGCGTGAGCGCACCGTGAAGGACCCTGAACCGGGGAAGGCGTTCCCAGGCGGGGTCATCTACCTGAGCTTCCCCGGCCTGGGTGACCGCCTCGCCGCTCGGGTCGCCGGTGAGATCGGCGAGCACATCGATCAGTTCGACAACCCCAATGGACTGCAGTGCTACGCCGGCCGAGCCCCGGTCACCCGCCGATCCGGGAAGAACGACTTCGTCGTCGCCCGCCGCCTCGCGCACAACCGCTACCTCGGCGACGCGGTTCACCAATGGGCCTTCTGCAGCCTCACCACAAGCGGCTGGGCCCGCGAGTTCTACGACAGCAAAATCGCCAGCGGGAAAAGCCATCACAACGCCCTGCGTGCCTTGGGCAACCGCTGGCTGGAAATCCTCTGGCACTGCCTGATCAAGGGCGTGCTCTACGACGAGGACCTCCACGTCGCCAACCGCAACCGCGCCCTCCGACGAGCCGCCGAACGGGGTTGACATCGCAGCACGTCGCGCAGCCCGGCGACATCGCGCCGCACGGCCGCGGCCGGGTCCGCGGTGGGGTAGTGGACGTGCAGTGAGAGCGGGCCCGCGTAGCCGCGCTGCCGCAGCCCGGCCACGATCTCCGGCCACGCCACCACCCCGCCACCGGTGAACGGCGCCCAGTCGCAGCGCCAGCCGGCCGCCGTCTCCTGCCACACGGCGTTCTTGGCGCCGACGCACGCGATCCGCCCGCCGAGCAGGTCGAGGTGCATCGGCCAGGCCTCGGCGCCCTCCTTGGCCTGGTTGCCGGGGTCGGCGTAGATCGTCACGTCGAGATCGTGGAGCAGCGCCAGCGCGAGGGCGCCGGAGGGGTGGACCGTCGCGTGGTGGAGCTGGAGCATCGGCTGCACCCCGTGCCGGGCAGCGAGGTCGGCGAGCCGGGCGAGCGCGCCGCGGGCAGCATCGCGGCAGCGGTGGTAGCCGAGGCCGGGGTCGTAGCGGAAGAAGCCGAGCCGGACCAGGCGCACTCCGGCGTCGGCGCACGCGCCGAACAGCCGGTCCGCCGTGGCGTCCGCCTCGACGAGGTCCGTGGTGACGACGTCCAGGCCGAGGTCCCTGGCGCGCAGCTCGGCCGCGACGACGGCGATCGCGCCCGGATCGGCCGGGTCGACCGTCTGGCCCTCCCGGACGAGGAGGTCGGTGCCGTCGGCCCCGGACGCGGCCAGCACGTCGCCCAGCTGAGCCGCCGGCAACGGCCCGAACGGCTTCGTGAAGGCCAGTACACGCACCGGCTACTCCTTCGTCTCTTAGTGAAATCGTTTGCAGAACCTGGCATTGCCCGCCGTCGACGAGGATGGACAGAAGAAAGCGCTTTCACAACCCTTGTGTCCGCTGCCACAACGTGACTACTCTCCTCACCCGATCGGGTAAGCGCTTTCCCGCCGCCCGTCCCTTCGGTTCTCGGTCCTGAGGAAGGTTCCATGAGCGCACAACGGCGTGGCGTCATCGCAACCGTGGCCCTCGCGCTGCTCTCGCTGCTGATCACGGCATGCGGGTCCGGCGGAGGCGGCACGGGGGGCGAGGTGACCCTGAAGATCTGGGACTTCTCCGCCGAGCAGACGAAGTTCCACGAGCAGGTCGGGGCCAAGTTCACCGAGGAGCACCCCGGTGTCCGCATCGAGTGGCGCTCCATCACGCAGGACGAGTACAACCGCACCCTGCCGCTGGCCTTCCAGAGCCGCCAGGCGCCCGACATCTTCTACTGGAGCGACGGCGGCCCGCTGGCGATGAGCCGGATGCTGGCCCAGAAGTGGGTGCAGCCGCTGCTGCCGAAGGGCGGCCCGTTGCCGGCCGACGTCGCGTCCCGCTGGCCGGCCGGATCGTTCGTCGACGGGATCAACATCTCCGAGGGCGACACCTACGGCTTCCCCTTCTCGGAGTCCGTCTTCTGGGGCCCCGGCTACATGTTCATGAACAACCAGGTGTTCGCGGCGGCCGGGCTCGACCCGGCGAAGCCGCCGCGCACCTGGTCGGAGCTGGAGGCGGCCTGCGCCAAGGTCGTCGCGGCCACCGACGCGGAGTGCATCGCGGCGCCCACCAAGGGCCCGCAGCTGCAGCGGCCCTGGTACGCGCTGGCCGCCGGGGCGATGACCGACCTGTTCTTCGACTACCGGACCGGCGAGTTCAACCTCGACGACCCGCAGCAGCTCACCACCTTCGCGTTCCTGCAGAAGCTGCGCAACGAGGGCTTCCTGGCCCCCGGCACCAACGACCAGAACTTCTCCCGCCAGCAGTTCGCCGCAGGCCAGGCCGCCATCTACTTCGACGGCACGTGGATGCCCAGCGTGTGGGCCCAGCAGGGGTTCGGCAGCGACAAGTTCACGGTGGCCGGCCACCCGAACCCCGACGGCGGCGCGACCGGTGCGCTCAAGCGCCAGAACGACGGCAACAAGTACTGGATCAGCTCGCAGACGCAGAACCGCGACGCGGCGTGGACGTTCCTGGAGTGGATCACGCGGCCGGACGGCTACTTCGTGCAGCAGTACTACAAGAACAACTTCGGCACCCTCGCCTTCGCCGACAGCGAGAAGCTCGTCACCGATCCGGCGCTGCGCCAGGTCATGACCGTGGCCAAGCAGCCCGGGTTCCGCGTGCAGGTGCCGGAGCCGCTGCTCAAGTGCCCTGAGCTCGCCAAGTCCGAGGCCTACGTGAAGGCGATCTCGGCCCGGCCCAACGCCGAGTGGGAGGTCATGAACCAGGCGCTCGCCGACGGATCCCCGCTCGGCCCGGCGGCGGCGGAGGTGGTCGCGACCCGTCAGAAGACCCTGGAGGACACCCTGGCCAAGGAGGCGTCGTCCGGGTTGAAGGTCTCGATGGACTGCTACCGGTTCCCCGACTGGGACGGCCGCTCCGACTACGGCCTCGACAGGTACCCGAGCCGATGACGGCGGTGACCAGCGACCGGAGGCGCCGGTCCGGGAGGACGACTCGTCCTCCCGGGAACGGGCCCGCGGCTGGGACCGGTTGTGGCTGGTCCTGTTCCTGGCCCCGTTCCTGCTGCTCTACCTGGGCTTCACGCTCTGGCCGTTGGTGGCGACGGTCTACTACTCGTTCTTCGACTGGTCGGGCATCGGTCCCGTCGACGACTTCGTGGGTGGCGAGAACTACGGGTCGATCCTCACCGACGACCTGTTCTGGCTGGCCGTGGCCAACACGCTGATCTTCGCGGTGCTCACGACGGCCATCAAGCTCCCGCTGTCGTTGATCGCGGCGATCGTGCTGACCCGCAAGTGGCTGCGGGGCAAGCGGATGTTCCGCACGATGTTCTTCGCGCCGCTGATCCTCCCGGTCGCGATGGCCGGGCTGGTCTTCACCTACCTCCTCAACCCGTCCAACGGTGCGCTCAACGCGATCCTGCGCGATCTCGGGATCATCGACGAGCCGGTGGACGTGTTCGCGGGCCGGTGGAGCGGGTTGATCGTGCTGGTCCTCGTCTCGGTCTGGCAGGTGTTCGGCCAGTACATGATCTACTGGATGGCGGCGCTGCAGAACGTGCCTGAAGAGGTCTACGAGGCCGCCGACATCGACGGCGCCAACTCGTGGCAGAAGCTGACGAAGATCACGCTGCCGATGATCCGGCCGGTCGCGGTCGTGATCCTGCTGCTGGCGATCGTCAACGCCATGCACGTGTTCGCGCTGGTGGTGACGTTGACCGGCGGCGGCCCCGGCACCAGCACCTACGTCGTCTCGTACTTCATCTACCAGCAGGCGTTCGGTGCCGTCCCGTTCGCCTACGGGTACGCGTCGGCAGCGGCACTGCTGTTCTCGGTGATCGCGTTCGCGCTGGTGATGAGCCAGGGCTACTTCGTGCGCCGGGCCCAGCAGACGCGGAAGGAGTACGGCGTCTGATGGCCGTCTCGACCGTCCCCCGCACCGACCGCTCCGCCGGCGACGGGGCCGCTCCGGCGCCGGCCCGCCGGACCTGGTCGCGCCGCGCGAGCGCCAACGCCGTGGCCATCCCCATCCTGCTCGTCATCGGGCTGGTGTGGGTCTACCCGTTCCTGTGGGTGGTCGCGGCGGCGTTCAAGACCCAGGCCGGGGTGTTCACCGGCGGCGCGAGCCTGGTCCCCGACCTGCTCGGCTTCGACAACTTCGAGCGCGCGTGGGTGGACGCCGGGTTCGATCGCTACTTCGTCAACACGGTGATCTACTCGGCGACGTCCACCCTGGTCGAGCTGGTCAAGGCCGCGCTGTGCGGGTACGTGCTGGCCCGCTACGAGTTCCCGGGCCGGGTCTTCCTGCACCGGCTCATCGTGGCGACCCTGTTCGTCCCGGTGGCGTCGATCATCATCCCGCAGTTCGTGCTCGTCGATCAGCTCGGTCTGCTCAACACCCGGGCCGGCGTGATCCTCGCGATGTCCGGCACGGCCGGTGCGCTCTACGTGCTGATGTTCAACGGGTTCTTCGCGGGCGTCCCGAGCGAGCTCTTCGACGCCGCCAAGCTCGACGGCGCCGGGTTCCTCCGCACGTTCTGGCTGGTCCTGCCGCTGGCGAAGCCGGTGATCGCGGTGGTCGTCATCTTCCAGTTCGTCAGCAACTGGAACGAGTTCAACATCCCGCTCGTCTTCACGCTGGGCCAGCCCGACCTGCAGAACCTCGCCGTCGGGATGCTCTCCTTCAAGGGCGAGCACGCGACCGACTGGACCGGCTTCGCAGCGGCGATGACCATCTCGTTCGCGCCGATGCTGATCGTCTTCCTGCTGTTCCAGAGCTACTTCGTGCGGGGGCTCGCCGGGGCGGCGAAGGGATGAGCCACGGCGTGTTCGCCTACACCTGGGACGTCGTCGGCGATCCGGCCGCCGCCGAGCGGCTGGCCGGCTTGGGCATCGACACGGTGACGCTGCAGGCGGCCTACCACTCCGTGCGGGCCACCACCGCGTGGCACCCGCACCACCGCGTGGTGCACGCCCGGCACGCCGCCGCCTACTTCCGGCTGCGCCCCGAGCGGTGGTCCGGGCTGCTGCGACCGCTCGCGCCGGCGTGGGGGGTGCCGGACGACGACCGGTTCGGCACAGCGGCGGCCGCGCTCACGGCCGCGGGTCTGCGGGTGGAGGCGTGGCTCGTGCTGACCCACTCGTCGGCAGTGGGCGGGCAGGCGCCCGGGCTGACCGTGCGCACGGCGTTCGGCGATCGGCACACCTACGCGCTCTGCCCCGCCCAGCCCGCCGTCCGTGACTACGCACTGACACTCGTCGCCGAGGTCTGCGCGCAGTACGACGTGCCGTCGCTCGTGCTCGAGGCGTGCGGCTGGCTCGGGTTCGAGCACGGCAGCCACCACGAGAAGACCGCAGGTGCCGACCTGTCGGCGTGCGTCCGCGACCTCCTCTCCGTCTGCCTGTGCGAGGCCTGCTCCGCGGCGCTGGCCGGCCGGGGCGTCGACGTCGACCCCTTGGCCGCCGACATCCGCGCACTCGTCGACGGCGAGTTGCGCGGTGGCTTCCCGGCCGGCAGCGGGCTCGTCGAGGCGCTCGGCGCGGACCGCGCGCAGGCGCTGTACGACCACCGCGCCGAGGTGATCGGCGGGCTGGTCCGGGAGGCCGCCGCCATCGCCGGCACCCGGGAGGTGCAGCTCATGGCGACCGACGATCCGCAGGTCACCGGGCCGGACGTGGGGGTGGACCTGGCCAGCGCCCCCGCCGATGCGTTCGTCCTCAAGTGCTGGGGCGACGAGGAGGACGCGCTGGCCGCGGTGAAGGCCGCTGCCGCGCGCACGGACGTCCCGCTCGTGGCGAACCTGAGCGTCCTGGAGGACCGGCCCGACCGCGTCCCGGAGCTGGCTGCGCGGCTCGCCGCGGCCGGGGCGAGCCGGCTGCGCTACTACCACGCGGGCCTCGCCTCACCCGCCCGCCTGGCGGCGATCCGCCGGGCCACCTCGGAGGGGGGATAGATGCGCAACGGGATCTACGTCATGGACCTCGCTCGCTTCGACGACGTGTACGGGCCCGCCGAACGGGCCGCGCTGGAGCAGCACCTGCGGATCTCCGCGCCGCCGCTGGATGCGGCCGGTCTCGCCGAGCGGCCCGAGCTCCTCGCGGACGTCGAGGTGCTGGTGACGTCGTGGGGCGGCCCGCGCCTGTCCGCCGACCTGCTCGACAAGGCGCCGAAGCTCGCGCTCGTGCTGTACGGGGCCGGCTCGGTGCGGCCGGTCGTCACCCCCGAGTCCTTCGCGCGCGGCGTGCGGATCACCTCCGCCGCGGCGGCGAACGCGGTGCCGGTCGCCGAGTTCGCGCTGGCCCAGATCCTCTACGCGCTCAAGCACGGCTGGCGCTACGTGCTCGCTGCACGGTCCGAGCAGACGTGGGCGCGGCGCGGCCGGGAGCCCGGCGCGCACGGCTCCGTGGTCGGGTTGGTGGGCCTGGGCGCCACCGGCCGGGCCACGGCGGCGCTGCTGGGCCGGCACGACGTCGAGCTGCTGGCCCACGACCCGTACGCCGACCCGGAGCCGGGGGTCCGGCTCGCCGGTCTCGACGAGCTGTTCGTCACCTCCGACGTCGTGAGCCTGCACACCCCGCTGCTGGACTCGACCCGGCACCTGGTGGGCGCCCGGCTGCTGGAGTCGATGAGGCCGGACGCCACCCTGGTCAACACGGCCCGCGGCGGCCTGATCGACGAGGATGCGCTGGTCGCCGTGCTGCGGGCGCGGCCGGACCTGTTCGCCGTGCTCGACGTGACCGATCCTGAGCCGCCGGTGCCGGGATCCCCGCTCTTCACGTTGCCGAACGTCGTGGTCACCCCCCACCTGGCGGGGAGCCTCGGTGCCGAGCGGCGCCGGCAGGGCCGGCTGATGGCCGAGGAGCTCGCCCGGTACTGCGCGGGCGAACCACTGGAGCACGAGGTCACGGAGGCCGGGTTGGAGCAGCTGGCGTGACCACCCTCGTGCTGCTGCCACCGCACAGCGACGTCACGGCCGCGTGGCCGCAACGGCTGGCCGCCGAGGTCCCCGGGCTGCGCGTGCTGCGACCGGACACACCGGAGCTGGCTGCGGAGGCGCTGCGGACCGCCGACGCCGCCTACGGTGCCCTCCCGGCCGAGCTGCTTCGCCACGCCGGAAAGCTGCGCTGGTTGCAGGCCCCCCAAGCAGGCCCCGGCCGCGGCTTCTACCACTCTGCGCTCGTCGAGCATCCCGTGCAGGTCACGAACATGCGCGACACGTACACCGACCACGTCGCGGCGCACACGCTGGCGCTGGTGCTCGCCGTCGCCCGCGGGCTGCCGCGCTACGTCCGCGACCAGGAGCGCGCCCGCTGGGCGCCGGACTGGGCGCCAGGCGCGGTGCTCGTGCTGGCCGAGGCCACCGCGCTCGTGGTCGGCGTCGGCGCGGTCGGGGCCGAGGTGGGGCGGCTGCTCGCGGCGTTCGGCACCCGCGTGATCGGCGTCGACGTCCGCCGGGCCGACCCGCCACCGGGGTTCGCCGAGCTCCACCCCGCCGGGTCGCTCGACGACCAGCTAGCCGGCGCCGACCTGGTCGTCGTCACCGTTCCGCACACCCCGCACACCGAGGGCCTCTTCGACGCCGCCCGGCTGGCCCGCTGCGCCCGGACCGCGGTGCTGGTCAACGTCGGGCGCGGCCCGACCGTCCACCTCGACGCGCTCGCCGACGCGCTGGAGCAGGGGCGCCTGGCCGGCGCCGCGCTCGACGTGTTCGACCCCGAACCCCTGCCCGCCGACCACCCGCTGTGGGGCCGGCCCGACGTCCTGATCACCCCGCACGTCGCGGGCGTCGGCCCGCACGCCGACGAACGCCGCTTCGCCGTGCTGCTCGAGAACGCCCGCCGCTTCACCACCGGACGGGATCTGATCAACGTCGTCGACAAGGCGAACTGATTCTAGTGCTCCAGCACTAATGGCTCGGGGTGAGGAAGAAGTTGATCTCGTCGATCAGCGAGCCGCGGAGCGTGAGCACGGCCAGGTGGTTCGGAACGAAGGTGCCGCCCGTGTCCCGGCTGTGACTCATGACCGCGAGCTGACCGTTGGCGCGGGTGGGGGTCACACGCCACGTCATCCGGCCGCTGAGCGCCAGTTCCCCGAGGCCGGCTGTCACCGCGCACCGGCCGCGGTACCACGTTGCGGTCGGCGGCATCGCGATCGTCGCGCTCTCGGTCAGCATCGCCGCGATCGCCTCGACGTCGTTGCGCTCCCACGCGCGGACGTAGCGGTCCACGATCGCTCGCAGCCCCTCGTCACCCAGCGATCGCAGGGTCGCCTGCTGACTGAGTTCGGGGATGCGCTGCTCGACGCTCTGGTGGGCACGCTGCAGCGTGCTGTACACCGACGCCGGGGTCGTCTCGAGCGCCGCGGCGACCTCCGCGCCGGAGAAGCCGAGCACGTCGCGCAAGATCAGCACCGCCCGTTGGCGGGCCGGTAGGTGCTGGAGCGCTGCGATGAACGCCAGCTCGATGCTCTCGCGCTGCTCGTACCGGGCTTCCGGACCTATCGGCCCGTCGTCGAGACCGAGCCGCTCGTCGGGATACGGCTCGATCCAGGTCGATTCGACGAGCGGCTCACCGAGCGGCCCGTGCGGATCGGCAGGCGGGCCGTAGCCGATCGGCAGTACACGTCCCGGTCGACGCTCGATCGCCCTCAGGCAGACGTTGGTCGCGATCGTGTACAGCCACGAACGCAAGGAGCTCCGGCCTTGGAACGACGACAGGCTCCGCCACGCCCGCAACAGCGTCTCCTGCACCGCGTCCTCGGCATCGTGGACCGAACCGAGCATCCGGTAGCAGTGCGCGTGCAGCTGACGGCGGTACGGCTCGACGAGCTCCGCGTAGGCGCTCTCGTTCCCCGCGACAGCGGCGTCGAGCAGCTCCGACTCGGTCATCCCATTCCCTTCACGAGAGCCTGCTTCGGCTGCCAGAGCGCGATCTCGCCACCCACGCTCGACCGCAGCACACTGCTCCATCCCGCCGGTCCCTCCCGTGGCTGGAGCAGCACCGACGCACCGAGCCGACGGGCCCGCTCGGTGATCGCCTCGATCTCCTCGACCTCCACGTACGGAAGCCACGTCGGGTGCGCCGTCCCGCACTCGACGACCCCGCCGTCGAGCGGACCGCCGATCGCGAGCGCGTGGTACGAACCCCGGGGAACGTCGATCCGCTCCGTGCGCCACCGCAGCAGCTCGTCGTAGAACGCGCTCGCGCTGCCGAGATCATGGGTGTGCAGCTCCAGGTGCACGAGCCGGTTCACGAACGGCCCTACGCCGGGATCGCGACGATCGCCGCCAGCTGCCGCTCCGCGGTCTTGGGCGAGGCGTGGAACTGCTCACCGAAGGCCACGGCGAACGGGTCCGGGAAGATGTCCTCCGCACCCGCCTCGACGCCGTCGAGGACCTCGTTCGCGACCGCGTCGGGCGCGGTCTTCTCGAACTGAGGCGGGAGGTCCTTGGTCATGTCGGTGTCGACAGGCCCCGGGTAGACGCCGTGCACGGTGACGCCCCGACCCGCCAACAGCGCGCGCGAGGCCTGGGTCAGCGAGTGCAGCGCGGCCTTCGACGCGCTGTACGTGGGTTGCAGCGGCACGTTGCTCAGGCCGGCTGCCGAAACGACGTTGACGATAGCGCCGCCGCGGCGCACCAGCGTGTCCCCGAAGCCCCGCAGCATCCGCAAGGTCCCGAAGTAGTTGACCTCCATCTCCCGCCGAGCCACGTCGACGATCCCCTCGTCGGACAGCTCCGTCGGCTCGAACGCGCCCGCGTTGTTGAACAGCAGATCCACGTCCGTGGCCGCGTGTGCGGCCTCGGCGACCTGGTCGGCGTCGGTGACGTCCAGCCGCACCACGACCACGCGGGAGCCGTAGCGCTCCTGCAACGCCACGAGCGTCTTCGGGTCGCGCGCCGCGGCGTACACCTTCTCCGCACCGCGCTCCAGCAGCGCTTCGGCGAGCGCGCGGCCGATGCCCCTGTTGGCGCCGGTCACCAGCGCCACCGATCCTTCGATCCGAGTAGAACCCAGCATGACTCGCTCCTCTGGTTGCGTCGTTGTAGATGGAGATCCGGGGATGCGCCGGAATCCATCGGTCGACGGCTCATTGGAGGGGAAATGCCGTGCTCGGCCGAGCCCTCAGGGTGGGTCGGGGTCGCCGCGGTAGTCGTAGGGCCGGGTGACGTGCCGATGCCCGGTCGGGGTGATCCACTCCAGGCCGCCATCGGGAAGGGCCCGGACCTGCCAGCCACCGCCGGCGTGTTTGAGGTGGTGTTGTGTCCTGAGCGAGGAGGGAAGTGAGATGTAGGAATCACTTTTGGACTCGGTGCTGCATGGGAGATGAAGGTTGGCCCTTCGGAGTCGCCCTGCGGGGGGAGGCTTCAAACCGCCTCAAGCTGCGTTGGCTGAAGACCGTCGTGGTGAGCGTTGAGGAAAAGGCATCCAGGAGATGTCAGGTAGGGATCAGGAAGGCGAGCGCAAGCGAATCGTTGCTGACGTGTCGTAACAAACGGAGATGACGTCAAAACCGGAGGTTCACCGCTCTTCCGGGATGAGCCTGGCGGGTGCCCGTTTATTGGCCAGGTGGCGTCCGGCATGCAGACGACGCGAGCCTGATCTGCTGCTTCCGTGCGGAACAGGAGAAGGCGTATCCCGATATACCCGCTCCGGATTCGGAGAGGGCGTCAAGGGAGTGTCTCAAGCGGTCCTAAACCGTTAGGGATTGAGTACCGATGCGGGATGCGCTGACGGACCGGCTCGTAGTAGCGATGAACACCCTGTAATGGAGTGGGAGCGAAGGGGTCGGGTTGTCCGTGACTGTGTTCGTTCGATCAACCGGGTTTCCGGGAGGAGTCGCGTGGACGAGTTGAAAGCACCAGGCAAGCCGTTCGATATTTCGAAGCTGGCCGTCTGGGAGGCGTGGAGGAAAGTCAGGGCGAATAAGGGCGCGCCGGGTGTCGACGGGGTGGCAATCGAAGAGTTCGAGAAGGATCTGAAGGGTAATTTGTACAAGATCTGGAATCGAATGTCTTCGGGTAGCTATTTCCCGCCGCCGGTGCGTGCGGTGGAAATCGCTAAGGCTCACGGGAGAGGTACGAGGATCTTGGGCGTGCCCACCGTGGCCGATCGTGTCGCGCAGACGGTGGTGGCCGGGGTGTTGGAGGCGAGGGTCGAACCGATCTTCCATCCGGACTCCTACGGGTACCGCCCGCAGCGTTCCGCGCTCGATGCCGTGGCCGCGTGTCGACGGCGGTGCTGGAAGACGGACTGGGTGATCGATCTTGATATCGCCAAGTTCTTCGACAGCGTGCCGTGGGACCTGGTGGTAAAGGCGGTCGAGGCGAACACCGACCAGCCGTGGGTGGTGCTGTACGTGAAGCGGTGGCTACAAGCGCCGCTCGCGGCCCCCGACGGTTCCTTGCAACGGCGGGAACGCGGAACCCCGCAAGGGTCAGCGATCTCTCCCGTGCTTGCCAATCTGTTCCTACACTACGCGTTCGATTCTTGGATGGTCCGGGAGTTTCCGGCTGTCGAGTTCGAACGCTACGTGGACGACGCGGTGATCCACTGCGTCAGTGAGGCCCAAGCGCAGGAGGTGCTGGCGGCCCTCGCGGAACGGATGCGTGAGATGAGGTTGGAACTGCACCCAGAGAAGACCAGGATCGTGTACTGCAAGGACGGCAGACGAGGCGGTGCCCACGAGCACACCGCGTTCACCTTCCTCGGCTTCACCTTCCGGGCGCGACGGGTGCGCACCGAAACAGGGGTGTTTCTCGGTTTCAACCCAGCGATCAGCAAGGACGCCATGAACAAGATCGGTGCGCAGGTGCGGTCCTGGCGGCTGCACCGGCGAACCGAGCTGACCGAAGCGGACGTCGCACGGCGGATCAACCCGATCGTGCGGGGTTGGATCAATTACTACGGCGCTTTCTATGCGTCAGCGATGTATCCCCTTCTGGCGCGCATCAACACCTACCTGATGCGCCGCGTCCGCAACAAGTATGAACGGCTACGAGGCCTAAAGAAGGCCCGAGAAGCGTGGACCAAAGCCGTTAAAGACCGGCCACGGTACTACGCACACTGGAAATGGGTCGCCACAGTCCCCAGAGCCTGATGACCAGGACAACAAGAGCCGTATGACGGGAGACTGTCACGTACGGATCTGTGAGGGCCGGGGGGTGAGATTCCCCCCGGCTACTCGGCGTGGCGGACGCAGAACCCGGCCAGGTTGATGGTCGCTGGTCGCGCCGCCCTCGGCGTAGGCCACGAGGTGGTCGAGTTCGCCGTTGACCACCTTGCGGCGGCAGTTGGGGAACCGGCAGTACACATCGCGGGCCTTGACGAAATCGGCCAACGCGACCGGCGGGGTGTAGGTGGTGCGGCCGTGGTCGAGCAGTGCCCCGGATTCGGGGTCGAACAACAGCCGCCGCCAGGTCGCGGTGGCGGCGAGCTCGCGCGCCATCCCGGCGGTGATCGGGCCGTAGCCGAGCAGCTCGCTCGGGTCGTCGGTGAGCCCGAACAGCGCGGTCATCGGCATCGACAGCTGCACCAGCGGCTTGCCCGGGTTCACCGGTGTCGGCAGGTTGAGGTCGGGGTTGCGCAGCCGGCCGCTGAGCAGGTCGGCGGCGAGGTCGGCGCGGCGCTCGTCCATGGTGCGCGGGTCATCAGCACCGCAGCCCCGCGCGAGTCGGGTCAACCATTCGAAGCAGGCGATCGCGTCCGGCGCGGGCAGCAGTGCCCACAGCGAGGCCATTCCGTCGTCTTCGGGGTTGACCGCGACTCGCCGGCCTTTCCGGGCTGCCTCGTGGCGTTCTTCGGCGCCGTCGGGGTCGACGGAGATGATCGCCTTCTTGATCGCGGCCTGCAGCTGCGCCGCGGTCTGCGACGGTGCTTTCGGGAGCACCCGGGCTTCGACCAGAGCGGCGTGCTCGGCGGTCAGGTTGACGGTGCCTTGGGTGATGGTCGTGACCCGGCGCTGATCAAGTAGCCCGGCCTCCCACGCCGCGAGCGTGCCCGGCAGCCGCTCGATCAGGGCGGTGGCCTGTCGGGTGCGGAACGCGGCGGTGCCGGTGGACTGGTGCAAGCGCGGTGGCGACCTCATCAGCCGCCCAGTCGGTCACCGACCCCGGCTCGGCCCGCCGCGCGGCCAGCGCGGCGATCAACCGGGCCTGGCGAGCCTGCGCCCACGCGGCGAGACGTTCGTACCCGACGATGGCGTCGACGAGAGCGGGATCGGCGAGGGAATCCGGCTCGGAGAAGTACTGGTCGAGCTCGACCGCCAGCCACCCGGATGGCGCGATGGCGGCGGGTGATGGGGACCCGTCGAGCATGAGCGCGTCGGGTACGCCCACCCACTCGTCGGTCTCGACCATGTGTTCGATTGTGCGCCACGAGCGCAGAAGGAGGTGCTGTAGGGGCATTTTCTGATGCGGTGCTGTGCAGATGATGAAGGTTGTGGCCCTTCGGTGTCGTCCTGCGGGGGATGGCGTCAAACCACCTCGTGCTGCGTTGGCTGAAGACCGTCGTGGTGAGCGACGAGGAAAAGGCGTCGATGAAGGCGTCAGGTGGGGATCAGGAAGACGAGCGTGAGCGAACCACTGATGAAGCGTCGTTACTTATATCAGGTGGCATCAGAACCGGGGAGTAATCGAGTTCCTGGGATGAGCAGGGCGGGGGCCCGTTTATTGGCCCTGCGGTGTCCGGCGTTGAGGTGGCGTGAGTCTGATCTGCTGGGTCTGCACGGAACGTGGGAAGGCAGGCGCTGATACGCGGCCACTGGGATTTGTGGTGGCCGGAGAGGGAGTGCGCCGACGGGAAGAACCCGGAGGTGTCGAGTACCGATGCGGCGTCTGCTGGCGGACCGGCTCGTAGTAGTAATGAAGCTTCTGTAATGGAAGTGGAGCGAAGGGGCCGGCTCATCTCTGGGGTGTGTACGCGAGAGCAACCGTGAGGCGTTGAGCCTTGTGGGAGGAGACGAGTGGGCACATCGGATGCGCGGGTGAAGTCGTTCGATATTTCGAAGCGGTTGGTCTGGGAGGCGTATCGGAGAGTCAAGGCCAACATGGGTTCCGCGGGGGTGGACGGTCAGTCCGTGGCCGAGTTCGAGGACGATCTGAGAAACAATCTGTACAGGATCTGGAATCGGATGTCGGCCGGGACGTACTTTCCGCCTCCGGTGCGGGCGGTGGAGATCCCGAAAGCGAGTGGTGGGGTCCGGGTTCTTGGGGTACCCACGGTCGCGGATCGGATCGCGCAAACGGTGGTGGCTCTGCAACTGGAGGCACGCACCGAGGCGATCTTCCACGAGGACTCCTACGGCTACCGGCCCCGGCGGTCGGCGCACCACGCCCTGGCCCGCTGTCGTGAGCGGTGTCGACGGTTCAACTGGGTGATCGATCTGGACATCCAGAAGTTCTTCGACTCCGTCGATCACGACCTGATGGTCAAGGCTGTGGAGGCGAACACCGACTGTCGGTGGGTGGTGCTGTACGTGAAGCGGTGGCTCGTCGCGCCGCTGCAGCTGTCCGACGGAATGCTGGTGGAACGAGACCGTGGAACCCCGCAGGGGTCGGCGGTCTCGCCGGTGTTGGCCAACCTGTTCATGCACTACGCGTTCGATGTGTGGCTGGCGCGCGAGTTCCCGTTGGTGGAGTTCGAACGCTATGCCGACGACGCGGTGGTGCATTGCACGACCGAGGCGCAGGCCCGTAAGGTCCTCGCCGCGCTCTCTACGAGAATGGAACAGGTCGGGCTGCGGCTGCATCCCGATAAGACCAAGATCGTGTACTGCAAAGACAGTAACCGGCGGGGTGACTTCTCGGTCACGTCGTTCACGTTCTTGGGCTACACGTTCCGCCCGAGAGCTGCCCGTAACAAGAAGGATCGTGTGGTGTTCACGGCGTTCCTTCCCGCGGCCAGTTCGGAGGCGCTCAAGGAGATGGGTCGCAGGATCCGCAGTTTGCGGATCCATCGATGGGTGAATGATGATCTGGCCGGACTCGCGGCGAAGCTCAATCCGATCGTCGCGGGTTGGATGCACTACTACGGAAAGTTCACGCGTAGCGTGCTGCATCCCCCCTTGGAGCGCATCAACTCCTATCTGATGCGTTGGGCTCGGAACAAGTACAAGCGACGGCGGTCCTATCGTCGATGCAAGCAGTGGTGGCGAGCGGTTCTAGCGCGTGAACCCACCCTGTTTGCGCACTGGGCGTGGGTCCGCACTTTCCGCGGGTTCAGATGAGAAGAGCGGAATGACGGGAGACTGTCACGTTCCGTTCTGTGGGAGCCCGGGGGTGAGATTCCCCCGGGCTACCCGACCTATCGCAAGGCGATGCCCGTGACCAGGCAAAACGGGAACAGTTCGAAGAACACGGGACCACGAGGGGCGACCATCAAATCAGGGTGACCCGGGTATTCAGTGGCAAGCTGACCCGCACCGCAGGCCCGTCAGGGCCGAGGAGCGGAAGCAGCGCGGCAGCACCACGCACGCCGCACAGAAAGCACCCTCGAGAGAAACGAAACGGACGCGATCAGGAGGACGCCACCTCGTCGGCGGCGGCCGCCTCGCGGGCACCGAGAGGGCGATCCGGGCCGTGCGTGGTGTCGTGGCGGGTCTGCCGCTCCGACTCAGCGTTGATCTCCGCTCCGAGCAGCACGATGTAGCTGGTCAGGTAGAGCCACAGCAGCAGGACGACGACGCCGGCGAGCGCGCCGTAGGTCTTGTTGTAACTGCCGAAGTTGTCGATGTAGAGGCTGAACGCGACGCTGCCGATGATCCACAGGACGGTCGCGACCACGGCGCCGACGCTGACCCAGCGGAACTGCGGCGAGGAGCGGTCCGGCGCCACCCGGTACACCACCGCCAGCGCGACGACGACGAGCAGCACCAGCAGGAGCCAGCGCACCACCTGCGCCAGCACCGTCGCGACCGGGCCGAGCTGGAGCGCGTCGAGGGCGGGTGGGACGACAGCGACGAGTGCGAGGGTGAGCAGAACGAAGACGATGGCGCCGATCGTGAGGGCGAGGGCGGTGCCCCGCAGCTTCACGAACCCGCGGGTCTCGTCCTCGTCGTAGGCGATGTTGATCGCCTGCATGAGGTTGGCCACGCCGCTGGACGCGGACCACAGTGCGGCGACCACCGAGACGAGGAGCCCGATCCCGAGCGCCCCGCCGCTGCCGGCCGTGATGGCGGTGAGCTGGTCGGCGATGAGCGGCCGGGTCTCCTGCGGGAGGCCGGCGGTGAGGTCGCGCACCTGCTGGGCCACCTGCTCGGGTTCGGCGACGAGCCCGTAGACCGTGATCGCCGCGATCAGGGCGGGGAAGATCGCGAGGAAGGCGAAGAACGCGACCCCGCCCGCGAGCATCGGGACGTGGTCGCTGCTGCTCTCCCGGAAGGCGCGCCTGGTCACCTGCCACCAGCCGCGGGCAGGGATCTGGGTGGGTCGCTCGGCCTGGACGCCGGCGGGGGTGGAGGCCATGGCGAGGGGGCTACCACGCCGTCGCCGCAGCAACCCTCGCGCCGCCGCAGGATCGAGCGCGGCAACCCCGGGCACTCGACCCCGCGTGTCCGACACCCGACGAATCCGTCGCACCGCCCGGGACCGGTTCGGCTGGGACGGCGACCCGCAAGGCCGCGACCGGATGCCGGCGGATGGTCCTGCTCGGCTACTTCGGGGAGGAGCGCGCCGAGCCGTGCAGCAACTGCGACGGCCGCGACGACCCGGCCGGAGCCGAGCCGGCAGCGGCTCCGCGGTCGACCACGACGAGCACGGCTACAAGACGATCGCGCTGTCCGCGCGCGATCGGCTGCGGCCGGTCCCGGGGTGAGCCGAAGCGCGCTGCGTGTTCTCCACCACGGTTCGACCAGGTCTCGCTGGGGGTAGGTAGCAGGGTCCGCGCATCAGCGGCCGAGGCGATCAGGGAGTGTGCGTGTTCATCTGGCCGGGTTCGCCATATCCGCTGGGAGCGACGTTCGATGGTGGTGGCACGAACTTCGCGATCTTCTCCGAGGCGGCGGAGCGCATCGAGCTGTGCCTGTTCGACGGCGACGTCGAGCGTCGGGTCGATCTTCCCGAGCGCAACGGGTTCGTCTGGCACGGGTACCTGCCGCGGGTGGGCCCGGGGCTGCGCTACGGCTACCGCGTGCACGGCCCGTACGACCCGGCCGCCGGGCTGCGGTGCAACCCGGCGAAGCTGCTCCTGGATCCCTACGCGAAGGCGATCCACGGGCGGAACGAGTGGGACGAGGCGTTGTTCGCCTACCGGTTCGGTGATCCGGACTCGGTCAACGACGCCGACTCCGCGCCGTTCGCGGCGACATCGGTGGTGATCAACCCGTTCTTCGACTGGGACGACGATCGCCCGCTCCGTGTGCCCTACAACGAGTCGGTGATCTACGAGGCGCACGTCAAGGGCATGACGATGCGCCACCCCGACATCCCCGACGACGTCCGCGGCACCTACGCCGGGCTGGCCCATCCGGCGATGATCAAGCACTTCCGCGCTCTCGGGGTCACCGCCGTGGAGCTCATGCCGGTGCACCAGTTCGTGCACGACTCGACCCTCGTCGAGAAGGGGTTGTCGAACTACTGGGGCTACAACACGATCGGCTTCTTCGCCCCGCACAACGACTACGCGAGCTTCGGCACGCTCGGTGAGCAGGTGCTGGAGTTCAAGACGATGGTGCGCACGCTGCACCGCGCGGGCATCGAGGTGATCCTCGACGTCGTCTACAACCACACCGCGGAGGGCAACCACCTCGGGCCGACGCTGTCGTTCCGCGGCATCGACAACCAGGCCTACTACCGGCTCGTCGACGGCGACGAGCGCTATTACTACGACACGACCGGCACCGGCAACAGCCTGAACGTCCGCCACCACGAGTCGCTGCGGCTGATCATGGACTCGCTGCGGTACTGGGTGACCGAGATGCACGTCGACGGCTTCCGGTTCGACCTGGCGTCGAGCCTCGCCCGCGAGTTCCACGAGGTGGACCGACTGTCCGCCTTCTTCGACCTGGTCAACCAGGACCCGGTCGTGAGCCGGGTGAAGCTGATCGCCGAGCCGTGGGACGTCGGCGAGGGCGGCTACCAGGTCGGTGGCTTCCCGCCGTTGTGGACGGAGTGGAACGGCAAGTACCGCGACACCGTGCGCGACTTCTGGCGGGGCGAGCCGGGGAGCCTGCCCGAATTCGCGGCGCGCTTCACCGGATCGTCGGACCTGTACGAGGCCGACAACCGCCGGCCCATCGCGTCGATCAACTTCGTCACCGCGCACGACGGGTTCACGCTGGAGGACCTGGTCTCCTACAACGACAAGCACAACGAGGCCAACGGCGAGGACAACAGGGACGGCGAGAGCCACAACCGGTCCTGGAACCACGGCGTCGAGGGCCAGACGGACGACTCCGACGTGCACGTCCTGCGCGAGCGGCAGAAGCGCAACTTCCTCACCACCCTGCTGCTGTCCCAGGGCGTGCCGATGCTCGCCCACGGCGACGAGCTGGGCCGCACCCAGCAGGGCAACAACAACGTCTACTGCCAGGACAACGAGCTGTCGTGGATCGACTGGGCGCGCGCCAGGGAGCAGGAGGTGCACACCGGTTTCGTCGCCCGGCTGATCGAGCTGCGCACCGAGCACCCGATCTTCCGTCGGCAGCGGTTCTTCCAGGGGCGGACGATCCACGGTTCCGACGTCGACGACATCGCCTGGCTGCGCCCCGACGGCCGGCAGATGACGGACGACGACTGGCACAGCGACCGCCCACCCGCCGTGATGATCTACCTCAACGGGCAGGGCATCCCCGACCGCGACCAGCTCGGGAACCGCGTCGTCGACGACTCGTTCCTGCTGCTGTTCAACACCGGGCACCAGCAGCAGACGTTCACCCTCCCGGACGCGACCCACGGCCTGGCCTGGACCGTCGAGATCGACACGACCGATCCGCTGCTGGCCGCGAGCCGGCGTCGGCACCCCATGCCCGGCACTCGGTTGCGGCTCGCGCCCCGCTCGACGGTCGTCCTGCGCTGCACCGTCCCCGTCGCGCTGACCCCGGGTCGGTCGTAGGCGCGCCTCGGCGCGGCCCGTGCTCGACCTCCCGTGCATCACTCGTGCGCGAACGGGTACCTGGAGGACCCGGGCGGAGGGAGCACACGATGACCGTGCACGAGCTCTGCGACGTGGCGGCCGCCATGACGGGCCCGGACCGGGTCGGCCGGGAGTGGCTCGGCGACCGCCGGCGGCTGCGGACGCTGCAGCTGCCGCAGTGCGAGCACGTGCTGCTGGTGGCCGCGCACCTCGACGAGGGCTTCTGCGCGGCAGGTGGGCTGGTGCCGCTCTCGCCGAGCGCGGGGCGCGCGTGACGGTGCTGGCCGTGACCGAGGGCGACGGGCGCCCGGCCGCGGCGGCGCCGGCCCACGAGCTGGGCGTGCGGCGCGCCCGGCAGAGCCTGGCCCTCCAGCGACTGGGGGTCCACCAGGCGCGCCGGGCCGCGCTCGCGCTGCCCAGCGGCGGGGTCGCGGGGGCGGAGGCGGACGTCGTGGCAGCGGTCAGCGAGATCGTCGGCTACGTCGCCGATCCCGTGCGGGCCGTCGTGATCGCGCCGTGGCGCGCCGACCGGCACCCCGACCACGCCGCGGTCGGCACCGCGGTCGCGGTCACCTGCCGTGCCTACGGGGCCCGTCTGCTCGAGTACCTCGTCGCCGTCTGGTCCGGGGCGGATCCGGGCGGCGTCCCGTGGGACCGCGCCCGGCGCTTCCCGCTGGCCCCGCTGCTGCAGGCCCGCAAGCGCCGGGCACTGGCGGCGACGCTGGGCGAGCAGCTGAGCGCGGCCGACACCGAGGTGTTCCTCGACCGCCCGCACTGACGGCGCGGGACCCGGCGTGCTCGGTGGACGCGAGCGTATGCGGGCGAGTGCCTGAACGATGTTGCCCGATCGCGGCGACGGCTTGACTGACGCAGTGACCACTACCGGGAACCGCACCCGCATGACCGGGACGTCGTGATGACCATCGTGCGCACCCTCGTCCTGCTCGCCGCCACGCTGTCGGTCGGGCTGGGCGCCGGCGCCTACACCCTCTACGCCCACACGGTCATGCCCGGACTGGCGGTCACCGACGACCGGACGTTCATCGCCGCCTTCCAGGCCATGGACCGCGCGATCCTCAACCCGTGGTTCCTCGGCTTCAGCTTCGTCGGCTCCCTGCTGCTCGGCGGACTGGCCGCCGTGCTCAGTCTCGGCCGTCCCGAGCTGCCCTGGATCGCCGCTGCCGTGGCGCTGCACGTGGCGCTCATGGTGGTGACCATGGCCGTGAACGTCCCGTTGAACGACGCCCTCAAAGCGGCCGGTCCGCCGGCCGAGATAGCCGATCCGGCCGCCGTCCGCGCCGCCTTCGACGCTGCCCGCTGGGAGGCATGGAACCTGCTGCGCGTCGGCCTCTCGGTGGTGTCGTTCGCGCTGCTGGCCTGGTCGCTGGTGTTGCACGGCCGCGCCGACGCCCAATGAAGCGCATCAACAGGATGGAGCTGTAGCCATGACATCGAGCAGCAGGCGTTGGCGTAGCGCGACCCTGGTCGGCGCCACCCTCACGACGGGGCTGTCGGCAGGCGCGTTCGACGTGTTCGCCCACGCCATCATGCCGGGGTTGAAGAAGACCGACGACCGCACGTTCGTCGCCGCGTTCCAGAGCATCGACCGGGCGATCCTCAATCCGCGGTTCCTCGGCGTCACCTTCTTCGGGCCGCTGGTCGCGATCACGGCCGCTGCCGTCGCCAACCGGGCCGAGAAGCGCCGGGCCCACGTCGCTGCCGCCCTCGCCCTCTACGTGGTCGCCGTCGCGATCTCCATGCGCGTCAACGTGCCGCTCAACAACGCCATCACCGCGGCGGGCGACCCGGACCGGATCGACCTCGCCGCCGTCCGGGAGCGGTTCGACGAGCAGCGGTGGGCCCGGTGGAACAACGCCCGCGTCCTCTCCTCGACCGGTGCCTTCGCGCTGTTGGCGTGGGCGCTGTCCGCGGACGAGCCCGGCTGACCCGGCCCGGCCGTCCACGGATGGCGCACTATGACCGGATGGACGTCGATAGGCATCGCAACGATCCTCGGCCCCGATCGCTGCGGTGTTCGTGGCCGGGATGACGTCCCACGGCCGGACAGCGGGACAGCCCGTGCCCGCGTTGACCGAGTTCGGGCTGCGCCGCGTGCTGGTGGTGCTGTGCGTGACCGAGGTCGTCAGCTGGGGGGTGCTCTACTACGCGTTCCCGGTGCTCGCGCCGACGATCGCGCGGGACACCGGGTGGTCGGTCTCGGCGTTGACGGGGGCCTTCTCGGCCGGGCTGGTCGTCTCGGCGCTGGTCGGGATCCCCGCCGGGCACTGGCTCGACAGGCTCGGGCCGCGGCTGGTGATGACGACCGGGTCGGTCCTGACCGTGCCCGCCGTCCTCCTGATCGCGACCGCGCCGTCGTTCCCGTTCTTCGTCGCCGGCTGGGTGCTGGCGGGCGTCGCCATGGCCGGAACCCTCTACGCGCCCGCGTTCGCCGCCGTGACCCGGTGGTGGGGCCCGCGCCGGGTGACCGCGCTGACGGCGGTGACCCTGCTGGGCGGGCTGGCCAGCACGGTCTTCGCGCCGCTGACCGCGGCCCTGCTGGGGCCGCTGGGCTGGCGCGACTCCTACCTGGTGCTCGGCGCGGTGCTGGCGGTGGTCACGATCCCGGCGCACCTGTTCGGGCTGCGCGGCCCGTGGTCGGCACCCGACCCCGGACCGGCCACCGGCGCGGCCGAGCACGCCCCGGCCGACGTCGTCCGCAGCCGGGCGTTCCGCGTACTGGTCGTGGCCGTCGCACTCGCGACGTTCGCCGCCTACGCGGTGATCGTGAACCAGGTCCCGCTGCTGATCGAGCGTGGCATGTCCACGGCGGAGGCGGCGTGGGCGCTGGGCCTGGGCGGACTCGGGCAGGTACTGGGTCGCCTCGGCTACGGCCGGCTGGCCCGGGCACTGCGGGTCCGCGCCCGCACGATGGCCATCTTCGCCGCCACCGCGGGCACGACCCTGCTGCTCGGGATCCTGCCCGGCCCGGGCCCGCTGCTGATCGCCGCAGCGATGCTCGCCGGCGCCGTGCGCGGGGTGTTCACGCTCCTGCAGGCCACCGCGATCACCGACCGCTGGGGCGCCACCCACTACGGGCGGCTCAACGGACTGCTCAACGCCCCCGCGATGATCGCCACCGCGCTGTCGCCGTGGGCCGGCGCGGCGCTGGCCGAGGTGCTCGGCGGCTACCCGGCGGTGTTCGTCGTGCTCGCCGTGATCGCCGTAGCGGCTGCCGCCCTCGCTGCCGGCACCGTTCCGCCCGTGCCGGTCCACCGCCCGCGCGACTGAGTTGGGGCACGGGCCGGCGCAACCCTTGCGGTCCGCCTACCTGTTGCGAGGCTCCCGCGGAGGTGCGCCTCCTACCGTCGATCTCATGACGACTCCGCCCGGCGTCCGGGTCGACCGGACGTGGGTGTGGTTCGGCCGCGATCGGTGGTCCACCGGCCGCCCGGACCGATCAGCCGCCGTCGAGCCGGGGGCGCGGCTGGGGCTGGTGGGTGCCGTCGCGGCCGTCGTGGTCGGGGTGCTCCTCGCGGTGCTCGCGGTCCGGGTGGCGACCGCCGTGCTGCCGGGCTCCTTCCGCGCGCAGGCCAGGGGGCATGGTCGCGGTGACGGCGGGATCGGCCGCGGAGGCCGAGCGCGCCGCGCAGATGGTGCTCGACCGGGGGATACCCGGCGCCGAGCCGTTGATCGGCCCGGTCCGGCTGGTCACGCGGGAGTCTCCGGCCGGATCTGCGGTGGCCACGGGGGTTCCGGCCGAGCTGGTCCTCGCCGCCACCGCTCCGGCCGGGTTCCTGCTCGGGGTGCTGCTCGTGCTGGCCGCCCGGTCGACGGCCCTGCACGTGCGCGGCCGGCGAGCGCGTCGCTGCAGTAGTCGCTCCCTACGCGACGTCGGGTCGGGTCATCAGCGGTGACCGCAGGTGCAGTTCGAGGCTGGGACCGGTCAGGGGGACGGTGGTCCACGTCGCCGTCGCCGTCGCAGCATCGGCGTCGATCACCAGCCGCACCCGGTGCGGGGTGGTGATGACGTAGAGCTCGGCGACGAACGTGCTGCCCTGCCAGGCGCCGGACGCGACGACGGGGCGACCGAGCGGCGCGCTCTCCCGCCAGTGGTCGTGGCCGACGTCCAGCTCGAGGGACGAGCCGAACCGCAGGCGCCAACCCTCGCGGACGGGATCGACGAGCACCGTGGTGCCGTCGGGCAGGGCGGAGTCCGCGGCGGCGTCGAGTCGCGCCTTCGCGGAACGCCCGGGTGCTGCTGAACCCGGCACCGGCGCGAGTGCCAGCCGTCGCAGCCGATCGGCGAGGAGCTCGTCGTCCTGGGCGTTGCCCGGGTCGTCCAGGCCGGGCAGCAGGCAGTCCCAGAAGGCGCCGGGCAGCGCGTGGGTCTGCTCGTCGGCGGCGGCCGTCACGACGACGACGAGATCGTGGAACGGGACGACCAGGCACTGCTGGCCGAAGGAGCCGTTGCCGAAGTAGCCGTCGCGCGACATCCAGAACTGGTAGCCGTACCCGTGCAGGAAATCGGGGCTTCCCGAGCCGTCCTCGAGCTGCGGGGTGTCGACGTGTCGTCGGGTCGCGAGCCGCACCCACTCCTGCGGGACGAGTTGGTGGCCGCCCCACCGGCCACCGCGCAGCAGCAGTTCACCGAAGGCGGCGACGGCCTCGGTCGTGAGGTGCAGCCCGTGGAACCCGAACGCGGCACCGCTCGCCAGCCTGTCCCATTCGGCGTGCTCGATGCCCAACGGTCCGAAGAGCCGCTCGGCGAGCAGCTCCGGCAGCCCCCGGCCGGTGACTCGTTCGACCATCCGGGCCAGGACGTACGTGGTCGCGTTGTCGTAGGTGTGGCGGGTGCCCTCCGGCTCGGTGAACGGGACGCGCAGGAAGCCCTTCGTCAGATCGTCCGGCTCCAGCTGCCAGGCCTCGTCGAGGCTGTCCGTGCTGTGCCCGGCCGTCATGGACAGCAGGTGGTGCACGGTGATGCGGCGGCCCTGCGCGGAGACGTCGGCCGGCACGTGATCGTGCAGGACGTCGACCACCCGATCGTCGAGCGAGAGAAGTCCGTCGGCGATCGTGAGCCCCACCGCGATCGACGTGAACGACTTGGTCAGCGAGTAGAGCAGGTGCGGGCGCTCGGCCGAGTACGGCGCCCACCAACCTTCGGCGACGACGTGGCCACGGCGCACGATCATGATGGAGTGGCATTCGACGGACAGTTCCTGGAGCCGGTCCAGCAACGCGGCGATCGCACGGGACGACACCCCCGATTCGGCCGGTGTCGAGCGCGGCAGCAGGGGGCGCTGAGCTGTCATCCCGAAAACGTAGTGCCGCGCGACGGGAATGTACGAGCGGATATCGGTGCGTCCAGGCGCCCCGTCACAAATGGTGCCCGGTGACGCCGTCGCAGCCATACAGTGATCGACATGACGCGACGGACCGCACATGCGCTCGACTCCGACACTCCTGTGCGCACCGTCGCCGAAGGTGGAATGTGACGTGCGCGGAGCGAACCTGCTGCTGAAGTTCCTCCTCGAACTGTCCGCGTTCGCGGCGCTCGGCTACACCGGTGCCCGACTGTTCGACGGACCCGTCGCGGTGCTCGCGGCCGTGCTGCTGCCCGCAGTGGCGATCGCGGTCTGGGGATTGTGGTGCGCGCCGCGGGCCGGCCGGCGGCTGCCGACGGCGGCGCGGATTCCCGTCGAACTCGGTGTGTTCGCGTGCAGTGCGGTCGGCCTCGCACTCGTCGGGCCGCCGGTGCTCGCGATCGTCGTCGCCGCGGCGATGGTGGTCAACGCGATCCTGCTGACCGTTTTCCAGCAGTGGGAGCACTAGCAGCAGACCCGTCTCACCGGAGCTCACCGGCGCCCATCAGGCCGTCCGCACGACCAGATCCCGATCATCACCCGACCGGCCGATCTACAGGTGGACGGCCACGTTCGGGTGGGCTATCGTCCTGACATCCTTCGGGATGTGGGTGATCCGTTGCCCGGTCCGTCGCTGACGTAGCGCGACGAACCGACCATCGGCTCCCCGGTTCGCGGGTTGCAGCCATCGTGCGCGACGTGCGATTCCGCCGAGGCCTCGTTGCCTCGCGTCGACATCAGGTCGATCTTCCACGCTCGCTTCGCATCCTCCGCCGATCGCGGCGGGATCTCCGAAGGGCCCAGCACATGCAACGGCAGCACGCGTACGACGGCGAGGCCTTCGGGCCTGCCGTCGCGGGCGTGCGCGTCGAGTCGGTGCAGCTGCGACTCGGACCGGCCGACGTGGCGCTACACCTCCTCCGGTGGGTCCTCGCACTCGCCGGGGCGGTCGTCGCGCTGTGGGTGGGATCGGCGCTCCTCGCCACGCCCGCGTCGGCGGCCGTGGTGGTTCCCCTCGCGGCGGTGTCGAGCCCCTTGAAGGGGGGCAAGGAGAGCGGCGCGAACGGTGGCGGTGAGAAGAAGTCCAAGAACGAGGACTCCGGTAAGAAGTCCAAGAACGAGGACTCCGGTAAGAAGTCCAAGAACGAGGACTCCGGTAAGAAGTCCAAGAACGAGGACTCCGGTAAGAAGTCCAAGAACGAGGACTCCGGCAAGAAGTCCAAGAACGAGGACTCCGGCAAGAAGCCCAAGAACGAGGACAGCGGCAAGAAGTCCAAGAACGAGGACGCCGCCAAGAAGCCCAAGACGACGACGCCGGCAAGAAGCCGAAGAGCGACGACGCCGGCAAGAAGCCCAAGACTGACGACGCCGGTAAGAAGCCGAAGAGCGACGACGCCGGTAAGAAGCCGAAGAGCGACGACGCCGGCAAGAAGCCGAAGAGCGACGACGCCGGCAAGAAGCCGAAGAACGACGACGCCGGCAAGAAGCCGAAGAACGACGACGCCGGCAAGAAGCCGAAGAACGACGACGCCGGCAAGGTGGCGAAGGACGTCGCGAAGGTCGCCGTCGACCGAGCGAAGGCGACGGCGAAGGCCGCCGAGAAGGGCGCGAAGAAGACGGCCGATCAGGCGCTCGACAACCACCGTGCGGGCAAGGCGGCGGAGTGCACGGGCAAGGCCGCGGCGTGCGCGCGGACCGCAGCGAAGAAGACCGCGGTCTCGACGCGCAGCACCCGCGGCCCACCCACGGACCGGGACGACAGCAAGTCGGCCGCACGCGACACGGACCGCGACGGCCACGACGAGAGCGGTGATCCCGCCGCCACCGAGAAGCTGCTGAAGGACCGCATCGCCGCCGACAAGGGCGCGAAGCACCTCGCGGCGTCGAAGAAGAAGGTCACCGCCGGCACCATGACGGCGAAGGCCTACGCGAAGGAGAAGAAGGCCCAGACGACGCGCGAGAAGAAGGTCGCTGCGGCGGAGAAGCAGGTCTCCGACCACGACGCGGAACTCGTCGACGACGTCGTCACCGGCCAGGCGGATCTCGACAAGCGCAAGGCGAAGCTGGACGCCGAGGCGAAGCAGGTCAAGGCCGGCAAGGTGACGAAGGCCGCGCACGCCAAGAACGTCGCCGCCTACGAGAAGCGCCGCGACGCCGTGTACGACCAGACCGACGAACTGCGCGAGGCGACCGGTCGCGGATCACCCGACACGGTCACCGACCCGGGCAACGGCGCCGCCGCGGGCTGCGGGTCCAGCGGGGTGTTCGTGGAGTGCCGCGCGGAGACCGCGGGGAAGAACGGCGACCAGGACCGAGGGGACAGGTGTGCCGCCATCGCGGGGGTGTCCTCGGGGTGCGGTGTGTCCGCGAAGTCGGGCGACCGGGCGGCGACTGCCTCCTGCACGCTGACCGGCGCCGATCAGGGCTGCAGCTCCACCAGCCGCAAGGGCACCGGTGACAAGGCCGTCGTGGCGAACGCCTCCTACGAGCTCGGCAAGGGCGACGGCGGGCAGAGCACCCGCGCGACGAGCGACGGCGCCACCATGGCCTGTCGATCGACGGGCGGGGCCTGTCGGGGCGACACCACCGGTCCGCCCGCGAGCGGCAAGGCCGCGACGAAGGACCGCGCCGTCCAGAAGGCGTCGTGCACGGGCACGTGCGGCATCGACGGGTTGGCCGACCGGCTCGGCGCCGAAGGCTCCTGCACGTCGGCCGCCGGAACCTGCACTGCGTCCAGCACCGGCCGCGACAGCACCAAGACAGGTGGCAAGAAGGCCGCCGCGACGGCCGACACCGGAGCTGCCAAGGCGACCGGCGCGTGCGCCACCAAGACGGGCGGTTGCGACCTGAACACGCGGGTCGACCTCACCGACGGCGCGGCCGCCGACGCTCAGGCCCGCTGCGCCGAGGGCGCCACCGGCTGCACCGGCAAGGCCGAGACGTCGACGAACGGCTCCCACACCGTCACCCCGGCGGTCGTGAAGGCAGGGGCGACCAAGGCGGGGGCGAAGGCGGCCGATCCGAAGGCGCGCACCCGGGAGACCACCGCCACCACCGACTGCGCGTTCACCGCCGGCGGCTGCGCCGCGCACTCCGGCTCCGCTGCCGTGGACGGCGACGAGGGTCGCTCCGAGGCCACGGTCGAGGTGGACGGCACCGGCCGCGGCGCCACCGCCACCGCATCGTCGGCCGACGGGGTCGCCACGACCCGCGACGGCTCGGGCAAGGCCGACTGCACGGTGAAGGCCGGCCGGTGCGGCGCCGCATCCGGCACCACGGCCGAGAACGCGACCGACACCCGCGCGGCCCGCACCACGATCGACCCCACCACCGGCAAGACGAAGACCGTCCCGGCCCGCACGGCGGATGCCGACGGCGGCGCGGTCTCCTCGGCCGAGGCGTGGGTCGACTGCTCCGCCGCCCGCTGCACGGGCACCGCGGCCATGGCCACGACGGGTCGCATCGCGGCTCCCGGCACGCGGGTCACCGCGGCCGGCACGAAGGCGGCTGCGAAGAAGACGACGGCCGTCACGGCGGTGCGCACCACGAAGGCCAAGGCGAGCTGCACGACGAAGGCGGGCGACTGCTCCGGCTCCAGCGACTCCCAGGTCGGCAACACGGGTCGGACCCTCGCGGCGGCCAGCGACGCGGCGTCGTCCGCCGAGTGCGCGACTGCCCGGTGCACGGGCAGCGCGGGCTCCGGCACCTCCGGCGGCGCCAGCGGCGACATCAAGGGCGTGCGCGACAGCAAGGCCACCTCCCAGTGCACGACGCACGGTGCGGGCGGCGCCTGCTCGACCGGTACGCAGACCCGGGTCGAGGACCGTCCCGCGGCAGCGACGGCGAAGGACCCGGCGACGGGCGTTGCGCTGGTGTCCGGCCCGGTGTCGACCTCCGACGCCGTCGCCGACGTGAGCTGCGCTGGTGCCGCGACCACGTGCAGCGGCCGCACGGCGACCGCGACGAGCGCCCGCGACACCGCCGTGACGGCGAAGGCGCGCGGCACGTCGACCACCGCCGAGTGCACGGTCAAGGGCGGCGGTTGCGAAGGCCGGTCGGTGTCGGCGGCGTCGAGCGCCCCGGACTACGTGACCATCGACCCGACGACCGGCAAGCCGGTGAAGGGTCAGGCGCTCGCCGGCCCGTCGTCGGTGTCGCGGTCGGACGCCTCCCTGAACTGTGCGGCGGGTGCGAAGTGCTCGGGCACGGTGACCACGACGACCACCGCGTTCGACGGCACCGCCAAGACCACCACCCCGCGCACCTCCACCGGCACCGCGAGCTGCGCGGCGGGCACCGGCGGCTGCCAGGTGCAGTCGGTCTCGACGGCGGCGACGGGCCCCGGCGCGGCACTCGCGCTGGCCGGCCCCGACCAGGCCACCAACGCCGCTCGCCTGGCGAAGGGCGCATCGGCGGCATCGGCCTCCGGTGGCGTGCTGCTGTGCCAGGGTGCCGCGGCCTGCACCGGATCGGTCACCTCCGCCGCCCGCGCCACCGACCCGTCCGTGTCGAAAGATGCGCGCGGCTCGTCCGGCACCGCGTCCTGCGAGGGCGTCACCGGCGGGATCTGCCAGGCGGTCACCAACTCCGGTGCCTCCACCGGGCCGGACGCGAACCGGATCGCCCCGATCATGCAGGCGGCCCCGACCGAGAACGCCACGGTCACCTCCGAGCAGACCGGCGACCAGCCGCAGGACCAGCAGGGCACCCCCGGACAGAACCAGCCGGCCGTTCCGCCGGCGCCCACCGCTCCCGGGTCGAGCGCCAACACCGGCGGCCCGACCGTCGCCGGCGCGTCGTCCTGGTCGATGGCCGACGCCACCCTCGACTGCGCAGGCGCCGCCACCGCGTGCTCCGGCACCGCCCGCTCCAGCGCGATCGGCATCGACGGCCCCCGCAAGGGCGGCAGCGCGAACGGTGCCCGCGGCCCTCCGACCGGCGGCGGCACCACCAGCGGCACCTGCACCACCGCGCAGAGCGCGTGCCGGGTGCAGACCAGCTCCGTCGCGGCGTCCGGCCAGGTCGTGGCCGACATCGTCGCCGAGCAGAACAAGGACAACGCCGAGCAGCTCGCCCAGCAGGCCACCAAGGCCCGCGCGGCCGCTGACGCTGCGAAGCAGGTCGCCGCCCGCCCGGGCGCGACCGCCAAGGACATCGCGAACGCGAAGGCCACGGCGAAGACCGCGACCGACGCGCGCAAGGCCGCGAAGGCCGCCGCGAAGCTCGCCGCGAAGCCGGTGAAGGACGCGCCGGCCACGCTGGCCCGGTCGACCGCGGCCGCCGAGTGCGCGGGCCCCGCTTGCCGGGCCGCCACCACCGGCGCCACGTCGGGCCTGCCCGGCCGGTCGACGACGAACGCCACCTGCCGGGCCGCCGCCTCCGGCTGCGCAGCCACCAGCGACGCGTCCGCAGCCACCGACCGCGGGGACGGCAAGACCGTCCGTGCCGCCGCTACGGGCGCCACGAGCTCCCAGATCGTGTGCCCGGAGGCCGGGTGCACGGGCACCGTGCGCGGCAACTCCAAGGCCGTCGCGAAGGACCAGGGTCGGCGCGCCACCTCGACCGGCTCCGCCGCCACCGGCTGCTCCGGCAAGACCGCCTGCGTCGCCGCGGTCGGGGCCGGCACCACGGTCACCCAGCTGCGGCCCAGCCGCGGTTCCAAGGGCGGCGGCACGGCGATCACCGCCTGGACGTCCGCGACCTGCGACGACGGCACCGCCGCCGGTTGCGCCACCCGCAGCCGTTCCTCGGCGGCCGCGACCGGCACCGGACGGACCCGCGCCGCGTCGACGGCGACCTGCGCCACCCGCGGCGCCTGCGAGACCGTCACCGGCGCGACCGTGGCCGGCGACCTCGCCGAGGCCACCGCGGCGTGCGCCGGCACCGGCTGCCGCACCCACACCACCGGTCGCGCCCGCGCGGCGGTGCCCGGCGGATCGAACACCGCCGTGTCCCGCACCGACTGCAAGGCGGGCAAGGACGGCCGGTGCGCCGGCTCCAGCCAGGTCGCCGCGACCGGCGACTACGCCGTGGCCGGCGCGAACTGCGCCGCGTCGAAGGGTTCCCGCTGCTCCTACTCCTTCCGCGCCGAGGGCCACGCCCGGGCGGCGGGCGCCCGCGCCGACGCGTCGGCCCACGGCAAGGGCCGGACGACCGGCGGCGGCACCGCGCTCGTGAGCGTCCGTGCCGAGGCCGGCAGCGCGCAGGCGGCCGCGGAGTGCACGGGCAGCAAGGGCGTCGACTGCCGCCACTCGTACGCGGCGCGGGCGGCGGCCTCCGCGGCATCGGCCGGCAGCCGGGCGAGCGCGTCCGCCGCAGGATCCGGCGGCGGCCGCAAGGGCGGGGGCAGCGTGGCCGTGGTGGCCAAGGCGAGCGCCGGGCCCGGGTCGGCGTCGGCCTTCGCCGGCTGCTCGGGTGCGGCGAACTGCCGGCACTCCTACTCGGCCAGTGCCTCCGACTCGGCCTCGTACGGCGGCAACCACGCGAGCGCGTACGCGGCCGGCAGCGGCGGCGGGGGCAAGGGCTCCGGCGGGGTTGCCGTCAGTGCGCAGGCGTCGGCGGGCCCGGGCTCGGCGTCGGCCTCCGCGGGCTGCACGGGTGCGGCGAACTGCCGGCACTCCTACTCGGCCAGTGCCTCCGACTCGGCGTCCTACGGCGGCAACCACGCGAGCGCCTACGCGGCGGGCAGCGGTGGTGGCGGCCAGGGTTCCGGCGGGGTCGCCGTCAGCGCGCAGGCGTCGGCGGGCCCGGGGTACGCCAGCGGCTCGGCGTCGTGCTCCGGCGCGGCGAACTGCCGCTACTCGTACTCGGCGCACGCATCGGACTCGGCGTCCTACGACGACGGCGTGCACCGCTCCTCGGCGCACGCGTCCGCGACGGGCAGCGGCGGCGGCAGCGGGCCCGGCGGTGGCGGTGTCTCGGCGAACGCGCAGGCGCGCGCCGGCAAGGGCTACGCGTTCGCCTCGGCCGGCTGCAGCGGGGCCGCCAACTGCACCACCTCCTACTCCAGCCACGCCGAGGCCTCGAAGACGGTCGGCGGCCAGCACGGCGAGGCATCGTCGACGTGCTCGGGTGGCGGCTCCGGCGGCTACTGCGGCTCGCAGGCCGTGGTGAAGGTCGACGCGAACAGCGCGTTCGCGCAGGCCTCCTGCTCCGGCACAGGATCGTGCGCCTCGCACTACGCGACGCGCTCGGCTTCGTCGGCGTCCGGTGAGGGCATCACGGGCGACTCCGGTGGCAACTGCTCGGGCGGCCGGGCGTCGGGCGGCTACTGCTCCACGGGGTCGAAGGCGGTCTACGACCCGAAGACCGGCCAGATGAAGGTCTCGGCCTACTGCGGATCCGACGGCGGGACGTGCAGCCACTGGGCGAACGTGGACATCGACGCCAAGTCCCCGGACGGCACGCTGACCGGCCAGGGCGCCGTGCGGTGCTCCGGTGGCGCCGGGGCGTGCGGGGTCGTCGGCGTGGCGAAGTTCCGGCCCGCGCACACCGGCCCCGACGGCAAGCCGGTGCCGCCGACCCTGGAGATCGGGACCGGGTGCGACAAGGAGGGCAGCAGCACCTGCTCCCAGTGGTCGAACGCCGACGCGAAGATCACCAGCCCGGACGGCAAGATCACCGGCACCGCCACGGCGCGCTGCTCCGGCACCACCGGCTACTGCTCGACGCCGGTGGCGGGCAGCTTCGACGCGAAGACCGGCGAGATCATCGCCTACACCGACTGCCAGGGCGGCGACGGGAGCGCCTGCACCAAGTCCGAGGCGCACATCAAGGGCAGCATCGAAGTCAAGGGCCAGGCCGCCCCGAACGGGCCCGAGCAGGGCACGATCACCGGCAACGGCCGCTCCGACTGCGTGCGCACCTCCGGCCCGTGCTCGGTGTACGGCAAGTTCGCCCAGCTCGACCCGGAGCAGGCGTACAAGACCGACAAGGACGGCAACCCGGTCCTCGACAAGGACGGGAAGAAGATCCCGCTCTACGAGACCGACAAGTCGGGCAAGCAGGTCCTCGACGAGAACGGCAACCCGATCCCGGTCTACGTGCCGCGCCGGGTGGTCGTCCAGACCGGGTGCTTCCCGGCGGGCTCGCACTGCAGCCAGGAAGCCCACATCGCCGGCGACGTCCGCCAGGAGGGCGACCACGAGAAGCACACCGGCAGCGCGAAGGCCGACTGCTCCGGCACCTCCGGCGGCTGCAACCTCGTCGGCGCGGTGGCCTACGACCCGACGTCGGGCAAGGTCGCGGCCTTCACCAACTGCACGGGCGAGGGCAACGCCGGCTGCACGAAGTCGGAGACCCACACCTACGCCTGGGCCGAGTCGCCCGACGGCAAGCTGCACGGCGAGGGCAAGTCCGACTGCACGCAGACCACCGGGTACTGCTCGTCGGTCTCGATCGCGAAGTACACCGCCGCCCACTACCCGTACCGGGAGCCGTGCAAGACGACCTGCATCCAGGCGCCGTTGCAGGAGATCCCGGAGCACCTCACCACCGGAGCGAGCTGCGACACCGACGGCCCGGCCGGCAACTGCAGCTACTCGTTCAGCGGGCAGGGCGACCGGTCGGCGAAGGACGGCGATCTCTCGGCAGCGGCCAAGTCCAACTGCTCCGACTCCGGCAACGTCGGCGGCGGCTTCTGCTCGGTGGCCGCCACCGCCAAGGTCGACAAGGAGAAGCACTCGGCACAGGCCATCGCCTGGTGCGAGGGCAGCGCCGGCGTCAGCTGCAGTTACTCCGCCAACGCCGACGCGAAGCACGAGACGGACAAGAACAACGCGAAGTCGCACAAGGAGTGCGGCGCGGCGAAGACGGGCACCTGCTCGATCGCGGTCAGCGCCTTCACCGCGGGCGGTGACGACGAGCGCCAGGGCGTCGCCGTGGCGCTGGGCATGTGCAGCGACACCAACGGCACCTGCAAGGGCTCCTTCAGTACCCACGTCGACTCCAACCGCGACACCCTCGGCGACTGCAGCTCCGCGGGCAACGGGCAGTGCTACGGCCAGGCCACCGCCAAGAGCGTCGAGGTCGGTGGCAACGTCGAGGACGACAACACCGTCCTGCACCTGCACACGAAGGCCCCCGGCGGCGAGGACCGCAAGGACTGCTCGAACGCCGCGCCCTGCCAGGACCGCTGGTCGGAGGCCCTGGACAGCAAGTACATGGGCATCTCCCGCGAGACCGAGAAGTCGGTCGGCGGCTTCTTCAAGAACCTGGCCCGCGACGGCGGCTACGTCATCGTGCACGCGGTGCCCGGGCTCGTCGGCGCCGTGCTCAAGGAGTCGTGGAGCTGGATGACGTTCGCGTCGTTCGGCGACGACGGCCTCGACGGCTACGCGGAGAACCGGCCCGCTGAGCGGCGGCATCGCGAAGGGTGCGGTCGGGTTCAAGGAGCGCTGGCTCGACGGCGACACCGAGAAGCTCGGCGACGACTACTACTTCGCGCCGGTCTCCACCGCGCTGGAGGACGTCGGCACGGTCGCGCTGCTGGCCTTCGGTGCCGGAGCGGTCCTGAAGGCGATCTCGCTCGGCGCCAAGGGCCTGGGTGTGCTGGCCGAAGGATCGGCGGCGACGGCCGGCATGCGCGGCGCACTGATGTCGACGAGCACGAAGTTCGGGACGTGGGCACGGGTCGTCAACACGGGCGCGAACTTCGCCGGGCACACCGCGATGTTCCCGCTGAAGGTCAACTTTGCGCTCTCGCGGTTCGTCCTCGGCAGGAGCATGACCGCGGTGCTGCCGCGCCTGTCGACGCGGGCCTCGGCCGGTGCGTCCGCGATGTTGGAGCGCGGCACCGCCGCCGTCGAGGCGGGTCGGACGGGGCCCGGCCTCCGCTACCTCGGAGCCGCCGGCGTGCTCGACCGGGTGGCGAGCGGGCTGCGCGCCGGCGGCCCCGCGGGCCAGGTCGTCCAGCGCGGCGGCATCCTCGGCCGCTTCACGGTCACGGGCCGCCACATCCCCGGCCTGCTCAGCACGCTGCGCGCCTACGACCGGCTCGGCCTGCAGTTCGGCCGGACCTACACCCCCGACCAGGTCGCCGCCGCCGAGCGCGGCGCCACCGTCGGGGCGTTCGCCCCGGATGCGCTCATCGGCTGGCCCAGCGGACTGGCCCGCATCGTCGGCCGCGACCGGGCGATCGCGATCCGCGAGGTGCGGATCGACCGCGCCGCCCGCGTCGTCGCGACGGACCAGTTCCTGCGGGAGCAGGCCGCCGTGCGCGGCGTGCGCGTCACCCCCGAGCAGGTCCCGGATGCCGCCGCGAACCGGGGTGCCGATCCGGCCGCCTCGGGGGCGCCCGAGCGCACCGGGAGCCCTGGCGCGCGCACCGGCGAGACGCCGGCCGGCGAGCAGAGCCCCGCGGCCCGGTCCCGCACGGAGGCCGGCAACGATCCGCTGGCTACCGCCTCTCGGGAGCGCCGGATCGTCGACGACGAGGTCACGACCCGCGGCTGGAAGTTCTTCCGGTCGGCCGACAAGCAGGCCGAGTTCATGCGCATGAGCCCGGAGGAGCGGGCCGCGTTCGTCGACAAGCAGCAGTGGACGATGGCCGCGCTCGGCTTCGCCATCGAGCGGATGGGCCTGCCCGCGGTGCGGGCGTCGCTGAAGCCGGGCGAGCAGGTGTTCAGCAACGTGCTCCTCGAGTTCGTCTCGCCGAAGGGCGCGAAGGCACCGTTTCCCGACCTCGACTTCCTCATCGTGGACGGGACCCGCGCCTCCGCGCTGGTCAGCGCCAAGGGCGGCCTGAAGTCGTTCGAGCGCGGCAAGGGCGGCGACCGCACCTCCCTGTGGCGGGTCGTCGAGGGCATCCCGACCGACCCGGTGGCGCTGCGGGCCTGGCTGACCGCGCACCCGGAGGCCAAACTCGGGTCGAAGGCCATCGAGTCGATCACCGGTGCGCGGGTGCGGATCGACGGCGTCACGACGATGCCGCTGGCGGAGTTCCGCGCCCTCTACCTGAAGGACACCGTCGTCCGCGACGTGCCCATCCGGTCGCTGACTCCGAAGGATCCGCTCGCCGAGGGCCTGCAGCTCGGCATCACGCGCGGACAGCTCGTCGACTCGATCGCCGCGGCCATCGAGCGGCGCATCACCGGCACGGACGGGCCGGAGGGACCCGGTGGCGGCATCGGCGCCGGGCCGTCGACCGGCGGCCCGCGCGGAGGTGGCTCCGGCGGCGGTGTCCCGTCCCGGCCCGGGCCGGGCGAGAACCCGGTGCCGGCCGCACCTGCGGCGCCGGTCCCGTCCGGCTCCGGTGCCAGCGGCGGCGTCGGCCCGAGGGGAGCCGACGGCGGCGGCAGTGTCGGGGCGGTCCTGCCGGACGGGCCGGGCACACCGAAGGCGACCGGGGCGTCGCAGGTCGCGCCGCGGGGCGCCGAGGTGCCCGCCCTGCCGAAGAACACCTACTACGGGCTGGACCCGCCGCGCGGCGCGGGCGTCCCCAGCGAGAACGGCACGACTACCGGAACAGCACGCAACCAGCGTCCGACGACAGCAGAGGAGACCCTCCAGGGACAGGCCACCACCGAAACTCCCACCTCACCGGAGGGCGGTGCGACCCGCACCGACCTGGACCGGCAGCAGAACTCGGCCTCCAGCAGGCAGGCCCCGACCGCCGAACAGGTGGCCGAGGTCGTCGCGGCGGCCGGGGATGCGCCGATCACCGTCGCCGAGACGGCCCGGCAACTCGGTGTCAAGAAGTCCGCCGTCCGGCGTGCTCTGGAGAACCGGACTCCCGGCGACGGACCCGCAGCAGGGCTCGAGCTGGTCACCGACGCCCGCGGCACCGCATGGGTGACGCGAGCGGGTCAGCAGCCGGGACGGGCAGCGGCACCGAGCCGCAGCACCGAACCGGCGGTCGACCTGAGCGACCGCGGCGCCCTGCGCACCGCAGCGAAGGATGCGCGCGCCGAGCTCCGGCGCGAGCAGCAGCGGCTCACCACCGAGCTCGCCGCGACGACCGACCCGGCCCGCCGGGCGCAGTTGACGACCGAGCTGACCAGCACTGCCGGCCGGCTCGCCGAGCTGCGCGACACGGTCGCCCGCGCCGAGTACCACGCCGGCAAGGCGACGTTCCTGCACCGCATGCGCGCGCCATTGGCGACGGTGGAGCGGCTGCGGTCCGACCGGGCCGCGCTCGACTGGCTGCAGCATCGACTCCGCGGGCGCGACACGCTGAGCCGCGAGGAGTACGTCGCGCTCGTCGCGGACCGGATCGACCGCGTCAACGGCATCCGCATCGACCGGGAACAGATCGCCGGCGCACTGCTCGCCGACGGCATGCGCCCGGGCCTGACCCGGTTCACCTCGCACCGCAACGGCACCGTCATCGAGATGCTGACCGGCGAGGGCAAGACCTACGTAGGCATGATCGTCGCGACGAAGCGCGCTCTGCAGGCACGAGCGCTCGGCCGGCCCGGCGGCGTCCACGTCATGACGACGAGCGAGCCGCTGGCCAAGACCGCGGCGCGCGGCTACCGCGATGTGGCCGAGCAGTTCGGGCTCGAGGTCGGGCTGCGCACCGGCGCCGACGACGCCGCCCGGCGCACCGCCTACGACGCCGACATCACCATCGGCACGGCGGCCGACTTCATCTTCGACGGGCTCATCGAGCGCACCGCCGCGACAGCGCGCCGGGACGGGATCCGGCGCGGGTTCGCGCTGGTCGACGAGGTCGACATGGTGGTGCTCGACCACGGCGCCAGCCCGTACCGGCTGGCGCGGCCGATCGGACCGGCGCGGCGCGCCGAGCTGAAGTGGGCGACCACCCACGCCGGCGGGCTGCAGGCGGGGGAGTACGCGACCGGCCGCGGCGGTGTGACGATCTCGCGGTCGCAGGCGCGCGCCATCGGGCAGCGGCTCGGCACCACCCTCACCGACCAGATGCGGTCCGACCTCGCCGCCGCCAAGAACGCCGAGCGACTCGTCCCCGGCGTCGACTTCCTCGTCGTCGACGGCGTGCGCATCGACATCCACGACGGCCTCAACGGGCGCACCCTCGCCGGCCAGCGCTGGACGAACGGGTTGCACGAGGCGCTGGAGTCCCGGTTCGACCTGCCGGTGCGCTCGGTGCAGGAGACGATCGCCGCGACGACCATGCGGAAGTTCCTGCGCGGCTACGACGACGTCGCGGGCATGACGGGCACGGCGTGGCAGTCGCGGGGCCTGTTCCGCAGCCTCTACGGCCTCGACGTGGTGCGGATCCCGACCCGCCAGTTCACCAGGCTGGAGATCCGCGGCACCGAGGTGTACGGCTCGTCCGGCGCGTGGACGGCGGGGCTGGCCGACCAGATCGTGGCCCGTCGCTCCGCGATCAACCCCGAGCTGGTCATCTTCCGCACCCCGCTGCAGGCCGAGATGTTCGCCGCGCAGCTGCGGGAGCGCGGGACGGACGTGCAGGTGCTCAACGCGGACGGTCGCCGCATCCGCTACGAGGACGCCGTGACCGCTGCGGCCGGCATGCCGCACGCCGTCACCGTCGCCACCAACATCATCGGGCGCGGCACCGACATCCTGCTCGGCGGCCGCGGAGTCGGTCGGCTGGGCCGCGGCCCGGCGGCCGGCACGATCGAGGCCGCCGGTGGCCTCCGGGTGACCGTCGCGAGCCTGTTCGAGTCGCAGCGGGCCATCCGCCAGGCATTCGGGCGGGCCGCCCGGCAGGGCGAGCGCGGCTCGGCCGGGCTGGTCGTCTCCCTCGACGATCCGCTGCTCGCCCGGTTCGGCGACCGCGCCACGCTCGCCCGGCTGCAGGCCGAGTTCGGCGACTCGCCGGCCTCGATCCCCGCCGAGATCGTCGGTTCCTTCGTCGACGACGCCGTGGCCGCGGCCCAGCGCGCCGCCGAGCGCTCCCTGCGCGCCTCCATCCGGGGCCGGGTCAACTTCGGTCGCGAGCACGCGCTCGTCCTCGACGAGGCGTCGGCCGGGGGAACACTCGCGCGGGAGCAGCGGCTCGCGGCCGACGGGCAGCGGATCGACGCGCTGCAGCGGCAGCTGGAGGCGGGTCGGGCCCGGATCGTCGCCGCTGCCGACGAGGCCGCGCTGCGCCGCGCCGCGGCCGATGCGCAGGCGACGGCGGCGGAGCTCGGTGCGGCGCTGCAGACCTACCGCGGGCAGGCCGCGGAACTCGACGGGCGGCCAGCGCCGGCCACACCGGCCGTGTCGTCGGCCGCGGCCGAGGGCGCCGCAGCCCGGATGCTCGGCGTCGACGCAGCCGCCATCGCCGACGCGCAGGCGCGGATCGCGGCCGGCGAACTCGACCAGGCGGCCGCAGCACTGCGCCGGACCGCGGTCGGTGCCTACGCGATCTCCGCGGTCCCGGGCCTGTGGGCGAGCGCCGACATCGTCACCGCGGACGCGCAGCAGGCCGCAGCCGCACTGAACCGCACGCTCGCCGTGCCCGGCGGCCGGCTCGAGGGCGCCGAGCAAGCCCTCGTCGACGAGGCGCTCGGCCGGCTCGCGGTGCTGGTCACCACCCGGCCGAACGGGGCGGCCGCCCAGGTGGTGGGCACGGTCCGCGGCGCCGCCACCGCCACGCTGCTCGACACGATCGACCGCCTGCGCACCGCCGGGGCCCCCGATCGGGCCGTGGACGACCTGTTCGACCTCGCCGCGACCGACCGGCTCCCCACCGCCGAGCTGGACGCGCTGCTCGCCGTCGCGGCGGCCGGGGAGAACGCCCGCACCGCCCAGGCGATCGGCGCGTTCGCTGCGACGCACGGCCTCGCCTGGAGCGCGGCCGAGCGCCGCGATCTGCGCACCGCGCTGGGTTCTGTCCCGGCTACGGAGGCCTCCGCAGCCGGGGCAGCGGCCGCGGCGGCGGATCCGGCTGTCGGGTCTGTGACCGGCGCGGTGGATCCGGCCGCTGGTTCGCCGGCTGGTCCGGTGGTGGGCCCGGCGACCGGTCCGGTGTCGGGCGCGACGGCCGGCGAGGTGGGTTCGCCGGTTGGTCCGGCGGTGGATCCGGCTGTTGGGTCGGTGACGGGCGCGGTGGATCCGGCGGCTGGTTCGCCTGCTGGTCCGGCGGTGGAACCTGTGGCCGGAACTGCGGCTGCACCCGTGGCCGGCCCGGCCGCTGCCGTCGCGAGCGGACCGGTGGCCGGGCCCGGTGCACCGGTGACTGGAGGGGCACCGCCCGCCGGTGCTGGACCTGCCGTGCCTGCTGGACCTGCTGGACCTGCTGGGCCTGCGGGACCTGGCGGACCTGCTGGACCCGGCGGGAACCAGAACCCGCCGGGCGGGGGTCCGGTCGCCACTCCGGGAGGTGGCGAGCCGTCGAGGTGGTTCGGGCGGTTGGCTCGCCGGACGGGTGAGGTGCTGGCCGGTGTCGGCCTGGCCGTCGCGGCCACCGGCGGCGCGCACCAGCTCGGCGCGCTGCCGGGGACGGCGGCCGCGGTGGCGATGGCGGTCGCGGCGGCGGCCATGGCCGGTGCGGCCGCGGTGCTGCTGGGTGTCGCGACGGTGCGCAACCGCGGGCCGCCGCCGCTGCGCCTCCTCCTCCGCGTGCTCGGGGGCGGGTTGCTCGCCGGTGCCGGGGTCACGGTCGTGGCCGTCCCCGGTGGGTGGATGCTGCTCGCGGGCGCGACGGCTGCACTCGGTGGTGCCGCGGTGTCGGCACTGCTGCGGACGCGGCACCCCACGTGGGCGCTCGCCGGAGCCGCTCGACCGCTGCGCACCGCCGCGGTGGTGCTGGCGCCGGCTGCTGTGCTCGGCGGGGTGCTCGCGCTCACCGGCGCCACGGCCGGCGCGGTGGCGATGGCGGCCGCCGGTGCCGCGGTCGGGACGTTGGGCCTCGCGGTGTTCCGCCGCACCGCCGTCGGCGGGCTGCGGGCGTCGGTGACGGGCGCGGTCCTGCTCGGGATGCTCGCTGCGCCGGCAGCGGCCGTGGGTCTTGCCGGGCCGGCGGTCGCAGTGGCCGCGGGGGTCGACGTCGGGGCGGCGATCGCGATCGCGCTGTTCGGCAGCGGATACGGGGTCGCGGCGCTCGTCGTGGCCCGTGCCGAGCTGCGTCGTGCCCGCGAGTTCCGCCGGGCCGCCGTGCAGAACGTGCCGGTCGCCGGCTCGGCGCGCGAGGTGCTGCGCAGGCTGGCGGTCGCGCTGGGCACCACCGAGGGTGGGAACGCCGCGGTCGCGCTGGTGGAGGCCGAGCGCGCGCTGGCCGCCACCGCGACGGACGATCCGGCGGCGCTGCTGGCCGCCCGCAACGCCCGCCAGCAGGCCGTCGACGCGCTGACGGCGGTCGCCGGGCCGCTGCTGATCGACGTGGCCCGGTTCGGGATCGCCGACCGTCGGGTGGCCGTCGCGCTGGATGTGCCGACGGCGGTCGCGGCGATCCTCACCGCGGACGCGCGCGCCGGGCTGCTGGTCGCGACGGCGGCTCCGCGGTTCGGGGTCGTCTCCAGCTACGCGCTCGCCGTGCTGCGCGATCACGTGACCGCCGCTGCCGAGGCGGTCGAGGAAGCCCGGACCCGCCTCGCGCACGACCAGGGGCACGTCGACCGGTTCCGCACCGAGGTCGACACGACCGTGCGCCAGGGCGCGCGCTGGCTCGCGCACCCGCAGGGCCGCGCTCCCGCCGGGCCCGCCGAGCTGCGCCGGCTCGCGGCCGCTCTCGGCATCCCGGTGGCGCTCGCGCGGGCCTACGCGACCGACCGGGACATCCCGGCCGACGTGCCGCCGGCGGTCGGTGGCGCACCGGGCCGGCACCGGTCCTTCGAGGGTGATCTGGCCCTCGTGGTCGAGGCGCTGCAGCGGTCGACGACGGCGCTGCGCAGGGCGGAGCTGCGGCACGGGGAGGCCGTGGAGGCGTGGTTCCGCGCCACCGGCGTCCTACGCGACGCGCTCGAGGACGCCGCCGGCGAGGGCCGCGGTCACGGGTTCTCCGACCGCTCGATCGGCCGCGCGATCGCCGTGCCGTCGACGTCGGTCGCCGAGCTCGCGGCCGGTGCGGCAGGAACGCCGCGCGAGCTCGGGGCGGGCCTCGTGCCGTACCCGGCGGGCTCCCCGGCGCTGCGCCCGCAGGCCGTCCCGGCGCCGCGGCCGGCAGCGGTCGCCACGGGCACGGCGGCGGGCGGGCCGATCCGCGGTCCGCCGTGGGCGCGGTGGATCCCGCTCTCGAGGGCGCGGGCCGCGCTGCGGACGGGTCTGCGCGCGCACGCCGAGCTCTGGACGCGCTGGCAGGAGCTGGACCGGGCCGCCGCAGCGGCGCAGGCGGAGTACCGCGCGGTGCGCGACGAGGCCGTCGCAGCGGCCGGCGGGCTGCAAGAGGTGCTGGCCGCACCGGCGCGGCGGTTGGCGCCGAGCGCCGTCCGGCCGGACGTCGACGAGGCCCGTCGCGCGGACCGCGCGGCGAACACCGCGCTGGAGCGCGCCCGGCGGACGGCCGCGGCGAGCGCGACACAGGCTGCGACGGCCCGGGAGGAGTACCTGGCGGCGGTGACGCCCGCGGTCGCGGCCGCGGGCGTGGCGGGCCTGCCAGTCATGCCGATCATGCGCCGGACCGGGCTGGGCTGGCCGACGGTGTCGCGGATGACCGGTCTGGCGCGGCCCGACCCGGGCCTGCGCAACCGGCGCTGGGACCACGTCTACTCGGCGTGGCTGCGCACCTGGGCGATGCGGCACCCGGGCACCTGGACGACGCTCCCCAACGGGCAGATCGTCGCGACGCGGTGGCTCGAGGAGCAGTTCCGGCAGGGCGGTGTCACGTCGCTGGGGATGGTGGACGCGCGGATCGCGGGCCTGATCGGGACCAGCCGGGCGCCGGTCTACGACCTGTCGGACGGGCACTTCCACCACATCGGCTACGACGATCCGCGGGCGACGAGCATCGCCGGATTCCTGCGCAGGCTGGCGGCGGACGGGCACCAGGGTGTGATCACGTTCCACCCGATCCCGCAGCGCGGCATGGGCGTGTCGACGACGGGCGGGACGTTCTACTACGCCGTCGCCAACGCGCTGACCCTCGGGCTCGTGTTCGGCGTCCCGATGCTGCAGATGTGGGGCACGTTCCCGGACGTGCGGCTGGTGGACGCGGTTCGGCGGCTGCCGCCGGACCTGGCGTGGCGCGCGGTGATGGGCGTGACGGGTGCGCGGCTGGACGTGCCCGGTGCCGAGGGCTACCTGCAGACGATGGCGGTGCTCAACCCCGATCTGGCGGCGCTGGTGGGGGAGACCACGATCGCCAAGGAGGCGGTGCGCGACCTGCTCGGCGACGAGGCGATCCACATCCTCAACCCGGAGTGGGAGCGGCAGGTCCGGCGCGCGGTGGTCGCGGTCGGCGTGCTGCAGGGTCTGGTCGTGGACCCGGACTCGGGGCTGACGGCGGCGGACCTGCCGGCCGCGCTGCGCGACCTCGCGCAGACGGATCCGGTGCGGGCGGTGGGGACGCTGCTGACCGAGATCGACGCCGTGCGGGACCTCCTGGCCGCGCACGGGCACGCCGAGACGGCCGCGCAGCTGCTGTCGCGGGCCCAGCTGGAGCTGCTGCCCGTGCACAACCCGCACGTGGCGGAGCTGCTGCAGGTCTCGCAGGACGTCGGGTACCTGGTGGTGCTGCACAACGACTGGGGTCTGGCGCGGATCCTGGCCGACGGCCGGTTCGGCGAGGAGACCCCCGACGAGCGGTTCGGGATGCCGCTGCTGGCGCTGCTCAAGCAGTACCCGGGCGCGAAGGTGATCCTCGCGCACCTGGGTGTGGGCAAGTGGACCACGCTGTCGGTGGAGCACCTGCAGTTGATCGGGCGGATCCTCGACGATCCGGCGTACGCGCACGTGTCGTTCGACATCTCGTGGAACGAGGTGGCGCGCCACCTGCAGGCCACGCCGGAGATCACCGACGCGTTCATCGACCTGGTGCGCCGCCACCCGACCCGGATCGTGTTCGGGTCGGACGCGGTGAAGCCGGAGTCGAACCCGCAGTACTACCGCCACGCCCACGACATGGAGCCGATCTTCCGGCGCATCCGCGACGAGATCGGCGACGACGCGTCCCACGACGTGCGCCACGACAACCTTGAGCGGCTGCTCGCGGCCGCCCGCAAGGACGTGCAGCGCTGGGCCTACGTGCAGCTGACGTCGGGGGCGTGGGACAGCGTCCGGGCGCAGGTGGACGCGGATCGGCAGGCGGTGATCGAGCGCTGGCTGGAGCACTACGAGCTGGCCGTGGGTGCGCCGACCGCGGCGGAGCGGGCCGCGATCGACATCGTCGACACCGCGGAGCTGTTGCGGACCGATCGGCCGGGCGCGCAGCAGGCGCGCAACCTGCTGCTGTGGTCGAACGCGGTCAACCACCGGGTGAGCGCGGGCCGGCTGATCTCGCCGAAGCTGATCATGGCGTCGCTGCGGGCTGCGCGGGCAAACAACCGGGAGATGGCGCAGATCCGGCGCGAGCGCGCGGCCGCCGAGCTTGGTGGCCTGCCGGTGGCCGGTGACTCCGCGCCCGTCGGGATGGTCGGTCCCGCCGGGGTCCCGTGGACCATGGAGGCGCTCATCGCCGCCCACCAGTCGCTGCTCGCCACCGGCGATGCCGGCGTGGCCGGGCGGGTGCTCGTCCAGGTGCAGCAGACCGAGCGGGCGCAGCGCGCCGACACGGCGGCGATCGCGACGCTGCGCACCCGCTACGTCCGGCTCACCTGGGTGGCCGCCGGCATCACCGGCGTCGCGCTCGTCGCGGGGTCGTGGTGGTTGCTCCCGCTGGCGCCGGTCGCGGCCTCGTGGGCGTTCGCGGTGCGCGGCGCGCTCAACGTGCAGCGCACCGTCTACGCCCAGCAGTTGCGGGTGATGACCGAGTCGATCCTGGAACGCGGTCAGTTCGACCGCGACACGATCCGCGCCCTGATCGCCGTCATCGGCAAGTACGCCGCGCTCGACCGGATGCCGGAGTGGCGCCTCAACCGGTTCGACCAGCTGACGCGCCAGACGCTGGTCGACGCCATCGCACTGGTCGAGGCCCCGCTGGGCGCGCAGGAGACCGCGCAGAGCCGCTTCGAGACCTCGCTCAAGGAGTTCTCGACCTTCCTGGACAAGGCCGGCAGCATCTTCGGCGTCCAGGCCCAGTCCATGGTCGGGTTCAGCCCGCACGCCGGCCTGCTCGGCCGGCTGGTGAGCACGGCGCTGGCGGGCACGTTCGCGGTCAACCTCGCCGTGCACGTCGCCGGCACCATGGCCGCGCTCAACGGCGGCGGGCTGCTCGCGCTGGGCGTGAACGGCGTGTACGCGCTCGCCGACGCGCTGTTCCTGGCGCAGGCGGTGCCGGCGATGGTCGCCGGCTGGGTGGGCTACGACCCGAACCTGGCCCCGCGGATCCGGGCGATCGCGCAGGCCTGGGCGATGCCGGTGATCACGGTGGCGAACTTCCTGTTCTCGCTGCAGGTCGCGTTCGTCGACCACAGCGTGCTCGCGATCGCCGGGGTCGCGTTGACCGTCTCGTCGGCCTACCTGTCGTGGTTGGGCATCGCGGCCGAGCTGCGGCTGGGCCGCATCGCTCCGCGCAAGGGCGTGCTGGCCAACCTGGTGCTGGCCGGCGGGCTGCTCGCCTTCGGCCTCGCCGGGATCGTCCCCAGCGCGGGATGGCCGGTCGTGCTGGGGGTCACGGTCGCGACGGGTGTGGTCATGGGGATCGTGTCCCGCATCGACAGCTGGCGGGCCGGGCGGCTGCGGGGGCCGCCGCCGGCCCGTCCGACCCGGGCCGCCACTGACGCCGACCTGGCGCGGATCACCGGCGAGGCGCTCGTCCATCCCGACGGGCACGGCGTCGTGCTCGTCGCGCCGGGTGATCGGCTGCGTGCCTACGGGCTGGACCTGCGCACGGAACCAGGGCAGGTCACCGTCGTCGTGCACGGCGACCGGGACGGGTTCTGGTACCTGATCGACGGGGTCGAGGTCCGGCTGACCGGCGCCCAGGTCGCCGGGATCCTGGCCGGTCTCCGCGGTGCCGGCAGCGCGGGCGACCTGGTGCTGTGCACGTGCCTGGTGGGGGCGACGCCGGACGGCGCGGTGCGGGAGCTGGCCCGCGGGACCGGTACGGCGGTGGTGGCGGCGACGGCGACGGTGACCGTGCTGGCGCACCCGAACCTGGGCTCGCGGGTGGAGTCCGACGGCAGCTGGGTGCGGGTCGTCGGGATCGGGCCGGTGCAGCCGGTCCCCGCCCCGCCGGCGCTCGTCGACCCGATCACGGTGCGCGGCGCGGAGCGGATCGGACCGCCCGGCGTCCGGCTGCCGATCGAACCGCGGGCGCCGCCGGTGCAGGCCGGCCCGGGCGGCGGTGATCACGCGAAGAACCGCGTGCTGCGCGGCGCAGTCGGGTCCGTTGCGGTCGCGTCCGTGCTGGTGCTCGCTGTCTCGGGCGTGGTCGGTCCGTGGGCGTGGGCAGGGGTGGGCACCGGCGCTGCCGTCGCGGTGCTCACCGTCGTCCGCAGGCGGGCGGCGGCGAAGCGGGCGTGGAGTTGGAGCGTGCGGGAGGCAGCCTGGCGTGCCGTCGGGCCGGCCGTGGCGGGCGGGTCGACCACGGTCGTGCTGCTCCGGTGGCTGCTGCGGGACCTGCCGGTGGACGGCGCCGGTGTGCCGCTGCACTACGTCGGGTTGGCGCGCTCCGGTGACGCCGAGCTGGCTGCGCTGTCGGCGTACCTGGCGGGAATTCCGGCGGCGGAGCTCGCTCGGGCGCTCGACGCGCTGGTCGAGACCGGCATCGTGGCGATCGGGCCCGAGGGCCGGGTCGTCGCGTCTGGCGCGTTCGCGGGCCTGTGGGCGCGCACCCCGGAGGCGCTGCGTGCGGCGCTGGCCGCCGACCCGGCTGCGGTGCTGCACGAGCAGCGGTTGGGCGAGCAGCCGGCGGCGCAGCTGGTCGACGGCGTGCTGGCGCTGCTGCAGGACGTCGTGTGGGAGCAGGCGGCGGTGCGCCCGAGCCTGGTGGCGCGGTTGCCGCTGTGGCTGCGGGGCGCGCGGCGCGAGTTCACCGCGCTGTTCGCGCCGCTGCGCGGCGTGAGCCGGGAGATCGACGGTCTGGCCCGCGAGGCGGAGCGGCTGGAGCGACAGCTGGGGGTGGCGACGCGGTCGGCGACCCGGATCGAGGCGGCGGGGCGGGGGCGGTCGGCGGCGACGCAGCGGCTGCTGGGCGGCGGACCGGTCGCGGCCGCAGCGTGGATGCGGGCGGCGTTGACTCATGCCCGGTTGCTGCGGCGGTTGCCGGCGGAGCTGCGCGGGGTGGGTCCCGCCCGGGCGATCGCGGCCCTCTCGACGCGGGCAGCGGCCGTCGAGGAACAGCTCGTCGTCGCGCAGGAGCGGGAACGGCTCGCCGCAGCTGCCGCGACCGCTGCGGCCGCAGCGGCCGGGTTCTCCCGCCGGCAGGTGACGTCGCGGCGGTCGCTGGTGATGCTGGGGTGGCGCGCCCGGTTGCGCGCGCCGGTGGCGGGCGCGTTCGGGGCGTTCGCGGGGCAGGCTGCCGGCGCGCACATGGTCGCGTCGGGCGCCTACGCCGAGCACCTGGACCGGCCGGTGTCGTGGGTGACCGGGCAGGGCGCGATCGGCACGTCCGTCACTGCGGGGGCGGGGCTGGCGGCCGCGTCGCTGGGTGATCGGCTGATCCGGACGATGGCGCCGATCCTGGTGCTCGGCGCGCTGGGGTCGCTGGCGCTCGTGGTGATCGGCGCGACCGGATCGGCGGCGCTGTTCCTGCCCGCCGTGGTCCTGGTCGGGATGATGGGCACGGCCGGCGGGCTGGCCCGCGGGCGGATGGATCGCTACCACCCGGCGGCCGCGGAACTGAAGGACGCCCGCGACGGGCAGTACGAGTTCGCGTTCAAGGCGGTGCAGTTCGTGCTGCCGGTGCTGATCTCGCAGGGCACCGCGGTCGTCGGGGTGGCGGCGACGTCGCTGCTGCTGGCCGGGATCGGGGCAGCCCTGACCGTCGCGACGTGGTGGGTGCTGCGCGGGCAGGGCCGGGGCGCGGCGCCCCGGGCACCGCCGGCGATCGGCGCCGCGGTCAAGGGCGCCGTGGCGCAGCTGATGGCCACTCCGCGCGGCCTGCTGCGGGCGGCGGCGTCGATCCCGCTGTTCACGGCGCTGACCGGGCTGTACGCGGCGGCGCTGGGCGGGTCGATGGTCGACCAGCTGGTGCTGGTCAACGACCCGACCAACGCGATGTTCGCCACGACCGCGACGGCGGTCAGCGTGCTGGTGACGGTGCGCGGGCTGGCGACGCTGTTCGTCGGACCGGTGTGGCGCCCGCTCAAGCAGCTGCTCGGTGCGCCCGGAGCGATCGCCCGGAAGCTGGGCCGCGACGTGCCGGTCGGCGCGGTCGACGAGGCTCGGGTGCTGACCGGGGTTGCGCTGCTGCCGCTGGTGCTCGTCGTCCCGCTCGTCTGGCTGGTGGTGGCGCCGGGGCTCGTGCCGTTCGCCGTGGTGCTGACCGCGGGCGCGGTGTTCACCGCGTGGGCACGGATGCCGGTGGCGCGCTGGAAGGAGGGCGCCACCGGCGCCTCGCTGAACAACACCGCCAAGGCCGGGTCGATCGCGCTGGGTGCGGCACTGTCGGCGGCATTGCTGGGCGAGTTCTCCACGGCCGTGACCGAACGGGTCGCCGCCGGCAGCTCGTACGCCGACCTCGTCGCGGCGGCGAACCTGCACCTGGCGCTGCTCGCGGTGCCGGTGCTGGTCGCACCCGTCGTGCTCGCCCGGCTGATCGGCGCCCTGCGCATCGGCACCCTCGACGAGCTGCGCGGCCGGCTCACGAGCATCGGCGCCGACGACGCGACCGCGGCCACGGTCGCGGCCAAGCTGGCCGCGCGGGGGCTGGACGACATCGGCTCGGCCGCGGCGCTGTTCCTCGACGGCTGGGCCCCACGCATCGCGGGCGCCCGCCGGCTCGCCCTGCAGGAGTGGCGGCGGGACTCCGTCGGGCTGAGCCCCGACGAGCACGACCTGCTGCTGTCGGTGCTGTCCGCGCCGTCCGTTTCCGGTCGCGGACCGGGCCGGATCGCCGGTGCGCTGCGCTCTGTGGGTGCGCTGCGCCCCATCAGAGCGCTGCGCTCTTCTGGTGCGCTGCACTCGATCGGCATGCTGCGCTCTTCTGGTGCGCTGCGCTCTATCAGCATGCTGCGCTCTCTTGGTGCGCTGCGCTCTATCGGCATGCTGCGCTCTTCTGGTGCGCAGCCCTCTTCTGGTGCGCAGCCCTCCGCGCCTGTGCCGCACCCCGCGAAGCGACGGACTGCCGGCTGGCGCACCACGGCGCTGCTGCCGGTCGTGGCGTGGGGGCTGGGCGTGCTGGCCACGGCCGGGTACGCGATGGCGTTGCTGGCGCAGGCGCTGGCTCTGACCCCGGGGCCGTTGCTCACGACGTTGCTGGTCGGGAACGCGGTCGGGCTGGTGCTGGTGGGGCCGCGCTGGTCGGTGGCGTCCCGACGGCTGCTGGCTGCGGCGTCGCTGGTCGTGATCGCCGCGGCGTACCCGCTGTTCGCGGCGGGCCCGGTGGGCGCGTTCGGCGCTGCCTTCGTGCTGGGCGTGACCGCCAGCGGGTGGGCGGGGCTGAGCTTCCTGCTGGAGGAGTGGCGCGGCCGCCTCGGCGTCGGCGATCTGGCGATCGCACTGGTGCTGTTCGGGTCTGTGCTGGTGACGCCCGTGCTGCTGGGTGTGGTCACCCCGCTGCTGGCGGCGTCGCTGCCGACCGGGCTGACCGTGCTCTCCGCGGCGGCCCTGGTCGGCGCGGCGGGTCTGTGGCTGACCGTGCCGGCGGAGCTGCCGGACCGGGCCCGCCCCGCCGACGTGCGGTTGGCGGCGACGCTCCTGGCGCCGCTGCGCACGTTCCGGCTCCCGGTCGTGCGGACGGTCGCGCTGCTCTACGGCGCGGTCGCGGTGGCGGTCACCGCGTTCGACGGGTTCTGGCGGGCCGCGCTGGCCGAGGCCGGCGCGTCGGACCCGGTCGCAGTGCTGGTCGGGTTCTCCGTGGTCGGTGGCGGTGCCCTGACGCTGGCCGCGGTGCTGATCGACCGGATGCGGGCCGGCAGCGGTCCCGGGTTGATCGAGCGCAATCCGGCCGGGACGCTCACCGCGCTCGCCGGGCTGCTCGCCGCCGGTGGCCTGGCCTCCGTGCTGGGCGCCGCACTCGGCCCGGCCGCCACGATCCTGACGATCGCGGTGGCCGCCTACCTGGTCGAGGCGGGCGCGGTCGGCACGGTGCTGCCCGTGCAGGCGGTGATCCGCTCCCGGGTCGAGCCGGCGCAGCAAGGCATGGCGATGACCGCTGTCACCATCGCGAAGTTCGCCGTCCAGGTCGTGGTGTCGATCGTGGGGACGCTCGTCTGGAGCGGTGCCACCCCGCTGGCGGGTGGCTGGTCCGGCATCGCGGTGCTGGTCGCGGCGGGCGGTGTCGCCACCGTCGCGGTGGCCCGGCTGGGTTGGCGGACGGGCCCCGACGCCGCGTCCATCGACGACCGGCGCGCGACCGGTCTGCCGGTGGACCCGCCGGGCAGCCGGCCGCGGCGGCACCGCTGGTGGCCGATCGCCGTGCCCGGACCCGGCCCGCCGGACGAGGAGCGGAAGCGATGGCCGACGAGTTCGTGGGCGACCGATGCTGCTTGACGCTGTCAATTCCACTGTGGCAGCTTTCGGTGACATCCCCCGAAACGGCAGCAGTGGCTGTGCGAGGAGAATCGATGCGCTTCGACACCGCGGGGTCGCCATGAGTTCTGCACTCCCTCGGGTCGACGAACCGGCGTTCCGGGATCCGGCCCTGCCGATCGCGGACCGGGTGGCCGATCTCGTCGCGCGACTGTCCGTGCCCGAGAAGATCGCGATGCTGCACCAGCACCAGCCGGCGGTCCCGCGCCTCGGGATCGCCGAGTTCCACACCGGCATGGAAGCGCTGCACGGCGTCGCGTGGAGCGGGCGGGCGACCGTGTTCCCGCAGGCGATCGGCCTGGGCAGCACGTGGAACACCGATCTCGTACGGGCTGTCGGCGATGCGGTGGGCATCGAGGTGCGCGGCTTCCACGCCCGCGACCCCGTCCGCTACAGCCTCAACGTGTGGGCGCCGGTGGTGAACCCGCTGCGGGATCCGCGGTGGGGGCGCAACGAGGAGGGCTACGCGGAGGATCCGCTGCTCACCGCGCGGATGGCCACGGCGTACGCGTCAGGGCTGCGCGGGACCGACCCGACGCGGCTGCGCACGGCTCCGACGCTCAAGCACTTCCTGGGCTACAACAACGAGACCAACCGGTGCATCACGTCGTCGGGGCTGCGCCAGCGCGTGCTGCACGAGTACGAGCTGCCGTGCTACCTGGGGCCCCTCGCGGCCGGTGCCGCGGTGGCGGTGATGCCGTCCTACAACCTGGTCAACGGCCGGCCGGCCCATCTCAGCACGCTGATCGAGGAGACGCTCCGCACCGCCGGCGCGCCTGAGGTTGCGGTACTGAGCGATGCGCACGCGCCTTCCAACATCGCCGGGATGCAGGCGTTCCACGCCACCCAGGCCGAGGGACACGCGGCAGCGCTCCACGCCGGGCTGGACAGCTTCACCGATCAGGGCCTCGACGCCGAACTGACCGTCACCGCCGTCACGGAGGCGCTGCGCACCGGCCTGATCGACGTGGCGGTCATCGACCGCGCCGTCGGCCGGTTGTTGTCGCTGCGGGCCCGGCTGGGGGAGTTCGACGGGCCTGGCGACGGCCCGTACGACGGCATCACCGAGGACGTGATCGACTGCGCCGAGCACCGGACGCTCGCTCTGGAGGCGGCCCGCCAGTCGATCGTGCTGCTCAAGCACGACCACGGCCTGCTGCCGCTCGATCCGACGTCCGGCGGCAGCATCGCCGTGATCGGCTCGCACGCCGCGATGCTGTTCGAGGACTGGTACAGCGGCACCCTGCCCTACCAGGTCACCCCGCTCGACGGGATCGGTGCGCGGAACGCCGGGCCCACGACGTTCGTCGAGGGCGTCGACCGGATCGCGCTGCGGGCGCCCGACGGGAGGCTGCTGTCCGTGGCCGGCGGCGGCCCCGGTATCGAGCTCAGCACCGGCGAGCCGAGCCCCGCCCAGCTCTTCGACCGCTTCGACTGGGGACCGGGCCTCTCCGACGACGGAACCGAGACCACGGAGATCTCGACGCTGCGCAACGTCGCGTCCCGCCGCTGGCTCGCCTCGACCGCGGACGGCGGCGTGATCGCCGATGCGACGATGCCGGGCGGCTGGGACGTCCACGAGCTGTTCGAGCTGCGGCCGGTCGGCGCGGAGGTGCTCCTGCGCAACATGGTGCTCGACAAGTTCCTGGCCACCTCCGACGACCTCGCCTGGGTCGACGACGCGGCCGCCGCGACACCGTTCCACGTCGACGTCGTGGCCACCGGCCTCGACGCCGCCGTAGCCGCCGCTGCTGGATCCGACGTCGCCGTCGTCGTCATCGGCAACGACCCGCACATCAACGGGCGGGAGACGCAGGACCGGGCCGATCTCGATCTCCCGCCGGCGCAGTACCGGCTCGTCCGGGAGGTCGCCGCGGCGAACCCGCGCACGGTCCTCGTGCTGGTGAGCAGCTATCCCTACGCGCTGGGCGAGCTCGCCGAGGCGGTGCCGGCGATCCTCTGGACGGCGCACGGCGGGCAGGACGAGGGCACCGCGCTCGCCGAGGTCCTGTTCGGGGCGACCAACCCCGCCGGGAGGCTCACCCAGACCTGGTACCGCGCCGCCGACCAGCTCCCCGACCTGGGCGACTACGACATCATGAAGGCGGGCAGCACCTACCTGTGGTTCGCCGGCGAGCCGCTCTACCCCTTCGGCCACGGCCTGAGCTACACGACGTTCACCCATGATCAGCTCGTCTGCGACGTCGACGAGCTGGATGCGGCCGGCACGGCCGCGGTGTCGGTCCGGGTCACCAACACCGGCGATCGGCGCGGCGCCGAGGTCGTCCAGCTCTACCACCGCCAGCTCCGCTCCCGGAACCCGCAACCGCTGCGCCGCCTGCTCGGCTTCGCCCGCGTCGAGCTGGACCCCGGCGGTTCGACGACGGTGCACTTCCCGCTCACCGGCGACGACCTGGCCCACTGGGACGTGACCCGCGGCCGCCGGGTCGTCGAGTCGGCGACCCACGAGCTGATGGTGGGCGCGTCCGCGTCCGCGATCACCTGCCGGACCGAGCTGGCCGTGCGCGGCGAGACGGTTCCGCCGACCGCGCTGCGGGATCGGGTCCTGCGCGCCGAGGCGTTCGACGACTACGAGTCCGTCGCGCTGGTGGTGGAGACCCCGGCAGCGGGCACGGCGGTCGAGGGTTCGGCGTCGGGCGCGTGGATCGCCTTCCATGACGTCGATGTGGATGCTGCGATCGACACGGCGGCCGTCGACCTGGCCTCCGGGGGCGTGGAGCTGCGGATCGACGACCCCGTGAACGGCGCCGTGCTCGCGACGGCCGCGGTCGACCCTCGGCTCCCGACCGGCGAGTGGCAGCGCGTGAGGGTGCCGATCGCGCCGTCCGGCGGGCGGCACCCGCTCTATGTCGTGTGCACCGAGCCGGGGACACGCCTCGCCGCGCTCCGGTTCCTTGTGACGGCCCGCGACGAGGGATAGATTCGCGCGAATCGAAGCGCTTCGCCGGAGAGACCGCCGTGGCCACGCTCGCTGATGTCGCCAAGCGCGCCGGCGTGGCTCCCAGCACGGTGTCCTACGTGCTCAGCGGCCGTCGCTCGATCTCGGCGAGCACCACGGAGCGCGTCGAGGCGGCCGTCCGCGAGCTGGGCTACCACCCCCACGCTGGCGCCCGGGCGCTCGCCAGCAACAAGGCCGACGCGCTCGCGCTCGTCCTGCCGCTGCGTGACGGCATGAACATCCCGGTGCTCATGCGCTTCGTCACGTCCGTCGTCACCACCGCGCGGACCTTCGATCAGGACGTCCTGCTGGTGACCGCCGACCAGGGCGCGGAGGGCCTGCGCCGGGTGGCGGGGCGGGCCCAGGTCGACGGGCTGCTCGTCATGGACATCGAGCTGAACGACGAGCGCGTTCCCGTCCTGCGGGACCTGCCTCGCCCCGCGGTGCTCATCGGGTACCCGGCCGACTCGCACGGGCTGACCTGCGTCGACCTCGACTTCGAGGCGGCGGGCGCGGCCTGCGTCGAGCACCTCGCCGACCTCGGCCACCGCACCATCGGCTTCCTCGGCGCGCCCAGCGTCGTCTACCAGCGCAACACCGGCTTCGCCCAGCGCACGATGGCGGGGTTCAGCGCCGGCGCCATGCGCCGCGGGGTCGCCAGCACTGCGCTGCCGATCGAGTCGGACTACACCACGGTGGTGCGCACCACCGAGGAGCTGCTGCGCCAGCAGCCCGCGATGACCGCGCTCGTGGTGCACAACGAGGCCGCGCTCGGCTGGATCATCACCGGCCTGCGGACGCTGGGCCGGCGGGTGCCGGAGGACATCGCAGTGGTCGCCATCTGCCCGGACGAGCTCGCCGAGCAGATGAGCCCACCGGTGACGTCGGTCCAGCTCCCGGCCGAGGAACTGGGTGACCGCGCCGTCCGGCTGCTCATGGCCCGGCTGGGCCGGGAGGAGTGTCCGCCGCTGATCCTGCTGGCGCCGCGGCTCGTCCGGCGCGCCAGCACCTGACGCCGCTCAGCCCTTGACCGCTCCGACCACCACACCCTTCACGAAGTGCCGCTGCACGAACGGGTAGACGGCGATGATGGGCGCGACGGTCACGACGACCACCGCCATCTGCACGGCCAGCGAGGGCGGCAGTGATTGGGGTTGCCCGGCGAACTGCGGGGCCTGCCCGGCGAGGATGTAGCTCTGCAGCACGCGCTGGATCGGGAACTTCGTGTTGTCGTCGATGTAGAGCAGCGCGCTGAACCAGGTGTTCCAGTAGCCGACCGCGTAGAACAGGCCGACCACCGCGAGCACCGCCTTCGACAGCGGCAGGACGATCACGGCGAGGATGCGGAACTCGCCGGCGCCGTCGATCCGGGCGCTGTCGAACAGCTCCTGGGGGATGCCCTGGAAGAACGCCCTGACGACCACCAGGTTGAACACGCTCACGGCCGTCGGCAGGATCAGCGCCCACATGCTGTCCTTGAGCCCGAGCCCGGTCACCACGAGGTAGCTGGGCACCAGGCCGGGATGGACCAGGAACGTGAGCAGGAAGTAGAACAGCAGGTAGCGGTGGCCGATGGAGCCGGGACGGGAGAGGCCGTAGGCCGCCAGCACGGTGAGGGCGAGGCTCACCGCCGTGCCGACGATCGTGAGGACCATCGTGGTCCAGAGCGCCTGGCTCACCTGACCGCCGGCGAAGATCACGCGGTAGGCCGCGAGGTCGATCTCGCGCGGGACGAAGACGAGTCCCGCCGCCCGCCTGATCGTGGCCTCCGACGACACGCTCGTCACGACCACCGTCCACAGCGGGATGAGCACCGCCGCCACGATGGCGACCAGTACGGCGCCCTTGCCCGCCTGACCGAGCGCCGTGGGCGGCTCCTCCCACGCCGGTCGCTCCGGGTCGCGCCGCCGCGGCGGCGCGACCCAGGGGCGCGCAGGCCGTCGTCCGGAGCCCGCTGCCGGCTTCTCGATCACCGTCTCGGCCGTCATGCCTTGGAGTACACCCCCCGCTCGCCCACGAGATGGGCGACCTTGTTGGCCAGCAGGATCAGCACCAGGCCGATGACGGCCTTGAACAGGCCGGCCGCGGCGCCGTAGCCGTAGTTCCCGGTCGTGATCGACTCGAAGTAGACGAACGTGTCCAGCACTTCGGCGGCATCACGCCCGACGGCGTCGCGCTGCAGCAGGAACTGCTCGAAGCCCACCGTCAGCGCGTCACCGAGGCGCAGGATCAGCAGCAGCACGATCACGGGGCGCAGCCCGGGCAGGGTGATGTGCCACAGCCGCCGCCAGCGCCCCACGCCGTCGACGGCCGACTGCTCGTAGAGCTGCGGGTCGATGGTGGACAGGGCGGCGAGGAACACGATCATCCCCCAGCCGGCGTCCTTCCAGAGGGCCTCGGACGTGACCAGGAAGATGAACCCGTCGGGGTTCGTCATGATGTTCCACGGCTCGACCCCGACCGAGCGCAGGCTCTGGGCGAGCAGGCCCGCCCCGCCGAGCATCTGCACGAAGAACGTGACCACCAGTACCCAGCTGAAGAAGTGCGGCAGGTAGACCACGGTCTGGATGAACTGCCGCCACTTCCGCGACATGACGCTGTTGAGCAGGATCGCCAGCGCGATCGGCAGCGGGAAGAAGAACACGAGCTGGAACGCGGTGATGGCGAGGGTGTTGCGCAGGGCGAGCCAGAAGGCCGGATCCCCGAACAGCAGCTCGAACTGCGCGAACCCGACGAACGGGCTGCCGAGGAACGGGTCGAGCGGGCCGTCGCCGCTGTAGGGGTTGTAGTCCTGGAAGGCGATGACGTTGCCCAGGGTGGGCAGGTAGTGGAACACCGCCAGCAGCACGACTCCGGGCGCCACCATGAGCAGCAGGGCGCGGTCGCGGCGGAGCCGCACGCGCAGCGGTGCGCGTGCGGCCGATCTGCGCGTCGATCCGCCGCTCGCCCTCGACCGGGCGGTGGTCATCGTCCTGCGCTCTCCAGCGCCTTGGCCAGCAGGCCGCGGGCCTCGTCACCGCCGCCGGTGCGCCACTCGGTGATGACGGCGTCGAGGTCGCCGAGCGGGCGCCGACCGCGCAGGATGTCGCCCACCTTGTCCTCGGTGACCTCCCGGGCGGACGCGAACCGGGCGGGCCACTCCAGCTGCAGCCCGTCCCACGGGTCCTTCTCCCGGAAGCCGGCGATGGAGTTGTTGTAGTCGGTGAACAGGCGTGGGAAGTCCGGGGTGGCCGGCGTGGGCTGCTGCACCGGTGGCCGGCCGCCGATCCAGAAGTACCCGCCGGGCGTGCCTTCCTTGTAGGCGAGATCGGTCTTGACGGGCCCGTTGGCCGTCTTCGTGTAGTGGACGCCCTCGACGCCGTACTCGCGCAGCTCGTACTCGGCCGTGCCGAACGGGGCGGAGCACCAGTTCGCCACGCTCAGGATCTCCTTGATCCGGTCGGCCGGCAGACCCTTGCGGATGAACGCGTAGGAGGTGGGCAGCTGGCGGAACCAGGCCAGCGGGTCGCCGCCGACCGCGCTGAACAGCGGAACCGGGAGCATCCTGAAGTTCGGGTCGACCTTCTGCTGCTCGGCCTGCATGTTCTGCCAGGCGCCCGGCCCGTCCTGCAGGAAGAGGATCCGGCCGCTCTTGAACAGGCCCTTGGCGTCGGCGGTCTCGTCGTTGGCGACGACGTCGGGGTGGATGAGCCCTTCGGCGAACAGGCTGCGGGTGAACGCCAGCGCGTCGCGGTACTGCGGCGTCTCGATGCTGTTCACCGGCTTGCCGGCGGCGTCGAGCCCCCAGCCGTCGCGGGCGAAGGGCACCTTGAAGTACTGCTGGATCGTCTGGTGGATCATGTTGAACGCCCAGACGCCCTTGGCCGGGTCGGTGACCTTGCGCCCGATCTCGCGCAGTTCCTCGATCGTCTTCGGGTAACTGAGCCCCAGCCCGTCGAGCACGTCCTTGCGGTAGAAGAACATGCCCGGGGTCGAGCCGGGGGCCGCGTTGGGGATCGCGAAGAGCTTGTCCGCCCAGATCGACTGGCGCCACGCCGAGGTGGGCAGGTTCGCGAGCATCGGGTACGGATCGACCGCGGAGCCCGCGAGGTACGGGGTCAGGTCCTCGAACAGCGCCTGGGCGGCGTCGCTGAAGCGCGGGATGTCCTGCAGCTCCCAGTTGGGGATGGCCAGTACCTCCGGCACGTCGCGCGCGCCGAAGATCGCGTTGAGCTTGTCGCTGTAGGTGATGCCGTCCTGGATGCTGAAGTGGACCGGCGTGCCCAGCTCGGTGTTGACCGCGTCGAGGAAGGCGTTCTGCCCGGCGGGCGGGTTGGAGGCACCCCAACCCGGGTACATCGCGCTGATCGGTGCGCCGCCCTTGCCGGGCTTCCCGGTGATCACGTCGATGACCGACGCGGGATAGCCGGAGTAGGCGCTGGCGAACGGCGGCGTGCCGGCGATGTCGGGCTGGGGCAGCGCGGCCGCCAGCTCGGTGTAGTTCGGGACGAGCCTGCTCAGCTTGTCGGTGGCGATGGCGCTGCCGCCGCTGCTGCTGACCGATCCGCCGCATCCCGCGAGCAGGCTGCTGCCGCCGACGGCGAGGGCGCCGAGCGCCGACAGGCGCAGGAAGTTGCGGCGATCGGTCACCTGGCCGGCGAGTGGGAACTCCACGATGTGCTCCTTCTCGGGGCTGGCCAGCGGGCCAGTGCATAATTAGTCTGTTGAATAAACAAACTAGCTGACAGTGATGGGGGCCACAAGGCAGGATTCGACGGCCGGGGATCCGACGGGCACACGAGGAGAGGAAAGGGGCCGCGCATGGCCGACACCGGCCCGCAGCCGGCCGACCTGGCCGACGTCCGCGCCACGAACCTCGCGGTGGTGCTGCGCCACGTGCGCGAGCACTCCCCGTGCTCCCGGGCCGACATCGCCGGCGTCACCGGCCTGAACAAGGCGACGGTGTCGAGCCTCGTCGCCGACCTGCTCGACCGGCGGCTGCTGCGCGAGACCGGCCTCACCGAGCACCGCGTCGGCCGGCCCGCCACGATGCTGACCCTGGACGGCCAGTCCTACGCCGCGATCGGCATCGAGATCGGTTCCGACCACCTCACCGCGCTCGCCGTCGACGTCGCGGGCGGGGACGTGCTGCGCTGGCGCCGGGCCGTGCCCGGCCTCGCCGACACCCCCGGCCGCACGGCCGGCGTCGTGGCCGCGCTCGCCGCGCGTGCGGTGCAGCGCGTCGCGGCGCAGGGCCGGGAGGTGCTCGGGCTCACCGTCGGCGTGCCGGGGCTCGTCGACGGCGACGGCGTGGTGCGGGTCGCCCCCTCGCTCGGGTGGCGCGACGTACCCCTGCGTGCCCAGCTCGTCGACGCGCTGCGGGAACCCGCGTACGACCTCGCCGTGGAGAACGACGCCAACCTCGCCGTACTGGCCGAGCACCGCGACGGACCGCACGCCGGCACCGGCAACCTCGTGCACCTGACCGCGGACGCCGGCATCGGTGCCGGGCTGATCGTCGACGGTCGCCGGCTGCTCGGCAGGCGCGGGTTCGTCGGGGAGATCGGGCACCTGCCGATCGACCCGGAGGGCCCGCCGTGCGCGTGCGGGCGCAACGGCTGCTTGGAGGCGATGGCCGGCATCCGGGCGCTGCTGCGCCGCGCGTTGCCCGACGTCGAGGTCGACGGGCCGCTCGGGGACGTCGCACCGGAGGTGGACCGGGTGCTCAGCCGGGCGCGCTTCGGCGACCGGGCCACCGTCGCGGCGCTCGAGGAGACCGGGCGGCTGCTCGGGCGGGGGGTCGCGGTGCTGGCCGACCTGGTCGACCCCGAGATCGTGCTGCTCGGCGGGTCCTACGTGCCGCTCGCGCCGTGGCTGCTCCCGGCGGTGCAGGCCGAGGTCGCCGCCCGCGCGGCGGCGCCCGGCCACGGCGGCTGCCTGGTGCTGGCCTCGGAGCTGGGGGCCACCGCGGTGGCCAGGGGTGGCGCCGCGTGCGCGCTGGCTGCGCTCGAGGCCGGCCGGTTCCCGCCGCCGCGACAGCCGTCCGGCGGGGTGGCGCAGGGGCGCGCGCAGGCCGCGGCCGGCACGTTGCTGGCCGCACGGACCTGACGTCTCTTGACCCGCCACCGGGGGTGCGGCAGATTCTGCTGACTGCCGTAATCGCGAGCGCTGGTGGCGACTGTTCGTCGAAGCGCTTCGATTCGGCGACGGAGATGTGCAGAGAGGTGATCAGTGATGATCGACGGCATCTTCCGCGATCCCACCCGACCGCTGCCCGAGCGGATCGCGGACCTGCTGCACCGGCTCACGATCGCCGAGAAGGTGAGCCTGCTGCACCAGCACCAGCCGGCCGTCGAACGGCTCGGGATGCCCCCGTTCCGCACCGGCACCGAGGCACTGCACGGGTTGGCCTGGCTGGGCCCGGCCACCGTCTTCCCCCAGGCGCTCGGCCTGGCGAGCACCTGGGATCCGCACCTGGTCACCGCGGTCGGCTCCGCGGTCGGCGACGAGGTGCGGGGATGCCACCACAAGGACCCAGACCACGTCGGGCTCAACGTGTGGGCGCCCGTGGTCAACCCGCTGCGCGACCCCCGGTGGGGGCGCAACGAGGAGGGCTACGCCGAGGACCCCTGGCTCACCGGCGTGATCGCCACCGCGTACGCCCGCGGGCTGCGCGGCGACGATCCCGACCACCTCAAGACGGCCCCGACCCTCAAGCACTTCCTGGCCTACAACAACGAGACCGGTGCCGTCCGCGAGCTGGCGCCGCGCGTGCTGCACGAGTACGAGCTCCCGGCGTTCCGCGCGCCGCTCGAGGCCGGGGCCGCCGTGGCGGTGATGGCCTCCTACAGCCTGGTCAACGGACGGCCGGGACACCTGAGCCCGCTCATCCGCGACGAGCTGCGCCAGTGGACCGAGCAGGACGTCCTCGTGGTGCGCGACGCCGGGGCGTCGCGTTCCCATGGCGACCACGACCACGTCGCCGAGTACGCCGCGGCCGTGCGCGCCGGGGTCGACAGCTTCACCGAGGACGACGCCGACGCCGGCCCCACCATCTGCCGCCTGACCGCCGCGCTCGAGCGCGGCCTGCTCGCCGAGTCCGACATCGACACGGCGGTGCGCCACGTCCTCGCCATCCGGTTCCGGCTCGGCGACTTCGACCCGCCGGAACGCAACCCGTACGCGGCGATCACCGCCGACGTCATCAACTGCGAGGCGCACCAGGTGCTCGCGCGCGACGCCGCCCGCCGGTCGCTGGTGCTCCTGCACAACGACGGCCTGCTGCCCCTGCCGGCGAACCGCCTGCGGCGGGTCGCTGTGCTCGGCCCGCTGGCCGGCGTCGTGTACGAGGACTGGTACAGCGGCACGCTCCCGTACGCTGTCACCGCCGCCGAGGGGATGGCGGCGCGGCTGCCCGACGCCGAGATCGTGCGGCACGAGGGCGTCGACCGCATCGCGCTGCGGGCGGGAGCGGCCGGGCCCTACGTCCGTGCCGACGCCTGCTCCGGCGGCGCGGCGCTCACCCTCGGCGCCGCCGGTGCGGGTACGGCCGAGCCGGAGTGGTTCGACGTCTTCGAGTGGGGCCCCGGCATCGTCGCGTTGCGGGCCGCGGCCAACGGTCGCCACGTCGGCGCCGCTGCGGACGGCGCGCTCGTCAACGACCGTCCCGGCCCGGGCGGCTGGGTGGTGCGCGAGACGTTCCGGCTGGTCGAGGGGCCGGCCGGCGGAGTACTGCTGCACCACGTCGCCGGCGGCGCGCTGGTGCGCGTCGGTCCCGACGGGGTGCTGCGCGCCGACGCCGCGGACGCCGGATCGGCCACGGAGTTCGTCGTGGAGCTCGTCGACAACGGCACCGCGGCCGCCGCAGCGGCCGCGCGCGACGCGGACGTCGCACTCGTCCTCGTCGGCAACCACCCGATGGTCGACGGGCGCCAGACCGAGGACCGCACCGACCTCGGGCTCCCCGGCGCCCAGGAAGCGCTGATCCGCGCCGTGCACGCGGCCAACCCGCGGACGGTGCTGGTGATCAGCAGCAGCTACCCGGTCGCCGTGAACTGGGCCGCCGCGCACCTGCCCGCGATCATGTGGTCGGCCCACGGCGGGCAGGAGTACGGGACCGCGCTCGCCGAGGTGCTGTGCGGCGACGCCGATCCCACCGGCCGCCTCACCCAGACGTGGCACCGTTCCGCCGCCGACCTGCCCGACCTCGTCGACTACGACGTCATCGGCAGCGATGCCACCTACCTCTACCACCGCGGCACCCCGCTCTACCCGTTCGGCCACGGGCTCAGCTACGCCGGCTTCACCTGGTCGGACCTGCGGCTGAGCGCCGCCGACGTCGACACCGACGGCGACGTGGAGGTCAGCGTCACGGTCGCCAACACCGGTCCGCGCGCGGGCGAGGACGTGGTGCAGCTCTACACCCGCCAGCGGCGTTCCCGGGTGAAGCAGCCGCTGCGACAGCTGCGCGGCTTCGCGCGGGTGGCGCTGCGGCCCGGCGAGCGCACGGTCGTGCGGCTACGGCTGCGGGCGGCCGACCTCGCCCACTGGGACGTGACCCGCGGCCGGCTCGTGGTGGAGGAAGGTCACCACACGGTGGCGGTCGGCCGTTCCTGCACCGACCTCGTCATGACCGCGACGCTCGCCGTGCGCGGTGAGCGCATCCCGCCCCAGGACCCGCTGATCGCGCCGCTGCGCGCCGAGAACTGCGACGAGGCGGTCGGCACCGCGCTGATCCCCGACGCCGTCACCGCCCGCGCTGCGAACGCGTGGCTGCGCTTCGCCGCGGTCGACCTGGGCGGACCGCTGCACCGTGTGGCGGCCGCGATGCACGGACCTGCGGGATCGAGCCTGGTCCTCCGCGCCGACGACCCGGTCTTCGGCACCGCGCTGGCCACGTTCGATGCACCGGAGCAGCTCGCGGAGGTCGGCTCGGCGGTGCCCGACGTCCACGGCGTGCGGGATCTCTACCTCGTCTTCTCCGCGCCCGGCGTCACGGTCAGCACGTTGACGTTCAGCTGAGCGCGCCCCTCACGAGGGCAGCCCACGATTCCGGGCGACGAGCGCGACGGCGCCGAGGCCCGCCCAGGCGACCGCGACCGAGACGGCCTTCCGCTTGCCGCTGATCGGCAGGTCCGCAGCGGCGAAGGACACCGCGTCGCCGAGGTCGGCGCCGATCCGCAGCAGCAGCGCGACCTGCTGCGGCCGTCCGCCGGGCGCGAGCGCCAGCGCCACGCCGGAGACCAGGTCGCGCACCCCGACGGCGCGGACGAGGACATCGGTCGAGGCCGACGAGCCCAGGCCCGTCGGGCGGGACAGGACGTCCGGGCGCACGAGAGTGCTCGCGGCGTAGCCGGCCGTCACGACTCCGATGGCGCGGGCGAGGCGCTCGGCGACGGGCTGCCGGGCGAGTTCGGGCATGTCACACCTCCAGCTGGCGCGGCCACGCGGCCGCCAGGAGGGTCGGTACCCCGGCTCGGCCGCGCGACACCTCCGCTCAGCCGAACCAGGACTTCGTGAACCCCGCGTAGGTGCCGTCGTGGGTGGTCTGGCGCATCCACTGGTCCACGTACGCCAGCCCGGTCGCGTCGCCCAGCGGCAGCAGGTAGGCCTTCTCGGCGTAGGTGAACGGGGCGTCCGGGTTGAGCGCGCACAGCTCGGGATGCAGCTTGGCCTGGAACCGCGTCTCGCTCGCGTCGGTGATCATCGCGTCGGCGCGGCCGGCGATGATCTCGTCGAAGATCGTGTTGTTGTCCGGGTGCGGCAGGACGGTCGCCTGGCGGATGGCCGACTTGGCGAACGCCTCGTTGGTGCCGCCCGGGTTGACCACGAGCCGCACCCCCGGCTGGTCGATGGCCGCGAGCGACGGGAAGCGCGCCTTGTCCGCGCACCGGGCGATCCCCGCCTTGCCGTCGACGACGATCGGCGCGGTGTACGCGGCCTTCTGCGCGCGGGGCAGCGTCACGGAGATCCCGCCCATGCCGACGTCGCAGCCGCCGGAGGCGAGCGTGTCGACGAGGTTCGACCACGTGACCGGCACGAACGTCGCCGGCACCCCGAGGCTCCCGGCCAGGTTCCTGGCCATGTCGACGTCGATGCCCGTGTAGGCCCCGGCGGCGTCGCGATAGGTGAAGGGCCGGTAGTCGCCGGTGGTGCACACGCGCAGTTCCCCGCGCTGCGCGACCGTCGCGAGCAGCGACGGCTGGGCCGGCCGGCCCGCCGCGATGACGTAGCCGGCCGCGCCGGCGGCGAGCGCGCCGACGACGAACGCGGCGATGACGGCGATGACCGTCGTACTGCGGCGCATGGGGACGTCCTGTGTTCTGCCGGGGAGCGGGTCGGTGCTGCGTGATGATCATCGGGAGCCGCGGCGCGGTACGTCAAGGCCGGGGTGCGGGCCGAGCAGCCCCGTCAGTGCGCGGGTGGCCCGTCCAGCAGCACACTGCGGAGCCAGTCCTCGACGCCCGCGACGTGCACCGTCGCCCACGAGCGCGCGACCTCGGGTTGGCGCGCCGCGATCGCGTCGCAGATCGCGCTGTGCTGCTCGATCGTGCGGGCGACGGCGTCGTCCTGCGTGAGGCCGCGCCAGATCCGCGCCCGGGTGGTGGGGCCCGACAACCCGTCGATCAGCGAGCACAGCACCGGGTTGCCGCTGCCCGCCGCGATGCGGCGATGGAACTCCAGGTCGTTGGCGACGAGCGCTTCGACATCGGGCTCCGGGCCCAACCGGGCGAGGACGTCGCGCAGCCCGTCGATCTCCTCGGCGGTCATCGTGACGGCGGCCATCGCGGTCGCGGCGGGTTCCAGGATGCGGCGGACCTCGAGGAACTGCAGCACGGTGTCGTCGCGGTGGAAGTCGATGACGAAGCTCATCGTGTCGAGCAGCAGATCGGGGTCCAGGCTCGTGACGTAGGTGCCGTCGCCCTGGCGGACGTCGAGCACGTGGATGAGCGAGAGCGCCTTCACCGCTTCCCGGAGCGAGTTGCGCGACAGCCCGAGGCGTTCGGCGAGATCGGCCTCGCGCGGGAGCCGGTCTCCTGGTTTGAGCTCGCCGGACATGATCATCGACTTGACCTTCTCGATGGCTTCGTCGGTGACCGGCATCTCGTCATTCTCCCAGGCTCGGATGTCCGGTTCGGGTTATTGCGTGAGGAACAACTCGATCACCGGCAGGGCGACGCGGGGCGGCCGCACCGGCAGCGTCAGCGTGAGGGTGCCGGGTTCCTGCGAGCCCGGTGTCGTGTTGACGGCCTGCTGCCCTTCGGCGGCGACGGTCATGCCGATCTCGGACGCGTCGTTGAGCAGCTGCGCGTACTCGACCTTGCCCGCCATCCCCGGCAGGTGGACGTGGCGGAACGGCCACGCGAACAGGTGCAGGTAGAGCCGGTCGCCGCGCAGCGTGTAGCGGGCGTCCGCCGGTGCGGTGAACGGGGCCGGCCCGGCGCCGTGCACCGCGCGCTCGTGCAGCGCCATCCACTCGCCGATCCCGGCGAGCGTCTCGACGGCGTGCGGATCGAGGTCGCCGCGGCCGGTCGGACCGACGTTGAGCAGCATGTTGCCGCCCTTCGCGACGCCGTCCACCAGCATGCGCACCAGCATCGGGACGGACTTGTAGTCGTCGTTGTCGCGGTCGTAGCCCCAGCTGCCGTTGAGCGTCTGGCACGCCTCCCACACCACCGGGTGCCCGCCCCGGACCGGTGGCGCGGACGGCTGGTACTGCTCCGGGGTGATGAAGTCGCCGGGGATGTCGAGCCGGTCGTTGACGACGATCCCGGGCTGCAGCTCGCGCACCGTGGCGAGCAGCTCCGCGGAGCCCCAGTCGTCCTTGCCCTTGCCGCCCCACACCGGGTCCGGGTGGTCGGGGCCGTAGGAGAAGTCGAAGAACAGGTAGTCGATGGTGCCGTAGTTCGTGAGCAGCTCGCGGACCTGTCCGTGCAGGTAGGCGCGGTAGCGGGCCATGTCGCGGCCCTCGTTGAGCGCCGCGGCGTCCGGGTCGTCGCGCTGCGGGTGGCGTCCGTCGACGGTGAAGTCGGGATGGTGCCAGTCGATCAGCGAGTGGTAGAAGCCGACCTTGAGGCCCTCGGCCCGCACCGCGTCGACGTACTCGGCGATCAGGTCTCGCCCGGCTGGGGTGTGGGGCGCGGAGTAGTCGGTGAGCGCGGAGTCCCACAGGCAGAAGCCCTCGTGGTGCTTCGTCGTGAGCACCACGTACTTCATGCCGGCGTTGCAGGCCGCTGCCGCCCACGCCCGCGGGTCGTAGCGGTCGGGATCGAACCAGCGCGCGTAGCGCTCGTACTCCTGCGCGGTGCGGCGCTCGCGCTGCATGACCCATTCGTGCCGGGCCGGCAGCGCGTAGAGGCCCCAGTGCACGAACATCCCGAACCGGGCCTCGGTGAACCAGGGCGCGTGCTCGATCATGGCTCTCCTGTCGGTGCTCACGGGGTCAGCGACCGCCGATGCCGCTCGTGACGATGCCGCGCACCAGGTGGCGCTGCAGCAGGATCAGGACGATCACGGTGGGGGCCATGGACACGGTCGACGCCGCCATGACCAGGTGCCAGTTGGAGGACTGCTGGCTGAAGAACTGCTGCAGGCCCAGCGGCACCGTGCCGAGGCTCTGGACGTCGTTGATCACGACGAGCGGCCAGATGAACGAGTTCCAGTTGCTGATGAACGTGAAGACCGCCAGCACCGCCAGCGACGGCCGCGCCAGCGGCAGCATCACCGACAGGAACGTCCGCACCGGACCGGCTCCGTCGACGCGCGCGGCGTCGTCGAGCTCCTGGGGGATGGTGAGGAAGAACTGCCGCAGCAGGAAGGCCCCGAACGCGGTGAACGCCCACGGCACGATGAGCGCGGTGAACGTGTTCACCCAGCCCAGCTTCTGCACCATGATGAACATGGGCACCACGAGCACTTCCTGCGGGATCATCAGAGTCGCGAGGAACAGCGTGAAGACCAGGTTGCGGCCGCGCCAGCGCAACCGGGAGAACGCGTAGCCCGACAATGCCGCGACCACCACGGTGATCAGGGTGCTGGCAGCCGCCACGAACACGCCGTTGATCATGTAGCGCAGGAACGGCGTGAACGTGAACGCCTCGGCGTAGTTGCGCCAGCGCACCTCACTGCCCACCAGCGACGGGGGCACCGAGAAGACGTCCGACGGCGCCTTCAGCGACGTCGCGATCATGAAGATCAGCGGCGACAGGAACGCCAACGCGACGAGGCACAGCAGCACGTACCCGATGGCCTGGCGGATCCGGCCGAACTGCGGCGACGGGAGCGTGGCCTGGGCTAGACGTCATAGTGCACCCACTTGCGCTGACCGAGGAACTGCACCGCGGTGACACCCAGGATGATCACGAAGAGCACCCACGCCCCGGCCGAGGCGATGCCCAGCTTGTGCAGCGCGAAACCCTGGTTGTAGATGTACTGGACGATCGAGGTGGTGGCCGAGCCGGGCCCGCCCTTGGTGAGGATGAACGGCTGCGCGAACACCTGGAACGAGGTGATCAGCGTCATCATCGTGGCGAAGAACAGCGACGGCGAGATGAGCGGGAACTTGATCCGCCAGAACGTGGTCCACGCGCTCGCGCCGTCGATGCGGGCTGCGTCGAGCAGTTGCTCCGGCACCGCGTCGAGCGCGGCGGAGAAGACCAGCAGGTTGTAGCCGAACCCCTGCCAGACGCTCATCGCGACGATGGCGAGCATCGCCCAGTTCTCGTCGCCGAGGAAGTTGGGCGCGTGCACCCCGATCGTGGACTGCAGGGTGGCGTCGATCAGCCCGTCGGGCTGGTAGAGCAGCCGCCACACCACCACGTTGGCGACGACGGGCGTGATGGCCGGGATGAAGAAGATGACGCGGAAGATGTGGCGACCCTTGATCCGCGGGGTGAGCCAGGCCGCCAGACCGAGCGAGATGACCATGTTCAGCGGCACGTAGAGCACCACGAACAGCACCGTGTTGAACACGACCTGGCCGAAGATGGGGTCGGACAGGATCTTCGCGAAGTTGCCGAACCCGATCCACGACGGGCTGCCCAGCAGCGGCCAGTTGAAGAAGCTGATCACCAGTGAGGCGGCGATCGGCACGACGGTGAAGAACACCAGGCCGGCGCCGTGCGGCAGGGCGAACGCGGGGCCCCACCACGACGACCGGGCTCGCCGCCCCGTCGACGTGGCCGCTGTGCTGGCGGGCGCGGAAGGCGGTCTCGTCAGCAGTGTCATGATCAGCTCGCGGGCATCTGGGCGGCGATGTCCTTCATGACGTCGGCCGCGGGTTGCTGGCCGTTGATCGCCTTCACGAGATACTGGTTGAAGAGCTGGCCCATCTGCTCGCTGGCCGGGTTGCTCGGGATCGGCACCGCGTTCGCCGAGGCCGTCTTCAGGGTGTCGGCGACGCCGGGGATGTTGGCGTTGTCGATCCACACCTGCTGCTGCGCGGTGCGCGCGGGCAGGGCCCGCCCGGCCGCACCCAGCTCGCCGAGGATCTTCGCGCCGGTCATCTCCTTGAGCGCGGCGAACGCCTTTTCCGGGGTCGCGCAGTTCTTCGAGATGCCCCAGCCGGAGCCGGCGCTGAACGTCTTGCCGCCGCCCGGGCCGACCGGCAGCGTCGTGACGCCGAGGTTGAACTTGACCTTCGCCTTGGTGTCGAGCAGCGACCACGGCCCGTCGATGCTCATGGCCACGGCGCCGGCGGTGAACTGGTTGGCGGCGTAGGCGGTGTCGCCGCCGGGGAACTGCGGGGAGACCTTGTGCACGTTGGTGAGGTCGGAGACCCACTGCACGCCACGCGCGAAGTCGGCGTTGCCGAGGTCGAGCTTCGCGTCCGGGGTGAGCACGCGGCCGCCGTTGAGGGCGAGCACCTGCGACTCGATGGCGAGGTCACCGGGGTTGGGCGCGATCGCGAACTTGCCGCCGGTGGTGAGCTTCTTCGCCGCGTCGAGGAACTCGTCGGTGGTCCAGCCGGCCTTCGGCTCGGGCACGCCCGCGGCCGCGAACTGGTCCTTGTTGTAGAACATCATCATCGGGCCGACGTCGTAGGGCAGCGCGTAGAGGTTCCCGTCGGCGGACAGACCGTCGAGCATCGACTTGTCGAAGACGCTCAGATCGAAGTTGTCGGTCTTGGCCAGGTCGCCCAGCGGGAGCATGCCGTCCTTGAGCAGGGCGGTGCGCAGGCTCTGCACGGCCACCAGGCAGGGCGCGTTGCCGGACGCGAGCTGCGTGGTCATCTTCGTGAAGTGGTCGTTGAACGTGGAGCCCTGCAGCGTGATGTGCACGCCGGCCGCGGCCCCGGCCTCGTCGGCGACCTTCTGCCAGGCGTTCGTGTCCTCGGTGCCGCCGACCCACATCGCCCAGGTGAGCTCCGTCTTGCCGTCGGCCGTGGTGGCCGCCGGGCTGCCGCCGCACGCCACCACGCTCATGAGTCCGAGGGCGATCGCCACCGCGAGCAGTACCGTTCTCCGTGCCGTCGTGAACCGCTCGACCGCCATCATCTCGGGACTCCATTGTCGAGACATCGGATGTATAGCGGCGTTTTATACGGTGGTTCGCCCGGCGGCGCAAGAGCTGGCCGTATCTCATCGGATCTCTGGGGCGCTCGGCTCCCGGAAGCTCACGCATACGCTGGTGTGCTCTCGCACATGGTCGACCATGTGCGAGAGCACGCGAAGGTGTGCGTGAGCTAGCGGTGGACGTGCTCCCGCACCAGGCGTCGTCGCCTGTGGGCGGCCATGCGGACGGGGGCGTCCGTCCAGCCGTAGCCGTCGTGGTCGCCCGTGCGCTGCACCAGCGCGAGGAAGACCCGCCCGCCCAGCACCTCGGTGCAGACCTGCAGGTAGGTGCCCTCCGGCGTCTCCTCGTGCAGCACGCCGAGCTCGCGGTAGGCGGCCAGCTGTTCGGCTGGCAGCGCGAGCCGGGCGTCGAGGTCGGCGTAGTAGTTGTCCGGGATCCCCAGCAGCGGTGCGCCGGCGGCGCGGGCGGCCCGGGCGGCGGCGACGACGTCGTCGACGGCCAGTGCGACGTACTGCGGTTCGGACACCCCGGGCGCCCACTCCCCGCGCCGGAGCAGCGAGACCGTGAGCGCGAGCCGCACCCGGCGGTGCTCCTCGACGGCCGCGCGGCTGCGGACCAGGCCGAACGGGGCCGCGAACTCGCCGCTCGCGCTCGGCTCGAGACCCAGCACGGTGCGGTAGAAGAGGGTGGCCTCGTCGAAGTGGTCGAAGGGCTGGGCGAGGCCGACGTGGTCGATGCCGGTCACCCCGATCCCGGGTGCCTGCTCTCCCGTGGGGACGAAGTCGTCGGTCCAGTCGGCGCCCTCGACGGTGTTCGCGCCCGTGCGGCAGAAGAACACCGCGGTCCCGTCCGGGGCGGTGACGGCGACGAGATCGGCCTCGGCGGGCCCGTGCTCGCGCGGCAGGGCCGGCGCGAGCAGCCGCGCCGCGCGGCGTGCCGCGGCCGGCGGGTCGGCCGATTCGACGGCGAGGGCGGCGACGCCGATCGGCCCGCCCGAGTGGTTGACCAGGATCCGGGCCTCGCCCTGCTCCCAGCGCTCGACGGGTTTCGTGCGGTGGACGCCGGTGCGGGCGAACCCGAACGCGGCGAGCACCGGCGACAGCGACTCGTCGGCCGAGAGCTCGACGAACGCGTGCCCGCGCAGCTCCGGCGCGGGTTCGGCCACCGGGTCCACGATCTCGGCGTTGCGCGCGGCGGTGGCCTCGGCCAGCGCCAGCAGCGACCTGCGGGCGTCGATGGCGGCCCTGGCCGGGTCGGCCTGCCGGAAGACGTCGTTGAACACCTCGAGCGACAGCGGCCCGGCGTACCCGGCGGCGAGCACAGGGGCGAGCAGGCCGGGCAGGTCGAAGGCGCCCTGGCCGGGGAACAACCGGTGGTGGCGGCTCCACTGCAGCACGTCCATCGACAGGTGCGGGGCGTCGGCGAGCTGCAGGAAGAACAGCTTCTCGCCGGGGATGCCCGCGATGCCCGCCGGATCGGACCCGCGGGAGAGGATGTGAAAGCTGTCCAGGCAGAGGCCGAGCGCGGGATGGTCCGCCCGGCGCACCGCCTCCCAGGAGCCCTCGTAGGTGTTGACGTGCCGGCCCCAGGCCAGCGCCTCGTACGCGATCCGCAGGCCATGGGCAGCGGCGCGCGCGGCGAGCGCGTGCAGCTGCTCGGCCAGCACTTCGACGTCCGCGACGGCGTCGGGCGCCACCGAGGAGCAGACGAGCACCGTGTCGGTGCCGAGCGCCTCCATCACCGCGAACTTGTGCTCGGCGCGGCGCAGGCTCGCGGCGAAGCGCTCGGGGTCGGTCGAGTCCAGGTCGCGGAACGGCTGGTAGAGATCGATCGACAGCCCCAGGTCGGCGCAGCGCAACCGCACCTCGCCGGGCGACACGGGCGCGGCGACGAGATCGGGCTCGAAGATCTCGACGCCGTCGAACCCGGCCGCCGCCGCGGCCGTCAGCTTGTCCTCCAACGCGCCGGACAGGCACACGGTCGCGATCGCGGTGCGCGGCGCGGACCTGTTCTCACGCGACACGTCCGGTGCCCCCGCTCTGATCTGCAGTCGTTTCGGCACTGGTCGATTCGGCACTGGCGAGCTCGGCGAGGTGGCGCAGCATCCGGGCCGGGTCCGGGTCGAGGCCGGTGAACAGCCGCAGCGCCTCCGCCGCCTGGTGTACCGCCATGCGGCCGCCGTCGAGGGTGCGGCAGCCGCGCGCTCGCGCCGCCTGCAGCAGCGCGGTCTCGAGCGGGCGGTAGACGATCTCGGCGACCCACAGCTCGGGGCGCAGCAGCTCCGCCGGCAGCGGGAGCCCGGGGTGCTCGGCCATCCCGACGGGTGTGGCGTGCACCAACCCGTCGGCCGCGGCCAGCCGGTGCTCCAGCTCGCTGACGGCGCCGCCGCGGGCCCGGCCGGCGCCGTAGCGAGCGGCGAGATCGGCGGCCAGCCGGGTCGCCCGGGCGCCGTCGACGTCGAGCACGGTCAGCGTCTCGACGCCCAGGTCGAGCAGGGCGTGCGCGGCGGCGGCCCCGGCCCCGCCCGCACCGAGCAGCACGACCTGGCGCAGCGCCACGTCGGGCAGCCCGGCGACGACGCCGTCGCGGAAGCCGGTCCAGTCGGTGTTGTGCCCGACGGCACGACCGTCCGTGAACACCACGGTGTTCACGGCGCCGATCGCGGCCGCAGCCGGCGAGAGCTCGTCCAGGTGCGCGATGACGAGTTGCTTGCAGGGATGGGTCACGTTCACCCCGGCCCGGCCCTCGGCGCGGGTCCGGTCCAGGAGGTCGCCGATCGCCTCGGGTGGCAGGCCCAGCTCGTCGAGGTCGAATCGGGTGTAGGTGCAGTCCAGACCGAGCTCGCGGGCCTCGCGCTCGTGCAGCGCCGGCGAGAGCGACGGGCCGATGCCCGCGCCGATCAGACCGGTGCGGACCCGGCGCGGCGCGGGGCGGTCGTCCGGCATCCTCTCGGCCCCTTCCGCGTCGATTTATGTACTAGATAGTTACTTCTACCCGTTCGGGCGCGTGGAGGGAAGGCCCACGGGTCCATCCGGCGGATATCGTCGAGTTGTGAGCCGAGCAGCCCGGGACGACGCCGCGAGTGCGCCACCGAGCGGGCCGGTGGCCGCCGTCGAGCGGCAGCGCGACGCCGAGCGCACCCGCGCCGAGATCCTCGACATCGCGACCGCCGAGTTCGCCGACCAGGGCTACGCGGGCGCGCGGGTGGACGAGATCGCTGCACGCACCCGCACGACGAAGCGGATGATCTACTACTACTTCGGCAGCAAGGAAGGCCTCTACGTGGCCGCGCTGGAGCGCGCCTACCAGGGGATCCGCTCGCTGGAGCAGCAGCTCGACGTCGATCACCTCGACCCGGCAAGGGCGATGCGCGCGGTCGCCGAGCTCACCTTCGACCACCACGAGTCGCACCCGGCCTTCATCCGACTGGTCAGCATCGAGAACATCCACCACGCCGAGCACCTGCGCACGTCGCCGGTGCTGCCCGGCCTGGCCGCGCCGGCCGTCGACGTGCTCGCTGGGATCCTCGAGCGCGGCCGGCGGGCGGGCTTGTTCCGCGAGGACGTCGACGCGCTCGACGTGCACATGCTGATCAGCTCGTTCTGCGTGTTCCGCACGGCGAACCGACACACGTTCCAGGCCATCTTCGACCGTGACCTGCTGGATCCCGGTCGGCGCGACCACTACCGCCGGATGTTGGGCGATCTGCTCCTGGAGTACCTGACGGCCCACGTCGGCCGGGCCTGACCGACGGCGCTGCGGCGGCAGGGCTTGACAGCTTCGGCCCGCTAACTCACTATCCGGTACCTCACTAGTTAGTACATTGTCTCGGTGCCACATCGGAGTGGATGACATGGACACCTCCCCGCCTCTGGCGAAGACGCCCAGGAAGGCTGCGATCAGCTCCTGGGTCGGCAGCGCGCTCGAGTACTACGACTTCTTCATCTACGGCACCGCGGCGGCGCTGGTCTTCCCGAAGATCTTCTTCCCGACGGGCAACCCGACCGCGGCGACGGTGGCGTCGCTGGCGACCTTCGGTGTGGCCTACGTGGCCCGCCCGGTCGGCTCGTTCATCCTCGGGCACCTCGGCGACACGATCGGCCGGAAGAACGTCCTGGTGATCACGCTGCTCGGGATGGGCCTGGCGACGTTCCTGATCGGGGTGCTGCCGACCTACGGGCAGATCGGCATCGCCGCGCCGATCCTGCTGCTGATCCTGCGCGTGATGCAGGGCCTCGCCGTGGCGGGCGAGCAGTCGAGCGCGAGCTCCGCGACCCTGGAACACGCCCCCGAAGGGCGGCGGGCGTACTACACCAGCTTCACCCTGGCCGGCACCCAGGGCGGAAACATCCTCGCCACACTGGTCTTCATCCCGATCAGCGCGCTCCCGGAGGAGGCCCTGCTGAGCTGGGGATGGCGGATCCCGTTCCTGGCCAGCGTCGTCGTGATGGTCGTCGGTCTGTGGATCCGCCGGTCCTTGCACGAGAGCCCGGTGTTCGAGGAGGAGCGGAAGCGCCAGGAGGTGCCGAAGGCGCCGCTGCCGATGCTCTTCCGCACCTACACGCCGGACGTGCTCAAGGTCCTGTTCGCCGCACTGGTCTCGGTGATCAGCACGCTCTTCTCGATCTACGCCCTGACCTACGGCGTCAACACCATGGGCCTGTCGCGCACGAGCATGCTGTGGATGGTCGCGCTGGCCAACGTCGTGGCGCTGGCCGCGATCCCGCTGTGGGGGATGCTGGCCGACCGGATCGGCCGCAAGCCCGTCTACATCGTCGGTGCCCTCGGCCCGGCCATCCTGATCTGGCCGTTCATCTGGTCGATCAGCCAGCAGAACATCGTGCTGGTCTTCGTCTTCGGCATCGTGCAGTCGGGCATCGTCTACAGCGCCTACAGCGGTGCCGCGTTCGCGTTGTGGAACGAGCAGTTCGACACGCGGGTCCGCATGTCCGGAGTGGCGGTCGGAACGCAGTTCGGATTCGCCCTCGGCGGGTTCGCCCCGACGATCGCCGCTGCGCTCGCCGGACCGAAGCTGGAGAACTGGATACCCGTGGCGATGCTCGGCTCCGGCGCTGCACTCATCGGCGCGATCGCGGCCTTCACGATGCGGGAGACCTACCGCGTGCCGGTGGCGGAGCTGGGCAAGCCGGAGCGCGAGACGGCCAAGCAGGCGTGAGCCAGCCGCCATGATCGCGTTCTCGACGCGATCTTCGCCCGACGTGATCACGCGGGGAAGAGGCGCGTGTGGCCGGTCGTCGACCAGTCGACCAGCAGCAGGGTGGCATCGTCCTGCAGCGCACCGTTCTGATGTGCGAGGACGGCCGAGCCGAGGCGGCGCAGCGTCTCCGGTGCCGGCAGCCGGTCCAGCTCGGCCCGCTCGATGAACTCGACGAGTCGTTGCTCGCCGAAGAACTCGCCCGTCGCGTCGCGTGCCTCGGTGATGCCGTCCGAGTAGAGCAACAACCGGTCCCCGGGCTGCAGTTGTTCGGTCCCGACCGCTCCGGCGTGGCCACGGCCGATGCCCAGCGGCGGTCGGGGTGGGTGCCCGAGCCTCTTCTCCAGCCGCCCGTCCCGGATGAGGAGGGGCGGGGGATGGCCGGCCAGCAGGTAGGTGAGCACGCCGGTCCGGGTGTCGAGCCGCGCCAGCACCGCGGTGACGAACCTGATCTCCGGGGGCTGCGCCTCGAGGAGCTGGTCGGCAGCCACCGCCAGCGCGGCGAGGTCGGACTCGCCGGCCCTGCGGGCGTTGCGCACCGCAGTCATCGCCAGCGCTGTGCTCTGGGTCGCCTTGATGTCGTGCCCCAGACCGTCGTAGACGGCCAGCGTCGCGATGTGGCTGTCCACCGAGTAGTCGTAGGCGTCCCCGGCCACCAGGTCGTGCGGTTCGAGGATCGCGCTGATCACGACCTCGTCGGTGGCCATGGTCCGCGGAGGGACCAGCTTCCACATGAGCTCGGCGGCCGTCGAGAGCCCCCCGTCGCGGATCCCGCGCAGCAGGTCGCTGTAGGGGAGTTTCGCCACGACGATGTGGCCGAGCAGGCCCGCCAGCGACCATCCGTTGCGCCGCAGCTCCCCGTCGTCCGCGACCCCTGGGCCGAGCCCAAGCCGGACGACCCCGGCGCGCTCGGTCCCGTCGAGCATGGGGAACCACAGGTGCCGACGGCCGTGCTCGTCGGTCTCGGGGACGACCTCGCCGAGCTGGTACGCCTGCCCGGCCGCGGTGGCCTCGACCGCGACGGGATCCCTGTCGTGCGGATGCACCGGCGTCAGTACCCGCTGGCCGAGATCGACTAGGTGGACCGTCGCGGTCAGCCCGAGGCGGGCGACCAGTGACTCGACGAGTGGTGAGATCTGGTCACCCGTGACCAGGTGCGCGTCGTCGATGACGTCCCGCAGCACCTCTGTCCATCCCGACCGGGGCTCGGTCATCCCCGGGACTGTAGACCGCTCTCCGGCGGCCCGCAGGCCGTGCTCCGTGCCGAATTCGAAATGCGCCGGCGATGGCTCGGTCCCTCGATCATCAGGGCCCGATCGAGCCGGTTCGAGAATCGCTGCGCGGCGTGTGCAGAAATTGAGAACGCTCGTATTTTCGTGACGTTTCCGGGTGTGCGGAGCGCGTGGCAAGAATTGCCGAGCGCGTACGGCGTCCCCGTTGCGGGAAGCGCGCGAACCGCCCATCGGCTACTCAACGTGACAACTCCTTGCTTTCAGTGATCGCGATTTCGTCATTGCCCAGACCGCCGGGCGGCGCTTACTGTGTCGGTCGTCTCACGATGGAGCAGGGGTGGCGCCGGCGTGGGGCGCAGGGACGTGGCGGGGGGCCCGGTCGCCGGGCGCTCCCTCGTGCCGTCCCGTCAGTCCGGGCTCTGGTGGACCAACCAAATGATGATCTTCATCCCGGGTCGTCGCGCTCGTACGTGAGAGCGCTCTCACAGCGGAGGTTGCATGGAAGGCGCGCCGACTCCCACCGAGCGCAGCGTGATCGAGATGTGGACGGAACTGCTGGGGACCGAGCCCGGCGGACCGGACGCGGACTTCTTCGAGCTGGGCGGCCAGTCGCTGACGTTGCTGCAGTTCATCGCCCGGGTGCAGGAGACGTTCGGGGTCGAGCTGCCGGTCGAGATGCTGTTCTCCGAGGACCTGACCGTGGCGCTGGCCGCCCGTGCGATCGACGGGGCGCTGCTCACGACCGTCGGCGACGACGAGCTGGCCGACCTGCTGGCAGAGCTCGACGGGCTGAGCGACGAGCAGGTCCAGGCGCTGCTGGCCGGCGGGGGGACCACCTGACCATGGCGACCATGCTGCTGGTCAGCCACGGCACGGACGGCGACGTACTCCCCTTCGTGGGGCTCGGTCGGCTGCTGGCCTGCCGTGGCCACGAGGTGACCGTCCTGACCCATGCGCCGTACGCGGACGTGGTCGGCCGGGCCGGTCTGGACTTCGTCGCCATCGACACCGAGCCGGAGTACGAGCGGCAGCTCGCCGACACCGCGGGGTTGCTGGCCGGGCGGGCCCCCGGCCGGTGGCTGGAGTTCTACCGGCGCAACGGCCTGTTCGCCCAGACGCTGATGGAGTACCGGGCGCTGGTCGAGCGGCACGTTCCCGGGGACACGGTACTGATCGGGCGGCACTCGTCGACGGTCTCGGTCCTGATGGCGGCCGCACGGCTGGGGGCGCCCGCCGCGTGGGTCGCGGTGTCGCCGGTGCAGCTGATGGCCGAGGAGGGGGCCCGGCTCCTGTACGCCACGATGCTCCGGGCCGGTCTCGCGGAGGTGGCGGAATCGGCCGGGCTCGGCCGGGACTGGGCCGCGCACGAGGCCGTGCCGGAGCTCGAGGTCGGGCTGTGGCCGGAGTGGTTCGACCGGGCCGGCGTCCGGTCGCCGGCGCGGGTCCGGCTGACCGGTTTCCCGCTCGCCGACGACCAGCCGCGGCCGCTAGATCCGCCGACCGCAGAGCTCTTGGCCGAGCGGCCGGTGCTGGTGAGCGGCGGTACCGGCCGGATGATGCACCCGCGGTTCTACGAGGTCGCGGTGGAGGCCTGCCGGCGGGCCGACCGCCCTGCCCTGCTGGTGGTCCGGCACCGCGATCTGGTCCCGGCGACGCTGCCCGAGCAGATGCGCTGGGTGCCCGCCCTGCCCTTTCACGCGGTGATGCCGCAGGTCGGGGCGCTGCTGCACCACGGCGGCATCGGCACGTTGGCCCGTGCACTGACCGCTGGAACGCCCCAGGTGATCCTCGCGCACGGCGTGGACCGACCGGACAACGCCGAACGGCTCGCCGCGCTGGGGCTGGCGCGGTGGCTGCCGGTCGAGGCCTGGGATCCGGACGCCGTCGCGGCGCTGCTCGCGGATGCCCGACCCGGTCGCGCGGTCCACGCCGGCGACGGGCTGGGGGGCGCGGCGACCGCGGTGGAGGGCCTGCTGCACGCCCGCGCGGAGCGCAGCCCGGTGCTGGTGGACGGCCCGGCCCGCCCGGCGCCCGCCCGTCGCGCGGCCCTGCTGCGGCTGCTGGAGGCGCGTCGATGAAGATCCTGCTCGCGCAGAACATGTTCTGGCACCGCACGCACGGCGGGGCCAGCAAGTCCAACCGGATCCTGCTGCAGGACCTGGCCGCCCGGGGCCACGACTGCCGGGTCGTGGCGCCGCTGACCGGCGAGCTGGGCCGGACCACCGTCGACGAGCTGCTGCTCGACCTGGCAGGCCAGGGCGTGGTGCCCGAGTCGGTGTCGTCGCAGGCCGTGGTGGTGCGGACGGGCGGGGTACAGGCGCACCTGGCGCCGGCGCCCTCCGGGCTCGCGGGGCTCGCCCGGAGCGTCGCCGAGGAGTTCGCGCCGGACTGGACGCTCGTCCCGTCCGACGATCCCGGCCTGCTCATGCTGGGGGTCGCCGACCAGGTGACGCCGGGCCGCGTGGTGTACCTGGCGCACACCCTGCAGCAGCTCCCGTTCGGTCCCGGCGCGTTCTACCCGAGCGAGACGGGCACGCGGCTGGTGCGCCGGGCGGCCGGGGTCGTGGCGGTGAGCGCCACCGCGCAGCGGTACCTGCGCGCATGGGGCGGGATCGACGCGACCGTGATCCAGCCGCACGTCTACGGGCCGGGTCCGCATCCCCGGCACCGGGGCGAGCACGTCACGATGATCAACCCGTGCGGGTACAAGGGCCTGCCGATCTTCCTGGCGCTGGCCGACGCGCTGCCCGACACCCCGTTCCTGGCCGTGCCGACCTGGGGCACGACCGCGGCCGAGCTGGCGGAACTGGCCCGGCGGCCCAACATCGAGCTGGCGGCGGCCACCGACGACGTGGACGAGATCTGGGCGCGCGCCAAGGTCGTGGTGGTGCCCTCGCTGTGGGACGAGACGTTCGGGTACACGGCGGTGGAGCCGATGCTGCGCGGCATCCCGGTGCTGGCCGCGGCGACCGAAGGGCTGCGCGAGGCCAAGCTGGGGGTGCCGTACCTGCTGCCGGTCCGCCGGATCAGCCGGTACTCCGCCGTCGGCGGGCGGCCGGAGCCGCTGCTGCCCGAGCAGGACCCGGGCCCGTGGCTGGCGGCGCTGACCGCGCTGCTGGCCGATCCCGCCCACCACGCCGAGCTGGCCGAGCGGTCCCGGACCGCCGCGACGGCATTCGTGGCCTCCCTCGACCCGGGCCGGCTCGAGACCTACCTGGCCGGCCTGCGGCCCGTCTCGCCGCAGGCACCGCCGCCCCGGCCGCGGCTGCCCACCGACCCGCATCGGCTGGCCGCACTCGCCCACCTGCTCACGAAGGAGCGCCTGCCTTGACCATCGCTGCCATGACCAACACGTCGGCTGTCCGCGAGGACCTGCTCACCGACGACGCCGGTCTGCTCCTGGTGATCCGGCACTTCGAGCGCACGCTGCTCGACCTGTTCGACCAGGGCCTGCTCAACGGGACGACCCACACCTGCCTGGGTCAGGAGCACGTCCCGGTGGCGCTGGCCCCGCTGCTCACCGAGCAGGACTTCGTGTTCAGCAACCACCGCGGCCACGGGCACTACCTGGCGCTGCGCCGGGATCCGGCCGGCCTGCTCGCCGAGATCACGGGCCGCGAGGGTGCGGTCTGCGCGGGGGTCGGCGGCAGCCAGCACCTGCTCAACGGCCGGTACCTGTCGACGGGGGTGCAGGGGCAGAGCCTTCCGGTGGCGGTGGGTGCCGCGCTGCATCTGGCCCGGTCCGAGCCCGGCGCGCTGGCCGTCGCGTTCATCGGCGACGGCACCTGGGGCGAGGGCGCGGTCTACGAGGCGCTCAACATGGCGTGCCTGTGGCGGCTGCCGCTGCTGGTCGTGACCGAGAACAACGGCATCGCCCAGTCCACCCCGACGGGCCTGGAACTGGCCGGGACGATCGCCGGGCGCGCCGCGGCGTTCGGCGCCGTCCACCACGCCACCGCGACCTCCGACGTGGCCGGCCTGCGGGCGGAGGTCGCGCCACTGGTGGCCGCCGTCCGCGGTGGGGCCGGGCCGCACGTGCTGGAGATCGCCGTCGATCGGCTCGGCCCGCACAGCAAGGGCGACGACACCCGGCCGGCGGAGGAACTGCGCCGGGCCGCCGAGCGCGACTGGTACGCACCGCTGGCGGCCACCCGTCCTGACCTGGACGACCGGGCCCGGCGGTTCGTCGAGGACATCGCCGCCGAGGTGCTGTCGCGTCCGCTGTCGGAATGGCAGCCGCGATGCGCGTAGCCGAGAGCATCAACGCCGCGCTGCACGACGCGCTGGCCGACGACCCGGCCCTGTACCTGCTGGGCGAGGACGTCCTGGACCCCTACGGCGGCGCGTTCAAGGTCACCAGGGGACTGTCGACCCGGTTCCCGCGCCAGGTGTTGACCACCCCGATCAGCGAGGGCGGGATCGTCGGGGTGGCCGGCGGCCTCGCGCTGGCGGGCGACCGGGCGATCGTCGAGATCATGTTCTCCGACTTCGTGACGCTCGCGTTCGACCAGATCGTCAACTTCGCGGCCAAGTCGGTCTCGATGTACGGGCGGCACGTCCCGATGCCGCTGGTCGTGCGGTGCCCGACGGGCGGGGGCCGCGGCTACGGGCCCACCCACAGCCAGAGCCTGCAGAAGCACCTGGTCGGGGTGCCCGGACTGGCGCTGTACGAGATGTCGCCGTTCGACGACCACCGGGACCTGTTCGCCACCATGCTCGGGCGCGGCGAACCGTGTGTCCTGTTCGAGGACAAGGTCCTCTACACCCGGCAGATGTTCACCGGGGGCACGGTCGACGGCCTGTTCCGCTACGACCGGGTCGGTGAGATCACCCGGGTGCACGTCGGTGATCCGGCGGCCTGCGACGTCGCGTTGATCGTCCCGGGCGGGCTGGTCCACCGCGCGCTGGCGGCGATGCGCGCGCTGCTGCTGGAGGAGGAGATCTCCTGCCTGCTGCTGGTGCCCCGGCGGCTGTACCCCGTCGACGGCGACGCCGTCCGCGACCTGCTCGGAGGGGTCCGCGCAGTCGTCGTCGCGGAGGACGGCACCGGCGGCGGCACCTGGGGCGGCGAGGTCGCCCACCAGCTCCACCAGCGGATGTGGGGCCAGCTGCGCCGCCCGGTGCGGCTCGTCCACGCCGCCGACACCGTGGTCCCCGCTGCCGCGCACCTGGAACACGCCGTCCTCGTCCAGGACACCGACCTGCGCATCGCTTGCCGGGAGACGTTCGTTGGCTGACATCACCATCCCCAAGCTCAACTCCAACGATGTCGAGTACGTGATCGCGGGCTGGTTGGCCGAGGACGGCGCGAAGGTCGAGCCGGGTGACCCGGTGGTGATGATCGAGACCTCCAAGGCCGTCGAGGACGTGGAGTGCGCGGACGGCGGGGTGTTGCACCGGCTCCTGCCGGCCGGTGCCACCTGCGCGCCGGGCCAGGTCATCGGCCGGATCGGCGGGCCCGGGCCGGTCCCGGCCGGACCGGTCGCCGCACCGGCGGTGGAGCAGGGCCCGACCATCACTGCGCCCGCGCGGGAGCTGATGGACGCGCACGGCGTGACCGAGGACCAGGTCCGGGCGCTGGGGATCGCGCTGGTCCGCCGGGCCGACGTCGAGTCGCTGATTTCGACGGCACTGCTCGACGCCGGGCCGCCGGCTCGGGCGCTGACGCCGGCCCAGCGCGGGATGGCCGCCACCGTCACCCGGTCCTGGCAGACGATCCCTGCCGCGTTCACCGCCATCACCGTCGAGGTGGGGCCTGCGCTGGAGCGGGCGAAGCGGCTGACGAAGGAGCTGCGGACCCTGGTGGGCCTGCCCGAGCTGCTGATCCAGGCGATCGGTCGGGCGCACGGGGAGTTCCCGGAGATGTTCGCCGAGTTCGACGGGCAGCAGGTGCGGCCGCGGGATCCGCACGTCGGGATCACCATGGACCTCGGGTCGGGGCTGTACACGCCGGTCGTGCGGGACGCGGACCGGCTGAGGCTGGAGGAGATCTCCGCGGCCGCGATGCGGCTGCGGATGACCGCGCTGCGGGGCACGTTCACCCCTGACGACCTCGCCGGTTCGACCATCTTGCTGGCGCTCAACACCGACACCGACGCCGTTGTCGCTGTCCCGATCGTGTTCCCCGGCCACGCGTGCGCGGTGTCGCTGTGCGCGCCCCGGCCGGAACTGGTGCTGGCCGAGGACGGGATCGTCCGCCACCGGATGGTCGCGACGCTCGGCCTGGCCTATGACCACCGGCTCGTCACCGGCCGGGACGCGTTGCGCTTCCTGTCCGCGCTGCGGGACGCGCTGAAGGCGGAGGCGCCCGAATGACCACCACGGTGACCAACCTGCGGGACCTGTCTCCTGATCAGCGGGCGGCGCTGGCTCGGCTGCGGGCCCGCAAGGCCGCGGGCATCGTCTGTGTGCCGCGCGACGGCGGCCCGTTGGCGTGCTCGTTCGAGCAGCGGCGGATGTGGTTGTCCGCGCAGGTCGATCCCGACAGCGTCGCCAACGTCACCGCCGGGCTCAGCCTGCACGGGCCGCTGGACGCCGAGGCGCTGCGGACCGCGGTCGCGACACTGGTATCGCGGCACGAGGTGCTGCGCACCGTCCTGGTCGACGTCGACGGCGAACCCCGCCAGCAGATCCTGCCGGAGCTGGACGCGCCGCTCACCGTGGTCGACCTGACCGGGGCGGACGATGGCGAGCAGCAGGCCGCCGCGCTCGCCCGTCACGCGGCCGGGGAACGCTTCGACCTCGCGCGCGCCCCGCTGTTCCGCGCGCACCTGTACCGGCTGGCGGCCGATGAGCACCGGCTCCTACTGGTCTGGCACCACGCGATCACCGACGGCTGGTCGGTCGACAACGCCGTCGCCGAACTCGCCGCGGCCTACCGCGGCGCAGACCTGCCCGAACTACCGATCCAGTACGCCGACTACGCGGCATGGTCCCGGTCGCGGCTCGGCACCGACCCGTTGCGGGAACGCCTCGCCTACTGGCGGGAGCTACTGGCCGAGCCGCCGACGGTCCTGCACACCGGCAGCCCCGCGCCCGGTGCCACCGGCAGCGGCGAGGTCGTCCTCACGATCCCGACCGAGCTGGCGCTGGCGGTGCAGCGGGCCGGGAGTGCGCGCACCACCCCGTACGTGGCGTTCCTGGCTGCCTACCAGGTGCTGCTGGCCAGGTTGACCGGCGACCGCTCGGTCACGGTGGGGACGGTGACCGGCGGCCGCGGGCGCACCGAGCTGGAACCGCTGATCGGCTGCTTCATCAACCTGCTGCCACTGCGCACCGACCTGGACCGCACCCTCCCGTTCCGGGATGCAGCCGCGCAGGTCCGCTCCGCGCTCGGGGCGGCGATGGCCAACGAGGTGCCCTTCGACGAGCTGACCTCCGCGCTGGAGACCGGGCGCGGCGACCGGATGGCCGCCCTGTTCCAGAGCGCGGTGATCTGGCAGCAGGCACACGCCGAGCGGCAGGACTGGCCCGTCGAGCTGGCCACCGAGCGCTGGGGCCGACCCCTGGACGAGGCCGCCTTCGACCTGGCCCTGATCGTGCGGGAGCTGCCGGAGGGCTGCGAGCTGTGCTTCCGGTACCGCACCGACCGGTTCGCCGCTCCCGTCGTGGAGCAGCTGGGCGGCCTGTTCCGGCTGTTGCTGGAGTCGATCGCGGCGGCGCCGGACACCCCGCTGGCCGACCACGACCTGCTCACCGCAGCCGACCGTGACCAGCTGGCGGGATGGAACGCCACCGGGAGCGTCGAGCCCGCCTGGCCGCTGCTGCATCGGGTCATCGACGGCCACGATCCCGCCGCCCCCGCGGTGATCTTCGAGGGGACCACCCTCAACTACGGCGACCTCGACGCCGACTCCACCAGGCTGGCCCGCCACCTGGGCCACGACGCGACATCGGACCGTCCGGTGGGGATCTGCCTGGAGCAGTCGACGCAGACCGCGATCGCGCTGTTCGGCGTGCTGAGGGCGGGCGCGCCCTACCTGCCGTTGGATCCCGAGGTCCCGGACCAGCGCTTGGAGTGGTTGCTGGCCGACTCGGGCGCGCCGATCCTGATCACCACCTCGGCGATGCGTCCCCGGTTCGCCGGGTACCCCGGGCGGATCGTCTGCCTGGACACCGACCCGTGGCGCGACGAGCCCGCCACCCCGTTGCCGGAGACCGCCAACGGCGCGGACCTCGCCTACGTCGTCTACACCTCCGGCTCCACCGGCCGGCCGAAGGGCGTCGCGATCGCGCATCGGCAGGTGCTCAACTACCTCGAAGGGGTCCGGCAGCGGCTGGAGATCGTGCCGGGCTCGACGTTCGGGCTGATGCAGTCGCTCAGCTTCGACTTCGGCATCACGACGTTCTACCTCGCGCTGGCCACCGGCGGACGGGTGCGGATGATCCCGCGCCGGGCGTCCGGCGCCGAGCTCGCGGCGGTGGTCGCCGGGCCTGGCCTGGACTACCTCAAGCTCACCCCGTCCCACCTCGCCGCGCTCGCCGACGACGTGGGTGCGGCGGCACTCCTGCCGCGCCGGGCGCTGATCCTGGGCGGCGAGGCGTCGACGACGGCATGGGCACGCGAGCTTGCCCGCATCGGGACCTGCGCCGCCCACAACCACTACGGGCCGACCGAGGCGACCGTCGGGGTCACCACCTGGCGCGTCACCGACGACGGCGAGGCCGGTGCGACCAGCCCGATCGGGCGGCCGCTGCCCGGCGCGCGCATCCACCTGCTGGACGCGGACCTGCGGCCGGTGCCGCCCGGCACGGTCGGGGAGATCTGCATCGGCGGGGACCGGCTGGCCCGCGGCTACCTCGGCCGACCGGAGCTGACCGCCGAGCGGTTCGTCCCCGCGCCGCTGGCCCCCGACGACCGCGTGTACCGGACGGGCGACCTGGGCCGGTTCCTGCCGGACGGGAACGTGGAGTTCCTCGGCCGCCGCGACCATCAGGTCAAGATCCGGGGCTACCGGGTCGAACTGGGCGAGGTCGAGGCCGCACTGGGTGGGTGCGCGGGGGTGTCCCGGGCCGTCGTCGTCGTGCGCGGGGACCGGCTCGTCGCCTACCTGGAAGGCACAGCGGGCACCCCGGCGGCACAGCTGCGCGCGGAGCTGGCCGAGCGGCTGCCCGACTACATGGTGCCCGGCCGGTTCGTGTGGCTGGACCGGTTGCCGCTGCAGGCGCACGGCAAGGTCGACCGAGCCCGGCTGCCCGAGCCGCCCGACGACCGGCCCGCCGACAGCGTCGTCGCACCCGAGGGGCCGCTGGAGGAGACGATCGCGCGGGTGTGGGCCACGGTCCTGCAGGTGGACCGGGTCGGCGCGCTCGACGACTTCTTCGACCTCGGCGGGCACTCGCTGCTGGCCACCCAGATCGTCGCCCGGCTGCGCAGGGAGCTGCCGCGGCCCGTCACCGTCGTCGATCTCTTCCGCGAGCCGACCGTCCGGGCGTTGGCCCGGCTCGCCGCGGCCGACCCGGAAGCCGGCGACCGCCCGCTGCTGCACGAGCTGACCCGGCGCGGCGGCACGACGCCGACGCTCACCTATGTCTGCGTGCCCTACGGCGGGGCCAGCGCGGTGGTGTTCCAGCCGCTCGCCGACGCCTTGCCCGACGGGCACGCGCTGCTGGCCGTCGCGGTGCCCGGGCACGAGCTGGCCCTCGAGGAGGACGGGCAGTCGATCGAGACCGTCGCGCGGCAGTGCGCCGCCGAGATCCTCGCCACCGTGACCGGCCCGCTCGTCCTGTACGGGCACTGCGGGCCGGGCGCCGCCCTGACCTGCGAGATCGCCCGCACCCTCCAGTCCGAGGGCCGCGCGGTGGAGGCGGTCTACCTGGGCGGCGTGTTCCCCTTCGCGCGTCCGGACGGGCGGGTTCTGGGCCCGCTGTACCGGGCACTGCGGATCGAGCGGCTGCGCAGCGACACCGTCTACGCCAACTGGCTGCAGGCCACCGGTGCCGACATGGGCGCCGTCGACGACGAGCAGCGCCGGTTCCTGGTGCGGACCATGCGCCGCGACGCCGAGCTGTCCGAGGAGTACTTCACGCGGCTGCTCGCAGAATCGACGAAGGCGCGGGTGGCGCCGTTGACCGCGCCCGTCATCTGCGTGGTGGGGGAGCGCGATCCCGGCACGGAGTTCTACCGCGAGCGCTACCGCGAATGGGGCTTCCTGACCTCGGCGACCGGCCTGGTCGTGATCGACGAGGCCGGGCACTACTTCCTCAAGTTCCGCCCCGACGAGCTCGCCGAGATCATCACCACCGCCCACCGCGAACCGCGGGAGCGGCGGCCCGACGACACCTGGTGGGTCGAGGCCGCCACCGATTCCGCCGAGCCCGCCGCCGAACCCGCCGTCCCGCCGAGCATGGCCCGGTTCCTGACCGTGGCCGCCGGACAGATGATCTCGATGGTCGGGACGGCGCTCACCGAGTACGCGATCCCGCTGTGGGTCTACCTGCAGACCGGGTCGCTGGTCAGCTTCACGTTGTTCGCGCTGGTGGCCCTGCTGCCGGGGCTGATCGCGGCGCCGCTGATCGGCGCACTCGTCGACCGGGGCGACCGGCGGCGGGCGCTGCTGGCGAGCGGGATCGCCGCCGGGACGATCCAGACGGTCCTCCTGGCCCAGCTGCTCGTCACCGGCGACCTCGGTTCGGTCAGCCTCTACCTGCTGCTGGCCGCGCTCTCGGTCGCGCTCACCGCCCAGCGCCTCGCCTACGGCTCGGCGGTGCCGCAGCTGATCCCCAAGCAGTACATGGGCCACGCCAACGGCGTCGTCCAGTTCACGGCGGGCATCGCCCGGTTCCTGGTGCCGGTGTTCGCGGTCGCGCTGATGGCCGCGTTCGGGCTGCAGCTGCTCCTGCTGCTCGACGTGCTGTCGTACATCGCCGCGACCGCTGTCCTGCTGCTGGTCCGCTTCCCCTCGACGCTGCCGTGGCGGCCGCGCGAGGACCTGCTCACGGAGATCCGGCACGGCTTCTCCTACCTGTGGGTGCGGGCCGGCCTGCGCGCGATGGTCGGCTACTTCTTCGTGCTGAACGTCCTGCTCGGCGCGGTGTTCGTGCTGATCTCGCCGCTGGCCCTGACCGTCGGCGACCTGGCCGACGCGGGCTGGATCGCCATGATCGCCGGGATCGGCGCGACGGTCGGCGGCGCGGCGATGGCCCTGTGGGGCGGCCCACGCCGGCGCCGGATGACCGGGATGCTGCTGTGCACGCTCTGCTTCGCCGTGTTCTGCGCACTGACCGGGCTGCGCCCGTCCCTGCTCGTCATCGCGGCCGGGGTGTTCGGCATGTGCCTGACCATGGCGGTCGTGGAGGGCATCTGGATGACCGTCATCCACACCAAGGTCCCGCACCGCTTCCACGCGCGGGTGCTGGCGGTCAACCAGGCCATCGCGATGTCCACCCAGCCGCTGGGGTTCATCGTGGTCGCCCCGCTGGCTCCGGCGCTGGGCCCGCTGCTGGGCACCAGCCCGTCACGCGGCATCGGCCTGCTCTACCTGCTGTGCGGTCTGGCCATCGCGGTCTGGACCCTCGCCGCGCTCCGCTACCGCCCGCTGGCCCGCTTCGACCGCGACACCCCGGATGCGGACCCGGACGACCTGGTGGGTCTGCAGGATCTGGCCGGCCGGAGATCCGCGCGGAGCAACGGTCGCTCGGCGGAAGCGCATCCGCGGGTGCACAGGTGAGCATGCGCATCGGCCTGGTTCCGGGCGTCTGGTCCTACGGCATCGGTTCGATCTCCACCGTGTTGTCCGTGCAGGAGGCTGCGGTCACGGCGGGCGACACGGCGATCGTGTTCGCGAGCCCGCACTTCCGGCCGATGCTCCGCGCGCTGGGCGTGGAGTGGATCGACCTACCGGGGCTCGACACTGCGGGGTACCCGGTCGGGAGCCCGATCCTGCGCCTCGACGATCTCCTGTCCGAGTCGGTGTACACCGATCCGGGCTTCGTCGAGGAGCTGGTCCGCAGGCAGACGGAAGCCTTCGCGACGCACCGCATCGATGTCGTCTTCCACGACTACGACCTGACCTCCGTGGTTGCTGCGGACCGACTCGGGATCCCCGTCATCTCCCCGGTGACCTGGCCCGATCATCGAATGTTCGGTGCAGCGGCCGAGGGGCACCGGACGCCGCTCACCACGGCGGTCGAAGCGTTCGCTCCGGCGCTGGCCGGCCAGGGCCGGGGTATGCCTGACTCGCTGTCGCAGCTGCTGTTCGAGTGGAGCACCGAGCTGGTCTTCCCGCTGCCGCCGGTCATGGACCCGATCGTGGCCTTGCACGCAGGCGGCGAGTACGTCGGTCGATTGCACTGCCGCAGGCTCGATGCCGACGTCGACCTCCCCGCAGGACCACGGTGGCCGCGACCGGGTCAGCTGGGCGTACTCGCCTACACGAGCGGGCCCCCGTTCGACGGGGACCACTACCTGCGCAGCATGCTCGACGCGTTCGAGGGCACCGAGATCGATGCCTTGATCACCACCGGTCGTCCCGAGCCCGGTATGTCATGGACGTCCCGTGCCGGCAACGTCCGAACGGTGCCGCTGGCGCCGCTCGGGCGGATGCTGTCCGACGCCGACGTCCTCATCTGCCACGGTGGCCGCAACACCCTCGCGGCCGCGGTGGCGGGTGGCGTACGGGCGCTGGTCTTCCCCGGAGCCGACCCGGAGCGGGAGTACTTCGCCGACATGCTCGCCCGGCAAGGGCTCGCCCTCAACTGCGGGGCCGAGGACTGGGCGCCGCAACGCCTGCGGGCCCTCGTCCGATCGGTGGCCGGCGACCCCGAGACCGACCCGACTGCAACCGCCCAGGCGGCGTCCCTCCCGGGGGCGTCGCGGATCGTCGAGCTGGCCCGCTCGCTCTCGCCGACCCCGGCCCCGGCCCACTGTTGACTTCCCGCACTGTTCGGAGGACTCGTGCAGCACGCCATCACTTCTCCCGCCACCCACCACTACGGCGATGAACTGTCGATGCGCATCGTTGACGTGGAGCGGGTGCAATCGCTGCGTGACGACGGGACGATCGAAACGCTGATGGTCCAGCTGGTCGAGCGGGTAGGCATGCGGATCCTCGCCGGCCCGTTGGTCGGCACGGAGGACGGGGGGCCGCAGCAGAGCGGCAAATCGGCGGTGCTGATCCTGGCCGAGTCGCACGCGGCTTTGCACACGTACCCGGAACTGGGCCAGGCATTCTTCAACCTGTTCTCGTGCAAACCGTTCAGCGAGTCGACGGTGTTGGCCACGCTCACCGAGTTCCTCGGTGACTTCGCGGTGGTGGAGCGCAAGCTCGTCCGGCGGGGCGACGGGTGGCCCCAGCAGATCGACGCGGCAGCTTCGTACTGGCGACGCGAACGTGATGCCGCGCAGGTACCGGGGCATGGCGGCGCATGACGAGGCGGGGATGATCTGAGCGCGACTTGCAGGTCCCTACCGCGGGTCCTGGGGCACCACGGTGAAGTGGCGGACCCGTTCGTCGACGTCGTCGAGCACGGCCCGGGCCCGGTCGGAGACAGCGGCCGCCTCGTCGTCGGCACCGGCGAAGCCGCGGATCGCGTCTCGTGAGTCGAAGAGCGTGACCGTCATGAACTCGGTGCCGGTCGCGTGGTCGCGGCGCAGCAGCAGGGCGTCGCGGAACCCGGGGACGGCCCGCAGGTGGGCGAGGACGTCGTCGCGGAACAGGCCCTGGTAGGTGTCGGCGTCGGCGGAGCTCGTGGTGCGGGCGGTCCAGATCCGTGCGATCACGGGTCGTCCTTCCTGGAAGGGGTAGGACTCGACTCTCGACCGGGCGCGGCAGATCAGCTTGAAGTTCTGTGCTCGCGTTCGGATCGGGCCAGCACCGCGCGCACGCGGCTGGGCGGGTCGCCCAGCTCCGCCCGCATGGTGCGGGTGAGGTGGGCGTGATCGGCGAAGCCGAGGTCGGTGGCCACGGTCGCCAGGTTGGTCTCACCGGCCTCGATCCGGTCGAGCGCTGCGCGGATGCGCAGCCGGCGGCGGAACCTGGTCAGGGTCTCGCCCGTCTCGGCGTGGAAGACCCGGCTGAGGTGGGAGCGCGACACCCCGAGCTCCCGCGCGAGACCGTCGACGGTCGCCCGGGTGGGGTCGCCGGCCAACAGTTCGCGGGCGGAGTCGGTGAGCCTGCGGTGCGCGGGTGTCGAGGAGTGGTGCGGGAAGTCGTCCGTCTCGAACAGTCCGGCGGCGAGCCGGAGCACGCGCTCGGTCAGCTCGAACCCGTCCGCGCCGGAACGGGCGCGGGCGAACACCGTGCGGTGCGCCAGATCGAGGGCCCCGTCGGTGCGCACGGGTCGGTCCGGCAGGGGCCGCCGGGTCACGTCGCCGAGCAGCGCCTCGTCGAGCGCCAGCACCGTGCACGCGTCCTCGACGTGCGGACGGTGCGAGATGCGCTGCTCCCCGCCGGCTGGCCGCACGTACGCGACCGACGGGTCGACGACGCCGCGCCAGTTGCGGTGGTGCAGGCGGAACAGTCCGCGCCGCACGAAGACGATCCGGCACTCACGAGCTGCGGCGGATCCGGACCACGAACGCGAGTCCTCCACGATCCGCAGGTCGTCGAGGGCGAAACCGGGACCGGACGCCAGCCGGACCGTGGTGTGGGCCATGCCTCGACGCTACGTGCTCGGACCCCACTCTCGTGACGCGGTGGTTCCATGATCGCGTTCAGGTCACGGTCTCGGCCCTTTTCGGGGCGGAGACTGTGATCTCGACGCGATCTTCGCCCACTGGCCGACGATCCCGCTACCCATTGCAGCCGCAAGTGTTCCGAATTATCTGAATGGTTCAGGCCGGGCTAACACCGCATGCGCGCCGCTCGATGACGAGATGCCCATTCGCCAACCGGAAGGTATCTCATGACCCGCATCGGCACGCTCCTCACGATCGCGGGCTTCGGCTCGCTCCTTCTCATGCTGATGAACTACCACTTCGTCCTGCTCGCCTGGGCCGATCCCATGCAGCCCGCGTTCGGCATCGTCGTGGGCATCCTCGGGGTGATCCTGCTGGTCGCCGGTTTCCTCAGCGACCGGCAGACCGCGTCCCCGGCGCCGGAGCCGGAGCAGGCTTCCTGAGCCTGATCCCACCGCTTCATGATCGGCCCGTCGGCGCCGGTGAGCAGCAGCGAAGGCTGACACAATCGATGAGCCGCGCTCATGGATCGAGGTGCGATGGACTGGCAGGAGATCGAGGCCTTCCTCGCGGTCGCCGACGAGCTGCACTTCGGCCGGGCTGCGGTGCGGCTGAACCTCTCCCAGGCCAGGGTCAGCCAGATGATCAAGAAGCTGGAGCGCCGGGTCGGCGCCCCGCTCTTCGACCGGACCACCCGCCGGGTGAGCCTGACCCCCATCGGCGAACAGCTGCTCGTGGACCTCCGCCCGGCACACCGATCGGTGCTGGACAGCATCGCCAGGGCCCAGGCCGCCGGGCGCGGCATCACGGGCGTCCTCGACGTCGGGTTCCTCGGCCCCCTCGCCGGTCGGGTGCTGCTCGACGTCCTCGACACCTTCAGGACCACCCACTCCGAGGTGGAGGTCCGCCTGCGCACCACCGAGGTCGCCGACCCGTGCCGCCCGCTGCGCGACGGGGAGGTCGACCTGCTCCTCACCCAGCTGCCGGTGACGGAGCCGGGCATCACGACCGGTCCCGTCGTCATCGTCGAGCCCCGGGTGCTGGCGGTGTCGGCCCGGCATCCGCTGGCCCGGCGGGACTCGGTCCGCATGGAAGACCTCGCCGCCGACCGGATCCTGCTCCCCGCCGGATCACCACCCCAGCAGTGGCTGGACAACGCTCAGCCCTGGACGACCCCGGCCGGCCGGCCGATCGAACGTGGACCGGCAGTGCACACGTTCCAGGAGATGTTGACGCTGATCGCCGCCGGTCAGGGCACCTGCACGGTGGCGGCGCACAACGTCCGCTACCACCCCCGGCCCGACGTCGCGTTCGTCCCGATCACCGACGCGCCGCCCTTCGAGTTCGGGCTGGTGTGGCGGGCGAGCAGCGAGACCGGTCGGGTCCGCGCCTTCGCCGAGACCACCGGCCGGCTCGTCGACGACTGGGGCGGGCCGGCCGCGACGGCCGCCCGCTGACCCCGGCCGGCTGCTGAGATCATCTCTCGCGTGCGACTTCCCCGCTCGCGCCGGTGGATCGGCGCCGGACTCGTCACCGTCGTCGTGCTGGGTGCAGCGATCGTCGGGCTCGGTGCGCTGGTCAACGCCCGCACGTTCCAGCTGTTCGGTGGCCTCGTCGATCGGGTGTCGACGTCCGCGAAGGTCGTCGCGCTGACCTTCGACGACGGCCCGGACCCGGCCGGCACCGCACCGCTGCTGGACGCGCTGGCGCAGACCGGCACACCCGCGACGTTCTACCTGATCGGCCAGGACATGGACGCGCACCCGGACCTGGCCGCCGCCATCGCCGCAGCCGGGCACGAGCTCGGCAACCACACGTACTCCCACGAGCGCATGGTCGTCGTCTCACCCGGGTTCGTGGCCGACGAGGTGGAACGCACCGACGACCGCATCCGCCGGGCCGGGTACCGCGGCGATATCACCTTCCGGCCGCCGAACGGCAAGAAACTGCTCACGCTGCCGCTGTACCTGAGCCAGCACGACCGTCGAACGATCATGTGGGACGTCGAGCCCAACAGCTACCCCGAGGTCGACGCGAGCGCCGAACGGATCGTCGATCACGTCGTCGCGCGCGTCCGACCCGGGTCGATCGTGTTGCTGCACGGGATGTACGCCGGGCGCGAGCAGACCCGGCGTGCGGTGGTCCCCATCATCGAGCGGCTGCGGAACGCCGGCTACCGGTTCGTCACGGTCTCCCAGCTCCTGACCTTCGCCGACCGTTGACGGATCGGGTCAGCTGGGCCGGCTGGGGGGCGAGATCGTCTTGCCCGGGTCACGCTCCACCAGCTCACCCAGTGCCTCGTCGACCCGCTTGAGCACGTCCGCGTCGAGGGTGACGCCGGACGCGCCGACGTTGTCGACCACCTGCTCGGGCCGCGAGGCGCCGATGATCGCCGACGCCACGTTGTCGTTCTGCAGCACCCATGCGACGGCGAGCTGGGCCATCGTCAGGCCGAGGTCCGCCGCGATCGGCTCCAGCTGCTGGACCCCGGTCAGCGTCTCGTCGTTGAGGAAGCGGCTGATCATGTCGGCGCCGCCCTTCTCGTCGGTGGCCCGCGAACCCGCCGGCGGCTCGGCTCCCGGCTTGTACTTCCCGGTGAGCACGCCCTGCGCGATCGGGGAGAAGACGATCTGGCTGACGCCCAGCTCCCGCGCGGCCGGCACGACCTCGCCCTCGATGACCCGCCAGAGCATCGAGTACTGCGGCTGGTTGGAGACGAGCGGGATGCTCAGCTCCTTCGCGAGGGCCTGACCAGCGCGCAGCTGCTCGGCGGTCCACTCGCTGACCCCGATGTAGAGCGCCTTACCCGCCCGCACGACGTCGGCGAACGCCTGCATCGTCTCCTCGAGCGGCGTCTCGTGGTCGAACCGGTGCGCCTGGTAGAGATCGACGTAGTCGGTCTGCAGCCGCGTGAGGCTGGCGTCGATCGACTCGCGGATGTGCTTGCGCGAGAGCCCGCTGTCGTTGGGGCCCTTCGGCCCGGTGGGCCAGTAGACCTTGGTGAGGATCTCCAGCGACGCGCGGCGCTCGCCCTTCAGCGCCTCGCCGAGGACGGTCTCGGCCGCGCCGTTCGCGTACGCGTCAGCCGTGTCGAACGTCGTGATGCCGGCTTCCAGCGCAGCCCGCACGCACGCGGTGGCGGCGTCGTTCTCCACCTGCGATCCGTGGGTGAGCCAGTTGCCGTAGGTGATCTCGGAGACCTTGAGCCCGGAGGCGCCCAGATAGCGGAATTCCACGAGGTCGACCCTAAACCGTGAGGTACTCAGCCGCTCTGGTGCCGCCGGAACCCGTCCGTCTCGCGACCCAACGCAACGGCGTGGGTGAACCGCAGGGTGGTGCACAGCCACAGCAGGATGTCGTGCAACCGCAGGCGCGTCGGCTCGGCGTCGCCGCCCAGCTTCGCGATCACCCGTTCCAGCTCGGTGAACACCTCGGCGTTCGCCTGCAGCTCCCGCTGCACCACCGCCTCCACCCCGCTGTCGCCCTCCTCGAGGTGCGGCATCAACGCGCGGCGGGTGGTGCGCGTCAGGTGCGGCAGCAGGTGTGGGCGTTCGTGGTGCAGGATCGCGGCGACGTGGGCAGGGTGGGTCCCGCTGCCGCGGCCGATCTCGCGCAGCGCGGCGCCCACCGTGCCCGGCTCGCCCAGCACCGACAGCTCCATGTCCGGGAGCTCCCACAGCGGCCGCCCGTCAGCGCGGGCGGCCGCGGCATCGGCGATCGGGCGCACCCGGTCGAGCGCCTGGCGAACGTCCTCCCAACCCTCGCGATCCAGGCGGCCGTGCAGCGCCTCGCCGATGATCGTGTCGGAATCGGACTCGCTCGGCGGCCGGGTGTCGAACCGACTCCACCCGAACGCCGGGAGCAGCACCCAGCTACCCGTGGACGCGCCGAGGGCACGGAAGCAGAACGGGCGCATGCCGTGGGCGTACCCGAGCAGCGCGGCCACGGCCGTGTCGAACGGGATCGCCTCGGGGCCGGCGCTGTTCAGCCGCAGCCCTGCCGTCCCGCTCTCGGAAGCCACGCGATCACCTTGCCAGTCCGGGTCCAGAGGACGCGCGGTCACTCCTGTGCGACCTCCGTGGCGGACCCGGGCGGCGCCTGCAGGTCATGGGCGCGGAACAGGATCGCGTGGTCGACCCCCATGGCCTTGCCGCTCATCGCGGTAAATTCCGGGATGAAGTCCGCGGGGGCAGGATGATCCGGGAGCGCGGCCAGGTACGCGGCATGCGCCTCCAGCGACGCGATGCCGCGGAGCAGCGGCTCGCCCGTGATGTCGACGCCGTGGGTCGCAGAGGCGCCGGCGAGCCCGGGCACGATGTACCAGCGCGCCGAGTGCGGTGCGAGATCCTCGTCGTCGACCTGCTCAGGGAAGACCCACCGGTTCCCCGCGTCGCGCACCGCGTCGAGCGTCGCGAGCCCCACCGCGCGGTGGTCGGCCTGATCGAAGCCGTACGGCGTCTCGATCTCGAAGCCGGTGCCGAGCACCACGTCGGGCTTGAACCGGCGGATCTCCCGGCAGATGTCCCGTCGCAGGTCCAAGCCGTACACGAGCACACCGTCGGGGTGCTCGAGGACGGTCAGGTGCTGGACCCCGACAGCAGCGCACGCGGCCTGCTGTTCGGCGACGCGCAGCCGAGCCGTCTCCTGCGGAGGGTTCGGCATCCCCGCCTCGCCGCGCGTGAGCAGGAGATAGCCGACCTCGATGCCGCGGGCCGTCCAGCGGGCAACGGCCGCGGAAGTGCCGTACTCCATGTCGTCAGGGTGCGCGACGACGCACAGCACGCGGGTGAAGGTCTCCTCTGGGAGGGGTGGGAGAGGTGTCATGGCGGCATCCTTCCGGGTTTGGCGGGTTGCTGCGCGGGGCTCTGCCCTGGTGTATCGGTGCCTCGGTACTGCCGGGGCTCCGCCCCGTGCCCCGGCCCTCGCTCTGGTGGAGCTTTCGTGCCGGCTCCACCGTCGATCGGTCGCCCTTCGGGATGCCACATCGCTGGGCGGCAGGCAACCGAAAGGCGTGGTTGCCTGCCGCCCAGCGCTGCGGCGTTGCACGCACGCCCGATCGACGGTGGAGCCTCCTAGGACCCCTCTATCGCCGGCGCCAAACTGCCGTTGACCTGCGATAACTGGCACGCATTCGCACACATGTTCGAGTAGAATGGAGGCATGACCGAGGACCCGCTCGCCCAGGCCGCGCGCCTGCTCGAGCAGGCGTTCGCGCTTATCGACTCCAGCCCTGATCCGCTCGCCGCCCTCCTTGTTGCCGAGGGCGCGTCACGTCGAGCGGATCGGGCCAAGATCACCCAGATCGCGATGATCGAACGCGACGGGTTGTTGACCTCGAAGGGCTGCAAGACCACCACCGTCGGGTTGAAGGACCTGCTCAGCTGGGATCCCGATGTTGCTCGCCAGCATGTGCGGGTCGCCCAACAGGTCGGGCCGCGGTTCGCTCTCGACGGCACTCCGCTGGAGCCGGTGCTCCCCGCCACCGCAGCGGCGTTCGCGTCCAACACGACCACGATGCGCCACGTCGGAGTCATCGCCACGCTGATGAACTCCCGGGCTGCCTCCCGGATCAGCTTGGCTGATCGGGTGTCGATCGAGGCCAGCCTCGGTGAGGCCGCGATGATCTTCTGTCCGCGTGATGTGCGGATCATGGGCGAGAACCTCCTGGCTGCCGCGGATCAGGACGGGCCCGAGCCCGACGACGGGCCCGGCCGCAACGAGGTGCACTTCGGCACCAACGCCGACGGCTCCGGGTGGATCCGCGGCCAGTTCGAAGACGCGGAAGCGTTCGCCACCATCACCACCGGGCTCGATGCCCGGACCCGGCCGTCGCCGGAGAACCGCGGCACCACCGCAGGTGAGCGCAATGCTGCCGCGCTGGTGGAGATCTGCCGGTTCGCCCTGGGCTATGAGGACATCGGCGAGGTCAACGGGGAGCGACCGAACCTGGTCGTCACCATCGGCTTGAAGGACCTGGAAGACCGCGTCCGCGGGGCGCTGCTGCACACCGGCGAGAGCCTGACCCCGGCGCAGCTGCGCCGGATCGCCTGCGACGCCGACCTCATCCCGGTGGTGCTGGGTGAGCGCGGCGAACCCTTGGACATCGGTCGGGCCCACCGCAAGATCCCGATCGGGATCCGCCGCCTGGTCGCCGCCCGCGACGGTGGCTGCGCGCATCCCGGATGTGATCGACCACCTTCCTGGTGCGAGTGCCATCACGTGATCGAGTGGCAACACGGCGGCGAGACCTCGGTCGAGAACGTGGTCATGCTGTGCTGCGCCCACCATGATCAAGTCCACAGCTCCGAGTGGACGATCGACATGTCCGCCGGCATCCCGAAGTTCATCCCGCCCCCGTGGATGGCCGAGCTGTGGGCACGGACATGACCGGGGCAGTCCCCTGCCATGGCGGTGGAGCCGCCCGCAGTTCACAGCTCCACCAGAGCGAGGGCCGGGTGTGGGGTGGCGCCCCGCCGCACCCCCTACCCTCTCTTACAAGATCATCGAAAGGTGGCCGCCGCTCGTGGGCGGGGCTGCGACGATCGCGGTTCTCGTGTCGGCAGTGGAAGGTTTCGGATGGCAGTCCTCGTTGCGGCGGTTGTGGTGCTCGCGGTAGTGGTCGTGTTCAACCTGCTCATCACCTTCGCGGTGCTGCGGAGGCTGCGCAGCCACGAGGCGCGTCTGGCGAGTGGCGCCGGAGCGGGCGGGGCCGGCGCGGAGCTGATCGGGCGCTCGCTCCCGGAGTTCACGGCCACCAGCACCGCCGGCGCGACGGTGACGAACGCGAGCGACACCGCACGGCTGGTCGGGTTCTTCTCCGCGACGTGCGCGCCCTGCCGCGACCAGGCTGCCGAGTTCGCGAAGCACGACGATCCGAACCGTCTCGCGATCGTCCTGATGGAGGACGCGCCGGCCGCCGAGCAGGAGGCGATCCTCGCGGCGCTGGCCGGGTCGCCGACCATCGTGGCGGAACCGGTCAGCACCACGCTCGTCACCACCATGGAGGTGCGGTCGTTCCCGCAGCTCCTGCAGGTCGACGCGGCGGGGATCGTCGTCAGTGCGCGGCACACGGTGCGCGCGCTCGCCGCCGCCGGCAGGTGACGCAGGCGCAGCTGCGCATCCGCCTGCGGGCGGCCTGGAGCCTGGTCCTGTCGGCGGGCGCGCTGCTGGCGTTCGCGCAGCTGGCGATCACGTTCGTCGGTGGTCTGCTCGTCTCTGCGGTGACGTGGTCCACCAAGATCATGATCGACGGTCTGGTCGCGCACGCGGCGACGTCGGTGCTGATCGGGGCGGTCTCGGTCATCGCGGTCGCCGGGCTGGTCCGGGCCTGCGCGCCGCAGGTGTCGCGCTATCTGCGGTCCGAGCTCGACCGCCGCGTGGAGCTCGCCCTCAACGACCGGCTGTTCAGCGCGGTCGGGGCGTTCCAGGGGCTCGCCCGGTTCGAGGACCCCCGCATCCTCGACCGCATCCGTCAGGCCCAGCAGGCACGGCAGGCGGTCGGGGAGGCGACGATCGGGCCGGCATCGGCGGCCGGAGACGTCGTCGCGGTGCTCGGGCTACTGGTCACCGTCTACCTGCTGGCCCCGCCGATGGCCGCGATCCTGCTGGTCGCCGCCATCCCCGTGCTGTTCGCGGAGGTCGCCCACTCGCGGCGGTTCGCGGCCATGATGGACACGATGTCGCAGGCCAGCAGGCGGCACTTCGAACTCAGCGCGCTCAACAGCGACGTCCGCGCGGTCAAGGAGATCCGGCTGCTGGGGCTCGTGCCGTTCTTCAAGGCGCGGATCCTCGCCGCGATCACCACGGCGTCGACGGCCCAGCGCGGTCTGGACCAGCGGGAGGTGCGGGCCCAGTCGCTGCTGGCCCTGCTGAGCACCGCGATCAGCACCGGCGGGCTCGTGTGGGCGGTCGCGGAGGCGTACCAGGGACGGCTGACGATCGGCGACGTCTCCGCGTTTGTCCGCTGCTGTCGCCGGGTTGCAGGGGGCGCTGGGCGGCCTGGTCGGCCGGATCAGCGGAGCGCACCGGGCGCTGGTGAACCTCGGCCCGTACGTCGACGTCGTGACGATGGGCGCCGACCTGCCGCAGCCCGCGCAGCCGGTCGAGCTGCCGCCGCTGCGCAACGGCATCGAGCTGGTCGACGTGTGGTTCCGCTACGACCCCGAGCAGCCGTGGATCCTCGAGGGCCTGACCACCCGCATCGTCGCGGGGGAGGCGCTCGCGCTCGTCGGGCTCAACGGTGCCGGCAAGAGCACCCTGATCAAGTTGCTCTGCCGCTTCTACGACCCGGACCGCGGCGCGATCCTGTGGGACGGCATCGACATCCGTGACGTCGCCGTCCCCGAGCTGCGACAGCGGCTCGGGGTGCTGTTCCAGGACTTCATGGAGTACGACCTCACCGCCGCGGAGAACATCGGCGTCGGCGACATCGACGCGCTCGGCGACGAGCAGCGCGTCGCAGCGGCGGCGCGTGCGGCGGGCGTGGCGGCGAAGATCGAGTCCCTGCCCCGGCGCTACGCCACGATGCTGAGTCGCGTCTTCTTCCGCGAGGGTGCGAAGGACGACCCGGAGATGGGCGTCTCGCTCTCCGGCGGGCAGTGGCAGCGGGTGGCGCTGGCCAGGACGTTCATGCGTGAGGGTCGCGACCTGCTGATCCTCGACGAACCCAGCTCCGGGCTCGACGCCGAGGCCGAGTACGAGATCCACCGAAGGCTCGGCGAGCACCGCGACGGGCGCACCAGCCTGCTCGTCTCGCACCGGCTCAGCTCCGTGCGGGACGCAGATCGGATCGTCGTGCTCGCGCAGGGCCGGATCGTCGAGGAAGGCACCCACCGCGTCCTCATGGATCTCGACGGGCAGTACGCGCGATTGTTCCGGCTGCAGGCGCGGGGTTATGCCGAGGCGCCGTCCTGACGTTTCGGTGGAGCCGGCCGGGCACGAGAACGGTGACCGACCGGCTCCCGATCCGGGCTCAGGGGCAGCCCTGGCGGCAGCTGTATCCACCGCAGGTGTAGCCGGTGCCGGGGCAGTAGCGGCACTCCTGGCAGCAGTACGACGCGTAGTTGTTGTCGTAGTCGCACCAGCACTCACGCTCCGGCGCCGTGCAGGCAGAGGCGTCGAGTTGCGGCACCAGACGGGCCAGCAGCCGGTCGCCGAGGTTCCGTGCAGAAGCAATCATGCGTTCTCCGATGGTCGAGTTCCGAGCCCGTCGGACATTACCGTCCATGATCCACTGCGGCGCTACGGATCGACCGTGTTCGATTCATTTCAACGAATTTCCGAATATCCGATCGCAGTGACTTCCATGAATCTCGGAATGTTGAGTGGTCGGCTATGCTCGGCGACGTTTCGAAGGGGGACGGGATGCGCGGGGGAGTGGCGGCACTGCTGGTGGCCGCCGGCATGGCGGCGGTGCTGATGGCCGCCCGGCGCACGCTGGTCGTCGTGAACGTGTCGGGCGCCAGCATGGAGCCGACGCTGCACGACGGTGACCGGATCCTGGTGCGCAGGCGCCGCGCGGCGCAGGTCCGGCGCGGCGACATCACGGTGCTGGCCGCGCCGGAGGCCGCGACGGCGCCGGAGTGGCAGTGCGGCACGTGGCACGTCAAGCGGGTCAGCGCGCTCCCCGGCGACCCGGTGCCCGACGGGGTGCCGATGCCGTTCCCGACCGACCGCATCCCCGCCGGATCGGTCGTGGCGCTGGGCGACAACGACGAGGGCGGCGACTCGCGCACGTGGGGCCCCTATCGAGCGGACGGGGTCGTGGGGACGTACCTGCTGCGGCTGCGGGCCACCGCCGGATGAGCGGGTACCTGGAGCTGGGTTGTCGCGGGCTCCTCGCCGGGGTGTTCCTGGTCTCGCTCGCCGGGAAGCTGCGCGGCCGCGCCGCGTACGCGGCGTTCGTCGCGGCCACCGCCTCGTTGCTCGCGACCGACGGCCGGCAGGCCAGGGTCCTCGCGCCACTGACGATCGCGGCCGAGATCGCGACCGTGGGCGCGCTCGCCGTCGGCACGGCCGGCCTGCTGGTGGCCGCCGCGCTGCTCGGGTGCTTCACCGTGGCGCTCGTGCTGGCGTTGCGTCGCGGCACGACCGCGCCGTGCCGCTGCTTCGGAGCGTCGACCACCCCGATCGGCGTGCACCACGTGGTGCGCAACCTCGTGCTCGCCGGCCTGGCGGTCGTCGGATCCATCGCCGGCTACGACGGTGCCCCGCTCGACCCCGCGGCGCTCGTCGTCACCGCGCTCGCCGCGCTGGTCTGCGTGCTGGTCACCGTGCGGCTCGACGACCTCGTCGCCGTGCTCGCCTGAGCAGAGCCCAGCACGGTGTGGCGGTGGAGCGCCCCTCGGACCAGGCTGTGCACGGAGAGGGGGACGACGTGCGCCGACGAGGCCGCCCGGCCGGGCCGACAGGGCCGGTGCTGTCCCGAGCGCTCACGCTGCTCGACAGCTTCAGCGCCACCCGCCCGGCGCTGACTCTCAGCCAGCTGGCGACCGTGTCGGGCATGCCGCTCTCGACCGCGCACCGCCTGGTCGGCGAGCTCGTCGCGTGGGGTGCGCTGGAGCGCGACGAGGACGGTGGCTACCGGATCGGGCTGCGGCTCTGGGAGCTGGGCAGCCTCGCCCCGCGCGGGCAGGGCCTGCGCGAGCGGGCGTTGCCGTTCCTGGAGGACCTGTCGCAGATCACCCGCGAGAACGTGCAGCTGGCGATCCGGGAGGGCACGGAGCTGGTGTTCGTCGAACGCATCGCCGGGTTCGGGGCGGTCCCGGTCCTCACCCGCGTCGGGGGGCGGTTCGCGTTGACCGCCACGGGCGTCGGCCTCGTCCTGCTCGCGCACGCGCCCGCCGACGTGCAGGAGGACGTCCTCGCCGGGCGCATCGACCGCTACACGGAGAAGACCGTCACCGACCCGGCACAGCTGCGCACGATGCTCGCGCACGTGCGCGCCAACGGCTTCTCGATCAGCGACCGGCAGGTCACCATGGACTCGCTGTCGGTCGGCGCGCCCGTCCACGACCACCGGGGCCTCGTCGTCGCCGCGGTGTCGCTCGTCGTCCGGCACGGCACCACGTCACCGCACGCGCTGGCGCCACTCGTCCGCACCAGCGCGAAGGCGATCAGCCGCGCTCTCGCCGAGCGCCACTGACCCAGACTTCCATTTTCCGGAAGTCCGCTACAGGTCGCGGCCGGTTCCTCCGCATCCTCGGAACACCGCGCCGGGATACTCCGGGCGGCTGCCCGCCCCCACCACGCGGGCCGAGTCAGCGGACAACGGAGTTCTGCCATGACGTTCCCAGCCATGACGTTCCCGATGGCGCACCTACCGCAGCGGCGGCCGACGTGAGCGCCCCGCTCCGCGAGCTCGTGGATCGCGGCCCGATGAGCCGGTTCCAGTGGAGCGCGATCGCCGTCTGCATCCTGCTCAACGTCCTCGACGGCTTCGACGTGCTCGTCATGGCCTTCACCGGCCGGTCCGTCGCCACCGAGTGGGGCCTCGCCGCCGGCCAGCTGGGCCTGCTGCTGTCGGCAGGCCTGGTCGGCATGGCGCTGGGGGCGCTGTTCGTCGCGCCCTTCGCCGACCGCATCGGCCGGCGGCCGACGATCCTGATCTGCCTGGTCGTCGCGGCGGCCGGGATGCTGCTGTCCGCGGCGAGCCAGGACGCCCTGCAGCTCGGCCTGCTCCGTGTCCTCACCGGTGTCGGCATCGGCGGCATCCTCGCCGGCAGCAACGTCATCGCCGCGGAGTACGCCTCGACGCGCTGGCGCGGCCTCGCCGTCAGTCTGAACTCCCTCGGCTACGCCGTGGGTGCGACGGTCGGCGGTCTGCTGGCGGTCACGCTGATCGCCGGATCGGGATGGCGGTCGGTCTTCCTCGTCGGCGGGCTCGGAACGCTCGCGGCCATCCCGCTGGTGATGTTCGCGCTCCCCGAGTCGATGGACCACCTGCTGAGCCGCCGGCCCCGCAACGCCCTCGACCGCATCAACGCCCTCACCAGTCGAATGGGCCTCCCGCCGCTCGACGCCCTGCCTGCGAGGGACGACACGAGCGTCCGCACCGGTGGCGTCGTCGACAATTACCGCAGCCTCTTCGAGGCCGGCCTGCGCCGGTCGACGCTGGTCCTGTGGGGATCCTTCTTCCTGGTCATGGCCGGCTTCTACTTCGTCACCAGCTGGACCCCGACGCTGCTGGTCGAGGCCGGGCTGTCCGCGAGCGACGGCCTGACCGGCGGCACCCTGCTCAACCTCGGCGGGATGCTCGGCGCGATGCTCTTCGGCCTGCTCGCCGCGCGGTGGGCCCTGCGCACGGTCCTGGCGAGCTACCTGGCCCTGACCGCAGCCGTCCTGGTGCTGTTCGTGCTGTCGTTGTCGTCGCTCACCACGGCATTCGCCGCCGGCGCCCTCCTCGGGCTGTTCGTCAACGGGTGCGTGGCCGGCCTGTACTCGTTGACCCCTGGCGTCTACCCGACCGAGGTCCGGGCGACCGGCGTCGGGACCGTCATCGGGGTCGGGCGCCTCGGCGCCATCCTCTCGCCCGCCGTCGCGGGCTTCCTGCTGCAGGGCGGTTGGAGCCCCCAGGCCCTCTACATCGCGTTCGCCGCCGTCTTCCTGGCTGCCGCTGCGCTGCTCCTCCTGCTCCGGGCACCGGACGCGGTGCGTGCGCCCGAGCGGCGCTCCGCCGAGCCGCGTCCGGCCACGAACCCCGTCTGACCTGCCCCGTCTGGCTTGCCCTGTCACCCACCACGACGTAAGGACCATCATGAGCGCAATCCCGCGCAACCAGTGGTACGTCGCCGCGTACTCCTCCGAGATCGAGCACGCGCTGTTCTCCCGCACCATCTGCGACGAGCCGATCCTGTTCTGGCGCACCGAGGCCGGCGACGTCGTCGCCAACTCCGACCGCTGCGTGCACCGCCGGTTCCCGCTCTCGCAGGCCCCGTCCCGGCTCGTCGACGACACCGTCGTCTGCGGCTACCACGGCTTCACCTACGGCAGCGACGGCAAGTGCGTGGCCGTGCCCGGCCAGACCCGCGTGCCGCGCACCGCCCGGCTCACCGCGTACCCGGTCGCCGAGCTCGACTCGCTCATCTGGGTCTGGATCGGCGAGCCGGCACTGGCCGACCGGTCACGGATCCCGCGGGCGACCTACCTGGACGCCGAGGGCTACACCACCGTGCGGGGGATGGAGCCGCTCAAGGCCCGGTTCTCGCTGCTCGTCGACAACCTGCTCGACCTCTCGCACGAGACGTACCTGCACGGCGGCTACATCGGCACCCCCGAGGTCGCCTCGACCCCCATCAGCACCGAGGTCGACGACGACGCCGGCATCGTCTACGTGTCCCGGCACATGGACGACGCCGAGTGCCCGCCGTTCTACTCGAGGTCCACGGGTCTGCAGGGGCGCATCGCCCGCTGGCAGGACATCGAGTACACCCCGCCGTGCCTGTACAAGCTGCACAGCCGGATCGCCCCCGTCGGCTCCGTCCCGAACGCGGACGGCACCGACCCCGACGCCTTCCACGTCGAGGTCGTGTACGCGATCACCCCCGAGACCGAGCACTCCACGCACGACTTCTGGCTGGTCGCGCGCGACTTCGCCCTCGACGACGCGGAGGTCTCCGCGTTCCTCGCCGAGAACAACCGGACCGTCGTCCTGCAGGACGTCGACGCGCTCGACGTGCTGGAGCAGGTGATCCAGCACGAGCCGGCGGGGTACCAGGAACTGTCGATCAACATCGACACCGGTGGCCTCGCCGCTCGTCGGATGCTGGCGCGGATGGTCGGCGAGACCCCGCGCAACGCTCCGGCGGCCGCGGCATCGGCCCGATGACCGGCCCCGCCGCCGGCATCCCCGAGGCGCCGCCCGTCCTGCGCGGCGAGCGGGTGTACCGCATCCACTGGGTGCTGGGCACCGATCGGCTGCGCGCGGTGTGCCACTGCGGAGCCGAACGCATCTTCGAGGAACCCGTCGAGCTGTGGGAATGGCTGCTCGCCCACCCCGACGGCCATCTGCCCGAGGCCGTCCCGCCGCCGCGCGGCACCGACCGCGCACTGGCGCACACGTAGACCAGGAGGAGGGCCGATGACGACCGAACCCCACCGCGAGCACGAGCTCGACCTGGTGCTGGAGAAGAAGGAGTCGGTGGCCGACGGTGTCGTGCTGCTGACCCTGCGCCGGGCCGACGGGGCCGACCTGCCGCCGTGGGAACCCGGAGCGCACGTCGACGTCGTCCTGTCCGACGAGTGCACCCGGCAGTACTCGCTCTGCGGTGACCCGGCGGAGCGCTCGGTCATGCAGGTCGCCGTCCTGCGCGAGGAGGCCGGGCGCGGTGGGTCCGCGCACGTCCACGACGTGCTGGCCGAGGGCGACCCGGTCCACGTGCGCGGCCCCCGCAACCACTTCCAGCTGGTCCACGCCGGCCGGTACGTGTTCATCGCGGGCGGCATCGGGATCACGCCGATCCTGCCCATGGTGGCCGCGGCAGAGGCCGCGGGTGCGGACTGGCACCTGGTGTACGGCGGCCGCACCCGCAGCTCGATGGCCTTCCTCGACCAGCTGGAGAAGCTGTACGCAGGCAAGGTCGACGTGCGGCCGATGGACGAGGTGGGGCTGCTCGACCTGCCGACGATCCTCGCCGAGCCCGGCTCCGACGCCGCCGACGCCGCCGTCTACTGCTGCGGCCCCGAGGCCCTGCTGCTCGCCGTCGAGCAGGAGTGCGGCCGGTGGCCCCACGGCGCCCTGCACGTCGAGCGCTTCGCCCCCAAGGCCGGCGTCACCGACGGACCGCGCGCGTCCTTCGAGGTGGAGCTCGCCCAGTCCGGCACGACGCTGACCGTGCCGGCGGACCGGTCGATCCTCGAGGTCGTCGAGGAGTCCGGCATCCAGGTGCTGTCCTCCTGCCAGGAAGGCACCTGCGGCACCTGCGAGACGGGCGTGCTCGGCGGGGTGCCGGACCACCGCGACTCCGTGCTCACCGACGACGAGCAGGCCGCGAACGACGCGATGATGATCTGCGTGTCGCGGTCCTGCTCGGCGCGGCTCGTGCTCGACCTCTGACCCTCGGCCATCCGAACTGCTCACACCTCCGGGGCGGCGAAGTGCCGCACCATCGCCGCGGCCGCCATCGTCACCATCTCCTCGAGGCGACGGGCCGCGGAGTGGGGCAGCACGTCCATGGTCCAGACGAGGCGTGCTCCGCCCGCGGGGTCCTCGTGGACCTGCATGGTGGAGTGGTGGTGGGTGAGGCCCAGTGCCGAGTCGACGACGGCGTAGGCGAGCCGCCGGGAGTCGTGGTCGATGTCGACGACCAGTTCACGGGCGACGCTGCCGGTCACGAACGTGACCGTGCGGGCGTCCCCGTCGAGCACGGCCGCGGTGACGAACCCGGGCACGAGGTCGACGTGCGGGGTCGCGACGGCCGACACCCCGGCCCACACCGTGGAGGCGTCGGCGTCGAGCGCGAGTTCCCTGCTGAGGGTGGCCATCAGGATGCCTGCTCGGGCAGCTGGGCGATGCAGAACTCGTTGCCCTCGGGGTCCTGGAGCACGGTCCAGGTGTCGCCGCTCTCGGTCACGTCGTCGACCCGGGTCGCGCCGAGCCCGACGAGACGACCGACCTCGCCCTCGCGGTCCTGCGCGCCGAAGTCGAGGTGCACCCGGTTCTTCGCCGTCTTGCCCTCGGGCACCTTGGTGAACATCCAGGCGGGCTGGGCCGGTCCCGCATCGGCGTACCCGATGCTGGCGAACTCGGCGGAACCGTCGGGATCGATGCTGCGGTGAAGCGCCGCGGACCAGAACTCGGCGACGGCGAGCGCGTCCCCGCAGTCGAACGTGACGGCGACCTGGGTGATGGTGGTCATGACTTCTCCTCGGTGGCGACGGGCCAGTGGATCTCGGTGCGGAAGCGGTCGGGGTCGCCGGTCTCGGCGGCGCCCACCACGTACACCTCTCGGACGTGCATCGGACGTGGAGCGGCGTGCTCGGCGACCCACGACCCGAGCCGCCGATAGGTGTCGGAGACCGTGTCGTAGGAGCCGGCGTGCATCAGGACGGCGACGCGGGACGCGGGCACCTCGCTGAGCACGACCCCGGACGAGCGCGGCACCGCGACCGGTCCGGGGATGGGGAGGTAGGCCTCGATGTCGTCGAGCCCGTCGTCGGTGATCTCGGGCGGGAAGAGCGCGGCGAAGGACCCGATCGGTGCGACGCCCAGCTGCTGGGCGAGGTCGCTGAGCTGGGCGTGCGCCGCGCCGAGGACGTCGTCGAAGGTGTCGTCGTCCACCTGTCCGCGCACGGCCAGCGTGTGCTGGTGCGGCTGGTCGCGCAGGTGCACGGGCGTGTGGACGGCAGGGTCGTAGCGGCCCTCGTGCAGCTCGACGACGATCCGCTGCACGTCGGCCAGCCGCGCGCGCATCGCCGACTCGTGGGCCGTGAGCACCGCCGACGTGACGTCGGGATCGCGGGCGAGCACGACCCGGCGGACCTCGTCCAGCGGCAGGTCCAGCGACCGCAGGCGCACGATGACCGCGGCATCGATGAGCTGCGACGGAGTGGTAGGTGCGGTAGCCCGTGAAGGGATCCACCCGAGCCGGCACGAGGATGCCCGCCTCGTGGTAGACGCGCAGCGCCTTGATCGAGAGCGAGCTCGCTCTCGAGAAGGCGCCGATCGCCAGTAGGCCGTTGGTCATGGCTCCATCCTGGGATCTACCCCAGGGGGAGAGCCAAGCCCCGCGCCCGGACTACTTCAGCAGGGCAGCTTCATCCAGGCAGGGCGATCGCGTCGATGGGCCGGCCGCGCAACGCCAGACGCGCCGCGACGAGCGTCGCCGGCCACACGATGGCCAGTGCGGCCGCCGCGACGGCCAGGAGGATCCAGATCGGGCCGGACGGGATGCCGGCACCCACGGCCACCGCGGTGGGCAGCACGCTGCACAGCGCGATCGCCGTCCCGAGCACGATGGCGGTCACCGCGACGATGCCGCTCTCGACCACCAGCATCCCCGTGACCTGGCCGCGCGTCGCCCCGGCCAGCCGCTGCGCCGCGAACTCCCGCCGGCGCGACAGCACCGCGACCGCGAGCGTGTTGACCGACGCGATCGAGGCGTAGGCGAAGGCGAGGAAGGCGAGCAGGTAGTTGAGCCACGCCTCGACGTCGAGCCCGGTCTGCACGTCGGCCGCCAGCACGCTGCCGTCGCCCACCGTCGCGCCGGGCAGCAGGCGGCCGATCTCGCCGGCGAGCACCGCGGCGTCGGTGCCCGGTGCCGCCCGCACCAGCATCTCCGGTGCCGCGCCGGCCGTGGTGTGGGGTGCGAGCAGCGCCGCCGGCACCACGATGCTCTGGTGGGTCGCCGGCGCGTCCAGCAGCGCGACGACGGTGACACCGGCCTGCGCGCCGTCCCCGAGGCGCAGGGTGATGCGCTGACCGACCGCGATGCCGAGTGCCTCCGCGCGGGCCTGGGGCAGCGCGGCAGTGGCACCGACCAGGGCGTCGAGGGATCCGGCCACCACCGGGACGGTGAACGTCCCGCTGCCGGCGTCGATCCCCAGCAGCGGCGAGGGATCGCTGCCGCGTCCGTCGTAGGGCTGCTCGATCCAGCCCTTGCTCGACAGCAGCGGCGATGCGCCGGCCACACCCGGCGTGCTGCGGACGCGGGCCAGGTGCTCCGCGCCGCCGCCCGCGGGCGCGGACACGACGAGATCGGCCGTGAACTGGGCCAGGTACCCCGTCGTCATGGCGTCGTTGCGCGTGGTCTGGGCGTAGGTGTTGCCCAGCGCGATCGTCACAGCCAGCACGACCGGCGTCAGTACCGAGGCGAACATCATCGCCCGGGCCCGGGTGTTGATGATCGCCAGGTCGTGGCCCCGGCCGGTGATGCGGCCCAGCAGCGCGGCGGCCGCGGCGATGAGCTCCGGGCCGCGCAGGCCCACCGCGATCGCGCCGGTGAGCAGTGCCGGGCCGCCGACCGCCGATGCGGTGTCCGGGTCGAGGAACATCGTGGTGCCCGCCAGCACGACCGTCGCCGCCGCGCACACGAGCGCGAGCAACTTGCGTGTCGGCCCGGACGTGACCGGCGGGATCGCCGCCTCGGCCAGCGCCGCGATCGGACGCGTGCCGGCCGCCGAGCGGGCGGCGATGGTCGCCGCGACCCAGGGCACGAGCAGCGCCAGCACCACCCCGGCCGCGAACGGCACGAGGCCCAGGTGGAACTGCAGCTCCGACGGGACCACGCCCCGCTCCGCGGTGACCGCGAAGATCCACGACCCGAGCAGCGCGCCGGTCGGGATCGCCGCCAGCGCGGCCACGGCCGACACGGCCATGGTCTCGGCCACGACCATCCGGTGCACCTGCTTCGGTGTGGCGCCACCGGCGCGCAGCAGCGCGAGCTCGCGACGGCGCTGCCGTACCGACAGGCTGACCGTGGCCGAGACGACCAGCGCCATCACGACGATCACCATGCCGCCGAATATGCTCGCGAGCAGGATCAGCGGCAGGAAGGTCGCCTCGACACCGGCGAACTCCGCGCCACCGCGGTCGCTGCCGGTGCGGATCGCCAGGTCGGGCGGCAGCGCGGCGGCGAGGTCCGCCACCGCGGTGCCGGGCGCGGGGTAGACGCCGACTGCGTCGATCGCGCCCGGATCGGGCGCCCACCGGGCCGCGTCCGCGTCGGGGACGAAGAGCGCCGGCCCGGCCGCGGGCCCGGCGACGATGCCGGCGAGCGTCGACGTGCGCGGCGCGCCGGCGACGGTGAGAGGCACGGTGGCGCCGGGGCGCACGCCCAGCCGCGCCGCCGTCCCCTCGTCGAGCACGATCTCGCCGGCACCCGGCTCGGTGCCGCTGACCAGCGCATACGGCGTGAGCGTTGCCGACGCCCAGCCGTGCCCGGTCACCGAGTCCGCGCCGAGCGCGGCGGGGAACGCCACGTCCGGCACCGCGCGCGCCACGCCGGGGACGGCAGCGATGTCGGCGAGCCGCGCCGCAGCCACCCGCGACCGCTCCGCGTACGGGACGGTCTCCGACTCCTCGTCGGGCAGCGCGAAGCCGACCGGGCCGGTGACGACGATCGGCGCATCCGCGTAGCGCACCGGTGGCGCGTCGAGCCGCAACGCCGTCTCGAACAGCCCGCCGCAGGCGATCAGGAGCGCGCCGCCGAGCAGCACCGAGAGGAACGTGGCGACGAACGCGGCGATGCGGAACCGCAGGCCGGCCAGCGCGATCCGGATCATCGGGATCCCGCCGCGGTGCCGAGCCTGGCCAGGTGGGCCGCGACGACGTCGGCCGAGGGCCGCTCGAGCCGCGTCACGATCCGCCCGTCGACGAGGAACAGCACGGTGTCGGCGTGCGCCGCCGCGACCGGGTCGTGAGTGACCATGACGATGGTCTGGCCGCCGGCCGCGACCTCGCGCAGCAGCGCGAGCACGTCGAGCGCGGTGCGGGTGTCCAGCGCGCCCGTCGGCTCGTCGGCGAACAGCACGTCGGCGCGGCTCACCAGCGCCCGCGCGATCGCCACGCGCTGCTGCTGGCCGCCGGACAGCTCGCCGGGGCGGTGCCCGATCCGACCGGCGAGCCCGACCCGGTCGATGACCTGCTCGACCCAGCGCGGATCGGTGACTCGACCGGCGAGGGTGCCGGGGAGCACGACGTTCTCCCGCACGTTCAGCGCGGGCATGAGGTTGAACGACTGGAACACGAACGCGACGTGGTCGCGGCGCAGCACCGTCAGCGCGGTCTCGCTCATGCCGGTCAGCGGTGTGCCGGCCAGCGAGACGGTGCCCGCCGTCGGCTGGTCCAGCCCGGCGGCGCAGTGCAGCAGCGTGCTCTTGCCGGATCCGGACGGGCCCATCACCGCGGTGAAGCTGCCGGCCGGGAAGTCGACGGTCACGCCGTCGAGCGCGGTGACCGCGCCGGGCCCGCGCCCGTAGGTCTTGCGCACCTGATCGAGTCGTACGGGCGCCAGCACGGCGGTCCTGCCGACTTCACTCACGCCGACTTCTCCGGACGCGTCAGCAGGTGGAGGGCGCCGACGACGATCCCGCCGATGCCGACCGTCCAGAGGAACCACGGCGCGACGAGCTGGCCGCCCAAGAAGCTGATCAGCCCCCACACGACGATCTGGATCGCGCACAGCCCCACCCACACGGCGACCGCAATACGGCGTACCGACCGACTCATCGACTTCTCCCTCACGACCGAACGACCATCTGAGATCAGTGTAAGGCATGAACAGTTCATGGGTATAGCGGTATTGTGTGCCGCATGGCGCCGCTCACCCAGCACGCAGACCTCCCGCCCGGTCTCGCCCTCGCCTGGGGCGTGCAGCCCGCACCCAGGCGCGGGCCGAAGCCGGCCCACTCGGTGGAAGGCATCGTCGCCACGGCGGTGGCGCTGGCCGACGAGGGCGGCATCTCGGCGGTGTCCATGCCGCGGATCGCCGGCCGGCTCGGCATCACCGCGAACGCGCTCTACCGCTACGTCGCGTCCAAGGAGGAGCTGGTCGTGCTGCTGGCCGACACCGCATGGGGCGCACCGGAGCTGCCGCCGCCCGACGACTGGCGGTCCGGCGTCATCGGGTGGACGGAGGCGTTCGTCGCGCGCACCCGCGTGCATCCCTGGCTGCTCGATCTCCCGGTGCGCGGCGCGCCGCTCACGCCCAACCTGCTGTGCTGGCTGCAGGCCCTGCTCGACGCGCTCGACGACACCGGGTTGCACCCGGCCGACAAGCTGGGCTGCGCGACGCTGCTCGACGGCTACGCGCGCAGCACCGCGAGCCTCGCCCGCGACCTCGGCGCCACGCCGACCTCGCCCACGCAGGGGGCGGCGGTGGCGGCGTTCCTCGAGCCGCTGCTGCGCGCCCGCGGCGCCACGCTCGTCGCCGACCTCATGACGGGCGCGGCGCCCTACGCGGAAGCGACCTTCGACGACGGCGACCTGGAGTTCGGCCTGCAGCGGATCATCGACGGCATCGACGCCCTCATCGAACGGCGGGCCGCGTGGCCGTGAGGCCGTCCATCACCAGTGCGAGGTACTGGTCGGCAAGCTGCTCGGCGGTGAGCGGGCCGGACGGTCGGTACCAGCGGACGGCGACCCACACGGAGTCGCGCAGGAACCGGTAGACGACCTTGGGATCGAGGTCCGAGCGGAACGCGCCCGACTCGACCCCGTCGCTCAACACCTTGATCCACAGGCGGCGGACGTCGTTGTCCGCCTTCGTCAGGTACGCGAAGCGCGGGAGCTGCGCCAGGTAGTTCCGCTCGTTCTGCAGCACGGTGATCGCGGCGCGGTGCGGGCCGAGCGACGCGAAGGCCGCGGTGACGAGGGCGCGCAGGGTGGTCGCGGGATCCGCGTTCCGCGCCATGATCTCGTTGTACGTCGCCGTGAGGCTGTCCAGGTAGGTGGACAGGATCTCGTCGACGATCGTCTCCTTCGAGTCGAAGTGGTGGTAGAGGCTGCCGGACAGGACGCCCGCCGCGTCGCCGATCTCGCGCACCGTCGTGGCCTTGAAGCCGCGCTCGGCGAACAGCTCCGCCGCGATCTGCACGAGGGCTTCGCGGCGTTCGGAGGGGGCTCGGGCCGGTGCCATGGGGCTCAGTATCCCCCTCGCCAAGCGCTTGCTCGGCGCCGGCCGGAGCGCTCAGACACCGTAGCCGCCGTCGACGTCGAGGCACTGGCCGGAGATGAAGTCGGCGCGGTCCGACGCGAGGAACGCGACCGCCTCGGCGACGTCGTCGGCGTCGCCGAAGCGCTGCAACGGGATGTTGCGGCGGGTCACGGCCAGCGCGGCCTCGTCCAGCTCGCCGCTGTCGATCAGGCGGGCGGCCATGCCGTCGGTGAGCATGCCGGGGCCGACGCAGTTGACCCGCACGCCGAACCGGCCCTCCTCGGCGGCGAACGCGCGCGCGAGCGCCTCCACTGCCCCCTTCGTGCCGGACGAGAGCCCGTCGCGCACCGGGAACCGCCGCGTAGCGGCCGTCGTGACCGCGACGATCGAGCCGGACGATGCGCGCAGGTGGGGCAGCGCCGGGTGGACGAGGTTGAAGAACGCGACCGCGTCGGCCTCGAGCTGCTCCCGGTAGCGGTCGGGCGAGACGGTGCTCAGGTGCACCATCGGCACGTGCGGGCCGGCCGCGTACACCACGGTGTGCAGGCCGCCGAACGTCTCCGCGACGCGCTGCACGACCGTGGCGGTGGCCGCGGTGTCGCGGAGGTCGAGCCGGAGCGCGCGGGCGACGCGGCCCCGCGCCTGCACCTCCTCGGTGAGCGCCCCCGCGGCGACGCCGTTCGACCGGTAGGTCAGTGCCACGTCGCTGCCCCGCCGGGCGAACGTGCGGACGATGGCCGCGCCGATCCCGCCGGTGCCGCCGGCGACCAGCGCCGCCCCGTCGCGGCCCGCGAAGTCCGGCGCGTCTGCTCGTGGCATGCGCGTTCAGTCCGGGCGGGCGGCGAGGGAGCGGGCCGGGAACTCGCCGCCGCCGGTCACGGCCAGGTCGGCACCGCTGACGTAGGCCGCCATCGGCGAGGCGAGGTACAGGCACGCCGAGGCGACGTCGTCCGGCGTCGCCATGCGCCCCATCGGGATCACGGCGTCGAGCCGGTCGAGCACCTCGGCGGACCCGCCGTAGTAGTCGGCCGTCTGCGCGGTGCGCACCTGGCCGCACGTCACGTGGTTGAGCCGCACCTTCGGCGCCCACTCCAGTGCCAGCGCCCTGGTCAGCATCAGCAGGCCGGCCTTCGCGGCGGAGTAGGCGGCCGTGCCCGGGCTCGGATCGTGGGCGCTGATGCTGCCGATGTTGACGATCGAGCCGCCGCCCGCGGCCTGCATGACGGCATTCGCGGCCTGCCCCACGTAGAAGGCGGCGTTCAGGTTGAGCGCCAGCACCGCGGCGAAGAACCGCGGCGACATCGTGGCGGCGTCGGCGGCCGGGGAGCCACCGGCGTTGTTGACCAGCACGTCCAGCCCGCCGAGCGCGTCGACGGTGGTGGCGACCGCATGGGCGGCCTGCTCGGGTTCGCGGACGTCGGCCGCCACGAACCGGGCGCGGCGCCCGTTCGCCTCCGGCAGCTCGTCCGGCTCGGTGCGGCCGCACACCACGACGTCGGCGCCCGAGCCGAGGAACCGGGTGGCGATCGTCGCGCCGATGCCACGGGTGCCGCCCGTGACGAGCACCCGGTGGCCCGAGAGGTCCCACGGGTGCAGCGGGTCGCTCACGGGATCAGCCCAGCCGCTCGATGATCGTGACGTTGGCCTGGCCGCCGCCCTCGCACATCGTCTGCAGGCCGTAGCGGCCGCCGGTGCGCTCCAGCTCGTGCAGCAGCGTCGTCATCAGGCGGGCGCCGGTGGCGCCGAGCGGGTGGCCCAGCGCGATCGCCCCGCCGTTGACGTTGACCTTCTCCGGATCGGCCTTCGACTCGTGCAGCCAGGCCATGGCCACCGAGGCGAACGCCTCGTTGATCTCGACGAGGTCGATGTCGTCGAGCGTCATGCCGGCCTTGCCCAGCGCGTACGCGGTGGCGGGGATCGGGGCGGTGAGCATCCACACCGGATCGGCGCCGCGCGCGGACATGTGGTGCACGCGCGCCCGCGGGGTGAGGCCGTGGCGGCGCACGGCCTCCGCCGAGGCCACGAGCAGGGCCGCGGCGCCGTCGGAGATCTGGCTGGAGACCGCCGCGGTCACCTGGCCGCCGGCGCGCACCGGGGGCAGCGAGCGGATCTTCTCCAGGTTCGGCGTGCGCGGGCCCTCGTCGTGGCCGAGGCCGGCGACCGGCACGATCTCGCGGTCGAAGCGGCCCTCGGTGCGGGCGCGGATCGCCCGCTCGTGCGAGGTGACGGCGTAGGCCTCCATGTCGGCCCGCGAGATCCCCCACTTCCCGGCGATCATCTCGGCCGAGCGGATCTGGTCGATCTCCTGGTCGCCGTACCGCGCGCGCCAGCCGGTCGACCCGGAGAACGGGTCGGGGAAACCGAGCGGCGCCGCGAGGGTCATCGCCGAGCTGATCGGGATCGCGCTCATGCTCTGCACCCCGCCGGCCACCACGAGGTCGGCGGTGCCGCTCATGACGGCCTGCGCGGCGAAGTGCACGGCCTGCTGGGACGAGCCGCACTGCCGGTCGACGGTCACGCCCGGCACCTCGTCGGGTAGACCGGCGGCCAGCCAGCAGGTGCGCGCGATGTCGCCGGCCTGCGGGCCGACCGTGTCGACGCAGCCGAAGATGACGTCGTCGACCGCGGCCGGGTCGATGCCGTTGCGGGTGACCAGCTCGGTGAGCACCGCGGCGCCGAGGTCGGCGGGATGCACCCCGCTCAACCCGCCGCCGCGGCGGCCGACCGGGGAGCGGACGGCCTCGACCAGGTACGCCTCGCCCATCACGTCCTCCTCAGCGCAGGTGCGCCGCGAGCGTACCGCAGGCTTGCGGCCAAGCGCTTGCTTGGCGATGCGTCGGGAAAAGGTTCGTTGATCAAGGGCAAAAGGTCGCCAGTCGATCTTGATCAGCGACCTTTTGCCCTTGATCAACGCCCCCGGCGTCGGCGTCGATCACTCCATCCCGCGCTTCCCTGGCGTCAAGAACGGCTTCGTCCGGATGTCGCGACGGTGCCATCCCCGTTCGGTGACGAGAGTGCGCGCCTCGCCGGCGAGGTAGGCCACGCCCGGGGTCGCGGTCAGGTCGAGAGCGCGGACCGCCGCCACCAGCACCTGCGAACCGGCTGCGGAGGCGACGCCGCGCTCGACGCGGGTCAGCGGGCGGGGGAGCGGGAGGTGTGAGGCCGTCTCCTCGCCGGCGAAGAGGTGGTACGGCGCGTCCGGGCGGACGGTGAAGTCGCCCTGCGGCCGCGACAGCGTCACCTCGTCACCGACGGCCGCGCCGCGCGCCCAGGCCGTGCCCGGCTCGCCGCCATGGTGCTGGGCGATGACGAGGTCCAGGCGATCGCCGTTGGCATCCAGGATTGAGTAGGTGTGCAGCGTGTCGTGGCGTGCATGCGCCCTCGGTAGGACGGTTCGGCGGTGGTCGGGCTTGCCCGGTGCGGGAGGGGCGGCGGTTGTTGATCAAGGGCAAAAGGTCGCTCGCGAAGATCAACTAACGACCTTTTGCCCTTGATCAACGAACCCCCGGCGACCTGAGTGGGCTCCGCGCTATCCCGCGGCCTCCCGCAGCGCGGACTTGGCGATCTTGCCGCTGCCCGTGCGCGGCAGTTCGGGAAGCAGGACGAGCGACCGCGGCACCTTGAAGTTGGCGAGCCGTTCCCGGCACCAGTCGAGCAGCTCGTCCGCCGACGGGTCGTGGCCGGTGCGGCGGACGACGAACGCGCGCCCGACCTCGCCGAGGCGCTCGTCGGGCACGCCGACGACCGCGGCCTCCGACACCCCCGGGTGGCTGGTCAGCGCCTGCTCGACCTCGGCGGGGGAGACGTTGAACCCGCCGACGATGAACATGTCGCCGAGCCGGTCGGTGATGCTCAGGTTCCCGTGCTCGTCGAGGCGGCCGACGTCGCCGGTGTGCAGCCAGCCGTCGGCGTCGACGGCCGCCGAGGTGCCGGCGGGATCCTCGACGTAGCCCGTCATGACGTTGAACCCGCGCACGAGGATCTCGCCCGTCGCCGGGGCGATCGCCACCTCGACCCCGTCGACGGCGCGCCCGCTCGTCGACTCGACGATCGGGTCGGGATCGCCGAGCCGGCACATCGTCACGGTGCCGGTGGCCTCGGTGAGGCCGTACGCGGTGATGATGTCGCGGAAGCCCAGGTCGGTGCGCATCCGCCGGATCAGCGCGGACGGGATCACCGACGCCCCGGTGACCGCGAGGCGCAGGGAGCCGAGGTCGCGGCCCGGCCGGGACGGGTCGTTCATCAGGGTCGCGTACAGGGTCGGCGGGCCGGGGATGCCGGTGACGCGCTCGCGCTCGACGAGGTCCAGCGCGGCTGCGGTGTCCAGGCGGCGCATCGGCAGGACGGTCGCCCCGCGGATCAGGCACGACAGGATCCCCGCCAGCAGCCCGAAGCTGTGGAAGAAGGGGTTCACCACCAGGTAGCGGTCGCCGGTGCGCAGCCCGAGGTGGCCGCTGTAGGTCGTGTAGAGGCGCACGACCTGCCCGTGGGTGTGCGGGACGCCCTTGGGTCGGCCGGTGGTGCCCGAGGTGAACATGATCTGCAGGAGCGTGTCCGGGGTGACGGCGGCAGCGGCCCGTGCCACCCGCTCTGCCGGTACGGCGGCGCCGCCGTCGAGGAACTCCGCCCAGCCCAGCGCGCCCTCCGCGGCCCGCCCGGTCGTCACCACGGTGTCCAGCCTGGGCAGCGGGCCCGCGGCGCGCAGCATGGCCAGGTGGTCCTCGTCGAGGAACCCGTCCTCGACGAGCAGTGCACGGGCACCGCTGCGGCTGAGCAGGTCGTGCGCCTCCGGCCCGCGGTAGCGGGTGTTGACCGGGACGAGCGTCAGCCCGACGTGGAAGCAGGCCAGGCCGGCGAGCATCCAGCGGACCGAGTTGGGCGCCCACACGGCGACGACGTCACCGGGCCGCAACCCGCGGGCGAGCAGGGCCCGCGCGACCCGCTCGACCTCGACGGGGAGCTCGTCGTAGCGCAGGCGCACATCGCCGTCGACCACGGCCTCGACCCCGGCGTACGCGGCAGCGCCGTGCCTCAGTACTGCGGGCACGGTGGCCTCGGCCACCGGCGCGTGCGGTGCCGTTCCGACCGCATCGGACGTGCTTCCCATGCTGCCCTCCGTCGTCGTCGCGAGCTGTCAACCAAGCGCTTGCTACGTTATGGTGCCAGCGGGTGCGCTGCTCGGCGCGGGATGAGGTGGAGTATGGCGGACAAGCGCATGAGCGAGCAGGAGGTCGTCGCGCAGCTGCGGTCCGGGATGACCATCGGGATCGGCGGCTGGGGGTCTCGACGCAAGCCCATGTCGCTGGTGCGGGAGATCCTGCGGTCCGACCTCCACGACCTGACGATCGTCAGCTACGGCGGCCCCGACGTGGGCCTGCTGCTGGCGGCCGGCAAGGTCGCGCACCTCGTGTACGGGTTCGTGACGCTCGACTCGATCCCGCTCGAGCCGCACTTCCGCGCCGCGCGCGAGCGCGGCGGGCTGCGGGTCACCGAGTACGACGAGGGCATGCTGCAGTGGGGTCTCTACGCCGCCGCGCTGCGCCTGCCGTTCCTGCCCACCAGGGCCGGGCTGGGCTCGGACGTGCTGCGCTCGGCGCCGGACCTGAAGACCGTCGCCTCCCCGTACGGGCCGGAGGAGCTGATCGCGATGCCGGCGCTGCACCTGGACGCCGCGCTCGTGCACATGAACCGCGCCGATGCCGCCGGCAACGCCCAGTACCTCGGGCCGGATCCCTACTTCGACGACCTGTTCTGCCAGGCGGCGGAGCGCGCGTACGTGTCGGCGGAGCGGATCGTCCCGACCGCGGAGCTGCTCGCCGGCGGGCCACCGCAGAGCCTGCGAATCCAGCGCTGGCACACCCACGGCGTCGTGGCCGCCCCGCACGGCGCCCACTTCACCTCGTGCGAGCCCGACTACGGCCGCGACGAGCAGTTCCAGGCGCGCTACGCCCGCGCCGCCGCCGACCCGGCGGCCTGGACCGAGTTCGTGGCCGAGTACCTGTCCGGCGACGAGGCCGCCTACCGGCGCGCGGTGGGGCTGGCCTCGTGAGCGACCTCGATGCGGACAGCGCCACCCGGGCCGAGGTGTGCGCCGTTGCGTGCGCGCGGGCCTGGGCGGGCGACGGCGAGATCCTCGCCAGCCCGTTCTCCGTGATCCCGACGATCGGGGCCCGCCTGGCCAGGGCGACGACCGACCCCGACCTGCTGCTCTCCGACGGGGAGGCGATGCTGGTCGCCGGGGTGTGGGCGGTGGGCGAGCCGCCGCCTGCGTTCGAGGGCTGGATCCCGTTCCGGTCCGTGTTCGACCTCTGCTGGGCCGGGCGCCGGCACGTGATGATGGGCCCGAGCCAGATCGACCGGTACGGCAACACGAACCTCTCCGGGATCGGCGACTTCGACCGACCCACACGGGCGCTGCTCGGCATGCGCGGTGCGCCCGGCAACACCGTCAACCACGCGACGAGCTACTGGGTTCGCCGGCACGGCCGGCGGGCGTTCGTCCCGCAGGTCGACGTCGTGTGCGGCATCGGGTACGACCGCGCGGCCGCCGCCGGCCCCACTGCGCTGGAGTTCCTCGACCTGCGCCGGGTCGTGAGCGACCTCGCGGTGCTGGACTTCGGTGGGCCGGACCACGGGATGCGCCTGGTCTCGACGCACCCCGGCGTCGCGGTCGAGCAGGTGGTGGAGGCGACCGGGTTCGCGCTGGACGTGCCCGCCGACGTGCCGACCACGCCGCTGCCCACTCCCGAGGAGCTGCAGCTGATCCGCACGGTCATCGACCCGGAGGGCCTGCGCGAGAAGGAGGTGCCGGCGACGTGACGCGCGGCCTGGACACCCGGATCTGCGGCATGTTCGGCGTCCGGTACCCGATCGTGCAGACCGGGATGGGCTGGGTCTCCGGGCCGGAGCTGACCGCCGCCACGGCGAACGCGGGCGCGCTGGGGATCCTGGCGAGCGGAACGCTCTCGCTGCCGGACATGGTGACTGCGATCCGCGCGGTGCGGAAGCGCACCGACGCGCCGTTCGGGGTGAACCTGGTCGGCACCGCGCCCGACGTCGCCGACCGGGCCCGGGCGCTCGTCGCGGAGGGCGTGCGGGTGGCGTCGTTCGCGCTCGCCCCGCAGGAGCGGGTGTTCGCGCTGCTCAAGGACGCCGGCGTGCTCGTCGTGCCCTCGATCGGGGCCCGCCGGCACGCCGAGAAGGTGGCCGCGTGGGGCGCCGACGCGGTGATCGTGCAAGGGCGGCGAGGGCGGCGGGCACACCGGCCCGGTGCCCACGACCGTGCTGCTGCCCCAGGTCGTCGACGCCGTCGACATCCCGGTGATCGGCGCCGGCGGATTCTGCGACGGGCGCGGGCTGGTCGCCGCGCTCGCCTACGGTGCCGAGGGCATCGCGATGGGCACCCGGTTCCTGCTCACCAGCGACAGCACGGTGCCCGACCACGTCAAGCAGGCCTACCTCGACGCCGACGTCACGGGCACGGTCGTCACCGACCTCATCGACGGCGTGCCGCAGCGGGTGCTGCGGACCCCGCTCGTGGAGACGCTCACCGCCGCTGGCCGCGCCGCGACCCTGCGGCGCTCGGTCGCCAGCGCCGTCGCGCTCAAGCGGGCGGTCGGCTCGTCGTGGGCCGATGTGGTGCGCCAGGGTCTGGCCCTGCGCCGCGAGCGCGAGCTGAGCTGGGGCCAGTTGCTGCTCGCCGCCAACACGCCGATGATGATCCGCACCGGCATGGTGGACGGGCGGGTCGACATCGGCAGCCTCGCCAGCGGCCAGGTCGCCGGCCTGATCGACGAGCTCCCCACCTGCGCAGAGCTGGTGGACCGCATCGTCGCCGAGGCGCAGCAGATCCTCGACCGCCTGGCCGGGGTGCCGGGAGGGACACCATGACCCCAGCTCCGCCGCCCGGCCACGGACTGCTCGCCGGGAAGACCGTGCTCGTCACCGCGGCGGCCGGCACCGGCATCGGATCCGCCACCGCCCGGCGGTGTCTTCAGGAGGGCGCCCAGGTTGCGATCAGCGACCGCCACGAGCGCCGGCTCGCCGAGACCGCGGAGGCGCTCGCCGAGGTGACGGGCGAGAAGCCGTTCGCCGTCGTCTGCGACGTCACCGACGAGGCGCAGGTGGGCCACATGGTCGACGCGACGGTCGAGGCGTTCGGACGGCTCGACGTGCTCGTCAACAACGCCGGCCTCGGCGGCACCGCCAGCGTGCTGGAGATGACCGACGAGCAGTGGTCTGCGGGTGCTCGACGTGACCCTCAACGGCACCTTCCGCTGCACCCGCGCCGCCCTGCGGCACATGGCGGAGCAGCGCTCCGGGGTGATCGTCAACAACGCGTCGGTGATCGGCTGGCGCGCCCAGCGCGGGCAGGCGCACTACGCCGCGGCGAAGGCCGGGGTGATGGCGCTGACCCGCTGCTCCGCGCTCGACGTGGCCCACCTGGGCATCCGCGTCAACGCGGTGGCGCCGAGCATCGCCGCGCACCCGTTCCTGGCCAAGACCACCACCCCGGAGCTGCTCGACGCGCTCGCGGCCCAGGAGGCGTTCGGCCGGGCCGCGGAGCCGTGGGAGGTGGCCACCGTCATCGCGTTCCTGGCCAGCGACTACTCCACCTACATGACCGGTGAGGTCGTGTCCGTCTCCAGCCAGCACCCGTGAAGGAGGACCGCGTGCACGGGATCAGCAGCACCTCGACGGCCGACGGTGTCGTCGACGTCGTGATGGACGCACCCCCGGTGAACGCGCTGACCGCGGCCGGCTGGCACGCGCTCGCCGACGCCCTCACGGCTGCGGGCGCCGACCCGGCCACCAGGGTCGTGGTGCTGCGGGCCGAGGGGCGCGGCTTCAACGCCGGCGTCGACATCAAGGAACTGCAGGCCTGCCCGGACCACTCGGCGATCATCGCCGTGAACCGGGGATGCGCCGCCGCGTTCGCCGCCGTCTACGACTGCCCGGTGCCGGTGATCGCGGCCGTGCACGGGTTCTGCCTCGGCGGCGGCATCGGGTTGGTGGGCAACGCCGATGTCATCGTCGCCGCCGACGACGCGACGTTCGGGCTGCCCGAGGTCGACCGGGGCGCCCTCGGAGCGGCCACCCACCTGTCCCGGCTCGTGCCCCAGCACCTGATGCGCGCGATGGTCTACACCGCGAAGCCGGCGACCGCCGCCCAGCTGCACGCGTTCGGATCGGTGCACTCGGTCGTGCCGCGGGAGCAGCTGCGCGCGACGGCGTTGGAGCTCGCGGCCGAGATCGCCGCCAAGTCGCCGGTGGTGATCCGGGCGGCCAAGGAGTCGCTCAACGGGATCGACCCGTGGGACGTGAAGCGCAGCTACCGCTACGAGCAGGGCTTCACGTTCGAGCTGAACCTCTCCGGGGTCGCCGACGAGGTCCGTTCGTCGTTCGGCCGGTGAGCCCATGGACCTGACCTGGACCGACGCGCAGCAGGCCTTCCGCGCGGAGGCCCACAGTTGGCTCGCGGCCAACGTGCCGCCCACCCCGTTGCCCTCCGGTGACACCCGGGCCGGGTTCGCCGCGCACCTGGAGTGGGAGCGCGAGCTGTTCGCGGCGCGCTGGGCGGTGGTCTCGTGGCCGGAGCGCTACGGCGGCCGCGACGCGTCGCTGTGGGAGTGGTTGATCTTCGAGGAGGAGTACCACCGGGCGGGCGCCCCGCAGCGGGTCACCCAGAACGGGATCTTCCTGCTCGCCCCGACCCTGTTCGAGTTCGGCACGCCCGAGCAGCAGGACCGGCTGCTGCCGCGGATGGCCGCAGCGCAGGACCTGTGGTGCCAGGGCTGGTCGGAGCCGGGCGCCGGCAGCGACCTGGCCGGGATCACCAGCCGCGCGGCGCGGGTCGACGGCGGCTGGCGGCTCTCCGGCCAGAAGACCTGGACCACCCGCGGCGCCTTCTGCACCCATCTGTTCGGCCTCTTCCGATCCGACCCCGAGACCGTCCGGCACCGCGGGCTCACCTACTTCCTCGTGCCGCTCGACGCCGACGGCGTCACCGTGCGCGGGTTCGGCCGGCTCGACGGCGACGAGGGCTTCGCCGAGGTGTTCCTCGACGACGTGTTCGTGCCCGACGACGCCGTGCTCGGCGGGGTGGGCAAGGGCTGGCAGGTCGCCATGGCCACCACCGGCTCGGAGCGCGGGCTGACCCTGCGCTCGCCCGGCCGCTTCCTGGCGACCGCGCACCGGCTGCGCGAGCTCGCCCGCGCCCGTCCCGAGCAGCTCACCGGCCGGCTGCGCGACGCGGTCGTGGACGTCAGCATGCGCGCCGAGGCCTATCAGCTGTTCACGCTGGCCCAGGTCAGCGAGCTGGTCGCCGGTGCGCACGACCGGGGCCGGAGTCGAGCCTCACCAAGCTCTACTGGTCCGAGCTGGACGTGCTCGCGCACCGCACCGCGCTCACGCTGCGGGGCGCCGGACGCGGCCGTCGACGAGCCGTGGAGCCGAGGCTTCCAGTTCTCGCTGGCCGGACCCATCTACGCCGGCACCAACGAGATCCAGCGCACGATCGTCGCGGAGCGGGTGCTCGGCCTGCCCCGGGCGGGGAGATAGCCGTGGACTTCCGCCCCTCGGCACTGCAGCGGGAGCTCGGCGCGGCGACGCGCGAGCTGCTCGACGAGCTGTGCCCGCCCGCCGTGGTGCGGCTGGCGTGGGACAAGCCGGCAGGGCCGGGCACCGAGCGGGTGTGGCGCGGGCTCGCCGGGCTCGGCCTGCCCGGCGCCCTCGCGCCCGAGTCGTCGGGAGGGCTCGGTCTCACGCTCACGGACGTGCTGCCGGCACTGGTGGAGACGGGCCGCGCGGCGGTGCCGGGCCCGGTGGTCGAGACAGCGCTGGTGGCCGTGCCGTTGCTCGCGGCGGCGGGCGGCCACGACGGGCTGCTCGCCGAGATCGCGGCAGGCGACGCATCCGTCGCGGCGGGCCGGGCGACCGAGCCCCTGCCCTGGCCGAACGCGTCCCATGCGCTGCTGCTCGATCCGGGCGCGGGCACCGCCGCCCTGATCGAGCGGTCCGCCCTGCGGGTCGAGCCGCTCGACGCGGTCGACCGGTCCCGTCCGCTGGCGAGCGTGCGCCCGCCGGCCGGTGCCGTGCTCGTCGCGTCCGGCGAGATCGTCGCGGCGGCGATCCTGCGCGGCGCGCTCGGCACCGCGGCCCAGCTGCTGGGGCTGGCCCGGCGCCAGCTCGACATGACCGTCGAGTACGTGACGACCCGGCACCAGTTCGGGGTTCCGGTCGGCAGCTTCCAGGCCGTCAAGCACCACCTGGCCGACGCGCTGCTGGCCCTGCGCTTCGCCGAGCCCGCCGTGGCGCGGGCAGGCCTGTCGCTGGACGGCGCCGCCGAGTCGGCGACCCGCGACGTCGCCATGGCGAAGGCGCTCGCCTCCGACGCGGCCGAGCTGGTGTCGCGCACGGCGATCCAGTGCCACGGCGCGATCGGCTACACCGACGAGTACGACCTGCACCTGTACGCCAAGCGGACGTGGGCGCTGGCCGCGGCCTGGGGCACCGCGGACGCCCACCGGGAGCGATACGGCGACGAGCTGCGGCTGCCAGTTGCCGGCCCACCACGGAAGGAGAACCTCATGACCGAGCCTGTGGTGCGCTACGAGACCGACGGGCCCGTCGCGATCGTCACGATGAACCGGCCCGAGTACCGCAATGCGCAGAACTCGGCGATGACCTACGCGCTCGACGACGCCTTCTACCGGGCCGCTTCCGACGACGACGTGGCCGTGCTGATCCTGCGCGGGGAGGGCAAGCACTTCAGCGCCGGGCACGACATCGGCACCCCGGGACGCGACGTCGACACCTCGTTCGATCGGCGGGCGGGTCTGTGGTGGGACCACGTCGGCCGCGGCGGCGCCGAGCAGCGCTTCGCCCGCGAGTCCGAGGTCTACCTCGGGATGTGTCGCCGCTGGCGGGAGCTGCCCAAACCGGTGATCGCGCAGGTGCAGGGCGCCTGCATCGCCGGCGGGCTGATGCTCGCCTGGATCTGCGACTTCATCGTGGCCTCCGACGACGCGTTCTTCGCCGATCCGGTGGTCCGCATGGGCATCCCCGGTGTCGAGTACTTCGCCCACCCGTGGGTCATGGGCACCCGGCAGGCCAGGGAGTTCCTCTACCTCGGCGAGCGCGTCGACGCCCAGCGCGCGCTGCAGTGGGGCATGGTCAACCACGTCGTCGCGCGGGCCGAGCTGGCCGACCACACGCTCGGGATCGCCCGGCGCATCGCCACGATGCCGCGGATGGGGCTCGCGCTCACCAAGAAGGCCCTCAACCAGGCCGAGGACCTGATGGGGCAGGCCGCCGGCATGGACTCGGTGTTCGGCCTGCACCACCTCGCCCACGCCCACAACGCCGAGGTCGGCGGGGACTCGCTGGCCGGCCAGGACGCGCGCAGCATGCGCGACTGCCGGCGCGAAGGAGACACTGATGGCCCGCACCGTGATCGTCACCGGGGCCGGGCAGGGGCTCGGCCGCGCCCATGCGCTGGCGTTCGGCGCGGAGGGCTTCCAGGTCGTCGTCAACGACATCGGCCCGGCCGCCGAGGCGGTCGCCGCGGAGATCGTCGAGGCCGGTGGAGTCGCCGTCGCGAGCGCGGGCGACGTGGCCGACTGGGCCTACGCCGAGTCACTGGTGGGGACGGCCGTCGATCGGTTCGGCGGGCTGGACGTGCTGGTCAACAACGCCGGGCTGGTGCGCGACCGGATGCTCGTCGGCATGAGCGAGCAGGAGTGGGACGAGGTGCTGCGGGTCGATCTCAAGGGCCACTTCTGCCCGCTCCGCCACGCCGCCGCCTACTGGCGGGCCCAGCACAAGGCCGGCGCGCCGGGCACCGGCCGCGTGATCAACACCAGCTCCGGGAGCCGGCCTGATGGGCAGCGTGGGGCAGGGCAACTACGCCGCGGCCAAGGCCGGCGTCGTCGGCGCTCACGCTGGTCGCGGCGGCGGAGCTGGCCCGCTACGGCGTGACGGTCAACGCGATCGCCCCGTCGGCGCGCACGCCGATGACCGCGGCCGTCTTCGCCGAGATGATGTCCACCCAGGACGCCGACTTCGACGCGATGGCCCCCGAGAACGTCTCCCCGCTCGTCGTCTGGCTCGGCACGGCGGAAGCCAGAGAGGTCACCGGCCGGGTGTTCGAGGTGGAGGGCGGCCGGATCGGGCTGGCCGACGGGTGGCGCTACGGGTCGCGGCACGAGGCCGGCCACCGGTTCGCGGTGGCCGAGGCAGGCAAGGCCGTGCTGGAGCTGCTGGCACAGGCCCCGGCGCCGACCCCGGTCTACGGGGCCTGACGTGGACCTGCGCTTCACCGAGGCGGACGAACGGTTCCGGGGCGAGGTCCGGGCGTGGCTGCAGGCCAACCTCGGTGGGGAGTTCGCCGAGCTCGTCGGTGCCGGCGGGCCCGGGCGCGAGCACGAGCACGTCGAGGGCCGGACGGCGTGGGAGCGCAGGCTCGGCGAAGCAGGCTGGATCGGCCTGGGCTGGCCCGCCGCCGACGGCGGCCGCGAGCTGCCCTGGGCGCAGCAGGTGATCTTCTACGAGGAGTACGCGCGGGCCGGCGCGCCCGGCCGCGTCGGGCACATCGGCGAGCAACTGCTCGGCCCGACGCTGCTGATGTTCGGCACGCGCGAGCAGCGGGCGCGGTTCCTGCCCGGCATCCTCGCCGGCACTCAGCTGTGGTGCCAGGGCTACTCGGAGCCGGGCGCGGGATCCGACCTCGCCGCCGTGCGCACCCGTGCGGAGCTGCGCGCCGGCGAGTGGCACATCGACGGGCAGAAGGTCTGGACGTCGCTCGCGCACCACGCGGACTGGTGCTTCGTGCTGGCCCGCACCGGTCCGGGGGAGCGCCACCGCGGCCTGTCGTACCTGCTGGTGCCCATGGACCAGCCCGGCGTCGAGGTGCGGCCCATCGTGTCGCTGACCGGCACCGCGGAGTTCAACGAGGTCTTCTTCGACGACGCCCGCGCCGCCGCGGACGACGTCGTCGGCGCGCCGGGCGACGGCTGGAAGGTCGCGCTCGGGACGCTCGCCGTCGAGCGGGGGGTGTCGACCTTCGGCCAGCAAATGGCGTTCGCCCGGGAGTTCGACGACGTCGTCGCGGCGGCCCGGGAGACCGATGCGCTCGCCGATACCGCGATCGCCGAGCGGGTGCTCGACTCCTGGATCGAGCTGCAGGTGCTGCGCTACACCGCCGTGCTGAGCCTCGGCGCGCCGGCGGGCACGACGCCGGGCACCGAGTCGAACGTCGCCAAGCTCCTGTGGGCGCCGTGGCACCAGCGTCTCGGTGAGCTCGCGGTGGATGTGCTCGGCGCGGACGCCACCGTCACCGCGGGGTCGGGCATCGGCGACCTCACCGCGGCGCAGCGGCTGTACCTGTTCACCCGGTCCGACACGATCTACGGCGGCTCGAACGAGGTGCAGCGCAACGTGATCGCCCAGCGGATGCTGGGCCTGCCCAGGGAGCGCGGCTGATGGACGTGACGCTCAGCGCCGAACAGCGCGATCTGCAGGCCGTCCTGCGCGCCGCGCTCGACCGGCACGGCTCCCGGGAGCCGGATGGCGCCGTCGATGCCGAGGTGTGGAAGCTGCTCTCCGGCGAGCTCGGCCTCACCGGGCTGGCGGTCCCGGAGCAGTACGGCGGCGCCGGGGCCACGGTCGTCGATCTCGCCGTCGTGCTCACGGAGCTGGGCCGGAGCCTCGCGGCCGTGCCGTTCCTGCAGACGGCGGTGGCCGCGACGGTGCTCGCGGAGAGCGCCGCCGAGACGGCTCATGGCCTGGCCGGCGAGGTGCTGCCGGCGATCGCCGCCGGTGAGCTCGTGGCCGGTCTGGCCGTCCCGGCGGACCGGCGTCCGGCCGCCACTCGGGACGGGGCGGGGCTGCGGGTCACCGGCGCGCTCGCCCACGTCGTCGACGGCCCGCTGCTCGGCCTGTTGCTCACCCCGGTGGACCTCGACGGCGCCCGCGCTCTCGCCGCGGTCCGGGTGCCGGGGCCGGGCGTCACGGTCGTGCCCGAGCCCACGCTGGACCGCACCCGTACCCAGGCGGGCGTCCAGCTCGCCGACGCGCCCGCCGTCCTGCTCGGCGGGGCGGCCGTGGAGGACCGCGCGATCGATCTGCTGCTCGCTGCCGTCGCCGTGGAGTGCGCGGGCGCGGCCCGGTCCTGCCTGGGCACGACGGTCGCCCACCTGCGCGCGCGGGAGCAGTTCGGCCGGCCGCTCGGCAGCTTCCAGGCCCTGCAGCACCGGTGCGCCGATCTCGCCGTCGCTGTCGAGTCGGCCTCGGCGACCGGCTGGTACGCGGCCTGGGCCGCCGACGCGGACGCGGCCGGCTTCGCCACCGCGGCCCCGCTGGCGAAGGTGCACAACGCGGGGATCTTCCGCCGGGTGGCCGCGGAGATGATCCAGCTGCACGGCGGGATCGGGTTCACCTGGGAGCACCCCGCCCACCGCTACTTCAAGCGCGCCACCGCCACCGAGCTGCTGTTCGGCGGGCGGCGCTGGACCCGTCGGCGCATCGCCGCCCGCGCCGGCCTCCTGCGGGGACAGTGATGGAGGAGCTCCACGGCGCGACGGCGGTCGTCACCGGGGGCGCGGGCGGGATCGGCGCCGGCATCGCCGCAGCGCTCGCCGAGCAGGGCGCCCGGGTCGTGCTGGTGGACGTCGCGCAGGAACGACTCGCCGCGACCGCCGCGCGGCTGCGTGCGCGCGGCGCCGACGTGGCGACCGCCGTGGTGGACGTGGCCGACCCGGACGCGGTGGAAGCGCTGGCCGCCCGCCTGTTCGACGCCGGCGACCCGGTCCGGGTGCTCGTCAACAACGCCGGGGTGGAGGCCACGGGACCGTTGTGGGACACCCCGGTCGACCAGTGGCGTCGGCTGTTCGGCATCAACGTGGACGGCGTCTTCCACGGCATCCGGTCGTTCGTGCCGCGCATGGGTGCCTCGCCCGACCGGTCCTACGTCGTCAACATCTCCTCGATCGGCGGCATCTCGACGGGGCCGTTCATGGCGCCGTACGTCGCGTCGAAGCACGCGGTGCAGGCGCTCACCGAGTGCCTGCACCTGGAGGTGGCGAAGCTGTTCCCGCAGATCCAGGTCTCGGTGGTGAACCCGGGGTCGGTCGCGACCGGGTTGTTCGACAACGGCACGGAGGGCTGTGACGACGAGGCGGACGACCCGGTGCGCCGCGCGATGCGCAGGCTGGCCGCGCAGGGGACGGACCCCGACGTGGTCGGATCCCTCGTCGTGGCGGGCATGCTGGCCGGCAACTTCTGGATCGAGACCCACCCGGACCGCTTCGCCGCCGCGGCGCAGCGCCGGGCGGCGATGCTGCTGGACCGGACGCCGCCCGCGGTGGGGCGTTGATCAAGGGCAAAAGGTGGCTGGATGATCTTCACGAGCGACCTTTTGCCCTTGATCAACGCAAAGCCGTCCCCGCCGCTGCTGTCACCCCCGGCCGGTATTGCCGGCGGCCCGAGCCGCGGACCACAGCTCCTCCGCCCGCGCCTTCAACGCGTGCGCAACGGCGTCGAAGCCGGCCTTCACCCACGCGCCGGTCGTCTCCATGACGGTGTCGGCGTACTTGCCGGAGATCGCGTCGGTCGTGCGGTAGGTGCAGCGGTCCGGACCGGCCTCCGCGAGCCACTGGTCGCGCACGGCGAAGATGCCGGGCATCTCCGCGCCGGTGTCGTAGCGCAGGTGGTGCGGCGGGTCGACGACCCGGATGTACTCGCGGTTGACGAACGTGCCGCCCGACCCGTCGGGGGACGGCAGCGTGAGGTCGATCGGGTCGCCGATGGCGAGCGTCGTACTCACCGACACGGTGTACGGGTTCCACTGCGGATAGCTCGGGTAGTCGACCAGCACGTCCCACACGAACGTCACCGGCGCCGCGATCTCCACCTCGACCGAGGCCACGATGTGCTCAAGCTCGCTCATGCCGGCATGTGCTCCCCACCGTTGACGTCGAGCACCGCACCGGTCACCTCGGACGCCAGGCGCGACAGCAGGAACAGCACCGCACCGGCGCAGGCCTCGTCGGTCGGGATCCGGCCGAGCGGGTTGCGCGCCGCGATCTCGTCGTAGACCTCCTGCTCGGTGATCCCGCGGGCGCCGGCCGTCATCGTCAGGTAGTACCGCACGCCCGGCCCGTCCAGCCAGCCGAGCACGGCCTGGTTGACCCGGATCCCGTGCTCGCCCAGCTCCAGCGCCAGGTACTGGGTGGCGCAGGCCGTGGCGGCCTTGGCCACCGCGTAGCCGCCCTCGCCGCGCAGCGGCTTGCGGGTGGACATGGTGCCGATGTTGACGATCGACCCGCCGCCGGCTGCCTGCATGTGCGGCACGACCGCGCGCGTCATTCCCAGCGTGCCGTGCAGGACGATGTCGAGTGCGCGACGCAGCTGCTTGTCCGGCGTGTCCAGCAGGTCGTGGAAGCCGGGGTGCGAGTACGCGGAGTTGACCAGTCCGGTGATCGTGCCGAACCGGTCGAGCGCGGTGCGCACGACGTCGTCGACGTCCGCCGGTCTGCGCACGTCGCAGCTGACCGCGACCGCCTCGCCACCTGCGGCCGCCACCTCCTTCTCCACCTGGGCGGTCACCGTGGTGGAGCGCGCGGCCAGCACGACCTTCGCGCCCTCGGCGGCGGCGCGGCGGGCGAGCTTCGCGCCGAGCCCGGGCCCGACCCCCGAGATGATCACCACCTCGCCTGCGAGCATCACGCGTGGGCCTCCCGGTAGAAGTCGAAGTCGCGCTCGAGCTGTTCGACGCTCAGCCCGAAGTCCTCCGGCGTGTAGGAGTGCGACCCGTGCCGCTGCTCGCGGTTGCGCTCCAGGTAGGACGCGAAGCTGCGTCGATCGTCGTCGTCCGGGACGAGGCCGAGCTCGCCGAGCACGTGGCAGGCCTGCCCGAGCGGATCACCCAGCAGCGCCTTGAACGGCACGTCGACGAACCGCTCGGGGCGCCGCTGCCGCACCGCGGCGAACCCGCGCAGCGTCTCGGCGAAGCGCTCGGACCAGTAGCGGCCGATGGCCACCGGATCGACCTCGTCGCTGTACTGCGCGGTCATCGACGCGACCATCGACGCGTAGGACGGCACCGCCTGGGCCGGCGAGCGGTGCGTCATGACGATCTTGCAGCCGTCGAACGTGTCGAGCACGGAGTCGACGGCCGTGAGGTGGTGCGGCGACTTCAGCACCCACGCCCGTCCGGCGCGGCCCGGGTCCTGCCACTGCAGCACCTGCAGCCACTCGCGCAGCTCCCGGTAGGCAACGGTCTGGTCGGCGGCGCGCAGCCACCTGCCGTAGGTCGGCACCCAGTAGAAGGAGTCGAAGCTCATCGACATGAACGACCGGTCGACGAGGATCACGTCCTCCTCGGGACCGTCCCATTCGATCGTGTGGATGGCGGCGAACTCCGGCGACATCTCCAGGAACAGCCGGCTCCGCTCCTGCGCGCGCCGCTTGCGCTCCACCGCGTCCGGGCCCTCGTCGGGGAACGGGATCGGGTAGGACGTCTCCCACGAGAGCGTCGAGGTCAGCCGGGGCGACGCGGCGAGCAACCGGTGCAGCAGCGTGGACCCGGTGCGCGGCAGGCCGCAGATCTCCGCCGCGACGCGCACCTCGAGGTCGAGCACTTCGGGCTGCGCGCGCTGCAGCGCCCGCAGCCGCAGCCGATCGGCGAGCAGCGCGGTGAGCCGGCGCCTGGTCAGCGCGAGCCCGAGAGCGGAGAGCCTGGCCTCGGTGTTGAGGCCGTCGACCAGGATCGCGAGCGGTTCGACGAACCACTCGTCCCCGAAATCGTCGAGGCCGGTCCTGGATCTTGCCGCGTCGAGCAGGTCGTCGACGCGCAGCGCCTCCGTCACGGTGGTCACCCGCACTCCTTCCAGAGGGGAACGTCAGGCCGGCGCCGCAGCGCGCCGGGCGGGCAGCCGAACCACTCGGCACCGCGGTATCGGGTGGCTGCTCGCCCCGAGCCAGCGCAGCAGCGCGGTGCCGCTGGTGTGGCCGACGGTGTCGATCCAGTTGCCCCAACCGGGATCCCGCTCGGCCACGACGATCGTGAGCCGGCCGTCGTCGCCGAGCACCGCGGTGTGCTTGTTCACCGTCACCCGGTGGGCGTGGTCGAGCGACTCCATCCACCAGTTGTCCAGCTGGAAGTTCCAGTACGGGCAGTCGGGCACCTCGGTCTCCACCACCCACGCCTCGCCGGGCTGCAGCGTCCAGTAGCCGTGCAGGTAGAAGATCTCCGGATCGCCACCCGCCCGCTGGAACATCTCCTGCCCGAAGTCGGGCAGCTCGTTGGGCCTGCTCATGAACAGCTCGGTCCACGCGGCGAACGTGGCCGCGGTGCCGTGCACCCCGAGAGCGGCCCGCCGCAGCGCCTTCACCAGGAACTCGGGATCGAGCGGGCGCGGCGTGGCCGGCCCACCGACGCACTCGATCCGCCACGAGCCCGGCGTCTCCGTCGCGCGGTCGAGGAAGGTCTGGCGGACCACCAGGCTGGTCGTGTCCGGGGCCAGCGGCAGCCAGTTGCCCGGATGCGGCGTCGCGCTCGCGATGATCTCCACGGTGCCGTCCGGCTCGACGGCGAGCTGCGCGTCGGTCAGTTCACCCGTGGACGCCATGGTGCCGTCCTTGGCGTATCGGTTGGCCTTGGAGCCGATGCTGAAGTAGGAGATCGTGCCGCGCACCCCGGTGATCCGGTAGGTGCGATCGCCGCGGACGCTCGCCGACAGGTAGACGTTGTCCGGGTTGTCCGCGCCGATCTTCGTCAGGTCCAGCTCGTGCAGCCGCGGGAAGTCGGGATCGGCGTTCTCGACGGTCGAGTAGAGCATCTCGCGCACCAGCCGGGTGAGGTAGCGGTAGCCCTCGGCGCGGTCCAGTGGTGTCGCGGGTGCGGTGTCGCGCAGCACCACCTCGCCGGCCTTCTCCAACGCCCGGCAGAACTCGGACCACGCCCGCCCGTCGAGGGCCGCGGAAACAGCATCGTCCACGTGGACCCCCTCTGATGTAGAACACGTTCTACCAGAGAGTCCGCGGCCGGACAACGCGCGTGCTGCGCCGGTCGGTCAGTCGTTCGTGCGGTGGCCCAGCAGGAGGCGCACGGTGAGCCGGAGCCGGTTCTCGACGTCCTCGGCCGTCGCGCGGCGGGTCACCCAGGCCACGAGGTTGGACAGCCACACGTCGCTGATCACCCTGGCGATCGCCTTGTCCTCGTCCGACGCCTCGACGACGCCCATCGCGTGCGTGAACATCCGCTCGGTCAGCCTGCCGACCTCGACCACCTCGGCGGCGACGGAGGTGTCGGCGAACATGAAGGCGCGGGTCATCGCCTCGGTGAGCTGGGGGTCTCGCTGCAGGGCCTTGGTGTTGCGGCTCAGGATGAGTAGCACCCGATCGGCGGGGGTGGCGCCCGGGATCGTGGTGCGCTCCATCCGCTCGAGCACCACCTCGAGCTCGCGCGCCAGCCCGGAGACCAGCAGGTGGATCTTGGACGGGAAGTAGCGGTACAGCGTGCCGAGCGCGACGTCGGCCTTCTCGGCGACCGCGCGCATCTGAACGGCGTCGAAGCCGCCCTTGGAGGCCAGCGCCAACGTGGCGTCGAGGATGCGCTTGCGGCGCTGCCGCTGCGCCGGCGACCCGACGTCCACCTCGGTGAGCGCGGTGACGACCTTCGAGTCGGCCGCCGGTCGGCGTGCTGGTTCTGTCATGTGCCCGTTTCCCGTCGTGCCGTTCCCCGGGGTCAGCGCTATCCGAGCAGGGTGCGCCGGCCGTCCGGACCGGAACGTGTTCCATTGAACAGCAGAACGGTACCTGTCGGTCGACCGCTGCGGCCACATGGCCCGCCGAGAAGTGGAACACGTTCTATAGTCGCCGGCGTGACGATCGCGATGACGGACGAGCAGCGGGCGCTCCAGGACGGGATCCGGGCCTCCGTCGCGCGGCTCGAGTCCCGGGCCGCCGTACGCGCCGCCGAAACCGGGATCGCGCCCGACGGGTGGGCCGCGCACTGGGCGGCGGTGGCCGGCATCGGCGTGTTCGGTGCCGCCCTGCCGGCCGCGATCGGGGGTGGCGACGGGACCGTGGTCGACGCGGCCGCCGCGCTCGAGCAGTGCGCCGCCGAGCTGGTTCCCGGGCCCGTCGCCACGACCGTCCTCGCCGGCCTGGTGCTCGCCGCCGGAAAGCGCGCGCCCGTCACCGACGAGCTGCTGCGCGGGGTGATCGACGGGACGACGCCGGTGGCGGCCGCGCTGGACGCGGGCTCGCTCGTCGCCGTCGAGACGGCCGACGGTGGGCTGCGGGTCAGCGGCGCGGTCACCGCCGTGCTCGGTGCGGGGCCGGCGCCGTTGCTGCTGCTCGGGGCCGCGCTGGCGGGCGCCGAGTTGTGGTTCCTGATCGAGGCCGACCTCCCGGGGCTGGAAGTCACGGCGCGGCCGCCCGTCGACTTCTCCAGGGCGCTCAGCCGCGTCGACGCCCGGGACGTGCTGGTGCCGGTCGATCGGGTGCTCCGGGGGGTGGACACGGCGCAGGTGCGCGACCTCGCCGCCGTGGTCCTCGCGGCGGAGGCGGCCGGGATCGCGCGGTGGTGCCTGCGCACCGCGACCGAGCACGCGAAGGTCCGCGAGCAGTTCGGCCGGGCGATCGGCACGTTCCAGGCGGTCAAGCACCTCTGCGCCGAGATGCTGTGCCGCGTCGAGCAGGCCGCTGCGCTCGCCTGGGACGCTGCACGCGCCGCCGACCAGGCGCCCGACGAGTTGCCGCTGGCGGCGGCCGTCGCCGCGGGCACGGCACTGGACGCGGCCGTCGACAACGCCAAGGACGCGATCCAGGTGCTCGGCGGCATCGGCTTCAGCTGGGAGCACGACGCGCATCTCTACCTGCGACGAGCGCTGGCCAACCGGCAGCTCCTCGGCCCCACTGCGGGCTGGCGCGAACGCGCGGCCGCGCTGGCCGCGGGCGGCAGCCGGCGCACGCTCGGCGTCGAGCTGGATCCCGCCACGGAAGCCGAACGCCCTGCGGTCCGCGCGGTCGTCGCCGACCTGGCCGCACTGCCTGCGGAGAAGCAGCGCATCCGCCTTGCCGGCAGCGGATACCTCGCGCCGCACTGGCCGTCCCCGTACGGGCTCGATGCACCGCCCGCCCGGCAGCTGTTGATCGACGACGAGCTGCGTCGCGCCGGCGTTGCACGACCCGACCTGGTGATCGGCGGCTGGGCCGTGCCGACGCTGCTGCAGCACGGCACGCATGATCAGCAGGACCGGTTCGCGGGGCCGACGCTGCGCGGTGAGCTCACCTGGTGCCAGCTGTTCAGCGAGCCCGGTGCGGGATCGGACCTGGCCGCCCTGCGCACCCGCGCGGAGCGCGTCACCGGCGGCTGGCAGCTGACCGGGCAGAAGGTGTGGACGTCGCTGGCGCGCGAGGCGGACTGGGCGATCTGCCTCGCGCGCACCGACCCGGACGCGCCGCTGCACCGGGGCATCACCTACTTCCTGGTCGACATGCGCAGCCCCGGCATCGACGTCCGGCCCCTGCGCGAGATCACCGGCGAGGCGGTGTTCAACGAGGTCTACCTCGAGCAGGTCTTCGTGCCCGACGCTGACGTGGTCGGCGAGGTCGATCGGGGCTGGCCGCTGGCGCGCACGACGCTCGCCAACGAGCGGGTGGCGCTGAGCGGCAGCTCGTCGCTCGGGCAGGGGGTCGAGCGCCTGCTCTCGCAGGTCGGGGAGGCCGGGGCCGGGGAGCGGATCGGCGCGCTCGTGGCCCAGGGCCTCGCGGTGTCCCTGCTCGACCTGCGCGCGACGTTGCGGCGGCTGGCCGGCGAGGGGCCGGGGCCGGACTCGGCCGTGCGCAAGCTGATCGGCGTGCGGCACCGGCAGGACGTCGCGGAGGCGGCGCTCGATCTGACCGGGCCGGACGGGGCCGCGGTCGACGGCGACGCGGCCGCGCTGGCGCACGAGTTCCTGCTCAGCCGGTGCCACTCGATCGCCGGGGGAACGACGCAGATCCTGCTCACGCTGGTGGGGGAGCGAATCCTCGGCCTACCCCGGGAGCCCGCCGCTAGGTGATTCGGTGCACGGCCGCCACGGCGGCACAGGCGCCGGGGTGATGTCAGCAAGGCCACCTTCGGGACGGATTCGGTCCTGAAGGTGGCCTTGCTGACACCACCACACTGCGCACGGTGAGCTTGCGGTGCGCGTCGCCGACCCCAATACTAGAACACGTTCCAGTTGTCGACGCGAGGAGTGCGGGTGGACTTCAGCCTGGACGAGAGCCAGCAGGAGGTGGCCCACCTCGCACGCGAGGTGCTGGCCCCGGGGTCCGATCCGCAGTCGCTCTGGAAGTCGATGGTGCAGTCCGGGCTGCTGACGCTCGCCGTCCCGGAGGAGCTGGGTGGAGCCGGGCTCGGAGTGGTGGAGTGCGGGCTGGTGCTGGCGGAGGTCGGCCGTCGCACCGCGCTCGTCGCCGCGCTGCCGACGCTCGCGCTCGGCGTCCTCCCGGTGGTCAGGACGGGCACCGCCGAGCAGCAGCGGACTGTGCTCGCACCGGTGGTCGAGGAGGGCGCGGTGCTCACAGCCGCGCTGCACGAGCCGTCGAGCCCCTTGACCCGGCAGCCGCGGACGACGGCCGAGCGCGACGGTGCGGGCTGGGTGGTCTCCGGTACCAAGATCGGGGTGCCGTACGCCGCGACCGCGCACCGGATCCTGGTGCCGGTGGCCCTGCCGGGCGCCGGCACCGGCGTGCTCCTGATCGACCCGAACGCGCCAGGCGTGACGGTGACGGCGGCCCCGACGTCGAGCGGCGCGCCCGAGCACACCCTCGTGCTGGACCGGGTGCCGGTGCGCTCCGACGCGCTGCTCGGCGCCGACACCACCGGCCACGCCGTGGCCGGCCTGCACCGCTGTGCGCTCGCCGGCGCGAGCGCGGTGGGCGACGGGGTGCTCACCGGCGCGCTCGAGCTGACCAGCGCGCACATCGCGACGCGGGAGCAGTTCGGCCGGCCGCTGGCCACTTTCCAGGCCGTCGCGCAGCAGGTGGCCGATGTGTACGTCGCGGCCCGGATCCTGCACCTCGCGGCGCGGGCGGCGTGCTGGCGGCTCGGTGCCGGGCGCGATGCCGGCGCGGACCTCGACGTCGCCGCCTACTGGCTCGCCCACGCCCCGGCCGCGCTGCAGACCTGCCAGCACCTGCACGGCGGGCTGGGCGTGGACATCACCTACCCGGTGCACCGGCACTACGCATGGGGCAAGGACCTGGCCCGTCTCGTCGGGGGCGTCGAGCTCGCCGTCGAGCGGCTGGGCGACCGGGCCGCGAGCTGAGGAGCGTCAGTGGAGATCGAGCTCACGGACGGGCAACGCGTGCTGCAGGCGGAACTGCGCGCGTACTTCGCCGGCCTGCTCACGCCGGCCGAGCGCGACGTGCTGCTCATCGAGCGGCACGGCCGCGCGTACCGCGACGTCGTCCGCCGGATGGGTGCCGACGGGTGGCTCGGCGTCGGCTGGCCGGTCGAGTACGGCGGGCGCGGCTTCGGTCCGATCGAGCAGCAGATCTTCGTCGACGAGGCTCTCCGCGCCGATGTCCCGCTGCCCGCGGTCACGCTGCAGACCGTCGGCCCGACGCTGCAAGCGTGCGGCACCCCTGAGCAGCGCGAACGCTTCCTGCCGGCGATCCTGGCCGGCGAGGTGCACTTCGCGATCGGCTACACCGAGCCCGACGCGGGCACCGACCTGGCCGCCCTGCGCACCACCGCGGTCCGCCACGGCGACGAGTACGTCGTCAACGGGCAGAAGGTCTTCACCACCGGTGCCCATGACGCCGACTTCGTCTGGCTGGCGTGCCGCACCGATCCTGCCGCGGCCCGGCACAAGGGCATCTCGATCCTCATCGTCGACACCACCGATCCCGGCTACTCGTGGACGCCGATCATCACCTGCGACGGCGCGCACCACACCAACGCGAGCTACTACGCCGACGTGCGGGTACCGGTCGGGATGCGGGTGGGGGAGGAGAACCGGGGCTGGCAGCTGATCACCACCCAGCTCAACCACGAGCGGGTGATGCTCGGCCCGGCGGGCCGGATCGCCGCGCTGCACGACCGCGTGCGGGGCTGGGCGGCCGAGCGCACCGCGCCCGACGGCACGCCGCTGCTCGACCTGCCCGACGTCCGCAGGGCACTGGCCGAGAGCTACGCCGTCCGGCACGTGAACGAGCTGCTCAACTGGGAGGTGGCGGCCACCGCTGCGGCCGGCCCCGTGACGATCGCGGACGCGTCCGCCACGAAGGTGTTCGGCTCCGAGGCGGTGCAGCGGATCGGGCGGTCGCTGGAGGAGGTCGTCGGGCGGCACGGCGATCCGAGCGACCCCGAGACGGCCCGCCTGGCCCGCTGGCTGGACGTGCACGCCAAGCGCAACCTGGTGATCACGTTCGGCGGCGGCGTCAACGAGGTCATGCGCGAGCTCATCGCGACCGCGGGACTCGGCCTGCCGCGGGTGCCCCGATGACCGCCCCGACGACGGAACGGATCGAGGAGGCTGCCCGGCGGCTCGTGGCCGCCGGTGACTGCGCCGCGCGGCTCGCCAGGGACCCGGTGAACGCGCCGATGGTGCGCAACTGGACCGAGGCACTCGGCGACGCCAACCCCGCCTACCCCGAGGTCGCGCCGCCGGCGATGGTGCAGGTGTGGACGATGCTGGGGCTGGACGGGCAGCGGCCGGCCGACGACCCGCTCGGTGCGATGACCGCGGTGCTCGACGACGCCGGCTACACCTCGGTGGTGGCGACCGACTGCGAGCAGACCTACGCCCGCTACCTGCGTCCGGGTGAGCAGCTCTCGGTGCGCTCCCGGCTCACCGGCGTGACCGGCCCGAAGCGCACCGCGCTGGGGGAGGGCTGGTTCGTCACGACCGTCAGCACGTGGAGCGTCGGTGCAGAGCCCGTCGCCGAGATGATGTTCCGGGTGCTCAAGTTCCGCCCGCCGGACCCGCCCCCGCCCCCGCGGGACGTGCTGCGGCCTGCCGTGAACCGGGACACCGAGTTCTTCTGGGCCGGCCTGGCGGCGGGGGAACTGCGCGTGCAGAGCTGCAGCGACTGCGGCCTGCTGCGCCACCCGCCGGGGCCGATGTGCCCGCGGTGCGGCGCCACGCGACCGTCGTACGTGGTGGCGACGGGCCACGGCGAGGTCTACAGCTACGTGGTCCACCACCATCCACCGGTTCCCGGCCGGAGCCTGCCGTTCGTGGTGGCGTTGGTCGAGCTGGCGGAGGGCGTGCGGGTGCTGGGCGAGCTGCGCGGCGTCGACCCCGCGCAGGTGCGGATCGGTCTGCCGGTGCGGATCGCCGTCGACCGGATCGACGACGAACTGACCCTGCCCGCCTGGGAACCGCGGTGACGCCGGCCGTCGGCGACGTGCTGCCGGAGCTGCGGCTGCACGTCACCCCCACCGTCGTGGTCTCGACCGCGCTGGCCACGCGCGACTTCCAGGACGTCCACCACGACCGCGACGCCGCGGCGGCCCGCGGGTCGAAGGACATCTTCCTCAACATCCTCACCACGACGGGTCTGGTGCAGCGCTGTGTCACCGACTGGGCCGGCCCCGCGGCGCTGGTCCGCGGCGTCGCCATCCGGCTCGGCGTGCCGTGCTACGCGGGGGACACGCTGGTGTTCAGCGGCCGGGTCGTGGCGACCGGTGCCGAGACGGTGGTCGAGGTGGTCGGCCGGTGCAGCCTCGGTGATCACGTCACCGGCACCGTCCGGCTGGAGGTGCCATGAGCACCCTGTCCGGCGCGGCCGCCATCGTCGGGATCGGGGCGACGGAGTTCTCCAAGGACTCCGGCCGCAGCGAGCTGCAGCTTGCCGCGGAGGCCGTTCGTGCCGCACTCGCCGACGCGGGCCTGGCGGCCTCGGACGTCGACGGCCTCGTGACGTTCTCGATGGACGCCAACGCCGAGATCGCGGTGGCGCGCGAGCTGGGCGTACCGGAGCTGCGGTTCTTCAGCCGCATCCCCTACGGCGGCGGCGCGGCGTGCGCGACCGTCGGGCAGGCGGCGATGGCGGTCGCCACCGGGGTCGCCGATGTCGTGGTCTGCTACCGGGCCTTCAACGAGCGCTCGGGGCTGCGGTTCGGCCGCACGCAGACGGGGGCCGTCGCGGCGGCGACGTCCAGCGGTATCGACAACGGCTGGCACTACCCGATGGGCCTGAGCACGCCGGCCGCGACGGTGGCGATGTTCGCCCGTCGGTACATGCACGAGTTCGGCGCGACCAGCGAGGACTTCGGACGGGTCGCGGTCGCGATGCGCCGCCACGCCGCCACCAACCCGCAGGCCTGGTTCCACGGTCGCCCGATCACGTTGGCGGAGCACCAGTCGTCGCGCTGGATCGTGGAGCCGCTGCACCTGCTGGACTGCTGCCAGGAGAGCGACGGCGGGGTGGCGCTGGTCGTCACCAGCACCGAACAGGCCCGCGACCTGCCGCAGCCGCCGGCCGTCGTCGCAGCGGCCGCGCAGGGCAGCGGGCCCGACCAGTTCACGATGACCAGCTACTACCGCGACGACCTCGCCGGCCTCCCCGAGATGGCCGTCGTGGCCAGGCAACTGTGGCGCCAGGCCGGGATCGGGCCCGCGGACGTCCAGGTCGGGATGCTCTACGACCACTTCACCCCGTTCGTGCTGGTGCAGCTGGAGGAGCTGGGGTTCTGCCCGCGCGGCGAGGCGCGGCACTTCGTGGCCGACGGTGGCATCGAGCTCGGCGGCACCCTGCCGGTGAACACGCACGGCGGCCAGCTCGGGGAGGCCTACATCCACGGCATGAACGGCATCGCCGAGGGCGTGCGGCAGGTCCGCGGCAGCGCCGTCAACCAGGTCGACGGGGTGGAGCATGTGGTGGTGACTGCGGGCACCGGGGTGCCGACGAGCGGCCTGGTGCTGGCTGCGGACTGAGCTGGTCAGGAGCTCACGCACACGCTGATGTGTTCGCGCACATGGTCCACCATGTGCGTGAGCACCCCACGGTGTGCGTGAGCCTCAGCTTGGGGTCAGTACCGCGTCGGCCAGTACGGGCGCGTCCGCGCGTTCGGCCACCGAGATCGCGAGCAGTAGCCGGTCGTCGGACTTGGCAAGTTTCCTCGTTCGGCAACGGCGGCGGCTCGGTCTCGAATATCGTGCCGAAGGCGGCGCCGAACAGGTGCGTCCTCCCTGGAGGACGCGATGCGGATCAAGGTCTCGTCAGCAGCCGTCGTGATCGTCGCAGTCATCATGAACCTGATGACGGGGGTCATTGGAGTGGCTCGCGCCGACGTGTTCCCTGGCCCAGGGGAGTTCCAGTTGATCACCAGGGCGAACCCGAGCTGGATATTCAGTGACGAGAACGGTACGGGATCCGTCCAGACAACTTCTCCACGAATCCCAACACCATCCTTCTCGGGTACAAGATGTCCGCACACAACATCGCGCTGTGCGCAGGGGCGCAGACGCTGAACGAGAGCATTACGCTGTACGACGCCCGCGGCCGAGTCGTGGGACATGACAGCCACGTCTTCGAGGCGTGCGACTACCAAGCACATCCGGCGTTCTGGCTGCCCGAATCTGCGGCCGGTCGGTACACTATGAAGGTCAGGAACGTCTTCCGAGTCTTCGTCAATGGGGCTCATGGGACCGCAACGTTGGATGCCACGTCGAACTTCGAGATTCGACCGTGACTATCCACATGGAGGCTAGTAATGCTGCACAGCACCGTGCGTGAATGGCATGCGGACGAAGGCTGGGGCGTCGTTGCTGGTGGCGATCTTGCAGAGCCGTGTTTCGTGCATTTCTCGGTGATCGACACGCCTGGGTTCCGTGAGCTGACTGTCGGCGAGCAGGTCCTCGTGGACTACGAGGAGGCGGTGGCCACGCAGGACGGGTTTCGGTTGCGGGCGACTTTCGTCAAACCTGGCCGATCAGGTCGATGGGGCGAGGGAACTCCTGGCGAAGCGGACGACTCGTCGGCAGCGTATTCGAGTCGCTTGGCCATCGAGTTCGACGATCCTGGCGCGCCACGGATCTGACGAAGTCAACGCGCGCCGTGTGCGGTGCGCTGCGACCATTCGGTTCGGCAGTCGATCGACGATCGCCGGCGGGATCGTGGATCGAGACGTCGGCGCCCGGGAAGCTCCTGGTCGAGGATGCGGCGGTCCGAGTCCGCCCGTGCGGTCGGGCCACGGGTGTTGTCGCCGAGCTGAATCCGCGCTCAACCTGCAATGACCAGCATCGCATCGGCGAGCACGGCCGTGTCACTCCGGCCACCGACGTGGCGAGCACGAGCCGCTCGCCGGTGTCCCAGACCAGCGTCGGCATGAACGGCATCGCCGAGGGCGTGCGGCAGGTCCGCGGCAGCGCCGTCAACCAGGTCGACGATGTGGCGCACGTGGTGGTCACCGCGGGCACCGGCGTGCCCACCAGCGGTCTGGTGCTCGCGTCAGCCGGCTCGACCGTCCCGTGGATCATGATCGCGCCCCGTCCGACCGATCCTTGCGTGCCGGGGGTCGGGCTGTGCCCTTCGCCGCCTCTTCCATGATCGACACGGGTGACATGGACATGACGGGGGTTTTGCGCCTCGAAACCCCCACCACGTAGATCTCACCCGTGTCGATCATCAGGGCCGGAGCGACCCCCCGTAGCGTGGTGCGCGCCGCGGTGGCCACCCGACTGATCAGGGGCGTGCGATGACGGATCAGGTGCTGCTCACCACGGGTGCCGACTATTGGACCAGCCAGCCGGTGCCGGGGCACGGGCCCATCCGGTTCGCCGACGGCCCGCACGGGCTTCGCGTGCAGGACGACGAGAATCCCGACCACCTCGGCCTCGGTCGCAGCGAACCCGCGACGTGCTTCCCGCCGGCGGTCACGCTCGCCTCGTCGTGGGATCCCGGTCTCGTGCGCCGGATCGGTGCCGCACTGGGTGCCGAGGCGCGTGCCAAGGGTGTGCACGTCGTGCTCGGCCCCGGGATGAACATCAAGCGGACCCCGTTGTGCGGTCGCAACTTCGAGTACTTCTCGGAGGATCCGCTCCTGTCGGGTCTGCTCGCGGCGGCCATGATCGAGGGGCTGCAGGAGCAGGGCGTCGGTGCGTGCGTGAAGCACTTCGCGGCGAACAACCAGGAAACCGAGCGGATGCGGATCAGCGCCGACATCGACGAGCGGCCGCTGCGGGAGATCTACCTGCGTGGCTTCGAGATCGCGATCCGGCAGGCGAACCCGTGGGCCGTGATGACCTCCTACAACCGCCTCAACGGGCGCTACACGTCGGAGGACCACTGGCTGCTGACCGACGTGCTGCGGCACGAGTGGGGTTACGACGGGGTCGTGATCTCCGACTGGGGTGCGGTGCACGATCCGGTCGCCGCGCTGCGCGCCGGGCTGGACCTGCGCATGCCTGGGCGACCCGATGACCCGCGGGTGCGGGACGCCGACGTGGAGCAGGCGGTGCTGGACCGGGTGACGCTGCGGTTGACCCGACTCGCCGAGCGGACCCGCGCGGAGCCCGCACCGGTCGACCTGGCCGAGCACCACGCGCTCACGCGGCGGGCGGCAGCCGAATCGGCGGTGTTCCTGACCAACGACGGGCTCCTGCCGCTTCGGCCGGGTCGCGTCGCGGTGCTCGGCGAGCTCGCCCGCACGCCGCGCTACCAGGGCGCGGGCAGTTCCCGGGTCAACCCGACGAGCGTGGTCAGCGTGCTGGATGCGGCGCGGCGGCGGCTGCCGGGTTCCACGTTCGCCCCGGGGTACACGCTGGAGGGTCGGGTGGCGCCGGAACTCGTCGCGGAGGCCGTGGACATCGCGGCGGATGCGGACGTCGCAGTGCTCTTCCTGGGCCTGCCGGACAGCGCGGAGGCCGAGGGCAGCGACCGGATCCACATCGATCTGCCCGCCGACCAGCTGGCCCTGCTCTCCGCGGTGGCGGCGGTGACCTCGCGGATCGTGGTGGCGTTGAGCAACGGCTCGGTGGTCACCACCGCACCATGGCGAGACAAGGTGTCGGCGATCGTCGAGTTCTGGCTCACCGGGCAGGCCGGCGGAGACGCCGTCTTCGATGTCCTGCTCGGCGACGTGTCGCCGTCGGGGAAGCTGGCCGAGACGATCCCGGTGCGGCTCAGCGACACACCGGCGTTCCTCGACTTCCCCGGCGAGCAGGGCCATGTCCGGTACGGCGAGGGCATCCACGTCGGCTACCGCTACTACGACGCGCGCGAGATCGCCGTCGACTTCCCCTTCGGGCACGGGCTGTCCTACACCGAGTTCCGGTACGACGACCTCGACGTGCACGTACATCCACCGATCGACGACGTCGCCATGACGGTGGTGCTGACGGTCACGAACACCGGCGAGCGGGACGGGCGCGAGGTCGTTCAGGTCTACGCGGGCGAGCGCACCGGGGCCGGCGTCGTTCCCGAGCAGGAGCTGTGCGGGTTCACCAAGATCGCGCTGGCGGCGGGGGAGCGGCGGCGCATCTCGATCCCGGTCGGCCGGGACCGCCTCCGGCACTACGATCCCGAGCGGGGTTGGCTCTACCGGCCCGGTGACCGTGACGTGCGCATCGGATCGTCCTCCAGGGACATCCGGCTGTCCACGAGCGTGACGCTTGCCGGGTGCGCCGGTCCGCGACCCGTTGACGCCTTGGTCGACGCTGGGGGAGTGGACCGAGCACGCGGAGGCCGGTGCCGCGCTCTGGGCGCTGGTCGAGCAGCGCGGCGGTGTGCAGGGCCGGGTGGCCGACCTGCTCCGCGACGAGACGGGCCGGCACTCGATCCTCGGCGTGCCGGTGAAGGCACTGCTGGAGTTCCCCGGCTTCCCCCTGCAGGAAGCGGACCTCACCGCCCTGCTGGCGGAACGCATCGAGTGAGCCGAGCCGACACGCGTCAGCTCACCCGCTCGTACCAGGCACCGATCGACCGCTTGTAGCCGTCCGGCATGTACAGGCCGTCGATCTCGGATCGCGCGAAGAGTCCGATCTCCTTGTGCTCGTGCGAGAGCACCGGAGCGACGTCGGAAACCGGCCAGCATCCGTAGGTCACGATGAACACGTGCCGCTCGACCTCGCGGATGTAGTGCATCCACGTGTCGAGAACGGGACCCGTCGCAACCTTCCATTGCGTCTCCTCGAAGATCTCCCGGGCCACGCAGTTCTCCGGAGACTCGCCGATCTCGATGCGTCCGCCGGGAAGTTCCCACTCGTCGCGCTCGTTCTTGACGAGGAGGACGCGCTGTCGCGGATCGAGAACCACGCCTTTGACCGAGACGGGGAATGTCGGCGCTGCTGGCACTGGGCGTCCTCCCGGGCGTGCTGAATCCCGGCGAAGGTAGCCGAAAAGTTCAGCGCCGGATCAGGGCGGGGTCAGCACCGCATCGGCGAGCACGGGTGCGTCGCGCTCGGCGACCGACGTGGTGAGCAGCAGCCGGTCGCCGGTGTCCCAGACGAGGGTGCGCAGCGTCTCGCCGGGCAGGACCACGCCGGCGAACCGCGCGGAGAAGCCGCCGACCCGGGCGGCGTCGCCACCGAGCATTCCGTCGACGACGGCCTTGCAGACCATCCCGTACGTGCACAGCCCGTGCAGGATCGGGCGGTCGAAGCCGGCGCCCGCAGCGAAGCCGGGATCGACGTGCAGCGGGTTGCGGTCACCGCACAGCCGGTACCACAGCGCCTGCTGGGGCAGCGTCGGCGTGAGCAGCACGGCGTCCGGGTCGCGGTCGGGCACCGGCGTCCGTTCGGTCGACCCGCGATGGCCGCCGAAGCCGCCTTCGCCGCGGGCGAAGATGCTCGACCGGGTCGTCCACAGCAGGGCGCCGGCCGCGTCCACGACCTCGGTCTCCTGGATGATCACCGCCGCGCTGCCCTTGTCCTGCACGTCGGCGATCCGCCCGCGGGCCACGCCGCTGCCCGCGGTGGGCAGCGGGCCGGGCACGACGATCTCCTGGCTGCCGTGCAGCACGGCGGCCAGATCGATCTCCACCCCGGGCAGCGACACGCGCGGCGCCTCCGTGGCCCGCAGCGTCGGCGCCACCACCCCGAACGTCGGCAGCACCGCCAAGTCGGCCTCGTAGGCGTAGCGCAGCTCGCGGGGATCGACGGGATCGGCGCCGGCGCCGAGCGCCAGGTGGTAGAGCAGCACGTCGGAGGCGTCCCACCGGACCTCGCGTTCGGGGAGCGCGGCGCCGATGGCACGGTCCGGGTCGATGGGCACGGATGTACCTCCGGGGTCAGTCGTAGGTGACGGAGACGGAGTCGCTGACCGCGACGGCCTGGCAGGCCAGCACGTAGCCCTCGTCGAGGTCGGTCTGGTCGAGCACCTCGTTGCGCAGCATCGTGACCTCGCCTGCGGTGACCCGGCAGGCGCACGCGCTGCAGGCGCCCTCGCGGCAGGAGAACGGCGCGTCGAGCCCCTTGTCGCGCAGGAGGTCGAGCAGCTTGGTGCCGGCGGGCCAGTCCAGCGTGTGTCGCTCGCCGTCGAGCTCGACCTCGACGGTGCTGGTGGCGCCGTCGACGGGGACGGGCTGGGGTCCAACAGGTTCGAACGGGTCGTCGGTGAGCGAGACGAACCGCTCGATGTGGACGCGCTTGCGCGGCACCCCGAGCTCGCGGAGCGCATGGGTGACCTCGTCCATGAACGGGAGCGGGCCGCAGAGGAAGAACTCGCGCTGGGTGAACGGGCGGGCCAGCTCGGCGAGCTGGGCCTGCGCCGGCCGGCCCTGCACGCTCTCCAGCCAGTGCAGGACGAGCAGGCGCTCGGGGTACTGCGCGGCCAGCTCGCGCAGCTCGGCCGCGAAGATCACCGACTGCTCGTCGCGGTTGGCGTAGACGAGCACCAGCCGGCCGCGGCCCCGCGCGAGCACGGCGCGGACGATCGAGATGACCGGTGTGATCCCGCTGCCCGCGGCGACGAGGACGAGGTCGTCGTCGAGGGACCGCGGGGTGAACGTGCCGGCCGGCGGGAGAGAGTCGAGCTCCATGCCGACGACGACGTTGTCGCAGATCCAGTTGGAGCCCCAGCCCTCGTCGACCCGCTTGACGGTCACGGCGAGCCGGTCGCCCTCGTGCGGGGAGCTGGACAGCGAGTAGCACCGGGCCAGCGCCACGCCGTCGCGCCCCGGGAGCCGGAGCGTGAGGAACTGGCCTGGCCGGTAGGCGTACTGCTCGGCCAGTTCGGCGGGCACCTCGAGGACGACCGTGCTCGCATCGGCGGTCTCCGCGATCACCTCGGCGACCCGGAGCCGGTAGGAGCGCTGCTCAGCCACCGCGCACCCGCAGCTGCCCGGCCGCGACCGCTGCGTCGATGCTGCGGTGCAGCTCGGTGCACCCGGTGCTGGCCGCGTAGAACCGGCATCGGTGCACCGCGTCGTTGGTCCACTGGATGCTGGTCTGCGCGCGGCTGTTCTTCCTGACCAGCGCGCACGCTCCGCAGCGAAGGCAGCCCACGGCGGTCAGCCCCTCGGTCAGGTAGGCCTGCCGGTCGGCCGCGGTGGCTGCCGCGAGCTCGCGGTGGTCGCGCACCGGTCCGGTCATGGCACACCGGTCTCGCGGCGGCGCAGGTTCTCCGCGACCTCCTCCTCCCACGCCTGCACGGCGCGGGTGGTGTCGACCTCGAACTCGAACCGCTGGGTCATCTCCTCGGTGACGTCGGCGACGTCGACGTAGAACTGCTCGTACCAGCGGCGCAGCTGGTAGACGGGCCCGTCCTCCTCACAGAGGAGAGGGTTGTCGATGCGGGTCTTGTTCTTCCAGATCTCGACGTCCTGGAGGAACCCGACGCCGGTGCCCTTGGCGAACTTCGCGGCCAACCGGTCGGCGTCCACGTCGGAGATGCCCGGTGGCTTGCGCACGATGACCCCCCACTGCAGGACGAAGGAGTCCGCGGTGACCGGGTAGTGGCAGTTGATCAGGACCGTCTCGATCGTGAAGCCCTTGTACTCGTTCCACAGCTTGTCGATCATGTACGACGGCCCGTAGTAGGACGCCTCCGAGCGGGCCACGTTGTCCTTGCCGGAGTAGGTCGAGCCGGCGCCGATGTCGGCGCGGCCGCGGGTGTTGAGGTTCTGCGTGGCGACGTGGCCCTCGAAGATGTTCTTGAAGTAGGTCGGGAAGGCGTAGTGCACGTAGAAGAAGTGCGCCATGTCGACGACGTTGTCGATGATCTCGCGGCAGTTCGAGCCCTCGATCAGCACGGAGTCCCAGGTCCAGTTGCTCCACTCGTCGGAGAAGGCGCCCTCGACGCGCGGGATGACGACCTCGGGCGGGGGCGGGTTGCCCTCCGGGTCGTGCCACACGAACAGCTGCCGGTTCTCCACCAGCGTGGTCCAGGAGCGGGTCCGCGCCCGCGGCGGGACCCGCTTCGCGTACGGGATCCCGACGCAGCGGCCGTTGCCGCCCCAGCGCCAGTCGTGGAACGGGCAGGCCACGGCGTCGCCCTTGACGCTGCCCTGGGAGAGGTCGCCGCCCATGTGCCGGCAGTAGGCGTCCAGCACGTGCGGCTCGCCCGCGGAGTCGGCGTACACCACCAGCTTCGTCCCGAAGGCCTCGACGGCGTGCGGCTTCCCGTCCAGGAACGGCGCGGCGAGGCCGAGGCAGTGCCATCCGCGCGCGAACCGGGCCGGCGGCGTGCCGACGTCGATCGTGCGCACTCCGTGCTCGTCGCCCCGGGTCATCGCACCCCTCCACCACGTGCCTGATCGATCTGTTCCGGGAGCGGGCCGGGCCCGGCCGCGAGGTCGAGCGCGGCGATGTACCCGCCGGTCATCGCCGGTCCGATGGTCGCGCCGGCGCCGGCGTAGGTACGGCCCATCACCGACGCGCTCGCGTTGCCGGCGGCGTAGAGCCCGGCGATGACGGATCCGTCCTCGCGCAGCACCCGGCTGCGCTCGTCGACCCGGAGGCCGCCCTTCGTGCCGAGGTCGCCCGGGACGATCCGGACGGCGTGGAACGGCGCGATCTCCAGTGCCGCCAGGCTCGGGTTCGGGCGCTGCCGCGGATCGCCGTAGTACCTGTCGTAGGCGCTCGCACCACGGGCGAACTGCTCGTCGTGGCCGGTGCGGGCGAAGCCGTTGAACTCCGCGACCGTGGCGGCCAGCGCATCGCCGGGGACGTCGATCGCCGCCGCGAGCTCGCCGAGCGTGCGTGCGGTGTGCACCGCGCCGGCCTTGTACCACCGGCCGGGGAAGGGCTGGCGCGGGCCGAGCCCGGCGAAGGTGTAGCGGTTGCGGTAGCGCTGGTCGATGATCAGCCAGGCCGGGATGTGGTCGACGCCGGTGGCGTGCCCCTCGTACATCGCGTGCACGGCGTCGACGTAGGGCGCCGCCTCGTTGACGAAGCGCCGGCCGGCGCTGTTGACCATGATCGAGCCGGGCAGCGTGCGCTCGGACAGGCAGAAGTACGGCCCGCCGGTGAGCGGGATCGACGGGCCCCACCACGCGTCGTCCATGAGGTCGACCGCGGCGCCGAGCCGTTGCCCCGCCTCGATCCCGTCGCCGGTGTTGGTGGCTGCGCCGGTGGTCCACGCCGTGCCGATCGGGGCCTGCTGGTACCGGGCCCGCATGGCCGCGTTGTGCTCGAACCCGCCGGACGCGACGATCACCCCGCGCGCGGCCCTGATCACCTCGTCGACGCCGTCGCGGCGCACCACCACCCCGCGCACGCGGTCGCCGTCCATCTGCAGGTCGACCAGCGGAACGCCGAGCCGCACCGGCACGTCCGCGGTGAGCAGTCCCGCGCGCAGGCCGGCGGCGAGTGCCTGGCCCATCGTGAGCAGGCGCCGGCCGCGGAACCTGCCGAGCATGCGCCGGCCGAACACTCGAGCGGCGCGGAGCAGCCCGCGCGGGTGGCGGGCGATCAGGTTGAGCCAGCGGTAGTCCGCCGCGGTGATCACGAACCCGCCCGGCGTGGCGATGTAGGGCGGGTTGAGCCGGGCCAGCTCCGCGCCGAGGAGCCGCCCGTCCAATGGCCGGGGCTCGATGCTGCGTCCCTCGGGGAGGCCGCCGGGAGCCTCGGGGTAGTAGTCGCTGTAGCCGGGCACCCAGGCGAGGTCGAGCGGGGTCTTCGCGAGGACGAGGTCGAGCATCTCCGGTCCGTGCCGCAGCAGCGCGCTCCGCCGTGGTTCCGAGATCGTGGCGCCGAGCAGGTGGTCGAGGTAGGCCGCCGCCTGCTCCGGCGTGTCGCGGACCCCGGCCCTGCGCAGCACCGCGTTGTCGGGTATCCAGATGCCGCCGCCGGAGCGCGCCGTCGACCCGCCGAAGCACTCCGCCTTCTCCACGACCACGACCGTGAGACCGTGGTGGGCCGTCGTCAGTGCCGCGGTCATCCCGGCGGCACCGCTGCCCACCACGACGACGTCGAACTCGTCGACCGCCATCTCGCCTCCCCGTATCGGACTAGAACAGGTTATAGAAATCGCGCGCGGCGCGCTACGGTGACCTCCGCCGCGTGTACCTCTGCGGGTGCCCGGATCCGAGAACGTGTTCCACATCCACGGAGGTGCCCGGTGGGTCCCAGTGACGAGCCGGCCGCCGACGTCGTGATCGTCGGGTTCGGCGCGGCCGGGGCGTGCGCCGCGATCGAGGCGGCCCGCTCCGGAGCGGAGGTCGTGCTGATCGACCGGTTCGGCGGCGGCGGGGCGACCGCGCTGTCCGGCGGCGTGGTCTACGCGGGCGGCGGCACCGCCGTGCAGCGCGCGGCCGGGGTCGACGACACGCCCGACGCCATGTTCGCGTACCTGAGCAGGGAGATCGGGGACGCGGTGTCGGCCGCCACCCTGCGCCGCTTCTGCGACGGCAGCGCCGCCATGGTGGCGTGGCTGGACGAGCTGGGCGTCCCGTTCGAAGGCAGCCTGTGCCCGTACAAGACGTCCTACCCGAGCGACCGGCACTACCTCTACTTCTCCGGCAGCGAGGCTTCCGGCGGGTTCCGCGACGCCACGCCGCCGGTGCCGCGCGGGCACCGGGTACGCGCCCCCGGCACGTCGGGCGGGGAGCTGTTCGCGCACCTGTCCCGTGCGGTCCGGGAGCTGGGCGTGCGGGTGCTGACGCAGACGACGGCGCAGCGGCTCGTCCACGACGACGACGGGCGGGTCGTCGGCGTCGACTGCGCGACGCTGCACGGGGCGCCGGCCGCTGCGCACCGGGCGCTGAGCAGGTACGCAGCCAAGCCCGGCCTCTACTCGCCGCCGCTGCGCCGGCTGCTGCACGGCCGCGCCGCCGATCTCGAGCGCCGGTACGCCCGCCCGCTGCGGGTGCGTGCCAGGCGGGGAGTGGTGCTGGCCGCGGGCGGGTTCGTCGCCGACCGCGCGATGCTGCGCGCGAACGCCCCCGCCTACCGCGCCGGTCTCCCGCTCGGCACCCCCGGCGACGACGGCAGCGCCATCAGGCTCGGCGTCGCCGCCGGCGGTGCGACGGCCCGGCTCGACTCGGTCTCGGCGTGGCGCTTCATCACGCCGCCGAGCGCGTTCCTCGGCGCCGTGCTCGTCGACGTCGACGGCCACCGGGTGTGCGACGAGTCCCGCTACGGCGCCGCCATCGGCCGCGCCATGATCGAGGAGCGCGGCGGCCGCGGCTGGCTGCTGGTCGACGAGCCGCTGGTCGGCGACGCGCGGCGGCAGCTCCGTGAGCAGACGGTGTGGTTCCAGCGCATGCAGGCCCGCCACATGCTGGGCGGGCTGCGGGTCACCGGGGCAACGGTCGAGGAGGTCGCGCGGAAGGCGGGGGTGGACGCCGCCGGGCTGCTGGCCACCCTCGCCGCGCACAACGACGCCGTCGCCGCCGGCCGCCCGGATCCGGCCGGCAAGCCGGCCGAGTTCGTCCGGCCGCTGGGCACGCCGCCGTACTCCCTGATCGACGTCTCGGTGCGGCCGAGCCGGCTCTACCCGTGCCCGATGCTGACGCTGGGTGGGCTGGTCGTCGACGAGGACACCGGCGCGGTGCTGCGCGCGGACGGCTCGCCGATCGCCGGGCTCCACGCCGCGGGCCGCTCCGCCGTCGGCCTGTGCTCCCACTCGTACATCAGCGGCCTGTCGCTGGCCGACTGCGTCTTCGCGGGCCGCCGTGCCGGCCGCGCACTGGCCGGGGTCGACAGAAACGAGAACGCGTTCTAGTCTCCGAGAGGATCGGCAACGGACGGGAGCAGCTGTGGGCGGGAACGTCGTCGAGGCCGTGGGTGATCTGCTGCCGGCGCTGCGCGAGCGGGCGCAGGAGGCCGAGGACGCCAGGCGGGTACCGGACGAGTCGATCAAGGCACTGCAGGAGGCCGGCCTGTTCCGGCTGCTCCAGCCCAAGCGCTACGGCGGGGCGGAGGCCGACCCCGCGACCTTCTACACCGCGGTCCGGCAGGTCGCGAGCGCGTGCGGCTCCACCGGCTGGGTCGCGTCCGTCGTCGGGGTCCATCCCTGGCAGCTGGCCCTGTTCCCGGAGCAGGCGCAGGACGACGTGTGGGGCCCGGATCCGCACACCCGGTTGTCCTCCTCGTACGCGCCCACCGGCCGCGCCGTCGCCGTCGACGGGGGCTACCGGCTGAAGGGGCGGTGGAGCTTCTCGTCGGGCTGCGACCACGCCACCTGGGTGCTGCTGGGCGGCATCGTCACCGACGCGGACGGCAATCAGATCGACTTCTGCACGTTCCTGCTGCCGCTCGGCGACTACGCGATCGAGGACGTCTGGGACACCGTCGGGCTGCGCGGCACCGGCAGCAACGACATCGTCGTCGAGGACGCGTTCGTGCCGGCCCACCGCGCGCTGAGCTTCGCCGACACCTCGCGGTGCCGATGCCCCGGGCAGGAGGTCAACCCGGGCCCGTCCTACCGGCTGCCGTTCGCGTCGGTGTTCTCCTACGCGATCACCACGCCGATCATCGGCATGGCCACGGGCGCCTACGACGCGCACGTCGCGTACATGCGCGAGCGGGTGCGTGCCTCCTTCGGTGGCAAGGCGGCGGCCGATCCCTACTCCCAGGTGCGAGTGGCCGACGCCGCGGGCGAGATCGACGCGGCCTGGCTGCAGCTCGAGCGGAACATGGGCGCGCTGATGAAGCACGCCACGGCGGCGGAGAAGATCCCGTTGCCGCTGCGGCTGCAGATCCGCCGCGACCAGGTCCGCGGCACCGGACGGGCGATCGCCGCCATCGACACGCTGTTCGAGAACTCCGGTGGGCGCGTGCTGAAGAGCGGCACGCCGATCCAGCGGTTCTGGCGCGATGCGCACGCCGGCCGGATGCATGCGATCAACGACCCGGAGCGGGCCATGTCCATGTTCGGCGCCGGGGAGTTCGGTGCGCCCGTCCAGGACGCGATGATCTAAATGACTGCTTCCACCACTGGCGCCACGACCAGCTTCGAGTCCACCAGCCGCGTCGCGCAGGTGGCCCCCGACCTCCGCCTGCACTACCACCAGGCGGGCGCCGAGCACGCGACCGCGGTGGTGCTGCTGCACGGTGGCGGCCCCGGCGCGTCGGCCTGGAGCAACTTCGGCCCCAACATCGGCGTGCTCGCGCGGTCGTTCCACACGCTGGCCGTCGACCAGCCGGGGTTCGGCCGCTCGGCGGGTCCGGTCGGGAAGGCGCAGTACTTCACCCAGAGCGCCGATGCGCTGGCCGGGCTGCTCGACGAGCTGGGCCTGGCCAAGGTGCACCTGATCGGCAACTCGCTCGGCGGCGGCACCGCGGTGCGGTTCGGCCTGCGCCACCCCGACCGCGTCGGGGCGATGGTGCTGATGGCGCCGGGCGGGCTCGCGCTGAACGTGCTCGCACCCGACCCCACCGAGGGCATCAAGCGCCTCTACGACTTCGCCGCGCCACCGGGCCCGAGCAAGGAGAAGCTCGCCGCCTTCCTGCGCACCCTCGTGCACGACCGGTCGCTCGTCACCGACGAGCTGGTCGACGAGCGGTTCGCGGCGGCGAGCGACCCGGCGGCGCTGCGGGCGATGGCCGCCATGGGTTCGACGTTCACCGATCCGGCGACGTACGAGGACGGCATGCTCTGGCGCGAGGCGCACCGGCTGCGCCATCGCGTGCTGCTGGTCTGGGGCCGGGAGGACCGCGTGAATCCGCTCGACGGCGCGCTGGTCGCGCTCAAGCTGATCCGCCGAGCCCAGCTGCACGTCTTCGGCGGGTGCGGGCACTGGGCACAGCTGGAGAAGTTCGAGGAGTTCAACCGCCTCGTGACCGACTTCCTGGAGGGGAGCGCAGCGTCATGATCCAGTCGCTGGCCTACCTGCGGATCGAGGCCACGGACGTGGCCGCGTGGCGCGAGTTCGGGCTCAAGGTGCTCGGCATGGTCGAGGGCAAGGGTGCCGACCCCGAGGCCGTCTACCTGCGCATGGACGACTTCCCGGCCCGGCTGGTCATCCTCCCCGGCGAGCACGACCGGCTGGCCGCCGTCGGCTGGGAGGCGGCGAACGCGGCCGCGGTCGACGAGGTGCGGCGTGCGCTCGAACGCGCCGAGGTGCCGTTCAAGGAGGGCACCGCCGCGGAGTGCGCCGACCGCAAGGTGCACGAGCTCATCAGCTTCGAGGACCCGTCGGGCAACGCGCAGGAGGTCGTCCACGGCGTCGCGCTCGAGCACCGCAGGGTGGTCAGCCCGTACGGCCACACGTTCGTCACCGGCGAGCAGGGCCTCGGGCACGTCGTGCTGTCCACCCACGACGACGAGGCGTCCCTGCGCTTCTACCGCGACGTGCTCGGCTTCCGCCTGCGCGACTCGATGCGGCTCCCGCCGCAGCTGGTCGGCCGCCCCGCCGACGGCGAGCCGGCCTGGCTGCGCTTCTTCGGCTGCAACCCGCGCCACCACAGCCTCGCGTTCCTGCCGATGCCCACCCCCAGCGGGATCGTGCACCTCATGGTCGAGGTTGGGCACACCGACGACGTCGGGCTCGCGCTGGACCGGGCGCTGCGCCGCAAGGTCCCGATGTCGGCCACCCTCGGCCGCCACGTCAACGACCTGATGCTGTCGTTCTACATGAAGACCCCCGGCGGCTTCGACGTCGAGTTCGGCACCGAGGGCCGGCAGGTGCACGACGACGCGCGCTGGGTCGCGCGCGAGAGCACCGCGGTGAGCCTGTGGGGCCACGACTTCAGCGTCGGCGGGCGCCCATGACCCGTGCGGCCGGGGTCGCCACCGACGACTTCCGCCGGGTGCTCGGGCACTTCGCCACCGGCGTCACCGTGGTGACCGGATGCGCAGACGGGGAGCCCGTCGGGTTCGCCTGCCAGGCCTTCGCCGCGGTGTCGCTGGACCCGCCGCTGGTGCTGTTCTGCCCCGGCCGCGCGTCCCGGACGTGGCCGGTGATCGAGCGTGCCGGGCGGTTCTGCGTCAACGTGCTGTCCGCCGGGCAGCAGGACCTCTCACACCGCTTCGGCAGCCGCGGCGTCGACAAGTTCGCGGGTGTCGGCTGGTCGCCGTCGCCGGGCGGCTCGCCGGTGCTCGACGGGGTGCTGAGCTGGGTCGACGCGGAGATCGAGACCGTGCACGAGGCAGGCGACCACCACGTCGTCATCGGGCGCGTCACGGATCTGGGCGGCGGCACTGGGGACAGTCCGCTGCTGTACTACCGGGGCGGGTACACGGCCACCGGGGGAGTAGCGCCCGCGGGCGCGGCCTTCCTTCCGTGGTTACGGGACGACAGCTGGCTGTGAGCGCGACCTGAGTGGGTGGTCGGCCTTCAAGCGGCTTTGGAGTAGGTGGGGGGCCGAGTAGGGCACGAAAGGCTCCTGTTTCATGATCAACACGGGTGAGATGAACGGGAGCGGGGTTTTGAGCTCGGGCTCAGAACCCCGCTCCCGTTCATCTCACCCGTATTTGATCTTCAAACGGTGCCGATGCGCATGACTCAGCGGCCCGCCTACTCCCCAGCTGCTTGAAAGCCGACCATGGACCGAGCCGTCACCGACCGGGCGGGACCACAACGGGTCAGATGCGTTCGATGATCGTGCCCGTGGCCAGCGCGCCGCCTGCGCACATCGTGACGAGCGCGGTCGTCGCGTCCCGTCGCTCCAGCTCGTGGAGCGCAGTGGTGATCAGACGGGTGCCCGTGGCGCCCACCGGGTGGCCGAGGGCGATGGCGCCGCCGTTGACGTTGACCCGGTCCGGATCCGGCCGGTGCACGCTCTCCCAGGACAGCGCGACGGAGGCGAAGGCCTCGTTGACCTCGAACAGGTCGAGATCGCCGATCTTCATGCCGCTCTTCTCGAGCACCCGCGCGGTGGCCTGCACCGGCCCGTCGAGGTGGTAGTAGGGCTCGGCGCCGACGAGGCACTGGGTGACGATGCGGGCGCGCGGGCGCAGGCCGAGCGCGTGGGCGCGGTCGGCGTCCATCATCAGCACGGCCGCGGCGCCGTCGGAGATCTGCGACGACGTGCCGGCAGTGTGCAGGCCGTCGTCGACGACGGGACGCAGACCCGCGAGCGCCTCGAGGCTGGTCTCGCGCAGGCCCTCGTCGCGGTCCACCGTGATCTCGCCGACGCGGACGGGCACGATCTCGCGCGCGAAGCGATCCTCGGCCACCGCGCGGGCCGCGCGGGTCTGCGAGGCCAGCCCGAACCGGTCGACGTCCGCCCTGGTCAGCCCGCGCCGCTTGGCGATGCGCTCGGCGGCCACGAACTGGTTGGGCAGGTCGATGTCCCACGAGTCGGGGCGGGGCATCCCCGCGCCCTCCCCGACGTTGGCGCGCAGCGGCACGCGGCTCATCGCCTCGACCCCGCAGGCGATGCCGACGTCGATCGCGTCGGCACTGATCAGGCCGGCCACGAGATGCGTGGCCTGCTGTGCGGAGCCGCACTGGCTGTCGACGGTGGTGGCGCCGGTGGTGTGCGGGAGGCCGGCGTGCAGCCAGGCCGTGCGGGTGATGTTGTTCGACTGCTCCCCGGCCTGCGTGACGCAGCCGCCGATCACCTGCTCGACGATCGCGGGATCGATCTCGGCGCGGTCGAGGAGCCCGCGCAGGGCGGCCCCGAGGATCTCCGCGGCATGCAGGCCGGAGAGGGCGCCGCGGCGCCTGCCGATCGGAGTGCGGATCGCGCCGACGATCACTGGACGGCCCATGCCGGATCCCCTCACACCACGCCTGACGACATCGATCTCAAACTAGAACACGTTGCCGTTTCGGACAAGGTCGACCCCGGCGGACCCTCCCGCCTGCTGGCCGAATGTGCTTGACTCGCTGTAGAACACGTTCCAGTCGCAGTTCCTGTAGGCGGAGTCGCCGAGGAGGTAGCCGTGACCGATGTCCGTATCCCGGACGGGTTCGACTTCACCGATCCCGACATCTACGCGCACCGCGTGCCGTTCGCCGAGTTCGCCGAGCTGCGGCGCAGCGCCCCGGTCTGGTGGAACGCGCAGCGGCGCGGGAGCGCCGGGTTCGACGACGAGGGCTACTGGGTGGTCACCAGGCACGCCGACGTCAAGGCGGTGTCGCTGGACAGCGCGCTCTACTCCTCGCGGGAGAACACGGCGCTGGTCCGCCTCGCCGAGGGCACCACGGCCGAGCAGATCGAGATGCAGCGCTTCATCATGCTCAACTCCGACGCCCCCCAGCACACGGCGCTGCGGGGCATCGTCTCGCGCGGCTTCACCCCGCGCGCGGTGGCCGGGCTGCGCAATGCGCTCGCCGAGCGGGCGGAGAAGATCGTGCGGGAGGCGCTCGCCGAGGGCGCGGGCGACTTCGTCACCGACGTCGCCTGCGAGCTGCCGCTGCAGGCCATCGCCGAGCTGCTGGGGATCCCGCAGGACGACCGCCGGAAGATCTTCGACTGGTCCAACCAGATGATCTCCTACGACGACCCGGAGATCGAGGTCGAGCCGATGGCGGCGGCCGTCGAGCTGCTGGGCTACTCGATGGGCATGGCCGAGGAGCGCAAGCGCTGCCCGATGGACGACATCGTCACCACGCTCGTGCAGGCCGACGTGGGCGGGACGAGCCTCACTGCCGACGAGTTCGGGTTCTTCGTCCTCATGCTGTCCGTGGCGGGCAACGAGACCACCCGCAACGCGATCACGCACGGGATGATGGCGATGCTGGACCACCCCGAGCAGTGGGAGCGGTACAAGGCCGAGCGGCCGGCCACGACGGCCGACGAGATCGTGCGCTGGTCGACCCCGGTGATCGCGTTCCAGCGCACGGCGATGGGCGACACCGAGCTCGGCGGCCAGCACATCCGCAAGGGCGACCGGGTGGCGATGTTCTACAGCTCCGCGAACTTCGACGAGGACGTCTTCAGCGAGCCGGAGCGCTTCGACATCACCCGCAGCCCGAACCCGCACCTCGGCTTCGGCGGCCGCGGCGCGCACTACTGCATCGGCGCCAACCTCGCGCGCCTCGAGATCGACCTGATGTTCAACGCGATCGCCGACCACATGCCCGACATCACCAGTGCCGGGGATGCCAGCCGCCTGCGCTCCGGCTGGATCAACGGGATCAAGGCGCTCCCCGTCCGCTACGCCTGAGGAGGCCGAACCCGTGAGAACCCGCGCCGCGGCGCTGCTGGAGCAGCCCGGCAAGTGGCAGGTCATCGACATCGACGTCGACGAGCCCGCCGAGCACGAGGTGCTCGTCCGGTTCGTCGCGGCCGGGTTGTGCCATTCCGACGACCACGCCGCGACCGGTGACATGCCGGTCGGGAAGTTCCCGCTCATCGGTGGCCACGAGGGCGCCGGGGTGGTGGAGGCGGTCGGCCCCGGGGTGCGCGCGCTCGCGGTCGGCGACCACGTCGTCGCGCAGTTCGTCCCGTCGTGCGGGCGGTGCAAGGCGTGCGCCTCCGGTGGCGGCAACCTCTGCGACCTCGGCATGTACGCCCTGGCCGGCAGCATGCCCGACGGCACGTTCCGGGCCCACCACAACGGCGCCGACGTCGGCCAGATGACCATGGTCGGCACGTTCGCCGAGCACGCCGTCGTCTCCGAGTACTCGTTGACGAAGGTCTCTGCGGACATCCCGTTCCCCGTCGCCGCCCTGCTGAGCTGCGGGGTCCCGACCGGGTGGGGTTCCGCCGAGTACGGCGCGGAGGTCAAGGCCGGCGACACGGTGATCGTGATGGGCACCGGCGGGGTGGGCATCAACGCCGTGCAGGGCGCGGCGGCGCGCGGCGCGTCCTACGTCATCGCGGCCGATCCCGTCGCGTTCAAGCGGGAGAAGGCGCTGCAGCTCGGGGCCACCCACGCCTTCGCGAGCATCGACGAGGCCGCCGAGTTCGGGCGCTCGGTCACCGGCGGCCAGGGCGCCAACTCCGCGATCGTCGCCGTCGGGGTCACGACGGGCGAGCACGTGGCGCAGGCGGTCAACGCGATCGGGAAGTTCGGCACGGTCGTGGTCACCGGCATCGGCAACTACCTGGCAGAGGGCCTGCCCATCAACCTCTGGCTGCTCTCGATGATGCAGAAGCGGATCCAGGGCGTGATCTTCGGGATGGGCACGCCGCCGTACGAGATCGGGCGGCTGGCCGACATGTACCTCGCCGGCCGGCTCCGGCTCGACGAGCTGGTCACCACCACCTACCGCCTCGACGAGGTCAACCAGGCCTACGCCGACATGCACGCGGGCCGCAACATCCGCGGGGTGGTGCTGCACGAGGGGTAGGGGTCGGTGCGCGACGCCGAGTCACGGCAGCAAGGTCAGAGCGGGGACGTGCAAAGGCCTGACCACGCTGAAGTGCCGTCGATCAAGGGTGGCGACCCGGTCCACATCGAAGCGCTCGGCCACTGCGATGACAGATGCGTCAACAGCCCCGAGCGGGAAATCCGCGTACTGCAGAACCAGTTCGCCCATCCGGGTCAGATCTCCAGGCGTGAGATGGACGAGCTCGAAGGTTCCTTCGGCGATCTGTGCCAGGAAGGCTGCTTCCACCTTCGGCCAACGCTCCAGCAGCCAGCAGACCTCGGTCAGTACCGGGCTGGGCAGCAAGCGGCGACCCGTGAGCGACGCCAGCAGAGAAGCGCAATCCGCGTGCCGCCGGTCAGTTGCGTTGAATGCTGCAGCAAGGGGCCCGGTGTCAAGGACGGTGACGATCACGCCGAGTCGCCGAAGCGCTCGCGCATTCGCTCGCGGATGTGGTCGTCGTGTCGCTCGGCCAGATCTGTCGGGCCATCAATGCTGCCGATCAGAGCCAGTAAGCCTGGCGGAATGGCATCCCTCTCGGTATCCGCGTTCGCTGCGAGCAGCTCATCGGACACCTGGGACAGCTCCTCGTCCTGCGTCACGAGGAGCCGGAGCCGACGCACCTGCGCCGGAGTCAGCCGATCCACGAGGTGGTGCATGTCCTCGTAGTCGTATGCGGAGGTCACACCCCGAGTGTAGGGCGGCGAGATCTCACGCGGGGCGCAATGTCGCCATCGCGCGCTCGAACTCCCAGAACGCGCGCATCGACCGGATGAGCCCGTCCGGCCCGACCCGGTAGACGAAGACGCCCTCGGCGTCGATCCGGGAGCCGTCGGGCAGGTACGAGGTGATGGTGCCGACGTTGGCGACCTCGTCGCCCGCGGCGAAGGAGTCCCGGACGGCGAACGTGATGCGCTCGGCGTGCGCGATGGCCTTGTCCCAGAACGCCGCGATGCCATCGGGGCCGTGGTGTCCCGTGCCTTCGGGGTCGAAGATCGACGGCCCGACGGGGTCCTCGATGACGGCGTCCTCGGCGAAGAGGGTGAGCCACTCCGCCTTGGCGCCCCGTGACACCGCGTCCATCGAGCGACGGGCCGCGTCGCGCGCCGGGTGCGCGGCCTGCGGGCCGGTCCAGTCGATCGCCGGTGCTGTCATGACCGTCCTCTCACATCCTGGTGATGATCGTGTCGGCGAAGCGCTTCATGCTGTCCTGCTTCGCGCGCAGCGGCCCGTCGAACCCGATGCCGTCGGCCAACCACGGCACGACCAGCGCGTCCGTGACGCCGATGTCGGCCTGCTGGCGATACCCGTCGAGCCCGAAGCGATCGATGCACACGGCCTGGATCTCGAACGGGTCGGCGGCGCGGCCCGCCTCGGCCCGCAGCGCCGTCAGCTTGCCGATGATGTCGCGGAGGTCGTCGAAGCGGATCATCGCCGACGTCCAGCCGTCGTGCCGGACGGCCCGGCGCAAGCCCGGCTCGGTGTGCCCGCCGACGTAGATCGGGACGGGCTGCGCGGGCGCCGGGCTCATCTGCAGCCCGTCGAAGTCGAAGAACTCGCCGTGGTGGGCGACCATCCCGCCGCCGAGGATCAGCTGCAGCACCTCGATGGCCTCGTCGGCGCGGCGGCCGCGGTGCGCGTACGGGACGCCGCACCACTCGAACTCCTCCGGCGCCCAGCCCAACCCGACGCCGAGCCCGAACCGGTCGCCGGTCAGCACCGCGACGGAGCCGACCTGCCGGGCGAGCACGACCGGGTGCCGGGACCCGAGCTTGAGCACCTGCGTGTAGAAGCGGATCCGGGAGGTGACCGCGCCCATCGCCGCGGCGGCGGCGAGCGGATCGACCCACGGCGTGTTCGCGTCCCAGAAGCGGCTGCCGTCGGGGGTGTAGGGGTACGCCGCGGACGCGGTCTCCATGTAGAACAGCGAGTCCGGCAGCGCTACCGACGCGAATCCGCACTCCTCGGCGGTGCGGGCCAGCTCGGTCAGCTGGTCCAGCGGACTCAAGGCGATCGCCAGCGAGAACTTCACCGGCCCGCCCCCGGCTTCGCCGCGCCGACGACCCACATCGCGTAGAACTGCGAGCCGCCGCCGTAGGCGTGGCCCAGCGCGGTGCGGGCGCCGTCGACCTGATGCTCGCCCGCGCGTCCCATCACCTGCATGGCCGCCTCCGCGAAGCGCAGCAGACCGGACGCGCCGATCGGGTTGGACGACAGCACCCCGCCGGACGGGTTCACCGGCAGCTGCCCGTCCATGGCGGTCGCGCCGGCCTCGGTGAGCCGCCACCCGTCGCCCTCGGCGGCGAAGCCGAGGTTCTCCAGCCACATCGGCTCGAACCACGAGAACGGGACGTAGATCTCGGCGACGTCGATCTCCGCCAGCGGGTCGTCGATGCCCGCCTCGGCCCAGAGCGCGGCGGCGGCGTCGCGGCCGGCCTGCGGGTTGACCTGGTCCCGGCCGGCGAACGTGGTCGGCTCGGTGCGCATCACCGTGGCGTGGATCCAGGCCGGCCTGTCGACGGCGTCGCCGGCCGCCTCGTCCCCGATGATCATGGCGCACGCCCCGTCGGAGGACGGGCAGGTCTCGTCGTAGCGGATGGGGTCCCACAGCATCTTCGACGCGCGCACCGACTCGAACGTGATATCGGGTTGACGCAGGTGGGCGTACGGGTTGCGGGCGCCGTTGTGGCGGTCCTTGACCGCGACCAGCGCGCCGATGTGGTCCGGTGCGCCGGAGCGGCGGATGTAGGAGCGGACGTGCGGTGCGAAGTAGCCTCCGGCGCCGGCTCCGACCGGCATCGAGAACGGCGGCACGATCGACAGCGCCCACATGGCGTTGGACTCGGACTGCTTCTCGAAGGCGACGGCGAGCACCCTGCGGTGCACGCCGGCCTGCACCAGGCTCGCGGCGACGACGGCCGTCGAGCCGCCGACCGAGCCCGCGGTGTGCACCCGCAGCAGCGGTCGCCCGGTGGCACCGATCGCGTCCGCGAGCATCAGCTCGGGCATCATCACGCCCTCGAACAGGTCCGGCGCCTTGCCCAGCACCACCGCGTCGATGTCGGGCCAGTCGACGCCGGCGTCGACCACCGCGCGGTCGATCGCCTCCCGGCACAGCCCCGCCATCGAGACGTCGGTGCGCCGCGAGGTGTGGTGGGTCTGCCCGGTGCCGAGCACCGCGGCGAGCCTGGCCATCAGGACCGCCCTTCCATGACGCAGATCAGGTTCTGCTGCAGCGCAGGGCCGCTGGTGGCGTGGGCAAGCACCCGGTCGGCCGCGCCGCGCATCACCCAGCCGGCCGCCTCCCCGATCCGGATCAACCCCGCGGCGAACATCGGGTTGCCGCAGAGCGGTCCGCCGGACGGGTTGATCCGCACGTCGTCGGCGAGCGCGAGCTCGCGGCGCAGCAGCAGCTCCTGTGAGGTGAACGGTGCATGCAGTTCCGCGACCTGCACGCCGTCGATGCCGGCCGCGGCCGCCGCCGCACCGGTCGACGGGGAGCGGCCCAGGTCCCGCGCGCCGAGCACGGGGGAGTCGACGCGGTGCTCCAGCCCGGTGATCCAGGCCGGTCGCTCGCAGAGCTCGCGCGCCACCGAACCGGCGGCGAGGACCACGGCCGCGGCGCCGTCGGTGATGGGAGCGCAGTCGTGGGTGCGCAGCGGGTCCGCGAGGTAGGGCGCCTCGAGCAGGTCGGCGACATCGCTCTCGCCGCCGAGCTGCGCGTACGGGTTGGCCGCGCCGTCGGCCCGGCTGCGGGCGGCGACCTCGGCCATCTCCTTCTCGCTCCACAGCCCCGACTCCAGGCCCAGGCGGGCCTGCAGCGCGGCGATGCTCACCGAGTCCGGCCACAGCGGCGCGACGACGTAGGGATCCAGCTGCAGGGCGAGCAACCGGCGCAGCTGCCCCGCCGAGGACTTGCCGAAGCCGTACACCAGCGCGGTCTCGACCTGACCGGTGCGGATCTTCACCCAGGCCTCGTACAGCGCCCACGCCGCGTCGGCCTCCACGTGGGACTCGGCGATCGGTGGGAAGGCCCCGATCGCGTCCACGGCCGCCACGAACGAGAACGCCCGGCCGGCGAGGTAGTCCGACGAGCCGGAGCACCAGAACCCGATGTCGCGGCGGGACATCCCGGTGGCCGCGAGCACGTCGGTGAACAGCGGGACGAGCATCTCGACGCCGTTCGTGGTGCCCGCCGAGTGCCGCAGCTGCGGCGACTGGGCGAACCCCACAACAGCGATGTCGGTGCAGATTCCGGGGTTCACAGGTGCTCCGCATAGGACTCGTAGGGAGCGTCCGGCTCGCCGCTCGGCCGGAAGTGCTCGATGTTCTCCAGCGTCGTGCCCCATTGCTCGCGCGGTTTCCAGGCAGCCTCGACCCGCATGCCCATCCGCACCTCGTCGGCCGCGACACCGAGCACCAGGTGCAGGAACGCGATGTCGGCCCCGTCGAGCAGGACGTAGGCGGCGACGTAGGGCGGCTTTATGCGCTGGCCGAGGAAGGGCACGTTGACGATGCAGAACGTGGTCACGGTGCCGCGGTCGGGGAGCTCGACCTCCTCCTCGGTCGGCACCCCGTCGGTCGGGCACGCACCGCGCGGCGGAATGTAGACCTTCCGGCACTCCGGGCAGCGCTGGCCGAGCAGCCGCCCCTCGGCGAGTCCGCGCAGGTAGCTGCTCTCCTGCGCCGACGCCGAGTGCTGGTAGCTCAGGTGCACGGGGGTGGTCACCATCGTCACCGGTGGCGCCCCGTCCGGTGCCGGCGCGATGGCACGGGCCGCCCCCTCCACGGGCTCGAAGCAGGCGATGTCGGTGATGGCTCCGACCCGCTCGGCCGCCCAGCGCACCCGCACCCGCATCCCCGTCCGCATCCGGTCGGGCGACCCGGCGTCGACGGCGTGCAGCATCGCGGTGTCGGCGCCGTCGAGGCGCACGAGCGCCCACGCGAACGGGTGCGCGAGGGGTTGGCCGGCCATCGGGGTCGGCATCCACGACCACGAGTCGACGACGCCTTCGTCGGCCACTGCAACCGGCTCGTCCAGTGCCTGCGACGGTGACGGGGTCGTACTCCGCAGGCGGGACGAGCACCCGCCCGTCCGAGCCGCGCACCCCTCGACCCGCCCGTCCCGCAGTGCCGTCATGAACCGGGACAGGACCGGCCCCAGCGAGCGCGTGTAGTCGAACCCCACCTCGAGCGGGGCCGAGAGCGGCGCCTCCGTGGTAGCCATGCCCGAAGTAGAACAGGTTCTCACTTCGCGTGGCAAGATGAGGCGCATGCAACTCGGGCTGCAGCTGGGTTACTGGGGCGCGGCGCCGCCCGTCAATGCGGCGGAGCTGGTCGTCGAGGCGGAGCGGTCCGGGTTCGACGCGGTGTTCGCCGCGGAGTCGTGGGGCTCCGACGCCTTCACCCCGCTGGCCTGGTGGGGCGCGCGCACCGACCAGGTGCTGCTCGGCACGTCGGTCGTGCAGATGTCCGCGCGCACCCCCACCGCGTGCGCGATGCACGCGCTGACCCTGGACCACCTCTCCGGTGGCCGGGCCGTGCTCGGGCTCGGCGTCTCCGGTCCGCAGGTCGTGGAGGGCTGGTACGGCGCGCCGTTCGGCAAGCCGCTCGCGCGGACCCGCGAGTACGTCTCGATCGTGCGCCAGGTGCTCGCCCGCGCGGAACCCGTGCGCAGCGCAGGGCCGCACTACCCGTTGCCCTACACCGGCGACGGCGCGGTCGGACTGGGCAAGGCGCTGCGCCCGATCACCCATCCGCTGCGCGCCGACCTGCCGATCTGGCTCGGCGCCGAGGGCCCGCGCAACGTCGCGCTCGCCGCCGAGATCGCCGACGGCTGGCTGGCGATCTGGTACTCGCCGCGGCTCGCGTCGACCTACGAGGAATGGCTGGCCGAGGGCTTCTCCCGGACGGGCGCCCGCCGGCAGCGGGTGGACTTCACCGTGGCCGTGTCCTGCCAGGTCGTCGTCACCGACGATCCGGCGCCGGCGGTGGCGGGGTTGAAGCAGTCGATGGCGCTCTACCTGGGCGGCATGGGCGCGCCCGGGATGAACTTCCACGCCGACGTGTTCGCGCGCATGGGGTACGCGGCGGAGGTGGCGGAGATCGGGGCGCTGTTCCGCGAGGGCCGCCGTGACGATGCGGCGGCCGCGGTGCCCGACGAGCTGATCGCCGACATCGCGATCATCGGGCCGGTCGCCCACGTCCGCGCCGAGGTGGCGCGGTGGGAGCGGGCCGGCGTGGACATGCTCGTCGTCGGGTGCCGCGACGCCGAGCAGGTGCGCACTGTCGCGGACGCCCTCGAGCGCGCAGCCCTTGCAGGTCGGGTGAAACAGGTTCTAGTTTCCAGGTGTGACCGCGCTGGGACTGTGGAACATCGCCGCCGACACGCCCGACCTGACGGCCGTCGTCGACCCGGAGGGGAACCCCGTCACGTACGGGGAGCTCGCCGCCGCGGCGGACCGCTACGGCCGCGGGCTGCAGGAGCTGGGTCTGCAACCGGGGGACGCCATCGTGCTGATGCTGCCCAACGGCATCGACATGGTCGCCGCGCACTTCGCGGCGATGCAGACGGGCCTCTACACCGTGGCGGTGAACTGGCACCTCGTCGGTCCGGAGGTGGCCTACATCCTCGAGGACAGCGGCGCGAAGGCCTTCATCGCGCACGAGCGGTACGCCGAGGTCGCCGTCGCTGCAGCGGAGGAGGCGGGGTTCCCGCAGGACGCCCGGTTCGCGGTGGGCGACGTGCCGGGGTTCCGCCCATTGGCCGAGCTCGGTGCCGGGCAGCCCGTCGGCCGTCCCGACGCGCGGACGCTCGGCGCGCCGATGCTGTACACGTCCGGCACGACCGGGCGGCCCAAGGGTGTTCGGCGCCCGCTCACCGGTGCCGACCCCGACGACGTGCCGGGTGTCGCGATCTGGTTCTTCGGGATCTTCGGCATCGGTCCGCACGACGGGCACGTGCACCTGTGCGGATCACCGCTCTACCACACCGCCGTGCTCAACTTCGTCACCATCTCGATCCAGCTCGGGCACACCGCGGTGCTGATGGACCGCTGGGACCCGGCGGAGATGCTGCGGCTGATCGAGGCGCACCGCGTGACGCACAGCCACATGGTGCCGACCCAGTTCTCCCGGCTGCTGGCCCTGCCGGAGGACGTGCGGTCGCGCCACAACCTGTCGTCGCTGCGCACGATGATCCACGGGGCCGCACCGTGCCCGCCCGAGGTCAAGCGCCGGATGCTCGAGTGGTGGGGCCCGGTCGTCGTCGAGTACTACGCGGCCACCGAGGGCGGCGGCACGACGATCATGGCCGAGGAGTGGCTGCGCAAGCCGGGGTCGGTCGGCCGCGCCTGGCCGGGGTCGGTGGTGAAGGTGCTCGACGACGACGGCAACGAGCTCCCGCCTGGCGAACCTGGCCTGGTCTACATGCGGATGGGCACCTCGACGTTCCAGTACCACCGCGACGCCGAGAAGACCCGGGCCGCGCGGGTCGGTGACCTGTTCACCCTCGGCGATGTGGGCCACCTCGACGAGGACGGCTACCTGTTCCTGCGCGACCGCAAGGCCGACATGATCATCTCGGGCGGGGTGAACGTGTACCCGGCCGAGATCGAGGGCGAGCTCGCGGCCCACCCCAAGGTCGCCGACGTCGCGGTGTTCGGGATCCCGCACCCCGACTGGGGTGAGGAGATCAAGGCCGTCGTGCAGCCCGCCGCCGGCGTCGAGCCCGGCGCGGCGCTCACCGCGGAGCTGCTGGAGTTCGCCGCCGGCCGGCTCGCCCGGTTCAAGCTGCCGCGCACCGTCGACTACGTCGCCGAGCTGCCCCGCGACCCGAACGGCAAGCTCTACAAGCGCCGGCTGCGCGACCCGTACTGGGCCGTCACCGTCCCTGGAAGCGCGGAGGCCGCTTCTCGGTGAACGCGCGCGGGCCCTCCTTGGCGTCGTCGCTGGTGAACACGGCGGCGCCGAGCTTGGCCTCGATGCGGAACGCCTCGTTCTCCGCCATGCCCTCGGTCTCGCGGATGGTGCGCAGGATGGCCTGCACGGCGAGCGGCCCGTTGGCGGCGACGAGCTCGGCGAGCTCGAGGGCCTTGGTGAGCGCCTCCCCGTCGGGCACGACATGGCCGATGAGCCCGAGCGCGAGCGCCTCGGCTGCGGTGATGTGCCGGCCGGTGAGCAGCAGCTCGGCCGCCACGGTGTACGGGATCTGCCGGGGCAGCCGCACCGCGGAACCGCCGAGCGGGAAGAGCCCCCAGCGCGCTTCCGACACCCCGAACCGGGCGCTCTCCCCGGCCACCCGGATGTCGGTGGCCTGCAGGATCTCGGTGCCGCCCGCGATCGCGGGCCCTTCGACGGCGGCGATGAGCGGCTTGGTCAACCGCCGGCCCTTGAGCAGCGGCGCGATCACCGAGAGGTCCCAGCCGCCGCCGCTGAAAGAGTCGCCGGGGTGGCTGGCGGTCATCGCCTTCAGGTCGGCGCCGGCGCAGAACGCTCCGCCCGCGCCGGTGAGGACGCACGCCCGGATGTCCGGATCGCGGTCGACCTCGTCCCAGGCCTCCCGCATGATCGCCATCATCTCGGCGGACAAGGCGTTGCGGGCCTCCGGCCGGTTCATCGTGACGATCAGTACTGCCCCCTGTCGCTCGACCAGGCAGTGCGGCGCAGGGCTCATCCAGGGACCTCCGGCCAGGAACGGGTATTGCCCAGAACGATAACAGGTTCTAGTTTGAGCCGATGGCGCCCAACATCGCGGATCTCGTTGAGCACGCCGTCGACCTCGTCCCGGAGCGCGTTGCCGTGGCGTGTGGCGACCGTCAGGTCACGTTCGCCCAACTGGAGGAGCGCGCCAACCGGCTGGCCCACCACCTCGCCGAACACGGCGTCGGACCCGGCGACCACGTCGGCATCCAGTGCCACAACTCGATCGAGGCCGTCGAGACGATGATCGCGGCCTTCAAGCTGCGCGCCGTCGCCGTGAACGTGAACTACCGCTACCTCGAGAACGAGTTGCGGTACCTCTACACCAACGCCGACCTGGTCGCGCTGGTGCACGACCGCCGCTACACACCGCGGGTGGCCACGGTGCTCCCCGACGCCCCGATGCTGCGCCACCGCATCGTGCTCGACGACGGCACCGACGCCGTCGTGCCGCCCGGCCACGGCGTGGACTACGCCGCGGCGCTGGCCGCCGGCAGCCCCGACCGCGACTTCGGCGAGCGCAGCGGCGACGACATCTACATCCTGTTCACCGGGGGCACCACCGGTCATCCCAAGGGCGTGGTGTGGCGCCACGAGGACGTCTGGCGCGCGCTCGGCGGCGGCATCGACTTCCTGACCGGCGTGCCGGTGGCCGACGAGTGGACGCAGTCGCAGGCCGGCAAGGACTTCGGCCTGGTGCGGATGTGCCTCGCGCCGCTGATCCACGGCGCCGCGCAGTGGGCCACGCTGCCCACCCTGTTCGGGTGCGGCACCGCCGTGCTGGCCGAGAAGTTCGATCCGCACGACGCGTGGCGGGCCATCGAGCGGCACAAGGTCCACGTCGTCACGCTCGTCGGCGATGCCATGGCCCGGCCGATGATCGAGGCCTACGCCGAAGGCGGCTACGACGGCTCGTCGCTGTTCGCGATCTCCAGCCACGCCGCGCTGTTCTCGCCCTCGGTGCAGAAGCAGTACCTCGACGCGTTCCCCAACCTCATGCTCACCGACGCCATCGGATCGTCCGAGTCCGGCTTCACCGGCATCCAGGTGGTGACGCGCGACGGCGCGTACTCGGGCGGGCCGCGGGTGAAGGCCGGGCCCGACGTGATCGTGGTCGACGACGACGGCCGGCCCATCCCGTCCGGCTCGGGGGAGATCGGTCGGATCGCGCGCACCGGGCCGCTCCCGCAGGGCTACTACAAGGACCCGGAGAAGACCGCGGCGCTCTACATCGAGGTCGACGGCACCCGGTACGTGCTGCCCGGCGACTTCGCGCGGATGGAGCTCGACGGGACAGTGACGTTGCTGGGCCGCGGCAACACGTGCGTCAACACGGCGGGGGAGAAGGTGTTCCCAGAGGAGGTCGAGGGCGCTCTCAAGTCCCATCCCGACGTGTACGACGCGCTGGTCATCGGCGTGCCCGACGAGCGGCTGGGGCAGCGGGTCGGCGCCGTGGTGGCGCCGCGCCCCGGTGCCACACCGGACCTGGCGGCGCTCGACGCGCACGTCCGCGACCTGCTGGCCGGCTACAAGGTGCCGCGCAGCGTGTGGCTGGTCGACGAGATCGGGCGGCTGCCCAGCGGCAAACCCGACTACCGCTGGGCGCATCAGCACGCGGCTGCCCACGAGCCGGCCGCTCCGACGTCGGCAGCGCACTGATGCGCACCGACATCTGCGACCTCTTCGGGATCGACCACCCGATCGTCGGCTTCACCCCGTCCGAGCACGTGGCGGCCGCCATCAGCCGGGCCGGAGGGCTCGGCGTGCTGGGCTGCGTCCGCTTCAACGACGCCGCCGAGCTCGACTCCGTGCTCGACTGGATGGACGCCAACACCGACGGCCGCCCGTACGGCGTGGACGTGGTGATGCCCTCGACCGTGCCGACCGAGGGCACCCAGGTCGACCTGGCCGACCTCATCCCGCCGGAGCACCGCGCGTTCGTCGAGCGGACGCTCGCCGAGCTCGGCGTGCCGCCGCTGCCGGACGGTGGCGGCGCGCGTGCCGGGGTGCTCGGCTGGCTGCACTCGGTGGCCCGCTCGCACGTCGACGTCGCGCTGAAGCACCCCGTCCGGCTGATCGCCAACGCGCTCGGCTCGCCACCGCCGGACGTGATCGAGCAGGCGCACGGCCACGGCGTCCCCGTCGCCGCGCTGGCCGGCACGGCGGGGCACGCTGCCCGGCACGTCGCCAACGGTGTGGACATCGTCGTGGCCCAGGGCTACGAGGCCGGCGGGCACACCGGCGAGATCGCCTCCATGGTGCTGCTGCCCGAGGTGGTGGACGCGGTGGGGGCGCGGGTACCGGTGCTCGCGGCCGGCGGCATCGGCAGCGGCCGGCAGGTCGCGGCCGCGCTGGCGCTCGGCGCGGTGGGCGTGTGGATGGGCTCGGCGTGGCTCACCACGACCGAGTACACCGAGGGAATCCAGGCCTCGGCCATGCAGCGGGCCCTGCTCGCCGCGAGTTCGGCCGACACCGTGCGCTCCCGGATCTACTCCGGCAAGCCCGCGCGGCTGCTCAAGACGCGCTGGACCCAGGCCTGGTCGGCGCCGGGCGCGCCCGATCCGCTGCCCATGCCGCTGCAGAACATCCTGGTGAGCGAGGCGCACGAGCGGATCCAGCGGTCCGCTGATCCCGAGGTGGTCGCGATGCCGGTCGGGCAGATCGTGGGGCGGATGAACTCGATACGCCCCGTGGCTGAGGTGATGCGTGGGCTCGTCGCGGAACTGGAGGAGACGGTGGATCGGTTGGCCGGGCTGCGCTGATCGTGCGTGCTGAGCTTCTTCTGCGCGCTTCCAGCCTTCGCTTCTTGGTGTCCTGTCTCGGTTGGTCGAGCGGGGTTGCTGGTCTCGGTGCTCCGTCTCGTTGCGGCGCTACCGGGGTCTTCACTGCATATTATGGTCGGCCTGGGAGCCGTACCCGACTTGCTACTTTCGTTGACGGCCTTCGCTTCCGTTTCTTGCGTGGTCAACCGGCCGTGGTCCCGTCTTCGAACCCTTGTTCGATGCCCTTTTCTTCGATAGAATTAGGGCATGTCACAGGGCCTCCTCACCGTGCAGCTCGCCGAGCGAGTTGCGCAGCTCGAAGAGGAGAAGAATGCCGTCGCGGCACGGCAGGCCGACGCCATTCTTGCGCTCGGGCGGGCCATCGCCGCCGAACAGATCGACTCCGGTGTGGACGATCCGGCGCAGGTGCAGCGGGTGGTCGCCAACCAGGTCGGGCTCGCCTGTCGGGTCTCGGCCCATCAAGGTGGCAAGCGGGTCCGCATCGCGCGGGATCTGCACGCCGGCCACCCCCTGATCCGGGGGATGTTCGCCGCCGGGATGCTCAACGAGCAGAAGATCGCCGTGATCACCGACGCGGGCTCCCACCTCGATCCCGACGAACGCGCCCAGGTCGATGCGCGGCTAGCCGAGCAGGACATCGAAACCTTCGGCGTGCAACGGCTCCACGACCTGGCCCGCAAGATCGCCGCCGAGGTAGCCCCGCAGAAGTTCGAGGCCCGCACCCGCCGAGCCCGATCAGGGCGACGGGTGACGGTGCGGCGCTCCAGCGAGCCCGGGATGGCCGATCTGACCGCGCACCTGCCGGTTGAGCAGGCCGTGGCCTGCTATGCGGCGCTGCGCAAGGCGGTCAACGAGGTGTGGGTCAAGCCCGAACCAGTACTGCGCGGGCAAGGTCAGATCATGGCGGACACCCTCGTCGAGCGCCTGACCGGTCAAGCCACGGCCCAGGACGTCGACATCGCGGTCCACATCATGGTCCCGGTCGAGGCCCTGCTCGACCCGAACAGCCCGCTGCCCGCGGAGATCCCCGGCCACGGTCCCGTCCCGGTCGACCTGTTGGCCACCGGTGAGGGTCGCAAGACGTGGCGGCGGCTGATCATCCGCGACGGCATCGTCATCGGCGGCGACTCGGTCCAGCGCAACTTCACCGGCGTCCTGGCCAACCTGATCAATATGCGCGACGGCGGCCGGTGCACCGCCCCGTACTGCGACGCTCTCATCGGTCACTACGACCACATCATCCGCCGGCGCCACGGCGGCCGCACCGAGTTCGACAACGGCCGAGGGCTCTGTGCCTTTCACAATCATTTGCGTGAAATCGGCACCACAGCCGGTCGACCACGCCGGCAGCGGAAGCGAAGGCCGTCAACCGCAGTGTCAAGTCGGGTACGGCCGCCAGGTCGACCACAATATGCGGTGAAAAACCCGGGCAGCGCTACAACCGAAGCGGGCGCATAAACCCGGTAACCCCGCTCGGCTACACCGATGCCGGGGACTCAAGAGCGTGGACCGAGAGCGCGCAGCGGAAGCTCGCCCCTATTGGGCCGCCGCCAACAGCGCTCCGAGCCGCCGCAGCTGCGCCGTCGCCCCACCCATCGCGAACTCCTGTCGCTTCGCGGCGACGAAGTAGCGGTGCAGCGGGTGGTCGAGGTCGAGGCCCACACCGCCGTGCACGTGCACTGCGGTGTGCGCGACGCGGTGGCCGGCGTCGGCGGCCCAGAACTTGGCGGTGGCGATCGCGGCGTCGGCCGGCAGGTCGGCGTCGAGCTGCCACGCGGCCTGCCACAAGGTGAGCCGGATGGCCTCGACGTCGACGTAGGCGTCGGCGAGGCGCTGGGCGACGGCCTGGAACGCGCCGATCGGCCGGTCGAACTGGACGCGGGTGCGCGCGTACTCGGCCGTCAGCTCCAGTGCCCGCTCGGTGACGCCGAGCTGGGCGGCGCACAGACCGACCGTGCCGTGGGCGGTCAACCACTCCACCACCGGCGCTCCGTTGCCGACCCCGCCGAGCACCCGCGCGTCGTCCAGCACCACATCGGCCAGCTCCAGCCAGCCGGCGCCGTCGGCGTCGACCATCTGTTGCCGTTGCATCGCGACACCGGCGTCGTCGGGCGCGACGAGGAAGACGGTCGGGCCGTCGGAAGTGTCGGCGGGCACCAGCACCAGATCGGCGACGGGCCCGGACGGCACGGTGGTTCGGGTGCCGGTGAGCACCCACTGCCCGTCGGCGCGGCGCACCGCCCGGGTTGGCGAACCCTCGTCCAGTGCCGCGGTGAGGACGAGATCGCCGGCCGCGGCGGGCGCGGCCCACCTGGCCTGCTGCTCGGTGTCGCCGAACCGGGCGAGTGCTGCCGCGCCCAGCACGATCGAGGCGAGGTACGGGACGGGCGCCACCGCGCGGCCGATCTCGACGAGCACGCTGCACTGCTCGAGCAGGCCGAAGCCGCTGCCACCGATGTGCTCCGGCAGCGCGGCAGCCAGCACGCCCGCCTCCGCGAGCGCTGCCCACAGTGAAGTGTCGAACCGGTGCTCGCCGTCCTCGAGCTCGCGCAACCGCTCCGGGGTGACGTGGTCGGCGAGGATCGAGCGGGTCAGGGCGGCGAGGTCGCGTTGCGCCTCGGTCGGCGTGAAGTCCACGGGGAGCTCCTGGTCAGCGGCGGAAGGGCTGGCCGAGCGCGACGGCGGCGATCATGTCGCGCTGCACCTCGTTGGTGCCGCCGCCGAAGGTGAGGATGAGCGAGGAGCGGTGCATCCGTTCGATGCGTCCGCGGAGCAGGGCGCCGGGCGAGCCCGCCTGCACGGCGGCGCCCGCGCCGAGCACCTCCATGAGCAACCGGTAGGCCTCGGTGGCCAACTCGGTGCCGTAGAGCTTCGTCGCGGATGCGGCCGCGGGCCCCGGGCCGTCGCCGGTCGAGCTCTCGGCTGCGGCGATCCGCCAGTTCATCAGCTTGAGCACCTCGGCCTTCGCGTGCACGCGTGCGAGGTGCACCTGCACCCACTCCTGGTCGAGCACGCCGGTGTCGCGGGCCCAGGCGAGCACCTCGTGCAACGCGGTGAACAGCGGCGCGGCTGAGGTGAGCGCGACCCGCTCGTGGTTCAGCTGGTTGGTGATGAGGCCCCAGCCCTGGTTCTCCGCCCCGACGAGCGCCGACACCGGCACCCGGACGTCGGAGTAGTAGGTGGCGCTGGTGCCCACTCCCGCCATCGTGCGCACCGGCGTCCACGAGAAGCCCGGCGCGTCGGTGGGCACGATGACGATCGACAGGCCCTTGTGCTTCGGGGCATCGGGATCGGTCCGGCAGGCGAGCCACACGTAGTCGGCGTGCTGGATGAGGCTGGTCCACATCTTCTGGCCGTTGATCACGTACTCGCCGCCGTCGCGGACCGCGCGCGTGCGCAGCGCGGCGAGATCGGTGCCGGCCTCCGGCTCGGAGTAGCCGATGGAGAAGTGCAGCTCGCCGGCCGCGATCCGGGGGAGGAAGAACGCCTGCTGCTCCGGCGAGCCGAACCGCATGATCGTCGGGCCGATCGTGTTGATCGTGAGGAACGGGACCGGCGCGCCGGCGACGGCCGCCTCCTCGGTGAAGATCAGCTGGTCGATCAGCGGGCGCGCCTGGCCGCCGTGCTCCCGTGGCCAGCCGAGCGTGAGCCAGCCGTCCGCGCCCATCTGCTGCACGACCTCGCGGTAGACCTTGCCGTCGCCGTACTCGCCGGTGCCCGAGGCCAGGCCCTCCCGGCGCTCGGGCGTCAGCAGTGTCGCGAAGTAGGAGCGCAGTTCCGCGCGCAAGGCCTCCTGCGCCGGCGTGTACGCGACGTGCATCGAACCTCCAGAGCGGAACTGGAACGCGTTCTATTCAGTATAGCGGGGGTGGGCCACTGCGCCGTTGACGCGTTCGAGAACGCGTTCTAGTGTTGCGCCGCATGCGGACGGGAGCTGATGTGGATCCCACACCTGCGGCGTGCAGCCTCCGCGGCAAGGTCGCGATCGTCACCGGAGCGGGCGCCGGGCTGGGCCGGGCGGAGGCGCTCGCGCTGGCCGCGGCCGGTGCCGACGTGGTCGTCAACGATGTCGACGCCGCCGGCGCCGCGGTCGTCGAGGAGATCGAGCAGCTCGGCGGCAAGGCCGAGCTCGTCCTCGGCGACGTCGGCGAGCGCGCGACGGCCGACGCGCTGCTCGCCGCGGCGCTCGACCGCTTCGGCGGGCTGCACATCGTGGTCAACAACGCGGGCGTGGTGCGCGACCGGATGCTGTTCGGCCTGTCCGACGACGACTGGGACCTCGTCCTGCGGGTGCACCTGCGCGGCCACTTCCTGCTCTCGCGCGGGGCCGCTGCGCACTGGCGCGCGCAGTCGAAGGAGACCGGCGCACCGGTGTACGGCCGCATCGTGAACACCTCGTCCGAGGCGTTCCTGCTCGGCCCGCCGGGCCAGGCCAACTACGCGGCCGCCAAGGCGGGCATCGTCGCGTTGACCGTCTCCTCGGCGCGGGCGCTGCAGCGGTACGGGGTCACGGCGAACGCGATCTGCCCCCGAGCCCGCACCGCGATGACCGCGGACACCTTCGGGACGGCCCCGCCGGAGGGGCCCGACCCGCTGTCCACCGAGCACGTCGCGCCGCTGGTCGCGTACCTCGCCGGGCCTGCGGCGCAGACGATCAGCGGGCAGGTGTTCGTGGTCCACGGCGGCATGGTCGCGCTGCTCGCGCCCCCGACCGTCGAGCAGCGGTTCGACGCCGAGGGCGACGGCTGGACCCTCGCCGACCTGCACGACTCCGTCGGTGCCCACTTCGCGGACGCCGACCCGACGCGGATGTTCGTCGGCGCCGACGTGCTGCGCCTCGTACCCGGCACTACCCGAGAGGACCGAGGATGACCCTCACCGTCGCCGCCCACCGGGAGTCGATCGGGCTCAGCGACGGGCTGCTGTCCGTCGACGGCGAATGGCGCCCGGCCCGGGACGGCGCCACCTGGGAGCACCGGCATCCGGCGACCGGCGAGGTGGTCGGCAGCATCGCCGTCGCCGGCGCGGTGGACGTCGACGAGGCCGTGCGCGCGTCGCGGCGCGCGTTCGACGACGGGCCATGGCCGCGGACCCGCGCCGGCGCGCGGATCCGGGTGCTGCACCGCTGCGCCGAGACCCTGCGGACGCACGCCGACGAGCTGCGCCGCCTGCAGGCGCTGGACAACGGGGTGCCCCTGTCGTTCGGCGCGGTCTACGCCACCTCGGTCGACGCCGCGGCCGACGTGTTCGACCACCACGCCGGGTGGGTGGACAAGCTGGGCGGCCAGACGCTGCCGCCCTACCAGGGCGGCGACCACCTCGCGATGACCTTCCGGGAGCCGGTGGGCGTGGTCGCCGCGGTGCTGCCGTGGAACGGGCCGTTCCTGCTGTTCGCGCAGAAGGTGGCGCCGGCGCTGGCCGCGGGGTGCACGGTGGTGGTGAAGCCGTCGGAGCACGCGACGTTCAGCGTGCTGCGGATGGTGGCGCTGCTGCACGAGGCGGGCGTGCCCGAGGGGGCGCTGCAGGTCGTCACGGGGCCGGGTGAGCCGACCGGCGAAGCGCTGATCACGCACCCGCTCGTGGACAAGATCAGCTTCACCGGCAGCCGCGCGGTCGGCAGGCGGATCATCGAGGCCTCCGCCGCGACGTTCAAGCGGGTATCGCTCGAGCTGGGCGGCAAGAGCCCGGTGCTCGTGTTCCCCGACGCGCCCGACGTCGGGCTCGCCGGGATGACCGCGATGGGCATGGTCACCATGGGCCTGTCCGGCCAGGCGTGCGTGGCGCACACCAGGGCGCTGGTGCACCGGGACGTCCACGACCAGTTCGTCGCGGCAGCGCAGCTGCTGGCCGGGATGATCACCTATGGCGACCCGTTCGACGCCGCCGTCACCTCCAGCGCGCTGATCACCGAGCGCCAGCTCGACCGGGTGCTCGGCCTCATCGGCCGCGGCGTGCAGGACGGTGCCCGGCTGGTCACGGGCGGCGAGCGGCTGGGTGGGGAGCTGGGGGTCGGCAACTTCGTCTCCCCGACGATCTTCGCCGACGTCGACAACGGCATGGCCATCGCCCGGGAGGAGGTCTTCGGCCCGGTCCTCGCCGTCATCCCGTTCGACGACGAGGAGGAGGCCGTCCGGCTGGCGAACGACTCCGAGTACGGGTTGGGCGCCGGCGTGTACACCGCCGACGCGCGCCGGGCCTTCCGCATCGCGCGGCGGCTGCGCGCGGGCATCGTCGGCGTCAACGGCTTCCAGGTCGAGCCGCACGTGCCGTTCGGCGGGTTCAAGCAGTCCGGTCTCGGCCGGGAGGGCGGGCAGTCCGCGTTCGAGGCCTACACGGAGCTCAAGACCGTGCTCATGCCGCTGACCGACGAGCTGATGTGAGCGGCCGGCTGAGCGGCAAGGTCGCGCTCGTCACCGGCGCGGCCCGCGGGCAGGGTGCGGCGACCGTGCGGGCGTTCGCCGCCGAGGGCGCCGCCGTCCTCGCCACGGACGTCACCGACGAGACCGGCACGGCGCTGGCCGCCGAGCTGGGGGACGCGGTTGCCTACCGGCACCTCGACGTCGGGTCCGAGGAGGAGTGGCCGGCTGCCGTCGCGGACGTGGTGGAGCGATTCGGACGTCTGGACGTGCTCGTCAACAACGCCGGGGTGATGCACCTCGGCCCGCTCGTCACGACCGCCCTCGACGACTACGAGCGGGTGATCCGGGTCAACCAGATCGGCACGTTCCTCGGCATGCGCGCGGTGGCGCCGGTGATGATCGAGGCCGGCGGCGGCTCGATCATCAACGTGTCGTCGATGGAGGGGCTGGCCGCCGCGCGGTTCCTGGTGGCCTACACGGCCAGCAAGTTCGCCATCCGCGGCATGACGAAGGTCGCGGCCATGGAGCTGGGCGAGCACGGCATCCGCGTCAACTCGGTGCATCCCGGGATGATCGACACGGAGATGATCAAGGACGCCGCCGGCGGGCACGAGCTGGACATGGCGTGGATCGGGCGCAAGGTGGCGCTGCGGCGCGTCGGGCGCGCCGAGGAGACGGCCGCACTGGTCGTGTTCCTCGCCAGTGCTGAGAGCTCGTACTGCACCGGCGCCGAGTTCGTGACGGACGGTGGCGCCACCGCCACGCACGCGCTGAACCTGGGCTGACCTAGAACACGTTCTAACGGCTGAAGGGCGCAGAGGTCCGACGTCCGAGCCGGCTCTGGCGCGGACGCGTCCCAGGTATGAGGCCTGCGAGCCGGTGGTTCGCCGGCGACAGCTTTGACAGATTCGAGAACGAGTTCTACTGTGGCCCACGCTACAGCGCCACTGTCGCGCGGGCCGTCACCGTCTCACAGGCGACACCTGCGCCGGCGTCGGGGTCGACCCCCGACGGCTCCGACGCCGAGGCAGGGCACGCGCGCCGAGCTCGGCTCCCACCGTCGGCGGCCATGCCGCCGGCCACGCTCCCCGCACCCAGGAGGACATGCGATGACGCTCCCCGCCGGGTGCCCGTGACCCGGCCCGACGGCGTGTCCGCGTTCCCCGGAGTCGCGGCGCTGCGCCAGGTCGGCCTCCTCACCACCCTGTCCTGGCAGGTGCTGCGCGCCCTCCCGCGCCGCCCCTTCCAGGGGCGCGAGTTCATCCAGCAGAGCTGGTTCTTCGCCAGTGTGACCATCCTGCCGACGGCGTTGGTGGCCATCCCGTTCGGTGCCGTCATCGCGCTGCAGCTCGGGTCGCTGACCGCGCAGATCGGCGCCCAGTCGTTCACCGGGGCGGCCAGCGCGCTGGCCATCGTGCAGCAGGCCAGCCCGCTCATCACCGCCCTGCTGGTGGCCGGGGCCGGCGGCTCGGCCATGTGCGCCGACATCGGTGCGCGCACCATCCGGGAGGAGATCGCGGCACTCGAGGTGCTCGGCATCTCGCCGGTCCAGCGGCTCATCGTGCCGCGCGTGCTCGCGGCCATGCTCATCTCCGTCCTGCTCAACGGTCTCGTCAGCGTCGTCGGCGTGATGGGCGGCTACTTCTTCAACGTGGTGATGCAGGGCGGCACGCCGGGCGCGTACCTCGCGAGCTTCAACGCGCTCGCGCAGCTGCCGGACCTGTTCGTCAGCGAGTTCAAGGCGTTGCTGTACGGCTTCGTCGCCGGGGTCGTCGCGGCCTTCCGGGGGCTCAACCCGTCCGGCGGACCCAAGGGGGTCGGGGACGCGGTGAACCAGGCAGTGGTGATCACCTTCCTGCTGCTGTTCCTCATCAACCTCGTCATCACGGGCATCTACCTGCAGATCGTCCCGTCGAAGGGGCTGTGACGGCGGATGTCCGGGACCCCGATCTCGCCCGTGAGCAGGCGCTCCGTCGGCTGGCGGGTCGTCGCTGCCGCCGACCGGAAAGGGACCGCGCTCGCGGACCTCGGCTGGCAGCTCTCGTTCTACGGCCGCGCTGTCGCCGCCGGCCCGCGCGCGGTGCGGCGCTACCCGCGGGAGACGCTGCGCCTGCTCACCGAGGTGAGCTTCGGCGCCGGTGGGCTCGCCGTGATCGGCGGCACGCTCGGCGTGATGATCGGCATGACCTTCTTCACCGGCGCGATCGTCGGCCTGCAGGGCTACTCCGCGCTCGACCAGCTCGGCACCGCGGCGCTCACCGGCTTCATCTCCGCCTACTTCAACACCCGTGAGGTGGCCCCCCTCTCCGCCGGGCTCGCGCTGTCGGCGACCGTCGGCTGCGGGTACACCGCGCAGCTCGGCGCGATGCGCATCTCCGAGGAGATCGACGCGCTCGAGGTGATGGGCGTCCGCAGCATGCCCTACCTCGTCGCCACCCGGGTGGTCGCCGGGTTCGTCGCCGTCGTGCCCCTCTACATCGTCGGGCTGCTCGCGGCCTACCTCGCGTCCCGGCAGACCACGGTCTGGTTCTACGGGCAGTCCGCCGGCACCTACGACCACTACTTCCACCTCTTCCTGCCGCCGGAAGACGTGCTGTGGTCGTTCGTCAAGGTGATCGGGTTCAGCGTCGTGGTGATCCTGACGCACTGCTACTACGGCTACACCGCCAGCGGCGGCCCGGCCGGGGTCGGGGTGGCGGTGGGTCGCGCCGTGCGGACGTCGATCGTGCTGGTGGCCGTGGCCGACTTCCTGTTCAGCCTGGCCATCTGGGGTTCGACGACGACGGTGCGGATCGCCGGATGATCCGCTACGACCAGGGGTCGAGGCTCCGGTACCAGCTGCTGGGCATCGTGTTCCTGATCGTCACGGCGCTGCTCGTCGCGACGGCTGTGGGGATCTACCGGAAGGCGTTCACGTCGGCCGTGGACGTCCGGCTGGAGACCGACCGGATCGGCAGCCAGATGCGGCCGGGTGCCGACGTGAAGGTCCGGGGCGTCGTCGTGGGCGAGGTGCGCGCGGTCGAGCCGACGGCCCGCGGCGCCGCGCTGGAGCTGGCGCTGCGGCCCGACCGGGTCCAGCTCGTACCGGCCAACGTCGCTGCGCGCCTGCTGCCGAAGACCCTCTTCGGGGAGCGGTACGTGGCGCTGCAGCTCCCGGAGGTGCCTGCCGCCGCCGCGATCGCCGACGGCGACGTCATCGGCCAGGACCGCACGCGAACAGCCATCGAGGTGGAGCAGGTGCTCGACCACCTCCTGCCGCTGCTGCAGGCCGTGGAGCCCGACAAGCTGGCCGTCACGCTGAACGCGCTGTCCGAGGCGCTCGCCGGCCGCGGCGGCCAGCTCGGGGAGACGCTGGTCGCGCTGGACGCCTACCTGGAGCGGTTCGCGCCGTCGACGCCCGATCTCCTCGCCGTGCTCGACCACCTCGGCCCGGTCTCCGACACCTACGCCCGCGCGATGCCCGACCTGCTGAACGCGCTCGCCGACCTGACCACCACGACCGGCACGTTCGACGAGCAGGGTGCGGAGCTGCGCGAGTTCTACGCCGGCGTGACCTCCGCGAGCGAGGACCTCACCGGCTTCCTCGAGGTGAACCGGGAGAACCTCATCGCCGTGGCCGCCACCTCGCGGTCGACGCTGGAGGTCCTCGCCCGCTACGCCCCCGAGTACCCCTGCCTGTTCCGCCAGCTGGTGGAAGGCATCCCCACGGCCGAGACCGTCTTCGGCAAGGGGAGCGAGCACCCGCAGCTGCAGAAGATCACCATCGAGGTGTCGGCCGGGCGCGGGAAGTACCGGCCCGGCGTGGACGCGCCGGAGTACGGCGACGACCGCGGGCCCCGCTGCTACGACAAGGCCGTGCCGCCGGGCGTCTTCCCGCAGTACCCGCCGGGCGGCCCGGTCGAGGACGGCTCGACCAAGCCCGCGCCGCCGTCCACGGGCGCCGATCCGGATCTGCTGCCCGGCCTCGGCCCCGTCACCCCGTCCTCGTCCGCCGAACCCGCCGCATGGACGGGCCGGCCGGTGAGCTTCGAGGCGGAGCGCAGGATGATCGCGCTGCTGGTGGCGCCCGCGATGGGTGTCATGCCGGCGGACGTCCCCTCGTGGGCGGATCTGCTCGTCGGGCCGCTGCTGCGCGGGACGGAGGTGACGCTCGTATGAGGAGCGTCCTCGGGCCCGGGATCCGGTTGGCGATCTTCGCCGTCGTCACGGTCCTGCTCACGGGCGTGCTGGCGGCCACGATCGCCAACACGGGCTTCGGGCAGACCGCCTCCTACACCGCCGTCTTCACCGACGCGTCCGGGCTCGACGTGGGCGACGACGTGCGCATCCGCGGCGTGAAGGTCGGGCAGGTGGCCTCGCTCGAGGTGCTCGACGACTCGCTCGCCGCGGTGGGCATCGAGGTGGAGGCCGCGCGTGCGCTGCCCGCCACGGTCACCGCGACCGTCAAGTACCGCAACATCATCGGGCAGCGGTACCTCGCGCTCGGCGGAGCCGACGCGGCCACCGGGCCGAGGCTCGAACCGGGCGGCACGATCCCGGTGGCGAGCACGCACCCGGCGCTCAACCTCACCGAGCTGTTCAACGGCTTCCAGCCGCTGTTCCGGGCGCTGTCCCCGGCGGACGTCAACCGGCTGTCCTTCGAGATCATCCAGGTCTTCCAGGGCGAGGGCGGCACGATCGAGAGCCTGCTGTCCTCCACGGCGTCGCTGACCTCCGCGATCGCCGACCGGGACGCCGCGATCGGCAAGGTGATCACGAACCTCGACACGGTGATCACCACGATGCGGGTCCGGTCGCCCGAGCTGTCGGACCTCATCGTCTCCCTGCAGCGCCTGGTCAGCGGGCTGGCCGGGCAGCGCGAGCCGATCGGGCAGGCCATCGAGGCGCTCGGCGACCTCACCCACACGACCGCGGGACTGCTGGGCGAGGTGCGACCGGCGCTGCGCGAGGACATCGCGGCGCTCGGGGACCTCTCGGGCAACCTCGCGGCGGAGTCGCCGGAGATCGACCGCGTGCTCAAGGGGCTCGCCCCGAAGCTGAACGCGCTGACCAGGACCGTGAGCTACGGCAGCTGGTTCAACTTCTACCTGTGCAAGATCGACGGCGCGGTGTCGGTGGACTCGTTGGGCATCGAGGTGCCGTTCGTGCCGTTCCCGGCCACCTCGATGGCCCCGAGGTGCGGGCCGTGATCTCGCTGAAGCCGCTGGCGCAGCGGAACCAGTCGGTGGTCGGGGCCGTGGCGATCGCTGCCGTCGTGCTGGTGTCGGCCGGCGCCTTCTACGCCGAGGACCTGCCGCTCATCGGCGGCGGCACCAGCTACTCGGCGTACTTCGTCGAGTCGGCGGGACTGGTCGCCGGCGACCAGGTCAAGGTGGCCGGTGTGCCCGTCGGCGCGGTCACCGCCGTCGCGCTGGACCGGGGCCGCGTGCGCGTCCGGTTCCGGGTCGACGGGACGCGCGTCGGCGACGCGGTCCGCGCGTCGATCGAGATCCGCACGCTGCTCGGGGACAAGTACCTCGCGCTGACCAACGCCGGCCAGGCCAGGCAGGACCCGGCCGTCCCGATCCCGGTCGAGCGCACCACCACCCCGTTCGAGATCCCGGACACGCTGGGCCAGCTCGCCACCACCGTCGAGGGCATCGACACCGATCAGCTCGCGCGCAGCTTCGGCGTCCTCTCGCAGACCTTCTCCGGTACCCCCGAGCACGTGGGCTCGGCCATGACCGGGCTGTCGCGCCTCGCGGAGGCGGTCGCCTCCCGCGACGAGGAGCTGAAGAACCTGCTCGCCGGCGCGAGCGACGTCAGCGGGGTGCTGGCCGAGCGCAACGGCGAGGTGGCCAGGCTGATCTCCGACGGCGCGCTGCTGCTGGACGAGCTGCAGAAGCGGCGCGCGGCGATCAGCGCGCTGCTGCAGGGCACCCAGGACCTGGCCGACGAGCTGCGCGGGCTCGTCGCCGACAACCGGGCACAGCTGCGGCCCGCGCTGGAGCAGCTCGACCGCGTGACCGAGCTCCTGCAGCGCAACCAGGACAACCTGTCCCGCTCCATCGCGGCCATGGCGCCCTACGTGCGGGCTTTCAACAACGTCGTCGGCAACGGCCGCTGGTTCGACGGCTACCTGTGCGGGCTGCTGCCCCCGACCGTCAACGCCGGTGCGCTGCAGATCAACCCCGGTGGTTGCCCGCCGCCCGACACCGCGGAGTTCCCGATCACCGGTGGTGGCAGGTGATCCGGCAGCTGCTCGGACGCCGGATCCCGACCGGCCCGACGCGGGCCATCGCGATCGTGGCCGTGCTCGGGGTGCTGGTCGCGGCCGTCGTGTACGCCGTGTCGAGCGGGCCCGCCGGCACCCACATCACCACGTTCTTCGACCGGGCCGTCGGGCTCTACCCCGGCTCCGCGGTCCGCGTGCTGGGGATCGAGGTGGGCACCGTCGACGTCGTGGCGCCCGAAGGTGGCGCGGTCCGCGTCGAGCTGACGGTCGACGCCGGCGTGCCGGTGCCGCCGGACGCGTCGGCGGTGGTGGTCGCCCCCAGCCTCGTCAGCGACCGGTACGTGCAGCTGACCCCCGCCTACGTCGAGGGCCCGCAGATGCCGTCGGGGACCGTGATCCCGCGCGAGCGCACGGCGGTTCCCGTCGAGATCGACGAGCTGCTCGGCAGCATCGACGACCTGGCGAAGGCACTCGGTCCCACCGGCGCGAACGCGAACGGTGCGCTGTCGGACGTCCTCGACACGGCAGCGGCCAACCTGGACGGCAACGGGGAGAAGCTCAACACGACGCTGACCAGGCTCGGTCAGCTCGCGGGGACGCTGTCCGACGCACGTGGCGACCTGTTCGCCACCATCGACAACCTCCACCGGTTCACCGCCACCCTCGCGGAGAGCGACTCGCAGATCAGGCTGTTCCAGAAACGCCTCGCCACCGTGTCGGGCGATCTCGCGGACGAGCGGGAGCAGGTGGGCGCATCGCTGACCTCGCTCGCCGACGCGCTCGAGGAGGTCGATACCTTCATCGCCGAGAACCGCGAGCTGGTGGCGTCCAACGTGGAACGGCTGACGGGGATCACCAAGGCGCTCGTCGACCAGCGTGCCGCACTGGCCGAGGTGATCGACGTGGCGCCGCTGGGCGCGACGAACTTCATCAACGCCTACGACGCGGCGTCCGGCACGGTGGCGGTGCGGGGCAACTTCACCGAGTTCGCGCTGTCCCCGACGCTGCTGCTGTGCGCGCTGATCCAACGCGGCACGCCGACGGCGGTCCCGGCCTCGGTCACCGCCGCCTGCGGCAAGCTCGCCCCGGTGCTCGACGGCACGCTGCCGCTCCCGTCCGTCGAGCAGCTCCTCGGCGCGGCGCAGCAGGGCGAGGCGCCGCCGCTGCCGTTGCCGCTGGTGGACGCGCTATCCGGGGGCTCGCGATGACGCGGCGCCGCCGGATCGCCGCGGTCGGCGCCGCCGTGCTGCTGCTCGCCGGCTGCGGATCCGGGGGTTTCCGTGGGCTCTACGACGCGCCGCTGCCCGGCGGCGCGGACCTCGGTGCGCGGCCCTACCGGGTCACCGTCGAGTTCGGTGACGTCCTCGACCTGGTTCCGCAGGCCAGCGTCAAGCGCAACGACGTCGCGATCGGTCGGGTGGAGAGCATCGCGCTCGCGGCCGACAGCTCCGTCGCGCTGATCGACCTCGTCGTCAACGGCGACGTCGAGATCCCGGCCAACGCCCGCGCCGAGCTGCGGCAGTCCAGCCTGCTCGGCGAGAAGTTCGTCGAGCTCGCGGACCCGACGGGGGAGCCACCCCACGGCGTGCTCCACGACGGGGCGGTGATCCCGGTGGCCAGCACCGGCCGCAACCCGGAGGTCGAGGAGGTGCTGGGCGCGCTGTCGCTGCTGCTCAACGGCGGCGGAATCGCCCACCTCCAGGAGATCGTCGGCGAGGTCAACGAGGCGATGGACGGCAACGAACCGCAGCTGCGGTCCCTGCTCTCCCGCCTCGACGGGCTCGTCGGCCAGCTGGACGAGCAGAAGGGGACGATCGTGCGGGCCATCGACGGGTTGGCGCGCCTGTCCGATGCGCTCGCCGGCCAGACGAGCAACATCGCCACCGCGATCGACGAGCTCGGGCCCGGGATCGACGCCATCGAGCAGCAGCGGACGCAGCTGGTCGCCATGCTGCAGGCGCTGGACCAGCTCTCGGCCGTCGCGGTCGACACCGTCGCCCGCAGCCGCGACGACCTGGCCGCCGACCTGCGAGCGCTCGCCCCGATCCTGCAGAAGCTCGCCGAGGCCGGCAGCGACCTGCCGCGGTCGCTGCAGTTCGTGCTGACCTACCCGTTCCCCGACTACGCGCTCGAGTCGCTGAAGGGCGACTTCTTCAACACCGACGTCCGCATCGAGCTGGACCTGAGCGCCACGCTGGGCAACCTCAGCCGGTCGTCGCAGCCGCTCGTGGCGGTGCCGGACGCCGTCGGTGCGCTGCCGGGGTTGCTGCCGCTGGCCCCCTCGACCGGCTCCGCGCCGTCGACAGCCGATGGGCTGCCCGGCGTGCTCGGCGACCTGCTGGGAGGGTCCGGATGATCACCGGCAAGATGCGGGTGCAGATCGCGCTGTTCCTCGCGATCGCCGCCGTCGGCGTGACGTACGTCGGCGCCGACTACGCCGGGCTCGACCGGCTGTTCGGCACGGGCGGCTACCGGGTGACCGTGGAGCTAACCGATTCCGGCGGGATCTTCGAGAACTCCGAGGTGGCCTACCGCGGGGTGGCCGTGGGGCGCGTCGAGGAGCTGCGGGTCACGGCCACCGGCGTGGCCGTGGAGCTGCACATCGACGACTCGGCACCGCACATCCCCGCCGGTGCCCGCGCCGTGATCGCCAACCGGTCGGCGATCGGCGAGCAGTACGTGGACCTGCGGCCCGACGCCGACGCGGCGCCGTACCTGGTGGAGGGATCGACGATCCCGCTCGCCCGCAGCAGCCTGCCGCCCCGCGCCGAGGACGTCCTGACGAACATGGACCGGCTCGTCACGAGCGTGCCCGTCGAGTCGTTGCGGACCGTCGTCGACGAGCTCGGCACCGGCTTCGCCGGCACCGGTCCCGAGCTGCAGCGGTTGCTCGACGGCGCCGGCGCCCTCACGGCGACGGCGACCGAGCACCTGCCGGAGACCGCCGGGCTGCTCGGCGACGCCCGCACCGTGCTCGCGACGCAGGAGGACCAGTCGGCCGACGTCCTCGCCTTCAGCCGGGGCATGCGCGGCATCGCCGAGCAGCTGAAGGAGTCCGACCCCGATCTTCGCCGGGTGATCGCGTCGGCGCCGCGGGTCGCCGGGGAGGTGCAGGAGCTGCTGCGCACGTCGGGGTCCGACCTCTCGGTCGTCGTGGCGAACCTGCTCACCGTCTCCCAGATCACCGTCACCCGCACCGATGCCATCGCGGAGCTGCTCGTCGCCTTCCCGGTGATCAACGCCTTCACCCCGGGCACGGCGCCCGACGATCGCGGGCACCTCGGGCTGGTGCTCAACTTCTTCGATCCGCTGTCGTGCAGCCGGGGATACGAGGGCACCGTCCAGCGCCCGGCCGACGCGACCGAGGACATCCCCGCCAACAGCGACGTGCGCTGCGCCGAACCCGCGGGCAGCCCGACCAGCGTGCGGGGCTCCCAGAACGCACCGTCGGGCGGGAAGCCGCGGGCGCCCGCCACGCCTGGCGGAGGGCCCGGGCCCGGCGGCGGGGCAGCTCCCGGGCACCGTCGGCCTCATGGACCACGGCGGCGCCACGAACCTCGCGCAGCTGCTGGGTCTCCCGTGACGCGTCGGTTGCTCCCGGCACTTGCCCTGGTCGCGGTGCTCGGCGCCCTCGCCGGCGCTGGCCTGTGGTGGCAGGCCGCCACCGACCCCGCGGTGCAGGTCGCGCAGACCCGCGACCTCGTGCTGGACGCGGGATCGCGCGCGCTCGTCGACCTCAACACGATCGCCTCCGACGACGCCGACGCCGCGGTCGACCGCTGGGCGGGCAGCGCCACCGGCCCCCTGCTCGAGCAACTTCAGCGGCAGCGGGAGCAGAACGTCGCGGCCGCGCGGGCGGCCCGCACCAGCGCGACGGCCCGACTGCTGCAGGCGGCGGTCACCGAGCTGGATCCGGCAGCGGGCACCGGGCGGGTCATCGCGGCCCTCGAGGTGCGCGTGACGACGGCCGACGGGCAGGTCGCGACGAAGCGCAGCCGGCTCGCCGCGGCGCTCGCGCGGACCCCCGAGGGCTGGAAGCTGAGCGAGGTCGAGGTCGTGGGGTTGTCGACATGACCGGTCTGCGCAGGGCCCGCCGGCCCGCTACATCGATGAGCACGCGCAAGCCGCGGGTGGCGGGCGTGGCCCTGCGGACGCGGAAGGAGGAGGTCCCAGCCGTCGAGGCCGGCGAGGCCGCGGCGACCGAGCCGCCACCGTTGACCGCCGCCCCCGAAGAGCCGGCCGCCCGCTGGCGGGTGCCGGCCGCAGTTCTCGTCGCATTGACGATAGTGGCCGCAGCAGTGGCCGTCTGGTCGACCGTCGAGGCCCGGGAGACCCGGACCGGTGGCGCCGCGGCCAACGCGGCACTCGCCGACGGCACGACGACCCAATCCGTCACCACCACGGTGCGCCGGGCCGTCGAGTCGGCGTTCAGCTACGACTACAGCAACACCGACCGCACCCGGGAGGCCGCGCAGGAGGTCCTCGTCGGCCGCGCGGTCCAGCAGTACGAGGACCTGTACTCGCAGGTCAAGCGGCAGGCGCAGGCGCGACGGCTAGTGCTCACCACGGCGGTGCGGTCGATCGGGGTGACGGAGCTGCGCGGCGGCCGCGCCGTGGTGCTGGTCTTCGTCGACCAGCAGATCGTGCAGACCGGGGACGGCGCGCACACCTCCGGCGCGAGCCAGCTGTCGGTCACGGTGGTGCAGAGCAACGGCTCGTGGCTGATCGAGGACATCACCGTCCTGTAGCGCTCACGCACACCTTCGTGTGCTCACGCACATGGTGGAGCACAATGCCGGTTAGTTTAGGGCAGCGGCACGGGAGATGATCTTGACTCTGGGTGGGTCGGGATAGCGGGTCTGGCGATGATGCTTGCGCTTTTTGGGCATCTTGGTGGTTCGGAGTCGAGTGACGACGCGCGGGTAGCTTCGGTGGCGGCGTTGACCGAGGCGACGGTCAAGTATCTCGGCGGTGGTTTCGGCGATCCCGATGCGCAGTCGGTCAGGGGGAAAAACCCGCCTGGTTATCGACCTGGCGGCGTAGCACTCGGATTGTCCGCATGAACGAAATGCGGTCAGGGTCTTCTTCGGCGTCGTCTGCGGCTTCGCGCATGAAACTTCGGGCCGCGAAGTGGACGAGCAACAGCGCCCAGATCTCTTGGCGGACGAGTTCGGGTGTACGCGACCGAAGCAGCCGAGTGGGCGCCATCTGATGAACCTCGATCTCGTCGAGGGTGAGCTCGAACTCCCAACGTTCCTGATAGAGCGCAGCGAGTTCAACGGCCGTCGCAAATGTCGGGTCGAGGATGGTGGTCATCACCCGGATTCGTTCGGCATCGCCACTTCGGTTGGGTATCGTGTACTCAGCGACCCGCACCGGGATGCGCACCTCATCGGGGATGGGCTTCCGACGCCCTCCGCCGCCTTTGAGGTGACGCGGAACAAGTTCCGACAAATATGACCCGTCCGTATGCGTGGCCAGGACGGGAAGCTTCAGATCGTTCTTGATCCGCCACAGCAAGTGGGCACCGGTCGCCGCGGCCGCAGTCCACAGGTCGTAGCTGTAGAACCCCCGGTCGGCCAGCAGCAGCATGCCGCGCTCCAGCGACGGGAACAACTGGGACAGCAGCTCTCGCTCGTCGGAGTCGGCAGCCCCGTCGAACACGGCATCGACGATCGCATGCGTACCGCATTCGCCCAGACCGACCAACCGCAACTGTGGAAACGGACCCTTGTTGCGGCCGTGTCCGAACGCCTCGGAATTCGCTGGCGTCTTCGGCGCGTCCATCACGACACCGTCCACGGCCATGAGCCGTAATCCATGGAACCAGGCGCCCACCGTGCCTGGCCGGGCGATCGGCCGGGCGACCCGATCGAACAGCTCGGCCAACGGTGCTTCACCGATGCGTTGGCGCGCCTGGGTTACCGCACTGCTCGTCGGTACCTGCCAAGCATCTGTCCAGGTCCCGAGAAACCGCAGCCCGTTCACCAGGCGACGCAGAACCTCCTCGTACGGTTCCTGGCAGAACAGGCACAGCGCGAGCACCAGGTAAACGACAACACGGTCCGGCAGGATCCGGTTCCGTCGAATCACACCTTCCGGAGGACGTGCCGAGCTGGAAACAACCTCATCGACAAGATCTCGATCAAAGATGCGAGTCAGCACCCCGATGCTAATACCATCGGTGAACCTACGTCCGGGCGCGGTCGCTGACTCTGACACCCCATCAAAGTAATCACTGGACACTTTCTATTGGAGATGCCACGCCGATGTACGGCGCGATATCTTCGCGCCGATCCACCCAAACTCCAGCGGCAGCGAGTGCGGCCGGGGCCCAGCCGAGGCTCAGCGGCGCAGCCTCGCCGCGGGTGCCAAACTAACCGGCATTGTGGTGGAGCATGTGCGTGAGCACATCAGGGTGTGCGTGAGCTCCTCTGTTCGGCACGCGGCCGGTCAGGAACCGCCCGCGTCCTCCTTGCCCTGAAGGTCACGCAGCATTTCGTGGCAGCGGGCCGCGCGCTCCGAATCCTCCTTCATCACCTGCTCGAAGAACGACGCGACGTCGTCGTACCCGGCGTTGCGCGCGTCCCGGACGTACTGGCCGTAGTCGTGCCCGGCCTTGAGCGCGTGGTATTGCACGGACACCAGGTCGAACATGACGTCGCTGAACCCGGTTTCACCGGTGGCCATGACAACTCCTTCCGTCGATGGGTGGACCTGGTGTCGGTACCCGATGCGATGCGGGACAACCGCGCTGCGGCCGAACCAGCTCAGTCGTCGTAGTTCGCGGCCTCACGGACGCCGTCAGGCGCGGGTCGGCGCGCCAGCGCGGCACGTTCGGCCGCGGTCAGCCCGCCCCACACGCCGTAGGGCTCCTGGACCTCGAGCGCGTAGCGACGGCAGCTGGCGATGACCGGGCACGTCCGGCACACGGCTTTGGCCCGCTCGTCGCGGCCCTCCTTGGCCGCGCCGCGTTCCCGGTCGGGGTGGAAGAACACGGCGCCGTCCATCCCGCGGCAGGCGGCGTGCAGCTGCCAGTCCCACACCTCGGCGACCGGGGTGGGCAGGGGCCGGACGCTCGCGACGCTCACCACGGTCCGCCTCCGGTCCGTCGGCAGTTCATCGACATCTCGGTCCTCGATCTCCTCGACGCGGGCCGGCAGCGGACCCGTCGGGGTCGGGCGGCCGGCTGTCGCTGCTGGTCGGACGGTCGCCACGTACCCGTGTCCGTGCGTGTCAACCCTCGTCGCGGGCGGAGTCAGCGCGGCGGCTCCTTGCGGGCCAGCGGCGCCACGGCGGGACCTTCGAGCACCGCCCCGTCGACGTCGAACCGGGAGCCGTGGCACGGGCAGTCCCAGCTGCGTTCGGCACCGTTGAACCGAACGAGGCAGCCGAGGTGGGTGCAGCGCACGGACACCGCGTGCAGGCCACCGGACTCGTCGCGGTAGACGCCGGTGCGGTCGGTCCCGCGGCGCAGGATCGCACCGTCGCCGGGCGCGAGGTCGGACACCGAGTCGACCTCGGCCGGCCGCAGCCGGTCGCCGACGATGTCGGCCCCCACCTTCGCCTGCAGGCGGGCCAGCGTGGGCAGCCCGCGCAGGGTGAGGCGGTGCGGCGAGAAGACGTCGGTGGTGGGCTCCCCGCCCGCGAGCTGCTGAGCGAGCAGCGCGGCGGCCATGCTGCCGCCCGACAGGCCCCACTTCGAGTAGCCGGCCGCGACGTACATCCGGCTCGAGATCGGGGTGTACGTGCCGATCATCGGCGTGTGGTCGTAGGGCATGGCGTCCTGCGCCGACCAGCGATGGGTGACCTCGACGACGTCCCAGTGGCGGCGCAGGTAGTCCTCGAGCACGCCGTAGCGGCCCGGGTCCACACCCCGGGCGCCGGCCGGGTGGTCCTGCCCGCAGACGATCATGCGATCGCCTGCGGACCGCGTCGACCAGGTCGGGCTGCCCGCGGTGATCGCCATGTCCCGCGACGGCTCGCCGCGCACCCGTCCCGCCACGCAGTACGCCCGGGTCGTCTCCATGCGCGCGAAGTACAGGCCGCGGTCCCACACCGGGTAATGGGTGGCGACGACGACGCGGTCGCCGGTCAGCGGCCCGTGGTCGGTGTCGACGCGGACCGGCGAACCCTCCGTCACGCCCAGGGCGCGGGTGCCCTCGAACACCCGCGACCCGTCGCCGTCGATCGCGGCGGCGAGGCCGTAGGCGTAGGCCACGGGATGGAACTCGACCTGGTCGGCCAGCCGCACGGCGCCGGCGACGGGGTAGGGCAGATCGGTCTGTTCGGTCCACTCGACGGGCAGGCCCGCTTCGCGCGCCGCGTCCGCTTCGCGTTCCACGGTGCGCAGCTCGCTCTTCGTGGCCGCGACCGTGAGTGCGGCCCGGCGCTGCAGCGCGCAGTCCACGCCGAGCTCGGCCGACGATCTCCGCGACCAGCTCGACGCCGCGCAGGCTGTGCTCGGCGTACGCCGCGGCGACCGCGGGGCCGCGGGCGCTGCGCACCTGGGAGAGCAGCGTGCCCTGCAGCGCGGTGACCTTCGCGGTGTTGTTGCCGGTCGCGCCGGAACCGATGCGGTCGGCCTCGACGACGGCCACCCGCGCGCCGCGGCGGCGCAGCAGCAGGGCGGTGGTGAGCCCGGTGATCCCACCGCCCAGCACCAGCACGTCGAAGTGCCGGTCGGTGGTGGGCGCCGGGTAGTGGACGTCGGGGCGGTCGGCGAGCCACAGCGAGCCGACCGCGGTCGTCGTAGGAACGGACATGCCGGCGCATACCCCGCCCGGACGGGTCTACGCCGGCGCGTTCTCCTCGGTGAGGAATCCCAGCACCGCGCCCAGGAACGGCACAGGCACCTCGACGTTCGACATGTGCATCGCGGGCAGCTCGACGTACCGCGCGCCGGGGATCGTCGTGGCGATCTCCTTCCCGTGGGTCGCGGAGGTGACGGGGTCGTGCTCGCCCGCGACGACCAGGGTGGGGCTGCTGATCAGCGACGCGGTGCGGCGCAGGTCGTAGTCGCGCACGGCTGCCCAACTGCCGGCCACGCCCTCGCGCCGGGTGGCCAGCAGCGTGCGACGGAAACCCTCGACGACCTCGTCGGTCAGGAGGTGGGCCGGGAACCAGTTGTGCAGGAACGTCTCCGCGGTCGCCTCCATGTCGGGGGCCGCCAGCAGGTCGGCGATCGGTCGGTCCCACTGCTGCGGCGGGCCGAGGTACGCGGCGGTGTTGGAGAGCACGAGCCGGTCGACGCGCGCCGGAGCATGGATCGCCAGCCACTGCGCGACGATCCCGCCCAGCGACAGGCCCAGCACGTGCACACGGTCCAGTCCGAGCGCGTCGAGCAGTTCCAGCACGTCGCGGCCCAACCGGTCCAGCGAATACGGGCCGTGCGGGACGTCGGAGGCGCCGTGGCCGCGCGCGTCGTAGCGCAGCAGCCGGAAGTGCTCGGTGAGAGCCGGCACCTGGCCGTCCCACATGTGCAGGTCGGTGCCGATGGAGTTGGACAGCAGCAGCACGGGCTTGTCCTGCGGCCCGTCGAAGCGGTAGGCGACGCGCACGCCGTCGCCGGTGGTGATGGAGGAGAGGGTCGTGGAGTCCATGCCCTCAGCCTGACGAACGGTGGAGCGGATTGATATTACAAACATCCGAACCACTCTGTAGGCTCCTTCGACAATGTCCGACTTCACGCTGCACGAGCTGCAGTGCTTCGACGCCGTCGTGAACGAGGGCGGTTTCCAGGCCGCTGCCGAGCGGCTGCACCGCTCGCATCCCTCGGTCTTCGCTGCGGTGGCCAAGCTGGAACGCGGGCTGGGCCTGGACCTGCTGGACCGCTCGGGCTATCGGGTGCGGCTCACCGAGGCTGGGCAGGCATTCCACCGGAAGGTGCGGGTCCTGCTGCACGAGGCCGAGGAGCTGCGGACCTACTCCGCGCAGCTGGCCATGGGCGAGGAGGCGGAGCTGCGCGTCGTGCTCGGCGACCTGTGCCCGTTGCCGCCGGTGCTGGAGCTGCTGAGCGGCTTCTTCGCGCAGCGCCCACAGACACGGCTGCACCTGCAGCTCGAGACCGTGACCGGCCCGTGGGAGCGCCTGCTGGCCGACGAGGCCGACCTCATCGTGCACCGCGTCCCCAAGAGCGACGTGCGGATGGAGTGGATCGATCTCGGCCGCGTCGCGATGGTGCCGGTCGTGGCACCCGGCTTCCTGCCCGATCCCCTGCCGACGGACATCACACCGCAGCGCATGCAGGCCTTCACCCAGTGCGTGATCCGGGACTCGGCGCGACACCCGCTCGAGCCGGGCCACTTCCTGATCGAGGGCGCGCCCCGGTGCTCCGTGCAGGACCACCTCATGAAGAAGGAGCTGATCCTGCACGGCATGGCGTGGGGGCACCTGCCCCGGTTCCTCATCGAGGCGGAGCTGCGCGACGGCCGGTTGCTCTCGATCGCCGGGCGCCACTTCCCCGGGGTGGTGGAGGAGCTGTCGGCGGGCCGCAGGCGCGACCAGCCACATGGGCCCGTCGCCGATCAGCTGTGGCAGTTCCTGGCCGGCCACTCACCGCTCCTGCGGCCGGTGCTGGGTCAAGTCCCGATGGAGGCCGGCTCTGGGACGGCGAGCTTTCGCCTGCGCCCCTGAGTGTGCGCTTTTGAGTGTCCCGTCTCGGGCACGGCGAGCGGGGTTGCTGGTCCTGGTCCACGGTCTGGTGTGGTTTCCCGGGGTTTTCACTGCATATTATGGTCGGCTTGGCAGCCGTACCCGACTTGCTAATCTTTTTGACTGCCTTCGCTCCATTTGCGTGCATGCTCAACTGGCTGTGGACCTGACTCGAACTCTTGTTCGACGACCGTTTCTTCGGTAGAATCAGGGCATGTCCCAGGGCCTCCTTGTCGCGCAGCTCGAGGAGCTTGTTGCGCAGCTCGAGGAGGAGAAGAACGCCGTCGCGGCGCGGCAGGCCGACGCCATTCTCGCGCTCGGGAAGGCGATCGCGACCGAGCAGATCGATCGTGGTGTGCACGATCCCAAGCAGGTGCAGCGGATGGTCGCCAACCAGATCGGGCTCGCCTGCCGGGTCTCGGCCCACCAAGGTGGCAAGCGGGTCCGCATCGCGCGTGACCTGCACGCCGGCCACACCCTCGTACGGGAGCTGTTCGCGGCCGGGATGCTCAACGAGCAGAAGATCGCCGTGATCACCGACGCCGGTAGCCACCTCGACCCCGACGAACGTGCCCAGGTCGACGAGCGGCTCGCCGGGCAGGGCATCGAAACCCTCAGCGTGCAGCGGCTGCACGACCTGGCCCGCAAGATCGCCGCCGAGGTGGCGCCGGAGAAGTTCGAGGCTCGCTGCCGTCGGGCCAAGTCCGGGCGGCGGGTGACGGTGCGGCGCTCCAGCGAACCCGGCATGGCCGATCTGACCGCGCACCTTCCGGTTGAGCAGGCCGTGGCGTGCTACGCGGCGCTGCGCAAGGCGGTCAACGACGTGTGGGTGAAACCTGAGCCGGTGTTTCGGGGGCAGGGCCAGATCATGGCGGACACCCTGGTCGAGCGTCTGACCGGTCAGGCCACGGCCGAGGACGTCGACATCGCGGTCCACGTCATGGTCCCGGTCGAAGCCCTGCTCGACCCCGACAGCCCGCTGCCGGCGGAGATCCCCGGCTATGGCCCGGTCCCGGTCGACCTGCTGGCCACCGGTGAGGGTCGCAAGACCTGGCGGCGGCTGCTCATCCGCGACGGCATCGTCATCGGCGGCGACTCGGTCCAACGCAACTTCAGGGGCGTCCTGGCCAACCTGATCAACATGCGCGACGGCGGGCGGTGCACCGCCCCCTACTGCGACGCACTCATCGGCCACTACGACCACATCATCCGCCGGCGCCACGGCGGCCGCACCGAGTTCGACAACGGGCGAGGGCTCTGTGCCTTTCACAATCATCTGCGAGAAATCGGCACCACAGCCGGTCGACCACCCAGGAAACGGAAGCGAAGGCCGTCAACCGCAGTGGCAAGTCGGGTACGGCCGCCAGGTCGACCACATGATTCGGTGAAAACCCCCGGCAGCGCTGCAACCGAAGCGGGCACCGAAACCCGGTAACCCCGCTCGACTACAGCGATGTCGGGGACTCAAAAGCGTGGGCTGAGAGCGCGCAACGGAAAGCTCGCCGCCGGTATCAGGCTCCGCAGCGCCGCAGCGGCCGCCCCTCCCACCGCAGGGTTCGAGCCCGGCCGAGCGGGTAGGTCTGCACGAGGGCGCGGGCACGTCCGTCCGCCCGACCGATCCGGTGACGGAGGAGGCAGTGTGATGGGTGACGAGAAGGAGCACGACGTCGTGGACGAGCTGGGGCGCCCGGTCATCGACCCGCCCGAGGGCGGGCCGAACGCCGACCCGGACTCCCCGGATCCCGGCGACCTGGTGCCGCCGCGGCCGGGCGCTCCCGAGGAGGTCGAACCGAGCGGGCCCGCCTCCGACTGAGGTCCGACGGTCCCGGGAGGGCGTGCGCCCTCCCGGGACCCCGGTTCAGCCGGAGGCCTGGTCGCGGACCGATCCGGCGGCGTCCTGCGCGTGGTTGCGCACGTCGTGCGCGGCGCTGCGGCCGTCGTCGGCGACGGTCCGCGCGGCGTCGGCGGCGGTGTCCCGGACCGCCTCGGCCGCCTGCCGTGCCTGCGGGGTCAGCTCCTCCTGCACCTCACCTGCGACCTGCTTCGCCTGTTCGGCCAGTGGCTGGGCTAGCTCGCCCGCCCGGTTCTTGGCCTGTTCGGCGACCCGCCGCTCGGCTTTGCTCGCGGGCAGCAGCGACGACACCAGCCAGCCCGCCCCGAAAGCGATGAGCCCGGCGGCGATCGGGTTGCCCTGGGTCTGCTGGCGCAGCACCCTGGGCGCCTCCTGCACGGTGTCCTGCAGGGTGCCCGCCGCGTTAGAGGCTGCATCCCGCACACCGGACGCGGCCGACGACGCCGCATCGGCCGGGCTGCGGTCCGGCGCGGCTCCCATCACCCGCTCCTTCCACCGGCCCGCGGTCGCGCGGGCGCGGTCGACGCGCCGTTCGACGATGCGGCCGGGGGTGACCTTCTCGGTGAGCCGGTCGACGTCCGAGCTCAATCCGGCCTGGGTGCGCACGATCTCGCGACGGATCGTCTCTGGGTCGCTGGACGTGGTCACGGCGTGCCTCCTCGCTTGCCTCTGAGGGCGTCGGGAATGTGGCTGAGGGTGTCGACGGTGCGCTCCGGCTTCGGGTCGAACCGCTGCATCGAGGACCGGCCCATCGTGTACAGCAGGCCGGCGACGGCCGCCCAGACGAGTGCGACGAGCAGCGCCGCCCACCCGGCGGCCATGACCGTCGAGAGGCCCGCCCACACCGCGAGCGACACGAAGAGCAGCACGAAGTGCCCGGCCACACCCGCGCCACCGAACGCGCCGGCCGCCTTGCCGGCCCGGCCGGCTTCCTGCTTCAGCTCGGCACGGGCGAGGGCGAGTTCCTGGCGCATCAGCGTGGACAGATCCCGTGCCACGCTGCCGATCAGATCGCCGACCGATGCATCGGAGACGTCCGGCGCACCGGTGGGGGCCGCCTGCCCGGGAACTGCGCCGTGCCCCGCGGCCAGGTGTGGCGACCCGCCGGGGGACGTGGTCATCGCGTGCCTCCGTGCTGCTCGTCCCACCCGGGATTCCCGCGCTCCAGCTGTTCGACGTACTCACCGACCGTCGTGGTGCCGGGCTGTGGTTCGGGTGCGTGCGGCGGTGGCGGGTACGCCGGCCCACCTGGCGCCGGCTGCCCAACCGCGGGCGGCGGGACGCCCGGTGACGGTGGGGTGGGAGGCGGTGGCGCGCTCCCCGGTGGCGCCGTCACCGGTGGCGCGGCCCCCGCCGGCCCGGGCGCCGGTGGCGGGGTCATCTGCGGCGCGGTCGGTGGTGCGGTCACCACGGGGGCGGTCACCGGTGGTGCGGTCTCCGTGGGGACCTGCGACGCCGGTGCGGCCGGCACGTCCGCCGGCGCCGCACCGTCGGAGTGGCTGCTGTCGATCACCCCGCGGGTGAGCCTGCCCAGCAGCAGCCCGGCCGCGGCCGCGCCGCCGAGGAAGACCCCCGGCCGGCGGCGGGCGAAGTCGCGCACCTCCTCGACGAGGTCGCCGGGTTCGTGACGGTCCAGCCAGCCGGCCAGCTCGTCGAGCTTGCCGGAGGCCTGGGCGGCGAGGTCGGACACCGGCCCGCCGCGATCACCGCTCGACATCTGGTGCAGCTCGCCGGACAGCGCGCGCAACCCCTCGGTGGCGCGCTTCTTGGCGGCCTGCGCCTGCTGGGCGGCCTGGTTGCGCACCTCGCCGTAGAGGTCGCCGGCCTGGCGGCGCACCTCCTCGGCGACCTGGCCGGCCTGCTCCCCGGCGGTGGCGGCGACCTGCCCGCCGGACTGCACCGCCGTGTCGGCCACCGCCTTCGCTTCCTCTGCTGCCGTGCCGGTCGTGCTGGTTGGACTGCTCGTCAGCTGTGTCATGACGGTCCTCGTCGTCGCAGCCGCATGTGGGTGGATGCCGTCACACCGAGCGGGTACGGGTGCCGCGGGTGAGCGCGACCCCGAGGCCGATCATCGCGACCGCCAGCCCGAGGTGGAGCCAGTTGTCCGCGGTGTTGACGGGGACGAAGTTGGCCTGGCTGCCGTGGTCGATGAGCAGGCCGTAGAGCCAGAGGACGAGGTAGATGACCCCGCCCCAGATGAGGAAGTTCCGCGCCCCGGTCGGGGTGCGGGCCATCGCCAGCCCGGCCACTCCGAACAGGAGGTGGACGATGTTGTGCAGCACGGACACGGCGAACACGCCGAGCAGGAGCGCCCCGGAGCCGTGGCCGGCCGCGGCGAGCTGGTCGTAGTTCGTCGTCACACCGGGGATGAAGCCGAGGATGCCGACGAGCAGGAACACGACGCCGAAGACGGCGGCCGCGATCTGGACGGGGGTCCGGGCGGTGGTGGTGGCACGCGTGCTCATTGGTGGGTCCTCCGGTCTGTGTCGACGGGCCTGGGGTGTGGTGCCGGGTGGAGCCGGGCCGCCAGCAGCTCGGGCTCCTCGACGGTGACGGTGAGCCCGGGGTGGCGGATCAGTCCGAGGGGGTCGATACCCCGCACGGGTCGGGCGAAACGGACGCACACACCACCGAGTGGATCGCTGCCGAAGGTGAGGCCGCGGTCGGCGAGCGAGAGCCGAACCCCCAGCGCCCGCCAGGGCGACAGGGGTCCGGGCTGCTCGACGGCGACGACGTTCGACAGCGGCGTCCGTACCCGCCACGGGCCGAACCGGACGTCGAGGGTCTCCCCGTCGATCACGATCAGGCTCGTGGCTGGTCGGATGCCCAGCAGTGCGAGCGGCAGCCGCACGGCGGGGCGGAAGCTGAAGCGGAACTCGCTCGGGACGTCCTCCGGCAGCGACGGGATCATCCGGTCGTCACTCACGGTTGAGCGCGTCCTGGGCGCGCCCCGCGGCCTTCTCCATGGTGTTCGGGAGTTCGGTCGTGCCGTAGAAGCGGCTGTCGGGGTGGGTGGGGGGCGGCATCGGCGCACTGGTCGTGGGGCCGTCGTGGTAGGTGAACTCGCCGTTGCCGTCCGGGGAGGGCCCCTTGGCCCACCGGCCCTCCGCGGCGGCGGCGCCGTCGCTGAAGTTGAGGTACTGGTACGAGACGTCGGTGAACTCCTTGGACTGCGGGAAGTTCGACGGCACCGGCATCAGCTCGGAGCCCTCTTCCTGCAGTTCGGCCGCCGCGGCGATCCACATGTTCTGGTGCATGGTGTCGCGGGCGAGCAGGAACGACAGCAGGTCACGGACGCCGTGGTCGTCGGTCATGTGGTAGAGCCGGGCGACCTGCAGGCGCCCCTGCATCTCCGCGTTCGCGTTGGCCTGGAAGTCGGCGAGCAGGTTGCCGCTGGCGGTGATGAAGCTGCCCTGCCACGGGTTGCCGTTGCTGTCGACGGGGCGGGCGCCGGCGCCGGCGACGATGGCGTGTTGGACGTCGGTTCCACCGATGATCGCGGCGACCGTGGGATCGTCCTGCACCGCATCGGACGTGATGCCCAGCGGGGACTTCTCCAGCAACTGGGCGATCATCGTCGCCAGCATCTCGACGTGCCCGATCTCCTCGCTCGCGATGCCGAAGACGAGGTCGCGGTACTTGCCGGGGAGGTGCATGTTCCAGCCCTGGAACATGTACTGCATGGCGACGGTGATCTCGCCGTACTGGCCGCCCAGCACCTCCTGCAGCTTGCGGGCGTAGACGGCGTCGGGCTTGTCGGGGACGGCTTTGAACTGCAGTTCTTGCTTGTGCAGGAACACGGCGACTCCTCCTGGTGGTTCGGAGCGCTGTGCTTTCCCTGGCCGCCGCCGGGCAAACCGGATCGGTCGGATCGGCTGAAAATAAGGCCGAGCGTCACTACTCGGGACGTCGTCGCTGTTCGCTGTCGGCGGTCTCGCGGTCGATCTCTGCCTGCTCGCGGTGGGGGAGCTCGTCGTCGGCTCTGAAGGCCGCCTCGGTCCGGTCCAGGCGCAGGCGCGACCGGTGCAGGGCCTGCCGAGATCGGTCGAGGGCGGCGAGGCTGTCGTCGAGGCGATCGCCGATGTCGAGTTGCAGCCCCGCGGCTCGCTGGTTCACCCGCTGTTCGCGCGCGTCGAGCCGGCCTTCTCGTTCGTCGGCGCGCGCCTCCCGATCGTCGGCGCTGCGATCTCGTTCGTCCGCGAGGCGGTCGCGCTCATCAGCGGTGCGGTCGCGTTCGTCGGCGGCGCGTCGACGCTCGGGCGGCGGCGGTGATGATCCGTCGGCGCCAGGAAGACCCGTGCCCGAGTGGTCCATGCCCCGAACTGTATGACCGCGACGGCCGGCCCGCGACGTGGCGACGGGCCGGTGCCGCGGTCCACCCGGTCAGGTGGTGGGGGCCACCGTGACCACGATCTTGCCGAGGTGGGCACCGGATTCGAGGTGGCGCAACGCCTCCTGCACGTGCTCGACGGGATGGACCGAGTCGAGCAGCGGGAGCAGCCGGTGCTCGTCGATGAAGGCGGCCACCTCGTCGTGCATCTCCAGGGACCCGGTCTCGATCCCGTGCACGGTGACGTTCTTGGTGACGAACTCGTAGATGTTGACGCTCGCGGCGAGGCCGGCGATGAGACCGATCATGCTGATCGTCCCGCCGATGCGGACGGAGGCCAGCGACACGTCGAGGTTGGCCCCGCCGACGGTCTCGATCACGTGGTCGACGCCGTCGCCGCCGGTCAGCGCGAGTACCTCGGCGGCGACGTCGGGGGTCCGCCGGTAGTTGACGGTCTCGATCGCGCCGAGCGCGCGCACCCTGGCGAGCTTCTCGTCGCTGCTGGAGGTGACGATCGGCCGCGCGCCCAGCGCCAGCGCGATCTGGGTCGCGAACAAGGCGACGCCGCCGGTGCCGTGGATGAGCACGGTCTCGCCGGCCTGGACGCGGCTGCGACGCGCCACCGCGTGCCACGCCGTGACCGCGGCGACGGGCACGGCGGCGGCGTGGGCGTCGTCGAGGTGGCGTGGCGCCCGGATCGCCTGGTCCTGGTCCATGGTCACGTACTCGGCGAGCATCCCGCGGTTGACCGGGCCACCGGTCGGTGTGACGTACGTGGCGCGGGTGAGCCGGCCGGACTGCCAGAAGGGCAGGAAGGGCGCCGAGACGCGATCGCCGCGGCGCCACCGGTGCACCTCGGCGCCGGCGGCCACGACGTGCCCGACGCCGTCGGAGATCGGGACGACCGGGCCGGCCGGTCGCCATCCCTCCGTTCCGCCGATGACGAGCAGGTCGCGGTAGTTCAACGCCACCGCGGAGATGCGCACCAGCACCTCGGTGGGGCCAGGGGTCGGTACCGGCACGGTCGTTGTCGTGAGCGCGGCGATGCCGTCGCCGCGGGTCGTCCACGCCGTCATCCGCTCGGGCGTGGGGGAGAGAAGAACTGCAGGTGCGGGGGCTTCGGTGGGCATGGGGTTAAGCGTGATGGGCGCCGCCTCCGGTCAACAGTGGCGCAGAAGACCACGATGGACAAGATTAAGCCATACTGTCGTCATGCTCAGGACGATCGCGGTGGTGCTGCAGGAGCCGGTGGCGCTGTTCGAGTTCGGCGTGCTGATGGAGGTCTTCGGCATCGACCGCGTCGAGGACGGCGTGCCCCGCTTCGACTTCCGCACCTGCGCGGAGGAGCCGGGCCGGCCGTTGGCCGCCGGCCCGGCCACCGCCGTCACCGCGACGTGCCCGCTCGCCGCGGCGGCCGACGCCGATCTCGTCGCGGTGCCGTCGTCGTCGATGACCGAGCCGCCGTCGGACGCCGTCCTCTCGACCATCACCGATGCCGTCGAGCGCGGCGCGTACGTGCTGTCGGTCTGCTCCGGCGCGTACGCGCTGGCCGCGGCCGGTGTGCTGGACGGGTGCACCGTGGCCACCCACTGGCGCTACGCCCGCGACCTCGCCGGCCGCTACCCGCTGGTGCGGGTCGAGCCCTCGATCCTCTACGCCCAGGACGGCAGGATCGTCTCCAGCGCCGGCACGGCCGCGGGCATCGACGCGTGCCTGCATCTGGTCCGCATCGAGCACGGCACCGCGGTGGCCAACCGGATCGCGCGGCGCATGGTCGTCGCGCCGCACCGCCAGGGCGGCCAGAAGCAGTTCATCGAGCGGCCGACATCGAGCCAGGCGGATCGCACGCTGCAGCCCACCCTGGACTGGATCACCGAGAACCTGCACCGGCCGCTGCGCGTCACCGACATGGCCGCGGCGGCCGGTGTCTCGGCGCGCACGCTGACCCGCCGCTTCGTCGAGGAGTTCGGCAGCGCCCCGCACGAGTGGCTCACCCGGCAGCGGGTCACCCGCGCGCAGGAACTGCTGGAGGAGACCAGGTCGTCGATCGAGGAGATCGCCCGGGTCACCGGCTTCGGCGCCGCGCCGCTGCTGCGCCACCACTTCGCGCAGGCCGTCGGCATCACCCCCACCGCGTACCGCCGCCAGTTCGCCACGACCGCGGAGGGTCCTGAACAACTGGGGCCGTAGCGAGCGGCGTCCAGGTGGTGTCCTCGCAAGGCGCGCGGATGCGGCGATACCGCTGTTGTATCGACGTATTCGCGCAACGCCGCGAGGGCGCCGCCTGGGCGTCGCGCAGTAGGTCCCAGTTGTTCAGGGCGCTCCTCGGCCGGCAGCAGGTGATCAGGCGGGGTCGGAGTGCACGAGCGCCAGCGCCCCGCTCGTGACGCGCCGGCGCAGCCAACCGGTGCGGTTGTGCTCGCCGAGCGCGGCCCGCGCCGCCAGCAACCCGCAGATCCCGTGCACGCCGCCGCCGGGATGAGCGGCGGCGCTGCCGAGGTAGAGGTTCTCGATCGGGGTCTCCGGGCGGCCCAGCCCCGGCACGGGCCGGAAGATCAGCTGCTGGAACAGCTGCGCGGTGCCCCCGTTGACGGCGCCGTGCACGAGGTTCGCGTCGGCGTCGTGGAGGTCACCGGGGCGTTGCACGATCCGGTGCACGGCGAGGTCGCGGAACCCTGGAGCGTGCGCCTCGATCACGGCCTCGGCCCGCTCGGCCAGCTTCTCGGCCGTCGCGTCGTCGTCGACGCCGCGCGGCAGATGCGTGTAGGCCCACGCCGACTCGGTGCCCGCCGGCGAGCGGGACGGGTCGGTGGTCGTCATCTGGCCGACCAGGAGGAACGGCGATTCGGGCAGCCTGCCCGTCTCCAGATCGGCCGACCAGTGGACCAGCCCGGCCGCGTCGGCCCCGACGTGGACGGTGCCGGCGCCGCGCACGCTCTCGGCGCGCCACGGGATCGGCTCCGCCAGCGCCCAGTCGAGCTTGACCACGGGGGTGTCCCAGGTGAACCGGTCGAGGTCGTCGCGGATCCGGGTGGGGACGGCGTCGGCGGGCAGGAGCTGGGTGTAGAGCGCCGGGGCGGACACGTCGGCGACGACGGCTCGGCGGGCGCGGATGCGCTCTCCGCTCTGCGTGTCGACGGCGACCGCGCGCCCGCCGCGCACGACGATGCTGCTGACCGGGGTACCGGTGCGGATCACCGCGCCGGCGGCTTCGGCGCGCCGGGTCAGTGCTGCGGCGAGCTGCCCGGCGCCACCGACCGGTGCCGGGAAGCCGTGGTGCTGGCCGAGCATGGCGAGCAGCCAGCCGAACGCGCCGCTGACGGGGGCGTCCGACGGTGCGTCGGCGTGCGCGGTGTTGCCGGCCAGCAGCAGGCGGGCGGCCTCGCCGCCGAACAGTTCCTCGCCCATGCGGGTCGCGGGCAGCAGCATGAACCGCAGCAGCCGGAGCGCCTCGGCGGTGCCGATCCTGCGGAGGAGCTGCACCGGGCCCTTCACCGGCGGGAAGGCGGTGAACAGGGTGCGCAGCAGCGGTTCCTCGATCCTCTGCCACTGCCGGCACAGCGCCAGCCAGGCCTCCCCGTCCCCGGGGTGGTGGGCGTCGAGCCCGACGGCGGTCCGCTCCACGTCGCGGTACAGGACGGCGGCGTCGACGCTGTGGGGCCGCGGCGGGTGCGCGAGCACGGCCGGGGCGTGCGCCCAGCGCAGCCCGTGGTTCTCCAGCTCGAGCGCGCGCAGCACCGGCGACACTGCCGCGAGCGGGTAGAAGGCGCTGAACCGGTCGGCGATGAAGCCCGGGTGCAGCTCGGTCGAGCGCACCGCGCCGCCCACCTCGTCCTGCGCCTCGAGCAGGACGACGTCCCATCCGGCATCGGCCAGCAGCGCCGCGGCCACCAGCCCGTGGTGCCCTCCGCCGATGACGACGGCGTCGACCTCGCTGGCGGCCACCTCACGCAACCCGGTTGCGGGCGATGGCGTCGAGCCGCGCCAGCGATTCGCGGTTGCGGGGCGTCAGCAGTGCGGCCTGCACCGGTTTCGGGATCAGCGTCGCCGGGCCCGACTCGGCGGTCTCCGTCATGCGGACCGTGGTGCCCTCGGGATGCGGGGCCAGCTCGATCTCGACGCGCGCGGTGCCCGACGGCCAGGCCCGTGCCGACAGCACCAGCCGACGACCGGGTTCCACCTCCAGCACCTCGGTGTCGTCCTCGAGCAGGATCGGCCAGACACCGACGCTGTGGTGCAGCCGGGAGCCGACCGTGGGCCAGCCGGGATCGACATCGCGCATGTGGGAGGCGCCGACGACCCACAGGGGGTAGTTCCAGCCATCGGCGAGCGCCGCGAAGACCTGTGCCGGGTCGGCTCCGATGATCCGCTCGACGGAGGTCATCCCGCGGCCCGCCGGACGGCCGTGCCGGCAGCGGCAGCCGCGAGGACCGAGACGGTGATCCCGCGCCGCACCCGTTCCTTCCGTGCTCCGCGGAACCCGCTCGTCACGCTGCCGAGGTCGGGCACGGTGTCGTGGAGCGCACCGGAGGTGGCTGCTGGATCGTCGGCGGGGTGCCGCGACGCGCCCGATCGCCTCGCTGTCGCGGCATCGCCGGCGCGACGTCGAGGGAGTCGGCGGCATTGGTCTCCGTGACCGCGTCGAGGTCACGGATCGCGCCGTGGATGACCAGCACCGCGCGCCGCGACGACAGCTGTTCGGTGTACCAGGACTCGTCGACAGGATCGGCCTTCATGCTCGCGCACGTACCCCGTCCCGAGCCGGCGCAATCCGGTCACGACCGTGGAGATCGGGCGCGGATTCAGCGGCCCGATGCGGCCAGCCGGATCACCTCGACCCGGCCGTCGACGCGGAGCGGGCCGGCGGCGTGGGGGACCAGCATCGTGTCGCCCCGGCGCAGCGGCAGGTCGTCGTGCTCGCCGGTCAGCCAGCCCTCGCCGGCCACCACGACCAGCACGCTGAAGCCCTGCTCCAGACGGTCGCCGCCGCGGAGTCGGCGGGCGCTGAAGAACTCGTCGGCGGCCTCCGGCAGCAGCCGTGCCGCCGTGCCCCGCAGCCCGTCGACGCGGTCCGGGGTCCAGGCGCCGCGGTCGACGCACTGCAGGGCCAGGTCGTAGCCGAGGCCCAGGTGGCCGTCGGCCAGGTCGAAGCCCGCGTACTCGAGCAGCACGGAGAAGTCGGTCGGCTCCTGGACCTCCACCAGCAGGATGCCGTCGCCGATCGCGTGCGGCAGCCCGGCGGGGCAGAGGATCGCGTCGCCGGTCGCGACCGGGATCCTGTTGGTCGCCGCGAGCATCCGCTCGACCTGCTGCCCGGCCACCCAGCCCGCCAGCTCCTCGGTCGCCACGTCGCGGGCGAACCCGAGGTGGACGTACGCGTCGGGCTGCGCGGAGACGATCACCCAGGCCTCGGCCTTGCCGTACGGCGAGGCCAGGTGCGTGTTCGCGAAGCGGCGGTCGGGGTGCACGTGCAACGGCAGCCGCTGCCCGGCGTCGAGCAGCTTCACCAGCACTCCGGTGTCGGTGCCCTCCGTACCGAGCCACCAGCGCGGGTCGGCGGCGATCGCCTCGGCCAGCACGCGACCGTCGGCCAGGCTGGACAGCCCCGCAGGGGCGAGGTCGAACCTGCTGGTCACCGAGCCCACCCAGTCCTCGGGACGGTCGGGGAGTGCCGGCGCGGTGCGGAACTCGGCGATCCGGCCGGCGCCGCGGTAGAACGTCTCGGGCTGGTTGGCGCCCAGTACCTCGACGGTCATCCGCCCTCCTTCCGCACGAGCGCGGCGAGGAAGCCGCCGACGAACGTGTCGCCGAGCCCGACGGTAGTGGGGTGCGCGACGTCGAGCGCGAAGGCGGCTGCGCAGCGGACGTGATCGCCCAGCTGCCGGTCCAGTGCTGCCGCGAAGGCGACGGACTCGGGCCGGCGGGGTTGACGGCGCAGGTGATCGACGTCGTCGTCGGTGAAGTCGTCCCCGTAGGCGTAGCGCGTGGCGGCCAGCACGGTGCCGGTGTCGAGGGCGTCGGCGTACTCCGCAGCGCGTGCGCCGTGCGCGGCCGCCCAGTACTTGGTGTGCAGCACCAGCGTCGGCACCGGGATGAGCGCGTGCACCGCCGTGAGCGCGTCCGCGACCTCACGCGCGGAGAGCAGGTCGATCGGGTGCCCGAGGTAGGACTGCAGCTCGTCCTCGTTCAGCCCGTAAACGTGGATCACGTCGAGCAGCGCCTCCCGGACGCGGCGGCTGAAGGCCGGCTCGTGGTACGCCGCGTCCTCGAAGTAGGTCACCGCGCCCGGCGGCAGGTGCCGCATGTGGGAGCGCAGCGACCCGAGCCGTGCGTCGAGCTCGTCCTTGTCGCGCATGGCGTTGAAGCCCGAGATCAGGAAGACCTCCGCCGCGCGCAGCCGGGCGCCGAGCTCGTCGGCGAGCAGCATGGCGGCGTTGGCCGGGTCGTTCACGTAGATCAGCCGGTTGGCGAACGGCGCGGTGAGGTCGAGGTCGCCGGCGCGGACCCGCAGGCCCCCGTAGTACTGGACGATCAGGTGGGGATGGAACGTGTCCGCGACGGCGCTGGAGATGTACTCGGCCTCCCGCGGGAGCAGCCTGCGCACGGTGTCGTCGATGCTGACCAGGTGGAACGTGGACGGCACGCCCAGCCGGCTCATCACGAGCCCGGCCCGCACCGAGGTGCCGCCCAGGGTCGCCCGGTGCGGGAACCGGTCGGCGAAGGTCTCGAGCACCGCGGCGGACGCGACGAAGTGCTCGCCGCCACCGCCCCGCGCCACGTACCGCAGGATCGACACCACGAGATCCCGCTCGGCGGTCACCGGGCCGGGCGACATCACCTCCGCCGCCCCGATGCCGTACTCGGTGACCAGCTGCTCCAGCACACCGGCGGTGAGCGTCAACTCGTAGTCGACGCAGTCGCCGAGGCCCAGTACGACGCGGGACGCACCACTCATGTCAGTAGAGCGCGCCCTTGCCGACGGCGCCGAACAGCTCGATCTTCTGCGCGGCGACCACCTTCATGGCGTCGATGCACGCGGGCTGGATGGCGTTCGGCTCGCGCGTCTTCGGGTCGTCGCCCAGCACCTCGCGCATCTTGTCGTGGTACGCGACCTTGATGTCGGTCGAGATGTTGATCTTGTTGATGCCGATGCGCGCGGCCTCGCGGATCTCGTCGTCGGGGTTGCCGGAGCCGCCGTGCAGCACCAGCGGGATGTGCACCCGGCTCTTGATCTCCTTGAGCAGGTCGAGCTTGAGCTCCGGCTTCAGGTGGGCCGGGTAGAAGCCGTGGAACGTGCCGATCGCCACCGCGAGGCTGTCCACCCCCGTCTGCTCGACGAACGTGACGGCGTCGTCCGGATCGGTGTAGATGATCTCGGCGGAGCCGCCCTCCGCGTAGCTGTCGTTCGCACCGATGGTGCCGAGCTCGGCCTCCACCGACACGCCGAGGGCGTGCGCGGACTCGGTCACCTTCCGCGAGATCGCGACGTTCTCGTCGAACGGCTTCAGCGAGCCGTCGATCATCACGGAGGTGAAACCGAACTGGAACGCCTCCAGGATCTGCTCGTAGGTGGCGCCGTGGTCCCAGTGGATCGCGATCGGGATGGTCGCGCGATGTGCGCGCTCGATGATGCCGGTGATCATCTCGCGGCCGATGTGCCGCACCTCGTCGGGATGGATGCCGACGAGGAGCGGGGCGTCGGTCTCCTCGCTGATCTCGACGATCCCCTGGAACATCGCCCAGTCGCTGATGTTGAAGGCAGGCACGGCGAAGCTGTGCTCATTGGCGACGTCCAGGATCGCCTTACCGGTCGTGAGCATTGCGGTGATCTCTCCTTGGTGCGCAGAAGTGTGTCAGGCCTTGACGGCGCCGGCGGTGAGTCCGCCGATGAACCGTTTCTGGAAGAGGAGGAAGAGGAGGAGTACGGGAATGGACCCGAGGATGCTCATCGCCATCATCTGGTTCCACTCGTACGAGTGCTGACCCATGAGCAGCTGGATGCCGATGGGCACCGTGCGCATGTCATCGGTGCGGGTCAGCGTGAGCGCGAAGAGGTACTCGTTCCACGAGATCATGAACGTGTAGACCCCGACGGCGATCAGGCCGGGAACCGAGATCGGCACCAGGATCCGCCACAGCGCCGTCCAGCTGGTGCCGCCGTCGATCTTGACCGACTCGTCCAGCTCGCGCGGCAGGGTGTTCAGGTACGCGGTGATCATGATGATCGCGTACGGGAGGGTGAACACCATGTGCGTGAGGATCAGGCCGAGATAGGTGTTGTAGAGGCCGAGCGCCACGACGAGCCCGAAGTACGGGATCACGAGCGTGATCGGCGGCACCACCTGCACGCTGACGATCACCGCGTTGATGGTGCGCTGGAACGGGAACTTGAAGCGGCTGAATGCATACCCGGCCAGCAGCGCGACCAGCAGCGTCAGGATCGTCACCGCGAAGGCGACGATGTAGCTGTTGAGGAAGAAGCGCAGCTGGGCGCCGTTGGTCAGGATCTCGCGGTAGGCGTCGAGCGAGAAGGCGTCCGTGATCAGGTTCGGCGGGTTCTGGAACACCTCCCCGTTGCTCTTGAACGAGGTGGAGAGCATCCACAGCACCGGGAGCCCGGCGAACAGTGCGCCGATCAGCAGCCCGACGATGACGCCGGCCTTCGCGAGGGTGCGCCGGGACCCGATGGTTGTCGTCGCCATCCCGGTCACTGCTCCTTCTGCTGGCGAACGTAGAAGAAGGCCAGTGCGGTCGTGAGGAGCAGGACGATCACGGCCGCGGCGGATGCGGTCGCGAACTCGTACTCGCTGAAGGCCTGCTTGTAGGTGTAGGTGCTGAGCATCTCGGTGGCGTTCAACGGCCCTCCGCCGGTCATCATCCAGATCAGCGCGAACTGCTGGGAGGTCCAGATCAGGTCGAGCACCGCCATGCTGATGATCACCGGCCGCAGCTGCGGCAGGGTCACGTGGCGGAACCGCTGGAACCAGTTCGTCCCGTCCATGGCCGCCGCCTCGTACAGATCGGCGGAGATGCCCTGCAGCGCGGCGAGCAGGCTGATCATGAAGAACGGGTAGCCGGACCAGATGTTGGCGAACGTGACCGCCCACAGCGCCGTGCCCGGATCGCCGAGCCAGGCCACGCCCTGTTGGAGAAGACCCAGCGTGTTCAGCACGTAGTTGACGACGCCGGCGGGATCGAGCAGCAGCCGCCAGATCACGGCGATCACCGCGATCGTGAACAGCCACGGAAGGATGTAGACGATGCGGAAGATCGCCTTCGTGACCCCGCTCAGCAGCTGCGTGTTGAGCATCATCGCGAAGGCCAGGCCGAGCAGCAGGTGGGCCACGGTGCTGACCGAGATGAAGACGGCGGTGTTCCTGATCGCGGCCAGGAAGTCGGCGTCGGTGAGCACCGTGGCGTAGTTGGCGAACCCGGCGAACACCGAGTTCTTCTTGACGATCACGTTGTCCCGGAACGAGTAGCCGATCACCATGACGATGGGGACCACCATCAGGACCGTGATCAGCAGCATCGTGGGGGACAGGTAGCCGTACGGGATCAGGCGCCGGGCCAGTCCGGGGCGGCGCCGGCCGGGAGCGGACTCTCCGGCCGGCGCCACGGTCATCGGTGCAGCCGCGGGATCGACGTTCGCGGATGTCATGGTCATCTCCCGATCGGACTACTCGATCACCGCGGACCAGGAGGCCTGCGACTTCGCCAGCGCGTCGTCGACAGTGGCCCCGCCGGTCAGCGCGAGCTGGAGCTGCTCGTCGAAGCTGCGCATGAGGTCCTCGGACTTGGGCAGGCCGACGAACTCGTTGGCCGGGTAGCCCTGCTGGTAGATGTCGAAGGCGGCCTTGAACCGGGGGTCGCTGGTGCTGAAGTCGGGCTTCGCGTTCTTGTTGCCGGGGAAGCCGTTCGCGATCGTGCTCAGCTTCGCGTTGACGTCCTGGCTGAGCAGGTACTGCACGAACGTGAACGCCTCGGCCTTGTGCTCGGTGGAGTCGGAGATGCCGATGCCCCACGACGCGTAGGGGATGCCGCGCTTGCCGCTGAAGCCGTCCTCGGCCGGCACCGCCGCCACCTCGAAGTTCAGGTCCGGCTTGCCCTTCTTGATCAGGTTGATGTGCGCGAGCGAGTCGATCATCATCCCGACCTGGCCGTTGGTGAACTTCTCGACCTTGTCCTGCTCCTTCATCGTGAGCGAGCCGGGTGCGATGACGCCCGCGTCGTTCAGGCTCTTCACGTACTCGACCGCGCTCTTGACCGGAGCGCTGGTCAGGTCCGGTTTGCCGTCCTTGAGCATGCTGCCGCCGGATGCCCACAGCCAGGACATGACGTCGTTCTGGACGCCGTTGGGGACGGCGGTGTCGAGCGGGAGCGCCCAGCCCTTGACGTCGCCGCCGGCCGCGCTGATCTTCTTGGCCGCGTCCATGAACTGGCTGCGTGTGGTGGGCACGTCCGTGATGCCGACCTTGGCGAGCAGGTCCTTGTTGACGAAGAGCGGGTAGACGAAGTTGACCACCGGGATCATGTAGGTCTTGTCCTTGACCTGCACCTGGCTGGCGAGCTGACTCGTGTCGTACTTCGCGTCGGTCATCAGCGCGGACAGGTCGGTGATCGCGCCCTGCTTGGCGAAGTCGCTGACCCAGGCGCCGTCCAGGCCGACCACGTCGGGCAGCGTCTGGGACGCCGCACCGGTGACCAGCTGCTGCTTCGTGGACGCGTACGGCGCGCTCAGCAGCTTGACCGTGATGTTCGGGTGCTGCGCCGTGAAGTCGGAGATGATCTTGTCGAACTCGCCGGCCGGCAGCTCGGCGCCCCACCACTGGGCGAACTCGAGCGTCACGGGGCCGCCCGCGGCGGCGTCACTGGAGCCGCCCGACCCGCACGCGGCCGTGAACGCGAGTGTCGCGGCCACCGTCGTCGCCGCTATCAGTCGCTTCAACCGGGTTGCGCGCGTGGCCATGGCTGGCTCCTTCGATGGAGAGAGATCGGCTCTGTTCTCTGCTGCAGCGGCGTCACGCTAACAGCGGGCCAACGGCGAAAACAAGGGAAGAACCGCAAAAAACCGCATCAGTACGGCAAGGTGACGCGGTGCGCGGCGCTCCAGCGCTGGCACGAGGATCGCCAGGTGGGCGCCGTCGGTGGGCGATAGCGCAGGTCAGCGGCCAGTGGCAGCCGGTTTGCGGCTCTATGCGGCGTAATGCTCGTTTGGTGCATGGTTGTGGCATACTGCCGCAGCCCACGGAGGGGGAAACCAGTGAGCGCCAAGAAGTCCGACTCGCAGCGCAGGCTGCCCGCGGGCCGCAAGGCCCAGCTCGCGGCGCACGTCGCCGACGCCGGCCAGGTCACCGTCGGCGAGCTGGCCGAACGCTTCGGTGTCTCCATCGACACCGTGCGCCGCGATCTCGATCAGCTCAGCGCCGACGGCGTCCTCGTGCGCACCTACGGTGGCGCCGTCAGCCTGTCGACGGCGTTCCGCACCGACAGTGCCGTCGACCAGCGCCTGCTCCTCCTGGCGGAGGAGAAGGAACAGATCGCGGCGCTGGCCGCGACGCTGATCCAGGACGGCTCGACGATCATGATCAACGGCGGGACCACCACGCTCGCGCTGGCCCGCAGCCTGCGGCAGCACCGCGACCTCACGGTCGCGACGAACAACCTGCTGGTGCCCGGCGCGCTGCCGCCCACGGCGATCCGGGACGTCTACATCTTCGGCGGCGCGGTGCGCACGCTGACGCTCACCACCATCGGCCCGGTCAGCTTCCGGGCTGCCGGCGGCGCCGAGCTGGACATCAGCTGCGACCTGGCGCTGATCGGTGTCGGTGCCGTCTCCGCGGACGGCGGCTACACGACCAGCCACCTCGGCGAAGCGGCGATGATGCAGGAGATGATCTCGCGCGCGGCCCGCGTGGCGATACTCGCCGACTCGTCCAAGTTCGGTCGCCAACTGTTCGCCCAGGTGTCCGAGCTGGGCGCCGCCGACTACCTGATCACCGACACCGTGCCGCCGCCCGACCTGCGGGACGCCCTCGCCGCCAACTCGGTGGAGCTGATCACGCCGCCGGCGGCCTAGGGACCGGCATGATCAGGGCAGTCATCGGGGGCGGGAGGGGTGCAGGCCGTGGAGGAGTCGGCGGAGATCGCGACGGCGAAGGACGCCGCCGACAACGAGCTGGTGCTGGCCTTCGGCCGGCTCCAGGGCGCGGCGAATCGGCTGGAGTACATCCTCGGGCGCGCGCTCGAGGAGCAGTGCGGCATCAGCCACCTCGTCTTCGAGGTGCTGCTCATCCTGGGACGGGCCGGCGAGCCGGGACTGTCGATGCGGGCCATCGCCCGTGCGCAGGTGCTGACCACCGGCGGTGCCACCCGGCTGGTCGACCGCATGGAGGCGGCCGACCTCGTCCGGCGCGTCGAGGACCCGGACGACCGGCGCGGCCGGCTGGTCCGCCTCACGCCGCAGGGCGAGCGCACCGTGGTCGCCGCCTCCCGGATCCACGTGGAGAACATCCGCCGCTACTTCCTGGAACCGCTGCCGGTGCAGCACCGCGAGCAGTTCGCCGAGGACCTGCGGATCCTGAGCCGTGCGGCGCAGGATCTGCTGCCCCGCCTGCCTTGACGGCCTCTGTTGGTGTGTGGCGCACCACTGGCCGAAATAGCTGACGCGTCAGTTACTGTTACGTCAGGTGAATCGCCCGCGACCGGCGGGCGTCCCACACGGTCGAGGTCCTCGATGAAGCTCGTCTACGTCTTCGATGCCTACTGCGGCTGGTCGCACGGCTTCTCCGCGACGCTGCAGGAGATCACCGCCCGCCACCCCGATCTCCCGTCGAGGTGGTGTCCGGCGGCCTGTTCACCGGCCCGCGCCGGGCACCGATCTCCACGTTCGGCTACGTCCAGGGCGCCAACGCCCAGATCAGCGAGCTGACCGGAGCCGAGTTCGGCGACGGGTACGAGCGGTTGATCGCCGACGGCACGTTCGTCATGGACTCCGCGGCCGCCGCCCGAGGGGTGGCTGCGCTCCGCGCGGTCGCCCCCGACCGGGTCGTCGAACTGGCCACGGCCCTGCAACGCGCCTTCTACGTCGACGGCCGCAGCCTGTCCGACGCCGACACCTACCGCGACCTCGCCGAGGCGGCCGGGTTGTCCGCCGACGCCGTCGTCGCCGCCTTCGAGGCGCCCGCGGCGCGCGAGAGCGCCGAAACGGACTTCCGCCGCGCCGCCCAGCTGGGCGTCGTCGCGTTCCCGACTCTGCTCGCCATCGACGGTGAGGCCGTCACCGTGCTTGCCCGGGGCCGGGCGACCGTCGACGAGATCGACCGGGCGCTGACCACCGCTCGCACCTCCTGACCGAACCACTGCCTCCCGAGGAGTCCGCCATGAGCACCCTGTCCTTCACCGTCTTCGACCTCGACTTCCCGGTCGGCAGCAAGAACAAGACCGCCACCCTCGTCACCGGCGAGAACGAGGCACTGCTCGTCGACGCCGGCTTCACCCGGGCCGACGGCCACCGCCTCGCCGCGGCCGTCCTCGACTCCGGCAAGACACTCACGACCGTGTTCGTCAGCCACGGGGACCCGGACTTCTACTTCGGGGCCGAAGTGCTCGCCGACGCCTTCCCCGACGCGACGTTCGTGGCCACCCCGCCCGTCATCGACCACATCGCGCACTCCTACGAGGGCAAGCTGGCGGCGTGGGCGGCGCTCGGCGCGAACCTGCCGACCCGCCTGGTCGAGCTCACCCCGCTGGTCGGCGACCTCACCCTCGATGGCCACCGGTTCGAGCTCAAGGGCGGTCCGGCCGCACTGCCCGACCGCCACTACCTGTGGCAGCCCGAGCAGCGCGCGATCGTCGGCGGCGTGCTGCTGTTCCAGCAGGAGCACGTCTGGGTCGCCGACACGCCCACGGCCGCCGACCGGTCCGCCTGGGTGGCGCTCCTCGACGAGATGGCCGCGCTCGACCCGCAGCTCGTCGTCCCCGGCCACCGGCTGCCCGCCACGCCGGCGGACACCTCCGCCATCACCGCCACCCGCGAGTACCTGCTCGCGTTCGAGGAGGAGCTGGCCGCGGCCGTCGACGGCGCTGCGCTCACCGAGGCGCTCGTGAAGCGGTACCCCGACAACGGCATGCTGATCGCCGCGCAGCTCGGGGCCAAGGTCGTCAAGGGTGAGATGGCGTGGGGCTGATCATGTCCGACTCCCTCGCATCCGCCGCGCCCGCAGATGTGGTGCGCCGCCAGTACCTCGCGTCGGCCGCCGGCGACCTCGAAGCCCTGCGCGCCACCCTCGCCCCCGACGTCGAGTGGACCGAGATGGCCGGCTTCCCGCTGGCCGGCACCTACCGCACCCCGCACGGCGTCACCACCAACGTCATGGAGAAGCTCGGCCAGGACTGGGACGGCTGGACCGCCCACGACGACACCTACGTCGTCGACTGCGAGAACGTCGTCGTCCTCGCCCGCTACACCGCGGCCAACAAGGCCACCGGCAGGTCCATCGACGTCCGGGTCGCCCACCACTTCGTCGTCCGGGGCGGACTGATCGTGCGCTTCGAGCAGTTCGTCGACACCGCGCTCGTGCGGGAGGCGATGGCCTGAACCTCAGGTGCACCGGGGCTCCGCCCCGGACCCCGGCCTTCCCTCTGGTGGAGCCTTCGGCATCCCGTGGGGGCGGGGCGGCCTGGCCTCAAGATCGCGTTGAGGTCGAAGTGTTTGCTGTTTTGACCGCGAAAACTTCGACCTCGACGTGATCTTCGCCCGCAGCTGCGCTACGACCTCGGCCTCGACGCGCTGAGCTCCGCGAGGCGTGCTGCGCTCACGGGGTCCATCGGCAGGAACGTCTCGATCGCCAGGTTCGCGGCCGTGACGTCGAGCGGGGCGCCGAGGGTGGCGATGACCGTGAACAGCTTGACCTCGCCGAGGCGGGTCTGCAGGTCGAACGAGACCACCGGCTGGGTGGCGGGGCTCGTCGGTGGTTCGCCGGGGAGGTAGGACTCGACCTCCTCGATGAGTGCGGCGAGGGCGGGGACGGCGTCCTCGCGGCTCTTCCGCTTCAGCCGGTGGATCAGCGGCGCGTTGCACGCGGCGGTCAGGGAGGAGATCCGGGGCAGGCCGCCGGGGTGCACGCCGAGGCGCAGCATGTTGATCGGTGGCTCGAGGAGCTCCGGATCCACCCCGTCCCACAGCAGTGGCGCGGCCCGGTTGGCGTCGACGAGGTTCCAGAGCCCGTCGACGATCAGCGCCGGGTTCGGCTCGTGCGCCTCCAGCAGCAGCCCGAGCGACTCCCGGAGCGGCTGCATGGCCGGGCCCTCGTAGGGCAGTTCCAGGTACGTGGGCGCGAAGCCGCCGGCGAGCAGCAGTCGGTTGCGCTCCGTGATCGGCAGGTCGAGGTGCTGGGACAGGTGGAGGAGGAGCTGGCGGCTCGGGCTGGAGCGGCCGGTCTCGACGAAGCTCAGGTGTTTGGTCGAGACGTTCGCGTCGTTGGACAGCGAGAGCTGGCTGAGACCGCGTCGCGTGCGCCAGAAGCGGACCAGCTCGCCGACCGTCTGGGGTTCCTGCTCGACCTGGACGACCACGCCGTGACGCTAGCGGGATCCGTCGCCCGCAGGTAGCGCCGGCGGGCGTTACACGAGAGGTAATCGACGCGCGCTCTTTCCTCCCGGATCATTTCCTGCAACAGGAACCAGTCGATCCAGGAGGAACCGATGAGCGTGACACAGCCTTTCGCCGAGATCGCAGCGCACGATGCGGCCCGGTTGGCGGAGAACTACCTCGCACTCTGGAACGAGCCCGACACCGATCGGCGACGGCAGCTGATCACCGAGCTGTGGGTGGCGGACGGGAGGCACATCCTCCAGCCGCCGCAGGAGGTTCGCGAGATCGCGGCGCAGCCCGGGATCGGTATGTCGGCGACCTTCACCGCGCAGGGGTACGCGGCGATCGAAGCCCGCGCGACCAGCGTCTACGAGCACTGGGTCAGTTCCGAGGGGTTCAGCTTCCGTAGCCGCGACGATGCCGATCGACTCGGTGACGTGGTCAAGCTCCACTGGGAGGCGGTCGCCGCGGACGGCGGGGTCTTCGCGGTCGGGCTCAGCTTCCTCATCCTCGCCGGGGACGGTCGGATCGAGCGCGACTACACGTTCCTCGTCGGTTAGTCGGCGAGGAAGAAGATGGCGAAGAAGATGACGACGAGGAATGAGGGAAACGTGATGAGTGCGCGAACCACGCGCGAGGTGCTCGACCAGTACAACGATGCTTTCCGGCAGCACGAACCGCGGCTGCTGGACGATCTGATCGCCGACGACTGCGTCATCGAGGACACGGGCCCGGCCCCCGAGGGTGCCCGCCGCGAGGGCGGCCCGGCGTGCCTGGCGAGGTGGAGCGAGCTCGCGGAGAACCGCGCTCTCGAGTTCACGCCGGAGCCGGCCGAGATCCTCGGGGAACTCGCGGTCCAGCCGTGGCTGTTGCAGTGGGGCGAGGGCGCGGAGGACCGCGTCCGCGGCGTGAACCTCATCCGGGTCCGCGACGGTCGGATCGTCGAGGCGCGCGGCTACGTGAAGGCCTCCTGAGTCGAGCGGAGAACGCCGAGGCGGGGGCCCGTGCGAGGATGGCGGCGGCGGTCCTTCCAAACGTGGGGAGATGAGTCCGCTGGCATGTCAGCGGACCTCGGTGACGCGGTGCTTCGACCCTCCGGGTCACCTTCAGCGGGAGCCGCGCGATGACCGAACCCACCCGTCTCGAGCTGCCGCGGGCGCTCACCCCGGCCTCGGAGAGCGACGCCTCCCAACTGCGTGCGATCGCGGTGATGTTCGCCGAGCTGGGGGAGCAGCTGCGCAGCCCCGAGGCCGAGTCCCACTTCGATGCGCTCGCGCGAGTTGCCGTCGCCCGGGTCGCGGGAGCGCAGGCGGCCAGCGTCACCACCTTGCGCGAGGGACGGTTCCGCACCGAGTCAGCCACCGACGAGCTGGCCCGTCGCGGTGATGCGCTGCAGTACGAGCTGGGGTCCGGCCCGTGCGTCGACGCGATCGTCGACGGCACCCTGTACCACCCGATCGACCTGCGCCACGACCAGCGCTGGCCGGAGTTCGGGCGCCGGGTGCACGCCGAGCTGGGCGTGGGCAGCATGGTGTCCTTCCGGCTCAACGGTGACTTCCTCGCCGACGAGATGATCGCCGGGCTCAACCTGTACGCCGTCGCGCCCGATGCCTTCTCCACGACGGCGGTCGGAATCGGGTCGCTGCTGGCCACGCACGGTGCGGTGGCCATCGCGGCGGAGCTGAACCGGCACAAGGTCGTCAACCTCGAGCACGCGCTGAGGACGAACCGCGAGATCGGCGTCGCGATGGGTGTCCTGATGGCCCGCTACCGCCTGACCCGGCGGCAGGCGATCGATCTGCTGCGCATCACGAGCCAGCGCAGCAACCGGAAGCTGCGCGACATCGCCGTCGAGGTCGGCGACACCGGCGTCCTGCGGGGCATGCCCGGCTGACCGGTGATTGCCCGCGGTTCGGCACGGGTACGGGGGAGTATGCGAGCCGGAGAGCCAGCGGACGAGGACGCCATCGGTGCCGAGCACATCGCCGGCCGGGCCGAGCCGTTGCCCGAGGAGGCGGCGGCCGAGCAGGGCGACGAGGACCGGTACTCGGCGGCGGCCGAGGTGTTGCGGGACTCGGAGGAGCGGGTGACGGCCGCGTCGGAGGCCGGGGCGCCCGGCGACGCGGCAGTGGAGAACCGGACGAGCGACGAGACCGCACCCGGCTGAGCGAACCGCCAGACTTGATTCAGTCAGGTCTTCGTGCTGGAATCGGGGCGTGCAGCACCCTCAGCAGGTCGAGCGTCTCCTGCGCGACGCTGCCCTGCGCGTCACCGCGCCGCGCAAGGCCGTGCTGTCGGCGGTGCACGACCATCCGCACGCCGATACCGAAACCCTGCTCGCGGCGACCAGGCTGCGTCTCGCTTCGGTGTCGCACCAGGCCGTCTACGACGTCCTGCGGGCCCTGACCGATGCCGGCCTCGTTCGCCGCATCCAGCCGGCCGGTTCGGTCGCCCGCTACGAGGCACGGGTGGGTGACAACCACCACCACGTGGTGTGCCGCTCGTGCGGCGCAGTGAGCGATGTCGACTGCGCCATCGGTGAGACTCCTTGCCTGACCGCGTCCGACGACTCCGGCTTCGCGATCGACGAAGCCGAGGTCGTGTACTGGGGCCTGTGCCCCGCCTGCCAGTCTCCGGCCGCGGGCCCCTGAGCCCACGGCTCCACGGACTCGACGCACCCACCACCACCCCGGCCGGTTCCCCCACGGTCGGCGTCTCCGAGGAAGGACCGACGTGCCCACCGAGAACGACCCGAAGCCCCGCGACTCGTCCGCGAGCCCGCAGGGCACCGACAGCACCGCGAGCAGGAGCGAGAGCGAGAACCCGGCCCTCGCCGGTCCCAGCGTCCACGAGGGCGGCCGGCCGCGGGGCAACCGCGACTGGTGGCCGAACCAGGTCGACCTGGCGGTCCTCAACAAGACCGCGCGCGAGGCCGACCCGCTCGGCGACGACGACTTCGACTACAAGAAGGCCGTCTCCCAGCTGGACTTCGAGGCCGTCAAGGCCGACATCGTGTCGGTCATGCGCACGTCGCAGGACTGGTGGCCGGCCGACTGGGGCCACTACGGCCCGCTGTTCATCCGCATGTCGTGGCACGCCGCCGGCACCTACCGCCAGCTCGACGGCCGCGGCGGTGCCGGTGACGGTGCCCAGCGCTTCGCCCCGCTCAACAGCTGGCCGGACAACGGCAACCTCGACAAGGCCCGCCGTCTGCTGCTGCCGGTCAAGCAGAAGTACGGCCGCAGCCTGTCCTGGGCCGACCTGCTGGTGCTCGCCGGCAACATCGCCCACGAGGACATGGGCTTCCGCACCTTCGGCTTCGCCTTCGGCCGCGAGGACGTGTGGCAGCCCGAAGAGGTCTTCTGGGGTCCTGAGGACACCTGGCTCGGCGACGAGCGCTACAGCGGCGAAACCCCGCTCGAGCTGGAGGGCGCTCTCGGCGCCGTCACCATGGGCCTCATCTACGTCAACCCGGAGGGCCCGAAGGGCTCGGCGGACCCGGTCGCGTCGGCGCACGACATCCGCGTGACGTTCGGCCGGATGGCGATGAACGACGAGGAGACCGTCGCGCTCATCGCCGGCGGGCACACCTTCGGCAAGGCCCACGGCGCCGGCAACCCGGACCTCGTCGGCCCCGAGCCGGAGGGCTGCCCGGTGCACTCCGGTGGCCTCGGCTGGAAGAACCAGAACGGCACCGGCAAGGGCGCCGACACGGTCACCAGCGGGCTCGAGGGCGCCTGGACCCCGACGCCCACGCAGTGGGACAACAGCTTCTGGGAGACGCTGTTCGGCTTCGAGTGGGAGCTCACCCAGAGCCCCGCGGGTGCCAAGCAGTGGAAGCCCAAGGAGACCGAGGGCCAGGAGCTCGTGGCCGACGCGCACATCGAGGGCAAGAAGAACCCGCCCATGATGGCGACGAGCGACCTCTCGCTGCTCGTCGACCCGGAGTACCGCAAGATCTCCGAGCGGTTCCGCGACAACCCCGACGAGTTCGCCGAGGCCTACCGCCGCGCCTGGTTCAAGCTGCTGCACCGCGACATGGGCCCGGTCTCGCGCTACATCGGTCCGTGGGTGCCGCAGGAGGAACTGGTCTGGCAGGACCCGGTGCCGCCGGTCGAGCACGAGCTGCTGTCCGACGCCGACGCCGCCGAGCTCAAGCAGCAGATCCTGGCCTCCGGCCTGACGGTCTCGCAGCTCGTGCACACCGCCTGGTCGGCCGCCGCCTCCTACCGCGGCACCGACAAGCGCGGCGGCGCGAACGGCGCCCGGCTGCGGCTGGAGCCGCAGGCCGGCTGGGCGGTCAACGCCGGCACGCAGGAGGTCGTCGCCAAGCTCGACGAGGTCCGCTCCGCGTTCGGCAAGCCCGTCTCGCTCGCCGACACGATCGTGCTGGCCGGCGCCGCCGGCGTCGAGAAGGCCGCTGCCGACGCCGGCGTGGCCGCCACGGTGCCGTTCAGCCCGGGCCGCACCGACGCCTCGCAGGAGCAGACCGACGTCGAGACGTTCGCCTACCTCGAGCCGCGCGCCGACGGCTTCCGCAACTGGATCGAGCCGGGTCAGAAGCTCTCGCCGGAGACGCTGCTCGTCGACCGCGCCTACATGCTCGAGCTCACGGCGAAGGAGCTGACCGTGCTGGTCGGCGGCCTGCGCGTGCTGGGCGCGAACACGGGCGGCGTGCAGCACGGCGTGTTCACCGACCGGCCGGGGGTCCTGTCGCAGGACTTCTTCCGCAACCTGCTCGACCTCGGCGTCGAGTGGAGCACGTCGGTCGACGACGAGGGCGTCTACGAGGCCCGCGACGCCCAGGGCACCGTGGTGCGCACCGCCACCGCGGCCGACCTGGTCTTCGGGTCGAACTCGATCCTGCGCGGCATCGCCGAGGTCTACTCGGCCGATGACGCCAAGGAGAAGTTCGTCCGGGACTTCGTCAAGGCCTGGGACAAGGTCATGAACCTGGACCGGTTCGACCTGCGCTGACAGCCCGTCCGACGCCGCCCCGGCCCGCCGCACCCGCGGTGGCCGGGGCGGCGTCGTGTCCGGGTCACGTCGGTCGAGCCCGGTGGAGCTCGCCGACCGCGCGCACGGTGGCGAGCACCGTCTCGGTGGCCGTCGACAGGGGACCGGTGGCGTGGGCGACGCGGATGTGGCGAACTCCGGTCTCTCCGGACAATGGCCGTGTGACCAGGTTGTCCCGGCGGACGACGACGGTGAGCTCGTGGGTCAGCGTGACGCCTCGGCCGGCGGCGACGAGGGCCTGGATCTCGACGGGCTCGTCGCCGTGCCCGGTCAGGAGCCGCGGCGGGTCGAGCCGGTGCCGGGCCAGTACCCGTTCGACCAGCTCGGCGGCGCTGCCGTCGTGGGCCAGGATCCACGTGTCGTGGGCGAGGTCTGCGGGCGTCACCGTCGCTGTGTGCGCACGCGGGTGGTCGGCGGGCAGCATGATCCGGACGGGGTCGTCGAAGAGCGGGTGCACGCGGACGGTCTCCGGGATCGGCGCCGGTGCGAAGTCGTGGTCGAAGACGATGGCCAGGTCGAGCTCGCCGCGGCCGATCTGCCGGTACGCGGTGTCGCGGTCGACGAGGTCGTCGCGGATCTGCAGCTCGGGGTGGTGCTCGCCGACGACGGTGGCGACCTCGGCGGACAGCTGGACCAGCGCGCTGAAGAACGACCCCAGCGCGACGGTGCCGCTCGCGACGCTCTGCAGCGCGCGGACCTGCGCTTCGGCCAGCGCCAGCCGGTCCACGACGGCGGCGACGTGGCCGAGGAGCAGTTCCCCGGCGGGTGTCGGGCGGACGCCACCTCGGTCCCGGACGAGCAGCCGAGCCTTCAGGTGCCGCTCCAGCAGGGCGATCTGGCGGGAGACGGCGGGTTGCGTGATGTGCAGGGTGCGCGCCGCCGCGGAGAACGAGCCGCTCTCCACCACCGCCGCCAGCGTCTGCAGTCGCACGAGGTCCAGCATGTTTTCAGGTTATCGATCCATTCCCGATCATGATTTGCGTTGCTGATCGTGGCGCCCGCAGGCTCGAAGACATGCATGCTGCGCGATGGGGCACGTCGCTCGCGTTCCTGCTGACCGGTGTCGTGTTCGCCACCTGGGCGGCCCGCATCCCGGCGCTGAAGGCCGAGCTCGGTGCGACCGACCCGCAGCTGGCGGTCGCGCTGGTCGGACTGAACGCCGGGTCCGTCGTGGGGCTGCAGCTGGGGTCGGTCGTGGTGACCCGGATCGGGAGCCGCCGGGCACTGGCGGTGGCGCTGCCGGCGTTCGCCGCTGCCCTGCTGCCGATCGGGCTCGCCCCGAACCTGCCGGTGCTGACCGTCGCGCTCGCCGTCTCCGCGGGGGCCAACAGCGTCGTCGACGTGGCGATCAACGACCAGGGCGTCGGCGTCCAGCACGGCTACGGCCGGTCCTTGCTGTCCGGGATGCACGCCATGCACAGCCTGGGCGGGGTGCTCGGTAGCGCGGTCGCCGCCGTCGCCGCGCACGTCGGGCTCGACGTCGTGCCGCACTTCGCGCTCGTGGCCGTCGTGGTCGCGGTCCTCGCGTCGCTGGGCAACCGGAGGTTGCTGCGACCTGAGCAGTTGCACGGCGACCAGGCGACCGACGCCCGGTCGCTGCCGCTGCGGGTGGGGTGGACCGGCCGGTTGCTCGTCCTCGGCGCGGTGGCTTTCATGTTCACCCTCGCCGAAGGCAGCGCGCTGGACTGGGGTGCGGTGCTGCTGGCCGAGGACCGCGGCGCCGGCCCTGCCGTCGCCGCTGCCGGGCTGGCGGTGTTCCAGGCCGCGGTCACCATCGGGCGCCTGCTCGGCGACCCGGTCATCGACCGCGTCGGGCCCGTCCACGTCTTCGCGGCCGGTGCCGTGCTGGCCGGTGTCGGGTTCGCCGCCGGCCTGCTCCAGGGCAGCACCGCGTCCGCGTTCGCGGGCCTCGCGGTGCTCGGCATCGGCGTGGCCACCTTGCTGCCCATCAGCATCAGCGCAGCAGGCACCATCCGTGGCCTCCCGGTGCCCGTGGCCGTCGCCCGCGTCTCCACGCTCGGCTACCTCGGCGCCTTCACCGGACCGGCCTTGATCGGCTACCTCGCCCACCACAGCGATCTGGCGACGGCTCTGCTCCTGCCGGCCGTCGCAGTGGCCGCCACGGCCATCGCGGTCCCGGCAGTGCGCAGGAGGTGATCGGGGTGGTCAGCGCGTAGTCGTGCGCACCGTGACGCTCCACTGCGCCGCGCCCGGGCCGATGTCGCCGAGCGCGATCAACGCGCAGGTTCTGCCCTGGTCGAAGAGGGACTGCGTGACGGTGGTGAGCCCGGCCTGCTGCGCGTCGGGACTGTCGTCCCAACCGGCGACGGCGATGTCGGAGGGGACGCGCTGTCCGCGCTCGCGGGCCGCGTCGAGGACGGCGAACGCGAGCTGGTCGCTCATGGCGATCACGGCGTCCGGGTGGCAGGTGTCGAGCAGCGTCGCGGTCGTCGCGTCCGCGCGCCCGGGGTCGGTGCGGGCCGCGACGGCGACCGGCAGCCCGTGCGGATCGATTCCCGCGTCCCGGCAGTGGTCGTAGATGCCGGCGAGGCGGTCGCGAGTGACGGGGAAGGCGACCCCGTCAGGGTCCGGTCCGGTCACCAGCTGCTCCCTGCGGTCGCGGTCGAAGGGAAAGCTGAGCACGGCCGGGCGTCGGGCTCCCCGGAACGCGTGTGCGGCGAGAGCGCGGGCGGAGGCGCGGTTGTCGATGCCGACCACCTGCGCGCCGGGCGCGGCGGGGCCGCCGTGGATGGCGACGGGCTTGTCCAGCGCGCCGAGCACGGTGGGCACGGGATCGTCGTCGGCGGTGGTCCAGACGATGTAGCCGTCGACGGCGGCCGCCCGCACGCGGTCGATGTCCTGGGGCTCGCCGGTGGTCGGGATGAGGTTGAGCCCGCTGCCGCGTTCGCGGCAGACCTCGGCCACGCCGGCCAGGAACCGTCTGGCCTGCGGGTCCTCGAAGGCGTAGGCGAGGTGCTCGCCCAGCACCACACCGATGGCGCCGTTGTGGCGGCGGCGCAGTGATCGCGCGGTGGGGTCGGGTCCCGGGTAGCCCAGTTCGGCGGCGACGCGCAGGACCTGGCGCAATGTCTGCGGGGCGACCCGGTCCGGTTGGTTGTAGCAGTACGAGACCGTCATCGGGGAGACCCCGCTGCGGCGCGCCACCTCGACCATCGTCACGCGGGGCGGCCGCTGGGCGGGCATGCCGGCAGTCTAGCTGTGTATCGTTACACAATGCCTGTCACTCGATCTCCGCGTGTCGGCGTCGCGTTGGGCGCACTCAGTGCGGCGTGCTTCGTGTCGGTGACCTCGGAGTACCTGCCGGTCGCACTGCTGCCCCAGCTCGCGCACGGGTTCGGGGTGTCGGACTCCGCCGTGGGGCTGCTGGTCACCGGGTACGCCGTCGCCGTTGCCGTCTCGGTCGTGCCGCTGGTCGCGCTGGCCGCCCACCGTGACCGGCGCACGACCGCGCTGGTCACGGTGGCTGCCATCACGGCCTCCAACGTGCTGCTGGCCGTCGCGCCCGGGTACGGCGTGGCCGTCGTCGCCAGGTTGGTCTCTGCTGCGGGCCACGGGGTGTTCTGGTCGGTCGTCGCGCCGATGGCCGCCGGGCTGCTGGGGTCCGAGCGGGCGGGCCGGGCCACCGCGGTCGTCTTCGCCGGCAACTCGCTCGCCTTCCTCGTCGGGATGCCGTTGTGCTCGTGGCTCGGCGCGACGATCGGCTGGCGGCCGACGGCGCTGCTCGTGGCCTGCGCGGCGGCGCTCGTGGTCGTGGCGATCCGCGCCTCGATCGGCCCGATGCCGGCCGAGCACGCGGGTGCGGGGAGTCGACCGGGGGAGCGCGGGCTGTCGGCGATCCTGTCCGCGGCAACGGATCGGTCACTCGCCGCCGTGAACCTGGTGACGTTGCTCCTGGTGTTGGGCCACTTCGCGGCGTTCACCTACGTCACCGTGATCATCGCCGACTACGTCCACCTCGCCGGCCCGGCGACGTCCACCCTGCTGCTGGCCCACGGGGCCGCCGGCCTGGTCGGCCTGCTGCTGATCGGCCGGTCGGTGGACCGGTACCCGCGGGCCACCGCACTGGTCGTCACCGCAGGTCTGGCGACGTGCATGTTCGCGCTGCTCGCACTCGGGCCGGGCGTCGCCGCCGGTGCCGTGATCGTCCTGTGGGCGATCCCGGCCGGCGGGTTGGCGGTCGTCCTGCAGGCTGCGGTCCTGCGCATCGCTCCCGCGCGGCCGGACGTCGCGAGCTCGATCTACATCGTGGCTTTCCAGATCGGCATCGCGCTCGGCGCAGCGATCGGCGGCGTCGCCGTCGATCACGGCATGTTGCCGGTGGCCGTCGCCGTCGCGGCGACCTGCGGCCTGCTCACCACCGTCGTGGTGAGCAGGTCCGCAGGTTTCCGCTAGGGAGCGCAGTCAGTCGACGTACAGGCAGAACGGGTGGCCGGCGGGATCGAGGTAGACCCGCACGTTCTCCTGCGGCTGGAACGGCGCCTGCGTCGCGCCGCACTCCTCCGCGTACCGGCTCGCGGCGTCGAGATCGGTGACCTGCAGGTCCAGGTGCAGCTGCATCTGCTGCTCCTCGGCGCCCGCCGGCCACACGGGCGGCGTGTGCTGCTCCTCGGTCTGGAAGGACAGCCCGGCGCCGCCCTGCGGCGGGCGCAGCATGAACCAGTCGCGGGTGTCGGTGACGATCTCCCAGCCGAGCAGGCGCTGGTAGAACAGGCCGAGCGCGCGACCCTCCGGCGCGCCCAACACCGTGGCGGTGAACGTGATCGACGGCGTCACCGCGCGCCCGTCCTGGCCGTGGTGCGGGTGCGCAGGTCGGACACCGTCATGAGGTCGGCGACGAGGCCGGCCATGGCGGCGTCCCGGTCCGCCGGTGGGGTGCGCAGGATCGCCGAGGGGTGGATGGTCGGGACCAGCTGCAGATCGTTCCAGGTCCGCGGCTTCCCGCGCTCCTTCGTGATGCGGAAGTCGTTGCCGAGCAGGGCCTTCGCGGCGGTCGCACCGAGGGTGGTGACGACCGTCGGCGCGACGACGCGGAGCTCCTCGTCGAGCCACGGCCGGCAGGCGCGGACGTGACCGACGGCGGGCGCCTTGTGCAGGCGCCGGTTGCCGTGGCGCTCGAACCGGAAGTGCTTCACGGCGTTGGTCACGTACACCTCGGCACGGTCGATCCCGGCCTCGGCCAGCGCCTCGTCCAGCAGCCGCCCGGCCGGACCGACGAACGGCTCGCCCTTGCGGTCCTCCTGGTCGCCGGGCTGCTCGCCCACCAGCATCAGCCACGCACCGGGGGAGCCTTCGCCGAACACGGTCTGGGTGGCGCCCTCGTGGAGCTCGCAGTTCGTGCAGGTGGCGGCCTCGTCGCGCAGCCGCCCCAGCTCCCGTTTCCGCGTGGCGATCGTCTCGGGCATGTGCTCGAGGTACCCCGACGCGCGGCCGGCTACGCCCGACAGTCGACGCGCAGCACGTGGATATGTTGTCAGGACAAACCCTTGACGTATCCGACGTGTCCCCTTCAATATTGCCCGATCAAGCATCGGGAAAGCGCTATCCCGACATCAACGACCCCCGGAGCAGGCATGGCCCTCACCCAGTTGTCGCGGCGGCAGATCCTGAAGGCGGGCGGTGCCGGCCTCGCGGTGGGGCTCGCCGCAGCCTGCGGCAGCGGCAGTAGCCCGTCCAAGGCCGGCCAGCCGCTGCAGCTGTTCCTCTCCGGCGACGCGAACCAGGGCGGTGGCATCGCCGCCATGGCGGCGCAGTACCTGAAGGAGACGGGCGTGCGCGTCGACATCGTCGACGTCGCCAACGCCGACCTGCCGACGAAGCTGAAGAACGCGGCGCAGGCAGGCGACATGCCGGCGATGGCACGGGCTGGCGCCATCGATCCGACCTGGCGCGATCGCACCGTCGACCTGCGGAAGATCCTCGACGGCAGCCGCATCCGGCGTGAGCTCTGCGCCGTCGACAAGAGCGGAAAGGTCCTGTCGCTCCCGACGGACATCACCGCGGTCGGCCTGTTCATCAACAAGTCGCTGTTCGACAAGGCCGGCGTCAGCTACCCGACCAGCGCCGCCGACATCTGGACGTGGGACGAGTTCGTCGCGCGCGTCAAGCAGGTCCAGAGCAAGGCGGGCACGAAGTACGGCATGGTGATGGACCGGTCGTCGCACCGGCTGAAGGCGTTCCTGTACGAGTTCGGGTCCGACTACTTCCAGGCCGACGCGAGCGGGACGTTCCAGACCAACGTCAACACGAAGAGCGCGCTCGAGTACTTCTCGGGGCTCAACGACGACTCGTTCATGCCGCGGTCGGTGTGGCTGAGCAAGGCCGACCCGAACGCCTTGTTCAAGAGCGGTGACGTGGTCGCCTACTACTCGGGGTCCTGGCAGATCGCCGACTTCGCGAAGAACATCACCAACTTCGAGTGGGCGTCGGTCCGGCTGCCGAAGCAGGCGGTGCGGGCGACCAACTACGGCAACGCGGCGTCCTCGGTCGTCTTCGACGGCACCGGCCAGGAGGAGGCCTCGGTCGCCTTCCTGGAGTACCTGTACCGGCCGGAGAACTACGCCAAGCTCTCCCAGATCTCCGGCTACCTGCCGTCGATCGAGGGGTTGGACGTCAGCTACACCTCGCACGCCGACGCGTTCGCGCTCTACAACGAGGAGATCGCGGCGTCGGCGCCGATCGTGGGCGAGATCAAGAAGCGCGACCTCGTCTACGAGGTGGCGGGCAAGGCGACCGACGGCGATCCGGTGCGCGACGAGACGGTGCGCTACCTCAACCGGGAGGTGACCGTCGACCAGGCGATCACCGCGATCAACGACCAGCTGACCGAGCAGCTCGGCCCCCTGGCGTAAGTCCGACCGGATCGTCGAGCACCGAAGGATCCCGATGGTTGCCGCTCCCCCGTCCGCCTCGGCCACGGCGCAGCCCGTGCCGAAGCCGGCTGCCCCGCGTCGCCGGCAGCGGAGTTTCCGCAGAGGTGGCTACGCGCCGCTGCTGTTCATCTCCGCAGCCGTCGTCCTGTTCGTGCTGTTCTTCCTCTGGCCGGGCGCGCTCGGTGTCGTCTACTCGTTCACCGACTACCGCGGGTTCGGCGACCTCCGCTTCATCGGCCTGGACAACTACGCGAAGCTCGCCGGCGACGAGAAGTTCTACGCCGCCCTGACGCGCACCCTGCTCTACACGCTGCTGGCGGTGCCCGCGCACTTCGTCGTCGCGCTCGGCATCGCCGTACTGCTGACGAGTACCAGCGCGGCCGGCAAGAACGCCGCTCGGGTGGTGTTCTTCCTGCCCTGGCTGATCTCGCCGATCGTCACCGGCGTCGTGTGGCGGTGGGTGTTCGGGGAGAACTTCGGGTTCGTCAACGCGATGCTGCAGTCCCTCGGCGGATCTGCGCTGCGGTGGGAGACCGACCCGACACTGGCGCTGATCGTGATCCTGGTGGCGGGGACGTGGGCCAGTACGGCGTTCAACATGCTGCTGTTCATCGCGGCCCTGCGCAACATCCCGCGTTCCTACCTCGAGGCCGCGGAGCTCGACGGCGCGAACGCGTGGCAGCGGTTCTACCGGATCACGCTGCCGCTGCTGGGCCCCACGTCGTTCATGGTCGTGCTGCTGACCACGATCGGGGCGATGAAGGAGTTCGCCCTGATCCAGGCCCTCAACGACGGTGGCCCGGGCACGACGAACACGCTCATCGTCCAGTACATCTACCGCACCGGGTTCGAGCGGAACAACGTCGGATACGCGAGCGCCGCCTCGATCGTGCTGATGGTGATCCTCGTCGTCATCGCGCTCGTGCAGCTGCGGTTCGACCGAAGGAGCGCGCTGTCATGAGGACACTGTCGTGAGGATGTTGCGCGCGGTGCCGAGCAGTGCCGTGCTCTGGCTGCTGGCCGTGGTCTACCTGTTCCCCGTGCTGTGGTTCGTGCTGAGCTCGTTCAAGCCCGGTTCGGAGCTGTTCAGCCTGCCGCTGACGATGTTCCCTGAGACCTGGACGACGTCGGGGTACGCGACGGCGTGGTCGCGCTTCGACTTCCAGCGCTACTTCCTCAACACCACCATCGTCGCGGTCGTCACCACGGCGCTCACCGTCGCTGTGAGCGCCATGACCGGGTACGCGCTGGCGAAGTTCCGGTCGTGGTGGTTGCGGGGATTCTTCGTCTGCATCCTCGCGACGACGATGCTCCCCACCGAGGTGATCATGCCCTCGGCCTTCGCGGTGGTGCGCGACCTGGGGCTCTACGACAGCCTGGCGGGGATCATCGTCCCGTCGGTCCTCACCGCGTCGGGCACGTTCATGTTCCGGCAGTACTTCGCGACCGTGCCGAACGAGCTGATGGAGCAGGCCCGCATCGACGGGGTCGGCGAGATCGGCCTGTTCCTGCGGATCATGCTGCCGCTGGCGAAGCCGATCTGCGTGGTGCTGGCCATCTTCTCGCTGCAGTGGCGCTGGAACGACTACGTCTGGCCGCTGCTGGTGCTGCGCGACCCGGACCGGTACACGCTGCAGGTCGCCCTTCGCAGCATCGTCGGCGCCGACAACATCGACTGGTCGGTGCTGCTGTCGGCGTCGGTGATCTCGCTCGTGCCGATGGTCGTGATGTTCCTGCTGTTCCAGCGCCACATCATGAACGCCGACCTGAACTCCGGCCTGAAGGACTGACCGGTGATGCTCTGCACGCAGGTCGACGGCCTGGTCCAGGCTGCCACGGCCGAAGCGGAACTCCTGCTCGACGACGCCGCCGGCACCTTTCGGGCGCGCGGGCACCGCGGGGTCATGGCCGCGGCGCTGACGGCTGTCGTCGTGGCGTCGGACGCCGCGTCGCCGCGATCCGGTGACCCGGTGCTGGTGCGGTTCGCGGGCGACCGGATCGAGGAGCTCGCGGCGCTGCAGGGGAGCGGGGGCCTCTTCGTCGGTGGTGACAACCTCGACTCACCGCCGGACTCCGCGTTCACGATCAATGCCGCGGTCACGGCCGCCCGGCTGCTCCGCTCCTGGCCCGGCGCGCTCGGGCACCGGCTGGAGGAGATCATCCGGGTCGCGGCCCCGGCGTTGCAGCACGGCGGAGTGCACACGCCCAACCACCGCTGGGAGCTGGCCGCTGCGCTGGCCCGCACCGGCGCCCTGCTCGACGAGCCGCACCTGCTGGATCGCGCGCGGGAGTGGCTGGACGAGGGCATCGACGTCGACGAGGACGGGCTCTACAGCGAACGGAGCCCGAACTACGCCGCCCGGGTCTCCAACCCGTCGCTCACCGCCCTCGCCGACGTGCTGGACCGGCCCGACCTGCACGAGATCGTGCACCGCAACCTGCATGCGCACCTGGACCTCACCGATCGCGACGGGTGGATGGAGACCGTGCAGTCGCGCCGGCAGGACCAGCACGCGCCGTACCCGCTCGGCCCCTTCCTCGGTCAGCTCCGCCGCGCCGCGATCCACACCGGGTGCGCCCGCTGTGCCGAAGGTGCCGCGCTGGCGGCGACCGGCCCGCACGTCGACGCGACGGAGGTGCGCGCCGATCAGCTGCTCGATCCCGCACTCGGCGGCCCGCTCCCGACGAGCGCGGCGTCACCCCGGCCGATCCGGCGCGTCTTCCGCAGTGCCCGTCTGGTGCGCGAGACGCGCGCGGGATCCGACATCACCGTCTACGCAGGCTCGGACGTGCCCGCGGCCGGTCGCATCGGGTCCGGGCTCGCCTGCAACCCCACCTTCCTCCGGTTCCGGGCGGGTGCGGTGGCGGTCGAGTCGGTGCGCCTGTCGCGCGACTTCTTCGGTCTCGGGCCGTTCCGCGCGTCGGACATGCGGGTCGACGGCGACCGGATCGTGCTGCACGAGACCGTGGCCGCCGCCTACTACCAGCCGCTCCCGGTCGCGGACCGGCGCGTCGACGGCAGCTACGACCTTGAGCACGAGGGCCGGTTCGCCGCCGCGATGAGCTTCGCGCAGCGGCCGCAGGACCGGCGCACGCTCGCGACGAGCATCGAACTGCACCTGCGGGACGACGGCGTCGACCTGACCGTCACGACCGACGGGCCGGCGACGGCGCACTCGCTCGAGATCGCCTTCGCCCCTGGCGGCGACCTGAGCGGCGCGACACCGCTGGGGGACGGGCGGTACGAGCTGGCCGCCGGCAGCGCGGAGTACCGCCGCGACCGGCACATCCTCACGGTCGGGCCGGGTCACGGGAGCGGCGCCGGGCAGCCGGCCGGCTACCTGCCCGGCGAGGCCTACACGTGGACGGGCGGCACCGACGCCATCGGCGGAACCCGGCTCTACGTGACGTGGCGCTCCCCGGGCACGACGAGCATCCGCCTGCGCGCCCGGACGACGGCCTGACCGACGGGCCCGGGAGTTGCGTTGATCAAGGGCAAAAGGTCGTTGGCAGAGATCAACTGACGACCTTTTGCCCTTGATCAACGACAAGGCCTGCCCGCCTACGCCACGCGCAGCACGACCTTCCCGTGCGGTGTCGCCCGCTGCGCGAGCCACGCGTCGCCGGCGGCGGCGAGGGGGTGGACCGCGGTCTCGACGACCAGTTCACCGGCCGAGACGTGGCCGAGCATGCGCTCGAACGCGCGCCGCACCACCTGCGGATCGGTCCCGCCGTTGCGGTAGGACAGCATCGTCTTGCCGAGGAACGAGAAGACCGGGATCGTCGCGCCGTGCGCGCCCGCGCTGCGCCCGACGGAGACGGTCCGCCCGCCCGGCTTCGTGGCCTGCAGCGCCGCGACGAACGGTGAGCCCCAGAGCGGGTCGTACACGACGTCGGCGCCGCCCCGGGTGGCGTCGAGCAGGTTCGCCGCGTCGTCGGGGCCACCGAGCACCACGGTCTCGTCGGCGCCGCGGGAACGCAGCAGCTCCAAGGTCGGGGCGTGCCGGCCGGCCGCGACCACCCGTCCCGCCCCGAGCAGGTGGGCGGCCTGCGTCGCCACCTGCCCGGCCGCGCCGGTCGCGCCGAGCACCAGCACGGTCTCGCCGGCGCGGACGGCGGCGGTGGTCTCGAGCGGTATCCAGGCGGGCTGCCCGGCGATGCCGGCCACGAAGACGACCTCGGGCGCGATCCCGTCCGGGACGTCGAGCACGTCCTGCGGGTCGACGAGGGTGCGCTCGGCGAACGCCCCGGACGTGCGCTGGCAGTAGACCAGGCGACCGTCGAGCTCGACGACGGCCTCGTTGCCGAGTACCCGCGGCACCGCGGCCGCGGTGCCCAGCTCCCCGTCCGCGATCGCGACGTCGACCGGGTTCACGCCGGCGGCGATCACCGGCACGGCGACGCCAGCGCCGTCCGGCACGGGTTCCTCGGCCTCGCCGATCTCCGGCATCGATCCGTACTGCCGCAGGACGAACGCCCGCATGGCAACCCCCATTGCTCTCATAGTGAGACGATCTCAGTATGAGAGTATACGAGCGTGGCCGAGCGGGACGATCTTCATTGGCTGGCGCTGCAGCTGTTCCGTCGGCTCGGCACCCTCGAGCTGCCCGCGGTCGGCGCGCACGGGCTGTCCCTGTGGGGGTACGAGGTGTTGACCGAGGTGGTCGGCGGTCCGGCCCGCAGCCAGGCCGAGATCGGGGTCGCGCTGGCGCTCGACAAGACCAAGATCATGCGCATCGTCGACGAGTTGGAGGAGTCCGGCCACCTCCGCCGTGAGCCGGCCGCCGACGACCGCCGCCGCCGGGCCCTCACGATCACCGCGGCCGGCCGGGCCGCCTGGTCGGCGACACGCGCCGCCTTCGCCGCCATCGAGGCCGATCTCTACGCCCAGCTGCCCGCCGATCTACGCGGTCCGACCGCTGCCGGTCTGCGCCACCTGGTGGCCGCCATGCCGGCTCCGACCGGGCGTCCACCCACGGCCTCGGCGGGCGCGGCCGACCGGCCGTAGGTCCGGTCTGGAGCCGAGCGTCCGCTCCGTGATCACTCCTGGGACCGGGACAGCAGGATCCATCCGAGCAGGACCCACGTCGCGCCGGAGACGGAGACGACGACCACGGCGAGGACCAGTCCGATCACGGCGGTCGACGAGCTCGCCAGGATCGCGCTCAGTGTGAGCAGGGTGAGCACTGCCAGTGCGGCCGGCAACGCGGCCGCCCGGCCGGTGAGGATGCCGGCCTGCGGCCGTGCAGCGCCGGCCAGCGCAAGCGCGATCAGGAGCAGCAGTCCAGCCATGTTGAGTGCCGGCGACAGAACACCGAGACCGACGTCTTCCCCGACGCCGAGCGCGGCGGCCAGGACGGCAACGCCCGCGACGCCGGCCGTGCAGAGCGACGCCCACGCGGCGAAGGTGCTCGCTCGAGCCGTCCGCGGCGCGCGGTGGCGGCCCTCGTCCTGGCGGAGCAGCCCGATCAGCGCCACCGCGGAGCACAGGACGGCGCCGACGATCGCGAGCCAGAACAGCGCGAAGAGGGGTCGATCAGTGATGCGGTACGGCGGGTCCGCTGCCTGGACCTTGGGGCCGAGCGTCCAGATCAGTCCTTGCGCGGCCCAGAGCCCGCCGGCCAGTACCGCCGCGAACCCGGCCCGGCGCTGCACCGCCGTCGTTGCCGGGCGCCGATCGGGTCTGTCGAAGGTCGACTGGGAAGAGGGCAACGACATGGCGGTTCTCCTCGAGGGCTGGGCCCGCTCACGTCCGCGGTTGCCGGTGTCGACGACTGTTCGCCGAACGCACCTGCCCCACCACGGTGCTGACCCTGCTCCACGGCTCGGAGAGCCCTGCTGTGCTCCGCGTCAGCCCGCCGGCGGGACGCGCACCGTTCCGTCGGAGCCGAGCCGCCCGGCTGCGAAGAAGTCGTCGATCCGCTTCATCGCGGTGGTCAGGTGCAGGCGCATGGCCTCGGCCGCGGCGTCCGGATCGCGCGCGGCGATGGCCTCGGCGAGCGCGACGTGCTCGGGCTTGGTCGCCGCTGCGTGCTTGGCGTGGTGGTAGAGCCGGTACATGTGCATGTGGCTGCGCAGGCGCACGAGCGACTCGCGCAGCCACTGGTTCCCGCTCAGGGCGGCGATCCGGTCGTGGAAGGCCGCGTCGTAGATCATGTCGAGGCGGTTGGCCGTGTCGTCGTAGTCGCCGGCCCCGCCGGTGCGGGCGAAGGCCGCGAGCGCCTCGGCATCCTCGGGGGAGGCGTTGCGCGCGGCCGCCGCTGCGGCCGCCGGCTCGATGAGCAGGCGGAAGTCCATCAGCGCTCGGAGCTCGTCGAGGCTGATCAGCGGGGCGACGGTGTAGCTGCGGCGCGGGCCCCTGACGATGAGCCCTTCGGCGTCGAGCCGGGCGATTGCCTCGCGGATCGGGGTGGGTGACACACCGAGGGTGCGCGCCAACCCGTCGATGTTGAGCCGCTCGCCGGGCTCGAAGCTGTGGTTCATGAGCAGGTCGACGAGCACCTCGTAGACATCGACGCCGAGCGGCTGCCGCGCGGTCAGGCGCAGCGCCGCCGGGCTCGAGCTCGCGGCGGACATGCTGTCGAGTTGCTTCACACGTCTCCACTTCCGACGTCCCGGTGAGCACGATAGTACACGCGCTTTCATGCAAGATATAGGAAATTTCTTATTGACGACGAAGTCCGGCGTACCTACTGTGAGCCCGCTCACTTCCGCTGGATGACGAGGTCCACGTGACAGACGACGACCGCGAGGAGCACGCCCCGTCCCGGGGTGTTGCGGTGCTGGCCGACCGGTCGGAGCGCGCACCGGTCGCCGCCGGCGGCTATCGCGGGGTGAAGCTCGCCCTGCTCGCGCTGCAGGCCGGGCCGGTCGCGATCCTCGTGCTCCTGATCGTCGTGCTGGCCGTGCTGTCGGACGTGTTCCTGACGCTGGAGAACATCGGCAACGTCCTCAACCAGTCGGCCGTCATCTGCGTCCTCGCGCTCGGCCAGCTCCTCGTGATCGTCACGCGGGGCATCGACCTGTCGGTCGGGTCGAACCTCTCGCTGTGCGCCGTCGTCGGCGCACTGGTGTGGCGCGACCAGCAGTCGACCATCGCGGCCGTGCTCGCCGCGCTCGTCACCGGCTCGCTGGTGGGCCTCCTCAACGGCCTGCTCTACGTCAAGGGCCGCCTGCCGCACCCGTTCATCGCCACGCTGGCGACGCTGACGGCCGCGAGCGGTCTGGCGCTGTACCTGTCCAACAGCCGGACGATCAGGGGCGCTCCGCCGGTGGTGAGCGACGTCGGCGCCGGTCGGATCGCGGCCGTCCCGGGTGGTGGCGAGATCGGCTGGTTCCCGATCTCGGCGCTCGTCGTCATCGCGGTCGCGCTCGTGCTGACCGTCGTCCTGCGCGGCCTCGTGTGGGGCCGGTGGATCTACGCGGTCGGCGGCAACCCCGAAGCGGCGGTGCGCAACGGGATACCGGTGCCCAAGGTGCTGATCTCGGTCTACGTCGTGTGCGGGCTGCTGGCCGCGGTCGCGGCCCTGCTCACGATGGGCCGCGGGGACGCCGGATCACCCGCGGCCGGAGCACTCGCCGAACTGGACGCGATCGCGGCGGTGATCATCGGCGGGGCCAGCTTCCTCGGGGGGCGGGGCTCCGTGCTCAACGCCCTGACGGGTGCGCTCGTCATCGCCGTGATGCGCAACGGGCTGAACCTGCTCGGGATCGACCCGAACTGGCAGTACATGGCGACCGGCGTGGTCATCGTCGCGGCCGTGGAGCTCGACGTGCTGCGCGGCCACCTGGAGCGCCGGTTCCGCAGCATGCAGGCGGTGGGAGCGCGATGACCGAGACGGGCGCGGTCCTGCAGGTGCGCGACGCGAGCAAGCGGTTCGGCGCGGTCGTCGCGCTGGACGGGGTGTCGCTCGAGGTCGCGCGCGGTGAGGTGCTCGCGCTGCTCGGGGACAACGGCGCCGGGAAGTCCACGCTCATCAAGGCCATCAGCGGCGTGCACCGGCTGGACACCGGGTCGATCCTGCTCGACGGCGGGGACATCACGGCGGCCGGAGCGATGGCGGTGCGGGCGCACGGGGTGGAGACCGTCTACCAGGACCTCGCGCTGTTCGACAACCTCGACCCCGCCGCGAACTTCTTCGCCGGCCGCGAGCTGTCCGGGCCGGCCTGGCTCCCGCGGGGGCTGCGCCTGATGCGGCACCGGCAGATGGCGAACCGCACCCGTGAGCTCCTCGATCGACTCCAGGTCAGCCTGCCCGACCTCGACGCCACCGTCGCACTCATGTCGGGTGGGCAGCGGCAGGCCGTCGCCGTCGCCCGGGCCGTCGCCTTCTCGTCGAAGCTCGTGATCCTCGACGAACCGACGGCCGCGCTCGGCCTGCGGGAGTCGGCCAGGGTGCTCGATCTCGTGCGGCGGCTGAAGGACGACGGCGTGGCCGTGGTCCTCATCTCGCACAGCATGGACCAGGTCATGGCCGTCGCCGACCGAGCGCTCGTGCTGCGCCGCGGCCGTGCCGTGGGGGCCACCGCCCCGACGGCGGACAACCACGCACAGCTGGTGGCCTGGATCGTCGGCGCCGCCGGCAGCCAGACCGTATGACCGCACGTCACTCCATGGATACCGAGAAGGAGGTCGTTGCATGAGCATCCGACACATGATCGTGGTGGGCGTGGGGGTCCTGGCACTGGTCACGGCCGGCTGCGGGAGCGGCGGCGCACCGTCCGCACCCGCCGGAGCCGCGGCCCCGGACGCCGCCAAGCCGGTCAAGATCGCGTTCGTGACGAAGTTCCCGGTGGCCTTCTTCACCGCGATGGAGGACTCCGCGAAGGGCTTCGCGAAGGACCATCCCGGCGCCGTCGACATCACCTACTTCTCGTGCAAGACCCCGACCGACGTCACGTGCCAGACCGCGCAGATCCAGGACGCGGTGGCGCGCGGGTTCCAGGCACTGGTGATCACGCCGATGGGGCCCGAGGTCATCCCGGCCATGGACGCGGCCGCCGCCAAGGGGCTCAAGGTCGTGCTCGTGGACAACGACCTCGCGGACTTCACGAAGAAGGCCGCCGTGGTCGCGACGGACAACGTCAAGGGCGGACAGGCGGCGGGCACCTACCTGAAGTCGGTGCTCAAGCCGGGCGACACGATCGGCCTGATGGAGGGTGTGCGGGCCGCGCCCGCCCTCGCGGCCCGCATCGAGGGCGTCGCGAACGCGCTGAAGGACACCGGCGTCACGGTGATCATGGGCGGCGCCGAGACCGAGTGCGACTCCGCGCAGGGCGCCACCGTCGCGCAGGACCTGCTCACCAGGGAGCCGAACCTCACGGCCATCTACTCGGCCTGCGACGACCCCGCCCTCGCGGCCGCCACCGTCGTCAAGCAGAAGGGCAAGCAGGTGCTCGTCATGGGCTACGACGGGCTCCCGGACGCCGCGAAGGCCATCCAGGACGGCCAGATGAAGGCGACGATCGCGCAGTTCCCCGGGAAGATGGCCGCCCGCGGGGTCGAGGCGGCGGCGAACGCCGTCCAGGGCAAGCCGGTCGATGCCTTCATCGACACCGGCACCCAGCTGGTCACCACGGACAACGCCGGCACCTTCCTCACGTTCCAGTGACGGCGACCGCGAGCGGAGCGCCCGGCGCTCCGCTCGCGGCGCGTGACCCACTCCTGGGGTCAGAGGAGCGTGTTGCGGCCCCAGCCGCGGGCGAGTCGCACGGCGGCGATGGCGGCGGCGGCCGCGGCGATGCCGGCCAGGACCGCGGAGGACGCGAGGGTGCCGTGGAGATCGCCGTTCACGGCGCTTCGCAGGCTCTCCATGGCCCAGTACGCGGGCAGGACAGGTGCGATGGCCTGTGCCCAGCCGGGCATGATGGCGAGCGGGATGAGTGCCCCGCCGAGCCCGGCGACGACCGTCGATCCGATGTCGATCGTGGCCGAGAGCTGCGCGACGCTGTTGACGCACATCGCGATCGCGGCCCCGACGCAGAGCACGGTGAGCGTCCAGGCGAGCTCGGCCACGAGCAGGAGGCCGTAGTCGCGCACCCGGACGCCGAGCACGACCACGCCGAGGGCGAGCACGACGGCCTGCTGGAGGAGCAGGAAGCCCAGGATCGGGATGGCTTTCCCGGCGAGGAGCTCCGGTGTCCGTGTCGGCGCCGCGCGGAGCCGGTCGAACGTGCACCACCTGCGCTCGGTGAGGATCGAGGTACCGACGATCGACATGCCCAGCAAGGAGAACAGGACGAGGTGGCCGAGGACCACCTGGACGGTTCCGCCGACCTGATCGCCCATCGCCGACGCGTAGAGGGACTGGAGCAACAGCACCAGCAGGATCGGCTGGATGATCCGGCCGATCAGCGGGCCGGGATCCCGGGTGAAGAGCGCCACGTTGGCCTGCAGGACGGGCAGGATCCGGCTACGACGCGACATGCTCGCCCTCCAGCTCGTGGTACAGGTCGTCCAGCGAGGGACGGCGGATGTCCACCGACTCCAACCGGTGGCCCTGGGCGAGGAGATCGGCCAGCGCACGGGACGGGTCGGCGGCGCGCACGACGCGCGACTGCCCGGACGTCAGCACCACGCGCAGCTCGCCGGGGACTCCGGCGAGCAGCTGTTGCTGGGTTCCCCGGGCGATCACGCGGCCTCGGGACACCACGGCGATGGTCGCCGCCAGATCGGCGAGCTCGGGAAGGTAGTGGGTGGTGTAGCAGACGGCCGTGCCGGCGGCGGCGCACTCGCGCACCATGGCGAGCAACGCCTGCCGGGTGCCCGGATCAGCGCCGACGGTCGGCTCGTCCAGCAGCAGCAACCTGGGCCGGTGGACCAGCGCGGTGGCCGCCTGCGCCCGCCGGCGCTGGCCGCCGGACAGCAGGCCGACCGGCCGGTCGAGCACGTCGGTGAGGCCCAGCGCCGCACTGGTCGCGGCGATCGCCGACCGCAGCGCTCGTCCGCGCAGCCCGGCGAGTCCACCGAACAGGCGGACGTTCTCGCGCACGGTGAGCGAGAGGTACAGGCTCATCTCCTGCGGGGCCAGTCCGATCAGCTCGCGCACCCGTCTCGACCGGCCCGCGACGTCGATCCCGGCCACCTCGACGCAGCCGGCATCCGGGCGGGTCAGGCCCGTGACGATCTCGATGAAGGTGCTCTTGCCGGCTCCGTTGTGGCCGACCAGCCCGACGATCTCGCCGGCGTCGACCTGCAGGTCGAACCCGTCCAGGGCGACCACGTTCCCGTATCGCTTGTGCAGTCCTCGCGCGATCAGCATGTCCCGACCGTCCTTACGGTGTATATACAGCGTATAGATCTACACTGTAGCCGTGGCCGACATGCGAGACAACATCCTGCGAGCCGCGCTGGACATCGCGGACGAGCACGGCGTCGCCGCCGTGTCCATGCGCGCCGTGGCGCAACGGGTGGGGGTGAGCGCCATGTCGCTCTACCCGCACGTCGCCAGCAAGGAGGCGCTGCTCGACGGCGTGGTCGACGTGCTGCTCGCCGAGCAGCTCCCCACGCTCGAACCGCTGCCCGCGGATGCCGACTGGTGGACCAGGCTGGTCGCCGCAGCTCAGGGCATGCGGAAGCTAGCCGCTCGGCACCCGAGTGCCTTCTCCCTGCTCCTCGCCCGGCCATCGGTCACGCCCGACGCCGTGCGCGCAACGGACATGGTCTACCGGGCGGTCCTCGACGCAGGCATTCCCGATGCTCACGTCGCTCGGGTCGAGCGGCTGGTCTCCACTTTCGTGCTCGGATTCGCCGCGTCGGAGGTCAACGGCCGCTTCAGCAAGGGAACGCTCAACCCGCGCGCTCGCCGTGCTCAGCTCGAACCGTCGGAGATCCCGGCGCACTACCGCCTGGCCGAGCACCTCGACCGACCCGTCGACTGGGACGCCGAGTTCGAAGCCGACCTCAAGGACCTGCGGACACTCATCGAGACCATCCGGCCCCCGTCGTGAGATCAGGAGACGTCGAAGAGAGCCCGGTCGTCGTCGGACCATTCCGCGGTGCGGCCCTGGGTGGCGCAGAACATGGACCAGGTGAGCAGCGGACCCGACGGGCGGGGCGGGCGCGCCCAGTAGCCGATCGCCTGGTCGTGCCGCCACGCCCCGGTGCCCGGACCCTTGACCATCACGAGCTCGCCCGCCTTCTCGAGCCGGGCGAGCGCCTTCGCGAACCGGGTGGTCGACGCCGACGCCAGCCCGCGACGCGTGCCGAGCATCATGTGGCCCCGCTCGCGGACGTGCGCGACGAACAGCTCCGGTCGGGCGAGCCGGAACCGGTACTCGACGACGCCGTACTCGACGAAGGGCTCACCGGGGTGGACGCAGGCGAGCATCGGTTCGAGCAGCTCGTCGATGGCGGCGCTGTCGGCGTTCGCGCTGGTCCGCGGCGCACCTGAACTGCGCGGACCGGACTTGCGCGCCGTCGCCGTCCGCCCCGCCGGCACCTCGACAACCGCAGGGGCGATCGACCACGTGTACGCGCCGGCGCCGTCGTGCTCTCCGGTGCACGTGTACTCGGTCCGACCGTCCGGGTGCCGTCGTGGCGGCCGGACGTCGTCGAAGGAGAAGCACCGCGGGCACGTGATGATCAACAGGAAATCCTTGCTCGACCCACGTGTCGACTCTAGCGAATCCAGTTCCGTCAGCAGGGTGCGCGGGGCGCTGGCACCATGTCCGCCGTGGGCGATGACCGCGCGGCGCTGGAAGCGCAGTACGCGCGCTACCTGCAGCGGTGCAACGAGCACCGGTTCACCGAGCTCGGCGAGTTCGTCGCCGACGACGTGGAGGTGAACGACACGCCCACCGGTCTCCGTGGCTACGGCGACGGGCTGCAATCGGTCATCGACACCTACCCGGACTTCCACTGGGACCTGCGCCGGCTACTGATCGACGGCTGCTGGCTCGGCGCCCGCCTGATCGACACCGGCAGCACCCGCGACGGGCACTCCATCACGCTGCAGGAGTTCGCGGTGTACCGGATCGAGCACGGTCGGATCGCAGCAGTGTGGGGCGATCTCGACCCGCCTAGACCGGCGGCGTGAGCCCGTTGCGCTCCGCGATCGCGGCCACGAGTTCCGGGTGGTCGTGGCGCAGGCGCTCCATCGCCGTCGTGAGGTCGGCCGGCCGCTCGCCCTCGCCCAACAGCGTGCGCATCTCGGCCTTCGCCACCGGGATCTCGAACCCGACGATCTTCCCGACCCGCCGTCGGATGCCCTCGCCACCGAGCTCTCCCATGCTCCACGCGCCGGGCCGGCCCCGTTCCGCGTGCTCGACGAGCGCCTGGACGCACCGCAACGTGTGCGCGTCGTCGGGGGAGAGCGTCGGCTGCCCGTGCAGGTGGACGGCGAGGTAGCACCAGGTCGGAGCCATGTCGCGGGAGGCGTACCAGGAGGACGAGAGGTATGCCTGCTGGCCGCTGAAGATCGCGACCGATGGTGCGCCGGCGGAGAGCGTTGTCGTGTGCGGGTTGGAGCGGGAGAGGTGGCCGATGACCACCTCCTCGTTCTTCGAGAGCACCAGCGGTAGGTGGGATACGTGGATGGTGCCGTCGTGTGGGGTGACGAGGGTCGCTAGTGGGTGGGCGGCTACGAGGGCTGCGGCGGTCAGGTTGATGGCGGGCATCAGATGGTCCTGCTTTCCTTCGGATAGTTCGAACCGGGGCTCCGCCCCGTACCCCGTCCCTCTCTCTGGTGGAGCTTTCGTGCCGGCTCCACCGTCGATCGGTCGCCCTTCGGGATGCCACATCGCTGGGCGGCAGGCAACCGCAAGGCGTGGTTGCCTGCCGCGCAGCGCTGCGGCGTTGCACGCACGCCCGATCGACGGTGGAGCCTCTCAGGCCCTCTCCTTGGCTGGCGCCAAACGGTCGCTGACCTGCGATAATCGGGCCTCATTCGCACACATGTTCGAGTAGAATGGAGGCATGACCGAGGACCCGCTCGCCCAGGCCGTGCGCCTGCTCGAGCAGGCCGCCGCGCTCATCAACTCCAGCGCTGATCCCCTCGCCGCATTGCTGGTCGCCGAGGGTGGATCGCGGCTCATGGACCGAACCAAGATCTCTCAGATCGCCGTCATCGACCGCGACGGCATTCTGACCGCGAAGGGCTGCAAGAGCACCACCGTCGGGTTGAAGGACCTCCTCAGCTGGGATCCCGATGTTGCCCGGCAGCATGTGCGGGTCGCCCAGCAGGTCGGGCCGCGGTTCGCCCTCGACGGCACCCCACTGGAACCGGTCTTGCCCGCCACCGCAGCCGCGTTCGCGACCAACACGACCACGATGCGCCACGTCGGAGTCATCGCCACCCTGATGAACTCGCGGGCCGCCTCCCGGATCAGCCTCGCGGATCGGGTCTCGATCGAGGCCAGCCTGGGTGAGGCCGCGATGATCTTCTCCCCGCGCGATGTGCGGATCATGGGCGAGAACCTCCTGGCTGCCGCCGATCAGGACGGACCCGAGCCCGATGACGGGCCCGGCCGCAACGAACTGCACTTCGGCACCAACCCCGACGGCTCCGGGTGGATCCGCGGCCAGTTCGAGGACGCCGAAGCGTTCGCCACCATCACCACCGGGCTCGACGCCCGGACCCGGCCCTCGCCGGAGAACCGGGGCACCACCGCCGGGGAACGCAACGCCGCCGCCCTGGTGGAGATCTGCCGGTTCGCTCTCGGCCACGACAACATCGGTGAGGTCAACGGGGAGCGCCCGAACCTGGTCGTGACCATTGGCCTGAAGGACCTCGAGGACCGCGTCTGCGGCGCGTTGCTGCACACCGGTGGGAGCCTGACCCCGGCGCAGTTGCGGCGGATCGCCTGCGACGCCGACCTCATCCGGGTCGTGCTCGGCGAGCACGGCGAACCGCTCGACATCGGTAGGGCTGATCGCCGGATCCCCCTACGGACCCGCCGCGCGGTCGCCGCCCGCGACGGCGGCTGCGCCCACCCCGGATGTGATCGACCACCGAGTTGGTGCGAAGTGCACCATGTGATCGAGTGGCAACACGGCGGTCGAACCGACGTCGACAACCTGGTCATGCTGTGCTCCGCCCAACATGATCAAATCCACGGCACCGAGTGGACCATCGACATGTCCACCGGCAAACCGAAGTTCATCCCACCACCCCGGCCTTCCGAGCTGTGGGCGCGGACATGACCGGGGCAGCACCCTGCCGTGAGGGCGACCGAGCGGCGGTGGAGCCGCCCGTCTTTCAAAGCTCCACTAGCGCGAAGGTCGGGGTTCGGGGCGGAGCCCCGGCACATCAGAAGAAGTCAGGTCGAGGCTGCGGCCGCCCGGCGCTTGGTCCAGATGTCGTACGCGACGGCGGCGAGGAGCACGAGGCCCTTCACGAGCATCACGCGCTCGCTCGGGGCGCCGATGAGCGACATACCGTTGTTGATCACGGCCATGATCAGGCCGCCGGTGATGGCGCCCACGACCTTGCCCACGCCGCCCTGCACCGCGGCGCCGCCGATGAAGGCGGCGGCGATGGCGTCGAGCTCGAAGTTGGTGCCCGCCGTCGGGCCGGCCTGGTTGAGGCGGCCGGCGAAGATGACACCGGCGATCGCGGCCAGCACGCCCATGTTCACGAAGATCCAGAACGTGACCGCCTTGACCTTCACCCCGGACAGGGTCGCGGCCTGCTTGTTGCCGCCGATGGCGTAGATGTGGCGGCCGAACACGGCCCGGTTGGTCACCAGCGTGTACCCGACGACGAGCACGGCGAGCAGGATCAGCACGTAGGGCAGGTTGCGGAAGCGGGCCAGCTGCACCACGACGGCCATGAGCACGACGGCCGGCGCGAGGATCTTCAGGACGAACACGGGGAACGGGTCGACCGCCTGGCCGTACCCGATCCGGGCGGTGCGGGCCCGCCACTGCGTCGTCGCGATCGCGCCGACCGCGGCCAGCCCGAGCAGCAGCGTGACCACGTCGGCGCCGCCGAGCGGGCCCAACCCGATGTTGCCGAGGAAGCCGGGGGTGAAGCCGTTGGCGAGCGTGCGCACCGCTTCGGGGAAGGGGCCGATGCCCTGGTTGCCGAGCACGGTGAGCGTGACGGCCCGGAAGACGAGCATGCCGGCCAGCGTCACGATGAACGCGGGGATGCCGAAATAGGCGATCCAGTAGCCCTGGAACGCGCCGATCGCGGCCCCCACCAGCAGCGTGATCAGCACGGCGATCGGCCACGGCAGGTCCATGTTCACCATCAGCACCGCCGACACGGCACCCGTCGCGGCCACCACGGAGCCGGCCGACAGGTCGATGTGCCCGGCGATGATGATCAGGATCATCCCGATCGCGAGGATCAGGATGTAGGAGTTCTGCACGACGATGTTGGAGATGTTCTGCGGCTGCAGCAGTGCGCCGTCGGTGAGCACCGCGAACAGCGCGACGATCAGCGCGAACGCGACGTAGATGCCGCTCTGGCGCGGGTTGAGCGAGAGCCGGCGCGGCGCGCGGCCCGACGGCCCCGACTCCGTCGGCGGCGGCCCGCTCGTCTCGGCGGGGGCGAGGCTGGTCACGACGGGTGCTCCTGTCCGTTCGATACGTGGGTCATGAGCTGCATGAGGCGCTCCTGCGTGGCGTCGGCGCGGTCGAGCACACCGGTGATCCGGCCCGCGGAGAGCGCGTAGATGCGGTCGCAGATACCCAGCAGCTCGGGCAGCTCCGAGGAGATGACGAGGATCGCCTTCCCCTCGTCGGCCAGCCGGTTGATGATCGTGTAGATCTCGTACTTCGCGCCGACGTCGATGCCGCGGGTGGGCTCGTCGAGGATCAGCACGTCAGGATCGGTGAAGATCCACTTCGACAGCACGACCTTCTGCTGGTTGCCACCGGACAGCTGTCCGGTCACGCTCGCGACGGTCGGCGCCTTGATGTTCATGCTGCGGCGGTACTCCTCCGCGACGCGGAACTCGGCGCCGCCGTCGACCCAGCCGCGGCGCGCGAGCTTGCCGAGTCCGGCGCCGGAGACGTTGCGCTTGATGTCGTCGATGAGGTTGAGCCCGTAGCGCTTGCGGTCCTCGGTGGCGTAGGCGATGCCGTGCCGGATCGCATCGCGGACCGACCGCACCTCGATCGGCTCGCCGTCCTTGACGATCCGCCCCGAGATGCCGACCCCGTACGAGCGGCCGAAGACGCTCATGGCCAGCTCGGTTCGGCCCGCGCCCATCAACCCGGCGAGCCCGACGATCTCGCCGCGGCGCAGCGTGAGCGACGCGTCGCGCACGACCGCACGATCGGGCTGGGTCGGGCTGTGCACCGTCCAGCCCTCGATCCGCAGGACCTCGTCACCGATCGTCGACTCGTGCGGCGGGAACCGGTGCTCCAGATCGCGCCCCACCATGCCCGAGATGATGCGGTCCTCGGTGACCTCGCCGGAGCCGATGTCGAGCGTCTCGATGGTGCGGCCGTCGCGCAGGATCGTGAGGGTGTCGGCCACTGCGGCGATCTCGTTGAGCTTGTGCGAGATCACCACGCACGTGATGCCCTGGTCGCGCAGCTCGCGCAGGAGGTCGAGCAGGTGCGCGGAGTCGTCGTCGTTCAGCGCCGCGGTGGGCTCGTCGAGGATGAGCATCCGCACCTCCTTCGACAGCGCCTTCGCGATCTCGACGAGCTGCTGCTTGCCGACGCCGATGTCGAGCACCGGCGTGACCGGGCGCTCCTTCAGGCCGACCCTGGCGAGCAGCTGCTCGGCCTCGTGGTTGGTGCGGTTCCAGTCGACGAGCCCGCGGGCGGCCCGCTCGTTGCCGAGGAACATGTTCTCGGCGATCGAGAGCTGCGGGCACAGCGCGAGCTCCTGATGGATGATCACGATCCCGCGGGCCTCGCTGTCGCGGATCCCGGAGAACGCGCACGGCTCGCCGTCGAAGACGATCTCGCCCTCGTACGAGCCGTGCGCGTACACGCCGGACAGGACCTTCATCAGCGTGGACTTGCCCGCGCCGTTCTCCCCGCAGATCGCGTGGATCTCACCCCGGCGGACCGTGAGGTTCACATCGGCCAGAGCGACGACCCCGGGGAACGTCTTGGTGATGCCCCGCATGGTGAGGATCGCGTCCTGCGCCCCCGGGGTCGACGCTCCGGCGCTCACTGCAGCTGCGCCGCGGTGTAGTAGCCGGAGTCGATCAGGACCTTCTGGTAGTTGTCCTTGTAGACCACGACCGGCTGCAGCAGGTACGACGGCACCACCTTGACGCCGTTCTGGTAGTCGGTGGTGTTGTTGACCTCCGGCTGCCCGCCCTTGAGCGCGGCGTCGGCCATCTTCACGGTGACGTCGGCGAGCTGGCGGGTGTCCTTGTAGATCGTCGCGAACTGCTCACCCGCGATGATCGACTTCACCGAGGCGACCTCGGCGTCCTGGCCGGTGACGGCCGGGTACGGCTGCGTGGGCGTGCCGTAGCCGTTGCTCTTCAGCGCGGAGAGGATGCCGATCGAGAGGCCGTCGTAGGGGGAGAGGACGCCGTCGACGCGGGCGCCGCTCGAGTAGGTCGAGGTGAGCACGTCCTCCATGCGCTTCTGCGCGGTGGCCGGGTCCCACCGCAGGATGGCGACGGTGTTGAAGTCGGTCTGCTTGCTGCGGACGACGAGCGTGCCCTTGTCGATCAGCGGCTGCAGCACCGACAGCGCGCCCTTGAAGAAGAACGTGGCGTTGTTGTCGTCGGGCGAGCCCGCGAACAGCTCGATGTTGAACGGCCCGGCCTTGCCGCCGTCGGAGCCGTCCTCCTTCTTGATCCCGAGCCCGACCAGCAGCGACTCGGCCTGCTGGACGCCGACCTTGAAGTTGTCGAACGTGGCGTAGTAGTCGACGTTCGGGCTGTTGCGGATCAGCCGGTCGTAGGCGATGACGGGGATCTTGTTGTCCTTGGCGGACTGCAGCTGGGTGGTGATGGCGGTGCCGTCGATCGACGCGATGATCAGCAGCTTCGCGCCGCGGGTGATCTGGTTCTCGATCTGGTTCACCTGCGTCGGGATGTCGTTCTCCGCGTACTGCAGGTCGACGGTGTAGCCGAGCTTCTCCAGCGCCTTCTTGATGTTGTCGCCGTCGGCGATCCAGCGCTCGGACGACCGCGTCGGCATCGTGACGCCGACGAGCGCGCCCGCCGCCGAACCGGACCCGGCGGCCGGGGCCTGGTCGGCCGTCTTCTCGCTGGAACCGCACGCGGCCAGCGTCACGCTCAGGGCAAGTGCCGCGGCGGCGGCAGCCAGTCGGGTGAGTCTCATCGTCTCTCCATCGAGTCGGTTCCGAAGCGGAGCAGGATGCGGGTGGTGTGTTCCTCGCCGGGGCGCAGCACGGTGGCGGGGAAGTCGGGCCGGTTGGGCGCGTCGGGGAACTGCTGCGGCTCGAGGCAGAACGCGTCGTGGCGGCCCACGCGGCGCCCGTCGTGGGTGGTGGCGTCGAGCCGGTTGCCGGTGTAGAACTGCACGCCCGGCTGATCGGTCAGGACGGTGAGGGTGCGGCCGCTGCCCGGGTCGCGGACGTGCGCCGCGGCTCGCAATCCCTCCCACTCGTGCAGCACGAAGCAGTGGTCGTAGCCGTCGGTCGCCGCCAGCCGGGGATCGCCCAGGCGGTCGCCGATGCGGGTCGGGGCCGTCAGGTCGAACGGCGTGCCGGCCACGGGTGCGGGCGGACCGTCCGGGATCAGCGCCGCGTCGACGGGCAGGTACCGGTCGGCGAGCACGGTGATCTCGTGGTCGGCGATCGTGCCCCGGCCGCCCAGGTCGAAGTAGGCGTGGTTGGTCAGGTTGACCACGGTCGGGGCGTCGGCCGTCGCGGTGATCGTGATAGCCAGCTCGGGACCGCGCACCGCGAACGTGACGGCAACGTCGAGCGTGCCGGGGAAGCCGCCGTCGCCGTCGGGGCTGGTGTGCCGCAGGGTGACCGACTGGCCGCCGGGGATCGCGGTGACCGGCCCTGGGGCGAAGTCGGCGTGGTCGAAGCCACCCGGCCCGCCGTGCAGCGTGGCCAGGAGTTCGTTGCGGGGCAGGTGGAAGCGGCGGCCGTCGAGGACGAAGGTGCCGTCGGCGATGCGGTTGGCGTAGCGCCCGACGGTGGCGCCGAGGTAGGCGGTGTCGGCCTTGTAGTCGGGTTCCGCGAGGCCGACGACGACCTCGCCCGGCCGGCCGTCCCGGTCGGGCGAGGTGAGCCGGGCCAGCCGCGCGCCGTGGGGTGCCACGGCGACGGCCAGCTCTGGGGAGCGGAGCTCGATCATGATCAGTACGACCCGGCCAGGTGGTGGTACACCTGGTTCCAGCGCAGCTCCTGGGTGAACCGCCGGATCGTCGTGTCGTCGTCGATGACGACGAGCTCGGTGCGGGCCAGCTCGGCGAGGTCGTGCACCTCGTCGGTGGACAGCGCCGTCGAGAGCACGGTGTGGTGCGGGGCGCCGGCGAGGATCCAGGCCTCGGTGGACGTGCGCAGGTCCGGCCGCGGCTCCCACACCGCGCGCGCCACGGGCAGGTTCGGCAGCGGCTCGTCGGGCTCGACGACGTCGACCTCGTTGAGCACCAGCCGGAACCGGCTGCCCATGTCGGACATGCCGACGACGACGGCGGGCCCGGTCGCGGCGTCGAACACCATCCGCACCGGGTCCTCGCGGCCCCCGATGCCGAGCGGGTGGATCTCGACGCGCGGTCGCGCGCCAGGATCAGCACTAGCGATCGACGGGCAGACCTCCAGCATGTGCGCGCCGAGGATCCGCTGCGGGCCGGGCCCGAGGTGGTAGGTGTAGTCCTCCATGAACGACGTGCCGCCGGGCAGACCCTCCCCGGCTGCCTTGAGCGTGCGCAGCAGCATGGCGGTCTTCCAGTCGCCCTCGCCGCCGAACCCGTAGCCGTCGGCCATCAGCCGCTGCACGGCGAGGCCGGGCAGCTGGCGCAGCTCGCCGAGGTCCTCGAAGTTCGTGGTGAACGCCTTCGCCCCGGCCGCCTCCAGCAGCGCACGCAGGCCCAGCTCGATGCGGGCGCTGTAGCGCAGGGAGTCGTGCTGCTCGCCGCCGCGGCGCAGCTCCGGCACCACGTCGTAGGAGTCCTCGTACTCGCCCACGAGCCGGTCCACCTCGGTGTCGAGGCTGGCGTGCACGGCGTTGGCCAGGTCGGTGACCGCGTACGCGTTGACGGTGACGCCCCAGCGCCACTGCGCCTCGGTGCGGTCCCCCTCGGTCACGGCGACGTCGCGCATGGTGTCGCCGAAGCGCGAGAGCCGCAGCGAGCGGACCTCGGCCCACCCCAGCGCCGCCCGCGCCCACGACTCGACCCGAGCCACGACGATCGGGTCGGACACGTGCCCGGCCACGACCTTGCGCACCACGCCGAGCCGCGCCCCGATGTACCCGAACTCGCGGTCGCCGTGGGCGGCCTGGTTCAGGTTCATGAAGTCCATGTCGATGGTCGCCCACGGCAGGGACTCGTTGGCCTGCGTGTGCAGGTGCAGCAACGGCGCCCGCAGCGCGTCGAGACCGTGGATCCACATCCGGGCGGGGGAGAACGTGTGCATCCACGCGATCACCCCGACGCACGTCGGGTCGGAGTTCGCCTCGAGCATGGTCTTCTCGATGCCGACGGAGTCGGTGAGCACCGGGCGCCACACCACGTCGACGGGCCCGAGCTGCCGGTCGAGCGCGTCCGCGATCTCCCGGGACTGCTCGGCGACCTGCTTGAGGGTGTCCTCGCCGTAGAGGCCCTGGCTGCCGGTGAGGAACCAGACCTGCGGCCGTGTCATGCGGTCACTTCCTGCCCGTATGCGTTCTGGTAGCGGTCGTACAGCGCGTCGACGTCGGCGTCCGGGATCGGGACGACCTCGCCGAGCTGGCGCGCGATGTGGGTGGTGCGGGCGACGTCCTCGCACATCACGGCGGCCTTCACGGCCGCGCGCGGGTCGGGGCCGATCGCGAACACGCCGTGGTTGGCCATGATCACCGCGGGGGAGCGGTGGCCGGTGAGAGTCGCGACGATGCCCTCGCCGATCGACTCGTCACCGATGCGCGCGAACGGGCCCAGCGGGATCGCGCCGCCGAACTCGTCGGCCATCGCGGTGAGCGCGCACGGCACGGCCTCGTGCCGCGCCGCCCAGGCGCACGCGTACGTCGAGTGCGTGTGCACGACCCCGCCGACGTCCGGCATGTGGCGGTAGACGTAGGCGTGCGCCGCGGTGTCGCTGGACGGGCGCAGGCCCGGCTCGACCGGCACGCCGTCGAGATCGCAGACGATCATGTTCTGCGGCGTCAGCTCGTCGTAGTCCACCCCGGACGGCTTGATCACGAACAGGTCCTCGCCCGGGACGCGCCCGGACACGTTCCCGGCCGTCCAGGCGACCAGCCCGTAGCGGACCAGCTCGGCGTGCAGGTCGCACACCTGCTCGCGCAGGCGTTGCAGACTCATGTGGAGTCCTTCCCGGAGATGGCCTGGACGCGGATCGCGTGCAGGCGGTGCAGGGCGTCCGAACCGCCGCGACCGAAGTGGTCGTGCAGCTCGCGGTACTCGGCGTAGAGCGCGTCGTAGGCGGCCGCGCGGGCCGGATCGGGCTGGTAGCGCGCGCGATCGAGCTTGCCCATCGCGGCGGCGGCGGCATGCACGTCCGGGTACGCGCCCGCGGCGACGGCCGCGTGGATCGCCGACCCCAGCGCCGGACCCTGCTCGGACGTGAGCACCGACAGCGAGCGGTTGCACACGTCGGCGTAGATCTGCATGAGTAACGCGTTCTTGAGCAGCCCGCCGGCCACCACCAGCTCGCCGACGGGCACGTCGGCCCGCTCGAACGCCTCGATGATGGTGCGGGTGCCGAACGCCGTGGCCTCCAGCAGCGCCCGGTACGTGTGCTCGGGGCGTGTGGCGAGCGTCTGCCCGAGCACGACTGCAGAGAGGGTGTGGTCGACGAGCACGCTGCGGTTGCCGGAGTGCCAGTCGAGCGCCACCAGGCCGTGCTCGCCGATCTCCTGCTCGGCGGCCAGCTCGGTGAGCAGCTCGTGGACGCCGATCCCGCGCGCGGCGGCCTGCTCGTGGTAGGCGGGCGGCGCGCAGGTGTCGACGAACCAGCCGAAGATGTCGCCGACACCGGACTGGCCGGCCTCGTACCCCCAGCTGCCGGCGACGATGCCGCCGTCGACCACGCCGCACATCCCCGGCACCTCGCCGAGGCGGTCCGACACCATCACGTGGCACGTCGACGTGCCCATGATCGCGACCATCTGCCCGGGCGCCAGCGCCTGCGCGGCCGGCGCGGTGACGTGCGCGTCGACGTTGCCGACGGCGACGGCGATGCCCGCGGGCAGACCCGTCCAGGCGGCGGCCTCGGGAGTGAGCCCGCCCGCCCGCGCGCCCAGCTCGCCGATCGGGTGCTCCAGCTTCTCCTCGACGAAGCCGGCGAACTCGGGGTTCAGCGCGGCCAGGTACTCCCGCGACGGGTACTGCCCGTCCTGGCGGATGCCCTTGTAGCCGGCCGTGCAGGCGTTGCGGACGTAGGTCCCGCACAGCTGCCACACGATCCAGTCGGCCGCCTCGATCCAGTACCGCGTGCGCGCGTAGACCTCGGGGTCCTCCTCGAGCAGCTGCAGCGCCTTGGCGAACTCCCACTCGCTGGAGATCCGCCCGCCGTAGCGGGCCAGCCACGCCTCCCCGCGCTCCTCGGCGACCCGGTTGATGCGGTCGGCGTGGGTCTGCGCGGCGTGGTGCTTCCACAGCTTCGGGTAGGCGTGCGGGCGGGTGGCCAGCTCGGGCACCTCGCAGAGCGGGGTGCCGTCGGCGAGCGTCGGCAGGACGGTGCAGGCGGTGAAGTCAGTGGCGACGCCGACGACGTCGCGCGGATCGACGCCGGACGCGGCCACCGCCTTCGGCACCGCGTTGCGCAGCACCTCGAGCCAGTCAGCGGGCACCTGCAGCGCCCAGTCCGGGGGCAGCGCCGCGCCGGTGGCCGGCAGGGTGCGCTCGACCGAGCCGTGGCGGTAGGGGTGGACGGCGTCGGCGAGCTCGGCGCCGTCGGCCACCCGGACGACGACGGCGCGCCCGGACAGGGTGCCGAAGTCGATGCCGACGGTGACCGCCCGCTCGTGCGGCACGGACGTGCTGGTCATCGGGCGTCCTCCTGTGGCATGGGGGTGGTCGCGGTTGTCGCAGCAGCCATCAGCCGGGTCTGCGGACGAGCACGCGCTGGAGGACGACGAACACCAGCAGCAGGCCGCCGATGACGATCTTGGTCCACCAGGAGCTGAGCGTGCCCTCGAACGAGATGAAGGTCTGGACGATGCCAAGCACCAGCACGCCCAGCAGCGAGCCGGCCACGAGTCCGACACCGCCGGAGAGCAGGGTGCCGCCGATGACGACGGCCGCGATCGCGTCCAGCTCGGTGCCGACCGCGGCCAGGCTGTAGCCCGACAGCGAGTAGAAGGCGAACAGCAGCCCACCCAGCGCCGAGCAGAACCCGCTGATCACGTAGACCGCGACGCGGGTGCGGGCGACCGCGAGCCCCATGAGCAGCGCCGACTGCGCGTTGCCGCCCACGGCGTAGACGGTGCGGCCGAACCGCGTCCAGGCCAGCACGTACGCCGCGACGGCCACCACGACCACCGCGATCAGCACCGACGGGCTCACGTACAGGTCGGTACCGGGCACGTAGACCGCGCCCGTCGCCAGGTCGGTGAAGAGCGGGTCGCGGATCGGGATCGACTCGACGCTGATCACGTAGCAGAGCCCGCGGGCGAGGAACATCCCCGCGAGCGTGACGACGAACGGTTGGATCTCCAGGTAGTGGATCACCGCGCCCATCGCGAGTCCCAGCGTGGAGCCGACCAGCAGCACCAGCAGCATGACCGGCACCGGCGCCCAGCCCGCGGCGAGCAGCTTCGCGGCGAGCACCCCGGACAGCGCGACGACCGAGCCCACCGACAGGTCGATGCCGCCGGTGAGGATCACGAACGTCATGCCGACCGCGAGCACGATGAGGAACGCGTTGTCGACGAACAGGTTGAGCACGACCTGGCCGGAGAAGAACCCGTCGTAGCGCAGCGAGCCGGCGCCGAAGAGCACCACGAACAGCACGAACGTGGCCATGGTCGGCAGCGAGCGCCGGCTCACCCGGCGGCCCGCCGGCGCCGGGGTCGGGCCGACCAGCGGGGGCAGGGTCGCGGTCATCGCACGTCCGCCTTCTCGAGGACCGGCCCGGAGGGCGCGGCCGGGGTCGGTCCGGGCTCCGGGGGTGGTGCGGGGCGTCGACGGAGCGCGCGGATCTTGGGCGACTGCGCCAGGCAGACGACGATGATCACGCCCGCCTTGAACACCAGCGTCACCTCGGGCGGGATGCCCATCGTGTAGACGGTGGTGGTGAGGGTCTGCAGGATCAGCGCGCCGACGAGCGTGCCGCTGATCGAGAACCGGCCGCCCGACAGCAGCGTGCCGCCGACGACGACGGCGAGGATCGCGTCCAGCTCGATCCACAGCCCGGCGTTGTTGGCGTCGGCCGCGGTGACGTTCGAGCTGATCAGCAGGCCCGCGACGCCCGCGCACAGCGCGGTGAACACGTAGCCGCCCCAGACGATCCCGCGGGCGCGGACGCCGGCGAGGCGGCTGGCGGCCGGGTTGATGCCGACCGCCTCGAGCAGCATGCCGAGCGCGGTCCGCCGGACGACGAGCGCGACCACGGCGAACACCACGGCGGTCAGCACCACGGCGACCGGGAGGCCGAGCAGGTACCCGCCGCCGAGCTCGCCGAACAGCGGGTTGTCGACGGTGATGATCTGCCCGTCCGTGATCAGCTGGGCGATCCCGCGGCCCGCGGTCATCAGCACCAGCGTCGCGATGATCGGCTGGATGCCGAACACGGAGACGAGCAGGCCGTTCCAGGCGCCCAGCGCCAGCGCCAGGCCGAGCGCGACCAGCGCACCGCCGACGGCGGCGCCTGCCGAGGTGGGATCGGGCGAGGCCGCGATCCACGAGCAGGCCACCGAGCCCGCGATGGCGACGGTCGCACCGACCGACAGGTCGATGCCGCGGGTCGCGACCACCAGTGTCATCCCGAGCGCGATCAGCGCGGTGGGCGCGCCGTTCTTGAGGACGTCGATGACGCTGCCGTAGAGGTGCCCGTCGTCGACGCGCATGGCGAAGAACCCGGGGTTGAGCAGCAGGTTGAGCAGCAGCAGCGCCAGCAGGGCCGCGACCGGTCGCAGCAGCGGGGCGCGCAGGGCCGCACGTAGTGTCGAACGCTCGGACTCAGGCATCGTCGCCTCCGGTCCCGCTCGCGATCAGCTCCATGATGCGGCCGGTGGAGGCCTCGGCGCGGGTCAGTTCGGCGATCTTGTGCCGGTCGCGCAGTACGGCCACCCGGTCGGACAACCGGAGCACCTCCTCCAGCTCGGCGGAGACGAACACGACCGCCATGCCGTCGCCGGACAGGTCCGCGACCAGCTTCTGGATCTGGGTCTTGGCGCCGATGTCGATGCCGCGGGTGGGCTCGTCGAGGATCAGCAAGCGCGGTTCGGTGATCAGCCACCGCGCGAGCAGGCACTTCTGCTGGTTGCCGCCCGAGAGGTTGCGGATGAGCGCGTCGGGATCGGCCGGGCGGATGTCGAGCGCGGTGATCCAGCGCTCGACCAGCGCGTCGGTGGTGCGGCTGGGGAGTCGACGCGCCCAGCCGCGCCGGGCCTGCAGCGCCAGCACCAGGTTCTCGCGGACGGTGAGATCGCCGACGATGCCGTCGGCCTTGCGGTCCTCCGCGCTGTACGCGATGCCGCGGGCGATGGCCGCGAGCGGGCTGCGCAGCGCCACCGGCTCCCCGTCGATGACGACCTCGCCGGAGTCGGCGCGGTCGGCGCCGAAGAGCAGCCGGACCAGCTCGGTGCGCCCCGACCCGAGCAGCCCGGCGAGCCCGACGACCTCGCCGGGTCGCACGGCGAGATCGGCGGGTGCGATGGCCCCGGTGCGGCCGATGCCCGTCGCGGCGAGCAGCGGCGCCTCGCCCTCGACGGGGGCGGCCGGGGCGCGGTCGAGGTCCTCGAGTTCGGCCAGCTCGCGGCCGATCATCTTCGCCACCATCTCGACGCGGGGGAGCTCCGAGATCTTGTACTCGCCGACGAGCTTGCCGTTGCGCAGGATCGTCGCGCGGTCGGCGATCTCGTAGACCTGCTCCAGGAAGTGCGACACGAACAGCACCGCGACCCCGCGGTCGCGCAGGTCGCGGACCACCCGGAACAGCTCCTCGACCTCACGCGCGTCGAGGCTGGACGTCGGCTCGTCCAGCACGAGCACGGCGGCGTCGACGTCGACGGCCCTGGCGATCGCGACGAGCTGCTGGGCGGCCAGCGGGTGGTCGCCCAGCAGCGAGTCGGGATCGAGGTCCAGGTGCAGCGACGCCAGCAGGTCGCGGGTGCGGCGCCGCATCGTCCGGCGGTCGATGCGGCCCATCCGGCGCGGTTCGCGACCGAGCAGGATGTTCTCCGCCACCGTGAGGTTGGGGCAGAGGTTGACCTCCTGGTACACGGTCGCGATGCCGGCCGCTTGGGCGTCGGCGGGCGCGGCGAAGACCGCATCGCGCCCGCCGACGACGACAGAGCCGGAGTCGATCGTGTACACCCCGGTCAGAGCCTTGATCAGGGTCGACTTGCCCGCCCCGTTCTCGCCCATCAGCGCGTGGACCTCACCCGGCAGCAGCCGGAAGTCCACGCCGTCGAGCGCCTTGACTCCGGGGAACCCGATCTCGATGCCGTGCATCGCGACGATCGGTCCGGAGGCCGGTGGGGTCTCGGGGGCGGCCATGTCGTCCCTCCTCGTTGGTGGTACCGAGTCTCAGTACCGACGAATCAGTACTGCCGGCTCGACAGCACCTGAGCGGCCTTGGCCTGGTCGAAGGTCGTCTCCTCGGTGAGCACGCGCTGCGGCACCTGCTCGCCGGCCTTGACCTTCTTCGCGAGGTCCATCAGTTGCGGGCCGAGGAGCGGGTTGCACTCGACGATGAAGTTGATCTTGCCGGCGGCCAGCGCGGCCATGCCGTCCTTGACGGCGTCCACGGAGATGATCGTGATGTCCTTGCCGGGCACCTTGCCGGCGGCCTCGATCGCCTCGATGGCACCCAGCGCCATGTCGTCGTTGTGCGCGTAGACGACGTCGATCTTCGGCTGGGACTTCAGGAACGCCTCCATGACCTGCTTGCCGCCCGAGCGCGTGAAGTCACCGGTCTGCGACGCGACGACCTTCAGGTTCGGCGCGACCTTCGTGGCCTCGGCGAAGCCCTCCTTGCGGTCGATCGCCGGCGCGGCGCCCGTCGTGCCCTGCAGTTCGACGATCGAGATCGGGTCCGTCTTGCCCTGGTACTTCTGCACCAGCCACTCGCCGGCCTTCGTGCCCTCGACCACGAAGTCCGAACCGAGGAAGGTCTTGTAGAGGCTGGTGTCGGGCGAGTCGATCGCGCGGTCGGTGAGGATCACCGGGATGTTCGCGCGCTTGGCCTCCAGCAGCACGGCGTCCCAGCCCGTCTCGACGACCGGCGAGAAGGCGATGATGTCGACCTTCTGCTGGATGTAGGAGCGGATCGCCTTGATCTGGTTCTCCTGCTTCTGCTGAGCGTCGGAGAACTTGAGGTCGACCCCGGCCTGGCCGGCCGAGTCCTGGATCGACTTGGTGTTGGCGGTGCGCCAGCCGCTCTCGGCGCCGACCTGGGCGAAGCCCATCACGAGCTTGTCGCCGGAAGCGGCGGGCGCGCCGCCGGCAGGGGGTGCGCCGGCGCCGGAGCCGCAGGCGGTCAGTCCGACCGCCACCACGGCGGCGGTCGCGGCTCGGGCCAGGAATCGGCGCCGGGTGGTGCTCGGGGGTGTCGTCGTCGACATCGGGAGTCCTTCGGTGGAGTGGCCGGGCGCGGCTGATGCGGGCCGTAGTGTGAACGTGAACATTCGGCCGCGTCAAGAGAGTCGCAGGCAACGATTTGTGCAGTACTGTGCCGTCGCATCGGGCGATCGCAGAGTAGTGATCGCTCTCAACTACTGTGCCGATGCACGCTCGGTCGCGTAAGCCCTGCACAGCGCCGGTGAGGAGACGATGCGATGGCGAAGGTGGTGCGGGACCCGTCGATCCTCGACGTCGCGCGAGTCGCGGGAGTATCGCACCAGACCGTCTCGCGCGTGCTGAACGACCATCCCAACGTCCGCGAGACCACCCGGCAGCGAGTGCGCTCGGCCATCACCGAGCTCGGCTACCGGCCCAACCGCGCCGCCCGCGCACTGGTCACCGGCAGCTACCGGTCCATCGGCGTGATCGCCCCGCGCTCCACGCTCTACGGGCCGGCGTCGCTGCTCGCGGCGTTCGAGGAGCAGCTGGCGATCGAGGGGTTCACGGTGACCGTGGCCCGGCTGCGGGCGTTCGACGCCGCCGCCGTGCGGGAGGCGGCGGCCCGGCTGCTCGACCAGCGGGTCGCCGGGCTGATCGTGATCGCACCGCTGGCCGCGGCCGTCGAGGCTCTCGACGAGCTGCCCGACGACCTACCCCTCGTCGCCGTCGACGGGCACCCGTCCCGTCCGGGGGCGAGCGCGACGGTCGACCAGGTCGCCGGCGCCCGGCTCGCCACCGCGCACCTGCTCGACGCCGGGCACGCCACCGTCTGGCACGTCTCCGGCCCGCCGGACTGGTTCGACGCGGCCGGCCGGGTCCGCGGGTGGACCGCGGAGCTGCGCGAGCGCGGCATCGAACCGCCGCCGGTGATCGACGCCGACTGGTCGGCGGAGTCCGGCTACCGCGCCGGGCAGCTGCTCGGCCGGATGCCCGAGGTCACCGCCGTGTTCGCGGCCAACGACGCGATCGCGCTCGGCGTCCTGCACGCCCTGCACGAGCACGGCCGCCGGGTGCCGCACGACGTCAGCATCGTCGGGTTCGACGACGTGCCGGAAGCCGCGCACTACATCCCACCGCTCACCACGGTGCGCCAGGACTTCGACGCCGTGGCGCGGGAGAGCCTCGGCCTGCTGATGGAGCGCATCGACGGCTCGATCGCGCAGGCCGACCGGGTGGTGTCCCCCGACCTGGTGGTCAGGCAGAGCGTGGCGCCGCCGCCGTAGCGGTACTCGGCGAAGATCGCGTCGAGATCACCGTATCCGCCCCGAAAAGGGCGAAAACAGTGCGGCGGAAGATCGCGTCCAGGTCGAAGTTTGCGCGGTGAAAACAGCAAACACCTCGACCTCAACGCGATCTTGAAGCCAGGCGGGCCCGCCCAGCGCTGTGGCATCCCGAAGGGCGACCGATCGACGGTGGAGCCGCCGGCAGTTGAATCTCCACCAGAGGGAGGGCCGGGGTACGGGGCGGAGCCCCGGTGCACTTCACCAGCAACGGCTAGGACATCCGTCGCCGCCGCGACGGGGGCCTGTAGATCACCGACTCGACAAGCCTGCCCTCGGCGAGTCCCACGCCGCCAACGCGGCACGTACGTCGGCGTGCTTCTCGTTGCGCAGGGCCGCGGCGTGGGCGTCGCCCAGCACCTCGTCGAGCACGACGCGGGTGCCGGTGGCGGCCGACCACACGGCGGCCTCGACCATGGCGAGGCTCATGACGTTGTCGTGCACCTCGCCCATCGGTCGCTCCGACGTGCGGATGGCCTCCACGAACGCGGCGAGGGTGGCGTCGATGCCGTTCGGACCTGCGGGCACCCGGACGGGCACGCCGTCGGCGGTCGGCGGCTCCTCCCCGTCCCACAGCGCGGTGCCCTTCTCGGCGCTGACCCGCCAGTCGCCGTTCCAGGACGTCTCCGCGCCCGAGGCGCACCAGCTCCCGTTGTAGGCGTAGCGGGCGCCGCCCTCCATCGTGAAGACGGCGTTCGCCGCGGCCGCCCCGTCGTACCAGCTCCACGGCGGGTTGAAGGCCTCGCAGTAGACCGCGACCGGATCGGCGTCCAGGAGGTACCGCGCCGTGTCGAAGGCGTGGATGGCCATGTCGATCAGCAGGGGGTTGGCCATCGTGTCCCGGAACCCGCCGAACCGGGGCGCCTTGAAGAACTGCGTCGTCAACGTGCCGACGGCGCCGAGGTCGGAGATCAACCCGCGCAGCGCGAAGACCTGCGGGTTCCACCGCCGCGACTGGCTGACCATGAACAGCTGCCCGGTCACCTCGGCGGCGGCGGCCAGCGACATCGCCTCGGCGACGGTCGCGGCCACCGGTTTCTCACCCAGGACGGGCAGCCCGGCGAACAGGGCCTGCGTGGTGACCGGGTGGTGCGCTGCCGGCACGGCGACGTTGACGACCGCCTGTGCGCCGGTGCGCGCGGCCAGCTCGACGAGGTCGGTGCCCACCTCGACCCCCGGGGCCGCGGCGCGGGCGGCGGCCAGGTCGATGTCGACCACTCCGGCCAGCTCCACCTCGGGCGCCGCCGCGATGGCGGTGAGCCACGCCCGACCCATCATGCCGGCGCCGACCAGCAGCACGCGGAGTGGCTCGGTCATCCCAGCGGTCCGGCGTAGGCGGTGCCGTGGAAGAACTCGCCGGTCTCGTGGCGCAGCAGCTGAGGCAGCTTCCGCTCGCGCTCGGAGCGGGCCCACGTGACCCCGTTGGCGATGACTTTGCGGATGTCGCGGTGGTGGTAGGTGGGGTAGTCCTGATCGCCCGGCCGGAAGTAGAAGATCTTGCCGTGGCCGCGGCGGAACGTCGCCCCGCTGCGGAAGACCTCACCGCCGCTGAAGGTGGACAGGAAGACAAGCTCGTCCGGGACGGGGATGTCGAAGAACTCCCCGTACATCTCGTCCTCGTCGATGATGATCGGATGCGGGACGCCCTGCGCGATCGGGTGGGTCGGGTTCACGGTCCAGATCAGCTCGCGGTCGTGCTCGCTGCGCCACCGCAGGCTGCACGTGGTGCCCATCAGTTTCACGAAGATCTTCGACCAGTGCCCGGAGTGCAGCACGATCAACCCCATCCCGGACAGGACGTGGCGTTGCACGCGCTCGACGACCTCGTCGCTCACCTCGGAGTGCGCGGCGTGCCCCCACCAGACGAGCACGTCGGTGGCCGCGAGCACCTCCTCGGAGAGCCCGTGCTCCGGCTCGTCGAGCGTGGCCGTGCCCACGATGGAGTCGTCGCCGAGGTTCTCGACGATGCCCTCCGCGATCGTGGTGTGCATTCCCTTCGGGTAGATCCTGGCGACGTGCTCCTCGAGCTTCTCGTGGCGGTTCTCGCCCCAGACGGTGACGCGGACGGGCTCGGACAACGGAAAGTCCTTCTACTTGAGGGTGTTCATTTGACGGAACCGCTGGTGACTCCAGCGGTGACGAAGCGCTGCGCGATCAGCAGCAGCACGAAGGCGGGCAGGGAGGCGAGCACCGCGGTGGCCATCACGGCGCTCCAGTCGTTGACGTAGGTCCCGATGTAGGTGAACAGGCCCAACGTCACCGGTCGGACGTCCTCGGTGGTGGTGAGGGTGAGCGCGAAGAGGAAGTCGCTCCACGTGAACAGGAAGGTGAACAGCGCGGCCGTGATCAGCGCGTTGCGGCTCATCGGCAGCACGATCGAGACGAAGCTGCGGATCTGCCCGGCGCCGTCGACGCGGGCCGCCTCGATGACCTCCGAGGGAACGGTGCCCATGAACGCCCGCATCACGAGGATCGCGAACGGGATGCCGTGGGTGGAGTCGGCCAGGATCAGCCCGCCCACGGAGTTGAGCAGTCCGAGCTCGGTGTAGGCGCTGTAGAGGGCGTTCGCGACGACGATGCCGGGCACCATCTGGCTGATCAGGACCGCGAACAGCACCACGTTGGCCCCGCGGACCTTGAAGTGCGCCAGTGCGAAGGCCGCGGGTGCTGCCACGAGCAGGCTGAACACCACGGTGCCGGCGGCCACGACGAGGCTGGTCAGCAGGTTCTCGCCCTGCTGGGTCAGCGCGGTCACGTAGCCCTGGAAGCTCAGGTTGACGGGGAACCACGGTGTGGCCACCGCGGAGCCGCTGGGCTGCAGCGAGACGTTCACCATCCAGTAGACGGGGAACAGCATCACCGCGAGCAGCACGACCCCGATCGCGGTGTTGACCCAGCCGCGCCTCATGACTCGTCCGCCCGGCGGGCGGCCCGCAGGTACAGCAGGGCGAACACGAACGAGATGGCGATCAGGACGTTGCCCATCGCGGCGCCCTGCCCGAAGTTGAACTCCTCGAACGACAGGTGGTACGACTGGGTCGCGAGGGTCTGGGTCGCGTTCGCGGGGCCACCTCCGGTCAGGCCGAGGATGATGTCGAGGACCTTCAGCGTGTAGACCACGCCGAGCACGAGCACCACCGTCACGACGGGCCGCAGCAGCGGCCACGTGACGTGGCGGAACGCGCGCCAGCCCGTGGCGCCGTCGAGTGCGGCGGCCTCGTAGAGCTCCTCGGGGATGTCCTGCAGTCCGCCGTACAAGATCGTGGTGTTGAACGGGATCCCGATCCAGATGTTCACCAGCACCACCGCGACGAGCGCGACGGACGTGCTGGTCAGCCAGCCGGGGTGGATGCCGCCGAACAGGGCGCCGATCGTCGTGTTGAGCACGCCGTTGTCCTGGTCGAGGATCCAGCGCCACACCGCGCTGGAGACGATCAACGGGATCAGCCAGGGCAGCAGCAGGAGCGAGCGCAGCACCCCCGAGAGGGGGAACCGGTGGCGGAAGAACACCGCGATGGCCAGCCCGATGACGAACTGGCCCGCGATCGAGCCGATCGTGAACAGCGCCGTGTTCAGCACCGCCGTGCCGAAGACCGCGGATGCGGCGATGTCGAGGTAGTTGGTGATGCCGACCCACGGGGCCTCACCGGTGTAGAACGTGGCCGTCGTGTACTCCTGGAACCCCATCGCGATGTTCTGCGCCAGCGGGTAGCCGAAGAACGCGACGAGGTAGAGCCCCGCGGGCACGAGGAACGCGAGTTGCAGCAGCCGCTCACGCCGCCGCGGCGACCACCACGCGGACGTGGTGGCCTGCCGGGGCAGCGCGAGCGACATACCTTCAGCCACTCTGGGCCTGTTGCAGGGCGGCGAGCGGCGCGGCTCCGCCGGTCAGCGCCTTCTGCACGGCGGTGTAGATGCGCGTGGCGGCCTTCGGCCACTCCGCGCCGAGCTCACCGGTGCGGGCGCGTGCGGTCTGCACCGCGGTGGAGAACGCGGCCATGTTCGGCTGCTTCGCGACGAACTGCGGGATGAGCGAGGACTTGGTCGGCACGGTGCTGCGCGTGGTGGCGAGGGCCATCTGGCTGGCGTCCGTGTTGAGGCACTCGACGATCTTCGCGGCCTTCGCCTCCCGGTCCTTGTTGCCGGTGCGCGGGATCGTCCACGTCTCCCCGCCGAGCGGGGCAACCGGCGTGGCGCCGGCCTGCGGTCCGGGGATCGGGACGACCTCGTACTTCAGCGCGGGGTCCTTGGCGAGCACCGGGTACTGCCACGGGCCGTTGATCATCATGGCCGCGTTGCCGGCCATGAACTGCTCGTTGACGTCGGCCTGGCCCCACGTCACGACGGACTTGGACGCCGACCCCGAGTTGACGAGGTCCACCCACAGCTGCAGAGCCTGCGCCGTCTGCGGGGTCGCGATGTCCTTCTCGTCGCCGCCCGCGGTCCACATGAACGGCAGGAACTGCCAGGTGCCCTCGTAGTCGGCCGTCGCGGTGAACGCGATGCCGTAGCGGTTGCCCGAGGTGAGCTTCTTCGCGGCGTCCTTCAGCTCGTCCCAGGTCTTGGGCGGCTGCACGCCGGCCTGGGCCAGGATGTCCTTGTTGTAGAACAGGCCGATCGTGTTGGTGATCGGCTGCAGCCCGTACACCTTGCCGTCGTGGGTCGAGGCGGCGACGATGCCGGGGGCGTAGCCGTCGGCGTTGAGCCCGAAGTCGCTGACCGGGTTCAGTGCCCCGGTCGCGGCGATCTGCTGCAGGTCCGGGTTGTCGAGCATCAGCACGTCGGGCAGCGTCTTGGACGAGGCCTGCTGCAGCACCTTCGCGATCAGCGAAGACCCGGGCACGGCCTCGCGCTCGATGGTGACGCCGTTCTGCTGGCCGCAATCGGCGAGCGCCTTTGCGTAGACCGTCTTGTCGGGCTCGTTGTTGTAGTAGTCGAGCACCCGCAGGCTGGTTACGGGTGCGCCACCACCACCCCCGCCGGCGGCGCTGCCCCCGCCGCAGCCGCTCAGTCCGATGGCGGCGGCCAGCGCCACCGCTGTGGCCAGTACTGCTCGTCGTCGAGCCATGTCCGGTCCTCTCACACGGTCGTCGATGCGTATCGACGATGGGCAGTGATCCCGACGCGAGCCGCATCGGGCTGTGGGTTCAGTCGCGCTGATCTATTCGCGCTGGATCGTGGTACTTCGGTGCGTCAATCGAGGTGCTACGAGCTCCACCTGCTCGGTCGGTGGACTCGCCGTCCGGTCGAGCAGGTTGAAGAGGATCTCCATGGCCCGGCGGGAGACGTCGCGGGGCTCGAGCGACACGTTCGTGACCGGCGGCACCGTCGACTCCGCCACCGCATCGGGGCTGAGCCCGACCACCGAGATGTCTTCCCCGACGCGCAGGCCCTGGTCCTGCAGTTCCAGCAGGACGTGCTGGATGGCCCGCGTGTTGGGCACCGCGATCCCGGGACGCGGCCCGCTCGGCTCGAGGGTGGCGGCCACCGCGGCGGCGGCGCCGGCGCGCCCTGGCGGGACGGGGGCGATGATCTCGAACCGGATGCCGAGCTCCGCCGCGGCGGCCCGGGCGCCGCGCTCGAACCGGCCGACGTAGTTGACCCGCCGCGCCACCGTGTTCGGCGAGTGGCCGATCACGACGACGCGCTCGTGCCCGCACGCGGCGAGCTCGGCGACCGCCAGGTGGCCCGCCAACTCGAAGTCGACGTCCACGCAGTGCACGCCGCTCGGGTCGTCCGGGACGCCGATGAGGATCACGGGGACGCGCAGCGACCGGGCGATCGGGATGCGGCCGTCGACCGCCCCGATGTCCATGAGCACGATCGCGTCGCACAGCGATCGGCCGGCCAGGCGCTGCAACCCGGCCGCGCCCTCGTCGGCCGTGACCAGCAGGACGTCGTGGTCCTGCTCGCGGGCGCAAGCCGTGATCGTCTCGATGAACGGGAGCAGCCCGCTCGTGTCGTCGTTCGGTTCGAACGGCACGACCAGGCCGACCACCTGGGTGCGCTGGCTCGCCAGTGCGCGGGCGCCGGCGTTGGGCTGGTAGGTGAGCTCCTCGATCGCGGCCTCGACCCGCCGGCGCGTCTCCTCGGAGATGGGTCGACGCCCGCTCATCACGTAGGAGACGGTGCTCTGCGAGACACCGGCGACACGGGCGACGTCCTTGCTGGTCACCATGTCGCCTCCGCGTCGATGCGTATCGATGGGGCGGAACGGTAGCGGGAGTGGCGGGCATCCGCAAGGAGTTGACGCCGTCGAAGATCGGCCGGTAGCGGCCTGTTCCGACGGCATCGACATACTCCCGCCATGCGAACCAGGTCAGGCGTCGTCGGAGTGTTCGTGACGGTCCTGATGCTGGCGTCCGCCGGCGCTGCGCAGGCGCGGACAGCGACGGCGCTCGGCCTTCCCGCCTGCGGCACCGCCGTGTCGACCACCGTCTTCCACGACGGCGGGATCCCGCTCCTGGACTGGCGGGAGAACCTCGCCTTCGACGGCCGGGGCTCGATGTGGGTCTCGCACAACGTGCGCGGCCAGGTCGAGGGCTACACCCCTGATGGCGTCCTCCGCACCACGCTGAACGTGCCGTCCCCCGGGGGCATCCAGCTCGGCCCCGACGGCCGGATGTACGTCAACTACGGCCTGCTGCCGAACCCGCAGGGCGCGGGGATCATGCGGTTCGACCCGGGAGAGGCGCAGCCGACGCCCGTACCGGTGGTCTCCGGGCTCAGCGGGATCAACGGACTCGCCATCGACGACGACGGCAACTTCTACCTCGGTCGAGAGCTCTCGCCGACGGTGCTGAAGCTGCGTCCCGACGGCACCGAGGACACCGCGTGGACCGCCGCCGCGCGCGTCTTCGGCACCAACGGCGTGACCATCGCCGACGGTCAGCTCTACGCCAGCGTGCTGCTGGACCTGCAGTCCTCCGTGCACGATCCCGCTCGCTGAACCCGGTGCGCAAGCGGTCGTGGCCACCCTGAGCCCGGTCCTGTCGGTGCCGCACGGGCTGGACGACCTGGTCCATATCAACGGGGCGCTCGTGGTGACGGGATTTGCGACGGGGCAGTTGATCCGGGTCGACGTGGACAGCGGGGTGGCTTGCACATTGGTGTCGGGGTTGTCCGCGCCCACGAGTGTTCGGGTGCCGGTCGGGTTCGCGGGCTTTGATCCTGGCAGTGAGGTTGTGGTGACCGAGGCGTCCGGGCGGATCTTGCGGGTTGTCGTCGGATAGGACTAGCCGGGGCTCCGCCCCGGGCCCCGGCGCCTCGCTCTGGTGGAGCTTGAACTGCGGTCGGCTCCACCGTCGATCGGTCGCCCTTCGGGATGCCATGTTCTCGGGTGGGACGCAACCGAAAGACGTGGTTGCCTCCCACCCGACAACATGGCCTTGCTGTGCACGCCCGATCGACGGTGGAGCCTCAGCGGACCCTTCCTTGGCTGGCGCCAAACGGCTGCTGACCTGCGATAATCGGCACACATTCGCACATGTGTTCGAGTAAAATGAAGGCATGACCGAGGACCTGCTCGCCCAGGCCGCGCGCCTGCTCGGGCAGGCCGCCGCGCTCATCCGCTCTAGCGCTGATCCCCTCGCCGCACTTCTGGTGGCCGAGGGTGGATCGCGACTGATGGACCGAACCAAGATCTCCCAGATCGCTGCCATCGACCGCGACGGCATTCTGGTCTCGAAGGGCTACAGGTCCACCACCGTCGGGTTGAAGGATCTGCTCACCTGGGACCACGACGTCGCCCGCCAGCACGTGCGGGTCGCGCAGCAGGTCGGGCCGCGGTTCGCGCTCGACGGTGCCCCGCTGGAGCCGCTGCTGCCCGCTACTGCGGCGGCGTTCGCCGCCGGCGCCACGACGATGCGCCATGTCGGGGTCATCGCGACGCTGATGAACTCGCGATCGGCGTCGCGGATCAGCTTGGCGGATCGGGTGTCGATCGAGGCCAGCCTGGGCGAGGCCGCGATGATCTTCTCCCCGCGCGATGTGCGGATCATGGGCGAAAACCTCCTGGCCGCTGCCGATCAAGACGGGCCGGAGCCGGATGAGCGGCCCGGCCGCAACGAACTGCACTTCGGCACCAACGCTGATGGCTCCGGCTGGATCCGCGGCCAGTTCGAGGACGCGGAAGCGTTCGCCACCATCACCACCGGGCTCGACGCCCGCACCCGCCCCTCGCCGGAGAACCGGGGCACCACCGCGGGCGAGCGCAACGCTGCCGCCCTGGTGGAGATCTGCCGGTTCGCCCTGGGCTACGAGGACATCGGCGAGGTCAACGGGGAACGACCGAACCTGGTCGTCACCATCGGCCTGAAAGACCTCGAAGACCGGGTCCACGGTGCGCTGCTGCACACCGGCGGCACCCTCACCCCGGCGCAGCTGCGGCGGATCGCCTGCGACGCCGACCTCATCCCGGTCGTCCTGGGTGAGCACGGTGAACCGTTGGACATCGGTAGGGCCGATCGCCGGATCCCGCTGCGGACCCGGCGTGCGGTCGCGGCCCGCGACGGCGGCTGCGCCCATCCCGGATGTGATCGACCACCGAGTTGGTCGGAGATCCATCATGTGATCGAGTGGCAACACGGTGGTCGGACCGATGTCGACAATCTGGTCATGTTGTGTTGTGCCCACCATGATCAAGTGCACAGCACCGAGTGGACCATCGACATGTCCACGGGGATGCCGAAGTTCATCCCGCCACCGTGGATGGCTGACCTGTGGGCGCGGACATGACTGGAGCCGCCTGTAGTTCAAAGCTCCACCAGAGTGAGGAGCCGGGGTTCGGGGCGGAGCCTCGAGTCGCCTTACCCGTCACCGCGTTCTGGGTCTGACCGCGGCCGCGAGCACGCCGACGCCCAGCAGCGCTGCCGCCGTGCCGAACGCGGCGGCGTAGCCGAAGGGCTCGGCCACCGCGCCGAGGCCGAGGGCTCCGGCGCCGGTCCCGGCGTCGTAGGCGATGTTCCAGATCGCGCTCGCCGCGCCGTAGCCCGTGGCGCCGAAGGCGGCGAACAGCACGGTCAGCGAGTCGTTCTGGACCATGCCGAAGCCGAAGCCGACGGCGGTGGCGCCAATTACGACGAGCGCGCCGACGCCGGTGTGGATGGCCAGGACCTCGGCGACCATCCCGGCGGCGGTGAGCAGCATCCCGGGTACGAGCAGCCGGCCGCCCCAGCCGCGCCGGTCGACGAGCTCGCCGGCGACCAGCCGGCCGAGCATCGAGCCCGCGGCGGTCGCCAGCAGGGCGCCCGGCACGAGCAGGGCGGTGTCCGGGACGGCGAGGGGGAGGAAGGTGATCACGCCGCCCTGCGCGATCGAGCAGGTGACCATGGCGAGCACGGGAACGAACACCGAACGTGCCGGCGGCCGCGGGACCGGCGCGGCTGCCGTGCGGACCGGTCTGAGCGGCCCGCGGATCGCCGGCACGAGCAGGGCGCCCAGCACCGGTGCGACGCCCGCCGCGATGAAGACGGCGGTGAAGCCGAACCGCTCGACCAGGGCGACCCCCGCCGCCAGCAACACGATCTGGGGCACCCCGACCGCCAGCCCGTAGCGGCCCGCCGCCCGGCCGTGCTGCGCGCGCGGGACGAGTTCCGCCACCAGCGCAGCTCCGGCCACCGTCGCCAGGCCGAAGCCCACGCCGCGCAGGGCGGAGAGCAGCAGCACCGGCGTCAGCTCGGCGGAGAGGGCGAGGAACGGTGCGGGCGCGCCCAGCAGGGCAGATCCGACGGCCAGTACCCAGCGATGCCCGACGCGGGCGAGCAGCCACGGCACCGCGAGCTGGGTGGCGACCGTGGTCGCCATCAGTGCTGCGGTGGTGGCGCCCGAGCCGAGCGCGCCCGATCCGCCGCGGTCCGCCCAGAGCGGCACGACCGGTAGCAGCAGCGCGTACCCGCTGAAGCAGAGCACCGTGGCGCCGAGCATGAACCGGAACGGCGCGCCGGCGATCCCGGCCGGAACGCTCGTGGACACCACGATCAGAGCGTAGGGGGCGGCTCAGCGCAGCGCGTTCCCGACGAACTGGGCCAGCTCGGCGAAGAACGCGTCGTCGGCGGGTTGGCCACGGACGACGACGTGCTGGAGCACGGCGCCGGTCATGATGTCGGCCAGCAGCGCGCCGGAGACCCACGGCGGGCAGCGGCCCGCCTCCTTCGCCGCGGTGACGAGTGCCTCGGCGGCCGCGATCTGCGGCTCGACGAGCCGGGCCCGGAACTCGGCGCCCAGTTCCGGCTGGTGGACGGCCTCCGAGAGCAGCCCCATCACGCAGTGCACGACAGCCGGATCCGACAGTGTCCGCGCCAGCTGGCGGCTCTCCGCGACGACGTCCGCGTTCTCCGCGCTCGATGACGGCAGCCCCGTGTGCACGTCGACCGGCGGCGGCATGCGCTGCGCGACCAGATCGAGCAGAACGGCCGTGCGGCTGGGCCAGCGGCGGTAGATGGCCGTCTTCGTCGTGCCGGCGAGCTGGGCCAGCTCCTCCATGCGCACGCCGTGGTAGCCGTGGCGCACGACGAGCTCGGCCGCGGCGGCGAGCACTGCCGGGCCGAGCTCGGGATCGCGCGGGCGGCCCCCCGCGCCGGGCTCCTGCTTGCGCGGTGCCGGGCTCACCTGTCACAGCATGCCAGGTTGCGCTACCGTCAGTTTCGAAACTGGCGGTTGCGTAACTAGGAGGCCCCGTGACCCGGACCCAGCAGCTCCTCCTCGACGACCCGCTGTGGCTGATCGTCGCGAAGGTCGTCGTCCTGTTCGTGTACGCGCTGCTCTTCACGATCGTCGGCAGCTGGGCCGAACGCCGGATCGTCGGCCGCATGCAGCAGCGCCCCGGCCCGAACCGGGTCGGGCCGTTCGGCGTGCTGCAAGGCCTTGCCGACGGGCTGAAGCTCGCGTTCAAGGAGGACGTCCGCCCCGTCGCCGCCGACCGGGTCCTCTTCCCGCTGGCCCCGGTGATCGCGCTGGTACCGGCCTTCGTCGCGCTGTCGGTCGTGCCCTTCGGCGGCGAGGTGACGATCTTCGGCGAGCCGACGGCGCTGCAGCTGGTGGATCTGCCGGTGGGCGTGCTGGTCGTGCTCGCCTGCAGCTCGGTCGGCGTCTACGGGATCGTGCTCGCGGGATGGTCGTCCGGCTCGCCGTACCCGCTGCTCGGTGCCCTGCGGGCCACCGCGCAGGTGATCTCCTACGAGATGGTGCTCGGGCTGTCGGTCGTCGGAGTGGTCCTCTACAGCGGGTCGCTCTCGACCGCGGACATCGTCGCCGCCCAGCACGACGGCTGGTTCGGCTGGCAGCTCCTACCCAGCTTCGTCCTGTTCTGCATCGCGATGGTCGGGGAGACCAACCGTGCTCCGCTGGACCTGCCCGAGGCCGAGTCGGAGCTGGTCGGGGGGTTCCACACGGAGTACTCGTCGTTGAAGTTCGCGATCTTCATGCTCGCCGAGTACACGAACATGGCCACGCTGTCGGCCATGGCCGCGGCCATGTTCCTCGGTGGCTCGGCGCCGGCGCACGACGGCTGGTGGGGTCCGTTCTGGGTGCTGCTGAAGATCGGCGTGTTCTTCTTCGCGTTCGTCTGGCTGCGCGGCACCTTGCCCCGCCTGCGCTACGACCAGTTCATGCGGATGGCCTGGCGGGTGCTGATCCCGGTCGCGCTGCTGTGGATCCTCGTCGTCACCGGTGTGCGCACGGTGCGCAACACCGGCGGCGATCCTGCCGCGATCCTCCTGACGCTCGGCATCGTCGTCGGCGCGCTCGTCGTCGTCGCGGTGATCATGCCCGCGCGCCGGGCGGCCGCGCAGGACACCGCGCGGCCGATGGCCTACCCGGTGCCGCCCGCCGACCTCGTCGTGCCGGCCCGGGCCGGCTCCCGCGCAGCGCCCACGCCGGTGGATCGACCTCGCGGGACAGCGAGGGCGAGGACGGCGAGGGTCGCCAGCGCTGCGCAGGACCAGGGGAACCAGTCGCCGGAGCGCGCGTAGAAGGTGCTGCCGGGCCCGTCCGGGAGCGCGGCGACGGCGATCGCGAACGGCGGTCGGTTCGGGGCCGCGGTGTCGGCGGAGGCGAGGACGTGCCCGGCCGCGTCGGCGATCACGGACGTTCCGCGGTTGGCGCCCCAGGCCACCGCGAGACCGTTCTCCACGCCGCGGGCGACGGCGACCCGGGCGTGCCACGGGCCGTCGACGTCGGTGTCGCTGGCCGGGAGCAGCAGGCGCCGGGCCCCGGCCGCGGCGTAGGCGCGGGCCGGATCGGGGAAGTTCAGGTCCATGCAGATCGCTACGCCGGCCCGGTCGACGATCGTGAGTGCGGTGCCCGCCTCGATGCGGGGCCCGGTGTCGTGGTGCTTGACGTACTGCTGCGTCGGGCCGCCGTCGGCGCGGACGACGAAGGCGCTGTTCGCCCACCTCCCGCTCGCGTGATCCCGCTCGACGGCCCCGACGACCACGTCGATGCCCCGGGTGCGCGCGGTCTCCGCGAGCGGAGCCAGCAGCGCGTCGCGGAGTGGTCCGGTGGCGGCGAAGACGCCCTCGGGGAGCACGACGACGTCCACGTCCGGTGGGAGTGCCCGGATCGCCGACACGTAGGAGTCGAGGAGTTCGCGTCCCGCCGGCGTCGTGGGGTCGATCTCCCACTGACCCTGCTGAGCTGCCGGGGGAGTCCGCCCGAGCGCGGCCACCGTGGTCGTCGGCGCGCCGCTGCTGTCGAGTTCGGCCAGGCGGACGAAACCGAATCCGAGAGCGGCGAGCAGCACCACCAGCCCGGTCGCCGCTGCGCGTGCTCGGGCACGTCGCGCGGTGGCCGACGAGCACACCGCGGCGATCGCGGCCGCAGGCAGGAAGACCAGGTAGCTGACGCCGTAGATCCCGGTGAGCGAGGCGACCTGGAGCACGGGCAGCAGGTCGGTCTGCTGGGTCGTCGGGCTGGACAGGTCCATGCCGCCCGCCGCGAGCGAGGCGAGGTGGAGCCCGCCGGCCCAGGCCGCCGGAACGGCGAGCACGGCGAGGGTGGCCCATCCACGCCGGACGAGGCCGCGCAACAGCAGCGTCGTCGCGGCGAAGAGCCCCGAGGTGCCGAGGACGATGACGGCCGCGATCTGGACGGGGATCGGGATCGGCGTCGCGGTGAGGTAGTAGGACCACATGTTCGCGGTGCCGAGCAGCGCCGCGGCGAACGCGGCCGCTGCTGCATCCCGAGCGCGCAGGCGCGCGGCGAGCAGGAAGATCGGCAGCGGTGCGACCCAGGCCAGCGCCGCGATCGGCGCGAGGCCCGTGCCGAGGAAGAACGACCCGCCGGAGACGAGGACGGCCGCAGGGGCCTGCCACCGCCGGAGCGGATCAGGCGTCGGGGGTCGAGACGCCATGGATCATCCTCCACATCGCCCGCTCGCAGAGCGCGCGGAAGTCGTTCTCGGACATGTCCATCCGGCCCGACAGGTACAGCTGCACCAGGCCCTGGGTCTGCGAGGTGAGCGTGAGCGCCACCTCGAGCGGATCGTCGGATCGCCAGACACCGCGATCGATGAGGTTCGCGACCAGCTCGACGATGCGGGCGAACGCCGGTCCTTCGGACCTGCCGAAGTCCTGCGGATACCGCCGTGCCCGCGTCCAGCCGTCGATCATGAGGAAGCGGTACAGCCGCGGTTGGCCCAGTGCGAAGTCCAGGAACCGGCGCAGCTGCTCGCGCAGGAGCGTCTCGGTCTCCGCGGACGGATCAGGGGCGACCCAGAGCTCCCGCAGGTGCGCTCCCAGGTCGTCGGCCACTGCGCGCAGCAGCGCATCGCGGTCGGCGAAGTGGCGGTAGATCGCCATCGGCGTGATGCCGACCGCAGCGGCCACCCGACGCATGCTCACCGCGTCCGCGCCTTCGTCGGTGACGATCGCGCGGGCCGCGTCGACGATCCGGGTCGCCGTGGCACCAGCCATGTCTACACCGTAGACGCCGGGTACGCGCGATGTCTACGGCGTAGACTCGCCGCTCAGTCCCGCCGCACCTTCCCGAACGTGATCGTCTCCCTGGTCACGACGTGCTCGCGCACCTCGACGGGTCCGAGCGTGCGCAGCATCGCGACGACCTCGTCGACCAGGTCCGGGGGAGCCGACGCGCCCGCGGTCACGCCGACGCGGTCGATGCCGGCCAGCCACTCGGGGCGGACGGCCGCGGCGTCGTCGATCAGCCGGGCGGGGGTGCCGCGGCGCTGCGCCAGCTCCACGAGGCGCACGGAGTTGGACGAGTTGGCCGAGCCGACGACGAGGACGAGGTCGACGTCGTCGGCGATCTCGGCCAGCGCCTGCTGCCGGTTGGTGGTGGCGTAGCAGATGTCGTCGTCGTGCGGCCCGCGCAGTGCGGGGAACCGCGCGCGCAGCGCGGCCACGATCTCCTCGGTCTCGGCCACCGAGAGGGTGGTCTGGGTGAGGTAGGAGATCCGGGCCGAGTCGGGCACGGTGAGTGCGTCGACGTCGGCGACCGAGCCGACGACCACGGTGGCCTGCGGCGCCTCGCCGAACGTGCCCTCGACCTCCTCGTGGCCGGCGTGCCCCACCAGCACGACGGTGTCGCCGCGGGCGGCGAACCGGCGCGCCTCGGCATGCACCTTCGCCACCAGCGGGCAGGTGGCGTCGACCGCGTTCAGGTGGCGCCGCGCGGCCTCGGCCCGCACGGCCGGGGCGACGCCGTGCGCGGCGAACACGACCGTCGACCCGTCCGGCACCTCGTCGAGCTCCTGCACGAACACCGCGCCGCGGCGCTCCAGCTCGGAGACGACGTGGGTGTTGTGCACGATCTGGCGGCGGACGTAGACCGGCTCGTCCGTCTCGTCGAGGAGCCCGCGGACCGCGTCGATCGCGCGCTCCACGCCCGCGCAGAACGAGCGGGGTGCCGCGAGCACGACGGTGCGCGGTTTCACGACCGTCGCTCCGTCACGCGCCTGGCCAGCGCCAACAGGTCGGCGGGATCGCCAGGACAGGCCGTGCGGATGCGCTGCACGGCACGGTCGTGCAGCTCGCCGATCCGGTCATGGCACCAGGCCCGCGCCCCCGTCATGGCGACGAGCTGCGCTGCGCCGGCCACGGCGGCGTCGTCGAGCTCGCCGGGTTCGGCGTAGCGCGCGGCGAGCTCCGCGCCCTCCCGTGTGCCCGAGGTGAGCGCGGCGACGACCGGGATGCTCTTCTTGCGCCGGGCGAGATCGGCGCCGACCGGCTTGCCCGTCACCGCCGGATCGCCCCAGATGCCGAGCAGGTCGTCCACGATCTGGAAGGCGAGTCCCAGCTCGCGCCCGGCCCGTTCGAGCATGCGCGCCTGCTCGGGCGGGGCGCCCGCGAGGAGCGCGCCGAGCGCGGTCGAGCAGCCGAGCAGTGCGGCGGTCTTGGCGTCGGCCATGGCCAGGCACTCGTCGAGGGCGACGTCGGCGCGTTCCTCGAACGCGAGATCGGCGAACTGCCCGTCGATCAGCTCCTGCACCGCCGCGGCCAGCGCCGCCGCGGCCGCGTCGTGCGGGCGCAGCAGGTCCATCGCCAACGTGAGCAGGGCGTCACCGGCCAGTACGGCCGGTCCCACGCCGAAGACCGCCCACGCCGTCGGCCGGTGCCGCCGCGTCAGGTCACCGTCCATGACGTCGTCGTGCAGGAGGGAGAAGTTGTGCACCAGCTCGATGGCCACCGCAGCCGGCACGGGATCGCCGCCACGCCCGGTCGCCCGGGCCGCGGCCAGCACGAACGCCGGCCGGATCGACTTCCCGGCGGGCGTGTCGGCGGGGCCGCCGCGCTCGTCGAGCCAGCCCAGGTGATAGCCCGCGACGGTGCGGGCGGGCCCCGGCAGCGTGTCCACCGCAGCACGCAGGGCGGTGCGGACCGCCGCGGCCGTGGCCGGACCTGCCTCGACCGCGGTCACCGGCCCAGCTCCACGTTCTCCAGCACGCCGAGCGCGTCGGGCACCAGCACCACCGCGGACTGGTAGCCGCTGACCAGGTAGGAGAGCACCGCGCGCTCGTCGATGCCGGTGAACCGGACCGACACGCCCGGCTCGTGCTCGTCGGGCAGCTCGGCGGGCCGCAGACCGCACACGCCGCTGTCGGCCTCACCGGTGCGCACGGCGAGGACCGACGTGGTGCCGTGCGCGCTGACCGGGACCTTGTCGCACGGCAGCAGCGGCACCCCGCGCCAGCCGGTGTGGACGGTGCCTCCTGCTACCTCCACCGTGTCGGGCAGCACGCCGCGCGCCGTGCACTGCCGCCGGAACGCGGCGATCGCGCGGGGATGGGCGATCAGGAAGTCGGTGCGTCGCCGCCGCGAGAGCAGCTCGTCGAGGTCGTCGGGCGCGGGTGGTCCGCCGCGGGTCTGGAAGCGTTGCCGCGGGGCGACGTTGTGCAGCAGGCCGTAGTCGCGATCGGTCAGCAGTTCCTGCTCCTGGCGCTCGCGCAGCTCGGCGACGGTGAGCCGGAGCTGCTGCGTGGTCTGGTCCATCGGGGTGTTGTAGAGATCGGCGACGCGGGTGTGCACGCGCAGCACCGTCTGCGCGAGCGACATCGGGTACTCGCGCGGTGCCGGGTCGTACGCGACGAACGTCGCCGGCAACTCCGGCTCGCCCACGTGTCCGGCGGCCAGCTCGACCAGCGCGTCGCCGTACTTGTCCGTGGGCGGGCGCGCCGCGGCGGCGGTCTCGCCGAGATGGGTCTGCAGCGCAGGCACGCGCGGCGCGAAGTCGTAGAACCGGGCCCGGTCCAGCACGAGCGCGACGACCGGGGTGGCCGCCTGCAGACCGCACTCCCACAACGGGTCGTGCACGTTCAGCATGGCGGAGCCGGCGTGGTCGCCCTCGGCGAGGGTGCCGAGCACCGTCGGGTCGCCGTACGGGCCCGTGCCGACCTTGTCCATCTTGCCGGAGGCGACGATCACCACCTTGTCGACGGGCGCGCCGAACTCCGCGAGCACCTCACCGGCCGCGAGCCTGCGCACGGTGAACCGGTCCGCGAGCGCGGCCAGCACCTCCGGATCGGCGAACCCCGTCAGCGGCGGCAGCTCGGTCAGCGAGTCGGGGAGCACGGCAGGCGCCTCCACGCTCCCGAGCACCGCCACGCGCCCGTCGCCGACCAGGTGGCTGAGCCGGCGGTTGAGCCGGTAGGTGCCGCCGTCGACCGGGATCCAGGCCAGCGACCGCAACAGCCAGCGCGGGGTGATCCCGCGCATCTGCGGAGTCGACTTGGTGGTCGTGGCGAGCTGCCGCGCCGCACCCGTTCCCAGGCTGGTCGGCTCGAGGCCGGAAGGCACCTGTTCGGTGACCGTCATCAGCCCTCCCGCCCCGTCTCGACGCCCTCCAGCACGGCCAGCGCGTCCGGCACCAGCACGGCGGCCGAGTAGTAGGTGCTGACCAGGTAGTTGATGACCGCACGTTCATCGATGCCCATGAACCGCACGTTCAAACCAGGCTGATACTCGTCGGGCAGCCCCGTCTGGTGCAGCCCGACCACGCCCTGGTTCTCCATCCCGGCCCGCACCAGCAGCACCGAGCTCGTGCGCGCCTCGCTCATCGGGATCTTGTTGCACGGCAGCACCGGCACGCCGCGCCACGCCGGCGCGCGGTGCCCGCCGAGATCGACGCTCTGCGGGTAGATGCCGCGGCGGGAGCACTCACGGCCGAAGGCCGCGATCGTGCGTGGATGCGCCAGGAAGAACGACGGCTCCTTCCACACGATCGCCAGCAGCTCGTCGAAGTCGTCCGGGGTCGGCGGGCCGCTGGTGGCGTGCAGCCGGTGGCCGAGATCGGCGTTGTGCAACAGGCCGAAGTCGCGGTTGTTGACCAGCTCGTGCTCCTGGCGCTCCTTCAGCTCCTCGATCGTGAGCCGCAGCTGCTGCTCGGTCTGGTTCATCGGCTTGTTGTAGAGATCGGCGACCCGGCTGTGGACGCGCAGCACCGTCTGCGCCACCGACAGCTCGTACTCGCGCGGGCTCGACTCGTAGTCGACGAACGCGGTGGGCAGCTGGGGCTCGCCGACGTGCCCGGCGGCGACCTCGACGGCGGCTTCACCGGCCGGGTTCTGCGACCGTTCCCCTTCAGCCAGCATCAGCTGGATGTGCTGGCGCAGCCCGCCCGCCTCCCCGTTGAGGGCCTCGAAGCTCTCCCGGCTCAACGTCAGCACGGTCGCGGAGGTGACCGCCTTGACCGTCTCGTCCCAGGTCCGGCCGCCGTCGGCGAGGACATGGCCGCCGAAGTGGTCGCCGTCGGCGATCACGCCGAGCACGGTCTCGTCGCCGTACGGGCCAGTGCCCAGGCGCTGCAGCCTGCCGTGCGCGACGAGCACCACCTGGTCGGCGCGATCGCCCGCCCGCACCAGCACGTCGCCGGGGCCGAACTCGCGCTGCACGAACCGGTCGGCGAGCGCGGTGAGCACGGCCTCGTCGTCGTAGCCGCGCAGCAGCGAGAGCTCGCCCAGCTCGCGGGGGATCACCCGCACCTGCGCCCCGGTCGTCACGAACTCGACCCGGCCGTCGCCCACAGTGTAGCTGAGCCTGCGGTTCACCCGGAACACACCGCCGTCGGCCTGGATCCACGGCAGCATCCGCAGCAGCCAGCGGGATGTGATTCCCTGCATCTGCGGCACAGATTTTGTTGTTGTCGCAAGATTGCGCGCGGCAGATGTGTCAAGGCTCGTGCGGGCGGTCTCGGAAATCGCTTCATTTTCGACGGCGGTCATGCGTCACCATTTCTCGTTCGGGGATGCGGTCGGTCGACGAAGGCGCTCAACGGATGCGCACGACAGCGGACAGGGCGCCCACGGTCACGGTCATCACGAACACCCCGAGCACGGCGACGAGCGCGGCGGTGCGGGCCGGTGCGGCCAGCGGGCCGTCGCGGCGCGCGGGGGCGGAGTTCCTCGTTGGTCGGTCGGCGTGCGGCGGCGGCGCTGCCACCACCTCCGGTTCGGCGCGGTGCGGTGCGGGCGCGGCGGGAGCCGCAGTCGCTGGTGTCTGCGAACTAGGCGGAGGGGCTGGGATCGGGGCTGGGGTCGGTGCGGCCGGTGCTGCGGGCGGGGCCGCGGCCGGTGCTGGACGCGGTTGCGGCGGGGTCGGTGCCGGAGGCGCCGCCGGGGCTGCGCGCAGGGTGGGACGCGGGGACGGTGCCGGGCTCGGTGCCGCCGTCGGCGTCGGTGGCGGTGTCGGCCGCGCGACCGCGGGCGGCGGCGGACGCGGAACGGGCTGGGGTGGCGGCTGGGCCACTGGTACGGGTTGGGGCAGGAGCGGGGGCGCGGGCGCCGCCGCCTGCGTCGTGCTGGCCGGCGCCGCCGGAGTAGGGCTCTGAGCTGCGGTGATGGCGGGCAGTGGTGGCGATGGTGCGGTGGGTTCCGGCGACGGTGGCATGACCGGCGGTGGAGCAGCCCGGACCGGCGGTGTCGGGCGGGGCGCGGGCGGCGGTGGCGCAGGAGCCGGCGGGGGCAGCAGCTGCACCGAGGCCGTCCCGCGCAGGTCGACCCCGTGCGGCGACCTGCCCGTCGCGGTGGCTGTGACGCGGCGACGCCCCGGCGGCACGCTGCCCAGGCACGACTTGACGATGGACCGCCCCGGCCGCAGCACCGGGACGAGCCAGCGACAGTCGGTGTCGATGTCGCCCTCCACGTGCACGGCCACCGCCGACACCGGACCGTCGTTGGTGACCAGGACCGTCTGGATGACCTTCCCCGGGCCGTCGGCGCCGGCAGCACGAACGTGGAGACGAGCAGGCCCGACGTCTCCGCGGCTGCGGGTACGGGCGCCAGCAGCAGGCAGCTCGGCCCGGCCACCAGCAGGCCCAGCACGGCCGCGAGGCGCCGTCGACACAGCACGATCCCCCCTCGTACGCGTCGTCGACGCGCTCCACACGACATGATCAAGAATTCTCGGAAGAGTTCGGTTCTTTGATCTTGAGGTACCTTCCGGGGACTATTCGTAACGGCATCGGACCGGCGCGTACACCTGTATCCGCGGGTAGCCACTCGATCGAGTTAAGCGTGCACCGAAGTGCTGGACCCGACTACGGTGGGTGTCCTAGCGTCGGTCGCCGACCAGCGTTTCGCTCGGTATTTCCTCCTTCATTTACGGGAGTCTCACCGTGCTCGCATTCGTATTACTGGTCGTCGTTCCGGCGATCGCTGCCGCAGGTGGCGCCTACCTGTTCGGACGGCGCACCGCCGTCGCCGACGGGGAGAAGGACGGCGATTCCGTCTCCTACGTCGGGGGTATCGTCTCGGCCCTGTTCACGGTGGTGCTCGCGTTCTTCGTCGTGTTCGCCTGGCAGGCCGGGGCCGACGTCGAGTCGTCCTCCAGTACCGAGTCCGACGCCCTCCTGGACCTGTTCTGGCAGGTCGAGGCGCTGCCCGGCCCACAGCGCGCGGGACTGCAGGACCTCGTGGCGCAGTACACGAGGTCGGTTGCCGACACCGAGTGGCCGCTGCTGGCCGACGGCGAGGCCGATCCCCGCGCGGGCGCGCTGCTCGATCAGCTGCGGAACACCGTCAGCGCACTGCCCGTCGACGGCGGGATCGCGCAGTCCGTGCGCGAGCAGGGGATGGCCGACCTGCGCCAGGTCGGCGACGCCCGGCGAGCCCGGCTGGACGCCGCCACCGACGACGACTCGTTCAACACCATCCTGCTCGTCGGCACGCTCGCGGGCGGGGCGCTCACCATCGCGTTCCCGCTGCTCGCGCGCATCAGCGCACGGCCCGTCAACGTCGTGATCATGGGTGTGCTCGGCCTCGTCGTCGGCGTCACCATGTTCGTGGCCGTCGCGCTCGCTGCCCCGGTCGGCGGGCTGTTCGGAGCTGAGCCGGGGGCATTCCTCGGTGCGCTCACCGAGATGTCCACCCCGGACTGACCGCCCTGACCCACTCGAGGAGCGATCCCTTCATGACGCAGGCCTTCCGGCTGCCCCGGTTCTACCTGCCCCACCCCGCCCGGCTGAACCCGCACCGCGACCGCGCGCTGGAGCACAGCACGGCGTGGGCCCGCGAGATGGGCATGCTCGACGCACCGACGCCCGCCGGCGGGCTGGTGTGGGACGAGGCCGCACTTCGGGCCATGGACTACGGGCTGATGTGCGCCTACACCCACCCCGATTGCGATGCCGACATGCTCGACCTGATCACCGACTGGTACGTGTGGGTGTTCTTCTTCGACGACGACTTCGTCGAGCGCTTCAAGTACTCCAGAGACCGCGCGGGTGCCGCCGCGTACCTGGACCGGCTGGAGCGGTTCATGACCGCGCCGGGCGAGGCGCCGCCCGAGGTGACCAACCCGGGGGAGGCCGGTCTGGCGGACCTGTGGGCGCGCACCGTCCCGTCGATGTCGGAGGGCTGGCGGCGCCGGTTCGTCACCAGCACCCACAACCTCATGGTCGAGTCGCTGTGGGAGCTGGACAACATCGACGCCGGCCGCATCGCCAACCCGATCGAGTACGTGCAGATGCGCCGCCGCGTCGGCGGGGCGCCGTGGTCGGCCGGCCTGGTCGAGGTCGCCGTCGGCGCGGAAGTGCCAGACGCGGTGGCCGCCACCCGGCCGCTGGAGGTGCTGCGCGACGCGTTCTCCGACGCCGTCCACCTCTGCAACGACCTGTTCTCCTACCAGCGGGAGGTCCAGGTCGAGGGCGAGAACTCCAACGCCGTGCTGGTGTTCGAGACCTTCCTCGGCTGCCCGACGCAGGAGGCCGCCGAGCTGGTCAACGACCTGCTCACCTCCCGCATGGTGCGGTTCGAGGACGTCGCGCTGCGCGAGCTGCCGGCGTTGCTGGTCGAGCACGGGATCGGGCCCGCCGAGCAGTCCGGGGTCGCGGCCTACGTGCGCGGGCTGCGCGACTGGTACGCCGGCGGCTACGAGTGGCACGCCGCATCGAGCCGGTACATGAACGCCGGGATGGCGCCCTCGATCGTCCTCTCCGGTCCCACCGGGCTGGGCACCACCGCCTTGCGCATCGATCCCGGCCTGCGCATCCGCGTCCGCGACCACGCCCGGCCGCCGTTCCCGCAGGTCGGGCACCTGCCGCTACCCGCGCTGACCATGCCGTTCAGGCACCGGACGAGCCCGCACCTCGACGCCGCGCGCCGCCACGGCGTCGAGTGGGCAGCGGACATGGGGTTCTTCGACGCGCCGGGGGTGTGGGACCGCGGCCGCTACCTCGGGTTCGACCTCGCCCACTGCGCGGCCATGATCCACGCCGACGCGACGCCGGAGCAGCTCGACCTGTCCACCGACTGGCTCGCCTGGGGCACCTACGGCGACGACTGGTTCCCCGTCGTCTACGGCGCCTCGCGCAACCTCGCCGCGGCCAAGGCGGCCGACGACCGGTTCGCGCTGTTCATGCCGCTGGACGACGAGCCGGTGCCACCGCCGGCGACCGCGCTGGAGCGCGGGCTGGCCGATCTCTGGCGCCGCACCGCGGGCCCCATGCCCCCGACCGGCCGCGCCACGTTCCGGCGCGCCGTGCAGGACATGACGTCGAGCTGGCTGTGGGAGCTGGCCAACCAGGCTGAGCACCGCGTGCCGGACCCCGTGGACTACGTCGAGATGCGCCGGCGCACGTTCGGCTCCGACATGACGATGAGCCTCGCCCGGCTCGCCCACGCCGACCTCCTGCCACCCGACCTGTTCGCCAACCGGGTGCTGCACGAGCTCGACACCGCCGCCCAGGACTGGGCCTGCTTCCTCAACGACCTGTTCTCCTACCAGAAGGAGGTCCAGTTCGAGGGCGAGATCCACAACGTCGTCGTGGTCGTCGAGACCTTCCTCGGCGTGGACCGCTACACCGCCCGCGACGTCGTCGCCCGTCTCATGGACGAGCGGATGGCGCAGTTCCAGCGCCTCTCCGCCGAGGGCATCCCGGCGATGGTCGCGGAGCTGGGGCTCGACGACGACGTGGCCGCGCTCGTCCGCCGGCACGCCGCGGACCTGGAGGACTGGATGTCGGGCATCCTCGAGTGGCACCGGACATGCGTGCGGTACGCGGAGGCGGACCTGTACGCGGAGCGGCGCGTGCCTTGGCTGCCGCCCGCGGGGCCGGTGCCGCGTCCGCCCGCGCTGGTGGCCGGTGGCTGACTACGTGACAGTCCTCGTCTTGTCGTCGGATCCCGGCGGGGATGGGCCGCGCCCACCCCGACAGGCCATGCGTTGACACGTGCGAAACGGACATGACGGGGGTTTCGCGCCTCGCAGAACCCCCACCACGTCGATCTCACCCGTGTCGATCACGAGAATCGGAGTCGACGATCAGACCCTGTCGGCCACCAGCACCCGTCCGGTGATCGCCACTTCCACCGACGCGCCGACGGCGAGTTCCGCGGCTGCTGCGCTGGGCTGGTCGACGAGCACCGACACGTCCCCGTCGAGGCGGACGGTGACGCGGGTGATCCCGCCCAGGAACATGCGCGTGGTGACGATGCCGCGCCCGTGCACTGTGGGCGCCAGGGTCATGTCCTCGGGGCGGACGAGCACGTCCACCGCGGTGCCGGGGGTGCGGCCGGCGATGTCGGCGGTCAGGTCGCCGTCGAGCACCCGTACGCCGCCGGGCACGGTGGTGCCCGGCAGGCGGTTCATGGTGCCGACGAACTCGGCGACGAAGGCCGTGGCGGGGCGGGCGTACAGCTCGACGGGTGTGGCGATCTGCTCCAGCCGGCCGCTGCGCATCACGCCGACGCGGTCGGCCATCGACAGCGCCTCCTCCTGGTCGTGCGTGACGAACAGGGTCGTGGTGCCGAGCTGGGTCTGCAGCAGCCGGATCTGCTCGCGCAGCTGCAGCCGCACCTTCGCGTCGAGCGCCGAGAGCGGTTCGTCGAGCAGCAGGACGCGCGGCTCGATGGCCAGCGCCCTGGCCAGCGCCACTCGCTGCTGCTGGCCGCCCGACATCTGGTGCGGGTACTTGGCGGCCTGGTCGGCCAGCCCCACCATCTCCAGCAGCTCGGCCGCGCGGCTGCGGCGCTCGGTCGTGGCGCGACCCCGCACCCGGAGGCCGAAGCCGACGTTCTCCAGCGCCGACAGGTTCGGGAAGAGGCTGTAGTTCTGGAACACCATGCCCATGTCGCGCTTGCGGGTGGGGAAGCCGGAGATGTCGACGCCGTCGACGAGCACCTCGCCGGAGTCGATCGTCTCCATCCCGGCCAGCACGCGCAGCGCCGTCGTCTTCCCGCAGCCGGACGGGCCGAGCAGCGCGACCAGCTCGCCGGGCTGGATCTCCAGGTCGAGGTCGTCCAGCGCCCGGGTCGCGCCGAAGGCGCGGCGCAACCCCTTGAGGTGGACGGCCGTGCCACCGCTCGCGGTGCCGGCCGCTGTGGTGGTGCGGGACGTGTCTGTGGTCGTCATGAGGTCCCTCTGCGCAGCCGACGGGTGTCGATCATGGAGATGAGCATCAGCAGGACCCAGGTGGCCACCAGCGACAGCAGCGAGACCGCCACCGACACGTGCGCGTCGTCCTGCTGGTACACGACGACCCAGACCGGGAACGTCTCGAACTGGTCGAGGCTGGCCATCGTGTACTCGCCAAGCACCAGCGCCACGGTGAGCACGGTGGCCGAGAGCAACGCCGAGCGCAGGTTCGGCAGCAGCACGCGTCCGATCGTCACGACCCAGCCGGCGCCGAGCGACCGCGAGGCCTCGACGAGGGTCGTCAGCGGGATCGCGCGCAACCCCGCGTCCAACGAGCGGTACGCGAACGGCATCGCGAGGATCGCGTACTCCAGCGCCAGCAGGTACGGCGTGCCCTTCAGCGTGGCCGGCGCGACCTGCAGCACCCCGACGATGAGCACGACCGGCGGGATGACGATGCCCAGGATGGTGATGCCCTCGAACAGCCGCTGCACCCGCGGCAGCCGCAGATGCACCCAGATCGCCGTCGGCACCATGAGTGCCAGCGTGATCACGGTCGTGACCAGCGCGAGCGTCAGGGAGAGGGTGAACGCTTCCACGAAGCCCGACTTGCCGGCGATGCCGGTGAGGGCGCCGACGCCGTCCGGGCCGGAGACGGCGAACTCGGCCGCCGCGTAGAGCGGCACGAGGAAGTACGCGGCCGCGAGCAGCAGGACGAGCCGGCAGCCCCAGCCCGTCCGGCGGCGCCGCTGTGCCGGTGCGGCCGCGCTCGCGACCGGCGTCGTCACCGCAACCACTTCGACGCCCTCCGCTGCAGGATCGCGTAGCCCACCATGACCGCCGCGATGACGATGATCATGCCCAGCCCCAGTGCCTTGCCGACGTTCTCCTGGCCCGAGAGCACGTTGCCGTTGAGGAACGACCCGATCTGGATGGGCGTGATCGCGAGGCTCCCCGACGTGAGCGCCTGCGTGGTCGCGTAGGCGGAGAACGCGCCACCGAACAGAAGCAGCAGCGACCCCAGGAACGACGGGAGGAGCACCGGCCCGCCCACGAGCCGCCAGTACTGCCACGCGCTCGCGCCCAGGTTGTCGGCCGCCTCCCGCCACGCCGGTCGCAGACCTTCCAGCGCCGGGGTGATGACCAGGACCATGAGCGGGATCTGGAAGTACAGGTAGACCACGGCGATGCCGGTGAACGTGTACAGCGAGAACCCGTGCTCGTACGGGTCGAAGCCGATCAGCTTCAACCAGTCGACGACCAGGCCGGAGCTGCCCAGCGCCGCGATGAACAGGAACGCGAGCGGCACCCCGCCGAAGTTGGCGAACACCCCGGCCGCGGTGGAGACGATCCTGCGCAGCACCGAGCTGCCGCTGACCTGCACGGCGTAGGCGATGACGAGACCCAGCACACCCGGCACGACCGCCGAGACGATCGACAGCTGGATGCTCGTCACGAAGCCCTGGGCGTAGATGCCGGAGAACGCGGTGCCCAGGTTGTCCAGCGTGAAGCCGCCCGACTCCGGGTCGGTGAAGGCACCGACGACGATCGCCGCGGCGGGGACGAACAGGAAGACCGTCGTGTAGATCGCGAAGGGCAGCAGCCCGGCGAGCGGGCCGACCCGGAAGCCGGCCCGCCTGCCGGAAGGAGCGGTGTCCGGCATCAACCGGTCGCCGCCGCCCACTGCTGGGAGACGATCGCCTTCGCGGCGTTCTGCTGGTCGTCCGTCGGGTACTTCACCTCGCCGGCCGGTGCCGGCGGCAGCTTGGCCAGCGCCGCCTTGTCGACCGTCCCCGTCTTGACGAGGGTGTCGAGCTGGATCGGCCGCGCGGCACCGTTCAGCCAGCCGTTCTGGCCGTCGGCGGAGTAGAGGTACTCCTGCCACAGCCGCGCTGCGGCCGGGTGCGGGGCGGTCGCGTTGATCGCCTGCGCGTAGTAGGCGGCGTAGGACGCGTCACTCGGGATGGCGATCTTCCAGCTCGGGACCTGGCTCTGCACCGAGGAGGCCTGCAGGTAGTCCCACCAGATCAGGATCGGCGTCTGGCCGCTCTGGACGGTGGCCGGGCTGCCCGTGACCGGGATGAAGTTGCCGGCCTGCTTGAGCTGCTTGAAGAAGTTCACGCCCGGCGTGATGTCGTCGAACGAGCCGCCGTTGGCGAGCGCCGCGGCGTAGACGGCGGCGAAGGCCGCGCCCGCCTGCGTCGGGTTGCCGTTGATGGCGACCATGTTCTTGTACTCGGGCTTGAGCAGGTCCTTGAGCGACGTCGGCGGGTTCGGGACCTTCGCCGGGTCGTAGCCGATCGAGATGAAGCCGCCGTAGTCGGAGGTCCACCGGCCGTCGGTGTCCTTGGCGTCGGCCGGGACGTTGTCCCACGTCGCGACCTTGTACGGCGCGAGGAGGCCGTCCTTGGCGGCGCCGATGGCGAACGACTGGCCGAGGTCGAGCACGTCGGGCGCGCGGTCCTGGCCCTTGAGCTGCTTGACGGCGTTGATCTCGTCCTGGCTGGACCCGTCCGGGTTCGCACTGTTGATCTTGATGCCGTACTTGTCGGAGAACGCCTTCATGATGGCGCCGTAGTTGGCCCACTTGTCCGGCAACGTGATCACGTTGAGCTGGCCCTCGGCCTTGGCTGCGGCGACGAGCGCGTCCATGCCGCCCGCGTCGGCCAGCGAGGCCACCTTCGAGAAGTCCTTGCCGCCGGCGGCGCTCGAGCTGCCGCCCGTGCCTCCGCCGCACGCGGCCAGTGCGAGTGCAGCGACCGCCGTCACCGCCACTGCCCACATCGTCCTGCGCATCGACGTACCTCTCGCGTTCCGAACCGGCCGCCCGGCCGGGCGACGGCGCGACGCTGACAGCGCAGCGTGACCATGGTCTAGACCAATACCGGCCCGGCGCGTGAACCCGATGTGAACGTCAGGTGCGGCCGAGCCGGGCGGTCAGCCGGAAACGGTCTCCGCGGAACAAAGTGCGTACGCACTCGACCGGTTCGCCGTCCCCCGCCCGCGAGATGCGGGTCAACAGGAGCATCGGCAGGGCCGGCGTGCTGGCGAGGAGCGCGGCCTCCCGCGGGGTCGCCAGCACGGTCTCGATGCGTTCCTCCGCGCGGGCCGGCTCGATCCCGATCGTGCGCAGGTAGGCGTAGAGCGACGTCGCTGGATCGAAGTCGTGCTCGAGCCGCGGAACGCGCTGCTGGGGCAGGTAGGTGCTCTCCAGGCCGATCGGCTCGTCGTCGATCAGGAGGATGCGTTCCAGGTGCACCACCGCGGTCGTCGGCGCAACGGCGAGATCCGCCGCGAGCTGCGCGTGCGCCGCCAGGGTCTCGCGGCGCACCAGCCGCCGCCCCGGTCGCGCCCCCTGCGCCGCCAGGGACTCGGTGTAGGAGCGCAGCGCGAGCGGTTGCTCCAGCTTCGGGCCGGAGACGACGGTGTTGCGGCCCTCGCGCCGGAGCCGGCCCTCGACCGTCAGCTCCTGCAGGGCGGTCCGCAACGTCTCCCGCGAGACGCCCATGCGCGCGGCGAGCGCCCGTTCCGCCGGCAGTGCCGCGCCGACGCCGAGTTCGTCGAGGAGTGCGGTCAGCTCGATCTTCGCCGCGTAGTACTTGGGGATCGCGGCGCCCTCGGGGATGCCGTCGTCCACCGGGCGGTCCCACCGTCGGGCGTTGCCGTGGCGAACCGGCCGTGCGGCCGGTGCCGCGGCGTCCCCCGGTTCCACGGCGGCGAGCATAGCCACGGCCGTTGACGGACACCGCTCGTCCGGGAGCGGACCGCGGACGGTGCGGAGCGGTACGTTCAGCGGGTCAGAGCTGACCAGTCGCACCGAGGAGCAAGCCCGAGTGGAACGCAGCGTGGCTATCACCGGCACCCGCAGCATCGGCGATGCTCCCGTCGACGAGCTGGGCGAGGCCTTCGATGCCTACCTCAGGCCGTTCGCCGACGCCAAGGCGCACTTCTACCTCGGCGGCGCATCCGGGGTCGACACCGCGGCCCTGCAGTGGCTGGCGAAGAACACCGAGGCCGCGCTGACCGTCGTCGTGCCCTGCCGGATCGTCGATCAGCCGATCGCGTCGGCCGAGCTCATCGAGCGGTTGCGTGGCGAGGAGCGCCTTTCCGACGTCGTCGAGATGGGCGCCACGCTGCTCGGCAAGGCCGCGTACCACGCGCGCAACCGGTGGATGGTGGATCACTCCGCGCTCGTGATCGGGTTCCCGCGCGGTGACGAGTCAGTCGGCGGCGGCACGTGGTACACGCTCGACTACGCGGCCGCGCAGGGGAAGGCCCGGCTGGTCGTCCCCCTCTGAGTCAGCGGCCGTCGGCCACCGGCTCGGCGATGCCGGCGACGAGCTGACGCACGGCAGCCTGCATGCGGAGCACGACATCGGCGGTGGTCGACCCCTGGGTCCCCCACCGGTCGAACGAGACCCGCCATGCGCCGAGGAGCCAGACCGTGACCAGCATGGGGTACTGGTCGCGGTCGACGTCGGTGCCGGTGCGTTCCGCGACGGCCTCGGCGATCGACGTCGTTGCCCGTTCCCACGCGGCGAGCTGGTGCGGGATCAGTTCCGGGCTGGTGGCGCGCATCTTGCGCAGGGTGGCGAGCCAGCCGTCGGTCGGCGTGGCGACGGGAAGCAGCGCGGTCTCGACGGCCGCGCAGAGGACCTCGGCGAGCGGCTCGTCGATGGGGCGTTCGCGGATCGCGGCGGCCAGCCCGTGGCCGATGGCCGTGGTGCGCTCCAGCACCGCCTCTTCCTTGCTGGAGAAGTAGTTGAAGAACGTGCGCGGCGAGACGTCGGCCGCCTGCGCGATGTCGTCGATCGTGACGGCGCCCACGCCGTGCTCGGCGGCCAGGCGCCACGCCGCGTCGGCGAGCGCGGCCCGGGTGGCCTGCTTCTTCCGCTCGCGGAGACCGGGCGCACTCATGGGCGGATCCTACTGATTCCGTGCAGAACCGGCAAAGGCGCATCATCTGCAAACTTGCAGTGCACGCAAGAATGTGTACCGTGGCAACCATGAGCGTCAGCGCAGCGACGGAGTCACCCAGCTTCCCGATCGGTCGCGAGAACCTGTTCGATCCCGCGGCCGCGCTCGCCACCTTCCCGCCGATCAGCCCGGTCCGGCTGGCGGACGGGGAGACCGGCTGGGCGGAAGGGTGGCTGGTGACGGGGCACGCCGAGGCCCGAGCGGTGCTGGCCGACCAGCGGTTCAGCGCCGAACGCCACCGGGTGAGCATGGCGACCCGGCAGCAGAGCCTGCGCTTCCGCGCGCGGACCGACTCCCCCGCGGGACTGTTCATCAGCATGGACGACCCCGAGCACGCCCGGTACCGGAAGCTGCTCACCGGGCAGTTCACGGTGAAGCACATGCGCTCCCTCGAACCGCGGATCCAGCAGATCGTCGACGCCGCGCTCGACGGGCTCGTCGCCGCCGGCAGCCCGGCCGACCTGGTGGCCGAGTTCGCGCTGCCGGTGCCGTCGCTGGTGATCTGCGAGCTGCTCGGCGTCGACTACGGCGACCGCGCCGCCTTCCAGGACCTCACCCGCACCCTCCTGCGTCTGACGTCGACCCCCGAGGAGACGGAAGCGGCCGGCGAGGGCATCCGGCAGCTCATGCTCGACCTCGTCACCGCCAAGCGGGCGCGTCCCGACGACGCCGTGATCTCCGGGCTGATCACCTCCGGCGCCGACCTGTCCGACGACGAGCTGGTCGGAATCTCGATGCTGCTGCTCATCGCCGGCCACGAGACCACCGCGAACATGCTGGGTCTCGGCACGTTCGCCCTGCTGCAGCACCCCGAGCAGATGCAGCGCCTGCGGGAGCAGCCGGAGTCGATGCCCGACGCCGTCGAGGAGCTGATGCGCTACCTCAGCATCGTCGGCAGCACCGGGCTGCCGCGCGTCGCTCACGAGGACCTCGAGCTCGCCGGTGCGCAGGTCCGGGCCGGGCAGACGGTGCTGATCTCGCTGCCGGCCGTCAACCGCGACCCGGCGCTGGGCGAGCGCCCCGACGAGCTGGACCTGGGCCGCGAGCGCACCCACCACCTCGCGTTCGGGCACGGCATCCACCAGTGCCTCGGCCAGCAGCTCGCGCGCGTCGAGATGCGGATCGGGTTCCGCACCCTGCTCGACCGCTTCCCCACGCTGCGGCTGGCGACGCCCGCGGACCAGGTGCCGATGCGCACCGACATGAGCATCTACGGGGTGCACGAGCTGCTCGTCGCCTGGTGAGGGCGATACCGAACCGATCATTCCTGTTCAGCCGGTGTTGGCGTCCATCGGACATCGTGATCACGTGCTCCTCAGCCGACGCTCCCTGCTGCGCTCCTCCGCCTTGGGTGCGCTCGCGGTTCCCGCCGCGGCCGCCTGCTCCGCCGCTCCAGCTGCTCCCGCACTGATCCGGGACCGGCCCGTGCTCACCCACGGTGCCGCCGTCGGTGACGTGCGCGTCGACGGCGCGCTGATCTGGGCGCGGGCCGACCGTCCCGCGAAGCTCGTCGTCGAGACGGCGGCGACCGAGGCGTTCGCCGACGCGCGGCGGTACGAAGGAGCTGTGGGCGCACCCGATGCCGACGGGACCGGGCGCCTGCGGGTCGTCGGGCTGCCACCGGGTCAGCTGGTGCACTACCGCATCTCCCTGGAGGGCGACGGCGGCGCGACGTCCGAGCCCGCGACCGGCGTGTTCCGCACCGCCCCGACCACGGCGACCGACATCGCGATGCTGTGGTCCGGCGACGTCGCCGGGCAGGGCTACGGGCGCAACCCCGACCTCGGCGGCATGAAGGTCTTCTCGACGATGGCGGCGCGCGACCCGCACCTGTTCCTGCACTCGGGCGACTCGATTTACGCCGACGGCCCCGTGAAGGAGTCGGTGGAACTGGACGACGGGCGGATCTGGCGCAACGTCGTCACCGAGGCGAAGAGCGCCGTCGCGCAGACCCTGGAGCAGTTCCGCGGCCAGTACGCCTACAACCTGGAGGACGAGAACTACCGCCGGTTCAACGCCTCGGTCGCCCAGATCGTGCAGTGGGACGACCACGAGACGACCAACAACTGGTACCCGGGCGGCACGATCGCCGACGGCAAGGGCTACACGGAACGGTCGATGGACACGCTCTCCGGCCGCGCCTTCCAGGCCTTCCACGAGTGGATGCCGCTCGACGTGCGAGAAGCCGTCGACGGTCGCGTTCGTCGCAAGATCTCCTACGGCCCGCTGCTCGACGTCTTCGTGCTCGACATGCGCACCTACAAGGACGCCAACGGCGCGAACACCGCGCCGAACGGGGTGATCTTCGGGCCGGCGCAGACGCAGTGGCTGATCGACGGCCTGCGGCAGTCCACCGCCTCCTGGAAGATCGTCGCCAACGATCTGCCGCTCGGCCTCGTCGTCCCGGACGGCAAGGCGGCGTTCGAGGGCCCGGCGAACGGCGATCCCGGCGCGCCGTCGGGCCGCGAGACCGAGATCGCAACGGTGCTCTCGGCGATCAAGGCGAACCGGGTGCGCGGCGTGGTGTGGCTGACCGCGGACGTGCACTACACCGCGGCGCACCACTACTCGCCGGAGCGCGCCGCCTTCACCGACTTCGACGAGTTCTGGGAGTTCGTCTCCGGTCCGCTGAACGCGGGCGCCTTCGGCCCGAACAAGCTCGACGCCACGTTCGGGCCCGAGGCCGTCTTCGTCCACGCCCCGCCGGCCGATCAGCAGAACTCGTCGCCGCTGGACGGGTACCAGCACTTCGGTGAGGTGCGCATCGACGGGCGGTCGCGCGAGCTGACGGTGAACCTGTGCGATGCGACGGGTGCGGTGCTGTTCACGCAGAAGCTCGACCCGCCTGTCTGACCGCATTACTCTGCGTGCTTTGTCCGGTCCCTACGCGGAGTTGCGACAACCAGACCCCGGGAGAGCTCATGGCGATCACACCTCCGGACGCGGCCCGCCTGGCAGCGCTGAACGAGCACTTCAACTTCGGCCTGTCGGAGTCCGAGCTCGACACCTTCGCCCCCGCCGTGGAGTCGACGTTCGCCGCATCCGAGCGGGTCGAGGAGCTCTACGAGGCGTCGGCCCCGGCCATGCCCGACCGGGCATGGGCGCAGCCGGCGGACAACCCGCTCGGCGCCTGGTACGTCACGACCTCGATCGCGGGGGCCGCCGAAGGGCCGCTGGCCGGGAAGACCGTCGCGATCAAGGACAACGTGTCCGTCGCCGGCGTCCCGATGACCAACGGTTCGCGCACCGTCGAGGGCTTCGTGCCCCGCCGGGACGCCACCGTCGTCACCCGCCTGTTGGCGGCCGGGGCGACGATCACGGGCAAGTCGATGTGCGAGGACCTCTGCTTCTCCGGGGCGAGCTTCACCTCCCAGCCGTGGCCGGTGCGCAACCCGTGGGACCCCAGCCGCAACGCCGGCGGCTCGTCGTCGGGCAGCGTCGCGCTGGTGGTGACGGGGGAGGTCGATCTCGCCGTCGGCGGTGACCAGGGCGGATCGGTGCGCATCCCCAGCTCGTTCAGCGGCGGGGTGGGGCACAAGCCCACGCACGGGCTCGTCCCCTACACCGGCGCGTTCCCGATCGAGCAGACGATCGACCACCTCGGCCCGATGACCCGCACGGTCGCCGACGCCGCCCTGATGCTCGGCGTGATGGCCGGTGTCGACGGGCTCGACCCGCGCCAGCCCCGGCAGATCGACGCCGTCGACTACGTGGCCGCACTCGCTCAGGGAGCCGCGGGCCTGCGCATCGGCGTTGTCCGCGAGGGCTTCGGCACTCCCGTGAGCGACCCGGGTGTCGACGAGTCGGTCCGCGCGGCCGTCGACGTGCTGCGCGGGGCCGGGCTGCACGCCGAGGACGTCTCGATCCCCTGGCACGTCGACGCCATGGCCGTCTGGAACGTGATCGCGACCGAGGGTGCCGCGTACCAGATGCTCGACGGCAACGCCTACGGCATGAACTCGCAGGGCCTCTACGACCCCGAGCTGATCGCGCACTACGCAGCCAACCGCATCGCCAAGGGCGCCCAGCTCTCGAAGACGGTCAAGCTGGTCGGCCTGTCGGGGCGGTACACGTTCGAGACCGGCGGCGGGAAGTACTACGCCATGGCCCGCAACCTCGCCTTCGAGCTGCGCAAGGCCTACGACGACGCGCTGTCGGCCTACGACGTGCTGGTCATGCCGACGCTGCCCTACACCGCCCGGGAGCTGCTGCCCCTGGACGCGCCGCTGGGCGACTACCTGACCACGGCGCTGACGATGATCGGCAACTGCGCGCCCTTCGACGTGAGCGGGCACCCGGCGTGCTCGGTGCCCGCCGGCCTGGTCGACGGTCTGCCCTGCGGCTTGATGATCGTGGGCGGGCAGTTCGACGACGCGACCGTGCTGCGGGTCGCGCACACCTACGAGCAGGCGGTCGGCGGGTTCCCGGCCCCACCCGTCCGCGCCGCCGCGATCAACCCTGCCGGGTAGGCAGCACCGTCAGCTCGGCGATGTTCATGCGGGCCGGCGCGGCGGTCGTCCAGGCGATCGTCTCGGCCACGTCGGCGGCCGGGATGGGGGTGAGCTGGTCGCGGAAGTCGGCGAGGAAGGTCCGGGCGTCGGGGTCGAGCATGGTGTCGCCCAGCTCGCTGGCGGTGAGGCCCGGCTCGATCACCCGCACCCGCACACCCTGCGGCCCGTACTCCTGGCGGAGCGCCCTGGTGAGCACCAGCACGGCCGCCTTGGTCGCGCTGTAGACGGCGTAGCCGGGGAACTGCTGCCGGCTCGCGATCGAGCCGACGTGGACGAGGTCGGCGGGTCGTCCGGCTTCCGCGGCTGCGACCAGGTCGGGCACGAAGGCGCGGCTCGTCGTGATCAGCCCGGCGACGTTCGTGTCGATCATCTGCTGCCACTCGCCGGGGTCGGCGGTGCCGAAGGGGGCGGCGAGCATCACCCCGGCGTTGACGACGAGGAGATCGGGCCGGCCGAGATCGTGGCGGATCGTCTCGGCCGCCTCGGCCACGGACGCGGCGTCGGTGACGTCGGTGGGCACGGCGATCCCGCCGAGCTCCTTGGCGAGATCGCTGATGCGGTCGACGCGGCGGGCCAGCAACGCGACGCGGGCGCCGCGCCCGGTGAGGGCCCGGGCCGTCGCGGCCCCGATCCCGCTGCTCGCTCCGGTGACGACGGCGATCCGTCCGTGCAGGTCAAGTGCTGTCATGCCGGCAACTCTGCGCGGCCGGCAACGCCCGTGGGAGACCGTGTCGAGAGGGGTAGTCGCAGGGTCACCCCTGGCCGCGCCGCGCGCACCTATCGTGGATGCATGACCGAACTGGGGGAGTTCCTGCGGGCTCGTCGCGAGCTGGTGCTGCCCGCGGAGCGGGGACTGCCCGACTCCGGGCGACGCCGGGTGCGCGGCTTGCGGCGCGAGGAGGTCGCGATGCTCGCCGGGATCAGCGCCGAGTACTACATCCGGTTGGAACGGGGCCGCGACCGGCACCCGTCGATGCAGGTGATCCAGGCACTGGCCGGGGTGCTCGACCTCGACGCCGACTCGGTGGCCCACCTGGCGATGCTCGCGGCTCCCCGCCCGCGCACCCCGGCCGTCGCGCCCGACGAGGTCGAACGGGTCGCTCCCGGCGCCGCCCAGCTGCTCGCCGCGATGCCCGACACCCCGGTGATCGTGCTCGGGCGGTTCCTCGACGTCCTCGCGCACACCCCGGCCGCGGAGATCCTCTACGGCTATCCGCCCAGCGGCACCAACAACCTGCGCGCCGTGTTCCTCGAACCCGCCGCCCGTGCCCGGTTCCTCGACTGGGACGACGTCGCCGCGGAGTGCGTCGCCGCCCTGCGGGCCTCGTCGGTCGACGCGAGCGAGCATCCGCGGCTGATCGCGCTCGTCGGCGAGCTGTCGCTCAGGAGTGCGGATTTCCGTCGGCTCTGGGCCCGCCACGAGGTGCGTCCGAAGGCGGGCGGCCGGAAGCGGATGGTGTCGCCGGCCGTCGGCGAGGTGCCCCACAGGTGGGAGACGTTCGCGGTCGGTGGTGCTCCCGGGCAGCTCGTCGTCGCGTCGTTCCCCCTGCCCGACGAGCCGGCGTCCGTGCTGGCTTTCGAGCGCATCGCCCGGCTGTCGCGCGAACGGGTGTGAGCCGGCGCAGGCGACGGGTAGCAGGGGTGCGCTCGCCGGACCGACCGCTCGCCTTGAGCGAGCAACCCTGATCTCGGCGCGGCGTGTGCACCGTCCACGGGTGCGCGCTCCTCGACCCGCCCGGGCTGACCGAGGGGTGATCGCCGTTCGGGGTGCTGAGGCGTCATATCTGTCGCGCTCCCGCCTCCAACGGCGATCATGGACGAGGACCGGCCCGACGGCGGGCCGAGCGTCGCGCGGATGCCCGGAGCGCGATCGCAGTAGACCAGGCGGACCGCCATCACGGCGGCCACCTGCGGTAACGCCGGACCGTGGTCCACTCCGATCGGCGTCGTGGTCTACCTGAGCGCCCGTTCCCGCGGTTAACGTGCCGGCACCGCCGACCGCAGAGGGGGTGCGCACATGGCACCGATCGCGATGACCGATCGGGTCGGGGAGACCCGGGCCCGCCTGCTGGACCTGATCCAGGAGATCGGCACGGGGGAGCGGATCCCCGCCGAGCGGGAGCTGGCAAGCCGCTGGGGGGTCGCGCGCATGACGTTGCGCAAGGCGGTCGACGGTCTGGTGCTCGACGGCCTGCTCGAGCGCCGGCAACGGCAGGGCACGTTCACGAGCAGGCCGCGGACGCCGCGGCACCTCACCATCTCCTCGTTCACGGAGGAGATGACCCGCCGCGGGGTGCGGGCGTCGAGCGAGACGTTGTCGCTGCGGCACGTGCGGGCCAGCACGACGCTGGCCCGGCAGCTGCGGATGCCGGAAGGCGAACCGGTGATCCGGTTCGTGCGGCTGCGCCTGGGGGACGGCGTGCCGCTGGCGGTGGAGACGAACTACGTGCCGGAGCAGCTCGTCCCCGGGATGACCGAGGACGACCTGGACGGCTCCTGGTACGCGCGCCTCGCCGACCACTACGGCATCCACATCATCGCCGGGGTGGCCAACGTCGAGGCCGCCATGCCGGACGAGCGCACCGCGGCTCTGCTGGGCATCACGATCGCCCAGCCGTGCTTCCGGGTTCGGACCGTCGTCCGGGACCGCTCCGGACGGGTCGTCGAGTACGGCGAGTCGATCTACCGGGGCGACGACTTCATGCTCACGGTCGAGCTGTTGCCCGAAACCGGACGCGACCCGCGCGGGCGGGCCCGTCCCCCCACCGACTGACCTCCCCGGGAGGAACACCGATGTCCCGTCCCCGTCTGGCCGCCGCGATCATGACGGCTACCGCCTGCCTGGTGCTGAGTGCCTGCGGCGGCGGTGCTGCCGCGCCGACCCCCGACCAACCCGTCACGCTGACGTTCTGGACCCACACCCATCCGCCGATGGTCGAGCTCAACAAGAAGATCATCGCGGAATACGAGGCGGCCCACCCCGGTGTGAAGATCGAGTACCAGACGGTGCCCAACACCGACTTCAACACCAAGATGCTGACGGCGCTGAGCACCGGCGCCGGTCCCGACATCATCAACATGGACGACGGGGCGCTGCGCGGCGACTACATCGAGAAGGGCCTGGTCGCGCCGCTGGACGCGGAGGCGTTCGGCAAGCCGGCCGTGGCCGACGTCGAGGCCGGGTTCGTGCCGGGCACCCTCGACGGCGCCAAGGGGCCGGACGGGCAGCTCTACGGCATCCCGAGCGAGTTCAACGGCACCGTGTTCGCGATCAACAAGAAGCACTTCGCCGACGCCGGGCTCGATCCGGCCAACCCGCCGAAGACGTGGCAGGACGTCCTCGCCGCAGGCAAGAAGCTCAACGCCGCCGGCCACAAGCAGGCGTTCAACTTCCTGTACCTGAGCTCCGGCTGGTACGCGCAGTGGTTCCAGACGCTGGCCAACCAGACCGGCGGCACACCGCTCTCGCCCGACGGCCGCACCGCGAAGCTCGACTCGCCGGAGAACGTCGCGGCCCTGCAGCTGTGGGTGGAGCTGGCCCGCACGTCCGGCATCTCGGACCCGACGTCGTCCTCGCGCGACGCGACCTCGCCGTTCCAGGACCTCGCCTCCGGCGTGCAGTCGATGGCGGTCACCTACCCGTGGGCGCTGCAGCAGATCAAGGAGACCAGCCCGGACGTGTTCTCCCAGCTCGCAGTCGTGCCGCTGCCGCAGGTCGACGCGGCCAAGCCCCCGGTGAACCGGATCTACGGCTACTTCTGGGCGGTCAACTCGGCGAGCAAGCAGCAGGCCGCGGCGTGGAAGTTCATCTCGTACCTGTCGTCGCAGCACGAGCGCTGGCTCACCGACGTCAACTTCGTGCAGCCCGTCGCCGGCTGGGACACCAGCGCCGCGGCCCGGCAGATCCCCGCGATCGACGTGATCGCCGCCGCGTACGGCAAGGGCCGCTACGACCAGGTCGGCCCGCACTGGAACGAGGTGCAGGACGCCATCCACACCGCCGTCGACAAGGCCGTGTTCGACGGGATGCCGGTCGATGCCGCGCTGCGGGAGGCCAACGCCAGCGCGCAGCGGAGCATCGGGTGACGTTGACGTTCTCCCCGTCCCGGACCGGTCCGGCGGCTCCGGTGCCCACGCACCGGAGCCGCCGGGTCGAGCCGCGGCGCGACCTGATCGGGGCGCTGCTCTCGCTGCCGGCACTGGTCCTGTTCGCGCTGTTCGCGGTCTATCCGGGGCTGCGGGTGTTCTACCTGAGCCTGTTCGACTACAACCTGACCGGCCGGCCTCGGTTCGTCGGGTTCGCCAACTTCACGTACCTGGCGTCGGATCCGCGCTTCCACGCCGCCGTGGTCAACACCGTGATCTACACGCTCGGCACGTACGTGCCCGCCCTCGTACTGGCGTTGATGCTGGCGCAGGGGTTGCGGCAGCGCATGGCCGGCTTCGGGTTCGCGCGGCTGCTGTACTTCCTGCCCGTCGCGACGAGCTGGGTGGCGGTCGCTGTGGTGTGGCGGCTGGTGCTCAACCCGTCCGGACTGCTCAACCAGACCCTCGGCCTCGACGTCGACTGGCTGACGAGCTCGGCCGCGGCGCCGTGGGCGCTGGTGATCATGAGCATCTGGAAGGAGACCGGGTTCTTCCTGATCCTGTTCCTGGCGGGGCTGGCCCGGCTGCCCGTCGACGTCTACGAGGCGGCGCGCGTCGACGGCGCCAACGCCTGGCAGCGCTTCCGGCTGATCACGCTGCCGCTGCTCAAGCCGATCACCGCGGTCTGCTGCGTGGTCGCGGTGATCCGCGGCTTTCAGTCGTTCAGCCCGCAGGTCGTGCTCACCGGCGGCGGTTTCGGCACCGAGGTGGTCAACCTGTTCGTCTACAAGACCGCGTTCGAGAGCGCCCGGATGGGTCGCGCGAGCGCTGTGGCCGTGCTGGTGTTCGCGCTCCTGCTCGTCGTGACGCTGCTGCAGCTGCGGGTGTTCCGGAGGTCGGACGCATGATCACCCGTCGGGTGCTCTGGGCCGTGCTGGTCGGCGGTGGGTTGGTCTTCGCCGCCGTGTTCGCCTACGCGGTGGTCTCAGCGCTCAAGGGGCCGAACGAGGTGCTGGCCCTGCCGCTGTCGTGGCTGCCCGAGCAGTGGCGCTGGTCGAACTTCACGCTGCCGTTCACGGAGACGCCGTTCGCGCAGTACTTCGGCAACAGCGTGGTCGTCGGGATCACGGTGACCCTGCTCAACGTCGTCACGTGCACGCTGGCCGGCTACAGCTTCTCCAAGTTCCGCTACCGCGGCCGCAACACCGCGTTCGTGATGGTGCTGGCGACGCTGATGGTGCCGCTCGAGGTGATCTACGTGCCGCTCTACGCGCTGATCTACGACCTGGGTTGGGTCAACAGCTTCGCCGCCCTGATCGTGCCGGCCGGGACCAGCGCGTTCGGGATCTTCCTGATGCGCCAGGCCATCGACGCGGTGCCCGACGAGCTGATCGAGGCCGCCCGCCTCGACGGCGCCGGCGTCGTCCGCACGCTGGTGAGCGTGGTGGTGCCGCAGCTGTGGGGGCCGATGGCGGCGCTGGCGCTGTTCGTGTTCATGACGAACTGGGACAGCCACCTCTGGCCGCTGCTGGTCGCCGGCGACGACGCGCACCGCACCCTGCCGGTGGGGCTCGCGGCCATGCAGGCCAACAACATGGGTGCCTCCGGGCTGCCGATGATGATGGCCGCCGCGGTGCTGGCGCTGCTCCCGACGGTGCTGCTGTTCCTGTCGCTGCAGCGCAAGTTCGTCGAGGGTGTTGCGATGAGCGCGGGGATCCGATGACGCTCGTCGCCGTCGACGGCGGCCAGTCGGGGCTGCGGCTGACCGTCGTGGGCTCGGAGCAGGTGCACACCGGCCCCGGCTTCGCCTACCGCGGCGACATCGTCGGCCCGCTCGTCGCGGCCGTCGGGCAGGCGTGGTCAGCAGCCGGCGCGCCGGGACCGGTGGCGCGAGCGGCCCTCGGGCTGACCGGCCTCCCGTCCGACGAGCCCGGCCGCGACCGGCTGGCCGCGGAGCTGGACACGCTGTTCCCGGGTGCTGCGATCGTGCTCTGCGCCGACAACGTCACCGCGCACGCCGGGCTGTTCCGCGGCGAGCGCGGGGTGGCGCTGACCGTCGGCACCGGGGTCAACTGCCTCGCCGTCGACCCGGCCGGCGCGTGGCACCGCGTCGACGGTTGGGGCCACCTCCTCGGCGACGACGGCAGCGGCTTCGCGATCGGCCGGGCCGGGCTCGCCGCCGTGCTGCGCGCGGTCGACGGCCGCGGCCGCGCCACCGCGCTCACCGCTGCTGCACATGCCCGGTTCGGCCCGACCCGGCTGATGCCGCAAGCCCTGTACACCTCACCGACGGTCGTCGACGACATCGCGCGGTTCGCCGTCGACGTGCTCGACGCCGCGGATGCCGGCGACGGCGTGGCCGTCGGCATCGTCGACGCGGCGGCCGACGAGCTGGCCCGCACCGCGGCCGCCGGGGTCGCCACGGTGCCCGGCGCCGAACCCGTCCCGGTGGCGTGCTCGAGCCGGCTCCTGAGCCGGGAGGTGCTGCGCTCTCGCTGGGTGACGGCACTGGCCCGGTGCTGTGCGCGGGCCGAGGTCGTCGACGCCGACGGGAGCCCGCTCGACGGCGCGTGCTTCCTCGCCACCACTTCTGGTGGCTACCGCGCCATGGTCCACACCTACCTGCGAGGAGTCGCCCGATGATCCCGTTCCCGGCCGGCGCGCTGATCGTGTCCTGTCAGGCGGGCGCGGACAGCCCGCTGCACGGCCCCGACCCGATGGCCCGGATGGCCCGTGCCGCGGCCGGCGCCGGCGCGGCCGGGATCCGGGCCAACGGGCCCGCCGACGTGGCCGCCATCCACGCCGCAGTCGACCTGCCGATCATCGGCATCCACAAGCTCGGCGACCGCACCGGCGTCTTCATCACGCCCACCGCCGCAGCGGCCGCCGAGGTGATCGCGGCGGGCGCCACCGTCGTCGCGCTGGACGGCACCCGACGCCCCCGCCCGGACGGCACCACCCTGCGCGCGCAGATCGCCGCCATCCACGACGAGTTCGGCGTGACCGTGATGGCCGACGTCGACGACCACGTCGCCGGCATCGCCGCGCGCGAAGCCGGGGCGGACATCGTGGCCACCACGCTCTCCGGCTACACCGGCGACGGACCCGTGCCGCCGGGCCCTGACCTGGACCTCGTGGCGAAGCTGGTCGCGGAGCTGGACTGCCCGGTGATCGCGGAGGGCCGCTACTCCACGCCGGAGCTGTTCGCCGCCGCGCTCGCGGCCGGCGCGCACGCCGTCGTGGTGGGTGGCGCGATCACCGATCCTGGGCAGATCACCGGCCGGTTCCTGGCGGCCGGGCGATGAGCGAGCTGATGGTCGGGCACGCTGTCGTGCCGCTGGACGTGCCCGTCGGCACGCCGATGGGTGGTTACGCGGCCCGGCCCGGCCCGTCGACCGGGACGCTCGATCCGTTGCAGGTCGCCGCGGTCAGCATCGATGACGGGCAGCGGCGGTTCGTGTGGATCGTCGCCGACCTGCCGTGCGTGAACGCCGACCTGGCCGCCGCGGTGCGCGCGGCGGTGGGCACGCCTGATGTTCGGGTCTCAGCTGTCTGGGTCTCGGCCACCCACACCCATGCCGGCCCGGAGACCGGGTGCGAGCCCGGTGGCGCGGCCACGCCGCAGCCGTGGCTCGACCGGGTCACCGCCGCCGCCCGCGACGCCGCCGCCCGCGCGGCCGCGGCGGCGACACCGGCGACCATCGAGGTCCGCACGACCCGCGTGACCGGCGTCGGCGGCATGCGATCCGCGGCCCGGCCCGGCCGCAGCGTGCCCGTCGACGTGCTGACGGTGCGGACACCGGATCGCCTGGTCGGCGCGATCGTCGTCCTGCCCGTCCACCCGACGGTCCTCGACGCCGGGAACCGGCTGGTCAGCGCCGACCTGATGGGCGCAGCGCGCACCGCGCTCGCAACCGAGCTGGACGGCGCCTGGGTCGTCGTCGCGACCGGGGCCGCTGGCGACATCAGCACCCGCCCGTTCCGCCGCGAGCAGACCCCGGCCGAGTGCGCCCGGCTCGGTGGCCTCGTCGCCGACGCCGTGGTGGAGGCGCTGCGTCTGGCTCCGTCCGCTGTCGCCCGTGCGGGCGACGTCCTGCGCGTGGCGGATGCGGAGGTGGCCCTGGACCCCAAGCCGGCCGGCTCGGCCGTCCCGGTCGAGGCGCTCGAGGCCGCACTGGCCGCCGCCGAGCGCACCGGCGACGCCGTCGCCGTCCGCACCGCGGTGACCGCACTGCAGGCCGCCCGCCTCGCCGCGCCGGCGCCGGCCGACCTGACCTGCGCCGTGTCCGCGTTGACGGTCGGTGGCCTCACCCTCGTCGCGACGGGCGCGGAGCCCTACCTCGCCCTCGCCGGGCAGCTCGCCCCCGCCGTCCTCGTCGGCTACACGAACGCGTACGTGGGCTACCTGCCCACCCGCGACGCCTACGCCCGAGCCGACTACGAGGTGCTCCGCACGCCGGTCGCGGCCGGTGGCGCCGAGCGCGTCGTGGCCGCCGCAACCGCCCTCATCACTCGTACTACGGAGACCACGTGACCCACACGACCGTCCAGCATCCACAGGCCGCCGCCCTGGAGGTGCTGCAGGGCGCGATCGACCGCGTCACCACCACGCAGCACGACGCGATCCGCGCCGCCGCCACCCTCGGCGCCACCGCGCTGAGCGGCGACGGCATCCTGCAGGCCTTCGGTACCGGCCACTCCAAGGCGTTCGCGATGGAGCTGACCGGCCGCGCCGGCGGGCTGATCCCGACCAACCAGCTCTCCCTCAAGGACCTCGTGATGTTCGGCGGGGTGGCCCCGGGGGAGATCCTCGACCCGACGGTCGAGCGCGACCCGAGCCTCGCCGCACGGGTGCTGGCCCTGCACGACATCCGCCCCGAGGACGTCTTCCTCATCGCGTCCAACTCCGGGATCAACGGATCCGTCGTCGAGATGGCGCGCCTGGCCCGCGCCCGCGGCAACCCCGTCGTGGCCGTCACGTCGCTGCAGCACAGCCGCTCGACGCCGTCGCGGCACCCGTCCGGGCAGCGGCTGTGCGACGTGGCCGACGTCGTGATCGACAACTGCGGGGTGCCGGGCGACGCCGGGCTCCCGCTGGAGGGCGGCGGCGCGATCGTCTCCACGTCGACGGTGACGTCGTCGCTGGTCGCGCAGCTGGTCACGGCCGAGATCTGCGCGCAGCTGCTGGCGCTCGGGGCCACGCCGCCGGTGTTCCGCTCGGCCAACATGCCCGGCGGCGACGAGCACAACGCGGCACTGCTCGCCCGCTACGCCGGGCGCATCTGCGTTCAGGAGCCTTAGAGCGCCCGGTGCTCGCGGATCTGGCCGTGGTGGTCCGCGACCCAGGTGATCAGGGACGTGACGATCTGGTGGAGGCTGCGGCCCAGGGGAGTGAGGGCGTACTCCACGCGCGGCGGCACCTCCGCGTAGGCGGTCCGGGTCACCAGGCCGTCCTGCTGGAGCTGGCGCACGGTGACGGTGAGCATCCGCTGGGAGATCCCGGGAACGTCGCGCTGCAGGTCGGTGTAGCGCAGTGGGCCGGCCTCCAGCACGGCGATCACCAGCATGCTCCACTTGTCGCCGACCCGGTCCAGGATCTGCCGGACGAAGTCCATCTGCTCAGCGGGGATGGCGGCGCACGGGCCTCGGCCTGCGGCGGCGTCGGGTCGGTCTGCGGTGTCCATGGCGCACATTCCCCTCCGGTACGCACATCGATGTGCCTTTTGTACGGCCCTTCGTACAGGTCCATCATGGCGCTACGCACAAAAAGTAGGAATTGGACCGACACGAAAGAGATCCGACTGTGCCCACTCTCGCCATCGTCGGCGCCGGCCCCGGCATGGGCCTGGCCATCGCCCGCACCTTCGGCAGCCGCGGCTTCGACGTCGCGCTGATCGCCCGCACCAGGGAAAAGCTGGAAGCACTGGTCGACCAGCTCGGCCAGGAAGGCATCAAGGCCGCTGCGTTCCCCGCCGACATCCTCGACCGCGCCTCACTGACGGACGCCCTGGAGGCGGCCAAGGCCCGCTTCGGCGGCATCGACGTACTGGAGTACTCGCCGGCCCCGCACTCCCCGGTGCCGGGCTTCACCCTGGCCACCCCCTCCGAGGTCACGGTGGAGAACCTGCAGCTGCAGATCGAGTACAGCTTCTACGGCGCCGTCACGGTGGCCCAGGCGGTGCTGCCCGCCATGCGGGAGGCCGGTGCCGGGACCCTGCTGTTCACCACCGGCGGCGGCTCCGTCGACCCGGTACCGATGCTGGGCAACGTCAACGCGGCCCAGGCAGCTCTGCGCAACTGGGTGCTCAACCTCAACAAGGAGCTGACCGGCAGCGGCGTGTACGCCGGCCACGTGGCGATCGGCGTCTGGATCGGAGGGGGCGGCCCGGAGGGCTCCCCGACAGCCACGCCCGAGCAGATCGCCCCCCTGTACTGGGACCTGCACGAGAACCGCGACCGCCCCGAGGCCGTCTTCAGCGCCTGACCGGCCGGACGCCCTGGCCGATAGTCCGCAGCCCGTGTCGGTGTACTCGCGGACGCGGTGGACCAGCCCGTCGCGGATCTCGACGACGAAGCAGAGCTGGGGTGGAGCCGGCGGCCGGCATCGCCGCCGAGACGTGGCTGGCAGTGGACGCCCGCGCCTGGCCGGGGCAGCGCTGACCTGCCGGGTCACTCCCAGACGACGATGCTGCGCCGGATCGGCACGCCGTCGGCACCGGACGCGAACAGCTCCGGGGACTCCTTGCGGATCGTCTCGATGTCGTCGAACACGGCGCGCAGGTGCGCCCGCATGGCCCGGCGGGCGGCGGACGTGTCGTGGGCGAGCACGGCGTCGAGGATGGCGACGTGCTGGGCCACGAAGGCCGGCGGCTCGCTCGTGCGCAGGCCGAGCCGGCGGGCGCGGTCGAGGTGGCCCTTGGCGGCGACGACGGTGGCCCAGGCGCTGCCGTGGCCGGCCAGGCGCAGCAGGCCGTGGTGGAACTCCTCGTCGAGGGCGAAGAACTCCTCGACGTCCAGCCCGGGGGCGTGCTGCTGGTCGAGGTTGGTCCGCAGCTCGCCGACGATCTCGGGGTCGAGCTCGCCGGGCAGGTCGTCCAGTGAGCTGAGCTCGACGGCCTCGCGCAGGAACTGCGCGTCGGCGACCTTGGCCGGGTCGACCCGGGAGACGAACGACCCGACCTGCGGGAACACCTGCACGAGCCCTTCCTCGGCCAGCAGGATCAGGCCTTCCCGCACGGGGGTGCGGCTGACCCCGAGCTGGGCGGCCAGCTCGTTCTCCGACAGCGACGCCCCGGGCGGGAGCTCCAGGGTGAGCACGCGGCGGCGCAGCGTCTCGTAGACGGCGCGGCGGTTGGTGCCCCTCGGTCGGCTCACGCGACCAGCGTATCGACTCTTGCGATCACTGTCCGACAAGTGCTTGTATACAAGCACTGAACGACAAGGGCTGTCGGGAAGGGGTCCGTACGATGAGCACGATCGAACGCGCCGAGGTGCTGGTCGCCTCGCCCGGCCGCACCTACGTCACGCTGCGCATCACGACGTCCGACGGCGTCGTCGGTCTCGGCGATGCGACGCTCAACGGGCGCGAGCTCGCCGTCGCGAGCTACCTGCGCGACCACCTCGTGCCGCTGCTGATCGGGCGCGATCCGGCCCGCATCGAGGACACCTGGCAGTACCTGTACCGGGGCGCCTACTGGCGGCGCGGCCCCGTCACGATGACCGCGATCGCCGCCGTCGACACCGCGCTGTGGGACATCAAGGGCAAGGTGGCGGGGCTGCCCGTCTACCAGCTGCTCGGCGGGGCGGCCCGCGACGGCGTCACCGTCTACTGCCACGCCAGCGGCGCCGACGTCGCGTCCCTGCTCGACGACGTCGACCGCTACCTGGCGCAGGGCTACCAGGCCGTCCGCGCGCAGGCCGCCGTCCCCGGCGTCGGCGGCACCTACGGGGTGCGCAAGGGCGCGATCTACGAGCCCGCCGCCACCGCGCTCCCCGAGGAGCAGCCCTGGGACACCGCGGCCTACCTCGACTTCGCGCCCACCTACCTGGAGGCCGTCCGCGAGAAGTTCGGCTTCGGCTTCCACCTCCTGCATGACGTGCACCACCGGCTCACCCCGATCGAGGCGGCCCGGTTCGGCAAGCAGGTCGAGCCCTGCCGGCTGTTCTGGATGGAGGACCCGACGCCCGCGGAGAACCAGGAGGCGTTCCGGCTGATCCGGCAGCACACCACCACGCCGGTCGCCGTCGGCGAGGCGCTCACCTCGATCTGGGACGTGCAGCAGCTGATCACCGAGCAGTTGATCGACTACGTGCGCTGCACGGTCGTGCACGCCGGCGGCATCACCCACCTGCGGCGCATCTTCGATCTCGCCGCGCTCTACCAGGTGCGCACCGGCTCGCACGGCGCCACCGATCTCTCGCCCGTGTCGATGGCGGCGGCCGTGCACCTGGACATGACGGTGCCGAACTTCGGCATCCAGGAGTACATGGGCTACGCCGACGACACCTGGCAGGTCTTCCGCAGCGGTGTCCGGTTCGCCGACGGGATGTTGCATCCCTCCGACGAGCCTGGCTTCGGCGTCACCTACGACGACGCGGCCGCCGCCCGCTTCCCCTACGAGCAGCGCTACCTGCCCGTCGCCCGCCGCCTCGACGGGTCGGTGCACGACTGGTGAGCACGCTTCCATTCACCGCAGAGCAACGGAGTTCGCGATGACCGACAGCAGCACCACTGCGCGGCCGGCCCGCACGACCGGTGACCTCACCAAGGCCGCCGTGTCCGGCTGGCTCGGCACGGCCATGGAGTTCATGGACTTCCAGCTGTACTCGCTGGCGGCCGCGATCGTCTTCAACAAGATCTTCTTCCCGGACGTGAGCCCGGCGATCGGGCTGATCGCCGCCATGGCCACCTATGGCGTCGGGTACGTCGCGCGGTTGGCCGGCGCGATCTACTTCGGCCGGATGGGCGATCGGATCGGCCGCAAGCGCGTGCTGTTCCTGACGATCGCGCTGATGGGGGCCTCGACGACGTTGATCGGCGTGCTGCCCACCTACGCGCAGATCGGCATCGCCGCCCCGGCGCTGCTGGTGGCGCTGCGGCTCGTCCAGGGCTTCGGCGCGGGCGCGGAGATCGCCGGCGCCACGGTGATGCTCGCCGAGTACGCCCCGACGAAGCGGCGCGGGCTGATCGCCTCGCTCGTGTCGCTGGGCACCAACTCCGGCACGCTGGCCGCGTCGGCTCTGTGGGCGTTCCTGCTCGCGACCCTGCCCGAGGAGGACCTGCTCTCCTGGGGTTGGCGGCTGCCGTTCCTGCTGAGCTTCGTGCTATTGATCTTCGCGCTCTGGGTGCGCTCGGCGCTGAAGGAGAGCCCGGTCTTCGAGGAGCGCCCCGATGTCGTCGACGGTGTGGCGCTGTCCAAGGCTGAGCTGTCGAAGGAGGCGATCGAGAAGGCCGGTGTGCTGGAGGCGGCGCTGCGCCAGCGCAAGGGCAAGGCGTTCTTCCTGGCGCTGGGCCTGCGGTTCGGGCAGGCCGGCAACTCCGGGCTCGTGCAGACCTTCCTCGTCGGCTACCTCGCCACCACGCTCGCCGTGAACCGCTCGATCCCGACCGACGCGATCGTCTACGGCTCGCTGCTCGGCTTCGTGACCGTGCCGGTCGTCGGGATGCTGGGTGACCGGTTCGGCCGGCGCCCGATGTACATCGGCCTGTCGCTGCTCACCGCGGTGCTCGCGTTCCCGCTGATGTCCATGATCGCCGGCGCCACCGTCACCGGGGTCACCCTCGGCATGATCGCCGCGCTGAACATCGGCGTGCTGGGCCTGTTCGCGCTGGAGAGCGTCACGATGGCGGAGCTGTTCGGCTCCCGCACCCGCTTCACCCAGCTCGCGCTGGCCAAGGAGATCGGCGGCATCCTCGCCACCGCCATCGGGCCGGTCGTCGCAGCCACCCTCACCGCCGTCACCGGCAGCTGGTGGCCGATCGCGGCGATGCTGGTCGTCTACTCGCTGATCACGCTGGTCGCGTCGCTGCTTTCGCCCGAGACGCGCGGGCGTGACCTGGTCCGGCTGGAGGACGCGGTATGAGATCGGTCGTGGTGCACGGCGCAGGCGACGTCCGAGTAGAGGAGCGGCCGGTGCCCGTCCCCGGGCCGGGCGAGGTGCTCGTGGCGATGGAGTGGGGCGGGATCTGCGGCTCCGACATCGGCTACGCCACCAAGGGCATGTCCGGCACCGCGGCGCTGCGCCACCCGCTCGTGCTCGGCCACGAGGTGGCGGGCCGGGTCGCCGAGCTCGGCGCCGGCGTCGACGTGGAGATCGGGCTCCCGGTCACCGTCCACCCGGCCACCGTCGTCGGCGACACCGTGCTGCCGTCGCGCATCGCGGGACGCGACAACCTGCACCCGTGCGTGCGCTACTTCGGATCCGCCGCCCAGGACCCGCACACCGACGGCGGGTTCAGCGGGTACCGCGTGGTGCGGGCATCCCAGCTCCGACCCCTGCCCACCGGCGTAGACACGCGGCTCGGGGCACTCGCCGAACCGCTCGCGGTGGCGCTGCACGCCGTGCACCGGGCAGGTTCGGTTCAGGGGCGCACGGTGCTGGTCAACGGGGCTGGGCCGATCGGTGCGCTCGTCGTCGCTGCGTTGCGGTACCGGGGGGCTTCGTCGGTGATCGCGGCTGATCTCTCTGTTTCCGCGCTCGGGGTTGCCGCTGCGATGGGCGCCACCGACACCGTCGATCTCTCCGCAGGTGGCGCCCTGCCCTCCGACGTCGAGATCGTCATCGAGGCTTCCGGGGCGCCTGCAGCGTTGGGCGGTGTTCTTCGAGCCACGGCTCGTGGGGGCACGCTCGTGCAAGTGGGGAACCTGCCCGGGGCCGCTGTTCAGGCTGCGTTGGGGGAGCTCGTCACTCGGGAGATCAGTTGGGTCGGGTCCTATCGGTTCGCTTCGGAGCTGGACGACGCTCTCGTCGCCATGGCCGACGGGCTGGACGTCTCTCCGGTCGTCACTCATCAGTTCGACATCGATGACGCGGGGGTGGCTCTGGCGACGGCTGGTGATCGGTCTTCGGGGAGTAGCAAGGTTCTTCTGCGGCTCAGTAAGTGACTCCCCGGCTTTTCGCCGAGCGGCAGGTCACGGATGAACCGGGTACGAGACGAAGGCGAACTGCGTGGAGTCCGGGCTCCAGCTGTTGACGTTGATCGTGCCCTGCCCGCCGAACACCGGCACGCGCGCCAGCGGGGTGGACCAGTCCGCGGTGGCGACCACGACGAGGGCGACGTCGAGGTCCGCGGGGTGGCCGACGGTCCCGCTCGGGTACTGCAGGTACACGGCGAGGCGGCCGTCCGGGGAGAGGTGGGGGAACCAGTCGACGGTGTCGGTCTCGATGAGCTGCTCGAGCCGTTCGCCGGAGAGCCTGGCGAGCTGGGCATGGCCGGGGCGCGCTGCCCAGCGCTCGGTGTTGAGGTAGATCCAGTCGCCGTCGGGGGACCACTCGGGTCCGTCGACGTGGCCGGCGCCGGTGTCCACCAGCGTGACGGGGCCGCCGTCGGCGGGGTTCAGGGCGAGCCGGCCCGGGCCGCCGTCGATGCGCACGAAGGCGAGCGTCCGGCCGTCTGGGGAGACGCCGTGCAGGTAGTGCCGCACGCCGTCCTCGTCGGTGATCCGGTGGGTGGTGCCGCCGTCGAGTGCGCCGCGGTGGATGTGGCCGTCCGCGGCCGACATGTAGATGGTGGTGCCGTCGGGGGCGAGGACGTGGTCGTTGTTGAGCGGCGGCAGTCCCGCGAACTCGATGCGGCGGGGCTCCTGCGGGGAGTCGAGCGGGAACGCCCACAGCTCGCCGCGCCCGTTCAGGTACAGGGTGCGGCCGTCGACGCTCCAGTTGGGCGCCTCGTAGAGCACGTCGTCGAACTCGGCCACCACCGTGTCGGCGAGCGTCGCCACATCGAACAGGTGGAGCCGGCACCGCTGCCCGTCCCGCAGGACCCGATAGTCGCTCGCGGAGTTCTCGTCCATGGACGTGATTCTCGGTGCAGCGTGCCGGGCATGTTCGACGAGTCTCTGCATGCCCGGCCGCCCCACCGGCGCTCGCTCCCCAGCAGCGCCGTGACCGCTCCCCAACGGTTGTCAAGAGAGACGCCCGGGTGGGCCGGGGGTTGCGTCGCCAGGCGAAAGTGGACAGTGATTTCCGGGTGGTCAGGCGGTCCGAGTGCTCTCGGCCACGTCGCCGGCGCCGCGGGTGCGACGGTCCCACTCGGCCAGCACTGCCGCGGGGGTGGGCGGGGTGGCGAGGCTGGCGACCACATAGGCGACCAGGCTGGCACCGAGGCCGTAGTAGACGGGCTCGGTCGCCTCCACGTCCCCCAGCACGATCATCGTCGTGAGCGTGACGACCGTGCCGACAGCCATGGCGACGAGCGCGCCGACGCTGGTGCCCCGCCGCCACACCAGGCCGCCGATGATCGGCACGAGTAGACCGCCGACCAGGATGCCGTAGGCGATCGACAGCGCAGCCACCACGTCCTGGACCCCTGCCGCGATGGCGATCATGACGATGCCGAACACGATGATCAGGATCCGGTTCGACTGCACGTGGCCGTCCTCGGTCGTCGGCACCCCCTGGCGCCGCAACCGGCCGAGGATGTCCTGGCCGAACACCGTTGCCGTGGCGATCAGCGCCCCGCTCGACGTCGACATCACGGCGGCGAGTGCCGCGGCGAGCACCAGCCCGGCGAGCGCGGCGGGCATGGTCGCCTCCACGACGGCCGCGAACGCGTCGCTTCGTGACTCCAACTGCGGGAGCAGCACCTTGGCACACATGCCGATCACCGCGCCGGCGACGCCGTAGAGCAGGCAGTACACGCCCGATGCCGCGCCGGCCCAGCGGGCCACGCCGGGACTGCGTGCGGTGAACACGCGCTGCCAGATGTCCTGGCCGATGAGCAGACCGAAGGTGAAGACCACGAAGTAGGTGAGGATCTTGGTGCCGCCGATGTTGTCCAGGGTCGTGGCCTCGATCGGGAGCTTCTGCGCCAGCCCGGCGAACCCGCCGGCTTGGCTCAGCGCGATCGGCAGCAGGATGAAGAAGATCCCGATGGTCTTGACGAGGAACTGCACGAAGTCGGTGAGCGTGATCGACCACATGCCGCCGAGTGCCGAGTAGAGCACGACGACGCCGCCGCCGAGCAGGACCGCCCACACCTTGGTCAGGCCCAGCAGTGCGCCGAAGATCGTGGCGTAGGCGATCGTGGAGGTCACCGACAGCATCAGGGTGTAGGCGAACATCACCACGCCCGAGAGCACGCTCGACCCCGGGCCGTAGCGCAACTCCAGCATCTGGCTGACCGTGTACACACCAAGGCGCTGGATCTTCCCGGCGAACAGCAGCGACAGCAGGAGGATGCCGGTGCCGATGGCAACGACCAGCCACATCCCCGAGATGCCGAACTCGTAGCCGAGACCGACGCCGCCGATGGTCGACGCCCCGCCGAGCACGATCGCGGACATCGTGCCCGCGTAGAGCACCGGGCCCAGCCGCCGGCCGGCGACGAGGAAGTCGGACTTCGTGGTGGCCCGGCGTTTGCCCCAGAAGCCGAACGCGATCATGGCAGCCAGGTAGACGACGACGATGGCAATTTCCACGGGATCACTCCGTCCAGTCGAGGTGGATCACGGTGGGGCGATCGGCGCCCAGTGCGTCCTGCACCAGCCCGGTGAGGGCGGCGGGGTCCTTCGTGCGCACACCGTGCGCACCGACTGCCGTGGCGAGCAGCGCGAGATCGGGCACCTGCAGGTCGACGCCGACCGGCGCGATGCCGCGGCTCGCCTCCTGGTCGCGGATCTCGCGGTAGCCGCCGTTGTCGACCACCACGACCGGCAGCGGCAGCCGCAGCTCGACGGCCGTGGCGAGCTCCTGGACGGAGAACATGAACGCCCCGTCGCCCAGCAGCGTCGCCACCGGCGCACCCGGGCGGCCCAGCGAGGCACCGATCCCGGCCGGCAGGCCGTAGCCGAGCGTGGCGTAGCCGGGGGTGTAGCAGAACTGCCGCGGCCCCGGCACGTCGAAGAAGTGCACCGAGCCGAAGTAGGTGACCTGCGAGCTGTCGCCGGTCAGCACCCCGTCGGTCGGGAGTGCTTCCCGCACGGCCGCGTTGATCGCCTCGTAGCTGCCGGCGTCGGTGCGGGCCTCGGCCCGGCACTCGGCCCGGAGTCGGGCTGCGCGTCCCGGGCCGTCCGCGGACTGTGGCCGGTCGGTCGGCAGCGCGGTCAGCACCGCCCAGAGCGCCTCGGCGGCGTCGGCGAGCAGCGTGACGTCGGCCCGGCAGTTCTTCTGCAGCTGCCCCGCCTCGATGTCGATGCGGATCACCGTGCCGGCGGTGATGTGCCCGGCCCAGAGGTCGGAGTCGCCGAGCTCGGAGCCCACCACGAGCAGCGCATCGCTCGCCGCGGCCGCCGCCTGCAGCGCCCGCAGCCGCACGGCCGCACCCACCGAGAGCGGGTGGCCCTCGTCGAGCGCGCCCTTGCCGTTGACGGTGGTGGCGACCGGCGCTCCGATGGCCTCGGCCAGCGCCGCCAGCTCGGTGGCGGCGTCGACGCAGCCGCCCCCGGCGATGATCAGCGGGCGCTGCGCGGTGGCCAGCACCTGCGCGGCGCGGATCGCGGCGTGCTCCTCGGGAGCCGGTGCCGCGGTGCGCGGCGCACTGCGCGCGGTGCCCGTCCAGGCCTGCTCCAGCACGTCGAGCGGGATCTCGACGTGCACCGGGCGCGGACGGGTGCCGCCGAACGACGCGAACGCCTCGGTCACGGCTTCGGCGGCCTCGTCGGCACTGCGCACCCGGCGGCTCCACCGCACGAGGTGGTCCATCGCGGCCCGTGCGTCCTTCGTCTCGTGCAGCAGGCCGAGGTCGCGGCCCTCGGTGCCGGTCGGCACACCGGGGGACACCACGAGCATCGGCTGCGACTCGGCGTACGCCGTCGCGGCGGCGGTCATCACGTTGGTGAGGCCAGGGCCGCTGGTCGTCACGACGACCCCGGCGCGGCCGCTCACCCGCGCGTACGCCTCCGCGGCGTACCCGGCGCCCTGCTCGTGCCGCGGGGTGACCGGACGTATGCCGGCCGCGCGCATGTGCCGGTAGAGCTCGAGGTTGTGCGTGCCGGGGATGCCGAAGATCGTGTCGACGCCGTGGGCGGCCAGCGTCTCGACGACGGCCGCGCCGCCGTTCCGGCTGCTCATGAGCGCCCCAGCGCGAGCACCGACAGCAGCTCGTACGCCACGTGCGCGGCGGCGATGCCGGTGATCTCGGCGTGGTCGTAGGCCGGCGCCACCTCGACGATGTCGGCGCCCACGATGTCGGCGCCGACCAGCGCGCGCAGCGTGTGCAGCAGCTCGCGGCTGGTGAGCCCGCCGGCCTCCGGGGTGCCGGTGCCGGGCGCGTGGGCCGGGTCGAGCACGTCGATGTCGACCGAGACGTACACCGGGCCCTCACCGAGGCGGGCGCGCATGCGCTCGATGACCGTCGCGAGGCCCTGGATCTGGTAGTCGTCGGTGTGGATCACCTGGAAGCCCAGCACGCCGTCGGCGGTGAGGTCCTGCTCGCCGTACAGCGGCCCGCGGATGCCGACGTGCATGCTCCGCTCCGGGTCGATCAACCCCTCCTCCGACGCCCGCCGGAACGGGGTGCCGTGGGTGTAGGCGGCGCCGAAGTAGGTGTCCCACGTGTCGAGGTGCGCGTCGAAGTGCAGCACCGCCACCGGCCCGTGGTCGCGGTGCACCGAGCGCAGCAGCGGCAGCGCGACGGTGTGGTCGCCGCCGATGGAGAGCAGCTTGGTCTGGCCCGAACGCAGGTCGTTCGCGGCGAACTCGACCGTACGGATCGCCTCGTCGAGATCGAACGGGTTGATGGCCAGATCGCCGGCGTCGGCCACCTGCATCGCCGCGAACGGCGAGACCTGCAGGCCAGGGTGGTAGGGCCGCAGCAGCTTCGACGAGGCCCGCACGTGCGCCGGCCCGAAGCGGGCGCCGGGCCGGTAGGAGACACCGGAGTCGAACGGGAGGCCGAGCACCGCGACGTCGGCGTGGCCGACCTCGTCGATGCGGGGGAGCCTGGCGAAGGTCGCCGGGCCTGCGTACCGCGGGATCGCGGATGCGTCCACGGGTCCGATCGGGCCTGGCTGGGTCACCTTCGACTCCTTCCACTGCGACGTTCCCGAGAGCGTGCCGCGTGCCGGGACCTGGGCAAAGGGCCGGAACGTACAAGTTGTCGTCGAGCGGATCGCCGAATCGGCCACCATGACGGAGGATGGCGCGATGCTGACGGTCGGAGATCTGGTCGGGGACCCGGCGCTGCAGCTGGAGGTGTGCGCCGGGCGGTCCGGGTTGGACCGCCCGATCGCCGCCGCCGCCGTGTCGGAGCTGCTCACGCCGTGGCTGTGGCTGCAGGGCGGGGAGCTGCTGCTGACGATCGGGCTGCTGCTGCCGGTCACTGCCGAGGGCTGCGCGGAGTACGTCGGCGGCCTCGACGCGGCAGGCGTGCCGGCGCTGGGGATCGGCTTGGGTTCCGACCTGCGGTTCCAGGAGGTGCCGGCGGAGCTGATCGCCGCGGCGGACGCCGTCGGCCTGCCGTTGCTTGCGGTACCGGAGCCGATCCCGTTCATCGCGGTGACGAAGGCCGTGTTCGCCTTCCACGCGCAGGAGGAACGGCGCCGGCTGGAGTGGGCGTTGCGCACCCAACGGGCGTTGACGGCCGCGGCGGCGGCGCCCGGTGGTTCCGCCGCGATCCTCGCCGCGCACGCGCGGGCGACCGGCCGCACCGGCCTGGTGGTGGACCTGCTGGGCCGGCTCGTAGCCGAATCAGGACCAGCGGAGTCCGGATCAGAGGGCGCCGCGCTCGCGGACGAGTTCGCGCCCCTCGTCGACGCGGTGCGGGCGCAGGGCCTGCTCGGCGCCGGGGTGGACACGACACCGCAGCGGCGGCGCGAGGTGCACCCGCTCGGATCGCAACGGCTGCGGGCGTGGCTGCTGCTCGACGGGCCCGCCGACGCCCCGGCCTCCCATCAGGTCACCGGCAGCCTGGTCTCGTTGCTCTCGCTGGAGCAGGAACGCCAGCACGGCCTCGGCGCCACCCAGCGGCGCGGCCGCGCGCAGGTGCTGGGCCGGCTCGCCAGGGCCACGGTGGAGGACCTGGTGGCGGTGAAGTGGCTCGAGTCGGTCGGGCTGCCGGGCACCGACCTGCGGGCCGCCGCCGTCGCCGCCCCCACCGACGCCGAGGACGTGGCCGCCGACCTCGCCGGCGCCGTCCCCGGCGCGCTGGTGCGGGTGGCCGGCGAGAACGTCGAACTGGTGGCGCCGACAGCGGTCGACCTGGCCGCCGCCCTCGCCACCCTCGTCCCGACGCGGCCGGCCGGGATCGGCATCGGGGTCCGCCCGGGAGCCGTCGCGGTGTCGATGCGGCAGGCGCGCTCGGCGCTGCCGGAGAGCCGGATCAGCGGCCGGCACGCGCACGCGAGCGACATCGCCAGCAGCCGGCTGCTGCTCGCCGCCGTCGAACCCGACCGCCTCCGCGCCTACGCCGACGTCGTGCTCGGGCACCTCGACAGCGCCGAACGCGCGGCTGAGCTGCTCCGTGCCCTCACCGCGTTCCTGGAGCACAACGGGCACTGGGAGAACGCCGCCGCGGCGCTGCGGGTCCACCGCCACACCGTGCGGAACCGGATCGAGGCGGTGGAGCGGCTCACCGGCCGGCGCATGTCGTCGGCGCAGGACCGGCAGGAGTTGTGGCTGGCGTTGCGGGCTCGGGATGTGGGGCGTCTGTCGGGGTGACATCGTCTGAGAGCCCTCGATGGCGTCTCGCTCCAGGCTGCTTGTAACCCACTACGAGACCGAGGTCAGCCAGGTGCGGCCGTCGACCAGCTCGCGCGCCGCGTCGAGGTGGCCTGCGTGGCAGGCGGTCTCGGTGATGACGTGCAGCAAGATCTCCCGGACACTGTGCAGCCGCCACGAGCCGAACGACTCGTCCGGCCACCAGGCCGGCGCGTTCGACGTCGACATCTCGGCGATGACCGCATCGGCCAGGGTGCACTCCCGCCGGTAGCGGTCGAAGACCTGCTCGGCGTGGACCCCCGGCTCGATCAGCCACGCGTCGTCCGTCGTGGCCAACTCGTCGATGACGGCTCGCTCCCCTGCGATCACCGCTCGGAACCAGAATCTCTCGACGTCCAGTGCGAGGTGGTTGACCATGCCCAAGCAGGTCCAACCGGACGGGAGTACCGCCCTGCACAGGTCCGCGTCGGTCATGCCCTCCAGGATCCCGAGCACGTGCTGGCGCTGGCCGTGCTGGACGGCGCGCAGCGCCTCGATCTCGGGCTCCATCGGCGCTGTCACCGTGCACCCTGTTCAGCTCTGCTGATCGCGTCTTCCCGATCGGCACGGGCGAGCAGGGCACGGTGTTCCGGTCCGCTGTCGGACGCGGCGGCGGCCTGCCGGAACAGCTCGGCAGCTCGACGCCGGTCGCCATCGCGGGCGGTGAGGTCGGCCTGCGCCGCGATGGCATGCGGGGCGTTGTCGAGCGCACCAGTGCCGCGGTTCTCGGCCAACAGCAGCAGCCCGGCGGCCGGGCCGTAGGCGTAACCGTGCGCGACCGCGCGGTTCAGCTCGACCACGGGAGTGGGCTGGATCCGGGCGAGCTGGTCATAGCAGCGGGCGATCCGCGGCCAGTCGGTGGCGGTGCCGGAGGTCGACGTCGCATGGCACGCGGCGATGCGCGCCTGCAGCGCGTAGGGGCCGTCGGAGGAGATCTGGTCGAGGATCGCGACGCCCTCGGCGATGGCCGCCCGATCCCAGCGGGAGCGGTCCTGCTCGTCGAGTGTGCGGAGGTTGCCCTCGGCGTCACGGCGAGCGTCGCGCCGGGAGTGCTGCAGCAGGAACAGCGCCAGCAGCGCCGACACCTCGTCCTGGCCCGATGGCAGCCCGGCGAGCAGCCGGGCCAGCCGGATCGCCTCATCGGCGAACGCCGGATCGCCGTCCGCGTTGTACCCACGGGTGAACAGCAGGTAGAGCACCGCGAGCACCCCGGGCAGCCGCTCCGCGAGAGCCGGCCCGCTGGGCACCCGATAGGGAATGCCGGCCACGGCGATCTTCGTCTTGGCCCTCGTCAGCCGCCGAACCATGGTCGACTCGCTCACCAGGAAGGCCTTCGCGATGTCCGCCGTCGGCACCCCGCAGATCGTGCGCAGGGTCAGCGCCACTCGCGCCTCGAGCGATAACGCAGGGTGGCAACAGGTGAAGGCGAGTCGCAGCCGGTCGTCGACGATCTCGTCCCCCGGCTCGGCGTCGGCACCGAGGGGCGGTTGGCTCTGGAGCGTGAGCTCCGCCAGCTCACTCAACTTCGCGCGCTCGCGAGTCGTCCGGCGGAGCGCATCGATGGCGCAGTTGCGCGCCACCGTCATCAGCCAGCCGCCCGGGTTGTGCGGCACGCCCTGCTCCGGCCACCGCTCCAGCGCGATCCGCACGGCCTCCTGTGCGCAGTCCTCGGCCAGCGTCCAGTCGCCGGTGACGCGGATCAGAGCTGCGACGATCCGGGGACGCGCATCGGTCGCGGCAGCCTCGAGGACATCCCGAGAGCTCGCCATCAGCGTCACTGCTCGACATCCGCGACCGGGCGAATCTCCAGCCGTCCACCACGAGCCATCGGGTGCGCCCGCGCGACCTCGATCGCCTCGTCCAGATCGGCACACTCCAGCAGATCGAACCCGACGATCACCTCCTTCGTCTCGGCGAACGGACCGTCGGTGACGAGCAGTTCGCCCTGTCGAACCCGCACTGTGGTGGCAGTCGACTCCGGAGCCAACGCCATGCCCTGCATCCGTCGCCCCGAGCTGTCGTGCTCACCCACCCACGCCTCGATGTCGGGCCAATCGTGCTGGTCGGTATCGGGTTCCGGGTCGGTGCACACGAACATCAGGTACTTCACCGGCAGGCCTCCTCGTCGGATGGGGATCACCAGAGTGACGAACGAGCCGCCTCGATCAGGACAACATCGGAGCAACCGCCGACACCCGCCTTCGCCGCGACCGAGCCGCCCGCACTCCGCTACACGCTGCCACTGCCGGCAGCGCCCAGGTCACGTGCCGAGGACGCAGGCCACCGGGGCGGCGCCCCGGATCTACCCATCTACGAGTCGAAGGCGAAACCCAGCCGGTCGGCCATCCTGATCAGGAAGCCGTCGCGGCCGCGGCGGTCGGCGTTGGCGATGGCGCGGCGCATGAGCTGCACCAGCGGGTAGGCCAGCGGTTCCGGGGGCACCGGGAGGGGGCGGGTGCGGACGGTCCGCAGGCGGGTTCGCTCGGTGTCGCGGCCGGCCAGGAGGTCGAGCATCACGAGTCCTGCGAATCTGGTCGCTGCCACTCCCAGGCCGGTGAAGCCGGAGCTGTAGGCGACCTTGCCGCCCATGGCGGTGCCGTGGTGGGCGACCAGCCGTGCCGACATGTCGATCATCCCGCCCCAGGCGTGGGTGAAGCGGATCTCCGACAGTTGGGGGAAGGTGGCCTCGAAGTGGTCGGCGAGCCGCAGGAACGTCTCCGGTCGCTGCTCGTGGGCCGGGCGCAGCCGGCCGCCGCGGTGGTAGACGACGTCGTAGCCGCCCCACAGGATCCGGTTGTCGGCCGACTTGCGGTAGTAGTGGAACTGGCGCGAGGCGTCGGACATGCCGAACCGCTGGGTCCAGCCGATGTCGGCCAGCTGGGCGTCGGTCAGCGGCTCGGTCATGAGGGCGTAGTCGTACACCGGCAGGGTCAGCAGGCGGTTGCGGCGCAGCAGCGACGGGAACCCGTTGGTCGCCAGCACCACGCGCTCGGCGCGGACGGTGCCGCCGGGGGTGTGCGCCGCCACGGTGGTGCCGTCGTCGGTCAGGCGGACGACCGGGGTGTCCTCGTGGATCCGCACCCCCAGCCGGAGCAGGGTGCGCTTGAGCCCCCACGCGAGTTTCGTCGGATGCACCAGCGCCACGCCGTCGGACTGCAGCACGCCGGCCCGGAACAGCGGCGACCGCACGAGTGCGGTCAGCTGGTGGCGGTCGTGGAACTGGCCCGTGGCCGCGCGCAGGTCGGCCACCTGGTGCTCCTCGGTGGCGACGGTGAGCATGCCCGTCCGCTCGAACTCGGCGTCGATGCCGTGGCGGGCCAGGGTCTGCTCGATCCCGTCCAGGTTCTCCGCGCCCAGCCGGTCGAGGACGGCGAGCTGATCGGCGAAGTGTCGCTGCCCGTTCTCCGCGCCGTGGGTCAGCGACGCCTCGACGAACCCGCCGTTGCGCCCGCTCGCCGCCCAGCCGGCCTCGCGACTCTCCACGACCACGACGTCGAGATCGGGATCGGCCTCCTTGGCCAGCAGCGCCGTCCACAGCCCGCAGTAGCCGGCGCCGACGACGAGCAGACCGGCCGTCGTGTCCGCGGTCAGCGGTGGTTCCGGCGCCGGACGCTGCGGCGAGTCCAGCCAGAACGGGACGGCGCTGGCCCAGCGGAAGCTCCGTTCGAGCCGGGCGCGATCGCCCTGGATCTCCCAGTCGTAGGCGGGCAGGGGCCCAGTCATGGTCCCAGTCATGGTCGCGGTCATGTCAGGCCGTGAAGACCGGGTGGCCGGAAACGTAGGTTGCGGTCACCCGCACGTCGCCGATGCGGTCCGGCTCGACGGCGAGCGGATCGGCGTCGAGCACGGCGAAGTCGGCGAGCTTGCCGACGTCCAGCGTGCCGGTGTCGGCCTCGGCGTGGTTGATCCACGCGGAGCCGGACGTGTAGGCGGCCAGGAACTGCCGCGCGGTCAGCGCCTGCTCGGGCAGGAAGCGCGGCCCGTCCGACGTGCCGGGGGAGCGGCGGTTGACGGCGACGTGCATCGCCTCCAGCGGCGCGGCCGAGCTGACCGGCCAGTCGCTGCCGGCGCACAGGCGCGCGCCAGTGGCGAGCAGACCGGCGAACGGGTACTGCCGCCGAGCCCGCTCCGCGCCCAGGAACGGGATGGTGAGCTCGTCCATCTGCGGTTCGTGGGCGGCCCACAGAGCCTGGATGTTGGCGGCGGCGCCGAGCGCCCCGAAGCGGGGGATGTCGTCGTCGTGCACGACCTGCAGGTGCGCCAGGTGGTGCCGGTTGTCGGTGGTGCCGTTGGCGCGCCGCGCGGCCTCGACGGCGTCGAGGGCCTGGCGGACCGCCCGGTCGCCGAGCGCGTGGAAGTGCACCTGGAAGCCCAGTGCGTCCAGCCGGACCACGGCCTCCTGCAGGATCTCCGGGTCGACGTGGGTGAGACCGGTGTTGGCCGTCGGGCAGCCGCAGGAGTCGAGGTAGGGCTCCAGCATGCCGGCTGTGAAGTTCTCCGCCACTCCGTCGAGCATCATCTTGATCGTGGTCGTGCGGAACGAGCCCGATCCGCCCGGCGCCGCCACGTCGACGCGCCGGCGCTGCAGGTCGTCGATCTGCTCCAGGCCACGGGACCGGTCCCACCACAGCGCCCCGACCACCCGCGCGGTCAGCGTCCCGGCCGCGATCGCGCGCAGGTAGCCGGAGGTCGGGTCGGGGCAGGTGGTGTAGGCGCCGACCAGCGCGTCCTGCCAGCCGGTCACACCCAGCGAGTGCAGGTGCTGCTGCGCCGCGGCCAGCGCGGCGTCGACGTCGGCCTCGCCGGCCGCGGGCTGGTGATGGGTCACGAGGTCCATGGCGCCCTCGTGCAGGGTGCCCTGCGGGCTGCCGTCGGGTTCGCGCTCGATGCGGCCGTCGGCGGGATCGGCGGTGCGGGCATCGACGCCGGCCAGCCGCAGCGCCGCCGAGTTGGCCCACGCGCCGTGCCCGTCGCGGTTGACGAAGACGGCCGGCCGGTCGGGCACGACCTTGTCCAGTTCGTGCCGCGACGGCGTGCCGCCCGGGAACCACTCCATCGACCAGCCGGCGCCGACGATCCACGGCAGCTCCGGGTCGGCCTCGGCGTAGCGGCCGATGCGGTCGAGCGCCGCGGCGCCGTCGTGCACGCCGTCGAACCCGCACTGGAGCAGCCCCAGGCCCGCGAACAGCGGGTGGATGTGCGCGTCGACGAAGCCGGGGACGACGGTGCGGCCGTCGAGGTCGGTGCGGCGGTGGCGCGGACCGGCGATCGCCAGCACCTGCTCCTCCGTGCCGGCGGCGAGCACGTGGTCGCCCTGCAGCGCCAGCGCCGCCACGGACCGCTCCGCGTCGAGGTGGATCGTCCCGCCGGTGAGGACGTGGATGTCAGCCGGAGTCATGGGTGACGTCATGGGTGCACTGCCTCCGCGGCGGTGGGTGCGGTCGGGGTCGTGGCGCGCGGCGCGAAGTAGGGCGCCTTGCGCACGTAGCGGGTGTAGAAGGCCAGGACGATGCCCAGCGCGATCACGCCCAGCGGGACGGCGTTGAGGAACCAGCCGTTGGTGGCGTCGAAGGCGATGTGGTCGGTCGACCCGGCCTGCAGGACGAACAGGTAGACGCCCAGCGCGAGCAGGCACACCGCGCTGACGGCGGGCACGACCACGGCCAGCACGCCGCGTCGCGGATCGGTGCCGAGCAGGTGGCGGAACCGCCAGGCGGCGGCGAGGCCGAGCACGCCGTACTGCAGCGCCACGAGCAGGCCGATCGCGGTGATCAGGCCGACGATGACGGTCATGAGCGGGCCCAGCGCGAGCGCGAGCACCGACAGCGCCAGCGACACCGCGGCGATGATGAGGGTGCCGCCGGCCGGGGTGCCGAACCGCGGATGCACCCGGCCCCACACCCGGCCGAGCGTGCCGTCGCGGCCCATCGCCAGCCCCATCCGGGCGGTGCCGATGACGACCGACTGCAGCACGGCGACCGACGACAGCAGCAGCGCCAGCGTGGCGATGATGTAGCCGGCGGGTCCGAGCAGCTTCTCGCCCAGGTACGGCAGGCCGAGCGCGCCCTGGGAGACCAGCTCGTCCGGCGTCAGTGCCCGCTGGAAGGCGATCGCGGAGAAGACGAACATGCCGAGGACCAGCAACAGCGTGCCGAAGCCCGCCCGGCTGGACTGGGCGGGGTGCCGGGTCTCCTCGGTCACGCTGAACGAGGTGTCCCAGCCCCAGAACACGAAGACCGCGAGCACCAGGCCGGTGGCCAGGGCCTGCCCGGATCCGAGCTGCCCCGGATCGAACCATGCAGCCTGGACGGGCGCCGCGTCGCCGACGACCATGGCCAGCACACCGAGGCCACCGACGATGACGAGCTCGATGGCCACGAGGACGATCTGGGCGCGCACCGCGAGGTCCGTGCCGCGCACCGCGAGCAGGGTGGCCAGGATCAGCCACACGAGCCCGACGGCGCTGTCGGCGAGCGTGTTGTCGGGGTCGATCCCGGAGATCCCGATCGACTGCACGAACGCCAGCGTGATCCGGCCGACCAGCGGGACGCCGTAGGCGAGGAACATGACGCCCCCGGCCAGCACGAGCCAGCCGGCGAGGAAGCCCAGCCACGGGCCGAACGTCGAGCGCAGCCAGATGTAGGCCGTGCCGCAGTTGGGTTCCTCGCGGTTGAGGTAGGTGTATCCGACGGCGATCCCGAGCATCGGGAGGAACGCCAGCACGAACACGATCGGCATCTGCGGGCCCACTACCGAGGCGAGCGCGCCGAGGCCGACGCCGACCGAGATCGTGGGGCCCACGTTGGACACGGCCAACGCGAGACCCCCGAGCGTGCCGAGGTTGCGGGGCAGCTGGGCAGGTTCAGGACTGCTCACAAGGGCTCCAGTGCATGGCGGGGCGCACGCGGTGCGGACGCACGGCGGAGGCGGGGAAGGCAGTGCACGAGCTTCTCTCGGAGACTCATCATGCACGTTGTGACCGGCGTTCACAATGGCGTTCACAGAAGTGCGGCCGACGTCTGCCAGACTGAGCGGCATGTCTGCGGCTGACGCTCGGTCCGCGGCCGAGCGGCCACGCGCGTCCCTCACGTCGGACGGGATCCTCGACGCCGCCCTGCAGATCGTGGAGGACGAAGGCGCCGATGCGCTGACGTTCAAGCGGCTCGGTCGCGAGCTCGACGCGGCGCCGACGGCCGTCCTGCGGCACTTCCGCGACAAGGACGATCTGCTGCTCGCGATGGGGGACCGGCTCTACGTCGAGGCGCTGGCGTCCATCAGTCCGCTCACCGGCACCTGGCGGGAACGGCTGGTGCGGATCGCCGACGCCACCCGCTTCGTGTTCATGGCCCATCCGCGCCTGGCGCTGCTCGTCGCCACGCGCACGATGCGCCGCCCCGCCGAGTTCGAGTCCGCCGAGATCGTCATCGCGGCCCTGCTGGAGTCGGGGCTGGACACGCGCAGCGCGGCGAGCCTCTACCGGGTCGTCGTCGACACCCTGCTGGCCTGGGCCGCGTTCGAGGCCGCGACGCGCACCATCGACGCAACGCTCATGGAGCGCGACCACCAGTCGTACTCGCGGGAGTGGGTGATGCTGCCGCCGGCGCAGTTCCCGAGCATCAACGCCGTCGCGCCGCTGCTGGCCGAGGTCGGTCGCGAGGACCAGTTCCGGCTGGCGATCGAGCTGCTGCTCGACGCGATCGAGGCCCGGGCGGCAGCTCAGGCAGGGTAGGGCCCGCGCAGGCGCGTGCCCAGCGTGGCCGCCGCCCCGCGCAGCGCGGGCACGAGCCGCTCGACCGGCATCCGACCGCTGTGGCCGGAGACCGACAGCGCCGCCACCGGCGCGCCGGCGGCGTCGAGCACCGGGCTCGCCACACACACCAGGCCCACGGAGCTCTCCTCGCGGTCGAACGCGACACCGCGCTCGGCGGTGCGGCGCAGCTCCGAGTGCAGGAGGCCAGGAGCGATGATCGTGCGCGCCGTGAGCCGGCGCAGCCCGGTGGCGGCCACGGTGTCGAACGCGCGGCGGTCCGCGGCGAGCATCGCCTTGCCGACGGCGGTCGCGTGCGCGGGCATGCGGCCACCGACCCGCGACGGCAGCTTCGGGCCGGTGCGGCCCGGCAGGATCTCCACGTAGAGCACCTCGGCGCCGTCGAGCACCGCGAGGTGCACGGTCTGCTGGCTGATCTCGCGCAGCTCGCCCATCAGCGGGGCCGCGAGCTCGCGCAGCCCGCGCTGGCGCGGTACGAGGTGGCCGAGCTCGAACAGGCGCATCCCGAGCCGGAACCCGCCGTCGACGGCCTCGAGCAGGCCTTCTCGGATGAGCTCGGCGGCGAGCCGGTGCACCGTCGACTTGGGCAGGCCGGTGCGGCGCGCCAGCTGCGAGACCCCGAGCGTGCCGCGGTCGGGGCCGAAGGCGCCCAGGATCGCGACGCCGCGCCCGAGCATCGACGGGGGACGGTCGGCGGTGATCACGCCTCCTCCCCGTGGGCCAGCGCGATCGCCGTGCGTGCCCACTCCGCCTGTTGACGGGCAGCGGCGGCCTTGCCGGCGAAGACGTGCGCCTTCATCCGGCCGATCCGCGCGTGGTCCGCCGCCGGCCGGTTGCGCAGGCGCTCGACGAGCAGCGGCGTGTCGAGCGCGCGCAGCCGTGCGGCCTGGACCTCGTGGCGCTCGGCGATCTGCTCCTGCTCCTCGATGAACGCTTTCAGCACGGTGACGGCCTCCTCCGGCGCGAGCATGTCGAACAGCAGTGCCTGCAGCGCGAACGGATCCCGCGGCGGGGGCGGCGCGTGGTACTCGCCGAGCCACTCCAGCAGTACGCGCTTCCCGTCCTCGGTCAGCGAGTAGATCGTGCGCTCCAGCTTGCTGCCCCGCACGGTGCGCTCGCCGGTGATCAGCCCGCCGGCCTCCATGCGGCGCAGGTGCGGGTAGATCTGGCTCTGCGGGGCCGACCACACCCAGCCGGAGCCGGAGTCGAAGAACTGGGCGAGCTCGTACCCGCTCATGGGTCGGGCGTCGAGCACTCCGAGCAGCGCGCTCTGCAGGGACATGCCGGGGACGGTAGCCCGCGAACCGGTGTTCCGCCTAGTGATACATGTCTGTTGATACCTGTATGGCGGCGGGCATAGCGTCCGCCCTGTGTTCGCCACCACACTCGCCGCCGCCTGCGCCGTCCTGACCAGGGCAGATCTCGTCACGGCGTTCGGTCACGTGTCCGTCCGCCTCGACGACGACCGGATGCTGATCACCCCGCCGGTCCCGCTGCGGTCGGTCGATCCGGACCGCTGCATCACCGTCGGGCTCGACGTCGACGCGCTGCCGCCGGGCACACCGCAGGAGGCCTGGCTGCACCTGGCGGTCTACCGCACTCGACCGGACGTCCATTCGATCTGCCGGGCCCAGCCCGAGCGCGTCACCGCACTCACCGCGGGCGGCATCGCGATCACGCCGATCACCGGCCACGCGGTGCTCGCGGGCGCGCCGGTGCCGGTGTCACCGGACGCCGTGCTGGTCCGGGACGCGGCGGCCGGCGCCCGGGCCGCGGCGGCACTGGGCATGTCGCACGCGCTCGTGCTGCGGGGCAACGGTGCCGTCACCGTCGGCACCGACCTCGGCGCGGCCGTCGCCCGGATGTGGCTGCTCGACCGTGCGGCCCGATCGGTCCAGATCGCCGCGACCGGCGTGCCCACACCGCTGACCGACGAGGAGATCGCGAACTGGCGCTGCGCCGCACCCGAACTGCTGCAACGGATCTGGGCCCACCTGAGCGAGGAGATCGCATGATCATCATCGACGACATCGCGTACGTCCGGTCCGGCACCGCCGACCTGGAGACGGCCGTCGGATTCGCCGTCGACGTCGTGGGGCTGGAGGAGATCGCTCGCGTCGACGGCACGGCGTACCTGCGGGTGGACCACCGCCATCACTGCCTGGCGTTCGTCGAGGGGGAGCCGGGCGTGCTCGCATCCGGGTTCACCGTGCGCGACGCCGGCGCGCTCGCCGCCGCGGAGATCGAGCTGGAACGGGCCGGCTGCCACATCGAGCGCGGCGACGCCGAGGGTGCTCGGCACCGGCACGTGCGCGACTACCTGGCCTTCGACGACCCGTTCGGCAACCGTGTGGAGCTGGTCTGCGGGCAGACCACGATCGACCGGCCGGTGCGCCACGGCCGCACCGCCGGGATCACGGAGTTCGGCCACCTCTGCCTGGACGCTTCCGACGTCCACGAGGCGTACGCGTTCTGGTCGACGCTGTTCAACATCCGGATCTCGGACTGGATCGGCGACCAGGCGGCGCTGATGCGCTTCGATCCCGTCCACCACAAGCTCGCGGTCTTCAAGGGCGAGCGGCCGGGGCTGTGCCACATGAACTTCCAGGTGGCGTCGATCGACGACGTCATGCGCAGCTGGCACGTGCTGGAGCACCTCGGCGTCGAGATCGAGATGGGGCCGGGCCGGCACCCGCAGTCCACCGCGGTCTTCCTGTACTTCAAGGGGCCGGAGGGGCTCACCTACGAGTACTCGTGGGGCGTCCGCCGCATCGAGGACGACGAGGCCTGGCGGCCGCGCACGTTCGATCCGGCCGAGCCCGACGCCATCGACCTGTGGGCCGGACCGACCCGCAAGCCGTCCACGCAGCTGCAGGTGGCCGTCTCATGAGTTGCCCGGTGGCGCACGGCTTCGATCCGCTCGCCGCAGAGTTCCTCGCCGATCCGTTCCCGGTGCTCGCGGAGTGGCGCGAGCAGGCGCCGGTGTTCTACGCGCCGTCGATCGGGCGGTGGGTCGTCACGCGCTACGCGGACATCGACCGGATCCTCACCGATCCGGCCACGTTCTCGGCGGCCGAGGCGCAGCGGCCCGTCTACCCGATGGACGCCGACGCCGCGGCGGTGCTCGCCGCCCTCCCGCTCGTGCCGACGATGTCGAACTGCGATCCGCCGGATCACCAGCGGTTCCGGTCGGTGATGGCGCGGGCGATGTCGCCGCGGCGGGTGGCCGCGTTGCGACCCGCGATCGAGGCGCGCACGCGCGAGCTGATCGACCGGTTCACCGCCGACGGCCGCGCCGATCTCGTCAGCGCGCTGTTCCACCCGCTCCCGGCGCTCACGATCTTCACGTTGATCGGGTTCCCGCTCACCGACGCCGAGCAGATCAAGGCGTGGTGCGCGGACAAGCTGGAGGTCAACTGGGGGCACCTGAGCGCGGAGCGGCAGCGCAGGTCGGCACAGGGCATGCGCGCGTTCGTCGACCACTGCGCGGCGTTCGTGGCGCGGCGTCGGGCCGAGCCGGCCGACGACCTCGTGGGCGCGCTCGTGGCCGACGAGCGCGCGCTCACCGACGTCGAGATCACCAGCCTGATCTTCGCGCTGAGCTTCGCCGGGCACGAGACCACCACCAACCTGCTCGGCAACATGGCGCGCCACCTGCTCGCCCGGCCCGGCGCGTGGGCCGAGATCTGCGCCGACCGGTCCCTGATCCCCGGTGCGGTGGAGGAGACCCTGCGCTTCGACAGCTCGGTGCCGATGTGGCGGCGCGTCACCACCCGCGACGTCGAGATCGACGGGGTCGCGCTGCCGGCCGGGAGCCGGCTCGTGCTGGCCTTCGCCGCGGCCGACCGCGAGCCGGCCGTCTTCCCCGATCCCGACCGGTTCGACGTCCGCCGGTCCAACGCGCGCCGCCAGCTCTCCTTCGGGCGCGGCATCCACCTGTGCCTCGGCGCCGGGCTCGCGCGGCTGGAGTGCGAGGTCGTGATCAACATGCTCGCCGACCGGTTGCCGGGGCTGCGCCTCGTACCTGATCAGCCCGTCTCGTTCGTCCCGAACCTGTCGTTCCGCGGACCGGTGTCGCTGCCGGCCGCGTGGGATCCCCCTCTGGAGGCGTAGATGTCCACTACCGGAACCCGCGGCGAGGTCAGCCGATCGACGCTCGTCGTCATCGTCGTGACCTGCGGGCTGGCCTACATGTTCGACGGGTACGACCTGATCGTCTACGGCACGACCCTGCCCTCGATCTCGGCTCAGTGGGGGCTGAGCCCGGTCGCGGCGGGGTCGATCGGCAGCTACGCGCTGATCGGGATGCTGATCGGCGCGCTCACCGTCGGCAGCATCACCGACGTCTTCGGCCGGCGGCGGGTGTTGATCGCGGCCGTCACCTGGTTCTCCGTGCTCACCGCGCTGTGCGCCGTCGCACCGAACCCGGAGGTGTTCGGCGCGCTGCGGTTCCTCGCCGGGCTCGGCCTCGGCGGGGTGCTGCCCACGCTCAACGCGCTCGTGATCGAGTACGCGCCGGCGCGCAGTCGCAACCTCACCTACGTCGTGATGGCGATCGGCTACCCCGTCGGCGGGCTGCTGGCGGCGGCACTGGCCATCCCGCTGATCCCGGCGCTGGGCTGGACCGTCATGTACGTCATCGCCGCGGCGCCGCTGCTGCTCGTGCTCCCGCTGGCGATCTGGCGGCTGCCCGAATCGCTGGAGTCGCTCGTCTCCCGCGGCCGCCTCGACGAGGCCCGGGCGCTGGCGACGGAGCTGGGCGTGGAGCTGCCGGAAGGGGCGGACAGCAAGCGGGAGCGGCCGCGGTGGGGCGGTGTTCCGGCCCTGTTCGTGCCGCCGTACGCGCTGCCGACCCTGCTGTTCTGGCTCTCCGCGTTCTGCTCGCTCCTGCTGATCTACGGGCTCAACACCTGGCTGCCGCAGCTGATGCGCCAGGCGGGCTACCCGCTCGGCTCGGCGCTCTCGTTCCTGCTGGTGTTCAACGCCGGCGCGGTCGCCGGGCTGCTCCTGGGCGGACGGGCTGCCGACCGGTTCGGCCCGAAGCCGGTCGTCAGCATCGGGTTCGGGCTGGCGGGGCTCGCGATCCTGCTCCTCAACGTGACGGGCTCGGCGACGTGGCTGTACCTGCTGTTCGCGCTGGGCGGTTACGGCACCATCGGCACGCAGACGCTGCTCAACGCCTACATCACCGGCTACTACCCGGGCTACGCACGGGCGGCCGGGATCGGCTGGGCGCTGGGGGTCGGCCGGTTCGGCGGGATCCTCGGGCCGGTGCTGGGCGGCCTGCTGGTCGGCGCCGGCACCCCGCTGCCGTGGATCTTCGGGACGTTCGCCGCGGTCGCCGTCGCCGGCGCTCTCCTGATCCTCGCGGTGCGCCGCAGTCCCACCGCGGCGCTCGCCGTCGAGTCGCGGCCGATCGTGGCGGCCGGCGGGTAGCCACGCCGCGGCCTGTCACAGGCGGTGACCGATTCGTGTCGAGATGGGGGATCTGCCCATCGTCGATCACTCTGCGTTCATGAAATTGCCATCCGCGAGGGCCATCAGCACGGTGTTCGGCCTTGTGGTGATCGGCCGGTTCTGATGGAGTCCACCGCGTGCGGGGGATCGACATGAAACGACGCAGGATCGCCGTGGTGGCCGGGGCGCTCGCGCTGCTCGCCGGGCTCACCGCATGTGCCGGGAACGGGCCGGGTGCCGCGTCCTCGTCGGGGAACCCGGCGCAGACCGTGCGCGTCTACCTCGGCGACGACACGAACATCCAGGAGCTCTGGCAGAGCACCCTGATCCCCGCCTTCGAGAAGGCGAACCCCGGTGTCACCGTCGACATGCAGTTCGACCTGCACGCGACGAACCGGACCCAGACGATCGCCAAGCTCGCGGCCGCCGCGCAGCAGCAGAAGGACCCCGGCATCGACCTGGTCGAGGGGATCACCGACGACGCGGTGAAGGCCGGGCTGCTCGCCGACGTCGGTTCCTCTGTGCCTGCGCTGGCCGGCATCGACCCGAAGGTGCGGGCGGTGGCCGGGCAGGGCGCGATCCCGTACCGGGCGTCGTCGGTGCTGCTGGCCTACGACACCGCGACGGTGCCGACCCCGCCGAAGACACTCGACGAGCTGCTCCAGTGGATCAAGGACCACCCGGGCCGGTTCGCGTACAACCCGCCGAAGTCCGGTGGTTCGGGGACGGCGTTCGTCACGACGGTGCTGGACAAGTTCGTGCCGCCCGACGTCCGCGCGCAGATGACCACCGGCTACCACATGGAGCTGGAGTCGAACTGGTCGCAGGGCTGGGCGACGCTGGCCGGGCTGAACCCGTACGTGTTCCAGAAGGGCGTCTACCCGAACGGCAACAACGGCACGATCGACCTGCTCGCGAGCGGGCAGGTGTCGATGATCCCCGTGTGGTCCGACCAGTTCGTGTCCGGGCAGGAGAAGGGCACCATCCCGAAGACGGTGGCCGCCGCCCAGATCGAGAACCCGTCGTTCACCGGCGGCGCGACCTCGGTCGGTGTCGTGAAGTCCTCCGACCGGCAGCAGCTCGCGATCAAGCTCGTCAACTTCGTGCTCGAGCCCGCCCAGCAGCAGGCCATCGCGGCGAAGATCGCCGGCTACCCGGTGATCCCGCTCGAGAAGCTGCCGCCCGACATCCAGGCGAAGTTCGGTGCGGCTCGGCCGGGCGAGCTGCGGCCGACCTACTTCATCGACCACGGCAAGGACCTCAACAACCTCTGGGACCAGATGGTCCCCGGCCACTGAACGGGTCGCCGTGAAGCGCAGACCACTGGCCGGGCTGCTCATGGCCGCCCCGCCGCTGCTGCTCGTGACCGTGTTCGTCGCCTTCCCGATCGTCGTCGCGGTCGCGTACAGCCTCGGCCACGTCGGCGGGCTGAACGCGACCATCGCCACCATCGCCCGCGACCAGCACACCGTGGACGCCTGGTGGCAGCAGACGTTCGCCGCCTACGCCGACGTGTTCGCCGACGACCGGTTCCTCCGCGATCTCGGCACGACGGTGCTGGTCACCATCCTCAGCACTGTGGCGGTGGTGCTGCTGGCGTGGGTGGTCGCCCTCTACCTGCGGATGTCCGACTCGGTCGCGGCGAAGGTGCTCTCCGCGCTGGCCGTCGTGCCGATGTTCATCCCGGTGGTGATCGCGTCCTGGGCGATCCTGACCTTCTACGCCGGCGACGGGTTCCTGCGGACGATCGCGCAGGCGTTCGGCGGGGACGCTCCCACGCTGGGCTACACCGTCACCTGCATCACGATCGGCATGGTGTGGACGCACCTGCCGTTCGCCACACTGATGATCGTCTCCGGGGTGCAGGGCGTGCCGCAGCCGCTGATCGAGGCCGCAGCCGATGCCGGCGCGTCGTTCGGCCGGATCGTGCGCTCGGTGATCGCGCCGCTGGCGCTGGTGCCCACGGTGATCGCGGCGACGTTCACCGCCATCGGCACCCTGGGCGCCTTCACCGTGCCGTACTTCACCGGCCCGAACGCGCCGACCATGCTCGGCGTGGAGATGGCGAGCTACTTCACCTCGTTCAACCTGCCGCAGCAGGCGATCGTCATGGCCGTCGTCGTGTTCCTGATCGCCACCGGTTTCGGTGCCCTGTACGTCTGGGCGAACTTCCGCGCCGCGCAGGACGCAGGTCGGGTGTGACGGCAGTCCGGTGGGTGCGCTCCGCGGTCGGTGCCGTCGCGGTGCTCGCGCTCGCGACGTTCGTGCTGGGGCCGTTGCTGTGGCTCGCCGCCCACGCGTTCGCCACCAACTGGACGTTCCCCAACCTCCTGCCCGACGGGTGGACGCTGCACTGGTGGCAGGAGGTGTTCGCCGACGAGCAGCTGTTCTCCTCGGTCCGGCTGAGCCTGGCGTTCGCGCTGACCACGATCCTCGTGTCGAGCGTGCTGTGCCTGCCGGCGGCCTACGCGTTCGGCCGGTTCGACTTCCCCGGACGCCGCACGCTGCTCATCGGGCTGTTCGCCACCAACGCCTTCCCGAAGACGGGGCTGTTCGTCGCGCTGGCGGCGCTGTTCTACGCGTTCGACCTGATGACGACGTTCACCGGGGTGGTGATCGTGCACGTGCTGGGCACCGTGGTGTTCATGACGTGGATTCCCGCGGCTGCGTTCGCTGCCGTCCCCCGCAGCCTGGAGGAGGCCGCCCGCGACGCCGGCGCCGGCCCCGTGCGGGTGTTCTGGTCGGTCACGCTGCCCATGGCGCTGCCGGGCATCCTGGTGGCGATGATCATGTCGTTCCTGGCGTCGTTCGACGAGGCGCAGGGCACGTACCTGGTGGGGGCGCCGGTGTTCTACACGATGCCGACGGAGATGTACTCCCTCGTCCTGAACTATCCCCGTCAGGTCGCAGCGGTCTTCTCCATCCTGCTGTCGATCCCGTCGGTCGCCCTGTTGCTGCTGGTCCGCCGGCACATCATGGGTGGCCAGCTCGCGGAAGGGTTCCAGATCAGGTGACGACCGACGCGCGGGCAGCGGCCACATCGACGGCAGCGACGAGGTCGGCGGAGCGCGCCGGCCTGCGGCTGCGGGGCGTGGGCAAGGACCTCGGGGGGCGCAGCATCGTCGCCGATCTCGACCTGACCGTCGCGCGCGGTGAGCTGGTCTGCCTCCTCGGCCCGTCGGGCTGCGGCAAGACCACCACGCTGCGCATGATCGCCGGGTTCCTCGTGCCGGACACCGGCGTCGTCGAGATCGACGGGGTCGACGTGACGCCGGTGGCACCCGAGCGGCGACCGACGGCGATGGTCTTCCAGAACTACGCGCTGTGGCCGCACATGTCGGTGTTCGACAACGTGGCGTTCGGCCTCAAGGTGCGGAAGGTGGCCAAGGCGGAGATCGCCGAGCGGGTCGAGGAGATGCTCGAGCTGGTCAACCTGAGCCACCACGCCCGCAGCCGCCCAGGGCGGATCTCCGGTGGCGAGCAGCAGCGCGTCGCGCTGGCCAGGGCGCTGGTGCAGCGGCCCGCGGTGCTGCTGCTCGACGAGCCGCTCTCCAACCTCGACGCGAAGCTGCGGGTCCGGGTCCGGGAGGACATCCGGGCGATCCAGCAGCGGCTGGGCATCACCACGGTCGTCGTCACCCACGACCAGGACGAGGCGCTGTCGATGGCCGACCGCATCGCGGTCATGAACGACGGTCGGATCGAGCAGGTCAGCACGCCGACCGAGCTGTACCGGTGGCCGGCGACCCGCTTCGTCGGCAGCTTCGTCGGCGTGCTGAACACCTGGCCCGGCACCCTCCACACCGATGCCGCGGTGCTCGGCGACGGGACCAGGGTCCCGGTCGACGCGCCGGCCGCGGCCGCAGCGGGCGACGGGACCGAGATCGGGGTGCGCCCCGAGGACGTGGTGCTCGGTCCGAGCGGGGCCGCCGCGACCGTCGCGCGGGTGGTGCCGCGGGGGCACTTCGCCGAGGTCGTCCTCACGCTCGGGGAGTCGACGGTCCGCGCCTACCTCAGCGGTGCCGAGCCACCGGCACCGGGGGAGCAGGTCCACGTGCGCTTCCGCCGGGCCATCGCCCACACCGACGGCGCACTCGTTCGATGACCCGGATCGTCGCCGGTGGCCCGTCGCGGGCGATCGCGCACCGGGGTGATCCGGTCGGGCACCGCGAGAACACCCTGGCCGCGGTGGCGGCCGCAGTGGCGCTCGGCGCCGATCTCGTCGAGATCGACGTGCAGGTCACGGCCGACGGAGCGGTGGTGCTGCTGCACGACGACACCCTCGAACGGCTCTGGGACGTGCCGGTGCGGGTGGACGCGCTGACCTGGGCCGAGGTGGGGGAGCGGACCGGGGCCGGGGTGCCGCTGCTGCGCGACGCGCTCGCGCTCGTCGCCGGCACGGGCGCCACGTTGCTCATCGACATGTCCGGCTCGGACCCCGCTGGACCCGCGCTGCAGGTGGTCCATGAGCTGATCGCTGCAGGATCGCTCGACCCGGCCGAAGTCGCGTGGTGCGGCGCCCTCCCCGCGCTGCAGCGCATCCGCCGCGACGACGGCGCGGCCCGCATCGTGCTGTCCTGGCACGCGGGTGAGCTCCCGGCGGACGACGTCGTCGAGGCGCTCGCACCCGAGGCGTTCAACCCGTACTGGATGCTCCTGCACCCCGAGGCCATGACGTGGGCCCGGGACCGCGGGATGGCCACCTGCTGCTGGACGGTCGACGACGAGGAGACGATGTCGGCGCTGCTCGACCGCGGCGTCGACGCCGTGATCAGCAACCGGATCGGCGCACTGCGGAAGGTCGTGGACAGCCGTGGATGACCTTGACCTGGACGCCGCCCTCGCAGTGGCGCTGGAGGCGGCGCAGCTCGCGATCACCCTCGTCGCCGGCACCCCGACCGGCGAGATCCGCACGAAGGCGCACGACGCCGACCTCGTCACCGACGTCGACACGACCGTCGAACGCGCCGTCCGCGACCTGATCGCCGCGCGGCTGCCGGGGCACACCGTGGTCGGCGAGGAGTACGGCGGCGTCGCCGACGACGGGCCGACCTGGTACTGCGATCCGGTGGACGGCACGACCAACCTCGCGGCGGGGCTGCCGTGGACGTCGTTCTCGCTGGCGCTGGCGGTGGGCTCGACGCCGCTGGTCGGGGTGGTGGCCGATCCGTGGCGCGGCGAGGTGATGCAGGCCGCGCGCGGCCGCGGCTGCGTGGTGGCGGGCCGGCGGATGACCGCGGATCGCCCGGCGCATCGGGCGCGGCTCACCGGCGGCGTGGTGCTGACCGAGTGGGCAGGGCACCGTCCATGGCCCGGGATGCTCGACCTGCTCGCCGCGCTCGCCGACCGGGGCGCCACGACCCGGGTGATGGGCAGCTCCACCCTCACGCTCGCGCACGTCGCGGCGGGTCGCTGCGCCGGGGCCGTCATCGGCGAGTTCCACCCCGAGGACCACCTCGCCGCCACGCTGCTGTGCGCGGAGGCCGGGTGCGCCGTCCGCGGCGAGTCCGGCGAGACCGAGCTCTTCCCGCGCCGGGGTGGCGTGCTGGTGGCCGCGCCCCAGGTCGCCGACGAGCTCGACGCGCTGTGGCGCGCGGCCCGGCCGCTGTAGCGGGCCTCGGCCTGCCCCGGCGGTTGCTCCGAACGGCGCAATAGAGCGCATTGAATCTGTCAGGTCTATTCCTTGACAGTGGCTACTACAGCCATCTGATCAGACCGGGCAACATTTCTCCCATCAGCACAACGGCCCTCGGGTCGGCGATCGGGAGGAAACATCATGAGCCTGTCGGAGCTGCACGAGCTGGAGATCGAGTACGTCGACGGTGACGTGGCCGAGGCCGCCATCGCGGTGTACAGCTTCGTTTCCGTCTACGGCTGCTGATCCCGCCCTCTCTCGCGGAGGAGTGATTCCGGTGCAGTCGAAGAATGCAAGCAGAAGCACGACGGCGACGCGCTCGAACGAGGCGCTCGTCGAGGAGCTGATCACGCGGCGCAACTGCGTGCGGACGGCCCCGGGTCCCGCGGCCACCGCCCGGCAGCACGCCCGCGGCAAGCTCACCGCCTACGAGCGGATGGGCCTGCTCTTCGACGCCGGGACGTTCACCGAGATCGAGTCGCTGCGCCGGCACCGGGCCACGGGGTTCGGCATGGAGGACCGCAGGCCCGACTCGGACGGGGTCGTGTGCGGCTGGGGCAAGGTCCACGGCCGCACGACGTTCGCCTACGCCCACGACTTCCGGGTCTTCGGCGGCGCCCTCGGTGAGGCGCACGCCGCGAAGATCCGCAAACTGATGGATCTCGCCCTCGCGGCCGGATCGCCGCTGGTCAGCCTCAACGACGGGGCCGGTGCCCGCATCCAGGAGGGCGTGCTCGCCCTCGCCGGCTACGGCGACATCTTCCAGCGCAACGCGCTGGGCTCCGGCGTGATCCCGCAGATCAGCGTGATGCTCGGCCCGTGCGCAGGCGGCGCGGCCTACTCGCCGGCCCTCACCGACTTCGTCTTCATGGTGCGCGGCACCGCCCAGATGTTCCTCACCGGACCCGACGTCGTGCGCTCGGTGACCGGTGAGGTGGTCACCCACGACGGCCTGGGCGGCGCGGACGTGCACGCCGGCACCGGGGTCGCGGCGTTCGTTCACGACGACGAGGAGTCCTGCCTCGACGACGTCCGCTACCTGCTGTCGCTGCTGCCGGCCAACAACAACGAACTGCCGCCTGTGGTGGCCTCGACCGACCCGCCCGACCGCCGCTCCCCGCGGCTGCTGGACATCGTCCCGGCCGACCCGGGGCGGGCCTACGACATGCACGACGTGATCGAGGAGATCGTCGACGACGGCGAGTTCTTCGAGGTCCACGAGCGATGGGCGGGCAACGTGCTCTGCGGGCTGGCCCGGATGGACGGGCACCTCGTCGGGATCGTCGCCAACCAGCCCGTCGTGCTCGCCGGGGTGCTGGACATCGCGGCCAGCGAGAAGGCCGCGCGCTTCGTCCAGTTCTGCGACGCGTTCAACATCGCCCTGCTCACGCTGGTGGACGTGCCGGGTTTCCTGCCCGGGGTCGCCCAGGAGCACGGGGGCGTGATCCGGCACGGCGCGAAGCTGCTCTACGCCTACTGCACCGCGACCGTCCCGCGGATCCAGGTGATCCTGCGCAAGGCCTACGGCGGCGCCTACATCGTCATGGACTCCCGCTCCATCGGTGCTGACCTGGCCTTCGCCTGGCCCACCAACGAGATCGCGGTGATGGGCGCCGAAGGTGCCGCGGACGTGATCTTCCGGCGGGAGATCGCCGCCTCCGACGATCCGGTGGCCGCGCGGCTGCTGAAGATCAAGGAGTACCGCGCGGAGCTCATGCACCCCTACTACGCGGCCGAGCGCGGCCTGGTCGACGACGTGATCGATCCGCGCGCCACCCGGTCCGTGGTGATCGACTCGCTGGCGATGCTGCGGTCCAAGCACTCCGAGACGCCGCTGCGCAAGCACGGGAACCCGCCGTGCTGAGCCGGCAGGGGTGGTCGGTGCGGGGCCGTCCGGACGAGTTCGAGCTCGCGGCGCTCGTCGCGGTATTGGGCGCGGTGTTCGCGGAGCGAGCCCCGGAATCCTCGCCCGAGCCGTATCGAATGAAGCCTCGTCACCACTCCCGTCCCGTCCGTGGATGGGGCGGATCGTGGGCCCGTTGAACGGTCGCTTCATATCTGTCATGCCGAGAACATGACGAACGTCATTTCTTCGGCCTGACGAACTCCAGCACTTCACTGCAGATCGTACCGAAACAGTTCCGGCGAACTTAGTGTTGATTCGTCCGGCACTACGGCAGAAGACGAAAAAGGGTGATGAGGATGTCGATCCGCGATGAGGCCCGACCGGCCTTGCGAGCGGCGGCGGTGCAGCCCGCCGAGGTGGCTGTGCTGCGAGGGGTGACCAAGCGGTTCGTCGATGCGAAGGGCGCGACCCTCACGGCGGTCGACGGGGTGAACCTGTCGATCCGCCGCGGCGAGGTGGTGGCCTTCCTGGGCCCCAACGGCGCCGGCAAGACGACGACGATCGACATGCTGCTCGGGCTCACGTCGCCCGACGAGGGCCAGGTCGAGCTGTTCGGCCAGACGCCCGAGGCCACCGTCCGCTCCGGCCGCGTCGCCGCCGTGCTGCAGTCGGGCGGGCTCCTGCCCGACCTGACCGTCGAGGCCACGGTGAAGATGCTCGGCTCGCTGCACCCGGGGGCCGACCCGGAGCAGTGCATGGCCCGGGCCGGCGTCGCCGAGCTGCGTGCCCGCAAGGTCGGCGCCTGCTCCGGCGGTGAGCAGCAGCGGGTGCGGTTCGCCGTCGCCCTGCTCTCCCGGCCCGAGTTCCTCGTGCTGGACGAGCCGACGGCCGGGATGGACGTCGGCGCCCGCCGCGACTTCTGGGCGGCCGTGCGCGACGACGCCGCCCACGGCACGACCGTCATGTTCGCCACCCACTACCTGGAGGAAGCCGACCAGTTCGCCGACCGGATCGTGATGCTCAAGCGCGGCCGTGTCGTCGCCGACGGCTCCGTCTCGGCCATCCGCTCCGCGGTCACCGGCCGCACCGTCTCGGCCCGCATGGGGCAGCACGAAGCCCATGCACTGGCCGACCGGCCGGGTGTGCGACTCATCGAGTGCCGCGGCGACCGCCACTACTTCGACTGCGCCGACCCCGACGCGCTGCTGGGCAGCCGCCTCGCCGGGATCCCCGCGCAGGACATCGAGATCACCCCGCGCAGCCTGGAAGAGGCCTTCCTGACGATCACGCGCGGCAACCAGCCGGAGGGCTCGCGATGACCACCGCCACTGTCACCCCACGCCGCGCTCTCCCCGGCGGCATCAACTCCACCTTCTTCGCCTACGAGCTGCGCCGCCGTCTCAGCCGGCAGACGCTGATCTTCACGCTCCTGCTGCCCGCGGTGCTCTACCTGGCGCTGTTCCGCACCGGCCCGTCCGGCGGCGTCGATCTGCCGCACGGCAACTTCGCCGCCTGGATGATGATCGGGATGGCCGTGTACGGGGCGGCCATGGCGGCGACCAGCTCGTCCGCGACGATCTCCATCGAGCGGTCCGCTGGCTGGATGCGCACGATCCGGCTCAGCCCGATGCGCCCGTCGGCCTACATCCTCGTGAAGGTCGGCACGTCGGTCGCGATGGCGCTCGTCCCGGTCGTGATCGTGGGCGTGCTGGGCGCGCTGACCGGCGTCGAGGCCGATGCGCAGGTGTGGCTGATCAGCCTGGTCGTGGCCTGGCTCGGCTCGGCGATCTTCGCCGCGCTCGGCATCGGGCTCGGGCTCGCGCTCAAGCCGGAGATCGTGATGCACATCCCCGGCCTGACGCTCACGGCGCTGGCCTTCCTGGGCAACCTGTTCATCCCGCTGACCGGCGTGATGCTCGACATCTCCCGCTGGTCCCCGATGTACGGGGTCGCGACCCTGGCCCGCTACCCGCTGACCGACGGCTACTCGTTCGGCGGCGACCACGCCAGCCTGGCCGGCGCTCTGATCAACATCGCCCTCTGGCTCGTCGGCTTCACGGTCTTCGCGGTGCGGCGCTTCAAGGGCAGCACCGGTCGCGCCTGACCCCCCACCCCCATCGATCGACAGGAAGGAGGACACCCGATGTTCGCCGTCGTAGCCCCCGGCCAAGGTGCCCAGACCGTCGGAATGCTCGCGCCGTGGTTGCGCGATCCCCAGCGCCTCGACCTCGTCCGCACGTGGTCCGACGCAGCCGGAGCCGACCTGGTCCACCTCGGCACGACGGCGACCGCCGCCGAGATCGAGCGCACCGAGCACACCCAGCCCCTCCTGGTGGCGCAGGGCCTGCTCGCACTGGATGCGCTCTCCGGCGCCCTGCCCGACCGAGTGGCCGCGATGGCCGGCCACTCGGTCGGGGAGCTCACGGTGGCCGCCCACGCCGGCGTGCTCTCTGCACTGGACGCGGTGCGGTTGGCCGGGATCCGCGGCCGGGCCATGGCCGCCGCCTGCGCCGTCGCCCCCACGTCGATGGCGGCGGTGGTGGGCGGCGAGGAAGACGCGGTCCTGGACCGCATCGCCGAGCTCGGCCTCGAACCCGCCACCTTCAACGGTCCCGGCCAGATCGTCGCCGCCGGGCTCGTCGAGGACCTGGCCCGGCTGGCCGCGGCCCCGCCACCCGGCACGACCGTCAAGCCGCTGGCCGTCGCCGGCGCGTTCCACACCCGGCACATGCGCCCGGCCCGCGACGTGTTCGCCGCGGCCGCTGCAGAGATCCAGTTCCACGCTCCCCGCCAGCTGCTGCTCTCCAACGCCGACGGCGCCGAGCAGGCCACGGGGGAGGAGGTGCGGGCGCGGCTGGTCGAGCAGATCGTGCGGCCGGTCCGCTGGGACCGCTGCGTGGACGCGCTGACCGAGCTGGCGCCGACCGCCGTGGTCGCGCTCCCGCCGGCCCGCACCTTGACCAACCTGCTGAAGCGCCGGCGGTTCACCGTCGCGCCGATCACCACCCCGCGCGATCTGGCCACCGTGGTCGCCAGGTTCGCCGCCCCGACCGGAGGGCTGATCAATGCTGGTGCATGACCTCCTCGCCGCGTCCGTCCGCGAGCGCCCCGACCACCCCGCCGTCGTCGACGCAACCACCACCCTGACCTACGCCGAGCTCGGCACGGCCGTCGATCGCGCGGTCGGCTGGCTGCGGGCCAACGGCGTCACCCGCGGCGATCGCGTCGCCTACGCCGGTGGCAACGACCACCGCTTCCTCGCCGTCTGCTTCGCCACCCTCCGTTGCGGCGCGATCTTCGTGCCGCTGCACCCCGAGCTCACCGCCCCGCAGATCGCCCAGATCGCCGAGGACTGCACGCCGGCTCTGGTGATCCGCGGGAACGTCTGGGGCGAGATCGAGGGCACTGAGCCTGATCCTGGGCCCGACCCGACGTCGGTGGACGTCCGCCCGGACGACGTCGCGCTGCTGATCTACACCTCCGGCACCACCGGCCGCCCCAAGGGCGTCGTCTGCCCGCACCGGCAGATGCGCGCTGCCGCAGCCGCGATCAACGACCGCCTGCAGTACGGCGCTGACGACGTGGTGCTCTGCCGGCTGCCCCTCTCCTTCGACTACGGCCTCTACCAGGCGCTGCTCTGCGCCTCGACGGGCGCCACGCTGGTGCTGTCGGAGCGCATCGGGGATGCCGCGCTGCTGCACTTCCTCGTCAAGCACGGGGTGACGGTCGTGCCGCTGGTGCCGTCGCTCGCGCAGATGCTGATCCTGCTGCAGCGCCGCCACCGCCTCGCCACGGCCGTGCGGCTGTTCACCAACACCGGCGCCCGGCTCGGCCGCGAGACCGCCGCCGACCTGCTCGAACTCTTCCCCGGCTCCGGCTACGCCTCGATGTACGGCATGACCGAGTGCAAGCGCATCGCCATCCTCGAGATCGACGAGTACGCCGCGCACCCCGACTCCGTCGGCCACGCCATCCCCGGCGACACCGTGCGGATCGTCGACCCGGACGGCAACGATGTCGCACCCGGCGTGGTGGGGGAGATCGTCGTGCACGGCACCACCGTCATGGCGGGCTACTGGAACGTGCCGCTCGACAAGCAGGACCGCTACCTCCAACGCCCGGACGGCTCGCTCGAGCTGCACACCGGCGACCAGGGCCGCCTCGACGCCGACGGCCGGCTCTACTTCGTCGGCCGCGACGACGACATGATCAAGCGCCGCGGCATCCGGGTCGGCCTCACCGAGATCGAGAACGCCGCCGAGCTGGTGCCCGGGGTGGTGGCGGCCGTCGCACCGCGGCCCGCGCACGAGTCGGCCCCGCTGCGGCTGGCCGTGCGCCTGACCCCCGCGCTCGACGACGACCGCGCGCACTCCGCCCAGCTGGTGCGCGAGCTGCTCAGGGAGCGGCTCGACCGCGCCCGCACCCCCGACCGCGTCGTGGCGATCGACGAGATCCCGCTGACCCGCAACGGCAAGCCCGACCGCGCCGCCGTCGCGCGCCTGCTCGACGAGCTCGAGCACCCGACCGTCACGCCGCTCGACAACCGGACCACAGCACAGACAGGGACCCGCCATGACTCAGCAGCAGTTTGACCAGATCGTCCACGACGTCTGCGGAGTGGAGGTCGACGACCCGCACCGCCCGCTCGTCGATCTCGGCGTCGACTCGCTCGGCTACCTCTCGCTCGTCATGGCCGTCGAGGAGCACTACGGCGTCGAGATCGACCCCGAGGTGCTGACCGACCCCGAGCTGTCCACCCCCGCCGGCCTGCGCGACTACGTCGAGTCGCTCGCCGTCGCCGCCTGAGGACCCGAGACCACCTGCGACAGAAGAAGGGAGGAGAGAGCCATGTGGACCGACATGAAGCCCGCGATCGAGATGCCGCAGCTGTTCGAGCAGGGCGGTGACCTGATCTCGCTGGCCGGCGGGCTGCCCGACCTGACCCGGCTCCCGCTGCGCGACATCGCCGACCGGCTGTCGCGGCTGGTCCGCCTCGGCGGGGGCACGTTGCTGCAGTACAGCACCCCGCACGTTGCGCGGACGCTGATCCCGGCGATCAACGACCTCGCCGAACGCGAGGAGGTGCGGGTGCCGGCCGAGCAGCTGGTGCCCACCGCCGGATCCCAGATGGGGCTGATGGCCGTGGCACTGGGCCTCGGCGCCCCCGGCGAGACGATCGTCTGCCAGACACCGCTGTACCCCGGCGCCTCGACGGCGTTCCGCGCCGGCGGGCTGACCGTTGCCGCCGCCCCCTACGACGCCGATGGGATCGATCCCGACGGCCTGCGCGCCGCCGTGACCGCCCTGCGCGCCGGCGGTGCGACCGTCCGCCTGCTCTACGCCAACCCCACGTTCCAGAACCCGAGCGGCGCCACCACCGGCGTGGCGCGGCGCGCCGCACTCATGGAGGCGTGCGGCGACCTGGACCTGCTGCTCGTCGAGGACAACCCGTACGGCCTGCTGGCCTTCGACGGCGCCACCACGCCGGCCTGCCACTCGCTGGACCCGGACCGGGTGGTCTACCTCGGCACCTTCTCCAAGGTGTTCGCGCCCGGCCTGCGCTGCGGCTGGATCGCGGCTCCGGCCCACATCGCCCCGGTCCTGCGCCGGACCTGCGAGATCATGGCGCTCTCGCCGTCCGTGTTCGCCCAATCCGTGCTGGCCGGCTTCCACGCCGCGCACGGCTGGAGCGACCTGATCACGGCGTACCGCGACAGCTACCGGCACCGCGCCCAGCTCATGTCCGACGCGCTGGAGCGCGAGCTGGGCACCGACGGGCCATGGCAGTGGGACCGCCCCGAGGGCGGCTTCTACCTCTGGCTGCGCCACCGTGACCCAGAGATCGACACAGTGGACACCGAGGCCTGGGCCGCCCCGGCCGCCGCCCGCGGCGTCTCCTTCGTGCCCGGCCGCCACTTCAGCATCGACGGCGAGCACAGCGCCGCGCTGCGCCTCTGCTTCTCCAACGTGCCCGTCAAGCGGATCGACGAGGCCATCTCCCGCCTGGCCGGCGCACTGTCCGAGAAGAGGGCTGCCGCATGACCGCGATCCTGCCTGCGACCGATCTGACAGCACCCGCGACCGTTCCCCAGCCCGACTGGGCCGGGTTCGGCCCGCACCGCGCGCTGGGCACCACCGACTGGCGCGTGTGGTCGGTCGGCCTCCTCCGCAGCGCCGGCTTCCCCGTCGAGGGGCTCGGCTGGACCGCGGGCGCTCGCGCCGCGGCCGCCGCGGCGACCGACCGGTTCGTCACGGCCTACGAGGCCGACTGCGCGGACGAGTCCGCCGCGCTGGCCGCGATCGCGGCCGACGAGTCGCTGCGCTCGGCCGTGGCCTGGCAGAACCGGTCGGTGTACGCGGTGCTCGACAAGCTCGCCGGCCCGGCCCCGCAGAAGGGGGTGAAGCGCCGGGCGCGGGAGCGCTCGCTCGCGATGTACTGGCAGCGCTACTGCTCCAAGGCCGAGACGATCGGCTCGTTCGGGCCGGGCGCGTGGATGGCCGTCGGCGACACGGCCGAGGCGTTGACCGTCGTCCCCGGCCCGGCACTCGTCACCGACCGCAGCGTCTGCCTGGAACGGTGGCCGATCGCCGAGATCGGCGCCTGGATGGCCGACCAGCCGGGCGCCCGCTGGTGGTTCCCGCCGATCCTGCGGCCCGACGTGCACCTCGATCGGAACGAGGGCAGGCACGGCGCGTTGCTGATCCCCGGGCGGGGACCGCTGCGGCTGCGCGCCGGCGAGGCCGAGGTGCTCGCCCTCGCCGACGGCACCCGGCACGGCCAGGACATCACCGACGAGCTCGGGCGCGACGAACTTGGGCGCACCGACGTCGAGCAGGTCCTGACCCGCTACCGGCGTCAGCGACTCCTCACCTGGGACGCCAACATCCCCGTCGACGACCTCGGCGAGCAGACCCTCCGCGCCCGCGTCGCCCGCATCGGCGATCCGGAGCTGGCCGCCCGCTTCACGGGCATGCTGGACGAGCTGGCCGCTGCCCGCGAACGGATCGCCGCAGCGGCCTGCACCGACGACCTCGTCGAGGCGCTCGACGCGCTGGACGAGACCTTCGTGTCCGTCACCGGCGTGGCCGCCACCCGCGACGGCGGCCACTCCTACGCGGGCCGCACCCTCAGCTACTACGACTCCGTGCGGGGCTGCGACAGCGCGATCGGGCAGGACTTCCTCGACCGCATCGCCGAACCGCTCGCGCTGGTCGCGACCGCAGGCGACTGGTTCGGCAACCGGGTGGCGGAGCTCGTCGAGCAGGAGGTCACCGAGCTCGTTCGCAAGACGGCCGCGCGCTCGCGGCGGCCGGTCACCCTCTCCGAGATCTGGGCGGCGGTGCTCGGGCTGTTCTGGGGCGACGATCCACGCCCGTTGCGGCAGGCGACCGCCGAGCTCTCGGCGCGCCTGGCCGACGTGCTGGACGTGCCCGAGACGTCGGTCGACGGCCGGGCCGAGCCCGTCCGCCGGACCGCCGCGGAGCTCGCGCCGCGGTTCGCGGCCGCGTTCGGCGACGAACCCAGCCGCTGGCCGCACCTCGCGGTGCACAGCCCGGACCTGCAGATCGTCGCCCCCTCGGTGGACGCCGTCAATGCAGGCGACTACGAGGTCGTGCTCGGTGAGCTGCACGCCTGCCTCGCCACCCTGGACGCCCAGCTCTTCAACTGGATGATGCCCGGCTACCCCGAGCAGGGCAGCCTGCGAGACCGGATCAACGCCGCGATCGGGGCCACCCGCTTCGTGCCGCTGTTCCCGGTGGGCTGGCGGCGCAACAGCGGCCGCTTCGTGCCGACCGGGGTGGGCGTCGCTGACCGCCTGATCGGGTTCTCCCGGGCGCCGGTCCGTGACCGCGACCGCGTCGTCCCGTCCGTCGCGATCACGCTGACCGCCCCCGACGAGGGACCGGCCGTGGCGACCCTGCCCGACGGGACCGTGGCGCGGATCCCCGAGCTGCTCGGCGTGCTCATCTCCATGGTGGCCGCCGACGCCTTCAAGATCGGTCTCGACCGGCCGCACGCACCGCGCCTGGCCATCGACGACCTGGTGGTGTTCCGCGAGTCGTGGCGGCTGCCCGTCGCGTCGATCGGACTCACGGTCAACGCCGACCGGCACCGCGAGTACCGCGCCATCCGCGCCTGGGTGGCCCGCGCCGGGCTGCCCGACGAGGTGTTCGTGAAGTTCCCCGCGGAGACCAAACCCGCTCTGTTCGACCTCACCAGTCCGACGCTCGTGCTCTCGTTCGCCAACCTCGCCCGATCGGCGCTCCGCCGCGATCCGGACGCGGTCATCGGCATCAGCGAGCTGCTCCCGCACCCGCGGGACTCCTGGCTCCCCGATGCCGCCGGCCGGCGCTACGTCAGCGAGGTCCGGATCCAGATCAGCCGGGAGTTGCCGCGATGACGACCTTCCTGTCACGGGAAACCGTGCCCTTCGATGACGACCCACCGCTGGATGGGTTCACCCCTCGCCCCTTCGACGCCAGCGTGGTCTCGACCGTCGGCAACACGCCGTTGGTGGCGCTGGACCGCATGTTCGCCAAGTCGCACTTCCGGGTCTTCGGCAAGGCCGAGTGGTTCAACCCGGGCGGCAGCATCAAGGACCGCACCGCCCGCTCGATCATCGAGCAGGCGCTGAAGACCGGCCAGCTCACCGCGGGCGCCTCCACCGTCGTCGAGTCGACGTCGGGGAACCTCGGGATCGCCCTCGCGCAGCTGTGCAACTTCCACCGGCTCGGGCTCGTGGTCGTCATCGATCCGCGCACCACCCAGCAGAACGCCGCGATCATGCGGGCCTACGGGGCGCACGTGGAGCTGGTCGAGAAGCCCGACCCGAAGACCGGGGAGTTCCTGCCGTCGCGGCTGGCCCGCGTCAAGGACCTGCTCGCCGACATCCCCGGCTCGTACTGGCCCAACCAGTACGGCAACGAGGCCAACCCGCTGGCGCACCACCGCACCATGCAGGAGATCCACGAGGCGGTGCCGGGCAAGCTCGACTACCTGTTCTCGGCGGCGGGCACGACCGGCACCCTGCGCGGCTGCGCCGAGTACATCCAGGAACGCGGGCTCGACGTCACCGTCGTCGCGGTCGACGCGATCGGCAGCGCGATCTTCGGCCCGCCCGAACCGTGGGAGAAGCTGCACCGGCGGCGCATCCCCGGCCACGGCGCCGCGCTCGTCCCGCCGCTGCTGCGGCCGGGTCTCGCCGACAAGCTGATCAAGGTGGCCGACAGCGAGGCCGTGGCCGCCTGCCGCGACCTGCTCGCCTCGGAGTCGCTGCTGGCCGGCGGCTCGTCCGGCGCAGCGCTGGCCGCGGTGTGGCGGGCGGCGTCATGGATCGAACCGGGCGCCCAGGTCGCCGTGATCCTGCCCGATGGCGGCGACCGCTACCTGGACACGATCTATTCCGACAAGTGGGTCGCCGAGCAGATCGGCGGCCGCTTCCACCCCACGGGGGAGCGGGTGGCATGAGGATCCTCAACCGCGACGACGTCGCGCTCGCGATGAAGGACCAGGAGCTGGCCGTCCTCGGCGCGGTGCAGCGGGCCTACGTCGCGCACGACGCGGGCCAGACACAGGTGCCGTACTCGACGTTCCTGCGCCCGCCGGACGCGCCCGAGTCGCGCATCATCGCCCTGCCGGCCTACCTCGGCGGCCGCGATCCCGCCATCGGGATCAAGTGGATCTCCTCGTTCCCGGCGAACGTGGGCCGCGGCCAGCAGCGGGCCTCGGCGGTCTCGGTGCTCAACGACCTCGAGACCGGCTATCCCGTGGCGATCATGGAGAGCAGCCGCATCTCGGCGGCCCGCACCGCGGCCAGCGGCGCGCTGGCCAGTCACCTGCTGCACGGCGACCACCACGTCCACACCGTCGGGCTCATCGGCTGCGGGACGATCAACTGGGCCACGCTCACCTACCTGAAGCTCACCCACCCCGAGATCCGCGACGTGGTGGTGCACGACGCCGTGCCCCGGCACGCGGAGATCGCCGCCGCACAGCTGGCCCACGACTTCCCGGGCGTCACCTTCAGCACCGGCGACGTCGCCGCCACCCTGCGCGCCGACACGGTGAGCATCGCGACGACCGATTCGACGTACTGGCTCGATCTCACGAGCCACGTCGGGCGGGCCGCCCCGCAGGTGGTCCTGCACCTGTCGCTGCGCGACCTGTCGGTGCCGTCGGTGCTGCGTGCCTTCAACGTCGTCGACGACGTCGACCACGCACTGCAGAAGGAGACCTCGCTGCACCGCGCCGAGCAGGAGATGGGCCACCGCGCGTTCGTCCACGCCACGCTCGGCCAGCTGATCACCGGTGGCCCGCTGCGCCGGCCGGGCACCACCGCCATCTTCTCGCCCTTCGGCCTCGGCGTCCTGGACCTCGCGGTCTCCGCCCAGATCCTGCGCGTCGCCGTCGAGGCCGGCATCGGCACGACCGTCACCGGCTTCGATCCCGGACCGCACGGGGTCACCGGCACCCGAACAGGAGACCCGTCATGACCGCCACCATCCCATCGAGCACACCGTCCGTGCTCGGTTTCCCACCGGGCACCACCGCGCTCGTGACGGGCGGTTCCCGCGGCATCGGTGCGGCCATCGCGGTCGCGCTGGCCCAGCACGGCTGCGACGTCGCGATCAACTACCGCACCAAGGCGGCCGCCGCAGAGGACGTCGCGGAGCAGGTCCGCGGCCACGGGCGGCGCGCGCTCGTCGTCGCCGCCGACGTCTCGGACGAGGCGCAGGTCGTGGCCATGTTCAAGACCATCCGCACGGAGTGGGGCGGCCTCGACGTCGCCGTCCTCAACTCCGGCGTCACCTCCGACGGCCACCTGGCCGCGATGAGCCACAAGAAGTGGCACGACGTCATCTCGACCAACCTCAGCGGCACGTTCTACACCGCCCGCGAGGCGACGAAGCTGATGTACGCCGGCGGCGGCGCGATCGTCATGGTGGCCTCCACCAGCGGCATCGCCGGCCGGCCCGGCCAGGGCAACTACTCGGCCAGCAAGGGCGGCGTGATCGCCATGGCCCGGTCGCTGTCGCAGGAGGTCGCCGCCCGCGGCATCCGCGTGAACGTCGTCGCCCCCGGGTTCATCGACACCGACATGGTGAAGCGCGTCCCGAAGGCCGTTCTGGCCGAGGCCAGCCAGCTGATCCCGCTCGGCCGGCTCGGCACCGCGGCCGAGGTGGCGCAGGCGGCGTCGTTCCTCGCCTCGCCCGCGGCCTCCTACATCACCGGCAAGGTCCTGACCGTCGACGGCGGGATGATCACCGGCTGACCTGCACGAACCCCGTCCACTCTCGAAAGGAAAACGATCATGGCTAGCGCGATCGACACCATCGCCCACGACGCCATCCGCGAGCGCGCCGCCGCGCGCCTGGCGACCAACCTCAAGATCAAGTCAATGGTCATCGAGCGGCTCGGCCTGGAGACCGAGCCCGAGATCGTCTCCGACAACCAGCCGCTGTTCGGCCGCGGCCTGGAGATGGACTCGCTCGACACCCTCGAGATCGTCGTCATGGTCAACAACGAGTACGACGTCGCGATCTCCGACGACGACATCGAGGCCTTCGGCTCGATCAACGCCCTCGTCGACTTCATCGAGGACCGGCAGGCGTGACATGACGATCACGGCTCCCGAGGTCAGCCGGCGAAATAGGCCGGCGACCCACAGCTACTCCTCCGACGACATCAAGCGGATGCTGCCGCACCGGTGGCCGATGCTCATGATCGACCGCGCGTACGACGTCGTCCCCGGGGTCTCCGGCCGCGGCATCAAGAGCGTCTCGGTCAACGAGCCGTTCTTCGCCGGCCACTACCCGGACCACTCGATCATGCCCGGAGTCATGATCGTCGAGTCGATGGCGCAGCTCGTGGCCGTCGTCTACGTGGCCGAGATCCTCGAGGGGGAGGCCCGGCCCGACCCCGAGGACGCGTCCGACTCGGTCGGCTACCTCGGCTCCATCAGCTCGATGAAGTTCTCCCGCCTCGTCGTCCCCGGCGACCAGCTGGTGCTGGAGGCGAAGCTCGGCCTGCGCCGCGCCGGCCTGCGCCAGGTGTCGGTCTCGGCCCGCGTCGGGTCGGAGCTCGCGGCCACCGGCTCGCTGATCGTCACCACGGAACGCCGCGGCTGATCCCCATCCCTCCACCTTCGAAAGGAGGTGCCTCATGAGCATCACGATCCGCCAGTACCGGCCGGAGGACGCCGATCCGATCGCCGCGCTCTACAACCGGTTCCCGGACAACCCCAACCCCGTAGCCGGCGGCATCACCGGCGCGCAGCTGCACGCCGAGCTCGCCGACCGCGACACCGCAGCCATGTTCGTCGCGACCGACGGGGACGGCGAGATCGTGGGGACCTTCGGACTGTTCCGCACCAACGGCAGGCGCTCGGTCCGCCCGGGCGAGCTGATCGCGGACATGTTCTTCGTCGCCCCGAACCACCGCAACGGCCTGATGACCGGCAGGTTGTTCACCGAGGCCATCGAGTGGATGGTCGAGTCGGCGGGCTGCCTGGTGATCCGGCTGACCGTCAACCCGGCCAACACCACCGCGTTCAAGCTGTACCGGCGGGTCGGCTGCGTCGCGGTCGGCCGGCCGGTGCCCGGCGAGGACGGCAACGTCGAGCTCCACAACTACATCCCGCTGATCCTCCGGTCCGTCCTGCACGGCCTGGGCAGCGACGCCAAGGCGGCCATCGGCGCGATGACCTCGTTCGGCGCCGTCACCCAGACCCGGGGCGAGGAGCTCCTCTCCGACGTGCGGATCGTCGACGGCGCCCGCACGGTCGCCTACGACCTGGTGGCCGGCGAGTTCCGCATCGACGTGATCGTCGACGTCGATCGCGGCGCGCTCGCTGCTGCGCAGATCACCGGCCCGGACGGCGTGAGCCGGCCGCTGCGGCCGATGGCGCTGCCCTACACGGTGCACGCCCGCCCGGCCGCGGGGACGCACAGCATCGTCGACGGCGCGCTGACCGCGACCGTCGACGGCGTCGACGGCACCCTCGAGGTGTTCACCGACGGCCACCTCGGCCCGGTGCTGCGGTCCACGTGGCCCAGCTGCGCTCCCGGGCGCCACGCCGGCTGGCGGGAGGCGCAGCCCTGCGAGCTCGACATCGTCGAGTTCGAGGGCGGGCTGCAGATCGTCGAGCGGGCCGGTGCCGACGAGACCGTCGGCACCGTCTACCTCTCCGACGGGCAGCTGCAGCAGGAGTTCCGCTCCACCCGGCCGCTGCCGCGGGTGTTCCACTCCGTCGGCCTGCGGCAGGGCACGCTCACCCGCACCGACGGGGGCGGTACCTCGTGGACGGCCCCGATCGGGCTCGGCACCGGGGTGCGCGACAGCTCCGAGGTGGTCGCCGCCGGCCACGCCGTCACCGTCGGCAGCCACCTGCGGTGGGAAGGCGCCGGCGCCACCGTTTCGACCACCGTCGAGGGCCCGGCCACGCTCGTGCACGACGCCCTGCTCGACCACCGCGCGGCCGCCGGCGCCGCGATACTGACCCTCCGCACGGTGATCACCACTCACCCGGCGGCGACCGGCGTGGTGCCGGGCCCGACCGGGAGCGCGGCCGCCAAGCGCAACGTCCGCATGCTCGCCAAGGCCCGTGGGGTCACCGCATGGCGCGAGGACGGGGTGCGGGTCCTGCGCAGCCCCTACCCGCGCAGCACGGCCTTCGCCTGCAACCCCACGTGGAACGCCGGCATGTGGGTCACCACCGAGCAGAGCCGCCACGACCGCAACGGGCTCGGCTGGGGGCTCACCTCCGCCGCCTGGGACGAGAAGCACCCGCTCGGGCTCGCGTCCCCCGAACTGCAGACCAGGTGGGAGCTCGCCGTCCCCGACGCCCCGGCCGATCCCGTGCTGGCCACGGTGGTCGGACCCGACGACACCGCCGACGACACCGCCGAGAACGATGCCGAGGTCGTCCTCTGGCTCACCCCCGACGCCCGCCCGGGCGCGAGCGTGCGGATCCACCCGACCGGCAACGGCGCACCGCACGTGGTGACCGGATTCCGCCAGATCTGGGCCGGTGCGGTCACCGTCGAGCTGACGGGTGACCGGCTCCTGTACTGCCGGCCCGCCCCCGGCGCGCCGTCCGACGCCGAGATCGTCGTCCGCGCGTCCGCCGCCGGCCTGCTCGTCGGCTGCGTCTCGACCTCCGGTTCGACCCCCGGCGCGTGGCTGTTCTCCGTCTCGCCCGGCTCCCTCACCGAACTCTCCGACAACCCCGAAAGGCGTTGACCACCGTGACCATCACCGACAGCCCCCAGACCCGCACCTCCACCGCCGACTACGCCACCGTCCGCCACTCGGTCGGCGTGTACCCGATCACCGCCCCGCTCGTGCGGGTCACCGGGGACGACCGGCTGGAACTGCTGGACGGGTTCGGCGCGAAGTCCGCCGAGTTCGTCGAGCCCGACACCGTGCGCGAGGTCCTCGCCCTAAACGAGGACGGCTCGCCGTTCGCGATCCTGCTGCAGATCGAGCTGGACGAGGTGACGTGGCTGCTGCCGCGCACCCCGGTCACCACCGCCGAGCTGCAGACCTACCTGGACGCGCAGGAGCTGCCCGGCGACGTCACGGTCGAGATCGACCCGGCGGGCTGGGGCGCCACCGCGTTCGAGGGCCCCCGCGCCTGGGCCGTCGCCGAGCACTTCGTCGACTTCGACATCTCGGGACTCACCCTGCACGGCATCACTCCTGCCGAGTCCGCAGACCTGGACGGTGCCACCGCGCACCTGGCCCGGGTCGGCACCACCGGCGAGTACGGCTACCTGCTCCTCTCCGACGCGCCGGCCGCCGCGCACGACGCGGTGCTCGCCCACGCCGTCGCGCAGGACGGTGCCGCCGTCGGGCCCGACGGGCTGGCGCGCGTCCAGTCCGAGGCCGGCATGCCCGTCTACCACGCCGGGTTCGGCGGCCTCTCGGTGAACGAGGCCGACCTCGCGTGGATGGTCGACTGGCAGCGGATCGGCGAGTTCCACGGCTCCGCGGAGCTGGTGTCGCCGACCGCGGAGACCGCGAAGCTCGTCGGGCTGGTCGCCGAGGCCGGCGTGCACGTCGAGGTCGGCGCGGCCGTCACCGCCGGTGGGGTCGAGATCGGCACGGTCGTCGCGCAGACCCCGTCCGCCAACCCGGCGGAGGAGCTGGTGTTCGCGCTGGTCGAGTCCCCGTTCTGGGTACCCGGCCTGGACCTGGAGGTCGTCGACGCGCACGGTGTCGCCCGGGCGGCGGCCACCACCACCGCCCCGCGCGTCATCGCCCGCTCGCTGCACGAGCGGATCGGCTGATGGACACCCCACGCGTCGGTGTCACCGGCGTCGGTCTGATCACCGGCGCCGGGGGTGACGCCGAGAAGTGCTGGACGTCCATCGCGTCGGGGACGACCGGCATCCGCGAGAACACGCTCTTCGACACCTCCGAGCTGCTCACCCGCTGGGCCGGGCAGGTCACCACGCCGCAGCCCGACGACGTCGACCGCTGCTACGCGCTGGCGGTGGCCGCGGTCGGCGACGCCATCCGCGACAGCGGGCTGGACCTCGACACGATCGACCGCGACCGCGTGGCCGTCGTCGTCGGCTCGAGCCTCGGCGCGATGAACACGCTCGAGGAGACCCACCGCACCTGGGTCCAGGGCGGTCCGCTCGACGCCGTCTCGGCTGCGACCACGCAGCTGCCCTGCGTCGCCGACGTGCTGGCCGGCACGTTCGACCTGCGTGGTCCGCGGGTCGTGCTCTCCAACGCCTGCGCGGCCAGCGCCGTCGCCGTCGGGTACGCCGCCGAGCTGCTCTGGCGGGGCGACGCCGACTACGTCCTGTGCGGCGGGGTCGATCCGCTGGCCACGCTGTCGGCATACGGGTTCTCGGCGCTCGGCGCGCTGGACCCGGAGCCCTGCGCGCCGATGTCGGCCTCGACGGGGCTGACGCTGGGCGAGGGCGCCGGCTTCATGATCCTGGAGTCGGTGGCCGGGGCGCAGCGTCGCAACGCGCGGGTGCTGGCCGAGGTCGGTGGCTACGGCCTCACCCTCGACGGCTACCACCAGACCGCCCCCGATCCGGGCGGGAAGGGCGCCTGCGCGTCGATGGCCGAAGCGCTCGACATGGCCGGGCTCGCCCCGGCCGACGTCGACTACGTCAACCTGCACGGCACCGGCACCCCTGCCAACGACGTGTCCGAGCCGAAGGCGCTCAAGCTCCTCTTCGGCGCCGCGGCGCGGCCGCCGGCCAGCTCGACGAAGTCGATGATCGGGCACACGCTCGGCGCGGCCGGCGCGGTGGAAGGCATCGTCAGCGCGTTGGCGATCGACCGCGGCATGATGCCGCCCACCATCAACACCGGCGCCGCGTCGACCCCGTCCGGGCTCGACATCGTGCCCGAGGTGGGCCGGTCGAGCACGCTCGACGTGGTCCTCTCCAACTCGTTCGCCTTCGGCGGCAACAACGCGTCCGTCGTCTACACCAGCCCTGGTCACCGGCCCGGGCGGGCGCCGCGCACCGCGGCCGTCGGCGACGTCGTCGTGACGGGCGTGGCGGGCATCGTCGGCTCGGCGACCACCACCGCCGAGGTCCTCGCGGCCATCGAGGCCGGCACCCCGTGCTACCGCGGGGTGGAGGACGTGCCGGGGATCGGCGAGGTCGCCGTCGGCCGCGCCGACCTGCGCGCGCTGAGCCGCAAGCTCAACCCGGCCAGGGCCCGGCGGATGGACCCGCTCAGCGTGCTCTCCGCCGCCGTCGTCGACGATCTCTACCACCGGCACGGCAAGCCCAGCCGCACCCAGGCCGAGGCGACCGGCATCGTGTTCGCCACCGGATACGGACCGTTGACCACGGTGCTGCAGTTCCACCGCGGGGTCGTGGAGAGCGGCATCCACGGCGCCAACCCGTTGATCTTCCCGAACACGGTGGTCAACGCCGCCGCCGGGCACGTCGCGATGCTGCATCGCTACCGCGGCTACACCGCCACCATCGCCAACGGCGGGACGAGCTCGGTGCTGGCCCTGCAGCTCGCCGCGCGCGTGATCGCGCGTGGTGCCGCGGAGCGGATCGTGGTCGTCGTCGCCGACGAGTTCCCCGACGCGGCGCTCGCGACCCGGGCGTCGCTGCCCGGCTACTCACGGACCGGCACGGCCCGCCCGCACACCCGGACCGGCGAGGTCCTCAGCGAGGGCGCCGCCGCGATCATGCTGGAGAGCGCCGAGGCCGCCGCCGCCCGCGGGGCCGACGTGCTCGCGCGCGTCCGCGGGTTCGGGGCCACCGGCGAGACCGTCGAGGTCGGCGGGCTCGGCCGCGACGGCATCGCCTGGGCCCGGTCGCTGCGCCTGGCCATGGAAGAGGCCGGGTACGCCCCCGAGGAGCTGGGTGCGGTCGTGTCGGCCGCGTCCGGGCATCCGTTGATCGATCTCGTCGAGCGCCGGGCACTGCGCCTGGCCGGGCTCGGCGACGTGCCCACCGTGGCACCGAAGGCGGTGCTGGGGGAGACCTACGGCAGCGCCGCGGCGCTCGGCCTCGTCACCGCACTGGCCGGACCGCGCCCAGCTTCGATCTCCCGCGGCCCGGTGCTCTTGTCCAGTTCTGCCTACGGCGGCAGCTTCGCCGCCGCAGTCTTCGAGGGGGTGTCGTGATGCAGCTCGTGCGTGAGACCGAGATCGACCCGGGGATCGACTGCGTGATCTCCGTGCACCGCGGGCTGCCGCGGGACCGGATGGGCAACCGGCTCTCGGCCTCGGGGCGGTGGCTGATCGCCCAGGCCGTCGAATCCGTGTACGGCATCGGGGTGTCGGCCTGCGACATGCACCGCGACGAGTTCCAGCGCTGGTCGGTGCCGGGTCCGGGGCTGCACGCCTCGGTCGCCCACTGCGCCGGGCACGCCGTGGTCGCCCTCTCCGCGGACGGCCCCGTCGGGGTCGACCTGCAGGACGAGCGGGACCGGCCGCTGGCGATGGCATGGCTCGGTGACCTGCTCGGCAACCCGGCGGGCGCCCCTGCCACGATCCGCGACTTCACCGAGTGCGAGGCGCTGATCAAGGCCTCGCACATCAGCAAGGAGACCTTCGCCGGGGTCCGGCTGCCGTCGTGGCAGCCCGGCTGGCGGCTCGGCAACACCGGCTACCAGCTGCTGTCCACGCCGGTGCTCTCGCCCGTCCCCGTCGAGAGCGGGCTGCACCTGGCCCTAGCCACCCGCACGCCCGGCCCGGTGCGCTGGCACTGGGACGTCTCGACGGCCCGCCCCGAGGTGCGACGGGCGGTGGCGGCGTGACCGCTGTGACGACTCTGGGAGCTCCCGTCCGGTACAGCCGCAAGCTGTCCCAGATCGAGCGCGGCTACCTCACCGCGGCGGCGTCCGGCACCGACCAGCTCATCCAGACCGTCGTGGAAGGCGACGGCCCGCTCGACCCGGCCGAGGTGGCCGATGCGGTGGCCGTCGCGACCGCAGCCAACCCGGGCATGGCCGTCGCCCGCCGGGGGCCCGTGTGGCGCTCCGGCGGGCCGGTCCCGCCGGTCGTCGAACTGCCCGACTGGGACCTCGACCACGATGAGCTGCACCGCGACATCGACGTGGTGACCGGTCCGATCGCCGAGATCCACCTGATCCCCGGCGACACCCAGCGCCTGCTCGTCCGGGCCAGCCACATCGCCACCGACGGGCGCGGCCTGCAGCACTGGATGGCCGACGTGTTCCGCGTGCTCCGCGGGGAGGAGCCGGTCGGCGCACCCGACACCGTCAACGACACGCACTTCCGGGCCGTCGCCGGCAGCGTGGCCGGCGATGCGGCGCCCGTCGCGCAGGCGCGGTTCCCCGCCGTGCTGGGCCACGGGCCGTCGGGGGATCGGCCGCTGTGGACCCGGCGGCTGGTCCGCGCGCAGCCCTCCGCGGTGACCGCGCGGATCGCCGCGGCGATCTCCCGGCACGTCGGCGCTGACGGTGACACAGGCGGTGGCCGGGTCGCCGTGCCCGTCGACCTCCGCCGCCACGACCGCACGATCCGCTCGACCGCCAACCTGACCGCGCAGCTGCTCCAGGACATCACCCGCGACGACGACTGGCGGCGGCTGCACGGCCGGCTGCTGCGCGCGCTGATGCGCAAGCAGGAGGTCGCAGCGCTCCGCCGCGACTTCGTCCGCACCAACCCGTTCGCCAACTCCCTGGACGCGGCGCAGGAGCACGACGACACGACCTTCGCCTGCACGGCGATCATCTCCGACCACGGACCGGTCGATCTCGACCGCTTCCGCACCGCGCGGTTCACCCCGCGCCGCATGTACACCCTGCCGATGCTCGTCCCCTACGCGGAGATGTTCGTCAGCTCCTGCCAGACCCCGGACGGCACCGAGCTGACCCTGTCCTGCCGGCGGCGCGCGGGAGCGGCCGCGGCCGCCGAGGCGATCCTCGACGACGTGCAGCGCCTCCTCGAGGACTGAACCTCCGCTCCTGATCTGCCGCTCTCCGCGACCCACCCTCCACGAAGGGTTCCCCAGCCATGTCCATCACCGAAGACTCGGCCGCGCCTTCCCAGATCGCGCCCACCCCGGCAGCGGCGCCCACCGGCCCGCAGCCGCCCAACATCGCGACGATCGTGCTGGCCGTCGCCGGTGGGTTCCTCGCCCTGCTCGACACCACGATCGTCAACGTCTCGCTGGGCTCCACCGCGGCGCAGTTCGGCGACATCGGCCAGGTCCAGTGGGTCGTCACCACCTACCTGCTCGCGCTGTGCGCCACGATGCCCGCCTCGACCTGGCTCGCCCGCCGCTACGGCCCGAAGCGGGTCTACCTCGCCGCGGTCGTGCTGTTCGCCGTCGGTTCGGCAGCCTGCGCATTCAGCCCGGTCCTGCCCGCGCTCGTCGGCTCCCGCGGCCTGGCGGGCGCCGCCGCCGGCATCCTCACGCCCGTCTCGACGATTCTGCTGACCCGCGGCCTGCCCCGCGAGCAGCTGGGCCGCTACCAGGCACTCAACGGCAGCGTGATGCTGATCGGCCCGCTGCTCGGCCCCACGGTGGGCGGCCTGCTCGTGCAGGTGGCCGGCTGGCCCGCGGTCTACGCGATCAACGTGCCGATCTGTCTGGTCATGGTCGTGATCGGCGCCCGCCGCATCGCGAGCGATGGGGGTGGTGGCGGCAGCCGCACCCCGCTCCACGTCGTCGGGCTGCTGTCTGCTGCGGTCGCCACGGTGTCGATCGTGCTGGCGATCCGCGAACTCGCCGACCACGGCCCGGCCCTGGAGGCGCTCCTGCCGCTCGCGCTGGCCGCGGTGGCGGCGGCCGTCTTCGTCCGGTCGAGCCTGCGTCGCGAGCACCCGCTGCTGGACCTGCGGCTGTTCACCAACGGCATCTACCGCACGGCGGCGCTGAACATCCTGTTCCTCGGCTTCGTGCTCTACGGACCGATGGTGATCATCCCGCTGTACTTCGAGGCGGCGCGGGGCCTCACCCCGGTCGTGACCGGCCTGCTGCTCTCGACGGCCGGCTTCGGCGTCGTGTTCGCCGGATGGCTGTGCCGCAAGCTCATGGCGAAGATCGGCGGCGGGGCGACGATCGTCCTCGGCATCGCGCTGACCCTCGTGGGCACCGTCCCGTTCGTGATGCTGACCGCTGACAGCTCCTACCTGCTGCTGTGCGCCGCCATGGTGGTGCGGGGCATCGGCACCGGGCTCACGATCGTGCCCGCCATGACGAGGGCGTTCCAGTCGATCCCCGGCCGGTCGATCCCCGACGCGGCCCCACAGCTCAACCTGCTCCAGCGCATCGGCGGCACGTTCGCGGCCGCGCTGGTGACGATGGCCCTGCACCGCGAGGCGGTGCTGGCGGGCGGGCTGGTGCCGCACGCGTTCTCCCAGGCGTGCGTGTGGGTGCTGGTCACCTCGGCCTCCGCGCTGGTGCCGGCGTTCGCGCTGCTCCGCGCGGAGCGGAAGGCCATTCGCGCGAGCGCCACATGATCTCCACGTGAGCGGTCGATTTCCAACGATTGCGAAGAGATCACACGAACAGGTGATCTGATGCTAGGTTTCGCCAGGTGGGGGGTAGTTTGCACCGCCGGCTCGCCATCTCGCAGGGGGAATTCTATGAGGTGCCGTGGGCTGCCGGTTCGCCGTTGTTGGACGTGGACGTGCTGCCGGTGCAGCACAATGCCGATTCGGGCTGGGTGCGCGCAGTGCGCGGGCCCTGGGTGTACCTGAACCCGGGGTCGACACTGCCCGACCGCGGGTGGAAGGTGCACGTCTCGGCCCTGCCGAGCACTGCCCGTGAGACGGCGGTGATCTGCTGGGACGCCTGCCGGGAACTCGGCGTCCCGTTCAAGGTGCTGCGCAGCCGCGGGCTCGTGCTGGCCGGCCAGCAGAAGTACGCCGATCCCGTCGCCAGCGGCAAGGTCGTCACCTGCTACCCGCTGCCTGCGCAGCTGGAGCCGCTCTGCGAGCTGCTCGCGGCGCAGCTCCGCGGCCGGCCGGCCCCCGGCATCGTCGGCGAGCTGCGCATCCCCGACACCCCGGTCCACCTGCGGTACGGCGCCTTCCGGGCCGCCTGGATACCCGGGCCGGACGGCGCGCCGGTCCCGGCGGTCGGATCACGGCCGGACGTGCGGGGCCCGCGCGCCGCCGCTGCGCCCGAGCCCCCGTACGTGACCGCCCTGCGTGCCCGCACCGACCCGGCCGAGAGCCGGCTCGACCTCACCGAGGTCCGGGTCGTCCACCGCAGCAACGCGGGCGGCGTGTACCGCGCCCGGGATGCCGCCGGCCGGCCGGTGCTGCTGAAGGAGGCCCGGCACCACGCCGGCCTCGACCACGCCGGCACCGACGCCCGCACCCGGCTGCGCCACGAGGCCGCGGCGCTGGAGCGCCTCGCCGGCACCGGAGCAGCGCCGGAACCGATCGAGCACCTCGTCGTCGGCGAGAGCGACTTCCTCGTCATGGAGCTCATCGACGGCACGCCGCTCAACGCCGCGCCGGGGCGCAGCCATCCCGCGGTGCGCACCGACGGCGCCGGCCCCGACGCCGCCGCCTACCTGCAGTGGGTGGAGCGGGTGACCGACGGTGCCCACGCCGCGCTGGCCATCGTGCACGGCCGCGGCGTCGAGCACCGGGACGTGCAGCCGGCCAACCTCATCGACACCGGAGAGCGGATCGTGCTCATCGACTTCGAGTCGTGCGCGATCGACGGGGTGGCCGTGAGCCACGGTGTGGCCACACCGTGGTTCAGCCACGAGACGGGTCCCGATCGGGACAGCCGCAGCGTGCAGCGGGTGCGGGCGGCTCTGATCAATCCACTGGCGGCGCTCGCGCACCGCCGGCCCGACCTCGAGGCGGAGCTGTCCGGGATCGGCCTGGCCGATCTCGGCGTCGCCCCGGTGCCGCCAACGGTGGTCGGCCCGCCGGACGCGGCCGCGCTCGTGCGCGGCATCGCCGCCTCCGCCGACCCGAGCCGCGACGACCGGCTCTTCCCCGGTGACGCCGCCCAGTTCGGTGCGCCCCGCGGCGGGCTCGGACTGTTGCACGGTGCTGCCGGCGTGCTACTCGCCCTGCACCGGAGCAGCGCGGTCGTCGACGCCGGCTGGGTGCGCTGGCTGGCCGATCACGCGCTCGTCGACGGTCCGTTCCCGCGGGGTCTCGGCGACGGTGTCGACGGCGTGGCGTGGGCGCTCGCCGAGCTGGGCGCGACCGACACCGCTGAGCAGCTCGTCGATCGGTTCGTGGTGGGCCCGGCAGCCGACCCGCCCGCGCCGGTGCCGTGGTGGCGGCACGGCAGCGCGGGACGAGCGCCGGCACTGGCTGCGCTCGGCCGATGCCTCGGGCGCGAGGATCTCCTGCGGGCGGCCCGTGCCGATGCCGATGCGCTCGTGGCGGCCGTGCGCGCGCCGGAGGCGCAACCCACCGGCTACCGGCCCGGGCTGTGCGCAGGATGGAGCGGGATCGGCCTGGCCCTGCTCGGGCTGCAGGACCTCGTGCCCGACGCCGTGCCGCTCGCGCACGCCGCGCTGGAACGGGAGCTCCTCGCCACCGAGGTCCGCGGCGGCTGCCTGCTCGCCAGGGACGGGCGGGCGCTGCTGCCCTACCTCGGCGCCGGCAGCGCGGCGGCCGGCCTGTTGGCGTCCCGGCTGCTCGCTCGGCCGGACCTGCCCGAGCAGGCTCGGGAGGTGCAGCGGCTGACCGTCGAGGCCGCGCGGGCGTGCTGTGCCCGACCGGTCGTGAGCTTCGCCGGGCTGCTGACCGGCCGCGCCGGCCTGCTCGCCGTGCTCGACGAGCTCAGCGCGGGCCACGACCCGATGGTGGCCGAGCATCGCCGGCGCCTCGACTGGCACACCGTCGCGCTCGCGGGCGGCGCGTCCGGTCTGGGGGTGCTCGGCGAGCACAACCTGCGCTGCTCCGCCGACCTGGCCACGGGAGCCGCCGGCGTGCTGGCTGCACTCGCCGCCCGGCCGGGGCACCAGGTCACTGCCTTGCTGGGGATCCCGCCCGTCGCGGTGGTCGCGGCATGACCGCAGCCGAGCCTCCTGGCCACGTCCCGGTGAGCAGGATGCGGATCCCCGTCCGGGCGATCCGTCCCGCCAAGGGGGAGCGACCGGCGCTGATCTGGCTGGTCACGGTGACGACGTGGCTGGTCCTCGCGTTCATGTGCTTCCTGGCCTTCGGCTCGCTCGCGACGCAGACCGATCCGTGGCTGACGCCGTTGCGCCGCCAGATCGGCGCGGCGTTGATCGTCGTGACCGTCGGCGGCTTCGTGGTGCTGCACCGTCGCCTGCTGCGTCGCGTCGCATCGCGGACCCTCGTGCTCGGCGTGATCACGGCCTGCTGCGCCATCCTGAACTCGGTCGCGAGCGACACCTGGGCGCTGGACTGCGTAGCCGTCGCGTCGATGGCGCTGGTGGTGCCGCGCCGCTGGGCGATCGCCGCCGGGGCCGGCGCGTGGATGGCGTGCATCGCGGTCACGCTCATCCGGGCCGTCGACGACTACGTCGAGATCCTGGTGTCGATCACGACGCTGCTCGTCGCTGCCGTGCTGTTCAGCCTCACTCGCCTGGCCGGTGGCCTGTCCGAGGCCTACTTCAGCCGCGAGCACCACGCGCTCGTCATCGTGGACGCCGAGCGGCACCGCATCTCCCGCGGGCTGCACGACATCATGGGCCGGGTGCTCGTGGCGGCCACCCTGCGCAACGAGGCCGCGCTGCAACTGCTCGACCACGACGTCGAGCGGTCGCGGGAGCAGCTGGAACAGATGCAGAGAGCGCTCCAACTGGGGCAGGCCGACCTGCGCCGACTCGTCGCCGGGCACGTCTTCAGCACCCTGCCCGGCGAGCTCGAGAGCGGCGGCACCCTGTGCCGACGGCTGGGCATCCGCTGGGTGCTCGACGCCGAGGACCTACCGGAAGGGCGCCTCGCGGTACTGGCCGCGGCGGTGGTGCGCGAGGGGGTCACCAACATGCTCAAGCACAGCAACGCCATGACGTGCGAGGTGACGATCCGCACCCAGCCGTGCATCACCGTCACGATGATCAATGACGGCGACACGCGTGCTGTGTCGACACCCGGGAGCGGGGCCGCGGGCGGCACCGGCATCACCGAGCTGCGTCGGCAGGTCGAGGCGGCCGGTGGACGGATCGAGATCGGGCGGATCGAGAACGAACGCTTCCGTCTCGCCGTCGCCCTGCCGGCGACGCCGCCCTGAGGATCTGCCCTGAGGATCTGCCCCGACAACTGCCCTGGAACCAGCACTGAAAGGACTCCGGCCCGACCGTGACGACCCGCATCCTCATCGCGGAGGACATCGACCTCGTGGCCGAGGCGTTCTCCGTCCTCCTCAGCACCCAGCCGACCTTCGAGGTCGTCGCGATCGTCAACCGTGGCGACCGGGTACTCGACGCCGTCCGCATGCACGAACCCGACATCGTGCTCATGGACGTGGACATGCCCGGGATGACGGGCATCGAGGCGACTGCCGGCCTGCGGGCGAACGGCGTGACGAGCAAGGTGCTGCTGCTGACCGCCTTGCCCGGCAGCGGCTACGTGCACGAGGCGCTGGCTGCCGGAGCCAACGGCTACATGCTGAAGTCGACGACCGGATCGCGACTCGTCGAGTCGATCAACTCCGTGCTGGACGGCCGCCTGGTCGTCGACCCGGAGCTGGCCGCGGAGGCGCTGCGGTCGGGTCCCAACCCGCTGACCGCGCGGGAGCAGGAGATCCTGCGCCTGCTCCAGCGGGGCCACAGCACCGGCGACGTGGCGTCCACGCTGTTCCTGTCCCGCGGGACGGTGCGCAACTACCTGTCCAGCTCGATGGCCAAGCTCGGGGCGGTCGGCCGGATCGAGGCCGTCAACGCGGCCGCCCAGCGCGGCTGGATCTGATGTCGCTCCCACACGCCTTGTTGGGGTTGCTCGTCGTGCAGCCACGCAGCGGCTACGAGCTCACCCGCAGCTTCGAGGACACGATCGGCCGGTGGGCCTGGAGCGCCGGGCACACCGCCATCTATCCCGAGCTGGCCCGCCTCCGCGACGCGGGTCTGATCGAGGTCACCGCGACCGGCCCGCGCAACAGCCGCACCTACGCCGCGACCGAGGCCGGCCGGGCCGAGTTGAAGCGCTGGATGGTCCACGAGCCGCAGCGGAAGGTCCGCCACGAGTACATCCTGCGCATGTTCCTGATCTCGGCCCTGGACGACGCCGACGCCGTCGAGTACCTCGCTGACGTCATCCGGGACACGGACGGCATGTCCGCCGAGCTGCGCGAACAGCGCGCAGCCGGGCAGGCGGATGCGGGCAGCCGCTCGACCTTCGGGGCACTGGCGGCGGAGTTCGGCGCGCGCCAGCTGGAGATGAACCGCGCGTGGGCCGAGTGGGCCATCGAGACGCTGCGTCGCAGAGGTGCCGTGCAGGACGAGCCACCGCCCGTAGCCGATCCGGGAGAGCGGCGGCGTGCCGCGGGCCCGCCTTGACCTGCCCGGCGGTGCGGTCGTTCAGGGGCGGGCCGCCGGTGGCGGGGCCGTGGTGCCCCGGACCACGAGCTCGGTGGCCAGCTCTACGTGGTGCGAGTCCAGGGTGGCGCCGGCGGCGAGCTGCAGCACCGACCGCAGCGCGACGCGGCCCATCTCCCGCAGCGGTTGGCGGATGACGGTCAGCGGGGGCGAGGCGACGGTGGCGACCTCGACGTCGTCGAAGCCGGTGATGCTGAGGTCCTCCGGGATCCGCAGCCCGCGCACCCGCGCCGCCTCCATGATCCCGATGGCGATCGTGTCGCAGCCGCCGACGATGGCGGTCGGCGGCTCCGGCAGGTCGAGCAGCCGGCCACCGTGCCGGCGCCCCACGTCGTAGTGGAAGTCCTCGTTGGCGACGTACTCGGGACGGCTCTCGATCCCGGCGCTCTCCAGCGCGGCGCGGTAGCCGTGCGCGCGGGCCTGGTTGCAGCCGGAGGTCGGTGGCCCGCCGAGGTAGGCGATGCGGCGGTGGCCGAGCTCGATGAGGTGCTGGCTGGCGCTCATGCCGCCGGCGAAGTTCGTCGACCCCACGCTCGGGACCTCGGCACCGGGCGTGTTGAGCGGGTCGATCAGCACGAGCGGCACCCCGGCCCGCGTCATCGCGTCGATGTGGGCCCGGGTCAGGTCACCGGCCACCACGATGACGCCGGTGCGCCCGGCGGCCGCGAACCGGTTGGCCCACTCGGTCGGGGTCGCGGGGGGCTTGCGGTGCTCGTCGAGCGAGCTGATCACGACCGACGTCCCGGCCTCGGAACCGGCGTGGACGGCGCCGTCGATGACCGCTGTCACGTAGCCGCCGAAAGGTCCGCGGATGAGCAGCTCCACGGTCGACGTGGTGTGCGCCCGCCGCGTGGACCGCGGCACGTACTGGTGCTGGCGCAGCAGATCCTCGATGAGGGCGCGCGTGTCGGGTGCGACGTCGCCGCGACCGTTGACGACCTTGGAGACGGTCGGCACGGACACCCCGGCCGAGGCCGCGATATGGGCGAGCGTGGCGCGCGGACCGCTCCCGCGCCGCGCCCCGGTGGACCGTCCTGGTGCGGACAGAGCTCCTCCTCGGTCGCCGTGCGTGCGGCTGTCGCCGTATCGGAGAGTAGCTCGCCGCCTCGCCGGAGGCGAAGTTGCCGACAACTTTCGGCGATCCGGACACCTGGAAGAAGGAACCTTGACGATGCTGTGACCGCGCTCATAGGGTCATGGCAACTTCAGAGTTTCGAAAGTTTTCGACAGATGTCGGCGGTCGAACAACCGACATCTGGGACGGCCGCACTGACGCGGCTCAGGCGAAACGGAGATTGATGTGACTCAACGCCGAGTTTCCCGTCGGTCGTTCCTGGCGCTGGCTGCGGCCGCGCCCGTCGGGATGAGCGTGCTCGCCTCGTGCGGCACCTCCGGCCCCGGCCAGGCGAGGGCCGGGGAGGCCTCGATCTGGTACCTGTCCAACCAGCCGCAGGAGGGCATCCGCAAGAGCTCGGTGGACACGTTCAACGCCGCGCACCCGCAGGGGAAGGTGGCCTCGACCTTCTTCCAGAACGACGCGTTCAAGACCAAGATCCGCACGGCGATCGGCGCCAACCAGGCACCCACGATCATCTGGACGTGGGGCGGCGGAGGCCTGCGCGACTACGTCCGCAACGGTCAGGTCGAGGATCTGACCGACTGGTTCGCGCAGAACCCCGACGCGAAGAACCGGCGGTTCGCCACGTCGTTCGCGGCGGCCACGGTCAACGGCAAGATCTACGCGGTGCCGTGCGAGAACGTCTCGCCGATCGTCCTCTACTACAACAAGGACCTGTTCGCGAAGGTCGGCGCGAAGCCGCCGACCACGTGGAACGAGCTGATGGCGCTGGTCCCGGTGTTCACCAAGGCCGGCGTCGCGCCGATGTCGCTGGCCGGGCAGTCCCGCTGGACCAGCATGATGTGGCTGGAGTACCTGTTCGACCGCACCGCGGGTCCCGAGGTGTTCCAGGCGATCGCCGACGGCAAGCCCAACAGCTGGTCGCACCCCGCGGCGCTCGACGCGCTCACCAAGATGCAGGAGTTCATCAAGGCGGGCGGCTTCGTCAACGGCTTCCAGTCGATCACCGCGGACTCCAACGCCGACCAGGCCCTGCTCCACACGGGCAAGGCCGCGATGATGCTCCACGGCGCCTGGACCTACGGCAGCATGAAGGAGGAGGGCGGCCAGTTCGTGCCGGGCGGGCACCTCGGCTTCGTGCCGTTCCCCGCCGTCGAGGGCGGCAAGGGCGACCCGGGCAACGCGGTGGGCAACCCGTCGTCGTACCTCGCGCTCAACTCCAAGGCCCCCGACGACCAGAAGGCCATCGCCAAGGACTACTTCCTGAGCCTGCTCAACGATGCCGACGCCGACGCGTGGATCACGAAGGCCGGTAGCGTGCCGGTCGTCAACGGCATCAACAGCAAGTTCGCCGGCAGCCCCGACGCCGAGTTCCTGCAGTTCGTCTACGACATGAGCGCCAAGGCACCCACGTTCACCCAGTCCTGGGACCAGGCGCTCCCGCCCGCCGCCGCCGAGGTGCTGCTCAACAACATCGAGCAGCTCTTCGGCATGGCGATCACCCCGCAGCAGTTCGCGACGAACATGAACGCGGCACCGACGTCGTGACCGATGTCGTGACTGTCCGGGGCGGTTCCCGGATCAGGGCGGCGCAGCAGCGGTCACTGGCCTGGCTGGTGGTGCCCGCGCTGCTGTTCTTCACGGCGTTCGGGATCGTGCCGCTGGTCGGCGTGCTGGCGCTGTCGTTCACGAGCTGGGACGGCATCGGCGAGATCCTTCCGGCGGGCTTCGACAACTGGATGTCGGTGCTCGCCGATCCCGGGCTGCTGCACGCGCTCGGGGTGACGTTCCTGATCATGGCGTTGTCCTGGGTGGCGCAGACCCCGTTGAGCATCCTGCTCGGCACCTTCGTCGCGGGCCAGCAGCGCTACCGGGCGCTGCTGGCGGTGCTGTACTTCCTGCCGCTGCTGCTCAGCTCGGCGGCGATCGCCATCGCCTACAAGGCGCTGCTCGACCCCAACTTCGGGCTCGGTGCCGGGCTGGGGATCCCGCTCCTCGTGCAGAACTGGCTCGGTGACCCGACGCTCGCCGTCGGCGTGGTGGTGTTCGTGGTGTCGTGGCAGTTCATCCCGTTCCACTCGCTGATCTACCAGAGCGGCGTGCGGCAGATCCCGATTTCGCTGTACGAGGCGGCGCGCATCGACGGCGCGGGCCGGATCCGGCAGTTCTTCTCGATCACGCTGCCGCAGCTCAAGTACACGATCATCACGTCGTCGACGCTGATCGTCGTCGGCTCGTTGACGTTCTTCGACCTGATCTTCGTGCTGACCGCGGGCGGTCCCAGCGACGCGACGAGGGCGCTGGCCGTCGACATGTACCTGCGCGGCTTCCGCGGCAACCTCATGGGTCCGGCCAACGTGATCGCGGTGATCCTCGTGCTCGTCGGGCTCGCGTTGGCGCTCCTCCTGCGCCGGCTCGGTGGGTCGGACCAGACCTCGAGCCAGATGGAAGGGGCCTGACCGGTGACCGACACCATGGTTCCCCCCGAGGTTCGCGCACCGCGCCACCTTGCGCCCCGGTCCACGGGACGCCGCCGTACGGCACAGCGCCGCAACTACCTCGGCGGGTTCGCCGGCGTGATCTGGCTGGCGATCATCGTGGTGCCGATCTACTGGATCGTGATCACGAGCTTCAAGGACCGGACCACGTACTACTCGACGAACCCGATGGTGCCGCCCGGCGACCCGACGCTCGCGAACTACCGGATGGTCATCGAGGCGGACTTCGTCCGGTACTTCCTCAACTCGGTGATCACGACCGCCGGCGCGACGGTGCCGGCCGTGCTGCTGTCGTTCATGGCGGCGTTCGCGATCGTCCGGGGCAGCGGCCGGTTCCTGCGCTTCGCCAACGGCGTGTTCCTCATGGGCCTGGCCATCCCGCTGCAGGCGACGATCATCCCGGTCTACCTGATCATCATCCGGCTGCACCTCTACGACAGCCTGCTGGCGCTGATCCTGCCCTCGATCGCGTTCGCGATCCCGCTGACCGTGCTCATCCTCGGCAACTTCATCAGGGACGTGCCGAAGGAGCTCTTCGAGTCGATGCGCATGGACGGCGCGAGCGAGTGGGGCACGATGTGGCGGCTCGCGTTCCCGCTGACCCGTCCGGCACTGGTCACGGTCACGATCTACCAGGCGCTGCAGGTGTGGAACGCGTTCCTGTTGCCGCTGGTGCTGACCCAGAGCCCGGACCTGCGCGTGCTGCCGCTCGCGCTGTGGTCCTTCCAGGGCCAGTACAGCGTGAACATCCCGGCCGTGCTCGCCTGCGTCGTCCTCACGACGCTGCCCATCCTCGCGCTGTACGTCCTCGGGCGCCGGCAGCTGCTCTCCGGCCTCGCGGCCGGATTCTCGAAGTGATCCGAAACAGGAAGGCTCGTCCGTGACTGAACGCAGTGCGCTGGTGGTCCGCGGTGGATGGGAGGGGCATCAGCCGGTCGAGGCGACCGACATGTTCGTGCCGCACCTGGAGGCCAACGGCTTCAGTGTGCGGATCGAGGGTTCGCCGAAGGTCTACGCCGACGCGGCCTACATGGCAGGCGTCGACCTCATCGTCCAGTGCATGACGATGAGCACGATCGAGAAGGACGAGCTGGCCGGTCTGACCGCGGCCGTCGCGAGCGGCACCGGGCTCGCCGGCTGGCACGGCGGCATCGCCGACTCGTACCGCAACTCCAGCGACTACCTGCACCTCATCGGCGGCCAGTTCGCGTGCCATCCGCCGAAGGCCGCCGAGGAGCGCCGGGGTGAGCAGGCCGACTACTTCATCCCGTACCGGGTCGCGATGCGCCCGGAGGCAGCGGATCACCCGATCACGCAGGGGATCGCGGACTTCGACCTCGTCACCGAGCAGTACTGGGTGCTGACCGACGAGTACATCGACGTGCTCGCCACCACCACGCTCGCCGCCCGCGAGTTCGACCCGTGGCTGCGTCCCGTCACCTCGCCGGCGATCTGGACCAGGCAGTGGGGCAAGGGCCGGGTCTTCGTCTGCACACCGGGCCACAACGTGGACGTCCTGGAGCAGCCGGACGTCACGACGATCATCGAGCGGGGGCTCACGTGGGCAGCCCGATGAGGGTGGGCGTCGTCGGCGCCGGGAACATCTCGGCGCAGTACTCCGCCTCGCTCGCCAGGCTCCCGCAGCTGCAGGTCACGGCCGTGTGCGACATCGACGCGGAGCGGGCCGATCTGCTCGCCGCCGCCCACGGCGCCCGGGTGCTGTCGCTCCCGGAGCTGGTCGAGTCCGTCGACGTCGACCTCGTGCTGGTGCTCACCCTGCCCGCCTCGCACGCCGACGTGGCGCACGCGGCGATCGCGGCCGGGAAGCACGTGTACGTGGAGAAGCCGCTCGCGACGTCCGTCGCCCAGGGCCGCGAGCTGCTCAAGGCCGCCGACGCCGCGGGCGTTCGGCTGGGGTGCGCGCCGGACACCGTGCTCGGCACGGGCATCCAGACCGCGCGGGCCGCCGTGGACGAGGGGCGGATCGGCACCCCGCACGCGGCCACCGCCTTCATGACCACGCCCGGCCACGAACGCTGGCACCCCGACCCGGACTTCTACTACCAGCCCGGCGGCGGCCCACTGCTCGACATGGGCCCGTACTACCTGACCTCGCTGGTGCACCTGCTCGGCCCGGTCGTGCGCGTCACCGGCGCGGCCGGCCGCCCGCACGCGACCCGCACCATCGGGAGCGGCCCGCGCGCGGGGGAGTCGTTCGACGTCGCCGTCGACTCGACCGTGGCGGGGATCCTGCAGCACGCGTCCGGCGCGCTGTCCACGCTGGTCATGAGCTTCGACGTGTGGGCGGCCCGGCTGCCGCGCATCGAGGTCCACGGGACCGGCGGGTCGCTGTCGGTGCCCGATCCGAACCACTTCGACGGGGCCGTCGAGCTCCACCCCGCGTCCGCGCAGGGCTGGACCGACCTCGGGAGCACCGCCGGCTACCGCGGTGCCGGTCGCGGCTACGGCATCGCCGACCTCGCGCTCGCGGTCGAGGAGGGCGTCGCGCACCGGGCGGGCGGCGAGCTCGCGCTGCACGTCCTCGACGTGATGGAGGCGGTGGCGCAGGCGGCCGACACCCGGACGTGGGTCGACCTCACGACGACGTGCGCGCGGCCGCAGGCAGTGCCGGGGATCGTGGAGCTCGCGGGCTGATCGAGGGTTGGCGTCACACCGACGTGGAGACGCCGCCGCGGCGCGGCTCCCGGGGTGCCGGCAGCGTGGCCGCGGGGACGCGACGCCCGCGGATCACGGTGGTGCGGAGGGAGCGGTCGGCCAGCAACTGCGCGAGCGCGGCGTCGACGTCGCGGGCGCTGCGCAGAGCGGCAAGCTGGGTGGCGACCCGGCCGGGCAGGAGCGCGAGGTGCGCGTCCACGCCGATGACGGTGACGCGGTCGTCGTGCAGGGCATCGAGGGTGCCCGGCGCGTAGGAGCGGACGTTGCCGAGGTCGACGACGGCGTGGGCGAGCCCGGGGATGTGATCGACGAGGCCGGCCAGGTGTGCGCTGCCGTCGGGGTCGAGGTCGCCCGCGCAGCGCAGGAGGTGGATGCCGACCCCGACGTGTTCCACCGCGATCGAGAGCTCACCCATGGGCCGTCCTTCCTCCCGTGGCGCGCGGATGTGCCGCCGGCCGGGCAACTACCCCACCTCACCGGTCCTAAACGCCGAACCGGACCGCCGTGCGGGTGAAGCACGGGCCCAGTCCCCTCACCCTCCGTGCTCGACGCGCCACCGCGGGCCGGGCCGTCCTGGGCGAAAGCATAGGTACCGGTCGTCCGCCGTCACCTGATCGGACGAGCCGGATCAGGCCTGCGAGAGCTCGTCGAAGGGGCGCACCTCGATCGGGCCCCAGCACGCCGCGGCGGCCTTCTCCGCCCAGACCAGCGCCGCGTCGAGATCATCGACGTCGATCACCCAGAACCCCCCCACCTGCTCCTTCGTCTCGGCGTACGGGCCGTCGGTCAAGGTGGTGGCGCCGTCCCGCACGCGGACGACCTTGGCGTTCTCGGAGAGCGTCAGGCCGCCGGCGAAGACCCAGATCCCCGCCGCCTTCATCTCGTCGTTGACCGCTCCGGTCCGGGCGAGGGAGGCATCCCAGTCCGCGCCCTCGGGAAAGGGCACGCTCTCGTCGTTCTGGACGGCCAGCATGTACCGCATCTCGATCACTCCTCCGTGGTCAGGACAGGCGCCGGGCGACGGCAGGGATCACGATGGCAGCTGCCACGACGTGGGTCAGCATCAGCAGACCCTTAGTGCTCCCGGCGGCGTCGGCGAGCACGTCGGGCACGAAGGACAGCGCGGTCAGCACGACGGTGGTGCGCAGCCACGCGGTGCGCGGGCTGCGGGCGAACCGCCGCAGCGCCACGGCGATGACCAGCCCGAGCACCGAGAAGATGACGGTCAGGGTGGCGAAGCCGGACGTCGGGATCGGCGCGCCGGAGATCTCGGTGCTGATGCCGATCGCCTGGCCGGCAGCGGCCACGAGCGCGGTCGCAGCGGCCGCGGCGACGGTGGCGGCCGAGCCGGTGCGCAGCAGCGCGCCGAGGGCCGGGCGAGCGGGTGGTGGCGGTGATGGTGGACACGGGGGCCTCCGGTGAGTGGGGAGACCGGCTCCGTGCCGGTCCCTCACCCCCGCTACGAACGCGGGCGCCGCCGTTCGACACGTCCGCGAGAAATTCTTCGAAGATCTTTATTTGTGCCTCTCAGGGATAGACCTGCACCTCGCCGCCGTCGGCGAACAGCTCGCTGCCCGTGAGGAAGCTCGACTGGTCCGTGGCGAGGAACAGGACGGCGTTCGCGATCTCGGCGGGATCCGCGACCCGGCCCATCGCGGTCTGCCCGGCGAGGTGGGCGAGCAGGCCCGCCTCCTGGTCAGGGTCGCTCGCCAGGCCGCGCAGTCCGGGGGTGTCGGTGGGGCCGGGGACGATCGTGTTGACCCGGATCCCCTGCGGAGCGAGCTCGGCCGCCCAGGTGCGGGCGAACTGGCGGATCGCCGCCTTGGACGCCGAGTAGACGCCGAATCCGGGCGTTCCGCGGCTGGCCGAGGTCGACCCCGTGACGACGATGCTCGCGCCCGCGTTCAGCAGCGGAAGCGCCTTCTGCACCGTGAAGACGGTGCCCCGGACGTTGATGCCGAACGTGGTGTCCACGCTCTCGGGGGTGACGTCGGCGATGGTGGACAGGCTGTCGCCGCCCCCGGCGTTCGCGAAGACGACGTCGAGGCCCGTGCCGCCCTCGGTGATGGCGCCGAACAGTCGGTCCAGGTCGTCGAGGTCGGCGACGTCGCTCTGGATGGCGACCGCGTGGTCGCCGAGGACCTCGATGGCCGCGTCGAGCTCCGGCTTGCGGCGGCCCGTCACGTAGACGCGCGCACCTTCCTCGACGAACCGCTTCGCGACGGCGAGGCCGATGCCCGTGCTGCCGCCGGTGACGAGGGCGGTCTTGGTGTCGAGCTGACCCATCAGGTTCTCCTCCGAATTGTTGACCGATCGGTCCACCATAGGCAGTGGTGGACCGATCGGTCAAGAACTCGTACGATGTGCCCATGGCCCGACCCCGGCAGTTCGACGAGGACGCGGTGCTGGAGGCCGTGCGCGAACAGTTCTGGGACGCGGGCTACGCGGCCACCTCGCTGCAGGACCTGATGCGCGTCACCGGCCTCGGCAAGGGCAGCCTCTACGCCGCGTTCGGCGACAAGCACGCCCTCTACCTCACGGTGCTGCGCCAGTACGCCCACGCGGGTGAGCGCGCCGTGCGCGATGCGCTGAGCGCCACGCCACGGGCCGTCGACGCGTTGCGGGCGTTCCTCATGGCGCCCGTCGGTGATCTCGACGGTGCGGCCGCGGCGCGTGGCTGCATGCTCGCCAACGGCACCTGTGAGCTCGCGACGGCCGATCCCGACGTCCGGGACGAGGCGCGGCGGACCTACGAGGCGATCACGGCGGCCGTCGCGGACTGCGTGCGACGGGCCGAAGCGGAGGGCGACCTCGTCGTCGCGGGCTCCGCGCTGGAAACGGCGCGGGCGTTGCTCGCCGCGCAGCAGGGCGTGGTCTACATGGGCCGCAGCGGCATGGACGCGAGCACGCTCGAGGCCACCGCGCGATCACTGGCCGCGCGCCTGTTCCCGGAGCCGGCTCGCTGAAGCGGGCATGCCTCAGCGCAGGCTGGGCACCACCGTCATCGGCCCGGGCACCTGGATCGCCTGGGCGGCGACACCGGCGGCGAGCCGCGCCGCCGTGCGTGGATCGGCGCCGCCGAGGGAGGCGGCGATGAAGCCGCCGGCGAACGAGTCGCCTGCGCCGTCGGTGTCGACCGCGAGGACGTCGACGGGGTCGACGAGAGTCTCGCCGTCGACGTCGCGGACGACGGCGCCGGCCGGTCCGCGCGTGGTGCAGACCGTGGCGCCGCCGGCGACGAGGGCGTCGACGTCCGCGCCGAGCGCGTCGAGCTCGCCCTCGGACGGCAGCAGCACGTGGGCCAGCGACAGCGCGTCGAGCAGTGCGCGGGCGGTGTCGGGGTGCAGCGACTCGGGGCGGATGTTGGGGTCGAGGGAGATGCGGGCGCCGGCGCGGTGGGCGCGATGGAGGGCGGCGAGCGTGGTCGAGGCGAGCGGCTCGCCGAAGATGAGCGCAGAGCCGGACACGTGCAGCCAGCCGGCGCGCTCGGGCAGGTCGGCGAGATCGGCCTCGGTCACCCGGGTCGCCGCCGTGCCCGCGACCAGGAAGTCGAACTCGCGATGGTCGTCGCCGCGGTAGGTGATGTGGGCGGTGGCGGTCGGTGCGTCGGCGTGCTCGACGAGCCGGCCGAGATCGACGCCGCCGGCGGCGAGCCCGTCGCGGAGCACCTGGCCGTGCGGGTCGCGGCCGACGCCGCCGACGAACGCGGTGGGCACGCCGAGCCGGCCGGCGATGTACGCCGTGATCGCGGGCGCGCCGCTGGGCCACGGCCCCGTGTAGGGGGCGGCCGGGTCGGGTCCGACGTCGCGCTGGTAGACGACGAGCGCCTCGCCCACGATCAGCAGCATGGACCCATCATCCTGATGCGAGTTCCAGCGGCCGGAAGGTGTGGTCCTGCCAGATCCGCCGCGACTGCGTCTCCGGGTAGGGCGCGACGACGGGTTCGGTGTCGAAGAGCTGCACGAGCCCGCTGTCGAAGCTGGGCCAGCCGGGATCGCCGCTGGTGACGAACGCGATCCAGGCGGCCTGCATGCGCGCGGACACGGCCGCGGCGGCGCCGAGGTCCTCGATCAGGGTGGCGGGGAGACCGCTGGTCAGGTTGCCGAAGACGAGCGGCACGTCCAGGCCGTGGCAGGCGCCCAGCACGCCGGACCACGTCAGCTCGTAGCCGTGCACCCGCCCGGAACCGTGGGCAACGGCGCGTTCGGCGAGGTGCAGCGACGGCATGCGGAACAGCCAGTCGGAGAGGATCAACTCGTACAGCCGGGTGGGTTCGGCAGCCGGGTACGGCCCCGGAGCGAAGATCTCCGCCGCCGTGGCGGCCTGCTCCTCGGTGATCTCGTCGAGCACGGTGAACAGGCGGTGCTCGTCGCGGGTGTGGCCGACGAGGAGGTCGACGTCGTACTGCGCCTGCCACGGGATGGTGCGCAGGATCTCCCCGTCGACGACCGGGGCGAACGGGATGGAGCGGTGTGCGATCAGCCCCCATGTCGCGGTGCGCGCACCGATGGTCGCGGTCACCTCGTCACCTGCCGCGGCCAGCAGCTCGGGTTCCACCGTGGACAGGTCGACGGTCGTGGCCTCCAGCCCGAGCTCTGCCGCGCAGGCTCCGGCGATGTCGCGCGCGAGGTCCGGCGTGAAGAACGTGCCCGGGACGCTCTGCGCGATGCCGCGGTGGAACAGCCCTGCTGCGCGCGGCATCGTCGACAGGGCGGCGACGCAGCCACCACCGGCGGACTGGCCGAACACCGTGACTTGCGCTGGATCACCGCCGAACGCGCGGATGTTGTCGCGTACCCACTCCAGCGCGGCGACCTGGTCGAGCAGGCCCCGGTTGGCGGGCGCACCCGCGATGTGCGCGAACCCCTCGACGCCGACGCGGTAGTTGAAGGTGACCAGCACGACGCCGCCGCGGGCGAGGCACGCGCCGTCGTACTCGGGGAGGCCGGACGCGCCGATCGCGTAGGCGCCGCCCTGGATCCACACCATGACCGGCAGGCCCGCGGCGCGGCACGGATCGGGCGCCCACACGTTCAGCGTCAGCCAGTCGTCGCCGCCGGTGAGCCGGCCCATGCCGAACGCGTCCGCCTGCGGCGGCGCCGGGCCGAACGTCACCGCCTCCCGCACGCCGTCCCACGGACGGGGCGGGCTCGGTGCGGCGAAGCGGAGGTCGCCGACCGGCGGCGCGGCGAACGGGATGCCGCGGAAGACCGCCACGCCCGCCTCGAGGGTGCCGCGCACTCGTCCGGCCGCCGTGCGGACCTCCACCACGCGACGATGCTAGGGAGCGCCCTCGTGGAGAGCACCTCGATTGCCGCGCATCCGGCGTCCGATTTCCGCCAGAGTTCGGTCACCGGACCGGCCATCGTAGAGGCATGACAACGACTGCCCCCGCCGCCACTTTCACCGTCCACGCCATCCCGTCCGACGAGTTGGCGCAGCTCAGGAGCACTGGCCACGACGTTGCCGGCAACGTGCCGACACCGTTCGCGGCGGTCGGCGCGCCCCTGCGCTGCTGCCTCCGGCTGGCCTCCCCGGACGACGACGTGGTGCTGATCGCGCACGCTCCACTGCGCGAGCAGTCGCCGTGGCGGGAGGTGGGGCCGGTCTTCGTGCACGCCGGACCCTGCTCCGGCTACGACGAGCTGGCGGGGCTGCCGTCGGAGGTGCGCACGGGGCCGCGCGTGCTGCGCGGCTACCACGCCGACGGCTCGCTGAACTACGACGCGATCCGCACGGTCCCCGACGGCGTCGACATCGGGCCTGCGCTCGACGAGCTGCTCGCCGTGCCCGGGCTCCGGGAGGTGCACGTCCGGTCCGCGGTGGAGCAGTGCTTCACCTACCTCGTGCGCCCGGCTGATCGGACCTAGGAGGGTCTGAACTACTGAGGCCGTAGTGCTTCGTTACGTTCGGAGATCCAAGTTGGGCGAAGATCGCGTCGAGATCACTGTTTCCGTCCCGCAAAGGGCGAGAACAGTGACCTGAACGCGATCATGGCGACTTGCAGGACGGGCCCTGACCGGCGCGCACCTCGAAGACCGCCACCCGGTCCGCGACCGCCGCCAGCTCGTCCGGCGTGGGTGTCTCGACCAGTCCCAGCGTCACGAAGAACTGCGCGCCGTGGGGCACCTCGACGGGGAAGGCGCGCATGACGGCGCGGCGCTCCTGCGGGTCGTCGACCTCGTGCAGGGTCACGGCCTGGCGCCGGCGGCCCTTGCTGAGGACGCCGCGCCCGGCGGCCCGGACGTTGCGGGCCCAGTCGCCCTCGGGCAGCCCGGCGACGACGTAGCGCCGGCCCGCCACGGTCAGCGGCACGACCGGGGTCGGGCGGGGGCGCCCGGAGCGGCGGCCCGGCACGGTCAGGACGTGGATCGCGCCGAGCGACAGGCCGATCCGGCCCATCGCGGACAGCAACCGGTTCACCGGCTTGAGCCATCCCGGGAGCGTCGTGGTGCCCATGCGAAATCCTTTCGGGAGCCGAAGTATTTCGCGACGGTACAGTCCTTCGGGTGCCGAAGCAATCTGCTGTCGAGCGTGCCGCCGTCGCCGCTTCGGCGTACGGCGACGCAGCCGACGCCGTCGACCAGGCGGTGGCCGACGCGATCCGGGTCAACCGGACGGACCTGCGGATCCTCGGGGTGATCTACCAGCACGGACCGACATCGGCCGGCCGGCTCGCGGCGGCCGTCGGGCTGAGCCCGGCAGCCACGACGGAGGCCGTGCAGCGGCTGGTGGCCCGTGAACTGCTGGCCCGCGACACCGACCCGGCCGACCGCCGCCGTGCCGTGATCACCGTGGGAGCCGGGGGTGTCGGTCTCGGGGAACGCTTCTACGGGCCGGTGGGAGAGGCGGCGCAGGCACTGCTGGAGCGCTACGCCGACGCGGAGCTGGAGGTCATCGCCGACTTCCTGGAACGCGCCCGCGATCTGCAGCTGGCCGAGGCGCGGCGGATCCGGGGCTGAGCGACCAGCGGGCCGATCATGCCGGGTCGGCCGCGCGGGCAGCCTGTTCCAGCCGGGCGCGCCGCTCCGCCCACCACTGGCGGTCGCCGTCCGGCAGCAACGCGCCGCTGGGGGAGTAGCCGGCCGACCCGTCGACGAGCTCGCGGACGATGTCGGCGTGGCCCGCGTGCCGCTGCACCTCGGCGACGGTGTGCACGAGGATGTGCTGCAGCGTGACCCGGCGGATCTCCGGCGGCCACCACGGCACCTCCCCGACGGCGTCGAGCGGGACCTCGTCGATGACGGTGTCGGAGTGCGCGCAGAGCTCGCGGTACAGCTCGACGAGGCCGGCGCGCGTCTCGTCCGCGGCGGCCCACATGTCGGCGTCGGGTTCGGCGTCCCCGCCCACCCATGGCAGCGTCGTGCGGAACGGCCGGTCGAAGGCGGCGCCGAAGTGGCCCCACTCGACGGTGGCGCAGTGCTTCACCAGGCCCAGGAGGTTGGTGCCGGTCGCCACCAGTGGCCGGCGGGCGTCGTACTCGGAGATCCCGTCGAGCTTCCACAGCAGCGCGGCCCGCGCCGCGCGCAGGTAGTCGTGCAGGTCGGACTTCAGGTCGGGGACGGTCACGATCATGACCCTGCCATGAGGTGGACGAGGTGGGCGCGGCGATTGGCGGCATGATCGGGAGGATGGCTATGTCCGAGACCGGGCCCGGCGAGGTGCACTCGATCACGACGCGCCCGGCGACCCCTCACGATGTCGAGGTGCTCGCCCGCCTCGCGCACGACGCCTACCAGCACTACACGGCCCGGATCGGGCGCCCGCCGGCACCGATGACGGCCGACTACGCGGCCGCGGTCGACAGCGGGACGGCGTGGGTCGCCGAGACCGACGGGCGGGTCGTGGGCTTCGTCGTGCTGCTCGACGCCGACGACCACCTGCTGCTGGAGAACGTGGCGGTGGATCCGCGTGCCCAGGGGCAGGGCGTCGGTGCGCGCCTGCTCGCGCTGGCCGAGGAGGAGGCCGGCCGGCGCGGCCACCGCCGGATCGAGCTCTACACCAACGAGGCCATGGCGGAGAACCTCGACTACTACCCGCGCAAGGGCTACGTCGAGATCCGCCGCGCCGAGCAGGACGGCTACCGGCGGGTCTGGTTCAGCAAGGCGCTCAACCGGTAGTCAGGCGGCCGCTCCGGGTCCGGGCAGCACGTCGACGTCGAGGGCGTGCATCGGCTCGCCGCAGTGGTCGCAGTGCAGGTCGACGCTGCTGACCTGCCCGCACGCGTGATGGCGGTAGAGCACGGGCGGCCCGGCGGTGCCGGCCTGCCAGCGGTCGCCCCAGCCGGCCATGACCATCAGCAGGTCGACGAGCTCGGTGCCCTTCTGCGTCAGCACGTACTCGTAGCGCGGCCGGTTGTCGTAGGGGCGGCGCTCCACGACGCCGTGGTGGACGAGGTGGTCGAGCCGCTCGGTGAGCACCTTGCGGGAGATCCCGAGATCGGCCTGGATCTGGTCGAACCGGCTGAACCCGACCCACACGTCCCGCAGGACGAGCGGCGACCACGGCTCCCCGATCACGTCGAGGGTGCGGGCGATGGAGCACGCCATCGCGCCGAAGTCAGTGCGTTGCATGAGTGGAGTCTACAGGTCGGGGTTCCTTGAAGGAACCTTCTCCCGTGGGCGCCGGGAGGCCCAGCCGGCCGCGGGTGGCGACGACCAGTACGAGCGCGAGCGCCCACACTCCCAGCAGTGGCGCCCACGACGGCCCCGCGAGGGTGGGGTAGAAGGCACCCATGGCGACCGTCGCCGTGGTGTTGACCGTGGCGTGGAACATGATCATCATCGGCAGGCTGTTGCCCGCGCGGTTGTAGAGCCACGTCATCACCACGCTGATCCCGATCGTCAGCAGCGCGAACCGGCCCAGCATCGCCAGCACGGGCCCGTCGGCGGCCCAGGCCGTGAGGAAGAGCGGGAGGTGCCAGCCGCCCCAGGCGATGCCGAGCACCAGCGTCGCCGTGAGCGGATGCCGCCGCTGCTGGAGGCGGTGCAGGGCGAAGTCGCGCCATCCGGGTTCCTCGGCCAGGCCGCTGGTGACGATCTGCAGCGCGAGCATCAGCAGGTAGCTGGGCAGGAACACGAGGCCGGGAATCTCGAACGCCGCCGGCCCGCCGGGGAGCACGAGCTGGGCGGCCACCAGCGTGACCGGCACGGCCAGCAGGGCGAACGCGTACCAGCGGGCGCCGACCCGGAAGGACAGCAGCCGGGCGCGCCAGCGGCGCAGCCCGTCGCGACCCTCGGTGACGGCCGTGACGACGAACGCTGCGGCCAGCGGCCCGAGGTAGGCGCCCGGCATGATCCCGAGCAGCTGGGTGTCGCCCAGCAGCTGCGGGAACCGGAACGGCAGCACGCCGAACCCGTCGGCGGACAGGACGTACGGAGCCCAGCCGAGCCAGCTCACACCGTAGGCGAGCAGGAAGAACGTGGTCAGCGGTCGCTGCGCTATGCGCGTCCGCCATGCGGCTCTGGTCATGGGAGCGACGCTACGAACGCGGCCTCGTCGGACCCATCCGGACAGCGGGCGGATCGATGGTGGAGCAGGCTCTACTGCGCGGCGCAAGGCGTGGGCGGGAGACTGGCCGACGTGCTGCGACATCGCTGGTGGCCGCCGATGCGCTACCTCGTGGTCGGTACCGCCACCGGCATCGTGTCGATCGTGGTCGTGGTGCTGCTGTTCGCCGGTGCGCTCCTGGGGCTGGCGCCCACCGCGATCGGCTGGATCCAGCGGTTGGCGGCCGTGGAACGGGCCCGGGCCGGACGGCTGCTCGGCACGCCGGTGCCGCAGCTGCCGCCGACGCCCGACGGCGGATCCGTCGCGGTGCTCGCGAGTCCGGCCTTCCGTCGTGATCTGCGCGCGGTCGCCGTGCACGCCGGTCTCGGCACGCTCGCCGGCTCGGTCGCGGTCGGCGCGCCGGCGGGGCTGCTGCAGAACCTCGTCGTCGCGATCCTCTGGCCGGTCATCCCGGGCGCCACCACCTCGCTGGACGTGCCGGTGGACTCGCTGCCGACGGCATGGCTCGCGGTGCTGACCGGTCTCGGCTACGCCGCGGTGGGGATCGTGGTGGTGCCACCGCTCGGGCGCCGGTACGCGCGCAGCAGCGCGCGGCGGCTCGCCCCGCCGGAGCCGTCGCTCGTCGAGCGGCTCGCCGAGGTCACCGCCACCCGGGCCGCGGCGCTGGAGGCGCACGGCACGGAACTGCGCCGGATCGAGCGCGACCTGCACGACGGCACCCAGAACCGGCTCGTCGCCGTCGTGATGCACCTGGGCATGGTCGAGCGGGCGCTGCAGCGGGACCCGGGCGCCGCGCTCCCGCTCGTGCGCACCGCGCAGGACGCCGCCGGCGACGCGCTGGCGGGGCTGCGTGAGGTGGTGCGGCACATCTACCCGCCGGTGCTCGCCGACCGCGGTCTCGCCGGCGCGGTGGCCACGCTGGTCGCCCGCTGCCCGATCCCGGGCCGGCTGGAGGACGAGCCGCTCGACCGCGCGCCGGCCGCCGTCGAGGCAGCGGCGTACTTCGCCGTCGCCGAGGCGCTCTCCAACGCCGCCAAGCACAGCGGCGCCGAGCACGTCGTCGTGCGGCTGCGCACCGCGGACGCCGTCCTGCACGTCGAGGTGCGCGACGACGGCAGCGGCGGAGCCGAGGCCGCGGAGGTGCTGGGGACGGGCACCGGGTTGACCGGGATCCGGCGCCGCGTCGCCGCCTTCGACGGCACGACCGAGCTGGTCAGCCCGCCCGGAGGCCCCACCGTGCTCCGCATCGCGCTGCCCACGCGAGGATGAGGGCGTGCGCATCGTCATCGCCGAGGACGACGCGCTGCTGCGCGAAGGGCTCACCCTGCTGCTGCGTGCCGAGGGGCTCGACGTCATCGCGGCCGTCGACAACCCGGTCGACCTGCTCGACGCGATCGACGCCGATCCGCCCGACGTCGCCGTCGTCGACGTGCGGATGCCGCCGACGTTCCGCGACGAGGGCCTGCGGGCGGCCGTCGACGCCCGGCGCCGCCACCCCGGCCTGGGCGTGCTCGTGCTCTCGGCGCACGTCGAGGAGAGCTACGCGAGCGAGCTGCTCGCCGGCGGCGCGACCGGTGGCGGGATCGGGTACCTGCTGAAGGAGCGCGTCGGGCGCGTCACCGACTTCCTCGACGCGCTCCAGCGGGTGGCCGCGGGAGGCACGGCGCTGGACCCGGAGGTCGTCGCGCAGCTCATCGTGCGCCGCCGCGCCGACGACCCGTTGCACGCCCTCACCCCGCGCGAGCGCGACGTGCTCGCCCGCATGGCCGAGGGCCACTCGAACACCACGATCGCCCGGCAGCTCGTGGTGACCGACGGTGCCGTGCACAAGCACATCGGCAACATCTTCGCCAAGCTCGGCCTGGCCGCCGACGACACCGCCGACCGTCGGGTCGCCGCCGTGCTGGCCTACCTGCGGAGCTGACTAGCAGGGCGTGACGGCGACGACGCTCGGCTCGGCCGCCATGCGCCGCGCGAAGGTGTCGAGCTCACCGCCGGTGAGCGAGACGATGCAGGTGACGGAGCTGTAGGGGACGCCCTCGCGGACGTCGGCCGCGAAGTCGCGCACCGCGAAGCCGCACCCGGCGAGCGCGGAGCCGACGCGCAGCACGCCGTGCATGCCGCCGGTGGTGACGATCTCGTGGCGGCGGTGGGTGCGGGGGCTGAAGACGGTGCGGGGCACCTCGTCGATGACGGTCATGATCGGACTCCTCGGTGTGGCGGGATCGAACCGGAAGGTGCGCCTGATCAGCAGCACCTCCCGGCGAAGACGGGTTCAGGCCTTTTCGACCTCTGTCCAGTGCCGGACGAGCTCGGCGGCACCCTCTTCTGGCTGCTCCAGCGGCCACCAGTGGTCCGAGTTCAGCGCGACGAAGCGGGAGCCGGTGCGGGCGGCCAGCTTCACGCCGACGCCGGGGCCCTGGTAGCGGTCGTGGTTGCCCCAGATCACGAGGCCGGGCGGCAGCTCCGCGTCCTCGGCCGGCCACCAGTCGGCGATCGACACCGACGAGCGGTAGAAGGCGAGGCCGCAGTCGAACATCTCCTTGTCGTAGTGCTCGGCGGTCACCGGTGCGTGGAACTCGGGCACACCGGCCATGCCGAGGCCGATGATCTTGTGCTCGTGCGGGTAGGCGAGGTACTGGTCGCGGGCCTCCTCGCCGAGCCGGGTGGTCTGCCAGACGCGGGCGTCCGCGTGCCAGGTCCACTCGGGGTCGCAGGTGGACGTGATCGTCCAGCTCTTCAGCAGCTCCGGGTCGTCGATCAGCACGCTGTGGGCGATCATGCCGCCGACGTCGTGCGCCACGAGGTGCACCGGCTCGTCGAACGTGCGCAGCTGCGCCGTCAGCCACTCGGCCATCTCCCAGCGCGTGCCGGTGTAGCCCTCCGGCCGGGGAGCGCCGCCGTAGCCCGGGAAGTCGAGGGCGACGGTGTCGTAGCCCTGCAGGTGCGAGCGGATCGGGTCCCAGAGGAGGTGGGTGTCCGGGTAGCCGTGGATGAAGACGATCGGGGCGGTCATGTGTCGTGTCCCTTCGGGAGTGGTTTCAGGTGAGCTGTGCGGCGGCGGCCAGCGCCGCGTGCACCGGCGTGGTGCCGGACGCGACGTCGAAGACCTGCCGCTCGGTGGCGGGCTCGTCCAGGCAGGCGATCGCGACGCCCGCCACGTCGCCGCGGGTGATGGAGCCGCCGGTGAGGTTGCGGGCCAGTGCGATCCGCCCGGACGGGGTGCCGTCGGTGAGCCACGGTGGCCGGATCACCGTCCAGCGCAGCCCGGACCGGGTCACGTTCGCGTCGGCCTGGCCTTTGATCGAGGCGACGCGCCGGAGGAACAGCGGCACGACCTTGGGGTTGTCGGCGCCCATCATCGAGAGCTGGATCCAGCGGGGCACGCCGGCCTGCTCGGCCGCCGCGACGGCGCGGCCCACCCCGTCTCGATCTACCCGGCGGGCGCCGATGCCCGTCACGGAGCTGGCGGCCGCGGCGTTGATGATCGCGTCCAAGCCGGTGAAGGCCGCCACCAGCTCGGCGTTCGAGGACGAGGTGAGGTCCAGGCGCACGACCTCCGCGCCGGCTGCCTCCAGCCGCCGCGCTGCATCGGCCGAGCGGACGGCCGCCCGCACGTGGCGGTCGGCGTCGAGCAGCTGCCGCGCGATGACGCCGCCGGTTCCACCGCTGGCACCGAGCACGCCGATGATCCCGGTCATCTCCGACTCCTGTCGTGGAAGGAAGCGCGTCAGCCGCGCTGGGACGGGCGCTTGACGAACCGCGCGTAGGTGAGCCCGCGCAGCACGTCGTCGCCGCACTCGACGATCGAGATGTGCCGCATGTCGCGCATGAGGCGCTGGATCGGGTGGTGCTCGGTGTACCCGAGGCCGCCGAATCCCTCCGACGCCTGGCTGACGATCCGCCAGCCCGCCTGGCCGCAGTGCATCTTGGCCGCGATCGCGGACTTGACCACGCCGTGGCGGTACAGCGCGGCGGCCCGGTCTTCCACGTCGGCGTAGACGGCGTCGTAGTCGGCGGCGGCGCGAAGGCAGACGCTCTTCAGGACCTCGATCTCCATCTCCAGCTGGCCCATGCGGCCCTGGAACACGGCGTTGTGCTGCAGCGGACGGCCGTCGAGGGTCTTGGTGGCGGCGTAGTCCATGCTCAGGTCGCGGACCCGCCGGGCGATGCCGATGGAGATCGACGCCATCAGGATGCGGCTGGCGTTGAGGCCCACCTCCAGCACCCGGATGCCGTTGCCGCGCAGCTCGTTCCGCTCCGGCACGGCGCAGTCGGTGAAGCGGGCGGCGTAGGTGCCGGTGCCCTGCAGGCCCGACATCTGCCAGCGGTGGCCGACCTCGTAACCCGGGGTCCCGGCCTCCACGAGCACGACCGAGAAGTCGCGCTCGTCCTGCTCGTTGCGGGCCAGCACCAGCACGAACGGTGCGCTGGCGAGGTTGGTGGAGAACGCCTTCTCCCCGGTGAGGACGAGCGCGCCCGCCTCCCGCCGGAACGTGGTGGCGGTCCTGGTGAGCTCGCTGCCGGCCACGGCTTCGCTGCCGAGCGCCGCGGTGAACGAGCCGGCGGCGGCCATCGCGCTCAGGTGCTCGCCGGCCAGTGCGGGATCTCCGTAGAGCTCCAGCATCCGGGAGCCGAGCACCGGCAGGAACGAGGTGAACGCGAACCCGGGGTCGTGGTAGGCCAGCCCGGCCACCAGCTCGACCGAGTCGAGCAGCGACATCCCCGCGCCACCGAACCGGGCGGGCACCCACCAGTTCGGCAGCCCCGCGGCGCGGAACTCCGCCCAGAGCGGGTGCCGGTCGTCGTAGACGGTCTCCGGCCCGGGCAGCGGCGCGGCCGCCAGCACCTCGTCGGTGAACGTCCGGAAGCGCTCGCTCACAGCGGCCGGTGGACGCTCCGTCGTGACACTCATGCGACGGCGCCCTCCGGGCTCGCCTTGGCGAGCACCAGCCGGTTCACGGTGAGCGCGACCTCGCCGACCGTGACCATGTCGTCGAGCTGGTCGTTCGGGATCGAGACGACGTACTTGCGCTCCAGGAACACCAGGAAGTCCATCTGGGCGAGCGAATCCATCCCCAGGTCGTCCTCGAGCGACACACCCGGCCCGACCTGCACGTCCTCCAGGTCGATGTCGAGCTGGTCCGAGATCGCCCGCAGGTCCTCGAAGATGTCGTCGGTGCTGAGCGTCATCGGTGTTCGCCTCCATTGCTCGTGGTCAGTTCGGGCCAGGTCAGTACGGTCGCGCCCCAGCTGGCGCCCGCCCCGAAGGCGGTGAGCAGCAACGTCTCCTTGCCGGCGAGCACGCCGCCCTGCTGCGCGCGGCTCAGTGCCATCGGGATCGACGCCGCGGCGGTGTTGCCGATGTCGGTGAGGTCCACGACCGACCGCTCGACCGGGATGCCGAGCTCCTTGGCGACCTCCTTGAGGATGCGGTAGTTCGCCTGGTGCGCGACGAGCAGATCGACGTCGTCGGTGGTCATGCCCTGCTCCCGCAGCGCCACCCGGCACGTCCCGACCATCGCGGCGACGGCGTGCCGGTACGTGGCCCGGCCGTTCATCCGCAGGTACGGGGCGTGTGGGTCCTCGTCGGGCCGGCGCGGGTGCTGGGCGCCGCCCGCCTCCACGTAGGCCAGGTCCCACAGCGTGCCGTCGGACCCGAGGTGCACCCGACCGATCGCGCCGGGTTCCCCGGGGTCGCCGGCCCGCAGCACCATCGCCGCTGCGCCGTCGCCGAAGATCGGGGCGGTGCCGCGGTCGTGCTCGTAGATGATCGTGGAGTACTTCTCGGCGCCGACCAGCAGCACCGCCTCCGAGTTGCCGGTGGCGATCAGGCCGGCCGCGGTCGACAGGCCGGCCAGGTAGCCCGTGCAGGCCGAGTTGATGTCGAACGACGCGACGCCGGTGAGCCCGACCCCCGTCGCCACCACCGGCGCCGTGGCGGGGCACTTCATGTCCGGCGTGGTGGTCGCCACGATCACCGTGTCGACCGTCGGCCCGCGGTAGTGCTCCAGCGCGTGCTGCGCCGCCTTGATGCCGAGGTCGGACGTGGCCTCGTCGGCGCCCGCCCTGGCCCGGGCGGCGATCCCGGTGCGCGTGCGGACCCACTCGTCGCTGGTGTCCATCCGCTGCGCCAATTCGTCATTGGTCTCCCGACGCTCCGGAAGATGATGACCGACGGCGCCGATAACCGCGGTGCGAGCCATGGCACTCCCTCGTCAGCTTGTGTGAGTTGGATTCTTGCACCACTCCGATAAAAGGCAGATCAAAGCCTGATACAACTCTCACCAGGGAGGATGTGGCCTACAACTTTAGGCGCAGGACATGGTTCATCGGACTCGAATCATTGCTCAGGAATGCGCGTCCGTCCTACGTTGACGCCCGGCAGGAGAGCTTTTCTACCCCTACTTCGCCTACGAGGAGTACGCAATGTCTCTGGACGCCGCAACCGAGGTCGACACGCTGCACGAGGCCGTCCGCTCCATCGTCGTGGAGGAGCTGGAGATCGAGCCGGAGGAGCTCCGCGACGACGCGTCCTTCGAGGAGGAGTACGGCGCCGACTCCCTCTCCCTGCTGGCCATCACGGCCCGTTTCGAGAACGAGCTGCAGATCATCGTGCCCGCCGAGCGCGTCGGCGAGATGCTCACCTACGCGCAGGTGCTCGCGGTGGTCGACGAGTTCAGCGGGCAGCCGACGCATGTCTGAGGAGGGCTTCCGGCGCGTCGTCGTGACGGGGCTCGGCGTCGTGAGCAGCATCGGCATCGGTGTCGAGCCGTTCACGGCATCGATCCGGGCCGGCCGCAGCGGCGTCTCGCCGATCAGCAGCTTCGACGCCAGCAGCTACGAGCGGCGCAACGCCGGCGAGGTCAAGGACTTCGTGCCGGACGAGATCCTCGAGACGCTGACGGCGGCCGACTGGGGCCGCAGCGCCCAGTTCGCGGCGGCGGCGGCCCGGCTGGCCGTGCAGGACGCCGGGATCGACCCGGCCCTGCTCTCCGCCGGTGTGACCGGTTCCGCGGTCGGCACCGCCAGCGGCGAGCCCAGCCTCCTGGCCGATCTGGGCGAGAGCTGGCTCGGCGCCGGTGGAGCCGCGCTGGCCACCGAGCAGGTGCGGGCCGCGCCGGCGAGCATGCTGGCCGTCGCGGTCAACCGCGAGCTCGACCTCGCCGGCGAGGCCATCACGTTCGGCACGGCCTGCTCGGCCAGCAACTACGCGCTCGGCTACGGCTACGACATGGTCCGCACGGGCGAGACCGACTTCTTCCTGGCCGGCGGCGCCGACGCCGTCAGCCGCACCACCCACCACGGGTTCAGCGGGCTCGGCATCGTCGCCGACGAGCTGCGCGCCTTCGACGCCGAACGCAGCGGAATGGTCACCGCCGAGGGCGGCGTGAGCCTGCTGCTGGAGCCGCTGGAGCACGCCGTCGCGCGGGGTGCCCGGATCTACGCCGAGGTGCTCGGGTACGGCCTGAGCTGCGACGGCGAGCACATGACGAACCCGGACGCCGGGTCCATCGCCCGCTGCATCCGCGCGGCGCACGATGCGGCCGGGGTGAAGCCCGACGAGATCGACTACATCTGCGCGCACGGCACCGGTACCCCGGCCAACGACGTGGCCGAGGTGGCGGGGGCCCGCGAGGTGTTCGGCGACGGCCTGCCGCCGATCAGCTCCATCAAGTCCATGCTCGGGCACACGATGGGCGCCTCGAGCGGGCTCGGCTCGGTGATCTGCTGCAAGGCCATCGAGGAGGGGTTCCTGCCGCCCACCGCGAACCTGCGCACCGTCGATCCGGAGTTCGGAGCGGGCGTCGACTTCGTGCCCGGCACCGCCCGGCCGGCGACCGTCGACATCGCGGAGAACCACGGGCTGGCCTTCGGTGGCAACAACGCCGTCGTGATCCTGGGGAGGCTCACGTGAGCGCCGCGATCACCGGCTGTGGGGTGGTGTCGCCGGCCGGTGCCGGCCTCGACGCGCTGGCCACGGCCCTGCGGGCCGGCACGCCCGGCAACGCGGAGCTGATCGCCGGCGACGTCGGACGGTTCCCGCCGCTGCCGGTCCGCACGGTGGCGCCGACGCTGCACCCCGGCGACTTCGTCGGCAAGAAGGGCACCCGCCGGCTCGACCGGATGGTGGGCCTCGGCCTGATCGCCACCCACCTCGCGCTGGAGTCGGCGGGCCGGGCCAAGGGGGCGGACGGGGAGCGGCCGCTGTCCACCGGCGTGGCGCTGGGTACCAGCACCGGCAGCGTCCGCAGCGTGCAGGAGCTGGCCGATGCGGCCTTCACGCCCGGCCGCGCCTACGTCCCGTCGCGCTTCCCGAACTCGGTGATGAACTCCTGCGCCGGCCAGCTCGCCGTCTGGTACGGGTACAAGGCGGTCAACGCGACGCTGGCCGGTGGCCACGCGTCCAGCGCGGCGGCGCTGCGCTACGGGCACAACGCGCTGCGCCGCGGGCAGGCCGCCAGCATGCTCGTCGGCGGGGTGGAGGAGCTCTGCCCCCAGCTGGCGTGGGGCTGGGCGCGCTCCGGCTCGTTGGCTCCCGGTGCGGTGCTCGGCGAGGGTGCGGCCGTCCTGGTCGTCGAGTCGGGAGAGGTGGGCCCAAGTGGTATCGGATCGGCGCCGGTGCTGGCGCGGCTGCTCGCCAGCGAGGTCGGCTTCGCCGCCCGCGGCGGTGCGGTCTCCCCGGCCGCGCGACTGGCCACGCTGATCTCCCGCGCGCTGGCCCGCACCGGCACGGATCCCCGCGAGATCGGGGTCGTGTCGTGGGGAGCCGGCAGCCAGCTCGGGGTGCGCAAGACCGAGCGGGACGGCGTGGAACGGGCCCTCGCCGGCTGCGTCCCGGCCTCGATCCGCGTCTCGGACGTCGTCGGCGACACGTTCAGCGCGGCCGGCGCGATGCAGGCCGCGGCGGTGCTGGCGCGCTGGTCCGGCGGCGCGCACCCGGAGGAGACGCACGCGCTGGTGCCCTCCGTCGGTGCCGACGGCAACATGAGCTGCTTGCTGCTGGCGCGCGGCTGAGGTGGATACCCTGCACTGATGCGTGTCGGTGAGCTGGCCAGGCGAAGCGGCGTGCCCGTGTCCGCGATCAAGTACTACACGCGGGAGGGCATGCTGCCGGCCGGCGAGCGCACGAGCCCGAACCAGGTGGCCTACTCCGACGCCCATGTCCGGCGGCTGCGCCTCATCCGCGCGATGCTGGAGGTGGGCGGGATGTCCGTCGCCGGCGCTCGCGAGGTCCTCGCGGTGGTCGACACGCCGGGGGCCGACGTCAACGAGATGTTCGGCCTGGCCCAGGCCGCGCTCGGCCGCACCGTCGAGCGGCGCGGCGCCGAGAGCAGCTCCACGGAGGACCGGCAGTTCGCCGAGCACGAGGTCGACGAGCTGCTGAAGCGACACGGCTGGCACGACGAGTCGTTGTCGCGGGAGCAGGACCAGAGCGCGGCGGGTCTGGCCCAGGTCGTGGCCGCCTACCGGGCACTCGGGCAGAACGAGCTGCTCACGCTGCTCGACTCCTACGCCGAGGCCGCGGCCCGGCTGGCCGCGGCGGAGCTCGACGTCATCGCCGCGCTCCCCACGACCGACAGCAAGGTGGAGGGCGTCGTGCTCGGCACCGTCCTCGGCGACGCGGCGATGGCCGCGTTGCGCCGCATCGCCCAGAAGGACACGTCCCAGCGCCTCATCGAGGGCTGACGCACCAGCACGACCCGGCTCCCATGCCCGCAGCTTGCGGGCATGGGAGCCGTTCTGCGTCCTAAGGCGCAATGGCAACCGGATAGCACCACTAGCCATCCAGTACTGATATCGCTACTATCGATACTCGAAGATCCTATGAGTCGCGCTGACGCGGCATCCGCAGGTCTCACGCAGCTCCGACGCCACTGGGAGACACGACGACATGACATCCACGGGCCGCAGTGCGTTCTGGGCGCTCCTGGCCGCCTCGCTACCCATGTTCATGGGAGCCCTCGACAACCTCGTGGTCACCACTGCCCTGAGCACGATCGCCCACGAGTTCCACACCACGCAGGCCGAGCTGCAGTGGGTGGTCAACGGATACACGCTGCCCTTCTCCGGTGCGCTGCTGGCCGGTGCCGTGCTCGGTGACCGCATCGGCCGCCGACGGGTCTTCCTCGCCGGCATCACGCTCTTCACCATCGCTTCGGTGGCCTGCGCACTGGCCGGCACACCGGACTGGCTGATCTTCGCCAGGGCCCTGCAGGGCACCGGCGCCGGGCTCATCCTGCCGACGTCGCTGACGCTGGCCGTGGCCGCGGTGCGCCGCGAGCAGCGCAACATGGCGGTCGGCGTGTGGGGCGCTGTCAACGGCATCGGCATCGCCGTCGGCCCGCTGGCCGGCGGTCTGGTCACCGAAGGCCTGCACTGGAGCTGGATCTTCTGGCTGAACGTGCCCTTCGGTCTGATCGCGATCCCGCTGGTGCTGTGGGTGCTGCCGGACAGCCGCGGCACCGACCGCGACCTCAACGTGCGCAGCCTCGTCCTGATCGTCACCGCCGTCGTGGTCGCGGTCTGGGGCATCGTCCAGGCGGCCGACCACGGCTGGAACCAGCCGGCGCCCGTGCTCAGCCTGCTCGCCGCCGCCGTGCTGGCCGCCGGCTTCGCGATCAACGAGCGCCGCGCCGCTCAGCCGCTGATCCCGGTGCGGATGTACCGCATCCGGGACTTCTGGCTGAGCAACGGCGTCGCGTTCGCGCTCTACTTCGGTATCTTCGGCTCGATCTTCTTCATCGCCCAGTTCCTGCAGGGACCGATGGGCTTCACCCCGCTGGAGGCCGGCGTCCGCACCCTCCCGTGGACCGCCGCGCCGATGATCGTCGTGCCGATCACCAGTGCGCTCGTGGGCCGGTTCGGCCCCGGCATCCTGCAGGCCGTCGGCATGTTCTTCCAGGCGGTCGCGCTGGCCTGGATCGCCGTCATCGCCACGCCGGACGTGACCTACCTGCAGATCCTGCCGACGATGATCCTCGCCGGCATCGGCATGGGGCTCGTGTTCGGCTCGAACCCGGCATCGTTCATCGGCGCCGTGGACGACACCGACCACAACAAGGCCTCCGGCGTGAACAACACGGTGCGCGAATTCGGCGGCGCGCTCGGCGTGGCCGTGCTCACCGCGATCTTCACCTTCGCCTTCGCGGTGCACGGCGGCGGCGACCCGGCCCGTGCCGCGGACTCGGCCGACGCGTTCATCGCCGGCTTCCAGCCCGCGCTGTGGCTGGGCGCGGTGGTCTGCCTGATCGGCGGCGTGATCGCCCTGTTCATCCGCAAGCCCGCAGCGGTCGTCACCGAGGCCTCCGCCGATTCTGGGATCGCCACGGCCTCGGCGTGATCAGACCAGCTCGCCGGCCCGCCCACACCCCCGGGCGGGCCGGCACCTTCTGAAAGGACGTGCCATGGCGACGGATGCGATCCGCGCGGCCTCGAGTCCATCGATCCTCTCGATACTGCGCCCGCGTCCCGTCGCCGAGCCGGCGCTGCGCCTGTACCTCCTGCACCACGCCGGCGGTTCGCACAGCGTGTTCCGGTCCTGGCTGCCGATGCTGCCGGCCGACTGGGACATCCGGCTCGTGGTGGCGCCGGGCCGGCCGAAGGCGGCCAGCCAGGTCGTCGTGCGCGACCTGCGGGTGCTCGGCAGCACGCTGACCGAGCACCTGGGCACGCTGGGCCCGCGGGAGGCGTACGCGCTCTTCGGGCACAGCATGGGCGGGCTGGTGTCCTTCGCCGCCTCGCTGGAGGCGGCGGACCGCGGGATCGCCGGCCCGGAGTGGGTCGGCGTCTCCGGCCACCCCGGGCCCTTCACCTCGATCACCCGCACCCGGCCACCGCTGCACCGGCTGCCGCCGAACGAGCTGCGCACGGCGTTGGGCGACCTCGGTGGCCTGCCGGACCGGGTCCTGCGGGACGACCTGCTGTGGCAGCGCGTGCAGCCCATGGTGCGGGCCGATCTCGAGGCCGCCGAGAACTGGCGCCCCGAACGGCCGCCTGCGGTGCTCGACCGGCCGCTGTCGGCGTTCTGCGGCGACCGCGACCCGGTCGCCATGGCGGCGGACGTCGCGACCTGGGGCCGGCACACCACCGAGTTCCTGGGTGTGCACGCCTTTCCCGGTGACCATTTCTACTTCCTCGCCGATCCGGCCCCGCTCGTCGCCGGAATCGTCGACGACATCCGATCCGTGCACATTTCCGGCTGATCCGTCCACCATTTCGTCGCCTGCGGGGAGAACCACGTGTACTTCAAGGTGTTGGGTCCGCTCGAACTGCGCACGCCACGAGGTGACGGGGTCCCGCGCGGGCCGAAGGTGCGGCAGGTGCTCGCCCTTCTCGCGCTGCAGGCCAACCGCACTGTCGAGGTCGACGCGTTGGTGGAGGAACTGTGGGGAGGCGACCCGCCGCGCACCGCTGTCAACACCGTGCGCACCCACCTCTACCACCTGCGGCGGATCCTGGAGGGCGAGGAGGCCGGGGTGGCCGGGAAGGAACTGCTGGTCACCGAGCACGCCGGGTACCGGCTGCAGATCGAGCCGGACCAGCTCGACCTGCACCGGTTCCAGCAGTGCGCCGACGAGGGCCGCGCCCTGTGGCGCGACGGGTGCGCCGCGGAGGCTGCCGAGGTGCTCGGCCGCGCGCTCGCGCTGTGGCGAGGGCGCTGCCTCACGAACATCGATCACGGCCGGCTGTTGTCCGCCCACGTCGCGCGGCTGAACGAGCAGCGCACCGGCGTCCATCAGTTGCGCATCGAGGCCGACCTGGCGCTGGGACGGCACCACGAGCTGGTGGCGGAGCTGCGCGATCTCGCCGTGACCCACCAGCTCGACGAGTGGTTCCACGCCCGGCTGATGATCGCGCTGCAGCGGTGCGGCCGGCGCGGCGACGCGCTGCGGGTGTTCACCTCGCTGCGGCGCGTGCTCAACGCGGAGCTCGGCGTCGAGCCCTCCCCGGAGCTGCAGCGCCTGCAGGGCGACGTGCTGGCCGGCCGGGAGCACCAGGAGCCCGGCCTGGCCTTCGGCGCGAGCCGCGCCCTGCGGCCGCTGGCCGTCTGACCGATTTCCCCTGCGGTTCCCGCATTGTTGCAGGGCTGTATCGCGCATCTTTGATGCCATCTTGATCCACCCTCGAATGTGGGCGCGCCTACCACCTTGGGCGCATTGACCCCTCGGGGCCCGAATGTTGTTGTTGATGCCGACGGGCCGACCGAAATCAGAGGGAATTGGCGCAGATGACCCCAGCTACGACGCAGATCGCAGAAATCGCGGAACCCGCATCAGTCATCGAGCCGCTCTCGTTCCGGCGGACCGTCGACCGCGGCACGGCGCACCGCGCCGCCGTCTCCGAGGTGTTCGTCACCGACGTCCAGCCCTGCACCGACCGCAGCTGCCTGGTCGGCGTGCAGCTCCCGCTGTCGCACTCCTACTACAGCGACCACGCCCAGGACATCGAGATCGTCGATCCCCTGCTGGTGCTGGAGGCCTGCCGGCAGGCGGCCATCTGCGGCGCGCACGCCGTCGCCGACATCCCCGGCGGGGAGTCGATGCTGGTCGACTCCTACGAGATCGAGCTGACGGACCCGGCGGCGCTGGTCGTCGGCGCCCGGCCGCACGAGCTCGTGCTGGAGACCGCCTACATCCCCACGTCCGTCCGGGGCGGCCGCACGCGCAAGGGCCGGGTCGAGCACACCCTGCGCCTCGGGTCCGCCGACGGCCCGCGCGTCGGGTTCCACGCCATGGACGTCGTGATGCTGCGCGGGAGCCAGTACGCCGCGATGCGCCGGGCCCAGCGCGGCACGGCGGCCCCGTCGACGGCCGACATGCCGGCGCCGGACGCCCGCTCGGTCGTCGCGCCGGCGCTGGTCGGGCGGGCGCACCCGCGCAACGTCGTGCTGTCGGCCGTCCAGGTCGGGCCGGAGACGGTCACCGCCCACGTGCGCCCGCACCCGGCGAACCGCGGCCTGTTCGAGCACCCCTACGACCATCTGCCGGCCATGGTCCTGACCGAGGCGGCCCGCCAGATCAGCTTCCTGGCGTCCGACGGCGGCACCGGATCGCAGGCGTCGCGCAGCCACGTCGTCGGCATCAACGCGCGGTTCCTGGCCTTCGCCGAGCTCGACGCACCGGTCGAGGTGCGCACCAAGCTCGCCGCGCCCGGCGCGCTGACCGGCCCCACCGAACTGGCCACCGCCTTCACCCAGAACGGCGCGACCGTCGCGGAGATCGTCGTGACGCTGATCCCCTCCGACCACGTGGAGACAAGCACATGAGTGAGCAGCCAGTCCGCGCTGTCTGGACCGACTTCGGCGGCGTCGTCACCCCGGCGATGAGCCACACCTGGGGCGCGTTCTGCGCGCAGCTCGGCGTGCGGCCCGACATCCTGCTCGACACGGTGATCCGGGTGTCCGCGAGCTACGGCACGAAGGACTTCATGGAGCCGCTGGACACGCCGCTCGTCTCCGAGCGCGAGTGGCTGGCGCGGATCGGCACCATCCTCGAGGCCGAGCACGGCTACTCCGTGCACCTGGAGTCGCTCGGGCCGATCTGGTTCGACGAGCGCGAGACGAACCAGCTCTGGGTCGACCGCCTGCTCGCGGCGAAGCGCGACGACGTGTTCGTCGGGATGCTGTCGAACATGGTCCCGGCGTGGGACCCGTACTGGCGCAAGCTCGTCCCCGTCCGCGAGATGTTCGACGACCTGGTGCTCTCCTTCGAGGTGGGTTGCCGCAAGCCGGAGGCCGCGATCTTCGAGCTGGCCGCCGGCCGGGCCGGCGTCGAGCCCGGCGAGTGCGTGCTGGTCGACGACCTCGAGGTCAACTGCGCCGGCGCGATCGCGGCGGGCTGGCAGGCCGTCCACTTCACAGACACGGAGCAGGCCGTGGCCGAGCTGGACGCCCTCCTGGGTGTGGCGGTGGCGTCATGAGTCGGTCGGTGCTGGTGACCGGGGGCAACCGGGGGATCGGGCTGGCCATCGCCCAGCGGTTCGCCGCGGCCGGCGACAAGGTCGCGATCACCTACCGCAGCGGCGAGCCGCCGGCCGAGCTGTTCGGCGTGAAGTGCGACGTGACCGACAGCGAGGCGGTGCTCCGCGCCGTGGAGACCGTGAAGATCCAGCAGGGCCCGGTCCAGGTGCTCGTCTCGAACGCCGGCACGACCCGTGACCAGCTGTTCCTGAAGATGACCGAGCACGACTTCGACGCCGTGATGGACACCAACCTCAAGGGCGCGGTGCGGATGACGCAGGCCGTCCTCCCGGACATGACGCTCGGCCGCTGGGGGCGCCTGATCTACGTCTCCTCGGTGACCGCCCTGATGGGCGCGCCGGGGCAGACGAACTACGCCGCGTCGAAGGCGGCGCTGATCGGCTTCTCCCGCTCGGTCGCCTTCGAGATGGGCCGGCGCAACATCACCGCCAACGTGGTCGCCCCCGGCCTGATCGACACCGACATGGCCGCCGCGGTGACCGACAAGCGCCGCGACGCGCTGATCGGCCGGACCGCCATCAACCGGTCCGGCACCGCCGACGAGGTGGCCGCCGCCGTCCAGTTCCTGGCGAGCCAGGACGCCGCGTACATCACCGCCGCGACGCTGCCGGTCACCGGTGGCGGCGGCACCGGACTGTAGAACCCCGAAGGGACCACCAGCCATGACCGAGACCCAGTCCGTCCCGGACCTCACCCCGGAGCAGCTCGCGACGCTGCCGGAGATCGTGCAGGTCGCGATCGGTGTCGGCCGCGCGTTCGGCACCCTCGACGAGGAGCTGGCGCACCGCTACCTCGCGTCCGAGTTCGTCGACCACGAGTCGTCGCCGGGCATCGGCGGCGGCCCCGAGGGCTACCTGGCCACGGCCCGCTACATGCACGGGGCGTTCTCCGACGCCACCTGGCGCCCGGACGACCTGTTCTTCGTGGAGGACAAGTTCGTCGTGCGGGTGACCTTCAGCGGCATCCACACCGGCGACTTCCTCGGCGTGGCACCCACCGGCAAGCGCGTCGAGGTGCAGCACCTGCACTTCTACCGCGTCGAGAACGGCAAGGCGGTGGAGCACTGGGGCGCCCGCGACGAGCTCAGCCTGCTGCGCCAGATCGGCGTCTTCACCCCCGAGCACCCCACCCCGGGTGACGCAGCTGCGGCGCTGGGGCTCTGACCATGACCATCCTCGAGGGCGAATCCGAACTGAAGATCCTGCCGCAGGTCACGCACCGCGAACGCGTCGAGGAGATGCGCAGGCTGCGCGCCGCGGTGCTCGACGGCCCCGGCGACCGGGCCACGCAGCTGCAGCACAAGAAGGGCAAGCTGACCGTCCGCGAGCGCCTCGACGTGCTGCTGGACGAGGGCTCGTTCGTCGAGCTGGAGGCGTTGCGTCGTCACCGTTCGACGAGCTTCGGCCTCGGCGACCGGCGCCCGCACGGCGACGGCGTCGTCATCGGGTGGGGCACCGTCGAGGGCCGGCGGGTGTTCGTCTACGCCCACGACTTCCGGGTGTTCGGGGGCTCGTTGGGGGAGGCCCACGCCGCGAAGATCCACAAGATCATGGATCTCGCCGAGGCGGCGGGCGCCCCGCTGATCGGGCTGAACGACGGTGCGGGCGCCCGCATCCAGGAGGGTGTGCAGGCACTCGCCGGTTACGGCGGCATCTTCCAGCGCGCCGTGCGGTCGTCCGGGGTGATCCCGCAGATCAGCGTGATGCTCGGCCCGTGCGCGGGCGGCGCTGCCTACGCGCCGGCGCTGACCGACGTCGTCTTCATGGTGCAGGGCATCTCGCAGATGTTCATCACCGGACCGGACGTCGTCACGGCGGTGACCGGCGAGACCATCGACCAGGAAGGGCTGGGCGGCGCGAAGGTGCACGCCGAGGTCTCCGGTGTGGCCACGGTCGTCCACCAGGACGAGGTCTCCTGCCTGGAGGATGTCCGCTACTACGTCTCGATGCTGCCGGCCAACAACCGCGAGCTGCCGCCGGTCGTGGCGAGCACGGACCCGGCCGACCGGCGCTCCGAGGCACTGCTCGACCTGGTGCCGGCCGACCCGCGCACGCCCTACGACATGCGCGAGGTGATCGCCGAGATCGTCGACGACGGCGAGTACTTCGAGCTGCACGAAGGCTTCGGCACCAGCCTGATCTGCGCGCTGGCCAGGATCGACGGGCACGTCGTCGGCATCGTCGCCAACCAGCCGCTGGTGCTGGCCGGGGTGCTGGACGTGCCCGCGTCGCAGAAGGGCGCGCGGTTCGTGTCGCTGTGCGACTCGTTCAACATCCCGCTCGTCACCCTCGTCGACGTGCCAGGATTCCTGCCGGGCACCGCGCAGGAGCACGGCGGGATCATCCGGCACGGCGCCAAGCTGCTCTACGCCTACTGCGCGGCGACCGTGCCGCGCGTGCAGGTGATCCTGCGCAAGGCCTACGGCGGCGCGTACATCGTGATGGACTCCCGTTCGATCGGCTGCGACGTGTCGTTCGCGTGGCCGATCAACGAGATCGCCGTGATGGGCGCCGAGGGCGCGGTCAACGTGATCTTCCGCAAGGAGATCGCCGCGGCGGACGACCCGGAGGCGACGCGGGCCCAGCGGGTCACCCAGTACCGCGAGGAACTGATGGAGCCCTACTACGCCGCCGAGCGCGGGCTCGTCGACGACGTCATCGACCCGACCGCCACCCGCGCGGTGCTGGCCTCCACCCTCTCCGCGCTGCGCACCAAGCACGTCCCGCTCGTCCACCGCAAGCACGGGAACGTGCCGCTGTGAAGCCGGACATCCGGATCCACGGCGTCGCTACGGACGACGAGACGCGGGCCGTGCTGCTCGCTGTGCAGGTGCTCCTGGCCGACGCGGCGTCCCTCACGGCGGCCGATTGGGACCGTTCGGCCCGCTACCGCGCCCCGAACTCGTGGACGGCCCGGCGGGGTGCCCCGCTGAGCCGGCCGGACGCCTTCGCCTAGGAGCCATTCATGATCTCGACGGTCACCACCAACCACGTCGTGAGCCACGACTCGATCGCCCGTTTCGCCGCCGCCGTCGGAGCGTCCGATCTCCGCGTCGCCCCGCCCACGTTCCCGATCGTGTTCCTCATCGGCGAGCAGGAGAAGATGCTGGCCGACCCGGCGCTCGCCTACGACTACTCCCGCGTCGTCCACCGCGAGCAGCACTTCAGCCACCACCGCCCGATCCGCCCGGGCGACCAGCTCACCGTCGACATCGTGCTGGACGCGATCGAGCTGGTCCGCGGCAACGCGGTCGCCATCTTCGCGATCGAGATCAGCGGCGACGGTGAGACCGTCTGCACCGGTCGGGCATCGCTCGTGTCGCGGGCTCCGGCGGTCCAGGAGCTAGCGGCATGAGCATGGTGCTGGGGGAGACCCTGACCAGCAGTTACCGGATCACCCGAGCCGACCTCCGCGACTACGCGGTGGCCTCCGGGGACCACAACCCCATCCACCTGGACCCGCGAGCCGCGCGGGCCGCGAACCTGCCCGACACCATCGCCCACGGGATGCTCGTCATGGGGCTGGCGCTCTCCGCCGTCGGCCGCGCGGGAGTCGTGCGCGAGTGCAAGGCGCGGTGGAGCCGCCCGGTCGTCGTCCCGGCCGAAGGCACCGAGATCACCGTCGACGCGACGGTGACAGCGGTGACGGACGAGGGCACGCGCCTTCGGATCACCGCCTTCTGCGGCGGCGAACAGACCATGACCATGCCGCGCGTGGTCGTCTCGCACGACTCACCCGAAGAGGAACCGTCATGAGTCAGATCCAGCTCTCCCGCCGTTCCGTGCTGGCGGGCGCCGGCGTGGCGATCGTGGCCATGGCCGGAGCCGCGGCACTGATCGCGCCGGCGTCCGGCAGCGCACCCGTCGTGGCCGACCCGGCGTTGCCCGCGTCCATCGTGGCGGCCGCGCCCGAGCTGTACCCCGAGGGCTTCACCTACGACCCGACCCGCGGCGCCTTCCTGGTCGGCTCAGCCCGCTGGGGCAACGTGTCCGTCGTGACCGGCGAGGGCAAGATCACCGAGCTGGTGCCGCCCCTCGGCCCCGTCTCCACGCTGGGCATCCAGCTCGACCTGCCGCGCAACCAGGGCGTCGTCGCCTACAGCGACTTCTGGATCCGCCAGAAGCTCCCCGCCGTCGGCCCGCCGATGTCGGCGCTGGCCAGGTTCGACCTGACCACCGGCGCGGTCCTGCAGCGGATCGACCTCGACCCCGGCAACACGGGCCCGACGTTCGCCAACGACCTCACCCTCGACGCCGACGGCAACGCCTACGTCACCAACTCCGTGTCGCAGACGATCGTGCGCGTGACACCGGACGGCACGCTGACGAAGTGGTACACCGACGCCCGGTTCGCCGCGAAGATCGTCGGAGCCAACGGGATCACCTACCACCCCGACGGCTTCCTGCTGGTCGCCCGCTACGACACCGGCGTGCTCTACCGCATCCCGGTCGACGCGCCGGAACAGATGACCGAGGTCGCCCTGCCGAAGCCGATCATCGGCGTCGACGGCATGCGGCTCAACCGCCGCCGCGAACTGGTCGTCGTCACCAACTCCATCGGCGAAGCCGTCGGAGTGCCCGGCGGCGTCGACGCCGTGACGGTGTACGGCTCCACCGACGGCTGGAAGACGGCCACCGTCACCCGCCAGACCAACCCGTGGCCGCTCGCCGGACCCACCACAGTGGCCTTCACGCCGTCCGGCGACTACATCCTCAGCGGGAACGTCGGGGTGCTGCTCAGTGGGGGTACGTCGAACGAGCTGACGATCAGTCGGTTCTGAGGGTCTCCCGTTCTCTCGCGCGTCGGAACTGTGCGGCGTGCGTGGTGCTGCCGCGCTGCTTCCGCTCCTCGGCCCTGACGGGCCTGCGGTGCGGGATGCTCCTATGGATGTCAAGTCGCTGGTGTGGGCTCCTTGGCTGGTCGGTGGGGGTGGGTCAGGGCGGTGTAGATCTCGCGGGCGATGTAGCGCTTGAGGCAGCGGATGATCTCGGGTTTGGACAGGCCTTGGGCGGTGCGGCGTTCGGCGTAGGCGCGGGTGCGGGGGTCCCAGCGCAGTCGGCAGCACACGACGCGGTAGAGCGCGGCGTTGGCGTGGCGGTCGCCGCCGCGGTTGAGTCGGTGCCGGTCGGTGCGCCCCGACGATGCGGGCAGGGGTGCGACTCCGGTGAGCATGGCGAACGCGGCCTCGGAGTGCAGCCGCTGCGGGTTGTCCCCGGCGGTGACCAGTAGTTGCCCGGCGACGTCGGTGGCGACGCCGTGCAGCGCGACCAGGGCAGGATTGATCGCGGCGACGAGCGGGGTGAGCAGCGCGTCGAGCTCGGCGATCTCGGCGGACAGCTGCTGGTGGCGTCGGGCCAGAACCCGCAACGCCAGCAGGGTCGCGGTGGTGGGGTTGTCGGCTTGGGTGGGGTCGGGGCGGCGGGTGGCGCAGTGGCGGGTGGCGCAGTGGCGGGTGGCGCAGTGGCGAATCAACACTGTGATCGTCATGGGTTGTAGGTGGGCGCGCAGCTGCGCCGGGGCGGTCACGACCAGCGCCTGATCTGGCGTTGGGCATCAGCGCGGGCGGTGACCGCGGAACGACGGGCGACCCGCAGCGCGCGCAGCGCATCGACCTGTCCGCCGCGGGTTTTCGGGATCCCGCTCGCGCGCCCGGACTGGGCGGCGCGGGCGGCGGCCTCGGCGTCGATCGGGTCGGACTTGCCGTGTCGGCGTCGGGTCTTGCGGTCGGGGCGGTCGATCTCGACCAGCTCGATCCCGGCCTGTTGCAGAAACTCGGCCAGCCCGGCCCCGTAGACACCGCTGCCTTCCACGCCCGCTGCCTTCCGCACGCCCACCCGGACCACGTCACCGTGTTCACGCAGCCAGGCCAGCAACCCGGCGTAGCCGGCGGCGGTGGCCGGGAACTGGCGGTGGCCCAGCATGCGCCCGAGCGGGTCGAGCACGGCGGCGGTGTGGGTGTCTTTGTGGGTGTCGACCCCGCCGGTCACCTCCACCGGCTCTGCAGCCATCTCTGCGGTGCTGGCGCCGGCCGGTGTCGGTTGTGTCATCGTGGTCATGTCGTCTCGCTTCGTCGCAGGGAGCGGGAGGGCACCGCACCGGCCGGGCGAGACGGACAAGACAGTGATGGGTACCTGCTGGTACAGGCTCCTATGAGGTCATACCGCCGCGTCCGGTGGATGCACGAGCCCCGCAGCGGACCGCACGACAGATCCCGCACAAGACCCGAAGTCAGTCAGCTTGAGGGTCAGAACGACCGCTGCGGGGCTCGGCTACATCCTCACTGTCAGCTTGCCACTGAATACCCGGGTCGGCCTGATTTCATGGTCACCCCACGTGTCCAATTCGGTCCCATCGCTTCCTGTTTTCGCTGGTCACGGGCATCGCTTTGCGATACAATCGAACACATGGTCGAGACCGACGAGTGGGTGGGCGTACCCGACGCCCTCATGCTCGACGGGTCGCCCTCGCCCGCCACCATCACGCCTTCTGGGTGGTTGGGCGTTGAGCTCGATCAGTACTTCTCTGACCCCTCTGCGCTGTCGGATCCGGCCCTGGTCGATGCCATTGTCGGGTTCGAACGCCTCGCTGCGTGGGCACAGGCTCTCCAGGCCCGGTTGATCGCCGAACTCGCTGCGCGGCGGGCCGAGCCGGGGTCGGTGACCGACTGGGCCGCTGATGAGGTCGCCACCGCCTTGCACCAGTCCACCGGCACCGCCGCGTTCCGCACCCGCCAGGCCACCGCATTGCTGGATCGGCTGCCCGCCACGCTCGCTGCGTGGGAAGCCGGGCTGCTGGATCAGCGCCGGGTCACCACCATCACCCAAGGCACCGTGAACCTGACCGCCGAGCACGCCGCCCTGGTCGAAGCCCGAGTGCTCCCCAAGGCGCCGTCGCAGACCGCGGCACAGCTGCAAGCCGCGATCAAGCGCGCGATCATCTCCGTCGACCCCGCCGGCGCCGAAGAACGCCACGAGACAGCGCGGAAAGGGCGGCGGGTCGCGGTCAACCCCGAAGACGACGGAATGGCCTCACTCTGGGCACTCCTGCCCGCCCCGGATGCGGTCGCCGCGTTCGAGTGGTTGACCCGCCTGGCCCGCGGCTGCGGTGCGGATGATCCGCGCACCATGGACGAGCGCCGCGCCGACCTCGCCGCCGCCCTGCTCAGCGGGCGACTGCGCAATCCCGATCTGAACCTGCCCGCCCCGGTCAACCCGGGCAAACCCCTGGTGCAGCTGGCGATGCCGATGACCGCACTGTTCGGGCTCACCGACGATCCGAGCGAGTTGCTCGGGTACGGCCCGATCACCGCCGGGATGGCGCGCGAGCTCGCCGCCAGCGCCACCTGGCGACGGCTGCTGTTCGACCCGGAATCCGGGGCCCTGCTCGATCACGGCCGCACCACCTACACACCCCCGGTCGCACTCGCCGACTTCGTCAAGGCCCGCGATGTGTACTGCCGGTTCCCGCGGTGCCGGCGGAAGGTGGTCAACGGCGAGCTCGACCACCTCGTGGCCTACGCCGAGGGTGGCCCGACCAGCGCGATCAACCTGGCTGGGTTCTGCACCCGCCACCACCACCTCAAACACGCCGGTGGCGGCTGGCAAGTCAGGGCACTACCCGACGGTTCGCTGGAGTGGATCACTCCGACCGGGCACCGGCACGTCACCCGGCCCTATGACTACCGCAGCGACTCCGATCCGCCCTGAGATACAGCTATGGCAGCGGGACCACAGCCAGGTGAGCGTCTACGCCGCGCGAGGGACGGCACGCAGATCGAGTTCCGAGTCGGGACGGCTCGCAAGTCGACCACACGATTCAGTCTTTCCCACCGCCCCCCGCGCCACGCACGGGGACCGAACCGTGATCGGCCCAGCGCGGTGTTGACCACCGTCTGCTGCTCGGGTACGGCGCCCGACCCACCCTGACGCCATGCCGTCCACCGTCCTGGGTTGCTACCCCTGGTCGCCGTCGACGGCCAGGGCTGCGGGGGCCGGGCCGAGGAGCTTCCGTTCGACGGCGTCGAGCAGCAACGGCGCGAGCAGCACCAGTAGCGGGAAGATCGCACAGAACGCGGTGGTGGTCAGTGCGCCGCTCATCGGTTTGCTCCTCGGATCGGTGTGCGCCCATCGTCGGTGGCCTGGGCGTCCGGCAGCAGTGGCGGAGGCGGGTGAGTCGAGTGGCGAACTCGCACGCTCTTCTTGCCGTACGGCAACCGGGAGCCGTTCGCGCTTGATCCTCACACCGTGTCATGGCTTACCGTCGAACCTCGTGGAGGAGCGGTCGTGGTCGGTGGGGGAGCTGGCTGCGGCCGCGGGCCTGTCCGTGCGGGTGCTGCGGCACTGGGACGCGCTCGGGATCGTCTCGCCGGTGCGGACGGCGAGCGGTCATCGCCGCTACGGCCCCGCCGAGGTCACCCGGCTCTACCAGGCATTGGCGCTGCGTCGGACGGGGCTGCCGCTCGAACGCATCGCCGACCTGCTCTCCGCCCGCGACACCGCGCCCGAGGCGACGTTGCGGAGCCATCTCGATCGGATCGAGCGCGAGCTCGCGCGAACCCAGCGGCTGCGGGACCGCCTCACCGAGGCGCTCGCCGCCATCGACAGCCCGCCCGTTCCGGGCGAGGAGGACGTGCTGATGAAAGTGATCGCGTCGATGACGATGTTCGACGGTTACGTCCATGGTCACCGCCCCGTAGAGCACACGCGGCTGGCCGACCAGGCCGACACCCTCACCCGGCTGCTGCACTCGGACACCGGCTACCACACCGGTTCCCGGGTGCTCGAGGTCGGTTGCGGCGTCGGCGCCCAGACGGCCACCCTCGCCCGGCTCAGTCCCGGCGCCCACATCACCGCCGTCGACGTGTCTACTGCCGCGCTGGAGCAGGCGCGACGGCGGCTCGCGGCGACCGACCACGACGCCACCGTCGCGTTCGAGCCGGCCGACGTCACGACGCTGCCGCAGGCCGCGGGGCCGCTGCAGGAAGGCAGCTTCGATCACGTCTTCGTCTGCTTCGTGCTCGAACACCTCACCGATCCCCGCGAGGTACTGACCCGGCTGCGCCGGATGGTGCGCCCGGGCGGCACCCTGACCGTCGTCGAGGGAGATCACGGCTCGGCCTACTTCCACCCCGACAGCCCGGCCGCCCGCGACGCCATCGCCTGCCAGGTCGCTCTCCAGCAGCGGGCCGGCGGCGACGCGTTGATCGGTCGGCGGCTGCGGCCGCTGCTGGCCGAGGCCGGCTACCGCGAGATCGCGGTGAGCCCGCGGACCGTCTACGTCGACGCCGACCATCCCGACCTGGTCGAGGGGTTCACCCGCCGCACGTTCACGGCGATGATCTCCGGTGTCCGCGAACCCGCGATCGCGGCCGGTCTGACCACCGCCGAGCACTTCGACGCCGGAATCGCCGACCTCCTGCGCACCACCGCGGCCGACGGCACGTTCAACTACACCTTCTTCAAGGCGACGGCCATCGCCTGATCATCAGTCTCGACGTCGCGGGCGGGCCGTCGGTGCCGCCAGCACCTCGTCCGCGGTGTTGCCTGGGGTGGCGACGACCTTGGCGGCGAGGTCGGTGAGGCGCAGGTTGTTGTTGCGGGCGTAGCGGCGGAGCCGGTCGAACGCCTCGTCCATGCTCAGGCGGCCGCGTTCGGCGAGCACGCCCTTGGCCTGTTCGATGACGATCCGCTTGTCCAGGGCCGTCTGCAGCTGTCCGCTCAACACCTCGGCGCGGTTGATCGCCTGTTCGGACAGGATGCCGATCGTCGCGACGTCGGCCATGGCCTGGCCGAGGGCCAGGTCGGCGGGTGGCAGCGGCCCGGGCTCGTTGTGGAACAGGTTCAGGGTGCCGATGGCCTCGCCGCGCAGGCGCAGCGGGAGCGCGTGCACCGATCCGTACGCCCCGCGTTGGGCCAGCGCCGGTACGAAGCGCGGCCATCGTTCGGCCGCGGTCTTCAGATCGGCGACGCTGACCGCCGTGCCGGTGCGGTAGCAGTCCATGCAAGGACCTTCGTCGGCCTCGAGCTGCAGCAGCTCCATCCAGTCGGACTGCTCGTTGGTCGAGGCAACGACGCGCAGTCTGTGCTGGTCGTCGCTGATCATGATCCCGGCGGCGTCTGCGGCGAGGAGCTCCACGCAGTGGCCCGCCAGCCGATCGAGCAGGTCGATGACGTCGAAGTCGTCGACCAGCGAATCGGCCAACTCGACGAACGCTCTGATCAGCACCTGTTCCCGGCCGCCGCGTCCGGCGGTCTCGCCCGGATGGTCCGCGCTTCGTTCCCCGTCCGTCGGCATCTCTGCCTACCTCCTCTCCTGGCTGAAACGCAGCCGGCGCGCCACCACGTCCCTGGCGACGTCGATGAGCTGTCGCTGTTGTGCGAACGCGTGGGCCCGCAGCCAGTCCAGCGCCTCGGCGGCGGTGATCCCGAGCTGGACGAGCACCATCCCGGTGGCCTGATGGACCTCTGCGCGATGGCTGAACGAATCGTCGAGCCAGCCCCTGTCGGTGGAGGCGTCGCCGTCGAGCTGTCCGGTCGGTTCGCAGATCATCTGCGAGGCGACCGCGACGGCGCCGAGCGCGTCGTCGTACTGCGCTGCGCTGAGATCGCCGGCTCGCAGACGATAGAGATCCAGCACACCGATATTAACCGTCCCGGACTGCAGGGGCAGCGCGAACAAGGCCCGAACCGGGGTCCGTTCGACGATGGCCGCCGCGAACATCGGCCAGCGGGCGGTGTCGGCGCCGCGGTCCATGTCGCCGACGAGCACCGGACGGCCGGTCGTCGCGGCCTCGATGCAGGCGCCCTCGTCGAGGTCGTACTGCAGCTCCTCGATCAGCGCAGCGATGGTGTCGGTGGCCCAGAGCGTGACCCGGGCGGGCGTCGCGGTCAGCAGGGACAGGACCGCGCCGTCGACGTCGAGTCCGGTTACGCAGGCCTGGCAGATCTCCTGGCCGAGCCCACCATCTCGGAAGCCGTCCCGTTCGAGGGCGAGCAACGCGCGCGTGGTGGCACCAGGCTCAGCCATCTCGGCAACCATCGTCCACGACAATCCCCTGAAGGTGAGCGGCGCGTCACCCAGGGCCTGGAAGCGACGGGCGGAACTGTACCCGGCCGGCCGATGTCGACCGCCGATCGGACTCGACACACATGTCAGGACGTCTCTCTGCGGTGTCGCCCGCTGCGCGGCGTCGAAGCCCTCGAGCGACCGGCCTCGCGACGGACGACGTCGTAGACGACGAAGAGCTCGTCCAGGCTGGCGCGCGGCAGCACGTCGATGAACTCCGGCAGCTGCAGACCGACGACCGCGAACGAATCACCGTCGGCGGCGAGCCGTGCGTTGGTGTCCGCGAGGACGGTGAGCAGCCGCACGTCGCAGTCGACAGCTCCGGACACGTCGACGACCAGGTGGTGCGCCCCGGCGGCGATCAGGCCACGGATCCAGCCGCGGACCTGGCTGGTGACCGCCCGATCCACCCGACCGATGATCCGCACCGTCGGGTGGTCGCCTGCGTAGACGACGCCCGACACCGGGCCGACCGTGGTGTTCGCACGCGGCGGGCCGGCGGCGACGTGGACGGCGTCGAAGGCAGAATGTCGCTGCACAGCGAACCCCTGTCGGATGGCTGACCTGCGTGGTCGCGACGGGGTCCGGGCCGCGACGCTGAAAGTAGCACCAGCGGCACCCGGTGTGACGGCATTCGGCCGCCGAGTCATAACGGCGTCCACCGCGTCGCCGGTCAGGCCACTGCCGGGGAGAGGTGGCCGGGCGGATCGCCGGCTTCGTCAGGAGGGCCCGGCGCAGCGCTGCCCTGGCAGAGCCGACAGCGCGGTCCTGGCCCGGACAGCAGGGCCACCGCGATCACGTCCGTGCCGCAGGCTGCCAGGTAGCGGCCGTGCCCGGCCCGTACTCCGGCGACGAACGCCTGTGCGGTGATCAGGTGCGTGCGACCGTCGGAGCTCGAAGTCATCTCGCTGTCCCGTGGTCCGATCGACCAGGAGTAGTTCACGTGACCGCTCCTCTCGTGATCGCTCGACGCGATGTCAGGCTCGGTATCCCACCGACCGAGCCTGACCTCGCCATCTGCAGTCCCGACGGCGCGAACTGTCCGTGATCACGGCCCGCACCCTCCTCTGACAACGTTGTCGGAAGCCGAAGCGGAACCGGAGGGGCGCAACGAAGGGTGCGGCTGAGGCCGGGTCCGGTGGGTGCCCTCCACCGGTACGAGTCTCAGCCGACGCTCCGCTCCAACCGGCTTCGCCGGGCAGCACGCGACGTCGCTGCACTACGACCGCCGGGGTCCGGAGCGGGGTTCCAATTCATATCGCCCGGCGACGTCCCTTGGCAACCGCTGGATGGACCGCGGGTCAGCGGCCACGGCTCCCGCGTCCGTCACGGAACGTGTCGGACCGCTGTCGGGTCAGGGGGACGCGCCGCCCTTCGTCGGGAGCGGGGCGCAGCAGGTCTCGCCGCGCCACGCGTCCCGGCCTTCCTTGACGGCGACGGCGGCGATGACCAGTGCCGCGATGGGATCGGCCCACGACCAGCCGAAGAGGCTGTTGAGCAGCAATCCGACGAGCAGCACCCCGGACAGGTACGTGCAGAGCAGGGTCTGCTTGGAGTCGGCGACAGCGCTGCGTGAGCCCAGCTCGCGTCCGGCGCGGCGCTGCGCGTACGACAGGAACGGCATCGCCAGCAGCGACACCGCGGCGAGCGCGATCCCCACCGTGGACGGGGCTGCCTCGGCGGCGCCGAGGAGGACGCGGACGGATTCGACGGTGACGTAGGCGGCGAGGGCGAAGAACGACACCGCGATGATCCGCAGCGCCGCGCGCTCGCGGGCCTCGGGATCGCGGCCGGAGAACTGCCACAGCACGGCGGTGGCCGATGCGACCTCGACGACCGAGTCGAGGCCGAACCCGATGAGCGCGGCGGAGGACGCGATGGTGCCCGCGCTCAGCGCGACGACCGCTTCGACGACGTTGTAGGTGATGGTCGCGCCGACGAGCAGGCGGATCCGCCGGTTCAGGACCGTGCGCCGCGCGCCGCCGATCGCCGCGAGATCGGGCTCGTCGGGGGCGCAGCAGCCGTCGGTGCAGGCCGTCAGGTCGGTGGCTGGACTCGGGTCGGGGGAGGTCATCAGCAGCAGTCCGCATCGGGCGCGGCCGGGCAGGCCGCCGGATCCGTGATCAGCACCAGGCCCAGCAGGTCGCCGAGGGCGTGCCCCAGCCGCGGATCCGCGAGCTCGTACCGGGTCCGCCGGCCCTCGGGCACCGCGACGACCAGCCCGCAGCCGCGCAGGCAGCCCAGGTGGTTGGACAGGTTCTGCCGGGTGACGCCCAGGAGCTGGGCCAGCTCGGCCGGGTAGCCGGGTGCTTCCCGCAGTGCCAGCAGCAGCCGGGCCCTGGTCGGGTCGGACAGGGCGTGGCCGAACCGGGCGAGCACCTGCCCGTAGGTCAGCGTTTCCACCGGAAAGACGATACAGCCCATGCTGTATTCAGCAAAGGCTGTATCGTCAGTGCCAGCGTTACAGCTCCTTCAGGAAACCCGCGTCCACGGCGAACTCGGACCCCGTCGTGCTCGCCGAGCGCGGTGAGACGAGCAGCGCGACCACGTCGGCGATCTCCTGCGGATCGACCAACCGCCCGGTGGCCAGCCCCATCATCTCCGGGGCGACGCTGTCCAGCACGCTCTCGCGGTCCGTCCCGGCCGTCGCGGCGATGATGTCGGCGGCCCCGCCCGCGTCGGTCCACCACGGCGTGCGGACCGGCCCGGGCGACACCGTGTTCACCCTGATGCCCTGCGGCGCGAACTCCACCGACAGCGCCTTCGTGAGGTTGTTCATGCCCGCCTTCGCGGCCCCGTAGTCGACGTTCATCGCGGCGGGCTGCCGTGCGCTGCCCGACGAGATGTTGACGATCGAACCGCCACCCCTGGCAAGCATGTGCGGGATCGCGGCCCGGATGGCCCGGACCGCGGAGAACAGGTTGAACTCGAACATCTCGCGCCAGTCGGCATCGGTCGGCGCGAGGAACGAGAACCGGGGCAAGGACACTCCCGGCGGCGGACCACCGGCGTTGTTGACGAGGATGTCGAGGCCGCCGAACTCCGCGACCGCGGTGTCGATCATCCGCGACGGCACGTCCGGATCCATCAGGTCGAGCGTCAGGTGCCGGAAACGGGGGCCGGCGAGCACGTCGATGTCCGGGTTGCTCTTGCGAGAAACCGCCACGACCTGCGCACCCTCGGCGAGGAGGGTGCGGGTGATGGCGAGACCGATGCCCTTCGACGCGCCGGTGACGACAGCGACCTGCCCGTGCAGCTTCAGATCCATGATGTCTTCGCAACTCCCAGGTTTCGGGTGCCCCGGCCGGTGGGCCGGGACTCCCTCCATCCTCAGGTGGACGACGTCGACAGTCCGGCGGGATTCGGACGCGCCGTCCGGGTCGTTCCTGCCCCGGATCAGCAGCAGCGGCTACCGGGGCCGACCGCGGTGGCGTCGGTCCGCCTGCGCTCGAACTCCCGCCGGGACATCGGCGTGCACGCCGGGTGCTCGCGTTCGTGGCGCTCGCGGTACCGGTCGTAGGCCGACTCGCCGGTGAGCTCGCGCAGGTACCAGTGCACGGCCCGCAGCAGCCTCACGATCGATCACCGGCCATGGCCATGGCGCGCTTCTCCTCCGCCGTCGCGAACAGCCCGGCCGGGGCCACGAGCTGCGAGGGCTCGGCCGGCACCTCCGAGGTGGGCAGGGGAGTGGTGGAGGTCAGGGCGCGGTACCAGACGACCAGCGCGTTGCCGATCACGATGATGATCAGGATCGCGAAGACCGCGGCCAGCACCCCGTCGACCGTCGAGTTGACCACCACCGCGTGCATGTCGGCGGGGCTCTTCGCCGGCGCCAGCACCTTGCCGTCGGCGATCGCTGCGGCGAACTTGGCGCGCTGGGCGAAGAAGCCGAGCGTCGGGTCGCCGGAGAAGACCTTCTGGTAGCTCGCGGTGAGGGTGACGGCGACGTCCCACGCCAGCGGGATGCCGGTGACCCACGCGTAGCGGGCCCTGCCGGAGGTGATGAGCAGGGTGGTGCACACCGTGAGCGCGACGGCGGCCAGCAGCTGGTTGGCGATGCCGAACAGCGGGAAGAGCTGGTTGATGCCGCCCAGCGGGTCGGTGACCCCGGCCCAGAGGAAGTAGCCCCACGCGCCCACGACGGCGGCGCTGCACAGGTACATGCCGGGCTTCCAGTTCACGTCCGACATCGGCTTGTAGACGTTGCCGAGGGTGTCCTGCAGCATGTAGCGCCCCACCCGCGTGCCGGCATCGACGGTCGTGAGGATGAACAGCGCCTCGAACATGATCGCGAAGTGGTACCAGAACGCCTTCATGGCGGCACCGCCGAAGACGCCGGAGAAGATCTCCGACATGCCGACGGCCAGGGTGGGTGCGCCGCCGGTCCGGGCGACCAGTGTCTTCTCCTCGACCGCGGCGGCCGCGCTCGTCAGTGCTTCGGGGGTGATCACGAAGCCGAGGTTGTTCACGGCCGCCGACGCCGTCTCGACCGTCGGGCCGAGGAGTCCGGCCGGCGCGTTCATCGCGAAGTAGAGGCCGGGATCGAGGATGCACGCGGCGATCAGCGCCATGATCGCGACGAACGACTCCATCAGCATGGCGCCGTAGCCGACCAGCCGGATCTGCGACTCCTTCTCCACCAGCTTCGGCGTGGTGCCCGACGCGATCAGGGCGTGGAAGCCGGAGAGCGCGCCGCAGGCGATGGTGATGAAGACGAACGGGAACAGCGAGCCCGCGAACACCGGACCGGCGCCGGTCGAGGCGAACTCGGTGACGGCGGCGGTGTTCATCACCGGCATCGTGACCAGCACGCCGATGGCCAGCAGGCCGATCGTGCCGATCTTCATGAACGTCGAGAGGTAGTCCCGCGGGGCGAGCAGCAACCACACCGGCAGTACCGAGGCGGCGAAGCCGTAGATCACCAGGCAGATCACCAGCGTGCGCGGGTCGAGGGTGAAGAACGGCGCCCAGCCCGACTCCGCCACCCAGCCGCCGGACACGATCGCGAGCAGCAGCAGGGCCACGCCGATGACGCTGGCCTCGATGACCCGTCCCGGCCGCAGGGTGCGCAGGTAGACCCCCATGAAGATCGCGATCGGGATCGTCATGGCGATGGAGAACGTGCCCCACGGCGACTTGGCGAGCGCGTTGACGACCACGAGCGCCAGCACCGCCAGCAGGATGATCATGATGGAGAAGACGGCGATCAGCGCGGCCACGCCGCCGACCGGCCCGATCTCGTCACGCGCCATCTGCCCCAGGCTGCGCCCGTCGCGACGCATGGAGAAGAACAGCGTGACCATGTCCTGCACGGCCCCCGCGAAGATCACCCCGACGATGATCCAGATCGTGCCGGGCAGGTAGCCCATCTGCGCGGCGAGGACGGGCCCGACCAGCGGTCCGGCCCCGGCAATTGCCGCGAAGTGATGGCCGAAGAGCACCCGGCGGTCGGTCGGCTGGAAGTCGGTGCCGTTGTCCAGGCGCTCTGCCGGGGTGGCCCGGGTGTCGTCGACGCGCAGGACCTTCTTGACGATGAAGCGGGCGTAGAAGCGGTAGGCGATGGCGTAGGAACCCAACGCCGCCGCCACGATCCAGATCGCCGAGATGTCCTCGCCGCGCGAGAGCGCGACCACTCCCCAGCCGACGGCACCGACCAGCGCGACCGCCGTCCAGATCAGGATCTGGCGCGGGCCCGGACGGGTTCGCTCGCGTTCCCTGTCGCGCACGGTCATGACGTGCTCCCGTCGGGACGTACTGGATGCGCTCTGCGAGGTGCTCTCGGCACGGGGCCTCCCGAGGACGTGCCGCGGCTGCGGTGCCGCGACTTCCACTCTCAGTTGCGGAGTACCCGGTTTCGGTTGACAGCCGACACCGAGAATTCGGCGATTTCCTCGAATGCCCGGCAGACGTGGACACTGCGCGGATCGTCCGCGTACCTTGTCGCCGCGATCGAGGCGAGGAGCCCGCATGATCCAGTGGAGGGAGACGCTCGCCTTCGTCGCGGTCCTGCTCGCCGCCTCCGCGCTCGCCGTCACCGCCCGCCGGATACACCGCACCGACAAGCTCCCGGACCTGCCCGGATGGGCGCTGGCCGACCGCTCGTGGGGGCCCGTGACCACCTGGTTCCTGCTCGGCGGATCGATCTTCACGGCCTACACGTTCGCCGCCGTGCCGGGGCTCGTGTACGCCGCCGGCGCCATCGGGTTCTTCCCGTTCGTCTACACGGCGCTGCTCTGCCCGGTGCTGTTCGTGCTGCTCCCGCGGCTGTGGACGGCAGCGCGCGCAGTCGACGCCGTGACCGTGGCCGACTGGGTGCGCCATCGGTACGGCTCGCCGTCGTTGATGCTCGCCGTCGCGCTCACCGGGGTGCTGGCGACGATGCCGTACATCGCGCTGCAGCTGATCGGGGTGCGGGCGGTGCTCATCGCGGGTCGGCTGTACCCGCCCGGCCTGTGGGGCGATCTCGCCCTCACGACGGTCTTCGCGGTGCTCGCCGTGGCCACCTACCGCAGCGGGCTGCGCGCGCCCACCGTGATCGCCTTCCTGAAGGGCGTGCTGATCTTCGCTGCGACGGTCGGTGTGCTGGCGGTGGTGCTCCACCGCCTCGGCGGCCCCGACGCCATGTCGGCTGCCGCGGAGCGCCGGCTCGGCGAGACCACGGGCCGATCGCTGTTCCTCGATCCCGAGCTCGGCCCTGCGTTCGTCTCGCTGGCGGTCGGCTCGGCGCTGGCCCTGCCGATGTATCCGCACGTGCTCACGGCCGCGTTCGCCGCGTCCGGTCCGCGGGCGCTGCGCCGGGCGTGCGCGGCGATGCCGGCGTGGACGCTGCTGCTCGGACTGTTCAGCCTGCTGGGGGTGGCCGCCCTCGCGATCGGGGTGGTGGCGCCGCCCGGCCGGGCCGAGGTGGCCGTGCCGCTGCTGGTCTCCGCGGTGCTGCCGCCGGAGGCCAGTGGCGTCGTCTTCGGCGCGCTCGCCGTCGGCGCGCTGGTGCCGGCCGCGGTGATGTCGATCGCGGTGGCCACCCTGTTCACGCGCAACGTCTACGTCGCGTTCTTCCACCCGACGGCCACCCCGAAGCACGAGGTGCGGGTGGCGCGCGGGGTGTCGCTGTTCGTCAAGATCGCCGCGATCGCCTTCGTGTTCGGCCTGCGCGAGCAGGACGCGATCAACCTGCAGCTGCTGGGCGGCGTCTGGATCATGCAGACGCTGCCGACCGTCGTGCTCGGCCTGGTCTCGACGTGGTGGCATCGCCACGCCCTGCTGGCCGGCTGGGTGGGCGGCATGCTCACGGGCACCGTGCTGGTGGTCGTGCGCGGGTTCACCTCCGTCGTCGGCGTCGGATCGGTGCTGCTGTACGTCGCGCTCGTCGCGCTGGTGATCAACCTCGCGGTCGCCGCGGTCACGACCGTGCTGCTGCGCCGGCGCGGGTCGCCCGAACCGGCGGTCGCGACGTGACCGGCCAGCAGCCCACCGCTGCGCACGTGCGGGAACTGCCCCTCGACGACGTTCGCGACCGCGCCGTCGAGGAGCTGTTCGCGCAGCACCGGCAGCCCCTCACCCGGCTGGCCGTGCTGCTCGGGGCCGACGACGCCGAGGACGTCGTGTCGGAGGCCTTCTACGATCTCTACCGCCGGTGGCGGAAGCTGCGCAGCCCGGACGCGGCGGCGGCGTACCTGCGATCGGTGGTGGTCAACCGGACCCGCATGCGGATGCGGCACCTGCAGGTCGTGCGCCGCCACCTGCAGGGCCGGACGGCGGACGCGCCCGCGGTGTCCAGCGAGGCGATGGCGCTGCTGCGCGACGATCAGCGCGCCGTCGTGAGCGCACTCGCGCGGCTGCCGGACCGGCAACGGGAGGCGCTCGTGCTGCGATACTGGATGGAGCTGCGGGAGAGCGAGATCGCCGACGCGATGGGGATATCCGCCGGCGCGGTCAAGACACACGTGTCCCGAGGAATGGCCGCGTTGTCCCGAGCGATGGAGGAGCGACGGTGAACGAGCCGAGCACCGACGACCGCTTGCGCGATGCGCTGCAGGCGCTCGCCTCCGGTGTGCCGCAGAAGGAGCAGGCGCCGGAGGAGTACCGGACGGTCAGCTCGGGCTGGCGGCGCCGCGAACACCGCCGCCGGATGATCCTCGCCGTGCTGGTCGCGGCGGTGCTGGTGCTGGCCGACATCGTCGGGCTGTGGGCGCTCAACCGGACCGACCCCGACAGCCACGTGATCTTCTCCGACCCGCAGCCGACGATCGGCGCGCCGCAGCTCCAGCCCACCCCGGAACCGCTGGTGCGAGCGGGGCAACCCTGACCATCCCCGGGATCAGATGGTCGCGGTGAGGTCGAACGCGTGCAGCTGCCCGCCGGTGGTGACGGCGGTGCCCGACGAGCGGCGGGGGCCGAGCAGGGCGAACAGCGTGCTGCCGTCCAGCGCCAGGCTCGCCTCGAGGTTGGTGGAGAACGGGCTCTTCAAAGGAGCGGTCCACACGATGCCGCCGGTCGCAGCCGCGCGGGCGGTGACCCGGTAGGCGTATGACGACGCCAGCGGGGAGCCCCGGTCGAACCCGCGCTCGACGAAGAAGATCGTGTCGGCGTTCCCGACGCACTGGGGTTCCAGCAGCCAGAGCAGGTCCGCCGACGCCTGGCTGTCGGGGTCGTTGGCCTGCCAGCGCAGCTGCCCGTCGTCGGGCGACCAGGCCTGCGCGCGCTGCCCACCCGCCGACGTCAGGCACAAGGTCTGCTCGGTGGCGAACGCGGTCGGCGAGATGTCGGCGGCGAAGGGCGGATCGGGCAGGTCCCGTCGCCAGCGGGGCGCGCCCGTGGCAGGGTCGACGGCGATGGCCTGGCGGCCGTCGGTGAGGAACAGCCCGGTGGCGGACGTGGTCCAGCTGAAGCCACGCAGGGCCCGAGGCTGCTGCCAGAGCAGGGCGCCGGTACGGGTGTCGAACGCGTTGACGGCGTTCTGGCTGACGAAGACGCGGTCGCCGATCACGACCCCGCCGTCCGGGTGCGGCAGCCCCGTGGGAGTCGCCCAGCGGCGGGCGCCGGAGTCGGGTTCGAGCCCTACCACCGACCAGGTGTCGTCGAGCAACTGGAAGGCGACCACCAGGTCCTGGCTCGCGGTGACCAGGAACGTCGACGGCGCCGTCCACCGCACGCGCCCGGTGCGGCTGTCGATGGCGACCAGTCCCGGCTCGTCGTCGACGTAGCAGGTGCCGGGGGTGGCGTGGAAGGTGGGCAGGAGCAGGCTGTCGGCGTCCTGCAGGGCGTAGGTCCAGGTCACGGCCCCGTCGCGGGCCGCGACGGCGCGCACGATCCGGTCGCTGCCGAGCAGGTACGGCACTCCGGCGGCGACGCTGAGCGTGGCCGGGCCGGGCACGTCGCTGATCCACCGAGGTGTGCGCGGCGGCGGCGGTCTGGTGATCAGGTAGCCGCCGACGCCCACGGCGGCCAGGCCGGCCACCGCGCCGCCGAGCAGCAGGCTGCGCCGGCGCAGTCCGCGACGCGGTGGCTCGGCAGGCACCGGCCGGGCCGGGCGGACCGGCGGGGGCAGCACCATGGTGCCGCCGGCCTGCTCGGCCGGCGGGATGGTCGCGGCGATGTGCTCGGCCAGCAGGTGCGCGGTGGGCCGGTCGGCCGGCTGCTTCGCCAGGCAGGGCTCGATCACCGCGACCAGCTCCGGCGACAGCCCGGTGAGGTCGGGGTCGTCGTCGATCACGCGGCGCAGCATGGCCAGCGGGGTCGTGCTCGCCCCGAACGGGCCCCGGCCGGTGGCGGCGAACGTGAGGACGGCGCCGAGCGAGAACAGGTCGGAGGCCGGGCCGACGTCGTGGCCGGACGCCTGCTCCGGCGACATGAACCCGGGAGCGCCGAGCACGCTGCCGGCGCGGGTGATGCCGGCCTCGTCGAAGGCGCGGGCGATGCCGAAGTCGATCAGCTTCGGCCCGTCGACGGCCAGCAGCACGTTCGACGGCTTCAGGTCGCGGTGCACGATCCCGCCGGCGTGCAGCACCTGCAGCGCCTCGACCAGGCCGGCGGCCAACCGCAACACGGCGTGGTCGGGCAGCACCGACGTGGCGACCGCGTGCTCGAGCGAGGGGCCGAGCACGTACTCGGTGGCCAGCCAGGGGATCCGGGCGTCGGGCTCGGCGTCGAGCAGCTCGGCCACGCGGGGTCCGTGCACGGCACTGGCGACGGCGACCTCGCGGGCGAACCGCTCCCGGAACCGGGGGTCGGACGCGAACTGCTCGTGCACGACCTTCACCGCGGCCTGCCGCGGCGCGCCGGAGGGGGTCGCCTTCTCGCCCAGGTACACCCGGCCCATCCCGCCGGCTCCGAGCAGCCCGAGCAGCCGGTACGGCCCGATCTCGCGCGGATCCCAGCCGCTGAGCGGGGCCGCCGCCGGTGTGCGGACGCTCGACGCGAAGAGATCGGTGACGGCTGCGGCGTCCGGCCGCGCCGCCGGGTCCTTGGTCAGGCACGGTGCGAGGATCGAGCGCAGCGCAGGGGGCAGCCGGGAGAGATCGGGTTCCTCGTCGCGGACGCGGCGCAGCATCGTCACGGCGTCGTCGGTGTGGCCGAACGGCCCGTCGCCGGTCGCGGCGTACACCAGCACGGCGGCCAGCGAGAACACGTCCGACGCGGGGCCGATCCCGGTGCCGTCGGCCTGCTCGGGCGACATGAACGCCGGGGTGCCCAGCACCGCACCAGTCACGGTGATCGCCGTCGAGCCGATCGGTCTGGCCACGCCGAAGTCGATCAGCCGCGGCCCGTCGTCGGTGATCAGCACGTTGGACGGTGCCAGGTCGCGGTGCACGACGCCTTGGCTGTGCAGCTGGGCCAGCGCGTTCGCGAGCCGCGCCCCGAGCATCGTCACCACGGCTTCCGGCAGCGGCCCGGAGTCGTCGACGACCCGGTTCAACGGCGGCGCCGGCACGTACTCCGTCGCCAGCCACGGCCGGGCGGCCTCCGCGTCGCCGTCCAGGAGGCGGACGAGCCCGCGGCCCTGCACCGCCCTGGCCACGGCGACCTCACGGGCGAACCGCCTGCGGAACTCCCTGTCCGCGGCGAAGCCGCTGTGCAGCACCTTGACCGCCGCCACCGACCCGTCGCCGGCGCGGCCGAGGTAGACGGTGCCCATCCCGCCCGAGCCCAGTCGTCCGAGCAGCTTGAACCGGCCGACCACCGCTGGGTCGTCCTGCTCGAGCGCCTCCATCCGGCCCCCTGCTCGCACCGCCACTGCGTCCGTCCGGGTGATGGTCGCACGACGATCCCCTCGTCACGGACGCGGAGTAACCGGCGTCATCACCCGATCGGGACGGGCGGAGGATCTGTGACTTGGCTGAGTTAGAATTGACTCATGCGAGTCATTGCCGCACAGCGATCGATCACCGCGGAGGCGCGCCGCCGGCAGATCGTGGCCGCGACGATGGCCGTCCTCGCCGAGGACGGCCTGGCCGGGGCCTCCTTCGCGCGCATCGCGGAACGAGCCGGTGTGGCCAGCACGCGGATGATCTCCTACCACTTCGCCGACCGGGACGAGCTGATGCGCGAGGTCGTCTCGACCCTGATGCGGGATGCGGGCCCGCACATCGAGCAGTTCGTGCCCGTCGAGGCCGGGCCGGCCGCCCAGTTGCGGGGCATGGTGCTCGGCAGCGCCGACTACTACGGCGGGCACCGCCGGGAGATCCGCGCCGCGCAGGAGGTCTGGAACGGCCTGCGCGACGGCTCGGGCCGACGCGTCTACGGCCTGCACTCCAACGAGCTGGAGTTCGAGATCGTCGGGCAGATCCTGCGGGCCGGGCAGGAGCTCGGCGAGTTCCGCGACTTCGACGTCCGGTTCATGTGCATCACGTTGCGGCACATGCTCGACGGGCTCGCCGCCGCGCTCGTCGCCGACCCGGCAGCGGACGCGCGGGTGCTGGGCGAGGAGCTCGCCGCGACCGTCGAGCGGGCGACGGCCCGATGACCCCTACGCAGCAACTGCTGATCGACGATCCGATCTGGCTGATCCTGCTGAAGGTCGTCGCGCTGTTCGCCATCGGCCTGCTGCTGACGCTCGTCATGATCAACGCGGAGCGCAAGGTGGTGGGTCGGTTGCAGCAGCGTCCGGGCCCGAACCGGGTGGGCCCGGGTGGGTGGCTGCAGAGCCTCGCCGATGCGCTCAAGCTGGCGTTCAAGGAAGACATCATGCCGGTGATGGCGGACAAGCGGGTGTTCTTCATCGCCCCGGTCATCGCCACCATTCCGGCGTTCGTGGCGTTCTCGGTGATCCCGTTCGGCGGCAAGGTCTCCATCTTCGGCGAGGAGACCGTTCTCCAGCTGGTCGACCTGCCGGTCGGGGTGCTGGTCGTGCTGGCCTGCTCGTCGGTCGGTGTCTACGGGATCGTGCTCGGCGGCTGGGCGTCCGGCTCGCCGTATCCGCTGCTGGCGGCGCTGCGCAGCGCGGCCCAGGTGATCTCCTACGAGATCGCGTTGGGGCTGTCGATCGTCGGGGTGATCCTCTACAGCGGGTCGCTGTCGACCGCGGACATCGTGGCGGGGCAGGCGTTCGGGTGGAACGCGTTGTTGCTGGCGCCGAGCTTCATCGTGTTCGTGATCGCGATGGTGGGGGAGACCAACCGGGCGCCGTTCGACCTGCCGGAGGCGGAGTCGGAGCTCGTCGGTGGGTTCCACACCGAGTACAGCTCGTTGAAGTTCGCGCTGTTCTTCCTGGCCGAGTACGTGAACATGGTGACGGTCTCGGCGATGGCGACCACGCTGTTCCTGGGTGGCGGCACGATCCCGTGGTTGCCGAACCTGTGGGACGGGTTCAACTCGGGGTGGTTCCAGTTCCTGGCGTTCCTGGTGAAGACGAGCATCTTCTTGTTCGTGTTCATCTGGTTGCGGGGCACGTTGCCGCGGATGCGGTACGACCAGTTCATGCGCCTGGGCTGGAAGGTGCTGGTGCCGGGCAGCCTGTTGTGGATCCTGGCGATCTTCGCGATCCGTACGTTGCGGCAGTCCGGGTTCGGGGTGTCCGGCGTGTTGATCACGGTGGGGATCGCGCTGGTGATCGTGTTGGCGGTCGCGTTCGCCGTGCCGGACCGGCAGGTCGACGAGCCCGTCATCGAGCCGGCGGGGGACTACCCCGTGCCGCCCCTCGATCTCACCATCCCGCCGCGACGGATCTGAGCTCTAGGATCGCCGCGTGGACGGCGGGCAGACCTACGTCGAGCGGCTGCCGTTGCCGATCCTCTCGCAGCGGGTGCGCACGGTGTGGGTCCAGACCACCGGGCCGCGCCCGTACCTCCAGCGCAACCTGCCCACCGGCGGCGTCGAGCTGCACTGCCCGATCGGGGGCATGCCGCGGCTCGTCGGGCCCCTCACCGGACCGAGCCTGGATCTCCTGCCGGCGCGCACGACCGTCGTCGGGGTCCGGTTCTGGCCGGGCGCGGCGACCTCGGTCCTCGGCCTGCCCGTCGACGAGCTGCTCGACCTGACCGTGCCGCTCGACGACCTCTGGCCCACCGGCGCGGCACAGCTCGGCGAGCTGCTCGCCGAGGCCCCGGCGCCCGCCGCCGCCCTCGACGTGCTGCAGCACCACCTCGCGCGCCGCCAGGAGCGCACGGACCGCCCGGATCCGCTCGTCATGGAGGCCGTGCGCCGGTTGCTGCCGTGGCACCCCGTCGAGGTCGGCGCGCTGACCGCCCAGCTGTCGATCTCGACGAGCCAGCTGCGCCGCCGGTTCCTCACCGCCGTCGGGGTCGGCCCGAAGGTCCTGCAGCGGACACTGCGCTTCCAGGGCTACCTCGCGCTCGCGCAGGCCGCGGGCGAGTTCCGGGTGGCGGATCTCGCCGCGGAGGTCGGCTACGCCGATCATGCACACCTGAGCCGCGAGTGCCTGCGCCTGACCGGCGTCACCCCGCGGGAGCTGCTCGGGGGTCGGATCGACCAGTGCGGGTGCGGGCACGATCATTCCGCCTCCTACCTGCCGTTCCTGGCCGGCCGGGCACGAGCCGTCCGCGCGAGCTGAGCTACGCGCGTTCCGTTCAAGCCCTGGATCCGGCGCCGCCATAGCGTCCGGACCCATGAGCGATCTCGACGGGCTGGGTGCGGACCTGGACGGGGACCTGGTGATGCCGGAGGCGCCCGGGTACGACGCCGCGCGGGTTCCGGCGATCCCCCGCTACCGCGACGTCCGCCCGCAGGCCGTCGTCCGGTGCGCGTCACCCCAGGACGTCGCCCGGACGCTGCGCCACGCCCGCGCGACCGGCACGCACGTCGTCCCGCGCGGCGGCGGGCACTGCTTCGCCGGCCGCTCCTCGACCGAGGGGCTGCTGCTCGACCTCGGCCGCCTCGACACCGTCGAGGTCGACGGCGACGGGCGGGCGACCATCGGGGCGGGCGCGCGGCTGGCGCAGGTCTACGACGCGCTGCACGCGCGCGGGCGGACCATCCCGGCGGGTTGCGGCCCGACCGTCGGCATCGCCGGGCTCACGCTGGGCGGCGGGATCGGGCTGCTCGGGCGCCGGTACGGGCTGACGTGCGACGCGCTGGTCGGCGCGCAGGTCGTCCTCGCCGACGGCCGGTGCGTCGACTGCGACGCGGACCGCGAACCGGAGCTGTTCTGGGCGCTCCGCGGTGCCGGTGGCGGGCAGTTCGGCGTGGTCACCGCGCTCGTCTTCGCCACCGTGCCGGAGCCCCGCGCGACCCGTTTCGAGCTGCACTGGCCGGCCGGCACGGCCACCGCGGTCGTCGCGGCGTGGCAGGAGTGGGCGCCGGACGCGCCCACCGACATCACGGCCAACCTCACGATCGTGGCCGACCCCGGCCGCCCGCTGCGCGTCGTGGTGTTCGGCGCGGCACTGCGCGACACCGACGCCACGGGCGTCCTGCTGGACGAGCTGGCCGCCGCGGCCGGCGCGCGCCCGGACACCCACCTGCGCGGTGGCCTGTCGATCCGCGACCTCAAACGCTCGTTCGCCGAGCCGGACGAGAGCGCCGGAGCCCCCACGACCAGCCGGTCCGAGTTCTTCGACCGCCCCCTGCCGGCCGCCGCGATCGCGGAGCTCGTCGAGGGGCTCGATGGCGGGCAGCAGGAGCTGAACTTCACGGCCATGGGCGGCGCGTACGACCGGGTCGCCCCGGACGCCACGGCCTTCGCCCACCGCGGCCGGCGCTTCCTGCTCGAGCACGTCGGGGAGGACGACGCGCGGGTCGACCGGGCGTGGGAGATCGCGCACGCGCACGGCTCCGGGCGGGTCTACCCGAACTTCCCCGACCCGAAGCTCCCCGACTGGGCGACGGCCTACCACGGCGGCAACCTCGCCCGCCTCGTCGCGGCCAAGCAGCGGTACGACCCCGACGGGCTCTTCCGCTTCCCGCAGGCACTAAGGCCATGATCACTGGCGGCGGCGCAGGCCTTCCAGCACGATGTCGAGCCCGTGGTCGAGCTCGCGGGCCCCGTCGTAGGCGCCGAGGTCGTCGGCCAGTGAGCGCAGCCGCGGGAACTCCTTCGCCGGCAGCCGGTAGAGGCCTAGCCGGAGGGTGGTGTCGGTCTCCTCGGGATCGTGCACGCGTTCCTGCAGCTCGGTGAGGACGTGCCCCTGGAGGAAGCCCATGTAGTGGCGGAAGGCGTGCAGGGCACCGCGCGCGTCGAAGCCGGCGTCGACCAGGAGATCGAGCAGCGACTCCAGCGGCCGGAGGGTGCCGAGCGGGCGGAGTCCGAGCGGCGTGGCCAGCGGCCGGGTGACGATCAGCGGGACGACGTGCGGGTGGTTGAGGGCGAGCCGCCGGTAGGAGTGCGCGCTCGATCGCAGGACCTCCGGCCACGCCTGCGCCGAGGCCGGAGCGGGCACCTCCCACTCGCCGAGCACCAGCTCGACGACGCCGTCGAGCAGGTCGTCCTTGCTCTCGGCGTAGCGGTAGAGCCGCATCGGGTCGCGCCCCAGCGCCCGGCCCAGCCGGCGCATGGAGAGGGCGTCGATGCCGTCCTCGTCGACCAGCCGCAGGGCCGCGACCAGCACGTCGTGTCGGGTGGTGGCGCCGGCGGCGCGGACGCGTCGCGCTACCGCAGTCGATCTCGTGGTGCCGTGCATGACCGACCTTCCTCGTCGCAGGTGCCGCGGCTCCCGGTCCATTGCGACCGCCGGTGATACAGCGTAGCGTCTACACCGTAGCAAGGCCTGAGGCGATCTGCCGCCCGTCTCGACCGCACCGAACAGGAGCACCGTCATGAAGGGCTTCCTCGAGCGGCAGGGCAGGCCAAGGCCCACCGCGGTCCCGGTCGACTGACGCCGTCATGGGCGACCGGCTGGATCTCGTCACCGCCTTCGCGGCGCTGGACCGCGCGCGCTTGAGCCACATGGACCAGACCGCGCGTTCGGAGCAGCTCGACGCGCGCGAGACGTTCCGGAGCTACGTGGAGTCGCTCTGGCAGGACGTCCAGCGGTCGGGCGAACACCCCGAGGTCGGTGACAAGTACCAGGCACTGGCGCTGGTGCGGGAGCTGGCCCGATCCCTCACCGTGGTCGCCTTCGACGAGACCCACGACGGCTCGCCCACCTCGCCAGGGCCTGGCTGATGAGCGCCGCAGGGGGGCCGGTCGCGACGCGTCCGCAGCTCGTCTCCGCGACCGGCGACACGGCCACCAGCTACATCTCCCGGATCGGCCGCGCGAAGCTGCTCAGCGCGCAGGAGGAGGTGGAGCTGGCGACGGCCATGGAGGCCGGGATCTTCGCGGCCGAGCGCCTGCGCGCCGAGGCTGCCGGGGAGGAGTGCCTCGCGCCCGGTCTGGGTCGCGAGCTGCGCCAGATCGTCCGCATCGGCGACCGGGCCCGCGGGCGCTTCATCGAGGCGAACCTGCGGCTCGTGGTGTCGATCGCGAAGCGCTTCGTGGGCCGCGGGATGCCCTTCCTCGATCTCGTGCAGGAGGGCAACATCGGCCTGATCCGGGCCATCGAGAAGTTCGACCACGCCAAGGGCTACAAGTTCTCCACCTACGCCACGTGGTGGATCCGGCAGGCCGTGGGCCGCGCGCTCGCCGAGCAGTCCCGGCTCGTGCGGCTCCCCGTGCACGTCGTCGAGCAGATCCAGCAGCTCGGACGGGCCCGCAGCGAACATCTCCGGGAGAGCGGTCGCGAGCCGACCGCGCTCGAGCTCGGCCACCTCACCGGCAACAGCTCGGACCGGGTGCTGGAGCTGCGCCGCCTCGACCGCGCCCCGGTGTCGCTCGACCAGCCGGTCGGCGCGGAAGGCGAGGCCGCCCTCGGCGACTTCATCGCCGACGGGCATGCCCCGGCCGCCTACGAGTCCGCGGTGGCCGTCCTGCTCACCGAGCAGATCCGGGCCGTGCTGAGCGGTCTCACCGATCGCGAGGCCGGGATCGTCCGGCTCCGGTTCGGTCTGAACGACGGCCGCTGCCGCACCCTCGACGAGATCGGCACGGTCTACGGGGTCACCCGGGAGCGGATCCGCCAGATCGAGCTGAAGACGATGACGAAGCTGCGCAGCCCGGCCCGCGCCGCGCTGCTGCGCGACTTCCTCGAGTCCCGCTCCTGAGACAGGCCTCCTGCCGGAGAACCACCGACTCGTCGGCCGCGCCGACCGGTCCGGGATTCGAGATGCCGTTCTGCGGGTATCTCTGAGTGGAAGCTTCGAAAGTAGGGGGAGTCGGCAAACCCCTATGTCGCGCGGGTGGCCGATAGGGGTTGGGGGACGTGAGCATGACAAATGTGCTGCCCGGTAATTCCAGCGAGCGCGAGTGGGGCCCGGTTCGGGTAGAGTCGCATGTCACAACGATGATCATGCTCGCTCATGACAGATGTCATTGGTCGGCTACTCCATCTGTTCTCGCGCGTTGTCGGCGACCATCAAGTATGGTCCGCTTTGCACCGGATAATGAGGACCGATGACTGCCGAAGCGGGCATCGAATTCGATGAGGAATCGATCTATCGGGGGAGTCGATGCTTGTCGCCGTGCAGCACGAGCTACGTGAGCTCACGAGAGTCTTCGACGAGGTGGCCGCGGGAGGCGCCCGCTCCGCGGTGATCAGCGGCTCGGTCGGCACGGGCAAGACATCGCTGCTCAACGAGTTCACCAGGTCGTCGCGGCGGGCCGGCGCACAACTGCTGGCGTGCAAGGGTTCCGCGCTCGACCGCGACGTCCCGCTGGGCGTGGTCCGGCAGTTGACCGAGGAGCTGGCGCTGGGGCCGGCGGACGGCGTGACCGGGGACGGATTGCGCCGATCGCTGCCGCACGCACTCGTCTCCGCGCTCGGTCAACGCGCTGAGCACGGCCCGGTCGTCGTCAGTGTGGACGACGCACAACACACGGATGTCGAGTCGGTGAAGGTTCTCCGGGATCTGCTGAGCAGCCCGCCCGATGCCCGCGTGATGATCGTGATGGCCGAATCGCCGAACTTCGGCCCGAACGGCACGGGCTTCGATGTGGAAGCGCTGCTGAGCACCAGCGGCACATGCCTGCGGCTCGGCCCGCTCGGCAGGTCCGGCGTGCGGTCGGCAGTTACCGCGGTGGCCGGCCGAGCAGGCGACGACCACGTGGACGTCATATATCGAATGGGCGGCGGAAATCCGCTGCTGACCAGAGCCTTGGTCGCCGATCTGCTCACCAGGCCGGACTCCCGGCTGCCGTCCTACCGGCGTGCGGTGGCCCGTTGTCTGGAGCGGGGCACCCCTGCTGCGCGACAGGTCGCGCAGGCGGCGGCGGTGCTGTCCCTCTCGGGCATCGCGGTCGACGGGCTGGAGCCGACCTTGGCGCGGATGCTCGACTCCGACGAGTCGGCCCGCGACTGGGCGCTGGCCGACCTGCGCGCCGGCGGGCTGATCGACGCCCGCAACCAGTTCCGGCACGAGGCGGCCCGCTCGGTCGTCCTGGACGGGATCGCTCCCGAGCGGTTCGAGGAGCTCAACGCCAGAGCGCTGCAGGTCCACCTCAGCGAGGGGGTGTCCAGCCGCAACCTCGCCAAGCACGTGGTGCTGGTCGGGCGCGTGCGCAGCCGGTGGGAGGTCGACGTCCTGCTCGATGCCAGCGATCAGGCACTGGGCTGCGACGACGCGGAGGAGGCGCTGGCGAACCTGCGGGTGGCCGAGGCCGGATCGGCGGACCCGCTGCAGCGGCACCGCATCGCCGCCGGGCTGGTGCGCGTGTGGCTGCGCACCGATCCCCGGGTCGTCCAGGGTGAGCTCGGACCGCTGGTCGAGGCGTTCGCCGACGGCGTGCTCGACGACGTCGACGCGAGCACGCTCCTGCGCGCGCTCGGCTGGAACGGCGAGGTGGACAAGATCGCCGAACTCGTGGAGCGCTCGGGCGAGGGCGACAGCACGCAGCTCGGGCTGCCCTTCGTGACGGCCTGCCAGACCCTGGTGAGTCGCTACCCGACGATCCGTCCCGTGGTCGAGGCGATGCGTGGCCGGCTGGGGCCGCCCGGGGCCGGGGCGCCGGAACAGCCGTCGCCGCTGGCGGCCGACGCGGCGTTGCTGGGCGTGCCGAACGACGAGGACGTCGGGGCCGGCGCCGTGCGGTTCCTCGCGGAGGCGCCGCTGACCGACTCGACGATCGACCGGATCGAGCTGGCGTTGAGCACCGCGGCCGCGCACGGGCTCGCGGCGCAGGTGCTGCAGCGCTGCGACGAGCTGCTCGCCGAGTCCGATCGGCGCGGCGCCCGGACCTGGACCGCGACACTGCTGGCCCGGCGTGCCGACATCGCGTTCCGGCTGGGCGACCTGGTGGCGGCGCACCACCTCGCGGAGCAGTCGATCGGGGCGCTCCCCAGCCGAGCGTGGGGCGTGGGGGTGTGCGAGCCGGTGGCGACCGCGGTGTGCAGCGCCGTCGGGCTCGGCGACCACGCCGCGGCTTCGCTGCGGCTCGAGACGCCGGTGCCCAACTCGGTCTACCAGAGCCGGGTCGGGCTGCACTACCTGCAGGCCAAGGGCCGGTACTACGAGGTCACCGGCCAGCTGGCCGCGGCGCTGGGCGAGTTCCGGTTCTGCGCGTCGCTGGCGAAGGACTGGGAGCTCGACAGCCCGTCGGTCGTGCCGTGGCGCACGGAGATGGCGCGGGTGCATCTGCGGTTGGGCGAGGCGGACCGGGCCCGCGAGCTGCTCGACGACGAGCTGGCCCGCACGTCCGGCGCCGACCTGCGGACCCGCGGCACCGCGATGATGCTGCGGGCCGAGGCAGGCGACGTCTTCTCGCGCTCCCGGTTGCTGGAGCAGGCCGTCGAGTTCCTGCGCCGTTGCGGCGACCGCTTCCTCCTGCAGCGGGCCCTGTTCGCGCTGGAGCAGACCGGCAGCACGGGCCCGCCGATCCGGGTGGGCCCAGATGTGGGCACCGAGGTAAGCCCCGAGCCGGTCCGGCCGCGGCAGCCTCCGGCTGTCCCGCCACGGGACGACATCGCGGCGGCCCGCACCCGGCGAGTGCTGACCGAGTGCGAGCTGCGGGTCGCCGAGCTGGCTGCGCGGGGGCGCAGCAACAGGGAGATCTCCCGCGAGGCCTACATCACCGTGAGCACTGTCGAGCAGCACCTCACCAAGATCTATCGCAAGCTCGCGATCAGCGGCCGGGGGGAGCTGGCGGCGCGCCTGCGGATCGTGCGGCCCAGCACCGCTGTGTCGTGACGGGTGGCCGGACCCGTGAGCGATCGGCCCGGACCGGAGGGGACGCCGACGACCGCGTTGGCCCAGGACCTGGGCCGGTCCGACGATCCGCGGGACACCTCCACGGACCCTGCCGACGTGCCGATCCGGTTGCGGCACGTGCACCTGCTGCCCGCGCCCACGCGCGTGCGCGACATCGGTGAGCTCACCGTCGGGCGCGGCGAGGTCGTGGCCGTCGCGGGCCCCGCAGGATCCGGCAAGACCGTGCTGGTCGACCTGCTGCTCGGGTGGCGGCACCCGCACCGCGGCACGATCCAGGTCTTCGGGCGGCCGCCGGCCGCGGCCGGCGCGGCCGGGCTCGTCAGCGGCCTGAGCCGGCTGACGGCGCGGCAGCTGCGGAGCACGGTCGGCCGCGTCGTTCCCGAGCTCGTCGCCGGGTTCGGGCGCGATGTCGACGTGCTGGCCGCGGCCGGGATCGAGGGCGGGACCGGCCGCACGATGGGCTCGTTGTCGGTCGGGGAACGGCTGCGGATCCGGCTCGCCGCCGCGCTGGTCAGGTCGGCGCCACTGCTCGTGCTCGACGACCCGACGGCCGACCTGGACGGCACCGACCTGCGCGAGTTCGGGCGGATGGCGCGGGCGCACGCCGGGCAGGGCCGCACGGTCGCGATCACGTGCCGGCGGTTCACCGACGCCGCGGCCTGCGCGGACCGGCTGGTCGTGCTGGAAGAGGGCCGGGTGGTGGCCGACACGGGCCGGCGGGTCGACCGGCAGCTGATCAGGTCGTTGCGCCGGATCACCGCCCAGGTCGCCGGAGCGTCGACCGACGATCTCACCGCGCTGCCGGCGGTGCGCTCGGCGGAGGTCGTCGACGATCGCGTGAGCGTGGTCAGCGCGGACGGCGACGCGACGTTGCGCGCCCTGCTCGTGCGCTACCCGCAGGCCCACGCCGTCTCGGTCGTCGATCCCACCCTGCCGGACTTCCTGACCGCCGTGACCGGCCGGGCAGGTGCCCCGTGACCTCGCGTCCGGCGCCGGCGTCGTCGGGCGGTTACCGTACGTCGATGGCGACCGCCGGGTTCCAATGGCGGTCGCGCGCGTCCAGTTCCTACGACACCGGACGCCCGCGCGCGCTGTCGACGGTCGCGGCTGCGCTGTTCACCCTCTCCATGATCCCCGCCTGGATCGACGCGCTCGACGGGGTGGAGCTCGGCCTGCGGCCACTGGCCGTCGCGGTATGCACGGCCTACGCGCTGGCCTCCGTGATCGCCGTGCCGCTGGCCCGTCAGCTGGCGATCCCGGCCCAGGTCGTCCTGTGCCTGGTCCTGCTCGGGATGGGGATGGCGTTCGTCGGGCTGTCCGGGCTGTCCAACTCCTGGTTCCTGCTGTCCGCGCTGGGCATCATCGCGACGCTCATGCCCAACCTGGTCACCGCGGTGGTCACCCTCGTCACCGTGGCCGCCCTGCTGGGGCTCGCCGCGCTCGAGGACACCCTCGGCGACCAGTTCCCCAACATAGTGCTGATCGTGGCGATCACCGCGGCCGCGGCCCTGATCGTGAACCTGATCGAGCTCAACGCCGAGCTGAAGGAGGCCCGCGGCCAGCTCGCCATGCTCGCCGTGACCCAGGAGCGCGAGCGCATCGCCCGCGACCTGCACGACATCCTCGGCCACAGCCTGACCACCGTCGCGCTGAAGGCCGGGTTGGCCCGCAAGGTGCTGGAGGCCGGCGACGCCGACCGGTCCGTGACCCAGATCCGCGACGTCGAGCGGCTCGTGCAGCAGTCGCTCACCGACCTGCGGGCGACGGTGTCGGACTACAAGGAGATCACCCTGGCCACCGAGCTGGCCGTGGCGGCCTCCGTGCTGCGGGCGGCCGGGATGACCGCCGACCTGCCCACGGCCAGCGACACCGTCGACCCGCGGCTGCAGGAGGTCTTCGGGTTCGTGCTGCGCGAAGCCGTCACCAACGTGATCCGGCACGGCTGCGCCACGACCGTCGCCGTGCGGCTGACCGAGGACAGCATCACCATCTCGAACGACGGCCCGCGCGCCGCGCGGGCCCCGATGGGCAACGGCCTGAGCGGACTGGAGGAACGGATGGCAGCGGTGGGCGGCACCCTGGAGGCCGGACCCGGTACGGGCGACGGGTTCGTCGTGCACGCGGAGGCGCAGCTCGACCATGAACCCGGCCACGCGCCGTGGTGGGGGAACGGGGGCCCGTCGTGATCCGCATCGTCGTCGCCGACGACCAGGCGCTGGTGCGTGGAGCGCTGGCGATGGTGCTCGACCTGGAGTCCGACATCGAGGTCGTGGGCGAGGCCTGCTCCGGTGACGAGCTCATCGAGCTGGCCTGCCGAGAACGTCCCGACATCGCGCTCGTCGACGTGCACATGCCCGACACCGACGGCATCACCGCCACCGCCCGGCTGCACCGCGAGCTGCCGGACTGCCGGATCGTCATCTGCACGACGTTCGGCAGGCCCGGCTACCTGACCAGGGCGATGGAGGCCGGCGCGAGCGGGTTCATCGTGAAGAACTCCACCCCGGAGAGCCTCGTGTCGGCGATCCGCAAGGTCGCCTCGGGCGTGCCGGTCGTCGACCCGGCGCTGGCCGCCGAGTCGATGACCAGCGGCCGCAACCCGCTCACCGGGCGGGAGCGCGAGGTGCTCAGCGCATCGGCGGACGGGGCGACGGTGGATCGCATCGCACGCTCGCTGTTCCTGTCCAACGGGACGGTGCGCAACCACCTCTCCGCCGCCATCCGCAAGACGGGCACCAGCACGCGGGGAGAGGCGTTCACGATCGCCGAGGAGCGGGGCTGGTTGTAGGGGGCCGCCTGGCCTCAAGATCGCGTTGAGGTCGAAGGTATTGCTGTTTTGACAGCTCGAACTTCGACTTCGACGCGATCTTGGGCCGGCTCGTTCAACCTCAACCTGCCGCCGCCCCCAATGCCGGGATCGCGCCGTACCCGGCGGCGACCTCTTCGGCCACGGTCTGCACGTAGCGGCCGTAGCCGGTGCCGGTGACCCGGCCGCCGAGGCGGGCGCACTGCTCGGCGTCGATGAAGCCCATGCGCAGCGCGATCTCCTCCAGGCAGGCGATGCGCACGCCCTGCCGGTGCTCGAGGGACTGCACGTACTGGGCGGCCTGCAGCAGCGAGTCGTGCGTACCGGTGTCCAGCCACGCGGTGCCGCGGCCGAGATCGACGAGCTTCGCCCGGCCGCGGTCGAGGTAGGCCCGGTTGACGTCGGTGATCTCCAGCTCGCCGCGGGCCGACGGGCGGACCGCGGCGGCGATGTCGACGACGTCGTTGGCGTAGGAGTAGAGCCCGGTGATCGCCCGGTTGGATCGCGGCCTGGTCGGTTTCTCCTCCAGCGAGACCAGCCGGCCCTGCTCGTCGGCCTCACCGACGGCGTACCGCTCCGGGTCGCGCACGCTGTAGCCGAACAGCACGCAGCCCTCCGGCTCGCGGCAGTGTTCCTGCAGCTTCTCCGAGAGCGCGTGCCCGTGGAAGATGTTGTCGCCCAGCACCAGCGTCACGTCGTCGTCGCCGATGTGCTCCGCGCCGATGAGCAGGGCCTCGGCGATCCCGCGCGGCGCCGACTGCTCGGCGTAGCTCATCCGCAGCCCGAGGTGCTCCCCGGTGCGGAACAGGCTGCGGAAGCCGGGCAGGTCCCGCGGCGTCGAGATGATCAGGATGTCCTGGATGCCGGCCAGCATCAGCGTCGACAACGGGTAGTAGATCATCGGCTTGTCGTAGACCGGTATCAGTTGTTTGGAGAGCGCGACGGTCGCCGGATACAGGCGGCTGCCGGTACCACCGGCCAGTAGGATGCCCTTCACGGAGAACCACTCCTGTCCGATTGTGCGCGGTCGCTTCTTCTCCCCTCGACCGTAGGTCCCAGTGGACCGGAGTGGCCAGGGCGCGCGGCGCATGTAGGGGCGGCCGGACGGCTTTCTGGGGTGCCGGACCGGGTCGAAGCCACATTGCCTGGAGAGTGGCCCCACCAGCGCATCCGTGCATGGCCGCGGGCCCGTCGACCCCTGGTGCCGGGCAGGTTCAGGGGTTGTCGGTAGGGGTGTTCTGCCCGTTACGTTCCACTCGCAGCGCTGTGGGGTGCGGGCGTCCGGCCGTCCCATCAGAACATGACTCACACGCTCTCGCGGACGCTCGGACGAGGGGGGACAATGGCCGCAAGAATTGCTGGCGAAACTGCCCGGACATCCGGTGTCGCAGTTGTGGGAATGTCGTGTCGCCTCCCGGGGGCGCCGCATCCGCGGGCGTTCTGGGACGTGCTGCGAGCGGGCGCGGAGACGATCGCCGACGCCCCGGCCGACCGCTGGGACCCGGCCGCCGACGGGCGCGTGCCGCGTCGCGGCGGCTACCTCGACGCGGTCGACGGGTTCGATCCGGCCTTCTTCGGGATCTCGCCGAAGGAGGCCGCCGCCATGGATCCGCAGCAGCGGCTGGCCCTCGAACTGGGCTGGGAGGCGCTGGAGGATGCCGGGATCCCGGCGACGGCGTGCGCAGGCCATCCCGTCGCGGTGCTGCTCGGCGCGATGTGGGACGACTACGCGACGCTCCTGCGCCGCGGCGGCGCCGCCCCGGCGGGCCCGCACACGATCACCGGGCTGCACCGCAGCCTGGTCGCGAACCGGCTGTCCTACGCGTTGGGGCTCACGGGCCCGAGCAGCGTGGTCGACAGCGGGCAGTCCTCGTCGCTGGTCGCGGTGCACATGGCGTGTGCCGCCATCGCCCGTGGCGACGCCGAGCTGGCGCTGGCCGGTGGCGTGAACCTCAACCTGGCCGTCGAGAGCCTGCTGGCCACCGGCGGCTTCGGCGCGCTCTCCCCGGACGGGCGCTGCTACACCTTCGACGCCCGCGCCAACGGCTACGCCCGCGGGGAGGGCGGCGGCATGGTCGTGCTCAAGCGCCTCGACGCGGCGCTCGCCGACGGCGACCGCATCTACTGCGTCGTCGCCGGGTCGGCGGTCAACAACGACGGCGGCGGGGCCGGGCTCACCGTGCCCAGCCCGGCCGGCCAGGAGGCGGTGCTGCGGGCGGCCGTCAGCAGGGCCGGCACGGATCCGGCCGACGTCCGGTACGTGGAGCTGCACGGCACCGGTACCCCCGCCGGTGACCCGGTGGAGGCCGCGGCGCTCGGCGCCGTGCTGGGCGCGGCGACCGGCCGGGCCGAGCCGCTGCTGGTCGGCTCGGCGAAGACGAACGTCGGGCACCTGGAAGCGGCGGCCGGCGTCACCGGCCTGATCAAGGCCGCGCTGGCGCTGCACCACCGCGAGCTGCCGGCGAGCCTGAACTTCGCCGACCCCGGCCCGGACCTCGACGGGGCCGGGCTGCGGGTCGTCACCGCGACCACCCCGTGGCCGGCCGGCCGCCGGGTGGCCGGCGTCTCGTCGTTCGGCATGGGCGGGACCAACTGCCACCTCACGCTGACGGAGGCCCCGGCGGCCGCCGAGGCCGCGGCGGTGGCCGCGCCGCCCGTGATCCCCTGGACGATCACGGCGCGGTCCGCGACCGCGCTGCGCGCGCAGGCCGCAGCCCTGGTCACGGCGCTGGAGGGGACCGACGCGGCCGCGCTGGACGTCGGGTTCTCCCTCGCCACCACCCGTGCCCCGATGGAGCACCGGCTCGCCCTCACCGGGCGCGACCGGGACGAGCTGCTGGCCGCGGCCCGCAACGCCGACGAGGCGACGCGCGCCGTGGACGGCCCGCTCGCCGTGCTGTTCAGCGGGCAGGGCGCGCAGCGCGCAGGCATGGGCCGGGGCGCGCACGCCGCCTTCCCGGCCTACGCGGACGCCTTCGACGAGGTGTGCGCGACCTTCGACCCGCACCTGGACCGGTCGCTGCGCGAGCTGGTGCTCGACGAGCCGGTGCTGGACGAGCCGGGTGCCGCGCTGCTCGACCGCACCGAGTACACCCAGCCGGCGCTGTTCGCCGTCGAGACGGCGCTGTTCCGGCTCGCGGAGAGCTGGGGGCTGCGGCCCGACTTCCTGATCGGGCACTCCATCGGCGAGATCGTCGCGGCGCACGTCGCCGGGGTGCTGTCGCTGGCCGACGCGTGCGCGCTGGTCGCCGCTCGCGGTCGCCTGATGGGGGCGCTGCCGGCGGGCGGCGCGATGGTCGCGGTGGAGGCCGCCGAAGCTACCGTCGTGCCGCTGCTGACCGGCCAGGTTGCGCTCGCGGCCGTGAACAGCCCGACCTCCACCGTCGTCTCCGGTGCGGCCGGCGCCGTCGAGGAGGTCGCCGGTGCGCTGCGCGCGGCCGGCGTGCGGACATCGACGCTGCGCGTCAGCCACGCCTTCCACTCGCCGCTGATGGACCCGATGCTGGCGGAGTTCGCCGCGGTCGCCGAGAGCCTGACCTATCACGAGCCACGGCTCCCGGTGATCTCCAACGTCACCGGCGGTCCGGCCGAGCGGCTCACCGATCCCGCGTACTGGGTCGAGCACGTGCGCGCGCCCGTCCGGTTTCTCGACGGGGTGCGGGCGCTGGAGGACGCCGGCGTCCGCCGCTTCCTGGAGCTGGGCCCGCACGGCACGCTGTGCGCCGCGACCCGCGAGTGCCTGCGCACCGGCACCGGCACCGACACCGGCACGGCGCTCGCGCTGCCGATGCTGCGCCGCGACCGTCCCGACGACGAGACCGCCGTCGGCGCGCTGGCCACCCTGCACGCGCACGGCGTGCCCGTCGATCTCGGTGCGTACTTCGCCGGCACCGGCGCCCGCCGCACCGACCTGCCCACCTACGCGTTCCAGCGGCAGCGCTACTGGCTGCCCGGCGGCGAGGCGATCCCCGAGCCGGTCGAGGAACCGACGCCGCGACTCGTCGCCCTGCTCGACGGGGCCGGCGACCGGGGCACAGTGGCGCACGCGGTCCGCTCGCTGGTCGCGGCCGAACTGGGGCATCCCGGCCCCGCGGCCGTCGACCCGGCTGTTCCCTTCCGCGACCTGGGCTTCGACTCGCTCACCCTGGCCGCGCTGCGCGACCGGCTGGCCCGCGCGAGCGGGCTCGACCTGCCCACCGGCGTGCTGTTCGACCACCCGACGACGGCCGCGTTCGCCGATCACCTGTACGAGCGGCTTGCCGGCAGCGCTTCCGAAGCGGCCCCCGCGACGGTCGGTGCCGTCGACGAGCCCGTCGCGATCGTGTCGATGAGCTGCCGGCTGCCCGGCGGCGTCGACTCGCCGGAGGCGCTATGGGCGGTGCTCGCCGACGAGCGCGACGTCATCGGCGGCTTCCCCACCGACCGCGGCTGGGACCTGGAGAACCTCTTCGGGGCTGCTGGTGACGCCGGCCGCAGCTACGTCGACCAGGGTGGGTTCCTGCCCGGGTTGCCGCAGTTCGCCCCCGACTTCTTCGGCATCTCCGCCCGTGAGGCGCAGGCGATGGACCCGCAGCAGCGGGTGCTGCTGGAGATCGCCTGGGAGGCGCTGGAACGGGGAGGGATCGTGCCCGCCGACCTGCGCGGCAGCCGGTCCGGCGTGTACGTGGGCGCCATGCCGCAGGACTACGGCCCGCGGATGGGCCACGCCGGCCAGGATTCCGCCGGCTACCTGCTGACCGGCACGACCACCAGCGTGCTCTCCGGGCGCATCGCCTACACGCTCGGCTGGCAGGGCCCGACGGTCACGGTCGACACCGCCTGCTCGTCGTCGCTGGTGGCGATCCACATGGCCGTGCGCGCGCTGCGCTCGGGCGAGTGCGGGTTGGCGCTGGCGGGCGGGGTCACGGTGATGTCGGATCCCGGGATCTTCGTGGAGCTCAGCCAGCAGCGGGCGCTGTCGCCGACCGGTCGCTGCCGGGCCTTCTCCGCCGACGCCGACGGCACCGGCTGGGCCGAGGGCGCGGGCATGCTCGTGCTGGAACGGCTGTCCGACGCGCGCGCCAACGGCCATCACGTGCACGCGGTGATCCGCGGCACCGCGATCAACCAGGACGGGGCCTCCAACGGGCTCACCGCGCCGAACGGGGCCGCGCAGCAGCAGGTCATCCGGGCCGCGCTCGGTGACGCGGGGCTGTCGGCCGCGGACGTGGACGTGGTCGAGGCGCACGGCACCGGCACCCGGCTCGGCGACCCGATCGAGGCCGGCGCGCTGCTCGCCACGTACGGCGCGGACCGGCCCGAGCCGATGTGGCTGGGTTCGCTCAAGTCCAACATCGGGCACACGCAGGCCGCGGCCGGTGTCGCGGGCGTGATCAAGATGGTGCTGGCGATGCGGCACGCCACATTGCCCCGCACGCTGCACGTCACCGAGCCGACGCGCGAGGTGGACTGGTCGACCGGGTCCGTGCGGCTGCTCACCGACGCGGAACCGTGGACCGCAGAGGACCGCCCGCGACGCGCCGCGGTGTCGTCATTCGGCATCAGCGGCACCAACGCGCACGCGATCATCGAGGAGATCGACGACGCCCCCGCCGCGCCGGTCGCCGGGGAACCGGCCGTCCCGGACGGGCTGGCCGTCCCGCTGCTGCTCTCGGCTCGGACCGAGCCCGCGCTCCGCGCGCTGGCCGGGCGGCTCGGCGAGACCGCCCCCGACGACCTGCACGACCTGGGCAGCGCGCTGCTGGGCACCCGCAGCTCGTTCGAGGAACGGGCCGTGCTGCTGCCCGGCACCGCCGACGACCTGCGATCCGCGCTGGCGGGGCTGGCCGCCGGCGAGCCGGCGGCCGGGGTGGTGCGCGGCCGCGGGCCCGTCCGGCGCGATCCCGTCTTCGTCTACCCCGGCCAGGGCTCGCAGTGGCCGCAGATGGCCGTCGACCTCACCGCGGCGTACCCGGTGTTCGCGGGCGCCATCGACGAGTGCTGCCAGGCGCTCAAGCCGCACCTGGACTGGTCGTTGCCGGACGTGCTGGCCGATAGGCCGGGCGCGGCCGCGCTGGAGCGCATCGACGTCGTGCAGTGCGCGCTGTTCGCGGTGATGGTGTCGCTGACCAGGCTCTGGCAGTCGCACGGCGTGCGGCCGGCGGCCACCGTCGGGCACTCCCAGGGCGAGATCACCGCCGCGTACGTGGCCGGCGCGATCGATCTCGACGACGCGGCGCGGATCGTCGCGGTGCGCAGCCAGGCCTGGGCCACGCTGTCGGGCAAGGGCGCCATGATGGCGGTGTCGCTGCCCTACGCGGAGATCGAGCCGATGCTGGCCGACCGTGCCGCGACGATCTCGATCGCCGCCGTGAACGGCCCCAGCGCGGTCACGATCTCCGGCGATCCGGCCGCGCTCGACGAGGTGTCGGCCGAGCTGACCGCCCGCGAGGTGCGCCACAAGCTCATCCCCGGCGTCGACACGGCCGGGCACTCCCCGCAGGTCGACGGCCTGCGCGAGCGGGTGCTGGCCGGGCTGGGCACGATCCGCCCGCGCGCGACGGACATCCCGTTCTGCTCGACGGTCGCCGGCGGCGTCCTCGACGGCACCGAGCTGACCAGCGAGTACTGGTTCCGCAACATCCGCTCGACGGTCCGCTTCGAGACGTCCGTGCGCGCGTTGCTCGACGCGGGCCACTCGGCGTTCCTCGAGATCAGCCCGCACCCCATGCTCGCGCCGGCGCTCGCCGAGACCGTCGAGCACGCCGGTGCGGACGCCGCCGTCGTCGGCACGCTGCGCCGCGAGCAGGGCGACCCGGACGCGTTCCTCGGTTCGCTCGGCGCGCTGCTGGCCGCCGGGGTGCCGGTCGACCGGGACCGCCTGCACGGCACCGGCCGCCGGCCCGTCGACCTGCCCACCTACCCGTTCCAGCGCAGCACGTACTGGCTGCAGCCCGGCACCCGGACGGTGCGCGGCGAGACGGCCCACCTGCTGCTGGGCGCGGGCACCGAGGTCGCCGGCAGCGGCGTGCTCGTGCTCGACGGACGGTTCGACTCCCGGGCCGGCCTCGGCGGGTACCGCCTGCACGGCACGGAGATCCTGTCGCCGGGCCTGGTGGTGGAGCTGGCCGTGGCCGCCGCGGACCGGGCCGGCTGCGGTGCCGTCGCCGAGCTGCACCTCGGGCAGGCGGTCGCGCTGCCGGAGTCGGGCGAGCTGCAGGTGCAGGTCGTCGTGGAGCCGGAGGACGACGGCCGGCGCCGTACCCGGCTGCATGCGCGTGCCGGCAGCGATGCGCCCTGGACGGAACTGGCCACGGCGGTGCTCGCCGTCGAATCCGCCGGAGAACCCGAGCCGGGGGAGGTGCCGACCGACGGCACCGAGCTCGTCCCGTCTGCTGCCGTGGAAATCGACGAGCGATCCGATGCGCTGGTCTCGGCCAGGTCGGTGCCCGGCGGGGCGGTGGTGGAGCTGGAACTCCCCGACGGCGTCGAGCCCGACGGGCTGGTCCTGCACCCGGCGCTGCTGTCGGCGGCGACGGGTGTGCTCGGCGTGCCCGTCGAGTGGCGGGGCATCACCGTGCACGCCACCGGCGCGCGGGCGCTGACCGTGCAGCTCACGACCGCCGACGACGGGTGCTTCGCGCTGCTCGGTGTGGACGCGGCCGGGCGGCCGGTGGTCTCGGTCGATTCCGTGCGCGTGGGACCGGCGGACATCGGCGCAGCCGGCACGCGCGAGGACGCGCTGTTCACCGTGCAGTGGCGGCCCGCCGCGGAGTCCGCGGCAAGGCCGGCGTCGATCGCGTGGCTCGGCGCGGATCCGCTCGAGATCCGCCCGGCCGACGCCGTCGCGCATGCCGATCTCGACGCGGTGCTGGCCGCCGGCGCGCCGGACGTCGTCGTCACGCAGGTCCCGCCCTGCCCGCCGGACGGCTTCCGCGCCGCGTCCGTGCGGGCGGTCGCGCTCACGACGCTCACGCTCGTTCAGCGCTGGCTGGCGAGCCCCCAGCTGGACGGGGCGACGCTGGTCGTGCTGACCCGCGGCGACGACCTGATCGCCGGCACTGTGTGGGGTCTGATCCGCTCGGTGCAGGCCGAGGTACCCGGCCGGATCCGGCTGCTCGACGTGGACGCGAGCCCCGATGCCGCCGTGCTCACCCGCGCCGAACCGCAGGCCCGGCTACGCGCCGGCCGGGTGCTGGTCCCTGCGCTGACGCCCGTCGCCACTCCGGAGCCGGCCGCGCCATCGCTCGACCCGGAGGGCACGGTGCTGATCACCGGTGGGACCGGTGGGCTCGGCGCGGTGCTCGCCCGCCACCTCGTCGCGACGCACGGCGTGCGGCACCTGGCGCTGGTCGGGCGGCGCGGCGCGGACGCCCCGGGTGCGGCGGAGCTGGCCGCGGACCTGACGGCGGCCGGCGCCACCGCGTCGGTGCACGCCTGCGACACCGCGAACCGCACGGCGGTCGCGGAGCTGCTCGACCGCATCCCGGCCGAGCACCCGCTCACCGGGGTGGTGCACGCGGCGGGTGTGCTCGACAACGCGCTGGTGGGCGAGTTGACCCCGGCACAGCTGGACGCAGTGCTGCGGCCGAAGGTCGACGCTGCGCTGCACCTGCACGAGCTGACGGAGGCACTCGACCTGCCGCTGTTCGTCCTCTACTCGTCGATGACCGCGTCGCTGGGCAGCGCCGGCCAGGCCAACTACACGGCCGCCAACGCCTTCCTCGACGCGCTGGCGCGGCACCGCCGCGAGCGCGGGCTCTCCGGGACCGCACTGGGCTGGGCCCTGTGGACCGAGCGCTCCACGATGAGTGCGCACCTCTCCGAGGCGGATGTGGCGCGGATGGCCCGCTCCGGGCTGCCCCCGCTGGAGACCGCGCACGGCACGGCGCTGTTCGACACGGCGCTCGCCACCGGCGAGGCGAACCTGCTGCCGCTACCGCTCGACCGGACCGCGCTGCGCCGCCGCGCCGACGACCCGACGCTGTCGCCGCTGCTGCGGCCGCTGGCCGGCACCCGCACGCGGCGCACCGCCGCCTCCGCGGCTGCCGCCCCGTCCGGCACCGGGTCCGCACTCGGCGACCAGCTGGCCCAGCTCGGCCCGGACGACCAGCACCGGATGCTGCTCGACCTGGTCCGCACGCACGCGGCCGCCGTCGTCGCAGCGCCGGATCCGAGCGCGCTGGATCCGAAGCGGGCGTTCAAGGAGATCGGCTTCGACTCGCTCACCGCGGTGGACCTGCGCAACCGGCTGATCACGGCCGTCGGGATCCCGCTGCCCGTCTCTTTGCTGTTCGACTACCCGGCGCCGGGCGTGCTCGCCCGGTACCTGGGCACGCGGCTGCTCGGGGAGCAGGCGCCGGCGGCAGCACCGTCAGCCCGTCCCGTGGCGGACGACGACCCGATCGCGATCGTCGGCATGAGCTGCCGGCTGCCCGGCGGCGTGCGGTCCCCCGAGGATCTGTGGGAGCTGCTCGTCGAGGGCCGCGACGCCATCGACGTGTTCCCCGACGACCGCGGCTGGCGCGACGATCTGTACGACCCGGAGCCGGGCCGGCCGGGGCACACGTACTCCCGTGAGGGCGGCTTCCTCTACGACGCCGCCGAGTTCGACGCGGCCTTCTTCGGCATCTCCCCACGCGAGGCGCTCGCCATGGATCCCCAGCAGCGCGTGCTGCTGGAGACGGCGTGGGAGGCGCTGGAGCGCGGCGGGATCGACCCGTCGGAGCTGCGTGGGCGCCCGATCGGGGTGTTCGTGGGCAGCAACGGCGAGGAGTACACGACGCTGATGCGCCGGGTCCCGGAGGACCTGGAGGGCTACCTGGTCACCGGCAAGGCGGCCAGCGTGGCGTCCGGCCGGATCTCCTACGTGCTGGGCATCGAGGGCCCCGCGGTCACCGTCGACACGGCGTGCTCGGCGTCGCTGGTCGCCACGCACCTGGCCGTGCAGTCCCTGCGGCGCGGCGAGTGCGAGATGGCGCTCGCCGGCGGCGTGACGGTGATGGCGCAGCCCAGCCTGTTCGTCGAGTTCAGCCGGCAGCGCGGGCTGGCCCGCGACGGCCGCTGCAAGTCGTTCGGCGACGGCGCCGACGGCACCAGCTGGGCCGAGGGCTCCGCGGTGCTGCTGCTGGAGCGCGTGAGCGACGCCCGCCGCAACGGGCACCAGGTGCTCGCCGTGCTGCGCGGCTCCGCGGTCAACCAGGACGGCGCGTCCAACGGGCTCTCCGCCCCGAACGGGCCGTCGCAGCAGCGGGTGATCGGCGCGGCCCTCGCCGACGCCGGCCTGACCGCCGCCGACGTCGATCTCGTGGAGGCGCACGGCACCGGCACCGCGCTGGGCGACCCGATCGAGGCCCACGCGCTGCTCGCCACCTACGGCCAGCACCGCGCCGAGCCCGTGCGGCTGGGCGCGCTGAAGTCCAACATCGGCCACACCCAGGCCGCGTCCGGGGTCGCCGGCGTGATCAAGACCGTGCTCGCCATGCGGCACGGGTGCATGCCCGCCACCCTGCACGCCGGCACCCCGTCCAGCCAGATCGACTGGACGGCGGGACGGGTGTCGCTGCTGGCCGAGGCCAGTGACTGGGAGGCCGACGGGCGGCCGCGACGCGCGGCGGTCTCGGCGTTCGGGATCAGCGGCACCAACGCGCACGTGATCGTGGAGGAGGCGCCCGCCGACGCCGAGCCCGAGCGCCGACCGGAGGCGTCCCCGGTCGTGGCCTGGGTGCTGTCCGGGCGCACCGCGGCAGCGCGCCGGCAGCAGGCCGGGCGGCTGGCCGAGCATCCTCTGGACGCCGCTGCGGCCGACGTCGGCCTCGCGCTGGCGACCACCCGGCAGGCCTTCGCGGAACGCGCGGCCGTGCTGGGCGCGGACGCCGAGCAGCTGCGGGCCGCGCTGGCCGACCTGGCCGCCGGGCGCCCGTCGCCGGACGTGGTCACCGGCACCGTGGACGAGGGCCGCACCGCGTTCCTGTTCACCGGCCAGGGCGCGCATCGGGCCGGCATGGGCGCGGAGCTGCACGCGGCGCACCCGGTGTTCGCCGAGGCCTTCGACGAGGCGTGCGCCGCACTGGACGAGCACCTGGACCGGCCGCTGGTCGACGTGATCGCCGAAGGGACGGGCCTGGATCGCACCGAGTACGCCCAGCCCGCCCTGTTCGCCCTGCAGGTCGCGCTGTTCCGACTGGTGCGGAGCTGGGGAGTGCAGCCCGACCAGCTGGCCGGGCACTCGGTCGGCGAGCTCGCCGCCGCGCACGTGGCGGGCGTGCTGGACCTGCCCGACGCCGCCCGGCTGGTCACCGCCCGGGCGCGGCTGATGCAGGAGCTGCCGGCCGGCGGGGCGATGGTCTCGGTGCGCGCGGCCGTCGAGGAGGTCGTCCCGCTGCTGCACGACGAGCCGGCGGTCGAGGTGGCCGCGGTCAACGGCCCGGCCGCGACCGTGATCGCCGGGGACGCCGACGGCGTCGCACGGGTCGCCGCCGTGCTCGACGGGCGGGGTGTGCGGACCAAGCGGCTCGCCGTCTCGCACGCGTTCCACTCGCCGCTGATGGACCCGATGCTGGACGAGTTCCGCGCGGTCGCCGAGTCGATCACCTACCACCCGCCGACCGTCCCGATCGTCTCCACGCTGACCGGCGCGCCGGCGGTGGGCGCCGACTACTGGGTGCGGCACGTGCGGGAGGCCGTGCAGTTCCACGACGCCGTCCGAACGCTGGAGCGGCTCGGCGTGACCCGCATGCTCGAGTTGGGCCCGGACGGCGTGCTGGCCGCTGCGGCGCCCGACTGCGTGGAGGAGCCGGACCGGCTGCTCGCGGTGCCCGCACTGCGTCGGGAGCGCTTCGAGCCGCGCACGCTCCTCGGTGCGGTCGCCGCCCTGCACACCCGCGGTGTGCCGGTCGACTGGGCGGCGGTGTTCGGGCCCGCCACGGGTCCGGTCGACCTGCCCACCTACGCCTTCCAGCACGAACGGTTCTGGTACGAGCCCGCCGCGGAGGACGCGCCCGCCGATGCCGAGTTCTGGGCACTCGTCGACGGTGGCGACCCGGCGGCCTTCGCCGCGGCCCTGGCCGTCGACGCCGACCGGCCGCTGGCCGAGCTGTTGCCCGCGCTGGCCCGCTGGCGCCGTCGCGGTCAGGTTCGCACGGCCGATCGGCGCTACCGGGAGGACTGGATCGCGCACCAGCCGGCCCCTGGAGAGCTCACCGGCGAGTGGATTCTGCTCGTCCCGACCGACGGGATCGCCGCCGACACGGTGACCACGACCGGAGCGGCGCTGCTCGCCACGGGCGCGCAGGTGCGCACCGTCGAGGGCGTACCGAGCGAGCTCCCGGCGGACGTCGCCGGGGTGGTGTCGCTGCTCGCGCTGGACGAGCGGCCGTGCCCCGACCTCGCCCCGCTCACGATCGGCGAGGCGCGCACGGTCGAGCTGGCCCGCATGGCTGCCGACACGCCGTTGTGGCTGGTCACGTCCGGTGCGGTGGTCACCGGTCGGCCCGACGATCCGCCGGTGCGGCCCGTGCAGGCGGCGATCTGGGGCCTGGGCAGGGTGCTCGGCCTGGAACGTCCCGACCGCGATGTGGCGCTGGTCGACCTGCCCGCCACCGGCGGTGTGGAGCTGTTGATCGGGCTGCTCGGGGCGCCGGTCGTGGAGGACCAGCTGGCGGTGCGGGCCGATGGCGTGCACGTCCGCCGGCTCGTCCGGGCGGAGTTGCCGTCCGGGCCGGCGGAGCGGCCGCTGCGCGGCACCGTCCTGATCACGGGCGGGCTCGGCGGCCTCGGCGGGCACGTCGCCCGTGGTCTCGCCGAGCAGGGCGCCGCCCACCTGGTGCTGACGGGCCGGCGTGGCCCGGCCACCCCCGGCGCCGACGAGCTGACGGCGCAGCTGCAGGAGCTGGGCGCCAGGGTCACCGTCGCGGCCTGCGACACCGGTGATCCGGCGGCGCTGGCCGAGCTGGTCACCACGGTCGAGGCCGATGGCCCGATCGACGCGGTGCTGCACCTCGCGGGTGTGGTCGGGTTCGGCTCGGTCGCCGAGGTGCCGGTCGCGCAGCACGCCGAGATCGCCGCCGGCAAGGTCATCGGGGCGGAGACCCTGGACGCGCTGTTCGCCGACCGTGACCTCGACGCGTTCGTGCTCTTCTCCTCGATCGCGGCGCTGTGGGGCAGCGGCGGGCAGGGCGCCTACGCCGCGGCCAACGCCCGGCTCGACGCGATCGCCCACCGGCGCCGGGCCCGTGGCCTGCGGGCCACCGCCGTGGCCTGGGGCCCGTGGGCCGACGACGGCATGATCACCGGTGCCGGCGTGCAGGAGCACCTCGAGCGGCACGGGCTGGTCCCGATGGATCCGCCGACCGCGGTCGCCGCGCTGCGCGAGGCGCTGGCCGTCGACGACACCTGCGTCGGGATCGCCGACGTCGACTGGGCCCGGTTCGTCCCCGCGTTCACCGCGGGCCGCGCCCGTCCGCTGCTGGACGGGCTCGCGGAGGCCGCGGCTGCCGAGCCGGACGTCGACACGGACGCGGCCGCCGAGGTGTTCGCGCAGCGGCTCGCCGCGCTGCCGGCCGCCGAGCAGGAACGCGAGCTGGTCGACGTGATCTGTGCCCAGGCCGCGGGGGTGCTCGGCTTCGCCGACGCCGACGCGGTGACCCCGGACCGGCCGTTCCGCGACCTCGGTTTCGACTCGCTGATGACGGTCGAGCTGCGCGACCGGTTGGCCGGCGCGATCGGGGTGCGGGTGCCGACGATGGTGATCTTCGATCACCCGACGCCGGCAGCGCTCGCGGTGCACCTGCGCGGGGAGCTGCCCATCCCCGCCGCCGCCGATCAGCGCACCGATGTCGCGCCCCGGCTGCGCCCCGCCGACGCCGATGACGTCACCGATCGACTGGCCGCCGCCGACGCCGACGAGGTGTTCGCGTTCATCGAGCAGATGGAGGCGTCCTGATGAGACCTGTGCCGCCCGCAGACCCGGGAGCCCCCGTGAGTGACGAGAAGGTCCTGGACTACCTCAAGAAGGTCACCGGTGACCTGCACCGTGCCCGCACGCGGCTGCAGCAGATCGAGGCGGCGGAGCACGAGCCGATCGCCGTGGTCGGCATGGGCTGCCGCTTCGGCGGCGGGGTGGCCACGCCCGAGCAGCTGTGGGAGCTGCTGGCGGGCGGCGGCGACGCGGTCACCGAGTTCCCGACCGACCGCGGCTGGGACACGGCCGCACTGGCCGACGGCTCGGCGACCACCAGCGGGGCGTTCGTGTCCGGTGCGACCGAGTTCGACCCGGCGTTCTTCGGGATCTCCCCGCGCGAGGCGACGGCCATGGATCCCCAGCAGCGGCTGGTGCTGGAGGTGGCGTGGGAGAGCCTGGAGCGGGCCCGGATCGATCCGTCGTCGCTGCGCGGCAGCGCGGCGGGGGTGTTCCTGGGCGCCACCTCGTTCTCCTACGGCGGCGACTACCTCGGTGCGCCCGACGAGCTCGGCGGGCACCTGATCACCGGCAACGTGACGAGCATGCTGTCCGGGCGGATCAGCTACCTGCTGGGCACGCACGGCCCGTCGATGACGTTCGACACCGCCTGCTCGTCGGCGCTGGTCGCGATGCACCTGGCCGCGCGGTCGCTGCGGACGGGGGAGTGCTCGCTGGCGCTGGCCGGTGGGGCGGCGATCATGTCGACGCCCGGGGTGTTCGTCGAGTTCAGCCGCCAGCGCGGGCTCGCGCCCGACGGGCGGTGCAAGTCCTTCGCCGCCGCCGCCGACGGCACCGGGTGGGGCGAGGGCGTCGGCATCGTCGTGCTGGAGCGGCTCGCCGACGCGCAGCGGGCCGGGCATCCCGTGCTCGCGCTGCTGCGCGGGTCCGCCTGGAACTGCGACGGCCCGTCGAACGGCCTGACCGCGCCGAACGGGGTCGCCCAGCGCGCGGTGATCTCCGCCGCGCTGGCCGACGCCGGGGTGCCGGCCGCCGAGGTCGACGTCGTCGAGGCGCACGGCACCGGCACCACGCTGGGCGACCCGATCGAGGCCGGCGCGCTGCTGGCCACCTACGGCACCGACCGCCCGCAGGAGCGGCCGCTGTGGCTGGGCTCGCTGAAGTCCAACATCGCGCACACCCAGGCCGCGGCCGGCGCCGGCGGTGTGATCAAGATGGTGCTGGCACTGCAGCACGGGATGCTGCCGGCGACCCTGCACGTCGACGAGCCGACGGCCGAGGTCGACTGGTCGGCGGGCGCGGTGCAGCTGCTCACCGAGGCCCGCAAGTGGGAGACGAACGGGCACCCGCGCCGGGCCGGGGTGTCGGCGTTCGGGATCAGCGGCACCAACGCGCACGTCGTGATCGAGGAGCCGCCTCCGGTCGCCGAGCCGGCCGAGCCGCGGCGCCAGGGCGGGATCCTGCCGTGGGTGGTGTCGGGGCGCGGGAACGACGCGCTTGCCGCCCAGGCCGACCGGCTGCGTGGCGCGCTCGACACCGAGCCCGATCCCGTCGATCTCGCGTACTCGCTGGCCACGACCCGCACCGCGTTCGACACGCGGGCGGTGGTGCTCGCCGAGCACGCCGCCGGCTTCCGCGCCGGGCTGGGCGCGCTGGCCGCCGGCCGGGAACATCCCGACGTAGTGACGGGCACGGCGCTCGCCGATCCGCGGCCGGTGTTCGTCTTCCCCGGCCAGGGCTCGCAGTGGGCCGGGATGGGCCTCGACCTGCTCGACCGCTACCCGGCCTTCGCCGAGCGGATGGCCGAGTGCTCCGCCGCGGTCGCCGAGCTCGTCGGGTTCTCGCCGGTGGACGTCCTGCGCGGCGCGCCCGGCGCCCCGCCCCTGGACCGGGTGGACGTCCTGCAGCCGACGCTGTTCTCGGTGATGGTGTCGCTCGCGCAGGTGTGGCGGGCACACGGGGTGGAGCCGGTCGCCGTGCTGGGCCACTCCCAGGGCGAGATCGCCGCCGCGGTCGTCGCCGGCGCGCTCAGCCTCGACGACGGCGTCCGCGTGTGCGCGCTGCGGGCACGGGCGTTGCGGGCGCTGGCGGGGCACGGCGGGATGCTGTGGCTGCGCACCGACGCCGCCACGGCGGGCACGCTGATCGATCGCACCACCGACGAGCTGTCGCTGGCCGCGGTGAACGGGCCGGCGTCCGTGGTCGTGTCCGGGGCGCCGGACGCGCTGGGCCGCCTGCGCGTCGCCGCGGAGAAGCTGGGCCTGCACTCCAAGGTCGTCGACGTCGACTACGCGTCGCACTCGCCCCAGGTCGAGCAGTTGCGTGCCGAGCTCATCCGCGAGCTGGCCGGGATCCGCCCGCGCAGCACCGATGTCGCGTTCTACTCGGCGGTCTTCGGCGAACGGATCGACACCGCGCGGCTGACCGGCGAGTACTGGGTGGAGAACCTGCGCCGGCCCGTCCGGTTCCTCGACGCCGCCCGTGCCGCGCTGGCCAAGCGCCACCGGCTGTTCGTGGAGTCGAGCCCGCACCCGGTGCTGACCAGCGCCGTCGCCGAGGCGGCCGAGCTGGCGGACGCGCCGGCGGTCGTCGCCGAGTCGCTGCGCCGCGACCACGACGGCGCGGCGTGCCTGACGCGCTCGCTGGCCGAGGCCTGGGTCGGCGGCGCGCCGGTGGCGTGGACCGGCGCCTTCACCGGCATGCAGGCCCGCACCGTCGACCTGCCCACCTACCCGTTCCAGCGGCAGCGCTACTGGTACACCCCGCCGCGGACGGCGAGCTCGCCGGCCGAGACGCGGTTCTGGGAGGCCGTCGAGCGCACGGACGGGCCCGCGGTCACCGCTGCACTGGGCACGGACGTGCCGGCCGAGGTGCTCACCGGGCTGTCCGCGTGGCGGCGCAGCCTGCAGGAGTCGCTTCCGACCGCCTACACCGTCGCCTGGCGGCCGACCGCGATCACCGAACCGGTCGACGGGTCGTGGCTGGTGGTGGCCCCGTCCGGGGATCCGATGGGACCCGCGCTGGCAGACGCGCTCGCCCCCGCGCGCCTGCTGACGGCCGACGAGCTGGCCGGCGAACCGGCCCCCGCCGGCATCGCGGTGCTCGGCGACGTGGAGCACGCGGTCGCGGCGATGCGGGCCGGCGTGGACGCCCCGCTGTGGTGCGTCACGCGCGGCGCGGTCGCCACCGACCCGTCCGAGCCGGCCGATCCCGAGCAGGCCGCCGTCTGGGGTCTCGCCGGGTCGTTCGCCGCCGAGTTCCCCGCCCGCCGCGGTGGGCTGATCGACCTCACGAACCCGGATTCCCTCGAGCTCGTCGCCGCCGCGCTCCGCAGCGCGGCGCCCGGCGAGCAGCTGGCTGTCCGCGACGGCGCGGTCCGGGCCCGCCGGCTCGTCCCCACCCCTCGGGGGGCGAGCCGGCACTCCTGGACGGCCGACGGCACCGTGCTCGTCACCGGCGGGCTCGGCGGTATCGGCCGGCACCTCGCGCCGTGGCTCGCCGACCGCGGGGCTCGGCACCTGCTGCTGCTCGGGCGGCGCGGCCCCGACACCCCCGGCGCGGCCGCGCTGCGCACTGACCTGGAGGCCCGCGGTGTCGGCGTCGACATCGTGGCCTGCGACGCCACCGATCGCGCGGCGCTGGCCGCAGCGCTGACCCGCGTGCCGGCCGAGCACCCGTTGCGCGCGGTCGTGCACCTGGCCGCGGAGCTGGACGACGCGCCGCTCACCGAGCTCACGCCGGGCCGGATCACGGCGGCCGCCTGCGCCAAGGCCGACACCGCCCGCCACCTCGACGAGCTGACCGCCGACGCGGACCTGACGGCGTTCGTCTTGTTCTCCGCGGTCGCCGGCACCGTCGGCGTCGCCGGGCAGGCCGGCTACGCCGCCGCCAACGCCGCGGTCGACGCGCTGGCCCGTGACCGGCGTGCCCGCGGCCTGCCCGGCACATCCGTCGCGTGGGGCGCGTGGGCCGACTCCGGGATGGTCGACGACGCCACGGCCGCGCTGCTGGCCGAGCGCGGTGTGCGGTCTTTGGCGCCAGCCGAGGCGATCGCCGCGCTGCAGCGGGCGCTCGACGCCGACACCACCTGCACCGTGGTTGCCGACGTCGACTGGGAGCTGTTCCTCGGGTCTGGCGCGGTCGTCGACGGCCCGTTGCTGGACGAGCTGCCCGAGGTGACCGCGATCCGCCGGGCCGCACCGGCCGCCGCGGACGAGGCCGAGCAGCTGCGCACCCGGCTGACCGCGGTGGACCGCGTGACCGGCCTGCGGCTGCTGCAGGAGCTGGTCAGCTCCCGCGCCGCCGAGGTGCTCGGCTACGACGGCGCGGCCGCCGTGCCGGCCACCCGTCCGTTCAAGGACGTCGGGGTGGACTCGTTGACCGCGGTGCAGCTGCGCAACCGGCTCGGCCGGGCCACCGGCCTGGCCCTGCCGGTCACGCTCGCGTTCGACCACCCGGATCCGGCGGCGGTGGCCGAGTTCCTGCACGGCGAGCTGGCGGTCGAGGAGGAGCAGGAGGGCGGGCTGGGCGCGCAGCTCGACCGGCTGGAGGCCCTGCTCGCCGAGGCGCCCGTCGAGGGGCGCGGCCGCGAGGCCGTCACCGCCCGGCTGCGGACCCTGCTGTGGCGCTGGGAGGCGGGGGACACCGGCATCGGCGACGCGGATCTCGACGAGACAGCGTCCGACGAGGAGATGTTCGAGCTGCTCGACCGCGAGCTGGGCATGTCCGCAGGCGAGGAAGGGGTCCGCTGATGGAGACCGAGGAGAAGCTCCGCGACTACCTGCGGCGCGCCACCGCGGACCTGCGCACCGCGCGGCGGCGAATCGCCGAGGTGGAGGAGCGCGCCGGCGAGCCGATCGCGATCGTCGGGATGGCCTGCCGGTTCCCCGGCGGCGTGCACGGCCCCGAGGACCTGTGGTCGGTGCTCGACGAGGGCCGCGACCTCGTCGGCCCGTTCCCGACCGACCGGGGCTGGGACCTCGACGCGCTGTGGGACCCGACGGGTGCCCGCCCGGGCTCCAGCTACGTGCGCGAAGGCGGGTTCCTCGACGAGGTGGCGCTGTTCGACGCGGAGTTCTTCGGCATCTCCCCGCGCGAGGCGCTGAGCATGGACCCGCAGCACCGGCTGCTGCTGGAGACCGTGTGGGAGGGCCTGGAACGGGCCCGGATCGACCCGCAGGGCCTGCGCGGCAGCCGCGCCGGGGTCTACCTGGGCGCCACCGACCACGACTACCGTCGCGGCCTCGTCGAGACCCCGCCCGAGCTGGAGGGCACGGCCATCATCGGCCGCTCCGGCGCGGTGTCGTCCGGGCGGATCGCGTACACGCTGGGCCTGCACGGCCCCGCGCTCACCATCGACACCATGTGCTCGTCGTCGCTGGTGGCGCTGCACCTGGCGATGCAGGGGCTGCGCCGCGGCGACTGCTCGCTGGCGATCGCCGGCGGCACCACGGTGATGTCGACTCCCGAGGGCTTCGTCGAGTTCTCCCGGCAGCAGGCACTCGCCTCCGACGGGCGCTGCAAGGCCTTCGCCGACGCCGCCGACGGCACCGGCTGGGCCGAGGGGGTCGGGGCGCTCGTTGTGGAACGGCTGTCCGACGCCCGCCGGCTCGGGCACCCCGTGCTGGCCGTGGTCCGTGGATCCGCGATCAACCAGGACGGCGCGTCGAACGGGCTGACCGCGCCGAACGGCACCGCCCAGCGCGCCCTGATCGAGGCCGCGCTCGCCGACGCGCGGGTGCCGGCCGACGAGGTCGACATGGTCGAGGCGCACGGCACCGGCACCACGCTCGGCGACCCGATCGAAGCCGGCGCAGTGCTCGCCACCTACGGCCGCCGCCGTCCCGCCGACCGACCGCTGTGGCTGGGCTCGCTGAAGTCGAACCTCGGGCACGCCTCGGCCGCGGCCGGCGTGGGCGGGGTGATCAAGACCGTGCTCGCGATGCAGCAGGCCACGATGCCGCGCACGCTGCACGTCGACACGCCGTCGCGGAACATTGACTGGTCGGGTGGCGCGGTCTCGCTGCTCACCGAACCGCGCCCGTGGGACGTGAACGGGCATCCGCGCCGGGCCGCCGTGTCGGCGTTCGGCGCGAGCGGCACGAACGCGCACGTGGTACTGGAGCAGGCGCCCGACGCGCCTCCCGCGCCGGCGGACGAGCGCCCGCGCACCGGTGGCCGCGAGGTCGCGTGGCTGCTCTCGGGCCGCACCCCGGAGGCGTTGCGGGGGCAGGCCGCGCGGCTGGTGGAGCTGTGCGACGCGCAGCCCGAGCTGGATCCCGCCGGCGTCGCGCTCGCGCTCGGCACCACCCGCGCCCGGTTCGAGCGGCGGGCGGCGGTCGTGGGCGCCGATCTCGCGCAGCTGCGCGCCGGTGTCGAGGCGATCGCCGACGGCACCGGTGACACCGCCACGGCCCGCGGGGCGGGCCGGGTCGCGTTCGTCTTCCCAGGTCAGGGAGCGCAGTGGGCCGGGATGGCCCGCGACCTGCTGACGGAGTCGGCGGTGTTCGCGGCGGCGATCGACGAGTGCGAGCAGGCATTGGCGCCGTTCGTGGACTGGTCGTTGCGGGAGGTGCTGTCCGGGTCCGACGAGGCGTGGCTGGACCGGGTGGACGTGGTGCAGCCGGCGTTGTGGGCGGTGATGGTGTCGCTGGCCCGGCTGTGGCGGGCGTGCGGTGTGGAGCCGGCCGTGGTGGTCGGGCACTCGCAGGGCGAGATCGCCGCCGCCGTGGACTCGGGGGCGTTGTCGGTGGCCGACGGCGCCCGCGTGGTGGCGTTGCGCTCGCGGGCGATCCGCGCGATCGCCGGGCGCGGCGGCATGGTCTCGGTGGGGCTGCCGCAGGCCGACGTCCGGCCCTGGTTGGACGGACGCTCCGGTGTGGAACTGGCCGCGGTCAACGGCGCGCAGTCCGTCGTCGTCTCCGGCGACGGCGCCGCGCTGGACACGTTGCAGGCCGAGCTGGAGTCCGCCGGCGTGCGGCATCGGCGGGTCGGGGTGGACTACGCGTCGCACTCCGCGCACGTCGACGAGCTGGAGGAGGAGATCGTCGCGGCGCTGGCGCCGATCACCCCCGGCCCGACGACCACCGCGTTCCGGTCCACGGTGACCGGCGAGGTGGTGACCGGGCCCGAGCTGGACGCCAAGTACTGGTTCACCGGTCTGCGGCGCACCGTCGACTTCGACGCGGTGCTGCGCGCGGTGGTCGCCGACGGCTGCGACGTGGTGGTCGAGGTCAGCCCGCACCCCGTGTTGCTGCCCGCCGTGCAGGAGACCCTGGACGACCTGGGCTCGGACGCAGCTGCGCTCGGAACGCTCCGCCGCGGCGAAGGTGGTTGGCAGCGGTTCCTGAGCGCGGCCGCTGAGGTGGTCGTGCAGGGCGGCCCGCTGGATCTTGACGCGGTGCTCGCCGGCACCGGCGCACAGGCCGTGGACCTGCCCACCTACGCGTTCCAGCGGCGGCGCTACTGGCTCGACAGCGGGTCCGCCACCGCACCGGCACCGGAGAGCGGGACCGACGGGGAGTTCTGGTCCGCCGTCGAGCGCGGCGACGACGCCGAGCTCGCCCAGCTGGTGGGCGTGGCGGCCGAGGAGTGGAACGGCCTGCTGCCGCGGCTGGCCGCGTGGCGCGAACGGGCCCGTCGCGCCGACGAGCTGGACGCCTGGCGCTACCGCGTCACGTGGACCCCGCTCGACGAGCCTCGCCCGGCGCGGCTCGACGGCGAGTGGGTCGTGCTGGAGCCGGACACGGGGCATCCGCTGGTCGAGCCGGTGTGCGCTGCTCTGGAGCAGGCCGGTGCGGGGGTGCGGCGCATTGCCGTCGCCGGTACGGATCGGGCTGCGCTGCGGACCGAGCTGGCCGATCTGGGCGAACTCAGCGGGCTCGTCTCGCTGCTGGCCCTGGACACCCGCCCGCTGCCCGACCGCTCGTGGCTGCCGCGGTGCCTCGGTACCGGGCTGGCCACCGTCCAGGCACTGGGTGATCTCGGCATCGACACCCCGCTGTGGGTCCTGACCAGCGGCGGGGCCGGGCCCGACGGCACCGACCCGGCGCAGGCCGCGCTGTGGGCGCTCGGCCGGGTCGCCGGGCTGGAGCATCCCCGGCGCTGGGGCGGCCTGCTCGACCTGCCGCCCGAATTGGACGAGGCCGGCGCCCGCCGGCTCGTCGCCGCACTGGCCGGCCAGCACGGCCCGGAGGACCAGCTGGCCGTCCGCGCCTCCGCGGTCTTCGGCCGCCGGCTCACGCGCGTGGCCGCCGATGCACCGGCCGCCCCGTGGACGCCGAAGGACTGCACGCTGATCACCGGCGGCACCGGCGGCGTGGGCGCGCAGATCGCCCGTCGGCTGGCCGAAGGCGGGTCCCGCCGGCTCGTGCTCACCGGCCGCCGCGGGCCTGACGCTCCGGGCGTCGCCGAGCTGGTCGCGGCGCTGGCCGGGCTCGGTGCGGAGGCGACCGTGCACGCGCTCGACGCCGGCGACGTCGACGGGCTGCGCGCGCTGCGCGCGCTGCTGGAGGCCGAGGGGCACCCGATCTGCTCGGTGCTGCACGTCGCCGGGGCGGGCGTGCTGGAGTCGCTCGACTCCGTCGGCATCGACGACTTCGCCGACACCGCCTACGCCAAGATCGCCGGCGCCGACGCGATCGAGGAGGCGCTCGGCGACGTCGAGGAGCTGATCCTGTTCTCCTCGATCTCCGCCGTGTGGGGCAGCGGCGACCACGGCGCGTACGCCGCCGCCAACGCCTACCTGGACGCGCTGGCGCTGCGGCGCCGCGCCGCCGGACTGCCCGCAGTCTCGGTGGTGTGGGGCATCTGGGATCCCGCCGAGGGCGGCGGGATGGCCGCGAACCTCGTCGAGCAGCAGCTGCGCGACCGGGGCATCCCGTTCATGGACCCGGCCACGGCGATGGACGGGTTCGAGGCGCTGCTGGCCGACGCCCGTCCGGTGGAGGTGCTGGCCGAGATCGACTGGGCGCGGTTCGCGCCCGTGTTCACCGCGGCCCGGCCCAGCCCGCTGCTCGGCGGGATCCCGGAATTCGCGGCCGCCCTGACGGAGGCCGCTCCCGAGGCCGCCGAGAGTTCCCTGGCCGACACGCTGGCCGGGATGGACGCCGACACCGCACGGCGCACCGTGCTCGGCATCGTCACCACCGAGGTCGCGGCGGTGCTGCAGTTCGCCGACGGCGGGGCGGTGGAGGTCCGCCGGGCGTTCCGCGAGCTGGGCCTCGACTCGCTCACCGCGATCCAGCTGCGCAACCGGCTCGGCGCGGCCACCGGGCTGACCCTGCCGGTGACGGTGATCTTCGATCACCCGACGGCCGCCGAGCTGGCCGATCACGTGCTGGAGCAGCTCGCGCCGGCCGTAGCCGGCGACGATCCCGTCCGGGCCGCGCTCGACGCGTTGACCGTCGACCAGCTGCGCGAGGCCGGACTGCTCGATCCCCTCCTGCGCCTCGCTGGCCTGGCGAGAGTGGACCTGGCCGACAGCGACGCAGAGATCGAGGGGATGGACGTCGACTCCCTCGTCCGAATGGCCATGGCCGGGGACATCCCCGCCGATGGCTCCTGACCCGAGGAACTCACATGCCGGACCCGAACAAGCAGGTCGTGGACGCGCTGCGGGCCTCGCTGAAGGAGACCGAGCGGCTGCGCGCGGCCATCCAGCGGCTGACCGCCGCCGCGCACGAGCCCGTCGCGATCGTCGGGATGGCGTGCCGCTACCCGGGCGGCGTCGACACGCCGGAAGCGTTGTGGGATCTGGTCGCGGACGGTCGCGACGCCGTGAGCGGGTTCCCCGTCGACCGCGGCTGGGACCTCGACCACCTGTACGACCCCGATCCCGACGTCGCGGGCACGACGTACACGACCGAGGGCGGGTTCCTGCACGAGGCGGCCGAGTTCGATCCCGGCTTCTTCGGGATCTCTCCCCGCGAGGCCGCCACGATGGATCCCCAGCAGCGGCTGCTGCTCGAGACGTCGTGGGAGGTCGTCGAGCGGGCCGGGATCCCGCCGGAGTCGTTGCGCGGCAGCGCGACCGGCGTGTTCTTCGGCGCGGCCTACCAGGGCTACGGCGAGGAGTGGCGCACCGCGCCGGACGGGCTGCAGGGCCACCTCGTCACCGGCATGTCGACCAGCATCATCTCCGGCCGGGTCGCCTACACGCTGGGCCTGCACGGCCCGGCGGTCACGATCGACACCGCGTGCTCGTCGTCGCTGGTCGCGCTGCACCTTGCCGTCGACGCGCTGCGCCGCGGCGACTGCGCGCTAGCCATCGCCGGCGGCGCCGCCGTGGTCTCCGCACCCATCTCGCTCGTCGGGTTCGCTCGCCAGCGCGGCCTGTCGCCCGACGGCCGCTGCCGCGCGTTCGGGGCGGACGCCGCCGGCATGGGCCTCGGCGAGGGCGCCGGGGTGCTGCTCGTCGAGCGGCTGGCCGACGCCCGCCGCAACGGGCACCCGGTCCTCGCCGTGGTCCGCGGCTCGGCGATCAACTCCGACGGCGCGTCCAACGGCCTGTCCGCGCCGAGCGGGAAGGCCCAGAAACGCGTCATCGAGGCCGCGCTGGCCGACGCGCAGCTGCGTCCCGACCAGGTGCAGGCCGTCGAGGCGCACGGCACCGGCACCACGCTCGGCGACCCGATCGAGGCCGGCGCGCTGCTGGAGACCTACGGCCGGCACCGCGCCGACGGGGAGCCGCTGTGGATCGGCTCGGTGAAGTCCAACATCGGCCACGCGCAGAGCGCGTCCGGCGTGGCCGGCGTGATCAAGACCGTGCAAGCCATCCAGCACGGGATGCTGCCGCGCACCCTGCACGCCGACCAGCTGTCGCCGCACATCGACTGGGCCGCCGGCGCCGTGACGCCGTTGACGGACGCCATGGAGTGGCCGGCCGGCACCCGTCGGGCAGCGGTGTCGTCGTTCGGGCTGAGCGGCACCAACGCGCACGTCGTGCTCGAGCAGGCCCCCGAGACAGCTCCCGCGCCGGTCGACGAGCGCCCGCGCACCGGTGGACGGGAGGCGATGTGGGTGCTGTCCGCGCGCACGCCCGACGCGGTGCGCGACCAGGCCCGCCGGCTCGTCGCGTGGTGCGCCGAACACCCCGATGCGGCCCCGGCCGACATCGCGCTGACCCTCGGCGCCGCCCGTACCCGGTTCGAGCACACCGCGGTGGCGGTGGGCGCCGACCGCGCCGAGCTCGTCGCCGCGACCGAGGCGATTACGCGCGGCGAGACCGCCGCCCGTCGCAGCCGTGGGGCCGGCCGCGTGGCGTTCGTGTTCCCCGGTCAGGGTGCGCAGTGGGCCGGGATGGCCCGCGACCTGCTGGCGGAGTCGGCGGTGTTCGCGACGGCCGTCGACGAGTGCGAGCAGGCGCTGGCGCCGTTCGTGGACTGGTCGCTGCGCGAGGTGCTGACCGGCACCGACGAGGCCTGGCTGGACCGGGTCGACGTGGTGCAGCCGGCGCTGTGGGCAGTGATGGTGTCGCTGGCCCGGTTGTGGCGGACGAGCGGAGTGGAGCCGGCCGTGGTGGTCGGGCACTCGCAGGGCGAGATCGCGGCCGCCGTGGTGTCCGGGGCGCTCTCGCTGTCGGACGGGGCCCGCGTGGTGGCGCTGCGGTCGCGCGCGATCCGCGCGATCGCCGGCCGCGGCGGCATGCTCTCCGTCAACCTGTCGAAGACCGAGGTGGAGCCGTGGCTCGCGGGGCAGGCGGAGCTCTCGCTCGCCGCGGTGAACGGCGCGAGCTCGGTCGTCGTGTCCGGCGCGGTCGACGCGCTGGACGCGCTGCAGGGCGAGCTGGACGCGGTCGGCGTATGGGTGCGCCGCATCGGCGTGGACTACGCGTCGCACTCCGCGCACGTCGACGAGCTGGAGCGGGAGATCCTCGACGCGCTGGCGTCGGTCACCCCGGAGCCGACCACGACCGCGTTCCGCTCGTCGGTGACCGGTGCGGTGCTCTCCGGCACCGAGCTGGATGCCCGCTACTGGTTCACGGGCCTGCGCCGCACCGTCGAGTTCGACGAGGTCGTGCGCGGGGTCGTGGCCGACGGCGCCGACCTGGTGGTCGAGGTCAGCCCGCACCCGGTGCTGCTGCCGGCGGTCCAGGAGACGCTGGACGAGCTCGGTTCGGACGCCGTCGTGATCGGGACGCTGCGCCGCGGGGAAGGCGGCTGGGGACGGTTCCTGACCTCGGTCGGCGAGGTGGTCGCCGCGGGCGGCCGCGTCGACGCGGATGCCGTGCTGGCCGGCACCGGCGCACGGGTCGTCGACCTGCCGACGTACGCGTTCCAGCGGCGCCGGTACTGGCTCGACAGCGAACGTGCCCCGGACGCTGCGGCCGTCGGGTCGGGCGTCGACGCCGCGTTCTGGGCCGCGGTGGAGCAGCAGGACGTGACCGCGCTGTCGGCCCTGGTCGGCGTCGACGCGGGGGAGTGGGACGCGCTGCTGCCGCAGCTCGCGCAGTGGCGGGGCAAGGCCCGCCGCGCCGACGCCGTGGATGGCTGGCGCTACCGGGTCACCTGGACTCCGCTCGACGAACCCCGCGCCGCCGGCGGCACGTGGGCCGTCGTCGTCAGTCCTGGTCAGGAGGTCGCCGGCCTGCTCGACGGGCTCTCCGCGGCCGGACTCGAGCTGCGCGTCGTCGAGCTGGACGGCGCCCACCTCGACCTGCCTCCCGTCGATGGGGTGCTGTCACTGCTGGCCCTCGGCCCGGACCCGTTCACGCGCACTCTCGCGCTCGTGCAGGCACTCGCCGCCGTCGGCCTGGACCGCCCGTTGTGGCTGGTCACCGGCGATGCGGTGGCCGTGTCGCCGGCCGACCGGGTGACCGCGCCGGAGCAGGCGCAGGTCTGGGGCCTCGGCCGGATCGCGGCCGTGGAGTACCCGCAGCGCTGGGGCGGGATCGTCGACCTCCCGGCCGAGCCCGATCCGCGGGCGCTGCGGCGGCTCGTCGGGGTGCTGGGCCAGGGCGCCGAGGACCAGGTGGCGATCCGCCCGTCGGGCACCTTCGGGCGCCGCCTCATCCACGCCCCGGCCGGTGCCGGCAACGAGTGGACCCCGTCCGGCACCGTGCTGGTCACCGGGGCGGGCGCGCTCGCCGCGCACGTCGCCCGCAGGTTGGCCGCGACCGGCGCCGAGCACATCGTGCTGGCCGGTCGACGCGGCCCGGACGCGCCCGGCGCCGCGGAGCTGGCCGCCGAACTTGACGTCCCAGTCACCCTGGCCACCTGCGACGTCACCGACCGGGAGTCGGTGGCCGCGCTGCTCGCCGAACTGGACGATCTCACCGCGGTCGTGCACACCGCCGGCGTCCTGGACGACGGGCTGATCGACACCCTGACCCCCGAGCGCGCCGCCGCGGTGCTGGCGCCGAAGGTGATCGGTGCCCGCAACCTGCACGAGCTGACGCGCGATCGCGAGCTGTCGGCGTTCGTGCTGTTCTCCTCCTTCGCCGGCACGGCGGGCGGTTCGGGGCAGGGCTCGTACGCCGCGGCCAACGCCTACCTCGACGCGCTGGCCCTGCACCGACACGCCGCCGGACTGCCCGCCACCTCGCTGGCCTGGGGCGCGTGGGCCGGCGGTGGCCTGGTCGACCAGGCCACCGCCGACCGGCTCTCCCGCGACGGCCTGCGCGCCATGGACCCCGACCTCGCCGCCACGGCGCTGCTGACAGCCGTGGGCAACGGCGACCCCTACCTGGCCGTGGTCGACGTCGACTGGGCCACGCTCGCCGCCCGCCAGCCCACGGTCCGGCAGGGCGCGACGTTCGGCGACCTCCCCGAGATCCGCGCACTCGGCACCCCGGACGTCGTCGAGGAGACCGCCGGGCTCGACGGTGCCGACCTGCTCGCCGCACTGACCGAGCTGGTGTCGCGCGAGGTCGCCGCGTCGCTCGGCTACGCCGGCACCGACCGGCCCGACGCCGGCCTCGCCTTCCGCGACCTGGGCTTCGACTCGATCACCGCCGTCGACCTGCGCAACCGGATCGGGGAGGCGACCGGGCTGCGGCTGCCGGTGACCATGGTCTTCGACCACCCGACGGTCGCCGCGCTGGCCACCCACCTCGCCGGGCAGCTCGGTGGGAACACCGAGGAAACCGCGCCGGCGGCTCCGGCAGCGACCAGCACCGACGTGCCGATCGCCGTCGTGGCCATGAGCTGCCGCTACCCGGGCGGCGTGCAGTCGCCCGAGGACCTGTGGCAGCTGCTGCTCGACGGCCGCGACGCCGTCGGCGACTTCCCCACCGACCGCGGCTGGGACATCGCCGGCCGGTTCGACGAGGACGCCGACCAGCCCGGCACCTTCTACGCCCGCGGCGGCGGGTTCCTCCACGACGCCGCCGACTTCGACCCCGCCTTCTTCGGGATCTCCCCGCGCGAGGCGCTCGCGATCGACCCGCAGCAGCGGCTGCTGCTGGAGACCACCTGGGAGGCCTTCGAACGGGCCGGCATCGACCCGCAGGCGTTGCGCGGCAGTCGGACCGGCGTGTTCGTCGGCAGCAGCTACAACGACTACGGCTCGCGCCTGCGCCCCGCGCCCGCGGAGTTCGAGGGCTACCTGGCGCTGGGCAGCTCCAGCAGCGTCGCCTCGGGGCGCATCTCGTACACGTTCGGGCTGGAGGGCCCTGCCGTCTCCGTCGACACCGCGTGCTCGTCCTCGCTGGTCGCGCTGCACCTGGCGATGCAGGCGCTGCGCCGCGGCGAGTGCACGGCCGCGCTGGCCTCCGGCGTCGTCGTGATGTCCGGGATGGACAGCTTCATCGAGTTCAGCCGGCAGCGCGCCATGTCGCCGGACGGGCGCTGCAAGGCGTTCTCCGCGGACGCGGACGGCGCCGGGTGGGCCGAGGGCGTCGGCACACTGCTGCTGATGCCGCTGCCCGACGCGCGGGCCGCCGGCCACCCCGTGCTGGCCGTGCTCGGCGGCTCGGCCGTGAACCAGGACGGCGCGTCGAACGGGTTGACCGCACCCAGCGGGCCGGCCCAGCAGCGGGTGATCCGCGCCGCGTTGGCCGACGCCGGGCTCGCCCCCGACGCGATCGACGCCGTGGAGGCGCACGGCACCGGCACCTCCCTCGGCGACCCGATCGAGGCACAGGCGCTCCAGGCCGCCTACGGCTCCGACCGCGAGCGGCCGCTGCATCTCGGCGCGCTGAAGTCGAACATCGGCCACACGCAGGCCGCGTCCGGCATCGCCGGCGTGATCAAGATGGTGCTGGCGCTCGACCACGAGCTCCTGCCGCGCACCCTGCACGTCGACGACCCGTCCCCGCACATCGACTGGTCGACGGGCCCGCTGGCGCTGCTGCGCGACGCCGTGGCGTGGACGCGCAACGGCCGCCCCCGCGCGGCCGGGGTCTCGTCGTTCGGGGTGAGCGGGACCAACGCGCACGTGATCGTGCAGGACCCGGTGGATCAGCCGGCCCATTCGCCGTCGTCGCCCACCACCGGCCCGCTGCCGTGGCTCCTGTCCGCACGGGACGGCGCCGCGCAGCGCGAGCAGGCCGAGCGCCTGCTCGCCCACCTCGACGCGAACCCCGAGCTGGCGCTCGCAGACGTGGCGTGGTCGCTGGCCACCACCCGTTCCACGCTGCCGCACCGCGCTGCCGTTGTCGGATCGGATCGTGCTGCGCTGCGCGGCGGGCTGGCCGCGATCGCCGAGGGCGGGGGCAGCGTCACCGGCGTGGTCGAGCGCGGCGGCGTCGCGTTCCTGTTCACCGGGCAGGGCGCGCAGGCGCTCGGCATGGGGCGCGAGCTGCACGCCACCTACCCGGTGTTCGCCGACGCGTTCGACGCGGTCTGCGCGCACCTGGAGCAGCACCTCGACCGCCCGCTGCGGGACGTCGTCTGGGGCGCGGAGAAGTCCGACCTGGACGCCACCGGCTGGACCCAGCCCGCGATGTTCGCGCTGGAGGTGGCGCTGTTCCGGCTGCTGGAGTCGTGGGGCGTGCGGCCCGACCGGCTGCTCGGCCACTCCATCGGCGAGATCGCCGCCGCGCACGTCGCCGGGGTGCTGTCGCTGGCCGACGCGGCCGAGCTGGTGTGCGCCCGCGGCCGGCTCATGCAGGCGCTGCCGACAGGCGGGGTGATGGTGTCGGTCGCCGCCCCGGAGGCCGACGTCGCCGCGCTGCTCGACGATCCGCGCGTGGGGATCGCCGCGGTCAACGGGCCGGCCTCCACCGTGATCTCGGGGGACGCCGAGCCGACCCTGGCGGTCGCCGCAGCGCTGGGTGAGCGCTGCATCCGCACCAAGCAGCTCGCCGTCAGCCACGCGTTCCACTCGCCGCGGATGGACCCGGTGCTGGCCGACTTCCGGGCGGTCGTCGAACGGCTCAACTACGCGCCGGCCCGGATCCCGATCGTCTCGACGATCACCGGGACCGCGGTCGATCCCGACCGGCTGGCGTCGGCCGACTACTGGGTCGAGCACGTCCGCGCCACCGTCCGGTTCGCCGACGGTGTGCGCGCGCTCGTCGACGCCGGGGTGCGGACGTTCCTGGAGCTGGGCCCGGGTGGCGTGCTCACGGCGATGGCCCGCGAGAGCGTCCCCGACACCGCGGTGCTGGTCCCCGGCCTGCGGAAGAAGACCCCCGAACCCGACGCGCTGCTGGGCGCGGTCGCCGCCCTCCACGTCACCGGCGCGGGCGTCGACTGGGCGAGCATGCTCGGTGCAGGGAACCGGATCGACCTGCCCACCTACCCGTTCCAGCGGCAGCGCTACTGGCTGGACGCGCCGCGCTCGGCGGACGTGGCCGCGGCCGGGCTCGGCGCGGCCGGGCATCCGCTGCTCGGGTCGCTCGTCGAGCTGGCCGGCGGCGACGGCGTCGTGTTCACCGCGACCCTGTCCACGTCCAGCCCGCCGTGGCTGGCCGATCACCGCGTCGCCGGTTCGGTGCTGTTCCCCGGCACCGGATTCCTCGAGCTGGCGCTGCACGCCGCGGCCGAGATCGGCTGCGCGAGCGTGGCCGAGCTGGTGCTGGAGGCACCACTGGTGCTGGCGGCCGGCTCCGTGACTCTGCAGGTCAGCGTGGGGGACCTGGACGAGCGCGGCGCCCGTCCGCTGCAGATCCATTCGCGTCGGCCGGACGAGGACTGGGTCCGGCACGCGTTCGGCTCGGTCGTGCCGCAGGAGACGGCACCGGCGGCGCCGGTCGCGGCCTGGCCGCCGCCGGGCGCCGAGGAGCTGGACGTCGACGGGCTCTACGACCGGCTCGCCGACGGCGGCTTCGCCTACGGCCCGGCGTTCCAGGGGCTGCGCGCGGCGTGGCGCGACGGCGCCGACGTCGTCGGCGAGGTCGCGCTGCCCGACGAGCACGCCGCCGCTGACTACGGCCTGCACCCCGCGCTGCTGGACGCCGCGCTGCACCTGCTGTCGTTCGGTGCGCTCGACGGGTTGGCCGAGGGGTTGATGCCGTTCGGCTGGAGCGACGTGTCGCTGCACGCGGTGGGTGCCCGCGCGCTGCGCGTGCGAATCGCCCAGACCGCGCCCACGTCGGTGCGTGTCGAGGTGACGGATCCGGCCGGGAACCCGGTCGCGACGGTCGGGTCGCTCGTGCTGCGCCCGGTGGCGACCTCGGCGATCCGGGCGGCCACCGGCGACGGGCTCTACGAGCTGGGCTGGGCACCCGTGGCGTCGACCGCGGAGCCCGACCGCTCCCGCGGACCGGTGGTGCTGCTCGGCGAGGCCGACCATCCCGCCGTCACCAGCGGCGGGTTGGTGCACGCCGCGGACCTGGCCGCGGTGGCCGGCGCGGCGCCGGCGGCCGCGGTGGTGCCGCTGCCGGCCATCGACGGCGATCTCGCTACCGCCGTCCGGGTCGCGACGAGCTGGGCGCTCGACGCGATCCAGGCCTGGCTGGCGGAGGACCGGACGGCCGGCGCCCGGCTGGTCGTCCTGACCCGCAACGCGGTGTCCGATCCGGTGGCCGCGGCCGTCGGTGGGCTCGTGCGCAGCGCCGCCAACGAGCACCCGGGCCGGTTCGCGATCATCGACATCGACGACGCCCCGGCCTCGCTGCGGGCGATCGCGGGGGCGGCCACCGTCGCCGAGCCGCGCACGGCGCTGCGCGACGGGGCGCTGTTGGCGGCCCGGCTGGTCCCGCTCGGCGACGTCGAATCAGGCGCCGGCCCCGCCACCGAGTGGGACCCGGACGGCACGGTGCTGCTGACCGGCGCGACCGGCACCCTGGGCGGGATCACCGCCCGGCACCTGGTCGCCGAGCGCGGGGTGCGGCGGCTGCTGCTGGTGAGCCGGCGCGGCCCGGCCGCCCCGGGGGCGGACGAGCTGGTGGCGCAGCTGCGCGAGCTGGGAGCCGAGGTCGAGCTACGGGCCGGCGACGTCGCCGACCCCGAGACCGTCGCGGAGCTGGTCGCGGCTGCGCCACGGCTCACCGCCGTCGTGCACACGGCGGGCGTGCTCGACGACGGCACTGTCGAGTCGCTCACCGCCGACCGGTTCGACCCGGTGCTGCGGGCCAAGGTCGACGCCGCGGTGGCGCTGCACGACGCGACGGCGCACCTGCCGCTGGCCGCGTTCGTCCTCTACTCGTCGGTGTCCGGGGTGCTCGGTGGCGCAGGGCAGGGCAACTACGCGGCCGCCAACTCCTTCCTCGACGCCTACGCCGAGACACTGCGCGGACGCGGGGTCCCGGCAGTGTCGCTGGACTGGGGGCTGTGGGCCGAGCGCAGCGGGATGACCGGCGCCCTCGACGACACCGACCGGCGCCGGGTGGCGCGGGCCGGGCTCGTGCCGATGACCAGCGACGAAGCACTGCGCCTCTTCGATGCTGCGCTCGAGGCAGGGCTCAGTTCTGGTGCTGGCGTCGTCGCGACCGTGAAGCTCGATCCCCGGGCGCTGCGCGCCGAGGCCGACGCGGGCACGTTGCAGCCGGCGTTCCGCGGGCTGGTCCGGGCCCCGGTCCGGCGGGCGGTGGCGGCTGCAGGCGGCGCATCCGCCGCGGCGGTCGGGCTCGCCGCGACGGTGGCCGCACTCGCCGAGCCCGAACGCTTCGAGGTGCTCGTCACGGCGGTGCAGGGCGCGGCCGCGACGGTGCTGGGCTACGCCGACCCAGAGGCGCTGGACCCGGAACGCGGCCTGCTGGAGCTGGGTTTCGACTCGCTGACCGCGGTCGAGCTGCGCAACCGGCTGAGCGCGGTGAGCGAGCTGTCGTTGCCGGTGACCCTGCTCTTCGACTACCCGACGGCGTCGGCGATCGCCACCTACCTGGACTCCCGGCTGCCGCGCGGCGGGACCGACCAGACGGAGGATGCGGCGGCTCCGGTGCTCGCCGAGCTCGACCGCGTCGACCGGCAGCTCGCCGGGCTGGGCACCGACCAGTCGGCCCGCGACGCAGTGGTCGCCCGGCTGCACGAGCTGATCGCCGGCCTGGACTGCCCACCGGACGACGTAGAGCGCCGCCTCGGCGACGCGTCCGACGACGACCTTTTCGACTTCATCGACAACGAGCTCGGCCTCTAGGGAGCGTCTGGTGGATCTTGATCGCGATAGCCGAGCCCAGGCGGCCCCTGACGACACCGCCGGATCGTCCGAATACGCCCGGTATGAGGACGACCCGGCGGCGCCGTCAGGAGCCGCCTGGATCTCGACTCTCATCGACCAAGATCCACCAGACCCTCCCCGGGCCGCCGACACGGGGGCGAGACGACGATGAGCGACGACAAGCTGCGGGACTACCTGAAGAAGGTGACCGCGGACCTGCACCGCACCCGGCAACGGCTGCGCGACCACGAGCAGGCCGCCGCCGAGCCGATCGCGATCGTCGGCATGGCGTGCCGCTACCCGGGCGGCGTCAGTTCCCCGGAGGACCTGTGGCGGCTGGTGTCCGGCGGGATCGACGCGATCGCGCCGTTCCCGGACGACCGCGGCTGGGACCTGGCCGCGCTCTACGACCCCGACCCCGACACCCCGGGCACCTCCTACGCCACCGAGGGCGGGTTCGTCGACGGCGTCGCCGACTTCGACGCCGCGTTCTTCGGGATCTCCCCGCGCGAGGCGATCGCCATGGACCCCCAGCAGCGGCTGCTGCTGGAGACGGCATGGGAGGCGCTGGAACGGGCCGGCGTCGACCCGGTGGCGCTGCGCGGCGGGCGCACCGGCACCTACTGCGGCGTGATGTACCAGGACTACAGCCGCCGGTTGACCACCGTGCCCGCCGACGTCGAGGGCTACCTGGGCGCCGGCAACTCGGGCAGCATCGCGTCCGGTCGGGTGGCCTACGTGCTGGGGCTGGAGGGCCCCACGATGACCGTCGACACCGCGTGCTCGTCATCGCTGGTGGCGCTGCACCTGGCTTCGGCGGGTCTGCGGCGCGGCGAGTGCGACATGGCGCTGGTCGGCGGCTCGATGGTGATGTCGACGCCGGTCGCGTTCGTCGACTTCGCCCGCCAGCGCGGGCTGGCCCGCGACGGCCGGTGCAAGGCCTACGCCGACTCCGCCGACGGCACCGGCTGGGGTGAGGGCGTCGGGATGCTGGTCGTGCAGCGGCTGTCCGACGCCGTCCGCGACGGCCGCGAGGTGCTGGCCGTCGTCCGCGGCTCGGCGGTCAACTCCGACGGTGCGAGCAGCGGGCTCACCGCGCCGAACGGGCCGTCGCAGCAGCGGGTGATCCGGGCCGCGCTGGCCGACGCCGGCGTGCTCGGGGCCGAGATCGACCTGGTCGAGGGGCACGGCACCGGCACAGCGCTCGGCGACCCGATCGAGGCGCAGGCCCTGCTCGCCACCTACGGCCAGGACCACCCGGCGGACCGCCCGCTGTGGCTGGGCTCGCTGAAGTCCAACATCGGGCACACGCAGGCCGCGGCCGGGGTCGGCGGGGTGATCAAGGTCGTGCAATCGCTGCGGCACGCCGTCATGCCGCCCACGCTGCACGCCGGCACCCCGTCGAGCGCCGTCGACTGGACCGACGGCGCTGTCGAGCTGCTGCGCGAGGGCCGGGAGTGGACGCAGGACGACCATCCGCGCCGGGCCGGCATCTCGTCGTTCGGGTTCTCCGGCACCAACGCGCACGTGATCCTGGAGGAGGCCGCGGCCGTCGATGTGGTCGCGGAGCCCGGGACACCGCCGGCGCGCGTGCCGCTCGTCCTGTCCGCCCGCTCGGCGGAAGCGCTGGCCGGCCAGGCCGCCCGGCTCGCCGAGCACCTGGATCGTGGATCTGCCGCCGACGTGGACGTCGCCGTCTCGCTGCTGCGCACCCGCTCGACGTTCGATCACCGGACCGTCGTGTCCGCGGCCGACCGGGACGGGCTGCTGGCCGGCCTGCACGCCGTGGCCGACGGCTCCGCCGCGACTCACCGCACCGGCACCGGCAAGCTCGCCGTGCTGTTCACCGGCCAGGGATCCCAGCGCGCCGGCATGGGCGAGGATCTACGCCGCGCCTTCCCCGTCTTCGCCGCCGCGTTCGACGCCGTCGCCGCGGAGCTGGACCGCCACCTCGCGCTGCCGATCCGGGAGGTCATCACCGACCATCCCGACCTGCTCGACCGCACCGAGTACACGCAGCCGGCGCTGTTCGCCGTCGAGGTGGCGCTCCACCGGCTCGTCGAGCAGCTCGGCGTGCGGCCGGACCGGCTCATCGGGCACTCGGTCGGGGAGATCGTCGCCGCGCACGTGGCCGGCGTGCTGTCGCTGCCCGACGCGGCCCGGCTGGTCACCGCCAGGGCCCGGCTGATGCAGGCCGCGCCCGGCGAGGGCGCCATGGTCGCGGTCCGTGCGGGCGTGGACCGCGTCGCCCCGTACCTGGACGGCCAGGACGAGGTCACGATCGCCGCCGTGAACAGCCCCGACGCAGTGGTGATCGCCGGGTGGGCGCCCGCGGTCAGCGCCATGGCCGAGGGGCTCGCCGCCGACGGCCTGCGCACCCGCCCGTTGGCGGTGAGCCACGCGTTCCACTCCCCGCAGATGGACCCGGTGCTGGACGCGTTCCGCGCCGAGCTGGCCACCGTCGCGTTCCATCCGCCGACGATCCCGGTGGTGTCCAACCTGACGGGCGCCGTGGCGGGCGCGGAGATCACGACCGCCGACTACTGGGTGCGCCACCTCCGCGAGGCCGTCCGGTTCGCCGACGGCATGGCCGCCCTCGAGGCCGAGGGGGTGACCCGCTACCTGGAGCTGGGGCCCGATGCCGCGCTCACCGCGGTCGGCGCGGACTGCCTCGCCGAGCCCGAACGGGCCGTGTTCGCGGCCGCGCAGCGGCGCGATCACGACGAGATCGACACCGTCCACAGCGCGCTGGCGACGCTGTGGAGCGCCGGCGTCCGGATCGACTGGGAGCAGCTGCTGGCCGGGGCCGGCGGCCGGATCGTCGACCTCCCCACCTACGCCTTCCAGGGCGAGCGGTACTGGCTCGACGCCGCTGCCGGCACCGACGTCAGCGGGGCCGGGCTGCGGCCCGCCGAGCATCCACTGCTCGGCGCGCTGGTGGAGGTGCCCGACACCGACACGCTGGTGTGCACCGGCCGCCTGGCCCCGGTCACCCAGCCATGGCTCGTCGAGCACGCCGTGGGCGACGCCGTGATCCTTCCCGGCACCGGGCTGCTGGAGCTGGCCGTCCGGGCCGCCGACGAGGTCGGCTGCGGCGAGGTGGCCGAGCTGACCATGACCGCGCCGCTCGCCGTGCCGCCCACCGGGGTGTCGATCAGCGTCACCGTCGGCGCCCCCGACGCCGCCGGCGTCCGCGAACTGGGCATCCACTCCCGGTCGACCGACGAGCTCGCCGACAGCCCGTGGATCCTGCACGCCACCGGCCTGCTGGCCGAGGCCGACGGTGCGCCCGAACCGGACACCGGGCTGTGGCCGCCGGCCGACGCCGAGCCGCTCGACGTCACCGACCTGTACGAGCGCTTCTCCGCAGGCGGCTTCGACTACGGCCCCACCTTCCGCGGCGTGCGCGCCGCCTGGCTGCACGGCGACGACGTGCTCGCCGAGGTCGCGCTCCCTGCCGACGAGCGCGCCCGCGCCGCCGCGTACGGCCTGCACCCGGCGCTGCTCGACGCCGCGCTGCACCCCATCGCGCTGCACCCGGCCGCGCAGGTCGACGGGTCCGGTGCGCGGCTGCCGTTCTCGTGGTCCGGGGTGACCCTGCACGCGACCGGCGCGGACACGCTGCGCGTGCGGATCGCCGGGGTGGGGGAGGAGGCCGTGCGGCTGACCCTCGCCGGCCCGGACGGCAGCCCGGTCGCGACTGTCGAGTCGCTGGTGCTGCGCCCGCTGTCGACCGACGCCCCGGCAGGGGACGCGCACCGCTCGCTGTTCGGCCTGGAGTGGACCGCTTTGCCGGCACCGACTGCGGCGGCTCCGCGCCGCGTCGGCATGGTGGGGCAGGACGGGGCGAAGCTCGCCGACGCGCTCGCCGCGTCCGGCGTGTTCGTCGAGGCCTACGCGGACGTGGAGTCGCTCGGCGTGGCCGTCGCGACCGGCACCGCGCCGCCGCCGGTCGTGCTGGCGGTGTGCCCGCCGGCCCCCGAGACGGTGACGGTGGCGACCGGCGACACCGTCCGCGACGCCACCCACCGAGCTCTGGAATGGCTGCAGCAGTGGCTCGCCGACGACCGGCTGGCCGACTCGCGGCTCGTCGTCGTCACGTCCGGAGCCGCTGCGGTCGCCGACGGCGACACCGTCCCCGACCTGGTGGGCGCGGCCGTGGCCGGCTTGGTGCGCTCGGCGCAGTCCGAGCAACCCGGCCGGATCGGGCTCCTCGACGTCGACGACGAGCCGGCCACGCTCGCCGCGCTGGCCGACCTGCTCTCGCACGACGATCCGCAGCTCGCGATCCGCGCCGCCACCGCGTACCGGCCCAAGCTGGGCAGGGTCGCGGCCGGGACGGGCGCGCCGCCTGCGCTGGCCGGTGATGCTCCGGTGCTGGTCACCGGCGGCACCGGCGCGCTCGGCAGCGCCGTTGCCCGGCACCTGGTCGCCGCGCACGGCGTGACCCGGTTGCTGCTGGTCAGCCGGCGCGGGCCGGCCGCACCCGGTGCCGAGGCGGTGGCGGCCGAGCTGGGCGCCGCCGGCGCCGAGGTCGACATCGTCGCCTGCGACGTCACCGACGCCGACGCCATACGGGAGCTGGTCGCCGCGACGGAGCCCGCGGCGATCGTGCACACCGCGGGCGTGCTCGACGACGCCACCGTCAGCTCGCTCACGACATCGCAGATCGACGCAGTGTTCGCCCCCAAGGTGGATGCCGTGCTGGCACTGCACGAGGCCACAGTGGACCGCGGTCTCGCGGCCTTCGTCGTGTTCTCCTCCGCGGCCGGCGTGCTCGGCGGCGCCGGGCAGGGCAACTACGCCGCCGCCAACTCGTTCCTCGACGCCTTCGCCCAGCACGCCACCCGGCCCGACCGGCCGGTCGTGTCGATGGCCTGGGGTGTCTGGGCGGACGACGACGGCATGGCCGGAGCGGCCGGGGCCAACCGGAGCGGCATCGCGCCACTGTCCAGCGACGAAGGACTGGAGCTCTTCGACGTCGCGCTGGCCACCGGTCGGCCCGCCGTGCTGCCCATGCGGATCGACGCCGCGCAGCTGCGGGCCACCGACGGCGCCGGCTCGCAGCCGGCACTGCTGCGCAGCCTGGTCGCGCCGGCCCGCCGGATCGCGCGGGCCACCGGCCCCTCCGGTGCTGCCGGCCCTGGTGGGCTGGCCGGGATGCCCGCCGCGGAACGGTCCGCAGCACTCGTCCAGCTCGTCCGCACGCACGTCGCCACGGTGCTCGGCCATGCCGACGCCTCGGCCGTCGGCGCCGAGCACGAGCTGGTCGACTCCGGGTTCGACTCGCTGTCGGCAGTGGAGCTGCGCAACCGCCTCGCGTCCGCCACCGGGCTGCGGCTGCCGGCCACCCTGGCCTTCGAGCACGCCACCCCGGCCGCGCTGGCCGCGCACCTGGACGGCCTGCTGGGCACCGCCACGGCGACGACGACCGCTGCGCCGACGACCTCTGGCGACAGCGGATCCACCGGGCTCATGCCGCTCTACACGGAAGCCTTCCAGTCCGGGAAGTGGCAGGAGATCTTCGAGCTGCTGCGGGCAGCCGCGGCCCTGCGCCCGATGTTCACCGGCGCCGACGACCTCGACGCCGTCGGCGAGCTGCCCACGCCCGTGCAGCTGGCCCGCGGGCCGGAGGAGCCGGTGCTGTACTGCTTCCCGTCCTGCCTCGCGGTGGCCGGCATCCACCAGTACGCGCGGCTGGCCGGCAGCTTCCGCGGCCGCCGCCAGGTGTCGTCGCTGGCCGTGCCCGGCTTCCAGCCGGGGGAGAGCCTGCCCACCGACGTCGCTGCCGTCGTCGCGGCGCAGGCCGAGGCCGTGCGCCGCGACGCCGACGGACGACCCGCGGTGTTCCTCGGCTCCTCGGCCGGTGGCTGGTTCGCCCACGCCGCCGCGACCCACCTGGAGCGGGCAGGCAGCCCCGTGGCGGGGGTGGTGCTGGTCGACACGTACACGCCGAAGAGCAACCTGATCAACCAGTTCGGGCTCTCGCTGATGGACGGCATGACCGAACGCGAGGGCGTGTTCGTGACCATGGACGACGCCCGCCTGTCCGCCATGGGCTGGTACCTCACGCTGTTCGGGGCCTGGGAGCCCACCGCGACCAGCACCCCCACCCTGCTGGTCCGGGCGACCGAACCACTCTCGACCGGCTCCATGCGCGCCATCGGCGATGACTGGCGCTCGTTCTGGGAGTTCCCCCACGACACCGTCGACGTCGCCGGCAACCACTTCTCGATGCTCGAGGAGCATTCCCACCCGACCGCCACGGCCATCGACGAGTGGATCAACGGCCTGGACCTGACCGGAAGGACGACACGGTGACCAGCGGGACCACGAGCGGAACCACCATGGAGGCCACGGCGTCGCTGTGGCTGCGCAAGTACGGCAGCTCGAGCGACCCCACCGTCCGGCTGGTGTGCTTCCCGCACGCCGGTGGCTCGGCGAGCTACTTCTTCGCGCTGGCCAAGGCGCTGCCGCCGCACGTCGAGGTGCAGGCCGTGCAGTACCCGGGCCGGCAGGACCGCTACAGCGAACCGTGCATCGACGACGTGGTCACGCTGGCCGAGGAGTTGGTCGACGTGCTGGCCGCGCAGCGCGACCTGCCCCTGGTGCTGTTCGGGCACTCCATGGGCGCCACCGTCGCGTTCGAGATCGCGCGCCGGCTGGTCCTCCAGCAGCCGGACGGGCCGCTGACCAGCATGATCGTCTCCGCTCGCTGCGCCCCGTCCAAGCACCGCAGCAACGGCATCCACCTGCTCGACGACGACGGCATCCTCGCCGAGATGGGCAAGCTCAGCGGCACCGAAGCCGCCGTCCTCGACGACGAGGAGCTGATCCGCATGGTGCTGCCGGCGATCCGCAACGACTACAAGGCCGCCGAGACGTATCGCTACACGCCGGGTGCGCCGCTGCCCGTGCCGATCGTCGGGCTCTGCGGCGACAGCGACCCGCGGGTCTCGCCGAGCGACGTCGACGAGTGGCGGGCGCACACGAGCGCCGGCTACACGTCGCACGTGCTGCCCGGCGGCCACTTCTACTTCGGCACGGAGCCGGCCGCGCTGGCCACGACCATCGCCGGCGACGCGCTCCTGCGATCTGCGGATACGTGACAGGTCCCGCTGTCAGCGGGGACTGGAGTCACCGGACGGGCGTGCACGCGAGAAGAGTTGCCCGGTCGATGTCGGCTGGTTGCAGGACCACTGCTGGACCTTCGCGCCGTTCATGGTCGAGTTCGCGGCGATGTCGAGGCACTTCCCGCTGTTGATGTTGACCAGCTGATCGCCGCGGTTCTTGACCCCGCTCGTGCCCCACCGCCAGAACTGGTTGGGATCCTGCGCGCAGCCGACCTGCCCGACCTGCGCCCCGTCGGCGAGCGACTGGTTCTGGACCTCCATGCACAGATGGGCCGGTGCCCCGCTGATGATCTGGAAGTAGGCGTCGCCCTCCTTCGTGCTGCCCGCCGGAAGCAGGTTCCATCGCTGGTTGGCGGAGCCGGAGCACTGCCAGAGCCGGACCGGGTCGCCGTTGCCGTCGTCCTGGACGGCGTCCAGGCACTTGTTGCTGCCCGTGCCGATCAGCGTGGTGTAGACGGGCGGGGCGGCCTGGGCGGACGCCGTGGTCAGCGCTGCGGCACCGACCATGGCCGCTCCCACCATCGCGGTGGCGAGCAGGCTGCGAACGATCTTCGTCGGAACCGGCATGTCGAGACTCTCTGTGATGAACGCATGGATGGGGATGGTCGTCATCCGCCGCTGATGTGCTTGATGACGGCGTTGAACTCGACCGTGGGGGAGAAGTCGACGTACGCGCAGTCGGTGAGCGCGAACGGCGCGTGCCCGGGCGCCCAGTAGAACGCCTGGCCGGCCTCGTAGGTCCGGTCGCCGCCGGGGACCCGCATGAGCAGCCGGCCTTCCAGCATGTAGCCCCAGTGCGGGCACGGGCAGGAGTCGCCCTCCAGACCGACGAGGGCGGGTCCGAGATCGGTGCCCTCGGCGAGTCGGATGAACGAGACGGTCATCTCGCCGACCTCGGCGGTCCGCACCTCGACGTGGTCGTCCTTGATGGCGACGGGGACGTTGTCGGGGGTCAGGGTCTGCATGGCTGGTCCTCTCGGTCCGGGCAACTGTGGACCGAAGGGTGCCGGGCGGGTGTTCCTCGAACGTTCCTGATCAACTCGCCGGCTGCTGGTCAGGTCAGCGCGGCGCAGCGGGCTCCGTCGAGCGGCTGACCGGCCGACCGGAAACCGGCGGCTGCCGCCGCGAAGTGCGCCGCCGCCGAGCCGCCGGTCGCTCGAGCCCGATGACCGCGCACCTCCTCCATAGCGGCGTCCCAGCCCGGCAGCCGCATGACGACGCCGGCGAGGAACTCCGCGGTGGTCTCGTACTCGGCCGCCCGGTCGAGATCGCCGCCGCGCGACGCCGCGATCGCCCCCGGTACGACCAGGGTGATCCGGCAGCCGGGGCAGGTCTCCAGCGGTCCGCGCACAGAGCTCTCGGCGTCGTCGAGCGCGGCGAGCGCCGCCTCCGGGTCGGCGGCCGCGGCGATGCGCGTGCCGTAGATGCGGTCGAGCAGGTGGAACCCGACGTCGGACTCCCGGGCCACGGCCAGCGACTCGTCGAGCAGCGCGTTGGCCGCACGCGGGTCGCCGCGGTACAGGGCCAGCTCGGCCAGCCGTTGCAGCGCCAGCGACTCACCGACCGCGCCGCCGCTCGCGTGGCTCAGCCGGGCCGCCGCGTGCAGGTCCGCTGCAGCCTCGTCGAGCCGGCCCGACAGCAGCTTCGCCTCGCCGCGCAGGGTCATCGCATACGCGCGCCCGCGGGTGGCCCCGAGGCGCTCGGCCTCGGCGTGGAAGGCGTCGGCGAAGGCGATGACGTCGGGGTACGGGCGGGCGCCGTAGAGCAGCCGCTGGTTGATGCACAGGTGTCCGTCGAAGACGCTGGTGGCCAGCTCGGGTAGCGCCGCGGTCTCCAGCAGGTCCGCCCGGACGCTCTCGCGGAGGTCACCGCGGGCATGCGCCGCGGCCGCCTGCGCCCACGACGCGATCACCAGCGAGGGGGCGTCGCCGGACTCGAGTGCCAGCCGGCGACTCTCGGCGGCCTTCGCGGTGCCCGTTGCGGGGTCGGCGAAGCCGAGCACGGCGGCACCGGCCCAGGCGAGCGCGAGCGCGAGCCGGCCCTCGACGGTCACGGGAGCGAGCCCTTGCAGCGTCCGCAACCCGCCGGGTGGGTCGCCGTGCTTGATCTGGGCCAGCGCCTGCTTCGACCGGATCTCCTGGGCCAGCGGGTCACCGACCACGTCGGCCGCGAGCGCGTACGCGGCGGGTGCGCGCAGGTCGCCGAGCGCATCGAGCGCCTCGGCGCGCAGGCACAGCGCGTCCGACTCCCGCGGTCGGTGTTCCAGCAGGGTGTCGAGGTGGCGCAGGGCGTCGGCGAACGCACCGAGCGGCACGGCTCGGCGGGCCGCGGCGAGCAGCCATCCGGTTGCCTCCTCGGGGCGGTTACCGTCGAGCCAGTGCCGCGCGATCAGCGCCGGCTCGGCGTCGGCCCCGGCCAGCCGGCGCGCCGTATCCCGGTGCAGGGCGATGCGGTGGTGCGGGGGAATCTGCTCGGCCAGTGCCAGCCGAACCAGATCGTGCCGGAAGCGGTAGCGCCCGTCGGCGACGACCAGCGCGCCGGCCGCGAGCCCCGCGTCCAGCAGCGCGAACCCGTCCGGCTCGGACAGGCCGGTCATCGCGAGGACACCGGCGGGGTCGAGGTCGTCGCCGACGACGGCGAGCCGGCGCAGCATCGCGGTTGTGGCGTCGTCCAGGCCGAGGAACCGGGCGGTGACCGTCTCCCACACCGACGCCGGCACGGCCAGCGCATCGCTCGTCCCGACACCGCGGGCGAGCTCGATGGCGAAGAACGGGTTGCCCTGGGCGGTGTCGACGATCCGGGTCAGCAGCCGGTCGTCGGGCCGCTGCGGCGCCTCGGCTGCGACCAGCTCCTCGACGTCCGCGCGCGCCATCGGGCCGAGGTCGATCGGGGCGCACCTTCCGGCCTTCTCCAGACCTGCGACACCCTGCACGAGGGCCGCCCGCGCCGCGTCCGGCCGGTACGCCAGCACCACGAGCAGTGGCCGGCTGCCCCGGGTGCGGGCGAGCTGCGCGCATACCTCGACCGTCGCGTCATCGGCCAGGTGCGCGTCGTCGACGATGAGCAGAACACCCGGGACGACCGGGCCGGCCATCAGTGCCCGGTGGACGGCGCCGATGACCATGTGCCGGTTGAGGACCTGTTCCGGCGGCTTCGTGGGGGCAGCCAGAGGGGTGAGCCGGCCCAGCGCCGACCGGGTGGCGGCGGGCAGCACGTCGAGCAGGGCACGATCGCCGCGGAGCACGTGTTCGACGGCCGCGGCCAGCGGCGTGTACGGGCCACCGCCCGGAGTGGCCGCGACGCTCACCACACGCCAGCCGTCGTCGGCGGCGGCCGTCGCGACCTGGCCGCAGAGGGTCGACTTCCCGATCCCGGCCGGACCCCGGATCGCCAGCGCCCCGGTCGCTCCGGCGGTGCCGCTGCGCAGGGCGACCGTTGCGCGGGCCAGCTCCACCTGCCGTCCGACGAACGCGGTCGCGGCCGGTCCCAACCCGGCTACGCACTCCTCGTAGAGCTCCTGGCTGCGCTCTCCGGGTACCAGGCCGAGCTCGCGCTCCAGGCTCGTCCGCAGCCGCCCGTACCAGCGGATCGCGGCATGCCGGTTGCCCGCCCGCAGTGCCTCGCGCATCAGCTCCTGGTACGCCCGCTCGTCGAGGGGATCGACCTCCACGAGCCGTCGCCACCGCCCGCCCAGCCGGAGCACCTGGACGAGCAGCCCCCGCAGGTGTTCGCGGGCGGTCTGGTTCCAGTCCTCGTACAGCGCGTCAGGGAGGAGGGTCCCGGTGCACATCTCGGCGGCCTGCACGGCGAGCTGCGGGTCCTGCGCACGCAGCGCCGCTGCCGCGGCTCGGGTGAAGCGCTCGACGTCGACGTCGATCTCGGCACCCGGCAGCAGCTCGACCCGCCCGCCTGCGAGCACGACGGCGTCGTCGCGGCCGAGTGCCTGGCGGGCGTGGTGGGCGGCCTTGCGCAGGTTCGCCGCGCCCGCCTCCGGGGACAGGTGCGGCCAGAGCGCCTCGGTCACCTGGTCGCGCTGGAGGCGGTGGTGGTCGGTGAGGGCGAGCAGCGCGACGAGCTCGGCGGAGCGGCGGCCAGGCCATTCGGACACCTCGCGGCCGCCGACATCGACGCGGAAGGCGCCGAGCAGTGCGACGCGTACCCGACCTGCGTCGCTGGTCACGGCGCTCATGATGACCGAGTTCAACGGCCCACGACAGCTCGGCGAGCGGCCGACCCATGACAGGAGTCAGTCCCAAGTGGTGACGGGAGCGCTACGCGGTCGCCCGTGATGCCGCGGACCATGGAGGCATGATGCAGGCTCCGACGATCGAGGCGGTGCACCTCACCAAGCGCTACGGCAACGTCGCAGTGGTGGACGATCTGTCGTTCACGATCGGGCCGGGGCAGGTGATCGGCCTGCTGGGCCCGCAGGGCGCAGGGAAGTCCACCACGATGCGCCTGCTGCTCGGCCGGGACCGGCCCACCTGCGGCGTCGCGCTGGTCAACGGCCACCCCTACACCCGGGCGGACGCGCCGATCCGCGAGGTCGGGGCCCTGCCCGAGCCGGACGCCGTGCACCGCTCCCGCACCGTGCGGGCCCACCTGCGGTGGCTGGCCTGGGCCGATTCGCTGCCCGGCAACCGCGTCGACGAGGTGCTCGACCCGCTCGGCCTCACCGGGGTGGGCGGGCAGCTCATCGGTGAGCTGGCGCCCGGGATGCGCCGCCGCCTCGACATCGCCTGCGCGCTGCTCGGCGACCCCGCCGTCCTGATCCTCGACGAGCCGCTCGACGGGCTCGACCCCGACGGTGTCGTGCGCGTGCGGCGGCTCCTGCGGGACCTGGCCGCGCAGGGCCGCACGGTGCTGGTCTCCGGCCACCGGATGCGGGAGCTCGCCGCCACCACCGACCACGTCCTCGTCATGGGCGACGGGCTGCTGGTCGACGACTTCGCCGCCGAGCAGCTGACGGTCTGAACCGGGGCAACGGGGCGTTCAGCCGCTCGGCTGGCTGCGTTTCGCCCGTTCGTCGTACTCGCGTTTCCGCTTCGGGTAACCGGTCCTGAACACCTCGTACACCGGGACGGAACGCTGGTAGCCGAACCGGTGCGCGGCCTGGAGACTGTCGATCCGGCGGCGCGTCCATTCGCCGTCGTCGGCGACCAACATGACGGTCGGCCCGTCGAAGTTGGTGCCCGGCTCGAAATAGGCCTCGACACCGGCGCGCGTCGACGTCCACTCGTCGAGGTAGCCGAAGTCCACTTCGACGGGTTTCGACTGGGCGCGGGGAGCGCGTCGGCGGCGAATGCGGAGGAACGATCGGACGACCAGCCAGGACGAGGAGGATGCCGAGCGCCAGCAACAGCCAGAGTTCGGGCCGCTCCCAGTAACCGGCGGCTTCGGGACCGGTCGTCGCGATGGCGTCGTTGATCCAGCTGCGGAAGGGCGAAACTTCGGTCGCGCGGCCCTTCTCGGAACCGCTGGAGAAGTGGGTGCTTCCACCGAGGGTGCCGAGCAACTCCAAGCGCCCGTCGACGTTGATGACGATGGGCCCGCCCGAATCACCCTTGGCGGTCCCTTCCCGCGGGTCCTCTTCGGGCCAGTACAGCTCGTGGGCCTGTTCGTCTTCGACGGAATCGCGATACTGAGACGGTGCGAACAACGCGATCTGCAGCTGCTTGAGGACCGGGGACGCCGAACAGTCCTCTTCCTCGCAGGTCCTGCCCCAGCCGATCACCGTGGCCGACCGACCGGACTGCGGAGCCATCGGCGCCGCAATGGGAATCGGTGTCTTGTCGGTTGATCTGGCGAGTTCGATCAGGCCGATGTCACGTAGACCTGGCTCTGTGACCAGACGCGCGGCATGACCGACCTCGCCGTCATACCTCTCGGTCGCCCCCAGGTACAGCGTGAAGTCCTGCGCGCTGAGCAATGGCGCGCGCAAGTCGCCTTCCTCTGCGCTGGGGACGTCAGCGACAAGACAATGCGCCGCTGTGACCACCCATCGCTTGTCGATCAGAACGCCGGTGCATTCGCCGGTCTTGCTGGTGACCAGCACGGTCCACGGATATTCCTGGGTGACGGTCCGGCCGCCCACGATCCCCGAAGCCGTTCCGCCTGACACCAGTGACAGCGCCACCACACAAGCGATGACGATGACCGTACGGACAGCCGTGAACGCTGACAGATTCCCCGCCCCCCAACAGGTATCTCCTTACTCTTGCAACAACGAGCTCCAGGGCCCGTCATTTGTCACGAGCGGAGCCGGGCGTCGGGCCTCACACACCGGATCGGGTCCTCTCGGCCGTCGACACGCGTCATCTCGAGCTTCGATCGCACGCTCACGTCGTCCCCCACCAGCGGGCGGGATCCGGTCATTCCGGACCAGCCCCGACGCTCGCCAGAAGATACTGCCGCCTACGGTCCCCGGCAAGCTCGACAAGACGCTGCTGATCCGCGAAGTGAGCGTCAGCGCAGCTCCGCGATGACCTTCCCGAAGCTCTCCAGCGCCGCTTCCATCACGGTGATGTAGCTGATGCCCAGCAGCTCGCGGTCGCGGTGCAGCTCCTCGGCGATCTGGGCGGCGGTGCCCACCGAGATGGTCGGGGCGCCGAGGATCTGCTCGTCGTCGAGGTGGGGGCCGAAGCGCCGCAGCGCCGGCATCGCAGCCGCGCGGTCCTCGGTGAGGACGGTGGCCTTCGAGAGGATGTTGAGCTCCTGGTCCGCTGCCTGCGCGCCGGCCGCGGCCATGGTGAACGCCACCCGCTCGAGCATCTGCTCGAAGGTGGCGATCACCATCCGGCCGTACTCCGGCCGGTACCGGGCGCCCACGAAGCTGACGACCTCGGCCCGTTCCGCGGCAAGGCGCAGCACCCGGTCACCGTGCCCGCCGACGAGCATCCGCGGGCGGCTCTTCCCCTCCTGGTCCAGCTCCTGCACGACGGCCTCCAGCCGGTCGACCCGGCTGCCGGGGCTGCCGAACGTGATGCCGGTGCGGTCGAACTCCCACTCCACGTACCCGGTGCCGAGGCCGACCTCGAGCCGCCCGTCGACGAAGTCGTCGAGCGTGCGCAGATCCCTGGCCAGGAGCGCCGGGTTGTGGAACGCGGCGTTGAGCACGTACGTGCCGACCTGCACCCGCTGCGTGGCCTCCGCGGCCAGCACCACAGACGGGAACGGCGAGGCGAGGTTCAGGTGGTCCGGGGCCGAGACGATGTCGTAGCCGAGGTCCTCGGCGCGCCGGGCCTTGGCCGTCCATTCGCTGCGCGAGCAGCCCTCGGAGATCAGGACGACGCCGAAGCGGAACGGCCGCGGTGACCTGCTCATGGCTCAGACGACGTGCACGTGGGGCACGTAGAGGATGAAGCGCCCGCCGGCCTCCCGGAAGGCCGCTTCCTTCGCCATGATCTCCTCGGCGTGGTTCCAGGCGAACAGCAGCGCGTAGTCCGGCGCCTCGGTGGCGAACGCCTCCGCCGGCCGGACCGGGATGTGCGTGCCCGGGGTGACCCGGTGCTGCTTGGCCGGTGTGGTGTCGCAGACGAACGAGACCAGCTCGCTGTTCAGGCCGCACATGTTGGCCACGGTGGCGCTCTTGGCCGTCGCGCCGTAGGCGACGACCTTCTTGCCCTGCGCGCGGAGGTCGGTGAGCAGGGTGACCAGGTCGTCGCGGATGCGGGTGACGCGATCGCCGAACGCCGCGAGCGTCTCCAGGGTGGCCAGCCCGGCCGCGTCCTCCTCGGCGATCAGGGCGGCGACCGCGGGCGCCGGGGTGCGGGCGCCGGCGCGGGCCAGCGTGTAGCGCACCTCGCCGCCGTGCACGGGCAGCCGCGCCACGTCGACGAGCTCGAAGCCGAACCGCGCGGCCATGGCCTGCACCGAGCGGGCGGCGAAGAGGTAGAAGTGCTCGTCGTAGATCTGGTCGAACGACGTGCGGGCGTTGATGTCGCCCAGGTAGGGGTCCTCGAAGACGAACACGCCGTTCGGCTGCAGCAGCACGTCCAGCCCGGCGAAGATCGACTCCGCGTACGGGATGTGGCACATGGTGTTGGCCGCGTAGACCACGTCGGCCGGGCCGTCCTCGGCGGCGATCTCCGTGGCCGTGGACTCCTCGAAGAACTGCGTGCGCACCCGGACGCCCTTGCCCCTGGCGACCTCGGCGACCCCGCCGGAGGGCTCGACGCCCAGGTGCCGCACGCCGGCGTCGGCCACGGTGCGCAGCATGATGCCGTCGTTGCACCCGATCTCGACGATGAACGGGTCCGGCCCGGTCAGCTCGGTGTCGAGGAAGTGGTGCGCGGTCGCCTCGAAGTGCTTGCGCATGACCGACGAGCCGGACGAGAAGTAGGGGTAGTCCTCGTGGAACATCTTGTTCCGCGGGACCTCCTCCATGAGTTGGACCATGGTGCAGTTTCGGCACAGGCCGACCGCCAGCCGGAAGAAGAACTCCCCCGTGTACTCGCCTGGCTCGGGGAATGCATCCGACAACGGCTGCCGACCGAAATCGTAGAATTCGGCGAGGGGCTGCTCGCACACGCGACAGTCAGTCATAGGAAAAATGTAGGTTCCTCGGTAGCGGGGGCCAACCCCTGAAAATGGCGCCGGCACCCCTGTCCATTCGTCAGGTACGGGCGGAGTCGTGCTTGTAGCGCACGACGACGGCGGCGCCGAGCGCCAGCGTCCAGGCCGCCAGCACGAGCGCGGGCACCAGCACGCCCTGCCCGGTCGGCAGCACGCCCGCCCGGCCGAGCTCGGCCAGCCAGTAGCTGGGCACGAACTGGGCGACGGTCGTCCACCACGGCGGCAACGTGTCGAGGGGCATGAACAGCCCGCCGAGCATGGCCAGCAGCAACATGCCGACGATCACGAAGTTCTGCACGTTGTCCTTGGTGGCCAGCTGGCCGATCAGCAGGCCGAGGATCGCGAACGGCAGGGACCCGAGCCAGACCAGCACCACGGCGTGGAACCAGCCGGTGGCGGTGAGCTGCACACCTTCGAGCAGCACCGCGACCAGCGGCACGACCAGCGCCGTCGGCAGGGCGACGGCCATCCCGACGGCGACCTTGCCGGCCAGGAAGCCACCGCCGGACAGCGGGGTGAGCCGCAGCTGGCGCTGCCAGCCGATGGTCCGCTCGTGGACCACCCGCGTGCCGATCAGCAACCCGGCCGTCATGACGCCCCAGGCCGTCATGCCGACCATGATGCTCTGCGGGTACTGCGCGGCGATCCCGCCGGCGATGTCCTTGAACAGCATCATCTCCAGCAGGTAGAACGCTGCCGGGAAGCCGATGGTGAACAGCAGGGTGCCCATCGAGCGCAGCGCCCGGCGGGCCTCCAGTACCAGGTATCCGATGCTCACGTCGCCCTCCCGGACGGGTTCGAGGAGCTGGTCAGCGCGATGAACGCCTCGTCCAGGCTGACGCCGGCGATCTCGATGTCGCGGGCATGGGGGAACCGGGCGAGCAGGGCGCGCAGGGTGTCGTCGGAGTGCGTGCTGACGACCACGACCTTGTCGTGGCGGATCTCGACGTCGGCCACGCCCGGCAGGTCGGCGACCTGGGCCGCGTGCACCCCGGGGATCACCGCGTGCAGCGCGCGACCCGCGGCCAGTGACTGCACCTCGGCCACCGAGCCGTCGGCGACGATCGTGCCGGCCTTCATGAAGATGACGCGGTCGGCGTACTCCTCGGCCTCTTCCAGGTAGTGGGTGGCGAACACGACGGTCCGCCCGGCGTCGGTGAACTCCTGCATCGAGTGCCAGAACTCGCGCCGCGTGCCGACGTCCATGGCCGCGGTCGGCTCGTCGAGCACCAGCAGTGCCGGGTCGCTGACCAGCGCGATCGCGTAGCGCACCCGCTGCTTCTGGCCGCCGGACAGCCGCGTCGACAGCCGCTTGGCCAGGTCGGCGATGCCGGCCCTGCGCAGCGCCTCCTCGACGGGCATCGGGGTGCGGTGCAGGGACGCGACCATGGCCACCATCTCGCCGACGGTGGCGTCGTCGAGCAGCGCGCCGCTCTGCAGCATCGCGCCGATCGCGCCCTCGGCCACCGCCTCGGCCGGGGTCCTGCCGAACACCCGCACCTCGCCGGCGTCCGGTTCGGTCAGGCCCAGGATCATGTCGACGGTGGTGGACTTCCCGGCCCCGTTGGGGCCGAGGAATGCGACGACCTCGCCCGGCGCGATCGCCATGGACACCCCGTCGACAGCTCGGACCTCTCCGTAGTGCTTGCGCAATCCGCGCACCCAGATAGCGGTGCCGGTCGCGTCGTCGGGGACGCTCTCGATGCGGCTGGTCGTGACGGCGTCGGACATGACAACGAGCATGCCCGAATTGTCGTCATCATCGCTGATCCGGTCGTCACTTGTTTCCACTGACAGATGTCATTCTTCGGTTGATCCCGATGCCGGGGTGAAAGGACAGGGGTCGGACAAGGGTTGTCGCGGGCACATCGCTGCGATTGGCTCGACATCATGACGACCCGCGTGTGGGACTATCTGCCCGAGTACGAGCAGGAGCGCGACGATCTTCGCGATGCGGTCGACACCGTGTTCTCCTCGGGCCAACTCATCCTCGGTCCCAGCGTGCGCGGTTTCGAGGAGGACTTCGCGGCGTACCACGGCGTCCGGCACGCGGTCGGCGTCGACAACGGCACGAACGCGATCGTGCTCGGCCTGCGGGCGCTCGGCGTCGGGCCCGGCGACGAGGTGATCACCGTGTCCAACACGGCCGCCCCGACGGTCGTGGCGATCGACCAGATCGGCGCCACGCCGGTCTTCGTCGACGTGCACCCCGACGACTACCTGATGGACGTCGGCCAGGTGGAAGCGCGGATCACCGAGCGCACGAAGTGCCTGCTGCCGGTGCACCTGTACGGGCAGTGCGTCGACATGGATCCGCTGCAGGCCGTTGCCGACCGGCACGGCCTGCCGATCTTCGAGGACTGCGCGCAGGCGCACGCCGCGCGCCATCACGGCCGGCTGGCCGGCTCCATGGGTCGGGCGGCCGCGTTCTCCTTCTACCCGACCAAGGTCCTGGGCGCGTACGGCGACGGCGGCGCCACCATCACCTCCGACGACGAGGTGGCCGCGAACCTGCACCGGCTGCGCTACTACGGCATGGAGAAGACGTACTACGTCGTCTCGACGCCGGGGCACAACGCGCGGCTCGACGAGCTGCAGGCCGAGATCCTGCGCCGCAAGCTGACCCGGCTGGACACCTACGCGGCCGGCCGGCGCGCGGTGGCCCAGCGCTACCAGGAGGGGCTCGGCGACACCGAGCTGGTGCTGCCCGAGGTCAGCTCCGGCAACGAGCACGTCTACTACGTGCACGTCGTCCGCCACCCCGACCGCGACGCCATCATCGAGGCGCTGCGCGCCTACGACATCCACCTCAACATCAGCTACCCGTGGCCGGTGCACACCATGTCGGGCTTCGCGAAGCTCGGCTGGGAGCGGGGATCGCTGCCGGTCACCGAGCGGCTGGCCGGCGAGATCTTCTCGCTGCCGATGTACCCGTCCCTGCCGGAGGCCACGCAGGAAAAGGTGATCATGGCGGTGCGCGAGGTGCTCGGCGCCCCCTGATCTCCCGCCGTATCCACGTCGCCCACGGGAGGGCCCATGCGCGTCCTGTTCGCCTGCGTCTCCGAGAAGTCGCACATCCTGACCATGGCCCCGCTGGCCTGGGCGCTGACCAACGCCGGGCACGAGGTGCGGCTGGCCAGTGCCCCGGCGGTGACCGACACGATCACCTCGGCCGGGATCACCGCGGTGCCGGTGGGCACCGACCACACGCTGCACGAGGCACTCGCCCAGGAGGAGTCCGTCGAGCACCCGCTCTCGGACTGGAGCGAGCCGTGGGCCGACAAGCAGACCTGGGAGATGCTGCTGCTGAAGTACCAGGTCGGGGTCGGCTACGCCTTCCAGCCCTACAACGACACCATCGTCGACGACCTCGTCGAGTTCGCCCGGTACTGGCAGCCCGACCTGGTGATCTGGGACCCGATCACGTTCGCCGGGCCCGTCGCGGCCAGGGCGGTGGGCGCAGCGCACGCGCGGTTGACGTGGTGCGTCGACGTCTACTCCACGATGCGCCAGGTCTTCCACGAGCTGGCCGCCCAACAGCCCGAGGACCAGCGCAGCGACCCGATGGCCGACTGGCTGGGCGCGCAGCTCGAACGGCACGGAAGCGAGTTCCACGAGGACGTCGTCAACGGCCAGTTCACGATCGACCTCATCCCCGACGGCATCCAGCTGCCGCTCCCGGTGGACCGGGTCCCGGTGCGGTTCACGCCGTACCACGGTCGGTCCGTCGTGCCGAAGTGGCTGATGGCGCCGCCGGAGCGGCGCCGGGTGCTGCTCACCCTCGGTGTGTCGTTCGGGACGGTGCTGGGCAGCTCGTTCGTCCCGCTGGAGGCCGCCTTCGAGGCGCTGGCCGACCTGGACGTCGAAGTCGTCGCCACGCTCGGCGACGCCGATCTGGCCGCCGTGGGCAGCGTGCCCGACAACGTGCGGGTGGTCGATTTCGTGCCGATGCACGCGCTCATGCCCAGCCTGTCCGCCGTCGTCCACCACGGTGGCTACGGCACCTGGTCGGCCGCCGCGCTCTACGGGGTGCCGCAGTACGTGCTACCGATCCGCATGTCCGACATGTGGATCAGGGGCGAGCGGCTGGCGGAGTTCGGCGCGGGCATCGTCACCCACCCCACCGAGGTCACGGTCGACGGGCTGCGCTCCGGGGTGCAGGCGCTGCTCGACCAGCCGTCCTACGCCGCACGGGCCGCCGACCTGCGCCGCACCATGCTCGAGACCCCGACGGTCAACGACATCGTCGCCCCGCTCGAGGAGCTGGCCGACAAGCACCGCGCCTGACCTACGGCCGGTCCAGGGCCGCGGTCAGCCAGCGCCAGTGCCGATAACGCGCTCGAACGGCACACCACGGCTGTTCCAGCATGATCGAACAACCATGGTGTGCCGTTCGAGCGGGTCGTCAGTCCGCCAGCAGTACTCGGTAGGTCTACCCGGGGCTCCGCCCCGCACCCCGGCCTCAAGATCGCGTTGAGGTCGAGGTATTTGCGGCTTCTGCCGCGCAAACTTCGACTTCGACGCGATCTTCGCGGCTGCGACACACCTGACGAAGTACGGGCTGCTAGGACTTGCCGAACAGGCTGTGCAGGCACGCCACCAGGCTCCGGGCCTCGACGTTGACGTAGTGGCTGTGGCGCAGCAGCTCGACCACCTGGTGCAGGGGCATCCAGCGGTGGTCGGGGTGGTCCTGCGGGGCGGCCTCGTCGTCGGTCTCGACGACGAGGTAGCGGGTGCGGGCGTGGTGGAAGCGCCCGCCCTCCTCGGAGAGCACGGTGTCGAAGCGGATGCGCTCGGCCGGCGCCGACAGCACCTCGTCGAGGAACCGTGGACGCGCCGGCTGGTCGGTGTAGTTGTCCACCGTGCACTGGACGGTGGGGGCGAGTTCGGTGACATCCAGGTCGCCGGGCTCCGCCCGGGCGTGCACCAGCAGGTGCAGCACACCGCCGATGGGGCGCACCAGGAACGCCGCGAGCCCGTCGCCGCACGGCCGCAGCATCGGCTGCGACCAGCTGCGGACCTCGCGACCACCGGCGTGCACGTCCACCCCGATGACGGTGAAGAACCGGCCGCTCACGTGCGCGATGGCGCCGTCGGTGCGCGTCCAGTCCTGTACGTCGCCCAGCGGGATGCGCCGCACGGTGATGTCGTGGCGGGCGCGGGTGTCGGTGATCCAGCTGAGGATCTCGCCGGTGCCGTGCTTCGCGCCGGCCTGCTCGTCGCAGGAGTGCAGCAGGGTGCGCAGGAACTCGTCCTGGACGGGTGTGGCGAGCGCCGCGAGCCCCGGCCCGCTGAACGGGAGGCAGGAGAGCACCGTGCGGGCGTCCATGTTGAGGACGTCCGGCTCGGCGAGCAGTGCGTGCAGCTGGCCCAGCGTCAGCCAGCAGAAGTCCTCGAGCAGCTCCACGTCCGCGTCGCCGACGTCGACGATCATGTTGCGGTTGCGCTTCTGGTAGAACCACGAGCCCTGCTCGGACTGCCGCACGTCGGCGATCACCTGGTACCGGCTGGTGTCGACGAAGTACTCCAGGTACGGCACCGACCTGCCGTGGTGCACCCGGGTGTAGTTGCTGCGGGTGGCCTGCACGGTGGGGGAGAGCTGCACCCCGTTGCAGTTGCCCGGCTCCACCTTGGCCTGCATGAGGAAGTGCAGGACGCCGTCGATCTCCTTGACCAGGATGCCCAGGATGCCCACCTCGGGCTGGTTGATGATCGGCTGGGTCCAGGCCGGCACGGGGCCGCCGGGCCGGCGCACGTCCAGGCCCTCGATGGCGAAGAACTTGCCGCTGTCGTGGCGGATGTCGCCGGTGTCGGGATCGGTGGACCACTGCTGGAGCGCGTCGAGCGGTACCCGGTGCACCTCGGTGTAGTTGCGCTCCCCGCACTGTTGCAGCCAGCGGCGGAACTCGGCGTTCGCGGTCGTTCCGGAAACGGTGTGCACGGATCGGGCGATCAGCAGCGGAACCGCGGGTCTGATGAGCGTCGATGCGGAACTGCTGATGGTGGCGGGCATCGCACACTCCTCGTCCGGCGCATTCTTCTGATGCGTCCACAATAGGAATGACGGGATGTCAGGAGAACGTTTTCGGGCCGACGCAGGGGTTCTGCAGGGGCTACCCCTGAATCGTCGAGCGGTGCTCAGCCGCAGTCCGCGTACCGCGGGAGCAACCCGTCCGCCTCGGCCTGTTCGAACGACATCGCGGTCCGGTCGCGCTCGGAGAGCACGTACTCGATCCCCGCCGGCCACGGCAGTGCGAGATCGGCGTCGAGCGGGTCGATCGACAGCTCGTGCTCGGGCACGTAGCTGCTCGTGACCAGGTAGGACATCACGGTGTCCGCCGCCAGCGCGATGAACGCGTGGCCCACGCCGACCGGGAAGTACATGGACCGGAACGACAGGTCGTCCATCTCGACCGCGTCCCAGCGGCCGAAGGTGGGCGAGCCGGCCCGCAGATCCACCACCACGTCCAGGGCTCGCCCGCGGGCGCAGTGCACGTACTTGGCCTGCCCGGGCGGCGTCAGCGTGAAATGGATGCCGCGCACGACGCCGTACGCGGATCGGTTGTGATTGGTCTGCGCAACTGTGTGCCGATGTCCGGTCGCCTCGACGAACGCCGGTTCCTGGAACGGCGACACGAAGAGCCCGCGCTCGTCCTCGTAGATCGTGGGACTGAACTCGAAGGCTCCGGCGACGGCGAGCGGACGCATTTTCATCGGGATCGGGCCGGTCGTTCGGCCAGCACTTCTTCGAGCACCTCCACGGCGCGCGCGGTGCCCCCGGCGTCGACGAGCTCGCGGTGGAACGACGCCAGGTTCTCCTTGATGGCGCGGTCCGCGGCCACTTCGCGGATCATGCGGCGCAACGCCGCCACCGTGGCCTGGTTCGGGCGCAACTGGCGGCCGATGCCCACCGCCTCCATGCGGTCGGCGGTGGCCCGCTGCTCGACCATCTGCGGCACCGCGATCATCGGCACCTCGTGGTGCACTGCCTCCATCACGCTGGTGATGCCGGCGTGGTTGATGAACAGGTCGGTATGGGGCAGCACGGCCATCTGGGGCACCGAATCGTGCACCTCGACGTTGTCGGGCAGCTCGCCGAGCACGGACCGGTCCACGCGGTGGCTCAGCGCCATGACGACGTACCACGGCTCGCCGCGCACGGCCTCGAGCACGTTCGCGAAGAACTCCGGCTTCGCCGTGTAGATCGTGCCGAGGGACACCAGCAGCACCGGGCGGCCCGACGCGGGCGGCTCCCAGCTCCCCTGGCTGTCCTGCTCGCGCACGCACGGCCCGATGAAGTGGAAGTCGTCGCCGAAGGTCTCGCCCTTGAACTGGAAGGACTTCGGCATGAACACCAGGTGCCCGTGCACCCCGGTGCCGACGGCGTCCACGAGCTCCGCCATGGTCAGCTTGGCCCGGCGCGACATGCGCAGCATCTCGATGCCGAACCACCACAGCCGCGGATCGAACGGGTTGGGCTTGATGTAGGGCCCCATCAGGGACCAGTGCTTGTTGGAGACGAACGTCGTCCACACCGGGACGCAGGGCACGCCCAGCTCGCGGGCGATCAGGCGGCCCCACCAGGCGGCGAGGCCGTCGAACACGATCAGGTCGGGCCGCTGCTGACGGAACCAGCCGAGCAGCGCCGCGTACTGCTGCTTCGTCTCGGTGACGTTCTCCATCAGGCCGCGTGACAGGTCGGTCCAGTTGAGGGTGAACGGCTTGTCGGGGGGCGGCGCGATGGTCGTCGTGAACGGCACCACCTCGGCGCCGGCATCGGCCACCCGAGCGGCGTAGGTCCCGGTGGTCGCGTAGCTGACGCGGTGCCCGCGGGCGGTCAGGTCGGCCACCAGGCCCAGCGTGGGATTGATGTGGCCCGCCGCGGCGGGCGCGAAGAACGCGATGTGCACCATGAGCGCCTCGGTGTCGTCTGGAACGGCTTTCGCAGCGGAACGCCGCTCGGATGCGCGGTCCCGGATCGGATCTCCCGGCTACCTCGACGATAGGTCGTCAGACGGTCGGAAGTCCCCTGACAGCTGTCACGTCGACATCGTGACGGGACGACTACGTGCGTGCGCCGCGCAGCCATCACGATGGGAACGTCCTCGGCCCGCACCACGTGCGGCCGATGCCCGCGGGGTCGCCCCGCACGTCGTCAGGAGGCTGCTGTGACCCGCAACACCCATCAGATCGTCGTCATGTCCATCGCCGCGATCATCGGTGGCGTGCTCGGCTTCATCATCGGGCAGTTCGTCCTCACCCCGGCGATCCTCATCCCGATCGGGGTCGTCGTCGGCCTCGCCGTCAGCCTGCCGATGGTCCAGAAGCGGGCGTGAGACTCGGCACCCCCCTCGGCGCGCGCTTGCGCAGTTCCGGCGCGATGACCTCGCCGAGTGCCTGCACGGAGCGCTCCACCTGCTTCTCCGGGAGGCCGCCCCAGTCGGCGAGCAGCTGGATCCGGTCGAGATCGAGCAGTGTGCTCAGGCCGGTCAGCTTCTCGACGATCTGCTCCGGGGTGCCGATCATCAGATGCCCGTCGGGTTCGAGGCCGCGGCGGAACTGTTCCGGCTCGACGACGAACCCGCCACCGCCCGGCCTCTTGGGGCGCAGGAAGTCCCGGTAGTGGGGGTAGCTCGCCACGGCGTCCGCCGGATCGTCGACGGCGAGGTAGTGCAGTGCGAGACCGACGCTCAGCCGATCGGTCGTGCCCGCCGCGACGCCCGCTCGCCGATAGACCTCGGCCAGCTGGGCGAGCCGGCCGGCATCGCCGCCGATGTGGCCGAACACGACCGGCAGGCCGAGGCGCCCGGCGCGCACGGCGCTGGCCGGGGTGCCGCCGACCCCGAGCCAGATCGGCAGCCCGCTCTGCGGCCGTGGCGGGATCCGGACGTCGGTGAGCGCTGGGCGGAACCGCCCGCTCCACGTCACGACCGGGTGGTCGCGGATCTGCAGGAGCAGATCGAGCTTCTCGGCGAACAGCTCGTCGTAGGCCTCGATCGGCGCACCGAAGAGGGCGAACGGCTCCGGGTACGCGCTCCTGCCGACGATGATCTCGGCGCGGCCCGAGCTCACCAGGTTCAACGACGCGAAGTCCTGGGGCACCCGGACGGGGTCGAGCGCGCCGAGGGTGGTGACGGCGCTGCTCAGGCGGATCGCCGAGGTCCGGCTCGCGATGGCGGCCAGCACCACCGCCGGCGAGGACACGACGAAGTCGACGTTGTGGTGCTCGCCGAGTCCGAACGTGTCGAGACCGACCTCGTCGGCGAGCACACCCAGATCGACGATCTGACGGGTCCGGGCCTCGACCGATCTGGTCCGGCCGTCCACGGTGGTCGGCTGGAAGTCGCTCAGCGAGGCGATCCCGATCTCGATGGTCATGGCAGCGACGATAGCTCTAACTGGTGAAGGTTCACCAGTTAAGTGGGCAACATCCACCACTTGGCCGTGCGGCACTATCCTCAGCCCGTGGTCGAACCCGGTCCCCAGAGCCGTCCGCGCCTGCGCGCCGATGCCGAGCTGAACCGGCGGAAGGTGCTCGATGCCGCGTCCGTGCTCTACGCCGCCCGCGGCCTCGACGTGTCGCTGAACGAGATCGCGAAGGCGGCCGGGGTGGGACTGGCCACCCTGCAGCGGAACTTCCCGCACCGCGAGGACCTCGTCATCGCCGTCTTCACCGCGCGGGTGTCGGACTACGCCGACGCGGCCGACCAGGCGTTGGCGCTCGACGATCCCTGGGACGGGTTCTGCACCTTCGTGCACGAGGTGTTCGCCATGCAGTGCGCGGACCACGGGTTCGCCGCGGTGCTGACCACGGCGCTGTCGGCGAGCACCGAGATGGACAGGGCCCGGCGCCGCGCCTACCGGGGGTTCAGCACCCTCGTCCGCCGCGCGCAGCGCACCGGCGCGCTGCGCGACGACTTCTCGCCGCACGACCTGCCGCTGTTCCTGCTGGCCAACGCCGGCGTGATCGGCGGGACGGGCGCGACGGCGGCGAAGGCCTCGCGCCGGCTGGCGGGCTTCCTGCTCCAGTCCTGTCGGGCCGACGGCCATCCACGGCTCCCGTCCGGCCCTCCGCCGGCCGCGCTGCTGCGCTCCCTCCAGGAAGGACGGTCCACTGTGACGCCGCCGACCCCTACGCGTCCGCACGCCTCGGGATCGCACGGATAGGGGACCCGCTGGGGTACTGGTCCGCGCTCCCCGCACCCACACTCGAGTCACCAACGACCGGCAGAGGAGGGCAGGGATGGCCGTCACCAGCGATGTCCCGATCGCCGCCGGACCCGACCGGAACCACCTGCGCCCTGCCGCACGCCTCGAGGCACTGCTCGATCCCGGCTCGGTCTCGCTGATCCAGGAGGACGACGGCGTGCTCGCCGTCCGCGGCATGGTCGACGGCGCGGCCGTGGTCGCGTTCTGCACCGACGCGACGATCAAGGGGGGCGCGCTCGGACTGCGCGGTGCCCGGGTCGTCGTCGGTGCGACCGACACCGCCGTCCGCGAGAGCTGCCCGGTGATCGGGCTGTGGCACTCCGGCGGCGCGCAGCTCGCGGCAGGTGTGCGCTCGCTGCAAGGCGCCGGTGAGATGTTCGCGGCGATGACCCGCAGCTCCGGCAAGGTCCTGCAAGTGTCCGTGGTGCTGGGTCCGGCCGCCGGCGCCGCCGCCTACGGGCCCGCCCTCACCGACGTCGTCGTACTGGCGGACGAGGGCCGCATCTTCGTCACGGGCCCCGAGGTCATCCGCAGCGTGACGGGCGAGGAGGTCGACATGGCCGGCCTCGGCGGGCCCGAGGCCCACGGACCCCGGTCCGGCGTCGCGCACGTGGTCGCCTCGTCGGAGGCCGACGCGCTCGCCAGGGCTCGGCGCATCGTCTCGCTCGTGCAGCGCCCCGACCGCCCGCACCCCGTGCCCGACGGGACGGACCCCGATCCCGCCCGGCACCTGCCCGCCCGACCGGCCCGCGCCTACGACATCCACCCCGTCATCCGCGACCTCCTCGATGCGCCCGACGATCCGACCGCCTTCGAGGAGTTCCAGCCGAGGTGGGCGAACAACGTCGTCGTCGGGTTCGGCCGGCTGACCGGCCGGACCGTCGGCATCGTCGCCAACAACCCCCTCCGCAAGGGTGGGTGCCTGGACTCGGCCAGCGCCGAGAAGGCGGCCCGGTTCGTCCGCACCTGTGACGCGTTCGGCGTGCCGCTCGTCGTGCTCGTCGACGTGCCCGGCTACCTCCCCGGCACCGATCAGGAATGGAACGGCGTCGTGCGCCGCGGGGCCAAGCTGCTGCATGCCTTCGCCGAGGCCACCGTGCCCCGGGTCACCGTGGTGCTGCGCAAGGCGTTCGGTGGGGCGTTCATCGCGATGAACTGCCAGGCACTGGGCGCGACGGCCGTCTACGCGTGGCCGGGCGCCGAGGTCGCCGTGATGGGCCCGGAGGCGGCGGTGAAGGTCCTGCACCGCAAGACGCTCGCAGCGACACCCGTCGAGTTGCATGCCGAGGTGCTCGCCGAGTTGGTGCAGCGCCACGTCGAGGACGCCGGCGGGGTGCGCGACGCGATCGAGATCGGCGCCGTCGACGACGTCGTCGAGCCGGCCGACACGCGCGCGGTCCTCGCGGCGGCGCTCCGCCGCCATCCCGAGGACGACGGCGCCCTCGTGCGCGGCGAGCACGGGAACATCCCGCTGTGAGCACGCGCGCAGAGGCCGACATCGTGGCGCGGGTGCTCGAGGTCAACGTCGTCGCCGGGCAACCCGTCGCGGCCGGTGACGAGCTGGTGCTGCTGGAGTCGATGAAGATGGAGATCCCGGTGTTCGCCGAGCACGACGGTGCGGTCGCCGACGTCGTCGTCGCCGTCGGCGCGGCCGTGCAACCCGGGGATCTGCTGGTCCTGCTGGACAGCGCCACCTGAGCAACGCAGAGACAGGAGACAGGAGTGCCGTACGTCATCGCCGAGCCCTGCATCGACATCACCGACAGGTCCTGCCTGCAGGAGTGTCCCGTCGACTGCATCTACGAGGGCGCCCGCAAGCTCTACATCCACCCCGTCAAGTGCATCGAGTGCGGCGCCTGCGAGCCGGTGTGCCCCGTCGAAGCGATCAGCCAGGACCAGGCCGTCGAACCGGGGCACGAGCCGTTCGTCGAGGACAACGCGCGCTTCTTCGCGCTGCCGCTGCCCGGCCGTGCCGCGGCGCTGGGCAGCCCCGGCAGCTCGACGGCGATCGGCCCGCTCGGCGCCGACACCGAGCTCGTCGCCGGTTACGGCAGCCGCGCCGCCTGAACCGGCACGGCCCTACAGGCGGGCGATGATCTGCTCCCCGGTGCTCTCGATCAGATCGTCGATCTCCGTCCCGTCCATCGTGGACGGCTGGACGACGAGCCGGTGCACGCCCGCCTCGGCGTACCGGTGCACCAGCTCGAGATCGAGCGGTGCTGGAGGCGTGATCGAGACCTCCAACGCTCCCAGCTCCGCGGGGCGCGGCCCGGCGGCCCCGATGGCCGAGATCGCCTCGGCGGCCCGCTCCGGGGTCAGCTCCCAGCCGTACCACCCGTTTCCGGAGCGGGCGGCTCGGCGGAACGCCGCCGCCGTCCCACCGCCGACGACGACCGGCGGGTGCGGCCGCTGCACCGGCTGTGGCCGCTGCACCACGTCGTCGAAGGAGACGAACTGCCCGCTGAACGACGGCGTCGAGGCCCAGAGGGCGCGGACCACGGCGAGGTACTCGTCGGTGCGGGCCGCCCGATCGGCCAGCGAGGCCCCGAGCGCGCGCAGCTCCGGCTCGACGTAGCCCACCCCGACGCCGAGCGTGACCCGCCCGCCCGACAGGTGATCGATCGACGCGACCTGCTTGGCCAGCAACACGGGCTGCCGCTGCGGCAGGACGATCACGCCGAACCCGAGCCCGATCCGATCGGTCAGCGCCGCCAGGTGCGCCAGCGCCACCACGGCCTCGATCCGCGGCTGCTCCGGCGGATCCGACCCGGCCGCCGGCAGTGCGATGTGGTCACCGACCCACAGGCCCTCGAACCCCAGCTCCTCGGCCCGGCGCGCGCGCCGCGCCATCGTCTCCGGGTTCGCGCTGCTGCCCCGGTGCAACCCGTACAAGGCGATCTTCATCCGGCCATCCAACACGACGTGGCAACCGTTGTGCGGCGCCTCAGGCCGGGCTGATCGTCCGCACCACGCGATCCTCCTGCGCGAGCCGGCGCAGCGCGGCGAGGAGCGCGTCGGCGAGCACCGCGAAGGTGACGACGCCCTCGGCCCGGTCCTCGATCGACGGGCGCTGCCACATGGCGGCGACCTCCATCGCCGCGAGGTCTGCGGCGGCCTCGGCGTAGCGGTCGAGCAGGGCGAGCACGTCGTCCTGGCCGAGCCTGCGCAGTGTTGCGATCACCTCGGTGAGGCTGGCCCGCGCGGGGTTGTCGCCGAAGATGCTCCAGCCGTGGCGCTCGATGAGCTGATCCACCTGCACCTCGGCGAGGCGCCGCGCGTCGTCGTCGCCGTTGTCGCGACGCTGGGTGAGCGAGTACTGGACCTTGCCGAGCTGTTCGAGGGTGTCGTCGCCGATGCTGTCGAGGTCGCCGAGCACGGCGCGGGCGGCGCCGATCGAGAGGCCTCCGACGTCGACGAGCGCGCGGATCAGCTTCAGCCGCCGGGCATGGTCCTCCTGGTACTGGGCCTGGTTGGGGCTCGTGCGCTCGCCGGGCGGCAGCAGTCCCTCGCGGAGGTAGAACTTGATCGTCGGGATCGGGACGCCGGTGCGCCCGCTCAGTTCCGCAATGCGCACTGTGACCTCCCCGGATTGCCCGCTCGTGCCGCAACATGGATAGCCGTGGTACCGGCTCGGCCGGCAGCGTAACACCGGAACGGGGGCATTCGGAATGCAGCGGGTGCTGCTATCCGTAGTGGTGGTATCCACGTTGTTGTCGCTTTGATCCCGGTTCGATGGCTGGGTGTCACCGTTGGCACACCCTCGGTATCCATTCCACGACGGGAGGTGCTCGATGGCTTCCGCCGCCCCGCCGGCCGCCTGGCCTGGTGATACGCCATCCGGCCGAGGGCCGTGGCGGCGCAGTCGGGCGAATGCGCGGCGACCGGGGATTCGCCACTCGCGGGGTCGTCGTGCGTCTCCGGTGTTGTTCACACAGATCGAGCGGCATAAAAGGCACATCAAACTTCGGCCTCGGCGATACGTCGAAATGCGCATCACCTCTACCCCTTTGGCTGGTGTCGCCTTGCGGTTGTCGACCGCGTGACCGCACGATTCACCGGCAATGCCCATCGGTGTGCAGAAGGGCCGGGGATGACCGATCTCGAACGGTGCGGAACGTGCGGTGCGGCGCCGTGATCGCGGCTCCCCTGGCGGTGACCGCCACCGGTGTCGTCTCCGCTGCCGGGTTCGGGCTCGGGCCGCTCGCCGACGTCTTCGCCGGTGTCGCCCGGCCGCACAGCGTGCCGACCGACGCCGACGGAGCCGACCACCCGCTGCGTCCCCTGCGGACCGTGGCGCCGTTCGACCGGACGCTGGTCGGCTGCCTGTGCCCCCGCGATCGGGACCGCCGTTGCCAGTTCGGGCTGCGCGCCGCCACACAGGCCCTCGACGCGCTGCCCGGCGCAGGGTTCGCCCGGGTCCGGCCCGAGCGCACGGGCCTCGTCGTCGGCACCACGGCGGGCGCCGAGTTCGTCCTGGAGGAACCGTTCGCCGTGCCGACCACCTGCACCGGGGTGATCGCGCTGCGTCAGGGGCTGCTCGGGGTCAACGCCACGCTGTCGGGCGGGGCGCTGACGTGGCTGCTCGCGGTCCGGTACGCGCGGACCGTGCTGGCCGACGACCGCGCCGATCGCCTCGTGGTCGGGGCGGCGGACGAGGTGACGGCCAGCACGGCGTGGGAGTGGCACCAATCCGGTGTGCTGAGTCAGGACACCCCGCTCGGCGAAGGCGCGGCCTTCTTCGCGGTGCAGCGCCGAGCCGCGGTCGAGGCACCCGTCGCCGAGCTGCTCGGCTGCGAGGTCGGCTACTTCGGCGACGCGACCCCCGCACTGGTCGGCGGCCTGCGGCGCTGCATCACGGAGGCGCTGCAGCGCAGCGGCCTCACCGCCGCGGACGTCGACGTGATCGTGCCCGGCACCACCGGCCACCTCCGGCTCGCCCGGCTCGAACGCAGGGCACTCGCGGCCGAACTGCGAGCGCTGCCCCCGGTGCTGAACGTCGTCCCGCGCCTCGGCGAGGCCCACAGCGCCGGCGGCGCGTTCCAGCTCGCGGCCCTGCTCGCGACGACTCCGGCAAGCACGGCCGGGCGGATCGGCCTGATCACCTCGGTGGGTGAAGACGGCGGCGCGGGAGCGCTGGTCGTGCGGTGCTGAGCGCGCTCAGGGCAGGGCTTCGCCGGACTCCGGCAGCTCGGTGTCGGACACACCGTCGAGCTCGACGCTGCGCAGCTGGGAGCGCGTCGAGATGCCGAGCTTCGGGAACAGCTTGTACAGGTGGAAGCCGACCGTGCGCGGGCTGAGGAAGAGCATCGCGCCGATCTCCTTGTTGGACAGCCCGCTGGCCGCCAGCCGCGCCACCTGCAGCTCCTGGGGCGTGAGGAGCGCGGTGACCGACCCTTCGTCGTGCGTGGTCGCGCCGAAGCCGCCCGCCCCGCGCAGCTGTGCCCGCGCGATCTCGGCCCAGCGCCGCGCGCCCTGGCTCTCGAAGAGCTCGACGGCGAGGCGCAGCGGCGCGCGGGCTTCGACGCGGCGCCGCGACCGACGCAGCGCCTCGCCCCGCAGGAGCGCGGTGCGGGCCAGCTCGAAGGGCCGGTGGTCGGCGGCGGCTGCCTTGCTGGCCTGCGCATACAGCCGGTGGGCGGTGTCGTCGTCCTCCTCGACCATGGCGAGGCACCGGTACATGTGCGTGCGCACCCACGGCAACGTCGACTGCTCCGCCCACTCGGCGAACCTCGCCGTGACCCGGGCAGCCAGAGCGCGCTGGTCGCTGCGGATCGCGGCCTCGACGAGGTCCGGGATGGCGAGCCGGGCGATGAGCTCGTGGGAGAAGGGGGTGCCGCGCTGGGCGAGCAGGCCGAGTCGGTCGCAGGCGTCCTGGGCGTCTCCCTCGGCGAGCGTGACGAGCGCCAGCGCCCAGCTCGCGTGGGCGGCCGCGGCCCGTGCTCTGACCGGGACCGCTCGCGCGAGCGCCTGCCCGGCGAGGCTGCGGCACGCGGTGTGGTCGCCGCGCACCGCAGCCACCCTGGCGAGCTGGGCGAGGGCCATGGCGGCACCGGACTGCTGGCCGGCGTCGCGGGTGAACTGCAGGACCTCCTCGGCGGACCGGACGGCGTCGTCGTAGTGGCCCAGGTTGATGTCGACGTCGGTGAGCCACAGGAGGTTCATCGCGAGCGGGCCGAACATCCCGGCGCTGCGCTGCGACTCGCACACCGTGACCCCGAACTCGCGGGTGAGCAGCTGGTGCGGGCCGAGCGCGCCGAGCGCCATCACGAGCACCTCGCGCATGCCGAAGTGCTCGCCCAACGCGCTGGGCATCTGCGCCATGAGCTCGGTGGGAGCCGTGCCCGTCGCCGGCAGCCGCCCGTCGAGGCCGAGGTGGAGCAGCTCGCCGAAACGGCCGAACGGGCCGCCCATCTCGGCCACGCGGTCGGCCGCCCGTCGGCCACCGACGAGCTCACCGGCGTCGTGGGCCGCGGCCACGGCGAGCGCGAGCAGCACGGCGGCGTCGGCAGGCGTGGACCGCTGCAGCGTCGCGGCCACCCGCTCGAGCCGCGTGAACGCGGTGACCGGATCGCCCTCCGCGATCTCGAGCAACCCTCGCAGCCGGGCGATCCGGGCCGCGGTCTGCCCCTCCTCGACGTTGGACAGCCGCGCGGAGAGCTCCCGGGCGAGGTCGATCTGGCCGGAGCGCCACGCCGCCAGCGCCGCGGCCGTGGTGCGCCGCAGGCGCTGCTGCTCCGAGCCGCTCAGCCGGGCCGACCAGTGCATGACGGCGGCCTCGGTGGCACTGGCGGGATGGGCCAGCGCGATCCGTTCGAGCGCCTTCGCGAGCTCCTCGTCGCGGCCCTGCGCGGCGATCGCCCGATGCCGGACGGCGGCGTCCGGGTCGTCGCGGGCCACCGCGACGCCCAGCGCCCGGTGCGCGGCGAGCCGCTCGTCGTACGGGGTGTCCTGGTAGACGGCGGTGCGCAGCAGTGGATGGCGGAATCTGATGTGGCCCGGCCGCAGGACGACGACGCCGGCGCGTTCGGCCGCGGCGAGCGCGTCGGCCGGCAGGTCGAGGAGCTGCGCGACCTCGAGCACGGCGCCGACGGGGGCGTCGTCGCCCGCGGCTGCCGCGATCACGAGGACGGCGCGGGTGGCCGCCGGCAACGACGCCACCTGCTGCAGGAACGCCGCGCGTTGGCAGGCCGCGAGCGGCACGGAGACGCGGCCGGCGAGGTCCTCGATGCGGTCGGCGGGCGAACCGGTCCTGGCCAGCTCGATCAGCGCCCGCGGGTTGCCCCCGGTGGCGGCCATCGCGGCGAGCCGCACGGGCATCGGTGGCGCCCAGCCGTGATCGGCGAGCAGCGCACCGGCGGCGTCCTCGTCGAGCGTGTCGAGGTCGATCTGGGGCAGGCCGGCGGCCGCCGTGGCCGGGTCGAGCGGGCTCTGGGAGCTCAGCAGGGCGGCGACGGGGCTGCGGTCGAGCCTGCGGACCGCGAACCGCAGCGCGGCCGCCGACGCCGGATCGACGTGGTGGAGGTCGTCGACCACCACGAGCACGGGTCGGCGGGCGGCAGCGTGGGTGAGCACCCCGACGACGGCTTCGCGGATGGCGAGGTCATCGCGCTCGCCGTCGGCGATGGCGAGCGCTGCGCGCAGCGCGGCGGCCTGGACCGGTGGCAGCTCGTCGATCCCGGCGAGCACCGGTGCGAGCAGTGCGGACAGCGCGCTGAACGCCATGGCGGACTCGCCGGCCACCCCGGTGACGGACAGGACGGACATCTCGCCGGTGTCGCCGGCGTTCTTCGCGTGGTCGACGGCCTCGCCGAGCAGGGCGCTGCGCCCGGCGCCGGGCGCCCCGGTGACCAGCAGCGCGCCGCCCTTGCCCTGCACAGCCGCGGAGTGCAGCAGCGCCTGGATCGACCGGCGTTCGTCGATCCGGCCGTACAGCTCTGCGTGATGTTGATCGGCGGGCTCCGGTAGGCGATTGATCGCGACCCCCCCGGATCCGGTCGAAATGACTGATAGCCAGCTTAATGCATTGCCCGATGCTGAGCGAGCCAGTTCGTCGGAAGTGGAAGCTCGAGAAGTCCGTACTTTTCGATCGGGCTACGGGGAGATGAACAAGTCGGTCGGTCCAGGTCGCGAGGGTCGATCGAATTGCAACAATGGGGGGAAGCGGCATGGCTGGTTCTGGTACGGCAGCGAGCTTGATCATTAGTAGCACCGGTGGCGGAAACATCGAGTCCCAGATCGGCCGAATGGCCCAACGGATGCAGGAGCACCTGCAGCCCCTGGTGGATCGTGAGCAGCTGGCGGCGTGGTCGGACCGCATGGGGGAAGCGTTCGCCGACTGGGTGCGCATCGGCACCGTCCAGACCGCCGCTGCCGGGTGGGTGTTCACCGCGCTCATGGCCGAGCTGGTCGACGCCGTCGGGGAGCACCCCGACCGGACTCAGATCCTGGCGGCCGGCGGAGCGGCGCTGCACCGGGCGCTGCAGGACGAGCCCGCCCCGGCGGACAGCTGGAGCGTCAGCTCCGACGACCCCGCCGCGCTGGCCCGGGAGGTCCACGACTGGGTCGGCAGCGGGGTCAGCCTCGCCCTCGTCCAGCTCGACATGTACGCCGTGGCGGCCTCGCGCGGCGAGCCCGCAGCGGCCCGGCGCGTGTCGGAGGCGCGCCGGATCCTGCAGGAGCTGCAGCGGGAGATCCGCCGGCTCGTCTCGGACCTGCAGGGCCGCACGTGGGTCTCCGGCCTCGAGGCCGAGATCCGCGACTTCGTGGCCAGGGCGAACGTGCTCGGCGCCCGCACCACCGTCGTCGTGCGCGGCGACGAGGACGCGCTGCCGCCGCGGCTGCGCGACGAGGTCTTCGTCGTGGTCAGGGAGGCGCTGCACAACGCCTTCACCCACGCCGGAGCCGAGCACGTCACCGTGGTGGTGGAGATCGGTGCAGACGCCCGGGGCGGTACGGTGCGGGCCAGCGTCGACGACGACGGCATCGGCCTCGGCGCCACCCGCTCGTCCGGGCGCGGCGGCGGGCTCTCGGTCATGCGCGAGCGGGCCCGGAACCTCGGCGGCACGCTCACCGTCACCGAGACCCGCCCGCGGGGCACCCGCGTCGACCTCCAGGTCGACCTCCCGGCAGGGACGCGGGGATGAACCAGATCGGCGCGAACCAGGCGGGTGTGGCGCGATCGGTGCGCATCGTGGTCGCCGACGACCACACGCTGTTGCGCGAAGCCATCTGCGAGCTGCTCGGGCTCGAGCAGGGCTTCGAGGTGATCGGCGAGGCGTGCGACGGCGAGGAGGCCGTCGAGCTGGCCGCGCGGCTGCGGCCCGACATCATGCTCCTCGACGTGGAGATGCCGCGGAACGTGCCGACGGAGACCGTCCGGGCCATCCGCGCCGCGTCCAGCGGCACGCGGGTGATCATGCTGACGATGCACGACTCGCCCCAGCTCGTGCGGGACATGCTCGCTGCCGGAGTGGCCGGCTACCTGCACAAGAGCATCGGGCGGCAGGCGCTGATGGCAGCCGTCCGCGGTGCGCTCGAGGTGGACCGCAACGGCGGTGGGCGGCGGCTGGTCATGTCCGTGACGCAGGGTTCGCTCATGTCCGACCAGCCCCCGACGAAGCTGATCTCGCCGCGGGAGCGGCAGATCCTGGTCCTCGTCGCGGCCGCGTTCAGCAACCGACAGATCGCGAGCCGGCTCTCGATCACCGAGGCGACCGTCAAGCGGCACCTGCGCAACGCCTTCGAGAAGCTGGGCGCCGTCTCGCGGATCGACGCGGTGAACCGGGCCGCGGCCGCCGGGTTGATCCACAGTGGCGCCGGGCGGCAGCCCGGTGAGGGCTATCGCTCGGCCTGAGAGCCGGGCGCTCCAAGCAGCCTGCTGCCCGGATTCCGGGTACCTACGACAGGAGATCGACGTGGCGCGCTTGACGAAGGTGCTGGTCGCCAACCGCGGCGAGATCGCGGTGCGGGTCATCCGGGCCTGCCGGGATGCCGGTCTGACCAGTGTCGCGATCTACGCCGATCCGGACCGGGATGCGCCGTTCGTGCGACTCGCGGATGAGGCGTTCGCGTTGGGTGGGTCGAGCGCGGCGGAGTCCTACCTCGACATCGGCAAGGTCGTGGCCGCGGCGCAGCGGGCCGGGGCGGACGGGATCCACCCGGGGTACGGGTTCTTGTCGGAGAACGCGGAGTTCGCCGAGGCGGTGATCGCAGCGGGGATCACCTGGATCGGGCCGTCGCCGCAGTCGATCCGGGATCTGGGTGACAAGGTCACCGCCCGCCACATCGCCATGCGCGCGGGTGCCCCGTTGGTGCCGGGCACCCCGGACCCGGTGTCGGGGGCCGACGAGGTGGTCGCGTTCGCGAAGGAGTACGGGCTGCCGGTGGCGATCAAGGCCGCGTTCGGTGGTGGTGGGCGCGGGATGAAGGTCGCCCGCGAGGAGCGAGACATCGTCGAGTTGTACGAGTCGGCGGTGCGCGAGGCGACCGCGGCGTTCGGGCGCGGTGAGTGCTTCGTGGAGCGCTACCTCGACAAGCCGCGGCATGTCGAGACGCAGGTGTTGGCCGATCAGCACGGCAACGTGATCGTGGTCGGCACCCGGGACTGCTCGCTGCAGCGGCGGTTCCAGAAGTTGGTGGAGGAGGCGCCGGCGCCGTTCCTGACCGACGAGCAGCGCACCACCCTCTACGAAGCCTCCAAGGCGATCGTGCGCGAGGCCGGCTACTACGGGGCCGGGACGGTGGAGTTCCTGATCGGGCAGGACGGGTTGATCACGTTCCTGGAGGTCAACACCCGGCTGCAGGTCGAGCACCCGGTCTCGGAGGAGACCGCGGGGATCGATCTGGTGCGGGAGATGTTCCGCATCGCCGAGGGCGAACCCATGCACGTGCTGCAGGATCCGGCCCCGCGTGGGCACTCGATCGAGTTTCGGATCAACGGTGAGGACGCCGGGCGCGGGTTCTTGCCCGCGCCGGGCACGGTGTCGGCGATCAGTTTCCCGGCCGGGCCCGGGGTGCGGGTGGATGCCGGGGTCGAGGCCGGGTCGGTGGTGGGTGGGCAGTTCGACTCGCTGCTGGCCAAGCTGATCGTGACCGGCTCGGACCGGGCGCAGGCGCTGCAACGCTCGCGGCGCGCGCTGGCCGAGTTCCAGGTCGAGGGCATGGCCACGGTGTTGCCGTTCCACCGCCTCGTGGTGCAGGACCCGGCTTATGCGGCCGGGTCGGTCGAGGACTTCACCGTGCACACCCGGTGGATCGAGACCGAATGGGACAACACCGTCGAACCGTTCGGAGCAGACTCCGGTGCCGCCGGCGAGCCCGGAACGCGGCAGACCGTCGTCGTCGAGGTCGGCGGGCGCCGCCTGGAGGTGTCACTGCCCGGCGACCTCGGCGTCGGAAGCGGCACCGCAGCGGTGGCGAAGAGACCGCGCACACGCGACGGGTGGGCCGGTGGCGTCGTGTCCGGCGACGCGGTGACCGCGCCGATGCAGGGCACCGTCATCAAGGTCGCGGTCTCCGACGGCGACACCGTCGAGGCCGGCCAGCTCGTCGTCGTGCTCGAGGCGATGAAGATGGAGAACCCCGTCACCGCCCACAAGGCCGGCACCATCACCGGCCTGACCGCCGAACAGGGCGCCTCGGTCTCCCAGGGCACCGTGTTCTGCGAGATCAAGGACTAGCCGCCCGACGGCGAGGAGCATCCCGGCAGGAGCGGCGCCACCAGCGAGAGGAACCCGAGCTGGTGCTGCTCGGACTCGAGGCGGCCGTCCCGCCAGGTCATGGTGATCACGTCCCGGGCCGTGATCGTCTTGTAGGTCGGTGGCGCGATCTGCGTCCCGACGTAGGTCGGCGCCGACTGGACGGCGCGCCAGATCACCCCGGCGACCGTGCGCGGGCCGAGCTGCCCGATCGCGACGACCTCGGCGGCGCTGTCGGGGAACACGGCCTTGAGGCGCCGCCAGTGCCGCACCACCTCGTCGATGTCGTCGATGCGGTGCCCGGTGCTGAGTTCCTCGTGGACGAACGCCGGCCCGACCGCGCTGCGGTAGGTCGACCAGTCGGAGCGGTTCCACGCCTCGATCACGGTGCGCGTGAGCTCCTGGGGCTCCACGGTCGTCGTCATGGGACGCTCCTCATCCAGGGCCCGGAAGAGCCCCTCCTGGGTTCAGAGCACCGACCGGAACGGGTGATACGACGCCGACCGGCTCGGTCTACCGGAGGTGGCCGCGAACCGCCCAGGCGCGGGCGTGCATGGTCGACGTGCTCTCGACGGTCTCCGCCAGCCGGGTCCGCAGGCGCTCCCGCAGCTGGGCGCGGCGGTCGGCCGGGAGCGTCGCGAGGTAGCCCGGGGCCGGGCCCACGGCGCCGAGGAACGGCGTCCAGTAGTCGTCGAAGTCGGCGAACGGCGTGTCGATCACGACGGGCTCCACGTCGACGTCGGCGAGCCCCGCCGCGGTCCACAGGTCGTGGAGGGGCTGCGGGCGGCACAGCGGGAAGCGGACACCCTCGTCGAGTGCCGCCGCTGCCGGATCGAGGGCCCCGGCCGCGTCCCAGAACCAGCGGATCAGCTGCATGCCCTCGGCGTAGTCCCACACGTACGCGGCGACCGTGCCGCCCGGCACCGTCACCCGGACCGCCTCCGCCAGCGCAGCGGCCGGATCGGGTACGAAGTTGAGCACCAGCCCGCTCACGACGACGTCGACGGTCTCGGCGGACAGCGGGAGGTCGCGGGCGTCGCCCTTGATGACGTAGGCGGGCCGGCCGGCCACGGTGGCGCGGGCGCGCTCGACGAACGAATCGGCGGGCTCGATCCCCGCGACGGCGTACGGGTCCGCGGCCTCGAGCACGGCACGGGTGAGCGCCCCGGTGCCGCACCCCACGTCGAGCCAGCGCAGGTGCGGCGGCAGGTCGAGCCAGGTCACGAAGCGGGCAGCCACCAGGGCGCTCCAGCGCCCGATGTACCGCTCGTAGGCGTCCGCGTCGGACCAACCTGAGTCGGACATGCGGACACCGTACGGAACAGGAGGGGTCTCACGGAGTACTCGGACGCAGGTCCTCGACCGGCAGGCCGTGCTCGGCGCGCAGGCGCTCCGCCACCAGCGAGCGATGGCACGCCGCCGGGTCGCGCTCCACGCAGAAGAGCGCCGTCGTCGCGGCGTCGGGGAGCTCCGCCACGAGCCTGCCCAGGTCGAACGGGTCGAGGATCTCCCGGGTGTAGCGCTGCGCGTACTCGTGCGCCAGCGCAACGCGGTTGCGCTTGCCCACGCCCTGGCGGTCGTCCTCGCGGTACTGGAGCCGGCGCAGCTCGGTCGTCGGCGCCAGCTCCAGTACGTGCCGATAGTCGATGTCGGCCGCGGCGAGCGCGCGCTGCAGCCGTGCGGAGTTCGCCCAGGAGTACTCGGGCCCCCGCACGCCGCGGCGCTGGCGGAGGTCGAGCAGCAGCCCCACACCCGCGCCGGACAGCTGCTCGACGAAGGCGTCGACCGTGAAGCCGTAGACGCCGATCGTCGTGATGCGCGCCATCGCCACCCTGCTCCCTACGGCACGAGCGCCGGCTGGTCCACGGCCCACAGCCACGTTCCGTCCGGCTGGCGCCGGGCGACCTCCACGGTGACGTCCCCGTTGGTCAGGGTGGTCGCCGTGAGTGCCAGGTCGCCGGCCACCAGCGCCTGATGCTGGCGCCCCGGCAGGAGCACCGGTGCGGCCGCGACGAACTGCTCGTACACCTTGCGGATCTCCGCGTGTCCGGTCGCGAGGCTGCCCGGCGGGAACGCCAGCACCGCGTCCGGTTCGTACAATGCCACCAGCCCGTCGACGTCGCCTGCGTTGCCGCGCTCGATGAACATCCCGGCCAGGTCGTTCGGCTCCGTGGCCGCTGTCGTGCTCGTCATGGCATGAGCCTCGCAGGCAATCACGACACCCTGTGTCGTGTATTCCGTAGAGTTCTCGGGTGCGCGCCGACCGGTTGGTATCCCTGGTGCTGCTGCTGCGCCAGCACGGCCGGCTGTCCGCTACTGCGTTGGCCCGCGAGCTGGAGGTGTCCACCCGCACGGTGCTGCGCGACATCGACGCGCTGTCCGCGGCCGGAGTACCGGTCTACGCCGAGCGCGGCCGGCTCGGCGGGTTCGCGTTGCTGCCCGGGTTCCAGACCGAGCTCACCGGGCTGAACCACGACGAGGCCCTGGCCCTGCTCGTCGCCGGGTCGCGGCGCGGCGCGCAGGTCTTCGGCCTCGGCTCGGCGCTCGCGTCGGCCATGTTGAAGGTGGTCGACGCGCTGCCCGAGACCCAACGGGCCACCGCGGCCGGCGCGGCCCAGCGGCTGCTCATCGACCCGCAGGCCGATCTCCTCGCGCGCCGGCTGGTGGCCGAGGAGGTGCCCGACGCCATCGTGGCTGAGGTCCGGCGCGCGGTGTTCGCCGGGCACAAGCTGCGGATCCACTACGCCGCGGCGGACCAGGTCCCGATGTGGCGCACGGTGGACCCGATCGGCCTGGTCACCGTGCGCGACCAGGGCTACCTGCTCGCCACGAAGTCCGGCGCGGACCGCACCTACCGGTTGTCGCGGGTGCTGGCCGCCGAGGAGCTCACCGAACCGGCCGACCGCCCGGACCGCGTCGACCTGGACCGGGTCTGGCAGGAGCGCAGCACCCGGTTCCGCACCGGCGGCGAGCAGGTCGGCGTGCTGGTGCGGGTGGACGCGGCACGGCGGGCCGACCTGCTGCGCACCGCGCTGGCCGTCCTCGCCGAGGAACCCGACTCCGAAGGATCAGACGCGGACGGCCGCCTGCGAATGGAGGTGACCTTCCAGGACGCGTGGCACGCCGAGTGGGCGCTGTGGCAGCTCGGCACGAGCGCGGAGGCACTGGCCCCGCAGTGGTTGCGCACCGCCCTGCACGACCGCGCCGTCGCGATCGCCACCTGCTACGGAGCGCCCTGAGTGCCGCAGTCGGTCAGGGCGCGACCACCATGGCGAAGGCGCCCCGCCAGCGCCGCTCGACGGCCTCGGTGCTGTTGCCCAGCCACCCGGCCCGCTCCTGGGCCGCGAGGCCCTGCGCGAGCGCGACGACGGCATGGCCGAGCGTCGCCGGATCGCCGCGCATGATCCCGTCGGCCACGCACCGGCGGACCCGTTCGACCACGAGGTCGCGAACGCTGGTGACCGCCTCCAGCTCGCGCGCCCCCGGCGCGAAGTCGGCGAACGGCCGCGTGAACATGATCTCCACCAGCGCCGGGTTGGCCCGTGCCCAGTGCGCGAACCGCATCGCCAGCTCCAGGAGATCCCGGCCGGGCCATTCGGTCGGTTCGGCGGCGAGCGCGGTCCGCAGCCGACGGAACCCCTCGAGGTGGACCTCGCGCAGCAGCCCCGCCCGGTCCCCGAACAGCTCGTACACCGCCGAGGCGGAGGTCGCGGCCAGCCCGGCGACCCGCCGCGTGGTGAACCCGGCGATCCCGTCGATCGCCAGCGTGTCGATCGCCGCCACCACCAGCTGCTGCCGCAGCTCGGGGGTCCGCAGCTTCGCCCGAGGCATCGATGCAGCTTACGGCGCCCGCCGCCGACCACATCCGGCGTTCGGCGGGTTCGCGATGCGCCCGGAGAGTCGCAGCTGCGGCACCGGACCTGGGGTACCCCTGGGGTCGGAACCTGGGGCATTCCCCGGTCCGCCGACCCCCCGTCCCGGCCTAGGTTCGTGGCGCGCAGGTCGGGGGAGATCGAGGCCAGCACTCGATCTTTGGCCTGTGTGCGGGGCGTGCGGCGGGGACGAGGCGGAGGGGGTCCGCCGCGCGCCTCTGCGCGCGCCCCGCCCGAGGTGAGAAGGCAGATCGGGGGACCGTCTTGCGGCCGATGATCACGTGTCCCGCGGTGTGGCCGATCAGCTGGGGACCGCTCGCGTTCACCGTCGATCCGGCGGGCTCGCCGCTCTACATGGTCGAGCTCGCGGCCGACCGCAGGCTGATGACGAGCGTCGCCGGGCGCAGCCCCGACAACTACTTCTACGGCGGCGAGGACGAGAACGTCTTCGCCACCGGGCCCGACTGGACGATGCCGCGGCAGGTCTGGTCCCGGCTCGCGCGGCTGCGCCTGGTGTATTACAGGGTCGTGGCTTTCGATCACACGTTGACCGTCTCGGCACCGTCGGTGAGCGACGATCACCTCGACGCCGTGCCGATCGTGTGCTTCGCGGCCGACGAGGCGTCGTACCTGCGCCGCTGATCTGGAGCCCGTTGTGAAGATGCCCGTACCCGAGCCGGTCGGTCCCGAGCTCGCCACGGTCGAGCCGATGCCGCCGGCCGGTCCGCTGTCGGGCCTGCTGCCCGGCGACTTCCTGCTGGGCCGGGCACACGGCTTCAAGCACGACCTGCTGCGGTTCGGCCAGAGCCTGCGGCTGCGCCGGAGGCAGCGGCCGTTCGCCCGCTACACCCACGCCGCGCTGGTGGTCTCGGAGTCCGGCGATCTCATCGAGGCAGTCGGCGCGGGGGTCCGCCGGTCCCACGTGCGCACCTACGTCGACGCGCAGGAGTCCTACCAGCTCGTCCGCATCAAGGCCTCCGACGAGGACCGCCGGCAGATGGTGGCCTTCGCGGTGGCAGCGCTCCGGCAGAAGGCGCCGTACGGGTTCCTCGCCAACATCAGCACGGCGTTCTGGGCGTTCACGGGCTCCCGCCTGATCTTCTTCCGGGACGGCTCGTACACCTGCTCGGGGCTCGTGGCGGCGGCGCTGGAGCGCACGTCGACGCAGTTCACCACCAACGCGGCCCGGGTGATGCCGGCCCAGTTGGCCGCGATGTTCGGTGCGCCGGTCCCGCCGCCGGATCCGCGCCGCTCGGTCGGGGCGGCGCTGCGTCGGATCACGTCGAGGCGATGAGGCGGGCGAGGTCGGCGCGGGTGCGGATCTCCAGCTTCCGGTAGATGTTCGACAGGTGGTACTCGACGGTCTTGTGGGAGAGGAACAGCTCGGCGGCGGCCTCCGCGTTGGTCGCGCCGCGGCCCACGGCCATCGCGACGCGCAGCTCGCGCGGGGTCAGCGCCTGCATGTCCGCGGGAATGTCCGCGACCGGCCGTCGACGTGGCGCCAGCCCGGTCGCCCGCAGCTCTGTCTCGGCCTGGCGGGCCCACCCCGTCGCGCCGAGCCGGGTGAACACCTCGAGCGCGGCGTCGAGCTGGCCCCGCGCCTGCGCCCGCAGCTGGTTGCGGCGCAGGAACTCGCCGTAGCAGAGCTGGGTCCTGGCCTGCTCGAACGGCCGGTCGGAACGTTCGTGCCAGCGCAGGGCCGACTCGAAAGCGGCGCGCCCCTCGTCGGGTGAGGTGGCGAGCAGGCCGTCGCACCTGGCGGCGACGGCCGCCTCTCCTGCGCGGCCGCTGCGTGCCACCTCCTGCGTGAGTGCCCGGCGGGCGACCACGGTCTGCTCGGCGCGGCCCGCGCGGACCAGTGCCTCGACGAGATCGCCCGCCCAGTTGAACAGCACCGAGTCGCCCATCCGCTGCGCGATCGCGAAGTCGCCTGCGACCTGCAGCAGCTCCGCGGCCTCCGCCGGGCGCCCGGCACCCAGTTCGAGCAGGCCAAGCAGCCGGGACCGGTGGGCCACGAACAGCCGGGACCCGCCCTGCGAGCCCAGGTGGGTCGCGTCGGCGAGGTGCCGGCGCGCGGCGTCGGCCCGCCCGAGCGTGACCTCCACGGTGGCCAGCGCGACGAGGCTGTTGGGCAGCTCGGTGGTCCAGCCCGTCTCCTCCGCCGACTGGACGGCCGCGTTGCCGTGCGCCAGCGCGCTCTCCCAGTCGCCCTGGAACCAGCACACCTGCGACAGCCAGGACAGCTGGAACGGCAGCAGCCCGGCCGCCTGGGCCGTGCGCGCCGCCCGTTCGGCGGTCTGCAGCCAGTGCCGGGCCGGGCCGAGCTCGTCGATGGCGGCGTAGGCGAGCGCACCCTGGACCAGGATCTGGTCGATCGAGAGCGGGTCGCACTCCGGCAGGTACGGCGCGCAGCGCGCCAGCACCGAGCGCGCCCCGGCGGTGTCGCCGTTGATGGCGCGGGTGACGGCCTGGGCGACCAGCACGCCCATCCGGTGCTGGTCGGGCCGGTCGGCCGTGACGGTCGCCGCCCGTTCCACCATCGCCGACGCCAGCCGTTGCTCGCCCAGGGCGATGCTCACGATCGCGGCCTGCGCGCGCATCGCGGCCGACCACTCGGGCTGTAGCGCCTCGGTGCGGTCGGCGAGATCGAGGAGCTGGTCACGGGCCTGCATGGGTTGCCCGCTCCACATCTGCACGCGGCACTGCAGGTGCTGGGCGACGATGCGCAGGGTCGCGTCGTCGGTCTCGGCGATCGCCATCTCGAGCAGCGGCCCCACCGCGTCGAGCTGGCCCGCGGCCTGCCCGGCGATCGCGGCGTCCAGCGTGCGGCGCGCCCGCGCCGCGCCGGGTGGGCTCAGCCGGGCCGCCCGCTCGTACAGAGCGGCGGCCGTGACGTGGCTGTGCCGGGCCGCCGCGGCGGCTGCGGCGCTCGCCAGCTGGCCGGCCACGTCCTCGTCGGGGGTGGCGGTCGCGGCGGCGAGGTGGAACGCCCGCCGCTCCGCCGCGCCGGGCGCCACCCGGTCGTCGTGCGCGTCGGCCAGCACGCGGTGCGCCGCACGCCGCGCCGCGGGGGACGTCGAGTGGTAGAGCGTGCTGCGGATCAGGGGATGGACGAACCGTGCGTCGCCCCCTTCCATGACGACGAGCCCGGCGTCCTCGGCGGGTTCCAGCACGGTGCGGGACAGGTCCTTCGCCGCGAGCGCCTGGTCCAGCACGTCGCCGGCGCGTCCGGCGGCCGCGAGCAGCAGCAGCGCTTCGCGGGTCCGTTCCGGCAGCGCCGTGAGCCGGCGGCCGTAGGCCCGCATCAGCCGCGCCGAGAGCACGATCGGCTCGTCGAGGAAGGCGGTGTCGGCGGGCCCCGACATCTCCAGCAGGGCGAGCGGGTTGCCGCCGACGGCCTGCCAGGTCGCGACGGGCAGCGGGCCGCGGTGCGCGGTGAGCTCCCGCGCCGACTCGAGGTCCAGGCCCTCCACGTGAATGGTCGGGGTCCGGTCGAGCCACCGCTCCGCGGCCGGTGCGACGTCGGCCTCCAACCGGGCCGTCATGATCACGGCCAGCCGTTCGGTGCGCAGCCTGCGCAGGGTGAACGCCAGCGTCTCCAGGGTCGGGGTGTCGACCAGGTGGACGTCGTCGACGGTCACCAGCAGCGGCCCGGCCTCGGCGGCGGCGGCCAGCACGGACAGCGTCGCGGCGGCGACGGCGAGCCGGTCGCCGTGCACGGCGGGGCCGAGGTCCAGCGCGGCGTCGAGCGCGGCGGCCTGGGCGGCGGGCAACCCGGGCGCGTCACCCAGCAGCGGCCCGACGAGCATCGACAGCGCCGCGAACGGGATGTCCTGCTCGGCCTCGTTGCCCTGCACCCGCACGGTGCGGAACCCGTCGGCGACGCCCTCGGCGTACTCCAGCAACCGCGTCTTCCCGATCCCCGGATCCCCGCGCAGCACCACGGTCCCGGGCTGCGCGGTGCTCGCGGCGGCGAGCACCTCCTGCAGCCGCGCGCACTGCTCGACCCGTCCGACCAGCGCCACGTCAGACCGTTCGGTGGGCGGCGTCACTCATGGTCGTGATCCTGCACCACGAACGGACGCACGGGGAGCGCCGCCTCACACTGCGGTCACCTACAGCTGCACCTGCGACCCCATCACCACGGTCCGATCGACCGGGAGCTTGAAGATCGCGGCTGGTGAGGCCGCGTTGTTGGCCAACCCGATGAACAACCGCTTGCGCCACGATGCGAGCCCCGGCTGCCCGCCTCGGGTGATCTGCATGCGGGAGAGGTAGTAGAAGGCGATGTCCGGGTCGATGTCGAGCTCCGGCGACATGCCCCGGGCCTGACGGAGGACCGACGGGATGTCCTGGTCGTCCTGGAACCCGAACCGTGCGGACAGGTGGGTGATGCCGTCGTGCGCGTAGCCCAGCTCGTCGACGGCGAGCCGCTCGTCGTGCGGCACGTGCGGCACGTTCTCGCTCATCACCGAGATGATCACGTTGTGCTCGTGGATCACCCCGTTGAACGCGACGTTGGCGCGCAGCGCGAGCGGGGTGGTCTCCTTGGTGGGGTGCGGGAACACCGCCGTTCCCGGCACCCGGGGGATGCCCTCGGAGTGCAGCCGGTCGACGAAGTCCTGCAGCGAGCCCTCCAGCTCGACGCGGCGCCGGGTGATCAGGCCGCGGCCGCTCTGCCAGGTCGTCATGACGGTGACGACGACGACCGCGACCAGCACGGGCAGCCAACCGCCCGTCGCGATCTTGGTGACGTTGGCGGCGAAGAAGACCAGCTCGAGGCCGCCGAGGACCACGGCCACCGCGACGATGCGCCAGGCGGGCCAGCGCCACGCCGTCCGGGCGTGGATCAGGAACAGGGTGGTGGTGAGCATCAGCGTGCCGGTCACGGCGAGCCCGTACGCGGTGGAGAGGCTCTGCGAGGACTGGAAGGCCACGATCAGCACCAGCACCCCGGCGAACAGCAGCCAGTTCACGGCGGGGACGTAGATCTGCCCGCTCTCCACGGTCGAGGTCTGGCGGATGGTGAGGTGCGGCAGGTACCCGAGCCGGACGGCCTGGCGCGAGACCGAGAACGCGCCGGAGATGACGGCCTGCGACGCGATCACGGTGGCCAGGGTGGCGAGCACGACCAGCGGCCACCGGGCCCAGTCCGGCGCCAGCAGGTAGAACGGGCTCGACACGGCCCGCGGGTCGTCGAGCACGAGCGCGGCCTGTCCGAGGTAGTTGAGCACGAGCGCCGGCCACACGACGGCGAACCACGACATCCGGATGGGCCGCCGCCCGAAGTGCCCCATGTCGGCGTAGAGCGCCTCCGCCCCGGTGATCGCCAGCACCACGGCGCCCATCGCGATGAACGCGATGTAGGGGTGGGCGAAGAAGAACGAGAACGCGTACGTCGGGGAGAGCCCGGCGAGCACCCCGGGATGGGTCGCGATGTGGGGGATGCCCAGTGCGGCCAGCACGACGAACCACAGCACCATGATCGGGCCGAACATGCGGCCGACCAGGTGGGTGCCCCAGCGCTGGACGACGAACAGCCCCGTCAGGATCGTGACGCCGATCGGCACCACCAGCTCGGCGAGCTCCGGCTCGACGATCTCGAGTCCCTCGACGGCCGACAGCACCGAGATGGCCGGTGTGATCAGCGAGTCGCCGTAGAACAGCGAGGCGCCCAGCACCCCCAGCGACAGCGCGATCGCGGCGCGCCGGGACTGCGTTCCCGTCGCCTTGCGGATCAGCGCGGCCAGGGCGAGGATGCCGCCCTCGCCGTCGTTGTCGGCCCGCAGGATCAGCGTCACGTACTTGAGCGTGACGACCAGCGTGATCGACCAGAAGATCAGCGACACCACGCCGTAGACGTCGTCGGGGCTCGGGGTGACCACACCGCCGTCGATGGAGAACACCGTCTGCATCGCGTAGAGCGGGCTGGTGCCGATGTCGCCGAACACGATCCCGAGCGCGCCGAGCGCGAGCCCGGCCGCACCGCTGCCGTGGGCTGCGGGATGCGCGGTTCCCGGGACCGGCGGCGGGGGATCGGCCGGTTCGGGGACTGACCCGGCCGCGTCGGCGGCCGGCGGGGCGTCGGTCATGCGCCCAGTCTGCTCGCCGCCCACCCGACCACCCGCCGCGACACCACGCGCGAAGCGCCGGCACCCGATCGGCGTCGGGTGCCGGCGTCCCCGTCCGGACCGGCCGTCGAATCGGACGACGGTCAGAACTCCGTTGCGATGTGGCGGTGAAGCTCGCCTGGTCCACTCCTGCGCCAACTCATACAGTGATGGGTCAGGATCCACCAGGCTCGAAGGGCGACTGGGCGGGCGGGGGCGCGGCCGGATGGAGTGGCGGGAGATCGAGATCTTCTTGACCCTGGCCGAGGAGTTGCACTTCGGCCGGACGGCTGATCGTCTCTTCGTCTCGCAGGCGCGGGTGAGCCAGACCGTCAAAGCCTTGGAGAACCGGGTCGGTGGTCGGCTGTTCGACCGCACGAGTCGGCAGGTCTCCCTGACCCCGTTGGGAGAGCGGCTGCACAACGAACTCCGTCCCGGGTACGAACAGATCCTGCGGGCCATCGCCTCGGCGAGGGAGAGCGCGCAGGGCATCTCCGGAACGCTGCGGATCGGTGTGATCAGCCTGCTGGTGGGCGGCCCGCACCTGACCCGCATCATGCGGCACTTCCAGGCCGAGCACCCGCTCTGCGCGGTCACGGTGGTCGACGCCAGCACGATCGCGTGCCTGGACCAGGTCCGAGACGGACAGCTGGACCTGGTGGCCGCATTCCTGCCGCTCGGGCGACCGGGCTTCACGATCGGCCCTGTGCTGGCCCGGCACGATCGCGCGCTGCTCGTGCCCGACGATCATCCCCTCGCACGGCGCGGCTACGCCGACGCCGAGGATCTCGCCGAACTCGACATGTGCCTTTACCCGGGCCTGCCGGACGAGACGCGCGACGTGATGATCCCACCGCGCACCCCGAGCGGCCGACCCACGCGCCGCATCGTCCTCGACACCGTGCACGGCGCGGTCACGCTGTTCTCGGCCATCGCTCGCGGCGTGATCTGCCATCCGACCGTGACCGGGGTGACCGAGGTCTATCACCTTCCCGGCATCACGCAGATCCCGCTGCGTGGCCTGCCCCCGCTGGAAAGTGCGCTGGTCTGGGACGCGAGCCGTGAATCCGCCGCGATCCGGGCGTTCGCCAAGCACGCCACCGAGATGGTCGGCGACGCCACTGCAGGCAGCGGCACGGAGAGCTGAGTCAGGTCCGCGCATCATTCGCCTGACTTATCGCCGCGGTGCGGGATCTGTCGTTGATCGACCCTGCGCCCTGACCGACGCTGCACCCATCCGGTGTCGGTGCGCGATCTGCAGATGGAGCGACGATGAACGCACACAGGACGGTCCACGTCGCATTCGGCGGACCGGCGGCAGCCACCCCCGGCGCTGGTCCGGTATGAGCCGCGCCGTACACGGGTCGCCGCCGGCCGCCGCGCACCTCCGACTGTCGGATCCGGTAGGTCGGTGGACTCTGGCAGCCACCGCCATCGGCTCTGGGCTCGTGCTGCTCGAGGCCACCGTCGTCAACGTGGCGCTACCGGCCCTGGAGCGAGACCTGGGCGCGACGTTGGCCGGGTTGCAGTGGACGGTCAACGCATTCACCCTGACGCTGTCGGCGCTGATCCTCCTCGGTGGCGGTCTGGGGGATCGCTTCGGGCGGCGGCGGATCTACGTGATCGGGATCGTGTGGTTCGCAGGAGCCTCGCTGCTCTGCGGACTTGCCCCGACCCTGGAGTGGCTCATCGCAGGACGCGCGCTCCAGGGGATCGGCGGGGCACTCGTGGTGCCGGGCTCGCTGGCGCTGATCCAGGACACCTTCCACCCCGCCGACCGGGGCCGGGCACTCGGTTGGTGGTCGGGACTGAGCGGGGCAGCCGGCGCGTTGGGGCCACTGCTGGGCGGGTCCCTGGTCGACACGGCCGGCTGGCGATGGGTGTTCCTGGTCAACGTGCCGGTTGCGGCTGTACTCGTCGTCCTGTTGCTCGCTCGGGTCCCGGTCCGGCACACGAGTACGGGCTCCGGCCGGTTCGACGGACTGGGGGCGGCCGCGGCGGCGATCGGTCTGGGCGCGCTGACCTACGCACTGACCCAAGCCGTCGACGAGCCCACTCCCGCTGCTGTGGCAGCGATCATCGGGGTTGCGGCGCTGCTGACCTTCTGGCGGGTCGAGCGGCGGAGCCCGAACCCGATGCTGCCGCTCGACGTCTTCGGCTCACGACCGTTCAGTGTCGCGAACCTCGCCAGCTTCTTCATCTACGGTGCGTTGGCTGCGCTGATGTTCGTGCTGCCCATCCAGCTGCAGATCACGACCGGCTACTCGGCCTCGGCCACTGGTCTCGCGCTGGTACCCCTCACCGCGCTCACTCTGACGCTGTCGGCCTACGGCGGAACTCTCGTCACGAGGCTCGGTCCACGCGTGCCGCTCACCGCCGGGTCGTCGGTCTGCGCGGTGGCGCTGTTGCTGGCAACCCGAATCGGTCCGCGCGCCGACTACGTGACCGAGGTGCTCCCGGTCGTCCTCCTCGTGGGAATCGGTATCCCGCTGGTCACGCCGGCCCTCACTGCCACCGTGCTGGGCGCAGTGTCCGACGCCCGCGCGGGCATCGCCGGCGCCGTCAGCAACGGTGTGGCCCGAACGGCCGGCCTGCTCGTCGTGGCAGCGTTGCCGGTGTTCGCGCAGTTGCCACAGGTTGCCGCCGGCGATGCCGTCGCACTCGACCACGGGTTCGACCGAAGCATGCTGTTGGGCTCAGGGTTGTTCCTCGTCGGCGGCCTTGTCTCCTACTTCGGTCTCACGACGCGAACCCGCACTCGGCCCCGGCCGATGACGGCGCCGGGTGCGTCGCCGATGGCGACCAGCCGGCGTCGCCGCGCTTGAGCCACGTCGACGTCCTCGCCGAAACCCACCACGACCTCAACGGAACGGGGCCAACCCGTCGCGGAGCATGGCGAAGGCGAGATCGGTTGCGGCGAGCGCGTCGGGGAGGACATCGACGGCGCGCTCGCCGTCGACGATCCGGCGATGGTGCTCCACCGTCAGCTCGTGCAGGACGACGACCACCTGGCACGCGGCCAGGCGGGCGGCCAGCCGGTCGGGGACCACCTCCTCCAGTGCGGCGGCCAGCGTGGCCTCGGAGCGGGCGCGGTAGCCGGCGAGTGCGACCGAGAGCGACGGCGTGGTCCTGACGAGCCGGAGGAAGGCCACGATCTCGGGCACGTCGGACAGCCCGGTGTTCGGGTCGTGGCGCTGCAGCGCGGCACGCCGATCGCGATGGAGCGCGGCGAGCGGGGACTCGCCGGGGGCGCGCTCGCGCACCACCCGTGCCGGCTCGTCCTCGTGGTCGGCGAACCGGTGCAGGACCAGCACGTCCTTCGTGGGGAAGTAGGCGAACAGGGTCCGCTTGGACACCTCCGCAGCCTCGGCGATCTCGGCGACGGACACCTCGTCGTAGCCGCGCTCGAGGAACATCGAGATGGCCGCCGCGGAGATGGCGGCCCGGGTGCGGGCCTTCTTCCGTTCGCGCAGTCCGACGTCCATGGGCGGACTATACCCGGTTGATTTCTGCACTTGGTGTACTTATGCTCCGAGGTATGGATTCGGTGCTGGTGGTGGGAGCGGGCCCGACCGGGCTGGTGCTGGCGAGCGAGCTCGCGATGCGCGGGGTGCCCGTCGAGATCGTGGAGCGGCAGGCGGCGCCGAGCGGCCAGTCGCGCGGCGGCGGCGTCAACGCGCGGACCGGCGAGGTCCTCGCCATGCGCGGCCTCTACGCCGCGATGCGGGCCAGATCGCTGCCCAGGGAGGGCGGCGTCGGCCACTTCGCCGGGCTGCCCGTCGAGCTGGACCACCGGCCGTGGCGATCACGCCATCCCGGGATGATGATCCCGCAGGACCGGATGGAAGCGGTGTTCGAGCAGCACCTCGCCGGGCTCGGCGTGCGGGTGCGCCGCAGCACGACCGTCACCGGTCTCGTGCAGGACGAGAGCGGGGTCCGGGTCGCCGCCGACGGCCCGCACGGCGCCGTCGAGCTGGCCGCCCGATGGCTCGTGGCCTGCGACGGCGGGCACAGCACCGTCCGGTCGTTGACGGGCACACCGTTCCCCGGGCGCGCCGGCACGACGTCGGCCGTCTCCGCCGACGTCGCGCTGACCGCCGTGTCGGAGACGGTGCCGCAGAAGGTCCAGCACCTCAGCGCCCACACGCGCACCGGTTGCGAGGCGTGGATGCTGACCCACCCGCTCGGCGACGGCGTGTACCGCATCGTGTTCGGCAGCCCCGAGCAGCGGCTCCACGATCGCCGCGCACCCGTCGACGACGACGAGATCGCGCGGGCGCTCACCGCCGTGCACGGACCGGAGACGGTGCTCGGGCACGTCCTGTGGGCCACGCGGTTCAGCGACGCGACCCGCCAGGTGGAGCACTACCGCGTCGGGTCGGTGCTCTTCGCCGGCGACGCCGCCCACATCCATCCGCCGTCCGGTGGGCAGGGGCTCAACCTGGGCGTGCAGGACGCGATGAACCTCGGTTGGAAGCTCGCCGCCGCGTGCGCCGGGCGCGCGCCGGAGGGGCTGATCGACAGCTACCACGACGAGCGCCATCCCGTCGGCGCGCGGGTGATCGAGACCGCCCGTGCGCAGATGGTGATCATGGCGCCGGCGCCCGACGCGGCCGAGGCGCGCGCCCTGCGCGAGATCGTCCTCGACATGGCGCGCCTGCCCGACGGCAACCGCTACCTGACGGGGCGGATGTCGGGCCTCGACCTGCGCTACGACCTGGCCGCCGACGGTGCCGAGCACCCGCTGGTGGGGTCGCGGATGCCGGACCTCGATCTCGTCACCGACGCCGGGCCGACCACCGTGTTCGAGCTGCTGCGCTCGGGCAACGGGCTGCTGCTGGAGCTGGGTGGCCGGTCCGCGGCCGGTGCGTTGCCGGTCGGTGTGGAGCACGTCGCTGCGCGGGTGACCGGCGACGGCGTCGACGCGGAACGGGTGCTCGTGCGCCCCGACGGCTACGTCGCGTGGTGCGGCGCCGCCGCGGACGATCCGGCCCGTGCGCTCGACCGGTGGTTCGCCACCGCTGTCAGCGGCCCAGGTGCATACCTCCGCTGACGTGGACCACCTGCCCGGTCAGGTGCGACGCCGCCGGTGAGGCGAGGAACTCGATGGTGGCGGCCACTTCGTCGACGCGACCGAGCCGCCCGTCGGCGCTGCGGCTCTCGACGAACGCGCGGCGGGCGGCGGGGAAGTCGCCGCCGCGGAAGAAGTCGGTGCCCTCGGTCGGGCCCGGCGAGACGACGTTGGCGGTGATCCCGCGCTCGCCGAGCCGGAACGCCAGCTCGCTCGTCCACGGTTCGACGGTCGCCTTGACCGCCCCGTAGCTGCCCTGTCCCGACCGGGCGGTGACGGAGCCGAGGTTGACGATCCGGGCGTCGTCGGCGAGCCGCGGCAGCAGGGCGGTCGTGACCAGCACCGCGCTCAGCACGTTGGCGTCGAAGTTGGACAGCCAGGACTCGCGGACGGCGGCGAGATCGTCCTCGGCGGGTGGGCCGCCCGGCAGGTCGGTGTTGCCGCCTGCGGCGTTGACCAGCACGTCCACCCGATCCGGCAGCTCGGCCAGCGCGGTGGTGATCGCGTGCGGATCGGTGGCGTCGAACGGGACCGCGGTGGCGCCGATCGCGGCGGCCGCGTCGGCGAGCACGTCCTTGCGGCGGCCGGTGATGTACACGTGGTCACCGGCCGCGGCGAGCCGGGCTGCGACGGCCCGGCCGATTCCGGTGCCGCCTCCGGTGACGATGGCGGTGCGAGACATGAGCCCTCCTCTTAAGGTCTAAAGAACGAGTTCGACAGTACCACGTTCTTTAGGTCTAAAGAGTCGGGTAGGCTGCAGCGGTGGAACCGGACGCCGTCGACGAGATCGCCGTGCAGTGGTCGCGCGAACGGCCGGACATGCCGGTGGACTCCATCGGACTGATCGCGCGGATCCTGCGCATCGCCAAGATCGTCACCGACGAGCGCCGCCGCACGCTGTCCGCGCTGGGCATCGACTCCGCCACGTTCGACCTGCTCGCGACGCTGCGCCGCTCCGGGAGCCCCTACCGGATGAGCCCCACCGGTCTCGCCGAGGCGTGCCTGGTCAGCGGCGGTGCCATCACCCAGCGGGTCGCGCGCGCGGAGGAGATCGGGCTCGTCCGCACGACGCGGACCACCCCGGGCCGCCGCACGCTCACCGTGGAGCTGACCCCGCGCGGGCACGAGATCGTGGAGCGCGACGTCGAGGCGCTGATCGGTCGGGAACGGGAGCTCGTCGCGCACCTCCCGGCTGCTGACCGGGAGCAACTCGCCGGCTTGCTGCGGCGCCTGCTGGCGGGTCTGCCCGGCGTTTAGTGGAGTACCGCGTCGGGACGGCGAGCTTCACCCCGTAGCTCTCGGTCTTCGCTTCTTGGTGTCCCGTCTCGGTTGGTCGAGCGGGGTTGTCGGCCTTGGTGCTCCGTCTCGTTGCGGAGCTGCCGTGGCTTTCACTGCATATTATGGTCGGCCTGGGAGCCGTACCCGACTTGCCACTTTCTTTGACTGCCTTCCCTTCCGTTTCTTGCGTGGTCAACCGGCCGTGGTTCCGTCTTCGAACCCTTGTTCGATGGCGTTTTCTTCGGTAGAATCAGGGCATGTCCAGGTCTCTCCTCGCCGTGCAGCTCGCGGAGCTTGTTGCGCAGCTCGAGGAGGAGAAGAATGCCGTCGCGGCCCGGCAGGCCGATGCGATTCTTGCGCTCGGGCGGGCCATTGCTGCCGAGCAGATCGACTCAGGCGTGGACGATCCGGCGCAGGTGCAGCGGGTCGTTGCTAACCGGGTCGGCGTTGCCTGTCGGGTCTCCGCTCATCAGGGTGGCAAGCGGGTCCGGATCGCGCGGGATCTACACGACGGCCACACCCTGATCCGAGGGATGTTCGCCGCCGGACTGCTCAACGAGCAGAAGATCGCCGTGATCACCGATGCCGGTAGCCATCTCGATCCGGACGAGCGCGCTCAGGTTGATGAGCGGCTCGCCCAGCAGGGCATCGAAACCTTCGGCGTCCAGCGGCTGCACGACCTGGCCCGCAAGATCGCCGCCGAAGTGGCGCCGGAGAAGTTCGAGGCCCGCACCCGCCGAGCCCGATCCGGGCGGCGGGTGACGGTGCGGCGCTCGAGCGAACCCGGCATGGCCGACCTGACCGCCCACCTACCGGTTGAGCAGGCCGTGGCCTGCTACGCGGCGCTGCGCAAAGCGGTCAACGAGGTGTGGGTGAAGCCCGAACCGGTGCTGCGGGGGCAGGGTCAGATCATGGCCGACACCCTCGTCGAACGCCTGACCGGCCAGGCCACCGCCGAGGACGTCGACATCGCGGTCCACATCATGGTCCCGGTCGAAGCCCTGCTCGACCCGAACAGCCCGCTCCCGGCGGAGATCCCCGGCTATGGCCCGGTCCCGGTCGACCTGCTGGCCACCGGTGAGGGTCGCAAGACGTGGCGGCGACTGATCATCCGCGACGGCATCGTCATCGGCGGCGACTCTGTCCAACGCAACTTCACCGGCGTCCTGGCCAACCTGATCAACATGCGGGACGGCGGACGGTGCACCGCCCCGTACTGCGACGCTCTCATCGGTCACTACGACCACATCATCCGGCGCCGCCACGGCGGCCGCACCTCGTTCGACAACGGCCGCGGGCTCTGTGCCTTTCACAATCATTTGCGAGAAATCGGCACCACGGCCGGTCGACCACGCAGGCAGCGGAAGCGAAGGCCGTCAACCGCAGTGGCAGGTCGGGTACGGCCGCCAGGTCGACCACATGATTCGGTGAAAAACCCGGGCAGCGCTGCAACTGAAGCGCGCACCTAGTACTCCAGACGTAAGATCGTGATCTTGCGGAGTGGCAGTCCCGGATGTAGGGCGGCCACCGCTTGATGATCGTCCGTTGTGTCGACATCAGATGACCACGCGGTGGCCGTGGGCCAGCGTCGAACCCGGCTGGTGGCAGCCGAGGCCGATCAGGGCTGCTCGATCGGATGGCTGGGGTTCATCCGGGTCGAGACGCGCCGTCGGGCCCGGAAGTTCGTGCTCGGGCTGCTGGCCGACCTGCCGCGCAAGAACTGCTGGACGATCGCCGAGCGCGCCGGAACAGCGATCCGTGCGTCCACCGACCCCCATGGCCCACGGACCGCCATTGCAATATCAACCGAGGCGCTGCAGCGCCTTCTCTACGGCGACCTCGACACGAGCCGTCATGCCAGACACATCGACTGGGCGGCGCCCTGCAACCTGACGGCGAATCAACTTGGGTCCGTTGTCATCATGGTGAAGCAGGGTGTACAAGTCCCACCACGGGTCGAGAGTTGCGCCCGCGATGGATTCGTACTGCAACCGGAGTCGCTCGGCCCAATCAGGCGAATAAAGTGAAGTCAGGTATCGCCGACACTGTCCGACGTCGATGGCGCGAGATCCTCGATGAATTCCATTCCAGTCGGTGAGTCCCGTGATCTTGCCGCGCGACCAAAGCAGATTGACGGGTAGGTAGTCGCAGTGCAGGAAGACGTCACCGTCCTTAGGTGGCGGTGCTTCCATGGCATTGAAGGCCGCCTTCCACACTTCAGGCCGCTGCGCGCCGTCTGGCACCCGAAAACGACCAAGAGGTGCGATCCACGAGTCTGCCCAAGGCCGAAAAGTCGGCGCTGGAAGGTCGACGGAATGCAGTAGGGCGGCGAACTCTGCGATCCTCGCTATCCATGACCCGTGCTCCGCCGGATTCAGGTGAATGCGGCCAGGTAGCCGCGTCATCAGCAGAGAGGGCGCACCCTTCGTGGCGACGCCGGCAACATCAGCCGCCAGAATCCTCGGCACCGGAAGCCCGCTTCCTGCCACCACGTTCAGGTTGACGATTTCCTTCTCCATGGCGGCCCGAAGCGCCGCCTCGCCCGGCGGGTACTGCCGCAAGACCACAGTGGTTCGTGTGCCGTGTCGCTCAACCGTCAAGCGATGGACGGCAGAGTTGACGCCACCGGTCAATCGGCGATGCCCGACGATTCGACTGCCCTCGCCCATAGACGCCGCAGCCCAGGCGAGAGCATCAGTGGAGGGCCGACGTTGGAAGAATCTGCTCTCTCTCCAGTCGCTACCGGTCGGCTGATCTTGGTTGGTCGCATCGTCTCTGTCCATGACCGAGAACCCATGACCTTCCGGGAGCGCGTCGTCCGGCTAGCGAATGCGCTCGCCGTAGACGCGGTCGATGGACATCTCCATCAGCACGCGCCGGTCGGAGACCATCGCCGCGCGGTACTCGTCCCAGTCGGGGTGCTCGCCGGCCGCGTTGCGGTAGTACTCGACGAGTGCCTCGACCTCGGGGCCGTGCGGGTCGGTACCCGGGCCGGTCAGGGTGGCGGTCCCCTCGATCGTCGCCCACGACCACCCGTCCGGGCTGGTGACCTCCAGCGTGGCCCGCGGGTCCCGGCGCAGGTTCCTGGTCTTCGCCCGGCCATCGGTGATCGAGACGCGGATGACCCCGGCGTCGGCGTCGTAAGTTGGGGTGATCGGCGAGAGCTGCGGCCGGCCGTCCGACTTGATCGTGGCGAGGATGCCGATGCGGGCGTCGGCGAGCACGGAGAGCGGATCGAACGTCATGTCCGATGAACCCCGACGGGTGCCAGGGTATTTCAGGTCACACCCCGCCGATGACCGTGAGCGCCCCCAGCGCGACGGTGCCGACCAGCACCGTGGACACGGCGCCCAGCAGGAGCCCGCGGCGCCCGGTCTTCAGCAGCGCTCCGATGCGCACCGCGCTGCCCAGCCCGAACAGGGCGGCCGCGAACAGCAGCGTGGTCGTCGTCTGCGCGATCCCGAGCACGGCGCCCGGGACGATGTCCGCGGTCCGCAGCGCCATCGTGGCCAGGAACCCGAGCACGAACAGGGGGACGATCGGCGGGCGCTTGCCCGTCGCGGTGGTGGCGCCGTGGCGGCGCTGCACGATGCTCACACCGGTCACGATCGGGGCGAGCAGCACGACCCGCGTCAGCTTCACCACGATCGCGATCGCCACGGCTGTGGCGCCGGCGGGCGACGCCGCGGCGACGACCTGGGCGACCTCGTGCACGCTCAGGCCCGCCCACGCCCCGAGCTTCTCGGGCGTCATGCCGAGCCGGGTCCCGATGAACGGCACGAGCGCGATCGCTGCGCTGCCGTAGAGCGTGACCAGGGTGATGCCGGTCGCGACGTCCTCCTCGTCGGTGCGGGTGACGCTGTCCATCGCCGCGATCGCGGACGCGCCGCAGATCGAGAACCCGGTGGCGACCATGAGCCCGAGTCCCGGGGAGACGCCGAGCCGGCGAGCGACGAGCAGGGTGCCGCCGAACGCGAGCAGCACGGTCACCACCACCGCGATCACGGTGCCGGCGCCCAGTCCCAGCACCTGCCCGAGGCCCAGCTGCAGGCCGAGCAGGACGACCCCGGCGCGGAGGAACCTCCTGGTCGCCCAGGTCAGGCCGGCGCGAGTGGCGGCGGGCAGGAACGGGCCGGCGGCGACGCCCAGCACCACGGCCACGGTCAGTGCGCTCACCGCCGGGATCGCGCCGTTGACCCCGAACGCCACGCCCGTGCCGGCGGCCGCCATCAGCAGGCCGGGAACGAGCGAGCGGGTGCGCGGGGTCGCAGGTGCAGTGGTGGTCACGCTCCGACTGTCGCCTCACCCGGCGGTCTCCGGTAGCCGTCGATCCGACCTGACGTCATAACCTCTGGTTAAGTATGTGCGTGTCCACGATCCCGGATCTCGACTCGTTGCAGCTGCTCGTGCTGGTCGGCCGGCGCGGCAGCCTCGGCGGGGCGGCGGCGGAGATCGGCATCAGCCAGCCGGCGGCGAGCAAGCGGATGAGCGCGCTGGAGCGGCGGTTCGGGCTGCACCTCGTCGACCGGAGCCGCCGCGGCTCCGTCCTGACCGAGGCCGGCGAGTTCGTGGCGGCTCGGGCCGAACGGGTGCTCGCGGAGCTGGACGCCCTGCAGGAAGGGGTGGAGCTGCTGCGGCTGCGGGTCTCCGCGCCGCTCGTCGTCGCCGCGAGCCTGACCGTTGCCGAGCACCTGCTCCCGACCTGGATCACGCAGCTGTCGCGCTCCGACCCGGGAGCTCGGGTCGGCCTGCACGTCATGAACTCGGCGCGGGTCTGCGAGGCGGTCCGCGACGGCGAGGTGTCGTTGGGGTTCGTCGAGTCCCCCCGGGTGCTGCCCGGGCTGCGCTCGCGGGTCGTGGCGCACGACCGGCTGGTGCTCGTCGTCGAACCCGGGCACCCGTGGGCCCGGCGCCGGCGGTCCGTCTCGCCCGCCGAGCTCGCCGCCACCCCGTTGCTGAGCCGCGAACCCGGCTCCGGCACCCGGGAGACCGTCGAGCGGGCGCTCGTCGACGCCGGCCACTCCGTCGTCGCGCCGTTGCTGGAGCTCGGGTCCAGCACCGCGTTGCGGTCCGCGGCGCGCTCCGGGGCCGGGCCCGCTGTGCTCAGCGAGTTCGTCGTCGCCGACGACCGGGCCACCGGGGCATTGGTGGAGGTCGCTCTCGACGGGCTCGATCTGCGCCGCGAGTTGCGGGCGGTGTGGCGGGACGGGGAGCCGCCGTCGGGACTGGCGGCGGCATTGATGCGGCACGCCCGGGTCGCGAGTCAGATCTAACTAGACCGGTCGTCATAGTTTGAGCTACGGTGCCGCCATGGTCCGGCGCACCGACACCCGACAGCGCATGCTCGACTCCGCCGCCGAGCTCTTCCATCAGCAGGGCTACCACGCCACCGGCCTCAACCAGCTGGTCGCCGCGGGGGGTGCGCCGAAAGGGTCGCTGTACTTCCACTTCCCCGGCGGCAAGGAGCAGTTGGCCGCCGAGGCCATCCGTCAGTCCGGCGAGCGGCTCGCCGAGCTCCTCGCGGCGGTCGTCGCGAACTCGCCGGACGCGGCGACCGGGATCGAGAACGCCATCGAAGCGCTGGCCGTCTCCCTCCGCGGGTCGGACTTCCGGCGCGGCTGTCCACTCGCGACGGTCGCGCTCGACGCGGCCGCGGAGAGCGACCTGATCCGCGAGGCCTGCGCCGACGGCTACCGGTCGTGGCACGCCCTGATCGAGGCCTTCCTCGCCCAGCGCGGCGCCAACGAGCCGGCGGCGCTCGCCACCATCGTGCTCGCCTCGATCGAAGGCGCGCTGCTGCTGGCCAGGACCATGCGCGACACCGCGCCACTGCGCGCCGTCGGGACCCATCTTCGGGCCACGCTCGAGAAGGAGATTCCCTGATGCGCGTCCACCACCTCAACTGCGGAACCATGCGACCCATCGGCGGCGCGCTCATCGACGGCCGACCCGGTCTGTTCCGGCGGGCCACGACGATCTGTCATTGCCTGCTGCTGGAGACCGACACCGGCCTCGCGCTGATCGAGACCGGGGTCGGCTCGCCAACGGTCGACCGGCCTGACGAATGGCTCGGTTCGCGATTCGTCAGAATGGTCAGCCCGGTCAGCGACGACGCGCTGAACGCGACCACCCAGATCCGCGCGCTCGGCCTCGACCCCGCCGACGTGCGCGACATCGTGGTGACCCACCTCGACCTCGACCACGCGGGCGGACTCGTCGACTTCCCGCAGGCGCGCGTGCACGTCCACGACCGCGAGTTGCAGGCGTTGCAGAACCCGATCGACGCCAAGGAGCGCACGCGCTACCGGCAGATCCAGTTCGCCCACGGTCCGCAGTGGCGCAGCTACCGCGCCGAGGGCGAGCCGTGGTTCGGGTTCGCGGCCGTCCGCGAGCTGGACGGGCTGCCCGGGGTCATGCTCGTCCCGCTCACGGGCCACACCCGAGGCCACGCCGGGATCGCCGTCGACACCGGCAACGGCTGGCTGCTGAACGCCGGCGATGCGATCTACGCCGACACCCAGCTCGATCCCGGAAAGCCCTACCTCCCGCCTTTGATGGCGCTCTTCGAATCCCGCATGCAGACCGAGAAGGCGGCGCGCCTGGACAATCAGCGCCGGCTGCGTGAGCTGGCGCGTGACCACAGCGACGAGGTGACCGTCTTCGCCGCGCACGACGTCAATGCCTTCGAGCGGCTCAGCCGGACGACCCTGCACTCTGAATTGTGAGAATTATTCCACGATTGCCGTCGATCAATGGATGTCCGGTAGACGGAAATCCATTGGTCGGGCGTCCGACTATGTGAACGTGGGCAGATCCGCGCATGTCAGGCGCGACGAATCCGCGTGTTACGTTGATTCGGCGCCGGCAAGTGGAGGAACCGCATGGAACCCGTGCAGCTGCTCGGTCCCGACGGAACTCTGAACCCCGATCCCGCATGGCCGCTGGAGATCACTCCCGAGCTGTGCCGGGAGCTGCACCGGCGGATGATGCTCGCCCGCAGCTTCGACAACGCGGCGCTGGCGCTGCAACGGCAGGGCGAGCTGGGGCTGTGGCTGCAGTCGCTCGGCCAGGAGGCCGCGCAGGTCGGCTCGATGCTCGCGCTGCGCAGCAGCGACCACGTGTTCCCCAGCTACCGCGAGCAGGCCGCGGCGCTGTGTCGGGGCATCACCCCGGCCGAGCTGCTCGTCCAGTGGCGGGGCAACGCGCACAGCGGCTGGGATCCGGCGCGCTACCGCTTCCACATCTACACGCTGGTGCTGGCCGCGCAGCTGCCGCACGCCACGGGCTACGCGATGGGCGTGCAGCGCGACGGCGCCGACGAGATCGTCCTCGCGTACTTCGGCGACGGATCCACCAGCCAGGGCGAGGCCAACGAGGCGTTCAACTGGGCCGCGGCCGCCGAGGTGCCGCTGCTGTTCTTCTGCCAGAACAACCAGTGGGCGATCTCCACCCCCACCCGGACCCAGATGCGGGCCCCGCTGCACCAGCGGGCCCGCGGCTTCGGCCTCGACGCCTACGTCGTCGACGGCAACGACGTGCTCGCGGTGCTCGCCGTCACCCGCACCGTTGCGGCGCAGATCCGGGCCGGGGGTGGCCCGGCGCTGATCGAGGCCGTCACCTACCGCATGGCCGGCCACAGCACGTCCGACGATCCCGGCCGCTACCGCAACCAGAGCGAGCTCGACAGCTGGACGGCCCGCGACCCGATCGCCCGGCTCGAGGCCCTGCTGGTCGACCGCGGGTGGCTCGACGCGGAGCACCGCGACGAGCTCGTGGCCGAGTGCGAGGCGCTGGCCGAGGAGACCCGGCGGGTGTGCCGGGAGTTCGGGCCCGTCGACGTCTCCGGGGTGTTCACCTCCGTGCTGGCGGAGCAGACGCAGCTGCTGGCGCAGGAGCAACGCGACCACGAGGCCCTCGTCGCCTCCTACGAGGACTGAGGGCCGACATGTCCGTGCGCACCCTCTCGAAGGCGATCAACACCGGTCTCCGGCACGCGCTGGAGGACGACCCCAAGGTCGTCGTGATGGGCCAGGACGTCGGCGGCCTCGGCGGCGTCTTCCGCGTCACCGACGGCCTGCAGAAGGACTTCGGCAGCGAGCGCGTCATCGACACCCCGCTCGCCGAGGCCAGCATCGTCGGCACCGCGATCGGGCTGGCGCTGCGCGGCTACCGGCCGGTCTGCGAGATCCAGTTCGACGGGTTCGTCTACCCGGCGTTCAGCCAGATCGTCTCCCAGCTGGCCAAGATGCGTGCCCGCAGCAGCGGCCTCCTGTCGATGCCCGTGGTCATCCGCATCCCCGTCGGGGGCGGCATCGGCGCGGTCGAGCACCACAGCGAGTCCAACGAGGCCTACTTCGCCCACACCGCCGGGCTGCGGGTGGTGTGCTGCTCGAACCCCGCCGACGCGCACTGGATGCTGCGCCAGGCCGTGCGCAGCGACGACCCCGTGATCTTCTACGAGCCGAAGCGGCGCTACTGGACGAAGGCCGAGGTCGACGAGTCCGCCGCCGCGCGCGTCCTGCCGCTCGACCGGGCCCGGATCGCCCGCGCCGGCCGCGACCTCACCCTGCTCACCTACGGCGGCATGGTGCAGACCTGCCTGGACGCGGCCGAGGCGGCCACCGCGGACGGCCGCGACATCGAGGTCGTCGACCTGCGCACGCTGTCGCCGCTGGACCTCGACACCATCACCGCGTCGGTGTCGCGCACCGGCCGCTGCGTGGTCGCCCACGAGGCGCCCACCTTCGCCGGGCTCGGCGCGGAGATCGGCTCCGCGGTCACCGAGCGCTGCTTCTACCGGCTCGAAGCGCCGGTGTTGCGGGTAGGCGGTTTCAACACCCCCTACCCGCCGTCGAAGGTCGAGGACCAGTACCTGCCGGACCTCGACCGGGTCCTAGACACCGTCGACCGAGCCTTTGCCTACTGACCGTAGATGTGCACGGTCGGCCGGTAGACCAGCTCCTGGATGTTGCCGTCGAGCGTCCGCTGCTCGAGCAGCTCGAGGTCGAAGTCGCCCGCGCCACCGAACACCGGATCCGTTCCCGACCTGCCGGTGATCACCGGGAAGACCGTCACCTGGACGCGGTCGACCAGGCCCGCGGCCAGCAGCGCCCAGTTCAGCGACAGGCTGCCGTGCGAGCGCAGCGGCACGTCGGACTCCTCCTTCAACCGGCCGACGACGTCGACCGCATCGCCGCGCAGGACGGTCGCGTCCGGCCAGTCGAGCGGGCCCTCCAGCGTGGACGACACCACCGTCATCGGCAGGCTCCGCATCCGGTCGACCCACGGGTCGCGCACGTCGGACTCCTCGGTGCTCTCGGCCATCATCGCCACGAACTGCCGGAACGTGGTGGCCCCGAAGACCATCCGGTGCTCCGCGTCGAACGAGGCGAGCCGGTGGTCGAGCAGCTCAGGGCCTTGCTTGCCCCAGTAGCCACCCCAGTCGCCGTCGCCGCCGTAGGAGCCGTAGCCGTCGAGGCTGGAGAAGACGTCGAAGGTGTAGGTCGCGGTCATGGGGACCTCCCGGTGGATGGCGGACCGGCCCGTTGCCGGTCCCTCACCCTCACTACGAACGGGCGCGCCCCCGTTCGACACGTCACGGCAGGACGGTCGCCTTCTGCCAGCCGTCGCCGTGACGCACGTACCGGGTCCTGGCCGCCGGGGCGTCCGGTCCCTGGCTGCGCCACAGCTCGATGCGGACGGGAGTGAGGGCGAAGGTGGTCCAGGTCGGGGGAGCGGGCGCCTCGGGAGCCTCGGCGAACGCCCGTTCCGCCGCGCCCGGCTCGACGGCCTGCAACGGCCCGGTCTGGCTCGGCAGCAGCGCGTCGTAGACCCAGGCCAGGCGGCGCAGCTGCGCCGGACGCTCCCCGAACGCGGCCTCGGTGGCGTCGCGGTCCAGCTCGGCGACGGGCCCGCCGACCACGGCCTGGCGGCCCAGCGCCGGCCACAGGAACACCCCCGACGCCTGCGGGTGCGCGGCGAGGTCGCGGGTCTTCTGCGTGGGCGCGGACGTGTGGAACCGCAACGCACCCTCCACGATCCCCGTGACCAGCACAGTGCGGGCGTGCGGTGCGCCGTCCGGCCCGACGGTCGCCAGCACCATCGCCGGATCGCCCCCGCCCGTCTCCGCGATCCAGCCGGCGAGCAGGGCGATCGGATCCTCAGCCGTCATGGTGGATCACCAGCAGCACGCACGTCTCGTCGCCGACCTGGCGGTAGCGGTGCTCGGCCCCGGCGGGGCAGGTGAGGGTGTCGCGGGGACGCAGCGTGGCGCGCGTGCGCCGGTCGGTCTCGCGGACCTCCACCTCGACGGTGCCGCGCGCCACGTAGAGCAGCTCGGCCCGCTCGTGCGTGAAGTACTCCTCCTCGAACTCGCGGGGCAGCCCGACGAACTCGGTGACGTCCACGCCGGTGGGGTCGTGCAGCAGCAGGCGCGCCCCGCCGTCGCGCACGGCGACGAGCTCGGCGCCCGCGCCCCGCACCGGCGTGGAGCCGGCCTCGGGCTGGGCCGCCGCAGCCAGCAGCGCCTGCTGGGTGGTGCCCAGCGCTACGGCGATGCGGTGCAGCGAGCGCATCGACGGGCGGGCCCGGCCGAGTTCCAACTGTGACAGGAACGGTTGGGAGAGCTGCGCGGCCGCGGCGACCTGCGTGAGCGTCATGCGACGGGCTTTGCGCGCAGCACGCAGCGCCTGTCCCAGACGTTGCTCAGCGTCCCTGTTCCACGGCATCGTTCACACACCAGACCCACTCGGACACGTAGTCGCAACGCGCGGTACCTACCGTCGCCTGCAATAGTACTGTCCTCAATATTTCCCAGGTGAAACGTGACGGTTGCAGCTCTCGGAAGTCCTCGGTCCGCCCCCCGCCTCGCGGGCACGGCGATAGCGGTGCTGCGCGGCGTGCGCCGGGCCGACGGCACGATCGGTGATCTTGCCGTGCGGGACGGGCTGATCGTTGCCGACGTGTCCGACGCCGGGGAGGGCGCCGATCTCGACGCCACCGGATGGCAGGCGCTGCCGGCCGGCTGCGAGCCGCACGCCCACCTGGACAAGGCGCTGTCAGCGGACCGGCTCGGGCCTACCCGGGACAACGACCTGATGTCGGCGATCGAGCAGTGGTGCGCGCACCGGCCCGTGGTCGACGCCGCGGACGTGCACGCGCGGGGCCGCGCTGCGCTGGACCGCTACGCCGCGCGCGGCATCACCGCGGTGCGGTCGCACGTCGATCTCCCCACCGAGGGCGACCCGTTCCGCGGGGTCGACGCGCTCGTCGCGCTCCGCGAGGAGGTGCGCGAGCGCATCACGCTGCAGGTCTGCCTGCTGTACGGCCCCGACACCCCCGACGACGTGCTGGCCGAGGCCGCCATCCGCGGCGTCGACGTGGTCGGCGGCTGCCCGCACATCGGGCCCGATCCGCGTCGCGAGATCACCCGGGCGCTGGACGTGGCGCAGCGCCACGGCCTGCCCGTCGACCTGCACTGCGACGAGCAGACGAGCCTGCCCGCCGACGACGCGGAGCTCGACGTGGTGGAGCTGGCCAGGCAGGTGCTCGACCGCGGGATCACCGTGCCCGTCACGGCGAGCCACGTGGTGCGCCTGGGCATGCTGCCGCCGCAGCGGCTGGCACCGGTGGTGGCGCTGATCCGGCGGGCCGGCATCGGGATCGTCACCCTGCCGATCACGAACCTGTACCTGATGGGCCGCGACTTCGACCACGCGATGCCCCGCGGGCTCACCGCCGTGCGCGCATTGCTGGACGCCGGTGTCACCGTCGCCGCCGGTGGCGACAACCTGCGTGACCCGTTCAATCCCGCGGGCCGCGCCGACCCGTTCGAGACGACGTCGTTGCTGATGACGGCCGCGCACCTGCGCGGAGACGAGGCGCTGCACGCGGTGACCGCGGCGGGCCGGCAGCTGCTGGGCCTGCCACCTGCGGGAACGGCGCCGGGCGAGGTCGCGGACCTCGTGCTCGTGCCGGACGGTCCGATCGGCGACGTGCTCGCCGGGGCCGTCGACACCCGCGTCGTCCTGCGGGCAGGCATGATCATCGCCGAGACCCGCGTGGCGACCGACGTCGCACTCGACCCGACCCCGCTGGAGGTCCCATGACCAGCACCGAGAAGAAGAGCGCCGCGCTGACGCTGGACGGCGTCGGCAAGACGTTCCCGACCGGCACCGTGGCGCTCACCGACGTGAGCCTGACCCTGCGGCCCGGCGACTTCACGACCGTCGTCGGCCCGTCGGGCTGCGGCAAGTCGACGCTGCTGCGGCTGGCGTCCGGTCTGGAGCGGACGACGACCGGATCCGTGACCGTGGCCGCGAGCTCCACCAGCTACGTCTTCCAGGACCCGACGCTGCTGGAGTGGCGCACCGCGGCCCGCAACGTCGAGCTGGTGCCGGAGCTGCGCGGCATGTCCAAGCAGGTGCGGCAGGCGCGGGCCGCGGAGATGCTGGAGCTGGTCGGCCTGTCGGGCTTCGCCGACCAGCATCCCCGGCAGCTCTCCGGCGGCATGCGCATGCGGGTGTCGATCGCGCGGGCGCTCGTCGCCGAACCCGATCTGGCGCTCTTCGACGAGCCGTTCGGTGCGCTCGACGAGATCACGCGGTTGCAGATGCAGACCGAGCTGCAGCGGCTGTTCGTGCTCAAGCGGTTCGCCGGGCTGTTCATCACGCACTCGGTGTCGGAGGCGGTGTACCTGTCCAACCGGGTGCTCGTGATGAGCGGGCGGCCCGGCCGCATCGTCGCCGACATCGCGGTGCCGTGGGAGTACCCGCGCTCGCCGGAGCTGCGCTACTCGCCGGAGTTCGCGACCTTGACCGGACGGGTCTCGCACGCGCTGGGGGAGCACTCATGACAGAACTCGCCACCCCTCCCGCCACCCTGCCGCCCGCTGCCGAGCCGGTCGCGCCCGGCCGCCGCACCCCGTGGTGGCGCGCCGCGCTGCGGCGCTCGGTCCCGATCGTCGCGGCGCTCGTCGGCATCGCCGCGCTCTGGTACCTGGTCACGTACGCGGTGCTGCCCCCGTCGCAGCGGTTCCTGCTGCCGCCGCCGCACGAGGCGTACGGCGTCGCGCTGTCCAACCCGTCCATCATCGGCCCGATGCTGGAGGCGCTGTGGCGCAGCATCGCCGTCGCGATCGTCGGGCTGGTCATCGCCGTGGTGATCGGGATCGGCTGGGCCACGGTGATGTCGCAGTGGAGCTGGGCGGAGAAGATCCTCTACCCGTACGCGGTGATCCTGCAGACCATCCCGATCCTCGCGCTGGTGCCGCTGATCGGCATCTGGATGGGGTACTCGTTCGCCGCCCGCGTGACTGTGGCGGTGATCATCGCGGTGTTCCCGATGATCTCCAACACGTTCTTCGGGCTGCAGTCGGCCACCGCCGCGGCGCACGACCTCATGACCCTGAACAAGGCCACCCGCTGGCAGCGGCTGGTCAAGCTGGAGTTCCCGGCCGCCGTGCCGGCCATGTTCACCGGGCTGCGCACCGCCGCGGGCCTGGCCGTCATCGGCGCCATCGTCGGTGACTTCTTCTTCCAACAGGGTGCCCCCGGCATCGGTTCGCTGCTGCGCGTGTACACGCAGCGGCTGTCGATGGAGGCCCTGCTCACCGCGGTCACGTTCACGGCGCTGTTCGGCGTCGTGTTCTTCACCGCGTTCGCCGTGCTCGACCGGGCCGTGGTCGGGCGCTGGTACGGCTCCACCGGCAAGCGCTGAACACCGAGGAGAACCCGTGACCACCCGCCTCCCCGCCATCGCCGCCGCTGCCGCGGCGACGCTGCTGCTCGCCGCCTGCGGTGGCGGCACCACCGCCCCCGCCGCAGCACCGGGTGCCCCGGCCGCGCCCGCCGGTGGCCCGCTCGAGCTCAAGGGCGCCTGCCCCGACACCGTCGTGATGCAGCAGGACTGGCAGCCAGAGTCCGAGCACGGGGCGATGTACTCGCTCGTCGGCCCCGGCTACACGGTCGACACCGACACCAAGGCCGTCACCGGCCCGCTCGTCGCCCAGGGCGTCGACACCGGGGTGAAGGTGCAGGTCCGCTCCGGTGGCCCCAACACCGGCTTCCAGCCCATGACCGCCCTGCTCTACACCGATGACGCGATCACGGTCGCCGTGGTCAACACCGACGACGCGATCGTGGGCGCGAGCAAGGGCCGCCCCACCGTCGCCGTCACGTCGCAGATGACGGTGAGCCCGCAGATCCTCATGTGGGACCCGGCCTCGCACCCCGGCGCGACGACCATCAAGGAGGTCGCCGCGGCCGGCGTCCCGGTGCTGACCTCCGGCGAGGTCATCCCGGCGCTGCTGGAGCAGCAGGGGATCATGACGAAGGCGCAGAGCGACCAGAGCTACGACTCGTCGCCGTCGCGGTTCGTGTCGGACCCGAAGATCCTCCAGCAGGGCTTCGCGACGGCCGAGCCGTACCTCTACGGCAACGAGATCGCGCAGTGGAAGAAGCCGGTGGCGGCGGAGCCGCTGTCGAACTACGGCTACTCGATCTACCCCGAGCCGGTGGCCGTGCGCGCCGACAAGCTGAGCGCGCTCACCCCGTGCCTGAAGAAGCTGGTGCCGATCATGCAGCGGGCCCAGATCGACTTCCTGAAGAACCCCGGCCCGACGAACGACCTGATCGTGACGCTCGTCGACAAGTACCAGACGGGCTGGTCGTACTCCCGCGGCGTCGCGGACTTCTCCGTGAAGACGCAGCTGGAGGGCAAGTTCGTGACCAATGACCCGGCGTCCGGGGTGTTCGGGAAGTTCGACCCGAAGCGGATCGCCGACACCGTGACGCGCTTCGCGCCGCTGCTCACCGCGGCCGGCACGCTCACCGGCCCGGCGCCCGCGCCGGAGTCGATCTACACGAACCAGTTCATCGACGACTCGATCAAGATGTCATGACTGATACCGAAGCGGCGTGTGCCGAGATCACCCGGCGCGGGGCCGGGCAGGTGGTGCTCGACGAGGCGCAGCGGCTGAAGGCGTCGTCGGACTGGTCGCGGATGTCGCCGGTGCTGGCCGAGAAGGTCCCACCCGGCCGCTACGTCGCCGACGCGGTGGTGCGCCCGGCCACCGGGCAGGACGTCGCGACGATCCTGCAGGTGGCCTTCGAGCACGACGTGCCCGTCACCCCGCGTGGCGCCGGCACCGGCAACTACGGCCAGGCCACACCGTTCGACGGCGGGATCCTGCTGGACCTGCGCCCGCTCACCGACGTCGCGATCGGGGAGGACACCGTCACTGTCGGCGCCGGGGTGCGGTTCTCCGCCGTCGACAAGGTGCTGCGCCCGGCGGGGCGCGACATCTGGATGTTCCCGTCCACCAAGACCTCGACGATCGGCGGCTTCGTCGGCGGGGGCAGCGCCGGCACCGGCTCGATCGAGCACGGCACGTCGTCGGACGGGTTCGTGGTGTCGGCGACGATCGCGCCGTGCGACGGCAGCGGCGAGCTGTTCACGGTGCGCGGCGCCGATCTCGCGCCGTACATCCACACGTACGGCGTGACCGGGGTGCTGGTCGAGGTGGAGGTGCGCACCGACCCGGCCAGGGAGTGGGTCTCCGTCTACGCGGCGTACGACTCCTACGCCGGGCTCGCGGCCGGGCTGGCCGCGATGGCGGACGTGCGACCGCTGCCGCGGCTGGTCTCTGGCGACGAGCCGCCGCTGGTGGCGAGCCTGCCCGCGTCGGTCCCGCTCGACCCGGAGTCGTTCAGCCTGCGGATCATCGCCGAACAGACGTCGATGGAGCAGGTGCGCGACGCCGTCGCGCAGACCGGCGGCACGATCGTCGGCGAGCTCACCGACTACGTGGAGGGCGACCGCCTCTCCGGCATGTCGTACAACCACCCGGTCTGGTTCTTCCAGCGCGCGCACCCGGACGAGACGTGGTTCCACATGGAGACCTCGGGGCAGGTCGTCGTCGACGATCCCGCGGCCGTCCGCGCGCTCTACGACGGCCCGGTCTACCTGCACCTCGAGCAGTTCGCGCGCGGCCCCGGCGGCATGCTCGTCGCCGGGTACACGGGTGAGGACGCGGTGCTCGCCGGCATGCCGCGGATGGACGAGATCGGGCTGGGCGTGCACTCCCCGCACCAGTGGTACGTCGACCGCAACGTGGAGTTGGCCATCGAGACGGCTCGCCGCACGGACCCGAAGGGCCTGCTCAACCGCGGGAAGCTGGTGGCCACCCCGCCGGTGGACACGCGGGTGAACATCGGGGTGCGCTCGTGAACTGGATGGACCTCACCTGGCAGCAGATCGCAGCCCTGCCCGACGACACGGTCGCGGTGCTGCCGCTCGGGGCCGTCGAGCAGCACGGGCCGCACCTGCCCGTCTCCACCGACTTCGTGATCGCGACATCGATCGCCGCGGCCGCGATCGACGTGGTGCCCGACGACGTGCCGTGCGTGCTGATGCCCGGCCTCTGCTACACCAAGTCCGACGAGCACCACGCCTTCCCCGGCTCGATCTGGTTGTCGTGGGACACGCTGATGGCCACGCTCGTCGACATCGGTCGCTCGCTGCAGACGTCGGGCATCAGCCGGCTCCTGTTCGTCAACGGGCACGGCGGCAACTCCGCGCTCGGGCAGGTCGCGTGCCGGGAGATCCGCCGGCGGTTCGGGCTGCGGACGTTCTTCACCCACCCCGGGGTGCCCGTCGACCAGGGCGGCAGCGGCTCGGCGGCGAGCGAGCTCGGGATGGGTGTGCACGGCGGGCACGGCGAGACGTCGCTGATGCTGCACCTCCGCCCTGATCTCGTGCACATGGAGCTGGCCGTGGCGCGGGTGCCGTCGGCGTTGACCGAGTTCCGGCACATCGGCTTCGGCAAGCGCACCTCCTTCGGCTGGACGAGCGACGACTTCGGCCCCGACGGCCACATCGGCGACCCCACCGGCGCGACCGCCGAGCACGGCAAGGCGTTCGTTGAGGGTGCGGTGCCGGCGCTGGCCGAGGTGATCGGGGAGGCGCACCGTTTCCGCACGCAGTGAGCTGACCGTTGCGGGCGCCGATCTCGTCTGGACGGGTACTCGCGAGATCCCCGGTGGCTCGGTGAGCTGCGCCGACGGGCTGGTCGTCGAAGAGCCGGTCGAGGGCGAGGTGCTCGACGCGTCCGGCTGTGTCGTCACCCCGGGCCTGATCAACGCACATCACCACCTGCTGCAGACCGCGTTCCGCACCCTGCCCGGCACCCGTGGCGTGCCGATGCGGGAGTGGCTGCCGCGGATGGCGGCGGCGTACACCGCGGTCGGCGTCGATGACGAGCTGGCGCACGCGGCCGCCTCGGCGGGTCTCGCCGAGGCGCTGCTGTGCGGCGTCACGACGGTCGCCGATCACCACCTGACCTGGCCGTCGTCCACCGGTGACGGGGTGGCGATCGCCCGCGCGGCCGTCGCTGCGGCTGCCGGGCTGGGCGCGCGGCTCGTGTTCGTCCGGGGCAGCGCCCGTGACGATCCGCAGTTCGCCGCTGCGTCCGCCGAGGCGATCGCGACGGCGCTGGCCGGTGACCCGATGGTGCAGGTCGCGGTCGGCCCGGCCGGCGTGCACAGCGACGCGCCGGAGACGTTCGCGCTGCTCGGCGAGGTCGCGGCGAAACACGGGCTGCGCCGGCGGACGCAGGCGAACGAGCAGGTCGACGTCGAGATCGCAGCGGAGCGCTACGGCCGCCGCCCGCTCGACCTGCTCGACGAGTGGGGATGGCTCGCCCCCGACGTCACCCTCGCCCACCTGTGCGGGATCACCGACGCGGAGATCGCGCGGGTCGCCGCCGCGGGCGTCTCGGCCACGCACGCGCCCGGCTGCGACCTGCCGATGGGCTGGGGCATCGCACCCGTCGCGGCGCTCGCCGACGCCGGCGTCGCCGTCGGGCTGGGCACCAGCGGCGGCGGCTCCAACGACGCCGGCCACCTCCTCGCCGACGCCCGGCTCGCCATGCAGGTGGCACCGCTCGTCGGCCGGCCCGTCGTGGCACGGGAGGTGCTGGGCTGGGCGACGGCCGGCGCAGCAGCCGGGCTCGCCCGCCCCGACCTCGGCCGCCTCGACCCCGGCTGCGTCGCCGACCTCGCCTGCTGGGAAGTGCGCGGCGTCGCCGACGCGGGTGTCGCCGATCCGCTGGCCGGGCTGCTGTGGGCGGGGCCCGGTCGTCGGCCGCGGCACGTCGTCGTCGCGGGAAAGGTGGTCGTGCGCGACGGCCGGCTGGTGGGCCGCGAGGAGTCGGAGGTTGCGGGGTCGCTCAGCGCACTGCTCGGGAGCCGCCCGCCCCGCTGACCGGCCAGGTCTATGTGGCCAGGGAGACGCGGGATGACCCGATCTACGTGGTCAGCCCCGTGACGAACACGGTCACGGCGTTGTCGGTGTCGTCGGTGAGGGACCGGGCGCTGCCGGCGGGCTGGGTTTCGCCGCGTCCCGCGCGAGGAGCGCCAACCTGCACGGCCACCACGCGGCCGGTGTCCCTGCCCCGGGACGGGTGCCCCCGCAGCACCGCCCGTGCACGTCCGCGACGTGCTCCGCGGCCAGCCGCGCGACCACCTGCGGCCACGCCGCCAGCACCTCGACGGCGCCGAGCCACTGCGCCGCCTCGTCGCCGTTCACGCGCCGACCACTCGACTGATCACCATGCTGGGAGGGGCCGCACTGCTGGGCTGCTCCGCGCCAGGTTCACGCGGCGATGAGTTCTCGGGGGCGACGCCGCAGAGCGCGTCCCGGACTGGCGCACGGTGAACGTGCCGTGCACGTTTCGCCGCCGTCGATGACGACCGCCGCGACGGCGGGCACGCCTAGGCAAGATCGACAGCAGCGACGCACCGACACAGCACGCCGCCGTCGCGGCAGTCGCCGCCATCGAACCGAAACCCATGCCGGAACCCTCCGTCGCATTACGCGGCGCGAGGAGGTCATCGAGAGGGTCACAGCGGGGGCAGACAGGGGCACCCCTTGCCCGCGCAGGGTCATCCGGGGGCAACCACCCCGCGGAGGCCCACACTGCGGTTCGTAGGGGATGAGCGGACCACCCGGCGGGCGGTCGCGGAGGCGAAGGCGCGGTGGCGGTCGGGGCGGGCGCGCACGTATCGGCCGTGGATCACCGAGCCGGGGATGTGGTGCCAGTTCGACTGGGGTGTGGGCCGATGGTGCCGTGGGCGGGCGGGGCGCCGCGGGCGACGTTGTTGTTTTGCCTGTGGCTGGCCTGGTCGCGGTTCCGGGTGGTGATCCCGACCTGGGACCGCACCCTGCCCACCCTGTTGGCGTGTGTGGACACGTCGTTGCGGCGTCTGGGTGGGGCGCCGACGTATGCGTTGACCGACAACGAGAAGACGGTGACCGTGGAGCACGTCGCCCGGGTCGCGGTGCGGCACCCGGAGGTGGTGGCCGCGGGTCGGCATTACGGCATCCAGGTTGCGACGTGCGTGCCGTTCGACCCGGAGTCCAAGGGTGGCGCCGAGGCCAGCGTGCGGATCGCGAAGGCTGACCTGGTCCCGACCGAGGCCAACCTGGGCGAGGCGTATCCGAGCATGACGGCGCTGGTCGCGGCGTGTGACACGTTCTGCGCCACGGTCAACACCCGGCGGCATCGGGAGACCGCCGCAGTCCCGGCAGAGCGTCTGGTGCTGGAACGGGGGCGGCTGCACGTGTTGCCCTCGGCCCCGTATGCCGCAGCGCTCGGGGAGACCCGGCTGGTGAACACCGACCAGACGGTGCGGTTCGGGTCGGTGCGCTACTCCACCCCACCCGGGCTGGTCGGCGCCGAGGTATGGGTCCGCGCCGCCGCCGATGAACTGGTCGTGGTCGCCGACCTCAACAGCCTCGCGCTGCGCCCTTCGTGGGCGCCGAGGCCACCGGTCGGGCTGGTCGAGGTCGCCCGCCACGCCTTGTCGACCCCGGGCCGACCGCGGATCGATCTCGGGCACTACCCCGGCCACCCCCAGGACCCGTCCGGGGCGCCTCGCCCGCCCAGGCCGCAGCCGAGCAGCCCGGCCGAGACCGCGTTCCTCGCCCTGGGGCCCGGAGCGGAGGCGTGGCTGGTCGAGGCCGCCGCCATCGGGTCGGTGCGGGTGCGGGCGAAGATGGCCGCCGCGGTCGAGCTCGCCGCCCTGGCCGGACGCAGCGAGGTCGATGCCGCGCTCGGCGTTGCCGCCGCAGCCGGCCGGTTCGCCGAGGACGACCTGCTCGCGATCGTGCACCATCGCGCCGCCGGCGCCCCCACGGCGCAGCTGGTGGTCGCCGACGAGACACACTCCGCGCAACCGGGCACCTCCGCCTGGGAGGGGTTCGGCCGATGAACCCGACAAACCCCGAGCACCCCCAGCGCCCCGAGCACCCCGAGCACCCCGAGCACACTGAGCGCCTCGATCAGCCCCGAGCACCCCGAGCACCCCGAGCACCCCGAGCACCCCGAGCGGCCGCAACGGCCCCCGGCATCGTCTTTGCCGAGTTCGCCGTTCGTGCTCCTGGATACCTTCACCGCCGCCCAAGCGGCCGTGGCGCTGTCGGCGTTCGAGCGGTGGCTGCTGCGCGGTGACCCGACCGCGACCGCCGCCTGCGCGCACGCCTGCTCCGACGGCGAGGACGACGCGGTCGCGGTCGCCAGCTGGGCCGGCACCCTGGCTGACCGGCTGCGCCACCGGGTCGAGGAGGTCCGGTCATGGTCGTGACCGCGCAACCGGCTCCGCCAGCACTGCCTGAGGAACTCACCACGCTGCTGCGCCGGATGCGGCTGCCCTACCTGCGCAACGCCGCACCCGAGGTCCTCGCGACCGCCCGTGCCCAGCGCTGGGACCCCGCCGAAACCCTGCGGGTGCTGCTCGCCGAGGAAGTCGCCGGCCGCGACGACGCCACCCGTCGCCAACACCGCCGCGCCGCGGGCCTGCCCGCCGGGAAGACCTTCGCGTCCTGGCACGAAGCCGACAGTTCCATCCCGACCCCGACCCAGCACGCCCTCGCAACGCTGGAGTGGATCGGGCGGGCGGAGAATCTTGCGGTCACCGGGCCCTCGGGCACCGGCAAGACCCACCTGGTCGAGGCGCTCGCGCACGCCGCGATCGACACCGGGCGCCGGGTCGCCTGGTTCACCCTCGAATCCCTGACCGCCGCGGTCGGGCGAGCGGGCGCGGACGGCTCGGTCGCCCGCACCATCACCAAGATCACCCGCGCCGATCTGATCGTGGTCGACGACATCGGCATGCTCCCCGCCGGACAAGCCGCCGCCGAGGCCCTCTACCGGGTCATCGATGCCGCCTACGAACGCCGCTCGGTCGCCGTCACCTCGAACCTGCACCCCTCCGGGTTCGACACGATCATGCCCAAAACCCTGGCCACCGCGACCGTCGACCGACTGCTACACCACGCGCACATCGTGCTCACCGAAGGCACCAGCCGCCGCCTCGCCGAAGCCACCGCCGGGAAAGGTGTGATCCCCTTGACCTAGATCAACAGGAGATCAACTGACCGCGCACAGGGAGATAACCTGTCCGCCAGCAGGGAGATCAACTGTCCGCCCACAGGGACGTCACGGTGTCCATTGACAGGCCACAGGTCCTAAAATCGCGCGTCGGAGTGGGAACGTCGGGCAACCGGAACTGCGCCCGGCGCGCGGGCAACACGGGGAGGGTGATTGGCGGTGGCGACCGAGCAGAACCGTCTGCTGCGCGCCGCCCGCGAAATCACCCCGTCCCCTCGCGCGCCCGGCGAACCGATGTCCCGCGCCGAACTCGCCGACGCCGTCAACACATGGTTGTGGCACCACACCGGCACCCGATACGAGCTAGACGATCACCTGATCGGCAAGTGGGAACGCGGCATCGTCCGCCGTCCGATCCGTGATTACCGGGCAGCCCTGCGCGCCATCCTCGGCGCCGACACAGACGCCGCGTTGGGGTTCTACCCGGCCTGCCGCACCACCGCCTCCGAGCCCGCCGTCATGCCCGTGGCAGGGTCGGGGCCGTGGACCCGCGACACCATAGCCGCCGACGCCACCGAAGCGGCGGAGCAGTACTTGCTCAGCCGTAGAGCGGCCATGCGCGGCGCCGCCGCCATCCTCGGCGGCACCACCCTGCTGGCCCCGCTCGCACCGTGGCTGTCCCCGCTCGCCGACGAACCCGAACTCGCGGCCCGGCGCGGCCCGTTCGCGCTCGCCGAAGTGGAAGCCATCGAATCGGTCACCGCCGGATTCCGCGCCTGGCGATCGACCACCGGGCTAGGCCGCACCGCCGTCGTCGGACAACTCGCCGACATCGTCGACCGCGTCCACACCGCACCCGACGGCCCTCTCACGAACCGGGTGTTCTGCGCCGCCGCCGAACTTGCCAAGATCAGCGGGTCGATGGGGTTCGACGCGGGCCACTACCCGTCCGCCGCCGACCATTACGTGATGGCGGCCCGCCTGGCGAAAGCGGGCGGCAACACGTCGTTCGGCGCCGTCGCACTCGCCGCCCTCGCACGACAGTTATTCGATCTTGGGCGGCCCGCAGACGGCCTGGAAGTCGTGGCGCTTGCCCAGCGCGGCACCGCCCACAACGGCACCCCCGCCCTGTCTGCGATGCTCGCCACCCGGCAGGCATGGGGCCACGCCCAACGCGGAGAGGCGTATGCGTTCGAACGCGCCGTCGACGTCGCTGAGACCGCCCACAACGACGCGGACCCCGAGAGGGAACCCCGATGGCTGTCCGGGCTGGACAGCGCTGAACTCGCCGGGGTGATCGGCGCCCGATACCGCGACCTCGCCCGGCACGACTCCCGCCACGCCCACAACGCGATCATCTACATCAGACGCGCGATCGCTACCCGCGACCCGGGCCGCACCCGAAACCGCGCCCTCGACATGATCAGCCTCGCCCGCGCACAAGTACTGACCGGCGACCACGAACAGTCCGCCGCGAGCATCACCATCGCGATCCCGCTCATCGACCAGGCCCGACCCGGCCGCCTCGCGCGCAAGCTCGCCGACTGGCACCACGAAACCGAACCACACACCCGCGTGGCCGCCATCCGCGAAACTCGCAGCGCCGTCCGCGAACTACTCCCCACCACCGCATGAAAGGCGAAACGGCGTGCGCGTAGGAATCACCGGCCACTCGAACATCAGCCCCGACTCGGCACCGGTCATCGCCGACGCGCTACGCGCCACGCTCGCCGACACCGAAAGGCCACTCGTCGGGATTTCGTGCCTTGCCCGCGGCGCCGATCAACTCTTCGCCGCGGTGGTGCTGGAACTCGGCGGTATTCTCGAGGTGATCCTCCCCGCCGCCGACTACCGCGAAAACAAGGTCAAACCCGCCAACCGTGAGCAATTCGAAAACCTCATCGGCAAGGCCAACAAGGTTCACGTCATGCCGTTCGGCACGTCGAATCGTGAGGCGTACGAGGCAGCCAACGAAAACCTTCTCGGTGCTGCGGAACTACTCGTCGCGGTGTGGGATGGCGCACCACCCGACGGCAAAGGCGGAACCGGCGACACCGTAAGGATCGCCCGCGAACGCAATATGCCCGTCACCGTCGTTTGGCCCTCTGGGGCGCGCCGCGAGTAACCAGCTCTTCAGTCCGGGTGACACCAATGCAACCCCGCGTCTGGGCCAGAACTTGTCAGCTTCCTTCCCGCGTGGTGTGTGAAAGTGGCTTTTCCGTCAACGTCTATCGACCGGCGGCGCTCCGCTCCGGCTCCGGGAGCCATGCGTCCGCCGGCCTCGCGGACCAACCTCCCGCCAGTTCGTCGACGGCCCGATGCAGCGCCCGGAGCCCCGGATGATCCGTGCCCGCGCGCCACAGCATCTGCCAGGGGAACAGCGGGGTCGGCTGCACGAGCGGCCGCTGCACGACGCCGGGCACCGCAGGCTGGGTGGTTAGCGTGAGGACGGGGGCGTTGCGTTCGCGCACGTGCTGGGCTAGCTCGTCGCCACCCCGGACGGGCGGGTGGGCGCCGGCCGCGCTCACCCCGAACGGGGCGAGCAGCTGCAGGATCGCGTGCTCCCACCCGGGCGTGACGTGGTCGCCGGCGCGCGAGCAGGGCCGGGTGCCGGCGAGCGCATCGAACGGCACCTCTGCCAGCTGTGCCAGCGGATGCTGCTCGGGCAGCAGCACGGCGAGCGGCTCGTCGCGCACGTGCCGGCGGCCCAGCTCGGGCGCGGGATCGGGGTGCCGGCCGAAGGTCACGTCGATCCCCTCGGCCGTCAGCTGCGGCACGGCCGCTTCGAGCCCCGTGACGTACCGCGCGAAGAACTCGACGTCCGGTGCGTGCCGGCGGGCCGCCGCGAGCACGAGCGTCGGGGTGAGGCCCGGCCCCACGACGTCGACGGTGAGTGACGTGCGCTCGCCGCGCAGCTCGCGCAGCGCGGCGTCGTGCAACGCGATGATCTCCCGCGCCCTGGCGAGCAGGGTGGCGCCGGCCGGGGTGAGGACGACGCGGCGGGTGGTGCGGTCCAGCAGTCGCACCCCGATCACGTCCTCGAGGTGCGCGACGTCGCGGCTGAGCGCCTGCTGCGCCACCAGCAGCCGACGCGCGGCTCGGCTGAAGTGCAGCTCTTCGGCGACGGCCACGAAGTAGCGCAGCCGCCGGATGTCCAGGTTGTCCGGCACCCGGCATTCCTACCCGATTGACGCGCTGAGCGTGTAGATCACGGCTGGTTCGGTGTTGGACCTCGACCAGCCTGCCGCGACAGGCTTTCGGCATGCGGGTGCGGACATCGATCACGGCGAGCTACGGCCTGACGGGCGTGCTCACCGCGCTCTGGACGGCCACGCTCCCGGCCACCGACGCCCACCTGCAGCTCGGACCGGGACGGCTCGGCGGGGTGCTGACGGCGCTGGCCGCGGGCGCGCTCGCGGCGATGGCGGCCACCGGTTGGCTCGCCGGCCGGGATCGGGCGCCGTCGCTGCGGCTCGCGCTGCCCGCCGCCGCGCTCGCGCTGACGGGTGCCGCCGCCGCTCCCTCGTTCGCGCTGCTCGTCGTCGCGGCGACGGTGCTCGGCGCGCTGACCGGGATGCTGAACGTGCTGCTCAACCTCCGGGCGGTCGCCGTGGAGCGCGTGCTCGACCGACCGGTGATGGCGGCCCTGCACGGCACCTGGGCGATCGGCGCAGTGACCGGCGGCCTGATCACCGCCGCCGTGCTCGGTGCCGGGGTCCCCGCGCCGGTGTTCATGATCGGTGGTGCCACCGTCGTCGGGTTGCTCGGTGCGGCGCTCCCCGACGGCCCGCTCGCAGCACCGCCCGAGGCCGCGGGGCCGCCGCCCCGCGCGCGGTTCGTCGTGGTGCTCGGCGTGCTCGGCGCGGCCGCGTTCGTGGCCGAAGGCGCCGCGATCGACTGGTCCGGGGTGCACGCCACGCGGGTGCTCGGCGCCGCTCCTGCCCTCGCCGCGTTCGCCTCCGTCGCCTTCTTCGGTGCCATGACGGTCCTGCGGTTGGCCGGCGCAGGCGTCCGCACCCGGTTCGGCGCCGCTGGCACCCTCCGGCTCGGCGGGATGACAGCTGCCGTCGGCCACAGCGTGGTGCTGCTCGCCGGTGTGCTGCCCGACCTGAGGTTCGCCACGGCTGCCCTCGGCTGGGTACTGGCCGGTGCTGGCCTCGCACTGGTCTGGCCGACGGTCGCCAGCGCGGTGGGCGCCGCCAGCCGCAGCGCCGGGCAGCTCTCCGCCGTCACCACGATCAGCTACGCGGGCGGGCTCGCCGGGCCCGCCCTCATGGGGTTGATCGCCGGGCACGCCGGCATCCCCGTCGCGCTGCTCCTGCCCACCGTGCTCGCACTGTTCCTGGCCGTGGCCGCCCCCGCGGCCGTCGCGGCCCTCACCGTTCCCACCCTCGAGAGGAACCTCCGATGATCACCGACCCGACCCAGGTCCGTCCGTCCGCGGCCAGCACCGACACGCTCGACGTGCCCGGCGCCCGCCTGCACTACGAGGTGCGCGGCTCCGGTCCGCTCGTGGTGCTCGTCGGCGCGCCGATGGACGCCGTCGCGTTCGCGCCGCTGGCCGACCAGCTCGCGACGGACCACACGGTGCTGACCACCGATCCGCGCGGCATCAACCGCAGCTCCGTCGACGACCGCGACCAGGACTCGACGCCGCAGCTGCGCGCCGCCGACCTCGCCCACCTGATCACTCACCTCGACGCCGGTCCGGCCGCGGTGTTCGGGTCCAGCGGCGGCGCGGTCAGCGCGCTGGCGCTCGTCCAGGCCCGCCCCGACCTGGTGCGCACGGCGATCGTCCACGAGCCGCCGCTGGTCCTGCTGCTGGACGACCGCGAGGAGATCCGCGCGAAGACCGAGGATTACGTCGCCACCTACTTGACCGGCGACGTCATGGGGGCGTGGCAGAAGTTCTTCGCGGCCGCCGACATCGCCGTGCCCGACGCCGTGCTGGAGCACATGGTCGGCGGCGACCGCGATCCGCAGGTCGTCGCGGACGAGCGGTTCTGGTTCGAGCACGAGATGCGCGGGTCCGACTTCTGGGAGCCCGACCTGGCCGTGCTGGCCGCGAGCCCGTCGCGGATCGTCGTGGGAGTCGGCGAGCAGTCCGCCGGGCAGATGTGCACGCGGACGGCTGCGGCGCTGGCCGGCGCGCTCGGCACCGAGCCGGAGGTGTTCCCCGGCGACCACACCGGCTTCGTCGACGATCCCGAGGCCTTCGCCGCGGCGTTGCGCCCGCTGCTGGGATAGCCGCCCCGGCAGTGCAACAACTGGGCGGGACGGCACCGGTCGGCCACCTTCCCGCCACTCTTCGGCCACGCTGACCCGGTGGGATGACCACATGATCGTCCGCTCCCGCCTCCTGCTCGTCGGCATCGCGATCGTGGTCGCGATCGCTGTCGTCGTCGTGATCGTCGTGGTCTCGAACCGTCCCACCGGCCGTCCCTCCGCGCCGCCCGACGACGGGGCCGGCCTGCGGGTCACCGCGTTCCTCGGCGAGCAGCGGATCGCGCCGAACACGACGCTCGCGGGCACGACGTTCGGCGGGATCTCCGGCCTGGACCGCGACGGCGACACCTGGTTCCTCGTGAGCGACGACCGGTCGGCGAAGCAGCCGGCCCGCTTCTACACCGCCGCACTGGCCTTCGGCGGGCCGGACGGCGCGCTGTCCGGGGTCGAGATCACGGGTAGCCACCCGCTCCTGCGGCCCGACGGCGCGCCGTACCCGCCGCTGGCCGGCGGCGACGGCACCACGGTCGACCCGGAGGACATGCGCGTCGATCCGCGCACCAAGCAGCTGGTGTGGAGCCAGGAGGGCGAGCGCGTGCTCCCGGCCGCCGGGAAGCCCGGGGTGCTGATCGACCCGACCGTGCGGATCGCCGAGCGCGACGGGCGGTTCGTGCGCGAGCTCCCCGTCCTCGACGACCTGCGGCCCACGACCGGAGAACGCGGGATCCGGCAGAACAACGGCCCGGAGGGACTCGCGTTCAGCACCGACGGCGAGCAGATCCTGCTGGCCGTCGAGGACCCGCTGCTGCAGGACGGGCCGCTGCCCACACGCACGACCGGCGCCGGCACGCGGATCGTCGTGCTCTCCCGCGACGGCCAGGTCCGCGCCCAGCACACCTACCCGCTCGAGCCGCTGTTCGCCGACCCGACGGCGAGCGGGTCCGCCACGACCGGGATCACCGCGATCCTGGCCGAGCCCGACAGCCCGTCGCGCTACCTGGTGCTGGAGCGCTCCTTCGCCCCGGGCGTGGGCAACGAGGTGCGGCTCTACGAGGTCGACCTCGCCGGGGCCGCCGACATCGGCAGCGGGCCCATCGCGGCCGCAGCGCCCGTGGCGAAGCGCCTGGTCACCGATGTCGCCGGCCTCCCGGTGCAGTCCGTCGACAACATCGAGGGGATGGCGTGGGGGCCCGATCGGCCCGACGGTTCCCACACGCTGGTGCTCGTCAGTGACGACAACTTCAGCCCCGAGCAGGTCACCCAGTTCGTCGCGGTGGCGGTGCGCCCAGGCTGAAACCGCTGGGGGTGCCGCGGGCGGCGGTCCGACCGTGCCGCCCGTGCCGCGCATCGGCGGTCCCCGGATCGAACCGATGCAGCGACCCGGACGTGTTTCCCGACGAAACGTCGCCCGTCGCTGAGCGACCACGGTGAGGGGACGGGCACGGAGGGGGAGATGGACATGGTTCCTGAGCCGGAGTGGCGTGAGCGGGACGCGGCGAGGGCCCGCTTCTCGGGCCCGGTCGCGGTGGTCGGGACGGTGATCCGGCCGATGCGCGCCGTGGACGCGGAGGCGGTGCTGGCGATCTACCAGGCGGGTCTCGACACCGGCAACGCCAGCTTCGAGACCGTGGCCCCCACCTGGGAGGCGTTCACCGCGGTCAAGCTGCCCGCGCACCGGTTCGTCGCCGTCGACACGGCCGACGGATCACCAGGGCGGGTGGTGGGCTGGGTGGCGGCGTCGAGAGTGTCACCGCGGAGTGTCTACGCGGGTGTGGTCGCGCACTCCGTGTACGTCGATCCGGCCGCCTCGGGTCGAGGCGTCGGCGCTGCCCTGCTGCAGGCGTTGATCGACTCCACCGAGGCGGCAGGCATCTGGACGGTCCAGTCCGGGATCTTCCCGGAGAACGTGGCCAGCCTTGCGCTGCACGGCAAGGCGGGGTTCAGGGTCGTCGGTACGCGCCGGCGGGTCGGCCTGCACCGGTTCGGCGGCCGGGAGTGGTGGCGTGACACGGTGTACGTGGAGCGCCGAAGCACGGTCGTCGGAGTCGAGTAGCCGATCAGCCGGAGCGGGTCCGGCGAAGCTTTCCCGTGACGGCCCGGACCGGCGTGCCCAGCGGCCCGTTCGCGAGCGAGCGACGCAGCCGTCGCGCGCCGACGTAGACCCCGGGCAGGCGGCGGGCGACGAGGTGCCGGCGGTCGACGAGCAGCTGCGCGAACGCGCGGGCGCCGTAGCCGAGGTAGCGCTCGACCTCGGTGAACCAGCGCTCGCTCGCGTCGGCCTCGGCCGCCACATCGGCCAGCTCGGCGATGCGGCGCTGCTCGTAGGCGGCGAGCCCGGCGTCGATCCGGCCGGGGTGGGCCCGCAGCGCAGCTCCGAGTTCGGTGGCCAGCGCCATGGCGTCCAGCAGCGCGAGGCGGGTGCCGGAGCCGATGGTGAAGTGGGTGGTGTGCGCAGCGTCGCCGAGCAGGACGAGGCGGCCGTCGACCCAGCGCTGGTTGCGCACGGTGCTGAACTCCTGCCACGGCGTCGGCCCTTCGGTAGGGCCGGGTGGACGGAGCGTGTGCCCGTCGAGCTGGTCGGCGAAGATGCCCTCCAGCTTGCGCATGGTCGCGTCGGTGTCGAGCGTGTCGAAACCCAGCCGCGTCCACGTCTGCGGGGTCGTCTCGACGACGAACGTGCTGCCCTGCGCGTCGTAGCCGTAGGCGTGCGCCCACAACCAGCCCGCCTCGGTGCGGACGAACGGGAAGGTGAACGAGCCGAACACCGCGTCGGTGCCGAGCCACACGAACTTGTTGCGGCCGCGCTGAAGGCTCGTCCCGAACGTCGAGGAGGTGCCGCGCAGGACGCTGTGCACACCGTCCGCCGCGACGACGACGTCGTACTCGGCGAGCACGGCGGCCGGATCGTCGACCGGCTCGCCGAACCGGACGTCGGCGCCGACGGCGCGGGCCCGCTCGGTGAGCAGGGCGCGCAGCGCGCGGCGGCTCATCGCGTAGCCGTGGCCGCCGACGTTGACCTGCTCGCCGGCGACCTCGATGACCTGGTCGGTCCATGTGAACGCCTGCTCGCGCACCGCGGCCGCGGTGGGTGCGTCGTGGATCCGGAGCTGGTCGAGCAGGTCGTCCCAGAAGACGACGCCCCACCCGTGGGTGACGCCCTCCGGCGAGCGTTCGTAGACCGTGACGCCGTCCACGCCGGGCAGTTGCTTCAGCAGGACAGCGGCGAACAGCCCGCCCGGCCCCCCACCGACACATGCGACTCGCACCGTCGCAGTATGGCAACGACGCCCCTTCGCCCCTGACGGGGTGCATGCAGCGAGCGACCGACCGTATCCAGATTGTGATCCGCGTCACCATAACGCGCCCGCTGCAGTGTTCGACACGTCATTGGGAAGAGGGGCGGGGGCCTAACTTTTCGGGGGCACGTATGGCATTACCGACGTTCGACATCGCTGTTCCGTGTTATCGCTACGGGAAGATGCTGCCGACCGCAGTCGGGTCGGTGTTGGAGCAGGAGGGCGTCGAGGTCCGAGTGCGGATCATCGACGACGCGTCGGACGACGACAGCGCGGACGTGGCCCGTGAGCTCGCGGCCGCCGATCCGCGGGTCGACGTCGTGGTCCACGAGACCAACAAGGGCCACATCGCCACGTTCACCGAGGGCGCCGTCGAGTGGCCGGAGGCCGACTACACGGTGCTGATGTCAGCCGACGATGCGCTGACCCCGGGCTCGCTGCAGCGCGCGGCGGCGATCATGGCGGCGCACCCGGACGTGGTGCTGGTCTACGGCCCGTCGATCTCGTGGTTCGGGGAGCTGCCGCTGCCCCCGGCCCGTCAGGGCGCGGGCGCGTCCGTGGTCCACAAGGGCGGCGACTGGCTGCGCACGCGGTTCGAGGAGGCCGCCAACTGCATCGCGTCGCCGACCGCGGTCACCCGCACGTCCGTGCAGAAGCAGGTCGGCGGTTACGACCCGAACCTGCTGCACACCAGCGACCTCGACATGTGGATGCGCATGGCCATGCACGGCGACGTCGGGTTCGTCGTCGACGCCGACCAGGCCTACTGCCGCGGGCACGAGGCCAACATGTCGGTCGCCTACGAGGAGAGCGACGGCGGCCTCGGCGACCTGCAGATGCGGCTGCGCGCGTTCCTCGCGCTGCTGGGCAAGGCCGAGGGTCGGCTCGACGGAGTCGGCGGCGGGCCCGCGGCGCTCGAGCGCACGGTCCGGCGCCGGCTGGCCTCGGAGGCGCTGCTGCGGGTCACGCGGTCCTACGACAAGGGCAGCTACGACGAGCGCATCGCCGACGCGCTCGTCGCGTTCGCGCAGGAGACGGTGGGGGAGTCGATCACCGGCACCGGTGCGGACGTGCGCTCGCTGCCGATGTGGCGGCCGCTGCAGCTGCGCCGCAGGATCGGCGCGAAGGCGATGCCGAGCCTGCGCTACCTCGTGCTGCCCGCGGTCGCGCGACGTGTGCGGCAGCTCGGCCGCGAACGCCGGCTGGCGCGGCGGGGAGTGTGACCGGGATGGCCGCAGTCGCACTGCCTCGCACCGGTGACTCCTGGCAGAGCGCCGTGCGCGACCGCACCGACTTCGTCACCGAGTGGGACCAGCTCGTCGATCGCATCGGGGCCGTGCCGTTCGCGCGTCCGGGCTGGTTCGCCGCCTGGTGGCGGGCGTTCGGGCAGGGCACCCCGCAGGTGTTGCGGGTGCGTCGCAACGGTCGGCTGGCCGGCGTGTTGCCGGTGACGACCCGGCGCGGCCGGGCGGCGAACCTGCACAACTGGCACACGTTCCTGTGCTCGCCGATCGCCGAGGACGCCGACGTGGAGGCAGAGCTCATCGATCGGGCGTTGCGCGCAGCGCCGTTCATGGCCGATCTGGGTCATCTCTCGGAGCCGTCGGCCGATCTGGCCGAGCAGATCATCCGGCGCGCGGGCGGGTCGTACCGCCGCCACGTCGTGCAGCGCTCGCCGTACGTGGCGGTCACCGGGACGTTCGAGGAGTTCCTGGCGGCGCGGTCGACGAAGTTCGTGGCGCGGATCCGGCAGCGGCGCCGCAAGCTGGAGAAGGCGGGCGAGCTGACCCTGGCCGTGTACGACGGCATCGGCGACGGGCCGGGGCTCGACCCGGCGCTGGACGAGGCGTTCCGCGTCGAGGGGATGGGCTGGAAGTCGGCGAACGGCACGGCGATCCTGTCCGATCCGCGCACGGCGGCCTTCTACCGCGATGTCGCGCGCTGGGCGGCGCGCCACGACCTGCTCCAGATCACCACGCTGCGGCAGCGGGACACGGGTGGCGACCGGGCGATCGCGATGGAGTTGGCGCTGGACGACGGCCGCGCGCACTACGGGCTCAAGTTCGGGTTCGACCCGGAGTTCCGGGCGGCCGGCCCGGGTTTCATCCTGGCCCACGACCTGCTGCAGAGCGCGTGGGAGCGCGGGCTGGAGACCTTCGAGTTCATGGGCTCGGTGTCGGAGGAGAAGCTGCGCTGGACCGAGGACTCCCGGCGGATCTGGCACATCCGCGCGTTCCCGGGTTCGGTGGGCGGCCGCTCGGCGGCGGTGGCCACGGCGGGTTGGCGGGTCGCCGGATCAGCAGCTCGCAAGGGCATCGCGCAGGTCAAGAACACGACGAACCGCAGCGCCACCGAGTAGCAGGTCCGCTCCCGCGGTGATCATGGGCAAACCGTCGCTCGTCGATCTTGGAAAGCGACGGTTTGCCCATGGTCGACGTGACACGTGCGCCTCAGCCCAGCACGAAGCTGGCCTCGGCTGCGTTGCGCGCGATCGTCTCCACCTCGGCCGAGGTCAGGCCGGCCTGGGCGGCCGCCACCCCGTACTCGTGGGAGAGGGTGACGTTGCTGGCGCGCGGGTTGTCGGTGTTGAGGGTGACGCGCACGCCGTGCCGCAGCAGGGTGCGCACCGGGTGCTCGGCGAACGAGGCCGCCGCTCCGGTCTGCACGTTGCTGGTGAGCGCCACCTCCAGCGCGATGCCGTGCTCGGCGAGGTGGTCCATCAGGCGCGGGTCCTCGGCCGACCGCACGCCGTGCCCCACGCGCTCGACGCCGAGCTCGCGCACGGCTGCCCACACCGATTCCGGCCCGGCCGCCTCGCCGGCGTGCGCGGTGAGCCGCAGCCCGGCCTCGGCGGCGCGGGCGTAGGCGGCCGCGAAGTCGCCCGCGGGGAAGCCGGCCTCGTTCCCGGCGATGTCGACGGCGACGAACGCGTCGCGCCGGCTGAGGATCGTGGCCATCTGGGGCAGCGCCCCGTCCGGCCCGAGATCGCGCAGCATGATGCCGATGAGCCCGACCGGCAGCTCGACGAGTTCGTGCGCCTCGGCGACCCCCTCGACGACCGCGTCGATCACGGCCTCCGGCGCCAGCCCGGTGCGCGACTGCACGAACCACGGGCTGAACCGCAGCTCCACCGCCTGCAGCCCGTCGTCGAACGCGTCGAGGACGACCTCGCGGGCCACGCGGGTCCAGCCCTCCGGCGTGCGGACCAGTTCGGCCGGCGCGTCGACGCGGTCGAGGTAGGGCAGCAGCCCGCCGAGCTGCGCGTCGGCGACGAACCGCTGCCGCGGCGTGCTGGGCAGCGGATGTCCGGCACGGCGTGCGATGTCGAGGACGGTGCTGGTGCGCATCGCGCCCTCGAGGTGGCGGTGCAGGTCGACGAGCGGGACGGTGATCATGGGGCACTCCGATGCGAACGGCTGCCTTGGAAGCTACGGGCCACCGTGCGGTAGAGCTCGTCCGGGAGGGCTCAGTGGTGCGGTGACCAGCCCAGTTCCGGCGCCAGCCGGGTGGCGATGTCGGTGAGGATCTGCACGTAGTCCTCGGGTGCGAAGTCGAACGGCAGAGCGAACACGACCTCGTCGACGGCCTGATAGCCGGCGTGCTCATGCAGCTGCGCGGCGATCTCGGCGGAGGTGCCGACGAGGTCGCGGGCGAACAGCATCCCGGCGGGGCCCTGCGGCGCCGCGGTGCGCGGGGAGCGGGCCGCGGCGTAGGCGACGTAGCGCTCCCGCTGCTCCGGCGTGGCGCTGTCCGTCGGGACGACCACCAGGCCCTGCGACACCCGACCGGCCGGGTGCGCCGCGCGGAACGCGTCGATCTGGCGGCGCTGGATCGCCGCGAAGCCGTCGGTGGCGCCTTCTGCGCGCACCACGCTGCTGGTCAGCAGGTTCATGCCGAGCTCGCCGGCCCGACGCGCCGAGCCGAGGCTGGCCGCGCCGTACCACATCCGGGCGCGCAAACCGGGTGAATGCGGCTGCACCCGGTCGGAGAAGGTCTCGAAGCCCACGGTCTCCCGCGGTGCGGTCGCCGCGTCTCCGGCCACCATCCGCAGCAGCCGGCGCAGGCGCTCGTCGCTGAAGTCCTCGACGTCGGCGGTCTGCGGGTACAGCGCGTCGCGCACCAGGTCGTAGTGCATCGGCGGGCCGACGCTCACCCCCGGGTTGAGCCGGCCGCCGGAGAGCAGGTCCACGGTCGCGAGGTCCTCGGCCAGCCGCAGCGGGTTCTCCCAGCCCAGCGGGATCACCGCCGTGCCCAGCTCGATGCGCCGCGTCCGCTGGGTTGCGGCGGCCAGCACCGCCACCGGCGACGAGATGCCGAACTGCAGGTGCCGGTGGCGCAGCCACGCGCTGTCGAACCCGAGCTCCTCGCCCAGCTCGATCATCCGCAGCGTGGTCTCGTGGCCGGCCGCCGGATCGTCCGCGTCGAACAGCCCGATGGTGAGGAAGCCGAGCCTGCGCAGAGGTCCACTCATCGCCGAAGCACCACCGTCGCGAGCCGGTTGCCCACCCACTGCGCCGCCTGCACGATCACGATGATGATCACCACGGTGACGAGCGTGACGGGCCAGTTGAACTGCTGGTAGCCGTAGCTGATCGCGAAGTCGCCCAGCCCACCGCCGCCGACGTAGCCGGCCATGGCGGACATGTCGACCACGGCGACGAAGATGAACGTGTAGCCGAGCACGAGCGGGCCCAGCGCCTCCGGGATCAGCACGCTCCAGATGATGCGGAAGCGGCTGGCGCCCATCGCACGGGCCGCCTCGATCACCCCGTTGTCGACGGCGACGAGGTTCTGCTCCACGATCCGCCCGATCACGAACGTGGCCATCGCCGTCATCGGGAACAGCACCGAGCGGGTGCCGATCGTGGTGCCCATGACGAGCAGCGTCAGCGGCCCGACCGCGGTGATGAAGATGATGAACGGGATCGGCCGGATGATGTTCACCAGCACGTTGAGCAGCCCGAACACCGGCGCGTTCGCCAGCAGGCCGCCGCGGCGGGTGGTGTGCAGCGCGACGCCCAGCACCAGGCCGAGCAGGCCGGCGATGAGCATCGTCCAGAAGACCATGTAGACGGTCTGCTGCACCGACAGCCACAGCACGGGGGTGAGGCGGTCCCAGTCCGTCATGAGGTCAACTCCTCTACTCCGGTGCGGGACTGCAGTTCCGCGATCAGCGCGTCGACGGCGGCGGCCGGGCCGTCGAGCGCGTAGGTGACGCTCCCGAACGGCTTCTCGGCGATCTCGCGGATGCCGCCGTAGACGATCGTGCTGCGCACGTCGTGCGCGGCGAGCACGTCGGACAGGGCCGAGCGGGAGTCGGCGTCGGCGCGCACCGACACCGTGACGATCCGGCCGGGGAAGTGCTGCCGCAGCCGCGCCAGGGTCTCGTCCGACGGGCGGTCGCGCAGCACGCTGTGCACGAACCGGCGGGTGGCGGGCTCGCGGGGCGCGGCGAACACGTCGTAGACGGGGCCGTGCTCGATCACCCTGCCCGCCTCCATCACGGCCACGGTGTCGCAGATCGAGCTGACGACCTCCATCTCGTGGGTGATCACGACGATGGTGGTGCCCAGCTCGCGGTTGATCCGGCGCAGCAGCGCCAGCACGTCCTGGGTGGTCTCCGGGTCCAACGCGCTGGTGGCCTCGTCGGCCAGCAGGATGCCGGGCGCGGTGGCCAGCGCCCTGGCGATCCCGACGCGCTGCTTCTGCCCGCCGGAGAGCTGGCCGGGATAGCTGCGTGCTTTGTCGGCGATGCCCACGAAGTCGAGCAGCTCCGCCACCCGCTCCCGGCGCCGCTCCTTCGACCAGCCCGCGATGCGCAGCGGGTAGCCGACGTTGCCTGAGACAGTGCGCGAGGCGAACAGGTTGAACTGCTGGAAGATCATGCCGACGTCGGCGCGCAGCTCCCGCAGTCCGCGCTCGCCGAGCCCGCCCACGTCGCGGCCGGCGACGGTGACCGTGCCCGCCGTGGGCAGCTCCAGCGCGTTGATCATGCGGACGAGCGTGCTCTTGCCCGCCCCGGAGTAGCCGATGACGCCGGTGATCGAGCCCTGCTCGATCTCGAGGTCGACCGTGTCGACCGCGTGGACGGGGGTCTTCCCGGCGAACGTCTTCGACGCGCCCCGGAAGGTGATCACCGGCGCCATGGCTCAGCTGCCCGTCGTGCGGAGCGTGGTCTCGATCTGATTCAAGGTCGCCTGCAGGTCGGCCGCGTCGTTCGTCTTGAAGATGCCGCCGGAGCCGAGGTCCTTGCGCGCCGCCTCGATCACCGCGGGATCGTGGTAGAGCGCGGCCAGCTTGAGGTAGGTGGCGTTGTCCTTGTCGGCCGCCCGTGCCACGAACGCGTTGATGTACGGCTTGGCGGCGTCGCTGTCCGGGTTCTCCGTGAAGAGGATCTTGTCCTCGCCGAGGTTGGCTGCCGTCGCGTAGTTGTTGTTGACGATCGCGGCGTCGACGCCCGCGATGTTGGCGGCGGTCTGCGCGGCGTCCACCGGCAGCACCTGGACCTTCGAGGTGGCCGGGTCGACGTCGCTCGGCGTCGACAGCGAGTTGCCGCCGCCCTTCAGCGTGACCAGCTTCGCCGACTGCAGCACCAGCAGGGCGCGCGCCTGGTTGGTCGGGTCGTTCGGGATCGCGACCCGGCCGCCCTGCGGGATCTCCTCGAGCTTGGCGTGCGTCGTCGAGTACAGCGGCAGCGGGTAGACCGCGGTGGCGCCGATCGGCACCAGCGTGTCCTTGTTCTTGACGTTGTAGTTGGCCAGGTACTGCAGGTGCTGGAACTCGTTGAGCTGCAGCTGGCCCTGCGACAGCGCCGGGTTGGGCTGGTTGTAGTCGGTGAAGTTGACGAACTTCACCGTGATGCCGGCCTCGGCGGCCTTGGCCTGGTAGACGCTCCAGTAGCTCTCGCTCGCGTCGGAGACGCCGATGGAGACGGTCTGGGTGCCGTCGGCGGCCGGCCCGGCGGGCGCCTGGCCAGGGGCGGCGCACGCGGCAGCGAGCACCGCGGCGGGGACGAGCAGCAACAACGCGCGCGGAATGCGCAGCATGGGAGGGCCTTTCGGAGAACAGGACGCGCAGCAGCGCAAGGAAGCCCGATCGGGCAAGGGGGAGGTGGAGTCAGCGGGTGCGACAGGCAGCGCTGCTGACGCGCTTGAGATCGACGTGGCGGCGACGCACCAGATCCCGCCCGTCCACGTCCGCACCTCTCCTGGGCAGGCCGACCGGCCCGCACACGTTGATCAGCGTCTCTCCGCGGGTGGGCGCGGGTCAAGCGGACAAGGGCTGCGTGTGGTGGCTCTCTCAGGAGAGCGGCACGGCGAGGATCTGCCCCTGCGGCCCGGCCGCCGGATCGCCGCCGAACTCGTTGACCCCGACGTACAGGGTCGGACCTGCGCCGAGGTCACCGACCACGCAGTCGAACGCGCCGCGCGGCACGTCGATCCGGTCGAGCTGCGCACCGCCCTCGGCGACGCGCACGCAGCAGCGGGTACCGACGTCGGCCAGCCACACCGTGCCGTCGTCCTGTGCGTCGATCCCATCGGGGTGCAGTCCGGCGGTCGCGGCCCAGATCCGCCGGTCGGTCAGCTCACCACCGGCGGCGATGGTGAATGCGGTCAGGCACTGGCCGTGCGACTCCGCCACCAGCAGCGTCGCGCCGCCGTCGATGAACGCCATGCCGTTGGGGAAGGCCAGGCCGTCCGCGGCCTGCGCGACGGAACCGTCGGGTCGCACCAGCACCACGTATCCGACGGCACCGGCCGCGGCCGGGTCGGCGCCCGAGCCGAACGCGAAGCCGATGTTGTTCACGTACGCCGAGCCGTCGGCAGCCACGACGATCTCGTTCCAGGGGTGCTCGGTGGCGGGAAGGTCAGCGTGGCGCGACCCGTCGGGCAGCAGCACGGCCTGGTCGGGGTTGGACACGAGGATCGGTTGCGAGCCGGACAGCAGGTCGAAGCAGAGCGGGAAGCTCGCGCGCTGCGCAACGGCCTGCGGCACCAGGTCCGCGCCGAGGCGGTACACGGTCCCGGCCGCCCAGTCGGCGTACCAGAGCGCGCCGTCGTGCCAGCGCAGCGATTCCGGGAACCCGAGCCCGTCGACGATCACAGCCATGTGGTGGTGACTCCTGATCCAACCGGTTCTCATCGGCGGCGGAGCCGCCTACGCCGAGGTGAGCGTCAGCTCGAAGCTGTAGCGCGAGGCGCGGTAGATGTGCGAGCCGTACTCGACGGCCTGGCCACCCGCGTCCCACGCGGTGCGGGTCATGGTCAGCACGGGCGTGCCGGGAGGGTCGCCGAGCAGCCGCGCCTCGGCGGCGGTGGCGGCCCGGGCGCCGACGTTCTGGCGGGCCATCCGCGGCACGCGGCCGGCAGCCCGCAGCAGGTCGTAGAGGCCGTGATCGGTGAGTGCCTCCGCGGTCAGCGACAGCACGTCGGCCGGCACGATGTTGGTCATCAGCGCGAGCGGCTCGCCGCCCGCGAACCGCAGCCGTTCGATGTGGCTGGCGGCCGTGCCCGCGGGGAGGCCCATGAGCTCGGCGACGTGGTCGGTCACCGGTTCGACCGTGAACGAGCGCACCTCGGTGCGCGGCTCCTGCCCGTTCTGGGCGAGGTCGTCGTGCAGGCTGCTGAGCTCGACGGGCCGGCGGACCTTCGGGTGCACGATCTGGGTGCCCACGCCGCGCTTGCGCACCAGCATCCCGCGCTCGACGAGGTACTGGATGGCCCGCCGCATGGTGGGCCGGGAGACACCCAGCCGATCGGCCAGCTCGATCTCGTTCTCGAGCCGGCTACCGGCGGGCAGCTCGCCCTGATCGATGAGCTGCTCCATGCGCGTGGCGACCTGGTAGTAGAGCGGTACCGGGCTCGAGCGGTCCAGGACGACATCGGGCACCAGCATGCTCGACCCCCAAACCGACTTTGTCAGGACAAAGTGTTGACACGCTAACAGAGCTGAGAGTACATCTCCTCCCGTGCCAATGGAGGGAGCGCCGATGTCAGGGCAAGTTCCGGAGGTCCTGACGATGGGCCGCATCGGTGTGGACGTCTATCCGCTCCAGATCGGGGTGTCGCTGCGCGAGGTCACCTCGTTCGGCAAGTACCTGGGAGGCAGCCCCAGCAACGTGGCGGTCGCGGCCGCCCGGCACGGGCGCCGCAGCGCCGTCATCACGCGGACGGGCGCCGACCCGTTCGGCGAGTTCATCCACGACGCGCTGCGCGGCTTCGGCGTGGACGACCGGTTCGTCACTCCCGTGCCGCACCTGCCGACGCCGGTGACGTTCTGCGAGATCTTCCCGCCGGACGACTTCCCGCTGTACTTCTACCGCTTCCCCAAGGCCCCTGACCTGGAGATCCACGCCCACGAGCTGGACCTCGACGCCGTCCGCGACGCCGACGTGTTCTGGGTGACGGGCACCGGGCTCTCGCAGGAGCCGAGCCGCACCGCGACGCTGGAGGCACTGCGCGCACGGGGCAAGAGCGGGATCACCGTCCTCGACCTGGACTACCGGCCGATGTTCTGGGAGTCCCGCGAGGAGGCCCGGCGCTGGGTGCAGGAGGCGCTGCCGCACGTCACCGTCGCCGTCGGGAACCTCGACGAGTGCGACACCGCGGTCGGGGTGCGCGAGCCGCGCGCTGCGGCCGACGCACTGCACGCCGCGGGTGTCGAGCTGGCCGTCGTCAAGCAGGGACCGGACGGGGTGCTCGCCTCCCGTCGCGGCGAGGTCGTGGAAGTGCCGCCGGTGCCCGTCGACGTCGTGAACGGGCTCGGCGCGGGCGACGCGTTCGGCGGGGCGCTGTGCCACGCGCTGCTGTCCGGCTGGGACCTGGAGCGGGCGATGCGGTTCTGCAACGCCGCCGGCTCGATCGTGGCCGGGCGGCTGGCCTGCGCCGACGCGATGCCGACCTCGGACGAGGTGGAGCAGGCCGTGCTGCTCGGATCGGCGCGCGAGGTGGCCCGTGCCTGACGTGGTGCAGACCCTGATCGAGACCCGGGTGCGCCGCCCCGGTGCCGTCGCCGCGGCGGCGTCGAACCGGCGGCGGCCCACGTCGCTGCTCGGTGCGCACGGGCGGCTGATGATGGTGGCCGCCGACCATCCCGCCCGGGGCGCGCTGCGCGCCGGGGATCGGCCGATGGCGATGGCCGATCGGGCCGACCTGCTGGAGCGACTGGTGCTCGCGCTCGCCCGGCCCGAGGTCAACGGCGTGCTCGGCACCCCGGACGTGCTGGAGGACCTGCTACTTCTCGGCGCGCTCGACGGCAAGGTCGTCGTCGGGTCGATGAACCGGGGCGGGCTGGCCGGCACCGTCTTCGAGATCGACGACCGGTTCACCGCGTACGACGCGGCGAGCATCGCGGCGGCCGGGTTCGAGGGCGGCAAGATGTTGACCCGCATCGATCCCGACGACCTCGCCACGGCGGCCACGCTGGAGGCGTGCGGGCACGCTGTCGGCGAGCTGGCCGCGCACGGGCTGATGGCGATGGTGGAGCCGTTCATCTCCCATCGGGTGGATGGCCGGGTGCGCAACGACCTGTCCGCCGAGGCGATGATCCGCGCGATGACGGTCGCGGCCGGCCTCGGCACGACCTCGGCGCACACGTGGCTGAAGGTGCCGATCGTCGACGAGATGGAGCGCGCGATGGCCGCCACGACGCTGCCGGCGCTGATCCTGGGCGGCGAGGTCTCGGCCGATCCCGACGCCGCGTTCGCGAGCTGGCAGAAGGCGCTGGCCCTGCCGACGGTGCAGGGGCTGGTGCTGGGCCGGAGCCTGCTCTACCCGGCCGACGACGACGTGGAGTCCGCGGTGGCTGCAGTGGTGGGTCTTCTGTGAGCGCGGGTGGTACGACGTTGATCAAGGGCAAGAGGTCGCCAGTCGATCTCCATGAGCGACCTTTTGCCCTTGATCAACACAACGACGGGGGTGTGCGGTGAGTGGGCACGTAGTACGGCGTGGGGAGAGTGCGGACGAGACGTTCGCGCTGGTGATCACCCCGGAGACCGCGGGGTGGGGGTACTCCAGCCTGCGGGTGCTGGAGCTGGCAGCCGGGTGAGAGCGCCACCTTCGCCACCGGCGAGGACGAGATGGTGGTGCTGCCGCTGTCCGGCTCGGCCACGGTCGCGTGCGACGGGGAGACGTTCGAGCTGACCGGCCGCCGCGGTGTGTTCACCCGCGTGACCGACTTCGCGTACGTCCCGCGCGATGCCGAGGTGACGGTGACGTCGGAAGCCGGCGGTCGCTTCGCCCTTCCCGCCGCGCGAGCCACGCGACGGCTGCCCGCCCGCTACGGCCCCGCCGAGAAGGTGTCGGTCGAGCTGCGCGGCGCCGGCCAGTCGAGCCGGCAGGTGAACAACTTCTGCATGCCCGGCACGTTCGACGCCGACAAGCTGATCGCGGTGGAGGTGCTGACCCCGGGCTCGAACTGGTCGTCGTTCCCGCCGCACAAGCACGACGAGGAGACCGACACCGAGTCGGTGCTCGAAGAGGTCTACTACTTCGAGGTCGACAACGACGGCCCCGGCTTCCAGCGGGTCTACACGTCGGGCCCCGGCCGCGAGATCGACGTGTGCACCGAGGTGCGCAGCGGCGACACCGTGCTGATCCCGCACGGCTGGCACGGCCCGTCGATGGCCACGCCCGGCTACCACCTCTACTACCTCAACGTCATGGCCGGTCCCGGCACCGAACGGGCCTGGCGGATCTGCGACGACCCGGAGCACGGTTGGGTCCGCGACACGTGGGCGGACCAGGAGATCGATCCTCGCCTGCCGCTCACGAGCACGGAGGAGAAGGCGTGAAGCTCACGGTTTCCCAAGCTCTGGTGCGGTTCCTCGCCAACCAGTACAGCGAGCGCGACGGGATCGAGCAGCGACTGATCCCCGGCGTGTTCGGGATCTTCGGCCACGGCAACGTGGCCGGGGTCGGGCAGGCGCTGCTGGAGCAGCAGGCCGACATGCCGTACCACCTGGCCCGCAACGAGCAGGGCATGGTGCACGCGGCCGTCGGGTTCTCCCGCATGCGCAACCGGCTGCAGGTCATGGCGTGCACGGCGTCGATCGGGCCCGGCTCCACCAACATGCTGACGGGCGCGGCGCTGGCCACCACCAACCGCATCCCGGTGCTGCTGCTGCCCAGCGACGTGTTCGCGACCCGGGTGGCGAGCCCGGTGCTGCAGGAGCTGGAGCGTCCCGACACCGGCGACGTGTCGGTCAACGACGCGTTCCGGCCGCTGTCGGTGTTCTTCGACCGGGTGTGGCGGCCCGAGCAGCTGCCGTCGGCGCTGCTGGGCGCGATGCGCGCGCTCACCGATCCCGCCACTGCCGGGGCCGTGACGATCGCGCTGCCCCAGGACGTGCAGGCCGAGGCCCACGACTGGCCCGACGAGCTGTTCGCGAAGCGGGTCTGGCACATCGCCCGCCCGGTGCCCGAGCCCGCCGCGCTGGCCCGGGTGGTCGAGCTGATCCGGGGCGCGCAGGCGCCGCTGCTCGTGGCCGGCGGCGGCGTGCAGTACAGCGAGGCCACCGACGCGGTGCGCCGCTTCGCCGAGGCCACCGGCATCCCCGTCGCCGACACCCAGGCCGGCAAGGGCGCGTTGCTGTGGGACCACCCGCAGGCCGTGGGCGGGGTCGGCGCCACCGGCTCACCCGTCGCCAACGCGCTGGCCCGCGCCGCCGACGTCGTCATCGGCGTGGGCACCCGCTGGAGCGACTTCACCACCGCCTCGCGGAGTGCCTTCCAGAACCCCGACGTGCGGTTCGTCAACATCAACGTCGCCGCCTTCGACGCGGCCAAGCACGCCGGCGAGATGCTCGTCGCCGACGCGCGCGAAGCCCTCGACGCCTTGACCACCGCGCTGGCCGGCGAGCTCTGGCCGCGGCGCTGGAACACCGGCGTGTGGAACGGCATCGTCGACCAGGCCTTCCACCTCGGCCACGAGCCGCTGCCCGCGCAGACCGAGGTGCTCGGCGCGCTCAACGAGGAGATGGACGCCCGCGACGTCGTCGTCCAGGCCGCCGGCTCCATGCCCGGTGACCTGCAGATGCTGTGGCGGGCGCGGGACGCGAAGCAGTACCACGTCGAGTACGCCTACTCCTGCATGGGCTACGAGATCGCCGGCGCGCTCGGCATCAAGATGGCCGCGCCTGACCGCGAGGTGTTCGCCCTGGTCGGCGACGGCTCGTACCTGATGATGGCGCAGGAGCTGGTCACCGCCGTGTCGGAGGGGATCAAGCTCAACGTCGTCATCGTGCAGAACCACGGGTTCGCCTCGATCGGGGCGCTGTCGGAGTCGGTCGGGTCGCAGCGCTTCGGCACCCGCTACCGGTACCGCTCGGCGTCCGGGCAGTTCGACGGCGACGTGCTGCCGGTCGATCTCGCCGCCAACGCCGCGAGCCTCGGCGCCGACGTCATCCGGGTGCGCACGATCGCGGAGTTCCGCGAGGCCATCGGCCGTTCAGCCGGGCCGCGACGCGCACCACCGTGATCCACATCGAGACCGACCCGCTCGCGCCCGTCCCCGACAGCGAGAGCTGGTGGGACGTGCCCGTCGCCGAGGTGGCGCAGCTCGACTCCACCACCCAGGCACGCAAGACCTACGAGACGAACAAGCAGTCGCAGCGTCCGCTGATCGGAAGGAATCCTTCATGAGGACCGTCAGCCACTGGATCGGCGGCAAGCCCACCACCGGGGAGTCGACGCGCACCAGCCCCGTCTGGAACCCGGCCACCGGAGAGCAGCAGGCCGAGGTCGTGCTGGGCTCGGCGACCGACGTCGACACCGCAGTGCGGACCGCCGCGGCCGCGTTCGAGACGTGGTCGCAGTCGTCGCTCTCGCAGCGCACGAAGATCCTCTTCGCGTTCCGCCAGCTCGTCCACGAGCGCACCCAGGAACTGGCCGAGATCGTCTCCGACGAGCACGGCAAGGTCGTCTCCGACGCCCGCGGCGAGGTGCAGCGCGGGCTCGAGGTGATCGAGTTCGCCTGCGGCATCCCGCAGCTGCTCAAGGGCGAGTACTCCGACCAGGTCTCCACCGGGGTCGACCTGTTCTCCTTCCGCGAGCCGCTCGGCGTCTGCGCGGGGATCACGCCGTTCAACTTCCCGGCCATGGTGCCGATGTGGATGTACCCGGTGGCGATCGCCTGCGGCAACACGTTCGTCCTCAAGCCCAGCGAGCGCGATCCCTCCACGGCCGAGTACATCGGAGCGCTGTGGGCCGAGGCCGGGCTGCCCGACGGCGTGTTCAACGTGGTGCACGGCGACAAGGAGGCCGTCGACGCGCTGCTCGACCACCCCGACGTCGCCGCGGTGTCGTTCGTCGGCTCGACCCCGATCGCGCGCTACATCCACGAGCGCGGCACCGCGAACGGCAAGCGCGTCCAGGCGCTGGGCGGCGCGAAGAACCACGCGATCGTCCTGCCCGACGCCCCGATCGACTACACCTCCGATCACCTCGTCGCGGCGGCGTTCGGCTCGGCGGGGGAGCGCTGCATGGCCATCTCCGCGACCGTCGCTGTGGGCAGCGCGGCCGACGAGCTGGTCGCTGCGGTCAGCGAGAAGGCCCGCAACACCAAGGTCGGCCCCGGCCGCGACAGCACCAGCGAGATGGGTCCGGTGATCACCGCCGCGGCCCGCGACCGGATCGTCGGGCTCATCGGCACGGGCGCTGACCAGGGCGCCACCCTCGCCGTCGACGGGCGCGGCGTCACGGTCCCCGGCCACGAGAATGGCTTCTACGTCGGCCCGACCGTGATCGACAACGTCACCCGCGACATGGACGTCTACCGCGAGGAGATCTTCGGCCCGGTGCTGTCGGTCGTGCGCGCCGACTCCGTCGACGAGGCGATCGCGCTGATCAACTCGAACCCGTACGGCAACGGCACCGCCATCTTCACCTCGTCCGGCGAGGCGGCGCGGCGGTTCCAGCGCGGCGTGAAGGTCGGGATGATCGGCATCAACGTGCCCATCCCGGTCCCGATGGCCTACTACTCCTTCGGCGGCTGGAAGGACTCCTTGTTCGGCGACAAGCACATCCACGGGCCGGAAGGCGTGTCGTTCTACACCCGCGCCAAGGTCGTCACCTCGCGGTGGCCGCAGGTGGACGCGTCGTTCCACTTCCCGACGGCCACGTGATGACCGTGCGCGTGGGCGTGATCGGGACCGGCGTGATCGGCCGCGAGCACGTGCTGCGGCTCGCCCGGCGCACGGTCGGCGCGCAGGTCGTCGCGGTCGCCGACGCCGACTCCGAGCGGGCACGCGCCGTCGCCGCCGAGGTGGGTGCGCAGGTGCACGTCACCGGCGCCGAACTCATCGCGGACCCGGATGTCGACGCCGTAGTCGTCGCGTCCTGGGGCCCGACCCACGAGCAGTACGTGCTGGCCGCCATCGCCGCGGGCAAGCCCGTGTTCTGCGAGAAGCCGCTCGCGCCGACGCGGGAGGCGTGCGACCGCATCCTCGACGCCGAGGTGGCCGCCGGTCGCCGGCTGGTGACCGTCGGGTTCATGCGCCGCCACGACCCGCAGTACCGGGCGATGAAGGAGGTCGTGGTCGGCGGTGCGATCGGCGCTCCGCTGCTCATGCACGCCGCGCACCGCAACGTGTCGGTGCCGGGCTGGTTCACCAGCGAGATGATCGTGACCGACACCGCGGTGCACGACATCGACGTGGCCCGCTGGATGTTCGACGAGGAGATCGTCGCGGTCACCGTGCTGTCCGGCCGTGTGTCCAGCAAGGCGCAGCCCGGGTTCCGCGATCCGCAACTGATCATCCTGCAGACCGCGAGCGGGATCCTCGTCGACGTCGAGGCCTCGGTGAACGCGGGCTTCGCCTACGACATCCGCGGCGAGGTCGTCGGCGAGGACGGCACCGTCGAGCTGTCGGAGAGCGCGGGCGCGGTCGTGAAGCGCGCCGGCTCCGCCCACGTCCGGGTGCCGATCGAGTGGATCGAGCGGTTCACACCCGCGTTCGACGCCGAGTTCCGCGCCTGGATCGACGTCATCGCCGCCGGCGGCACCCACGCCACCGTCGGACCGACGGCGTGGGACGGCTACGCCGCCACCGCCTGCTGCGAAGCCGGCCTCGCAGCCCTGCGCTCGGGGACGCAGGAGCGGGTCGAGCTACGCCCGCAGCCGGAGCTGTACCGCACCACTGCTCCACTCACCTCCACCAGCACCATCCTCCCTGAAGGGACCCCCCGATGAGACTCGTCAAAGGCGTCATCGTTGCCGCCTCGGCTGTGGTGCTGGCCGCCACGGCGGCGTGCAGCGGCACCGGCCAACCCGCCGCTCCCACCAGCAACAGCGGCGGCGCCGGCAGCTACGGCTACAAGTTCTCCGTGATCACCCACGGCGCCCCGGGCGACACGTTCTGGGACGTCGTGAAGAAGGGCGCCGAGAAGGCCGGCAGCGACGAGGGCGTGACAGTCAACTACCAGGCCAGCGGTGGCGACCCCGCCAAGCAGGCCCAGCTCATCGATGCCGCCGTCAACGAGAAGTCCGACGGGATCGTCGTCTCGATGGCCAACCCGGACGCGCTGCAGGCGTCGATCAAGAAGGCCACGGCGGCCGGCATCCCGGTCATCACGATCAACTCCGGGCAGGACAAGTCCAAGGCGTTCGGCGCGCTCGCGCACGTCGGTCAGGACGAGGGCATTGCCGGCAAGGGGGCCGGCGAGCAGATGAAGGCCGCCGGCGTCACCAAGTCGCTCTGCGTCATCCAGGAGGCCGGCAACATCGGCCTCGAGCAGCGCTGCACGGGATACGCGCAGGGCCTCGGCGGCGAGGTGCAGAACTTGCAGGTGGAGAACTCCAACCCGTCCGGGGCGGAGGCGACGATCAAGGCGAAGCTGCAGTCCGACCCGTCGATCAACGGCGTGCTCACGCTCGGCCCGGTCATCGGCGCCGTCGCGATCAAGGCCGTCGGTGACTCCGGCTCCTCGGCGAAGCTCGCCACGTTCGACCTCAACGCCGACGTCACGCAGGCCATCGCCGACGGCAAGATGCTCTTCGCCGTCGACCAGCAGCAGTACACGCAGGGCTACCTGCCCATCGTGATGTTGACGCTCTACAAGTCGAACCTCAACACCGTCGGCGGTGGCCAGCCCGTGCTGACCGGCCCCGGCTACGTCACCAAGGACAACGCCGCCCAGGTCAAGGGCCTGGCCGGGCAGGGCACCCGCTAGGAACCGGTGCGGGAGCCGGCATCGCCGGCTCCCGCCCGGTCTCCGAGGAGGCAACCCATGACAACCACCCTGTCCCCACCCCCGGCGCCCTCCGACGAGCGCGTCGCCCAGGTCGGCATCGTCCGACGGCTCGTGCTGCGTCCCGAGATCGGGTCGCTGATCGGCGCCGTCGTGCTCTTCGTCGTGTTCGCGGTCCTGTCCTCGACGTTCTCGTCCCTCGCGGGCATCGCCAACTGGCTCGACCCTGCGTCGCTGTTCGGGATCATGGCCGTCGCCGTCGCCCTGCTGATGATCGGTGGACACTTCGATCTCTCCGCCGGCGTGCTCACCGGCACCGCGGGTCTGATCACCGCGGTCATGACCACGCAGTGGGGCCTCAACATCTGGGTCGCGCTGCTGCTGTCGCTGGTGATCTGCCTGGGAGTCGGCTTCATCAACGGCTACCTCGTGACCCGCACCGGGCTGCCCAGCTTCATCATCACCCTCGCCACGTTCCTGATGCTGCAGGGGCTCAACCTGGCCGTCACGAAGCTGATCACCGGCACGGTGTCGGTGGGCGGGATGGCCACCGTGCCGTTCTACGACACGGTGCGGCCGATCTTCGCGGCCAAGATCAGCATCTTCGGCGTCGACTTCAAGATCCAGATCGTGTGGTGGATCCTCGTCACCGCGATCGGCGCCTGGGTGCTCACCCGCACCCGCTTCGGCAACTGGACGTTCGCCACCGGCGGCGATCCCGTCGCCAGCCGCAACGTCGGGGTGCCCGCCAAGCGCACCACCATCACCCTGTTCATGACGGTCGGCGCGTTCGCCTGGCTCGTCGGCTCGCTCAAGCTCATCGAGCAGACGTCGGTGCAGACCAGCCAGGGCTTCGGCGAGGAGCTGATCTACATCGTCGCCGCGGTGATCGGTGGCTGCCTGCTCACCGGCGGCTACGGCTCGGTCATCGGCGCCTCCATCGGCGCGTTGATCTTCGGCATGACCAACCAGGGCATCGTCTACGCCGGCCTGGACAGCGACTGGTTCAAGTTCTTCCTCGGCGCCATGTTGCTGCTGGCCGTGCTGGCCAACCAGGTCGTTCGTCGCTACGCGTCGCAGGCTCGGAGGTGACCCGCATGAGCGCACCACTGATGGAGATCGACTCCGTCTCGAAGTTCTTCGGCGGCGTGATCGCGCTGCAGGACATCAGCACCAAGGTCGACGCAGCTGCCGTGACGTGCGTGCTCGGCGACAACGGCGCCGGCAAGTCCACCCTGATCAAGATCTTCGCCGGGGTGCACCAGCACGACTCCGGGGAGTTCCGGGTGGAGGGCGAGCCGGTGCGGTTCGCCTCGCCCCGCGAGGCGCTCGACCGCGGCATCGCCACCGTCTACCAGGACCTCGCCGTCGTGCAGCTGATGCCGGTGTGGCGCAACTTCTACCTGGGCTCGGAGATCCGCAAGGGCTGGGGCCCGTTCGCACGGCTCGACGCCGACACCATGCGGAAGACGGCGAAGTCCGAGCTGCTCGACATGGGCATCGACCTGCGCGACGTCGACCAGCCGATCGGCACCCTGTCCGGGGGCGAGCGGCAGTGCGTGGCGATCGCCCGGGCCGTCCACTTCGGGGCCAAGGTGCTCATCCTCGACGAGCCGACCGCGGCGCTGGGCGTCAAGCAGGCCGGCGTGGTGCTGAAGTACGTGCTGCAGGCCAAGGAGCGCGGCCTCGGCGTCATCTTCATCACCCACAACCCGCACCACGCCTATCCCGTCGGCGACCGGTTCATGCTGCTCAAGCGGGGTCGCAGTCTCGGCGACTTCGCCAAGAGCGAGATCACCCGCGACCAGTTGACCGCGCTCATGGCCGGCGGTGCCGAGCTGGAGGAGCTCAGCCACGAGCTCGAACAGGGCGGTGGCGCCGCGGCCGAGGCGGCGCACGAGCTGGAGGCCGTCGGCGCTCAACTGGGCGCGTCGGCAGCGGCGGAGAACCTGGGGCTCGAGAAGTGACAGTGGGGATCGGGCTGGCCGGCCTCGGCCGGATCGGGCGCGTGCACGCGCGCAGCCTCCGCGGCGGGTGCGCCGAGGCGAGGCTGGCATGCGTGTTCGACGCGAACACCGCGGCGGCGCAGGCCGTCGCCGCGGAGTTCGAGGTGCCGTGGGTGGCCACGTACGCGGAGCTGCTCGACCGCTGCGACGCCGTCGCCATCGCGACGCCGACGGCGACCCACGCACCGATGACGATCGAGGCCGCGGCCGCGGGCCGGCCGGTGTTCTGCGAGAAGCCGCTCTCGCAGGACCGCGCGGCGGCGGTGGCCGCCGTCGAGGCGTGCGCCGCGGCCGGCGTGGCCCTGCAGGTGGGGTTCCACCGCCGGTTCGATCCCGACTGGGTGACTGCTGCTGAGCGCATCCACGCGGGGGAGCTGGGGCAGGTGCAGCTGTTCCGCACCTCGCTGCGCGACATGGACCCACCGAACCCGGAGTTCCTGGCGCACTCCGGCGGCTTCTTCGCCGACGTCACCGTCCACGATCTCGACGTCGCGCGGTGGCTGTGCGGGGAGGTCGCCGAGGTGACCGCGCACGGCGCCGCGAACGATCCCGCGTTCGCCGCGCACGACGACATCGACACCGCCGTCGTCGTGCTGCGGTTCGCGTCCGGTGCGCTCGGGGTGATCGACAACAGCCGCTCCGCGCGCTACGGCTACGAGTGCTCCACCGAGGTGATGGGCACGCTGGCCACCGCGCGGATCGACGCGCCGCACCCGCGCGGGCTGGAATGGCGAACCCCCGGCGCGGCGACCCGCGGGTTCGCCCGTGACTTCGAGGAGCGCTACCCCGTCGCCTACGCCGCCGAGCTGGACGCGTTCGCGCGCTGCGTCCGCGACGGCACCTCACCCCGTGTCACCGGCCGCGACGGTATCGCGGCGTCCGACCTGGCCACTGCTGCGACCGAGTCGTGGCGCTCCGGCCGAACCGTTTCCCTGGAGGTCCCTGTATGAACCGCATCGCCGGCGCACCGATCTCGTGGGGGGTGTGCGAGGTCCCGGGCTGGGGCTACCAGCTGTCGCCGGACCGGGTGCTCACCGAGATGGCGGAGGTCGGGCTGGCCGCGACCGAGTGGGGGCCCGACGGGTTCCTGCCCGCCGATCCGCGCGCCGTGCTCGCCGAGCACCACCTCGCTGCCATCGGTGGATTCGTGCCCGTGCAGCTGCACCGGCCCGAGCACGACCCGGCACCGGAGGTCGAGAAGGTGCTCGCCGGGTACGCCACCACCGGCTCCGACGTGCTCGTGCTCTCGGCCGACACCGGCCTGACCGGCTACGACGCCCGTCCCGAGCTGGACGACGCCGGCTGGCGCACGCTGCTCACCAATCTGGACCGGCTGGCCGCGCTGGCCACCGAGCACGGCGTCCGCGCGGTGCTGCACCCGCACGTCGGCACGCTCGTGGAGAACACCTCCGACGTGCAGAAGGTGCTCGACGGCTCGTCGATCTCGCTGTGCCTCGACACCGGCCACCTGCTCATCGGCGGCACCGACCCGGCCGAGCTCACCCGCCAGGTGCCCGATCGGATCGCGCACACGCACGTCAAGGACGTCGATCTCGGGTTGGCCAAGCAGGTGCAGTCGGGCCGGCGGACCTACACCGAGGCCGTCCGCGAGGGCATGTACCGGCCCGTCGGGCACGGCGACGTCGACTTCGCCGCGATCGTCGGGTACCTGCGCGGCCGCGAGTACGACGGCTGGTACGTGCTGGAGCAGGACACCATCCTCACCGAGGAGCCGCGCGAGCCCGGCGCACCGGCCGATGTGCGGACGAGCGTCGCCGCCCTGCAGGAGCTGCTCGCATGAGGATCGGCATCCTCGGTGCGGCCCGCATCGCCCAGCGCGCGATCGTCGACCCGGCCCGCACGATCGGTGCGCGGCTCGTCGCCGTGGCGGCGCGGGATCCGGCGCGCGCCAAGGCGTACGCGGCCGAGCACGGCATCGAGAAGGCGCACGCCACGTACGACGACCTGCTCGCCGATCCCGAGATCGACGTCGTCTACAACCCGCTGGCGAACTCGCTGCACGGCCCGTGGAACCTGCGGGCCATCGCGGCCGGCAAGCACGTGCTGTCGGAGAAGCCGTTCGCCAGCAACGCCGCCGAGGCGCGCGTGGTGGCCGATGCGGCACGCGCGTCGGGCCTGACCGTCGTCGAGGCGTTCCACCACGTCCACCACCCGGTGGCGCTGCGGTTGCGCGAGCTGCTGGCGTCGGGCGAGCTGGGCGAGCTGCGCCGGATCGAGTCGTACTTCCGCGTGCCCGCCCCGCCCGACACCGATCCGCGCTGGGCGTACGAGCTCGCGGGCGGCGCCATGATGGACCTCGGCTGCTACACGCTGCACCTGCAGCGCTGGCTCGGTTCCGCGCCGCGGATCGTCGCTGCGCGGGCGGGGGAGCGGGCCGGGCACCCGGGCGTCGACGAGTGGCTGGAGGCCGACCTCGAACATGCAGACGGCGTCACGGGGCTGGCGCACTGCCACATGGACGCGCCCGCCCTCACGGTCAGCTGCCGCGTGATCGGCACCCGTGGGGAGGCGCTCGCGCACAACGCGGTGTTGCCGCAGCTCGACGATCGCGTCACGGTGACGGTCGACGGGGTGGAGCGGACCGAGCACCTCGGCACCCGCACCACGTACACGTACCAGCTGGAAGCCCTGGATGCGCACCTGCGCGGCGAGACGCCGTTCCCGCTCGACCTCGACGACGCGGTGGCGCAGGCCGACCTGATCGACGCGGCCTACACGGCGGCCGGCATGGAACCCCGCCCGGTCTTCGCAGGATGACGTCACACACGCACGGGCCCGTTCACACACGTCCGAACGTGTGTGAACGGGCCCGGCGGTGTGTGCCGTTCCGAGCAGAGGAGGAGTGACCCGATGCCGCTGACCGAGGACGCGTGCGCCGTCGACGACCTGCTTGCCGTGCTGGCCTCACGCACCGACCCGACGGACTATCCGCTCGCGGCGGCCGTCGAGCAGGAGGTGCTGGTCTACGACTCGGCCGCCTTGCTCGCCGCCGATCCGGCCGCGGCTCGCGCCGAGCTCGTCCGGGCCTTCGCCGACGGGCCCGGCGTCGTCGTGCTGCGCCGCGCCTACCCCGACACCTCCGTGGTCGACCGGGCGACAGCCGTGTTCGAGGAGATCATCGTCGAGGAGCGGGCAGGAGGTGGTGGCGGCGCCGACCACTTCGCGGCCGCCGGCGCCAACGACCGCATCTGGAACGCGCTCGAGAAGCTCGCCGTGCGGGCGCCGGACGTGTTCGTGGAGTACTACGCGAACCCGGTGATCGCGCTGGTGTCGCACGCCTGGCTCGGGCCCGGCTACCAGATGACGTCGCAGCCCAACGTCGTGCGACCGGGTGGGAAGGCGCAGGTCGGGCACCGCGACTACCACCTCGGGTTCCAGCCCAGCGCGGTGATCGAGCAGTTCCCGCCGCACGTGCACCGGCTCTCGCCGATGCTGACCCTGCAGGGCGCGGTCGCGCACTCCGACATGCCCGTCGAGACCGGGCCGACGCTGTACCTGCCGCACTCGCAGAAGTACCTGCCCGGGTACCTCGCCATGAACCGGTCCGACTTCCAGCAGCTGTTCGTCGAGCGGCACGTCCAGCTCCCGCTGGCGACGGGCGACGCGGCGTTCTTCAACCCGGCCGTCGTGCACGGCGCGGGCACCAACACCACCGCCGACCGGCGGCGGATCGCGAACCTCCTGCAGGTCTCGTCCGCGTTCGGCCGGGCCATGGAGAGCGTGGACCGCGAACGGGTGTGCGCGGCGATCTACCCCTCACTGGCGGCGGCGACCTTCGACGTGGACGCGTCGATCGCGGCGTCCGCCGAGGGCTACGCGTTCCCCACCAACATCGACCGCGATCCGCCCGTCGACGGGCTGGCGCCGCCCACGCAGGCCGACCTGGTCCGGCGCGCGCTGGCGCAGCGCTGGTCGGGGACCACGTTCCGGGAGCGGCTCGCCGCCCACACCGCACGCAGGAGGACGACATGACCTTGCTCGACGGCCGGGTGGTGCTGGTCAGCGGCGGCACCCAGGGGGTCGGCGCGGGCGTGGCCCGCGCCGCCGTCCGCGAGGGCGCGCAGGTGGTGATCACGGGCCGCCGTCCGGAGCTGGGGGAGAAGGCCGCCGCCGAGATCGGGGCGCGGTTCGTGCAGGCCGACGTCGCCGATGTGGCCTCGGCACAGGCATCCGTGGCGGCGACGGTGGCCGAGTTCGGCCGGATCGACGCGCTCGTGAACTCCGCGGGGCTCGTCGACCGCGGATCGATCGTCGACACCACGCCGGAGCTGTTCGACCGGCACATCGCGATCAACCTGCGCGGCCCGTTCTTCCTGATGCAGGCCGCCGTGCGGGACATGCTGGGCCGCGGCGCACCCGGCGCGATCGTCAACATCATCTCGTCGTCGGAGCTGGGTGGGCAGCCGTTCCTCGCGCCGTACGTGGCGGCGAAGGCCGGCCTCGCGGGTGTGACCCGCAACGCGGCGCACGCCCACCGCTTCGACCGCATCCGCATCAACGGCCTCGACATCGGCTGGACCGAGACCGAGGGCGAAGAGGTGATCCAGCGGACCGCGCACGGCGCGCAGGACGGCTGGATCGAGCAGGCGGCGCAGAAGCTGCCCATGGGCAAGCTCGGGCAGGTCGACGAGATCGCGGACTTCGTGGTCTTCCTGCTGAGCGACCGCAGCGGGGTCGTCACCGGCTCCGTCATCGACTGGGACCAGAACGTATTCGGAGGTTTGGACTGATGAGGCTCGGACTGATCGGGTTGGGACGGATCGGGGCGTTCCACGCCGAGACGCTGGCCGCGCTGGACACCGTGGATTCCCTGGTGGTCACCGACGCGCTGCCCGAGGTGACCGCGCGGGTCGCCGCGCAGGTCGGCGCCGAGGCCGTCGACTCGCCGGCGGCGCTGCTCGCCGCGGGCGTCGACGGGGTGCTCGTCGCCGCGCCCACCGGCCTGCACGCCGAGCTGACGCTGGCCGCCGTCGCCGCCGGGATCCCGACCTTCTGCGAGAAGCCGCTGGCTGCGACGTCGGCGGAGGCCGAGCGGGTCGCCGCGGCGGTGACGGCGGCCGGGGTGCCGGTGCACGTCGGGTTCCCGCGCCGCTTCGATCCCGCGTTCCTCGGGGCCCGGGCCGCGGTGCTGGCCGGGGAGCTGGGCCGGCTGCGGACCGTCCGATCGACCACGCTCGACCCGGCGCCGCCGCCCGCGGCCTACATCGCCGGTTCCGGCGGCATCTTCCATGACTGCGCCGTGCACGACTTCGACGCCGTCCGCTGGGTGACCGGCCGCGAGGTCGTCGAGGTCTACGCGACGGGTTCGAACGGTGGAGCTGCGTTCTTCGCCGAGGCCGGCGACGTCGACACCGCCGCCACCGTGCTGACCTTCGACGACGGCACCCTCGGGCTGATCTCCAACACCCGCTACAACGGCCGCGGCTACGACGTGCGGCTCGAGGTGCACGGCGTCGACGACAGCGTCGCCGCCGGCCTCGACGACGGCCTGCCGCTGCGCAACACCCACCCGGGCGCGACGTTCCCGGCCGGGCCGCCGCACACGTTCTTCATCGACCGGCTGGCGGCGGCGTTCCGGGCGGAGCTGGCGGCGTTCGTCGAGGTCGTCGCGGGGCGGGCGCCGGTGCCGTGCACGGTGGACGACGCCGTGGCCGTCGCGTGGATCGCCGAGGCCGCCACCCGTTCCCTGCGCTCCGGACGACCGGTGCGGATCGCGGAGATCCGGGAGGCAGCTGCCGTCGGCTGACCCGCCGGGCTGGACAAGGTGCCAGAATCCGATCCGACCGTGAGACGGCCGGAGGCAGGCGCATGGACCCCATCGACGAGATCGACCGGCGCATCGTCGCGCACCTGCAGGCCGACGGTCGGCTGTCGGTCCGCTCGCTGGCCGAGCAGGTGAGCATCTCCCGCGCCAACGCCTACGTCCGCCTGGAGCGGCTGCGCGCGACCGGGGTGATCACCGGGTTCACCGCGATCGTCGACCCGGCGCGCGCCGGCATGGGCACGTCCGCGTACGTGACGGTGTCGGTGCGGCAGAGCAGCTGGCGGGGGCTGCGCGAGCGGCTGTGCGCCATCCCCGAGGTGCGCCACATCGCGCTGGTCGGCGGTGAGTTCGACGTCATCCTGCTGGTGCGCGCCGCCGACAACGACGCCCTGCGCCGGGTCGTGCTGGAGCAGCTGCAGGCGATCCCCGAGGTCCTGTCCACCCGCACCCAGCTCATCTTCGAGGACCTGGAGAACGTGGCGCGGCCATAATGCCGGCATGCGTGCGGAGGTGGCGGCCGGATCGGTGCCCGTCGGCGGGGGCGTGATCACCGAAGGGGTGGTCGTCACGCAGCCCGTCGCCGGCAAGTTCGCCGCGTTCGACGCCACCTGCCCGCACCTCGGCTGCGCGGTGCGGGCCATCGCGGCCGGCACGATCAACTGCTTCTGCCACGGCAGCCGCTTCCGCATCGCCGACGGCTCGGTGGCCGGTGGCCCCGCCGCCGCCCCGCTCGCCGGGCTACCGGTGGTGCTCGACGGCGACACCCTCCGGATCGGCTGAGCCACCCAGCGCTTCGGCGGGCAGCGCGGTCACCGCGACGTGCGGGCGCCCGGTGAGCGGATGGGGTCCGACGTGCGCGCGGACCCGGAAGACCTCCGCGATGAGCTCGGGCGTCAGTACCTCGGCCGGTGGACCGACGGCGGCTACGCGGCCGTGGTCGAGCACTGCGATCCGGTCGGCGAACGCGGCGGCCTGGTCGAGGTCGTGCAGGGCCGCCAGCACGGTGACGCCGAGGGTGCGCACGAGCGTGAGCAGGTCGACCTGCGCGCCCACGTCGAGGTGGTTGGTGGGTTCGTCCAGGATGATCAGCGGCGCCTGCTGGGCGAGTGCGCGGGCGAGCAGGACGCGCTGGCGCTCGCCACCGGACAGCGTGGTGATCGTCCGGTGCGCCGCCCAGGTCATGCCGACCCGGTCGAGGGCGTCGTCGGCGATGGCGCGGTCGCGGGCGGTCTCGCGGTCGAACGGGCCCAGGTGCGGGCTGCGGCCCATCGCGACCGTCTCGGCCACCGTGAAGTCGGCGTGCGCGGGTGGGTGCTGCGGCAGCACGGCCCGCTTGCGGGCGGCGGCGCGCGGCCGCAGCTGCCACACGTCGTCCTCGCCGAAGTGGACGGTGCCGCTGTCGGGCCGGAGCGCGCGGTAGGCGGTGCGCAGCAGCGTCGACTTGCCGGAGCCATTGGGCCCGACGAGGGCCAGGAACTCGCCGGTCTCCACGGTGAGATCGATGCCTCGGAGCACGGGCTGGGATGCGATGGCGACTGCGACACCGGCCACGACGAGCTTCATCGCTCGGGATTGCGGCGCAGCAGCCACAGGAAGAAGGGCGCGCCCAGCGCCGCGGTGAACACGGTGATCGGGTACTCGTTCGGACGGTCGACGGTGCGGGTGGCGAGATCGACGAGCACCAGGAACGTGGCGCCGGTCAGCATCGCGGTCGGGAGCAGCCGGCGGTGATCGGCGCCCACGACGAGCCGGGCGGCGTGCGGGACCATCAGCCCGACGAAGCCGACGGCACCGGCGACCGCGACCGACGTGGCGGTGAGCAGCGACGTGCTCAGCAGCAGCCCGATCCGCAGCCGGGCGACGTCCACACCGAGCGCGGTGGCGTCGTCGTCGCCGCCCACGAGGGCGTTCAGGTTGCGGGCCTGCAGCAGCATCCACGTCCCGCAGCTGAGGATGATCATCGTCGGGATCCCGAGATCGGCCCAGTCGGCGCCGGCGACGCTGCCCATCAGCCAGAACAGGATCCCGCGCAGGCTGGAGGCGTCGACCGACAGCTGGACGAGGCTGGTGCCGGCCATGGCGAGGTAGCCGACCGCGACCCCGGCGAGCACCAGTCGGGTGTCGGTGAGCCGCCCGGAGCGCTGGGCCATGACGAACACCGCAGTGGTGGCGGCGATCGCGCCGGCGAACGCGCCGCCGGTCACCCCCAGTGCCGCCCCCAGCCCGGCGCCGGCGCCCAGGCCCATCACGGCCACCGCGCCCAGCGACGAGCCCGACGAGATGCCGAGCACGTACGGATCGGCCAGCGGGTTGCGCACCAGTGCCTGCAGCACCGTCCCGGTCACCGCGAGGGCGGCGCCGACCACGGCGGACAGCAGCACGCGCGGCACCCGGATGGTCCAGACGATCTGCTGGTCCAGCGCCGGCGCCGGGCTGCCGCCGGCCTGCGCGGCGAGCACGGCCCACACGCGGTCGAGCGGGATCGTGACCGTGCCGACGGCCACCGACACGAGCGCGCTGACGACCAGCGCGCCGACCAGCAGCGCGAGCACGACGGGGAGCTTCGCGGTGCGCAGACGAGTCTCAGAAGCGGTCAGGATGCGCCGCCTTCGCGATCTTCTCGATCGCCCACGCGTTCGTGGTGCCGAGGTACATGCCGTCGGAGACCGCCACCCACGCGTTGTTCTTCGCGGCCGCCCACTGCGGGTAGGCCGCGAAGAGGCGCGCGGCGTCCTCTGCCGGCCTCTCGTTCGGGGTGAACGCGCCGAGCACCAGCAGGTCGACCTCGGCGGCCGCGAGCTGCTCGGCGTTGAGGGTGCTGGTGAAGTCGGCGCCGACGTCGGTGAAGCTGGGCACCGTGCCGGCGGCGTTGAGCACGCGGTCGTAGATGCCTCCGGTCAGCACCGCCGGCAGCCCGGCCGAGTTCATCATCGACATCCCCGGGTAGGCGACCAGCAGCTTCTTCGCCGGCGCCCCGGCGACCGCCGCGGAGACGCGGGTGATCCGCTCGGCCAGCTCCCGCGCCACGGCGTGCGCCTTGTCCTGCACGTCGAAGACCTGACCGAGCAGCAGCAGGTACTCCAGTGAGCTGCGGGGCGAGGCGCCGGCGTTGGCCGCCTGCTCCTCGGCGGAGGCGTCCGGCTTGCCCATGCTGCAGTTCACGGGCGTGACGAGGGTGTTCTTCCCGGCCGCGGCGAGCTGGTCACGGGTGGCGCGGCCGGTCGAGGCGTCGAACCCGCCCGACCACGTCGACAGGACGAGATCGGCGGCGGAGGCGAGCACCTGCTCGGCCGGCACGTCGAACTGCTGGTCCTGGGTCAAACCGCCGGTGGGCAGCGCGTCGATCGCCGAGGTGAGTCCGGGCTGGTCGGACACCCCGTAGCGCTGGGCGTTGGCCACCACCTCGTCGCCAAGGCCCAGCGCGAGCATCGACTCGACCTCCGCCACCGACGTCCCGTTCAGGATCAGGACGCGCTGCGGTGGACCGGTGAAGGTGATCTGCCGGCCGCAGTTCTCGATCGTCAACGGGTAGGTGGTGCGCTGCGGTGCGCCCGCCACCGTCACGTCCACGGCGGGCGCCGCACCCGTCGCCGGGGGCGCACCGCCGCAGCCGGCGAGCGCCGCGGGGAGGGCCAGCGCCGCCGCGATCGCCGCCCATCGGTGTGGTCGTCGGGCCACTGTCCCTCCGTACGCTCGGTCGAGCGCTTCGGCGGCGCGTCGATCATGGCAGTGGTCGCCCCGCGGAGGTGTCCGGTTCCCGATCGATCGGCACGATCTGCCCGGAGCGCGCGTGATGGTGGTCACCCGCCCGGCACCACCCGACCCGCGATGCCGGGGGTGTCTCCCCTACCGTCGAACCATGGCCGATGCACGGGTGCTGCGTGCGGACTGCGCCGCGTGCGCGGGGCTGTGCTGCGTGGTGCCGGCGTTCGCGGCGTCGGCCGACTTCGCGATCACCAAGCCGGCGCGCACACCGTGCCCGAACCTGCTGGCCGACCATCGCTGCGGCGTGCACGACGGGCTGCGTGACCTGGGGTTCCCCGGCTGCACGGTCTACGACTGCTTCGGTGCCGGGCAGCGGCTGGTGCAGGAGACGTTCGACGGGCGCAGCTGGCGGGCCGGGCCCGAGGTGGCCGGTCCGATGTTCGCGGTGTTCGAGACGGTCCGGTTGCTGCACGAGCTGCTCTGGTACCTGCGGGAGGCAATCGACCGCTCCGAGGCCGCCGATCTGCGCCCCGAGCTGGAGCGGCTGCAGGCGGAGACCGAGGAGCTGGCCGCGGGCACCCCCGACGCGCTGCGCGACGTCGACGCGCCGGCGCAGCGGGACCGCGTGAACGCGCTGCTGCGCGAGGTGGGGGAGCGGGTGCGCGCGGCCGCCCCCGGCCCGCGGAAGCGGTTCGACCGGCGCGGCGCCGACCTCGCCGGCGCCGACCTGCGGCGCCGTGACCTGCGCGGGGCGTCGCTGCGCGGTGCCCTGCTGGTGGGCGCATCGCTGCGCGGCACGGATCTCACCGGCGCCGACGTGATCGGTGCCGACCTGCGTGCGGCGGACGTGCGCGGTGCGCGCCTGCACGGCGCGCTGTTCCTCACCCAGTTCCAGGTGAACGCGGCGCGGGGGGACGCGGCGACCACACTGCCGGTGACGCTGGACCGTCCGGCGCAGTGGGCCTGAGGCCACGTCCAGCACGTCGTTCGGCGCGTCCGGGCGGCCCGACGGCCCCGATCGGTGCGAGGACTACGCTCGGTCGACTGGTGGGTATCACTCGAACAGAGCAGTCGGATGAGGTCTAACGTCGGTTGCCACTCCGGGAAGAACTGCCACGAACCGAACCGAGGCCGCTGATGTCCCGACTGGTCCTGCTGCTCCCGAACGACGGATGTCTGACGATCGCGCGGGCCGTGGGCCGGCGCGGCGTCGAGGTGCAGGCACTCACGACCGACGAGTACGCGTACGTGCTGCGCAGCCGCTACGTGACCGGTGGCCGGGTGATGCCCGACATCCGCCGCGATCCCGAGGCCTGGGTGGCACAGCTCAACGCGTCCGGCCCCGCGGTGCTGATCAGCGGTTCGGACGCGGCCACCGAGTGGCTGGTGGCCCACCGCAAGGAGCTCGACCCGGGGCTGATCAGCTTCGAGACCGCCGACGGGCTGCACACCGAGCTGATGGACAAGCAGCGGCTCTACGAGATCGCTGCCGCGGCGGGGGTCCGCGCGCCGTGGATGCGCCATGCCGGCACCCGCACCGAGCTCGACGAGATGCTGCCCGGCATGACCTATCCGTGCGTGCTGAAGCCGACGATGGGCCATGTGGCGAAGGACCTGACCGGCGTCGGCACGCTGCGGATGGACTCCCGCGCCGACGTCGTGGAGCACGCCGGCCGGCTGCTCGATCTGGGGGTTCCGGTGCTGCTCACCGAGCTGGTGCCCGGCCCGGAGACCCTGCTGGAGGGCGCGGTCGCGATCCGCGACGCCGACGGCAGCTTCCCGCTGGAGTACGGCCGGCGCAAGATCCGCCAGTGGCCGCTGGACTACGGCGTGGGCTGCCTGATGGAGGCCGCCGACGTGTCCGAGACCCGGGAGATGAACCGCAAGCTGCTCGACATCACCGGCTACGTCGGCGTCGCGGCCTGCGAGACGAAGCGGCACGCGCAGACCGGCGACCTCTACCTCATCGAGATCAACGTGCGGGTGCCGGGCGCGTTCGGGTTGGCCCAGGCCTGCGGCGTGGACGGGCCGTGGCGGCTGTACTCGACGCTGGCCGGGCTCCCGCTGGGTCCGCAGCCCGAGCAGATCAACGGCCGCAAGATGATGCTGCCGCAGAAGGAGGCCGCGGCGCTGGCGAAGCGGCTGCGGGCCCGCGACGTCACGCCGTGGCAGGTGCTGAAGAGCTGGCGCGGCACTCGCGACTTCGGCGCGTTCGCCCTCTCCGACCCCATGCCGCTGCTCGCGCTCGTTCGCCGGCTGGCCCGCAAGCGGTACACGGCCGCGACCGCGCGCCCGCTCACCCTGGTGTGACCGCTGCTGCCCGCGCCGCGTCGAAGGGGACGCGGTCGAACACGATGCGCACGTGCGTGATCAGCCCGTCCACCACCGTGTGGCACTCCCCGGCCGGGGCGTGCGGCACCGGGCGGGTGGTGGTGTCGTAGTGGAGGACGGCGGTGGTGTCGTCGCCGAACGCGGCGTGCAGCTGGGATCCGGTCAGGATCTGGCTGAACGGCTCGATGAACGCGCGGAAGGCTGCGGCGCCGGTGAGCCGGCCGGCGGGGGCGTCGCACACCACGTCCTCTGCGACGTGCTTCAGCGCGGTGTCGATGTCGCCGGCCATCCAGGCGTGGTGGAAGGCGAGTGAGGTCTCGAGAGCTGTCATGGCTGTACCGACACCACGGCCGCGGCGAACGGAACGGCCGTGCCACGATGCGCTGGTGTCGACCTCCCTGGAGCTCGCCCGCGCGGGTGACGAGCGGGCGTTCGGCGAGCTCGTCGAGCCGCATCGCCGCGAGCTGCTCGTGCATTGCTACCGGCTGCTCGGCTCCTACACCGACGCCGAGGACGTGCTGCAGGAGACGCTGCTCGCGGCCTGGCGCGGGCTGGCCGACTACGAGGAGCGGGCGGCGCTGCGCACCTGGCTCTACCGCATCGCGACGCATCGCTGCCTGAACGCGCGCCGGGATGCGGGCCGGCGCCCGGCCGAGCCCGTCGCGCCGTTCGAGGTACCCGAACCGACCCGCCGCGGTGAGGTGACGTGGCTGCAGCCGTGGCCCGCCGCCGCCCCGGATGGCGAGCAGGACGCAGTCGAGGCGGTGGAGCTCGCGTTCGTCGCGGGCCTGGCCCACCTGCCGCCGCGGCAGGCGGCCGCGCTCGTCCTGCGTGACGTGCTGGAGTTCTCGACGGCCGAGGTGGCGGGCCTGCTCGACACCACGCCGACCGTGGTGAAGGGCCTGGTGCAGCGGGCCCGAGCCGGGGTCGGCCCGCAGGCCCGACGTCCCGCGGCTGCCGTGGAACGCGATCTCGCGGCCCGGTTCGCCGCCGCGTACGTGGCCGGTGACGTCGCCGGTGTGGTCGCCCTGCTCACCGACGACGCGTGGCTCGCGATGCCACCCGCCCCGCACGAGTACGGCGGCCGCGCGGCGATCAGGGAGTTCCTGGATGCGTCGTTCGCCGGCCCGGACCGGTCGGTCGAACTGGTGCCCGTGTCAGCGGCGGGCGGCCCGGCGTTCGGCGTCTACGGCGATGGACGGGCGGCCACGCTGATCGTGCTCACCTGCACGTCAGCCGGCATCGCGGCGGTGACGCGGTTCCACCTGCCGGAACTGTTCGGTCGCTTCGGGCTACCGGACCAGATTCAGCGCTAGTTGCGCGGGGCCAGCGCCGACATCTTCTGCCAGTCCTCCCACGAGATCGCCCAGTCGTAGATGTCGCCGTCGACCTTCGACAGCGGCACCGACGAGTTGGTGACCTCCACGGGATCGCCGTAGATCGCGGTGTCGAAGTAGGCCTTCGCGTTGGCCGTGGTCAGGTTGACGCAGCCGTGGGTGACGTTCTTCTTGCCCTGCGCGTAGGTGGAGGCGGGGTTGGCGTGGATGAACTCCCCGTTGTCGGAGATCCGCACCGCCCAGTGCATCTCCACGTTCTCGTAGTCGAACGTCGGGTTGGTCATGAACACCGTCGGGGACTTGCTGGTGACGACGTGCACCCCGTTGCGGGTGACGCGGCGCGGATCGGTCTCCAGCCCGTAGCTGGCCGGGATGTCGGTGACGGTCTGCCCGTCGCGCACGACGAGCATGCGGTGCGAGGTGACGTCCGCCTTGACGATCTGCGAGCGGCCGATCGTGAACGAGCGGGTGAGGGTGTTCTTGCCGAACCCGGCGTCGCCGAGCCCCCGCCCGTACAGGTCGGCGCGCACGGTGACCTGCGTCTGCGCGGGCCAGTACGCCTCGGGCCGCCAGTGCACCCGGGAACCGCGCCGGGTGTCGGGCAGCCAGCCCCACGAGCCCTCGACGGGCACGCTGGTGGTGACCGAGAGGGCGCGCTCGGCGGTCGCCTTGTCGGCGTCGCTCAGCGGCCGGTCGAACCGCACCTCGATCGGCGCCCCCACACCGACGGTGGCGCCCTCGCCGATCGTCGGCGCCGACGCCGTGACCAGGCGCTTCTTCGGGTCGACGGTGCGGAACGAGCCGGCGACGGGCACGGTGCCGCCCGGGCCGGTGGCGGTGCCGCTGAACCGGTAGGCGGTGGCGTAGGCGGGCCGCTCGGTGGCCGTCCAGGTGCGGCGGTCGGCCGAGAGTGCTCCGGCGAGGGCCTTGCCGTCGGCGGCGGTGACGGCGACGCCCTGCAGCGTCGCCCCGGAGGCGGCCACGGTGACCGCGGCGGCCGGGGCGACGTCACCGGCGCCGTCGGTCGGCGACATCACGACGGCCGGCGCCGCGACGACGGCCGTGGTGGACCGTCCGGCCACGCCGATCCGTGCGGTGGTCTGGGATGCCGTCAGCACCGCCGCACCCACCAGCAGCACTGCCCCCGCCCGCACCCAGCGGCGCGACCTGCGTCCTGTCACCCGGTCCCCGACCCTCGTGCCCCGTCCCCACAGCCCGAAGGCCACGCCCGGTATCAGAACACAACCCGTCGCGTCCACGTGGACGATCCACCGAACCGGCCCCTCGGCGTGTCCGGACGGGCCCGTCGCGACCACGGATCATGCGAAAGGATGACCGGAGGATCGGCAGCTCCGCCGACGATCTCCGGCCCGATCCCGACCAGCATTCACGGCATGGCCGAACTGATCCGGGACAACCCCATCGCCGCCGTCATCGTGCTCTGCGAGTTCGGCCTGTGGGCCCTGCTCGGCGCCGGTCTGGTGGCCCGCTACCTGCTGCGCCTGCGCCGCCTCGGCGCGGTGCTGCTCGCCGCCATCCCGCTCACGGACGTGGTGCTCGTGGTCGCGGTGCTGCTCGACCTGCACCGCGGGGCCGCGACCAGCGCCATCCACGGCCTCGCCGGTGTCTACCTGGGCTTCAGCGTGGCGTTCGGCCCGGCACTCGTGCGCTGGGCCGACGGGCACTTCGCCCACCGGTTCGCGGGCGGTCCGAAGCCGCACAAGCCGGCGAAGGGCTCGATGGAGAAGTACAAGGCCGTCTGGCAGGAGTGGTACCGGGTCGTCAACGCGGCCACGATCGCATCGGTCACCCTGCTCGGCTTGATCTTCACCGTCGCCGGTCCCGAGCAGGAGGGCACCCTCTACGGGTGGATCGGCCGGGTGTGGGTGGTCGTCGGCATCTGGTTCCTCGCCGGTCCGGCGTTCGAGGATCGCCCCAGCAGGTCCGACACCGCGCAGGTGACGAGGTGACGCGCCGGCAGTTCCTCGGCTGAGCTCCGCCCTGCGGTGATCGTCAGGGGGTGATCACCGTGGGCCGCGGGGCGCTGACAACGCCCTCTTCGTCGAGGTCGCCGGGATCGTCACGAGGGCGCCGGGGCAGTCAGCCGCCGGGGGAGGGTGAGCGCCACCGCCACGGTCACCAGCGTGCCGGCGCCACCCGCGACGAGGAACGTGATCGGGGCGCCGACGGCGTCCAGCAGCAGTCCGCCACCCACGTAGGAGATCGCGGCGGCCACGCCGATCGCGCCGTACAGGTTGCCGAACACGCGGCCGAGCATCCCGTCGGGCACCAGCCGCTGCACCAGCGTGTTGGATCCGACGTCCATCGCCGCGATGCCCAGCCCGCGCACGGTCTGCAGCGCGAACACGACTGCGACCGCCCAGGCCAGGCCCGTGAGCAGGTTCCCGATGCTCGACACCGCGAACCCGGCGACCAGCAGCACCGTCATCGACGCGGCGCGGGCGCCTCGGGCCAGCAACGCGTAGCCGACGAGCAGCCCGATCCCGACGCCGCCCAGCAGGACCGCCACCGTCGACTCGTCCGCGTGCAGGTTGTCGGTGGCCAGCACGAGCAGCGCGACGTCGTCGATGCCGTTCGCGGCGACGATGGCGCAGAAGCCGAGTGTGATGATCCGCAGCGCGGGGCGGGCCCAGATGTAGCCGAGGCCTTCGCGCGCCTCCGTCAGGATGGTCGTCGGCGCGGCGTCGGGGTCCTTCTCCGGCGGGAGCGCCGGCAGGCGCGCGATCAGCAGGGCCGAGACCGCGAACGACGCGGCGTCCACCAGCAGCACACCTGATATGCCGACGAACGGCAGTAGCGCCGCCGCCACCAGCGGGCCGAGCGCCTCGGCGCCGTTCGTGCCGAAGCCCATGGTCGCGTTGGCGGTCTCGAGGTCGCGCCGGGCGACCAGCGCCGGCACCGCGGCCCGCGACGCCGGTTGGAAGACCTGGCCAGCCACCGCGCGTACGCCCACGAGCAGCAACAACAGCGGCAGCGGCGGCAGGGTGAGCGCGATCGCCAGCAACGCCGCGCCCTGCACCAGCTCGCAGACGATCATGACCTTGCGGCGGTCGAACCGGTCGCCGATCGCCCCGGCCAGCGGCGCGAACAGCGACGGGACGAAATCGCCGACCAGCAGCAGCGCAGCCACCGCGATGGCCTGTCCGCTGGTCGCCGCGACGTGCAGCATCAACGCGACCAGGCTCAGGGAGTCGCCCACGAACGAGACGACCCGCGCGACCGTGAGGCGCCGCAGCGCGGTGTTGCGGCGCAGCAGTTCCCACGCGCCGGACGTCGGCAGCTCAGGAACGGACGGATCGGACACGGGGCGACAGTGTGCCGCGTTGCGGGAGGCGCGGCGACCGATTACCTGTGCAGCGGCACGACCATCGTCAGCAGCTGGCGGGCGGCCGCGTCGAGCCGCGGTCCGGCCTCGGGATCGCCGGCGAGGTGGTGCAGCAGGCCCTGCTGGAACTGGCCGTCGAACATCGCGTAGGTGACGGCGGGCAGGGTGATCACGGTGGCGCCGGCCAGCTCGGCGTAGCGGCTGACGATCCGCCAGATCATGTCCTGCAGGGTGGCGTCGATCTCCAGCACGTCGGTGCGGAACGAGGTCTCGAACAGCGCCTGGGACCGCAGGTCGTACCAGAGCCGGTGCATCGTGCCGTCCTCGACCATGGTGCCGGCCAGGCCGGCGCCGAAGTCGCGGGACAGCTGCGCGGCCGTGTCGGAGTCGGTGACGATGCGGTCGTACCGGCGCACGCACTCGGCCTTGTACTGGCGCACGCAGTAGGTGATGAGGTCGACCTTGTCGCGGAAGTAGTAGTGCAGGACCCCGTGGGAGAAGGCCGAGTTCTGGGCGATCTCGCGCAAGCTGGTGCGGGCGTACCCCAGCTCTGACAGGGTCTGGAGTGCGGCGTCGGCCAGCTCGCGGCGGCGCTCCTCGAACTTGTCGACCTGGCGCTTGGCGACCCGGTCGACGCGCGTGTCGGCTGTGGACATCGGCCCTCTCCGTTGCCATCGCCCAGTGCGTCGGCCGAGGTCAGCCTACCCGACGTCGACTCTTGACGCTTGTCAAAGAATTGCTTGACGACTGTCCAAGGATGCGCATAACGTGTGGCCCGCATCACTGACGATGGCGAGAGGACGGCCGATGGCTGGCTTGGATCTGACGGGCAGGCGCGCGCTGGTCACCGGCGGCGCCCGGGGGCTCGGTGCGGGCATGGCACAGGCTCTGGCGGCGGCCGGCGCGGCGGTGATGATCGCCGACGTGCTCAAGGACGTCGGCGAGCAGACCGCGGCCGCGATCGCCGAGACCGGCGCGACCGCCGGGTTCGTCGCTCTCGACGTGACGAGCGACAGCGACTGGGAAGCCGCGGTCGCGCACACCGTCACCGAGCTCGGCGGGCTCGACATCCTGGTCAACAACGCCGGCATCGAGATCACCCAGCTGATCGTCGACACCGATCCCGACGACGTCCGCAAGATGCTCGACGTCAACATCGTCGGCACCATGCTCGGCCTCAAGCACGGCCTGCGGGCCATGCGTCCCGGTGGTGCCGCCGGTGCCGGCGGCGCGATCATCAACGTCGCCTCGGTCGCGGCCACCATCGCCTTCCCGGCCATCGCCGGCTACTCGGCCACCAAGTCCGCGGTGGACCGCCTGACCCGCGTGGCCGCCATGGAGTCGGGCAAGCTCGGCTACGGCGTGCGCGTCAACTGCATCTACCCCGGCCTCGTCGCCACCGACATGGGGGTCAAGCTCGCCGTCGAGACGTCCGGGCTCGGGCTCTTCGAGAGTCCCGACGCCGCCGTCGGCGCGGTCGTCGAGCTCACCCCGTCCGGCCGGCTGGGCGAGGTCTCCGACATGGCCGACGCGGTGGTCTTCCTCGCTTCCGACGCCTCCAGGTTCGTCAACGGCGCCGGCCTGCCGGTCGACGGCGGGATGGGAATGTGATGACCGGATCCAGCGAGCCCAGTGCGAAGCCCGTTGTCGTCTACGGGGTCTCCGGCTACACCGGCCGGCTGATCTGCGAGTACCTGCGCGAGTACCACGTGCCGTTCATCGCGGCCGGCCGCGACGGCAAGAAGGTCCAGGCCGTCGTCGACAAGATCCCCGGCATCGAGACCGCGCAGTACGACGTCGTCGAGGTCAGCCACGACGTCGAGTCGCTGACCAACCTCTTCCAGGGCGCGCAGGTGGTCTGCTCCACCGTCGGCCCGTTCATCAAGTACGGCCCGGAGACCGTGGAGGCGGCGCTCGCCGCCGGCTGCCACTACATGGACACGACCGGCGAGCAGGACTGGGCGCTTCACGCGCAGCAGGAGTTCGGGAAGCAGTTCGCCGACGCCGGCCTGCTGCTCTCGCCCGGCATCGCGCAGATGTACACCACCGGTGAGATCGCGGCGAACATCGCGCTCGAGGCCGGCCCCGGCCTCGACACGCTCGACATGCTCGTCCTCTGGAAGGGCTTCCCCACGTACGCGTCCACCCAGACGATCTTCACGATCCTCAAGGCCGACTGGTTCCACCTGGTCAACAACGAGTACGTGGAGTGGGACCACCGGGCCACCCGCGAGTGCGTCGTGCCCGGTCAGCACGGCACCGCGCTCACCGTGCCGTGGGGCGGCACGCTCAACCCCGTCTGGTTCAAGGACGATCCGCGCGTCGCGACCTGCCTGGTCACCGGCGGGGTCATGGACCGCGCCGTGATGGACGGGGTGGTCGCCACCACCGGGATGTTCGAGGAGAACATCCGCCCGCTCGAGCCGGCGGCGCAGGAGGCCGCGCTCTCCGACATCGCCGCCGGTCTGCAGGCCGACATGCCGCCGCGGGAGAACCCGCGCGTCAACACCTCCATCGACTCCGTGCACGCGTCCGGGCCGCTCGGGCGCGTGCACGTTGCCATCCACGGCAACTCCAACTACAAGCAGACGGGGCTGCTGCAGGCCTTCGCGGCGTACTCGCTGCTGCAGCAGGCGCCGCGCCGCGTCGGGTTCGCCTCGGCGTGCCAGGCGTTCGGGCACCGGGAGCTGCTCGGGGTGCTGCGCAACTTCGGGCTGGTCATGAACCCGATCGTCACCGCGCACAGCTGATGACGCTCGTCTCGTACCTGGACAAGGGGGCGTCGCTCGGCCGCGCCGCCCCCTGTCTGGTCGGCCCCGACACGACGCTGACCTACGGCGAGGTCCAGGACCACTCGTACGCGGTCGCCGCCGCGCTGGCCCGCTCCGGCATCGCGCCGGGCGAGTCGGTGGGGATCCTCTCGGGCAACGACGTCACCGCGTTCGCCACGGTGTTCGGCATCGCCCGCCGCGGCGCCGTGTGGTGCCCGATCAACCCGCGCAACTCCGCGGACGAGAACCGCCAGCTGCTCGATCTCTTCGACTGCCGCTGCCTGTTCTTCCGCTCGCCGTACGCGGCGCTCGTCGCGGAGATCGTGCCGAAGTTGCCGAAGGTGACCACGGTCGTCTGCATCGACGGCGGAACCGCCGGCTACCCGTCGCTGGCGAAGTGGTTGGCGGGCGACGCCGTCCCGGACGCCGAGCAGCCGCTCGTCGAGGACCTCGCGGTGCTCGTCGGCACGGGCGGCACCACGGGCCTGCCCAAGGGCGTGATGCTCACCGGCCGCAACATCGAGACGATGACGGCGCTGACGCTCATGGGGTATCCGTTCACGGGGCGCCCCACCTACCTGGCGCTCGCGCCGCTCACCCACGCCGCCGGGGTGCTCTGCTTCCCGATCATGGCGCACGGCGGGCGGATCGTCGTGATGCCGGCGCCGGACGTGGGGGAGTTCCTGCGGCTCGTCGAGTCCGAGCGGGTCACGCACACGTTCCTGCCGCCCACCGTGATCTACATGCTGCTCGACCACGAGCAGCTCCCGGTCACGGACCTGTCGTCGCTGCAGTGCTTCTGGTACGGGGCCGCGCCCATCTCCGCGACCCGGCTCGAGGAGGCCATCACCCGCATCGGCCCGGTGATGGCGCAGCTGTTCGGGCAGAGCGAGGCCCCGATGATGATCGCGATGATGCCGCCGTCCGACCACGTCGACGCGGACGGGAAGGTGCTCACCCATCGGCTCGCGGCGGCCGGCCGGCCGGGACCGCTGGTCACCGTCGGGATCATGGACGAGCTCGGCGGGCTGGTGCCCGACGGCGAGCGCGGCGAGATCGTCGTGCGCGGCTCGCTGGTGATGGCCGGCTACTACAAGAACCCCGAGGCCACCGCGGAGGCGTCGAGGTTCGGCTGGCACCACACCGGCGACATCGGGTTCCTCGACGAGGAGGGCTTCCTGCACGTCGTCGACCGCGCCAAGGACATGATCATCACCGGCGGCTTCAACGTCTACTCCGCTGAGGTGGAGCAGGCGCTGATGCAGCACCCGGCCGTCGCCGACTGCGCGGTGGTCGGCCTGCCCGACGAGAAGTGGGGCGAGCGCGTGACCGCCGTGGTGCAGCTGCGGCCCGGTGCCTCGCTCGACCCCGCCGAGGTGATCGCGTTCGTGAAGGAGCGGATCGGCAGCATCAAGGCGCCCAAGCAGGTGGAGGTCTGGCCCGACCTCCCCCGCTCCAAGGTCGGCAAGATCTTGAAGACGGAGGTCAAGCATTCGCTGGGCTGAGGCGCGGGCGACCCTGAGCGTCAACCGGGGATCTGCCTGATGTGTCGCGGCGGCCGGCCGCCGAGGATCGCTGCGTGGCTATTCCCGTTCGACCCTGGCGGCAGCTGACCGTCTGGATGCACGTGCTGACGTCGGTCGGCTGGATGAGCATGGCCGTGGTGCTGTTCGTGCTGCTCCTGCGCGGCGAGCCGGGCGCGGCCCACGTCGTCGATGTGTCGCTGCTCGCGCCGCTGGCCAACGGGTCGGCGTTCACCGGGCTGGTGCTCGCCTGCGGGACCGCGTGGGGGCTCGTCGTGCACCGCTGGGTGCTGGCCAAGTTCGCGATCACGTTCGTGCAGCTGTGGGCCGGCATCTTCCTGCTGTCCGGCGCGCTGACCACCGCGGCCGCCACGGGTGACCCGTCGTGGGCGCTGGTCGCGGGCACCGCGGTCATGGCGTCCGCGATCGCGCTGCAGGCGTGGTTGTCGATCGCCAAACCCGGACCCCGCACCCGCTGGGGCGCCGATCGGGCCACCGGCCGTCCGGTGAAGCTGCCGACGGCGCCGGGCTGGGTGTTCGTGCTCGGCACCACCGCACCCGTCGCCGATCTGGCGCTGACCATCGTGCTCGGGTTCCCGTCACCGTTCGTGCAGGTCATCGCGCTGGTGGCAGTCGTGGGGGCCCGCCGGGTCGCGGTGCGCGGGCCGATCTCGCGGGCGGTCGCGGCCTGATCGGCCGCCGAAAGGGCCCGTTCGGCGGCTCGTCGATCTAGACGGCGAGCAGGGAGAGTGGCCCGACCGGCGAGAGGACACGATCCGTGACGACGTTGCTGCAGCAGGCACTCCGGCGCAAACCGGTCATGGCCATGACGAACGAGTCGGGCGCCGGGGTCACGGGCGGCGAGCTGGCACGGTCCATCGGGCTCTTCGAGCTGACGATGATCGGGGTCGGCGCCACGATCGGCACCGGGATCTTCACCATCCTGTCCACCGCGGTGCCGCTCGCGGGACCCGCGGTCATCCTCTCGTTCGTGCTGGCCGGCGTCGTCGCCGGGCTCACGGCGCTCTGCTACGCGGAGCTCGCCGGCGCCGTCCCGGTCTCCGGGTCGTCGTACTCCTACGCCTACGCGACCCTCGGGGAGGTCGTGGCGATGGGCGTGGCCGCCTGTCTGCTGCTGGAGTACGGCGTCGCGGCCGCGGGCACGTCGGTCGGCTGGTCGCAGTACCTGAACGCGCTGCTCGGCAACGTCTTCGGCGTCCAGATCCCGGAGTTGCTGGCCCAGTCGCCGGAGGGCGGCGGAATCATCAACCTGCCCGCGGTGATCCTCGTCGGCCTCTGCTGCGTGCTGCTGATCCGGGGCGCCAGTGAGTCGACCAAGGCCAACGCGGTGATGGTCGTGATCAAGCTGCTGGTGCTCGTGTTCTTCGTCGCCATCGGCATCACCGGCTGGCAGACGAACAACTTCGCCGACTTCGCCCCGATGGGCTTCGCCGGCATCACGCTGGCCGCCGGGAACGTCTTCTTCAGCTTCATCGGCCTCGACGCCGTGTCCACCGCGGGTGAGGAGGTCAAGAACCCGCGCAAGACCATGCCGCTGGCGATCGTGCTCGCCCTCGTCATCGTGATGGCCGTCTACATCGCCGTCGCGGCCGTCGGCGTCGCGGCGCAGCCCTGGCAGAAGTTCGAGGGGCAGGAAGCCGGTCTCTCCGCGATCCTCGCCGACGTGGTCGGCTCCTCCTGGCCGGGGACGGTGATCGCGATCGGGGCCATCATCTCGATCTTCAGCGTCACCCTGATCACGATCTACGGCCAGACCCGGATCCTGTTCGCCATGGGCCGCGACGGGATGGTGCCCCCGGTGTTCGCGAAGGTGAACCCCCGGACGCAGACCCCGGTCACCAACACGATCATCGTGTGCATCGTGATCGCGCTGCTCGCGGGATTCATCCCGATCGAGTTCCTCTACGAGATGACCAGCGTCGGCACCCTCGTCGCGTTCCTCGTGGTCTCGGCCGGCGTGATCATCCTGCGGCGCACCGCGCCCGACCTGCCGCGCGGGTTCAAGGTGCCCGGATACCCCGTGGTGCCGATCCTGTCCATTCTGGGCTGCGTCTACATCATCGTCGTGGGTCTTCGCCCGATCACGATCATCGTGTTCGCCGTCTGGGTCGTGGTGGTGCTGGTCTGGTACTTCACCTACGGCATCCGGCACTCCCGGCTGGGGGCACGGACATGACGCTCGTGGTCGGTCTGCCCCGCGACGAGCGGGCCACCGCTGCCCTGCACCTGGGTGGGCTGCTCGCCCGCGCGCTGAAGGAGGACCTCGTCGTCGCGACGGTCGTGCCGCCGGCCTGGCCCCCCGGCGTCGGTCGGATCGACGCGGAGTACCAGGAGTACCTCGACCAGGAGGCCGCCGAGGCGTTGGACGCGGCCCGCGAGGCGTTGTCGGGCGTCGCCGCCGACTACGTGGTCTCCCGGGCCCGTTCGGCGGCCGCCGGCCTGGTGGAGATCGCGGACGAGCGCGGTGCCGCGATGATCGTGCTCGGCTCGTCCACCGCAGGTGTGCTGGGCCGGGTGGCGTTCGGCAGCGTGGCCGAGCGGCTGCTGCACACCTCGCCGGTGCCGGTGGCGCTGGCTCCGCGCGGGTTCCGCGCGGGCGCCGACACCGTCGTCGAGCAGGTGACGGTCGCTTTCGGTGGTGCCGCGCACGACACCGAGCTCGCCGTCGCCGTCGCCGGGGTGGCGGCCCGCGCCGGTGCCGCGCTGCGGGTCGCGTCGTTCGGAGTTCGCCCGCGCACCCCGCTCACCGCCGGCGTCGGCTCCCGCGCCGAGGACGGCGTCGTCGAGGAGTGGGCGCACGACGTCGAACGGGCTCAGCGGGCGGCGCTGGCCGCGGTGGCGGAGCTGCCCGCACCGCCGGCCTCGGTCACCGCGACCATCGGCCGCGGCCGCGACTGGGCTTCCGCGCTGGAGAGCATCGGCTGGGGCGACACCGGGGTGCTGGCCGTCGGCTCCAGCTCCGAAGGCCCGTTGGAGCGGGTGTTCGTGGGCTCGCGGTCGTCGCGGATCGTGCGGCACTCACCGGTGCCGGTCATCGTGGTGCCGCGCGGCTCTGCTGCCGCGCTCGCGGCGCAGGCGGAGGAGGGTTAAGAGCGCACCAGGCGGGCGATGGCCTGCGACGCCTCCCGCACCTTCTCCTCGGCCTCCGGCCCGCCAGCCGCCGCGGCGTCGACCACGCAGGTGGCCAGGTGCTCGTCGAGCAGCTCGAGGGAGAACGACTGCAGCGCCTTCGTCGCCGCCGACACCTGCGTCAGGATGTCGATGCAGTACTTGTCCTCCTCGACCATCCGCTGCAGACCACGCACCTGTCCCTCGATGCGGCGCAGCCGCTTGAGGTAGGCGTCCTTCTCTGGCGTGTAGCTGGGCACTCCACAAAGGTACGGACTCAGACGAGGAAGCGGTACGCGGTCGACCCCGGAGCCACCAGTTGGATGCGCAGCGGGCCGTCCTTCATGCGCGCCCACAGCGGTTCGTAGCCGTCCCGGCTCGCCATCTCGATGCCCACCAGCGCAGCACCGGTCTCGCGGTTGTCGCGCTTCTGGTACTCGAACAGCACGATGTCGTCGTCGGGGCCGAGCACCTCGTCGAGGAAGCGGCGCAGTGCGCCCGGTTCCTGCGGGAACTCGACCAGGAAGTAGTGCTTGAGCCCGCGGTGGACCAGCGACCGCTCCACGATCTCGGCGTAGCGGCTGACGTCGTTGTTGCCACCGGACAGCAGGCACACGACGGACGCGCCGGGCTCGACGACGACCTCGTCGCCCAGCGCCGCCGCGGCCAGCGCTCCCGCGGGCTCCGCGATCACGCCGTCCACCTGGTAGAGATCGAGCATCTCGGTGCACACGCGACCCTCGGCGACGGCCACCAGCTCGGCGCCGGTGTCGCGCACCACCGGGAACGTCAGCTCACCCACCCGGCGCACTGCCGCCCCGTCCACGAACGACTCCAGGTCGGTGAGCGTCACCGGGCTGCCGGCCGCGAGCGCGGCGGCCATGCTCGCCGCCCCGGCCGGTTCCACGCCCACGAGCCGGGTCCGCGGGTGCCGGGCGGCGAACCAGCCGCCCAGCCCGGCCAGCAGCCCGCCGCCGCCGACCGGCACCACCAGCACGTCCGGGGCGCCGCCGAACTGCGCGACGATCTCCGGGCCGATCGTGCCCTGGCCGGAGATGGTGCGCGGATCGTCGAACGCCGGGACGAGCGTCGCGCCCGTCCGCGCGGCGTACTCGGCCGCCGCTGCGGCCGCATCGTCGTAGGTGTCGCCGTCGACGACCAGCTCCACCGAGTCGCCGCCGAGCGACCGGATGCGGTCGCGCTTCTGCCGCGGTGTCGTGCTGGGGACGTGCACGCGCCCGGCGATGCCCAGCCGGCGACACGCGTGCGCCACACCCTGGCCGTGGTTGCCGGCGCTCGCGCACACCGCGCCCGCGGCCCGCTGCCCGTCGTCCAGGCCGGAGAGCAGGTGGTACGCGCCCCGCAGCTTGTACGAGCGCCCGACCTGCAGGTCCTCCCGCTTCAGCCACACCTCGGCGCCGGTCGCCGACGACAGGCGCTCGTTGTGCTGCAGCGGGGTGCGCACGGCCACCCGCTCCAGGCGGGCGATCGCGGCATCCACCGCGTCCGCGACCGCTGCGACCGAGGGGGCGACGGTGGAGCTCGCAGGCATCCCCGGATCATCCTCGCCCTGCCCGATGGAGGGAGCAGCCGGGTCAGCGGCTTCGGAGCAGCTCCAGGATCTCGTCGAGCTTGCCGCCGTGCGAGGCGAGCGTGTCGGTCTGATCGTTCAGGATCGAGCTGTGCCCATTCAGGGTCACGGTGTGCTCGTTCAGGATCGAGCTGTGCTCGTTCAGGATCGAGCTGTGCTCGTTCAGGGCCGCGGTGTGCTCGTTCAGGGTCGCGGTGTGCCCGTCGACCTTCCGCTCGATCTCGGACAGCAGGCCGTAGATCGACGCGATGTCGTTCTCGTTCCGGGACACCCGGAATGAGAGATCCTTCCATGCCTGCGTCATGGCGGGAACGGTAGCGGCCGATCGCGGATCGCGGAGTCGAATCGGGAGATCCATCCGCGACCGGCCGGTCATCGACGGGCGAGTGGCGAACGGCTCAGTGGATGTGGCGCTGCCAGTCCGCGGGCACTCGCCCCGCCGGCCCGGGCACGGCCTGCTCCAGTGGCCGGTGGTGCGGGGCGGCCAGCTCCGGACCGTTGAGCCCGGTGCTGGTGGCGTAGTCCCAGAACCAGTCCTCGCCGGGCTCGAAGCTCTGCACGACGGGATGGCCGGTGGCCGTGAAGTGGGCGGTGGCGTGCTGGGCGGGGGAGGAGTCGCAGCAGCCGACGTGCCCGCAGGCCGCGCACCGGCGCAGGTGCACCCACCAGCCGCCGGCGGCGTCGCAGTCCGCGCAGCCGGGGCCGCTGGGCGGAACAGTGGGATCGATCGCGTCCGTCATGCCACCGATCCTGGCACGAGCAGCAGCCGCGCGATCTGCTTCCACTGCCCCAGATGGGGGTCGGTGCGCGGATCGCGGTGATCGAGGGTGTAGCCGAGGCCGACCCCGCGCATGCTCGTGAAGATCAGGTCGCGGACGAGCGGGAACTGCGGGTGCGCCGCGGCCTCCGGCCCGAACGACCGCGCCATCGACTCCCGCACCGCCGCGCCGACCTCGCGCTCGCCCGGCAGCAGGGCGGTGCGCAGCTCCTCGTTGGAGCGTGCGGCCGTCCAGAGCTCCACGGCGGCCCAGAACAGCGGCTCGGAGAACGTCGCCCACAGCCGTTCGACGGCGTGGTCGATGCGGTCGGGCAGCGGCAGGTCGCAGCCGGGGTCGGCGCTCGCGCCGCGGAGCCGTTCGGTGGCCAGGTGCCGCGACGCCGCGACGAGCAGCTGGTCGCGGGACGGGAAGTGGTGCAGCAGCCGGCCGCGCGACACCCCGGCCCTGGCCTGGATGCGCAGCGTGGTGGCTCCGGTGTACCCGTCCTCGACGAGGCAGGCCACGGCGGCATCGAGGATGCGGGCGCGGCTGGTGGCGGTGCGCTCCTCGCGCCTGCCCCGGATGGGGGTCACCGCATCGGCCGCGTCGGTCATCGGGTCAGGGTAGCCCGAACAGTCACGGGTGACCGTTCGATGGCGGCGGGGGCGGTCCGCTGGTGGTGCCGATCCGCAGCGCGACCGGCAGGCACACGTCCGCCGGCCGGCCGCCCTCGACGAGCTCCATCGCCGCCCGGGCCGCGGCGCGGCCCTTCTCCGCCGTCGGCTGGACGACGGTGGTGAGCGTGGTGGCACCCAGCCACTGCAGGTCGGCGCCGTCGAAGCCGGTGACGGACACGTCCTCCGGCACGCGCAGGCCCAGCTCGGCAGCGGCCTGCAGCACCCCGGCGGCCAGCACGTCGCTCTGCGCGATGAGCGCTGTCGGTCGGCGGGCGGCGGGCACGTCGAGCAGCGCCCGACCGGCGGCCACGCCGTCGGCGACGGAGTTGCTGGCCGTCTCGAACGCCGGGACGGGCCCGAACACCTCCTCCACGCCCTCGAGTCGACGGCGGACGTCGCGGTAGTGCGCGCGCCCGCGGCGGGACCGCGAGACCGGCCCGGACGTGCCGTCGAGCCGCAGCGGCATCGCGACGGTCTCGACCCTGCGGTGCCCGATCTCGTGCAGGTGCGCGGCCAGGGCGCGGATCCCGCCGAAGTCGTCGATGTCGATGAGCACGTCGGTGTCGGGTGGTCCCTCCACGCCGATGACGGGCACGCCGCGCCGGCGCAGCAGGACGAGCGCGGGATCGTCCTCGAGGCCGCAGGTGGCGAAGATCGCGGCATCCAGCGGCAGGCGCGCGATCTGCTCGGACGAGGGCCGCCCGGCGTCGCCGGCCAGCAGCAGGAGGCCGACACCGTGCGTGCCGAGGACCTCGGTGATGCCGTCGAGCAGCATGATCGCGACCGGGTCGCGGAAGGCGTAGAGCAGGCGTTCTCCGATGAACGCGCCGATGACGCCGCTGCGTCCGCGGCGCAGCGACGCCGCGACCGGGTCGGGGCCCGCGTAGCCGAGCTGCTGCGCGGCGGCGAAGACGCGGTCGCGGGTTGCGGGCGCGATGCGGCTGCTCCCCGAGAACGCGAGCGAGGCGGTCGACTGGGACACCCCGGCCGCGGCCGCCACAGCGGCGAGCGTGGGCCGGTCGGACATGAGGCGAACGGTAGCCGTAAGCGGGTTGAGTCCGGCCGGGGTGCTGACGTACCGTTCACCGAGCAGGTATCGAATCGATTCGATGGAGTGGTGAGAATGTCGACGGGTACGACCGTGGATCCGGCTCTGCTGCGTGCCCGCACAGCCGTGGTCGTCACCTTCGTGATGGCGGGGGTCGCGCTGGCGGCCTTCCTCGCCCGCCTCCCCGCTGCCCGCGCCGACCTCGGCCTCAACACCGCCGAGCTGGGGATCCTGCTGCTCGCCGTCTCGGTCAGCTCCGTCGCGAGCCTGCCGGCGTCCGGGCCCGTCGTGGCCCGCTTCGGGCCGGCGCGGAGCGTGCTGGGCGGCGCGATCTCCGTCGCGGTGGGTCAGGCGCTGCTCGCGACCGGGCTCGCCACCGCCACCGTCGCGCTGGCCGCGATCGGGCTGGCGTTCGTCGGGCTCGGCACCGGCATCTGGGACGTCGCGATGAACGTCGAGGGCGCCGACGTCGAGCGCCGGCTGGGCCGCTCGATCATGCCGCGGCTGCACGCCGCCTTCTCGATCGGCACCGTCAGCGGGGCCGGCATCGGCGCCGTGACGGCGGCGCTCGACATCCCGCTCGCCATGCAGATGGCGGTGATCGCGGTGATCTCACCGGTGATCGTCGGGTTCGCCACCCGAAGGTTCCTCGCCGCGCCGCCGGTCGACGAGTCCGTCGAGCCGGTGGCCCGCTTCACCGTCCTCGACGCGTGGCGCGAACCACGCACCATCATCGTCGGGCTGATGGTGCTGGGCTTCGCCCTCGCCGAGGGCTCGGCCAACGACTGGATCGCCGTCGCGCTCGTCGACGGGCACGGCGCCCCGCAGGTGATCGGCGCGATCGCGTTCGGCTGCTTCGTCGCCGCGATGACGGTCGGGCGCTTCTTCGGCGGCACCCTGCTCGACCGGTTCGGTCGGGTCGCCGTCCTGCGGGTGACGGCCGTGCTCGCGCTGGCCGGCCTGCTGCTGGTTCTGTTCGGCGGCCCGCTGCCGGTGGTGCTGGCCGGCGCGCTGTTGTGGGGCGTTGGGGCCTCCCTGGGCTTCCCGGTCGGCATGAGCGCGGCCGCGGACGATCCGGCCCGCGCCGCCGCGCGGGTCTCGGCGGTCAGCTCGATCGGCTACGTCGCGTTCCTCGCCGGACCACCGCTGATCGGCCCGCTCGGCCAGCACGTGGGCATCCTCACCTCGCTGCTCGTCGTCGTCGTCGCGATCGTGCTGGGCGGGTTGGCGAGCGGCGCGGCGAAGCCACTCACGGCCCGCTGACCCGGGTCAGCAGTTCCGCGCCAGGCGCGTGATCAGTGGCCGAGGCCCTTGCCGAAGCCCCCGTCCACGGGTAGCTCCACGCCGGTGGTGAAGGTGGCGTCGACCGCGAGGTAGAGCGCAGCTGCGGCGATCTCCTCGACGGTGCCGCCGCGGCCCATCGGGGTGGAGGCGTTGCCCTGTTCGATGAACTCGGCGCGCCGGTCCGCGGTCAGTTCGGCCACCCCCATGGTGGGGGGTGAGGATGAATCCGGGGGCCACCGCGTTGACGCGGATGCGTCGTGGCAGCAGCTCGGCGGCGAGGACCTTGGTGAAGGCCGCGACGGCCTCCTCGGCGCCGGAGTAGGCGCTCAGGCCGGGGAAGATCTCGTCGTTGGAGACGGTGGTGAAGACGATCGAGCCGCCCTCGACGATCAGCGGGGCCAGGCGCTGGACGGTGAAGAAGGAGCCCTTGGTGTTGACGTCGAAGATGCGGTCCCAGGATTCCTCGGTGACCTCGGCGAGCGTCTGGAACTCGGCGATGCCCTGGTTCACGAACAGGTAGTCGATGCCGCCGAGGGTCGCCGATGCCTGGTCGGCCAGTGCGGCGAGGTCCGTCATGTCGGTGACGTCGGAGCGCACCGGATGCGCCAGCGGTGTGTTCAGTGCGGCGTGGGCGTCGGCCAGTCGGCGCTCGCTGCGGCCGGTGAACGAGACCTCGGCGCCGCGGTCGGTGAGGGCCCGGACGATGGCCAGGCCCATGCCGATGGTGCCGCCGGTGACGACGGCTCGCTTGCCGCGCAGGGCGTTCGGATCGGTGGTGGACGGGATGTGGTTGCTCTGGATCGCTGTCACGTCGATGACGCTCAACTTTGACGATGACGTCAAAGTCAAGGTGCGATGCAGGGGGTCACATGTTCATCGGCGAACTGTCGCGGCGGACGGGCGTCAGCACCAGGGGGCTCCGCTACTACGAAGAGCAGGGCCTGTTGCGTCCGCACCGCCGGGCCAGCGGCTACCGCGAGTTCGACGAGCCCGATGTGGATCGTGTGCGGCGCATCCGGGTGCTGCTCGCGGCGGGCCTGAACACCGAGCTGATCCGCGAGGTGTTGCCGTGCATGGCCGACGACGGCGCCATCCTGGCTCCTACCTGCGAGGAGATGGCTCAGGGTCTCGAGCGGGAACGTGAGCGGATGAGCCGGTCCATCGACACGCTCAAGGCCGCCCACGCCATGCTCGACTCGATCATCCACGCAGGCGAACGGATCGCCGCGCAGGCCCGCTGACTGCCGGGCCGGGCAACGCCGGCCACCGCTTATCACGAACGTAACGATCTGTCCTGTCGGAGCACTTGACACTGGCCGGGGCGATCCCGAACTCTGTTGCGAGTCGCGCACTGTGTTTTGCATGGCGCATCAACTCGACTCCAGGGACATATCGGATGATCTACGTCTGCGCCCTCGCCGACCTGCCCCGCGGCGCCGCCCGCCGACTTCCCGTCGAACCGCCGGTGTCGGTCTTCCACACCGACGCCGGCGATCTCTACGCCATCGACGACACCTGCACCCACCAGGATGCGTCGCTGGCCGACGGGTGGTTGGAGGAGTGCTGGATCGAGTGCCCGCTGCACGCCGCGGTCTTCGACCTGCGCACCGGTGAGGCCGACGGGCTGCTGGCCCGCGAACCGGTGCAAACGCACCACGTGCTCGTCCAGGAGGAGCAGGTCTACGTGGTGCTGGCCGGGCAGGCCGCCGGCACCGACCGTCTCGACGAGGCGTCGTGACCCCTCCCCGCGTTGTCGTCATCGGCGCGGGGGTGGTCGGGGCCGCGGTCGCCGATGAGCTCACCGCCCGCGGCTGGACCGACGTCACCGTCCTCGACCGGGGTGAGCTGCCGCTGCCGGGCGGCTCGACCTCGCACGCGCCGGGACTGGTGTTCCAGACCAACTCGTCGAAGACGATGGCGAACCTCGCCACGTACACCGTCGAGAAGATGCTGGGTCTCGGCGTGTTCGACCAGGTCGGCGGCCTGGAGGTGGCGACGACCGAGGCGCGGGTGGCCGAGCTGCACCGCCGTCGGGGCTACGCGGAGAGCTGGGGGATCCCGGCGCGGATCATCGGCGCGGACGAGTGCGCTGCCCTGCATCCCCTCCTTCCGGAGGGGAGCGTCCTCGCCGGCCTGCACACACCGACCGACGGGCTCGCGGCCGCGCCGCGCGCCGTCGTCGCCCAGCTCGACCGGGCCGTGTCCCGCGGCGCGCGGGTGCTCGGCGGGCACACCGTGCTCGACGTGCGCTCGTCCGGCGGGCGCGTCACGGGGGTCGTGACCGATCAGGGCGAGTTCCCTGCTGACGTCGTCGTCTCGGCCACCGGCTTCTGGGGTCCGCGCACCGGCGCGCTCGTCGATCTCGTGGTGCCGCTGCTGCCGTTGGCCCACCAGTACGCCCGCACTGGCGCGGTGGCCGGCGCCCGCGACGGCCTGCCGCTCCTGCGCCACCAGGACCGTGACCTGTACTTCCGCACGCACGGCGACGTCGTCGGCATCGGTTCCTACGCGCACCGCCCGCTGCCCGCGGACCTCGACGCGCTCGGCAGTGTGATGCCGTCGTCGCTGGAGTTCACGCCCGACGACTTCGCGCCCGCCTGGGACGACGCCGTGGCCCTGCTCCCCGCTCTCGCCGCGGCAGGGGTGGCCGAGGGCTTCAACGGGATCTTCTCCTTCACCGCCGACGGGATGCCGCTCATCGGCGAGCACCCGGACCTGCAGGGGTTCTGGGTGGCCGAGGCGGTGTGGGTGACCCACTCCTGCGGGGTGGGACGCGCGCTCGCCGAGTGGCTCGTCGACGGCGAACCGCACGTCGACCTGCACGAGTGCGATCTCAACCGCTTCGCGCCCGTCCAGCTCAGCTCCGACTACGTCGCGACGCGCAGCGCGCAGGCGTTCGTCGAGGTCTACGACATCCTCCATCCGCTCGATCCGCCCGCGGAACTGCGCCCGTTGCGGGTCAGCCCGTTCCATCCCCGTCAGGTGGAGCTGGGCGCGGTGTTCCTGGAGAGCGGTGCGTGGGAGCGGCCGCACTGGTACGAGGCCAATGCCGCACTGCCCGAGGTCGCGCAGATCCCGGCGCGCGGCGCGTGGGCGGCGCGGCACTGGTCGCCGATCGCGGGCGCGGAGGCGCTGGTCACCCGGGACCGGGTGGCGCTCTACGACATGACCCCGCTCATGCGCATCGACGTGACCGGACCCGGCGCCTGCGCGTTGCTGCAGCGGCTCACCACGAACGACGTCGACAAGCCCGTCGGGCGCGTCGTGTACACGCTGCTGCTCGAGCCGTCCGGTGGCGTGCGAAGTGACCTCACCGTCGCGCGGCTGGGGGAGCAGCGGTTCCGCGTCGGCGCGAACTCGCCGCTGGACCTGGACCGGTTGCGCCGGGCGGCCGGCCCCGATGTGCGGGTCACCGACGTCACGGACGGCACCTGCGGCGTCGGGCTCTGGGGTCCCGCCGCGCGCGACGTCCTGGCGGCCCTGACCAGCGCGGACGTCTCGCACGCCGGGTTCGGCTACTTCCACGCCCGCGAGATCGAGGTCGCCGGGGTGCCCGTCACCGCGCTGCGCCTGTCCTACGTCGGCGAGCTGGGCTGGGAGCTCTACACGGCGGCCGATCTGGGCCTGCGGCTGTGGGACGCGCTGTGGGCCGCGGGCCAGGAGCACGGCATCGTCGCCGCCGGTCGCAGCGCGTTCAACTCCTTGCGGCTGGAGAAGGGCTACCGCTCGGCCGGCCACGACATGACCACCGAGCACGACCCGTACGCGGCGGGACTCGGTTTCGCGGTCCGCCCCGGCGCGTACGTCGGCAGCGCGGCCGTCGCCGGGTCGGAGCAGCCGGCTCGCCGGCTCGTGCCGCTGCTGCTCGGGCAGTCCGACGTCGTCATGGGCAAGGAGCCCGTGTTCCACGACGGTGTGCCCGTCGGGTACGTCACCAGCGCCGCGTACGGCTACACGATCGGCGCGTCCATCGCCTACGCGTGGCTGCCGGCCGGGCTGACCGCCCCCGGCACGTCCGTCGAGGTCGAGTACTTCGGTGCGCGGCTGCCGGCCGTCACCGCGGAAGAGACCCTGTTCGACCCGGAGATGAAGAAGATCCGATGCTGACCTCCAGCCTGCTGCGGACGCTGCCCGGCAGCGCCTACACCGATCCGGTCGTCTTCGCCGCCGAGCAGGAGCGGATCTTCGAGCCGTCCTGGACGTGCGTCGCGGCCGCGTCCGACCTCGCAGCGCCCGGCGCGTTCCGCACTGTGACCGTCGGGCGGGAGAGCGTGATCGTCGTCCGCGGGCGCGACGGGGCGCTGCGCGCGTTCCTCAACGTGTGCCGCCACCGCGGCTCGCAGCTGTGCAGCGAGCCGGCCGGACAGCTGCGGCGCAACCTCCAGTGCGGCTACCACGCCTGGACCTACGACCTCACCGGCAAGCTCGTCGCGGCCCCCAACCTCACCTCGATGCCCGACGTCGACCGCGTCGAGCACAGCCTGCTGCCCGTCCACCTGCGGGAGTGGATCGGGCAGGTGTGGCTGTGCCTCGGGGACTCGCCGCCCTCGTTCGAGGACGAGGTGCAGGGCGCGATCGTCGAGCGCCTCGGGGACCTCGCCACCATCGACGCCTGGAACATCCCGGATCTCGCGCTCGGCCGGCGCATCACCTACGACGTGGCGGCCAACTGGAAGCTGATCGTGGAGAACTTCATGGAGTGCTACCACTGCGCGACCATCCACCCCGAGCTCACCGAAGTGCTGCCGGAGTTCGCCGACGGTTACGCCGCGCAGTACTACGTGGGCCACGGCGCGGAGTTCGCGGAGCAGGCGGCCGGGTTCACCGTGGACGGGCGGGCGGGCTTCGACCGCCTCCCCGGCGTGCCCGACGAGCTCGACCGCCGCTACTACGCGATCACCATCCGGCCGCAGGTGTTCATCAACCTGGTGCCCGACCACGTGATCTTCCACCGCATGACCCCGCTCGCCGCCGACCGCACGATGGTGGAGTGCGACTGGCTGTTCGCCCCCGGTGTCGACGGGGACCTGGACGCCTCCGTCGAGCTCTTCCACCGCGTGAACGAGCAGGACTTCGAAGCCTGCGAACGCACCCAGCCGGCCATGTCCAGCCGGGCCTACCGGGACGGGGGAGTGCTCGTGCCCAGCGAGCACCACATCGGGCAGTTCCACGAGTGGGTCAGCGCCCGCTTGGACCGATAACTCGCGCGAACGGCACACCATGGTTGTTCTGGCGGCCCGGAACAGCACTGGTGTGCCGTTCACGTGCGTTATGCCGCGCCGCGCGCGAGGGCAGCCCGCACTTCGCGGGCGATCCGGCCGCGGTCCTGCGCGATGTCGTGCTTCGTGTAGCGGAGGATGCGCCAGCCCTGTGCGACCAGGCGGGTGTAGCGGCCCGCGTCCTTCAGGACCTGGTCGGGCTCGGTGTGGTGGGCGCCTTCGTACTCGATGCCGAAGAGCGCGTCGGGGTAGGCGAGGTCCAGCCAGATCGCCGTGCGGGCAGCCGGATCCTGAACCGGCCACTGGACTTCCGGCCGTGGCAACCCGGCCTGCACCAGCAGCATCCGCAGCCGTGTCTCCGGCACCGAGCCGGACCGACGGTCGGTGTAGGCCAGCACCTCCGGCACTCCCGCGTTGCCGCGCAGGCCCGGATACCGGACCAGCACGTGCAGCAGCAGGCTCAGGTCGAACCGGCGGCGGTCGGCCAGCCGGTCGACCGCCACCACGGCATCGGCCAGGTCGAGCCGGCGAGCGAGGTCGAACGCGGTGCGCAGGCCGGTCGTGACCCGCACCCCGGCGCAGGATGTGGTCTCGTCCGGTGCCAGGACGTCCTGGTGCACGACGAGGCCGGGATGCGCCCGGAACCGCCCGTCGACGGTGACTTCGGCCGGCGCATCCGGCAACGCGCACGCCGCCCCGAGCAGTTCGGCCGCCGCGTACCCCGACACCACGCCCCGGTCCCCGATGAGCAGCCCGGCGGCTCGACCTCGCAGCGCGAGGGTCGGTGCGGCGGTCGCCGGCGCGTACACGTCGGGGAAGAGCCGCTGGAAGGCCGGCCCGCGCAGCCGCGCGACCGTCACGAGCCCGGCCCCGACGGCGGCCGATCCGCGGAACACCTCGGGCCATCCGGGCATGGTCATTCCCGCAGGATCGCCGATCCGGCAGGAGGTTCGTGGTCGTTTCACACAACCCGCTCGTGCGGCACACCGGACTCGACTGGGGTGTGCCGCACGAGCGAGTGATCAGCTCCTGCTGCGCGCCTCCTCCACCTGCGCCTCGCGGTCCTCGGTCGCGAGACGGGTGAGCTCGGCGCCGGCCTCGTCGTCGCGGGTGAGGTTCTCGCCGGTCTTCGGGTCGAACACGTGCACCTTGCGCGTGTCCATCCAGAACTCGGCCTCGCGGCCCTCCCGCATCCGGCTGGCCGCATCGATGGAGACGACGGCCTGGGTGCGGAGCTGGTCGCTGTCGAGCTCGCGGGACAGATCGCGCAGCTGTGCGGTCACCTCGTCGGACGCGTCGAACGGGATGAAGGCGTACTGCGAGTCGCCGAGCCACTCGGTGACGTCCACCCGCGCGGTGAACGAGACGCCGTGGTCACGCTTGGCGTCGTCCACCAGGGAGGCGTCCTCGAAGTACTCGGGACGCACCCCGACGAGCACCAGCTCCCGGTCCCCGACGGCCTGCGCGCGGCGCTCGTCGAGCTGGAACTCGCCGAAGGGGAACTTGACCTGCCCGTTCGTCACCGTTGCCGGTAGGAAGTTCATCGGCGGGGAGCCGATGAACCCGGCGACGAACAGGTTGGCAGGCTGCTCGTAGAGCTCCCGCGGTGACGCCACCTGCTGGATGTTGCCCTTGCGCAGCACGCACACCCGGTCCCCGAGGGTCATCGCCTCGGTCTGGTCGTGGGTGACGTAGATGGTGGTGATGCCCAGCCGGCGCTGCAGCCGGGCGATCTCCGTGCGCATCTGCCCGCGCAGCTTGGCGTCCAGGTTGGACAGCGGCTCGTCGAACAGGAACACGTCCGCGGACCGGACGATCGCGCGTCCCATGGCGACGCGCTGGCGCTGGCCGCCGGACAGGTTGGCCGGCTTGCGCTCCAGGTGTTCGTGCAGCTCCAGCACGTCGGCGGCCTCGGTGACGCGCCGGCGCACCTCCTCCTCGGGGGTCTTCTGCAGCCGCAGCGGGAAGGCGATGTTCTCGAACACCGACAGGTGCGGGTAGAGCGCGTAGTTCTGGAACACCATGGACAGGTTGCGGTCCCGCGGGGCCTTGTCGTTGACGCGGTTGCCGCCGATGACCATGTCGCCGGATGTGATGTCCTCCAGCCCGACGACCATCCGCAGCAGCGTCGACTTCCCGCAGCCCGACGGGCCGACGAGGATCATGAACTCGCCGTCGGCGATGTCCAGGCTCACGTCGTTCACAGCGGGGAAGCCGTCCCCGTACTTCTTGACGATGTTGCGCATCTCGACCGAAGCCATGCCGACTACCCCTTCACCGCACCGTTGGTCAGACCGGCGACGATGCGCCGTTGGAAGATCAGGACGAGGATGATCACCGGGATCGTGACGATCACGGCGGCGGCCGCGATCGCGCCCGTCGGGTCCTCGAACTGGGATGCGCCGGAGAACAGCCCCAGCGCCGCCGGCACCGGACGGGCTGCGCCCGTCGAGGTCAGCGAGATGCCGTAGACGAAGTCGTTCCAGGCCAGGAAGAACGCGATGATCGCCGTGGTGAACACCCCGGGCGCCGCGAGCGGCACGATCACCTTGCGGAACGCCTGCCAGGTGGTGGCCCCGTCGACCTGCGCCGCCTGCTCCATCTCCCAGGGGATCTCCCGGAAGAACGCCGACATCGTCCAGATCGAGATCGGCAGCGTGAGCGACAGGTACGGGATGATCAGGCCCGGCCACGTGTCGTAGAGCCCGATCTGGCGCCACAGGTTGAACAGCGGCGTGACGATCGAGATCACCGGGAAGATCGCCACCCCCAGCGCCGTGGAGAGGATCAGCCGCTTGCCGGGGAAGTCCAGCCGCGCGATGGCGTAGGCGGCGAACATCGACAGCAGGCACGCCAGCGCCGTCGCGATCAGGCAGATGCCGAACGAGTTGAGCAGCGCGGGCAGGAACAGCTCGCTCGCGTCGCCGGTCAGGATCAGCGAGTAGTTCTCCCAGGTGAACACCGTCGGCATGAACTGCCCGTTGGAGATGTCGGCCGGCGCCTTGAACGACAGCGACACGATCCAGCCGATCGGGAACAGCGCGTACAGGATGATCGCGACGCCGGCGACGATCCAGAGGGTGCGCTCACGCGTGGACATCACTTCTCCCCCCTCGCCTGCGACAGGTCGACCTTGAAGACCCTGATGAACCCGAAGGCGATGAGCACGACGGACAGGAACAGCAGCACCGACACGGCCGAGCCCAGCCCGATCTCGAGCCGGGCGATCGTCTGGCGATAGGCCAGGAACGACACCGTCTCGGTGCCGTTGGCCCCCGCCGTCATCACGAACACGCTGTCGAACACCCGGAACGCGTCGAGCGTGCGGAACAGCAGGGCCACCATGATCGCGGCCTTCATGTTCGGGATGGTCACCTTCCACATGCGCTGCCACCAGGTGGCGCCGTCGACCTGCGCGGCTTCCTGCAGCACGTCGGGCACCTGCGCGAGGCCGGCCAGCAGCAGCAGCGAGATGAACGGCGTGGTCTTCCAGATCTCGGCCAGGCAGATCACCAGCAGCGACGTGCCGGTGCCGCCGAACCAGTCGGTGTCGGCCGAGATGCCGGGGATCCAGTCGAACCAGGTGTTCACGAACCCGGAGGTCAGGTCGAACGCGAACTGCCAGGCGAACGCCGACACCACCGTGATGATCGCGTACGGCAGCAGGATCACCGCCCGCAGCACGGGCCGCAGCCAGTTCAGCGCCTTGAGCATCACGAGCGCCAGCGCGAAGCCAAGCACGAGCTCCACGGCGACCGTGATGACGGTGATCAGCGCGGTGACCCCGAAGGACTGCCACCACAGCGCGTCGGTCAGTACGACCCAGTAGTTGTTCAGCCCGACGAACGTGCGGTTGCCCGGGTCGGTGAGGCGGTAGGAGAACAGCGAGTCCCAGACGGCCTGGACGATCGGGTACGCGGTGACCAGCAGCATCACCGCGAACGCCGGGCCGGCGAGCATCCAGCCGAGCCGCTTCTCGGCGCGGACCCGGTCGCTCACCTGCGGCTTGCGCGACGGAGCCGCGGCCGTCGTCGGGGGTGGGGCGGTGGTCGTCACAGGAGCTCCTCCCCGGCGAGGACGGCACGGATCAGCTCGGCTGCGGCGGGTCCCGTGCCGGGGCCGACGTTCGTGGGCGGGTGGTAGATGCGTTGGAGGCTGCCGGAGACCTCGCTGTAGTACGCGGTCTGCGGGCGCGGCTTGGCCTGCTGCAGCGACTGCGCGATCACCGGTGCCATCGGGAACTCGGCGATCACCTCCGGGTCGGTGAACACCGAGAGCCGGGACGCGGGGTTGCCGTTGGAGACGAAGTAGTACTTCTGGTTCTCGGTGGAGGTGATGCACTCGGTGGCCCGGTAGGCCAGGTCCGGGTGGTTGCTGGCCGAGCTGACGCCGAGGTTGATGCCGCCGTAGGGCGGTGCGCTCGGTTTGCCGGCGTCGACCTGCGGGAACAGCGCCGCGCCGTAGTCGTCGACCACGGCGCGGTCGAGCGTGCCGCCCTCGACGCCGCTCTTCGCCCGGCCCCACACGAACGGCCAGTTGACCATGAAGCCGGCGTCGCCGGCCTCGAAGGACGCGACGCTCTCGTCCTCGCCGGCGGTGGTGAAGGCCGGCCCGACGGCACCGCTGTCGGCCACCTCGCGCATCACCTCGGCCGCACGGGTCGACTCGGGGGAGTCGAGGCCCAGCTTGATGTCCTGCGGTTTGTCGGCGGTCTGCGTGATCACCGAGCCGCCTGCGGACTCGATCAGGGCGTTGAACCAGACGACGAGGGACTCGGCCCGGCGGCCCTGCGCGGCGATCTGGGTCTTCTGCGCCTTCGCGGCCGCGACCAGCTGATCCCACGTGACCGGCTTGCTCATGTCCAGCCCGGCCGCGGCGGCGACGGACTTCTTGTACCAGAGCAGCTGCGTGTTGGCCCAGAACGGCACGCTCACGAGCCGCCCGTTCCACGTCGCGCCCTCGATCGCGCTGCGCGTCACGCCCTCGGTCAGCCGCTTCGCGGCGTCCTCCGGCACCGGGGCCAGGAAGCCGGCCTGCGCGAACTCGGGGATGTAGGGCGGGTCGAGGCTCATGATGTCGATCGAGGAGTCGCCCGCGGCCAGCCGTCGCACGAGCTGTTGCCGCTGCTCGGACGCCTCCCGGGGCAGCACCGAGATCGCGATCGAGTACTGCCCGGCCGCCGCGGCCGTGCACCGGGCCGCGATCTCCTTCTGGCCGCCGGAGTCGGGGTTGATGTACCAGGTCAGCACCGGCGGGCCGACCGGGCCGGACCCGCACCCGGCCAGCGCGCCCAGCAGGGCTGCGACCAGGAGTACGGCCGGCCCACGACTCAGCCGTGGCCATCGTGGACGGGGCATGAGCGATCTCCTCGATTCCGGGATGGCCGGGGCATATCGGTCAAGCCCGGCCAATCGGATCGTCGCCCGGAAGAGTGGCGCGCGCCACTCGGAACGGAGATCGTCGCGGGATCGTGGCCCGCGGATCGCCTCTCCGACCGTGTCGTCTGGCGCCTTCGGCGCTCAGGCGGTGTACCAGCCCATCCGCCTGCTGATCTCCTGTGTGCCGGCCAGCAGCGGCGCGACCAGCGTCTCGAGGCGGGACTCGCCCAAGCGGTACGACGGGCCGGAGACCGAGACGGCGGCCACGACCTCGCCGGAGCGGTCGAAGACCGGCGCTGCGACGGCGTTGAGGCCGACCTCGTACTCCTCGACGGCGACGGCGTACCCGCGTTGCCCGGCATGCACGAGCTCGGAGTCGAGCCGGTCGCGGTCGACGACGGTGCGCTCGGTGAAGCGGAGCATGCCGGAGGCGTCGAGCAGCACGGTGCGCCGCGCCGGGCTGACGGCGGCTAGCAGCACCTTCCCGCTGGACGTGCAGTGCAGCGGCGTGAGCTTGCCGATCCAGTTGTGCGTGGCGACGGTCGAGGGCCCGCGGGCCTGGTCGACGTTGACGGCCCAGTGCTCCTGCAGCACCGCGACGTTGACGGTCTCACCGAGCTCGGTGGCGAGCTCGGCGCAGACCCGGCGGCCCTGTCGGGTGACGTCGAGGTTGTCCGTCACCGCGCCGGCGAGCGGGATGAGCCCGAACCCGAGGCGGTACTTGCCGCGGTCGGCGGACTGCTCGACGAGCCCCCGCGTCTCCAGCGCGCCGAGGAGGCGGAAGGCGGTGGACTTGTGGACGTCGATCTCGGCGGCGACCTCGCTGACCCCGGCTTCACCCTTGCGCGCGAGGATCTCCAGCACGGTGATGGCGCGGTCCACCGACTGCACGCCCCCGTCACGACCCCCGTCGCGCACAGCGGTGTTGCCCATAGCGCAACCTTACGCGGCATTCGGTGGCACAGCCGGGTGGAACGCTTGACGCGGGCCGTCCGGTGAGGACGATCTGCACATGCCCAGCGACGGACCCCCGCAGCGGCCCACCCTGTTCATCGACGGCGCCTGGACGAGCGGGTCCGGCGGCACCGTGGACGTACCCAACCCGTCCGACGGTTCGATCGTCACGACGATCGACCAGGCCGGTCCCGACGAGGTGGTGCGCGCGGTCGCGGCGGCCCGGTCGGCGTTCGACACAGGCCCGTGGCCCGGCACCCCGGTGGCCGAGCGCGCGGCCCTGCTGCGCCGGGTGGCCGACCTGCTCGTGCGCGACAAGGAGGAGATCGCGCGCGTCGAGACGCTCGACACCGGCAAGACGCTCAAGGAGAGCCGCATCGACGTCGATGACGTCACGGCGGTCTTCCGGTACTACGCCGATCTCGCGGACAAGGACTCCGGCCGGATCGTCGACGTGGGCATGGCGCACGTCGTGTCGCGGGTGGTTCATGAACCGGTCGGCGTCTGCGTGCTGATCACGCCGTGGAACTACCCGCTGCTGCAGCTGTCGTGGAAGGTCGCGCCCTGCCTGGCGGCGGGCAACACCTGCGTGATCAAGCCCAGCGAGGTCACGCCGCTGACGTCGATCATGCTGGTGCGGCTGCTGAAGGAGGCCGGCGTCCCGGCGGGCGTGGTCAACTTCCTCCTCGGCGACGGGCCGTCGGTCGGCGCCCCGCTCACCCAGCACGACGACGTCGACATGGTCAGCTTCACCGGCGGCCTGGCCACCGGCCAGGCGATCATCCGGGCGTCCGCGGCCACCGTGAAGCGCGTGGCGGTCGAGCTCGGCGGCAAGAACCCCAACGTCGTGTTCGCCGACACCCCCGTCGACCTGGCCGCCGACTGGGCGATCACCGCGGCGTTCCTGCATTCCGGCCAAGTGTGCTCGGCCGGCGCCCGGCTGATCGTCGAGGACTCCCTGCACGACGACCTCGTCGCCGCGATCGCCGCCCGCGCCGAGCGGATCCGGCTCGGTGACGGGCTCGACCCCGACAGCGAGTGCGGGCCGCTGGTGTCGGCCGCGCAGCTGGCCAAGATCGAGGACTACGTCGCATCGGCGCAGGCAGAAGGCGCGCGGCTGGTCACCGGCGGGCAGCGGCCCGACGACCCGGCGCTCAAGGACGGGTACTTCTACCGGCCCACGCTCTTCGCGGACGTGACGCGCGAGATGCGCGTCATCCGGGAGGAGACGTTCGGCCCCATCCTCACCGTCGAACGGTTCACGACGGAGGAGGAAGCGATCGCGCTGGCCAACGACACCCACTACGGGTTGGCCGGGGCGGTGTGGACGGGCGACATGGCCCGTGCGCACCGGGTGTCCTCCGCGTTGCGGCACGGCACCGTATGGATCAACGATTACCACCCGTACGTACCCGGAGCGGAATGGGGCGGCATGGGCCGCTCCGGGAACGGGCGGGAACTGGGACCGACCGGACTGGCCGAGTACCAGGAGCACAAGCACGTCTGGCACAACACCGCGCCCGCGCCGGCGGGCTGGTTCACCGCGTGAAGGGGAGCCATCGATGACCGCAGACCCGAACCGGAAGGCTGCCAGCAATGACAGCGCCGATCTAGCCGAGTTCGGCTACAGCCAGTCGCTCGACCGCAGCATCGGCAAGTTCGCCAGCTTCGCCGCCGGGATCAGCTACATCTCGATCCTGACCGGCACGTTCCAGTTGTTCTACTTCGGGTTCGGGACGGGCGGGGCGGCGTACTGGTGGTCGTGGCCGCTCGTCTTCGCCGGACAGCTCATGGTGGCGCTGTCGTTCGCCGAACTGGCCGGGCGCTATCCGGTGGCCGGATCGGTCTACAACTGGGCGAAGCGGCTGGGTAGCCCTGCCACCGGCTGGATGGCCGGGTGGATGATGCTCACCGCCTCGATCGTGACGATCTCCGCGGTGGTGCTGGCCTGGCAGCTGGTGCTGCCGTTGATCTGGTCCGGCTTCCAGTTCGTGGGCTCCGCCGCCGTGGACGCGGACGCCGCGGTCAACGGGGTGATCCTCGGGGCGATCCTGATCGTGTTCACCACGATCATCAACGCCATCGGCGTCCGGCTGATGGCACAGATCAACAGCGCGGGCGTGTTCATCGAGCTGATCGCCGCCGTGGCGATCATCATCGCGCTGGCGTTCAACATCGTGAACCCGCCGACGGTGCTGTTCGAGACGAACGGTATAGGCGAGGGCACGTCGATGGGCTACTTCGGAGTCTTCCTCATCGCCGCGCTCGCCTCGGCCTACGTCATGTACGGGTTCGACACGGCCAGCTCGCTGGGAGAGGAGACGGTCGACCCGCGGCGCACCGCCCCGACGGCCATCCTGCGTGCCGTGATCGCGTCCTTCGTGATCGGCGGGCTGATCCTGCTGCTGATCATCCTGGCCGCTCCCGACCTGAATGACCCCGACCTCGGCACGAAGGCAGGCGGCGGTCAGAAGGTGCTGCTGACGGTGTTCGGTGGCGCAGTCGGCACGATCTTCCTGATCTCGATCACGATCGCCATCACCGTCTGCGCGCTGGCCGTGCACACCGCCGCGATCCGGCTGATGTTCGCCATGGCCCGCGACAACGCGCTGCCCGCCGGCGCCACGCTGGCCCGCATCGACCCGGTCCGCAAGACCCCGGTCATCCCGGCCGTGCTGATCGGCGTCCTCGCGATCATCATCCTGGTGGCCAACGTCGGCGTGCCTGAGGTGTTCACCGCCGTCACCAGCGTCGCGATCATCATGATCTACCTCGCGTATCTGCTGGTCACGGTGCCGTTGCTGCGCAAGCGGTTGCGTGGGGAATGGCCGGACGACGACTCGGCGAGGTCGGGCTACTTCACGCTCGGCCGCTGGGGGCTCCCGGTGAACATCCTCGCGGTGGTGTGGGGCGCGGCGATGGCGATCAACCTGGCCTGGCCGCGCTCCGAGGTCTACGGCGAGGGCGTGCTGAGCTGGATCGCGTTCATCTTCATCGGCATCGTCGCCGGTGCTGGTCTGCTGTGGTTCCTCGTCAAGGGCCGCCACCAGCTCGGCACTCTGCCCGAGCACATGGCCAAGAACCTCGATCTGGAGGAAGCGCCCTGATGTCGAGCACGAGCGAGAAGTACGACTTCGTCATCGTCGGCGGGGGATCGGCGGGTTGCGCACTCGGCAACCGGCTGTCCGCCGACCCGTCGAACCGGGTGCTGGTGCTCGAGGCCGGCCGCAGCGACTGGCGGATGGACCCGTTCATCCACATGCCGGCGGCGCTGCCGTACCCCATCGGCAACCCGCTCTACGACTGGAAGTACGAGTCCGAGCCGGAGCCCCACATGGGCGGCCGGCGCGTCTACCACGCGCGCGGCAAGGTGCTCGGCGGCTCCAGCAGCATCAACGGGATGATCTTCCAGCGCGGCAACCCGCTGGACTACCAGCGCTGGGCCGGCGACGACGGCATGAAGACCTGGGACTACGCGCACTGCCTGCCCTACTTCAAGCGCATGGAGACCTGCACGGCGGGCGCCGACCAGTGGCGGGGCGGGTCCGGCCCGCTGCACCTGGAGCGCGGACCGGCTACCAGCCCGTTGTTCGGCGCGTTCTTCGAGGCCGTTCAGCAGGCCGGCCACCCGCTCACCGACGACGTGAACGGCTACCGCCAGGAGGGGTTCGCCAAGTTCGACCGCAACGTCAAGCGGGGTCGGCGCTGGAGCGCGGCGCGCGCCTACCTGCACCCGGTGATGAGCCGCAAGAACCTCACCGTGCACACGCTGTCGTTCGTCACCGGTCTGCGCACCCAGGGCAACCGCGTGGTGGGTGTCGACTACGTGCGCGGTGGGCGGCTCAAGCGCAGCGTCGAGGCGGACGAGGTCATCCTCTGCGGCGGAGCGATCAACTCGCCGCAGCTCTTGCAGCTGGCCGGGATCGGGAACGCGCGCGAGCTCGAACAGCTCGGCATCGACGTCGTCACGAACCTCCCCGGGGTGGGCGAGAACCTGCAGGACCACCTCGAGGTCTACCTGCAGCACGAGAGCAAGCAGCCGGTCTCCATCGCCCCTTGGCTCAAGAACCGGCACAAGCCGCGCATCGGGGCGGAGTGGCTGTTCCTGCGCAGCGGAGTCGGCGCCTCCAACCACTTCGAGGCGGGCGGGTTCATCCGGAGCAACGACCGGGTCGACTACCCCAACCAGATGTTCCACTTCCTGCCGATCGCCATCCGATACGACGGCAGCCAGCCGGCGGCCGAGCACGGCTACCAGGTGCACATCGGGCCGATGTACTCCGACGTGCGCGGCACACTCAAGATCACCTCGAAGGATCCGAAGAAGCATCCGGCGCTGCGCTTCAACTACCTCTCGACCGAGAACGACCGGCGGGAGTGGATCGAGATGATCCGCGCGGCGCGGAAGATCCTGAACCAGCCGGCGTTCGCCGCCTTCAGCGCCGGTGAGATCTCGCCGGGGCCGAGCGTCGAGACCGACCAGGAGATCCTCGACTGGGTGGCGCGCGATGCCGAGACGGCGCTGCACCCGTCCTGCACGGCGAAGATGGGCACCGACGACATGAGCGTGGTCGATCCGCTGACCATGCGGGTGCACGGCGTGGAGGGCCTGCGGGTCGTCGACGCCTCGGTGATGCCGTACGTGACCAACGGCAACATCTACGCCCCGGTGATGATGCTGGCCGAGAAGGCGGCCGACCTGATCCTCGGCAACGAGCCGCTGCCTCCACTGGACGTGCCCTACTACCGCTACCGCGACGGCACGCCGCTCTACCCGCCGGGTGACCCCCGCAACGCCGCCGTCGACCAGGCCGCCGTTCCGTAGGGGTCAGCGGGGGAGGACGAGCACGCCCCCGTCGGTCCCGACGAGCACGGCGGACCCGGTCACAGCGAGTGCACCGGGCCCGCCGGGCGCGGCGGAGGCGCGCGCACCGGGGGCCGGTCGGGTCTCGACGACCGCCGCGGTCGCGGGGTCGATCACGGCGAGCGATCCGGTGGAGAGCGCGTACGCGCGGGAGCCGTCCGGGCTCACGGCCAGCGCGAGCGGGGCCGGGGAGCCGGCCACCGCGACGACGGCGCGGGTGGCGGGATCCACCACCCAGACCGTGGCCTTGTCGCGCACCAGTACCCGCGGGCCGGCCACGGACACGCCGAGGGGGTACTCGCCGACCGGGATGCGGGTGGCCACGGTGGTCATCGCCGGATCGGTGACCAGCAGCTGCCCGCCGCCGTGCTGCAGCTCCACCCACGACACGTAGAGCGGTCCGCCGGTGGGAGCGGTGCCGGTCGGGGCGTTCCCGACGTCGATGCGCCGGGTCACGGCCACCGTGGCGATGTCGACGACGGCGACGGTCGACAGCGTCGCGACGTAGGCGGTGCGCCCGTCGGCGGACACGCTCAGCCCGCTCGTCGACGAGCCGACGTCCGCCGCGCCGAGCACGGCGGCGTCAGCGGTGGCGAGCACCGTGAGCGACCCGTCCTGGGTGAGTACGAGCAGGCGGGAGCCGTCCGGGGTGATGGCGCCGGAGTAGCCGGGCACGGTGGCGAACGGTGTGGCCGTCGCGGTGCGCGGGATCGACGCGGGTCACGCCGGTCTCGTCGATGGCGTAGGCCAGTGCACCGTCGGGCGCGGCGACGAGGCTCGTCGGCTGGCGGAGGGCGATCCGGACGGGCGCCGCGGCGGCAGTGGTGGGCGCGGGCGAAGGGGGCTCGGCCGTGACTGTCGGGGGACCAGCGGTGCCGGTGGCCCGCCATGGTGCGAGGACGAACAGCGTCGCCGTCGCCGCGACGAGCAGGACGCTCAGTGCGACGAGCACCACCGGCCGCCGCGATCTCGACGGGACGTCGGTCGGCCCGGCAGGCGCGGGACCGGTGAGCGAGGCCCGCGCGTGGGCGGCGAGCGCACCGGCGGTCGGGTGGCGCTGCGCCGGGTTCTTGGCCATCCCGCGCGCGACGACGTCGTCGAGGGCCGGGGGGATGCCCGAGCGCAGCATCGACGGCCGCGGCGGCGGGGTGAACAGGTGCGCCGACATGAGCGCGACCGGCCCTGTCACGGGGAACGGCTTTCGTGCGGTCAGCGCCTCGTGCAGCACGCAGGCCAGCGCGTAGATGTCGACGCGGCCGTCGAGCGGGGCGTCCTCGAACCGCTCGGGCGCCATGTAGGCGAGCGTGCCGATGGTGGTGCCGGCCGTGGTGACGGAGGTGTCCTCGTCGGCGCGGGCGATGCCGAAGTCGGTCAGGTACGTCGCGCCGGTGGCGGTGACCAGAGCGTTCGACGGCTTGACGTCGCGATGGACGAGGCCCTCGCGGTGGGCGGCGTCAAGAGCGGCGGCCAGCTGTTCGATGACGTGGACCGCGCGCTCGGGCGGCAGCGGCCCGTCGCGTTCGAGCAGCGCGCCCAGATCGGCCCCGTCCACGAACTGCATGGCCAGGTAGAGCCGCCCGTCGATCTCGCCGACGTCGAGGATGGCGACGATGTGCGGATCGGAGATCCGGGCGGCGACGGCGCACTCGCGGCGGAACCGGGAGGTGAACGCGGGATCGTCGGCGAGGCGCGGGACCAGCCGCTTCAGCGCGACCGTGCGGTCGGCGACGGTGTCGTGGGCCCGCCACACCTCGCCCATGCCGCCGCGGCCGAGCAGCTCGAGCAGCAGGTAGCGGCCGAACTGCTCGCCCTCCATCGGTGCATCCTCGCCCATCGCGCGCGGGTGCCGTCCCGCAGATCCACCGAACGCCCACGGAGGACCGGGGTCTGCTGCTTCACTGCGGCGGCAGCACCGATACGACGGAGGGGCGGGCGATGCTCGAGGCGCGCAGTGCAGGTGTGTGGAAGAAGCGCATGGAGGTCGCGCAGGACGGCGCGCCGGTCACCACCTGGAGCGAAGGCGGTTGGGGCGGGCCGGGCGGCTTCGAGCTCGACGGGCGGCGGTACGTGATCAGCTCGACCTTCCTGGGCAGCCGCTACCTGCTGAACTCTGCTCCGAACGAACCGGTCGCCGAGGCCCGGCGCCCGGGTGGCCGCCGCTGGTCGTTGCTGGTCGACGGCCGCGAGCACCAGTTCCACCGCCCGTTCCTCGGCGGCGGCGAGCACCGGCTCCTCGTCGGCGGCGAGCAGGTCGGGTTCGTGCGGAAGGGCGGCTTCCGCGATCCCGGCCTGCGCGCCGAGCTGCCGGGCATCCCGCTGCCGGCGCAGGTGTTCGTGCTCGTCGTGATCGCGCTGGCAGAGAAGCGGCGGTCGGGCGACATGAGCAGCAGCAGCGGTGGTGGTGGTGGCGGTGGTGGTGGCGACGGGTGATCGGCGGAGCGTCCGGGAGGTTCGCTAGCGTCGCGTGTCGAGGACCGAGCCACGGCTCCGACCAGACGGTGCGGGCACCACCACCGGGCCCGCGTCCAGGAGGAGATCGACGTGAAGTACCTGCTGATCATGCACAACAACCCCGAGTTCATCCGGTCGCTGCCGGCCGAGACGATGGACGCGATCGGGAAGGGCCACGGGGAGTTCATCGAGGCCGTCCGCGCATCGGGCGAGCTGATCGTCACGCAGGCGCTCGCCGACCCGTCCACCAGCCGGGTGGTGCGGGTGGCCGACGGGCAGCGGGTCGTCACGGACGGCCCGTACCTGGAGGCGAAGGAGTACCTGGGCGGCTACTACCTGATCGACGTCGAGAACGAGGAGCGGGCCCTGGAGCTGGCCGCGATGATCCCCGACGCCGGCATCGAGGGCCTGGCCATCGAGGTGCGCGCGGTGATGTTCAGCGCCGGGGCCGACGTCTGACGGTGGGCGCGGATCGAGTCGTCGGGGATCTGCTGCGCGAGCTCGCGCCGCAGGTCCTCGGCGTGCTCGTGCGCCGGTACGGCCAGTTCGACCACTGCGAGGACGCGGTGCAGGAGGCGCTGCTGGCGGCGTCGCAGCAGTGGCCGGTCGACGGGCTGCCGGGCAACCCGCGCGGGTGGCTGCTCACGGTCGCCACGCGCCGGCTGACGGACGAGTGGCGCAGCGAGAGCGCGCGCCGCCGCCGGGAGGCCGAGCAGGCGCTCGCCGACCCGGAGTTCGGGGCAGAACCGCTCGCGCCTGCGCCCGACGACGTCGAGCCGGCCACCGACGACTCGCTCACCCTGCTGCTGATGTGCTGCCACCCCGCGCTGTCGGCGCCGTCGCAGCTGGCGCTCACGCTGCGCGCGGTCGGCGGCCTCACCACGGCCGAGGTGGCGGCGGCGTTCCTCGTGCCCGAGGCGACGATGGCGCAGCGCATCAGCCGGGCGAAGAAGACGGTCAAGGGAGCGGACGGCGGCTTCGCGCTCCCCGCGGGCGAGGCGCGGTTGGAGCGCCTGCCCGTCGTCCTGCACGTGCTCTACCTGATCTTCAACGAGGGCTACACGGCCAGTTCCGGTGACGACCTGCAACGGCCGGAGCTGGCGACCGAGGCCATCCGCCTGACTCGCACCCTCGCCCACGCCCTGCCCGCGGACGGGGAGGTGGCCGGTCTGCTCGCGCTGATGCTGCTGACCGAGGCGCGGGCCACCGCCCGCACCGACGCCGACGGCGGGCTGGTGCCGTTGGCCGAGCAGGACCGCACCCGCTGGGACGGCGTGCTGATCGCGGAAGGGGTGGAGCTGGTCAGCGCCGCGCTGGCGAGCGCACCGCTGGGCCCGTACCAGCTGCAGGCGGCGATCGCGGCGGTGCACGCCGAGGCCAAGAGCGACGCCGACACCGACTGGGCGCAGATCGCGATCCTCTACCGCCTCCTCGACGAGATGGCGCCCAACCCGATGGTCACGCTCAACCGCGCCGTCGCCGTCGCGCAGGTGGACGGGCCGCGTGCAGGTCTGGCGCTGCTGGAGCCGCTCGACGGCGACGACCGCGTGGCTCGCCACCATCGACTGGCGGCCGTGCGCGCGCACCTGCTGGAGATGGCGGGCGACACGGCCGGTGCCCGCGAGCAGTATCGGGAGGCGGCTCGGCGCACGACGAGCCTGCCGGAGCGGCGATACCTCGAACGGCGGGCGGTCGCGCTCGGCTGACTGAGCTTTCCGTTGCGCGCTCGCAGCCCACGCTTTTGAGTCCCCGGCATCGCTGTAGTCGAGCGGGGTTTCCGGGTTGATGTGCGCGATTCGGTTGTAGCGCTGCCGGGGTTTTTCACTGAATATTGTGGTCGACCTGGCGGCCGTACCCGACTTGCCACTGCGGTTAACGGCCTTCGCTTCCGTTTCCGGGGTGGTCGACCGGCGTAACCATTCAGGTCACGCCGAGAGCGGTGGCATCCATGGGTTGTCTGTGATGGCGTCGCGGAGAGCGGCCAGGACGTTGTGGCCGTGTTTGCGGACGGTGGAGATGTAGCCGCGGATGGCCAGCCAGGCGCGGGCGGTGTCGGCGGAGCGGTGACAGCCGCTGATCTTGAGTTGGGTCTTGGTCGGGCGCAGGTCGCGTTCGGCCTGGTTGTTGGTGAACGGCACGGTCAGGTCGCGCGCGAACAGCACCACCTGTTCGAAGCGGTCGGCGAGGCGTTGGAGCAGGTTCCGGGTCGGCGTTTGGCGGGCGCCGGGTCGTCGGGGGTGCTCGGCGAGCCCGACGATCACCGCGTGGCGGAAGCTGCGGTGCAGCGGATCAGCAATCTCGGGTGGGATCTGCAGGAAGCCCTGCTCGCGGGCGTGGTGGGCGGCGTTGTTGAGCTGTTGCAATGCGCGGATCGCCTGGGCAGGCCACACCTTGTTGGGGTGGGCTTCTGCGGCGGCGGTCAACTCCCGAACCAGGTGCGCCCCGCACAGACTGTGGCGGGCCTGGGTGTAGGCGTCGTAGAGGGCCAAGCTGTCGTGCACCACGGTCCCGCGGAACTGCGGTAGTACGTCGAACTCGGTGACCGCGACCCGGCCCCGGGAACGATGCAGGTGATAGGCGGTCAACAACGGGGTGGCCGCGACGTGGAGCCACCACCGGATACCGGTGATGTTGCTGGAGGTCTCATCGACATGCAGCACCTGCGCCGCGCGGAGCAGGTCCAGGATGGCGGTGGTGGTCGGGGCCACCGCGGCTGCGGTCGGGGCCAGGACCGAGGTGATCCACCCGGTCGAGGGGCGGGCCCCGGTCACGTCGGCGATCAGCTGCGCGGCCCGCGCGACCGGCACGTGCTGGTAGACCACCAGATAGGCGGCCAGGGCGCGCAGGTTCGGCCCATAGGTGGCCGGCGCGCCCACCCCGGCCGGGGCAGCCGCGCGGGTGCGGTGCCCGCACGCACAGCGCAGCCGGTGCAACCGGTGCTCGATGACCCGCGCGGTGATCGGCGGGATGTCGTGGACCTGACGACGCACCACGTCCTCCGAGCCCTCCCCGCCCTCCGGTTGCGCCCCGGCGAGCCCGGCGCCGCACCCTGCGCACGAGGTCGGGACGTGTTCCACGATCTCGTCGGGTTTAGCAACGATGCCCAGCGACCGGCCCTCGGTGCCGGGCTGCTTACCCGGCTTCCGGCCGCCGCCGCGGCGCCGGGCTGCCCGGTTGGGCACCGCCGGCCCGTCGGCTGAGGGCGGCTGGGAGGAGTTGCGCGAGTTGCGGCCCAACTGCCGCTCCAACTCCGCGATCCGCTCGTCCTGGACCGCGACCCGCGCGGTCAGCGTCTCGATCAGCTGCGCCTGCCGCTCGACCAGCGCGAGGAGCTCCTCACGCGACAGCTCCGACCCAGGCACCCCACCATGATCAGCACACCCAGGCCACGAGGTCACGCACCGACACACCACGACATCCGGCGGCCGGAACCTGAATGGTTACCGACCGGCTGTGGTGCCGATTTCCCGCAGGTGATTGTGGAAAATGCAGAGGCCGCGGCCGTTGTCGAATTCGGTGCGGCCGCCGTGGCGCCGGCGGATGATGTGGTCGTAGTGGCCGATGAGAGCGTCGCAGTACGGGGCGGTGCACCGGCCGCCGTCCCGCATGTTGATCAGGTTGGCCAGGACGCCGGTGAAGTTGCGTTGGACGGAGTCGCCGCCGATGACGATGCCGTCGCGGATGATCAGTCGTCGCCAGGTCTTGCGACCCTCGCCGGTGGCCAGCAGGTCGACCGGGACGGGGCCGTGGCCGGGGATCTCGGCCGGGAGCGGGCTGTCGGGGTCGAGCAGGGCTTCGACGGGGACCATGATGTGGACCTGAATGTCCACGTCCTCGGCGGTGGCTTGACCGGTCAGGCGTTCGACCAGGGTGTCGGCCATGATCTGGCCCTGCCCGCGCAGCACCGGTTCGGGCTGGACCCACACCTCGTTGACGGCCTTGCGCAGCGCCGCGTAGCAGGCCACGGCTTGTTCGACAGGTAGGTGGGCGGTCAGATCGGCCATCCCGGGTTCGCTGGAGCGCCGCACGGTCACGCGTCGCCCGGATCGGGCTCGGCGGGTGCGGGCCTGGAACTTCTCCGGGGCTACTTCGGCGGCGATCTTCTTGGCGAGGTCGTGCAGCCGTTGCACGCCGAAGGTTTCGATGCTCTGTTGGGCGAGCCGCTCGTCGACCTGAGCACGTTCGTCGGGATCGAGGTGGGAGCCGGCGTCGGTGATCACCGCGATCTTCTGCTCATTGAGCATCCCGGCGGCGAACATCCCGCGGATCAGGGGGTGGCCGGCGTGCAGATCCCGCGCGATGCGGACCCGCTTGCCACCTTGATGGGCCGAGACCCGACAGGCGAGCCCGACCTGGTTGGCGACCACCCGCTGCACCTGCGCCGGATCGTCCACACCGGAGTCGATCTGTTCGGCTGCGATGGCCCGTCCGAGCGCGAGAATGGCGTCGGCCTGCCGTGCAGCGACGGCATTCTTCTCCTCTTCGAGTTGTGCAACAAGCTCTGCGAGCTGCACGGTGAGGAGGCCCTGGGACATGCCCTGATTCTACCGAGGAAAACGCCATCGAACAAGGGTTCGAAGACGGGATCACGGCCGGTTGACCACGCAAGAAACGGAAGTGAAGGCCGTCAACGGAAGTGGCAAGTCGGGTACGGCTGCCAGGCCGACCATAATATGCAGTGAAAGCCACGGTAGCGCCGCAACGAGACGGAGCACTGAGGCCGACAACCCCGCTCGAGCCGAACGAGACGGGACGCTCAGGAGCGTGCACTAGCAGGCCGCAGGAGAAAGCTCGCCGTACTAACAGGCCGGAGTGTCCCCGGTCAACTGCGAGACCTCCGTGCACGTGGTCTCCGTGTGCTCCGGGTCGGCCCGCGTGGCGAGCCGGTACAGCATGCGTCGCAGTGCCGGCCGTTCTGAGGGATCCAGCGGCTCTAGCAGCGTCTCCTCGGCTGCGCGGAGCGACCGCTGGACGTCGCAAAGAGCGGCGGTGCCTGCTTCGGTGACCGTGATCCGGCGGGCCCGCCGGTCGGCCGGATCGGGCCGGCGCTCGATGAGACCGCCCTTCTCGAGGTCGTCGAGCAGGTAGGTCATCACCGTGCGGTCGACGCCCAGCTTGCGGGCCAGCGCGAGCTGGCTGGGAGGTTCGCCGGTCATCGCCGTGGCGAGGACGTGATAGCCGCGCGGGCCACCGGGGAGATCGGCGAGGAGGGCCTCGGAGATCTCGCGGTAGGAGCGCAGGACCGCGAGCAGTGCCCAGCCGAGATCGGCCTCGAGCTGCTGCGGTGTGGTCACCGCCTCAGTCTACGCGCGCACCATGAACTTCTGTTGACACGATCGTCTGTGAAGCAGAAGATCTGATTGAAAGCAGATCGCGACTGATTGGAAGCCCAGATGTCCACGCTCCTGCGCATCGACAGCAGCATCCGCGCCACCGCATCCGTGACCCGGGCGATCGGCGACACCCTGGAGAGCAGCTGGCAGGCCGAGAACCCTGACGGCACGGTGGTGCGCCGCGACCTGGCCGCCGAGCCGCTGCCCGCGTCCGCATGGGCCACCGCGGTGGTCGCGTCGCAGACGCCCGACGCCGACCGCACCCCGACCCAGCGGGCCGCGCTCGCGCTGGCGGCCGCTGTGGCGGACGAGGTGCTCGCCGCCGACCTCGTCGTCGTCGGTGCCCCGCTCTACAACTACGGCGTGTCCGCGCACCTGAAGTCGTGGATCGACCTGCTGGTCGTCGACCCGCGCTTCGGCCCCGGCGCCGCCCCGCTGACCGGCCGGCCGCTGGCGCTGGTCGTCGCCCGTGGCGGCGGCTACGGGCCGGGCGCCCCGCGGGAGGGCTGGGACCACACCACGCCCTACATGCTGCGGATCTTCGCCGAGGTGATGGGCGCCGACGTCACGCTGGTCGACACCGAGCTCACGCTGGCCGACATCAACCCCGCGATGGCCGACCTGCGCCCGCTCGCCGCGCAGCGGCTCGCCGAGGCCCACCAGCGGGCCGACGAGGCCGGACGGGAGCTCGCCAAGATCACTGCCGCCGCCTGAGGATCACCGCGGGACGGGCACGTTCCAGTGCCGCCACAGCGCCAGCACGCGCACTACGGCCACGAGCGCGGCGGCGGCCAGCGCGACGGGCACCGGGGGCAGTGCGAGTCGGTCGCCGAGCACCACGACCACCGCCCCGAGCGCGGCCGCCACGGCGTACACCTCGCGCCGCAACACCGTCGGGATCTCGCGCAGCAGCACGTCGCGCAACACGCCACCACCGACGCCGGTGATGACCCCGACCAGCGCCGATGTCGCGGCCGGGGCGCCCGTGGCCAGCGCCACCGACGTCCCGGTCGTGACGAACAGGGCCAGGCCGAGCGCGTCGGCGAGCTGCACGGCGCGACGCAACCGGGCGACCGCCGGGTGCCAGCGGAACACCAGCAGCGCCACCACGGCCGGCACCACGAGGTAGATCCACTGGCGCAGCGACGTCGGCGGCACGATCCCCAACAGCACGTCGCGCACCACCCCGCCGCCGATCGCGGTCACCGCGGCGAGCACGACCACGCCGAACACGTCGAGCTTGGCGTGCACGGCGGCCAGGGCGCCGGAGGCGGCGAACACCGCCACGCCCAGCAGGTCGAGAACGACCAGAACGGTCATGCGAGCGCGGTCGGCAGCGCCGCCGCCGCCTCCCGCAGGCTGGGCCCGTACCAGGTGAGCAGCCGGCCGCTGACCAGTCGCGACGGCGCGTCGAAGTACTGCGGCCCGTCGTCGGCGGTGAACTCGTACGGCTCGTCGGGGAGGACGGCGACGTCGTGCGGCGGCAGCTCCGCGGGGTCGAACCGCGGATAGCGCTCCGCGGAGTCGGCCAGGACGTTGTCGACGCCGAGCCGGGCCAGCACGGCGCCGGTGAACGTGTCGCTGCCGACCGCCATCCAGGGCTTGCGCCAGATCGGCACCACCGCGCGGCGGCGCACCGCGGGCTCGGGCAGCGCCGCCCAGGCCCGCTCGGCGTCGTCGAGCCAGGTGGGTCGGTCGAGCCGGCACGCCGCCAGCATGCGCGCGAGCGAGGCGAACGCGCCCTCGACGGTGCGGATGTCGGTGACCCACACCGCGAGGCCGGCAGCGCGCAGCGCGTCGAGATCGGGGAGGCGGTTCTCCTCCTGGTTGGCCACGACGACGTCGGGGCGCAGGTCGATAATGGCGTCGACGTCGGGGTTCTTGGTGCCGCCGATGCGCGGCACGTCCAGGTCGGCCGGGTGGGTGCACCAGTCGGTCGCCCCGACGAGCAGGCCCGGCGCCGTGGCCGCGACGGCCTCGGTCAGCGACGGAACGATCGACACGACCCGCCGCACCCGCGTCGGCACGGCCACGATCCGGCCCTCGTCGTCGGCTGCCACCGCCCGAGCCTACGTCGCGGGAAGAGTGAGCTCCGGGTACTCGCGGACGGCCACCGTGTCGTGCATCCCGAAGCTGCCGCCCGCCCGGCGCATCACGCCTCTGACGAGCGCGTTCGGCAGTGCGGTGACGATGCGGGCGCCCGTCACGAGCGCCCACGCCGCTGCCCGGCTACCGGGGACGAGGCTCGATGCCGTCCGCAGCGCGAACGTGCGGCTGCTCCTCACGTAGTCGGCCATCGCCGCCTCGTAGGCGGGGAACGCGACAGCGGGATCGCCGCCGGCCGCGGCGAGCTCGCCGGCCAGCACGTAGGCGCCGACGACGGCGAGGCTGGTGCTCCCGCCCACGGCCGGGCCCGGGCAGTACCCGGCGTCGCCGACGAGCGCGACGCGGCCGCTGGTCCAGGAGTCCATCCGCAGCTGGGTGATCGCGTCGAAGTAGAAGGCGTCGGCCGCGTCGGTCTCGGCGAGCAGCCTGGGCACCTCGCCGTCCATCGCCCCGAACTCGTCGCGCAACAACTGCTTCTGGCGCGCGACGTCGCGGTGGTGGTAGCTCAGCTCTGCTGGCGGCCGGAAGAGGAAGAACGCCCTGGCCTCGGCCTCTCCGCCTGCGCCGTAGAGCCCGACCATCCGGCGCGGTCCGAGCATCACGCGCATCTCGTCGCGCAGCCCGAGGTGGTTGGGCACGGTCGCGACGGCGATGTAGCCGCCGATCCAGGTGGCGAACTCCGACTCCGGGCCGAAGACGAGCCCGCGCACCCCCGAGTGCAGCCCGTCGGCGCCGATGACGATGTCGAACCGGCGGGGCGCGCCGCGGTCGAACGTCACGTCGCCCTCGGCGGAGATCGCGGTGATCCGGTCGTCGAACACGTACTCGACGTCGTCGGCGGTCGCGTCGTAGAGGAGCTCGCTCAGGTCGTCGCGCATGATCTCGACGTGCCGCCGCGAGATGGCGCCCAGCAGCCGTTCCGCGTCGACGGTGATCGGCCGCCGGGCGCCCGTGCGCAGCATCGTGATGCGCTCGGTGCCCGTGCGGTGCGCGAGCACCTGATCGAGCAGTTCCATGCGCTCGACGATGTCCATGGCCGGCGCGAACAGGTCCACCGCGTGGCCGCCGGTGCGCCGCGGTGACGGGGCCTTCTCGACGACGGTGACCCGATGGCCGTGCCGCTGCAGCCAGTACGCCGTCACCGGTCCGGCCACGCTGGCGCCGGAGATGAGCACGTCCATGAGATCCTCCTGACCTACCGTTAAGTCAGACGCTAGCAGCTTACTGTCCGGAAGGTAAGTGACATCGATGGCGCGCACCGACACGCGGCAGCGGATCCAGGAAGTGGCGCGCGAGCTGTTCCGCACGCACGGCGTCACCCAGGTGAGCCTCCAGCAGATCGCCGCCGAGCTGGGCATCACCAAGCCGGCGCTCTACTACCACTTCGCGTCACGGGAAGAGCTCGTCCGCAGCATCATCGAGCCGCTGCTGACCGGCATCGACGGCTACCTCGACGAGCTCGGCACCGTCGCGGAGTCGGACCCGCGCGCGGTGCTCGAGGGCTTCTTCGATTTCCACCTCCAGCACCGGGAGCTGCTCGAGCTGACCGTCCGCGAGATCACCACCCTTTCCGACCTGGGGTTGGTGGACGCCGTGTTCGCCTGGCGCGCCCGGGTCGGGGACCTGCTGGTCGGGCCGACCGCCGCGCTGTCCGACCAGGTCCGGGCCACGGTCGCCCTGGGTGGGCTCGCCGACTGCGTCATCGTGTTCGCGCACGTGCCCGACGCCGAGCTGCGGGCGGTCGCCGTCGACGCGGCGTGCGCGACGCTCGGGATCACGTGAAAGCGTGGAATTCCCGGCGGGCGCCGTCGTTGCTGTGAACGTGCCTGATCACGTTCTCGACAATCCCGCCTGGTCGTCCCTGACCGGGCCGCACGCCGGGTTCGCCGAGCGGAGCGGCGCCGCCGCCCGCTATCCCGCCGACGTCTCGCCGTTCGCCGCGCTGCCGGCCGACCCGGACGCGGCCGCGTGGGCCGGGCTGGCGGAGCTCGCAGGCACGGGCGCCGTGGTGCTGACCGGACCGCAGCATCGGCCGCCGCCCGGCTGGTCGGTGACGGCATTGATCCCGGGTGTGCAACTGGACGGTTCCGCGGTCGCCGGGGCGCCCGATCCCGAGGCGATCCCGCTCACCGAGGCCGACGTGCCGGAGATGCTCGATCTCGTGCGCCGCACCGAGCCCGGGCCGTTCGAGAAGCGCACCCGCGAGCTCGGCACCTACCTCGGCATCCGCCGCGGCGGAGCGTTGGTGGCGATGGCGGGGGAGCGGATGCACCCTCCCGGGTGGACCGAGATCAGCGCCGTCTGCACTGATCCGGCCCATCGCGGGCAGGGCCTGGCGGCGCGGCTCACGCTCGCGGTGGCCGCCGGCATCCGGGCCCGCGGTGACGTGCCCTTCCTGCACACGGGCGCGCACAACGCCCCGGCGATCCGGCTCTACGAGGCGTTGGGTTTCGTCCTGCGCCGCGAGACGTCCTTCGATCTGATGGCTCCAGAGCGATGATCCGAGCGGCGGCGGCTGGTCACCATGTCATGCGCACACTCGCGATCACCCAGAACATCACGGTCGACGGTGCCGTCGAGATGCTCGACAACTGGTTCGACCCCGCCGACCAGGCCCCGGACCGGGCCGCCCACAACGCGGCGCTGAGCGCGCGCTCGGACGCGATCCTGCTCGGGCGGCAGACGTTCGAGGACTTCCGCGGGTACTGGCCGCTGCAGACCGACGACACCACGGGGATCACCGACGAGCTGAACCGCATCGACAAGTACGTCGTCTCCTCGACGCTGGGCGACCCGGGCTGGAAGAACTCCACGGTGCTCGGCGCGGACTGGCGCGACCGGGTCCGCGACCTGAAGGCCGCTGATGGCGGCGAGATCGTCGCGACGGGCAGCATCCGGCTCTGCCACGCACTGCTTGCCGACGATCTCGTCGACGAGATCCGCCTCTACGTGTTCCCTGCGGTGCAGGGCCGCGGCCGGCGGCTGTTCCCCGACGGGTACGTCGTGGAAGCGCTGCGGCCGCTCGAGTGCACCGCCTTCGAGGGCGGTGCCCGGTACCTGAGCTACGCCGTGCGATAGCGCTCGCGCACGATCGCGCGCAACGCGAGCCCGGGCGGTGCGAGGGTCCGACCGGCCAGGCTGACCAGCGCGATCGGCCGCACCGCCCCCGGTACCGGGATCTCGACGGTCTCGCCGGTCGGCGGGTGGGTCGTCGCCGGCAGCAGCGCCACACCGAGCCCGGCGCCGACGAGCCCGCGCACCGTCTCGATGTCGCCGCCCTCGAACGCGAGGTGCGGCCGGAACCCGGCCTGCCGGGCGTACCGCTCGAGGGTGCCGCGCAGCCCGAATCCGGGCAGGAACCCGACGAACGGCTCGGCGGCGGCGTCGGCCAGCGCGATCGACCGGCGACGGGCGAACGGGTGCCCGGCCGGCACGACGAGGAAGAGCGGCTCCTCACTGAGCGGTTCGACGTCGACCCCGACGTCGCCGGGTGCCGGGGACGTGAGGGCGAGATCGACGTCGCCCGCGCGCAGCCGGTCCAGGAGGATCCCGTGCCCGCCCTGAACCAGGTCGCAGCGCGCGTGCGGGTGTGCCGCGCGGAACTCGCGCAGCAGTCCTGGCACGGTGGAGGCGCCGAGCACGGTGAGGAAGCCGAAGCTCACCCGGCCGCGGACGGGATCGGCCTCTCCGCGGATCTCCTGCACGCCGGCGACGATCTCGGCGGCGGCGCGCTCGGCGTGCCGCAGCAGGATCTTGCCGGCGCGGCTGAGCCGCAGCGTGCGGCCGGACCGCACGAACAGCTCGACACCGAGATCGGCTTCCAACCGGGCGATGCCGCGGGAGAGCGTGGACTGCGGCACGTCGGCGTCGAGCGCCGCGCGCGTGACGTGCTCGGCGTGCGCGACGGCGAGGAAGCGGCCAGTCGCGGTGCGGTCGCGGCGAGGACGTCAACGTCATCCATTTCTGCATCATTCCTCATCCGAACATGCATTGGACGCATCGTCGGACCCGGCCTAGCGTCGTTGTCGATGGCAACGATCGTCGAGGGACACGAGCGCGGCACGGCGGGCTACCGCCGGCTCGGCATCGCCTTGTGGTGCGCCGGCGTGGCGATCTTCACGCTGGTCTACGCCGTGCAGGGGTTGCTGCCTGCGCTGGCCGCCGAGTTCGCGGTCACGCCCGCCATGGCGAGCCTGGCCTTGTCCGCCACGACGGGCGCGCTGGCGCTGGCGGTGGTGCCGTTGTCGGCGATCGCGGAGAGCTGGGGTCGGGCCCGCGTGATGTCCGCGGCGTTGACGGTCTCCGCCGTGCTCGCCCTGCTGGCTCCGCTGGCCCCGACCTTCGGCGTGCTGGTGCTGGTGCGGGCGCTGCAGGGCGTCACGCTCGCGGCGATCCCGGCGCTCGCGATGGCGCACGTGACCGCGGAGGTGACGCCGCGGCACCTCGGCGGCGCGGTCGGGCTGCTGATCGCCGGCAACACCGTCGGCGGTCTCACGGGGCGGCTCGTCGCCGGCGCGGTCGCCGATCTCGGCGGGTGGCGGGCCGGGCTCGCCGCCGTCGGTGTGCTCTCGCTGGGGTGCACGCTGGCCTTCCGGCTGTTGCTGCCCCCGCAGCTGACCGACGACGTGCCGCGCACCCGGTTGCGCGACCTGGGCGGCCCACTGCGCCGCCACCTCGCCGACCCGGCCCTGCTGCGCCTGTTCGGCATCGCGTTCCTGCTGATGGGCGCGTTCGTGACGGTCTACAACTACCTCGGGTTCCGGCTGCTCGCCGCGCCCTTCGGGCTGCCGGCGGGCATTGCCGGGCTCGCCTTCCTCGGCTACCTCGCCGGCTCGTGGACGTCCTCGGCGGCGGGTCGGCTCGGCGACCGGATCGGCCGCCGGCCCGTGCTGTGCGGCGCGGTGCTGGTCGCGGTCGGCGGGGTAGCGGTGACCCTGCCCGACGTGCTGGCGGTGCTGCTCGTCGGCGTCGTGCTGGTGACCGTCGGCTTCTTCGGCGCGCACTCGGTGGCCAGCTCCTGGGTGGGCCGGCGCGCGGCCCTGCTGCCCGGCGGGGTGCCGGCCGTCGCGGCCGCCCAGTACCTGTTCGGCTACTACGCCGGCAGCAGCATCGGCGGCGCGCTCGGCGGGCTCGCCTACCAGGCGGCGGGGTGGCCGGCCGTCGCCGGTTACGTCGCGGCGCTGCTGGTCGGTGCACTGTTGCTGGCGATCGGGGTGCGCCCGCTAGTCCTGCGGGCCGGCCAGCAGGACTAGCACCTTTCCGAACAGGTCCTCCGGGACGACGTCGGGGTCGATCCCCGACTCGACGGCGAGCCCGTTGCTCAGCGCGAACAGGACGGTCGCCATGTCGTCGGGCGGCAGGACCAGGCGCAGTCCGGTGTGCTCGCACAGGCGCGTGATCGCCCGCGCGACCGTGTCCCTGGCTTCCCGGCGGCGCTGGCGCAGCCCCTCTCGCCGGGCGGGATCGTGGTGGGAGAGCGCGAAGTACTCCGCGAGGATCCGGTGCCACGCGGCGTCGACCCGCATCGCGTTGGCCAGCACCATGCCGGCCTTGAGCAGCGCGGAGTGCTGGTCGGACGCGTCGGTGAGCTCGGCGAGTGATCCGGTGAGCCGGGCCATCGCGTGCTCTTCCATGAGGGAGAGCACGAGGTCGTCCTTGCTGGTGAAGTTGGAGTAGACCGCGCCTTTCGTCAGTCCTGCGGCCTCGGCGACCTGAGCGATCGACGAGGCGGCGATGCCGCGCTGCCCGAACACGGCGAACGCCGCGTCGAGCACGCGACGGCGCGTCTCGGATCGTGCGGGACGGGTGCGTGCCGGTCGGGTGGCTTCGGGCAAGTCGGCGTACCTCTTCGCGTTCGTAGTCGTTCCAGTAGTAGCCGGAGACTCGATACCGGCCGGTATCGTCACTGATGACGGGGGTCGGGCATGCGTTCGTGGTCGGGTCGAGTGATAGCCGTGATCGTCGCGGTGGTCTGGCTCGCGGTCGGGGCGGGCCAGGCCTCCGCGGCGCCGGCCGCCGGCGGCGTGAACGACCAGTCGTGCAAGCCGGGATCGGCCCACCCCAATCCGGTGGTGCTGTTGCACGGACTCGGCGCCACATACTACGAGGATCTGAACGTCCTGCAGAGCTGGCTCGCCGCGCGCGGCTACTGCACGTTCGCCTCGACCTACGGCGCGTACCCCGGGTTCCCCTTCGTCGGCGGCATGCGGAGCATCGCCTCCTCGGCCGAGGAGATCGCCACCTACGTCCGTCAGGTCAAGGAGTGGACCGGCGCCGAGAAGATCGACATCGTCGGGCACTCCGAGGGCGGCTTCCAGTCCCTGTACGTCACCAAGACCCAGGGCATCTCCGACGACATCGGCAACGTCGTGGCCATCGCACCGCCCACCCACGGCACCTCGTTCGCGAACCTGATCAAGCTCGCGAACCTGCTCGGCATCAAGAACGGCGTCGACCAGGTGCTGAAGACCTTCGGCTGCGTGGCCTGCACCGAGCTCACCACCGGCGGCAAGGCTGTCGTGACGCTGAACGACGGCCCCATCGCCCAGGACGGCGTCGACTACACGATCATCACCTCGCGCTACGACGAGCTCGTCACCCCCACCGAGACGTCGTTCGTGCGCGAGCCGGGTGTGGTCAACCAGTACGTGCAGGACTTCTGCCCGATCGACCCGGTCGGGCACATCGGCGAGGCCTACGACACCAACGTCTGGAACATGGTCGCCAACGGCCTGGAGGGCCAGCCGGACCGCAAGTTCCTCTGCGGCATCGGCTCACCGGGCTGATCCAGCGGGGTCGGTGGCCAGCACGCTCATGACGTACTCGTCGTGCCAGGCGCCGTCCCAACGCAGCACGTCGCGGCTGCGGCCCTCCACCACGAACCCGCACTTCTCGTAGACGCGCTTGGCCCGCGGGTTGAACGCGAACACGGTCAGCGAGATCCGGTGCAGGCCGGCCGCGAACCCGTGGTCGAGGGTGAGCCGCGTGATCTCGGTGCCGTAACCGCGGCCGAGGTGCGCCGGAATCAGCGCGATCCGGAAGTTGCACGAGGCGTTCGCCGGGTCGTAGGAGTTCAGCACGGCCTCGCCGAGGAAGGCCCCGTCGGCGATGCGGATCGCCGCCCAGTCCACGCGGTCGGCCTGGGCGGCCCGGCTCGCGAGCCAGTCCTTCACCGTGGCCGGCTCGTGCGTCGTCTGCGATCCGGTGAGCCGGCCGAGCTCGGGATCGGCGAGCATCACCAGGTAGTCGTCGAGCACGGCCTCGGTGAGCGGCTCCAGGCGGACCCGCTCACCGAGCTGCACGGGTTGGTCGCGGAAGAGATCGGGCGGCAGCACGGCCTCGACGGTAGCGGACAGGAACTGACCGGAAGCCCGAATATCGTCGAGCCATGGCTCTCCTCGGCGACCACCCGCTCAACCCGATCCTGCCGGCCCAGGACGGTGATCGGGCCCGCGCCTTCTACCGCGACGTGCTCGGCCTGGAACTGCTCTCCGGGCCCGCGGAGGACCCGATGGCGTTCGGGGCCGCCGGCACGACGATCGTGCTCTCCGAGATGCCCGATCGCGTGCCGCCGCCCTACCCCGTGGTCAGCTTCATGGTCACGGGCATCGAGGAGCTGGTCGACGACCTCGCCGCCGCCGGCGTCGAGTTCCTGCCGCTCGGGACGGGCAGCTTCGCCGGGGTCGACGGCGTGCCGCAGGGCCGCATCATGGACTTCGGCCCGGTGAAGTCGACGTTCCTGCGCGACTCCGAGGGCAACATCCTGGCCCTCAACCAGTTCGGTGGCTAGTGCTTCGTGAGGGAAGGTTGGTGCCCTTATCGGTGGATCCAGGCGTTCGCCGGCAAGGCGCCGGGAGGCTGCGCGTACCGGGTGTACTCGGGCCTTCCGGCAACGCCGCCGGCGGGCGGCTGGGCCGCCGAGAAGGGTGCCGACCTTTCCTCACGGAGCACTGGTGATCAGGTGGGCGGTCAGGCGGGCCGGCGCGTCCTCCTGCAGGAGGTGCCCGGCGCCGTCGATCCAGTGCAGGTCGGAGTGCGGGATGCGCTCGTGCAGCCAGCTGCCGTACTCCGGCGGCAGGATGGCGTCCTCGCGCCCCCACAGCAGCCGCACCGGGATGGAGATCGTGCCGAGCAGGTGCTCGTACGGCTCGGTGTCGGCCTGGGCGAGCTGCCGGTACTGCCGGTAGTACGCGGCCTGCCCGTCCGGGCCCAGCCACGGGCGCACGAAGGCCTCGAGCACGCCGGGGCGGAAGCCGACGTGCGTGGCGTTGCGCAGGTGGGCGGCGACGAGCGCTTCGTGGGCGTATCCGGGTAGCTGCTCGAACACCTCGGATCGGGCGCGCATCAGCGCGAACAGCCCGCGCTCCCACGCGCCGCCGCTCACCGCGTCGAAGAGGGTCAGGTCGCGGTAGTCGGCCTGCTCCAGCAGGAGAGCGCGCAGCACGATCGCGCCGCCGATGTCGTTGGCCACGACGCTCGGCGCGTCCAGGCCCCAGTGGTCGAGCAGCGCGACGAAGCGGCGAGCCTGGGCCGCCAGGCTCAGGTCCTGGCCCTCCCGTTGCTCGGACGATCCGTAGCCGAGGTGGTCGAACACGTACACCGTGCGGTCGGCGGCCAGCGCGGGCGCGATCTCGCGCCACAGGAACGACGAGTAGGGCGTGCCGTGCACCAGCACGACCGGCGCGCCCGAACCGAGGCGCGCCCATCGCACCTGTCCGGCGTCGGTGTCGAACACCTCGGGCAGGGTCCAGGTCATCGCACCACCCTCGCATCGTCGCAGCGAGCGCGCCGGGTCGATCGACGCTACCGCTCGGACGGCCCGGCCAGCGTGGTCAGCAGCGCCTGCTTCAGCTCCGGGCGGCTGGCCGCGACCAGCGTGAACAGCGCCTCCCTGGCCAGCCGCTGGGCGTGCGCCGAGCGCAGCAGGGAGGGCCCGCCACCGGCCGTCACGAGCGCGGCGGCGGCGCGCAGCGCGAGGTCGGAGAGCTCGGCGCGGGCCGGGAGCATCGACGGCGGGTCGGCGAGCGCGGCGTCGAGACGCGCGACGACGGCGTCGAGATCGTCCTGGAACCGCTTGGCGACGGGGGCGTCGCCGAGCAGCCGGATGCACCGGCGCACGAGGCCCGTCGGCACGGCGGCGTTGATCCGGCCGCCGAACGTGAGCGCGGCCAGGAAGTTCTCCCTCGGCACTCGAGCGACCACCCGGTCGTCGGGCACGAAGAGGTTCGCCACGCGCAGGGAGACCGTCCTGGTGGCGTCGGCGGCGACCAGTTCCAGGCGCTCGACGGTGATGCCGGGCTGCTCCTGCGCCGGCACGATCGCGGAGACGATGTCACCGGTCTCGACGTCGCCCGCCGACATCTGCAGCACGTGCACCACGCCCCACCCACTGACGAACGGTGCGCTGCCCGACAGCCGCCAGCCGCCGTCGGAGCGCGTGGCCGTCATGCGGGGCGGGTCGGGTACGACCCCCGCGACGCCGCCGCGCACCCGACCGGCCAGCACGTCGCTCAGCAACTCCTCGCGGAGGGCTGCGTTGGCGGATCCGACGAGGCCCAGCGCCCCCCGTGGTGCTGGATCCAGGTGAAGGTGGTGGCGAGGCAGCCCCCGGCCAGCGTCTCGACCACGGTCAGGATCTCGGGGAACGCCAAGCCGGGTCCGCCGGCGCCTGTGGGCGCGGCGAGGGCGTAGAAGCCCTCGGCGGCCAGCCGGTCCCAGTGGCTGTCGGGAACGGTTCCGGTGCGGTCGACCTCGATGGCCGCGGGGAACAGCAGCTCGTCGGCGAGGAGCCGCGCTTGAGTGGACGGTGTACGCATGGAATTAGGTTAGCCTTAGAAGTGACTGCTGTGCCAGTGGCGTCGTGGTGAACTGATCCCCGGACGAGGTCGCGGACATCCGACGGAGGTGGACCGGTCGTGGCGCACGCTTTCGCCGCCGACGGTGCCCGCATCGCCTTCCAGGTCGACGGGACGGGTCCGCCGCTGCTCCTGCTGGCCGGGCAGGCGAACAACCATCACTGGTGGGACCCGGTGCGCGCCGACTTCGCCACCACCCACCAGGTGGTGACGCTCGACTACCGCGGCACCGGCGCATCCGACGCCCCGACCGGCGGCTACAGCACACCGGAGTTCGCGCAGGACGCCGTCGCCGTCCTCGACGCGCTCGACCTCCTGCGCGTCGACGTCTACGGCACGTCGATGGGTGGGCGGGTCGCGCAGTGGCTGGCCGCGCGGCACCCCGACCGCCTCCGCCGACTCGTACTGGGCTGCACCTCGCCAGGCGGGCCGCACGCGATCGAGCGTGATATCCACGTCCGACGCACGCTGGCGCAATCGGACGCTGCTGCTGCCCGCCGGGCGTTGCTCGAGCTGATGTACACCCCGGCGTGGCTGGCCGGCCACCCCGGCCCGTACACCACGATCGGGGACCCGGACATGCCCGTCCACGCGCGCAAACGCCACTTCACCGCCAGCGCGAACCACGACGCGTGGGACGCCCTACCCCTGATCTCCGCCCCCACGCTGGTGGTGCACGGCACCGACGACATCTTCAACCCCGCAGCGAACGCGCCCCTGATTGCCGAGCGGATCCCCGACGCACGCATGGAGCTGATCGACGGGGCACGGCACGCCTACTTCGAGGAGTTCCGCGAGGTGGCGAGCCCGCTCGTCGTGCAGTTCCTGGCGTGAAGGCCTGTTGCCGTCCTACACCGCCGCCGTCCCGATCAACCCTTCGCGGGTGACCAGCGCGGCCAGCTCGGCCTCGGTCAGCGCGGCGCTGCCCGCCGGCCGCATGGGAAGCACCATGTGCCGGCTCTCGGCGCTGGTGTCATGCACGACGATCTCGGTGTCGTCGGGGAGCGTCAGCCCGAACTCGGCGAGCACCTCGCGCGGCTCCCGCACGATCCGCGCCCGGTACGCCTCGCTCTTGTACCAGGACGGCGAGGGCCCGAGCAGCCCGATCGGGTAGCACGAGCACAGCGTGCAGACGAGCACGTTGTGCGTCGTCGGGGTGTTGACCTCGACGGTGAGCCGCTGCGTCTGCGGTCCGGTGCTCATCGACAGCCCCAGCTCGCCGAGCGCCGAGTTCGCGTCGGCCACCAGCCGCTCGTGGAACGCCGGGTCGACCCATGCGCGGGCGACGACGCGGGCACCGTTGGCCGGCGACCCGGACAGGATCTGCCCGATGATGCCGTCGAGCTGGGCGTCGTCGGTCAGCCCCGCGCCGATCAGCCGCTCCTCCAGCCGGCGTACCCGGACCGCGGTCTCCGATGTCGAGTGGTGTCCGCTCATTGCACGTCCTCCAGGTACGACTCCCACAGCTCCACCTGCACCCAGTGCCCGCCGGGCGGCCCCCAGAGCTCGCTGGCGGGGAACCGGACGGTGTAGACCGGCTCGATCCGCGGCTCGGCCATCCCCTGCGCCCGCTCGTCCGCGAGCGGCCAGGTGCCCTGCACCTCCACCACCTCGCCCACCTGGCCGCGGGCGTAGCGAGGGATCCGGGTGTGGTGCGCCGGATCCACGGACCGGGCGCGTACCCGGTCACCGGGCGCGAACCGCGGCTCAGGCATCGGCCGTCAGCGTCTCGATGGCCACCAGCCACCGCTCGTAGTACGACGCGGCGAGGTACGCCGCGGGCGGCATCCGCTCGATCGCGTCGCGGAACTGGTCGAGGTTGTAGACCTTCCGCCGCAGCATCGCGACGTTGAGGGCGTAGACCCGCGCCTCCCAGTCGGCGTGGAACGGTGGCTCGTCCGCTTCGACGGCCACCGACCCGAAGCCGGACTGCCCGCCCACGTCGTTGACCCGTGACATGGCCCGCAGCGTAGAGGGCGCCTCACATGTTGCGCCGGTACTGCCCGCCCACCTCGAAGAACGCCTCGGTGAGCTGGCCGAGCGAGCAGACGCGCGCGGCGGCCATCAGCTCGTCGAACACGTTGCCCTCGCCGGTCGCGACGTCCTGGAGGCGGCGGATGGCGTCCTTGGCCTCGGTCGAGTGCCGCGACTGGAAGTCGGCGAGCCGGTCGAGCTGGCTCTGCTTCTCCTCCTCGGTGGCGCGGGCGAGCTCGATCTCCTTCGGCGAGGCGTCCGACTCCGGCTTCACGAAGGTGTTGACGCCGATGATCGGCAGCGTGCCCTCGTGCTTGCGGTGCTCGTAGAGCATCGACTCGTCCTGGATCCGGCCACGCTGGTAGCCGGTCTCCATGGCGCCGAGCACGCCGCCGCGGGAGGAGATCCGGTCGAACTCGGCCAGCACCGCCGCCTCGACGAGATCGGTCAGCTCGTCGATGACGTACGAGCCCTGCAGCGGGTTCTCGTTCATCGAGAGGCCCCACTCGCGGTTGATGATCAGCTGGATGGCCATCGCGCGGCGCACCGACTCCTCCGTCGGTGTGGTGACGGCCTCGTCGTAGGCGTTGGTGTGCAACGAGTTCGCGTTGTCGTACAGCGCGCACAGTGCCTGCAGGGTGGTGCGGATGTCGTTGAAGTTCATCTCCTGCGCGTGCAGCGACCGACCGGACGTCTGCACGTGGTACTTGAGCTTCTGCGAGCGCTCGTTGGCGCCGTAGCGGTCGCGCATCGCGACGGCCCAGATGCGCCGGGCCACCCGGCCGATCACCGAGTACTCGGCGTCCATGCCGTTGGAGAAGAAGAACGACAGGTTGGGCGCGAAGTCGTCGATGTCCATGCCGCGCGCCAGGTACGACTCGACGTAGGTGAAGCCGTTGGCGAGGGTGAACGCCAGCTGGCTGATCGGGTTCGCGCCCGCTTCCGCGATGTGGTAGCCGGAGATCGAGACCGAGTAGAAGTTGCGCACCTTGTGGCGGATGAACCACTCCTGGATGTCGGCCATCATCCGCAGGCTGAACTCGGTGGAGAAGATGCAGGTGTTCTGGCCCTGGTCCTCCTTGAGGATGTCGGCCTGCACCGTGCCGCGCACGTTCGCGAACGTGAACGCGACGAGCTCCTCGCGCTCAGCCTCGTCGGGCTCGCGGCCCTCCTCCTCACGGAAGCGGTCGATCGTCTGGTCCACCGCGGTGTTGAGGTAGTAGGCCAGGATCGTCGGCGCGGGCCCGTTGATCGTCATGGAGACCGACGTGCTCGGCGAGGTCAGGTCGAACCCGCCGTAGAGCACCTTCATGTCCTCGAGCGACGCGATCGACACGCCGGACGTGCCGACCTTGCCGTACACGTCGGGACGGGTGTCGGGGTCGCGGCCGTAGAGCGTGACCGAGTCGAACGCCGTGGAGAGGCGCTTGGCGTCGGAGTCGTCGGAGAGCACCTTGAAACGGCGGTTGGTGCGGAACGCGTCGCCCTCGCCGGCGAACATGCGGGCCGGGTCCTCGCCCTCCCGCTTGAACGCGAACACCCCCGCGGTGAACGGGAAGCGGCCCGGCAGGTTCTCCTTGCGCAGGAACCGCAGTAGGTCGGCGTCCTCGGTGACGGTCGGCAGCGCGACCCGGCGGACCTTGCTGCCCGACAGCGTCTCGCGGGTGAGCTTCGTTCGGAGTTCCTTGTCGCGGACCTTCACCACCAGCTCGTCACCGGAGTAGTCCTCGACGACCTGCGGCCACGTGTCGAGCAGCTCGGCCGCATCGGTGGCCAGCGCCTTCTCGGCCTTCTCGAGCGCCTCGGTGACCGCGTCGCCCACGATCTCGTGCGCGGTGCGCAGGTGCTGGCGGGTGCGGGCGGCGTCGACGGACTTCTCGGTGGCCTCGTGGTAGCCGCGGACTGCGTCGGCCACGTCGGAGAGGTAGCGGCTGCGGTCGGGCGGGATCACCGAGGCGTGCTCGGAGGAGGTCTTGGTGTCGACGTGCGGGAGCCGGCCCTGGGTCTCCGCACCCAGCAGCAGCGTGCGCAGGTGCTGGTAGAGGGCCGTGACGCCGTCGTCGTTGAAGCGGGCGGCGCTGGTGCCGAAGACCGGCATGTCCTCCCAGCTCTGCCCGAACGCGTCGCGGTTGCGCACCAGCTGGCGGCTCACGTCGCGCCGGGCGTCCTCGGCGCCGCGGCGCTCGAACTTGTTGATCGCCACGACGTCGGCGAAGTCCAGCATGTCGATCTTCTCGAGCTGTGACGCGGCGCCGAACTCCGGCGTCATCACGTACAGCGAGTGGTCGGCGAACGGGACGATGCCGGCGTCGCCCTGCCCGATGCCCGGCGTCTCGACGATGACCAGGTCGAACCCGGCGGCCTTGAGCACGCCGATGGCGTCGCCGAGGCGCTCGGGGAGGTTGCCGTCGTTCCCCCTGGTGGCCATCGAGCGGAAGAACACCGAGTTGCCGAGCGAGTTCATGCGGATCCGGTCGCCGAGCAGCGCGCCGCCGCCCTTGCGCCGGGTCGGGTCGACCGCGAGCACGGCGATGCGGAGCTTGTCCTCCTGGTCGAGCCGGAGGCGGCGCACCAGCTCGTCGGTGAGCGAGGACTTGCCGGAGCCGCCGGTGCCCGTGATGCCCAGCACGGGCACCTCGCGCTGCGGGGTGAGGTTCAACCCCTCGGGCAGCTTCCCGGCCTCGGCTAGCGTGAGCGCGCGGGCCAGCGTGGCCTGCTCGCCGGTGTAGAGCCCGTCGAAGGACCCGGGTGCGGTCGCCGTCAGGTCGACGTCGCACTCGCGGATCATCAGGTTGATCATCCCGGGAAGGCCGAGCTTCTGGCCGTCCTCGGGGGAGAAGATGCGTGCCACGCCGCGGGAGTGCAGCAGCTCGATCTCCTTGGGCACGATCACCCCGCCACCGCCGCCGTACACCTTGACGTGGCCGGCGCCGCGCTCGCGCAGCAGCTCCACCAGGTAGGTGAAGTACTCGACGTGCCCGCCCTGGTAGGACGAGATGGCGACGCCCTGCACGTCCTCCTGGATGGCGGCGGCCACCACCTCGTCGACGGAGCGGTTGTGGCCGAGGTGGATCACCTCGGCGCCCTGGCGCTGCAGGATGCGCCGCATGATGTTGATCGCCGCGTCGTGGCCGTCGAACAGGCTGGCGGCGGTCACGAAGCGGACGGGGTGCACGGGCACGTGGAGCTCGGCCATGCCATTTAGTTTGACGTCCTAGTATCGGACGTGCAAGTGATCCTGCGGCAGGTCACACCGGGGGAGAAGTCAGGCTGCAGCGTCGAACTCGGCCGGTTCGGCCGTCCGGGGGAGCTGGGTCGCGGACTGTCGGCGCAGCCGCGTGCCCACCGTGTGCACGAGCATTCCAGCCAGTGCCAGAACGAAACCGGCGACGATGATGGCGACCACCGCCGCGTCGGGGGCAACGATGCCGATCATGAACGAGATCGGTGGCCACCACAGCAGAGCACGCAACGAATCGGGGAACGCCCACTCCCGGGGGTCACGCCGCATGGCGAGTTCCTACCCGATCCGGCGCGTCGTCAATCATTCGGGGTAGGGCCGATGTGAAGGCGTGACCCGGCGCTAGCGTGCTGCTGTGGACCACGCCGCACTGCTCACGTCCGAGAACGCCGCGTTCGCCCAGCTCGTGCACGGTGCGGACCCGGCCCTGCCCATCCCGACCTGTCCGGGATGGACGATCCGCAAGCTCGCCGCGCACATCGCCCGCGGCGACCGCTGGGCCGCCACCATCATCCGCACCCGCGCCGACGGCCCCGTCGATCCGCGCACGGTGGCGGGCGGGGAGCAGTCCGACGACCGCGACGCCGAGCAGGAGTGGGTGCACGGCGGGGCACAGGCGATCCTCGACGCCGTCGCCGAGGTCGGCGGCGATACCCCGGTCTGGACCTTCACCGGGCCGAAGCCGGCCGCCTGGTGGATCCGGCGCCGCCTGCACGAGCAGACCGTGCACCGCGCCGACGCCGCACTCGCCGTCGGCGTCCCGTACGAGATCGTGCCGGAGCTCGCTGCCGACGGCGTCTCCGAGTGGTTCGACCTGCTCGCCGCGCGTCCGGAGAGCCCGCTGCCGGAAGGGGCGTCGCTGCACCTGCACGCCACGGACTCCGACATCGGCGACGCGGGTGAATGGGTGCTGCGCGGCACGGTCGCAGGGTTGGAGTGGGAACACGGGCACACCAAGGCCGACGCCGCCGTCCGCGGCCCGGCGGCGAACCTGCTGCTCGCCACCCTCCGTCGCTCGCAGGACGGGGTGGACGTGGTGGGCAACGCGTCGGTCTGGGCGCACTGGCTGGACCGCACGGGCTTCTGAGCGGTCCTCCCGGGGTTCACGCCAACGTCAGCAAAGCCACTTTCAGGACGGAATAGGTCCTGAAAGTGGCTTTGCTGACACACCCGCCCAACCCCGGAAGGGCTATGCCGCCGCTGCACCCTCCTCCCGCGCCCGCTTCGGGAGCACGTAGGCGAGGACGCCCGTGGCCGCCATGAGGCCGGCGGAGATCCACAGGACCGTGGTCACGGCGCCCGCCGCGTCGCCCGACTCCAGCAGTCCGAAGAACACGGTGCCGAGGACCGCGATCCCGGCGGTCGCGCCGAGCTGCTGGTTGGCGTTGAGCACGCCGGACGCCGAGCCGACCATGTCCAGCTCGATCCCGGCGAGGGTGATGTCGAAGAACGGGGTCATCGCCAGCCCGATGCCCACGCCGGTGCCGAGCAAGGCCGGGGCGAGCGCCCAGCCGTGCAGCTCGGTGCCGGACGCGACGAGCGTGGCGATCGTGCCGACGATGCCGGCGACGGTGATGACCGCGCCGATCTGGATGCACGTCCGGCCGAGCTTGGGGCCGAGCCACGCGCCGGCGAGCACGGCACCGACCGCGATGCCCAGCGCCCACGGTGCCTGGGTGAGGCCGGCCTGTAGCGGGGTGAAGCCGAGGGTGAGCTGCAGGTGCAGGCCGAGCGCGAAGGCGAGCCCGGTGAGCGAGCCGAAGAGGCCGAGGCCCGTGACCAGCCCACCCGTAAAGGCGCGGATGCGGAACAATCCCGGCTCGACGAGCGGCGCCCGTCCGGCCCGTGACCGGCGCACCTGGTGCAGCCCGAAAACGGCGAGCACCGGCACCGACGCGACCATCATCGCGATCGTCCAACCGGGCCAGCCGAGCTCGCGGCCCTCGACGAGCGGGAAGATCAGCAGCGACAGTCCGACGCTGACCAGCAGGAACCCGAGCGGGTCCGGCCGCGGACTGCCCTCGGCGCGCGACTCCGGCAGCGCCTTCCAGGCCAGCGCGAACGCGGCGAGCCCGAGCGGCACGTTGATCAGGAAGACGGTGCGCCAGTCGGCGCCCGCCGGGTTCCAGGCGATCAGCGCACCGGCCACGACCGGTCCGGCGACGGCGGAGAGGCCCATGACGGGTCCGAACGCGCCGAAGGCCTTCTGCAGGTCCTCCGGCGAGAACATCGACTTCATGATCCCGAAGCCCTGCGGGATCAGCAGCGCGCCGAACAGGCCCTGTAGGACGCGGCTGGTGACGAGCATCTCCGGGGACCCGGCGAACCCGCAGAGTGCGGAGGCGAGGACGAACCCGCCGAGGCCGAGCAGGAACATCCGGCGCCGCCCGTAGAGGTCGCCGAGGCGTCCGCCCGTGATCAGCCCGACGGCGAAGGCGAGGGTGTAGCCGGCGGCGATCCACTGGATGGTGGCGCCGTCGCCGCCGAGGTCGGCGCGTATCGAAGGGGCGGCGATGCCGACGACGGTGGCGTCGAGCAGGTCCATGACCTCGGCGCCGAGGATGGCGGCCAGGGCGAGCCAGCGCCAGCGGTACGGGCTCGTGTCGTCGGGGGGCGCCGCGCTGACGGCGGGGGAGGTGCTGGTCATGCGGTGCTCCTGAAGAACGGTGTTCGTTGACGAACGATGTTCTACGCCGATCGACGGACCATGTCAAACGCCGTTCGCTGGCGAACGCCGTTCGTCTTGGGTTACCCTCGCACGGTGACCGACCACGATCCCTCCGAACCCGCCTGGTGGACGGCCCGCAAGCCGATGCGCCGACACGGCCTCTCCCGGGCTGCGATCATCGAGGCCGGGCTACGGGTCGTGCGCAAGGAAGGCCTCGACGCGCTGTCGATGCGCCGGATCGCCACCGAGCTCGACACCGGGCCGGCCTCGCTCTACGCCCACGTCGCCCACAAGGACGAGCTGCTCGAGCTGCTCTTCGACGAGGTCGCCGGGGAGATCCCGCTGCCCGAGCCGGACCCGGCGCGCTGGCGCGAGCAGCTCACACAGCTGTGGATCGACTCGCACGCCACGATGCTGCGCTACGGCGACATCGCCCGGTTCGCGATCGGCCACGTCCCCGTCGGGCCGAACTCGATGCGCCTCTCGGACCTCACGATGGCGCTGTTGCGCGCCGGCGGGGTACCCGACCAGGCCGTGGCCTGGGCGGTCGATGTGGTCGGCGGCTTCGTCACGTTCCGGGCCGTCGAGGACGCCACCCGCGAGGACGCGGCCAAGGACCCGGCCTTCTACCAGCGCTACCAGCAGTACTTCGCGGGTCTTCCCGCCGACCGCTTCCCGCTCACCGCGGCGCTCGCCGACCACCTCACGAGCGGCGACGAGATCGAGCGCTTCCGCTTCGGGCTGGAGCTGCTCGTCAGCGGGCTGGCTGCGCTGGCCGTCCCGCCGCGGACGTAGGCCGGGCGCGGCCTGGTCAGAATGTCGTCGTGGAACTTCGTCCCGAGTTGCTGGCACCGCCCGTGGACCCGGCCCGGGTCGCCGAGCTCGTCGCCGAGATCGAACGCATCGAGCACCTGGTCGAGACCGATCATCCGGACGCTGCCGAGGCGATCGCCCGGATCAACGAGTCCACCGGCCACGACTACGGGTCGTCCGACTTCGGCGACTTCTACGAGCGCAGCGTCGAGGACCTCGCACGGGAGGCGGCCCGGCCGGCCCATCCGGTGGTCGCCGACGTCAGCCGGGATGAGCTCGTCGAACTCGTCCGCAGGAGCCGGCTGCCCACCGAGGATTGCGACTACTACCGGCTGCTCTTCGACGTGAACGTCGTCCAGATGCGAATGCGGATGCGGATGCGACTGCGCGCGACCGAACGGCGTTCCGGGTCGCCGGACCCGGCCATCGCATTCCAGGTCGGCACTCCCAGCGATCCGTTCGTCGGCCGAACTGCCGAGGAGACCGTTGACGCAGCGCTGCGCCGGCGCTCCGTCGCGCTGTGAGCACCGCTCAGAGCAGGTCGTCGACCACCAGGTCCATGAGCACGCCGTCGTGCCAGCTCCCGTCGGCCCCGCGCTCGTAGGCGCGCATCACCCCGACCTGACGGAACCCGGCCCGCAGGCAGCTGCGCACGGCGCGGGTGTTGGTGGCGGCCGGGTCGATGGTGACGCGGTGGTGCCCGTTCGCGAACAGGAACCGGGCGAGGGCGCGCAACGCGTCGCTGCCCAGGCCCTGGCTCTGGAAGTCCGGGTGCAGGGCCAGATCCAGGGCGGCGTGGCGGTGGTCGGGATCGGTCTCCTCCCGGTAGAGGATCAGCCCGGCGACCTCGCCGGCCAGCTCGATCGCGTAGCAGTGCGGGCCGAGCAGCTCGCGGCGCACGCGTTCCAGGTCGTAGCCGCCCCACCACGTGGAGATCTCCGGGTGGCGCAGGATCTCCAGGAAGAGCCGGACGTGGTCGGCCGTGGTCGGCCGCAGCACCACGGTGTTGCCGGCGATCGGGCCCGGGTCGGTGACGGTCACGGGGCGAGCTCCAATCGGGAGCGTTCGGCGAGCGAGGCCGCGCTGACGGGTTGTTCGAACACGGCGACGGCGCTGCGGCCGTCCAGGCGCAAGGTGGCGATGGTGTTGCCGAAGAACGGGCCGGCGACCTTCTCCCAGGTCACCTGCTTGGGCGGGGCACCGGCGCGGCTCGCCCAGCTGTCGGTGAGCCGGGTGGCAACCCGTGACCACGCTGCGCGGAAGCCGGGCGGCACGAACCAGTCGAGCTTGTTGTGCACCGGCGAGCACACGAGCTGGTGGACGGGCGCCGCGCCGGGACCGGCACCGGCCAGCTCGGCCCGTGCGGCGTAGCTGTGGTGGACGTCGCCGGAGAGCACCGACACCGACGCCGCCGGGCCGGATGCTGCCCGGGCGATGAGCGCGGTGAGCCGGTCGAACGACTCCCGGAACGCCGCCCAGTGCTCCAGGTCGGCGGCCTGGCGGACCCGCTCGGCGAGCAGGCCACGCCGTCCCGGCTTGCCCGCGGCGATCTCGTTGACGGTCTGCAGCTCGCCGATCGCGTGAGGCAGCAGCCACGGCAGCGACGTGCCGAGCACCACGTGGTCGACGTCTCCAGGGGCGCCGACCTGCTCCTCGATCCAGTCGAACTCGCTGTCGCCGAGCATCAGGTGCTGCCCGTCGTCGAGGATCCGCCCGTTCCGCGAGTCGATCATCACGATGCGGGTGCGGCCCACGTCCCAGCGGAAGCTGAACCGCACGCCCTTCGCACCGTCGGTCTCCTCATCGGCCCGGTCGGCCATCGCCTCCACCAACGGCCACGCGTCGCCCTCGTGGTCGCGCACCCGCCGCCAGTCGGGATCGGCGGCCAGCTCGTCGGGGGCGAGGTTGCCCAGGTGCTGGAACACCCAGTACGACACCAGCGCCGAGCGGATCCGGGCCCGCCACCACGGCGTCGCGCGCATCTCGTCGCGCCAGGCGGCCGAGGTGTTCCAGTCGTCGCGCACGTCGTGGTCGTCGAAGATCATCGCCGTGGGGACCGTCGACATGATCCAGCGGATCTCGGGGTCGGTCCAGGCGTCGGCGTACAGGCCCACGTACTCGTCGAACCCGACGATCTCGTCGTCGGGCCAGTCGGGGTGGCGATCGCCGCGGGCGGCGATCCGCCTGCGGTGCTGCGGAGTCAGCTCGTCGGCGTAGACCTGGTCGCCGAGCAGCAGCAACGCCTCGGGCCACTCGTCGGTCGGGCCGGCCGCCATGCGCGCGGAGAACGCATCGAGCGCATCGATGCCCAGCTGCCGGGAGAGCCGCGGATCGGCCACCTTCGCGTAGCGGCACGAGCCGAAGACCAGCTGTGCGCGACCCGCCGTCGCCGGTCCGCGCGTCGGGATCACGCTCGGCGGGAACGGGCTCGTCGGCTGCGGCCACACCTGCTCGCCGTCTATCTCCACCGTGTACGGCGTGCGGGTGTCCGGCGGCAGGCCGGTGACCGGCACGATGGCGAAGTGGTGCCCGGCCACCTCGAACGTGCGCGCCGACGCGTCGAGCACAGCCACGGTGGCGGCGGTGCTCGTCTGCACCCACACCTGCGCTGTGGTCTCGCCGACGTGCCGCAGGACCGGGCCCAGTACGAGTGACACGCCTCTCACCCTACTGAGGTGCGGGCGGCCTCAGGTGTGGTCCAGCGCGAGCAGCGCCGCGCCGATCATCCCGGCCGCTCCGCCGAAGCTCGCCGGCACGATCGGGGCGACGCCGCGGGCCGTGGGCGCGTAGGCGTACTCGCGCGCCGCGATCCGGGCCGGCTCCAGCAAGAGCTCGCCGGTCTCGACCAGACCGCCGCCCACCACCACCGCGTCCACCTCGAAGATGTTGGCCAGCGACGCGATGCCGACGCCGAGCCAGCGGCCGAGCCGCCCGAACACGACCTTCGCCGTCTCGTCGCCCTGCTGCAGGGCCCGCACCACGGCGTGACCGTCGGCGCCGCCGTTCTCGCGCCCGAGCTGCGCGATGAGCCCGTCGGGATCGTCCTCGGCGGCCTCGCGGGCCATCCGACCCAGCGCCGTGCCCGACGCGTACGCCTCGAAGCAGCCGTGGTTGCCGCAGCCGCACCGCGGGCCGTCCGGGTTGAGGATGATGTGGCCGAGCTCGGCGCCCATGCCGGTGGGGCCGCGGTAGATGCGGTTGTCGAAGACGAGCCCGCCGCCGATGCCCGTGCCGACGGTGACGAGCACCATGTTCGGGTACGGCTCGCCGAGCCGCGCCTCGGCCAGCGCGGCCACGTTGGCGTCGTTGTCGACACGGACGGGCAGGCCGGAGAACTCCTCCAGCTGCGCGCGCACCGGCCAGTCGCGGTAGGCGTTGTTCGGCGCCCACAGCATCACGCCCTCCGGCCAGCGCACGATGCCGGCCGCACCCACCCCGATCGCGACGACGTCGTCGTGCTCCTTGCGTAGCTGCTCGATCAGCCGCTGCAGCACCGCGGTGACGGCTTCGGCGTCGGACTCCGCCGGCGTCGGTTCGGTGAGCTCCTTGAGGATCGTGCCGCGTTCGTCGACCACCGCGCCGGCGATCTTCGTACCGCCGACGTCCAGCCCGATCGCCGTCCTGTCACCCGCTGCTGTGCCCGCCACGATCGCATGATCCCACGTCGCATTGATCGATCAAGGGTTTGGTGACCTGCAGGGCGGGGAACGGACTCAGCATGCTCTTGCGACGTGTTGCCCGACCCATGTTGGCGGCGATCTTCATCTCCGGTGGCATCAACGCGCTGCGCAGCCCGGAAGGTCACGTCCAGGCGGCTCGGCCGCTCCTGGACGCGGTCTCGCCCGTGGTCGACAAGGCCGTCGATGCCGCGCCGGTGGACGAGCGCCCGAGCGACGAGACGCTCGTCAAGATCGACGCTGCGGTGAAGATCGCGGCCGGCACGATGCTCGCGCTGGGCAAGGCCCCGCGGCTCGCGTCGACCGCGCTCGCCGCGTCGCTGATCCCGACGACACTCGCCGGCCACCGCTTCTGGGAGGAGACGGACCCGCAGGTCCGCAGCCAGCAGCAGGTCCACTTCTTCAAGAACGTCAGCCTGCTCGGCGGGCTGCTGATCGCCAGCGCGGACACGGCGGGCAAGCCGTCGCTGGGCTGGCGAGGCCGCCGCGCCGCCGAGTCGGCGGTGGCCTCGATCGGCGACACCGGCGACCGGGTCGCCCAGCTCGCCGGCGGCGTGGGCGAGAGCGTCACCGGGTTCGCCGGTGACGTGCAGACGAAGGTCGGCGGGGCCGGTTCCGCGGTCGCCGAGCGGTTCTCCGGCTCGTCGACGCCGGACCCGGCGAAGGCCAGGGAGCGCGCAGCCGGCATCGCCGCCGGGCTGACCGGGCTGGGTTCCGGCGCCGCCGCGGCGCTGTCGGACCGGGCATCCCGAGCGGGTGCCGAGCTCTCGCGCGTCGGCGCCGACCTGTCCACCCGCAGCGGCGAGGTCTCCGACGACTGGGCGCGCCGCGCTGCCAAGGCGCGCAAGCGCGCGGAGAAGCGCGCGGCCGGCCTGCAGAAGAAGGCCACCAAGAAGCGCGCCCGGCTGGAGAAGCAAGCCGACAAGCGGCGTGCGGAATGGGCGAAGGCGGCTGCGGCGAAGCGCGCCGAGTGGGAGAAGGCCGCGGCCAGGAAGCGCAAGCAGATCGAGAAGCAGGCGCCCGGGGTGCTCGACCAGGTGAGCACGCAGGCCGCCAAGCTGGGCCACGACATCGCCGAACGCGCCGGTGTGGTCGGCCACGAGCTGGCACAGCAGGCCGAGGGCGCCGCGCACGACGCGCGCAAGCGGTTCGCCGCTGCGCGCAACTAGACCTTCTTCCGAGAAGACCGACCGCCCGGTGATCCGTGGATCACCGGGCGGTCGTGTCTCGATCGATCATTCCTTCAGGAAGCCGCCGGACTGCCGACTCCACAGGTCCGCGTACCGGCCGCCGGCGCCGAGCAGCTCGGTGTGCGAACCCTGCTCGACGATCCGGCCCCGGTCCAGCACGATCAGCCGGTCCATGCCGGCCACCGTCGAGAGCCGGTGCGCCACCGCGATCGTCGTGCGGCCCTGCATCATCTGGTGCAGCGCCGCCTGGATGTGCGCCTCGCTCTCCGAGTCCAGCGCGCTCGTCGCCTCGTCCAGCAGCAGGACGTCGGCGTCGCGCAGGATCGCCCGCGCGATCGCCACCCGCTGCCGCTGCCCGCCCGACAGCTTCACCCCGCGTTCGCCGACGAGCGTGTCGAACCCGTCGGGCAGCCCGTCCACGAAGTCGAGGACGTGCGCCGCGGCTGCCGCCTCCCGCACCTGGGCCATCGTGGCGCCCGGACGGCCGAAGGCGATGTTGTCCGCGAGCGTGCGGTGGAACATCACCGGGTCCTGCGGCACGTACGCGATCCGGCTGCGCAGGTCGGCCTGCGACAGCTTGCTCACGTCCTGGCCGCCGATCAGGATCCGGCCGCCCTGCACGTCCATCAGGCGCAGCAGCAGCCGGACGATCGTCGTCTTGCCGCCGCCCGAGCGGCCGACCAGGCCGACGCGCTCGCCGTCGCCGATCACGAGGTCGAGCCCGTTGAACAGTGGCGCGTGCGCCCCGCCGTGGGTGAACCGCACCCGGTCGAAGCGGACCGCTGAGCTCGTCGGCGTCAGCGGCTCCGGCTCGGCGGCGTCCACCACGCTCGGCTCGTCGAGCAGCAGCTCGGCGAACTGCGCCGCCTCCGTGGCGGTGCGCTCGAGGTTGCGCCAGGTCTGGTTGAACTCGAACATGATCCCCGCTGCCTGCAGGAAGTAGGCGAACACCACCACGACCGCGGCGATGCCGGCACCGCCGGGTCGGGTCGCCACACCGATCGCGAGCATCAGCCCGGCCACGTTGGCGAGCACCGCCAACGGCGCGACGATCGTGTCGATGCGCAGGTTCGAGTAGTCCCACGAGCGCAGCGCGAGCACGCGGTTGTCCGCCACCCGGCGGCGGTGCTCCGCGGCCTCGCGCAGCTCCGACGCGTACGCGCGGACGGCGTCCATGTTGGACAGGGTGTCGGACACGTGCCCCGACACCCGCGCCGACGACTCCTCGCGCGCGTCGACGATCAGCTGCCGCCGCCGGATCAGCGGCGTCACCAGCACCGCCGTGACCGCGATCGAGCCGAGCAGCACAGCGACCAGCAGCGGGTCGTACTGCCAGAGCAGGACCGACGCGAAGGTCAGGGGCAACACCTTGGCGGCCACGTTGAAGGCGAGCGTGTCGACGAAGCCCTCGAACCGCGAGGCGTAGCTCAGCACCCGCTTGGTCAGCGATCCGGCGAAGTTCTCGTGGAAGAACGCCGAGTCCTTGGCCAGCAGTGCGTCCATGCCCTGCACGTAGAGCGACTCGATGCCGTACGCGTCGACGCGGTTGAGGCAGTGGATGCCCAGCCGGTACAGCGTCTCGCCGCCCAGCATCGCGGCGAGGAACAGCAGCACGGCCGAGGTCATCCCGGTCGTCACACCGGCGGCCAGGTCGGTGACCATGCCCGCCACAACCAGCGGCGGTAGGTAGAACAGGCAGATGTTGCCCAGCGCGGGCAACGTCATCGCGCCCACCGCGAGCAGCCCGTGGCTGGCCAGTTCGCGCAGGTAGGAGCGCAGTGCGAGGCGGAATGCGGCGCGCCGACGGTCGATCGAGCGGGCCGCGGGTCGGGATCCGGCCATCGTGGCAGCGCCGGTCGGGGCAGCCGTGATGGACATGGTTCACCCCTTTCGGGGAGTTGATGGGAGGACACTCATGGTCCGGCGCCCGGCCGATCCGGTCCACCGAGTTTCCGTTCAGCGGACCGGGTCGCACGGCCCGGGAATGTGGGACGGCGCTGCGGCAGACTGACGTCGTGGCAGCGGAGACGGTCGGACTCGTGCTCGCCGGGGCCGCGGCCCGCGGCCCCTACCAGGCGGGGGCGCTGTCGGTGCTGCTCCCGGCGCTCGAGGCGGAGGGCCGCCGGCCGGTGGTGCTGCTCGGCACGAGCTCGGGCGGCATCTCGGCGGCGCTGGTGGCGCAGTTCGCCGACCTGCCCGCCGACGAGGCCGGCAGCCGCATCGTCGACACCTGGACGGGATTCGGCGACGTGTTCCGCAACCCGCTGCTGCGTCCGGCCCCGGCCGCGGCACTGGTCGCGCGGTTGCTCGGCGCCGCGTTCGTTCCGCCGGTCACGTCGATCCTCGACGTCACGCCGCTGCAGGAACGCGCCGGGGAGCTGTTCCACCCGGAGCGGGTGGCCGCCAACATCGCGGCCGGCGCCGTGACATCGCTGGCCGTCGCGACCACCGTGTGTCCGGCCGCCTCGGCCGCCGCCCGTTCGCGGCTGTTCGTGCAGGGCCGGGCACCGACCGACGAGGACGCGACCGACGGCGTCGACATCGTCGCCACCCCGATCACCCTCCAGCACCTGCTGGGATCGGCGGCGATCCCCGGCCTCTTCCCGCCCGTCCGCGTCGACGGGCCGGGCGCCGGCTACCACGTCGACGGCGGCGTGCGGCTGAACGCGCCGTTCCGGTCCGCGCTCGACCTCGGGGTCGACCGGCTGGTCGTGGTCAGCGCGCACTCCGTCGACCAGCCGGAGGTGCCGACACCCGTCGACGAGCCGCCCGATCTCGCCGCCGTTGCCGCCTTGTCGGTGCGGGCCATCCTCGCGGACGCGCTCGGTGACGACCTGCGCGCACTGCGCCGCAAGAACCACCGGCCCGGCCGAAAGGTCGTCCCGCACCTGGTCGTCGCACCACGCGACGGCGCGCTGGCCGCGCTCGTCGCCGCCACGTTCCACCCGTCCGGGCCGTGGGACGAGTACTGGGTCATCGCCCGCTTGATCGACGCGATCGGCGCCGGCCCCGGCCGCGACGAGCTGATCAGCCTCGTGCTGTTCCGCGACAGCTACGCGAAGGCGCTCGTCGACCGGGGACGCGCCGACGCCACGGCGGCGCTGGCCGGCGGATGGGTGGTGTGAGGGAACCGGTCGGGCCCGGGCTCCGTCCAAGAGCCCATGACGCACACCGAGCACCTCCCGTCCTTCTCGTCGATCGGGCCGATCCGGATCAGCACGGAGCGGGTCGACCGCCATCCCGCCTACGGCGCCCTCCTGCTCGAAGCCCGCGCGACCGGATGTTGTCCGGTCTGGCTCACCGACACCGGGACACTCAGGCCGCCCGACGATCCCTCCGCGGCGATCGCCACCATCGCCCACACAGACCCGGCCGCCGTGCTTGCGGCGCACTGGCCACCGAACTGCCCCCTCTGCGGCTGCCGCGAGCCGTTCGGTGACGTCTTCCCGGGCCTCGCGCCCGCCGGTGTCGTCGTCGAGGACCCACTCGGCTGCGCGGCCGGAGCCGATCAGTTGCACGTCGGACATCTGGCCGTCGTAGCCGTGGACCGGCCGGCCGATGTGATCACCGCGATCGACTGGAGCGGGCCCGGCAACTACGGTCGCGACCTGCCCGAGCTCAGCGCCGTCCTGCGCAGCTGGGAGGAGCGGTTCGGTGCGATGGTGGTGCGGATCGCCAGGTCGACGGTGTGGCTGTCCGTCGCCGCACCGCCGCGCACCGCTGACCATGCGCGGGAGGTCGCGGCCGAGCACTTCGCCTTCTGCTGCGACGTCGACCGGGAGGATCCGCGGCCGCTGCGCACCTACGCGGCCGGTCTGGTCGGCAGGCGGACCTGGCGGTTCTGGTGGGACTGACGCCCACTCTCGGTCAGGTCGCCGCAGGCGACGGCCGGCTTCCGGAACTGTCGGTCGCCGTCGCTACCGTGGCTGCCATGACCGCGCCCGTCGACCGCGTCCGCCTCGCGGCGCTGCGGTATGCGGGCGGCGGAGAGGAGTCGGCCACCTACGTAGCGATCATGCGCACGTTCACCGGCGAGATCGCCGGGCTGCTGTCGGACCAGTCCGCGTCGGAGGTGGCGGCGCGGCTGGTCGAGCAGGGCGTGGAGCTCGACGCCGACACCGTCGACGATCGCCTGTCCTACCTCGTCGAGCACGGCAACCTGGCGCGCAGCCCGCGCGAGACCGAGGCACGCAGCCTGCGCGAGTACCTGCAGAACCGGGCCCGCTACCAGCTCACGCAGCGCGGGGAGCTCGTCCACCGGTTCGTCGAGGAGCTGCTCGGCCACACCGAGGCTGCGCGCGAGGTGTCCACCGAGATGCTCGGGGGCATCCTCGCCGGGCTGCGTGAGCTGGGCCGCCTCGACGAGGCTGCCATCGCCGCCGCCGATCCCGACGGCCTGGCGCGCGACATCGGCACCGTGTTCGCCCAGTTCGAACGCCTCGTGTCCTCGACGAGGGACTTCTACACCTACCTGTCCCAGGTCCTGGTGCGCTACGACCTCGACCGCGGCGAGTTCCAGGCGTTCAAGACCGCCCTGCTCGACTACCTGCAACGGTTCGTCGACGAGATCGCCCGGCACATGCCGCAGCTCGCCGAGGCGCTGTCCGCGGTCGAGCCGCACGTCCCTGCGCTGTGCCGTCGGGCGAACGCGGGCCAACGGCTGCTCGGCGTCGACGGCGCGGTGGCGCGTCGCTCGGCAGGGCTCGATCCCTCCGACTGGGCCGGGCTGCACGCGTGGTTCGTCGGTGGTGCGGGCCGCGACTCGGACGCCGCCGGGGTGCGGCGGCTGGCCACCGACGCGATGCGTGCGCTGCTGGTGAACCTGCGGCGCATCGCCACGGGGCGGCGCGAGCAGAGCCGCTACGGCGACCTGCTCACCCTGGCCCGCTGGTTCGCCGAGGCCGACGACGACACGGCGCACGCGCTGTGGGCGTCGGCATTCGGGCTCTACTCGTGCCGGCACCTGGCGTTCGTCGCCGACGACGATGCCGATCCGGTGCCTCCGACTGCGTCCTGGTGGCGCAGCCCGACGGCGGAGGTGCCGGTGGCGCTGCGGCGCCACGGCGCGCGCACCATCCGCGGCCGGGCCGGGCGCCGCGACGACTACACCGATGTCAAGGCGGCCCGGATCGCCGAGCGGGAACGCGCAGAGCAGCACCGCGCAGCAGCCCTCGCCGAGATCGCCCGCCACCGGGGTCGGCTCGGCACCGTCCGGCTCTCCGACGACGCGCGGGAGGTGTTGCTGGGGCTCTACGCCCAGGCACTCGTCGGCCGCGGACGCCCGTTGGGTGAGCGCGACGAGGCGGCGGTCGGCGCCGGCGAGTGGCGCCTCAGCATCCGCCGCACGCCCGGTACGGGCACTGTGATCGCCAGCCCTGCCGGGCGCCTGGAGCTGGTCGACCTCACACTGTCGGTCGAGGACGCCGTCGCTGTTCGCGAGGCGAGCGCGTGAGCAGGGTCGAGCGGCCGGCTCCGGCCGAGGACGTGCACGTCACCGCCGAGCGCCGCCGGGCAGCACGGGCGCTGCTCCGCCGCCCGCTGCTGGTGGACGGCCCCGATGGTGCGGCGGACGATCTGCGTCTGGTCCGCCGCCACCGCGCTGAGTTGGAGCGGCTGTTCGCCGACGGGATGGGCTACCGGCTGGTCGTCGAACCGGGCGCAGCACGGCTGTACAAGGCGGGCCTTGGCCGCGACGCCACCCGCCCGCTGCTCCGTCGCAGCGGCAAGCCGTTCACCCCGCGGGCGTACGCCCTGCTGTGCCTCACGATCGCGGCACTGAACCGGGGAAAGGGGCAGCTGCTCGTCGACGAGCTGGTGGCGCAGGTGCGCTCGGCCGCGGTCGACGCGGGCCTCGACGTCGATCTCGACGCCATCGTCGACCGGCGGGCGTTGCACGCGGCCTTCACCGCGCTCGTCGAGCTGGGAGTCCTGCACGAGCGCGACGGTGATCTGGAGCATTGGGCCGAGCAGCACACGGCATCGCTGCTGGACGTGCGCCGCGACCGGCTGGCGCTGCTGGTCGCGGCTCCGCTCGGCGGGATCAGGTCGCCCGCGGACCTGCTCGACGCGGCTGCACTCCCGTCGGCCGCAGGTGGGTCGCGGGTCGCGGTCCGACGGCGGCTGGTGGAGTCCCCGGTCCTGTCCGTCGACGAGCTCACCGAGGAGCAGGCCGAGTGGTGGCGCCGCGGGCGCAACCGGGAGCGCGAGTGGTTCGCCGAACGGCTCGGCCTCGAGGTGGAGCTGCGCGCGGAGGGTGCCGTGGCCATCGATCCCGATGGCGAGCTGACCGACGTCGAGTTCCCCGGTGGCGGGTCGGGCCGCCAGCTCGCGTTGCTGCTGGTCGAGGCGCTCGCGCATCGGCTGCGCGACGCCGCACGGGCTGCCGAACCGCCGGCCCGCATCTGGCGGCGGGCCGACGCGCGCGAGGTGGCGGCCACGGCCGGGTCGGTCCTCGCAGAGTGGGGCGACGGCCTGCGCAAGGAGCTGCGGGCCGATCACGTCGCCGCGCTCGCGGAGGCGCGCGCTGTGCTGATCGGAGCCGGGTTGGTACGCGCCGAACCCGACGGATCGTGGCTGGTGCACGCCGCTGCCGCGCGCTACGTCGCCCGTGCGTCGATCGCCGATCCGACCACGAGCGAGGAATCATGAGTGAGCGGTTCCGCCTGGCCCGCGCGGGCGTCCTCAACGTGTGGCAGTACGACGAGCAGGTGTTCGAGTTCGCGGGCGGTCGGCTGCTGCTGCGCGGCTCCAACGGTGCGGGCAAGTCGAAGACGCTGGAGATGCTGTTGCCGTTCGTGCTCGACGGCGACAAGGCCCGCATGACAGCGTCGGGTCGCCACCACACGAGCCTCCTGTGGCTGATGCTCGACGGCTATTCCGGCCAGAACCGGGCCGGGTACCTGTGGGTCGAGTTCGAGCGCGTGGGCGAGTCGTTCACATGTGGCGTGGGGATCCGGGCGTCGCAGTCGGCGCGGGCCGCGTCGGCCTGGTACTTCACCGTCCCTGGCCGGATCGGCGAGCACCTGCACCTCGAGGACGCCGCCGGCCCGCTGGCCCGCGAGCGCCTCCGGGCCGCGGTCGAGGCCGCGGGCGGCCACTACTTCGACTCGCCGCGTGCGTACAAGCAGCACGTCGGCCGCACGTTGTTCGGGCTCGATCCGGTCCGCTACGACGAGTTGCTGCGCCTGCTCTACTGGCTGCGCCAGCCGCAGGTCGGAGAGGACATCGAGCCCGCGCGGCTGGCCGAACAACTCAGCAACGCCCTTCCCGCGCTCGACGACGATGCCGTGCGGGCGGCTGGCGACACGTTCGACGAGCTGGCCGCCTTCGGTGAGCAGCTCGATCGGCAGCGCCGCAGCGCCGAGGGTGTGGCCGCACTCGCCGACGTGTACGCCGGTTACGCCCGCACGGTCCTCCGGGCCCGCGGGGCTTCGGTCGGCGAGCAGCACCGCGAGCGCATCGCGCGCAACGCCGACGTCACCCGCTGTGCCGCCGAGGTCGAACGCCTCGCCGAAGCCCAGCAGCAGGCCCGCGCGCGAGCGCACGAGTGTGCGGGTGAGCGGGCCGTACTGGCGGCGCGGCTGGAGGAGCTGCGGGCCGATCCGTTGCTGCGCACCGAGCAGAAACTGGTTGCCGCCCGGGACCTGGCCGCGGAGACCGAACGTGCGGCCGCCGGATCGGCGGAGGTCGCGGTGAAGGCCCGTAGCCGGGCCGAGCGCAGCGGCGCGCAGGTCCGTGCCGATGCCGCCGCCGCGACGACGGCGCTCGCCGCGCTCGGCTCCGCGGGACGAGAGCGGGCCGCCGATCTCGCCGCCGTGGGCGCTCGGGTGTCGCTACCCGCCCCCGCGGCCCTGCTCGAACCGCGGCTCGCGGACGTGGCCGACGCCGACACTGCCGGCGCCGCGATCAACGCCCACACCGAGGGCGTCCGGGCCGCCCGACCGGTGCTCGGGGAGCTGCGGGCCGCCGTCGAGGTCGTCGACACCGCCCGCCGTGACCTCGATCGCGCCACGACCGTCCGGGAGCAGACCGAGCGCACGGCCGCCGAGGCCGAGCAGTCGGCCGAGCAGTCCCGTGGTCGCCACGCCGATGCCCGTACCAGCGCGGATGTCGCCGCGACCGCATTCGCCGCGGCGCTGGACGGGTGGCGGTCCGATCTTCGCGCCGTCCCCGTGCCGGTCCCCGAATCGCTCACCGCCGAGACCCTGTCCGGGCTCGGCGCGCTGGCGAAGAGCGCGGCTGATCCGGTGCTGCACGGCCACCGCGAGGCGGAGAAGGCCGCGGGCGCCGCCCGCGCCGCCGCGGAGCGCGAGCTGGCGGCGACGAGGGAGCGTCGCGAGCGTGTGGCCGCCGAGCGCGATCCCGCGCCGCCCGCCCCGGCGTGGGTCCGGGACACGCGCGACGGCGAGCGGGGTGCGCCGCTCTGGCGCCTGGTCGACGTGGCACCGGGCCTGTCCGACGACGAGCGGGCCGGCCTCGAGGCCGCGCTGGAGGCGTCCGGGCTGCTCGATGCCTGGGTGCGTCCCGACGGCGCCGTGCTCGACGCCGAGCGGCGCGACACCGTCCTGCCTGCGGGTCCGCCTGTCGCCGGTCCCAGCCTGGCCGAGGTGCTGCGGCCGGACGCGCCGCCGGAATCCGGTGTCGTCGCCGGCGTCGTGGCCTCCGTGCTCGCCCGGATCGCGCTGGGCGGCAGCGGCGCGGCGGCCGTCGCCACCGACGGACGCTGGCAGCTCGGCCCGCTGGTCGGCCGCTCCGCCAAACCCGCCGCGCAGTACCTCGGTGCCACCGCCCGGGCCGCCGAACGTGCCCGCCGCCTCGCCGAGCTCGACGCCCTCCTCGCGGAGCTCGCCACCGCCCGTGCCCAGGCAGCTGATGCGGAGGCGACCGCCGGGGCCGCAGCCGCTGCGATCGAGGCCTGGCTGGCCGCGCTGCCGTCGCCGGCGGCGTTGCTCGCCGCATGGGCGCTGCTGGACGAGCGTGCGCAGGTCGCCCGGCTCGCCGACCAACGCGCAGTCGAGGCCGAGGAGGCCGCCGGCCGTGCGCGCTCCGCGGAGGCATCCCAACGCTCCGCGCTCGTCGAGCTCGCCGCCGCCCACGGCCTCCCCACCGAGGAGGCAGGGCTGGCCGCCCGTCGAGAGGAGCTGCGCGCTCTCGATGGTGCACTCGCGGCGCATCTCGATCGTGCCGCTGCGCTCGTCGAGCGGATCGAGCGGTGGGCCCGGGACGCCCGCGCGTGGGAGGTGGAACGGGACGAGTCGATCGATGCCGCCGAGGTCGCCGCCGCCGACGCCGAGCGGGCCACTGCCGCCCGGGTTCGCGCCGACGAGCTGGAGGCCACCATCGGCGCCCCGGTGCTGGAGCTGCGCGGGCGCATCGAGATCGCGCAGGCCCGCGCCGACGAGCTCGGTCGGGGCGAGACCGCCCTGCGTCGCGTGCTCGACGAACTCCTGGGTCGCGCCGGCGCCGCCCAGGAGGCAGCGCGGGTGGCGACCGATCGGCTGGCCGAGCACGAACCCGTGCTCGCGGGGGCGATCACGGCGTTGGCCGGGGTCGGCGACACCCCCGGCCTGCTCGAGTCGGGCCTGCCGGAGCCTGCGGGCGTCGAGGTGCTCGACCAAGCCCGTGGCCACGAACCCGGTCAGCCGGTGCCGGCCGCGGTGCTCGCCTTCGCCCGCACCCTCGCCGGGCTCGAACCCCTGTCGAAGGGCGGCACCGAGACGGCTGTCTACGCCGCATGGCAAGACGCGGCGAGCGGTCCGGCGGGCGACGTCGATCCACGGGTGGCCGAGATCGGCGGCGCGCTCGCCGTCATCGGCCGCGACGAGGCTGGGGAGCACCCGATCGGCGTGCTGGCGCAGCGCCTCGCCGCCGCGGTCGCCCGCGACGCCGAGCTGCTCACCGAGCGGGAGCGACGGCTGTTCGAGGAGCACGTCCTCGGCGATCTGGGGGAGTCGCTCCGCGCGCGCCGCCAGGAGTCCGAAGAGCTCGTCACCGAGATGAACAACCTGCTGCGCGGGGTCACCACCAGCCAGGGCATCGCGGTGGCCCTGCGCTGGACGTTGCGCGACGACGTCGCCGCCGACGCGCGCCGCGCCGTCGAGCTGCTCGGGCGGCCCGTCGGGGCCCTGCTGCCCGACGAGCGCCGTGCGCTGCGCGACGCCTTGCACCGGCTGATCGAGGCCTCCCGCGCGGACGCCCCGGAGGATTCCTATGCCGAGCACCTCACACGAGCGCTGGACTACCGGCGCTGGTTCGCCTTCCGCATCCGCTACACCCGCCCGGAGAACCCCGGTGCGTGGCTCGACCTGCACCGCCGGTCCCCGCTGAGCCAGGGCGAGCAGAAGGTCGTCTGCTACCTCCCGCTGTTCGCCGCGGCTGCCGCGCACTTCAGCTCGCTCGCCGGTGCGGCACCGCACTCGCCGCGGTTCGTGCTGCTCGACGATGCCTTCCCCAAGATCGACGTGCGCACCCACCCGTTGCTGTTCGGCCTGCTGGTGCAGCTCGATCTCGACTTCGTCATCACCAGCGAGCGACTCTGGGGTGATCACGCCACCGTCCCGTCGTTGGCGATCTACGAGGCGCTGCGCGATCCCACCGAGCGGGGCATCGCCCAGTACCGGCACACGTGGGACGGGCATCGGTTGCAGGCCGTCGGCTCATGACGTGGATCGACGACCCGGCGCTGGCTCGCACGTGGCAGGTGCTGCGCCGCCGCGTCGAGGATCGCGGACGGCGGGCCGTGGGCACCGTCGTGCTCACCGGGTTGGATCGGGCCGAGCGGCACGCGGTGTCCGGGCTGGTCGGCCGGCCCGTCGTGGGGGAGAGATGCCGGCTCGATCTCGCTCTGCTCGACGCGCAGCTGTCGGCCCGATCGGGGATGGGCGGGCTGCTGGCGGTGCTGGAGGCCGTCACCGGTGGCCCGGTGCACGACCGGCCCGCCGAGCGTGCCCGCCGCGATGCCACCCGGGAGGCACCGTTCATCCTGGCCAGGGAGCTGCTGCCGGATGCGGACTGGCGCGACGAGTGGCTCGACGGTGTCCGGCGCGCCGGACTGCTCAGCCGCGCGCGCGATCCGGCCACCGCGGTCCGCAGCGCCGTCGCCGTCCTGGCCGGGCTGCCGTCGGAGGTGGCGCGCACCGAACTCGCCGCGGGTGTCGCCGGGAGCGCGCATGCGCTCGACGACGGCCGCACCATCACCGCGCTGGTGCTCCGCGCGCTCGCCGCGCAGCGTGGTGAGCCGCCACCGGCGACCGCTGCGGGGCGGCGGGAGCTGTGGGAGTCCGCCGGGGTGCGGGTCGACGCGGTGTCGTCCACCTGCCTGACCGTGGGCATGCGGGCGAGCGGGCCCGGCAGCGCGGCCTCGCGGCTGCGGTTGGCCTGCGACGCGGGCGATCCCCTGCACCTCACCGCGTGGGACCTGCGCCGGATCAGGCTCGAGCCACCCGCGGAGGTGCTGGTGTGCGAGAACCCACGGGTGCTCGAGGCCGTCGCGGAGCGGCACGGGTCCCGGTATCCGGTGGTGTGCACGAGTGGTCGGCCCGCGCTCGTCGTGCTCGACGTGCTGCACGCCCTCGCCGGGTCGCACCTGCGTTACCACGGCGACTTCGACTGGCCGGGCGTCGCGATCGCCAACCGCCTGATCGACGATGTCGCCGTCGTGCCGTGGCGGATGGGAGCTGCCGAGTACGCGGACGGCCTCGACGCGGACGGCCTGCCGCTCACCGGCCCGCCGGTCGAGCCCGCGTGGGATCCCGAGCTGGGCGCGGCGATGCGGCATCACCGCGTCGCGGTGCACGAGGAGGCGGTGCTCGCGGATCTGCTCGACGCGCTGGCGCGGCCGGACGGCCTGCGGTAGGAACGGGCCGTGATCGCCTACGTAGTCGGCACGCTGGACACCAAGGGCGTCGAGACCAGGTACGTGGCCGGGTTGTTGGATGCGGCCGGGGTGGCGACGCGGATCATCGACATCTCCACCAGGGGCGATGGCGGGCGGGAGGTCGCCGCCCACCATCCTGAAGGCGTGGCCGCCGTCCTGACCGGTGACCGCGGCACCGCGGTCACCGCGATGGCCGTCGCGCTGGAGCGCTATCTCGCCTCCCGCGACGACGTGGGCGGCGTGCTCGGTCTGGGTGGTTCCGGCGGTACGGCGATGATCACGCCGGCACTGCAGGCGCTCCCGGTCGGGCTGCCGAAGGTGATGGTGTCGACCGTCGCGTCCGGCGACGTCGCGCCGTACGTCGGCGCGGCCGACATCATGATGCTGCACTCGGTCACCGACGTGGCCGGGCTCAACCGCATCTCGCGGCAGGTGCTGGGCAACGCCGCGCACGCGTTGGCGGGGATGCTCACCCACCCCGTGCCGGCCGCCGAGGACCGGCCGGCGGTCGGGCTGACCATGTTCGGGGTCACCACCGCCTGCGTGACCGCCGTGCGCGAGCGGCTCGGCGACACCGTCGACCCGCTGGTCTTCCACGCCACCGGCACCGGTGGCCGGGCGATGGAGAAGCTGGTCGACGACGGCCTCGTCGCCGGCGTGCTCGACCTCACCACCACCGAGATCGCCGATCTCCTCGTCGGCGGCGTCATGGCCGCGGGGGAGGATCGGCTCGACGCGATCGCGCGCACCGGTGTCCCGTACGTCGGGTCCTGCGGTGCGCTCGACATGGTCAACTTCGGCGCCGACGTGCCGGAACGCTTCGCCGGCCGGCTCGTCTACGTGCACAACCCGCAGGTCACGCTGATGCGCACCACCGGCGCCGAGAACGTCGCGATCGGCGAGTTCCTGGCCCGCAAGCTCAACGCACTGACCGGTCCTGCGCTGTTCCTCCTACCCGAAGGCGGGGTGTCCGCGCTGGACGCGCCGGGGCAGGCGTTCCATGATCAGGAGGCGGACGCGGCGCTGTTCGCGGCGATCGAGAAGGACACCCGCCCGGGGCTGGTGCGCCGGGTGCCGCACCACATCAACGATCCGGCGTTCGCCGACGCGGTGCTGGAAGCGTGGCAGGAGGTCACCCAGTGAGGTTCGCGCAGTGAGGTTCCGTCGCGAGGAACTGCTCGAGCGATTCGCCGACATGGCCCGTCGTGGCGAGCCGATCGTCGGCGGCGGCGCCGGCACCGGGCTGTCGGCCAAGTGCGAGGAGGCCGGCGGCATCGACCTCATCGTCATCTACAACTCCGGGCGCTACCGGATGGCCGGGCGCGGCTCGCTCGCGGGGCTGCTCGCCTACGGCAACGCCAACGAGATCGTCGTCGAGATGGCCGCCGAGGTGCTGCCCGTCGTCGAGCGCACACCGGTGCTGGCCGGCGTCAACGGCACCGACCCGTTCCTGCTCACCGACCGGTTCCTCCGCGAGCTGGGAGATCTCGGCTTCTCCGGGGTGCAGAACTTCCCGACCGTCGGCCTGATCGACGGGGTGTTCCGCGCCAACCTCGAGGAGACGGGGATGGGCTTCGGGCTGGAGGTCGACATGATCGCCGCCGCCCGCCGCCACGACCTGCTGACCACGCCATACGTCTTCTCCGCCGACGACGCTCGGGCGATGGCCGCGGCCGGCGCCGACATCGTCGTCTGCCACATGGGCCTCACCACGGGTGGCGCGATCGGCGCGGAGACGGCGAAGTCGCTCGACGACTGCGTCGCGCTCGTGGACGAGTGGTCCGCAGCGGCGCGGGAGGTGCGCGACGACGTGCTGGTGCTCTGCCACGGCGGCCCCATCGCGATGCCCGACGACGCCGCGTACGTCCTGCGCCGCACCAAGGCCTGCCACGGCTTCTACGGGGCGTCGTCGATGGAGCGGCTGCCCACCGAGAAGGCGCTGACCGAGCAGACGCGCGCGTTCAAACGAGCCCTGGAGTCCTGATGCCCCGCCCGTACGCCTCCGCCGTCATCCCCGCCTCCGCCGACGAGGTGTGGGCGGTCGTGCGGCTGTTCGACGGGCTCGCCGACTGGATCCCGACGATCGAGTCGAGTTCGCTGGACAAGGGCGTGGAGGGGCAGGTCGGCGCGGTGCGGCGGCTCACTGTCGCCGGGGCCGGCGTGGTCGTGGAGGACCTGCTCGCCATGGACGACGTCGGCCGCAGCTACACGTACTCGTTCGCCGAGAGCCCGTTCGCGGTGCGGCGCTACGTCGCGACGATCCGGGTCGCCCCGATCACCGACACCGGGCAGGCGTTCGTCGAGTGGTGGGCGGAGTTCGACGCCGACGCAGAGCACGAGGAGAAGCTGTCTGAGCTGTTCGGCCAGGGTGTCTTCGCCGGCGGTCTGAAAGGCCTCAAGCAGCACTTCGGCGGGTAGCTGTCACGACTTGCGTTAGAGCGCGCTCGAAGGCATAGCGTCGAATCGTGAGCATTCGACTCGGCTACCAGATCCCCAACTTCTCCTACGGAACGCCCGTCGCCCAGCTCTTCCCGACCGTGGTCGCGCAGGCCCGCGAGGCCGAGGACGCCGGTTTCGACGCGGTGTTCGTGATGGATCACTTCTACCAGCTGCCCGGCCTCGGCACCCCCGACCAGCCGATGCTGGAGTGCTACTCGGCGCTGTCGGCGCTGGCCATGGCGACCTCGCGCGTGCAGCTGTCCGCGCTGGTCAGCGGCAACACCTACCGCAACCCGACGTTGCTGGCGAAGGCCGTCACCGCGCTCGACGTCATCAGCGGCGGACGCGCCGTCCTCGGCATCGGCGCCGGCTGGTTCGAGCTGGAGCACCAGCAGCTCGGGTACGAGTTCGGCACCTTCACCGACCGCTTCGAGCGGCTCGACGAGGCCCTGTCGATCATCGAGCCGATGCTGCGCGGCGAGCGCCCGACCGTCGACGGGAAGTGGTACCGCACCGAGAACGCCATGAACGAGCCGCGGATCCGCGACGACCTCCCGATCATGCTCGGCGGCAGCGGCGAGAAGAAGACGTTCGGGCTGGCCGCGCGCCACGCCCAGCACATCAACATCATCTGCGATCCCACCGAGCTGCCTCGCAAGCTCGACGCCCTGGCCGCGCGCTGCGCCGAGATCGGCCGCGACCGCTCCACCGTGGAGACGAGCTTCCTCGGCTCGCTGATCATCGACGAGGACGGCGACAAGGCCCGCGAACTCCAGCGCAACTACCTGCGCGAGCGCGGCGTCGACACCGACGTCGACACCCCCCAACTCCGCGCCGCACTGTCGCGACAGTTCGTCGGCAGCCCGGACGAGGTCGCGGCCGCGGTCAAGGAACGCGTCCTCGACCCGGGCATCGACGGCATCATCTTCAACATGCCCGTCAACGGCCACCTCCCCGGCGTGGTCACGCTCGCCGGCAAGACCCTGGCCCCGCTCGTCTCCTGATCTGCGCGCCGCCCCGAACAGGTCGGATGCCCACCGACCACCCTCCGGTAGGGTCCGTCGCTGTTCGGGGCGGTAGCTCAGCCGGTCAGAGCAGCGGACTCATAATCCGTCAGGTCGTGGGTTCGAACCCCACCCGCCCCACTCCTGAACTGCAGCGTTGTGGTCGCTAGTTGCCTGATTCGTCGCTGGTAGTCGGAATTTCGTGTCACGCATCGAACTCTGGCGGTCCGCGTTCGCCAGGTGTCGACGACGGACTTCGGACTGGTCGCCGCTCACCGGCAAGGATCTGTTTGCGGGCCGGCTGCTGAGGAAAAGCGCACGCGACTGCTCAACCAGGTCGACGAGCGGGTGTGCGCCGCGGAGGTCCGCGGCGGTGAACCAGTTGCTCCGCCGCTGCCGGGACCACCGGGCCGCTAGCGCCACACGACGCGTCGACGATCCGGCGTCATTCCCACCGGTGTCCGTCGTGGTCTCAGCCGTTGATGACTTGGGGGTTGGCAACGGCTTTCAGGCCCTCTGCCCCGAACTCGAGCCCGTAGCCGGACTGCTTGACGCCGCCGAAGGGGACCATCGGGTGTACGCCACCGTGTGCGTTGATCCAGACGGTGCCTGCTTCGAGCCGGGCGGCGACGGCGCGTGCGGCGCTCCGGTCGCTGCTCCACACGGAGGCGCCCAAGCCGACATCCAGCGCGTTCGCCATGGCAACGGCCTCATCGAGGTGTTCGTATCGGATGATCGGTAGCGCCGGTCCGAACTGTTCCTCCGCCACCAGTGGGTTGTCGTTGTCGATGTTGGCCAGCAACGTGGTCGGGTAGAAGTGGCCCAGTGCGTCGGGGTCGGGATCGCCGCCGAGCAGCACGGTGGCGCCGGCGTTGCGTGCGGCGTCGACAAGGCGGGCGACCACGTCGTACTGCGTCCGGTTCTGCAGCGGCCCGAGCACATTGTGCTCATCCAATCCACGACCCATCGGCATGGTGCGCGCGACCTCGACCAGCGTTGTGCAGACGTCGTCGTAGACGTCGGTGTGGACGTAGAGGCGCTTGAGGGCCGCGCACGTCTGTCCGGTATTGATGAAGGCACCCCAGAACAGGCCTTCCGCGATCGCGTTGGGGTCGACGTCGGGCAGGACGATGCCGGCATCGTTGCCGCCCAGTTCGAGGGTGAGGCGCTTGACGGTGTCGGCTGAGCTCCTGATGACGGCCCGGCCGGTGGCCGTGGATCCGGTGAACATCAGCTTGTCGACATCGGGGTGGCTCGACAGCCGGGCGCCCACCGCCCGATCGCCCGCCACGGCCGTGAGCACGTCCCCCGGCAGCACGCTGTTGAGGACGTCGACCAGTGCGAGGACGCTCAGCGGGGTGTACTCCGAGGGTTTGACCACCACGGTGTTGCCCATCCGCAGCGCGGGGGCGACCTGCCAGACCGTGATCATCATAGGCCAGTTCCACGGACCGATGGCGCCGACCACACCGATCGGGCGGTAGTGCAGTTCGGCGTGCGTGTCAGTGTCGTCGACCACGGTCTCAACCGGCAGCCCGGTGGCCGCAGTCGCGCGCAGCCAGGCCGCGCAGGCACCGACCTCGAACCGGGCATTGGGTCCGTTGAGCGGTTTGCCTTGCTCCCGGGACAGCAGCTCGGCGAGCGGCTCGGCCATCGCCTCGACCGCATCCCCCGCCTGCAGCAGCAGGTCGATCCGGTCCTGGTCGGTGCGGGCAGCCCAACCCGGCTGCGCGGCGCGGGCACGGGCGACGGCGGCGTCGAGATCCTCGACGGATCGAACCGGAGCGTGGCCGACGACCTCGCCCGTCGCGGGATCGAGGATCTCGCGGCCGCCGGCTTCGGTGATGCCGTCCAGCAGGCCTTCGTACGATGCGTCGGTGGTGACGTCGGGCGTGGTCATCATCGTCCTCCCGGAGATGGATGGCTTCAGCAGCGGTGCGATCCGAAAGCCGGCGCGCGCCGAGTACCGGCGCGAAATCTGGACGGCCGAGGTGGAACATTAGGTCGCCCGGCTGGCGGCGTTCTTGTGCGTCGCGGGCCGATGCTTGACCTTTCCGGTACTGCCGCCCACAGACGCGGCGGTCGAGCCCGCACATGCGACGTCGGCGAGGGCCGTAGCCGCCCCGGCTACGCCCTGCTCGGCGGCGTCGCGCCTGCCGAGGACAGAACGCTGGTCCGGTACTCCCGCGGCGGCTGTCCGTAGGTCGACTTGAACAGCCGGGAGAAGTGCGCGGGGTCCGGGAAGCCCCAATGACGGGCCACTGCGCTGACCGGGCTGCCGCACAGTTCCGGACGGCCCAGATCCACCCGGCAGCGCTCGAGGCGCCGGTTCCTGATCCACCGCGCGACGCTGTCACCATCGCGTTCGAACAGCGTGCGCAGGTAGCGCGGCGAGATGTGGTGCGCTGCGGCGACCGTGGCCGTGACGAGATCCGGGTTGGTCAGCTGGGTGTCGATGTAGTTCTTAATCTGCTGAAGCAGGACGGCCTGTCGGGGACCGTTCGTCGGGCCCGCCCCGGTGGCCAGCTCGTCGACGAGGGCGGCGGCGAGCATGTCGAGCACAGCGTCACCCAGGCGATGGGCGGTCGGAGCTGCCATGGGGTCGAGCCGCGCGACCAGGCCCGACAGGAATGGGCCGATCAGCATCCCGAGCCCGTTGTCGCCCGCGATCCGGTGACCGGTCAGCAACCGCACCGACGACTCGGGCACCTGCAGCAGAGAACGCGAGAACATCAGGACGGCCATACGGAAAGGGCCGTCGAACCGGAGCTCGTACGGACGCGTCGTGTCATAGAGGGCCAGGTCACCCGAGCTCAGCATCGCTTCCCGACCGTCCTGCCTGATCAAGGTCGATCCGGCGATCTGCAGGGAGACCTTGTAATAGTCCGGATCGTCTCGACGGATGAGCGTGCTGGTTCGTCTCACCACATGGGAGCCTGCCGTGACATCGGCCAGCTGGAGCGACCCGAGCGCGGTGCGGGTGGCTGATCCGGTGAAGGTGTTCTCGTCGCGTGGCTCGGCCAGCAGCGGTACGAACGTGCGCGAGACGGCTTCTCGGTAGGCCTCGAAGCGCACGTCCTCCGGCTCGCGGGCAACGTTGACCGCTGTGCTCATGGCCTCCCCGGGGATGTCGAGCCGCGGTAGATCAGTTGATCCACTGATGATCAAACATTTGAGTAGCGGAGAACTGTAGAGGATGTGCGGGATCCCGGGAAGGTGCAGACGTCCCACCGGTTGGCCTGAATGGCCTGCCCGAACAGGGGGTCGCCCGACGCGCGACGGCGTTCGAACTCGCCGCCCTCCAGAAGGCCAAGGCCTGTCTAGCGCAGGTCTGCCAGCTCGATCGGGATGAGCCCGAGGGTGGCAGGCCAGAGCGGGCCCAGGGTCCAGCCGCGGCTCACGAGGCAGTCCTGGGCCGGCCGGCCGGTCGGGGCACCGTCCTCCCGGTCCCGGACCGCGAAGCATCGGCATCCGCGTTGTCGGCGTCACCAAGCAGGCCACGGACGAGGTCGGCGAACGCCTCCAGCAGCTCATCGGCGCGCTCGGGACGGCGGGCGACCTCGGTGAGTGCTGCCCGACTCGCACCGACCAGGAGACGGGCGAGGGCGTCGGGATCTGCGGTGCTGCTGAGCTCGCCGGCGGCGCCACAGCGGCCGAGCTCGGCGGAGATCAGTTGCAGGAAGGTTCCTGATGCGTGTCCTCGCACCGGATCCAGCGCGACTTCGAGCGCCGGGTCGTCGATGGAGTAGAAGCGACCGACGAGTGGGCGTGCCCCGATCTCCAGCAGTGCCCTGGCGAGAGCGGTCACCCGGTCGACGAGCCCCTCGCTCGATCCCCACAGGGCGAGGGCGCGGTCGAGGAGCTCGGTGTTGATCTCGTCGTAGAGCTGGCGGAACAGCTCCTCGCGGCCGCTCGGGAAGTAGCTGTACACCGTCACCTTCGACGCGCCGGCCCGGGCCGCGATCGCCTCCACCGACGCCGAACCGAAGCCCTGCTCGGTGAAGATCTCCAGCGCCGCGTCGAGCAGCGACCGTCGAGTCCGCAGCTTGTTGCGCTCGCGCAGCGACATCGGTGCACGTCTCCGGTCGGCACCTGTGGCCACCGGCTCCCCCTCACACCCGGACGCAGTGTGTCACGTTAACAAACGCGAAACGGTGTACGTCTTGTTTGATCAGTGAACGGTATCGTACAGTCTTTTTCGAAGGGGGCCATCGACTTCGGCCGGACGACTCACGCACGTGGCGCGGCGACCGTCTCAGCGGTCGGTACGACTGATCGGCTCTCGTGTCCGGCACGCCGCCGTGCAGCCCGGTACGGGACATCGAGCACTGCCGTCGGACGACGACCACACTCCCAGGAGTTGGACATGACCACAGGAAGCACCAGCTCGAACCCGATCGCCGCTACGGCGCGGACGCCGTCGGAGCCGCCCGCCGCCGGCAGGCTGGCCAGCAACAGGCTGGGTGTGGTGGCCATCGCGTTCTTCGTCGTCGCGGCCGCCGCGCCGATGGCCGCGGTGGTCGGCGCGAGCGGGGTGCTCTTCTCCGCAGTCGGCCCGGCCACCCCACTCGTCTACGTGCTCGCGGCCCTGATGATCGCCCTGTTCGCGGTCGGCTACCTGCGGATGAGCCGCCACATCACCAACGCCGGGGGATTCGTCGCCTACATCGCCAAGGGCCTGGGCAACCGCTGGGCCAGCGGCGGAGCCGGGCTGGCGGTCCTCACCTACCTGACTCTGCAGGTCGGGCTATGGTCGCAGTTCGGTGTCTTCACCCAGTCACTGGTCGCCGACCTGACCGGTCTGTCTCTGCCCCCGCTGGTGTGGATCCTCGTGGTCCTGGCCCTGGTCACCCTGCTCACGGTCCGTGGTGTCGACGCCAGTGTGCGGCTGCTCGGCCTGCTCATCGTCGGCGAGACCGCCGTCATCGCGGTGCTGGTGGTCGCGCTCGTCGCCCAGCACGGGTGGGGCGTCTTCAGCATCAGGGGGTTCACCGCCGAGAACCTCTTCAGCCCTGGCCTCGGGGTGGCGCTGCTGTTCGCGTTCCTCTGCTTCACCGCCTTCGAGGCCACTGTCGTGTTCTCCGAGGAGGCCCGCGACCCACACCGCACCATTCCGCGCGCCCTCTACCTGGTCATCGCCTTCGTCGGTGCGTTCTACGGCCTGTCGACCTGGGTCATCGGCGGAGCGATCGGGATCGATGACGTCAGCGCAACAGCCACCGCCGACCCCGCCGGTTTCATCTTCACCCTCGCCGAGGGAGCCGCAGGACACGGGCTCAGCCTCGCGATGCAGATCCTGGTCGTCACCAGCTTCGTCGCGATGCTGCTCGGGCTGTGCAACATGTTCTCCCGGTACCTCTTCGCGCTCGGCCGCGCAGGCGCACTCTCGCGGCGGCTGTCAGTGGTCACGTCCGCGGGCAGCCCCTACGTCGCGGCACTCGTCAACAGCGGTGCCGTCGCCGCCGTGATCACGGCGTTCCTGCTCGCCGGGGCCGACCCGATCGGGGTCGTCTTCGCCTGGTTCACCGCGCTCGGGACCGCCGCGTTCATCTCCATCCTCATCCTGACCTCCCTCGCGATCGTGGTCTTCTTCGCCCGGCGGACCGCAAACAACGTGTGGAGCGAGATCGCCGCGCCGAGCCTGTCGATCCTGCTGCTCGCCTACGTCGGATACCTGACGCTGAGCAACTACACACTGCTCAGCGGTTCCGGTGGCGTGGCCGAATGGATGCTGCTCGCCGTCCCGGTGTTCCTCATCGCCGGAGTGGTGCGCGGCGCCACCGCGACGTCCATCGACTACGCGGCCGAGATCATCTGACCGGCACCGCACGACCAGGCCACGATCCGTGCAGGGCTTCTCGTACAGGGGAACCAGATGAGCATCAGCGCCGAAGAGGACGCCGCCGTCCGTCGCGTCTTCGAGACAGGTTCGGAGTGGGGCGGACCCGAGGCCGTCGTCGAAACGCTGTCCGGGGGCGCCGCGCACAAGAACTACCTCGTCCGCCTCGCCGGCCAGAAGCGGGTGGTGAAGATCTGGAACGGCTACTGGGAGGCGATGAACGTGCTGCCGCCCGCCGACGTCATCCTGAGCAACACCCTGTGCGCGTCCCGGATCGGCGTCGGGGCGACAGTGGCCGCTGTCTGCCGGGAGTCCTCCGGCATCGCGTTGGAGTACCTCGACGGCACCCAGCCCTCCCTCTCCGGTGATGCGGACGCGCTCGAGCACCTCGTGCCCGCCCTGCACAAGCTGCACACCAGCGGTGAGCGGTTCGCGCGCGACCTGAACCCGTTCGCCCATGTCCGGACCCTGCTCGCCACAGCCCGGGAGCGCGATTACGTGATCCCGATCGGGTTGCCCGTCGTCGAGACGCACCTCGCGGAGATCGAGGAGGTGCTCGATCTGCGGCCGGCCGAGTTCGTGCCCTGCCACAACGACCTCTGGGACGCGAACGTGATCGTCGACGCGACCGGCTACCGGCTCATCGACTGGGACCTCGCCGGCAACACCGATCCGGCCTACGAGCTGGGCTTCCTGGCCGCCTACAACGGCTTCGACCGGGACCGGACCCAGCAGCTGATCAGCCGGTACTACGGCACGGACGATCCGCACCACCTGGCGAGGGTCCGGCTCTTCATGATCGTCGCGCACTGGTCGAACAGCGCACTCTGGATGATCGCCCAGGGCAACGCCGGCCCGAACGACGACTTCGACTACGAGGGTGAGCTGGTGCGGAGCTGGAACGGCCTGCTGGCCGAACTGCTGGCTCCCGACCGTCGGGCGAACCTCGCCCTCGCCCGCAGGCCGAGCGCGTGACCGCCCGCGCCGCCCGGCCCCCGGCGCCCCCTGAACCGACCGGACAGAGGCGAACCCGCATGACTCAGAGCTCTGCCGTTGTCCACGTCGACACCGACACTGCCGACCCGGCAGCCGGGGCCACGGACCTGCTTCACCGCAGGTACGCCACCCTCGGCACGCGGTCACCGCTGTTCTACAGCACGCCCCTCGAGGTCGTGTCGGGATCGGGAGTGTGGTTGACCGACGTCGACGGGCAGGTCTACCTGGACGGATACAACAACGTCCCGCACGTCGGCCACGCCAACCCGGTCGTCGCGGCCGCGGTGTCCGAGCAGATGTCGCGGCTCAACCTGCACACGCGCTACCTCAACGACCGCGTCGTGGACTATGCGGAAGCCCTGCTCGGGACCTTCGACGCCTCCCTGGACCGGGTCTTCCTCACCAACAGCGGCTCGGAGTCCAACGACCTGGCCCTGCGCATCGCCCGCCAGCACACCGGCAACACCGGCGTGCTGGTCTCGGACTGGAGCTACCACGGCAACACCGGCCGACTCGCCGAACTCACCACCGGTCTGGCAACGGGGGAGGGGCTGGCTCCGTGGGTACGGACCCTGCACATCCCCGACGCCACCGCCGTCGCCGATGCGAGCGGCCTGCTCGAGGAGTCGCTGTCCGCGGTCGACACCGCCATCGCCTCGCTGGCCGCAGCGGGCCACGGGGTGGCCGCCGTGGTGTTCGACCCGCTGTTCTCCACCGAGGGCCTCGTCAGCCCACCGCCCGGGTACGTCGAAGGACTCACCGCGCGCGTCCACGCGGCCGGCGGCCTCGTCCTCGCCGACGAGGTGCAGTCCGGCTTCGGCAGGACCGGCGGGCGGATGTGGGGCTACCAGATGTTCGACATCCAGCCCGACCTGGTCGTCCTCGGCAAGCCGATGGGCAACGGCCACCCGTTGTCCGCGCTGGTCACCACCGCCCGGCTGCAGGACGGGTTCGGCGCACGCAACGACTACTTCAACACCTTCGCGGGCAGCCCGGTCTCCGCCGCCGCCGGGATGGCCGTCCTCCAGGTCATGGCGGAGGAGAGCCTGCTCGACCGGGCAGCGCAGCTGGGGCACTACGTCGCCGGGCGGTTGCACGAGATCGTGGCGGGCAACCCGCAGGTGGCCGCGGTGCGCGGACGCGGGCTCTACTTCGGGCTCGAGTTCGTCGACCCCGCCGACCCGACCGTTCCCGACGCCGCCGCCACGCGGTGGGTCGTGGAGGACATGCGTCGCCGCAAGGTCCTGATCAGCCGGATCGGACCCGCCGGCAACGTGCTGAAGATGCGTCCGCCCCTGGTCGTCACGCGCGGCGAGATCGACATCCTGCTCGGCAGGCTCACGTCCTCGCTGGCCGCTCTCTCCCAAGCCTGATCAACCGACCGCCGGAGGGCGGAACGAAAGGAACCAGCACCATGCAGACCTACGACGTGATCGTCGTCGGCGCGGGAACGTGGGGTGCCGCGACGGCCTGGCACCTCGCCCGCCGCGGTGTGCGCGTGCTCGCGATCGACGCTCACACCCCGCCGCACGAGCACGGATCCCACGGTGGACTCACCCGCCTGGCCCGGCAGTCCAACAGCACCGGCCCGCAGTACGTCCAGCTCACCGTTCGCGCGTTCGAGCTGTGGGACCAGCTCGCAGCACGCACCGGGACCGAGCTGATGACGGTCACCGGCAACGTCATGATCGGTGAGCCGGGGTCGCCGTGGTTCGACAGCACGGTGGCGAGCCTGGAGTCGTCGCCGTTCGAGCACCGGGTCCTGCACGGCGCGCAGGCGCGGGCGGCGTTCCCGCGGCTGCGGATCGCCGACCACGAACTGGCCGTCTTCGAGCCGGAGGCCCGCATCGCCCACGTCCCGGCCGCGCTGCGGGCGATGCAGCAGGTGGCGCGGGAATCGGGAGCGGAGTTCCGCTTCGACGAGCCCGTCCTCGACTGGTCATCTGACGCGTCGGGGGTGTGGGTCCGCACCGCGAAGGGCGAGTACGTCGCGGATCGGCTCGTCATGACCACGGGCGCGTTCTCCGCCCGGGTGCTGCACCTCGACCTGCCCGCCCGGGTGGACCGCCAGGTACTGGTCAACTTCGCGATGCCGCCCGGCGCCGCGCCGCTGCCTTCGATCTACGTGGCCGGACCGGCCGGATCCGCTGCGGCACCCGACTACGGGTGCATGGAGCCGGACGGTACCTGGAAGTTCAGCGTTGCGAGCAACAGCCACGAGATCGACCCCTCCACGTTGAGCCAGGACGTCACGCCCGACGACGTCGCCGAGGTCACCGCGGTCGTGCGCGACCGGATCCCCGAGATCACCGGGCCGCCGGTGCGCTCCACCGTCTGCATGTGGACCGAGGCCGTCGACGGGCACTGGCTCCTCGGCCCGCACCCCGACAGCCCCCGCGTCGTCGTCGGCGCCGCCTGCAACGGTCGCGGGTTCCGCTACGCGCCCGCGATCGGGGAGATCCTCGCCGATCTGTCCGAGGACACCGCGCGCCCGGACATCGAGGCGTTCGCGCCGGCACGGTTCAGCCTCACCCCGTCCTGAGGTTGCCCCAACGATGGCGGAGGTTCCCGTGGACGTCGACCGCTCGCAACCACCGGTCGCCCTGATCACCGGCGGCGGGTCGGGCATCGGCGCGGCCACCGCTTCGGTGCTGTGCGCGACCGGATGGTCGGTCGTCATCTGCGGTCGTCGCGCCGCGGCGCTGCAGTCGGTGGCCGATGCGACCGGGGCGCACCCCCTGACGGCCGACGTCACCGACCCGGACGCTGCCGCGCGACTGATCACCGAGACGGTGCAACGCTGCGGGCGGCTGGACGGGCTCGTGCTCAACGCGGGGCTCGTGCGCCCCGGCGCTGTCGGTGACCTCGCCGACCAGGACTGGGAGGCGATGGTCGCCACCAACCTCACCGCTCCGTTCCGGCTGGTGCGCGCAGCGCTGCCGCCTCTCCTCGCCGGCGGCGGGGCCATCGTGGGCGTCGCCTCGATCAGTGCCGTGCGGGCATCCGGTGGGACCGCCGGCTACAACGCCACCAAGGCCGGCCTGACCATGCTGCTGCAGTCGGTCGCCGTCGACTACGGGCCTCGCGGGGTGCGGGCGAACGTGGTCTGTCCCGGTTGGAGCCGCACCGAGATGGCGGACGAGGAGATGGCCGCGCTCGGCAGGGAGCGAGACCTGAGCGCCGCCGAGGCGTACCGGCTGGCCACAGCGCTCGTGCCGCTCGGCCGCCCCTCCGCCGCCGCGGAGGTGGCCGCGGTCGTCGCGCATCTCCTGTCCCCGGCCGCCTCCTACGTCAACGCGGCCGTCATCCCCGTCGACGGCGGCCACTCCGCGGTTGACGTCGGTGCCGTCGCCTTCGATCCCCGCGTCACCGTGTCCGTGCTGCCGTCCTGAACCGGCCCAACCCGATCGGAGCTGACGACGTGGACCTTCTCCTGCGCGACCGCGTCGCCCTAGTCACCGGGGGCGCCTCCGGGATCGGGCGCGCATGCGTCGACGCGCTGCTCGCCGAGGGCGCACGTGTGGCGGTGCTCGACCACAGCCCCCGCGGCAGGACGGAGGTCGACCTCCTGCAGCAGCACGGTCACGCCGTCGAGTTCGTCCAGGCGGATGTCACCGTGGAGGCCGACGTCGCGACGGCGATCACCCGGGTCGTCGAGACGTTCGGCCCCCTGGACACCGTGCTGGGCTGTGCCGGTATCTCCGGTCCGGTCGGGACGCTCGCGGCTGACGTGTCGGTAGCGGACTGGGACCGCGTGATGGCCGTCAACGTGAGGGGGAACTTCCTCATCGCCAAGCACGCTGTACCCCTGCTCGTCGACAGCGACGTCGCTACGATCGTCTTCATCGCCTCCGACGCTGCTCTCGTGGCCTTCGAGGGCATGACTCCCTACAGCACGTCCAAGGGTGCGGTACTGATGCTCACCAGATCGCTTTCGGTCGATCATCCGCGGGTACGGGTCAACTGCCTATGCCCCGGTGTCGTGGACACCCCGATGTCGCGCGCCGACCTCGGCCGGGAGCAGGGCTTCGCCGGAACCGGCCTGCCGGTCATGCGCCCAGCGCAGGTCGCAGGCCACGCCGTCTTCCTGGCCTCGCCGGTGAGCGCGCCGATCAACGGCAGCCCGATCGTCGCCGACTTCGGGTACATCGCCCGCTCGGCGCTGCCGCCTCTCGACTTCACGACCTGACTGCCGCTCATGGTCGGGCCTCCCGATCCAGGAACCGGACTGCGCGGCAGCGCGAACCTGCTTGTGCATCCGATCAAACAGGGGCCAGGTCGACAGTGATCGCCCCGTTCCCCCTGCCCATCGGCTCCTCGTCCGTTTGATTGCCTGCCGGATCCGACCACCATGTCCACCACCAGCACCGCGTCCGCGCCGACCACGCGAGCCACCGGTCGATCCAAACGCACCTGATCTGTCCCGGGTGCGGAGAGGGCGTAATCCCGGGGCCCGCCGGGAGTTCTGGCGGGTGACTGATGGCCTTCGTCATGATCGTCGACGAGGTCTTGCTCGGACGGGTGACGCGCGGCCGCCCGCACCCGGTGCCGCGGGCGCGGCGCTCGCGGCGGTTGTCGGCTGTCCGGGATATCGTTGAGTCATGAGTGCTGCCCGGGATGAGCTGCGCGAGCTTGTCGAGCAGGTGCCGGAAGACGAGGTGTCTGCGGTTCTTGCTGAGGTTCGTCGGCATGTCGTACCGGCGACGAGGCGATCGTGGCCACCGGCGTTCTTCGGTGCGGGTACGGCAAGGCGGTCTGACGTTGCGGAGCGGTCGGAGGAGATCCTGAGCGAGGGCTTCGGCCGTCCGGCGTGATCCTCTGTGACACGGCCCCGATCGTCGCGGCGGCTCTCACCGGCGATGATCGTCATCACGAGTGCGTCGAGTTGTTCACCGGGCTGCACCTCGCGGACCGGCGGCTACTCGTCCCGGGCACCGTCGCCGCTGAAGTCGGCTACCTGCTCAACCGCGAGGCCGGTGCACGGGTTGAGGCTCTGTTCCTCACCGCTTTGGCCGATGGTGACTTCACGCCGGTCGATCTCACCAGTGAGGACTACCGTCGTGTCGCGGAGCTGGTGACGACATATGCCGATCTTCCCTTGGGCACGACCGACGCGACGGTGATCGCGCTCGCCGAGCGATTGCGCGTCACGGACGTCGCGACGCTGGATCGGCGCCACTTCACGGTGGTCCGCCCGCGGCATGTGACAGCGCTGACGCTGCTCCCGTGACACGCCTCGTGACACGAACCTGCGGTGGGCAACGACGCTCGTGACGCGTGCAGCAGCGTCCGCCGTGACAGAGCCGCTGGTAGAAGCGATGGACGCCCGAATCGGCGTCCCTCATAATCCGTCAGGTCGTGGGTTCGAACCCCACCCGCCCCACCGTTGTCGCAGCTCTTCACTTTGGGTCGCCTGGCTTGAAGTCGCTGGTAGCCAGGTCACGCCGCTAGCTCCCTGGCTGTCAGCGGTCGTCGCGGGACGATCGACGAGCCGCCCAAGGGGCGCTGCGTGTGCGCAGCTGCGCCGGCAAGGAACCGGCATGGCCGCCGGCGTGACGTGGGAGACGAGCCCGCCGGGTACGGAGCGACTGGCTCGTCGAGGAGACCCACGCTCCGCTGCTCAACCAGGTCGACGAGCAGCGCAACCCACGCGCGGCCGTGATGGCGAACCAACTGCTCGATCAGCACCTTGGCATGAGCGCGTGCGAACGCAGTACACGCGACGCGTATGTGGGCTACATCGACAGGCAGACACGTCCGCTGATCGGCACGGTGAAGATCGCCGCACTCGACTCACGCACGCTCGACTCGTTCATGCAGGACTCCGCCGTTGCTCCGACCATATCCATACGAGGCGATTGCGGAATTGCTCCGCCAGAAGATCTGCGCTGAGGAACCGGCTGCGGGGGAGTTCGGCTTCGCCTGCGCGGCCATGATCCGTAGTTGTCGCGAGGCATTGCGTTGCAGTAGCGTCCGCTGCGCTGGAAGCGCTTCGATACGGACTGGGCCGTCGTTGACGAACAAGGTTTTCATCAGCCATACGCACGCTGACGAGCCGGTAGCGCGCGCTGGATGAAGCGATCGAGGAGCTGTTCGGCCCGCGAACGGTGGAGGTTGTGTACTCCACGAAGCGCGGGTTGGGCAGCATTCGCCCTGGCGACGACTGGTATCAGTGGATCGTCAAGCAGGTCCACGAGTCTCGCGTAGCGCTTGTGCTCTTCACTCCCACGTCGATCCACAAGCCGTGGCTGTACTGGGAGGCGGGCGCTGTCTACGGCTCCGCGCTCGCCGAGCAGCCTTCCGATCCGCGGCGGGTCAGGCCGCTGCTCTTCGGGTTGCGCCGCTCGGAGGTCCCGGCGACGTTCCCGACAACTCAGGCCGCACGTGGTGACTCGCCCGAAGGAATCCAGACGATTCTCGACGACCTTTTGGACGAGTTCAGCGAGATCGTGCCCGGGCACGTGATGCGCGACGCTGGTCGGCGAATGCCGGGCGTGATCGGTGCGTTATTGGACTCCGTGGAGGCGGCGCTGCGGCGCGCGCCGCTGGCTCCATCCGAGGAGAACGTCCAGGAGTGGTGCTCCAGGCTTGACCGGTTGCGCTCGGACGATCGGCTCTCGGAGGTCCGTCAGATCCACCGCTGGCTGGATGTCGCGTTCGGCTTCGAGAGCGCGAATCCGCAGCCCATCGACCTGCGGCTGCACCGTCGATTGGGCGAGATGTATCTGGATATTCGCGAGTATGTCGCGGCGGCTGCGCAGTTAGAGTATGCGCGCAGGCTGATGCCGCGCGACATCTTCGTGCTGCGCGCGTTAGGACAAGCGCTGCTCGGTGCCCGCGAGCTCGACGACGCAGGCACGGTGATCGAGGACATCGCCCGGTTGGATCCGGATGCGTTCATCGACAGTGTGGAGTGCGCTGCACTCCGGGGGCGTTGGCTGCTGGCCCTGGGGCGTCCAGACGACGCACTATCGACATACGAAAAGGCGTTTGCGCGCAACCCCAAGTCCTACTACCTGGCCGATCTCATCGGTCAGACCCGGCTTGCTGTCGGCGACTCAGCCGGCGCCAGGGTGAGCTACGGCCGCGCGCTGTCCATCATCGAGGGCCTGAAGGAAAGCAACCTCTGGGTCGAGGCCACCGCCGCGACGGCGGCGCTTGTGACCGATGACGACGCTGCCGTCCGTCGGCACCTGAAGGCGGTCGCTGACCACGAGCCCTCTCAGGAGAACGTTGAGACAATCGAACGAGGCCTCCGTCGCTGCCAGGAGTCGCTTGGCCTCGACGCGGACCGCGTCAACGGCTTGTTGGCGTTGTTGCGGTGAGGCGCCGGAGATGTCCGTCCTCTGGGACGATGCGCTGGTGAGCCGTCCCCTGGTACTGGAACAATTGTGGCGCGAGCAGTCGGCCTGGTCGCGGACCGCCGATGCGATGAAGGCGCGGATCGACCGCGCGCGGCTGACGGCGTTGGTTATCGTGGTTGTCGTGGCGGCTACAGCGACCACCGCTACGGCCGTGTCGGACACCGCACCGTGGCTGGGTCGGGCGCTTGCAGCGCTCGCGGCGCTCGGATCAGCCTTGCTGCCTACGATGCGGCCGGCGTGGAGCGGTAAGCAGCTGCGGGACTGGACGCGAGCGCGGTCCGTGGCAGAGGCGTTAAAGGCCGACATCCACCTCTGGCTGGCAGAGGCCGGTCCGTTCGTCGGTGACGCCAGCGCGACGGAGCTGCTCGCGCGGGCGAACAAGCTCAAGCTCGATGCGGCCGATCTTCTCCCGCGGCTTGTCGAGCCGTTGATGCGTAACTTGCCGGCCGTGCACGATCTGCCCTCGTTCTTCGCGGTGCGGGTGGAAGGCCAGTTTCGCGACTACTACGACCGGAAGGTCGGCGAGATCCGTCGCCGTATCGTGGTCTTCCGGTGGATTGAGATCGGGCTCGGAGTGGCCGGCGCGGTACTTGGAGTCGTGGCCGCGGTAATAGGCGCTTCCTTCGCAGCCTGGATCGCGGTGCTAGCCACGATCGGGACCGCGCTTTCGGCGCACGTGTCGGCCACTCGATATGAGTTTCAGCTCATCGAGTTCTCGCGCACCTCGGAAGAACTGCGCCAAATCTACGCCGCCGCCGCGCTTGGGATCGGAGCCGATGAGCTGCGGCGGCTGGCGACCAGGGCGGAACGCGTGATCTCGGTGGAGAACCAGGGCTGGATGGCGAAGCTCGCGGAGGACCCACCGGTCCATCAAGCGCCCGGACCCCCTCCTGCGAAGCCTGATTGAGAGATACCGCCCCGATGCGACAGAGCTGAATGCGTGCCCTCGACAGCGATCGGACGCCGGAGGCACCGCCACGACGACGCTGGCTCGGCCGCGGGTCGCCTCTCGGCCCTGCGCGCGCTCACCGTCGCAGCGTTGGAGCAGCGGCATCAGCTTTCGGGGCAGGTTGGGGCGTAGGGCACGCCCGGCAAGTAGGCTTCCCACTGGCTCTCGTCGAGCCCGTCGCCGACGGCTGCGCAGGCTTGTCCGTGTGGGTCGGCCTGCTGTGCTGCGATCCGGGCCAGGTCCCACCGCCGCACGGTGTCGGTCCGGGCGGCAGTCACAAGGGTGAGCGGGCCCGCGGGGAACGCGATCGCGTTGACTGCTGTCGACCCGGCGAGGCTCGGCCCAGCTCGGGGACGCCCAGGCTCGATCAGGTCCCACAGCAAGACCCGGCCGTCGGCGTACCCGGCGGCGAGCGTGCGCCCGTCCGGTGCGAACGCTGTCGTGAGCACGGCGCTCGGACGAGACTCGGGCTGCTGCCCGAAAGGCTGTGCCTTGGCCTCGAGGTCCACGTCCCAGAGTTGGACGACGCCGTCGCGGCCACCGGTCGCCATGGTTGTCCCATCGGGGGAGAACGCGATGGTGTGTACCGCGGCCCCGTGTCCGCCCAGCGGCTCGCCGACCGAGGCCGGGCGGCCGGGGTCGCGGACGTCCCAGATGATGACGGTCTTGTCGTAGCCCCCCGCCGCGAGCCGGGTACCGGCGAAGCGGACGGCGAACACGGCGCCGGTGTGCCCAGTGAGCTCGGCACGCAGACCCGGCCGCGCCAGATCGGTGATGTCCCAGAGCCGAACGAGCGTGTCGTCGCCCCCGGTGGCGAGCGTGTTCCCGTCACTCGACACGGCTACGGCGTAGATCGGGTTGTCCGAGCCTCCGACGGTACTCCGAGGCCGCGGCGAAGCGAGGTGGGTGATGTCCCACAGGCTGACGCCCGCATCGCCGCCGACGACCAGGGTGCTCCCGTCGGGAGTGACGACGAGGGTCCGCACCGCACCGAGCTCCGCGTCGACCGACGCGACGAATCGTCCGGTACCGACGTCGGCCAGTGTGACCCGGCCGTCGGCGGTGCCGGTTGCCAGTACGTGCCCGTCCGGTGTCGTCGCGACCGCGAACACCTCCGCGTCGTCCGGGCCCGGCGGTGGGGCGACACTCGCCGCCGGTGATCCGGCGACGTCCCACACCACAGCCGTTCCGTCGGTGCTGCCGCTCACGAGCGTGGCGTCGTCGCGGAACACGGCCGCGTTCACGAAACCTGCATGACCGGTCAGGCGGCCGACGCGCTGCGGACGGGCAGGGTCGGCGAGATCCCACAGCGCGACCGTGCCGTCCGTGCCGCCTGTCGCCATGCGGGTCCCGTCGGGTGCGAACGCGACCGTGAACAACTCGCCCGACCCGTGGGAGATCGGGTCGCCGGTCCGGCGCGGCGCCCGTGGGTTGCCGACGTCCCACAGCCGTGCGGTGCCGTCGGCGGACGTGGCTGCGAGCGTCGACCCGGTCCAGGCCAGCGTCCACACCGCGTTGCCGGGGCCGTCGGGCGCGGGGCCGATCAACGCCGGTCGCGCCCGATCGGTGACGTCCCACAGCAGCACCTGGTCGTCGAACCCGCCGGTGGCCAGCGTGCGGCCGTCGGGGGCGAATACCGCGGTGGTGATCCGGTCGGTGTGGGCCGTCAGGGGGGCGCCGATCGGGGATGGTCGGGATGGGTCGGTCACATCCCACAGCAGCACGCGGCGGTCGAAGCCGGCCGTGGCCAGTGTGCGCCCGTCCGGGGCGAACGTCGCCGCGTGGACGACGTCCGCGTCGGCCGCGACGTCTGGTAGGCGGTCTGGGGCGGAAGGTGTCGTGACGTCCCACAATGCCGCCTTGCCTCGACCGCCCGCGCCACCTGTGACGGCGAGGGTGCGACCGCTCGGGGAGAACTCGACGGAGTAGACGGCCCCGAGCTGCGCCTCGAGCGGCGCGCCGATCACGGTCGGGCGCAGCGGGTCGGTCGTGTCCCAGAGCTGCACCCGCCCGTCCACGGAGCCGGTGGCCATGAGCTGCCCCTCGTGGGTGAAAGCCGCCGCGGCGGCGCCCGAGGTCACGCGGAGCGTGCGCTTGTAGCGGGCGATGGAGAGCGTCTGGGTGAGGCTCGCTTCGGTCGTGCTGTCGGGCCGCCGCCAGTGGGCGGCGATACCGAGCTGCAGGGCAGTGCGCTCGTCGCCGCCCCGCAGCGCTTCGGCCTGCGCGACGAGGCTGCGGCTGAGGGTGAGCCGACTCTGATCCAGTGCTGCGCGTGCCTGGACGACAGCGACCACACCGGCGATGACCGCTAGTACCAGCAGGGTGGCCAACACGGCGCTCAGCCGGCCCCGGCGGAACCGATCGCGTCGGATGCTCAGCCGGAGAAACTGCGTCGCTTCGGCGGAGAGCCGGACCCGCTCGGAGTGCACCGGTCCGCTGGGAGCCACACCGATGTCGTTCAGGGCCGTGGCGAGTTGCCCCCGCTCCCAGAGGCGCTGTGGGGACTTGCTGTCGTCGGCCCACTGTCGCGCGGCCTCGTCGAGGCCCGCACGTGCACGCAGCGCCCGCCGTTCGTCGCGGATCGCGTGGGCGAGTGGCGGCCATGCAGTGAGGACGGCCTCGTGCGCCACCCCGATCGTTGGCTCGTCGCCATCCTCGCCTGTGACCAGGATGCGCCGCTCGACGAACGCGTCCAGCTCGGCGAGCACGTCGTCGGACAAGGACATGGTCGGCACTCGCAGCCGGGTCGGGTTGCCCTGCGCATCGACCACCACCAGTCGCAGCAGCTCCCGCAGCACCTCGCGCTCGGTGCGGGCACGCCGCTCGACGGCATCGGCGAGCGCAGCGTCCGCCTGCTTGATGAGCGTGCCCTGCACGCCCCCCAGCTGGTCGTACCTCTGGTGCGTCAGCCTGCCGCCGCGGTGGACGCCCTCGGCTAGCTCGGCCAGGGTGAACGCGAGCAGCGGCAGTGCCTCCCCGCTCCCGGTGTCGTCGACGATCCGGGCCACCAGACCGTACTCGATCTTCAGGCCGGCGAGCCGGGCGGGCCGCTCGATGACGTTCGGCAGCATGGTGTGTGCAAGCGGCCCGACGAGTTCGACCGACGTCGACACCTCGCCGAGAACGGGATCGGCCTGCACTGCCTCGAGGAACTCGGGCCGCAACGTGCCCATTACCTGCACCGCGCTCCCGGCCGTCTGGGCGAGGACGGCGTTGACGAACTCCCGCCGTCGGTCCCGGTCGGTCAGCGTGACCAGCTCCTCGAACTGGTCCACGACCACGAGCAGCCGTCGTCGGTGCGTGCCGAGCGTATGCGTGACGAGGTCGGTCGCGAGTTCGCGGAGGAGGCCTCCGACCAGCCGGGCGCGCACGTCCGCCGCGGTCCACGGCAACCCGACGCGGTCACCGGCGATGACGAGTTCGTGGACGAGGCTCGCGAGCGGGTCGATGCCGGGAGTGAACGCAGGCAGGGGCCACCACTCGGGGTCCTGGCCGAGCCGTGGCATCAGACCTGCCATGACCAGCGACGACTTCCCGCACCCCGACGGGCCGACGACGAGCGTGACCGCAGTCGCGGCCCGTTCAGCGGACCGGACGCCGTCGAGCAGGCGTCGGATCTCGGTGTCCCGGCCGAAGAACGCCCGGTGGTCCTCGAGCGTATACGCCACGAGACCGGGGAACGGGGCCCGGTCGTCGGGCCACGCCGACCCGCCCGTCCCGTCGAGCTCGATCAACTGCGCCGCCACCGCCGCACGGGCCTCCTGCGGGTTCGACCAGAGGGCGTAGTGGTGCAGCCGTTGCACGAGCGGGTGGTTCGCCCCGTCCTCGAGGGTGAGCGGGAGTAGTCTGCTGCCACTCGAGGTCGCGATCGCGACCTCGGCCGTGCACCACGACGAGCGCGCGTAGGCGGCGCTCAGCAGGCAGACAACGGCATCCGACCAGCGCAGCCGCTCCTGCAGCCGGTCCGACCAGTCCTCGCCGACCGCGATGCCGTCGGTGAGGTCGCGGTCGAGGAAGATCTCGTGGCCCTCGGCGCGCAGCCACTCACCGACCCCACGCGCCGCTGCGGTGTCCGCACCCGCGTGGCTGACGAAGACATTGGCCACACTACTGGCCGTCGTTGTTCTCAGGCACCGGTGCTGGCTCGGGTGGTGGCTCGGGGTTCGGCGGTGGCGCGGGCGCCGGTTCCGGCGCGGGTGCTGGTAGCGGCTCAGGTGCCGGAGCCGGGCCCGGCGGGAGAGGGGGTGTCGGAACACTGTTCGACGGAGGTCCGGTGGTCGGCGGCGGTGTAGCCGGCGCTGAGGTGGCCGGAGGCCCGGTCGTGGTCGTGGACGTGGTCGGCGGCGGCGAGGTTGAAGTCCCTGTCGACGAAGCGTCCTTACGGAGGGCGAACTGCTTGGTGGACGCGGACTGGCGCTGCGCGGTCGTGGACTTCGGTCGGTCGGCGTCGCCGAAACCCTTCTTGCAGTCGGTCGTCCCGTCGCTGGCCACCAGGATCTTGCCGTCCGACCATCTGGTGTCGCAGGGACTCGAGCCCTGCAGAGGCTCTGGGTCGTCGGCGACTTCGGCGTGCTCGAGGAAGAAATCGGCGGCCGTCTTGCATTCCTGCTCGGTGAAGCCTTCGAGCCGTGGCTCGGAGCCGGGGTCAAGGCACTCGCCGTAGAGGCTGGCGCGGGCGCTCTGCCAGTCGGTGGTGCCCCCCACCCTCGAGAACAGGCTCTTGGGGGTGGGGGGAGGAGTGCGGTCATCCGGGTACTGACCAGTCCCGCCACCACCAGCGCCAGCGCCCCCGCCCCCGCCGTTGTGGGTTCCGCCCCTGCTGGTGAGGGCGTCGAGCAGAACATGACCGCCGAGGATCGGGCCGCGCTGCAGCACGACCACGGTGTACACGCCACCAGTGGCGAGGTCGGCTGGCAGCGTGAACGGCGCGCCGCTCGTCGGAGCCACGGCGACGGTGCCGGAGCCCGCCGCGGCGTCCACGTACCCGGTGGCGGTGCCGTATGCGGTCGAAGTGGCGATCGCGTTGACGTTCCAGGTGACGGCGACCGGCCCGGCGCCCTGCGCCGCCTGCACGACCCGCACGCGCGCGACTCCCACGCCGGGAAGCGTCAGGTCGTCGGTGAACAGGGTGACGTTCGCGCCGGCGCGCGGTCCGAGCACAGCGGCCGTGTAGACCTGGCCCGGGCCGGCCTGCACGGTGCCGATCGGGATCGGCGCCGCGGCCGCGTCGGAGGTGAGGCGCATCTGCACTGTGTAGGTGCCGGGATCGATGTCTTCATAGGCAGTGACGTTGCCGTAGCCGAAGTCGTCGACCGCATAGCTCCGGCCCGCGGCGGAGACAACCGTGACGTTCACGTTGGGGGTATCCGGAGACAGGTGCGTAAGGCGCAGCTTGCTGGTCTGCGCCGCGCCCACGGTGCCCGGCAACAGCAGCGCGAGGACGACGGTTGCGGCGAGGAGCAGCCCCGTGAGCACGAGCGCGGGTCGTCGGTACATATGCCCCTCCCCGGTGCCTGCGGGCCGGACGCATGAACCCGCGTCAGCAAGAGGACCGAGGGCTGCTGTTTGATACGTCGGATCAAGGTGAGTCCTGCGCCCACCGCTACGGCGCCCCACCGCACAGTCAATTTGATCAACCAAAGGCCGCAGGGAGCCCAGAATCGCGCGCCCTCAGCCGCAGGACTTCCCGACGTTGTTGCCCTGACCCGCGACGACGACCCCACCGTGCTTGATCGATACCTGGAAGGTGACGGGATAGCCGTTGGCCAGCGGGAACGTGGCGCGGTAGGTCCCGCTGTCGCTGGCGGCGGGCCACCATCCGTTGTCGAACAACAGCCCGTGCACATCGTGCGACGGGGCGATCACCTTGACCGATCCCTCCGCGTGGAGGGTCTTCCTGTCGACCGGGGTCGGACTCTTGTCGCTGACGACGACCTCGATCTGACACGTGCCGCCCGGCGAGAGCCGCTTCAGTGAGATCTTCTCGATGACGACCTTGACGACCTCGGGTGCCTTGCAGTTGATCGTGAAGCTTGCTGGCGGCGTGGACGTGACCGCGACGGGGCTCGTGATCTCGATGGTCCGCGCGCCGTGGAACTGTGCCGGCCACCCGCCTTTGGGACGCGCCCAGACAGATTTCACCTTCGCCGATGTCTCCTTGGCGTCCGCTGCCGAGGGCAGCGTCGTGGTCAGCTGGGCTCCGCGGCTCCCATCGCTGTCGACCCATCGGAAGGCGACGACCGTGCCCGGCGTTCCGGTGATCTCCGCAGAGAAGGTGACTGCTGCACGAGCCCCGTTGCACGGACCGGTGTAGGACGCCGGTTTGCCGGCCAGGTCGCGGACGGTGACCGACGGCCCGGGCTCACCGCCACCGCCGTCTTCGTCGATGCCACCACCACCGGTTCCCCCGTGGCTGGTCCCTTCGGAGCCGGTCGAAGCCCCGCCGTCCGAGCTGGGGGACCTGCCGCCCACTGTGGGCCCGGCTGCCGCGGTGGAACATGCCGCGAGCAGAGCGAGCACCAGCACGAGAACAGCGGCGCCCATCCGGTGTACGCGAGCTTTGCGATCGGTCTTCACCATGACGATCCCTTCCCCGGGCCCGCCTGTCGGTCCCGGCCTCCGCGTGTTGGACCTGCGGAGACGGCGGCAGGCACGACTTTTTCCAAGGAATTCGGCGGATGACTTCGTGCACTACTCGACTTGCGTGTCGCACGAGATGCTGAACGTCGCCTCGGCAGAACGAGTGGCGTCGGGGCTGCCGACTTCCACGGCTGCGCTCACGCTGTTGGTCGCGCCAGGCCAGTCGTCGGGGGCCTCCCATTTCATCTTCACGGGCAACCGACCCGACGCGGGGATCTTGACCTGCTGCCACGCGACTCCGGTGAGCGTCCATCGGTAGCGCACGAGTGTCCCCGGCCGTCCCGTGATCACCGCGGAGAACGTCAGGGTGCGCGGTGCGTCGCGGCAGCTGCCCTTGAAGCTCACCGGGTTCACCGCGACGTCGGAGACGGCCACCGGGGACGAACACTCGATGGTGAAGTCCGCCCGATCCGACCGGACGGTTGCGGAGCCGTCGACCTCGACGGAGGCCCACCCCTGATACGTCTCGGGCCACCCGGCCTTGGGGCGTGGCCTGCCCGTCGTCACCGTGCGGTGGCCGGCGTCGTCCGTGACGGTCTGCTGCCAAGCACCCGGCGCGACGTCGCTGCCTGTCCACCGGTAGCGCAGCGGCGTCCTCGGCCCCGCAGAGATCACTGCGAAGAGCTTGATGGTGCGGGGGGCGTCCCGGCATCGACCGACGAACGATGCGGGAGTGGCGGTGACGATCACCGACGGCGGCTCGGGGTTGGACCCAGACCCGGACCCCGGATCAAACCCCGGACCAGGCCCCGGACCAGTGCTGGGCGTTGGATCAGGCCCGGGCCTTGGACCATCTCCGGGAGTTGGGGCCGGGGCGGACGGCGGGGCGCCCTCCGCCGGCGTCGACGGCGCGGAGGGCTGTGCCGACGGCGGTGCCGAAGCAGATGCCGGCCAGCCGAGCGCCGGCGGGCTGCCCTCCGCCGCCGGCACGGCCGGGATGAGGATGATGATCACGGCTGTCACTGCCACGGCAGCGGTGATCGCTCGACCTGCGATGTGCGGGTCCCAGCTCGTCGGGAACCCGCGCCGATCGACGTGCATCCGCGCCGCAGGCGATCCGCGGTCGGACGCCCGGTGCCTGCCGGTCAGGACGTGGTCGCGCAACTCGGCCGGCGCTGGCAGGAGCGGTGCCGCGCTGAGCAGCGCGGCGGCGTTGACGTCCCTCCGTTGTCGAGCGCCGCAGACCGTGCAACCGTCGATGTGCCTGCCGATGCGCTTGCGCCACAACGGCGTGAGCACGCCGTTCCAGCCGGCCGTGATTTCGGTGAGAACGCCGCAGTCCCCTCGCCCTGCGCGTACGACGAGGATGACGTCGATGCTGCGCTGCAGCTGCTGGCGGGCCCGTACCAGGACGGTGTTGGCGTGGGTGGGCGAGATGCCCATGGCCAGTGCGAGGTCCTGGCCCTTCAGCTCGTGTCGCAGCGACAGCTCGAGCGCGGCACGTTCCTTGTCGTTGAGGCCGCCCAGTGCCTGCCAGACCAGCCGCTGTGACTCCTGTGCGCGAAGAGTGCGGTCAAGACTGATCGTCTCGTCCGGAAGGTCGATGTCGTCGAACCGCCGGGTGACCCTGGAGCGCGCGTTGAGCTTGTCCACGCAGCAGTGGCGGGCGATGGCGTACAGCCACGCGCGGAACTTCTCCGGCTGCCTGAGCTGACCGATGCGCTCGGCGACGACGAGGAAGGTGTCCTGCACGGCGTCTGCGGCCGCCTCGCGATCCCGCAGCTGGTTGTAGCAGAAGGCGTAGATGCTTGCGGCGTACTTGTCGTACGCCACCGCGAGGCCCCAGCGATCAGCCGCGACCATTGCGGCGACCAGCTCTGGATCGGAGACGTCCCGGGCGTTCTCCGCCGTGCTCACCGCTGCCCGCTCATCTCGTCCTCCTTGTGGCCTCTCGTGCAGCCGGGGGTTCGGTGGTGAGACCTTCGGGGACGACTGCAGGCACAACTTCTGCTCGAAGCCGCGCGTCAGCCCTTCAATGCGGACCCGGTGGTCGGTGCGTCGGTCGCGACGACGCAGGCCACGGACGTCGAGCGACTCCATGCGAGCGCGTCGGGGTAGATCCGCCCGAGCTGGTAGCGCTTGTTCGAGAGCACCGCCGATCGCAGCTTCGCCCGGAACTCACGGGTGCAGTCCTCGACCGAGAGGGTGCTGACGACCTCGGTGTGGGAACGTCCCGCGTAGTCCGGCACGGCGACGACCTGGGCACTGTGCGGCTCGGTGCACGGCACCTTCTTGACCGACTCGATGACCTGTGTCGTGCCGTCGGTCGGAAGTGGGGCCGCGTTGTAGCAGTCACCCGCTTTCAGGTCGAACGCCGACAGCGTGGCCGCAGGGACGGTGGTGGCGGGCGTGGCCGCGGCCGACGGCGACGAGGTCGCTCGGGTGGCGTCGCTGCTTGCGGAGCGACCACCTTTGATCGCGAATCCGATGAGGGCGACGACGACTGCGACGAGGACCGGGAAGAGGATCCGGCCCTTTCGCCGGCGCGGTGGGGGCGGCGGGGGCGGGCCGGGCCACCCGCCTGGCGGCGGGCTCGGCGGGTAGTACCCCCTCGGATCCGGAGACGGGTAGGGCTGCGGGTAGGGCTGGGGCTGCGTCCTGTGGTCGTACATGGTCGGCTCCTCGGGATCGGTTGGTCGGTTCAGACGGTCAGCAGGCCGGAGGCCAGGACGTCGATGCGGTGCACGAGCCCGTCGGCGACGTCGATGTACATGAGCTGCTCGCACTCCCGGCCGTCCGAACCGACGGCGAGGCGGATGTGCAGGCCGAGCCGGCCCGCGCACCGCCACGTCGACCGGTCGAGCACCCGCACGTCGAGAGGCTTGCCGCCCTCCACGAGCCCCGGTCCCCAGCCGGCAGCGACCGGGTAGGCCCCGACTCGGGCGACCGTGATGCCCGGCTGCAGCATCCGCAGGTGCACCCGCGGGTGCAGTCGGGTCCGCAGCAACGCGGGGTCCCGGACGAGCAGTCCGTCGAGGATGGCGTCGGCCAGGTGACCTGGCTTGCTCATCGCGTTGCTCCCGTCGACGAAGTCTCTGACGTGAGGGGAGCGTGCGCGGGCGAGCTTCCGAACCTCTTACCCCGGCTTTACAGACGCACTACGGTGATACGGCTGACCTGCGGCAAAGGGTTGGTCGGCCCCGGCACGGGAGCGGCCGATGGAGTTCCGGATCCTGGGGGCGCTCGGCGCGTCCGACGAACGTGGCGAAGTCGATCTCGGTGGGCGACGGCACCGGCTCCTGCTGGCCTGCATGCTCGCGGACGCCGGCGCGACGGTTCCGGCGCAGCGCCTCGTCGAGGCTCTGTGGGGGGAGCACGAGCCGACCACGGCTCGGCAGGTCCTACAGGTGCGGATGAGTGAGCTGCGCAAGCTGCTCGCCGTGGCGGGGTCGGCGGCCCGGATCGTCACCCGTCCACCGGGATACCGCCTGGAGCTGAACGGGGACGGGCTCGACGCTGCCCGTTTCGAGCAGCTGGCCGCGGCGGGCCGCGCCGCCCTCGCCGACGGTGACCTGGACGCGGCCGCCGCACGGCTGCGAGCGGCGCTCGCGACGTGGACCGGGCCGGCGCTGGTGGACCTCGCGGACCGGGCGTTCGCGCAGGCCGAGATCACGCGCTGGGAAGACGCCCGCATGCAGGTCCAGGAGGATCTGTTCGGTGTGGAGCTCGAGGCCGGCCGGCACGCGGCGGTGGCGGTCGAGCTGCACGGCCTCATCCTCGACCAGCCGCTGCGCGAGCGGCTGCGGGCGCACCTGATGCTCGCGCTCTACCGCAGCGGGCGGCAGGGCGAGGCGCTGGAGGTCTATCGCGTGGGTGAGACCCGGCTGCGCGAGGAGCTCGGCATCGACCCGGCCGTCCAGCTGCAGGAGCTGCGCGACGCCATACTGCGCCAGGACCCGGAACTGCTCCCGGACCCGCCGCGTCCAGCGCTGCGGCACAACCTGCCCGTCCCGCTCACGAGCTTCGTCGGCCGAGCCCGGGACCTCGCTGACCTGGACGTGCTGCTGGCGTCGTCGCGGCTGGTGACGTTGACGGGCGTCGGCGGCGCCGGCAAGAGCCGGCTCGCGATGGAGGTCGCGGCGTCGCAGCTGCCGGCGCGTCCTGGTGGCGTGTGGGTCGTCGAGCTGGCTTCCGTCCGCGAGCCGGACCTCGTGGAGTCGACGGTCGCCGGCGTGCTCCGCGTGCCCGAGCACCCGCAGCTCTCCCTCCGGGAGAGCATCGTCGAGCGGCTACGCGACGCCGCGGCCCTGCTGGTCATCGACAACTGCGAGCACCTGGTCGCCGCTGTCGCCGAGCTCGTCTCGGCCCTCTTGCAGTCGTGCCCGGTCCTCGTCGTGCTGTGCGCCAGCCGCGAACGACTCGCCGTGGCCGGGGAGGTCGTCCGCGTGGTCACGGGGCTGTCCGTGATCCCCGACGCCGATGGCCGCGAGCCGGAAGCTGTCCACCTCTTCCGGGAGCGCGCCACGGCGGCCACGGCCGATCACCGCCCGGACGTGGACGGGCGTCGGGCCGTGGCCGAGATCTGCCGGCGCCTCGACGGCCTGCCGCTGGCCGTCGAGCTGGCCGCGGCCCGCACGGCGGTGCTCGCACCGAGCCAGATCGCCGACCGACTCACGGACCGGTTCCGGTTCCTGACCGGACGCAGCCGCGACGCCGACCCCCGCCACCAGACGCTGCGCGCCGTGGTCGACTGGAGCTACGACCTGCTCGACGCCGACGAGCAGGACTTCTTCGACCGGCTCGCGGTGTTCGTCGGCGGGTTCACCCTGGAAGCCGCCGAGCACGTCTGCAGGGACGGTGATGCGGATGCAGCGGCCGACCTGCTTGCCCGGCTCGTCGACAAGTCGCTCGTCGTCGTGGACGCGGCGGATCTGCCGGAGTACCGGTACCTGCTGCTGGAGACCCTGCGCGAGTACGCCCTGGAGCGTCTCACTGCCCGCGTCGACGCCGAGGCCGTGCAGGCTTCTCACGGCGCCTTCTACGCGGGCCTGGCGCGGCGCGCGGCGGTCGGGCTCCGCACGGACGAGCAGCCCGCGTGGCTCGCCCGCCTGCGCGCGGAGCACGGGAACCTGCGCGCAGCGCTGGACCGGGCCGTCGCCACCGGCGACCACCTGACGAACGCAGTGATCGCCGGTTCGCTCTACCAGTTCTGGGACCTGCACGGCCACTACACGGAGGGCTTGCGCCGCCTCGAGCTCGCCCGGCGCGCCGGCGGGACCGTGCCGGCTGCGGACCGGGCGCGGGTCCTGATCGGCATCGGCACCCTCGCGACGATCCAGTCCGATGTGGAGCGCGCCGTCGCGGCCTGCGACGAGGCGGTCGCAGTCAGCCGCACGGCGGGCGACGCCGCGGGCGAGGCGCATGCGCTGCAGTACCTCGGCCTGATCGCGATCTACACGGCCGACCTGACCCGTGCCCGAGAGCTCCTGGACACCTCGCTCGCGACCGCCCGCGGAGCCGGCGCGGCGTGGGAGCACGGCTGGGCACTGCTGTTCCTCGGGATGCTCGCTCTCGCCGAGGGCGAGCCGGCGGTCGCCACGGCGCACGTGTCGCGATCCGAGCAGATCCTGGCGCCGATCGGGGACCGGGAGGCGGCCTCGTGGTTGCTGGGCATCCAGGGAGCGGCGGCCTGGTTGGCGGGCGACCACCGCACGGCCGGCGCGGCTCTCGCCGCCGGTATCCGATCCTTCCACGAGCTCGGCGCGGTGTGGGGCACGTCGGTCACGCTCGCCATCGGCGCCCTCGTCATCGCCCGCGACCAGCGCCGGGCCGCTACGGCGGTGTACGTCCTCGCCGCCGCGGATGCGATGGGCCGGGCAACGGGGGCTGGCAGCATCTGGTTCTCGCAGATCTGGGTCGAAGAGTGCATGACCGGACTGCGTGCACTGCTCGGTTCCGACCGGTTCACCGCAGCCTGGCTGGCGGGTGCCGCAGACAGCGCCGACGCCGTCGTCGAGGCCGCGGTCGCAGCGCTCTCGCTCGACAGGTGAGCGCGGATCGCCGAGGAAGAACTCGCTGCGAAGTCGTGCCTGCGGCTGTCCTTCACGGTCCTCCTTGCAGAACCCCTGCTCCGTGGGGGTCACCTGAAGGAGGATGGGATGAGAGGGAACGAGGAAGCGGCGGGTCGACCAGGCAGGTCAGTGATCCGAAGGTCGATGGCGGTGCTCATCGGTGCGGTGGCGATGGTCGGACTGGTCGGGACGGCCTCGCCTGCAGCCGCAGCAGCCGTCCCGCGCTGCTACGGCTACGCCGCCACGATCGTCGGCACGCCGGGGGACGACTGGAAGACCGGCACCCCGGGCCGCGACGTGATCGTCGGGCTGGGTGGCAACGACCACCTCTACGGCGCGGGCGGCAACGACATCATCTGTGGCGATGCCGGGGACGACCACATCGACGGCGGTTCCGGCGACGACAAGATCGCTGGGGAACAGGGCAACGACCACCTCAGCGGCTGGACCGGGAACGACACCATCGAGGGTTTCTGGGGCAACGACCGGCTTCTCGGCGGCCCCGGTGACGACCACCTCTACGGCGGCGACAACCACGACTTCTGGCGGCACATGGGCAACGACACCGTTGCCGGTGACGAGGGGAACGACGCCCTCTACGGCATGGCCGGGAACGACACGTTGCGTGGTGGGCCGGGCAACGACAGGCTCGAGGCCAACGCCGGGTCCGACCTCCTGTTCGACCTCACGGGTCGGGACAGGCTCAGCGGAGGATCGGGCACCGACACCCTCTTCGCTCGCGACGCGCACCCCGCGTTCCGCGACGATTCGGTGAACGGCGACGCCGGCCTCGACCGGTGCGTGTTCAACGGCGCCGGGCACGACGAGGTGCATGGCTGCGAGTCCTGACCGAGCGACCGTCGCCCGGTAGTGGGGTCACCACCGCTGCCGGGCGCGGGACGTGGTCGCGAGTCGAACCCCACCCGCCCCACCGCCATTGCAGGTCAGGAGCCCCAGCGCGTTCGTCCCGCCCGGGCTGCTCGTGCAGCACGGGGATCTGTGACGATGCCGTGGTGACGCTCGGCGACCATCTGCGCAGCCTCGACCAACGCGAACTCGCCGACCTGCTGGCCAGACGCCGCGACGTGCTCGTCGAGCCCGTCCCCAACGACGTCGACGAGCTCTACGTCGGCGTCCGGCTGGTCGCTGCGAACGGCAGCGTCCCGCTGAAGGTCGAGTCGAACCGCGTGACGGGCCGGTCCTGAGCCTGGAACGTGGGTTCGCCTGCGCCGGTGTCGAATCGGTGCCGTGCCTCGTGCACGGCCTCCATGTGGTGTTCGGTCCACTGCGCGAGCATCTGGAACGCGGGCATGAGGGTCCGCGCGAGCTCGGTGCTCTCGTACTCGACCCGCGGTGGCATCTCGCGGTGGTAGGTGCGGACGACGAGGCCGTCCCGTTCGAGCTTCCGCAGGCGGTCGGTGAGGACCTTGGGCGTGACATCGGGGATGTGGGTGCGCAGGTCGCTGAAGCGCATCCGCCCGTGGTGCTCCAGTGTCCACAGGACGTGGGAGGTCCAGCGGCCGAAGAGCAGCTCGACGGCGGGGGCGAAGGGGCAGGGATCGGGTCCGGCCACGTAGGTATCTCCTAGGTAACTAGTATCCGACGGATACTAGCGTGAGCGTCGGAACCAGATCCCGCACCTGGAGGTTGCTATGACGGTCGACGCAGCGAGCACCGAGACGTTGCCGCACCGGCGCGAACCCCGCCCTCGTACCACCCCCGAGACGCCCCACATCCAGCTCGACCAGCACGGGCCGCAGGCACTGCAGGACGAGCTGTGGCGCCGGATGTCCGAGCTGGCCGGTGTGCGCACCGGATCCAGCGGGATCTCCGAAGCTCGAAGCAAGGCACTGCACCTCGATGAGCGGGCCGCGGGACCGCGGGATGCGTTCCTCGTCGGCACCGAGTTCGCGCACCTGCACGGAGACGGCAGCGGCAGCCTGCATCTCGCACTGCCGCCGGCGCGCGCCGCCGAGGTGATCCGGCTGGGCTGGGCGGAGCAGCACCCCGTGGTGGCCCTCGGGCTCGCCGCCGAGTCCCTCGTCATGCTCTTCGGTCCTCGCGACCTCGACGAGTTCGCGGTGGTGTGGCGGCTCGTGCAGGAGAGCTACGCGTTCGCTGCACAGGCGTGAGCTGACGACCCGGGCACCTCAGTCGAACATACCCGCGGGTGATTGCGACAACGTCGCGCGGATTCCTGCGATCAGCACCCGCACGCCGAAGCGGACGTCGTCGGCGACGGTTGCGCTGGACGCGTGCCGATCCTGGAGACCGGCTGCGAGGAGGGGGTAGGGGAACTCGTCGCTGGTCACGATCGCCAGCTCGGCGGCGGGCTCGGGACGGTTCTGTCCCTCGGTCGTCCGGCCGAGTACGAGCTGGAACGCGAGGCCGGCGAGCCTGGTGGCATCCGCGAGTCCGAACCCGGCCACGTGCAGCGCCGTCACGAGCAGTTCGAGCAGCGTGCCGAGTGCCGGGGTGATCGCGGCGCCGGTGGCGATCCGCGCTCCGTCGCGCTGTGCGCCGAGGGCGTCGTGGACGGCGACGAGGACGTGTTCGAGCCACACCCACACCTGATCGGCTGTCTCCGGTGCGGGCGGCAGGTCGGCGACCACCGGCTCGAGCAGGATCTGGGTCATCTCGTCCAACAGGGCGCGCTTGTCGGTGAAGTGCCAGTACAGCGCCGGGGCGCGGACACCGAGCCGGTCTGCGAGCCGGCGCACGGTGAGGCCGTCGAGGCCTCCCTCCGAGACGAGCGCCAGCGCCGTCTGCGCCGCGCCGGTCCGATCGATCGCCATCTGTCCTCCTGGTCGCCGAACTTGACACATTAACTTGTTAAGGACACGCTCGATGTCACCTGAACAAGTTAAGGAGCGTGTCGTGGTGGATGTTGATGTCGTCGTGGTCGGTGCCGGCCCGGTCGGGTTGCTGCTCGCCGCCGAGCTCGCGCTGGCAGGGGTGGCGCCCGTCGTCGTCGAGCGGCGCACGTCGCCGTCCGGGGAGCTCCGGGCGCGTGGCGTCGGCCCGCTGGCTGCCGAAGCATTGGCCCGGCGCGGGCTGTCCGCGGCGATCGCGCACGACCACCCGGACGGCGCCGAGCGCAAGGTTCGTGACCACGGCAGCGAGAAGGGGCACTTCGCCTGGCTGCACAAGATCGATCCGATGCTCCAGGACGAACCCGAGCGGCGTGGTGTGTTGATCGCTCAGCCCGATCTGGAGGCCGTGCTCGCCGAGCACGCCACCGGTCTAGGGGTGAAGATCGACCGCGGGACGGCGGTCACGGCGCTGCGCGACGACGGGGACGCCGTCACCGTCGGCACCGACCGCGATGGAGCCACCCGGCGGATCCGGGCCCGGTACGTCGTCGGGTGCGACGGCGGCGCCAGTACGGTCCGCAAGCTCGCCGGGTTCACGTTCCAGGGCACGGACCCGATCATGGTGGGGCGGCGCGCGACGGTCGCCGTCCACCAGCCGCGCCCCTTGCCGCCGCCGGGCCGGACCGATCGCGGCGTGTTGATGCTCGCTCCCGACACCGTCGGCACGTTCGAGTTCGACGAGCTGCACCTCCCCGCCGATCGGCGGTCCCCGGTCACCGTCGAGGAGCTCCGCGCCAGTGTCCGCCGGACGGGTGGCGTCGAGGTGGTGCTCGGCGAGATCCAGGAGGCGCTGCGGTTCACCGACGCCGCCTTCCAGGCGACGACGTACCGGCGCGGACGGGTGTTGCTGGCCGGTGACGCCGCGCACGTGCACTCACCCAACGGCGGACAGGGCCTCAACCTGGGGTTGCTCGACGCGGTGAACCTCGGGTGGAAGCTCGCCCGGCACGTCCGCGGCGCCGCGCCCGAGGGACTGCTCGACACGTACTCGACCGAGCGGCATCCGGCAGGCGCCGCGGTCCTGCACAACACCCGCGCCCAGTCGGCGCTGATGCGCCCCGGTCCGCACACCGACGCCCTGCGCGACATCGTCTCGGAGCTCATGGACATCGACGAGGTCAACCGCTACTTCGGTCGGCTCCTGTCGAGCCTCGGCACCCGCTACACCTTCGCCGACACTTCTCCTGCCGACCACCCGCTGGTCGGCCGGATGGCTACGGACCTGGCCTTCACGACGTCCTACGGAGTCCGCCAGCACCTGACCGAGCACACCACCGACGGCCACGGCGTACTGATCACCCGCGCGACCGATGCGGTGCGGTCGGCCGGCGATCGCCTCCGCGTCGTCGCCGCGACCGTCGGCCGTGCCGACCTCACCGACGCACTGATCCGCCCCGACGGTGCGATCGCGTGGGCCGCCGGCCCGCACCACCCCGCTGACAGCGCGCGCCTGCGAGCCGCGATCACCACGTGGTTCGGTGGGCCGCGCGGATGACGCCCACCCTTACTCGAACACCCCGTACCCGGGCACGGCGTGCGCCCGGACCCCGTCCATGTCCAGCTCGACACCGATGCCAGGGGTGTCGGGCAGCGTGATGTAGCCGTCCTTCACGATCGAGCCGCTCCCGTCGGGGGCGTGCACGTAGCTGTCCCACACAGCGCGCTCCTCGAGCGCGTGCCATTCCTGGACGAAGAAGTTGGGGATCGCGCCGCACTGGTGCGACGTCGCCATCGTGCCCAGCGGCGTCGACACCAGGTGCGGGGCGAACGGGATGTAGTGCATCTCGGCCAGGTTGGCGATCTTCTTGGCCTCGGCCAGCCCGCCGCACTTCGGCACGTCCGGCTCGATGACGTCGACGGCGCCGCGTTCGAGCAGCTCGCGGAAGCCCCACCGAAGGTAGAGGTTCTCGCCCGCGCAGATGGGGGTGCGGGTCTGCGCGCGCACCCGCACCAGGGCGTCGATGTTCTCCGCGGGCACGGGCTCCTCGAGCCACATCAGGTTGAAGGGCTCGAGCTCCCAGGCGATCCGGCAGGCGCTGGGCACGTCGTAGCGTGCGTGCAGGTCGATGGCGAGGTCGACGTCCGGGCCGATCGCCTCCCGGACGGCCGCGACCCGCTCGACCATCGACCGCACCTCCGCGGCGTTGACGGTGTGGTTGAAGGCGTCGAACTTCGCCGGGTGGCCGAGGTTGTCGATGTCGAACTTGATGGCCGTGAAGCCCTCCTCGGCCATGCGCTGGGCCCGGTCGACGCAGCCTGCGACCGAGCCGGCCGGGTCGTCGCCGTCGCCGCAGTCGGCGTAGAGCCGGATCCGGTCGCGGAACTTCCCGCCGAGCAGCCGGTAGACCGGCTGGCCCGCCGCCTTCCCGGCGAGGTCCCACAGCGCCAGCTCGATCCCCGAGAGCGCGATCACGAACACGCCGGCCTGCGGGCCGGCGAAGACCTTGTGGCGCCGTAGCTTCTCCCAGCACCGCTCCACGTTGCGCGGGTCCTCGCCGAGCAGCAGCGGCGTGAGGAACTCGATCATCCCGACGACGCTGCCCGCGCCGGCGTCGGGGTTCGCCTCGCCGAAGCCGCTGATGCCCTCGTCGGTGTCGATCCGCACCAGGGTGGCCTGCCCGTGGTACGCGACCACCGCCGTGGTGACGTTGACGATCCTCATCGATCTCCTCCGCACTGCGAATCAGGTCTGTGACAGCCGTCACTTGTCATATAAGCTGATGAGATGCGCAGGAGACAAGAGGCGGTCGAACCTGTGAAGGTCCGCACGCTTCCGGTCCAGGTGGCTTCCCGCCTGACCCGGCGCTTCGTCAGCGGCGACGCGTCCGACGGGCGCGCGCCGTCCGAGCTCGACATCACCGAGGAATTCGGTGTCTCCCGCGTGGTCGCCAGGGAGACGCTGAAGATCCTCGCCTCGCTCGACATCGTCGACGTCGCACAAGGTCGGCGGGTCGTGGTGCGGCCGCAGGCGGAGTGGGACTACCTCAGCCCGCTGCTGATCGAGTGGCTGCCCACCGAGGTCGTCGACGAGCTCCTGCAGGAGCTGCGTGGCATGCGCGCGCTGCTGGAGCCGGAGCTGGCCGCCATGGCGGCGGTCCGCATCACCGACGAGACGCTCGCGCGGATGAAGGACGAGCTGGAGCGGATGTCGGCGCTCGAGGGCGACCCCGAGGCCTACCTCGAGGTCGATCACGAGTTCCACATGGAGATCTGTCGGGCCGCCGACAACCGCATCATCGACCGGATCATGTACTCGGTGCGCTGGCTGGGCACTGCCAGCCGCCGGGTGACCAACAAGGGCAACCTGCCGGGCGCCACGGCCGACCACACGCTGATCTACCAGGCGCTCGAAGCCCGTGACCCGGAGGCCGCACGGGCAGCGATGCGGTCTCACCTGCAGGGCCAGGCTCCGCTGCTGGCCCAGGCATCGAAACAGACCTCGAAGAAGGGTTAGGGACATGACGTGCAGCTGTCCTCCGGCAACGGGGCCAGGGACGGCTGCTGCGGGTCCGCGATGGACCCGCTCCTCGTACGAGGAGGGGCATCCGCGCCTCCTGGCCCCGTCGGAAGCAACGTCGCCCCGTCGGACGCGTCCCGCCCTGGGACGCGGGAGGAGTAAGAGATGACTATGCGGACCACGCCGGACTGGTCGAGGCGGAAGTTCCTGGGAGTGAGTGCGCTCGGCGCTGTCGGGCTCGCCTGCGGCGCACCGCCGCCGGCCGCGCCCAAGGTCGATGTCCAGGTTTCCCAAGCGGTGCTCGATGCCGCGGCACCACTGCGGGGCGGCTCCGTCGGGATGCTCTCGCAGAAGCTGTACTCCGAGGCCGCCAACCAGGCGCTCGACCGGTCGCTGCAGGCGTTCGCGCAGGCCACCGGCACCACGGTCCGCAACGACCTGGTCTCGGGCGACGCGGGCGACATGGTCGCGAAGATGGACGCCGAGATCAAGGCCGGCACCAACCGCGACATGGCGTTCATGAGCGACGCCCGGTTCGTCGGGCAGCTGCACAACCTCGGCAACCTCACCGACGTCACCGACGTGGTCGAGGAGATGAAGAAGCTCTACGGCGAGCCCGCCTCGGAGGCGACGAACTACTGCGTGTTCGACGGGCGCTGGTTCGCAATCCCCTACCACTTCATCGGGACGGGGATGTTCCTGCGCAAGGACTGGTACGCCGAGAAGGGCCTGCCGCTGAAGCCGCACTACACGTGGGAGGAACTGCGCGACAACGCGCTGGCCGTCTCCGACCCGGCGAAGCGGCGCTACGGCTGGGGCCTCACCGTGAACCGCTCCGGCGACGCGAACGGCTTCATCACCAACGTCATCAACACCTACGGCGGGGCCATCGCGGACAACACCGGCAGGAAGGTGGTGTTCAACTCGCCGGAGACCGTCGCGGCGGTCTCGTTCATCGGCGACATCTACACGAACCCGAAGTACAAGCCGATGCTCCCGCCCGGTATCGAGAGCTGGACCGACTCCAGCAACAACGAGAACTGGCTGGCCCAGATCCTCGGGCTCACCCTCAACCAGTTCAGCATCTACGCCGACTCGAAGACCAAGAACAACCCCGTCTACGCGAACACGCACCCGTTCAACGGGGCCACCGGGCCGGCGACCGACAAGCCGCTGGCGTTCGGCCAGTCGAACTCGTTCGTCGTGTTCAAGGGGGCGAAGAACCCCGACCTCGCCAAGCAGGTCGCGAAGTTCATGGTGAGCGGGAGCGCGTTGCTCGGCGTCGCGAAGGGAGCCCCGTGCCTGGTCAACCCGTCGTGGGACAAGGTGTGGGACTCCGATCCCTACTACACCAGCGGTGACCCCGCCTACGCCGCGCTGCGGGAGCAGACCCGGGCGCAGCTCCCGATCAAGGTCTCGACCGGTTTGGCGTTCCCCCAGGCTCCGAGCCCGGGCGACCAGGCCGCCACAGCTGCTTACCTGCTGACCGACATGATGCAGTCGGTCATCCAGGGCGCCCGCCCCGCCGACGCGGTGGCGACGACCCACGACCGCATCGTCAAGATCTTCGAGCAGCAGGGCTACGCCCAGTGACGGTCCTGCGACCGCAACCGGCGCCGGCCCGTCCTGCGCCGAGCGCGCCGTCTCAGTACACGAGGGGACAGCGGCTACTCGGACGGGACTGGCGGCTCGCGGCGGCGTTCATCCTGCCGACGCTGCTGCTGGTCACCGGCCTGATCCTGTTCCCGATCGTCAGCTCGATCGTCACCAGCACCACCGAGCGCCACGGTGCGGACACCGTCTTCGTGGGGCTGGACAACTACACCGCCCTCGTCGACGACGGGGTGTTCCACAAGGGCGTGCTCAACTCGTTCGTCTTCACCGCGTACGCCGAGATCTTCAAGGTCACCCTCGGTCTCATCGCCGCGCTGATGCTGCACCACATGCGCCGCGGCCGCGCGGTCCTCGCCGGCATCATCCTGCTGCCGTGGGTGGTGCCGACCGTCGTCACGGCCTTCACCTGGCGGTCGCTGTTCGACCCGATCTTCGGCAGCGTCAACGTCGTGCTCACCGACTCCGGGATCGGGCCGGTGCTCGCCTCGATCGGGCTCGTCGACAGCTGGCCGGCGGGGTGGCTGTCGGATCCGAATCTCGCGATGCCGGCGGTCATCCTCGTCAACGTCTGGAAGGGCATCCCGTTCTTCGCGGTGACGTTCCTCGCCGGGCTCAAGGCCATCGACACCAACCTCCACGAGGCAGCGATGGTCGACGGCGCCTCGCCCTGGCAGCGGTTCGTGCACGTCACGCTGCCCGGGCTGCGCCCCGTCATGATCGTGACGGTGCTGCTGTCGTCCATCTGGACGTTCAACAACTTCGACCTGATCTGGCTGATGACCCAGGGCGGACCGGGCGATGCCACGGCCCCGTACGTGATGGTGGCCTACTCGAAGGCCATCCAGCAGCTGCAGCTGGGCGCGGGCGCCGCGGTCACGCTGGTGATGCTGCCGATCATCGGCATCCTGGTGCTGATCCTCGTGCGGATGATGCGGCGCAGCGAACTGCCCAGCGCCGGCGACCTCGGGCACCGGCGGCTCACTCCTGGCCAGCGCCGGGCCCTGCCGTGGGTGATCGTCGTGGGCTCGGTCCTGCTGCTGGTCTGGGCGTCGCCGCACATCGTGTGGAAGGCCGCCCTCGTGCTCGGCGTGTTCGTGGTGCTGGCCGCCGCGGTCGGGCGGATCGTCTCCACGCTGGCCGCGCGGGGCAGCCAGCTGGCCGCGCGCCTGGTCGGCGGCATCGGCACCGGCGTCGCGCTGGTGGGGCTGCTGGTCTTCGTGCTCATCCCGCTGTACTGGATGGTCGTGACTGCCTTCAAGTCCGACGACCAGATCGTCGCGCGCTACAGCGACCTGTGGCCCACCCCGTGGAGCACCGAGCAGTTCACCAACCTGTTCACGGGCCGGGCGTTCGGCACCTGGTACATCAACACCGTGCTGGTGGCCGTGGCGTCGACGGTGATCGCGCTGGTCTGCGCCGCGCTCGCCGGCTACGCCCTGGCGCGGCTGAAGTTCCGGGGTTCGGAGAGCTTCACGGTGACGATCCTGCTCACCTACGTGATGCCGGGCGCGCTGCTGTTCATCCCGCTCTACCAGATGATGAGCGGGATCGGGCTCAACGACTCGTTGTGGTCGCTCGTGCTCGCCTACCCCACGTTCACGCTCCCGTTCGCGACGTGGCTGCTCGTCGGCTACTTCAAGTCGATCCCGGCCGACCTGGAGGAGGCGGCGCTGGTCGACGGGTGCACGCGGTTCGGGGCGTTCATCAGGATCGTGCTGCCACTGGCGAAGCCGGGGCTGCTGGCCGTCGCGCTCTTCACGCTCACCAACGCGTGGAACGAGTTCCTGTTCGCTTTCGTGTTCATCACCCGCAACGAGTACATGACCCTGCCGGTCGGTATGCAGTCGATGATCTTCGGTGACGTGGTGCCGCAGGGTCAGCTGGCCGCGGCGTCACTGCTGATCAGCATCCCGGTGGTGCTGATGTACGCGTTCGGGCAGCGGTTCCTGACCGAGGGCCTCACCGCTGGGGCCGTGAAGGGATGAGTGTGCGTACGGAGGACCCCACCGTCACCGAGGAGCACGTCGCCACCGCGTCACGGCCGAGTGCCCTGCGGATCACCGACCTGCGGGTGGCCAACCTGCACGGCGTGCCGTTCCGCTCGTCGATCATCCGGATCGACACCAACCAGGGCCTCGTCGGCTACGGCGAGGTGCGTGACCAGGCCAGCGCCACCTACGCGCTCATGCTCAAGAGCCGGCTGGTCGGCGAGAACCCCTGCAACGTCGACAAGATCTTCCGCAAGATCAAGCAGTTCGGGTTCCACGGCCGGCAGGGCGGCGGGGTGTCCGGCGTCGAGATGGCGCTGATGGATCTCGCCGGCAAGGCGTACGGGGTGCCGGCGTACGCGTTGATCGGGGGCCGGTTCCGCGACGAGATCCGCTGCTACGCGGACACGCCGTCGCTGCCGGACCCGCAGGCGATGGGGAAGCGGCTGCTGGAGCGCAAGCAGCGCGGGTTCACGATGCTCAAGATGGACGTGGGCATCGACCTGCTGTGGGACGTGCCGGGCGCGCTGATCGCGCCGGCGGGCGCACGCGAGGACCAGACGACGATGCACCCGTTCTCGGGCATCCAGGTCACGCCGAAGGGCGTCGAGCACCTCGCGTCCTACGTCGACACCGTCCGCTCGGTGGTCGGCTACGACGTGGCGCTCGCTGCCGACCACTTCGGCCACATCGCACTCGACTCCTGCATCCGGATCGGTCGCGCGCTCGAGCCGTTCACGCTGGCGTGGATCGAGGACCTGATCCCGTGGCAGCTGACCGAGCAGTGGCGCGAGCTCACGACGTCCGTCGCCGTCCCGACGTGCACGGGGGAGGACATCTACCTGCTCGACGGGTTCCGGCCGCTGCTCGACGCGGGCGCCATCCGGGTCGTGCACCCGGACCCGGCCACGTCGGGCGGCATCGCGGAGACCAAGCGGCTCGGCGACTACGCCCAGGAGCGCGGCATCGCGATGGCGCTGCACCTGGCCGCCTCCCCGATCGCGACGATGGCCTGCGTGCACCTGGCCGCCGCCACGGAGAACTTCCTCGCGCTGGAGCACCACGCCGCCGACGTCGAGTTCTGGAGCGACCTGGTCACCGACCTGCCCCGCCCGCTCATCCAGGACGGGCACATCACCGTGCCGGAGACACCGGGCCTGGGGTTCGGGGAGATCGACGAGGAGCTGTTCCGCCGGCACCTCGACCCGCGCGATCCGGTGTTCTTCGCGGAGACGACGCACTGGGACGGGGAGTCGAGCCACGACCGGCTGTGGAGTTGATGGCATAGCTGTATTGCGCGCCGGTCGGGGTCGTTGTCGTGATGGTGTCGCCCTCGCGGCGCACATCCCAATCACGTCCTTCGCGGACGTGATTGTGGAATTCGCAGAGACCTCTGCCGTTGTCGAACGTCGTTAGGCCGCCGTCGGCCCAGCGTTTGATGTGGTCGAGGTGTCGAATTGGTGCGTCGCAGTAGGGTTCGGCGCAGCGGTGGCCATCTCTGGCTTTGATGAACATGCCCAATGTGCCGGTGTAGGTGCGTTGGCGGGAGTCGCCGCCGATGATGATGCCGTCGCGGGTGATCAACCGCCGCCACGCCGTGCAGTTCGCGCGGGTCAGGAGCAGGTCGAACGGGACCGGGCCGTAGCCGGGGATCTCGGCCGGGAGCGGGCTGTCCGGGTCGATCAGTGCTTCGAGCGGGACCAGGACCTGGACCGCGATGTTCACCTCGCTCGCGACGGCCTGGCCGGTGACCCGCTCGACCAGGGTGTCGGCCATGATCTGGCCCTGGCTGCGGGTGACCGGCTCGGGTGAGACGGCGGCCTCGTTGACCGCCTTCCGCAGGGCTGCGTAGCAGGCCACGGCTTCTTCGACGGGGAGGTGGGCGGTCAGGTTCGCCATCCCGTCGACGGCCGGGCGGACCGTGACCCGTCGACCGGTGCGGGCGGCGCGGCAGCGGGCCGCGAACTTCTCCGGCGCGACCTCTGCGGCGACCATCCGGGCGAGGTTCTCGATCTTGCGCACGCTGAGGGTGTCGAGTTGGTGCTCCGCGAGGCGCTGGTCGACCTCGGCGCGTTCCTCACGGGATAGGTGTGCGGTGGCCCCGACGATGAGCGAGGTCTTGTACTCGCTCAACACGCCGGAGGCGAACAACTCGCGCACGTGGGTGTGGCCGTCGTGCAGGTCCCGAGCGATCCGCAGCCGCTTGCGCCCCTCGGACGGGGAGACCCGGCACGCGAGCCCGATCTGCGCGGAAATGCTGTGTTCGAGCTTGACGGGATCGATATCCCCGACAGCGATCCGCGCCGAAACATGGGCACGTGCGAACTCCCGCAGAGCGACAGCCTGCTCAGCCGCGATGGACGCCTTCATCTCCTCGAGATGAGCGACCCGCGCAAGCCAGTCGGCGTCGGTGGACATACTGAAATGGTACCACCAAGGGGAACGCATGTTCGAGTATTTTAGCGGCGGGACCACAGCCAGATGACCACGCACGCAGCCGCAGAGAAGGCTCGCAAGAAGAGCACCAAGTCGGGTACGGCTCGCAAGCCGACCATATGAATCAGATTTGACCACCGCCCCCCGCGCCGGTCACGGCTGCGAAATCACGCCGGCGGCATCCACCGGGGATGCCCCGACGTCATGCTCTACCTGGACGGCGTCCCGAACGTTGAGATCGGCGTCCTGCTCGATCAGCCGTGCCAGCTCACCGGCCGGGTGGTGGCGTCCGCGCTACCCGCCGGAACCGCGGCCGTGACCGTGCACCGCGGCTCTTTCGGCGACGTGGGGGCGGCACATGACGCCGTGCTCCGGTGGTGCACGACGCACGGGCGTCAGCCGAACGGCACCCGCTGGGAGGTCTACGGACCGCACGACGACGATCCGGCCCAGCAGTGGACCGAGATCTACTGGCTGCTCTCCGGCTGATCAGCGGCCCTGCTGTGCCCGCCACTGCTCGTACTCGGGGCGGGCCTCGTCGGAGAGCGGGTAGTACAGGCGCATGTCGCCGCCCTCGGAGAGCCGGATGCGGGAGAACTCCTCCCACTCGGCGTGCTCCGTGGCCACGGCGAGCAGCGCCGGCGCGAGCTTGACCGGCACGACCACGGCCCCGTCGTCGTCGGCCACGATGATGTCGCCGGGCTCGACGAGCGTGCCGCCGCAGGCCACCGGCACGTTGACCGCGGTGGGCACGATGTTCGTCTGCGTGTGGTAGTTCGGGGTGGCGCCGCGGATCCACAGCCCGAGCCCGAGCTCCTTGGCCTTGCCGATGTCGCGCAGGCAGCCGTCGATCACGACTCCGGCGCCGCCACGGCCCTTGAAGTAGGTCAGCATCATCTCGCCGAAGACGCCGCTGCTCATGTCACCGCGCGCGTCGACGACGACGATGTCGCCCGGCTGCGTGTGGTACAGGACGTGGCGGTGCAGCTGCCGCTCCGGCTGCGCGTACTCGTCGACCGGGTAGAGGTCCTCGCGCTTGGGCAGGAACTGCAGCGTGAGTGCCGGGCCGGCCACGCAAGTGCCCGGAGTGACGGTGACGGGGCCGTTGATGAAGGCGCTCCGGATGCCCATCCGGCTGAGCTCGGCGCTCGCCGTCGCGCTCCCGATGGCGGCCAGCGCCGCGGAGAGCTCGGCAGGGGGGCGAACGATGTCGTGCGTCTCGACCACGCAGGTCTCTCCCTCGGGTCCACGATGACAGGTCTCGGATGATCGTAACCGCTATCGCGCGGTCAGACAGTGCTGCACGAGCTCGCCGAACCTGGTCACCAGCTCATCGGTCGGGGCGGACGCGATCGGCTCCAACCGCAGGACGTAGCGCGCCATGGTGAGGCCCAGGATCTGCGCGTTCACCATGCCGGCCCGCAGTGCGGCGTCGGGCGTGTCGAGCATCGACGTCAGTCGAGCGGTGATCTCGCGGTCGATGAACTCGCGGAGCAGCGCTTCGGACTCGTCGTGGGTGGGGGCCGAGCGGGCGAGCAGTGCCAGCGGTGCGCGGTCGGACCTGTCCATGTTCTCCAGCAGCACCGCGATGATGCGTTCGCCGATGCCGTCGAGGCCGTCGGTGAAGATCGAGTCGATGGCCTGGGTGAGTACTGGGGCCATCTCGATGGCGGCCGCGAACAGGCCCTGCTTGGTCGTGAAGAAGTAGAACACCATCGACGGGTCGACCCCCGCCTCGGCGGCGACCGCGCGGACGGTGGTGCCGGCGTAGCCGTGCTCGCGGAACAGGCTGCGGGCGGTCTCCAGGATCCGTTGCCGGCTCTCCGCGCCGGATCGCCAGCGGCCGGGACGGCCGGGGGAGCTGTGTTCTGCCATGGCCCGGGCAGCCTATCGGATGTTTCTTCATCGCGTGATGGCGTTTCAGGTACGGTGAACTTCATCGGCTGATGGAGAAACGGGGGCAGACGTGCGGGTGATCGTGATCGGTGCCGGCGTGGGTGGGTTGACGCTGGCCCACGGGTTGCGGCAGACAGGTATCGACGTCGCCGTGTTCGAGCGGGACGCGCCGGATTCGCGTCCACAGGGGGTGAGCCTGCATCTGGACGACCGCGGGAGATCAGCGCTGCGGGCGTGCCTGCCATCGGCGAACCTGGCGATGGTCGAAGCGACGCTGGGCGGCCCCCGTGAGGCGGGCCAGGTGCTGTCGGAGGTGGACGGCGAGCTGACGGTGGCTCCCCGGCACCACGCGAACGGTCCGGCGGGCCCGGTCCGGCCGGGTCGGATGGCCGACCGGCCACTGCTGCGGGCGGTGTTGCTGGCCGGTCTCGAGGACGCGGTGCGGTTCGGGACCGCGTTCACCGGGTACGAGCGGGGAGCCGACGGCACCGTCCGAGCGCGGTTCGCCGACGGAACCGTCGAGACGGCGGACGTGCTGGTCGGCGCGGACGGCGTCGGATCGGCGGTCCGTGGCCGGCTCCTGCCGGAGGTCCGGGTGGCCGACACGGGCCGGCGGATGCTGATCGGGGCCTCGCCGCTGCGCGCGGTCGCGGGATCCGGGTTGCCGGAGCTGATCGGCGACACCCCGGCCACGGCGCAGATGGGCGGCGTGACGATGGTGTGCAGCGTCCTGCGGTTCGGCGAGCAGCCGGTCGCGGCGCGGGATCGCTGGTTGCCCGCTCTGCGCAGCCGGGTCGTCGAGGACGCCGAGGACTACGTGATGTGGGCGCTGCCCGGCACGCGGGCACAGCTCGAGGAGGCCGGTGGTCGGGACGCCGCGTGGCGGATGGCCCGTGGCGTGGCCACGCGGCTGCACCCGGTCTTGCGGTCGGTCATCGACGAGGCGTGGCCGGAGCGCACCACCGCGCTGCGGATCGGGGAGGTCACGGGCCTGCCGGCACTCCCCGGCGGTCCGGTGACGATCCTCGGCGACGCCGTCCGCGTGGGGCCGGGGTTCGGCGCCAACATGGCCATGCAGGACGCCTGCCGTCTGCGGGACGGGCTCGTCCGCGTGGCCGCGGGGCAGGAGGATCTCGCCGGCGCGATCGGTGCGCACAGCGAGGCGCTGGAGTCGTGCGCATGAGCGAGCTCGCGAGCGGATCATCACCACCGCGCCTGGCAGGTCTCACGCAACGCACCTGGTCGCTGTTCGAGGCCGTCGGCGGCTGGCGAACGGTGGCCGAGGGCGTCGTGTCGCGGCTGCTGTTCCTCGTCACCTACCTGCTGACCGGCGAGGTGGCCGCGTCGGCGCTCGTGGCAGTCGGTGGGGTCGCGGTACTCGCCGTGGTGCGCGTGTGGACCGATCGCAAGTTCTGGCAGGCGGCGATCGGCCTGATCGTCGTGGGCGGGTCGGCCCTGTTCGCCGGGGCGACCGGGAACGCGGTCGACTTCTACCTCTCGACGGTCCTGATGCAGGTCGGTGGCGGTGTGCTGGTCCTCCTTTCGATGCTGGTGCGGTGGCCGGTCGTCGGTCTGGTCGTGGCGGCGGCTCGTGGTGAGGGGGCCGGTTGGCGACGGGACGCGGCGCTGCGGCGGCGCTACCAGGCGTGCACAGCGGTGCTCGTCGTGAAGTTCGGCATCGCCATCGCGGTGCTGGTGCCGCTCTACCTGGCCGATCAGGTGGTTGCGCTCGGGATCGCCGCAGCGACATTGGGCGGCTCGCCCGCGATGGGCCTGTGCTTCTACCTCTGCTGGCGGATCTTGGCCGGCGGGCCCGGCGCAGACCGCCTCACCGGACCACGGCGAAGAGGTTGTTGAGCTGGTCGTTCACCTCCGTCAGGGACGACACCGGCGAGGACCCGATGTAGACCGCGTCGAACCGCGGTTGCATCAGCGCCTTGATGTCGGCGGCGTTGGTCGTGACCGGGAACAGGAAGGTCGTCTTGTCCGCGACCTGGTCGGTGAAGGCCGAGACGTCGAGACCGCGTTCCTTCTGGTTGTAGGCGACGGCCAGCGCAGTGGCCTCCGGGCGGGCGGGGAACACGACCCCGGACTCGCCGATGATCTTCTGACATTCGGAGCCGGACATGTACTTGACCCACTTGGCAGCGTTCTCGGGCTGCTTGGAGAAGGTGGTCACGGAGTCGCCCAGACCGTTGAACATCGACGCGCGCTTGCCGGACGGGCCGATCGGTGTGGGTGCGATGGCGACGTTGAGCTTGGCGCCTGCGGCGTCGGTGAGCTTGCTGAAGGTCGAGATCATCCAGGAGCCGTTGAGTCCGAGCACCGCCATCCCGGTCTGGATCTGCTTGTCGGTGCCGATGGCGTTGCCGCTCATGCCGCCGATGGTGTCGTAGCTGGGCATGTAGCCCTTGCGGACCAGGCCGAAGTACCACGCCAAGGTGTCCTGCAGCGCCGGTTGATCGAGGTTGAACCGGGTGCCCCAGGGGTTCTTGTCGGTGGCTTGCCAGCCCGCGCTCCCGGTGAACGCCGACCACTGGGTCTGGCCCCAGCCGTCGCCGCCGGAGCCGGCGGATCCGAGGCCGTAGGTCTTCACGTTCGCCGGGTCGAAGCCGGGTTCGTCGCCGCGGACGCCCTTGGCGTCGACGGACAGGTGGGCGACGACCTTCTCGAAGGTGCCGCCGTCCTGGGGGTTCCAGGTCAGCGTGTCGAGGGTGGCGGGGTCGATGCCTGCGGCCTTGACCTTGTCGACGTCGTAGAACATCGCGACGGTGTCCCAGTCCTTCGGGGACCCGTAGCGGTGCCCGTCCTGGCCCTTCCAGAGTTCGGCCAGGCCCGGTTGGTAGTCGCTGTCCTTGATGTCCCTGGTGGCCTCGAGCTCGTCGAGGGGGCGCAGGACCTTGAGGTCGGCGTACTGCGGGAACTTCGACACGTGGTCGGTGAAGACGTCCGGGGCGGTGTCGGCGATCATGCCGGAGGTGAGCTTGTTCCAGTACTCGGTCCATCCGACCTGGGTGATGTTGATCGTCAGGCCGGGGTTCTGCTGCGCGAAGTTGTCGGCGCACTTCTGGTAGCCGGGTTGCTGACCGGAGTCCCACAGCCAGTACTGGATGGGTCCGGTGGCGCTGTTTGTCGCGGTGGTGCTGCAGGCCGAGATCGCGGCCAGTGCGGCGACGAGCGCTGCGGCGACGCGGGCGGGTCGGGACAGGACGGTCATTGCTGCCTCACTTGATCCCGCTGAATCCGATGGAGTTGACGATGCGCTTGGCCGTAGCCATGAACAGGATGAGCATCGGCAGGGCTGCGACCAGGGTGGCGGCCATGAGGCCGGGCCAGTCGGGCCCGGTCTGCGGGGTCTGGGACTTGAAGACGCCGAGGCCGACGGTGAGCGTGCGGGAGCTGTCGGTGTAGCTGACCATCAGCGGCCAGAAGTAGTCGTTCCAGGCCGTGATGTAGGTCAGGAGGGCCAGCGTGATGATCGGCGCCGCGGCCATGGGGACGATCAGCTGGAAGAACACCCGGACCTTGGATGCGCCGTCGATGAGCGCGGCCTCCTCCACCTCACGCGAGATCCCGAGGAAGAACTGGCGCAGGAAGAACACCGCGAACGGGGTCATCAGCATCGTCGGCAGTGCGATGCCCAGCAGCGAGTCGACGAGGCCGAGCTGCTTGATGATGACGAAGTTGGGCAGGAAGGTGAAGATCGCGGGGATCATCAGTCCGGCGAGGAAGAAGGCGAAGACGGGGCCGCGGAGGCGCCACCGCAGGCGGGCGAAGGCGTAGGCCGCCATCGCGGAGAACAGCACCTGCCCGACGGTGATCAGCGTCGCGACGATGACGGAGTTGAGCAGGTAGCCCCAGAAGTTGATCGCCTGGCCGGCGCCGCCGGCGTCGATCGCCTCCTGGCCGGTCTGGATGCCGAAGACGCGCTCGAACCCGCCCCAGGAGAACTGGACCGGCAGGATGCTGTCCGATCCGGCGTAGATGGCGTTGTTGGACGACAGCGCGGTGCGCAGCATCCAGTAGAACGGGAACAGGCTGCCCAGGATCACCAGGATCATGAAGAGCCAGGCCAGTGCCCTGCCGACGCCGAAGCGGGGTTTGTCGGGCGGGGTGGGGGTCGGGATGGTGGTCGTCGGCGCAAGGGTGACGCGGGGTAGCTCGGTCGAGGTGGCCATGGTCGTTGTCCTCTCAGTCCAGGTCCGACTCGCCGGCCCGGGAGAGCCGGTACTGGACGAAGGTGACGATCATGAGGATGAGCAGGAGGGCGACCGACATCGCGGAGGCGTAGCCGAACTGGAAGCGGCCGAACGCCATGTCGTAGATGTAGAACTGCAGCACCCGTGACGAGTCGACGGGGCCGCCGGCGGTCGTGACCGCGACGGTGTCGAACACCTGGAACGACCCGACGATGGTGATGATCAGGACCAGCGCGAGGATCGGGCGCAGCAGCGGGATGGTGACGGCGCGGAACATCCGGGCTTCGCTCGCGCCGTCCATCCTTGCGGCCTCGTAGAGGCTCTCCGGGATCGTCTGCAGGCCGGCGAAGATCAGCAGGGCGGTGTAGCCGACGTACTTCCACACGTTGATCAGCGCGATGGTCGGGATGGCCCAGAACCCGGAGGTCAGGAACGGGATCGAGCCGATGCCGAGCCACTCCAGGATCTGGTTGCCGATCCCGAGGCTGTTGTCGAGGATCCACAGGAAGATCAGGGCGGCGACGACGTTGGACACCAGGTAGGGCGTGAGCACGATGGCGCGCAGCCAGGTCTTCTTGGTCAGCCGCTGCATCATCACCGCGATGAGCAGCGCCAGCACCGTCTGCGCGCCGATGTTGATCACGACGTACTCGGTGGTGACGAGGACGGCGTTCCAGAACACCGGGTCCTGGACCATGCGGATGTAGTTGTCCAGGCCGTTGAACTCGGCCGGGGTGAGGAGGTTGAACGAGGTGAAGCTCAGGTAGATGCCGCGCAGCGTCGGCCAGACGAGGAACGCGACGTAGCCGACGAACGCGGGAAGGATGAAGAGCAGCGCCAGCCGGGTGTCGTCCGATGGTCTGCGCCGCCGGTGGGCGGCAACCTCGCCGGGTGCCTCCCGTGCCGGGGTGGTGATGGTCATCGTGATCTCCGTTCGTCCGGGTCGATGCCGATCGGCACGACCTGGTGGGGATGGACGACGGGGGCCGGGTCGCCGTTCGGCATGCGTTCACTCCTCCGAGGCGGCAATATCTGCTAAATGTTTAGCGGCATGAGTGTGAGGCGGCGCACACTCCGCGTCAAGGCCCGCCGTTACCCTGGCCCGACCGTTGCTGGGCCGCGGCGCTGAACGAGGAGAGGTGGATGGTCCGAGCCAACTCCCACCGGGTGACCCTGCGCGACGTCGCCGGGCACGCCGGCGTGTCGACGACGACCGTGTCGTTCGTGCTGTCCGGTCGCCGGGACATGCGCATCTCGGCAGCTACCGAGGAGCGCGTGCTGCAGTCGGCGCGCGTACTCGGCTACCGCCGCAGCCTCACGCCCCGCGCGACCCCGGCTCCCGGGTCGCCCGTGATCGGGTTGGTCTCCGACACGATCGGCAGCGAGTCCTTCGCGGGGGAGATGATCCGTGGGTGCATCGCGGCAGCGGCCGAGCACGGCCACACCGTCCTGATGGCGGAGAGCCAGGGCGACGCGCACCTGGAGTCGGCGGCGATCGACAGCATGGTCGAGCACTCCGTCGACCGCCTCCTCTACGGGACGACGGGTGCGCGGCAGGTGCAGCTCCCGCGCGCGCTCCGTGGCCGCGCGGTCGTGCTCATGAACTGCTTCGACGAGGAGAGCCCGGTACCGGCGGTGCTGCCCGACGAGCACGCGGCCGGCCGGCTCGCCGCCGACACCCTGCTCAAGGCGGGCCACTCCGACCGGATCTGGCTACTCGGCGAGACGCCGCGGGAGTCCTGGGCGGGACGCCGCCGGCTCGCCGGGATGCGGGCCCGGTTGCGGTCGGCCGGGCTGACGATCGCCCACCACGTGGAGTGCGTCTGGTGGCCGGAGGTCGCGCGCGAGGCGGTCACTGCCGCGCTGCGTGCGGAGACCGCGCCGACCGCGATCATCGCGCTCAACGACCGTCTCGCGATGGGCGCCTACAACGCCGCGGCAGAGCTCGGCCTGCGCATCCCCGACGATCTCTCGGTGATCTCGTTCGACAACTCGGACCTGGCCCGCTGGCTCCGGCCCGGCCTCTCGAGCATCGCCCTGCCGCACTTCGACCTCGGCCGGCGTGCCGTCGAGATCCTGCTCGACGGCAGCGCGGCGTCGGGCACGCACGCCGTGCCCATGTCCCTCAACGCGCGCGGATCCGTGGCGCCCCCGCCGACATCGGCGGCCCCGGCGGCCGCGTCGATCGGCTAGCGGCGGGAGTCGTCGAGGTACTGCAGCAGGTCGTGGGCGGCGAGCTCGACGTCCTTGTGACCCCACTCCGCAGCGCGGTAGTGGCAGGAGATGATCCCCATCCGGTGGAGGCGTCGGAAGTCTCCCAGCACGAACGCGTAGCGACGCTTGGTCTCGTCCGTCGCGCCCTCGGTGAGGCCCAGGTGCCAGGCGGCGTAGTCGTCCCAGCTGTGCGTCTTCAGGTAGCGGGTGCCGTCGGCCGCGCTGGGCTGGACGTCTCCCCACCGGCTGCGCAGGACGTACCTCCTGGCGTCGATGAGCTCGCGCGCGTGGCGGACCGCGTCGTCGTTGACTGCGTACTTGGCCATCAGCGCATCGTGGCGCAGCCCGGTCGTGACTGCAGCGCGGCGACCTGGCTGGTCATTGCGGCTGTGCTGCCGGACGCGGTGCGCGGGCGCCCGTGGCCCACGGCCAGGTGATCAGGGCCCAGGCGGCCATGCCGATGACGAGCTCGGCGCCCAGGTACCAGGGCCAGTCGCCCATGAGGTCGAGCAGTGAGGGGTTCTCCGGCTTGGCGTTCACGAACCCGTAGTTGGTGCCGGCGAGGCTGTTGAACCCCAGCAGCACGACACCCCACGCGACGGTGACCGTGACGGCGGTGGCGAAGCTGCGCCAGTTCGGCCGCATCCCGAGGCCCCAGGTGAGGTGGACGGTCGCCCACACGGCGAGGGTGTGCAGCACCCAGAAGTCGATGAACTCGATGTGCGGGAAGTCGGGGGCGTCGAGCGCCGGCGTGAGCATGGCCTGCGGGTTCAGCGTGAGTCCCCAGTAGTAGGTGAGCGCGAAGGCCCACTGCCGGCGGGTCCACAGGGCGTACGCGGCGGTCATCCAGGTCAGGTCCGAGAAGTGCAGCGGCAGCGAGGTCGCGATGTCCCAGTGGCCGGGGAGGAGCCGGTAGACCTGCATCGCGAGCGCGTACGCCACGATCACCACGGCGAACGTGCGGGCGAAGACGACGCTGCCGCGCGTGCGGCGCCCGAGGAGCGCCAGCACCAGCGCCCCGGCGACGACCACGAACAGCACGGTCCAGTGGATGGGCCCGTACGGTCTGAACGTGCCGTCCACGGGGCGAACCTACCGCCCGGCGGACGGGGTTCAGTCGAGCGAGAGCCCTGCGGCCGGCGGCACCCGGGCGGCCCGGCGGGCCGGGAGGACGCTGGCGAGCAGCCCGGCCAGTGCGGCGATCAGGACGACGGCTCCGAGCGACGGCCAGGGGACCTGCATGGTGGCCTCGGCGAGAGCCGGCTTCACCACTGCCTCGTAGGCGACCCACGCGAAGCCGACGCCGGTGGCGGTGCCGAGCAGGGTGGCCACCACCGACAGCAGCGCCGCCTCGGTCGCCAGCATCCGCCGCAGCTGTCCGCGGGTGAGCCCGAGCGCGCGCAGCAGTGCGTTCTCGCGGGCGCGTTCGAGCACGGACAGGCCCAGGGTGTTCCCGATCCCGATCACGGCGATCGCCACCGAGATGCCGAGCAGGCCCAGCACCGACCAGGTGAGGACGTCGAGCTGGCGGTTCCCCGCCGCCCGGACCTGCAGGTGGTCCTCGATCTCCGCGCCGGCCGCGTCCGCCAGCCGGTCCAGCTCGTCGACCAGCGGGATCGGGTCGACGCCCGCGTCGGCGCGGACCCAGATGACGTGCGGTTCGGAGGCATCGGTGAGCTGGGCCATGGTCTCGGGCGCGACCATCCCGGCCTTGCCCCAGCCGCCGAGCAGGATGACCCGCAGCTCGGCCCGACGGTCCCCGGCGCGCACCGTGACCCGCTCACCCAGCTCGATGTCCAGCTCGGTGTGCGGACCGCGGAAGGCCTCCTTGTCGAGCACGATCGTGCCCGGCGGCACCCGGGCGAACGACCCGCCGTCGCGGGCCACCTGCGCCGCGTCCGGTGCCGTGAGGACCGGGATCGGTGCATCCCATCCCGGCACCTGGGCCACGATCCCCTGCACGGCGATGGCCCGCTCCACACCGGGAGTGCGCCGGACCTGGTCGAGGAGCTCGGTGGTGACCGGCCCGTCCACCGGCGTGAGCGCGACGTCGATGGGCATCCGCGTGTCGCGGTGCTCGTCCATCGCCGCGCGCCAGGTGGCCATCCCGGTGAGCACGGCCGTCGTCAGGGTGACGCCGACCAGCAGGGCTGCGGTGGTGGCGGCGGTGCGGTGCGGGTTGCGCACGGCGTTCGCGGTGGCGAGGCGCCCGCCCGGGCCGAGCAGCGCACCGGTGGCCCGGACCAGCCGGGGGACGAGCACTGGCCCGACCAGCAGCACCCCGCTGAACACGGCGCCGCCGCCGAGCACCATGAGGACCCTGCTGTCGCGGATCATCGCCGCCGTGAGCAGGGCCGGCCCGGTGACCAGGAGCAGCGCGGCGAGGCCCAGCCGCACCCGTCCGGTGGCGGTGTGCGCGTCGATCGGCGCCTGCGGTCGCAGCGCCGCCAGCGGGCTCACCCGGACCACCTGCCGGGTCGGCAGCCACGACGCGATCATGGTGACCAGCAGGCCGACGGCGAACCCGCCCAGCAGCCAGATCACGGGCAGGGCGGGGGCAGCCATCGGCGTGCTGGGGGCGAGGGCGTCGATCGCGGCGATCAGCCCGTAGCCGAGGCCGACGCCGACCAGCGTCCCGGCCAGCGCCGCGAGCACCCCGACCGCGGCGGCCTCCCGGCGGACCGAACCGAGCACCTGCCGCCGGGTCGCGCCCACGCAGCGCAGCAGCGCGAAGTCGCGCAGGCGCTGCGCGAACAGGATGGAGAACGTGTTCGCGATGACCAGGGCGGAGACGAAGAGCGCGACGGCGGCGAACACCACCAGCATCAACGCGAACGCGTCCGTGCCGTGGTTGAGCGTGGTCAGGCTGTCCGTGACGTACTGCTGCGCCTGCGTCACCCGGGCGCCGTCCGGGACCTGACCGGGGTCCCCGCGCACCGCCACCGAGCCGACGTGGAAGCCGGGCTGGTCGCGCCACTGCACGTACTGCGGCCAGGTGACGTACACCGAGGCCTGGGTCCAGGTGGAGGACGACTCCACGAGCCCGACCACCTGCAGGTCGGTCGCGCCGGCGCTCGCGCCGACCCGGATCCGGTCGCCGATCGCGATCTCCTGCGCGTTCGCGTCCCAGATGTGCATCACCGCCTCGCCCGGGCGGTCCGGGAAGCGGCCCGACACGAGCTTCTGCCAGCGCAGGTCCGTTGCGGCGGCGATCGGCGCCACGGTCGTCTCGCCCCGGATGTCCGCCACACCGAGGGGGCGGCCGTCGCCGGTCTGCGCCGGCAGCATGACGCGGCCGAGCCCGGATGCGTCGTCGCCGAGGCGGTCGACGAACTCGATCGCGGCCGACGTCCTCAGCACGTCGTCGAACGGCCGTCCCGTGACGTCGCCACGGGCCGCGGGATCGGCGTCGACCACCCAGTCGGCACCGCGGTACGGCGCCCCGTCGCTCTCCATGATCCCGGCGCGGGCCCCGTCGGTGAGCACGCCGATCACGACGACGAACGCGACGGAGACGACGATCGCGATCGCCGCGGCGACGTACCGGCGGGCGTGCGTGCGCAGCGACGCGCGGAAGACGGTGCGCATCAGGCGATCTGCCCGTCCTGCATCGTGACGACGTGGTCGGCGTAGGTCGCCGCGTCGTGGTCGTGGGTGACCATCACGACGGTCTGGCCGAGCTCGCGCGCCGATCGGCGCAGGTGGTCCAGCACCTCGGCCGAGGTGGTGCTGTCCAGGTTCCCGGTGGGCTCGTCGGCGAACAGCAGGTCCGGCTGCGTGATCAGGGCCCGGACGATCGCGACCCGCTGCTGCTGGCCGCCGGACAGCTCGGCGGGCCGGTGGCCCAGCCGATCGGCGACGCCGAGGGTGTCGGCCAGCGTGTGCGCGCGCTCCCGGAGTGCATCGTCGATCCCGCCGCCGAGCTCGACCGGGAGGAGGATGTTCTGCAGGGCCGTGAGCATCGGCAGCAGGTTGAACGACTGGAACACGAAGCCGACGTGCCGGCGACGGAAGATCGTGAGCGCGTCGTCGTCGAGCGATCCGAGGTCGGTGCCGGCCACGGTGACGGTGCCGCCGCTGGCCTGGTCCAGGCCGGCCAGGCAGTGCATCAGCGTGGACTTGCCCGACCCGCTCGGCCCCATGATCGCGGTGAACCGCCCGCGCGGCAGGTCCAGATCGACGCCGCGCAGGGCGTGCACCCGGGTCTCGCCCCGGCCGTAGGTCTTCGTCAGGCCCCGCACACTGGCGGCGAGTGTGTCGAGCGTGGTCGTCACTGCTGCATCCTCGGATCGTGGGTGGGGTCGGCGTACCGGGGCGGGCAGCCCTGGCGAACGGCGGCGGGGCGCAGTTCCAGGTGCCACGGCTCGTTGCGGTAGATCCGGCACAGCCCGTAGTCGGCGCCGTGGTCGGCGAGCCACGCCGTGGCGTCGGAGTGCCCGATGTCGATCGCGTCGCCGGTCACGTGCGGAGACGTGTCCGCGGTGGCGACCCATCGGGCGGCCTCCGCCGACGAGCCGTACTCCGCGACCGCCTCCCGGAGGAGCTGGTCCTGGTAGGCCCGGGAGCGCCAGCCGCTGTTGACGAAGAACGTGACGCCGTCGCTCTCGGCGGCGGTGGCCGCCCGACGGAGGGCGCGGCGCAGCGCCGGATCGAGCTCGGACACGGCGGGGAACTCGTCGTCGAAGACCGTCACGCCATCCGGGACGACACCGTCGGCTCGGCCGAGGGCGGCCTCTGCGCGTCCGTCGAGCGCGACCGGAGATCGGAATCCGAGGATTCCGATGAATGCCGCGATGACCAGTGCCACCGCGAGGGGGATCGCCGATCGTGGCGCACTGCCCGCAGTTCGCGTCGGTTGGCTGCAGGTCATGCCCACAGTCGAAGCGACGCGGCGTTGCCGGCCCGTATGCAGTTCTCGATACGTGGGCGATATGTGCCGGCTCGTACCATCGACGGCGTGCGTGTGCTGGTGGTCGAGGACGAGCCCTACATGGCGGAGGCCATCCGCGACGGGCTGCGCCTGGAGGCGATCGCCGCCGACATCGCCGGCGACGGCGACACCGCTCTGGAACTGCTGACCATCAACGCCTACGACATCGCCGTCCTCGACCGCGACATTCCTGGGCCGTCCGGGGACGAGGTCGCGATGAGCATCGTCGCCTCCGGCAGCGGCATGCCGATCCTGATGCTCACCGCCGCCGACCGGCTCGACGACAAGGCGTCCGGGTTCGGGCTCGGCGCCGACGACTACCTCACCAAGCCGTTCGAGCTGCAGGAGCTCGTGCTCCGGCTGCGGGCGCTCGAGCGCAGGCGCGGGCACAACCGGCCGCCCGTCCGGGAGATCGCGGGCCTGCGGCTGGACCCGTTCCGCCGCGAGGTCTACCGGGACGGCCGGTACGTCGCGCTGACGAGGAAGCAGTTCGCGGTGCTCGATGTACTCGTCGCGGCCGAAGGCGGCGTCGTCAGTGCCGAGGAGCTGCTGGAACGGGCGTGGGACGAGAACGCCGATCCGTTCACCAACGCGGTGCGCATCACCGTCTCGGCATTGCGGAAACGGCTCGGTGAACCGTGGTTGATCGCCACTGTGGCAGGTGTGGGATACCGCATCGCTGCGGAGAGCGATCGTGAATAGGCAACCCGGCGTGAGTGTTCGCCTCAAACTCACCCTCAGCTATGCCGGGTTCCTCATGCTCGCCGGAGTCCTGCTGCTCGCCGCGGTGTGGGTGTTCCTCCTGCGCGACTATCCCCTCCGCACCCTCGTTCCCAGGCTCGAGAACATTCCCCGCGCCTTCGACCCGTCGAACTTCGGGCCGAGCATCTTCGGTGCGGCGGCGGCCATGGTGCTGGTGTTTCTGCTGGTGTTCGGCCTCGTGGGTGGATGGGTCCTGGCCGGCCGCATGCTCGCCCCGCTGACCCGCATCACCCATGCCACCCGCCAGGCCACGAAGGGATCGCTCGCCCACCGGATCGAGCTCGAAGGCCGCAACGACGAGTTCCGCGAGCTCGCCGACGCCTTCGACGCCATGCTCGCGCGGCTGGAAGCGCAGGTCGCCGGTCAGCAGCGGTTCGCGGCCAACGCGTCCCACGAGCTGCGCACCCCGCTGGCCATCACCCAGGCACTGCTCGACGTCGCGCGCCACGATCCGAACCGCGACAGCGGCGTGCTCGACGACCGGCTCCGCGCCGTCAACGCCCGCGCCATCGACCTCACCGAAGCACTGCTCCTGCTCAGCCGCACCGATCAGCGCTCGTTCAACAGGGAGCACGTCGACCTGTCACTCATGGCGGAGGAAGCCACCGAGACGCTCCTGCCGCTCGCGGAGAAGCACGGCGTCACCGTCGAGACGGCCGGCGACATCGCCCCCACCGTCGGCTCGCACGCGCTGCTGCTGCAGCTGACCACGAACCTCGTGCACAACGCGATCGTCCACAACCTGCCCGAGCAGGGCGCCGTGTGGGTCAGCACCGGCGTCCACTCCAGGACAGTGGTGCTCACCGTCGAGAACACCGGCGAACGGCTCACCCCGCAGCTGGTCTCCACCCTCGCCGAGCCGTTCCAGCGCGGCACCAGACGCATCCGCACCGACGACCACCCCGGTGTGGGGCTCGGCCTGGCGATCGTCAAGAGCATCACCGACGCGCACGACGGAACCCTCACCCTCACCCCGCGCACGGCCGGCGGTCTCCGCGTCACGGTGGAGCTGCCCGCCGCGGGGGTTCGTTGATCAAGGGCAAAAGGTTGCTCGTGGAGATCAACTCACGACCATTTGCCCTTGATCGACGAAACCTGGCTCGCCGAGCGCCTTCCGCATGGTGACGTACGTCGGCGCGTCGAATCCCGGGTGCGCCGCACGGGAGATCTCGACGTAGCCCAGTGCCGCGAACAGCTGCTGGTTCTCGACGAGCGCGATGCGCACGCCCAACCGGACGCCGGCCAGGCCACGTCGACGTGCGTCGGTCTCGACGGCCGTGACGAGCCGCCGGGCGAGGCCGCGACCGCGCGCGGCCGGCAGCACCGCCAGCCGGCCGAAATAGAGATCACCGTCGACCTGCCTGGTCATGACGCAGGCCAGTGCCGCGCCCGTGTCCTCGGCCAGGATGGCGCCCGACCCGGCAGCGAGCTCGCGCGCGATCGCCTCGCGCGTCTCCCGGAACGCGGCCGACGGCGGGTCGAGGCGACCTCGGTACTGCTCGAACGCGGCGGCGATGACGGCCGCGATCGCTGCGGCGTCGGCGGCCTGCGCCGCTCGCACGGCGATGCGATCGGTCATCGGCGGACGGTGGCGCGGGGCAACCATGCGGAACAGTGTGGGCACTAGCCTCGGCCTCGTGCGCATCGCTGTCATCGGGGCCGGGGTGGTCGGGATGTCCGCCACCGTCGAACTGCTGGCCGCCGGCCACGAGGTCACCTGCTACGAACCCGGTTCGATCATGGGGGAGCGGTCGGTCGGCTCGACCCGGATCTTCCGCTTCGCCCACGTCGACCCCGATCTGGTGCGCTTCGCCCAGGAGGCGAAGGCGGGTTTCGACCGCTGGAGCGAGCAGGCCGGGCGGCCCCTGCTGCGCAACGCCGAATGCGTGATCAGCGGCATCGACCTGGCCGCAAGGGCGGCGGCGATGGCCCGGGCCGGCGCCGACTTCGAGCTGGTCTCGGCCGGGTCGGGCCGGCTGCGGTTGCCCGTCACGCAGGAACCGGCAGTCGCGTTGGTCGACGTCGGCGGGGGCGTCGTCGACGTCGACGGGCTGCGCGCGTTCCTCGGCGCCCGCGGCGGCCGGGCGGTCGTGCACGAGCCCGTGTTCCGGCTGGACATCACACCGGGTGGCGCGGCGGCGGTGACGGCAGCCGGGGGCCGGGCCGAGTACGACGCGGTGCTGCTGGCGGCCGGCGCCGTGACCGCGCACCTGGCCGCGCAGGTCGGGATCTACACCTCGCCGCACCTGTCGCACCACCTGCGCTGCACGTTCCCCGTCGCGGACGGGGACTGGCAGGCGTGGATCGACGTGCCGCCCGACCGGCCCGGCACCTACCAGCACCGCGCGGGCCCCGGCCGGTGGGCGGTCGGTGGGCACGTCGACCCGGCGCTCACCGTGTGGGTGGGCGGTCGCGAGGCGGCGGAGGTCACCTCGCGCGCCGCGCTGCTGGACTACGCGCGCGCCCACCTCGCCGTCGAGCCGACGATCGTGGACGAGATCTACTGCACGTCGATACCGAACCTCGGTGACGGCGTGTACGTCCGCCGCAACGGGCCCGTGCTGGCGATCTACGGCGACAACCTGATGAAGTTCGCGCCGGTGCTGGGCCGGGATCTGGCGATGTCCGTCGTCGACCGCGTGAGCTGAGAGGGCGTCTCGCGGCCACCCCCCGTTCATCCGGCTTCGCCACAGTGGGCCGGGTGGACCGATTCGCGCGGCTGTGCGCCGCGGTTGCCGCCCGCCTGCCGTTCGGACTGTCCCGGGTGGTCCCGCCGAGCCTCGTCGGCTTCGCCCTGATCAACGGGTTCACCTTCGGGGTGGACCTGGTGCTGTTGAGCATGTTCGGACGCCTGTGGGGCTGGCCTGCACCGATCGCGATCACGGTCGCGTACGCGGTCGCGTTCGGGTTGAGCTTCGTCCTCAACCGCACGTTCAACTTCCGCTCGCACGCTCCGGTCGGCCGCCAGACCGCGGTCTACGTGGTGGTCGTCGTGATCAACTACGTGGCGATCCTGCTGGGTGTGGGGGCCGGGCTCGCCGCGCTCGGCGTCGATCTCGTGCTCGCCCGGCTGGCGGCCGGCGCGTGCGAGGGCATCTTCATGTACTGCGCCATGCGGTGGGTGGTCTTCGGAAAGCCGGCCCTCCCGACGATCTCCACCCGTTCCGTGGAACGATTTCGCCGTGGATCCCGGTGAGTTGGCGCAGTTCCTCGCGGAGCATCCGCCGTTCGACTCGCTGGATCCCGACGATCTCGCCGATGTGGCCGCCGCCAGCAAGGTGCAGCGCTACGCCGACTCCCAGGTCGTGGTCGACGCGTTCAGCGAACCGACGGGCGAGGTGTTCGTCGTCCTCGACGGCCAGGTCGAGCTGTGGAACCACGACACCGCGGGCGAGGCCGACGAGATCGTGGCCCCCGGCGGGGTCTTCGGGTTCGCGGCGATGTTGACCGAACGCCCGATGGGCCCACGGGCCCTCTCGGCGGGGGCGGCCACGGTCGTCCGGATCCCCGGCGTCGGTGGCCGCGCCCGCGTTCGCGTCGCGGCGCGGGGCGGCGTTCCTCGTCGAGTCGGCGTCGGTGGCGCGGGAGCGCACGGCCGGCGCCCCGAGCTACAGCCTCGTCGACGACCTGATCGTGCGGAAGCCACTGGTGGTCGGCCCGCAGGAACGGGTGGGGGAGATCGCGCGGCGGATGACCGAGGAGGACCTCGGATGCGCTGTGGTGGTCGACCGGCGCGGCCCGCTCGGCGTGATCACCGACCGGCTGCTGCGCCGCGCCGTGCTGGTGGAGGGGCACTCGGCCGACACTCCGGCCGAGCAGGTGATGGATGCGGCGGTCCCGATGGTCCGCAGCGGGGAGTCCGCGGTCGAGGCGCTCCTGCTGCTGCTGGATCGTGAGGCCGACTACGTGCTGGTCACCACCCGCGACGGGGACGTGCGCGGGGTGCTCGCACCGCGCGACTTCGCGATCTCCCCGACGACTGCGGGGGTCGCCCTGCACGAGCGGCTCCGCCGCGCGGGCTCCGTCGCCGAGCTGACCGCGGCGGCGCGCGGGGTGCCGACGATGCTGTCGGAGCTGCTCGGGCGCGGCCTCGCGTCCGGCCGGGTGATCGCGGTCTATTCGTCGATGCTCGACACGATCGTCCGCCGCTCGATCGAGTTCGTCTTCACCGCGCACGACGACCTGTGCGTCGACGCCTTCACCTGGCTGTCGCTGGGCAGCAACGGCCGCCGGGAGGCCGTTCCCAGCTCGGACGTCGACTCGGCGGTGGCCTTCGACGACTCCGTCTCCGACGCCGAGATCGACCGCTACCGCGCGGCGTTAGCCGAGGTGCAGACCGTGCTCACGAGCGCGGGCCTGTGCGTCGACGACCACGGCGCCACCGCCGGCCAGCGGCTGTTCGCCCGCACCAACGCGCAGTGGCGGGCAGCGGGGCAGAGCTGGTTGGCCGCACCCGAGCAGGACCAGGGCGCCATGATGACCTCGCTGATGGTCGACGCCCGCCCCATCCACGGCGACCCGGCCTTGCCTGCGGTCACTCGCACGGTCGGCGACCTGCGCCGCCATCCGGGCACGATGCGGCTGCTGCTGCAGGAGTCGCTGGCCCGCCGCGCAAAGGGCCGGCCGGTCCTGCACATGCTCAGCCGCCGCCCCGAGCGGTTCGACATCAAGTCCCACGCGCTGCTGCCCGTGGTGAACATGGCGCGCTGGGCGGCGCTGAGCGTCGGCTCGCACACCCTGCCGACCACCGAACGGCTGCGTGTCGCGGCCGGCTCGGCGATGCTGCCCGACGACGCGGCCCGCATCCTCATCGAGGTCTTCGACGTGCTGCAGCGCGTGCGCCTGCGCTACCAGCTGCGGCAGGTGCGGTCGGGCGAGCGGCCGTCCGACCTGCTGGTGATGCGCCAGATCTCCTCGATCGATCGCAGCGTGATCGCGCAGGCGGTGCGGGAGATCTCCGCCGTGCAGCGCCGCATGGACAACGTCTCGCACTACGTCCCCGTCGAGGGCTGGTCGGCGCCGGAACCGGCGGGGTGATCGCCACGATGGCGGCGGCGGCGCACGGGGTGCCACCATGAGCGGCATGGGCCTGTCCGACAGCTGGGCCACCACGGCCGTCACCGGCGCTCGCATGAGCGCGGTCGACTTCGTGCTGCGCGATCTGCGGCAGGCCATCGACGCCGGGATCGTCCGGGTCGGCGAGCGGCTGCCGTCGGAGGCGGCGCTGGCGGCGCGGTACTCGGTGAGCCGCACGGTGATCCGCGAGGTGCTGCGCTCGTGCGAGTCGCTGGGGTTGACCGTCACCCGCACCGGCAAGGGCACGTTCGTGGTGGCCGAACGACCATCCCGGATGATCTTCGACGGGTTCTCGGCCGCGAACCTGATGGAGGCCAGGCCCTACATCGAGGTGCCGGCGGCGGCGTTGGCTGCGCTGCGGCGCACCGAGCAGCAGATCGAGACCCTGCAGAACCTGATCGAGGCGATGGACGTCGAGACCGACGACAAGGTGTGGGTGGGCCTGGACGCCACGTTCCACGTCACGATCGCCGAGGCCTCGCACAACCCGGTGTTCGCCAACATCCTCGCGACGATCCGCACCGCGCTGGCCGGGCAGTCCGGGCACCTCAACGTGCAGTCGACCCGGCGGGCGGCGTCCAACCAGGAGCATCGCGGCATCTGCGCGGCGATCGCCCGCGGCTCGGCCGTGGAGGCAGAGGACGCGATGCGGTTCCACCTCGACCAGGTGAAAGACGCGCTGACGGAGTCGATCGTCGAGCGCTGATCCCTTCCGGTGGCGGGGTCCTGCTCGAGGTCCGAGTATTGACGCGCTCGGCTCTGGGGGAGAGGATGCGCACGTTGTCTAGCTGTCTGACAGGTTGTCGAACTACTGACCGCGCGCTCGCCCATCCGGCCTCGCCGACCTGCATTTCGGTGTGCCCGGCAAATCGAACCGACCATCGTTATTGATGTGTGACTTCCGTCGTCGGTATCCGATCCTTGTGTGACGGGAGGGGTCGGCGTACAGTCCGCCGGATACGCGGGCGGCGATTGCCGAGTGCTTTCTGCGAAAAGCCGGCCTGTCTCCGGTGAATGTTTCCGAATGGTGTCGACGTGGTGGCAGTTCTGATCGTATGAGGAAGGTGCCGTGACCGCGACAGAGAATCCTCCGCATTCCCTGAACGCCGAGCAGGTGGGCTACAAACAGACCCTTGGCCGTCGGCACGTGCAGATGATCGCCATCGGTGGCGCCATCGGCACCGGCCTGTTCCTGGGCTCGGCTTCGCGGTTGCACAGCACCGGCCCGGCGCTGCTGATCAGCTACGCGGTCGTCGGGGCCATCGCGTACTTCCTCATGCGCGCCCTCGGCGAGCTGGTGCTCCACCGCGCCACCTCCGGGGCCTTCGTGTCCTGGATGCGCGAGTTCTACGGCGAGAAATGGGCGTTCGTCACCGGCTGGATGTACTGGCTGAACTGGGCGTTGACCGGCATCGCCGAGCTGTCTGCCGTCGGTCTCTACGTGCAGTACTGGTGGCCGACCATGCCCACCTGGGCGACCGTGCTGATCGCGCTCGCGGTCGTGCTGGTGGTCAACCTGATGTCCGCGCGAGCCTTCGGCGAGTTCGAGTTCTGGGCAGCGATCCTCAAGGTCGCTGCGATCGTGGTGTTCCTGGTCGTCGGCCTCGTGGTCGTGATCGGCGGATTCTCGATCGGCGGGCACCAGGCCGGGTTCCAGAACCTATGGAGCAATCCCGGCGGATTCTGGCCCGCCAGCGGCGACTACAGCTGGTACGGCCCGATCCTGGTGATGTCCGGCGTCGTGTTCGCCTATGCGGCCATCGAGATGGTCGGGGTGGCGGCGGGAGAGATGGCCGATGCCGAGCGTGAGGTGCCCAAGGCGGTCAACGCGGTCATCTTCCGCATCGCCGTCTTCTACTGCGGTTCCATCCTGTTGCTGGTATCGATGCTCCCCACAACGGAGTACAAATCGGGCACCAGCCCGTTCGTCACGGTGTTCGAGCGACTGGGTCTGAACTGGATGGGAGCGCTCATCCAGATCGTCCTCATCGTCGCGGCCATGTCGAGTCTCAACGCCGGCCTGTACTCCACGGGCCGGGTGCTGCGCAGCCTCGGGATGTCGAAGCAGGCGCCTGCGTTCACGCTCAAGATGAGCGCCTCCGGTGTGCCGTGGGCCGGCATCGTGATGACGTCGGTCGTGTACGTCCTCGGCTCGCTGCTCAACGCGCTCGTGCCGGACGCGTTCGAGATCGCGCTGGAGGCGGCGGCGATCGGCGTCGTCTTCACCTGGGCGACGATCTTCCTCTGCCAGATCCGCTTCCGGCAGCTCGTCGACAAGGGGGTGCTGCCGCCGAGCCCGTTCCCGGCCCCGTGGTCGCCGTGGACCAGCTACGTCGGCCTGGTCTTCCTGGCGCTGGTGGTCGTCGGGCTCGCCGTGTCCGGCTGGGAGAGCTCACCGTACTTCTCCCACAAGGTGTCGTTCCTCGTCGTGGTGTTCGGTATCCCGATCCTCGTCATCGTGCTGGCGCTGGGATGGCGCATGGTCAAACCCGCGGTCGTGGCCAACACGGACGGGAAGATCGAGTCGGTGTGGACCGACGACGGGGCGCGCTACGGGGCGATCGACCCCGACGACCTCGACCCGGCGAAGAAGGCTGACGGGGGCATCGTCTGATGAGCGCGACCACACGATCCAGGAGGCGCAGCCTCGTTGCACTGGCCGTCGCGGCCGGGCTCGCGATCGGCCTCGCCGCCTGCTCGTCCAGCGAGCCGCCCAACCCGAACCCCGCCCCCGTCCCCGGCGCGGCCCTGCAGAAGCTGACCATCGGCATCCCGTTCGACAACCCGGGCATCGGGACCAAGAACGGCACCAGCTACAGCGGGTTCGACGTCGAGACCGCCACCTACGTGGCCAAGGCGCTCGGTGTCCCGGAGAACGCCATCACGTGGAAGGAGTCGACCGGCGCCAACCGCGAGAAGATGCTCGCCAGCGGTGAGGTCGACCTCGTCATCTCCACGTTCTCGATCACCGAGCAGCGCAAGGCGACCGTCGACTTCGCCGGTCCCTACTTCGTGGCGCACCAGGACCTGCTCGTGCGACGCAACGAGGAGGAGATCACCGGGCCGGACACGCTCGACGGTCGCACCCTGTGCACGGTGCCGGGCACCACCTCCGCCGACAACGTGCGCTCGCGCTACCTGGGCCGGATCAACCTCAAGGAGCTGCCGCACTACTCCGACTGCGTCGACGCGCTCGCCAAGAGCGAGGTCGACGCCGTGACCACCGACGACGTCATCCTCGCCGGTTTCGCGGCGGAGCCGCAGTACCGCGGCCCGCTCAAGCTGATCGGCAAGGGCTTCTCCGACGAGACCTACGGGATCGGTGTCAAGAAGGGCAACAAGGCGCTGGTCGACCAGGTCAACGCAGCGTTGAAGCAGTACATCGACGACGGGTCGTGGAAGCGGGCGCTGAACATCACCGTCGCCCCGTCGGGCTACGCGATCCCCAACCCGCCGGCCGTGGGCAGCGCCTGACCGGTACGAGCACGCAGAACGGCACTGCGGTCCACCCCACGCGTGGACCGCAGTGCCGTTTCTTGCGTCGGGAGCGGGTGTGTCTCATACCGCAACAGTCGGACAGGGTGTCCTGCTGAGAAGTTAGCCTATGCTACCCGCCGTGACGACAGTGTCCGCCGATCCGGCGACCCGCATCGAGGGTGCCGACCTCGATCTCGGCTACCACGGCCGGACCGTCGTGCACGGCGCCGGCCTGGCGCTGCACGGCGGTCGGATCACCGCGCTGGTCGGCCCGAACGGCAGTGGCAAGTCCACCTTGCTGCGGGCGCTCGCCCGCCTGCACCGGCCGGACGCGGGCACCCTGCGACTCGGCGATCAGGCGGTGGACGCGCTCGCGATGAGCCGCCGCGATTTCGCCCGCATGGTCACGCTGCTCGCGCAGAGCCGGGCCACGCCGACCGGGCTGTCGGTGGCCGACGTGGTCGGTTTCGGCCGGCACCCGCATCGGGGGCGCTGGCGGGCCGGTGACCCGGACGGGCCGGCGGCGGTCGCCAGGGCGATGGCCGTCACCCGCATCGACGAGCTCGCCGACCGGCCCGTCGACGAGCTGTCGGGTGGGCAGCTGCAGCGCGTCTGGCTCGCGTCCTGCCTCGCCCAGGACGCCGGCGTGCTGCTCCTGGACGAGCCCACGACCTTCCTCGACCTGCGCTTCCAGGTCGAGATGCTCGACATGGTGCGCGATCTCGCCGACGACGACGGCGTCGCGATCGGGGTGGTCCTGCACGATCTCGACCAGGCCGCCGGCGTCGCCGACGAGGTGGTGCTGCTGGCCGACGGCCGCATCCGGGCGGCCGGTGCACCCGCCGACGTGCTGACCGCCGAGCTGCTCACCGAGGTCTACGGCATCCGCATCGAGGTCGATCACGACCTGCGTACGGGTGCGTTGCGCACCCGCCCCGTCGGCCGGCACCCGACCCGGGTGCCGGTCCCCGCCCCCGGAGGTACTTCATGAGATCGCGCGTGCCACTCGTCCTGCTCGCGTTCCTGCTCGCCCTGGCCGGGCTCACGGCCTGCGGCACGACCGAGCCGGCGGCCGGGTCCGCACCGACCGCTGGGGCCGCACCCGCCGGCGGGCCGATCACGCTCACCGACTCGCGCGGCAAGCAGATCACCCTGCCCAAGCCCGCCACCCGCGTCGTGGGCCTGGAGTGGAACGTCATCGAGCACGCGATCTCGCTCGGTGTGATGCCGGTGGGCGCCGCCGACATCAAAGGCTACACCGCATGGGTGAAGGCCGAGCCGCTCGACCCGTCCGTCAAGGACGTCGGGGTCCGCGGCGAGCCCAGCATCGACTCGATCGCTGCCCTGCGCCCCGATCTCATCCTCGCCACCGACTCGCTCCCCGACGCCGCCGTGACGCAGATGGAGCAGTTCGCGCCGGTCGTGTTCGTGCCCGGCGGCGACGCGAAGGACCCGGTGGGCCAGATGCGCAAGAACCTGGCGCTCGTCGCCAAGGCGCTCGGCAAGGACGCGGAGGCGAACACCCTGCTCGCCGCGTTCGACGCGAAGGTTGCCGACGGGAAGGCCGAGCTCGCGGCCCGGGCGGGGCAGAAGTTCGTGTTCGCCGACGGCTACGCCGAGGGCGGCCAGGTCTCCATCCGACCGTTCACCACCGGTTCGCTGGTCTCCGGCGTCACGCAGCTGCTCGGGCTGACCAACGCGTGGCCGGATGCGGGCGATCCCGCCTACGGGCTCGCCCAGACCGACGTGGAGGGCCTGACGAAGGCCGGCGACGTCCAGTTTCTCTACATCGTGAACGACGGCGACGGCGGCGACGTGTTCGGCAACCAGCTCGCGACGAACGCGGTCTGGAAGTCGTTGCCGTTCGTGAAGGCCGGCAACGTGCACCGGGTCCCGGACGGCATGTGGATGTTCGGCGGCCCGACGTCGATGGAGCGCTACGTCGACGCCGTCGTCGCGGCGTTGGGGTCCTGACCCGGTTCGCGCCGGCCGTCGCGGCAGACCGACCGACCGCTCCGGCGTCGGTCCGCCCGCTGCGGGTGGCCGGCGTGGCCGCGGGCGGTGTGGTGCTCGCCGTGCTGCTCGCGGCGGTGCACCTCACGCAGGGCACGGCCGACATCGGCGTCGGGGACCTGCTGCGGTTCGTGTTCGGCGGCGGCACCGAGCAGTCGGAGGCCGTGGTGCTCGCCTCGCGGGTGCCGCGGCTGCTGGCCGGGGTTCTCGTCGGCGTGGCGCTGGGCCTGGCCGGCGCCGCGTTGCAGTCGATCGCGCGCAACAGCCTCGCGTCGCCCGACACGCTCGGTGTGGACGGCGGCGCGTACGCGGCACTGGTGCTCATGTCCATCCTCGGGTTCACGCTGCCGGTGCCGTTCGCCGGCGCGGTGGCGTTCGTCGGTGGGTTGGGTGCCGCGGCGCTGGTGATGGCGCTGTCGTCGGGCGTCGGTTCGGGGCCGACCCGGCTCGTGCTGGCCGGCTCGGCGATCGGGTTGGCGCTGGACTCGGTGGCGATCGCGCTGCTGCTGCTGTTCCGCGAGCAGACGATCGGGTTGTACGCGTGGGGGAGCGGCACCCTCGCCCAGTTCGGCACCAGCTCGATGGCCTGGATGGCCCCGCTCGTCCTGGCCGGCTTCGCGATCCTGATGCTGCTGGCCACCCGCCTCGACCTGCACGGCCTCGGCGACGACGCGGCGGCCGTGCTGGGCGTGGACGTGCGCCGCACCCGGCTCGTCACCGTGCTGACGGCGGTGCTGCTCTCGGCCGCCGCCGTGACGGTCGCGGGTCCGGTCGGGTTCGTCGGCCTCGCCGCGCCGGCGATCGTGCGGCTACTGGTGCCACTGGTGCCGGGGCTCGCCCGGCACCGGGTGCTGCTGCCGATGTCGGCGCTGTCTGGCGTGATCGTGGTGATCGGCGCGGACGTGCTCGTGCGGCTCACGCTCGGCGCCCAGGTCGGTGGCGTCGAGGTGCCGACGGGCGTCGTGACCTCGTTCTTCGGCGCGGCGATCCTGGTGATGCTGGCCTGCCGGTTCCGCGAGTCGGGCCCGACGCGCTCGGCGCCGGCCGCGCGATCGGCGCGGCTGCGGGGGCGCACCGGCTTCGTCGTGGTGCTCACCGTGGCGGTGGTGATCACGGTGGCCGTGACCGTGACCGTGGCCGGGCTGCTGCTCGGCGACGCGATGCTGCTCGCCGGCGACCTCGCCAACTGGATCAGCGGGCAGGCCGGCCCGATCGTCACCTACGTGCTCGACGCGCGGGTGCCGCGCGTGCTGGCGGCGCTCACAGCGGGCGCAGCGCTGGCGGTGGCCGGTGCGGTGATCCAGGCGGCCTGCCGCAACCCGCTCGCCGAACCGGGGATCATCGGGGTCACCGGCGGTGCCGGGTTGGGCGCGGTACTGGTGATCACGCTGGTGCCGGCCGCGAGCACGGTGCTGCTCACCGGTTCTGCGATCGCCGGCGCCGCCGTGGCCACCCTGCTGGTGTTCGGGCTGGCGGCCCGCGGCGGGCTCGACTCCGACCGGCTGGTGCTGATCGGTGTCGGGGTCTCCGCGGCCGCTGCTGCCGCCATCACCTTCGTCATCGTGCTGACCGATCCCTACAACATCGCCAAGGCCCTGACCTGGCTGTCCGGCTCCACCTACGGGCGGTCGCTGGGGCAGGTGGTGCCGGTCGCGGCCGCGCTCCTGATCGCCGCGCCGCTGCTGTGGCGGGCGCGGCGCGAGCTCGATCTCGTCGCCGTCGACGAGGACACGCCGCGGGTGGCGGGCGTGGTGCTGGAGCGGGCGCGCCCGTTCCTGCTCGGCGTGGCCTGCCTGCTGACCGCGATGGCCGTCTCCGCGGTGGGGGTGATCGCGTTCGTCGGGCTGGTCGCGCCGCACGCAGCGCGGGCACTGGTCGGGGCGAAGCACGCCAGGGTGCTGCCGGTCACCGCACTGCTCGGGGCGATGCTCGTGTCGGTCGCCGACACCGTCGGGCGCACCGTCATCGCCCCCGGCCAGCTTCCCGCGGGGCTGGTGGCGGCGCTGGTCGGCACCCCGTACTTCGTGTGGCTGCTCTGGCGCTCGCGCACCGCGTAGACCGCGCGGTCCCTCCCCTTGGGAGAGGGTCGATCGGGCCGATGCTCGACAGCCGATCCGCAGTGGACGATCGTTCTCGCGACACACCCCTGCGCGGAACGGAGCAACGATGCCCGAGACGTTCGTACTGGTGACGGGTGCCTGGCACGGGGGCTGGGCCTGGCGGCCGGTGGCCGAACACCTGCGTGCAGCCGGCCACCGCGTGCTGACCCCGACGTTGCCGGGGCTGTCCGATGGCGCCGACCCCACCCGCTACCACCTGTCCGACCCGGTCGACGCCGTCGTCGGCCTGATCGAGGGCGAGGACCTGACCGACGTCACGCTGATCGGGCACAGCTGGGGCGGCTACGTGATCACGGGTGCGGCGCCGCGGATCGCGCAGCGCCTGCGCAAGGTCGGCTACTGGAGCGCGTTCGTGCCCGCCGCCGACACCCCGCTCTACGACGAGGTGCCGCCCCCGTACCAGGAGCTGTTCACCGCCCAGGCGAACGCGTCGGGCAACAACTCCGTCGCGCTGCCGTTCGAGGTGTGGCAGGCCGCGTTCATGAACGATGCACCGGAGCAGGTGCAGCGGACGGTGCACGCACTCATGGTGCCGCAGCCGTTCCAGTACTTCACCGAGACGGTGGAACCCCTGGACGTGGCAGCGCTGGGAGTGCCGGTCTCCTACGTCCTCAGCGTCGACGACATCGCGTTGCCGCCGGGCGAGTACGGCTGGGACCGCTTCGCCCGCCGGCTCGGCGTCGAACCGATCATGGCGCCCGGCAGCCACGAGGCGTGCTTCACCGAACCGGCCGGGCTGGCGGAGGCGTTCCTCAAGGCTTGACGGCCAGTACGGCGTAGATCGACACGTCGGCGTCGGTGAGGCTGCGCAGATCGTCGCCGGCCAGATCCGGGTTCAGCGGCACCTCGACGTCGGGGCGCCAGCGCAGCAGGCCGGCGACGCCCGGTTCCTGGACCTCCAGCCCGTGCAGGAGGAGCCGATGGACCTCGGCCGCGGTGCGCGGATACATCGGCATGCCGGCCGCCGCGTACTGCCCGATCGCGGCGACCATCGCGCCGTTCGCGTCGAGATCGGGGGTGACCTGCGAGATCGCCAGCGCGCTCCCGGACGGGACGGCGGCCATCAGCGTGGTGACGAGCCGGTGTGCGTCGCCGTCGTCGAGGAAGTGCAGCAGCCCGATCGCCGAGATCGCCACCGGCCGACCGAGGTCCAGCACCGTGCCCAGCTCCGCCGCAGCGAGGATGTCCTCCGGCCTGCGGGCGTCGGCGTCGACGTAGCCGACCGCGCCCCGCGGGTCGCTCTTCATCAGCGCGGCAGCGTGCGCGAGGACGATCGGATCGTTGTCGACGTAGACGACGCGCGCGGACGGCGTGACGAACTGGGCGACCTGGTGGAGGTTCGGCTCGGTGGGGATGCCGGTGCCGATGTCGAGGAACTGGTCGAAGCCCGACCGGGCCAGGACCGTGACGACGCGGTGCATGAACCCGCGCTGGGCCCGAGCGGCGAGCGGGGAGGTCGGCGCGGCGTTGACGATCTCGTCGGCCGCCATCCGGTCGGGCCAGTAGTTGGTCTTGCCGCCCAGCAGCACGTCGTAGACGCGTGCGCTGTGCGGGCGATCGAGCAGCAGGTCGGCTTCGGGGAGGAACGACTCCTCGACGGTCGGCGGGGATACCGCGGGAGGCTCGGGCTGGGCGGCCTCGGGAGCCGTGCCGACGACCACGAGCGCTCGCCGGGGCGGCTGTGCCCTGGTGCGGGCCGTCATCCCGGCGGCGATCGCGTCGCGGAGCGCGGCGGCGGTGTAGTCGCACCGCGGCGCCGGATGGGCGTGCAGGTCGGTCTCGATCGCGAGCCGCTCCAGCAGCCTGGTCAGGTCGCCGTCGCCGACCCGGTGATCGACGAGCACGAACCGGCCGGCGTCGGGGTGCTCGACGACGATCGCGTCGGGCGTGGGCAGCTCGCACCGCACGATCGGGACCCGGACATCCTGCACGGTCCCTCCTGCCCCGGTGCGCTACTCGTCGACCAATGATGCGGTCGGAACGACTAGTCTGCGCTGCCGGTGCGGCGGATGGTGGGTGAACCGGCCAGTCGGATCGCCGAACGGAGCATGTCGGCCAGTGCAGCACGCTCTTCCGGGCTGCGCTCCTGGAACATCACGACCATCGCGTGCGTGTCGGGATCGATGTCGGTGCGGTGCGTGCGCAGGTGGGTGGAGATCCCGGAGGCGTCGTGCACCTCCTGTGTGGACACCTCGAGCGCGGCCGCGATGCCCCGGACGGGATCACTGAGCGGCCCGTTCTTCCACTCGGTGTTGGTCCACTTGTGCCACATCGGGCGGGAGATCTCGTAGCCGGCGGCGCGCGAGCGCTCGACGAGATCCTGCTGCGTGAGACGCAGCTCCTTCATCCGCCGACGGATGAGATCCTGCAGCCGTTCGCCCGACCCCCTCGGATCAGGTCGTTCGTATGCTTGCGGATCCATCCGCCGGCCCCCTCGTACCGGACGACCGGTGGCCGTCCCCCCACGCCCGGTGTCGACGATAGCACGCAGAAGTGTCTGAAATAGGCGGCGTTCGGGTGTACGCGGCCGGTCGATCGTCTCGCCACGCGGGACCGTCACCGCCGGATGTACGGACGTTTCCGCTGGTCAGGGCCGCGTGACGGTCGGCACGCGCGCTTGACACCGGCTAGGCCGGCGGGTTCAGATCGTGTGGTCCATCCAGAGCGGTCGAGAGTCCCGGCTCGTCGAAACCGCAGCAACCCGCGCCACCGCGCGTGTGGGTGCCGAGGGGGTGTCTGGCGGATCTTGATCGCGATAGCCGAGCCCAGGCGGCCCCTGACGACACCGCCGGACCGTCCGAATACGCCCGGTATGAGGACGATCCGGCGGCGCCGTCAGGAACCGCCTGGATCTCGACTCTCATCGACCAAGATCCGCCAGACACCCCCATTCGCCGGGTTCGATGGGAGACCCCGATCGTGAGCCCGCTCGACCAGCGCTGGACACAGCGCCGCCACGTCGATCTCTGCCGCACGCAGGCCGCGCTCTGTTCCTGACCCGCTGATCGCCCGGGTCGCTCTTCCGCCGTACCCGGATCTCGGGACCGGGGAGAGCTGTGCCCACATCACCGCTGGAGATCAGGCGCGTCGACTACACCGACCCGCTGGTGCTCCCGATGCTCGTCGAGCTCGATCACGAGTACGGGCAGCGCTACGGGCACACGCTCGGTGACCTCGATGCGGAGGTGCGCCGCGAGCGCGCCCGGTTCGCGCCGCCCGACGGCGGGTTGCTCCTGTTGCTCGACGCCGGCGTGCCGGTCTCGGGTGGCGCGTTCCGCCGCTACGACGACACCACAGCCGAGCTGAAGCGCATCTGGACGGCAGCGGCGCACCGGCGGCGCGGGCTCGCCCGGCAGGTCCTCGCCGCGCTGGAGGCCGAGATCGAGACGCGCGGCTATCGGCGCATCTACCTGACCACCGGCCCGCGGCAGCCCGAAGCGCAGCAGCTCTACCTGGTCGCGGGCTACACCCCGCTCTACGACCGGTCCCTCGACCCCGAGCTCGTCGGACCGCACCCCTTCGAGAAGCACCTCACGAGGAGCCAGCCGTGACCACCACCGCCGTCGAGCCGCGCACGACCGCGCACGATCCGCCCGACCCCGATGCCGGCCTGATCATCACCCCGGCGCGGCACCCCTGGCGCTGGGCCGCCACCGCCGTCGTCGCCGTGCTGGTCGCCATGGCGGTGCACGCGCTGGTGACGAACCCGGCGTGGGACTGGCCGACGGTCGGCCAGTACTTGTTCGCCCCGTCGATCCTGCGCGCGGTGTGGCTCACGGTGGTGCTGACCGTGCTCGGCATCGTGATCGGGTTCCTGCTCGGCACGGTGCTGGCGCTGATGCGGCTCTCGCCGAACCCGTTGCTGCGCGGCGTCAGCTGGAGCTACATCTGGATCTTCCGCTCGGTGCCGCTGATCCTGCAGCTGCTGTTCTGGTACAACCTCGCGCTGCTGTACAGGTCGCTGTCGTTCGGCATCCCGTTCGGTCCGGCGCTGTCCGAGTTCGAGACGATGGACCTGGTCAGCCCGATCACGGCCGCGGTGCTCGGCCTGGCGCTGCACCAGGCCGCGTACGCCGCCGAAGTGGTGCGCTCGGGCTTCCTCGGGGTCGACCAGGGCCAGCTGGAGGCCGCCGCGGCGCTGGGCCTGCCGCGCTGGCGGCGGTTCCGGCGCATCCAGCTCCCGCAGGCCATGCGCACGATCGTGCCGACGGCGGCGAACGAGCTGATCGGCCTGGTCAAGGGCACGTCGGTCGTCTACATCATGGCGCTGTCGGAGCTCTTCTACCAGGTGCAGGTGATCTACACCCGGACCGGCCGCGTGATCCCGATGCTGCTCGTCGCGACTGCCTGGTACCTGGCGCTGACCACCGTGCTGTCGGTCGGGCAGTTCTACGTCGAGCGGCACTACGCGAAGGGTGCGCTGCGGACGCTGCCGCCCACGCCGCTGCAGAAGCTGCGCGCTGTCGTGCGGGGAGCGCGATGACGGCCCCCATGGTCGAGCTGCGCGGCGTGCACAAGAACTTTGGCCCGTTGGAGGTGCTGCGTGGCATCGATCTCGCCGTGGCTCCCGGCGAGGTCACCGTGCTGCTCGGCCCGTCCGGCTCCGGCAAGTCGACCCTGCTGCGCACCATCAACCACCTGGAGCAGGTCGACCGCGGTGTGGTGCTCGTCGACGGCGAGCTGATCGGCTACCGCCGCGCCGGCAACCGCCTGCACGAGCTGCCCGAGCGGATCGTGCTGCGCCAGCGCAGCCGCATCGGGTTCGTCTTCCAGAGCTTCAACCTGTTCGGCCACCTCACCGTGCTCGAGAACATCGTCGAGGCGCCGATCTCCGCGCAGGGCCGCGACCGCGCCACGGTCGTCGCCGAGGCGCACGCGCTGCTGGAACGGGTGGGGCTCGCCGACAAGGCCGACGAGTACCCGCGGCGGCTCTCGGGCGGCCAGCAGCAGCGCGTCGCGATCGCCCGCGCGCTGGCGCTGCGGCCCGCCCTGCTGCTCTTCGACGAGCCGACGTCGGCCCTGGATCCCGAGCTCGTCGGCGAGGTCCTCGACGTCATGCGCGATCTCGCCGGCAGCGGCACGACCATGATCGTCGTCACCCACGAGATCGGGTTCGCCCGCGAGGCCGCCGACACCGTGGTCTTCCTCGACGAGGGCCGCATCGTCGAGCAGGGCCCACCCGCGCAGGTGCTCGACGCGCCGCGCGAAACCCGGACACGCGCCTTCCTGAGCGCCGTCCGGCACTGACTGTCTGCTCCCCGAGAGGAACCACCCCGATGTCGACTGCACGGACCCACGTCCCGCGATGGCGGCTCGCCCTCCTCGCGCTCGCCATCCCGCTGCTGGCCGCGACCGCCTGCGCCGGCCCCGATCCCGACCAGGCGCAGGCCCCGGCCGCGTCGGGCGCGACGGTGAACACCAGCCCCGAGCAGAACCGCATCCGCGCCGAGAAGGTCGACGCCATCGCCGCGAAGGTGCCGCAGGCGATCCGCGACCGCGGCACGCTCGTCGTCGGCACCACCGGCAGCGGCAGCCCGCCGCTGTCGTTCCGGGCCGACGACGACCGCACCGTGATCGGCATCGAACCCGATCTCGCCCAGCTCGTCGCCGACGTGCTCGGGCTGAAGCTCGACCTGCAGCCCACGTCGTGGGAGAACCTGTTCCTGGCGGTCGACTCCGGGCAGTACGACACCGGCTTCTCCAACATCACGGTGACGGAAGAGCGCAAGGACAAGTACGACTTCGCCACCTACCGCGTCGACACCGTCGCGTTCGAGGCGTCGACCACCGGCAAGGTGGCGAAGATCGCGCAGCCCGCCGACATCTCCGGGCTCGTGATCGGGGTGAGCGCCGGTACCAACCAGGAGCAGATCCTGCTCGACTGGAACCGCCAGATCGAGGCAGCGGGCAAGGCCCCTGCGACGATCTCGTACTACCAGAGCACCGGCGACTACTACCTGGCGCTGGACTCCGGCCGGCTCGACGCCTACTTCGGCCCGAACCCCGGCTCCGCCTACCACGTGGCCACCGGCGGCAAGACGAAGATCGTCGGCTCGGTCAACGGCGGCGGCACCGTGCAGGCCGACATCGCCGCGATGACGAAGAAGGGCAACGGGCTGGTCGGTCCCGTCCAGGAAGCGCTGAACGCGCTGATCGCCGACGGTCGCTACGGCCAGGTGCTCGGCCGGTGGAACCTCACCAACGAGGGTCTCACCACCTCGGCGATCAACCCGCCGGGGCTGCCCCGCAAGGCGGCCTCCTGATGGCCCGGTACGACCTGAACCGCCGTTCGTTCCTGCGCACCGCACTGACCGTCGCCGGGACGGGAACGGTGCTCGCCGCCTGCGGCGGGGGCAGCGGCGCGAGCGCCCTGCCGGCCGGCACGGCCGGGAACCTGCGTCGCGCGACCATCCGCGCCATGGTCAACCAGCCGCACACGCTGGCGTTCACGAAACTGCTCGCCCCGGCGTTCGAGCAGGAGTTCGGCGGCCGGCTGGAGACCACGGCCATCCCGTACGACCAGCTGACCAGCCAGCAGATCCTGGACGTGCAGGGCGGTGCCGGCCAGTTCGACGTCTTCGACTACTTCTACTTCGGGCTGGGCGCGCTCGTCGACGCCGGCGCGCTGGTCGATCTCACCGACTGGATCGCGGGCAACCCGGCCGTGGACGCGGCCGACTTCCTGCCGTCGATCTACGACCCGTACACGTTGCTGGACGGGCGCCGCTACGGCCTGCCGTTCGACGGCGACACCCACGTCCTCTACTACAACCGCCGGATCTTCGAGACCCACGGGCTGACCCCGCCCACCACGTGGGACCAGTACGACAGCGCCACCCGCACGATCACCGAGCGCAGCGGCCGCACGGTGTTCGGCGCGGTCGTCGAGGGCCAGCAGGTGCCGATGATCCTTGGCTGCTCGTTCATCAACCGGCTGGCCGGCTACGGCGGCACGCTGGTCGGCCCCGACGGCGGTCCGACGCTCACCACCGACGCGGCGAAGGCAGCCCTGCGCCACCTCGTCGACGTCAGCCCGTACGCGTTGCCGACGCCGCTGCAGATCGGTTTCGACCAGGCGAACTCGGCGTTCCTCGGTGGTCAGGCGGCGATGCTCGACACCTGGACCGACCTGGGGCTGAAGGCGCAGGACCCGGCGAGCTCGAAGATCGTCGACCAGTGGGGCGTGGTGCCGCTGCCCGTCGGCGGCTCCAACACCCGCTCGCGCACCGCGCTCAACGCCGGGTTCGGGCTCGGCGTCTCCACCGCGGCCAAGGACACCGCGACCGCCGCGGCGTTCATCGCGTGGGCCACCGACAAGCAGCGCAACCTGCTGCTGTCGAGCACCGCCGGCTCCGGGATCGATCCGGCGCGGCGCAGCGTGCTCGACTCGCCCGACTACGCGAAGGTCAGCGCGCCGGCCACCGACGTGATCAAGGCCGGGCTCACCGGTGATCCGCTGGCGTGGCCGAGTGACCGCAACGCCCCCAAGCTGCTGCAGGACCTCGTCGACCAGATCGCACTCGCCGTGCAGGGCAGCCAGACCGTGGACGTGTCGCTGGCCAACGCGCAGGCGAGCTGGGAGAAGGCACGGTCGTGAGCGGCCGCCAGGTGACGTTGATCAAGGGCAAAAGGTCGCCAGTTGATCTCCACGAGCAACCTTTTGCCCTTGATCAACGCAACAACGGGCGAGCCGCGGCGCCTCCCGTTCCGCCGGCCGGTGCGCGGCGCGGGCTGTGGCGCGTGCCGCGCTGGCTGGCCGTGCCGGCGGTGGTGTCGCTGGTGGCCACCGCGCTCTACCCGGCGGTGGCGGGCGTGGCGCTGGCGGTCACGGACTCGTCGCTGGCCCGGCCGCTGCGGGCGTTCGTCGGGTTCGACAACTTCGTCGAGGCCGCGCAGTCGGTCGCGTTCGGCGGCTCGCTGTTGCGGTCGGCCGTGTTCGCCGTGGTCGCGAGCGCGATCTCGCTCGCCGCCGGCACGGCGGCCGCGCTGGCGCTGCACGCTCGCGGGGGCCGCTTCGGCCTGCTCGGCGCGGTGCTGCTGCTGCCGATGGTGACGCCGCCGGTGTCGGTCGGGGTGGCGTGGAAGCTGCTGCTCGCGCCCGTCGGCGGCGCGTTCGTCCCGCTGTGGGACGCGCTCGGGATCTCCGGGTTCAACCCGCTCGGCACCCGCCCCGGCGCGTTCACCACGCTGGTGCTGATCCACGCGTGGCAGTGGACGCCGCTGGTCACGCTGCTGGTGTACGCCGCGCTGCTGGGCGTGCCGGACGAGCTGCGCGAGGCCGCGGCGCTGGACGGCGCCGGCTGGTGGCGCACGCTCGGGTCGATCGTCGGGCCGGTGATCGCGCCGACCGTCGCAGCGGCCGGGGTGCTGCAGCTGGTGATCGGGTTCAAGGTATTCGACCTGGTCGTCGCGGTGACGCAGGGCGGGCCGGGGGTGGCGACGATCGTCGCCGGGTTCGAGGTGTTCCGCACCGCGCTGCGCGGCAGCTTCGACGTCGGCGTGGGCGCCGCGGAGACCGTCGTGCTCGGGGTGCTGGTGGCGCTCGTGCTCGGCGTCGCCGGGCTGATCACGCGGCGGGTGACCCGATGAGGCTGCTCAGCCGAGGCGTGCTCGCCGTCGCGGCGGTGCTGGCCGTGCTGCCGGTGCTGTTCCTGGTGTCGCTGTCGCTGCACAGCGTCGCCGACGTGCAGAACGGCGGCTGGCTGCCCTCCCGCGTGGCCTGGGAGAACTGGCCGGCCGCGTTCCGCACGGTGCCGCTCGCGCAGATGCTCGCCAACTCCTGGATCGTGGGGCTGGGCGCCACCGCGTTGGCACTGGCCGTCGCGGTGCCGGCCGCGTACTTCACCGCACGGGCCGATCGCGAAGGCGCCCGGTTGCGCAGCGCGCTGCTGGCGGCCTACTGCGCGCCGCCGATCGTGGCCGTGCTGCCGCTGTACTTCCTGCTCAAGTCGCTCGGGCTGACCAACTCGCTGCTCGGGCTCGTGCTGGTCACCGGCCTCGCCAACGTGCCCGTCGCCGTCTGGCTGCTGGACGGGTTCGTGGCGCGGATCCCGCGCGAGATCGAGGAGGCCGCCTGGGTGGACGGGCTGTCGGTGGCCGCCGGGCTGCGCCGCATCGTGGTGCCGCTGCTCGCGCCCGGCCTGGTCGCGGCCGCGCTCGTCTGCTTCTTCCTCTCCTACAACGAGTTCCTGTTCGCCGTGTCGTTCTCCCAGTCGACCGGCACCCAGACCCTCACGGTGGGGCTGTCGCTGTTCCAGGGCGACCGCACCGTCCAGTTCGGGCAGCAGGCCGCGGCGTCGCTCGTCGCGATCGTGCCCGTGTACGTGCTCGCCGTCGCCGCCCAGCGTTGGCTGGTCGGCGGCCTGTCGCAAGGAGCTGTCCGATGACTCGGCGCATCCATCTCAACGCGTTCGACATGACGTGCGTCGGGCACCAGTCGCCCGGTCTGTGGCGCCATCCCGACGACGAGTCGCACCGCTACCGCGACCTGCGCTACTGGACCGATCTCGCGCAGCTGCTGGAGCGCGGCGGGTTCTCCAGCCTGTTCATCGCCGACGTCGTCGGGCTCTACGACGTGTATCGCGGCGGCCCCGAGACGGCGATCCGCGAGGGCATCCAGGTGCCGGTGGGGGAGCCGACGCTCGCCGTGCCGGCGATGGCGGCGGTGACCGAGCACCTCGGCTTCGGGGTGACGGTGTCGCTGACCTACGAGAAGCCGTACGCGTTCGCCCGCCGGTTCGCCACGCTCGACCACTACACGAACGGCCGGATCGCCTGGAACGTCGTCACGTCGTACCTGGAGTCGGCCGCCCGCAACCTGGGGCTGGAGCACCAGGTGCCGCACGATGCGCGCTACGACGTCGCCGACGAGTTCATGGAGGTCGTCTACAAGCTGTGGGAGTCCTCGTGGGAGGACGACGCCGTCGTGGTCGACAAGGCGGCCGGGGTCTACGCCGACCCGGCCAAGGTGCACGCCATCGAGCACCACGGGCAGTACTTCGACGTGCCCGGCATCGGGCTCACCGAGCCGTCGCCGCAGCGCAGCCCGGTGATCTTCCAGGCCGGCGCGTCGCCGCGCGGGCGGCGCTTCGCGGCAGCGCACGCCGAGGGCATCTTCACCACGGCGACCCGTCCGGAGATCCTCGCCCGCTCCGTCGCGGCCACCCGCGCGGCGGCCGCTGAGCTGGGCCGCGATCCCCGTTCGATCAAGTTCTTCTCGCTGATGACGGTGATCACCGCGCCGACCGACGAGGAGGCGCAGGCCAAGTACGCCGAGTACGCGCGCTACGTCTCGCTGGAGGGCGCGTTGACCCTCTACGGCGGGTGGAGCGGGCTCGATCTCTCGACCATGGACCCCGACCAGCCGCTGCGCTACGCCGAGACCGAAGCCGTGCGCAGCGCCGTCGAGGCGTTCACCACCGTCGACCCGGACCGCGAGTGGACCCCGCGCGACATCGCGGAGTGGATCGGCATCGGCGGCATGGGCGCGGTCGTCGTCGGCAGCCCGCAGACGGTGGCCGACGAGATGCAGCGCTGGGTCGACGTCGCCGACATCGACGGGTTCAACCTCGCGTACGCGATCACGCCGGGCACGTTCGAGGACCTGGTGGAGCTGGTGGTGCCGGAGCTGCGGCGCCGCGGCCTGCTCCCCGATGCCTACGAGGGCGAGACCCTGCGCGAGACGCTGTACGGCAAGGGCCAGGTGCGGTTCCGCGACGACCACCCGGGTGCGCGGTACGCCCGCGCGGTGACCTCGTGACGATCACCGACGGCGCACAGGCTCTGGCGGTGGCCCGCGCGTACGCCGCCGAGATCGCGCCCGGCGACAGCGAGCGCGACGCGCAGCGGGTCCTGCCGCACGCCGAGATCGCCGCGCTCGCCGCGTCCGGGCTGCTCGGGGTGACCGTGCCGCAGCGATTCGGCGGCGCCGATCTCGACGCGCGCACGATGGGCGAGCTGATGGCGATCCTCGCCGCAGGCGACGCCAGCATCGGGCAGATCCCGCAGAACCACTACTTCTTCGTCCAGGTGCTCACCGAGGCCGCCACCGAGGAGCAGCAGAAGTTCTTCGCCGGCGAGGTGCTGGCCGGGCGGCACTTCGGCAACGCGCTCTCGGAGAAGGGCACCCGCAGCGCGTCGGAGTACGCGATCCGGTTCGAGCCGCGGCCTGGCGGCGACGTGCTCGTCGACGGCACGAAGTACTACGCCACCGGCTCGCCGTTCGCCCCGGTGGATCCCGATCTACGCCACCGATCCCGACGGCCACACGGTGGCCGCGTGGATCCCGGCCGACGAGCCCGGGGTGACCGTCGTCGACGACTGGGTCGGCATGGGGCAGCGCACCACGGGCAGCGGCACCGTCACGTTCGAGCAGGTGCTGGTGCCGGCCGACCGGATCGTGCCGGTCTGGACGATCTTCGAGCGGCCGGAGGTGTTCGGCGCGTTCGGCAACTACCTGCACGCGGCCATCGACGTCGGGATCGCCGATGCGGCGCTGCGTGACGGCCGCGACCTGATCCACCGGGTGGCGCGGCCGTGGCCGGAGTTCGGGGTCACGTCGGCCACCGAGGATCCGCTGGTCGTGCACGGGTTCGGCGAGCTGGCCCTGCGCGTGCGCACCGCGCGGGCGTTGCTGCACGACGCCGGGGACGCCATCGACGGGGCGCGCACCGACCTGACCGCCGCCTCGGCGGGAGAGGCGTCGGTCGCGGTGGCCGCGGCCCGCGCTGCTGCCGACACCGCGGCGTGAGCGTCTCCAGCGACGTGTTCGCGCTCGTCGGCGCCCGCGCTGCCGCCGACGGCCTGAACCTGCACCGGCACTGGCGCAACGCCCGTACCCACACGCTGCACGATCCGCGCCGGATCAAGATCCAGCACATCGGCAACCACGCCCTCAACGACATCGCCCCGCCCAGCAACGGATGGATCTGATGGCTCTCACCCATGATCAGGCGGTGGCCGCGGCCCGCGAGGTGGCCGCTGTCCTCGCGAAGGACGCGCTGGAGCGCGACCGCGCCAACGCCGCACCGCGTGCGGAGGCGCAGCTGCTGCGCGACGCCGGACTGCCGGCGCTGCTGCTGCCGACCGAGGTCGGCGGCGCCGGTCTGGGCTGGCCGACCGCGCTACGGGTCATCCGGGAGTTGGCCGTCGCGGACGGATCGATCGCACAGCTGATCGGCTACCACTACGTGAACCAGGCCAACCTGTGGTGGGTCGGGAGCCCGGACGCGCTGCGGTGCTGGGGCACCCTGTCGGCGGACGGGCAGTGGCTGTGGGGCGACGCCGTCAACCCCGTCGATCCCGATCTGCAGCTCGCACCCGACGGTGCCGGCTACCGCCTGCGCGGCCGCAAGAACTTCGCCACCGGCTTCTCCACCGGCGACGCGTCGGTGGCCGCCGGTGCGGTCGACGGCACCGGCGAGCCTCTGCTCGTCGTGGTGCCCGGTGGCGCCGCCGGGGTCGTGCCCGGCGGCGACTGGGACAACCTCGGGCAGCGCCTCTCCGACAGCGGCAGCGTCACCTTCGACGACGTCGCGATCGCCCCCGAGCAGGTGCTGGGCAGCCTGGCGCCGGAGGCTGCGACGCCACGATCGTCGCTGGTCACACCGGCCATCCAGGCGGTGTTCGGCAACCTGTACCTGGGCGTCGCGCAGGGCGCGCTCGCCGTGGCGGCGGAGAACACGCGCACGGTGTCGCGGCCGTGGACGCTGTCGGACTCCGCGTCGGCGGCGACCGACCCGTACGTACTGGCCACCTACGGTCGGCTCGTCGCAGCGGTGCGCGCGATGGAGGCGCTGGCCGACGCGGTGGGCGAGCACCTGCACCGCGCCGACGCCGCCGGCCCCGACCTGACGTGGGACGAGCGCGGCGAGCTCGCCGAGCACGTCGCTGCGCTCAAGGTGGTGGCCACCGACGTGGCGCTCGACGTCACGTCCACGGTGTTCGAGGTGACCGGCGCCCGGGCCAGCGCCAACGCCGTCGGGCTCGACCGGTTCTGGCGCAACGTCCGCACCCACACGCTGCACGACCCGGTCGCGTACAAGCAGCGCGAGGTGGGCGACCACTTCCTGAACGGCACCCACCCGGAGTTCACGCTCTACACCTGAGCGGGGTTCAGCGGCCCACGCGTACGTCAGCAAAGCCACTTTCAGGACCGAATCCGTCCTGAAAGTGGCTTTGCTGACACACCCCGGGGGCTGCGCGTCAAGGTTCCGTCAACGCGCCGCCGTCCTTCCGCGCCCGGTGGTCTCCTGGGGTCATGAACGAGCAGGGACACGTCGGCGTACGGGTGGCTGCCGTGGTGGCGCCGATCGTGGTGGCCGCGGCGGCGGTCCTGGCTAGGGAACTCGTGGCCAACACGAGTGCCGCGCTGGTGTTGGTGCTGGTGGTCGTCGCGGTCGCGGTGGCAGGGGATCGGATCGCCGGGGCGCTCGCTGCGCTGTCCGCAGCGGCGGCGTTCGACTTCTTCCTCACCGCCCCGTACCTGTCGTTCGCGATCCTCGACCGCGACGACGTCGAGACGGCCGTGCTGCTGCTGGCGATCGGGGTGGCGGTCACCGAGATCGCGTTGTGGGGGCGCGGTCAGCAGGCCCGCTCGATCCGCCGCGAGGGCTATCTGGCGGGAGTGGCGGGGGCCGCGCGGATGGCGGCCGAGGGTTCGTCGCGGGCTGATCTCGTGGTCACGGTCGAGCGCATGATCGCCGACGTGCTCGATCTCGACGACTGCCGCTTCGACCAGCAGCCGCCTGGCTCGGCCGTGCGCCCGGTCCTCGGCGCCGACGGCGTCGTGACGTGGGGGCAGCACACCGTCGACGTCGCCCGCGACGGCCTGCCCACGATGGACGTGATCGCGCTGCCCGCCGGGGCCGGCCGCTTCCTGCTCACCGCCAGCTCCCGGGTGCGCCGGCCGGACCGCGAGCAGCTGCTCGTCGCGGTCACGCTGGCCGAGCAGGTCGGCGCGGCTGCACCGGCGAAGCAGGCACGATGATCACCGACGTGCTCGGCCTGGCATTGCTGGTCGCCGGGTACGCGGGGATCGCTGTCGTCGGCGCGCGGAACGTGCGGCGCGCCCGGCGGCAGCGCCATCGATTCCGTCAGCCCCGCTCGTCGCGCTGGTAGACGTCCGGGATGCCGTCGTGGTCGTCGTCGACCGCTTCCTCAGCGCACATCCGCCGGTAGTGCACGTTGCGGATGCGGAGCACGACACTCGCCAGCAGCGCCGCCACCAGCGATCCGACCAGGACGCCGATCTTGACGTGGTCGTCGGCCGCGGTGCCGCTGCCGAAGGCGAGCTCGCCGATCAGCAGCGACACGGTGAACCCGATCCCGGCCAGCAGCGCCAGCCCGAACACGTCCCACCACGACAGGCCCTCGGCGAGCTCGGCGCGGGTGAAGCGCTGCACCAGCCAGGTCGCGCCCAGCACGCCGAGCGGCTTGCCGATGACGAGCCCGGCGACGATGCCGAGGGTGATCGGGTCGGTCAGCGCGGCGCCGAAGCCGCCTCCGTCGACGACGGAGACCCCGGCGGCGAAGAACGCGAAGACGGGGACGGCGACGCCGGCCGAGAGGGGCCGGAACCGGTGCTCGAAGTGCTCGGCCAGCCCGGGCCCCGGGCCTTCCCTCCGCCGGATCACCGGCACCGCGAAGCCGAGCAGGACGCCCGCCACCGTGGCGTGCACGCCAGAGGCGTGCATCAGCCCCCAGGTCACGGCGGCGAGCGGCAGCAGCAGCCACCAGGACCGCACCCGCCGTTGCACCAGCACCGCGAACAGCGCCAGCGGGACCAGCGTGAGCAGCAGCGGCACCCAGTGCAGCTCGTCGGTGTAGAAGACGGCGATGATCACGATGGCGAGCAGGTCGTCGACCACGGCGAGGGTCAGCAGGAACACCCGCAGCGCCGCCGGCAGGTGCGTGCTGATCACGGCCAGCACCGCCAGCGCGAACGCGATGTCGGTCGCGGTGGGGATGGCCCAGCCGGACAGCCCGGTGCCGCTCGACGCGGTGATCGCCACGTAGATCAGCGCCGGCGCCGCCATGCCACCGACGGCCGCGGCGACCGGGAGCGCGGCCCGGCGCGGATCGCGCAGGTCGCCGGCGACGAACTCGCGCTTGAGCTCGAGCCCCGCGACGAAGAAGAAGATCGCCAGCAGCCCGTCGGCCGCCCACGTGGCCAGCGACAGGTCGAGGTGCAGCGCGGCGGGCCCCACCGTGAACCGGGAGAGCTCGACGTAGACCTCGCGCCACGGCGAGTTGGCCCACAGCAGTGCCAGCGCGGCCGCCCCGACGAGCAGCAACCCGCCCGTCGTCTCGGTGCCCAGCAGGTCGCCGATGCGGCGGGCCTCCGGCCAGGAGCCACGGGCGAACAGGCGGCTGCGGGGGCGGATCATCCGGGCGTCCTCCGGTGGGGTCGGCGAATCGGACGCCGACCAGACTTCCCGGCACACCTGTGGTGAGGATAGTCGCCGCGCGGTCGGCTCACCCGGTCACGTCACCTCCGCGCCCGCCTGCGCTGCGGTGATGTCGGCCAGGACCGACCGGATGCCGCCGTCTGCCGGTCCGTCGCTCCACCGCGCTGCCACGTGCCCGTCGGGGCGGACGAGCACGGCACCGCGCGCGTCGATACCGCAGGCGGCGAGGTGCTCGGGTGGCAGCACTTCGACGTGCACCGGCCACGGCTCCGACGCTTCCCAGCTGCCGGGGTCGGCGGTGAACAGCGTGAACCACTCGCCGAGCACGTCCAGCGTCGAGCGACCGTCGGGCAGCAGCAGGTGCGGCATGCGATGCCCGGGACGGGCGACGGGCAGGTACTCCGTCCCCGCGTCCTCGCCGTCAGGTGCAGGGGTGCCGTCGGGATGGACGGCGGCCGACTCGTAGCTGACCCCGAGCACCTGCCCGAGCTGGGCGAAGTACCGCTCGGACCACGGCAGCTGCCCGTCCGACGGGAGCCCGGCGTCGAGCTGCTCCCGCCTGCGCGCCGTCACCTGCCAACTGAGCTGCGCGTTCGCCGTCGCCTGCGCCAGCGTGCTGTGCGCGACCGGCCGGCGTTCGACGTCGTAGGTGTCGAGCAGCTCGGGCCCGGCCCAGCCGTGCAGGACTCCGGCGAGCTTCCAGCACAGGTTGTGCACATCGCCGACCCCGATGTTCATCCCGAGCCCACCGGACGGCGGGATGGCGTGCGCGGCATCGCCGGCCAGCAGCACCCGGCCGGCGCCGAACCGCTCGGCCACGAAGGCGTGCATCGTCCAGTGCTGGACGCGCAGGACCTCCACGTCGACATCGACGCCGAGCGCGGCAAGCACCACGTCGCGCCATTCGGTGGGCCCGCCGCCGGCCGGCAGCGGCATGATCATCGCCCAGGTGCCCTCCGGGTAGACGGGCAGGAAGCCGCCGCCTGCGGTGGAGTACACCCCGGCCGGGCGGTCCCCCCACCACGGTGCGAGGTCCGCGTCGAAGACGATCGTGACGGCCTCGCCGAGCGTGCCGGGACCGGCGGTCCCGATGCCGAGCAGGCCCCGGGTCGGCGAGTTCGCGCCGTCCGCGGCGATGACGTGCCCGGCGCGGATGCGGTAGGTCTCGCCGCTCGCGCGGTCCAGCACCGAGACCAGTACCGAGTCCGACTGTTCGTCCAGGTCCACGACCTCGTGGCCGAACAGCAGCTCGCTGGTCGCCACGGCCGCGAGGATGGGCTCCAACCGGTCCTGCGACGACACGACGCCGAGCACCGGGCTCTCCGGGATCGACTCGTTCACCCCCACCATCCCGGCGGACGCGTAGTCGGGAGTGGCGACGCTGTCGCTGAACCGGATGCGTCCGAACTCGGGCCGGAACGCGCGCGCGGTGATCGCCGCCGCGATCCCGAGCTGGTGGAAGATCTCCATCGTGCGCACGTTCACCAGCCGGGAGCGCGGGAACGGCGACAGCTCGGGATAGCGCTCCACGAGCAGCGTCGGCACCCCCCACCGGTGCAGGAGCGCGCGGGCCGTCAGGCCGACCGGGCCGGCCCCGATGATCAGTACCTGCACGTCGACGCTGGTTTGAGGCATGACCTCACGGTGACCGGCGGACGTCTCGTCGCGCTCTCACCGGGCTTTCCGGCGAGTGCTGAATCCGGAGATCAGCGTGGCAGCACCGCCGCCAGCTGTGCGGTGATCGCGTCGATCACGGTCGGCAGGCTCAGCACCGTGCCCCACGTCCAGGCCGCCGACACCAGCGGATCGGCGACGAACACCGAGCGCCCCGCGCGCACGACACCCAGACCCGGGTAGAGCGGCGACTTCTCGATCTCCGGCCGGGTCTCGGGGTTGAACCCGATGTTCCACAGCAGCACGTCGCGATCGAGCAGCTCCATCCGCTCGTCGCTGATCTCGATGCCGTCCTGGTCGCCGGACAGCCCGCCGATCTCGGGCGGGATGACGAACCCGAGGCCGGACAGCAGCTGGGACCGCTGGTCCCGCGGCGAGCGGATGAAGCTGAGCCCTGGCTCGAGGCGCTCGGCCACGACCGCGGTCCGCCCGACGAACTGCGGGTTCGCGGCGCGGGCCGCGGCGATCTTGGCATCGACGCCGGCGATCAACTCCTCGGCGCGGTCGAGCTTGCCGAGCACCCGGCCGGCGAGCCGCGTGTACTCCTGCCACGGCGCCCCGAACTCGGGGAACCCGGCCGGCGGCGCCACCGTCGGAGCGATCTGGGACAGCTTGGCGAACTGGGACTCGTCCATGCCGGTGTAGAGCCCGACGATCAGATCAGGACCGATCTTCGCGAGCTCCTCGAACTTGTAGTTCGGCGTGCCGGTGAACTCGCCGCGGTTGAGCACCACCGGCTGGGCGTCGCCGAGCTCGTCCTGCGCCCACGGCCACGTGGCGAAGGGGTGGTCGCCGTACCAGTCGGTGACCGCGACGGGTCGCGCCCCGAGCGCGAGGAACGGGTCCTGGTCGCTGTAGCCGACGCAGGCGATGCGCCGCGGCTCGGCGGGGATCTCGGTGGTGCCCCGGCTGTGGGTGACGGTGAGCGGGAATCCACCGCTGGTCGGCGCAGCCGGCGTCGGCGCCGCGGCGGGTGCTCCGCAGCCGGCCAGCAGTGCCGCTGCGCCGGAGCCGACGAGGAAGCCGCGGCGGCCGATGTCGCGGCGGAAACCCTCGACGGGGATCGACGGGCGCGGCAGGTCGAGCAGGGCGACGGGCACAGAGACCTCCGGAACGGGGAGCAGGTTAGGCCACCCTATCCTGAGCCTCACAGGTCCGCGCAGATCAGCGACCACGGCCGGCCGTCGAGCCGGGTCATCACCAGCGTGACCCGGCGGCTACCGGTCAGTCCTCGGTGCAGCGTCCGGTGCAGGGCCTCGACGTCGCCCGCGAGACCGCGCCGGCGGATGTCGACGCTGCCGACGTCGAGATCCCGCAGCCGCTGCGGCAGCCGCTTCTGGTGCCACGGCGCGGAGTCGAGCACGCGCAGGGTGCGGGCGAACGGTGTCTCCACGGGCGCGTCGCCGGAGAGGAACGCGATCTGCGGATCGAGCTGCCAGGTGCCGGTCGCGCGGGCCAGCTCCGCGACCAGCCCGGCCCGGGTGACCGCGGGATCGGGATCGAGCAGGTGCTGGCCGGGCTCGCGCACGGGCACCGGGTCACCGGGTTCGGGCAGCAGCACCGCCCCGGCCGGCAGCACGGTGGCGCGGGTACGGGCCCCGGCCAGCGCGGGCGACCACAGCGCCGCCTCCTTGAGTTCTCGTCCCACCGACACGAACTCGATCTCCCAGCCGGCCGGTGCCAGGTCGTGGTCGATGCCGGGCGCCGCCTTGACGCCCACGGCGGCGACGCGATCGACGAGCGTCGCGCACCACCCGAGCGGTGGCTCGCACTCCCCGACCCGGTGGCGGCGCCCACCCGCGCGGCGCGCGGGATCGACGAACACCGCGTCCACCCCGGCGAGATCGACGTCGCGGACGTCCGCCTCGACCGTCGTGACGCGGTGCCCGAGCCCGTGCGCGGCCGCGTTGCGGGCCGCCATCCACAGGTGCACGGGATCGCGGTCGACGGCCTGCACGTCGTGGTCGGCGGCCAGCGCGAGGAGGTCACCGCCGATCCCGCAGCACAGATCGGCCACAACTCCGGCGCCGGCGAACCGGGCCCGCCGGTGCTGCGCCACGTCCTGCATGGACGCCTGCTCCAGCCCGGCCCGCGTGAACCACATGCGCGTCGTGTCCGCGAACTTGGTCCGCCCCGCGGCTCGTAGCTCGGCCTGCCCGAACGCGTCCACGACCAGTTCGGTGGGAAACCGCGCGCGCAGCTGCGCCCCGAGCCGCAACCCGGCCGGCCCGGTCAGCTCACGCGGCTCGAGCGCGGCCAGCTGGGCCAGCACGGCCTGCCCGTCCGGGCCGGCCAGCGCGTCGAGCCGCTCGGTGGTCACACCCGCGAGTCTCCCGTCTCGCTCGGCGAGTCCTGCGTTCGGCTCGGCGAGTCCTGCGTTCCGTCTCGCCCACTCCTCCACCGGCACGGTCTCGGTGATCGATCGGGCAGCTCCGCACTGCAACCGCCGCTCGATCCTTGTATCTGAAGGCGGCCGAGAGCCCTCCTTCTGACTGATCCATCGCGACGAGCGGCCCACTCCAACCGTGGAGGTCAGGTGCTGAAGCCGAAGCTGGGCCTGGTCGTTGCCCTCCTCCTCGTGGGCATCGGGCTCGGGTTCGCGTTCTTCGCGGCTCGTGTTTTCGTCACCGCGGCGAACAACGGTGATCTGGCGGCCCACCAGCGTTCCGAGTCGCGGAGGTTGCTCGCCGCCGGAGAGATGGCGGATGCGCAGCAGAGGGAACGATGGGCTGAGGAATTCGCCGCGACCGCCGACAGCTACCGCTCCACCGCAACCATCCTCGGACTCAGCGGAGCTGCCTTCGGAGTCCCCGGGGCGGTGCTCGCCTTCCGCCTGTACCGGTCTCCCGCACGCTCTGCGGCAGCGGAATCGGCCGCCGCGGCCACCGCGGCCAGATCTCGCCGCACCCGTCCTCCCGCACCGGACCGGCCGGTGCGCGATCGTGGCTCGTCAGGGCCTGCTGCGGTCCGGTCGCATCGCGGCAGGTCCACTGACGTCTTCGTGTCCTACGCGCGCGAGGACCAGCAATTTGTCCGGGAGTTGGTGGACCGGATGCAGGCCCGGGAACGGGAGGTGTGGGTCGACTGGGCCGGCATCCCCCCGACCGCCGAGTGGATGATGGAGATCAAGCAAGCGATCGACGGGGCCGCGACCGTCGTGTTCGTGATCAGCCCGCATTCGGCGTCGTCGCAGGTGTGCCACGCCGAGATCGAGTATGCGGCGAGCGTCGGCAAGCGGATCGTGCCGGTGCTGCGCGGCGAGGCGCCGAGCGATCTGCTTCCGCCCGTGATCGCTGGCCTGAACTGGGTGTTCTTTCGCCCGGCTGACGACCTCCGGGGCGCACTCAACCAGCTGAACTACGCGCTCGACCTCGATCTGGGTTGGGCCCGCTTCCACACGAGGCTCCTGGTCCGGGCTCAGGAGTGGCGCGAGAACGGCTCCGACAACAGCTTTCTGCTCGTCGAGACCGATCTCGAGGACGCCGAGCGACGGCTGACGGACGCGCACGACCACCATCCGCAGATCACCGCCGAGCAGGCCATCTACGTCACGGCCAGCCAACACGGAGCCCTGCTGCGGCAGCGCAAACAACTCCGCGGCTTCTACCTCGCCAGTATCGCTTTCGGGCTGATGCAACCTGGACTGACCTACACTTTCACGTTCGACGAGATCACCGAGTCCGGTCTCTTGGCGCTGGCCCCCTTGTGGATTCTCGCCCTGGCTTTCGGCGCGAGCGGTCTGGTCATGAGCCGACCGACCCTGGGTAAGGCTGCGGCTGGTGCCGGCGCGGCCGCCGTCACGATGGTCGTGCTCTACCAGACTGTCTGGCCGCTCCTGTGATGGACGCCTGGCCGAGCAATCGCAGGACGACCCGGCGAGTTCTGCGTTCCGTCTCGCGAGCGGTGCGTGCCCGCCGCGTGAAAGCCGTGTGCGACCCGGCTCGCGTACCTTCGCGGCCATGGAGCAGCCCGTGACCCTCGACGCGCCGATCGTCGCCGTGACCGTCCATCCCGGACGGGCGCGGATCACGCGCAGGGGCCGGTTGACGGTGCCCGCCGGCGCGTCCGAGGTCGTGGTGGCCGACCTGCCCGCCACGCTGCTGGACGAGTCGGTGCGGGTGGCCGGGCGCGGGTCCGGGGTCCGCGTCGTCGGGGTGGACGTGCGGTACCGCGATCTCGCGGCGGTACCGGACGAGCGGGTCCGCGCCGCCGAGGCCGCGGTGCGCGCCGCCGAGCGGGCAATGGGCGCGATCGATGCGGCCGACGCCGGCGCGCTAGCCCGGCAGGAGATGCTCGCGCGGTTGGCCGACCGCAGTGGTGCGAAGCTGGCCGCGGCACTGGCCGAGGGCACCGCGCAGCTGGGCCGGATCGCCGAGATCGGGGAGTCGGTGGCCGCCGAGGTGGCCGCCGTGGCGACGCTGCGCAGGGAGCACGCGGAGCAGCGGACCGACGCCGAGCACGCGGTGGCCGCCGCCCGCGCCGAGCTGGACCGGCTGCAGCACTCCGGCCGCAGCCGCCGCGAGATCGCCGTCGGGATCGAGGCCGAGGCGGCGGGCGAGCTGGAGCTCGACGCCGTCTACCAGGTGGAAGCGGCCGGCTGGACCACCGCGTACGACGTGCGGCTCACCGGCGCCGACACCGTGGCTCTGACGTGGTTCGGGATGGTGTGGCAGCACAGCGGCGAGGACTGGCCGGCGTGCGACGTGACGCTGTCCACGGCCCGTCCCGCGATCTCGGCGACAGTGCCCGAGCTGGAACCGTGGTGGGTGGCGCCGCAGCCGCCGCCGATGCCGATGCCGATGGCCAGAGCGGCGTCCGCGCCGATGCCGGGCGGCAATGCCAAGGACATGGCCTACGGCGCACTCGCGATGGAGGCCGTGCCGGTGCCCGACGCGTCCGAGCACTCGGTGGCCGCGAGCTGGCGGCTGCCTCGACCCACCGCTGTGCCCGGCGACGGCGCCCCGCACCGCACCACCGTCACGACTGCGGAGCTGCCGACGCGGCTCGACCACGTCGTCGCGCCTGCGGTGTCCACCGACGCGCACCTGCGGGCCACCGTGACCAACTCCAGCGGGCACGTGCTGCTCGCCGGGCCGGCCTCCTGCTACCTCGACGACGCCTTCGTCGGCACCACCGCGATCGAGCAGACCGCTCCGGACGGCGAGTTCGAGCTGGCCCTCGGCGTGGACGACCGGGTGGTGGTGGAGCGCGAGCTGGCCGGGCGCACCACCCACAAGGCGCGCTTCGGGGCGAACCGTGCGTCGGTGGAGGAGTGGGCGACGACCGTCACCAACCGCCGCGCCAACGCCGTCGAGCTGGTCGTGCGCGGTCGGGTCCCGGTCACGCGCAGCGCCGACATCAAGATCGTCGAGGTCGCGCTGAAGCCGGACCCCACCGAGCGCGACGAGCTGGGCCGCGTCGAGTGGCGGGCCACCGTGGCGCCCGGCGCGCAGTGGCGCTCCACGGAGCGGTTCGGCGTGGAGGCGCCGCGGGACCTGCCGCTGACCGGCTGGCAGTGACGCCGTTCCCGGTCAGGCCGGCACGGTCGCGGTGACGGGTGCGTCCCAGTCGATCTCGTAGCGGTGCAGCCAGGCCATTGATGCGGAACCGGAGCCGGCCGCCCGACGCAGGATGATCGGCAGCACCAGATCGCGCAGCATCCGGCCGATCGGGCCGGCAGCCTTCTGGTTGCTGGTCCGGGCACCGGCGGCCACCACCTTCTCCACGCGCGCGCGGCGCAGGCCGACGTAGGCGGCGAAGGCCGCGCCGGGAGTGGCGTGGTCGCGCAGGCAGCGGGCCAGCTCGACGGCGTCCTCGATGGCCATCGACGCACCCTGTCCCGACGACGGCGACGTGGCGTGCGCGGCGTCGCCCACGATCACGAGCCGGTCGCGGTACCAGCGCGGCACGGGAGGCATGTCGTAGGTGGCCCAGCAGCGCAGCTCGCCCGAGGTGGCGGCGATGATCCGGGCGGCCGGGGTGCGGTCGTCGGCGAACAGGTCCAGCAGCAGCGCGCGCCATTCCGCGGTGGTCGTGGCGGCCAGCTCGCCCGGTGCCGGCTCGGTGTGCCGCGGCGGGTTGGCGAACCACCAGGTGGTGCCATCGGGGGCGACGGCGTGGCCGAAGAAGGCGCGCTTGCCGAAGACCATCTCGTACTGCCCGGGAGGTACGTCGTTGTCGGGCACGCGGGCGTAGCCGCCGAGGTTGAGCACGGGCACGTATCGGGCAACGGGGGCGTCCGGGTCGATCACGGCGCGGACGCGGGAGCGGACGCCGTCCGCGCCGACCAGGATATCGGCCGATGCGGTGCTGCCGTCGGCGAACACGGCGGTCACCCCGTCGGCCGACTCCCGCACGTCCACCAGGCGCTCGCCGTAGGTGACCGTGATGCCCCGGCGCTGTGCCTCCTCGCGCAGCACGCGGTGCAGATCGGCGCGGGTGACGGTGATCCCGGCGGTGCCGTCGGGCAGCGGCTCGCCGGTGCTCACCGCGCCGAGCGCCTTGCCCGTCCCGCTGCGGAAGGTCATCGACCTCGTCGCGAACCCGATGCCGTCCAGCGCCGAACCGGCGTCGATCGCGCGAAGGGCCGCGATGCCGTTGACCTGGAGGGTGAGGAAGGAGCCGAGGTCCTCGTCGGGGTCGGTGCGCGCCTCGTGCACCGTCGCCGCGATCCCGGCCTTGTGCAGGGCCATGGCCACGACGGGGCCGGCCACGCCGCCTCCGATCACCAGCGCCGTCCGTGCTGCGGTCATGTGGTCGCCTCCGCTAGAGTAGTTCGAAGAACCAAGTATCTTGGTATGACGAGTCTCTTGGAGAACCGAGATAATGTCAAGCGCACTCCAGGCCGGCCTCGGCGTCGCCATGCGGCGGTTCATCGCGGACGTCGTGATCCACAACCACCGGGTCGCCCAGGAGCTGGGGCTGAGCGCGAGCGACTCCCAGTTCCTCACGCTGCTGGAGACCCACGGCGCGCTCACTCCCGGGCGCCTGGCCGAACTGTCGCGCCTGACCACGGGCACGGTCACCGGCGTACTCGACCGGCTCGAGAAGGGCGGCTACGTCCGCCGGGACCGTGACCCGCACGATCGCCGCAAGGTGATCGTCACCCTCGTCCCCGCGAACCTCGCGGGCGTCGGCGAGCACTACCGCCACCAGGCCGAACACCTCGAGGCCGTGCTGGCCCGCCGCAGCGACGCGGAGATCGAGGTGATCATCCGGTTCTTCGACGACCTGCTCGACGGGTGACAGGGCAGGCACCCGGGGGTTGGATGACGTGATGCTGACCGTCATGAGCGCCGGTGCCTCGGCCGATGTGGTGTCCGAGTACCTCAGTGCGCACTCCACCCCGGCGGACGACGTCCTGCGCGATCTCGCCGCCGAGACCGTGCAGCGGTTCCCCGGCGCCGCGGGCATGCAGGTCGGCCACGACGAAGCGGCCCTGATCACGATGCTCGTCGGGCTGGTGGGCGCCCGCAACGCGGTGGAGGTCGGCGTCTTCACCGGCTACTCCGGCCTGTGCATCGCGCGAGCGCTGCAGCCCGGAGGCCGGTTGCTGGCCTGCGACGTGAGCGAGGAGTGGACCTCGGTGGCCCGGCGCTACTGGGCGCGGGCCGGGGTCGACGACCGGATCGACCTGCGCATCGGTCCGGCGCTGGACACCCTGCGCGCCCTGGCGCCGGACCCGGTGATCGACTTCGCGTTCGTCGACGCCGACAAGATCGAGTACCCCGACTACTACGCGGAGCTGGTGCCGCGCCTGCGTCCCGGCGGCCTGCTGGTGCTGGACAACGTGCTGATGGGCGGCCGCGTCCTCGATCCCGACCACGACGGGGCGCACGCCCAGGCCGTGCGCCGGCTCAACGACACCATCGTCGCCGACGAGCGCGTCGAGTCGGTGATGCTGCCGGTGCGCGACGGCGTCACGCTGGCGCGTCGAGTCGGCTGACCAGCTCCGTGTCGGCGCCGACCGGCCCGAGCGCGGACCCGCCGCCCGGATCGCCCAGCGGCTCGTCGCGGCCGGGCAGGACCGTCGTGAAGAACGCCTCGTTGTCGGCCAGGTGCAGCTCCTGGTCGGGCTCCAGCGCCCGGTCCTGGCTGATCGCCTCGACCGGGCAGGCCGGCTCGCACGCGCCGCAGTCGATGCACTCGACGGGGGAGATGTAGAGCTTGCGGGCGCCCTCGTAGATGCAGTCGACGGGGCACTCGTCCATGCAGGAACGGTCCATCACGTCGATGCAGGGGCCGGCGATCACGTACGGCACAGGGCCTCCAGCAGGGCAGGCCGAGGAGACGTGCACCGTCGGTGCACGCCTCGTCGGGATGTCACAGGGTCAGGGGAAGTGCACGTACTCGTACTCGAAGGGCTTGTCGTTGATGCCCTTCGACGGCGGCGCGATCCAGCCGGCGATCTTGCCCGGCTCGTAGACGGGCCGCATCAGCGACCGGACGTGGGTCTTGTCTGCCTCGGTGGGCAGCCAGCGGTCCTTGTTCTTCTCCCACACGTCCGGCCCGACCACGTCGCCCTTCGGCGTGACGTGGTGGTCGGAGAACAGCCCGACCTGGCGGTTGAACCCGACGTGGGGCAGGGCGAGCCGGAAGTCGATGCCGCTCTGCTCGAGGATGCGGTTCCAGCGCTTCATCCCGCCGCGGCAGTCGGCGACGTACTCGTTGCGCAGGTCGGAGTTGAGCGCCAGCAGCGCCGGCACCTCGTCCTGCACGAGCGCGCCGTCGCGGACGAGGTCGATGTGCGCGGCGTCCTCGGTGAGCACGTGGTCGTCCTTGCGGCGCTCCTCCTGCCAGCGGCCCTTGAGCCCGGCGGTGAAGTAGTTGGCCGCGTTCGTGGACTGCTCGGATCCGAACAGGTCGAGCGACACCGAGTAGTGGAAGTTCACGTACTTCTGGATGACGTCGAGCGGGATGCCGCCGTGCGGGGCGATGTCCTCGGTGTCGTGCTCGCGCATCAGCTCGGCGGCGCGCTGCACCACGCGGTCGACACCCGTGGTGCCGACGAACATGTGGTGCGCCTCCTCCTTCAGCATGAACTCGCAGGTGCGGCTCAGCGGGTCGAACGCCGACTCCTTCAGCGTGCCCAGCTGGTACTTCCCGTCGCGGTCGGTGAAGTAGGTGAACATGAAGAACGACAGCCAGTCGGGCGTCTCCTCGTTGAACGCGCCGAGGATTCGGGGGCTGTCGAGGTCGCCGGAGTTGCGCTGCAGCAGCGCCTCGGCCTCCTCGCGGCCGTTGCGGCCGAAGTAGGCGTGCAGCAGGTAGACCATGGCCCAGAGGTGGCGCCCCTCCTCCACGTTGACCTGGAAGAGGTTGCGCAGGTCGTAGAGGCTCGGCGCGGTCTCGCCGAGGCGGCGCTGCTGCTCGACGGAGGCCGGCTCGGTGTCGCCCTGGATGACGATGAGGCGCTGCAGGTCGGCGCGGTACTCGCCGGGCACCTGCTGCCAGGCCGGCTCGCCCTTCTGCTCACCGAAGGCGATGCGCCGGTCGGAGTTGCGCTCGGCGAGGAACACGCCCCAGCGGTACTCCTCCATGGCGACGTGGTCGAAGTGCGCCCAGCCCTCGCGCCCGACGGCGACGGCGGTGCGCAGGTAGACGTCCTCGGTCGGGATGGCCGGGCCCATCGTCTTCCACCAGGTGAGGAAGTTGGGCTGCCACGACTCCAGCGCCCGCTGCAGCTTCCGGTCGCCCGCCAGGTCGACGTTGTTCGGGATCTTCTCCGAGTAGTCGATCGACATGATCAGACCCGCTTCCTGTCGAATTCCGCCTTGCGTCCGGTGCCGTAGCGCCGCAGTGCCCCGTCGGGGCCGGACGCGTTGGGCCGTACGAAGATCCAGTTCTGCCATGCGGTGAGCCGGGAGAAGATCCGCGACTCCATCGTCTCCGGGCCCGACGAAGCGGTGGTTCGCCTCCATGCCCGTCAACGCGTCGGGGGAGAGGGAGGCGCGCTCCTCCAGCATGATGCGGATGTCGTCCTCCCAGTCGATGTCGTCGAACGCCTCGGTGACCAGGCCCAGCTCGGCCGCTTCGACGGCCTCGATCCGGCGCCCGGTCTCCTGGCGCAGCTTCGCGACCGCGTCCTCGTCGCCGTAGAAGCGCGACTCCAGCCGGGAGAGCCCGTTGGACATCGGGAACGTGCCGAAGTTGGACGCCGACAGCACGATCTGCGCCGGCTCGCCCTCCTCGTCCCGCTCCTCCATGAAGCCCTCGAGCATGTACTGGCGGTCGCACGCCAGCGCCAGCTCCAGCAGGGCGCCGGCGAAGCACGAGCCGGGCTCGATCAGCGCGATCAGCGACCGGGACGTGACGTCGAGGCGCTTCAGCACCCGCTTGAAGTAGTGGCGGATCTCGTTGACCAGCCAGTCCGCTCCGCTGTGCTGCTCGATGCTGAAGCTTTGAATTACGTGCTCGAACGCCAGCGCGTCCTCGACGTCACCCTTGGTGCGGATCACCCAGGTGCCCAGCTCCAGCTCGTTGGCGCGCAGCCGCAGGATCAGGTCGTCGAGCTCGCGGGTCATGGCGAGCGGCCAGAAGGCGGCGCCCAGCTCGTGCACCCGCTCGACGGTGTCGGGCACGTCGCCTTCCGGGCCGAAGACGGTGATCTCGACGAGCCCCTGGGCACGGTCGAACGACGCCTCGACGTGCTGGTACTTGATGCCGTCGGCGGTCTCGGTGCGCTCCAGCGGCGGCAGCGGGATCCCGACCGCGTCCGTGGGGCGCGACGACCGGGACGCGGCCTCGGCGGCCCGCTCGGCCACCTTCTCGTCCCACTGACGCTTGGGGATCACCTCGTCGACGAGCTTCCACTCGACGGCCTGCTTGCCGCGCGCGCCCTCGGGGCGGGTGGCGAACACGTCGGCCCGGTCCTTGCGGACCTTGCGCTTGTCGATGACGCGGGTGAGCCCGCCGGTGCCGGGCAGCACGCCCAGCAGCGGCACCTCCGGCAGCGAGACGGCCGAGGAGTTGTCGTCCACCAGCAGGATCTGGTCGCAGGCCAGCGCCATCTCGTACCCGCCGCCGGCCGCGGTGCCGTTGACCGCCGCGATCCAGGTCTGGCCCGAGTTCGCCGTGGCGTCCTCGATGCCGTTGCGGGTCTCGTTGGTGAACTTGCAGAAGTTCACCTTCCACGGGTGGCTCGACTGCGCCAGCATGCGGATGTTGGCGCCGGCGCAGAAGTTCTTGTCCTTCGCGCTGGTCAGCACCACCGCCCGCACACCAGGGTGCTCGAACCGCAGCCGCTGCGTCGCGTCGTACAGCTCGATGTCGACGCCCAGGTCGTACGAGTTCATCTTCAACTCGTAGCCGGGCACGATCCCCGCCGACTCGTCGATGTCCAGGCGGAGCGTCGCCACCTGCCCGTCGACGTCGAGCTTCCAGTGCCGGTAGGACGCCGGGTCGGTGTCGAACGAGACCGGGGCCGGGACGGGTTCGGTCATGGTGGGCTCCTCTGCGCGTCCCGGTTACTCTACAACAGTATGACCGCGTGACGCTATTGCTGTAGAACATCGACTGTGTGGTGCTCCCGTGCCACCCTCTGCCGGTGACGAGCGCTGCGGAGGCCGCCGAGCAGGCGCTGACCATGGCTTCCGGCGACCCGCGCGCGGCGGTGGCCCGTGCCGACGAGGCCGTGCTCGCGGCGCGGGCAGAACAGGACGCGGCCGCGGAGGCCACAGCGCTGCGTGCAGGTGCGTTGGCGCTCATGGAGCTCGGCGACCTGGTGACCGCGTTCGGGCGGGCGCGCGACGCGGTCGCCGCCGCGGTTCGCGGCGGCGCCACGCGTGCCGAGGGCGAGGCTCGGATGCTCGTCGCCTACCTGCACGGGGCGCAGGGGCGGGTGCGTGCCGCGCTGGCCGAGGCCGATCGCGGGATCGCCGGCCTCGACGGACTGGCCGCCGTGCGCGCACGATCGCAGCGTGCGCTGATCCTGAAGGACTCGGGCCGACTCGACGACGCCATGGCCGACTACGCGATCGTGGTGCCCGCGCTGCGCCGCGCCGGTGACGACCGCTGGCTCGGGCTCGCGCTCAACAACCGGGCGCTGGTCCACGCCTACTCGGGACGGCTCGCGGACGCCGCGGCGGACCTGCACGACGCCGCGGCGCACTTTCGCGAGCTCGGCCTGGACAAGTCCGTGGCGATGACGGAGAACAACCTCGGGTTCGTCAGCGCGCGCCGCGGAGACGTGCCGGCAGCGCTGGAGCACTACGGCCGCGCCGAGGCGATGCTCGACGAGCTCGGCGTTCCGGTGTGGCGGCTGGTGATGTGCAGGGCTGAGGTGCTGCTCGCTGTCGGGCTCACCGAGGAGGCGAACCGCGCGGTCCAGCGGGCGGACGAGCTGGCGGCCGGATCAGGAAGTGCCGCTGACGTCGCCGAGCTGCGGCTGCTCGACAGCCACGTCGCGCTCGCCGCGGGCGCGCCGGAACGGGCACGCGCCGAGGCCGGAGCTGCGCGGAAGCTCTTCCACCAGCAGGTGCGGCCCGGATGGGAGCTGATGGCGCGGTTCACCGAGCTGCGCGCCCGGGACGAGGCCGGCGCGCCGCCACGGCGGCTGCTGCGCGAGGCTCGCGAGACCGCCGCCGCACTGGCTGCGGCCGGCTGGCGCCCGGCCGAGCTGGACGCGCGCATCGTCGCGGCGACCGCGGCGCTGCGCGCTCGCGATGTCGACGCGGCCGTCGCCGAGCTGCGCACCGCCGGCGCGGCGCGGCGCTCAGGTTCCCTCGAGATGCGGGTCCGTGCCTGGTACGCCACCGCACTGCTGCGGGAAGCGACCGGTGATCGCGCGGGCGCACGGGCCGCGGTCCGGGCCGGACTCGCCGTCGTCGAGCGCTACCGGGCCGGTCTCGGCGCCACCGACCTGCGCGCGCACGTGGCCGGTCAGGCTGCCGCACTCGCCGAGAAGGGGTTCGAGCTGGCGCTCGCCGACGGTGCCCGTCCCCGGGCCGTTCTGGGGTGGGCCGAGAGCTGGCGTGCCGGAGCGGTGCGGGTCCGCCCGGTCCGCCCGCCTGATGATCCCGAGCTCGCCGCGGCGCTGGCCGAGGTGCGGCGGCTGACCGCCGAGGAGGTCGACGCCCGGCTCGGTGGCCGCCCCGCGCCCTCGGCCGGCGCTACCCGAGCCGCAGAGCAGCGCGTGGTCGCGGCGAGCAGGACCGCGCGGACACTGCACGCCGGTGCGCCCGCGCTGTCGGTTCCGGCTCTGGTAGAGGCGCTCGGCGACGCCGTTCTCGTCGAGTACGTGCGCCATCGGGACCGCATGCTGGCGATCACGGTCCGTGACGGGCGCTGTGCCCTGCACGAGCTCGGCCCGGTCGCGGCTGTCGCCACCGCCGTGGACAAGGCGCTGTTCGTCCTGCGCGGGATGGCGCACGGGACCGGCAGGCCGGAGAGCGGCGTTCGGGCCGGTCGGCGGCTCGAAGCACTGCTCCTCGCACCGATGGGTCGGCTGCTCGACGAGCGGCCGCTCGTACTCGTACCGACCGGGGCGCTGCATCCGGCGCCGTGGGCGCTGCTTCCGGCACTCGGCGGCCGCTCGGTGTCGGTCGCGCCGTCCGCAGCTGCGTGGCTCGCGGCCGCGTCGGCGGGTCCGGCCGATCCGAGCGGTCGAATCGTCGTCGCGGCCGGACCACATCTGGAGGCCGCGCCGGCCGAGGCCGGGGCAGTGGCTGCCCGCTACCCGGCCGCGCAGCTCTTCGTCGGCGCCGACGCCACGGCTGCCGCGTTGCTCGCTGCCCTCGACGGCGCCGACATCGCCCACATCGCGGCGCACGGCCGGTTGCGCACCGACAACCCGCTGTTCTCGGCGCTCGACCTGGCCGACGGGCCACTGATGGCCTACGACCTGGAACACCTCGCTGCGGCGCCGCGGGTCGCGGTGTTGCCGGCGTGCCACTCAGGGGCGAGCGCCGTGCGGGCGGGCGACGAGGTGATGGGTCTGGTCGCCGCCCTGCTGGCGCTCGGAACGCGAACGGTGCTCGCGCCCGTGCTGCCCGTCGCCGACCACGCCACGGCCGGGCTGATGGACGTCGTGCATGCCGGCATCGCCGCTGGTCTGCAGCCCGCGGCGGCACTCGCTGCCGCAGCGGCCGGCGCGGACCGGGACGATCCGGCCACGTTCGCCGCCGCCGCGGCGTTCACCTCGTTCGGGGCCTGATGTCGCTCAGGTCGTGACGACCAGACCGGGCACCTGCGGATCGAAGACCTTGCCCTCACCGGGGAAGTCCGAAGCCGGCAGCCCGTCCAGGAACTCCTGCGCCACCTGGGCCGGGCTGCGCTTCCCGGCGTCGTCGGCGACCAGCCGGGCGATCCGCGCGGCGACCATCGGGGCGGCGAAGGACGTGCCGTCCCAGGTCGCCCAGCCGTCGAAGTGGATCTCCCTGATGTGCTCGGGCTCGTCGAGATCCGGGACACGGAGTGTGAAGTCCTTCAGGAACGTGCTGCGGACGCCGACACCTGGCGCCCACACGTCGACGAATCGGCCGAGGTTGGAGAACGATGCGGGCTTCGGCGGTGCCGACGTCGTGCGGCTGTCCAGCGCACCCACCGCGATCACGCCCTTGAGCATCGCCGGCCAGAACTCGTGCATCACACCACCGACAGCGCCGGCCAGCTTCCCGTCGGTGACGATCCCGTTGCCGGCGGCGGCCACGACCACCTTGCCGTCCTCGAGCAGCTTCTCGATCGCCGCCCGGAGACCCACGGGTGGGGCCGCACCGAGCGTGCACACCGCCACGATCGACAGGTTGACGACCGGCTCGGTCACCTCGGCCAGCTCAGCCGCGAGGAACGCCTCGTCGGCCAGGCGCCAGCGCAGCACCCGTCGGACCGTCGCCGCGACGGTGGGTTCGACCTGCCGCACGATGCCGCTGATGAACAGGCCGTGCCCGACCGTCTGGTCGTGCGCGAAATCCTCGGCCGGATCATCGGTCCGGTTGGCGGTGGAGAACGGCCGGACGGCACCCTCGAGGGTGGGGAACCACTCCTGCCACCGCGACGGCAGCCCGGTGTCGAGGATGGCGAGCGTGGGAGCGGCATCCGCGGCGGTGTCGGGGAGGACGCCCGCCTCGGCTGGGACGGCGGTGCCGACGCCGCCGACGCCGCTCATCTTCTGCGCGCCGAGCTGGGTGTGGTTGAGGTGTACCCCGCGGTCGGCGAACCGGCGCTGCACCTCGATGACGTTCACCTCGGACGCGAAGGACCACAACCGCACCGGGACGCCGGCGAGCTCGAGCCGCGCGTTGATGTTCGCCCGCGCCGGGCCGTAGGCGACGACCCGCTCGTCACCGTCCACCGGCACGTACGGGAGCCCGCCGGCCGCCTCGAGGTCGCGAGTCAACGTGCCGTAGTCGGGGCCGACGAGGGCGAGCAGCTCGTGCGCCCGCGCCACCGTGTCCGGGTCGATGACGACGAGCTCCGACCGGCGGATCTCGCCTTCAGGGCTCTCGAGAAGTGCGTTCTGGGTGTTGTCGGCGTCGGCATCGGGCATGGTGGCTCCCTCGATCGCGCTCTGTGCGTCTCCCCGACCGTGCAGGACGGTGCAACCGCTGACACGAGTAGTCGGCCACTCGGATTCGCCCAGGGCAGGGAGGGTGTTACCGGTCGATCGGGTTGACACAGAGGCCGCGTTCGGCCCGCACCACCTCCACCACCCGCCGCACCCGCGCGTCCGCCATCAGCTGCTCCACCGTGAGCGGAAGGGGCAGCCGCCAGTTCGGGTACTCGTCGACGGTGCCGGGGAGGTTGGGCTGGCGGGTCTCGCCGATCACGTCGTAGGGCGCGACGAGGACGAGGCGGGAGCGGCTGCGCGCGAGGAGCGCGTGGATCGCGACGACCAGCTCGTCGTCGGGGGCGTCGGGTGCGGCGAGGCCTTCGGCCGCCAGCAGCGCGACGAGCTCGGCGCGATCGGCCGCCGCCTTCGCCTCCTCGGCAGGCACGTCGGCGAGCAGGCCGAGGTCAGCCCGCGCCCGCACGTGCTCGCCACGGAGGAACCCGGCGGCGGTGGGCAGGTCATGCGTGGAGACGGTGGCGACGGCGTTCTCGGGCCAGCGGTCGGGCGGCAGCAGCGGCAGGCCGGGCGCGTCCTCGTCGCGGGTGAACCACAGCACGGCCGAGCCGAGCACGTTCCGCTCGGCCAGCGCCGCGGTCACCTCGGGTTCGACGGTGCCCAGGTCCTCGCCGATCACCAGCGCGCCGGCCCGGTGCGCCTCCAGCGTCAGCACCGCCATCATCACGTCGGCGTCGTAGTGGACGTACGTGCCGTCGGCGGCCGACCCGCCCGGCGGCACCCACCACAGCCGGAACAGGCCGGCGACGTGGTCGATCCGCAGCCCGTCGGCCTGCCGAAGCAGGGCGCGCACCAGGCTCGCGTACGCGGCGTAGCCCGTCGCGTCGAGGCGGTCGGGGCGCCACGGCGGCAGCCCCCAGTCCTGGCCCTGCTGGCTGAACGCGTCCGGCGGCGCGCCGATGCGCACGCCCATCGCGAGCACGTCCTGCAGCGCCCAGCCGTCGGCGCCCTCGGGGTCGCAGCCGACCGCGAGGTCGTGCACGATCCGAACGCCCACGGCCCGCGCGTCGTCGCGGGCGGCGCGCAGCTGCTGCTGCACCTGCTCCTGCAGCCAGGCGTGGAACGCCACCCGCGGCGCGAGGTCGCGACAGGCCGCAGCCACCCCCGGCGCATCGGGATGGCGGAGCGATGCCGGCCACAGCGTCCAGCGGCCGCCGTAGCGCTCGGCGAGCGCGCAGTAGGTCGCGAACTCCCACAGCTCGTCCGACGCCCCGCGTGGCTCGGGCCGGCCGTCGGCGCGCCACAGCAGCTCCGCGGCCGCGCGCTTGGCCGCCCACACGCGGTCGTGCTCGATCCGGTCGCCGACCTGCTCCGGGCGCAGCGCATCCACCTCGGCGCGGGTGGCGGCGTCGGCGCGCGCGTAGGCGTCGAGGTCGGGGATGCGCAGCGCGAGCGGGGTCGCGAACCGGCGGCTCGACGGCGTGTACGGGGAGGGCTGCACGGGCGGCACCGGGGTGATCGCGTGCAGCGGGTTGAGCAGTACCGCGCGCGCCCCGTGCTCGCGGCCCGTCCAGGCGGTGAAGGCGCGCAGGTCACCGAGGTCGCCGATGCCCCACGAGTCGGCCGAGCGCAGCGCGTAGAGCTGCAGCATCCAGCCCCAGGCGCGTTCGGGCGCGCGCAGCGCTGGTGGTGCGACGACGACGGTCGTGCTCCGCCCGCCGGCCTCCCACCGGTACCACCCCGGCTCCAACCCGGCCGGGACGCCCGCCAGCTCGCGCCGCCCACCCGCCTCGTCGACCAGGACGCCGGGAGCGGGCATCGCCCGACCGCGATCGGCACGGACCGCGACCGTGCCGGGCAGGGCGTCCGCGCGCTCGCGGACGGCGGCCAGCGCGGCCGTCCGCGCCGCAGCGGAAGTCGCGTCCACGCCCAGCAGGCTCAGCACCCGCACGACCGCGTCGGGCGCGACGGGGACGGGGCGCCGCGCGCCGTCGCGGTAGCCGGTCGCGACTCCGTGGGCGGCGGCGAGAGCTGCGAGGTCGGGATCGATCGTGCTCACGGCTCTTCGTTCCCCGGTGCGCCGTCCGGCACACCTCCGCGCGGCCCGTCGGCCACGACGAGCTGCGTCGCCGGATCGTGCGCGACGTCCGGCGTGCCCGCCACAACCAGGACGGCCCGTTCCCATGGCCGCTGCGCGGCGAGGAACGGCAGCTCGGCCCGTTCCCACTCCTCCCAGAACGCGGTGTCGCCGCCGTCGCGCAGGATGCCCCGGCGGGTGGCGGTGGGCCGGTCGGCCTGCACCCACACCACCGCGTCGACGACCGGGGCGAGCTCGCGCCTGCCCACTCCGACCCCTTCGACGAGCACCAGCGGCGCGTCCGCGGGCACCCGGATCGCGCCGTCGCGCCCGCGCTCGTCCCACTCCGGCGGCCGGAAGTCGACGGGCTCCCCGCGGCGCAGCGGCTCCAGCACGCCGCCCGCCATCAGCTCGGCCCAGTCGAAGAAGTCGTGGTACCAGGCGACGTCGTCGCTGTGCACGATCGCGGTGCCCGGCACGGCGGCGGCGATCCGCGCGCACACCGTCGACTTGCCCGATCCACTGCGCCCGTCGACCGCGACGACCCGCGGTCGGCCCAGCAGCTGCGGCACCGCACCGACCGGCACGACCCGCCACGGCCCGAATGGCGGCTCACCCTGCGGAAGCTGCACGGGCGGAGCCTACGATCTCGCGCGGACGGGAACGGCGAGACGAAGGAGTGACGGGCGTGAGCGCGGAGACGATCGAGTTCCAGGCCGAGACGCGCCAGCTGCTGCAGCTGGTGGTGCACTCGATCTACTCGAACCGGGACGTGTTCCTGCGCGAGCTGGTGTCCAACGCGTCCGACGCGCTGGACAAGCTCCGGCTGGAGACCTTCCGCGACAAGGACCTGCAGGCCGACGTGTCCGACCTGCACATCGTCCTCGAGCCAGACGCGGAGGCCCGCACGCTGACGATCCGCGACAACGGCATCGGCATGACCCGCGACGAGGTCGTCGGGCTGATCGGCACGATCGCCCGCTCGGGCACCGCGGAGCTGCTGGCCGGGCTGCGCGCCGCCGGCTCCGAGCAGGAGGCGGCCAACGAGCTGATCGGGAAGTTCGGCATCGGCTTCTACTCGAGCTTCATGGTGGCCGACACGGTCACGCTGGTGACCCGCCGCGCCGGCGCGGAGTCCGGGGTGCGCTGGCAGTCCTCCGGCGAGGGCACCTACACGGTCGAGGACGCGCCCGACGCGCCGCAGGGCACGTCGGTGACGCTCGCGCTCTCGCCCGTCGACGCCGACGACGCGACCGCCGCCGACTACACCGATCCCGCGGTGCTGCGCCGGATCGTCACCCGCTACTCGGACTTCATCACGTGGCCGATCCGGCTCGCCGGCGAGGAGAAGCCGCTCAACCGCATGAAGGCGCTGTGGGCACGCCCGCAGAGCGAGGTCACCGAGGACGAGTACGCCGAGTTCTACCGGCACGTCGCGCACGACTGGCAGCCGCCGCTCACGACGATCCGGCTGCAGGCCGAGGGCACCTTCGAGTACCAGGCGCTGCTGTTCCTTCCGACCGGCGCGCCGCCGGACCTGCACATGCGCGACTCCCGCCGCGGCGTGCAGCTCTACGTCCGCCGCGTGTTCGTCATGGACGAGTGCGAGGCGCTGGTGCCGCAGTACCTGCGGTTCGTCAAGGGCGTGGTGGACGCGGCTGACCTGTCGCTGAACGTCTCGCGGGAGATCCTGCAGCAGGACCGGCAGATCCAGCTGATCCGCAAGCGGCTGGTGCGCAAGGTGCTGTCGACGATCGGCACGCTGCAGTCCGACGAGCCGGAGAAGTACGCGACGTTCTGGCGGGAGCTGGGCCTGGCGTTCAAGGAGGGCCTGCTCGAGGACCCGGACAACCGCGAGCAGATCCTCGGCCTCTGCTCGTTCGCCTCCACCCACGACCCGGAGGCGCTGACGACCCTGGCGGCCTACAAGGAGCGGATGCCCGAAGGGCAGGACCGCATCCACTACGCCACCGGCGAGACCCGCGCCGCCGTCGAGCGCTCGCCGCACCTGGAGGCGCTGCGCGCGAAGGGGCACGAGGTGCTGCTGCTCACCGACCCCGTCGACCAGGTGTGGGTCGACGTCGTCACCGAGTTCGACGGCGTCCCGCTCGCGTCGGTGGCGCAGGGCGAGTCCGAGGCCGACGAGCTGCCGGCCGAGGAGCGCGAGCGCTTCGCCGAGCTGCTGGCCTGGCTGGGTGAGAACCTGGCCGACGACGTGCGCGAGGTGCGCCTGACCGGGCGGCTGACCACCTCGCCCGCCTGCCTCGTCGGCGACAGCGGCGACATGTCGCCGACGCTGGAGAAGCTGTACCGGGCAATGGGTCAGGAGCTGCCGCACGTCAAGCGGATCCTGGAGCTGAACCCGGCGCACCCGCTGGTCGAGGCGCTGCGGGCGGCGCACGCCGAGCGCCCCGACGATGCCGGCCTGACCGGGACCGCCCGGCTGCTGCACGACATGGCGCTGCTGGCCGAGGGCGGCGACCTCGCGGATCCGGCGCGGTTCGTGACGCTGATGGCGGAGTCGCTGCAGCGCAGCCTGTAGCGGCTACTGCTCGGTGCGCGCCGCCTCCCGCAGCCGGAACCGCTGGATCTTCCCGGTGGCCGTCTTGGGCAGCTCCGCGACCTGCACGACCTTCCGCGGCCGCTTGAACGAGGCGAGTTCCAGCTTGCAGAAGGCGATGAGGTCGTCCTCGTCGACGGTCTGGCCGGGCATCGGGACGACGAAGGCGACGGGTTTGTCGAGGCCGTCCTCGTCGGGCACACCGACGACGACGGCTTCGGCGACGGCGGGGTGCGCGAGGACGCGGGTCTCGACCTCGGTGGGGCTGACCCAGATGCCGCCGACCTTGAGCACGTCGTCGGCGCGGCCGAGGCACGACCAGGAGCCGTCGGGGTTGCGCACGTAGGTGTCGCCGGTGCGCATCCACTCGCCCTGGAACACCGCCCGGTTGACGTCGGTGCGGCACCAGTAGCCGGTGCAGATCGAATCACCGGACACATAGAGCATGCCGGGCTCGTCGGGCCCCTCGATGATCGTGCCATCGGTGCGGCGCAGCTCCACGCGGTAGCCGGGGACGGGGAAGCCCGAGCTGCCGGGCACGACCTTGCCGGGCACGTTGGAGATGAAGATGTGCAGCGCCTCGGTGGAACCGATGCCGTCGAGGATCTCGAAGCCGTACTGGTCGCGGACGCCGTGGAACATCCGGGCGGGCAGCGCCTCGCCGGCCGACACCCCGTTGCGGACACTCGTGAACGTGTCGGGAGGCAGCTGCGCGGCCATCAGCGGTCCCCAGAAGCTGGGGCCGGCGTAGAAGAGCGTGACGCCGTGCTCGCGGACCAGGTCGCCGTAGTGCTGCGGGTTGGGCCGGCCCGGCTCCAGCACCGCGCTCGCGCCCACCGACAGTGGGAAGAACATCGAGTTGCCGATGCCGTAGGCGAAGAACAGCTTGGCCGCGGACAGGCACACGTCGTCACGCTCGATGCCCAGCACCTGCAGGCCGTAGGTCTCGGCGACGAAGCGGATGTCGGTGTGGCGGTGCATGGCGCCCTTGGGGGTGCCGGTGGTGCCGGACGTGTAGAGCCACAGCGCGGGCGACTCCTCCCACGTCGGGTACGGGACCGCCATCGGCTCGTCGGCCACCAGGTCGGCGAACCGCAGCCCGGTCACGCCCGGCACCTGCGGTGCCTCCGATCCAGCGAGCACGACGTGCTGCAGGTCCGGCCCGGCGGCCGCCGCGGCCGCCGCGGTGACGGCGGGTGCGAACTGTGGACTGCCGACGAGCAGCCGGGCGCGCGAGTCGACGACGAGCTTGGCGAGCTCACCGCCCGTGAGCATCGTCGAGCACGGCACCGCGACGGCGCCGAGGTACATCGTGGCGAGGACGGCGACGGCGAGATCGACGTCGTCGGCCATCGCGAGGACGACCCGCTCCTCGGGGTGCACGCCCAGCGCGGCGATGCCGGCGGCGACCCGGCGGACCTGGTCGGTGAGCTCGGCGTACGTGGTGGTGCCGCCGGGATGGTGGAAGGCGACGCGGTCGCCGTCACCGGCCGCGACGCGGCGTTCGGTGAGGTAGACAGCAGCGTTGAACGGCTCGGTCATGGTGGTGGCTCCACGTCCGGTTCGGGGTGTTGTCACTCTACGTGCCGATCGACCGGCGTCAAGATTCCGTAGTAGATCACCCGGTCGTTCCCCAAGTGGGAACTGTGGCTTTCCAACATATGCGCATGCTGCTAGGAACGGCTGTGGTCGGGCACACACGCCGAACGTTCGAGGGAGAACACCAGGATGCAGACCCGAGGAGCAGTCATCCGGCAGGCGCCGGGGAAGTACGAGGTCGTCGACCTGGAGGTGGACGACCCGGGTCCCGGTGAGATCCAGGTGAAGATGGTGGCGTCGGGGATGTGCCACTCCGACGACCACGTGGCCACGGGCGACATCCCGGTCGGGGTCTATCCGTTCGCAGGCGGCCACGAAGGCGCGGGCATCGTCGCCAAGGCCGGGTACAACACCAAGGGCCTCAAGGAGGGCGACCACGTCGTCTTCTCGTTCCTGCCCTCGTGCGGGCACTGCCGCTGGTGCGCCAACGGGATGCAGAACCTGTGTGACCTGGGCGCCGGGCTCCTCGCCGGCTCCCGATGGGAGGACCCCACGTCCTATCGGCTGAAGCTGGCCGGCACCGACACCCCGGTCGGTCAGATGTGCGGGATCTCCACGTTCCTCGAGACCACCACGGTCTCGCAGGACTCCTGCGTGAAGGTGCCGGAGGACATCCCGCTCGAGGTCGCCTGCCTGGTCGGCTGCGGTGTCGGCACCGGCTGGGGCTCCGCGGTCAACTCCGGCGAGGTCAAGCCCGGCGCCACCACGATCATCATGGGCATCGGCGGCATCGGCATCAACGCCGTGCAGGGCGCGGCGCACGCCGGCGCGTCGAACATCATCGCCGTCGACCCGGTGGCGTTCAAGCGCGAGAAGGCGCAGGAGCTGGGCGCCACCCACGCCGTCGAGACGATGGAGGAGGCCACCGAGCTCGCCCAGCAGTTCACCGGCGGTCAGGGTGCCGACCAGACGATCGTCACCGTCGGCGTGGTCAAGCCGGAGATGATCGGCCAGGCCATGGCCTCGATCCGCAAGGCGGGCACCGTGGTCGTCACGGCGCTGGGCAACATCGCCGACACCACGCCGCTGCCCGTCTCGCTCGCCGACGTCACGCTGTTCCAGAAGCGCATCCAGGGCGCGCTGTTCGGGGCGTCCAACCCGAACTGGGACATCCTGCGCCAGCTCGAGCTCTACCGCTCCGGCGTGCTCAAGCTCGACGAGCTCGTCACCAACACCTACACACTCGACCAGGTGGCCCAGGGCTACCAGGACATGCACGACGGCAAGAACATCCGGGGCGTGATCCGTTACTGATCCGACCCCACTGATTCACTGCAGACGGCGGGGCGATCCCTCGGGACGCCCCGCCGTTGCCTGCCCGAAGGGATAGTTCATGACCACCCCCGTCGTGGGGCTCCGCCGGGAGCGCGAGGTGCTCACCGTCGCGCTCGCGACGGGCCGGCACGTCGTCATCGAAGGGCCGCCCGGCACCGGCAAGTCGACACTGCTGCGCGCCGTCGCGGGCGAGGCCGGGCAGGGCGTCGTGTTCGTCGAGGGCAACGCCGAACTGACCCCGGCCCGGCTGGTCGGCCAGTTCGACCCGGCGCAGGTGCTGGCCGGGGGCTACCGCACCGACTACTGGGTGGACGGGCCGCTGCTGCAGGCCATGCGCGAGGGCTCGCTGCTGTACGTGGAGGAGCTCAACCGCATCCCCGAGGAGACCCTCAACGTCCTCATCACCGTGCTCACCGAGGGTGAGATCGCGGTGCCCAGGCTGGGCACCGTCGCGGCCGGGAAGGAGTTCCGGCTGATCGCGGCCATGAACCCGTTCGACGCCGTCGGCACCGCGCGGGTGAGCCAGGCCATCGCCGACCGGATGTGCCGGATCGTGCTCGGCTACCAGGACGAGCCGGGCGAGCGTGCCATCACCACGACGGTCAGCGGGCTCGACGGCGAGTGGACGCAGTTCGCCGTCGCGCTCACCCGCGCCACCCGCACCCATCGCGACCTGCGCACCGGCTCGTCGGTGCGGGGCGCGATCGACCTCGCGCTGCTGATCACCGCGCTGGCCGACCTGCGTGGGGAGGAGCGACCGGTGCGCGAGACCGGGCGCGACGCCGCCTACGCGGCGCTGTCGGGCCGGATCCGGGTGGCCGACGGGGTGGATCGCACGCCGGAGTCGGTGCTCGACGAGCTGCTGACCGTCCACTGGCCGACCGACGATGCCGAACCCGAGGACGCCGACGGCGGTGATCAGGGAAAAGCTGATGGCCTGCCGAGTCCCTCGGCAGGCTTCCAGCCCCGGTCGCGTCCCGGCCGTGAGCACTCCGCCCGCACGCAGAGCCGGCAGATGATCGCGGCCCGCAACCCCGACTTCGAGGACGTGTCGCCGGAGGCCGGGCAGCTCGACCTCGACGCGTTCGAGGCCCTCGCCGCCCGCGACGCCGACGCCGCCGCCGCGCTGCTCGCCGATCTCGCCGTCGCCACCGACGCGTCGCTGCGGGCGGCGGCGCGGCGGCTGGCCGGACGGGTGTTCCTGCGACTGGGCCGGATCGGACCCGCCCGCTCCCGCGGCACCCGCCGCCTCGCCAGCTCCCGGGACCTCGACGGCGACCTCGACCTCGACCGCACGATCGACGGCTGGAGCCCTGCGCACTCGCGCCGGCCGGGCATCGACGACGTCGTGACCCGCGGCTGGTCGGCGCACCGCCGCGCCGTCTGCCTGGCGGTGGACATGTCGGGGTCGATGGAGGGGCTCGCCGTCGCGCTGGCCGCGGTCGCTGCGGCCGGGGTGGTGGTGGCCAACGAGCGCGGTGCGCCGGCCCTGCAGCCGTCGGTCGTCGCGTTCGGGGCGGGCGTGCGGGTGCTGCAGGCCCAGGGCGTGCGCCGGCCGCCGGAGGATCTGCTCGCCGACCTCGTCGGATTGCGCGGCCACGGCACCACCGACCTCGCGGGCGCGTTGCGGGCGGCATCGGCGCAGCTCGCCGCTGCCGTCGCGGACGAGCGGATGGTGGTGCTGTTCTCCGACTGCCTGCACACCGCCGGCGGCGAGCCCGCCGAGGCGTTGGGCGGCATCGACCGGCTGCACGTGCTCGTCCCGCTCGGGGGTGCGGAGGCCGAGGCCGCTGCCGGAGCGCTCGCCGCGCGGGGTGGCGGGCGCGCGCAGACGGTGCGGCGGCTGGCCGAGATCGGGCCGGCGCTGACCAGGATCCTGTCCTGAGCGGACAACATCTGCGCATCGAGTAGCCGGCCACCCGTGCGCGACCGCCCCGGTGACCCCATGCTGGTCAGGGGAGGCAATCGTGACCAGTTCCGCACACCTGGCCGCCCGGACCAGCGTCGTCGCCGGGGTCGCCGCGGCGGCCGCGAACGCGCTGCTGCTGGCCTACTTCGCCCTGCAGTACCTGCGCCCCGGCGCGATCTCCATGACCCTCGGTCCGCTCGCAGGAGTGCTCGGCGGGATCGGTGCGGCCCTGCTGATCCCCGTCGCCATCGCGCTGGGCGAGGGGCTGCTCGCCGTGCTCGGCGCGGCGGCGATGGTGATCCTGTCGGCCTCCTGGTTCATGCTCGCCACCGCGACGCTCACCCCATGGGCCGCCGCCCCGGCCGTCGCGGGGGCAGGGGTGCTGCTGGCCGCGTGGCTCGTCGTGGTCAACAGCCGGACCGAGCGCCTCCCACCGCACGTCGCCCGGTTCGGCAGGCGCTGCGGCGCCGTCGCGTTCGCCGGCACGCTCGTCGCCGGGCTGGCCGTGTTCCTGTTGCCGCCGATGTCGCGGGAACAGGTCGTCGGACTCGTGCTCGGTGGCGTGCCGGGCGGGCTGGCGTGGTTGGCCGTGCCGGCGTGGTCGATCAGCGTCGGTCGGGCGCTGGGCCGGGGTCCGGCGCCCGGCCCGGCGTCCGGCGAGGCCGCGCCCACCAGGATGCGCCCGGTCTGAGGCCCGCACATCAGCTCGTGCCTCGAGGGCGCGGTGCGGCGTGGACGTGGATGCGCTCGCCGTGCGGTCCGAAGACGTTGAGGACCTCGACGGGCGAGTCGGTCGCCGGTCCGAACCAGTGCGGCAGCCGGGTGTCGAACTCGGCGCCCTCGCCCGCACGCACGGTCAGCTCGTGGTCGGCCACGATGAGTCGCAGCTGTCCCGAGAGGACGCAGAGCCACGCGTAGCCCTCGTGGGTCACCGGTTCGGGGCGGTTCCGGGACGCCGGGATGATCGACTTCCAGGCTTGCACCGCTCCCGGCCGGCTGGTCAGCGGGAGCACCGTGCGGCCGTTGCGGACCCGGGGCCTGCTGTGGATCCGCGGGTCGCCGACCTCCGGCGCCCCGACCAGCTCGTCCAGCGGCACCTGGTGCGCCTGTGCGAGGGGGAGCAGGAGCTCGAGACCGGCGCGGCGCTGACCCGTCTCCAACCTCGACAGCGTGCTCGTGGAGATGCCCGTGGCCTCGGAAAGGGCTGACAGCGAGACGCCGCGTCGGGTGCGGATGTGCTTGAGCCGCGCACCGACCCCGTCCAGCACGGTCGCGATCGTGGATTGCTGATCCATGGGACAAGTCCACCTCCCACGTCCCGGAAACAGCAACGTTTCTTGCCGTTTCGGCCACACGGACCGCACCGTCGGCCTGGGAGGTGATCGTCGTGGCGACGATGAACGATGAGAGCGAGAACGCGCATGGCGTGGTGGGACGGCGGTGGCTACCGCTCGGTGTGTACCTGCTGGCGTTCAGCCTCTTCGCGATGGGCAGCGCGGAGTTCCTGCTCGCCGGGGTGCTGCCCGCCGCCGCAGCGGACCTCGGGATCACGTTGTCGTCGGCGGGGGCGCTGATCTCGGCGTTCGCCATCGGGGTGGTGGTCGGTGGTCCGCCCCTGGCCGTGCTGACGCTGCACCTGCCGCGACGGACCACGCTGGTGACCACCCAGGCCCTCTACGCCGCCTGCACGGCGGTCGGACTCCTCACCGACAGCTACCCGGTCCTGCTGGTCACGCGCTTCCTCTGCGGCCTCGCCTATGCGGGGTTCTGGGCGGTGGCCGCAGTCGCCGCGATCAGCCTGGTCACGTCCGACCGCACCGCACGCGCCTCCGGAGTCGTGGTCAGCGGGCTCACCCTGGCCATGGTCGCCGGCGGCCCCGCCGGTGCACTGCTCAGCTACTTCGCCGGGTGGCGGGCGGGCTTCTGGGTCGTTGTCGGTCTCACGGTCGTCGGTGGGCTCGTGGTGCTCCTCGCATTCCCCGCTACGACCGTGCGCACCCGGCCCCGTGTGCGCCACGAGCTCCGCGCCATGCGCCGACCGCAGCTGTGGGGCGTGTACGCAGTCACGCTGCTCAGCACCGCCGCGTACATGATCTCGTACAACTACCTCGCGGCGTTCCTGACCGACATCACCGGCATCCCCGGAGCCTGGGTGCCCGCGATCCTCACGATCTTCGGCGTCGGCGCCTTCGTCGGCCTGTCCATCGGCGGCCGGATCTCCGACGAGCGGCCGGTACTCGCGATGCTGCTCGGAGCAGCCGGAACACTGGTCAGCTCGGTCCTGCTCGCGCTCCTCGCCCCGCACGCGGCGGCCGTCGTTCCCCTGATCCTGATCCTCGGCCTCGCTGGATTCGTGCTGAACCCGGCGATCTACGCGCGGGTGTTCACCATCGCAGCGCAAGCGCCCACGCTCGCCGGTGCCACCGCCGTGTCCGCCTTCCAACTCGGCATCACGGTCGTCCCCGCACTCGCTGCGGCCGCGCTCGCCACGGGAGCCGACATCACGTCCGTCACATGGATCGGCGCGGGCCTCGCAGCGTTGACGATCCCGATGATCCTGCTCGACGCAGCGATCACCCGCCATCGGTCGCGGTCTGCCGATCGTCAGATCACCGTCGAGACGATCAGGGGCGGCTGATCCGGCTCCGGCACACCAGCTCGATCACGACGGCGACCGCGACGGTCTCGACGAGCAGCAACAGGATCAGCACCAGCAGCTGCACCGCGCCCGCCTGGACCGGGGACGCGCCACCGAGCAGCATCCCGACGAAGGCGCCGGGCAGCGTGACCAGCCCGACGGTGCGGGTCTGGTCCAGGGCGGGGGAGAGGGCCTGGGCGGCGGTCGGCCGGGCGATCTCGATCGCCGCGTCGCGCGGGAGGAGGCCCAGCGACAGCGCCGCCTCGACCTCCCCGCGCCGGGTCGCCAGCTCGTCGAGGGCGCGGCGTCCGGCCAGCACCGTCGCCGTCATCGCGCCGCCGACCAGGATCCCCGCCGTCGGCACGATCGCGAGCCCGGTGGGCGGCACCACTCCGGCCGCGACCAGCATCGCCACCAGCGGCAACGGAAGCGCTACGGCCAGCAGCGCCCACCAGCCGTTGCGCGCACGGGTCATCCGCCGGGCTCCGGTGCCACCGGCCACCAGCACCATGAGCAGCACGAACGCCGCGCTGAGCCAGACCGAGCCGATGATGGCGCCGATGAGCAGGGAGACGGCGGCGAACTGTGCGGTGGCGCGCAGTGCGGCGGTCACGGTCGCCTTGTCCGTGGCGAGGCCGGCCCATCGCGCTGCGAGCGCGGCTAGGAGGGTGGCGACGACCGCAGCCACGGCTAGTTGCCAGCCGAACACCACCGTCGTCGATCCCACGGTCGGGTAGTCGTAGATCTTGGGGAGTCGGTTCTCTCGGGCGTCGCCTTCTGTGCGGTGTGCTTGGTGCTGCCGCGCTGCTTCCGCTCCTCGGCCCTGGCGGGCCTGCGGTGCGGGTCAGCTTGCCACTGGATATCCGGGTCACCCTGATTTCGTGGTCACCCCTCGTGGACCCGTTCCCTTCTAAGTGTTCCTGTTTTGCCTGGTCACGAGCATCACCTTGCGATACAATCGAACACATGGTCGAGACCGACGAGTGGGTGGGCGTACCCGACGCGCTCATGCTCGACGGGTCCCCATCACCTGCCGCCATCACGCCATCAGGGTGGCTGGCCGTGGAGCTCGACCAGTACTTCTCTGACCCCTCCTCGCTCTCCGATCCGGCCCTGGTCGATGCCATCGTCGGGTACGAACGGCTCGCTGCGTGGGCGCAGGCTTGCCAGGCCCGGTTGATCGCCGAACTCGCCTCGCGGCGCGCTGAGCCCGGGTCGCTGACCGACTGGGCTGCCGATGAGGTCGCTACCGCTTTGCATCAGTCCACCGGCACGGCCGCGTTCCGCACCCGGCAGGCCACCGCGCTGACCGAGCGGCTGCCGGACACGCTCGCGGCGTGGGAGGCCGGGCTGCTGGATCAGCGCCGGGTCACGACCATCACCCAAGGCACCGTGAACCTGACCGCCGAGCATGCCGTCCTGGTCGAGGCCCGCGTGCTTCCGAAGGCACCGGAGCAGACCGCGGCGCAGCTGCAGGCGGCGATCAAGAGGGCGATCATCGCCGTCGACCCCGACGGCGCTGAGGAACGCCACGAGGCGGCCCGGAAGGGTCGTCGGGTCGCGGTCAACCCCGAAGACGACGGCATGGCCTCACTGTGGGCCCTACTGCCCGCACCGGACGCGATCGCCGCCTACGAGTGGCTCACCCGCCTCGCCCGTGGCTGTGGGGCGGATGACCCGCGCACCATGGATGAGCGCCGCGCTGACCTCGCCGCCGACCTGCTCAGCGGGCGACTGCGCAATCCCGATCTGAACCTGCCCACCCCGGTCAACCCGGGGAAACCGCTGGTCAATGTGCTGATGCCGATGACCTCACTGTTCGGGCTCACCGACGACCCGAGCGAGCTACTCGGCTACGGCCCGATCACCGCTGGGATGGCCCGCGAGCTCGCGGCAACCGCGACCTGGCGCCGACTGTTGTTCGACCCGGAATCCGGGGCCCTGTTGGATCACGGCCGCACCACCTACACGCCCCCGGTCGCGCTGGCCGATTTCGTCAAGGCCCGGGATGTGTACTGCCGGTTCCCGACCTGCCGGCGCAAGGTGGTCAACGGCGAACTCGACCACCTGGTGGCCTACGCCGAGGGCGGCCCGACCAGCGATATCAACTTGGCCGGCTTCTGCGTCCGCCACCACCACCTCAAACACGCCGGCGGTGGGTGGCAGGTCCGCGGCCTGCCCGACGGTGGGCTGGAGTGGATCACCCCGACCGGGCATCGGCACGTCACCCGGCCCTACGACTACCGCAGCGACCCCGACCCACCCTGAACCACGGTCGTGCCTCGGACGGCCGCGACCTTAGGGTGACGACCGTGGGCACCATCGTGAGCTTCCAAGCGCATCCCGACGACGAGTCGATCACCTGCGCGGGCACCCTCGCGCGCGCCGCTGCGGCCGGGCACCGGGTGGTGCTCGTGTTCGCCACCCGCGGTGAGCTGGGCGAACCCGTTCCGGGGGTGCTGCTCGACGGCGAGTCGCTGTCGATGCGCCGGTCGGCGGAGTGCTACGCCTCGGCGGCGGCGATCGGGGCCAAGCGCGTGGAGTTCCTGCCGTTCACGGACTCCGGGATGATGGGCGAGCCGTCCAACGACGCCCCCTTCTGCTTCTGGAAGGCCGACGTCGAGCACGCCGCGCGCATGCTCGCGGTGATCCTCGACGAGGAGGAGCCCGACGTCCTCACCGTCTACGACGACAACGGCGGCTACGGCCATCCCGACCACATCCAGGTCCACCGCGTGGGTCGCCGCGCCGCCGAGCTGTCGGCCGTGCCCGTCGTGGCGCAGAACACGATGAACCGCGACTGGATGTCGCGCGGCCTGAAGGGGATGGCCGAGTCGGGGTCGCTGCCGGAGGGCTGGAGCGTGCCCGACGGGCCGCCGCCGAACTTCGGCAAGCCCGAGGCGGAGATCACCCACCGGGTCGAGGCGGTCGACTTCACCGAGCAGAAGCGCGCCTCCATGCGTGCGCACGCGAGCCAGATGGGCCCCGACCACTTCCTGCTGGCGATGCCGGACCCGATCTTCGCGATGGGCATGGGCACCGAGTTCTTCATCGTCGACCCGCTGCCCAGCCCGGCCGCCACCCCGGACGTGTTCGAGGAGCTGTTCACACCCCTGCGCTGAGCAGCGGCAGGCTCTCGTCGACGGTCTCCACCCACCCGTCGGGGCCGGGATCATGGATGCGCCGGCGCTGCCCCGGTCCGGCGGCCGCCTCGGGCGGCTCCCAGGTGTAGAAGCGCACTTCGTGGCCGTCGGGATCGCGCAGCATCGGCAGGATCCAGCCCACCGGCGTCGGGTGGACGCCGGCATGGGCCTCGCCGCACGCGTCGAGCCGGGCGGCGAGTGCGCGCATCGCCTCCTCCGACGGCACGGCGATCGCGAAGCCGTCGAAGCCGGCGGTCCGCGCCGCCCACTCGGGGTCCAGGCGCAGCGCCAGCGACGGCCCGCCGCCCGGATGCTCCAGCCCCAGCCCGGCCAGCAGGCCCTGCTCGACGAACTCGAGGTCGAGCCGGTAGCCGAGCACGCGCCGGTACCACTCCAGCGATCGGGTGAGGTCGGACACCGGCAGCTTCAGGTGGTGGACCCCGTCCATTACGGGTAGGTCGTCACTCATGCGGAGATGGTCGCGCCGGAACCGGCGTCCGGATACGGGTTGCATTGCCCATATCTGCCGGACCACCCGCCCCGGGGCGCGCCTTCGACAACAGGTAGAGCTACGATCTCCCCAGCCACCTGGACGTTGGAGGATGGACCCGTGACAGACGTCGCCCCACAGCCGATCGCGTCGCGTCCGTACCCGGCGCGCCGTACGGCCAAGGGCTCCGTGTTCCTCAAGATGTTGCGGACGACGGACCCCAAGGACATCGCGATCCTGTACCTCGTCACGTCGTTCGGCTTCTTCCTGGCCGGCGGCGCGATGGCCCTGCTGATGCGCGGTGAGCTGGCCGTTCCGGGGATCCAGTTCCTGTCGAACGAGCAGTACAACCAGCTGTTCACCATGCACGGCACGATCATGCTGCTGCTGTACGCGACGCCGATCCTGTTCGGCTTCGCGAACTACATCGTGCCGCTGCAGATCGGCTCGCCCGACGTGGCGTTCCCGCGGTTGAACGCGTTCTCGTACTGGCTGTTCCTGTTCGGCGGGCTCACCGTGATGTCGGGCTTCCTCACGCCGGGCGGCGCGGCCGACTTCGGCTGGTTCGCCTACACGCCGCTGGCCAACGCGATCCACTCGCCGGGTGCGGGTGGCGACCTGTGGATCGTCGGCCTGATCGTGGCCGGTCTCGGCACCATCCTCGGTGGCGTCAACTTCATCACCACGATCGTCTGCCTGCGCGCGCCCGGCATGACGATGTTCCGGATGCCGATCTTCACCTGGAACATCTTCGTCACGGCGATCCTCGTGCTGATCGCGTTCCCGGTGCTCACCGCGGCCCTGTTCGGCCTGCTCGCCGACCGTCACCTCGGCACCCACGTGTTCGACCCCGCCAACGGCGGCGTGATCCTGTGGCAGCACCTGTTCTGGTTCTTCGGCCACCCCGAGGTCTACATCGTCGCGCTGCCGTTCTTCGGCATCGTGTCCGAGGTCTTCCCGGTGTTCAGCCGCAAGCCGATCTTCGGCTACAAGACCCTGATCTACGCCACGATCTCCATCGCCGCCCTGTCCGTGGCCGTGTGGGCGCACCACATGTACGCCACCGGCGCGGTGCTGCTGGCGTTCTTCTCCTTCACCACCTTCCTCATCGCGATCCCGACGGGCATCAAGTTCGTCAACTGGATCGGCACGCTGTGGAAGGGCCAGATCACGTTCGAGACGCCGATGCTGTTCTCGGTCGGCTTCCTCGCCACGTTCCTCTTCGGCGGCCTCACCGGCGTGCTGCTGGCCAGCCCGCCGATCGACTTCCACGTCTCTGACACGTACTTCGTCGTGGCGCACTTCCACTACGTGCTGTTCGGCACGATCGTGTTCGCCACCTACGCCGGCATCTACTTCTGGTTCCCGAAGATGACCGGCCGGATGATGGACGAGACGCTGGGCAAGGTGCACTTCTGGCTCACGTTCGTCGGCTTCCACACGACGTTCCTCGTGCAGCACTGGTTGGGCAACGAGGGCGCGCCGCGCCGCTACATCGACTACCTGCCGATCGACGGGTTCGCCACGCTGAACCTGATCTCCTCGATCGGTGCGTTCATCCTCGGTGCGTCGACACTGCCGTTCATCTGGAACGTGTTCCGCAGCTACCGCTACGGCAAGGTCGTCACGGTCGACGACCCGTGGGGCTTCGGCAACTCGCTCGAGTGGGCCACGTCCTGCCCGCCGCCGCGGCACAACTTCACCGAGCTGCCCCGGATCCGGTCGGAGCGCCCGGCGTTCGAGCTGCACTACCCGCACCTGGTGGAACGGTTCCGGGCCGAGGCACACATCGGGCACAAGCCCGATCCGGGCGAACTGATCTCGCAGGGTGTCGGCCCGGAGACGCAGCCCGACGGCGACCCGAAGTCCCGCTGAGGCCGGTGCCCGCTCCCGTAGGCACCAGCGTCCTCGTCACCGTCACGGGTCCGGACCGACCCGGGGTCAGCTCCGTCCTGTTCGCGGCGCTGATCCGGCACGGCGTCGACCTGCTCGACGTCGAGCAGGTGGTGATCCGGGGCCGGCTCACGCTGGGCGCGCTGGTCTCCACGCAGCACGATCCAGAGGCACTGCAGGAAGCCGTCGAGCAGGCGATGGCGTCGATCCGCATGCACGTGGAGACGTCGGTGCAGCCCGCAGGCGACCCGGACGAACGGCGCCACCCCACACACGTCGTGGTGATCACGGGGCAGCCGATCACCGCCAAGGCGTTCGGGTCGATCGCGCAGGCACTGGCCGACGTCGGCGCCAACATCGACTCGATCCGGCGGGTGGCCGACTACCCGGTCACCGGCCTGGAGCTGATGGTGTCGCCGGACCCGGGCCACGGCAGCGAGCACCATCCGCCCGGCACTTTGCGCAAGCGGCTGGTCGACGTGGCCCGTGCGGCCGGCGTCGACGTCGCCGTGGAGCGGGCCGGGTTGGCCCGCCGCAGCAAGCGGCTGATCGTGTTCGACGTCGATTCCACGCTGATCCAGGGCGAGGTCATCGAGATGCTCGCCGCCCACGCCGGGGCCGAGGCCGAGGTCCGTGCCGTCACCGAGGCGGCGATGCGCGGGGAGCTGGACTTCACGGAGTCCCTGCGCCGCCGGGTGGCCGTGCTGGCCGGGCTGCCGGAGTCGGTCCTGGATGCGGTGTCCGGCGAGCTGGAGCTCACCCCGGGCGCGCGCACCACCATCCGCACGTTGAAGCGGCTGGGCTTCCGCTGCGGTGTGGTCTCCGGCGGGTTCACCCGGGTGATCGCCGGCCTCGTCGAGGACCTCGGGATGGACTTCGTCGCCGCGAACGAGCTGGAGATCGTCGACGGGCGGCTGACCGGCCGCGTCGTCGGCGACATCGTCGACCGACCGGGCAAGGCGGTGGCGCTCCGGCGCTTCGCCGAGGAGTTCGACGTGCCGCTGGAGCAGTGCGTGGCCGTCGGCGACGGCGCCAACGACATCGACATGCTCGCCACTGCAGGCCTGGGGGTCGCGTTCAACGCCAAGCCCGCCCTGCGTGCGGTGGCCGACACGGCGCTCTCGCACCCGTACCTGGACGTGGTGCTGTTCGTGCTGGGCATCACCCGTGACGACGTGGAGCGCGCCGACGCCGCCGAGGGCGTGCTGCGAAGGGTGCCCCTGTGACGTCTGTGCTGGAGCCTGTGGCCGCGCGCTACCTCGCGCGCGTCCGACCGCAGATCCCGCCGGAGCCGGACGGGATCGTGCGGGCCATGCCGATCGTGCTGCGGCTGGAACGTCCGCCGGCCGATCGGACCCCCGTGCTCGAGGCGGCCGCAGCGGCGGCGCTGGCGGTGTGCCTCGACCCCCGGTCGGAGCCGGACGGCGAGTGGCACGAGCCCGTCATGACCTGGATCGAGAGCCGGATCCGCAAGATCGCGCGCCGGGCGCGGGGTGCGCACTGGGCTGCCGTCGAGCTGCTGCCGGGCGTCACCGTGACGGTGGGCGACGCGCAGGCACGGGCCCTGCTGCCCGGTCCCGTCGACGACGTGCCCCGCGAGGTGGCGCGGCTGCAGATCGGCGGCACCGACCTGGCGCTCGACGACCCCGGCCCGCCGGCTCCCGGGGCGCCGGTGATCTGGGTGAACGCAGCGCTGAAGATGACGGTCGGCAAGGCCGCGGCGCAGGTCGGCCACGCCTCGATGCTCTACGCGGCGGCTCGCGGCCTCACCGAGGTGCTGCCGTTCGCGGTGCGCGACGCCGAACCCGACCACTGGGCGTACCTGCTGGAGCAGGAATCGTCGGTGTGCGTCCGCGACGCCGGGTTCACCGAGGTCGCCCCTGGCACGGTGACCTGCCTCGCGGTCGACCCCTGAGCGCTGACTAGCCTCCCCACGTGACGTCGCCCATCGTTGTGCCTGATCTGGAGGACCGGCTCCGGTTCCTGTTCGGGACGGTCCCTGCGGCCGCCGACCTGGTCGGGCCGCAGCAGTGGGCCGAGCTGCTGCTCGACGATCGACCCGAGGCCGGGGAGACCATCAGCGGGATGCTCCTGCGGGTGAGCCTCGCCGGGCGGATCCTGGGCACCGACCCCACCGGTACGTGGGACGAGGTGCAGCGGCAGCTCGCCGCCGGTACCGAACGGCACGCCGTGATGGACGCGCTGGTCGCGGAGCTCGTCCCGCTGCTCGACGCCGCCTACGACGCGTGCGCGGAGCTGGTGCGCACGAAGGTGGTGATCGGCGGCCCCGAACTCGAGACGGAGATCCGCGACCGGCTCGCGCTCGCCGCCGACGACCCCGTCGCCGAGACGGTGCTGCGGGACGCGCTGGAGCGCCACCTGCTCGACCCGATGTCGGACGTCGCCGGCGTGCCCTCCGGGGCGCTGGTGCACGTTCCGACGCTCCTGCGCGACGGTGTGTTCACCCACCACCTGTCCGACACCGAGGAGACCGAGGGCCGGCTCGCCGTCGAGCCCGACCTGGCCGTGTTCGCGCGGCTCGCGGAGCCGCGCACCGCGGCCGTTCGGCTCACCGTCGAGCTCGACGGCGCCGGCGACATCTTCTGGGCCGGCCCGGCCGGCTGGCTGCCGCGGCCGGCGCCCGGCGAGGTGCTCGCCCTGCGGGTGACCGAGGGACAGGTCGCCATCGACATCGTTCCCGGCACGCTGCCGGCGCCGCCGGCGCTGGTCGCGGCGCTGCGCAACGTCTACGACGCGCAGATCGCCGATCCGCCGCTGCCGCTGACCGGGGACATGCTGCTGCTCGGGTTGCTGGCCGCCGACCCGACGGCGTTCGCCGAACCTGTCGCGCCGCTGGCGGAGCTTGCTGCCGCGGCGGAGCTGCTGCAGCGCGGCCGCGAGTTCGGTCACGACGACGCCGCGTGGGTGGCGGCGGCGCGGATCACCCGGGCGGATCGCCTCGCGCGCCTGCTCGACGATGACGGTCTGGAGCGGGCAGAGGCGGCTTTGGACCTGGTGGCCGCCGGCGCGCCCACCGACGCCGACCTGCGCACCGTGCTCGGCCTGCTCGAGGACGGCGACGTGCTGCTGGCCGTGGCTGCCGAGCTGATCGGCACCGAGCTGATCGACCCTGCCGGCGACGCCGCGCAGGTGGCGGCCGCCGAGGAACTCGGGAACCGGTTCGTGTCCGCGGCCGGCAGTTCGATGCGGGCCGCGGCCGCGCACCTGTTCACGTCGCTCGCCGTGGAGCGGGCCGGGCGGCTCACCGACGCCGAGTCGCACCTGCGGGCCGCCGCAGCCGTGGGCGAGTGGTGGTTGGTGGACGAGCGCCTGGCCTGGTACGCGTCCGATCGCGGGCGGGCGGCCGAAGCGCTGGGGTACCTGCGGGACGCGGGCCTGAGCGAGGTCCACGAGCCCGTCGCGGTGCTCACCCCGTACGCGGTGCCGGTCGCGGTGCCCGCCCGCAACGAGCCGTGCTGGTGCGGGTCCGGCCGCAAGTACAAGCAGTGCCACCGGGACCAGCTGCCGATGCCCCCGCTGGCCGAACGCGTGCCCTGGCTGGAGCACAAGACCGTCATGTACCTGGACCGCCGCGGCGGCGCCGTCGACGTCCTGATCGACGGGCTCGCCGACGTGCTGGCCGGCGGCGACGGCGACCCGGAAGCCGTGCTCGACGATCCGCTGCTGGCCGACGTCGCGCTGGTGGAGGGCGGCTGGCTGGCCCGGTTCGTGGCCGAGCGCGGGCCCTTGCTGCCCTCCGATGAGGCGGAGCTGGCCGTGTCGTGGGCAGCAGTGCCCAGGAGGATCTACGAGATCGTCGGCATCGGGTACGGCACCGGGGTCACCGTGCGCGAGCTCGGCGCCGGCGGCGACGGCGTCCGCGTGGCAGACCAGGAGGTCGCCAAGGCCGCGACGGCCGGTGAGCTGGTCTGCGCCCGCGTCGTCGACGACGGGGCGGGCGGCCTGCGCTTCTCCGGTGTCGTCACGGCTGTGCCGCGCGGCCGCGAGGACGAGCTGCGCGACGTCCTCGCCACCGGCGACCCGTACGCGGTGCTGGACTGGCTCGCCGAAGCCGAGTACCTGGGCTGAGGCCCTGGATCAGGTGCCGGCCTGCTCCGTGTGCGCAGGCTCGGCGTCGGCCCCGTCGACGTCCGGTGCGTCGGGTTCGCCGTCGGGTTCGACGTCCGCACCGGTGGCGCGGTCGATCTGCTCACTGACGTAGCGCAGGAGTTCGGCGGCGACCGCGACCACGGGCACCGCGAAGAAGGCTCCGGCGATGCCGTACAGGCTGCTGCCCGCGGTGACGGCGAGGATGACGACCGCGGAGTGCAGCCCCAGGCCCTTGCCCTGGATCACGGGCTGGAGCAGGTTCCCCTCGACCTGCTGCACGACCAGGATCAGCGCCAGCGTGAGCAGCGCGGTCGTCAGGCCCTGGGAGACGAGCGCGACCAGCACCGCGAACGCGCCCGCGACCAGCGCTCCGATGATCGGCACGAACGCGCCGAAGAACGTCAGCACGGCCAGCGGCAGCGCGAGCGGGATCCCGAGCAGCACCAGGCCCACCCCGATGAACACCGCGTCGACGAGCCCGATGAGGGCCTGGCTGCGGATGAACCCGCCCAGCCGCGACCATGCCCGCACGCCGACCGCGCTCAGGTGCGCTCCCGCGGTCGGGCCGGTCGTGCGCATCAACCACGGGAGGAAGCGCGGGCCGTCCTTGACGAAGAGGAACGCCACCACGACGGCCAGCACGATGTTGACCACTCCGGACGCGATGGCCGACACCCCGGTCACCACGCCGCCGGCGATCGACGCGGCGTTCTGCTGGAGCTGCCCGATCGCGGTCTGCACCGCGTGCCCGATCTGGGTACCGCCGAGGTTGAACGGCGGACCGGCCAGCAACATCTGGATCTGCTCGATCCCGCCGGTCGCGCCGTCGACGAGCTGTGGGGCCTGATCGGCGACGGTCGGGACGATCGCGACGACCACGCCGACGAGGATCAGCAGGGCCAGCAGGAAGACCACGATGGTTGCGAGGAGGCTCGGCCATCCCCACACCCGCAGCCGGCTGACCATGGGTTCGAACACCGTCGCGATCAGCAGGCCGAGGAACACCGGGAACGCGATCGACCACAACTGCCCGATCACGAGCCCGATCAGCACCAGCGCAGCCGCCACCAGCAGGATGCGGCCGCTCCATCCGGCGAGCCGGCGGGTCCCCGCCGCGATGACCTGTTCGCGGGCGGGACGGTCGATCGTCATGGGCGGCAGTCTCGCAGCACCCACCGCGGAAGATCGCGCAGGCGCCGGGCTGGGGTGGTGACGGAGTGCGCGGTCCAGGCGGGGCCTCGGGCGGTGGATCACCCCGCGGTGCGCCTGACCGGCTGCGGAGCGTCGGTGCGGCTGGGCTGAACGGGCCACGGGTGACCCCCGGCCAGGTCAGACATCCTGGTCCGAACGGTGGTGGTCGATATCGTTCGGACGTACGTATGCCGTGCGCCGGTTGTCGACAGAGGGGGCGTATGCGGTGCGTCCTGACCGGAACGGATCACCGCCGGCCTCGGACGATCCGGAGCTGGACGGGATCGTCCGCCTGGCCGCGCACGTCGGCGGTTCGCCGGCGTTCGTGGCGCTGGGCCGCCGCGCCGGTTCGGGGCCGCGGACGTGGTTGCTGCGCGGCGTCGACGGCGAGGTGCGCGGCAGCCTGACCGTCGGTGCCGCGTCGCTGGACGCCGGCCGGCGGGCCGGCCTCGACCTGGTGGCCGCGCAGGCCGGTGCCCTTCTCGAGCGGCGTGATCGCGAGAGCAAGCTCCTGGACGTCATCGACATCCTGCAGCACGAGGATCAGGTCGCCGCGCTCGTCGACCGGGTGGCACCGGAGCTGGAGGCGGGGCTCGCCGCCGTGCACGGCCACCTCGCGCTCGCCGGCGGCCCGCTGCGCGGCGAGACGTCGGCGTCGGCCGCCGCCTGCATGTCCGCTGCTCTGACGGCCGTCGATCGGATGCGCGGTCTCGTCGAGCACCTGCTCGACCGCACGCCACCCGAGCTGCTGCCGTCGGACGCGTCGATCGACCTGCGCGCGCTCGTCACCGAGTTCACGGACGGGTTCACGGGACCGGAGCTGGTCGGCGGGGACCCGGTGGCCGTGCGCGGCCTGGTGCGGGCCCTGCTCGGTTCCGCGGCCGCGGACGTCCGGGTGCGGGCCGGTCTGCGGGGCGGCGGCGGATGGTGGCTCGAGGTGGTGCCGGCCGACGGCGCGGCTCCCGATGCCTGCGTCCACGCCGCCGAGGCGGCCGGCGGGGTGCTCGATCTGACCGAGCTGCCCGACGGGACGACAGCGGTCCGCGTGACGTTCCCGCCGCCCTGATGGGCCCCGGTTCCCCGGCACCCCCGGCCGGGATGAGCGCCGCCGTCCGTGTCGTCAGCACCGGGCGGCGGCGCTGTGTCTGCGGTCAGGCGATGAACGTACGGGCGTGCTCCGTGAAGAACGCCTCCATCGAGCGGGCCGGCCGGCCGGTGACGGCGGCGACGTCGGGGGAGACGTCGGCGGCTTCTCCGCGCGCGTAGTGGGCGTAGTCCTCCATCAGCCCGGCGAGCTGCCACGGCGGGAGCATCCCGCGCAGCTGCTCCTCGAACGCGGCCGGCGGCACGTCCGCGAACGCGATCTCCTGGCCGGTGGCGGCGCTGATCGCGGTGGCGATCTCGGCGTGCGTGACGGCGGCCGGCCCGGTGATCGTGTAGGTGGCACCTTCGTGGTCGGGCTCGGTGAGGGCAGCCGCCGCGACGGCCACGATGTCGCGCACGTCGACCACGCTCACCCGGGCCGCCCCGATCGGCGCCGGCAGCACTCCCATGCCCTGCACGACCGGCCCGAAGTCGAGGAACGCCTGCAGGAACAGGTTGGGCCGCAGGAAGGTGAACGGGATGCCGAGCTCGCGGATCCGCTGCTCTACGGCGGCGTGGTAGCGCAGGAACCGGACGGGTGACTCGGCTGTGGCCGCGTACTGCGACAGCTTGACCAGGTGGGCGACGCCGGCCTCGGCGGCGAGCTCGACGAACTGCAGCTGCTGGGCCTCGGCCCGTTCCGACGAGCGCGTGACGAGGTACGCGCGCTCGACGCCCTTGAGCGCGGCCGCGACGGCGGACGCGTCGTCGAGATCGGCCTCCACGAGCTCGACCTGCGCGGGCAGCCGGCTCGGGTCGGTGCCCGGCCGCACCATGGCCCGCACGCTCGCCCCACGCCACAGCAGCTCCTCGACCAGCGGCCGCCCCGTGTTGCCCGTGGCCCCTGTGACCAGCACCGTCTTCGTCATCCCGCACCTCCGCGATCGATGTAAGTAATCGAGATCAGTGCTCTCTGTAGAGAACAATGCCACGCGATCGAGCAGGGTGCAAGTGGCGTCAGGCCCCGCGCAGCCTGCGCAGTGCCGCGTGCACGACCTCACGGTCGTCGGTCGGCCAGAACGGCGGCAGCGACGCGCGGAGGAACCCGCCGTACCGGGCCGTGGCCAGGCGCGGATCGAGGATCGCCACGACGCCGCGATCGTCCATCCCGCGCAGGAGGCGGCCGGCGCCCTGCGCGAGCAGCAGGGCCGCGTGCGTGGCGGAGACCGTGAGGAAGCCGTTGCCGCCGCGGGAATCGGTGGCCTTCTGCCGCGCCGCGACGAGCGGATCGTCGGGTCGTGGGAAGGGGATGCGGTCGATGATCACGCACGACAGCGACGGGCCGGGCACGTCGACGCCCTGCCACAGCGAGAGCGTGCCGAACAGGGTGGTGGGCTCGTCCTCGGCGAACCGCTTGACCAGGAGCATCGTGGAGTCGTCGCCCTGGCACAGCAGCGGCGTGGAGAGCTTGCCGCGCAGCGCCTCGGTGGCCTGCTTAGCCGCGCGCATCGAGGAGAACAGGCCCAGGGTGCGCCCGCCCGCCGCCTCGACCAGCCCGGCGATCTCGTCGAGGTAGGCCTGGGGCAGCCCGTCGCGGCCCGGTGGCGGGAGCCGCTTCGCCACGTAGAGGATCCCGCTCTTGGCGTGCACGAACGGCGAGCCGACGTCGAGGCCGGACCAGCGCGGGGCCTCGGGATCGGGAACCGGGTCCTTCTTCGCAGCGGCGCTCTTCTCCGCGACGGTCTGCTCCGGCGGCAGCCCCCACTGGCGGGCCAGCGCGTCGAACGTGCCGCCGAGGGTGAGCGTGGCCGAGGTGAGCACCACGGTGGAGCGGCCGAACAGGCGCTCGCGCAACAGCCCGCCCACCCACAGCGGTGCGACGTGCAGCACCTTGTGGCGCGACGAATCGGGGCCCTGCTCGCCCAGCCACACGACGTCGCGCCGCTTGGCCGGATCAGGCTCGCTGAACGCGCCGAGCAGCCGGGTGGCGGTGTCGGCGATCTCCTCGAGCCCGGCCAGGGCGATCTTGCGGCCGGCCGCGGCGTCAGGATCCTCGCGCCGGTCGGAGCCCAACGAGCTCTTGGCCTCGGCGGCGGCGTTGGCCAGCGCGGTGAGCGCGCCGGCGGCGGCCTGCGGCAACGCCTCCCAGCGGGAGACGGGCAGGTCGTCGAAGATCGCGCCGATGCCCTCGCCCGCCTCGGCCAGCCGGTCGGCCACGGCCTGGTCGACGAGCTTGCCCAGGCGTCGGGAGGCGATCGCGACCGAGGTTGCCGACAGCTCGGCGGTGGCCACGCCGGTGACCCGGTCGACCAGCTCGTGCGCCTCGTCGATCACGACGACGTCGTGCTCGGGCAGCACCTGCCGCCCCTCCATCGCGTCGATGGCGAGCAGCGCGTGGTTGGTGACGACGATGTCGGCGCGGCCGGCCTCGTGCTTGGCGCGCTCGGCGAAGCACTCCTCGCCGACCGGGCACTTCGACACCCCGATGCACTCGCGGGCGCTGACCGAGACCTGGCGCCAGGTGCTGTCGGGCACGCCGGGCACCAGCTCGTCGCGGTCGCCGGTGGCGGTGTCATCGGCCCAGTCGTGGATGCGCTTGACCGCCCGGCCCATCGCCGAGACCTGGAACGGGTCGAAGAGCTCGTCCTCCGGGTCGACGTCGTCGGGGCCGTGCAGCTTGTTGAGGCACAGGTAGTTGCGCCGGCCCTTGAGGATCGCGAACGACGGCGCGCGCCCCAGCAGCGGCTTGAGCGCCTTCGCCACGCGGGGCAGGTCGCGGTCGACGAGCTGGCGCTGCAGCGCGATCGTGGCCGTGGAGATGACCACGGTGGTGTCCTTCGCGATCGCGTGCCGGATCGCGGGCACCAGGTAGGCCAGCGACTTGCCGGTGCCGGTGCCGGCCTGCACCGCGAGGTGCTCGCCGGTGGTGAGTGACCGGCGGACGGCATCGGCCATCGTGTCCTGGCCCTCCCGGCGGGCGCCGCCGACAGCGGTGACGGCCGCCTCCAGCAGCTCGGCGACCCCGGGCAGGTCGCGGGTGGAAACGGGAGCGGCGGGCACCTCGCGAGGTTACCGGGCGACCCCGACAACCCCGGCCGGTCACCCTGCACCCTCCGTGAGCTGCGCAACAGGCCACAATGTCAGGAGTGACGACTTCGCAGACCGCTGCTGCGCGACCCCGCCCGGTGCCGGCCGACTTCCCGGTCCTCATCGACGAGACCGCCCGCTACAGCGATCTCGACTCCAGCCGGCGCATCGGTCGCGACGCGCTCGTGCGCTGGTTCGAGGACGCCCGGGTCGCCGTCGAGTACCGCTCGTTCGGTGCCGACATCACCTCCCGGGAGCGCACCCAGATCCGGCTGCTGCTGGCGTCGGTGACCGTCGAGGTGCACGCCCCGCTCGCCGTCTCGGGCTCCTACCGGGTCGGGGTGGGGATCACCCACGTCGGCCGGTCGTCGTTCACCTACTCCTACGCGGTGTTCGCCGGCGGCGAGTGCGTGGCCACCGGCTCGTCCGTGAGCGTGCACGTCGGCGATCTGGGCTCGGCGCCGCTGCCTGATGCGCTGCGCACGTCGCTGGAGTCGCTGCGCATCGGGACGGGCGCCGAGGCGACCCGTCCGCTCCGCGAGCCGGGACGGCTCGTCCGCGAGAACTACCCGTTCCGGCTGGACGTCCGCACGCGCTTCACCGACGTCGACACCAACCGCCACGTCAACAACGTGGCGCTCGCCCGCTGGTACCTCGACGGTCTCGCCGAGCTGCACCTGGACGTGCTCGGCTACCCGACCGGCGGCCCGCTCGACGGTCTCTCGCCGAGCGCGCTGCGCGTCGACTACCTGGCCGAGGTGCACTACCCGGGCATCTACCAGCTGCGGGTCGGCGTGGCCGCGATCGACGAGAACACGGTGCGCTACCTCTGCGGCCTGTTCGACGGGCCGCGCTGCGTGGGCCTGGCGGAGGCCACCGGCGCGCACCGCGCGGAGGGCGTCGGGCTGGCCGACAGCCTCGCGCCGTGGGCGATGCGCGGCTGAGCCTCAGGTCCCGAGCTCGGCCACCGTCACGCCGGCTCGGGCGGCGACCGGGTCGTCCATCGCCATCAGGGCGCCGGGCACGTCGTCGAGGCTGATCCGGGCGCCGACGAGCCGGTCGAGATCGAGGCCGGCGCGCTCGACGAACCGCAGCATCCCGGGGTACTCGTGCGCCTGTAGCCCGTGGGTGCCCGCGATGCGCAGCTCGCCCGCGATCACCCGGTGCCACGGGATCGGCGGCACGCCCTGTGCCGGCGGCATCAGCCCGACCTGGACGTGGGTGCCGCGCTTGCGCAGCGACGCCACCGACGCCGCGCAGGTCGCCGGCAGGCCGACGCAGTCGAGCGACAGGTGCGCGCCGCCGCCGGTGAGCTCGACGACGGCCGCCGCGGTGTCGGGCACGTCCGACCCGTTCACGGTGGCCACGGCGCCGAGCTCGGTCGCGAGCGCGAGCGCCGCCGGCGAGACGTCCACGGCCACCACCAGCGCGCCGGCGGCGGCAGCCAGCAGCACGGCGGACAGCCCGGCGCCGCCACAACCGTGCACGGCCACCCAGTGGCCGGGCCGCAGGTCCTCGTGCCGCAGCACCGCCCGGAAGGCCGTGGCGAACCGGCAGCCGAGCGCCGCGGCCGCCACCGACGACAGCCGGTCCGGCACCCGCACCAGGTTCACCTCGGCGCGGTCGATCGCCACCAGGTCGGCGAAGGAGCCCCAGTGCGTCGCGCCCGGCTGGAACTGCGCGTCGCAGATCTGCTGCTGCCCGGCGGCGCACTGCGCGCAGCGCCCGCAGGCGCACACGAACGGCACGGTGACCCGTTCACCCACGGTCCAGCCGCGAACATCGCGACCGAGCGCGGCGATGCGGCCGGCCAGCTCGTGGCCGGCGACGTGGGGGAGCGCCACGTCCTCGTCGTGGCCCTGCAGGGTGTGCCAGTCGCTGCGGCAGACACCGGTGGCCTCGACGGCGATCACGACGCCGTCGGGGGTCGGTTCCGGGTCGGGCACCTCGCGGAGCTGCGGCAACTGTTGGAACTCTTCGATGACGACGGCACGCACGGGCCGATTGTGCGGGTCAGCCGGCGGCCAGCCGGTCCCGGGCCCGGTTCGTGCGCCCGCTGACCGCCACGGATCCGACGGCCGCGGCGAGGCCCTGCACGGGCATGTCGACGTAGACGCTCTCGGCGGCCGCCACGGGGAACGTCTCGTGCCAGACGCCGACGGCGTCGGGCGCGGCCCGCGCGGCCCGGTTGAACGCGGCCCATGCCGAGCGGTGCTCCGCGTCGGCGGCCGAGGCGTAGCGGTAGAGCGACTCGGCGTCGCGCCAGTACTGGACCAGCACCGGGCCGCTGCCTCCGATCAGCACACGCGTGCCGAGCACGCCCAGCTCGGGGCGGCGACGCTGCTCCATGAGCATGGGCACCATGGCGACGAACGTCGGCCACCAGCGGTCCGGCCGCCACAGCTTCGTGATGGTCATCCCGATGAGGAACACGACCATCCCGTCCGGGACGGCAGCCGTGTCGTGGGTCCAGCGGCCTGCTCGGGTACGCATGCCAGCCATGGTGACGGCGAATGTTGTCACTGTCAAGATTGGGATGGACGTCGGGCGGCCCCGCGCCGACCGACGTCACACACCGTGTGTGCACGTCACACACGCTGCAGCATGTGTGACGACCACGCACCGTGTGTGACGTCTCTGGGTCGCGTTCAGCGGGAGCCGTCCGCGCGTGTCTCGCGCAAGCGGCGGGCCCGGTGCGCCACTGTGATGTGCAGGCACGGCCAGGTGACGATCGGTCCGCATGCTGCGCAGCGGCCGTCGCGACGCAGTCGGTGGAGCTCCTCGATGCGGTCGAGGTCGCCGCAGGCGGCCAGTAGCTGGACGGCCTCGTCCAGTACGTCGCGGTTCACGGGATGGGGCGTGGTTGATGACGCACGGAGCGGCTCCCTCGGCTATTCTCCTCGCGCGGTGCCGCGCGACTTGCGGCGTTAAATTTAACGCGAAGGAGAGTGGCTGTCCAGTGGCGATCCGCAACGACCCGTCGGCGCTGCGCTGGTTGATCGGGCACGAGCTGCGCGCGGCTCGGCTGGAGGCGCGCAAGACCCAGGCCGAGGCCGCCCGCGAGTTGGGCTGCACCGGCGTGAAGATCAACTACATGGAGGTGGGCCGGACGCAGCAGCAATCGGCCGAGATCGACGTGCTGTTGCGCTTCTACGGCGCCGGTGCCGACGTCACACGCCGGCTAGCGTCGCTGGCCGGGCAGGCCGACCAGGGCACCTGGTGGGCGTCGCACGCCGATGCCGTGCCTGACTGGTTCGGCACCTTCGTAGGGCTGGAGGGTTTGGCGCGTGGCAAGTTCACATACAGCACGATGCTGCTTGAGGGTCAGCTCCAGACCCGTGAGTACGCCGCTGCGCTGCTGGTGAACAGCGCGAGGGTGAGCCCTGCCGAAGCTGCAGGAGTGGTACGTGCCCGAATGGCTCGCCAGCGGCTCACCGAGGACACTGCGCCGCTGGTTTATCACGCCGTCCTCGAGGAGCAGGCGCTACTCCGCACGGTCGGCGGCCGGAAGGTGATGATCCCGCAGCTGGAACACCTGCTGGAGCTCGCCGAGCGCGACAACGTGACCCTCCAGGTCATGCCGACCGCCGTGGCCGTGCACGACGGACTTGAAGGTCCGTTCAGCATCCTGGACTTCGCCGAGGCGCGGTCGATCGGCTATGTGGAATACCGTGACGGCGCCATCTATGTGCAGGAACCCAATCAGGTCGAGGTCTACAATCTGGTCGCCGAGCGACTCAGCGAGCGTGCCCTCACCGATGCAGACTCGGCCGCCCTCATCCGGGCTCGGATCGAGGCGCTGACAGGATCCACATGACCTGGCCGGGAGGGAGCGCACGATGGCCACCGCAGATCGTCCGGGGTGGCGGACGTCCAGCTTCTCCGGCAACGGCGAGTCGTGCGTGGAGGTCGCACCTGGGACACGTACGGTCCGGGTGCGCGACACCAAGGACCAGGGTGCCGGCACGGTCCTGACTCTCGGACCGACAGCCTGGGCCGCGTTCCGTGCCGCGGCCGTCGACGGCGAGCCGCGCACCGGACCGCTGGCCGTCACGCTCGGCTTGCGCACGACCACGCACGCCGGCACCGTCCGCGACACCACCTGGCACGTCGCCCACGACGGCCAGGAGCTGCACTTCACCGACGCCGAGCGGCTCGCGTTCGCCCGCGGGATCGAGGCGGGCGAGTTCGGCTTCGTCGCGGCGTAGAAGATTCGCCGGCTCGATCCATGAGCGTGGCTGATCGATCCTGTCGGCCTTCGCTGCTGATCGGCGGCGCCGACGGCCCGACCATGAGGCGATGACCGGGACCTCGGACGAATCCATCGCCGCGCCGTCACAACTCCGGCTGTCGGATCCCGCCGGTCGCGCGACCCTGCTCGTCACGGCTGCCGGATCGGGGCTGGTGCTGCTCGAGGCCACGGTCGTCACCGTGGCGTTGCCGGCGCTGGAACGGGACTTCGGCGCGTCGCTCTCCGGTCTGCAGTGGACGGTCAACGCCTTCACGCTCACCCTCTCCGCGCTGATCCTGCTCGGGGGCGCGCTGGGTGACCGGTTCGGGCGCCGGTGGGTGTACCTGGCCGGCATCGCGGGGTTCGCCGGTGCGTCGCTGCTGTGCGGTGTCGCGCCGACCCTGGAGTGGCTGATCGTCGCCCGTGCCCTGCAGGGAATCGGCGGCGCGCTGCTCGTGCCGGGTTCGCTGGCCCTGATCCAGGAGTCGTTCGCGCCCGGCGACCGCAACCGCGCGCTCGGCTGGTGGTCGGGGTTGAGCGGGGCCGCGGGCGCGCTGGGCCCGCTGCTCGGCGGGGTCCTGATCGACACCGCCGGGTGGCGCTGGGTGTTCCTGGTCAACGTGCCGGTCGCGGCGGCAATGGCCGCGGTGCTCTGCACCCGGGTGCCCGAGCGGCGGGCCGGGGTCCGCTCCGGCCGGTTCGACGTCGCGGGGCCGTCCTGGCGGCGATCGGCCTCGGCGGGATCACCTACGCGCTGACGAACGGTGCCGACGACCCGCACCGGGCGGCCGCCGCGGGGGCGGTGGGACTGGTTGCGGTGTGGCTCTTCTGGCTGGTCGAACGGCGCAGCCCGCACCCGATGCTCCCGCTCGCGGTGTTCGGCTCGCGCACGTTCACGGCGGCCAACCTCGCCGGGTTCCTCCTGTACGGCGCGCTGGCGGTGCTGATGTTCGTGCTGCCGATCCAGTTGCAGATCTCCACCGGCTACTCGGCGCTGGCCACCGGTCTCGCGCTCGTGCCCCTCACCGCCCTCACCCTGGTGCTGTCGGCGCGCGGTGGTTCGCTCGCCGGGACGCTCGGCCCGCGCGCCCCGATGACCGTCGGGTCCCTCCTCTGTGCGGCGGCGCTGGCGCTGGCGACCCGGATCGGCCCGGCCGCCTCCTACCCGACCGAGGTGCTCCCGGTCGTGGTCCTGCTCGGGCTGGGGATCCCGCTGATCACGCCGGCCATCACGGCGTCCGTGCTGGGCGCCGTCGCCGACGCGCACGTCGGTGTCGCCGGCGCGGTGAGCAACGGGGTGGCCCGCACGGCCGGTCTCCTCGTCGTCGCCGCGCTGCCGGTGCTCGCCGGGCTGCCCCGGTACGCCGCCGACGACCCGACCGCGCTCGACCTGGGCTTCGACCGCAGCATGCTGATCGGGGCCGGCCTGTGCGTCCTGGGTGCGGTCGTCGCGTGGCTGGGCGTCGGCCCGAGGGCACCTCGGGCGCTGCGCATCGGCTCAGGCGGCTGAGCCGCCTGTCAGTCGGCCTGCGGGGGCTGCGGGTAGCCGTGGTACTCCGGGTCCTCCGGCCAGCGACCCCAGCGGTCGGGCAGCACGAGCTGCAGCGCGTCGAAGTAGGCCCGGTGCATCGCCCAGTGCGCGAGGGTCATCAGGCCCCAGCGGGGCCGCTCCCCGACGTCGTCGAAGCGCACGACGAACCCGTCGAGCACCTCGCTCGACGTGTCGCCCGGTGCGAACCGGTGCCCGTCGCGCACGAGATCGCCGACCGTGTTCAGGAAGTGCCCCGCGGCGCTCCAGCCGCCGACCAGCAGGATCTCGGGATGGTCGAACCGCGGGGTGAGGCCCACCGTGTAGGCGAACGTCGCGGCGTAGGCGGCGTCCACCCGTGGATCGTCGTGGTGGACGGCCTCGTGGGAGTGCTCGAGATCGCCCTCCGCGCAGTACTCGCAGTCGCCGTGCACCATGCAGACGTGCCAGCCGTGCTCGCGCACATTGGTGACGACGTCGGCCTCGATCCAGTCGGTGGGTTCCGGCAGGCCCAGCGGGATCATCGAATTGTGACGCCGGCGGCGCGCAGCTCCGCGAGGGCACGCTCGGTGGACTCGGCGGCGACACCGGCGCACAGCTCCAGCAGCACCGTGACCTGCAGTCCGGCCGCGGCCGCGTCGAGCGCGGTGGCGCGCACGCAGTGGTCGGTGGCGATGCCCACCACGTCGACGGCGGTGACGCCCCGGTCGGCCAGCCACTCGAGCAGGCCCGTCCCACCCGGCTCCGAACCCTCGAATCCGGAGTACGCGGCGGTGTAGGCGCCCTTGTCGAACACGGCCTCGACGGGCGCGACGTCCAGCTCGGGGTGGAACGACGCGCCCGGCGTGCCGACGCGGCAGTGCGGCGGCCACGAGTCGACGAAGTCGGGTGCGTCGGAGAAGTGCGCGCCCGGGTCGACGTGGTGGTCGCGGGTGGCGACGACGTGGTCGTACGAGCTGCCGCGCACGTGCGTCGAGACGTCCGCGGCGACCTTCGCGCCGCCCGTGACGGCGAGCGACCCGCCTTCGCAGAAGTCGTTCTGCACGTCGACGATGATCAGTGCCGGCATCTCAGAACCCTTCGAGGACGGTCGGGAGGGCGGGCTCCCCGCGGGAGAGCTTGAGCCCCTCCCACGGCACGGACACCAGCGCGCGGCGCAGGTGCTCCCTGGACTCTTCCAGTGTCGGCAGGTCGGGCACCAGGTCGCCGCCGCGCACCATCGGCACCTGCAGCTGCCGGTCGTGCTCGCCGGCCTTCACCGGCCGCGCCGCCGGGTAGACGACCTCCTCGATGGCGGTGCCGGTCGGCTTGTAGCGGCGCAGTGCGCCCTTGCGTCCGCCGACCGACTCCTTCGACGCGCTGCGCTTGGCCACCGCCCGCCCGTCGACCTCGACGAGCTTGTAGACCATGCCGGCCGTCGGCGCCCCCGAGCCGGTGACGACCGAGGTGCCCACCCCGTAGGAGTCGACGGGCTCGGCGCGCAGCGCCGCGATGGCGTACTCGTCGAGGTCGCCGGACAGCACGATCCGGGTGCCCGTGGCGCCGAGTGCGTCCAGCTGCTCACGGGCCTGGCGGGCGAGTTCGCCGAGGTCACCGGAGTCGATGCGCACCGCGCCCAGCTCGGGGCCGGCGGCCTCGATGGCCAGCTCGATGCCGTGGCGGATGTCGTAGGTGTCGACGAGCAGGGTCGTCTTCGGGCCCAGCGCGGCGACCTGGGCGCGGAACGCCGTCAGCTCCCCATCGCCATCCTCGCTGTCGTGCAGCAGGATCCAGGCGTGCGCGGCGGTGCCGGCCGTCGGGATGCCGTGGCGGCGCTCGGCCTCCAGGTTCGAGGTGGTCGAGAACCCGGCCAGGTACGCCGCGCGCGCCGACGCCACCGCCGCGGCCTCGTGGGTGCGCCGCGACCCCATCTCGATCAGCGGCCGACCCGCGGCCGCGGTGACCATCCGCGCGGCCGCCGACGCGACCGCGGAGTCGTGGTTGAGGATCGACAGCGCCAGCGTCTCCAGCATGACGGCGTCGGCGAACGTGCCGGTCACGGTGAGGATGGGCGAGCCGGGGAAGTACAGCTCACCTTCCGGGTAGCCGTCGACGTCACCGGAGAAGCGGTACTCCGCGAGCCGGTCGAGGGTGTCGGCGTCGACGATGCCGGCGAGCGCGTCCAGCTCCTCCGGGCCGAAGCGGAACCGCGTGATCGACTCCAGCAGCCGCCCGGTGCCGCCGACTACGCCGTAGCGCCGACCGTCGGGCAACCGGCGCGCGAACAGCTCGAACACGCACTGCCGCTGCGCGGTGCCGTCGGCGACGGCCGCGGCAACCATGGTCAGCTCGTACCGGTCGGTGAGCAGGGCGGTGCTCACACCTGCCGACGAGGGGCTCCCAGTCATGGAGCAAGCGTATGGGGCGCTGCGAGGTATCGGGGCGGGGTGTCACCATAGGGGTATGGCCGGACCGCTCTCCGCCCCCACCACGCAGGTCGACCCGGTCGTCGACGAGGCCACCGCTCCGGATCTGCCATGGCAGGCGGTGGTCTGGAACGACCCGGTCAACCTGATGTCCTACGTCACCTACGTGCTGCAGAAGATCTTCGGATACCCGGAGCCCAAGGCCACCGCCCTGATGCTCGACGTGCACCACAAGGGGAAGGCGGCCGTGTCGGCCGGCGACAAGGACAAGATCGAGGCCGACGTGGCGAAGCTGCACGCCGCCGGCCTCTGGGCCACCATGCAGAAGGCATGATCGCCACGTGAAGGGCTGGAAGAAGACAGGTCGCGGCGAACGACAGGTGCTCGTCACCGAGTTCGAGCCGCAGGAGGCCGCGGTGCTGCGGGGCCTGCTCCGCGAGGTCCGACAGATGCTCGAGGGGCGCGCGTCCGAAGCCCCCGTCGACGAGCTGGCGAAACTCACGGGCATGCAGACCGGCCCGTCGAAGCGCCCGGCCGACCGCGTCGTCGCGCGGCTGCTGCCCGACTTCACCTTCGAGGACGCCGATCTCGCCGCGGGGCTGCGATCCCTGCACGAACCGGAGCTGATCACCGCGAAGCTCGACGTCAACCAGCACGTGCTGGAGTCGTTGCCGGAGGACGGCGGCCGCGTCGAGCTGCGGCCCGCGCTCGCCGACGAATGGCTCACGGCGCTCAACGACGTCCGCCTCGCGCTGGGCACGGCGCTCGACGTCAGCGAGGACATGCCCGACGACCTGCCGGCCGGCGACCCGCGGTCGGAGCACCTGGGCGTCTACCAGTGGCTCACGTTCGTGCAGGACTCCCTCGTCCACGGCCGCATGCAGGTCCGCGAACGCAAGTAGCTGCAACTGCCGGTGCGGTCCTACGGCGTCGCCGTGATCCGGTCCGCCGGTGGTGGGGCCAGGCCGGGCTTCGCCTTCAGGTAGTCCAGCAGCGCGTCCAGGTCGATCGGGCCGCCCTGCAGATCGGTGCCCTGGGCGAAGGCGGTGAAGTTGTCGCCGCCCGCGGCGAGGAAGTTGTTCACCGCGACCCGGTACTTGCCCGCAGGGTCGACGGCGGTCCCGTTGACCGTGATCGCGGTGATCTTGTTGCCGGGCTGGGCGGCCTGCGAGTACGTGTAGTGCAGGGTCGAGGAGATCTGGAGGATCTTGGGGCTCGACTGGCCCTGCCACTGCTGCTCCAGCACCGCCTTGAGCTGCGCGCCGGTGAGCGTGATGGTCTGCATGATGTTGGCGAACGGCTGCACGGTGAAGGCCTCGCCGTAGGTCACCACGCCGTCGGGGGCGAACGGGATGTCGGCGCGGATGCCGCCCGGGTTGGTGATCGCGATCTGCGCACCGGTGGCGCGGCTGGCCTCCAGCTGCCCGTCGGCGATGACGTCGCCGAGGCTCGACTCGCCGGTCGCCCCGCCGGCGCGCAGCAGGTCGGCGGTGATCGTCCCGACGGGCCGGCTCGCGATCGGCGCCGCCTTCTCCTTCGCCTCGTCGACGATCTTCTGCACGGCCGGGTCCGGGGTCGTGTCCCGGCCGACGACCTCGTTGTGGGCGGCGGTGGAGCCGCGCACGACGTCCCGGGTGCCGGGATCGATCGTCAGATCGACCACCGAGAGCAGCCGCCCGAACGACAGGCCCTGCACCAGCGGCCGCTTCGCCCCGGCCGGATCGGTCACCGTGCAGACGTACTGCTGGTGGCTGTGCGCGCTGAACACCGCGTCGACGGCGGGGGAGACCTTCGTGGCGATGGCGGTCGCGGGTCCGTTCGGCTTCACCGCGCAGTCCGACGGTCCGCCGCCCGCGCCCTCGTCGCCCTGGTGGACCAGCACGATCTGCGCGGCCACGCCCTGCTTCGTCAGATCGTCGGACGCCTTGTCGATCGCGGCCACCTCGTCGCCGAACTGCAGGCCCTTGATCGCCTCCGGCGTGACGACGCTGGGCAGGTCGCGCAGCGTGGCGCCGATGACGCCCAGCTTCACCCCGCCCACCTCGACGACCGTGCTGGCCGGGAGTGCTGGCGCCCCGCTCGCGTCGGTGACGTTCGCGCCGAGGATCGGGAACTTCGCGCCGGGGAAGTCCGGCCGGAAGACGCAGCCGTCGGTCGGGTGGCAGCCGCCCTTCTGCATGCGCTGCAGCTCGGCGAAGCCCTCGTCGAACTCGTGGTTGCCGACGGCCGACGCCGCCACGCCGAGCTCGTCCATCACGTCGATGGTGGGCTCGTCGTGGAACAGCGCCGAGACGACGGGCGAGGCGCCGATGTTGTCGCCGGACGACACGAGCACCGAGTTGGTCACCTGCGCCCGCAGCTGCGCCACCTTCGTCGCCAGGAACGCGGCGCCACCGGCGTCGACGCTCGCCCCGCCGCCCTGCTGCACCTTGCCGGACGACCCGGTGGGCGGCTCGAGGTTGCCGTGCAGGTCGTTGAAGGCGATCACCCGCACAGGGACGGGTGGGCCGCCGGCGGCCGGGCCGGAGTTGCCGACCCGGTTCACCTCCACGACGACCAGTACGGCGATGAACAGGACTGCGGTCACGCCGATCGCCACGAGGGCTCGGCGGGAGATCTTCGGCGGGGCGTCGGGCACCGCGGCAGTATCGCGAGTCGGCACGCGATGCTCCACCCGGACCAGTCCGAGATCACACGAGTGCCGCAGCCTCGCTCAGGAACGCGAGGATCTCCACGTTCACCGCGTCCTTGTGCGTGACGTACAGGCCGTGCGGAGCGCCGTCGTAGGTGACCAGCCGGCCGTCGCGGAGCAGCGCGGCCGTCGGTATCGCGGTGAGCGGGTAGGGGCCGGACTCGTCGGCGGTGCCGTGCAGCAGGAGCACGGGCACGTCGATGCCCTGCAGGTCGGCGGAGAGATCGACGGTCGCGAAGGCGCGCACGCACGCGATCTGCACCGCCAACGGCACGTCGAGGATCTGCCGGACGCCGTCGTCTACGAGTGCCTGGGAGACCCAGGAGCCGGTGCCGCCGGTGGCGAAGTAGCCGGGGGCGGCGTCGTGGAACCACTTCGGCCGGTCGGCGCGCAGCTGCGCGAACCAGGCCTCGAGGTGCTCGGGGCCCACGGCGCCGACGAGGTACGGCGTCATCGCGCCGAGGAACACCACGCGCGACACCCGCACGGACCCGTGCCGGGCGAGGTAGCGGGTGGTCTCGCAGGTCCCCATGCTGTGGGCGACGATCGCGGCGTCGCGCAGGTCCAGCGCCTCGATCAGGCCGGCGAGGTCGTCGGCGAGCGTGTCGAGGTCGTAGCCGCTGCCGGCCACGTCGCTGCGACCGTGGCCGCGGCGGTCCAGCGCGATGCAGCGGTACCCGGCGGCCAGCAGGGCCTCCACCTGGTACTCCCACATCGAAGAGGAGAGCGACCAGGAGTGCACCAGCACCACGGGGGTGCCGGTGCCGAAGTCGGTGTAGTGGAGGGCGGTGCCGTCTGCGGCGGTGTGAGTGGGCATGGGAGAAGCATCGGGCGGCGGGGTAATCATCGCGATTACCTCTGACGTCAAGCCCGGTGATCACGGGCCGGCGGCCGGGAGTAGCGTCCGCGATCATCGCTCGACCATGATCGCGATCGGAGCCCGGACGTGCACGTCGACAGGCGTTCCTTCATCGTGACGGGCGGCCTCGCCGCAGCCGGCCTGCTGGTCGCAGGCACCGCGGCGAGCGCCGACGTGCCGCACCAGAGCCCGATCGACATCCGCACCCGCGCTGCCGTCCGCGATCCACGGTTGCCGCCGCTCGAGGTCCGCTACCCGCGGGCCGTCGACCTGCACGTCCGCTACGTCAGCCGCGATCCCGCGGACGACCCGAGCGGCTGCGGCAGTCGCGGTCGCGAGGAGACCATCGAGGCGGAGGTGACCGCCGGTGCGGCCTGGGTCGTGCTCGGCGGCACCCGCTACGACCTGCTCCAGTTCCACTTCCACACCCCGTCCGAGCACATGATCGACGGGCGGCGGGCCCCGCTGGAGCAGCACTTCGTCCACGCCGGCCCGTCCGGGGAGAAGCTGGTCGTCGGCCTGCTGCTGGAGGGCGGCGGCCGCCGCGACTCCGACGTCGACCAGGTGCTGCGGACGCTGCCCGTCGAGTGCGGCGAGCACGTCGAGGTTTCCGGGGTCGACCTCGCCCAGGCGCTCCCGCACGATCTCGCCACCTTCCGCTACACCGGCTCGCTGACCACCGCGCCGTACAGCGAGCCGGTGTCGTGGCTGGTCGTGCGGCAGCACGGCCGGATCTCCGACGAGACCCTCGCCCGCTTCCGCGGCGAGTTCCCCGACGGCGATGCGCGCGATCCCCAGCCCCTCAACGGCCGGGTCGTGAAACTGGTGGATCAGCACCGTTAGCGTGGTGCCGTGCGCGATCTCGAGCCCCAGCTCCACGACGGCGTCCACGTCTTCGCGACCGTCCCGCCCGGCACCGCCGTCGACGCCCCGGTCGTCGCGTCGATCGAGGAGGCGGAGGGCCGCACGGTCGTGCTGCGCGCCGAGGACGCGCAGCGGCTCGGGCTCGACGCGCGGTACCCGTCGGCGTGGATCACCCTCACCGCCGCCACGGCGCTGTCGGAGGTCGGCATCCTCGCCGGCGTGACCACCGCGCTCGCCCGGGAGGGCATCTCGGTCAACCCGTTCGCCGGGGTGCACCACGACCACCTGTTCGTCCCGCACGCGCAGGCCGAGGCCGCGATGCGGGTGCTGAAGGCCCTGCCGGGCACGTCGCACCGGATCGTCCACGGCGAGTACGAGATCGACGACGACCCGGCCCGCGTCGATCGCGACGTCGTCTGGGAGTACCTGTCCACCGAGGCCTACTGGGGGCGCTCACGCGTCCGCGCCGACGTCGAGGCCCAGCTCCGCTCGGCGTGGCGGGTGGTCGGCGCCTATCGCCGCGACACCGGGGCCATGGTGGGTTTCGCCCGCGCCGTCGGGGACGGAGTCTCTTTCGCCTACCTCGCCGACGTGTTCGTGCTGCCGACGGCCCGCGGTGCCGGACTGGGGAAGGCGCTGGTCGCGGCCATGATCGACGACCGGTCCTCGATGATGCGCTGGACCCTGTTCACGAACGACGCCCACGGCCTGTACGCGCAGTTCGGGTTCGTCGCCATGGACGCGACCGCGATGGTGCGCCCACCCCAAGGGTGAGTGCAGGTGTGAGACGCCCCGCCGGAATGTCCGTACAGGCACGACACCACGTACGCTGGGCAGGTGCTGCGGATCCGAGCCGATCTCGTCGACGAGATCGTCGCGCACGCCCGTCGGGAGCACCCGAACGAGGCGTGCGGCATGGTCGCGGGTCCTGAAGGCAGCGACCGCCCGGAGCGGTTCCTGCCGATGCGCAACGCGGCGGCCGATCCCGAGTACCCCGGCCTGCCCAACACGCGGACCGATCCCGAGACCGGTGAGCGGATCGAGGAGCTGCGCTTCGGCGACACGTTCTTCGTGTTCGACTCGAAGGAACGGCTGGCGCTGCACCGGGACATGACCGCCCGTGACGAAGAACCGGTGGTCATCTACCACTCGCACACCCAGGTCTACAGCGAGGCCTACCCGTCGGCGATCGACGTCGAGAGCGCGCTGGAGCCCCACGCGCACTACGTCATCGTCGGCACGAAGGATCCGGTCCGCCACGAGCTGCGGTCGTACCGCATCCTCGACGGCGTCGTGACCGAGGAAGAGATCGACGTCGTGGAGAGTTACATGTTCGCCCACACCGGAGCGGACGACGTCCCCGACCGGGACTGACTTCTCCTCTCGATCCGTCCTCCAGATCCGTCTCTCTTGGGAGTAACCGGCATGGCCACCGTCTCGATCCCCACCATCCTGCGCACGCACACCGGGGGTGAGAAGACCGTCGAGGCGAAGGGCACCACCGTCTCGGAGATCATCTCCGACCTCGACGCGAACCACTCCGGCATCGCCGGGCGCCTGGTCAACGACGGCAAGCTGCACCGCTTCGTCAACATCTACGTCGACGACGAGGACGTCCGCTTCTCCGGCGGCCTCGAGGCGCCGGTCAAGGAGTCGTCGACCGTCACGATCCTCCCGGCCGTCGCCGGGGGCTGAACCGCCGTGCGGTACGACTCGCTGCTGCACGCGGTCGGTGACACGCCGCTGGTGGGTCTGCCGAACCTGAGCCCGGCGCCGGACGTCCGGCTGTGGGCCAAGCTCGAGGACCGCAACCCCACCGGCTCCATCAAGGACCGGCCCGCGCTGGCCATGGTGGAGCGGGCGGAGGCCGAGGGGCGGCTCACGCCCGGCTGCACCGTGCTGGAGCCGACCTCGGGCAACACCGGCATCTCGCTGGCCATGGCCTGCAAGCTCAAGGGCTACCAGCTCGTCTGCGTGATGCCGGAGAACACGTCGTCGGAGCGGCGGCAGCTGCTCGAGATGTACGGCGCGCGCATCGTCTCCTCGCCGGCCGCGGGCGGCTCCAACCAGGCCGTCGCCATGGCGAAGCAGCTGGCCGCCGAGCACGCCGACTGGGTGATGCTCTACCAGTACGGCAACCCGGCCAACGCCGACGCGCACTACCGCACCACCGGCCCGAGATCCTGCGCGACTGCCCGGAGATCACCCACTTCGTCGCGGGCCTCGGCACCACCGGCACCCTCGTCGGCACCGGCCGCTACCTGCGCGAACACAAGCCGGACGTGCAGATCGTCGCGGCCGAGCCGCGCTACGGCGAGCTGGTGTACGGGCTGCGCAACCTCGACGAGGGCTTCGTGCCGGAGCTGTACGACCCGGAGGTGCTGACCGGCCGCTACTCCGTCGGCTCCCACGACGCGCTGCGCCGCACCCGCGAGCTCGTCGAGAAGGAAGGCATCTTCGCGGGCATCTCCACCGGCGGGATCCTGCACGCCGCCCTCGCCGTCGCCGAGAAGGTGGCGGGGGTGGGGGAGTCGGCCGACATCGTGCTCATCGTCGCCGACGGGGGCTGGAAGTACCTGTCGACCGGCGCCTACGCGGGCACGCTGGACGAGGCGGCGGAGCGGATCGACGGGCACCTCTGGGCGTAGCGCGTACGCCGCGCGAGATCGACCTGGCGGGGATTCGCGGCCGACGAAACCCCGCTCACGTAGATCTCACCCGCGTCTGACCTGTGGATCTGGCACTCTGGATCCATGACCGCACCTGCCCCGGCCGCACCGCGCCGACTCAACCGCGTGCTGCCGGCGCATCCGGTCTCGGCGGCGCTCACGATGCTGGTGTTCACCGCTTCGCTGTACGTGATCGAGGTGCTCGACCTCGCCAGCGGCAGCGAGCTGGAGCGGGAGGGCGGCATCGTCTCCCGCTCGGCCGACGGGCTCGACGGGATCGTCTTCTCGCCACTGCTGCACGGCGACTGGGGCCACCTGTGGGCCAACACCGTGCCGTTCCTGGTACTCGGGTTCCTCGCGATGGCGGGCGGCATCGGTCAGTTCGTGATGGTCACCGCCACGATCTGGCTGCTCGGCGGGGCCGCGGTGTGGTTGTTCGGGCCGGACGATGCCTACACGGTCGGGGCGTCGGGCGTGATCTTCGGCTGGCTGACGTTCCTGCTGGTCCGCGGCTTCTTCGCGCGCAGCCTCAAGCAGATCGTGCTGGCGCTGGTGCTGTTCCTGATCTGGGGCGGGGTGCTGTGGGGTGTGCTCCCGACCGACGCGCACGTCTCGTGGCAGGCGCACCTGTTCGGCGCGCTGGCCGGGGTGCTCGCCGCGTGGATGGTGGCGCGGGCCGACCGGAGACGAGCACCTGCGGCGATCGGGCGCGCCACGTAGCCGTCCGAGATGTACGTGAGCGGGGTTGTGCCGGTCGAGAACCCCCGCCAGGTTCATCTCACCCGCAGATCGAGCGCATCGCCCGTTCCAGGCCGCGCCGGTGCAGCGCGTCCCAACCCCGCGCCGTGATCGCCTGCTCGTCGGCGGCACCGAGCTGTGCAGCGCACGACCCGTCCCCACGTGTGGCGACGAGTGCGTCGAGCAGGCGCGGGGTGACGCCGTCGAGGACCGGGCGGATCGAGGCCAGGTCCGGCGCGGCCGCCGGGGCACCGGCGGGTTCGGCCGTCCAGTCCTCCAGCAGCCCGTACTGCACCACCTTGCTGGCCTGGATCTGATCCCGGAAGACCTTCGCGACCAGCGCCGGATCGAGCCCGCGCGCCTTCGCGCCGGCGGCTGCGGCGTCCAGCACCACCTGTTCGCGGGCCGGGTCCTCGACCGCGCCGTGGCTGTTCCACTTCGACGCGGCGACGGTGTCGGCGGTGGCCAGGCGGTCGGACGCGGCGCCCACCAGTGTCGTGAACGCTGCCGACGGCGCCGGAGCCGGCGGTGGGGCGGGCGGCGCCCCACATGCGGTGGCCGTCACCACGGCGATCACGACAGATCCGAACAGCCCAGCACCCCGCGTCCGCATGGTCCACATGATGCATCGAGGACGGGCCGGTCGCAGGCGTCACTAGACTCGGTGGCGTGCATCCGCCACGACCCGGAATCGACGTCGACGCCCCGATCGGGATCTTCGACTCCGGGGTGGGCGGGCTGACGGTCGCCCGCTCGATCATCGACCAGCTCCCCGCGGAGCGGATCGTCTACGTCGGCGACACCGCGCACGGCCCGTACGGCCCGCTGGCCATCGCCGACATCCGCCGGCACGCCCTCGCACTCGGCGACGCGCTGATGGACCGCGGGATCAAGGCCATGGTCGTGGCCTGCAACACCGCGTCCGCGGCCTGCCTGCCCGACATCCGCGAGCGCTACCCGGTGCCGGTCGTCGAGGTGGTGCGCCCGGCCGTCCGGCGGGCCGTGGCCTCCACCCGCACCGGTCGGGTCGGGGTCATCGGCACGGTGGCGACGATCGCATCGGGCGCCTACCAGGACTCCTTCATGGCCGCCCGCGATGTCGAGGTCACGGCGGTGGCGTGCCCGCGCTTCGTCGACTTCGTGGAGCGCGGGATGACCACCGGCCGCCAGATCCTGGGCCTCGCGCAGAGCTATCTGGAGCCGCTGCAGCGGGCCCGCGTCGACACACTGGTGCTGGGCTGCACGCACTACCCGCTGCTGTCTGCCGTGCTGCAGATCGCCATGGGCCCCGACGTCACCCTCGTCTCCAGCGCCGAGGAGACGGCGAAGGACGTGGTGCGGGTGCTGATGGAGAACGACCTCGGCCGCGAGCCGGGCCTCGCGCCCACCGGCCCGCACGAGTTCGTCGCGACGGGCGATCCCGGGCCGTTCGAGCGGCTGGGCCGCCGCTTCCTCGGCCCCGAGGTCGGCCGTGTTCTGCAGCTCGACACGGTGCCCGGCACCTGACGTCAGTTCTGGTTCCTCAGCGAGGGGCGGCGAGCACCCCGCCCAGCAGTCCGGGGAACAGTGCGTCGAGATCGTCCCGGCGCAGGCTGGAGATCTTGCGGGTGCCCACGGGGGCAGTGGTGATCACGCCCGCCTCGCGCAGGATCCGCAGGTGGTGGGTGCGGGTGGACGGGCTGACGGTCAGCGCCACCTCGCCGCACGCGATGCCGTCGGGGTGCTCGGCCAGCACGCGGACGACATCGAGGCGCACGGGGTCGGCGAGTGCCGCCAGCACGGCTTCGACGCGGATCTCCGCACGGCTCGGCTGGGGCAGCTGGGTCTGCTCGATTATTCCCACGTGGCCAATATTACGAAACCCATCGTAGTTTGACCAGTGTCGTAGTACGGTCGTTGTCGAAGTTCGATGACAGGAGCATCTGTGTCCGCTCGTACCGTCCTGCTCGCCGCCGGCGCGTTCGCCGTCGGCACGAGCGCCTACGTCGTGTCCGGGGTGCTGCCCGAGATCAGCTCGGAGCTCGGCGTGTCGGTCGGCGCCGCCGGGCAGCTGGCCACCGCCTTCTCGCTGGCCTACGCCGTCGGTGCCCCGATCATCGCCACCGTCGCCGGGCGCTGGGACCGCCGCGCGCTGCTGGTCGCCGCGCTGCTCACGGCCGCCGTGGGCAACGCGCTCACCGCGCTCGCCCCCACCTATCCGTTGCTGTTCGCCGGCCGCATCGTCGCCGCGCTCGGGGCCGCCGCGTACACGCCGGCCGCCACCATGGTCGCCACCTCGTTCTACCCGCCGGAGCAACGCGGCCGCGCCGTCGCGATCGTGTTCGGCGGGCTCACGGTCGCGCTCGCGCTGGGCGTGCCGGCCGGCGCGATCCTCGGCGGCCCGCTCGGCTTCCGCGGCGTGTTCGCGCTGGTCGCCGCCGCCGGACTGCTCGCGGCGATCGGGGTCCGACTGCTGGTGCCGTCCGTCGCCGCACCGCCGCACGTCACGCTCGGCGAGCGGTTCTCCGTGCTGCGCGACCGCACCGTGCAGACAGTGCTCGTCGTGACGGTGTTCGGCGTGCTGGGCGTGATGAGCGTCTACATCTACCTCGTGCCGCTGCTCGCCGCCTACACCGGTGTCACCGGTGCGCTCGTGAGCGTCCTGCTGCTCGTCTACGGCGTCGGCGCCCTGATCGGCAACAACCTGGGCGGACGCGCCACCGACCGGTTCGGGGCCAGGCGCACAGCGCTCGTGGTGCTGAGCGTCGCGGTCCTGGCGCTCGTCACCCTGCCCCTGACGCTGCCCACGTTCCCCGGCGCGGTGCTCGCGCTGCTGGTGTGGAGCATCGCGACCTGGGCCTTCAACCCGCCGTTCCAGAGCCTGATCCTCGAGGTGGCGGGGGACCGGGCCGCGCTGGCCCTCTCCCTCAACGCCTCGGCGATCTACTTCGGTGCCGGCCTCTCCGGTGTGGTCGGCGGGCTCGTGGTGAGCGGGCCGGGCGTGCACGTGCTGCCGCTCGTCGGCGCTGCCATCGGGCTGGTGGCCGTCGCCGTGTTCGCGGTGAGCTCGCGCGCCGGTTCCGGCGCGCGCGACCGCGCGCCGGAACCGGCCCCCGTGGGCTGACCAGGGGCGCTGATCAGGGGCGCGCCGTCGCGAGGCGGATCAGCGTCGCTGCCGTCGCGTCGGTGTTGCGGTCGAAGGTGACCGCGTCCACGTTGGCGATCGTGTCGCAGGACTGGTGGTAGCAGCGGTCGAACCGTTCGCCCTCCTGCCCACCCCAGAGGGTGGCCTGCGCGGCGGACTTGCGCTTCTTGTCACCGGCGTACAGGCCCCCGGTGGGGATGCCGGCCTCGAGGAACGCGGCGAAGTCCGAACCGTCGTCGAACTCGACGTTCTCCGCCTTCACCCCGACCACGGCCAGTTGCTCGACCAGCACCTTCGCCACGTCCGCCGAACCGGTCGGGCCGGCCTCGTTGCGGTCGTCGCCGACCCCGCCCTGCACGAAGTAGCCGGGGTTGGGGGAGCCGAGCATGTCCAGGTTCAGGTACGCCTTCAGCTTCTGCCGCTCGGCGGTCGGCAGCCCGGCGACGTACGCGGTGGAGCCGTACATCCCCAGCTCCTCGCCGCCCCAGAACGCGAACCGCAGCGCGTTGGGCACGTCGGGCGCGCCGCCCGTCTGCGTGGCGATCTCCAGCAACGCCGCCACCCCGGTGGCGTTGTCGTTGATCCCCGGGCCCTCGGGCACCGAGTCCAGGTGCGCGCCGGCCATGACCACGCGGTTCGGGTCGCCCGTCATCGTCTGGGCGATGATGTTGATGTCGGTCGTCGGTGCGGCGGGACGGTCGCTGTCGTCGCCGTGGTCGTCCCGGTCCCGGTCGCCGTCGCCGCGGTGTCGGTCGGTGTGGGTGAACGGCTCGGTCTTCACGTCCCAGCCGGCCGCCTTCAGCACCCCGACGACGTAGTCGACGCTCGCGGTGTAACCGGGAGTGCCCGAGGCCCGGTTGCCGCCGTTCTGGTCGGCGATGCGCTGCAGCGCTTCCAGGTGCTTCGTAGCGGACTGGCCGCTGACCTCGCCGGCGACCCCGCTCTGCGGGGTCGCGAGCACCGTCGGGTCCGCGACGGTCCGCGGGCTCGACACCGCCTGGGCGATCGCCCAGCCACCGGCCAGTGCCAGCAGGCAGACGACGGCGATGACGGCGATCATGCCGCGCCCGACCGGCAGGTGGCGGCGCCTGCGCCGCGGCGGGCGGGGCGCGGCCGGTGGCGGCGGTGGGGGCGAGATCAGCGTGTCCATGGGGTCACCCGTGTCGTTTCAGGTCGTGGAAGAAGTCGGCGATCACGTTCAGCTCGCCCGCCGCCAGCACGGCGTCGTAGACGCACTTGCCCACAGCGAGATCGAGCACTCCCAGGCCGAACGGCGAGAACACCACCGTGCGATCGGCCGGGATCTCCACTTGGCCGGTCATGACGTCGTCGAGCGTGCCCCCCTGCATTACCGCCGAGGAAGTCGCGGTTGCCGGTGAGCTGCTCCACCAGGTGCGGCGACGTGTCGGCCTTGAGGCAGTGCTCGACGTCGTCGACGATGTTGACGGCGTCGAGCAGGATCTCCGGGGACAGGTCACGCAGCGAGATGTGCAGCACCACCGGGTGGTGGTCGAACAGGCGCGGGTCCGTGACGTGCGGCTTCGCCGCGACCGTCGCGAACACGACGAGGTCACTGGTGCGGATCAGCTCATCGGCGCTCTCGTGCACGGTGAGCTGCGCGGTCTCGCCGGGGCGGCCCGCCAGGTAGCCGCGGAAGCCCTCGGCGCTGGCGGCGTGCGTGTCGTGCACGCCGATCTCGTCGAAGGTCCAGCCGCTGCCGGCGAGGAACGTGTGGATGTAGCGGGCGATCAGCCCGGTGCCGATGAACCCGACGCGGCGCGGGCGGGGCCGCCCGGCGGACAACCGGTCGGCCCCCAAAGCCGCCGACGCCGCGGTTCGCACCGCGCTGATGATCGAGCTCTCCAGGCAGGCGAACGGGTAGCCGGTGTCGTGGTCATTGAGGATCAGGACCGCCGACGCCCGCGGGATGCCGGCGGCGACGTTGTCCGGGAAGCTGGAGATCCACTTCAGGCCGTCGACGCGCACCTTCCCGCCCAGTGACGCCGGCAGCGCGATGATGCGCGCGGTCGGCCGGTCCGGGAACTTCAGGAAGTACGACGGCGGGTTGACCGAGTCGCCCTCGCCGTGCCAGCGGTAGGCCCCGCCGATGATGTCGACGATCTCCTGCTCGCGACCCTCCAGCGTGGCCTGCACCTGCGCGCCGGAGATGACGGCGAAGGGCGGGGGCTGCTTGACGTGCTGTGTCACTGATTCACTCCCGAGATCGTGCTTGCTCACGCCGACACCCGGATCGGCTCGGCCATGCCGACCAGCACCTCGCGCTGGCCCTCGAACGCCTCGCGGCTGTGCGCGGTGCGGAAGTTGTCCACCAGCATCAGGTCGCCGGACTGCCAGGCCTCGCGCATGGTGTGCGCGGCGTAGACCTCGCCGATCAGGTCGACGATGCCCTTCCCGACGGGCTCGCCGTTGCCGAACAGCGTGGTGAACGGCAGGCCCTGCGGCCCGTAGGTGTCGACGAGGAACTCGCGGACGTCGAGGTCCATCGTCCACTCGTTGAGGAACGCGACCTGGTTGAACCAGCAGCGCCGGCCCGTCACCGGGTGGACCGTCACGGCGCGCCGCCGCTGCCAGGTGCGCAGCCCGCCGTCGGGCTGCCACGTGAAGTCGATCGCGTTGGCCCGGCAGTACGCCTCGACCGCGCGCGGGTCGTCGGTGCCGAACGCGTCGGCGACCGACGCGCCGATCTCCTCGTTGTAGTTGCGCGCCAGCACCCAGCCCTCGCGCTCGAAGCGCTCGACCAGGCCACGCGGCAGCGCCTCGAGCACCGCAGCTGCGTCGGCGACACCGGTGGCGCCGCCCGAGCTCGCCGCGGTGAGGCTCGCGAACATCATCAGGCGCGGGACGTCGAGGGCGTAGCTCAGCTCGTGGTGCATGCACATCGGCTGGTTGGCCGGCCACGTGCTCGACGAGTAGACGCCGCTCGGGAACCGCTCGCGCTGGGCGAACGCCTCCCGCTCGGTCATCAGCTCGCCGCCGATCAGGCGGAACACGTGCGCGACCTGCGCCTCGGACCGCAGGCCCAGCCCTCGGACGAGCACGGCCCCGTGGTGGGCGAGCACGTCGCGCAGCCCGCCGCGGTGGTAGGCGATCCAGCCCTCGGCGTCGGGCCCGCAGTTGGCGAGCACCAGCGGCGGCCGTCCCGGTGCGGTCTGCACCGGGAGGGCCGTGCCCTGGCGAGCGGGGTTGGCGACGGGGTGGGTGGTGCTCATCGGAGTCTCCTTGCGGGTGTCGATCGGCCGCCGCTCGGGCGACCCGGTTTCATGACGTGGTGCGGGAATCGACGAGTGCGGCGAGATCGGCCAGCACCGGGGCGCGGGCGATGTCCTTGAGCGACACGGCGCGCCGGGTGGCGATGGCGAGCTTGACCGCGGTCAGTGAGGTGCCGCCGATGTTGAAGAAGTGGTCCTGGCGGCCGATCCGATCGACCGGGACGTCGAGAACCTTCGCGAACGCGGCCGCGAGCATCCCCTCGGTGGGAGTGACGGGCGGGGTGTGCCCGGTCCCGCTGTCCGCGGCCTCGGCGAGCTCGGTCGCCAGCGCCCGCAGCGCCTTGGTGTCGATCTTGCCGTTGGCGGTCAGCGGCAGGGCGTCCTGCTGGTGGAAGTGCGCGGGGACCATGTACTCGGGCAGCGTCGCGCCCAGCTTCTCCGCCAGCAGCTGCGCCGCGATCGGCTCGTCGGCGGCGTAGAACGCCACCAGGTGCTTGCTGCCGTCGGCCCGCTCGGCCACGACGACCGCGCCGTCGCGGACGCCGGGCACGCCCAGCAGCGCGTTGTCGATCTCCCCGATCTCGATGCGGAAGCCGCGGATCTTGACCTGGTTGTCACGACGGCCGAGGAACTCCAGCTTGCCGCCGGGCAGCCAGCGCCCGTAGTCGCCGCCCCGGTAGAGCCGCTCACCGGGCTTGTGCGGGTCGAGCAGGTAGGTCGCCCGGGTGCGCTCCGGGTCGTTGATGTAGCCACGGCCCACGCACACGCCGGAGAAGCAGATCAGGCCGGGCGCGCCGAGCGGCACCGGGATCAGGTCCTCGTCGACGACGTAGACCCGCACGTTGCGCACCGCGTGTCCGAGCGGCACCCGACCCGACGCCGGCACCCGCCGCATGACCTCGTGGTTCGTGTCGTCGGAGGTCTCGGTGAGCCCGTAGGCGTTGACGATCGGGACGTCGGGGGCCACCGCGAACCAGCGCTGGATGATCTCGAACTTGAGCGCCTCCCCGGTCGCGGAGACCGCGAGCAGGTCGGGCAGCTCCCGCGGGTGCTGCTCCAGGTAGGTCGCGACGATCTCCAGGTAGGAGGGCACCAGCTGCATGATCCCGACGCGGTTGGCGGTGATCTCCGCGACGAACCGCTCGGCGTCGAGGATCACCTCCTGCGGCACGATCAGCGTGCGGCCGCCGACGAGCAGGGCCGACACCAGCTGCCACAGCGAGATGTCGAAGCACTGCGGTGCCGTCTGGGCCACCACCGTGCCCTCGGCGATGCCGAAGTCCTCGATCTTGGCGTAGAGGTGGTTGACCATGCCGGCGTGCTCGCACATCGCGCCCTTGGGCTTACCCGTGGAGCCGGACGTGAAGTAGATGTACGCGAGCTGGTCGGCTGCGACGGGGATGCCGAGGTTGCCGTCGGGGTGCTGCTCGGCGTAGGCCTGCTCGAACCGCACGACCGTGGCGGCCGGCACCTGCTCGAGCGCCGTCCGCAGCGTGGCGTCGCTGCCGGGCTCGGTCAGCACCAGCTCGCAGCCGGCGCGGGTGAGCGTGGTCGCGATCCGGTCGGCGGGGAAGTGCGGCTCGATCGGCAGGTACGCCCCGCCGGCCTTGAAGATCGCGAGCACCGCGGCCATCCAGTCGAGGTTGCGCTCGGCGACCACCGCGACGACGCCCTCGCGCTCCAGCCCCCTGGCCAGCAGCGCCCGGCCCAGCCGGTTGGCGCGGGCGTTGAGCTCGCCGTAGGTCCACTGCCGGCCCGCGTGCTCCGCCGCGATCGCGTCCGGGTGGGCGGCGACGCGCTGCTCGAACAGCTCGTGGAAGCGCTGCGCGGGCAGCTCGCGCTCCGGCCCGGCCAGCCCGTCGATCTGGTAGGCGCGCTCGGCGTCGGACAGCAGGTTCGCCGGTGCGGCGTCGGGATCGGTGGCGAGCTGGTTCAGCGCGGCGACGTGGTAGCCGGCGATGCGTGCGGCGGCGTCGGCGTCGAGCAGGTCTGCGCGGTAGTGCACCCGCAGCCGGCCGGCCGCGACGGTCACCCGCAGCACGGTGCCGGCCGCGGGAACGCTCGTGCCGCCCGCGACGGCCAGCTCGGCCTCGAACAGGGAGCCGGTGCGGCCCAGCTGCTCGGCCAGCGCGTTGACCGGGAAGTCCTGGTTGGCGATCAGGCGCTGCTCCGCGTCCGCCGCCGCGGCGACGATCCCGCGCCACGACGGCGCGTCCGTCGACAGGCGCAGCGGCAGCGGCCCGGCCGTGCCGACGTACCCGGTGGTGACCTCCCGCTCACCGCTCAGCGCCGCCAGCACGACGGCGTGCGCGGCGAGCAGGGCGCCGGGGACCTGCAGCGTCGCCACGGCGGGCGGCGGGAGCTGCTCGCTGTGCTCCCCGATCGCCAGCATGGGTGTGGTGCACCAGCGCGGCACCGTGGTGTTGCCGGCCCCGTCCAGCACGCCCTGCCAGTACTGGCGGCGGGTGTCGGACGAGGTGTCGATGGTGGTGGTCATGTCGAAGTCCTCCGTGGACCGAGTACGGGTGGTCACAGCCGCGCGAGCGTGCGGATCGGGGCCAGTTCGGTGGCGGGGTTGCCGCCCCACCGGGTGTGCGGCGGGAGCTCCTCGCCCTTCATCAGGAAGGAGTCGGCCTCGAGAACGGCGCCGTCACCGAGATTCGTGCCGTAATGGACGAACGCGCCGACTCCGACGGTGACGTCGGACCCGATCACGACGTCGTCGGACTTGAACGCGTCGTTCTCCTGGGAGTGGCACTGGACGACGCTGCGCTCGTTCAGCATCACGTTGTGGCCGATGGCGACGAACGACCGCTCGGTCAGCATGCAGCCGTCGTCGTAGAGGCGGCGGCCCACGCGGACCCCCAGCGCCCGCCACAGCCCGCTCTTCATCGGCGTGCCGTTGAGCAGCGGGAAGTAGCTGTCCTCTGCGACCTTCCAGTACCGCTCGTGCCGCCAGAAGGCGCGGTCGTAGATCGACACGCCCTGCGGCCGCCGGGCCGCGAGCCAGCGCACGGCGGCGTCCAGCAGCACGAAGTAGCCGAAGGTCAGCACGACCTCCGCGGTGCCCAGCACGGCGATCGCCAGCGGCCCGTACAGCGCATGCATGTCCAGCGCGATCCGCGCGAGCAGCACCACCAGGGTGAAGTAGACCCAGCGGCTCAGCAGCATCAGCGCGATGCTGACGAGGTTGTGCCGGGCCTTGCGGGCCACCCCGCGGCGCCGCTGCTCGGGCCCCAGCGCCAGCCGGGCATCCCGCTCCACTCCGCGCGGGATGACGAAGCTCGGCGAACCGAGGAGCCCCACGTTCTGCCGGACGGGCCCGTCGATCGGCACCATGACCTTCGTCGCGAGCAGGACGTTGCCGCCCACGTGCGACCGCGCCGGGTAGAAGATCGCGTTGCCGAGGAAGCTGTGCTCGCCGATCCGCACCGAAGAGGACACGAACGCGTTGCTCGAGTAGTCGGTGTTGAGCATCGTGAGCCCGTCGGCGACCACGGTGCCGCTGCCGATGTGGCAGAGGAACGGGTTGTCGTGCGCTACGGCCGTGCCGAAGTTCGAGCCGGTCTGCTCGACGCGGCCGAACTTGTAGCCGATGGCCCGCAGGTAGCCGACGATGTAGGAGCTGTCGCCGAACACTCGCTGGGCGAACTTGCTGTTCGTCATCCGCGTGATCGTCCGCAGCGCCCAGTACGAGATGCCGTACATGCGGTGGACCCGTTCGGGGCGCACCAGCACCGCGAGCAGCCGCGGCACCGTGGTCATGACCAGCATCCCGAGCAGCAGCCCGCCGAGGAACACGGTGCTCGACAGGATCAGCACGTCGAGGTGGATGGGCGTGTGCTCCGCGGCGGTCTCGACGTCCACGAGCAGCGCCTGCACCTGCGGGACCTCGCGCACCAGCAACGCCACCCCGCCGATGCCGAGCGGCAGCGCGACGCCGAAGAGCATCACCAGCTGCACGATCGAGTAGCTGAACCGGCGCAGTGCGCCGCCCTTCGCCGTCGGGACCGCCCGGTAGTCCACCTGGGTGGGTTCGGCGGGGGAGCCGTGCCAGCGCTGGCCCGTCGGCACCGACTGCCCGGCGTGCAGGGACGACGTGTGGCCCAGCTGGGCCCCGTCGCCGATCGACGTGGTGATGTCGAGGACGGTCGCCTCGCCGACGAGCGCGTCCGCGCCGATCGTCACCGGACCGGTCTCGATCATGCCGGAGCGAGCGCGGTAGCACGTGAACGACGAGGACTTGCGGATGATCGTGCCGGCGCCGATGGACAGCAGGTCCGTGCACACCGGCACGGTCGGCGACAGGATCGTCACGCCCTTGCCGATCTTCGCGCCGAGCAGGCGCAGGTAGAACGAGTACAGCGGGGTGCCGACGAAGCGCACCATCGGGCTGGTCCTGATCAAGGTTTTGACCAGCCAGAACCGGTAGTAGCGCAGGCTCCACACCGGGAACTGCGTCGCCTTCCACCTGCCGACGAGCAGCCACTTGGCGAGGATCGGCAGCAGCGCCGTGCCGAGGAACATCCCGCCGGCGACCGCCGCCGCCCGCAGGTAGATGTCGAGCGGTGCGGCGGCCGTGAGGACCCACTCCGCGCCGATGGCGAAGGCGAGCGCGATCGCGGCCGGGTAGCCGAGCAGGAACAGCAGCTGCAGCGTCCCGCACAGCAGGTAGCGCAGCGTTCCGACCCGGGCGGGCGGTGCGCTCGGCTGGGCGACCGGGTTGAGCACCGCGAGGGCGATCTTCACCGTCGCCGGGTCCAGGTCGGCCGGTGCGGGGGCCGGCCGGCCGGGACCGGTCACCCCGGACGGGGCGCCCTGAATCGGGTGCGCCCCGCTGGCGGCCGCCGCGGCCACCACCCGGGCACCGCCGGCGGCTGCCAACTCGGCGATCGACGGGGCGCGGTAGATGTCCTTGATGGCGACGTTGGGCAGGTCGGGCCGGGTGCGCACCTTCGCGCAGAAGCGGGCCATGACCATCGAGTCGGCACCGAGATCGTCGAAGAAGTTGCTGGTGGCGGGCACGTCCGGGACGCCGAGGACCTCGGCGAGCACGGCGGCGTACCCGGACTCGAGCCCACCCGGTGCGGCCGCGGGCGCAGGCGCCTTGACCGGGGCCGATGCAGGCGCGGGCGCCTGACGCACTGCGGGCTGCGGCAGGCCGGGCCGCATCGGGGCCGGTGCCGGTCGCTGCGGCCGGACCGGCGGCGCCGGCATGGGCCGCACGACCATGGCCGAGCGCGGCGGGGCCGGCGGAGGCTGCGGCCTACGGATCTGGGCTGCCGGGTTCTGGGCTGCCGGGTTCTGGGCTGGGTTCTGCGGCCCGATCGGTCGCGCCGGAGCGGGTCCGCGCGCGGGCGGCGGCACGTTGCCAGGCCGCGCCGGCGGGCCGGGCTGCTGTGCAGGTGCGGGTGCCGGGCGCGCAGGTGGCACGGCCGACGGCCGTCGTGTCACGGTCGTCGCGTCCGGGTCGGACTCCAGCCCCTCCAGCTTCTCCAGCTGGGCGAGCAGCCCGGCCACCTCGGAGCGCAGGCGCCCCACCTCGGCGCGGGCGGTGCTCAGCTGCTGGTCGATGTTGGGCGTCTCGCGCTTGATGCCGCGGGTGCTCTCGGTGGTGGCCTGGGCGAAGGCCGCGTCGTCCTGGCGACGGTCGGCGAGGCGCAGGACCCGGCCGCTCGCCGACTTGACGACGACGGTCTCCTCGTCGGGCGGGGGAACAGATGCAGAGGTCATCGTCATGCCGCCCGGCTCGGGAGGGTCAGGTGGTCGTCGGTGGCCAGCACGCCGGCGCCGAGCGCCTCGGTGACCCAGCCGTCGTCGTAGATGGTGTCGATGTAGCGCTCGCCCAGGTCGGGGGCGATGGCCACGGCGGTCAGGCCGGGCGCGTCGTTCGCGGCGAGCCAGCTCATCGCGCCGCTCACGACCGTTCCGGTCGAGCCGCCGAACAGGAAGCCGTTGCCGGCCATCCGGCGGCAGGCGCGGACGGTGTCCTCCTCCTCGACGAGGATGATCTCGTCGATGAACGACTCGTCCAGCTGCGCCGGGCGCACGCTCGTGCCGAGGCCGGGGATCATCCGCGGGGCCGGCTCGCCGCCGAAGGTCACCGAGCCGACAGCGTCGACGGCGACGACGTGCACCGGCCGGTATCCCTGCGCGTTGCGCTCCTGGAAGTAGCGCGCGCAGCCCATCAGCGTGCCGGTGGTGCCGGCGCCGACGAACAGCACGTCGAGCTGCGGGAACTCGCGGGCGATCGCCGGGGCTGTGGTGCGCATGTGGGCGCCCCAGTTGTTCGGGTTGGCGTACTGGTTCAACCACACGTGCCGCGGGTCGGCCACGCACAGCGCCTGCACGTAGTTGATGCGGGCGCCGAGGTAGCCACCGTGCGGGTCCGGCTCACGGACCGTGTGGACCTTCGCCCCGAACGCCTCCATCATGCGGTGGGTCGTGGGGTTGCAGCGGCTGTCGGTCACGCAGATGAACCCGTAGCCGCGGGTCGCCGCGATGATGCTCAGCGCCACCCCGAGGTTGCCCGACGAGGACTCCACCAGCACCGAACCCGGCCGCAGGACCCCCGCCCGCTCGGCCGCCTCGACCATCCCGAGCGCGGCCTTCACCTTGATGGAACCGGCGAAGTTGAACCCTTCGCACTTCAGGAACAGGCGGCGGCCGAAGGTCGAGGAGAGGTCGACGAAGAGCTGCTCCGCGTTGAAGTCCAGCGGACTGGAGATGATTGCCATGACCTTCCCCCTTCTCGTCGGCGGGAGCGCATCGCGCTCGTAGTGCCCGATCCGTGCGTCTCCCTGACGTGACCCCAATCGTGTCCGTCGGGTTGGGGTGCGGACAGATCCTCGATGGGCAGGAAGGGCCTGTAGGGGGGTAGTGATCACCTATCCGTTCGGCAACCCCCGTGGTGCGCGGGGGAGAACGAGCGCTCCGGTACGGTCGCGCGCGTGATCACCGCTCTCGTCGTCGCGCTGTGGGTGGCCACCGGCGCGCTCGCCGTGTACGGGCTGGCGCTCTCCGCGGCGAACCGGCCGGCCGGCCGTCCGATGAAGGTCGCCGTCGGCGTCGTGGTCGCGCTGCTGGTGGTGCAGACGTTCATCGCCGCGTTCCAGCTCGTCCAGGGCGTGCAGGTGCCCGAACCCACCGAGGTGCTCATCTACCTGGTGGTGGCCATCTGCGTGCTGCCGTTCGTCACGCAGTTCGCCATGGCCGAGCCGGACAACCGGTGGGGCGGCGCGATCGTCGCCGCCGGTGCCATCGCCACCGGCATCGCCGTCTGGCGGCTGCAGGTGCTGTGGGTGCCCCTTGCCTGACGACCGTCCCGCCACCGCCTCGGGGGCGGGCCGGGTGCTCATCGCCGTGTACGGCCTGTTCGCCGTCGCCGCCACCGCGCGCGCCGGATTCCAGATCGCCACCAAGTTCGCCGAGGCGCCGCTGGCGTACACGCTCTCGGCCGTCGCTGCCGTCGTCTACGTGCTGGCGACGATCGGGCTGGCCCGGCGCGGCGCCGGCGCACGCCGGCTCGCCTGGGCCGCGGTGTCGTTCGAGCTGGTGGGTGTGCTGGTCGTCGGCACGCTGACCGTCATCGACCGCGGCGACTTCCCCGCCGACACCGTGTGGTCGGTCTACGGCCGCGGCTACGGGTTCATCCCGCTCGTGCTGCCACTCGTCGGCCTCTGGTGGCTCCGGCGCACCAGAGCAGGTTAGAGCACCCGGCGCATGATGGGCTCGGCTCGCGGCGCCCAGGCAGGCGCCTCGCGGCGTTATCGTCGCCGCCGATCCAACACCGGGATCGCCAGCTCCTCCGCCTTGCGATGCACCTACCTGGACGCCGCTCCCTGATCGAGCCCATCATGCGCCGCGCGCTCTAAACTCTCCCCATGCGAGTGACGGTGCTGGGCTGTTCGGGAAGTGGACCCGGCCCGGAGTCCCCGGCCTCCGGCTACCTCGTGACGGCCGGCGGCACCGCCGTCACCCTCGACCTCGGCAACGGCACGTTCGGTGCGCTGCAGCGCCACCTCGATCCGTGGGCCCTCGACGGGGCCGTGTTGTCGCACCTGCATCCCGACCACTGCGCCGACACCTCACCGCTCGTGGTGTGGCGGCGCTACCACCCCCGCCCGCCGTTCGACGCCACCGAGCAGCGCCTCCCGTTCCTCGCACCGGCCGAGGCCGCCGAGCGACTCGGCCGGGCCTACGCCGCCTCCCGGGCGGAGCTGGCGGAGACCGACCTCACCGACGTGCTCGACTTCCGGACCATCGCCGAGGGGACCGTTCACACCGTCGGCGACGTGACCGTGCGATCCGCGCTCGTCGATCATCCTGTCGAGGCCTACGCGCTGCGGATCGAGCACGGGGGCCGGTCGCTGGTCTACAGCGGAGACACGGGGCCCAGCGCCGGACTCGTCTCGCTCGCGCAGGGCGCCGACGTGCTGCTGTGCGAGGCCACCTGGCCGCACGTCATCCCGGGCGGGTGGGAGTCTCCGCCGCCCGGGGTTCATCTCTCCGGGCGGCAGGCGGGGGAGCACGCGGCTGCGGCCGGGGTGGGTCGGCTCCTGCTCACCCACGTGCCGTCGTGGTTCGACGGGGCCGATCTGCTGGCGGAGGCCAAGGAAGTGTTCGACGGGCCTGTGGAGGTTGTCGTGCCGGATGGTGGGTACGAGGTCTGAGGGTTCGGTAGCTCCCCAGTCCGTCGGCTTTGACGTCTCCGGATCGGGGCGTACCTATGCACGACCGCAGGTAAGGTGCCCCATGGTCGATCGCGTGTCGGAGAGGGATGGTTCCGCACCTGCCTCACCGACGGCCGAAAGCGGAGGGCCGCTCGCCAGGTTTGCCGAGGTAGCAGCCCTCTTCGCAGTTTCGGGAATCCTGGCGCAGGCGCTCGCATGGCGATATTCTTGACGTTCCCATTCCACTACCTCGGTCGCAATGCTGGGGATACGTCACGGAGCTTGGACGGCGACCCTTTCGCGTTGTCAAACCCCGTGCTGGGCGACTTGTTTCCGGCGGGAGGCTTTCTCCGATGGACCACGAAGGAGGGATTTCCCGCGCAATGGATGGGCACCCAGCTCTCTGAGGTGAACCGACCTGTCCTCTACCTGGGAACTCAGAACACTGTCACATACTTCTATGACACCTTGCTGCACCGGACGTTCGCCGTTCCGGCGACTCAGGTCCAGATTTCGCTGTACCCCACTCCATAGGAGCGACCGGGCGACGGTGGAGCCCCGAGACTGTGGTCAGGATCCCCACACCGCGGTAGCCCCGGCGTGCCCGGTGAGCGCGACGAACCCCGTCGCGACCAGTCCGGCGAGCGCGGCGAGCACGCATAGGGCGAGTACCACCCGGGTCGAGGTCGCCACGAGCGTGGAGCCGCCGCCCTCCGGCTCGAGGGCCCGGTCCGCGCGACGGCCCAGCAGCACCGCCGCGGCGAGGAGCACCGTGAAGACGATGGTCGCGGGGAGCACCGCGTCGGCGCGGGCCATGTGCAGCTCCAGGGCCGCGCTCTCGTGGCCCCCGTGGTCCGCGGCGAGGACGGTGCCCGACGCCGTCGCGATCGGCACGCAGGCAAGCCCGGCCACTGCCAGTACCAGCGTCGGGCCCCCGTAGATCTGGCGCCAGGCCGGCCGGACCGCGACGAGCACCGCGCCGAGCGCGGCGAGGGGGATCAGCATCACCACGGCGTGGACCACCAGCGGGTGCACGGGCAGGCCGGCGACCGTCATGCGCGCATGATGCCCGGTTCGTCCGCTTCCCGTCACCTGCCGGACGGGCCCGACCTGCGCCAGGGCGCGCAATCTAGGGTGATCCGGTGACCCGAGCAGACGGCCGATCCGACGACGAGCTCCGCCCCGTGACCATCACCCGCGGCTTCCAGAAACACCCGGCCGGGTCGGTGCTGGTCGAGTTCGGCGACACGAAGGTGCTGTGCGCGGCCAGCGTCACCGAAGGGGTGCCGCGCTGGCGCAAGGGTTCGGGCCTCGGTTGGCTCACCGCCGAGTACGCGATGCTGCCGTCGGCCACCAACACCCGTAGCGACCGCGAGTCGGTCAAGGGTCGCGTGGGTGGCCGCACCCACGAGATCAGCCGCCTGATCGGCCGCTCGCTGCGCGCGTGCATCGATCTGAAGGCGTTGGGTGAGAACACCATCGCCCTGGACTGCGACGTGCTGCAGGCCGACGGCGGCACCCGCACCGCCGCCATCACCGGCGCCTACGTGGCGCTCGCCGACGCCGTGACGTACCTGGGTGCGCGCGGGAAGCTGTCGGATCCGAAGCCGCTGTCGGGCCACGTCGCCGCCGTCAGTGTCGGTGTGGTGGACGGTCGGGTGCGGCTCGATCTGCCCTACGAGGAGGACTCGCGGGCCGAGGTCGACACCAACGTCGTCGCCACCGACGCGGGCACGTTGATCGAGGTGCAGGGCACCGGCGAGGGCGCCACGTTCTCCCGCGCCACCCTCGACGCCATGCTCGACATCGCGCTCGGCGGCATCGCACAGCTCGTCGAGCGGCAGACCGAGGCACTCGCGCTGCCGTACCCGGGGACGCTGCCGGCATGACGAAGGTGCTGCTGGCCACGCGCAACGCCGGCAAGCTCGTGGAGCTGCGCCGGATGCTCGACGCGGCCGACATCGAGGTGCTCGGGCTCGCCGACGTCGCCGAGTTCCCCGAGGCCCCGGAGACCGGAGCGACGTTCGCCGAGAACGCACTGGCCAAGGCCCGCGACGCTGTTGCGGCCACCGGTCTGCCGGCCGTCGCCGACGACTCCGGCATCGCCGTCGACGCGCTCAACGGCATGCCCGGTGTGCTGTCGGCCCGCTGGTGCGGGCGCCACGGCGCCGACGAGGAGAACCTCCGGCTCGTCCTCGGCCAGCTGCACGACGTGCCCGACGAACGCCGCGGCGCGCAGTTCGTGTGCGCCGCCGCGCTCGTGCTGCCCGACGGCACCGAGACCGTCGTCCACGGCGAATGGCCCGGCCGGCTCGTCCGCGCCCGCCGCGGCACCAACGGCTTCGGCTACGACCCGATCTTCGTGCCCGACGGCGAGGAGCGCACCTCGGCCGAGATGGCCCCGGACGAGAAGGACGCGGCGTCGCACCGGGGCCGGGCGATGCGGGCGCTGCTCCCGCACCTCGCCTCGCTCGTTCGCTAGCCGGTCGTCAGGAACGGGCCTGGTCATACGTCGTGCGGGCGTCGTCGACCTCGGCCATGTGCGCTTCGGCCCATGCCTTGAGGTGGCTGATCGGTTCCAGCAGCGAGGCTCCCAGCAGGGTGAGCTCGTAGTCGACCCGGACCGGCACCGACGGGGTCACCGTGCGGGTGAGCAGCCCGTCGCGCTCGAGTCCGCGCAGGGTCTGGGTGAGCATCTTCTGGCTCACGCCCTCGATGCGCGCCGCGAGCTCGGAGAAGCGCATCCGCCCCCCGAGACCCAGCGCGACGATGGTGAGGCTGGCCCACTTGTCACCGATGGTGTCGAGCAGCCGACGGCTCGGGCACTCGACGGAGAAGGCGTCGAACCGGAACGGCGCCGGATCAACGGTGGAGATCGGGTCCATGGCTCACCTCCAGGTGGCTACACCACTTCATAGTGCCTTCTTCCCAGAAGAGAGCAAGTCACCGAAGGTGACCGGGTCCACCTCATCGCAAGGAGATCCGGTACCGATGACCCTCGCCCTCGTGTCCGAACCCGACGTAACCGCACCGACGCTGCGGGAGGTGCCGCTGCCCCCGCTCGGCGCGCACGACCTGCGTGTCCGCGTCGTAGCGGCCTCCGTCGACCTCGTGGACACCCTCGTCGTCGATGGGCTCGCCCGGCGCATCTTCGGGCTCACCGGGCCGGTCGGCCTGGGCTTCTCGCTCACCGGCACCGTGACCGCGATCGGCAGCGCGGTCACCGGGTTCACGGTCGGCGACCCGGTCGCCGCCATCCACCCCGACATCGCCGCCCCGGTCCGTGCGGAGGCCGAGGAGACGGTCGTCCCGGCGGCGACTGCGGCACGGCTGCCGGCCGGGCTCGACCCCGTCGCCGCTGCGGCACTGCCGCTCAACGGCTCGCTGGCGGCTCGCCTGGTCGACCGCCTCGGGCCGGCCGACGGGCGGACGCTGCTGGTCACGGGAGCGGCGGGCGCCGTCGGCGGGTACGCCGTCGCGCTGGCCACCCGAGCCGGCTGGCGGGTCACCGGGCTGGCCCGACCGACCGACCGCGACTTCGTCCTGCGTGCCGGTGCGCGCGAGTTGCGCACCCGAATGCCGGGGCCGGACTTCGACGCAGTCCTGGACGGGGCCGTCCTGCACACGCCGGCACTCGCCGCGCTGCGCGACGGCGGCACCTTCGTTGCTCCACCGTCGGCGTCGCCCGCAGTACCCGAGCGCGGCATCGACGTCCACATCGAGAGCGTCCAGCCCGACGGGACCCAACTCGCCCGACTGCTCGACCTCGCCGCTGCCGGAGTGCTGGAGCTGCGCGTGGCGGGGACGGCACCGTTGACCGAGGCCGCGACCGCGTACACCCGCGTGCGCGCCGGCGGGCAGCGGGGCCGATGGCTGCTGCAGCCGTGATCCGTGCTGCCTGGGCCCCGCCCACGACTCTCAGTCGGTGGGCAGTTCCTCCGCCAGCACCTTCTTCGCCACCCGGAACGCCGAGTTCGCTGCCGGCACGCCGCAGTAGATCGCGGTCTGCAGCAGGATCTCGACGATCTCCTCCTTCGACAGGCCGTTGCGCAGGGCGGCCCGCAGGTGCAGCTCCAGCTCGGCCCAGTGGCCGTGCGCGACGAGCGCGGTCAACGTCACGGCGCTGCGCATGCGTCGGTCGAGGCCAGGACGCGTCCAGATGCCACCCCACGCGTAGCGGGTGATCAGCTCCTGGAAGTCGGCGGTGACGTCGTCGACGGCGGCGAGCGCGGCGTCGACGTGCGTCGCACCGAGCACCTCGCGCCGCACGGCGAGCCCGTCGGGATCGAAGGAAGGGGTCACGGGGGCACGTTAGCTGCCGCAGTTCGATCGCAGAGCCACCCGATCGCCCGGTCGAGCAGGGCGGCGCTCTGCGCGCCGTCGATGTGCCCGACGCCGGGATGGGAGGTGACGCGCACCCGGTCTGCCGCGGTCGGGTCGACCGCACGCAGCGCGTCCCGGAACCGAATGGCTCCGTCCGGTGGGACGTGGGTGTCGGCGGCCCCGTTCTCGAAGGCGATGGCGGGACCGTGTGCGTAGGCGTCGAGGTGCGTGATGGGGTCGAGCTGGTCGTAGAAGGATCGGGCCTCCGCACCTGCGGGGCCCTGGTCGACGAGTCGCTCGGGGTCGAGGAGGGCGCGCATCCCGGGCCGGGTCCAGTCCGGCGTGGCGACGATCGCGGCGACCCGTCGTACCCGGTGGTCGATGCCGGCGAGCGCCACCGCGATGTCGCCGCCCATGGAGACTCCGCCGGCCACGACGTCGGGTGTCGCCAGCTCCTCGACCGCCCAGTCGACGACCGCTCTCGCGTCCAACGTGGTGCGGCCCAGGATCGGCCACATCTGGTCCCGGAATCCGGCGAAGACCCGAGCGCCGAGCTCTTCGCCGGTCTCGTCTGCCCGTTCGCCGTGCTGCCACGGGTCGATGCTGATCGCGAGGTACCCGGCCGCCGCCAACCGTCGGAGCACGGGGATGCAGTCCTCCTTGGTGCCCGTGAGGTGGGGAAGCCACAACGCGATCGGCGGACGGTCGGCACGGACATCCGGCTGCAGGTGAGCGACCGGCACGTCGCCGACCAGGGCGGTGCGGGGTTCGGTCACCGTGCCGCGGCCTGCTCGGCGCCGATCGTTGCGCGCAGCACCTGGTCGACGGGGGTGGCGTGCACTCCCAGCAGGTGCTCGGTCCGCGTCGAGTCGAGCACGTGAGGCCGGTCGCTGAGGTAGTACATCTCGACGACCTCGGCCATGATCGGCTCGGACTCGCCGAGCTCCCGCAGCTCTTCGACCGGCATCGCGCGCAGGTTCGGCGTCGGTGCTCCGGCCAGGGCGGCGAGTCGGTGGGTGAGGGCTCGCGCGGACAGGTCGGCGACGGGCGGCACGTGCCAGGCGCGGCCCCAGTGCTCGCTGCGGCTCGCCGCGACCAGCGTCGCGCCGACGTCGCCGACGTCGTTCCAGCTCCTGGTGACGTCCAGGTCACCCGGCCAGGGCGCCTCGACTCCCGCCAGCACGGCCGGCACCACCATGAGCGTGTAGCCCGACACCGCGCCGGCGCCGATGTACTCACCGGCCCGCACCTCGGCGACCCGGACCCGGCCCTGCTCGTGGGCGTGCAGCGCATCGGTCCAGATGCGCGCCCGCACCCGACCCTTGACGGTGGTCGGCGCCATCGGCAGGTCCTCGGTGAGCGGGCCGTCGACGGGTCCGTACCCGTAGGTGTTGCCGGCCATGACGTAGTCGGCGCCGACCTGCTCGGCCGTGGCCAGCAGCGCCGCGGCCAGCGGTGGGAACTCGGCCGGCCACCGGTCGTAGGGCGGCATGGCGCAGTTGAACAGGGTCCGGGCGCCGCCGGCCAGTTCGACGAGGCGGGCGGTGTCCGTGGCATCGGCCGCGATCAGGTCGATGCGGGAGTGCGCGGGCCCGCGACCGCTGCGGGAGACCAGGCGCACGTCCTCGCCCGCGTCGGCCAGCAACCTGGCCGTGGCGCGCCCGACGGGACCGGCGCCGACGACAACACTGGATGGCATCTCGTGAGACCTCTTTCGCGGATCAGGTGGAACGGCTGATCAGCACGCTACGGGCGCTCGTCCAGGACGGTGAATGGCTGATCGTCGGTAATACCTGTCCGATCGTCTGTCGCATCGAGCGGTACGGTCGACGGGTGGATGTCCTCAGCGATGTGCTCACGACCATGCGCACCGGTCGGCCGCACGCTGCCCGCACCCGTACCCGCGCGCCGTGGGGAGTGCGTTTCCCCGCTTCGGACGGGGCCGGCTGCCACGTCGTCCTGCGCGGATCGTGCTGGCTCATCGCCGAGGGATGCGACGCCATCGCCCTCACCGCCGGTGACGTGGTCTTCCTCCCGCATCCACGCACCTACGTGCTGGCCGACTCGCCCAGCACGCCCACGGTCGACTTCGATCCCGTCGCCGAGGACGACACCGCCGTGGGCGAGTTCGAGATCGTCGGCGACGGAGCCGCGACCGAGACGCTGTGCGCGGCCTACTACTTCGACCGCAGCCGCGTGCATCCGCTGATGGAGGACCTGCCGTCCGTGGTGCACCTCCCGGCCGCGCCGGGGCAGCGGCCGGCGCTCCGCGGCGCCGTCGAGCTCCTCGGCAACGAACTCGCCGCGACCCGGCCCGGCAGCGAACTGATCGTGCCCGCCCTGATCGACACGCTGCTCCTGTTCATCCTGCGGGAGTGGCTCGAGGGCAACCCCACCACCGGGTGGGCGAGGTCCCTCAACGATCCGGTCATCGTCCGTGCCCTGCGCGCGATCCACCTCCGCCCGGAGCGGCACTGGTCGGTCGAGGATCTCGCCCACGAGAGCGGCCTCTCGCGGGCGGCCTTCGCCGCGAAGTTCAGGACCAGCACGACCATGCCGCCGCTCACCTACCTGACGTGGTGGCGGATGACGCTGGCCGCGCGCATGCTCCGCACGACCGACGCGCCCGTCCGCGTCGTCTCCGAACGCGTCGGGTACACGTCCGAGTTCGCGTTCACCAAGGCGTTCAAGCGCGAGTTCGGCGCACCGCCGCGGCAGTACCGCAACAGCGAGCCGGTACCGTCGATCAGGTGACGACCTGGGGGCGGATGCTGGCCGGCGTGGCGCTGGCAGCGCTCGTCGGCATCGGCGCGCTGCTCGCGTGGCGTCTGGGTGGGGCCGCCGACGTGCGCGCCACGGTCGCCGCGGCGGGCGTGTGGGCGCCGCTGCTGTTCCTCGCGGTGCACACCGTCGTCACCGTCAGCCCGATCCCGCGCACGATCTTCACCGTGGCCGCCGGGATCCTGTTCGGGTCGACCGCGGGCCTGCTGCTCACCCTCGCCGGCACCACGCTGTCGGCGATCGCCGCGTTCTGGCTGGTCCGAGCCGTCGGAGCCGATGTCGTGGAGCGGTACGCCCCGCCAGCCGCCGTCGAGTGGGTGCGCTCGCGCGTCCAGCAGCGCGGGCTGCTCGCCATGGTGTCGTTGCGGCTGATCCCGGTGCTGCCGTTCTCGGTGGTCAACTACGCCTCGGCGCTGTCGGGCGTGCGGTTCCTGCCGTTCCTCGGCGGCACCGTCGTGGGGGTGCTTCCCGGCACCGTCGCCGTCGTCGTGCTGGGCGACGCCGCGCTGGGCGGCAACCCGCCACCGGCGCTGCTGGCCGTGTCGGTGGCCGGTGCCATCGTGGGCGCGACGGGCGCGCTGCTGGCCGCCCGGCGCCCGGTCGAAGCCGTGGGGGCCAGGTAGCGCAGCAGGGAGTGCCGGCGACGGGAGTCGAACCCGCACTGTCGGGTACCTAAAACCCGTCCCTCTGCCGTTGGGGTACGCCGGCGCCCCGCAAGACTAGTGCCCCCCGCCAGGAATCCGACGCAGATCTCGGCGGCCCAGCTCCACGCTGGCCGCACCGGCGAACCGGCGAGTACAACCCGGTACGAGCCCGGCCCGCCGGCGCACCCAGCGAGGACCTGGATCCACCGATATCCGCACCGGATTCCTGGCGGGGGGCACTCGCCTCAGACCTTGAGGTCCTTGCGGAGCTTTGCGACGTGCCCGGTGGCGCGCACGTTGTACTGCGCCTCCTCCACCTTGCCCTCCGCGTCGATCACGAAGGTGGAGCGGATCACGCCCTGCACGGTCTTGCCGTACATCTTCTTCTCGCCGAACGCGCCGTACGCCTCCAACGTGGCGCGGTCGGGGTCCGACAGCAGGGGGAATGTCAGCCCCTCCTTGTCGCGGAACTTCGCGAGCTTCGCCGGCTTGTCGGGCGAGATGCCCACGATGTCGATGCCGGCGTCGTTCAGCTCGGCGAGGTTGTCGCGGAAGTCGCAGGCCTGCTTCGTGCAGCCGGGTGTGGACGCGGCCGGGTAGAAGTAGACGACCACGCGGCGGCCGCTGTAGTCGGCGAGCGAGATCGCCTTCTCGTCGGCGTCGAGGAGGGTGAACGCGGGGGCGGTGTCGCCCGGCTGGAGGCGGGTGCTCATGGCCAGATCGTGGCATCCTGCGCCGACGACGGCCCCGTCACCCCGACGCGTCGGCCCCTGTGATCTACGGTGTGCGCTACGCACTGCCGGCTACACCCTGAGGAGAGACGTCGTGGCGCGCGACCCGGACACCATCCAGCGAGAGATCGAGAACGCGCGTGACGCGCTCGCCGAGACCCTCGACGTGCTGGGCGAGAAGGCCAGCCCCCGCCGCCTCGCCGACAACGGCAGGCAGGCCGTGCTGGCGAAGTTCGAGGACCCGAAGATCAAGTACGGCCTCATCGCCGTCGGCGCGATCCTGGCGCTGGCGATCCTGCGCAAGCTCTTCCGTTAGCTACGCCCCCACCCTTACGTCAGCAAAGCCACTTTCAGGACCGAATCCGTCCTGAAAGTGGCTTTGCTGACATCTGCACCCCGGGACCCTGCGCCCCGGACCCCGTGCGGCCTCAGCTCAACGCGGCGCGGGTGTGTTCCAGGGCCGCGCGGTCGGCGCGGTCTGCGACGAGCGGGCGGTATCGCGCGATGAACCGCGCCGCGCCGAACCCGGCCACGGCGACGAGCCGGTCGCCCTCCAGGTAGCCCACGACGGTGCCGCGGACGGGCCCGCCGTCGTACCCGGTGCCGTGCAGCGGGACGACGGAGTCGGCCGACTCCGGCCGCCCGATGAGCTGGATCTTGAGCCCGAACTGGTCGGACCAGAAGTACGGCACGGTCACGGGCGGCAGCTCCGCGCCCAGGATGTCGCGCGCCACGATCGCCGCCTGGTCGCCTGCGGACGTCCAGTGCTCGTGGCGGTGCCGGGAACCGCCGTCGTCGGCCCACGACGCGACGTCGCCGACGGCCCACACCCCGTCCAGCCCCTCGACGCGGCCGGTGGTGCCGCACGGCAGCCCGGTGGTGGTGTCGACGCCGGTGTCGGCGAGCCACTCCAGGTCGGGCCGGCCGCCGATGCCGACCACGCCGATGTCGGCGCTCACCCGCTCGCCACCGGCCAGCTCGACGGCGACGCCGGCGTCCTCCGGGTCGACGAAGCCGGTGATCACAACTCCGGTGCGCAGGTCGACGCCGGCCTCGGTGAACAGCCGGGCCGCGATCCGGGCCACCTCGGGGCCCAGCGCCCGTTCCGCAGGTGCGGGTGCGGCTTCCAGCACCGTGACCGCGACGCCACGCCCGTGCGCGGAGCTCGCGACCTCGGCGCCGATGAACCCGGCGCCCACGATGAGCGCGGACGTGGCCTTCTCCAGGTCGGTCCGCAGCGCCAGCGAGTCGTCGAGGGTCCGCAGCGTGTGCACCTGCGCCGGCTGGCCGGGCAGGGAGCGCGCGACCAGTCCGGTGGCGAGCACGATCGCGTCGGCGTAGAGCGACGCCCCGTCCGACAGCTCCACCTCGCCATTGCGCAGCGCCACCGCCCGGAGCCCCAGGTGGGTGCGCACGCCGAGCTCGTCGAGGCCGTCCTCGGTGCGCAGCACGACCCGGTCGACCTCCCAGTCGCCGGTGAGCACCTGCTTCGACAGCGGCGGCCGGTCGTACGGGGGATGCACCTCGGCACCGGCCAGGCTGATCCGGCCCTGGTACCCGGCCGCACGCAGTTGCTCGACCGTGCGCAGTCCGCCCAGCCCTGCCCCGACGACGAGGACGTGCTCGGGTTGTGCGGTCATGTCATCCCCCTTGCGCCGGTCGCCGGCGCGTACTCATCCGCTCAACCATTGCGGGTGGATCAACCACTGCGGGTCTCGGGATCAAGGCGTTCCCGGAGCCGGTCCAGCGTCTGCGACAGCAGCCGGGACACGTGCATCTGCGAGATGCCGACCTTGTCGGCGATCTGGGTCTGGGTGAGGTTGCCGAAGAACCGCAGCATGACGATGGTGCGCTCACGCTCGGCCAGGTCGGCCAGCAGCGGTCGCAGTGTCTGCCGGAACTCGACGCGGTTCAGCTCGGCGTCGGCCTCGCCCACCAGCTCTCCGACGGTGGCGCTGCCCTGCTCGGAGGAGAGCATCTCGTCCAGCGACGAGCTGCGGTACGCCTCCGAGGCCTCCAGCCCCTCCAGGACGTCGGCGACGGGCACGTCCAGGTGGTGGGCGATCTCCGACGGCTTCGGCGCCCTGCCGAGGTCCTGCGACAGCTGCGACACCGCCGCGTTGATCGACACGTGCAGGTCCTTGAGCCGCCGGGGCACCCGCATCGACCAGCCGAGGTCGCGGAAGTGTCGGCGCACCTCGCCGCTGATCGTGGGCACGGCGAAGGAGAAGAAGTCCGCGCCGCGGTCCGCCGAGAACCGGTCGATCGCGTGGATCAGCCCGACCGTCGCGACCTGGACGAGGTCGTCGATGGGCTCGCCGCGGTTGGCGAACCTGCGGGCGATGTGCTGAGCCACCGGGAGGTACCCGGTGACAAGCTGGTCGCGCAGCCCCTCTCGGGCCGGGTCCTGCTCGTCGAGCGACGAGTACTGCTCGAGCAAGGGCACGAGGTGCCCGTACTCCTCGTCCGCACTCGTCACCGGGACAGGTCGCCCGCCCGCTTGTCGAGTCGGATCCCGACGACCGGGGCGCCTCCGTTCCCCTGGCTGCGCTGGGCCTCCACGTGGTCGGCGAGGGTCTGCAGGACCCGCCAGCCGAACGTGTCGGTGGACACCGAGATGCCGTCCTGCGCCGCCTGGACCTGCGCCTTGACCTCGATCCGCTCGGCCTGCACGCGGAAGGTGCAGGTGAGCGTGCTCGACGGGGCCGCGAGATCGACGAGCGTGGCGCATGCCTCGTCGACCGCCATGCGCAGGTCCGAGATGGCGTCGAGATCGAAGTCGGCGCGCGCGGCCAGGTCCGAGGCGACGGCGCGGATGGTCGGGATCAACGCGGCACTGGCGGCGGTGCGGACCTCCACGGTGGACGTCCCGTCAGCCGGCTCGGCAACGGTCGGAGATTCGTCCGGTTCGGTCACGCTTCCGAGCCCTCCCTGTCTGGCGATGGTGCGCGGTTCGACCGGTCTTGATCAGCTGAGACCCGGTGGTGCGCCGCGCGTTACCCTACCGCTCCCGCACTTTCCCACCGCCGCCACGGCAGGGGTCGACCGCTGGTCGCAGCGCTCGGCGTGGAGCCCGCGAAACTCATGTGACCGCGCACACAAATGTCTTCCGCTCGCGGACGCGCGGCTGCCGCTCGGCGTAATTCATCGCCCCATCACGTCAGGGCGCCCACGGGTGGAGTTGACTCCGCCGCAGGTGCGGACGTCGTGGACGGCGACTCCGCCGCACGGGAAGAACAGGATCAGGATGGTCGCGCTACCCGAGGGGTGTGCTCCGGTGCACGCCGCTCCCTTCGGCGACACCGCCCCGCTGCTCGGGCCGGTCACAGGTCGCCGGGTTGTGGCCGTGGCGGCCAGCGCCACCGAGCTGCTGCGACCGCGTTCCGATCTTGCCCGCATCCTCGAGTCGTTCGACCACGTCGACGTGCTGTTCGTCGCCGACGAGGACGAGCACGGCGGCGGCGTGGTGGCCCTGCCCGGCGCTGCCGTCGTCGTGCACAGCGACGTCCCCGGCGACGAGCAGTACGACGACGAGCAGTTCTTCGACGACGCCGACGATGCCGCCGACGACGTGGACCCCGGTGCGGAGATCGACCGCGCCATCGCGGCACTGGGCCTGCACCAGGTGCGCGCGCACCGCCTCGGCCTGCCGGCGGCGTTCGGTGGCGAGGTCGAGACCGACATCGTGGCCGCGCTGAGCGAGCTCGTCGGCTTCGATCCCGAACCCGGCGTGTACTGCCTCGCCCCGGCCCCCACCGGCGATCCCGCCGGCCACACGGTCACCCGTGCCGCCCGCCGCATCGCGCAGGTGTACGGCCTGCCACTGCTGTCCTACCGCTGCATGGAGCTGGCGGTCGTGGAGGACCGCAGCCACTGAAAGGCCCGGACCGCTTCCGGTCCGGGCCTCGTCAGGTCTTACTAGCTCGCGATCGCGATCCCGCGACTCTCGAGGATCGTCTTCCGCTCTGCTTCGGCGAGCCCACCCCACACCCCGAACGGTTCGCGCGTCTGCAGCGCGAACTCGCGGCACTGCGCCATCACGGGGCAGCGGCCGCACACCTCCTTGGCGTGCGCGGTGCGTCGCGCCCGCGACGGGTTGCGCTCGCCGTCCGGGTGGAAGAAGACGGCGCTGTCCATGCCGCGGCACGCTCCGAGGCGTTGCCACTGCCAGGCGTGATCCATGGGACCAGGAAGCCGGGACACGTCGCTCATCGTCACCTCACGTCGTTCGTGCCCGGTGTTGGTCGGGCGGTCGACGGCGGCATTCCCGCGTGCACCGGCGGCCAAACGTCCGTCGTGGACGGTCGGTGGGCCGGTGCGGCGTCGGGCCGCGGCGCGAGCCGGAGGGTGGCGGCAAAAGCGCAGCTCAACGTTGTTGTGCCGGATTCGGCACAACAACGATGGCGAACGCATGTGATGTGGATCACACCCGTTCGGATATGGGTGTTCAGGTCGAGCGGGCGCTCTCCACGCTGTCGCGCACGTCGAACAGCGCCACGAGGCCGGCGATCGTGAGCGGTCGGAGCACACGCCGACTCGTGCAGACGAGCCGTAGGGACACCCCTGCGACCCGTGCGGCGTCGCGCAGCTCGACGAGGACGGCGAGTCCGCTCGTGCCGAGGAAGGTGATGCCCTCCAGGTCCACCACGAGCACGGATGCCGACTGCAGCTCGTCGAGCAGCAGCGTGCGCAGCTGCGGCGAGGTCAGCATGTCGACCTCGCCGGCGACCGCGACGATCCGCAGGCCGCCCTCCTCGGCGCGGCACGTGAGGCTGATCTGGCCCTCCGTGTCGGCGGGCGGTCGCACCGATGTCATATGAGCTCTCTCCCGGGTCGGCGACGGCGTCAACGGTAGGACGCGACCCGCGTCCCCGCATCTTGAGTGGGTGTCCCGAACACGACGATCGCGTCGAGTTCGGGCTCTCCGGCCCCGGAAGGGCGGAGCTCCGATCTCGACGCGATCGTGGATCGACGGGCGCGCTCAGCTCTTGGCCGAGGACTCCTTTGCCACCTCGATGCCGGCCGGCGTGGCCTTCTCCAGCTCGCCGCCCAGCAGCTTGTGCAGGCGGGCCATCTCCGAGCGCACGCCGTCGTGCAGACCGCCGATGCGGCGCAGCTCGTGCTCGGCCGCCTCGCGGCGGCGGCGGGCCTCCTGCTCGCCGCGGTTGCGGAGCTCGTCGGCCCGGATGCGGGCCTCGGAGACCAGCGACTCGGCGGCCCGCTGGGCCTCCTCGGTGATGCGGGTGGACTCCTCGCGCGCGGCAGCCAGGGTGACCGCGGCCTGCTGCTCCCGCTCCTGGATGGCGACGTTGCGCTGAGCTGCCTCCTGGTCGAGCTCCGCGGAGCGGGCGATCAGCTTCTGCTCGACGTCGTGACGATGCCGCTCCGCCTCGGCGCGGGCCTGCTCGACCAGGTTGGTTGCCTCGTTGGCGGCCCGGTTGCGCACGTCGGCGGCCTCGTGCTCGGCCAGGCGCAGGATCTTCTCCGCGCGGAAGCCGAAGCTCTCCTGCGACATCGCCGGCTCGGGGGCCTGGACGGCCGAGCGCGCCGACCGCAGCTCGACCTCGACCTTCTGGGCGTGCTGCTCGGCGTTCTGCCGCGCCGACTCCGCCGCGTTCAGTCGATCGCGCATGTCGCGCATCGAGCGGTCGACCTGGTCGCGGTCGTAGCCGCGCCGCACGATCTCGAACGACGAGCCGGCGGATGTTGAGGCACCACCACTGCTCTGGACTGAATTATGCGCCGGGGTAATCGTCACCTGGCGCAGTGTCATGCCCCGATCGGGGGCATGCCACTGCCCTTCGGCGGGCGGACCCGTCGAAGCGGTCGACGGTGAGTGAGCGCCGTAGGCTCGGTGTCCGTGTCCACCCCATTGTCCGGTCGTCGCCTCACAGAGTTCAGTCACGGCGCGGGATGCGGTTGCAAGCTGGCCCCCGGCCTCCTGGCCGAGGTGCTGGGATCGGTGGCCGTACCGGCGCACGGCGATCTGCTCGTGGGCACCGACACCGGCGACGACGCGGCCGTCTGGCGCATCGCGGAGGACCGCGCGCTCGTCGCCACGACCGACTTCTTCACCCCGGTGGTCGACGACGCGCGCACCTGGGGCCGGATCGCCGCGCAGAACGCCGTCTCCGACGTGTACGCGATGGGCGGGCGGCCCCTGTTCGCCCTCAACCTGGTCGCGTGGCCCAGCTCCGACCTCCCGATCGAGCTGCTCGCCGAGGTGCTCGCCGGAGGAGCGGAGATCGGCCACGAAGGCGGGTTCCCGCTGGTCGGCGGGCACTCGATCGACGATCCCGAGCCGAAGTACGGGCTGGCGGTGGTCGGTGAGGTCGATCCGGCCCACCTGCTCACCAACGCCGGCCTCCGCGCGGGTGACGCCCTGGTGCTCACCAAGGCGCTCGGGGTGGGCATCGCCACCACCGCGATCAAGGCCGGCACCGCGCCGCCCGAGCTCGCGGCCGCCGCGATCGCGTCGATGACGGCGTCCAACGCGGCCGCTGCTGCGGCGGCGCGGCGGGCGGGCGCCACCGGGGCCACCGACGTCACCGGGTTCGGGCTCCTCGGCCACCTCCAGAAGATGGCGGCGGCCTCGGGCGTGGACGCCGAGATCGACGTCGACGCCGTGCCCTTCCTCGCCGGCGTGCGTGAGCTCGCCGCCGCCGGCACGGTGCCCGGCGGATCGCGGCGCAACCGCGACTGGGTGGCGCAGCACGTCGATCCGGGGGAGCGGGAGGAGCTGGACGTGCTGCTGCTCGCCGACGCCCAGACGTCCGGCGGGCTGCTCTTCGGGGCGGCCCCGGACCGGGCCGCGGCCGCTGTGGCCGAGCTGGGCGCGCCGGCGGCGGTCATCGGCCGGGTACGCGCGGGCAGCGGGAAGGTGGCGCTGCGATGACCGATCCGAGGATGAGCCGCGACTGGGTCATCGAGGCCATCCGGCGGGTGGAGGCCGACGCCAACCGCTCCGCCGACACCCACCTGCACGTGCTGCCGCTGCCGGCCGACTGGGGGATCCAGGTCTACCTGAAGGACGAGTCGGTGCACCCGACCGGCAGCCTCAAGCACCGGCTCGCCCGTTCCCTGTTCCTGTACGCGCTGGCCAACGGGTGGATCGTCGAAGGCACGCCGGTGGTGGAGGCCAGCTCGGGCTCGACCGCGGTGTCGGAGGCGTACTTCGCGCAGCTCATCGGGGTGCCGTTCACGGCGGTGATGCCGCGCTCGACCAGCGCGGAGAAGGTCGCGCTGATCGAGCGGTACGGCGGGAAGTGCCACTTCGTCGACGTGCCGCTGCAGATGTACCCGGAGGCGCAGCGGCTCGCCGCCGACTGCGGCGGGCACTACATGGACCAGTTCACCTACGCCGAACGCGCCACCGACTGGCGCGGCAACAACAACATCGCCGAGTCGATCTTCGAGCAGCTGGCGCTCGAACCGCATCCCGTGCCGGAGTGGATCGTGATGGGCGCCGGCACCGGCGGCACGTCCGCGACGATCGGGCGCTACCTGCGCTATCGCCGCCACCACACCCGGCTGGCCGTCGTCGACCCCGAGAACTCGGCCTACGCGCCCGGCTGGGCCGCCGGCACCCCTGACTACGCGACCGGCATGCCGTCGCGGATCGAGGGCATCGGACGGCCCCGGATGGAGCCCAGCTTCGTGCCGTGGGTGATCGACATGATGATCGCGGTGCCGGACGCCGCGAGCGTCGCTGCGGCGCGGCACCTCCTGGCCGCCACCGGGCGGTTCGTCGGCGGTTCCACCGGGACGAACCTGTGGGGCGTGTACCAGCTCGTCGCGCGGATGCGGGCCGACGGCGTGCGCGGCAGCGTCGTCACCCTGATCTGCGACGGCGGCGAGCGCTACCGCCACAGCTACTTCGACGACGGCTGGGTCGCGGCGCAGGGCATGGATCTGCGTCCCTACCTCGAGACGATCGACCGCTTCCACGCGACGGGGGAGTGGTCGGCCCCCGACTGACCCGTCCGCAGGCGTGTCATCTCCGACACAGACCCGCTCGCGTTGGTCCACTGTTCACCTTCCCGTGGTCCGCATGGGCGAACGTCATGCCCGGCCACCACCCGGCCGGGCGAACGCGCCCGGCCGGCCAGCGGAAACGGGAGTGACCCATGAACGTGTCCCGGCGGGGACTGCTGCGGGGCGCCGGTGCCGGCGTCCTGCTGATCGGCAGCACAGAGATGCTCGCGGGGTGCGCCCCCGCGGCCGCGCCCAGCGCGGCCGGCGGCAGCGCCGGCGAGTCGGCCTTCACCGGCTACGGCGACCTGGTCGCCGACCCCAAGGGCATGCTCGCGCTGCCGAAGGACTTCCGCTACACGGTCGTCACCCACGCCGGCGTCACGACCCTCGACTCCGGGGAGCCCACCCCGCGCAACCACGACGGCACCGGCGCGTTCGCCCGCCCCGGTGGCGGCGTCGTGCTCGTCAACAACCACGAGATCCGCGACGGGTTCGGCACCGAGCTGCCCGTGCCGCACCACGAGGGGCTCACCTACGACCCGGGCGCGGCCGGCGGCTGCACCGTGGTCAGCACCGACGCGCAGGGCGGCCGCACCGGCGAGATCGTCGGCGTCGCCGGCACGGCCACCAACTGCGCGGGCGGCGTCTCGCCCTGGGGCACCTGGCTGACCTGCGAGGAGATCGACGCGCTCGCCGGCAAGGACAGCTTCACGAAGGACCACGGCTACGTCTTCGAGGTCGACCCGTTCGACACCGCCGCCAACCGCGACCCGCAGCCGATCAAGGCGCTGGGCCGGTTCGAGCACGAGGCCGTCGCCATCGACCCGCAGCGCGGCCACATCTACCTCACCGAGGACTCGGCCAAGCCCAACGGCATGCTCTACCGCTGGACCCCGCCCGCCGGCTACACGGCGGGCAAGGGCGCGCTGCGCAAGCTCGGCCCCACCGACGGCGAGTTCGCCGTGATGAAGGCCAGCGACGGCCAGGGGCGCCACGTGTCGGACCTGTCGATGGCCACCGCCGTCGGCACCCAGTACAAGCTCGAGTGGGTGCCGGTGCCCGACCGCGACGGTCGCACCAAGCCGGTCCGCCAGCAGTTCACCGACACCGACGCCACCCGGGCGCGGAAGCTCGAAGGTGCCTGGTGGGACGGCGGCGGGGCCTGGATCGTGGCGAGCTTCGCCCGTGACGAGAGCCCGGTCGCCCACGACGGGCAGGTGTGGTTCTACGACCCGGCCACCTCGATGCTGACGCTCAAGCTGCTCCTCGCCCGCAACACCACGCCGGGCACCGACGGTGCGTTCGACGGGCCGGACAACATCTCGGTCTCCCCGCACGGCGGCGTGATCCTCGCCGAGGACGGGGAGGGCGTGCAGCACCTGATGGGCGCCACCCCGGCCGGCGCGACGTTCCCGGTGGCCCGCAACGACTTCGCGGACAAGACGAAGGACGTCGAGTTCACGGGGCCCGTCTACTCGCCCGACGGCAGCATCCTGTTCGCCAACATCCAGGAGCCCGGCTACATGTTCGCGATCACCGGTCCGTGGCAGAAGGTCTGACACTCCGCTGATCGGGTGGCGGAAGTCGTGGCCGGGTGCGGAACACTGCGGGTGTGACTTCGCCGTCGACCGACACCGCCCCGGCTGCCCGTGTGCGGCTGCGCCCGCCCACCAACCAGGTGCATCCCCGCGCCAAGACGTGGTGGCGGCTGCAGTCGGCAGCGGTGTACGGCGTGCTGCTCGTCGCGGGCATCGTGGTGCTGCTGTTCGTGCAGGAGGCGTGGCTCGTCGCGATCGTCATCGTCCTCGCGGTGATCACCGTCGCCGATCTCGTGTTCCTGCCGCGGATCCGCTACGCCCGGCACCGCTGGGAGGCCACCGGCCAAGCCGTCTACGTGCGCGACGGGGTGGTCGTCGAGGACTGGCGGGTGGCTCCCCTCTCGCGCGTGCAGACCGTCGACACCCAGCGCGGCCCGCTGCAGCAGTGGCTGGGCCTGTCGACCGTCACCATCACCACGGCGTCCACGGCGGGCTCGCTGAAGATCCACGGGCTGGAGAAGGAAGCGGCCGCCGAGCTCGTCGAACGGTTGACCGCCGCCACCGAGGCCACGCCGGGTGACGCGACGTGAGCTCGCCGGAATCCGCCACGACCGATGCGCCCGTCGTCAACACCGAGACGGACTGGCGCCGGGTCGACCCGCGCACCATCTGGGTGGCGCCGCTGCGGCCGCTCGGCACCCTCGCACTGACCGGCCTGGTCATCGTCACCTTCCGCGGATGGGACAAGCTCGGCATCGTCGAGCCGCTCATCGGTCTCGCGGTGGCGATCGGTGCCTTCGCGCTGTCGGCCTGGTCATGGGCCACCACCCGCTACCGCATCACCCCGACCCACGTCGAGCTGCGCAGCGGCATCCTGGTGCGCAAGCACCGCGCGGTCGCCCGCGACCGGCTGCGCACCGTCGACATCACGGCCGACCTGCTGCACCGCGCCGCCGGGCTCGCCATCGTCGCTGTCGGGACGGGCCGCCAGGGTGGTGACGCCGATGACGAGCTGAAGCTCGAGTCGCTCGCCCGTGGCGACGCCGACGAGCTGCGGACCGTGCTGCTCGCCCGCAGACCCGCGGTCGCGGCACCGGTGGAGCGTCCTGGCGCCGAGCCGGTGGCTCCGCCCGAGACATCCAGCGAGGAGCTGATCTCGCGGTTCGATGCCCGCTGGGTGCTGCTGGCGCCGCTCTCGCTCATGGGCCTCGTCGCCGTCGCTGTCGTGGCGGGCGCCGGTGCCCAGCTGCTGCGCACCGCGCTCGGCGACGACGTGTGGCGCTCCCCGCAGGCACAGGCGCTGTTCGACCTGGTCACCTCCGTGTCGGTGCTCGTCGCCGTCGTCGTGGGGCTCGTGGTGCTGCTCGTCGCCAACGCGGTGCTCTCGCCCGTGCTCTACGTGCTCGTCTACGGCGGCTACCGGCTCACCCGCCAGCACGACAGCCTGCACGTCACGTACGGCCTGGTCACACAGCGCTCGGTGACGATCGAGGAACGGCGCATCCGCGGGATCCGGCTCGCCGAGCCGCTGCTCCTGCGCATGGTGAAGGCCGGCCGGCTGGCCGCCGTCGCCGCCGGGCTGGGTGCCAAGAAGGACTCCGAGGGCAAGGACACCAAGAACAACGACATGCTCCTGCCCACCGCGCCCGTCGCCGAGGCCCATCGGGTCACGGCAGCAGTCCTCCGGTGCGCGGAGTCGCCGCTGGCCGCGCCGATGCGCCGGCACCCCGTCGCCGCGCTGCGCCCGATCCTGGTGCAGTGGTCGGTCCTCGCCGTTCCGGCGATCGTGCTCGGCATCCTCGCCGCGCTGGACATCGTGCCGACCTGGCTGCCCGAAGCAGCGCTCGTGCTCGTCGTCGCCGGTCTGGTGGGCGCGTGGCTCGAGTACGCGAACCTCGGCCACGCCCGGGTCGGCGAGCACCTCGTCGCCCGCCACGGCTCCGGGGTGCGAACCACCACGGCCGTGCGCTGCGACGGCATCATCGCCTGGCAGTTCCGGCGCACCGTCCTGCAGCGCCGACCGCGGCTGCTCACCGCCACCGCCGCCGTCGCGGCCGGGAAGGGTGCGCACACCATCCACTACGCGGGCCAGGACGACATCCTGCCCGTCGCCAGGGACGCGGTGCCCGGCCTGCTCGACCCGTTCCTGGAACCCGACACCTGACCGGGACGGGTCAGGCGTAGACCCGCGGTAGGGCGGCGCCGGTGGCCGGGACGGTGCGGCGCTCCAGCACCGCGGCCGCGGCGAGGAGGGTTCCTTCGGCACCGGGGCGCCCGACGAGTTGGACGGCGGCCGGCCGGCCGCTGACCAGCACCGGCGCGACGACGGCGGGGAGGCCGGCGAGGTTGCGGGCCGGGCCGGGCACCGCCGGGCAGAGCAGGAGGTCGAAGTCGCCGTCGTCGAGCCAGCTGAGCATGCGGTCGCGCCACGGCCGGGCGCCGAAGCGGCGCGGGTGCGGCGGGTCCGCGAGCACGATGGTGGCTTCGCCGGGCCAGGCCCGCAGCCTGGCCGCGGCGCCGATGAGGGCGGCCCGCTGATCGGCGGGCAGCCGGCGCGGCCGGCCGAGCGGTGCGGGCACGGCCAGCGACAGCGCTGCCCGGGCGACCCGTTCCGGCGGTAGGTCCGCGCCGCCGGACAGAACGGTGAGGAGCAGGGCGGCGTCGCGGGCGGACCGGGCGAGCCCGCCCGTCGCGGCGGCCCCGTTGCGATCCCCGTCGACCCCACCGGGCAACGGGACGGTGCCGCGGCCCGCGATCGCGGCGACGAGCTCGAGCTGGGCGGCCGGCACGCGCAGCCCGTCGCCCCCGTCGACACCGACGGCGAGCATCGCCAACCGCTCGGCAACGGAGCCGGCGCCGGCCTCGGCGCGGGTGCTGCCGATGATGACGGCGCCCGCGGCGCGGAGGCGGCGGACGAGCTCGTCGTCGCGCCGGGCCGGCTCGTCGGACGTGCCGTGGCGGGTGACCCAGCCGGAGACGTCGATCGTGTCGGCGACGGCGACGGGCACCCCGGCCAGCGGCAGGGCGAAGCGGTCGTGGCGGGTGTCGACGGCTGCGGCTTCGAGCATGACGCGCTCGCGGTCGTGGGCGACGAACGGCGGCGGTCCGGAGTGCGCGGCGAGTCGCGCGAGGTGTGCCTCGGCGACGTGGACCGCGCAGCTGTGGCCGTCGTGCACGCGCTCGACCAGCTCGACCGCGTCGAGCGCGGTGAGGTCGGCGTCGTCGTGCACCCGCACACCCTGGCACACGGCGTAGTCAGGCGTGTCGTAGCTGTGGCCGTGTCGCGACTTCCCTGAGATTGAGCCTGGTCGACTCATGGTGGCTCTGTCAGGGTTGAGTCATGGGGGCTCAAGGAATTCCGAGGCGGTTCCGCGTGTGGGTCGCGGCGTCGACGGTGTCGCAGATCGGCGACGCGATCCTGTACTTCGGTCTCGGCTGGTACGCCTCGGCGTACGGGGGTGGCGCCGCCGGACTCTTGCTCGCGGCGGTCACGGTGCCGCGGGCGGTGCTGATGCTGGTCGGCGGGGCAGTGTCCGACCGGCGCGGCCCGCGGGCGGTGCTGCTGGCCGCGGACGTGGCGATGGCGACGGTCGCGCTGACGACCCTCGCGGCGGTGACCGGGTGGGGAACGCCGCTGTGGCTGCTCGCGGCGCTGGCAGCGGCGACGGGCACGCTCACGTCCTTCGCGTACCCGGCCGCTGGTGCCTTCCCGGCCCTGATCGTGCCCGAGCCGGTGCTCCCACGGGCGCTGGCGCTGCGCAACGCCGGGGCCCAGCTCGCCGCTCTGGCGGGCAATCCGCTCGGCGGGCTGGTGGTGGCGGCCGGGGGCATGGTCGCCGTGCTGGGTCTCGACGCGCTCTCGTTCGCGGCCGTCGTGGTCGTCGTCGCGCTGCTGCGCACACCGCCGGTCGTGCCGCGCGAGGTGTGGTCGCTGCCCGGCGAGATCAGGGAGGGGTTGCGGGTCGCGGCCGCCGATCCGGCGCTGCGCTGGGCGTTCGGGCTCTACGCGGTGGCAGGTGGGCTGGTGCTGCCGCTGGAAGCGCTGCTGCTGCCGCTGCTCGCCCGGTCCGCGGGCTGGTCGGCGGCGCAGACCGGGCTCGTCGCCGGCGCCATCGGGGTGGGCGCCTTCGCGGGCGCACTGGTCGTCTCCCGCACCGGGACGCACCGGCGGGCGGGCCTGCTGGCCGGCGTCGGGTTGGCGGGAACGGCCGCGGGTGCCGTCGGGCTCGTGCTGGCCCCGTCGCCGGCGTGGGGGATCGCCGCCGGGCTGGTCGACGGGCTGGGGCTGGCCTTGTTCATCGCCCACGCGGGCCCCGTGATCGTGGCGCGGTCGCCGGCCACCCACCTGTCGCGCATGCAGGCACTGCTCGGAGTGGTGCAGGCCGGCACGCTGGTGGTGACCCAGGCGCTGGTCGGCCAGCTCGCTTCCGCGACGGGGGCGGCCACGGCGACGCTCGTCGTGGCCGCGGCACTGGCCGCGGCCGGCGTCGTCGCAGGTACCCGGCGCACGTTCGACCGGGAACCTGTTGGCGGAGGCGGACGGGAATCGAACCCGCCTGACCGAGATGCTCGGCCACGTCGGTGTTGAAGACCGCGGGGGCCACCAGGCGCCCGGACGCCTCCTCGGGCCGCGTCAGCGGGCGGCGGCCAGCGCCTCGGTGACGTCGTCGGCCACCTGGAACAGGGTGAGCAGGCCGGTGGCCTCCAGCGCCCGCTTGGCGATCCGCGAACCCGGCACCAGCCACAGCCGGCAGGAGCGGGAGTCGGCGTCGTCCTTGGCCCCGACCAGCACGGCGAGCCCCGCCGAGCCGAGGAACGTGATCTCGGACAGGTCGATCACCAGCGAGCGCGCCTCGGCCAGTTGCTCGGCGACCCGCGCCTGCAGCAGCGGCGAGGTGAGCGTGTCGAGCTCGCCGACGGCGTGCAGCACGCGCAGACCGTTGCCGTGATCGACGACGTCGAAGCGGATGATCTCGCCGATGTCGCCGAATTCGGCATCCCCGGACCCGGGCGGATCGACGTTCATTCCCTGCGGCTCCTCGGTGTCGGGTCGGGCAGTGGGTCGGCCTGCGAACCCTACGACCGCCCACTTGGCGGGGCAACAAGACCCCCTCCGGGTGATGACCAGCGGTGACGGCGGTGCGGTGACACGCTCCTCTAAGTTCACCTATGTGTCGGAACCGACCCCAGCATCAGCCTCAGTTCCAGTGCCCGGATCGGCGCAGCAGGTCGTCCGCCCGCTGGCCGGCATCGTCCTGACCGGGAGCGAGCTCGTCACCGGCGCCGTCGCGGACGCGAACGGGCCGTGGATAGCCCGTGAGCTGGACGGACTCGGGTTCGAGATGGTGCACACGATCGTCGTCGGGGACCGGCCGGCCGACCTCGCCGCGGCGCTGGACTTCCTCGTCGCCGCCGGATGCGCGTTGGTGATCACCAGCGGCGGTCTGGGACCCACCGCCGACGATCTGACGGCGGCCGTGGTGGCCGGGTTCGCCGGCGTCGACCTCGTGCTGGACGAGGAGGTGCGGGCACACATCGAGGCGCGCATCGCCGGGTGGGCGCAGCGCTCCGGGTTCGCCGGGCCCGCGCTGGACGCCGCGACCCGCAAACAGGCCACGGTGCCCGTGGGGGCGACCGTCCTGCCGCCCACGGGCACGGCTCCCGGACTGGTCGTCGAGCGGCCCGGGGGACCGCTGGTGGTGGTGCTGCCCGGCCCGCCGCGGGAGCTGCGCAGCATGTGGCCGTCGGCGCTGGCCGCCGCACCGGTGCAGGCCCTGCTGGCCGGTGTGCCGGCCCCGCAGGCACTGCACCTGAGGTTCTTCGGCACCCCGGAGTCGGAGATCGCGCGCACCCTGGCCGGGCTGGACACCACCGGCGTCGAGGTCATCACGTGCCAGCGGCGCTCGGAGCTGGAGGTCGACCTGCGACCGGCTCCGGGCACGGACGCGCGCGCCCTGCACGCCGCGATCGCCGCGGCCCACGGCCGGCGCCTGATCAGCGACGACGGCACCACGAGCGACGAGTTGCTGGCGAGCGTGCTGGTCGAGCGTGGCTGGACCGTCGCGACGGGCGAGTCGTGCACGGGCGGCATGCTCGCCTCGCGGCTGATCGACCGCGCCGGCTCGTCGGCGTACGTGGCCGGCGGGGTGGTGGCGTACTCGAACGAGGCGAAGACCGCGCTGCTAGATGTGCCCGCCGAGATGATCGAGGCACACGGCGCGGTGTCGCCGGAGGTGGCCAGGGCCCTCGCTGACGGGGCGCGCGAGAAGTTCGGCGCCGACGTCGGGGTCGGCATCACCGGTGTCGCCGGCCCGGACGGCGGCACGGAGGCCAAGCCCGTCGGGTTCGTCTGCTTCTGCGTCACCACGTCCGACGGGCAGGTGCTGCCACGGGAGGTGACGCTGCCCGGCGCGCGTCAGGACATCCGCGAGCGCTCCACCGACACGGCGATGCACATGCTCCTGAGGGCGACCGGAGCGCTGCCGGGCCGCTAGACCACGGTGCCGAGGTCGTCGTTGCGGCCGGCCCGGATCCGTGACCACTGCGCGGCCGGGCGACCGTCGAGCCGGAACTGGTCGCCTCGGCTGCTGAACCGCTGCGGCCAGCCTTGCGGCGAATCCTCCCAGAACTCCTGCCGCCCGTGGACGGTCAGATCCATCAGCCCGTACGAGGGCGCCATCACCTCGTTGCCCCGGGCGGTGTTCCAGTAGGTCTCGAAGACCTGGTCACCGACGCGCAGGTAGCAGGCCAGGATGCCGAAGTGGCGGTGTGCGATCAGCCGCTCGACGGACTCCGCCGGTACCGAGTACCAGGGAACGGGGTAGCCCATGAACTCCCGGTACCGCGAGGTCTCCGCGTACGGTCCCTCGGCGAGGACCGCGTAGCCGACATCGCGGGAGTGCAGGTACTCCAGCTCGGTGACCTGCGAGGCGCTGAAAGTGCACCCGACGCACTGTTCCGCGGCGGGCCGGCCCGTGTGCCACATGTGGTAGTACGCGATCAGCTGGGACCGGCCGTCGAAGACGTCGATCAGCGGGCACTCGCCGTCGGCTCCGGTCAGGGGAGTGCGCGCGTCGACCTCGACCATGGGGAGGCGGCGCCGCGCGGCGGCGATCGCGTCGCCCTCGCGGGTGTGGGCCTTCTCCCGGACCCGCAGCAGGTCCAGCTCGGCCTGGAACGCGGCCCGGTCGACGACCGGGGGCCGGGCCACGTCGGTGGGCCGGAGGGTGGACTGGTCGGTCATGGGGAGTCCCTTCGCGCAGGTGACCGGCGGCCCGACCAGTCTCCGAGCGCACCCTCGCCACCGTCAGTGCGCGAGCGCACCAGCCACGCATGGGTTTCCCGGACGATTCCACGTGCGCTCCGCACATCGCGCAGGTCACACCGGTGCCGCCGCACCGGGCCCGGACGGCAGGAAAGCCACCTTCCCGCCATTCGGTGGCGTGAAAGTGGCTTTCCTGCGACCACTGAACCCTGAGTCGGGTGCGGTCAGGCGCCGAAGCGGTCCTGCGCGTCGGCCCAGTTGACGACGTTCCACCAGGCCTTGATGTAGTCCGGCTTCACGTTCTTGTACTGCAGGTAGAACGCGTGCTCCCACATGTCCAGCATCACCACGGGGGTCAACCCGACGGGCACGTTGGCCTGCTGGTCGAACAGCTGGAAGATCAGCAGCTTGTTCGCGATCGGCTCGCGCGCGAGGATCGCCCACCCCGAGCCCTGGATCGTGGAGGCGGCGGCGGTGAACTGGCCCTGGAAGGCGTCGAACGAGCCGAACTGGTCATCGATCGCGGCGGCGAGCTCGCCGGTGGGCTTGCCCCCGCCGTCCGGGGACAGGTTCTTCCAGAAGATCGAGTGGTTGATGTGGCCACCCAGGTTGAACGACAGGGTCTTCTCCAGACCCACGATGGCCCCGAAGTCGCCCTTCTCCCGCGCCGCTGCGAGCTTCTCGAGTGTGTCGTTCAGCGCGGTGACGTAGGTGTTGTGGTGCTTGGAGTGGTGCAGCTCCATGATCTCCGGCGCGATGTGCGGCGCCAGCGCGCCGTAGTCGTATCCAAGATCCGGAAGCGAGTACTCGCCCACGAGTTCCTCCTGCTCTCTGCTCTGCTGGCAGCTCTGATACTTCCCCAATGGACAGTGCCGTGCACTGCCGGGTGGAGCCTCGTTCGGGGGAGCTGCCGGCTGGTGCTGACCAGTCTGCCGGGTACCCGCGCCCCGCTGGGTGAAACGCGGGGGTGACCATTCGGACATCGGCGACGGCCGGTGGCCGGGCCGCCCTCGATGCACCAGGATTGCCGGTCGGGACCACAGCACAGGGACGGGACGCGATGACGGACGGGCCGGAGCGCCAGGAGGGTGACGGGCGTCGCTTCGGCGACGGTCTCGCAGCGGGCCCGGACCTCGAGGGAGCCGCCGAGGTCGCCGTCGCGCAGGCACTGGCCGGGCTCGACGGCGCGCGGCCGGATCTGCTCGCCGTCTTCGTCGCCGCCGGTCCGCGGCAGGACCCCGACCTCGCCGGCGCCGCGGGTCTGCGCGCCATGGAGCTGGCCGGCGCACGGGCCGCGTTCGGGTCCACGGCCAGCGGCGTGATCGGCGACGGGCACGGTCGCGAGCAGGGGCCCGCGGTCGCGGTGTGGGCCGCGGTGCTGCCGGGGGTGGCGATCGAGACGATGCGGTTGTCGGCGCGGTTGGTCGACGGCGAGGTCGTGCTGGACGGGCTGCCCGGCCCGGGGGCGGGCGTTCTCGCGGCCGTCCTCGACCCGTACACGTTCCCGGTGACAGCGTTCCTGGAGCGGGTGGCGTCGGACCTGCCCGTCGTCGGTGGCCTGGCCGGTTCGGCCGGGCCGGGTTCGACCCGGCTGTTCGTCGACGGCGAGGTGCTGACGCGGGGCGGGGTCGGCGTGCGGCTGGGTGCCGGGGCCGCGGCGCGGACGGTGGTCAGCCAGGGCTGCCGCCCGATCGGCAACCCGATGACGGTCACCCGCGCCGAGCGCAACCTGATGCTCGAGCTGGCCGGGATGCCGGCCTACCAGCGCCTCGTCGAGATCGTGACGGCGCTGCCGCAGGCCGAGCAGGAGCTGGTGGCCCGCGGCCTGCACGTCGGCGTCGCCATCGACGAGTACGCCGACGACCACGGCCGCGGCGACTTCCTCGTCCGCGGCGTCCTGGGGGTCGACGAGCAGGGCGGCGCGGTCGCGGTGGGCGACGTCGTCGAGGTGGGGCAGACGGTGCGCTTCCAGGTGCGCGATGCCGCAGGCGCCGGTGAGGACCTGGTCGAGCTGCTCGGCGATCGTCCCGCCCGCGGTGCCCTGCTGTTCTCGTGCAACGGGCGCGGCACGGCGATGTTCCCCCCAGAGTTGTCCGGGGCCGACCACGACGTGCGCGCGGTGCGCGCCGCGCTGCACGCCGACGGGGTGGCGGGGTTCTTCGCGGCGGGCGAGCTGGGCCCGGTGGGCGGCAAGAACCACCTGCACGCCTTCACGGCATCGGTGCTGGCGTTCGACTGAGGGGACCGCCCACGCACACCCTCGTGTGCTCGCGCACACGTTCGACCATGTGCGTGGGCACACCGAGGTGTGCGTGAGCGGGGGCTACCGCAACGTCCGGAAGAACGCGCGCAGCTCGTCCACGTACGTTTCCGGCTCTTCCAGCGACGCGAAGTGTCCGCCGCTGGTGGTTTCGGTCCAGGAGCGGATGTCGGTGTAGCGGCGCTCCACCCAGGACCGCGGGAACCGCACGATCTCCTGCGGGAACTGGGTGATCCCGGTGGGCGCGGTGACCTCGTCGCCGGTACGGCTGCGGTAGCTCTCCCAGTACAGCCGCGCCGAGGACGCGCCGTTGTTGGGCAGCCAGTAGTGCATGACGTTGTCGAGCAGCCGGTCTCGGGTGATCGCGTTCTCCGGGTGGCCCGCGCAGTCGGCCCAGTCCCAGAACTTCTCCACGATCCACATGCACTGGCCGACGGGGGAGTCGGCGAGTGAGTAGCCGATGGTCTGCGGGCGGGTGGACTGCTCGGCGGAGTACCCGGTGCCGGTCTTGCGGAAGCGGGCGGTGGCGGCGAGCGCCTTCTTCTCAGCCTTGGTCAGGTCGGGAGCATCGTCGGGCGGCGTCACCAGCGGCATGGTCAGGTGAATGCCGTAGAGCATCTCCGGCGCCCCGGTGCCCAGCGCCGAGGTGATGATCGAGCCCCAGTCGCCGCCCGCCGCCGCGAAGCGGTCGTAGTCGAGGCGGTCCATGAGCTGCGCCCACGCCGTCGCGATGCGTTCGATGCCCCAGCCGTTGATGCCTGGCTTGCCGCTCCAGCCGTACCCCGGTAGCGAGGGAGCGACGACGTGAAAGGCGTCGGCCGGGTCATCCGGGTTCGTCAGCGCGTCGATGATGTCGAGGAACTCGACGACCGAGCCCGGCCAGCCGTGGGTGAGCAGCAGCGGCATCGCGCCCTCGTGCGGCGAGCGCTTGTGGATCAGGTGCACGTTGACGGAGTCGTCGCCTCCGCCGTCGAGCCAGGTGGTGAACTGGGGGAGGGCGTTGAGCTCGGCCTCGCAGCGCCGCCAGTCGTAGCGGGTAGCCCAGTAGTCGACCAGCTCGCGGGCGTAGTCCAACGGCACACCCTGGGTCCAGCCGCCGACGGTGGCGGTCTCCGGCCAGCGGGTGCGGGCGAGTCGTCCGCGCAGTTCGTCCAGTTCGGACTCGGGGACGTCGACAGTGAAGGGGCGCATCGCCGGTGATCGTCGCGGGCGGGACGGGTCCGCCGCAAGCGGGGCGGCGTGTCACGCAGGGCACTGCAGCGCGCGCCGCAGGTCCTCGGAAACGAGCACCCAGCGTCAGATGATGTTGTCCGGCGGCAGTCCGCCTCCCATCATCTGCTCCGCCGCAGCTGCGTGGAACCGCAATGCGCATGGCCACCGCTCGCCCGGGATACCAGTGCCAGCCTTCGGACAGCCCCGGCATCTGCCGTGGTCATCGGGGACGTGCCGGTCCAAGAGCCGACGCACCGTTTCGGGGCTTCTGGATAGAGCTGCGGCGAACTGGTTCATCCGGGTCAGGCCCCCCATGAGACATTTATGTCACGTCGTTGGACGTCTTAGTCTTGTGGACATCTATGTCCTATATCAACGACAGAAATGTCTAGTGGTGATGGTCGGTAGCGTGGCCCTGGGTGGCCCAGTAGGAGGTGTCGACGTGGAGATGCACCAGATCTTGAAGCGACGCAGAGCTGAGCTGCGGCTCAGCCAAGAGGATCTTGCGTCGAAGGTCGGTGTCGACAAGCGTCAGATCGGTCGCTGGGAGTCCGGCAACAATCAACCGACTCTCGGAGTGGCAGCCGAGCTCGCCCGCGCACTGGGCATCAGTCTGGATGAACTCGTCGGCAACGAGTCTCCCCGTCGTATCGATCTGACCGGGGACTGGTGGGCCAACTGGCAGACCTGGAACAAGGGCGACGAGGTACTGAACCAGCACGAGGTGCGGATGGCCCAGCGTGGCGATCTGATCGAGATCGAGGCGATCACCCGAGGCACCCCGTTCGAGCAAGGCGGCTACCTGTGGTCCGGTGAGATGCGGGTCTTCGACAACGAAGCCCTGATCGGTTGGTACTCCGCGACCGAGGAAGCAGTCCGTTCGAAGGGATCGCTGTACTTCTCCCTGCACCAGCACGGGGCGGCAGCAACCGGCCGATGGGTCGGTCTGTCGTTCGACGGTCCGATCATCTCGGGGTGGAGCGTGCTCGCGCGCACGCGGGAAGATGTCGAGAGACTGATGCAGGGGCTGATCGAACAGGACGGTCGATGACCGAGCAGTGCGTGGAGATCGTGGTCACCGCCGAGGATCCCGAGTGGTTGGTCGGGTTCACCCGCCGACTGGTCGAGGACCGGCTGGTCGCGTGCGGCCAGAACATCCAGGGGGTCAGGGCGATCTACCGGTGGGACGGGGAGATCTGCGACGACCCGCAGGCACGGGTGGCGCTGCACACTCGCGAGTCGCTGGTTCCCCAGATCCTGCGGCGCACCGAGCAGGAGCACGCCGACGACGTGCCCTGCTTCATCGTCCTGCCGATCAGCGACGGACTGCCCGCGTACCTCGACTGGATCCGCGAGGAGACCGCGTAGGCGGACGGTTCACGACCGTTCGGCGCGCGCCACCGCCCGGGAGATGGCCCGTGCGGCGGCCACCACGACGGGCACGTACGGCTGCGCGCCGCCCTCGACGGGAGCGACCACCGAGATCGCCGCCACCACCTCCCCACCCAGGCCGCGGACGGGCGCCCCGACCGAGAGCGACACCAGCTCGATCTGCTGGACCGCGATGGCCACGCCGGTGCGGCGCACCTGCGCGAGCTCGTGGCGCAGGTGGTCGGGATCGGTCTCGGTCTCGGTGGTGAACCGCTGCAGCGGCCGACCCAGCACGGATTCCTGCAGCTCGGGCGGGCTGTTGGCGAGCAGCACCCGGCCGACCGCGGTCGCGTGCACGGGCAGCCGGCCACCTACGCGCGTCACGACGCTCACGGCGTTGCGCGGCGCGAGCCGTTCCAGGTAGACGACCTCGGCTGCGCCGGCTTCGATGGCGAGTACGGCGAGCTGCACGTTCTGGCGGGTGGCCGCGTAGACGTCCTCGAGGAACGGCATCGCCGCCTCGCGCAGCCCGAGCCCGCGTGGTGCGAGCGAGGCGACCTCCCAGAGCCACAGCCCGATGCGGTAGCGCCCGTCGACCCGCTCGAGCGCGCCGCCGGCCACCAGCTCGTTCGCCAGCCGGTGGGTGGTGGTGAGGGGCAGCCCGCTGCGCCGGCTGAGCTCGGTGAGCGTCAGCTCGGGGTGCTCGGCGCGGAACGACGCCAGCAGTGCCAGCGCTCGTTCGGTCACGGACGGCCTCATCGCGTGCCATTCTTCCGTTGAACGGAAGGACGGTCGAGGTCGTTGCCCCGATCGTCCACCCTGACGTGCCATGCGCACCCAGGTCGCTGTCATCGGTGCCGGCCCGGCCGGCCTGCTGCTGTCGCACCTCCTCGCCCGCCACGGCATCGAGTCGGTGGTCCTCGAGACGCGCAGCCGCGCCTACATCGAGAACCGCGTGCGGGCCGGGGTGCTGGAGCACCCCACGGTCGAGCTGCTGCGCGAGGTCGGGCTCGGTGCGCGGCTCGACCGCGAGGGCATGCCGCACGAGGGCATCTCCCTGCGCTTCGGCGAGATCGGGGAGCGCCGCGACCACCGGATCGACTTCGCCGACCTCGTCGGCCGCGGCATCACCGTCTACGGGCAGCAAGAGGTGGTGAAGGACCTCGTCGCGGCTCGTCTCGCCGACAACGCGGACCTGCGCTTCTCCGTCTCCGACGTCACCATCGACGGGATCGACGGGGACGCGCCCGTCGTCGGGTTCACCGATGCGGACGGCACCCGGCACGAGCTGGCGTGCGCCGCGGTCGCCGGTTGCGACGGGTTCCACGGCATCAGCCGGCCGATCGTGGCGCCGAGGACGATCGAGCGCACCTACCCGTTCGCGTGGCTCGGGATCCTCGCCAAGGCCGCACCCACGCATCACGAGCTCGTCTACAGCCACCACCCGGACGGGTTCGCGCTGTACTCGATGCGCAGCCCGGAGGTCACGCGGCTGTACCTGCAGGTGCCGCCCGACACCGACCCGGAGAGCTGGTCGGACGCGCAGGTCTGGGACGCGCTGGGCACCCGGCTGGCCGCCGACGGGTTCTCCCTGCGGGAGGGCCCGGTGCTGGAGAAGAGCGTCACCGGCATGCGCAGCATGGTGGCCGAGCCGATGCGCCGCGGCCGGTTGTTCCTCGCCGGCGACTCCGCGCACATCGTGCCCCCGACCGGCGCGAAGGGGATGAACCTCGCCATCGCCGACGTCAGCGTGCTGGCCGGAGCGCTGCGCGACCTGCTGCGCGGCGACGAGCGCGCGGCCGCCGCCTACTCGGCGACCTGCCTGGCCAGGGTGTGGCGGGCAGAGCACTTCTCGTGGTGGATGACGTCGATGCTGCACATGTTCGACGACCACGACGAGTTCCAGCGGCGGCTGCAGCAGTCGCAGCTGGCGTACACGGTGAGCAGCCGCGCCGCGGCGACGACTCTCGCGGAGAACTACACCGGCCTTCCCCACGGAGTGATCCTGTGACCATCCCGAACCCGCTCGAGGAACTGCACGCGTACCGGCCGGTTCCTCCCGGAACCCACCCGGACCTGGCGTCGCCCGGCTACCGCAGCACCCTGCTGCGAGCGCCGGCGCAGGCCCCGATCATCCTGCCGAACCGGCTCACCGAGATCACCGGGCCGTTGCTGCCCGGTCCGATCGGCCCCTCCGACCACGACCTCACGACCCAGCACTCCGGCGAGCCGCTCGGCCAGCGGATCGTGGTCTTCGGCCAGGTCCTCGACTCCGACGGCCGGGCCGTGCCCGACACGCTCGTCGAGGTCTGGCAGGCCAACGCCGCGGGCCGCTACGCGCACCGCAAGGACAACTGGCCGGCGCCGCTGGACCCGAACTTCACCGGCGGCGGTCGGGTCCTGTCCGACTCCCAGGGGCGCTACTCGTTCACCACGATCAAGCCCGGCGCCTACCCGTGGGGCAACCACCACAACGCCTGGCGCCCGGCGCACATCCACCTCTCGCTGTTCGGCCGCGCGTTCACCCAGCGGCTCGTGACGCAGATGTACTTCCCGGACGATCCGCTGTTCGCCCAGGACCCGATCTACAACTCGGCGCCCGAGGGCTCCCGGCACCGCATGGTGTCGACCTTCGACCTCGATGCGACCCAGCCCAACTGGGCGCTGGCCTACCGATTCGACATCGTGCTGCGCGGGCGCGAGCAGACCCCGTTCGAGGAGCCCCATGTCTGATCAGATCCTGGGGCTCACGCCCTCGCAGACCGTCGGGCCCTTCCTGTCCATCGGGCTCACCTGGGACGGCGGGCACCTGGTCGTCCCGGACGACGCGCCGGGCGCGATCACGATCCACGGCGTGGTCACCGACGGCGACGGCGCTCCCGTCCCGGACGGCATCATCGAGACCTGGCAGGCCGACGCCGACGGCCGCTTCGACCACCCCGACGACCCGCGGGGCGCGACCGGCAGCGGGTTCGGCGGGTTCGGCCGCGCACTGACCGAAGCCGACGGCAGCTACCGGATCAACACCGTCAGGCCAGGGGCGATCGGGGACGGTCAGGCGCCGCACATCGACGTATCGGTGCTGGCCAGGGGCCTGCTCGACCGGCTGACGACCCGCATCTACTTCTCCGACGAGGTGGCGGCCAACGCCACCGACCCGGCGCTGCAGACCGTGCCGGACACCCGCCGGCACACCCTCGTGGCCGTCGCGGAGCAGCCTGGCGTGTTCCGCTTCGACATCCGGCTGCAGGGCGAGGGGGAGACCGTCTTCTTCACGATCTGAGCTGCCCGGATGCGCCCCGGCTACGATGATCCCGACAGCCGCGGGCGGAATCACCCGCCGCGCACAGCGTTGGCACATACAGCTGACAGCGCGGGCACGGGCCGTCGTGGGACAACAGAGTCCGACGGTCGCGGTAGGGAGAGGGCGTGGTCCACACGATGGTGTCACCATCCGCGGTCCCGTTCTCGGCCCGTCATCCGCTGGTCGTGCAGGTGGCCCGGTACGCGATCGTCGGTGGGCTGGGTACCGGGGTGAACGCGCTGATCTACCTCGTGCTGCGCACCTGGATCGAGGCGGTGCCGGCCAACCTGGTGGCGCTGGTGCTCTCCACCATCGCCTCCACGGAGGCCAACCGCCGGTTCACCTTCGGTGGCGCTGCGGCGAGCCACTGGCGCAACTACGTGCAGAGCGGCGGCACGGTGCTGTTCTACGCGTTCTACAGCTCCACGGTGCTCCTGATCCTGGCCGCGCTGGTCGACGGCCCCAGCCCCACCCTGGAGGCCACCTGCGTGGCCGTGGCGAGCCTGCTCGGCGGCACGTGCCGGTTCCTCGTCATGCGGTACTGGGTGTTCGGCACCAAGGACCGGGCCGGAGAGGACGCGCAGCCACCTGCCCGTTCGGACGGGCCGCGCGCCCAGAGAGTCTGAACTGCGGGTCTGAGCCCGCTCACCCACCCCACAGTGTCCGCAGGGCGCGCGTCCGTTCCGCGCGGTCGCAGCCGCGCAGGTCGGCCACCCCGTGTTCGGTGACCACCACGTCCACGTCGTGGCCGGCCGTGGTGACCGGCCGGGACAGCCGCTCCACGAGCGTCGGGCGCCCGCCGTGCGCGGCCGCCAGTGCAACCACCGACAGCCCACCGGGGCAGCGGGAACCGGCCATGGCGTAGTCGGGGTGCCCGCCGATGCCGCCCATCACCGACGTCGCCGTGCCCTCGACATTGACCTGCCCGTCCGCGTCGATCTCCAGCGCCGTGTTCACCGCGATCAGGGGTGCGGGAAGCGGATCGGCCAGCCGCGACGGGTCGTGCACGATCTCGACGGGACCCAGCAGCGGCTTCCCGTCCGCCCACTCGTAGAGCCGGCGGGTGCCGACGAGGTAGGTGGCCGTCGCGGCGAGGAGCAGGCCGCGCTCGTCGAGATCGACGACCGACTCGGGGAGCAACCCGGAGTCCACCCGCACCGGCACCTGCAGCGCCGCCAGCACCGCGGAGCCGAGGCGGCCCGGGCCCACCTGCACGCGCGCGCCCGCGGGCACCAGTGCGGCCACGTGCGCGGCGATCGCGATCTCCACCGGGCCCGGCGCCGGAGTGGCCACCTCGGCGGGACCGTCGTCGGTCTCGGCGACCACGGTGATCGCGGCGTCTGGCAGGGGGCCGCCGGCATCCGCGCAGGGGGCCGTCCGCGACACGACCGCGGCGACCGGCACCCCGGCCTCGACCAACCCGCGCATCCACGCGACCTCGCTGCCGAACCGCAGCCCGTCCGACCGCTCGACGAGCGTGGCGACGAGCAGGTCGGGCCGCAGCGGCCCGGCAAGCAGCGCCGGCACCGCGGACATCCGCACCGGCAGCACCCGCAGCGTGCCCGCGTCGACGTGGCGGCGCAGTCCCCAGCCCGGCATGAGCGTGCGGGCGTCGGTGAACGCGCCCGGGTCGAGACCCGGGTCGGCGGCGGGCAACCACCCGGTCAGCAACCGCAGGTCGCCGTGCCGGCGGGCCAGCGCGGTCAGCTCCGGGGTCAGGGCGCGGGGCGATCCGGTGCCGTCGGCGAGGGCGATCCGCATGCCGGGCCGGACGAGATCGGCGAGCGCGCTCACCGCGTGATCCTCGCAGGATCCGGGGTACTTTCCGAACATGGTCACCACCGGCGCGTTCGAACGCGCACCTGTTGCCCTGGACGAACGGATCACCGCCGACGGTTCGTCGGCCTGGCCGGTGGAGGCGGGCCGCTACCGGCTCGTCGTCGCACGGGCCTGCCCGTGGGCCAACCGCTCGGTGATCGTGCGCCGGCTGCTCGGCCTGGAGGACGCGATCTCCATGGGCATCGCGGGATCGCTGCACGACGAGCGCAGCTGGCGCTTCCACCTCGACCCGGACAACCGCGACCCGGTACTGGGCATCGAGTGGCTCGGCGAGGCCTACCGGGCGGCCGACCCGGAGTTCGACGCCGGCATCACCGTGCCCGCGATGGTGGAGATCGAGAGCGGCAAGGTCGCGACCAACGGGTTCCACCAGCTCACCCTGGACTTCTCCACCCAGTGGAAGGAGTTCCACCGCGAGGGCGCTCCCGATCTCTACCCGGAGCCGCTGCGCACCGAGATCGACCAGGTCATGAAGGCCGTCTACACCGAGGTCAACAACGGCGTGTACCGCTGCGGGTTCGCCGCCACCCAGACCGCGTACGAGGAGGCCTACGCACGCCTGTTCGCGCAGCTCGACGCGCTCTCCGCGCGGCTGGAGAACCAGCGCTACCTCGTCGGCGACACGATCACCGAGGCCGACGTGCGGCTGTGGGTCACCCTCGTGCGCTTCGACGCCGTCTACCACGGGCACTTCAAGTGCAACCGGCAGAAGCTCACCGAGATGCCGGTGCTGTGGGAGTACGCCCGCGACCTGTTCCAGACCCCCGGCTTCGGCGACACCATCGACTTCACGCAGATCAAGCAGCACTACTACGGCGTCCACAAGACGCTCAACCCGTCCGGGGTCGTGCCGCTGGGCCCGGACGTGCGCAACTGGCTGGAGCCGCACTCCCGCGCGGAGCTCGGCGGCCGCCCGTTCGGCGAGGGCACACCGCCCGGGCCGGTGCACCCGGGTGAGGAGGTCCCGCCGCTGCTCGGGTGAGGGTTGCCGGGTGGTGTTGATCAAGGGGCAAAAGGTCGTTAGTTGATCTCTGCGAGCAACCATTTGCCCTTGATCAACGAACCTCCTCGGCCCATGCCCGCCGTCGCGCCCCGCGGGGTGTCTCGAACGGCGCACCGCCCGGCGGGGATGATGTCCGCAATGGGTTCTGCCGTCGCGCACCGCTGCCTCGCCGCCCTCGCCACGGGTGCGGCCCTGTCGGTGCTGGTCACGCTGCCGGCGCTGGCCGCCACCCCGGCGGCCCCCGCCCCCATCGCACCGGCCGCCGCCCCGCCTGCGCCCGCCGCCCCGTCCTGCACCGACGTCGTCGCCGCGATGTCACCGCGGGCGAAGCTCGCGCAGCGGCTCGTCGTCGGCGTGGACGCAGGCGATGTCGCCGGCACCGTCGAGACCGTGAAAGCGTCCCAGGTCGGCGGCATCTTCCTCGGCGGCAACGCGACGGCGCTGTTGAAGAACCAGGCGCTGCGCTCGGTGCAGGCGGTGTCGCGGGTGCCGCTCTCGGTCGCCGTCGACGACGAGGGCGGGCGCGTCCAGCGCATCGACGCCCTCGACGGGCCGCTGCCCAGCGCCCGCGCGATGGCGAAGCAGACCCCGGAGGCGGTCCGGGCACTGGCGGAGAAGCGCGGCAAGCAGCTCGCCGCCCGCGGCGTCACCGTCGACTACGCGCCCGACGCCGACGTCAGCAACCAGCCGGCGAACTCGGTCATCGGCGACCGCTCGTTCTCCAACGACCCGGCGGTGGTGGCCACCTACGCCGCCGCGTTCGCCGAGGGCCTGCGCTCCGCCGGCATCACGCCGGTGTTCAAGCACTTCCCCGGCCACGGCCACAGCTCAGGCGACTCGCACGAGGGCGAGGTCTCCACCCCGCCGCTCGCGCAGCTGCGCACCGCCGACCTGCGCCCGTACGAGACGCTGCCGCAGGCCGGGGACCAGGTCATGGTCGGCCACCTCGACGTGCCCGGCCTCACCGACGGCCTGCCCACCTCGCTGACGCCCGCCGCGTACGCGTTGCTGCGCGGCGACTACCGTTTCGACGGGCTCGTGGTCACCGACGACCTCGGCGCCATGAAGGCGATCACCGATCGGTTCAGCCTGCCCAAGGCCGTCACGACGGCGTTGGCGGCCGGGGCCGACCAGGCGCTGTGGTCAGCGGGCGGGGACGTGGAGCCCGTCCTCACGGCGTTGGAGACCGCGCTCACCGGCGGCACGCTCGACGCCGCCGCCAACGACCGCGCTGTGGCCAGGGTGTTGTCGTCCAAGGGTGCCTGCGCGCGCTAGCGCGAGCAACGGTGTGACGGCTCGCGCCACCCGATCCGCAACGGGGTGGCTGAGCAACCGCTGGATGCGCAGCGGCGCGAGCGAGACCCGCACGGCGTCGGCCGCGTAGCCGGTCACCTCGTGCTGGTAGTCGTGCACGGCGAGCGCGATGGTGGTGTGCCCGGCCGCGACGTCGGCGAGGCGGCCGGCGAGCACGTCGGCGTCGCAGATCGCGGTGGCAGCGGCGCGCCCGCCGGTGGGCGGCATGGCGTGTACGGCGTCGCCGAGTGCGGTCACCGGCCCGGCCGGCCACGGGAAGAGCGGACCGTCGGGATCGCAGGTGTGGAAGCGGAACGCCGCCACGGTGGCCGGATCGGCGGCGGCCACCAGGGCCCGCAGCCGGGGATCCCAGCTCCTCAGGAGCGCGCCGACGGCCCCGACGAGATCGGCTCCGTCGCGGTCGGCCGGCAACCGGCTCGCGGCCGCGTTGTAGCCCCAGATCAGGGCGGGCTCCTCGAGCTGCGGCGCCACCTCGGTGCAGGTCGCCGGGTCGACGGCGGCGCGGCGGCCGCCGTCGAGGTCGTGCAGCGTGAGGAACACGCTGGCGCCGACCGGCCCGAACGCGAGCGCCGCTCCCTCCTGCAGCAGCGCGGGCACGAGCGCGCGGGTGGCGGGGGTGAGCGGGGTGCGACCGGCGATCCCGGCGATCCCGATCGGTGCGGACGTCGGCCGACCGGCGAGCAGGGTGGCCACCCGCGAACCCACGCCGTCGGCGCCGACGAGCACGTCACCGGAGTCGGTGGTGCCGTCGGCGAAGTGCGCACTGACGGTGCCGTCGCGCCGGCGCTCGTGGCCGACGTACTCGCTGCCGAACCGGACGCGTCGCCGATGCCGTGGGTCAGCAGGACGCGCAGCGGGATCCGCCCGACGAGCAGGCTCTCGGCGCCCGCCTCCCGGGGCTCGCTCGCGAGCAGCCGCAGCCGGTGGTCGGCGAGCGCGAACCGGGCGTCGGCCGCCGGGCCGGTCGAACTCGCGAGCAGTGCCTGGTAGTGGGCGGGGGACAGGTGGCGGCGCAACGCCGCACATGCCCTCGAGTCGAGGTGCAGACGATAACCACCGGTGGCGGCGGCCTCGGGATCCCGGTCGTGGACGGAGACGTCGATCCCGGCGCGATGCAGGGCCTGGGCGAGGGTCAACCCGCCGATTCCGGCCCCGATGACGATGACGCGCATCGAACATCCTCCTTTATCAGGTGCCTGATACAAAAGAAGGTACCTGATAATGCTCGGCATGGCAGAGGAGCCCGAAGAGCTGTTGCCGGCCTGGACCATGGTGCAGGCGTATCACCCGGTGGCGCGCGGCTTCTACGAGGTGTTCGGCCGGGTCGGGCTCACCCCGACCCAGTTCGGCGTGCTCGCCCAGCTGGCCGATGGTGGCAATCCCACCCAGGCTGAGCTGGCCCGCGCGACCTTCCTGCGGCCGCAGAGCATGGGTGAGCTGATCGAGGCACTGCTGGCCCGTGGGCTCGTCCAGCGCGACGGGCCTGGCGGTCGCGGGCGCCGGACGGCCATCACGATCACCGAGGCCGGCCACGCCGCGCTCGCCGCGGCATGGCCGGGGGTCCGTGCCTTCAACGAGCCGGAGGCATTGGGCCTGACCCTAGCCGAGACCCGCGAGCTGGACCGCTTGCTCCGCCTCGTGATGCAGACCCTCGGGCCCTGAGCGACCAGGCGCTGTCGGCGAAGGGCGCCTGCGCGCGCTGACTCACCGGCTACTCCGACGGCCGGGGTCGCGCGGCGAAGCGGCCCCGTTCGTCGTGTCGCGAACCTGGCTGGGCGGCGGGAGGGGTGAACGGCACGATGGCGGCCTCGCGCCGCAGGGCGTCGAGACGGGGCTCGATGGACTCGGCCATCATCGCCTGCTCGCGCTCGGGGATCTTGTAGCGGCGCGCCACGGTCCGCCAGCCGCCAACCGCTGCGGCGGTCGCCGCGAAGCGCTCCCGAGCATCGATCGCCGTCAAGCCGCATTCGTCGGCGAGGGCGAGGAGCCCTTCGACCTCGTCGTCCACCGACACCGCGCCTGCGATGGAGGTTCGCCGGGTGGCCCCGGGATCCGGGTTGGGATTGATGTCGAACACAGGGCTGAACCGCCAGCCGCCCCTGGCCATGAGGAACCCGTGGTTCCGAAGGTGGTCGTCGGTGTTGCCGATCGCCACGCTCAGCGCGACCCTGGCGAACAGATCGCGGCGATCGGATCGAAGGCTCGCCGAGACGTCGGCGAGTTGGATGGCGAGGTCGGCGTAGTCGGCCTGGTCGCCGTCGACAGCGCCCAGCACGGTCATCGCGCTGATGTAACCGATGCGGTCGCCGGTGGTGGAGCGGTCGAACCGCCGCAGCAGCAGGACGTTCCGATCACCGACCGGCACGAGCCGATGCTCCGGTGTGGCTATGCCGACGGCGGCCGCCATGTCCAGTGCCGTCGCCTCCCACGCCATCACGTCCCAGTCGTCTCCCGCGTGCGGAAACTTGGCCAGGCCGAGCGCGCCGTCCTCGAGCAGTACCGCGGCCTTCGGGCGGGCGCCCCCCAGGGACCCGGTGCCGGCGTCGAGGAGCGTCTTGAGTGCCGCGGTGCCCTCCACGTCGGCGTCGGCCTCGTCGCTGGCGCGCAGGAGAGCGGGCAGCGCGATGGTGCGGGGGATGGTTGTGTGCGCACCGAGGAACTCCGCGGTTCCCGGCAGGCGGAACCGCAGCGCGCCTTGGCGGGTGGTGTCGCTGACTCCCAACAAGAAGTCCACGTCGTCGAGGTTCCGCGGCCGTCGGTGCTGCTCTCGTGCCAGCTCCCGCTCGCGCTTGGTGACGAGGTTGCGGCCCCACCGGTCCGGCGCGGCGTCGGCGAAGGAGCCGAGCAGGTGTGGCCGGTACTGGGATCCGCTGACCAACTGGAGCTGTGGGTCCACACCGATGGTCTTCGGCTGGGCGAGGTAGCTAGGGCCTGTCCTGTAAGCCCAGGACCACGCTCTTCGCGCCGAGATCGTCCCGGGCGGCGTTGCCGGCACGACCGGGTACGTCCAGTACAACGGCTCGTGCCGGCGCCTTGCCCGAGACGACCTCGATCACGAAGCCCGCGGCCCCGGGCTTACAGGACAGGCCCGAGGCGCATAGGTGAACGTCGTCGTCACTCGCCCGCGCTGGCGGGTGAAGTGGGCGATCCCGGCGAGGACGGTGTTCCCGCGATCCCCGATGTGCACCTCGACGTCGGTCATCGAGCGCGCTTCCGGTTCAGGAGCTCAGCTCGCGCGCGTCCGAGTTCGCTGCGCAGCGGGTCGACCGAATCCGCCAGGTCGTCGAGGACGCCGAGTGCGCGCGCGACGCGGAGAACGGCGTCGAAGCCGACCTTCGGGTTCCCGTTCTCGATCCGACGGAGAGTGTCGCGGGTGATTCCGGCGCGTTCGGACACCTGTTCGGCGGTCAGGCCCAGCACCATGCGCCAGCCGTGCAGATGCTCGCCGATGGCGCGGGCGTGCCGCTCCACGTCGTACCCAGCCACGTCCCACGCCTCCGCTTCTGACGGTCAGAGTAGCCATAAAGTCGATTAATGGCGGCTCTGACCGTCATATCGCAGGTGTGACCATGTGCCGAACGCGCTACTCCGCTTCCGCGGCCTTCTCCATCCCGCGCCGCACCGCGTCGATGAGGTAGGGCCGCAGCCGCTCCGGCGCCACGATCTCGTCCACCGAGCCGACCTCCTGGGCCCGCTGGATCGAGTGCTTGGTGTCGAACTCGTCGGCGACCTGCCCGAGCTTCTCCGACCGCACCCCCGGACGCACCGTCGCCAGCTCCGCAGTGAGCGCCGACGCCTCGGTGTCGTTGCCGGTGCGTCGGGCATCGGCGATGCGCTGCTCCAGGTCGGCCACCCGCGGATCGGCCGCGGTGCGCTTGTTCACCTCACCCGCGAACACGACGGCCGCGGCGGGCGCACCGCCCAGCACCGACGCGTAGGAGCCCTCGACGGCAGCGATCTCCATGTTGTCGTTGAGGGTTCCGGAGAACACCACGAACGCGCCGCCGTGGTAGCGCGACACCACGCAGAACACGATGGGCCCGTCGAAGTTGACGACCGCGCGGCCGATCTCGGCCCCGTACTCCAGCTGCAGCTGGCGCAGCGACTCCGGCGACCCGTCGAACCCGGAGAGGTTCGCGAGGATCACCAGCGGCCGGTTCCCGCTGGCCGCGTTGATCGCCCGCGCCGTCTTCTTCGACGACTTGGGGAACAGCGTGCCGGCGGTGAACGTGGTCGGCCCGTCGACGGGCAGCCGCCCGCGTCGCGGCAGCGGCCGCGACTCGATGCCGATCAGGGACACCGGCTGCCCGCCCAGGTGCGCGTCGAGCACCACCGTGCTCTCGGCGTCGATCATGTCGACCCAGCGCTCCAGCGTCGGGTGATCGGCGTCGGAGACCGCGGCGAGCACCGACCGGATGTCGAACGGCTTCTTGCGGCCCGGGTTCTCGCGGAACACCTGCCCGACCGTGGTGAAGTCGGTGCCCGCGCCCGAGTGCGGCGACGGGGAGATGTCGCGGTCGACGGGGTCGGTCGTCGGCGCCGGCCGCGGGAACCGCTCGCCCGGTGCCTTGTAGGTGTGTGCGTAGTGGGTGAGCAGCACGTCCATGGCCGCGGAGAGGTCCGGTGCCCAGTACTGCGCCTGCCCGTTGGGGCCCATGATCCGGTCGTAGCCGCCGATGCCGAAGTTGTCCTCGGCCGAGACCCCGCCCGAGTAGTCCAGCGACTGCTTGCCGGTGAGCACCATCGCGCTGTCCGGCGTCATCACGAGGATGCCCTTGGTGTGCATCAGCATCGTCGCCTCGGCGTTCCAGTACGGCTGCGCGCCGACGTTGATGCCGGTGACGACCACGTTGATCTCGCCGCCGTCCTGGGTGAACTCGATGATCGAGCGCAGCGCGCGGGAGATCCAGTCCATGTTCTCCGTGCCGGAGTCCATGGCGATCTTCGCGCCGGCCGAGACGGCGAACCACTCCAGCGGGGCGTCGAGCTTGCGCGCCAGGTCGATCGCGGCGCACACCCGCTCGCACTCCGGCCCGGCCAGCGCGCCCAGCGCCTTCGTCGGGTCGCCGATCAGCGCCACCCGCGTCATGCCCTCGGGGTAGCGCTCCGTCGGCGTGGTGACCACACCCATGACGAGGTTGGCGGTGTTGCCGCCGGGCGCCCTGGAGACGGGCACGGCGGCGCCGGTCTCGTCCAGGTCGTACTCGGTGAACGAGCCGGCCGCGCCGCTCCGGTCCGGGTTGCGCACCAGCATCGGCACCAGCTCGAAGGGGTACACGGCGCCACGGCGCTGCGCCCGGATCACCTTCTGGTGGTACGAGTCGAGCTGGGCCAACGGCGTGGTCGGCGGCTCGGTGACCCGCACCGTGAGCCCGGCACCCGGCGGGCGCGACATCCGCAGCAGGTACTCCGCGGGCTCCGCCTCGGGGGACAGCCGGGTCCGGAACTGGACGAGCACCTGCTCCAGCCCCAGGTTCTCCGTGCGCGGTGCGAGTACCCGCACCACCGCGTCGAGCTCGTCCAGCGGCGCGTCCACCACCGGCCAGACGTAGAGGAGCACCCGGTTCCAGTCGAGCCGGGCGGCTCCCCGGCCGGCGGCCTGCTCTGCCGTACGGGCGGAGCGCAGCGCGTCCAGGCAGGAGTCGAGCACGTGCTCGAGCTGCGGCAGTGCCCGGATGCGCCCGTCGTCGCCGCGCTGGATCGTCAGCTCCCGCACGTCGGAGAGCACGATGAGCCGCACGTCCTCCGGCACGTCGCGGCCCACGGCGCGGAACAGGTGCACGTCGATCGGCGACGGCAGCCTGGTGAGCTCGAAGCCCTCCAACCGCCACAGTCCGAGCCGGTCGGCGACCATCGGGTGCAGGCCGCGCAGGGTGCGGTTCTCCACCGGCCGGCGATCGTCGCCGGGGACGAACGTGAACCAGGCGGAGCGCTCGTCGCCGCCGGGCCGGCGCACGGCCACGGCCACCCGCTGCAGCTTGTCGGGCAGCCGCCCGAGCATCATCTTGATCTTGTCGGCCGAGCGTTCGGGGTCGGCGTCGGGCGCCTCCCCGGCGATGATGTAGAGATCGAGCCAGACCCGCTCGCCGGCCGGCAGGGCGGCGATGATCCGGCGCAGGTCCATCTGCACGGCCATCGGCTCACCCCACGAGGGTGCGTCCGCCGCGGTGTGCGCAGTGGTGGCGAGGACCGTCACCTCGTGCCCGTCATGGGTGCAGTGCGCGGTGAGCAGCGGTCGCCCGCCGCGGTCGGTCACCTCGAGGTCACGCAGCTCCTGGACCCGGTAGTAGCGCCGCGTCATCACCTCCACCATCGCGGCGTGGTGCTCCGCGCCGAACACCCCGAGGATGGGCTCCCCGGCCGACACGATCCGCTCGATCTGCTGGGCCCGCTCCGCAGGCTCGGTGGACAGCCGGTCCAGCAGGGCGCGCACCTCGCGCTGCCCGCGGGCCCGTTCGGCGGCGATCAGCGGCGCGCCGAAGCAGACGTGGCGCACCCGCCGGGCCATGCCACCGACGACGGGGTGGCGCAGCTGGGTGGCCGTCACCAGCCGTTCGAGCACGCGCTGGTAGCGGTCGCGCGATGCGCTCGGGAGCGAGTCGGGGTGCGCGAGCCGCCACTGCAGCAGGTCCAGCAGCACCGGCACGTGCGCGGTGGCGCGGCGGTGGGCGAGGAACATCCGGTACAGCGCCGTCTCCAGCGCGCTCGATGCGGCGTCCGAGGTCGGCTCGAGATCGGCGACGCCGTAGTGCGCGAGCGCCCGGCGCAGCTTCGCCCGGAACGACTCGGGCAGGCCCTCGGCCTCCGCGTCGCGGGACCGCAGGTACGCGTACAGGTACTCCTGCGGGTTGCGGGCCTCCTCGCCGCCCGGGTCGATCTGCTCGCTCTCGTCCTCGGGTCCGCGCCGGTTGCGCGACAGCGAGCACAGGTCGGCGAAGATCTCGAAGATCGCCGTCTCGCCGGCGAGCACGCGGGAGTCGTCCGGGGCCAGGTGCTCCCTGGCCGCGGTCAGCGTCGCCAGCAACGGGCGCGCGTCGCGCTCGTCGACGTCGAAACCGAGCACCAGGTGCCGCAGCGAGGTGAGGGAGTCGGCGGCCGAGCGGGCCGAGTCGCGCCGGGTCCGTCCGCGCGGCGCCGACAGCGCCGCGACGTCCACCCGCTCGCCGCCGGCGACCTCGCCGTCGGCGTCGGGTTCGAGGCGGACCAGCTTGGTGCCGCCCTCGACCTGCGTGTTGGCTGCGACGAGGATCTCCCGCACCCGTCCGGCGACGGGCGCGCGCAGCGCCGTCTCCAGCTTCATCGACTCCACGACGGCCACGACGTCGCCGGCTTCGACGGTGTCGCCCTCGGCCACCGGGATCGACACGACCATCGCCGGGGCGGGCGCGCGCACCATCCCGGCCTCACCGCCGGAGATGCGGTGCACGGCACCGTCGACCTCGACGAGGTAGTCGCTGCCCTGCGGCACCGACAGCACCGCGAACGTCTCGCCCCCGACGACGAGCTTGCGCTCGAACCGTCCGGTGCGCTCGACGTCGACATCGACAGCTGCGGGCGCGGCGCCGGCGCTGTCGACGATCTCGACGTGGTAGCGGTCGCTGCGGCTCTGCGCGACGCGCATCCGGTAGGACTGCCCGCCCGCGCGGACGTCCACCTGGTGCCAGGTCTCGTGGCCGACCTCGGGCCGGCCGCGCTCGGCGGAGGCGAACAGACGCTCCCGCTGGCGGGCGACGTGCGCGTCCTGGGCCTCGATGGCGCTGGCGAGCAACGCCACGTCGAGCCGGCGGGGCGGGGTGTACCCGTCGGCCATCATGGTGTCGAGCCAGGTGGTGTCCAGCTCGCCGGTGCGGACCTCCGGCCGGTCGAGGATGTCGAGCAGGAACGACTTGTTGGTGGTGCCGCCCTCGATCACCGCGGCGGTCTGGCGCAGCGCGCGCGACAGCCGGGCCCGTGCCTCGCCGCGGTCCCGGCCCCAGGCGATGATCTTGGCGATCATCGAGTCGAACTGCGGCGGGATGGTGTCGCCGGACGCCACGCCCGTGTCGACCCGGATACCCGGGCCGGACGGGAGCGCCAGGTGCTCGATGCGGCCGGGGGCGGGGGCGAAGCCCTGCTCGGGGTCCTCAGCGGTGAGCCGCGCCTCGATGGCGTGGCCGCGCGCGAGCGGCTGCGCGCCGAAGTCGGTCAGCCGCCCGCCGGAGGCGATGTGCAGCTGCAGCTTGACGATGTCGGCGCCGGTGGTGGCCTCGGTGACGCAGTGCTCCACCTGCAGCCGGGTGTTGACCTCCAGGAACGACAGCAGCCGCTCCTTCGGCTCGTACAGGAACTCAACGGTGCCGGCGTTGACGTAGCCCGCGGCCTTCGCCAGCGCGGCCGCGGAGCTGCGCAGCAGCTCCTCCTGCTCCGCGTCCAGCGCGGTGGACGCGGACTCCTCCAGCACCTTCTGGTTGCGCCGCTGCACCGAGCAGTCGCGGATGCCGAGGGTCCACACGTCACCGGCGGTGTCGGCGACGACCTGCACCTCGACGTGTCGCCCGCCGGAGATCGCCCGCTCCATGAACACGGTGGCGTCGCCGGCGGTCTTGGCGCCCTCCGACGCCGCGCGGGTGAACGACTCCTCCAGGTCGGACGCGACGGTGACCTTGCGGATGCCGCGCCCGCCACCGCCCGCGGTGGCCTTCACCATCAGCGGGTAGCCGATCCGGTCGGCGTGCACCCGGGCCGCCGCGACGTCGGCGACGGGCCCGTTGCTCCAGGCCGCCATCGGGACGCCGACCTCCTCGGCCAGCTTCTTCGAGGCGATCTTGTCCCCGAGCCGTTCCATGACCTCCGGCGTCGGGCCGATGAACACGATGCCCAGCTGGCGGCACATGCGCGCGAAGTCGGACTTCTCCGACACGAAGCCCCAGCCCGGCCACACCGCGTCCGCGTCGCACTCGCGCAGGGCGCGCGCCAGCTCCGCGTAGTCGAGGTACGGGCTCGCGCCGAACGCCTGGTCGGGATCGACCGGTCCGATCAACACCGCCTCGTCGGCCTCGCGGACGAACATCGAGTGCCGGTCGACGGCGGTGTGCACCGCGATCGTGCGCAGTGGCCGTCGGCCCTCCGCGTTCCACTCGCGCACCGCGTTGATGAGCCGCATCGCCGGCTCCCCGCGGTTGACGATCGCGACCCGTTCGAACGCCTGACCCGTCACCGTTCTCCTCCCGAAACCCACGACAGCGCACCGCATCGTTCCATGTCGAAGGGGTGTGGGGGAGGGCTCGGCACTGGGCTCGGGGCGGGCGTCACGCCACCCACCCAAGCGAAGACCGGCGGAAGAACACAAGTGGAGCGGGGTCCATGATGATTCTGTGTCGAAGGCAACGCTGACCGCCACGCGCGGGAAACTCCGGTTCGACGTCCACACGTGGGGCTCCCGGGAGGGCGTTCCGGTCCTGCTCCTGCACGGTTTCCCGCAGTCCGCGGAGTCGTGGACGGCCGTGGCCACGCTGCTGGCCGACGCCGGGTTCTTCTGCATCGCGCCCGACCAGCGCGGCTACTCGCCGGGCGCGCGGCCGCCGCGCCGCCGCGACTACGTGCTGTCGGAGCTGGTCGCCGACGCCGTCGCCGTCATCGACGACGCGGTCGGGTCGGACGCGCGCGTGCACCTGGTCGGCCACGACTGGGGCGCGGCCGTCGCGTGGGCGCTCGCGGCCCGGCATCCCGAGCGGATCGCGACCCTCACCGCGGTGAGCGTGGCGCCGCCGAAGGCGTTCCTGCGCTCGCTGCTGACCAGCCGGCAGGGGTTCGCGTCCTGGTACATGTACGTGTTCCAGCTCCCGTGGCTGCCCGAGCGCATGCTGGGTTCGGGGGAGCGGCTGCGCGGTGCGCTCCGCCGGATGGGGCTGTCCCGCGAGGCGGCCGCGCGCGACGCGGCGGCGTTCGCCGATCCGGGCCGGGTCACCGCGGCGCTCAACTGGTACCGCGCGATGTTCGTCGCGCCGCCCTCGTTCGACCCGAAGGTGACGGTGCCGACCCGGTTCGTGTGGAGCGACCGCGACGCCGCGCTGACCCGGCAGAGCACCGTGCACGCGCAGGCCGAGGTCACCGGGCCGTACGAGTTCATCGAGCTGGCCGGGGTGAGCCACTGGATCCCCGACGAGGTGCCGGGTCAGCTCGCGGAGATCGTCGCATCGCACGCGACGGCACACCCGGCCTGAGTGGCGTTGATCAAGGGCAAAAGGTCGTTCATGGAGATCAACTCGCGACCTTTTGCCCTTGATCAACGCAACAGCCGGCGCAATCCTGAGATCATCGGCGCATGGCACGCGTTCCCTATGTCGATCCCGCCACCGCCCCGCCCGCCACGGCGAAGGCGCTGGGCGGGCTGCCCGACCTGCACGTGTTCACCCTGCTCGCCAACGCCGAGTCGGCGTTCGTGCCGTGGCTGCGGTTCGGCGGCACGCTGCTCACCGACCTGGCCCTCGACCCGCTGCTGCGCGAGCTGACGATCCTGCAGGTGGGCCGGCTGGCCGCCCGCTACGAGTGGGATCAGCACGTGGCCGCCGCGCAGGCGTGCGGCGCCACCGACGAGCAGATCGCCGCGCTGGACCGGGGCGATCTGACGCCGTTCACGTCCGAGCAGCGGGCGGTGCTGGAGTTCGTCGCCGACATGGTGCGCGACGGCGAGGTGCCCGACGACCGCTACGCGGCACTCGCGGCGCACCTGGGCACGCGGGAGATCGTGGAGGTCTCGATGGTGGCCGGCACCTACCTGGGCCTGGCGCGGATCATGACCGCGCTGCGCATCGACGCCGACGAGCCGGCCCCGCTCGGCGCCGTGCGGATGAGCACCTGATGGAGATCCTCGCCAGCCGCGTCCTGCTGCGGCCCGCCGATCCCGAGCGCAGTGTCGCCTTCTACCGCGACGTGCTGGGCCTCGCGATCGCCCGCGAGTTCCCCGGCGGCACCGTGTTCTTCCTGGGCAACGGCCAGCTGGAGGTCTCCGGGCACGCCGCGGAACCCGGCCCGCCCTCGCCGGTGCGCGCTGTGGCTGCAGGTGCGCGACATCGCAACGGCCCACGAACAACTCGCCGAGCACGTCGTGCGCGGCCCGCAGCTGGAGCCGTGGGGGCTGCACGAGATGTGGATCGCCGACCCGGACGGGACCCGGATCGTGCTGGTCGAGGTGCCTGCCGGGCATCCGTTGCGCACCGACAAGCGGCCCGCCCCCTCCTAGGGTCGAGCGGCCACCGTCAGCTCGACCGTGACGTCCAACGCGAACGTCCCGCTGCTGCCGGTGATCTTCAACGTGTGCGCGCCGGAGGTCAGCGGCGCCACGGCGAACCACAACCCGCACGCGGTCCCCCTGAACCGGCCGGACCCGTCTATGACCGGGTTCCCCGCGACGGCGTCGAAGGTGATCGGGGCCGGCTCGAGCCGCGCGACGGCCTGGCGCTCGCCGTCCAGGAGCACCTGGCCGGTGGCCGGTCCCATGAATGCGGCGCACCCGGCCCCGTCCGAGACGAGGTTGACCACCGGACCCGCCAGCGGCACCCCGGAGGGCACGGTGCAGCGCCGGCTGACCACCTCACCGAACGACCCGGCCACCAACCAGAGATCGGCCGGCTGGTGCTCGGCGCAGTGCGCACCGGTGGTGTCGCTGACCGGGTTGGTCGGCGTCGGGCTCGACGCCGCCCACGTCCACCACCGGGCCTGGAGATCGGGGATGTCGGCAGGGCCGATGGCCGGCGGTGCCGCGCTGGTCGTCGGAGCCGGCGTCGGCGCCGGCGATGGCGCCGCTGGAGCGCCGCAGGCCGTGATCAGGCACGCCATCACGACACCGAGCAAGATCGTCCGCACCGGGCGAACCTAGTGTCGCGCGCCGACGCGGTCGCGATACTTCGACGATCCCGACGAGGTCAGGGCAGCGGGATGGACAGCAGCTCGCGCGGGGCCACGACGTGGCCGTGGGAGCAGCGCATCTCCAGGCCGACGTGGCCGCCGCAACCGTCGTGCTCGAACCGCAGCGGCGGGCCCTGTGGATCGGGTCGGTGCACGTCGCCCCACGCCACGAGGGCGAGCAGGACCGGTCGCAGGTCGCGCCCGGCCGCCGTGAGCCGGTACTCGTGCCGCTCGCGCCGGCCCGGCTCGCGGTAGGGCGCGCGGACGACGACGCCGGCATCGACGAGGTCGGCGAGGCGGCGGGTGAGCACGTTGCGGGCGACGCCGAGATGGCCGGCGAGCTCGTCGAACCGGCGGATGCCGTTGAAGAGGTCGCGCAGGATGAGCACCGACCAGCGGTCGCCGAGGACCTCGGTCGCGCGGGCGATCGAGCATCGCGACACGTCGATGGCTCCCTGCATCCGCCGAGGCTAACCCGACCTGGGTTGCCGAAGCGATCCCAGCGGCCCTGTTGATCGAGCGGCATCTATGCTCGCCGTTCACGCTGACTGGGGGGTCGGACGCTGATGGCGGGGCTGCGCGAAGGCGACGAGCTGGTCGGCCGGTACACGCTGCAGGAGCGGGTCGGCGCGGGCGGGATGGGCGTGGTCTGGCGGGCCACCGACAACCTGCTCGACCGGGTCGTGGCCCTCAAGCAGGTCCGGGTGGACCGGCTCGACGAGGCCGACGCCGCCGGCGTCCGCGACCGGGTCGCCCGCGAGGCCCGCGCCGCTGCGCGGCTGCACCACCCCCACGCCGTCACCGTCTTCGACGTCGTCGAGGACTCCGGCGACCGCTGGCTCGTCATGGAGTACCTGCCCAGCCGCAGCCTGGACGACCTGGTCAAGGCGGACGGCCCGCTGGAGCCGCGGGCTGCCGCCCGCTGCGGCGTGGCCGTCGCCGAGGCGCTGGCTGCCGCGCACGCCACCGGCATGGTCCACCGCGACGTCAAACCGGCGAACGTGCTGGTGGGCGATTCCGGAGTGGTCAAGCTGGCCGACTTCGGCATCTCGGTCGTCATCGGCGACACTCGCCTCACCCAGACCGGCGTGCTGGTCGGCACGCTCAGCTACCTCGCCCCCGAGGTGGCGAACGGCTCGGACGCCACCCCCGCGTCCGACGTGTTCAGCCTGGGCGCCACGCTCTACGCAGCCGTCGAGGGCAGGCCGCCCCACGCCGTCGACGGGGAGGGCGAGGTCAACCCGTTCAGGGTGCTGCGCGCCGCGGCCGAGGGCAACTACGCGCCGCCGCGCAACGCCGGACCGCTCACCGACGTGCTGTCGGCGATGATGCGCCGCGATCCCGCGCAGCGCCCGACCGCGGCCGAGGCTGCAGCGATGCTCTCCGCGGTCGCCGACTCCGCGGCTCCACCCCTGGCCACGGCTGCCCTGCTGGCCGACCCGCCGCCGCGCGCGGCCCGTCGGATCCGCCCGGCGCTGGTGGCGGCCGCGCTGCTCGGGGTCGTCGCAGCGACCGCCGGCGTGCTGGTGGCGACCCGCGGCCCGGTCCTCGTCGCCGGTTCGGGGAGCGCTGCCCCCGCCGCTCCGGCGACCGCCGCCCCGGTGCCCTGCGTCCCGGCCGCGGCGACCGGGACCGTCGTGATCGGGCTGATCGCCCCGATCAGCGGCGACTTCAGCCCGCTCGGCCTCGGGATCCGCAACTCGGCGCAGCTCGCGGTGGACAAGGCCAACGCCCGCTGCGCGGTGCCCGGCCGGCGGATCGAGCTACGGGTCGCCGACGACGCCGGCGACGCCAAGCAGGGCGTGTGGGCTGCCCAGAAGTTCATCGCGGATCCCGCCGTCGCCGGCGTCGTCGGACCGCTGAACACGGCCTCGACGGCGGCGGTGGCCGCCGAGCTCGGCCCGGCCGGGATCGCGCAGGTGGCGCCGGCGAGCACCAACCCGACGTTGACGTTGGGCGTCGATCCCGCCCACCCGCAGCGCCCGTACCCGAACCTCTTCCGGCTGCTCGCCACCGATCTGCAGCAGGGCCCGGCCGCTGCCGAGTACCTGATGGGGAAGGCGCTGCCCCGCGTCGCGGTGGTCGACGACGGCTCGACCTACGGGACGACGCTGACCACCGCCTTCTCCGCTCGGCTCGGCGAGCTCGGCGGGACGGTCACGTACAGCGGCCGGATCGCCGCCGACGCGACCGACTACAGCGCCGTCGTGGCGCAGGTGGCCGCGAGCAAGCCACAGGCCGTCTACTACGGCGGCGACTACCCGGAGGCCGGCAAACTGGCCGCCCAGCTCTCCGCGGCGGGCGTCAACGCGCCTCTCATGGGTGCGGACGGCATCCTCGACGCCCTGTACGTGAAGGCGGGCGGCCGGGCCGGCGATCTCGCCACGAACCTCGGGGCACCCGCCGAGCTCCTGCCGAGCGCGACGACGTTCGTTGCCGACTACGCCGCGGCGAAGTTCGCCGAATCCGCGACGAACTACGGCCCGCCCGCCTACGACGCCGTGCAGGTGCTTGCAGCGGCGATCGCCACAACCGCGCCCGGCCCGACCGGGCCCGTAGACCGGGCAGCGGTGATCGGTGCGCTGCAGCGGACGAAGCTCGACGGGGTGCTGGGGCCGATCTCGTTCGACCGGTTCGGCGACACCACCCGCAAGCTGGTCACGATCTACGCGGTGGAGGGTGCGGACTTCACCGCGGTCACGACTTCGGGCTGACGGCAGCCTCAGGCGGCGACGCGCTGCTCCTCGAACACCTCGACGGATGCGCCTGCGGTCCGGCCCACTGCGATGCGGACGACCAATCCTGCGGCGACGGCAGCGACGGAAGCCGCCCCGAAGATGACGGTGTACGCGCCGGATGACGGGAGGACGTGCCCGCCGACGTCGGTGACCAGCACGGCGCTCAGCGCGGCGACGACGGCGCTGCAGGAGGACGTGCCGAGCATGCGCATGAGCGCGTTGAGGCTGTTGGCCGACGCCGTCTCGCTCGCGGGCACCGCGTCCATGATGATCAACGGGATGGCCGAGTAGGCGAGCGCCGCGCCACTGGCCGTGATGGTCGTGGCGAGCATGACCAGCGCGATCGACTGCGGCAGCATCGCCTGCGCTGCGTTGCCGACGACGAGCGCCACGACACCGAGCAGCACCGTGGCGCGGGCGCCGCGAGCGCGGGACAGCCGCGCGGAGATGGGCGAGAAGATCGTCATGGCGGCACCGATGGGCAGCAGCACCAGCCCGGCTGCGACGAGCGAGAGGCCGAACCCGTAGCCGGTCGCGACGGGGGCCTGCAGCACCTGGGTGGTCACGAGGAAGCCGGCGAACATCGAGAAGCCGACCAGCACGGACGCGACGTTCGTCCAGAGGACGGCGGGCCGGACGCTCACGCGCAGGTCGACCAGCGGCTCCGGGATGCGCCACTCCCAGACGCCCCAGGCCGCGAACACCGCGACGGAGCCGATGAGCAGGCCCAGCACGAGGGTGGACGACCAACCCCACTCGGCGCCCTTGGAGATCGCGAGCAGCAGGCACACCAGCGCGATGGCGAGGCCGGCGGCGCCGGGCAGGTCGAACCGCCCGCCGCTGCGCTGCGTGGACTCCGGCACGATCCGTGCCAGCAGCACGAAGAGCACGACCGAGAAGACTGCGGCGCCCGCGAAGAGCCAGCGCCAGCTCGCGTTCTGGGCGACCACGCCGGTCAACGGCAGCCCGATGGCGCCCCCGATGCCCAGCGACGAGCTCATGAGCGCGATGCCGGCGCCGACCCGTTCCGGGGGCAGGAGGTCGCGCATGACGCTGATGCCGAGCGGGACCACGCCGAGGGAGGCGCCCTGCAGGGCACGGGCGACGATGAGCATGCCGACGTCGGGTGCCGCGGCGCCGAGCGCCGAGCCCACGACTACGAGGGCCAGCGCCACCAGCAGCATCCGGCGCTTCCCGTACATGTCGGCGAGCCGGCCCATCAGCGGCGCGGCGACCGCTCCGGCGACGAGCGTCGCGGTCACCAGCCACGTCACGGTGGCCGCCGAGGTGTGCAGCAGCTCCGGGTAGAGAGGCAGCAGCGGCACCACGAGCGTCTGCATGAGCGAGACGGCCAGACCGCACGTCGCGAGGACGCCGATCACGACGACCGGTCGGTGGGCGGGGGAGGGCACTCCTCAGGTGACCACGGATTACTTGTCATACGCAAGCAAAATGGCCGTAGGTGGCACTTGGTCCGCCGGCGCCGACAGGGCACACTGTAACGGTTCAGAGGTCCAGTCCCCACCGTCGCGGACGGCCGCTCCGCTCGATCTCCGCAGGAGAACGCGCCCGATGAGCACAGCAGCCGACGGCACGGTGGTCGAGTTCCCCCGTGCCGCACCCGCCCCGGATATGACCATCACCACGCTCGGCCCGGCACGCATCGACTCGCCGATGGCCGGCCTGCTCGACTCCCGCCGCACCAGCGAGCACTACGTCGACGAGCGCGACCGGGTGCTGCTCGACGACACCCTGGCCGGGCTCACCGCCCGCGGCGTGCCTGCCGACCAGTTGCCCGGAATGGAGCCGTGCGGCCCACGGCGCAAGATCTTCTTCGACCCGGCGAAGACCCGCGCTGCCATCGTCACGTGCGGCGGGCTCTGCCCCGGCCTCAACGACGTGATCGCCGGGCTCACGCGCACGCTGACCTACCACTACCGGGTGCGCCGGGTGGTCGGCATCCGCAACGGCTACCAGGGCTTCGTCCCGCGCTACGGCCACGACGTCGTGGACCTCACCCCGGAGTCGATCCGCGACATCGCCACCGACGGCGGCACCGTGCTCGGCACCTCCCGCGGCCCGCAGGACCCCGACGAGATCGTCGACTGCCTGGAGCGGCTGCACATCAACGTGCTGTTCGTCATCGGCGGCGACGGGTCGATGCGCGGCGCGATGCGCATCGCGGAGACCGTGGCCGCGCGCGGGCTCTACATCGCGGTCGTCGGCATCCCGAAGACGATCGACAACGACATCCCGCACATCGACCAGAGCTTCGGCTTCCAGACCGCCTTCTCCCACGCCAGCGACGCGATCCGGGCGGCGCGCGTGGAGGCCACCTCGACGGCCAACGGGATCGGCCTGGTCAAGCTGATGGGCCGGCACTCCGGCTTCATCGCCTGCTACGCGGCGCTGGCCCGCAGCGGCGCCGACGTGGTGCTCATCCCGGAGGTCCCGTTCGCGCTCGAGGGTGAGGGCGGGCTCCTCGCGCACCTGCGCCGCCGCGTGGAAGAACGCGGGCACGCCGTCGTCGTCGTGGCGGAGGGGGCGGGGCAGGACCTGCTCGCCGGGCACGCCGACGAGCGGGACGCCTCCGGGAACACCCGCCTGCAGGACGTGGGCCCGTACCTGCGGCGGCGCATCACCGACCACTTCGCCGACGCCGGCGTCGAGACGTCGATCCGCTACATCGACCCGAGCTACGCCATCCGCTCGGTGCCGGCCAACCCGTACGACAGCGTCTACTGCGTGCGGCTCTCGCAGGCCGCCGTGCACGCCGCGATGTCGGGGCGCACCGGGATGGTCGTCGGGCGCTACCGGCGCCGGTTCGTGCACGTGCCGATGGCGGCCGCGGTCAGCCGGCGGAACATGGTCGATCCGGGTGGGGACCTGTGGATGGCGGTCCTGGAGTCGACGGGACAGCCGGTCACGTTCGCCTGAGAGCGTCCGGCAAATGAGGGTTCGTGCAGCGTGCGGCGTCCAGGTGGTTCGTCGCAAGGCGCCGCCCGCAGCTCATGCCGGGGCATTCGCAAGGGCGGCAACGCCGCGAGGGGCCGCCTGGGCGCCGCACGCTCGGACCCTCATTTGCCGGGCGCTCCAAGCACCTCGCTGGTCCACTTCCCGGCGACGGCGGCCCACTGCCGGTCGCGCAGGCGGGAGCGGCACGCGTCCTCCCACGCGGCGCCGCGGCGGGCGGCCGCGATGACCGAGTACCGCAGGAGCGCCGCGCCGACGATGAAGGCTGCGGTGACGAGGAGCGTGGTCATGGCACAGATCCTCCGCTGGTGAGCATCCATGCGGGAGGTCTGTGCTCGAAGGTCTGACTTCGGGATCACTGAAGTCTAGGATCGCCTGCGTGGCCTTCGAGCTGGACGATCTGCGGCTGTTCCTCGATGTCGTCGACCACGGCTCGATCACCCGGGCCGCCGCGCTCGCGCACCTGTCGCTGCCCGCCGCGAGTGCCCGGATCCGCACCTTGGAGGCCGATGCGGGGTCGCCGCTGCTGCTGCGGCATCGGCGCGGCGCCACCCCGACCCCGAACGGGCGGCTGCTGGCCTCGCACGCCAGGGACGTGCTCGCCCGGCACGAGCGGCTGCGCGCCGAGCTCGCGGAGGGTGCCGGGGCGACGGTGGTGCTGCCGGCCATCAGCGCGGTCGCCACCACCGTGCTGATCCCGGTGCTGACGGGCTTCCTCCGCGCCCATCCCGACGTCGACGTGGCCCTCGTGATGCGCACCAGCAGCCGGATCGTGGCCGATGTCGCGTCCGGCCGCGTCGAGATCGGGATGGCCGCCGACAGCGTGGACCTGGGCAGGCTGGAGGCGCGGCCGCTGTTCGCCGACCGCCTCGTCGTCGCGGTGCCGCGCGGGCATCCGCTCGACGGGCTGGCCGAGGTCGCGTTCGCCGACTGCGTGGCCCATCCGTTCGCCGGCACCGTCGAGGTCGACTCGATGGCCGAGATGCTGCTCAGCCGCTCGCACCCGCTGGGCGCGCGGCCGCACTACCGGGCCCGGCTGCCGGACGCGGCCGCCGTCCGGGCCGCGGTGGCCGCCGGGGTGGGGATCGCGGTCGAGTCCGCCGCTGCCGTGCATCCCGAGTCCGATCCCGTCACGCGGATCCCGCTCTCCGATCCGTGGGCGACGCGCACCGCGATGCTGGTGACGCGCCCGGGGGTCCGCCCCAGCGAACCGGCCGCGCGGCTCATCGCGCACCTGCTCGCGCACGCCGACCCGGCGGTGAAGTCCCACGACGACGCCGGTGCGGACGCGTAGGTTGGCCGGGATGTGGAGATCGGAACGGCTGGCCGCGGCGGTCGCCGGTGTCGAGGCGGAGATGGACGCGGCGTGGGCGGGGCTGCGGGCCGAGTTCCCCGGAGCCGACGATGCCGAGCTGGCCGAGCTCGTCCTCCAGGACCCGAGCGAGCATCCGTGGCGCCTGGTCGACGCCGCACTGGCCCGCACGACGTGCGTCGACTGCGGGGCGCAGCTCGGTGCCGGTCCCCGAGGCTGCCCGTCGTGCGATCTGGCCGACGGCTTCCGGTTCGCCGCCCGCGAGGTCGATCGGCCTGGGGTGCCGCCCGGCAACGAACACGCGATCCGCGTCGCGTCGGCGGTCGCCCGCACGCGCGATCGCTACTCGCCGCGGGCCCGCGTGGGGTACGAGCTGCTGCTGCCCGACCTGATCGACGGGGCGTTGCCCACCACCGCGGCGGCGCAGGCGTTCAAGGCGCTGATCAACGAGTTGACCCCTGAGCAGTGCGACCGGGTCACGACGGTCACCGAGGTGGAGGAGCCGGCTTGCAGGACATTGGGCGGATGAACGATCCCTGGCTGCCCCTGGACCAGCTGCGCAGACGGACGACCGAGAAGTGGCGCGCCCACCCGGTCGACGTGCTGCCGCTGTTCGTGGCCGAGATGGACACCGGGCTGGCCGAACCGGTGGTCCGCGCGGTCACCGAGGCGATGGCGCTCGGCGACTCGGGCTACCCGAACGGGAGCGGCTACGCCGAGGCGTTCACGGGCTTCGCCGGCAAGCGGTGGGGCTGGGAGCCGGCCGTGGAGCACACCCTCCTGGTGCCCGACGTGATGGCCGGGCTCGCCGAGGTGCTGCGGGGCGCCACCGACCCGGGCGATCCGATCATCGTGAACGATCCCGTCTACCCACCGTTCTACGAGATGATCCGGCACCTCGGACGGAGGGTCGTCGAGGTCCCGTTGACGCCGGAGCACCGCCTCGACCTCGACGCGCTCGCGGCGACCTTCGCCGAGCTGAGCGGCCGGGGGCGGGTGGCGCACCTGCTGTGCAACCCGCAGAACCCCACCGGCACGGTGCACACCCGCGACGAGCTGACGACGCTGTCCCGGCTCGCCGCCGAGCACGGCGTGCGGGTGGTGGCCGACGAGATCCACGCCCCCCTCGTCGACGGGGAGTACACGCCGTACCTGACCGTCCCCGGCACCGCCACGGCGACCGTGCTGCACTCGGCGTCGAAGGGCTGGAACCTCGCCGGGCTGAAGGCGGCGCTGGCCGTCGCGGGCGCTGATGCGGCCGGCGAGCTGGCGGCACTGCCGAGCATGGTTCCCGACGGGGCGAGCCACATCGCGGTGCTCGCGCACGTCGCAGCCCTGACCGAGGGTGGGCGCTGGCTCGACGACCTGCTGGCCGCGCTCACCCGCAACCGCGCGCTGCTGGCCGACCTCGTCGCCGCGCACCTGCCCGGTGTGACCTACCACCCGGCGCCGTCGACGTACCTGGCGTGGCTCGACTGCCGCGATGCCGGGCTGGACGGCGACCCCGCCGCGGTGTTCCTGGAACGGGGCAAGGTGGCGCTGGTGTCAGGCCCGGAGTTCGGCACCCGCGGCGCCGGCCACGTCCGGCTCAACCTCGCCACGTCACCGGAGATCCTCACCGAGGCGGTGCACCGGATGGCGACAGCGCTGCCCGGCTGACCGACGTCACACATCCAGTGGGGTCGGCACACATGCTGCAGCATGTGTGCCGACCCCACTCGGTGTGTGACGTCAGCTCACCAGCGGGTCCCGCGGCAGGCCGAGGATCCGCTCGGCCACCTGGTTGCGCGCGATCTCGGACGTGCCGCCGGCGATGGTGATGCAGCGGGCCCACAGGTAGCACTGCGAGACGAGCAGGTTCTGCCCGGTCACCGCCGCCGCGCCGGCCAACCGCATCGCCAGCCGGGTGGTGCGCTGCGAGTGCTCGCTGGAGAACAGCTTCGACAGGTTGCCCTCCGGGCCCGGCTCGATCCCGCCGACCGCACGGGCGGCCTGGCGCAGCAGGAGCAGCCGCATGGTCAGCTCGTCGGCGATCAACGAGCCGGCCTCCTGACGGGCTGCGGCGTCGTCCGCCACCAGCGGCAACAGGTCCTTCGCCCGGAACGGGAGCGCACCGGAGCCGCCGCCACCGATCGACACCCGCTCGTTGCCCAGCGTGGCGCGGGCGATCCGCCAGCCCTGCCCGATCTCGCCGACGACGTCGGAGTCGGGCACGAAGACGTCGTCGAAGAAGACCTCGTTGAACGAGGCGTCGCCGGTGATCTGGCGCAGCGGGCGCACGGTGACGCCCTCGGCCTTCATGTCGATCGCCATCATCGTGATGCCCGCGTGCTTCGAGCCGGACGAGTCGGTGCGGATGGTCGCGAAGCCCCAGTCGCACAGGTGGGCGCGGGTGGTCCACACCTTCTGCCCGGTGACCCGCCAGCCGCCGTCGACCCGCACCCCGCGGGTGGAGATCGCAGCGGCGTCGGAGCCCGCGCCCGGCTCGGAGAACAGCTGGCACCACTCCAGCTCGCCGCGCAGGGTGCGGGCGACCCAGCGCTCGCGCTGCTCGTCGTTGCCGTACTGGTTGATCGTGAGGATGTTCCAGCCGGTGATGCCCAGGCTGGGCGGCGTCACCTTCGCGGCGGCCAGCTCCTGCTCGATGACGAGCTGCTCGGTGGCCGACGCGTCGCGGCCCCACGGCGGCGGCCAGTGCGGCACGAGGTAGCCGGAGTCGACGAACGCGTCGCGCTGGGCGTGCTCGTCCTTGCCGGCGAGGCTCTCGACGAACGCCCGCACCTGCGCGCGGTAGGTCTCGGCCTCGTCGGGCAGGTCGAGATCGGGGCCGCGCTTCGAGCCCTCGGCGACCAGCCGGGCCACGTCGAGCGCGGCATCGCCTGTGCGCCGCACGTACGCGTCGAGGGTGAGCGCGCGGCGCAGGAACAGGTGCGCGTCGTGCTCCCAGGTGAACCCGATGCCGCCGAGGAGCTGGATGTTCAGCTCGGCGTTGCGGACGGCCGCCGGCACGGCGCGCACGGCCGCGATCGCCGCGGCCAGCTCGGCGCCCGGGTCGGCCAGGGGCGCGCGGGCGGCGTCCCACGCGGCCGCGGTGGCGAGCTCGGCGTCGAGCAGCATGTTCGCGGCGTGGTGCTTCACGGCCTGGAACGTGCCGATAGTGCGGCCGAACTGCGTGCGCTCCTTCGCGTACGCCAGCGCCATCTCCAGGCACGCCGTCGCGATGCCGGCCGCCTCCGCGGCGGTGAGCACGCGGGCCAGCCGGCGAGCGGACGCCGCGGCGCCGACGAGCCGGGCCCGGGCGGCCTCGACGGGGGCGGTGACGCGCGCGCAGCGCCGGGTGTGATCGAGCCCGTCCGGCACCGTGACCTCGGCGGCCGTCGCGTCGAACACCAGCACGTCGTCGTCGACGACGAGCAGCAGAAGATCGGCGAGCCCGCCGCCGAGCACGAGGTCGTCGGTGACGGATCCGCCGTCCGCCACGCCCCGGAGACCGGCGCCGGCCGACACCGACCCGTCCACCAGGCCGGGCAGCAGCTCGCGCCGCTGCTCGTCCGATCCGGTCTCGGCGATGACCGCCGACGCCAGCACGGTGGGCAGGAACGGCCCCGGCGCCACGACCCGGCCCAGCTCCTCCAGCACCACGGCCAGCTCGGGCAGGCCGGCGCCCTCGCCGCCGTACTCCTCTGGCACGTGCAGGCCGAGCCAGCCGAGCCCGGCCAGCTTCGGCCAGTCGGCCGGCAGGACCTCTGCGGGGGTCTCGCCGCTCGCGGACGGCAGCAGCGCCCGCGCCGCGGCCAGGCGGCCGTCGAGGAACGAGCGGGCCACACCGGCCAGCTCGCGGTGGTCGTCGGTGATCGCGATCGGCATCTACTCGCCCTTCCAGACCGGCGCCCGCTTCTCGGCGAACGCGGTGGCTCCTTCGCGGGCGTCGGCCGAGGTCATGACCGGCCCCATGATCTCCCCCTGGCGTTGCCAGCGTTCCGCCGCCGGCCAGTCGGGCGACTCCTTGACGATCTTCTTCGCCGCCGCGACGGCGAGCGGCCCGCTCTCCGCGATCTTCCCCGCCAGCTCCAGCGCGACGTCCAGCGCGGCACCCGGATCGGTGATGCGGTTGAGCAGACCCCAGCCGTACGCCTGCTCGGCGCTGAAGAACTCGCCGGTCAGCGCATACTCCATGGCGATGTTGCGGGGGATGCGCTCGGGCAGGCGGAAGAGCCCGCCTGCGCCGGCGACGAGCGAGCGCTTGGCCTCGGGCAGCCCGAACTTCGCCTCCTTGGAGGCGACGATCATGTCGCAGGCCAGCGCGATCTCGCAGCCGCCCGCCAGCGCGTAGCCCTCGACGGCGGCGATCAGCGGCTTGTCCGGGCCGCGGACCGTGATGCCGCCGAACCCGCGGTCGCCCACGATCGGCACCTCGCCCTTGAGGAACGCCTTGAGGTCCATGCCCGAGCAGAAGGTGCCGCCCGCTCCGGTGAGCACCCCGACGGTCAGCGAGCGATCGGCGTCGAGCTCGTCGGCCGCGGCCGCCAGGCCCTGGGCCAACGCCGCGTTGACGGCGTTGCGTGCCTCCGGCCGGTTCAGCGTGATCACCAGGACGCTGCCGTCGCGGGTGGTCTGGACCTCGTCCGCCATGGAGCGGTCACCTCCGGGGAGAAATGTGATGCCGCTCGCGTCTCTGCGGGCGGCGTTCGGAGCTTATCCTGAAACAGGCAGCGCTGACTGGTATTGCCTGGGACAAGGGAGTTCGCATGCGCGACGCAGTGATCGTGGAGGCCGTCCGTACACCGGTCGGCAAGCGCAACGGGGGCCTCGCCGGGGTGCATCCCGCCGATCTGTCGGCGCACGTGCTCTCCGCGCTCGCGGCCCGCTCGGGTGTCGACCCGGCCGTCGTCGACGACGTGATCTGGGGATGCGTGAGCCAGGTCGGGGAGCAGACCTTCGACATCGCCCGCACCGCGGTGCTCACCGCGGGCTGGCCCGAGACCGTCACCGGGGTGACGATCGACCGGCAGTGCGGCTCCAGCCAGCAGTCGATCGCGTTCGCGGCCGCCGGGCTCATCGCCGGCCAGTACGACGTGGTGGTCGCAGGCGGTGTCGAGTCGATGTCGCGGGTGCCGATGGGCTCGTCGATCGGGGAGGGTGGCGACCCGATGCCGGACCGATTCCGCGCGAAGTACGGCCGCCCCAACCAGGGCATCGGCGCGGAGATGATCGCCGAGCAGTGGGGCTTCACCCGCACGCAGATCGACGAGTACGCCGTCGGGTCCCAGGAGCGGGCCGCGGCTGCTCGGGCAGAGGGCCGCTTCGCCGCGCAGATCGCGCCCGTCACGCTGCCCGACGGCACCGTGATCGAGCACGACGAGGGTATCCGCCCGTCCAGCGTCGAGGCGCTGGCGAACCTGCGGACGGTGTTCAAGCCCGAGGGCGGCGTGATCACCGCGGGCAACTCCTCGCAGATCAGCGACGGCTCGGCCGCACTGCTCATGACCACGTCGGAGAAGGCGGCGCAGCTGGGGCTCACCCCGATCGCGCGGGTGCACACCACGGTGCTGGCCGGCGCCGATCCCGTCATCATGCTGACCGCGCCGATCCCGGCCACCCAGAAGGTCCTCGCGAAGAGCGGGCTCGCGCTCGACGAGATCGGCGCCTTCGAGGTCAACGAGGCGTTCGCGCCCGTGCCGATGGCGTGGCTGGTCGACATCGGCGCCGACGCGAAGGCGCTCAACCCGAACGGCGGGGCGATCGCGCTGGGCCACCCGCTGGGCGGCTCCGGCGCCCGCATCGCCACCACCCTCGTGCACCACATGCGCGACAACGGCATCCGCTACGGGCTGCAGACCATGTGCGAGGGCGGCGGCCAGGCCAACGCCACGATCTTCGAGCTGCTGTAGCGAGGCCTCGCCACGCCGGGCGGGCCGCTCGGCGTGGCGACCTCAGCCCGCGAGCCGCTCGACGGTGCTCATGGTGAGCGCTCGAGGGAGTCGAGGCTCGCGACGGCGGGTTCGCCGATCGCGTCGATGACCACGGTGACCTCTCCGTCGCGGGCGGCCCCACAGGCCCTGCCCGACTCCTCGGAGATCACGGTGACCCGCTGCCGCCAGAGGCGGTGCCAGAGCCGTTCCCCTGGCCGCGGGTAGCGATAGCCTGGCTGGCGCGGATCAGCGATCACCGTCTCATCGTGCTCCGATACCCAGGGGTATCGAATCCGCCATCAGGCTCCATTGCATCCCCGGCTGGCGGCCGTTCCCGCGGATGGCGGAACTCTGCGTGGTCGCCGGTAGGCGTTCGGGTGAGCGAGCACACCACCCCGAATTGCAGCAAGGCCACCTTCACGCAGGATTCCTGCGTGAAGGTGGCCTTGCTGCAAAACCGGTGGGGCTGTCAGTTGCCTCCGCCGAAGGGGCCGCCTCCGCCGAACGGGCCCGGGTTGGCGCCGTTGCCGGGGGCCTGGCCGCCGTTGGCGGTCGTGGCGGCCTTGTCGGGCTGGCTGCCCAGGGTGACGGTGACGGTCTTGCTCGCGCCGCCGCTGGTGACGGTGAGCGGGACCTGCGCGCCCGGGGCGTAGGAGCCGACGCGGGCGACGAGGTCGGTGAAGTCCTCGACCTTCTCGTCGCCGACCTTGGTGACCACGTCGCCGGCGACGATTCCGGCCGCGGCGGCCGGGGAGTTCGGCTGCACGACGTCGAGGCGGGCGCCGGAGCTGTCGGCGGCCGGCGAGGCCGGTGCCGTGTTGCCCTGGACCCCGAGCAGCGGCTTCGTGGCGGTGCCGGTCTGCATGATCTCGTCGGCGACCCGCTTCGCCTGGTCGATCGGGATCGCGAAGCCGAGGCCGGTGGAGTTGTCGCCGGCGATCGCCGAGTTGATGCCGATGATCTGGCCGTCGAGGTTGACGAGCGGTCCGCCCGAGTTGCCGTGGTTGATCGGCGCGTCGGTCTGCAGGCCGTTGTAGACGACGCTCGGGCCGCCGTTCTCGCCCTGCGTGGCGACGGTGCGGTTGAACGCGCTGATGATGCCCGTGGTGACGGTGCCGGTGAGGCCCTGCGGCGACCCGATCGCCACCACCGGCTGGCCGATCTGCAGCGAACCCGACTGGCCGAGGACGGCCGGGGTGAGGTTCTGCACGCCGGTGATCTTGATGACGGCCAGGTCGTAGCTCGGCGAGGTGCCCACCACGGTGGCGGGGTGCTCGCTGCCGTCGGCGAGGGTGACCCTGATCTGCCCCGACGAGCCGGCGACGACGTGGTTGTTGGTGAGCACGGTGCCGTCGGCGGTGAGGATCACGCCGCTGCCCTCGCCGATGCCCTGCGCCAGCCGCACCTGGATGTCGACGGTGCTCGGGGTGGCCTTCGCCGCGGCGGCGCCCACCGAACCGGGCACCAGGTTGGCGGAGTTGGACGAGCCCGGCTGCTGGGTGAGCCCGGGGCCGGTGGCGCGCGTGCCGACGAGCGCGTACGCCCCGCCGAAGCCGGCCGCGCCGCCGACGACGCCGGCGAGCACCGCAGCGGTGACCACGGCGCCCATGCCGCGCTTGCGCGGCGGCAACTGGTGCTGGCCCTGGTGCTGGGGCTCGTGGGAGCCGAACGGGAGGTGCGGCTGCGGCGCGGTCGGGTAGCCACCGAGGTGCCCGTTGGGCGGCGGGCCCCAGGCCGGGCCGGCGGCGGGGGGAGCCGCCGGCCCGGGGTTCTGGGGTGGGCCCCACGCGGGGCCCTGCGGTGCGGGCCCGAACTGGACCTGCTGGTCGTTCGCGCCTGGCGCCACATGCTGTGTGGTGAAGCCTTCGGAACGCTCGTCGATAACGTTACGGGAGCCGTCGGCGGGGATGCTCGCGTCCCGGTCGGCTTCCCTCTGCTCGTCGCTCATGCCACCTACATTGCGCCGCGTGTCTGGGAAGGAGCTGAGGAGGTGCTGGGAATCAGCTGCCTTTCGTCGAACTGGACTACCCCGCAGGCGCAGACTCTATGCGGGGTGTCGATCATGTAGGTCGGCGAGGGCCTTGCGCGCGTCGCCGCCGGCGCTCCGCAACGCCTCCGCGGCGGCCTCCTCGGAGGCGCCGGTGATCGTCACGAGGATCCGCTGAGCGCGCCTGCGGAGCTTCTCGTTGGACGCCAGCACGTCGATCATCCACGGCCCGTGCGTGCGTCCGATGCGCACCATCGCGGCGGTGGACAGCACGTTCAGGGCCACCTTCTGGCTGGTCCCGGCGGTGAGCCGGGTCGAGCCGGAGATCACTTCCGGGCCCGTGAGCAGTTCGACGGCGATGTCGGCGCGCGCCGCTGCGACGCTGTCGGGGTTGTTCACGATCGCGATCGTGGCGGCGCCGGCGGTGCGCGCGGCGTCCAGCGCGCCGAGGACGTACGGCGTGCGGCCCGACGCCGTGATCCCCACCACTACGTCGTTCGGGCCCGGGTTCGCGGCCAGCAGATCGGCCGCGCCCGCCGCGTCGTCGTCCTCGGCACCCTCGACGGCGCGCCCGGCCGCCTGCGCCCCGCCGGCCAGGATCGCGGTGACGAGTTCGGGCGACACGCCGAAGGTCGGGACGCACTCGGCGGCGTCCAGCGCGGCGAGCCGGCCGGGCGTGCCCGCCCCCACGTACAGCAGCCGGCCCCCGGCCCGCAGCCCCCGCTCAGCGGTCTCGACGGCCGCGGCGAGCTGCGCGGACGCCGCGGCGAGCACCGCGGGCACCCGGGCCTCCGCGTCGAGCAGCACGTCCACGATCGCGCTCGGTGCGCGGTCGTTCAGATCCTCCAGACCGGGTCGCGATCCCTCGGTACCCAGCCGGTCGAGCTCGTTCACGTGCTTCCCCCGTTCGATGACACACATTCTCCTGCTGCAGTGCCGTGCGCGAGGACGGCGGCGGCGGCCTCGGCGTGCACCCGGCCGGCGCCCCACAGCCGCACCACCGGCGGCTCCGGTGCCCAGCGCGGGTCCGGCACTCCCGGCACGACGACGACGGCGTCCGGGCGCTGCGCCCGCACCGCCGCCAGCTCCGCAGAGGGGCGCTCGGCCACCACGACCAGCGGCCCCTCGCCCTCGGACCGAGGGGTGAGCGCGGACGAGAGCCAGTTCCGGCCGGGTCCCGCGGCCATCCCGGTGCCCGCCGTGAGATCGAGGACGTGTGGCCCCCCACCGACCCGCACGTCCCCGACCACGTCGAGCACCCGCCGCGCCACCTCGGCGCCGACAGTCACATCGCCGGGATCCGTCCCGGCCCTGCCCACCGGCAGCTGCGCGACGCGGTCCCCGGCCTCCTCGACCCGCCGCCGGTCCAGCGTGCCGTCGACGAGCGCCGCGAGCACGGCGTCGCGCACCTCGAGGTAGCCGGCCTCGTCGTCGTACGGATCGGGGAAGGCAGGATTGCCCGTGCACAGCAGGTCCACGCCGGCGGCGAGCGCGGCCACGCCGCCCGGCCCGCGACCGACACCGCGCGCGATCGCGTGCATGTCCAGCGCGTCGCTGACGATCACGCCGGTGAAGCCGAGCTCACGGCGCAGCAGCCCGAGCACCGCGGGGCTCATCGTGGCCGGCCGGTCATCCAGCGCCGGGAAGCGGACGTGCGCGGTGAGCACCGCCGCCACCCCCGCCTCGACGGCCGCGGCGAACGGCGGCAGGTCGCGGGCAGTGAGAGTGGCCAGGTCGTCGGCGACGGTGGGCAGCCCGACGTGCGAGTCGACCGTCGTCGAGCCGTGGCCCGGCCAGTGCTTCGCGCAGGCCGCCGCCCCGCTGTTCTGCACGCCGCGGACGAACGCCGCGGTGTGCCGGGCGACGAGGGCCGGCTCGGCGCCGAACGCGCGCACGCCGATCACCGGGTTGTCCGGCGCCTCGTTCACGTCGGCGACGGGGGAGAGCACCAGCCCGACCCCGGCCGCACGTGCGCGCGCCCCGATCCCGGCTCCCACGACCTCGGTGACCGCGACGTCGTCGAGTCGGCCCAGAGCTGCCGCCGACGGCCACGGCGAGCCCGTCGCGTGGTCGAGCCGGGTGACCGAGCCGCCCTCCTCGTCGGAGGCGACGAGCAGCCCGCGATCGGCCAGCTCGCCGATCGCCGGGCCCACGTTCGGAGCGAAGACGCACACCCCGGCGAGGCCGCGATCGGTCGCGCGGGCCAGCCAGTCCGGCACCGTCGGACCGGTGAACCCGGGCAGCAGGACGCGTTCGGCCAGGCGCAGGAGTCCCGAGTCGTTCACCCCTTCACAGCCCCGGCGACCAGCCCGTCGGTGAGCCGCTTCTGCGCGAGCACGAAGAAGATCAGCACCGGGATCGTGATCACGGTGGAGGCGGCCATGACCGAGCCCCAGTCGGTGAGGTGCTGGCCGAAGAAGCTCTTCAGGCCGACCGCCACCGTGTAGCCGCTCTCGTCCTTCATGAAGGTCAGCGCGAACACGAACTCGTTCCATGCGGTGATGAAGGAGAACACGCTCGTCGCCACCAGACCGGGCGCGACCAGCGGGAACAGCACCGACCAGAACATGCGCCACCACGAGCAGCCGTCGAGGTAGGCGGCCTCCTCCAGCTCCTTCGGCACCGCGGCCACGAACCCGCGCAGCGTCCAGATCGCGAACGGGAGCGAGAACGCCAGGTAGACCACGATCAGCCCGACGAGGCTGTTGAGCAGCGCCAGGTCCTTGGCCTGGATGAACAGCGGGATCACCAGCGCCTCGAGCGGCACCATCTGCACGATCAGCACCATGACCAGCACCGACGTGCGGAAGCGGAACCGGAACCGGGCCACGGCGACCGCGGCGAGCAGCGCCAGCATCCCGCTGATCAGCACCGTTCCCGTCGCGACGATGACGGAGTTCAGCAGGTAGGTACCGAACCCGCCGTCGCGGAACAGGCCCACGAAGTTGCCGAACGTGAGCTGCTCCGGCCACAGCGAGCGGGAGCCGGCGTTCGCCCGGCCGTTCAGCGAGGTGGAGACCATCATCCAGACCGGCAGCAGCGTGAACACCAGCACCGCGGCGATGCCGACGCCCTTGCCGAACAGTCGCAGTCTCACAACTCCTCCTCCTTGAACAGCAGGCGGAGGTATCCCAACGTGATCACCAGCAGCAGGAGCGTGAGCAGCACCGCGATCGCGGCGCCGAGGCCGTACTTGTTCTGCGCGAACGACTCCGTGTACGACCAGGTGCCGAGGTTGAGCACGTCCCGGAACACCCCGTTGCCGCCCGGCATCAGGTAGATCTGCGTGAACACCTTGAAGTCCCAGATCGTCGACAGCACGGTGACCACGGCGAAGATCGGTCGCAGCATCGGGAACGTCACCGACCGGAACCGCCGCCACGCGTTCGCGCCGTCCATGATCGCGGCCTCGGTCAGCTCCTTCGGCACCGTCATCAGGCCGGCGAGCACCGTCAGCGCGACGAACGGGAAGCCGTGGTGCACGACGTTGGCCGCCGCGATCGCGTAGAAGGCGTACCGGTTCGAGAACGGATTCGCCGACGTCGCGTCGACGAGACCCATCCAGTCGAGGAACTGGAGGGCGGGCCCGTCGGGCGGGGTGAAGAGGAAGATCCAGACGTACGTGCCGGTGACGGCTGGGACCGCCCACGCGACCATGATCGCCGTGGTCAGCAGGCCGCGGAACAGCGGCGTGAGCTTCGCCAGCAGCAACGCCACCAGCGTGCCGACCAGCACGGTCAGCGCGACCGTGACGATCGCGAACCCGACGGTGTTGGGCAGCACGACCCGCCAGAGATCGGGGTTGCCCAGCACCGTGGAGTAGTTGTCGCCGCCGTTGAAGTTGGTCGTCCCGCGGTTGAGCTCGCGCAGCCCGTAGCTCTGGAACGACAGCACCACGACCTGGACCATCGGCCACAGCAGCAGCGCCGCCATGACCACCAGCGCGGGCGCGAGCAGCAGCCACGGCCTGCGCGCTGCGCGCACGGACGCCCGGACGGGCAGGGGCGGAGGATCGCCCGCGCCCCTGCCCGTCCGGGTCTTCTCTGCGGTGAGGCTCACGAGCCCGCGAACACCTGGTTCATGTCGGTGGCCGCGTCGGTGGCCGCCTGGTCGACAGTCTTCTCACCGGCGAGGATCGACCGCATCATCGTCGCGATCGTCTTCTTGCTCTGGATGTCGCCGAACCGCGGCGTGACGGGCACGGCCCGACCCGAGTCGACCATCTGCTTGGCGAACGGGGCGACCAGCGGATCGGACGACGCCGCGGCCTGCTGCATCAGCGCGGTGGTGCCGGGGAAGTAGCCCGACTCCGTGCCCCACTTGGCGGCGAGCTCACCGGTGCTCATCAGGTTGACCAGCTCCCAGGCGAGGTCCTGGTTCTTGCTGCCCTCGAACACCGACAGCAGCGAGCCGCCCAGCACCGACGGGGCGAGCCCACCGGTCTGGCCCGGCAGCGGGAACGCGCCGATCTTGTCCTTGAGCTCCGGTGCCGCCTCGACGATCGCCTTCGGCGTCCAGTTGCCCGCGATGATCATGCCGGCCTGGCCCTTGGTGAACGAGTCCTTCAGGTCGGTCTCGCGCCAGGTCGACGCCGCCGGCGTGGAGAAGCCGTTCTTCAGCGCGAGATCGGCGTAGAACTGGATGCCCTGCTTCGCCTGCGGCGAGTCGATCGCCGAGGTCCACTTGCCGCCGCTCTCGGTGGCGATCTGACCGCCTGCGCCCCACACGAACGGGTAGACGGCGAACTCGTTGTCGCCCGCGATCGGGAACGGCAGCATGTCCGGCTTGGCGGCCTTGATCTTCTGGCCGGCCGTGACGATCTGCTCCCACGTCGTCGGGACCTGGATGCCCAGCTCCTGGAACACGTCCTTGCGGTAGACGACCGACCGGACACCCGCGTACCAGGGCATTCCGTAGAGCTTGCCGTCGAGCACGCCGGCATCCTTGAGCCCGCCGACGAGCCCGTCGGACAGACCCGCCGCGGCGACCCTGTCGGTGACGTCGACCAACGCGCCGGAGTCCCCGTACTGCGCCACGTAGGTGGTGCCCAGCTCCGCGACGTCGGGGGTGATGCCGCCGCCGATCGCGGTGTTGAACTTGTTCTGCGCGTCGCTCCACGGCACCTGCTGCACGTCGAGATCGGCGCCGGTCTGCTTCTTGAACGCGGCCTTCACGTCGGCGATGTAGCCGTCGGCGTTGGGGTTGGTGCCCTTCATGATCCAGAGGCTCAACGTGCGGCCGTTGCCGTCGGTGCCACCGCCTCCGGTGGCCGGCGCGGCGCCACCGCCGGCGCCGCCGCAGGCGGCGACGAGGAACGCCGTTGCCGCCATCGTCGCTACGCCGAACCGGCGCAGTCCCCGTGATCCCCGCCAACGCCGCATTCGGTTCCCCTTCCAGGCAGACCGCTGTTTGAGACCAGAGGTCTAGTCCGCGGCACTGTAGCCCGGGTCACGTCAGGAAGGGAAGATGTCCACCATGATCCGGTAGCGGTCGCCCCGGTAGACCGAACGCACGAACTCCGCGACCCGCCCGCCCTCGACCCGACAGGTGCGCTCGAAGCAGAACGCCGGGGAGCCGACCGGCACGCCCAGTGCGGCGGCGTCGTCGGCGCTGGTGAGGGCCGCCTCGGCCGTCTGCGTGCCGGACGCGATGCGGTGCCCGAACCGCTGGTCGAGCAACTCGTAGTACGAGCGGTCCTCGAGATCGGCGCCCGTCAGGCCGGGTGTCAGGTCGCCGGGGACGTGCAGGTCCTCGACCGCCATCGGCTCGTCGTCGGCCAGGCGCAACCGGCGAACGTGCAGCACGGGCGCGCCCGGTGGGATCTCCAGGAGCGCGGCCAGCATGACCCCGGCCGGCTGGCGGACCGACGAGAGCGTGCGGCTGCCCGGACGCAGGCCACGCGCCCGCATGTCGGCGGAGAACGAGTTCGCGGCGAGCCGGTGGGCGACCTTCGGCGCGGCGACGAACGTGCCGGCCCCCTGCCGCCGTACCAGCACCGACTCGGCGACCAGTGCGTCCACGGCCCGGCGCAGCGTCATCCGCGCCACGCCGAGATCGCGGGCGAGATCGCGCTCGGCGGGCAGCGGCTCGCCGGGCGACATCGCCGCGACCATCTCGTCGAGCCTGGACCGCAGCCTGCGCTGCTTGTCCGTCTCGACCGCAGGGACACTCATGGGCCATTGGTATACCACGTTGCGGAAGCCCGGCTTGTCAGGCGTACCCTGACAGCATGGACGAATGGACGGAGCTGGCACTGTCGGTCGACGTCACACCGGCGGGTCAGGCCGTGCTGGTGGCGGCGCTCGGGGAGGCGGAACGGCAGGCCGACGCTCTGTTGGGCCGCTGGCCGGCCCCCGGCAGCATCGAGTGGCACGCCGAGGAGGGCACCGAGGTCCCGCTGCGCCGCGAGCGCGCGTGGCAGCTGCTGCAGCTGCGCATCGGGCTGGCCGCCGGCCTCGACGTGTTCCCGACCGTCCTCGGCCTGCGCCGCCACGGCGCGACGTGGGAGGAGATCGCGGCGGCATCGGGCACGACGCGCCAGAGCGCGCACGAGCGCTGGGCGAACCGGATCGCGGAGCTGCTCGGCTAGGTGAGCTGGGACCGACGAAGTCGGTAAGAACGAGTCAAGCTTGCTGTCATGCGGCGAAGCCGGCGTCCTGGGCGAGTTTGTCGAGTTCGCGAGCGGCGGCGCGCAGGGTGCTGGGCGTGGGTCGGGCTCGGCGAGCTGTGCGAGCCGGGCCGGAGCAGCCGCGTGTCGACGTGGGTGATCAGCATGGCGTCGTGCAGTCCGGTGTCGCTGACCCTGCACGCCGTGTCCCGTGGATCATGACTGCGCTCTTCGAGCCCAGATCGTCACTGGCGGCGTTGCCGGTCCGTTCGAGTACGTCGGGTACGGGTCATGGACCGGCGCCGTGCCAGACGATCTGGATCTCGAAGCCGGGAGCTCGCCGATCACTCTCGTCCGCGCATCGGACAGGGTCTTCGGCGGCCGCGACCGCACCACGGTCCATGCATGTGGCATCGGCTCCGTCAGATGATCGACACGGGTGAGATGGACATGGTGGGGGTTTTCGAGGCGCAAACCCCCACCACGTCCATCTCGTCCGTGTCGATCACGAAAGCGGCGCCCGACGGGCCAGAACGCAGGCCCCCCCCCCCGGAGTCCAAAGCCGCATGAAAGGTGACAAGCCGCCCAACGGGAAGCGTGCGGATCTCGCAGACGTACGCACACTGCGCGGACATCCACCCGCCCGTCCGGCCGCACGGGCAACGACCGGCCAGACGGTGCGCGATCATGAGGTGTGCGTGACACGTCCTAGAGGCCCAGCTGGGTCACCTGTTGCTCGATGCAGTCCTCGAACAGCGCCGCCGGGTTGCCCATCACGAAGCTCGTCTGGCCGTACGCCTCCAGCGCCACCAAGCCGTGCAGCTGTGCCCAGGCTCGCAGGCCGGCCGCCAGCAGCGGCAGCGGAACGCCGGGGATGCGCGCGTCGCGGAACGCGGTGAGGCTCTCGACGAGTTCGGGGGCCGGCTCCGGCAGTGCGGGCGGCGCGGCGCGGCGGAGGACGTCCAGCAGGATCTCGACCCAGCGCTGGGCGGGCGCGTAGGTCTGCTCGGGGGCGTCGTATCCGGGGACCGGCGGGCCGAAGACCAGCGTGTGGTCGGTCGGATGAGCCAGGGCCCACTCGCGCAGTGCACCCGCCGCGGCGCGCCAGCGGCCCGCCGCGTCGTCCGGGGCCACGCTCGCGTCCGCCGCCTCGGCTAGGGCTCCGAGTCGGTTGTAGGCGTCGGCGATCAGGTCCGTGAGCAGGGCCTCGCGCGACGGGACATAGCGATAGACAGCGCTGCTGACCAGACCCATCTCCCTGGCGATCTCGCGCAGTGACAGTGCGCCGGCGCCGCCCTCGGCGAGCTGGCGACGGGCGATCGCCTTGATCCGGGCGAGGGCGTCGATGCGCGCCTGCTGACGAGGGCTCGGGAGGTTCACGAGAGCATCTTCTCACATGAGAGAGCATCTGCTCTTGACGTGTCGATCTCGGCAGGTCATGCTGGTCCTACCGAGAGCGACTGCTCTCTCAACGGAAGGACTCCCGTGGACATCGAGCAGCAGGGCCCCGTGGTCGTACTGGGGGCGGCCGGAGCGATCGGCTCGCACGTCGTGGACGCGCTCGTGGCCCGCGGTCGCGCAGTCCGTGCGGTCACCCGCAGCCCCCGCCCGCCCCGCCCCGGGGTCGACGCGGTCGTGGCCGACCTGCGCGATCCGGCGGCCCTGCGGGCAGCGGTCGCGGGCGCGCCCGTGGTCGTGCACGCCGCGCAACCCGCCTACACGCGGTGGGCCGCCGAGTTCCCGGCCCTGACCACCGCGGTCGCCGACGCCGCCGCCGGATCGCGACTGGTGTTCGCCGACAACCTCTACGCCTACGGCCCCGTCGACGGCCCGTTGCACGAGGACCTCCCGAACGGCGCAACAGGCGTCAAGGGGCGGGTCAGGAGCCGCATGGCGGAAGAGCTCCTGCGGCGCGATCAGGACGTGGTGATCGCGCGCGTCAGCGACTACTACGGTCCCCGCGGACTCCTCTCGACCGCGGGATCCACCCTCTTCGGGCCGGCGATCGCCGGGCAGCCGGTGCGGCTGATCGGATCGGCCGACCAGCCGCACAGCTGGCACTACCTGCCCGACGTCGGACGGGCACTGGTCGATCTCGCCGATGCACCGCAGGCGACGGGCCGGGTGTGGCACGTGCCGGCCGCCGAGCCGCTCACCCAGCGGGAACTCGTCACCGCCGCCGCGACCGCGGCCGGCGTGCCGCCCCGCGTCTCCGTGCTTCCCGGGCCGTTGCACGCCGCACTCGCCACGGTGCACCCGATGCTGCGGGAGCTGCGCGAGACCCGCTACCAGTTCACGGCACCGTTCGTCGTCGACGCGAGCAGGTACACCCGCCAGATCGGGCCGTTCGAGCCCACCCCGCACGCCACGGCGGTGGCCACGACGGTCGCATGGTTCCGGGCGGCCGCGTGACGATGCCTGGACGGGTCGTCGTCACTCATCGTTATCAATATTGTCGAAGCAACCGCCATACGCAGCAACGATTGTACGGTATTTGATCTTTTCGGTCACGCAAAGTAACTCCACCGAGTCCCTCCCGTTGATCATTTCGGCGGATGTCGGCAGTCGTCCGCGCCTGCGGGGGGCATCGACTGCCACGGCACCGCCACGACATCGAAAGCCGGCGACGACGTTCGTCGCCATCGACGAGTGGGGGACCCTTTCATGACCTCTGGACGCACCAACCGGATCAGCAGGCTCGCCTGCGTCGCGGCGCTGACCTCGGCCGCGAGCATCGCGATCGGCATGGCTGCCGGCCCGGCAAGCGCGGCGGAGGACCACGACGGCCACGGCGAGCACGCGCTCGCGGCCTCGCTCTCCGAGCCGGCCCCGGTTGCACCGGGCGGTTCGGGTGTACTGGTCTACAAGTTCCGCAACGTGAGCGACGGCCCCACCAAGGGCATCCTGCTGAACGTGGCGCTGCCCGAGCACGTCAGCCTCGACCCCGATTCGCACTGCCGACCCACGGGCGACAACCCCGAGGGCGGCACGCTGATCAGCTGCAGCTTCACCGACGCACAGGGCAAGCTCGGCCCCGGCGAGGAGCGGGAGGCGCGCACCCCGTTCCACGTCGCGCCCGACGCGCCGGCCGACGCCGACCTGGGTCGCCTCGGCGCCCTGATCGTGCCGCTGGACGGGCACGGTCAGCCGACCGAGGACTGGAGCGACCTCGACGGGGCCAACACCGTGTGGACCTCGATCCGCACGGCCTCGGACTCGTCGATGGCCGCCTGGGTGAAGTCCTGGTTCTCCTGACGGTCCGGACCTGAAGCACCGGTCGGCGGGGAGACCCGTCGACCGGTCGTCGGACCGCTCAGGTGAGCAGCTCCACGATCGTCGCGTTGGCCGTGCCGCCGCCCTCGCACATGGTCTGCAGGCCGTAGCGGATGTCGTGGTCGCGCATGTGGTGCAGCAGGCGGGTCATCAGGACCGTTCCGCTCGCCCCGAGCGGATGTCCGACCGCGATCGCGCCGCCCAGCGGGTTGAGCCGGCTCTCGTCGGCGCCGAGCTCGGCCAGCCAGGCGAGCGGGACAGGCGCGAACGCCTCGTTGACCTCGAAGGCGCCGATGTCGCCGATCGAGAGCCCGGAGCGCTTCAGCGCCTTCTGGGTGGCCGGGATCGGCCCGGTGAGCATGGACAGCGGATCGGCTCCGCTGACCGCGCCGGAGTGGTAGCGCGCGATCGGGGTGAGGCCCAGCTCCTTGGCCCGTTCCGGCGTGGTGATGAGCACCGCGGACGCGCCGTCGGAGATCTGGGAGGCGTTGCCGGCGTGGATCACGCCGTCCTCGGTGAACGAGGGCTTGAGCTTCGCCAGGGTGTCCGGGGTGGTGCCGCGGCGCAGCCCCTCGTCGGCGGCGAAGCCGGGAGCCTGCGGCACGGCCACGAGCTGCCCGTCGAAGGCGCCCCGGTCGATCGCGGCGGCGGCAAGCTCGTGCGAGCGGGACGAGTACTCGTCGAGCCGGCGTCGCGACAAGCCCCACTTCTTGGCGATCCGCTCCGCGCCCACGCCCTGGTTGAAGTCCTCGTTGGGGAACTCGCCGCTGGTCAGATCGGCGGCGTAGCGCTCGCGCACCAGCGGCCCGTACGGGCGGCCGAGATCGCGGCCGGCACCGAGCGGCACCCTGGTCATCGTCTCGACGCCGCCGGCGACGACCAGGTCGTACTGGCCGGCCAGCACCATCCCGGCCGCGAAGTCGAACGACGACTGGCTCGATCCGCATGCCCGGTTGATCGTCACGCCGGCCACCGTCTCGGGCCAGCCCGCCGCCAGCACCGCGTAGCGCCCGATCTGCGCCGCCTGGTCGCCGACCTGGTTGACGCAGCCCCACAGCACGTCGTCGACGAGTGCGGGATCGATGCCGGTGCGATCGGCCAGCGCGGTCAGCACCGCCGCCGACAGGTCCACCGGGTGCACCTCGGCCAGCGACCCGCGGCGCTTTCCGATCGGGGTGCGTACAGCCTCCACGACGACGGCTTCCGGCATCGGACCTCCCTTGGTCACGATCAAATCCAGTCAGGACTGCCCGTTTCATAGCGACGGTAGGCCATCGACGCCTGTGACGGACGTGACGCAGCCGACACTGGACCGATCCCGTAGAATGACGGTTGCGAAGGGGAGTAGCTCCCAACGTCGCGGTCGACATACTGGGCTCGCATTCGGGCCCCGGCCGCACGGCCTGCACCACCAGGCGAGCGAGACCTTCGATCCGGCAGGCGCCGGATCGAAGTCGTCCCCGACCTCGATCCGGTCCGTGATCGAGGGATGGTCGCGCATGGAAGCGCTCGGGATCGCGTTCGCGGTCAGTTTCGGGGTCGTGTTCGTCGCCGAGCTCGGCGACAAGTCCCAGCTCATGGCACTCACGTTCGCGGCGCGCTACCGCGCGTTGCCGGTGCTCGTCGGCATCACGATCGCCACGTCCGTCGTGCACCTGATCTCGGTCGCCGTCGGGTACGGGCTGGGCAGCGCACTGCCCACCGACTGGATCTCCCTCGGCGCCGCGGTGGCGTTCCTCGGCTTCGGCGCCTGGACGTTGCGCGGCGACTCGCTGTCCGCAGGCGAGCAGGCCAAGGCCGGACGGGCCCGCGGCTCGGCGGTCGTCGCCGCATCGGGCGCGTTCTTCCTGGCTGAGCTGGGCGACAAGACCATGCTCGCCACCATCACGCTCGCCACCCAGCACGGATGGCTGGGCGTGTGGCTCGGCTCCACCCTCGGCATGGTCGCCGCCGACGCGCTCGCGATCGTCGCCGGTCGCCGGCTCGGCCGGTACCTGCCGGAGGACGTGGTGCGCCGCGGCTCCGCTGCGCTCTTCGTCGTGTTCGGCGTCTGGCTGGCGGCCGAGGCCGGTGCCGGGTTCGCCGGCACCACCGTCGGCGCGGTCGTCGACGCTGCTCTCGACCACCACGTCGCCGGCTGGGTCGCGCTCGGCATCGTCATCGGCGCTGGGCTGCTGGTCGGCTTCGGCCGGCTCATGCTGCACCGCATCGGCGCCGTCGAACCGCATCTGCGGGTGCCGCGACCCACCACGGTCCTGGTCCGGGTGCTGTTCACCCTCGCCGCGGTGCTCGGGTTCGCCGCGCCGCTGCTCGTGGCCGTCGACGTCATCCAGCCCATCGCGCTGTTCGCCGCGCCCGGGCTCGCGGTCGTCGGCGCCGGGCTCGCGCTGCTCGGCGTCGCGCTGCTGCTGGCCACGCAGCTGGAACTGGTGTCGGTGCGCTCCCGCGGCGACCGGTTGCCGCTCCTCACCCGCGGCCTGCACGCGCGGATCCGCAACCCCGGGCTGACCGGGCTGGTCGTGGCCACCGCCGGCACGCTGGTGATGGTGCCGACGATCGTCGCGGTCCTCGCGGCCGTCCTCGTAGTCGTGGCCGTGCAGGTGCAGGCCCGCGCGGTGCGCGAGCCGCGCCTGGCCAGCATCTACGGCCCGTCGTACGCGGAGTACGTGGCCCGGACGGGTCGGTTCCTGCCCAGGGTGGGTGGGGAGGACGTCCCACCGGGTATGCCCCACCGGGCGCACCAACGGGTGGGCTGAACCCGATCCGGGAGGCTCCGTGAGCTTCGTCGACAAGGCCAGGAACGTCCGCGACGACGCCGTCGGCAAGGCGAAGCAGGTCGCCGGTGAGCTGACGGGCGACGAGCAGCTGGAAGAAGCCGGCCTGCGGGAGCAGAACCAGGCCGAAGCGCCAGATGCGGAGACCGGCGGCACGGCCCCGACGTCAGCAAAGCCACTTTCGGGACCGAATCGGTCCTGAAAGTGGCTTTGCTGTCACACCCGGGCGCTCACCAGACGGGTCAGCTGTACCAGGTGGGCTCCGGGAGCTCACCCGTGAGCAGGTGCGCGCCCACTTCCCGCCGCTTGTACGCGACGGGATCGTGCAGGGTGTGGGTGCGGACGTTGCGCCAGAAGCGGTCGAAGCCCAGCTCCGACGTCGTGGAGCGGGCGCCGGTCGCCTCGAACACCCGGCTGGTGATCTCCAGCGCGACATCGGTGGCGCGCGCCTTCACCGCCGCGACGCGCACCTCGTGCTCGCCGCGCTGCGCCTCGGTGACGTTCCAGGCGTCGCGGTGGATGGCCAGGCCCTCCTGCGCGACCTGGTCGGCCAGTGCCTCGACGGCCCAGAGCTTGCTGGCGAAGTCGCCGTACAGGTCGAGCACGTACGGCTCCTCGACGGCCCGGTCGTACCCGCCGTGCAGCCACGAGCGGCTCTTCGTGCGCGTGTACTCGGCTGCCGTCTCCAGGGCGCCGCGTGCGATGCCCAGGTAGAAGTTGACGAACACGAGCTGGATGGTCGGCACGTTGAGCGTGTTGTAGACGCGCGGCTGGAACGTCTTGTCGGCGAACCCGGCCGCCGACTCCCACGGCACCGCCACCTCGGAGATCGTGACGCTGCCGCTCTCGGTGAGCCGCTGGCCGATGTTGTCCCAGTCGTCGTGGAACGTGATGCCCGGCTGGTTGCTCGGCACGATCGCGAAGACGTGGGTATCGGTCCCGTCCAGCACGCCCTCGAGCACGGTCACGTCGGAGACCTTGCTGCCCGTGGAGAAGCTCTTGCGACCGTTGTAGACGATGTGGTCGCCCTCGTCGCGGATGACGACGTCGTTGTCGCGCGGGTTCACCGCGCCGCCGAAGAACCACTGGTTGCGGGTGGCCTCGGTCTCGACGGCGGTGATCTGCTCGGGCGTGCCCACCAGCCGAGCCGCCCAGAACCACAGGTAGTGGTAGCCGAGCAGCTGGCCGATCGAGCCGTCGGCCGCCGCCACCGCGCGGATCACGCGGTACGCGGTGGGCCATTCCTGCCCGCCGCCGCCGTGCTCGACGGGGCCGAGCAGGGTGACGAGGCCGGACGCCTTCAGCAGCGCCACCTCTGCGGTGGGGGTGGCGGCGGCGCGGTCACGAGCCGCCGCGTCGGTGCTGAGGATCGCGGCCACCTCATGGGCGCGGGTGATCCACTCATCGCTGGAGGTGGGTCGCGTCCAATCGGCGTTGATCGAGTCAGGGGTGGTGGCGGGGCGGTTCTCGGTCGTGGTCATGGGTGTCCTCCGGATCGGTGTCGGTGTCGGCGTGTGCGCGAGGGGCGCAACACACGCACGACCCGACCCGCCGGAGGTCGATGTGCAGACGGCGTGTCAGGGCCACGTCGGCCACGAGTTCAGCGCGCGCCGGCGCCGACCGGCGTGCGCTCGTCGAGCTCCGCCTCCTTCTCGCGGATGATCGGCAGGACGTGCTTGCCGAAGTGCTCGACCTCCTCCTGGAAGTGGAGGTAGCCCAGCAGCAGCAGGTTCGCGCCGCGGCGCTTGTACTCGATCGCGCGGTCGGCGATCTGCTCCGGGGTGCCGATGAGCTGCGTGCGGAAGCCGTCGTTGTACTGGACGAGGTCCTCGAACGACGAGTCCGCCCACATGCCCTTCTTGTCGCCCGTGGACGCGCCGGCCTGCTGCACGGCGTCGTGGAAGCCCTGTACGGCCGGCTTGTTGGCCTTGGCGATGATCTCGCGGAGCGTCTCGCGGGCCTCCTTCTCGGTGTCGCGGGCGATCATGAAGCCGTTGAGGCCGAACTTGGGCGGGATCGCGCGGCCGGCGTCCTTCGCGTGGCCGAGCACCTCGGTGACCTGCTCGGTGAAGCCGTCGTAGTCCTTGCCGTTGCTGAAGTACCAGTCCGAGACGCGGCCGCCGTTGCGGCGGGCGGCCGACGAGTTGCCGCCCTGGAAGATCTCGGGGTGGGCGCGGCCGGGCACGTCGAGCGGCTTGGGCTTGAGGTCGAAGTCGTGCAGCCGGTAGAAGTCCCCCGAGAAGTTGGCGTCATCGGAGGTCCAGATCTCGCGCAGCACCCGGATGAACTCCTCGGTGCGGCGGTAGCGCTCGTCGTGCTCGAGCCACGGCTCGCCGAGCGCGGTGAACTCCTGCTTGAACCAGCCGGAGACCACGTTGACCGCGACCCGGCCCTTCGACAGGTGGTCCGCCGTGGCCACCCACTTGGCGAGCACGCCGGGCTGCCACAGCCCCGGATGGACGGCGGCGATGACCTTCAGCCGCTCGGTGGCCAGCAGCAGCGCCAACGAGAAGCTCGTGGACTCGTGCTGATGGTCGGCGCCGTAGGAGGCCATGTAGCGGACCTGCGAGAGCGCGTAGGAGAAGCCGTTGTTCTCCGCGGTCTGCGCGAGCTTCTTGTTGTAGTCGTAGCCCCAGTCGGTGCGCTGCTCGATCGTGCTGGTGACCAGTCCGCCACTGACGTTCGGCACCCAGTAGGCGAACTCGAGCGGGGCGGGACGTGTTTCATCGGACATGGCGAAGCCTTTCCGGAATTGCTCGTGAAATGTACGGACGATTGTCTGGTCGGTCCTGACCTGCGGGAACGCGGCGGACTCAGTGACAACCGGAAGAATTCACGCGCAAGAGGTCGACATGCCGTCGACGCGTCAGAGCAGGCGCGTTCATCCATTCACCGTCGCCGATGCCCGGCGGCCCTGTCAACCGTGCGGGACTAATCGGCCGCACCTTCGCGTTGCACGTCACATGACGAGCACGATCCCGGATCTGTCCCGGGAGTGGACGGCGTGGCACGGGCAGCGCGAGCAGGAACTCGTCGCGCCGCACGGCTGGCTCAGCATCACCGCACTGCACCGGCTCACGGAGCGGCCGACCCGCTACCCGGGCATCCCAGGGCTGTGGAGCGCCACCACCGACGGCGTGGAGCTCACGGCGCACGCCGCCGAGGGACTCCTCGTCCCCACGGTGCGGGAAGCGCGCCTCATCGACCACACGGTGCACCTGCACCCCGTCGACGGGCGCCCGGGCACGCCGGTCGAGGTGGATTCCCGGATCGTCGAGGTGATCCGCCGCGGCGCCGTGCACTTCCTGCGAGTGCGGGATCCGCAGGCGCCCGCCCGCATCGGGTTCACCGGCGTACCGACCTTCCCCGTCGACGAGCGTTGGGTCGTGCCGGCCCGGTTCGCGCCGTACCCGGAACCGCAGTCGGTCACGGTCGACGCGGTCGTCGAGGGGCTCACCCACGCGCGCACGGCCGTAGGGGTGGTCACGCTGGAGATCGACGGTGTCGAGCACGCACTCGTCGCGTTCGCCGGAGGCGCGGCCGAGCTGGTGCTCCACTTCCGCGACCACACCTCGGGAGTCAGCACCTACGGCGGCGGGCGCGAGCTGGTCGTCGCGCGGCCGGCGGACCCGCCCTTCACCGTCGACCTCAACCGCGCGGTGAACCTGCCGTGCGCGTTCTCCCCGTACGCCACGTGCCCGCTGCCGCCGCCGGGCAACGCGCTCGCCGTCGCCGTCGAGGCGGGGGAGCAGCTGCCTGGCTGACGACCGGCGAAGTCCTAGCCCCAGGCGCCGCCCGACATGGCGGCGGTGCGCTCGCGGAAGCCCGCGGTGCCCTCCACGATGTCGCGCTGCAGCTGGCCCTTCGTGCGGCCGGTGGCGTTGACGGTGGGGCCGATCGCGCGGGCGATCTCGCGCAGCACGGGCACCGTGAAGCGGGTGTCGAGCCCGTCCAGGTAGGCGGCGACCTCGACCGAGCTGGTGCAGGCGTTGATCCGCTCCACCACCGAGGTGATGTCGATGCCGAGGGTCCGACGTGCGGGCTCGCGGCGGGCCGCGCGGTGCGCCCGCAGGTCCGTCCGGGGCTCGGCCGGGCCGGGCTCCGCGGCGGGCTCGCGCCGTTCCAGGTGCTCGGCCAGCTGGCCGGCGAGCTGGCCGGTGGAGGCGATGGCCTGGGCGGGCTGGTAGACCAGCCGGCTGCGGCCTGCCGCGAGGTCCGCGACCTCCTGGGGCGACAGCGACATGACCAGCGCAGCGGCCCGCGCCAGCGCCTGTTCGAGCGTGCGGTTCGCGGCCTGCGTCTGGGCGGCCTGGTCCTGATCGGCCTGTGCCTGGGCAGCGTGCGCCTGGGCAACGTGGGCCTGGGCGGCCGACTGCGCATAGGCCTCGTCCTGCGCCGCCTGGACCTGCGCCTGGCTGTGCGCAACCTGGATGTGGGCCTGGCTCGGCACCTGGTCCGGCGTCTTGTCCAGCAGGATGACGCCGAGGGACGCGGCCGCTTCGCTCATGCCGCCATCCCGTGCAACCCGTCGAGCCGGCCGGACAGCTCCGAGACCATCTCGCGCAGCTCGCGCGTGGCCGCGCGACCGGTGCCGGCGAGGATGACCGGGACGCCGTGCTCGGGCGCGGGCCCGTACACGGCCTTGGAGTCGCGCATCGTGGTCTCGAACGTCGGCACCTGACGGGCCTCGATCCGACTGATCACGCTGCGCTGGGCCTCGATCGGCTCGCCGTCGTGGCTCTGGACCATCGTGAAGATCACCGCGGCCGGCGGCCGGTCGATCGGTTCGGCGCCGGTGGCGTTGAACTCCTCGGTGAACTCGCGGATCTTCAGGCCCAGCGAGTCGATGCCGTTGGTCGAGAGGTAGTCCGGCTTGGTGGGGATCAGCAGCATGGTCGCGGCCGCGACGGCGTTCTTCGCGACGAGCCCGAAGTTGGGCGCGCAGTCGATGAGCACCGTGTCGTAGTCGGCCAGGTCCTTGTGCGCGAGCCCGGTGCGCAGCCGTCCGTGCAGCTGCGCGAACCTCGACGGGTCGGACAGCAGCTCGGCCGCCATCCGGGTCTCGACGTCGGAGATGTCGCGGTGGGCCGCGATGATGTCGAGCTGACCCTGGGCGCGGGCCAGCTTGTCGTGGACCCGGGGCGGGGAGCTGATCAGTTCGAGGGGGCTCTCCATCTCGCGCGGAGTGCCGATGCCGTCGAACCAGTGCTTGATGGTCCGGTTGGGGAGCAGCTCGTTCGTCCACTGCGTCTGCGTGAAGAACGAGACCGACAGGCTGCCCTGGGAATCGAGATCGACCAGCAGCACCTTTTGTCCTCGGGCGGCGAGGCCTGCGCCGAGGTTGGCGGTGAGCGTGGTCTTCCCTACGCCACCCTTGTGATTGATGATCGCGACGACCTGCACCGTGGTTTCCTCCTGGGTTCGCCGGGCGGAACGATGCCATACCGCCGAGTGGAGTCATCGCCTAGGGGGACTACTCCAAGTGAGTGACCGATTCCTCCCGATCGGCCCAGCACGCGCCCCGATCGCCGACGATCTTCTTCTACCTGCGACGACGTGATTCGTCCCACTGGAGTGGACGCGGCGCGACCCCTGTCAGGGCCGGTAGGGCACCCGAACGGGGGTGCCGCACCGACGTCCGACAGGGGCCGCTTTCAGCTACGGACCGTGACTGTCATTTCCCGGTCGAGTGCATGCCGCAAACGATCTCCCGAGCCGCTCAGGCGTCCCGGCGCCGCGCCACCACCATCGCGACCGCCAACACGGCGATCGCGACGGCCGTCGAGTAGCCCAGCGCGGCCCACGGGCCGAACAGTTCCCGCTCGCCGAAGAAGGACCGCGCGGGGTCCGGATCCACGATCCCGACGACGAGGAACCGGCTCAGGTTCCGCACCGGCAGCCATGCGGCGATGTCCAGGCCCACCCGGGGCAGGGAGGCCAGCACGCTCTCGCCCACCAGGATCCAGACCATCAACGCGGTGATCGCGCCCGCGCTGTGGCGCACCAGGACCCCGACCGCGACCGCCAGCACCGCCACCACCGCGTACACGGCCCCGACCCCCGCGACGGCCCGCCACGGCGCGGCACCGGACAGGGCCAGATCGGCCTGCGGGGCGATGACTCGTGCCAGGCCCCAGGCCGCGAACGACGCGACCAGCCCGATCACCGCCGCCGCACCGGCCACCACGGCGGTCTTGGCCAGCAGAGCCGGCGTCCGGTGCGGAGCGGCGAGGAACGTCGTTCGCACCGTTCCGGTGCGGTACTCGCCGGTGACGGCCAGCGTCGCGAGCACCGCCACGACCGACATCGGCACCACGCCGATCCCGGCGAACGACAGCCACGCCGAGCCGTGCTCGGGGACGTACTGGGCCGCGACCATCGCCGTGAGGCCGACCAGCAGGGCCACGACCACGGCCGCGCACCACCACGGCGAGCGGGTCGACAGGAGCTTGATGCGCTCGGCCGCGAGGAGCCGCGTGAACACCCGCCGTCGACCCGGTGGGGCGACCGGCGCGCGGTCGTCCGGGACGGCGTGCAGCAGGACGCCCTCGGGGGCGCCGACCAGCGCGGTCACGACGCCACCGCCCCGGCCGCGGCCACGAACTCCGACCGATCTCCCGTCAGTTCCATGAACGCCTCCTCCAAGGACGGCTGCCGCGCCGTCAGCTCGTGCAGCACCAGCCCACGTCGGGCAGCGACCTCGCCCACCTGGCCCGGCGTCGCCCCCGGTACCTCCACCGCGTGCTCGCCGGGGAGCTCCTGCACCTGCAGGCCCGCAGCCTGCAGCGCCTCGGTGAGCGCCGCCGGGATGGCGGCCTGCACCCGCACCACGCGGGCCGAACCCCCGAGCACCTCGGTCGTCGAGCCCTGCGCCACCAGCCGCCCGTTCCCGATCACGACGAGATCGGTGGCCGTCAGCGCCATCTCGGCGAGCAGGTGGCTGGACACGAGCACCGTGCGTCCTTCTGCCGCCAGCCGGTGCAGCATGCCGCGGATCCACGCGATGCCGGCCGGGTCGAGACCGTTCACGGGCTCGTCCAGCACCAGCACCTCGGGATCGCCGAGCAGCGCGCCGGCGAGGCCGAGTCGCTGGCGCATCCCGAGGGAGAACGTCCCGACGCGCTTCCTCGCCACCGAGGTGAGCCCGACCAGCTCCAGCATCTCGTCGACGCGGGTCCTCGACAGCCCGGCGGCGGCCGCCTGCCAGCGCAGATGCGAACTGGCGGACCGGTTGGGATGCACCCAACCGGCGTCCAGCAACGCGCCGACGGTCCGCATCGGGTCCGGCAGCTGCGCGTAGGTCCGCCCGCCGATGCGGGCGCTGCCGGCGGTGGGGTTGTCGAGCCCCAGGATCATCCGCATGGTGGTGGACTTGCCCGATCCGTTCGGGCCGAGGAAGCCCGTCACGGACCCGGACCGGACGGTGACGGTGAGATCGTCCACCGCGGTCTTCGCGCCGAAGCGCTTCGTGAGACCGGTCAGCTCGATCGCGGTCATGCCGCCACCTCCTTGGTGACCGTGCAGCGGGTGCCCTCCGTGGGCAGGGTCAGGTCGACGAGGTAGTCGGCGGCGATGTCGTCCACGCACGTCCAGCCGGATCCGACTGCGCCGTGCTGGGTGCCCTCCACGGTCAGCAACCGCGCGTGCAGCGCGTCCGCGAGCGCCACTCCGGACGCGTACGGGGTGGCCGGATCGCCGGTCGTCGACACGACGAGCACCGTCGGCAGGCCCTCGGCGTTCGGGACGTGCCGGCTGCTCGTGGGCGGTGCCGGCCACAGCGCGCACGGACCCAGCGCGCCGACGACGGGCGTGCCGGGGTCGGCGAAGGGTGCCCCCGCGAGCACCCTGGTGGTCAGAGCCGCTGCCGCGGCCCGATCGGTCATCCGCTCGTCGTCGACGCAGCGGACGATCGTCAGCACGTCCTGGTCGAGCTGGTAGTACTGGTCGGCGATCGCGAGCAGGCGCGCGCCGGCCCCGGTCCGCAGCTCGGTCAGCCCGACGGTGAGCTCTTTCCATCCCGCGGGGTTGTAGAGCGAGCTGATCACTGCGGTCACGGCGTCGTTGTACGACAGCGTGCGCCCCTGCCCGGCCGGTACGGCGTTCGAGACGAGCGGACGCGCCAGTGCCTGGAAGGCAGCGGTCGCGGCGGCCGGATCGGTCCCCAGCGGGCACGTCGGGGCCTTCGCGCAGTCCGCCGCGTACACCTCGAACGCCTTCTGGAACGCGGCCATCTGGGACACCGTCTCGACGTCGCTCGGCTCGGCCGGGTCCACGGCGCCGTCCAGCACCATGGCGCGCACGTTGCCGGGGAACATCTCGGCGTAGGTCGAGCCGATGAACGTGCCGTAGGAGTAGCCGAGGTAGGTCAGCCTGCGGTCGCCGAGCGCGGCGCGCAGCACGTCCATGTCCCTGGCCACGTCACGGGTGCCGGCGTTCGCGAGGACGTCCACGCCTCCGGAGCGCTCGACGCACTTCGCGATGTAGTCCCGGGTCTCCTGCTCGGCCGCGGCGACGCCCGCGGGCGAGGGATCGACGATCTCGGGTTCGGCCCGTTCGGCGATCATCTCGGCGGGGGTGAGGCAGTCAAGCTTGGGGGTGCTCGCCCCGATGCCGCGCGGATCGAACCCGACGATGTCGAAGGGGCCGTTGCCGAACGTGCCGCTCAGGCCGGCTGCGGCCTGGATGCCCGAGCCGCCCGGTCCACCAGGGTTCACCACGAGCGACCCGATCCGCTTCCGGTCGGTGGCGTGGCGCAGGACCGCGATCTGCGCCGTGCGTCCCTGGGGAGCGGAGTAGTCGAGCGGCACCTCGAGCCGGGTGCACTGCAGGTCGGCGTCGGCGTAGCGCGTCGCCTCGTCCGGGGTCGCAGCGAAGGAGTCGCACCCGCCCCACGTGAGCTGCTGCGAGTAGAACCGTTCGAGGCCGGGTGGGACGGGCGCGGCGCCGGCGGCCGCGTCCGTCGGTGCCGGGGCACAGGCGGCGACGGTGACCGCGCCGGCCGCGGCACAGAGTGCCGCGACCGCCCGCCGGGCCCGCCGCGTCGATGCTCTGATCATGATCGTGTCCCCTCCTGGCACGCCTTCGGTACCAGTGGTCCGAGGGTGGGGGCGGGAGCTGCGCACGGTAAGCGTCCCGGTGGTGACAATTGCCTTACCTGCGGGTCAGTAGTCCTCGGCCCCCGCTGATGATCGAGGGCACGCCGAGCGCCCTCGCCGTGGAAGCACGACGAGGGCGCGATGAGTCGCGGCTACTTCGACCCGTCCTCCGCTGCCGAGCATCGGGTGCCCTCGGCGGGCAGGTTCAGGGTGGCGAGGTAGTCGAACGCGATCCTGGCCGCGCACGGGCTGCTGAGGGAGGCGGTGTGCTGGATGCCCTCGAAGGTCAGCAGGCGCCCGTTGAGCTCGTCGGCGACCGCGACCCCCGCTTCGTACGGGGTGGCCGCGTCGATGGTGGTCGAGACGACGAGCACGGTCGGCAGGCCATCGACCTGCGGGAGGTGCGTGGTGCTCGAGGGCGGTGCGGGCCACAGGTCGCACACTCCGAGCGCTGCGACGTCCTCGGACGTACCGGAATCCGCGAACGGCGTCGCCTTGATCAGGCGTGCGCGGTGCTCGGCGACCTGGGCCCGATCGGTGAAGCGGTCGCCGTTGTCCGCGCAGTTGACGATCATCCCGTCGTCCTCGACGTACGGGCTCTCGTTCTCGACGGTCGCGAAGAGACGCTCGCCGTCGCCGGACTTCAGATCGGCCAGCCCGGCGGTGAGAGCCGGCCACCTCTCCGGGCTGTAGAGCGCGTACGTCACCGCTTCCACGGCCTTGGCGTGCGTCAGCGTGCGGTCCTTGCCGGCCGGGACCGGGTTCTCGACCAGTGGCCTGGCGAGTGCCTGGAAGGCGGCCGTCGCCTTCGTCGGGTCGGTACCCAGGGGGCAGTCGGCAGCCTTGGCGCAGTCCGCTGCATAAGCCTCGAACGCCCTCTGGAACGTGGCCGACTGAGCCACCTGCGCGTCCGGCACGCTCTGGTTCGGGTCCATGACGCCGTCGAGGACCATGGCGCGCACGCTGCGCGGGAACAGCTCGGCGTAGGTCGTGCCGATCCGCGTGCCGTAGGAGAGACCGAGGTAGTTCAGCTTGTTCTCGCCCAGCACGGCCCGCAGGACGTCCATGTCGCGGGCGACGTCGCGGGTGCCGGCGTTCGCCAGGACGTCGACACCGCCAGAACGTTCGACGCACTTCGTGATGTAGTCGCGAGCCTCTTGCTCGATCTCCTTCACGGACGGGACAGCCGTGGCGGACTCGGCCTCGGCGACCTCGGCGGCTTCCTCGGAAGGGGTCAGGCAGTCCAGCTTCGGCGTGCTCGCCCCGATGCCGCGCGGATCGAACCCGACGATGTCGAACACGATGCCGTCAAGGGCCTTGCCGAGGCCGGCGGCCAACCCGACGCCGGATCCACCTGGCCCGCCGGGGTTGACGACGAGGGATCCGATCCGGTTCGGGTTGGCGGTGGCGTGGCGCAGGACCGCGATCTGCGCGGTCGTCCCGTCGGGCTCGGCGTAGTCGAGCGGCACCTCCATCCGTGCGCACTGCATGGCCGGTCCGGCGTAGAGCTGCCGCTCCTCGTCGTTGGTGGCGAAGTCGTTGCAGGCGCCCCAGTCGAGTTCCTGGTCGTAGTAGCGGTCGAGGCCCGGTGGTGACAACCCGATGGCGGCCGTTGCGCTGCCCGACACCGCCATCGGGGCACATGCCGCGACGGTGGCGCTGAGCGAGGCGACGCAGAGTGCTGAAGCTACCTGTCCGGCGCGCCGGGTGAATGCCTTCTTCATGATCACGATCCCTCCCCGGCACCCCGTAGGTGCCTGTGCATCGAGGGTCGCGACAGCGGGTGGGCGGCGGAATCATCCGGACAGACACAGTCGCCTTACCTGCAGGCCAGAGCTGCGGACCAGTGATGATCACCGGTGGCCGACCGGTCGGACGCACCGCGGCCCCCGTCGTGGCCGGCGAGGCACCCGGACGGGGGTGCCTGCGCCGGCGCCCGACGGGGGCCGCGGGGTCGACGATCAGCGAGGAAGGCGTTCCTTGCTGTCGTCGACGTCCGTGGGCTGCGTGTCGCGCCGGGCCCGGAGCGCCCGGACGGTCGGCACCACCAGCAGCGCCAGGATCACCACGTACACGATGATCGCGAACGGGGTGGAGACGAGCGTCAGAAAATCGCCGTCGGCGATCTGCAGCGCGCGCCGCAGCTGCAGCTCGGCGTCGGGCCCGAGGATCACCCCGAGCACGGCCGGCAGCACCGGTAGCCCGTAGCGGCGCATCCCGAAGCCGATCGCGCCGATCACGAGCAGCACGACCAGGTCGATCGGCTGGCCGCTCACCGCGTACGCCCCGATGCTCGCGAAGAACAGGATCCCCGCGTACAGGTACGGCCGCGGGATCCGCAGCAGCTTCGCCCACACCGGCGCCAGCGGCAGGTTCAGCACCAGCAGCAGCACCAGCCCGATGAACATGCTCGCCACGAGCGTCCACACCAGCTGCGACTCGCGCTGGAACAGCAGCGGGCCCGGCTGGATGCCGAACTGCTGGAACGCCGCCAGCATCACCGCGGCCGTCGCCGTGGTCGGCAGGCCGATCGTCAGCATCGCCGTCAGAGTGCCGGCCGCCGAGGAGCTCGACGCCGACTCCGGGCCGGCGACACCCTCGATGGCACCGGTGCCGAACTCCTCGCGGTGCTTCGAGAGCCGCCGTTCCAGCACGTACGACAGGAACGTCGGGATCTCGGCACCACCGGCCGGGATCGCGCCGAACGGGAAGCCGATGAGCGGGCCGCGCAGCCACGGCTTCCACGTGCGCCGGAGGTCGGCGCGGCCCAGCCACGGCTGGCCCACCGGGATCACCTGCTGGGCCTCGCGGCGCAGGTGCGCCGCCACCCACAGCGCCTCGCCGACGGCGAAGATGCCCACCGCGACGATGACGACGTCGATCCCGTCGGCGAGCTGCGGGATGCCGAACGTCAGCCGCTGCGAACCCGTCAACGGGTCCAGCCCGACCAGCCCGATCGCCAGCCCGATCGCGAGCGACGCGAAGCCGCGGACCCGCGAGCTGCCCAGCACCGAGGTGACCGCGATGAACGCCAGCACCATCACCGCGACATAGTCCGGCGCGCCGATGTTCACCGCCAGCGCCGCCACCACCGGCGCCAGGATCACCAGCAGCGTCGTGCCGATCATCCCGCCGACGAAGTGCCCGATCGCGGCCGCGGCCAGCGCCTGCGGCCCGCGCCCCGATCTGGCCATCGGGTTGCCCTCGATCGCCGCGACCACTGCCGCGCTCTCGCCGGGCGTGTTGAGCAGGATCGACGTCGTCGAGCCACCGAACATGCCGCCGAAGTAGATCCCGGCGAACATGATGAAGGCACCGGTCGGGTCGAACGCGTACGTGACCGGCAGCAGCAGGGCCAGCGCCATCGCCGGGCCGATGCCCGGCAGCACGCCGATCGCGGTGCCCAGCAGCACCCCGATCGCGGCGAACAGCAGGTTCCCGGGCGTCAGCGCGTGGCCGAACCCGTCGAACAGGTTGGACAAGGTGTCCATCACGACCCCCCGAACAGGCTCATGAGCGGTCCGCCGGGCAGGTCGACACCCAGGAGGGCGTCGAACACGATCCAGGTCACGAGCGACACCGCGGCCGCGATCAGCGGATCGCGGGGGATCTCGCGGGAGCCCAGCGCGTACGTGGCGCCCCAGAACAGCCCGGCCCCGGCGAGCGGCCAGCCGATCCACGGGATCAGCACGGCCGTCGCGAGCACGACACCGGCCAGCAACCCGACCGTGCGCTTGTCGGCGGGATGCGCGAGATCGATGTCGTCGCCGGCCTCCGCCTCACCCTTGCCGCCGCGCAGCACGTCGATCGTCAGCAGCACGGAGAGCAGCACGAGCAGCCCGCCGACCAGCAACGGCACCGCGTGCGGGCCGAGCGGATCCGACGACGACGTGCCCCCGCCGGTCTCCAGCACCGTGTTCACCAGCACGAGCACCCCGACGGCGCCGAGCAGCGCCGAGACGCCCAGCTCCGAGTGCTCCTTCCACCACGACCTGGTGGGTTGCTCCTGCGCCGGCGCCGTCATGACGTCAGCCCCAGGTCGCGCAGCACGCCGGCCACCCGGTCGTTCTCCGAGGTGAGGAACGCGCCGAACTGGTCGGCCGGCAGGAACGCGTCGTCCCAGCGGTTGCGCTGCAGCGCCTCCTGCCACTCCGGGGTCTGGCGCAGCGCGGTGAACGCCCCGACGAGCTCGGCGCGTCCGCGCTCGTCGAGCCCCGGTGGGGCGACGATGCCGCGCCAGTTGGCGAACTCGAGATCCACGCCGGCCTCCTTGAGGGTCGGGGCGTCCACGCCCGGGGTGCGCTGGCCCGCGGTCACGGCGAGCACGCGCAGCTCACCGGCGGCGATCTGGTCCGCGAACTCCGAGAGTCCCGAGACGCCGAACGCGATCTTGTTGCCGAGCACGGCGGCCAGCAGCTCGCCGCCGCCGTCGTAGGGGATGTAGTTGACCGTCTTCGGGTCGAGACCCGCGGCCCGCGCCATCAGCATCGGCGCGAGGTGGTCGGGCCCGCCGGCCGCCGAGCCGCCGCCGACCGGCACCCCGCCGGGATTGGCCTTCCAGTCCTTGATCAGGCTGCCGATGTCGCGGTACTTCGAGTCCTTGCTGACCACGACGATCTCGGTCTCCTGCGTGAGCCGGGCGATCGGCGTGACGTCGGCGAGCGTCGACGGCGACTTGTTCGTGTAGACGCTGCCCACCACGCCGAGGCCCATCGACATGACGAGCCGGTCGTTGCCGCTCTCGTTCACCGTCCGGCCCAGGCCGACCGTGCCGCCCGCGCCGGGCAGGTTGAACACCTCGATCGCGCCCGAGGTGCCGGAGTCCTCCATCGCCTTCGCCGCCGTCCTGGCGGTGATGTCGTAGCCGCCGCCGGGCGCGTTGGGCACGAGGAACCGCAGATCGCGAAGCTGCGTGCCGTCCCCACCGCCCGTCGCGGAACCGATCAGCGGTGGCACCAGCAGCAGCGCGGCGAGCGCTGCGAGCAATGGTGCGATCACGCGTGTGCGCATGTGCCCCTCCCCATCGAGGTGATGCGCGTCATGGTGGAGGAGTCGCGACCTGCTGTCTCGCTTCGCGGCACAACGGTCGTTGTGGTCGTTTCGGTCACGCCTGGCTTGAGCTCGACCCGTGTTGAGGTTCGAGGATGGCGGCATGGCCGAATACACGCTGCCCGATCTTCCGTACGACTACGGCGCGCTGGCGCCGCACATCGCGCCGGAGATCATGGAGCTGCACCACTCCAAGCACCACAACACCTACGTCACCGCGCTGAACGACACACTCGAGAAGCTCGCGGCCGCACGGGAGAAGGGCGACTTCGGGGCCATCGTGGGCCTGGAGAAGACCCTGTCGTTCAACCTGGGTGGCCACATCAACCACTCGATCTTCTGGAAGAACCTGTCCCCGGACGGCGGGGGCAAGCCCACCGGCGAGCTCGCCGCCGCGATCGATGACCAGTTCGGGTCGTTCGACGCCTTCCAGGGCCAGTTCACCGCCGCCGCCTCCACGATCCAGGGCTCCGGGTGGGCGATCCTCGCGCGCGAGCCGATCGCGAACAAGCTGCTGATCTTCCAGCTGTTCGACCAGCAGGCCAACGTGCCCGTCGGGTTGACCCCCGTGGTGATGCTGGACATGTGGGAGCACGCGTTCTACCTGCAGTACAAGAACGTGAAGCCCGACTACATCAAGGCCTGGTGGAACGTCGTCAACTGGGCCGACGCGCAGGACCGCTTCGGCGAATGACCGCGGCCGTCCGGCCGGCACTGGCGGAGGCCTTCCGCGCGGCGTTCCGGGGACAACCCGCAGGGCTCGCGATCGTCACCGCGACCGGCCCGGACGGCCCCGTCGGGCTCACCGCCTCGTCGGTGGCGTCGCTGTCGGCCGACCCGCCCGCGCCGGCGTTCTCGCTGACGCGGGCGGGCACGACCGCAGGGGCCGTCCTGGCCGGCGGCACAGCACTGGTCCACCTGCTCGACGCGGACGACATCGCCCTCGCCGACAGGTTCGCGGCGTCCGGCGACCGCTTCGCCGCGCCCACCCGCTGGGCGTCGCTGCCCACCGGTGAGCCGCGGTTGCTCGACGCCGGGCTCGCCCTGCGCTGCCGGGTCCTCTCCGCGACCGAGATCGGCGCATCGGTGCTCATCGCCGCCCGGATCGTCGAGGTGCTCGGCGCCCGGCGCGGCGCCCGCCTCGTCCACGTCGACCGCGCGCACCACGTGCTGGCCTGACCGCTCCGGGGTTTGCGCGAGATGTCCGCGGTGAGCGCACGTCACACACCGCCGGGCCCGTTCACACACGTTCGGACATGTGTGAACGGGCCCAGCGGTGTGTGACGTGCCCACTTCGCGCTCGACCTGGCCAACGGCGGCTCGACGGTGTCAGAGTGCCGCGGTGACCCGCTCGCTGGCGCGCCAGTTCCTCGTGTGGCAGCTGGCCGTCGTGGTCTTGCTGCTCGCGGCGGTGGCGGGGTTCGCGGCCGTGCGCTCCGACGCCGAGTTCCGCGACACCCAGGGGCGGCGGATGCTCTCGGTGGCCGAGGACGTCGCTGCGGTGCCCACCGTGCGGCTGAGCCTGTCCACGGACCTCTACGGGCCGCTGCCGGGCGTCGTGGTCGGGGCCCGCAACATCTCCGGCGCCGACGACGTCCTGATCGTCGACGGCGACGGGATCGTGCGCGCGTCGGTCGATCCCGGCCTGCTCGGGACCCGGTTCGTCGCGGGGGAGTCGGTGGCCGCGGCGGGGCGGTCCTGGATCGGTGACCCGGACGGGCGCACCGTCGACGCGCAGGTGCCGGTGCTCGACGAGCGTCAGCGGGTGCTCGGCGTGGTGGCGGCGCGGATCCGGGCGCCCTCCCTGCTGGAGGGCCTGGCCGCGGCGCCCGGGCCGGCGGTGACGCTGCTGCTCGTGGCGCTGGTGCTGGGCGTGGGCGGTTCGCTGCTGCTCGCGCGTCGGGTGCGCCGGCAGACGCTGGGCCTGGAACCTGCGGAGATCGTCGAGCTGGTGCAGCGGCGGGAGGCCATGCTGCTCGGCGTCAAGGAGGGCGTGGTCGGCATGGACGACGCGCACCGGATCACGTTGCTCAACGACGCCGCCAGTGACCTGCTCGGCATCGCGACCACGGGTGTCCGGGTCGACGAGCTGGGCATGGACGACCGGCTGCGCGACGTGCTGCTGGGCACCGTGTCCGGCGAGGATCAGCTGGTGCTGCGGGAGGGAAAGGTGCTGGTGCTCAACCGGATGCCGGTCGTGGTGCACGGCGCCCAGGTCGGCGCCGTGGTGACCTTGCGCGACCGCACCGAGCTGGCCGCGCTGGAGGGCCGCCTGGATGCGTCCCGGCACGTCACCGACACCCTGCGCGCGCAGGCCCACGAGTTCGCCAACCGGCTGCACACCATCGCCGGGCTCACCGAGCTCGGCGAGCACGACGAGGTGCGCCGGTTCGTCGCCGGCATCGTCGCGGGCGGGGACGCGTGGCGGCGCGACGTCACCGCGGCGGTCGGCGACGCCGCCGCGGCGGCCCTGCTGGTGGCGAAGGCGAGCCTCGCCACCGAGCGCGGGGTGACGCTGCGGCTCGCGCCCGACGCCGAGCTCTGCCCGGGTGGAGACGATCCGGCGCTCTCCGCCGACCTGGTCACCGTGCTGGGCAACCTCGTCGACAACGCGCTGGACGCCGTCGCCGGTGCGCCGGCGCCGCGCTGGGTGGAGGTCGGCGTGGACGGGACGGTCACCGGGCCGGTCACCGTCGTCGTCCGCGACTCGGGGCCGGGGGTGGCCCCCGCGCTGGCGCAGGAGGTGTTCCGGCACGGGTTCACCACCAAGGCCGCCGCGCAAGGCGAGCGCGGGCTCGGCCTCGCTCTTGTGCGGCAGGTGTGCCTGCGCCGCGGCGGCTCGATCGCCGTCGAGGGCTCGACGTTCACCGCCGTCCTCCCGCTCCTGGTGCGCGCCTGATGCGGGTACTCGTCGTCGACGACGACTTCATGGTCGCCCGCGTGCACTCGGGATACGTGGCGCGCATCGAGGGCTGCGAGGTCGTCGGCGTGGCGCACACCGGCGCGGCGGCGCTGGCGGCCGTCCGCGAGCTGCGGCCGGACCTGGTGCTGCTCGACGTGTACCTGCCGGACATGTCGGGCATCGACGTGCTGCGGGCACTGCGCAGCGGCGCCCCCGACGACCCGTCGGTGCTGGTGATCACCGCCGCGGACGACGCGCCGACGGTGGCCGGCGCGCTGCACGGCGGCGCTGCGCACTACCTGGTCAAGCCGTTCGACTCACAGGTGCTCGCCGGGCACATCGCGCGGATCGGCGCGGTTCGCGCCACTCTCGCGCGGCTCGGCAACGCCGGCCAGGCCGACATCGACGCCGTGTTCGGCGGCCGGCCCGCGGCGGCGACCCGCCTGCCGAAGGGCCTCACCGCGCCGACGGCCGAGCTGGTCGCGCGGGCATTGCGCGACCACGCCGACGCGCACGGCGGGGACTTGTCCGCGACCGAGTGCGCGGAGCTGACCCAGCTCTCCCGGGTCAGTGCCCGCCGCTACCTCGAGCACTTCGTCGCGACGGGCACTGCGACCGTCCGCCTGCGGTACGGGGGCACCGGCCGCCCGGAGCACCGCTACCGCGCCCGCTGACGCCTCACGCCGGTGTGGGGGTGCGCTGGGTCTGGGTGAGGATCGCGGCCGCGAGCGGCGGGATCACCGTGCGGTTGATGGCGTGCCCCATCCCGGGGATGCGCACGAGCCGGGCCGCGCCGAACGAGCGGGCGAGCGCGCCGTGGTTCGGCGGGGGGAACGCGGGATCGTCGGGGGCCTCGATCACCAGCACCGGGATGTCGACGGCGGCGAGCTCGGCGCCGCGGTCGAGCCCGTCGTCGATCATGTGGGCGTGCGCGGTGGGGGCTTCGAGCCGGCCGGTGTGGGCGATGATCCGCTCCTCCCGGGCGCGGAACTCGTCCGGGTCGAACGGGGTGCCGCCGCCGTTGAGCACCCGCCAGTGCTCGATCCGCCACGCCAGCTCGCTCTCGGCGTCGCGAGGATCGTCCAGCTCGCCCCACATCCGCAGCAGCGCCTCGGACGGGCCGGGCAGCGGATCGGCGCCCGGGACCGCCATCGGTCCGGTGCAGAACAGCGTGGCCGTCAGGACGCGGTCGGCATGGTCGAGCAGCAGCAGCTGGCAGAGGAACCCGCCCATGCTCATGCCCACCACGTGCGCCTGCGGTACCTCGAACGCGTCGAGGACGGCGACGGCGTCGGCGGCCAGATCCGCCGGGCCGTAGTCGGGCTCGTCCTCGGACCAGGTGCTGCGGCCGGTGTCGCGGTGGTCGTAGCGGATCACCGGGTGGTGCTCGGCCAGCGCGGCGACGAGCTCGTCGGGCCAGCCGAGACCGCTGGCGTTCGCACCCATGACCAGCAGGATCGGGGCGCCGGGGACCGGACCGCTCGAGGGGGTGTACTCGGCCCACAGCTGGACGTCACGGGCGACGTCGACGAAGCGCTCCACGCGGCAAGACTGCCGGGCCGGAGCCGTCGCGTCCACGCGCGGGGGTGGTGACCACGGACACGACACGCGGTGCGCCGGTCGCGGACCCGGCCCGCCCGACCCTGCCGATGGCAGGGCCGGGCGCCGGGCTCGTCCGCGAGGGACTTACTTCAGGGCGTCGAGCAGAGCCTGACGCTGACGGTCGCCGAGACCGGCGGCGCGACGGGACGCGTCGATGCCGGTGGCCTCCAGGAGCGCGGAGACCTTCGCGGGGCCGTAGCCGGGCAGGCTCTTGAGCAGGTCGGCGACCTTCGTCTTCCCGACGATCTGGTCGGACTTCGCGCGTCCGAGGACGCCCGGGATCGTCTCCTTGCCCGACGCGATGGCGTCGCGCAGCTCCTTGCGGGCGGTGCGGGCGGCTGCGGCCTTCTTGAGGGCCTCGGCGCGCTGCTCGGGGGTGAGCGTAGGCAGAGCCATGTCGGTTCCTTTCCTCTCCGTGCAGCACCCAGAACGGGTGTCTGCGCAGGTCATCTTCACCGCAAGCGTGGCAGAAGCCGTGGGAGGCGCGCGGAGAGACCCCGGTCAAAGGGGTCCGGAGGGTCTCTCGCGGGTCACGGAGAGGTCTCCGTGTGGACACGTCACCCGCTTTGGAACAGTACTGACTGTTCGTGATCGCCGCAGGTCATGGCGCCGTTCGGCTTCAGGTGTCGCGATCGGTCACGAGTCGATCACCTACGGTCGCAGGACGGTCTCCGTGCGCGGCGGAACTCACGTTCATGATCGAGATCGGGCGACCGTTCACAGGGCACCGCCCCGGCGTGTCGGACGGCGACACGCCGGGGCGGCGATCAGTGGATGAGGGTCAGGCCTTCGTGAGGCTCGGCGCCTCCTCCGTGCTGGAGTGGTCGTCGTCGAGCATGGTCGCCTCGTCGAACGGGTCCTGACCGGAGAGCACCCGGTCGGCCTTCTCGCGGTCGAACTCGCCCACCCAGTTGCCGATCAGCACCGTCGCGACGGCGTTGCCGGCGAAGTTGGTGAGCGCACGCGCCTCGGACATGAACCGGTCGATGCCGACGATCAGTCCGACGCCCTCGACCAGGTCCGGGCGGTGCGACGACAGGCCACCGGCCAGTGTGGCGAGCCCGGCGCCGGACACCCCGGCGGCGCCCTTCGACGCGATGATCATGAAGACCAGCAGGCCGATCTGCTCGCCGAGCGCCAGCGGCTTGCCCAGCGCGTCGGCGATGAAGATCGACGCCATGGTCAGGTAGATCGCGGTGCCGTCGAGGTTGAACGAGTAGCCCGTGGGCACGGTGATGCCCACGACCGGCCGCGAGATCCCGACGTGCTCCATCTTCGCGATGAGCCGCGGCAGCGCCGATTCCGACGACGACGTGGACACGATGAGCAGGAACTCGCGAGCCAGGTAGCGCAGCAGCGAGAAGATCGACAGCCCGGTGAAGGCGCGCAGCACCAGCCCGAGCACGACGAACACGAAGATCGCGCAGGTGATGTAGAACCCGATCATGATCTGGGCCAGTGCCACCAGTGCCGCAGCCCCGGTGGCGCCCACGACGGCCGCGATCGCGCCGAACGCGCCGATCGGGGCCACCCACATGATCATCGCGAGGACCCGGAAAACGAGCTTCTCGATGAACTTGAGGCCGCGCAGGATCGGCTTGCCCGTCTCGCCCATGGCCTGCACCCCGAACCCGACGAGGAGCGCGACGAACAGCGTGGAGAGCACGCTGCTGCCCACCAGCGGCGAGAAGAGGGTGGTGGGGATGATGCCGAGCAGGAACTCGGTCGTGCCCGCCTGCTCGCTGGCAGGCACCTTGCCGCCGATGGCGGCGATGTTCAGGCCGGTGCCCGGCTCCAGGATATTGCCCACGATCAGGCCGATGGCCAGCGCGAACGTCGACATGATCAGGAAGTAGCCGATTGCCAGCCCGCCGACCTTGCCGACCTTGGTGGCCTCGCGGATCGAGCCGATGCCGAGGACGATGGTGCAGAAGATGATCGGGCTGATCATCATCTTGATCAGGTTGACGAATGCGTCGCCGAGCGGCTTGAGACCCTTGCCGACGTCGGGGAACAGGAACCCGACGAGAATGCCGAGCAGGACCGCGACGATCACGGCGATGTACAGGAAGTGGGTTCGGTCGCGCTTGTGCGGTGGAGTGTCTGTCCCGGAACCGGCGCCAGATTCTGCGCCACTCTCTGCGGATGCCACGGTGCTCCCCAGTCCGTCGGAGTTTGCGTCGTCGACGGTCCGCCGACGACTATGCGCGACAGCATGCGGGGAGGTGTGATGGCAGCCACGGTTTCGTTCATTGCGTTCGCTCGGTCGTGGAGCCTGGCCCGCCGGTTGTTCGTCCTCCAGGCAGCTGTCGTGGCGATCGTTCTCGCGGGCGTCACGGTAGCGGCCTACCTCCAGTTCGACGAGGCGAACGACGACGCGGCGGCGCGGGAGATGCTCGGGATCGCGCACACGCTCGCCGCCGATCCCACGGTGGCGGCAGCGCTCGCGACCCCGCAGCCGTCCGATGCGCTGCAGCCACTGGCCGAGGAGGTCCGCGCGCGGACCGCCACCGACTTCGTCGTCGTCATGACCCCCGACGGCATCCGCTACAGCCATCCCACCGTGTCGGAGATCGGCAAGCACTTCCTCGGCACCATCGCCCCGGCCGCGGGCGGGGAGTCGATCACGGAGACCTACACCGGCACGCTCGGCCCCTCGGTGCGCGCCGTCGTGCCCGTCGAGGTGGGCGGGCAGGTGGTGGCTCTGGTGTCGGTCGGGCGCACCGTGACGGCCGTTTCCGCAACATTGGGCAGGTCGCTGTCGCTGGTGCTGGGGATCGCGTTGCTCGCGCTGGTGGTGGCCGCGATCGGGACCTGGCTGATCAGCCGGTGGCTGCGCCGCACCACGCACGACCTCGGCCCGGCGGAGCTCTCCCGCATGTACTCCTACTACGACGCGGTGCTGCACTCGGTCCGTGAGGGCATGCTGCTGCTCGATCCGGCCGGTCGGGTGCAACTGGTCAACGACGAGGCCCGGCGGCTGCTGGGCCTGGCCGGAGAGGTCACCGGCCGACCCGTCGCCGAGGTCGTCACCTCGGGGCTGGGCGCGGCGCTGGCCGCCCGCACCGTCGACGCCGACGAGATCCACCTGACCGCCGACCACACCGTCGTGGTCAACCAGCAGCCGGCCGTGCGCCGGGGCCGCGACCTCGGCACCGTCGTGACCCTGCGCGACCACACCGAGCTGCGCGCGCTCACCAGCGAGCTCCAGACCATCCGGGGCTTCGCCGACTCCCTCAACGCGCAGGCCCACGAGGCCGCCAACCAGCTGCACACCGTCATATCGCTGATCGAGCTGGGCCGGGCCGACGAGGCCCTCACCTACGCCGCCGAGGAGCTCGCGATCGCGCAGGAGCTCACCGACGCCGTGCTGGGGGCCATCGAGGTGCCCGAACTGGCCGCGCTCGTCGTCGGCAAGGCCGCGCAGGCCGCTGAACGGGGCGTGGAGCTCACCGTTGCCGACGGCGCGCACGTCCCGGCCGGGGTCGCGGATCCGCGCGATCTCGTCACGATCACGGGCAACCTGCTCGACAACGCCATCGACGCCGCGCTCGACGGCAGGGCGCCGCACCGGGTGGGTGTCGACGCCGTCGTCAGCGCCGGCATCGACGGCGCCGAACTGGTGCTGCGCGTGCACGACAGCGGCCCCGGCATCGATCCGGCCGTCGTCGACAGCGTGTTCGTCCGCGGGGTGTCGACGAAGACCGCCGCGCCGGGCCTCGGACGGGGTTTGGGGCTCGCGCTCGTGGCCCAGGCGGCACACCGCCACGGCGGGCGCGCGGAGGCCGCCAACGAGGAGGTGGGGGCCGTCTTCACGGTGCGGCTGCCGGTGCCCGCACGACGCCCGAAGAGTTCCGGCGTCACGGACCAGGTGCCGGTGTGATCCGCACACTCGTCGTCGAGGACGATCCGCTCGCCCGCGAGGCGCACGTCGCCTACGTCGGGCGGGTGCCGGGGTTCACGGTCGTCGGTGCGGCCGGCACCGGCGCGGAGGCCCAGCGGCTGCTCGCGTCCACCCCCGTCGACCTGGTGCTGCTCGACGTGCACCTGCCCGATACCAACGGGCTGGAGATCCTGCGCCGCATGCGCGCCGAAGGCCGCACCGCCGACGTGATCATGGTGACCAGGGCGCGCGACATGGAGGTGGTGCGCGCCGCCGTCGCGTTCGGGGCCACGCAGTACCTGGTCAAGCCGTTCACGTTCAACGCGGTGGCGGCCAAGCTCGCCAGCCACCGCGCGTACGTCGAGCGGCTGAACGCCGAACCGGTGCTCGCCCAGGGCGACGTGGACGACCTGTTCGACGCGTTGCGCACCCCCGGCCCCGACCCGGGGCTGCCGCGCGGGGTGGGCCGCGAGACGCTCGACGCCGTCGCCGGTGCGTTGGAGGCAGCGGGGGAGGAGCACGGCCTCACCGCCGTCGAGGTGGCCGAGCAGCTCGGCGCCTCCCGCATCACCGCCCGCCGCTACCTCGAGCACCTCGCCGAGATCGGCATGGCCACCCGGCGCTCGCGGTACGGCACCCAGGGGCGGCCGCAGGTGGAGTACGCCTGGCGGCCCGGGGGCGCGCGCTCCTAGTAGTACGTGGTTACGCGGCCATGATCGCGTTCAGATCACTGTCTACGCCCTTTGAAGGGCGGAGACGGTGATCTCGACGCGATCTTCGCCGTGAGTAGGGCCCCGAGGGTCGCCTACCCGCAGGCCTCCGCGAGCGACGTCGGGCCCGCGGTGGGCGGCGCGTCGGTGCTGCCGGGCGGTGCGGGGGTGGCGGAGGCCACGGCCGAGGTGCGCGACGGGCGGCTCGTCGGCGTCGTGCTGGGCTCCGCGGACGGGAGCGGCTGGCCGCTGATCACGCGCTGCACGACCTCGCGCATGAAGTCGACGTCGACGCGCGCGGTGGAGAACTTGCCGTCCGAGCGGTTCGGGTCGGCGAGGCTCGGGTCGAACGAGATGCTCTCGAGCTTCACCGAGGTCTGCCCGGCCAGCGCCACCAGCGACGGCAGCACCCCCTGCGGGATGTTGGTCGACACGCTGTTGGTGGTGGCGTTCGCGACGGCCTGGAAGTTCGTGAGCATGTCGGCCGGGCTCTTCTGGGACAGCAGGTTCTGCAGGAGGCAGCGCTGCCGGCCCATGCGCGTGTAGTCGGTGGAGTCGGTGCGCGAGCGGGCGTAGGCCAGCGCGTCCTCGCCGCTGAGCAGCTGTGGACCGGCCGGGATGTAGCGGTCGGGCTTGACGTGGCGGCCATCGGGCGTGATGCCCCCGACGGGGATCGGGTTGGGCCCGGTGTCGACCTGCAGCCCGCCGAGCGCGTCGACGATGGCGGCGAAGCCGGCCATGTTGACCTCGACGAAGTAGTCCAGCTGCAGGCCCAGCATGTAGCTGACCGTCTCGTGCAGCAGGTTCAGGCCGGGATCGGTGGAGGGGCCGGCCGGCGCGTCGGGATGGTGGTCGCGCCCCCACGCGTAGACGGCGTTGAGCAGGTAGTCGCCCGACAGCGGGTTGTCCTCGTCGTGGAAGCCCTCCGGGAACTTCTTCGCCATCGGCGTTCCCGGCGGGAACTGCACGTGGCCGAGGTTGCGCGGCAGGCCGAACAGGGTGGTGCGCCCGGTGCGCGTGTCGATGCTCGCCACCATCATCGAGTCGGTGCGCGTGCCCTCCCGGTCCGGTCCCGCGTCGCTGCCGACGAGCAGCACGTTCAGCCGCGGCTTGGCGATCGCCTCCGCCGTCGACGTGCCGCCGCCGGCGCCGGAGAACAGCGTGTCGAGGAGGTTGCGCTGCGCGTTGGCGAGGTTCGCCGCGTACCCGAACGGGGTGGCCACCAGCAGGCACAGGGCGGCGGTGACCACCACGCCCACCGCCTGCTGGCCGGTGGCGAGGGAGCGCGGCCGGGCCATCAGGTAGGTGCGGACGATCACCGCGATCCAGGCGATCGCGCCGGCGAGCAGCCCGATGCCGATCAGCACCAGCACCCTGGCGGACAGCAGGTTCGACAGCAGCGTCGTGCGACTGGCCGTGGTGGCCAGCAGGATCAGCGCCAGCACCAGCAGCGCGAACACGCCCACGATGAGGGTGCCGGTGCGCCGCCTGCCCAGCAGCAGATGACCGGAGCCGGGCACGACCGTGGCGGCGGCGGTGGCGGCCAACGCCTGGCCGAGGGTGCGCTGCTTGGCGGGCCGGCCGTGCCGGGCCGGCGCGGACCGACCGGAGCCGACCGGCGAGACGACCCGCCCGGTCGGCGGCGACTCCTCGGCGTCGGAGGTGCCGGACGCGGGCCGTCCGTCGACCGTCGGCACCATCTCGGTGCGCGACTCGGGGACGTCGACGTCCGCGGGGGCGGAGCGCCGCCCGCCGACGGTCGGCACCATCTCGGTGCGCGTCTCGGGGACGTCGGGGCGGGGCTCGGCCGGGGTCTTCGTGACCGGCCGGGTGGCCGGCTCGACCCGCACCGGCGCGGCCCGCCCACCCGGCGGCGGCACAGCGGGCTTTCGGGGCCGGGCCGGGCCGGACGGGCGTCCGGCGGGACGGTCCTCCGATGCCCGCGGATCGCGACGGCGGGGCGGGGTGGCACCGACCGGACTGGTCGGCGAATCGACCGACGGCGGGACGGGTGGCGCGGGTGGCGGCTGGCGACGCTCGGGTCCGCGCGGCGGATCAGCCGGACGGCCGGGTTGGTCGGGACGGCCGGGCTGGTCCGGCCGGCGGCGCAACGGACCGGCGAGCCGCTCGTCGGGCCGCTCCGGGCCGCGCCCGGAGGTCCACGACGGTGTGCTGGGACGGGCGGCCCGCGGATCGTGGGGTGTCGACCGCTCGCTGCGGCGCGGCCATGGCTCGCGCACCCCGGTGTCGGGGGGACGAGGCTGCCGCGGGGCGTCGTCGTCCACCTCGCTCACCTCCCGTGCTCCCGAGTGCCGATCCGCATGCGACTCGTCGTCGAGACCGGCGGCATCCTACGCGGAGTGATCACGGGCATCGTCCGCGCCGTCATGCGCTCGACCGCGGCACTGTGGTACGTACCCCGGTCAGCTCGGCCGACACGTCGAACAGCTGCCGGGCCACGGCGCGGTCGTGCGCCGCGGCGAGGGCACCGACCGGGCGCGGCGCACCGCGCACCTCGCCAGGGCCCCCCGGCCCGACGAACGTGCCTCCTGGCAGGTCGGTGACGGTGGCGGCGAACAGCGCAGGCAGCGCACCCCCCTCCGCGGACTGCGCGAACAGCCGGTTGCCGAACCCCATGAACACGTCCAGGACGGACTCGGTGTGCGACTGCAGGTTCGTGGCGGCGTAACCGGGATGGGCGGCCATCGACCGCAGCCGAGATCCGGCGGCGACGAAGCGGCGTTCCAGCTCGAAGGCGAACATCAGGTTCGCGAGCTTCGACTGCCCGTACGCCGACCACGCGCGGTAACGGCGACGTTCCCAGTTCAGGTCGTCGAGCCGGATCCGCCCGATGCGGTGCATGAAGCTCGTCAGCGTGACGACGCGGTCGGTGATGCGGTCGAGCAGCAGCCCGGTGAGCGCGAAGTGCCCGAGGTGGTTCGTGCCGAACTGCATCTCGAACCCGTCGGCGGTGCGCCGGAACGGCACCGCCATCACCCCGGCGTTGTTGATCAGCACGTCGATCGGGGCGTCGATGCCCTCGGCGAAGGCGCGCACCGAGGCCAGATCGGCCAGGTCGAGCGCCCGCACCTGCACCGACCCGGTCAGCCTGGCGGCCGCTGCCGCGCCCTTCTCGGTGTCGCGGCACGCCATGACCACGTGCGCTCCCGCGGCGGCCAGCCGACCGGCGGTGACCAGGCCGAGTCCGCTGTTGGCGCCCGTGACGACGATCCGGCGACCGGTCTGGTCGGGGATCTCCGAAGCGCTCCACGCGGACGAACTCATGCCCTGACGATACGGACCGATCCTGAGAGGACTCCGCCCACCACAGTGCGTGTCCGGGACGTCCGGATCGCCCGGCAAACTGAATGGGTGCCACCCGCCGGAACTGCGCCCCGCACTGCTGCCGCCGTCGTGCTCGCGGGCGGCAGCGGCACGCGCGTCGGCGCTGCGGGGAACAAGGTCCACCTGCCGCTGCGCGGCCGGCCGATGATCGCGTGGTCGGTCGCGGCGTTCACCGCGCTGCCCGAGTTCGGCACGGTCGTGCTCGTCGTCCGCGACGGCGAGCAGGAGCTCGCGCGCGACGCCGTCGGTGCCGGACCGGTGATCGTCGTCGGCGGGGCGAACCGCCAGGAGTCGGAGCTCGCCGCGCTGCGCGCACTCGCCCCGGCCGTGCTGGCCGGCGAGATCGACACCGTCCTCATCCACGACGGCGCCCGCCCGCTCGTCGATGCCGCGCTCATCCGGGAGGTGCTGCGGGCCGCCCGCGACGAGGGCGGCGCGGTGCCCGGGCTGCCCCGCCCCGGGCTCGCCGTCGCCGGCCCCGGCGACACCCTCGCCGGTCCGGCCGACGGCCTCGTCGCCGTCCAGACGCCGCAGGGGTTCCGGGCCCGGCCGCTGCTCGCGGCCTACACGGCGGCGGCGGCCGACGGGTTCGCCGGCACCGACACCGCCGCCTGCATCGCCCGATACGCCCCCGAGGTCCGCGTCCGCTGGGTGCCCGGCAGCGCACGGAACATCAAGGTCACGTATGCGCACGACCTGACCGTCGCCGAACAGTTGCTCGACTAGGCTGAAACGTCTGTGGACCGGGGGGTCGATACGTGAGCGTGGACGTCAGTACGCGGCCGGTGGGGCGCGCAGAGAACAGCGCAGGAACGAGTCCGGGCCAAACGCAGTCCTGGACCGTGGCGATGCGTGCGCGGCTGCGCCAGCTCGCTCGCGGAGGGGCCACTCCCGACCGGTTGCGGCGGGCCTGTGCCGTGCTCGTGCTCGGCTGCCTCGTCGCGGGTGTCGTCAGCCTGGTCGCCGGCATCAACCGCACCCGCGCCGTGTCCGACGGCGGGGAGCGGATCGGCGGCATCGTCGCCGACGCCGCGCAGATCTACCGCACGCTCGCCGACGCCGACGCGATGGCCACCAGCGGTTTCGTGTCGGGCGGGCAGGAGCCGCCCGCCATCCGTGCCCGCTACGACGCCGATATCACCCGGGCATCGGCCGGGCTGGTCCACGCGGCCGGCAGGCTGCCCGCCGACGACCCGGCCGCGGCGCCCGTCGCGGCGCTGGCGGAGAAGCTGCCCGTCTACACGTCGCTGGTGGAGACGGCGCGGGTCTACAACCGGCAGAACCTGCCGCTGGGCCAGTCCTACCTGTCCACGGCCTCGAAGCTGATGGCCACCGACATGTTGCCGGCCGCCGCGAAGCTGCGCAGTCTGCAGACCGACGCGCTGAGCGACGCCTTCGACACCGGCGGTGGCATCCCGTGGGCACCGGTGGTGACCTTGCTGGCCGCGATCGCCGCCGTCGTGGACGTGTCGCTGCGCGAGCGCCGCCGGACCAACCGGGTGGTCAGCCCCGGCCTGGCGGTGGCCGCCGGGGCGCTCGCACTGGCGTTGATCTGGTGGGTGGTCGCGTTCCTGGTCGCCGATGCCGGGCTGAGCGCGGCGGACCGGCACGCGGTCGTCGCGTCCGCGCTGGACGACGCCAGCACCGCCGTCCTGCAGGCCCGCAGCAACGAGAGCCTGGTGCTGGCGGCGCGCAACAGCGGCGGTGGCGGCGACAGCGTCTACGGCGACCAGCTGAAGAAAGTCCTCGGCGACGACGGCAACGGTGGGCTGCTCGCTGCTGCGGCTGCCGACGCCGATCCGGAGTCGACCGCCGGCATCGACGGAATCCGCACCGCGGCGAGGGAATGGCAGGACGCGCATGCCGCCGTGCGCAAGCTCGACGACGGCGGTGACTACAGCAAGGCCGTCGCCTCCGCGATCGGCACCGACCCCGCCAGTTCGGGCAGCCGGTTCGACCGGCTCGACGCCGCGCTCACCAAGGCCGTCGATGCCGAGCGGGTGGCGTTCGCGAACGCTGCCGGCCGGGCGGGCGCCGGATTGTTCGGACTGGCGGGCGGGCCCGCCGTACTCGCGCTCGTGGCGGCCGCCGGTGCCGTCGCCGGGCTGGGCCGCCGGATCGGGGAGTACCGATGACCGACCTCGACACCCGACGCCAGGTCGACGCGCGCCGCCCGCTGCTGGTCGTGGCGGTGGGCGCGGTGCTGGCGCTGGTCAGCCTGCTGCTGCCGGGCCTGGGGCAGCGCGGCGATGCCGCTGCGCCGGCGGCCGCGCCTCCGCCCGCCGCGGCCGCTCCCGCGCCGGCGTCGTGCACGGTGCCGCAGGAGAGCCTGCGCCCGGCCGGGCAGCTCCCGACGCCCAACGAGATGCCGGCGGGTTCGACGATGGCCGCCATCCAGGAGCGCGGCCGGCTGATCGCCGCCGTCGACCAGGGCAAGTACCGCGTCGGCTTCCGCAACCCGAGCGCCGGCGGCGCCCTCGAAGGCGTCGACATCGATGTCGTGCGATCGATCGCCGAGGCGATCTTCGGCGACCCCGACAAGGTCCAGTACGTCGTCACCAGCATCGCCGACCGCACCACGGTCCTCGAGAAGAACCAGGTCGACATCGTCGTCAACACCTTCTCCGTGACGTGCGCGCGGCAGAAGACGATCTCGTTCTCCACCCCGTACCAGACCGTCACGCAGCGGCTGCTCGTCCAGAAGAACAGCGGGATCCGCAGCGTGGACGACCTCAAGGGCAAGACCGTGTGCACCTCGGCGGGATCCGTGCCGGAGCAGGAGCTGAAGAAGTACCCGGGCGTCACGGTGCAGGGCGTGGCCAGCACTCCCGACTGCATCGTCGGCCTGCAGACCGGGCGGGTGGCGGCCATCTCCAACGACGACGTGATCCTGGCCGGTCTGGCCGCGCAGGATCCGCAGACCGAGGTGGTGAGCGACAGCCGCCTCCCCGGCTCGCGGTCCGCGGTGGGCATCCCCCTCGGCAAGGACGACATGGTCCGATTCGTCAACGGCGTGCTGGAGAAGACCCTGGCCGACGGCTCGCTGGCCGCGAGCAACGCCCGCTGGCTCGGCGGACTGCTCAACCCCCTCCCGCAGCCCCCACCCCCGAAGTACCGCGACTGACGGTCGTCTGCCGTCAGTGGACGCGCCACTGCGTCGCGAGCACGGCGGTGACGGCGAGCGACGCTGCTGCCATGGCCGCGATGGCGGTGGCGGGCGTGGTGAGCTGCGCGATCGTCCCGGCGAGTGCGGCGCCGACGCCCTGCATCGTGAGCATCCCGGCGGTCTGCAGCCCGAGCGCCTGCCCGCTCAGCTCGATCGGCGTCTGGAGCATGAGCCGGTCGACCAGGAGGAGCGTCGAGCCGAACCCCATGCTGGCCACGCCGGCGGCCGCCGCCGCGACGGGCAGCGGCAGGTCGAGCGCGAACAGCAGGTACGGCGCCGCGAGCAGCACCAGCAGCGGTGCCGGGAGGATGGCCCGCCACTGGTGCGGGACGAACCGGCCGACCACGGCGTCGCCGACCAGCATCCCCAGTGCCGCCGAGGCGAGCAGCACCCCCGCGTGCGCCGGCGCGTACGGGACGAAGAGGGACTCGCAGCCGACGACCAGGCCGTTGGGCACCCACGTCCCCAGCAGCGTGGACCGTCGGGCGGGGGATGACCACAGCTGCGCGTTCGCGCTCCGGGTGGCCGCGATCGACGGCCGCCCCGACGTGCGCGGCGGGCGCTCGTCGAGGCACCAGCGCGCGATCAGCGCCGCGACCATGAACAGCCCGGCTGCGACGAGGAGCGTTCCCCGGGCGGTCAGCACGCTCACGAGCACTCCGCCGGCGGCGAAGCCGAGGATCTGCACGAGCCCGGTCGACATCGCCAGGGTCGAGCGTCCCAGCAGGTAGCCGGCCTCCGGGAGCAGCTCGCGCAGCAGGCCGTAGCGCACCCCGCCCCCGACGGAGGCGACGAACCCCTGGGCGAGCAGCAGGGCGAACACGGCCCAGCCCGGCAGGGCCGGCACGGCCTGCGCCGCTGTGGCGAGCCCGACGGCGGCCGAGAGCCCGACGAGCGTGGCGCGGGGCGGTAGGCGATCCGCGGCCGACAGGACCGTCGTCGCACCCACGACCTGCACCAGTGACGGGCCGAACATGCTCAGCGCGGCCAGCAGCGGGGAGCCGGTCGTGTCGAAGACCAGCACGCCGAGCGCGAGCCCGGCCATCGTCGTCGCCGCCACGTGCACGGCCGAGCTGAGGAACAGCGATGGGAATCCCGGTGCCCTGACGAGCTCGCGGTAGGTCTGCACCCGTTCAACATCGGTGGCGCCGATCCGCCGGCGGTACTGTTTCGTGTGGAGGCGAAACATGAGCACCTGGACGGTCGATGCCGACACGCTCGTCCGCAGCCGGTTCGTCCTCTCGCCGCTGGCCGAAGCCACCGCCGCGCTCAAGGCGCTGCACCGCGCCATCGCGGCGCACCCGGGGGAGCGGGCCTGGCTGGACCGCCACCTCCCCGCCTTCCGGGAGCGCCTCTCCGCCGACCCGATCACCGCGACGCTGCTCGACGCGGCGTTCGGACGCACCTGGAACGCCGACTTCCTCACCCCGACCCCGACGGGCGCGGCGGACGTCGCCATCGAGGACGAGCTGGCGGTGATGCGCGCGACCCCGCCGAGCCGGGCAGTGGCGGACCTCGGCATGTCGGTCGTCGGGCCGGTCCCGGCCGTGCTGCACCGCGACGACCTGCCCGAGCGGGCCGCCGATCTCCTCCAGTGGGTGTGGACCCACGCGGTCGCCCCGGACTGGGCCCGCCGCCGCCGCATCCTCGAGGCGGACGTCATCGCGCGGGCCGCAGTCGTCAGCCGCCTCGGCTGGAGACCCGCCCTCGACATGCTCCGCCCGGCGATGCGCTGGCTCGGCGACGGCCGGCTGCAGATCAACACCCAGGACTACCCGGGTCGCGACCTGGCCGGCGCCCTGCTGTTCTTCGTGCCCGTCACCACTCGCTACAGCTGGGTCTCCTGGGACGCGCACGGCCGGTCAGCCATCGTGTACCCGTGCTCCGGCGTGCTGGTGGAGGCCGATCAGCCGTCGCCGGCAGCACTGGCCGCGCTGCTCGGCGCCCGCCGGGCAGCGGTGCTGACCCGGCTGGCCACCCCGTTGAGCACCAGCCAGCTCGTCGAGCTGACCGGGCAAGCACTGGGGTCGGTGGGTGGCCACCTCAAGGTCCTCCGCGACGCAGGACTCGTCGAGCGCGGGCGAGCCGGCCGCTCCGTCCTCTACCGGCGCACCACGGCCGGCGACACGCTCGTCGCCGCGAGCGCCGGCTGACCAGTGGGACCGCGCCCGCTCACGGGCCGGGGGTCTCGCGGTGGACCGTGATGATCGTCCAGGCACCGATCTTGATCCGATCGCCGTCGGCGAGGCGGCGCGGGGTGTTGGCCGTGAGGAGGGGGTTGCCGTCGCCGACGGTGGTGCCGTTGGTCGAGTCGAGGTCGACCACCTGCCATCCGGTGTCGGGGGCGGGGACGAGCATCGCGTGCAGCGTGGACACGCCGGGATCCAGCGGCGGGCCGGTGAGGTCGATCTCCGGTTCGACGCCGCGGGTCCGGCTGCGCCGCCCGATCGTCAGCTGCTGCCCGACGAGGCGGTAGCGGCGCTCGGGGCAGAACTGCGGGAACTCCAGGGTCCCCGCGTCGGGCCCGTTGCGCGCGCGGACCTCGTCGAACCACGCCCGGTCGGCGGTCACGACCGCCGACCACGTCGGCTCCGTCGGTGCCGCGGGCGCCGCCGGTGCGGCCTGCTTGCGCTCGGTGACGGGCTGGGTCGCGTCGTGCCCGCACTCCTCGCAGAACCGCCCGTAGCGCACGGCTCCGCAGGCCGCGCACTCCTGCGCGCCGGCTGCGGCCGGTGCCGGCGCCGCCGGCGCGGCGGCTGGGGTCGGTGCCCCCAGCACCGCGCCGCAGCTGTCGCAGAAGTCGGTGGCGCGGCTGGTGGCACCGCATTCGGAACAGGTGACGCCCCCCGGGTCGGCCATGTCGCTCAGGCCCCTTCCGGGCGGACTCGCACGGTCTTGGTGGACCGGGTGTCGAGGGTCATCTCGTCGGCCTCGCTGACCCCGGACCGCAGCCGCACCGTGCCGCTCGGCGCGTCCACGACGTCGACGACGCGTTCGAGCAGGCGCGCCGTGCCTTCGTTGCCCAGCTCGTCGGCCAGTTGGGCGGCCCGCCCGAGCCGCGCGGTGGCCCTGGCCTCGTCGCCCGCCTTCCGCGCGGCCAACCCTTCCTGGATGGCCTCCGCGAGCTCGGCCTGTCCGGTGTGGACGGCGACGCTGCGGTTGATGCGGGTGGACAGTGCCGGGTCGTCGGTCCACTCGACGACGACCATGCCGCCACCGAGCTGCTCGTCGGATCCGGCCCGCACGAGCGTGACCCGGGCCGCGAGCTTCTTCTGCTGCACGCCACCGGCCGCCACGTCGACGCTGACGTGGTAGTCGCGGCTCTCCGCGCCCCACGCGCCGAGCGGGTAGTCCCCGACGAGCTCGGAGACGTCGGTGCGGCGGCCGGTGAGGTCCTCCATCGACGGCGTGACCTGCTTGACGAACCGCACGGCGCCGCCGCGCGGCACCCACATCCGCAGGGCGACCTCGGAGACGGTCTTGCCCATCGAGGTGTTCATGATCTCGGCGAAGTCGGCGGCGAGGTCGTCGGGATCGGCGACGATGTCGACGGTGCCGAGCATCGCCGAGGAGATCCGGCGCAGCTCGGCGACCTTCCAGTCGGTGCCGACGCCGCGGCAGTCGCACACGAACGCCCCGGTGACCGACTCCAGCGCGCGGCTGAAGACGCGGTCGGTCTCGCCGTTCTGCCCGTCGGTGAGCAGGATCGCGTGCTTCACCGCCGCCGATGAGCTCGCCGCGAGCTGCCCGGCCAGCTGCAACCACGAGCCGATGCCGGTGCCGCCGTTGGCCCGCATCGTGGCGATCGCCCGGGCCGCCGCGGCGCGGCTCTCGGTGTCGGCGACGACGGTGCCGCGTTCCGGGAAGACCTGGGTGGCGGTCTGGGTGCCGGCGATGATCGCGAACGTGACGCCGTCGCGCAGCGCCCCCACCGCCGCCGACGCGGCCTGCTGGGCCGCCCGCATCTTCTGCCCGGACATCGACGACGAGCAGTCGACGACGATGACCTCCAGCGCCGATGCCGGCGCCGCGATGTCGGCCGGTGGTCCGGTCACGGTGACGATGGCGTCCACCTGCGTGGCGCCCTCGGCCAGGAACGGGTTCAGGTCGACGTCGACGGTGAACCCGGACTCCTCTGCTGCGGTCATTGCTCGCCCCCTCCTGGTGCGGACGCGGAAACCGGCACCGCGACCACCGTGATGTTGTCGCGGCCGCCGCTGTCGATCGCGTACTGCGTGAGCTCGGCGGCCATCTCGTGCGGACTCGCGCCGGCCGCGAACGCCGCGCTGGCCAGGTCTGCCGCCTCCGGCAGGTAGTTCCACAGCCCGTCGCTGCACAGCAGGAGCACCCCGGGCCCGGCCGGGCGCAGCTGGGTGACGCTGGGAGCGTCGCTGGCGTCGGCCCCCATCCAGCGGGTGATCGCGTGAGCGCGCGGATCGGCGGCCGCGGCAGCCTCGTCCAGCTCGCCGAGCGCCACGATCTCCACGGCCCACGAGTGGTCGGTCGTGAGGACGGCGCTGTGCTCCTCGGCGCCCGGCGCGGTCAGCCAGTACGCGCGGCTGTCGCCCACCCACGCCACGGTGATCTCCGGGGTCGGCTCCGGCACGGCCGGCGCGTCCTCGACCAGCGCTGCCACCAGCGTGCAGGACGGCGCGCCGCGACCGGTGTCGTAGGGCAGCGTGGAGATCGCCTTCGCCGCCGCCGCGACGGCGGTGTGCAGGTGCGTGGTGGCGGTGACCTCGGCACCGCGCTGCGTCAGCAGCACGTCGAGCGCGCTCGTCGTAGCCGCGCGGGACGCCAGCTGCGGGCGCTCGACGCTGGACACCCCGTCGCACACCACCGCCGCCAGCACGGCCGGCGCGGCGTCGGTGGCGGCCCGCACACCGAGCGCCATCGCGTCCTCGTTGCGCGCGTGCAGGCGGCCCCGGTCGCTCACCCCGGCGATCGTGCCGAGGTCGATCTCGATGTGGTCGGTGCCGTCGTCGCGCAGCGCACCGCAGTCGGGGCAGTACTGATCGCCCGCCTCGTCGGTGTCGGGCGCGTCCGTGTCGTGGCCGCAGCTGCGACACGTCGTGGACGTGGAGCCGACGACGTGATCGGCGGTGGCGCCGCGCTGCACCCGCAGCCCGCCGCCGCAGTTCTCGCAGAACTGGTCGCTGGGGCCGACCGCCTCCCCGCAGTGCGGGCACGGGTGGGCGCCGTCCAGCCGCCCGCCGGCACCGGTGTCGTTGCGGGGTTCGCTACCGCCGCTCATGTCGACGGTCATGTCGGCGTCCATCTCGGCATCGATCTCGGGAATCACGTCCACGTCCTCGGTCGCACGGCATTGGCCCGGTCGACCAGTTCGATCCGTTCCGCGTGGTCGGAGCTCAGGCGCGCCGACGTGCGCAGGCACCGCTCGAGCCCGGCCCGCAGCGCGGGTTCGCGCCACTCGCAGCCGAGGAACCGCGCACCACCGGACGGGCGCAGCGCGACGGCCGCGTCGAGCAGGGTGGCGCGCACCCGGTTGGCGGTGGCCGGGTCGAGGTCCAGCCGCTCGATCCGGGCCGCGCCGGTGCGCAGTTCCGGCTCGCCGCCCCCGCCGGTCAGCCCGGCCTCGACGGCCGCGAGCTGGGCGGTCACGTAGGTCGCCGACGTCTCGGGGATGGCATCGAGCGCCGCCGTGGCAGCGGCCCGGTTGCCGGCCCGCAGCGCCACCCGGGCCCGGCCGAACGCGGCATCGGCGATGCCTGGGTCCGGCCGCGCGATCAGCGTGTAGAACGGGCCGGCGAGATCGTCGCGGCCGGCGCACTCGGCCGCCGCGGCCAGCGCCAGCTTGGGGGCGATCTCCCCGGGCAGGGTGGAGTACACGGTGTCGAACTCGGCGCACGCCGCGTCGGCGTCACCCTCGACCAGCGCCGCGACCCCGCGGTACCAGTCGAGCCGCCAGTCGTCGGGCTCCTCGTTGGCGAGCCGGTCCAGCACGTCGTGGGCGGCGTCGTGGTCGCCCTCGTCGAGGTGGGCCCGCACGAGCCGCAGCCGCAGCTCCGTGCTCGGCGCCGTCGCTGCCTCGACGATCCGCAGCACCTCGGCCCGGTCGACGTCGGCCGAGGCCACCAGCGCCGCCGCCGGGTCGTCGCCCTCGGCCAGCGGAATCGGCAGGGTGGCGGCGATCCGGGCCGGATCGGGCCGGCCTGGGCCCTGCCCGTCGCCCGGCCGCTGCACGAGCAGTCCGGCCGCGAACGTGCCCCGGGGCAGCCCGAACACCGTCGACACACCCGGCCGCGGTTGCCCGTCCTCGGTGGCCAGCACCTCGCGCAGGACGCCGGCGACCTGGTCGTGCATCTCGTCGGCCGACTCGAACCGGCGCAGCGGGTCGGGATCGGTGGCGCGGCGCAGCAGCCGGTGGAACGACTCGTGCTTGACCAGCACCGGATGATCGGCCGGGAGGTCCGCGGGCTTGCCGCCCCTGGTGGGGGTCAGGCCGAGTGCCAGTACGGCCAGCGAGCGGCCGACCGTGTGGATGTCGGACTGGACCGACGGGCCGTCCTTCGTGATCTCCGGCGCCTGGTAGCCGTTGGTGCCGAACACCGCCGAGTACAGGTCGTCGGCGCGGATCACCGCGCCCAGGTCGATCAGCTTGACCTGCCGGTCGAACTGGATGACGTTGTCGGGCTTGAAGTCGCAGTACACGAGGCCCAGCCCGTGCAGGTAGCCCAGCGCCGGCAGCATCTCCAGCGCATACGCCATGGCCTGCCCGATGGGCAGTGGATCGTAGGTGCCGTCGGGCCGGCGCCGCGCCTGCAGCAGCTGCTTGAGCGACTCGCCACCCACGTACTCCATGACGATGTAGCCGACGGGCTGGCCGTTCTCGTCCGGATGCTCCACGAAGTTGAAGATCGAGACGATGTTGGGGTGGCTGACCTGGGCGAGGAACTTCTTCTCCGCCACTGCCGCGGCCATGGCGTCGGCGTCGCCGGCGTCGAGCAGGCCCTTGAGCACGCACCACCGGTTCTCGACGTTGCGGTCGATCGCGAGGTAGATCCAGCCGAGACCGCCGTGGGCGAGGCAGCCCTGCACCTCGTACTGGCCGCCGACGAGGGTGCCGGGGCGCAGCTTCGGGGTGAAGTCGAACGAGGCGCCGTCCTTGGGGCAGAAGCCCTGCGTGCGGCCGGGACGGTCGCCGCGGCTGCGGCCCACGGGCCCGCCGCACTTGCTGCAGAAGCGCTTGCTCTCCGCCACCTGCGGATCGACGAGGAGGGCGCTGGCCGGGTCGCTCAGCGGCACCGGCGGGACGTCGACGAGCCCCGCGCCGAGCCGGCTGCGCAGCGTGGCGCTGCCGCGACCGGAACGGCCCGACGCCCGTCGCGACGCCCGGCTCGACCGCGAGCCCGTGCCGTAGGAGCCGGTGCGGCCGGACGCGCGGGAACGCGAGCCGGAGGTGGGTCCCGACATCGGTCCCGACCCGGGTCCGGACGGCCCGGAGAGCCGTCCCGACGGACCGGATACCGGCCCGGACGGACCCGATGCCGGCCCCGAGATCGGACCCGATACCGGCCCGGGCGACGGCCAGCGCCCGGTGGGGACCGAGCCCGTGCGCGGCTGTGGCCCGCTGAAGGGCCCGCTCATCCCGGCGGCGTGCCGGCCGGGCCGCGGGTTGGCGGCCGGGCGCGGCGGCAGCGGTCGGGCCGCGGGCGGGATGGCGCCGGTGCCGGCCGCCGGGGCGGCGGCGAGCCCGCAGGTGTCGCAGAACCCGTCCCGGACGGTGCCGCCACAACCGGACGGGCAGCCGGCCGGCGCGCTCGGGCGCGGGGCAGCGGCGGCGGGTGCGGCTGCGGGAGCGGCGAGGCCGCAATCCGTGCAGTAGCCGTCCTGCACGGCACCGCCGCAGTCGGAGCAGTTCATGTCGCCTCCTCGGTGGCGGCAGCTTCCGCCGGCTGGTTGAGTGCTCGCTGGTAGGCCGCGAGTGCGCGGGTGGCGGCACCGAGGTCGCAGGGTCGCGTCCACAGGAGTTCGCGCACCTCGTCGGCGAGTTCGAGCAGCGCAGGTTCCTCGACGCGGCCCAGGCGCACCGTCTTGGCCCGGTAGGCCTCGAAGCGGCCGCGCAGCTCGGCCCGGCGGTCGATGAGGCCGGTGGCGAGCTGGTGGGCCGTGGTGAGCTCGCGGGTCGCGGCGGCGACGGCGGCCTGCAGCTCGGCCATGGCCGTGGCGCGGGTGGTCCAGCTGCCGCGATCCAGCGCGGCGAGCCGGCTGCGCAGCTCCCGGCTGTGGTCCTCGGGGAGCTCCGCGACGGGCCCGATCACGATCTCGACGGCGCGGGCGCGGGCGGCGGCCGCGCGGTCGCGCAGCTCCTCCACCGCGGTGACGGACCTGGTGGCCTCGGCGAGCTGGGCGGGCCAGCCGCCGCGCAGCCGGGCAGCTTCCGTGAGTCGATCGGCGAGCCGTTCGACGTCGGCCGCGATGGCGTCGAGGCGGAGCAGCGCCGCCGGTTCGGTCGCGCCCAGCGGGTCGTGCGCGGCCGCTTCGCTCAGCTCGTGCAGCCGGGTGCTGAGCGTGCGGGCGCGGATCGCTTCGGCCTCCGCGTCGAGGGTGTCGGCGAACCGGCGCGCCGTGGCCAGCGCGTCGGCGAGCGGGTTGGTTCGGGCGACGTGCGCCTCGTGCTGGTCCTGCACGGCCCGCAGGAGCGCCCGGACCTCGCTGAACGAGGTGTCCATGCGCGCGGTGAGCTCGTCGAGGGTGATCCGCTCGACGTGCTCCTCGCGCCCGGTGATCCGGTCGGCGACGACGGTGCGCCCGACCTCGATCGCCGGGCCGGTGAGCAGCCGGTGCCGTTGCACGGGATCGTCGGTGACGCTGGCCTCGGCGACCACCGTCTGGAAGCGGGCGAAGTCGTCCCACAGGGCCGCGAGCTGCGCCTTTCCCGTCGACCATCGCTGCTCGGTGGTGCCGGTGAGCTCGGGAGCCGTGAGCAGCTGGTGGGCCGGGTGGCCCTCCAGGTCGATCAGCGCGGCCGCGATGGCGCTCTGCGCGGCGATGCGCCCGGCCAGATCGGCCGGGGCCGCCTGCCCGTCGTTCATCGCGCCCCCTGTTGTCCCGCGGCTGCGAGACTAATGCCCCGGCCGCAATGGTTGGTACACGATCGGGGATCCGGCAGGGGGGCTACCGGGTTGGGGTACCCGACCGGATTCGTTATACGACGAGCCAGAGCAGGCCCGCGGCGGCGAACCCGACGATCGACAGGATCGTCTCCAGCACCGTCCAGGTGAGCAGTGTGTCGCGCACCGACATGTTGAAGTAGCGGGCGACGATCCAGAACCCGCCGTCGTTGACGTGGCTGGCGATGATCGAGCCCGCCGAGATCGCGATGACGATCAGCGCGACCTGCGCCTGGCTGTAGCCGGCCGCCTCGACCTGGGGCGCGACGATGCCGGCGGTGAGGGTCAGCGCGACCGTGGCCGAGCCCTGGGCGAGCCGCAGCACGCAGCTGATCACGTAGGCGGCGACGATCAGCGGCAGCCCGCCCGCGGTCATCGATCCTGCGACGGCCTTGCCCACGCCGGTGGCGGTCAGCACCGCGCCGAAGAACGCACCGGCCCCCACGACCAGCAGGATCATGCCGATCGGCTTGAGCGACTCACCGGTGATCCGGCCGATCTCGGTGGCCGTCAGCCCGCGCCGGGTGCCGAGCAGGTACATCGACAGCAGCACGGCGATCGTCAGCGCGATGGTGGGGGTGCCGAGGAAGGTCAGCACCAGCCGCAACCCGTTCCCGTCCGGCAGGGCGACGGTGCCGAAGGTGGCGCCCAGGATCAGCACCAGCGGCACCGCGACGAGGCTCCCGATCAGGGCGAGCGACGGCGGGGTCGTGCGTACGCCGGCAGTCGTGGTCTTCACCGTGCTGACAGTGCTGCCGCCGCGGTCGGTGTCGGGCCCAGTGCCGGGTGCAGTGTCGGGATCCGGCTCCTCCTCCGGGGTCTCCCGGGCGCCCTCGATGTCGGAGACGGTCTCGGGCACGTCGACGTGCACGCGGTTGCCGATCCAGCCGCCCCACCACACGCCGGCGACTAGCCACGCCGGGATGCCGCAGGCGAAGCCCATCAGGATGATCCAGCCGAGGTCGACGTGCAGCAGCCCGGCGGCGTTGACCGGCCCGGGGTGCGGCGGCAGGAACGCGTGGGTCATGGAGAGCCCGGCGAGCATCGGCAGGGCGTAGCGGATCAGCGAGTCGCCGCCGCGCCGCGCCGCCACGTAGACCAGCGGGGCGAGCACGAAGATGCCGATGTCGAAGAAGACCGGGATGCCGAAGATCAGGCCGGTCAGGCCCATGGCCAGCGGTGCGCCGCGGGGCCCGAACAGCTTCAGCAGCCGCGACGCGAGCACGTCGGCGCCGCCGGACCGTTCCATGATCGCGCCGAGCACGGTGCCCAGCCCGATGATCGGCGCGATGTGGCCGAGGATGCCGGCGAAGCCCTTCTCCAGGATGGAGTCCCCGGACTTGAGCGGGCTGCCCACGAGATCGGGCACCGAGACGCCGCCGATCAGCGCGACGGCCAGGCCGACGACGATCAGGGAGATGAACGGTTCCAGCTTGACCTTGATGATCAGGAACAGGAGCAGGGCGATCCCGGCGACGGCCAGGGTGATCAGGCCGGGCGTGGTGTGCTGCAGCCAGTCGAGCATCAGCGCTGCCCTTCCATGCTGGTGGTGAACGTGGTGGCACGTGCGGTGATGTCGGACCAGCTCCCGGCGGCAACGGCCGCCGGCGGGACCACGCCGGTGCCGGCGCACACCGCGACGGCCCCGGCGGCGAGGAAGGCGGCCGCGTTCTCGGCGTTGACCCCGCCAGAGGGCAGCAGCGGCACGTCGGGGAAGGGTCCGCGCAGGTCGGCGAGGTAGCGCGGGCCGTGCAGCCCGGCCGGGAAGATCTTCACGGCCGCCGCGCCCAGATCGACGGCGGTCGCGACCTCGGTGGGGGTGAAGGCACCCAGGTAGACAGGGATCCCAGCGGCCACCGCTACTTCTGCCACCGCGGCCCGGACTCCCGGGGTGACCAGGAACCCGGCGCCCGCGTCGACCGCGGCCTTCGCCTGGTCCGCGGTGAGCACGGTGCCCACCCCGACGGGCGTGCCGGCATCCCGTGCCGCGCTGACGTGGCGCAGCACGCCCGGCGTGGTGAAGGTGAGCTCGACGGTCGGGATGCCGCCGGCGGCGAGCGCGGCCACGAGCCCGTGGACGTCGGGGATGGACGGGGCGCGCACGACGGCGAGCACCCGCCTCTCGAGTGGGTCGGTCATCTGGTGCTCCCGTCGGCGTGGCGGCGCAGCGCCCGGCCTGCGCGGGCCGTCGTGCGGCGGCCCTCGTCGATCGCCGGGATCCCGTTCACGAACACGTACGGGATGCCGGCCGGCTGCTGGCGCGGCTCGGTGAAGGTGGCGGTGTCGGCGACCGCGTCGGGGTCGAACAGCACCAGATCGGCCGCGTACCCGGGCCGGACCAGCCCGCGGTCGGCCAGGCGCAGCCGCGCGGCAGCCCGTCCGGTGAGGTGCCCGACGCACTCCTCCAGGGAGAACATCCCCAGGTCACGGCAGTAGTGGCCGAGGTAGCGCGGGAACGTGCCCCAGGCTCGCGGGTGCGGCTTCGCCCCGACGAGCAGGCCGTCGCTGCCGCCGGTGTGGCGGCGGTGCGCCATGATCGTGCGCACGTTCTCCTCGTGCCCCACGTGCTGCAGGATCCCGGTGCCGAGGTCGTCGCGCACGAGCAGATCGACGAACACGTCGAACGGATCGGCGCCGCGATGCGTCGCCAGCTCGGCCACCGTGTGCCCGACGGCGTCGCCGAGCTCGGGATGGGCGACCCCGCTGATCTCGATGGTGTGCCACTCCGCGACCACGCCGTGGCAGCCGTCGGAGCCGTGGATCTCGAGGTCCTCGCGGATGCGGGCCAGCGCGGCGGGGTCCGCCAGCCTGCGCAGGGTCGCGTCCTGCCCGCCGGCCTGCGACCAGCTCGGCAGCACCGCCGAGAGCGTGGTCGCGCCCGGCAGGTACGGGTAGGTGTCGAGGGTGATGTCGACGCCGCGGTCGAGAGCGGCGTCGATCAGCGCGACGAGCTCGCCGCCGCGGCCGGCGTTGGGCCCGAAGTTCATGCAGGCGTGCGCCAGGTGCAGCGCGCAGCCGGCCCGCTCGCAGAGATCGATCATCTCCGCGTACGCCTCCAGCGCCCCCGCCCCGTACGAGCGGTGGTGCGGGGCGAAGAACCCGCCCAGCTCGCCGACGGTCGTGCACAGCGCGAGCAGCTCGACGTTGTCGGCGTACATGCCCGGGGTGTAGGTGAGGCCCGCGGAGAGCCCGACCGCGCCCTCAGCCATCGCCGTGCGCACGATCTCCTGCATCGCGGCGACGTCGGCCGCGGTGGCCGGCTCGTCGTCCCAGCCGACGACGAGCGCCCGCACCACCCCGTGCGGCACCAGGTAGGCGCCGTTGCCGGGGATGCCGGCATCGAGCCGGTCCAGGTACTGCCCGACGCTGCGCCACGTGAACGCGGCCGGGCCGGGATCGCCGTTCCAGCCGGCGATCTTGCGGCGCAGCATGGCCAGCGCGGCGTCGTCGACGGGCGCGTAGGACAGCCCGTCCTGCCCGAGCACCTCCGTCGTCACGCCCTGGCCCAGCTTCGCCAGATGGTCACCGTCGGAGAGCAGCGCCAGATCGGAGTGCGCGTGCATGTCCAGGAACCCGGGCGCCACGACGAGCCCGCCGGCGTCGATCTCGCGGTCGGCGCCCGCCGTCAGGTCGCCGACCGCGGCGATCCGGTCGCCCTCGACGAGGACGTCGGCGCGGAAGCGCGCGGTCTCGGAACCGTCGACGACGGTGGCGCGGCGGATCAGGGTGCGCATCAGAACCACGTCCTGATCATGTCGACGACGGCCGGGTCGTCGCCCGCGCCGTCGGTGACGGGGATCCAGCGCCACTTGTCCAGCGCCGTGCAGGGGTGCGACAGGCCCAGCCGCACCACGTCGCCGACGGCGAGCGGATCGGCCGGGTCGAGGCGCAGGAACGCGTGCTGGTCGGCGACGGCGCTGATCTCGCCGTCGATCGGGCGCGCCGGTGCGCCGAGGGCGGTCGCGGCCTGCTGCGGCTCGGGCAGCCCCTCGTCGAAGGACACGTCGCGCTTGCCGGCGTCGAGCAGCGCGAGCCCCGGCTCGGGCCGGGAGATGACGCGGGCCCACAGGTGCATCGCCGACTCGAGGGGCTCGCCGGCGCGGGAGAACGGCGAGACCGCGCGGTAGAAGCCGTCGTCGTGGACGACGTAGGCGCCCGATCGCAGCACCACCTCCGCGCCCTCGTCGACCAGCGGGCCGAGCACGTCGGCGACCTGGTCGAAGTAGGTGCTGCCGCCGGCGGAGACGATGGGCCCGCCGACCACGCGGTACAGCTCGGCGACCTCCCGCAGGTACGCCGCGACGACGGCGAGATCGTCCGGTGTGGTGCCGTGCGCGAGCGAGCCCTCGTAGCCGGTGACCCCGGCCAGCTCCAGCACCGGGCTGGCATCGATGGCGGCGGCGATCGCCAGTGCGGTCTCCCGGTCGCGGGCCCCGGTGCGGCCGCCGTCGGCGCCCAGCTCGACCAGCACGCTCAGCGGCCGCCCGGCTCCGATCCCGGCCGCCGTGGCGGAGACGGTAGCGGGGGAGTCAGCCCACACCAGCACCTGCAGATCGGGATCGGCGTCGAGTGCGCCGCGCAGCCACGCCAGGCCGACGGGATCGACGACGGCGTTGGCCACCAGCACCCGCTGCACGCCGGCGGCGACCGCCACCCGAGCCTGCGACCAGGTGGCGACCGTGATGCCCCAGGCACCGGCGGCGAGCTGCCGCTGCCACAGCGCCGGCGCCATCGTGGTCTTGCCGTGCGGCGCGAGCGCGAGGCCGCGGTCGCGGCACCAGTCGGCCAGCCGGCCGATGTTGGCGTCGAGGACGGGCGCGGACAGCTCCAGCAGCGGGGTGCCGAACGCGGAGCGGCGCGGCCCGGCCGCCAGGAACTCGGCGACGGTGGCGCCGACGGCGGAGTCGGGCAGCGACTTCTCGATGCCCAGCCGCTCGTCAGCCATGGCGATCCTCCGTTGCGCTACGTGCAATCAACATTGCGTCCTTCGCTCGGCAGGTTTAGCATTCCGTCACCGAGCCGTCAATTCGCGGCTGCCGAGGTCGGGAGGGTGTGCGTGCAGGACGCGGTGTGCGAGGTCGCCTGCATCGGCGAGGCGTTGGCTCTCGTCCTGTACCCGGACATCGACTCGGCCGAACCGGAAGCGGCCCGGCTCGCCGGGGCGGAGGCCAACGTCGCGGTCGGGCTGGCCGCCGCCGGCGTGCGGGCGAGCTGGCTGGGCCGGCTCGGCACCGACCCGCTCGGCGACGTGCTGCTCGCGGCCCTGACGGCGGCCGGCGTCGAGGTCGGCGCGGTGCAGCGCGAGCCGGAGCGCCCCACCGGCCGCTACGCCAAGCGCACCGGTGTCGACAGCTCGGGCGAGCCCGCGACCACGATGGTCTACCGCCGGTCCGGGTCCGCCGCGTCCGCGATGGACCCGGAGTTCCGGCACGCCCCCGCGGTAGCGCAGCGCCTCGCGGCGGCGCGCATCGTGCACCTCAGCGGCATCACGGCCGCGCTCTCGCCGGGCTGCGCGGCGCTGATGGACGCGCTGGTCACCGACCCGCGATCGGGCCTGCTGGCGTTCGACGTGAACTGGCGCGAGCAGATGTGGCCCGACGGCGATCCCGCCGTCGTGGCGGCGCTGGCCGGGCACGCCGACGTCGTGCTCGTCGGCGCCGACGAGGCCGGGCGGGTGTTCGGCACCGACGATCCGGCGCAGTTGCGCGCGCTGCTGCCCGGTCCGCGCCTGCTCGTCGTCAAGGACGGGTCGCGGCAGGCGCTGGCGATCGACCGGACGGGAGCGGTGGTGGCGCGACCGGCGCTGGCCGTGGAGGTCGTCGAGCCGGTCGGTGCCGGCGACGCTTTCGCCGCCGGCCTGCTCACCGGTCTTGTCCGGGGCGAGGACATCGGCCGCTGCCTGCGCCGCGGGCACCTGGGCGCTGCCGCTGTGCTCACCGTGCCGGGCGACACCGCGCCGCCGCTCGATCCCGCCCTCCTCGATCTCGACGACGCGGGCTGGGCGGCCCTGCGGGTCAGCGCCGATGCGGTGCTCACGTGAGCGCGAGCCTGGGGAAGGCGCTGCTGATCCTCGTCGAGCTGGGCCGGGGGCCGGCGTCGCTGGACGATCTCGCCGGTGTGGTCGGCGTGCACAAGACCACCGTGCTGCGGCTGTTGCGTACCCTGGCCGCGGAGCACTTCGTCTACCGCGATCCGGGCCACCGCTACCACCTCGGCTCCCGCGTCCACGAGCTGTCCGCGCGCGGGCTGGAGCAGCGGGTGGTCCGCGCCGCCGCGGCCCCGCACCTGACCCGGTTCAACCGCGCGCACGGCCGCACCGTGCACCTGTCGGAGCTGGACGACGGCGAGATCGTCTACATCGACAAGCTGGAGTCGCACGACCAGGTGCGGATGGCGTCGCGGATCGGCCTGCGCGGCCCGGTGCATTCCACGGCGGCGGGGAAGGTGCTGGTCGCCGGCCTCGACGATGCCGAGCAGGCGCGCCTGCTCCACCGCCTGACCTATCGGCCCGTCACCCCGCGCACGATCACCGACGAGGCCACCTACGCCACGGAGCTGGCGAAGGTCCGCGGGCAGGGCTGGGCCAGCGACCGCGAGGAGAACGAGTCCTCGATCAACTGCATCGCCGCCCCGGTCCGCGACGCCACCGGCAAGGTGGTCGCCGCGGTGTCGGTGTCGGTGCCCGACATCGTGCTGACCTACGACCAACTGCTCGAACTGCTGCCGGGCCTCCTCGCCGTGACGGGTGAGATCTCGGCGGACTGCGGGTGGCGACCCGCGACCACCGCAACGACCGCACGGAGGAACACGTGAGCAAGTCCGTCGTGACCACCGACCGGGCCCCGGCCCCGGCACACGTCTTCAGCCAGGGGGTGCGCAAGGGCGGCCTGCTGCAGGTGTCCGGCCAAGGCCCGATGGATCCCGACACGAACGCCTACGTCGCCCACGGCGACGTGGCCGCCCAGACCCTGCGCACCCTGGAGAACGTGCGCGCGATCCTCGAGGCCGGCGGCTCGTCGATGGAGGACGTGCTGATGTTCCGCGTCTACCTCACCGACCAGTCCCTCTTCCCGGCCATGAACGAGGCGTACGGCAAGTTCGTCGCCGAGCACGTGCCCAGCGGCGCGCTGCCGTGCCGCACCACGGTGTTCGTGGGCCTCCCGCACCCCGAGATGCTGGTCGAGATCGACGCACTGGCCGTCACCGGCTGAAGTAGTGCTTGGGGCTCCGCCCCAAACCCCGACCCTCGCTCTGGTGGAGCTGTGAACTGCGGGCGGCTCCACCGTCGCTCGGTCGCCCCGACGGGATGCCACCCCGCTGGGCCGAGCGCAAACGATGAGGCGTGTTTGCGCCCGACCCAGCGGCGCGGCGTTGCTGCGCACGCCCGATCGACGGTGGAGCCGCAGACCTGCCGCATGGCAGGGTGCTGCCCCGGTCATGTTCGTGCCCAGAGGTCGGCCATCCACGGGGGTGGGATGAACTTCGGTGTCCCGGTGGACATGTCGATGGTCCACTCGGTGCTGTGGATTTGATCATGGTGGGCGCAGCACAACATGACCAGGTTGTCGACGTCGGTGCGACCACCGTGTTGCCACTCGATCACATGGTGGACTTCGCACCAGCTTGGTGGTCGATCGCAGCCTGGGTGGGCGCAGCCGCCGTCTCGGGCCGCGACCGCGCGCCGGGTGCGTAGTGGGATCCGGCGGTCGGCTCTGCCGATGTCGAGTGGTTCGCCGTGTTCGCCGAGGACGACCGGGATGAGGTCGGCGTCGCAGGCGATCCGCCGCAGTTGCGCGGGGGTGAGGCTGCCGCCGGTGTGCAGCAGCGCCCCGCAGACCCGGTCCTCGAGGTCCTTGAGGCCGATGGTGACGACCAGGTTCGGACGTTCCCCGTTGACCTCACCGATGTTGTCGTGGCCGAGGGCGAACCGGCAGATCTCCACCAGGGCGGCGGCGTTGCGCTCCCCGGACGTGGTGCCGCGGTTCTCGGGTGAGGGCCGGGTCCGCGCGTCAAGCCCGGTGGTGATGGTGGCGAACGCTTCGGCATCCTCGAACTGGCCGCGGATCCACCCGGAGCCGTCCGCGTTGGTGCCGAAGTGCAGTTCGTTGCGGCCGGGCCGATCATCGGGCTCGGGCCCGTCCTGATCGGCGGCGGCCAGCAAGTTCTCGCCCATGATCCGCACATCCCGCGGGGCGAAGATCATCGCGGCTTCGCCGAGGCTGGCCTCGATGGAGACCCGATCCGCCAGGCTGATCCGGGACGCGGATCGCGAGTTCATCAGGGTGGCGATGACTCCGACGTGGCGCATCGTGGTCGTGTTGGTCGCGAACGCGGCTGCGGTGGCGGGCAAGACCGGTTCCAGTGGGGTGCCGTCGAGGGCGAACCGCGGCCCGACCTGCTGGGCGACCCGCACATGCTGCCGGGCAACATCGGGATCCCAGCTGAGGAGGTCCTTCAACCCGACGGTGGTGCTCTTGCAGCCCTTCGCGGTCAGAATGCCGTCGCGGTCGATGACGGCGATCTGAGAGATCTTGGTTCGGTCCATGAGCCGCGATCCACCCTCGGCGACGAGCAATGCGGCGAGGGGATCAGCGCTGGAGTTGATGAGCGCGGCAGCCTGCCCGAGCAGGCGCACGGCCTGGGCGAGCGGGTCCTCGGTCATGCCTCCATTCTACTCGAACATGTGTGCGAATGAGGCCCGATTATCGCAGGTCAGCGACCGTTTGGCGCCAGCCATGGAGGGGCCACGGTGGAGCCGACCGCAGTTGAAAGCTCCACCAGAGCGAGGGCCGGGGTACGGGGCGGAGCCCCGGCACTAACTGCCCCGGCAATAACTACCGGTGATACAACTCGATCAACCCATCCCCCCTCGAAGTACGACTGACGAGCGTCCGCCGCCCCTCCCGCCGCCGGACAACGAGCCCAGCCGCCACCAACGCATCGATGTGATAAGTCGCAGCACTGGCCCCGATCCCCGCGGTGGCGGCGATCTGCGACATGCTCCAGTCGCCCGAGAGCGCTCGCAGCACCAGAGCCCGCACCGGCGTGAGCAGCGCGTCCAACCCGGCGGGGTCGGCCGCGGGCCCGGTGGTGCCGGGCACCGGGTAGGCGAACCAGAGGATGTCCGGGCCCTCGAGGTTGGAGACCGAGACGTCGAGCCGCTGCAGCACGGGGGCGAGCACGACGGCGCGCCCGTCGGACTCGGCGGTGATGGCCTCGGGATCGGGGAAGATCAGCACCCCGTCGCAGGCGCGGCCGCGCGGGTGGATGCTGGCGAGCACGATGTCGAGCGACCGGCGGGCTGCGGCGGCTCCCACCCGGTCGACCTCGCGGCCGCGCAGGTCGGCCTCGCGCCGCCACACCGGTTCGACCAGTGTCCACAGCGCGGACAGGGCATCGGCCACGTCGGTGGCCCACGGCCGGGGATCGTCGACGACCTGGCGCCAGTGCTGCGGTGGGTGGTCGCCGAAGGTGCGCGCGAAGTCGCTCTTCAGCTCGTCGTCGGTGAGCCCGCGCAGGCGGTCGATCTCGTTGGCGACGTCGGTGTCCTCGGACAGGTCGGCCGGGCTGAGGCAATCGGGGCCCAGCGAGCTGCCGGGGGTGACGATGCGGGCGACCGCGCGCAGCCCCCGATCGGGCATCCGCGCCGCGACGCGGGCGAGGGCGCTGTCGTGACCGCGGGTGAGATCACGTGCACTCGCGCAGGCGAGTGCGAACACGCTCGAGTACGGATCGAACGTCACTCGGACGGCCGACCGTGCGTCGATGCGGATGCGGCTCTCGGCCGCGGCACTCGCGGTCATGGGTTCATCCTCCACTCCCATACCGACACTTTGAACGAGTGTCTCGTTGTGGGGATCGTCGAAGAAAGATGACGATGTCCTCGACGGGCCGGCATGATCTGCCCCATCCGGCCGTCCGGGGGGAGGGCCGGATCCCCATCCCCGGCACCGTTCGCGCAGCTCATCGGTCGTCCGCCAGTTCGCGGGCGAGTCGCGCCGCCGCGGTGGCGCCGTCGCCCGCCCGGTGTACGCAACCGGGCCAGCGCAGCTCCAGCTGGCCACGCAGGGTAGCCCCGACCGGGCCCTCGCCGCTCGCCACTGCCCCGGCGACCACGATCGGGGTGGAATCGCCGTCGGGTCGCAGCCCCGCGAGCGACGCGACGAGCCCGGCTACGGCGGCGTCGACGATGCGGCCGGCCACCGCGTCGCCGGCCGTGGCCGCGTCGCCCACGAGCGGGGCCAGTCTGGCCAGCGTGATCGGCGGTGCGGCGTGCACCGCGGTGATGATCGCCTCGCGGAGGTCGACACCTGCAGGACGTCCCTCGGGCAACAGCGCTTCGGTGACCGTGGCCAGCAGCGCGGTCGGCACGCGGCGGCCCTCGACCGCGGCCAGCGCTGCCTGCACCGCGGCACGGCCCAGCCAGAACGCCGAGCCGGTGTCGCCGAGCAGCCAGCCGTGCCCGTCGACGGCCGCGGTCTGGGCCCAGCCCTCGATCCGAGCGGCGGTGGCGCCGGTGCCGGCGATGAGCACACAGCCGTCGGGCTCGGCGGTGCCGGCGGCGTAGGCGACGACGGTGTCGCCGACCAGCAGGGGCGGCCTGCGCAGCCCGGTGCGGTCGGCGATGGCTGCGGCCATGCCCGTGTCGCCGGTGCAGCTGACCCCGGCCAAGCCGATCAACGAGGCGGTCACGTCGGCAGCGTGCACGGTGCCCAAGGCGGCGACGACGGTCGAGGCGAGCGCATGGACGGCGACGCCCTGCGGGTGCGAGACGGGATTGCCCGCGCCGCCCTCGGCCGACCCGACCAGGTGACCGGCGTCGTCGAGCACAGCGGCGCGCGTGCGGGTGCCGCCGGCGTCGACGCCCAGGTAGAGATCCACATCGGCCTCCTGGAAACGATTTGTGACGAGGTCTTGACAGTCAACCCTGTTCGGTGGAAATTTTCACCACTCGATCGAACCTCGAAAGGTTGTGTTCATGGCGGTGCCGGCCGGATCCGATGGCGCAGAGGCGGGCGCAGGTCAGCTGCTCGTCCAGCTGCGCAGCAGGCTCCCGGGGCTCTCCGGTGCGCTCCGCCAGGTCGCCGACATCATCCTGGACGACCCCGAGTGGGCCTCGCGAGCCACGATCGTCGAGCTCGGCGAGCGCAGCGGCACCTCGTCCGCCACCGTCACCCGCTTCTGCCGCAGCCTCGGCCTCGCCGGCTACACGGAGCTGCGGGTCGGCATCGCGACCGAGCTCGGTCGGGCCGCGCAGGCCGGCTGGGAGGTCGGGATCGGCGCCGACGTGCTGCCCGACGACCCGCTCGACCGCGTGATGCGCACCCTGCTCACCGTCGACCTGCGCGCCATGCAGGAGACCGCCGCCGCCCTCGACCTGCGCGCGGTGGACGCCGTCGTGGACGGCGTGATCGGGGCCCGCCGGGTCGACTTCTACGCCATCGGTGGCAGCGCCGCGGTGCTGGAGGACATGCAGCTGCGGATGCACCGCATCGGCATCGCGTCCTGGACCTGGTCCGATGTGCACAACGGGCTCACCAGCGCTGCCTTACTGCGGCCGGGCGACGTGGCGATCGCACTGTCGCACAGCGGCCGCACCACCGAGACCGTCGAGATGCTCGCGCAGGCGAGCGCCCGCGGCGCACTGACCGTCGCGCTGACCAACTTCGTGCCCTCGCCGATCGCGGAGGTGGCCGACCACGTGCTGTCCACGTCGGTGCGCGAGCCGTCGTTCCGTTCCGGCGCGATGTCGGCCCGGCACTCGCAGATCCTCGTGCTCGACCTGATCTACCTCGCCGTCGCGCAGCGCATCCACGAGCAGGCCACCGAGGCGTTCGCCGTCACCGCGGACGCCGTCTCCGCCCATCGCACGCCGACGTCGTCCAGCCGGGAACGCACCGGCCACGGCGGCGTGCTGCTCTCGCCGGTCACCCAGCCCACGGAGGGAACCCGATGAGCGTCCCACCGGCAACTGTGGCGACCGCCCCGATCTCCGCTGCGGCGTTCGCCGCCGCGGCCGGGCAGGCCGTCGCGGACGTGGCGGCGATGCAGGCGGAAGCCGTGTCCGCCGCAGCACACCTGGTGGTCGAAGGCCTGCGCGCGGGTGGGGTCGTGCAGGCCTTCGGCACCGGCCACTCCCAGGCGCTGGCGATGGAGATCGCCGGCCGGGCCGGCGGGCTGGTGCCCACGAACATGATCGCGCTGCGCGATCTCGTGCAGCTCGGCGGCGCCGAGCCGGCCGTGCTGGAGGACCCGCACCTCGAACGCGATCTCTCGGTGGCGCACCGGCTCTACGAGCTGAACTCCGTCGACCCGCGGGACGTGTTCGTGATCGCCTCCAGCTCGGGGGGCAACGGCTCGATCGTCGAGTTCGCCCACGTCGTCAAGCAGCACGGGCACCCGCTGATCGCGGTCACGTCGCTCCAGCACAGCCGTCGCATCACCTCGCGGCACCCGTCGGGCAAGCGGCTGTTCGAGCTGGCCGACGTCGTGCTCGACAACCACGCGCCGTACGGGGACTCCGTTCTCGCCAGCGGCGACGTGCGGGTCTGCGCGATCTCCTCCATCACCGCCGCGCTGCTCGCGCAGATGGTGGTGGCCGAGGTCGTCGCCGCCCAGCTCGCCGCGGGCGAGCTCCCACCCGTCTACCTCTCGGCGAACGTGCCGGAGGGCGACGAGCACAACCGGGCACTCGAGGCCCGCTATGCCGGTCGCATCCGGCGCACTGCCTGACCCCCGCCCCCGAACAGCCGACAGCGCTGAACGACTGATCCGGAGAACGAGATGACCGCTGGCCTCGACCGCAGGCAGTTCCTCCAGAGACTGGCCGCCGCCGGTCTGCTCGCCGTGCCCGCCACCGCCGCGCTCGCCGCGTGCGCCACGAGCGGTGGCAGCAGCGCTCCTGCGGGTGGGGCCGCGGGCGCCGTCAGCGCCACCAACCCGCTCGGTGTCGCCGCCGACGCCCCGCTCGACGTCGTGATCTTCAACGGCGGCTACGGCGAGGGCTACGCCAAGGCGCACGAGGCGATGTACGGCAAGACGTACCCGCAGGCGAAGATCAACCACACGGCCACCACGCAGATCAGCCAGGAGATGCAGCCGCGGTTCGTCGGCGGCAACCCGCCGGACGTGCTGGACGACTCCGGCGCCCAGAAGATCGAGTACGCCAACCTCGTCAACGAGGGCAAGCTCGCCGACCTCACCCCGCTGCTGGACGCTCCCTCGGTCGACGATCCGAACGTCAAGGTCCGCGACACGCTGCTGCCCGGCACGATCGAGCAGGGCACGTTCGGCGGCAAGTTCTACGGCGTCAACTACGTCTACGAGACCTACGCGATCTGGTACTCCAAGCCGCTGTTCGCGAAGAACGGCTGGACGCCGCCCACCACGTGGGACGAGCTGATGGCGCTCTCGGAGAAGATCAAGGCCGCGGGCATCTCGCCGTTCGCCTACGGCGGCACCAACGCCGCGGACTACGTGCTCGACCTCAACCTCGGCGCCGCCATCAAGCAGGGCGGCCTCGACATCGTCAAGAACATCGACAACCTGAAGCCGAACGCCTGGAAGCAGGCGCCGATCGTGCAGGCCACCCAGGGCATCGAGGACATGGTGAAGAAGGGCTACTTCTTCCCGGGCTCGGAGGGCCTCAAGCACACCGAGGCGCAGACGGCGTGGGTGCAGGGCAAGGCCGCGTTCTACGTGTCCGGGTCGTGGATCGAGAACGAGATGAAGACGATCTCGCCGCCCGACTTCGAGATGACCGTGCTGCCCGTGCCGGTGCTCGCCTCCGGTTCGGCGATGCCGGCGAAGGCGCTGCGCACCCAGCCCGCCGAGTTCTTCGTGGTGCCCAAGGACGCGAAGAACGTCAACGGCGGCATGGAGTACCTGCGGATCATGCTGTCCAAGCCGGGCGCTGCGGCGTTCGCCCAGGAGACCGCGTCGGTGCCCGTCGTCAAGGGCGGCACGGACGCGGTGGCGAAGAAGACTCCCGCGCTGGCGTCGCTGTCGACCGCGCTGACCACGGCCGGCAACGACGTCTTCAACTGGCAGTTCCGCACCTGGTATGCGCCGTTCAGCCAGGCGTTGAAGACCGAGATGGGCAACCTGCTGGCCGGGCGCAGCACCGCCGACGGGTTCCTGACGGCCATGCAGGCGGTGTCGGACAAGGTCGCCGCCGACTCCAGCGTCACCAAGTACACCCGCTGAGAGAGGTACCCCGTGCGTCACGGCAAGTACCCGTTCATCGTCTCGTTCCTGGCGATCCCCCTGCTGCTCTACGTCGTCTTCGTGGTGTCGCCGTACGCCCAGGCGTTCTACATCTCGCTGACCGACTGGAAGGGGTTGTCGAACACCCAGAACTTCGTCGGGCTCGCCAACTACGGCGAGCTGCTCTCCGACGGCGCGTTCTGGCGGGCGATGGGCCACAACCTCGTGATGCTCATCGTGGTGCCGCTGTTCGTGATCACGCTGGCCCTGCTGTTCGCCTCCGCGACGGCGATCAGCAGGGTCCGCGGATCGCGGGTCTACCAGGTCCTCTACTTCTTCCCGCACGTCCTGCCGGTGGTGATCGCCGGCATCCTGTTCGCGTTCTTCTACAACCCGCAGGCGGGGCTGCTGAACGCGTTCCTCCGGGTGGCCGGGTTGGGATGGTTGGCCAGGGCGTGGCTGGGCGACACGGCCGTCGCGCTGCCCGCGGTGATGGTCGTGATGATCTGGGGCGCGGTCGGCTTCTACTACGTGCTGTTCTCGGCGGCGATGAAGTCGGTGCCGCGGGACGTGTACGAGGCGGCGACGCTCGACGGTGCCGGCAAGCTGCGCACGCTGGTGTCGATCACGATCCCGATGATCTGGGAGAGCGTGCAGGTCTCCTCGGTCTACCTCGGCATCGCGGCGCTGGACGGGTTCACGTTGCTGCAGTCGATGCTGCCCGACGGTGGCCCGAACCGGTCGACCGAAGTGGTCGCGCAGTACCTGTACCGCACAGCGTTCACGGATGGCCGGTTCGGCTACGCCTCGGCCATCGGCGTGGCGCTGTGCCTGATCACACTGGTGTTGGCGATCGTCGTGATGCGGTTCGCGCGTAGGGATCAGGTGGAGTACGCATGAGCACCTCGACCGTGAAGGCGCCGCCGGATCGTTCCGCGCCGGTGCGCGTGGTCCCGCCGGCCGACGGACCGGCGCTCGGCGAACGCACGATGTCGGTGTTCTCCCGCGGCTTCCTGGTGCTGTGGGCGATCCTGGTCGTGCTGCCGTTGCTGTGGGCCCTGCTCACCGCGTTCAAGTCCGACCAGGAGATCTTCACCAGCCCGTGGGGGCTGCCGGCGCAGTGGCGGTTCGACAACTTCGCCCGGGCCTGGACCGAAGGCAACATCGGGACCTACTTCATCAACAGCCTGATCGTCGTGGTGTGCGCGACGGTGCTGGTGATGCTGCTGGGCGCGATGACGGCCTACGTGATCGCGCGGTACACGTTCCCCGGCCGCGACGTCCTCTACTACGCGTTCGTCGCCGGGATGGCGTTCCCGATCTTCCTCGCGCTGGTGCCGCTGTTCTTCGTCGTGCGCAACCTCGGCCTGATCGGCACCTATCCCGGGCTGATCCTGGTGTACGTCGCCTACGCGCTGCCGTTCACCGTGTTCTTCCTGGTCGGGTTCTTCCGCACCCTGCCGGTATCGCTGATCGAGGCCGCGTTGCTGGACGGCTGCTCGCACGCCGGCGTGTTCTTCCGGATCATGTTGCCGCTGGCCAGGCCCGGCATCATCAGCGTCGGGATCTTCAACTTCCTCGGCCTGTGGAACCAGTTCATCCTGCCGCTGGTGCTGATGCCCGACAAGAGCAAGTACGTGCTCTCGCAGGGCCTGGCGGTCCTCGCGGCCAACCAGGGCTACCGCAGCGACTGGAGCGCGTTGTTCGCCGGGCTGGTGATCGCGATCCTGCCGGTACTGGTCGTCTACGTGGTCTTCCAGCGCCGCATCCAGGAGGGACTCGCGTTCGGTGGGTTCAAGTAGGTAGGTGATCATGAGCGCACCGTTCCTTCACGAGAGGCCGTCGATGCGCCGCCTGATCCCCGCCGCAGTCCTTGCGCTCGCCGTCGTGCTCGCCGGTTGCGGCGGGGCTCCACCGCCGCCGGCTGCGGTCGCCGACCAGGCGCAGTACGACCCGCAGCCCTACGAGAACCTGCGCGACGGCGGCACCCTCACCGTCGGTGTGCGGGAGATCCCGGCGCAGCTCAACACGTTCCACGGCGACACCTCCGGCTGGTCGGAGAACCTGTGGCCGTGGAACAACCCGGTGCTCGTCACCTACGCGGTCGACGGCACGCCGGAGTTCAACCCGGACTACCTCACCGACGTGCGGCAGGACGTGGTCGACGGCAACACCCGCGTCACGTACACGATCAACCCGAAGGCGCACTTCAACGACGGCACCCCGCTGGACTGGACGACCCTCGAGGGCAGCTGGAAGGCCGTGCGCGGGGCTGATCCCGCGTACTTCCTGGGTGTGGTGGCGGGCTTCAGCCGGATCACCTCGGTCACCCGCGGTGTCGACGACCGGCAGGCCGTCGTCACGTTCCAGGGCGGCTACGCGGGCTGGCAGGGCCTGTTCCGCAAGGTGCTGCACCCGAAGGCGGCGGAGAGCGCGGCCGCGTTCAACACCTCCTACGTGCAGAACATGCGGCCGGAGTGGGGCGCAGGCCCGTACGTCGCGAAGACCTACGACGAGCAGCACGGCACGGTGACGTTCGAGCGCAACCCGCAGTGGTGGGGCAAGCCGGGCAAGCTCGACACCGTCGTCTACGAGCAGCTGGAGAGCTCCGCCAGCATCAACGCCTTCCGCAACGGCCAGATCAGCTACACCAACGTCGGCACCAAGGACCGGCTCGCGCAGGTCCAGGGGATGGAGGGGATCGACCTGCGGCGCGGCAAGGCCGCGCAGACCGGGGTGATCAGCCTCAACGCGAAGTCCCCGGTGCTGACCGAGCTCGGTGTGCGCAAGGCCGTGCTGGAGGGGATCGACCGCAACCAGCTCGCCGAGATCGCGGCGCAGGGCCTCGGGTTCACCGAGCCGGTGTCCGGATCGCTGGGCCTGATCCCGACCCAGCCGGGCTACCAGGACAACCTCGCCGGGCTGCTCGCGTTCGATCCGCAGCAGGCCGCCAAGGACCTCGACGCGGCCGGGTGGACGGCCGGACCCGACGGCATGCGGGCGAAGGCCGGCACGCCGTTGAAGTTCGCCCTCGTCGTGGTGGGTGACGACGTCGTGGCCAAGGCGCGGTCGCTGGCGCTGGTCGCGATGATGAAGGCGATCGGGGTGCAGCTCGACATCCGCACGGTGGCCTCGTCCGACTTCTCCAAGGTGATCAACGGTCGTGAGTACGACATGTTCATCTGGAGCCAGGACCAGCCCGACCCGTTCGGCATGAACTACCTGTGCGACCTCTACTGCACGACGGGCTCCAGCAACCTCTCGGGCACCGGATCGCCGGAGCTCGACGCGAAGCTCAAGGCCATCCAGTCCGTGTCGGACCCCGCGCAGCAGATCGCGCAGGGCAACGCCGTGGAGAAGGAGGCGCTCGCCCAGTACGGCCTGCTCACCACGACGACGCTGCCCGTGCTCTACGCCGTGAAGCACGGGCTCGCCAACGTCGGCGCGCTGCCGTTCACCGTGCCCCTCCCGGAGATGATCGGCTTCGAGAAGTAGCGGTCAGTCGGTGGGCAGCAGCACCGTGGACAGGATGCGCCGTCGCCTACCGGCGGCGGGCTCCCGGTCGAGGTAGGGGGCCAGCGCCTCGGCCAGTCGCGCGCCGAGCTCACCGATCTCGTCGTCGGTGAGCAGCAGGGCGGCCTGGCGCAGCGCGACGCCGTCGGTGGCCGGATCGATCGTGGGGCGGTCGAGGTAGCGGTCCATGTCGCCGGCCAGTCCGGCGAGGAACGCGGTGAACATCATGCGCAGGTGCTCGGCGTCGGGCCGGTCGTCGTCGACGGTGCCGGCGGCCAGCGCATAGGTCCGCTCGGTGGTGCCGCGCACCTTCCGCGTGTCTGTCACGTGCAGCACGCCGGCGTCGACGAGCACGCCGACCTGCCGGTAGAGGCTGGTGGTGGGCACGTCCGGCAGCACGTCGTGCAGCTCGGCGGTGGTGAGGCTGCGCCCGACGAACGCCTGCGCGATGCGCCAGCGGAGGGGATGGAGCAGCAGCTCGGCGAGCGAGGCCATGACGTCCGTTTCCAAATCTGGTAATGTTCCCAATGTTGGGAACATTACGCGGAGGAGGTGATCAGTGTGGCGCACGTGCACTTGGTGGGCAGCACGGTGATGGTGGTGACGACGCGGTGGGAGCGTCCGTTCGTGGCGTGGCGGGCCGAGTTGGAGGTGCCCGTCGCCGGCGTGGAGCAGGCGGAGCTGATCGAGCGGCCGCTGCCCGCGACCCGCGGGTTGCGCGCCGGGCTGCTGGTGACCGGGCTGATCAAGGTCGGCCGGTGGGGGATCGGCAGCGGGCGGCACACCTTCGTCAGCATCCGGCGCGGAGTGCCGGCCGTGCGGCTCGTGCTCGACCCGCAGGCGGCAGGCCGCCTCGGGTACGCCGAGTTGCTGGTCAGCACCCCCGACGCGGCCGCCGTCGTAGCCGCGATCACGACGCGGCGGGCCGCCGCGATGCGCTGATCGGAGCGGCCGGACACCCCGGATCGGGGGAACCCGCAACACGTCGCCGACACGGCCGGAGCGCCTCATGGCCTGGGCCCGTCGGCGTGAGTAATCTCCGCCCCGAACCGCCCACGACGGGCCCGGCGCAGCCGCTGACCGTCCATGCCGGAGCTGCAGAACCGCTTCGTCGTGGACGTCGGTCGGTGCGCGCCGCGGCCCGCCGGGAGCGGATCACCCCCCACCGCTGCGTGCGACGGTCGCAGGCGTCGTGGGCCCGGTCGCGCCCGGGCCCCGTCGCCGTCGGCCGTGCTCGGTGACGACGCGTCGCGCTGGGGAACGAAGCCGTTGCGGTGCATGAAGGGGCAGGTAGCGCATGAGCATGGCCACGATCCTCGCCGGGATGCCGGAGCTTCGCCGGCGGTTCCTCGAGGAGCACGCACCCGATCCGCGGGGTCGGTGCCGGGAGTGCCGCAACGAGGCGGCCCCGGAGCACGAGTGGCCGTGCGTGCCCTACCGGATCGCCTGCGAGGCGCAGCGCATCGCCGAGGGTGACCTGCCGGGGCCGCGGGTCCTGTCGCACGTACCTGCGCAGACCCGCAGCCCGCTCACGTCCGCCGTGCCGGAGCCGGTGTTCGCGACCGACCGGGCCCCGGTGCGCAGGCTCAAGGCGATCCCGGCCGCGTCCTGGCAGCCGCGCTGGTAGCCCCTGCGCCGTCGAGGCGTGGCTAGGGTGGAGGCCTCGGTGTGATCATCCGTGTGCCTTCTGGAGGTCCTGTGCCCGCCCCCACCGCCGTGTCCGCCGCCGAGTCCACCGCCGTGCCGCGATCGCGCGCCATGCGCCTCGCCGATCGGGCGTTCGCCAGGCTCGCCGGGCTGCCGCGGTCGCGCGGTGACTACGTGGTGGACCGCGGGGTGCGCGTCCCGATGCGCGACGGCGTCGAGCTCGTCGCCGACCACTACGCCCCGAGCGGCGCCACGGCGCGCGGCACCGTGCTGGTCCGGTCCCCGTACGGGCGCTCCGGGCCGGGCGCGCTCGTGGCGGGCCGGGTCTTCGCCGATCAGGGCTACCACGTGCTCCTGCAGAGCTGCCGCGGCACGTTCGGCTCCGGCTCCCGCGACGACGCGGGCTTCGATCCGATGCAGCACGAGATCGACGACGGGCACGACACCGTCGCCTGGCTGCGCACCCAGCCGTGGTTCGACGGGCGGCTGGCCACCGCGGGCGGCTCGTACCTCGGGTTCGTGCAGTGGGCGCTGCTCATGGACCCGCCGCCGGAGCTGAAGACGGCGATCGTGGTGGTCGGCCCGCACGACATGCACCGCACGACGTGGGGCACCGGCTCGTTCTCGCTCGACGACTTCTTCGGGTGGAGCGAGATGATGGTTCACCAGGAGGACCCCAGGCTGCTGCGCGGCCTCTACCGCCAGTTCACGGCCACCCGGCGGCTGGGGCCCGGCATGAACGGCGCGCCGCTGCTCGAAGCGGGTGAGCGGCTGCTGTTCGGGAAGGCGCCCTGGTACCGGGAGTGGTTGGGTCGCCCCGACCGCGAGGACCCGTACTGGACGCGCCTGAAGGTGGGTGCGGCGCTGGACGAGGTGCAGGTGCCGGTGCTGCTGATCTCCGGCTGGATGGACCTGTTCCTCGACCAGACCCTCGAGCAGTACACCCACCTGCGCGGCCGCGACGTCGACGTGGCGCTGACCGTCGGACCGTGGACGCACATCGGGGTGATCGCGAAGGGCGCCCGCATCGTCGTGCCGGAGCAGGTGGCGTGGCTCGACGAGCATCTGGCCGGACTGCGGCCCGCGGGCCGCTCAGCGCGGGTGCGGGCCTACGTCACCGGTGCCGGTGGGGGCTGGCGAGGGATGGCGGACTGGCCGCCGCCGCACACCGACGAGCCGCTGTACCTGCACCCGCTCGGCGGGCTCGCCGCGGAGGCGCCGGCCCCGGACGAACCACCGTCGGAGTTCGCCTACGACCCGGCCGAACCCACGCCGAGCATCGGCGGGCGACTGCTCTCGGCCGGTGCGAGCGGAGTGCGGGACTGCCGCGGCCTGGCTGCCCGTGCCGACGTGCTCTCGTTCACCGGTGCGCCGCTGACTGCCCCGCTGGAGATCATGGGGACCCCCGTCGTCGAGCTGGCCCACCGCAGCGACAACCCGCACTGCGACGTGTTCGTGCGGATCTGCGACGTCGCCCCGGACGGGCGCGCCGTCAACGTCTCCGACGGCTTCCGCCGGCTCACTCCGGGCGAGCACGAGCAGGACCTCACCCTGCCGCTCGACGCCTGCGCACACCGGTTCGCGGCGGGCCACCGCATCCAGGTGCTGGTGGCGGGCGGTGCGCACCCGCGGTACGCGCGCAACCTGGGCACCGCCGAGCCGGCGGCCGGGGCCACGACGCTCACGCCGTCGCACCGGCGGATCGAGCACGGCAGCTCGCGGGTACTGCTGCCCGTAGTAGGGCGCTGAGCGCGCGCTGAGGTGACGAACCTCGCAGGCTCACCGGTGGTGGTGCGGGTGGGCCCGCGGGGCAGGATCGGCGGGGAACGGGCGCCGCGGCTCGACGCGCGCCCCGCAGACGGACGAGCGGCCTCGGCCAAGACAGGGAGTAGCGCATGAGTGCAGCAGGACGCGTGGCGATCGTGACCGGTGGTGCCCGCGGCATCGGGGCCGCCACGGCCAAGCGCCTGGCGGCGGACGGGTTCGCCGTCGGCGTGCTCGACCTCGACGAGGCCGGCGCCAAGGCCGTCGCGGCGGAGATCGCCGAGAGCGGTGGGAAGGCCGTCGGGCTGGCTGCCGACGTGGCCGACGAGGCCGCGGTCACCGCGGCCGTCGACGCCGTGGCGAGCGAGCTGGGCCCGCCCGTCGTGCTCGTCAACAACGCCGGTGTGACCCGCGACAACCTGCTGTTCAAGATGGACGTGGGCGACTGGGACACGGTGCTGAACGTGCACCTGCGCGGCGCGTTCCTCATGTCCCGCGCGGCGCAGAAGCACATGATCGATCAGAAGTTCGGCCGCATCGTGAACCTGTCGTCGACCTCGGCGCTGGGCAACCGCGGTCAGGTCAACTACTCGGCCGCCAAGGCCGGCCTGCAGGGCTTCACGAAGACGCTCGCGATCGAGCTGGGCAAGTTCGGCGTCACCGCCAACGCGATCGCGCCCGGGTTCATCCAGACCGAGATGACCAAGGCCACCGCCGAGCGCGTCGGCATCCCGTTCGAGCAGTTCATCGAGGGCGCGGCCAAGGCCATCCCCGTCCAGCGCGTCGGGCAGCCCGAGGACATCGCCAACCTCGTCAGCTACCTCGTGAGCGACGGCGCCGGCTTCGTCTCCGGCCAGGTGATCTACGCCGCCGGCGGCCCGACGAACTGACACCCCCCGATCGGCGGCACAGCTCGGCGCGTCGAACGGGCCGTACAGCGCGCACCCCGTACGTCAGCAAAGCCACTTTCACGCCAGAATCTGGCGTGAAGGTGGCTTTGCTGCAATTCCCCGGGGCAGTGGTCCGTTGCCGGTGCACGGCGCCCGAGCGGTGCGCGGGCGCGGGCGCCGGCGTCGGGCACGCCGCCCCTGACGTGCAGGAAAGCCACTTTCCCGCCGATCGGTGGCTTGAGAGTGGCTTTCCTGCAACGCGGGACGGGCGCCGTGCCTCGTGCGCCGACCGGTCATGTCCAGCTCCGCCCTGCCGCCCACCCCGGGGGCCGTGGGCCGTGAACCGGCGCGTTCCGGTATCCGTGTACCCACTGTGCTTCGCTCCCTGCTCCGCTTCCTCCCCGCCGCCGCGGCCGTCGCCGTGCTGGTGGCGCTCGCGCTGCGCGTCGGCGCCGGCGAGGTCCTGACCGCGCTCGGTTCGCTGGACGCGTCGGTGTTCGCGGCTGCGCTCGCCATCGGCTTCGTCTCGACGGCCGCGAGTGCCGCGCGCTGGTGGTTGATCGCCCGCTCCGCGGGGCTGCAGCTGTCGTTGCGCCGTGCTCTCGTCGACTACTACCGCGCCCAGCTGGGCAACTCCGTGCTCCCTGCGGGGATGCTGGGGGACCTGCACCGGGCGGTCGACCACGGTCGCCGCACCGGCGACGTCGGCGGCGGTCTGCGGGCGGTGGTGCTGGAGCGGATGGCCGGGCAGGTGGTGCTCGTGCTGGTCGCCGTGGGTGCGTTGGTGGCGCAGCCGCGGCTGCTGCCGGTGCTGGCCGACGCCGTGCTGCCGGCCGTACCGCCGCCTGCGCTGCTGGGCCCCGCGGTGGCCGTGCTGTCCGTCGTGCTGATCGGCGCCGGGATCGTGTTCCGGCGCCAGTTCGGCCCGCTGGTCAGGGACGTGCGACGGATGGCGGCCGTGCGGGTCTGGCCGGGGGTCATGGCGCTGTCCGCGGTCGCGCTGACCGGCTATCTCGCGACGTTCGTGCTGGCCGCCCGCGCGGCCGGGGTCACCGCGCCGGTCGGCGAGCTGCTGCCGCCGATGCTGCTGGCGCTGCTGGTGATGGGGCTGCCGGTGAACGTGGGCGGGTTCGGTCCGCGGGAGGCCGTCACCGCGATCGCGTTCGGGGCGCTGGGCCTGGGTGCTGCGGCCGGTTTCGCCACCGCGGTAGGTTACGGGGTGCTGTGCCTGGTCTCGGCCCTGCCGGGGCTGGCGACGCTCATCCGGCGCGCGCCGTCGGCTCCTGATGTGCAGGTGCCTGTGTCGATCCCTGGGCCGCGCAGCGCCGTCCCGACAGCAATTGTCGTGCTACCACGACCGGCAGCAGGAATGGTCAGCTGACGGTCAGGTCCGGCCGGGGAGGCCGTGCTCCTCGGCGATGCGCTGCAGGAGCCCGGTGAGCTGGCGCCGCTCCTCGATGGTGAGGGCTGCGCACAGCTGCGCCTCGTGATCGGCGGCGGAGCCGACGAGGCGGAACCACGTCGCGCGACCGCGCGGGGTGAGCTGCAGGACGTGCCGGCGCCGGTCGTCGGGATCGCGGTCGCGCTGCACCAGACCGCCGTCCTCCAGCTCGTCGACGAGCACGACGAGCCGACTGGGACGCACGCCCAGCTCCGCCGCGAGCTCGTTCTGGCTGCGACCCGGTTCGCCCGCGATGGCCCGCAGGAGCCCGCTCTGCGCGGACGTGAGCCCGAGCGGAGCGATCCGTTCGGCGAACAGGCGGGCGCCGAGCGAGCCCACCTGGGCCAGCAGGAGCGCAGCTCCGGTCGGCCGTCCCGGTCTCTTGTTCACCGCGAAGACGCTACATGCGGCAAATGGTTACCACTGTGAATGACTTACGAGCGCGTAATCGACGTGTCGCGCAGCGCTATGGTGATCACGTGACCTGGGAGGATGCACTGGCCCTCGCGCAGCGGCTACCGGGCGTCGAGGAGTCGACGTCGTACGGCACGCCCGCGATCAAGGTGCGCGGGAAGCTGATGGCGCGGCTGCGCGCGGAGGCCGATGGCGGGCTCGTCGTGATGTGCGGTGCCGACGAGAAGGCGGCGTTGCTGGCGTCGGACGACCGAGCGTTCTGGACGACCCCGCACTACGACGGGCACGGATCGATCATCGTCGACCTCGACCGCGTCGATCCCGAGCAGCTCGCCGAACTCCTGGCGGACGCGTGGCGGGCCAAGGCGCCGAAGCGGCTCGTCGCGGAGTTCGACGCGGGTTAGCGTCCCCGCGCAGCGGCCGGCCTCGTTTCGTTGATCAAGGGAAAAGGTCGCTGCGCAAGATCGAACAGCGACCTTTTGCCCTTGATCAACGCCCCCACCGTGCCGCCGGACCGTCACAGCGGGCCGAGGACCTCCGCCGGGTCGGCGGGCAGGTCCAGGGTCTCCAGTACCTGCAGGAGCGCGCGTTCCTCGTAGCGGAAGTGGCTCTCCATGATCGCGGCGATTCCCTCGAGATGGCCGTCCAGCTCCGCGGCGGTGCCGCCGCCGTCGGCCGCGGCGCGCAGCCCGGCGAGGAGGTGGGCGATCATCGAATGGTCCTGCTGCTGCTTGTGGAGCGTGGGCCGCAGCTCGGGATGCGCTGCCGCGACGGCGGGGAAGAGGGTGCTGTCCTCGCCCCGGTGATGTCCGTCCAACGCGGTGCAGAAGCCGTGGCAGAACAGGAGCATGTCCCGTCCGAGGTCCGCGGCCGGCAGTCCGTCGGCGACCTCGGTGCGCGTGACGGCCAGCGCTCGTCGCAGGCGATCGTGCACCTTACGAATCTCTGTGCTCCAGACGATCAGTCTGGTGGTCTCACCGTCGGTCATGGTTCAGGGCTGGCCCGGCTTCAGCTGCACGAACAGCGCCGTGATCTCCGCGCAGAGTGTGTCGCCGTCGTGCAGGGAACCGACGAGGAACCGCTTGCGGCCCTCCTCGCGCTCGAGCCGGACGCGGATCTGCAGCTCCTTGCCCAGCGGCGCGATCGCGCGGTAGTCGGTGTGCAGGTAGGCGGTGCGGGCGATCGTCCGCCCGCCGAGGTGGGCGCACATGCCCAGCACGTCGTCGAACACCAGCGGGATCACCCCGCCGTGCACGGCGCCGTTGCCGCCGAGGTGGTGCGGGCGGAACGTGATGCGGGCGCGCACCGTCGGCTGCGGCGCGGTCGTCATCTCGTCGACGTGCACGACGGGCACGAGCGTCTGCCCGCGGCCGGGCAGCTTCCACAGCGAGCCGGCGATCCGTTCCCACTCCGGCACGGCGTACTCGGCGAGCTGCGTCGACAGCGCCTCGATCCGGGCGCGGACCTCCGCGATCAGCTCCTCCGGTGGCGCTGCCTCGCTCACCCGGTCCTCGAGCTCGCGGATCGCCTCGATCATCTCCGGGTACCCGGCCGGGCCCGAGCGGCGCCAGGTTCGCGGCATCTCGACGAAGCCCTTGGGGTGATCGGTGGAGGTCACTCGCGCACGTTAACCACAGACCGGTCCGGATCTGGTGCTGCGCGTGGCGAACCGCACTCCCTGGACTGAACCCGGTGGTCTTGAATGACGGGCGTGACTGTGCGCTGGGGAGTGGTCGGACCGGGTCGGATCGCGGGCAGGGTCGTGCGTGACCTGCCGCTGGTGCCGGGGGCGGAGCTGGCGGCCGTGGCGTCGCGGTCGTCCACGGAACGGGCGGTGGCGTTCGCCCACGAGCACGGCGGCGCCCGCGCCTACGGCTCGTACGAGGAGATCATCGCCGATCCCGACGTGGACGTGCTCTACATCGCCACCCCGCACCCGCAGCACCGGGCGGTCGCGCTGGCCGGGCTCGCCGCCGGCAAGGCGCTGCTGGTGGAGAAGGCGTTCACCGTCACTCCGGAGGCCACCCAGGAGATCGTCGACGCCGCCGGGAAGGCCGGGGTCTTCGTCATGGAAGCGATGTGGACGCGCTTCCAGCCGGCCATCGTGCGCATGCGGGAGCTGATCGCGGACGGCGCGATCGGCGAGGTCACCGCGGTGCAGGTCGATCTGGGCGTCGCCGCGTCGACCGACCCCGAGGACCGCTACTACAACCCGGTCCTGGGCGGCGGCGCCCTCTACGACGTGGGCGTCTACCCGCTCTCGTTCGCGCAGATGGTGCTCGGCACCCCCGACACGGTCACCGCCACCGGGCTGCTCGCCCCGGTCGGGGTCGACCTCGAGGAGTCGATCCTGTTCGGCTACGCCGACGGGCGCAGCGCCGTGCTGCACGCCTCGATCCGGGCCGCCCTGCCCGGGCAGGCCAGGGTGTTCGGCACCGGCGGCTGGATCGACGTCCCGCCGCGGTTCCACCACCCGTCCCGCATCGTGCTGCACCGGGCCGGTGCCGAGCCGGAGACGATCGACGCCCCCGCCACGGGTGGCGGGTACTTCCACGAGCTGATCGAGGTCACCGATGCCGTCGCGGCGGGACGCACCGAGAGCACCGTGATGCCGCTGGCCGACACCGTCGCCGTCCAGCGGGTGATGGACGAGGTGGCCCAACAACTCGGCCTCGTCCCGCACGAGGGACCGGCCGAGCTCTAGAGCGTCACTGCGTCGGGGGCAGCCGCGGGATCGCCGAGCGGGTCAGGTCGGTGGCCTTCTGGCAGGCCGCGGTCGGGCTCGCGCCCGGCTGGTCGGTCGCCAGCACCACCTGCACCGAGAGCACCTCGATGCGCTGCAGACCCGACGACGAGGTGAAGCTGCGCTGTGCCACCACCGCCTCGCAGACCGCCTGACCACTCGTCGAGGCGAACGTGTTGGCCGAGCGGCCGTCGAGGGTGAAGACGCCGCTGCCGCCGTCGAGGCTCGAGTAGCGGGTGAAGGCGACGAACACCCGCGCCCCGGTCGGGAACGACGGATCCGCGCCGTAGCGGCAGGACCAGTCGTTGTGTCCGCGCTCGCGCAGGCTCCGCAGCGACGCCACCGAGGCGAGGGCCGCCGGGTCCAGCACGTCGCAGGCCCGCATCGACATCAGCGAGTTGCGCGGGAAGTCCACGTCGCGGTGCCCCACCTTGCGGGCGTTGACGACAGCGACGGCGTCCTCGGTCGCGGCGTCGGCGGCATCGCACACCGGGAACGTGGTGTCGTTCGTGCCGGCGCCGGCGTAGACCTCGACGCGGTACTCGTCGGGCAGCACGATCGTGCGCTGGCAGGAGCGCTGGTACTCCAGCTCCTTGTAGATCGTCAGGTCACCGTTCTTCGACGGCACACCGATCGGCGGGGACAGCTTCTTGGCCGCGATGGTCGCGGTCACGTACCCGTAGTCGCCGCTGTCGCGGTTGATGCCGACCCCGCAGGACGAGGGAATGCCGAGATCGGCCAGCACCTGGGCACGGCCCACGCGCGCCAGCTTGCCCGGGTCGAGGAGGGAACACGGGTCGGCCGTGTGCAGGTCGCCCAGCAGGCTCGGTGGCGGGGGTGTCGTGCCCGGCGGCGCGGCGCCCGTGCCGGCGAGCACCACCACGGGCTGCGCGACCGCGATCGCGCCGGCCGCGATGCCCAGCGCCGCGAGCACCGCGACACCGGCCAGGATCCAGCGCTTCGCGTTGCCGGGCCTGGAAACGCGAGCCGGGGTGGCGTGTCCACCGGGCGGCGTGCCGAACGGGTGCGGCGGCACGGCGGCACCGCTCGCCGGCGACCACTGCCCGGCCGGGGAACCGCCGCCCTGCACCGGCTGCGGAGCTGACCACGGCTGGTGGCGGGCGGTCACCGCCTGTGCGCGCGGATCGGAACCGCCGGACGCTGCCGGTCGCACCACCTGCTCCGTGCGCTCCTCCTGCGCGCCCGGGGCGGGCAGGACGACGATCGAGGTGGCGGCGTTGTCGGCGTCCTGCCGGACCCGGGTCGGGTCGGCGGGCGCTGCCGTCGTGTCGGGTGCCGGCTCGGCGGCGACGGCGGCCAGTCGCTGCTGCGCCGCCCACGCGGTCGGCCGCACGTCCGCGAACTCGGCGCGCATCGTGCGCAACGCCCCGGCCATGCGCTCGGACGGGATGGTCCCGGCCCGCTCCAGTGCCGCGCCGAGCAGGGTGCCCAGCGCGTAGACGTCGGCGGCCGGGCCGGCCGGGCGGCCCGGGACGCGCTCGGGTTCGGGATGGGCGGTGCCGAGCGCGTTCGGCGCGACGTCGCGGGGCGCGACCGTGCCGAACCCGGCGAGGGCGCTGGATCCGTCCGGGCGGACGAGGACGGACTCGGCCCGCACGTCGCCGTGCACCACTCCGGCGCCGTGCGCGGCGACCAGCGCGGCGGCCACCTGGGCACCGACCCCGGCCAGCTCGCGCTCGTCGAGCCGCAGATCGGTGAGCGGGGTGGCGTCGATGTGGTCGCGCACGACCCACAGCTCCCCACCGTCGAGCAGCGCCTCGGTCGGCTTCAGCACCGACGCCGCGTCGAGCCCGGCCAGCGCGCGCACGGTCGCGATGGCCGGCCGGCCCGCTCGCCCGGCGATCTCGTCGCTCGCGGAACCGGTGGCGCCGGTCTCGACCCGGGTGAGCACGACGGCGCGATCGCGCTCCTGATCGTGGGCGAGCCAGCGGGTCGGGCGCTCGCCCAGCGGCTCGTCGAGCTGGTAGCGACCCGCGACCAATCGTGGCTCAGCCATGTCCGAGGTCTACCCGTGCACTGTCGGGAGGGGTCCCGACGCCGACCGATGATGGCGTACCCACCCTGGCAGCCTATGCAACCGGACGGGCCGGAACAGGTGGTGCGTGATCGCGGTTCGGCATCGGTGCGGCCGGGTCGGACCGGTGCCGGCGCTACCCTCGAACGGGAGGGGTCCCGGGCCGGGATCGGTACAACGGATCGCCAGTAGCGAGTGCAGGCGTGCGGCCGGAGCAGATCGGACAGGCCATGAACGAGACCTACAGCGGTGCCCGAGCCGGTTCCGGCCCGACCACCTCCGTGCAGCTCCTCCCCGCCGACACCGGCAGCCTGGCGCGGGGGCTGCCACCGGCACCCGCGGGCACCCTGTTCGCGCTGAGCCGGTTCGGCGGGATCCGGGTGGCCCCCGGCTCGAGGATGACGGTGCTGTTCGGACGGAACGAACCCGAGGTGCACGTCTGCGTGGGGCCCGACGACCTGGGGATCAGCCGGCGGCACGGCTACTTCAGCCACGACGGCGGGCAGTGGCTGGTGCACAACCTGGGCAAGCTGCCGTTCCGGCTGCCGGGCTCGAAGCTCGTGCTGACGGGGGAGAGCGAGCCGCTGCCCACCGCGTACACGCCGATCTTCATCCGCACGGCCCCGGGCCGCGAGCACCTGCTGGAGACCCGCATCAGCGGGCAGGCCGCACCCGACGGCCACGCCCGCCACGACCAGGACACCGCCCGTCCCGTCCGCTGGCAGCTGAGCCCGCGCGAGCACCTCGTGGTGGTGGCGCTGGGCCAGCGCTACCTGAGGCACGAGGCCTACCCGCAACCGCTGACCTGGGACATCGTGGCGGCGGAGCTGGACGAACTGCAGCCCGACGAGAGCTGGACGGCGAAGAAGGCGGCGCGGGCCGTGGCCGGGGTGCGGGAGCGGATGGTGCGGCTGGGCGCCACCGGGCTGACCCGTGAGGAGGTCGGCGAACCGGTGGGCAACTCCCTCAACCACAACCTGATCCTGGAGCTGCTGCTCTCCGCCTCGATCGTGCCGCCGGACCTGGAGCTGTTGGGCTAGGCGCGGGCTAGGCGGGGAGTGTCAGCAAAGCCACTTTCAGGACCGAATCCGTCCTGAAAGTGGCTTTGCTGACGTCTGAACCGGGGCGGCTAACCCTTGTCTGCCAGCTCCTTCTGGTACTTCTCCGTCATGTGGGCCACCGCCGTCAGCTGGCTCGCCGCGTGCCCCTCGCGGGTCGTGCGGGCACGCTCTGCTGCGGCGAGGGTGCCGGCGCTCTGGTTCTGGAACTCCGGGGTCACGTACTGGGCGACGAGCTCCCACGAGCGCCGGGTCGCCTCCGGGTTGGCCCATTCGTGGCCCATCAGCAGCATCGCCCCGAAGCCGCCGTTCGACTGGTCCCACAGCTTGCGCACCTGGGCCTTGGCGTCCTCCGGCGTGCCGATCACGCCGATGCCGGCCTCGTTGATGAAGTCGATCATGCCTTTGACGTCTGCGCTGGATCCGACGTCCATCTGCGGGAACGCGGCCACCTTCTGGAAGTAGTGGAACCACGGGACGATCCCGAACTCGACGTCGCGGTAGGCCTGCTCGCGGGTCTCCGCGACGTGCATGAGCCCGACGAGCCGCCACTTGGACCGGTCCGGCGCCGGCTGGCCGTAGTGCGCCGCCCGCTCCTCGACGACGCCCCAGTGATGGGCGAGCGCGTCGAATCCGTCCTTGGTGAGGGTGGCGCCGATCGACAGCAGCCCCGCGCCGTGCTGACCGGCCATCCGGGGCCCGGTCGGGGACGCGACGGCGGCGACGGCGATGTCGAAGCACGGATCCGTGTAGGGCGCCAGCTGCAGCGTGGCGTCGACGAGCGTGTGCGTCTTCGTCGTCGCGGTGACGGTCTCGCCGCGCAGCAGGCGCACGATGATGTCGAGGTTGTCGGCCATCAGCTCGCGGGTGTCGGTCGGGGTCAGCCCGATCATCGCGGAGTCGGTGGGCAGCGAGCCGGGGCCGACGCCGAGCATGGTGCGGCCGCGGGTGAGGTGGTCGAGCATCACCATCCGGTCGGCCACCCACAGCGGGTTATGGTACGCGATCGACGTGACCCCCGTGCCGAGCTTGATGTGCTTCGTGCGCTCGGCCGCGGCGGCGATGAAGATCTCCGGCGACGCGATGATCTCGCTGCCGGCGGAGTGGTGCTCGCCGATCCACGCCTCGTCGTAACCGAGCTCGTCCAGGTGCTGGACGACCGCGAGATCCCGCTGGATCGCCAGCGTCGGGTTCTGGCCGGGCGTGTGGAACGGGGCGATGAACGTGCCGAAGCGGAGTCGCGTCATGTGTCGATGATGACCCGGATCACAGTGCCGCGGTTGGTGTCGACCACGGCACACCGGCCTATCGGATAGGGAGACTCACAACCGCGCGGGCAGCCGGCCGGCCACCAACTCCACGGTCTGCGTGAGCGTGGAGCCCTCCGGCACGACCTCCTCGCCGGGCAGGCCGAGGAGGTCCTGGTGGCGGTACCAGCCGCGCATGTCCTCGACCGTGTACGACACCCGGCGCGTGCCGTGCCGGCGCACCGACTCGGCGAAGGACACGTCGAGGTAGAAGACGCTGCTGCGGCCGCGGTGATCGGCCACCAGCTCGGCGAGCATCGGCCCGTACCGGCCCGGCGGCATCATGCCCTCGCAGATCACGTGGTAGCCGGCGTCGAGTGCGTAGCGGGCGGTCTGCGCGATCAGGCCGGGGGCGATGGCGCCGGGGACGTCGCGTTCCCGCAGCACGACGCGCCGCAGGTAGTCCTGCTCGACGAGGGCGCAGCCGCGCCCGTACGCCTCCCGGACGAAGCGGGCCACGGTGGTCTTCCCGGCACCCGAGTTGCCGCGCAGCACGACGAGGCTGGTGCCGGGGGAGCCGGTGCGAGGCATAGGAGGGATATACACCCCGCGCGTGATCGGTCAGTCACCGGATGGAGTCACCGAACCGTGCCGCGACGGCGGCGAAAGCGCGTTTGGGCTCCCACCCCATGTCCGGGTACGTGTGCCCGGTGCGGCCCTCGAGCACCTTGACGACGCCGAGGCTCGCGAGGTCGAGGTCCAGGCGCGGATCGCCGTCGGGCCGGTGCGGCAGGTTCTCCAGCGCGAACAGGAACACGAACGCGCTGTCGACGCCCTCGCTGTCGAAGATCTCCAGCAGCTCGTCGAGGTAGCCGGCCTGGCCGGCCTCGTCGCGCTCGTACTCGTCGTCTAGGCGCAGCGGCAGGCCGCTGACCTCGTCGTACTCCAGTACTTCCATGCTGCGCGGAGCCACGTCGGCGGCGCCGTGCCAGGTCGCGGTGCCGAATCCCGTGATCGCGACGGGGTTGCCTCGGGCGACCAGACTGCGCACGCCGTCGCGGAACACGTCGGCCACATCCTTGGAGCGGATGAGCTCGTACGTGACGATGTCGAAGAGGTCCCAGTCGATGCCCTCGAACTGGATGGCGGCGTAGGTGATCCGGCCGTGGAAGCGGGCGCGGAGCGCAGGCACTGTGGCGCGGAAGAAGTCGCCGATCCGGCCCTGCAGCTCCGTGATCCGGGCCGGGCGGGCATCGGGATCGGCCAGCAGCTGGGCTACCCGCGCCCCGGCGTCGGCGCCCTCGAGGAAGCCGCGGTTCATGATGCTCAGCTCCACTCCGGCGACCAGGACGATCTCGGCGCCCGCAGCGCGGAGCCGCTCGGCCCGCTCCGCGCAGTCGAGGAGCAGCGCGCGGATCTCGTCGACCGTCAGCTCCAGGGGGTAGGGGGAGAACCAGACCTCGAGCCCGAGCCCGACGGCGAGGCGCGCGGCGAGCTCCAGGCGCTCCGGGTCGCCGCCGATGAGCTGGACGGCGTTGCAGTGCAGGTCGTCGCGGATGATCGTCAGCTCCCGTTCGACGACCTGTGGATCGAACCGCTCCCGCGAGTTGTGGCCGTCGCGGACGAACCCGGTGTCGTAGGTCATTCCTCGTGCACGCATGGCGGCGACGGTAGGCAGAAAAATGCGTGCGCGCAAGTTTGCGTGTACGCAATCCCCCTGCCATGCTGTGGCCGTGACGGGCCTGCGGGAGCGAAAGAAGCAGGCGACGCGGGTGGCCTTGCGTGAGGCGGCGCTGCGGCTGGCTCTCGAACGCGGCCCCGAGAACGTCCGCATCGACGACATCGCCGACGCGGCCGGGGTCTCGCCGCGGACGTACAACAACTACTTCTCCAGCCGCGAGCAGGCGATCGTCGCCGCGGTCGCCGCCGAGCGGGAGCAGGGGATCGCGGCTGCGGTGACCGCGCGGCCCGCCGAGGTGCCGCTCGCCGACGCCGTCGTCGATGCGGTCGTGGACCAGTACTGCGCGCCGCGCCCCGACGCCTTGCTCCTGATCACGACCAGCACGGCCCTGCGCGCGGCCTACGTGGACGCGGCCACCGTGCTCGAGGAGCCGCTGGCTGCCGCGATCGTCGAGCGGGTCGGGGCCGCGCGGCTCGATGCCCGGGTGCTCGCAGCAGCCGTGGGCGCGGCCGTCGGGGTGGCGCTGCGGGAGTGGCTGCCGGCGTCGCCCTCGGTCGGCGGGCTCGTGGTGCCGCGCGGATCGCTGCCGGACCTGCTGCGGTCCGCGCTGGCCCCGCTGCGCCCGGCGCTCGATGCAGCGTCCCGCTGACGCACCTCACACACCGAGTGCGGTCCGCACACATGCTGCAGCATGTGTGCGGACCACACAGGGTGTGTGACGTGCCCTTACGGGAGGGCGTACTCGACCTCGCCGTGCTCGGCGCCCGGGAGCGGATCCGCCCAGTCCAGGTGGAACGTGCGCACGTACCGCAGCCCGGCGCGCTCCAGCACCCGGCGCGACGCGGTGTTGACGGCCATCGTGGTCGCCACGACGCGGGTGGCGCCCAGCTCGTCGAGAGCCCGCCGGACGAGCATGCGCGCGATCTCCGTGGCGTAGCCGCGCCCCCACTGCGCTGCGACGATGCGGTAGCCCAGCTCCAGCCCGTCCGGCGCGAGCCCGCGGCTGGTGACGGGCCGCAGCGAGCCCTGCCCGACGAACGCGCCGTCGACGGTCGCGGCGAACACCCCGAGGCCGGCCGCCAGCTGCGCGTACTCACCCACGATGGCGGGCAGCGTCTCGCGCTCGACGACCGTGCGCGGCACCGGATCGTCGATGAAGCGCATGACCTCGGGGTCGCCGTGCAGCGCGGCGAGATCGTCCAGGTCTGCAGCGGTGAACGGGCGCAGCTCGACGGTCACGTGCGCAGCGCCCGGTACTCCCGCACGACCAGCACGATGATGGCGACGTCGATCGCGGCGAGCACCGGCAGGACGATCGAGCCGGTGTGGAACGCGCGGTACAGCTCATAGGCCACGAACAGCGCCAGCACGGCGATGACCAGCGGGTACGCCCGCACCCACTTCCGCAGCAGCGCCACCACCATCGCCAGCTTGAGGATCCCGTGCAGGCCCAGGTAGACCACGGCGAACGTGCGGTTGCCCGAGGCGAACTCGGCGGTGCCGGCGACGAAGTGCCGGGCCAGCGAGCCGTCCGGCGGGCCGAGCAGGTCGCGCGCCAGTACCCCCTCGACCACCCCCTGCACGAACGCCGCCGGCACGGCGAGCAGCACGATCGCCGCCACCAGCTCGACGAGCCCGTCCAGCCCCTTGATCGCGACGGCGAGCCGGAACAGGCCTTCTCTCCCCATCGGCCCTGTGTACTCCACGGCACCCGACCCCGGATCGGGACCGCGCCGGGGATGTGTGAATGTGGTGCCATGACGGTGACCGCCCCGATCGATCCCGCTCTGGCCGCCGGCGTGGCTGCGGTGCTGTCCGCCCGGCGGTCGGTGCGCACGTTCACCGATGCTCCGCTCGACCCGAGCGAGGTGTCCGCGCTGGCCTGGGCAGCGCAGGGCGACGCCGGGGGTGGGCGCCGCACCACCCCGTCCGCGGGGGAGCGCTGGCCGCTCGCCGTCACCGCGGTCGTCCGGCACGTCGCCGACACCGCCCCTGGCCTGTGGCGCTGGGAGCCCGATGCCGGTCAGCTGAGCCGGGTGGCGGCCGGCGGGTTCGCGCCAGCGCTCGCCGCCTGCACGGTCGACGCCCGCGACTGGCTCGCCGGCGCGGCCGCGGTGTTCGTGCTCAGCGGCGACCTCGAAGCGGCCCGCGCCGCGTTCGCCACCGAGGCGCCCGCGTGGGAACGCGGGTCCCGCTACGTCTGGCTCGAAGCCGGCGCTGCGGCCCAGAACGTCGCACTGCAGGCCGCGGCGACCGGGATCGGCGCGGTGCTCGTCGGCGCGTTCGACGACGATCTCGTGCACCGCGTGCATCCCGCGCTGCTGCCCGAGGGCCACGATCCGCTGGTCATGATCGCGGTCGGTCGCCCGGCCATCTGAGGGCGGTTCAGCCCTCGACGACCCCGGGCCGCCCGTCCTCGACGGCCCACACCGCGCGCGTCGAGACGCCCGCGCCGGGCTGTTCCACGAACGGCACCACGCGGAACGAGCTCGTGAACCGCTGCGGCGTGACGTCGACGCGCACGTACCCGCGCTGGTCGTTGACGAACTTGAGGGTCGGGGTGGAGTCGCGCTTGGTGCGCGCGTCGTCGGTCAGATCGGCGCCGTCGCCCTTGCTCGTGATCGAGGTGCCGACGAACTCGGCGCCCACGACGGGCGAGTCCGGTTCCTCCCACGACCGCAGCAGGTCGCCTGCGTAGTTCTGGTGCCGGTCCCCGGTGATCACCACGAGGTTGCGCACCTTGCGGTCGGCGGCCGCGCCGAGCACGCGGTTGCGGTCGGCCACGTACCCGTCCCACGGATCCATGTCGACCTTCACGGCGGGGCCGGGGTCGTTGTCGGTCTGCCCCATCGGGGCCTGGTTGCCGATGACCTGCCAGCGCGCCGCCGAGGAGCTGAAGCCGTCGAGCAGCCAGTCCCGCTGCGCCGCACCCATGATCGTGCGCTCGGGCGCGAACCGTGCACCGCAGCCGACGACGGCGGTGTCGCCGCACACCTGGTCGTCGCGGAACTGGCGGGTGTCGAGCATCGAGAAGTCGGCCAACCGGCCGTAGGACAGGCGCCGGTGCAGCTGCATCGACGTGCCCCGGGGCAGCTGCGCGGCCCGCAGCGGCAGGTGCTCGTAGTACGCCTGGAACGCAGCCGCGCGCCGCTGCCGGAACACCGCGGGATCCTGGTCGGGCTCCTTGTCGACCTGCGAGACGTCGCCCGCCCAGTTGTTCTCCACCTCGTGGTCGTCGAACACCGTGATCCACGGGAAGCGGGCCCGGGCGGCCTGCAGCGGCGCCTCGGACCCGTAGAGGGCGTGCCGGAGCCGGTAGCCGGTGAGGTCCATCGGCTCGGGCGCCACCTGCGCGGGCACGGTCCGGCCCCGCTTCGTGGTGCCGATCGCGCCCTCGTAGATGTAGTCGCCGAGGAAGACGACGAGATCGAGGTCCTCCTGCACCATGTGCTCGTACGCGGTGTAGAAGCCGTCGCCCCAGTTCTGGCAGGACGCGAACGCGAACGTGAGCGACGGGGGGTCGTCCTGCGGGCGCGGGGTGGTGCGGGTGCGCCCGACCGGCGAGATCGCGCCGTCGCGCCCGGGGACGCGGAAGCGGTAGAAGTACTCGCGGTCCGGTTCCAGCCCGCCCACCTCGGGATGCACGGAGTGCCCGAGATCCGGGCTGGCGAGCGCGACCCCGCGGCCCACCACCTGCCGCATGCCCTCGTCGCGAGCCACCTCCCACTCGACGGGTTGCGGGACGGCGGGCATCCCGCCCCCGCCGTCCGCGGCGAAGGGATCGGGCGCCAGGCGCGTCCACAGCACGACCGAGTCGGCGGCCGGGTCGCCGGAGGCCACCCCGAGGGTGAACGGGTTGCCGACGCGGACCGCTGCCGGCGCGACCCGGCTGGTGGTGCCGCAGCCGGCCGCGCCGGTGCCGGCGAGCACCGCGGCGCCCGCCGTCCAACCCAGGAACCTCCGCCGAGAGATGTCACGCATGGCGCTGACCCTGCGCCGAATGCGTGGCCGGTGTGCGACGAACAGGCGTGGCCGACGCGAACGCCCGGTCACCATCCGCCCATCCGGGGCATCCCGCATCCTGCTCAGGGTTTCCTGCGATGTGGCTTCGATGCGCCGTCCGTAGCGTCGGCAACGGACTGTCGGAGAGGTGCGGGGGAACCGGGTGCTGGACTGGCTGGGCGACTGGGTGGTCGCCGTGATGTCGGCACTGGGTGGACCCGGCGCCGCGCTCGTGGTCGCCGTCGAGAACGTGTTCCCGCCGATCCCGAGCGAGCTGGTGCTGCCGCTGGCCGGGTACTCGGCGAGCCGCGGCGTGTTCAGCCTCGCCGAGGCGCTGTTCTGGACGACGCTCGGCTCGGTGGTGGGGTCGCTGATCGTGTACGCGATCGGCGCGCGCCTGGGCCGGGACCGGGCCCGCGCGCTGGCGGCCCGGCTGCCGATGGTGCGGATCTCCGACGTCGACGCGGCCGAGGCGTGGTTCGCCAAGCGTGGCCTGGCCGCGGTGTTCCTCGGCCGGATGGTGCCGCTCGTGCGCTGCGCGGTGTCGCTGCCGGCCGGGGTGGAGCGGCTGCACCTGGGGTGGTACGTGCTGCTCACCACGGCCGGCAGCCTCATCTGGAACGGGCTGTTCGTCACCGCCGGCTACCTGCTGGGCAGCGAGTGGTCGCTGGTGGAGGGCTACGTCGGGATCGTGCAGTACGCGCTGCTCGGCGCGCTGCTGCTCGCGATCGCCTGGTTCGTCGCCCATCGGGTGTCAGGCCGGTCGCTGGGCGACCTGCTCCTTCCGCGCCGCGACCGCCGACCCGGACTCCCGCGCCGCCGTGCGGCGCAGCAGCGCCGGCGCGAGCACGGCCCCGGCAACCGCCCACACACCCAGCACGACGACGGTCGCGACCGGCCGCCACGATCCGCCCACCTCGACGGCGGCCAGCTCGTCGGGCAGCAGCGCCGAGCGCAGCCCGAGCCCGAGCCAGTACAGCGGGAACACCTGCCCGAGGCCCTGTAGCCACCCCGGCAGGGCGGTGAGCGGGTAGAACACGCCGGAGACGGCCGAGAGTGCCAGGAACACGAACATCAGCAGGCCCAGTGAGCGCGAGTTCGCGACCGTCGCGCCGAGCACCGCGCCGATCGGCAACAGCGCGGCCAGCCCGAGCCCGAGCACCCAGATCAACGTGAGCCACGCACCCGGCCGGCCCAGCTCGATCCCGTCGTAGACGAACGCGGCGGGCACCAGCATCAGCAGCAGCGTCGCGACCACCAGCGCGGCCTTCGCCGAGATCGCCCCGACCAGGTAGCCGATCATCCCGTTGGGGGTGGCCTTGGCCCGCAGCAAGGTCCCGTCCTCGCGATCCATGGTGAGCGCGGCGGCCAACCCGAAGAGGCCGGAGAACACGGAGTTCATCGCCAGCACGCCGGGCACCGCCTGCGAGCCGAGGGAGAACGACGTGCCCGGCACCGGGGTGTCGCGCAGCACGAACATCACCGCCAGCGCCACGATCGGGAGCCACAGCCACCCGAGCAGCTCGCCGAAGCTGGTCATCGTGTGCCGGAACTCGATGCCGCCGCGCATCAGCCCCGCTCGGAAGGCCGTCGTCCGTGGACTCGTGCGCTGCGCTGATGATTCGCTCATGCCGACACCCCCACGGTCTCGTCGAGCTCTGCTCGTGCCACGAGTGCGAGGTACGAATCCTCCAGGGTCGGCACCCGCACGTCCAGGTCGGTGATCCGCACACCGTCGCGGCGCTCGGTGGCGAACAGCTCGCGCACGAACGCGGTCGGATCGGCCACCCGTTCCCGATGCTCCTCGCCGGCGCGGCGCCAGCGCACCTCGCCGTCGCCCGCCACCCGCGCCGCCAGCTCCGCGGCGGTGCCCTCCGCCACGATCCGGCCGCCGGCCAGGATCACGATGCGGTCGGCGAGCTTCTCCGCCTCCGCCAGGTCGTGCGTCGTCAGCAGCACCGACATGTCCTCGCCGGCCGCCGTCGCCCGCATCAGCTCGTGGAACTCGTGCCGGGCTTGCGGATCGAACCCGGTGGTCGGCTCGTCGAGGAACAGCAGGTCGGGTCGCCCCACCAGCCCGACGGCCACGTCGAGCCGCCGCCGCTGCCCACCCGACAACGTGGCGACCGTCCGTCCGGCCGCCGCCGTCAGCCCGACCGTCGCGAGCAGGTCGTCCACGCCGTACGGGCGCGGCCGCCCCGGCGTGCCGTACGGGCCGTAGAAGCGGCCGAGGTAGGTGAGCAGCTCCCGTACGCGCCAGTTGCCGTGGTCGCGCCAGGACTGCAGCACGATCCCCAACCGGGCCCGCCACGCCTCGTCGCCGTGGTCGGGATCGGTGCCGAGCACGGCGACCGCACCCGCCGAGCGGCGGCGGAAGCCCTCGAGGATCTCGATGGTGGTGGTCTTGCCGGCGCCGTTCGGCCCGAGCAGGGCCACGATCTCGCCGCGGCCCACGTCGAGATCGAGGCCGCGCAGCACCTCGTGCGATCCATACTTCATGCGGAGGTCGCGGGTCGCGACGGCCGCTTCGGTTCCGATGTTCACAGGGTTCGACCGTATCGTTGAACTTCCTGTGTAACTTTGCGCTCGCTCCGGTCCAGGTGGCTGGTCGAGAAACCTCAACTCGGGGTGGAGGACATGCGGCCCGTCGACGTCGCCCGTGCGGCCGGGGTGTCCACGCAGCTGGTGCGCAACCTGCTCGCCGAGGGCGTGCTGCCGCCGGCCGAGCACACCCCCGGCGGGCACCGGATCCTCGACGAGCGCCACCGCGCGGCCCTGCTCACGCATCGCGCGCTCGTCGCCGGCTACGGCCACGCGACCGCCCGGGAGGTGCTGCTGGCCGTCCACGCGGGGGAGACGGCGACTGCGCTGGCGCTGCTCGACGCCGCGCACGCCGAGCTGCACGCGCAGCGGCTGGCGCTGGCGGAGACGGCAGCGGCGGTCGCGGCGATGGCGGCCGCGGAATCGCCGACCCCGATGCTCGTGCCGCGCGAGGGGCTGCTGGTCGGTGAGCTGGCGCACCGCCTGCGGATCCGGACCTCGGCGTTGCGGGTGTGGGAGGCGGCCGGCCTGCTGCATCCCCGGCGCGACCGCGACGGCTTCCGTCGCTACGACGCCGATACGGTGCGCGATGCCCGGCTGGTCGTGCTGCTGCGCCAGTCCCACCACCCGTTCCCGCAGATCAGAGCGGTGCTCGACGGGGTGCGGACGAGTGGCGACACCACGGCGCTGCACGTCGTGCTCGAGCAGCGCCGGGCCTGGTTCACCGCGCGCGCCACGGCGATGCTCGCGGCGTCCGCAGCTCTGCACGCCTTGCTGCAGGACACCCGTGTGATCGGCACCGTGTGATCGGCACCGTGTGATCGGCACCGTGTGACACGCTGAGCCGATGCCGCACGTGCCCGTCGAGCAGCGCCGGACCCAGCTGGTGCAGGCCGCGGTGCGCGTGATCAGCCGGGACGGGGTGGCGGCCGCGTCCACGCGGCGGATCGCGGAGGAGGCGGGTGCCTCGCAGGCGAGCCTGCACTACAGCTTTCGGTCCAAGGAGGAGCTGCTCGCGGCCGTCACCGAGTACGCCGTGGAGGCGACGCGGGCGGCGCTGGAGGTCCGGCCGATCGAGACCGGGATCGGGCTGCGCCGGGCACTGGCGAAGCTGCTGGTGCTGTTCCGGGAGCAGGCGCTCGACGATCGCGAGCTGCTGGTGGCGCAGTACGAGCTGCAGCTGTGGGCCCTGCACGCGCCGGCGCATCGGGGTCTGGCCGCGCACTGCTACGAGCGGTTCACCGAGGTGCTGTCCGGCGTGCTCACCGCCGCGGCCGCGCCGGACGAGCACAGCGTCGACACCGCCCGGCTCGCGCGCCTGCTGATGGTGGTGACGGACGGGACGGCCTTTCAGCTGCTCGCCTGCGGGCCCGACCTGGTGCCCGACCCCGATCCGCTGGTGCTGGCGGACGGCTTGTTGAGGGCTGCGGAACAAACCGCCGAGTGAACTGGTTCGACCGACTGAGTCAATCGAACCACTTCGGAGGTGTCCATGTCCGTCGAGCTCACCGACGACGACCGCACACTGCTCGCCCGCCCGCTGAACGCCATCCTCACGGTCGCGCCGGCGCCCGGTCGCCGCCCCGCGCCCCGGCCCGTCTGGTACGAGCACCTGGCCGACGGCACCGTCGAGATGGTCACGTTCGCCGAAGCCGGACGCGTCCGGCGCATCCAGGAGGACCCGTGGGCCGCGGTGCTCGTCGCCTCCCCGGCCGGCGAGGCCGAGCACTGGGTGTCGCTCGAAGGCACGGCCTCCATCCACACGGACGGCGCAGAGGAGGCGATGACCAGGATGGCCGCCCGCTACTGGGACCTCGACGACCCGAAGCTGCAGGCCGAGGTGGACGCCTTCCTGGCCACGAAGCCCGTCCGGATCGTGCTGACGCCGGAGCGAACGAGCCGCTACCACCTGTGAGCGGCTCGGTCGGGGGTTGACAGCAAAGCCACTTTCAGGACCGAATCGGTCCCGAAAGTGGCTTTGCTGATGCGGAGACTGCACGAGGGGGCTGACGTGGACGATGTGGGGACGCCGCTGGGAGCGGCTTTCGCGAAGCTGGCCGCTGACGATCCCGACCGGCCCGCCGTCACCGACGCCGATGCGACCGTCACCCGCGCCGAGCTGGAGGCCGCGAGCAACCGGCTGGCGCGCGAGTACGCGCAGCGCGGGGTCGGTGCCGGCGACTACGTGACGATCGGGCTGCCCAACGGCATCGGGTTCGTCGAGGCGGGGGTGGCGACGTGGAAGCTCGGTGCGGTGCCGCAGCCGGTGTCGCCCCGGCTGCCGGCCCGTGAGCTGGAGGCCATCCTCGAGCTGGTCCGGCCGGCCCTGGTGGTCGGGCTCGACGCGCCCGGCCGGCCGTCCGTCCCGGTCGGGTTCGCGCCGGATCCGACGCTCCCGGACGGGCCGTTGCCCGCGGTCGTCGGACCGTCGCTGAAGGCACCGACGTCGGGCGGCAGCACGGGGCGGCCGAAGGTCATCGTGTCCACGCAGGCGCCGGTGCTGGAGCAGGCGGTGCTCACGGGGCTGGCCGTGCGGGTGCCCGTCGAGGGCGTGGCGCTGATGCCCGGCCCGCTGTACCACAACGGCCCGTTCGCGACGGCCACGTCCGCGCTGTTCCTGGGCTGCCACCTGATCGTCATGCCGCGGTTCGACGCCGCCGCCACGGTCGAATCGGTGGCGCGGCACCGCGTCGACTGGCTCTACGCGGTGCCGACGATGCTGCACCGCATGGCCAAGCTGCCGGCCGACGAGCTGGCCGCGGCCGACCTGTCGTCGCTGCAGACGGTGGTGACGATGGCGGCGGCGTGCCCGGAGTGGCTCAAGCGGTTCTGGATCGACCGGGTGGGCGCGTCGACGGTCGTCGAGCTGTACGGCGCGACGGAGGCCCAGGCCATCACCGTGATCGACGGGGAGGAGTGGCTCGCCCATCCCGGTTCGGTGGGCCGGCCGGTGGTCGGGGAGCTCTCGGTGCGCGATGCCGACGGGCGGGAGCTCCCACCAGGCGGTGTGGGGGAAGTGTGGATGCGCCGGTCGGCGGAGGAGCCAGGGCCGTACCGGTACCTGGGGGCGGAGCCGCGGGAGGCGGCGGAGGGCTGGCAGTCGGTGGGCGACATGGGCCACGTCGACGCCGAGGGGTACCTGTACCTCGCCGACCGGATCTCGGACCTGATCCTGGTGGGCGGGTCGAACGTGTACCCGGCCGAGGTGGAGGCGGCCCTCGACGAGCACCCCGCGGTGCAGTCGTCGTGCGTCATCGGACTGCCCGATCCCGAGTACGGGGAGACGGTGCACGCGATCGTGCAGACCTCCGCCCCGGTCGCGGACGAGGACCTGCTCGCGCACCTGGCGGAGCGGCTGGTGCGCTACAAGCTGCCGCGCTCGATCGAGCGGGTCGATCGTCCGCTGCGCGACGACGCCGGCAAGGTGCGACGCGCCGCGCTGCGGGCCGAACGGGTGGGTGTGACCCCGTAGCGGACGGGGTCACACCCGGTACTCAGAACCAGACCTTGCGACCGCCGACGGGCCGGCCGATGTTGCCCAGCACCAGGAGCACGAGACCGACGATCAGCAGGATGCCGCCGACGTAGTACAGGAGGCTGATGCTGGTCAGCCAGCCGATCAGCAGCAGGATCAGGCCGAGGATGATCATGGACATTGTCCTTTCGATGCCCTGATCCGCGCCCGCCGATGAGCCGGCGCGGACCTGTGTGGACGTGGCCGGTGGGTCACGTCCGTGTTCACGAGAGGGACATCCCCCGGTCGGGCGACGGCCAAACCCCACCGGCCACATCGGACTCGAACGGCCTGCGAGCGAACCCGTCCGCTGCCCCCGGCGGAGTAGCGCGGTCCCACGTCCGGCGGCACCAGGACGGTTCAGGTGACGAACGACTCCAGCGCCGCCAGCTCGTCCGGCTCGACGGGGCGGTCGCGCTCGCAGGCCCGCAGGCCGGCCGCGAGCGCCGCCGCGTCGAGGCCGCGACCGATGACCTCCAGCGTCGTGCTCCGCGGCTCGTCCCGCGGCCACGGCCCACGATCGATGCGCAGCTGCCGGCCCACCGCGTGCACGACGTGGCGGCGACGGACGCCGAGATCGGCGAAGCCCTTGACCCGGTACGCATCGGGATCGCGGTCGCGCAGGAACGCCACGAGTGCCGCAGGATCCAGCGGGCGCTCCGCGGTCAGTGTGACGGCCTCGTAGGTGTCGTGCAGGTGCGGATGCCCATGATCGCCGCCGTCCTCGTGCAGCTGGGCCAGCAGCAGCTGGCGCCCCGGCGTCTCGGTCACCTCGTAGAGCAGCCGCGGATCGACCACGCCCTCGCTCGTCACGACGATCGGGGCGCGTGCGTTGGCGGCGCGGGCGAGCTGCCGCACCCGTTCGGTGCGTTCGCCGCCGGCGATGTCCGCCTTGTTGAGCACCACCAGATCGGCCAGCCCGACGTGCCGGTCAAGCTCGGTGTGCAGCCGCCGCACGTCCTCGAACTCGGCGGTGTCGACCACCTCGACGAGCCCGCCGAACACGGCTGTGCGGCCGATCGCGGCCTGCACGAGCGCAACCAGCCGGTCGGGCTCGGCGATCCCGCTCGCCTCCACGACCACCACGTCCACCCCGGACCGCGGCCCGGTCAGCCGCGCGAGCAGCGGCGCCAGACCGGCCTCGTCGGTGGCGCAACACAGGCACCCGTTGCCGATCGGGACCACGCCGCCCACCGCCCGGCCGACGAGCATCGCGTCGACGCCGACGCTGCCGAAGTCGTTCACCACCACCCCGATGCGGGTGTCGCGGCTGTGGGTGAGCAGGTGGTTGAGCAGCGTCGTCTTGCCGGCACCGAGGAACCCGGCGAGCACGAGCACGGGAACCCGGCGAGTCACACACCCTTGCTACCACGGCGAGGTCGGCATCGGTCCCCGGCGTGCGGGCGCGCGTATGGCTGGTTGCGCTCCTACGCGATCTCCGTGGCGATCAGGGCAGGTCGGGTGCGGTGCCGCCGCGGACCTGCGCCAGCACGTCGTCGATGCCGGTGGCGGCGGGGAGGGGCTCGCCGGCCGCGATCCGCTGCCGCCACTGCTCCTCCCGCTCGGCGACGGCCGCGCCCGCCGCGACGGTCTGCGCGAGCCGGTCGTGCGGAATCACCACGAGCCCGCTGGAGTCGCCGCGCACGAGATCGCCCGGCCGCACCGCGACCCCGCCGACCTGCACCGACACGTTGATGGCGCCCGGTCCGGTGTTCGAGCCCGTGGCCGGGTGCGCGCCGCGGGCGAACGTCGGCAACCCGGTCTCGGCCGTGCCGTCGACGTCGCGGACCACGCCGTCGACCACGAGCCCGGCGCAGCCCAGGCCCGCCAGCGCGCCCGCCACGATGTCGCCGACGACGGCGGCGTCGAGCCGCCCGCCGCCGTCGATCACGAGCACGTCGCCGGCCGTCACGAGATCGACGGCCTTGAGCACGTGCAGGATGTCGCCCGGCTTGGTCCACACCGTGACGGCGGGGCCGCAGAGCTCCCGCCCGCCCGCCACGTGCTGGATGCCGGGGCCGATCACCGCGACGGGTCCGTCGGCGTCGGCGAGCTGGGTGGTGGCCAGCTCGCGCAGGGCCGCGAGGTCGGCGGGAGCGGGGCGGGGGCCGGCGGCCCCGATCGTCCACTGATCGGGATGCGACTTGCTCATGCTCCCGACACTAGGGCCAGATCCATGCGCAGGAACTCGGTGATCCGCAGCAGCTTCGGCGGCCGTGCCACGTCGGCAGGGAGGGCCCCGAACGCCTCCTCCGCCCCGACGAGCCGGGGTGCGGTGAGATCCACCTCCCGGCCGTCGACGTCCAGGCGCGCGCGGCCGGCCACCAGGATGTTGCGCACCCCGTCGGTGCGCGAGCCGTAGACCAGGACGAACAGGTAGCCGCCTGCGACGGGGTGCGCGTCCAGCGGGGTGCGGTGGATCGTGCCGGAGCGGCGGCCGACGTGGATCAGCACGGGCCACTTCCCGCCGGCGAGCGCGCGCGGGTTGAACACCCGCTTGTTGACGTGGCCCCACCAGATCGGCATCGGCATCGGACGTCCTTCCCTAGGGTCCCCGAACAAGGACGCGATCCTCGACGGTGTGGTCGACGCGGTGTTCGCGGCGATCGAGTTGCCGCCCGTCGCGGCGGACTGGCGGGCCGCGATCCGGGCACGCGCCGGATCGGCGCGAGCGGTCCTCGCCCGCCACAGCTGGGCGCTGGGCCTCATGGACTCCCGTCGCAACCCGGGGCCGGCGACGCTGCGCCACCACGACGCCGTCCTCGGCGTCCTGCGGGAGGCGGGCTTCTCGGTGGCGATGGCGACGCACGCCGTGTCGTTGCTGGACAGCTACATCGCCGGCTTCGTGCTGCAGGAGTCGAGCCTGCCGATGGCGACGCCCGCCGACGTCGCGGCCGTGGCCGGCGGCATCCTGGCGAGCCTTCCGGTCGGCGAGCTGCCGCACCTCCGGGAGGTGATCGCCGCCTACGGGCCGGCCTACGACCCTACGAGCGAGTTCGGGTACGGCCTCGACCTGATCCTGGACGCGCTCGACGCGCGTCGGGACGGCACGAGCCCGCCCCGGTGAATCACCGGGACGGGCTCGGGGAACGCTGTCTCAGACCTTCGCGACGAGGGTGACCTCGACGTTGCCACGCGTGGCCTTCGAGTACGGGCACACCTGGTGGGCGGCCTCGACGAGCGCGTCGGCCGTCGCCTGGTCGAGCCCGGGCAGGCTGGCGGTGAGTGCGGCGGTGATGGCGAAGCTGGTGCCGTCGGGACCGATGCCGATGGCCGCCTCGACGTTGGTGTCGGCCGGCAGGGCCACCTTCTGCTTGCCGGCGACGAGCCGCAGCGCGCTGTGGAAGCAGGTGGAGTAGGCCGCGGCGAACAGCTCCTCGGGGTTGGTGGCGCCGCCGGGGCCGCCCAGGGCCGGCGGCATCTTCACGTCGTTGTCGATGAAGCCGTCGCTGGAGCGGACGTGCCCGTCGCGGCCGCTGCCGGTCGAGGTCGCGGATGCCGTGTAGACCGTTGCCATGTCTGTCCTCCGGTTCGGAAGTTCTGTTGCGGCCAACTGTATTGCACACAACTGAATTGCGCATCCCCCAGTTCTGGTCGTATCGTGTGGCGATGCCCACCGAGTCATCCGCTGCGCACCCCGCCCCGCTGCTGGACGCGCAGCTGTGCTTCGCGCTGCACGACGCGGCCCGGGCGATCGTCGGCTGCTACCGGCCCCTGCTCGAGTCCGCCGGGATCACCTACACCCAGTACCTGGTGCTGCTCGTGCTGTGGGAGGGCGCCGATCCGGTGCCGGTGGGCGCGCTGTGCGAGCGGCTGCACATGGACAGCGGCACGCTGTCGCCGCTGCTCAAGCGGTTGGAGGCGCGCGGGCTCGTCACGCGCCGGCGCTCGGCCCGCGACGAGCGCAGCGTCGAGATCGGGGTCACCGAGGCCGGGCTCGCCCTGCGCGGGCAGGCACTCGCCGCGCAGTCGGGCTTCGCCGCGGCCACCGGACTCACCCTGGAGGCAGCCACGGCCCTGCGCGACGAGGTGGTGGCGCTCACCGAGCGGCTGCGCTCCGGCGGGCAGGCGGAGGCCGGCTGAGGATCAGGCGGGCGCATCGTCGGCGGCCGCAGGGTTCGGCGTTGATCACGGGCGAGAGCACCACCTGCGGTGCCGACGCGACGCCGGCCGGCGCCGCCTGGACCGGCGGCCTTCCTACGATGGCCCCATGACCGGCCTGGGGAGTGCGGGGGAGCCGCCGAACTCGGTGATCGGTCGCGCACTCACCTTGCTGACCGCGTTCCGGGCGGGCGACGAGGAGCTGTCCCTGGTCGAGCTGAACCGGCGCACCGGCATCCCGAAGCCGACGGCGCACCGCCTGCTCGGCGAGCTGGCCGGGTGGGGTGTCGTCGAGCGGGTCGACGGCGGCTGGCGGCTCGGCATGACGCTGTTCGAGCTGGGCCAGCGCGCGCCGGGGCAGCGCGGCCTGCGGGAGGCGGCCGCGCCGTTCCTGGCCGACCTGTTCCAGGCCACCCACGAGACGGTCCACCTCGCCGTCCCGGACGGGATCGAGGTCGTCTACGTCGAGAAGCTGACCACCAGGGGCGGTCCCGTCGTCGGCTCCCGGGTCGGCGGCCGCATGCCGGCCTACTGCACCGGGGTCGGGAAGGTGCTGCTCGCGTTCGGTCCGCCGGAGCGGCTGGCCGACGTCGTCGCGGCCGGGTTGGTGCGGCGCACCCCGCGCACCGTGATCGCGCCGGGGCTGCTGGCCGACGAGTTGGCCCGCATCCGGGAACAGGGCACGGCCGTCGAGCACGAGGAGTCCACGGTAGGCATCGCCTGCGTCGCCGCACCCGTGCTGGACGGCGGCTCGCACGCCGTCGCGGCGATCTCGATCACCGGCTGGGCGAACCGGCTCGACACCGGCCGGCTCGGCCCGGCGGTGCGGACCGCGGCGTTGGGGCTCTCGCGCGTGCTGCGGAGCCGGATCTGACGATGTGATGGGGGTCACAGTCGAAGCATGTCGAAGCGTCGGAACCGGCTCCGTTCCCGCTGCGTCCGACCCCCAGAACGAAGGAGACCTCCGATGGACGCCCAGACCGTCACCGACACCCTCGCCAAGCCGATCGCCCAGGAGCTGCTCGGCTCCCTGATGGGGCGGTTCTCCTACCTCGGCAGCGACGGCGATCCCCGGGTGATCCCGATCGGGTTCTGGCAGACCGGCGAGAAGATCGCCTTCGCCACCGCGGTGGGAGCGGCGAAGGTGGCCGCGATCCGCAAGCACCCGCGCGTCGCCCTGGTCGTCGACCGGTTCGGCATGCCCCCGCGCTCGCTGCTGATCCGCGGCTCGGCCACCGTCGAGATCGTCGACGGGGTGCCCGCGGAGTACCTCGCCGGCGCTCCCAAGCTGATGCCGGCCGAGGCGGTCGACGGGTGGCGGGCCGGTGTGACGGCGATCTACCAGCAGATGGCGGTCATCACGATCACGCCCGACCACGTGGTGCTGCACGACTTCGAGACGACCCTTCCCAAGGCCGTCGCCGACCTGATCGCCGTCAACGGCGACCCGCGCTGAGAGAGGACCAGCCATGACCCGGTTCATGATCCTGACCAAGTACGACGGCAGCCTGGACGTGCCGCACATGTCGGAGTGGGACCCCGCCGACGTGGAGCGCCACCTCGAGTGCCTGCGCAGCCTCAACGCCGAGCTGGCCGCGAACGGTGAGCTCGTCGAGATGAACGCGCTGACCGGACCGGATCTCGCGAAGATCGTCACCGCGGACGGGGTGAGCGCGCCGGTCGTCACCGACGGCCCGTTTCCCGAGGCCAAGGAGCTGCTCGCCGGATACCAGATGATCGACGTCGAGTCGGAGGAGCGCGCGCTGGAGATCGCGGCCGCGGTCTCCGCCGCCCCCGGTCCCGGCGGCAAGGCGCTGGGCCAGCAGATCGAGGTGCGGCAGGTGATGTTCACGTTCTCGGCGGATCTGTGAGCGAGCTGCCGATCGAGGACCTGCTGCGCCGGGTGGCGCCGCAGGTCCTCGGCGTGCTCGTGCGCCGGCACGGCGATTTCGCCGCGGCCGAGGACGCCGTGCAGGAGGCGCTGATCACCGCCGCCGAGCACTGGGTGCGAGACGGCGTGCCCGAGCATCCCCACGCGTGGCTGATCCGCACCGCCACCCGCAAGCTCGTCGACGAGCACCGGGCGGTCGCCGCCCGGCGTCGCCGCGAGGAGAACGCCGCGCTGGAGCCACCGGCGCCGCCGGTCCCGGACGCCGACGACACGCTGCGGCTGCTCGTGCTGTGCTGCCACCCGGTGCTCACCCCGGCCTCCGCGGTCGCGCTGACGCTGCGCGCGGTCGGCGGGCTGACCACCGGCGAGATCGCCTCGGCGTTCCTCGTGCCCGAGACCACGATGGGCACCCGGATCAGCCGGGCCAAGGCCAAGGTGGCCGAGGCCGGCGCGCGGTTCGAGCTGCCGGAGCCCGACGAGCGCGGCCGGCGGGTGCAGGCGGTGCTGCGGGTGCTGTACGTGATGTTCACCGAAGCGCACACCAGCAGCGGCGGGGCCGGGTTGCACCGCGTCGACCTCGCGGCCGAGGCGATCCGGCTCACCCGGCTGCTGCGCACCGCACTGCCCGACGATCCTGAGGTGATGGGGCTGCTGGCGCTGCAGCTGCTGACCGATGCCCGTCGTCCCGCCCGCACCGGCCCCGACGGGGAGCTGATCCCGCTCGCCGAGCAGGACCGCACGCGCTGGCACCGCCCGTCGATCGTCGAGGGGATCGGCCTGGCCGTGGCGGCGCGCCGGGCCGGGGTGGTGGGGGAGTACCAGCTCCAGGCCTCGATCGCGGCGGTGCACGACGCCGCCCCGACCGCTGCCGACACCGACTGGGCCCAGATCCGCACCCTCTACGAGCTGTTGGAACGCGTCACCGAGAACCCGGTCGTCACGCTCAACCGAGCCGTCGCCGTCGCCATGACCGACGGGCCGCTGGCCGGTCTCGCGCTGCTCGACGAGGTCGCACCGAAGCTCGTCGGGCACCACCGCCTCGACGCCGTCCGCGCGCACCTGCTGGAGGAGGCGGGTGAGCCGGAGAGTGCGGCGCGGCACTACGAGGCGGCGGCCGCGCGCGCGGTGAACCTCCCCGAGCAGCACTACCTGACGATGCGCGCGGCCCGGCTGCGCACCCCGTAGCCCGCTCACGCACACCGTGGTGTGCTCGCGCATACGTCCGGACATGTGCGTGGGCACACGACCGAGTGCGTGAGCCGACGGGTCAGTGCGCGAGTGCCGCCGCTCGCGCCTCGAACAGGGTGCGCTCGCGGGCATTGCGGGTCATGGCGGCGGCCCGTTCGAACTCCTCCCGGGCCTCGCCGGTGCGGCCGAGCCGAGCCAGCAGGTCGCCGCGGACGGCCGGGTACAGGGCGTACTGGGGTAGGTCGAGCCCGTCGACGATCGCGAGCGCCGGGCCCGGCCCCTCGGCATGTCCCACCGCGACCGCGCGGTTGAGCTCGACTATCGGCGACGGCGACACGTGCGCCAGCACCCTGTACAGGGCGGCGATCCGTCCCCAGTCGGTGTCCTCGGCGCGAGCGGCCCGTGCGTGGCACGCGGCGATCGAGGCCTGCAGGACGTACGGTCCGAAAGTGCCCTCGGCATGGGCGAGCGCGTCGAGCCCGCGCCGGATGAGCAACCGGTCCCAGCGTCGGCGATCCTGGTCCTGCAGCAGGATCGGAGCCCCATCGGCGTCGGCCCGCGCCGCGGTGCGCGACGCCTGGAGCTCCATGAGCGCCACGAGGCCGTGCACCTCGGGCTCCTGCGGTGCCAGCGTGGCGAGGATCCGCCCGAGCCGCAGAGCCTCGGCGCAGAGGCCGGGACGCATCCAGTCGTCGCCCGCGGTGGCGGCGTACCCCTCGTTGAAGACCAGGTAGATGACCTCGAGCACGGAGGCCAACCGCTCGGCGACCTCGGACGGCGGCGGCAGCTCGATCGGCACCTCCTTGTCCGCGAGCGTGCGCTTGGCGCGCGTGATCCGCTGACCGACGGTGCTCTCCGGTACGAGGTAGGCACGCGCGATCTCGTCGGTGGTGAGGCCGCCCAGCAGCCGCAGCGTCAGCGCGACCCGCGACTCGGTGGAGAGGACCGGGTGGCAGGTGGTGAAGACGAGCCGCAGCAGGTCGTCGCCGACGTAGTCGTCGAGCTCAGCAGCCAGATCGGGGTCGTCGGCATGCGGGGTTGCCCGGCCGACGAGTTCGAGCTTCTCCCGGTAGCGGGTCTGCCGCCGCAGCAGATCGATGGCGCGGTGCTTGGCGGTGGCCATGAGCCAAGAACCCGGGTGGTCCGGCACGCCGTCCACCGGCCACTGCTCCAGCGCGATCACGAGCGTGTCCTGCGCCAGTTCCTCGGCGAGCCCGACGTCGTGGACCATGCGGGCGAGTCCGGCGATGATCCGCGCGGACTCGATGCGCCAGACCGCCTCCACAACGCGACGAGGATCGGTAGCTGTCACAGCCACCGATCCTCGCAGCTTGTTGCTAGTTGCCGAAGTCCTCCGGGCCGAACACCTTCAGCACCTCGGACTCACCCTCCCAGCCGTTCCACAGGTCGCGATGGAGCTTGAGGAAGCGGGACGCCCACTCCACCGCCTCCTCCTTCGACCGGACCTCGTAGATCGCGTAGCTGATGGTCTCCTTGGCCTCGGCGAACGGCCCGTCGGTGACGCTCAGCTTGCCTCCGTACAGGCTGACCTTCGCGCCGGCCGCGCTCGGGGCGAGCCCTGCGGTGTCCAGCAGCGCGCCGGCGGCGGTGGCCTCCGCTCCGAGCTTCATGATGGCCTCCATCAGGCCGGCGGGTGGTGGGGCGGCCGGCTGGTTGCTCCGGAGCAGCAGGACGTAGCGCATGGTCGGATCCTCTCGTCGATGGTGATCGTCAGGTCAGGCGGCGGCGGCTCGGTAGAACGTGACGGACACGGTGGACATCCAGGCCCAGACCACCAGCACAGCCGCGACGAAGGCCAGCACCGTGGGGCCCTGCGAGCCGCTCGCGATGCCGACGAACCCGGCGAGGAAGGCCACTCCGGTGACGCGGGAGAACCATGCCAGGCCGCTGTGGCCGTCGCGGGCGAACCGGCTGCCCAGCACGAAGCAGGCCGCGATCAGGCACAGGAAGCCAACACCTCCGACGGCGAGGTGCAGCAAGCTGTGCCAGCTCGTCGTCGTCGCGGCGGCGGATCCGACGGGGAAGCCGGGCGCCGGATCGGCGGTGAAGACACCGGCCCCGATCAGGCTCACGCCGTAGGCGCCGACCAGCAGCGGTGCCCAGGCGCGGCCCCGGCCGGGGCTCAGCGCCCGGCGAAGCCCGACCGCGGTGGCGATGACCATGAGCCCGGTCAGGATGAAGTTGGTGATCTGGATCCAGCCGAGGTCGCCGTTCGACAGCAGGCTCCAGGCGTGCCGGGAGAGGTCGAAGCCCTCCCGGGTGACCGCCTGGACCAGTGACACCGTCACGTAGAACGGGCCGGCGATGACGCCGTAGCCGAGCAGCGACTTGGTGATGCGGGCGTCGGGCGTGCAGGTGGTGCTCATGTCCGTGCTCCTTCGTTTCGAGGTCCTTACCTGGGCCTCGAACGGGCAGACACGGATCCGACATCGACTTCCAAGATTTTTCCGACCATCCCTGTCGATCCGCGTCGCCGCCGTTCGTCATGACGTCAGAGCGGGGCCGCCGGGCTCTGCGCTGAGGTTCGAAGGAGTTTCGACATGACGAACTACGTCCTCACCTACAGCGGCGGTACCGGGATGGCCGACACGCCGGAGGCGCAGGAGAAGGCGATGGCCGAGTGGGGTGTCTGGTTCGGTGCGCTCGGCGGCAGCCTGGTGGAGGGCGGCAACCCGTTCGGTGCATCGCGCACCGTCCACGCCGACGGGTCGGCCACCGACAGCGGCGACTCCGCGCTGACCGGATTCAGCGTGGTCAGCGCACCCGACCTCGCCGCCGCCGCCGATCTGGCAAAGGGCTGCCCGATCCTGAACGTGGGCGGCAAGGTCGAGGTCTACGAAGCGATCCCGATGTGAATCGGCGAGGCGGCCCGGCCGACGTGGCCGGCCGGGCCACCTCCGGCGCGGGCACCCGTCACGGCTTTCCCGCAGCATCCCCCAGCACCGTCGTGAGGGCGCCGATCGGCGGGGAGAAGAAGTAGCCGCCGCCGGTCGGGACGACCCAGTCGCGCTCGAGGGAGACCCGCACGGGCCCGTCCGGTGTCGGGACGTCGATGACGCGCGTGCGGTCGCCCCTGGCGTCGCGTTGGCCGATCACGGGGTCGTGGCCGCCCTCGTTCGGTTGGATGGGCGAGTTGCACCAGCGGCGGGTCAGGAACTCGAACTGGTCCTCGATGTTCGCGTTGTAGCACAGGAACATCAGCCCACGATCGACGTGCGGGTCGGGGTGGGCGGCGCCGAGGTAGGCCGTCCCGTAGGCGATCCCGCGGCGCAGGATCATCCGCAGCATCGTGTCGTGCGGTTTGCCCAGGTCCGTGACGCTGTCGCGCGGGTGGGTCTTGCGGATGTGCGCGAACTGGGGGCAGACGGCGCCGAACATGTCCGCGTCGGCCGGTGGATGGTTGTCCCCGTCGTAGCCCGGGATGTCGCGCAGTGGCAGGTCGCGGGTGTCGTCGTCGAAGAGGAAGTGGTTGTTGGCGAACTCGTCACCGGCCAGCCGCCGGTTGTCCGTCGTGGCCGCCCGCATGAGCGGGGCGCCGCTCGGCCACCGGCCGACCAGCATCGCCGCGAGGTGCTCCGGGGTGGTGCCGACGCGGGCCGCCGTCCGCGCGGCGAACCGCCAGAACGCCGGGACGTCCTGGCGCAGCCGCCGGCACACCAGGTACGAGCCGCGGCGGGCCCACTCCGGGTAGGTCGGCCGCTCGGGAAGGGTCTCCGCACCGATCAGGTCGACGGGGCTCTGGCGGGGCTCGCCGAGCAGGAACTGGCCCGGCCACACGAGTTGCTGGCCGGGTTTGCCGAACAGCTGCGGGCGGGTGTCGCTCTGGTCTCCGAAGGGGAAGAGGTAGCGCCGCGTGAGGAAGTCGTCGTCGGCCTCGGAGAGCCGACCGCGGACTCCCGGCTGGGACACCCCGTCCTTGAAACCGAAGTGCTCGTGGCCGCGCAGGACGCCGGGTAGCGCGTGGCCGTCCTGCTCGTACAGGAGATCGAGCGCCCCGGACATGCCCTTGATCGCGGCGACCTTCGCCACGAGGTCGGCGTCGTCGTCCGCGGCGACGACGACGAGCGCGTCCGCCTCGTTGTCGGGACCGCCCACCACCCAGTGGTCGCGGTGGCCGGGGTGCTCGGTCGAGGTGGGATCGCCGAGGTGGGTCGACCGTGCGGCCAGCCCCTGGCGGAAGGTCTGATCGGTGAACCCCGCCACCGCCGCGTCACCGGCGAGCCGCGCGAGCCCGGCGTGGGAGAAGGCGACGTTGACCCAGGTCGCGGTCAGCCCGGACGGCTCCGACACCCCCTCGGCCAGCCGCCGCGCGCGGTGGAGCTTCACGAACTCCAGCACCTCGTCGAGCGAGGTCACCATCGGCGCGACGGCGGCGACCCACTGCCGGGCCGCCCCGCTGTCGCGGAAGCGGTAGAACAGGAAGTGCTGGTGGTCCTTGTTGAAGCCGGGGACGATGTTGCCCTGGATGTCGCGGCGGATCGCCCGGTCGTAGACCGGTTCGGGGGTCTCGACGGGCTGGGGCGGAGGTTCGCCGGGATCACCACCGGTGTCGCCCCCGAGATTGTCGACGTCCACTCCGTTGAGCAGCACGGGCTGCGCCGACGCGATGCGCGTGAGGGTCTCCTCGACCAGCGGCTCGGTCATGTCAGGTCCTTCGCGACGACGACGGGCAGCGAGACGCTCACGTGCTCGGCGAGCTGGCCGCCGTGGGTGACGGGCCGCCCACCGATGCGGATGTCGCCCACGGTGTACGCGCCCGAGCGCACCTCGTACTCGAGCCGCAGGGCTGCGCCCGGGCGTCCGCGGGTGATGCGCCAGTTGTCGTCGACAGGGCTGCCGTCCGGGGCGGTCCACCCCGTGTCGTCCCAGCCGTCGATGTGGAATCCGACCGGGTCGGCGACCGTCACGAAGTGGCCGCGCTTGCGGAGCAGGGCCGCGACCTCGAGCACGACGTAGTCGTCGGCCGATGTCTCGCCGGCGAACCGGCCGGCGAAGTTGTCACGTGCTTCGGTCTGCCCGGCGCCCGCGCCCACCAGGCCCAGCACGGCGCTGAGCGAGTTCTGCGGGGACTGGCAGGCGAAGTGGACGATGCCGCGCTCGGTGTTCCACTTGTTCTGCGGGTCGTAGACGCCGTCGGTGAACAGGTCGGCCCGCTGGACGTCGTCGTCGACGAGCCGGCGGTAGAGCTGCAGGAGCCGATCGGGGTCGGTCTCCGCCAGCACCGTCCAGTACTCCGGGGTCTCGACGCTGAAGGTGACCTTCGTGACCTTCCCGTTCTCGGTGGTGGTGTGCCACTCGAAGTACTCGGCCTGGCTCTGCCGGTCCTCGGCCAGCCGGAACGCCTCTGCGCGGTCGTCGCGCTCAGTGACGGTGTGGAGCGCGCGCGGGAAGCCCATCCACGACAGCTGCCGGACGGCGACCACCGTCGCGTCGTAGCGGCGAGGATCGAACAGCTTCCCCCGGCCGCTGGTCACGAGACCGTTGACGAGGTCGCTGACCCGGACGTGCCAGTTCTTGCGGAACGCGTCGCCGTCCGGGCCGTCCGGGAAGTCCCGCCACCCGGCCGGCGGGCCGAAACTCGTCACGAGCGCCATGGCCGCAGCCTGCCTTCCCCCGCAGATGTGATGTGTGTCACCGGGAGTCGGCGGCTTCTCACTGACCGTTACAGGCGTTTCGTCACCACTTCGCCCGGGCGGTTCGACGTTGCGTCATCGCCGATCGGTGTTCATGATCGGACGGTGACCGCCGCACTCCGCCCCGACCTGGAGCGGTTCTGGATGACGCGCCGGGAGAACCTGTTCGACGAGCACTGTCGCTGACCGTCGCCCCGGTCCTCGTCCGCTCGTCCCTCGGAGTCCCCGCATGGCCACCCTCTTCTCCCCGGCGCCCACGTGCGCCGTCCCGCCCGTCGCCGATCCGGCCGGGCCCGTGCAGAAGGGCGCGCTCGCCGCGCTCGCAGTGCTCGGCGCCGCGCTCGTCGCCTACGTCGGCATCGCCCACGGCGGCAAGCAGGCGGCGCTGCTCGCGCTCGGCATCGGCCTGGGCGTGGCGCTGTTCCACTCCCGCTTCGGTTTCACCTCGGCGTGGCGCCAGCTCGTCGCCGTCGGCAACGGCACCGGCGTGCGCGCCCACGCGGTGCTGCTCGGCGCTACCGCCACCTTGTTCGCGCTGGTCATCGGCACCGGGTTCGGCCTGTTCGGCACCACGCCCGCGCCGACGGCCGGCCCGCTGGGCATCGGGCTGGTGCTGGGCGCGTTCCTCTTCGGGATCGGCATGCAGCTGGGCGGCGCCTGCGCGTCGGGCACGCTGTTCGCGATCGGCGGCGGGCAGAGCACCATCGTGTTCACGCTCTTCGGGTTCATCGCCGGCTCGGTGCTCTACACGGCCGGCTACCCGCTGGTGGCCGACCTGCCGGCGCTGCCGGCGTTCGTGCTCGCCGACCACATCGGCTGGTTCGGGTCCTGGGCCGTGACGATCGCGGTGCTGGGCCTGATCGTGCTGGCCAGCCGCTGGGTGCAGGCGCGGCGCAACCCGCCGCCCGTCGACGTGCCGCCGACGGCTCGCGGGGCCGCGCGGATCCTGCGCGGGAGCTGGCCGCTGTGGGTCGGGGCGCTGGTGCTGGCCGTGCTCGGCGCCGGCGTGCTCGTCGTCTCCGGCGGGGCGTGGGGTGTGACCAGCGCGTTCGCGCTGTGGGGAGCCAAGGCGCTGCAGGTGTTCGGCCTGCACCCGGAGACGTGGGCGTTCTGGCAGCAGCCGTCTCAGGCGAAGATGCTGGCCGGCCCGATCCTCGCCGACAAGAACTCGCTCACCGACATCGGCATCATGATCGGCGCCGCGGTCGCCGCCACCGCCGGCGGCGTGTGGGTGCTGCGCGGCTCGATCGCCTGGCAGACCGCGCTCATCAGCGTCGGCGGCGGCATCCTGCTCGGCATCGGCGCCCGGTTGGCCGCAGGCTGCAACATCGGCGCCTACCTCGCCGGCATCGCGTCCGGGAGCCTGTCGGGCTGGGTGTGGGGCATCGCCGCGCTCGGCGGCACGTGGGTCGGGCTGGTGGCGCGGCGCGCGCTCGGCATGGGAGTGCCGGCGCCGACGGACTCGGTCTGCTGAGCAGCTCAGGGAGCGACGAGGCCGCGGCCGGTGATCAGGGGTAGGTCCAGCGCGGTCAGGAGGCCTGGTTCGGCAGCCACCACCGCCGGGATCGCGTTCACCAGGCGCATGGCCGTTGCCGTGAGCCCGCCCGTGTTGTGGTCGCCGTCGGGGCCCTCGATCCGCAGGTCGAGCGTGAGATTCGGGTCGCCGGTCACTTCGACCCGGTAGCCCCCTTGGCCGGGCAGCCTCGGCCAGTCGGGACCGAGATCCGGGTGCAGCCGGGTGACGTGCTCCAGCACGCACACCGCACGCCCGCCCGCCATGCCCCGCACCTCGAACCGCAGCGCGGCCGCCGTGCCCTCCTCGACCACGCCTGCGGGCATCGTGATGCGGTGCGGTGCCGGCAGGCGGGTCGCGGACTCCTCGAGACCGTCCAGCGCCACGCCGAGGCCCGCGGCGAGCTGCCGCACCACGCTGCCCCACGCGAGGGACAGCACGCCCGGTTGCAGCAGCAACGGGATGTCGTCGAGTGCGCGGCCGAAGCCCATGATGTCGAACAGGATCTTCGCGTTGTCGTACGTCGCGTAGTCGAGGACCTCCAGGCAGCGCACCTGGTCGATGCGCCGGCTCACCGACGTCAGCACGAGCGGCAGCCAGTCGTTCGCGAAGCCGGGGTCGATGCCGTTGACGAACAACGATGCGCCACCTTCGGCCGCGGCCGCGCGGAGGGGATCGAGGAGCTCGTCGGGCACCACGCCGTGCGGGTACTGCAGGAACACCGGCCCGCTCGCGACCACGTTCACGCCTGCGCGCAGGATCGTGGCGAAGTCGGCGAGCGCCTCGGTCAGCCGGTCGTCGGCCATGGCCGTGTAGACGACGCAGTCCGGCCTGGCGGCGAGCAGCGCTTCGGCGTCGTCGGTGGCCGCGACGCCGAGCGGCGCCAGCCCGGCCAGCTCCCCGGCGTCGCGGCCCACCTTCTCCGCGGTGGACACCCAGACGCCGACCAGTTCGAGCTCCGGGTGTGCGGCGATGCCCGCCAAAGCGTGCTTGCCGACGTTCCCCGTGCTCCACTGCACGACTCGCACGGTCATAGGTCCGGTAGCCCCAGTTCGAGGTTGGGTTGCTGCAGGCCCCCGTCGATCTCCAGCACCTTGCCCGTCACGTAGGCGCCGGCTGGGGAGACGAGGAACAGCACGGTCGCGGCGATGTCGGATGCGGCGCCGATCCTGCGCAGCGGCGTGGCCGCGGACATCCGCTCGCGCAGCTCGTCGTTGGTGAGCACGATGTCGAGCGCGGACGTGGCGACCGATCCGACGGCGATCCCGTTGACGCGGATGCGCGGCGCGAGGTCGTACGCGGCGAGCTCGGTGTAGTGGCTGAGCGCGGCCTTCGCCGTGCCGTAGGCGAGGAACCCGCGGCCGGCGACCCGCCCCATGATCGACGAGATGTTGACGACCGCGCCGCCGTTCGCCATGAGCGGCACGGCGGTCCTGGTCAGCGCGTGCGCGGTGGAGACGTTGAAGCGGAACGCCTCCTCGAGGAAGCCGGTGTCCGTGTCGAGGAACGGCCGCGGGTAGGTGCCGCCGACGTTGTTGACGACGATGTCGAGCCGCCCGAACGTGTCGTGGGCCGCACCGGCCAGTTCGGCCGCCTCGTCCACATCGGACAGGTCGGCCACGACCACCCGCGCGCGCCGCCCGGCCGCCTCGACCTGCTCGGCCACGCCGTCGAGGTCCGCGCGCGTGCGGGCGGCGATCACGACGTCGGCCCCGGCCTCGGCGAGCGCGACCGCGGTGGCGGCGCCGATCCCGCGCCCGGCCCCGGTGACGACCGCAACCTGATCCGGCACCCGGAACCGATCAAGGATCACGGCGAAACTGTAACACGTTCTATCTAACGGCGGGCCACGACGAACCCCTGCTGCGACGCCTCGTAGTCCTCCTCCGGCGGTCGCCAGCCCCGGAACACCGGCTCGAACCCGGCGTCGGACAGCCGCTGCTGCACCTCCTCCGGCGAGTGCCACCACACGTCGAACACGACACCGACGCCGGCGCTGCGGCCGCCGCGGCGGCGCTGGTCGTCGCCGGACTTGAAGCCGGTGGCGACGTACCCGCCCGGCCGCACCACCCGCGCCAGCTCCGCGAAGGCGACGGCCCGCTCGCCGGGCGGCAGGTACATCAGCGAGTACCAGCACACCGCACCCGCCAGCGACGCGTCCTCGAACGGCAGCGCACGCACGTCGGCCACCTCGAACGCGAACTCGGGATGGTCGCGGCGGGCGACCTCGACCATGCCGGGGGACAGGTCGACCCCGCGCGGGGTCAGTCCCTGCGCGGCGAGGTAGGGCGCCAACCGGCCGCTGCCGCAGCCGATGTCGCCCACCACGTCGCCGACCCCGGCCGACCGCGTCAGCTCGCAGAACAGGCCGAGCACGGCTCGGTCGATCGGCATGCGATCGAGCGCGTCGGCGAGGCGGGTGGCGTACAGCTCGGCCAGCACGTCGTGCGCGGCCCGCACCTCGGCGGTGCTGGCGGCGACGGCGTCGGGTGATTCGGTCAGGGGCTCGTGAGCGGTTGCGTCCTCCACGGGCGGCACCGTATGAGGACGCACCGACAAGATCAGCGCCGACAAGATCAGGGGAAGGCGGTCCAGCGCGCTGCCGCCCACACCGCGCCGCCCAGTGCGAGCACCGCCAACCCGACGAGCCACGCGCTGATCTCGATGTCCTCGCGCTGGGTCGCGACGGTCTGCGGCAGGTCGTCGAGGACGGACTGGAGCTCGCCGGCGTCGGCGGCGGCGAAGTACTCGCCGCCGGTGGTGGCGGCGACCTCGCGCAGGGTGGCTTCGTCGGCCACGAGGTAGCTGCCGCCGCCTCCGGTGTACCCGCCGAACCAGCCCTCGTTGCCGCTCGCCCCGAGCTGCGCGGCGGTGCACACCATGGAGGTGGGGTTGCGGGTGCCGAACCCGATCGGGTACACCCGCACGCCGCGCTCGGCCGCCGTCTGCGCGGCCTCCTGCGGGGAGATGCCGCGGGTGTTGGCGCCGTCGGTGAGCAGCACGACGATCTCCGGCGCGTAGGTGCCGGGCTCGCGGGGCCGCAGCGGCGTCGTTCCCGGGTTGGACGGGGCGACGTCCGGGTCGATCTCCGCGATCGCGTCGACGGACTTGAGGATCGCGGCCCCGATCGTGGTGCCACGGCCGGTGGTGAGCCCGTCGACGGCCCGCAGCAGCGCCTCCCGGTCCTGGGTGGGGGCCACCGCCACCTGCGCGAACCCGGAGAACACGACGAGCCCGATGGTGGTGGAGCTGTCCTGCTTGCCGATGAAGTCGCGCACCGCGTTCTGGGCAGCGGCGAGTCGATTGGGTTCCACGTCGGTGGCGCACATCGAGCCCGACACGTCCAGCGCGACGATCACCGCCGACCGCGAGACGGGCACGTCGGCCGTGACCTGCGGCCGTGCCGCGGCCAGCGCCAGCAGCCCGATCGCGGCCAGCAGCAGCGCGAACGGGGCGTGGCGGCGCCACGGCGCGCGGCGCGGCGCGGCGGCGCGCACGAGCGCGACATCGGAGAACCGGACGGCCTGGCGGCGGCGCCGGCGCAGCAGCCACACGTAGTACGCGATCGCGGCGGGCACGACGAGCAGCGCGGGCAGGGCGAGGGGCCAGAGGATCGTCACGTGGGACCGCCCTTCTGGTGCTGCCTCGCGCGCGGTGCTGTGTTCGGGTGGGGGATCGTCATGGCTACACCGCCCGTCCGGTGCGGTGCAGGGACAGCAGCAGCGCCGCGAGCAGCGCGAGCCCGGCCAGCCCGGCGACGACGGCGGTGAGCTCGACGCGGCGGGGCTGCACCGTCCAGGCCAGGTCGACGGCCTGCGCCAGCGCGGCCTGCGCCTGCGGATCGGAGCCGGGGATGTAGCTGCCGTCGGTGCGCTCGGCGATGTCGCGCAGCCGCGCCTCGTCGAGGGCGGTGGCGATCTGGAAGCCGTCGATGTCGACGACCGTCCCGTCGGTGGTGCCCAGCCCCACCGGGTAGACGCGCACGCCCGCGCTGGACACGATGTCGGCGAGCTCGACGGGGTCGAGCTCGCCGGTGTCCTCCCCGTCGGAGAGCAGCACGATCGAGGCCGAACCGTGGAAGCCGAGGTCGGGACCCTGCTGCTCGACGCCGCCCGTGGCGGTGCTGCCGACCGACACCGGCGTGCCGGTGATGGTGCTGAGCGCGGCCTGCAGCCCGCCCGCCATGCCGGTGCCGCCGGTGGGGGTGAGCCGGTCGATGGCGCCCAGGACGAGCGCGCGGTCGGGCGTGGCCTCCTGCGTGACCAGGCCGGTGCTGCTGAACGCCACCACGCCGACGAGGACCGTCGGGGGCTGCTGCGCGACGAACTCCTTGGCCAGCGCCTGCGCGGCGGCGAGCCGGGTGGGGGTCTGGTCGGGCGCGGCCATGCTGGCCGAGGTGTCGAACGCGAGGATCACGGTGCCCTCCCGGCGGGGTTCGGGCACCCGTGCCTCCGGCCGGGCGAGCCCTGCGACCAGCAGCACCAGCCCGACCAGCAGCAACGCGGGTGGCAGCCACCGCCAACGCCCGGTCGGTGCCGGCGCGACCAAGCCCAGCTCGGCCAGCTCGACGCGGCGGCGCTCCCTGGTCCGCAGCTGCCGGCGGTACCACCACACCGCTACGGGCACGACCAGCAGCAGGAGCAGCGACCACGGGGACAGGAGGGTCATCGTCGGCCCCTGCGGCTGCGGAGCCGGGCGATCCGGAACAGCGCTCGCACCAGGTCGTCGTCCGTGGCGACGGAGTGCAGGTCCAGTCCGGCCGCCAGCAGGTCGGCCACGAGCGCGGTCTGCCGCTCGTCGGCACCCGCCCGCAGCCGGCGCTGGAACTGCGGGTCGCCGGTGTCGACGAAGATCACTTCGCCGGTCTCCGCGTCCTCCACGTAGATCATCCCGACGGCGGGCAGGTCGAACTCGTGCCGGTCGAGCACCTGCACGGCCACCACGTCGTGCCGGCGCGCCAGCTGACCGAGCGGCGCCTGCCAGCCGGCCGGGCCGATGAAGTCGCTGACGAGCACGAGCAGCGACCGCCGGCGGGCGATCCCCTGCACGGCGCGCAGCGCCCCGGCCAGGTCGGTGTTGCCGGGGGTGGCCGGCGACTCGTCGCCCGGTGCGGCGCGCAGGACCCGGTCGATGATGCGGAGCACCTGGTTGCGGCCCTGCCCGGGCGGGATGGTCTCGCGCACCGTCCCGTCGAAGAGGACGGCGCCGATCCGGCTGCCGCCGCGGGAGAGCAGCTGCGCGATCGTCGCTGCCACCTCGGTGAGCACCCGGTGCTTGCGCCGCTGCGCCGGCCCGAACGCCATCGACCCCGAGACGTCGAGCACCAGCCACGCCGTGACCTCGCGGTCCTCGAGGTACTCCCGCACGTGCGGGGTGTCGGTGCGGGCGGTCACGTTCCAGTCGATGTGGCGCAGGTCGTCGCCGTAGGCGTACTCGCGCAGATCGGCCACGTCCACGCCGGAGCCGCGGAACAGGGTGCGGAACTCGCCGTTGCGGCGCCCGTCGAGGTAGCGGAGCACGCGCCACTCGAATCGCCGGAGCACCCGCTCCGCTGTCAGCACCCCGGCCGGACCAGTCATGGTGTGCGCGCGCCCCGTTCGGGATGCGCGATCTCCGGCAGCGGCACCGCCGCCAGCACCGGATCGAGCACGGCGTCGGGGGCGACGTCGTCGGCGAGGGCCTCGTACGAGAGGACGATGCGGTGCCGCAGCACGTCGCGGGCCAGCTCCCGCACGTCGGAGGGCAGCGCGTAGTCGCGGCCGCGCAGGAACGCCAGCGCCTTCGCCCCGAGCACCATGTTGATCGACGCTCGGGGGCTCGCCCCGAACGTGACGTAGCGGGCCATGTCGGCGACCCCCGCCGCGGACAGGTCGCGGGTGGCCGCGGAGAGCTTCACCGCGAACTCGATGATCTGCGGGTCGACGTAGACGGCGTCGGCGGCGCGCTGGAACGCCAGCAGCTTCGCCGGGTCGAGCACCGGGCTCACCTTCTCGAGCGCCCCGATCATCCGCTCGACGACGACGAACTCCTCCGTCGCCGACGGGTAGCCGACGAGCACCTTGAACATGAACCGGTCGAGCTGTGCCTCGGGCAGCGGATAGGTGCCCTCGGACTCGATCGGGTTCTGCGTCGCCATGACGAGGAACGGGTCCGGCGCGGGAAAGCTCTCGCGGCCGATCGTGACCTGCCGTTCCTGCATCACCTCCAGCAGCGCGCTCTGCACCTTCGCCGGCGCCCGGTTGATCTCGTCGGCGAGCAGCAGGTTGGTGAACACCGGTCCGCGGGACACCTGGAACTCGCCGTCGCGCTGGTTGTAGATGCGGGTGCCGACGACGTCGGCGGGCACCAGATCGGACGTGAACTGGATGCGCTGGAACTCCCCGCCGATGGCGCCGGCGAGCGCCTTCACCGCCATCGTCTTGGCCAGCCCCGGCACCCCCTCGACGAGCAGGTGCCCGCGCGCGAGCAGCGCCACGAGCATGCGCTCCAGCAGCGCGTCCTGGCCGACGATGGTCTTCTTGACCTGGTAGAGGGTCTCCTCGAGCGGGCCCGACACCATGTGTGCTCCGTTCGTTCCTGTGGTCATCGAAGGGGGGTCACTGTTGGGGCCCGCCGGCCGCGCCGCCGGCGGTGGCGATCGGCACCGCGAAGCCGATGCCGGAGAAGAACTTCCCGCCGCCCGGGTTGGCCAGCCCGGTGACGATGCCGACGACCTGGCCGGCACGGTTGAGCAGCGGGCCGCCGCTGTTGCCCGGGTTGACGGCGGCGTCGAACTGGATGAGCCCCGACAGCCGGCCGCCGCCCTCGGTGGCGATGGTGCGGTCGACGCCAGACACCACACCGGCGGACAGGCTGCTCCGCAGCCCGAGCGGGTTGCCCACCGCGAACACCTCGTCGCCGATCGGGGGCGGGCCGGCGAGCACCGCGGGCACCAGCACCCCCGGCGCGCGGTCGGCCAGCAGCACGGCGATGTCCTGGTCGGGCCGGCGGGCCGCGACCCGGGCGCCGGTCGTGGAGCCGTCGGCGAAGCTGAGGCGGATCTGCGTGGCGCCGTCGACGACGTGCAGCGCGGTGAGGATGGCGCCGGCCGCATTGATGACGACGCCGGTGCCGAGCGTCTCCTGCGCCCCCGGCTGCACCGTCATCACCGTGACCAGCGACGGCGTGATGGTCTGGTAGGCGCGGCTCGCCTCGGGTGGGGTGGCGGCCTCCTGCTTGCGGGCCTGGTCGAGCTGCGCCGCCACCGCGCGGTCCACGTCGGCCGGAGTCTGGGGATCCGGGATGGCGAGCACCCGCCACGTCAGCACACCGAGCAGGACCGCGACCAGCACGGCCGCGGCACCGACGGCCTGAGTGCGACGCCGACGCGTGGCGGCCCGTTGAGGGGCCGGTGGCTGCGGGTCCTTCGCCGGCTCGGCCTCGGCCGGTCGCATGCTCCGACTGTACGTCGTGACCTCGCCGTGACCCAGGGTTCGAAGGATCTGTGCCCGGATGCCGTAGCGCGGCAACTCCCGTTAACCCCGGGACCCGCTGCGGGATCGGTCAGCGTCCGGCGGCTCCGGCCTCGGTGAGGCGGTCCATCACGTCGGCGAGCCGTGCGGGATCGAGGTTGCCGATGCTCACGCGCATCGTGCCGCGGTCGTCCGGGCCGAACGCGGTGCCGGGGATGAGGAGCAGGTCCTGGCCGACGACGAGATCGCGCACCACCTGCTCGGTGGGCCGCTCGCGGAACGGGTGGCGCACCCACGCGAAGAACCCGCCGGACGCGGCGACCTCGAACCCGCCCGGCCGGTCGGCCATCGCGGCGACGAACCCGGCCCGCCGGTCGGCGATCTCGGCGGCACGGTCGGCCCGCCACTGCTGTGCGGTCACGAGACCCGCCCACGCGGCTTCCTGGCCGACCCGTGGGGCGCCGATGGCGACGCAGTCGAGCAGCTTCATCACCTCCCGGTTCACCGCGGGCGCGGCGACCACGGCACCCACCCGGTAGCCGGGGATGGCGAGGTCCTTGGAGAAGCTGTGCAGGCTGACGAGAACGTCGCCCCACGCCGGATCGGCGAACAGGTCGTGCGCGGGCTCGTCGGTGCCGCGGAACGAGCGGTAGGTCTCGTCGAGCACCAGCGCGATGCCGTGCCGGGCGGCGAGCGCCGCGAACTCCGCGATGCCGGCGGGCGGGATCGTCACCCCGGTCGGGTTGCCGGGGCTGACCAGCACGATCGCGCGGGTCCGCGGCGTGATCAGCGGCTCGGCCGCCGCGGCCGTCGGCACCAGATCGGCGCCGGGTTCGAGGTAGACCGGGGTGATGCCGGTCATCCGCAGCCACATGTCGTGGTTGAAGTACACCGGAAGTGGCGTCACGATCTCGTCGCCCGGCTCCGCCAGCGCGCCCATGGCCAGGCAGAACGCCTGGTTGCACCCCGCCGTCACCACGATGTCGGCCGGATCGACGGGCCCGCGGTAGGCCGTGGTCAGGTCGGCGGCGAACGCCACGCGCAGGGACTCCAGGCCGGCCTGGCCCACGTACGCGGCGCCCATCGGGTCGTGCGCGACCGCGGCGACGTGGTCCACCACCGACGCCGCCGGCGGGTAGGGCGGTGCAGCCTGCCCGAGATCGAGCAGCGGGCGCCGACCCGACCGGTGCTCGATCAACGCGTAGGACGCGCCGATCGGCGAGTCGATCTCCTTGCGGACCCGGGGCGCGATGTGCAGCACCCCCCGACCCTACGTACCGGACGTCACATCGCGGCCCCTACCTCGACCGGGACGGCGAGCACCTGCCCGGACCCGGGCGTCACCAGCCCCGGCACGGTCATGCCGAGCCACTCCGCAGCCACGATGAACAGGATCGTGCCCGGAGCTGAGGTCGGCCCAGATCCGCCGGTCCGACACCCCGCCGTCCGCGTCGATGGCGAAGGCCACCAGGCAGTGCCGGTAGGAGTCCGCCACGATCAGGGTCGAGTTGTCGGCGGTCACCGCCATCCCGTTGGGGAACGCGATGTCGTCGGCCACCTCGCGCACCGAACCGTCCGGGGTGACCAGGTGCACCCCGCCCGGCTCGAACGCCTCCCCGGACATCGGGTCGGAGCCGGCCCCGTTCACGTAGGCGTTGCCGCGACCGTCCACCACGATGTCGTTCCAGCCCGGCCGACCCAGATCCGCGTACGTGCCGAGCGTGCCGTCGGGCTCGCGCCGCAGCAGCTGTCCCTCCGCGGACGAGACGATCAGCAGCTCGCCGTTCGGGAGCCAGGCAGTGCACAGCGGCAGGGAGTCCACGCGCGCGATCACCTCGCTGTGGCCGGAGAGATCGACCGCTAGGACTTCTTTGGAGGACCAGTCGGAGAAGTAGAGCCTGTCGTCGTGCCAGCGGGGGGACTCCACAGGCCGCGGCCGGTGATCAGGGTCGTGTGCATTGGGATCTCCTCGTCGTGTTCACCCCTACACGAACGAGGTCCGTCCGTCTCGACAGCTCGGCTCCTTCCTCGTTCGAGGGTGTCTTCTCGACGGCGTGCTTGGTGCTGCCGCGCTGCTTCCGCTCCTCGGCCCTGGCGGGCCTGCGGTGCGGGTCAGCTTGCCACTGAATATCCGGGTCACCCTGATTTCAGGGTCACCCCACGTGGTCCCATCTCGTTCGATCCGTTCCTGTTTTGCCTGGTCACGAGCATCACCTTGCGATAGAATCGAACACATGGTCGAGGCCGACGAGTGGGTGGGCGTACCCGACGCGCTCATGCTCGACGGGTCGCCCTCACCCGCCGCCATCGCGCCATCAGGGTGGCTGGCGCGTCGAGCTCGACCAGTACTTCTCCGAGCCCGCATTCGCTCGCCGATCCCGCCCTCGTCGATGCCATCGTCGGGTACGAACGGCTCGCTGCGTGGGCGCAGGCTCGCCAGGCCCGGTTGATCGCCGCGCTGGCCTCGCGGCGGGCCGAGCCCGGGTCGGTGACCGACTGGGCTGCTGATGAGGTCGCCACCGCGCTGCACCAGTCCACCGGCACCGCCGCGTTCCGCACCCGACAAGCCACCGCCCTGATGGAGCGGCTGCCGGACACGCTCGCCGCGTGGGAGGCCGGGTGGCTGGATCAGCGCCGGGTCACCACCATCACCCAAGGCACCGTCAACCTGACCGCCGAGCATGCCGCTCTGGTCGAAGCCCGGGTGCTCCCGAAAGCGCCGTCGCAGACCGCGGCGCAGCTGCAGGCTGCGATCAAGAGGGCGATCATCTCCGTCGATCCCGACGGCGCCGAAGACCGCCACGAGGCGGCCCGGAAAGGGCGACGGGTCGCGGTCAACCCCGAAGACGACGGAATGGCGTCGCTGTGGGCGCTGCTGCCCGCGCCGGACGCGATCGCCGCCTACGAATGGCTGACCCGCCTGGCCCGCGGCTGCGGTGCGGATGACCCGCGCACCATGGACGAGCGCCGCGCCGACCTCGCCGCCGCCCTGCTCAGCGGCCGACTGCGCAACCCCGACCTGAACCTGCCCGCCCCGGTCAACCCGGGCAAACCGCTGGTCAATGTGCTGATGCCGATGACCTCACTGTTCGGGCTCACCGACGACCCGAGCGAACTGCTCGGCTACGGACCGATCACCGCCGGAATGGCCCGGGAGATCGCCGCCAGCGCGACCTGGCGGCGGCTGCTGTTCGACCCCGAATCCGGGGCACTGCTCGACCACGGCCGCACCACCTACACCCCACCCGTCGCGTTGGCCGACTTCGTCAAGGCCCGGGATGTGTACTGCCGCTTCCCCAACTGCCGGCGCAAGGTGGTCAACGGCGAGCTCGACCACCTTGTCGCCTACGCCGAGGGCGGCCCGACCAGCGACATCAACCTGGCCGGGTTCTGCACCCGCCACCACCACCTCAAACACGCGGGCGGTGGCTGGCAGGTCCGGGCACTACCCGACGGCGGCCTGGAGTGGATCACCCCGACCGGGCATCGACACGTCACCCGGCCCTACGACTACCGCGGCGACCCCGACCCGCCCTGAGTGCCTCAGCCGGCGAGCACTTCCCGGAGCGTGCGGGCGAACTCCTCGGGCTTTCCCGGGTATCCGTGCTCGCCGCCGAGGAACCCGCCGTGGTGGCTGGGGAACATCGTGGCCTTCAGACCCAGTGCCGCTGCGGTCGCGAAGCCGGTGCGGCCGGTGAACACGGTGGCCGACTCCTCACCGACCCCGATCACGATGCGGGTCGGTGCAGCGGTCAGTGCCGCGACGTCCAGGTCGTACGCGGTGACGGGGAGCGCCCTGCGCGAGAGCAGCGAGTCGTCGCGCGCGCCGTCGTCCTCGGTGGGCAGGCCGAACGCGGCGGGATCCGGCGCGGGCTGGGCGAAGAACTCGTCGGTGTATTCGCCCTGCCATGACGTCATCGCGATGAACGCGGCCATGCCGGCGCCGAACCCCTTCGACTCGTACGCGTCCAGGAACCCGACCTGCGCCCGGCGCGCCGCGTCCGCGTCCGGCAGGGGACCGATGAGCGGTGGCTCGTGCCCCACCAGTGTGCTGACGTCCTGCGGGAACGCGGTGACAAGCGCCAGTCCCGTGATCGCGCCGCCGCTGCTGCCGAACACCTCCACCGGGCCGGCGCCCAGCTCGGTGATCAGCGCATGCAGGTCGGCGGCCTGAGTCTCGGGGACGCTGGTGTCGAGGCCGTCGCTGCGGACGCTGCGGCCAAGCCCGCGGGGGTCGTAGGTGACGACGGTCCGGTCGGGGAGCTGAGCAGCGAGCGAGGCGAAGCCGTCGGCGCACATCGGCTGCCCGATCATCAGCAGTGGCGGTCGACCGTCGGCGGTGGGCAGAGGTCCGTGCACGTCGTAGACCAGCTCGACGTCGGGGAGGTGCAGCGTGTGGGTCGTCATGCCTCTTGCGACTCCTGTCGAGCTCGAAACTCATCGTGCGGTCCGCCGGGTGCCGGAGCACCCGGCGGACGTCGTGCTCGCGCCGGGTCAGGGGCGCTCCTGCTGGAAGTAGGGGCCGGCGGCCGGACGGAACATGAAGAAGATCGACGCGACGAGCACCACGAGCAGCAGGACCGACAGCACTGCCGAGACGATGCCCAGCGGGCCGGCCGCGATCACCTCGCCGATGCCCACGAGGCCGAACACGCCGAACGCGATCCAGATCGCGGCGAAGATGGTGGTCATGATGCGCGCCCAGTTGCGCCCGGCCCGCATCTTGAACAGGAACAGCAGGTACACGGCGATGACGATGAGCAGGAGCACCGCGACGACGATGCTGCTGACCAGAGCGATCTGCCGGAACTGGTCCGCCGTGATCCCGGGTGGCAACGGGTTGGCCGCGATCGCGGCGTCGATGGACGGCCCTGCCACGGCGAAGCTCAGTGCGATGCCGATGATGCCGATCACCACCGCGAGCAGCCCCAGCCGGAACGCCGTCTCGACCTCCTTTGGCTTCTCGACCGGAGCGGCCGGGCCGCGCACCTGGTAGCCCGGCGGGGGCTGCTGGCCGGGGTAGGGGCTGCCGTAGGGCTGGCCGCCGCCGGGCGGGGGACCGTAGGGCGATGGTCCGTACGGCTGTCCGGGACCGGGCGGTGGCTGCGGTGGCTCGCTCATGGCGAGCACGCTAGAGCCACCGGCCCCTTGTGCCCAGTATCTGATCAGGAAGGTCTTCCTGCGTCATTCGTCCGGATGTGTCGGCGAAACCTCGGTGAAGCGCGGCCCGCTCATGCTGGGCGCCGTCGAGGTCGTCCGTCCGGGGGGGAACGCCGTGTCCATCGCTCGTCATGCCGCGATCGCGGCCGTCACGGGCACCGTCGTCGTCGCTGTCGCGGTGGTCCTGCTGTCCAACGGGGTTCCCGGCGCCGGCCGCACCAGCAGCGCTGCCGGGCGGCCCGCCGACTCCCCGCCCGCAGCCGCGTCCCCGCGCCGGCCGGCGCCCACCAGCGCTCCGTCGACAGCGCCCACGTCGTCCCCGGCGCTGCCGGGCACTTCCCCCACCGGCGCCGCACCGAAGATCCGAGCCGGCGATCCCCGGCTCGGCCCCTTCGACGCGATGGCGACGTGCCTGCATGCCGGCAACGTCGGCATGGGGGACGGGTCGTGGGGCGACTACGAGTGCGTCGGCGGCTCGGGCAACTGGCGCATCGAACCGCGATGATCCGCCGGCACGCCCTCGTCACGGCCCTGCTGTGCCTGCTCGTCACGGCCTGTGCCCACCCGACGGCCGCGGCCGCGGCCCGGCCGATCGGGGTCGTCGTCCCGGACGCGGATCCGGCCGTGTGGACGGCGTGGGCGTTCCACGACCGGCGCACGGACAGCTGGTCGGGCTCGGCCAACTCCGCCACCGAGCGCACCGGCGCCGAGTCGACGATCAAGGCCTGGATCGGGGTCGACGTGCTGCGGCTGCGCGCTGCGCAGGGCGCCCCGGTGACCGCGGGCGAGCTGGCGCTGATCGCGGCCGCAGTCCGGCACAGCGACGACGCGGCGGCGGAGACGCTCTACCGCAGCGCCGGCCGCGACGGGGTGCTGCGCGATCTCCACCCGGTGTGCGGGCTCACCGTGACGACGGAGCGGCCGTACTACTGGTCCTTCGCCCAGGTGTCCGCGGTGGAGGCCGCGCGCATCATGGAGTGCGTGCTGGCGGAGGCACCGCGCCTGCCCGGCGGCACCGAGCTCGTCACCGACCTGCACTCCGTGGACGGCGACGGGTCCTTCGGGATCCCCGAGGCGCTGCCGGCGAAAGCCCCCGTCGCGGTCAAGAACGGCTGGACCCGACACTCCACGCCGGGCATCTGGAACATCAACTGCGTGGCGTCGTGGGATGCCGGCACGCTGGCCGTGCTGACCCGCTACCCGCAGGATCGTGGCCGCGAGTTCGGTGCCGCGATCTGCCGCGACGTCACCGCGCGGGTACTGGCGACGTCGACCGCCCGTTGATGCGGGCCGGTTCGGTGGCGAGCACGGCCGTGAGCTGCTGGCGCACGAGGGTCTCGACGAGGTCCGGTCCCGTCCCGTGGCACCCGGCCATCGCGCTGAACAGCATCCCGTCGATGAACGCGACGAACCGTCGCGCGCCCAGCTCGTCGAGCGGGACGCCGGCCGCCGCGAACAAGACGCGGATCGACGCGATGTGCTGCTGCGCGGCCGCGGTCATCGCCTCGCGCAGCACCGGCCGGCGGTTGCTCTCCAGGTACAGCTCGGCGACCGCGAGGTGCCGGAACCGTTGCTCGCCGACGGCGGCGCGGGCGGTCTGCACCAGCAGCTCGACGAGCTGGTCGCGCGTGAGCCGGGTCGGTCCTGGCGGCTCCACCCCGACGTCGTCGAGGTGGGTGGAGATCGCGTACTCGGTGACGGCGACGAACAGGGCGTCGCGGTTGCGGAAGTAGCGCGAGGTCGTGCCGGGCGGGACGTCGGCGAGCGCGTCCACCGCCCGATGGGTCAGTCCCCGCGACCCGCCCCTGGCCAGCACGTGGGTGGCGGCTTCGGCGAGCTGACGGCGCCGGTGCAGGTTGGGCGGGGGCATGGCCGGACGAGCGTACGGCACCGGCGGGCCCCCGCCCGCCGGTGACGCGGCCTCACCCGCCCATGCAGTGCTTCTGCGTGGACTCGGCCAGCTTCAGCGTCGCCGCACCCAGCTTCGAGCCGGACGACTCGATCGTGCTCGAACCGGCACCGATCTTGTGGTACTCGTCGACGAGCGTCTTCAACGGCGTTGCCGCGTCGGCCGGGGCGAGCGGCACGAGCGCGGCCATCGCGTCGGCGGTGGCGGTGTACTGGGCCGGGCTGATCGACGACTGCGAGCCCAGCTCGCGGGTCTTCGCACTGACCGCGGCGAGGCCGCTGCAGTAGTCGGTGGGCGCGACCGGTCCTGCCGCCGCCGCTCCTGGTGTCGGAGCCGAACCGGTGGGCCCGGCCGGAGTCGCGGAACCGGACGAGCAGCCGGTCGCCAGCACGAGGCAGGCGAACCCGGCGGCCGCGGCCAGCCGGGCCGATGTGGTGCGGGGACGCCGCACAGCGAGGTCGTTCATGTCGTGCACTCCTCCTGGATGTTCCATGATCGGCATTCCGGTCCGCCCACTCGGCCGGCTCATCACGGCATCGCCACGGGCACGGCGTGGCGGAACACGTCGTCGGGATCCCATGCGGCCTTGACCTCCTGGAGCCTGCGGTAGCGGGCGGGCGCGCGATCGGCGTCGGGGTCGGCGAAGTAGCTGCCGGTCTCCCCGACGGCGCGGGTCGCCGCGACGATCCCGTCCACCCAGCGGACGGCGGCGGCGTCGGCCGCGGGATCGCGCCACTTCGCCATCGCGTGGATCAGCCAACGGCCCCGGTCGCGGACCGGGAAGGCGGTGTCGTCGGCGGGCACCTCCCGCACGGCTTGGCCCAGCGGCACGACGACGATCTCCGAGAGCGGGCCCGGCATCCGGGCGGCCGCGTCCTGCAGGTCCGACACGAGCGGGCCGGTGAGCTCCTGGACGAACCCGCTCGACCAGCGGTTGCGCATCCCGGGTGGGTTGCCGGCGTCGAGCTGGCGCTGCAGCGCGATGTACGGCACCGGAGCCACGGCATCGAACAGCGGGACCACCTCTTCGCGCAGCGGCCGCAGCAGCTCCTGGCCGGCATCGGGATCGCCGAAGTAGGCGGGGACGACGCCCAGCACCGCGCGGCCGACGACGTCGCCCGGCACGTACGGGGCGGGTGGGGCGTGCAGGAACGCGGCTGCCCCGCCGAGGTCACCACCGGATCCCTCGACCAGCTCACCGAGCAGCGCCAGCACCTGCGGCGCAGCGGCCAGCGGGTAGGCGAGCAGGCCGCCCAGCACCAGCGGCTCGACGGGGTGCAGCCGGAACGTCAGCGATGTGACCACGCCGAAGTTCCCGCCGCCGCCGCGCAGCGCCCAGAACAGCTCCGGTTCGTGGTGCTCGTCGACGGTGACGACGCGGCCGTCGGCGGTGACCAGCTCGACCTCGAGCAGGTTGTCGCAGCTGAGGCCGTGCCGGCCGGACAGCCAGCCCTCCCCGCCGCCGAGCGTCAGACCCGCGACGCCCGTGCTGCTGATCCGCCCGCCCGGCACCGCCAACCCGTGCGGGTGGCTCGCGCCGTCGACATCGGCCCACGTGGCACCGCCGGCGACGACCGCGGTGCGGTCGAGGTGGTCGACGGCGACGGCGCGCATCGCGGACAGGTTCAGCACGACGTCACCGGCGACGTTCCGGTTGCCGTCGGAAGGGCCGCCGACGGAGTGGCCCCCGGACCGCACGCCGATCCCGATCCCGTGCCGGCGGGCGAACCCGATCGTGGCCACGACGTCGGCGGTCGTCGCCGCCTGCACGATCGCCGCCGGCCCGTGCTGGATCGCGCCGCCGCACCCCCGCTCGCGCCCACCGTCGCCGGGCGTGCGCACGATGCCGCGCACGAGTCCGCGCAGCTCACCGACGGCCGGTTCCGGCAGCACACCCGGCCTCGGGTACGAAGTGGTGGACAACGCGCGCTCCTCGGGACGGGGTGCCCCGAAGGCTGGTCGGGCCGCCTTGCACCAGCGCGTCGCCGACGTTTCACGGACCCGGCGGACGTGTCACACGATCGGAAACTACGCTACAGATGTAGTGAACCGAGGGGGCGGGGATGCACGTCGACGTTCTCGGCACGGTGGAGGTCAGGGCACACGACACGCCGATCGTGATCGGCCGAACGTCGGAACGCGCGCTGCTGGTCAGGCTAGCCCTCGCCGGTGCTGTCGCAGTAGCCGACGATCGGCTGGTCGCCGACCTGTGGGGCGATGCCGATCTGGCCCGGCCCGTCGAGCGGCTGCGCGTGCTGGTGTCGCGGCTGCGGTCCAGCCTGGGCGGCGAGGCCGCGCGGCTCAGCCGCACGAGCGCCGGCTACCGGCTCGACGCCACCGTGTCCGATCTCGCGGCCGCCCGCACCGCCGCGGACCGGCTCGCCGCAGCCAACCGCGCCGGCGACCACCGCGCGGCCCGGTCCGCCGCGCTCGACGCGCTCGGCCGCTGGCGCGGTCCGGCGCTGGCCGATCTGCGCTCGATCCCGTTCGGGGCCGTCGAGGGCGCCCGGCTCGACGACTGGCAGCGTGACCTCACGATCGCCCGCCTGGCGGCCGAGACCGGGCTCGGCGCCGGGGCGGAGCACGTCCAGGAGCTGCAGGGTCTGGCAGCCGCGCACCCGCTGCACGAGGGCGTGTCGGTGCTCTACTCCACCGCGCTCTACCAGGCGGGCCGGCAGGCCGACGCGCTCGCCCACCTCGCCCACCTGCGCCGTTCGCTGGCCGACGAGCTCGGCATCGATCCCGCGCCGGAGACGGCCGAGCTGGAGCTGCGGCTGCTCCGACAGGACCCGGCGCTGCGGCCCACCGCAGTCGGCACGGCGCCGGCGCCCGCACCATCCATCGCGCCCGTCCCCGGCCTGTCCGCGATCATCGGCCGTGACGGAGACCTCGCCGCACTGGCCGACCTGGTCGCCCGCACGGGGATCGTGACGTTGGTCGGCGAGCCCGGGTGCGGGAAGACCCGGCTGGCAGCGGAGGTGGCGGCGCAGGCGGCCGCCGACGGCCGGACCGTGCACGTCCTGGAGCTGGCGGCCGTCCGCGTGCTGCCGCCCGCAGCTCTGCCCACCGTGCCGACCACGGTGTCTCCCGTGGCGGTCGGCGCGTTCGACGACGAGCCGGACCAGGTGCCCGTCCCGGCCGGCGTGGTGCGTGCCGCGCTGGCGCGCCTGCTCGACCTGCCCGACGACCCGGCAGCGGCCCGTGACGGCATCGTGGCGGCGCTGACCGGCGCGTTGCTGGTCGTCGACAACGCCGAGCACCTCGTCGACCAGGCCGCGGACGTCGTGGCGGAGCTGCGCGACCTCGTCGGCGGCCTGTCGGTGCTGGTCACGTCGCAGCGCCCGCTGCTGGTGGATCGCGAGGTGCAGCACCGGGTGCGTCCGCTCGACACCACCGACTCCGCCACGCTGTTCCGGTCCCGCGCGGCGAGCTACGCCGACACCACCAGCGCCGCCGCGGAGCACGAGATCGGCGTGATCTGCGCGGCGGTGGACGGGCTCCCGCTGGGCATCGAGCTGGCCGCCGGTCTCACCCGCGCGCTGAGCGTGCGGCAGATCGCCGACCGCATCGACGACCGGCTGCGGCTGCTGGTCGGCGGCCGGCGTGACCGGGCGGGCCGGCACTCCAGCCTGCGCTCCGCACTGGACTGGAGCCACGAGCTCCTCGAGGAGCCCGCCCGGCAGGTGTTCCGTCGGCTCGCCGTCTTCGCGTCCGGGTTCGACCTGGAGGCCGCCGAGAGCGTCACGACGGGCGGCGACGTCGAACCCGGTGACGTCGCACCCGTGCTCAGCGAACTCGTCGACCGCAGCCTCGTCACCGTCCACGTGGAGACGGGCAGCCCGCGGTTCCTGCTGCTGGAGACGGTCCGCGCGCACGCCGCCGCCCACCTCGCTGCTGCCGGCGAGGCCGCCGCGACCGGCGCCGCGCTCGTCGGGTGGGCCGAACGGTTCGTCGCGACCGTGGCCGCCGTCGACGACTTCGCCTCGGCCGAGTCGGTGTCGGCGGTGTTCGCCGAGTGGCCGAACCTGGCCGCCGCCCTCGACCTGGCCGCGGCCGAACCCCCGCTGGCCGCGGCCGGGCTACGGCTGGCCAACGCACTGCACACGCCGTGGCTGGTCAGGGCGTGGTTCGCGGAGGCCTCACGGCACTTCGCCGCGCTGGTGGCCGCCGCACCCGCCGATGACGCCGCGGCGGTGGCCGAGCAGGCGCGGGGCTTGTCGCACCACGCGTTCCACGCGCTGATGTCGGGGAAGGCCGATGCCGCGGCCGCGCTGCTGGAGCGGGCCGCGGCCCTGCTGCCGCAGCTGGAGGCGTCCGGCGCGGCCGGCGGGCTCGGCATGAGCGTGCGTCACCACCAGGGCATCGTCGCGATCGAACGCGGCCGCCTGCACGAGGCGGTGCAGATGCTCTCGTCGGCGCTGACGGCCGGTTCCGGCGCCGAGCGCCGATCGTCGATCACCGACGCGCTGGGCACAGCCCTGCTGTTCTCCGGTGATCCCGAAGGCGCGCTGATCCGGTTCCGGGAAGCGGTCGCGCTCGACGAGGCTGCCGGCGCCGAGCACCGCCTGGCCTGCGGGCTCGGCAACGAGGCGAAGACGCTCGCCGAGCTGGGCCGGCTCGACGAGGCCCGCGCGCTGGCCGAGCGCTCCGACCACCACGCCCGCCGGCTCGACGACCGGCAGATCCTGCCGCTGAACGACCTCGTCCGGGCCGCCGTCGCCGTTCAGGAGGGCGACCTCGTCACGGCCGAGTCGTGCTGCCGGGCTGCGCTCGCCTACACCGAGACCGGCGCCAGCATGGCCCACATCGATCTCGCGCTGGTGCTGGTGCGCGCCGGCCGCCCCGCCGAGGCGCGACCGCTGCTCGAGACCGTCTACCTCGACGCCCCCGCCGGCGGTGCGCCGTGGCTCGCCGCCCGCGCCGTCACCGCGGCCCTCGCCCTCGCCGAGGGCGACCTCACCACCGCCCACACCATCGCGGAGGAGACGGCGCAGAACTACGCGACGTCCGGTTTCGGCTGGCCCCGCTACGCCCGCGAGCTGGCCGCGGTCCGGCAGGCGCTGGAGGTCGAATCGGTCCCGGGGCGGGACCGCTGAGCAACCGCTGAGAATCGGCCTCCCCGAGCGGGTGCGCGGTGTTGCGCAACTGCAGGCGCACCGGCGCAGAATGGCCGTCCATGGGTGGTTCCGTGGATCTGGTCCGCAGCTTCTCCGAGCTCGGTCGCGGCGATGTCGCCGTCGCCGGTGGCAAGGGCGCAAACCTGGGCGAGTTGGTGCGGGGCGGGTTCCCCGTGCCTCCGGGTCTGGTGCTGACGACGGCCGCGTACCGCACGTTCGTCGACGCGACGGGGATCGGCGAGAAGCTGCTGGATCTGGCCGCCGATGACGACACGGAGGCCGCGTCGGCGCGGATCCGGGAGCTGATGGAGTCGGCCCCGCTGCCCGACGCGCTGGCCGAGGAGATCGCCGCGGCCGTTGCGCAGCTGGGGCCCGGCCCGTTCGCGGTGCGGTCGTCGGCCACCGCCGAGGACCTGGAGGGGGCGAGCTTCGCCGGCCAGCAGGACACCTACCTCAACATCCCCGCCGACGGGCTCCTCGCTGCGATCCAGCGCTGCTGGGCGTCGCTGTGGACGGCGCGGGCGATGGCCTACCGCGCCCGGCTCGGCATCGCGCCGGCCGACGTCGCGCTGGCGGTGGTGGTGCAGGAGCTGGTGGCGGCCGACGCGGCCGGGGTCATGTTCACCGCGAACCCGACGAACGGGCGCCGCGACGAGACCGTGGTGTCGGCCGCGTGGGGCCTCGGCGAGGCGGTGGTGAGCGGCGCGGTCACCACCGACGACGTCGTCGTCGATCCGGTGGCCGGGCAGGTGCTGTCCCGCAGCACCGCGGACAAGGCCGTCATCACGGTCACGACGGTCGACGGCACGCGCGAGGAGGAGCTGACCGGCGCGCGCCGCACGGCGGTGGTGCTCGACGACACCGCTGCCGTGGAGCTTGCCCGCCTGGGCGCGGCGATCGCGGCGCACTTCGGCGCCCCCCAGGACATCGAGTGGGCCCGTGCAGGCGGCGAGTTCGCGATCGTGCAGTCCCGCCCGATCACCGCGCTGCCCGAACCGGAGGGCCCGACGCCCACGGACTGGCCGGTCCCCGATGACGCGCTCTACGTGCGCGCGAGCATCGTCGAGCAGCTGCCCGACCCCCTGACCCCGCTGTTCGCCGAGCTCGTCGGCCCGTCGGTGAGCCGCACGCTGCCGACGCTGATGCGCGACTTCCTCGGCGCCGACGCCGTCCGCGACGGCGAGATCACGTTGCCCACGATCAACGGCTACGCCTACTACCGCTACGACCGGGCGTTGATGACGCGACTGACCCTGCGCAGCGTCCGGGCGCTGCCCAAGCTCGGCATGGCCGGCCCGGCCCGCTGGCGCGGCGAGGCGCACCCGAAGTACCAGCGGATCGTCGCCGTCGAGTCGGCGCGGTCGCTGCCCGACCTGACCGACGCGCAGCTGTTCGACTCCGTGGTGACCCTGCTGGACGCCGGAACCGAGTACTACACGGCGGTCCAGACGATCATCCCGCTGGCGGCGTCCAGCGAGGTGGCGCTCACGAAGTTCTACGACCTCGTGGTGCGCCGGACCGGCGATCCGGGGGCGGCGACGCTGCTGCTCGGGTTCGACAGCGCCCCGATCCGTGCCGAGGCGTCGCTGTACGACCTCGCGACCTGGACGCGGGAGCGGCCGGCGCTCACGGAGGCGCTGCTGACCGGGGACATCGAGCACCTGCCGCCCGGGCCGGACTCCGACGCGTGGCGGGCGCGCCTGCAGGCGCACCTCGACGCGCACGGCCACAGCACCTACAACATGGATTTCGCCAACGCCGTGCCCGCCGACGACCCGGCGCCGCTGCTGGAGACGCTGCGGTTCTACCTGCGCGGTGGCGGTACCGATCCGCGGGAGCGGCAGGCCGGTTCCGCGCGCCGCCGCGACGACCTCGCCGCGCGGGTGTCGGCGCGGCTGGATCCCGTCCGGCGGGCCGCGTTCACGAAGCTGCTCGGCTGGGCGCAGACCACCGCGCCGGTCCGGGAGGACGCGCTGGCCGACATCGGGCTGGCCTGGCCGCAGATGCGGCGCGTGCTGCGCGAGCTGGGCCGCCGGCTCGTCGAGGCCGGGGTGATCGAGCAGGTCGACGACGTGTTCTGGCTGCGGCGGGCGGAGCTAGTGGTCCCCGCCGGCGCGGGGGAGCCCTGCTCGGCGCAGGTCGCGCAGCGCAAGGAGGTCTGGCGCGGGCAGCGCCGGGCCACACCGCCGCAGACGCTGCCCAAGGGGACGTGGATGGACCGGTTCGAGGCGTTCCTGCCTGCCGCGTCGACCGAGCAGACCGGCAACGTGCTGAAGGGCACCGGCGCCAGCGCCGGGCACGTCACCGCGCCGGCACGGGTGCTGGGCGGGCCCGCGGACTTCGGCCGCATGCAGCCCGGAGACGTGCTCGTCGCCAGCATCACGACGCCGGCGTGGACGTCGCTGTTCGCGATGGCCGCGGCGGTGGTCACCGACATCGGCGGGCCGCTGTCGCACAGCTCGATCGTCGCGCGCGAGTACGGCATCCCGGCCGTGCTCGGCACCGCCGTCGCCACCCGGCGCATCCCCGACGGCGCCCGCATCCGGGTCGACGGGGACGCCGGCACCGTCACGCTCGTCGACGAGGAGCCCGACGCCCCCGCCGCGCCGCCGGCGTCGGGGGTGCCCGGGTGGGCGCTCGCCGCCGGGGCCGGGGTGGCGGTCGCCGCGGCCGTCGCACTGGCCCGGCGCCGGCGGAAGTGACCCGCCCACCGGGGGTTCGCGCGCCGCATGCGGCCATTCGGGTGACACTGTGACACCCCCGAGTTGCCGATACCCCGTCCGGAGCAGGGGCACCGCGCAGTCGGTGCAGTGCGTGTGACGATCGGCGGTACATCAACCCTCTGGTGGTCCACGATCGGCGGTGGCATGCTTCCCCGCGCTCACCGGGAGTGGCGGGAGGTGGACCATGAGCGACGGCGGTTCGGCGCGCAGCCTCGCCGTGGCCTGCGCCGTCGCTGCCGCGTCGGTGGCGTTCTCCCGGGCCGTCGTGAACGTGCAGACGATGTCGGCGATCTGGCTGCCGAACGCGGTGGTACTGGCCGCCCTGCTGATCGTCCCGCGCCGGATCCTGCTCCGCAGCGCGCTCGTGCTCTCGGTGACCTGCGTGGCGACGAACGTCGCGATGGGCGCCTCGGTACTGATGACGCTGAGCTCGGCGGTGATCAACGGGGTGGTGGTGCTGGTCGCGGCCGTGCTGCTCCGCCGCGACCCGGCGTGGATCGAGGGCGCCACCGAGCGCGTGTCGTCCTGGTTGCGGTTCATCGTGGTCGGCGTGCTCATCCCGTTCGGGATCGGCACGCTCGCGCAGAGCGGGCTGCGGTACCTGGTCCGCGGTGGCGGTCCGGTCGCGTGGGACCAGGTCGGCGCCACCGCGCTGACCTACGCGGCCACCAACATCGTCGCCACACTGCTGATCGTCCCGGCCGCACTGCGGCTCCGCCCGACCTACCTGCTGCGCCGGCCACCCTCGGACCGGGAGGCCGAGCTGGCCTGGACCGTGGCCATGCTCGTCGTGCTGACGACGGTGTTGATGGTCCTGGCCCAGCCGTTGCTGCTGATCCTGCTCCCGATCCCGCTGGTCGTCGCCGCGGTGCGGCACGGCGCACTCGGTGCGAACCTCGCGTCGCTGGCCATCGTGCCGATCGTGATCGCGTCGACCGCCTACGGCCACGGACCCTTCATCGAGGTCGCCGACGGCGACCAGCCGATCGGGTTGCTGTGGGCGCAGCTGTTCCTCGTGCTGCTCATGGCGACGGGGTTCGCCGTGCTGGCCGCGCTCGACGGGCACGGTGCCGGCCCGCCGGCGCAGGCCTACCAGCAGGCTGCCGCGGAGGCCGGGGATCTCGTCGCCCTCGTCCATCCCGACGGCCGGGTGCGCGACGTGCCGGACGCCGAGGAGTGGTGGGTGCGGATCCATCCCGCCGACCGACCGGCCCTGCTGGCGGCCGTCGCGGCGGCGGAACGGGACGGGACCGCCGAGCAGCTCACCCGGGTCCGGCACGCGGACGGCAACTGGCGATGGTTCGACCTGCGCCTGCGTCGCGACCGGTCCGGCCGCGCCGACGAGCCCGTCGTGGTGCTCGGCCGTGACGTCACCGCGGCCCGGCTGCGGGAGCTGCACCTCGAGGAGCGCAACCAGGAGCTGGTGGAAGCGGCCGGAACGGACGCACTGACCGGGCTCGCCAACCGCAGGCGGCTCGCCGAGGCACAGGCCGTGGCGTGGGCGTCCGCCGCGGCCGCGCACGAACCGATGTCGCTGCTCGTGATCGACGTCGACCACTTCAAGTCCTTCAACGACCGGTACGGGCACGTGCGCGGCGACGAGGTGCTCGTCGCGGTGGCGGCGGCGATCGGTGCCGCGGTGCGCCGCCCCGCCGACCTGGCCGCGCGCTACGGCGGCGAGGAGTTCGTCGTCCTGTTGCCGCACACCGACGTGACGGGTGCCGTCCAGGTCGCAGAGGCGATCTGCCGGGGTGTGCGCAGCTCCGGCATCGCCCACGGGGGCAGCCCGGCCGGCGGTCTCACGGTGAGCGTCGGCGTGTCGACGGTGCGACCTGACGGCCTGGACGTGGACGACGGGACGCTCTTCGCGGCCGCCGACTCGGCGGTGTACCGGGCGAAGGAACAGGGGCGGGACCGCGTCGAGGTCGTCCCCCGCGCCGAGCCTGGTGCGTAAGACGAAGCGTCCGGCAATTGAGGGTTCGTGCAGCTTGCGCCGCAAGCTCGGACCCTCAGTTGCCGGGCCCTCTAAGTTTCAGGACGCGGAGACCGGGGTGCCCAGGAGGCTGCCGTAGCGCCGGCCGAGCTCGGCCCGGTGGGCGATGACCCAGGGATCGTCGCCGGCCAGCGCGTCGAGGCCGACCAGGTGGCTGATCGGGCGCGACCGGACGGACGCGAGCAGTGCCGTGGCGAAGTCGCGGCGGTCGCCGGAGCGGGCGCCGGTGGCGACGGCCCTGGCCAGCAGCGCGGCGAGCCGCGGATCCGCGCCGAGCAGCGGTGGCACGGCGAGCGTGCCGATCGTGACCACCGGCGTGGTGCCGGCCGGTCCGGCCAGGATCACCGCGCAGGGCAGGACGGGACGGGCGGCGTCGACGGCCCGGCGGAACCGCATGTTGCGCGAGCTGTCGGTGGGGGCGGCGGTGAGGTCGTCGAGCAGGATGGCGGCCTCGTCCGGCAGCGCGGCGACGAGTGCGTGCGGGTCGAGATCGGCGCGCCGGACGCGCACGTGCAGACCGGGCTCGACTCCGAGCAGCTCCGCGGGCCGCGCGGCCATGACGGGCCCTCCTGGCGTGCCGACCAGCAGGATCGTGCCGACCGGCGCGCTCGGGTCGGCGGGCGCGGGAGCGTCCGGGGCCGGGCTGCGCTGGGCTGGAACGGGTTGGGCGGGCACGGGTGACACGGGCAGGACCGTCGTGGTCGCCGGTGCGCTCTCGACGGCCGGGGCGCCGGCAGGCACCGGCACGACCAGCGCGCCCGCGACCGGCCACGGCCGCTGCGCGCTCGTGCCGACCGCGCGGAGTCGCTGGCGGCTGCGCGTCCGCTGCATGAGCAGCGCGGCGACGGTGATCACGGCGATGGCGACGAGGAAGGCGGCGGGCCCGCGCGGATCGTCGAGCCATACCCGCACAGCGTCCATTCCCGTCCCCCGGCGAACTCAGGCCCGTCCCGAACGGGGGACGGGTCGATGTGCACGTACGAGGGTTGCATCGGTCGGTGGTATCGCAGTGTTACGAATACTAGGCCGAACGGGGGAACGGATGCCTAGGAACGCGCGTCGGGCGGCAGGAGTTGCCGGGTGGTCTCGTCCTTCGAGGCCCTGGCGGAGCTCTCGTCGACGGGGAGCAGCCCGCACATCGCGCACAGGTTGGCGCCGAAGGCCGTCAGCTCGATGCTGCGGCGCACGGTGACGCCGCCGCCGGCCTTCCGCATGGCCGCCTCGACCTCCTCCTGCGCCTCCAGCACGTCGTAGAGGGACTGGTCGGGGATGGGTTCGCGGGAGAACCAGACGAGCCCGAGCCGGAACATGTTGTTGAGGTAGGCCGGCACGCGATCGACGTGCGCGCAGCCGGCGTACCGGCCGATCATCGTGATGCCGGGCGCGACCAGCTGTGAGCCGACCCCGAACGGGCGCTTCGTGCGCACGTCGACCGACGGCTGCGGGCCGCGCTCGGCGAACAGCCGCAGGATCCGGGCCTCGTCGGGGGCCAGCTCCGACAGCAGGCGCACGTAGGCGGGGTGCCCGGTGTCGGGGAAGGTGACGTCCGAGGACGCGTCGAGCAGCGCGCGCATCCGGTCGGGCAGGCTGATGTGCAGCCCAGGCTGTTGACCTGCGCCGTTCAGGACGATGCGGTCGCGCAACTCCTTCGGCATCGGGTCGGGTTCCTCGGCCACCCCGAGCAGCTCCCGCAGCGAGTGCTTGGCCTCGGTGCCGAGCTGGTCGATCAGGACGTGCGGGGACTGGCCGGAGATCGCGCCCTGCACGACGACGCTGCCCAGGTGCAGGGACGCGTTGACCGTCCAGCGGTTGGTGCGCCACAGCAGCTCGCCGCCGACCTTGACGATGTCGGGCACGGCCCGCACGACGGTGCCGACCGTCGGGGCGCTGATCAGCTCGCCGGTCAGTGCGGGGACCGTCGCCTCGGCCGTGTCGACGGCGGTGCCGACCGTGCGGTCGATGACCGTGCTGACCGCCTCGCCGACCGGACCGCCGATCGTGGAGCCGATGGTGTCGCCGATGGCACCGACGGCCCGGCCGAGCAGGCCCCGACGGCGCGCCGGCTGGGCCGGGACCGCTGCTGCGCGATGGCCGTTGACCTGCGCCGGCCCGGCGGGTCGGACGACGATGGGATCGGCGGCAGCAGCATCGATGGCGGCGTCGACAGCAGGATCGACAGCAGGATCGACGCGGCCGTTCGTGTCGGCACGACTCATGTCAGGCTCCGAAAACGATCAGGTGCGCGAAACCGGCGATGACGCCCAGTGCCGCCCCGTGCAGGATGAGCAGCCATTCGTCGGCCTTGATCGCCGAGCGCAGCATCTCGGCGAAGTCGGACGGCGGCATCGACCGGGTCTTCTCCGCCACCAGGTTACGGATCTGGGCGGTCTGCTTCTCGTTGAAGTCCTTGTCCAGGAACGACGCGCTGGCCAGTTCGGTGGCCTCGGTGACGGCGTAGCGCGACATCGTGTCGTAGGCCTCGCGGCCGATCGCGGCCTTCACCGGCACGCGGGCGACGCCGACGGCGCGGTCGACGACCGGTCGCATCAGGTTCTCGATCATCTTGCGGGTGCGGTCGCCGCGCGGGCCGTTGAACAGCTCGTAGCCGATGTTGTTGAGCGACACGATCCGCTCGGAGATGATCCGCGCCCAGACGTCGGACACCTCCTTCTGCCGTTTGATGAACAGGCCCTGCACTGTGTAGAAGCCGAGCTTGATCGGTCGCACCGGCTCGAAGATCACGGCGATGGCCAGCCAGTTGGTGATGTAGCCGATGAGCGCGCCGCACAGCGGCACGATCCACCACTGCGGGACCGCCAGCGTGAGGAACAGCAGCGGGATGCCCAGGATGAACCCGAACACGAAGCCGAAGTGGATGATCAGCCGCAGCTCCCGCTTGCCCATCTCCTGGAAGATCATGTTGGCGAGGGTGGGGTCCTCCTCCATGTAGCCGATGACCATCAGCTTCACGTCGAGGAGCTGGTCGATGTTCTCGCCGATCTCACGGGTGAGGTCGTAGATGATGCGCGGCAGCTGCGCCTCGACCCGCGCGTGGATGGCCGTCCGCACGCTCGGCGGCACGTTGGCCCACAGCATCGGGTAGTAGGTGCGCATCAGGCGGTCGATGACGCCGTCGATCTCCGCGCGCGAGGTCCTGAGGATGTGTTCGGCGATCGCGGTGGGGTCGAGCTGCTCGTAGAACTCGGTGGGGGTGCCGAGCTTGGTGAGGCCCTTGTCGACGGCGATGCTGCCCATCTTCGCCGCGCGCGACGGGATGATGCCCTGCCAGCCGAACTTGCCCTGCGACAGTCCGATCGGGACCTCGAGCACCTTCCGCGGGAACCATTGGGCGAGCACCTTCATCCCCGGGATGCGGATCCCCTTGAACTGCACGGGGTAGAAGAGCATCAGGACGCCGGTCCAGTTCGTGATCCACCCGATCACGCCGGTGAAGATCGGCACCGACAGATGCTTGATCCAGCCCTCCGCATGGACCAGCGGGAAGATCGACGACCAGTCCATCCAGATGCACACCCCTCACGGCCGCGGTCGACGCAGAACGCGTCGGCGCAGCCCGGACCGGTCGGAAAGAGATCGACACCGTAACTGTGCGGGCGCCTGCACGCAATCACGTCACGGACCGCCCCCGGATAGATGCTCGCATCCGGTGACCAGCCAGTTCGCCCTGCGTGCGGGTGGTTCCCCGAAGGGGTGGATCACGCCGTCGGGACGAACGCGCAGCGACGTCGGGTGGGGGCGGGCGCGCCTACGATGGGACGGTGACGACGACGCGTGGCGGGATCGAGCTGCTGGAGGCCCGCGAGGTGCCGCTGGGCGGGGCCCGGGGGCTCACGGTGCACCGCACCCTGCCCCAGCGCGCGCGGTCACTGGTGGGCGCGTGGTGCTTCGCCGACTCCTACGGTCCCACGCCCCAGGCGTCGGCCATGGACCTGCCGGCGCACCCGCACACCGGTCTGCAGACGGTGAGCTGGCTCTACGCCGGCGAGCTCGAGCACCGCGACTCGACGGGTGCGCGAGCGCTGATCCGGCCGGGGCAGGTCAACCTCATGACGGCGGGCGCCGGGATCGCGCACGCCGAGACGTCCACCGGGGCGGCCGCCACGCTGCACGGGGTGCAGCTGTGGCTGGCGCTGCCGGATGCGCACCGCGGCGTGGCGCCGTTCTTCGAGCACGACGAGCCGGAGCCGTTCGAGATCGGTGCCGCCACGGTGCGGGTGTTCGTGGGTGAGCTGGCCGGGCGGCGCGCCGCGGTCACCACGTTCTCCCCGCTGGTGGGCGCGCAGCTGGACGTGCCGGCCGGCGCGACGGTGCGGGTGCCGGTCGATCCGGAGTTCGAGCACGGGCTGCTCGTGGAGTCGGGCGAGGCCACCGTGGCGGGCCGGCAGGTGGCCCCGTCCGAGCTCGGGGTGGTGCTGCCCGGGCCGACCGAGCTGACGATCACCGCGGGCACTCCCGTGCGGGCGCTGCTCATCGGCGGGGCACCGCTGGGCGAGCAGATCGTCATGTGGTGGAACTTCGTCGGGCGCAGCCACGAGGAGATCGCCGGGTTCCGGCACCAGTGGCAGGCCGAGGTGATCGACGGTGGCGACCCGCACGGGCGGTTCGGCACCGTCGACCATCCGGCGCGGCCGCTGCCGGCGCCGGAGCTGCCGATGGTGCGGCTACGCCCGCGCGGCTGAAGCGCAGGCGGTGCAGACGCCGCGGAAGATCACCTGCGCCTCGTCCACGCTGCCCACGTTGGTGCCCGGGGTCAGGCACGGCTTGGCGCCGGTCACGCACTCCACGTCGGTGACGCCGTGGCAGATCCGGCAGACGAAGTGGTGGTGCCAGCGGTCGCCGAGCTCGTAGAGGACGACGCCGGGGCCGGCGTCGGCCGTCATCACGAGACCCGCCCCGACCAGCGCCTCGAGTATCCCGTAGATGCTGGAGCGGGGCAGCGGCTCGGCGGTCTCGGCGATCCGGGCGCGCACCTCCTCGGCGGAGCGGTGCGCGCCCAGATCCGTCAGCGCGGTGAGCACCGCGACCCGCGGGCGGGTGGCCCGCAGGCCGTGCTCGCGCAGCCTCGTCTCCGGGGCTGCTTCCGCCGTCAGCCCTGTTGGGCGCTGAACATCCACCGCTGCTTCTCCAGGTCCGCCGCCACACCGATGAGCAGATCCTGGCTGATCGGGTCGAGATCGGCGATGCGGGTGATCCGCTCGCGCAGCCGGCCGGTGACGACGGTGAGCAGCGCGACCACGTGGTCCACGGCGCCGGCGTCGCTCACCTTGGCGTCGGGCGCGTCGGGCAGCGGGCTGTCCTTCGCGACGGTGATGGCGCGCGCGTCGGGCGCGTAGCCGATCGTGACGCTGCGCTCGGCGACGGTGTCGGCGGCGTCGCGGACCAGCGCGGTCAGCTCGTCGAGCTGCTCGTGCACGGTGCGGAAGTGCCGGCCGGCGACGTTCCAGTGCAGCTGCTTGGCCTGCAGGTGCAGGTCCGTGAGCTCCACGAGGGTGTCCTGCAGGTCGATACCGACAGTGGTCGGGACGGTGGTGGTCATGTCACTCTCCCTTTCTCTGGACAATGTCCATACTAGCTTGTCTGGACACTGTCCGAAGAAGGTTCTGGTGAGTCTCTCGTCACGGCCACCGATAGGGTGGCCGTGAAGGCAGATCGGCGACATCGAAGGGGGAATCAGCCCGTGAGCGTCACCCTCGTCAAGGGCGGGAACGTCAGCCTCAGCAAGGAGGCCCCTGGACTCACCAACATCCTCGTGGGACTGGGGTGGGACGTCCGCACCACCACGGGCGCCGACTACGACCTCGACGCCTCGGCGATCATGCTCGGGGACAGCGGGAAGGTGCTCTCCGACGGCCACTTCGTCTTCTTCAACAACCTGACCAGCCCCGACGGCAGCGTCGAGCACACCGGCGACAACCTCACCGGCGAGGGCGAGGGCGACGACGAGCTCATCAAGGTCAACCTGCAGGGCATGGCGCCGAACGTCACCAAGATCGTGTTCCCGGTCAGCATCTACGACGCCGACGCCCGCTCGCAGAACTTCGGCCAGGTGCAGAACGCCTACATCCGCATCGTCAACGAGACCGACAACGCCGAGATCGCCCGCTTCGACCTCTCCGAGGACGCCTCCACCGAGACCGCCATGGTCTTCGGCGAGGTCTACCGGCACGGCAGCGACTGGAAGTTCCGCGCGGTCGGTCAGGGCTACGCCTCCGGGCTGGCCGGGATCGCCCGTGACTACGGGGTCAATGTCGCCTGATCCGGCACCCGACACCGACCCCGTCCCCGCGGTCGAGCCGGCCGGGATCCGCACCTCCGACGCGGTGGTGACGGCGATGCTCCTCGTCGTGGTCGCCGCCGTCGTCGCGATGGCGGTGCTGGGCGGGGTGTTCCTGCTGGCGTTCGGCGAGTGCGTCGCGCCGCAGTGCAACGGCGACGCCACCCGGACCGCTGTCATCGCCGGGCTGGCGCTGGCCGTGGTGGGTGGCTTCGGCGGGCTCGTGCTCGCCGTGCGGCGGATCGCGGTCCGCCGGCTCGCCTGGCCGGTCGCGCTGGCCACCCTGGCGATCTGCGCCGTGGTCGTGGTGGCGGCGTGGGCGGTGTACCGCCTCGCGGCGGGCCGCTGAGCCGTCCTGCCATGGCGACCTGCCCGGTGTCGACAGCGCGGATACAGTGCCGCGCATGAGCGATCCCGACGAAGGCGACGACCTCGACCAGTTCGCGCAGCTCGATCCGGAGGACACGCTCGTCGACCGCGGTGTCGACCCGCTCGATGAGGGCTGGTCGCCGCCCGAGCGGCCCTACGCGAGCGAGGACTGGGGCACCACCGCCCGCGAGGAGCACGACGGCGAGTCGCTGGACGCGCGGCTGTCCAGGGAACTGCCCGACGAGAACGACGACGAGGACGGCGACGGCCTCGGCGACTCGTCCGACAGCGATGGCGAGCTGATCGACGACGACGAGACCGGCGAGGAGCGTTCCGGCCGGCTCGTCGCCACCGGCGGCGCGTTCGTCGACGACGACGAGCTCTTCGCCCGTGACGAGGGGTTCTCGGGTGGTGCTGCGTCGGCCGAGGAGGCCGCTGTACACACTGTCTCCGACGGCGATTAGGCGGCGGCTCAGCCGTCAGCGCTTGATCCGGTAGTGCAGGTGCAGCACCCGGTTGCCCGGCACCACCTCCACGGGGCCCTCCAGCGTGATCGCCGGGTCCATCCCGTCGAAGTAGCGCACGCCGTCGCCGAGGAACACCGGCACCAGGTCGATGCGCACCTGGTCGACGAGCCCGGCGTTGATGGCCTGCTGCGCGACGTTCGCGCCGGAGATGCTCACGTCGCCGCCGCGCGCTGCGGTCTGCGCCTGCGCGATCGCGGACTCGACGCCGTCGTGCACGAACGTGTACGGCACGCCGTCCGCGATCGGTGGCCAGTCCTGCGGCGGCGGCCGGTGGGTGACCACGAAGGTGGGTACGCCGCCCGGCGGGCGCCCGCCCCAGCCGCTGGTGAAGTCGAAGATGCCGCGGCCGCAGACGAACGCACCCGGCAGGCCGTCCTCGGTCGGTGCGTAGCTGCGCCAGTAGTCGGCGCTGGCCTGCGACATGTGGAACGTCAGCCCGTAGCCGGGCAGCGGTACGTCGACGTCGCCGTTGCCGTACCAGTCGAACAGCGGGCCGACGGTGCCGTCGGGGCGGGCGATGTAGCCGTCGAGCGAGGTGGAGAAGCTGACGAGGACGGTCATGGTGGTCTCCTCGCGGATCGTCGGGCGGGGATGTCGGTGCCGTGCTGGTATGCGGTCCAGGTTCCGTCGGGTCCCGGAAGTTGGGCGGCGGTGGTGATGCGGGGTGACCTGAAGGCCTCCCTCGTCGTTTCGCTGGGTGACGACAACGGTACGAGGAGTGGCACATGGCACCGGACCCCACGGCGTCCGTGATCGACGCGATCGGCGGACTGGTCGGCACCCTCGTGTGGCCGCTGGTCGTGCTCGTCGCGTTCTTCGCGTTGCGCAGGCCGCTGGAGCGGCTGATCGCCGGGAGCCGGGACGGCGCGGCCACCGGGTCGGCCGGTCTCGCCGCGACGCTCACCACCGAGGCGGAGGCGGCGATCGTCGCCGCGACCGTTGCGCGGGACGCCGGCACCACCCCGGAGGAGGCTGCGCGGGTGGTGCGGGAGTCGCGCGCCGCCGCCGAGGAGGCCACGCGCGGTGGCGGCATGCTCGGGCGGGCCGTGCTGTGGGTCGACGACCGCCCGGACCGCACCCGCTACGAGCACGCCATGCTCGGCGCGCTGGGCGTGTCGGTGGTGGTGCGGACCAGCACCGAGGAGGCGCTGTCGACGATGGCGTCGCGCCCGTTCGACATGCTGGTGGCCGACCTGCAGATCGGTACCGACCAGAACGCCGGCTTCGGGTTGCTGGAGGCCACCCGCGCGGCCGGGCACCAGGTGCCCTGCCTGTTCTACGTCGCGCAGGCCAGCCCGGACCGGGTGCAGGAGGCGACCCGGCTCGGCGCGGTCGGCCTCACCAACCAGCCCACCGCGCTGCTGCGCGCCGCCACGAGGGTGCTGGCGCCCGTCGCCGCCGGCGGGTGATCTCGGCGCGCGGGCCCGGCGCTGCAGTGAAACGATCCAGGCATGACGCATCCCATCCGCATCGGGCTCCAGCTCCAGCCCCAGCACGCCGACTACGCGGACATCCGTCGCACCGTCGCCTCAGCCGAGGAGGCCGGCGTCGACATCATCTTCAACTGGGACCACTTCTACCCGCTCTACGGTGATGCCGACGGCAAGCACTTCGAGTGCTGGACGATGCTCGGTGCCTGGGCCGAGGCCACCAGTCGCGTCGAGATCGGTGCGCTGGTCAGCTGCAACAGCTACCGCAACCCCGAGCTGCTGGCCGACATGGCCCGCACCGTCGACCACATGTCCGACGGGCGCCTGATCCTCGGCATCGGCGCCGGCTGGTTCCAGCGCGACTACGACGAGTTCGGCTACGACTTCGGCACCGCAGGTTCGCGGCTGGCCGACCTCGCGCAGGCGCTGCCGCGCATCAAGGAGCGCTGGGGCAAGGGCAACCCGGCCCCGACCCGCGACATCCCGATCCTCATCGGCGGTGGCGGCGAGAAGAAGACGCTCCGCTACACCGCCGAGTACGCCCAGATCTGGCACGGGTTCGGCGACGTGGAGACGCTCAAGCACAAGACCGCGGTGCTCGACCAGCACTGCGCCGACGTCGGACGGGATCCGGCGGAGATCGAGCGGTCCGTCGGTGTCCAGAAGTCGCCCGACGAGGTCGGTCAGGGCCTGCTCGACGCGGGAGCCACGCTGTTCACGGTCGGCAAGGGCGGCCCGGCCTACGACCTGGGCCTGCTCAAGGACTGGATCGCCTGGCGCGACGACCACAAGTAGGCGATATTCTCTGACCGTGGTCAGAGAATCGGAGATCGCTGTCGTCCGGAGGTTCAACCGCACCGTCACGCAGCAGGTCGGCGCCCTCGACGACGCCTACCTCGCCCGCGGCCGGTCGCTGGGGCAGTCCCGGCTGCTCTGGGAGATCGGCCCGGGCGGGGCCGCGGTGCGCGAGCTGCGCGACCGGCTCGGCCTCGACTCCGGCTACCTCTCCCGCCTGCTGCGCGGGCTGGAGGACGCCGAGCTCGTCACCGTCGTTCGCGACGGCGCCGACGGCCGTGCGCGCACGGTGCGGCTGACCGGCGCGGGGGCGGCGGAGCGCGCCGAGCTCGATCGGCTCTCCGACTCGCTCGCGGGCGACATGCTCCAACCGCTCGACGACGGTCGCCGGGCCCGGCTCGTCGCGGCCATGGCCGAGGTCGACCGGCTGCTCACCGCCGCCGCCGTGCGGATCGAGGAGTGCGATCCGCGCGATCCCCGTGCCGATGCCGCGCTCACGGCCTACACGCAGGAACTCGACGAGCGCTTCGACGGCGGGTTCGCGCAGCCGCCGGGCGACGCGGATCGGCTGACCCCGCCGGCCGGGATGTTCCTCGTGGCCGTGCTGGGTGAGGAGACCGTCGGATGCGGTGGCCTCGCCTTCATCGACGGGGAGCCGCCGCTGGTGAAGCGGGTCTGGGTGGCGCCGTCCGCGCGCGGCCTCGGCCTCGCGACCCGGCTGATGGCGGAACTGGAACGCAGTGCCCGTGCGCACGGCGCCGATCGGCTGCGCCTCGACACGAACGCGGGCCTCACCGAGGCCATCGCGATGTACCGGCGGCTGGGCTACCGCGAGGTGCCGCGGTTCCACGACGACCCCTACTCCCAGCACTTCTTCGAGAAGGACCTCCGGTAGCGGCTACCCGCGATCCATCAGCACGAACACGCCCCAGCCCAGGTACTCGCGCTGGTACCGGACGTGGTGCAGCGGTGCGGTGGCCAGTTCCTCGCGGAACTGCGCGGCCAGCTCGTCGTCGGGGTGGGTGTCGACGAACCGGCGGATCGTCAGCCACTGCGCCGCCACGTAGCGGTCCCACGAGTCCGGGTCGGCCAGCACCATCTCCACGAGGTCACAGCCGAGCTCGCGGAACCGGGTGACGAGCCCGGGCAGGTCCGACCACTCGTCCCGCGCCACCCCGAAGCTCGCGACGACCTCGTCGTCGGGGGTGCGCCGCCAGTACGGCTCGCCGACCAGCAGTATGCCGCCGGGCCGCGCGCTGCGCCGCAGCAGCGCGACCGTGCCCTCCATGCCGCCGCCGATCCAGGTGGCTCCCAGGCAGGACGCGACGTCGACGGGCTCGTCGGCGACGTACCCGGCGGCGTCGCCCTGGACGAACCGCACGGCCCCGGCCACCCCCAGCTCGGCGGCCCGTTCCTGGGCCGACGCGACGAACGCCGAGCTGAGGTCCACGCCGGCGCCTCGGATCTCGTGGTCGCGGGCCCAGGTGCAGAGCATCTCGCCGCTGCCGCAGGCCAGGTCGAGCACGGTGGCGCCGGCGGGCAGCCGGAGTGCAGCTCCGAGCGTCGCCAGCTTGGTCGCGTCGAACGGGTCGTGGATGCGGTGGTGGCGCTCGCGTTCGACGAAGTGCCGGGGGAGGTCCATGGGCCCAGACAATCGTGGCCGTCCAACCGATTTACGACAGTTGCTTTGATAGTCAAGATATATGACACTCAAACTATGACTCACGTACTCGTTGCCGGCGGCGGGGTCGCCGGTCCGGTCCTGGCCATGGCGCTGCAGCGCGTCGGCATCGAGGCGACGGTCTTCGAGCGGGATGAGGAGGGCGCCCCCGAGCAGGGATCGTGGCTGACCTTCCAGGCGAACGGGATGGACGCGCTCGCCGCGATCGACGCGGCCGGCCCGTTGGAGGCGCGCGGCTACGACGTCGAGACGATCGGCTTCGTCAACGGTCGGGGTCGCGAGCTGGGCGTGATCCCGCTGGCCGGCCCACGGGCTGACGGCCGGGTCTCGCAGATGGTGCGCCGAGCGGAGCTCTACGCGCAGCTCGGGGAGCAGGCGCGCCGGCGCGGCGCGGAGGTGCGCTACGGCAAGCAGCTCGTCGACGCGACGTCGCTTCCCGGTGGGGGTGTCGAGGCCCGCTTCGCCGACGGCACGACGGCGACCGGTGATCTCCTGGTCGGCTGCGACGGCATGCACTCCGCCGTTCGCCGGCTCATCGACCCGGATGCGCCCGCGCCGCGGTACGTGCCGGTGCTCAACATCGGCGGCTACGTCCCGGACTTCACCGTCGACGTGCCGCCCAAGCAGTTCCGCATGCAGTTCGGCACGAGGTGCTTCTTCGCCTGGATGCCGACCCCGGACGGCGGCACCGTGTGGTTCGCGAACCCGCCGATGGCCACCGAGCCGCGGCGCGGGGAGCTCTCCGGGATGTCCGACGCGCAGTGGCGGGCGCGCCTGCACGAGCTGATGGACGGCGACGTCGGTCCGGCGCACGACATCATCGACGCGGCGCCGGGCCCGATGATCGGCTGGGCCACCTACGACATGCCGTCCGTGCAGCGCTGGTACACCTCGAACATGATCATCATCGGCGACGCGGCCCACGCCACGGCGCCGTCGGCAGGACAGGGTGCCTCCATGGCCCTGGAGGACGCCGTCATCCTCGCGAAGTGCCTGCGCGACTGCCCGGACGCCGCGACCGCGTTCGCCACCTTCGACTCGCTGCGCCGCGAGCGGGTGGAACGCATCGTCGCGTTCGGTGCCCGCGGGGCCAACCAGAAGGCACCCGGTCGGGTCGGACGGGTCGTGCGGGACCTGATCCTGCCGCTCGCTTTCGCGAAGGCGGCGAAGGACGGCGGCGCCTCGATGGCGTGGGTGCAGGGCCACCACATCGACTTCGACGAGCCGATCCGGCCGGTGGCAGCCACGGTGGCGCGCTGAGTTCTGCCACGACACCTGCCATGATCCGGTGGTGAGTGCGGACCGGGCCCGGCTGACCGAGAGCCTGGGGGTCGAGGTGGCGGCCTACCAGGAGTCGAACGACGCGTTCGACGATGCGGCCGCCCGGCTCCTGAAGGTCAACCGCACCGACCTGCGTTGCCTCGGCCTGCTCGTCTACGACATCGGCCCGACCACCCCCGGCGTGCTCGCGTCGCGGCTGGGCCTGACGGCCGGCAGCGTCACGACGATGCTCGACCGGCTCGAGCGCATGGGCTACGTGACCCGCGTGCGGGATCCCGACGACCGGCGCAAGGTCGTCATCTCGCCGACCGAGCAGATCGTCGCGCGCGCGTTGGAGATCTACCTGCCGCTGGTCACCGAGGGTCAGAAGAACCTGGCGCGCTACACCGACGCCGATCTGACGCTGATCATCGACTTCCTGCGCAGCGCCAGGCAGGTGCAGGAAGCGCACCGCGAGCGCGTGCTACGTTCCTGAAAAGGAAACGGGGTGGTCACTCGTGGTGCGGGGCTCGACGACCGGACGGCCGCTCATGGCGGCCCTCGACCTGCTGGGCAGGCGATGGTCACTGCGGCTGCTGTGGGAGCTGCAAGAAGGCCCGTTGGGCGCTCGGGCGATCCTCGCGCGGTGCGCCGGCCTGTCGTCGTCGGTGCTGTACCGGCGGCTCCGCGAGCTCGAGGCCGCCGGCCTGGTGGCCAAGGGCGCCGACGACGCCTACGGGCTCACCGCGATCGGCGGCGAGATCGGCGAGACCATCGCGCCGCTCAACAGCTGGTCGAAGCGCTGGGCGGAGGCGGTGCCGGGCGTGGCCGGCGAGCAACGGGTCAGCGGCTGATCCCCGCCTCCGGTCCCCAGCGGGCCAGCAGCACAGCCTCCACGATCGTCATCACCTCGTAGAGCACGATCGAGACGACCACGGCCAGCGCCACGATCGTCCACACGCCGCCGTAGTTGCCGGTGCCGTTGTAGTTCGACAGCACCCCGCCCATGCCCTCGAACCCGACGAGCCACTCGGCGAGCATGCTCCCCACGATCGCGCCGGGCACCGAGATCCGCGCCGACGCGAGGAACTGCGGCAGCGCGGCCGGGATCCGCACGGTGGTCATGACCCGGGCGGCGGAGCCACCGTTGACGCGCACGACGTCGATGGCCTGCTGCGGCGCCCCGGAGAGCCCGAGCACGATGTTCACCAGTGCCGGGAAGAGCACCACGACGCCGGCGATCACCGCGATCGACAGGCTGCCCTGCCCGAAGATCAGCAGCAGCAACGGGGCCATCGCCACCAGGGGCACCGAGCGCAGCACGATCGCGATCGGCAGGAACGCGAACTCGAACGGCCGCCACGACACCATCGCGATCGCGATCGCGGTGGCCGCGACCATGCCCGAGACGAACCCGATGGCCGCGTTGACCAGCGTCGTGCCCAGCGCACCGAACGACGCCGACCGCGCTGCCTCGGCCGTGAGCGACGCCGGGCGCACACCGCGCGGGGGCTTCTCGGTGAACAGGTACTGCCACACGTCCCACGGTGACTTGCCGACGAACGTCGAGATGCGGAAGACGGTCAGCAGCGCCGTCCACAGCAGGGCGAGCACCACGACGGCCACGACGATCGTCACCAGCGCGCGACCCGCGCGACGCAGGACCGAGCCCGCGACGGACTCCGGCGCGGCGGTGTCGAGCGCGGCAGTCATGCGGCACCTCCGACCGTCGCGGTCGTGCCGGCGGCCCACGGTGTCACGAGCCGCGCCACCAGCCCGACCAGCAGGTACCAGACGCCCGACACCACGGCACTGACCAGCGCCAGGTACCACAGCAGCGGCGCGTCGGCCTGGGCCTGCGCGGCGATCAACGCCTTGCCGAGCGTCGAGCTGCCACCGCTGCCGAGGTACTCGGCCAGGATCGCGCCGAGGAACGCGGCCGGCGCGGCGATGCGCAGGGCCGCGAGCAGGCTCGGCAGCGCCGCCACCACCCGCACCTTGCGCAGCACCGTCCATCCGGTGCCCCCGTATGCCCGGACGAGATCGACGCTCGCGCGCGGCGCCGCCCGCAGCCCGACCAGGCAGCCGACGACAGTGGTGAAGAAGCAGCTCATCGCGGCCAGCGCCACCGACGCCCCGGACGAGCCGCGCCCGGCCACGATCACCAGCACCGGCCCGATCGCGACCAGGGGGATGCAGTAGGTGACGATCGCGATCTGGTTGGCCAGCGCCTCCAGCCGCGGCAGCAGCAGGACGGCCACCGACAGCGCGATCGCTGCGAGGTTGCCCCACAGGTAGCCCTGCGCCGCCGAGGTCACGGTCGCTGTGGTGTTGCGCAGCGTGCTCGCCCACAGCGGCCCGTCCAGCAGCTTGCCGAACACCGACGGCGGCGTCGGGATGACGCCGCTGCTGCGGAACAGCAGCACGGAGGCGAGCCACCACAGCGCGAGCAGCGCGACGACGCCGACCAGGCCACCAAGCCGTGAGTTCAGCGCCATGCCTCGCTCCGCTCGGATCTCCGCGAGCCCTTTGAGTCGGCGAGCTGCTCCTCCGGTGCTCGCGCTCGTTCCTCGCGCTGCGCGCCTCCTCCGCAGCTCGCCGACGGCTCGCTCATCAGGCCAGCTCGCCCACTCGTCCGAACAGCAGCTCGGAGAGGCGGTCGACGTGGGCGTGGAACTCGGGGGTGCGCATCAGGTCCGGGGTGCGCGGTCGGGGCAGGTCGATCGGGACGACCTCGACGATCCGACCGGGACGGGGGCTCATCACGGCCACCACGTCGGAGAGGAACACCGCCTCGGAGATGCCGTGGGTGACCATCAGCGTGGTGGCCGGGCGCTCGGTCCAGATGCGCAGCAGCTCGCCGTTGAGCCGCTGACGGGTCATGTCGTCGAGCGCTCCGAAAGGCTCGTCGAGCAGCATCACGGTGGGCTGCACGGACAGGCACCGCGCGATCGCCACGCGCTGGCGCATGCCGCCGGACAGCTGCGCGGGCTTCGCCTTCTCGAACCCGGACAGCCCGACCAGCTCGATCAGGCCGTCGATCAGCCCGGGCTCGGGCGTGATGCCGGCGACCTCCAGCGGTAGCCGGATGTTGCCGGCCACCGTGCGCCACGGCAGCAGGGCTGCCTCCTGGAAGGCGATGCCCAGCTCGTGGTCGCGCTGGATCTCCTGCACCGGCCGCCCGTTGATCACGGCGGTGCCCGCCGTGGGCTCCTCCAGCCCGGCGAGGATGCGGAGCACGGTCGACTTGCCGCAACCGGACGGGCCGATCAACGACAGGAACGAGTTGCGCTCGGTCCCGAGATCGACGGCGGCCAGCGCGTCGACGGTGCGGCGACCCAGGGTGAACTGCTTGGTGAGACCGTGGATGTCGATGCCGGTCGCGGCGGCTCTCGTCATGCCGATCAGGCTTTCAGACCCGGGTTCTCCGCGTACACCTCGGAGAGCAGCGAGAGATCGAAGAGCTCGTCCTTGGCGATCGTGATCCCGATGTTCGCCAGCGCCGCGATCACCTTGTCCTGCAGCGCATCGGTGAGGGTGAACAGACCGTTGGCCTTCGTGTCGTCGGAGACGACGAGCAGCGAGTTCTGCGCCTGGAGCTGCTCGATCTGCGTGGCGAGCTCGAGGTTCTGGTCCTTGCCGTAGGTCTCGACGGCGAGCTTCGCCCCACCGGCCGGGTCCTTGATCGCGTCGGTCCAGCCGCGGATCTCGGCCTTCAGGAACGCCTTCAGGGTGTCGCGCTGGGTGTCGATCGTCTCCTGGAGGACGACGAACGTCTCCGACACGAACGGCAGACCGTTGTCGGCGAAGGACAGCGTCACCGGTGTGAAGCCCTTGGCCTTGACCAGGAACGGCTCGTTGGTGAGGTAGGCCATGAAGCCGTCGACCTTCTTCTCGGTCAACGGCGCGGGGTCGTACTGGACGACGACCTGGTTGAGCGAGGCGGGATCGATGCCGTTGGCCTTCAGCATGCCGGCGAAGATCGACTGGTTGGTGCCGGCCTGGATGCCGATCGTCTTCCCGGCCAGGTCGGCGGGGGTGCGGATCGGCTTGCCCTCGGCCAGCGAGAGGATGCAGAACGGGTTCTTCTGGAACGTGGCGCCGATCGTCTTGAGCGGAGCGCCCTGCTCGGTGATGAACCGGGAGGTCGCGTCCGGCGCGGAGAGACCGACGGTGATGTTCTTCGCCACGACGAGCGCCTCGGCGCTGGCGACGGGGCCGGAGACGAGATCGACCTTGGGGAGGCCGGCGTCCTTGTAGTAGCCCTTGGAATCGGCGAAGAATTCGCCGGCGAACTCGATGTTCTTGATCCACGAGAGCTGGACGGACACCTCGCCGAGCTGTCCGGCCGCTGCCGCGCCCGTCGGGCCGGCGGCCGGGGTCGTCCCACCGCCGCAGGCGACGGCAGCGAGACCGACGGCGCCGAGGCCGCCGATGCGGAGGAAGTCGCGTCTGCTGGGGTACGACGCGCGGGACAGCTGCATGGCCGAGCTCCTGATCACCTTCGGGTACGGACGGTGCGGACTCCGAGCCGCCGATGGAACCTAAGCACGCGGAGCTGCACGGTGGTTTCCGGAGTGTTACGCGGAGCCGCTCGGGTGGTGACGTCCACCCCATCGAGGGCTTGCGCAATCCGATCGATGGATGCGTTCTGTGATCGGGTGGTCATTCCTGGTTTACTTCGATCGGGGTGCGGGTGGACTTCTCGGGGGAGCCAGATGCCTGCCGAATGGACGGCCGGAGCGGTCGCTGCGGTGCAACGTTGGATCGTCGCCTGTCCCGCGGGACCGGCGGTGACAGGCCGCTGGACCTGCCTCGGCGAGGCCGGTCCGGCTCGTGACAACGGCTGGTTGGAGCTGGCCGATCCCGGTGTCGTCGCTGGTGAGTGGTGGATCGCCGGGCCCGAGGGGCCCGACCGACCCGGCGCCTTCCTCGTCGACGAGGTGCGCCGCGACGCGCGCGGTGATCTGCTGTTCCGGGAGCCGCCCGGGCTGCCCGCGGACGTACGCAGCGTGTGGGCCGACGTCACCCGCCCGGTGGATGCGCTGCTGAGCGGGCTCGTGCATGCGAACGCGGCACCGCTCGCCACCGCGCTGGCCCGGCAGGAGCTCGCCGGCCGGCCCGATCCGACGATCCCGCACCCCGTCGGATTGTCCGGTGAGCAGGCCGACGCCTACCGCGCGTGCCGCGCACCGGGGGTCCGACTGGTCTGGGGGCCGGCCGGGCCGCGCACCACGGCGGTCGTCGCCAGAGCGGCGGCCGATCTCGCGCGGGCCGGGCGGCGGGTGCTCCTGCTGGGGGCCACCGACTCCGGCGTCGACGCCACCCTCGCGGCCGTCGTGGCCGGCCTCGAACCCGAACCGGGCGAGGTCGTGCGGGTCGGCCCGGCCGCGGTGACCGTCGACCCCGACACCTCGCTCGACCGGCTCGCCGCTCGCGAGACCGCCACCGACGATCGCCGGCGCGCCGTCGTCGGCCACCAGCTCGCCACGTTCGCCGGGCAGGACCCCGAGATCGCCGCGCTCGCCGCCGAGCTCGCCGGCTACGACGACGACACCTACCAGCGCGCCGCCCGCCGGGTCGCGGCCGCCGAGGAGACCGCCGAGCTGGAACCACGTCGCCGCGCCGCGGTGGCCGTGATGCGCACGGCGGCCACGCGGCACAGCCTCGCGATCGCGGCCCGGGCCGCGATCCTGCGCGAACGCGACGAGCTCGCCGACGCGCGTGCGGCACTGGCCCGCATCGACGTGCTCGAGGAGGAGCTGCGCCTGCTCGACCGCGACCTGCGCCGGCACCGCACCGAGCAGGCCGTGGCGCGCCACTGGGCGTGGCGGGGCGCGGACAGCTGGATGGACCGCAGGCGCCGCGCCCGCGAGGCCCGCACCGCCGACCGCGATCTCGCCAGGGCCGAGCGCGAGGCCGGTCCGCGACGCAGTGCCGTGCAGTGGGACCTGTTGCAGACGCGTGCCGTCGCCGGCCGGGTCACCGCGGCCGATCTGGCATCGGTGGACGCACGCCTGGTCGACGCGCACGCCGACGTGCTGGCCGCCGCGACCCAGCTCGTCCGCGCCGAGGTCTACGCCGAGGAGCTGAGCGCGCGCGCCGAAGCGGCCCGCACCCGCGGGGAAGCGACCGACGACGACCGCGAGCTGGTCGCCAGGGCCGTCAGCGAGGGACTTCCGGCCCGCTACGAGCGGTTGCTGCGGCTGCGCCGGCGCCGCCCCACCTCGACCGCCGCGCGCGGCAGGCTCGGCGCCGAACACCACGCGCTCGGCGTGCGGTCGGCGCAACGACGGGCCGCCGCGCGCGCGGACATCGTGGCCGAAGCCCTCGTCGTCGCGACCACCGTTGCTGCCGCAGCCACCCTGCCGGCCCGTCGCTTCGACGTCGTGCTCGTCGAGGGTGCCGCCGCCGTCCCGCTCGCCGAGGCGCTGCTGGCGGTCGGCGCGGCCGGCACCACCGCGGTGCTGTTCGGCGACTTCCAGCGCCCCGGCCCGAAGCTCCCCGGCGCCGTCCGCACGGCGGCGATCACCGACCCGGGCATCGCCACCTGGGTGGCAGGCACGGCCTTCTCGCACTGCGGCATCGACAGCCCCGAGAAAGCCATCGACGCCGAAGGCTGCGTGGCGATGCTGCGGGAGTTCCGGGGCGTCCCGACACCCGACCCCGTCGTCCAGGTGCCGGCGCCGGGCCGCTGGTGAGGCTCGGGTAGCCGGGCCGTGCGACGGGCGGGCGCGCGGGCGGCGAGGCGCCGGGACCGTGTGTTGATCACGGGCAGATGGCTGTTGTTGGATCTTGGGGAGCCACCATCTGCCCGTCATCAACGCACGGGCGGCGGTGGGCCGAGCTCTCCACGAGCGCGGCCCGGCAGACTGGCCGGGTGCTTGATCCCCAACTGCCTGATCTTGCGGGCACCGTGGTGCTGGTGACGGGCGCGTCCGGCGGGGTGGGTGGTGGGATCGCGCGCCGCTTCGCCGCTGCCGGTGCCGCGGTCGGGGTGGGCTACGGGGCGGGCGCCGACCGGGCCGCCGCGCTCGTCGCGGAGATCGAGGCGGGTGGAGGTCGCGCGGTGGCGCTGGCGGGCGATGTCACCGATCCCGATGCCTGCGTCGAGCTCGTCGCGGGCTGTCGCGACCGCCTCGGTGGCCTCGATGCCGTGGTCGCGGCGGCCGGGGTCCAGCCCGTCGCGGACCTGGCAGGCATGACCGTCGCGGCGTGGCGGGCCGTGCTCGACGCCGACGCGACCGGCCCGTTCGCCACCCTCCAGGCCGCCGCGCCCGTGCTGTCCGACGGCGGCTCGATCACGCTCGTCGCGTCCATCGAGGGCACCCGACCGGCCCGCGGCCACGTCCACTACGCCGCCGCGAAGGCTGCCACCGTGATGCTGGCGCGGGCCGCCGCCGTCGAGTACGGGCCGCGGATCCGCGTCAACAGCGTCTCGCCGGGGCTGGTCGCGCGGCCCGGCATCGCCGACGAGTGGCCCGACGGGGTGGCGCGCTGGCAGGGCGGCGCTCCGCTCGCCGAGCTGATCGTGCCCGAGGCGGTCGGCGACGCGTGCGTGTTCCTCGCCTCGCCGATGGCGCGCTGCGTCACCGGCCACGATCTCGTCGTCGACGCGGGCATGGCGGCGGTTCCGGGATGGTGAGCGCGAGGGAGGTCGCCGATCAGCTCGGCCTGGAACCGCTGCCGGACGAGGGCGGGCTGTTCCGGCGCATGTACGCCGACGCCCACTCGTCGGCCATCTACTACCTGCTCGCGGACGCCGACTTCTCGGCGCTGCACGTGCTCACCGCCGCCGAGACGTACCACCACTACGCCGGCGCGCCGCTGCAGATGCTGCTGCTGCACCCGGACGGGACGGTCGAGCGCCCGGTGCTCGGCTCGGACCTGGCGGCCGGGCAGCGTCCCCAGCTCGTCGTCCCGGCCGGGACCTGGCAGGGCTCTCGATCCGCGGGGGAGTGGACGCTGGTCGGCACCACGACGGCGCCGCCGTTCGAGTGGGAGATGTTCACGCTCGGGCAGCACGCGGAGCTGCAGGCGCGGTACCCGACGGCGGCGGGAGAGATCGCTGCACTCACCAGAACGCGATCAGCTGGGTTCTGATGGCGGGTTGGGCGAGGTCGCCAAGGTGCGCTGTGCCCAGGTCACGTCGTGCCACGCGTTCCGCTTCCAGCCGATGTTCCGGTAGGTGCCGATCGGCTCGAAGCCGAGAGCCGCGTGCAATCCCAGGCTTGCGTCGTTCGGCAGCGTCATCCCTGCCACCGCAGTCCGGTAGCCCCGCTCGGTGAGCCGCTCGAACAGTGCCTCGTACAAGGCCCGTCCGCCACCGGTCCGCCGGCGGCCGAGTTCCAGGTAGATGCTCACCTCGCAGGACCACCGGTACGCCGCGCGCGGCTTCATCGGCGTCCCGTACGCGTACCCGACCACGCGCCCGTCCGATTCGAGCACCAGCCAGGCATGGGTCTCCTGGGCCCGCGCGATCCGCTCCACCAGTTCGGCCGGAGTGGGCGGCTCGATCTCGAACGTGATCGCGGTGTCGGTGACGTACGGCGCGTAGATCGCGGCGCACGCCTCGGCGTCCAGCTCGGTGGCGGATCTGATCAGCATGGTGTCCTGCATGCCACGATAGTAAACGCACATGCCGCTATAGTGACAGCCATGGAGGATCCGCTGTCCATCTCGCTCGCCGCCGCCGTCCAGCAGGCCCGGGTCGCACTCGGACTGTCGGTGAACGCACTGGCCGAGCAGTCCGGCGTCTCTCGCGCCATGATCGGCAAGATCGAGCGCAGCGAGGCACAGCCGACCGCGGTACTGCTCGGCCGTCTCTCCGGCGCGCTGGGCATGACCTTGTCAGAGCTGGTCGCCCGGGCCGAGGAGGGCACCGGCGACCTGCTCCGGCGAGCCGCCGACCAGCCGGTCTGGACGGATCCGGCGACCGGGTACCGCCGGCGTGCGGTCTCCCCCGCGACGGACGGCCCGCTCGAGCTGGTCGAGGTCGACCTGCCGGCCGGAGCGTCCGTCTCGTACCCGGCCGATGCCTACAACTTCAAGAACCAGCAGATCTGGATCCTGTCCGGCCGGCTCCGTTTCCACGAGGGTCCCGTCGTTCACGACCTGGCCGCCGGCGACTGCCTCCAACTCGGCCCACCGGCGGCGACCACCTTCGAGAACCCCGGTACGGCGTCCTGCCGCTACCTGGTCGCCCTCGTCAAAGTCCGCGGCTGAACCCCAGCAACCGCGGCGCGATTCCGCCCCTTCAGGCCGTGCCCACGTAGCGCGCCACCAGCGCGTCGGCGAGCGCGCGGGTGCGCTGCTCCGCGTCGTCCCCGACCGGACGGGCGCGGGTGCGGTCGCCGCGGGGGGCGAGCGCCTGCCCGGTGACCCGCAGCACCGGCCCACCGGACGGTCCGACGAGCGGCACCACCAGGTCGAACGTGCCGGGCGCCGACGGGCAGCGGACCCCGGTCCGCCCGCCCGGCACCGGGACGGCGGGCCGGCTGCCCGCCCCGGCGCAGGGATCGCCACCGGTGCTGCCCGACCGTGGATCGACACCGACGGTCACGGCGAACCCGTCGGTCGCCAGGCCGACGCAGCCGGTGCCGTCGACGGCGGCCAGGTCCAGCTCACCGACGGCGGGCGCGGCGACCGAGCCGAGCATGGCGCAGGTCAGGTCGGCGCCCGCCCCGTTGCCCACCAGCGCCGATGCGGAGTCGGGGACGGCGACCGAGCGCGGCGCCCGACACTTCTCGGCCGGCGCTGCGCCGGCCACTCCGCACGCGGCCGGCGCGGCGTCGTCGGGTGCGTCCGGGGCGTAGCCGAGGCTCGCCGGTACGGGTGGTGCCGCCGACGGGCCGTTCGCCACGGCCGCGGTCAGCGTGGCCATGGTGGTGGTCGCGGTCGCGCACGGGTCGTCGGCGGCCTCGCGCACCACGACGGTGACGCGGTGCGCCGCCACGTCGACCGGCGCATCCGGCAGTGGCTGCGCGATCGTGGTGAGGATGCACTGCGCGGGGGTGCCGGCCTGCAACGCCGGCCCACCGGCCAGCTGGACGGCCTGCTCGCCGCCGCCGGGTGCGGGCAGCGCCGCGGGCCCCGTCGACAGCCGTACCTGCACCGACGGTTCCGAGCCTGGACCCTGGGGGTTGCCGCGGCAGGTGTCGCCGTCGGGGCTCGCGAACGCGCTGCGATCGGGCTGCCAGCCCAGCGCGGTGCCGATCAGGTCGCAGGCGCTCCACCGGCCCAGATCGCCGGGCGCCGCGGCGCGGACACGCTCCGCCGGCGCAGCGAGCTTCGGCCCGATCGGCTCGGCGATCGTCGTGGCCGTCGCGCAGGAGGCGGCGAGGTCACCGTCGCCGGCCGGGGCGGACACGCGCACCGACCTGGTCGGCGAGATCGGGAAGTCCACCGTGCACCGCGCCTTCGGGCCCGCCGGCACGTCCCTGGTGAGGTAGGCCCGCCGGTCACCCACCACGGCCGGCGAGGCGAGGGCCCGGTCGGTCGTCCCGAACGCGGTGCCCACGGCGACCGCGATCCGCTGGTCGGCCACGCCGCCGACAGCGCAGCTGTGCGGCGACGCGGCGTACACCGGACCGGCGTCCTCGACGGCGTCGACGACGTCCGGGGAGAGCAGCGCGCACGGATCGAGCTCGCTGGTCGCCCAGCTCGCGGACGCCTCGAGATCGACCGGCGGGGGCGCCGGCCGGGCCGGTGCGGGCGGCGACGAGCACGCCGCTCCCACGACGGCGAGCGCGGCCGCCGCCATGGCGAGCCGCCACGGGGAGCTGCGGGTCACGCCATCAGGGTGGCGCATCCGCGCAGCTCCGCCGCGGTCGGGGCTAGCCAGACACTCCCTGGGCGTCCGGCACGGTCTGGTGCAGGGCGAACACGACGCCGGTGGGGTCGGAGTAGATGCCCATCCGGCCGAACGGGCTGGTGACGGGGGCCATGAGCGCGGTGGCGCCGAGCGCGGTGGCCTGCGCGTCGGCGGCGTCGACGTCGGCCACCGAGAAGTAGGTGAGCCAGTGCGACGGCGTGCCCTCCGGCGCACCCATCATGCCGCCCAGCCCACCGACCGGGTCTCCGTCGGCGGCGAGGTGGATGGTGCCGTAGTCGGGCGGCGCCCCGGGAACGGGCTGGTAGGACCACCCGAACACCGCCGAGTAGAAGGCGCCTCCGGCCTCGGGATCGGTGAGCCGCACGTCGGTCCACGTGACCCCGCCCGGCTCGTTCGCGATCGCGAAGCCGACCATGTCGTGGGCCTGCCAGACGCCGAACGCCCCACCCGTCGGATCGACGGCGACGGCCATCACCCCCATACCGGGGATGTCCATCGGCTCGACGAGCAGTGACCCGCCGTTCTCGGTGACGAGCTTCGCAGTGGCCGCGGCGTCCTCGCTGGCCAGGTACACCGTCCACGGCACGGGGCCGGGCGCGCCGGGCATCACGGGGGAGATCGCGGCGGCGCTGTGCCCGTCGCGCTGGCACAGGGTGTAGTGGCCGAACTCCTCGCCCGTGTCGGCGAACTCCCAACCGACGACGGGTCCGTAGAACGCCTTCGCGGCGTCGAGGTCGGCGACCGACATGTCGACCCAGCACGGCGTGCCGGCCGGCCACGGTGTGGTGCGGATGGTCATGACTGTCCTCCTGGAGCGTGGGCCGCGAAGCCTCCCACCGACCCCCGACCGAACGCGTCGACCGTTCGGGCCTATCGTCGCCGCGTGCCCGAACCGTCGCGCCCACCCGTGGGTCGGGTCGCGGGCACCGCCGACTCGACGCCGCTGGAGTGGCGCGTCGCGCTGGCCCCCGAGCAGTACCTGCAGCTGGACGACGTGGTGGTGGCCGAGCGGGACGTGCCGGGCTACGGCCGGGTACGCACGTCCGGCGTCGTCACGCAGGTGACGGCGCGGCACGAGGGCGCCACCTTCGGCTCCGACGTCTTCCTCATCGCCGACGGCGTGCTGCCCGCGCAGGTGCAGGAGATCGCCGAGATCACCACCACCCGCGTGGAGCCGGAGTGCTACGTGCCGCCCACCCCCGGCGCGTTCGTGCGGCGCGCGACCGGTGAGGAGCGCGCCGAGGCCCTGTACTTCGACGCGATGAAGCACAAGGTGCCGATCGGCATGGGGCGCGACGGCGAGCCCGTCTACGTCGACCTGGAGTTCCTCGACGGCACCCGCGGCGGGCACGTCTCGATCAGCGGCGTGTCCGGGGTCGCCACCAAGACCAGCTTCGCGCTGTTCCTGCTCTACTCGCTGTTCCGCAGCGGCGTGCTCGGCGCCCGCGCGGTGAACGCGAAGGCGCTGGTGTTCAGCGTGAAGGGCGAGGACCTGCTGTTCCTCGACCACGCCAACACCCACCTCAACGACGAGCTGCGCGCGGACTACGCGCGGCTCGGGCTGCCGGCCGAGCCGTTCGCGTCCGCCGGCTTCTTCGCGCCGCCCACCCCCGACGACCTGGTCGGGCGCCCGCACGTCACCGGCCGCACCAGCGGGGTCGCGGCGTTCTGGTGGACGCTCGCGGAGTTCTGCGCCGGCGAGCTCCTGCCGTACGTGTTCGCCGACGCCGAGGACGAGCGCAACCAGTACACGATGGTCATCCACCAGGTCGCGGCGCGGCTGCGGCGGGAGGCCACGCCCGTCGGTGACGGCGCCGTGCAGGTCGACGGGCGGATCCTGCGCACCTACGACGATCTCGTCGAGTTCGTCTCCGACCAACTGCTCGACGAGGACACCCGCCGCGACTGGGCCGGCCCGGTCACGGGCACCGGCACCATCAACGCGTTCCTGCGCAGGCTGCGCTCCTCGGCGAAACCGCTGCGCACGCTGGTCCGCGGCGACCTCCCCGACCTGGCCGGACGCCGGGTCAGCACCGAGGGCCGCCAGGTCACCGTCGTCGACCTGCACAACCTCCCGGAGCGCGCGCAACGGTTCGTCGTCGGCGTGGTGCTGGCGAGCGAGACCGCCCGCAAGGAGGCGTCCGGCACCGCCGGGCTGCTGTTCACGATGATCGACGAGCTGAACAAGTACGCACCGCGGGAGGGCTCCAGCCCGATCAAGGAGGTGCTGCTCGACATCGCCGAGCGCGGCCGCTCGCTGGGCATCATCCTGATCGGTGCGCAGCAGACCGCGAGCGAGGTGGAGCGGCGCATCGTCTCCAACTCGTCGGTGAAGGTGGTGGGCCGGCTCGACCCGGCCGAGGCGGGGCGCCCCGAGTACGGGTTCCTGCCGCCTGCCCAGCGGGGCCGTGCGGTGCTGGCGAAGCCGGGCACGATGTTCATCTCGCAGCCGCAGATCCCGGTTCCGCTGGCCGTCGAGTTCCCGTTCCCCGCCTGGGCGACGCGGCTGTCGGAGTCGGCCGGCGAGCCGCGGACCAGCACCAACGGATCGGCGCCGCGCCGCGACCCGTTCGCCCGGCTCCCCGCATCGAGCGCGGACGAGGACGACGCCCCGTTCTGAGCGCTACTCCCGTAGCTCGCCGTCGGCGATACCGTCGGCGAATGCTGCCCACTCACCTCGCGTGAAGATCAGGTACGGACCGGTGGGGTCTCGCGAGTTGCGCACGTGCACTTCACCGCCGCTGAAGCGAACCTCGACGCAGTCCGGGCCACTGCCGCTTCGCGAACTCTTGCGCCACCCACCGACATCGTCATCCGTACCCGTCATCCGTGTCCCCTCCGTCGCCGCTCGCCGCACCGACGCGGCCGAGTCAGGCTGTTCAGGAACGTGGTGCGGATCTGCTGCAGGGACCAGGGTAAAGAGCGATTCCCTCCTGTACCAGGGGGTCTCCGCGCTCACAGCCCGACAAGTGCCCGTTCGACATACTCCCGGAGCTCCGTCTGTGGCGCCGCCTGGTCCTCCATCTCGATGAACGACTCCTGGTAGCCCGCGACCGTCACCGGATCGTCGATCCAGGTCATGCCGCTGCGACCACCGTCGAGGAACGCGACGTCGGGCTCGGCGGAGTCAGGGAACTCCAGGTAGCTGAACGGGCTGTCCAAGGCGGAATAGGCGCCCTGGTCGAACGGCATGACCTGGATGGAGATCCGGGGGTGTTCGGCCAGTTGCACCAGTCTCTCCAGCTGGTCTCGCAGCACCCCGGACCCGCCGATCCGCCGGTGCAGCACGGCCTGGTCGAGGATCGCGAAGATCTTGGGAGGAACCTCGCGGGTGAGCATCAGCTGCCGTTCCTGGCGGGCGGCGATGATCCGGTCGGCCCGTTTCGGGTCGATCCCTGATCTCGCGAACAGCGCCCGGCTGTAGGCCTCGGTCTGGAAGATGCCCGGAACGAGGACGGTCTGCACGCTGCGGATCAGCGACGCATTGGCTTCGGCGGCGAAGAACCGGATGGTCTCCGTGGGCAGGATGTCGCGGAACTCGTTGAAGGGTTGGCGGCGCGACTGCGCGGCCAATCTCTCCAGCTCGTCCAGCGCAGGCCCTTCGGGGATTTCGTAGAGCCCGGCGAGCGCGCGCAGATCCGTCACGCTCACGCCGACCTGGCCACTCTCCATGCGGATCACCTTCGACGGCGACCACGACAGCTTCTCGGCCACCTGCTTCTGGGTCATGTCGACGGCGTTGCGGCGGCGCTTGAGCTCGAAGCGGAGCGGCCGGCGCACGTCGGAGGAGTCGTCCACGGAGCGTCCTTCGGAAGCGGGTTCGGGAGCCTCCAGGGGAGCGACATCGGAGGAGGCTGCGCCGAGGATCGGGGACTCCTCGACGATCAGCATGCTGGCGCGCCTCGGAGGTACCGAATCGTTACCCAGCAAGTCGCGGTAGCCAATGATGCGATACCGCGAGTTGCTAGGTAGCATTAAGCGTGTCGGCAGTTCGACAGGCGGCAACATGCCCGCATGCTAGCGGGTCGTGCAGCCAGGACGGGAGGCACGTCCATGAGCTACGGGATCGTGATCATCGGAGTGCTGGTCCTGATCGTGCTGGCTGTCGCCGTCGGGTTCGCCCGAGCCGCCGACGGCTCCGCCCGCGGCGACGCCTGGCGGCGCATCGCCGCGGAGCGCCGCCGCAACTGGGAGCACCGGCAGTGGATCCGGGAGGCGGCGGACATGGCCGACCCGTGCCGCGACTGCCCGTTCCGCCGTCGTCGAGAGGGCTGATCAGAGCGTCTTCGACGTGATCACGCGGTCGACCAGCGCCCCGGTCGGTCCGGTGCGATCCGCTCGGCGAGGCGGTGCAGCGCGGTCGCTGCGGCCTGGCGGGTGGTGTGCCGGCGCTCGACGTGCTCGACGACGGGCGCGTCCGGCAGGGCCGAGCCGGCCAGCGGGTGGCGGGGTGTGGTGAGCAGCGTTCCGATGATGTCGGACATGGCATCCTCCGGTTCAGGTCTGTGTGTGGTGGCGCAGCATCACGAGCGCCATGGCCGGGAGCATGAGCACGTGGCCGAGAACGGTCAGCCCGGTCGGCGCCAGCACGTCGAGCCACAGCAGCGGGAACAGCACGACGAACGACGCGTACATCGCCACCGCCATCTCGACGGTCTCCGCCACGCCGTCGCCGCGGATCACCGCCCAGGCCGCGACTCCCGCGACCATCGTGGTGGCCATCAGCAACGTGCCGGCCGCGGTGCTGCCGTGGTGGCCGGCGTGGCCCGTGAGCGGGCCAAGCAGTAGCGCGCCGGCCACCATCGCGACGAGCATCTGCAGGTAGTGCGCGATGAACGCGCGATCGGTCAGGGCTGCGCGCCAGGTCATCGGACCGGCTCTTCGCTCAGGTCGTCGGAGCGTCCGGCCGCGAGCCGCGGCCAGTGCGCGATCGGTCGCCCGCCGGTGCGCGTGTAGTCGACGTGTCCCTGGGGCCAGCCGGCGGGGGAGTCCTCCCACGGCTCCTGTCGGCCGTAGGTGGTGAGGTCCATCATCGCGAAGCTGTAGTCCATGACCTCCACACCGCGGCGGGTCGTCCAGTACGTCTCGAAGACGCGGTCGCCCTCCCGCAGGTAGCAGACGAGGTACATCGAGCTGTCGTTCCGCTCGCCGAGCAGGGTGTCGAGGGACTCCTGCGCCGAGTACCACGGCATCTGCCACCCCATGAAGTCGTGGTAGCGGCGGCTCTCCGCGTAGGGCCCCTGGCACAGCACCGCGTAGGTGATGTCCCGGGAGTGCAGGTAGGAGAGCTCCGTGATCTGGGTGGTGTCCCAGGTGCAACCCTCGCACTGGTCGATCGCCGTACGGCCCGGGTACCACATGTAGTAGTACGCGATCAGCATTCGCCGACCCTCGAACGCCTCGATCAGCGTGGTCGGCCCGTCCGGCCCCGTCAGCGGGGTGCTGGGGTCCAGCTCCACCATCGGCAGCCGGCGCCGCGCTGCGGCAATGGCGTCGCCCTCGCGGGTCAGCGCCTTCTCCCGCCGCCGCAGGACGGCGATCTCGGCCTCGTAGGTGGCCCGGTCCGCCGTCGCCGGCACGCTCGCGTCGCCGATGGCGGGAGCGCCGTGGATGCCTGTCGTCTCGCTCATGGTCGCCTCCTTGGTTGCAACTCGATGATTGCGACAGTATTGCAACCGATGAGTTGCGTCAAGTCCGGCACCTCCTGTCCGCCCGAGCCGCGACGTGATGGGATCTGCACGTGCCTGATGACGGTTCGCCCGCGGATACCGGCGCCGTCGATCCCTGGGGCGCCCCACCGCCGGCGCCGCTGGGCAGCGCCGCGGCCGGGCAGTCCGTGTCGGACGTCGCGTCGCCGGTGCTGGCCGGTTTCGTCGTCACCCTGATCGGGGTGGTGGCGCAGAACCCGGAGTCGTTCCGGCTGCCGGGGCTCGCCATGGTGGTCATGCTCGCCGCGATGATCGCGTTCGTGCTGTCGGTGCAGTCCGGCTTCCGGGCCCGTCAGTACCTGTGGACCCGCGCGGACGTCCTCGCCTGGTACGACGGGCCGATCGCAGCACCGCTCGACGACGCCTACCGGGCCATGCACCGGCGCGACATCGCCGCGTGGGCCCGCTGGCGCTCCCGCGTCAACGTCTTCTACAACGTCGGCATCGTGGCGCTCTTCATGGGAGTGGCGCTGGTGTGCCTGCCGCCGGACCGGTACGGCGCGGATCCCGTCGGTACCGCTGAGGTCGTCCTGCGCAGCATCGCGGCGGCGATCAGCGCGGCCGCGGGGCTCGGTGAGGTGCTCTGGTGGCTGTACCGCCGAACCCCCACCGTTCCCTAACCTGGAGACCTGCCGCGGGGAGTGTGCCGATGTCCCGGATGTCGATCGTGCTGACCGCGCTGCCGGCCACGTTCGCGCTCGAGTTCGAGCCGGGGGCGTCCGTCGTGGTGGAGCTGCCCTCGCCGGCCGGGCCGCCGCACCGGTTCGTCCCCCACGGGATCGACGCGCCGCCCGGTGGTCCCGGCCCGCTCCGCGTCCTGCTCTCGGCCGATGCGGAGGGACTCGACCTGCTCGTGCTGCCACCCGGCCGGAACGGGATCGCCAGCCGGTTCCCGCACCCGCTGGCGGTGGGCCGCGCGGTCACGCTCATGGTGCGGGATCCCCTCCCGGGGTGGGGCGCGCCGACCCGGCCCGGCCCCGCGGCACCGCGGCCGGCCCCGGGACCGCAGCACACCGGAGCCCATCCGTTCCCGACGATCGCGCCGCCCGCGCAGCCGGCCTGCCCCCGGCACGGGATCTCCCCGCCGGAGGCCTGCCCGCTCTGTCGCTGATCGAAGCGATCACGCGACGCGGCCGTCGACGAGCCGCACCGGCCGGGCCGAGAACCGCTCGACGAACGTGCGGTCGTGCGACACCGCCACCACGGCCCCGTCGAACCCGGCGAGCGCCGCCTCCAGGTCCTCCACCAGCGCGGGGGACAGGTGGTTGGTGGGCTCGTCGAGCAGCAGCAGGTCCCCGGGGTCGCGCAGCACCCTGGCCAGCGCGAGCCGCCGCCGCTGCCCTGCCGAGAGCGCCCCGACGGGGGTGGCGAGGTCGTCGACGCCGAACAGCCCGAAGCCGAGCAGCGCGCCCCGATGGTCCCCGGGCTCGCCCGGCTCGCCGGCGGCGAACGCGGCCAGCAGCGGCAGCGCCGGATCGGGCACCGCGGACTCCTGCGGCAGCCACGCCACCCGCCCGTCGGTCTCGGCCCGCCCGTCGTCGGGCGTCAGGTCCCCGGCGAGCACCCGCACCAGCGTCGACTTGCCCGCCCCGTTCGCCCCGGTGACGAGCACGCGCTCGCCGGGGGCCACCGAGAACTCGCGGACGTCGAGCCGGTCGGCCACCCGCACCCCGTGCAGCTGCGCGACGGGCAGGTCGCCGCGGGTGCGCCGGGCGCGCAGGGTCGCGGTGAACCGCAGGGGCTGGGGTGGCCGTGCCACCGGTTCGGCCTCGAGCCGCCGCACCCGTTCCTTCGCGTTGCGCACCCGCGCCGAGATCTGCTTCTCGACGCTGCGCTGGTGGCGACCGTTGGTGCGGTCGGTGTTGCCCCGCGGCCCGGCCTCGAAGCGCTGCGCAGCGGTGCGGGCCAGGTCGCGCTGAGCGGCCAGCTCCTCCTGCCACTGCGCGTACCGCTCCTCCCACTGCCGACGGGCGGCGGCCTTGGCGGCGACGAAGCCGGCGTAGCCGCCGCCGTGCCGGTGCACGGTGCGGCGCGCGCCGTCGACCTCCCACAACGCGGTCGCCACCCGTTCCAGGAAGCGCCGGTCGTGGGAGACGACGACGATCGCGCCGCGGTGGGCCCGCAGGTGCTCCTCCAGCCACTCCAGCGCCGCGGCGTCGAGGTGGTTGGTGGGTTCGTCGAGCAGCATCAGCTGCGGCGCCGCGGCCAGCACGCAGGCCAGGCCGAGCCGGGCCTGCTCGCCGCCGGAGAGCGAGCCGAGCAGCCGGTCGTGCCCGATCCCGGCCAGGCCGAGCCCGTGCAGGGCGGCCTCGACGCGGGCGTCGGCGGCGTAGCCGTCCCGTGCCTCGAACGCCTCCATCAGGTCGGCGTAGCGCGCGAGCGTGACGTCGAGATCGTCCGCGATGGCCAGCTCGGCCTCGACCTGGCGAAGCTTCGTCTCGAGCGCGCGCAGTTCGTGGAGGGCGTGGTCGATCGCGGCCGCGACCGTGTCGCCCGGTGGCAGATCGGGCACCTGCGGCAGGTACCCGACCCCGCCGGCGACGTGCACGGCGACCGCACCGGCATCCGGGGAGTCGATCCCGGCGAGCAGGCGCAGCAGCGTCGTCTTGCCGGTGCCGTTCTCGCCGACGACGCCGATGCGTTCGCCGGGCATGACGGATTCGCGCACGCCGTCGAGGACGCGGCGCACACCGAGGGTTCTGGAGACGTCGTCAAGGACGACGTGGAAGGACGAGGGTGCAGAGAGAACAGGCACAACGGATCCACATCTCGGGAGGGACTCAGGGGTCACCGAGGGCGGGAGCGGAGCGCTCCCGAGAGGGGATCAGATGAAGAACAGTTCGGGCACCATGGCATCGACGGTAGCGCAGCGCGTCGACGTGGTCGTCCGATTTGGCGTGGATCACGCCGCCCCCGGTGCATCGTTGCGATGTTGAATCCGGAAGATCGGGCCCGAGCCCCTTAGGTTTGTCCGATCGAAGGTCCGAGATGCGGACGAGAGGGTGGGGATGAGCCTCTGGCAGTACGTGGCCGAGCGCTGGGACCGGTTGTCGTTGCAGGCCTGGCTGCACGTCAGCGGGGTCGTGCAGTGCACGATCCTCGCGGCGATCATCGGGGTCGCCGTCGGGATCCTGGTCTACCGGAGCCCCGCCGGTTCGGCCGTCGCCACGGCGCTGTCCAGCACGATCCTGACGATCCCGTCGTTCGCCCTGCTGGGCCTGCTGATTCCGATCGTCGGTCTCGGGGTGACGCCCAGCGTCATCGCGCTGACCCTCTACGGGCTGCTGCCCATCGTCAGGAACACCATCGTCGGGCTGGCCGGGGTCAACCCGGCGGTGACCGACGCGGCCAAGGGCATCGGGATGAGCCGGGCGGGGGTCCTCACCCGCGTCGAGCTGCGCCTGGCCTGGCCGGCGATCCTCACCGGGATGCGCGTCTCCGCGCAGATGCTGATGGGGATCGCGGTGATCGCGGCCTACGCCAAGGGCTTCGGCCTGGGCACGGAGGTCTTCTCCGGCCTGACCCGCGCCGGTTCGGCCAACTCGCTCAACCAGGCGCTCGCCGGCACCCTCGGCGTCGTCATCCTCGCACTGGTCCTCGACGGGATCTTCGTCCTGATCTCCCGTCTCACCGTCCCGAAGGGGATCGCATGACCGCCACAGCGCCGTCCACCGGTCCGCAGCCGACCGCGCAGGGCGTCTCGGGCGCCGAGATCCGCCTGGAGAAGGTGACCAAGAAGTACCCGAACACCGCGGCGCCCGCGGTCGAGGAGTTCACCATGACCATCCCCGCGGGGAAGGTCGTGGTGTTCGTCGGCCCGTCCGGCTGCGGCAAGACCACGACGATGCGGATGATCAACCGCATGGTCGAGCCATCGTCCGGCACGATCACCATCGGCGGCCAGGACGCGCTGCACATCGATCCCGACCAGCTCCGCCGCACCATCGGCTACGCCATCCAGCAGGCCGGGCTCTTCCCGCACTTCACGGTGGCGCAGAACATCGCCGTGGTGCCCGGGCTGCTGAAGTGGGACAAGAAGCGGGTCGACGACCGCGTCGAGGAGATGATGGACCTCGTCGGGCTGGACCCGAAGACCTTCGCGCACCGGTTGCCGCGTCAGCTCTCCGGCGGCCAGCAGCAGCGCGTCGGGGTGGCCAGGGCGCTGGCCGCCGATCCGCCCGTCCTGCTGATGGACGAGCCGTTCGGCGCCGTCGACCCGATCACCCGCGGCAACCTGCAGGACGAGCTCATGCGGCTGCAGTCCGAGCTGGGCAAGACGATCGTGTTCGTCACCCACGACTTCGACGAGGCCGTCAAGCTCGGTGACAAGATCGCGGTGCTGGGCGACCGCTCCACGATCCAGCAGTACGACACCCCTGACGCGATCCTGGCCAACCCGGCCAACGACACGGTCGCCGGGTTCGTGGGCGCGGGTGCCTCGCTCAAGCAGCTCACCCTCATGCGGGTGCGCGACGTCGAGTACCACACCGACCTGAGCTACGCGGTCGGCGACCACGAGGGACCCGCCGCTGTCGCGGAAAAGCTCGCGCAGGCCGGCCGCACGTTCGCGCTGGTCCTCGACGATCGGCGGCGCCCGCTGCGCTGGGTGCACGCCCGGGAGCTCACGGGCCGGGTGTCGCTCGAGGGCATCGGCAGGCCGGTCGGTGACTCGGTGTCGATCCAGTCCACCCTGCAGGACGCGCTGGAGGCGATCCTCACCGAGGGCGGTCACGCCGTCGTCACCGGCAACCGCGGCGAGGTGCTGGGGACGATCGACATCGAGACCGTCACCGGTGTGATCGCTGATCTGCGGCAGGAGCACACCGCATGACGTCCGCCGTGCACAACCTGGCCGGGATCAGCGAGACCCAGTCGTTCCAGCGCCGTCCCAACGTCAAGGCCCAGTCGGACCGCCTGCGCCTGTTCGTGCAGCCGATCGCCGTCGTGGCGATCGTCGCGGCCGTCGTGATCTGGGCCCTGAGCAGCGATCTCAACCAGAACGAGCGCGAGACGCTCAACCTCCCGACGATCCTCGCCCTGACCGGGCAGCACATCCTGATCACGCTGGTGGTCAGCGTGCTCGTGGTGGTGATCGCCGTACCGCTGGGCATCGCGCTGACCCGCCCGGGCCTCAAGCGGACGAGCCCGATCTTCCTGACCATCGCGAACATCGGGCAGGCGGCACCGGCGCTGGGCGTGATCGTGCTGTTCTTCCTCTGGACCGGGATCGAGGGCCTGTGGGCCGTGGCGATCCCGCTGATCTTCTACACGCTGCTGCCGGTGCTGCGGAACACGATGGTCGGCATCCAGCAGGTGGAGCCGTCGCTCATCGATGCGGGCCGCGGCATCGGGATGTCGGCGTCGGGAGTGCTGTTCCGGGTGGAGCTGCCGCTGGCGGTCCCGCTGATCCTCGCCGGCCTGCGCACCGCGCTGGTGCTGGCCGTCGGGACGGCGACGCTGGCGTTCTTCGTCAACGGCGGCGGGCTCGGTGAGCTCATCGACACCGGCTACAAGCTGCAGCTCAACTCGGTCATGTACGTCGGCGCGGCGCTGGCCATCGGGTTGGCGCTGCTCGTCGACTGGCTCGGCGGCATGGCCGAGCTCTGGCTCGCACCCAAGGGGGCCGAGTGAAGCGGCTGGTCGCGGCGCTGCTGGTGGCCGTATTCGCCCTCACGGGGTGCGGGCTGTCGCAGAACACCGCCGTCCCGTTCACCGTCACGCCGGGCTCGATCACGCCTGTCCCGGAGCTGAAGGGCGTGTCGATCACGGTGGGGTCCAAGGACTTCACCGAGCAGATCCTCGTCGGGTACATGGCCGAGCTGGCCATGGCGGCCGCGGGAGCCGACGTCAAGGACCTGACGAACATCCAGGGCTCGTCGAACTCCCGGCTCGCGCTCAAGACCGGTGACGTCGACCTGACCTGGGAGTACACCGGGACGGGCTGGATCAACTACCTGGGCAACACCGATCCGATCCCCGACGAGCAGAAGCAGTACGAGGCCGTCCGCGACGAGGACCTGAGGCAGAACGGACTGACCTGGCTGCCGTACTCGAAGCTCAACAACACCTACGCGTTCGGGGTCAAGGAGGAGTACGCGCAGCAGCACAACCTGAAGACCACCTCGGACATGACGAACTTCCTCAAGCAGAACCCGGACCAGGGTGTCTTCTGCGTGGAGACCGAGTTCGCCAGCCGCCAGGACGGCCTGCCGGGGGTGCAGCGCACCTACGGCTTCGAACCCGCGGAGGTGAAGACCTTCGGCACCGGCGCAATCTACGCGGGCATCGCCAACGGCACCTGCAACTTCGGGGAGATCTTCACGACAGACGGCCGGATCGCCGGGCTCAACCTGCGGGTGCTCGAGGACGACAAGAAGTTCTTCCCCCAGTACAACATCTGCATGGTGCTGCGCGCGGAGACCTACCAGCGCTACCCGCAGATCGAGCAGATCATCCAGCCGGTGGCGGCGGCGCTGAACAACGAGGAGATGATCGAGCTGGGCAAGAAGGTCGACGTCGACGGCGAGGACCCCGGCATCGTCGCCAAGGACTGGATGGTCGCCAAGGGCTTCATCGGCGCCGACACCTCCTGACCAGCGCGGGGCGCTCTAGCGCCGCTCGGTCCGGCTCAGCAGTTCACTGATCCCCATGGCCGTGGTGAACGGGTCCGCCACCTCGACCGGCGGCCGGGCGGCGACGAGATCGGCCAGCTGGTTCGCCGCGCGGGTGATGCGTTCCGCCAGCCCGGTCGAGCCCCAGTCGTCCGCCGCGGCGAACACGCCGGTCGGGGCGACCACCGCGCGCAGGTACGTGAACAGCGGGCGCAATGCGTGGTCCAGCACCAGCGAGTGCCGCGCCGTGCCGGCGGTGGCGGCGACGAGCACCGGCCGGCCGTCCAGCGAGTCGGGCTCCAGCACGTCGACGAAGGTCTTGAACAGCCCGCTGTAGGAGGCCGTGAACACGGGTGTGACGGCGATGATCGCGTCCGCGCCCGCGACGGTGTCGAGCGCGGCCTGGAGGGTGTCGTCGGCGAACCCGGTGACGAGACGGTCGGCGAGTGCGCGAGCGTGCTCGCGCAGCTCCACCACCTGGACGCGGACCTCGACGTCCCGCTCGCCCAGCGCAGTGACCGTCGCGGCCGCGAGCCGGTCGGCCAGCAGCCGCGTGGACGACGGGGTCGAGAGCCCCGCGCTGATGACGGCGATCGTGCGTTCGGTCATGTCAGGCCACCTCCTGCGGAACCTTCGTGCGGGCCGCTACCAGCGACGCGTGCGTCGGCGCGTCCGGCACGTGCGCGGGCTTGAGCGCCGCGAACTCGCGGCGCAGCACCGGCACGACCTCCTCGCCGAGCAGGTCCAGCTGCTCCAGCACGGTCTTCAGCGGCAGCCCGGCGTGGTCGAGCAGGAACAGCTGGCGCTGGTAGTCGCCGACGTACTCACGGAAGCCGAGGGTGCGGTCGATGACCTCCTGCGGGCTGCCGACCGTCAGCGGTGTCTGCCGCGTGAAGTCCTCCAGCGACGGGCCGTGCCCGTAGACGGGCGCGTTGTCGAAGTAGGGCCGGAACTCGCGGACGGCGTCCTGGCTGTTGCGTCGCATGAACACCTGGCCGCCGAGTCCGACGATCGCCTGGTCGGCGGGCCCGTGGCCGTGGTGCTCGAAGCGGCGGCGGTAGAACTCGACCATCCGCTTGGTGTGGACCGGTGGCCAGAAGATGTGGTTGTGGAAGAAGCCGTCGCCGTAGAAGGCGGCCTGCTCCGCGATCTCGGGGCTGCGGATCGAGCCGTGCCACACGAACGGCGCCACCCCGTCGAGCGGGCGCGGGGTCGACGTGAAGCCCTGCAGTGGGGTGCGGAACTTCCCCTCCCAGTCGACGACGTCCTCGTCCCACAGGCGGCGCAGCAGCGCGTAGTTCTCGATCGCCAGCGGGATGCCGTCGCGGATGTCCTGGCCGAACCACGGGTAGACGGGCCCGGTGTTGCCGCGCCCGAGCATCAGATCGACGCGACCGCCTGCGAGGTGCTGCAGCATCGCGTAGTCCTCGGCGATCTTCACCGGGTCGTTCGTGGTGATCAGCGTCGTGGCCGTGGAGAGCTGCAGCTGCTTCGTGCGGGCAGCGATGAACGCGAGCGTCGTCGTGGGCGAGGAGGAGAAGAACGGCGGGTTGTGGTGCTCCCCGAGCGCGAACACGTCGAGGCCGACCTCCTCCGCCTTCTCCGCGATCTGCAGCACCGCCGCCAGCCGCTCGCCCTCGGTCGGGGTGGTGCCCGTCGTGGGATCGGTCGTGATGTCGCTGACCGAGAAGACACCGAACTGCATGACCCGCCTCCATGTTGTTGCATCGTCAACGACTTCGTCAACGCGGGGCAGGGTCCGAAGATTCCCGGGCGATGCGATCGAGCCAGTCCGCCAGTAGTGCCTGCTCGGCCGGGCTGAGCGTCTCGACCTCGGGCAACCTGGCGCGGAGCGCGACTGCGGCGGCGACGGGACCTGATGCGGCGGCGGCCGGGGCGTCCGCGGTGATCGCGGCGATCACCGCTTCCCTGGCCAGCTCGCTCAGTCCGGGATCGCGCCGATCCGGCGGCGTCGAGATCAGTGTGAGGGTGGTGCCGCTGCCGGCCGCGTGGACGAGTGCGGTCGCGCGGTCCTGCGGCACGCGCAACCGGCCGGCCTCGGCGATCCGGCGGATCCGCTCGCCGAGCACCGCCATGCCGGCGACGGCGGCGGCGGGCGGCGGTCCGCCGAGCGGCGGTTCGCCGTACATGAGCAGGTAGAGATCGGGTTGGGCGAGTCCGAACTCGACGTGTTGGTCCCACCCTGCGCGGAGTTCGTCGACGGGGTCGGCGATCGCTCCGCGGGCGGTCTTGCCGGCCAGGTAGGTGGCGAACCCGTGGGCGGCGACGGCGTCGAGCAGGCCGTCCATGTCGCCGAAGAGGCGGTAGATGGTCGGCGACTGCACGCCGGCGCGGGCGCAGACCGCGCGCGTCGACACCGCGGCGCGGCCGCCCTCGTGGAGTAGTTCCGTGGCGGCGCTGACGATGCGCTCCCGGTTGTCGGGCATGGTGGCGATGATAACGAGTAGTTGTTATCGACGGTGACATCGGTGATACGGTCATTGTGTTATCAGTGCCAACATCGGAGGTAGCCATGATCGTCGTGACCGGTGCGACCGGCCTGCTCGGCCGGGACGTCGTCCACCGCCTGCTCGCCCGGCTCCCCGCCGACGGGATCGGCGTCGGCGTCCGTGACCCCGAGCGGGCCGCCGACCTGCGCGAACGCGGCGTCCGTGTCCGCCGCAGCGACTTCGACGACCCGCCGTCGCTCGCGCACGCCTTCGCCGGGGCCGACCAGGTGCTGCTGGTGTCGGCGCCGCGGATCGGCGAGCCCGCCCTGCGCGCGCACCGCAGCGCGATCGACGCCGCCGTCGCCGCCGGGGTGCAGCGGATCCTCTACACGAGCCACATGGCTGCCGCGCCGACCTCGCACTTCGCACCGATGCCCGGCCACGCCGCCACCGAGCGCCACCTGCGGGGATCCGGGGTGGCGTTCACGGCGCTGCGCAACGGCTTCTACGCCTCGACCGTGCCGCGGCTGCTGGGCGCGGCCGTCGAGACGGGGGAGCTGGTCGCGCCGGAGGACGGCCCGGTCTCGTGGACGGCGCACGCCGACCTCGCCGAAGCTGCTGCGATCGCGCTGACCGATACACGATTGACCGACGCGCGGCTGGACGGCGTCACGCCGGGGCTCACCGCAGGCGAGGCGATCGATCTGGCCGGGGCCGCCGAGATCGCGGCGGAACTGGCGGGCCGTCCGATCTGCCGCGTCGTCGTGTCGGACGACCGCTACCGCGAGAGCCTCGTCGAGCGCGGCGCGCCGGCCGAGCAGGCCGACATGCTGATCGGCATGTTCCGGGCCGCCCGGGCGGGCGAGTTCGCCGCCGTCGACCCGACGCTGGAACAGCTGCTGGGCAGGCGGCCGACGGCGCTGCGGGAGGTGCTGCGGGAGGTGGTTGCCGCTCCCGTCCGGTGAGGGCGGCATGATCCGCCCATGACCGCGACCGAGGGCGACGAGACCGCCGGCGAGCCGACTGGGGAGATCGCTGGGGACAACTCGCTGGGCAGGCTGCTGGCGCTCTCCGACGGTGTGTTCGCGATCGCCATGACCCTGCTGGCTCTGGATCTGCGACTGCCCGACCTCGGCGACGCCGCCTCCGCGGAGGAGGTGACGGCCGCCGTCGGCGAGGTCCTGCCGCACGCGCTGACCTTCCTGCTCAGCTTCTACATCGTCGCCGCCTACTGGCGGGCCCATCACCGCATCATGCGCAGCGTGACCCGGTCGCACTGGCGGGTGACCAGGGAGACGCTCGGGTTGCTGTGCCTGGTCGCAGCGCTGCCGTTCCCGAGCAGCCTGCTCGCCGAGCATGCCGGCGCGCCGATCAGCCTCGCCGTCTACGGCGCGGTGAACGTGGTCGCCTCCGGGCTCCTGCTGCTGTTGCGGCACGACGTGCGGGTGTTCGGGCTCGCCGCCGGACCCACCGACGCGGCCGCGCAGCAGCGCGCCACCATCGAGATGTGGGGCAATCTCGTGGTGTTCGCGCTGGTCATCCCCGCGGGGTACCTCTTCGGCGGCTGGGGCGCCCTCGTGCTGGCGCTGCTCGCGGTGAGCGGGCGGCTCGGCACCATCGTGGAGAGGGTGCGCGCGGGTCGACGGTGATCAGCCCGGGGAGTGGTGTTCAGGGGCCCGCTGTGGCCTGCACTTTCCCTCCGGCCAGTTCGCCGAGCAGCGCCCACGTGCGGCGCTCGTCCGCGGCCGATCCGGTGGCGGTCTGCGTGTAGATCAGCTCGGTCGCGCCCGCCTCGACGTAGGCGGCGACCTGGTCGGCGAGCAGCTGCTCGTCGCCGATCGCCATGAGATCGGTGGGATGTGCGACCCCTTCGCGGTCCAGCGCGGCGCGGTAGGCGGGGATGGCTCCGTAGGCCCCCATGCTCTGCTCGGCGCGTGCGCGGGCGCCGGCGACGTCGGCGGTCACGATCCCGGAGACGATCACGGCGACCCGCGGGGCGGGCCGGCCGGCGGCCGCGGCGTACCGGTTGAGGGTGGGCGCGGTGTACTCGGCGAGCGTGCGCGGACCGGAGAGGATCGGCAGTGCGCCGTCGGCCAGCTCGGCAGCGGCGCGCAGCGTGAGCTCGCCCGCGGCCGCCACCAGCACCGGGACCCGGGGCCGGGCGCCCGGCATGGGCGCCGGGAACGCAGCCCTGGCCACGACGGTCTCGCCGGCCATGTCCACCGATCCGGTCTCGAGCAGGGACTCCAGTGCCTGCAGGAACTCGCGCAGGTGCCGGACCCGCGGGTGCGGCGCGATGCCGTAGACCTGCTCGACGAAGCTCTTGATCGACAGCCCGACGCCGAGCGTGAACCGCCCGTGGCTCGCGGCCTGCGCCGTCCTGGCCTGCATCGACAGGGCGATCGGGTGCCGCGGATAGATCGGCACCACCGCCGTGCCGATCTCGATGTCGGGCACCTCGCGGGCGGCGAGCGCGGCGACCGTGACGGCGTCGTGGTCGAAGCGCTGGGTGAGCCATGCCGAGGTGAGGCCGGCCGCGGCCAGCTCCCGCACCTGGTCGATCAGGGTCTCCACGGTGTTGGCCGTGGTGGCCAGCCGGGTGTGGTCGGTGGGCAGTGCGACGCCGATCTTCATGGGTTCATCCCGGCCAGGCCGAGCCCGTGCAGGGCGGCCTCGACGCGGGCGTCGGCGGCGTAGCCGTCCCGTGCCTCGAACGCCTCCATCAGGTCGGCGTAGCGCGCGAGCGCGGCGTCGAGATCGTCCGCTGTGGCCAGCTCGGCCTCGACCTGGCGAAGCTTCGTCTCGAGCGCGCGCAGCTCGTGGAGGGCGTGGTCGATCGCGGCCGCGACCGTGTCGCCCGGTGGCAGATCGGGCACCTGCGGCAGGTACCCGACCCCGCCGGCGACGTGCACGGCGACCGCACCGGCATCCGGGGAGTCGATCCCGGCGAGCAGGCGCAGCAGCGTCGTCTTGCCGGTGCCGTTCTCGCCGACGACGCCGATGCGTTCGCCGGGCATGACGGATTCGCGCACGCCGTCGAGGACGCAGCGCACACCGAGGGTTCTGGAGACGTCGTCGAGGACGACGTGGAAGGACGAGGGTGCAGAGAGAACAGGCACAACGGATCCACATCTCGGGAGGGACTCAGGGGTCACCGAGGGCGGGAGCGAGCGCTCCCGAGAGGGGATCAGATGAAGAACAGTTCGGGCACCATGGCATCGACGGTAGCGAGCGCGTCGACGTGGTCGTCCGATTTGGCGTGGATCACGCCGCCCCCGGTGCATCGTTGCGATGTTGAATCCGGAAGATCGGGCCCGAGCCCCTTAGGTTTGTCCGATCGAAGGTCCGAGATGCGGACGAGAGGGTGGGGATGAGCCTCTGGCAGTACGTGGCCGAGCGCTGGGACCGGTTGTCGTTGCAGGCCTGGCTGCACGTCAGCGGGGTCGTGCAGTGCACGATCCTCGCGGCGATCATCGGGGTCGCCGTCGGGATCCTGGTCTACCGGAGCCCCGCCGGTTCGGCCGTCGCCACGGCGCTGTCCAGCACGATCCTGACGATCCCGTCGTTCGCCCTGCTGGGCCTGCTGATTCCGATCGTCGGTCTCGGGGTGACGCCCAGCGTCATCGCGCTGACCCTCTACGGGCTGCTGCCCATCGTCAGGAACACCATCGTCGGGCTGGCCGGGGTCAACCCGGCGGTGACCGACGCGGCCAAGGGCATCGGGATGAGCCGGGCGGGGGTCCTCACCCGCGTCGAGCTGCGCCTGGCCTGGCCGGCGATCCTCACCGGGATGCGCGTCTCCGCGCAGATGCTGATGGGGATCGCGGTGATCGCGGCCTACGCCAAGGGCTTCGGCCTGGGCACGGAGGTCTTCTCCGGCCTGACCCGCGCCGGTTCGGCCAACTCGCTCAACCAGGCGCTCGCCGGCACCCTCGGCGTCGTCATCCTCGCACTGGTCCTCGACGGGATCTTCGTCCTGATCTCCCGTCTCACCGTCCCGAAGGGGATCGCATGACCGCCACAGCGCCGTCCACCGGTCCGCAGCCGACCGCGCAGGGCGTCTCGGGCGCCGAGATCCGCCTGGAGAAGGTGACCAAGAAGTACCCGAACACCGCGGCGCCCGCGGTCGAGGAGTTCACCATGACCATCCCCGCGGGGAAGGTCGTGGTGTTCGTCGGCCCGTCCGGCTGCGGCAAGACCACGACGATGCGGATGATCAACCGCATGGTCGAGCCATCGTCCGGCACGATCACCATCGGCGGCCAGGACGCGCTGCACATCGATCCCGACCAGCTCCGCCGCACCATCGGCTACGCCATCCAGCAGGCCGGGCTCTTCCCGCACTTCACGGTGGCGCAGAACATCGCCGTGGTGCCCGGGCTGCTGAAGTGGGACAAGAAGCGGGTCGACGACCGCGTCGAGGAGATGATGGACCTCGTCGGGCTGGACCCGAAGACCTTCGCGCACCGGTTGCCGCGTCAGCTCTCCGGCGGCCAGCAGCAGCGCGTCGGGGTGGCCAGGGCGCTGGCCGCCGATCCGCCCGTCCTGCTGATGGACGAGCCGTTCGGCGCCGTCGACCCGATCACCCGCGGCAACCTGCAGGACGAGCTCATGCGGCTGCAGTCCGAGCTGGGCAAGACGATCGTGTTCGTCACCCACGACTTCGACGAGGCCGTCAAGCTCGGTGACAAGATCGCGGTGCTGGGCGACCGCTCCACGATCCAGCAGTACGACACCCCTGACGCGATCCTGGCCAACCCGGCCAACGACACGGTCGCCGGGTTCGTGGGCGCGGGTGCCTCGCTCAAGCAGCTCACCCTCATGCGGGTGCGCGACGTCGAGTACCACACCGACCTGAGCTACGCGGTCGGCGACCACGAGGGACCCGCCGCTGTCGCGGAAAAGCTCGCGCAGGCCGGCCGCACGTTCGCGCTGGTCCTCGACGATCGGCGGCGCCCGCTGCGCTGGGTGCACGCCCGGGAGCTCACGGGCCGGGCGTCGCTCGAGGGCATCGGCAGGCCGGTCGGTGACTCGGTGTCGATCCAGTCCACCCTGCAGGACGCGCTGGAGGCGATCCTCACCGAGGGCGGTCACGCCGTCGTCACCGGCAACCGCGGCGAGGTGCTGGGGACGATCGACATCGAGACCGTCACCGGTGTGATCGCTGATCTGCGGCAGGAGCACACCGCATGACGTCCGCCGTGCACAACCTGGCCGGGATCAGCGAGACCCAGTCGTTCCAGCGCCGTCCCAACGTCAAGGCCCAGTCGGACCGCCTGCGCCTGTTCGTGCAGCCGATCGCCGTCGTGGCGATCGTCGCGGCCGTCGTGATCTGGGCCCTGAGCAGCGATCTCAACCAGAACGAGCGCGAGACGCTCAACCTCCCGACGATCCTCGCCCTGACCGGGCAGCACATCCTGATCACGCTGGTGGTCAGCGTGCTCGTGGTGGTGATCGCCGTACCGCTGGGCATCGCGCTGACCCGCCCGGGCCTCAAGCGGACGAGCCCGATCTTCCTGACCATCGCGAACATCGGGCAGGCGGCACCGGCGCTGGGCGTGATCGTGCTGTTCTTCCTCTGGACCGGGATCGAGGGCCTGTGGGCCGTGGCGATCCCGCTGATCTTCTACACGCTGCTGCCGGTGCTGCGGAACACGATGGTCGGCATCCAGCAGGTGGAGCCGTCGCTCATCGATGCGGGCCGCGGCATCGGGATGTCGGCGTCGGGAGTGCTGTTCCGGGTGGAGCTGCCGCTGGCGGTCCCGCTGATCCTCGCCGGCCTGCGCACCGCGCTGGTGCTGGCCGTCGGGACGGCGACGCTGGCGTTCTTCGTCAACGGCGGCGGGCTCGGTGAGCTCATCGACACCGGCTACAAGCTGCAGCTCAACTCGGTCATGTACGTCGGCGCGGCGCTGGCCATCGGGTTGGCGCTGCTCGTCGACTGGCTCGGCGGCATGGCCGAGCTCTGGCTCGCACCCAAGGGGGCCGAGTGAAGCGGCTGGTCGCGGCGCTGCTGGTGGCCGTATTCGCCCTCACGGGGTGCGGGCTGTCGCAGAACACCGCCGTCCCGTTCACCGTCACACCGGGCTCGATCACGCCTGTCCCGGAGCTGAAGGGCGTGTCGATCACGGTGGGGTCCAAGGACTTCACCGAGCAGATCCTCGTCGGGTACATGGCCGAGCTGGCCATGGCGGCCGCGGGAGCCGACGTCAAGGACCTGACGAACATCCAGGGCTCGTCGAACTCCCGGCTCGCGCTCAAGACCGGTGACGTCGACCTGACCTGGGAGTACACCGGGACGGGCTGGATCAACTACCTGGGCAACACCGATCCGATCCCCGACGAGCAGAAGCAGTACGAGGCCGTCCGCGACGAGGACCTGAGGCAGAACGGACTGACCTGGCTGCCGTACTCGAAGCTCAACAACACCTACGCGTTCGGGGTCAAGGAGGAGTACGCGCAGCAGCACAACCTGAAGACCACCTCGGACATGACGAACTTCCTCAAGCAGAACCCGGACCAGGGTGTCTTCTGCGTGGAGACCGAGTTCGCCAGCCGCCAGGACGGCCTGCCGGGGGTGCAGCGCACCTACGGCTTCGAACCCGCGGAGGTGAAGACCTTCGGCACCGGCGCAATCTACGCGGGCATCGCCAACGGCACCTGCAACTTCGGGGAGATCTTCACGACCGACGGCCGGATCGCCGGGCTCAACCTGCGGGTGCTCGAGGACGACAAGAAGTTCTTCCCCCAGTACAACATCTGCATGGTGCTGCGCGCGGAGACCTACCAGCGCTACCCGCAGATCGAGCAGATCATCCAGCCGGTGGCGGCGGCGCTGAACAACGAGGAGATGATCGAGCTGGGCAAGAAGGTCGACGTCGACGGCGAGGACCCCGGCATCGTCGCCAAGGACTGGATGGTCGCCAAGGGCTTCATCGGCGCCGACACCTCCTGACCAGCGCGGGGCGCTCTAGCGCCGCTCGGTCCGGCTCAGCAGTTCACTGATCCCCATGGCCGTGGTGAACGGGTCCGCCACCTCGACCGGCGGCCGGGCGGCGACGAGATCGGCCAGCTGGTTCGCCGCGCGGGTGATGCGTTCCGCCAGCCCGGTCGAGCCCCAGTCGTCCGCCGCGGCGAACACGCCGGTCGGGGCGACCACCGCGCGCAGGTACGTGAACAGCGGGCGCAATGCGTGGTCCAGCACCAGCGAGTGCCGCGCCGTGCCGGCGGTGGCGGCGACGAGCACCGGCCGGCCGTCCAGCGAGTCGGGCTCCAGCACGTCGACGAAGGTCTTGAACAGCCCGCTGTAGGAGGCCGTGAACACGGGTGTGACGGCGATGATCGCGTCCGCGCCCGCGACGGTGTCGAGCGCGGCCTGGAGGGTGTCGTCGGCGAACCCGGTGACGAGACGGTCGGCGAGTGCGCGAGCGTGCTCGCGCAGCTCCACCACCTGGACGCGGACCTCGACGTCCCGCTCGCCCAGCGCAGTGACCGTCGCGGCCGCGAGCCGGTCGGCCAGCAGCCGCGTGGACGACGGGGTCGAGAGCCCCGCGCTGATGACGGCGATCGTGCGTTCGGTCATGTCAGGCCACCTCCTGCGGAACCTTTGTGCGGGCCGCTACCAGCGACGCGTGCGTCGGCGCGTCCGGCACGTGCGCGGGCTTGAGCGCCGCGAACTCGCGGCGCAGCACCGGCACGACCTCCTCGCCGAGCAGGTCCAGCTGCTCCAGCACGGTCTTCAGCGGCAGCCCGGCGTGGTCGAGCAGGAACAGCTGGCGCTGGTAGTCGCCGACGTACTCACGGAAGCCGAGGGTGCGGTCGATGACCTCCTGCGGGCTGCCGACCGTCAGCGGTGTCTGCCGCGTGAAGTCCTCCAGCGACGGGCCGTGCCCGTAGACGGGCGCGTTGTCGAAGTAGGGCCGGAACTCGCGGACGGCGTCCTGGCTGTTGCGTCGCATGAACACCTGGCCGCCGAGTCCGACGATCGCCTGGTCGGCGGGCCCGTGGCCGTGGTGCTCGAAGCGGCGGCGGTAGAACTCGACCATCCGCTTGGTGTGGACCGGTGGCCAGAAGATGTGGTTGTGGAAGAAGCCGTCGCCGTAGAAGGCGGCCTGCTCCGCGATCTCGGGGCTGCGGATCGAGCCGTGCCACACGAACGGCGCCACCCCGTCGAGCGGGCGCGGGGTCGACGTGAAGCCCTGCAGTGGGGTGCGGAACTTCCCCTCCCAGTCGACGACGTCCTCGTCCCACAGGCGGCGCAGCAGCGCGTAGTTCTCGATCGCCAGCGGGATGCCGTCGCGGATGTCCTGGCCGAACCACGGGTAGACGGGCCCGGTGTTGCCGCGCCCGAGCATCAGATCGACGCGGCCGCCTGCGAGGTGCTGCAGCATCGCGTAGTCCTCGGCGATCTTCACCGGGTCGTTCGTGGTGATCAGCGTCGTGGCCGTGGAGAGCTGCAGCTGCTTCGTGCGGGCAGCGATGAAGGCGAGCGTCGTCGTGGGCGAGGAGGAGAAGAACGGCGGGTTGTGGTGCTCGCCGAGCGCGAACACGTCGAGGCCGACCTCCTCCGCCTTCTCCGCGATCCGCAGCACCGCCGCCAGCCGCTCGCCCTCGGTCGGGGTGGTGCCCGTCGTGGGATCGGTCGTGATGTCGCTGACCGAGAAGACACCGAACTGCATGACCCGCCTCCGTTTTGTTGCATCGTCAACGACTTCGTCAACGCGGGGCAGGGTCCGAAGATTCCCGGGCGATGCGATCGAGCCAGTCCGCCAGTAGTGCCTGCTCGGCCGGGCTGAGCGTCTCGACCTCGGGCAACCTGGCGCGGAGCGCGACTGCGGCGGCGACGGGACCTGATGCGGCGGCGGCCGGGGCGTCCGCGGTGATCGCGGCGATCACCGCTTCCCTGGCCAGCTCGCTCAGTCCGGGATCGCGCCGATCCGGCGGCGTCGAGATCAGTGTGAGGGTGGTGCCGCTGCCGGCCGCGTGGACGAGTGCGGTCGCGCGGTCCTGCGGCACGCGCAACCGGCCGGCCTCGGCGATCCGGCGGATCCGCTCGCCGAGCACCGCCATGCCGGCGACGGCGGCGGCGGGCGGCGGTCCGCCGAGCGGCGGTTCGCCGTACATGAGCAGGTAGAGATCGGGTTGGGCGAGTCCGAACTCGACGTGTTGGTCCCACCCTGCGCGGAGTTCGTCGACGGGGTCGGCGATCGCTCCGCGGGCGGTCTTGCCGGCCAGGTAGGTGGCGAACCCGTGGGCGGCGACGGCGTCGAGCAGGCCGTCCATGTCGCCGAAGAGGCGGTAGATGGTCGGCGACTGCACGCCGGCGCGGGCGCAGACCGCGCGCGTCGACACCGCGGCGCGGCCGCCCTCGTGGAGCAGTTCCGTGGCGGCGCTGACGATGCGCTCCCGGTTGTCGGGCATGGTGGCGATGATAACGAGTAGTTGTTATCGACGGTGACATCGGTGATACGGTCATTGTGTTATCAGTGCCAACATCGGAGGTAGCCATGATCGTCGTGACCGGTGCGACCGGCCTGCTCGGCCGGGACGTCGTCCACCGCCTGCTCGCCCGGCTCCCCGCCGACGGGATCGGCGTCGGCGTCCGTGACCCCGAGCGGGCCGCCGACCTGCGCGAACGCGGCGTCCGTGTCCGCCGCAGCGACTTCGACGACCCGCCGTCGCTCGCGCACGCCTTCGCCGGGGCCGACCAGGTGCTGCTGGTGTCGGCGCCGCGGATCGGCGAGCCCGCCCTGCGCGCGCACCGCAGCGCGATCGACGCCGCCGTCGCCGCCGGGGTGCAGCGGATCCTCTACACGAGCCACATGGCTGCCGCGCCGACCTCGCACTTCGCACCGATGCCCGGCCACGCCGCCACCGAGCGCCACCTGCGGGGATCCGGGGTGGCGTTCACGGCGCTGCGCAACGGCTTCTACGCCTCGACCGTGCCGCGGCTGCTGGGCGCGGCCGTCGAGACGGGGGAGCTGGTCGCGCCGGAGGACGGCCCGGTCTCGTGGACGGCGCACGCCGACCTCGCCGAAGCTGCTGCGATCGCGCTGACCGATACACGATTGACCGACGCGCGGCTGGACGGCGTCACGCCGGGGCTCACCGCAGGCGAGGCGATCGATCTGGCCGGGGCCGCCGAGATCGCGGCGGAACTGGCGGGCCGTCCGATCTGCCGCGTCGTCGTGTCGGACGACCGCTACCGCGAGAGCCTCGTCGAGCGCGGCGCGCCGGCCGAGCAGGCCGACATGCTGATCGGCATGTTCCGGGCCGCCCGGGCGGGCGAGTTCGCCGCCGTCGACCCGACGCTGGAACAGCTGCTGGGCAGGCGGCCGACGGCGCTGCGGGAGGTGCTGCGGGAGGTGGTTGCCGCTCCCGTCCGGTGAGGGCGGCATGATCCGCCCATGACCGCGACCGAGGGCGACGAGACCGCCGGCGAGCCGACTGGGGAGATCGCTGGGGACAACTCGCTGGGCAGGCTGCTGGCGCTCTCCGACGGTGTGTTCGCGATCGCCATGACCCTGCTGGCTCTGGATCTGCGACTGCCCGACCTCGGCGACGCCGCCTCCGCGGAGGAGGTGACGGCCGCCGTCGGCGAGGTCCTGCCGCACGCGCTGACCTTCCTGCTCAGCTTCTACATCGTCGCCGCCTACTGGCGGGCCCATCACCGCATCATGCGCAGCGTGACCCGGTCGCACTGGCGGGTGACCAGGGAGACGCTCGGGTTGCTGTGCCTGGTCGCAGCGCTGCCGTTCCCGAGCAGCCTGCTCGCCGAGCATGCCGGCGCGCCGATCAGCCTCGCCGTCTACGGCGCGGTGAACGTGGTCGCCTCCGGGCTCCTGCTGCTGTTGCGGCACGACGTGCGGGTGTTCGGGCTCGCCGCCGGACCCACCGACGCGGCCGCGCAGCAGCGCGCCACCATCGAGATGTGGGGCAATCTCGTGGTGTTCGCGCTGGTCATCCCCGCGGGGTACCTCTTCGGCGGCTGGGGCGCCCTCGTGCTGGCGCTGCTCGCGGTGAGCGGGCGGCTCGGCACCATCGTGGAGAGGGTGCGCGCGGGTCGACGGTGATCAGCCCGGGGAGTGGTGTTCAGGGGCCCGCTGTGGCCTGCACTTTCCCTCCGGCCAGTTCGCCGAGCAGCGCCCACGTGCGGCGCTCGTCCGCGGCCGATCCGGTGGCGGTCTGCGTGTAGATCAGCTCGGTCGCGCCCGCCTCGACGTAGGCGGCGACCTGGTCGGCGAGCAGCTGCTCGTCGCCGATCGCCATGAGATCGGTGGGATGTGCGACCCCTTCGCGGTCCAGCGCGGCGCGGTAGGCGGGGATGGCTCCGTAGGCCCCCATGCTCTGCTCGGCGCGTGCGCGGGCGCCGGCGACGTCGGCGGTCACGATCCCGGAGACGATCACGGCGACCCGCGGGGCGGGCCGGCCGGCGGCCGCGGCGTACCGGTTGAGGGTGGGCGCGGTGTACTCGGCGAGCGTGCGCGGACCGGAGAGGATCGGCAGTGCGCCGTCGGCCAGCTCGGCAGCGGCGCGCAGCGTGAGCTCGCCCGCGGCCGCCACCAGCACCGGGACCCGGGGCCGGGCGCCCGGCATGGGCGCCGGGAACGCAGCCCTGGCCACGACGGTCTCGCCGGCCATGTCCACCGATCCGGTCTCGAGCAGGGACTCCAGTGCCTGCAGGAACTCGCGCAGGTGCCGGACCCGCGGGTGCGGCGCGATGCCGTAGACCTGCTCGACGAAGCTCTTGATCGACAGCCCGACGCCGAGCGTGAACCGCCCGTGGCTCGCGGCCTGCGCCGTCCTGGCCTGCATCGACAGGGCGATCGGGTGCCGCGGGTAGATCGGCACCACCGCCGTGCCGATCTCGATGTCGGGCACCTCGCGGGCGGCGAGCGCGGCGACCGTGACGGCGTCGTGGTCGAAGCGCTGGGTGAGCCATGCCGAGGTGAGGCCGGCCGCGGCCAGCTCCCGCACCTGGTCGATCAGGGTCTCCACGGTGTTGGCCGTGGTGGCCAGCCGGGTGTGGTCGGTGGGCAGTGCGACGCCGATCTTCATGGGTTCGAGTGTGGCAGATACGGTTAACTCGGTCAATTTACTGACTCGGTTGTGATTGCTACGGTGTGCGGGTGGACGCAGCGACCGGCCTTCGTGAGCGGAAGAAGCAACGCACTCGCCAGGCGATCGCCGACGCGGCCATCGCACTGTTCCTGGAGCACGGGTTCGACCAGGTCTCCGTCGTCGCGGTCGCCGCTGCGGCTGAGGTGTCGAAACCGACGCTGTTCAAGCACTTCCCGACCAAGGAGGACCTCGTGATGCACGTCCTCGCCGACCACGGGCGAGCTGGCGCGGGCGGTGCGGGAGCGACCAGCGGGGAGTCCCCGCTGGCCGCGCTGCGCAGGCACCACCTCGACGGGCTGGCCGCGCGGGATGCGATCACCGGCCTGAGCGACGCACCCGAGGTGCGCGCGCTCTACCGGATGATGGAAGCCGCTCCCACGCTCTCCGTGCGGCTGCTCAGGTTCGCCGCCAGGCGGGCCGAGGCCCTCGCCGAGGCGCTCGGCGATCCGGCGCGACGTCACCAGCCGGCTCGTCGCGCACCAGGTGACGATCACCCTGCGGGTACTGGCCGACGACAACGTCCGGCGGATCGCCGAGGGCGCCAGGTCGGACGCTCTCTACCCCGACGCCGTTGCCGCCACCGAGCGGGCCTTCGACATGCTGCGCGACGGGATCGGCGACGCGATCGCCTGACCGTCACCCGCGGTCCAGCAACCCGCGGGTGAGTGCATCGGTCGCCGTTCTGAGCAGTGCGCGCAGCTCGGCCTCGTCCGCCGCGAGATCGTCGGGCCGCCGGCCGAGACTGATGATGTCGTTCCGGGCTGCGCACCAGCACGGATCGACAGTTCCGAAGGGCATCGTCACCACTCCACCGGGAGGTGGTGGACGCCGTAGACGGCCATGTTCGATCGCATCGGCACTTCCTCGGGCGGTACGGCGAGGCGGAGACCGGGGAACCGGCGGAACAGGGCCGGGAGCGCCGCCCGCATCTCCAGCCTGGCCAGCTGCTGGCCCAGGCACTGGTGGATGCCGTGCCCGAACGCCAGCTGCCCGTGCGCTCCGCGGGCGAGATCGAGCCGGTCCCCATCGGGGAACTGCCCGGGATCGCGGTTGGCGGCGGCCAGCGAGACGGTCACGGTCTCCCCGGCCCGCACGGTGTGCCCCGCCACCTCGACGTCCGCCAGGGCGGCGCGCACGACGATCGTGATCACGCTGAGGTGGCGCAGCAGTTCCTCGACCGCCAACGCCGCGGCCCACTCGTCCGCCCCGACGAGCGCCGCGCGTTGTCCGGCGTCCTGGAGCCCTGCGAACGTGCCCAGCCCCAGCATGTTCGCCGTGGTCTCGTGGCCGGCGATGAGCAGGAGCATCGCCATGCCCGTCAGCTCCTCGGTGCTCAGGTCCTCGGCCGCCAGTCCGCCGAGCATCCCGTCCGACGGTTGCCGCAGGGCGGTCTCGGCCCACCCGGTCAGGTACGTGGTGAGATCGGTGAACGCGTCCGCCCGTGCCCGGGGGGCGGCGTCAGTGGTCAGGATCGTCGCGGCGTCGCGCTGGAACCGCGCCCGGTCGTCGTACGGGATCTCGAGCAGTTCGCAGATCAACAGCGACGGGACGGGCAGCGCGAAGGTGGTCACCAGGTCGGCCGCGCCGCCGAGTGCCGCCACGGCGTCGAGCTGCTCGTCGACGATCGTGGCGATCCGCGGGACGAGTGCGCGCATGCGGTGCACCGTGAACGCGCCGGTGAGCAGCCGCCGGTAGCGCGCGTGGCGGGGTGGGTCCATCCGCAGGAAGAAGCCGGGCGGCACGCTCAGGCCCGTGGTGGTGCTGGTCGGGGAGTGGGCGAGCTCGGGCCGGACGCTGAACCGCGGATCGGCGAGGACGGCGCGGGCCTCGGCGTAGCCCGTGACGAGCCAGCCGACGTGCCCGTCCGGGTAGCGCAGCCGGCGCATCGGCGCCTCCCGTTGCCACCGCATGAGCTCGACGGGCGGGTCGAAGGGATCGGTCCGGTCGATCGGCAGGGCAGGGACTTGCGAAGTGGTGGTCATGTCGTCCCCCGGGTCTGCGAGTGATGTGCGGTGAACGCAGACATGCAGTCATCGCATATTTGCGACTATCGCACACGTGCAGTGACTGCGCTAGGGTGCCCGGCATGGGTGAACGGATGGGAGCGCTCGAGCGCCGGAAGATCCGCACGCGCCGGGCGCTCGTCGAGTCGGCGCTGCGGCTGTTCGCCGAACAGGGCTACGAGCGCACGACCCTCGCCCAGATCTGCGAGAGCGCCGAGATCGGCGAGCGGACGTTCTTCAACTACTTCGACGGCAAGGACGAGCTGGTCTTCTTCGACGACGAGCGCCGCATCGAGCGAGCGCTGGCCCTCGTCGCCGAGCGTGCTCCGGGGGAGTCGGTCGTCGATGTGCTGCTGCGTGTCGTCGACGTCACGCTGATCGACAGCTTGAGCGACGACGTGCTCGCGCTGGACTCCGCGCCCCTCCGCCGTCGCCTCGTGCGCGAGATCCCTGCGCTGCAGGCCAGGTACCTGCGGTTGACCATCGAGATCGAGCGCCGGCTTGCCGTCGCGTTCGAGGAGGCGTTCCCGGATCGGCTCGACCTGGTGTCCGCGGCCGCGGCTGTCGGGGCGCTGGTCGGCGCCGTCAAGACCGCGAGCCTGCTCGCCCTGTCCGAGCCCATCGACGAGAAGGAGGTGCGGGAGCTCACGCGCCGGGCCACCGACATCGTCGTCGCTGGTGTCGGCTCTCTCGACCGGCCGGGCTAACGACCGCGGGTGTGACGGCGACCACAGTGTGCCGCGTTGACTGCGGCACCGAGCCAAGGAGCACCATCATGGCCGAGCACTCCAACGCCGAGCTGATCCGCACGGGCTACGCGGCCTTCGCCACCGGGGATATGGCCGTCCTCGACACCCTGTTCAGCAACGATGTCGTCTGGACGGTCGCCGGGAGGAGCCCGTTGGCCGGGACCTACACCGGCAAGGCCGACGTGTTCGGGAAGTTCTTCGCCGGCCTCGGTGAGCGCAGCGGCGGCAGCCTGTTGATCGACATCGAGAACGTGGTGGCCGACGACGATCACGTGGTGGTGCTGTCGCACCACACCGCTGCGAACGCCGGCCGCACGCTCGACGCGCGCAACGTCGACGTCTACACCGTGCGCGACGGCCGGGTCATCGAGGCCCGCAGCACGGGATTCGACGTGTACGAGTACGACGCCTTCTACGCCTGAGGGCTCGTCGTCTGCAGCCGGCGGAGGCCGGCCGGGTACCGGCGCCTGCCGAGCAGCAGTGCTGCGATCGCGCCGACGTAGACGAGCGGCGCGATCTGCAGCGCGGTCTGCAGGCCGAGGCGGTCGGCGAGCACGCCGACGACGATGGGCCCCAACGCCAGCCCGAGCAGGTTGTTCGCGACGGTCAGCGTGCCCATCGCCGAGGCCCGGATCGACGTGTGGGTCAGCCGGGCGACCATCGCCGCGGCCGGCCCGGACGACCCGGCGGCGAAGAAGGCCCCGATGCCGAGCAGTACCAGCTGCCCCACCCCGGCGCCCAGACCGAACCCGGCGGTCAGGCAGATCAGCGAGATCGTGCAGAAGGCGATGGCGGACGTCCACTTGCGATTCGGGTCGGCGCGCGCGACCCGGTCGGTGACGGCCCCGCAGACGACCATCCCGCTGCCCACGAGCAGGACCAGCCCGGCCGCGACGGCGGCCGCCTTGTCCGGCCCGAGTGCGTAGTAGCGGTTGAAGAAGCTCGGCATCCACGAGAGCAGCACGGCCGCGGTGAACATCTGCAGGCCGCTGCCGACGTAGGCGCACAGGACGGCTGGATTGGTGAACAGGCTCGACATCGGGGCCCGGTAGCGGTCCTGCCGTGGCGCCGGGACGTCGACCGCATGCCGGGCGAGCCGGCGTTCGGTGACGATCACCGCGAAGAGCGCCACGAGGACGAGCCCGAACACGGCCATCACGGCGAACGACCAGCGCCAGCCCACCTGGACGGCGACGAGCCCGCCGAGCGCGATGCCCAGCACCGACCCGAACGAGCCGCCTGCCATGAAGGCGCCGCTCAGCGCGGCGTGCACCCGCGGCAGGAACACGCCTAGCACGATGGCGATGCCGACGCTGCCGTAGGCCGCCTCCCCGACGCCGACGAGGAACCGGGCGCCGAGCATCTGGCCGTAGTCGGCGGCGAGTGCGCACAGCAGCGTGGCGATGCTCCACAGCACCGCCATGACGGTGAGGCTGCGCACCCGCCCCCAACGGTCGGCGACGAGCGAGAGGGGCAGCGTCAGCACGCCGACGGTCAGGGCGACCGCGCTGCTGAGCGTCGCCAGGTTCGCGTCGGTGAGCGCCCACTCCACCTTGAGGAACGGGAACACGGCGCTGAGGACCTGCCGGGACATGTAGTCCGAGAGCAGCAGCCCGAAGGCCAGGGCGAACACGAGCCACGGGTAGAAGCGCGCGAACGGGGTGCGACGGGCGGCCGGGACCGCGAGGATCGGGTGGACATCGAGAGGGGCGGACGGTCCCATGCGGACTCCAATGGCCGAGCAGGGATGGTAAGGGTCGGGCAGCCGGACCGGAACTGCATCGATCGCGTTCCGGCTGCCCGTCGAGCTCAGGCGTGCTGGGTGAACCCCACCTGGCCGGGCCTGCGGTTCGGCGCGAAGCCGATCTTCGCGAGCGCCTCGTCGGCGTCGGCGTACCGCTCGTCGAGCTTGTAGATCTCGCGCGCCTCCTTGCCGGTGGCGACCTCGCGGCCGAGCTCGTTGGCGATCCGCACGAGCTGCTCGATCTGCTGGACGGACGTGATCTTCTCGCCGCGCCGGCCCCAGATCGTGTCCTCGGTGCCGCAGCGGGCGTGCAGGCCCATCGCGATCGCCATCGTGTTGACGGGCAGGACGCTGCGCATGAGCGTCTCCAGCGTCAGCACGGCTCCGTCGGGCACCCGGCGGACGAACTCCATGATGTTGTACGGGTTCGGCCCGTCGAACCCGCCGCCGATCCCGACCCAGGTGAGCATGAGCGGGCCGGTGTAGACGCCCCGGCGGATCAGGCGCTCCACGGTCTCGAGCTGCGGGATGTTCGCGAGCTGGAAGTGCGGCTGGATGCCCTTCGACTGCAGCCGGCGCAGGTGTTCCTCCACCCAGCCCGGCCCGGCGGGCACGAACATCTCCCGGTACGCCTCGGCGATCTCGGGCCGTTCCATCGAGGTGCCGGCGACGTCGTCGGCCGTCATCAGCTCCATGATGTTCATCTGGCTGGTGTTGATGGCGATGGTGACCTGGTCGGGGGCCGGGTCGAGCTCGGTGAGCATGTGGCGGGCCTCGTCGGAGAGCCACTTCGCGTCGGCACCCTCACCTTCCGGCGCGAACGAGATGGAGCCGCCGACCTGCAGGATCATGTCGGGAACGGCCGCGCGCAGCCCGGCGAGCAGCTCGTTGAACTTCGAGAGCCGCTTGGAGCCCTTGCCGTCCAGCTCCCGCACGTGGATGTGCAGGACGGTCGCGCCGGCCTCGTAGCAGTCGACGGCCTTCTGGATGTGCTCGTCCATGGTGAGCGGGAGGTCCTCGCGGAAGTCGTCGAGCTCCCACTCGGGGCCGTACGGTGCGGCCGTGATGACCAGCTTCTCCTGGGTCTCCGGGAAGAGGGCGTCGTCGTGGAAGTGCATGTCTGTCTCCGATCGGTGTGGGGGAGGGGGCTCAGGACGGGCGGTCGCCGACGATCCCGGCGCGCTCCATCCGGCGGACGGCGGGCCAGTAGTCCTGGACCGCGTAGTGCTGGGTGCAGCGGTTGTCCCAGATGGCGACGCTGCCCGGGGTCCAGCGCCAGCGGACCTGGAACTCGGGGACGGCGGCCTGGGTGATCAGGTAGGTCAGCAGTGCGCTCGCGCCCGGCGCGTAGTCGCTGCCGAACCGCACGTTCTCGGGTGCGTGGTAGTTCACGAAGTGCGTCGTGAAGGCGTTGACGAACAGCACCTTCTCGCCGGTCTCGGGATGGGTGCGGACCACGGGGTGCTCGGCGTCCGGGAAGCGATCGTGGAGCGCATGGCGTTGCGCGATCGGCATCGCGGCCCCGAATGACGCCTCGATGCTGTGCCGGGCCCGCAGGCCGGCGATCCGGTGCTTGATCTCCTCGGGCAGCCGCTCGTGGGCGGCGACCATGTCGACCCAGATGGTGTCGCCACCGACGGGCGGGGTCTCCAGGCAGTGCAGCACGGCGCCCATCGGCGGGTTGACCCGCCACGTCGCGTCGCAGTGGAAGGCGTTCTCGTAGTGCTCGGCCGGGCTGTCCAGGTCCTTGTAGATGCGGACCAGGCCGGGATGGTCGGGGTCGCTCGCGGCGACGGGATGGTCCTCCAGGTCGCCGAAGCGGCGGGCGAGCGCCACGTGCTCGGGCCGGGTCAGGTGCTGGTCGCGGAAGAAGAGCACCTTGTGCCGGAGCAGCAACGCGCGGAGCTCGGCGAACAGGGCATCGTCGCGGGCGACAGCGCCCAGGTCCACGTCGTGCAGTTCGGCACCGAGGGTGCAGGTCAGCGGTGCGGCGCGCAGGGTCGTCGGGGCATCGGCGGTGACGGTCACGGGTTCTCCCGGGGTTCTCGGAGCGGGGATCAGACGGAGAAGACCGAGGAGCCGACGCTGCGGCCGGCTTCGAGGTCGATGTGGGCACGCACGGCGTCCGCGAGCGCGTACCGCTGGTTGATCTCGACGGTGATGCGGCCGGCCGCGACGTGGGCGAACAGCTCACCGGCGAGGGCGGCCCGCTCGGCGGGATCGGCGATGTAGTCCGCCAGCGCGGGTCGCGTCACGAACAGCGAGCCCCGCTGGGCCAGCTCCATCGCGTTGATCGGCGGGATCGGGCCCGACGCGGTGCCGAAGCAGACGAGCAGGCCGCGCCGGGCCAGCGAGTCGAGCGACGACCGGTGCGTCGCCGCACCGACGCTGTCGAACACCACCGGCACACCGCGGCCGTCGGTCAGCTCCCGCACCCGGGCGGCGACGTCCTCACGGGAGTGGATCACCACGTGGTCGCAGCCGTGGGCACTGGCCACCGCGGCCTTCTCCGCGCTGGAGACCGTTCCGATCACCCGGATCCCGAGCAGCTTCGCCCACTGGACGACGAGCAGCCCGACCCCGCCCGCGGCGGCGTGCAGCAACACGGTGTCGCCGGCGGCGAGCGGGTGGATCCGGCGCAACAAGTAGGCGGTGGTGAGCCCGCGCATGGTCATCGCGGCCGCGGTGTCGAACGCGATCGTGTCGGGCAGGGCGATGAGGTGCTCGGCGGGCAACACGCGTGCGGTGCTGTACGCGCCGAGCGGGCTGCCGGTGTAGGTCACCCGGGCACCGGGACGGATGCCGTCGACGCCCTGCCCGACGGCCTCGACGATCCCGGCCGCCTCGACGCCCATACCCGCCGGGAGGGCCGCCGGGTAGAGGCCGCTGCGGAAGTACGTGTCGGCGAAGTTGAGCCCGACCGCCTCGTGACGCACCCGGGCCTGCCCCGGGCCGGGCTCGCCGACCTCGACCGCCTCCCACCGCATGACCTCCGGGCCACCGGTCTCGTACAGGCGCATCGCCTTGGCGTCGGTGAGAGCCACGTGTCTTCTCCTGTCGAGCCGGATCGCTGCTGGTCAGCGGCTTGTGTTGGAGATGACGGAACGAGCGCGAGAGGCCCTAGACTTATCCCTGGGGGACAGGTCTCTGTTCATCTCGGGACGGGAGCGCCGTGCTCGCGCAACCCTTGGCCCGCTACGCGAGCCTCAGCAGCTTCCGCGAGCTCAGCAGCTCACTCGGGCTCGATGCGGCGGCGATGCTGCGCGCGGCCGGCCTCGATCCCGCGAGCATGGACCTGCAGGACCGCTGGGTGCCCGCCGCGGCGATCGCCGACCTGCTCGAACGGGCCGCACTCGCGTCAGGACGCGAGGACTTCGGGCTCCGGCTCGCCGAGCTGCGGCGCTTCGCCAACCTCGGTCCGCTGAGCATGGTCATCCGTGAGGAGCCGGACGTGCGCAGCGCGCTGCGGATCCTCACGCGCTACGAGCGCACGTACAACGAGGCGCTGCACATCCGGGTGGCGGAGCGGGACGGCACGGCGACCGTCCACATCGAGCTCGACCTGCCCGTCGCGCGGCGGCAGTCGACCGAGCTCGCCGCCGGCGTCTTCTGCGGTCTCATGCGGGCGTTCCTCGGGCCGACCTGGCGGCCGATCTCCGTCGGGTTCACCCATCGCGCGCCGAACGGGCCCACCGTTCATCACCGGATGCTCGGCCCCGCGGTGCGGTTCGACCAGGACGGCGATCGGGTGTCCATCGCCGTGGCGGATCTCGACGCGCGCAACGCCCTGTCGGACCCGGTCCTGCACGGCTACGCCCAGCGCTTCCTCGAACCGATCGAGCAGGCCGACGAGACCGCCGCCCATGACCGGGTGCGGGAACTCGTCGAGGTCCTGCTCCCGAGCGGTCGTTGCTCGGCCGAACAGGTCGCCCGCAGCCTGGGCGTGGACCGCCGGACCGTGCACCGCATGCTGGCGAGGGAGGGGCACACGTTCACGTCCGTGCTGGAGACGACGCGGCGCGATCTCGCCGAGCGCATGGTGCGCAACCCGAACCGCTCGCTCACCGAGGTCGCCGAGACGCTCGCGTTCTCGTCGCACAGCAACTTCACGCGCTGGTTCCGCACCCAGTTCGGATGCAGTCCGAGCCAGTGGCGCAGCCGGGCGCGCTGAGCAGGCGGACCTACTTCTCGTCGGGCAGGCTCTCGCCGGAGATCCTCGGCGCCCGACCCCCGCGGGCCGGGTCCACGGGCTCGAGGCGGATCTTGAGCTTCTGCGTGTTAGTCGACGCCAGGCGGGCTTCCGTGCCCAGCTCGAGCACCCAGAACTTGACCTTGGCGCCGGGCTTGGCCTCCTTCTCGACGGCCACCGTCAGCTCCAGCTCGACGGTGCCGAGCTCGAACTGGAGCGGTTGTCCCTCGGCGGCACGCATCGCCTCGAGGAGTTCCTCCCTGAGGTTCGCCACGACCTCGGCCAACTGCAACGCCACGATCTTGCCTCTCTGCTCGATCGCCATCCGACGTCCGGGTCGTCGACCCGACTCAGGATGGCGATCCGCCTGTTACGGCTGAGAACCCATCCTCGTGCGTGGTCGTCGTGCCCGGTCGTCGGACCGGTTCTGCGACAGCGTCTGGCCGCTGCCGACGAGGAAGCGGATGTCGCACGAGTAGGTCTGGACGGCCATGGGACTTTCCTCTCCCGGTCGGTTCGGGCGGCGGAACGGATTCCCGCTCACCCCGTATGACGCGCGTCACCGTCAATCGGTTGTACCGGCCGGCGAAATTCCCTTGAGATTCTCGAGCCGGGATGCCATCCACGCGGCCGCGAGCCGGACGGCGGCGGCGTCCAGGCGCCCGACGAGCGGTATGACCTCGCCCCACGCCTCGGTGGCGAGCAGCTGGGCGACGGTTCGTGGAAGCTGTCCGGCCAGGTCCCGCGCGATCTCGGGGTGCGCAGCGCCGATGCGTTCCGTGGCGGCGGCGATCCGCGCCGCGGCGATCAGGCTCGCCTCCCGGTCGCCGTCGAGGACGGCGGCCGCCGATTCCGCCTGCCGCAGCAGGTGCAGCGCCGCCGCGGGCTCGTCCGCGGCCTGGGCGGCCGCCGCGAAGACCGTCACCCGTGCAGCCGGGGAGACGACCTGTTCGGCGACGACTGCCGCCGCGGCCGTGGACCCGGTCGCGATGAGCGCCTTCACCAGCCGGACCCGGGCGCGGTCCTGACGTCTCCGGCCGTCGATCGACGCCACGATCTCCTGCGGTGCGGGCCACCAAGCCTCGCCGGAGAGCCCTGCGGCACTCAGGTGGACCGAGGCCGCGACGCACCGCTCCGGATCGGCGGTGATCGCCGACCGTGCCTCGGCCGCGAGCGCGGTGGCGCCGGCGAGGTCGCCGACGGCGACGGCGACGGCGGCGAGCCGGCTGGCGGCCAGCGCCCGGGTGCCGAGGTTCTCGATCGGCGCGCGACGCACGGCCGTGACCTCTCGGCCGGCCGCCACCTCCCGGCCGCGAGCGGCGAGCACCTCGGCCACCGCGACGCGCGCCCACACCTGCCGATCGGGTTCCGCGACGAGCGCGGCAACGACGGCCGCGTCGTCGACGTCGCCGCGGGCAGCGAGCGCTTCCACCACGTCGACCAGCACCGCAGAGCGATGTCCGGCGTCGGGAAGCCCGCCTGCCAGAGCCACCGCGGCGTCGGGGTCGCCGATCGCCGCCAGCCCGGCCGCGACCGCGCCGGCCAGCACCGCCGTCCTCGCCGGGTCCGGGACGGTGCGGGCGAGCTGCTCGACCTCGGTGGCCAGCCGCGCCGCGCGGTCACGGTGCCCCGACTCGGCCAACCGTGCGGCCACCGACGTGAGCGCCATCATCCGGCGGCGCAGGTCGACGATCCGCCGGGCCGTCGCCTCGGCGCGGTCCGGGGAGAGCGCCGCGACCGCGACCGCGACATCGGCCAGCCCGTCGACGCGCAGGTCGGGAGCCTCCACCGTGCTGAGGGCGCGCTCGGCTCCCGGCCAGTCGCCCGCCGCCGCGCGGGCCGCAGCCATCCGGCAGCGCGCGCGATCCCGGTGGCGAGGCACAGTGACGGCGTCCACTGCGGCCTCGCAGGCGACGTCCAGCTCGGAGATCAGGCCCGTCATGTCCTCCGGCAGTCCTGCGAGGACGCCGGCGGCGGCCGCGCACATGCCGACGGCGTCATCCGGGCGGGCACCCGACGCGGCCTTCCGCAACAGGGTGGCGAACCGGTCGATGGCCTGCGCATCGGAGGCGGTGGCGGCACCCCGCAGCAGCTCGACGAGCGCCGCCCCGCGCCGCACGACCGGGAGGCGGGCGGCGATCCGGTCGCCGACGTCGAGCCGCCCGGCCCGGGCGGCCGCGAGTGCCAGCGCTGCCCCGGCACGGGCACGATCGTCGGGATCACGGACGTCCGCGAGGACACGCTCGGCCCGCGACAGGTCTCCGGCCGCGGCCGCGAGCACGCTCCTCGCCGCCGTCGTCCGATCGTCGTCGGCCTCGCAGGAGGCGAGCAGGGCGCCGACCCGTTCGACCGACGGGCCGGCCGTCGACAGGGCGATGCGCAGCAACGCCGCGCTGCGCGGACGGGGATCCAGTCGCGCGAGCACCCGCGCGGCCGCGTCCGGGTCGTGCCCGGCGAGGGCGACCGCGACATCGGCCAACGTCGCGGCGCGCTGTGCCGGCCGCTCCAGTTCGAGGGCCAGGCGCTCAGCGACGTCGCTGTCGGTCCGGGCGGCCGCGACGGCGACCTCGGCCAGTGCCGTCGCCTGCCGCCCGCGATCGGGCAGGCCGCGGGCCAAGGCTTCGGCCCGTTCGATCCGGCCGGTCGCGGCCCACACGGCGGACAGCCGCAGCGGAATGTGCCGGTTGCGGCGGACGAGCTCCTCGCGTCGGATCGCCAGCAGCATCGCGACGGAGAGGTCCGCGCGGTCCCCGGCCAGGATCATCGAGTGGGCGAGGGCGATCTCGTCGAGGGCCAGTGCGTCGCCGCCGGTGACCGCGAGCATCCGGTCGTGCCGGCGACCGTCGGCCACGACGGCGAAGAGCGCCTCGGTGTCGCCGGCCGCCGCGAGTCGCCGCGGATGGTCCCGGAGGAGGTGGACGGGGGTGCCGTCGGGCCAGCCCCGCTCCCGGTATCGGGCGCACCACGCGTCCAACATCTGCCGGTAGTGGTGCAACCGTGCGCCGAACTGCTCCACCGCGATCTCGCGCAACGTCTCGTGGGCGAACATGTAGCCGCGGCTCGCACCCTCGGCTCCGGCCGACCCCGGCAGGCGCTGCGTGCGCGTGCGAACGCTGCGCCCCGCCGTCCCGTGCAGGACCCGGTCGACGGCAGCCGGGGTCCGGTCCGTCAGCTCGGCGAGGTCGTTGCGGTCGAGCCCGCCTACGGAGGCGGCGATGAGGCCGAGCAGGTCCTCGGCGCCGGAGCCGGATCCGAGGACGTCACCGAGCTCGCGCCGGGCGAACTCGGCGCCGGCCAGCGCGTGCGCCGACGGCGCGAGCGCCTGGCGCCGGCAGCTCCGCAACGGATGATCCGCAGCGGCATCGGTCGGCAGCGGACGCCCCGGACGGCTCGTGACCAGCACCCGCACACCCTCAGGTGGTCGACGGGGCAGCAGGCCCGCGATGCTCGGCCGGTGCGCCGCGGAGCCCGAGTCCTCGTCGAGCGCGTCCACCACGAGGAGCAGGGTGCGGCCGGCCGTGCGGCTGCGCCCGGCAGCCGCGTCCAGCAGCCCCAGCCACCGGTCGCGGCGCGTGGCCGTCGTGGCGGGCGGGCCCGGCGGCCTGCGCACCAGCGCGGTCAGCTGCTCGGCGACGGCCTCGAGGAACGCGTCGCTGTCGGACTGACCGGCGAGCCCGGCGGCGACGAAGAAGGACACGACATCGACGTCGGGCGGAGGGTTCAGCACGAACCACGACGTCAGGGCCGTCTTGCCGGCCCACGGCGGTGCTTCCCACCACGAGTACGGCTCGTCGCCGGTCGCGACGGCGGCCAGCCGCTCGAGGTCGGAGTCCCGACCGCGCAGGACGACCGGCGCGATGTCGAGGACCTGATGGTGGTACGACGTGCCGAGATCGGCGCGGGACGCGACATCGGGCAGCTGCAGCGGATCGGCGGGCAGCCCCAGCGCACCACGCACCCCCGGGTCGGTCACCCGGTCCAGCCGGGCGGCTGTGAGCCGGCCGAGCCCCTCGGCCTCGTGGTGATCGGTGACGACACCGACCACCCGGTCGTCGGCCCACACGGCCGACCCGGACATGCCCTCCCACGGCGACACCGACGGATCCGGCGACGGCCCCGGCGGCTCGACCGTCACCTCGTAGGTGGCGGTGCGCCGGTTCGACAGCGGAGCAACCCTGCCGAACGCCTGGTGCGTCTCCCGGAAGAGGGCTCGCCCGTTCGGCGAGAGCTCGGACCGCAGCTTGAACAGCGGAAACCCGACGGCCACGACGTCGAGGGGTCCGGCAGCGGCCCCGACCCGTCCGAACGCCGTCTGCTGGGCCGGTGGGCGGACGGTCGACCCGTCCGCCGGTCCGAGGACGACGACGGCGACGTCCGTCGCTCCGTCGGTGGCCGCGACACGGCCGGCCACCGACCACTGCGTCGGGAGGTCGGCGTCGAACCGGACCAGCACGGTCGCCGACCCGTCGACGACGTGGGCGGCGGTCAGGACGGTGTCCGCCGAGGTGCGGTAGCCGGATCCACGGCAGCGCGAGCCGTCGGCCCGCGTCACGATCAGTTCGGCGACCTGGCCGGGAACGATTCCACGCCCGGTCGGTTCCACGGCCGCTGTCTCATCGTCACCCAGCACGACAGGTGCGCCCCCGAACAGCCGACGATCGTCTCCGACGTATGGGTAACTTACCCACTACGGCACGTCACCGACAGATCTGCTGCACCGCGCCGGAGCGGGTGGTGTCGTATCCGCCGACGCTCTCGACGGCCTTCCGCAGGGTGTTGTCGCGCAGCGCTGTGACGAGCGGTGCTGCACGTCCGAGCGCGGCGCCGGGCAGGGCGATGTCGTAGTCCTCCCAGGTGAGGTGGATGAACTCCAGGTCGAGGTCGGCAGCCGCGGAGCGCACCCCGACCCCGACGTCCACCGCGCCGGTCGCGACGGCCAGTGCCACCTCCAGGTGCGTGCCGAGCTGCGGACCCCGCACGGCGTCGGGGTCGGCGCCGGCGGCGCGGAGCAGGCGGTCGAGCAGCACGCGGGTGCCGGTGCCGGCGGCGCGCGTCGCCATGCGGCGGGTGAGGACGTCGGCCACGCCGGTGATCCCGGTCGGGTTGCCGGGCTGAACGAGGAAGCCCTGCTCCCGCTGCCACAGGTGGATCAGGTGCGGGTCGAGGCCGCGCAGCAGTCCGGCCGCGAACGGAGCGTTGTAGACGCCGGTGTGGTGCAGCAGGTGGATCGCGGCGCCGTCCGCGCTGCCGCTGCGCACCGCCCCGAGGCCGGCGAAGCTGCCCGGCCCCGTCACCATCCGCAGAGATCCGCCCACTGCTCCGCCCACTGTCCGGGCGAGGACGTCGAGGGCCGGGTCGTCGCTGCCGGCGAGGGTGAACAACTCCTCGCTGTGCAGGAATCGTCGTGCGGCCAGCGCAGCATCAGGGGCCACGCGGGCCCGGCGCCGCTCGGACAGCGTCAGCAGTCCGGCGGCGGCGAGATCGCGCTGGGCACGGCTGACCGTCGTCGCAGTGGTGTCCCACTGTCGAGCCAGCTCCCGCACCCCGGCCAGCTCGGCGCCGGGCTGCAGGTCGCCGCGGCTGATCTGCTCCGCCACATCCGTGCAGATCTCGCGGTATCGGGTCACGGCATCGAAGCCTAGGCTTGCACGCAACTGGACTAGTGCAGATGGGAGCAGCGATGCGGCTCGTCCTCGTGGTTCTGGCGGCCGTGGTGGCGCTGGCCGGCTGCAGTGCTCCGGCCGCCGGGCCGTCGGCGGAGAAGTCCCTGATCCTCGCCACCACGACGAGTACCCAGGACTCCGGGCTGCTCGACGAACTCCTCCCGATCTTCACCGCCGACACGGGGTGGCAGGTCAAGACCCTCGCCGTCGGCAGCGGCCAGGCCATCGAGCTCGGTCGCCGCGGCGAGGCGGACGTCCTGCTCGTGCATTCCCCGGCGGCCGAGCAGAAGTTCGTCGCCGAAGGTGTCGCGGGCCGACGCCGCCTGGTCATGCACAACGACTTCGTCATCGTCGGCCCCACCGCCGATCCCGCGGGTGTCAAAGGCCTGAGCAGCACCGATGCATTCGCGAAGATCGCGTCGGCGCAGGCCGTGTTCGTCTCGCGCGGCGACGACTCCGGCACCAACGCCAAGGAGCGCGACATCTGGACCAAGGCTGCGATCACCCCCGGCGGTGCCTGGTACCAGTCGACGGGCCAAGGCATGGGCGCGACGCTGCGGGTCGCGAACGAGAAGGCCGGCTACACCCTCTCGGACCGCGCGACCTACCTCGCGCAGCGCGAGAGCCTCGGCCTCGCGATCCTCGGTGAGGGCGACGCGGGCCTGCTCAACGTCTACCACGTCATCGAGATGACGACGAAGGCCGGCGACCGGGTCCAGCCCGACGGCGCGCAGGCGTTCGCGGACTGGATCGGCTCCCCCTCCGCGCAGCAGCGGATCGGGCAGTTCGGCACGGCGAAGTTCGGACAGCCGCTGTTCACCCCCGACGCCGGCAAGAACGAGACCGCGCTCGGACGGTGATCAGGAGGCCGACGTAGATGGACGTGTTGTGGGACGGCCTGGTCGAGGCACTGCGGCTGCTCGCCACCGGCGACGAGGACACGTGGGGGATCACCGGGTTGACGCTGCGGATCTCGCTCACGGCGACGGCGATCGCGCTGCTGGTCGGGATGCCGTTGGGAGCCGCCCTGGCGCTCACCCGATTCCTCGGCCGACGCGTCCTGCTCGCCGGGGCGAACACCGGGATGGGGCTGCCGCCCGTCGTCATCGGGTTGTTCGTGACCGTGCTGCTGTGGCGCAGCGGGCCGTTGGGGACGTTCGGGCTGCTCTACACGCCCGCGGCGATGGTGGTGGCGCAGGCCGCGATCGCCACCCCGATCGTCGTCGCGTTGACGGCGGCGGCCGTGCAGCAGGTCGATCCCGACTTCCGCGCCCAGATGCGAGCGGTCGGTGCCACCCGGGTCCAGGCGCTGCGTGCGCTGCTGGACGAGGCGAGATTGCCGCTGCTGGCCGCCGCGATGGCGGCGTTCGGGGCGGTGGTCAGCGAGGTCGGCGCGGCGCAGATGGTCGGCGGGAACCTCGCCGGACAGACGCGCGTCCTCACCACTGCCGCGGTGCTCGCGACGAGCCGCGGTCAGTTCGCCCTGGCGATCGCGTTCGGGCTGATCCTGCTCGCGATCGCCTTCGGCGTGAACCTCGCGCTCACCCTGGCCCAGCAGCACCGGTGATCGGCTGCCGCGACCTGCGGGTCCACGTGGGCAGCCGGCAGCTGCTGCACGTCCCGCAACTGCACGTCCCGTCCGGATCGACGCTCGCGGTGCTCGGCGCCAACGGCGCGGGCAAGTCGACGCTGCTGCGCGCGCTCGGTCTGCTCAGCCCGCACCGGGTGACCGGCGAGATCCTCCTCGACGGAGCCCCCGTCACCCCGGCGGTTGCGCGGGACGCCGTCGCGGCCGTGCTGCAGCGTCCGATCCTGCGGCGCGGCACCGTGGCGACCAACGCCGCGAGCGGGTTGCGTTTCCGCGGCCTGTCCCGACGCGCGGCCGCTGCACGGGCAGCGCCGTGGCTGGTCGCGCTCGGTGTCGCGCAGCTCGCCGACCGGGACGTGCGGACGTTGTCCGGCGGAGAAGCGCAACGCGTGAGCATCGCGCGGGCGCTGGCCCTCGAGCCCCGGGTACTGCTGCTCGACGAGCCGTTCACCGGTCTCGACGCCACCACCCGCGCCGACCTCGCCGCCGACCTGCGCGCCGCGCTGAACGGCCGACCCACCGCCACCGTCCTCGTCACCCACGATCGGCACGAGGCCGCGGCGATGGCCGATCACCTCGCCGTCCTCGTCGCGGGTGACCTGCGCCGGCACGGCCCGACGGCCGACGTCCTCGACGACCCGTCCGACCCGTCCATCGCCCGCCTCCTCGGCTACACCAACATCGTCGGCGATCGCGTCGCCCGACCCGAGCACACCCGCCTCGACCCGCACGGCGACGTGACCGGCACCCTGCGCCGGATCGTCCCCCTCGGGCCCGTCACCCGCATCGACGTCAGCACGATCCACGGCCCACTCGCCTGCCTGCACCCCGCCGACGGCGCAGCCGAGTTCCCGCCCGTCGGCAGCCAGGTCACCGTCGCTCTCACGCACGCGAAGACCGTCCGGCCCGAACCGGAGGCGCGATGATCGGCACCCGACCGGCCGGGCTCGGGTGCATGTGATGACACGTTGCAACTCGACAGTTGCGATAGGCGTTCCGTGATGCAACTATGGGGTTGCACAAGACGGCGCGACAGGAACGAGTCCATCGTGGATCTGGATCGGATCGAACGCGAGTCGGTGATCGAGGCGTCGCTGGAGCGGGTGTGGGCACTGGTGGCCACGCCGGGGTTCTGGGTGGCCGAGGTGTCGAGCATGGCGGGTACGACGGCCGTCGAAGGCGAGTCATCGGTCGCGAAGAACCCGAACGTGGGCGACGTCGCCGTGCGGGTTGAGCGGGTGGATCCGCCGCGTCGCGTGGCGTACCGGTGGGCGAGCGCGTTCCCGGGGGAGGAACTGCGTGGCGACAACAGCACGCTGGTGGAGTTCTTCCTGAGCGCCGATGGGACCGGGACGCGGCTGCGTGTGGTGGAGAGCGGGTTCGCCGCCCTGCGAGGGCCGAGTGGGCGCCGCAGCGCGACGATCCGCTCCAACACCGTCGGGTGGTCGCAGGTGTTCGACGCGCTGATCGAGCGTGCGCAGCGTTCACCCGTGTGATCGAGGGGCGGCTCGGCTCGGTCGAGCCGGCCTGCGGAGTCCTCTCCGCATGGGCGGACGCGACACGGCGCCGGCTGCTGTCGCAATTCTCGGCACCTCGGGCGCTCGATGCTGTCCATCGGCCGGCGCGCAGCAGGTGAATGGAAATGAAGGAGACATCAGGTGGATCTGCAACTGGCCGGGAAGAACGCCGTCATCACCGGGGGCAGCAAGGGAATCGGTCTGGCCCTCGTACGGACGTTGACCGCCGAGGGGATGCGGGTGGTCACCGGGTCCCGCACGATCACGGCCGAGCTGAAGGAGACCGGGGCCGTGCCCGTCACCGTCGACCTCTCGACGCCCGACGGGCCGGCCGAGCTCATCGACCGGGCCGTCGGCGAGCTCGGGACGATCGACCTGCTCGTCAACAACGTCGGGGTCGGCGACACCGACGACTTCGCCCGGGGCGCCCTCCTCACCCTGCTCGAACTGCCGGAAGAGGCGTGGAAGCACACGTTCGACCTGCATTTCTACAGCGCACTGCGGGCGAGCCGCGCGGCGTTGCCCCACCTGCTCGCCCGCCGGGGAACGATCATCAACATCTCCTCGGTCGGGGCGCGTGCCCTCGGCGCCGGCCCCGCCGACTACAACGTCGCCAAGGCGGCGCTCAGCGCGCTGACCAAGGTCCTCTCCGAGCAGTTCGGCGGGCAGGGCCTGCGTGCCGTCACGGTGTCGCCGGGAGCAGTGAGCACCGGCGTGTGGGCGGCCGCGGACGGCTTCGTCGCGCGTCTCGCGAAGGACCAGGGTGTCTCGCACGAGTCGTTCGTGGAGCAGGCGATGACCGCATTCGGCGTGACCACCGGCCGCATCAGCAGCCCGGAGGAGGTCGCCGGCCTCGTCGCATTCCTGGCCTCACCGGTCAACATCACCGGGAACGAGTTCCTCATCGACGGCGGAATGATCAAGCACGTGTGACGGGGCCAAGGTCGTCGATTGCGCGAGACGACCGCGATGAGTTCCTCACGGCCACGGTGTCCATCCGGGTAAGAGGGTCCGCCGCCGGCGTCACGTCCGATGGCTCGGCGGCGTGCCCTGCGGAGGGACGGTCGTGGAGCAGGAAGTGGAGTTCGGTGGAGATCGAGACGAAGAAGATGGCGGGACCCCAGAGATGGGTGTTGGGCCTCGCGTCCCTGGCGTCGTTCATGATGGCCCTCGACAGCGTGGTCGTGACGACGACGCTCAGCACGATCCGGCAGGACCTGACCGCGACGGTCGAAGCGCTCGAGTGGACCGTCAACGCCTACAACCTCACGTTCGCGGTGCTGCTGCTGACGGGAGCGGCGCTGGGCGACCGGTTCGGCCGGCGCCGGATGTTCATGGCCGGGTTGGCCCTGTTCACCCTCGCGTCGGTGGCCTGCGCACTGGCCCCCGGCATCGGCGCCCTGATCGCGGCCCGCGCGGTGCAGGGTGCCGGAGCGGCGATGGTGCTGCCGCTGTCGCTCACGCTGATCAGCGCAGCGTTCCCGCCGCAGCATCGGGGCAGGGCGATGGGGCTCTACCTGGGCCTCACCGGGCTGGCGACCTTCAGCGGCCCGTTCATCGGCGGCGTCATCGCGGCCGGCCTGGCGTGGCAGTGGATCTTCTGGCTGAACCTGCCCGTCGGAGTGCTCGCGATCCTGCTCACGAGCCGCCAGGTGCGCGAGAGCGTGGGCCCGAACAACCGGTTCGACATCGTCGGCGTGGTGTTGGTGACTGCCGGCGCGTTCGGTGTCGTGTGGGCACTGGTCCGCGGGAACGCCGCCGGGTGGGCCAGCACGGAGGTGCTGGGCGCGCTGGTGGCCGGGATCGTGCTGATCATCGGGTTCGTGCTCTGGGAAAGGCGCACGCCGGCGCCGATGCTGCCGATGCGGCTGTTCCGGGTCCGCGCCTTCGCGACGGCCAACCCGGCGAACTTCAGCGTGTTCGCCTCTCTCTACGGGACGCTGTTCTTCCTCGCGCAGTACTTCCAGACCGTGATGGGGGACGGGCCGCTCGAGGCCGGTCTGCGGTTGATGCCGTGGACCGCGACCCTGATGATCTGCGCGCCCATCGCCGGCCGGCTGTCGGACACGTTCGGCGAGCGGACCTTCGTGGTCGGCGGGCTGCTGCTGCAGACCCTCGGCATGGGGTGGATCACCCTGGTCGCCGACACCGACACGAGCTACCTGGAGCTGCTGCCCGCTCTGATCGTCGGCGGGATCGGCCTGACCATGGCGATGCCGGCGGCGCAGAAGGTGGTCGTCGGGGCGGTGCAACCACAGGAGATCGGGCAGGCGTCCGGCGCCTTCATGATGCTGCGGATCCTGGGCGGAGTGTTCGGTGTCGCCGTCTCGGTGGCGGTCTTCGCTGGCCTCGGGGGCTACGCCTCGCCGGCGGAGTTCAGCGCCGGCTTCACCGGGGCCATGGGTGTCGTCACCGCCTTCGCGTTCGTCGGCATGATCATCGCCACCGGCATCCCGGGGAAGCGCTCGCCCGCGCCTGATCCAGCGGCTCATCCCGTAGCCCTGTGACGATCATCAGAAAGCAGAGGATGGCAATGCCAGCTGACACGAACGACCTGACGGCGCACGCTGCGACGCTGCGCGCGCTGCACGCGGGCGAGATGCTCGTACTGCCCAACGCGTGGGACGCGGCCAGCGCGAAGATCGTGGCCGAGGCCGGGTTCCCGGCGGTGGCCACGGCCAGCAACGCGATAGCCGCGATGCTCGGGTACCCCGACGGCGAGGGTGCACCGTGGGAGGAGATGTTCGCCGCAGCCGGACGGGTGGCGCGGGCCGTGTCGGTTCCCGTGACGGTGGATGCGGAGGCCGGCTACGGCATGCGGCCCCGCGAGCTCGTCGACCGGTTGCTCGACATCGGTGCGGTCGGCTGCAACCTGGAGGACACCGACCACCACTCGGGTGGGTTGGCCGACGCCGCCGCGCACGCGGCGTGGCTCGCGGAGGTCCGCGCCGCGGCCGAGGAGGCCGGGGTCCCGATCGTCATCAACGCGCGGGTGGACGTCTTCCTACCGGGCGCGGCGGTGCCGGAGCCCGAGCGGGTCGCCGAAGCAGTGCGTCGCGGGACGCTCTACCGCGACGCCGGCGCGGACTGCGTCTACCCCATCGGCGTGCGGGGCCGAGCCGACCTCGCAGCGCTGGTCGCGGGGCTGCCGGGGCCGGTGAACGGCAACGTGGGCCCCGAGCTGGATCTGCCGGCCCTGCGGGAGCTGGGCGTCGCCAGGGTGTCGTACGGGCCGCGGTTCTACCACGCCGGCATGGCCGGTTTCCGCAGCGCGGTGCAGGAGCTTCACTGAAATACTGAGCGACATCCAGATACCTCCGTGTATCTTGATTGCGTGAGTACGAGAGCCGAGCCCGCGGTCAGGCTGACGCGCAAGGAGAGTCAGGACGAGACCCGCCGGCGTCTGGTCGCTTCCGCGCTCGTGCTGTTCGCGCGCGCGGGAGTGGCCACGACCTCGCTCAAGGCTGTCGCCGAGCACGCCGGGTTCAGCAGGGGCGCCGTCCACGGCAACTACTCCAGCAAGGAAGAGCTGGTCACCGCGGTCGTCGAGACGGTCGTGGCAGAGCTCGCTCCGCAGCTCCACCGGGCGTTGACGTCGTCGGGTCCGAGCAGTGACCGGCTGGCGATGTACATCCGCGTCTTCCTCGCGTACTGCGCGGAGCACCCGGACGCCGCGGGCGCCCTGATCGCCGTGGTCGCGTACCTCGGCCGAGAGGATGTGCGGTACTACAGCGACCGTGCGGCCGCCTCGCTGAGCGACCTGATCGAGCTCTTCGCGGATGGTCAGCGCCGCGGCGAGATGCGCACCTTCGACCCCGCCACAATGGCGTTCGCGCTGCGCACAGTGCTGGACAACGCAGCCGCACATCTACCTTCGACGGATGCGGGCGTCGAAGCGTTGACGGGAGAGATCGTCGCGCTGTTCGTCGGCGCGACCCGGACGAGCGAGTCAGCATGAGCCGTACGTACCGCGTGATCGTCCGGGGCCGGTTCGAGAACCTCAGCGACCCGCAGCGGGTCCGGCTCCGCGAGCAGCAGGATGCGCATGGAATGTTCGCGTCCCGGTTCACGCCGGAGGGCACGTTCCTGTACACGCCGGAGCTGGTCGGCCACGAGTTCCGCTATCTCCTCCACGTCCAGGAGGACATTCCCGAGGCGGCCGACCTCGCCGCCCGGCTGGAAGCCCGGCAGCTGACCGAGGCAGGCCTGCGCGAACGCGGCCTGCAGGGCCGGATCGTCGACATCAGCCTGATGTGCACCGACGACATGAAGATCCGACGAGGCAAGCGGCAGGCCAGGTAGCAGAAAGAGAGCAGTCAGATGACGCAGTACTTCCTCACCATCCCGCACGATGCGGCTGAGGAGCCGACGATGGAGTCGATGCAGGAGTTCGATCCGGCCGAGTTGGAGGCCATGATGGCCGCCGTCGGCACGTTCAACGCCGACCTGAACGAGGCAGGTGCCTTCGTGGCTGCCGGCGGCCTGCAACCGCCGTCCACCGCGATCACCGTCGACGCCACCGGCGCGGAGTCCACACGCACGCCAGGGCCGTTCGTGGAGGCACCCGAGTACGTCGGCGGTTTCTGGATCATCGAGGCTCCAGCCGAGGAGAAGGCGCTCGCCTGGGCCGAGCAGGCCTCGGCCGCCCTCGGCTCCCGGATCGAGGTCCGCGCTCTCCAGGAGAACCCCGAGTAGCACCTTCCCGCGCACGGATCGGCCTGCGCCTCGTCGGCTCGTCGGCTCGTGGTGCCCTGTAAGGGGTTATAGTGCTTACGTGGTTGACGGCGATCGTCCGCCCAGCACGGCGGACGGCAATGAGTTCCGGTTCCGAGCTGGACGGCTGAGCCTGGACCTGTGCTCGACGCTGCTGTGGCGCCACCTGGCGCCGACCGAGCAGCTTCGGACGCCCGCCGACCTCGCCCGGTGGCTGAGCCAGGCAGGTGTCCGCCCAGCTGTAGTCACTGTGGATGAAGCGGATCTGCGCGGCGCGTTGCGGTTGCGCGAGGCCACCTATGCGCTGATGAACGAGCGCATCGCCGGCCGGGCGCTCACCGCAACGCACATCCGGACCGTCAACGGCCTAGCCCGACAGCCCGACCCGGCGCCTCACCTCACCGCCGAGGGCGAGCTCGCCTTCAGTGCCGATCGACCGGGGTCGGCGGCGCTGTCGAAAGTCGCACGCGACGCGATCGACATACTGACCGGCCCATCAGCCGGGCGGTTGCGCGAATGCGCCGCACCCGACTGCGCGTTCCTGTTCGTCGACACCTCGCGACCCGGTCGGCGCCGATGGTGTTCGACAGATCGCTGCGGCAACCGCCAGCACGTGCGCGAGCACCGTCGGCGACGCGCAGGTCTCCCGCAAGGCGACAGCGCATGACGGGACGGGCCAGGCGTTCCGGACCGAGGACCGGGCGGGACTCGCGCGTCCTGACCGGCGTTCTGTGGGGTGCCGTGGGCGTGCTGTGCTTCAGTGGCACGGCACCGGCGACGCGGATCGCCGGCCCAGCCTTCGGGCCCGCGACGCTGACGTTCGCGCGCATCCTGATCGCCGCGCTGCTGGCCGTGGCGGTACTGCTGTTGATGCCCAGCCTGCCGCGCCCCCGGCGCTCGCAGCTTCCTTCCCTCGCGCTGATGGGCTTGGGTCTGGCGGTGGGCTTCCCGCTCTTCCTCGCGATCGCGGTCGAGCGGGTCCCGGCTGCCCACGCCGCCGTCGTGATCGGGCTCGTGCCTGCCGCCACGGCAGCGCTTTCGGTACTCCGCACCAGCGAACGACCATCGCGACTGTTCTGGCTCGGCTGCGCCGGCGGCCTTGCCGCGGTGCTCGCCTTCGCCGTGAGCCAGGGCGGCGGCATCGTGGACATCGCCGATCTGTGGCTGTTGGCCGCGGTCGCGAGCTGCGCGGTCGGATACGTGGAAGGCGGGCGCCTCGCCCAACAGATCGGCCCCATCCCGGCGCTGTGCTGGGCCATGACCTTGCTCGCACCCTTGGCGCTGATCGGCCTCGTGCTCTCGATCGCCGGCCGCCCCGTCGCAGACCCTGGCCCGGATGCGTGGGCCGGGTTGCTCTACGCCGGGGTCATGAGCATGTTCGCCGGCTCGATCGCCTGGTACCAGGGCCTGGCTGCCGGTGGGATCGCGCGCATCGGCCAGCTCAACCTCTTCCAGCCATTGCTGGCGATCACCTGGTCGGCCCTGATCCTCGGCGAACACATCCCCCTCGCCGTCCCCATCACCGCACTGGCGTTGCTCGCCGCCATGACTCTCTGCGTAAGGACGCGCTACACCTCCACGAAGCCCGACTCCGGCGTCCAGGTGCCGATCATCACCGCTCGATCGCCGCGTCGCCGCTGGCCAAGCACCAATCGGTACAGATAGCTGCGCGCGCCGCGCTGCGTAGACCTTGAACGTCGTCGCCCTGCCGTCGCCGTGCCCGAGACAGCCGGCGACGGGGCGCAGATCGACGCCAGCCGCATCGAGTGCAGCCGCGTGCAGATGCCGAGATCGGCGACGAGCCACGGTAACCGGTGACTGATGCCGCTTCGGATCGTAGCGGCAGAAATGGGACAGAATATCCCGGAAACGATCTCTGGCCAGCACAAAAGTGCTGGCCAGAGATGGTGCGCCGTCAGGGACTCGAACCCCGAACCCGCTGGTCGGGGTTCCAGTGTTCGCCGGTGATCGGTGGGCACCGTCCGTGCTGGTCAGAAGCCGTTTGGAGACTCTCTGATCATGTCTCGCGATCAACCGTTCCCCGCCGTCGCGTGTTGTAAGCGGCGAGCTTGACGGCGGGCCACACAGGCGCGGGGGAGGTATCCGGCGCGGTCATCGGCCAGAGCTCAAAGCTGTCCGGTCGCCGCGTGTGACCGACCGTCTGCGTCTCGGCCCTGCGGCGCTGACCGACAGAGCCAAACGCCCACGTTAGCCTTCGAGCATCTGTTCGACTCGCCGACCTTCCGTCGTGGAGGGATGATGCACCTGTTCACGCTGCACCGCCCGGTTCAGGTCGAGTGCGTCTGCTGTCGCATCACAACCGAGTTTCTCTTCAAGTCTCACAGCGACCATGTCATATGCCGCGGGTGCCTGCGGCATCAGGGCGAATCTCTGCCAAAACTAAAGCAGCGAAACACTGATCATCTTGGCCTCTGGACTTCGACCATCGCTATTCAGGCTGAGGAGGCAAAGGATCGTGAGAACGGTCTATCGAGGCGCATTGCCAGCCTCGAAGAGGAGTTGGGGCGCGAACGCATGCAGGTCGACGACCTGCGCGAGACTGTGAAGCGCGGCTTCGATGATGCGCCCCTTCCTGCAGTTAAAAGTGGCTTCATGATGCAGAAATACAGGAAGCCTACCGTCGACGCGATGCGGCGTATCGATGGCGTGATCGAGCGTTCCAGGTGCTCTGGGTGATAGATAACTCCCCATCGGCCGACCACTGAGAATGAGCGGCGATGTGTGTGCGGACAGCCGATGTCTCGATGCGTTGCGGCGGAGGCCATGCTGCCGATAGTTGAATCATTGATTCGTTGGGAATCGGATCAGGTGGATCGCCTACGGCAGGGGCTTGAATCAGGCCTGCCGGATTCACACCCCGAATGGCAAAGGCACCCTACATTGCGCCGTCGCCGGCGTTTTACTGGGTAAGGAAATTCGAAGTCAGTTGGTATTGAGGTAGTTCGGTGCCGGGCCGGTCATGTCCGAACGGATTTCGGGTCGGCCTGACCGGAATTCGCGGACCCTCGGATCGCCTCTGCTCGACTTTCGCGTTGCAGGGTTGACTCGGGACGGCGACTTGCATGCCCGCTGCATTCATTGCGAGCATTAGTAGAGATAGTCCGTTTTCGGACTACGCGCACTCAAGAGTCGCAGCCCGGACTGGAATTCGAATCGCCGTATTCCTGAGAGGAAGAGGCGATCGGGTAGGAGCCAGCTTCCCATCGCGGTTCCACTTTGGTCGGCGACCGCTACTCGCCGTAAATACGTGAATTGTGTCAGATCTCCGGCATCTACTCCCCATACTTTACTTGCGAGCGCACTTCCTGTGATGGTATACCTTCCCTGGGGAACCATTTCAACAATTTTCAGGTTGTTGGGATTGAGTACGGTTTCAGATTCTTCATACACCGTCTCGTCGTCTGAAACGAAGGCGCGTAGGTCGTTGAACATCGCCCTGAAGGAACGAGGCTTTCGCAGCGGCAGAGAACCATCCTCCAGGCCAGCCGCTATCGCCCAGGCGTCCAGTCTAGTAATCCCTTGGTAGATTGTCAGGAGTTGTTCGAGATCGCCGGCGACCTGTGCTCTGTCCGCTGGGGTCTGAAGGGGAGAAGAATCCGACGTCCGCTCTTTGCGTGGAGAAGGGTCTGATCGGGTCCCCCGCGTACATGATTCCGAGCGAGGTAGTCGACGGGGTCGGCGATGGGTACGGCACCCACTGGCGCAAATTGTATAGTTGATCGGCTCCTGCGAGCGCTCTCCGGAACCACCGCCCTTCGCCCTCGGCTGGGCTTTCCGGTCGAATGAAAGACTGTGGCACGACTAAAGCTAAGTATCGACTCCAATGCCAGGTATGCGTTTCGATAGGCGTCGAATAGGTTCGCTCTGTAGTTTTGCGAGAGTTCATAGTATCCTGAAGCTTTCATGCCAGGGTGGGCCGCTGTGTGCCGGCGGTGGAACGATATTCCCGTTTTTGTCGTGAACTTGTTGCCGATGCGCCAGCCATCGAACATCAATGGATTCAATTTTGACGTAGCGCAGGGCGAGGCCGTCGACGATCGGCCACTCCTCACGCCACGTGCTCGTTTTGGACACCGTCCCCGACCATGTGGACACCGACATTTATGGAAACCAAGTCAAGTTCGGCCTGCAGCTTGGCGACGCAAGTGTTCGTACGTCTGCAGGTAGTCTCCCGATATGGCA
>CAVSHL010000012.1:0-44492 GCA_963727745.1 uncultured Actinomycetota bacterium
ACGGGGCGCAGGTCAGCCGGGTCTCCCGCGGCGAGGCCGTCGGGCAGGGCGAGTCGATCCGCTTCGAGGTGCCGTCCGGCCAGGTCATGGAGCTGGTCTGGGACATCGAGAAGACCGGCAACGTGCTCGGCAAGCTCAACCCGGCACCGGTGCCGCCGCCCGGCATGCCCGGCATCGCCCCGCCCCGGATGGACCACATGCTGGTCAACGCCGAGGAGGTGGCCGAGGCCAGCCGCTTCTTCATCGACGTGCTGGGCCTGCGGCATGACCGAGCAGGTGCTCGACGGCAACGGCCACCAGCTCGGCGTCTGGCTCGCCGGGCGCACCAACTCGCCGCACGACATCGCGATCGTCAACGGGCCGAACGGCGCGCTGCACCACTGGGCGTACTGGCTCGACGACTGGGACAGCATCCGCAAGGCGGCCGACATCCTCGCCTACAACGGCGTGCAGATCGACCAGGGTCCGACGCGCCACGGTGTGACCCGCGGCAACGCCGTCTACTTCTTCGACCCGCTCGGCATCCGCAACGAGGTCTTCACCGGCGGCTACTGGGTCGATCCCGACGTGGAGATCATCACCTGGACCGAGCAGGAGTTCGGGAAGGGCCTCTTCTACTACGAGAACATCGTCAGCCAGCGATTCTTGAGGATGCACACATGAGTGACCGGATCCTGCGGCTGCAGCACGTCGAGATCCGGGTCCCCGATCTCGAACTGTGCACCGCCTACTACACCGAGGTCCTGGGCCTGATCGAGACCGCGCGGACCGACAACCAGGTCTTCCTCAAGTGCTGGGACGAGCAGGAACACCACTCGGTGATCCTGCGCCAGGCCCCCACGTACGGGCTGGACCACATGTCGTTCAAGGTCGCCGAGCACGGCGACCTGGACTACTTCACCGGGAAGCTCGAGGCCGCGAGCGTGCCGGTGAAGCGGTACGCGGCGCGCGAGCTGGGCCCGGGCTGGGGCGAGGCGATCCGCTTCGACGCGCCGTCGGGGCACCTCGTCGAGCTCGTCCACGGCATGGAGCGCGTGGGCAACATGCTGCCGATGACGAACCCGCCACCGCGACCGCAGGACCTCGTGGGCATCGCGCCGCCGCGGCTGGACCACGTGTTCGTCATGGCCGAGGACGTGGAGGCGTTCACCCGCTTCTTCACCGAGATCCTCGAGTTCCGGCTCACCGAGCAGATCCTCGCCAACGACGGCCACCAGCTCGCGACGTTCCTCGAACGCAGCCACACCCCGCACGACATCGCCGTCATCACCGGCCCGAACGGCGCGCTGCACCACTTCGCCTTCTGGCTGGACGACTGGAACGGCATCCGCGACGCCGCCGACACGCTGGCCTACCACGGAGTGCAGATCGACGTGGCGCCCACGCGCCACGGCGTGACCCGCGGCTACACCACCTACTTCTTCGATCCCGTCGGCAACCGCAACGAGCTGTTCACCGGCGGCTACTGGGTCGATCCCGACTTCGAGCCGATCACCTGGACCGAGGAGGAGATGGGCCGGGCGATCTTCTACTACCACCGCGAGGTCAACGAGCGGTTCTTCACGGTGCATTCATGACCCGCAACCTGGACCGCTACGAGCCGCCGAACTACCTGGCGAAGTACCGGGAGCGGCAGAACGCGGCCCCCGCACCGGCGGAGACCGACGACTCGACCCCGCTGTACCTGCGGCGGTTCCGGGAACGCGCCTCCGCGACGACGGTGGCGCCGCCACCCGAGCAGGTGGAGTACGACGGCGCGACGTTCACCCCGGCACTCGCTGCGGCCACCCGCGGCAAGGAGATCGCCGCGCCCGTCGAGCGGAAGGCGTCGGAACGCTTCGTCCGCGAGATCTCGATCATCCGACACGGCATCACGCAGGGCTACTCCACCGACGCCGGCCTGACGCCGATGGGCGGCTGGCAGGCCCACCAGCGGGGCCACGAGCTGGCTCGGCGCTGGGACGACGGTGACCGCGTCCGGCTCGTGCACGCCGACACCAACCGCGCCCGCCAGACCGCGATCCAGCTCTACAACGGCGCCACGGACGGCATGGACATGTGGGGCAAGGACATCACCCTCACCGAGCCGGTGCCGATCCCGGAGCTGCGCAACTTCGGCGTGTGGACCCCCGACGGGCTGCGCGACGTCACCTCCGCGTTCCGCCAGTACCAGTCGACGATGGAGAAGCTGGAGCGGATGGCGGCCGGCGAGCGGCCGCGCTGGCTCGTCGAGATCGACCGCTTCTACCGCGTGCAGCTGGGCGGCGCCGACCCGATCCAGATGTGGCTGACGATCCCGCTGATGTACTTCGAGCCGCCCGCGCTGTGCGTGCGCCGGTTCTGGCGGGGCTTCCACCGCCTCATCGCCGAGTACCCCGACGACCACCGGATCCTCGCCGCCACGCACTCGGGGCCGATGCGCGCCTTCGCCACCTGGGCGCACGGCTACGACCCGGGGGAGCCCCTCAACACCGAGGAGATCCGGGTGAAGGTGCGCGAGGGCAGCCAGACGGCGTTCGTGTCCTACCGCAACCGCGTCACCGAGGTGAACGTGCCGCCACCGGACGAGTTCCCTGCTTGGGAGGCCTGAGGCCATGACGCTCGCGGATCTGGAACTCGGCCTCGACGAACGAATTCCGCCCCTGGTGCCCTCTCCGGAGAGGGAGGACGGCCCGCTGCGGTCGGTGTCGATCGCGATGGCCGTGCTCGGCTGCTTCGAGCGGGAGGCCGAGCTGGGTGCGACGAGGGTCGCGCAGGAGCTGGGCGTCGCCAAGAGCACTGCCTGCCGGATGCTCGCGGCGCTCGCGTCCGGCGGGATGCTGGAACGCACCCCGTCCGGGCGGTACCGGCTGGGGTTGCGGCTGTTCGAGATCGGTCAGCTCGCCGTCGACCGGCTGATGCTGCGCGAGCTGTCCCTGCCGGTGCTCGGCGACCTGCGGGAGCTGCTGCGCGAGACCGCCCAGCTCGCCGTGCCCGTCGGGGCCGACGTGCTCTACGTCGACCGGTTGGAGAGCAACGGCGTGGGCACCATGTTCCACACCGAGCTGTACCGGCGCGGGCCCGGCCACTCGTCGAGCGCGGCGAAGGTGATCGCCGCGCACAACCCGTCGATGGCGCGGTTGATCCTGGAGCGCGGGTTCGTCCGGCGCACCCCGTTCACGATCGTCGACCCGAACCGCTACCGGCAGGTGTTGGCGCAGGTCCGCAAGGACGGGTTCGCGGCGTCGCGCGAGGAGCACACGATGGGCATGTCGTCGATCGCGGCACCGGTCGTGCTGCGGCGCAAATCGATCGGGGGTGGCGATCGCACGGTTGCGGTGGCGGCCATCTCCGTGGTCGGCTCGACCTCGCGCGTGCTGGGTACCCGCAAGATCGCGGTTGTGCAGAGCGTGCGGAGGGCCGCGGCCACGGTCTCGGCGGCACTGGAGCGTTCCCAGGAGTAATGCGCAGGAGTGATCAATGACGACGCAAGAGCTCGGCCCGGTCGAGATCGATCTCGGCGACCGTTATCGCAGCGGCGGGGGCCCGGTGCTCCTGACCGGCGTGCAGGCCATCGCGCGGATGCTCGTCGAGCAGCACGTCGCCGATCGCGCGGCCGGGCTGAACACGGCCACGTTCGTCTCCGGCTACCAGGGCAGCCCGCTCGGCGGGCTCGACCAGACCCTCGCGCGGGCGGCTGAGCTGCAGGAGAACGCCGGGCTCACGCTCGTGCCCGGCATCAACGAGGAGCTGGCCGCCACCGCGGTGTGGGGGAGCCAGCTGGAGGTGCCCGGCCACGACCGGTCCGTCGACGGCGCAGTCGGGGTCTGGTACGGCAAGGGCCCCGGCGTCGACCGGGCCGGCGACCCGATGCGCCACGGCAACATGTGCGGCGCGCACCCGAAGGGTGGCGTGCTCGTGCTGGCGGGCGATGACCCGAGCTGCAAGTCGTCCACGATCCCCTGCATCAGCGAGCGCACCCTCGCCGGCTACGGGCTGCCGGTGCTGTTCCCCGGCGACGCCGAGGAGATCGTCCGGCTCGGTCGCTACGGCGTCGCCCTGTCGCGCGCGTCGGGCATGTGGGTGGGCATGAAGATCGTCGCCGACGTCGCCGACGGGGTGTTCGCGGTGAGCAAGGACATCGCCGACGTCGCACCCGTAGTCCCCGACCTGCAGTGGGAGGGTGCGCCGTTCTCCTACCGGCAGTACCCGATCCTTGCCCCGCCGCACTCGCTGGCCGCCGAGGAGCAGATGTACGGGCCGCGCTGGGCGATGGTGCACGCGTTCCTCTCGGCCAACCCCGTCAACACCGTCGAGCTGGATCCGCCGGACGCGCGGATCGGGATCGTCGCGGGCGGCAAGACGTTCCTCGACGTGCGACAGGCACTGGCCGATCTCGGGCTCTCCGACGCGGACCTGCGTCGTGCCGGGGTCCGGCTGCTGCGCCTGGGCATGATCCACCCGATCCAGCGCGACCTGGTGCGCGAGTTCGCCCGTGGCCTGGACCGGGTGCTGGTGGTGGAGGAGAAGTCGTCCTTCGTGGAGGCCGCGGTGCGTGACGTCCTCTACGGCATGCCGGACGCGCCGTCCGTCGTCGGTTCGGCCGACGGCGAGGGGCGCCCGTTGGTGCCGGTAGCGGGGGAGCTGACCGCCGAGCGGCTCACCGGGCCGCTGCGGCGGGCGCTGCGCGGTCACGTCGAAATGGCCCCCGAGCGCCGCCGCCCGCCCGCGCTGCAGCTGCTGCCCGTGGAGCGCACCCCGTTCTTCTGCTCCGGCTGCCCGCACAACCGCTCCACCAACCTCCCCGACGGAGCCGTCGCCGGCGGCGGCATCGGCTGCCACGCGATGGTGGCGTTCAGCGTCACCCGCGAGTCCAGCGCGGTCACCTCGATCACGCAGATGGGCGGCGAAGGCGCGCAGTGGATCGGGCAGTCGCCGTACACGTCGGCGGGGCACATGTTCCAGAACATGGGCGACGGCACGTTCGCGCACTCCGGGCAGATGGCCGTGCAGGCCTGCGTCGCCGCCGGCGTCTCGATCACGTACAAGCTGCTGTACAACCGGGCCGTCGCGATGACGGGCGGGCAGGACGCCGCGGGCGCGCTGGAGGTGCCGCAGCTCGCCGCGAAGCTGCTCGCCGAGGGTGTCGCACGGGTGCTGGTGGTGGCCGACGAGCCGGCGCGGTTCCGCTCCCTGGACCCGCTGCCCCGCGGGGTGGACCTGTGGCACCGCGACCGCCTCGACGAGGCGCAGCGCGCGCTCGCCGCCGTCCAGGGCGTGACCGTGCTGATCTACGACCAGCGGTGCGCTGCCGAGTCGCGCCGGCTGCGCAAGCGCGGTGAGCTGGCCGTGCGGCCGACGCGCGTCGTGATCAACGAGGCGGTCTGCGAGGGCTGCGGCGACTGCGGCGTGGCCAGCAACTGCCTGTCCGTGCAGCCTGTGGAGACCGAGTTCGGGCGCAAGACCCGCATCGACCAGACCTCCTGCAACACCGACTACTCGTGCCTGGCCGGCGACTGCCCGTCGTTCGTGACGGTGGAGGCCCCGGCCGGCGCCCCGGCCAAGCAGGTGCGCCGGGCGGAGCCGCCGGCTGTCCCCGACGTCGAGCCGCCGGTCGCGGGAGAGGTGTTCCTCGCCGGCATCGGCGGCACCGGCATCGTCACGGTCAACCAGGTGCTGGGATCGGCCGCGATCCGCGACGGCCGCGCCGTGCACGGTGTGGATCAGACGGGACTCTCGCAGAAGGCCGGCCCGGTCACCTCGCACCTGCGCATCGCGGCCGACGAGGCCGGGCTCGGCCCCGCCAACCGCGTCGGCACGGCAACGGCCTACCTCGCGTTCGACGCACTCGTCGGCGCCGACGGGAAGAACCTCGCGCGCACGTCGAGCGAGGTCACCACCGCGGTCGTCTCGACCAGTCCGGTGCCCACGGGCGCGATGGTCGCCGACGCCGGCGTGGCCGGCCCCGATATGGAGGCGCTGGTCGAGCGCATCGGGGAGCGGGCCGCCGCGCTGGTCCGCCTGGACGCCCAGGCCGCCGCCCAGACCCTGTTCGGCGACGCGATGCCGGCCAACCTGCTGCTGATCGGGGCGGCGTACCAGGCGGGGGTGCTACCGCTCTCGGCTGCGGCGATCGAGTTCGCCATCGAGCTGAACGGGGTGGCGGTCGCCGCCAACACGGCAGCCTTCCGCTGGGGCCGGGTCGCGGTCGCCGACCCAGCGGCGTTCGCCGCCGCGACCGCCGGCCCCGCCGCCGAGCAGCCACCGACCTGGGACGACCTGGGCGAGCTCGCGGGCGAGACCCGTCGACTCGCCGGGATCCGGGCCGCCCAGCTCGTCGACTACCAGGGAGAACGGGTCGCCCGCCGCTACGTCGCCGACGTCCTGACCGTGTGGCGGGCCGAGCAGCGGGCCGGCACGGGCCCCGAGTTCTCGGCCGCGGTCGCGCACGGCCTGCACAAGCTCACCGCCTACAAGGACGAGTACGAGGTTGCGCGGCTGCTCACCGACCCGGCCTTCGAGGCCCGGCTCGCCGCCGAGGTGCCGGGCGGTACCCGCATGCGCTACCGCCTGCACCCGCCCGTGCTGAAGGCCGCCGGCCGGCAGCAGAAGATCGCGCTCGGGCCGTGGATGCGGCCGGTCCTGCGCCTGCTCGCCAAGGGCAAGGCGCTGCGCGGCACGCCCCTCGACCCGTTCGGCAGGATGGAGATGCGGCGGCTGGAACGGGCGTTGCGCGACGACTACCGCGCGATGGTGCTGCGCCTGGCCCGCGAGCTGACAGCGGATACCCACGCCACGGCCGTTGCCGCTGCGCAGGCCGCTGACCTGGTGCGCGGCTACGAGGACGTCAAGCTCGCCGGCGTAGCGCGCTACCACGACCGACTTGCGGAGCTCGGCATCCCGGCCCACCACTGACGAGCGATCGGGGTCGGAAGGGCGGTCCCGCGAGCCGAGCGCCCGGAAGTGATGTGCGTCGCTCACCCGTTCGTAGGTACCGCTGTCGCCGATCGACCGCACGGCGCGGATCGCTCGGCAGCAAGCGGGGGAGACGCCGGGCCGTTGCGGTGAACGGCCGCGGGCCCGCAGCGGCGTGTTGACGGGACACGCCGTTCCCGCCGCTCGTCGCGCGGCCCCGTCCGGCGGGCTCGACAGTCGACACAAGACCTTCCGAGACGTCGAGCAATCGTTAACGTTGCCCCCGGATCGATAACGGCTTGGTGACAGACCGGACAACAGACCGCATCCCCGAGCGGTCTGCCCGACCCCCCGACGGGACGTCCGACCAAGCCGGGATCCGGAAGGAAAGGTAGTGGCACGGCACCGCTCCCCCTCGGGCCGGCGCGCACACCTCGGGCTCCCGCTGTCCGCCGTACTGGCGGCAGCGGGAGCCAGTGGCGGCGCAGCGCGGCCTCGCTCGCACGCCGCGGGCCGCACGGTCGGCTCGCTGGCCGAGCTGACCGCGTCCGCCCCGCTGCGCGTCGTCGCCGCGGTCGTCGCCGGCGGCGCCATCGCCGCGGCCGGCCAGCAGGCGCTCGACGGCACCCTTCCGTCGGTGCTCGACGGCCTCGGCGAAGCCTTCGGCGCCGCCGCCACGCTCGACGTTCCCGCCGACCAGGTCGCTCCCGCCGGCCTGGCGGCCGAGCTACCGCAGGCCGCCACTTCCGCGCTGGGCCACATCGCGCCGGAACCGCAGATCGCCGACGCCGCGAGCCTGATCAAGGCGGCCGATCTCAACCAGGCCGCTGCCAAGGCGGCAGCCGACAAGGCTGCGGCCGACAAGGCCGCCGCGGACAAGGCTGCCGCGCCCGCGATCTCCCTCGGCGGCGGCATCCAGATGATCGTCGGCCGGGTCACGTCCGGCTTCGGGGGGCGCTGGGGCACCGTCCACCAGGGCCTCGACATCGCCGCCCCCATCGGCACCCCGATCCACGTGCCGGAGGCCGGCACCGTGATCAGCTCGGGCCCGGCGAGCGGGTTCGGGCTATGGGTGCGCGTGCAGCACGCCGACGGCACCATCACCGTGTACGGCCACATCAACCGGTCGTTCGTGAAGGTCGGGCAGAAGGTCAACGAGGGCGACGTCATCGCCGAGACCGGCAACCGCGGCCAGTCCACCGGCCCCCACCTGCACATCGGGGTCATGCAGAACGGCCGCTACGTCAACCCGCAGCCCTGGCTGGACGCGCACGGCATCGGCTACTGACAGCCGATCACTCGGAGTACGCCTCCAGCGCGCGGAACTTGTTCGTCACGTCCAGCGCGGCCACCTTGTAGGCCTCCGACAGCGTCGGGTAGTTCAGCACTGTGTCGACGAGGTAGTCCACGGTGCCACCGCAACCCATGATCGCCTGCCCGATGTGCACGAGATCGGTGGCGTTGGTGCCGAAGACGTGCACTCCCAGCAGCCGGCGGTCCTCGGTCGACACGAGCAGCTTGAGCATGCCGTACGAGTCACCCACGATCGCGCCGCGCGCCAGCTCGCGGTAGCGCGACAGGCCCACCTCGTACGGCACCGACGCCGACGTCAGCTCCGCCTCGGTGCGGCCGCAGTAGGAGATCTCCGGCACCGTGTAGATCCCGATCGGCTGCAGCTCCTGCAGCTCGCGCACCGGCTCGTCGAACGCGTGGCAGGCTGCGATGCGGCCCTGGTCCATGCTCGTCGCGGCCAGCGCGGGGAAGCCGATCACGTCGCCGACGGCGAAGATGTGCGGCACCGCCGTGCGGTAGGTCTTGTCCACGGTGATGCGGCCGCGCTTGTCGGCCTCGAGTCCGGCGTTCGCCAGTTCCAGCTCGTCGGTCACGCCCTGGCGCCCCGCCGAGTACATCACCATGTCGGCGGCGATCCGCTTCCCGCTGGCCAGCGACGTGACCGTGCCCTTCTTCGTGATCTCGACCCGCTCGACCTCCTCGCCGAACCGGAAGGTCACCGCCTGGTCGCGCAGGTGGAACTTCAGCGACTCCACGACCTCGGGATCGCAGAAGTCCAGCATCTGCGGCCGCTTCTCCACGACGCTCACGCGGGTGCCCAGCGCGGCGAACATGGAGGCGTACTCGATGCCGATCACGCCCGCCCCGACGACCACCATCGTCGTCGGTACCCGGTCGAGCTTCAGCACGCCGTCGGAGTCGAGCACGTGCGCGTCGTCGAACTCCACCTCCGGCGGCCGCGCCGGCCGGGTGCCGGTCGCGATCACGATGTTGGCCGCGGTGACGGTGTGGTGGTCGCCGCGGGTATCCCCGAGGACCTCCACCGTGTGCTCGTCGACGAACCGGGCCGTGCCCGTGAGGATGTCGACGTGGTTGCGCAGCAGCTGGTTGCGCACCACCTCGACCTCGCGGCCCACGACGTGCGCGCACCTGGCCAGCAGGTCGGAGATCGTGATCTCCGACTTGACCCGGTAGCTGGCGCCGTACATGTCCCGCTGGGCGAACCCGGTCAGGTACAGCACCGCCTCGCGCATCGTCTTCGACGGGATGGTGCCGGTGTTGACGCAGACCCCACCCATCATGGCGCGCCGCTCGGCCACCGCGACCCGCTTGCCCAGCTTCGCCGCCGCGATCGCGGCCTTGTGCCCGCCCGGACCCGACCCGATCACCAGCAGGTCGTAGTCGTGGACCGGGGTCGTGTCCGGACCTGATCCCGGTCCTGATGCCATCACAGTCCTCGCTTCTCGCCAGTTCGTCTCAGAAGTCGGTACAGCGCGTGGACAGCCTCGCGGGCACGGCCTGGCGGGGCAAGCGCGGAAGGCTAGCCCCGCCCACCGACACTTCCGATGCAGCAGCCCCGGTCCAGCCTCGATTCATCCCCAGCCGGATCGCGACCTGGGCCTTCGCAACGGTTGTCCACAGCCCCACCCGAGCTCGGCAGCACGTCGCTCCGAAAACCTTCACCCTGCGTCCATGACTCATTTCCCGCCGTCCGGCCCCCGTCCGGCCCTGCCGACCGACCGCGCCTGCCCTGGCCCTCGCCGCACCAGACTCGCCGGCCAACAGGTCCGCGACCCCGGAGAGCTCGTGGCTGCACTGCCTGGGATGCTCGGATTCCATCCGCAGATGTCGCTGCTCCTCGTGGCGTTGCGCGGGCCGAGACGGCAGATCGATCTCGTGGTCCGCAGCGACCTGCCCGATCCCGTGCCCGAGCACCCCGATTCCCTGGAGCACTTCGCCACCCATCTGGTTGCCGCGTTGCTGCGCGCGGAGCCCGACGCCGCGGCGATCGTCCTGGTCACCGATGACGATGAGGTCACTGCCGCACCTGAGATCGTCGCCGCACCCGAGGTCGTCTCGGTGGTGGCCGAGCGGTTGCGTGAGGTCGGGATACCCCAGCACAGCTCGATCTGGGCGACGGGCACGCGCCCCGGCGACGTGTGGGGCTGCTACGAGGCCTGTCGGTGCCGTGGCGCCGTGCCGTCCGGCGCGGCGGGTGCGTTCGCGGCGGGTGCCGCGCTCGGCGGGGTCGTCGTGCACGACGACCGGGAGGCGCTGCTCGAACTGGTCGAACCGACCGACCTCGCGGGCATCGAACGTCGCGAACGCCTCATCGCCGCCGCGATCGACCGCTGCGCCGCCACCGGTGGTGCACCCGATCCGGCAGTGGGATGGGCCGCTGTCGCCCGGGCGCTGGCCGACACCGTCGCGGGCAGCCTCGTCCTCGACGACGAGCGGGTCGCCGCGCTGGCCGTCGCGCTCGGGGCGCCGGAGGTCGTCGATGCCGCGATCGTGTGGATGGCCGTGCTCGCCCGCGATGATCCGGAACGGGCGGAGGTCGAGCAGGAGCGGGCCGCCAACGAACAGCTCTGGGCGGCTCTGTGCAGGGAGGCACCGGAGCCGGAAGCAGCCGTTCCGGCGAGTCTGCTCGCGGTGTCGGCGCTGCTGCGGGGCGACGGTGCCTTGGCCAACGTGGCACTCGACCGCGCGCAGGAGGCCTGGCCCGGGCACGTGCTCAGCAACCGGCTGCGGGCCATCACCGCGTGGGGCCCGCGCCCCGAGGAGTTCCGCGACGGTCTGCTCGGCAGCCTCACGAGGAGGCGGTGAACGTGGCCGTCATCGTCGGCCGCGTCGCGGCGTCCCCAGCCGGGTGGATGGCTTCGGTCCTGCGCCGCCTCGGGCGATCCCTCCGGCAGCGCGGTGTGCCCGCGCTGCCGTCGCGTTCGGACTGCCTACCGGGTCCGCACGAGCACGGCGTGCGCGATCAGCGGGGCCACGGTGCTCGGGGGTGTGCCGTCGCCGGCCACCGGCACCGCGTCGCCGAAGCGGGAGATGGAGGAGACCGCCACGTCCTGGCCGGGCACGATGCCGGCGTTCTTCAGCTCGCCCATCAGGTCCGCGTCGTTCTGCACGTGCTCGGCGATGCGACGCACCTCCACCTGGCCGCCGCCGCGGCGGGCGAACTCGTCGAGGCGCTGCAGACCCACCTCGAGCACCGGCGGCGCCGATGCCAGGCGCGAGCTCTCCGGGGAGGGCGAGGTCAGCTCGTCGAGGCCCGGGATCGGGTTGCCGTAGGGGGAGATCGTCGGGTTGTCCAGGAGCGCCACGAGCTTGCGCTCCACGGCCTCGCTCATCACGTGCTCCCAGCGGCACGCCTCGGCGTGCACGAGCTCCCACTCGAGCCCGATCACGTCGATGAGCAGCCGCTCGGCGAGCCGGTGCTTGCGCATCACGGACACAGCGCGGGAGCGGCCGGCCTCGGTGAGCTCCAGGTGCCGGTCGCCCGCCACCACCACGAGCCCGTCGCGTTCCATGCGGGCCACGGTCTGGCTCACCGTCGGTCCGCTCTGGCCGAGGCGTTCGGCGATCCGCGCGCGCAGCGGGACGACGCCCTCCTCCTCGAGCTCGTAGATGGTGCGGAGGTACATCTCGGTGGTGTCGATGAGCTCATTCACGCGCGGGGCCCTTTCGTCAAGACCCCATGCTACCCAGTGATGCCTACGCAAACCCATGCCATACCGGGGAGGATGCAGCGATGGCCGAACAGTCCACCACTCTTTCCGGGCCGCTCGTCGGGGTGCCAGAACTCGCTGCAGAACTCGCTCCGGAACATGCCTCCCGACCTGCGTCGCCGGTCGTCCTCGACGTGCGGCACCGGCTCGGCGGTCCGTCTGCCCTGCCCGACTACCGCGCGGGCCACATCCCTGGTGCGATCTTCGTCGATCTCGACGCCGATCTCGCCGATCCGCCCGGTCCGGCGGGGCGGCATCCGCTGCCGGATCCGCAGCGGTTGCAGGGGGCGCTGCGGGCCGCCGGGATCTCAGCTGCGTCCCGCGTCGTGGCCTATGACGACGGCAACGGGCTGGCCGCCGTCCGGGCCTGGTGGTTGTTGCGCTGGGCCGGCCTTCCCGCGCCGCAGGTGGCGGTGCTCGACGGGGGATGGGCCGCGTGGCAGCAGGCCGGCCGACCGGTGTCGGCGGAGGTTCCCACTCCGCCACCAGGGGATCTGGTCGTGGTGCCGGGCTCGATGCCCACCGTCGACGCCGACGAGGCTGCCCGCGTCGGGCGGGAGGGTGTGCTGGTCGATGCCCGTGCCGCGGTGCGGTACCGGGGCGAGTCCGAGCCGATCGACCCGGTGGCCGGGCATGTGCCGGGCGCCCACAACGTGCCGGTGTTGGAGTTCGCGGGTGCCGACGGGCGCTGGTTGTCGCCGGAGAAGTTGGCCGAGCGGTTCGCTGGTGTCGACGTGGCTGCCGACCTGCATTCCGACGGTGACCGTCCGGCCGCCGCCTACTGCGGATCGGGGGTCACCGCGGCCGCGCTGGTGCTGGCCGCGGAACGGGCCGGGCTGCGCCCGCCGGAGCGTCCGCTCCCGCTCTATCCGGGTTCGTGGTCGAACTGGGTGGCGGATCCGCGCCGGCCCGTCGCCACCGGGCCGTACGCACCGGCGGGTGACGTGGTGTGACGCCACGGGCCCGCCACGGCCTACGGTGATGCCCATGAGCGGGCGCACCTCCGTCGTCTGGACGCCGGAGTTCCTGGGCTACGACCTCGGCGGTCAGCATCCGCTCGATCCGGTGCGGTTGGATCTGACGATGCGGTTGGCCACCGAGCTGGGCGTGCTGGAGGGCGTCGAGCTGCTGGTGCCGGAGCAGGCCCCCGACAGCGAGGTCGAGCGGATCCACACCTCGGCGTACCTGTCGGCGGTGAAGTCGGCGCCGGAGGTGCCGTTCGGGATCGGCCACGGATTGGGCACCGACGACAACCCGATCTTCATGCACATGCACGAGGCGAGTGCGTTGGTGTGCGGCGGCTCGCTGCTCGCCGCGCGGGAGATCGCGGAGGGTCGGGCTGATCGAGCGGTCACGATCGCGGGCGGGCTGCACCACGCGATGGCCGACCACGCTTCCGGCTTCTGCGTCTACAACGACTGCGCGGTCGCGATCTCGTGGCTGCTCGACAACGGGTTCGACCGGATCGCGTACGTCGACGTCGACGTGCACCACGGCGACGGGGTGCAGGCCGCGTTCTACGACGATCCGCGGGTGCTGACGATCTCGATGCACCAGCATCCGCTGACTCTGTGGCCGGGCACGGGCTGGCCGGGCGAGTTCGGCAAGGACGCCGGCGCCGGCTACGCGGTCAACGTGCCGCTGCCGCCGGGCACGGCCGACAGCGGATGGTTGCGGGCCTTCCACGCGGTCGTCCCGTCGCTGCTGGAGGCGTTCCGACCGCAGATCCTGGTCACCCAGTGCGGGGTCGACACCCACGCCGAGGACCCTCTGGCCAACCTCGGGCTGTCGGTCGACGGGCACCGCGAGATCTACCGGAGGCTGCGCGAGCTCGCAGTGACCACCGCCGGCGGCAAGTGGCTGGCCATGGGAGGTGGAGGCTACGGCTTGTTCCGGGTGGTGCCGCGGTCGTGGACGCACCTGCTGGCCACGGTCCTGGACCGGGACGTGTCGAGCACGCAGGAGGTGCCGTCGGCGTGGAGGTCGCACACCGCCGCACTCACCCGTCAGGAGCTGCCGAGCCGGATGACCGACGGTGCCGACACCGGGCACCTGCCGTGGACCGAGGGCGGTGACCGGGTCGACACCGCGATCCTGGACGCCCGCCGCGCCGTGTTCCCCCTGCACGGTCTCGACCCGGACGATCCGCGGGACTGACCCCGTGACCGAACTGCCCGAACCCGCACCCCCGGCACCTGCCGCGGAGTCTGCCGCAGCGCCTGCCCCAGCGCCTGCGCCGTATCCGCGGCACTGGGAGGCCGACGTCATCGCGTCCGACGGCGGGATCGTGCACCTGCGCCCGATCCTGCCCTCCGACGCCGAGGCGTTGGTGCGGTTCCACGCGGGCCTGTCCGAGCGCACCCGGTACCTGCGCTACTTCGGGCCGTACCCGCGGATCCCGGCGCGCGACCTGGAACGGTTCACCACGGTCGACCACCACAGCCGGGTGGGGCTGATCTGCCTGCTCGGCGACGAGATCGTCGCGGTGGGGCGCTACGAGGGGCTGCCCGGGCCGGACGGGCGCGACAGCGGGACGCCGACCTCGGCCGAGGTGGCGTTCGTGGTCACCGACTCCCACCAGGGGCGGGGGCTGGGATCCATCCTCCTCGAGCACCTCGCGGCCGCGGCCACGGAGAACGGTGTGCGCCGGTTCGAGGCCGAGGTGCTCGCGGAGAACCGGGCGATGGTGCGGGTCTTCCGGCAGGCCGGTTACCAGGTGAGCCGGCAGTTCGACGGCGGTGTGCTGCACCTGGAGTTCGACATCGATCCCACGGAGCGGTCGCTGGCGGTGCGCGATTCGCGGGAGCAGCGGGCAGAGGCACGCAGCGTGCACAACCTCCTGCACCCGGAGTCCGTGGCGGTCATCGGCGCGTCGACCGACCCGGGCAAGATCGGGCACGCCGTGCTGGCGAACCTGCTGCGCGGCAACTTCACCGGGCCGGTCTTCCCGGTGAACCCGGAGGCGCGTTCGGTCCGCGGGGTGCGGGCCTACCCGTCGGTCACCGACATCCCGGATCCGGTCTCGCTCGCCGTCGTTGCGGTGCCGGCCGCGGGGATCGACGAGGTGATGGACTCCTGCCTGGAGAAGGGGGTGCGGGCGCTCGTCGTGGTCAGCTCCGGGTTCGCCGACGCCGGCGAGGGCGGGGTGGTCGCGGAGCGCAAGCTGGTGTCGGAGGCCCGGGCCCACGGGATGCGGGTGGTCGGGCCGAACGCGCTCGGGGTGGCCAACACCGCCGCGTCGGTCCGGCTGAACGCGACGCTGGCGCCCGATCTGCCTGGCCGCGGCCGCGTGGGGTTCTTCTCGCAGTCCGGCGCGCTGGGCACCGCGATCCTGGCCAGTGCGAAGCAGCGCGGCCTGGGGCTGTCGACGTTCGTGTCGGCGGGCAACCGGGCCGACCTGTCCGGCAACGACCTGCTGCAGTACTGGCAGACCGACCCGGCCACCGAGGTCGTCCTGCTCTACCTCGAGACGTTCGGCAACCCGCGCAAGTTCTCCCGGCTGGCGCGGCGGCTGGCCCGCACGAAGCCGATCGTGGCGGTGAAGAGCGGTCGGCACACCGGGCCGGTGGCTGCGCTGGCCCCGATGTCGGCCCCGATCGACGATGCCAGCGTGCGGGCGTTGTTCGAGCAGGCCGGCGTGATCCGGGTGGAGACCCTGTCGCAGCTGTTCGACACCGCGCTCGTGCTGGCCTACCAGCCGCTGCCGGAAGGCCCCCGGGTCGCGGTGGTCGGCAACTCCAGCGCGCTGGGCCTGCTCGTGGCCGATGCGCTGCTCGACGAGCATCTGGAGCTGGCCGGCAATCCCGTCGACGTCGGCGCGGCGGCCTCGCCGGAGCGGTTCGCGGCGGCGGTGTCGGCGGCGCTCGCCGTCGAGGGCGCCGACCGGGCCGATGCGCTGGTGGCGGTGTTCGTGCCGCCGGTGGCGATCCCCGGCGCGGCGTATGCGCGGGCTCTGCGTGAGGCGGTGGCGGGGAGTGACCGCCCGGTGGTCGCGGTGTTCCTGGCCGCCGAGGGGGTGCCCGTGGAGCTCGCGGTGTACCCCGGTGACGGTGCGGGCGAGCCGGCCGCCGACGAGGGAGACGGCGCCGGCCACACGCCCGGCCGCACTCCCGGCCGCGGCTCGGTACCGAGCTTCCCGAGCCCGGAGCGGGCTGCAGCGGCGTTGGCGCGGGTGAGCCGGTACGCGCGATGGCGGTCGCAGCCGGTCGGCGAGTTCGTGGTGCCGGAGGGCGTCGACGCCGATGCCGCCCGCGAGCTGATCGACGGCTGGGGGATCGCCGATCGTCGCGTCCTGACCGACGACGAGGCCACGGCGCTGCTGCGCTGCTACGGGATCGCGATCGCGCCGTTCCGCCGCGCCGCCGATGCCGAGGCGGCCGTGGCGGCGGCGGAGGAGATCGGCTATCCGGTGGTGCTGAAGGCGACGAGCGATCGGTGGCGCCACCGCAGCGACCTGGCGGGGGTGCGGCTGGACGTGACGGGAGCGGAGGCGGTCCGGGCTGCCCACACCGACGTCATGCGGGTGACCGGCGCGGGAGCCGTGTACGTGCAGCGGATGCTGCCCCGCGGGGTGTCGTGCACGGTCGAGATCGTGGAGGACCCGTCGTTCGGGTCGTTGCTGTCGTTCGGCCTCTCCGGGATGGCCACCGAGCTGCTGGGTGACCGGGCGTTCCGCGTGGTGCCGATGTCCGACCAGGACGCGGCGGCGCTGGTCCGCGCACCGCGGGCGGCGCCGCTGCTCGCCGGGTACCGCGGATCGGAGCCGGTGGACCTCGCGGCGGTGGAGGAGCTGGTGCTGCGGGTCGGCCGGATCGCCGAGGACCTGCCGCAGGTGCGGACTCTGGCGCTCGACCCCGTACTGGCCACCCCGGACGGCGTCGCCGTCGCGGGCGCGCGGATCGTGGTCGGACCGCCGCCGCAGCGCGACGACACCGGCCCGCGCCGGCTCAGGTGAACGGGTCGGGCGTGTCAGGCCGGGACGTGTGCGGCCGGCGTGATCGCGGCCAGCAACGCGCCGGCGATCTCGGCACCGAGCTCGGCGGGGCTGCGGGGACCGGTGGGGCGGTACCACTTGTAGGTCCAGTTGACTGCGCCGAGGCACATGTTCACGAACACCTTGGGCGCCATGCCGAGCTCGACTTCGGGACAGGTGCTCAGATGGCGTTCCACCGTCGACTGGACGACGTCCTCGAAGCGCCGTCTGCGCACGAGTAGCTCCTCGGCGAGCTCGGGTCGCAGCTCGTCCTCCTCCTCGAAGCAGATCTTGAGCAGCTCGCGGTGCTCGCAGGTGTAGACGACGCGCGAGATCAGCAGGTCGCGTAGCCCGTCGATGGCCGTCGGGGCCGCGGCCACGGTTTCGAGGGCCATGCGCAGGCTCTCGTCCAGTACGTCGGAGTAGATGCGGACCAGCAGCTCTTCCTTGTTGCGGAAGTAGTGGTAGAGCGTCGGTTTCGAGAGGCCGACACCCGCGGCGATCTCGTTCATCGAGGTCGCCCGGTAGCCGCGGGTCCCGAAGATCTCGACGGACGCGGCCAGCACCCGGGCGCGCTGCTCGTCGGCCCGTGACGGTCTGGCCATGGCGCCTCTTCCCGCGGTTGACAGCACCGATCCATGGCACTCTACTGGGTTCTTCGCCCGACCGGTCGGTCGAAGAACTGGTGAAGGCTGGGAGATTCCGCGATGAGCTGGGAGCTCGACGACGAGTACCAGGACTTCCGCCGCACGTGTCGCGCGTTCGTGGATCGCGAGGTGCGCCCGCTGGTCGACGCGGCCGAAGCGGCGGGGGAGTTCCCCGCGTCGCTGTGGACACCTCTCGGCGCGGCCGGGCTGCTCGGTCTGGCCACACCGGCGGAGCTCGGGGGAGTGGACGGCGACGCGTTGACCGTGGCGCTGCTCGCGGAGGAGCTGGCCCGTGCCTGCGGCGGGATCGCGGTGACGGCGCTGGTCAGCGCGTACATGGCCGGTCCGCACATCGTCCGCAGTGGCACGCCCGCCCAGCAGGAACGCTGGCTGCGCCCGCTCGCGGCGGGCGAGGCGGTGGCCGCGATCGCGGTGACGGAGCCCGGCACCGGGTCCGACGTCGCCCGGGTCACGACGACGGCCCGCGAAACCGATGACGGGTTCGTGCTGGACGGGCGCAAGATGTTCATCACCAACGCCGGGCTGGCCGACGTGCTGATCGTCGCCGCACGCACCGGGGAGGCCGGACGGGGCGGGGTCACGCTGTTCCTCGTCGAGCGCGACTCACCGGGGCTGTCGTTCGGCGCCCCGCTGGTCAAGATGGGTTGGCACTCCTCCGACACCCGCGAGGTGGTGCTCGACGGTGTGGAGGTGCCCGCCGACGCGCTGCTCGGTGCCCGCGACCGGGGCTTCTACCAGATCATGGAGGGGTTCCAGCTGGAGCGGATCGCCCTGGCCGGGATGGGCCTCGGACACGCCGCCGAGTGCCTGGACCTGGCCAGGGAGTACGCCGGGCAGCGGCAGGCGTTCGGTGCGCCGCTCACCCACCTGCAGACGATCCGCCACCGGCTGGCCGTGATGGAGATCGAGCTGGAGTCCGCCCGCCTGATCGTGCACCAGGCCGCCGCCCGGCTGTCGGCCGGGCACCCGGAGGCCGGCGCGTCGGTCGCCCGGGCCAAGTACGTGGGTGCGATCACCGCGAACCGGGTCGTCGACGACGCCGTGCAGGTGTTCGGCGGTGCGGGTTTCGTCGAGGAGTCGCCGGTGGCGCGGCACTATCGCGACGCGCGGATCCTGCGGATCGGCGGCGGCACCGACGAGATCCAGCTGGAGATCCTGACCCGCGGGATGGCCTCGTGACCCAGCTGGACGACGCCGACCGCTGCGCCCGCACCACCACCTGATCAGCCCCGTGTGAGAGAGGACGACGATGTCCCCAGATGATCGGCACGAGTCCCCCGACAGCCTGGCCCAGCTCCTCGACTCCCCGATCGTGCCGCTGCGCCCCGAGTGGCGCGTCGCTGCGCGCGTCGAGCAGCTGGCCGAGGTCCGCGCGTTGGAGAGCACCGACGCCTACTGGGAGTGGGTGGCCCGTCGGCAGCGCTGGTCCACGCCCTGGACGAGCGTGCGCAGCGGTGAGCTGCAGGACATGCACTGGTTCGCGGGTGGGCGGCTCAACGTCGCCGACAACTGCGTCGACCGCTGGGCGGAGGACCCCGCGACGGCCGAGCGCGCGGCGATCGTGTGGGAGGGCGAGCCCGGCGACGTCCGCACGGTCACCTACGCCGAACTGGCGGTGGAGGTCGACCACCTGGCCGCAGGCCTGCTGGCGCTCGGTGTGGCCAAGGGTGACGTCGTGGCCATCTACATGCCCAACCTCGTCGAGGCGTTCACGGCCATCCACGCCTGCAACCGGATCGGCGCGATCTACACGGTGCTGTTCTCCGGCTTCGGCGAGGAGGCGGTGGCGTCGCGGCTGCAGGCGGCGCGGGCGAAGGTGGTCGTGGTCGCCGACGCGAGCTTCCGGCGGGGCAAGCAGGTGCCGCTGCTGGCGACACTGCGGGCGGCGCGCACACGCACGCCCACGGTCGAGGCGGTCGTCGTGGTCGACCGCACGGGCAGTGTCGATTCCGGGGCCGTGGCGCTGGAGGACGGCGAGCACGGCTACGCCGACGTGCTGGCGAGCGGCAGCGCCGGCACGCCTGCGGTGCCGCTGGATCCCGACGAGCCGTCGTTCCTGATCTTCACCTCGGGCACCGAGTCGAAGCCGAAGGGCGTGGTGCACAGCGTCGGCGGGTTCCTGCTCGGGACCTGGGCGAACGCGTGGTGGCAGGCGGGCTACGAGGCCGACGACGTGTACTGGGTCGCCGCCGACGTCGGCTGGCTGACGTTCCCCATCCAGGCCGTCGTCGGCGGGCTGGCCTGCGGCATGACGATCGCCTGCTTCGAGGGCGCGCTCGACACCCCGACGACGGCCCGGTTCTACGAGATCTGCGAGCGGCACGCGGTCACGAAGGTGCTCTGCGCGCCGACCCTGCTGCGGATGCTGCGCAAGTTCGGTGACGATCTGGCGGCCGCACACCCGCTCGGCCTGAAGCTGGTCACGGTGCAGGGTGAGCCGCTCGACGGCGACACCTTCGACTGGGCCACGCGCACCCTCGACGTGCCCGTCGTCAACGCGTACGGGCAGACGGAGACCGGCTCGACGTGGACCTACCCGGTCTCGGGCGTCGACGACCTGAAGGCCGGTTCGGTGGGCACGCCGGTGCCCGGCCACACCTTCGAGATCCTCGACGACGACGGCGCACCGGTACCGGCCGGCGTGAAGGGCAACCTCGTGTTGACCAGCCCGTTCCCGACGCTGGCACGCACCGTCTGGGACGACCACCAGCGCTACCTCGACACCTACTTCTCGAAGTTCCCCGGCAAGTACGCCACCAACGACGAGGCGGTGCTCGACCACGACGGGCACCTCTGGGTGCTGGGCCGCGCCGACGACGTGATCAACGTGGCCGCGCACCGGATCTCCACGATGGAGATCGAGGCCGTCGTCACGAGCCATCCCGACGTCGTGGAGGCCGCGGTCGTGGGCGTGCCGGACCCGACCAAGGGCACCGTGCCGATCGCCTTCGTCACCCTGCGGGACGGGGCCGGCGATGACGCCGCCGAGCAGATCCGCGCCCAGGTCGTGCGCGAGATGGGTGGCTACGCCCGGCTCGACCGGATCTACCTCACCCCGGCGATGCCGAAGACCCGCACGGGCAAGACGATGCGCCGGCTGCTGCGCGACGTCGTGGTGCACGGCAAGCCGACCGGCGACACTTCGGCGATGGACGACCCGGCCGCGCTGGAGGCCGTGGCGGCGGTGGTCGGTCGATGACGAGCGAGCACGCCCTGAGGTCGGTGCTGTTCGTCCCCGGCGGGCGGGCGGACATGATCGCGAAGGTGGGCCGCTCGGATCCCGACGCCGTGGCGCTCGATCTCGAGGACGCCGTCGCTTCCGCCGACAAGGACACCGCACGGGCGACGGTCGTCGCGGCGCTGACGACGCTGGAGATCCGCGGGCTGGTGCTGGTGCGGGTCAACGTGCCGGGCAGTCCGTGGTTCGCCGAGGACGTGGCCGCGCTCGCCGGCACCGGTGTCGACGGGGTGGTGCTGCCCAAGCTGGAGCGCGTCGAGCAATTGGCGCAGCTGCACGAGGCGCTCCCCGACGCCGTGGTCGTGGGCGGGATCGAGACCGCGCTCGGGGTCGCCGACAGCCGCGAACTGCTGGCCGCCGGGTCGGGCCTGGTCGCGGCCTACTTCGGGGCCGAGGACTTCATCGCCGACATGGGCGGGCGCCGCACCGCGGCGGGCACCGAGGTGCTCTACGCCCGCAGTCAGGTCGCGCTGGCGGCGCGCCTGGCGGGCGTCGCGGCCCTGGACCAGGTCGTGACGGCCGTGCGCGACGACGCCGCTTTCCGTGCCGACGCCGACCTGGCCAGGGCGCTGGGCTACCGCGGCAAGCTGTGCATCCATCCCCAGCAGGTGCCGCTCGCGCACGAGGTGTTCACGCCGTCGGAGGCCGAGATCGCGCACGCCCGCCGGGTGATCGAGGCATCCGCCGACGGGGTGGGCCTGCTCGACGGCGAGATGGTCGACGACGTGCACGTCCGCATGGCGCGGTCGACGTTGGCGAGAGCAGCTACCTCCGGAAGGTGACCTGGAGCGTGGGCTGGCTGACGCCCGCGAAGAAGTCGTTGCCCTTGTCGTCGACCACGACGAACGCAGGGAAGTCCTCGACCTCGATCTTCCAGACGGCCTCCATGCCCAGCTCGGGGTACTCCAGCACGTCGACCTTGCGGATGCAGTCCTGCGCCAGCCGCGCGGCCGGGCCGCCGATCGAGCCGAGGTAGAAGCCGCCGTAGGTGGCGCAGGAGGTGGTGACCTGCTTGGAGCGGTTGCCCTTCGCCAGCATCACCATCGAGCCGCCGGCGGCCTGGAACTTCTCGACGTAGGAGTCCATGCGGCCCGCCGTGGTGGGCCCGAACGAGCCCGACGCGTAGCCCTCGGGGGTCTTGGCCGGCCCGGCGTAGTAGACGGGGTGGTCGCGCAGGTACTGCGGCATCTCCTCGCCCGCGTCGAGCCGCTCGGCGATCTTGGCGTGGGCGATGTCGCGCGCGACGACCAGCGGCCCGGTCAGCGAGACGCGGGTCTTCACCGGCAGCGACGAGAGCTGCTCGCGGATCTCGCTCATGGGCCGGTTGAGGTCGACGCGCACGACCTCCTCGCTGATGTCCGCGTCCGTCGTCTCGGGCAGGTACTGCGCGGGGTCGGTCTCCAGCTGCTCCAGGAACACGCCCTCGGGGGTGATCTTGGCCTTGGCCTGGCGGTCGGCCGAGCAGGAGACGGCGATGCCGACGGGCAGGGACGCGCCGTGGCGGGGCAGCCGGATGACGCGGGCGTCGTGGCAGAAGTACTTGCCGCCGAACTGCGCGCCGATGCCGAAGTTGCGCGTCATCTCGAGGATCTGCTGCTCGAGGTCGTGGTCGCGGAACGCGTGGCCGAGCTCGGAGCCCTCCGCCGGCAGGGCGTCGAGGTAGCGGGCGGAGGCCAGCTTGGCGACCTTGAGCGTGTACTCGGCCGACATGCCGCCGACGACGACGGCGAGGTGGTACGGCGGGCAGGCCGCCGTGCCCAGCGAGCGCAGCTTCTCCTCCAGGAACGCGCCGAGCCGCTTGGGGTTCAGCAGCGCCTTCGTCTCCTGGTAGAGGAAGGTCTTGTTGGCCGAGCCGCCGCCCTTGGCCATCACGAGGAACTCGTACTTCGGCGCGATGCCGGGTACGGAGTACAGCTCGACCTGCGCGGGCAGGTTGGTGCCGGTGTTGCGCTCGTCCCAGAACGAGGTGGGCGCCATCTGCGAGTACCGCAGGTTCAGCTGGTCGTAGGCCTCGTAGATGCCGCGCGAGATGGCTTCTTCGTCGTTGCCGCCGGTGAGCACGGTCTCGGTGCGCTTGCCGATGACGATCGCGGTGCCGGTGTCCTGGCACATCGGCAGCACCCCGCCGGCGGAGACGCAGGCGTTCTGCAGCAGGTCGGTGGCGACGAACCGGTCGTTCGCCGACGCCTCGGGGTCGTCGACGATCGCGCGCAGCTGGGCCAGGTGCGACGGCCGCAGCAGGTGCTGGATGTCGTGCACGGCCTCGCGGACGACGGCGGTGATGGTGGCGGGATCGATCTCGAGGAAGCTGCGGCCCCCGAGCTGAGGAGCTTCGACGAGGCGGCCCGCCGGAAGATCGAGCCGCCGGTAGGCGGTGTCGTCGGGGCTCAGGGGCAGGACATCCGTGTGGTGGAACGGCACGGACGGGACGGTACCCGGCGCGCTCGTCAAGTGCCGGTGACGTGGGTCGGGAGGCCGGACCGGCCCCCGACCGGTCCGACCTCCCGGGGATCACGAGTCCGCATGAGAGCACGGTCACGTGGAAGTCGCTGGTGCACCTTCACCCTCCGCGGGACATCAGTCAACCGGGAGCACAGCCGCAACGACGGGTGCGCGTGCAGCCGCAAGCCGCCACCTGCCGGGAAGGACCTCGGAAGAGGGTCGAACACGGACCGTGAACTCGCATGTGGGTGTTCTGCCATTCGGGTGGTGCGCGCTCACGCACCGTCGACGATGTTGGGATGTGTGGGGGTAGTTACGGCGGCGTGTTTTCGCCGGAATGGCCGCATAACCTCACGCTCAGCAATGTAGATCACACGATGGTGGTAGCTGATGGCTACATCGGCGGCCGATCCAGATAGTTTTCTTCTCGGCCGGCGAGGCTCCCCGCAGACGCCGGAGAAACGAAGGCTCAGACCACATGAGCTGGGATCACCCGACAGGAGAATGACTGTGTTGAAGAAGGCTGGAATCGTCGTTGCAGGCACCGCTGCGGCCCTGCTGGCGGTGAGCCCGCTCGCCTTCGCCGGGGACAAGGGCGGGCACGGGCACGGGCACGAGGGCGGCGGGCGTGAGGGTGTGCAGCTCAACCAGGTCGACAGCGGCAGCACCGCGAGTGGCCTGATCGCCATCGGCGAGGTCAACGCGCTGAACAACCTCAACGTCTGCCCGGCCATCCCGGTCGGCGCCGCCATCGGCGACATCCTGGGTCTGCTCGGCCCGGGCACCGCGTCCGCGACCCCGACGGCCGATGACACGACCTGCGTCAACGACAACAGCATCGACCAGAGCAACGAGTGACAACTCGCTGATCGGCTGACAGCGCGCCGGACCGCACTCGCGGTCCGGCGCGCTGTCGTGTGCAGCGCTGTCGTTTTCCGCGCTGTCGTTCTTCGCGCTGATGTCGACGTCGAACCCGGGCCGAACCGGACCGGGTCTGCTGCTCAACGTCGAACACCTTTCGAGAATGCGCCGGACGGGCGCGAGTGCGTGGTCCGCATTGTGCAGCACACGATTTCTCGACCGGGTGTCCGACACGCTTCGCGGGCGTCGATCTACTCGATCGCGTGCGTGCTCGGCGCGGCCGGAACCGGGCCGGGGCGGCCGGGTGCTCGCCGGTGCGTCGCAGCCCGACTCGCCGAGTGGGTGGGTCCCGTTGTGCACCCCGCCGGTGGGTCGATGCAGACTCACGGGCGTGACGCGACTGGGAGTGAAGCGATGAGACTGGCGACCATTCGTACGGCGACCGGGCCGCGGGCGGTGCGGATCGACGAGGAGGCCGGCCGCGCGGTCGAGACGGGCGACGCCGACGTGCGCGCCCTGCTGGAGCACGACGACTGGTCGGAGCGGGCGGCCACGGCCGCCGGGCCCGTCCACGAGCTCGCCGGCATCGACTACGCGCCGCTGGTCCCGAGCCCTGAGAAGATCATCTGCGTGGGGCTGAACTACCGCGACCACGTCGCCGAGATGGGCAACGAGCTGCCCACCCACCCCACCCTGTTCGCCAAGTACGCACCCGCGCTGGTCGGCGCGCACGACGACATCGTGCTGCCGCCGGAGTCGCAGGCCGTGGACTGGGAGGTCGAGCTGACGATCGTGATCGGCCGCTCGGTCCGGCGAGCCGATGCGGCGACCGCGCTGGATGCGATCGCGGGCTACACGGTGATGAACGACGTGAGCATGCGCGACTACCAGAACCGCACCAAGCAGTTCCTGCAGGGCAAGACCTGGGAGTCGAGCACCCCGCTCGGGCCCTGGCTGGTCACGAAGGACGAGCTGCCCGCTCCGGACGGGTCCGGGCTCGCCGTCTCCACCGTGCTGGACGGGGAGACGGTGCAGGACTCGACCACCGACCAGCTGGTCTTCAACACGGCCGAGCTGGTGAGCTACGTGTCCACCGTGGTCACGCTCAACCCCGGCGACGTCATCGCCACCGGGACCCCGGGCGGGGTCGGCCACGCGCGCAAGCCTCCGCGCTACCTGACCGACGGCGCGACCCTGGTGACGACCGTCGCGGGCGTCGGCGAGCTGCGCAACACCTGCCGCGCCGAGAAGTCGTGAGCCCGGCGGCGGACGCGCGATGAGCGGGCGGGACGATCCCGCCACGACTCTGGCCTGGGCGAAGGACGGTGCGGAGCACCTGCGGGGCTTGATGGGCAGGCTGGGCGGCCACACGTTGGCGATGCCGTCCGGCCTGCCCGGCTGGACGCGGGCACACCTGCTGACCCACGTGGCGCGCAACGCCGATGCGCTGATCAACCTGCTGGAGTGGGCCCGCACCGGCACCCGCGTCCCCGCCTACGCCGGCGAGGGCCGGCGCGACGCCGACATCGAGGCGGGCGCCGCGCGGTCGGCGGCGGAGATCCGCGCGGACGTCGTGGCGTCGTCGGACCGGTTGGCCGATGCCGTCCGCGGCATGCCGGCCGAGGCATGGTCGGCGACCGTGGAGATCCGCGGCCACCGCATCCCGGTCACCGACGTGCTGTGGCTGCGCGCGGTCGAGACGTGGGTCCACGCGGTGGACCTGGACGTCGGGGCGTCGTTCACCGACATGCCGCAGCCCATGCTGCTCGCGCTCGTGGGAGAGGCTGCCGCGACACGGGCCGAACGTGCCGAGCTGCCCCCGGTGGTGCTCGTCGCGACGGGCGAGCCGATCGGTCGCTGGACGGTCGGGGACGCTGTTGCGGGCGCGCCGGAGATCACGGGCACCGCTGCGGAGCTGGCGGAGTGGCTCACCGGGCGCTCCCGCGGCCGGCACCTGCGCCGATCCGACGGAGTGCGGCCGACACAGCTCGGTCGCTGGCGGTAGCCGCCGCGCCGGGTAGCCGTGGGGCTGCCGGAGGTCGTGCCGTGGGAGGCTCCATCCGTGCCCAGCACCGGTGACCAACCCGATTTCGCCGCGGTGCGGCAGGAGTTCGACCTGCCGACGGGGTTCCCGCCGGAGGTCCTCGCCGAGGCGGAGGCTGCCGCGGCCGGGGGATCCAGCGCCGATCAGGGCCGCCTCGACGCAACGGGCATCGAGCTCGTCACGATCGATCCGCCGGGGTCGAAGGACCTCGACCAGGCCGTCGGCATCGAGCGGCGCGGCAGCAGTGGTGGTCGGGCGGGCTTCCGGGTGCACTACGCGATCGCCGATCTGGCCGCGGTCGTGGCTCCGGGCGGGGCGTTGGACGCAGAGGTGCGCCGGCGCGGGCAGACGATCTACCTGCCCGACGGCTCGGTGCCACTGCATCCGCCGGTGCTCTCCGAACAGGCGTCCAGCCTGCTGCCGGACGGGCCGCGCCGGGCCGTGCTGTGGACGATCGACCTCGACGCCGACGGCGCAGTGACCGCGTCGGAGGTGCGGCGGGCGATGGTGGCGTCGCGCGCGCGCCTGGACTACGCGGGCGTGCAGGCGGTGATCGACGGTGCAGCGTCGCAGAACGGCGCAGGCGAGCTGCATCCGGCGATCGCGGCGTTGCCCGAGGTGGGCCGGTTGCGTCGCGCGGCCGCGGTGGCGCGGGGGGCGATCGAGCTGGAGCTGCCCGAGCAGGAGGTCGTGCCGGACGGGGACGGCGGCTGGACGGTGCAGGTGCGCACCCGGCTGCCCGTCGAGGACTGGAACGCGGAGATCTCGCTGCTCACCGGCACCGTCGCCGCCGACATGATGCTGCGGGCCGGGTTCGGGGTGCTGCGCACGTTGCCGACACCGGACGCCGAGGCAGTGGCCGGGCTGCGTCGCACGGCGAAGCGGCTCGGGATCGACTGGCCGCACGGGGCGAGCGCCGCGCAGGTGCTGGCCGATCTGCCCGACGACGCGTCGCCGCCGGTGCTGGCGCTGCGCCGGGCCGCGACGACCCTGCTGCGCGGCGCCGGGTACGTGGCGTTCGGCGCGGGGGTGGCGCCGCCCATCGATCCCGGCCACGGCGGCATCGGCGCCCCGTATGCGCACGTCACGGCCCCGTTGCGGCGGCTCGTGGACCGGTTCGGCACCGAGGTGTGCCTCGCGATCGCGGCCGGGGCGGAGCCTGCGCCGTGGCTCGCGGAGGGCCTGCCGAGGGTGCCCGAGCTGATGGGGACGTCGGACTCGCTCGCCGGCAAGGTGGAGCGCGCGTGCCTCGACCGCACGGAGGCCGCCCGGCTGGTCGGCCGCATCGGGGAGACGTTCGACGTGATCGTGCTGCGTGCCTCCGGGCCCGACGGCGAGCCCGGCGAGGTCTACCTGCCCGATCCCGCGGTGATCGCCAAGTGCGCGGGTGCGCCGACGGCCGGTGTCACGGTGTCGGTGCGCCTCACCGAGGCCGATCCGGTGACGGGCCGGGTGTCGTTCACCGCCGGCGCCGGCAGTTGACGGTCTACCTCACCGCTCGCAACCCGACCGACTCCGTCACGCTGGGCCTGCTCCCGGCCGCCGCCCGCCTGGGCCGGCCGGTCGTGCTGCTCACCGACCAACCCGAGGCGCACGCGGCCGCCTACGCGGGACGGGCCGCGGCGCCGGTGGCGGTGGTCGGTGCGGACGTCGGCGACGCAGGCGCACTCGCGTCGCGCGTTGCGCTCCTGAGTGACCGTTGCGGTCCTCCTGGTGCGTTGCTCTCCAACAGTGACCACCTACAGGCTGCCACCGCGCTGGCCGCCGAGCTGCTCGGTCTGCCGGCCAAGCCGTGGCAGGCGGCCGTGCGGACCAAGAACAAGGCGTTGATGCGCCGGCGCCTGGCTGCGGCCGGGCTCGACGCGGTCGTCGCCGTCGAGCTGGGGCCCGATGATCGGCCGGCGTTCCCGACGTTCCCCGCGGTGGTGAAACCGCGGGAGGGGGTGGCCAGCGAGGACGTCGTGCTCGTCGGCGACGAGCGGGAGCTGGTGGTGACGGTCGCGGCGGTGCGGGCCCGGCGGCCGGGGGCCGCGCTCGTGGTCGAGGAGTACCTGGACGGTCCGCTGCTGACCTTCGACACGCTCGGCGACGGCGTGCGCCGCCGCCACACGGGGACCTGGCGCACCACGCTCGGTCCGCCGCCGACGTTCACCGAGGTCCGCCTCGACTGGGCGCCAGCGGCGCTCGCCGCGGTCCGGGAGCAGCTCGACGCCCAGCTCGACGCGCTGGGCGTCGGGTTCGGGGCGTGCCACACGGAAGTCGTGCTGCAGGGCGACCGGGTGCGGATCATCGAGGTCAACTACCGGCTGATCGGAGACCTCATGGACCTGGTGACGGTCGACGTCCTCGGCGCCGATCTGTTCGAGGCGGTGCTGCGGGTGCATGCCGGTGAGCCGCTGCCGCCCGATGTCGGGGAGGCCGCCGCCGCGCCCCGGCACGGGCGGGTCGACTACGTGCTGGCGGGCCGCGGGGGCACGCTCGTCGCTGCGCCGCCCGACGGCGAGCGAGCCGCGCCGGGCGGGGTGACGGTGGGGCACCGGCGCATGCGCGCGGTCGGGGTGACCGCGCCCGTGCACGGCAGCAACCGCGACTACCTGGCCGCGGTGTGGGCGACCGGCCCGGAGCCGACCGCTGTCGACACCGCGGTGGACGATTTCCGGGAGGCGCACGAGTGGCGGATCACCTGAGCCGCACATCGCGCCGATTACGCTGTGATCGCTCGATGACGAAAGGGTGACCGTGAGTGGTCGAAGCTCGCGTCGGCTGCTGGTCGCCGCGACGGTGCTGGCCGTGCTCGTCGTCGCCGTCGCCGTCGGCGTCGTCGCCGGCCCTGCGCTGATCGGCTCCGCCGGAGCGGTGTTCGGCGCTGCCGCCCGTTCCGCGCCGGTCGAGCCGGCGCCGGTGCCGATGCAGCCGGTGCGGATCGTCGGGCTGGGCGACTCGATCCCGGAGGCGTACGGCTGCGCCTGCACCGGCTTCCTCGATCTCTACGCGGACTTGCTGGGCGATACCCGATCGGCGCCTGCCACGGTCACCAACTTCGCCACCGGCGGCTGGACCACCGCGGACCTGCTCGCGTCGCTCCCGCCGGACGATGCGGCCGCGGAGGCCGATCCCGACGGGGTGTCGCGCAGCATCGGCCAGGCCGACATCGTCACGGTGATGATCGGCGCGAACGACTACGACGCGCTGGTCGACACGTTCGCCGACGGCCGCTGTGGTGGACCGGACGGGCTGGCGTGCTTCGGCGCGGCGACGGAGGACGTGACGCGCGACCTCACCGCGATCCTGCAGCGGATCCGGGAGCTCCGCGACGGCCGCCCCACCACGCTGCAGGTGCTCGGCTACTGGGACGTCTTCCCCGACGGCGAGTTCGCCGAGCAGGCCTACGGCGCTCAGTTCGTGCGCGACAGCACGAAGGTCACGCAGCTCGCCAACACCACCATCGCCGACGTCGCGCGTGCCGAGCAGGCCTGCTACGTGGATCTCTACGCGCCGTTCAAGGGGCAGGACGGCGATCTCGACGACACGTCGCTGCTGATCGACGACGGGGAGCATCCCAACCAGGCCGGCCACCAGCGGATCGCCGATGTGCTGGCGGCCGCGGCCTGCCCGCAGACCACGCCGCAGGGCCAGGCCGTACCCGGCCCGAGCTGACGGCACGACCGGAAGAGCATCAATGGCCTGGCTGTGGGACGTCTCGACCGTCGTCGGTGCCCTGCCCGTCGTGCTGTCGATCCTGGGGGCGCTCGGCCTCGTGGCGCTCCTCCTGCGCCGGGACCGCCCGTGGTGGCGCGTGCGGCTCCCGATCACCTTCGGCGTCGCGCTCGTGATCACCGCGGCGGCCGATCTGGTCGTGGAGGTCTGGCGGCCCTTCCCCGAGTCGTTGCCCGTCCGGGTACTGGTGTGGGGCGGGGTGGGCGTCTGGGCGGTGGTGCTCGTCGTGGCGCGGGCGCGCCGGGGCCGGTGGTGGGGCATGGTCGGGCTCACCGCGGCGATGGTGCTGGTCGTCGCGCTGAGCGCGATGAAGATCAACGCGGTCTACGGGTACCGCCCGAACCTGGGCGCCGTGTTCGGCGTCCCGCAGATCAGCGAGGTGGATTTCGCCGCGCTCGCTCCCGTCCGCCCGACGGTCGCCGCCACCCCGCACCAGCCGCTGAGCCTGTCGTGGCGGCCGCCGGCGGACCAGCCGCAACGCGGCGAGGTGACCCGCGTGACCATCGACGGGACGCGGTCGGGGTTCCGCGCCCGTCAGGCCATGGTCTACGTGCCGCCCGCGTACCTCGGTTCGGTGCGGCCGGAGCTGCCGGTGCTCGTGCTGATCCCCGGACAGCCCGGTGGCCCCGAGGACTGGTTCGTCGCCGGCAAGCTGGCGTCGATCATGGACGGCTTCGCCGCGGCGCACGCCGGGCTGGCCCCCATCGTGGTCGTGCCCGACGCGACCGGATCAACGCTGGCGAACACGCTGTGCCTGGACTCCCAGCTCGGCAACGTCGAGACCTACCTCGCCGAGGACGTGCCCGCGTGGCTGACGCAGCACCTGCAGGTCGATCCCGACCGGACGCACTGGGCGATCGGCGGCTTCTCCTTCGGCGGCACGTGCGCCCTGCAGCTGGCCCTGCGGCGACCGGCCGTCTACCCGACGTTCCTCGACATCTCCGGCCGGCCCGAACCCACGCTGGGTGATCACGCGCGCACCGTGCAGGCCGCGTTCGGCGGCGACGAGGACCGGTACCGGGCCGTGAACCCGCTCGACATCCTCGCCGCCGGCCAGTTCCCCGGCACGGCCGGCTACGTCGTCACCGGGCGCGACGATCCCGACGTGCCGGTCGCCACCCGGCCCCTGCCGGACGCGGCCCAGCGCGCCGGGGTGGCGCTCCGGATGGAGCAGCTGCACGGGGGCCACACCTGGGCGATCGCCATCACCGGGCTGGAGCACGCGCTTCCCTGGCTCGCGTCCCGGGGCGGTCTCGTTCCTTAGGGGTCTCCACGCACCGGCCGGCGCGGTGGAGCGTCGGCATGGGTGAGATCGAGGAGCGACTGGTCGAGCGCGTGCTCGCCGCCCTGCTGCGCGAGGACCACCTCGGCCTGCACACGCGCGGCCACCGCGTCGGGGATCGGTGGGTGGTCGCGTTGCCGGACGGGCGGCGCGCCGAGTTCGGGCTGCGCCCCGACGGGTTCCTCGCCGAGCACGCCGCCACCGACCTCGTGGTGGACGGGCGGCCCGTGCGCACGCTCGACGAGGTGCTCGTCGCGCTGGCGCCGGACCCGTCCGACGCGGAGGCGGTCGCGGGGTGGGCCGACTTCGCCGTCGAGTGCGCCGCCGCCCTCGACACCGCCGGCGATCCGGTGCCCGACGATCCGCCCGGGCCGCGGACGGGATTCGCCGGCCTGCTGCGCTACGACGCATTGGCCGCGGTGCGCGAGCATCCCGTGCACCCGACGGGGCGGGCCCGGCCGGGCCTGGACGCGGCGGCCCGCCGCGCGTACGCCCCCGAGCACGCCCGCCCGTTCCCGCTGCACTGGCGGCTCGTGCCGCGATCGGAGATCACGCTCTCGCCGGCGCTGGCGGCCGACCTGCCCGGCTGGTGGCCGGCGGGTACCGCCGCCGAGATGGCGGTGCCGGTGCATCCGCTCGCGGGCGGCGAGCCGGCCGGCCCGATGGTGGTGCCGACACTGTCCATGCGCACCCTGGCGCTCGTCGACGACCCGGGCGTGCACGTGAAGGTGCCGTTGCCGACCGCGACGCTGGGCCGGCGCAACAGCCGGACCATCAAGCCCGGCACGCTCGTCGACGGTGCCGCTGTGCACGAGCTGCTCGGCGCAGTGCTCGAGCGCGAGCCGGAGCTGGCGGCGACGGTGCTGCTCGCCGACGAGCGGCGCTTCCTGGAAGGGCCCGACGAGCACGTCGCCGCGCTGGTCCGGCACCTGCCGCGCGACGTCGCCGGCGATCGCCTCGTCCCGCTCGCGGCACTGCCCGTCCGCGATCCCCGCGCGGGCGGCCCCACCGTGCTGGAGGAGCTGGCGGGCGATGACGTGCCGGGCTGGTGCGACCGCTACCTGCGGGTACTGCTGGACTGGCACGTCGCGTTGTGGGTGCGCTACGGCATCGCGCTGGAGTCGCACCAGCAGAACGTCGCGGTGGCGCACGGCGATCGGCTCCGGCTCGTCTACAAGGACGACGACGGTGCCCGCATCGACATGGCGCACGCGACGGCTGCGCTGGGTCGGCCGCTGCCCGTGTTCGCCGACGCCCGCATGCTCGTTGCCGATCCGGCCGAGCTGGCCGATCTCTTCGTGACGATCACCGTGCACCTCTGCGTGCGGGCGCTGGTGCCGCAGGAGCTGCTGCGCACGGTCCGGGACCGGATCGCCGACGCCGCCGACCGCTGGTGCGATCCCGGCGAACCGCGGTCGGTCGCGGCCCGGACGGCCGTGCACCGGATGCTCGCGGCCGATCGATGGCCGGTGAAGGCGATGGTGACGTCCGGCACGCTGCTGCCGAAGGCGCGCCTGGGCTGCACCGATGTGAACAAGTACGTCGTGCGGACCGGGCCGAACTACTTGCGGGTGATGAACAGGGGCCCTGGTTCGTGGTGAGGTAAGGATGTGCTCACCAAGCGTCGTGTCCCGGTCACGGACAGAACTGCCGACACGATCGCCGCGCACACGCTGCTGGGGGTACTGGTCCGCGATGTCGCGGGCCCCGGGGGCGCGGTCACGGCCGCGGCCGACCACCTGGTGACGGACCTGCCGGGGGCGCGGCTGCGGGTCCGGCTTCGGGCGTACTCGGCGGTGCACGCGCACCGGTTCACCGGGCCCGTCCAGGAGGCGGTGGCGGACGGGTGGGCCGACGTCGGGCTCGACCGGCTGCTGGAGATCGTCACGACGGTCCTCGCGCAGCGGTGCGGGCCGGGCGGGGGTCGGCTCGCCGAGGAGGTGCGCGCCGGCCGGGCAGCGCTCGCGGCGGTGCTGGCCGACCGGCCGCAGCACCCGGCCAGACCGCTGCCCCAACCGGCAGCCGGGTTCGTCGACTCCGAGCAGGCGCTGCTCGCCGGGCACCCCCGGCATCCGGCGCCGAAGTGGCGGTCCGGCTCGCCCGACCAGTGGCGACGGTGGTCGCCGGAGGCGCGCACCGCCTTCCCGCTGCACTGGCTCGCCGTCCGCGACGACCTGGTGCGGGAGTTCGGCGAGCCGACGTTCGACGAGCTCGCCCCCGACGTGCCGGACGGGCATCGGGCACTGCCGGTGCACCCGTGGCAGGCACGGCTGCTGACCGGCCCGCTGGCCGCGGCGCAGCGCCGCGGCGAGTTGCGCGACATCGGCCCGGCGGGGCTGCCGTGGCATCCGACGTCGAGCGTGCGCACCCTCTACCAGCCCGAGGCGGACGTGTTCGTCAAGACGAGCCTCTCGGTGCGCATCACCAACTGCGTGCGGCACTCGTCGGTGGCCGACCTGGAGGGCGCGGTCCTGCTGACCCGGCTCCTCGGTCACTCGGCGACGGAGGGCTTCGCCGTGCTCGGCGAGCCGGCAGCGCGCACGATCACCGTCGACGAGCTCGCCGGACGGGTCGGCGCGATCGTGCGGTCCGGGCTGGCGCTGGCCCCGGGGGAGCGCGCGCACCTGGCGGGCACCCTGGCCGCGCAGGAGGTCGATCCGGCCAGCACCCCGACCCGGCTCGCCGACGTGCTCGCCGGTGGCGACCCGCTCGCCTGGTGGGACGCCTACGTCGCGCTGCTCGTGCCGCCCGTGCTGCGCCTCTGGGCGGGAAAGGGGGTGGTGCTGGAACCGCACCTGCAGAACGTCCTCGTCGTCACGGGCGACAACGGCGCCCCGGTCCGGGTGCTGTTGCGCGACATGGAGGGGGTGCGGCTGCGCACCGACAGGCACGCCGCGCTGCTCGCGTCGCTGGCACCGGCGGTGGCCGCGGCCACCGCGTACGACCCCGGCCGGGCCGCCGCCCGGATCGGCTACTGCCTGCTCGTCAACAACCTCGGCGAGCTCGCCGTCGCGGTGGCCGAGCTGTCGGGCGCGCCGGAGGAGCGGCTGTGGGCGCCGGTGCGGGCCGCCGTCGCTGCCGTGGCCGCGGAGCTCGACGATCCGCCCGAGCTGCGCCACCTCCTGGAAGCCCGGACCCTCCCGGCCAAGGCGAACCTGGTGGTGCGCTGGCGCGGCGCCGAGGACCCGGCGGCCCCGTACGTGCCGGTGCCGAACCCGCTGGCTCGATGATCACCCATGCGGTCGCCGCGGTGGCGAGGTCGGCCGCCTTGCCCGCTTACGTCTACGACCTGGACCACCTCGACGCCCACCTGGCTGCGATCACCGCCGCGATGCGCGCCGGACCGGGCCGCGTCGAGATCCACTACGCGGCCAAGGCCAATCCTGACGAGGGTGTGCTCACCACCGTCGCCCGGCACGTCGACGGTGTGGAGGTGGCCAGCGGCGGCGAGCTCGCGCACGTGCGGCGGGTACTGGGCGCGCAGGTACCGGTCGCGTTCGGCGGGCCCGGCAAGACCGACGAGGAGCTGGCCTCGGCGGTGCGGCACGCCGATCGCGTGCACGTCGAGAGCCGCAACGAGCTGCGCCGGCTGGGGGTCGCGGCCCGGGCGGCCGGGATGCAGGTGCGGGTCCTGCTGCGGGTGAACGTGCCGGGCGGCCCGGGCGGCGTGCTTGCGCCGAAGAGCGGGCCGAGCCCGTTGTGGATGGGTGGTGGGCCGAGCCCGTTCGGCATGGATCCTGCGGAGGTCGACGCGTGTGTGGCCGAGCTGCCACCCGAGATCGAGCTGCTCGGTGTGCACGCCCACCTCGCCAGCGGTCTCGACGCGGACGCCTGCGCGGCGCAGGGCCGCTGGGTGCTGGACTGGGCGGCCGCGTTCGCCGCCCGGCACGACGTCGCGCTCGCCGACGTCGTCATCGGCGGCGGGATGAACGTCGACTACACGCGGCCGGACGAGCTCTTCGACTGGTCGGCGTACCGGGCCGCGCTGCGGCTGCCCGAGCACGGCCCGCTGGTGCGGATCGAGCCCGGCCGGGCGCTCACCGCGTACTCCGGCTGGTACGTGACCGACGTGCTCGACCTCAAGCGCAGCGGCGGGGAGTGGTTCGCCGTCTGCCGCGGCGGCACCCATCACCTGCGCACGCCGGTGGCGAAGGGGCACGACCAACCGTTCACGGTCCTCCCGGCGGGCGCCGGGCCGGTGATCAGCGGACCGGTGACCGTGGTGGGGCAGCTGTGCACCCCGAAGGACGTGCTCGCCCGCCGGGTGCCGGTGGACCGCATCGCGGTGGGCGACTGCGTGGCGTTCGCGCTGGCCGGGGCCTACGCGCTGAACATCAGCCACCGCGACTTCCTGATGCACCCGCCCCCGACCGTCCTGCGGGTCGGGGGCAGGGCCTGATCAGGTGTAGGAGTGCTCCTCCGCGGGGTAACTGCCGCCGCGCACGTCCTCGCCGAAGCGGCGGGCAGCATCGAGCAGCACCGAGCCGACATCGGCGTACTGCTTGACGAACCGTGGCTTGTGGCCGCGGTTCATGCCGGCCATGTCGGACCAGACGAGCACCTGCGCGTCGGTCTCGGGGCCGGCACCGATGCCGATGGTCGGGATCACCAGTTCGGCGGTGACCCGCTTCGCGACGTCGGCGGGCACCATCTCCAGCACCACCGCGAACGCGCCGGCGGCCTGCATCGCGAGCGCGTCCTCGACGAGCTTGTCGCCGCCGTGGCCGCGACCCTGCACGCGGTAGCCGCCGAGCGTGTGCTCGCTCTGCGGGGTGAACCCGACGTGGGCCATCACGGGGATGCCGGACGCGGTGAGCGCCTCGACCTGCGGGGCGAACCGGGCCCCGCCCTCCAGCTTCACCGCGTGCGCGCCGGCTTCCTTCATGAAGCGGAACGACGTGGTCAGGGCCTGTTCGGGGCTGATCTGGTAGCTGCCGAACGGCAGATCGGCCACCACCAGCGCCCGCGAGGTGCCGCGCACCACGGCCTTGACCAGCGGCATCAGCTCGTCGACGGTCACCGGGATGGTGTTGTCGTAGCCGAACACGTTGTTGCCGGCGGAATCGCCGACGAGCAGCACCGGGATGCCGGCCTCGTCGAAGATCTCCGCGGCGTAGACGTCGTAGGCGGTGAGCATCGGCCACCGCTCCCCGCGTTCCTTCATCTCCCGCAGGTGGTGCACCCGTACCCGCTTGGGCTTCGGGGCCGCGCGATAGGGGCTCTGGACCTCGCCCGCGGTCGAATCTGCGTCAGACATCGTTGTCCGTCCTCCCTCGAGGCCCGCGTGCGGGTCCCCGGGTCGTCAGGTGGTTGACGGGGCCCAGAGTGACAGCGCGAACGCGGTGCGGCACGCCGGTGTCGTGAGGTTCACACAGGGGTGATCAGGGGTGATCAGGCGTTCGGGGCCGACGAGCGGGCTGCCGCGAGTGCCTCTTCCACGAACGCGACGACGGCCTTGCCGCGCGCGGCGGGCTCGGCGGGCGGGTCGGGATCGACGCCGGTGGCGCGGTAGCCGAGGGCGGTGTGCACGAGCGGGTGCCAGCGCTCGTCGTAGGTGGCCAGCGCGAACCGTCCGGCCCCGTCCTTCGAGGTCATGGCGCCGGTGGCGAGCAGGTGGTGCAGCCGCGGCACGCCGAGCACGAACCACGACACCAGCTGCGGATCGGCGCCCGCGTCGGGGTAGGTGCGCACCAGCTCGATCCGGGTGGCCCAGTACTCGTCGAGGTTGCGGCGGGTGAACGCACGCAGCACGGCCGCGTCGGTCCACACCTGTGGGAGCTGCCCGCGCGCGCTGATCCCGCGTTCGGCCAGCTCGTGCCAGGTGACCGGGTTGATCCCGGCGCGGTTGACGGCGAACACGTGCTCCAGCGTCGTCGGCACGTCGGGGCAGTCGTCGGGCGCGCCGGCCAGGTCCGCGGCCACCAGGTGCGCGGCGTCGAACACCGGGCTGCCCTCCGCGGCCAGGGTCGCGTGCGCGTCGCGCAGGACAGTGAGCTCGCCGCCGGCCGGACGGTGCGCGAGCACCGCCACCGCGTCGACATCGGAGCGGCCCGGGTGGTACTCGCCGAAGGTGAGCGATCCGTGCAGGTGCAGGCCGGTGAGCAGGCCCGGGGCCTCTGCATCGAGGAGCTCGACGAAGCGGTTGCACACCCGGTCGACGTCGGAGGGCAGGACCATCGGAGCACCGTAGCGATCTCGCTACCGTGCCTGGATGGACCCCGATGACGAGCTGTTCGGACGCCTGCTCGCGCTCGATCACTCCCGCCAGGAGCCGTGGGGCCCGGTGCTGGACGGGCCACCGGCCCGGTTCGCCGTGACGATCCGCGACGTCGCCGTCGACGGCACCTTCCCGGCGGACGGCTACGCGGACCGGGTGCGCGACTGGGTGGCCGCGACCCTCACCGCCTGGCACGCAGGGCACGCGGACCAGCGGAAATAGCCCGTTCGGCCTACGGGAGAGGACCGAGGCCCGGTGCGGGCGACCCGGACATAATGGCGCGGTGATCGCCCCCGACATCGGCGCCGTCATCGGCGGCCTGCGGATCGACGCCGTGGCCGGCCGCGGCGGGATGGGTGTGGTCTACAAGGCCCACCAGCTCGCGCTGGACCGCACCGTGGCAATGAAGATCGTCAACCCGGAGTTCGCCGACGACCCGGAGTTCCGGGAGCGGTTCCGCCGCGAGGCCCGCATCGCCGCCTCCCTCGACCATCCGCACGTGGTGCCCGTCTACCACGCGGGTGAGGACGACGGGAACGTCTACCTCACGATGCGGTTCGTCGAGGGCACCGACCTCGCGTCGATGATCGCCGGCCGGGGCCGGGTGGAGCCGCGTGACGCCGTCGAGATGGTCGCGCAGATCGCCGACGCCCTCGACGCCGCGCACGCGCGCGGCCTTGTGCACCGCGACGTGAAGCCGGCGAACATCCTCCTCACCCGGCCCGGCGGGCGCTGGCACGCCTACCTCACCGACTTCGGCATCTCGAAGGACGGCCGTGATGCCGGCATGACGAAATCCGGCTTCGTCGTCGGGTCGCTGTCCTACATCTCGCCCGAGCAGCTGCAGGGCGAGGACGTCGACGGTCGGGCCGACCAGTACTCACTGGCCTGTGTGCTGTTCCAGGCGTTGACGGGGGAGGTGCCGTTCCCGCGCGACACCACCGCCGCCCGGATGTTCGCGCACCTGTCGGCACCGGCGCCGGCGCTCGGTGAGATCAACCCGGCGCTGCGTGGACCGCTGGAGCCCGTGCTGGCCAAGGGGCTGGCCAAGCGCCCCGCCGACCGGTACGCGACCGCCGGCGAGTTCGGCCGTGCAGCGCTCGCCGCGGTGTCGCAGATGGACGCGCTGCGCGCTGCGCCCCAGCCGTTCCCGCCGCCCGAGTTCCACCAGCACGTGCCGTTCGCCGATGGGTCGGGATCGCAGCCGGGCCGGTCGGGCCCGCAGCTGTTCCATGGCGCCACGTTCGGGCCGCAGGCCTCCGCGCCGCCGCCGACCCATCGCAGGCGGGGTCTGATCATCGGCGCCGTCGCCGCTGCGGTCGCGGTCGTCCTGCTGGTCGTCGGTGCGATCGTCGTCGTGCCCGCCCTCACCCGTCCCGACGAGCCCGCCCCGCTGCCGCCGACCGGGCGCCTCGACCCGCCCATCGCCGCCGGCACCGGCGCCACGATGCTGGCCGAGGGGGCCGGCTTCCTGTGGACCGGCAACCGCGACGAGGGGAGCATCTCGAAGATCGACCCGCGGACGGGGTCCAAGCAGGACTTCCCGGTGCCCGGCGTTCCGGGGGCGCTGGTCTACGGGCAGGGGCGCGTGTGGGTCTGGAACTACTCGTCGACGATCCTGCCGGTCGACGCGGACACCGGCGTCGCCGCCGCGTACATCCCGATGGGCGCCGACCTCTCCGCCATCGCCGCCGGGTCCACGGCGGTGTGGGCGACGCAGCCCACCAAGAACGTCGTGGTGCGGTTGGACCTGGCCAGCGCGAAGCTGATCGACCCACCGATCGCGGTCGGTGCGCGGCCCGACTCGATCGCGATCGGCGACGGCAAGGTGTACGTGCTCAACAAGGCGGACCGCACCATCACGACCCTCGACGAGGCCACCGGCACCACCCTCGGTGCCCCGGTGTCGGTGCCGGACGGCACCACGCAGGTCACGGTGGAGAGCGGGCACGTATTCATCGGCGGCAGCAAGGGCTACGCGTTGCTGTCGGCGGGCCCGTCCGGTCTGCAGGGCGTCGACCAGGCACAACTGGTCGACCTGAACTGCTCCTGCGGGTTCTTCGGCGGCCGCGAATCGACGTGGGTCTTCGACGACGACACAGGGACGCTGCGGCGCTTCTCCCTCGACCTGCGCACGGTGCTGGGCGCCCCGCTCACCGGGCTCGGCAACGGCATCGGCGGTGTGGTCGCCGTCGGCGACAAGCTGTGGTTCCTCAACCAGGTGCAGGCCAAGATCTACCCGGTCGCGGTGAACGGGCCGATCTGACACGCACCTCGGTTCCGGTGTCCCGCGCGGTGCGCCGGTCGGCGCGCTGGCATGCTGTCGGGGGTGAGAGCCCGTCGCCGCCTGCTCGTCGCGGGCCATTCCGTACTCGCCACCGTCCTCGTCGCCGCGCTGGCCGCCTGCACGCCCGGACCTGCAGGGCAGGCCACCGGGGCTGCGGCGCCGGGGCCTGATCCCGGGCTGCAGAAGTTCTACGACCAGAAGCTCAGCTGGGGTCCGTGCGGCGACTTCGCGACCGCCGACACCGACCGGGAGAAGTACGCGGATCCCCGGTTCGAGTGCGCCAAGCTCGAGGTGCCGCTGGACTACGCGAAGCCGAGCGACCGCACCATCCAGGTCGCGGTGCTGCGGCAGAAGGCCACAGGTCCCGACCGGATCGGGTCGCTGCTGTTCAACCCGGGCGGGCCGGGCGCCTCGGGCAACCGGCAGGTCGTCTACACCGCGCCGGACCTCGAGCAGAGCCCGCTGTCGAAGCGGTTCGACCTGGTCGGTTTCGACCCGCGGGGCACCGGCGCGTCCACCCCGGCGCTGGACTGCATCGACGACAAGGGCTGGGAGGCCGAGCGGCTCGATCAGGACATCGACCCGTCCCCGGCCGGAGTGGCGCAGACGGAGAAGGAGAACCAGGAGTTCGTCCAGGGATGCGTCCAGCGCTCCGGTGGCGCCGACGTGATCGCCAGCATGGGCACCCGCGACGCGGCCCACGACATGGACGTGCTGCGGGCCGCACTGGGCGACCCGAAGCTCTCCTACATCGGCTACTCGGCCGGCACCCGCCTGGGTACACCTACGCCGAGCAGTTCCCGCAGAACGTGCGGGCCCTCGTGCTCGACGGGGCGCTGGACCCGAAGCAGTCCACGATCGACCGCATCGTCAAGCAGAACGCCGGGTTCCAGCTGGCGTTCCAGAACTACGCCACCGACTGCGCGAAGACCCCGACCTGCCCCCTCGGCACCGACCCGGCCCAGGCCACCGCCCGGCTGCAGGCTCTCACCCGGCCGCTGGTCACGAAGCCGCCACGGTCGGCGCCCGCCAGATGTCCTACAACGACGCGCTCACGGGCGTGATCCAGGCGCTGTACGCGAAGGACTACTGGCGCTACCTGACCCAGGGCCTGTCGATGTACGCCAACGGAGACGGCCGGCTGCTGATGGCGCTCGCCGACGCCTACTACGACCGCGGCAGGACGGCCACTACTCGAACTACATCGAGTCCTTCCGCAGCATCAGCTGCCTCGACGAGCAGCGGACCACCCGCGAGGAGGAGGGCGAGCTCTCCCGTGCGGCCAAGGCGGCCGCCCCGTTCTCCGACGACGGGACCCCGCCGGTGGCGGCGCAGGGCATCTGCTCTATGGCCGTCGCCTCCCACCTCGGAGCCGCACGCCGTCGGTACCGGGCCTGCCGAAGATCGTCGTGATCTCCACGACCGGCGACCCGGCCACCCGTACCAGGCCGGTGTCGACCTCGCCCAGGGCCTCGGCGCGAGCCTGATCACCCACGAGGGCGAGGGCCACGGCGTGGCCCTGAAGGGCGTGGCCTGCATCGACGACGCGGTGAACGCCTACTTCATCGACCTGAAGTCCCCGGCCGACGGCCTGCGCTGCAAGGACTCAGAGCTCCCGGGGCGGAGCCCCGGCAGTGAGAGCACCTATCACCCTGCACAGCGGGTGGTGCGATCCCCGAAACATGTTCGTAACAGCGCGTTCCTAGGCTCAGGGGCGAGCAGGACGATCGGCTGAAGCAGGATGCGGGGCGGGTAGGACATGGATCGGCAGCAGGAGTTCGTGCTCCGCACACTCGAGGAGCGCGACATCCGCTTCGTGCGGCTGTGGTTCACCGACGTCCTCGGCTACCTGAAGTCCGTGGCGGTGGCGCCGGCCGAGCTGGAGAGCGCGTTCGCGAGGGCATCGGGTTCGACGGTTCGGCGATCGAGGGCTTCGCCCGCGTGTACGAGTCCGACATGGTCGCGCGGCCGGATCCGTCCACGTTCCAGGTGCTGCCGTGGGAGACGGGGTCGGGGGAGCACTACTCGGCGCGGATGTTCTGCGACATCGCGATGCCCGACGGTTCGCCGTCGTCGGCGGATCCGCGGCACGTGCTGCGCCGCGCGCTGTCGAAGGCGGCCGAGGCGGGCTCCACCTGCTACGTGCATCCCGAGATCGAGTTCTACCTGCTGCGCGACGTGCCCACCGACGGCAGCCCGCCGACCCCGGCCGACTCCGGCGGCTACTTCGACCAGTCCAGCCACGACGTGGCGCCGCACTTCCGGCGCAACGCGATCGAGACGCTGGAGTCGATGGGCATCTGGGTCGAGTCTCCCACCACGAGGGCGGGCCGGGTCAGCAGGAGATCGACCTGCGCTACGCCGACGCGCTCACGATGGCCGACAACATCATGACCTTCCGGTACGTGGTGAAGGAGGTCGCGATCATGCAGGGCGTGCGGGCCTCGTTCATGCCGAAGCCGTTCTCCCAGCATCCCGGCTCGGCGATGCACACGCACTTCTCGCTCTTCGAGGGCGACCGCAACGCCTTCCACGATCCCGACGACCCGTACGAGCTCTCGGAGACGGGCAAGGCGTTCGTGGCCGGGGTGCTGCGACACGCGCGGGAGACGCTGCGGTCACCAACCAGTGGGTGAACTCGTACAAGCGGCTCATCGTCGGCGGTGAGGCACCGACGGCGGTGTCGTGGGGCCACGCGAACGGTCGGCGCTCGTGCGGGTGCCGATGTACTCGCCCGGCAAGTCGTCCACGCGGCGGGTGGAGGTCCGCACCCTCGACAGCGCCTGCAACCCGTACCTGGCGTTCGCGGTGATCCTCGGGGCCGGTCTGCAGGGCGTCGCGAAGGGTTACGAGCTGGGCGCGGCCACCGAGGACGACGTCTGGTCGCTCACGGAGACCGAGCGCAAGGCGCTGGGCTACGAGTCGCTGGCAGAACCTCACCGAGGCGCTGTCTGCGATGGAGCACTCCGAGCTGGTCGCCGAGGTGCTCGGCGAGCACGTCTTCGACTTCTTCCTGCGCAACAAGCGCGTGGAGTGGGACAATTACCGACGCCAGGTGACCCCGCACGAGCTGGCCACGTACCTGCCGGTGCTGTAGGGGAGGGCGGACAACGATGTTCGACGGTGACGAGATCATCCTGGGTCCCCTGCCGAAGGGGATCACGCCGCGGGTGGCGCCCAGCAGAAGCGGGTGTGGAACGTGCTGGGCCACACGTACTGGATGAAGGCGGCGGGGGAGTCAGTTCGAACTCGAGACGCTCGACCCGCCGGGCACCGGGTCCCGCCGCACGTGCACCTCGCCCAGGACGAGCACATCTACGCCATCGAGGGCGTGTTCACCCTCTACCTCGACGGGCAGTGGGAGAAGGCCGGCCCGGGCGACACCGTGCGGATGCCGAAGGGCCTGCCGCACGCCTACTACAACCGGACGGAGGAATTCCCGGGCGCTGTTCTGGGTGAGCCCGGCCGGGCGGCTCGCGCAGCTGTTCGACCAGCTGCACGACCTCACCGATCCCGCCGAGGTGGTGCGCCTGTCCGCGGAGCACGACGTCGACTTCCTGCCGCCGGGCTCGGTCGAGGGCGCCTAGCAGTACTTGGCTGGTTGCACCGGGGCTGCGGCCCCTCATCCCAACTGCCGGGGCTCCTCCCCGTAACCCGGCCCCGGCCCCTCTGGTGGAGCTTTTGACTGTCGACGGTGGAACCTTCAGCCATCCCGTGTGGCTGGCGCCTGCCGATGCCTCAAGATCGCGTTGAGGTCGAGGTATTTGCTGTTTTCGAGGCTGTTGCCCAATTTGATGTGTCGACTGGTCGTGTCGGGTCCGGTGTGGTGCCGCTTGTGGATCTTTGTTCGTGGGAGAATCTGCTGGTGGCGAAGGGTTTCCGGCCGGTGGATAGGGATCAGGAGTTCCTCCTTCCGCCGAATATGGCCGACTGGCTCCCGGCCGAGCATGTGGTGTGGTTTCTGATCGACGTGGTGGCCGCGTTGGACCTGGGCGAGTTCTATCAGCGGGCGGCGTTGCGCCGTGATGGGCAGAGTGCGCGGTCCGCGGCCGGTCGGGCCGGGTATGACCCGGCGATGCTGCTCACTCTGTTGATCTATGGGTATGCGTGTGCGGAGCGGTCGAGTCGGAAGATCGAGCGGTTGTGTCACACCGACATCGCCTTCCGCCTGATCTGCGCGGGCGACATCCCTGATCACACGGTGATCGCCCGGTTCCGCAAGATCCATGAGGAAGCGTTCGCCGGGGTGTTCACCCAGGTCCTGCGGTTGTGTCGGGCAGCGGGACTGGTGAAGTTGTGCACCATCGCGATCGATGGCTCGAAGATCATGGCGAACGCATCGAAACAGGCCACCCACGGCGCGCAGTGGTTCACCGACGAGGCCGAGCGGACCGACCAGACCGCCGACCAGACCGCCGACCAGACCGCCGACCAGGGCGCCGGACAGGGCGCCGGACAGGGCGCCGGACAGGGCGCCGGACAGGGCGGGGTTGCGGTCGGGGATCGGGCGGTGGTGGAGCAGATCCTGCGTGAAGCGGCCCAGACCGACGCGGTCGAGGACAGCGAGTCTGGCTCGGACCGCGGTGATGAGCTGCCCCCGAGCTGGCACGGTCGCGCGGGGCGGCGGGAACGGCTCAAAGCGGCGCAGGCCCAGATCGTGGCTGCTCAGGCCGCCCGCGACGCCGCTGCGCAGGTCGCTGAGCAGGCCGGCGCAGCAGCCCGAGCCCAGCACGCTGAACAGGCCTTGGACACAGCACAGCATGTTCTGGCGGACATGATCGCGGCTCGGGAAGCGGCGCAGACGGCGTGGGAACAGAAATGGGAACACGCGATGGCCCACCCCGGG
>CAVSHL010000013.1:0-1276197 GCA_963727745.1 uncultured Actinomycetota bacterium
CATCGAACGACAGGCCATCCGTCGCGGCACCTTCGGCTCCGTCCGCGAGCTCAACTCCAAGATCCGCGCCTTCGTCAACGGCTGGAACGACCGCTGCCACCCGTTCGTCTGGACCAAGACCGCCGAACAGATCCTCACAAAGGCGAACCGTCACAAGACTTCCGAAACGGGCCACTAGTGTCGCGTAAATGATGTTCGTTGACCTGGCCTGCAGTGGTCGAGTAGGTCGTCGGCGGTCTTGGTCCATCTGAATGGGTGGCAGCGTTCGTTCCAGCTGTCGATGAACCGGCCGATGGCGCCGATCAGGTCCTTGACACTGGTGTAGCTGCCGCGGCGGATGGCCTGGCGGGTGATGATCCCGAAGAAGATCTCGACCATGTTCAGCCACGACCCTGAGGTCGGTGTGAAGTGCAGCGTGATCCGGGGGTTGCGCGCCAGCCAGGTCTTCACCGCGGGATGCTTGTGGGTGGCGTAGTTGTCGACCACAAGGTGCAGCTTGATCCGCGGGTAGGCCTTGGCGACCTGGCGGAGGAAGATCAGGAACTCCTGGTGGCGGTGCCGCGGCAGGCATGTCTGCTCGACTCGTCCGGTGGCCACCTCGAGCGCGGCGAACAGGGTCGTGGTGCCGTGGCGGACGTAGTCGTGAGTCTGCTTCTCCGGGACTCCGGGCATGATTGGCAGGATCGGAGCAGTCCGGTCCAACGCCTGGACCTGGGTTTTCTCGTCCACGCACAGGACTACAGCCTTGTCCGGCGGGTTCAGGTACAGCCCGACGACGTCACGGACCTTGGCCTCCAACTCTGGATCAGTGGAGAACTTGAAGGTCTCCACCCGCCACGGCTGCAGCCCCCAGCGGCGCCAGATCTTGCTGATCCACACATGCGAGATCCCGAGCTCGCCGGCCAGCAGCCTCGAGGACCAATGCGTGACCCCGAGCCGCTCGGGCGGCGGCTCCAGCGTCGCCAACACCACCTCGACCTCGTCGATGATCGGGCGCCGTCCCGGCTTCGGGCGGTCCTCCAGGCCACCGATGCCCTCGGCCGCGTACCGCTTCTTCCAATCGATCACCGTCGGCTTCGAGACCCCAACCCGCTCCACGATGTCCTTCACTGACACCCCATCAGCGGCCAACAACACGATCCGCGCCCGCCGGGCCAGACCCGCCGACAACGACGGCGCCCGCAACCACGACTCCAACACCTCACGGTCCCGCGGCGGCACGTCCACGGTCACAGTCAACGCCACGCACCATGATCCCGCGAAGCAGCACTGAAGTAAATTTATCCAGTTAACGAGACACTAGATGCTCCTCATCTTGCAATCACGGCGGCGGGAGCCTGGAAACAACAATCGATGCGAAGTCCTCTGCCAGCTTGCATTGTTCTGCGACGCGAAGATCGGCAAATACGGAAATGACAACATTCTCTTGCGCCTGGGCGCCGTTACTGAACGGACGATTCCGATGCACGATGAATGCCTGACAAGTAGTATAGTCATTGGGCCCATTGCGAGTGCGGATATATACGTCGCGACCTCCGGCTCGTATCAGTCGGTCGCTCTCATGGACGGTCCGCCGACCGGTCCATTGAAAGTCGACGAAGACGGACGGAGGTTTGAACCCGGCATCATCGTCGTTTCCCCATGTGCATTCCCAGCCTCCGAAACTTTCGGCCCGCCGCGTCGGATCCAGGCTGGGAACGCGACGCAATGATTCATCGTCAAGGAGGGCGCAGGCGTGCAGGCGTCGCAGGGAGTGAGCGTCACTGGCGACTGAGGGGAGATACTGCACTCCGCGCTCTACGAGGTTCTTGATTGCGTGCGTAGTGCCGAGGTCGGCGATTGCGCACGCGTCGGCCGAACCGGCAGAAACGTCTACGCTGATGTCAACCATATGTTGATCCGATAAAACGATGCTGCGCGGACATCCTGGCTTACTCGCAGCGAATCGGCGGATTGGCAGACTGCCGGGTTGTTCCGCGCGGGCATCGATCCTCCTTCCATTGAGTGCGCCGAACGTCGCGTGGACGCTGACCGTTGCACCGGTGCTGAGGGAAAGGACGAGCGTGCATCGACTGAAGAATTCGTTGATTGCCGGGCCTGTGACGACTGTCCCGGAAGCGGAGAAGTGTTCCGGGCTCAGCAAGGCACACGGGTCGGCCAGTCGAGGGTCGCTGATTGGAACGGTGGGGTCCGTGCTCGTCGCTGGGGAGGGCTGGGCAGTCGCGGGCGGTGATGTTGCGCTGTTGGTGGTCGCTGGAAGCAGCCAAAGCGCTGTGACAGCGACGATCACGGCAAAGGCTGGGATGCCGAGCAGAAGCAGGGTGCGCCGGAGGCGACTGCGGGATGTCGGTCGGGCCAGCGGGGGTCGGATCTGTGTGGTGGCAGCTTCCTCTGGTAACGCGGTGTCGGTCGGGTCTGTGGTTGGCACGGGATGGCCGCGCGGCGATGATCGAGGCGGTGCCGTCGAACCTATGGCGGAGGCCAGGGCCTGAATGAACGTGGTGCAGTTGCCGAAGCGGTCGGTGGGCTGCTTGGCAAGAGCGCGCGCGAGGACGTCGTCGACTGCTGATGGCAGGTCGGGGTTGTGGGTACTGGCCTGGGGTGGGGCGGCGCCGATGTGGGCGAACATCACCCCGGCAGGGTCGCCGCCGGCGAAAGGAGCGCGGCCGGTGAGGCAGTAGTAGGCGACACAGGCCAACGCGTACTGATCGGTTCGGCCGTCAACTGGTTGGCGCTGGAGCTGCTCGGGCGCGCAGTAGGACACGGTGCCGAGGAACTGGCCGGTGGCGGTCAACGTGCTGTCGGAGACGACGTGTCGGGCGATGCCGAAGTCGCACAGGTAGGCGTACCTGTGTCCGGTCGACGGGTTCGCCGCGGTGAGCAGCACGTTGGCGGGTTTCACATCGCGATGCACGAGCCCGGCGTGGTGTGCGCTGTCGAGTGCTTCGGCGATGCCGGTGAGCAGGTTGCATGTTCGGTGCAGGTCCATCGGGCCGTTGTCGCGGACGGCGGTGGCGAGGTTGGGTCCGTCGATGTAGCGCATCGTCAGATACAGCACGCCGTCGGCGAATCCGGAGTCGTAAACGGGCACGATGTGTGGATGTTCGAGCGCGGCGGCGAGGCGGGCTTCGCGTTCGAACCGCTGCCGGTACTCGGCGTCGGTGGCGAGTCCGGGGGCGAGCAGTTTCACTGCTGCTCGGCGTTGCAGTCGCAGCTGTGTGGCCCGGTAGACGACACCGGCGCCGCCTCGGCCGATCAGTGCTTCGATGCGATATCCGGCCAGCTCAGCACCCAACCACCTATTGTCATCCATTCCTCGACCCCTCGCCGGCCAGCATATCTACGCCGGACCGCCGCGCCAATCCGTTCAACGACCCGATCACGCAGTCGATCCGTTCTCCGGCTTGGGAGACGGCGAGTCTGCAGTATCCGGCGTTCGAGGTTGCGAAAGGTGACCGCGGCATCGTCGCGAGCATCGGTCTGTTCGACCAGTGCGCGCGCCGTCGCGATGCCGGTTCGGATCGCTCGGGTATGAGCCGTGCAACCACGCCGGAACGCGGATACGTCGCATCCATCGGCGAGCGCCTCCTGTGCGACTGCGCGACCAGAACCAGAAGTCCACCCGTCACGCCCTCAGCCTACGGCGAGCCCGGAGGCATCACCGTCCGACTACTAGCCCGGAAGTCGTCCTCGAGTTCCAGAACCTAGAAATTGCCACATTGCGATTGAATCTTGCCACGACAGTAATGCTGGGTGACAGCCGAACCATGTTCCGGTAGATCTGGTTAGGGTCGGTGACACGGTGTGCGAGTCGACCGCGCGGCGGTATTGCTGTAGTCGCAGGTGCCGATGTGGGGGTTGAGTCGGTACATCATGGAACTCGTGGCTACGCATCCGCATGATCCTGCGCGCCTCGGCCATGGCCGATCCCACCGTCTACCGAAATCCTGGTTCTCCCGACGAGGCTGTTGAAATGTGCGCCGAACCCGGCGAGAGGAGGTAGTTTGTGAACGCACCCGATCCTGCACCACGGACGATCCGCAAACGAGATTCGGCGCCCTGTCCGCCAAGGTGGTTGATCTCAGCTGCCGCAATCGGCACGGCCATCAGCGGCGGGGTGTTCTTCGACTTCTCGTTCATCGTGATGCCTGCTCTGGCCGAGCTGCCGCCCGTCCAGGGGATCGCCGCAATGCAGGCCCTCAATCGCAGCGCGGTTGCTCCGCCGCTCATGCTGCTGATGTACGGCACCGCTGCGCTGTGCGTGGTCGCACTTGCCCTCGCGGCCAGAGGACGACGGACGGCATGCGCGTTCTGGATCGCAGCTGCTGCCGTTGCATACTTGCTTGCTGCGGTCGTCGTCACCGGCGCGGTCAATGTTCCGATCAGCGCGGCCATCGACGCGCTCGACCCGGCATCGGCGGGGGCGGGTGTGATATGGGAAAGCTTGTCCACCCAGTGGGTTTGGTGGAACCACGTACGGACCTTGACCTCGATAGCTGCCGCTGCGGGGTTCGCGTTCGCTCTTCGCTGCCCGAGCCCGCCCAGTCGGTGACGCCGGATTGGCCGCCGCGGTAGTCAACGAGGTGTCGATTCGGTATTTGGTGGTGGGGACGCAATGTTGTGGGGGAACAGTGGAGATCGATCTGTCGCTCGAGGGCGCGGACGCATCGGCGGACGAGCTGCGATCGCTGCAAAGCTGGCTCGCCGAGGAGGACGAGCTACGCGGCCTCGTGCAGGGGCGGGAATCGCCGCCCGCTGCGGACCGCCTCGGACCCGTGCTGGAGGCGTTGGAGGTTGTGACTGGACCGGCGGCGGGGGTGATGACGGCGTCGGTCGTGGCGTGGCTTCGATCGCGAGTCGGCGATGTGAAGCTGATCGTCACTCCGCGGCGGGGCGAGCGCATCGAGCTGCAGGCCAAGAACGTTCGCAGCCTCGACGCTGAGGAGCTGTCCGCCCTGACCGCACAGCTCACGAAGGCCGCCCAGGGCGCGCGGGAGCCTTGATGGCGGGCCTGGACGGCGCTGGAGTCCGGGTCGTCGTCGCGGGAAACGCCACGCACGCATCCGGGTCGCGGCTGCCCGACGTGCCCGCGGTGGCAGACACGGTTCGTGAGCTCGGGCGCTGCTACACCGACGTGTGCGCGGTAGCGATGGCTAACGTGACGGTGCTGGTCGACCCAGTCGGCCCGGAGCAGCTTCTGGACGTGGTGCTGGCTGCGGCAACGGACGCCAGCGACGTCCTGGTGGTCCACTACGTCGGGCATGGCCTGCTCAACGCGACCGGTGAGTTGCATCTGGCGACGCGCGCCACCGTCGATCTGCGGCGCAAGGCGGGGTTTCAGGCGCTGGCGTGGAACGAGGTCGTCAGCGCGATCGCCGGTTGTCGGGCGCGGCAGGTCCTCGTCGTGCTGGACTGTTGCTACTCGGCTCGAGCGACCGTGCCCGTGCGCAGCGGTGCACTGCTCGCCTCCGCGGATCGGGACCAGCAGGCACTCGCCCCGGCCGGAGAGCGATATACCGCGTTCAGCGGTGCATTGATGAACGCACTGACCAACGGCATCGCGACTGCGCCGGCGCTGCTCACCCTCGACACCGTGCACGATCACCTCACCCGAGCATTGAGCGAGGCGGGGCGGCCAGCACCGATCCTGCACACGGGCAACGCGGTGCGCGGCCTCGTCCTCGCGCCGAACGCGGCGGACCGGTCGACCGCTGCATCGACGATCGAACCCGCCACCAGGCCCGACTACGAGACCTGCCCATACCGAGGACTGGAGGCCTACACGGCCGCCGATCAGACGCTGTTCCACGGCCGTGCCGAGCTGGTGCAGCGGGCACTGGTCCGAGTCGGCGAGCGCGTCCGGGATGGCGGTCCGCTGATCGTCACCGGCCCCTCCGGCTCGGGCAAGTCGTCGCTGCTGAACGCCGGGATCGGGCCCGCGATCGGCCACGGTGACCTAGGCGTCGCAGGGTCCGCCGCGTGGCCGGTCGTGTCGCTCGTACCCGGCACCGACCCGCTCGGCACCCTCGCCGCAGCGCTCGCCGAGCTCGACCCGGCTGGCACGGCCGCCGTGCCCCGCGCGGCGTTCGACGGCGACGGGACCGGGGAACGCATCGGCGCCGCGGTCCGCGCGGCGCTGCCCGCCGCAGTCCTCGGCGGCCGCGTCGTGATCGTCGTCGACCAGTTCGAAGAAATCTTCGAGCCGGAGGTGCCGCCCTCGAACCGGGCTGCGTTCATCGCCCTGCTCGACGGCCTGACCCGCGCCGATTCCACCGGCGACGCTGTCGCGGTCGTGCTGATCGGCCTGCGATCAGACTTCACCGGGCAGTGCGCGCAGTTCGCCGAGCTCGCCCGGGCGATGGAGATGGGCCCGGTAGTCGTCGGGCCGATGACCACCGAGGAGTTGCGGTCCGCCGTCACCGAACCCGCCAGTATCGCCGGCCTCACCCTCGAACCGGGACTCACCGAGCTGCTGCTGCGCGACGCCGGCGCCGATCCCACGAACGAGCGGTTCGCCGAGTACGACCCAGGAGTGCTGCCGCTGCTCTCCCACGCCTTGCTGGCGGTATGGCAACGCCGGTACGGCAGCACGCTCACGGTGGCGGCCTACCGCGACATCGGCGGGGTCGCCGGCGCCGTCGCAAGCACCGCTGAAACCATCCACGATTCCCTGCCGCCTGATCGTCGGGAGGTGGCCCGCGTGCTGCTGCTGCGACTGGTGCGGGTCGGTGACGAGGTCCCTGACACTCGCCGGCGCGTCTCCCGATCCGCACTGCTGGACGCGTTGCCGCCGGCGGCCGCGGACGTGCTGGACGGATTCACCGCAGCGCGGCTGGTCACGGTCGACGACGGGTCCGTGCAGATCAGCCACGAGGCCTTGATCAGATCCTGGCCGCGGTTGCGCGACTGGATGGACGCGGAGCGAGCCGCGCGGCTCGTCGCCCAAGAGGTAGACGAGGATGCCACTGCCTGGCAAGAAGCGGGCCGCGACCCGGCCCTGCTCTACCGCGGCGGCAGGCTCGCCCGTGCCCGGGCCGAGCCTTTGGATGTCGGCAGCACCTCTGTCGCGTTCCTCGACGCGTCGGCGGCGGAAGAGCACCGCGCCGCACGTCGGATCCGCCAGGTCATCGCCGTCCTCGCAGTACTGCTCCTGCTGGCCGTCGGCGGCATCGCCGTCGCGGTGCAGCAGACGGCGCTGGCCCGCACCCGGGCTGACGTGGCAGTCGCCCAGAAGCTTCTCGCTCAGGCCGGGGAGATGGCCACCATCGATCAGAGCCTCTCCGCCCAGCTCGCTCTCGCCGCCTACCGGATCGATCCCTCGCCCGCGGCCCGGGCGCGCATCGTCGGTATCGCTGGACACGCCGCTGTCGCGGTCATGCCCGACTACCCGATCCCCGGCGACCTCGGCAACCCGGCGGTGGAGGCCGGCCGCCGCGGTCGCGTCGCCGTCGTGCACCGGCAGTACTCCGTGGACCTGTGGGACCTCGATGGGCCTCAGCTGGCCCCGGCCGCCCGCATCGAGGCGCAGCGCGATCTGACGGTAGCTCTCAGCCCCGACGAGCAGTTGCTCGCGATCGGCGATCGGGACGGAGTGCAGCTGTGGGACGTGTCCGATCCAGCACGGCCGGTAGCCGTCGGCGCGAAGCTCACCTCGGAGGTGCCCTGGATCATGGAGTTCAGTGGGGACGGGCGGACGCTTGCGACTGCCCTTGCGTCGGGCGACGACAGCCGGAGCCGGGTATTGAAGCTGTGGAACCTGATCGAGCCGGCCCACCCACAGCCCTCCGGTTCCGCCTCCCTGCCGAGCAGTGCGTTGCATGGCGTCACGATGTCATCCGCCCCCGACAGGCCGACGCTCGTCGTGCTCACCGGACCAGGCGAGAGCGATCAGCAGGCCGACCTGTGGGACTTCGGCGATCCGACCCGGCCGGTGCACGCAGGAAGCGTTCCGAACAGCTCCGATCCGATCACCGCTGTCGCACTCGGACCGCGCGGGACCCTCGTCACCGGGCGCCTTTCGGGGTCGGTCACGGTGTGGGATGTGACCGACCGGGCCATGCCGCGTGCGACGCAGGAGCTCCGGGGCGGCACCGGGGAGGTGCAGGAGGTCGCGATCGATCCGAGCCTGAGCTACGTCGCCGCCTCCGGCGATCCCGGCCTGGTGTGGGATCTCGCCGTCCCCGGCGGGATCTCACCGGTCCGACGGCTCACCGGCCACGCGTCCGGTGCATTCAGTCTCACGTTTGCCGGGTCGTCACCGGTGCTCCTGACCGGCGGGAATGACAACTCCGCCCGTCGCTGGACGCTGCGCGGAGGGGGCACAGCCACGCTGCCGGATCGCGTCACGGGAATGGCGGCAGACGGCAGCCGCGGCGTCGCAGTGGTCGCCACCGATGACGGGGCCGTGAGCGTCGTCGCCACCACCGATCCTGCCCGCCCCACGATGGCCGGCAGGCTCCCCGCGCCGGTACCCTTCGCCCCGGCTGATCTCGCGATCGCGCCCGGCGGGAGGATCGCCGCCGTGGCCGGCGGGCCTGTATGGCCCATCAAGGACGGCCGGCTCGACGTCGTCGATCTCACCGCCCCAAGTAGCCCGGCACCGATGTGGAGTAGTCCCATCGCCTGGAGTTCGTCGGCGGGGATGGCGCTGCGGCCCGACGGAGCCGTGGTCGCGACCGATGACGGCGAGGGCGTGCTGCTCCGATCGACCGAGCTCGCGCCGGCAGCCACCACGCTCGCCGCGTCCCCGGATGGCGACTTTGGCGGATTCTCGCCAGAACTGGCGTTCCGGCCGGATGGCCAGGTGCTCGCGATGGCCGACTCCGGGATCGACGAGACCAATGACCCGGCGCGTGGTCGCGAACGCCTGCAGCTGTGGGATGTTGCCGACCCGACCCATCCTCGGCCGCTCGGTGCGCCTACGTACCGCGATCTCGACGCCCCGCCGAGTCCGCAGGCGGGTCGGCCGCCCACAGCGTTGCAATTCACCCCGGATGGCCGATACCTGCTGAGCCTGCAAGGCGACGCCGCTGTCGCTGTGTGGGACGTGTCGGATCCTGGCGCGGCACGATCCGTCGGTCGACTCACCACCGCTGCCGGCTCGTACTCCGGGTTTGCGGTCTCCCCGGATGGCCGCACCGTCGCTGCGGTTTCGAGCTCCTTCAATCCCACGCTGGACATCTGGGACATCACCGATCCCGCGCAGCCGGCACGTGGCGGGCAGCGCCCGCTCGCCACAGCGGAGGCAACGGTTGCGTTCGCCACTGCGGCCACGCTGCTGGTGGCCGACGGCACTCGTTTGATCGCGCTCCCCACCGACCTCGACGCCCAGATTCGACGCATCTGCACAGAGGCTGGTGCAGAGCTGACCGAGCAACAATGGCGCGAGCACGTTGGCCCGGACATCAGCCGTCGACCACTCTGCTGAACGCCTACGGTGCTGTGGGGCCACCGGCACACGCCAACGTCACGGAATCGGTCAGCCATCACTTGCCCCGCGAGGTCGACCACCGGGCGCCGGGCACGGCGGGGGGGTTGCGCGCTTGAACCAGGACGCCATCACTGCTCGCTTCAGCTCGGTGATCGCCCCTGCGAACCCAGCGCAAGCCGCCAACTGGTCCTGTCGCAGCCGCTCACTACGGGCCGCCGCCTCGGTACGGAGGGCCGTGCGTCGCTGGAACAGGTAGGTGAGCAACGACCCAAGCAAGGTCCCGGCAACTGCGATCAGACTCGTCATGACTGCGTCCATCCAGCCCCACCCTTCATTCTCACGTGAGTCGGCGCAGAACCTCCGCGGTGCATGGCTCTTCCATCTTGTTGTAGCTGTGTGGCGGACACGTGGGCTTCATGCCTGCCGAGGACGCAGTTGCAGGAATCGCGAGACGCGCGTAGCTCGCAACAACGTTCTTGTCCTCGCGCTGGTGTACGGCGTGGCGTATTGCTGCAAGCGGCTCGCAAGATCGGGAATGGCCGCCGGAAGTGACCGGCCCCAGCCCGTCACCGCGGCTGCTGACAAGCTCGCGAGGGGTACTGGCCTTGTTACGGGTGCTCCGCTGCTCATGCCCCGCAGGTGGAGAGAGGACTCGCCCGGTCGCAGACAGCGGCTGGCACTGTCGCCTCCACCGATGGCCGATGGGTCAGTAACCGCGACGCCGTGATCCGCCCTGATGGCGGAAGGGCGTGACGGGCTCAACGCCTTCTTCAAGTTCGGCGAGCCACCGGTCCAGCTCCGAGCGCCGCACTCGAATCTCGCCGTTCGGGAGTTTGATGCACCGCGGAGCCCGCCCCTTGGCGCGCCAGTCGTAGAACGTCGACCTGGACACGCCCAACTCGGCGCAGACGTCCGGGAGCGTCAGTAGGTCGCGGTTCGGGCCGCTCACCGCGTCCCTCCAGCAGGGAAGTGGGGGGCATCGCCGACGCCCCTGCAGGTCGGAATGAGAGACCGGCTTTCAAGATCGTCTCCCAAAATTTCTCCCATAGGAGGTCCGCAGACCAAAATGCCCGGTCGAGTCTCGCATCGCGAGTCTCTGACCAGGCATTCTTTGGTCGGGGTGACAGGATTTGAACCTGCGACCTCTTCGTCCCGAACGAAGCGCGCTACCAAGCTGCGCCACACCCCGATGGCCCCGCATCCCGGCGGCCCGTGGAGAAGTCTAGCCGACGTCCACGGCGGCGCGCGCCGGGGTTACCGGTGCGCGCACGGCCTCGACGGGGCGCGGGACGAGGGTGAGGAGGGTGGCCTCCGGGGGGCAGGCGAAGCGCACCGGCGCGTACGGGGAGGTGCCCAGGCCGGCCGACACGTGCAGCCAGGTGTGCGCGCCCCAGCGGGACGCGCCGCGTGCGCGGGAGCGGTCGATCCCGCAGTTCGTGACGAGCGCGCCGAAGCCGGGTACACGGAGCTGGCCGCCGTGGGTGTGGCCGGCCATGATCAGGTCGTAGCCGTCGGCGGCGAACTGGTCGAGCACCCGTGGTTCGGGGGAGTGCGTGAGGCCCAGCCGCAGGTCGGCGGTGGGCTTGCCGGAGACGCGGCCGTAGCGGTCGAGGCCGAGGTGCGGGTCGTCGACGCCGGCGACGGCGACGCTGACGCCGTCGATGTCGAGGGCGAGCCGCTCGTGGGTGGCGTCCTGCCAGCCGCGCTCGACGAACGCGGCACGCAGGTCGTTCCACGGCAGCGGCTCGCCGTGCAGGCGCTTCTCGTTGCGGCCCAGGTAGCGGGCCGGGTTCTTCGGCTTGGGACCGAAGTAGTCGTTGCTGCCGAACACGAACAGGCCCGGCAGATCCAGCAGCGGTCCCAGTGCCTGCACGACGGCGGGCACGGCCTGCAGATGCGCCATGTTGTCGCCGGTGTTGACGACCAGGTCGGGCTGCAGCGCGGCGAGTTCGGCGACCCATCGCTGCTTGCTGTGCTGCCGGGGGGTCATGTGCAGATCGGACACGTGCAGCACGCGCAGCTGGCGGGTGCCCGGCGCCAGCACCGGCACCGTGGCCTCGCGCAACGTCCAGTGGCGCAACTCGACGCCCGTCGAGTACGCCAGCGTGGCGACGCCCGTCGCGGTCGCCCCCAGCGCCGCTTTCACCCAGCCGTTCATGGATGTCAGCCTACGTCGGCGGCCCTTTCAGCTAACGTCCACGCTCGTGACAACGCTCAAGGAGCAGCTCCGCACCGACCTCACCGCCGCCATGAAGGCCCGCGACGAGCTGGTGAAAGGCACGCTGCGGATGACGATCGCCGCCGTCGGGGTGGCCGAGGTGGCCGGTGATGCGGCACGCCAGCTCTCCGACGAGGAAGTGCTCGGCGTGATCGCCAAGGAGGCGAAGAAGCGCGCCGAGGCCGCCGAGGCCTTCGACGGCGCCGGGCGCACCGAACTGGCTGAGAAGGAGCGGGCCGAGGGCGCCATCCTGGCCCGCTACCTGCCCACCCAGCTCACCGACGACGAACTGGTGGAGATCGCCCGCCAGGCGGTGGCGGACACCGCGGCCGAGCTCGGCGAGCAGCCCGGCCCGCGGCAGATGGGTCAGGTCATGAAGAAGGCCACTGCCGCCGTCGCGAAGCGGGCCGACGGGGGCCGGGTGGCCGCCGCGGTGAAGGCGCAGCTGCTGGGCTGATGCGGGTCGTGCCGGGCTGGAGGTGACCGGTACCTCGCCACGGTGCCGGCCGGTCGCATGAGCGAACCGGCCGACATCGCGCACGCGGTGCCGGCCCTCGCCGGCTACTTCACGGGAGCCTTGCGGGCCGGCGCCTTCTTGGCCGGTGCCTTCTTCGCGGCCGGGGCCCGGCGCGCGGGCGCCTTCTTCACCGGCGCCTTCGCGCGGCGCTCGGCCAGTAGCTCGGACGCCCGCTCGTCGGTGATCTGCTCGACTGAGTCGCCCTTGCGTAGCGACGCGTTGGTCTCGCCGTCGGTGACGTACGGCCCGAACCGTCCGTCCTTGATCACCATCGGCTTCTTGCTCGCGGTGTCGACACCCAGCTCGCGCAGCGCCGGAGTGTCCGCCGCCGCGCGCCGGCCGCGCTGCTTGGGCTGCTTGTAGATCTCCAGCGCCTCGTCGAGCGTGACGGTGAAGAGCTGCTCCTCACTGGTCAGCGACCGCGAGTCGGTGCCCTTCTTGAGGTACGGCCCGTAGCGACCGTTCTGCGCGGTGATCTCCTCGCCGCTCTCCGGGTCGCTGCCGACCAGGCGCGGGAGCGAGAGCAGGCGCAGCGCCTCCTCGAGGGTGACCGAGTCTGTGGTCATGTCCTTGAACAGCGAACCGCTGCGCGGCTTCGCCTTCACGGCCTTCTTCTTCGTGCCGTTCTCGGACTCGGCCGGCTCCGGCAGGATCTCGGTGACGAACGGACCGAAGCGGCCCTCCTTCGCCACGATCTCGTGCCCGGTGACCGGGTCGGTGCCCAGCGACCGACCCGACTGGGGCACCGAGAACAGCTGCTCGGCCACCTCACGGGTGAGCTCGTCGGGCGGCAGGTCGTCGGGCAGGTTGGCGCGCTGCGACTCGCCGTCGACGGTGCGCTCCAGGTAGGGCCCGTAGCGCCCGACGCGGACCACGACGTCGTCGAAGACCGGCACGGAGTTGATCTCCCGCGCATCGATCGACTCGAGGTTGACGCCGACGAGCTTCTTCAGCCCGCCCGCGCGGGCCACCGAGCCCTCACTGCCCTGGTCGCCGCCGAAGTAGAAGCCCGAGAGCCAGCGCACCCGGTCGTCCTCGCCCGAGGCGATGAGGTCGAGCTCGTCCTCCATGGCGGCGGTGAAGTCGTAGTCGACGAGCCGGCCGAAGTGGTGCTCGAGCAGCCCCACGACAGCGAACGCGATCCACGACGGGACCAGTGCCTGCCCCTTCTTCCACACGTAGCCGCGGTCCTGGATCGTCTTGATGATCGACGCGTACGTGGACGGGCGGCCGATGCCGAGATCCTCGAGCTGCTTGATCAGGCTCGGCTCGGTGAAGCGCGACGGCGGGTTCGTCGAGTGCCCCTCCGGCGTCAGCGACGCCGCGGTGAGCGCCTGGCCCTTCGTCAGCTCCGGCAGGCGCGACTCGGCGTCGTCGGCCTCGCCGCCGGCCTGGTCGTCGACGGTCTCGACGTAGGCCTTCAGGAAGCCGGGGAAGGTGATCGTGCGCCCGGAGGAGGCGAAGGTGACCTCTTCACCCGTCGCGGCGCTGCCGCTGATGCGGACCGACACGGTGGTGCCGCGCGCATCGGCCATCTGCGATGCGACGGTGCGCTGCCAGATCAGCTCGTAGAGGCGGAAGTCGTCGCCCTCGACCTCACGGGCGATCTCGCCCGGGGTACGGAACGAGTCGCCGGCGGGCCGGATCGCCTCGTGCGCCTCCTGGGCGTTCTTCACCTTGCGGGTGTACTGCCGGGGCTGGGCGGGCACGTACGCGTCTCCGTAGAGCTCCCGGGCCTGCGTACGGGCCGCCTGGATCGCGGAGGGCGACAGCGTGGTGGAGTCGGTGCGGAGATAGGTGATGTAGCCGTTCTCGTACAGCCGCTGCGCGCTGCGCATCGTGCGATCCGCGGAGAACCGGAGCTTGCGCCCGGCCTCCTGCTGCAGGGTGGAGGTCATGAACGGCGGGTAGGGCTTGCGCGTGTACGGCTTCGACTCGACGGAGTCGACCGCGAGGTCGCGACCCTCCAGCGCCTCGGCCAGCCGCCGTGCGGACGCCTCGTCCAGCGCGCGGGCGGGATCCTTGCCGGTGGTCTTGAGCTGTCCGTCCGAGCCGAAGTCGCGGCCCGTGGCGACGCGGGTGCCGTCGACCGCCACCAGGCGCGCCGGGAACTGCCGCGGCGAGGACTCCGCGCCGGCATCCATCTGCGCGGCGATGTCCCAGTACGACGCGGAGACGAACGCCATGCGCTCGCGCTCCCGCGCCACGACGATGCGGGTCGCCACCGACTGCACGCGGCCTGCCGACAGCTTCGGCATGACCTTCTTCCACAGCACGGGCGAGACCTCGTAGCCGTAGAGGCGGTCGAGGATCCGGCGCGTCTCCTGCGCGTCGACGAGATCGTGATCGAGATCACGCAGGTTCGCGACGGCGGCCCGGATCGCGGGCTCGGAGATCTCGTGGAAGACCATCCGGCGCACGGGCACCTTCGGCTTCAGCGTCTCCAACAGGTGCCACGCGATCGCCTCGCCCTCGCGGTCGGGGTCGGTGGCGAGCAGGACCTCGTCGACGTCCTTGAGCGCGGACTTCAGTTCGGCGACCTTGCTCTTCTTGTCCGGCTGGACGACGTAGAGCGGTGCGAACCGGTTGTCGACGTCGACGCCGAGCCGTGCCCACGACTCACCCTTGTACTTCGCCGGCACGTCGGCGGCCCCTCGCGGCAGGTCCCGGATGTGGCCGACCGACGCCTCGACGACGTAGTCCTTGCCCAGGTACTGCTGGATCTTCTTGGCCTTCGTGCCGGACTCGACGATCACCAACCGGCGGGTCGGGCCACTCGTGGCCGCGCTGGTCGGTGGGGTGCGCTTGCGACCTCCCGCAGCGCTCTGGCTCGTGCCGGATGTGGGCGTCGAGCTCGTCGTTCCGATTGACACGTGGTCCTACTCCGTTGTCCTTCGCGCCGGCGATCGGGTCGCCGGCCATCCCCCGAGTATGCGGTGCACGATTTCCGGCATCCGCCGGACCTCTCGTTCGCGCCTGTCCCGATCGTGTTGTCTTGGTCACTCTCGGCCGACGAATCGCTACCGTGCGGCGAGAGCGTAACCAGATCTGTCAAGCCGATGCGCGACCCCAGTAGCGTGGCCAGACCTCCGCGGGCAGCCGCGCCGGTGGCGGACCGACCAGCTCCACCAGCCGCTGCACCCGTCGCGTCCCGCTGATCCGCAGGGCCCCGATCCGGGACATCCGCGCTGGTGGAAGCCCTGCGCGCGTCAGTGCGCCGATCAAGGGCAGGTGGGTCTGCGGAGCGTGTTGATCCAGTGCCAGAAGATAGCCACCGCGCTCGTCGGCCCAGCCGGATGTCAACGCCCACATCCGCAACGCCGCGCCGTCCACATCCCATCCCGCTGGCACGTCCTTCACCGCACCGCGGGTCCACGCCCTCGCCAGATCCACGAGATCGCAGCGGAACGCCGTGCGCACCGCCGTCGCTCCGTTCTCCGTCACCACCGCCTGCGCCGCCAACCCGACCGCCGCGAACGCGGCCGTGACCGCGGCGGCGCGGGACGCATCGGCGAGCAGCACCGACAAGCGGGCCTGGTCGCCCGAGCCGAAGCGCACGATCTGACCGGGCCCGCACAGCACCCCGGCGAGATCGGCCAAGCCGGCCGGGCGGGCCTCCGCGGAGAACAGCGACAGCTGCGACACGAGGCGTACATTAGAACACCTGTTCGATGGGATGGAAGCGACGCGCCGTACGCGGCCGGCTGTCAGCCCGGAGCAGCTGCGGCGAGCGTGCGCACCTTCCGGCACTGCGGTGTCGTGCGCGCCGCGCCGGCCAGCTCCGGCACAGCCGACAGCTCGCCCACCACGTCCGGCACCTCCATCGCGCGCACCGTCGACTCGACCTGCCGCACCGATGCCACGAACGCGCGGGGATCCCGCGGATCGGCGGCGTCGACCGTGGCCCGCGCCCCGGCGAGGTCCTGCTCGAGCCGGGTCATCGCCGTCCGCACCCGATCCAGCACGCCGGCTCCCGAGGCGACGGGCGGGGCACCTGCAGCGGCCAGTGCCGCCCGGCCGTCACGGAGTCCGGTGACCAGGGTCCCAAGATAGTCGCCGAACGTCCGCTGCACGGCCGCGAGATCGGTCGCCGCGGCGAAGTCCGGGGCCGCGGTCGCCGACGTAGCGAACGCGAGCACCGAGCCGCAGACGGAGTCCGACCAGCCCGCGACCGGGTCGGGCTTCGGCGCCTCGGTACCCGGCCCCGCGGACGGACCGCACGCGGTGATCCCGGCGAACGCTGCGGCGGCGACGGCGCACCAGAAGGTGCGACGGCGATCAGCCACCGCTGGGCGCAGCGCTCGGCTGCGCCGTCTTGCCCAGCTGCTGCAACTGCTGGCAGTTCTTGGCCGCGCTGGTCGCGCTCGACACCTCCGGCGTCGAGGGCACGTTGAACGCGGGCGGCGACTTCAGGATCTGCAGCGCCGAGGTGGCTGCTGTCACCGACGCCGGATCGTTCGCGTTCGCCTTGTCGAGCACCCCCTTCGTCTGCTCCAGCTTTCCGCGGTAGTCCTTCAGCGGATCGAGGATGCCCTTCAGCATCGCGTCGCCGCCGGCGATCGGCGACGGGCCGGCGCCTTCCGTGGTCTGCACGGCCTTGTCGATACCGCCGATGTACGTCCCGACGAAGGCGCCGTAGCTCTTGAAGGTGGCCTGTGGGCTGGACGTGTCGACCTTCGGGCTGCGCACCGTGTTGCTCAGCTCGAGCATCGAACCGCAGACCGTGTCGATCCAGGCCACACCGGCCTCGGCGCCGGGCGCGGCGGCCGCCCCGGTGCCGTTCCCGGCCGGCGGCGCGGCCGGGTCGGAACCGCCGCCGCAACCTGCTGCCAACAGCACGCATCCCGCGGCGATCGCGGTGAGGACGGAACGGTAGGTGCGGTGCATGCGGGACCAGCTCCCTGGGCGGTGGCTCGTGTGGCGGTCGTGCCGGACACGGCCTGACAGTCTGCCTGCCCCGGGAACGGCCGAGGCCGCCCACCCCTGGTGCAGGAGCGGACGGCCTCGGACGGGACCGGGTTGACGGTCAGGCGACCTTCGCATCCGACGGGGTATCGGAGATCGTGGTGGAGCGACGCTTCGAGACCACGACCGCGGCCACGATGATGGCCACGGCCACCAGCGCGATCACGATGCGGATCGGAGCCGACGCCGTGGTGCCGACCGAGAAGTACACGATCGCCGGCGCGATGAGCACCGAGACCAGGTTCATGACCTTGATCAGCGGGTTGATCGCCGGACCGGCGGTGTCCTTGAACGGGTCACCGACGGTGTCACCGATGATCGTGGCCTCGTGGGCAGCCGAGCCCTTGCCGCCGTGGTTGCCGTCCTCGACCAGCTTCTTCGCGTTGTCCCACGCGCCACCGGAGTTGGCGAGGAAGATCGCCATCAGGGTGCCGCAGGCGATCGCACCGGCCAGGTAGCCGGCCAGCGGGCCGACACCGAGACCGAAGCCGACCGCGATCGGGGCGAAGATCGCGAGCAGGCCGGGGGTGGCCAGCTCACGCAGCGAGTCGCGGGTGCAGATGTCGACGACGCGGCCGTACTCCGGCTTCTCGGAGTAGTCCATGATCCCGGGGTGCTCCCGGAACTGCCGGCGCACCTCGAACACGATGGCACCCGCGGCCCGGGTGACGGCGTTGATCGCCAGACCCGAGAACATGAACACCACGGACGCACCGATGATCACGCCGACGAGGGTGTTCGGAGCGAACACCTCGTAGGCGAACGCCGTGCCGGCGTCGGCCGCGGCGGTCTTCGCGTCGGCGAGCGCCGTGGTGATGGCGTCGCGGTAGGAGCCGAACAGCGCGGTCGCGGCGAGCACGGCCGTCGCGATCGCGATGCCCTTGGTGATGGCCTTGGTCGTGTTGCCCACCGCGTCGAGCTCGGTGAGGATGCCGACCCCGGGACCTTCGACGTCGCCCGACATCTCGGCGATGCCCTGCGCGTTGTCCGAGACCGGACCGAAGGTGTCCATCGCGACGATGACGCCGACCGTGGTGAGCAGGCCGGTACCGGCCAGCGCCACGGCGAACAGCGCCACGGTGATCGAGCCGGTGGCCAGCGCGAACGCGCCGAACACCGCAGCGCTGATCACCAGCGCGGTGTAGACCGCCGACTCGAAACCGATCGAGATACCGGCGAGGATCACCGTGGCCGGACCCGTCAGCGACGACTCGCCGACCGTCTTGACCGGCTTGTCCTCGGTGCCGGTGAAGTAGCCGGTCAGCCAGAGGATGATGCCCGCCAGCACGATGCCGATGAGCACCGCGGCGGAGGCGATGATCCGCGGGTCGGAGCCCGCCATGTCAGCCACGACGGTGGTGTCCGTGGGGCCGCCCAGGCCGGCGAACGTGCCAGGCAGGTAGACGAATGCGGCGATGATGCACAGCACGCCCGAGATCACCGCGGAGATGTAGAAGCTCCGGTTGATCGTGGTGAGGCTGCTCTCGCCCTCGCGGGTGTGGGTGATGTACACGCCGATGATCGCCGTGAGCACGCCGATGGCCGGCACGATCAGCGGGAACAGCAGGCCGTGCTGGCCGAACGCGGCCGAGCCGAGGATCAGCGCGGCGACGAGGGTCACCGCGTAGGACTCGAACAGGTCCGCGGCCATGCCGGCGCAGTCACCCACGTTGTCGCCGACGTTGTCGGCGATCGTGGCGGCGTTGCGGGGGTCGTCCTCGGGGATGCCCTGCTCGACCTTGCCGACGAGGTCGGCGCCGACGTCAGCGGCCTTCGTGAAGATGCCGCCGCCGACACGCATGAACATCGCGAGCAGCGCGGCGCCGAAGCCGAAGCCCTCGAGCACCTTCGGTGCCTGGCCCGCGTAGACCAGCACCACGACGGTGGCACCCAGCAGGCCGAGGCCGACCGTGAACATGCCCACCACGCCGCCGGTGCGGAACGCGATGCGGGTGGCCTTCTCGCGGCCGCCCTCCTCACGCGCGGCTGCGGCGACCCGGATGTTGGCGAAGGTCGCCAGCCGCATCCCGAGGTAGCCGATGGAGGCGGAGAACAAGGCGCCCACCAGGAAGAAGATGGAGCGGCCGATCCGTTCCCCGAGGTCTTCTGCCGGGAGTGCGAACAGCAGCACGAAGACGATCACGACGAATATCGAGAGGGTGCGGAACTGGCGGTTGAGGTACGCCGAAGCGCCTTCCTGGACCGCGCGACCGATCTCCTGCATCTTCGGGGTGCCCTCGCCGGCGGCGAGGACCTCCTTGCGCAGGATGAAGCCGACGGCCAGTGCGACGAGGGCGACCACCGCGATCACACCGATGATGATGCGATCGCCCCCGCTCAGCGTCAGCTGCGTCGCTGCGCCTTCGGCGAGAATGGTGGACAAGGACATCCGTCCTCCTGGTTCAGTGGATCACTGGACAGCCAGGGGCACGGTGTACTCGACCCCGGCGTCTGAACAGCCCGTTGCCGCAGGTAGATCGCGGTCGGGCGAGTGCAGTCTAGGAGTGTGATCCACCTAACACGCTCGGGGAGGTACCCTTTTGACCTCCCATAACGATCCCGTCACGAACTGGACTTCATGCCTCCCGAGCTGCACCGTTCAGGTGAATCGATCATGAGGCAGCGATGAACGACAGCCCGGCTGCGCGTCGGCGCGGGGTCGCGTTCCTGCGCGTGCTCTTCGCCCTCGGACTGGCCGTCGCCGTGGTGACGGTCACGGTCGTGCTGACCCGTTCGACCGACGCCGATCCGACTGGGAGCGCTGTCCCCGCGGCGCGGCCGATGCCGGCACCCCCGCCGGCCACATCGGCAGCGCCCGTGCCCGTGCCCGCGCCCCGGCACGGCTTGGCTGCCGCCGCGGTCGCCGCCGCCGAGGCCGCGTCCGGGGCCGTCGGATTCGCGCCTGCCGCGGCGCCGGTGGGATCGACCATCGCTGTGCTCGATCGCCGCACCTCCGAGGTCGCCGTCGGCCAGGGCGGTACGGCCGGCGTGCTCTCCGCGTCGCTGTCGAAGCTGGTGCTCGCGGTCGACATGGTCGACCGCCGGAGGACCGAAAGCCTTCCCATCACCGATGTCGACACCGACCTCGTGCGGCGCGCGCTCGGCCCGAGCGACGACGCCGCCATGAGCGCGTTGTGGAGTCGCTTCGACGGTCCCGGCTCCGCCTCCCGCATCTCTGCCCGGCTCGGGTTGACCGGCGTCGCCTCTCCGCGCGACCCGTCGCAATGGGGCGAGATGGTGGTGACCGCGAGCGACCTCCTGCACGTCTGGAAGCACGTGCTCGACGAGCTGCCGGCTGCGGACCAGGAACTGCTGATCGGTGCCATGGCGGCTGCGCCTGCCCGGGCCACAGATGGTTTCGACCAGGCGTTCGGGCTGCTGGCCCCCGGCCTGCCCGTCGAGGTCGGCGCGGCCAAGCAGGGCTGGATGTGCTGCATCCGAGGCCAGAACCAGCTGCACAGCATGGGCGTGGTGGGGCCGGACGACCGGTTCGTGCTGGCCGTGCTGACGACCATGCCGACGGCTGCGACAGCGCGGCAACTCGTCGATCGCATGGTGGCGGCCGCATCTGGGGCTCTCTCGCCGCCCAGTGCAGGGTGACTGTCGGCCCTCTGTGCCACCCTCCGATGGAGGCCGGCGCAACGCCGTGCCGGGAGCAGCCGTCGGGGCAGGGTGAGAGATGAGCAGGGCCGGTGGTCCGGGACACGCGACTCCCGGTCGAGCCGTCCACCTGCTCGGCCGGGTGGCCGGCGACGCCCTCGGTGATGCCGACGGGCCGTTGCGGCACGTGATGCACCTGCCCGCGCGCCCGGCGGTCACCGCCGCGTGGCCGGACTGGACGCCCACTGCCGTGCGTGCCGCGTGGGTCGACCGTGGAGTCGCCGCACCGTGGGCCCACCAGGTGGAGGCGGCCGAACTCGCTCATACCGGCAGCGATGTCGTGATCGCGACGGGCACCGCTTCGGGGAAGTCGCTGGCCTACCAGTTGCCGGTGCTCACCGCGCTCGTCGAGGACCCGCGTGCCACCGCCTTGTACCTCGCGCCGACGAAGGCACTGGCCGCCGACCAGCTTCGGGTGCTCGACGAACTCGGCCTGCCCGACATCCGCCCGGCCACCCTCGACGGCGACGCATCGCCCGACGCCAGGGACTGGGCCTGCCGCCACGGCCGCTGGCTGCTGAGCAATCCCGACATGCTGCACCGCAGCCTGCTTCCCCGGCACGGTCGGTGGGCGCACTGGTTCCGCAGGCTGCGCTACGTGGTGATCGACGAGTGCCACACCTATCGCGGGGTGTTCGGTTCGCACGTCGCGCTCGTGCTCCGCCGGCTGCTGCGGATCTGCGCCCGCTACGGCGCGCACCCGACGGTGGTGCTCGCCTCCGCGACGGTGGCCGAGCCGGCCGAGTTCGCCTCCCGACTGGCCGGACGGCCCGTGGTCGCGGTGACCCGGGACGCCTCCCCGCAAGCCGGGCGCACGGTTGCGCTGTGGGAACCGCCGCTGCTCGCCGACGGCACCGGCGAGAACGGCGCACCGGTGCGCCGCGGGGCCGGCGCCGAGGCGGCCAGGATGCTGGCCGATCTCGTCGTCGACGGGGCGCGGACGCTCGCCTTCGTCCGCTCGCGGCACGGGGCCGAGCTCCTCGCGATCGGCGCCCGCAGGCTCGTCGCCGAGGTCGATCCGGAGCTCGCCGAGCGGGTGGAGGCGTACCGCGGCGGCTACCTCCCGGAGGACCGCCGGGCCCTCGAGACAGCTCTCGCCGACGGCAGCCTGCTCGGCTTGGCCAGCACCAACGCGCTCGAGCTGGGAGTGGACATCGTCGGACTCGACGCCGTGGTGATGGCCGGATTCCCCGGCACCAGAGCATCGTTCTGGCAGCAGGCCGGCCGGGCAGGTCGCGACGCACGCTCCGACGCTCTGGTGGTGCTCGTCGCAGCCGACGACCCGATGGACACCTACCTCGTCCACCATCCCGACGCGCTGCTCGGCACACCGGTGGAGGGCTGCGTGCTCGACCCGGGTAATCCCTACCTGCTCGGCCCGCACCTGGCCTGCGCCGCGGCGGAGCTGCCGATCACCGATGACGAGCTGGGGCCGGTGTTCGGGGAAACTGCGGCCGAGGTGCTCGACGAGCTCGTCGCCGACGGGGTGCTGCGGCGTCGGCCCACGGGCTGGTACTGGCCGAGCACCCAGGAGCGGCCCGCCGCCTACGTCGACATCCGCGGTTCCGGTACCGGTCAGGTGGCGCTCGTGGAAGAGGCCACCGGGCGAGTGCTGGGGACGGTCGACGGGGCGTCCGCTCCGGCGACCGTGCACGCCGGAGCGGTGCACCTCCATCGCGGCGAGACCTACCTCGTGGATCGGCTCGACCTCCCCGCGGGGGTGGCGTACGTGCGGGCCGGCGATCCGGGCTGGCGCACCGTGGCGCGGTCCGTCTCCGATCTCGCCGTGCGTCGTGTGCTGCAGTGCCGCGACCACGGGCTGGTGCGGGTGTCGTTCGGCGAGGTCGACGTGACTGGGCAGGTGGTGGCCTACCAGCGCCGCGGACCCGACGGCGTGGTGTTCGCCACCGTGCCGCTCGACCTGCCCGAGCAGACCCTCGCGACCCGCGCCGTCTGGTACGACCTCGACCCTGCTGCGCTGTCCGGGCACGCGCAGCTCGCGGCGCCGCGGGTACCCGGCGCGTTGCACGCCGCGGAGCATGCGGCGATCGGGATGCTGCCGCTCTTCGCGATCTGCGATCGCAGGGACGTCGGCGGGCTCTCGACCGCCGCGCACCCGTTCACCGGCCGGCCGACAGTGTTCGTGCACGACGGGCACCCGGGCGGAGCCGGCTTCGCCGAGCGGGGCCATGCGGTGCTCGGCGCATGGCTCGCCGCAACGCGCCAGGCGATCATCGACTGCGCGTGCCAGACCGGCTGCCCGTCGTGCGTGCAGTCGCCCAAGTGCGGCAACGGCAACGCGCCGCTGGACAAGGAGGGCGCGGTGATCGTGTTGGACGTCGTGCTCGACGCCATCGGTACGCACCCCGGGCGGGGCATCCCCTCGACCGCGGAGGTTCTTCTCGAGAGGTAGGGCGCCGCCGGCCGGCCTTCTCGGGGGTGGGGCCGGCCGACGGCGTCCTGATCGCGACGGAACCGGATCGGGGGTGAGCGTCGAAGACGCCCCGGTTCCGCCGCAGCTGGGGGAGCGGTCTCTCGAGTTGTGGGCGAGTGCGGAGCACTGCTGCCAGGTCTCCAGTAGGCGGCAGAGCACGCTCCGCCACCAGAGGTGGTCGCCGATCGGCGGCAACGCGACGACGAGCGTGGACCGTGGCCGACCCCCGCAGGTCGATGGGATGGGACGACCGTTCACCGGGCGAGCAATACCGCTGATCAGTAACAGTGTGTGAGATGGGAGGCAGCTGAGGCGGCGCCGGCCATGGCGATGACGTCCGCGTCGGAGGACACGTGGGCGGCGAGCAACCTTGCGTCCGGCGGCGGTGGACGGTCGATCGCAGCACCCGGTCGCGCGCGGATCGCGCCCGTCGGATGGCGGCTCCGCTGCTGCATGCGCTGACGATTCGGACGCGGCGTCGGGGGGCGCGACCGCGTCGTCCGGCCCGGGATCGACCGGAGCCGGCCCGGCGAGCGCCCTGCCGCGCGCTGTGGCCAGGCCCGGCAGGGCGATCGCGATTCCCGCCTCGACCTCGACGGCGGCGCTCCAGCCGACCAGTGCGCAGTGGATGAGCCTGGTGTCGTTGGCTTCCGCGATCTCACGAGCCCGTCCACACGCCGTGCTCGTGCCCTGCACGGCCACTGCGGCTGCGGCGAGCGCGCCGAGATCGGCGGCTGCCTCGGCCCGATGCCGCCCGATCACGGCCGCCGCTAGGTGCAACGCGATCAGCAGCGCTGTCATCAACACTGCGATGCCGCCCGCCGCCCACACGGTCGCCACGCCGGAGTCCGGCTCCCGCTCGACGGCGGGCGCGGAGCCGACCGGCGTCACGGTGGCGCTCCCGGCTCGAGCGCGCCCACGGACCGTCCGCTCACGGTGATCGGCAGGGGAGGTACGAGTTGCACGGAGACGACCCCGGTGAGCAGGTCGCCTGCCTGGTCGAGCTGCACTGCAGACCCGGCGGGAGCAAGACCCGCGGCAACCGTTCGGCCCCGTTCGGCTTCACCTCGGGCGGCGAGCCGCACCAGCTCGCGAGCCGCATCTGTGCAGCGCACCGCGGCGCCGGCGGCAGCGACCGCGCCGACCGCCATCGCGAGGAACACCGTCAACGCGCAGAGAGCGAGCGCAGCCTCCACGGTGACTGCGCCCCGATCACCGTCGGGCGGACAGCCGGCCGCCGGCGTGCTCCCGAGCATCAGAACGTGGCCGTGAGCGCGCGTTGGATGAGCGTTGTCAGTGCACCGACGATCGAGTCGCCGCTGACGACGGCGTAGAGGATGGCGGCGAACGCCGCCGCGGCGATCGTGCCGATCGCGTACTCGACAGTGCTCATACCGCTGTCGTCCGCACGCAGGTGGCGGAACCGGGCAGCCAGCCGTCGCCACAGGGTGTGGTGGTCGGAAGTGCGGGCAGGGATCGTGGTCATCGGATCTCTCCTTCTGATCGAGCGTTCGAGGTCACCACTGGTCGAGGACGGCGGTGGCAAGGCCGATCACCACCGGGCCGATGCCGAGCACGAGGAAGGCCGGCAGGAAGCACAGGCCCAGCGGGCCGGTGATCATCACCGCGGCTCGTTGCGCGCGGGCCTGGGCGGAGTCGGCGATGGTTGACCGGATACGGCCCGCCTCGGCGGTGGCCACCTCGGCCAGGGCGGCGCCGGTGCCGGCGGAGCGGCCCGCCGCCCGGGCGAAAGCGGCGAGTGCCGGGGACTCGGCTGCGGTCTGCCACGCATCGGGTGGATCGGCGCCGAGTGCGAGAAGCCCTGCCACGCGGCGCAGTCGTGCGCCGGAAGGTCCGGTCACGGATGCGGCACCGGCCGACACCGCAGCAGCGACCGGCAGCCCGGCACGCAGACAGACCGCCAGCAGTTCCCAGCAGGCGGCCAGCTCGATCTCGCTGTCGGGTTCCTCCCGGGTTGCGCGGCGGACGACCGTGCCTGCGGCCGCCACCGCGGCAGCGCCGAGGACGGCGGCTGCACCGGCACCTGCGACGGCCCAACCGAGACCGGCTCCGGCGACACCCGCGATCGCGATCCACGCGGGACGGATCGGCGGGCCCGGGACACTGGGAACCCGAGCGGGAGCGTGCAACGCCCGGAGGCGGTGGGTGATCGGGGCCGAGCCAGCGACGAGCACCGCGACCGCGAGCAGGGCGATCCCGCAGGCACGGACGGTGTCGGGGCTCATCGAGGCACCGCCCTGCTCATGATCTGCTCGCTCCACAGCGCGCCTGCGGCGGCGAGGCCGACCCCGACCACCACGAGCGCCTGGCCGATCAGCCCACTTCGCAGCACCCCCAGCGGGTCGGCGCCGAGCAGTTGGCCCAGCACGAGCCCGAGGAGGGGCAGGCAGGTGAGCACTGCGGCAGTGGCTCGCGGCCCGGCGAGCTGAGCGCGCACCGACGCGCCGAACCTGATCCGCCACCGCATGTCGGAGCGAGCCCCGGCCAGCAGCTCGGCCAGCGGGACGCCGTGCTGCTCCGCCAGGGTCCACGCGGCGGCGAGCCGGTGCAGGTCGTCGGCAACAGTCGGATGGGCCTCTGCAGTGCGCCGCATCGCGCCGGCCACGTCCTCACCGAGCGCTGCCGCGGCAGCCGCGGGAGTGAGCACCTCGCGGGCGAGGGATCCATCGGCGGTGACTCCGGCCAGCGCAGCCGCTGGATGGCCGCCGGCGCGCAACTCGTCGCTGATGCGGCCGAGCGACTCGGCCAGCTGTTCGGTGACGGCCGTCGCCGCATTCGCTCGGCGTGAGTGCGCGCGCCGACGTCGGACGACTGCGGCCACCAGGGTGCCGGCGATCGCCCCGCCTGGCCCGGCGGCGACGAAACCCGCCAGCATCCCGCCCAACACCGGCGCCAGTGCCGCCATTCGCACTGGTGGACGACGAACCGATCGCGCCGGTGGGAACACCACCGGGAACCGGGCACGTGCCGGAGCGAACGGGTTGAGGAGCACGGCGACGGCCACGCACAGTGCAGCGATCGCGGTCAGCACGGCCGCCTCCCGCACAGTTCGACGTGGCGGGGCGCGCGTGAGCGGCCGCGCAACCGCAGACCCGGACCGGGTAGCCCCACGCAGGTCGGTGCGGAGGCCGCGCCGTGCTCCTGGGCGCGGCTCATTGGGGAACCGGCCCCGACCCGCTGCACGGGTACCAGCCCCTGGTCGACATCTGCGCCGCGCGCCGAACGACCTGGTGGCTGCGGACTCAGTGCTCCCGCGCCGGCGGTAGGGCGCGGCGCCGGCGCTGCAGCCACACCACCGACAGTGGTTGCCCTGGCGGCGGCGTGTCCGGCGGGAACGACTGCCCCGGTGCCCGGTTCTGCTCTGCTGTCGAGGTTGGTGGTGCTGTCCGGCGACGGATGCGGCTGAGTCGGCGGGATCGCGGCTGGTCCGGATCGTGTCGGGTGGCGTGGTGGTGGCGTGGCTGTCGAGGTGTGGCGGATGTCGGCGGAGGGATCGGGCGGCAGGGGGCGGCGCGGGCGTGGCGGTGCGTTGCTCGACCCGTCCGACGGCGATGTCGGCGCCGAAGTGTCGTACCGGGTTTCGGAGCCTCGATTGATGCCACGCGTGCCAGCGGCACAGTTGCGGGCGGGCGCATCCGCTGATCTGGTCGGCTGTCCTGCGGGTGCCGGGGCCGGTGTCGCGCCGGAATGGGACTCGGCGGATGCGATCCCGTCGAGGCGGGGTGCTGGCCTGTGGTCGGGCGAGTGGCGGGGCTGCTCTTGGCCCGGCTCGTCCCGTGCCGCCACGGAAGCCTGCGGCGCTGCGGCCGCGCCACCGACGGTGGCTGCTCGGGCGACGCCGTCCGTGCACTGGATGGCCCCTCCCGCGGGCAGGGCCTGCCTGCCTTCCGGATCGGCGGCGCGCGGCGGCGCACTCGAGGTGGTGGCAGGTCGCGGCCGGAGCGCCCGTGGCGATGACCGGCCGCCGGACCCGGTGGATGTGCGGCTCATGGCGCGGTCACCCCGCGCTCGCGCAGCAGCCCGTCGAGCGCGGCGCGCCCTTCCGCCCAGCCCACGCCTCGGATCCAGGCGGGTCGGACCTCGGCCAGGCCCGAGTGGGCGGAGCCGGCGCGGTCGAACACGCCGACCACGTCGAGGACCCGGCCGCCGGTGCCCAGCCGGCGCATGTGCAGCACCACCTGGATCGCTGCGGCGAGCTGGCTGTGCAGCGCGTCGCGGCCGAGACCGCCGCTGGCGGCGAGCGCCTCCATCCGTGCCGGGATCTCGCGTGCCGAGTTGGCGTGGACCGTGCCGGCGCCGCCGTCGTGACCGGTGTTGAGGGCGGCCAAGAGATCGCAGACCTCCGCGCCCCGGACCTCCCCGACCACCAGCCGGTCGGGACGCATCCGCAGCGCCTGCCGCACCAGGTCGCGGACGCTCACCCCGCCGGCGCCCTCGATGTTGGCCGGACGCGACACCATCCGCACGACGTGCGGATGGCGGGGGCGCAGTTCCTCGGCGTCCTCCACCACGACGAGGCGTTCGGCCGGGTCGACGGCCGACAGCAGTGCGCCGAGGATGGTGGTCTTGCCCGAGCCGGTGCCGCCGGAGACGACGAACGCGAGCCGGGCCGCCAGCACTGCTCGCACCACCGCCTCGCCGGTGGAGTCGAGCGTGCCCAGCGACCGGAGCGTGGCCAGGTCGTGGGTGGCGGGTCGCAGCACGCGCAGCGAGAGGCAGGTGCCGTCGACGGCGACCGGGGCGAGGACGGCGTGGAGGCGCACCCCCACGTCGGCGAGCCAGCCGTCGACGAACGGGCTGGCGTCGTCGAGTCGCCGACCGGCGGCCAGCGCCAGCCGCTGGGCGAGCCGGCGCACGGCGGCGTCGTCGGGGAAGCGGATGCCGGTGCGCTCCAGACCCGATCCGCGATCGACCCACACCGCAGCCGGCCCCGTGACGAGGACGTCGGTCGTGCGCGGATCGCGCAGCAACTCGTCGAGCGGGCCTGCGCCGACGAACTCCTGGCGGAGGACGCGCAGCGCCGCCAGCACGTCGATGTCGGACGCGACTCCGCCGGCCTCGGCGCGGACCGCGGCGGCGACGGTCGCCGGGGTGATGCTCTCTCCGCCGGCGGCGAGCCGGGCCCGAACCCGGTCGACCAGTTCGGGTGTGGCCGACGTCGGGTGGTAGCGGAGTGGAGCCACAGCGGTGGTGCTGTTCATCGGATGACTCCGCTCGGGAGTGCCGGCCCGACCGGAAGAGCAGCGGCGGCGATGCGCGCTGCGGTGCGGCACCCTTCACGTCCCGCGAGCACCTGGAACCGGTTGCGGAGCATTCGCTCCGTGTGCGGGTTCAGCCAGTGAAGGGTGGACCGATGGCAGCGCAGGTCCGCGGAGGTGGTGGTCATGCCACGACCCCGCCCCGGACGGCCAGCATGGTGGCGACCTCGACGAGCACGGTGCGCGCGGCGCGTTGCAGCGGCCCAGCAGTGGTGCCGGGAACCCGACCCAGCTCGAGTGCGCGTGCCAGCCGTGGCTCGGGCCGCATCGCGGTGAGCAGCGGCAGCCCGAGCGAGGAGGCCACCTGGTCGGCGTCGACCCCGCCCGGCGACGGCCCGCGCACGACGACGCCGGCGGGGATCCCACGCTCGGCGAGGATCTCCGCGATGCGCGCCGCCGCGGCGCATGACCGCAGATCGGCCGGCACCACGACGAGCGTGACGTCCGCGGCGCCGAGGGCGGCCAGCGCCGCGTCGGTGGGGTAGCGGGGCAGATCACAGACCACCGTCTCGCCGGCCCGACGGCCTGCCTCCAGCACGGCGACGACAGCTCCAGGAGTGGGGCCGTGGGCGGCGCGCTCGCAGGACAGGACACTGAGCCGGCCCTCCTCGCCGCGGCCGATGCGGGGCGAGGGAAGGGCGGCGTGCAGCGCAGCCGCGGGGATGCGTCCACCGCTCACGCCGATCTGCGACCAGCGCAAGCCATCCGACTCTTCGGCCCCGAGCAGGATGTCGAGGCCTCCGCCGAGCGGGTCGCAGTCGACCAGCAGGGCGTGCTCGCCGGCGCGGACGGCGGCCACGGCCAGCGCAGTGGCGAACACCGACGCTCCCGCACCGCCTCGCCCGCCGATCACGGCGATGACCGCGCCGGAGCGGCGGGTGCCCTCGGCGGCCTCTGTGAGCGCGGCGACGAGCCATCCTTCGGCCTGCGGCACGGACACGACGTGCTCGGCGCCGACCGCGACCGCATGTCGCCACGTCTCGGGCGGCGGATCGCCGCACACCGCGACCACGACGCCGGAGCGGCGGGGCAGTGCTGCCTCGGCACAGGCTCGTGCCGCCGTGTCGTCGAGCACCACGAGTGGCGCGTCGAGCCAGCGACGACGGGCATCGGCCGGATCGACGGCTCGGGCGATCTCGCACCCGGCCGCTGCGGCGAGCCGGAGGAGGGTGTCGAGCAGTTCGGGATCCGACGCCATGACGAGCCCGCGGCGAGCGGAGTCGCCGGTGGGGCCGGCTGCTGACGTGCCGTTCGTCGCGATCATGAGAGGTCTCCTCGTGCCGGGCTCCGGTGCGGAGCGGGGACGAGAACAAGCGTCGGTGCCGGAGCGGCGCCCGGGAAGTGAAGATCAAAAACTGTGGATGAGTGGAGGCCGATGTGGACAACTCGGCGATGCGACGGCAATCAGAGGGCGAAATGTCGGTGCCGTCGGTCATGATGAGGCGGGCAGCCCACAACTCCGGCCGTGCCGCACTCCCGCAGACATGGGACGACCCCCGCCAGGGGGGATTGGCGGGGGTCGTCGTGGGTTCAGCTCCGGGGGGTCGAGCTGAACCACGTGCCCGGACGATGCCGGACCCCACAACTGTAGCCGTTATGAGGGCACTACGCCCACGTCCAGAAGGACCAGTTGCCCGCGACGTCCGAGGGAGCGGTGGTTCTGGCAAGCTCAGCGGCTGTGACCGGTTCGCACGCCGCCGTGCCTGGCCGCGCCGGAGCGGCCGCATTCTTCGATCTGGACAAGACGATCATCGCTGGATCCAGCGCGCTCGCCTTCAGCCGTCCATTCCTCCGGCAAGGACTCATCAGTAGGCGGTCTGCCCTGCGCAGCGCGTACGCGCAGCTCTTCCTCGTGCTGTCCGGCGCCGACCACGACACGATGGACCAGCTGCGCATGCGTCTGACGGCGCTCTGCAAGGGATGGGACGTCGCGCAGGTCAACGGCATCGTCGCCGAGACGCTGCACGAGATCGTCGAGCCGATGGTCTACGCCGAGGCGACCGAACTGATCGCGATGCACCACGCCGTCGGGGACGAGGTCGTGGTGCTCTCCGCGTCCGGTTCGGAGGTCGTCGAGCCGATCGCCGCGATGATCGGGGCGGACCGCTGCGTGTCGACCAGGATGGCGTCGGAGGACGGCCGCTATACCGGCGAGATCGCCTACTACTGCTACGGCCAGGAGAAGGCGACCGCCGCCGCGGCGATCGCGGAGGAGCGCGGCTTCCGGCTCGCGGACTGCTTCGCGTACACCGACTCGATCACCGACCTGCCGCTGCTGGAGGCCGTCGGGCATCCCGTGGTGGTCAATCCCGACCGCGGGTTGCGGCGGGTGGCCGCGGAGCGGGGATGGCCGATCCGGGAGTTCAGTGCGCCCGTCCCGCTGCGGTCGAGGTTGCGCTCCCGCGGTTCGGCGGCTGCTGTGCTGGCGATCGGACTGGGGGCCGCACTAGTACTGGGCGGCGCGCTCGCGCTAGGGCGTCGACGTCCCTCGTTCGAGCGATCCTGGTGACTACGCTCCGTGCCTGAACCGGTGCACCTGCCCGTACCCCTTGCTGTGGCCGGGGTCACGGGCTACAAAGGCATCACGGACTTCTGATCGGCCAGGGGCGGTGCGGCAGAGAAGCACCCGTCTCCCCCGATTCGAACTCCGTACGTGAAGACCGGGCACTCCACGCACAGCACGCCGCGGGAGGCATGTCGTCGTGGGCTTGCGTAACCGGACCACCGGGCGCCGAGGCCGTATCACGACACGTAGTGCACGCCTGGACCCTGGTTTTTGCGTTGGCGGGCGGTACTCCTCACGGGGTGCCGCCCGCTTTTACGTGCGCAAACGAATCTTGGGTTCAGGCGCGTGCATCGGCGATCGACTGCCCTTCGCGGACGCCTGCCTCCCACTGCTCGCAGCAGTGGACGATCCATGCGGCGAGTCCCTCGGGGCTTCCGGAGGCGAACGCCGCGGCCGTGTCCCGATAGGCGGCGCGGGCGCGCAGGTGTCCGACCTCGGGTACGGCGAGCCCTTTCGGATCCAGGCCGGCGACGACCGCGGTGAGGCGGGCGGCGGCGCGGGCCACCACACCATTGGCGGACGGGAACGGACGCAGCGCGAGTAACTCTCCGTGAACAACGGCGACGAGGACGGGCGCCGGAACCCTGGTGCCGCCGGTGACCATGTCGGCCAGCAACGCCAGCCGTGCCGACACGTTCGCCGAGCCGTCCGGGCGGCCGAGCTCGCCGCCGTGCCGATCGGCGGGGACCAGGTCGGCGGCCGCCACGAGGTGCAGCCGCGCCAGCGCCTGCAGCGGTGCGGTGCGCCACGTGCCGAGCAGCTTGCCGACCTCCTCGGCAGCGCGGACCGCACCGGCGAGCACCGGGTCGGTGACCGCGTCCTGGACGGTCACCTCGAGCGGGGCGCCGTCGAGCGCAGCCGACGCCCGCGCCGCCCGCAGGCTGGCCTCGGCGGCCGAAGCCGGCCAACCCCGCCGGTTGACGGGGTGGTTGTGCAGGCCGACCAGCGCGTCCCTGGCGCGGGTGACGGCTCCGTCGACGCCCGGCAGGCCCATCAACGGGGCCAACGGATCGGTCGTTCGCGGCGGAGCCATCCCGGCATGGTGTCAGGAACGCGCCCGGCCGTCGGACCCGGTCGTACCTGGTCCTCCTGGCGGGTGCGTGACGTCGACGGGGCTACTAGCGTTGGACTGCGAGGTATGCCGATGCCGGACCGCGCGCTGCCGTGCTGTCGTCCGGCCGTTGCCCCAGAACAGTGATTCCCCGAACAGGAGTGCACTTCAGATGGCCGACGAACCGACGCTGAGCAACCTCTCGAGCGAGACGCGCAGCTTCCCACCGAGTGAGCAGTTCGCGGCACAGGCCAACGCCACGGAGGACTGGTACGCGCGCGCCGACGCCGACCGCGAGGCGTTCTGGGCCGAGCAGGCCGAGCGGCTGCACTGGAACCAGAAGTGGGACCGGGTGCTCGACTGGGAGCCGCCCTTCGCGAAGTGGTTCGTGGGCGGCAAGCTGAACGTGGCCTACAACTGCGTCGACCGGCACGTCGAGGACGGGCACGGCGACCAGGTCGCGTTCCACTGGGAGGGTGAGCCGGGAGACACCCGCACCATCACCTATGCGCAGCTCAAGAGCGAGGTGTGCAAGGCGGCGAACGCACTGGCGGAGCTGGGTGTCGGCGCCGGTGACCGGGTGGCGATCCAGCTCCCGATGATCCCCGAGGCCGTGTTCTCGATGCTGGCCTGCGCGCGCCTGGGCGCGATGCACAGCGTCGTGTTCGGCGGGTTCTCGCCGGGCGCGCTGAAGGCCCGCATCGAGGACGCCGAGGCGAAGCTGCTCATCACCTCCGACGGGCAGTTCCGGCGCGGCAAGCCCGCGCCGATGAAGGAGAACACCGACGAGGCGACGAAGGACACGCCGACCATCGAGCACGTGCTCGTCGTGAAGCGCACCGAGACCGACGTGCCGTGGACCGAGGGCCGGGACGTGTGGTGGCACGACGCCGTCGACAAGCAGAGCGACGAGCACACGGCCGAGGCGTTCGACTCCGAGAACCCGCTGTTCATCCTCTACACGTCCGGCACCACCGGGAAGCCGAAGGGCATCCTGCACACCTCGGGCGGCTACCTGACGCAGGCCGCGTACACCCACAACGTGGTGTTCGACCACAAGCCGGGCGAGAGCGTGTACTGGTGCACCGCCGACATCGGTTGGGTCACCGGCCACAGCTACATCGTCTACGGGCCGCTGGCCAACCGCGCCACGTCGGTGATGTACGAGGGCACGCCGAACACCCCGCACGAGGGTCGGCACTGGGAGATCGTGCAGAAGTACGGCGTCTCCATCTACTACACGGCGCCCACGCTGATCCGCACGTTCATGAAGTGGGGATCCGACATCCCCGACAAGTACGACCTGTCGTCGCTGCGGGTGCTGGGTTCGGTCGGTGAGCCGATCAACCCGGAGGCCTGGATGTGGTACCGGGAGCACATCGGCCACGACAACTGCCCGATCGAGGACACGTGGTGGCAGACCGAGACCGGCGCCATCATGATCGCGCCGCTGCCTGGGGTCACTGCCGCGAAGCCGGGTTCGGCGATGCGCCCGCTGCCGGGGATCTCGGCCACCGTCGTCAACGAGAACGGCGAGGCGGTCGGCAAGGGCGGCGGGGGCTACCTCGCGCTCGACAAGCCGTGGCCGGCGATGCTGCGCGGCATCTGGGGCGACGAGGAGCGCTACCGCGAGACGTACTGGTCGCGCTTCGCGGAGCAGGGCTTCTACTTCGCCGGCGACGGCGCGAAGTACGACGACGACGGCGCCATCTGGCTCCTCGGCCGCGTCGACGACATCATGCTGGTCTCCGGGCACAACATCTCCACCACCGAGGTGGAGTCGGCCCTGGTCAGCCATCCAACGGTCGCCGAGGCGGCCGTGGTGGGCGCGTCCGACCCGACCACCGGGCAGGGCATCGTCGCGTTCGTGATCCTGCGCGGCAACGTCGCCCAGGACGAGGCGAAGGGCGAGGAGGCGATCAAGGCGCTGCGCGACCACGTGGCGAAGAACATCGGACCGATCGCCAAGCCGCGCCAGATCATGGTCGTCGACGAGCTGCCCAAGACCCGCTCCGGCAAGATCATGCGCCGGCTGCTGCGCGATGTCGCGGAGAACCGCGAGGTCGGCGACGTCACGACCCTGGCCGACTCGACGGTCATGGACCTCATCTCCGCCGGCTTGAGCGACGGGAAGTCGGAGGACTGAGCCCAGTGCTGCACGGGAGGGCCCGCACCGTCGTGGTGCGGGCCCTCCCGTGCGTCGGGTCGGGGCTCAGCGTGGTTCGGCCGCGAGCTGCGCCGGTCGGCGCAGCCGCAGCGCACTGATGATCAGCGCCGATGCGGTCAGGCAGGCGGCGATCAGGTAGATCGGGCGCGGGCCGGCCGCTGAGTCGGTGACGGCACCTCCGATCACACCTCCTCCTGCTGCGGCGAGCTGGTAGCCGGACGCGTTGACGGCCATCGCCAGGGTGGGCGCCGAGGCGGCGGCTGCCATCACGCGCGCCTGCATGCCGGGGATGATCGCGAACCCGGCCACTCCCAGCGCGACGATCGCTGCGACAGCGCCGACCGGTGACTCGGCGAAGATCCAGCCGAGGGCGAGCACCGTGGTCAGCGCCGCCAGCAGGGTCGGTGGCGAGCTGCGGGGCGCGCGGTCGAAGGCCGCGCCACCGAGGAGGTTGCCCATTGTGGCGCCGAGCCCGTAGCCCAGGAGCAGCAACGGGACCGCGGTCGCCGCGAGACCGGCGACGCGGGTCGCCAGCGGGGCGAGGTAGGTGAACACCGTCAGCACTCCGATGTTGCCGAGGGCGGTGAGCGCCAGCGTCCACAGCACCTCGGGCCGGCGCAGCACCCGCAGTTCGGCGAGCGCGGACGACCGGGGGCCTTCGCCGTCGACCGTGATGGCGGTGCGGACGAGAGCGGCACCGATGAGGCAGCCGGCACCGATGGCGATGAAGGTGGCCCGCCATCCCCACCGGTCGCCGATGAGCGTGCCCAGCGGTGCTCCCGCGATCATCGCCAGGTTCATCCCGAACGCCAGCTTCGCCACCGCCCCGCCCGACCGGCCCGGCGGGGCCGCCCGGATCGCCGCCACGACGGCCTGGGCGAAGAACGTGGAGGTGACCAGCGCCGTCAGGACGCGGGACGTGAGCAGTACGGGGAGGGTCGGCGCGGCCGCCGACGCCGCGTTCCCGACCACCGCCACACCGAGCAGCGCCACCATCAACGGGCGGCGCCGGAGGTGCGCGGTGAGGGCTGTGAGCAACGGGCCGCCGATGATCATGCCGAGGGCGTAGGCGGGTACGGCCAGGCCGGCCGTCCCGACGGTCGTGCCGAGGTCGGCCGCGACCGTGGGCAGGAGACCTGCCACGACGAACTCGCCGGTGGTGATGCTGAAGACGCAGAACATGAGGATCCCGAGCCGAGCCACGCGGCGTACGCTAAAGCCTCACGTCAGCGTGAGGGTCAAGTGTGACGGCGCGAGGAGGACGGACGTGCGGATCGGCGAGCTCGCCACTGCGACCGGGGTCAGCGTCCGGGCACTGCGCTTCTACGAGGAGCGCGGAGTGCTCACGCCGCACCGGGAGCCGAACGGGTACCGCACGTTCGGGCTCGCCGACGTGGCGACCGTGGGGCACGTGCGGACGCTGCTCGCCGCCGGCCTCGGCCTCGACGTGATCCAGGAGATCCTCTCGTGCATGGCCGGTCCCGAGCTGCTGCTCGCCGACTGCCGCGGGCGCCTGGAGGGCGAGCGGCAGCGCATGATCGAGCAGGCCGACCAGCTCAACCGGGCCCGGGAGATCCTCGATCGGTTGCTCGCCGCCGGGTGAGAGCACGAGCTGATCCGAATCACATGGGCCATCGGCCACCGTCTGGGGCATCCTTTGTGCATGCCCGACCAGGACACCGCCGGAGATCTGCCGGTGCAGGGCGCGCTGGTCCTGCCGGCGCGCGAGCTGCACTGGCGGTTCTCGCGCGCGTCCGGGCCGGGCGGACAGGGCGTGAACACCACCGATTCGCGGGTGGAGCTGTCGTTCGACCTGATCCACTCCTCGGCACTGTCGGAGGAACAGCGGCAACGGGCCACGTCACGGCTCGCCGGCCGGCTCGTCGACGGCGTGCTCACGATCGTGGCAGCCGAGCACCGCAGTCAGCTGCGCAACCGGGAGGCCGCGCGCGAGCGGCTCGCCGAGGTGGTGCGCACGGCGTTGGCGCCGCCGCCGCGGGCGCGCCGGGCCAGCCGTCCCACGGCGGGTTCCAAACGGCGCAGGCTGGAGTCCAAGGCGCGGCGCGGGGCGCTGAAGAAGCTGCGCGGCCGTCCCGACGACTGACGGACGGCCGGATCGAGCGTCACCGGATCGGTACCGCCATCCCGCGTCCTCCACGGCGGGACGACCAGGGGCGTGGAAGGATGCCCCTGATCACGCGGCACACGACGCCAGACGTGCCCCGAACTCGTGCAGGAGGACCGCGGTGGCCAGCCCGACCAGCTCCAACGGAGCGGACGTTCCGCCCGTTCTGCCTTCGATCCCGCTCGCTCCCGAGCCGGTCGTCCCGGTGGGTGAGCAGTCCATCGGCGCCATCGTCAGGGACGCGACGACGCACGTGTCGACGTTGCTGCGGGCCGAGGTGGAGCTGGCGAAGGCCGAGGTCACGGCCGAGGTCAAGAAGGGCCTGCAGGGCAGCATCTTCTTCGTCGTCGCGTTGACGATCGTGCTGTTCAGCCTCTTCTTCCTGTTCTTCGCGCTCGGTGAGGTGCTGGCGATCTGGCTGCACCGCGCCGCTGCGTTCGGCATCGTCTTCGGAATCATGCTGCTCGTGGCGGGCATCTTCGGGCTGCTCGGCTACCTGCGCGTGCGCAAGATCCGCGCGCCCGAGCGCACCATCTCGTCGCTGAAGGACTCGGCGGCCGTGCTGTCCTCGCGGGGCCGCAACCATGCGGCCGAGCTGAACGGGCACGCGCGCTGAGCGATGCGCCTGCCGGGACCGTGGCGGCAGCACTTCGTCTCGGCCAACGGGATCCGGCTGCACGTCGTCGAGCAGGGTTCCGGTCCGCTCGTCGTCCTGCTCCACGGGTTTCCCGAGTTCTGGTGGGCGTGGCGGCACCAGCTGCCGGCGTTGGCCGCCCGCGGATTCCGGGTGGCGGCTATCGACCTGCGCGGCTACGGCGAGAGCGACAAGCCGCCGCGCGGCTACGACCTGTGGACGCTCGCCGGTGACGTCTCCGGCCTGATCGGGGCGCTCGGTGAGGCCCGCGCCACGGTCGTGGGGCACGGCTGGGGCGGGCTCATCGGCTGGACGCTCACCGCGCTGCATCCGCGGCGGGTGTCGCAGCTGGTGTCGATCGGGGCTGCGCATCCGCGGGCGCTGCGGGCGGCGATGTTGCGCGATCCGGGCGGGCAGGGCGTGGCCACGGCGTCGTACGCGGCAGGCTTCCAGGTGCCGCGGCGGCCCGAGTGGTCCCTGCGGGCCGACGGCGCTGCGCGGGTCGAGCGGATCCTGCGGGCCTGGTCGGGACCGGACTGGGTGGCGACCGACGACTTCGCGACGGCGGCGGCGCACTACCGCGCTGCCATGGGTGCGCCGCACGTGGCGCACTGCAGCCTCGAGTACCACCGCTGGGCGGCCCGTTCCCAGCTGCGGTCGGACGGGCGGCGGTTCGCCGCCGCCGTCGCCCGCCTGCCCGAGATTCCGGTGCTGCAGATCCACGGTGCCGCCGACGCGTGCGTCCTGCCGAGCACCGCGGAGGCGTCGGCGCGGTGGGCCGGCGCCGCGCACCGTCTGGAGGTGCTCGACGGGTGCGGCCACTTCCCGCACGAGGAGCAGCCTGACGCCGTGACGGCGTTGCTGGGGGACTTCCTCTCCGGCTGATTCGCACGCTATATTCGTAGACGAGTATTCGTCAACGGATAGGACGCGTGATGCCCAGACGTCGCAGGGTCGGCAATCTGCTGGCGCTCGCCGTCCTCGCGGCGTTGAGCGAGCGGTCGATGCACCCGTACGAGATCGCGGCCCATCTGCGCGCTCGCGGCAAGGACCAGGACATGGCCGTCAAGTGGGGCTCCCTCTACACGGTGATGGGCAACCTGGCCAAGCACGGCCTGGTCGCGGAGGCCGGCAACGAACGCAGCGGCGCCCGACCCGAGCGCACCGTCTACCGGATCACCGACGACGGCCGCGCCGAGATCGTCGACTGGGTGCGCGAGCTCGTCGGCGAACCCGGCGAGACCCCGCCGCGCTTCGTCGCCGGTCTGTCGCTGCTCGCGGTGCTCGGGCCGGACGAGGCGGTCGACCTGCTGCGTCAGCGTCTGGAGCTCCTCGACGCCGATCTCGCCGCGCAGCGCGCACTGCTCGAGCACCATCGCGCGCACACTCCGCGCCTGTTCCTGGTGGAGGACGAGTACCTGCTGGCCCAGCGCGAGGCAGAGGTCGGTTGGGTGCGCGGGCTGCTGGCCGAACTCGCCGACGGCAGCTTCCCCGGGCTCGCCGAATGGCGCGACCACATCGAGAAGAGGGGGCCGATCGAGAGCTGACCCACACCCCGGCGGAGGTGCTGCAACACATCCATTTTCGCGGCCAGTCGACCTCGGGGCCGAAGACGGAGCCCGGCCCCAGGTGGCACTGAAGAGGATAACCGGGCTCCTCCACTCCTGATGGAGGACGACCATGTCCAAGAACGTCACGACCGCCACCGTCATCGGCGGCGGGATCTCCGGTCCCGTCACCGCGATGGCGCTGGCCAGGGCGGGGATCGCCGCCACCGTCCACGAGACCCGGCCGGGCCCCGACGATGCACCCGGCGGGTCGATCGCCATCGCGCCGAACGGCGTGGCGGCGCTCTCGACCGTCGACGCCGAGCACGCGGTGCTCGACCACTCCCAGCCGCTCAACCACAGCGTGCTCGCGATCGGGCGGCGGCGCATCGCCGTGCCGGGGCTCGCCGATGCAGGCCCGCTGCAGATGGTGCGCCGCGACGCACTGCACCGTGCCCTGCACGAGGAGGCATCGGCGCGCGGTATCCCGTTCCGGTACGGGGCGCGGCTGGTGGGCGCCGAGTCCGACGGCGCAGGCGTCACCGCCACGTTCGCGGACGGCACCACCGCGACCGCCGACGTCCTGATCGGCGCTGATGGGGTGCACTCCACGGTCCGGCGGATCATCGATCCGAACGCGCCTGGAGCGGCATACACAGGGCTGCTGGGCTTCGAGGGTGCCGCCGACATCGACGTGCCGGGCGGTGCCGACACGATGACCTTCGCCTTCGGCAGGCGGGCCTACTACCTCTACTGGGGACGTGTCGGCGGCGGCGCGGGGTGGGGCGCGAACCTGCCCAGCCGCGAGCCGCTCACGCTCGCTCAGGCCCGGCAGCGGTCGAACGAGGAGTGGCTGCGGGTGCTCGCCGAGACCTACGGCGACGACGATCCCGGCGCCGCGCTGGTGCGCAACACACCGCCCGACCGCCTGCAGGTCACCGGGGCGCTGCACATCATGCCGCCGGTGCCGCACTGGCACCGCGACCGCATGGTGCTGGTCGGTGATGCCGCCCACGCCCCGTCCAACAGCTCGGGGCAGGGCGCGTCGCTGGCGATCGAGAGCGCCGTCGAGCTGGCCCGCTGCCTGCGTGACCTGCCCGACGCGGCCACCGCCTTCGCCGCCTACGAGGGGCTGCGTCGCGCGCGGGTGGAGGGCGTCGCGGCGCGCGCGGCGAAGGTGAACCACGTGAAGGCACCCGGCCCGGTCGCCCGCGCCGTCCTGCCCGTGCTCATGCCCGTGTTCGCGCGGCTCATGCGGCCGGAGAAGACGCTGGGGCCCGAGCAGCGCTTCCGCATCGACTGGGATGCCCGCGTCGCCTGAGCGGCCGCCGGCCGATGGTTCGGCGATCAAGGGCAAAGGTCGCTCGCGAAGATCGACGAGCAACCTTTTGCCCTTGATCAACGCAAATCCTCACACCTCGTCGCGGGCGAGCTGCGCTTCCTCCAGGTCGAGGCGGCGCAGCACGCGGCGCAGGATCTCGTCGTCGATGTCGCCGGAGTCGCGGCGGGCGACGAACGTGGCGCGTTCCTCGCGAAGCATCTCCCGGCGGAGTCGCCGGTAGGTGGCGTTGGGGCTCTCGCCGGCCTCCTCGTCGGAGCGGCCCAGCTGCTCCCACACCCCGTTGGCGCTCATCTGCGCCATGCGCCGCAGCTTCTCGGCGGTGTGCTGGGTGGTGCTGATCTCGACGTCCGCGACGAGGGCGTCGAGCCGTTCGATCGAGGCCTGTACGGCGTCGTACTGGGTCTGCGCTTCGGCGAGGAGATCGGCCTGGCTGTCGGTCTCGCGCACGTTCAGCTTGCGGATCAGCCACGGCAGCGTCAGTCCGTGCAGCAGGAGGGTGGCGACGGTGACGAAGAAGGCCAGGAACACGACGGTGTCGCGGAACGGCGCGTCGTGCGGCTCGATCGCGAACGCCGCGGCCAGCGTGACCACGCCGCGCATGCCCGCCCACGAGATCACCGCCGGTACCTGCCACGGCGGGTAGGGATCGCGTTCGCGGATCCGGCGAAACAGGTAGCGCGGCACGTAGGTCGCCGGGAACACCCAGACGATCCGGGCGACCACCGTGGCCGCGGTGATCACCACCCCGGCGACGATGAGCGGGCCGACGTCGCCGACGTTGCGCAGCACCGTGGTCAGCTGCAACCCGATCAACGCGAAGACGATCGACTCGAGGATGGTGTCGCTCGCCTGCCACACGGCCTGCTCCTGCAGGCGGGTCGCGTAGCCGGATTCCGGGGAGTGGTAGCCGAGGTAGAGCCCGGCCACGACGACCGCGAGCACCCCGGACGTGTGGGCCAGCTCGCCGACGATGAACACCGCGAACGGCACGACGAGACCGAACGCCGCCTCCACGCGGGGATCGTTCAACCTGCGACGGATGCGGTGGGCGATCCAGGCCAACGCGTAGCCGATCGCAGTGCCGCCGACGGCCGCGAAGAGGAAGAGGCCGCCGGCTTCGAGCAAGGTGATGCCGGTGCCGCCCGCGACGATGAGGAAGACCCGGAACAAGGTCAGCGACGTGGCGTCGTTGACCAGGCTCTCGCCGGACAGGATGGTCATCGTGCGGCGGGGGAGGCCCAGCCGGCGCCCGATGGAGATCGCCGACACCGCGTCCGGCGGGGCGACGATCGCACCGAGCACCAGCGCGGCCGGCAGGGTCAGCTCGGGCACCCACCACCACGCGACGAGCCCCACCACGACGGCCGTGAACGCGACGAGCCCGACGGCGAGCAGCCCGATGGGCCGCACGTTGGCGCGGATGTCGAGGTAGGACGACTCGAGCGCCGCCGAGTACAGCAGCGGTGTCAGCACCAGTAGCAGCACGGTCTCGGAGTCGAACTCGACGATCTCCACGCCGGGCACGAACGACACCGCGATCCCGACCACGACGAGCACGAGCGGTGCGGAGACGTCGAAGCGGCGGCAGATCCAGGTGATCGCCAGCGATCCCACGATGAGCGCCAGGATCGTCATCATCTCGGTGTTCATGGGTGCCTGTCCCGTTCAGAGCTCACAGGGAGCAGGATGGTCCATGATGAGCTGCGCACACACCACCGAGTTCGACTCGCCGTCGTTCAGCGTCCCCGAGGCCGGCCCCGACTCGGGCTGCGAGGACTGCGCGGCGCTGGGCGAGTCCGTCTGGTCGCATCTGCGGATCTGCCTGACCTGCGGCCACGTCGCCTGCTGCGATTCCAGCCCGCACAAGCACGCCACTGTCCACCACAAGGAGACCGGACATCCGGTCATGCGTTCCTATGAGCCGGGCGAGTCGTGGCGGTGGTGCTACGTGGATCACCGACTCGTGTAGTCGGCCATCGACGCGTCCGCAGTCGGCACCCGACTACGATTCCCGACCGTGCGTGTCCTGGTGGTGGGCTCAGGTGCCCGAGAGCACTCCATCGTCCTGGCGTTGGCCCAGGACCCCGAGGTGACGGCGCTTGCCTGCGCACCCGGCAACGCGGGTATCGCCGCGGTGGCCGAGCTGCACGGGCTCGACGTCACCGACCCGACGGCCGCGGCCGATCTGGCCCGGCAGTGGCGCGCCGATCTGGTGGTGATCGGCCCCGAGGGACCGCTGGTGGCCGGCATCGCCGACGCGGTCCGCGCGGCGGGGATCGACTGCTTCGGCCCGTCCGCGCCCGCAGCCCGCATCGAGGGTTCCAAGAGCTTCGCCAAGGACGTGATGGCCGCTGCGGGCGTGCGCACCGCCGGCAGCGAGATCGTCGACACCCCGGCCCGGCTCGACGCGGCGTTGGCCAGGTTCGTGCCGCCGTACGTCGTGAAGGACGACGGGCTCGCGGCCGGCAAGGGCGTTGTGGTGTCGACCGACGTCGACATCGCTCGCGCGCACGCGGCCGCGTTGCTCGACGGCGGGCACCCGGTGCTGCTGGAGGACTTCCTCGACGGGCCGGAGGTGTCGCTGTTCTGCCTGGTGGACGGCGAGACGGTGGTGCCGCTGCTGCCGGCGCAGGACTTCAAGCGGGTCGGCGACGGCGACGCCGGTCCCAACACGGGCGGCATGGGGGCGTACGCGCCGCTGCCGTGGGCGGCGGACGGGCTGGCCGAGCAGCTGGTGGCCGAGGTCGTCGCGCCGGTCGCGGCCGAGATGGTCCGGCGTGGTGTGCCGTTCCAGGGACTGCTCTACGCAGGGCTCGTGCTGACGTCGGACGGGCCGGCCGTGATCGAGTTCAACTGCCGGTTCGGTGACCCGGAGACCCAGGTCGTGCTGGCGCTGCTGCGCACCCCGCTGGCGCGGCTGCTGCGTGCCACCGCCACGGGCAAGCTCTCCGGCGAGGCACCTCTGGACTGGGCTGACGGCGCCGCCGTCACGGTGGTCGTGGCCGCCGAGGGTTACCCGGGTACCCCCCGAGTGGGTGACGTGATCACCGGTTCGGACGCCGACGGCGTGCTGCACGCCGGCACGCGGCGCCGCGACGACGGCGCGGTGGTGTCGGCGGGCGGTCGGGTGCTGTCGGTCGTCGGTACCGGCGCCGACCTCGCGTCGGCCCGCGCGGACGCCTACGGGCGCCTCGACGGCGTGCATCTGGCGGGCTCCCATCACCGGACCGACATCGCGGCCCGCGCCGTCGCCGGCGAGATCGCTGTTCCTACCGCCGACTGAGTGGTTCTCCACCGTTCCGGTCATGCAATTCGCCGATGATCTGCACCCGTTCGTCTCGACACGCGGCCGAACGAGTGGCGCGAACCACCCGAAACCACCAAGGTAGTCCCCGCGTCGTCGCTCCCCGTGATGTCGCTGGTGATGTCGAAAGGTGTGTCGCTCCGCGGCGCCGCTCCCCGAGAACTCAGAGGACACGCATGACGAAGAAGTACCGACCCAGGCATGCCGCCCCGAGCAGGTCCGGACGGATCGCCGGTCGGGTCGCCATCGGCGCTCTCGGTGCCCCGCTGGCGATGTTCGCCGCGGCCGGCCCGGCGGGCGCCTCTCCACTGCTGGACGACAACGGCGACTCCGCCGTGGGCGACAACGCGCCCAGCTCCTTCGGTCTCCCCGACCTCGGCGCGAGCCTCGACGGGCTGCTCGGCACCGCCCAGCTCCCGGGTCTCCCCGACGAGGTCTCTGTCTCCGGCCTGCTCTCGCAGCTGACCGGTTCCGCCGAGCTGCCGACGAAGCTGAACCCGGCTTCGTTCGACCGCTTCGACGTCCAGGACGTCCAGCGGTGGCACCACCAGGCGGACGCCAACTGGTCGGACTCGGACGATGACGACGACGACGAGTGGTCGGACTCGGACGACGACGATGACGCCAACTGGTCGGACTCGGACGACGATGACGACGACGAGTGGTCGGACTCGGACGACGACGATGACGATGACTGGTCCGACTCGGACGACGACGATGACGATGACGACGACGACTCGTCGTCGTCGGCTGCCTCGAACTCCGATGACGACGGCGGCTCCGACGATGACGGCGGCTCCGGTTCGCGCGGTTCCGACGACTCGGGCGGCTCGAGCGACTCGGGCGGCTCGAGCGACTCGGGCGGATCCAGCGACTCGGGCGGCTCGAGCAGCTCGAACGCCGAGAACGCGTCGTCGAACTCGGGCGGCGGCGGCGTGGTGGGCGGCCTGCTCTCCTCGCTGTTCTGAGTTCTCCCACGGTTCTGTCATCGAGGCCGCTCCCCACTCGGGAGCGGCCTCGGTCGCGTCCGGCATAAGGTCGGCCGGGTGCCCCTCTCTTCCCCCGCACCGCAGGGTCTCGCGGTGGCTGCTCGCGCCGGGATCCCGCCGTTCCACGTGATGAACGTGTGGTCGGCGGCCGGTGTGCGGCAGCGCCTGCACGGTGACGTCGTCAACCTGTCCGCCGGTCAACCGTCCACCCCGGCGCCGCGGCCGGTGCGCGCCGCGGCGGCTGCCGCTCTGGACGGCGAGGTGCTGGGTTACACCGAGGCACTGGGCATCCCGTCGCTGCGGGAGGCGATCGCCCGGCACTACGAGCAGCGGTACGGGCTCGCGGTCCCGCCGGAGCAGGTGGTCGTCACCACCGGGTCGTCCGGCGGGTTCCTGGTGTCGTTCCTCGCCGCGTTCGACGCGGGCGACCGGGTGGCGATGGCGCGGCCGGGCTACCCCTGCTACCGCAACATCCTGGCCGCGCTGGGCTGTGAGGTCGTCGAGCTGCCGTGCGGGCCGGAGACCCGGTACCAGCCGACCGTCGCCATGCTGGAGGCGCTGGACGAGCCCGTGAGCGGGCTCATCGTGGCGAGCCCGGCGAACCCGACGGGCACCGTGCTCGAACCCGCCGAGCTGGCCGCGCTGGCCCGCTACTGCGAGTCCCACGACATCCAGCTGATCAGCGACGAGATCTACCACGGCATCTCGTTCGCCGGCGCGCCCGAGACGTCGACGGCGTGGGCGACCTCGCGCGAGGCGATCGTCGTGAACTCGTTCTCGAAGTACTTCTCGATGACCGGTTGGCGGCTGGGCTGGCTGCTGCTGCCGCCGCGGCTGCTCCAGGCGGCCGGCGCGATCGCGGGCAACTTCACGGTGTGCCCGCCGGCGCTGGCCCAGCACGCGGCGATGGGGGCGTTCGACCCGGAGAGCATCGCGGAGGTCGACCGGCACGTCGTGGTCTACGAGCGCAACCGGAACGTGCTGCTGGCCGGTCTGCAGCGGATGGGGATCACGCGGGTGGCGCCACCGGACGGCGCCTTCTACGTCTACGCCGATGTAGCGCACCTGACCGACGACTCGATGGACCTGGTGTACGCGCTGCTCGCGGACACCGGCGTCGCGGTGGCGCCCGGGCTGGACTTCGACCCGGTCGACGGGCACCGCTGGGTCCGGTTCTCCTGCGCGGGTTCGACGGCCGAGACCGAGGAGGCACTGGTGCGCCTGGACCGTTGGTTGGCGGCACGCACCGGATGAGCGGGATCCGGTGACCGGGGCGTGGTCGGACGCCTACGTCGACGAGCCGCGGATCGCCGCGTGGGACCGACGGCTCGACCTGTGGCTGACGGGGCTGGCGGTGCTGTTCCTCGCGGCCTACACGTGGTCGGTGCTCGATCCGGGCCTGTCCCCGGCCGGGCACGCGGCCATCGAGGCGGGTCTGACCGTTGTGTGGGCGATCTTCGGCGTCGACTACCTGGTGCGCCTGGCGCTGGCCCGGCGGCGCTGGCGGTTCGTCGGCACGCATCTCCTGGATCTGGTGTTGCTGCTGCTGCCGATGTTCCGGCCGCTGCGGGCGTTGCGGCTGATCACGGTGTTGGGGGTGTTGAACCGCCAGCTGCGCGACGACGTCCGCGGCCGGGCAGCGATCTACGTGGCCGGCACGGTGGCCCTGGTCGGTTTCGTGGCGGCGGTGGCGGTCTACGACGCCGAGCGCGACGTCCCCGACGCGTCGATCACCACCTTCGGCGAAGCCCTGTGGTGGACGATCACCACGATCTCGACGGTCGGCTACGGCGACCGCTACCCGGTGACGTTCGAGGGTCGCCTGATCGCGGCGTCGCTGATGGTGGCCGGGATCGCTCTGCTGGGCGTGGTGACGGCGTCGATCGCGTCGTGGTTCGTGGAGAACCTCCGGGCGAGCCGGGCGGAGACGGTGGAGCGCGTGGAGGGTGACATCGACCGGGTACAGGCGAGCCTCGACGCCGTGCTGGCGCAGCTGCAGACGATCAGCGATCGGCTGGAGGCGCTGGAGCGCGACCGCCCACGGTGAGCGGCCGATGCCGGGTCACTTCGGGGCCAGGCAGATGGTCGCGCCGTTCGTGACCTTCTTGGCGATGGCGATTCGCGCGGTGGTGCCCGCAGGGCACGCCGCGTTCTCGCTCTCGGTCCGTTCCGTCACCCGGTAGGCGGCGTCGGGGGCGGTGCAGCTGCGGATCTCCGAACTGTCGCCGACCTCGGCGATGCAGGCGCCGACGTCGGCGTATCCGGAGTCGGTCTCGGCGACCGGGCCACCGCAGCGGAGCACCACGAAGTCGGAGTCCTTGCTGGTCGTGAGCGACGTGATGGTCGCGTTGACGACGCCGGCGCACATCGGTTCCACCGGTTTGGAGTATCCGGTCTGCACCCTGAGGATGCGGTACTCGGCGGTGGGTCCGCAGGTGACGACGACGTCCTGCTCGCTCATGCAGTCGCCGACCTCGCCGTTGTCCGCGTCGGTCGGATCGATCGGCACCGCGCACACGATGATCGCGCGCCCCCCGAGCACGGACTGGACGAAGGTCGATCGCGTCTCCGGGTGCGCTCGGCAGGCCGAGGTCACCGGCACCGCGTTCTGCCGCTCCACGGCGACCACCCGCTGCGAGGCATCGGGCGCGGCGCAGTCGTGGCGGGTGACCGTGCTGCCCTTGGCGGTCACGTCCACGCAGTCCCCGGGCAGCGTCGCCGCCTGGTCGAGCATGTTCGACCTGGTCGGCGACAGGCACAGCGCGACTGTGCCCGGTCCCGTGCTGCCCGGCTCGGCGACGGCCTTCGTCACGTCCTCGTGGCGCCGGCACGCCGCGTCGACGTCGGGTGCGTCGCTCTCCCGGTGGGCGACGCGGTAGAGCGCGTCGGGCGCCGTGCACTCGCGATCGGCGACGGCACCGTCGGGACCGGTGCCGACCGCCACGCAGCCGTCCACGGCGAACGCCTGTCCGAGCGTGGCCCGGACGATCACGAAGGTGGTCGCGGCGCCGAGCGCGAGCAGGAGGGCCACCACGGCGATCGCGGTTCCGCGGTGCCGGCTCCACCCTGTGGGGACGGGCGGCGGCCGGTCCTCGGGACGTGCTGGTCCTGGCAAGTTTGCTGTGGTCACGATCCGCCCCCCGGGGTCGTGTCGTTCGCGTGCCCGTCGGCGATCGCTACTGGCCTGGGACCCTAGGGCCCCCGCCTCCGATGATCAGTAGCCGGCCGGCCGGGCCGCCGCGCGGCCGACCCTGCTGAGCGGTGCGCGGCCGGTGCCGGGGTCCTCGGCGCGGCCGCGGTCGACCGCGCCGATCCGGTTGAGCGCGTCCTTGATGTCGGTGTCGCTCAGGTCGGCGTGAGTGACGAATCGCACCTTGCCGCCCATCGGAGCGACCCGCACCCCGGCGCCGGCGAGGCGCTGCAGCGTGCCGCGCAGGTCGGCGACGGCGACCAGCACGATGTTCGTCTCCGGCGTCGAGGCCTGCCAGCCGCGCTCGCTCAGCCCGGTGGCGAGGGTGCGGGCCCGCTCGTGGTCCTCCGCGAGCCGGTCGATGCCGTCCAGCGCGACCATGCCGGCAGCGGCCAGCACCCCGTTCTGGCGCATGCCGCCACCGAGCATCTTGCGCAGCCGCCGGGCCTGCTCGACGAACTCCGTCGATCCCGCCACGACCGATCCGGCCGGTGCGCCGAGTCCCTTGCTCAGGCACACCTGCACCGTGTCGACCCCGACGGTGAGCGCTCCCGGCGGCACACCGAGGGCCACGGCGGCGTGCCAGAGCCGCGCTCCGTCGAGGTGCACGGCCAGCTTGGCTCCGCGGGCCGCGGCGACGACGGCGGCGTGCTGCTCGGGCGGGGTGATGACGCCGCCGGCGTGGTTGTGGGTGTTCTCCAGGCAGAGCAGTCGCGTGCGCAGCGCGAAGTACGGGCCGGGACTGCCGGCCGCCCGCCGGACCGCCGCGGGCGACACCCGACCGGGCCCGGCGTCGTGCTCCAGCGGCCGTGGCGTGCCTCCGGCGAGCCAGGAGGCCGCGCCCAGCTCGTCGTCGAGGACGTGCGAACCGGACGGTGCGAGGAAGGCGTCCCCCCGGCCGACGTGGCTCATCAGCGCGATGATGTTGCCCATCGTGCCGGACGGGGTCCACAGGCCGGCGGAGGCGCCGACGAGGTCCGCTACCCGCTCCTCCAGCTCCCGGGTCGTGGGGTCCCCGTCGAGGACGTCGTCGCCGACCTCGGCCGCGGCCATGGCCGCGCGCATCTGCTTGGTCGGTTTGGTGACGGTGTCGGATCGGAAGTCGATCGGGCGATCCGCGTTCGCACGCCGGGAACGGGACGGGGTTCGCACAGTCTCCGATTCAACCATCCAGCGACGAACTGGTCGCGTCTGGGTCACGGAAAGGTCACAGCGTTGGCCCGTTAGAGGTACTTCACACCGCCCATGCAACCGTATGACCCGCACTTGCCGTCTCGAAGCCGGAAGGGGGAACGGGCCGCGTGGATGAGGCCAGCGAACGCGAGTTCGCCGACTACTTCCGCGCTCGGCGCGAGACGGTGCGACGGACGGCGTACATGATGTGTGGCGACTGGCACAAGGCCGATGACCATGCTCAGGCCGCCTTCGTCGCCCTGCACCGGAACTGGCGCAAGATCCGTGACCCTCGGGCACTGGACGGCTGGATGCGTCGCACGCTGACGCGTTCGGTGATCGACGAGTCACGTCGGCCGTGGCGCCGTGAACGTTCCACGGCGGAGCACACCGACATCATCGCGATCCCGCCTGCTGCCGACGCCATGGCTACCCGCCAGGTGCTCGTCGACGGGCTGCGGACGGTCCCCCCGCGCCAGCGCGCCGTGCTGGTGCTGCGGTTCTTCGAGGGCCTTGACGTCGCGGAGACGGCCAAAGCCATGGGATGTTCGGAAGGAACGGTCAAGAGCCAGACCGCGCGCGGTCTGGAAGCACTGCGGTCCTCGCTGGGCGACGCCCTCGACGACCTCCGCGCGGCCGGTTGAGAGGAGGTGGGGGAATGAACGACGACTTCGACGGCGGCGACAAGCTCGTGGCGCTGATGCGCTCGGCGGCGTCGGTCCACGACGCCCCACCGCCGGCCTTCGACCACTCCGACGTCCTCGCCGGGTCGCACCGGATCACCCGGCGGCACCGCATGATCGCCGCCGGCGCCACCGGGCTGGTGCTGATCGCCAGCATCGGTACGGCAGCTGTCCTGCCGATGCTGCAGAGCAACGGCGGCAACTCGACCTCGGTCGCCGAGGCGCCCCACCCCACGCCGACTCCGCCCGCCGGAGCGCCTGCCCAAGGCGGAGCCGTTCCCTTCAGTGCAGCGCCGACCCATCCCGTGCCATCGGGACCGCGCGCCCCCGATCGGGTGCTGCCGGTCCCCGGCCAGCAGACACCGGCGCCGCAGCCGGAGCCACCGCCGGGCGACGGCGGGGCCGCGCCGGCGCCTCCTCGGGCGGGGAGCGCGCCCGACGAGCCGGGCACCGGTGGTGGCGGGAAGCCGACCACCGGCGGCGGCAACGGCAACGGGCACGGCGGCAACGGCCCGCGGGACGAGCCGGGCTTGCCGGCGGAAGGCGGAGGCACCGGCCCGCAGCCGGGCTGCCAGTCCGGGCAGGCCCCGGACCTGAGCGGGGCGGTCAGTGCCGTTGTCCCGGAGGCATCGGGTGGGTCGCAGTCGTGCCGGTCGAACGGTGACTCGGCCGTGCAGGTCGAGATCACGAAGGACGGCAAGACGGGGACCATGACCGTCGTCTTCTCCCCGAAGGGCGGCGGCTCGCCCGGCGGCACGACGGCGACGACGGCGTCGGGCGGGAAGGTCGGGGTGAGCGTGCAGAGCTCCGGCGAGGGTCCGGCCCCGTACGCCGACCAGCTGGGACGGATCGCATCAGAGCTGGCCTCGAAGCTGTAGAGCGCCGCTGTAACCTGTGCAAACGTGATCCCCAACGTGCTGGCCGCGCGCTACGCGAGCCCCGAACTGGTCCACCTGTGGTCGCCCGAGCGCAAGATCGTGCTGGAGCGGCAGTTGTGGATCGCGGTGCTGAAGGCCCAGCGTGAGCTCGGTATCGACGTCCCGGACGGGGTGGTCGAGGCGTACGAGCGGGTCGTCGAGCAGGTCGACCTCGACTCCATCACCGCGCGCGAGCGCGTCACCCGCCACGACGTGAAGGCCCGCATCGAGGAGTTCAGCGCGCTGGCCGGGCACGAGCACGTGCACAAGGGCATGACCAGCCGTGACCTCACCGAGAACGTCGAGCAGCTGCAGATCAGGCTGTCCCTCGACCTGGTTCGGGATCGGGCGGTCGCCGTGCTGGCCAGGCTGGCGCGGCGCGCGGCCGAGTACGCCGAGCTCGTCATGGCGGGGCGCAGCCACAACGTGGCCGCGCAGGCCACCACCCTCGGCAAGCGGTTCGCGTCGGCGGCAGAGGAGCTGCTCGTCGCGATCCAGCGCCTCGACGAGCTGCGCGTCCGCTACCCGCTGCGCGGCATCAAGGGCCCGATGGGCACCGCGCAGGACATGCTCGACCTGCTCGGCGGCGACGCCGCCAAGCTGGCCGACCTGGAGGGCCGGATCGCGACCCACCTGGGCTTCTCCGCGGTGTTCACCAGCGTCGGCCAGGTCTACCCGCGCTCGCTCGATCTCGACGTCGTCTCGGCGCTGTTGCAGCTGGCCGCCGGCCCGTCGTCGCTGGCCACGACGATCCGGCTGATGGCCGGGTTCGAGCTGGCCACCGAGGGCTTCCGGCCCGGCCAGGTGGGCTCGTCGGCGATGCCGCACAAGATGAACTCCCGCTCCACGGAGCGCGTCAACGGGATGATGGTGCTGCTGCGCGGCTACGCCGGCATGGTCGGCGAGCTGGCCGGCGCGCAGTGGAATGAAGGTGACGTCTCCGACTCGGTGGTGCGCCGCGTCGCGCTGCCCGACGCCTTCCTGGCCCTCGACGGGCTGTTCGAGACCATGCTGACGGTGCTGGACGACTTCGGCGCCTACCCGGCCGTGATCGCCCGCGAGCTGGACCGCTACCTGCCGTTCCTCGCCACCACCGCCGTGCTGATGGCGGCGGTGCGCCACGGGGTCGGCCGGGAGACCGCACACGAGGCGATCAAGGAGCACGCCGTGGCCGTCGCGTTGGCGATGCGGGAGAAGGGGCAGGTCGAGAACGACCTGCTGGCCCGCCTCGCCGCCGACGAGCGGCTGGGTAACCCCAACCTTGACGGGCTGTTGTCCGAACCGCTCGCGTTCACCGGGGCCGCTACCGCCCAGGTCGCGGAGATCGTGCGCCGGGCCGCCCGGATCGTCGACGCCTCACCGGAGGCCGCCGCCTACACCCCTGGAGCGACCCTGTGAAGCTGCTGCATTCCGGCAAGGTCCGTGACGTCTACCAGGACGGCGAGGACCTGATCCTCGTCGCCTCGGACCGGATGTCGATCTACGACGTGGTGCTGCCGACGGCGATCCCGGACAAGGGTGCGCTGCTCACGCAGCTGTCGCTGTGGTGGTTCGAGCAGCTCACCGAGGTGCCCAACCACGTCATCTCGGCCACCGATGTGCCGGCGGAGTTCGCCGGCCGCGCGATCCGCTGCCAGAAGCTGGAGATGCTGCCGGTCGAGTGCATCGCCCGCGGCTACCTCGCCGGGTTGGGGCTCAAGGAGTACGAGAAGCACGGCGCCGTCTCCGGTGTGGCACTGCCGGACGGGCTCGTCGAGGGCTCGAAGCTGCCTGAGCCGATCTTCACCCCCACCACGAAGGCGCCGGTCGGCGAGCACGACGAGTTCATGACCTTCGCCGACGCCGAGGCGCTGGTCGGCGCGGACACCGCGGCCGGGCTGCGGGAGCTCACGCTGCAGGTCTACTCCCGCGGTGCGGCGCTGGCGGCCGAGAAGGGCCTGGTCGTCGCCGACACGAAGCTCGAGTTCGGCCTCGCCCCGGACGGCACCATCGTGCTGGCCGACGAGGTGCTCACCTCTGATTCCTCGCGGTTCTGGCCCGCCGACCGCTGGTCGCCCGGTGGCCCGCAGTTCTCCTTCGACAAGCAGTTCGTGCGCGACTGGTCGGCCGGACTCGGCTGGGACCGCACCCCGCCGGGCCCCGAGATCCCCGCCGACGTGGTGAAGGTGACCCGAGACCGTTATGTCGAGGTCTACGAACGGATCACCGGACGCGACTGGTAGTTCACCCGAGCATGGCTTCATGACACCGTGGCCTCACGACTGATCGTCTCGCTGTCCGGGCTCGGCAACGACACGGTGTTGCGCGGAGCCGAGTTCACCGAGCAGCTCGCCGCCCGCGCGGTGCCCGTGTCGCAGCTGCTGCGCCCGGCCGGGCTCACACCGGAGTCCTCACTGGTGGTGTGGATGCGGGCGCGCCGCGCTGCCGGCGATGCGCTCGTCCTGCACGGGTACGACCACGTCGTCCCGGCCGCGATGCCGACTGTGGGCCGGCGGGCCGAGTTCGCCGCGCTGCCCCGGCACGAGGCGGGCCTGCGGCTGACCGCCGCCCGGCGCGCGCTCACGACGCTGGGGCTGCGCACCGACGTGTTCGTGCCGCCGCGCTGGCTGGCCTCGGCCGGCACCGTCGAGGCGCTGGCCGAGCAGGGCTTCCGGGTGCTCGCCGACGAGACCGTGGTGCGGCTGCTGCGCGACCCGACCGGCGACGTCCGCTCGCGGGTGCTCGGTTTCCGCGCCGCGGGCACCCGTCCGTTGGGGGAGGGGCGCGCGGCCGCGGAGGCGTGGCGGGCCCGCCTGCTGCTGGCCGAGGTGGGGCGCACGGCGCGCCGCGGCGGGCTGGTGCGGATCAACGTGCGGGCCAAGGACCTGCGCCGGGAGGAACGGGTCGCGGCCGCGGTGGCGGCGGTCGACCTGGCGCTGTCCCTGGGCGCGACGCCCCTGACGTACGCCGGGGTGGGGGTCGATCACGGGCAGAAGGTCGCGTCCTGATCCAGGGCGACCTTTGCCCTTGATCGACGTCACACCGTGGTGGCGACCCCGCGGTCGAGCACCTGGAACGTGCTCTTCGCCGGCTTCAGGTTCTCCAGCAGGCCGTACGGGAGCTTCAGCATCGCCCACACCGCTTCGTGGATCGGCACGATCGCGCGCGGGTTGACCGCCCGCGTGTAGTCGACGGTCTCGGCGAGCTTGAGCCACGGCGCCCCCGACGGCACGAACAGCACGTCGATGGGGTGCGGCGGCACCACGAACGCGTCGCCGGGATGCAGGTGCGTGCCGTCGACGAGGTAGGCGTTGTTCGGGATCACCGGGATGTCCGGGTGGATGACGGCGTGCGCGCCGCCGAGCACCGCGACCCGGGCCCCGGCGATCTCCAGCGCGGCACCGGGCTCGGTGACCTCGTGCGGCACGTCGAGCTGACCGGCCGTGCCGGTGTCGACGATGAGCCGGGCGTCCGGGTTGGCGTCGAGCAGGGGGCGCAGGCGCTCGACGTCGAGGTGGTCGAAGTGCTGGTGCGTGACGAGGATCGCGTCGAGGCCGGTCAGCGACTCGAAGCCCGTCGAGAACGTCCCGGGATCGAGCAGCAGGCGAGCGGTGCCGGTGTCCAGGAGCAGGCAGGCGTGGCCGAAGTGGGTGATCTGCACGCCCACCAGTGTCCACCCGCAGGGATCAATCCTTGGGTTGACGACACCCGCCCGACGCCCGGGCGATGCTCGTGGCATGACCACGACCAGCGAACGCACGGGTGGCGCGGCGACGGTGCTCACCGCCGCCGGTCTCGCCGTGTTCGCCGCCGCGTACGGGTGGCTGCTGCTCACCGGCGCGTCCGAGGTGACGGCCTCGTCGGATCCGGGCGCCACCGGGGTGTCGCTGCTCGGGGCGATCTTCCCGGCACTGGTGGCCGTCTTGATCGCGCTGGTAGTGCCCCCGCACGCACAACCGATCCTGCTCGACGGGGTGCCGACCGCGCGGGTGCGCCAGGAGGCGCTGGTGCTCGTGGGCCTCGCCGTGGCGTTCCCGCTGGCGGTGCTCGCGGTGCCCGACGATCTCGCCTACCCGCTGCTGAAGGTCGGCCTGCTGGTGGTGGTGCCGCTGATGGTGTTCCGGCTGCTGCGCGGCACCGGCCCCGTCGCCAGGACGGTCCCTCGTCCACTCGTGTGGGCGGCGCCGTGCGCGGCTGCGCTGGCCTGGTTCATGACCTCACAGGTCGGGCCGCTCGCCACGCCACTGACCCAGGCGCTGCCCGATCCCGTCACGCTCGCCGTGATCTCGCTGATCACCCTGCTCACGGCGGGCGTGCTGGAGGAGTTCTTCTACCGCGCCTGGCTGCAGACCCGGCTGGAACGGCTGATCGGGGTCGGGCCGGCCGTGGTCGCCCAGGCGCTGCTGTTCGCCGCGATGCACGTCGGGCACATCGCTGCCCACCCCGCCGGGCTCGTGACGGGAGTGGCGGGCGCGCTCGCCGTCCAGGGGGTGTTCGGGCTGATGCAGGGCGTGTTGTGGGCCCGCTACCGCAACATCTGGGTGATCGTCGCGATCCACGTCGTCACCAACCTGGTCTACGTCGACATGCTCTTCTCCTAGTCAGAGCGACGTGAGCTCGGGCAGCAGATCCGCGATGCCGATCCGGCGATAGAACTCCGAGCGGATCCGGTCGTAGACGACCGAGACCACCTCGCTGCCGTCCCGGCTCGGGTCGACGTGCACCCGGAACGGGCGCTGCCCGGCGGGCAGGTCGACCACGCGCACGATCTCGTCGGCCACCTCCTCGGCGGTGCGGCCCTCCGGGAACGCGGCGGACAGCCGGGCAGGCATCTGCTCGCGCAACTCCCCGTAGGCCTCGTCGTAGGCGGCTTCGCGCTCGGTGTCGGCCGGCCGGCCGGAGTGCGCGAAGTGGTTCGTGCCAGATGGGTAGGCGCCCGGGACCATGATCGTGGTGTCGATGCCGAACTTCGCCACCTCGGCGGCGTAGCTCTCGGCCAGCGCGTCCATGCCGGCCTTCGCCGCGAAGTACGGCGCCAGGAACGGCGGGTGCCCACCGCGCGTCGACGACGAGCCGACCCACAGCAGCAGGCCGGAGCCGCGCTCGCGCATCGCGGGCAGCACGGCCCGGTTGACCCGCTGCGTCGACAGCACGTCCACGTCGTACAGCTCACCGAGCTGCTCGGGGGTGAACGCCTCGGCCGGGCCGAGCACCATGTGCCCGGCGTTGTGGATCACGACGTCGATGTGACCGGAAGCCTGCAGTACCGAAGCGACGGCTGCGTCGACCGATGCCTGGTCCTGCACGTCCATCTCGACGGCGTGCAGGTCCAGGCCCAGCTCCGCCAACGCGGCGACGGCCGGTGCGTTGCGGCCCGTGGTCTCCCGCATGCCGGCGTGCACGGTGTGGCCGGCCTTGGCGAGTGCCCGCGCGGTGAGGTTGCCGAACCCGCTGGAAGCTGCGGTGATCAGGACGACGGGCATCAGATGATCCCTCCGTTGGCGCGGACGGTCTGCCCGTTGACCCAGTGGCCGGCGGGCGACGTGAGGAACGTGACGACCTCGGCGATGTCCTGCGGGGTGCCGAGCCGTTCGAGCGGGGGCTGTGCGGCCAGCCGGGCAACCGTCTCCTCGTCCTTCCCGTCGAGGAACAGGTCGGTGGCGGTCGGGCCGGGGGCGACGGCATTGACGGTCACGTCGCGGCCGCGCAGCTCGCGAGCGAGGATCAGCGGCATCGCATCGACGGCGCCCTTGCTGGCGGTGTAGGCGCTGTAGCCGGGGAAGGCGAGGCCGAGCACCGACGTCGAGAAGAGGGCGATCGAACCACCGCTGCGGACCCGCCGGGCGGCCTGCTGGGCGACGACGAACGCGCCGCGCACGTTGGTCCGCTGGATGGCGTCGAACTCGGCGAGGTCGAGGTCTACCAGGGGCGCGAGAGCCATCCGGCCGGCCGCGTTCACGACGATGTCGACGCCGCCGAACTCGCGCTCAGCGATGTCGAACATGCCCGCGACCGCCGTCTCGTCGGCGACGTCGGCCGCGACGGCGACCGCGCGGCCCCCGGCCGCGGTGATCTCGGCGACGACCTTCGCGGCGGCCTCGTGGTTGCCGGCGTAGCCGACGACGACGGCGACACCGTCGGCCGCCAGGCGCAGGGCGATCGCGTGGCCGATGCCGCGGGATGCGCCGGTGACGACCGCGACCCGGTCGGAACTGCTTGCTGAAATGGTCATGGCACAGAGAGTTCGGCGTTGCGCCGTTCGGAGGCAGAGTGCGTTCACAGGGGGGACGCCACCCCCTGTCTCCGGCCGCCGGCGCGCGCGAGACTGCTGTGGTGAACCTCGTCGAGCTCGGTGCGTTCCTGCGGTCGCGCCGCGACCGCATCCGCCCCGCCGACGTCGGGCTGCCCACGGGCCCGCGCCGGCGCGTGCCGGGCCTGCGGCGCGACGAGGTGGCGCAGCTGGCCGGGGCGTCGGTGGAGTACTACATCGAGCTGGAACGCGGTGCGGGCTCACAGCCGTCCGAGCAGATGGTGGCGGCGCTGGCCCGCAGCCTGCGGCTGACCGTCGACGAGCGCAACCACCTCTTCCACCTGGCCGGACGTCCGGTACCGCGCCACGGTGGGCCCGCCTCGCACGTGCATCCCGGCATGTCCGACCTGCTCGACCGGCTCACCACCACGCCCGCACAGGTCATCACCGATCTGCACGTGACGCTGGTGCAGAACCGGCTGGCCCGGGCGCTGGTCGGCGACGAGTCGGTGCACCGCGGGCTCTCCGCGAGCTACGTCCACCGCTGGTTCCTCGATCCGCACGGCCGCCACGCCTACCCCGAGGAGGACCACCAGGCCCAGTCGCGTGCGTTCGTCGCGGACCTGCGGGCTGCGCTGGCCCGGCGCGACGCCCGCGACTCCGAGGCATCGGCGCTGCTCGCGGCCCTGCTGGCCGGCTCGCCCGAGTTCGTCCGGCTGTGGGAGGAGCACGACGTCGCGTTCCGCCGCGACGATCGCAAGCGGATCATCCACCCGACGCTGGGGACGCTCGAGGTGAACTGCCTCAACCTCTTCAGCGAGGACGGCCGGCAGCGGCTGCTGTGGTTCACCCCCGCCGTCGGCACCGACAGCGCCGAGCGCATGGAGCTGCTCGGTGTGGTGGGCCGGCAGGACCTCACGCCGGAGCGCGGCTGAGCAACTCCTGCTCCTCGGCGGCGGAGAGCCCGGCCCGGCGCTCCCGATCGACGCCGAGCGCCCGCTCGTGCAGGAGCGCGGCCCGGGCTGTGTCGGCGATGGATCGGCTGGGCAGGCCCGCCTCCACGGCCGGGCCCGGATCGTGCGAGGCGATGCCGAGACTGTCGGACGGCAGCCACAGCGGCAGCGACCGCGGACCCATCCAGTACGTGATGCCGGCCGCTTCCAGCTCGTCCGGCGCCACCGGCACCAGCTCCAGGTCCGGCGCGCCGACCGCGGTAGCGATCTCGTCGAGCACGGCGCCCAGCGTCGAGCGCGGCCCCACGCCGTCGTACGTGCCGCCGACGCCGTTCTCCGCGCACCGGACGATCCACTCGGTGAGGTCACGCACGTCGATGATCTGGGCGGGCTGGTCGGGCGCGTCCGGCACGACGGCCCGGCCGCCGCGGGCGAAGCGGGCCGGCCAGTAGCCGAACCGGTCGCTGAGATCTCCCGGTCCGCAGATCAGCCCGGCCCGCACGATCAGCGCGTCGAGGTGGGTCGCGCGGACGGCGTTCTCGCTGGCCACCTTCACCGCGCCGTAGCCCTCCGGGTCGGCCGGGTCGGCGTCCTCCAGCGGCGCGAGCAGCGAGCTGTCGTCGCCATAGACGCTCGCCGATGACACGAACGTCCAGTGCGCGGCGTCGATGCTGCGCAACGCATCGCGCACCCACCCGAAGTTCATGCGGGCCACCTCGACCACGGCGTCGAACCGCTGTCCGACCAGCGGGCCGAGTCCTCGGTCGCGATCGACGGCGACGAGCGTCGCACCGTCGGGCACCGCACCGGACTCGCCGCGCGCCGCGCACACCACCTCGTGGCCACGGGCGAGCGCGGCCGCTGCTGTCGCGTAGGAGACGAACCGGGTGCCGCCGAGGATCAAGAAGCGCATGGGAGCAGCGTCACGGACAGCGGTGACCGGCGGCAACGATGTTCGCCGTACGCTGAGCCACCGTGGCGAGAGTCGTGGTGGACGTGATGCCCAAGCCCGAGATCCTCGACGTGCAGGGCCAGGCCGTGCACGGGGCGCTGGACCGGCTGGGCATCTCCGGTATCTCCGACGTGCGGCAGGGCAAGCACTTCGAGCTCGAGGTCGACGATGCGATCGACGACGAGACCCTGCACAAGGTGGCCGGCGAGCTCCTGGCCAACCCGGTGATCGAGGACTGGGTGGTGACCCGGTCGTGACCCGCGTCGGTGTCATCACCTTCCCCGGCACCCTCGACGACGGCGACGCCGCGCGGGCCGTGCGCCGCTCCGGCGCCGAGGCCGTCGCGCTGTGGCACGCCGACCACGACCTCCAGGGCGTGGAAGCCGTCGTCGTGCCGGGCGGGTTCAGCTACGGCGACTACCTGCGGGCCGGCGCGATCGCGAGCATGGCACCGATCATGCGGTCGGTGGTCGACGCGGCCCGGGGCGGCATGCCCGTGCTGGGCATCTGCAACGGCTTCCAGATCCTCTGCGAGGCGGGGCTGCTGCCCGGTGCGCTGCTGCGCAACGCCGGCCTGCACTTCGTCTGCCGTGACCAGCGACTCCGCGTCGAGACCGCGGCCACGCCGTGGACCAGCGGGTTCGCGACCGGCGACGAGATCGTGGTGCCGGTGAAGAACATCGACGGTCGCTACCACGCCGACGCCGCCACGCTGCAGCAGCTGGAGGCGGAGAACCGGGTGGTGTTCCGCTACGTCGGCGGCAACCCCAACGGCTCGGTCAACGACATCGCCGGCATCAGCTCGGCGGACGGGCGCGTGGTCGGCCTCATGCCACACCCCGAGCACGCCATCGACGCGCTCACCGGCCCGTCCACGGACGGGCTGGGCCTGTTCACGTCGCTGCTGGGCGCCGTCGCTGCAGCGTGAGCCCGGGGTTGCGTTGATCAAGGGCAAAAGGTTGCTTGTCGATCTCCGCGGACGACCATTTGCCCTTGATCGACGAACACCCCGACGTGCTTGACCGGTGGGGCGGCGTACTCGCCGCGACGCTGGCCGCGGTGCCCGTCGTAGCCCTGCTGGTGTGGGCCCAGGCCCGCCGCCGTGGCCTGCGCGCTCCGCTGCTGGAAGTGATCATCGTGCTCGGCACCCTGCCCTGGCTGTGGATGGTGCTCACTCCCCGGGGATCGGGCCGCGCGCTGGATCTCGTGCCGTTCACGGATCTGGCCGGCCAGCTGGGCGCTGCGTCCGCGGTGGAGCAGATCGGCGGCAACCTGCTGGTGTTCGCCGCGCTCGGAGCCGCCGCACCGATGCGCTGGGCGATCGGCTGGCGGGTCGTCGCGCTCGCGGCGACGGGTTCGGTCGCGATCGAGATCGCCCAGTACGTGCTGGCGATCGGACGGGTCAGCTCGATCGACGACGTGCTGCTCAACGTCGTGGGTGCTGCGCTGGCAGCGGCTGCGTCGAGGCACTGGTGGCGGGCAGTATGGAGTGATGCCGGTCACCGCTGACGAGGTCCATCGGTTCGCCGCTCCGCTGCCCCGCACGGAGGTCGCGATGGTGCGCGACTCGATGAAGTTCCGGGTCCGCAGCATCGTCTACCTGGCCATCTCGGCCGACGAGCAGACCATCGGGTTCGCCTTCCCGAAGGCCGAGCGCGCGGCGCTGGTGGCGAGCGAACCGGCGAAGTTCCACCTCCCACCCGAATCGGCCATGCGGTTCAACTGGGTGCAGGCGTGGCTCTCCGCCCTCGACCGTGACGAGATGCAGGAGCTCGTGCTCGACGCGTGGCAGATGGTGGTGCCGAAGAAGGTCATCGCGGCGTACCTGGCGACCGATCCGATCCGGCGGGCGGCGCGGGAGGGGGACTAGCTCGCGACCCGCACGGTCAGCCCGTCCCGCCCGCTCGCGCGTGCGACGTGCGCCGCCTCGTCCGCGAGCGCGGTCGGCGACGGAGTTCCGCCGCCCGGGAACGGGGTCACGACCACCTCGTCGTCGACGATCTCCCAGACCCCGGCGACCCGGCCGTCGACGACGACGATCGGGGAGATCCAGCCGGACGTGCGGCTCACAGCGGCGCGGTGTGCCTGGGGGAGCACCGCCTCGTCCTTGGTACCGGGCCCGAGGAGGTACTGGTCGAAACCCCCGAGCAGCCGGGTGCCGTGCCACGGGTTGCTGTCGGCGAGCTCGTCGACGTGGTCGGTGAGGATCATCGCCGGCCGACCGTCGACGTCGACCTGGGTCAGCGTGGAGCCCATGTCGCCGAACCACTGCCGGAGCCGCGGCGCGCTTGTGCTGTTCAGCGAGAGCCAGCGGTCGAACACCGCGGGGGTGGCGGGGCCGTACGCGCCCAGGTACGCCGCGATCACCGCGGGCGCGGCGGCGTCGGGATCAGGTGGCTTCGTCCAGTTCTGGTACCGGCTCGACGGCAGCGTGAACGTGATCTTGTTGCCCGCGTTCGGCCCGTGGCAGAGGACGCCCCGCCACGCCAGGGGCTTGAGGACCTGGCCCCACCCCGACCGCAGTTGCTCCGCCATGCCGGTGAAGCGCCGGTCCGCCACGAGCCGGCTCACCAGCTGGTCCCGGGTGAGTACTGCGCCGTCGAGGATGTCGCGCACCGCGTCGGTCAGGTCGTCGATCTGGTGTGGGGTGACGCCGGAGACGCGCTGCCACGCGGGCTTGCGCCAGAACCCCGTCGTCTCCATGAGGGCGAGGTAGCCGCCCGCGTCGCCGGGCCGGAGCAGGTGCAGCGTTCCCCGCATCGCCCAGGTCTTCATCAGCGCGAGATCGCCGAGTTCGCGGTCGAAGGCTTCCGGGTCGGGTGCGGACTGCCGCAGAGCGACGGCGGTCGCTGCTGCGCTGCGGACCTGCGCCTGCACTCCGCACAGCCGGCCGACGATCGCGCTCGCGGTGCGCTCCGTGCGCGGGTCCAGGTACTGCCGCCGCATCCGCCACGCGACCACCTGCTGCGCGCTGATCTTCATGCGTCGGGCCTAGCCCTCCGCGCGCGGAGGGCTCGGAGCTTGTGGCGGTTGCCGCAGCGCTCCATGGCGCACCAGCGCCGGGCGCCCGGCCGGGACGAGTCGACGAACACGAGCGGGCAGTTGTCGCTCGCGCACTCGCGGATCCGGTCGGACAACGGCCCGGACAGCAGCTCGATCATCTCCCGCGCGATGCTCGACAGGGCCTGGGTCGCGCGCACCGGCGCGGCCCACCGCGCGGTCGTGCCGTCGGCGGCGAGCTCGGGCGACAGCGGCGCGGCGGCCGCAGCCCGGTTGATGATGGCCACGGTGGCGGCCGGGAGCGCTCGACGGTCCGTCCGGGCGTGGGCCGCCTCCCAGATCGCCTGGCGGAGGGTCTTGGCGGCGGCCAGTTCGTCGGCCGTCACCGGGGCGACGGCTGCGTCCAGAGGCGGCGCGGCCAGCCATTCACCGAGGTCGGCGGGCTCGTGGAGGCTCTCGAACACCGCGTATTGACCCTCTCCGCCCGTGTGGGCGAAGTCCAGGCAGACGGCACCGGCGTCGAACCAGAACGAGCCGCCATTGGGGTCGTGCAGTCGTCGTCCGGTTGCGTCCGATCGCATGACACCACTATAACAGGTGTCGAAGAGAACCCCTCTAACTGGTTACGCAAGGAGGCGGCGCATGTCCGTACGGCACATCAACCCCGAGGGACTCCACCGGAGCCCGGCATTCAGCCAGGCCGTCGTGGTCGAGCAGCCCACGAAGACGATCTACATCGGTGGACAGAACGGCGTCGACGCCGAGGGGAAGGTCGTCGGACCGACGGTCAAGGAGCAGTCGGTGCAGATCTTCCGCAATCTCGCGGCGATCCTGGAGAGCGAGGGAGCCGGCCTGTCGAACATCGTGCACTGGAGGATCGCCACGGTGGAGGGCCAGTCCTTCGACGACGGGGTGGCCGCCTTCCAGGAGGTGTGGAACCGGGCCGATCCGCCGCCCGCCATCACGGTCCACGTCGTCGCCGCACTGGGTCCCGGGGTCCTCGTCGAGATCGACGCCGTCGCCGTCGTGTGAGGGTCTCCACGGTGCGCGTGGGTGCTGGTGGGCGCGCCGTAGGCTGAACTCGTGACGACAGTTGCGCACGCCGACACCGTCGAGAACGCCGCGGCGACCCCCGACCAGCCGCAACCCTTCCGCGAGCTCGGCCTCAAGGACGACGAGTACGCGCGCATCCGCGAGATCCTCGGCCGCCGACCCACTGACGCCGAGCTGGCGATGTACTCGGTGATGTGGAGCGAGCACTGCTCCTACAAGTCGTCGAAGGTGCATCTGGCCTACTTCGGCGAGACCACCACCGAGGAGATGCGCTCGAAGATGCTCGCCGGCATCGGCGAGAACGCGGGCGTCGTCGACATCGGCGACGGGTGGGCGGTCACGTTCAAGGTCGAGTCGCACAACCACCCGTCGTACGTGGAGCCCTACCAGGGCGCCGCGACGGGCGTGGGCGGCATCGTGCGCGACATCATGGCGATGGGTGCCCGCCCGATCGCGGTCGCCGATCCGCTGCGGTTCGGCCCCGCCGACGCGCCCGACACCCGCCGGGTGCTGCCCGGTGTGGTGGCCGGTGTCGGCGGCTACGGCAACTCCCTCGGCCTGCCGAACGTGGGTGGCGAGGTCGTCTTCGACGCGTGCTACGCGGGAAACCCGCTGGTCAACGCGATGTGCGTGGGTTCGATGCGCACCGAGGACCTGCACCTGGCGTTCGCGTCAGGATCCGGCAACAAGATCATCCTGTTCGGTGCGCGCACCGGCCTCGACGGCATCGGCGGCGTCTCCGTGCTCGCCAGCGAGACGTTCAGCGAAGAGACTGGCCGCAAGAAGCTGCCGGCGGTGCAGGTGGGTGACCCGTTCACCGAGAAGGTGCTCATCGAGTGCTGCCTCGAGCTGTACCACGCGGGGCTCGTCGTGGGGATCCAGGACCTCGGGGGCGCCGGCCTGTCCTGCGCCACGTCCGAGCTGGCCAGCGCCGGCGACGGCGGCATGCACATCGATCTCGACGCCGTCCCGCTGCGCGCCGCCGGGATGACGCCGGCGGAGATCCTCTCCAGCGAGTCGCAGGAGCGCATGTGCGCCGTGGTGACCCCGGAGAACGTCGACGCCTTCATGGCGGTGTGCCGCAAGTGGGACACCATCGCCACCGTGATCGGCGAGGTCACCGATGGGGATCGGCTGGTCATCACCTGGCACGGCGAGACCGTCGTCGACGTGCCGCCGCGCACGGTCGCGCACGACGGACCCGTCTACCAGCGGCCGGTCGCCCGCGGCGCAGGCCAGGACGCGCTGGTCGCAAACACCCCCGACCGGCTGCCGCGCCCGACCGACCTGCGCGCGGAGATCCTGCGCATGGCCGGCTCGCCGAACCTGGCCAGCCGGGCATGGGTCACCGACCAGTACGACCGGTACGTGCGCGGCAACACCGCCGCTGCCCAGCCCGCCGACGCCGGCGTCGTCCGCGTCGACGAGACGACCGGCCGCGGCGTCGCCGTCGCCACCGACTGCAACGCGCGCTTCGTCGCGCTCGACCCGTACACCGGGGCGCAGCTGGCGCTGGCCGAGGCGTACCGCAACGTCGCCACGTCCGGCGCCGTGCCGCTCGCCGTCACCGACTGCCTGAACTTCGGCTCGCCCGAGGACCCGCACGTCATGTGGCAGTTCCAGCAGGCCGTGCGCGGCATCGCCGACGGCTGCGCGCAGCTGGGCATCCCGGTCACGGGCGGCAACGTGAGCTTCTACAACCAGACCGGAGCGTCCGCGATCCTGCCGACGCCGGTGGTCGGCGTGCTCGGTGTGCTCGACGACGTCGCGGCGCGCATCCCGGCCGGGTTCCGGCAGGCCGGCGACGCGGTGGTCCTGCTCGGGGAGACCCGCGACGAGCTGGGCGGCAGCGAGTGGGCGCACGTCGTGCACGGGCACCTCGGCGGCCGCCCGCCGGCCGTCGACCTGGCCGCCGAACAGCGCCTCGCCGGCCTCCTCGCCGGCTCGGCCGCGCAGCTCACCGGCTCGCACGATCTCTCCGACGGCGGCCTGGCGCAGGCGCTCGTGGAGAGCTGCCTGATCGGGAGCCACGGCGCGACCGTCGAGCTGCCCGGGGAGGATCCGTTCGTGGCGCTGTTCGCCGAGTCCGCGGGCCGGGTCCTCGTCACGGTCGTGCCGGATCAGGTCGACGCGCTGCTCGCCGCGGCTGCCGAGGCGGGAGTGCCCGCGCAGCCGATCGGCACCACCGGTGGCGACGCGCTGGCGATCGCGGGCCTCGACGACCTCTCCCTGGACGAGCTGCGCACCGCGTGGGAGTCGACGCTGCCTGCCCTGTTCGGATGAGCGGCCGTGACTGATCCACTCGCGCCCGTGCTCGCGTGGCTCGACGGTGGGCCGGCGCCGGAGCGGGCGGTGCTGCGCGCCGCGGTGAAGGAGAGCCTCGCCGCGCTCGCCGCGGCCGCCCCCGGCCACAGTGTCGAGGTACGGGTACCACCGCTCGGTGCAGTGCAGTGCGTAGCCGGTCCCCGACACACCCGGGGGAACCCACCGAACGTGGTGGAGACCGACCCCCATACCTGGATCGCCCTCGCCATCGGCCGCCTGAACTGGGCCGATGCACTCGCGGGGCGCCTCGTGAAGGTGTCCGGATCGCGCGCAGGGGAGATCGCCGAGTGGCTCCCGCTGAGGTGACAGCACGATCTGGTCACGCAGAGCCACTGACTGGATCCACCCGGTAGAGTGAAGCGCCACTCGTCGTGGTGGCGCTTCACCGGCCCCACGACCACACTTGGGCCGTTCGGTTCCCCTCGATCGGGCGAGAGGCAGGTGCCGCGTGACGCTCACCAACGGCACGTCCGACGCGTTGGATGAGCCGACTCCGATGCCGCGGGTCGCCGACGAACGGATGAGCAGGCTCGCCGCCCGGTGGGCGGCCACCACGCCCGGCGCAGCGCCCAACCTCGTCGGCCGGTTGGATTCCTTGCTCCGCCGGATCGCCACCGTCGTCCGGGGCGAGCCGTTCACTGCCGAGTGCGCGCGGACCATCGGGGCCGACCTGTTCGCAGCGGGATCGGCGGCGAGCACCGCCGAGCCGGAGGATCTCCTCGCTGCGAGCCTCACCCTGCTGCGGGCCGAGGCGGGGGTGCTGCTGGGCACCGTGGAGCCGGCCGGCGTTTCGCGGCTGGCAGCCGTGCTCGCCGAGCTCGCCGCAGGGTTCGCCCGTGTCTACGGGGAGGTCGGCACCCGGCCGCCCCAACATGCCGAGCCGCTGCCCGCTGACCTGGCCGGCGGTCTCGACAGCTGGTACTACCGGGCCACGTTCGAGCAGGCCGCGTTCGCCGTCGGCCTGATGTCCCTCGACGGGGCCACCTTCGTCGGCAATCCCGCGCTGGTGGCGCTGTTCGGCATGCGCGGCCCGGATCGGCCGCTCTCCGACTTCGTGCACCCCGACGACCTCGGCGAGGTGCTGCGGCTGCGCCAGGGCCTCGTCTCGGGCGAGGCCGAGGTCGTCCGGATCGACGTGCGGTTGGTGCGATCCGACGCCTCGACGTTCTGGGCACACATGGTGGGTTCGCTGGTGCACCGCTCCGACGGCTCGCCCACGCACGTCCAGGTGCTGGTCGAGGACGTCTCGCAGCGGCAGGCCCGCACCGCGCGACTCGTCCACGCCGCCGGCCGCGACCACCTCACCCACCTGCCGGGCGAGGCGCAGGCGGAGACGTGGCTGCACCGGGCGTTCCACGGCGGGGCGCAGGTCGTCGGCGTGTGCACGGTGAACCTCGACGGGTTCGCGGCGCTGGTCGACAACCTCGGCTCGATCGGGGCGGACCGGTTGCTGATGGCCGTCGCCGGCCGGCTGCAGCTGGTGGCCGGTCCGCACCTGCTCACCCGCACGGGCGCCGACCAGTTCCTCGTGCTGATGGCCGATCCGGGCTCCGACGGCGAACCGGTCCGGCTGGCCGACCGGCTGCTCGACGCGTTGTCGGTGCCGTTCGTGATCGGCGACCGGCCGGTCAGCGTGACCGCCAGCATCGGTGTCGCGCACGCGGCCACGGCGAGCACCACCGCGGCCGAGCTGACCAGGGCGGCGGACGTCGCGTGCTCGTGGGCCCGCTCGCTCGGCGGCGGCCGGCGCGTGGAGTTCGATCACCGCCGCGACGCCGGGGAGGCCGCCCGGTTCGCCCTGCTGTCGGGGCTGCGGGGCGCGATCGGGCGGGGTGAGTTCCGGCTGGCGTACCAGCCGCTGGTGGCGCTGGACTCGCGGCGGCTGCGCGGAGCAGAGGCGCTGGTGCGCTGGCAGCACCCCGACGAGGGGCTGATCGGGCCCGGCCGGTTCATCGAGCTGGCCGAGCAGAGCGGCGCGATCGTCCCGCTCGGCCGCTGGGTGCTGGAGGAGGCGTGCGCGCAGGCCGCGCGCTGGTGGCACGACCTCGGTGGCGAGACGCCCTACGTCAGCGTCAACGTCTCCCCGGTGCAGCTCGCCGCGCCGGACTGGGTGGACGCCGTCACGGAGGTGCTCGCCACCACCGGCCTTCCGCCCACGAAGCTCCAGCTGGAGATCACCGAACAGGCCGTGCTCGTCGACGAGGCCACGGCGCTGAGCTCGCTCACCGCGCTCGCCGAGACCGGGGTGCGCTTCGCCCTCGACGACTTCGGCACCGGCTACTCGAGCTTCGCCTGGCTGCGCCGGCTGCCGGTGCACATGCTGAAGATCGATGGATCGTTCATCCAGGGACTGCGCCATCCGGCGCCCGACCGGGTGGACCGTTCGATTGTGCGTGCGCTCATCGACATGGCCCATGCTCTCGACCTCTCCGTCACCGCGGAATGGGTCGAGACACCGGTGCAGGTGCGGCGGCTCGCCGAGCTCGGCTGCGACGTCGGACAGGGCCGATGGTTCGGTGACCCTGGTCCCGGTCAGTGGGTTCCGAGCGAGTTCCGGCGTAGGCTCGGCCGGTGACGTGGGCCTCTCGGGCGCGCGATCACTGACCCATCGCCGTCTCCAGGAGCGTGTCGTGCGCACGAGTTCCGACCGGAACTGCCACCTCGACCACGACCCCGACACCGACGACATCCACCGGGCCATCTCTGTGGCCACCCCGAGCCTCGACGTCTCGGCCGACCCCGAGCCCCGCGAGGAATGCGGGGTCTTCGGTGTCTGGGCCCCCGGCGAGGACGTGGCCAACCTCACCTACTACGGCCTCTACGCGCTGCAGCATCGCGGGCAGGAGTCGGCCGGCATCGCCGTGTCCGACGGCCACCGCACGGTCGTGTTCAAGGAGCTCGGCCTGGTCAGCCAGGTCTTCGACGAGCAGACCCTCTCGTCGTTGCGCGGCCACCTCGCCGTCGGCCACTGCCGCTACTCCACCACCGGTTCGTCGGTGTGGGAGAACGCGCAGCCCACCTTCCGCACCACCGCGGCGGGCAGCGGGGTCGCGCTCGGGCACAACGGCAACCTGGTCAACACGGCCGAGCTGCGCGACGAGGTCGCCCAGCTCGTCGCCTCCGGCGCCACGCAGCACGCGAAGATCGCCGCCACCACCGACTCCGACCTCATCACCGAGATCCTGGCCGCCACTGCGGTCGACATCGGTCTGGAGGAGGCCGCCGCGAGGCTGCTGCCGCGGGTGCGGGGCGCGTACTCGCTGGTGTTCTCCGACGAGCAGACCCTCTACGCCGCCCGCGATCCGCACGGCGTGCGCCCGCTCGTGCTGGGCCGCCTCGAACGCGGTTGGGTGGTGGCCAGCGAGACGGCCGCGCTCGACATCGTCGGCGCATCGTTCGTCCGCGAGGTGGAGCCCGGCGAGCTGCTCGCCATCGACGAGGGCGGCCTGCGCAGCACCCGGTTCGCCACCCCGGAGCCCAAGGGCTGCGTCTTCGAGTACGTCTACCTCGCCCGCCCCGACACCACGATCTCCGGTCGCTCCGTGCACGCGGCGCGCGTCGAGATCGGCCGCAGGCTCGCCGAGGAGCACCCGGTCGAGGCCGACCTCGTGATCCCCGTGCCGGAGTCGGGCACCCCGGCCGCGATCGGCTACGCGCAGGGCTCCGGCATCCCGTACGGGCAGGGCCTGGTCAAGAACCAGTACGTGGGCCGCACCTTCATCCAGCCCAGCCAGACCATCCGCCAGCTCGGCATCCGGCTCAAGCTCAACCCGCTGCGCGACGTCATCCGCGGCAAGCGCCTCGTCGTCGTCGACGACTCGATCGTGCGCGGCAACACCCAGCGCGCGCTCGTGCGCATGCTGCGCGAGGCCGGTGCCCTCGAGGTCCACGTGCGGATCGCGTCGCCGCCGGTGCGCTGGCCCTGCTTCTACGGCATCGACTTCGCCACCCGCGCCGAGCTGATCGCCTCCAGCCTCGACGCCGAGGGCGTGCGCCGGTCCATCGGCTCCGACTCGCTCGGCTACGTCTCCGTCGACAACATGGTGGCGGCCACCGACCAGCCGCGCAGCCGCCTGTGCGCCGCGTGCTTCGACGGCCAGTACCCCATCGCGCTGCCCGACGAGGCCGTGCTCGGCAAGCACCTGCTCGAGCTGTCGCCGATCGCGACGGCGTCGGGGGCAGCGTCCGGGGATCCCGGCCCGCTCTCCGTCGGTTACGGTGCGGCGGACGCGCTGCGCCGTCCGTGACCTGCTCCCCACACGCTAGGAGTACTACCCGTCATGTCGCCGACCACGCCGGAAGGCCCCGGGGTGAGCTATGCCTCCGCCGGGGTCGACATCGACGCCGGTGAACGTGCCGTCGACGCGCTGCGGCCGTACGCGCAGAAGGCGACCCGCCCCGAGGTGCTCGGCGGCATCGGCGGGTTCGCCGGGCTGTTCGCGCTGAAGCTCGGCAAATACACCGAGCCCGTACTGGCCGCGTCGACCGACGGCGTGGGCACCAAGGTCGCGATCGCGCAGGCCATGGACAAGCACGACACGATCGGGCTTGACCTCGTCGCCATGGTCGTCGACGACCTGGTGGTGTGCGGCGCGGAGCCGCTGTTCCTGCAGGACTACGTCGCCGTCGGCAAGGTCGTGCCCGAGCAGATCGCGGCCATCGTCAAGGGCATCGCCGAGGGCTGCCAGCAGGCCGGCTGCGCGCTGCTGGGCGGCGAGACCGCCGAGCACCCCGGGCTCATGGAGACCGGCGGCTACGACGTCTCCGCCACCGGGGTCGGCATCGTCGAGGCCGGGCAGATGCTGCGGCCCGAGAACGTGCGCCCCGGCGACGTGCTCGTGGGGATGGGCTCGTCCGGCCTGCACTCCAACGGCTACTCGCTGGCCCGGCACGTGCTGCTCGACATCGCCCGGATGCCGCTCGGCGGGCAGGTGGAGGAGTTCGAGCACACCCTCGGCGAGGAACTGCTCGTGCCCACCCGCATCTACGCCAAGGACTGCCTGACCCTCACCGCGGAGACGAGCGTCCGCACGTTCTCGCACATCACGGGCGGCGGCCTGGCCCGCAACCTGGAACGCGTGCTGCCCACCGGGCTCGAGGCCGTCGTCGAGCGCAACTCGTGGACCCCCGCACCGGTGTTCAAGCTCATCGCCTCCCGCGGTCGCGTCGACCGCGTCGAGATGGAGAAGACGTTCAACATGGGCGTCGGCATGGTCGCCGTGCTGCCCGCCGACGACGTCGACCGCGCCCTGGCCGTGCTCACCGCCCGGCACGTCCCGGCGTGGGTGCTGGGCGAGGTTCGCCGCTCCACCGGAGAGTCCGACGGCACCCCGGGTTCGCGCGTCCGGCTGGTGGGCGAGCACCCCAGGTTTTGACGTCACACACCGAGTGCGGTCGTCACACACGTTGCAGCATGTGTGCGGACCACACAGGGTGTGTGAGGTCAGTTGTCGCCGCGCAGCATGGGCGGGTGCAGTGAGGTCGCCTCGCCGCGCCGGAACAGCTGCGCGGGGCGGCCGCGGCCGCTGCTGACCCGCTGCTCGGTGGGGATCAGGAAACCGGGAGTGCTGGTGACCTTGCGCTGGAAGTTGCGGGGGTCGATCTCGACGCCCCACACGGCCTCGTAGATCCCGCGCAGCTGCGCGACGGTGAACTCGGGCGGGCAGAACGCCGCGGCGAGGGTTGTGTACTCGAGCTTCGCGCGAGCGCGCTCGACGCCGGCGGCGAGGATCGTCTCGTGGTCGAACGCCAGATCGGCCACGTCCGCGACCGGGTGCCAGGCGCTCGCGGCGGCATCGGAGCCCGCCTGGGGTTCGGGCAGGTCGGGCACGAGCGCCAGGTGCCCGACCGAGAGCACGCGTCCGCGGGGATCGCGGTCGGGAGCGGCGTAGCTGGCGAGCTGTTCGAGGTGGTGCCCGGTCAGCGCCAACCCGGTCTCCTCGACGAGCTCGCGGGTGGCGGCGTCGAGCAGGTCCTCGTGCGGGAGGACGAAGCCGCCGGGCAGCGCGAGTCGGCCCTCGAACGGCGGGATGCCGCGGCGGACGAGCAGGCTGGCCAGCCGACCGGCGCGCACGGTGAGCACCACGAGGTCGACGGCCACGGCGAACAGGTTGCCCCGCATTATCGTCATCCTGACGTTAAAGTGTGTTATCGTCGCCATGACGATATACCGTGCCGATTCCTGGGGAGCGCCCGATGGCCGACATCACCCGCACCTTGTTCCTGCACCACCTGCGCGGTGCCCCGACGGCCTGGATCCGGCACGCGTCCGGCGGCGGCGTCCGGCATGCCGGCATCGGCGTCTCGTTCTGGTTCCGTGCCCGCACCGCGGTCGTGTCCGAGGTGCCCATCGACGACCGCGACCTGTCGCTGGTCTGCCACGCCCGCACCGCCGACCACGCCGAGCTGTCCGTGCCGCTGGGCATCACGTACCGCATCGCCGAACCCGAGCTGGCCGCGACCCGGCTCGACTTCGGCATCGAGCCGCGCACGGGGCGGTGGCGCGGCGCGCCCCTCGACGCGCTGGCCACCTTGCTCGGCGAGCTGGCCCAGCAGCCGGCGCTGGCCAGTCTGGCGCGCCAGACCCTGGACGGGGCAATGGCCGCCGGCCCGGACCCGATCGAACGCGCCGTCACCGAGCGGCTGGCCGACGACAGCCGGCTCGCCGAGCTCGGCGTGCAGGTCGCCGGGGTGCGCGTGCTCGACGTGCGCCCCACCCCCGAGTTGGAACGGGCGCTGGCCACACCGACGCGGGAGGCGGCGCAGGCTCGTGCCGATCGCGCCACCTACCAGCGCCGGGCGGATGCCGTCGAGCGGGAACGCGCGATCGCCGAGAACGAGCTGCAGAGCAAGATCGAGCTGGCGCGCCGCGAGGAGCAGCTGGTCGAGCAGCGCGGCGCCAACGCCCGGCGCCGCGCCGAGACCGAGGCGGCCGCGGCGCTGGTCGCCGCGCAGGCCGAGGCCCAGCGCGGGGAGCTGGAGGCCCGCTCCAACGCGGCGCGCGACCGCGCGCTCAGCACGGCCCGCGCGGCCGGTGTGGAGGAACTCGGTCGGGCCCAGGCCGCCGCCGAGACGGCCCGGATGGAGGCCCTGCGCGATCTGCCGTCCGCCACGTTGGCGCTGCTGGCCGCTCGGGAACTGGCCGGCAAGCTGCCCGAGATCGGCCAGCTCACGATCACCCCGGACGTGGTGACGGGGCTGCTGGAACGGCTGCGCTCGTGACGCTCGATCCGCGGCTGGTCGTCGTCACCCGGCCCAGCCCCTACCGCGAGCTGCTCGACAGGCACGGCACGCCGGGTGCGGTGGAGTTCTTCCTCCGTGGTCGCGACCCGGACGAGCTGCGGCGGCTGCGCGCGCAGGACGTGGCATGGACCCGGACGCTGGATGCCGTTGCCGCCGCGGTGCCGTCCGGCTGGCGGACCGGCCGGGCCGATCGCTCCGAGTTGGCCGCCTTCCCGTTCGCCGACGGTGACGTGGTGGTGGCGGTCGGCCCGGACGGGCTGGTGGCGAACGTCGCCAAGTACCTCGACGGGCAGCCGGTGCTGGGCATCGATCCGGCGGGGCCGGCCGTTCTGTGCCGCCTGACCGCGGCACAGCTGCCGGCGGCCCTGGCCGCGGTGGCGGCCGGTACGGCGGCGGTCCAGGATCGCTGCACGGTCATGGCGCAGCTCGACGACGGGCAGACCCTGCGCGGGCTCAACGAGGTGTTCGTCGGCGACCGCGGGCACCAGTCCGCCCGCTACCGCCTGCGCCTGCCCGACGGCCGCGGCGAGGTGCAGAGCAGCAGCGGGGTCGTCGTCGGTACCGGCACCGGGGCGACCGGCTGGTGCGCCTCGCTCGCCCGCACTCCGGGCGCACCTCGGCTACCGGTGCCGGACGAGCCGGCGCTGGCCTGGTTCGTCCGCGAGGCCTGGCCGTCGCCGTTCACCGGCGTGGAGCTGGTGGCCGGCCGGCTCGGCGCCGGTGAACGGCTGGAGCTGGTGGTCGGCTCCGACGCGCTGGTGGTGTTCTCCGACGGCGGCGAGGCCGACCGGCTCACCGCAGTGCGCGGCAGCCACGTGACGATCGGGCTGGCGCCGCAGCGGCTGCGGCTGGTGGTGGGCTGAGCGCGCTTCCAGCTGCCGGCTGGCCGCGCATCAGCTCGACGGCCGGGGCTGCGGTTCCGGCCGCAACCCGGCCTGCCGCAGGTGCTCGGCGAGAGCAGCCTGCACCGCGGCGTGCACCGCGGCGGCATTGACGTTGGGGTCGACCGCCCGAGCAGCGGCGAGCGACCGCGACGACACGGCGATATTGATCATCTGCCACCTCCCGGACGATTGACGAGACGTCAGTGTTGACGCTCCGTTCACATGCGGGTAATCGAATCAACGAGCCCGGCCGTGTCACCAGCGGGTGAGACTTGGATCACTTCCGGGTTCATCGAAAGACGCATGCGCGCATGCGTCATCGGCGGCACACCGCGGCCGTCGCGGAATGGTGCAGGAAGAAGACCGACCGCAGTTAGCGGCGGCGGTCGTCCTCGTCGTAGTCGTCAGGGGCGTACGGGTCGTTGATCTCGTTCCCGTCGTCCTCCTGGTGGAGCACCGTCCCACCGCCGAGCTCGCGCGCTAGCGCGTCAAGGTCCATGGTGGGGGAGCTGTACTTGAGCTCGCGGGCCACCTTCGTCTGCTTGGCCTTGGCTCGTCCGCGCCCCATGGCTGGTCCCCCTTACACAGGGAAGGGGCGGCCGGAACTGGTCGGCGGCCCCATTCATCTCATCAGTGTCCTGTCACCACCGTACCTTGCTGATGCCCGGATGTGCGACGCGGCATCGCCCACTGCCGCGCGTGGATTCGCACACGCGCCGATCGGGTGATGGGTGGTTGCTGGCACGATCGGCGACCGTGCCGGTGCCGATCCTGTCCTACCTGCGGGTCTACGAGCCCCTGCGGGTATTCCAGGGTGCGACGGGTGCTGCGGTGCGCGAGGCGCTCGAGCGCGGCCCCGTCCCGCCGACCTCGGCCGGCCTGCTGGAACGGGAGCTCGGGATGCGGGCCGTGCTGCGGGAGCGGGTGCTGCCGGAGACCCGGCTCGACGTGCTCGTCACCTCCGGCACGGACGGTGTGCAGCGGATCTGCCCTCTGGACGTGCGGCCGCGGGCCGGCGCCGCGCTCGTCGCGTTCCTAGAGTCGTCGATGCCGCTGCTCGCGACGGCCGCACTGCCGCTGCCGGTGCGCACGGCCCGGCGGCTCGCCGAGTCGGCGATCGCCGAGCTCGGCGACGGGGCGGCGCACGTCGTGTCCGCCGGCTGGTCGGTGCCGCTGCCGTGGTTCGCGCTCGTCGAGCAGGAGGCTCGGCAGGTGCAGGACGATCCGCGACGGGTGTGGTGGCAGGTGTCGATGGCCGATGCCCGCGAGCGCGTCGGTCTGGCCGAGACGGTGGTCCGGGAGACCGTCGGTGAGTCGCTGGCCGGCGACGGGCCGGCCGAGGTGCTGGCCGAGACGGGCAACTGGCTCGAGCGGTTCGATGACGACGCGGTGGTGGAGCTGGACTACGGCGGCGTCGCCACCGTGCTGACCGAGGAGGAGCTCGCCGAGGACCGGTCGGCCGAGCAGGTGGCGGCCGCCCTGGACGCGCTGGCCGACGGCGAGGCCGAACCGGCGGCCGAGGCCTACCAAGCGCTTCAGGAGTTCTGGGCCGGGGTCATCGCGCGCGAGCGGTCGTCCTGAGGGTCGAGACCTCGGAGTGCGATCCGGGCGAGCACCGCGGCCGCCGCGCCCACCGCGAGCATGGCCAGCCAGCCGGCGACCTGCGCGATGGCGCCGCCGACCACGGGCGTCACTGCCGCGGACAGGAAGTTGGCGGTGTTGGAGACCGCCATGGCCGTGGCCGCGCGGCCGGGCGGTGCCAGCTCACCCGCTGCGGTGAACACCAGCCCGTTCCAGCACGCTGCCACTGCGACGGCCGGCACGAGCACGGCTGCGAGCAGCGGCGCCGGACCTGGTTCGAGGGCCGCAGCCACCCCGAACCCGACCGCGACGGCCACGGCGACGATCCGCAGCGGGCCCAACCGGCTGCCGACCCGGTCCGACCAGGCCCCGGCGCCGATCCGGCCGGCAGCGCTCAGCACCTGCGTGCCGGCGAGCAGCGCGCCGGCGACCGCGAGCGGGAGGCCGGCGCCCTCGTGCAGCACCTCGACGAGGAACGTCACACCCAGGTACTGCGGGACGACCAGCGCGAACCCGGCCAGCGACAGCCGCTGCAGCCGACGGTCGCCCAGCACGGTGCGGAAGCCGGTGCGGGGTGTGGCGGACCGGGCCGGGCGGTCGGGTGGCTCGGTCACCCAGATCGCGACGGCGATCGCCATCACCACGCAGGCCGCGCTCAGCGCGAGGAAGACCCCGGGGATGCCGGCGGAGGTGGAGAGACCCGGTAGCGCGACGGCGGCGACCGCCGCCCCGACGGGGACCGCGGTCTGCCGCACCGCCATCGCGAAACCGCGGCGCTCGGTGGGGAACCACGTGAGCACCGCCCGTCCGCTCGCCGCGTTGACGCTGGCGCCGCTCGCGCCGGCGGCCGCGAGCAGCAGGCCGGCGGCCACCGGGCCGGGGACGGCTGCCGCGGCGCCGAGAGCGGCGGCGGAGCCGAGCAGCCCGACGGTCATGACCCCGCGTTCGCCGAACCGGTCGGCGGCCCCGCCCCACGCGATCATCGTCGCGACCAGGCCCGCCGAGATCGCGCCGAGGAGTGCCCCGACCCCGGCGAGGTCCAGGTCGTAGTGGGCGCGCAGCGCGGGGGTCACCGCGGCCAGTCCCATGAAGTACGCGGCCGTCGTCCCCTGCGCCGCGGCGCCGACGGCGAGCACGACCCAGCGGTAGCGATCCGGTGCGGCCATGCTCCGGGACGGTACGCCGACGTCTCGTTCCTCGGGAATTATGTCTCATTGAGTGGGAAGCCCAACCGATCGACGCGGCCGCGACTCATCCCCGGTGACACCGACCCGGAGGATCGACATGACCAGCACCGCACAGCCCACCAGTGCCCGCTCGGCCGTGGGGCACCTGATCGCGACGGCGTTCGTCGTGCTCGTCGCGCTGGGCACCCCGGCGCTGGCCGTCTCGAGCCTCCGCTGGGCCACCGGCCCGGGCTGCACCCTGCTCGGCGCCGCCACCGTCCTCGCGTTCGCCGGGATCTTCTTCGGCGCAGGCAGAGCGATCTCCCGCCTGCTGGGCCCGGTCCGATGACGGCGAAGACCACCGGCGGTGGATCGCCTTCGGCTGCGCTCCCGGAGGTGACCCGATGAGCGCCGGCTCGCGCCGCGTGCTCGGATTCGCCCCGGGGCTGTTCTACGCCGTCGGACTGACCGGGCTCGGGATCGTCGCCGCGGCGTGGCTGGGCGGCTCGGACGCCGGTGACAGCGCAGTGGGGCGTGAGCTGGCCCGGACGCTCGGGATGGCGCTGTTCCTGCTCGTCATCGTGCCGGCGGTGCTCGCGTGGGGCGGGGTGGTCGGCTCAGCCCTCGGCGCACGGTGGGCCTACGTGCTCCTGATGGTGCCTGCGATCGGGCACGCCGTGCTGGTTGTCGGGCTGGCGCTGGTGAAGGGCTCGACGCCGCTGGTCATCGTGGCCGGTCCGGCGGTGCTCGTCACGGCTGTGGCGGCAGTGACGTCACCGTGGATGCGGCCGCGCGGGGGAGAGGTCGTCCGATGAACCGGCTCGACGTGCCGGCCACGCCTCCGCCGTGCTGTACGGAACCGTCAGCGCAACCCGCCGCGGATCTGGGCGGCCCGACCGGGAGGGACGGCGCCGGTTTCGACGGGGAGCGAGTCGGGGTCGATCCGGGCCGGGGCGGCCCGTTCGCCCTCGCCGGCCACCAGCTCGGCGTCGGCCGGGGTGTTGCGCTTGACCAGCGCCGATGCGACGGGACCCAGCTCGTGATGGATCACGACCGTGCCCACCCGCCCGACCGGGCGACCGTCGCGCAGCACCGGGTCGCCGGCCACGGGCAGCTGCTCGTCGCCGGCGTCGAGCAGCAGCAGCACCCGCATCCGCGGCGGCCGGCCGAGGTTCGCCACCCTGGCCACCGTCTCCTGCCCGCGGTAGCAGCCCTTCGTGAGGTGCACCGCGGAGCCGATCCAGCCCACCTCGTGCGGGATGGTGCGGTCGTCGGTGTCGAGGTGCAGCCGGGACTGCCCGGACTCCACCCGCATCGCCTCGAACGCGACCGTGCCGGCCGGGCGGGCCCCCGCGTCGGCCAGGCGGGTCAGCCACGCCTGTGCCTCGGTGCGGGGAACCACGATCTCCGCGGCGTCGGGCCGCGGCCACGGCATGCGGAGCACGAACCCGCCGTCAGGGAGCGCGGCTGCGTCGAGCGGGCGCTGCGGCACGGGCAGACCGGCCGCGGCCAGCACCGCGGCCGTGGTGGGCCCCACCACGTCCAGGACGGCCAGCTCGGCAGAGGCGTCCCGCAGCTCGATCTTCGCCCAGAACACCATCTTCTGCAGGTAGTCGAGCAGCTCCGGGAGGTCGGCGGCCTCAGTGACGAGCGCGACGGTGTCGCCGAAGTGCGCCACCACCATGTGATGCAGCACCCGACCGTTGATGTCGAGCACCAGCGCCTCCGTGCCGGTGTCGGCGGGCAGCTCCGCGACGTGCTGGGTGAGCAGCAGGTGCAGCCAGGACAGCCGCTCGGGACCGGAGACGAGGATCACACCCCGGTGGCTGCGATCCACGACCGCCGCCGAGCGCGCCATCGCCCGCTGCTCGGCGAGGGGGTCGCCGCGGTGGGCCGGCACGGCGTCGTCGAGATCGTGTTCGGGCAACGTCATGAGGTCTGGTGCTCCTCCGGTCGGCAGTCGCGGCACGTGCCGGACAGGGCGACGTGCGTCGCGTCGAGATCGAACCCGGAGGCGGCGCGCAGGTGCTCCGCCAATCCGTCCAGCAGCTCTGCAGGGACCTCCGAGACCTCCCCGCACGCGTGGCAGACGAGGTGGACGTGCTGATGTTCCTGCTCCGAGTACGTCGGTGCCCCGTGCCCCAGGTGGGTGTGCCGGACGAGGCCGAGTTTCTCCAGGAGATCGAGGGTGCGGTAGATGGTGGTGATGTTGACCGGCGCGGACTCCTGCACCCGGGCACAGATCTGCTCGGGTGTGGAGTGCCCCAGCTCGCGGACGGCGTCGAGGACGAGCTGGCGTTGCGCGGTCATCCGCAGCCCGCGTTCCCGGAGGGTCGAGCGCAGCGAGGTGTCCACATCCAGATGGTAGGCCCGCACCGGAACCATGCGAACACGACGACGATCGGTATGCTCAGCGGGCGGCCGGTTTCCGCGATCATGGAGGGCAGTCGATGACGAACGACGGTGGCGGCTCCGGCGCGCCGCGGTTCGACGTCGTCCTCCGCGGTTACGACCGCCGGCAGGTCGACGAACACGTCGCGCGCATGCAGCGCATCATCGGTCGGATGCGGGCCGATCTCGAGCTAGCCCGCAGCCAGCCGCTGCCCATCGTCGCGCCCGCTGCGGCAGGCATCCCGGCCTCCGACCCGAACGGTCGCGCCGCGCCGCGCCCACGGGCGCGCCCCGGTGACGGTCCCGACGTCGTCGGCTCCTTCACCGATCGCATGCAGAGCATCCTCCAGTCCGCGGAGGAAGAAGCCGCGGAGATCCGCAAGAAGGCGCACGCCAGTGCGCGTTCGGAGCTGCAGGCCGCCCGCGCCGAGGTGGCCGACCTGGCCCGTCAGCGCGAGATCATGGTCACCGAGCTGAACCGGTTGCGGGGCCAGCTGGAGACCATGCTCAGCGCCCCCACCGCGAAGATGGCCCCAGTCGTGCGCGAGGGCGGCAGCCCGGCGCCGGCGCAGGCTCGTCGCGACGGCAAGCCGCGCCCGTCGCCGAAGCCGCGGCCGGGCGCACCGTCGCCGGTGGCGCGCCAGGCGGTCACCGGCCCGCAACAGGTGTCTCCGGCGCCGCCGCAGCCCGATCCCAGCGTCACCGCCGCAGGGCCCACGGTGCCCGACGAACCGCCTGCCGCGCCGAAACCCACCGCGCCCAAACCCGCTGCACCCAAACCGACGGCGCCCAAGCCCGCCGCCCCGAAGCCGGCCGCGCCCAAGCCCGCCTCCAACGGATCGACGCGCAACGGCAACGGCAACGGGAACGGGAACGGCAAGGCCGAGCAGGCGAATCAGGACCCCGATGCCGCGCCCACCACGATGGTGCGGGTCACGAACGAGAGCCGCGGCAAGGGTGCGCCCCGCCGCGAGGAGCAGCCGGCGGCCGAATCCCCCCGCCCCAACGGGCGTGAGGAACGGCCGGCTGTGGAGGCCACGGTCCGGGTCGCCGCGGTCCGTCCCGACAACGAACGGGGCGAGAAGGGGCAGCAGGCTGCTGAGGCCGAAGCCCGTTCGTCACGCTCCGGGTGATCCCGATCGCGCTGAGTCATCACGGCTGACTACGCTGCCTGCTCATGCCATGGCCCCCGTCGACGGATGTGCTGGTCGCGTCCGGTGTCGGCGCCGCCGTCCTGATCATCCTGATCGCTCTGGCGATCGTCGACGTCGTCCGTCGCCGGGCCCGGCGTCGGGCCGCGGTCCGGCGCACCGTCGCGGACGCCGTCGCCACCAGCATGCTGCCCCGTCCGCCTGACGACGCGGATGCCGGACAGTCCGACGGGCCTGACGCAGGCGGTGGCCCCGCGCCGGACCGACCGGCCGTCCCGACCCCTGGGCCGACCCCTGGGCCCGCGACTGCGAAGGCCCCGCCGGCCCCGTCGACACCGGACGCACCGCCGATCCCCGACACCGCAGGATCCGGCACGCCCCTCGCCGCCGCGCTCAACCGTGCCCTCACCAACCGCCCGACGCCGCGCGGCGACGCGAGGGACCGGCTCCTCGCCGTCCTGCTCGACGATCCCGTGCGCACCGTCGGAGCAGCGGCTGCCCTGGAGGCCAGCTCGGCCCAGCTGTCGCGCCTCACCGCGGCGGTGACACACGAGCGCGACGTGCTCGGCGTGCACCTCTCGCGGCTCGCCGCGGCCGGGCTGCAGCCCGAGCAGCTGGCCGCGCTGGCCGGGCTGCCTGCTGCCGAGATCCGCAACCTGTTGGCCCGCTGAGCCGTCTGCCTCAGCGGTGGGCCGCGAGCGCCCGGTCGAACGCTCCGACGTACCCGTCCGGCCGGATCTGCACAATCGTGCCCGCCGAGGCCCCGTACGCCCGGTGGGCGTGCCCGTCGACGTCGACCAGCGCGCCGGGAACCGCCTCCCCGACCGGCATGATCGTCCACGAGTGCGGCCCGGCCGGGGCGGGCCCCCCGAACGCCAGCGTGGTCGGGTGCGGGCCGCGGAACAGCTCGAACAGCCGCACCGGCTGCCCGTCGGCGGCCCGCAGGGGCGCGTCCGGCGCGCGGTCTCCGGCTGCCACGGGACCGGCCGACACCGGTGCGGTGCGGTAGGTGAGCCCGAGCTGGCTGACCTCGGTGCCGCGCTCGTGCGCGTCCGCCGCGCCCTCGGTGTGCTTGCGCATGATCCGCGTGGAGAGCTCCAGCACCTCCTGGGCGACCCGACGGCGCTCGGTCTCGTAGGTGTCGAGCAGTGCGGGATCTCCGTCGGCGAGCTTCCACCCGAGGTTGTACGCGTCCTGCACGCCGGTGTTGAGTCCCTGCCCACCCGTCGGCGGGTGGACGTGCGCGGCGTCGCCCGCGAGGAACACCCGGCCCTCCCGGAAGCGGGTGGCCAGGCGCACGTTCGGCCGCCACACGGTGCTCCACGTGAGGTTGCGCAACCGGATGTCGGTGCGCCCGGAGACGCGGTCGACGAGGGCCTGGAGGCCTTCCAGGGTCGGCTCCCCGTCGAGTCCGGCGCCGAACTGGAACTGGTCGGTGCCCGGCAGCGGGCTCAGCATGATCCCGGCCCGCGGGTCGGCCATCGAGCCCAGGAAGTGGATGTGCTCGCGGTCCAGCGCGTCGGCCGAGACGTCGCCGAGCAGCATGCGGATGGACTCGTCGGTGACGCCCTCGAACGGGATGCCGAGCGTCTTGCGCACGGTGCTGCGGCCGCCGTCGGCACCCACGAGGTAGTCCGCGCGCACGGTCTCCGCGCCGGCCGCCGAGGTGAGGGTGGCCGACACGCCCTCGGCGTCCTGGGTGAAGGCGGTGAGAGCGGTGCCGAACTCGACCGTCCCGCCCAGGTCGGCCAGCCGGGCCCGCAGGATCCCCTCGGTGCGCGACTGGCCGAGCACCCAGCCGTTCGGGTACGGCACGTCCGGGCGCGGCTCCATGACGGGCGCCATGCGCCCTTCGAAGACGACGGCGTGACCGGCGTAGCCGCGGATCGGCCGGTGGAGCTCGCCGGCGTCGAGCACGGCGTCGAGCACGCCGAGGTCCTCGAAGACCTCCAACGTGCGTGGCTGCAGGCCGTCGCCGCGGGATCCGATGAAGGCGTGCTCGGCCTGGTCGACGACGCGGGCGTCGATGCCGCGACGGGCGAGCTCGATGGCGAGGGTGAGGCCGGTGGGGCCGGCTCCGGCGATGAGGACGTTCACGGTGATGCTCCATTCAGTGAATTGAGATTCAGTGAATCTGCGTTCAGAATGAAGCAGGTACGGTCTGCCGTCAAGAGGGGAGTTCCGCGTGACCACCAGCCGCAAGGAGCGCGCCGCCGAGACCGAGGCCGCGCTGAAGGCCGCCGCCAAGCGCGTGTTCGCCGAGCGGGGCTGGGTCGGCACGAAGATCACCGACATCACGGCGGCCGCCGGGCGCGCCGCCGGCTCGTTCTACAACCACTTCCCGAGCAAGGAAGCGCTGCTACGGGCCCTGCTGGCCGACCTGCTCGCCGAGGGCGACGAGGCGGTCCTCGATCCCGAGCACAGCATGGACTTCACCGATCGGGCCGCGGTGCGCTTCCACGTGGCCGCCTACTGGCACTTCTACCGGCGGAACCTGCCGGTGATGGTGGCGCTGCGGGAGGCCACCCAGGCCGATCCTGCGCTGCGGAGCTGGCTCCAGGAGCTCACCCGCGAGGACGGCCTGCACATGCAGGCGCACCTCGTGACCGTGCAGAACCTGCCCGGCGCCCCACGGCTCGTCGTCTCCGCCATGAACGCGCTCATCGACCAGTTCGCCTGGACGTGGCTCGCCGCCGGCGGGGACGGCAGCGGTCCCCCGCCGTCCGACGAAGAGGCGATCGAGCTGCTCACCACGCTCCTGCACAGCGGTATCGCCGGCCGGGGCTGAGGGGGCGGCGAGCTACCCCGCGATCCGGCTCAGCCGCGCGGAGAGGTGCGGCTGCAGCTCCTGTCCTTCCATGGCCCGCTCGTCGACGTAGGCGAGGTCGCCGCCCTCGACGATGCCGTACAGGCGTTGCGACGCCGTGACGTCCTTCGCCGTCGCGGTGCGCACCACCGCGTCGGTGTGGATCTCCCACGAGGTGAGGTTGCGGGCCTTGCCGTAGAAGACCTCGGCGATGCCGGTGGCGTGCAGGATCAGCACCTCGAGCTCGCCGTTCGCCTGTGGCCGCCAGAACCCCGACTCACGGGCCGCCGCGCGCACGATCTCGCCGTCGGGGCCGATGAGCCACGACCGCGACTCGTACGACAGGAACGGGCGCCCGTCATGGGCGAACACGATCTGCTGGCCGAACGTGTACGGCCCTTCGATCGTCGGGTAGACGGCCTCGCCCGCGCCCCGCCACACGCCCACCAGCGGCAACAGGCCCAGGCAGGCATCGTGCAGGCTCGGTCCCTCGCGCAGGTTGGCCGTGTCGTCCGGCACGGGGAGGTCCTCGAAGCGGGGCCGGTTGCGCTGGGGCGCGTCCGACGCGGCGTTCGACGGCGGGGTGGTGGGCGAGCTCTCCGGGTCCGTCATGTCTGCGGCTCCTCCCCGGCCGGCGGGCCGGCTGGTTCGAGAGTGAACAGCCGACGCAGCAGGAAGCCGATGTAGGCCACCGTGCCGGCGCCGGCGAGGATCAACAGGCCGGTGTACATCCACTGCACGTCGGCACCCTAACGATGCCCGTGCACCGCTGCCGCACTGGACGAGCGTTGCGACGATGATGGGGGCGTGTCGAGACCACCGATCCAGGACGTCCCGCTCGCCGAGGAGCCGATCCGGCTGGGCCAGTTCCTCAAGCTGGCCGGGCTGGCCGAGGACGGCGGGCACGCCCGTCAGCTCGTGGAGGACGGTGCGGTGCAGGTCAACGGCCGGGTCGAGACCCGCCGCGGCGCCCAGCTGCGGCATTCCGACGTCGTCGCGGTCGGCGAACTGCGCGCCCGCCCGGTGGCTCCTTAACCGAGCGGCTTGCGGGCCACCGCCGCCCACAGCGTGCGGTCCGGCTCGCTGTGGAACGGGGTCGGGTCCGGGCGCCACAGCGGCGCCGCCACGATCCCGGGTTCCAGGATCTCCAGCCCGCGCAGCAGGTGCTGCACCTGCGCACGGGTGCGCGCCCACCCGGAGATCCCGGCCTTCGCGTAGATCTCGGTGGTCCGGCGCACCTCGCCGGCGTCGTCGTCGTCGTAGGTAGCGTGCGTGATCGTCAAGTACGACCCGGGCGCCGACCTGTCGATGAGCGTGCGGAGCAGGTGGTCCGCGGTGTCGTCGTCGAGGAAGTGCAGGATGCCGATCACCGACACCGAGACCGCCCGGGCGAGGTCGAGCTGCTCGCGCAGCTGGGGCGCGGCCAGGATCGCGTCGGGGTCGCGGGCGTCGGCGAGCACGTACGAGATCGGACCGGTACCGGTCATCAATGCGGCGGCGTGGGCCAGCACGATCGGGTCGTTGTCGACGTAGACGACATGGGACTCGGGTCGCGTCGCGTGCACGATCTGGTGCAGGTTGGGCTCGGTCGGGATGCCGGTGCCGACGTCGAGGAACTGGTCGACGCCTTCCTCCGCGGCGATGACGCGGCTGGTGCGGTGCATGAACGCCCGCTGCACGCGGGCCGTGGAGCCCAGCGAGGGCATCACGGCCAGCAGCCCGTCACCTGCGTCGCGATCAGCCTGGTAGTGCGTCTTGCCGCCGAGGAGGTAGTCGTAGATCCGAGCGGAGTGGGCGCGGTCGGTCATCAGGTCGACCTCGGACATGCACCCGATGTTATCGAGTCGATGCGGACAGGTGCCCCAACCGCCGGACGGCTGTCGGCGTCACCCCGACAATGGGGAACGTCGAGAACGCTGGGGGAACCCATGAACGGTCGCTGCGTCCTGCTCCTCGGCGCGCTGGTCGCGCTCACCGCCTGCACCGCACCCGCCCCGGCGGCCCCGCCGTCGGCTCAGAGCGCCGCGGTCGCCCCGGCCGCGGCCAAGCAGCAACTGACGAACGGCGCCGCGACCTGCGACTACGACGTCACATGGCTCACGGTCTCCGGCCTCACCGACGACGCGATCGCCACCGCCAATGCCGCTCTCGACCTCACTCCGCAGCCGGCGGACTGTGAGGAGAGCGTGTCCGTCAGCGGTGGCTACCGCGAGACGACGCTGAACGAGCACGGCGTGCTGTCCGCCACCTACATGGTCTCCCGGTACGTGCCGGGTGGGGCGTACCCGGACCAGACCCTGCAGACGTTCGTGATCGACCTGGCGACCGGCCAGGAGATCCCGCTCGACGACGTCCTCACCCCGCAGGGCCGCGCCGCGTTCGTGGACGCGTGCCGCAAGGGCCTGGATCCGGGGCTCGCCGGCACCGACTACTGCGGCAACGCCTACGACTCGTCCGGCCCCGACGCGCCGTACACGGTCACGCGGGACGGGCTGGTCGCGCAGCCGCACAACGAGGTCCCGCACGTGGCGCAGGCACTGGCGGCGAAGGGCGTGCCGGTGCCGTGGGCGGCACTGGGTGACGGGGTGCGGACGGGCACCCCGATCGCCGCGCTCGCCGGACGTTGAGGGAACCGAACCGGACGCCCAGGCACTCATGTCAGGTGTGCAGCAGGGGGAGTTCGTGGCCGCCAGATTCGGCCCGCTGGTCCGGGCCGCCCGCCTGCTCGGCTGCCCGCCGGCCGACGCGGAGGACGCCGCCCAGGACGCGCTGATCCGCTGCCTGGCGGCGTGGTCGCGGGTCGTCGTTGCCGACGATCCCGAGGCCTACGCCTACCGGGTGCTGGTCAACGGGATCGCCCGGCGCCGCCGGCGGCGGTGGCGGGGCGAGGTGCCGTGGTCGAGCCCGCCGGAGGGGATCGGTGCCGGGCCGGAGGACGCGGTCGTCGTGCGCGCGGCCGTCGCCGCGGCCCTGCACCGGCTGGGTACGGCGCACCGGCAGGTGGTCGTGCTTCGGTTCTTCGCCGACCTGTCCGAGCGCCGCACCGCTGCGGTGCTGGGCGTGGCCGAAGGCACTGTGAAGAGCCGCACCGCGCGGGCACTGGCTCGCCTGGCGGCCGATCCCGCGCTCGCCGAGCTGATGCCGCGGCCCGAGGAGGAACGCCGATGATCGAGGACGACCTGCGAGACCTGCTGGCGACGGCCGCCGGCCCCGACCCTGGGGCCGCCCCGGTCGAGGCGATCGTCGATGCCGGCCGGCGCCGCGCCCGTCGCGTGCGGATCGCGCAGATCGCCGGCACGGTCGCCGCCGTCGCGGTGCTCGCCGCCGCCATCTGGACGGGGGTGCACCCGCAGGCTGGGCGGTCGCTGTTCGCGGCGGCGCCGATCTGTCCGGCGGCGGTACCGGCGAAGGTGCTGCCGGACTGGGCCCGCGGCGGGTTCACCGATCCCGAGCCCGTCATGCCCTTCGTGGTGGGGGAGCGCGGCGAGATCGTCGCGATCCTGTGGCCGGATCTTGCCGCACCGCCGCGGGCAGGCCAGAACAACAAGATCCTCTGGGTGGCTCGTGACCGCGGCCCCGAGCCACTGACGATCACGGCTCGGCTCGGCTCGGCCACCGTCACCACCACGCTGCAACGAGGGCCGGGCCCGTCGACGATCGACGTGCCCGGCCCCGGTTGCTGGACGTTCGACCTGCGCTGGGGCGCCCACCAGGACACCCTGGTGCTGCCCTACCGCGCAGGCTGACGATCAGGCGACGGCGACCTCCGCCTGGTACAGGCCCGGCCCGGTCGGGGTGAGCTCGGCCTGGCCGTTACCCGACCGCGACAGCGCCCGCACCGTCCAGGTGCCGGGCGCGGCGAAGAACCGGTAGTCGCCCGACGCCGACGAGACGACCTCGGCGGTGAACTCGCCGGTGCCGTCGAGCAGGCGCACGAACGCGCCCGCCACGGGCTGGCCGTCGGCGACGACGCGTCCGGCGAGGACGGTCTCCTTGGTCAGGTCGGTGTTCGGGGGCAGGGCAACGCCCTGGTCAGGTGCAGCGCACATCAGGAGCCACTCCCCGTCTCGATCGGCACGCCGATGAGCGAGCCGTACTCGGTCCAGCTGCCGTCGTAGTTCTTCACGTCGCCGTAGCCGAGCAGCTCGTGCAGCACCACCCAGGTGTGGCTGGAGCGCTCACCGATGCGGCAGTAGGCGATGGTGGACTTCGAGTCGTCGAAGCCCTGCTCGCCGTAGAGCTCCTTGAGCTCCTCGTCGGACTTGAACGTGCCGTCCTCGTTGGCCGCCTTGCTCCACGGGATGTTGATCGCCGACGGCACGTGGCCGGGACGCTGCGACTGCTCCTGCGGCAGGTGGGCCGGCGCCAGGATCTTGCCGGAGAACTCGTCGGGCGAGCGGACGTCGACGAGGTTCTTGTTGCCGATGGCCTCGACGACCTCGTCGCGGAACGCGCGGATCGAGTTGTCGGCCTCCTTGGCCGTGTAGGTGGCGGGGGTGCGCTCGGCCACCTCGGTGGTCAGCGTGCGGCCGTCGAGCTCCCACTTCTTGCGCCCGCCGTCGAGCAGCTTGACGTCGGCGTGGCCGTAGAGCTTGAACTGCCAGTAGGCGTAGGCGGCGAACCAGTTGTTGTTGCCGCCGTAGAGGACGACGGTGTCGTCGCTGGACACGCCCTTGGCCGAGAGCAGCGCCTCGAACTGGGCCTTGTCGGCGATGTCGCGCCGGACCTGGTCCTGCAGCTCGGTCGTCCAGTTGATCTTCACGGCACCGGGGAGGTGCCCGCCGTCGTACGCGGTGGTGTCTTCGTCGACCTCGAGGAACACGATGCCCTCGGAGCCGAGGTTCTTCTCGGCCCAGTCTGCTGTGACCAGGACGTCCGGGCGGCTCATGCGGTGGCTCCCTCGTTGTTGTTGCCAGGCTTCGGTGAACGGAGTCGTTGGATCAGTGCGTACATCTCGCAGCCGAGGCAGAAGCCGATGGCTGCGTTGAGCAGGGCCGCGACCAGCGCGAACGCGGTGGCCACGATGCCGAGAGCGGTCAGCCCGGTCAGGTAGCCGACCGTGCCGACGAGGGCGAAGGCGAAACCGACGAGCTGGGAGAACCGCACCGGGGCGGCTTCCTCGCGTTCGGTGGGTGGGCTCAGCCGCGGCGCGACGAGCAGGCGGTACAGCACCGAGTAGGGCGCGAACTGCAGCCCGACGAAGGCGCCGAGCGCGAACACGACGCCCTGTGCCGCCAGCAGCCAACCGCTGCCGGACAGCAGCACCAGCGCCAGCACGACCGTCGTGACGGCGGCCGCGAAGCGGACGCCGCGTGGATCGACCGGCCGGTCAGCCGCCGTGGGAGTGGACATGAGTGTGCTCCTGAGAGAGGAACCGATGCATGCGCGGACCTGACAGGCAGCGCGGGCGGGAGGCTCAGGAGTGTCGACACAGGCAGCTGCCGACGCGGCACAGATCAACTGCGCGACGACGGGTCAGCGGCCAGTTCACGTGGGTCAGGGTAACCGACGATCCCGGTTTGCGGGAGGAATCGTCCATGTGACGGGACCCCCACGGTCTCAGGCGGACAAGGCCGGACCTACTCCGGCGAGCAGGTCGCCCGTGCGCGGGACTCCGGAGACGCGCAGCAGCTCGGCGCCGTCGCGGTCGAACGCCACCACCGTCGGGGTGCGCATGACGCCCAGTTCCCTGGCCACGTCGGGGCGGTCGGCCACGTCCAGCTCGACGTGCACGAGCCCTGGGGTCTGGTCGGTCAGCTCGGTCAGCACGGCCGCGGTCTGGCGGCACGGCGTGCACACGGGCGAGGACAGCTGCAGCAGAAGCACCCGATCGGGTCCGCTGGGGGCGTGCTCGGCGAGCGCCCAGCCGCCGGAGCCACCGGCACCCGCCCGCACGTGCCCGTCACGGGCGCGCAGCAACAGCGCCACGGCCAGCGTGACGAGCAGGGCCGCGCCCAGCGCGACTGCGCCCCAGAAGCTCACGCAGCTACCAACGCCGGTTGCTGCCCGGCGCATTCCGCTCGAGTGCTCAGCCTGCGGTGGTGCTGCTGCCGCCGAGCGTGAGGTCGCTGGCGGTGCCACTGATCTGCAGTGTGCCGTCCACCGCGGTCAGCTCGGTCGGTGTGACCTTCAGCGGCAGCGAACCCGGATCGACGGTGACGGCGAACATCTGGGAGACGCTGCGCTGCACCGACGCCGGCAGCGCCTTGCCGCCGAACCGGACGTCGCGCACCACCAACCGGGCCTTGCCGTCCTCCAGCGCGAGCTGCGCGATCACCGACACATCGTTCTTCCCGAGCAGCGGCAGCGTCGTGGAGCCGGTGAGCCGGGCAGCGCGGTCGGGGTCGATCGAGGTCAGCGATGTGTCGCCGCTCTCCTTCGCCGCCGCCTTCAACCCCGGCAGGTCGACGGTGTCGATGCGCAGGTCGTCGATCGCCAGCGAGCCGTTGCGGTTGAGGATCCGCTCGACGTCCTTCGCCGCGATCCGCACCGAGCCCTCTGCCTGTCCGACCTTCAGTGTCTTCGGGCCGGAACCCAGCACCATCGACAGCGGCGCGTCGACGTCGCGCAGCTGCGCCTGCACCGACAGGTCCTGCAGGTCCGACACCTTGATGTGCTGCGCCACCACGTCGACGCTGCCGTAGCGGCCGGAGATCGCCTGGGTGAGGAACGGGAAGCCGTTGATCCGCACGCTCGGGTCGTCGACCAGGCCGACCTGCTGCCGCATCTGGCGCGACACCGCCGACTCGGCGAGCGCTGCGGCACCGAAGTCGGCGGCCACGAACAGGCCGACCAGCACCACCAGCACGATGATCACGCGCCTCACACGGACCTCCGATTGCGCTCTACGTCGTCGTCGACCGTAGAGGTGGGCGCCGGACGCTCGGTCGTCCGGGTCGCCAGTCATCAGATGTGTGGCCAAGCGCGCTTCGCTGAATGGGGTGAACCCGGTTATCCTGCTCCGATCCGTGTGGTGGTGTGAAAACCGGATCACGCGGTGTAAACGGTGAGTCAACGTCGCCCGCCGCCCGGAAATCCGGTGAGAGGAGGCACGTCGTGGAACTCCTGCTGCTGACCGCGGATCCAGAACCTGGATCCGTGCTCCCTGCACTCGCGTTGCTACCGCATGGTGTCCGTACCGCTGCGCCCGAGGTCGCTGCGTTGCTCGACGCGGGGCCGCACGACGCGGTGCTCGTCGACGCGCGCACCGACCTGGTGGCCGCCCGCAGCCTCTGCCGGCTGCTCGGCAGCACCGGCACCGACGTGCCCGTGGTCGCGGTGCTCACCGAGGGCGGACTCGTCGCCGTGTCGGGGGAATGGGTGGTCGACGAGATCCTCCTGCCCGGCACCGGCCCGGCCGAGGTGGACGCGCGCCTGCGCCTGCTGAAGTCCCGCGCCGGCGCTGACGGCGGCGCTGACGGTGGCGCGCTGGTGCTCGGCGAGCTCGTCATCGACGAGGCCACCTACGCGGCCCGGCTGCGCGGTCGTCTGCTCGAGCTCACCTACAAGGAGTTCGAGCTGCTCAAGTACCTTGCCCAGCACGCCGGCCGGGTCTTCACCCGCGCGCAGCTGCTGCAGGAGGTCTGGGGCTACGACTTCTTCGGCGGCACCCGCACCGTCGACGTGCACGTGCGGCGGCTGCGCGCCAAGCTCGGCACCGAGCACGAGCAGATGATCGGCACCGTGCGCAACGTCGGCTACAAGTTCGTCCGGCCGGCCCGCGGCCAGCTCGGCATCGCGGCCACCAGCGTCCTCGACGAGGACGACGCCGACGAGGAGTCCGATCGAGCGCTGCTCTCTGCGCCCTCCTCTTCCTTCGTCGGCGGATCGCGGCTAGCGCGTCATTGAGAGCGTGGGTGTCGCAGGAAAGCCACTTCCACGCCGCCGGTCGGCATGAAAGTGGCTTTCCTGCAACACCCGTAGTGTCGAGGCCATGTCCGAGCTGTCCTGGGATCTTCCCGCCGATGCTGCTGCCGTCCGTGCCCTGATCGCCGCCGCCACCAAGGCCGACGGGGACGTGCCGATCGGCGAGAACGTGCTGCTGCACCTCGTGGAAGGCGACAACCTGCAGGTCGTCGAGGACGGCGAGTTGGTCGGGTTCGCGCACCTCGATCCCGTCGCCGACGACGGCAGCCGCAGTGCGGAGTTCACCGTGCACCCCGATGCGCGCCGCCGCGGCATCGGCGGCCGGATCGTCGCGGCCCTGCTGGAGCGGACCGAGGGCGTGCTGCGTGTCTGGGCGCACGGCGACCACCCAGCGGCAGCGGTGCTGGCGGCGCGCCACGGCTTCGCCCGCACCCGCGAGCTGTGGCGGATGCGGCGTCCGCTCGCGGCGACCGACGTGTTCGAGCCGGTGCTGCCGGCCGGCGTCACGCTGCGCGCGTTCGTCGTCGGCCGCGACGAGTCGGAGTTCCTCCGGGTCAACAACGCGGCGTTCGACTGGCACCCGGAGCAGGGCGGCTGGGACGTCGAGCAGGTGCTGCTGCGCGAGGCGGAGCCGTGGTTCGACGCGGCCGGGTTCCTGCTCGCGGTGAACGCCGAGGGCACCTTGCTCGGCTACCACTGGACGAAGGTGCACCACGACGAGACGCCGCCGATCGGCGAGGTCTACGTGCTCGGGGTGGACCCGTCGGCCCGTGGCATGCACCTGGGCTCGGCGCTCACCCTCGCGGGCCTCGCGCACCTGCGCGACCGCGGACTCGGCGAGGTGCTGCTCTACGTCGAATCGGACAACTCGGCCGCGATCCGCGTGTACGCCGACCTGGGCTTCCGGCACACCGAAACGGACGTCTCGTACTCCCGATGAGCGCCCGGTTCACGCGTTAGCAACCACGAACGGGATGGGACGAACCTCATAGCCGCTGGTCACGGCGAGGTCACATCGACTCGCGGGTGTGGTGCGGCACACCGTTCCCGCGAACGTGTTCATGCTGCGTTCATCTGGTCGGCGGGGCACGTCCATCGTGCTTACCTACCGTTTCCGGCGAGCGGCCCACCCCGAGCCGCAACGAACACTCGTCGGAGGAACTTTCCAGTGAAACTCCAGCGGCACGGCGCTGTCGTCGCTTTCCTGGCTGCGGGCGCGCTCCTCGTCGCCGGCTGCGGCAGTGACCCGACTCCCGCCGGCGGCGGCGCGGGGGCACCCGCCGCCGGCGGTTCCTCTGCGGTCGACTGCACCGGCAAGAAGAACCTGACGGCCGAGGGATCCTCGGCGCAGAAGAACGCCATCGACGCGTTCATCCAGGCCTACCAGGCCGCGTGCGCAGGCAGCAACGTCGCCTACAACCCCACCGGGTCGGGCGCGGGCGTGAAGCAGTTCAACGCCGGACTCGTCGACTTCGGCGGTTCGGACTCGGCGCTGTCGAAGGACAAGGGCGAGGTCGACGCGGCTGCGAAGCGCTGCCAGGGCAACCCGGCGTGGAACCTCCCGCTGGTGTTCGGGCCGGTCGCGCTCACCTACAAGGTCAACGGTGTCACCGACCTGACCCTCAACGGTGAGGTCGCGGCCAAGCTGTTCAACGGTGGCATCACCACCTGGAACGACCCGGCCATCGCCGCGCTCAACCCGGGCAAGACCCTGCCGGCCGAGCCGGTCAAGGTCGTCTACCGCTCCGACGAGTCGGGCACCACCGACAACGTCCAGCAGTACCTGACCGCCGCCTCGAAGGGTGCGTGGACGCAGGGCGCCGGCAAGAAGTTCGCCGGTGGCGTGGGCTCGGGCGCGGAGAAGTCGGCGGGTGTCGCCCAGGCCACCGCCGCCACCGAGGGCGCCATCTCCTACGTCGAGCTCTCCTTCGCGCAGGACGCGAAGCTCTCGATCGCGAAGATCGACAGCGGCAGCGGCGCGGTCGAGCTGAACACCGCGAACGTGGGCAAGGCCATCGAGGGCGCGAAGGTCACCGGCACCGGCAACGACCTGGTCATCGACCTCAAGGGCGTCTACGGCGCACCGGCCGCGGGCTCCTACCCGCTGATCCTCGCGACCTACGAGATCGTCTGCTCGAAGGGCTACGACGCCGACACCGCCAAGGCCGTCAAGGCGTTCCTCACGACCGCCGCGACTACCGGTCAGGCCAGCCTCGCCGACGCCGGCTACGCGCCGCTCCCGGCGTCGTTCCAGTCGAAGCTGACCACCGCCATCAACGCGATCTCCTGAGTACGCTCCACGCCAGATCTCGCACGGAGGTTCGCTTGACCGACCGACCCGTGACGGGAGGCCCCGCCGACGCCGACTCCGGCGTCGAGCGGGGCTTTCCCGCGACTGCGACCGTTCCGGAGGGTGACGTCCTCATGCCGGACCCGGGCACGGAGCCAGAACCGGCACCCCCGGAGACGGCCGGCGCAACATTCACCCAGCGCGGCGACCGCATCTTCCGCGGTCTCGCCACAGGCTCCGGTGTCTTCATCGTCACTCTGATCGGCGCCATCGGCATCTTCCTGCTGATCCAGGCGATCCCGTCAGTGCTGGCCGACAAGGACAACTTCCTCATCGGCCGCGAGTTCGTCACCGACGATCCCGCGAACCTGCACTTCGGCATCCTCGACCTGCTGCTGGTGACCATCGAGGTTTCGGTGTTCGCGCTGCTGCTGGCGATGCCGATCGGGCTGGGGATCGCGCTGTTCCTCACCCAGTACGCCCCTCCGAGGGTGGCGAAGCCGTTCTCGTACCTGGTCGATCTCCTCGCGGCCGTCCCGTCGATCATCTTCGGCCTGTGGGGCCTGCTGGTCCTCGCGCCGGTGATCCAACCGTTCGCCCAGGGCCTCCAGAACTACCTCGGATGGTTCTTCCTGTTCGCGCCGGGGAACGCACGCGACGGGGCAACGGTGTTCACTGCGGGCATCGTCCTGGCGGTGATGATCTTGCCGATCATCTCCTCGATCTCGCGAGAGGTGTTCGACCGGACACCGCGTTCTCAGATCGAGGCGGCGCTCGCCCTCGGCGCCACCAAGTGGGAGGTCGTGCGCACCACCGTGCTGCCCTTCGGGCAGTCCGGCTACATCAGCGCCTCGATGCTGGGTCTCGGCCGCGCGCTCGGCGAGACGATCGCTCTCACGATCATCCTTGCCGGCGTGCAGTCCAACTTCTCGGGCAGCCTCTTCGACGGCGGCGCCACGTTCGCGTCGAAGATCGCGCTGGCATTCGCCGAACTGAACAACAACTTGTCGGCGGGCGCCTACATCGCGGCGGGTCTGGTGCTGTTCGTCCTGACCTTCGCGGTGAATGCGCTGGCCCGCTACATCGTCTCGCGATCGGGGGCCAAGGCGTGACGACGTCAGCACTGGACCTGCACAAGCCGGCGACCGGACCGACGTTCAGCGGCATCAGCAGTGCCCGCAAGATCAAGAACGGGATCGCCACCTCCCTGGTGACGTTGTCGTTCCTGATCGCGCTGGTGCCGCTGGTCTGGGTCCTCTACACCGTGATCGACTACGGCCTGTCGGTCGTCCTTCGGCCCGGCTGGTGGACCCAGTCTCTGAACGGCCTCCTCGGCCGCCAGCAGGGCGGTGGCGCGTACCACGCGATCTACGGGACCCTGGTGCAGGGCCTTGTGGCGGGGCTGGTCGCAACTCCGCTGGGCATCATGGTGGCGATCTACCTCGTCGAGTACGGGGCGAAGACCAGGCTGGCCCGGGCCACCACGTTCATGATCGACATCCTCACCGGGGTGCCCTCGATCGTGGCGGCGCTGTTCATCTACGCCGTGTGGATCGCGATCTTGGGGTTCGACCGCAGCGCGTTCGCCGTGTCGTTGGCGCTGGTGCTGCTGATGGTGCCGGTCGTCGTCCGTTCGTCGGAGGAGATGCTGCGCATCGTCCCCGACGACCTTCGTGAGGCGTCGTACGCGCTGGGTGTGCCGAAGTGGAAGACGATCGTGAAGATCGTCATTCCGACGGCGCTCTCGGGGATCTTGACCGGTGTGGCGCTCGCGCTGGCCCGGATCATGGGTGAGACCGCGCCCGTGCTGATCCTGGTGGCGTACGCGCCGTTCATCAACTTCAACCTCTTCGAGGGCAACATGGCGTCGCTGCCCCTGCTCATGACCGTGGAGCGCAGCAATCCGACCGACGCGGGCATGGACCGCATCTGGGGCGCGGCCGTGACCCTGATCCTCATCATCACCGTGTTCCAGCTGATCGCGGCGGTTCTGTCGCGCGTCACGGCACCCAAGACCAAGTAGGACGACATCGTGGCCAAGCGCCTGGATCTCAAGGACGTGGACATCTACTACGGGGCCTTCCACGCCGTCGACGGTGTGAGCCTCAACGTCTCGCCGAACAGCGTCACCGCGTTCATCGGCCCGTCGGGCTGCGGTAAGTCGACCGTGCTGCGCACGCTCAACCGCATGCACGAGGTGATCCCGGGGGCCCGCGTCGACGGCGAGGTGCTGCTCGACGGAGAGAACATCTACGGCTCGACCGTCGACCCGGTGAGCGTTCGCCGCACCATCGGCATGGTGTTCCAGCGGCCCAACCCGTTCCCCACCATGTCGATCCGCGACAACGTGGTGGCCGGGCTGCGACTCCAGGGCGTCAAGAACAAGAAGGAACTCGACGACGTCTGCGAACGATCCCTTCGTGGCGCCAACCTCTGGACCGAGGTCAAGGACCGGCTCAGCAAGCCCGGTGGCGGTCTCTCAGGCGGCCAGCAGCAGCGGCTGTGTATTGCGCGAGCCATCGCGGTGCAGCCGGAGGTGCTGCTGATGGACGAGCCCTGCTCGGCCCTCGACCCCATCTCCACGCTCGCGATCGAGGACCTCATCGCGCAGCTCAAGAAGGACTTCACCATCGTCATCGTCACCCACAACATGCAGCAGGCTGCGCGGGTGAGCGACCAGACTGCGTTCTTCAACCTCCGCGCCACCGGGGAGCCGGGCCGGCTGGTGGAGATCGGTGACACCGAGAAGATCTTCTCCACGCCCAACGAGAAGGCGACCGAGGACTACATCAGCGGCCGCTTCGGATAGGCGCAACGAACAAGAAGGCCCGCCCGAATTTCGATTCGGGGCGGGCCTTCTCGTTGATGTCACCGACTGGCGGACCTGCCCACGACCGGCTTGCCGCACGTGGTGTCGCAGACCTGGAGTGAGATGGTGGTCGGTCGAACCTCTAGATTCTGTCGTCCGTACGTGGTGATGAACCCGGGGTCGTAGAGCGCCGGATTCTGGTCCAGCCTCAAGGTCTCGGAGGTTGCCGGCTTGCCATTGATGTCGCGCGCCTCGAAGACGACGTAACCCTTGATGCTGCAGCCTGGCCGCATCTTCATGTGGGCCTGGTGAGTGCGGATGCCCCACAACGTCGTGAAGCCGTGGAGACCTCCGCCGATCGCGTAGGTGTAGGCGGTGAACTGGCATCCGCCGGGAGATTCGGCGTAGACCTGGGTCGTTGCCTCTGCTGTGCCCATGAGTCCAAGAGTTGTGGCGATCGCCATTGTGGCGACCACTGCGCTGCGCTTGATCCAGGTCTGCGCCGAACCAGCCATGGGTGAGCCTCTCGAATACCGAAGGGGTTGTCTTGCGTGTTCACGGTAGTGGACACGCGAGGCTCGTCTTGTCTACTTGGGAAAGAATTGAGGTAGGTCGATGCCGTGCATCTGGCCGCGGCAGAGAGTTGCGCGCTAGCGGTCGTATTTCAGGGGCATACCCCGACGAGCTCGGACAGATCCCGATCGACGGACGGGATCAGCCGCCCAGCTCCGCCGCCACCTGCACGACGTCCTGCCCCGTGACCATGTAGACGACCTGCTTCGCCACCGCGACGGCGTGGTCGGCGAAGCGCTCGTAGTAGCGCGCGAGCAGGGTGACGTCGACGGCCGCTTCGACGCCGTGGTTCCACGCCGGGTCGAGGGTGAGCTCGAAGACGTCGCGCAGGTAGCTGTCGACGACGTCGTCGGTGCGGTCGAGCTCCAGCGCCTGCAGCACGTTGCGGGTGCGAGCCACCTCGGCGGCGCGGTCGGCCATCTCGGCGCCCAGCTCGCCCATCTGCACGAAGATGGCGCGGGCCGCGTCGGGCACGGGGCGGCCGCGCTGCACGGTGCGGGCGATGTGCGTGGCGAGATCGCCCATCCGCTCGATGTCGGCGGCGCAGCGGATCGCCGCGACGAGGGTGCGCAGGTCGCCCGCGACCGGCGCGTTCAGCGCCATCGCCGTGAGGGATCGGCGTTCGACCTCGGCACGGAGCTCGTCGATCTCGACGTCGCCGGTGAGCACGCGCTCGGCGAGGCGGGGGCGGTCCTCGCGCAGCGCGACGGTCGCCGTGCGCAGGGCGGTGCCGGCTGCCGTGCACATCCGCTCGAGCAGCTCGGCGATCTCGGTGCGCCGCTCGTCCAGCGGCACCGTGGCCATGGCGGTCAGACCATGAGCGGCCCGGGCATCTGCCCGGTCACGATGAACACGATGCGGCGCGCAACGGCGACGGCGTGGTCGGCGTAGCGCTCGTAGAACCGGCCGAGCAGCGTGATGTCGACCGCCGGGCCCACGCCGTGGGGCCAGCTGTGGTCCATCAGCACCGTGAACAGGTGCCGGTGCAGGTCGTCCATCGCGTCGTCCTCGGCCTCCATGGCGGTGGCCGCCGCGAGATCACGGGTGCGCACCATCTCCCCGGCCTTGCGGGCCAGGTCGACGCCGATCCGGCCCATCTCGGCGAAGTACGGCGCCACCTCGGGCGGCAGGACGGGCTGCGGGTGGCGGCGGCGCGCGGCCTGCGCGACGTGCAGCGCGAGGTCGCCCATCCGCTCGATGTCGCCGGCGCCGTGGATCGCGGACACCACGATCCGCAGGTCGGTGGCGACGGGGGCCTGCAGGGCGAGGAGGGCGAACGCCCGCTCCTCGGCGGTGGAGCGGGTCTCGTCGACGAGCGTGTCGCCGGTGATGACCTCTTCGGCGAGCTGAAGATCAGCTTCGAGCAGTGCTCTCGTGGCCTTCTCGAGGGCGTCGGCGACCTGACCGCACATCACCGAGAGGATCTCGGCCAGGCCGTCGAGCTGTTCCAGGTAGGCGTCACGCATGTCGCGAGCCTAATGGGCCGGACGGGCGATTCGCGCTGTTGCGGGTGAACCACGGGTGAACCCTGCTCGACCCGTCGGGGTTCCGGCCCTGCTCAGGCCGGGTTCAGCTCAGCTGCACTGCGAGCTGCCGGTCGCGGCCTGCGGGGCGTCCGCCGCGGGGACCGCGCTGGTCGGCGGCCGGACGACGTCGTCGAACGAGCGGCCGAGCACGAGCTGGAGCACTCCGGTGCTGCCCGGGTCCGGCACCGTCGTCGCCGACGGCACGCTGCCGGCCAGCAACTTCGCCGCGGCCTCGCGGTCGGGGGAGTAGCGGATGATCGTCTGCGCGGTGCGTTGCGTCGCATTTCCGGTCTCGCCGACACCGAACCCGAGCTGCTTGAGAGTGTCGGCGATCTGGTTCGCGAGGCCCGACCGGTCCGACGCGTTGAGCACCTGGATGGGCACGTCGCCCGGCTGCGGACCGGCGGCCGTGGCGGCACCGGATACCGCCGGCAACGGCTTGTCGGTGCGCACGGCGGAGAACAGCTCGGCCGCCTCCGCGTCGCGCAGCACGACCGACCCGCCACCGGACGGTCCGGTCATGGTGGGTGCCGGCATGAACCGGACGCCGTCGGCGTCGAGCTTGTGCAGCGACCGGGCCGTGGCGTGCACCTGGTCGAGATCGAGGCCGTCGACGGTCAGCGTGCGGCCCAGCACCGAGCGGGCTGCGACGAGCCGACCGACGTTGAGCAGCCCGGTGGTGGACAGCAGCGGTGCGAGCGCCGCGGCCAGTACGCCCTGCTGGCGCTCCACGCGCCCGGCGCCGGACGCCGGCTCCCCGACGACCTCTGCGGCCCGCAGGTAGTCCAGGGTGTGCTCGCCCCCCAACTGCTGGCTGCCGGTCTGTGGGGCGATCGGCCCCAACGCGCCGTCGACCACCGGGCGGGTCAGGCACACCCCGACCCCGCCCACCGTGTCCACCAGCCGCGCCAGCTCGTCCAGATCGACCCCGACGTACGACGTCACCGAGAGTCCGGTGAGCTCCTTGACGACCCGGGTCACGCAGCGGGGGCCGCCGACCGCCAGCGCCGACGCGAGCTGCGTGCGGGCCTCGGCGGGCACCGGTTGGGTCGCGTACTCGCGGGAGATCGGATCGAACCGTTCGCACGGCGGCCGGTTGATCTCCAGCTCGGCGGGCAAGGACAGCACCGTCACGTCACCGCCGCCGGCCGGCACGTGGGCGATCGCGAACGTCGTGGCGTCCCGGGCGCCGGTGCCGGGGATCGTCTCGCGTTCGCCCGCGACGACCAGGACGTTCGTGGCGCCCTTCTGCGCGGCGGCGTCGGCGACCGCGTTGGACTTGGCATCCAACGCCGCCACCGTCGGCACGACCCGCTCCAGCCAGAACCGGGTCGCGTAACCGCCGCCGGCTGCGCCGAGCACCACCACGGCGAGCAGCAGACAGATCAACCGCAGCGGGGTCAGGCGCGGGCGGGGCGGCAGGTCGTCGTCTTCGTCGTCGTCGCGATCGCTGGCCAGCTCCAACCCGGCATGCGCCGCGGTCAGGCGGGTCAGCGTCTCGTCGATCCGCGCGACGCGCTGCGCGCCGTCCTCACGCGCGCGCGCCTCAGCGGCAGCATCGGCCGGTTCGACCCAGCCGTCAGGTTCCTCGTCGAGCGGCTCGGGCGACTGCACGCGGCTTCTGCCGTTGCGGGGTGGCCCGTCCATCGGCCGATCGGGTCCCGGTCGCTCCCGGCGGCGGGCCGGCAGTGCTGTGGTGGCCTGGTCGGCGAACGCGGCACGACGCCCGTTGCTGCGAACGACAGCGGGCACCTTCGTCGTGGGGGCGGTGTCCCGATCGGTGCGGCCGGACAGACGTGAGGGAGCTTCGGAACCCTCCTGCCGATCGTTGGCGCGCACCCACCCCGGCGCCACCGCCGACGTGCGCTGCAACGCACCGCTGCTCTCCAGCGCGGCTCGTCCACGAGCCGTGGACCCGTCGAGGAAGTTGCCGGTGCCGCCCGCGCTGCGCCCGCCGAGGTCGTCGACGTGCGGGCCGGGCGGTGCGTGCCGCGCCGCCCGATCGGCAGTGCGGTGACCGCCGCTCTCGTCGACCGCGCGCCGGCGGCGACCGCCGGGCTCCGGGGAGGCCTCGTCCGGGTCGGGCCGCCGTCGCCGGCCACCGGTGCTCTCGACGGCCGACCGCGGCTCGTCGGTCAGCGGCCGGCCGTTGGTGTCGGGGCGTCTGCGGCGCCCGCCCGTGGCCTCGATCGCCGGGCGAGGTTCGGGATCGTCGTCGGATTCCGGTCGCCTGCGGCGTCCACCGGTGGCCTCGCCCGGTCGGATCCGCGTGGGTGGGCGCTCGTCCATCGCAGACCGGGGTTCGTCGGGCTCCGGCCGGCGACGGCGTCCGCCGGTGGATTCGATCGCGGGCCGGACCTCGCCGGGTTCCGGTCGCCTGCGCCGACCGGTCGCGCCCGCGTCCGTGGGGGGCCAGGAGTGCTGGGCCCTACCCGCGGGCTCGACCTCCTCGCGCGCCGCTCGACGGCGGCGGCCACCGGTGCTCTCGACGCTCGGCGGGGCTTGCCGGACGTCGTCCGGCTCCGCTCGTCGACGCCGTGCCCCGTTGGCCCCCGAGACGGGCGGATCCACGTCGTCGGGTTCGGGTCGGCGGCGTCGGCCGCCCGGATCGGTACCAGCGCCACCACCGACCAGACCGTGACGCGCGAGTACGTCGTCGACGTCCCCCTCGCGGACGGCAGAACGCCGTCCGCCGGGTCCGCCGGTGGAGTCACGTCGAGCACGGTCCGTGCCGTCCCCCACGTCACCTCCCGAATTCGCACCTCGTCCGGGACGGACCTGGGTCGCCGCGCACTGCCCGGTCCGCCCCCGCGGCCACCGGCCAGCTTACGGATCGAGAACGATGCGGGAACGATCAGGGGTCAGGCCGGCTGGACGATCGACCGGCGCGCGGCAGCCGCTCCGGCGAGTCGGACGAGGCCCGTCTGCTCGTCGCGGTAGGCCACGGCGTTGCGGCCGGAGTGCTTCGCCGCGTAGAGCAGCGTGTCGGCGGCGTCCACGAGCTGCTCGACATCGGTCACCGGCCCCACCCCGTGCGCGACCCCGATGCTGACCGTCACGCGCAGGCTCGGATCCAGCGCCGCCCAGTCGTGGGTGTCGACGCGGTGGCGGGCCGCCTCGCAGGTGCGCACGGCGGCGGCGATGTCGCAGCCGGGCAGGACGAGCGCGAACTCCTCGCCGCCGTAGCGGGCGCAGAACCCGCCGGCCGGCAGGTCAAGCGCGAGCTCGTCGACGAGGCACTGCAGCACGCGGTCGCCGAAGCGGTGCCCGAAGCGGTCGTTGACCTGCTTGAAGTGGTCGGCGTCGACGAACGCCACCGACACCCCGTCCGAGCTGCGGACGGTGCGGTCGTCGAGCAGCGCGGCGAGGTGCTCGTCGAGGTAGCGGCGGTTGTAGCTGTCGGTCAGGCTGTCGCGGCGGCTCTGCTCGCGGGCCTCGGCGTGCTCGCGGCGCAGCCGATCCAGCTCGTCCGCTCCGTCGGTGAGCGGGGTCAGCAGCCTGACGGCGGTGCGCAGGTGCTGGTAGGCCTGCTCGTAGCAGCCTTCGGCGGCCAGCTCGTCCGCCGCTTCTGCCAGCCGGGCCGCCGCGCCGGCCGACCCCGGCCGCGTCACCTCGCTCGGCATCGTCGTCCCTGCCATTGCCCCTGCCTCCCGTTACAGGTGTTGTCGGCGGGACTGATGTGACTCTTGAGGGTTAACACCCTTATGGGGATCAGCCTCCCGAGTGCTCCAGCTCTGCACCGGCCGGCACGCTCGCATCGTCGGGATCGTCGAGCCAGTGCTCCGGCAGCACGACCCGGCCAGGAGAGCCCTGACGGCCACGCGGGCCGTCGGCCTCGGCAGGGAACGGCTCCTCGGGATCGAGCTGGGCCAGCAGCTCGTCGAGCTGCTCGAGGCTCTCCACCATGCCCAGGCTGCGGCGCAGCTCGCCGCCGACCGGGAAGCCCTTCAGGTACCAGGCGATGTGCTTGCGCATGTCGCGGATGCCCTTGTGGTCGCCCATGTACTCCATGAGCAGCTCGGCGTGCCGGCGCATCGTGGCGCTGACCTGCCCGAGCTTCGGCGGCTCCGGCAGCTCCCGACCGGCGAAGGCGGCCTCCAGGTCGCCGAACAGCCACGGCCTGCCCAGGCAACCGCGGCCGACGACCACGCCGTCGCAGCCGGTGGCCGCGACCATCGCCAGCGCGTCGGCGGCGCTGAAGATGTCGCCGTTGCCGAGCACCGGCAGTTCGGCCGGGAGCGCATCGCGCAGCCGGGCGATCGCCGACCAGTCGGCAGTGCCCGAGTAGCGCTGCGCCGCAGTTCGGGCGTGCAGCGCCACAGCCGCCACCCCGGCGTCGGCGGCCCGGCGGCCGGCGTCGAGGAACGTGTGCCGCTCGTCGTCGAGGCCGATGCGCATCTTCACGGTGACGGGCACGTCGCCCGCGTTGTCGACCGCGGCCCGCACGATCGCCTCGAACAGCCGCCGCTTGTACGGCAGGGCCGCGCCACCGCCGCGCCGCGTCACCTTCGGGACGGGGCAGCCGAAGTTCAGGTCGACGTGGTCGGCGAGATCCCGCTCGACGACCATCCGCACCGCAGCCCCGATCGTCGCCGGATCGACGCCGTAGAGCTGCATCGAACGCGGGTGCTCGTCGGGGTCCATCGCGATCATGCGGAACGTCAGCGGGTTCTTCTCCACCAGCCCCCGCGATGTGATCATCTCGCAGACGTAGAACCCGGCACCCTGCTCGCGACACAGCCGTCGGAACCCGGCGTTGGTGATGCCGGCCATCGGCGCCAGCACGACCGGCGTCGCCGACGCGTACGGGCCGATGCGCAACGGCTTGTGGATCGCAGGAGCACTCACGCAACCTCCTCGCTGCCGCTCGTCGGCCGCGCTCGCGCGGCACTGCTGTGCCCAATGGTGAGCTCGCAAGCTCGCTCACGCTTACCCATTGTCCACGCCTGTCGAACGGATCAGAACGGCACGTCGACGCAGGCCGCGCGGGCGCCCGCGGTGCCGGCCTTGCCCGCCTCCGTCGCCGTCGGCATCGCGTGCACGATCACCGACTGCGGACGCCGGTCGGCCGGGAACACTTTCGGCAGCGTCGCCGTCGCCGTACCGGCACCGCTGCCGTCGGTGGCGATGTCGAGCCACACCTCGTTCTTCGAGTTGGCGTACTTCGGGTCGACGCTCGGCTGCACCGGGTCGACGTCGAACTGGAAGTGCGGGCCCGCCGCATCCCCCTTCGCGCCGCACGGCTTCGCGTGCGCGTGCGCGCCGTACCGCCGGTCGGGCCGCAGCCCGCGCAGCGCCAGTGTCACCACCTCGCCGCCGTCGCGCGTCGTCGCCGTGACCAACGCCCCCGCCCCCACGGGCACCAGGGCCGGGTCGTACGTGACCGCGCCCGTGCTCACCTGCGAGCCGAACTGCACGTCCTTGCGGACCTCCCGCGGAGCCGGGGCCCCAGCGGTCGCGGCCGGCGACCCGCACGCCGTGAGACCCGCCACGAGAACCAGCACGGTAGGAGCCAGCAAGCGTCGTCGCATGAGGTCAGAATGGCGCGTTGACCAGGCGTGACAACCCCGCCCCCCGCACGTTGCTCCACCCGAGTGAAGAAGACGCCCGATCACCGTGGTCGTAGGCTGTCAGCGGCCGCACGCACGCGGCCGGGGCCTCTAGCTCAATCGGCAGAGCAGCGGACTTTTAATCCGCGGGTTCCGGGTTCGATCCCCGGGGGGCCCACCCAACACCCAGGGGTCATTCTGCTCGTCTGGCCCTCGTCGCACGTCGAGCTTCAGCCGTTCATCCGGTCAGTCGATCTGCCTCGGCGAGCAACCGGTCACCGAACGGTTGGAACCCGATCTGCCGGCTGTAGAGACCGCTGACGACGCGGTGGATCGTTCCCCACTCCCAGATCGCCGTGGTGTCCACACCAGTGCGAGCGGCCAGCCGCCTCGCCCTTGCGTGCAGATCGTCGCCGGTGCCGGGATTGCATCGGACGATGGTGCCGAGGTCGCACGCCGGCTCAGCGCGCAGGCCATCAGGATCGATGAGCTTGAACGTGCCGTCCGCGGCCCGGAGCACGTTGAGTTCGTGGACGTCGCCGTGAACGAGCACGGCACGTCGGTCATCGTGGGCGCGGCGGCGACGCTCCACGCACGCGAGAGCGTCCGAGACGGTCGCTTCCGAGCACGCCCGACCCGTCTCCTCCCACAGCCGCGGCAGCAGGTCGGAGTACTCGCGGGCCTTGTCGGCGCCCGTCGGCAGGTCGACATCTGGGCCGACCGGACGCCAGAGCCGGGCAGCGACGTCGCACATCACGTCGTACCGCGTCGCGGCATCAGACACGACGTCGTACAGGGCATCCCCGAGTCGCTCGAGCAAGAGCGCGTCGCGGTCGGGGCCGTCGCGCAGCAGTCTCGCGCAGCCGTCGCCGTCGGCGAGGCGCAGCGCGGTGGCCTCGAAGGTGAGCTGGCGTCGAGTTCCCGGAACTCCGACCTTGAGGACAGCCGCCGTCCCGTCAGCGAGTGTCGCCTCGGCGACGAACGCCTTCTGGCCGCCGCGCAGCGTGGGGCCGATGGTCAGTGACCAGTCCTGCGCCAATGACGCCACGGCCGAGGGCAGCTCGTCGAGCCACGCGGCGTTTCCGTCGGCGATGACCTTGCTCCGGACCTCGTCGGGGATGTCGAGCTTCACGCGGCTCCTTGCAGCTCTCGTACCCGGATGTTCACCGATCGAGCCAACGTCCGGCTGAAGCAGCACGCTGGTGGCCGAGGTCGGTTACTTCCAGCGCGTCGCCTTCGGCCTGTTGCACCAGGTACGTCCGGTGCCACGGCCTCACTGTTCCGGCCATGACGCGGGCTGTCGATCTGGATTCGGTCGAGACCCAGCGGCGCGCGCGGACACAAGGAACGGGGTCCGACGCCGCAGACGAGTCGCGCAGAGCGTGATTCGGGAATCGACGCGACCACATCATGACGCTCGAGGCTCACCTCTGGTCGTCGGTGCGTTGTCTTACGAGGCCGGTAGCTGTGCCTCTATTGCGCATAGGACATCGTCCAGCGAGGCCTTCGCGTCGATGGTCTGACCCAGGGATCCCAGATTCGAGCGGATCGACCGCCAGGACTGCTCTACCTGCGCTCCGAGTGGCTCACGGCCTGGTCGGCGTGCTTCTCGCGTAGTGACAACGTCGAGTGGCGCCCAAAGTGTGAACACCTCGACCGTGACCTTGCCAGTGAGCGCGTCGCGGAATCGCTGCAGCAACTCGGGTCGCTCGAACACGAAGTCCACGACGATCCGTTCATAGCCGGCTTTGAGGTAGACCTCGCTCAGAGCTGCCGCACCGAGGTAGGCCATGCCGGTCGGACGCTCAGGGCTACGGGTGACGATGAACGTCTGTAGGGAGTCGCCGTGGATGCAGACCCCATTCCTTGACCTGGCGGCGAGTCGGCGACTGATGGTGGTCTTCCCGACTCCGGCCGGGCCGTTGATGACGATGATCGAGGGAGCGGAGGCCATCTTCTCAGCATCCCAGCCGTACGAAATAGAACATCTGAGCGCTCCCCGCGCGGCAGCACTATTGAGCGGCAGACAGCCGGAATCGACGCCAAACGACGCCAAGTCTCAGCGCCTGAAACCGCAGGTCACTGCGGGGTTGGCCAACATTGACGGCCACGGTCCGGGCCGCGGGCTCCGGGCTCGATCCCCGGGGGCCACCCGACGCCCAGGACATTTGCTCGTCAACGGCAGCGTCGCCTCGCCGTCAGGCGGAGCGCATCCGCTTGATCGCGTCGTCGCCGTGGAGCGCTGCGGCCCACAACTGCTCCCAGAGCGCGACGTACAGGTCAACCTGGTCCTCTTCGGTCACCACCTGGCCGCCATGCAGCAGTTCTGTCGTGACCTGGGTCGATCCGTCGATCAGTTCCAGCAGTGCGAAGGAGTGCCAGCCCGATCCGCCGACCCGGGACGAGGGCAGGAGGCCGATCTCGACGTTGTCGAGCGTCATCAGGGACATGAGCCGGTCGAGCTGCGCGGGCATCACCCCGGCGCTCGGCATCCACTTGAGCACAGCCTCTTCGACCAGGAACGCGAACCGGCGGCCAGGCTCGTGCAGTCGCTGCTGCCGCTCCAGCCGAGCGGCCACCGCGGAGCTGTGGTCCATGCGTCCGGTCGGGTCGACCTGGGGCAGCAGCGCACTGGCGTACGCAGCGGTCTGCAGCAGGCCCGGCATCCACTGCATGGAGTAGGTGCGGATGAGCGCAGCGTCGGCCTCGCTGGCAGCGGCGATCCCCTGCAGGTGCGTCGTGGCGTCGTCGATCGCGTCGCCCCACCGCCAGGTCTCCGAATGCGCGGACTCGGTGAGGGTGAGCACGCGGTCGCGCGTGACCTCACTGGCTTGACAGAAGTCGAGGAGGACCTCGACCTTTGCGCGAGGAAGGAGCGCACCCTCGCCGGCCTCGATCCGAACGATGGTTGGCTGGCTGATGCCGAGGTGCTTCGCCATGTCCCGTTGAGTGATGCCGGCCAAGGTACGAGCCCCGCGCAGTTCGGCGCCGAGTCGTCTACGCAGCCTGGACGGCTCAGCCACGACGGCCCGCCACGAACTCGTTCAGGCTGACGGCCGCGGCGTCGACGCGGTCCCGGACGGCGATCAGATCGGCGATCGCGGCATGGACGGTGAGCTTCTCCGCGCCCAGCCATCGCCCCGCGGCGTCGTAGTCCATGACGACGGCGACCGGGTCGGGCAGGTCGGCATCGAACAGCCAGAAGTCAGGCCCGACCTCCCCGACATCGCGCCGCTGCGCGATCCGAACCCGCTCGCCGACCGCCTGGCCCTCGACGTAGGTGCCGATCTCCCATCGCTCGTAGTCCGTGAGCGGCTCGGAGACGACGCGCGTCCGGGCCCACCGCTTCCCGTCCACGACGCTGCTCCGAGCCACGCGCGCGAGCCACGGCAGCGTGTGCACCGATCGCTCCGGGAGCGGTTCGCCGGAGTGGAACGCCCGGAGAGCCTCGGCCTCGGCCCCGACGTCGCCGACGTCGTAGGCGGGTAGGGCTTCCAACCGGTACACCGTCGAGCGGAACGAGTCGAAGAGGGCATCGAACTCGTCCGCGGCAATCATCCCGTTGACTGTGCCAGGTACTGCTCGATGAGGCTCTGCCAGTCCGACGCAGCGAACTCGAGCATGCCCTCAGTCGCGGGAATCGACAGGTGCGGGGTGACGGTGTTGCCCTGCAGGCGAACCGCGCCCGTCGCGGGGTCTGTGTAGACCGTCGGGCACGGGCCGGTCGAGCAGGAGCCGGCCACCTTGATCCAGGTCATCGCTGATCCCTTCTGAGCCGATGAGATTCGGCAGAGTGTCGATCGTGGAGGTGCTGCTGGCGTGAGTCAAGGAACGAGCTTGCACTCTCGCGATGTGATGAATAACACTGAATCACATGGCTCCGAGTGAATCCGAGGGCGCCGCCTACTGGTCGCAAGGTGGGAAGCCGGCGCGAGCAGACGTCTGGAGGGGGCTCATGTCCAGTGCTCAAGCGGTCGAGGCCCCGGCGTGAACTCGATAGCCGCCGCACTGTCGCGGCACCCAGATATGGTGAGACGCTTGCTCGATCGACACGTGCCGGACGAACACGACCGGTGTAGAGGTTGTCCCAAGGGTGGCACCGGAATACCTGGCGAGCGGTGGCCGTGCGCGCTGAGATTCCACGCTGCCGCCGCGGAGCAGATGCTCGGCGGCGGACTCCCGCCGGACGAAGTGCCGGGCGGTTGAGGTGGAGCAGCTGGCTTCCCGCATGGGATCCACGTCGAGACTAGTGCCGAGGTCGAGGTCGACCGGACTGACGGCGATGTCGTTGTTGTCGACGCGCGCGGCTGCTCTCTGGGGGTCCTGCTCCGTCCGCCCTGGTCAAGATCACGAGGACGGCCGCGGCGCGGCGGGCCAGCATCGCCGATCAAACAGGTGGCGCCGGACAGACATGGTGTCGCGGGCTACCGCCGGACTCGCGGTAGGCGTGCCGGGCGTCGTCGAGGCTCTGCCTGCCGTTTGGGCCACCTCGGCGGACGGCGCTGTCGTGGTCGTCCTGCCCGTCGTCCTCCCATCCGCACTCGTCGCAGATCTCGTACGCACCGCGCTCGGCGAGCTCTGGATGGCCGCAGCACGGGCAGGTGTAGGGCTCGCCGTGAGGAGGGGCGAACACGTTCGGCATGGCCACGTACGACGCGAACCACTGCCTGCGGGCCTCCTTGGACATGCGGACACGTTAAAGGTCCGTGCCGGTCCGCGCCTGCAACCGCGTCCCCTCCCGAACGGTGATCGACATCAGTTCGCTCGGGCCGAGCAACTCCAACCGGTGCCACCGCCCGCGCGGAACGACGGCGATCGTCCCGCTGTGAAGGGTGGTTTCCTGCTCGGCCGCCCCCGGTTCCGCTCGCAGGATCAGCCGCACTGCGCCAGTGAGCACGCACACGGCTTCGTCGGCGTCGGGGTGGATCTCCCAGCGGTCGGGTGGATGTCGTCGGCGTGGGTCACGCGGAAGGCCGCCAGTGTCCAACACCCGTTCCTGGCGCTCTCCTCGATCCGGATCTTCCCGTCCTCGAGGCGGAGGGAGTGAGCGAAGAGGTCGTGGGTGGTGATCGTCATCGGCTGATCCGTTCCTGGACGAGGTGGGCAGGCTGTTCGCGGGGCAGAACGACGAGTGCGACGGCCACTGCGGCGAGGAGCAGGAGTCCGGCGATCGTGAGGCCGAGCGCGTAGCCGTCGGTGAGGGCTATGGCGTCGGTGGCCGTGCCGGTCCGCTGGGCAGCGACCGTCGTCAGCACCGCCAGGCCCAGACAGCCGCCGATCTGTCGGGCGCTGCTGACAAGGCCTGAGGCCATGCCTGCTTCGTGGGGTGGGGCTCCGGCGGTGGCTGCCCCCGCCAAGGGTGCGAGGCACAGTCCGAGTCCGACGCTGGTGACGAGGGAGGGGCCGAGGACGTCGGCCAGGAAGCTGCCCGTCGGGCTGATGAGTCCGAACCAGCCGAAGCCCGCCGCGGCGAGCAGGCCGCCGATGCCGAGGACCGTCCGAAGGTCGTGCCGGGCGATCATCCTGGTGGCGGCCACGGTGCCGGCGATCAGACCCGCGGAGAAGGGGAGGAACGCCGCGCCGGTCGCGGCGGCGCCCAGGCGCAGCACGTTCTGGAGGTAGAGGGAGACGAAGTAGAAGGCGGCGAACTGGCCGGCGAACAGGAGGAACACGAACGCGTTCGCCGCAGCCACCTGGCGCCGGGCGAGCAGTCCCAGGCGGACCAGGGGCTCCCGCGTCCTGCGCTCCACCAGCACGAACGCCACGAGCAGGGCGACCGCCGCCGCGAGCGTGCCCAGGGTGACGGGGGAACTCCAGGAGAGCTCGTGGGTGCGGACGACGCCGAGCACGAGCAGCCCGAGCCCGGCGGTGGCCAGTACGGCGCCGAGCACGTCCAGGCGGGCGGTACGGGCACCCGTCGGGTCCGCGGGCACGGAGACGGCGACGAGGACCAACCCGATCGCCACGATCGGCAGGTTGATCAGCATGACCGCCCGCCAGCCCGCGTACTCGGTGAGCAGTCCGCCGGCGACGACCCCTACGGCACCACCCAGCCCGGCGACCGCGCCCCACACTCCGAGCGCACGTGCGCGCGGCGGTCCTGTCGGGAAGGCGGTGCTCAGCACGGCCAGCGCGGCCGGGGTCAGCGCGGCCGCGGCGACTCCCTGCACCGCACGGGCGACGACCAGCTGGCCCGGCGTCTGCGCGAGGCCGCCCGCCAGGGAGGACAGCCCGAAGAGGGCGAGGCCGAGCTGGAACAGCCGGCGTCGCCCGTACAGGTCGGCGAGTCGTCCGCCGAGCAGCAGGAACCCGCCGAGCAGGAGCGCGTAGATGTCGACGACCCACTGCAGATCGGTGGGTCCGAAGCCCAGATCTGCGCGGATGGCCGGGAGGGCGACGTTGACGACGGAGATGTCCAGGGAGACGACGAACTGGGCGCCGGCGACGGCCGCGAGGAGGCGCCGGTCGTTTCTATACATGTACACAAACTAAGTCGAGGAGTCGGTGTCGTCAACCGGCGGTCCACGGGGATGGGTGATGATGGGCGGCATGCCGCCAGCCGCACCCCGGGCCCGCACCGGCCGGCCGCCCCGGCTCACCCGGGAGGAGATCATCGCCGCGGCCCGGCGGATCATCGACGCCGAAGGTGTCGACGACCTCACGATGCGCCGACTCGCCCGCGAGGTCGGCAGCACCGCCATGGCGCTGTACCGCCACGTGCGGGACAAGGAGGACCTCCTGGTCCTCCTCCTGGACGACTACGCGGAGCAGATCCCCCGGCCGCCCATCCCCGCGGACCCGCTCGACCGCATCCTGGCCGTCGGCACGGCCATGCACGACGCCCTCGCCGCATGCTCCTGGATCGCCGAGGTCCTCACCTCCGACGCGCTGATGTCGACATCGGCGCTGTGGTATCCCGAAACGATCATCGACGCCTGCATCGACGCCGGGCTGACCCCCGAGCAGTCGGTGCACGCCTACCGGACGATCTGGTACTACACCGCGGGCGAGATCCTCGTCCGCGCCCACGCGGCCCGCCGTCGCCACCAGGATCCCGGTCCGACCCGCCGGGACCGCATCTTCGCCGAGCTGGACGCGGAACACCTGCCGCGGCTGACCGCGCTCACCGATCGATGGACCGCGCTCACCGCCCAGGACACCTACCGGGAAGGTCTGCGGGCGATCGTGGACGGGCTGCTCGCCGGCGCCAGGTAGGTCGCTCGCCCGCGACACGTCACGGACGCGCCCGCGTGTCCAGGTCCCACACCCGCACGGTGTTGTCCCGGCCGCCGGAGACGATCGCCGTGCGCCCGCCCAGTTGCAAGGTGGCCACGACGCACACGAAGTCGGTGTGGCCGGTGATCGGGGACCCGACCGGTGCGCCGGTGGCGAGGTCCCACACCCGCACCGTGTTGTCCCAGGCGCCGGAGATCACCACGGTGCGCCCGGCGAGCTGCGCGGTCGTCACCGCGACCACCCTGTTGGTGTGGCCGGTGAACGGGGCGCCGACCGGTGCCCTGGTGGCCAGGTCCCACACCTTCGCCCCGTCGTCGCCGCCGGAGATCACGACGGTGCGCCCGTCCAGCTGCGCGGTGGCCACCGCCTGCACGAAACCGGTGTGGCCGGTGAACGGGGCGCCGACGGGTGCCCCGGTGGCGAGGTCCCACACCCGCACGGTCTTGTCGTTGCTGGCGGAGATCACCACGGGGCGGCCGCCCAGCTGAGCGGTCGCCACCGCCGCCACGGCGGTGGTGTGGCCGGTGAACGGCGACCCGACGGGCGTTCCGGTGGCGAGGTCCCACACCCGCACGGTGCTGTCGTTGCTGGCGGAGATCACGACGGTGCGGCTGTCCCGCTGCGCGGTCGTCACCGCGAACAGGGCGCCGGTGTGGCCGGTGAACGGGGAGCCGACCGGTTTCCCGGTCGCCAGATCCCACACCCGCACCGTCTTGTCCCAGCTGCCGGAGATCACCACGGTGCGCCCGCCCAGCTGCGCGGTCGTCACCGCCGACACGGGCTCGGTGTGGCCGGTGAACGGGGAGCCGACCGGTTTCCCGGTGGCCGGGTCCCACACCCGCACCGAGTTGTCTCCGCTGCCCGAGATCACGACGGTGCGCCCGTCCAGCTGAGCGGACGCCAGCCCGAACACCCAGTTGGTGTGGCCGGTGAGGGTGCGTTCGACGATCGGGGCCGCCGCCGTGCTGGCCGACGGTGCCGGATCCGTCCCCGTTCCGGGCAGGTTCGCCCAGACCATGGCCGCTGCGATCACGGCGAGCGTGAGGACCAGCGCCCCGATGCCCAGGCGCATGCGCCGCCGGCGGCTGTCCGGCGACGCAGGGGGCGCCGCTGCCGGCGCCGGCGAGGGTGGTGCTGGTGGGCGCGCCGGACGCGGCTCGACGACCTGCGGGTATCGATCCTCCACGGGGCGGCGCGCCGGCGGTGCGGACGGGCGCGCACTGCGCGCGGCCGGCGGCGCGACCCGGTCGGCTACGGGGGACACGATCCGCGGGACGGCCGACGGTGCACGGGCCGGCGGGGCGGCCCGTGCCACGAATCCGCGTGTCGGGACGGTGGCGGACCGATCCGGTCCGCTGCCTGCTCGCACGTGGAGCGCGTTGTGCGCGGCAGTGGCCAGCTCACCCGCGCTCGGGTAGCGCTCGGCCGGCCGCTTGGCCATGCCGCGGGCGATCACCGCGTCCAACGGGCCCAGCCCCGCCCGGACCGCCGCAGGGGCGTGTTCGGAGGCTCGGGGCGGTGGCGCGTTGAGGTGGGCGTTGACGTAGAAGAGCAGGTCGGGGTCGGTGTCCGCGGGCGGTGCGAACGGTTTCTGCCCGGTCAGCGCGTAGAACAGCACTCCGGCGAGCGCGTAGACGTCGCTGCGGAGGTCGGCGACGCCGTCGAACCGTTCCGGCGCCATGTAGGTCAAGGTGCCGACCAGCCCGACGCTGCTGGTGGTTGCGGTGTCGGCCTGCCGGGCGATCCCGAAGTCGATCAGGTGCACGTAGTCGCCGCGGCGGCGGGCCTGCACCATCACGTTCGACGGTTTGACGTCCCGGTGCACCAGCCCCGCCGCGTGCGCGGTGTCGAGCGCCTCTGCGACCTGGGCGATCACCTCGATCGCTCGTTCGGGACCGAGCGGGCCCTCGCGGGCGACCAGCGCGGCCAGGTCGGTGCCGGCCAGCAGCGGCATCTCGATGTAGAGCTGGTCGTCGATCTCGCCGTAGCTGTGGATCGGGACGATCGCTGGGTGGTTGAGCTTCGCGGCGAGCGCGGCCTCACGGCGGAAGCCGGCGACGAAGCTCGGGTCGCCGGCGAGCGAGGGGTGCAGCCGTTTGATCGCCACCTCGCGGTCGGTGCGGGCGTCACGGGCGCGCCACACCTCACCCATCCCGCCGGCGCCCAAGCGCGCGAGCAGCCGGTACGGGCCGAATGCCTCCCCGCTCATGCTCCCGCTTCCGTCGCGGATCAGGACGTCTGTTCAGTGACTCGTCGCAGCGCATTCTGATGCAACAGGGATCTCCCGGCTACGGGGCAGGTCCTCGGCGCTGAACTGCAGGTCCGCTTCACTCCGACGTCGAGACGGCCGGGCGCCACAGCTTCCAGCTGGGCCGGACGTAGTGGCAGGTGTAGCCGTGCGGGTTTCGCTCGAGGTAGTCCTGGTGCTCGGGTTCGGCCTCCCAGAACTCTCCTGCTGGCACGACGTCCGTGACGACCCGGCCCGGCCAGAGCTTCGAGGCGTCGATGTCCGTGATGGTCTCCAGGGCGATCCTCCGATGGTCGCCGGTCGTGTAGAAGATCGAGGACCGGTAGCTGGGGCCGATGTCTCCGCCCTGGCGCTCGATCGTCGTCGGATCGTGGATCTGGAAGAAGAACTCGAGCAGGTCGCGATAGGTGAGCTGCGCGGGATCGAAGATGATCTCGATGGCTTCGGCGTGGCGGCCGTGGTCGAGGTAGGTGGGGTCAGGGGTGGTCCCGCCGGTGTAGCCGACCCTCGTCGAGACGATCCCGGGCTGCCTGCGGATTAGGTCCTGCATCCCCCAGAAGCAGCCGCCGGCGAGGATCGCGGTCTCGGTCCGTTCCGTCATGGTCGTGCTCCTCGCCAGCGCTGCTACCTCAGTCGACGATCGTGACGACGCCGCTCGCGACGTCGAGCACCTCGACGGTACGGGCTGCGGCGCGGTCGATGTGCACCCGCGGCTCGGCGGGGATGCCGTCCTCGTTGTACGTGCCGGGGCCGTAGAACTGGCCGTAGCTGAGCACCACCCCGCCCTCCGCGAGCACGGAGGTCTGCAGTTGCTCGACCGCGAGGGCGTCGGGGCCGTCGGGGAGCTGCCACGCGACGGTCTGGGCGAGGATCTTCGGTGATCCGGCGGCCCGGGCGGCGTCGATGATGTTCTGGTTGCCCTCGGTGCGGATGCGGGCGTTCAGGGCGCCGTAGGCGGCGATCTCCTGCACGTCGTCGGGGAGGTCGGTGAGTTCGTTGAGGATGATGTCGGGCCGGAACCCGGTGACGGCGGCGACGAGGGTGTCGCGGTCGAAGACGTCGACGACGACCGGCTGTGCGCCGAGCTCGGCGATCTGCTCGGCCTTGCTGGCCGATCGCGTCATGCCGGCCACCGTGTGGCCCGCGCCGACGAGGAGCGGGATGAGGCGCCGGCCGATGACGCCGGTTGCTCCGGCGAGGAAGATCCTGGACATCAGATTGCCTTTCTGGCGACGAGACTGACGAGGGCGAGCAGGATCGTGAGGGCGGTGTAGCCGACCACGGCGGGGATCTCGCCCAGCGGCCCGACCAGCTGACCTTCGATCACGATCGGGAGGCCGAAGGCCGTGTAGGCCACGACGTAGACGGCGGCGACGATCCCGGCGCGTTCGTGGGCGGCGACCAGCGGGATCAGCAGTTGCAGGGCTGCCGTGAACGCGGAGCCGAACCCGACGCCGGCGATCGCCTGCCCCACGATCATGACGGTCAGGCTCCCGGCGAAGACGCCGCCGATGATGCCCGCCGCGCCCACGATGGAGGCGTAGATGCCGATCGACATCGCGCGGTCGGAGGGCACCCTGGCGAAGAGCAGTCCGACGACGGTGGCCACCGCCGGCGCGATGAATCCGGCGAACCCGCCCAGGAACGCGCTGTCGAGGTGGAAGACGCTGCGCACCATGTTCGGGGCCAACCCGCCGGAGAGCCCCGCGAGCATCCACGCGGCCGCGACGACGGGGGCGGACGCGTAGAACTCGCGCCGCGCCGCGACGGGAACGGAGATCCGGGGGATGAGGGACCGGGCGGCCCCTGGGCTGCGCGTCGCGGTCTCACCCGACGCGAGGACCGTGACGCCGCCCAGCACGGTGAGCGCGATGAGTGCGCTGAAGATGATCGTGTTGGCTGCCGGGGTGAGCTGGATGGCCAGGCCCGCCAGCAGCGACCCCAGCGCCAGCCCACCGGTAAGGCTGATGCTGGCGAGGATCGTGCCGAGCCGCTTCTTGCCGTCGGGTGCGTACTCGACGATCGCCGCCGTGAACGCCGACGTGGCGGCGCCGCTGGCGATGCCCTGGACCACCCGCCCGGCGATGACCCACCCGATGTCGGTGCCGATGAGGAACAGGGTGTTCGACAGGAGCTGGACGATCAGGCCGGCGATCAGGACAGGGCGCCGGCCGACGTGGTCGGACAGGGACCCCAGGGTGAGGGTCGCGAGGAGGAAGCCGACCGCGTAGACGGCGAAGGCCACCGTGAGCATGTCGGGCGCGAAGCCGAAGCTCTGCTCGTAGGTCACCAGCAGCGGGGTCAACGCCCCGGCGCCCAGGTAGAGGCTCATGAAGGCGACCGCCGCGCCCACCATCGCCATTCCCGACGGGGTCTCGCGGGATGCCGCAATTCGGACGGAAGTCATGTCCCCACGCTATGGAGAGGTGGTCCTGATGCTCAGTCCACTTTGCTGGCAATAGTTCGGACCACTTCGCACAGTGATCGCAACGCGCCGGGCCATGCGCTGTCGGAGACGTTCGAGAAGTTCACGACCAGCGCATCGCGCCGCGACGGATGATCGCCCGCGGCGGGGTGGCGGAACTGCGACAGGCTGCTGACGGACAGGCCGTGCCGGCCGGCCGCTCGCACCGCCTGCGCCTCCGTGCCGGCGGGGAGCGCGAGGACGGCCTGCAGTCCCGCGGCCATGCCGGTGACGTGCACGTTCGGCGCGACGTCCGCGAGCGTCTCGACGAGTTCCTCGCGACGGCGCTGGTACTTCTGCCGCCGGCCGCGGACGTGCCGGTCGAAGGCACCCGAGGAGAGGAACTCGGCGAAGATCAGTTGATCGAGCGCGCTCACCGTGTCGACCCGCCCCTTGGCCCGTGCCACGGCGGGCAGGAGCCAGGCGGGGACCACCACCCACCCCAGTCGCAACGCCGGCGCGACGGACTTGCTGGCCGTCCCGAAGTACGCGACGTGGTAGGGATCGAGGCCCTGCAGCGCCCCGACGGGCTTGCGGTCGTAGCGGAACTCGCCGTCGTAGTCGTCCTCGAGGATCACCCCGCCCGTGCTCCGGGCCCAGTCGACGACGACGGCCCGGCGCTCGGCCGACAGGGCGTAGCCGGTGGGGAACTGGTGCGCCGGTGTCAGCAGAACCGCGGCGGCCCCGGTTATGGCGCGCAGCTGTCCGACCTGAGCACCGTCCTCGTCGACCTCGACGGGCCTGGTGTCGAGTCCTTCGTCGGACAGGGCGTCGCGGTGGATGTCGAGTCCGTACGCCTCGACCGCCAGCGTGTCGGCGCCGTGCGATCCGAGCGCTCGTGCGAGCACCCCCAGTCCGTGGTGGAAGCCCGAGGTGATCACGATCTGCGCCGGATCGGCGTGGACCCCGCGTGCGCGAGCGAGGTAGTCGGCGAGTGCTGCGCGCAGCTCCGACCGCCCGAGTGGATCTCCGTAGCCGTACGTGCTGTGCGGCGCGGTCGCGAATGCTCGGCGCGCCGCCGCCAGCCACTGCGTCCGCGGGAACTCGGCGTAGTCCTCGGCGCCGGGTTCCAACCCGGCCGCGACCCGAGGTCTCGGGGTCGGCGGGGACGCCTCCGCTCTGCGCGACGGCACGCGCGCGGCGACCTGGGTGCCGGATCCGGGCCTGGCCGTGAGCCAGCCCTCTTCGACGAGTGCGGTGTAGCACTCGGTCACCGTGCTGCGCGCGATGCCGAGATCAGCGGCCAGCACCCTGCTGGCGGGAAGGCGGGTGCCGGGGGCGAGCCTCCCCGAACGGACCGCGTCCCTCAAGGCTTCGGTCAGGCCGGCTCGCACCCTGGGACCGTGCAGGACGAGGTGAAGATCGACCCCCGCATCCGAAGTGGTCCGACCCTTCCTCATGGAAAGCGACCGTACCTGCAGACCGCCTACGCAGTCCGGGGCGCCGTGTCATCGCACCCAGGTATCAGCGCCCCTCCGCCGCGCCTCATCACCACGTCGGCGGGAGCCACCCGGACCCGCCTCGGTGGAGGGATGCGACATCGACGAGGCAGCCACCATGGACCGCTGCGACCGGCGACCCGAGATCGACATGACCCGCTGGAACGACGCGCTGGGACCGTTCCGCCTGCTGCCCGGCACGTGGAGAGGGCGCGCGAGCGGATGGAGCGCGGTCGCGCTGCCGGTCGCCTCCGCCCCGCCGGGGCGGCTCGACTACCGGTTGGTGCTCGACCAGTTCGACGAGACCCTCACGTTCACGCCGGTCGAGCAGAGCGTCATCACCCTCGAGTCCGAGCAACAGGTCTCCCGGGTCGCCGCGGTCCAGCGCCCGGCAGATGACGCCGCGGACGTGCCGGGTGATGTCGTCCGCTCCGCGCCGGCGCTGTTCCTCCACATGCGTGACCAGACCGGCGACGGGCCGACGATCGCGCGGCTCGCAGCCGTTCCGCACGGCGACGCCGCGCTCGCGTTGGGCAACGTCGTCGCGGTGGCCGGGCCGCCCCGGTTCGAGCACGTGGACGTGCTGCCGGCCGGCGTGCCGCAGAGCCTGGAGAACCCCTACCTCGAGCCGTACCGGTTCTTCCACGAGCACCCGTTCCGCGGGAGGGCCGGGTTCCCGGGTTTCGACCCGACCCGGCCGCAGGTCCTGCTCCAGCGCGCCAACCAGCACCGGCCCGTGGCCCGGACTACGGTGCTCCTGCTCGACACGCAGCCCGACCCGCGGGACGTCCCGTTCGTGGTGCAGGAGCCGAGAGCGACGCGGATGCAGTCCATCTTCTGGATCAACGAGCTCGCGGAGGAGGACGTGAACGGCGACCCGAAGGTCCAGTTGCAGTACCTGCAGGTCGTCGATCTGGAGTTCTTCCCGCGCCGGGACGGGCGGCCGGGCCGGATCGTGTGGCCGCACGTCAGCATCAACACGCTGGACAAGGTGTCCGAGGGTCCGGCTACTGCCAGGTGACCGGCAGCTCGTGGACGCCGTAGATGTTCATGTCGGTGCGCAGGCGCACGGCGCCGGCGGGGACGGCGAGCTGCAGGGTCGGGAAGCGGCGCAGCAGTCCCGCGAACCCGGCGCGCATCTCGATCCGGGCCAGTTGCTGGCCGAGGCACTGGTGGATGCCGTGGCCGAAGGACAGATGGCCGCGGGCCGTGCGGTGGAGATCCAGGGTGTCCGGGTCATCGAACCGCTGCGGATCGCGGTTGGCGGCCAGCAGCGAGATGATGACGGTCGATCCTTCGGGGATGGTCTCGCCGCAGAGCTCGATGTCCTCCGCCGCGTAGCGGAAGAAGATGTCCGCGATGGACAGGTAGCGCAGGAGTTCCTCGATGGCGTCGGGCATCAGGTCGGGATCGGCCCGCAGCTCGGCCAGCTGATCAGGGTGTTCGAGGAGCGCGAACGTGCCCAGCGCCAGCATGTTGGCGGTGGTCTCGTGGCCGGCCAGCAGGAGCAGGAACGCGATGCCGACCAGTTCCTCGATGCTGAGGTCGTCCTGGCGGGCCAGGTCGGACAGGATGTCCTCGCCGGGGTCGGCCCGCTTCCGCGTGACCAGTTCGGCGAGGTACCCGGCCAGCGCACCCCACGCGGCCATCTTCTCCTCGAGGGTCTGGTCCCTGACCATCATCTGCGCCGAGTTGGTCTGGAACGTCGCCCGGTCCGCGTAGGGCACGCCGAGCAGCTCGCAGATCACCAGCGACGGCACCGGCAGCGCGAACGCCGCGACCAGGTCGACCGGTGGCGCCATGCGGGCCAGTTCGTCCAGCTGCTGGTCGACGATGTCGATGATGTGCTCCTCGAGCTGCTTCATCCGCCGGACGGTGAAGGCGCCGATGAGCTTCTTCCGCAACCGGGTGTGGTCCGGCGGGTCCATGGAGACGAACACGCCCGGTGTCGGCGGGGACGGTTCGGTCTGGACGGGCATGCCGGGGGTCTCGTACGGCATGTGGAGGATGCCCAGGTCCTGACGGGAGCTGAACCGGGTGTCCGCCATCAGCCGGCGCACCGCGTCGTAGCCGGTGACGAGCCAGCCCGCGTGGCCGTCGGGGAAGATCATGGGACTGACGGGCCGCGTCGCCCGCAGCCGGGTGATCGCGAGGGGCGGGTCGAACGGGCCCGCGTCGCGCTCCATCGGGAGGCCGTGCGGGATGTCGGGGCGGCTCATCGGATGTCCTCTTCTCGACGGATGGCTCGGTCAGGAACGGCGGATCGTGATGCCGCCGAACGAGGTGTGTGCACTCACCTCGACGGTCTCGGCGGACTTCTCGGGTCCGGAGATGCTGGTGAGCTGGTTGTGCACCTGCCCGAACCCGGTGTGCACGTCCAGCCGCGCGGCGGTGCCCTCGGCGATGCCGATCTCCAGCTCGCCCATCGAGGTGCCGAGCTCGACCCGGCCGCGGACCACCTCGCCGAGGTGGATGTCGCCGTTGGCCGTCCTCGCGTCGACGCCGGCGCCGGCGCGGTCGACGGCGATGTCACCGTTGGACGAGCGCACCCGGACGTCGCCGGTGGCCGCGGCGATCGTGACGTCACCGTTGGAGTTCTTGACGACCACGGTGCCCTCGACCTCGTCGATGCGGACCTTCCCGGAACCGGTGCTGATCTCGGCGTTGCCCGCGACTGCGGCCGCGGTGACGCGGCCGGCCCCGGTGTCGACCCGCAGTGGACCGGTCCGCTCGAGCAGGACGTTGCCGGCGCCGGTCTTGAGCCGGCACTCGTCGAGCCGCCCGGCCCCGCTGAAGTCGCCCGCCTGCACCTCGCCGGACACCCGTGAACCGCTGGGCAGGTCGATGGACACCTCGACCGACCGCGTCCTGCGGGAGAAGTCGAAGGCGCGTGCCTTCGGTCCGACGACCCGGAGAGTGCCGTTGTCGTAGTCGACGCGGACCTGCTGTGCGGCCTGCACGTCGGACTCGTCGGACTCGTTGCTCGGACGGACGTCGACGACGGCGTCGGTGCGCTCGCTCGCGGTGATCCGCACGTTGCCGGCGCCGAGCTCGACGACGACGTAGATCGGTTCGGGTGTCTCGAAGATGGGCATGGCTGTCTCCTCGTGATGGTTCGGTGACACGTCCCTGCAGGTCAGTGACGTGATGTGGGAAACGTGGCTAGTGGACCCAGCCGGTGAAGCTCTGCTGGGACCGTTGGCCCGTGGCGGGCGGCTCGGCGCGGTGCCCGCCGTCGGAGCGGCGCAGGGCGGAGGAGGCGGCCCGGACGAACCAGGCGTTGACCGAGCGACCCTCCTTGGCGGCGGCCTCCTCGATCGCGGCCTTCAGCTGCTCCGGGAGGCGCACGTTGATCCGCGCGCTGGGGCCGTCCTCGGCGATCGGGGCCTCGACGTCCGCCGTGGTCGGGTGTTCCCCGCTGGGCGGCGCGGTCACGGCGAAGTACGGATCGCGCCCGCGCAGGCGCAGCTCCGCCGAGCCCGGGGCGAGCTCCCGGGTGATCTCGTCCGCGGCGGCGGACAGCGCATCCAGCAGGGTCATGCGGATCGCCGAATCGAGCGATCCGCTGAGGCGCTCGACCAGTGCCCGCGCCTCGTCGCCGCCGGCCTCGGCGATCGCGGCGAGCTCGCGCCCGAGGTGGTCGACATGCGCGGTCAGGTCCATGACGCCATCATGGCACCACAATGGCGCCAAAACAAGGTTCGATGGCGCACGGCGGTGCCAGATGGCGCCAAGTGGCGCGATGTGTCGCCTACGTGGCGCCGTCGATCTGCCGTGCCAGCGCGGTCAGGCCGGCTGCGATGTCCTCGGGTCCCGGCGCCCCGTCGGGATCGACGAGCCACTGCAGCATGACGCCCGAGATCAGCGCGAGCTGGATGCTCCCGACGCGGAGCGCGGCCGGGTCGAGCGAGGTCTCCGGCGCGCCGAGCAGGCCGGCGGCCAGGCCGCTGCGGCCTTCGCCCATGCCGCGGCGCAGTGCCTCGCGGACGCGCGGGGCGTGGTCCAGCTGCAGGCTGGCCTCCACGGTGGCCGTCCACAGCTTCGGCTTGGCGCGGAACGACTCGATGGCCTGGCGCCAGAACGCCACGTAGCGCTCGTGCGGGCTCGCGTCGGGCGCGAGGGACGCCGCGACGGCGGCCCCGATCTCGTCCCCCCACTCCTCGAAGGCCTGCATGAACGCCTCGGTGAGCAGCGCGTCGCGGGAGCCGAAGTGGTAGCCGATCGCCGCGTGGTTGACGCCGGCCGCTGCGGCGATGTCGCGCACCGTCGTGCGTGCCCAGCCCTTGTCCAGCAGGCAGGTGAGTGCGCCGGCCAGCAGGTCCTCCCGGTTCCCCATGTCCGGCAGCCTATCCGACCGTCTATCCAACTGGTTTATCCATATGGATTGACCACTTGGATAAGAAGGCGCTACCGTCGGCGCATCGGAGAACCTGGAAGGGGGCCTGCCATGGCCACGGTGCTGATCTCAGGTGCGGGTGTCGCCGGGCCGTCGCTGGCCTTCTGGCTCAGCCGCTACGGCTACGAGGTGACGGTCGTCGAGCAGTCCGACCGGCTGCGCGACAGCGGAGCGGCGGTGGACTTCCGCGGTGATCAGATGGCGCTGCTGGATCGCATGGGAATCACCGACGAGCTACGCGCGAACGCCACGGGGATGGGCGACCAGCTGATCGTCGACGGGGCCGGGCGCGCGGTCTCCCGGGTGCCGTCGGTGATCTTCAGCGGGGAGCTGGAGATCGAGCGCGGCGACCTGTCCAGGGTGCTGCACCGGCACACCGCGGACCGCGTCGAGTACGTCTTCGGGGACCGGATCGTGGCCGTCGACGACCGCGCGGACGGTGTCGACGTGACCTTCGATCGGTCCGGACCTCGGCGGTTCGACCTGGTCGTCGGCGCGGACGGTCAGCACTCGGGGGTGCGCCGGCTCGTCTTCGGCGACGAGCGCGCACCGCACCGACCTCGGCTACTACGCCGTCGGGTTCACGGTGCCGAACGACTACGGGCTGGACCACAGCGCCCGCATCCACAACTCGCCCGGTCGCTACGTGAACGTCGGCAGCGCGCGTGACCTGCGGCGGGCGTCGGTCAACATGGTGTTCGCGGCCGCGGATCTCACCTACGACCGGCGCGATCCGGCGCAGCAGCGCGAGATCGTGCGGCAGCACTTCGCGGGGTCGGGATGGGTCGTGCCGCAGCTGCTGGACGCGATGCAGGACGCGGACGACCTGTACTTCACCTCGCTCAGCCAGATCCATCTGGAGCGCTGGTCGAAGGGGCGGGTCGTCCTGCTCGGCGACGCCGCCTGGTGCGGTGGGCCCGGCAGCAACGGCACTGGGCACGCGATGCTCGGGGCGTACCTGCTGGCCGGGGAGCTGGCGACGGCCGGCACGGACCATGCCGCGGCGTTCGCGCGCTACGAGGAGCTGATGCGTCCGGCCACGACGAAGTCGCAGAAGTTCGGGGCCGGTGCCGGTCGGCACCTGGCGCCGCCGACCGCGCGCAAGATCCGGCTGCGCGATCGGGTGTACCGGCTGCTGTCCTCCCGACTGATGACGGGGCTGGTGGACCGCCTGGCGAAGCGGAACGCCAACACGGGCGAGCTGAAGGAGTACGCGATCCCGCAGGTCCCCAGCGGTCCAGGCGGCGCCGCGTAGGACGGTCGTAGGCCCAATGTGCGGCCCTCCGGCGACCGTGGTCGCACACGCGGTCAGGGCGTCCCGCGGTCGCCGAGCTGCAGCAGCACGGCCACGGCGTCGGCGGTGCGCTCGTCGGTGACCACCCCGAAGTGGTTCTGCGGCACCTCGAACACCCGCAGGTCGGCCGCCGCGGCGCGCAGCGCGTCCCGGTCATGGGTGGTGACGGTGTCGCCGCCGGCGAAGGGGACCGCGGCCCGCACGAGCAGCGCAGGCATCGTGATCCGCGGCCAGTTCGCGACCAGCCCGGCATGCTCGTCGACCAGCCGGTCGAGGTCCTCCGTGCAGGCCCGTTTGCTCGTGCGCGGGCGCCACCCGTCCGCGCCGGCGTGCAGCTCGTAGCGGTACAGGCGGTCCCAGTAGTGGCTCCACGGATCGACGTGGCCGGCGGCGCGGACCGCGGCCACGTACTCGTCCGGGCCGGCGACGTGGGCGTCCAGCCGGTTCAGGCCGGCGCGGACGGCCTGGTGCACCGCGGGCTCCTCGCGGTGGCAGTGGTCGATCAGCGTCAGCGTGCGCAGCCGGTCGCCGGCCGTGCCCGCCACGGTGATCCCTATGAGGGCGCCGAGCGACCAGCCGATCATGTCGAACCGGTCCGCCCCGACGGCGTCGGCGACCGCCAGCACGTCGGCGGCGTGCGCGGAGAGCCCGTAGCTGCCCGGGGCGGTGATGCTGCTCTGTCCCCGTCCGCGCAGGTCCATCGCGACGATCTGGTGCTCGGCGCCGGCGATCCGGTCGGCGAGGTGGTCGAAGGCGTGCAGGTTCGCCGAGAGCCCGTGCACGCACAGCACGACCGGGGCGTTCGGGTCGCCGTGACGGGCGATGCGCACGGTCGCCCCGCCGGGCAGGTGCACGTCCGACTCGACGGTCGACAGTTCCGCGGCGGTGGTCCGGTTGTTCGGCACGACGGGTCCCTTCGCTGGCCTCGTCGTGCAGTGTCGGCCGGGGTGCGCCTCACCGGCCTTTCACCGGTGCTTCACGGGCTGACGTAGGCCGCCAGGTGCTCGCCGGTGAGGGTGGAACGGCCGGCGACGAGATCGGCCGGCGTGCCCTCGAACACGATCCGGCCGCCGTCGTGGCCCGCACCGGGCCCGAGGTCGATGATCCAGTCGGCGTGCGCCATCACGGCCTGGTGGTGCTCGATCACGATGACCGAGCGACCGGCGTCGACGAGGCGGTCCAGCAGGGCGAGCAGCTGCTCGACGTCGGCGAGGTGCAGGCCGGAGGTCGGCTCGTCGAGCACGAAGACCGGGGCGTCGGACGCACCCTTCTCGCTCATGCGGGTGGCCAGCTTGAGCCGCTGGCGCTCGCCGCCGGAGAGCGTGGTGAGCGGCTGGCCGAGGGTGAGGTAGCCGAGCCCGACGTCGGCGAGGTGGGTGAGGATCTTGTGCGCGGCCGGGGTCTTCGCCGCGCCCTCGCCGAAGAACGTGACGGCCTCGGCGACCGGCATGGCGAGGACCTCGCTGATGTTCTTGCCGCCGAACCCGTACTCGAGCACGGACGCCTGGAAGCGCTTGCCCTCGCACACCTCGCACGGGGCCGAGACACCGGCCATGATCCCCAGGTCGGTGAAGACCACGCCGGCACCGTTGCAGTTGGGGCAGGCTCCCTCGGAGTTGGCGCTGAACAGGGCCGGCTTCACGCCGTTGGCCTTCGCGAACGCCTTGCGGATCGGCTCCAGCAGCCCGGTGTAGGTGGCCGGGTTGCTGCGCCGCGAACCGCGGATCGGGCTCTGGTCGACCGTGACCACACCGGCGCGGCCGGCCACCGAACCCTGGATCAGCGAGCTCTTGCCCGAGCCCGCCACCCCGGTGAGGACGACCAGCACACCGAGCGGGATGTCGACGTCGACGCCCTGCAGGTTGTGCGTGCTCGCGCCGCGCACCTCCAGCGCCCCGGCCGGCGTGCGCACCGACGGCTTGAGCGTGGCGCGGTCGTCCAGGTGCCGTCCCGTGCGGGTGCCACTGGCCCGCAACCCGTCGAGCGAGCCCTCGTAGACGATCTGGCCGCCACCGGTGCCGGCGTCGGGTCCGAGGTCGACGACGTGGTCGGCGATCGCGATCATCTCCGGCTTGTGCTCGACGACGAGCACGGTGTTGCCCTTGTCGCGCAGCTGCAGCAGCAGGTTGTTCATGCGCTGGATGTCGTGCGGGTGCAGCCCGATCGTCGGCTCGTCGAACACGTAGGTGACGTCGGTCAGCGACGAGCCGAGGTGCCGGATCATCTTGGTGCGCTGCGCCTCGCCGCCCGACAGCGTGCCTGCGGGGCGATCGAGCGAGAGGTAGCCCAGGCCGATCTCGACGAACGAGTCCAGGGTGTGGCTCAGCGAGGCCAGCAGCGGGCCGACCGAGGGCTCGTCGAGCGTGCGCACCCACGCCGCGAGGTCGTTGATCTGCATGGCGCACGCGTCGGCGATGCTGATCCCGTCGATCTTCGACGAGCGGGCCAGCTCGGTCAGGCGCGTGCCGTCGCACTCGGGGCAGACGGTGAAGGTGGCTGCCCGCTCCACGAAGGCGCGTATGTGCGGCTGCAGCGAGTCGATGTCCTTCGACAGGAACGACTTCTGGATCTGCGGCACCAGGCCGAGGTAGGTGAGGTTGATGCCCTCGACCTTGATCTTCGTGGCCTCCTTGTGGAGGAGGGCGTCGAGCTCCTTCTTCGTGTAGTCCTTGACCGGCTTGTCGGGGTCGAACCAGCCGCAGCCGCGGTAGATGCGCCCGTACCAGCCCTCCATGCTGTAGCCGGGGATGGTGATCGCGCCCTCGTTGAGCGACTTCGTCTCGTCGTAGAGCACGGTGAGGTCGAGGTCGTTCACCGAGCCACGGCCCTCGCAGCGCGGGCACATGCCGCCGACGACGTTGAAGTCGCGGCGCTCCTTGATCGTGCGGCCGCCCTTCTCGAACTGGACGGCGCCCGCACCGCTGATCGACGCGACGTTGAACGAGTACGCCTGCGGCGAGCCGATGTGCGGGTTGCCGAGCCGCGAGAACAGGATGCGCAGCATCGCCCCGGTGTCGGTGGCCGTGCCGACGGTGGACCGCGGATCGGCGCCCATCCGCTGCTGGTCGACGATGATCGCGGTGGTCAACCCGTCGAGGACGTCGACGTCGGGACGGCCGAGCGTGGGCATGAAGCCCTGGACGAACGCGCTGTAGGTCTCGTTGATCAGCCGCTGCGACTCCGCGGCGATCGTGTCGAACACCAGCGAGCTCTTCCCCGAGCCGGAGACCCCGGTGAACACCGTCAGCCGCCGCTTGGGCAGCTCGATGCTGACGTCCTTGAGGTTGTTCTCGCGCGCGCCGTGCACCCGGATCAGGTCGTGGCTGTCGGCGGCGTGCCGTTCGGACGTCGGCGTGTGGGCGGGTGCGGTGGTCATCTGGATCTCCGTGATTCGGGACTGCAGGTCGACGAGCTCTGCTCAGCCCACCTGGAAGATGCGGATGAGGTTGCCGGCGGGGTCGCGGAGCGCGCAGTCGCGCACGCCCCACGGCTGGTCGGTCGGCTCCTGGACGATGTCGACGTCGACCGCCTGCAGCTGCTCGAAGGTGCTGTCGACGTCCTTGGTGGCGAGGTTGATGCCCCCGTAGGTGCCCTTGGCCATCATCTCCGCGATGGTGCGGCGCTCCTCGTCGGTGATCCCGGGGTCCACGGCCGGCGGGTGCAGCACGATGGAGGTGCCGGGCTGGCCGGCCGGACCGACCGTGATCCAGTGCATGCCGCCGTACTCGACGTCGTTGCGGATCTCGAAGCCGAGCGTGTCGCGGTAGAAGGCGATGGAGGCCTGCGGGTCGTCGTGGGGGAGGAAGGCCTGGTAGATGCTGATGTCCATGGGCATCACGGTAGGGCCGGCGCGGAGGCCGGTGCTTCTCGATTCCTGACCGGTCTCGACACCTGCTTCGCCACGCAGGGCGGCATCCCCTCGAGCGTGCCCGCCGCTTCCCGCTTGTAGGCGCTCGGCGGCATCCCCACCAGCTCGGTGAACCGCGTGCTGAACGTGCCCAGCGACTGGCACCCGACGGCGAAGCAGACCTCGGTGACGCTGAGCTCGCCGAACCGCAGCAGCGCCATGGCCCGCTCGATGCGGCGCGTCATCAGGTAGCTGTAGGGCGATTCGCCGTAGGCGATCCGGAACTGGCGGCTGAGGTGCCCGGCCGACATGTTCACACCCTTGGCGAGCGCCTCCACGTCGAGCGGCTGCGCGTAGTCGCGGTCGATCCGGTCGCGGACGCGTCGCAGCAGCGCGAGGTCGCGCAGGTGCTGCGCGCCGGCAGGTCTGCTCACCTGCGCATGGTGCCACGTTCGTCCGGTTCGATCGAGGAGCGGGATCATCACCGGATGGCGGCGTTCCAGGTGGCGGTGTGCGGCCCCGCGGAGGCGACCGAGGCCGAACGGGCGGTCGCCCACGCAGCCGGGCGACTGCTCGCCGAGCGCGGCGCGGTGGTCGTGTGCGGCGGCGGGGACGGGGTGATGGCGGCGGTCGCCGCCGGCGCCCGGTCCGCGGGCGGGCTGGTGGTGGGCGTGCGGCCCGGGCCGTCGCGGGAGGGCGCGACGCCCGACCTGGACGTCGTCGTCGTCACGAACATGGGGGAGGCGCGCAACGCCGTGATCGTCTGGAGCGCCGACGCCGTGATCGTGGTGGGTGGATCGTGGGGCACGCTGAGCGAGGTGGCGCTGGCGATGCGGCGCGGCGGCGTACCGGTCGTGTCGGTGGGCGGCTGGCGGGTGGTCGACACCGGCGGGCGGGACGTGCCCGGCATCGCGCACGTGGGTTCGGCCGCCGAGGCCGTGGAGCTGGTGTGCGGTGCGCGTGGATGAGGGGCGCGTGGATGAGGGGCGTACCGTGTGCGCCGGTCCGCTCTCATGATCCACTACGTCACTGTCGACGCGCGCGGAGGAGGCAGGTTCGTGGCCGCACGCCAGCAGCACGACGCAAGCCCCGCGCGGCGCGTCCCGGACGGTCGCAGCACGCGGTGGACCGCCCACCGCGCGGCCCGCCGCGAGCAGCTGATCGACGCCGCGCTCGCGGTGCTGGAGGAGGCCGGGCCGGACTTCGGGCTGCAGCAGGTGGCGTCGCGGGCCGGGGTCACGAAGCCCGTGATCTACCGGCACTTCGGGGAACGGGCAGCTCTGGTCGAGGCCATGGGGGACCGCGCGACCGACCTGCTGATGGCCCGCCTGATGCCTGCCCTGTTCGCCGAGAGCGCGCTCCTGACGCGGATCCGGCTGACGATCGAGGCCTTCCTCGGCTTCATCGACGAGTCGCCCAAGATGTACCGGTTCTTCGCCCGGCGCGCGCCCCTCGACGGCCGCGACCTCGCGGGTGTGGACAAGGAGTTCGTCGCCGAGGCGTTGACGTCGGTGCTGCGGGAGTACCTCCGCCCGTTCGACCCGGCGGGCGACCGGATCGCCCCCGTCTGGGCGCGCGGCATAGTGGGTCTCGTCCAGAACGCGGCGGAGTGGTGGCTCGAGTCGCGGGCGATGGCCAGGGACGAGCTCGCCGAGCATCTGACGATGCTGGTCTGGGCGCAGATCGACGGCGTCGCCCGCCGGCACGGCGTCCTCCTCGACCCGGACCGGCCGGTCACCGTCGACGGCATCGCCGCCCTGCTCCGGCGCGGCGACTGAGCAGCCGATCCGGTCACCCCGCTGACCCGAAATTAGCGTTACCTGAGGTATCCAGTAATCTACCGCCCGCGCGGCCGGGGGAGGTCGCCGCGCATCCGCGCAGTGCGTAGGAGGGGACGGCATGACCGAGGACGCGACCACGCCCGACGCCGCGGAGGCCCCGCCCGACATGGGCATGGCTCCCGGCGGTCCAGGGGCCCTCGCCGACGGCTGCATCTGCTCGGTGCTGGTCAACGCCGCCTACCGGGCCGGCGTCGGTGAGGACGCCTGCGTCGATCCCCGTTGCCCGCTGCACGCCGAAGGGGCCTCCGCGCCCCCTGGCCTGACGGCGACACAGTCCTGACGGCGACACAGTCCTGACGGCGACACGGACACGGTGGCCGCTCGCCGGTGCACCGTCGGGACCGGGGTGGGGCCACTCGGGGGAGACCCCACCCCGGTCTGCCCGGCTCAGCGACGCGTCGCCACCCGCAGCTCGAACAGGTACTGCTTGGTCACGACGCCGCCGTAGCGGCCGTCGATCAGCGCCGCCAGGCAACCCAGCAGGCCCTCCCGTAGGTGGTCGGCCAGCGAGAGGTGGCCGGAGTAGGTGAGCAGCAGCCGGATGTAGTCGTCGGTGCTGTAGCTGACGTCCTCCACGTACCGGCGCAGCTCCGCCCGCGTGAACTGCGGCGCCGCGAGATCGGGGCGGTCGAACGGGATGTCCGGGATTCGGGAGGCCGGCAGATCCTTCGGCGCATCCGGGTCCCAGGCCTCGTAGCAGCGCTGGGCGTCGGCGAAGAAGGCGGCGGTGCCGCCCGCGGAGATGTGGTGGGTGTCGACCACCGCCAGCCGGCCGCCGGCCCGCAGGATCCGCGCCGGCTTGGCCAGGCGCACCGCCTCGTCGATCCAGTGGAACGAGGTGGCGGCCACGACCAGGTCGAACGCACCGTCGGGCAGGTCCAGGTCCTCGAACGCGCCCTGCACGACGCGGGCGCGCGGGAACCCGGCCAGGTTCCGCGACGCGACGGCGGCGAGCGCCGCGCCCAGCTCGACGGCGGTGACGTCGGCCCCGGTGGTCGCGAGCGGCACGGTGAGCTGCCCGGTGCCGCAGCCGATCTCCAGGATCCGGCTGCCCGGGCCGATGCCGGCCAGCTCCACGAGCCCGGCCACCAGCGCCGGCGGGTAGCGGGGACGGGCCACGTCGTACCGCTCGGCGACCGCATCGAACGTCGTGCGCAGCTCGTGTCGTCCGGCCGGGCTCATCGGAGGGTGGGCGGATCCCCGGGCAGCGGCGCAGCGACGGTGCGCTCCTCCCGGGCGATCGTCTCCTGGCCCATGCGGTGCGCAGCGGGGTCGTACATCTGCTCGAAGACGCTCATCAGACCACCGGTGGTGCCGCGGCGGCGTGCTCGGACGGTGACGGCCGCGAACCCGCCCGCGATCACGGCCGGTACGGCCACCGCCATGACGGCGGTGATCAGCTCCTGCATGGGTCCAGTCTGCCCGTCCTGAGGCCTGCAACGACGAAGGGCCCGGACGCGGGAGGCGTCCGGGCCCTTCGTGGCGCCGCGGGAATCGGCAGTTCGTTGCGGCGGTGCTGATCCTCAGTGCGCGATCAGGTACCGCACCGTGCGAAGCATGATCTTGATGTCGAGCCACAGCGACCAGCTGTCGGCGTACTCGTTGTCGACGCGGGCGCGCTCGGGGATCGAGGTGTCGCCGCGCAGGCCGCGCACGACCGCCAGGCCGGTGAGACCGACCGGGACGCGGTGGCGCTGGGCGTAGCCGGGGATCTCCTGCGAGAACTGGTCGACGAAGAACGGGCGCTCCGGCCGCGGACCGACGAGGCTCATGTCGCCGACCAGCACGTTGATCAGCTGGGGCAGCTCGTCGAGGCTGGTGCGGCGGATGAACTTGCCGACCTTGCCCAGGCGCGAGTCGTTGTCGATGTTCCAGCGGACGTCGCCCTCGTCGGCGACCGGCTTCAGCGAGCGCAGCTTGTAGAGCGTGAAGACCCGACCGTGCTGGCCGACCCGCTGCTGGCGGAAGATCACGCCGGGCCCGCCCTCGACGCGGACGGCGAGGGCGATGACGAGCAGGACCGGGAGGGTCAGCAGCAGGCCGACCAGTGCGCCGAGGATGTCGATGCTGCGCTTGGCCGCGCGCCCGACCGAGGTGCCGCTGCTGGTGCCGTAGGCGACGTGCGAGTGCTGGCCGGCGGCACGCGCCTCGACCTCAGCCAGCACGGGGTGCAGGCTGAGCGGTGCGGTTGCTGTTGCCTCCATGACCTAAGAGACGTCATGGGTTGGCCGACGGTTGCTCCCACTTTCGAGGAGATCGGCAACGGAACGGTCACGATAGCCGCGAAGGTTCGCTGACCTGCACTGATTCTGTGCACGAGGATCCAGATCGCGGGGCGAGTGTGGCCCGGATCACGCTGAACCGGTACGGAACGGGCCGTCGAGCACCCCGGCGCCGCTACGATCGGGCCCAACGGGGGTTCGGGACGGGCGGGAAGGAACCCCCATGGCCGCGACGGCGTCGCCGCACGAGCGCGAGGCCATCATGCGCGCCGCCGTCCAGCTGGCCGCCCGGCACGGCACCGCCGCCGTCGAGGACATCCTGCGGGCCGCGCAGGTGAACCGGCGCATCTTCTACCGCCACTTCCCGTCCAAGGACGCCTTGCTCGCCGTCCTCGCCGAGGATGCGGCCCGCGGGATGGAGCAGGAACTCGGGGCGGCCGTCGAGGCCGCCGCGGACGGGGCGGCCGCCGCGCAGGCGTGGATCGAGCGCTACCTCGCGCTGGTGTGGGAGGACGGGGCCGCGGGCGCGATCCGCCCGTTCCTCGCCCCCGACCAGACCGCCGGCACCGCCGTCATCGACGTCGTCGAGGCCGGCCACGACCGCCATCGCGCGCTGCTGGGATCCGCCCTGCGCGGGGCCCGCGCCGACCGCAGCCTGCCCGCCGTCGATCCCGACGGCGACGCGTTCGCGGTGCATGCCATCGTGCTGCGCCACGCCGCGCGATGCCTGCGCCACCGCCCCGGTGTGGAACTCCCGACCACGGCTGAGCACGTGGTCGGGGTGCTCCGGCGACTGGGCAGCTGAACCTCTGCTACTTGGTCTGGAACGCGCCCAGGTCGATCTTGCCGTCGGTGCGCGCAACACCCAGCACGTCGGCCTGCGGGGCACCGTCCGCGACGCCGGCGCCGATCCCGGCCGACCCTGCCGTGAGGCGCAGGTCGCCGGCGGCGGCGTCGACGAACTCGACGGCGCCCTGTACGGGGTTCGTGCCGACCGGACCGGTGCCGAACAGGTTGTGGTCGGCGGCGAACACCCCCATGTTGCCCGTGCTGTCGCGGCCGTTGCCGGTGACGATGTTGTTGCGCAGCACGTTCGTGCCGGCGAAGGTGTAGTTGCGCGGGTTGATGCCGTCGCCGGTGTTGTTGGCGATCGTGTTGTTGACGATCGACAGGTCGCTGAACGTGCCCTCGGACTCGACGAAGAAGTTGATGCCGCCGCCGTTGTTGCCCGTGATCACGTTGTTGAAGACCTTGACGTTGTAGGTGCGGCGGGTCTCGGAGACGTCCTCGACGCCGAGGAAGATCCCGGCCTTGCCCTCGCCGGTGGCCCCGAGCACGGTGTTGTTGTAGATCTCGATCGTGTTCGCGGCGTCCACGTAGATGTTCGGGCCGCGGTTGCCGCGGGTGGTGTTGTCGTGGATCTTGCCGTTTCGGGCCTCGTACTTCGCGTCGATGCCCTCCTCGCCGCAGTTCTCCACCACGCTCCAGGCCACCTCGAAGCCGTCGATGTTGGACATCGACACCGCCTCGTTCTTGGCCTCGGGACCCTGTGCGTTGGAGTTGCGGACCTCGCTGTGCAGCACCTGGATGTCGGAGCCGTCGATGAAGACGATGCCGCCGTCCTGGGAGTCGGCGACCACGGTGTCCTGGACCATGATGTGGTTGGCGTCGGAGCCGTACAGCCCGTGGTCGGACGATCCCTGGATCGTCAGGCCGATGAGCTTGATCCAGCTGCGGTCGCGGACCTCGACGAGCCCGTCGGTGTCGGTGCCGCCGGAGATGGTGACCGCCGCGCCGGGCGCTGCCTGGTAGGTGATGTACCTGCCCTGCGCGCCGTCGTTCGGGATCTGCAGCGACTCCTGGTAGGTGCCGGCGGCGATGACCACCGTGTCACCGGGCTGCGTCTGCTGGGCGGCCTCGCTGATCGTGCGGAACTGGCCCGATCCGTCCTGCGCCACGTTGAGGGTGCGGCCGGACGGGGGCTGCTCGATCTGCGCGACGGGGCGCACGCCGTGCTGCTGGCCGGGCGTGCCCGCCATCGGCCCGAGCTTGCCGGGGTTGGTCGGCGTGGACTGCCCGGAGAGCGTGAACGCCAGCACGATCGCCACCACCGCGATCAGCGCGACGGCGGCGGCACCTCCGATCAGCAGTCGGCGGTCGATCGGCTTGCGTGGTCCGCCACCACCGGGTCCACCGCCGCCGGGGCCGGACGACACGCGCAGCGTGTCCGGCAGCCTCGGCACCGACCCGTGCGGCTGCGTGCGGGAATCGGCGTAGGGCGGCTGCTGGCCCGTCGGCGGTCCGCCGTAGGGCGGCATCTGGCCGGTGGGCGGACCGACGGGCGGCATCGAGCCCGTGGACGGACCCTGGTTCGGACCGGGCGGGCGGCCACCGTACGGCCCGGGCGGCCCCGCATGCGGTCCGGGACGGGGCCCGGGTTGCGGCGGCTGCGGGGGGCTGTTCGGTGGCATGGAGTGGACGGTCCTTCCGGCATGAAGCGGTGGTCGGCCGCTGCGTGGAGACAGGACTCGACCTTCGGTCACGATAGCGAGAACGGCGTTCACCCACTGTGAGGCCGACCGCCGGCCGTCGCACCGTGCACCACTAGGACGTTCTCCGATCGGGTCAGGTTCCATCGGCCTTCGGCGAGCGCCCGCGGCATGGCCGAGATCACGGCCGGATCGGCGTTCAGGTAGCTACCGTGGCCGCATGGAGGCCGACGAGCTGCTCGACCGTTCCCGGCGCCGGGGTCGACCCGCCGCCGCCGCTGCGGCAGCCGGGCTGGCTGCCGCCCCGATCAAGCGCGCCGTGATCGTCACCTGTATGGACGCGCGGATCGATCCCGTCCTGCTGTTCGACCTGGCTCCCGGTGACGTGCACGTCCTGCGCAACGCCGGCGCCGTCGTCACCTCCGACACCCGCCGGTCGATCGCGATCAGCCAGCGCAAGCTCGGCACGCGCACCGTGCTGCTGGTGGCGCACACCAGCTGCGGTCTCACCTCGTTCACCGACGAGGAGTTCTCCACCGAGCTCCAGCTCGACACCGGGTTGCGCCCGCCGTGGCGGCCCGGCGCGTTCGCCGACCCGGCCACGAGCGTCGCCACCGGGTTGGCCGCCCTGAGCCGTGACCCGTTCCTCGTGCCGGGCACGGTGCTGCGCGGCTTCGTCCTCGACATCGCGACCTTCGCCCTCGACGAGGTCACCGCGCCCGCTGACAGCGCGTAGCACAGTTCCGCGTGATGTCGCTCGATCAGGCGTAACTCGATCGTGTGATTCTCGTTCTCCCGATGCACGCATGCGTGCGCGGTGCTGCCACATGCCCGCTCGCCCGACATGTCCGATGGGGAACGCATGGTCACCGAGACACGAGTCCCGGACGCCGCCACCGAGGCTCCGCCGAACCGCCTCGTGCGCCGGCTCGCGCTGGGCGCGTTCGTGACGGTCGTCGGGATCGTCGCCTTCATGGCGCTCCGCGGTACCTCCGGGCCCGAGGCCCCCGACGGTGGCTCCGAGCTGGACGCCCGCATCGCGGTCGCCGGCGTCGACCCGGCCACCGCCGCACTGCCGCTGTCGACCACGCTCACCACGATCGACGGCGCGCCCGTCGACCAGGCCCCGGAGAACGCGACGGACGGACTCGTCGTCCACCCGCACCGGGAGACCCCCGTCCACGAGACGCCCGGCGGGAAGCCGCTCGCCCGGCTGCCGCGCACGATGCTCGGGGACGCCGGCAACACCTGGCTGCCGGTCATCGAGCAGCAACCCGACTGGGTACGCGTGCTCCTGCCGTCGAAGCCCAACGGCTCCACCGGCTGGATCCGCTCGGCCGACGTCGACTACGCCCGCACCCCGTACGTGGTGAACGTCCGGGTGCAGTCGAAGAAGGTGCAGCTGGTGCAGGACGGGCGGGTCACCGACACGTGGAGCGCCGGGGTGGGCAAACCCTCGGCACCCACGCCCGTCGGCCGCACCTTCCTGCTCGGCGCGTTCACCGACGCCAAGCAGCAGTTCTCGCCGGTCATCCTGCCGCTGGGCGCGCACAGCCCGACGCTCGACACCTTCGGCGGCGGCCCCGGGACCGTCGCCATCCACACCTGGCCCACCACCGACGTGTTCGGCACGGAGTCCAGCGACGGCTGCATCCGCGTGCCGTCCGCCGCGCTGAAGAAGCTCAGCGAGGTGCCGCTCGGCACGCTCGTGATGATGACGGATGACTGACGGTGTCGATGTGGGTGGAGGGAGCGCAGTGAGGAGCAGGAGATCGTTCGGGTGGGCCGCCGCGATCGGCGTCGCGACCGCTGCGATCGTGCTGGTCGGCAGCACGTCGGCCGCGGCCGACGCGGGCGCCCGGCCGGAGACGGCGTTCGCGCTCGCCGGCCAGGGCCTGCTGAACTTCGGCCCGCTCACCAGGACCGCCGCACCCGACGGCAACCCGACGCACGCCGAGGTCGTCGGTCTCGCCTCCGTTCCGGGCCTCACCCAGGCCGGCATCACCGGTGGCCTGCTGACCTCCGACGCGCGCACCGGGTACGCCGCCAGCACCGTGGCCGACCTCGCGATGGCGACGCTGCTCTCCGCCGACGCCGTCACGACCACCTGCGAGAACGGCCACGGCAAGGTCGAGATCGGCAACGGTGTCCTGCTCGGTACCGCGCTTCCCCAGTTCCCCGTCCGCGGGCAGACCCTCGATCTCGCCCTCGCGAAGGCCACCTTCGGCGAGGAGAAGCGCAACTCCGACGGCACCATCACCGTCACGGGCATCAAGGTCAGCGTGTTGCCGACGGGCGTCGTACCGGCGGCAGTACTGCCGAGCATCGCGAACATCGCCCACGTGACCGCCGACGAGCCGGACGAGGGCTCCGACGGGGGAGACGACAGCCAGGACACCTCCGAGGACGAGACCCCGGTGGCGCCCGTGAAACCGCGCGCCACCACCGCGCCACCCGCAGCGCCGGCCGCCCCGAAGAGCACGTCGGCCGCTCCCGGCCCGGTCGCGGCGCCGATCCCGTCCGCCGTCGGATCGCTGCCCGGCCTGCCGAACCTCCCGCTACCGGAGCTGACCCCCGGCCAGCCCGCGCAGACCGTCACCATCGGGTCGGCCAGCTGCGGCACCGTCGACCAGAAGCCGCTGGGCCGGCCCGTCGGCAACCACCAGGGCAGCGCGGAGGACCAGGGTGAGCCGAGCGTCGACGATGCCGACGACGCACCGGCCCCCGAGGTCGTCGAGGCCGAGCTGCCCGTGACCGGCTGACCCGGCCCAGCGCGACGTCACACCGCGTGCGGTGCTTCCGACAGCCGCCAGCACATCTCCACCGTCGTGCCCGCCAGGTCGCGCTGCACCCGGCAGCGCTGGGCCAGACCGGCCATGAGGGCCATGCCGTGCCCGCGGAAACCCGGATCGGCCGGTGGCGGCCGCCACCGGCCGCTGTCCTGCACCACGACCCGCAGGAGATCGCCGTCCACGCGGTCGGCGTGCAGCAGCACCTCGCCCGTACCCCCGCCGAACGCGTGATCGGCTGCGTTCGCCAGTGCCTCGTGCGTCGCCAGCACGACGTCGTCGATCGTGTCCGCATCGAGGCCGCACTCGACCAGCCACGCCGCGATCAGGTGGCGTGCCCGGCTCAGATGGCCAGGCAACTCCGCCCCGTCGAGGCGCAGCGTCAGCCCGCTGCGTGGTCCGATTGCGTCGATGGCGGGGACTACCCGGTGACGGATTCGGCCAACCGTTTCGCCGCCAGGGCATGGATCACGTCCGTCCGGTGTTGCGACGTTCGTGAGCTCTCGCCCGACCGGTCCCGACCGGATGTGGCTGGTAGCGGTCGCGGCGGCCCTGTGGGGCACCGACGGCCTGCTGCGCCAGCCGTTGGCCCAGGCCGTGCCCGCTGCCGCTGTCGTGTTCTGGGAACACCTCATCGTCGTCGTGGTGCTGCTGCCGTTCCTGCCCTCCGCGGTTCGCGCGTTCCGCGCGGCCAGCCCGCGCGACCGCGTGGCGCTGGTGGTGATCGGCGCCGGCGCGTCCGCCATCGCGACCGCGCTGTTCACCGCCGCGTTCCGATACGGCGACCCCGTCACCCCGCTGGTGCTGCAGAAGTTGCAGCCGCTCGTCGCGGTGCTCGCCGCAGCCGTACTGCTCGGCGAGCGGTTCCGGCGCGCCTACTGGGTGTTCGCCGTGCCGGCCCTCGCCGGCGCCTGGCTCATGGCGTTCCCGAACCCGTTGGACGTGGCGGCGCGACAGCTCACCGCGGCGCTGCTCGCCGTCGGTGCGGCCGTGCTGTGGGCCATCGGCACCGTGCTCGGCCGCATGGTCAGCGCCCGGGTCGCCAGCCGCGACGTCACCGTCCTGCGGTTCGCCATCGGACTGCCCACCGCGGCGATCGTCCTCGGCCTGCAGGGCGCCCCGGTCGGGGTGACGGTGGGTCAGCTGGGCCCGTTGATCCTGCTGGCGCTGATCCCCGGCCTGCTCGCCCTCACGCTGTACTACATCGGTCTGAAGGCCACCGCCGCCGGCCGCGCCACCCTCGCCGAGATGGCGTTCCCGGTCACCGCCACCCTCATCGGGGTCGGCTTCCTGGGCACCTCCCTCAGCACCACCCAGTGGATCGGCCTCGCCGTGATCGTCGTCGCCGTCACCGCGCTGGGCCTGCGGGAACGCAGCGAGCAGCCGGTCGTCGAGGTGCCCGCCGTGCGCGTGTAGGCGGGCGCCCCTCCGGGGCGTCGACGGAGGGTGCCCCGGACTCCTGCGGGCCCCGCCGGACGGGCAGGGCGCCACGGTGGACTCCGCGCCCGCGTCCCGCCGCTACGGGAAGCACCTCCTCCCCGACCGGCAGGTCGACAGCGAAGTTGTCACCGCGATGGTCTGAGCACTCTCACCGATGATGCTCACCATGTTTCGATCATGATGTCCGATCATGGCCGGACAACGGCGGCCTAGCCGCCGATCATCGGCGACGTGCTCGACTTCGAGGCGTGCTATCGGGCGATGTCCAGCCGCGACCCGCGCTTCGACGGGCGTTTCGTGGTGGCCGTGACGAGCACCGGGATCTACTGCCGTCCGGCATGCCCTTCGCGGACGCCGAAGCGGTCGAACACCCGGTTCTTCCTGGTGCCCGCGGCTGCGGAGGCGGCCGGGTACCGGGCGTGCCGACGATGCCGGCCGGAGAGCGCGCCGGAGTCGCCCGAGTGGAATGTCCGCGGGGACCTGGTGGCCCGGGCACTCCGCCTGATCACTGGCGGGGTTGGTCGACGAAGTAGGTGTGGGTGGCCTGGCGCGCCAACTCGCGGTGAGCGAGCGACATCTGCACCGGCAGATGGTGGCGGAACTCGGCGTGGGACCGCAGGCGTTCGCACTGAACCGCCGCGCCCAGGTCGCGCGGATGTTGATCGAGTCTCAGGCGCTGTCACTGTCGGATACCGCTTTTGCCGCGGGCAGCCGCAGCTCCCGGCAGCGCTGCACCGCCGCCGGGATGTCACGCAGGTCGCTCACCCGCAGTCGTACCGACACCACGTCGGCGCCGATGCGCAGCGAAACCCAGCCCGCGGACCGCGGCAGCCGAACGGTCCGCTTGTACTCGTCCCCTTCGACCGTCTCCACACCGGTCAGCGACCGTTCGGCGAACCACCCGAGCAATGGCTCGGCCGGCAACGGAGACCGGTATCGACCGGTTCGCCGACGGTCGACGGCGACGGCCCACTCGTCGCACAACGTCCCGGGCTGCGAGTACCGGGCTGCGCCGACGGTTTCGAGCTCGCGGTTCGCGCGGTACTCAGCCAGCAGGTGTCCGTGGCCGCGGCACGCACTGTCGGCAGCCGGTTGGTGTACCGGTGGGGTGAACCACTGGCCGCCGAGCAGTTGACCCATGTGTTCCCCACGCCTGATGCGTTGGCCGAAGCAGACCTGACGGTGATCGGGTTGACCACACGTCGTGCGGACACGATCCGCATGCTGGCGCGGGCGGTCTGCAACGGGGACGTCCACATCGACCGGTCTGCCGACCGCGAGGACACGGTCGACCGGCTGCTGGCGATACCTGGCATCGGCCGATGGACCGCAGGGGCACATCGCGATGCGGGCGCTGGGCGACCCCGACGCGTTCCCCGTCGCCGACCTCGGGCTGCGCGATGCAATGCGACGTCTCGGAAATACTTCGTCCACTGTGGACGAACGGTGGCGGCCTTGGCGGTCGTACGGCGCCATGCACCTGTGGGCCAGCCTGCACGGAAAACCCGGAAGGACTAAGCACACCACACCTTTGCACGAGGGTTCGGCGTGATGCGGCACTATGTTTCGACGCTGCGCGCCGGCGATTTTTCGCCGCCTGTGGCTGGGATCGACGGTGTCGTTGATCGGCGACGGAATGACGTTCGTCGCATTGTCGTGGCTTGTACTGGACCAATCAGACGCCGTCTCCCGGCTCGGCCTGCTCGGGGTCTGTTACACGGCGCCGGTCCTTCTGGGCGGGTTGGCCGTCGGGCCGCTGCTGGACCGCTTCGACAAGCGAACGGTGCTGATCGCCGACAGCTTGTTCCGCGCCATGGCCGTCGCAACCATCCCACTCACCGTGGCGGCCGGCATCCAGCTCGACTGGCTGCCGTTCGCCGTCGCGGCGACCTACGGTCTGCTGAAGATGGTGCCGCTCGCCGGGTTCCCGTCGGCGATTCCGGCGCTCGTCCCGGCGGCGAACCTGAACGCGGCGAACGCGTTGGAATCCCTGAGTTTCAGCGTGGCCAGCATCGTCGGGCCGGTGTCGGCGGGTGTGTTGATCAGCTGGATCGGCCCGGCCGGCGTGCTGGCGATCGATGCCGCATCGTTCCTGGTCTTCGCGCTCGCCGCGGCACTGGTCCAGCAGCCACTGCGACCCGTCCCCCACGCCGCCGCACCGGCATCAGTCCGCGAACTCGGCCGGGACCGGGTGATCGTCGCGACCACCGTGGCGTTCATGGCGTTCAACATCGCCGAGGGCATGCTGCTGGTCACCGCGCCCTGGCTGGCGAAACACGAACTGCCCGGCGGCGCCGGGATCCTCGGGGCCCTGCTGGCCGCCACCGCCGCCGGCGAGTTCGTGGGCGCCGTGATCGCCGGAAACGTCCCCGCCGGTCGGACACCGCTACGCGCAATCGCATCGGTGCAAGCAACGGCGGCGTGCGCATACCTCCTGCTGCTCGCAGCGCCCGGTTCGATCGCAGTGGGCGCGGGCTTCTTCCTGGTCGGCCTGCTCAGCGCTCCCTTGACGATCTGGGCGCAGTCGCTGCGCATGCGACGAATCCCACCCGAACTGCACGGCCGCGCGTTCGCCCTGCTCCGAACGCTCATGCAGGGAACACTGCCGCTCGGAGCAGCCTTGGCGACACCGATGCTCGTGCAGGGCAACCTGGCACTCGCCGTGACTGTGATGGCCCTGACAGCCGGGCTACCTGGTCTCGCCCTGCTCACCGTCAGAGACCGACCATCGCGTTCGGCAACGATCACTCCCTACCCTCACTCGTCGTCGATCGGGTCGTTGAAGCCGCGCAGGCGGTCCAGCTCGCGCCGCTCGCGCTTCGTCGGGCGGCCGGCGCCCCGGTCCCGCCGCGCGACCGGACCCGACAGGCCCGGCACCGGCTCCGGCGAGCGATCGACGTAGCACGTCACGGCGTCCGGTGCGCCGACGCGCTTGTCGATCACCCGGACCACGTCCACCAGCCGGGTGCGGTCGTGCACCCGGGCCCGGACCACGTCGCCGGCGCGGACCGGGGTCGCCGCCTTCGCCGACTTGTCGTTCACCCGCACGTGTCCTCCGCGGCACGCGTCGGCCGCGGCGGAGCGCGTCTTCACCAACCGCACCGCCCACAGCCACCGATCGATCCGGGTCGTGTCCACCAGGCGATGATGCCTGCGCCGCCCGGTCTCGTGCAGGTGACATCCACGGCGCGCGCTCCGGCGGATCGATCAAGGTCGATGCTAGGTTCGCGCCCGACGTGAAGTCGTCCGTCGCCGCGATCTGGGAGCGCTCCGCCATGAGCACATTCGCCGTCATCGTCTTGGTCGTCGTGGTCGTGCTCATCGTGGTGGCGATCCTGTTGTTCCTGCGCTGGCTGCGCCGGCACAACTCCGCCGCCCGCCACCGCACCGGCCCGCGCACCGTCGCCGAGCTCGTCGAGATGCGCGGCGTGGAGGGCCAGGACCTGCCCGCCGCCGTCGTGCCGCAGGCCGAACCCGAGACGGCGGCGGTGGCCCTCGCGGAGCCGGTCGCCGAGCCCGACCCCACACCCGACGCAGCTGCTCCCGCCGAGGGGGCGGACGCCGTCGAGAAGCCCCGCCCGTCCACGACGGCGGAGGGCGCCGACACGCCGTGGGCGCGCGGCGCCCGCATGACCGGCGATCCCGACGGCACGGGTGAGCCGTGGGCCGACACCGAGCAGTCGCCGCCCGCGCCGAGCCGCTCGTGGGTGCCGGGGATGGCTGCCGGAGCTGTCGGGGTGGCGGGGCTCGCCGCGGTCGCGGCACACCGGCGGCCCGAGGACGGCGAGGAGGCGGCCGTGCCGGAGGCATCGGCGGATGAGTCGACCGACGGTGCGGACTCCGTGGCGGCGGGACCGGATGCCCCGGAGGGCGATGCGGCCGGTGCTGGAACAGACGTCGAGAGCGTTGCGGTCGCGCAGCCGGAGTCGGTGGAGGAGCCGACCGAGGGGGCTGGCTCCGTCGCGGACGAGCCGGTTGTCGCGGTGGGCGACGCGGCCGCTGCGGGCGTGGACGCCGGCAACGTCGCCGATGCGGAGGGTGCGGTCGCGCAGCCGGAGTCGGCTGACGAGTCGGCCGAGGATGCGGTCTCCGCAGAGGCACCGAACGACTCAGCGGAGCCCGGTGTCGAGGAGCAGCCCGGGGGTACCGCCCAGGACGAGGCGACAGCGGCCGAATCCGGTGCTGGTGTCGCCGGGCTGACCGCGGCGGCGGGGTTGGCTGGTGTCACGGGCGTTGCGCTGCACGGTGCGCAGGCCCTCGGGGAACCGATCGACAGTGCTGACGCCGTCCCAGAGCAGGTGGAGCCCGCGGGCGAGGGGGAGCCGGAAGCGTGGCTCCCGACCGACGACGCCGACGACTCGGCCGTCGACCGACCGGCCGACGCCACTGACGCCGCGGACGAGATCCCCGGGTTCGGACACGGAGCCGAGAGCGCCGAGGCCTCCCCGGACACCCCCGAGACGGCACCGTCAGCGGGCGGCGAGGTCGTGTCGGACGTCGACACCGCAGCAGCGGACGCATCGTCCCCCGGCGCCGAAGAGCCTGCCGCCGAGGCAGCGGACGAGACCGGCCCCGGAACACCGGGATGGCTCGCGGGCGCAGCGGTGGGTGCGGCTGGTCTTGCGGCGGTCGCCGCGCATCGCAGCGGCGGAGCCTCGGAGCCGACCGCCGATGACGTCGGCGACGCCGCGGGTGCCGGCTCGGCGACGTCTCCCACAGCCGAGGAGCCTGAGGTCACGGCGAGTGTTGCCGGCACCGCGGAGAACTCAGCCGCTGGTACGGGTGACGGCGGGCTCGATGCGGCGGGACCTGACGTGTCGGCGCCCGACACGGCCGAGCCGGCCGACGGCGCCGGGGAGGCGGTCGATGACACCGCGATCGCCGCCGCGGAGCCTTCTGATCCGGCGCAGCTGACCGAGGACGTCGGTTCCGAAGCCGAGCCGGCCGGCACTGCCGACGAGGCGGCGATCGCTGCCAGCGCAGAGGAGCCCGCGGCGGAGTCCGCCGATCCGGCAGAGCTGGTCGGGTTGTCGCCCGTCGACGCTGGTGATGGTGGGTCCGATGCCGAGGGCGCAACGCCGTCCCCTGACAGGACCGGGCCGGCCGAGGTGGACGGTGCCACGGCGACCGCCGAGGAGCCCGCCGCGGCGGAGTCCGCCGCTACGGAAGAGCCGGCTGGGGTGTCGTCCGTCGATCCTGGTGACGGTGGGCCTGATGTCGGCGCGTCCGATGCCGAGGCCGGCGACGCCGAGATCGCGGACACCCCGGAGGAACCCGTGTCGGAGGGGGGCGACGGCTCCACCGGGTGGCTGGCGGGGGCGGCGGTCGGCGCGGTCGGCGCGGCAGGTGTTGCTGCAGCCGTCGCGCACCGCGGCGGCGGCGATCCTGCGGATCCGGCGACGACCGTGGGTGATGCGGGTGCCGCCGGACCAGGCGCGGTCGACGGTGCCGAGGAGCCGTCACGGGACAGCACGGACACCGCACAGGAACTGGTTGCGGACGACAGCGCCGACGGCGCCGATGACGAGGGCCCGGGCGACGACGTGGACGACGATTCCGGTGTCGGGAACAGTGCCGGTGGCGAGAGCCCCGCGGCCACCTCCGACATCACTCTGGCCGCGGCCGGCGGCCGGGTCGGGGCACCCACCGTGGATCCGGCCGAGGACGACCCGACGGTCGCGGGTGCGGACTGGGCGGACGAGACGGTGGCGGACGGCTCCGCCGATGATCCCGACGACGACCCCGATTACGAGGCCGAGGACGACGCCGAGAGGGACGGCCCGACCGGTGCCGATCTCGCCGCGGTGCACGCCGAGACCGCCGCGGAGCAGGAGCGCCGCCCGCGCCGCACGCCGGCCGAGCGGGCGGCCGAGCACGCCGCGGTCGATGTGGCGTTGCTGCGGACGTTCGGGGTTGCGGAGACCGGTGATCGACCGGGCGCGGCACCGATCGTGTCGTTGAGCGCGCCAGCGCCGCACCTGGCCCCGCGCGAGCCGGTCGGTCCGGCGGCGCCGGTGCACGTCACCGTGCTGGGCCGCGGCGATGCGCCGGTCGCGGGTGCGGCGGCGGCGCTGGTGGACGACCGCGGCACTCAGGTCGCCTCGGCGGAGACGGCGGAGGACGGGCGGGTCGAGCTGACGGCGCCCGGTCCGGGCACGTACATGGTCGTGGCGTCGGCGCGGCTGCACCAGCCGGGCGCGGTGGCCGCGACCGTGGCGGGCGGCCCGGCGGAGGTGACGGTGCCGCTGGTGCGCTCGTCGTCGGTGGCGGGTTCGGTGTGGGGTGCCGACGAGGCGATCTCGGGCGCGCAGGTGTCGTTGCTCCAGGACGGCGAGCTGGTGGAGGAGGCGGAGTCGGGCGGCGACGGCGGGTTCCGCATCCCCGACCTGACGGCCGGCGTGTACGCGCTGTCGGTGACGGCCTCGGGGTTCGAGCAGCTCGTGACGCCGCTCGAAGTCCCGGCGGCGACCGATGTGCGGCACGACCTGGACCTGCAGCCGTCGACGCTCGTCGGGAGTTAGCCGGCACCGAACTGCGACCATGTGCGTGAGCACCCGAAGATGTGCGTGAGCGGTGGGCCTGTCGCGGGTCAGGGCACCTCACCGGACCACTGCCAGCCCTCGCGCGGCAGCTGCGGATGCTGCGGGAGTGCGGTCCGGCCCGTCCCCCAGAGCAGCGCAGCACCGGCCGGATGGCCGTCCGGCGCGTTCGGGAACAGCCGCTGCACGACCGGACCCGCCAGTCCGTCCGGCGGGCCCCACTCGATGTCGAGCGTCTGCACCAGGTCATGGGTGTGCACCAGGATCTCGACAGCACCCATCGCGGCGAACCCGGCGGCGTCCGAGGTGCCCCACGAGTGGTACGCCCGCACCTGCGGGCCAGTGGCGCGGACGGTGTGTGCGAGCAGCGTGGCGGCGATCCTGATCGACTCGAGCCGCTCGGGGATCGCCGAGTGCGGGTCGTTGCCCGTTCGCAGCGCGATGTAGCGGTCGACGGGCTGCGCGATCAGCAGGCCGGCGTAGCCGGTCACGCCGAGGGTGATGTGGTCGAGCAGGGCGCGACACGTCCACGAGGTATCGCCCGCGAGCCTGGACCAGTCCTGGTCGAGGCCCTTCGCGAGCACGGCCAGAGCCTCGTCGGCTGCGTCGACGACCAGCTCCGGCCACGCGATCGCGGCGCTCACGACGGGGAAGCCGCGGCGGGGCGCTCGCGCAGCGCCATGAGGACGAGCGCGACGAGCAGGCAGCACGTCGCGGCGCCGAACGCGGCGCCGAACCCGGCCTGCACTCCCTCGCTGAGTCCGAGGCGGGAATCGGCCGCCGTCGGGTCGGCGAACGCGGACGCCACCGTGGTGCACAGCGCGATGCCGAAGGCGGCGCCGATCTGGAAGACCGAGTTGTTGATGCCGGAGGCCAGGCCGGAGTCCTCGGGCGGCACGGTCGACAGTGCTGCGATCGCGGCCGCGACGACCGTGGTGCCGATGCCGTAGCCAAAGATGATCATCGCGGGCAGCAGGTCGACCCAGTAGTCGCCGTCCGCGGTCACCCGCGACAGCAGGAACGCCCCGGCGGCCAGCGCGACCGTGCCCAGGATCGCGACCTTGCGGTAACCGAACCGCGTGGTCAACGGGCCGGCCAGGTTGGATCCCACGATGGACATCGCCGCGTAGATCGCCGTGCTGAGCCCGAACAGGACCGGCGACCAGCCGAGCACCTCCTGGGCGTAGACCGACATCATCAGCGCGCCGCCGTAGATCGTCATCGCCACCAGCAGCGTCATCGTGTTGCCGCCGACGAGCGTCCGCATCGCGACGATGCGCAGCGGTACGAGCGGTGCCGCCGCGACCCGTTCGACGAGGACGAACAGGCCGAGCAGCACGACGGCCCCCGCCAGCAGCAGCAGTGTCTGCGCCGAGCCCCAGCCGACCGCCGGCGCCTCGACCACGGCATAGGCGAGCAGCACGAGCGCGCCGGTCACCGTGATCGCGCCGAGCGGGTCGAACGAGCGTGTGCTCGTTCGGATCGGGGTCTCGCGGAGCAGCCGGGGACCGGCCAGCAGTACGGTGCCGGCGAGCGGGACATTGATGAAGAAGATCCACTCCCAGCCCAGGCCTTCGGTGATGGAGCCGCCGACGAGCAGCGCGGCGGTGGCGCCGAAGGCGCCGACACCGGTCCAGATGCCGATGGCGCGGTTGCGTTCACGGCCCTCCGCGAAGGTGCTCATCAGCACTGCCATCGCCGTCGGTGCCATCACCGCGGCAGCGATGCCCTGTGCCACGCGTGCCGCGATGAGGACGCCGCCGCTCCACGCGAGCCCGCACACCACCGAGGCCACGAGGAACAGGACGGTGCCGGCCATGAACATGCGGCGGCCGCCGAGCAGGTCCGCCGTGCGGCCGCCCAGCAGCAGGAGCCCGCCGAAGCTGAGCAGGTAGGCGCTCATCACCCACTGCGCGCCGTTCGGGCCGAACGAGAGCTCGCTCTCGATCGAGGGGAGCGCGAGGATGACGATCTGCGAGTCGATGATGATCATGAAGTAGGCAGTGCAGAGCACGACGAGCGCCTTCCAGCGACGCGGGTCGGGCACGGATCGGGCCGAGGGTTCGGGAATGGGCGTCACGCCTGTTCGTTCTGACACAAGAGGATCGACCGGTCCGGTCCGCCGGATTCGTCGTGGTGCCGCGACGAATCCGCGGCCGCCGTCCGGTCGGTACCGGTGTGAGGACGACGATGCACGGGCGAGAGGGACGGACCATGGCAGCGCCGGGCGACTTCGCGAAGCTCGCGGATCCGTTCCGCACGGAGCTGCTGGCGCACTGCTACCGGATGCTCGGCTCGGTCCAGGACGCCGAGGACCAGGTGCAGGAGACCTACCTGCGCGCATGGCGCTCGTACGGCGACTTCGAGGGCCGCTCCTCCCTGCGCACCTGGCTCTACCGGATCGCGACCAATGTCTGCCTCACTGCTCTCGACGGGCGGCGCAGACAGCCGGTCCCGTCGGGGTTCCCGGAGTCCGAGGAGGACGCCGAGGAGTCCTCGTGGCCGACGTCGGTCGGTCCGGCGGAACCCGACCCTCGCGACCTGGCCGATCCCGCCACGGTCCTCACCGCACGGGAGCAGCGCCTGCGCGCGATGACGGTCGCCTGGCGGCACCTGGAGCCGCGGCAGCGCGCCGTCCTCATCCTGCGCGACGTGCTCGGATGGCACGCGACGGAGATCGCGGAGCTGCTGGGCACCTCCGGCTCCGCCGTGCACAGCATGGTGCGCCGGGCTCGGGCGCATCTGGCGCACCTCGATGCCGACCCCGATGCGGCGGACGCCCACGACGCCGCGTCCCGCCGGTTCCTCGAGGGGTACGCGGTCGCGTTCGAGACCGGCGAGATCGGTCTCCTCGTCGATCTGCTGAGCGCGGACGCGACCTGCGTGCGGCCCTCCGGCGACACCGTCACCGGCCGGGAGGAGGTCCTGCGCCTGATCGCGCATTGTCCGGCCGTGGGCGAGTGCCGGATGGTGGCCATCACCGTGCACGAGCAGCCCGGGTTCGGCATCTACCGCCGCGCGGAGGACGGGGAGTACCGGGCCTACGCCATCGACGTGCTCGCCACGACCCGCTCCGGGATCTCCCACCTCGAGGTGATCGAGGACCGGAGCTGGTTCGCCGCGTTCGGCCTGCCGCAGGTCCACCCCGCCGCCCCGGACCGGACAGCGGCATGAGCGGCGGAACCGTCCGCATCCACCGCGGCCGGCTGCTGGAGCACGCCGCCCGCTATGCCCGCGAGGTGATCGGCCAGGTACGGATCACCGACATGTCGCGATCGACGCCGTGCGAGCGATGGGACCTGCTGCACCTCCTGCGGCACCTCGACGAGTCGGTCGCCGCAGCACGCGAGGCCGTCGAGCACGGCTGCGTGTTCCCCGAACCGGCCCCGTCCGCACAGGTGGACGCCACCGTGGTCCTCCACGTGCTGCGCAGCTTCGACCGGCAGACCGGCTTGCTGCTCGCGGCGTGGGACGACGCCCGCGGCGACCGGCCCGTCGCGGTGGGCAGCCGCTCGGTGCCCGCGACGGTGCTGGCCGACACAGCGGCGGTCGAGCTCGCCGTGCACGGCTGGGACGTCGCGACGACCTGCGGCATCGAGGACGACATGGCCCCCGGTCTGGCGACGGAGCTGCTCGCGGTGGCCCGGCGGGTGCTCCCGTGGCCGCGGTGGCCGCTGTTCGCGCCGGAGGTCGTGCCCGAGCGCCACGCAGGGCCCGAGGAGCTGCTGGTGGCCTTCCTCGGCCGCCGGCCTCGATGGCCGACGGTTCGGAACACCTGAAATCCCCATGTGGCACTAGGTTCACCGCATGGCGGAGCAGTCGACGCGGGTCGAGGGCGAGCTGGCCGGTGCGCGCGGCGTCGAGCTGTTCTGGCAGGGCTGGTTGCCGGACGGCCCGGCGTCCGGAGTCGTGCTGCTGTGCCACGGGCTGGGTGAGCACTCGGGCCGCTACGGCAACGTGGTCGACGCGCTGCTGCCCGAGGGTTGGGCCGTGTACGGGCTGGATCACCGGGGCCACGGCCGTTCGGCGGGGCGGCGCGCGCACCTGGACGACTACGCCGACTGGTTGACCGACTACGACCTGTTCCGGCGCGCGGTGGTGGCCCGCCACGAGGGTCTGCCGGTGTTCCTGCTGGGCCACAGCATGGGCGGGCAGATCGCGTTGGCGTACGCGCTGGACCACCAGGACGACCTGGCCGGGCTGGTGCTGTCGGCGCCCGCGCTGGCCAGCGATGCGGTACCGAAGGCACTGCTGCCGCTGCTGCGCGGACTGGCACGGGTGGCCCCGACGTTGCGCCCGGCGGGGATCGACGCCACGAAGATCAGCAAGGATCCTGACGTGGTCGCCGAGTACCAGGCCGATCCGCTGGTGCACCACGGCAACCCGTCGCTGGGCCTGTCGGCGCGGCTGGTGGGGCAGTTCGACGTGCTCCCGGATCGGGCCCGTGGGCTGCGGTTGCCGCTGCTGCTGCAGCACGGCACCGCCGACGCGCTGACTGATCCGGCCGGCACCCGGGTGCTGGAGGCGGCGAGCGGCTCGCCCGACCAGACGGTGCGCTGGTACGAGGGCCTGTGGCACGAGATCTTCAACGAGCCGGAACGCGACGGCCCGCTCGGTGATCTCCGGGAGTGGCTGGCCGCGCACCGCCCATAGGTCGGACATTTGGGGGCGCTGCCCGCCCGCTGGGAGGCTGGTGGACGCCGCCGGTCGCTGTGTGTTCACATGTTGGTGTGTTCTCACAGGCCGCCGTACTCGGAGAGATCTGGGGTGGCCGTCGTGCGGACCAGTTCGACCAGGGGTGTCGCGCGAGCTGACGTGTCCGTCCGCTCGTTGGCCTTTCCCGCTCCTGGAGTATCACGGTGCTGCTGCACGCTCCCACACCGCTCGCCCTCGCCGACCTGACGTCGTTGACCCGTGAGGTCGCGGCCGAGGTGCGGTCCGGGATCCATCCGGTGGTCGTCGATCCCGATCGGCGCTGGTACCAGCTGCTGCGCAGCGACGCGTTCGTGGACGTCTGGCTGATCAGCTGGGCCACCGAGCAGTCCGCGGAGCTGCACGACCACGGGGGCTCGTTGGGCGCGCTCACGGTGGTCTCGGGCGCACTGACCGAGCAGCGCTGGGTCGGCACGGGCCTGGCGACGCGCCGGCTGCACGCCGGATCGAGCGCCGGGTTCCCGCTCGGCCACGTGCACGACGTGGGCAACCCCGATCCGACGCCCGCGGTGAGCGTGCACGCCTACTCGCCGCCGCTGTCGGCGATGTCGTACTACGCGGTCGACGACGCGGGCTTGCTGCGCCGCACCCGCAGCGAGCTGGTGGAGCAGGGCACGCCGGTCGCCTGAGGTCAGACCCTCGGTAGTGCGTGCAGCGCCGCCACGAGCGGCGCCAGCTCCGGCACCGAGCAGGCCTCGTCGAGGGTGGCCGACAGGGTGCTGTCGTGCACCGGCCGGGCCGTGGCCAGCAGTTCCCGGCCGGCCTCGGTGAGCGAGCTGTAGATCCCGCGGCGGTCGTCGTCGCAGAGGGTGCGGCGCAGGAGGTTGCGCTTCTCCAGCCGCGTGACCAGGCGGGTCGTCGCACTGTGCGAGAGCGCTGCGGCTCGTGACAGCTGCTGCATGCGCATGTGCCAGCCGTCCTGTCGATCGAGCGTGTCGAGCACCGTGAACTCGACGACGGAGAGATCGAACCCGGCCTGGAGGGCCTTCTCGAGCGACTCCTCCAGGCGGCCGTGCAGCGCGGCGAGCGTGCGCCAACCCTGGGCCCGCACCTCGACGGCGCCGTCGGCGATCCCCATGACCTCTCCTTGCGATAGCTGTCTGCCAGATCATACCGGATTGCGCCGATAGGCAGCGTGTGCAATCGTTTCGTACGCGGGATATCAGCTCACGCAGATTGAAGGAGAACGCACCATGCCACTCGCGCTACTCGCGCTGGCGATCAGTGCCTTCGGCATCGGGACGACCGAGTTCGCCGTCGCCGGACTGCTCCCCGACGTCGCGACCGACCTGGGGGTCGACATCCCCGCGGCCGGCATGCTCGTCACCGGCTACGCGCTGGCCGTCGCGATCGGTGCGCCGCTGCTCACCGCGGCCGCCACGCGGATGCCGCGTAAGACCGTCCTGCTCGGGCTGCTGGCCCTGTTCGTGCTCGGCAACGCGTTGACCGCGCTCGCGACGAGCTACGGCCTGGTCATGATCGGCCGGGTCGTCGCCGCGCTGTGCCACGGCGCGTTCTTCGGGGTCGGCTCGGTGGTCGCGGCCGGCCTCGTCCCACCGCACCGGCGGGCCGCGGCGATCGCGCTGATGTTCACCGGCCTCACCGTGGCCAATGTGGTTGGCGTGCCGCTGGGCACCGCGATCGGCCACGCGTTCGGCTGGCGCACCACGTTCTGGGTGATCACCGTGCTCGGCGTCGTATCCGTGCTGGGCGTGCTCGCGCTGGTGCCCCGGCAGCCCGCCGATCCGACGGCGAGCCTCCGCGCCGAACTGGCCGCGTTCGGCAATCCCCGGCTGTGGTTGGCGCTGGCCACCACCGCGCTCGGCTTCGGCGGCCTGTTCGCCGCCTTCACCTACATCGCGCCGCTGATGATCGACGTCGCCGGCTTCCCGGCCGGCGCGGTCACCTGGATCGTGCTCGTCTTCGGGGTCGGCGCGGTCGTCGGCAACCTCGCCGGTGCGAAGGCCGCCGACCGGGCGCTCGTGCCTTCCCTACTGGTGCTGCTCGTCCTGCTCGCAGCGCTGCTCGGGCTGTTCACCATCACTGCCGCATCGCCCGTCCTCGCCGTCATCACCTTGGCTGCGATCGGCATCGTCGGCTTCGCCACGGTGCCCGGGCTGCAGACCCGCGTGCTGGACGCGGCCGGCTCCTCCGGCACGCTCGCCTCGGCCGCCAACATCTCGGCCTTCAACCTCGGCAACGCCGCCGGTGCCTGGCTCGGCGGGCTCACCATCGCCGCCGGCTTCGGCCTGACCTCGCCGAACTGGGTCGGGGCGCTCATGGTCGCCGGTGGCCTCGCCGTCGCGCTCGTCGCTGCCGCCACCGACCGTCGTAGCACGAACAATCTCCAGGAGGTCGTGGCATGAGCCGCACCGCACTCGTCGTCGGTGCCAACGGTGTGATCGGTGGCCGGCTGGCCGCGCACCTGCGGGCGAAGCCGGAGTGGGAGGTCATCGGGCTGTCGCGCCGACCCGGCCCCGGCCGGCACGTGCAGGCCGACCTGTTCGACGCGGCGTCGATCCGGGAGGCGCTGCGCGACCAGCCCGCCGTCACCCACGTGTTCTACGCCGCCTACCAGGACCGGCCCAGCTGGTCGGAGCTCGTCGCACCGAACGTGACGATGCTGCGCAACGTGCTCGACGGCGTACCTGGAACGGCGTTACAGCATGTGAGTCTCATGCAGGGCTACAAGGTCTACGGCGCGCACCTCGGCCCGTTCGAGACACCGGCCCGCGAGGATGATCCGCCGCACATGCCGCCGGAGTTCAACGTCGAGCAGCAGCACCTCGTCGAGGCGGCCGCGGCCGCGGGCGGGTACTCGTGGTCGGCCATCCGCCCGTCGGTCGTGGCGGGGTTCGGGCTCGGCTACCCGATGAACATCGTCAACGTGCTGGCCGTGTACGCCGCGATCAGCGCCGAGCTGCACGTGCCGCTGCGGTTCCCCGGGAAGCCCGGCGCCTACGACGCGCTGCTCGAGCTGACCGACGCCGGTCTGCTCGCCGAGGCCACCGAATGGGCGGCCACCGACCCGTCGGCGGCGAACCAGGCGTTCAACATCGCCAACGGCGACCTCTTCCGCTGGCGCCGGATCTGGCCGACGATCGCGGAGCAGTTCGGGATGGAGGTGGCGCCGCCACTGCCGATGTCACTGGCCGACGTGATGGCCGACAAGGAACCCGTCTGGGACGCGATGATCGCCCGGCACGGGCTGGCCGCGACCCCGTACGCGGACGTCTCGTCGTGGGCGTTCGGCGACTTCGTCCTCTCCTGGGACTACGACATGTTCGGCGACACGTCCAAGTCGCGCCGGTACGGCTTCCACCGCTACGTCGACACCGAGGCGATGCTCGTCGAGCAGATCGCGGACCTGCGCAAGCGCCGCATCCTCCCCGAGCTCGCCTGAGACACCGGTAGAACGGCCAACTCGCCCTGTCGAGATGGCCAACTCGCCCTGTCAGGATGGCCAACTCGCCCTGTCGAGATGGCCAACTCGCGCGAGGTTCGTGCGCGAGTTGGCCGGTTGGGCAGGGCGAGTCGGCCGGTTGAGCAGGGCGAGTCGGCCCGCTCACGTGAGCGCGGCGTGCATGGCGTCGGTGTGGTCGGCGAGCCAGGTGCGGGTGCGGTCGGCCCGTTGTTGCGCCTGGCCCGTCCAGTACGCGGCGAAGCCGGGCACGCCGCGGCGGGCGCCGTCGCGCACCAGCTCGCACATCCACTCGTGGTTGCTCACGACGGCGTCGACGAGGTGGTCGCGGTCGGTCTCCCCGTAGGCGTCGACCAGCACGCGGAGGCGCTGCAGTTCGTGCCCGCGACGGGAGTCGTCGGTGTCGACGGGTGCGCGCAGGGGGGCCCACAGCCGGGCCGCGCCGGCGACGTCCCAGACCGGGGAGCCGGGCGCGGCCAGGTCGAAGTCGATGAGGGCGACGGCGCGGCCGTCGCGGAAGACGACGTTGTCGAGGTTGGGGTCGTTGTGGGTGATCGTGCCGCCGGAGAACGGGGCGGGCGCCGACGACGGCCACGTGTACGGGCCGGGATCGAAGTCGGCGACGGCGTGGTGGAACCGGCGCAGCAACTCTCCGACAGAGCGCAGCGCTCCTTCGGTGAGTGCCCAGGCGGGGGCCGGCGCGGTGATCGCGGTGCCGTGCACGTAGCTGAGCACCTCGCGGCCCGTGCGGTCGATGCCGAGCATGCGGGGCGCGCCGTCGAACCCGACGCGCTCGAGGTGGCGCAGGAGGGCGTGGGTGGCCGGTGCGGTGGGCCGCAGCGGGCGGCGCACGGTGTCGCCGACGCGGTGGACGCGTCCGCGGTTGGCCGTGCCGCCGAGGAGGGGGACCTCGCCGGCGGGCTGCACCGACATCAGGCAGCCCCGGAGGCGGCGCCGATCAACCTGGTCGCGAGCGTGGAGTGCGTGACGAGGCTGTCGACGTGCCCGCCGCGCACCGCGGCGAGAACGGCGTCGGCCTTGCCGAGCCCGTACGCGATGCCGATCACTTCGGGCACAGCTCTCATCTGAGCGGCGTTGATGCCGATCATGCGTTCGGTGAGCGGGGCCGTGACGGGTTCACCGGAGGCGTCCAGCAGCACGCCGGACACCTCGGCGGCGACGCCGCGGCGGGTGAGGTCGATGCGCTCCGCCTCGGTGGCCGCGTCGTACAGGGTGGACAGTTCGGGGGCCCACGCGCCGATGCCGGCGACCGCGACGGTGACCGAGCCGATGAGCGAGAAGGTGCGGGCGACCTCGGGCTGGCTGCGCAGTGCCTGCGCGGTGGTGGCGTCGGGCACGGCCATCGGCGCGTAGTAGAAGTAGGCGGGGCCGCCGGAGACCCGCGCGACCTCGCGCACCAGCTCGATGGAGCTGTTGTCGACGACCGATCTGGCCAGCGCCCCGGTCAGCTGGATGACGGGTGCCGGCGCGAGGTGTCGGAGCTTGGTCGCCATCGCCGACACCGCCCGTGACCAGGAAAGCCCCAACACGTCGTCGGCGGTGACGAGCTCGGTGAGCAGGTCGGCGGCGGCCGCTGCGAGGTGCTCGCGCAAGGCGATCGGATCGTCGTCCGGGGTGTCGGTGACGATGCAGTGCTTGAGGCCGAGCGCGTCCATGAGACGCCCCGACAGCTCCACGTCGACGACGCCGGGGTGGCCGATCTCGATGCGGACGAGCCCGCTCGCGCGGGCGTCGTCGAGGAGCCGGGCGACCTTGAAGCGGGACAGCCGGAACTCCTCGGCGATCTCGACCTTGGTGCGGCCGTCGAGGTAGTAGCGCCGTGCCACGGACGCTGACAGGACGAGGTGCGCGGGCCCCTGAAGGGTGTCGTCCAAGCCTGCCATGCCGCACCTCCGATGCTCATATGAGCGGACCGAGTCCCATTATTGCATCAGCCATTGACGATGCGTGAGCGATGCCACACCCTTTCGTAACGTGCTGGGCCGCGCTCATCTGAGCGGTGCGCCCGCGGATCCTGGGAGGACGCAGTGTTGCGATCTGGGACGCGGTCGGGGTTGCGGGCGTTGCTGCTCGCCCTCGTCCTGCTGACGAGCACGGCCTGTGCCGGATGGGGTGGGGGTGGCGGCGACGGTGGCCCCAACAGCATCAACGTGCTCATGGTCAACAACCAGCAGATGGTGGATCTGCAGCGGCTGACGGCCGACAACTTCACCAAGGAGACCGGCATCACGGTCAACTTCACCGTGCTGCCCGAGAACGACGTGCGCGACAAGATCAGCCAGGAGTTCTCCAGCCAGGCCGGTCAGTACGACGTCGCCACGGTGTCGAACTTCGAGATCCCGATCTACGCGCGGAGCCGCTGGATCGCTCCGCTCGACGAGTACATCGCCAAGGACCCGACCTTCGACCAGAAGGACATCCTCGGCCCGATGACGACGTCGCTCTCGGGTGACGACGGCAAGATCTACGGGGAGCCGTTCTACGGCGAGTCGTCGTTCCTGATGTACCGCAAGGACGTGCTGGCCGCGAAGGGCCTCACGATGCCGGCGAAGCCGACCTGGGACCAGGTCGCCCAGCTCGCGGCGCAGCTCGACGGTGCGCAGCCCGGCATGAAGGGCATCTGCCTGCGCGGTCAGCCCGGTTGGGGCCAGGTGTTCGCGCCGCTCACCACGGTCGTCAACACCTTCGGTGGCACCTGGTTCACCAAGGACTGGCAGGCGCAGGTCAACGCGCCGGAGTTCACCGAGGCCGTGAACTTCTACGTCGATCTCGTCCGCACGCACGGGGAGACGGGCGCCCCGCAGGCCGGCTTCACCGAGTGCCTCAACAACATGATCCAGGGCAACGTGGCGATGTGGTACGACGCCACGTCGGCGGCGGGCTCGTTGGAGGCGGCGGACTCCAAGGTCAAGGGGCAGATGGGCTACGCGCCCGCGCCCGTCAAGGAGACCGCGAGCTCCGGCTGGCTCTACGCCTGGTCGTGGGGCATCCAGAACGCCAGCGCGAAGAAGGACAACGCCTGGAAGTTCATCTCGTGGGCGTCGGGCAAGAAGTACGAGCAGCTGGTCGGCGAGCAGATCGGCTGGTCCAGCGTGCCGGCGGGCAAGCGTGCGTCGACCTACTCGAACCCGAAGTACCTGGAGGCCTCCTCGGCGTTCGCCGCGCCCACCAAGGCGGCGATCGAGTCGGCCGATCCGAAGAACCCCGGGGTGCAGCCGCGCCCGGCGCTGGGCATCCAGTTCGTCGACATCCCCGAGTTCCCCGACCTGGGCACCCAGGTGTCCCAACAGATCAGCTCGGCCATCGCCGGGCAGGTGACCGTCGCCGAGGCCCTCGACAGAGGCCAACAGCTGGCCGACGACGTCGCCGAGCGGTACCGGTCCCGGGCGGAGGGGAACTCGTGAGCACCACAGTGGAGAAGCCGACGACGGTGCCGGCGGCCGCCGGGCCGAACCAGCCGAGCACCTTGAAATCCGCCGGTGCCTGGGCCCGGCGCGCGCCGCTGCTGCCCGCCCTGATCTTCATGATCGTCGTGACGCAGCTGCCGTTCGTGGGCACGCTGATCATCTCGTTCATGAACTGGAACGCGTACTACCCGGACGAGCGGGGGTTCGCGGGGTTCGACAACTTCGCGCGGGTCCTCACCGACGTCAACACCCGTGACGCGATCATCACCACGATCGTGCTGACGGTGTCGGTGGTGCTGCTGTCGCTGCTGCTCGGGATGCTCATCGCGCTGCTGCTGGACCGGGTGTTCATCGGCCGCGGCATCGTGCGCACGCTGATGATCACCCCGTTCCTGGTGGTGCCGGTGGCGGCAGCGCTGCTCTGGAAGCATGCGCTGTTCAACCCCGAGTACGGCCTGCTCAACGGCGTTCTGACGTGGCTCTTCGGGGCCAACGCGGTGCAGCCCGACTGGCTCACCTCGGCGCCGCTGATCTCGGTGATCATCGCGCTGGTGTGGCAGTGGACGCCGTTCATGATGCTGATCCTGCTGGCCGGCCTGCAGGGCAAGCCGCTCGACGTCATCGAGGCCGCGCAGATCGACGGCTGCAGCCCGTGGCAGATCTTCCGCTACATGACGTTCCCGCACCTGCGCCAGTACCTGGAGCTGGGCGGCCTGCTCGGGTCGATCTACATCGTGCAGAACTTCGACGCCGTCTTCACGATCACGTCCGGCAGCCTCGGCACCGCCAACCTGCCGTACACGATCTACCAGACGTTCTTCCAGGCCCAGGACTACGGCCGCGCTTCCGCAGCCGGCGTCGTCGTGGTCATCGGCACGATCGTGATCGCCACGTTCGCCCTGCGCAGCGTGTCGTCCCTGTTCAAGCAGGAGGGTGGGCGATGAGTACGGCAACGGTGGAAAAGACGACGACGGCCGCGACCGACACCGCGGCAGGCAAGAAGCGCAAGCGCTCCGGCGCGATTCTCGGCGTGGTGGCCTGGATCGTCGGGCTGCTGTTCGTGTCGCCCGTGGTCTGGATGCTGCTCACGTCGTTCCACAGCGAGTCCGACGCGGCCACCAACCCGCCGTCGCTGTTCGCGCCGCTCACCGTCGAGGGCTACGCGAACTTCTTCGGTTCCGACGGCGGGGCGAGCCCGTGGCCGCCGCTGCTCAACTCGATCACCGCGAGCGTGCTGTCGACGATCCTCGTGCTGATCTTCGCGATCCCGGCTGCGTACGCGCTGTCGATCAAGCCGGTGGAGAAGTGGACGGACGTGATGTTCTTCTTCCTCTCCACGAAGATGCTGCCGATCGTGGCCGGGCTGCTGCCCGTCTACCTCATCGCGCAGGGCATCGGCGCGCTGGACAACATCTGGTTCCTCATCGTGCTGTACACGTCGATGAACCTGCCGATCGCGGTGTGGATGATGCGGTCGTTCCTCGCCGAGGTGCCCGGCGAGGTGCTGGAAGCGGCGGCGATGGACGGGTGCTCGCTCATGCGCTCGCTGCGCACGATCGTCATCCCGATGGTGCTGCCCGGGATCGCGGCCACGTCGCTGATCTGCTTCATCTTCAGCTGGAATGAGCTGCTGTTCGCGCGGGTACTGACAGGTACCGTCGCGCAGACGGCCCCGGTGTTCCTCATCGGGTTCGTCACCAGCCAGGGGCTGTTCCTCGCGAAGGTCTGCGCGGCCGCGGTGATCGTGTCGCTGCCCGTGCTGATCGCCGGGTTCGCGGCTCAGGACAAGCTCGTGCAAGGACTGTCGTTGGGGGCCATCAAGTGAAAGCTGCTGTCATCGCGTCGGACCGGGTCACCGTCGAGACGGTGCCCGATCCGACGCCGGGGCCGCGCGAGGTCGTCGTCAAGGTGGCCGCGTGCGGCATCTGCGGAACGGACCTGCACATCGCGGAGGGCGAGTTCGCGCCCACGCTGCCGATCGTGCCCGGGCACGAGTTCGCCGGCGAGGTCGTGGCGCTCGGCGCCGACGTCACCGAGTTGCGCGTCGGCGACCAGGTGGCGGTCGACCCGTCGCTGTTCTGTCACGAGTGCCACTACTGCCGCCTCGGCAGGAACAACCTCTGCGAGCGGTGGAACGCGATCGGCGTGAGCGTGCCCGGCGGGGCGGCCGAGTTCGCCGTCGCGCCGGTGGCGAACTGCGTCAAGCTGCCCGACAGCGTGTCGGTCGCCGACGCGGCGCTGATCGAGCCGCTGTCGTGCGCCGTCCGCGGCTTCGACGTGCTCGCGCCGGCGCTGGCCGACAACTACCTCATCTACGGGGCCGGCACGATGGGCCTGATGATGATGGAGCTGGCCAAGCGGGCCGGCGCCGGGAGCGTGAGCATGGTGGACCTCAACCCGGCCCGGCTGGAGACGGCCAAGGAACTGGGCTGCACGGCCACCGTGACGAGCGCCGACGAGCTCGACCGGCCCCGCGGCTGGGAGGTCGTGATCGACTGCACGGGCGTGGTCGCGGCGATCGAGGACGGTCTCGGCCGCGTCGCCCCGGGTGGCACGTTCCAGCAGTTCGGGGTGTCCGCGGAAGGCGCGAAGGCCACCTTCTCGCCGTACCGGATCTACAACAAGGAGATCCGGATCGTCGGCTCGATGGCGGTCCTGCACAGCTATGAGCGGGCCGCGGCGCTGTTCGCCGAGGGCGTGCTCAAGCCCGAGGTCATGATCAGCCACCGGATGCCGCTGGATGAGTACCCGGCGGCGCTGGAGCAGTTCCGGCAGGGGATCGGGCGGAAGATCCAGGTCAACCCCTGAGACCTCCGCCGCCGGTTTGGAGCCAGGGCGTCTGGACCGGCGGCGGAACCTGTCACGGTGGGCAGATCGGCCGCCAGGGCAGCTCGTCGCCGATGTAGCGGGTCCACTGCTCGCGGGTCAGGTCGCCTGCCGTTGTTGCGCAGATGCGGGAGACGAGGGCGTCGAAGCGGGTCGTTCGCGTGCCGAGCCCGCCGCGTTCGAGGAACAGCAGGGTCCCGTCGGAGAGGAACGCCGGCGAGTCCGTTCCGGTTCCGACGTCCATCCGCAGCGCCAGCTCGGGAGACCCGGTCGCGGGGACGTACCACAGATCGAGAGCGTGGGAACCGAGGCTGGTGACCGCGGCGAGCATCGTGCTGTTCGGGGAGAACACGAGCTCTCGGTACTCGTCCGATGGCGCACGGATCGTTGCGCGGAGGCGGACATGGCCGCGATCGACCATGTCCCAAAGCCGGATCTCACCGGTGCGCAACAGGGTGGCGACCATCCGCCCGTCCGGAGCGAAGACCGCGTCATCCACCTGTTCTGCGAACTCGACGGGCAGGTCTCCCGTTCCGAACTCTCGCGGGTGTTCAGCATCGCCGACGTCCCACATCCGCATCCGAACTCCGTCGATGACCGCAAGGGTGCGGCCCTGTGCGTCGAATCTGAGGACCGGTTGCAAGGTCGAGTTCGACCTGAGGGCGGGGGCCAGGAGTCGCGGATGAACGGGATCGCGGACGTCCCAGAGGCGTACTGCACCGTGCGCGTCGCCGACGTCCGCCATTAGCCGCCCGGTCGGGTCGAGAGCGACCCGCGGTACAGCATCTGACGTCGTCTCCACCCGAGAGAGGACCTGGGGCCGGCCGGGAACGCCGACGTCGACCAACAGGACGGCACGCTCGGATCCTCGTCTGATCGCGATCGCCACCGGACCCGAACGCGACGCCGCGATCGCGACCAACCCGTCGCTTCCCCCGGCGCCAGGTACTACTGCCGCCGGAACCGGGCGCAACGGGTCCGCAGCACTGAGCGTCCGAACACCCGACTTGGTACTGACGATCACCGTCCGAGGATCGTCGGTGGCCGCGACACCGCTGACGAAGCCCGCATCGGGCATCGTCTGCGCCGAACCAGGCGGCATCGTCCACACCCGGACCGAGCCGTCGCGTGCCGCGACGACGAGTCGATCGTCGTCGACGAACGTGAGCGAATCGACTCCGTTGCGGTGCCCGCCCAGGAGAGCGGGCGAGACCAGCCCGTTGGAGCGAGTCAGATCCCAGGCCGGAACGGTGTCGGAGTACGACGCGGCAGCAACCCGGGAGCCACTCGGGCTCGCAGCAATCGCGCTGGATGCGTGCGCGGGGCCAGGAACGCGTAGAGGTGTCAGTTCCGAGGGCTGCACGATGCCCTGCGGATCCGTCACCGCGCGCCGAACAGTGCCCTCAGCGGTTCCCATGAGCAACCGGCCCGAGGTCCTGAACGTGACCGAGTCCGGGTGCAACCAGTCGCCCGCATCGATGACGGCACCACCCTTGACCGGGTTCTGCGGATCCGCCGTCTGCCACAGCTGGACGGTTTGCCGAAAAGTGGGGTTGGTCTGGACCACGAGGGCCATGAGCGGGAGGTCCGGAGCGAAGGCGAGGTCCTCGACGCCCGCGTCCGGCGCGATGGCGGGGAGGGCGCCTGGATGCCGCGGATCGCGGACGTCCCAGCGCTGGACGAGGTCGAAGGGGAACCCCTCCCCTGCCCTATCCTCGGCGGCCACAGCAGCGAGCGTTGCACCGTCGCCGCTGAACTTGACCTGCCTGACCCTGCCGAAGGTGTTCAGGAGGGGACCAACGAAGGCGGGCCTGGTCGGATCGCGGATGTCGACCAAGCGGACGCCGACACCGCTGAGCGCCACAGCGAGGAGGCCGCCTCCGGGGCGGGCCGCGACGTCGACGGCGATCGCGTCGAGCTCCAGCTGGCCAGGTCCGACATCGGGCTGGTCGAGATCCCACACCGTCACCGTCCACGCCGCTGCGGCGACGATGGGCGTCCCGCGAGCGTTCGCGAGCACCGTGCGGTACGGCGGAGACTCAGGCGCGGGCAGCAACTCGCGTGCCAGCGCTGTGTCGAGGGTCCCCGTGATCTGTGTCCGGGCTGCCACCGACTCCGGGTCGAGGCGGTGTGCGGCCAGCGCGAGCTGACCGGCGAGGCTCTGATCAGGGCCCTTCATCTGCTCGGCGCGGGCGAGCAGCGCCTCGACGAGGGCTCGGTTGCGCTGCTCGGTCGCTGTCACGCTGCTCACCACTGCGACCACGGTGGCCACGAGCGCCAGCGCCAGGAGCGTCGCCAGCCCCACGACCACCCGCCGGGTCCGCCGCACTCCGCGCCGCTCGGCCCGCTCGGACTTGTCAAGGAACAGCCGTGGCGAGCCGGCGAGCTCCAGCCTGCGGTCCACTGCTCGAGCGAGGCGGCCGCCGCGGTAGAGGTGCGAGCTGTCCTCGCCGGAGGCCGCCCACGCCGCGGCGTCGGCCTCCACCTCCTGCGCGACGAGCCGGTCCTCGCGGGCGGCGTCGATCCACTCGCGCAGCCGGGGCCAGGAGCGGAGGAGGGCCTCGTGCGCGATCGTCACCGTGTCGGCATCGGCCGTGACGAGGCGGGCGTCGATGAACGCGTCCAGGGCCTGCTCGTCTGCTTCGGGCAGGTCCGCACGACGGACGCGCCGGCGCGTGTCGGGCTCCCCGTCACCGGCGCGGACCAGCCGTAGCAACATCGGTCGGGCGGCGGCCCGCGCCGCCTCGGGCAGGGCACCGTAGGTCTGCTCGGCTGTCGCGGCGATCGCGCCGGCCACGCCACCGATCTCCTGGTAGGCGTCGACGGTCAGGGTGGTGCCGCTGCGGCGCTGCCAGACCGACAGCAGCGCGTGCGAGAGCAGCGGGAGTGCATCGGCGCCGGTGTCGCGCAGCAGCAGCTCGACCAGACCCGGCTCCAGGGTGAGCCCGGCCGACCTGGCCGGCTCCTCCACCGCGGTGCGCAGCTCGTCGGACGTCATGGGCCCGACCAGCACCGACCCGGTCTCCAGCGCCGCCACCAGCTCGGGGAACTGCGCGCAGTGGCCGGTGAAGTCCGAGCGCAGCCCCAGCACGACCAGCGCCGCCGGGTCCTCGTCGGGCGTCCGGCGGGCGAGATCGCAGAGCAGTCGCACGACGGCGGCCCGGTCGGCGTCGGGGACGTCCGGGTCGAAGATCTCCTCGAACTGGTCGACGACCACGACCATTCGCCCGCCGTCCCGCTCTTCGCGGATCCGGTCTGCGATCGCCGCGAGCGGATCGGTTCCCGGCGTGACGGACACCAGCGGCCAGGCCGCTGAACCGAGCACGCCGAGGTCGCCGTGCGCGATCGCGGGACCGACACCGGCGTGCAGCAGCGACGACTTCCCGGATCCCGACGGTCCGGTGACCACCGTCATCCCGCCGGCGCGCAGCTGCTCGCCGAGCCGCGCCAGCACCCGTTCGACCAGCTCCGTGCGGCCGCGGAACACGTCGCTGTCGGCTGCGGTGTAAGACTGCAGGCCCCGGTAGGGACACTCGCCCTCCATCGCGGGCACCGAGTCGTCCACCGGCGGCGTCGACCGGTCGGCCGCGTTCGGCGCCAGCACGAGGCGGCGCACCGCGTTGCCGGTCTGCAGGACGGGCGCGGGCCGACCCTGCCCGGCCAGCACGCGCGCGAGGTGGTCGTGCAGCACCTCCAGCGTGATCCGCGCGGGCGCCGTGGCGATCCCGTCCCGCAGCGCCGCCAGCAACGCTCCGCTGAACGCCGTGTACTCCTCGCCGACGGGGGCCAGCGCCTGCTCGTCGCGATCGGCCGAGGCAAGCAGCGCGCCGCTGCGCACCGGCACCGCCGCCCGGCCCGAGTAGCAGCAGTCCAGCACCACCAGCACCTGACGGGCCCGGCACGTCGACAGGGCCGCCACGATCTCGCCGTAGTCCAGCGCCTGGAAGCTCGCCTTGCGCGTCACGTCGACTGTCGCGCGCGTAGCGAGGTGCAGCGCGCCGGTGGCCGTCAAGAGACCGTGCCCCACGTAGTAGAGGACGAGCATGTCGCCGGCCGTCGACGCCGCGTCCAGCACAGCGTCGAGGAACTCCTCGGGCCCTGCCGGATCGACCAGGGTCGACACGGCGTCGGCCGGCACCCCGCACACGTCCGTGAAGCAGGCGCCCAACGCCTGGACCGTCGCCGCCACCGCCGGTACCTCGGGCAGCCGCGATCCGGGCGCGTGGCGGCCGGTCCCGACGACGACGACCCGCACCCCCGACCCGTCCAGGCCGGCCATCAGTCCTTCCCGAGGCCCCGGGCCAACCGTCCGAGCTTGTCAGTGAGGGCGGCCAGCTCCTCGGCGTCGAGGCTCTGCACGTTCTTGGCCGTCAGCTCGACCCGCTCGCCCTGCTTGGGCGTCACGACCAGCTTGACGTCGCCGACGCGCGACCGCAGCCACGCCACCAGCGACGCCGTCAGCACCCCGGCCGCCGGGGTGGCCACGATCTCCAACGCCTCCAGGACCGGACCCAGCCGGTCGGTGTCCGGTGGCGCCTCGCGGGTCTCCACCCGCCCACGCAGCTCGTCCTCCTCGAGGAGCCAGCTGTGCAGCGAGCGCAGCTCGTCCGCCGAGGCGTGCTCGCCGCCCAGCGTCAGTTCGACATCCGTCCGCGTCATGATCGTCCCTTCGCCCGGATCGTCCACACCACGTGTGATCCCGTGGGATCCGGTCCGGTTGGGGTCGGACCAGGACGAATCCGGGCGGCGGCCCGACGGCTCTCGCATCACACCCGGATCACTCGCGCGCGTGATCCGGGTGCGGTGCGTCGGCTATGCCATTCGAGATGACGTTGCCAAAATTCTCGAAATTAGTTTATTGTGGGCTCAGCCGGTTACCGACGACGTCGATCACCATCCACCGGAACTGCGACAAGATCAGTCGCAGCACGGATACGCGTACGGAGGCGGCCCCGGGTGCCAGTACGTGGCGTAGCTGGACAGGGCGGTCATCTCCGGCGTGGTCATGCCCCTTTCTGCAGGTACGGCGCCTACGGGACAGAGCTCGGCATCCCCGTGGGTGCTCTGTTCGACCCATTCCCGGACGCGCTCGGCGGCGAGTGCGTGCGTCATTGCGTCACCCCTCTGCGTTTGTCGAAGATGATCCTTCGACGATTCTGGCAGGACACATAAAGGCGTACCCGCTCGTTGTTATGGTGTCAAGGTGGCAACCGACAGCGTGCCAGGACAACTATTTCTCGCTCCGCTCGAGAACGCGTCGGTGAACGCGGTGCGGCGCCGGCTCGGCCGCGCCGCGGAGGTGAACGCGCTGTTCGATCTCGCGGTCGCGCAGCCACCGCGCGAGCTCGCGTGCTCCGCCGGGGCAGCGCTGGACACGTACTTCGCGGCGATGCGCTCGGTCGGCGACGACACCCCGGCCGATGCGGCCGGGCTCGCACGGCAGCTCGCGGCCGACCCGTATGCGCTGCAGTCCGTGCTCGGCACGTTCGGTGCGCTGGCCGAGCTGGCCGAGATCCGGCTGCGCAACCGCGCAGAGGCGGCCGCCGAGCTCGCGCTCCGCCTGCGCGCCGATGCCGCGGACCTCGGTGCCTGGCTCGGACTGGGCCGACCGCTGTCGCCGGCGGCGATCACGCTCGGGCTCGGTGACTCGCACGACGGGGCGCGCGCGGTCGCACTGGTCACCGATGCGAGCGGTGCGCGGCTGGCCTACCGCCCGCGTCCGGTCGACGCCATGGTGGCGTTCGCCAGGTTCTGCGCCGCGGCCGGCGAGACCGAGGTGCGCATGCCGGCGGTCATGCCGCGCGGCGGGTACGGCTGGACCCGTTGGGTCGAGCGCTCCCCGTGTCCCGACCGGGCGGCCTACGCGCGCCGGCTCGGCCGGGCCGCCGCCGTGCTCTGGGTGCTCGGCGGCACCGACCTGCATCGCGAGAACGTCGTCGGCGCCGGATCCACGCCGTTCCTCGTCGACGTCGAGACGCCGCTCGGCACCGACCCGCTCCTCGTCGCCGACGAGCCGGGGGCATGGGCCGTGCACGACAGCGCGGTGAGCACGAGCATGCTGCCCGGCGCGCGACCCTTCCCCGGCGCGCCGGACGTCGACGTGATCAGCGAGTTCCTGGCCACCGCGCCGGCAGGCGAGCAGGAGCGGCTGCATGCCGCCGTGGTCGACGGGTTCCGGTCCGCCGCACGCAACCTCGCCGAGCAACGGGCGCGGCTGCTGGGCGCGGAGTCTCCGCTCGCGGTGTTCGACGGGGTGCCGATCCGGATCATCGTGCGGCCCACCTACCGCTACGCCGAGCTGCTGCACAAGGCCGACCACCCCGCCCTGCTCAGCGATCGCGCCGCCCGCGCGGCGTTCTTCGGGCAGCTCGCGCTCGACGGCAGCCGGCCGCTGCCCGAGCTCGTTGCTGCCGAGGTCGGCGCGCTGCTCGCCGGCGACGTCCCGCTGGTGGAGGTCGCCGCCGACGAGGTCGGCGCACGCAGTGGCGGCGACCCCGTCCTCCGGCTCGGCCGGACGCCGCTGGACCGGGCCCGGGCGCGAATCGCCGCGCTGACGACCGACGCGATCTCGGTCGAGGCCGACCTGGTCGCCGACTGCCTGCTCACCGAGCGCTTCAACCGGCGCCCGGAGACCATGCGGGTGCCTCCCACGATGCCGCGCATCGGCGCCGGCGACCTGATCGAGGCGGCGCTGGTGGCCGGTCTCGCGCTGCGGCGGCGGGCGCGCCGGTCGCCGGCCGGCATCTCGTGGCTCGACGTGTCGTCGGTCGCGGGGGCGGACTGGCACGTCGGCCCCGTCGACGAGTCGCTGTACAAGGGGCTGGCCGGTATCGCACTGGCCTGCGCGCAGCTCGCCGACCGCACCGGGGACGAGCGAATGGCCGTCCTGCGCGACGACGTCGTCGAGAGCTGGACGCGCACGCCGCTGCCGGGCGCGTTCGGGGCGTTCGCCGGTGTGGGCGGTCAGCTGCTGGTCGCCGCCCTGGTGGGGCACGACGCGCGGATCGACGAGGCGCTGGCGGCGCTGGAGAGTGCGCCGGACGCGTCACCGGCGCCGGACGTCCACTTCGGGGTGGCCGGCGCGGTGCTGGTGCTGCACGCGGTGCGGGCGCGGCTCGGCGCCGCACGGGTGGCCGGCGCCTGGCAGCGCTGTGCGCTGCACCTGCTCGCGCTGGCCGAAGCCGGCGGTGACTGGTGGCACGGCCCCGCCGGGCACGGCCTCACCGGCTTCGCGCACGGCTCGGCCGGGATCGTGCTGGCTCTGCAGCTGGTGGACGCCGACGGGCCCGCGGAGCCGCTCGCGCGGTGGCAGGAGCAGCACTTCGTCGCCGCCGACGGCGGATGGCGCGACCTGCGCTCGGGCCCGGACGGGCCCGTCACGACGACGTGGTGCAACGGCACGTCCGGGATCGGCACCGCGCTCGCCGTCGGGGCCCGGCTCGGCCTGGGCGATCCGGCGCGGCTCCGATCGGTCGCCGCAGCGACGGCACGTCGGCCCGGCGGTGCGGTGCTCAACATCTGCGACGGGGACCTCGGCGTCTCCGCGTTCCTGCTGGACGCCGGTGTCGCCACCGATGATGACGAGTGGATCGCCGCTGGTCGGCGCATCGCGGCCGACGTGGCCGCCCGCGTGCTGGCGGGCGGCGGACCGGCGACCCCGACCGCCCGGCTCGACCGGCGGGCCGGCCTGATGAACGGGTACGCGGGGATCGTGGCGGGTCTGCTGCACGCGGTGGATCCCCGGTCGGTGCCGTCGGCGACGTCGGTGGGCCTGAACGTGGCCCGGAACTGTCGGTGCCCGCCCGTACCGTGCGCGGGGTGACGATCGTGGAGCTGCGCCGCTACACCCTGCACCCCGGCCGGCGGGATGAGTTGATCGAGCTGTTCGAGCGCGAGCTCGTGGAGCCGCAGGAGGCGGTCGGGGCGCAGGTCGTCGGCACGTTCCGCGACGTGCGCGATGCCGACCGGTTCGTGTGGATCCGCGCCTTCGCCGACATGTCGGTGCGGCTGGCGGCGCTGCGGGCCTTCTACGGTGGTCCGGTCTGGCGGGAGCACCGTGCGGCGGCCAACGCCACGATGATCGACTCCGACGACGTGCACCTCCTGGAGCCGGTGGTGGGCGAGTTCACGGCCACTGCCGGCCACGCGCGGGTCGTCGCGGCGGTGGTGCAGCCCGGCGGTCCCGAGCTGCCCGAGGTGCCGGCGCCGTTCGTGGAGCTGCGCACGTCCGGCCACGAGAACGACTTCCCCGCGCTGCCCGTGCACCTCCATCCCGTGCGCGTGCGGATCGCGAGCCTGCCCGACGCCGCCGCCGTCGCGAAGCTCACGGCGGCCTGGCCCGCGGGAGTGGAGATCATGGAGCTGGAGCCGACGGCCCGGTCGCGCTACCGGTGACCGAAGGGGCGGCGAAGCTCTGACCGGCCACGAGAGCTCGCAGCAACCGGACCCAGCGTGACCATCGCGGCGGGTCCTCTCCAGTCGCGCGGGCCATGCTGTCCTCCAGCAGGGCGTCGTGCAGCGGCCGGTAGGCCAGCGGCCACGTCAGGCGAGCCGGCCCAGAGGTGTGCATCACCAGCGTGTTCCGCAGGATCGGGGCACCGTTTGGGCCGTCGAGCACCCGGTACTCGTGGTAGCCGTCGAACCCGCGCGGCCCGGTGAAGCGAAAGCGCACCCAGCGGCCTGGCAGGTACCCGTCGACGTCGTAGTGGACCGGGCCGTGCCCGCCGCGCGCGCCGACGCCGAGCGGCCGGTCGAAGTACATCGCCGGCCACGCGTCCGCGGGCCAGAGCGGATCGCCTGGTGTCGCGAGCCGGTCGAGCAGGGCGCCGGGGTCGGCGCCCGGCGGCAGGGTCCGTTCGTGCACGTTCGCGATCACCGGAGCCTCCATGTAGAGCATGTGTACTACTTCATTTAGAGAGTATGCTCTACATCGTGGCTCCACCCGTCAAGGTCTCGACCGACCAGCTGCTCGACGCCGTCCGCGCGCTGCTCCTGCACGGCGGGCCGCTCGCGGCGACGGCGCGTGCGGTCACCGCGGCGACCGGGGTGTCGACCGGGTCGCTCTACCACCGCTTCCCCCATCGCGACGATCTCGTTGCCGCGGCCTGGTTGCGCGCCCAGGACCGTTTCCTCGACGAGTTCCTCGGCGCGCTGGGAACCGGCGCCGGTGTCGAAGCCGCCGTGAGCGTGCTGACCTGGAGCGCCGCTCATCCCGACGATGCCGAGCTGCTGCTGCGGTTCGCGCTGCGCGATCTCCTCCGCGGCGACGTCTCGCCCGAGCTCACCGTCCGGGGCCGGGAGTCGCAGGACCGCGTGGCGACGGCGCTGCGCGAGCACGCCGCGGCCACCGGCCGCGAACTCGCCGACGTCACCCTGGCACTGGCCGACCTCCCCTACGCGACGACCCGGCGGATCCTGCGGTCCGGCCGCCCACCCTCGGCCGCCGAGGTGGCGTCGTTGCGCCGCGCAGCAACGCTGCTGCTCGGCTGATGTAAGCGACGGGTAAGACCTCGACCGGGCGCTGTGGCCCATCCTGGTGCGATGGCCGATTCCGGTGTCGACTACTCCGATCTGACGGCGCTGTTCGTCAACACGTCCCTGACGCGATCGCCCGGGGTGAGCCACACCCAGCACCTCGTGGACCTCAGCGCGACGATCATGGCGAAGCACGGCGTGCGGGTGGACCAGTTCCGGTCCGTCGACCACGCCATCGCCACGGGCGTGTATCCGGACATGCGTGAGCACGGGTGGGAGGTGGACGCGTGGCCGGAGCTGTTCCCGCGGGTGCTGGCCGCGGACATCCTCGTCATCGCCGGCCCGATCTGGCTCGGTGACAACAGCAGCGAGACCAAGAAGGTCATCGAACGGCTCTACGCCCACTCCGGCGAGCTGAACGCCAAGGGGCAGTGGCTCTACTACGGCCGGGTCGGCGGCTGCCTGATCACCGGCAACGAGGACGGCATCAAGCACTGCGCGTCCAACGTGCTCTACAGCCTCCAGCACATCGGTTACAGCATCGCTCCGCAGTCGGACGCGGGCTGGATCGGCGAGGCAGGCCCCGGCCCGAGCTACGGCGACGTCCTGGACGATGGTTCCCGCGCCGGCTTCGCCAACGAGTTCACCCTGCGCAACACCACGTTCATGACCTGGAACCTGCTGCACATGGCGCGGCTCCTGCGCGACGCCGGTGGGTTCCCGGCGTACGGGAACCAGCGCCGCGAATGGGATGCCGGGGCGCGGTTCGACGCCCCGAACCCGGAGTACCGGTAGGGCTCTACCCGCCCCCGACACTGTGGGCAGCCGCAGCCAGTTTGTCGACGTCTGCGGTGGAGATCCCACCGGCCGTCCCGCCAACGTCGGCAGCGGCGGTTTCGCCGAGCGTTGTTCCGAAGCCGAACGCGCCACAGCTCACCCGGGGGCCCGTGCGCACCCCGACCGAGGAGCCGGACAGCAAGCCCGACGACGGCGACGGATCAAGCGGCGGCGAGGTCGTGACCCTCTGCGACCCATCTGGCGCCGGTGTGGCTAGGTCGGGCACACCGATGGTGTGCCGTATCGCAAAGGATGGGAGGAACCGCTGGCAGAAGGCGTGAACGGTCAGCGGGGGAGCTCGTCGATCGCCTTCTGGATGCGCTTGACCGACACGGGGTACTTAGTGCGGATCGGGTGCGCGTAAAGATTGACCCGCAGTTCCTCGATCATCCAGCGGATCTCCGTGAGCGCCGCGGAAGGCTCGACGCCCTCGGGCAGTGCGGCCAGCTCCGCGGCGTACTCGTCGGCGACGGCCCGCACCTCGGCCGTCCACCCGGCGTCGCGGGCGGGATCGGTGCGCAGCTTCTCGATGCGCCGCTCGATCGCCTCCAGGTAGCGCGCCACATCACCGAGCCGGGACGCGCCGGCCGAGGTCACGAATCCGGGCCCGACCAGCTGGTTCAGCTGCCCGGTGATGTCGGCGAGCCCGGCCCGCAGGACTGGCGCCTTCAGGTCGGACACCTGCGACTGCACCCGGTGCCAGACGGCGAGCACGCCCTGCACCGCCCGCAGCACCTGCACCGTGGTGGAGCCCAGCTGCCGGGCGAAGATCGTCTTCAGGCGCGCGTAGCCGGCCTCGTCCCAGCACGGGCCGCCCGCCGCGGTGATCAGCGCGTCGGCCGCGGCCGTGATGCAGTCGTCGACGAGCGCGGGCACCGAGCCGTGCGGGTTGCGGGAGAGTGCGAGCTTCGCGGTGTTGTCGAGATCGCGCAGCACCTGCCGGTTGGGCGACGGGGTCTCCATCAGGAGCAGCCGGCGCACCCCGCGGTGGTGCGTGGGGTCGCGCTCGGCCTGCGTGGGGAAGGTGCGTGCGTCGACGGTCGTGCCGCGATCGACCAGCCCCGGGTACGCGGTGACGGTGTGCGAACCGCGGCGGATCTGCAGCTCCCGCGGCAGCGCACCGAGTGACCAGGTGGTGAGCCCGCGACGCTCGAACTCCTTGCCGGCCGCGGCCATCTCGGCGCGCACCCGCGGCGCCAACCGGTGGCGCAGCTCGTCGAGGTCCGTGCCGCGGGCGACCTCGCGGCCGCGATCGTCCAGCACCCGGAAGGTGACGGTGAGGTGCTCGGGCAGCCGGTCCAGCTCCCACGCCTCGCGGGGGATCGTGATGTTGCGCATCCGGCCCAGCTCGCGCTCCAGCCCGTCGAGCAGGGGTTCGGTGGTGTCGGTGAGCCGCGCGAGGACGGCGCGGGCGTGGTCGGGCGCCGGCGAGTAGAGCCGGCGGATGTTCTTGGGCAGCGTCTTGATCAGCGCCGTGACCAGCTCTTCCCGCCGCCCCGGCACCTGCCAGGTGAACGGCGTGGGGTCGATCTGGTGCAGGGCCGCCGCCGGCACGTCGACGGTGATGCCGTCGTCGCGCTTGCCCGGCTCGAACGCGTACGACAGCGGCAGGGTGAGCCCGCCGGCCTCGACGTGATCGGGGTACGCCTCGGGATCGACGGCGTCGGCCTGCTCGGTGCGCAGCATCTCCTCGGTGAAGTCGAGGAGGTCGGGCTGCGCGCGGGACGCCTTCTTCCACCAGCTGTCGAAGTGTCGCCCGGACACCACCTCGGCGGGGATGTGCGCCTCATAGAACGCCACGAGCGTGTCCTCGTCGACGACGAGATCGCGCCGCCGGGCGCGTTCCTCCAGCTCCTCGACGGTGTCGAGCAAGGCGCGGTTGGCGTGGAAGAACCGGTGCCGGGTGTCCCAGTCGCCCTCGACGAGCGCGTGGCGGATGAACAGCTCGCGCGCCTCCTCGGGATCGATGCGCCCGTAGTCGACCTTGCGGTCGACGACGATCGGCACCCCGTGCAGGGTGACGCGCTCGGTGGCGACGGCGCCGCCGCGCTTGCGCGACCAGTGCGGCTCCGAGTACGTGCGCTTGACCAGGTGCCCGGCCAGCGGCTCGATCCACTCGGGCTGGATCTTCGCGACGGTGCGGGCGAACAGTCGCGAGGTCTCCACCAGCTCGGCAGCCATCACCCAGCGCGGTGCCTTCTTCGCCAGCGGCGAGCCGGGGAAGATCAGGAACTTGGCGCCGCGGGCGCCCAGGTACTCGCGGGTCTCGCCCTCCTTGAGCCCGATCTGCGACAGCAGGCCGGACAGCACGGCGATGTGGACGCGGTCAGGATCGGCATCGGCGTCGTTGAGGGTCATGCCTGCGTTGCGGGCGGCGATGCGCAGCTGCTGGTGCAAGTCCTGCCACTCGCGGATCCGCAGGTAGTGCAGGAACTCGTCGCGCAGCGTGCGGCGGAACCGCGAGCCGGAGAGCGCCTGGCGCTGCTCGCCGATGTACCGCCAGAGGTTCAGGAACGCCATGAAGTCGCTGCCCTGGTCGGCGAACCTGGCGTGCTTCTCGTCGGCGGCCTGGCGCTGCTCGGTGGGCCGCTCGCGCGGGTCCTGCACCGAGAGCGCCGCGGTGATGACGAGCACCTCGCGCAGGCAGCCCGTGCGGTCGGCCTCGACGAGCATGCGCCCCAGCCGCGGGTCGACGGGCAGCCGGGACAGGGCCCGCCCGACCGGCGTGAGGCCGTTGCGGTCGGTCAGGGCGCCCAGCTCGTGCAGCAGCGCGAGCCCGTCGGTGACCGCGCGTGGATCCGGCGGATCGACGAACGGGAAGGCCGAGATGTCGCCCAGCTCCAGGGCGATCATCTGGAGCACGACCGACGCGAGGTTGGTGCGCAGGATCTCCGGGTCGGTGAACGCCGGACGGGCGTCGAAGTCGTCCTCGGCGTAGAGGCGGATGCAGATGCCGTCGGCCACACGACCGCAGCGCCCGGCCCGCTGGTTGGCGCTGGCCTGCGAGATCTTCTCGATCGGCAGCCGCTGCACCTTGAGGCGGCGCGAGTAGCGGGAGATGCGCGCGAGGCCGGGATCGATCACGTACCGGATGCCCGGCACGGTCAGCGAGGTCTCGGCGACGTTGGTGGCCAGCACGACCCGGCGGCCCAGCGTCGACGCGTTCGGGGCGAACACCCGTTGCTGCTCGGCGGTGGTCTGGCGCGCGAACAGCGGGAGGATCTCGATGCCTGGGAAGTTCCGCTTCGCCAGCGCGTCGGCGGTGTCGCGGATCTCCCGCTCACCCGGCAGGAACACCAGCACGTCGCCCGGGCCCGCGCGGCGCAGCTCCGCAACCGCGTCGCCGACGGCGTCTAGCTGGTCACGGTCGGGATCGGCGTCGGGGTCGTCGGGATCGACGATGGGCCGGTACCGCACCTCGACGGGGTACGAGCGGCCCGAGACCTCGACGATCGGGGCGTCCCCGAAGTGCTTGGAGAAGCGCTGCGGGTCGATCGTCGCCGAGGTGATGATGACCTTGAGGTCGGGGCGGCGGGGCAGCAGCTGGGCCAGGTAGCCCAGGATGAAGTCGATGTTGAGGCTGCGCTCGTGAGCCTCGTCGATGATCAGGGTGTCGTACCCGCGCAGCATCCGGTCGCCCGTGAGCTCGGCGAGCAGGATGCCGTCGGTCATGAGCTTGACCAGCGTGTTCTCGCCGACCTGGTCGGTGAAGCGAACCTTCCAGCCGACGGCGTCGCCCAGCTCGGAGCCCAGCTCCTCGGCGATCCGGGCAGCGACCGTGCGGGCGGCCAGGCGCCGCGGCTGGGTGTGGCCGATCGTGCCGCGCACCCCGCGGCCCAGCTCCAGACAGATCTTCGGGATCTGCGTGGTCTTCCCGGAGCCCGTCTCGCCGGCGACGATCACGACCTGGTGGTCGCGGATCGCCGCGGCGATGTCCTCGCGGCGCGCGCTGACGGGCAGCTGCTCCGGGTAGGTGATGCGCGGGACGGACGCACGGCGAGCGGTGATGCGCTGCTCGGCCTCCGCCACGGCCGCCTCGATGCCGGCGACCGTCCCCGCGTCGCTGTGCCGGCGGGCGCTGTCGAGCCGACGGCCCAGCCGTGACTCGTCGCGCAGCGTCAGCTCGGGCAGGCGCGCAGCCAGCGCGTCCAGCTCGGGGGAGGAGAGGGCCGGTGCGGCGGGTTCCGGGCGGCGACCACCCCGACGACGAGGCCTCCCGCGCCCCGGCCGCCGGTCGCCGCGCATCGGGACCTCGCTCCGCGCCTCACCCTCGGAAGGGGGCACAGAGGGATCGACCGACGCAGGACGTGCATCAGCAGCTCGGGACGCGGGAGGGGACATGATGGAAAACAGTCTGCCTGGGTCGACTACGACGCCGAGCGTAGGGCGGACACCAGTTCGTCGGCGACCGGATTTCCGGACGCCGGGTGCTCGACCAGCGCGATGACGCGGCCGGCCAGGAACCGGGCCGTGCGCACCGGCGATCCGCCGCGGGTGACCTCGGCGACCTCGACGGTGCCCCGGGTGTGCGCGATCTCGACGCGGCGGCCGGCGCGGGTCGCCTCGATCTCGTACGACCGGGTCGTGCCGCTTCCGGCGTCGACGACGATCTCGACACGATCGCCCTTCATGGCGTGCCTCCGGGTCTGGTGAGGTGGAACGGAGAGTGGTGGGGCGGCGCCGTTCGGGGGTACGACGCCGCCGGGCAGCCGGACACAGCGGTGGCGGGAGGCACCGGGGCCCGGCAGGTCTGGAGGGGTGGTGGAAGGGTCCGAACCGGGCGCCGGTCGCCTCTCGGCGCGTGGCGCACCCGTAGGTGGCAAGTGGTGAGACCCGGGGACACGGATCGCCCGACTCGAACAGCCTCCACAACGGCCGGGCTGCGCAGAACATTCCCGTCGCTACAGCGCGGCCAGCACCGCGTCGGTCCACCTCGGCCAGAGCGGGTGTGCCCAGTCGCTGAAGTCCCGGTCGGTCAGGACGATCCCGGCCGCCTGCGCGTCCGGGTCCACCCACAGGAACGTGCCGCTCTGGCCGAAGTGGCCGAACGTGCGCGGCGAGCTCGCCGATCCCGTCCAGTGCGGGCTCTTGCCGTCGCGGATCTCGAAGCCCAGCCCCCAGTCGTTGGGCTTCTGGCGGCCGTAGCCGGGCAGCACCCCGTCCAGGCCGGGGAAGGCGACGGCGGTCGCTTCCCGCAGCGTCTCGGGATGCACCAGCGTCGGTGCCTGCAGCTCCCCGGCGAAGCGGACGAGATCGGCCACGGTCGACGCACCGCCCGCAGCCGCCGAGCCGTCGAGGGTGGTGTGCGACATGGTGAGCGGCTGCAGCACCGCTTCCGTCAGGTACTGCGCGAACGGCATCCCGGCGTTCGTCTCGACGGTCTCGGCGAGCACCTCGAAGCCGGCGTTGGAGTAGATCCGTCGGCTGCCCGGCTTCGCCTGCACGACACCGTCGGAGAACGACAGGCCGGACGCGTGCGCGGCGAGGTGGCGGACGGTGGAGCCGTCCGGTCCGGCGGGCTCGCCCCACTCGAGCGCCCCCTCCTCGACGGCGACCAGCACGGCGTACGCCGTGAGCAGCTTGGTGACCGAGGCGAGCCGGAACTCGCGGTCGGTGTCGCCTGCGGTCACGGCCTCGCTGCCGTCGGCGCGGACGAGTGCCGCCCCGACGTGGTCGACGGGCCAGTCGAGCACGGTGCCCACGGCACGGGAGAGATCCACGCGGACATCCTGCCTGGCCCGGAATAGCATCGCCGCGGTGGCGCGGCTGATGGTGGGGACGTCGGGGTGGCGGTATCCGCCGTGGCGGCGCACCTTCTACCCGGAGGGGCTGGCGCAGCGACGCGAGCTGGAGTACCTGTCGCGGCAGGTCACGAGCATCGAGATCAACGGCTCGTTCTACTCGTTGCAGCGGCCGGAGAGCTACCGCGCATGGGCCGCGGAGGTGCCCGACGACTTCGTGTTCGCCGTGAAGGGCGGCCGGTTCGTGACGCACCTGAAGCAGCTGCGGGACGTGGAGGCGCCGCTGGCGAACTTCTTCGCATCCGGTGTGCTCGCGCTGGGTCCGAAGCTGGGGCCGGTGCTGTGGCAGCTGCCGCCGCGGATGCGCTACGACGGCGAGCGGGTCGAGGCCTTCCTGGAGCTGTTGCCGTACTCGACGGGGGCCGCGGCGGAGCTGGCAGCCCGCCACGACGAGCGGCTCGACGGGCGGGCGCTCACCGAGACCGATGCCGATCGCCCGCTGCGGCACGCGATCGAGGCGCGCAACGACAGCTTCCGTGATCCGGGGTTCGTCCGGCAGCTGCGGGAGCGCGGGATCGCGCTGGTGGTCAGCGACTCGGCCGGCACCTGGCCGGTGTTCGACGAGCGCACGGCCGATTTCGATTACGTGCGGCTGCACGGCCAGGGCGAGCTGTACGTCGGCGGCTACACGGCCGATGCACTGGACGGCTGGGCCGAGCGGATCCGCTCATGGGGGCACGACGCCTTCGTCTACTTCGACAACGACGAGAAGGTGCGGGCGCCCTACGACGCGGTGGCTTTGTCGGAGAGGTTCTCCTCTTCCTGATCGGCGGTCTCCAGTCGCTCGATCGCCCACAGCGCCCAGCCGTGCACGGCCTCGTACTGGCGGCGGCCGAACTCGGCGGCGAGCAACCCGAAACCGGCCGTGCCGCGTTGGGTGACGGACCCGTGGTCGGCCAGGATCCCGGCCAGCCGTTCGGCCTCGGCCGAGGTCTGGTCGGCGACGCCGCGCAGGAAGCGGATGGCGTCCTCGGGCTCCAGCGCGTTGATGAGGAACATCCGCAGGACCTCCTCGTTGCGCACCTTCTTGCCGGCGGTGTCGTGGTGGAGGAGCCAGCGCCTGAGCTCGACGCGGCCGGCGTCGGTGGCGGTGTAGGTGCGGGATCCCCGCGCGCCCTCCTCCGTGACCTCGATCAACCCGGACTCGGCGAGTTTGCCCAGCTCGGGATAGATGCTGGTGTGCCCGGCCTGCCACGCGTGGCGCCCGAGATCGCCCTCGAACGCCTTGGTGAGCTCGTAGCCGCTGCGCGGTTGCACGATCAGCAGCCCGAGCAGTGCGTGGGGGAGTGACATGTCCCGAGCCTACATGAAGGTATCGACATGTGGAACTTGACATGTCGAAGTTTTATCGTCACGCTTCTGCCATGACCACGACCGAGCGACCTGCCCACCTCAGAGGGCACCTGGCCCCGGTGCCCGACGAGATCACCGTCCACGACCTGCCGGTCGAGGGCACGCTGCCGCCCGAGCTGAGCGGCCGCTACTTCCGCAACGGGCCCAACCCGCTGCCCGGCGAGGTCACTCCGCACTGGTTCGTCGGCCACGGGATGCTGCACGGCATCCGCCTGAACGAGGGGCGCGCGGAGTGGTACCGGAACCGCTGGGTGCGCACCAAGGCGCTCGCGGGTGAACAGATGGTCGACCCGGAGACCGGTGTGGTCGACCGCAGCGTCGGCGTCGCCAACACCCACGTCCTCCCGCACGCCGGACGGATCATGGCGCTGGTGGAGTCGAGCTTCCCGTACCTGGTCACACCCGAGCTGGAGACGATCGGCGCCTGCGACTTCGACGGCCGGCTCGCCACCGCGATGACCGCGCACCCGAAGATCGACCCGGTCTCCGGCGACCTGCACTTCTTCGGCTATGGCTTCATGCCGCCGTTCGTCACCTACCACCGGCTCGACGCGCGGGGGCAGCTCGTCACGAGCGCCGAGATCGCGGTCCCGGGGCCGACGATGATGCACGACTTCGCGATCACCGACCGGCACGCCGTCTTCCTCGACCTCCCCATCACCTTCCAACTGGAGCTCGCCGAGCGCGGCATGCCGTACGGCTGGGATCCCGCCTACGGGGCCCGCATCGGCGTGATGCCGCTGGCCACACCCGGCGAGGTGACGTGGTTCGACATCGATCCCTGCTACGTCTTCCACGTCGGCAACGCTCACACCGACGCGCAGGGCCGGGTCGTGCTCGACGGGGCCCGCTACGCGCCGGCCGACGTCCAGGTGATGTGGGAGGGCAGCGGACCCACCGACGCCGCCGGGACCGCCGCCGGCGCGGCCGCCACCGGCTTCGCCCGGCTGCATCGCTGGGTGCTCGACCCGGCCACCGGTCGCGTCACCGAGACGGCGCTGGACGACCGGCCCGTCGAGTTCCCGACCGTCGACGACGACCGGGTCGGGCGCGCCGCCCGGTACCGCTACGCCGTCTCCCAGACCCCCGGCCGCTCGGCCATCGTCAAGTTCGACGCCGACCACGGCTCGGTCGCCGCGCACGACCTGGGCGCCGACATCGTCGGCGGCGAGGCCGTGTTCGTGCCCTCGTCCGCGCCCGACCGTGCCGAGGACGACGGGTGGCTGCTCACGATCACCACCCGCCGCGACGCGTCGGCCTCGCAGCTGCTGGTGCTGGACGCCGGTGACGTCAGCGGATCACCTGTTGCGGCTGTGACGCTTCCGCGCGGCGTCCCGGCAGGGTTCCATGGTTCCTGGATCGACGATGCCGAGCTGGGGGAACCGTGAATCAGTCAGAACCGAACGAAGCGGACACGCACGCCGGCGGGATGGGTGCGATGGTGCGCGGTCTCCTCATCGACGTCGGCCTGCCGATCATCACCTACTACGTGCTGCGGGCCGCTGGAGTGTCCGAGTGGATCGCGCTGCTGGCGGCCACCGGTGTCGCCGCGGCACGGCTCGTGTGGGGGCTCGCGGCCCGGCGCGAGGTGAACCAGTTCGCCACCGTGATGCTGCTCGTGTACGGGCTCGGGCTGGCGCTCGCGCTCCTCACCGGCGACGAACGGATCCTGCTGCTCAAGGGCTCGCTGATCACGGGGTCGATCGGGGCGGTCTTCCTGGTCACGGGCATCATCGGCAACCGGCCACTCACCCTCGCGGCGTCACAGAGCTTCCAGCCGGGGCGCGCCGCCGAGATCGCCGAAGAGTTCCGCACCGAGCCGGCCGCGCAGCGGGCCCACCGACTCATCTCGTGCGTGTGGGGCGTCGGGTTGCTGGCGGAGGCGATCCTCCGCATTCCCGTGGTCTACCTGTTGTCGATCGACGTCGGGTACCTGATCTCCGAGCTGATGCTCGTCGCGGCATTCGTGCTGCTCACCGGCTGGACCATCTGGTACCTGCGCAAGCTCACCGGCAACGCGGCTGAGCCCGCGGCCGAATCGGCCTGAGTCGACAGGGCGGGATCAGCCGCGGATCCGGCTCGTCTCGCCCTGCCACTCCTGCTCGCGCAGCTCGAACTTCTGCACCTTGCCCGTGGAGGTCTTGGGCAGCTCCGGCACGAACGCGACGGCCTTCGGCGCCTTGTAGCGGGCGATCTTGGACCGGACGTGCTCGACGATGTCCTCCTCGGTCGCGGACTCGCCTTCGACGAGTACGACGAACGCCTTGGGGCGCTCGCCGTACTTCTCGTCGGGCACCCCGATCACGGCCACCTCCAGCACCGCGGGATGGCTCATCACCGCCTGCTCCACCTCGACGGTCGAGATGTTCTCGCCGCCCGAGATCACGACGTCCTTGGCGCGGTCGCGCAGCTCCACGTACCCGTCGGGATGCATGACGCCCAGGTCGCCGGAGTGGAACCAGCCGCCCGCGAACGCCTTCTCGGTGCCTTCGGGGTCGTCGAAGTAGCCCTTCATGACGTTGTTGCCGCGCATCACGATCTCGCCCATCGTGGCGCCGTCGGCGGGCACATCCGCCATGTCCTCGTCGACGACCCGCAGCCGGTCCGCGCACACCATGCCCACGCCCTGGCGGGCCTGGTGCTTCGCCCGTTCCTCGGGCTCCAGGTCGTCCCACGCGTGCTGGTACTGGTTCACCGAGTAGGGCCCGTAGGTCTCGGTGAGGCCGTACACGTGGACGATGCGGAAGCCCATCTTCTCCGCCGCCATGATCGTCGTCGGGCTCGGCGGCGCGCCCGCCGTCGTGATGACGATCTGCCGCTCGAGCTTCGTGGCCTCCGGCGCCCGCACGACCGTCGTGACCACGGTCGGCGCCCCGTTGAGGTGGGTGACGCCCTCCTCCTCGATCAGGCGCCAGATCGCCTCACTGCGCACCTCGCGCAGGCAGACGTGGGTGCCGCCGATGGCCGTCACCGCCCACGGCGTGCACCAGCCGTTGCAGTGGAACATCGGCAGCGTCCACAGGTACACCGTGTCCGGTGTGTGCGCGGAGTGCACGATCTCGCCGAACGAGTTCAGGTACGCGCCGCGGTGGTGGTACTGCACACCCTTGGGACGGCCCGTCGTGCCCGACGTGTAGTTGATCGAGATCGTGGCGTCCTCGTCGTCCACGCTCCACGGGAGCGCGGGCTCGGTGCCGGAACCCCGGGCCAGCAGGTCGGCGTATCGCACCCCGCTGCCCACCCCGTCGCCGGGATTCGCCGGATCGATCACCGTGATGATCTCCTCGACGGTCTTCAGCCCGCTCGCCACCGGCGCGACCGTCGCATGCAGCGCCGCGTCCACCACCAGCAGCTTCGCGCCGGAGTGGTCGAGGATGTAGCGCACCTCGTCGGTGGACAGCCGGGTGTTGATCGCGACGAGCACGGCGCCCGCCAGCGGCACGGCGAAGTGCGCCACCAGCATCTCGGGCACGTTCGGCAGGAGGTACGCCACCCGATCGCCCGGTTCGATCCCGGACCCCCGCAGACCCTTCGCGACCTGCTGCGCCTCAGCGGCGAACTCCGCGTAGGACGTCCGGCGTTCGCCGTACACGATGGCGGTGCGGTCGCCGAACACCTCGGCCGAGCGGCCGAGGAAGCTCAGCGGGGTCAGCGCGGTGTGCCACACGGACGACGTCATGCGCCGAATCCTCGGCGCTGCCGGCCGCCCCGGCAAGCGCCGTAGGGCTCAGCCTTCGAGCTTGATCGCCGCGCGGGGGCAGGACCGAACCGCGTCCTCGATCTTCGGGCGCATCGACTCGGGCGGGTTCTCGTCGAGGATGTACAGGAAGTCGTCATCGCGGACTTCGAACACCTCGGGAGCGATGCCCATGCAGATCGCGTTGGACTCGCACAGATCGAAATCGACCACAACCTTCATGCCCCCATGGTGCTACGAGCCGCTGTGGCGGGCAGCACTCAGGCGAGCCTCACCCGTCACTGCGACGGGGTCGGCACCTGGCAGTCGATCTTCGGGTTCACCCCGAGGTAGTTCAGCGGGCCGGCGATCGCGGTGACCAGCACCGTGCCCAGCTCCGCGCACGAGACCGATTGGTCGGCCCGGCTGAAGTAGCCGCGCTGATATGCGGCGAAGACCCCGATGAGCACCCAGATCACGACGATCACGGCACCGATGCGCACGCTGGCCTCCAGCTTTCGGGCGAGGTGCCACGGTATCGGGACGGGCCTGGTCCGGCGACCGCTGGCAGCGGCCCGACCTCGCGCCGCGAATGGTGTTGATCGTGGTGCGCGGACTTCGGCAGAGTTGGCGCATGACGAACCCCGCGGCCGCTCTCGTCGAGCAGGCCCACCGCATCTTCGACCGCACCGACCAGAAGGACTGGCCCGGTGTGCGCGCCTGCCTCGCCGACGACGTGTTCGTCGACTTCACCAGCCTCGCCGGGGGCGAGCCCGCCACCATCACCGGCGACGCCCTCACCGCAGCCTGGACGGTCGGCCTGCACGCCGAGAAGGCCAGCTACCACCTGTGCGGCAACCACCGGATCACCGTCGACGGTGACACCGCGACTGTCGCGGTCAAGGGGTACGCCTACAACCAGCTCTCCGCCCGCCTCGGCGGCGGCGTGTTCGAGGTGTGGGGCGCCTACGACCTGGACTTCGCGCTCGTCGGGGACACCTGGCTGTGCACGGCCTTCCGCTTCGACGCATGGCGGCAGAGCGGCGACCTGACCGTCCGCACGCACACGCTCTGAGGCCGCCCGGTCACCCTTCCCGGCGCAGCACCGACCGCAGCGCGTCCAGCACGTCCACGCTCTCGATCGTCGACGGCACCGGCTCGTCGTTGCCGTCGGCGATGCCCCGCATGGTCTTGCGCAGGATCTTGCCCGACCGGGTCTTGGGCAGGGCGCCGACGACGGCGACGTCCTTGAGCGAGGCGACGGCGCCGACCTGCTCGCGCACGAGCTGCACCAGCTCGGCGGTCAGCTCGGCCTCGTCGCGCTCGACGCCGGCCTTGAGCACCACGAACCCGCGCGGGACCTGGCCCTTCATCTGGTCGGCGACGCCGATGACGGCGCACTCGGCGACGTCGGGGTGCGAGGCGAGGACCTCCTCCATGCCGCCGGTGGACAGCCGGTGGCCGGCCACGTTGATCACGTCGTCGGTGCGGCCCATCACGTAGACGTAGCCGTCGGCGTCGATGCGGCCGCCGTCACCGGTCAGGTAGTAGCCGTCGAACGCCGACATGTAGGAACTGACGAAGCGCTCGTCGTCGTTCCACAGTGTGGGCAGCGCGCCGGGCGGCATCGGCAGCTTGACGACGATGGCGCCGTCGGTGTCGGGCTCCACGGGCTTCCCGCTCGTGTCGAGGATCTGCACGTCCCAGCCCGGCAGCGGCACGGTCGGCGAGCCCGCCTTGATCGGCAGCAGCTCGATGCCCGCCGGGTTCGCCACGATCGGCCAGCCCGTCTCGGTCTGCCACCAGTGGTCGATCACCGGGATGCCGAGCAGGTCGGAGGCCCAGCGGTAGGTCTCGGGATCGAGGCGCTCGCCGGCCAGGAACAGGTACCTCAGGGACGAGAGGTCGTACTTGCGCGCGTACTCGCCGTCCGGGTCCTCCTTCTTGATCGCCCGGAACGCCGTGGGCGCGGTGAACAGACTCTTCACCCCGTGCTCGGCCGCGACCCTCCAGAACTGGCCAGCATCGGGGGTGCCGACGGGTTTGCCCTCGTAGAGCACGGTCGTGGCACCGGCGAGCAGCGGCGCGTAGACGATGTAGGAGTGCCCGACGACCCAGCCGACGTCGGACGCGGTGAAGATCGTCTCGCCGGCACCGACGTCGTAGACGTTCGGCATCGACCAGGTCAGCGCCACCGCGTAGCCGCCGCCGTCGCGCACCACGCCCTTGGGTTTGCCGGTGGTGCCGGAGGTGTAGAGCACGTAGAGCGGATCGGTGGCCTTGACCGGCACGCAGTCCGCGGGCGTCGCCGCTGCCGCTGCCGACGCCCAGTCGACGTCGCGTTCCCCCATCGCGGCCTCGGCCTGCGGGCGCTGCAGGATCACGCACTTCTCGGGCTTGCGCTCGGCCAGCTCGACGGCCTTGTCCAGCAGCGGCTTGTACTCGATGACGCGCTTGCCCTCGATGCCGCACGACGCCGAGACGATCACCTTCGGGGCGGCGTCGTCGATGCGGACGGCCAGCTCCTTGGGTGCGAACCCGCCGAAGACCACGGAGTGCACCGCCCCGATCCGCGCGCACGCCAGCATCGCGATCGCGGCCTCGGGCACCATCGGCAGGTAGATCACCACGCGGTCGCCGCGCGCCACGCCGAGCCCGGCGAGGACGCCCGCGAACGTCGCCACCTCGTCCCGCAACTGTGCGTAGCTGTACGTGCGTTGCGTGCCGGTGACCGGCGAGTCGTAGACCAACGCCGCCTGGTCGCCCCGGCCGGCATCGACGTGCCGGTCGAGCGCGTTGTGGCAGACGTTGAGCTCCCCGTCGGGGAACCAGCGGTAGAACGGCGGATTCGTGGCGTCGAGCGCCGTCGTCGGCGCCACGTGCCAGTCGACGGCCTCCGCGGCGCGTAGCCAGAAGGCTTCCGGATCGTCGACGCTGGACTGGAAGACCTCGTCGTAGGCACCCATCGCCGCTCCTTCCGCACTCCGAACCGCGGGTCCACCCTAGTGGCGTCGACGCCGCTCGGCCGGGTGCGCGCAGGCGCCACCTGACCGGGTGGTGGGCCCGCCGCGAGACCCGGATGCCCGGATCTCGATCACTGACAGTCACCCGTTCCACCCAATCGTCAGACTCACGATCAGGTGGTCGCGCTCGTTCGCCCAACGTGACGAGTCGAGTACCCGCCGTTGAGTCGGCCCGCGGCGAGCGCGCGATCCGCGGGGACGTGCAGCCGTGACCGAGGCATTCCCGGTCGGACCGACCGGGCTGATCCCGCGCGTCGCCTGGACCCGGGAACCGGCTCCCCACTGGGCCGGACACACCTTCCCGGCCGCGCCGCCCCGCACGGTCTCGCCCCGCACCGGGTGGCCCCGCCGCTGGTCGGCCGGCCTCCTCGGCCTCCTTGTCGTCCTCTGCGCGGTAGGTTCGGTCGCCCGCGCCGACGCCCCGCCGCCCGCGGCCCGCGTTGCCCCGCCCGTCGCCGACACCTGCGGACCGGCCTGGGTACGGGCCTGGCAGGCCAGCGTCCAGCCCGGCTTCGCGGACCTCACCGGCGCCACCCTGCGCATGGTCGTCCACCCCGCGGTGACGGGCAGTCAGGTGCGGGTCCGGCTCTCCAACCGCTTCGGTGCCACACCGCTGGTCGTCGGCAGCGCGGCCGCCGGCCGCTCGGACGGCGCTGCCGGAGTGCTGCCGGGCTCGTCGCAGGCGCTCGCGTTCGGCGGCGCGTTCGGCGTCACGATCGCTCCCGGAACCGACGTGACCAGCGATCCCGTGACGCTCGACGTCGTTGCCGGCCGCCCGGTCGCCGTCAGCCTGCACCTGAACGCCGCCCCGGCCGTCGTGCCGGAACACCCGGTCGCGCTGCAGACCTCCTACCTGGTCCGCGGGCGGGACCTCACCGCGGCGTCGACCGTCGGCGCGCTCGCCGCACCCATCCCGTCCTGGTTCGTGCTCACCGGCCTCGACGTGCAGGCGGAGCGGCCCGTCTCCGCCGTCGTCGCCGTCGGCGACTCGATCACAGACGGCGTCGGCTCGCCCGTCGGGGCCGAGGAGCGCTGGCCGGATGCGCTGGGTGGCCGGCTCGACTCCGCCGGCGGCACCACCGAGATGGCCGTGCTCAACGCGGGTCTGGCCGGCAACCGCCTGCTCGCCGCCGACCCCGGGGCCGACGTCGACTCGCCGATGGCCCGGTTCGCCGCCGACGTCGACGCCGCCGCGGGCGCCACCGACGTCGTGCTGAACATCGGCACCAACGACCTGGCCGCCGGCCGCTCCGCCGCCGACGTCGTGGGCGGCCTGGTGGTGTTCGCCGACCACGTCCGAGCCGCCGGGAAGCGGGTGCTGCTCACCACCATCACCCCGTCGACCGCCGGACCGCACGGCACCCGGGCGGCCGCGGCCGCTCGCGAGGCCGTCAACAGGTGGATCCGCACCCAGGGCCGCACGCACGCCGACGGCGTCATCGACTTCGCGGCCGCGGTCGCCGATCCCGTCGATCCCCGCCGCCTCGCCCCGGCCTACGACGCCGGCGACGGGCTGCACCTGTCGGCTGCCGGCTACCGCGCGATGGCCGCTGCGATCGACCCGGCGCTCCTGTCGGGCAGCCCGTGCCTGGGCGCGCGCACGTCGGTGGTGGCGGCGGGCGGCTGACCTGCGGCGAGATCGCAAAGTACTACGATCTCGTATATTCGGATTTCGTGACATCCCGTCAACCGTCGGCGTTGCTGGCACTGCAGCGCGCCACGCACCTCACCCTGCAGATCCTCGCGGCCGAGCTGGTCGACCTCGATCTGACCGCTTCCGAGATCAACGCGCTGGCGATCCTCGCCGACGGTCACGGTCGGACCATCACCGAGCTCGGCAGCGCGGCCGGCACCCGCCCGACCACTTTGACCAGCGTGCTGGACCGCCTTGAGCGTCGTGGCCACATCACGCGCGGCACCCGCCCGCGCGACCGCCGGGTCGTGGTCGTCGAGCTGACCCGCTCGGGAAGCCTCGCAGCCGCGACCATCCGGCGGGCACTGGTCGAGGTCGAGACCCGCGCGCTCGACGGTCTGCCGGCCGAGACCGTCACGGCGTTCCACACCGTCCTGCGTGCCCTCTCCGAGGTGTCCGCATGAGTGGATCCGAACCCGACGACCGGGTCTTCGGCGAGCTGATGGCCGAAGTGACGGGATCCACCGGCGCCTTCGGCCACCGCGAGCACGTCCACCTGACCTGGCTGACGGTGCAGCGCGTCGGCATGCCCGCAGCCATCGCCCTGGTCAGCAACGGGATCCAGCGCACGGCCCGCTACGCGGGAGCTCCGCAGAAGTACCACGCCACGATCAGCCGGGCCTGGGTGGAGCTGGTGAACCACCACGCGGCCGAGTACGACCGGCCGGACTTCGCCGACTTCGCGGAACGGAATCCTGCACTGCTCGACAAGCGCCTGCTCGCACGCTTCTACCGCTCCACGACCTTGGCGAGCGCCCAGGCGCGCACCGGCTGGGTCGAGCCCGACCTCGCCCCGTTCCCCTGGAACGACGGGGAGCTGCGGGTTCGGTGACGGGTCAGGCCGGGTCCCGCCAGGGCGCCAGCGCGTCGACCGAGCTCGTCGCCGTGAACTCGAAGATCTCGCGGTCGGCGAGCCCGTGCTCGGTGAACGGATCCTCGGCCAGCGCGGCGTCCAGGTCGGCGCGCGGCATCGTGGCGAACAGCAGCACCCCGCCCGTGCGAGGTGTACGGGCGCCGGAGACGAGCAGCCGGCCCGCGTCGTACTGCGCGCGCAGCCACGTCATGTGGCCCGGCACGTGGCGATCGATCTCGGTCAGCGGCGCGGTGTAGGTGAGGACGACGGCGAACACGGGCCAGACAGTACGCGTGTGATCAGCGCCGCCCGAACCTGCGCAATCCGCGCCTGCGGGGCTCGTCCTCATCGTCGGGGACGGGCGGGAGCGGGCCGGTGGGGGTGTCCTCGCGGTCGAGTCGCTCGATCACCCAGTCGACGGCCAGCGCGCCCGGGCTGACCCCCCGTTCCTCGGCGAGCCGGCGCAGTTGCTCGATGCGCAGCTCGGGCAGGCGCAGGGCGAACACCTGCGCCGAGCCGAAGCGGCCGGTGAGCTCGGTGGCGTCCTGCGCGGAGCTGGGGGCCAGCGCCGCCAGGTACGAGTCCAGCTCGACGTCGGGGGCGGCGTCGCCGAACGGGCTGGCCGGGTCCGGTTCGGCCGGCCGCTGGCGGACGCGCCGCTGCGGCTCGGGCGGCCGGTGGCGGGCGTGTCGCGGGGGCTCGCCGGGCGGGGGTGGCATGGGCGGCAGCCTACGACCGCCCGGACCGACGGGTCAGACGACCGCGTACCCGGCGACCGTCACCGCGGCGGCGATCTCGTCCGGGGCGATGTCCCGGTCGGAGCAGATCGTGACCGAACTGCCGTCCGAACGGTCGTTCAGGACTACGTCCACGGAATCAACGCCGGCGATCTCGGAGATCTCCTCGGTGACCGACATCACACAGTGCTGGCAGGTCAATCCAGCGACGACGAGCTCGGTGCGGAACGGGGCCTCTACGGCCATGGCGGCCTCCTGACGTGGGACGACGGTGCGGTGGCGCGCGCACATCCTCCTCCCGTGCTCATGTTCGACACCGGGTGGGGGTACCGCCGTTGCGCAGGGCGCAGAGGGTGACAGCGACTCCTCAGGGAAGCCCACCAAAGAGGGGTGCGGCAACGCTCCGCGATATGTAACGTCTCGGTCACGGCCGCCAGGGGACGGCGGTTGACGACTGGTCGGGGAGGCGTCGGTGGGCGGTATCGGGAGTATGCGACGGGACATCGGTGAGGACCGACTGGCAGGTCCGAGCGGGGGTATTCCCACCCAGCGGACCGCGGCCGACGCCTACCGGGTCACCGACGAACAGCTCACCAAGGCCCGCATGGTCGTGGCCCGCAACTCGGGCGACAGCGGGGACCTCCGGGAGCTGCTCGACATGCTCGGCCTCATCTCGCCCAATCCGGACCTCCCTCCGCCAGTACTGCGCTGACCTGCAACAACGCCGCGGCGGACCCCGGTTGCAGGGGCCGCTGCGGCGTTGTCCTATGCTGGTGCAGCACCCAACGGACAGCCGTTGGGGGGTCGGGCCCGCTCAGGCGGACCATGCCCCCATCGTCTAGTGGCCTAGGACGCCGCCCTTTCAAGGCGGTAGCGCGGGTTCGAATCCCGTTGGGGGTACGGAGTAGTCTTCCGTTGAGGGAAAGAAGCACGAGCAAGGCCCAGTGGCGCAGTTGGTTAGCGCGTCGCCCTGTCACGGCGAAGGTCGCGGGTTCGAGTCCCGTCTGGGTCGCTCCACCTCCCGGTTCTCCGGGGAGGGGCCAGGTAGCTCAGTTGGTACGAGCGACCGCCTGAAAAGCGGTAGGTCGGCGGTTCGACCCCGCCCCTGGCCACCATCCTGACCGGCAGATCTGCTGGTCGGGTGCGAATCAGGTCAGCGGCCCGTCTCAGTTCCGTCTCGTTCGGGCCCCATGCGAAGCCGTCCCGCCGGTTAGCGATGTCCTGCCGGATGGCCCCGGTGGCGTGTTGATATCGCGCCGTGCGACTCGTTAGCGGCGCGCCAGGCGGCCCATGAGCTGGACGACCTGCCGGCGCAGGAGCAGCTTGGTGACGAGGGCTGTCTTGACGACAGCCTCGGGGTAAGTCGCTTCGCGCCGTAGTTGACGATGGTGGTCTTTGTGCGGTAGTCGATCTTGATCCTGCCCTACGACATGACGCTCGACGAGGTCGCCGTGGCGGCGGGTGTCTCCCGAGCGGCCCCGCATCCATCCCGACGCAAGGTCCTTGCCTCCCACCATTGAGAGTACGGTCATAATTCAACTTCTTGGAAGTCGTTGCGCTCCGGCTGCCCGACCGTCATGGTAGTACGAACGTAATTCAACCGGTCGGGAGCCAGTGATGACGACAACCCAGCAGGTCGCGCTCGTGACAGGTGCCACCTCAGGAATCGGCAAGGCAGCAGCGACCGCCCTGGCTGCCGCGGGCTTCGAGGTGATCGGGACCGGCCGCAACACCGCACGAGCCACCCCACCCGCCGGGGTGACCTACCTCGACCTCGACGTGACCAGCGACGAATCGGTCGCCTCCGCGGTCGAGCAGGTGATCGACCGCTTCGGGCGCATCGACGTCCTGGTCAACAACGCCGGGGTGGGTTCGACCGGCGCAGCGGAGGAGTTCTCGATCACCCAGACGCAGGACATCTTCGACATCAACGTCTACGGCGTCATGCGGACGACCAAAGCGGTCCTGCCGCACATGCGTGCGCAGCGACAGGGACGCATCATCAACGTCTCGTCCCTCAGCGGGTTCGTCCCCAGCCCGTTCATGACCGTCTACGTCGCGACCAAGCACGCGGTCGAGGGCTACTCGCAGTCGCTGGACCACGAGGTCCGCGAGTACGGGGTCCGCGTCCTGCTCGTCGAGCCCGGCCCGATCAACACTCCGTTCCCGGGCCACAGCGTGGAGGCCGACACCCCCATGCCGCTCTACGCGGCGGGACGGCGCAACTACGACGAGCTGCTGGCGAGGAACCTCAGCAGCGGCGACGACCCCGCCGTCGTGGCCAAGGTGATCGTCGGGGCGGCCACCGACCGCAACCCGAGACTGCGGCGCACTGCCGGCACGACCGCCCGGACCATCAACGCGGTGCGCCGCCTCGCCCCGGCCAGGACCTTCGACCGCGTCATCCGCCGCTTCAACCGGATGCCCACCTGACGCGGAATGCTGTCCTGGCCACGCCGAGATGGAGGAAGGCATCGTGCGCTACACGCAGGAACACAAGCAGGAGACCAAGCAGCGGATCATCGCGACAGCCGGCCGACGACTCAAGCGGGACGGCATCGACGGCTCCGGAGTCGCGACGCTCATGAAGGACGCGGGCCTGACCAACGGTGCCTTCTACGCCCACTTCGCGTCCAAGGACAGCCTCGTCGCCACCGCGATCGCCAACGAGCTGGACACGCTGCACACGAACATCGTCGAGCGGGCGGCCCCCGGCGCGGCCGGCCTCGAACAGATCGTGCGCACGTACCTGTCGGCCGAGCACCGCGACCATCCCGTGGACGGCTGCCCCAACGCCGCCCTGCTCGACGAGATCGCGCGCGGGAACGACGCGATCAGGCAGGCCTACACCGACGGTGTGCTGGTCGTCATCGACGGCCTCGCCGCCCGCATCGCACCCGCGGACCCGGTCTCGGCCCGCGTGAAAGCGCTCAGCCTCCTCGGTCTGATGGCTGGCACACTGCAGCTCGCCCGCGCTCTCACCGACCGGCAGCTCTCCGACGACCTCCTGGAGCAGGGACTCCGCAACGCCTTGGGCCTGCTGGAGGCTGAGCTCAGAGAGGGAAGCGATGAGTGAGCAACCGTTCAACCCGCAGCTGCGGGCCGCCCGGTTCCTTCCCCGCACCATCATCACCGCCCGAACGCTCTCCACGCTCCGGTTCCTCACCAAGCTCACCGGGCGCGCTCGGCGGCCGGACGCGCAGGTCGTCCCCGTGGACGCAAACGTGTCGGTGCACGTCTTCCGGTCGGCTTCGGCCCGGCCCCACACGCCGGCGCTCCTGTGGATCCACGGCGGCGGAATGGTGCTCGGCGATGCGGCGCAGGACGCCCGGTTCTGCCGCCGGATCGCCGATCAGCTCAACATCGTCGTCGTCTCCGTGGAGTACCGGCTCGCACCCGAGCACCCCGTTCCCGACGCCGCTGGACGACTGCTACGCCGCGCTGCGCTGGCTCGCCGGCCAGGCCGACATCGACCCCGCGCGCATCGCCGTCGGCGGCGCCAGCGCCGGCGGAGGCCTGGCCGCCGCGGTGGCGCTCCTGGCGAAGGAACGCGGCGAGATCCGTCCGGTCCTGCAACTGCTGGTCTACCCGATGCTGGACGACCGGACCACCGCCCGCACCGACATCGACCCGCGACGGCTGCGCATGTGGAGCCCGCGCAGCAACCGGTTCGGCTGGCGCGCCTACCTCGGCTCCGCTGCCGCGGGCGGCAACGTGCCGCCGCTGGCCGCGCCGGCGCGCTACGACGACCTCTCCGGCCTTCCGCCCGCCTGGATCGGCGTCGGCACCAACGACCTTTTCCACGACGAGGACGTCACCTACGCCCGACGACTGCAGGAGGCCGGCGTCGACTGCGCCCCGCACGTGGTACCCGGCGCCTATCACGGTTTCGACGCCACCGAACCGAAGTCCGGTCTCTCGCAGGCCTTCGTCGAGGCCCAGGCCACCGCGCTGGACGCAGCACTCAACGAATTCGAACTCCGCGGTCGGTAGCAGTTTCCACTCATTGCACCCCCGGATGCACCACTGCCATGGTCTGGCCCGGATCGATTCGCCGGACGTGGACGTCGTGCCGAGGGGGAACCAGGACCTCAGGAGCGGACGAGGTAATTCGGGAAGAATGAGCTGCCGGACGCCGGAAATCGTCAGCTCGACGGGTCCACGCTCACAGTGAGGTGCGCGTAGGTCTCGCCGTCGGCCCGCCGCTCGATGTCGTCGAGCTCGGCACGTCCGTCGAACTCGCCGTCGACGAAGTGCACCACCACGTCGTCCAGGTCGGTGTGGGGACCGATCCGGTGCTCGGCTGCGTCGACCGTCAGCGTCCACGTCCGCGCACCGAACGCGTCGGTCCCCTCTTCGCGGGCGTCGACGACATCGAGCATCGGTAGTCCAGGGATCGTGATCCACGTCGGGTCGCCGGTCGGCACGTCGTGGATTCTCCATGCCGCGTCGGTGGCTCGATGAGCCCCCGCGCCCGCCCTTCTGCAGGACCTCCTCAGCGCCGCCGCTGCCTGCGGGCCGCGGTGTCGGGCCACTCGAGCGGCAGGACGCCTGTGGCGTCGAGCTCACCGAAGCTGCGGCCGAGCCGGCGCAGGTCGGTGACGGCAGCGATCCGCCGGTCCGGCGGGAACGGGCACGGCGTGGCGCGAACGCTCGACCATGCGCGCTCGATCTCGCGGCTCGCCGCGGCGTCGCTCAGCTCGAGGCCCCGATGGACGGCGCCGACGAGGACCTCGGCGATGCTCAGCTCGTCGGCGTTGGCCCGGCGGATCTCCGTCGAGCGCGCGGCGTCGTCGTGCCGTCGCCTGCCGGCGAGGACCTGCAGGCTGTCGAACAGGGCACCGGAGGCGATGCTGCCCCAGAGGCCGCGCTGCACGCCGAGGTCGCGCTCGGCGACGAAGTGCGCGAGGTCGTGCGGGACGGCGTTGGTGCGGTCGTACGAGGTCAGCAGCAGCTGGACACCGTCCCGACGCGAGATCGTGGCGAGTGACCCGCCACCTGCACGCTTCGCGAAATCGACCCGCATGCGCCGATCGTCGCTACTGCGCCGGGCCTTCGCACCCGTTATCGGACCGGCGCCCACAGCCGGTCCGCGTCGCCGGCAGCGAGCCGACCGCGGTAGACGTCGATCTTGTGGGTGATGGTCTCGAGGTTGTCCTGGAGCTCGGCGATCTCCGCGAGCACCCGGTCGCGGTGCGACTCGAGCAGCTCCAGCCGCGCCTCCTCGTTGCCCGCTCCGGCGGTGACGAGCTCGGCGTAGCGCCGGATCTCGGCAATCGACATGCCGGTGGCGCGCAGCTTGGTGCAGACCTTGATCCACTGCAGGTCGATGTGGTGGTAGCGGCGGCGCCCGCCCTGGGTGCGGCCGACGGGTGTGACCACCAGCCCGGCCCGCTCGTAGTAGCGCAGGGTGTGGGCGCTGACGCCGCTGCGACGGGCGGCCTCGGCGATGCTGAGGCCCGACTCCGGGATTGCCGGCTTGACTTCGAGCATGCTCTAAATCCTAGCGTCGACGCATGCCTCCACTGAATCCTCGCCGCCGCGCGGTGGTGCTCGCGATCTGCTGCGCCAGCATGCTCGTGGTCGGGATGGACATCTCGATCGTCAACACGGCGCTGCCGTGGATCCGCCACGATCTCGACGCGTCGACGGCCGGCCTGCAGTGGACGGTCGACGCCTACACGCTGGTACTCGCCGGCCTGATCGTGCTGGGCGGCTCGATGGCGGACCGCTTCGGGCGCCGGCGGGTGTTCCTCGTCGGCCTCACCGTGTTCGGGATCGGCTCGCTCCTGTGCGCCCTCGCGCCGACGGTCGGCTGGCTGATCGCGGCGCGGGTGCTCCAGGGCATCGGCGGGACGATGCTCAACCCGGTCGCGTTGGCGATCGTCGTGAACGTCTATCCCGAGCCGGTCGAGCGGGCGCGCGCGATCGGCGCCTTCGGCTCGACGGCCGGACTCGCGCTCGCCCTCGGTCCCGTCCTCGGCGGTGCGCTGGTCGACGGGCTGGGCTGGCGTTCGGTCTTCATGGTCAACGTGCCGGTCGTGGCCGCCGCGATCGTGCTCGCCGCGCGCCTCGTCCCGGAGTCGGTGGCGCCGCGGGCCCGCCGGTTGGACCCGGTGGGGCAGGTTCTCGTGGTCCTCGTGCTGAGCAGCGTCGTGTACGCGGTCATCGAGTCGCAGGCGCTCGGGTGGACCTCGCCGGTGATCATCGCCCTCGGCGTGCTCGCCGTGCTGGCGTTGGGTGCGCTCGTCGCGTACGAGCCACGGCGGGTGGATCCGCTGCTGGAGCTGCGGCTGTTCCGCAGCGTGCCGTTCAGCGCGGCGATCGGTACCGCGCTCTGCGCCCTGTGCGGATTCGGCGCGTTCCTGTTCGTGATCACGCTGTACCTGCAGACCGTCCGCGGCATGTCCGCGCTGACGGCGGGGCTGTGCCTGCTCCCGGTCGGAGTGCTGGCCGTGGTCCTCTCGCCGCTCACCGGACGGGTGGTCGGCGCGCTGGGTGCGCGCGTCCCGCTGGTCGTCGCCGGGACGGCGCTCGCGATCGGGGGAGCGGCCGCGATGCTGCTGACGCCGGATGCGCCGCTGCCCGTCGTGCTCGCCGTCTGCGCCGCGATGGGGGTATTCGTCGGCACCGTCAACCCGCCGATCACCCAGGCCGCCGTCTCCGGCATGCCGCGGTCGATGGCCGGAGTGGCGGCGTCGCTCGCCTCCGTCGGGCGCCAGACGGGCACCACTCTCGGGGTCGCGATCTCCGGCACGATCGTCGGGCCGGCGCTGGAGCGCGGGCCCGTCGCCTACACGGACGCGGCGCAGGCCGTGTGGTGGATGGTGCTCTGCCTCGGCGTCGGCATCGTCGGGCTCACCGTGCTCAGCACCGGGGCGTGGGCGCGCGGCACCGCAGCTCGCGCGGCGGCAACGGTCACCGATCTCGACGCCGTGCGGGTGTGACCGGATCCGGCCGGATCCGCGCCCCGTCCTCCGGCACCGTCGAGCGCATGGAACCGACGAAGAAGATCGTCCTGAACGCGTGGCAGGAGTTCGCGAGCCACGACCACGACCGCGTCGCGCAATGCTTCACACCCGACGCTGAATGGCTGGCCCCGCCCGGTAACGCCGCTGCCCGCGCGCTCGGATCGCACCACCTCGTCGGCCGGGAGCGGATCGCGCGGTTCATCGCGGACGAGTTCCCCGAGCTGTTCGGCACAGAGATCGGGATCGAGTTCGGTGCCGTCGTGGCGGAGGGCGACACCGTGGTCGTCGAGCAGCGGATGCGCGCGAGCCTGCCCGGCGGCCGGCCCTACGACGTCGAGTACTGCTTCGTCCTCGAACTGCGCGACGGGTTGATCCACCGCGTGCGCGAGTACCTCGACACTCGCCGCGGACTCGAGATGTTCGACGCGTCGGCATCGTGAGTTGATCACGGGCAGATGGTGGTCTCCCAAGATCGAACAACCGCCATCCGTCCGTGATCATCGCCGCCCGGAGGTGACCTCAGGGCCCACTGCTCCAAGCGGCGGCCGCCGCTACGCGGTATGCCACGTGCTGTAACCACTCCGGTACGGCCAGCGAAAGGCCCCCTGCATCCGCTCGGTCGGATCGAGAAGGGTCGTTCCCCCCAATGCCCGTACCCAGTCACGTCGGCCCGGTGCCCGTGAACGGCAAGACGATCTCGGCGGCCGTCGTCATCGCGATCCTCGCCATCGGCGGCGCCTGCAGCAGCAACGGCGGATCGGACGGTCCGCGCGCGCTGAGCTCGCCCGTCACGGTCACGGTCACGGTGCCGGCCTTCCCGTCGCCGACGGCCGTGTCGGTGCCGGCGCCGATCCCGGCACCCGTGAAGCAGGCGCCGGTGACCACGGCGCCGCCCACCACCGCGGCGGCGGCCCGGCCCGTGCCGCTCGCCGCTCCGGCCCCCGATCCCGATCCCGTCGTCGTCGCCCCGCCGCGACCGGCCGCGTCGTCGGTCTACTACAAGAACTGCGCTGCGGTGCAGGCCGCCGGCGCGGCCCCGATCAGGCGTGGCGATCCGGGCTACCGCGCCGCCCTGGACCGCGACGGGGACGGCGAGGGCTGCGCCGGGGACTGATCAGGGAGTGCCCGGCCGCCGCGAGGTTGGCGTTGATCAAGGGCAAAAGGTTGCTCGCGGAGATCGACTAACAACCTTTTGCCCTTGATCAACGAACAGCGTGGCCCGGCGTCAGCCCAACACCACCGGGTTCGCGATGGCCGCCGGGGTCCCGTCGGCTCCCTGCACCGACACCCACACGAAGCCGGTGTCGGACACCGTCGCGGTCACCTCGGCAGCCGCCCGCTCGATCACCGCGCCCCGCTCGGTGTGCACGCGGATCACCCCGTCCGGCACGCCGCTGACCACCACCGAGACCGTGACCGGGCCACCGTTCGCGGCGAGCACGTCGCCGGGCCCGGCGACCGTCGTACCCGCCGACACCGTGAACTGCAGCGACACGCCGGCCGAGGCGGCGATCCAGCAGTGTCCGCTGCGCACGCCGTCCACGAGGGCCGCGGCCGTGAGCGAGTCCGCGCGCACCACCGTCTGCGGCGTGCCGAGCTGCCCGGCCAGGTGGGCATCGCTGTTGCCGACCGCCGGTCGCCACCGCCCGGTCGCCACCCCGGCGGCGAGGCCCCGGCTCCACTCTGCGAGCGCCGCGCGGTTGTCGGCCTGCCAGGCGAGGTCGGAGGTCCACCGGCCGTTCCACACCTCGACGGCGTCGAACTCCTCGAGCGGGTACGCGAGCTGCCCCGACGGGTACGGTGCGTGCGGGTGGGCGGCCACGCAGATCCCGCCGTCGTCGCGGACGCGCGCGAGCTCGCTGTCGACGGCGCCGTCGCGGATCCCGTACCGCGATTCGACGAGCCGGCCGGAGCCGACGGCCAGCCAGTGCCCGGTGCGCGTGACGACCTCCTGACCGGGGATCACGAGGAGCTCGTCGGCGTACGGCGCCCAGTCGGCGTGCCCGTCGACGGTGTTGTGCTCGGTGGTGGCGATGAAGTCCAGACCTGCTGCCCGGGCGTCGCGCACGACCTGGGCAGGGGTGAGGTCGGCCCCGTTCGAACGGGCGGTGTGCACGTGGAGATCGCCGCGGTACCAGCGCATTCACACCACCGCGAACCCGTCGAGCGCCTGCTGGATCGCCGCGCTGAACGCCGCGCTGCCGGTGTGCCCCGCATCCTCGATCACCACGAGCGACGCGTCCGGCCACACCTTCGCCAGCTCCCAGGGCACGTGCATCGGTCCGCCGAGGTCGAGCCGCCCGTGGATCAGGACCCCGGGGATGCCGGCGAGCCGGTGCGCCTCGCGCAGCAGCACGCCCTCCTCGAGGAAGGCGCCGTGGGAGAAGTAGTGGGCGCAGATCCGCACCATCGCCGCCACCGCGACGGGCGGTCGCCCGGAGTACGCGCCGGGCACCCCGTTGGACTCGTGGGCGATCACCGCGTCCTCCCACGTGATCCACGCGTGTGTGGCCGCCTCGCGGACGTCCCGATCGGGGCTCTCCAGGAGCCGGGCGTACGCAGGGAGGAGGTCGTCGCGATCCTCGTGCGGCACGTGGTCGCGGAACCGCTCCCACGCCTCCGGCAGGAACATCCCGACTCCGCGGTAGAGCCAGTCGATGTCGGAGCGCCGGGTCACCGTCACGGCCGGGATCACGATCTCGGTGACGCGCTCGGGGAACCGCTGCGCGTACGCGAGGATCAGCGTGGAGCCCCACGAGCCGCCGTGCAGCAGCCAGCGGTCGATGCCGAGGTGGGCGCGCAGCAGTTCCATGTCGGCGATCAGATGGTCGGTGGTGTTGACGCTCATGTCGGTGGCCGGGTCGCTCGCGTGCGGCCGGCTGCGGCCACATCCGCGCTGGTCGAAGAGCACCACCCGGTACCGGGCCGGGTCGAACCTGCGCCGGATGCCGTCCCAGCACCCGGAGCCGGGCCCGCCGTGCACGACCAGGGCGGGCTTCCCCTCCGGGTTGCCGCAGGCCTCCCAGTAGACGCGGTTGCCGTCGCCGACATCCAGCATCCCGTGGTCGTACGGCTCGATCGGCGGGTACATGTCGATCACCCTGCCACCGCGGCGGCGTAGGTCGCACGGAGATCGCGGCACAGCAGATCCGTTGAATCGGCGAACTGGTCCACCGAGCCGATCAGGGGCAGCCGGCGCAGCCACGGGTCGCTGATCGTGGCCATGCTCGCCTCCACGAAGCGTCCCGCGCCGAGCACCAGGAACGGCCGCTCGTAGAACGGTCGCGGCGTCGGGTCGACCGGCGCGGTCAACCCGGATGCGTTGTGCGCGCGAGCCACGATCCCGTACGCCTCGACGAGTGCGGCCTCCCGCTCGGCCGGATCGGTGGCGGCCACGGCGTGCGCGAGTGGCCCGTTCAGCTCGGCGGCGATCGGCAGCCGCGCGAAGGCGGTGCCGAACCACTTCGGGTACGGCCAGTAGCGCCTGGCCAGCAGGAACGCCACCCGCATCACGTCGCGGGCCAGCCGGGCGGCGAGGATGCGCGCGCCCAGCTCGTCACCGACCTGCGCTGTCCGCCCGACGAACGGCTCCTCCTGCTCGATCCGCCGCCACGCGCAGGCCAGCAGGTAGCGGTGCACCTGGTCGGGAAACCACGCCAGGCCCGCGCGGATGCCGGCCAGCACACCATCCGGATCGGCGAGCACCGGCCCGGCGGTGGCCTCGAGGAGCCGCTGCTGGGGCACCGCCAACCAGTCCCGCGGGGTCGCTCCCGCCGGATCGAAGAGGTGGTCGTGCAGCCAGCTCTGCAAGGAGTCGACGCCGACGAAGTGCTGCGCCGGTGCGCCGTCGCCGCGCGAGAAACGCACCGGCCAACCACGGAACGTGGACGGCAACCCGGTCTCGACCACCGCGCGGACCGCGCCGACGTCCGCGGGTGCCACGAACACCTGCACGGACGGGCCCCACCCGTGGTCGACCGATTGTGGTGTGTCGAATCCCAGCACGTCGGATCCGGTGCCCACCCGGGCGGCGGCGTAGCGCACCCCGTCGAGGAGCGGGGCGACGACCTCGTCGTGGAACAGTGCCCCGAGCTCGTTCCCGGGCAGGAAGCGGGCGTCCATCGTGGCGAGTATCGCCACGGCATCCCGGATGCGCAGGTGAATAAGCCGCTGCCCGCCCCGGACCCGCACTTCGCCGAACGGTGCGACGAGTCCTGTCGACCACCGGACATCCTGGCTAACATCGCCGGATGGGGGGCTTGCGTGGGGGCGGAGGATGCCGTTGATCGGATCCGTGCAGATGCGGCGCCGGCGACATCGCCCGATCGGGATCACCCGTTGGGCACTGTGGGGCCTCCCTAGGCGCGTGCTGTGTGTCGTGCTGCCGGTCGAGCTGCTGGCGGTGCTGTCGCTCGTGGCCGCGTCCTCCCACGACATCGCGTCCCTGCCGCCGAGCTGGATCGCCCGGCTCGCCGTGCTCGTGCTCGCCGGCGTGATCAGCACCGAGTGCTCGATCGGCGTCGAACGCATCCGGCACCGCCGCGCCACCGTGCCGCACATCGACCTCAGCTCGGTGTGGACGTTCGCAGCCGCCGCGCTGCTGCCGGGGCTCGCCGCCTGCGCACTCGTCGTGATCCTCTACCTCCACATCTACCTGCGGGTCGATCGCCGCGCCGGTGTGCAGGCGCACCAGATCACCTACACCGCGGCCACGATCGTGCTCGCCGTCCAGATCGCCTCGACGATCATGGGTATGGTCGGCGCCAACCCGTACACCAGCGCGTTCGGTCTGGCACTGGTCGCGCTGTCGGTGCTGGCCTACGCAGCGGTGAACATGGTGCTGGTCACCACCGTGGTGGTGCTCGCGAGCGAGCGCCGCGACCTCGGCACGTTCCTGCGGCTGCTGCGCGGCGACAACGAGTGGGTGCTGGAGTTCGCCTCGCTGTCGATGGGCGCGCTCGTCGGCGGTGCGATGGCGTCGTTCGGGCTCGGGTACGCGGTGCTCGTCCTGCCGCCGTTGGTGATGCTGCACCGCACCGTGCTCGTGCGGCAGCTGGAGGAGAAGGCCAACCTCGACTCGAAGACCGGCCTGCTGAACGCCGCCGCCTGGCACGAGCGGGCCGACCACGAGCTGCGCCGTGCCGAACGCGCCAACCAGCAGGCGGCCGTGCTGGTGCTCGACCTCGACCACTTCAAGCTGATCAACGACCGGCACGGGCACCTCGTCGGTGACTCGGTGCTGGCCGCCGTGGCCGCGGCCGTGCGCGCCGAGGTGCGCGAGGACGACGTCGTCGGCCGATTCGGCGGCGAGGAGTTCGTGGTGCTGCTCCGCGGTGTCGACCTGACCGACGACCGCGAGCACGCCGAGGCCGTGGCCGAGCGGATCCGCAGGCGGGTGGCCGCGCTCGGGGTGGAGGTGCCAGGGCCGCACGGCACCGTCGTCGTCGCCGACTTCACCGTCTCCATCGGCGGGGCGGTCTACCCGCCCGACGGTGGCGACCTCGTCCGGCTGCTCGAAACCGCCGACGCGGCCATGTACCAGGCGAAGAACACGGGCCGCAACCGCGTGCGGATGGGCGTCGCCGGGTCCTGAGGCGGCGCCGGACGGCTCCGTGCGTGGCAGGATCTTCGTGCGCACACCCGCAGGAGAACGGCATGTCGGCTTCGTCGATCGAACGGCCACCCGAGCATCGTCGGGCCGGCCGGCGCCCCGTCACGTCCCGGTCGGAGATCGAGCACGTCGCCCTGGACCTCTTCACCCGCAACGGGTTCGAGACCACCACGGTCGACGACGTCGCGGCCGCCGCCGGCATCGGGCGCCGCACCGTCTTCCGCTACTACGCGTCGAAGAACGACATCCCGTGGGGCGCGTTCGACGAGCAGCTCGACCGCATGCGGGCGGTCTTCGCCGCGCTGCCCGAGGGTCTGCCGGTGATGGCCGGGATACGAGCGGCGGTGCTGGACTTCAACGACGTCGAGCCTGCGGAGCAGCCGTGGCATCGCCGACGGCTGCGGCTGATCCTCGGCACGCCCGCGCTGCAGGCGCACTCGACGCTGCGGTACGGGGCCTGGCGGCAGGTCGTGGCCGACTACGCGGCCGAGCGGCTCGGCCTACCGAGCGATGCGTTGATCCCGCAGGCGATCGGGCACGCCAGCCTCGGCGCGGCACTGGCGGCGTACGAGCGCTGGCTCCGGGCCGACGGCGCGGAGCTGCGGGACCTCCTGGACGAGGTGTTCCGGGCGTTGGAGCACGGACTGGCCGGGACCCGCTGAGCGCGGGCCCCGGCCGGTCCGGCACTCAGGATCCGGGCACCGGCGGCACCGCAGGGGCCGGCACCGCCGGGACGGGCGCAGCGGGCACACCGGGAGCGGCGGGCACGTCCGGGACGGGTGCGGACAGGTCACCCACCGGCGGCAGACCCGGAGCGGCCGGGGTGCAGTCGGCCGGAGCGGCCGGGAGATCCGGCGCAGCGGCACCGGCAGCAGGCGCGGCCGGGACAGCCGGTGCCGGAGCGGCGGGAAGTCCCGCAGCCGGGGCGGGCACGGCCGGCAGCCCCGACGGCGGGCACGGGAGCGCAGGCGCACCAGGGGCGGCGGGCAGCGCGGGTGCTCCCGGAACCGCCGGCGCGCTACTGGGTGCGGCGGCACCCGGGTCGGCCGCGGGATCTGCTGCTGCTGCGGGATCGGCGGGATCTGCTGCACCGGGCTCGGCGGCAGGGTCGAGGGGTGCTGCGCCCGGCGCCGCGGGAAGTTCCGGTGCTGCCGGCAGCGCCGGAGCCGCGGGGAGATCGCCTGCGGCGGGCAGTGCAGGTGCGGCCGGGAGGTCGCCTGTGGCGGGTAGGCCGGGTGCCGCGGGGAGATCGCCTGCGGCGGGCAGCGCCGGTGCCGCGGGGAGGTCGCCTGTGGCGGGTAGGCCGGGTGCCGCGGGCAGGTCGCCTGCGGCGGGCACTGCCGGTGCGGCCGGGAGGTCGCCTGTGGCGGGCAGTCCGGGTGCCGCGGGCAGGTCGCCTGCGGCTGGTACCGCTGGGAGATCGCCGGCCGCGGGCAGCGCCGGTGCTGCCGGGAGGTCGCCTGCGGCAGGAAGTTCGGGTGCCCCCGGAACCGCAGGGGCTGCAGGGAGTGCGGGCGCTGCAGGAAGAGCGCCGCCGGCGGCCGGCAGGGCCGGTGCCGCCGGGAGTGCGCCACCTGCCGCGGGCAGGGCAGCGCCGGCGTCGGGTGCCGTCGGATCGGGCACCGGGACCGCCACGTCCTCCTGCACGTTCGCGTCCTGCGTCGCAGCCGGAGCTGCAGCGGGGAGACCGGGCAGTGCAGGTGCGCCGGGAAGCGCCGGTAGGCCACCGGGAACCGGCAGACCGCCGGGAACAGGTAGGCCACCGGGGATCGGCAGGCCACCCGGCACCGGTAGGCCGCCGGGGATCGGCAGCCCGCCCGGGATCGGCAGGCCACCGGGCGCGGCGGCGGCAGTGGCGGTGTCGTCGCCCAGCCCGGGCAGGGAGATGGGCAGCAAACCGGTGAGCACGCCGGGCAGCAACCCGTTGACGGCGCCGAGCAGTCCGGTGAGCAGGCCCGTGAGCGGGCTCGCCGGTAGTTCGGGAACAGCGGCCGGTACTGCTGGCACCGGCACCGGGAGCGGTGGCAGCGCATCCTGGGCGTAGGCCGTCGACGCCGAAGCGACGGTGATCAAGGCCCCCGTCGACACGGCGGCGATGGTGAGAGTCAGTCTGCGACCCCGCATCGGAGCCTCCCTGATGTGTGCGGACGGTGTGCGCCGGTGATCATGCGACCCGGTACGGCAGGGCACCAGGGCAGGCCTCTGGCCGGGAATGCGCTGGTGAGCGGCCTTTCGTGACGTACTGTGTCGATCATGGAGCCGACCACCCCAACGGGCGACACCCTGACGGGGGATCGGGGGTCGTCGCTCACCCGGCCGAACCCGATCCACCCGACCGGGCTGGGCCATCGGCGCTAGTGGTCACCCGACGGCATGGCTCGCGGGCACTCGTACCCGTCCGTGTCGGCCCGTGACCATCTGTGCACTACTTGCGGCAACAATGTCACCGATGGTCACACTGGTTCACACAGGCCCCATCGGTCACAGATTTCGACCTCGCCCAGGCCAAGCGGACGCTGATGATCCCGTGGTAGGTTCGCGCGCGGTTGCAGTACCTAGTTTTCCTCGATCGTTGTGAAGCGTCCGTGGAGAGTGACGGTGGGCTTCACGAGCGTGCGAGACCTTCTGCGTTCCGTGTACCCGCGCAGCCCCCGGGCGGCACACTGCCGTCAGGGTCGGATTCACGTAGGAGAAACACGCATGCCGCAGGGCACCGTCAAGTGGTTCAACGCCGAAAAGGGCTTCGGCTTCATCGCCACCGACGACAACGGTCCGGACGTTTTCGTCCACTACTCGGCGATCCAGAGCGACGGCTTCCGCACGCTCGAGGAGAACCAGCGCGTCGAGTTCGAGGCGAGCCAGGGTGCCAAGGGCCCCCAGGCCGACACGGTCCGCCCCGTCTGACGGGTCCGGTCCAAGAACCACCGCGATGCCGGCGGCCCCTCATGGGGCCGCCGGCATCGTTGTTCGTGTGACGTCGAGGGGTGTGGGAAATCAGTTCCCGCACCAGGCGGCCGTCAGCGCGATTCCTTCGTCCACACCGCGCGGGGTGAAACCGAGCCCGCGGGCGCCGGCGTCGTCCATGTGCACCGGCGGGAACATGCCGTAGACCTCGCTGCGGCGCGCGAACGTGCTCGCGTCCGGGCCGAGCGACGAGCCCGGCGGCAGCAGGTCCACCCGTCGGCCGCCGACGGCGTCGGCGTAGGTGTGCAGCACCCGTCCTACTCGCGCGACCTCGCCGCACAGCACGTAGCGCCGCGCCGGTTCGCCGTGGTCGAGGGCCAGCACGTGCCCGCGTGCGGCGTCCTCGGCGAGCACCCAGCCCATCGGGGCGTCGACGACGGCGGGCACCTCGCCCGCGGCGGCGGCCCGGAACAGGCCGTTGTACGACTCCGGTCCGCGCGGGCTCGGCCCATAGATGCTGGCCGGGCTCACCACCACCGCCTCGATGTCCTCGGCCGCGAGCACCATGGCCTCGGCCTCCGCCTTGCTCGCCGAGTACGGGTCGGTCAGCGCGGGCGGCGCCACCGGCCGCTCGGCGACCAGCCCGGTGCCGTCCATGATCGCGGCGCCGGTGCTCGTGTGGACGAACCGGCGCGCACCGGCGGCCCTGGCGGCGGCCAGCACCCGGCGCGCACCGTCGACGTTGGCCGCGCGGATCTCCTCCGGCGTGCCGCCGACGGTCGCCGCCAGGTGCAGCACCGCCGAGCAGCCCGCGGTGGCCCGCGTCAGCGAGTCGTCGTCGAACACGTCGCCGACGACGACCTCGACGCCCGCCGGCAGGAACCGCCGGGCGCGTTCCTCGTCGCGCGCCAGCACACGCACGTCGCGACCTTCGTCCGCGAGCACCGCGACGACGACGCTGCCCAGGTATCCCGTCCCGCCCGTCACGAGTAGCACGAGTCCGAGCTTAATCGTCGCGCCTGCGGCGCTCCGGGCTCGCGCGGCTTGATCACGGAACGGGCACGGTCGGTAGCCGCTTGTCGACGACGGCCTATCGACGACCGGTAGCTCATCGATCGGAGTAGCCGCCCGTCCCCCTCCGCCTGGCCGATCGCCGGACGCCGAACGGGCGGGCGGCGTTCCGATGATCGCCGGGATCCATTCGTCTCGGGGCCGGGCGCGGTCGCCGCCCGAGGGTCCCGCTGGCGCACCTGGCGAGGCATCCTCGTGTTGCACCTCACAGAACAGCAATGCGGATTCATGTTTGAGACGGAGATGAGCAGATGTCGGGCTGGGACAGCTACCGCGCGGTGTACGGCGCGGAGCTGCGCGCGGCAGCGCGGGAGTTCAGCGATCACGGGTGGCCGGTGGTCGAGCCGGACACGGCCACCGTGGCCCTGGTGACGGGCACGGTGGTCGACATCCTCGAGGTACCGGCGTCGCTGGGCCGTCTGGTCTGCGCTCGCCTGCGCGCCGACGGCCTCGTGCTGCCGGTGGCGGCCACCCCCACGGGGGCCTGGTACTACCCGCTGGCCGCCGGGGGGACGTTGCCGGACGAGCTGGCCGCGCTCCGTGGGGTCGAGCTGCACACGGACGGCGCCACCGTGCTGATGCCACCGTCCACCGTTCCTGACGGATGGGTGCACTGGCGGGTCGCTCCCGCCTCCTGCGGGTACGTCGTACCCGCAGCCGAGCTGCTCCTGCGCGCCGCCCTCGGCGCTGCGCGGGATCGCACCGACAGCATGATCACGAGCCCGGGTGCCCAGCGACCCGCCGGCATGGTCGTCGTCGGAACGCGGTCATGACCGACCGCTGACCGGCGCCCCCGGGCTTCCGCTCCGCTGCAGCGACCGATCCGGTCGCGCCGGAGCCCGGGGCAGCGCCGGTGGTGCGGCGCCCGAGCCGAGGTCCCCGCGGGACCCGCTCGACGCGCGGCCGCACCACGAACCTGGCCGGGGCCGGTGGAACACCATCGGCCCCGGTCATCGCCAGTCAGCCCGCTCCGGACGTCATGCGGTCGTCGATACGGGCACTATGGATCCGTGCACACTCCACAACCCACGCGAACGGACGTTCCCGCGCCCGTCGAGCGGCCCCGGGAACGTCCGGGCATCGCCGTGGGGTTGGGCGTCGGCCGCATGGACGCCGCGGCGAAGGCCGCCGATCTGCGCCACATGAAGCGCCTGGCCACCGGCCTGCTCATCGCCGCGTCGGTGGTCTTCCTGATCTTCCGCTTCTGGGAGGTCAACGGCGGCCCTGTGATCGTCGGCTACGTGCGGGCGATGGCCGAGGCCGGCATGGTGGGCGCGCTGGCCGACTGGTTCGCGGTCACGGCGCTGTTCCGGCATCCGTTGGGGCTGCCGATCCCGCACACCGCGATCATCCCCACGAAGAAGGACGTCATCGGCAACAGCCTCGCCGACTTCGTCGGGGAGAACTTCCTCTCCGAGGCGGTCGTGCGCGAGAAGCTCGGCTCGGTGCAGGCGTCCGCGAGGGTCGGGGAGTGGCTGCGCCAGGAGGCCAACGCGGAGCGGATCACCGCCGAGCTGGCCAACGTCGCCAAGGGCATCGTCACCGTCCTGCGCGACGAGGACGTGCAGGACGTGCTCGAACAAGTGTTGGTGCGCAAGTTGATCGAGCGCCCGATCGGGCCACCGCTGGGCACCGTGCTCGAGGGCGTGCTGGCAGACGGCGCGCACCACCGGCTCGTCGACCTGTTCTGCGACCGCGCCTACGACTGGGTCACGGGCAACCACGACATGGTGCTGCGAGTGGTGCACGACCGGGCGCCGTCGTGGTCGCCCCGGTTCGTCGACGATCTCGTGGCCGACCGGGTGTTCCTGGAGATCCAGACGTTCGCGTGGGCGGTGAAGACCGATCCCGAGCACCCGATGCGCAAGGCGGTCGACCGGTTCCTCGCCGAGTTCGCCACCGACCTGCAGCACGACGACGACACCATCGCCCGGGCCGAGCGGGTCAAGCAGCAGATCATCGCCCACCCGAACGTGCAGAAGTTCATCGGGCAGGCATGGGGCACCGTCAAGAGCATCATCCTCGACGCCGCCGCCGATCCGTCGAGCGCGCTGCGGCTGCGCGTCCGGGACGGCCTGCTCGGCTTCGGCTCCCGGCTGGCAACCGACGACGAGATGCGCGGGAAGATCGACGGGTGGCTGGCCGACGCCGCCGGGTATGTCGTGCGCCACTACCGCCGCGAGATCACCACGCTCATCACCGACACGGTCGAGCGTTGGGACGCCGAGGAGACCAGCCGCAAGGTCGAGCTGCAAGTGGGCCGTGACCTGCAGTTCATCCGCATCAACGGCACTGTGGTCGGCTCGCTCGCCGGCCTGGTGATCTACGCGGTGGGGCAGCTGCTCGCACTGGTGTGACCGGGCCGCCGACAGGTCCTGTCGGGGTGCTGCCCTACCGTGGCGTCGTGCAGCGATTCATTTCCCGACCGCCACCCCGGCCGCGAGGCCCAGGGCGGCCGCGACCGAGCCGACCAGCACAGACCCGATCGCATTGAGCATCGCCGCGCGGCGGTTGCCGCTGCGCGCGAGCGAGACGGTGTCCTGAGCCAGGGTCGACCATGTGGTGAACGCGCCACAGAAACCGGTGCCCAGCAGGGCCGCCACCACAGGTGGCGCCGTGGCACCGGTCAGCACGCCCAACACGAACGAGCCGAGCACGTTCACCGCGAGGATCCCGCGCGGGAACACGCCGTCGTGGCGCGACTGCACGTAGCGGTCCAGCACGTAGCGCAGGGGTGCCCCGACGCCCGCGCCGAGCGCCACCCACAACGCCGTCACCGGCGCACCGCCCATCCGCCCACGGCCGCGGCGCCGATCGCGGCGACCAGCGTGCCCACGAGATATACGAGTCCGAGCGCGACGTGCGGGGCCGGGCCGGCGATCAGCCCGTCGACGTCCGCGGCGTAGGTGGAGAACGTGGTGAACCCACCCAGCACCCCGGTGCCGAAGAACGGGCGCGCGAGCGGGTGCGCGCCCGGCCGGCCGCCGAGCGCGGCGACGAACGCACCCATCAGCAGGCAGCCGAGCACGTTCACGAGGAACGTCGTGAGCGGGAACGTGCCGGGTGTCGTCGGGAGCGCGACGCCGGCCCCGTAGCGGGCCAGTGCGCCGAGGACGCCGCCGGCCGCCACCGCCGAGATGATCATCGCTTGCGATGCCGCGGGGGTCCCGCCGTGCTCGCGTGCTGCCATTCGCACAACTTTCCACAGTGCCGATCTGATGTGGCGGAGGCCACGCCACCTGCGCAAGCAGGGTGCTTGCAATAGCTAGCGCAGGTGGCTAACGTAGTTGGCATCAAGGACGGAGGTGAGAGATGACAGAGCCAGGCAAGGCGTCGAAGCTCTCCACGCCGAAGGTCGAGAAGGCCGGCGAACGAGTCGGTCAGGCCGTCGAGCAGGTGGGTCAGGTCGTCGAGCAGGCCGGACAGGTCGTCGGAGACATCGGTCGCGACATCAGCCGTGACATCGGTGGCTACATCCGCGCCCAGCGCGAGCACGCCCAGGTGTCGATGCGCGAACTCGCCCGCACGGCCGGGGTCAGCAATCCCTACCTCAGCCAGATCGAGCGCGGGCTGCGCAAGCCGTCGGCCGAGATCCTGCAGCAGATCGCCAAGGGACTGCGGATCTCCGCGGAGGCCCTGTACGTCCGGGCCGGGATCCTCGACGAGAAGCCCGCGAGCGCCGTGAGCGACGCGGTTCTGGCCGACCCCACTCTCACCGAGCGCCAGAAGCAGGTGCTCCTCGACGTCTACCGGTCCTTCCGCCGCGAGAACGGCGGGGACGACCAGGGCGTTCCGTCCACCCCCGCAACAGCAACCACACTGCACGTCACTGAGGAGTGATCATCATGGCCGTTTCGCTGCCCACCGCTGCTGACGTCCGCAAGGTCCGTGAGACCGCCCGCAAGACCGCCGCTGAGCGCGTCGAGATCGTCCGCACCCCGGCCCTGGCCGTGCTCGGTGCCGCCGACGTCGCCATCGCAGCTGTCACGAAGGCTGTCGCCGACGCCCGGGCCCGTGCCGCCGCACAGGCCGAGGGTGCGCAGACCCGCCTGACGGACGCCCAGAACCGCATCTCCGAGCTGCCGCAGAAGCTGAGCACCGACGAGCTGCGCAAGAACGTCGAGGAGTTCCGGGCGCAGGCCGAGAAGTCCTACACCGAGTTCGCCGCCCGCGGCGAGAAGGCCCTGGGCCGGCTCCGCCAGCAGCCGCAGGTCAAGCAGGCGCTCGACACCTTCGAGTCGGTCACCGACAAGTTCGACGCCCGCGTCGACTCGCTGGTCGACGACGCCCACGACGCCGCCGAGAAGGCGCTGTCCAGCGTGAGCACGCAGACCCGCTCCACGGGCGAGAAGGTGGCCCAGGCCGCCCAGCGCTTCACCGGCCAGGCCTCCACCACGATCTCGCAGGCCACCAAGGAGGCGTCGGAGACCGTCGCCAAGGTCGGCGCCGAGGCTGCGGCCGAGGTCACCGAGACCGGTGCCGAGGTTGCCAAGGAGACCCGCAGCACCACCCGTCGGGCCGCCAACCGCACCGCGCCGAAGACGGCCCCGAAGGCCCCCGCGGCCCGCAAGACCACCACGAAGTAATCCGTTCGCTCCCGCAGCCGCAACACCGCAGTACCGCAGCGCCCCCGAGGACTCCCGTGCCTCGGGGGCGCTGTTCTGTCCGTATCGCCGGGGCGCGGTCCTGACCTCGGCGTCCCGTTCGTCCGATGGCGCCACGCCCGCCGACGGACCGCGACCGCCAACCGGGCGCGACCCCTTCGACCGCGGGCGGGGGTGTGCGACCGCGCCGCGCCCCGTACGCTGGACCCCGTGAGCTGGCTTTCCCACCTCGACAGATGGATCCTCTTGGGGATCTGGCTGCTCGCCATCCCGGTGGGCGGCTACGCCTTCGTGCACGCGCTCCTGCAGCGTGCCGATGCCTTCACCGCCGCCGACAAGCTGACCAAGCCGGCCTGGCTCGGCATCACCGGCGCGAGCCTCGCCATGCTCGTGCTGTTCGAGGGGCCGCGGAGCAGCGGACTCATGTTCTGGATCGCGGCGCTGGTCGCGGTGCTCGTCTACATCGTCGACGTGCGGCCGGCGCTCCAGACCGTTCAAGGCGGAGGCCAGCGCTGGTGAGCACGTCCCGCTGGGCAGTGCTCGGCACCCTCGTCGCCGAGCCCGCACTCGACCGTCCCGATCTCCTCGGCGCGCCCGTCGCGGCAGCGTTGAAGGGCCTCGATCCCGCTGACGCCGCGCTCGTCGGGGTGGCCGCGATCGATCCGGAGCTCGCCGACACCGCGGCGTTCTGCGAGGCGTACGGCTCGCCGATGGAGGGCTCGGCCAACTGCGTCGTGGTCGCCGGCAAGCGCGGCGGCGACGTCCGCTACGCCGCCTGCCTGGTGCTCGCCACCACCCGTGCCGACGTCAACGGCTTCGTCCGCAAGCACCTCGACGTGCGCAAGGCCTCATTCGCACCGATGGACGACGCGTGCGAGCGCACCGGCATGGAGTACGGCGGCATCACCCCGATCGGGCTGCCCGACGGCTGGCCCGTCCTGGTCGACGCCGCGGTGGCCGCTGCGGCCGAGGTCGTCATCGGCAGCGGGATCCGCGGCTCCAAGCTGGCGCTGCCCGGTTCGCTCGCCGCGCGGTTGCCCGGCGCCGAGGTCGTCGACGGCCTCGCGCGCTAGCGCGGTCGTTCCACCCGCACAGGGTCACCCCGGACGAGCTCGTCGTGGATGTGCCACCTGGCGGTGTCGGCGGCCCGCTCCGAGGCGTCGTCGAGCTGCTCCAGACGCCGGCGCAGCAGCGCCATCGCTCGGCTGCGGTTGAGGCCGAACTGCCGCTCGGTGTCGACCACCACGACGATGCCCGACGGGCGGTGCGTCGCCCGCGCTGCCGTGCTGACCTTGTTGCGGTGCTGCCCGCCGGGGCCGCCGGTGCGACAGGCCACGACGTCCACGTCGGACTCGGTGAACACCGTCTGCGGGATGTCGACCTCGACCCGACGAGCGGTGACGTACCAGTTCTTCCGCCCGGTGCTCGTGCGGTAGGGGCTCGGTGCCTGCCAGCACAGGGTTCCGGTCCACGCCCCGGCGACGTCCTCCGCGGCGTCCCCGGCCAGCTTGACCAGCACTGATCGGAACGTGTCGGGGCGCTCCCCGGCCACGCCGCTGATCCGCCGGATCTCCACGCCGCGGCGGGCGGCGTCGGTCTCCAGGCGGCGCAGCAGCCGGGCCACCGCCCACGCGCACTCCTGCGGGCCGCGACCGGCGGACAGCAGCAGGCGGACGGTCATCGCCGGCGCCGGGCGGGGCCGAGCTCCGCGGTCTTGTAGCTGATCAGCGGCACGGTCGTGAGGATGGGCGTGGCGAGCTCGTGCGCCACGAGGTCGTCGATCACCTGCTCGATCCGCTTGTACGCCGTCGGTGCCTCCTCGAACAGCAGCTGGCGGTCACCGCAGACCACGATCGAGCCGACGCGCGTGCGGCGCAGTTCGGCGACGGTGTGCTTGGCCTTGCCGCGGCGCAGCGCGTCGGCGCGGGACATCTTGCGGCCGGCCCCGTGCGCCACGGAGTGGTTGGCCGCGGCGCCGGCGTGTGCGGCGACGAGGTAGGACGGGGTGCCGCGGGTGCCGGCGACGAGCACGTCCCGGCCGTCGCCGGGCGCCGCGCCCTTGCGGTGCAGGTAGGCGCCGTCGCGGACCTCCACCAGGTTGTGGCACAGGTCGACGACCGGTGCGGTCGGCTCCGCGCCCAGCGCCTCCGCGACCCGGCCGGCCAGCAGCCGCCGGTTGAGCGCTCCCCAGCGCACGGCGTCGTCGTGCATCGCGAGGTAGGTGGCCGGGTCCGGGGTCGGACCGGCCCCGTGGACGTCGGTGTGGGCGCGCAGGATCCGTTCGCCGAGCCCGCGCGAGCCGCTGTGGACGATCAGCACGAGATCGCCCGCGGACAGGCCGAGGCGGGCGGCGTGGTCCGCCTCGAACACGGTCCCGACCCGCGCCAGCTCCACGAAGTGGTTGCCGCGGCCGACCGTGCCGAGACCCTCGACGTGCCCGGCGGGGATCTGCTCGTCGACGTCCTCGGGATCGAGCGCGCGGTCGAGATCGGGGAAGCGGGCCGCCAGCTTTTCCGGCACGGCCCGCTTGAGCCGGATGGGGAACACCGCGATGCCGCATCCGATGTCGGAGCCCACGAGCAGCGGGTACAGCACCGTCGATGCCATGGCGGCGCCGATCGGCGCACCCTTCCCGGGGTGCAGGTCGGGCATGGCGGCGACGTGGACCATGCCGTCGAGCGCGGCGACCTGGTGGCACTGATCGACCGCGGCGGACTCGACCCAGCTGCTGGGAGACGCGAAGACGGCGACGGACGCCGGCGGCCGGGCGCCGGCGGACGGCAGGGACTGCTGTGTGGACATGAGGATCTCTTCCAGGACGGACGACGGCGGCCGGCAGCGCGGCGCGGGTCAGCGCGGGCCGGGATGAGCGGGTGCAGTCCGTCAGAACCTCATGCGCACCACGATGATCGAACCGTCCGGCCGCGGCAAGCGCGTTTCCCCGCGGAACGTCCGACGCGCGCGCGGTGTTGACTCCGTACGTGGACTCTTCCGTCGCCGCGCGGTTGCCCGGCGCCGAGGTGGTCGACGGCCTCGGCCGCTGACCTGAACTGTCGGTGCGTCCTCGTACGCTGCGGTGATGTCCGACCCCTTTCCTGTTCTAGACGTCTCCGCGTGGGAGCCGATCGAGAACGAGGTTCTGGGTCAGAACCCCAAGGTCTGGCTCCGCGCTCCCGGCGGGTCGGACAGGCAGAGCGACTGGTTGTTCAAACCCGTGGTGACTCCCCCTTCCACCGGCCTCACACAGGGCGAGGACTGGGCGGAGAAGATCGTCAGCGAGCTTGTCGTGATGCTGGGCGTGCCGTGCGCTGAGGTCCAGCTCGCGCGGCGGTCTGGTCAGCGTGGCTCTATCTCCCGGAACATCGTCCCTGCGGACTGGAGCCTGATACTTGGATCCGACCTGCTGCGGGCGAAGGAGGGCTCCTACGTCAGCTCTCATCTCGACGACGCAGGGGTCGAGCGTCGTCCGAGAGGTCGGCCTGGACACAGCCCAAGTGAAGATCGCGCGGGTCCTCGACGGATGTGGTCCGCCGAACGGGAGCGACGACCTCGGTGACGCCGTGAGTGTGTTCGCGGGCTTCCTCTTGCTCGACGCCTGGGTTGCCAACCAGGACCGCCACGACCAGAACTGGGCTGTGTTGCGGCCGGCGGATACGTCGATACCGATGCGACTGGCACCCTCCTATGATCACGCGAGCAGCATCGGATTCAACCTGCGCGACCCCGAGCGCGCCCAGTGGCTGGACAGGGGCATCGCAGCCTTCGCGCGGAGGGCTCGTGCCAGCAGGTTCGAACATGATCCGGCTCTGCCCAAGTCCCAGCAGCCGACCTTGGTCGATGTCGCCCAGGAGATGCTGGAGCTGGCCGGACTTGGAGCCGAGGCGTTGTGGAGGGACCGACTGCGCCGGATGGATCGTTCTGCGGTGCAGTCCGTTGTGTCGAGGGTCCCGGAATTGTCGGAGCTCACCGCTACCTTCATCCTTGAGATGCTCGATGCGAACCGGAGGAGGCTGCTCGATGAGCGTTGACGGGCTCTCCGGTGGGGTCCGGTCGCGGACGACGAGCGATTGGGATGCAGGCCGCTCCATGGGCCGTCTGGTCGTCGCCTGGCAGGATCCCGCCAGCCGCTTGATCTCGCCCGTCGGCTTCCTCGACCACGGCCGGGACGGTTACCGCTTCCGGTACCTCAGGCGGGCGCGTGAACTGGCAGGTTTCCAGCGGTTCCTTGCCTTCCCATCCTGGAACCGGGACTACCGCGCGGAGCGGTTGTTCCCGATGTTCGCGCAACGGATCATGAGCCCGCGTCGCCCCGACTTCCAGCAGTTCCTCCACCAGCTGGACCTGTCGCCCGAGGCTTCTCCGTGGGAGCAGCTTGCCCGGTCCGGTGGCCGGAGTGCGGGTGACACCTTGCAGGTCTTCCCGATCCCAGTCGTCGAACCGGATGGCTCGACCGCCTGCAATTTCCTGGTGAGTGGCATCCGCTACTGCGACAGGGGCGTCCTGCCCGAGCTTGCAATAGGTGATCGCCTTGAACTTCGTGACGACCCCGAGAACAGCGCCAACCCCAAAGCGGTCCACATCTGCGTCGCAGGTCAGCCGATCGGCTGGATCCCCAATCTAATGCTCGACTATGTCCATGTCGCGAGAGTCGCTGTCGATCCGGTCCTGACCGTGCTGCACGTCAACGGCCCTGACGCTCCAGCGCATCTGCGGGTGCTGGTCCGGCTCGAAGGCGCCGTCCCCGAGGGGTATCGGCCGATGGCTGGGCCGGGGTGGGAGACGTTCGTAGTCGATTGAGAGGGTGCGCCGCTGTCGGCGCCGAGGTGGTCGAGGGGCTGGGCCGCTGACCCACTCGGGAAGGTACGCGGCACGCCGGGTGTTGATCGTCACGTGGACTTCTCCCTCCCCGTCGCCGCCCTGCAGCGTTCGCACGACGCGCTCGCCGCCCTCGTCCCCGCCCTGACCGCTGAGCAGCTCACCGGTCCGGCCTATCCCACCGAGTGGACGGTCGCGCAGACGCTGTCGCACATCGGCTCCGGTGCCGTCATCGGTCTGCTGAACCTCGATGCTGCCCAGGCCGGTGCGCCCGCTCCCGAGCAGTCGCAGTTCGTGGCCGTGTGGGACGAGTGGAACGCGAAGGACCCGCAGAGCCAGGCCGCCGACGCCGTCGCCGCCGACGCGAAGCTCACGGAGGCCTGGGCGGGGATCGACGCCGACCGGATCCCGGAGCTGACGTTCCCGCTCGGGCCCATGCAGCTCGACGGCACGACGTACCTGCGCATGCGGCTCGCCGAGCTCGCCGTGCACGGCTGGGACGTCGCCGTCGCCGTCGATCCCGCTGCGGTCGTCGAGCCGGCCGCCGTCGACCAGATCGTCGACAACCTGGAGATGGTGGCTGGCTTTTCCGGTCGTCCCGTCGGCGGGCCGGCCGAGATCGTGGTCGAGGTCACGCAGCCCGAGCGCCGGTTCGTGATCACGATCGGCGAGGCGGTGGCGCTGCGGCCGGCGATCATCGGCGACGGTCCCGCGACCCTCACGCTGCCGGCCGAGGCGTTCGTCCGGCTCGTCTACGGGCGGTTGGACGCCGAGCACACCCCGTCCGACGTGCAGGGCGAGGAGATCGAACGGCTCCGCAAGGTCTTCCCGGGGTTCTGAGTCGACCCCGCTCAAGGTTCCTGAGTTCGCTCGTGGCTGAACGGGAATCGGATCCGGGCTTACAGCGTTGCAGCGGTCATGACAGAGACGCTGAAGCTGCCGGTGCTTCCGCTCGCCGATTCGGTGGTGCTGCCCGGCATGGTGGTTCCCGTCCGGCTCGACGAGCCGGAGATCCAGGCAGCGGTCGATGCGGCTTCGAGCGTCGACCACGGCACGGAGCGCAAGGTCCTGGTCGTCCCCCGCCCCGATGGCAAGTACGCCTCCGTGGGCACGATCGCCGTCCTCGAACAGGTGGGACGGCTCCCCAGCGGCGAGAAGGCCGCGGTGGTGCGCGGCGAGGGCCGCGCCCGCATCGGGACCGGTGTGTCCGGCCCCGGCAACGCGCTCTGGGTGGAGGCCACCGAGGTGGTCGACCCGCCCGCCAACGGGCGCACCCAGGAGCTGGCGAAGGAGTACAAGGCGCTGGTCGTGGGCATCCTGCAGCAGCGGGGCGCCTGGCAGGTGATCGACTCCGTCCAGCAGATCACCGACCCCGGCCAGCTGGCCGACACCTCCGGTTGGGCCTCGTGGCTCGACCTGGAGCACAAGATCGCGCTGCTCACCGAGACCGACGTCGCGAAGCGGCTCGAACTGCTCATCCAGTGGAACCGCGAGCACATCGCCGAGCAGGAGGTCTCCGAGAAGATCTCCTCCGACGTGCGCGAGGGCATGGAGAAGACCCAGCGCGAGTTCCTGCTGCGCCAGCAGCTCGCCGCCATCCGCAAGGAGCTGGGCGAGGGCGAGCCCGACGGTTCGGACGACTACCGCGCCCGCGTCGAAGGCGCTGACCTGCCCGAGCACGTCCGCAAGGCCGCGCTCGTCGAGGTCGGCAAGCTGGAGCGCTCGTCCGATCAGAGCCCGGAGGCCGGCTGGATCCGAACCTGGCTCGACACGGTCCTGGACATCCCGTGGGCCACGGTCACCGAGGACTCGAACGACCTCAAGGCCGCCCGGGCCATCCTCGACTCCGACCACGCAGGCCTCGACGACGTCAAGGAGCGACTGATCGAGTTCCTGGCCGTCCGGTCGCGGCGCGAGCGGGCCGGCAAGGGCAAGGTCGGCGGTCGTGGCTCCGGTGCGGTGCTGGCGCTGGTCGGCCCGCCCGGTGTCGGCAAGACGTCGCTCGGCGAGTCCGTGGCCAACGCGCTCGGTCGCAAGTTCGTCCGCGTCGCCCTCGGTGGCGTGCGGGACGAGGCCGAGATCCGCGGTCACCGGCGCACCTACGTCGGCGCGCTGCCCGGACGGATCGTCCGCGCGATCCGCGAGGCCGGCTCGATGAACCCCGTCGTGCTGCTCGACGAGATCGACAAGGTCGGCAGCGACTTCCGCGGTGACCCCACGGCGGCGCTGCTCGAGGTGCTCGACCCGGCGCAGAACCACACGTTCCGCGACCACTACCTCGAGGTCGACCTCGACCTGTCGGACGTGCTCTTCCTGGCCACCGCCAACGCGTTCGACACCATCCCCGGCCCGCTGCTGGACCGCATGGAGGTCGTCACGCTCGACGGCTACACCGAGCAGGAGAAGGTCGCCATCGCGCGCGACCACCTGCTGCCGCGGCAGATCGACAAGGCCGGCCTGGAGCCCTCCGACGTGGAGTTCTCCGACGTCGCACTCGGCATGATCGCCGCCGAGTACACCCGCGAGGCGGGCGTGCGGCAGCTGGAGCGGGGTCTGGCGAAGGTCCTGCGAAAGGTCGCGGTGCAGATCGACTCGGGTGGGGAAACACCCGTCCACGTCGACGCGGACGCGCTCGTCACCTACCTGGGACGGCCGAAGTTCACACCGGAGACGGCGGAGCGCACGTCCGTGCCGGGTGTGGCGACCGGACTCGCGGTGACCGGAGCCGGCGGCGACGTCCTGTTCATCGAGGCCACCTCGATGGAGGGCGACGCCGGGCTGATCCTGACCGGTCAGCTGGGCGACGTCATGAAGGAGTCCGTCTCGATCGCGCTGAGCTACCTGCGGTCCCGCGGACTGGCCGGTGACCTCGCGTCGAAGAAGCTGCACGTCCACGTGCCGGCCGGCGCGGTCCCGAAGGACGGGCCGTCGGCAGGCGTCACGATGACCACGGCGCTCGCGTCGCTGGCGTCGGGGCGGCCGGTGAAGTCGTCCGTGGGCATGACCGGTGAGGTCACGCTGCAGGGCAAGGTGCTCCCGATCGGTGGGGTCAAGCAGAAGCTGCTGGCCGCGCACCGGGCCGGGCTCACCGACGTGATCATCCCGAAGCGCAACGAGCCTGACCTCGACGACCTGCCGGAGAACATCCGCGGCGAGCTGCGGATCCACCCGGTGGCCGACGTGGCCGAGGTGCTGGAGCTGGCCCTGGAGCCGGCGAAGGTGACGGCGGCGGCTGCCGCCTGACCCTGCGCACGTACGTCAGCAAAGCCACTTTCAGGACCGAATCGGTCCTGAAAGTGGCTTTGCTGTCACTCCCGGGCCGGCACCTCAGCCAGCGGAACAGTGGTGAAACGTCGGTGAGACCGGGCCGGAGCACCGTCGGTGTCGACCAACGGCGGGGGGATCACGTGGCGACCGGTATCAGCGCGGCCGTCTGGAACTCCTCCTGCGGAGGAGGACACACATGACCAGCACTGACATCCGCGACCACGCTCCACTGCGGGCCGTGATGAACGGGCCCGTCGTGAGCCCCGCCGACCCGGGGTACGACGAGGCGCGCGCCGTCTGGAACGGCGACATCGACCGCCGTCCGGCGGTGATCGCGAGCTGCACGGGCCCGGCCGACGTCGCCGCAGCGTTGGCGTACGCCAAGGAGACGGGCCTGCGCGTCGCTGTACGCGGCGGTGGCCACGGCTACTGGGGGGCCGCCGTACCCGAGGGCGGCATCATGATCGATCTGAGCCCGCTCGACTCCGTCACCGTCGATCCGGAGGCCCGCCGGGCACGGGTCGGCGGCGGCGCCAAGCTCGCCCAGCTCGACGCCGCGACGCAGGAGCACGGCCTCGCCGTGCCTGCCGGCACGGTGAGCCACACCGGCATCGGCGGGTTGACGCTTGGTGGCGGGTTCGGCTGGCTCACGCCACTGCACGGCCTGACGATCGACAACCTGGAGTCGGCCGAGATCGTGCTGGCCGACGGGCGGTGCGTGCGGGCGAGCGCCACCGATCACCCCGACCTGTTCTGGGCGATCCGCGGCGGGGGCGGAAACTTCGGCGTCGTCACCGAGTTCGAGTTCCGCCTGCACCCGGTGGGCCCGCTCGTGCACCTGGGACTGCTGTTCGTCGAGCAGGAGCGGGCGGGCCAGGCCATGCGCATCGCACGTGACCTGTTCGGCGAGCTGCCCGCCGGCACGTCGCCCGCGATCGCCTGCATCTCCGCGCCGCCGGCCCCGTTCGTGCCGCCGGAGCACCATTTCCGCCCCGGGATCGGCATCATGGTCGTCGGGTTCGGCACCGCGGAGGAGCACACTGCCGCGATCGCCCCGCTCCGGGCGGCGCTCGAGCCGCTGTTCGAGGCGACGACGCCGCTGCCGTACGTGGCGCTGCAGCAGTTGCTCGACGAGGGCGCGTTCTGGGGGGTACGCGCCTACTCGAAGGGGCTGTACCTCGACGAGCTCTCCGACGCGGCGATCGACATCGTCGCCGACCGGACAGCCCGCCGCGAGGCGCCGATGTCCCAGTTGTTGATCTTCCCGATGGGCGGCGCCTACGGCGAGGTCGCCGACGCCGACACCGCATGGGGTGGCCGCCGCGACATCAGCTACCTGATGGCGATCGAGGGCATCGCACCCGACCCCGACTCGTTCGTCGGCGCCCGGCAATGGGTCCGCGACACCTGGCAGGAGCTGCAGCCGATCGTGGGCAGCCCGGCGGGGTACGTCAACACCATGGCGGAGCCGGACGACCGGGCGGTGCTGGCGACCTACGGGCAGGCGAAGTACGACCGCCTCGCGCAGGTCAAGGGGGTCTACGACCCCGGCAACGTGTTCGCGGTGAACGCGAACATCACGCCGGCCTGAGCCTGTTGCAGCAAGGCCACCTTCATGCAGGAATCTTGCGTGAAGGTGGCTTTGCTGCAATCCGGGGCGGGAATCTGTCGGGCCGCGGGATGTTGAACGTGACGTGGCTCTCCTTCCCGATCCCTCCACCGAGTTCGGTGCCCGCGTGGCGAAGCGGCTCGACACCGAGGTCGTCGCCTGGCTGACGGTCGTCGATCCGTCAGGTGTCCCGCAACCGACGCCGATCTGGTTCCTCTGGGACGGCGCGACCGCGCTCGTCTACTCGAAGCAGGGCGCCCGGCGGCTGGCCCACCTCGCCACGCACCCGCAGGTCGCCCTGCACCTCAACGCGACGGCCAGCGGCGGCGACGTCGTCGTGCTCACCGGCGAGATCACCGTCGACGACAGCGCACCCGCGCCTCAGGACAACGCCCCGTACGTCGCGAAGTACGGCGAGCGGATCGCGGCCGGGGCGTGGCGCACGCCCTAGGTCTTCGCCGAGACCTACTCGGTGCCGCTGCGCTTCACCCCGGACCGCGTCCGCGGGTTCTGACATCGTCGGTCAGGTCCGCTCCTGATCGATTCCCGATCCGCCACTCGGCTCAGCGGCGGCGGGCCACCGTGCGGATCGACTCCGCGCGCTCGTCCACGGCCTGCGACAGCGCCTCCAGTCCGCGCTCCCCGGCGCCCTGCAGTGCCTTGTCGATCACGTCGAGATCGGGTGCCTCGGTCGGCATCCTGCTCGGAGTGGCACCGAACGAGTCGATGAGCTGCTGGGTCGCCACACCGGCGACGAACTCCGTCACCGGCATGTCCGCATCGCGCTCCGCGAGCTTCAGCAGCTGCGGGCGCGCGTCGATCGGAACGAGGTCCCAGATCCAGCCGAAGACGGCGCACTGCGGCGCGTACCGGCCCAGCGCGTCGTAGGCGTAGCGCCCGAGCAGCCGCGTGTCGAGGCGCACGTCGAGTCCCTGCACGACGATGTCGCTCCACAGGATCGGCCACCACGCCGCAGCTCGCATCGCCCGCTGCTTCGCCGGCGGTGCGAGCCACACCCCCGCGTTGACGAAGAAGGCCTCGATCTTGCGCGCCGTGGGGATCCAGTCGCCGGTGCCCGGGGTGACGAACCCGGTGCGGTCGGGCTGACCGGGCACGCCACGCAGGTTGATGTCGAAGTGGTGGTGCCACGTCGAGTCGGCGACGATCCGGCCCACCTTCGCCGTGTGCCCGTCGTAGGCCGACAGCACCCCGAACCGGCGCCCCACCGTGTTCGACGAGGGATCGATGATCGTGGCTCGGGCGATGATCTCCGCACGGGCCCCCGCCGGCCACTCCGACACGGGCGCCGGAGCCGGCGCGAGCGCCTCACCCTCGTGCTGGTGGTCGGGGAAGACGTCGATCGGACCGAGCTGGCTGCAGAGCACCGGATGCGGCGCCTTGCGCAGCAGCCCCGCCCACCGCCACACCAGCTCCAGCGGCTGGGGCGTCGAGTCGGACTGGTCGGCGAAGTCGAACGACGCGTCCGCGCCACTGCGCAGCGACGTGTTCCACACGCCGGTCGCGGCGGGCGGCGCCGGCAGCATGCGCATCTTGCCGGCGCGCGGCAGGTTGCCGAACGCGGCGCCCAGGTCGGCGTGGTCGCCGGTGATGAGCACGCCGCCGTCGCGGTCGTCCATGAACGTCCGCGCCGCAGCCAGCTCGGCGGGCGCCAGCTGCGGCGTCGAAGCGATGCTGTAGATCCACAGCTCGTCGAAGTCGTCGAGCGCGAGCGCCTGGGCGAGATCGAGGTTGTCGTGGTCGGCGCTCGGGTCGCTCGACCGGCCCACGGTGGTGAGGTCGAACCGCACCCACGGGTGATGCTGGGCGGTGAGGGTGGCGAGCACCTGCTTGAGGCCGAAGAACGGGCCGCCGTCATAGCGGATCCCGCCGTCGGCGTAGAAGAGGATCTTGACGTGCGCCGGTCGCGGCCACCACGGGAACCGTGTCGCCCAGTCGACGATGTGCGACCGCGACCTGATCTCGGCGCGGATGTCGTCCAGCTCGGGAATCCTGGCCATGCTCCTGCCCTCCTCGAGGCTGCCCCAGGACGCGTCGGGGCAGGGGAAGGAGGACTCAGGTCACGTGCAGATACCCCGCCGGGGTCGTCGATGTGGCTTCAGTGGAAGACCACGGTGCGGTTGCCGTGCACCAGCACCCGGTCCTCCAGGTGCCAGCGCAGCCCGCGGGCCAGCACGAGCCGTTCGATGTCGCGGCCCCGGCGCACCATGTCGTCGGCCGTGTCGCCGTGGTCGACGCGGATCACGTCCTGCTCGACGATCGGGCCGGCGTCCAGCTCGGCCGTGACGTAGTGGCAGGTCGCGCCGATGAGCTTGACCCCGCGGGCGTGCGCCCGGTGGTACGGCTTCGCGCCGACGAACGACGGCAGGAAGCTGTGGTGGATGTTCATCGCCCGGCCCGCCCACGCCTCGCACAGCTCCGGCGGCAGGATCTGCATGAACCGGGCCAGCACCACCGCGTCCGGATCGTGCTCGTCGACGAGCTTGCGCACCTCGGCGAACGCCGCGGCCTTGTCGGTCGTGGGGAACGGCACGTGGTGGAACGGCACACCGTGCGCGCGCACCACCTCGCCGGCGATCTCGTGGTTGCCGATCACGGCGTCCAGCTGGACGGGCAGCTCACCCAGCGACACCCGGCCCAGCAGATCGTGCAGGCAGTGCAGCTCCTTGCTGACCAGCACCACCATGCGCTTGAGGACGCCGGTGTCGGTGACCGTCCACGTGGCGTCGCCCAGATCGGCGGCGACGGCGGCGAACCGTTCCCGCAGCTCGTCGACACCGAACGGCAGCGAGTCGGCGCGCACCACCTGGCGGGTGAAGAACCGGCCGGTCGCCGGGTCGGAGTGGTAGCCGGCCTCGACGATCCAGCCGCCGGCTTCGGCGAGGAACGCGGAGATGCGGGCAACGATCCCGGTCGTGTCGGAGCAGCTCAGTGTGATGACGTAGCGGCGCTCTGCGGCTGCCGCTTCCTCCGGCGTGCTCATGCGGCTCGCTGCTCCAACCAGCGCGTGGTGAACCTGGATTCCAGCTCCAGCAGCTCGCGCACCTTGCCGGCGACGAGCTCCTCGATGCTGCCGCCGAACAGTGGAAGCGAGACGCTGACGTCGGCGTGCACCTGGAACTCGCTGCCCGTGCCGACCTCGACGACCCCCAGCCGCCCGGTGGCCGTCGCCGGCACCGGAGCCCCGATGACCCGCACGTCCACGGTGCCGGTGCGCGCGACGGTCCAGTTCTCGGTGCGCTCCAGCACCAGCCGCCCGGCCAGCAGACCGGCGATCGCGGGTGGCAGGCCCTCGACGTCCAGCTCGTGGCGCAGCACGAACTGGGCACCGTTCGCGTCGGTGCGGTAGGAGACGATGCTGGCCTCCCGGCCGCCGAGCTCGGCGAGCCGGGCTCGCAGGTACTCCTCGTCCACCAGCGCGCCGTACAGCGCGGCGGCGGGGAACGTCGTCGAGTACCGGTAGTCGATCTGGCTGGACATTCTGCGGAGGCTACCGTTGCCCATCGTGACCGCGCCCGACACAGCCTCCGTGCTGACGGCCGGGCTGACCACACTGCGCCTCGGCGGCCCGGCGGCCCGGTTCGTCGACGCGCGCTCCGCCGAGGAGGTCGTGGCCGCGCTCCGCGCCGCCCGCGACGACGTGTTGCTGGTCGGCGGCGGCTCCAACCTCGTGATCGCCGACGATGGCTGGCCCGGCACCGTGGTGCGGGTCGGGTCGACGGGCTGCACCGTCGAGCGGGACGGTGACTCTGTACTGGTGACTGCCGAGGCGGGCACCGAATGGGACACGATCGTCGCGGCCACCGTAGCCGACGGGTTCGGCGGCCTGGAGTGCCTGTCAGGCATCCCCGGCCGCACCGGCGCCACCCCCGTGCAGAACGTGGGTGCCTACGGCGTGGAGATCGCCAACCTGCTCGTCGACGTCGATCTGTACGACCGTCGCACCGACACAGTCCGCCTCCACGTCCCGGCAGCGGACCTCGGGCTGGCCTACCGCACCAGCGTGCTCAAGGGCCGAACCGACGCCGTCGTGCTGCGGATCCGGCTGCGGTTGACCACCGACGCCTCCAGCGCCCCCGTTCGCTACGCCGAGCTCGCCCGCACCCTCGGCGTCGAGCAGGGTGCCCGCGTGCCGGCGGCCGCAGCCCGCGACGCGGTGCTCGGGCTCCGCCGCGGCAAGGGGATGGTGCTCGACCCGACGGACCACGACACGTGGAGCGTCGGATCGTTCTTCACCAACCCGGTCGTCGACGAGGAACGCGCGCCTGCCGATGCGCCGCGCTGGCCCGCCGCCGGTGGGCAGGTCAAACTGCCCGCCGCGTGGCTCATCGAGCGCAGCGGGTTCGCCCGCGGGCACCAGGGTCCCGGCGGCCGGGTGGCCCTGTCGGGCAAGCATGTGCTGGCCCTCACCCACCGCGGCGGCGGGCGGACCGAGGACCTGTTGGCGCTGGCCAGAGAGGTGCGCGACGGCGTGACGGCGCGGTTCGGCATCGAACTCGCACCCGAACCGGTACTGGTCGGGTGCCACCTCTGAGCTGCAGCCGTACGGTGGGTTGCAGGTTGCTCCGGGGGGCGGGCAACCCGATTCACGCGCGCGACGTCTTCATCGGGGACGTCAAGTAGGGGGTTAAGGCATGCGACGGGTACTGCTGGCCATGGCCGTAGTGGTCATAGGCGTGGCCGGGGTGCTCTTCGCCACCACGGCATCAGGTGGACCGAGCTCCACACCGTTCGGTGGGCCGAAGGTGTCGGCGGCCCAGGTCGTCTACACGCCGGCGATCGCCGCGAAGGACGTGGACCCGGGCACGAAAGCGTCCGTCGCCGTCACCAACGGCCGGATCGTCGACATCAAGCTGACCAGCGAGAAGGGCGGCGACGTCAAGGGGCAGACCTCCCCGGACGGCCTGCGCTGGGAGGCCGCGGGGCCGCTGCGCTACGGCGCCACCTACCAGTGGCTCGGAACGGTCGAGGACGCCGACGGCACCCGTACCCCGCTGCAGGGCGTCTTCTCCACGAAGGCACCCACGAAGACCGTGCGCGGCACCCTCAACATCGGCGACGGCCGCACCGTCGGCGTCGCCGCCCCGATCCGCGTCCAGTTCAACGCGCACATCGATGACAAAGCGGCGGTCGAGAAGGCGCTCAAGGTCACCACGCCCACGCCGATCGAGGGCTCCTGGGCGTGGATGCCCGACGAGGGCGGCGGTTCGCGCGTGGACTATCGGCCCAAGGACTACTGGCCGGCCAACACCGAGGTGAAGGTCGAGGCCGAGCTCGAAGGCGTCGACTACGGCGGCGGGGCGGTCGGCGCGGCCAACATCTCCAGCACGTTCACCATCGGTCGCTCGCAGATCGTGAAGGCCGACGTCAACAGCTTCCGCATGCTCGTCATCCGCGACGGCAAGCAGGTCATGGACTTCCCCGCCAGCTACGGGCTCGGCTCCGATCCCGAGCGCAACACCCGCTCCGGCATCCACGTGGTGAGCGAGAAGTTCACCGACAAGCGGATGGTGAGCGCGCAGTACGGCTACGACGTCATGGAGAAGTGGGCGGTCCGCATCTCCAACAACGGCGAGTTCATCCACGCGAACCCGGTCTCGGCCGCCGCGCAGGGCACGTCCAACGTCACCCACGGCTGCGTCAACCTGTCCATCGCGAACGCGCAGGCCTACTACGACACGGCGCTCTACGGCGATCCCGTCGAGGTCACGGGCACGCCCGTGCAGCTCAGCCCCAAGGACGGCGACATCTGGGACTGGACCGTGCCGTGGGCGCAGTGGAAGACGATGTCGGCGCTGGACTGAGCGGCGACACATCGCTGCACCCGGTTGTGATGATCAAGGGCAAAAGGTCGTTCGTGGAGATCGTTTGACGACCCTTTGCCCTTGATCGACGAGCCGGTCTGTCTGTCGCGTGACCGTCAGCCCTCGCGGTGCGCCCGCATGGCGTCGTACTGCGTCCGGGGCTTGATCACGATCTGGTCGAGGTTGACGTTGCTGGGGCGGGTGACGGCGAAGGCGATCACGTCGGCCACGTCCTCGCCGGTGAGCGGGGTGAGGCCGCGGTAGGGCGCGGCCGCCTTCTCCGCGTCGCCGTCGAAGCGGACGAGGGAGAACTCGGTCTCCACCAGCCCGGGCAGGATCTCGGTGAGCCGCACGGGCTGCCCGAGCAGCTCGCCGCGCAGGGTGCGGTGCAGCATCGCCTGGGCGTGCTTGGCGCCGGTGTAGCCGGCCCCGTTGTCGTACGGGCCGAGCGCGGCGATGGAGGTGATGGTGACGATGTGGCCGTCGCCGGACGCGATCAGCGTGGGCAGCAGTGCCTTCGTGACGCGCAGGGTGCCCATGACGTTGGTCTCGAACATCCAGCGCCAGTCGTCCTCGTCGGCGTCGGCGACCGGCGACATGCCCTTCGCGCCGCCGGCGTTGTTGATCAGTACTCGCGCCTCGGGCACGGCGGCGGCGAACTCGGTGACGGACTCGGCGTCGGTCACGTCGAGGGGCAGGGCGGTGCCGCCGATCTCTGCGGCGATCTTCTCGCAGCGGTCGAGTCTGCGGGCGCCGAGCACCACGTGGAACCCGGCCCCGGCCAGCGCGTGCGCTGTGGCGGCGCCGATGCCGGAGCTGGCCCCGGTGACGACGGCGGTAGGACGGTCGCTCATGCGTTCTCCAGGCCTTGTTGAGCGGTGCGGGAGCCGCGCCGGGCGGCGGCTCGCTGCCATCGGAAGACTCCGTAGCCGACGCCGCCCAGAGCGGCGCCGACCACGCAGGTGGTGAACCAGATGTCGAGCGGGCGGGCACCGACCAGCCAGGCGACGTACAGCCCGGCGGCAGCCAGCGCCCACAGCACGGAGCCGACGGCGACGGCGTCGGTGATGCGGGTGAACCGCGCGGGCAGCGGCGGTGGATCGACCACGGCACCACCGTAACCAACGATCACCGGAGGCTGCGTCGGCGAGACCACTTGCGGACGTGAGCGAGGTTAGGCTAACCTTTGTCTCGTCGCTTCGTGGTGGGAGCGGCGCGTCAGTTCGGGAAACGGTATCGGGGTCCTGGCCATCCGGCCAGGACCCCGATCCGCGTTCCGGGTGGATGTGGAGGGGTCATCCGACCCGGTCGCCGATCCGCAGCGCGGGATGCCCGGCGGCGACCAGCGCGGTGAGCAGGGCACCGTGATCGGCCTTGCCTTCGCAGGGCGGCACCGATCGCAGCGGTAGCGGCGGGTCGGGGCTCCGCGGGCCGAGTGACCGGATCAGCACCGGCGGCAGCGGCTCGCTCAGTTGACCACCGGCCAGCACCGCGGCCACGAGCTCATGCAACGCCTCCGCGTACGTGGCGACGGCCGGTTCGAGCTCTTCCGGGGCGAGCCCCAGCAGCTCACCCGCATCGGCCGGGGCATCGCCGAGCACCTCCCAGCGCGGCACGTGCGGCAGCTCGACGATCGCGGCGAACCGGCTGCCCAGCCGCAGGACTCGCACGCGCGAGGCGGCCGGAGCAGCCCCGGGATGGGTGAGCGCCAGCACGGGCCGCAGTCCGAACGGGGCCAACCGCAGCGCCTCGGCCGCCCGCATCGACTCGCCGCCGCCACGACAGACCACGATGTCGGCCGCGGCCGCCCACGCGCCGGCGTCGCGGCCGTGCAGCGCCGCCGCGACGGTGCTCGCGCCGGTGTCGTGGCCGAGTCCGGTGACGACGGGGATGCGCATGCGGCTCACCGACGGCCGCCGAACGGCGCGCCGACCACGTCGTCGTCGAGGCTGGGATCCACCGCCTCGACGGCGTCGGGCTGCGCTGCGGCGGCCGGTCGCGCCTCCTCCAGCTCCTCGCCGAGGTTCTCCTCCCACGCGTCCACGGCGAGCCGCCCACCGCAGCGCACCACCGGCACCGACAGCCGGATCCAGTAGGAGCCGAGCGCTTCCCAACCACGGGCGTGCGGCGCCGGCGCCACCGCCGGGATGCCCGCGGTGTCGGGCGCCTCCGCCCACTCGGGCGTGGCGGCCACCGGGGCCGCGGCGGTGCGCCGGTACGGCGTGACCCGCACCCGCACGTCGACCAGCGTGCGGCCGTCGCCGTCGGACCGCACGCGGCCGGGCAGGGCGAACTCCGCGCGCTGCCGGCCGCTGCCCGCCCAGCCCAGGTGCGTGGGATCCGTGCCGGGGGAGGCCAGGTAGTCGACCAGCACGCGGCCGCGTCGCTGCGGGTCGTCCTCGTTCCAGGACAGGTAGTCGGCGGCGAACGCGCCGGCCAGCGCCGCCGACTCGGCGGGATCGGGGGACGGATCCGGGGAGGTGTCGAACAGCACCTCCGGCGCAGACGGGGTCGGTGGCGTTCGCGGCGCGGGCAACAGCGGCGGAGCCGGACGGGCCGTGACGACCGTCGGCGCGTCCATCGGATCCTCGGCGGCCACCGGGAACTGCGGGAAGATCGACGGCGCCGGCGCGGGGAAGGCGCTGCGCGACGGCGCGACGGCGGCGAGGCCGTGCGGGTCGGTGTCGGGATCGTCGGTGGCTCGCCTGCCCCTGCCGGCGTCGCCGAACAGCGCCGCGGACGGGCCCCACGGCGCCGGCGCGCCCGCCCGCGGCGGAGCGGCCAGCCGCAGCGGCGGCGGTGCGGGGGTGGCGGCCGCCCGGCCGAACAGGCGGAAGCGGGACATGCCGGTCACCGGGTGCCGGACGGGGGCGGGACGGCGCGGTCGGGCATCGGTTCCCCATCTCTGGAGGCGATCGGACGTCCCGACTGTAGGGAGCACGCGACGGGCCCGTGGGCGTTTCGCCGATCCGTGTGCACCCGTGAACGTTGCGCGATGCACCTATCTCAGGGCAGCTGCCACGTGTGGACGGGTTCGTTGGCCTGCGACGCGGACAGGTAGCTCTCCAGCATCCGCCGCAACGCCTCGTCGCGGTCGAGCCCGCGGTTCTCCAGCCTCGCCACCGCGTCCAGCTGCCACGCAGCCCCCGTCTGCCGGGTCGCGCAGCGGTGCTCGATCACCGACAGGTAGCGGTCGATCACCGAGCTGGCCACGCCCCACCTCGTCAGGCCCTGCGCGGCGTCGGGCAGCAGCTTGCGCAGGATCAGCTCGTCGGGGCGGATCCAGCCGGTGCCCGGCCAGTACAGCGGCCCGTCCAGACCGTGCCGGGCCGCGGTCGTGAAGTTCTCCTCCGCCGCCTCGAACGACATCGAGCTCCACAGGGGCCGGTCGGCCTCCACCAGCCCGCGCAGCAGCCCGTAGAAGAACAGCGCGTTCGCCACCATGTCGACGGGTGTGGGGCCGGCGGGCAGCACGCGGTTCTCCACCCGCAGGTGCGGCACCCCGTCGGCCACGTCGTAGATGGGGCGGTTCCAGCGCCAGATCGTGCCGTTGTGCAGGCGCATCTCGTCCAGCATCGGCACCACGCCGGCTTCGAGATCGGCGAGCGGGTCGTCGTCCTGCGTGCGGGGGAGCAGGCCGGGGAAGTAGCGGCCGTTCTCGGTGAACAGGTCCAGCACCGAGGTGATCCAGCGCTCGCCGAACCACACCCGGGGTCGTACCCCCTGGTTGCGCAGCTCCACCGACCGCACGTCGCACGACTGCTCGAACAGCGGGATCCGGGTCTCCGCCCACAGCCGCGAACCCAGCAGGAACGGCGAGTTCGCGCCCACCGCCAGCTGGACCCCGGCCAGGCACTGCGCGGCGTTCCAGTACGCCGCGAACGAGTCCGGGTGGACCTGCAGGTGCAGCTGCAGCGACGTGCACGCCGCCTCCGGGGCGATCGAGTCGAAGTCGGCCGTCAGGTGGTCGGCGCCCACGGGATGCCGCCCGGACGCGTCGTCGCCGGCGATGTCGAGCCGGATCGGTTCTCCCCGCGCCGAGAGCAGCTGCTCGTTGAGCACGGCGTAGCGGTCGTCGCCGGACAGCGACCCGATCACGAGATCGCTGCGCTGCAACGTCGGCAGGATCCCGATCACGGCAGGCCGGGCCTTGCGGTCGGCCGCTGCGGTGCGCACCCGCGAGAGCTCCTCGACGAGCTGGTGCTCGAGCTGGCGCCACTCGTCGCCGGGCAGCGGCCGCGGCGGCATGTTCAGCTCGAGGTTCCAGCGCCCGAGCTCCGTGGTGAAATCAGCGGACCCGAGCCCGTCGAGCACATCCTGACCCACGAGCGCGGGCGCCAGATCGTCGTCGACGAGGTTGAGTTCGAGCTCCAGGCCGGTCATCGGATCCGCACGGGCGAACTGCTGCTCGCGCAGCATCACGGCGAGCGCTTCCACGCAACGTTGGACCTTTGCGCGGTAGTTCTGCCGATCCCGTCGACTGAATGTGGTCCGGTCGACGTCCTGGCCCACCGCGCGATGCCTCCTACAACCTCTGAACTTCTCGGCCCGCTGCACTGGCCGGGCGGTTGTCCACCGTGACACACCCGTGATCGCGGCGCTACGGCTGACCGGGCGACGCGATCGCAGCCACGCCGCTGACGCCTGCGAACATCCCGGATCGTGGCCACCATCACGCCGATCTCCGACGTCGCCGATCCCCGCGTCGACGATTTCCGGGACCTCACCGAGGCCGACCGCCGCCCGGACCGACCCGGCGGGCGCGGGCTGGTGATCGCGGAAGGCGTCGTGGTGGTGCGCAGGCTGCTGGCGTCGCCGTACCCCGTGCGGTCGCTGCTGGGGGTGCCGCGGCGCCTCGACGAGCTCGGGCCCGACCTCGCCGACGCTGATGTGCCCGCGTACGCCGCCGACGCCGACACGATGGCGTCGGTCGTCGGGTTCCACCTCAACCGCGGCGTCCTCGCCGTCGCCGACCGGGCGGCCCAGCCCGAGCCGGCCGAGCTCGTCCGCACCGCGCGGGCCGTCGCGGTCCTGGAGGGCGTGAACGACCACGAGAACCTCGGCTCGGTGTTCCGCAACGCCGCCGCGCTCGGCGTCGACGCCGTGCTGCTGGGGCCGCGCTGCGCCGATCCGCTCTACCGGCGCAGCGTGCGCGTCTCCATGGGGCACGTGCTGCGCGTGCCGTTCGCGCCGCTGACAGGGCCGTGGCCGGCCGCGCTGGACGTGGTGCGGGCGGCAGGGCTGCGGGTGGTGGCGCTCACCCCGGCCGCCGACGCCGTCGCGCTGCGGGAGGCGGGCCTGGCCGGGGTGCGGACGGCGCTGCTGCTGGGCGCGGAGGGCCCCGGCCTGACCGACGAGGCGCTGGCCGCCGCCGATCAGCGGGTCCGCATCCCGATGGCGAGCGGCGTCGACTCGCTCAACGTCGCCACCGCCGGCGCGATCGCCTTCCACGCGGTGCTGGGCTGATGCGGGGGGAGATCGCCCGCGCTCCTAGGGTGGCGGTCGTGGAGCTCGGCGACCGGCAACCCGGCGACCCGCCCTTGCCGGCGGACCTGCAGGCCGCGGTCGACGAGTGGGTCGCCTACGCCGGGGCCGTGGCGCGCTCGGGGCGACCCGAGGAGCTGGAGCTGCTGCGCCGGCGGGGCCGCCAGCTCGCGTCCCGGCTCTCCGGCGTGCTCGGCCGGCCGGTGGAGTTCGTCGATCCGGTCGACGGCGTCGTCGAGTCGGTGACCGTCGGCACCGGGCCCCTACCGCGGCTGCGCGAGCCCAGCGGCCCCACCCCGTGGTCCACCGGGCTGGTCATCAGCGCGTTCACCGCGATCTTCGTCGGGATCGCCGACGTCGCTCTCAGCAGTGCCTTCGCCGAGGCCTTCGGCGCGCTGTGGGTGCCGGCGAACCTGCTCGTCGGGCTCGGGCTGGCACCGAGCCTGTGGCTGATGCGCCGCTTGGCGGTGTGGCGCTGGTTCGCCCTCGGCGCGGCCGCGGGACTCGTGGCCGCGTGGGTGGTGCTGCTGCTGGGGCTGCTCGGGCCGTCCTGAGGCGCCGGCCAGGGAGCAGTCCCGGCCGCCGAGGTTTGGCGTTGATCAAGGGCAAAAGGTTGCTGGCAGCGATCATCACCCTTTGCCCTTGATCAACGAACACCGTGGGCCGCGCTGGCGCTGATCAGGCCTTGGCGACCACGAACAGGAACCGCGGCGCGGTGGTGAGCAGGCCCCATGCCCGCGGATTGCTGTGCTCCACTGCCGGATCGGGCTCGGGCTCGTCGAGGGTCACGAGGGCCAGGCCGGCCTCGGCGATCGCCCTGACGATCGCGCGCAGCGGGCGGTGCCAGAACCGCATGCGCATCGTCCGCCCGCCGCCGACGTCCCACTCCTCCTCGAAGGCGTGGACGGCGAAGTAGTCGTCGCTCCTCCCCGGACTGGGCATGGACGGATGGTGGGTGGAGAACACGAGCCGTCCGCCGGGCACGAGCACCCGTCGGAACTCCGCCAGCGTGGGCACCCAGTCCTGCAGGTAGTGCATCACGAGCGACGCCAGCACCACGTCGAACGAGCCGTCGGCGAACGGCAGCGGCTCGGCGAGATCGACGTGGTGCAGCGGCACGTCGGGTCCGAGCCGGTCGGCGGCGATCGCGAGCATGCCGGCACTGGAGTCCAGCCCGGTCACCTGCGCACCGCCCGCCACCAGTTCGAGGGCGTGTGCGCCCGCGCCGCAGCCGGCGTCGAGTATCCGCTTGCCCATGACCTCGCCGACCATGGCCAGCACGGCGGGGCGCTCGTAGCCCGCGTTGAACGAGTTGGCCTCGTTGTGCAACGCGTAGTCGCGCGCGGCCTCGTCGTAGTCGTTGTGCGCCGTCACCGCTGGCCGCGGACGCCCAGCAGCACCTCGTCCCACGACGGCATGACGGGCTTGCCCTTCTTGGTCCGCTTCGGCGGCGCGGACTCCTCTGCGGTGGCCTCGGCGGCCGGCTCGGGCTCGGCCTCGGCGACGGGTTCCGGCTCCGGCTCGGGCGGGGGTGCCTGCCGGGCCGCCGGAGGTGCGGGCCGGGCGGGCGCCGACTCGATGGGGTCGGCCTGGCGCGGCGCCGGCGGCGCCGAGCGCTGTTCCGGGGCCGTGGCGCGGGCTGCCGTGCGCTCGGGCGCGTCGGCGCCATCGGCGGTGCGCCGGCCGGCGTAGCGCTGCTCCTCCGAGCTGCTGGTCGAGGGGCCGTTGGTCGAGGTGTCGGCCTCCGGGCGGGCCATGTCGATCACCGGGCCGACGGTGCGGAGCGGGCGCTGCGGCAGCCCCTCGACGAGATCGCTGGCGTGCTCGTCCAGCGCGGTGACGGTGCCACCGTGGGCGCCGGGCTGGAACGTCCAGTGCGCGGTGTTGTCCGACCGGCCGGCCCGCCACGAGAGCGTGACGACCCAGCGGCCGTCCTCGCCCTTCCAGGAGTCCCACTCGGTGTCGGTGTAGTCGAGCCCGCGCAGCCCGAAGGTGTGCGCGACGACGTCACCGAGCATGCGGGAGTCGGCACCCTCGGCGCGCATCGGGTGGGCCCGCTGCGCCAGCTCGGCGGTGCGCGAGCGCTCCAGCAGGACCGGGTAGGCGAACCGTTCGATCTTCGCGACCGGAACACCTGCAGCGGACGCGACCTGCTCGACGGACGCGCCGGCGCGGATACGGGATTGGATCTCGCGTGGACGCAACTGGCTCTCCAACTCGATCGCGATCTGTCCCAGCCGCGTCAGATCGCCGCGGGCGGCGGCACGCAACTGCTCGTCGGCGGGGACGACGTAGCGCTCCCGGTGGCCGGGATCCTCGAGGACGACGGAGAGCACCCCGTTGTCCTCGGTGATGCCGACGACCCGTAGCGCGCGCATCTGATCCCCTGCCGCCTGCTGTTCTCGCTGCACACTTCTCCCCGTCCGGGTGACGGTAGATGCCGAATCGCAACCCGCCTCGGAGGCGCGCCGATCCGACATCCCCCGGTTCGGGGGGTAAAGGCTGAGGCCGCCCTCCGCCGGACACGGAGCGTGGCGCCACTCAACATATCGACGACGCACCGCGGTCGATTACCCCGCAGCGGGAGGTTCACCCGATGCGGTCGACAACCCAGTCGATGCACGCGGTGAGCGCTGCGACGTCGGCCGGGTCGACGGCCGGGAACATCCCGACGCGCAGCTGGTTGCGGCCCAGCTTGCGGTACGGCTCGGTGTCGACGATGCCGTTGGCCCGCAGCACCTTCGCCACGGCGGCGGCGTCGACGGCGTCGGTGAAGTCGATGGTGCCGACGACCTGGGAGCGCAGCGCCGGATCGCTGACGAACGGGGTGGCGAACTCCGCCTTCTCCGCCCACGCGTAGAGCGTCGACGACGACTCCCTGGTGCGGGCGACGCAGGCGTCGAGGCCGCCGAGCCCGAGCATCCAGTCGACCTGCTCGGCCATCAGGATCAGCGTGGACAGCGCCGGGGTGTTGTACGTCTGGTCCTTGAGCGAGTTGTCCATGGCGGTGGCCAGCGACAGGAACGGCGGGATCCAGCGGTCGGACGCCGCGATCTCGGCGGCGCGGCGCAGCGCGGCCGGGCTCATCAGCGCGACCCACAGCCCGCCGTCGGCCGCGAAGCCCTTCTGCGGGGCGAAGTAGTAGGCGTCGGCGTTGCGGATGTCGACGGGCAGGCCGCCGGCCCCCGACGTCGCGTCGATGAGCACGAGCTGGTCGGCGCTGGCGGACGTCGGGCGCACGACCGGCACGGCCACGCCGGTGGACGTCTCGTTGTGCGCCCAGGCGACCACGTCGCAGCTCGGGTCGCTGGTGGGCTCCGGTGCGCTGCCCGGCTCGGACTTGATGACGACGGGGTCGGAGAGGAACGGTGCGCCCTTGGTGGACTCGGCGAACTTCGCGGAGAACTCACCGTAGGTCAGGTGCAGCGCACGGTCCTTGACCAGGCCGAACGTCGCGATGTCCCAGAAGGCGGTGGAGCCGCCGTTGCCCAGCACGACCTCGTAGCCGTCGGGGAGGGAGAACAGCTCGCGCAGCCCGGCGCGCACGCGCCCGACGATCGCCTTCACCGGCTGCTGCCGGTGCGACGTGCCCATCACGGCGCCGGCGGCGGCGAGTGCCTGCAGCTGCTCGGGACGGACCTTGGACGGCCCGCAGCCGAACCGGCCGTCGGCGGGGAGGAGCTCGGCGGGGATCGTGAGATCGGCGGTCACGGCCTCCAGTCTCGCACCGGCGTCGACCGGTATCGGGGTGCGGGTTGGTCTCGGGGTTCGCGCGATCAACGAGCCGCCGCGTGGGCGGCCCGCAGCCGGTACAGCTCGGCGAGGCTGGCGCCTTCGGGCGGTGCCTCGTCCGTGCCGAGCCAGCGGGCGGCCTCCCCGGGTGTCAGCCGGCCCACCTCGATCTCGGCGAGGCAGCGCCCGGGTCGCACGACGGCCGGGTGCAGCGCGCCGACGTCCTCGTTGGTGGTGAGGCACACCAACACGTCGAGGCCCTGGCCGAGCATGCCGTCGGTGAGGTTGAGCAGCCGGGACAGCTGCTGCCCCGCGCTCTGCTTCGCGCCTGCCCCCACGAGCTCGTCGCAGTCCTCCAGCACGAGCATGCGCCAGCGCCGCTCCTCGTCGGGCCCTGCCGGCGGGCCCATCACGACGGCCGAGAGGTAGCCGGGATCGGTGAAGAGGGCCTCGGGATCGAGGATCGCGTCGACCTGGCACCAGTCGCGCCACTCGTGGGTCAGCGCGCGCAGCGCGGTGGTCTTCCCGGTGCCGCTGGGGCCGTGCAGCAGCACCGACCGCCCGGTGACGGCGTCGGGCCGGGTGCGCATCAGCCGGTCGAGCCCGCTCGCGGCGGTCGCGCCGTAGTTGCCGCGGATCTCCGCCCACGTCGGTACGGAGACCCGGCGTGGCGAGACCACGCCGTCACCCCCGCACGACTGCCGGCGCCAGAACCCGACCGGCAGCTCGTCGGCGCGGCTCGGACGACCATCGCGGGCACTCGCCGCCGCTTGGTCGACGATCGCGCGGGCCAGCTCGGGGCTCGTCGCGCAGACCCGGACGGTGGCCGCGCCGGCTCGGCGGCGCAGCGCGATCAGGGTCCAGCCCGGCCCGGACGCGACGTGCGAGCGGCGGCCGGACTCGTCGTGCGTGAGGTCGGCGACGCAGCCCGGCGGCAGCAGCGCCGCATCGGCAGCGACCTCGGTCAGGTCGACGGCGCAGGAATGCGGCTGGCGGCCGGAGACGTACGGGTCGATCCAGAGCGAGGAGAGCAACCCCTCGACGGGGGCGTTGCCGGAGAAGAACAGGGACCTGGGTAGCTCGGTGATAGTTGCTGTCATCGCAGGTCAGGATGTGCGACTGGGCCGAACGGCGCATCAGGGTTTCTCCCGGAGCAGTCCCCGGTCAGGCTGTCCGGTCGCCCCGGTACGTGCGCCGGTACGCCAGCGGCGCAACTCCGATCGCCGCGTGCAGGTGCTGGCGGAGCGAGGCCGTGGTGCCGAACCCGGCGTCGGTGGCCACCCGCTCGACGGGCATGTCGGTCGCCTCCAGCAGCTGCCGGGCGAGCGCGACGCGCTGGGCGATGAGCCACTGCGCGGGGCTCTGCCCGGTCTCCTGCCGGAAGCGCCGGGTGAACGTGCGGACGCTGCTGCGGGCGTGCGCGGCGAGCTCGGTGATGGTGAGCGGCTCGGTGAGCCGCTCCAGTGCCCACGCCTGCGTGCGGGACGTGCTGGTCCCGCCGACATCGGGCACCGGCTCCGCGAACTGGCTCTGCCCGCCGTCGCGCCAGGGGGCCACGACCGCGCGGCGGGCCACCCGCTGGGCCACCGCGGCACCGTGGTCGCGGCGCACGACGTGCAGCAGCAGGTCGATGCCGGCCGCGTTGCCGGCGGAGGTGAGGACGTCGCCCTCGTCGACGTACAGCACGTCGGCATCGAGTTCGACCTGCGGGAACAGCTGGTTGAAGCGCTGGGCGTGCATCCAGTGGGTGGTGGCGCGGCGGCCGTCGAGACGGCCCGCAGCGGCTAGCACGAACGCCGCGGTGCAGAGCGACACGAGCCGCGCGTCGAGCCCGTCCAGTGCGGAGGCGAGTGCGGGATCGAGCTCACCGTGCAGCACCGCCGGATGGCCGTACAGCCCGGGGATCACGACGGTGTCGGCCTCGCGCAGGATCGACGCGTCGTGGTCGGGCAGCACCGTGTACTCGGCCGATGTACGCACCGGGCCGCCGTCCAGGCTTGCCGTGCGGACCCGGTAGAGCGGCTGCTCGTCGTCGTCGCGAGCACTGCCGAGGAACTTGTGCGGCAGACCCAGCTCGAACCCGAGCACGCCCGGAAGGGCCAGCACCGCGACGTTGTGCATGGCCGAATCCTTGCACATCTTGTCCTTCGGGCCACTGGTCCTGCGGCGACTGGTCAGCGACTGTTGCGTGGTGACCGTGCTCCCTGTCCGTCGCATCCACCCCGCGTGGTGGGTGGCGGCCGCGACGTTCCTCGCCCTCGTCGGCGCTGCCGGGTTCCGGGCCGTGCCCGGTGTGCTCATGGACCCGCTGGAGGCCGAGTTCGGCTGGTCGACGGCGACGATCTCGCTCGCCGCCGCCGTCAACATGGCGCTGTACGGGCTGACGGCGCCGTTCGCGGCGGCGCTGATGGAGCGGTTCGGCATCCGCCCGGTGGTGACGGCCGCGCTGGTGGTCGTGTCCGCCGGCAGCGGCCTCACCGTCTTCATGACGGCGAGCTGGCAGCTGGTGCTGTTGTGGGGCGTGCTCGTCGGGCTCGGCACGGGTGCCATGGCACTGGCGCTGGTCGCGACGATCACCGGTCGGTGGTTCGTCGCCCGCCGCGGGCTCGTCTCGGGCGTGCTCACCGCGGCCGGGGCGGCGGGCGGGTTGGTGTTCCTGCCGCTCGTCGCGAACGTGGTGCAGGCCCAGGGCTGGCGGGCGGCGTCGCTCTGGGTCGCGTTCGCTGCGCTGGCGGTCGTTCCGGTGGTGCTGCTGCTGATGCGCGAGCGGCCGGCCGATCTCGGTATCGCTCCCTACGGCGGCACGGAGGCCGACAATCTGCCGGTCAACCGCGTCGGCGCAGGCCGCATCGCGGTGCAGGGCCTCGTCGACGGGGTCCGGTCGAAGGCGTTCTGGTTCCTCGCGATCGGCATGATGATCTGCGGCGCCTCCACGATGGGCCTGATCCAGCCGCACTTCGTGCCCGCCGCGCACGATCACGGGATGCCGGCGACGACCGCTGCGGGGCTGCTCGCGCTGGTCGGGCTCTTCGACGTGGTCGGCACGATCGCCTCCGGCTGGCTGACCGACCGCGTCGACCCGCGCAAGCTCCTACTGGCCTACTACGTGCTGCGCGGCTGGTCCTTGCTGGCGCTGCCGGTGCTCTTCGGCTCGTCGGTGGAGCCGCCGATGCTCGCGTTCATCGTGTTCTACGGGCTGGACTGGGTGGCGACCATCCCACCCACCATGGCTCTGTGCCGCGAGGCGTTCGGGACGCGGGCGCCGGTGATGTTCGGCTGGGTGTTCGCGAGCCACCAGGTGGGTGCCGCGCTGATGGCGCTGGCCGCCGGCATCGTCCGCGACGAGCTGGGCAGCTACGACTGGGCCTGGTACGTCGGCGGCGTGGTCTGCATCCTCGCCGGCGTGGTGTCGCTGTTCGTGCCGCGAATGCGGGTCGCCACCCCGGTCGTCGCGACGGCGGTAGCAGCGTCAGGTCCGCTGCCACCACGGGAGTGACGTCGGGGGTGCCGCGGCGGGCGAAGACGCGGCGGCGGGCCACGCCGACGCGGTGAGTGGCACGCCGCGGCCGAGCGGCACCACGACGCCGTCGAAGAGCCGCGCCTGTGGTGCTGCGAGCTCCCAGCCCTGCAACGAGAGGGTGGCGCCGGCGACCAGTGCGCCGATCTTCAACGCGGTCAGCCGACCTGCATCGACGACGGCCTCTGCCGCACGGACGGTCAGGGCCAGCCGCACCTCGAAGGTCAGGGTCGCGACGACCTGCCCGTCGACCAGCACGTCGACGGCCGGTTCGTAGGGCTTGGAGATGCTGTACTCGGCCAGCACGACGTCCTCGGGCGGGCCGGGCGCGTCGCGGGTGCGGCGGGCGGCGCCGAGTAGCGCGCCCACGGTCGACAGGTTCTCCACCAGCGCATCACCCACGCCGACGGCGAGTTGGGCCGCCAGTACCTCCGCGACCCGGTTCTCGGCGATCGCGAACACCGCTGGCACGACGCCGGGCAGCTTCTTCCGGGCCAGCCCCTTCCGGTGCAGGGCGTCGGCGGTCGGGCCGAGCACCTCCGCAACCGTCGGCGGCGCGGTCATCGGACACCACCTGTGCGGGCGACGACCCGGATCGCGACATCCCGTCCATGCCCTGGGGAGATCTGGGCAGGACCGCTGCCGAGTCCCGCCGCGCGGGCCGCCACGTGCGGCAGTCCCTGGGACGAGCGGGGGACGGGCAGAGTTGCGGCGGCCGCGCCGGCGGGGCGCAGCCTGCGGCGCAGGGCGACGAGGCCGATCGCCGCGATCACGGCGACGGTGCCGATCAGCGCGATCCCGCCTGCCGGTCCGTTCGTCTGTGGCGCCGAGCCACCAGAGCCCTGGCCACCTCGCTGGGAGGTGCCGGGATCACCGCCACCACCGCCTCCAGGAGGCGGGCCGGGTGTGGTCGAGCGGCCAGGGGCGGACCCGACGGTGAGCGTCGCGGTCGCTGCGGAGTTCCCGGGCAGGAACCGGTTCCGGCACAGTGCGGCGACCTGGTGGTCCCCCGACGAGATGTCGGTGGGCACGGTGAACGTGGTGCGGAACGTTCCCGCGGACGGTCCGCCCTCTGTGACGGGCACTGCGCCGACCACGGTGCTGTCGAGCGTGATCGACACCTGGACCGGGGCCGGCGTCCCGTCGTGGGTGGCGAAGTCGTCGATGCAGTCGTCGAATGCGGTTCCGTCGACCGTCACGACCGCGCCGGGTTGCGCCGACCCGGGTGACAGCGCGATCCGCTGACGGCTCGTGGGGCCGACGACCTGCACATCTTTGGACTGGTACTGGTTCTGGTTGTCGATCGCAGGACACCTCCAGCCTGTTGGGGCCGGGCGGTACATCGGCGGGGATCACCACGTCCTTCGCCTCGAAGGTGCCGTCCGGCTGCACCGCGATCGGATCGCCGAGCGGATCCGCGCCGATGGACGCCAGGACGCTGGTGCAGGTGAACTCGGCACCGCCGAAGCTCAGGGTCGTGCCCGGCACGATCGGGACGTCGGGGACGAACAGATAGGGCGGAGGCGGGTGCGGCGCGTTGGTGAGCACCAGCACCACGAGTCCCTGCACCAGCCGCCGCATCCGCCCCGCCTCCCCGACACCCGTCGAGCACGTTAAGTCGCCGTGACGGCTACTGCACATCGGGGCTGGCACCGAGATGGAGACGCCGAACGGCCCTCCCGCCGAAGCGGGAGGGCCGTTTGATCAGCGCGTCACTTGTGGTCGAGCTGGTCCCAGCCCTCGACCTCTTCGGGCTTGCGCGGCCCGGGGCCGATGTACTGCGCCGACGGCCGGACGAGCTTGTTCTCGCGCTTCTGCTCCATGACGTGCGCGCTCCAGCCGCCGGTGCGGGCGCTGGTGAACATCGCGGGCATCATGTGCGGCGGCACCTCGGCGAAGTCGAGGATCACCGCGGCCCAGAACTCGACGTTGGTCTCGATCGGGTGGTCGGGGCGACGCTCGCGCAGGATCTTCAGCGCGGCCTGCTCGAGCGCGACGGCGACCTCGTGGCGGGGGGCCTTCAGCTCGCTGCAGGTGCGACGCAGCACGCGGGCACGCGGGTCCTCGGCCCGGTAGACCCGGTGCCCGAAGCCCATGAGCTTCTCCTTGCGGTCGAGGATGCCCTTGACCAGCGCCTCGGGATCACCGGTGCGCTCGACCTCCTCGATCATGGGCAGCACCCGGGCCGGGGCGCCGCCGTGCAGCGGGCCCGACATGGCACCGATCGCCCCGGAGAGGGCGGCCGCGACGTCGGCTCCGGTCGAGGCGATCACCCGCGCCGTGAACGTGGAGGCGTTCATGCCGTGCTCGGCGGCCGACACCCAGTAGGCGTCGATGGCCTTGATGTGGGCGGGGTCGGGTTCGCCGCGCCAGCGGGTCATGAACCGCTCGGTGATGGTGGAGCACTCGTCGATGCGCCGCTGCGGTACGGCGGGCACGCCGATGCCGCGTGCGGACTGCGCCACGTACGACAGCGCCATCACCGACGCGCGGGCGAGCTGCTCGCGGGCCTCCTCGGGGGCGGTGTCGAGCAGGGGGCGGTAACCCCAGTACGGGGCGAGCATGGCGAGCGCGGCCTGCACGTCGACGCGGACGTCGCCGGTGTGCACCGGGATGGGGAACGGGTCGGCGGGCGGCAGGCCGGGACCGAAGCGGCCGTCGACGAGCAGCGCCCAGACGTTGCCGAACGTGACCTTCCCGACGAGGTCCTCGATGTCGACGCCTCGGTAGCGCAGCGCGCCGCCGTCCTTGTCCGGCTCGGCGATCTCGGTGCGGAAGGCGACGTGACCCTCCAGTCCCGATTTGAACCCGGGCGGAGGTGGGGGTACCTCCCAGTCGCCCGACTCCGATTTCTGCCCTGTTGGCGCAGCGGTCACCGCGACCTCCTCGTTGTGGTCCCCGACGCGGGCGATCCGCCCTGGGCCGTCCAGGGGAGTTTGACGGCTAACGTGGTTGGCGTCACCCTGCCCTCAGGGACGACGTCCTGCAACGGGACGGCAGGGTGGCTTCTGTCACCGGGGGTTCCACGATGGGGGAGTGGATGGACGAGCCGCACCTGGCCGGCATGCGCGTGGCCTACGAGACGTCGGGCTTCGACGTAGCCGACCTGGCCGACACCTGGCACGAGCAGCTCTCGACGTGGCTCGCCGAGGCCGAGCGCGCCGGTGTCGCCGAACCGAACGCGATGGTGCTGGCCACCTGTGACGATGAGGGGCGGCCGAGCTCGCGCACCGTGCTGTGCAAGGGCCTCGACGAGCGCGGTGTGGTGTTCTACAGCAACTACACCTCGGCGAAGAGCCGCGACCTGCGCTCGGCGCGGTACGCGTCGGTGACGTTCCCCTGGTACCCGCTGCAGCGTCAGGTGCACGTGCGCGGCGGGGTGGAGCGGGTGAGCCTGGCGGAGACGACGGCGTACTGGACGTCGCGGCCGCGCGGGTCGCAGCTGGGTGCATGGGCGTCCGCGCAGTCGGCGGTGGTGCGCGACCGGCGGGTGCTCGACGACGCGTTGGAGTCCACCACCCGTCGGTTCGACGGGTCGGACGTGCCGGTGCCACCGCACTGGGGCGGCTGGCGGATCGTGCCGGATCAGGTGGAGTTCTGGCAGGGCCGGGCCGATCGCATGCACGACCGGCTGCGTTTCGAGGCCGACCGCGCCACCCGGCGGTGGGCGGTGCGACGCCTCGCCCCCTGAGCACGTAGCCGTGACCGACGACGCGGGGTCGGTGTCCGATTCGGCGCTGTCGATCGTGGTAGGTCTCGTGGGGTGAATCCGCCCGACCCTTCGACGAGGCAGACCGAACCGCCGACGCGGCCGCTCACGCAGCGGTCGCGCGGGCTCGCGAGGGTCCGCGGCGTGCTCGCCGACACGAAGCCGCTGCGCACCCCGGCCTACCGCAGGTTGTGGCTCGCCGCGATCGTCACCACGATCGGCTCGCAACTGACCGTCGTCGCGGTGCCGTACCAGCTCTACCACCTCACCGGCTCGTCGGCGTGGGTCGGGCTGACCGGCCTGTTCGGGCTGGTTCCGCTGATCGTGTTCGGGTTGTGGGGCGGCGCGATCGCCGACGCCGTCGACCGTCGGACCCTGCTGCTCGTGACGGTCACGGGCATCGCAGGCACGTCGCTGCTGCTGTTCGTCACGGCGGCGACGGGGCTGGGCGGCGTGTGGCTCGTGCTGTCGTTGTTCGCTCTCCAGACCGCGTTCATCGCCGTCGACCAGCCGACCCGCAGCGCCGTGCTGCCGCGGCTGCTGCCCTCCGAGCAGCTGCCCGCCGCCAACGCGCTGACGATGACGGTGTTCCAGACCGGCGCCGTCGCCGGTCCGCTTCTGGCCGGGGGCCTCATCCCGCTGCTGGGGTTGCCGACCCTGTACCTGATCGACGCCGTGGCGCTGCTGGCCACGCTCTGGGCGTCCTGGCGGCTGCCGCACATGCCTCAGGAGCGGAACGGGCGCAGTGCCGCGGAGCGGCCCCGGGCCGGCCTGCGCGAGATCGCGGCGGGGTTCCGCTACGCCGCGATGCACAAGATCCTGCTGGTGTCGTTCCTGATCGACGTGGTGGCGATGGGCTTCGGGATGCCGCGTGCGGTGTTCCCGGAGCTCGCGCAGGTGCGCTTCGCGACACCCTTCGGCAGCGACGTCGCGCTCGGCGCGCTCTACGCGGCCATCCCGATCGGGATGGTGGTCGCGGGCCTGTTCTCCGGCTGGTTGGCGCGGGTCAGCCGGCAAGGCGTGGCCGTGGCCGCCTCGATCTGCGTGTGGGGGATCGGGGTGGCGCTGTTCGGCGTGACCGGGTCGATCTTCCTCGCCGTCGCGTTCCTCGCCCTCGCCGGCGCCGGCGACCTGGTGAGCTCGGTCTACCGCTCCTCGATGCTGCAGTCGGTCGCGACCGACGAGATGCGCGGCCGCATGCAGGGCGTGTTCATCGTGGTGGTGGCCGGTGGGCCGCGGCTGGCCGACATGTGGCACGGCGCCGCGGCCGACTGGATCGGACCGGGAGTGGCCGCCACCGTCGGTGGGATCGCCGTGGTGGTGGGTGCCGCGGCGGTGCTGGCGGCCTTCCCGGCGTTCTGGAGGTTCCGGGTGGATCCGGTTCAGCGCGAGCGGTAGATCTGCTCCAGGGCGGGGTCGCGCAGCGGACCGGTGAACCACTTGCGGGCCGACACCAGGTACCAGCCACCGAACAGCAGGAGCGCGCCGCCCACGGTGATCGGGGCGTAGTTGACGAGCTCGAAGGTGAAGTCGGACGCGCCCGGGATGCCGCGGGGCGAGAACGGCAGCAGGGACAGCACGCTCACGAGCACGATCCACACGAGCGCGGTGATCGAGATCCACCGGTAGTGGTGGCCGAGCGTCCAGTCGCCGGTCTCGAACGAGTTGCCAGCGCGGATCCGCAGGAAGATCGGGATCCCGAACGCGATGTTCAGGCCGATCACGGCGATCGACGTGCCCACCGCGTAGCCGACGGCGCCGTTGACCAGTGTGGGGATCATCAGGGCCCACGCGACGCCGCAGATCGCGAGCACGGAGTTGACCGGCACGCGGTTCGTCGAGACGCGGCGCCACACGTGCGAGAACGGCACGGCGCGGTCGCGGGAGAACGCGAACATCATGCGCGACGCGGACGTGATCGAGGCGGTGCCGCAGAACAGCTGGGCGAGCACTGCGATCAGCAGCAGGAACTCCGCCCAGCCGTCGCCCATCGCGGTGCGCCAGATGAAGGTGACGGCGAACTGGCCCTCGCGGGCGGTGGCGAGCGGATCGGTGACCACGAAGGTGATCGCCACGAGCAGCGCGAACCCGAAGACGACGGAGACGACGACGGACATCACCATGCCCATCGCCGACGAGCGCGACGCCGATCGGGTCTCCTCGCTCATGTGCGCGGACGCGTCGAAGCCGGTGATCGTGTACAGCGCCATGAGCAGCCCGAGGCCGAACACGAAGAACATCGACGAGTCGGGGAAGCCGGAGTTGTTGATCGTCTCGGTGAAGACGAAGCCGACCGACTGGTGCTTGCGCGGCACCACGACGAGCAGGACGACGATCAGCGTGACACCCGCCATGTGCCACCACGCCGACACGGAGTTCAGCAGCGACAGGACGTTGACGTTGGACAGGTTCAGCGCCAGGTGCAGGCCGACGATCAGCGTGTAGACGACGAAGATCGTGACGCCGTCGTTGCCGATCAGGTCGTCGGTCCACAGGTTCAGCAGCGCGGTGGTGAAGACGGCCGCGCCGTAGTCGATGGACGCGGTGACCGCGATCTGGCCGAGCAGGTTGAACCAGCCGGTGAACCAGCCCCATGCCGGGCCGCCGAGTTTCGACGCCCAGTAGTAGAGCGCTCCCGCCGTGGGCATCGCCGAGGCGATCTCCGCCATGGCCATCGCCACGAGCACGCTGAACCCGCCGACCAGCAGCCAGCCCCACGTGATGATGACCGGGCCGCCGTTGTTGAACGCCAGGTAGTACGAGGTCAGGCAGCCGGCCAGCACCGAGATGATCGTGAACGAGATGGCGAAGTTGGAGAACCCGCCGAACTCGCGGTGCAGTGTCTGCGCGTAGCCGAGGCGGTGCAGCAGCGCCTCGTCGTCGGACTTGGCGACGGCGGCCGCGGCCGCCGTCGGGTCGTACGGCGCGCGGTTGCCGAACGTGCTGCCGGGCTGGGGGGAGTCGAAGCGGAGCATCGGGGCCTTCGAGGTCGCACGCAGCGGGGAACTGCGCTGGGGAGCGGAGGTCAGCGGCGGATCAGGCCGGAGTGGCGGCCGCACTCGAGCAGTGCGGTGGTGTGGCTGTGGTTCGGACCGAGTGCCTGCTCGGCGTCCGCGATAGCGGAGGTGAGCACGGCGTACGCGGACTCGACGGCGCCGGCCGCCGACCGGGCCATCGCCAGACCCATCCTTGAGACCAGGGTGTCCGGGTGGTCGTCACCGAGTACGCGGGTGCGCTGGGCGGTGACCAGCGCCGACAGTGCCAAGGCGTCGTCGACGTCGCCGGAGAGGCGGTATGCGACGGCCAGCGCGTCGCGGGCGGTGAGGGTGTCGGGATGCAGGTCACCGAGCACGCGGGAGCGGTCGGCGACGGCCGTGACGAGCATCGTCAGCCCCTCGCGGCGCCGGCCCGCCAGCATGCACGCGACGGCCAGGTTCCCGGCCACCCGCAGCGTGTCGGGATGCTCGGGGCCGAGGACCGCGCGGCAGTCCGAGAGGATCGCCGCGAGCTCGGGTATCGCCTGCTTCGGATTGCCGGATCGACACTGGTCAGAGGCGGCGGAGTTGCGGTCCGCGAGGTCGCGGACGACCCCCGTAGCGCCGCTGCTCGGGGCGTCGGCATACATGTCCGCCAGGTGTGCTCGCGTCATCCCAGATCCCCCGGTCGGCCGCGCATGTACAGCATCGTGTGACGAAGGGTAGGGCATTCGCACCACCAGACGGGTGAAGAAGGGAGGTACACCACAGTCGACGGTTACTGACAGATGACGCTCCGTGCTGTAGTACGCGCGTCGTAGATCACGATTCGGGCACCGCTTGCCAAAGGAACCCCTGAGGTGTATCCCCGCCCGGCCCCCGGACCTACTCTCGCCCGGTGCCCGTCCCTGCCACCGATCTGGACCCGACGACCGAGGCCCTCCTCGACTCGATTCCGTGCACCCGCGCGCAGCCGCGCACGGTCGAGGAACTGCCCGGCGGGCTGACCAACCGCAACCTCAAGGTCAGCAACGCCGACGGGGTCCACGTGGTCCGCATCCCGGCCGCCGGGCCGGGACTCCTGGGCATCGACCGCGACCACGAGCACGCCAACTCCGTCGCCGCCGCAGCGTCCGGGGTGGGTGCGCCGGTGCTGCACTACCGGCCGGGCGCCGGACTCACGGTCGGCTTCCTGCCTGGTCGGGCACTCTCGGACGAGCGGCTGCACGATCCGGCGGTGCTGCAGCGCGTGGCCGCCGCCTGCCGGCAGCTGCACGCCGGCCCGCGGTTCGCCAACGACTTCGACATGTTCGCCGTGCAGAGCAACTACCGCGCGATCGTCGACCGGCACGGCTTCCGCCTGCCGCCGCGCTACGACGAGTTCGCCGCGAAGCTGGCGGCGGTGCGCGAGGCGCTCGGCCCGCGCACGCACACCGTGCCGTGCAACAACGACCTCCTCGCCGAGAACCTCCTCGACGACGGCGAGCGGGTGCGGATCATCGACTACGAGTACTCCGGCAACAACGATCCGTGCTTCGAGCTGGGGAACATCTGGAGCGAGGCGAGCCTGCCGCCGCCGCTCCTGGACGTGCTCGTGGAGGCCTACTTCGGCCGTCCCCGTCCGGCCCAGGTGGCGCGCGCCCGACTGTTCGGGCTGGTCGCGAAGTACGGCTGGATGCTGTGGGCGTCCATCCAGGAAGGGTCCAGCCCGCTCGACTTCGACTTCTGGTCGTGGGGCATGGAGAAGTACGACCGTGCGGTCGCCGAGTTCGACGGGCCGGAGTTCGAGCACCTGCTCACCGCTGCCCGCATGTCAGATTGATGATCCGGAGGACAAGGTGAGTACGCTCGAGAAGCAGCAGACCACTGCTGACGACGATGCAGCACTGCTGCACAAGCTGGGCTACGCCCAGGTGCTGTACCGCGAGATGGGCGGGTTCTCGAACTTCGCGATCTCGTTCACGATCATCTCGATCCTCGCCGGCTGCCTGACCTCCTACTACATCGCGTTCAACAGCGGTGGGCCGGTAGCGATCACCTGGGGCTGGCTGCTCTGCGGTGCCTTCTGCGTGCTGATCGCCATGGCGATGGGCGAGATCGCCTCGGCCATGCCCACCGCGGGCGCGCTGTACTACTGGGCGTCGAAGCTGGGCGGCCCGGCGTGGGGCTGGTTCACGGGCTGGTTCAACCTGATCGGCCAGATCGCGGTCACAGCCGCCATCGACTACGGCGCGGCCACGTTCACAACGGCGCTGTTGAGCCTGTTGACCGACGGGGCGATCGGTACCGACACCGTCACCATCTTCGTCGTCTACACGGTGATCATCGCTCTCCACCTGACCCTGAACCTGCTGAACGTGAACCTGCTCGCCAAGCTCAACACGATCTCGGCGTGGTGGCACATGGCCGGCGTCGCGGTGATCGTCGGCATCCTGATCGTCGTGCCGGAGCGGCACCAGAGCGCCGCTTACGTGTTCGGGGAGACGATCAACAACACTGGATTCTCCGACTCCGCCTTCTGGTTGGTCTTCGGCCTGGGCCTGCTCATGTCGATGTACACGATCACCGGCTACGACGCCTCGGCACACATGAGCGAGGAGACCCGCGCTGCGTCGCGGTCCGCCGCCGTCGGCATGGTCATGGCCGTCGTCGCATCCGTCGTCTTCGGATTCATCCTGCTCGTCGCAGTCACGTACGCGATCCCGTTCACGCCCGACGGCCTCCCGGACAACGCGAACGTGCTGGTCGGCGGCACGCCGGATTCGCCGGCCCCGGCATACGCGGTCGTCTACATCTGGACCACATCGCTCGGCAACCTGTGGGCCGAGTTGCTGCTGGCCATCGCCGTGGTGGCACAGTTCTTCTGCGGTACCGCGTCGATCACGTCGGCTTCGCGGATGATGTTCGCCTTCTCCCGCGACGGCGCAGTGCCGTTCTCGACGCTGTGGCGCAAGGTCTCGTCGACCCGCGTGCCGGTCAACGCGGTGACAGCGATCGCCGTGCTGTCCTGGGCGCTGATGATCCCGACGCTGGTCAACGGAACGGTCGGCTACGCCGTAGGCACGTCGATCGCCGTCATCGGGCTCTACATCGCGTTCGCACTGCCGATCATCCTGCGGATCAAGGCCGGCGACTCGTTCGAGGCCGGTGCGTGGTCGCTCGGCAAGCACTACAAGTGGGTCTCGACGCTGGCCGTCGCCTGGATCGCGATCGTGTGCCTGCTCTTCCTGCTGCCTGCATACGAGGCCGGCGTGCCGTGGTCGGAGAACTTCAGCTGGCTCTCAGTGAACTACGCCCCGCTCACCGTGGGTGGCGCGCTGATCCTGTTCGGCGGCTGGTACTTCCTGTCGGCCAAGAATTGGTTCACCGGCCCGGTCCGCGAGGACACGGCGTCGATCGAGGAGGCGCTGGAGAAGGAGGCCGAGGCCTCGCTGGTGTCGTCCTCGGTCGGCGCGGCGTCTGCGGCTGCGGTCGCGTCGTCGCAGGCTGACACCTCCACCGCCACCATCACCGAGAAGCCGGCGGACGAGAAGTCGGCGGACGAGAAGTCGGCGGACGAGAAGTCGGCGGACGAGAAGCCGGCGGACGAGAAGCCGGCCGATGAGAAGCCGGCCGATGAGAAGCCGGCCGATGAGAAGCCGGCCGATGAGAAGCCGGCCGATGAGAAGCCGGCCGATGAGAAGCCGGCCGATGAGAAGCCGGCCGATGAGAAGCCGGCCGACGACAAGCCGGCCGACGCAGCGCCGTCGACGGACGCCGACGACTCGGCGAAGGCGGTCGAGTCGTCGGAGACGGCAGAGTCGGCCTCGGACTCCACGGCATCGGCTGACTCCACGGCATCGGCGTCGACGGATTCCGCGTCGGCGGATTCCGGGTCGGCGGATTCCGGGTCGTCGACCTCGTCGGGTTCCGCGGACTCGGGCTCGTCGGGCGGTTCGGTCTAGGGTCCGACAGCTCCCGATCGGGAGGGATGCGCCCGGCGTCCGGCAGATCACATGCTCCGCCGGGCGCATCCTGACCTCGGCGCACTAGCGTTGCAGCGAACCCGGCAACCTTCAGTGCGAGGGAACCTCCACATGTCCGACGAGACCACAACGGCCGTCCTGCGCGTAGGCACGGACGACCACGAGATGCCGATCAAACAGGCGGCCGAGGGATCGCCCGCCTTCGATATCGGCAAGCTGTTGACCAGCACCGGGATGACCACGCTGGACTACGGCTACGGCAACACCGCCGCCTGCCAGTCCGCGATCACCTACATCGACGGCGACGCCGGGATCCTGCGCTACCGCGGATACCCGATCGACCAGCTGGCGGAGAAGTCGACCTTCATCGAGGTCAGCTATCTGCTGATCTACGGCGAGCTCCCCACGCAGTCCGAGCTCGACGCGTTCACCAACAAGATCAGCCGGCACACGCTGCTGCACGAGGACCTCAAGCGGTTCTTCGACGGGTTCCCGCGCGATGCGCACCCGATGCCCGTGCTCTCGAGCGCGGTGAGCGCGCTGTCGACCTTCTACCAGGATGCGCTCGACCCGTTCGACGAGGAGGCGGTGGAGCTGTCCACCGTCCGGTTGCTGGCGAAGGTGCCGACGATCGCGGCGTACGCGTACAAGAAGTCGGTCGGGCAGCCGTTCCTCTACCCGGACAACTCGAAGGGACTGGTCGAGAACTTCCTGCGCATGACGTTCGGGTTCCCCGCCGAGCCCTACGAGGTCGACCCGGCCTTCGTGAAGGCGCTGGACACCCTGCTGATCCTGCACGCGGACCACGAGCAGAACTGCTCCACGTCCACCGTGCGCATGGTGGGTTCGTCGCAGGCCAACCTGTTCGCGTCGATCTCGGCAGGGGTCAACGCGCTCTTCGGTCCGCTGCACGGCGGCGCCAACCAGGCCGTGCTGGAGATGCTGCAGAAGATCCAGCACGAGGAGGACGGCAACGTCGACAAGTTCGTCGAGCGGGTCAAGAGCAAGGAGGACAAGGGCGCCCGGCTGATGGGCTTCGGGCACCGCGTCTACAAGAACTACGACCCGCGCGCGAAGATCGTCAAGCAGAACGCCGACGAGATCCTCAAGGACCTCGGCATCTCCGACCCGCTGCTCGACATCGCGATGCGGCTCGAGGAGAAGGCGCTCGCCGACGACTACTTCATCGAGCGCAAGCTCTACCCGAACGTCGACTTCTACACCGGCGTGATCTACCGGGCCATGGGCTTCCCCACCCGGATGTTCACGGTGCTCTTCGCGCTCGGCCGGCTGCCGGGCTGGATCGCGCACTGGCGCGAGATGATCAACGACCCGACCACGAAGATCGGGCGCCCGCGCCAGCTCTACACGGGCGCCACCGAGCGGTCGTACGTGGAGATGACCGGACGCTGACGCGGCGGCCGTCAACCGGACCCGTGATTTCCCGCGACTGCGGGAGATCACGGGTTCCGTGCGTATTGAGGCGGCAACCTCAAGTTGTTCTCAAAAGTGGACGTGATTTGATCTCCTGTATGCCAACCTGAACACCGATCAGGTTGGCTTCGTTCCACGTGGGGGACAGATGCGTCGTTTCGGATGGGTTGCTGCTGCTCGGCTGACCGTGTTGGCGGCCGCTCTGCTCGTCGCTTCGGCAGGTACTGCTGCCGCTGCTACGAACCCCGCCGGTCCTCCGGTGCCCTGCCTTCCGGACCACTACGTGGTCGTCAAGGGCAGCGGTGCGTTCTCGCACGAGCAAGAGCACTTCGGTTACGGGCCGGACTGGCGGGTGGAGTCCATCTCCGACGGCCAGACCGGGTCGCTGAGCCTCACCAGGGTGGTGTCGACCGCCAACACCTGGTCGGTGACAGGCGGGGTCAAAGGGAAGATCAGGGAGACTGAGGTCTCCGCGGTTGTCGGGTTCAGCGTGACCCAGACCGAGGGGTTCAACGCCACGAAGTCGTTGAATACCCCCGCCGAGGCTCCGGGGACCAAGGTCTGGTTCGTCGAAGCAGGAACGAAGGACAGGGTCAGCGCCTTCAAGGTCAAGCGAGTCTCCTGCCTCGGCAATCAAGTCGGTCCGCTCTTGGCGGGCCAAGCGATCGAGCGCGGGTCGCTGATCTATCGCGTCGGTTCGTACGCTCGACAGCCCTGACTGCGGCAGGGTGAGCGCCGGGTCCGGGCGGGGGGACGACCGGCCCGGCGCTCGCTGTGCAGCATCGCGCCAAGGCGGTTCACCGGAGTTTCATCCGAGTGTCCGGCGGGCAGTGATGGACGATGTCGCCCGTGAAATCTGTGGTGTGGTTCCGGCGGGACCTGCGCGTCGGTGACCAGCCGACGTTCCTGGCCGCGAGCGACGGGCCGGCGCTCGCCCTGTTCGTGCTGGACCCGGCCCTGCTGGGGCCGTCCGGTGCTGCGCGGCGCACCTTCCTGCACCGCAACCTGCGCTGCCTCGACGACGCGCTCGGCGGGCGACTGCTGGTGGTGCCCGGCGATCCGATCGACGTCGTTCCGCGGGTGGCGCAGGCGGTCGGTGCCGCGCAGGTGCACGTCGCCGCGGACTTCGGCCCGTACGGCGCGCGTCGCGACGCAGCGGTCGCCGAGGCGCTCGCCGCGGACGGGGCCGAGCTGGTGCGCAGCGGTTCGCCGTACGCCGTCGCGCCCGGCCGGGTCACGAAGGCCGACGGCGACCCGTTCAAGGTGTTCACCCCGTTCCGCCGGGCATGGGCCGAGCACGGGTGGCGCGGGCCGGCTGCGACGGATGCCGGCACGGTCGACTGGCTGGATCCCGAGGCGAAGGACGGTGGCCCGCGGCGGGTGTCGATCCCCGACGACGAGCCCGTCGACGCGGAGCTGCCCGAGGCCGGGGAGGCGGCAGCGCTGGCGCGCTGGCACGAGTTCCTCGACGGCGTCGTCGATCACTACGGCGAGGATCGGAACCGGCCCGACCGACCGGGCACCTCCCGCATGTCGCCGTACCTCAAGTACGGGCTGATCCATCCGCGCACGATGCTCGCCGATCTCGCAGAGCGCCGGTCCGCGGCGGCGCAGACGTACACGACCGAGATCGCCTGGCGCGAGTTCTACGCCGACGTGCTGCACCGCCGACCCGACTCGGCCCGGAAGAACTACGACCGCGCGTTCGACGCGCTGCCCGTCGAGCACGGGGCGGCCGCCGACGAGGCGTTCCGGCGCTGGCAGGAGGGCACGACCGGGTTCCCGATCGTCGACGCCGGGATGCGCCAATTGCGTGCGGAGGCGTGGATGCACAACCGGGTGCGCATGATCGTCGCGAGCTTCCTGGTGAAGGATCTGCACCTGCCGTGGTGGTGGGGTGCGCGGCACTTCATGCAGCTGCTCGTCGACGGGGACCTCGCGTCCAATCAGCACGGCTGGCAGTGGACCGCCGGTTCGGGCACCGACGCCGCCCCGTACTTCCGGGTCTTCAACCCGATCACGCAGGGCGAGAAGTTCGACCCGGACGGCGAGTACGTGCGCCGGTACGTGCCCGAGCTGCGTGGCGTGCCCGGCCGTCAGGTGCACCAGCCGTGGACGCTCGACAGCGGGCTCGTCCCGGACGGGTACCCCGAGCCGATGGTCGAACACCGTGCCGAACGGCTGGCGGCGCTGGCCAGGTACGACCACGTGAAGGCAGCCAGGGCCCGGTAGGGTCGCTGCACCGACGAGGGGATGTGATCATGGCGGAGCAGGGGCCACCGCGCAGGCGACGCAGGTGGATCGTGCCGCTGGTGGCGATCGGCGCAGGTGTGTGGTTCGTCCGCACCCGACGCATTCCGGTGCAGGGCACCTGGGTGCCGCCGATGCCGTCGAGCACGCCGGCCCCGGCCAGCGCACCTGTGCCCCGCCACGCTGCTGCGACACCGGAGGCGGCCACGCTCGACCCGGAGCCCACGGGCGAGGCGCCGAAGCACGCCGCTGCGGCCACGAACGGGTCAGTGCCGCCGGCCGAGGCCGCGCCCGCCGAGTCCGCTGAGCCCGAGGAGAACCCGCTGTTCACCGAGGCTCCCGCGGAGCCGGCGAAGGGCGCCACCCCGCTGGCCGACGGGTCCGCGCCCGGCCCGGAGTTCGTGATCAAGGGCAATGGCGACTCGATGTTGTTCCACACGGAGTCCAGCCCGTACTACGGGCGGACGAAGGCCGAGGTGTGGTTCCGCACCGAGGAGGAGGCGACCGCGGCAGGTTTCACCAAGTGGACGCGGCGGAGGCCGAAGAGCTGATCATGGACATCCGCGAGATCAACAAGCAGGTGATCGCCACGTTCCGCGCGGGAGAGGACCCGCCCGGCATGCACCGTGACCGGTTGCTGCTGCTCACCACCAGCGGCCGGCGCAGCGGCGAGCCGCGCACGTCACCGATGGCGTTCTTCACCGACGGTGGCGCGCCCGTCGTGTTCGCCTCCAACATCGGCGCCGCGCGGCACCCCGACTGGTACCTCAACCTCGAGGCCGACCCGCACGTCACCGTGGAGACGGCGGACGCGACGTTCGCCGCGACGGCGACCACGGCCAGTGGCGCCGACCGCGACCGGCTGTGGGCCGCGGCCGTCGAGCGCTTCCCGTTCCTCCCCGATCATCAGGAGAAGGCGGGCGACCGGGAGATCCCGCTGGTGGTGCTGGCGCCCGACGCCTGACCGGTCACCCCCGCAGCGCCTCCCGCAACGACACCCTGGCTCCCGTCCGCAGCACCGAGTTGCGGTAGACGCGGCCCGCGATCCGCACCACGACGACGATCGCCAGCATCGCGATCACCGCCGCGACGGCCACCTCCCACAGCTCCGCCGCGCCGAGGGCGTAGCGGGCCGGCATCACCGTCTGGGAGAAGAACGGGACGTACGACAGCACCGTCGCGATCGGGCTGCGCGGATCGCTGGGCAGCAGGTTCACCGTGAGGATGAACGGGATCAGCAGCACGAAGATCATCGGCGCGATCACGGTGTTCAGTTCCTCCTGCCGCGACACGGTGGAGCCGATCGCCGCGTACAGGGCGGCGAACAGGAAGAACCCCAGCAGGTACCAGACGATCACCATCGCGAACATGCCCACGGTCGCCGCGGGCAGCGTGAGCAGGCCGAACGCCGCCCCGCCCGCGGCCGCGACCCCGGCGAGGATCACCAGGTTCACCAACCCGACCGCGCCCAACCCGGCGATCTTGCCGGCCAGCAGCTCCCACGGCTTGATGGTGGCCAGCAGCAGTTCCACCACCCGGCTCTGCTTCTCCTCCACCACCCCGGTCGCCACCAGCTGCCCGTACCCCGACAGCGAGATGAACAGCAGGATCGTGCCGACGATCGCCAGCGCGAGCCGTTGCCCGCGGTCCGGGTCCACCGGTTCGAGCGTCTCCTCGGCGACGGTGGCGCGCGCCTCCAGCTCCGCTGGGTCGATCTGCGCCGCCCGCAGCGCCTCGGTCAACCCCGCCTGCCGCACCGCCGTGCCGACGACGGCGGCGATCCGGTCGTCCACCGCGTCCCGGCCGATCAGCGTGTAGCGGTCGGGACCGCCGATCAGCAACCCGTCGAGCTCGTCGGCGGCGAGCGCGGCCCGTCCCGCCTGCTCGTCGACGTCGCGGATCTCCAGGGTGAGGTCCTGCGTGCGCGCGCCGGACTGGAGGGCGGGCGCCAAGGACGTGGCGGACGGGACGAGCCCCAGCGTGCTGGTGGAGCGCTGGCCGGCGACGAACGCCGAGATCGCGCCCACCACACCGAACAGCACCAGCGTGATCAACAGCCCGATGACGAAGCTGCGCGACCGCAGCTGCGTCACGAACTCCCGTCTGGCGACCAGCCCGATCGCCTGCCCCGACGACAACGGCTCGCTCATCGCAGCCCCTCCGGGGTCGCAGCCGAGACGACGTCTCGGTAGACCTCGGTCAGCGGCGGTCGGTGCCGGCGGAACTCGTGCACCGGTCCCGCGGCCACCGCGGCCGCGAGCACGCGCTGGTCGTCGACGCCGTCCGGGCCTGCGTCGAGGCGTAGCCGGGTTCGGGCGCCGACGGTCGCCAGCACGGTCACTCCCGCGAGGCCGTCCGCCCAGCCGGCCGCCGGCCCGTCGACGTCGAGGACGGTCTCCTGCTCGCGGTTGCGCAGCTCCTCCACCGTGCCGACCGCCACCATGCGGCCGTCGCTGATGATGCCGATGCGGTCGCACAGCCGTTCCACGAGATCGAGCTGGTGGCTGGAGAACACGCTCGGCACGCCGCCGTCGGCCTTGGCCCGCAGCACCCCGCTCATCACCTCGACGGCCGTCGGGTCCAGCCCCGAGAACGGCTCGTCCAGCACCAGCACCTCGGGATCGTGCACCAGCGCCGCAGCCAGCTGCACCCGCTGCTGGTTGCCCAGCGAGAGCTTCTGCACCTCGTCGCCCAGCCGGGCGTCGACACCCAGCCGTTCCGCCCAGTGCAGCGTCGAGCTGCGGGCTTCGCCCTGTCCGAGCCCGTGCAGGCGCGCCAGGTACTGCAGCTGCTCGGCGACCTTCATCTTCGGGTAGAGCCCGCGTTCCTCCGGCATGTAACCGATCCGCCGGCGGACGTCCGCATCCACCGAAGCGCCCTTCCACCACACCTCGCCGGCGTCGGCCGCGAGCACGCCCAGGACGATCCGCATCGTGGTCGTCTTCCCGGCGCCGTTGCTGCCGACGAAACCGAACACCTCGTTCGGCTCGACGGTGAACGAGACGTCGGACAGCACGGTGCGGGTCCCGAAGCGCTTGGAGATCCCCCGAATGTCCAGCATGAGGGCACCCTAGTGCCGGGCCGGGGGGCGGCCGGGCAGCCGCCCGCCGGCACGTCAGGGGTGCCGCACGAAGGCCACCGCCGCGGCCGCCATGGCAGCCGCGGTCATCCCCCAGGCGACGAGATCGAGCAGGTGGTTGCCGGTCAGCGCCGCCACGAGGTGCAGCGGCTGCGACACCAGCATGACCACGGCCCACGGCCAGGCCACGATGCGCGAGCGCAGCATCGCGACGCCCAGCAGGATCGCGCCGAACAGGTGCCCCGTCACGAACACCGTCGTCGACGTCGCGATGACCGGATCGACGCCGACGGCGTCCGTCAGCCGGGCCAGCACGTCCGGCTCGATCCCTGCGGTGGCGCCGGCCGGCACGAACCAGTCGGCGACACCGACGGAGCCGAGCATCAGGTAGCCCGGCACCAGCAGCGCACCGGCAGCCAGGCTCAGCCACGGTGCCGCCCGCCAGGTGCGGCTCAGCACCGCGACGGCGCCGGGCACGAGGGCCAGCGTCGCCACGAACGCCAGCCACGTCACGAGGCCGGCGGCCGGCAGGTCCGCGGCGATCTTCGCCACGACCGTGCTCGACGGATCCGAGGTGTCGTAGGGCAGCACGTACCGGAGCACGGCCACGGCGGCCGGCCCGACAGGCATCAGAAGCGCGAGTCCGATGCGGCGGACCGTGTCGGCGTGGGACGCGCCGGCGCCGGCCGTGACGGCCACCGTGTCGCTGGTCATCGGGACCCCTCCACCAGCCGGGAGCGCCGGGACAGGCCGGGCACCAGCAGCCCCACCGCGAGCACCGTGAGCGCGACCCCCGCGCCGGCGGCGATCAGCGCCGGCGGCGGCACGTCGGCGACGAAGAACGCCGGCAGCGCGCCGAGCACCGACAGCAGCCGGCTCGCCACGACGACCCATCCGGCGGCCTTGCTCCCGCGCCACGCCGGCACCGCGGCGACCAGGGTGACCACCCCGATCGCGAGCGCGATCAGCGCGATGGACATCGGCGGGTGCTCCCCGTCGGACAGGACGGGCGTCAGCACGTCACCCACGGCGAGCACGCCGGCCACGATCAGGCCGGCCTTGGTCGAACGAGTCATGATTTCCTCCGGATCGACGACGACGAACTCGACCTGGAGGGTGCGTCGCCGATGCACCCGACGACGCGGGTGCGCGTGGCGGACCGGCCGGGAGATCTCCCGGGCGTGTGGGTGCGGATTCCCGAGCACACCGGGACGTCGCGGCCCGATGATGTGCGGGTGACCGCAACTCTGCGCGTGGTGCTGGCCGACGACCACCCGGTCGTCCGGGACGGGTTGCGAACCCTGCTGGCCTCGATGCCCGGCGTGGAGCTCGTCGGCGAGGCCGCCACCGGGCGGGCGGCGGTGCGCGAGGTCGTCCTGCGCAAGCCGGACGTCGTCGTCATGGACCTGCGGATGCCCGAACTGGACGGGATCGAGGCGACTCGCGAGGTCCTGCGCGCGGTCCCGTCGGTGGCCGTGCTGGTGCTGACCATGTACGACGACGACGATTCGGTCTTCGCGGCCATGCGGGCGGGCGCGCGCGGCTACCTGCTCAAGGGGGCCGCGCAGGAGGAGATCGCGGCTGCCATCACGGCGGTGGCGGGTGGCCAGGCGATCTTCGGTCCGGGCGTGGCCGCGCGCGTGCTCGGCTACTTCTCCGCCCCACCCCGGACCGACGATCCGTTCCCGCAGCTCACCGGCCGGGAACGGGAGGTGCTCGACCTGATCGCGGCCGGGCTGCCCAACGGCGCGATCTCGGCGCGGCTCGGCCTGGCCGGCAAGACGGTGGCCAACCACATCTCCAACATCTTCGCGAAGCTGCAGGTCGCCGGCCGGGCCGAGGCGATCGCGCGGGCCCGCCGCGAAGGTCTGGGCTCGGGATGACTGCCCGGCAGGTCGCGTGGCTGCTCGCCGGCATCGGAGTGGCCGCGTTCGCGACGATGGCGGCTGGCGCCTGGGCCGTCGGTTCGTCGGCCGAGGACGTCGTGGCGTCGTACACGCTGACCAACACCGCGTTCGGGCTGGGCTTCGGCAGCTGCGGTCTGGTGATCGCGCTGCACCGCCCGCGCAACGCGGTCGGCTGGCTCTTCCTCGCCGGCGGGCTGGCCCACCTGATCACCGCCGCGGCGGCACCGTGGAGCTGGTACGGCGTCGAGCACGGCTGGCCGATCGCGGTGCTGCGGCTGATCGCGACGATCATGGCGATCGCGTGGCCGTTCGGGATCGGCCTGGCGTTCCCGCTCGCCCTGCTGCTGTTCCCGAGCGGCCGCATCCCGCTGCCGCCCCGGCGCTGGGTGGCGTACGGGTTCGTGGCGAGTGGGCTGCTGTTCGTGCTGTGGATGGGCACGTCTCCCGAGGAGTTCGCGTCCGGCGTCAGCTCCTACCTCGCCCTGCCGTTCTACGCCGAGCTGGAGCCGCTCTGGTCCGTCGTCACGGTCCTCGGCCTGCCGCAGGCGCTCGCGATCGTCGTGACCATGGTCGTCTCCTACCGGCGGGGCGACGAGACGGTCCGACGGCAGCTGATGTGGCTGCTGCTGGCGGTGATCATCGCGTTCGCGGCCAACGTGCAGCGGTTCGCCGTCGGCGACGGCCCCATCCTGCTGCTGCTGGTGTTCGAGCTGGTGCCGGTCGCCGTGGCGGTCGCGATCGTCCGTCACCAGCTGTTCGACATCCGGCTGGTCGTCTCCCGGACGGTCACGTACCTGCTGCTGACCGGGCTCGTCGTCGGCGCGTACGTCGGGATCGTCGCGCTGCTGGACGCCACGGCCCGTGAGCTCGGGCTAGGTGGCTCGATCCTCGCCGCGGTGGTGGTCGCGATCGCCTTCAACCCGTTGCGGCTGCGCCTGCAGGGACTGGTCGACCGGCTGTTCTACGGCGACCGCCACGATCCGGTGCGCGCCGTGGCACGCGTCGGGCAGCGGCTGGCGGAGTCCGACGGCACCGACCGGGCGCTGGTGCTCGACGCGGTCCGCGAGGCGCTGCGGCTGCCGTACGCGGCGCTGACCACGGCGGACGGCGACGTCGTCGAGTCGGGGGAGCCCACCGCGCACCGGCACGTGGTCGAGCTGCGGTTCGGCGGATCGACGCTCGGCGAGCTCGTCGTGGGGCTGCGGGCGGGCGAGCGCCGCCTCGCCGCCGCGGACGCGGGTGTGCTCGAGCTGATGGCCGTCCCCCTCGCGATGGCCGTGCGCTCCGCCGCGCTGGCCGACGAGGTCGCCGACTCCCGCGGCCGCATCGTCGCCGGCCAGGAGGAGGAGCGCCGCAGGCTGCGCCGGGACCTGCACGACGGGCTCGGCCCGGTGCTCACCGGGATCGCCTACAAGCTCGACGCGGCCCGCAACCTGCTGGCCACGGAGCCGGAACGGGTGGACGAGCTGCTGCGCGAGCTGCGCGCCACCACCGGCGGGGCCATCGAGGACATCCGCCGGGTGGTGTACGGGCTGCGCCCGCCGTCGCTGGACGAGCTCGGCCTGGCCGGAGCGCTGCGCCACCAGGCGGCGCGGCTGTCGACCGGGAGCACCGGCAGGCCGCTCACCGTGACCGTGACCGCCCCGTCGGCACTTCCCGAACTGCCGGCGGCGGTGGAGGTCGCGGCGTTCCGGATCGCCGTCGAGGGGATCACCAACGTGGCCCGGCACTCCGGAGCGTCCCGCGCCGAGGTGCGGCTGGCGGTCGACGGTGCCGAGCTGCAGGTCACGGTGGTCGACGACGCGGTCGTGCAGGCCGCGTGGCGGCCCGGCGTCGGGCTGACGGTGATGGCCGAGCGCGCCGCCGAGGTCGGCGGCAGCTGCTCCGCCGGTCCGACCGGGTCCGGCGGGCTGGTCCGGGCAGTGCTTCCGCTGCCCAACGGCGTTGATCAAGGGCAAAAGGTCGTTTGCGAAGATCAACCAACAACCTTTTGCCCTTGATCAACGAAATCCGGCGGCGTCGACCAGGCTGGCGAACTCCGCCGCTGCGGCGTCCGCCCCGGCGGGGTCGGCCACCATGCGGTGCAGCAGCAGCCCGTCGATCCCGTCGAGGAGCAGGTCGGCGAGTGCCGGCACCCGGGCCGGCGCCACGCCGAGCGCGTGCAGGGCATCGCGCAGCATCTCCAGCCACGGGCCGCGCAGCTGCTCCTGCGCGGCCGCCCAGCGTTCGCGGTCGCGCGCGGTGAGCACGCAGAGCTCGAGGTAGAGCAGCATCGCCCCGCCGCCGGGAGCGGCGAGCATCTCCCACGCGTACCGGACGAGCTCGCCGACGCTCGCGACCTCGACGGGATCGGCCTCCAGCGCGGTGGAGACCTGCCGGTTCGCCAGCGTGACGACATCGGTGACCAGCTGTTCCTTGCTGCCGAAGTGGTAGACGAGCATCCGGTCGCTCGTGCCGAGCGCTGCGGCGAGCGGGCGCAGCGAGAGCCCGATGAGGCCGTGGTCCAGCACGTAGTCGAGTGCTGCCTCGGTCAGCTGCGTCCGCCGGTCCACGCCCGGAATGTAGCAAGTGCTTCACAGTCGATGTAGCGACTGCTACGTTCGCGTCGTGGACACTCGGATCTCCCAGGTGCTGCGCATCGACGCCGCCATGGAGCTGGTGCTCGCGGTCGGCTGCCTGGCCGTCGCCGTCCTCGCCGATCCGGCGACGGTGCCGGCGTGGTTCGCGCCGCCGGTGGCGATCGCCGTGGCCGTCGTGCTGGTGCTCGCAGCGGTGGTGCTGCACGTGCTCGCGCGGCGCCCCGATCCGGCGGTGCTGCGTGCGGTGGGCGTCGGCAACGCTGTGACCGCCGCGATCGTGCTGCTCGTGGCCCTGCTCGGCCTCGGCGCCGGCGTCGGTCTGCGCATCGGGCTCGCGGTGGCGGCGATCGTCGTCGCCGGGCTCGCCACCGTTCAGCTCTCGTGGGGGAGGCGCGAGGTCAGATCCGCGACCGACGCCCGACGCTCGGCTCGGTGACCGTGGTGGAGATGCCGTAGCCGCGGATCTTGCGGTAGATGGTGGCCCGCGACATGCCCAGGTGGCGGGCCGCCTCGGCCTTGTTGCCGTCGTTGTCGATCAGGGCGTCGACGATCGCGTCGCACTCGATGGCTTCCAGCGGCGTGAGCACGCGGCGGGTGATGGCGCGGGTCTCGGGCGGCAGGTCGTCGGGCATCAGGATGCCTGCGCGCCGCCGGGACACCGTCTTGCGCAGCACCTGGTAGAGCTGCTCGACGTTGCCCGGCCAGCGGTTGCGCATCAGCACCCGCAGCGCCGCCGGGGAGCAGGTGAGATCCGATCCCCTGGTCAGCCGGGCGATGAGGTGCGGGACGAGGTCCTCCACGTCCTCCAGCCGGTGCCGCAGTGGCGGCACCTCGACCGTGCGCGGGAAGAACTCCAGCAGGTCGATGCCGTCGGCGCCGACGGGCAGCCCGTCCGGCCCGACGGTGGCGACCACCCACGGGCAGTCGTTGTCGGGCGACTCGCGATGCGGCTCCAGCGCGTCGGCGAGCGCCTCCCGGCCCTCGGTGCACAGCTCGTCGAGGTGGTTGAGGATCAGCGTGCCGCCGCCCCCGTTGTCGAGCTCCCCGACGAGGTCGGTGACCCAGCGCGCGTTGTAGTCGCGCGCGTCGAGCACCCGGATGTGGGCGGCCGGGGCGCGCATCTGGTGCGCCGTCTTGGCCAGCGTGGTCTTGCCGCTACCCGGCTCGCCCTGCAGCACCAGCCACTCGCGGCTGAGGAAGTGTCGCTCGGCGGCCTGGCAGCACTTGGACCACAGCAGGCTCGACCCGACGGCCGCGGTCGGCGTCGACATCGGCGACGGCACCATGCGCCTGGCGGCCTGCGCGGGAGCGGCCCTGGCCAGCTGCACGTTGAGCACGCCACCGGCGGAGCCGCGATCCATCCAGCTGGGCCGGCACTGCACCCGCGCGACGGCGCCGCTGGGCAGGTCGAGCAGCAGCAGCCGCCGGCCCGACGTGAGCGCCTCCGTGGCGCCCGTGATGAGTGCGACCTGGTCGGCCGGGTTGATCGACTCGCGCGCGACGTCGTTCATCATCACCACGTCCGGGCCGACGGCGATGACAGCGCCGCGGGCCCGCCGGGCCGCGGTCAGGTAGTCGTGCAGCAGCGCCAGCTCGCGCGGGCCGGACTGGTCCAGCAGCGCGGCCTCGATCTGACGGGCGATGCGCGAGACGGTGGTCGACATGAACCGGCCGGCGTCGGGTCGCCAGCAGGTCAGGTCGATGACACCGAGCAGCTTGCCGCTGACGGGATGCCAGATCGGCGCGCCGGCGCAGGCGAACGGGGCCAGCGGCTCCACGTAGTGCTCATGGCCGAACACCTCGGCCGGCCCGCGACCCTCCAGTGCCGTGCCGATCCCGTTGGTGCCGACGAACTTCTCGGCGTAGCTGAAGCCAGGGGCCAGCCAGATCCGGTCGAGCGCCTGCCGCAGCGCCGAGTCGCCGGTGCGCCGGTCGAGCACGACGCCGTCGGCGTCGGTGAGGATGACGCTGACCGGCTCGGTGGCCAGCTCGTCGGAGATGTCGCCGAGGATGCTCGCTGCGGCGCGGGTCAACGGGGAGTCGGGCTCGAGGTCCCAGTCGTCGCGGAGCTCGACGTTGTCGGTCTGGATCTCCCATTCGCGGGAGCGGGCCCAGGACGCCAGGATCGTGTCGCGGACGACACCGGTGGGGACTACCTCGTCGACGAGGAACGACGTGCGGGCACGCACCAACTGGTCGCCCGACATCATCGCCGGACCACCTGCTCCTCCATCGGTCACGCGCCCCAAGCGGTGCCCTCCTCGGCGCAACTCGCGTTCCGCCGCTGTGCGGAACGTGGTGCAACCGAAGCTACCTGCTGCGGAAGCTCACCGACAGCATGCAGACGACCGCGGATCGTCTCATATTGAGACCTCGACCCGGCACCCGGGGCGGTGTGATTCCGAGCACGAGAGAACCGCATCGGTGCTGGCCCGCGCTCCGGGGCCGATGCGGCGAACTCGGGTCACCTCAGCGGCCGGCGCCACCCGCGCACGGCTCGGCTCGCGAGGGGGCACACACGAGGGACGAGCAGACGCTCCCGTCCTCCGGCCCCTGAGGATCGGAGACGGCCCGCAGGGCGGAACGCGCACTTCCTCAGCCCACCACCACGTGAGGAGACGACGTGAGTCGGCAGAGCTTGGCAAAGGCTCACCAGAAGATCCAAGAACTCTCCTGGGAGCCGCAGTACCACGAGCCGTACATGAAGTACGGAACCGACTACACCTTCCGCAAGGCGGCCAAGAAGGACCCGCTCAAGCAGGTCCTCCGGTCCTACTTCCCCATGCAGGAGGAGAAGGACCACCGGGTCTACGGCGCGCAGGACGGCGCCATCCGCGGCAACATGTTCCGGCAGGTGCAGGAGCGTTGGCTGGAATGGCAGAAGCTGTTCCTGAGCATCATCCCGTTGCCGGAGGTCTCGGCGGCGCGGTCGATGCCGATGCTGTTCCATGTGGTGCCGAACCCGGAGCTGCACAACGGCCAGGCGATTCAGATGATCGACGAGGTTCGCCACTCGACGATCCAGCAGAACCTGAAGCGCCTGTACATGAACAACTACATCGACCCGGCAGGGTTCAACAACACCCTGCGCAACTTCCACTCGGACTACTGCGGCACCATCGGCCGCCAGTTCGCCGAGGGCTTCATCACCGGTGACGCGATCACCGCGGCCAGCATCTACCTGACGATCGTCGCCGAGACGGCATTCACGAACACCCTGTTCGTGGCCATGCCGGCCGAAGCCGCGGCCAACGGCGACTACCTGCTGCCCACGGTGTTCCACTCGGTCCAGTCCGACGAGTCGCGCCACATCTCCAACGGTTACGCCACGCTGCTGATGGCCCTGTCCGACGAGGACAACCGCCAGCTGCTCGAGCGCGACCTGCGCTACGCGTGGTGGAACAACCACCGCGTCGTCGACGCCGCCATCGGTACCTTCATCGAGTACGGCACGAAGGACCGCCGCAAGGACCGCGAGTCCTACGCGGAGATGTGGCGCCGTTGGATCTACGACGACTACTACCGCGCGTACCTCATCCCGCTCGAGAAGTACGGCCTGGTCATCCCGCACGACCTCGTCGAAGAGTCCTGGAAGCAGATCTGGGAGAAGGGCTACGTCCACGAAGTGGCGCAGTTCTTCGCAACCGGATGGCTCGCCAACTACTGGCGCATCGATGCGATGACCGACGAGGACTTCGAGTGGTTCGAGTACAAGTATCCCGGCTGGTACGACAAGTACGGCAAGTGGTGGGAGAACTACAGCCGGCTGGCGACCCCGAACGGGCACAACCCGATCGTGTTCGAGGACGTCGACTACGTCTACCCGCACCGCTGCTGGACCTGCATGGTCCCGTGCCTGGTGCGTGAGGACATGGTCATGGCCGAGGTCGACGGCCAGTGGCGGACGTACTGCCACGAGGTGTGCCGCTGGACGGACGCGGAGGCGTTCCGGCCCACGTACCAGGGTCGCGAGACCCCGAACATGGGCAAACTGATCGGCCACCGCGAGTGGGAGACGCTCTACCACGGCTGGAACTGGGCCGACGTCGTCTCCGACATGGGCTTCGTCCGCGATGACGGGAAGACGATGACGGCGCAGCCGCATCTGAACCTCGACCCGTCGAAGATGTGGACGCTGGACCACCTGCGGCGCTGCCCGCCGCTGGGAAGCCCCAACGTGATCCTGAACGAGATGAGCGACGACGAGCGCACCGCGTTCGCCGCCGACTACGTCCGTCAGGGCCCGGCGGGACGTCCGGCTCCGAAGGCCGAGTGAACAAGTCGGCTGCCTGAACGCCTGAGCGCGGGTCAGGCGAGGGGGGAGGGCCCCTGTGGGGCCCTCCCCCTGCTCAACCGTGCTCAGAAACAGATTCGCAGGTGGTCCCCGGTGACCAACACGGTAGACGAGGACAAGTAGTCAATGGGTAAAAAGCACATCGTTCGGTTCGAACCTGTCGGTATCGAGATCGAGGTCGACGAGGACCAGACGATCCTGCGTGCGGCGGCCGAGAACGGCGTCCAGCTCATGCACGGCTGCAAGGAAGGGCAGTGCGCAGCCTGCAAGTCGTTCGTGCTCGAAGGAGACATGGACGACATCGACCTGGAGCGGTACTCGACATTCGCACTGCCCGACTACGAGAAGGAGGAGGGTTCCACCCTCCTCTGCCGGGCGCACGCGTACAACGACCTCGTCATCGAGCTCCTGCAGTACGACGAGGAGATCATCCGCAACGGGCTCCCGCTCACGAGGGGCGTGGTGGAGGTCGTCTCCAACGAGTCGGTCACCCACGACATGCGCCATCTCGTGGTGCAGCTCGTGGAACCCTCGGAGATCAAGTTCTTCCCTGGTCAGTACATGGACTTCATGGTTCCCGGCACCGACGAGTCGCGATCGTTCTCGATGGCGAACCCGCCGAACCGGGAGGGGATCTTCGAGTTCGTGATCAAGATCTACCAGGACGGTCTGTTCTCCGAGTTCCTCGACCAGCGCGTTCAGGTGGGCGACCGCATCGAGGTGGAGGCACCGTTCGGCACCTTCACCCTGCGGGAGAACCGCACGTCCGGTCTGATCTTCGTGGGTGGCGGGGCCGGAATGGCTCCCGTGCTCGGACTGCTGCGGTCGATGGCCGAGCGCGGCGTGGAGCGGAAGGCAACGTTCTACTACGGGGCCCGCACCGCGAAGGATCTCTGCTTCGAGAAGGAGCTCGCCGAGCTCGGCGAACAACTCCCGGATTTCCGCTACATACCCGCCCTCTCCGAGCCAGTGGCCGGCGATGACTGGGATGGCCGCACCGGACTCATCACCGATGTGGTTCAGGAGAGCGAGAACAGTCTGGAGGGAATGGACGCCTACGTGTGTGGTCCGCCGCCGATGGTGGATGCGGCGATCGCAACGCTGACCGCATTGGGCGTGGACGAGCACAACATCTATTACGACAAGTTCACCACCACCGGTGAACAAGAAGGCGAGGACGGCCCATGACCACCACCGAGCGCCCTGACCGCAGTGTCCCGAAGCCCGTCTTCACCGACGCGGAGGCAGGCGCGCAGGAGTTTCCCGACTCGAGCGCCAGTGCCCGTCGGTACAACTACTTCAAGCCAGCCAAGCGCAAGCAGACCCACTACGAGGACGTCACCGTAGAGGTGCAGCCGGATCCCCGGCACTACCTCTCCCAGGGCTGGATCTACGGATTCGCCGACGGGTCCAGCGGATACCCCTTGACCTGGACGAAGCTGAAGGCATGGGGCGTCGACAAGCCCGAGCCCGTGCGCGGTCCGGGATCCGGTGGACTGCCGAAGAACTTCGAATGGCCCGCGCACGGCTGGCACGAGTTCCGGGATCCCAACGAAGAGTGGGAGATGACGTTCTACCGCTACAACGCCAACGTTGTGCGGCAGGTCAACCAGAACGTCGAGAACGCCCGTCAGGGCAAGGCCTTCGAGCAGTGGACGCCGAACTGGGTCCGCTTCGTCGAGCGCAACGTCGGCGCGTGGATGCACATCGAGCACATCCTCGGGCTCTATGTCTTCGCTGCCTGCAACCGCTCCGGGCCGACGAACATGCACAACACCGCCATGGTGGTGAACAGCATGCACAAGATCCGGTTCGCGCAGGACCTCGCGCTGTACAACCTCACGCTGACCGAGGAGATCGAGGGCTTCGACGGTGCCGCGCACCTCGAGGCGTGGAACTCCGACGTCGAGTGGCAGGGCGCGCGGAGCATGTGCGAGGCGCTCACGGCCGTCGACGACGACTGGGGCGAATCCGTCTTCGCCACCAACGTCGTGTTCGAGCCGCTGATCGGCGAGCTGTTCCGGTCGAACCTGGTCATGCAGTCCGCGGCACCCAACGGCGACTTCGTGACGCCCACGGTGATCGGCGCTGGCGAGTTCGACTACTCCCAGCGTGACCTGCGCTGGACGACCGCCTGCTTCGCCCCGCTCACGGAGGACCGCGAGTTCGCCGACCACAACAAGAGCCTCATGCAGGGCTGGCTCTCGAAGTGGGTTCCGCTGGCACTCGACGCTGCCCGCAAGATGCAGCCGCTGTGGTCGCAGCCCGACGCCAAACCCCCGCGTTTCGAGGACTCCCTGGACAAGGCGAAGAACCGGTTTGCCGGGATCTGCACCGATCTCGGCCTGAACACGCCCGAGGAGCTGAAGCAGTGACCAGTTTCAAGACGGCCGAGAGCCCGTACAAGGCGGACAACACAGCCTCAGGTAAGGCCGGCGTCACGCTGATGAACAACCAGGTCGGCGTGGTCGTGGCTGAGGTCATGGACCGCCAGGACAACGTGACGATCACGATGCTGCCGTCGATGATCCGGGTCGACTGCGTCGGCCGGATGGACTTCGTCTACGCCGACATCTCCGAGGCGCTCGGCGAGGAGGAAGGCTACTACGACGCCTCCGAGTTCGAGGAGAACATGTCCACGCACTACGGAAAAATGATTCACATGGACGACCGGACCGTCATGTTCGGAAACCTCGAGGAAGCGGCCGAGTTCATCGGCGACATGCTCCCGCCCGAGGTCAGCTCGTAGCAGTCAGCACGTCTGGCCGGGTCGTCGCCTGTGTGCCACACACGGGCGACGACCCGAGCTCGTTGTTCCGCCCCCGCGCAGCAGACCAACGTAGAGCTCGATGTATCCAGGAGGACCATTAATGGCTAAGGAACTTCGATTCGGTGAGGAGGCCCGGCGGCTCTTGATGGCCGGCGTCGACCAGCTCGCCGAAGCCGTCAAGAGCACACTCGGGCCGAAGGGCCGAAACGTCATCCTGGAGAAGATCACCGGGACCCCGGAAGTCACGAACGACGGCGTCACCATCGCCCGCGAGATCCACCTGCGGGATCCGTTCGAGAACATGGGCGCCCAGGTACTGAAAGAAGCGGCGGTCAAGACCAACGACACAGTCGGCGACGGCACCACCACCGCCACCGTGATCGCGCAGGCCATGGTCCACGCCGGCATGAAGGCGATCGCCGAGGGCGGTAACCCGGTGCTGGTCAAGCGCGGGATCGATCTCGCCGTCGGCACCATCGTCAAGCGGCTGTCCGAGGTGGCCCACCCGGTGTCGAGCGAGGAGGACCTCTCCCGGGTCGCGGCGATCTCCGCCAACGACGACGAGACCATCGGGCGCGTCGTCGCCCAGACCCTGCACACCGTCGGCGACGAGGGCGTCATCTCCGTCGACGACAGCCCGTTCCCGGGCCTGACGGTGAACTTCGTCGAGGACTTCGAGTTCGACAACGGCTACGTCTCGCCGTACCTGGTCACCGACCCGGGCTCGATGATGGCCATCCTCGACGACCCGTACATCCTGTTCTCCGCGGAGAAGATCACTGACGTCCGCACGCTGATGCCGGTGCTCGAGAAGATCATGCGCGACCCGCGGCCGCTGGTCATCGTGGCCGAGAAGGTCGAGGGCTCTGCGCTGCAGATGCTCGTGCACAACCACGTGAACGGGCACCTCAAGGTCACCGCGATCCAGGCTCCGGGCTTCGGTGAGAAGCGCGTGCACCTCCTGGAGGACATGGCGGCCCTGTGCGGCGGCAAGGTCCACTCGAAGGCGTCGTCGTTCGCGCTGGAGCAGATGACCGCCGAGCACCTCGGCCGGGCCCGCCAGGTCCGCGCCACCAACGAGTCGACCGTGATCATCGGCGGCGGCGGCGAGACGGACGCGCTCGAGCGGCGACTGTCCCAACTGCGGGCCGAGATGCACCGGGCGACCATCGGCACCGACGAGGACTGGCTCAACGACCGCATCGCGCGACTGTCCGGCAAGGCGGCGATCATCATGGTCGGCGCGCCGACCAACGCCGAGCTCAAGGAGATCCGCCACCGCGTGGACGACTCCCTGCAGGCCACCCGGGCCGCGATGGCCGAGGGCATCGTCGCAGGCGGTGGTGCAGCGCTCCTGCACGCCGAGTCCGCGCTCGACGCGCTCGACGTCACCGGCGACTACCGAATCGGCGTGGAGATCGTGCGGACATCGCTCACCGAGCCGGTGCACCTCATCGCCTCCAACGCGGGCTACGACGGTGACGACGTCGTCAAGCAGGTGGGCGCGCTCGGCGTCGACCACGGCTTCGACGCGCTCGAGGGCCGCTACGGCGACATGGTCGAGATGGGCATCATCGACCCGCTGCGGGTCGTGCGGTCCGCGCTGCAGAACGGCGCGTCGGTGGCCGGGCTGATCCTCACCACGAACTCGCTGGTGGCCGAAGAGGTCACCCCGTGGAACAAGGCCCTGATGACGGACTTCGGCCCGCTCGACGAGGGCATCCCGCAGCCGTCGCCCGATTCCAGCACCCCGCAATCGCTGGGCCTCGGCCCGTCGATGGGCTAAAAGGAGATCAGATCGTGTTCACCTACCGCGGCGAGACCTTCCGCGTCGTCGACGGTCAGGTGCACGTGTGGGATGCCAGCCCGCACAACCAGGCCATCCCCGACGGGGAGCTGTACGCCACCGATCTGCTGCGCCGCCACCGCGAGCTCGACGGGGTGGGGGTGCCGCGGCACCAGGCGGAGCGGGTCTCGGAGGAGAGCCTGCTGCGCGACGTGTTCGACAACGGGTTCGTCGATCGCGCGGTGCTGCAGCCGGTGGTGCTCGGTGAGCTGTTCGTGCTGGGCTTCAGCCCGCTCGAGTGGCACGCCGAGATGGCCGAGTGGATGCCGGACCGGTTCGTCCTGTCCGGTGAGCTGGATCCCGACGTCGGTCAGCCGGGCGCTCGCGGGCTCGTCCCGCGGGTGCGCCGGCACGACCTGCGCGGCATCACGCTGTGCGAGCAGCGCCGTCCGACGGGTCGGTTGCGCCTGGGGGAGCCGTGGCTCCGCAGGGTGCTGGCCCGGTGCGCGGAGGCGGGCGCCGACGTCGTCCACGTAGGGGTGGGGCCGTCCACCCGGCCGGCCCCGTGGCGGCGGGAGGAACCCGACACCCGCCGGCCCGCGCGTCGCCGGCCGCACGTCCCGAGCTGGGCGGAGCCGCTGCAGTCCGGGTCGATGCTGCCGGTCCGCAAGGCCGCCGAGCGGATCGCGCCACCAGGGTTCGATCCGGCGCAGCTGCGCGCACTGGCGCAGGAGCTGCCCGAGGTGTCGTTCGTGCTCGGGGCGGGCTGCCTGCCCGGCCAGCAGCTGTGCGCGCTGGCCGATCTGCCCAACGTGTCGGTGCTGCTCACCGAGATCCTGCCGTGGATGGGCTCGATGGACTTCGCGCACGCGTTCGGCGGGCTGCTGCGGGCGTTCGGGGCGCAACGGCTGCTGTTCGGCAGCGGCTACCCGATGGTGCGCCCCGCCCGGCTCGTGCGCGAGCTCGCCTCCTACCGGTTCCCGCCGGAGCTGATCCACCGCTACCCCCGCTGGGACACCGCCTCGGTGCGCGCAGTGCTCGGCGGCAACGCGGCCCGCCTGTACCGGATCGGCGGGCTGCACGCCGCGCAGGTCGCCGCCGCCGGCGCGTAGCGCAATCATGGGGTGATGGACGCCGTCGAGGAGTTCGCCGAGATCGTGCGGGGCGATGAGCCGCCGCTCGATCGGTGCGCGCTCCTGATGGCCGCGGCCGCCGAGCCCGACACCGACGTCGAGCGCTGGCTGCGTGCCCTCGACGGCCTCGCCGACGGCGTCGCGGACCTGGACGCGCTGCGCAGGCGGTTGTTCGTCGACATCGGCCTGTCCGGCAACGCCGCCGACTACACCGATCCGCGCAACTCCCTGATCCCGCACGTGCTCGGCCGGGGCCTGGGCATCCCGATCTCGCTCGCCGTCGTCATGATCGAGGTGGGTCGCCGCGCCGGCATCGCGCTCGACGGCGTCGGGATGCCGAGCCACTTCCTCGTCGGTGTGCCCGGCACCGGTCGCTACCTCGACGTGTTCGCCGGCGGCGCCGAGCTGGACGCCGCGGGCTGCGAGCAGCGCTGGCGCGACCTCGGCGGGGAGGGCGTGTTCGAACCGGAGTTCCTCGCGCCCGTCCCGACCGCCGCGATCCTGGTCAGGATGCTGGAGAACCTGCGCGGCAGCTACCGCTCCCGGCGCCGACCCGCCGACCTCGAGTGGGTGCTGCGGATGCGGCTCGCGCTGCCCGCCGCCGATCTCACCCACCTCGTCGAGCTCGCGGAGGCGCTGGGCGCGCAGGCCCGCTGGAACGAGGGAGCGGCGCTGCTGCGTTCCGCTCCGCGGGAGCTGCCCGAGGAGCACCGCGTCGCGCTGGAACTGCGGGCGAGGGCGTTGCTGGCGCACCTCAACTGACGGGCACGAGTTCTGCCGATCCGCCACGGGGAACGACATCCTCGTCGTATCGTCCACGCGACGATGCGGGGGAGGCATGAGAATCGTGTGGACATGGAAACTCGTCGGGGTGGCAGCCGTATCCGGGGCGATCGCTGCGATGGTCACCAATGGTGTGGCGGACGCTGATCAGCCGTCGGAGCTGAACCGGGCGCGCGCCATCATGGAGTTGGGATACGAGCAGTTCGCCGAGGCGGTCCGCGGTGCTCCGTTCGACTGGAGCACCGATGGATGCAGCAGCCCGGTCGTGGCGGACCCGTATCCGAAGACGTTCGGCCCCGCTTGCAAGATCCACGACTTCGGATATCGAAACTTCGGCGGCCATGGGTTGCGACTGAGCGCAGACGAATCCACCCGGAAATGGATCGACGACAGGTTCATGGACGAGATGAACCGGATCTGCAAGACGAAGTCCGGTCTGATGAACCGCAACGGTGAGTCTCCTCGCTCTGAATGTGTCGGGGCCGCTCAGGTGTACTACTCGGCGGTCCGCAAGGAGGGTGGCAAGTACTTCTTCTGAGGGCCGCGGTGCCGGGCCGGCGGCCTCCTGGCGTTGCTCCAAGTTGCCGGGTCAGGGCTCCGGTTCTAGCGTCGTCACGCCGCAAGGGGGGCCTGAGATGACGACGAAAACGACCGAGGTCGACGAGCGCACCGTCCGCAAAGCGGTCGGTGCTGCCGCGATGGGCAACCTCGTCGAGTGGTTCGACTACGGCATCTACAGCTACGTGACGATCCAGATCGGGCTCGCGCTGTTCCCGCCGGGCGGCCAGAACAACAACTTCCTGGTCCTCGCCACGTTCGCGATCGCGTTCCTCGTACGGCCTCTCGGTGGCCTCGTGCTGGGCCCGCTCGGCGACCGGATCGGTCGCAAGCGGGTGCTGGCGATGACCATCGTGACGATGTCGGCGGCCAGCTTCGTGCTCGGCTGCCTGCCGACGTTCGCCGCCGTCGGCTGGTGGGCGCCGGCGCTGCTGGTGCTGACCCGGCTGGTGCAGGGCTTCGCGACCGGCGGGGAGTACGGCGGCGCCGCCGCGTTCATCGCCGAGTACGCCCCCGACAAGCGCCGCGGCTTCTACTGCTCGTTCCTGGAGTTCGGCACCACCGGCGGGTTCGTGCTCGCCGCCGGTCTCGTCACGACCCTGCAGCTCACCCTGCCCGAGGCCGTGATGAACGAGTGGGGCTGGCGGATCCCGTTCTTCATCGCCGGTCCGCTCGGGCTGATCGGGTTGTGGCTGCGCTCCAAGCTCGAGGACACCCCGGCGTTCCGCGAGATGGAGGAGCAGAACGCTCGCTCGGAATCGCCGCTGCGGGACGTCTTCGTCAAGCACTGGCGCCCGGTCCTGGTGTGCATGGGTCTGGTGCTGTTCTACAACGTCGCCGTCTACACGGTGCTGTTCTACATGCCGGACTACCTGCAGACGACGATCAAGATCCCGGCGACGCCGGCGCTGCTGGCCATCCTCGGCATGATGCTCGTGATCATGATCGTGATCATCCCGATCGGTGCGCTCTCCGACCGCATCGGGCGGAAGCCGCTGATCCTCACCGCCTGCATCGGGTTCATATTGCTCGGCTACCCGGCGTTCCTGCTGCTCGACACCGACACTGTCGGCGGCACGATCGGCGGCCTGCTCATCCTCGGGCTGCTGCTCGTGCTGCTCCTCGGCACGATGTCGGCCACATTGCCGGCGCTGTTCGACACGGACACGCGCTACGCCGGCTTCTCCGTCGGCTACAACATCTCGACGTCGCTCTTCGGCGGCACCGCTCCCGCGATCCTCGCGTGGCTGGTCACGTCGACGGGCAACAACGCGATGCCGGGCATCTACATCGCCGTTGCGTCGCTCATCTCCCTCGGCGCCGTCCTGGTGCTGCGGGAGAGCGCCCGCAAGCCACTGCCGGGAGCGAGCGGGGTGACCGCGCAGTCGGCCGCTGCTTAGCGCTCCAGCCGGATTTCGTGATCTTGTTGCGTGGCGGTCCGGGTGTGGTGCGGCCGCGGGTAACTCACGATGCGCCGTGGCGCACTGATCCCCATGCGTCCACGCCCCCTGTGAGACTGATGCGGTGGACACGGACGTATTCCTGGCCGACTGCCCGGCCCGCACCACGCTCGACCTGATCGCGGGCACCTGGTCCGTCGTCGTGGTGTTCGCCCTTCGCGAGGGTCCGCTGCGATACGGGGAGCTCCTGGAACGCATCGGCGGAGTCTCGAAGAAGGTGCTGACGCAGACGCTGCGTCGCCTCGAGGGCAGCGGGCTGGTCCGGCGGCGGGCGATCCCGTCGGCACCTCCTGGCGCCGAGTACGCGCTCACCGGCCTCGGCGAGAGCCTGCTCGAGCCGGTCACCGTGCTGGCTCGCTGGGCCGAGCAGCACGGCGAACAGGTCGTTGCGGCGGCGGAAGGTGCTGCGTAGGGCACCGGGTGGTTCCCCACGGATCTGCATCCTCGTAGCTGGCAACGGGCACTCACCCGGGCCGGGAGGAGTCACGATGAAGATCGGCATCATCGGTGCGGGCAACATGGCGGCGGTACTGGCCGCCCGTTGGATCGCCGCGGGGCACGAGGTCATGATCGGCGCCCGTGACGCCGAACGTGGCAGGGCGCTCGCCGCGCGGCTCGGCCCGGACGTTCCGAGCGGCACCCTGCGTGACGCCGCGGTGTACGGCGAGGCCGCCCTCCTCGCGATCTGGCCGACCGGCGTGATCCCAGCGCTGCTGGAAGCCGGGGCCGCGGACGGGTCGCTCGCCGGGCGCACCCTGATCGACTGCAACAACCCGGTGGAGACGGGCAGCTTCACCCTCACCACGGGAGAAGTGTCGCTGGCCGAGCAGCTCGCCCGGCTCGCGCCCGGCAGCAGGGTGGTCAAGGCCTTCAACCAGTGCCACGTCGACGTGTGGGCGATGGAACCACCGCACTTCGACGGCCGACCGCTGGTCGTCCCGATCGCCGGCGACGACCCCGCCGGGAAGGACGTAGTGGCAGAGCTCGTGCGCGACATCGGGTGCGAGCCGCGCGATGTGGGGCCGCTTCACCGCGCGCGGCACCTCGAGGCCATGGCAGCGGTGGTGATCGGCTTCCTCTTCGGCGGTGCACCCACACGCACCGTGTTCAACCTGGTCGAGGCTGCTTGACGGTCAGGTTCGGGACCGGCTGCGCCAGCCGTCCGGCAACGGTCGGAACCCGTCGGTCGGCGCGCGCCACGCGTACGCCCAGCACACCCGCCCGTCGACGACTACGCGGAGGCGCTCGTAATCCGGCCCCTCGTACTCGTCGAGGACGGGCCAGAGACCGGCGGGATCGCGCAGCGGCACGACGGCGCCGGGGGTGGTGCCTGGGCGGTCGGGCAGCCAAGCGGGATAGCCGAGACCGGTGTCGAGCACCGCGCCGGCGACAGTGGCGGGCGCGGGCTGCCCGACGGCGTGCGGGGCCACGAGCTTCCACGACGGCTGCCCGGGCTGCAGCAGCCCGTAGGTGAACAGGGCGGCGGGCCAGTCGGCCGGTTCCGGCGCGCCGGTCTCCGTGGTGGCGGCCAGTCCGTCGCCGCCGGCCGGCTCACCGACCATCTCGGCGGCCGCAGCCTGCGCGACGTCGGCGCAGCGCACGTGGTGCCCGTCGACGAGGAGGGGACGGCGGATCTCGGAGCGCCCGAGGTAGCACCACGGCCGCTCGATCAGCGCGCCGTCCTCGGTGTGGACCTGGCCGGTGTCGAGCCGGGCGAGCCGGTAGCGGTCACCCCGGCCCTCGCAGCGGTCGAGCGCCGCGATCTGCTCCGGGGTGGCGAGCCAGACGGCGTGCTCCTCGACGGTGCCGGGCGCGGCGGCGAGCACCGCCGGCCGCTGCCCGTCGCGGCGGCGCAACCCGGAGGCCCAGACGGCCGCGACGCCCGTCGTGCGAGCCTGCAGCACGACGACCGGATCGGCGCCGAGCCCGTGGACCGCCCGCAACCACGTGATCTTGGACGGGCAGCGGTTGGACCCGTAGGTCAGCAGCGGGATCCGGTCCCGGACGGGCGCGGCCGCGTGTTCGGCGAGCCAGGTGTCCAGCGCAACACCCGCCACGGCCCAGCCGATCGGGCCGGGCCGCAGCGGGTGGCAGTGTCCTGCGACGTGGACGAACGAGCTGCTCGGTGTCGAGCCCGGGTAGGGATCGGCGGGGAACAGCGCGTCCGGCCAGGCGCCACTACTTGGGGAGATCGGTGGTCTGGTCGGCCGGTGGGGCCGTGACGGTGACCGGCGCGCCCCAGTTCTTGAGCTTCACCGAGGCGGTGATCTGCTGACCCTGCGCGGAGAACGCCGTCTTGAACTGGACCGGCAGGTTCGCCTGGTCGGCCCACAGCTGCATGTCGAGGTTCTGCACCCCGGCCTGCTGCAGCGGCTCGAGCTGGGCCTTGGTCTCGGCGTTCGGTGCCGACGCCAGCGCCTTCGCCACGTCGACGCCGATGTCGTAGCGCGTCGCCGGGGTGCCGTCGACCGGTTCCTCGGCCTTGCCCTTGAGCGTGCCGACCGTCTTGAACTGCTCGAACTGCTTGGAGACGTCGACCTGATCGATGATCTTCGCGAACTCGGCGGTCTGCGGGTTGTTCGGGTCGATGGGCGCCTTCAGCCACTTCGGGCCGGACCTGGCGCTCTTGATGTACATGACGCGGTCGACGAGCCGCATCTCCATCGGGCCCAGCTCCGGGATGGTCATCGTGATCTGCATCTTCACGTCGGGCCCGTTGATCGAGTACGCGCCCGTCCCGGTGATCGCCTGGCCGGCGAAGCCGATGTTCATGTCCATGGACGCGCTGTTCTTGCCCTGCGTCGACTTCGCGATCGCGTCGGAGAGCTCGCCGATGTTCGTGATCTGCGCGACCGGAGCCGGCGCGGCAGGCGCAGGTGCCGCGGTGCCGGTCGTGCTGCCCCCACAGCCCGCCAGCGCCAGCGCTGCCGCCGTGAAGGCAGCGAGCAGGAATGTCTTTCGCATCGGATGACCCCCATGTGGTTGGCCGTTTCGGGCCCAAGGGGGGATCCTCCCACGCGTCCGCTCACGGATCCCCGCCCGCCCGGCAGGGCCCGAGTCGATGCTCGAGACGGAATGGGCTCCGGTCCGCGGGACGTTTGCGCCCGCATGGCCGAGATGCGCGCGGTGGTCCTGACCGGACCCGGACCAGTCGAGAACCTGGAGATCCGGTCGCTGCCGGTGCCGCAGCCGCGGCCCGGGTGGGTGCTGATCGAGGTGCGGGCGTTCGGGCTGAACCGCTCGGAGCTGCACACTCGGCTCGGGCTCGCCGAAGGCGTCACGTTCCCCCGCGTGCCCGGCATCGAGGCCACCGGCGTGGTGGTTGCGGCGCCCGGCGGCGAGTTCGCCGAAGGCCAGCAGGTGGCCGCGATGATGGGCGGGATGGGCCGCACCTACGACGGCGGGTACGCGCAGTACACGCTGGTGCCGGCCGCTCAGGTGGTGCCGTTCCGCTCCGAGCTGCCCTGGGAGCGGATCGCCGCGCTGCCCGAGACCCTGCAGACCGCGTACGGCTCGCTCACCGTCGGGCTCGACCTGCAGAAGGGCCAGACGCTACTGGTGCGCGGCGGCACGTCCTCGGTCGGGACGGCCGCGATCGCCCTCGCGAAGCGGACGGGTGCCACGGTGCTCGCCACCACGCGTCGCGCCGACCGGCTCGCCGCGCTCGCCGAGCTGGGCGTCGACCACCCGCTCGTCGACGACGGGGAGCTGGCGACGCAGGTGCGCGCGATCGTGCCCGACGGCGTGGACGCGGCGCTGGAGCTCGTCGGCACGCCGACGCTGCCCGACACCCTGCGCGCCGTCCGCGTGCACGGCACGGTCTGCTTCTCCGGGCTCCTGTCCAACGCCTGGATCGTCCCGGACTTCTACCCGATCGGCTACCTGCCCAGCGGGGTGCGGCTCACCGCGTACGGCGGCGACGCCTCCGACCTGCCGGCCGACGCGCTGCAGGGCGTCCTCGACGGCATCGCCGACGGCACCTTCCACATCGCCGAGCCGACGGTCTACGCGTTCGACGACATCCGCCGCGCGCACGACGACATGGAGCACGACCGCGTGGTCGGGAAGATCGTCGTCAGGGTGTGAGGCCAGCCGCAGGCCCAGCTCGCGTGGATCGAGAGGCCCTACTCGACGTCTGCATCTGTGGCCGGCACGAGGTTGGCGACGTGGACGCCGTCCCTCGTGATCCCGATGCTCGTGCCGGCGCCCAACAAGGTCAGGATGCGTTCTTCATCGATGGTCGGAAGCTCGTCGACGTCGACCATGACGTGTGGATCTAGCATAACGGTGGCATTCCTGTCGTTCACTGCCCGCGCGGTCCACAGCGGGCGCGACGGGTGGAACCGCGTTCGCGGCGTCGAGACGCTGACGGGGCGGCCTCAGCGTCGGATCGCCCGCGCGATCCGTGTCAGCAACTCACGGGCATCGTGCGGTCCTCGTCGCTGTTCACCCAAGCTGCGGGATGGTCAGGTCCCTGGATATTCGGCCTCCCCGACGTGAGTGCGACGCCGCTCAGTGGCCGCGCGCGAGCCACTCGTCCAGGTGCGGTGCCTCCGCCCCGATGCTCGTGGAGTCGCCGTGCCCGGTGCGGACGGTCGTCTCCCCGGGCAGTGTGAGCAGCGTCGAGCGGATCGAGTCGACGATCGTGTCGAACGACGAGTACGACCGCCCGGTCGCGCCGGGGCCGCCCTGGAACAGCGTGTCGCCGCTGAACAGCGTGCCCAGCTCGGGTGCGTAGAGGCAGGTCGAGCCGGGGGAGTGCCCCGGCGTCGTGAGCGCCCGCAGCTCGATCCCGCCCGCGGTGAGCACGGCGGGGATCTCGCCGTCGGGTTTGCGGTCGGGCCAGGTCATGTCCCAGAGGACGGCCTCGTCCGGGTTGAGCAGGATCGGCGCGGAGAACCGGTCGGCCAGCGCCGGCGCCTGGTTGACGTGGTCGTCGTGGGCGTGGGTGCACACCACGGCCACCACCCGACGGTCGCCGACGGCCGCCGCGATCGCATCGGCGTCGTGGGCGGCGTCGATCACGAGCACCTCGCGCTCGTCGCCGACGATCCAGACGTTGTTGTCGACGTCCCAGGTGCCGCCGTCGAGGGAGAACGTGCCGGACGTGACGAGATGGTCGATCCCACCCATCAGAACAGGACCACCGACCGCAGCACCTCGCCGCGCTCCATCTTGTGGAACGCCTCCTCGACGCCGTCGAGCGCGATGGTCTCGGAGACGAACTTCTCCAGCGGCAGCCGGCCCTGCAGGTGCAGGTCGACGAGCATGGGGAAGTCGCGGGTGGGCAGGCAGTCGCCGTACCAGCTGGACTTGGTGGCACCGCCGCGGCCGAACACGTCGATCAGCGGGAGGTCCAGGGTCATGTCCGGGGTGGGCACGCCGACCAGCACCGCGGTGCCGGCGAGGTCGCGGGCGTAGAAGGCCTGCTTGAAGGTCTCCGGGCGTCCGACGGCGTCGATGACGACGTTGGCGCCGTTGCCGTCGGTCAGTGCCTGCACGGCCTCGACGACGTCGCCGTCGCGGCCGTTGACGGTGTGGGTGGCGCCGAACTCCTTGGCCCAGTCCAGCTTCCGCGGGTCGATGTCGACGGCGATGATCGTGGTGGCGCCGGCGAGCTTGGCGCCGGCGATCGCGGCGTTGCCCACGCCGCCGCAGCCGATGACCGCGACCGAGTCGCCGCGGCGGACGCCACCGGTGTTCATGGCGGCACCGATGCCGGCCATCACACCGCAGCCAAGCAGGCCGGCCACCTCGGGCTTGACCGCCGGGTCGACCTTGGTGCACTGCCCGGAGTGCACCAGCGTTTTCTCCACGAACGCGCCTATCCCAAGGGCGGGGGAGAGCTCCTGGCCCGACTCCAGTGTCATCTTCTGCGCGGCGTTGTGCGTCGAGAAGCAGTACCAGGGCTCGCCGCGGCGACACGCCCGGCAGGTGCCGTCGACGGCGCGCCAGTTGAGGATGACGAAGTCGCCGGCCGCGATGTCGGTGACGCCCTCACCGACCGCCTCGACGATCCCGGCGGCCTCGTGACCGAGCAGGAACGGGAACTCGTCGTTGATGCCGCCCTCGCGGTAGTGCAGGTCGGTGTGGCAGACCCCGCAGGCCTGAACGGCGACGACCGCCTCGCCCGGACCGGGATCGGGGATGGTGATCGTCTCGACGGTCACCGGCTTTCCCCTGCCGGCTGCGACGACTCCACGGACCTGCTGCGGCATCGGCCATTCCTCCTCGACGAGTTATGCGTACCTTGCCACGCGTCGATGAACTTGTACCGTCTCGTCTCATGATCGAACGCGAGCGGGTGGACGGCATCGAGGTCGTGCGGCTGGAACACGGGCCGGTCAGTGCGATGGACCTCGAGCTCTGCACTGCGATCGCCGAGACCTTCACGGCGCTCGCCGACGACCCGGCGAAGGCCGTCGTGCTCACCGGTACGGGATCGGCGTTCTCCGCGGGCGTCGACCTGCGCCGCATCGTCGACGGTGGCGCCGCGTACGTCGACGAGTTTATCCCGGCGCTGGGCGCAGCGTTCCGAGCCGTCTTCACGCTCGGCAAGCCGGTCGTCGCCGCCGTGAACGGGCACGCCATCGCCGGTGGGTGCGTGCTCGCGGCCTGCGCCGACGCCGTGCTGATGGCCGACGGGCGCGGCCGCATCGGCGTCCCCGAGATCAAGGTCGGGGTGCCGTTCCCGCAGGTCCCGATGCAGGTGATGGTGCACGCGGTGGGGCCGGTCGTGGCCCGGCGGCTGGTGATGGGCGCGCAGGCCCACGAACCGGCGGCGGCGCGCGAGTTCGGGCTCGTCGACGAGGTCGTGGCGCCGGAGGCGTTGCTGGAACGGGCCGTCGCCATCGCCGCCGCGACCGTGGCGGAGATCCCGGCCGACACCTTCGCGGCCACGAAGGCCCAGCTGCGCCGGCCCGCGCTGGAGATCATGGATCGCGGCGAGGGCGACGAGCACACGACCGAGCTCTGGCGTCGGCGCGCCACGGACGGCTGGATCGCCGACTACCTCGCGCGCGTCACCCGGAAGCGATCAGGGTCCTGAGCATCGTGTCGAGGTAGGCGGCCGAGAGGTCGGCCTCCGCCGGAGTGGCGTGGGCGAGCTGGGCGAGCCCGAGGTAGCTGGTGTAGGCGAGCTGGCCGCGGCGGCCTGCCTCGTCGGGTGGGAATCCCATCTCGCCGAACTGCGCGGCCAGGTACTCCATGCGCCGCCGGGTGACCCGCGCCAGCACCGGCGCGACGAGCGGATGGCCTGCGGTGGCCTGCAGGGCCAGCTCCACGCGTGCGGACTCCCCGGTGCGGGTGCCGACCGCGCCGGCGATCAGCGCGCGGAGCCTGGCCGGTCCGGCCGGCTCCGCTTCCACGTAGGCGATGACGTCCTCGGTGTCGGTGCGTTCCCACCGTTCGAGGACGGCCGTGAGCAGCGCGTCCCGGTTGGTGAAGTGCCAGTAGAAGCTGCCCTTCGTGGCGCCGAGCCGCGTGGCCAGCGGTTCGACGGCGACGGCCGCGAGCCCGCCCTCGGCCAGCGCGTCGAGCGCGGCGGCGGTCCAGTCCGATGCGCTGAGGCGCTGTCGTGGAGGCACTTCCGTACGCTACCGTATGGATTGACCGTACGGATGCGTATGGAAGGGGAGATCATGCGGATCGACAACGTCCACGAACGGATCGTGACCGGTGGGCCCGCGGAGATCGGGCCGCTGCTGGCGAGGCTCGGCCAGCCCGACGACCCGCTGTACCCGCCGAGCTGGCCGCCGATGCGGTACGCGGACGGCATCGTCGTCGGGGCGCGTGGCACCCACGGGGTCATCAGCGCCTACGAGCCGGGCCGGCTGCTGGAGTGGAGCTTCCCGGCGGGCATGGGCATCACCGGCACGCACGCGTTCACCGTCACGCCGTCCGACGACGGGCGATCGCTCGTGCGGCACGTGGTCGACGCGGACGCCACGCCCGTGATGTGGCTGGCCTGGATGGTCGGCATCCGGCCCGCCCACGACGCCGTGCTGGAGGAGCTGCTCGACCGGTTGGCCGCGGCCACCGGTTCCGCACCTGCTCGACCGGCCGGGCTGTCGGCCCACGCGCGCCTGCTGCGCTGGATCGCGCGCCCGCGCGCACAGGTCGCCGACGTCCGGCTCGACGGCCTCGCCGCCGGCGCGCTGCCGCGCATCGACTTCTCCGACGCGTTCGCCGTGGAGCGCCGCCGGGAGACCCCGGCCGATCCGCAGGCGTGGGCCGACGCGATCTTCCACTCGCCGCCGGCCTGGGTGGCGGCGCTGATGGGCCTGCGTCAGGCGCTCGTCGGGCTCGTCGGCATCGAGCGCGGCAGCGCGGAGTCCTTCGCCGTACTCGCCCGGGACGCCGACGAGGTGCTGCTCGGCAGCGACTCGGGCCACCTCGACTTCCGGGCCGTGGTGCGCACCGAGCCCGAGCGCGTCGTCCTCAGCACCGTCGTGCAGCTGAACAACCTGCGCGGACGGGCCTACTTCGGCCTGGTCAGGCTCGTGCACCCACTGGTCGTGCGGTCGATGCTGCGCAGGGCCGCGGTGCAGGTGTCGCGAAAGTCCAATCCGCGTGCCGCGGCGGTGTCGACGATGGAGGCATGAGCACCGCGATCGACACCACGGTCACCGGCCGTTTCGACCTCACCGCCTGGGACGAGGAGACCTACTCCGACGAGGGCGGGGTGCGACTCGTGGCAGTGTCCAACGCCAAGACGTTCGAGGGCGGGATCGCCGGCACCAGCACCACCCGCCTGCTGCAGGCGCTCGCCCGTGAGGGCTCGGCCGCCTACGTCGGCATCGAGCTCGTCAGCGCCACCGTCGACGGCCGGGTGGGCACGTTCGTGCTGCAGCACTCGGCCGTCGGATCGTCCCGGGGCGGCACGTTCAGCGTCGCGGTGGTGCCGGACTCCGGCACGGGCGAGCTCGCGGGCATCGGCGGCGAGCTCGCCATCGCCAAGGCCGACGACGGCGAGCACACCTACACGTTCACGTACCGATGGCAGTGAGTGCGTCCAGGTAGGCCGTGACCTCGCCGGGGTCCGAGGCGATCAGCGCGATGTGGTTGTCCGGCCGGACGAGCACCAGCGCGTCGCCGGTGACGCCGTACGCCCGGCGCGCGTGGCCGTCGGTGTCGACGAGGCCGTCGGGTCCGATGCGGCAGACGTGGACGGTTTCATCCGTCGACGGCGCAACCGCGGTGCCGAAGGCCAGCAGCGTGAAGTGCGGGCCGGCGAACACCTCGAACAGGCGCACCGGGGTGCCGGCCGCATCGTGGCAGGGCGCGTCGGGGGCGCGGTCGCCGGCCGCGAGCTGCCCGTCGCCGCTGTGGACGGACAGCGAGCTCCACCCGTAGGCGATGCCGAGGTTGCTGGTGTCCTTCGTGACCACCACCTCCAGGCCGCCGCCGGGTCTGCTGACCGACTCCAGCGCGGCTCGCAGCCGCTCCGAGGTGATCTCCAGCGCGTTCGCCGCGACGGGCAGTCGCTCCTCCTCGTACGTGTCGAGCAGCGCCTCGCCGGCCTGCCCCATCGCCACCATCCCCAGCTTCCAGCCCAGGTTGGCCGCGTCCTGGATGCCCGTGTTCATGCCGAGCCCGCCGGCGATCGGATGGACGTGCGCAGCGTCGCCGGCCAGGAACACCCGTCCGTTGCGGTAGCGGTCGACCATCCGCACGTTGACGCGGTAGGTCGAGAGCAGCGTCGCCGTGCTGATCGTGTGCCCGGGCATCCGCGTGTGCCTGGCGAACAACCGCTGGAAGCTCTCCAGCGACGGCTCGACGGGACTGCCGTTCTCGGTGCGCTCGGGCCCGGACTGGAACCACCACCCCGAACGCGTGTTGGGGATCGGGCACAGCATCACGCCGCCCGTCTCGTCGAACCACTGGTGCCAGACGTCGCGGTCGAGTCCGTCGGCCTCGACGTCACCGCAGACCATCACCTGTTCCTCGTTGGTCGTGCCGGTGAGGCTGCCGCCGATCAGCTTGCGCACGGTGCTGCGCGCGCCGTCGCATCCCACCAGGTAGGAGGCCTGGATCCGGCCGCCGTCTGCCAGCTCGGCCGTGACGCCGGCATCGTCCTGGGTGAATCCTGTGAGCTCGACACCAAGCTCGACGGACACGCCGTAGGTGAGCAGGCGGTCGCGCAGGATCGCTTCCAGCTCCCACTGCGCGATCAGGTAGGAGCGGTCGTACGGGGCGTCCGGAGTCGGCACGGAGCCGGCGAACGGGTCGGTGTCGCCGGCGTGCTCGCCGTTCCAGTACTTGCGCATCACGATGCCGGCGCGCCCGGTGGCGGCGATCCGGTCGGTCACGCCGATGTCCTCCAGCACCTCGAGGCTGCGCTGGTTGGGACCTTTGGCCCGCGAGGTGCGCGGGAACTCGGAGGTCTTCTCGACGACCCGGACGGCGACGCCGCGACGGGCGAGGTCGCAGGCGAGTGTCAGCCCGGTCGGGCCGGATCCCACGATCAGAACGGTTGTCATGGCGTTCAGGGAACGCCAACCCCGGTCGCAAATGCAACTCAGTAACGAAAATGACCGAGTGATATGATCGCTCGGTGGTCGGACTGAGGGAACGCAAGAAGGAGCGCACGCGGCAGGCGATCGCGGACACGGCGATCGGGATGTTCCTGTCCCGCGGCTTCGACCAGGTCTCGACGGCCGACGTCGCCGCCGCGGTCGAGGTGTCGAAGCCGACGCTGTTCCGCTACTTCCCCACCAAGGAAGACCTCGTCGTGCACCGGTTCGCCGATCACATCGGCGAGCACGCCCGCGTCGTGCGCGCCCGGCCGGCCGGCGAACGTCCGCTCGCGGCCGTGCGGCGGCACTTCCGCGAAGGGCTGAAGCGGCGCGACCCCGTCACCGGACTCTGCGACGACCCGCAGGTGCTCGCGTTCCACCGGCTCGTGTTCGAGACGCCGGCGCTGGTCGCACGGCTCGCCGAGATCGGGGCGCGCGACGTCGAGGAGCTGGCCACGGCGTTCGCCGAGGCTGTACCCGATGCTCCGGGTGCGCGGCCGCGGCTCGTCGCGGTGCAGGTCGTCGCGGTGCACCAGTCCCTCGCTCGCGCCAACTGGGGCCGGCTCATCGGAGGGCGCCGCGCCGACGACGTCTACAGCGAGGCGCTCGCCGAGGCGGACGACGCGTTCGTGCTCCTGGGGGATGGTGCGGCCACCGCGGGCTTCTGAGCTGCGCCGGCTCAGCCGGTGACCGGGCAGCCCGCGCGGTGCGCGGCCCGGTCGCGCAGACCCCACTGCTCGCCGCACACCCGGCACAGCCGCGCCCTGCGCCCGTCGACCAGCGGGATGACGGGCTCGCCGCCGGTGAGCGCGTTGGTCGCCAGCGCGTAGACGGCGAGCTCGGCGTCGGTCATCTCCGCGCGCGGCTTGTCGACCAGCTCGCGGATGCGCAGCAGCGCGTAGTGCATCCATGCGTTGGTGGTCAGCTGGCGGTCGAGAGTGGTGGGCATCGGACCTCCGGGCTACACGTCGGACTGGGCATCATCTTGTGCCACGCCGGGCGTGCCGGCTGTGCCGATGTGAGACAACACGCCGGCAAGGACGGCCTCCGGCGCGTCCTCCTGCAGGAGGTGGCCGGCCTCGGGGACGACAGACAGGCGCGCGCCCGGGATCGCAGCTGCGAGCTGCTGGGCCCGTTCGACGGGGATCCAGCGGTCCTGCTCGCCCCACAGGATCGACACCGGGCAACGCACGTCGCCGAGCTGCGCGGCGAACTCGTCCGTGTACCGGTCGTGCTGCTGGGCCACCTGCCGGTAGAAGGCGGCCTGGCCCTCGTTCCCGCTCCACGGCGCCACGTAGCGGGCCAGTTCCTCGTCGGTGAGGGTCCGATGAGCGGCGTTGTCGACGTAGGCCCGGAGGACCGCCTGGTGGATGTAGGCGGGCAGCTCCGCGAACGCGTCCGCGTGGTGGCGGGCGGTCGTGGCGAACGGTGAGCCGTGTCGCCCGATCGCGACGGGATCGACGAGGGTGAGGGTGCGGTAGTCGCGCCCGTCGAGCAGGTGCGCGCGCAGGGCGGTGGCGCCGCCGAAGTCGTGGGCGACGACGTCGGGTCTGTCGAGGCCCCAGTGGTCGAGCAGCGCGGCGAACACCCGGTTCTGCACGCCGAGCGACACGTCCTGCCCTGTCCGCTTCTCGGACTCGCCGTAGCCGAGCAGATCCCACCAGTACACGCGCCGGTACGGCGCGAGGTGCGGCGCGATCCGCCGCCAGACCTGCGACGAGAACGGGGTGCCGTGCAGCAGCACCAGCGGATCGCCCGCGCCTGCGACGCCCCAGCGCACCTCTTGGCCGCCGAACGAGAACCTCTCCGGCAGATCCACGACTAACCCCTTTCATCAAAATTCTGGTTAGATGTGACCGTGATGCTGCCAGATCTCGTCGATGCCGGCCACCCGGCGCTGCATCTCCTCAACACGGCGGGTGGTCCGACGAAGGAACGCACCGTCGAGCGGCTCGGCACATGGGCGGATGTGCTCGACTTCGCACTCGCGGTCGGGTTCGTCGACGCTGCGGAGTTCGTCGCACTGCAGGTCGAGCCCGACGCCGCAGTCGCAGCGCTCGTCGATCTGTGCGTGCAGCGCGAGGCGCTGCACGGATTCCTCGTCGCCGCCGTCGCCGGGACGGAGCCGGACGACCGCGACCGCGGGCGCGTCACCCGCGACATCCGGGCCGCCCATCGGGCGGCCACCCTCTCCGCGCACCTCGACGGGCCGGCCTGGACCGTCGACGTCGCGGTCGGTCCGGCGTTGGTCGGGCATCGGTTCGCGCTGGCCACTGCCGCTCTGCTCGCCGGGCCGCAGCGATCGCAGATCGCGGGCTGCGGACGGTGCTCGTGGTTCTTCCTCGACCCGTCGCCGTCCCGGCGGCGGCGGTGGTGCTCGATGGCTACGTGTGGGAATCGGGCGAAGGCGGCGCGGCATCACGGTCGTCGTTCTTCTTGATCGTGTTGCTCGCTCTGTTCGATCCTCGTTCGAGGGTGTCTCTCTGCACGGTGTGCTTGGTGCTGCCGCGCTGCTTCCGCTCCTCGGCCCTGGCGGGCCTGCGGTGCGGGTCAGCTTGCCACTGAATACCCTGGTCACCCTGCTCTGGTGGTCACCCCACGTGGTCCGTCTGGGTCCCATCGCTTCCTGTTTTGGCTGGTCACGGGCATCGTCTTGCGATACAATCGAACACATGGTCGAGGTCGACGAGTGGGTGGGCGTACCCGACGCGCTCATGCTCGTCGGATCGCCCTCGCCCGCCGCCATCGCGCCTTCTGGGTGGCTGGCCGTGGAGCTCGATCAGTACTTCTCCGACCCCGCCTCGCTGTCGGATCCCGCCCTGGTGGACGCGATCGTCGGGTACGAACGGCTCGCCGCGTGGGCGCAGGCTCGGCAGGCCCGGTTGATCGCCGCGCTCGCCTCGCGGCGGGCCGAGCCGGGGTCGGTGACCGACTGGGCTGCCGATGAGGTCGCCACTGCGCTGCACCAGTCCACCGGCACCGCCGCGTTCCGCACCCGACAGGCCACCGCGCTGATCGAGCAGCTGCCGGGCACGCTGGCGGCGTGGGAAGCCGGGCTGCTCGATCAGCGCCGGGTCACGACCATCACCCAAGGCACCGTGAACCTGACCGCTGAGCATGCCGCTCTGGTCGAGGCCCGGGTGCTCCCTGCGGCGCCGGCGCAGACGGCGGCGCAGCTGCAGGCCGCGATCAAGAGGGCGATCATCCTGGTCGACCCCGACGGCGCCGAAGAACGCCACGAGACCGCCCGGAAAGGGCGGCGGGTTGCGGTCAACCCCGAAGACGACGGAATGGCGTCGCTGTGGGCGCTGCTGCCCGCACCGGACGCGATCGCCGCCTACGAATGGCTCACCCGCCGGGCCCGTGGTTGCGGTGCGGATGACCCGCGCTCCATGGATGAGCGCCGCGCCGACCTCGCCGCCGCCCTGCTCAGCGGCCGGTTGCAAAATCCCGACCTGAACCTGCCGACACCGGTCAACCCAGGCAAACCACTGGTGCAGCTGGCGATGCCGATGACCTCACTGTTCGGCCTCACCGACGACCCGAGCGAACTGCTCGGCTACGGCCCGATCACCGCCGGGATGGCGCGCGAGATCGCCGCCACCGCGACCTGGCGACGGCTGCTGTTCGACCCCGAGTCGGGCGCGCTGCTCGACCACGGCCGCACCACCTACACCCCACCCGTCGCGCTCGCCGATTTCGTCAAGGCCCGCGACGTCTACTGCCGCTTCCCGACCTGCCGCCGCAAAGTCGTCAACGGCGAGCTCGACCACCTCATCGCCTACGCCGACGGCGGCCCGACCAGCGACATCAACCTGGCCGGGTTCTGCGTCCGCCACCATCACCTCAAACACGCCGGCGGTGGTTGGCAGGTCCGGGCCCTGCCCGATGGCGGCCTGGAGTGGATCACCCCGACCGGGCATCGGCACGTGACCCGGCCCTACGACTACCGCGGCGACCCGGATCCACCCTGAACCGTGCTCCGCGCGATGCCGTGCGGGTTCGGGCCGCACTCTGAAAGATCTTCCTTATCGGTGATAAGGTGAACCTGTGGCAGAGCGCGAGGGCGTGCGGTTGGACCGCGAGCTGATCGTCCGCACCGCGCTCGACCTGCTCGACGAGGTGGGCCTCGACGCGCTCTCCACCCGCAAGCTGGCAGAGCGGCTGGGGGTGCAGTCGCCGGCGCTGTACTGGCACGTGCGGGGCAAACCGGAGCTGCTGGACCTCATGGCTCAGGAGCTGATGGGTGCCCCGGAGGTCGATCCCGGCGGTGCGACGTGGGCGGAGCGCGCTATGTCCGCGGCCAGGGCGCGCCGTCGGCGGCTGCTCTCCCGGCGCGACGGTGCTCGGCTGATCGCGGGCACCCGGCCGGGGCCCGACGTGGCGCGTGCTGCCGAGGAAGCGCTGGCCGAGCTCGTGGCGGCCGGGCTGGATCCGGCGACGGCGCTGCACACCCTGATCGCGATCAGCCACTTCGTCACCGGCTTCGTGCTCGAGGAGCAGGCGGCCGCAGGGCGGGAGGTGCCGACGCCCGCGGGTGGCCCGGACCACCCGCTGCTGCGGGCGGCGATCGCGACCGGTGGCCCGCCGGAAGGTGACCGCGCGTTCGAGCACGGGATCGCCGCGCTGATCGACGGACTGGCCCGGCACCTGCCGGGCCGCGAGGAAGGACGACGGCGATGACGACACCGACGCGACGCACCGTGCTGGTGCTCGGCTTCGATCCCTACCGGGTGCCCATGCCCGACCCGGCCGCCGTGGCCGCCGCGCTCGACCGCGGGCAGGCTCGCTTCGCCGAGTTCGACCTGGTCACCGACACCTGCCTCATCGGGTTGGACGACGACGTCGCGGCCGTGGTGACGGCGGCGCTGGCCGCCCGGCCGTGGGACTGCGTCGTCGTCGGCGGTGGGCTCCGCAAGCCGCCGGAGGCGCTGGAGCTGTTCGAGCTCGTCGTGAACCTCGTGCACCGGCACGCCCCGCAGGCCACCATCGCGTTCAACAGCAGTCCTGAGGACAGCGCCGACGCGGCGGTCCGCAGTCTCGCCGCTGCCTGAGGATCAGGCCAGTAGTGGGGCGGGTTCGCCGAGCACCTCACGGAGCCGCGGCGGGACCGGCAGCTTGCCGGAGAAGTCCGACGCCACCACGACGTAGACGTTGCGGCCGGTGACGCAGACGTCTGCACCGCGCACCACCTGGAAGTCCAGCGCGAAGCTCGTGTTGCCGATCCGACCGGTCGCGACGGCGACGGCGACGGCGTCACCCCAGCGCACGCCCGACTTGTAGTCGATCTCGGAGCGCACCACGTGCACGTCGAAACCCAGCTTGATCAGCTCGGGATACGGCAGCTCGCGATCGGCGAGGAAGGCGGCCATGGCCTCGTCGAACCAGGTCAGGTACCAGCCGTTGAACACCACACCCTGCGAGTCGATCTCCATGTAGCGCGGCGTGATCGGCATGCGGAACGTCATGGAAGCGAAACTATCCCGCGCGCTCGCGGATCGTCCGGTTGACGGCTCGTCCGAACGCGTTGACGACCCCGCGGACGGTGATCGGCTTGAGCCGGCTCAGTGCCTCGGCGAGCCGGGTGCGTTCCTCGGCCGGCCGGCCGCGGTCGCGGTAGGGCTGCAGGATCTCGCTCTGGAAGAGGGTCATCAGGTCCTCGGCCAGTGCCGAGGTGTGCCGCTCGATGAGCCGGTAGGCCTTGCTCCACAGCTCGGTGGGCAGGCCCGACTCGATCACCGCGAGCCCGGAGCCGAGCATGGCTGCGCCGTGCAGGCGCAGCGCGTCGCCCTCGAGCCGTTCGACGACTCCCAACCCTTCCAGTGCCTCGATATCGGCATCGGTGAGGGGGCGGCCGGCGCGCCGGCCCAGCTCGGCGCGGTCGATCTCCTCGATGTGCTCGGGCACCCACGGGGTGAGCAGCGCCCGCTGCAGCGCCAGCTCGGCCGCGCCGGCGTCGAGCGGCAGCCGCTGCAGGTGCGACTCGATCGCGCTGAGCGTGAAGCCCAGCGCCGACAGCTCGCCGACCAGCTCCAGCCGGGCCAGGTGGGCCGGGCCGTACAGCCCGGTGCGGCCGCGCAGCTGGGGCGGGGGGAGCAGCCCGCGACCGGCGTAGAAGCGGATGTTGCGCACGGTGACGCCGCTACGCGCCGCAAGCTCGTCGATCGTCAGGAGCTCGGCCGTCACCTCTTCTGCCGCCGTCATGGGTGAGAGGTATACCCGATCCTTGACCTATGTGACAGTGCTGCTGTAACAAAGGCACATGACCCAGATCCCCGAGGCTTACGTCTACGACGCGATCCGCACGCCACGCGGCCGGGGCAAGGCCTCCGGCTCGCTGCACGAGGTCAAGCCCGTCTCGCTCGTCATCGGCCTCATCGACGAGATCCGCCGTCGGTTCCCCGATCTCGACGCCTCCACCATCGACGACGTCGTGCTCGGCGTCGTGTCGCCCATCGGCGACCAGGGCGGCGACATCGCCAAGACCGCCGCCATCGCGGCCGGCCTGCCCGAGACCGTCGCCGGCTTGCAGCTCAACCGCTTCTGCGCCTCCGGCCTCGAGGCCGTGAACACCGCAGCGCAGAAGGTCCGCTCCGGCATGGAGGACCTCGTCCTAGCCGGCGGCGTCGAGGCGATGTCGCGGGTCCCGATGGGCTCCGACGGCGGCGCCTGGGCGATGGACCCCGACACCAGCTACACCACCGGCTTCGTGCCGCAGGGCATCGGCGCCGACCTGATCGCCACGCTGGAGGGCTTCTCGCGCGCCGACGTCGACACGTTCGCCGTCGAGTCGCAGGCCCGCGCGGCGAAGGCGCAGGCCAACGGCCTCTTCGACCGCTCGATCGTGCCGGTCAAGGACCGCAACGGGCTCACCGTGCTCGACCACGACGAGTTCATCCGCGCCAACGCCAGCGTCGAGGGCCTGGCCGCGCTCAAGCCGTCGTTCGCGATGATGGGCGAGCAGGGCGGCTTCGACGCCGTGGCGCTGCAGAAGTACCACTGGGTCGAGAAGATCGACCACGTCCACCACGCCGGAAACAGCTCCGGCATCGTCGACGGCGCCGCGCTCACCCTCATCGGCAACGAGGAGGCGGGCAAGCGCAACGGCCTCACCCCGCGGGCCCGCATCGTCGCCACGGCGCTCTCCGGCGCCGACCCGACGATCATGCTGACCGCACCGGCCCCGGCCAGCCGCAAGGCGCTCGCGAAGGCGGGTCTGACCGTCGACGACATCGATCTCTTCGAGATCAACGAGGCGTTCGCGGCCGTCGCCATGCGCTACATGAAGGACATGGGCATCAGCCACGAGAAGACGAACGTCAACGGGGGCGCCATCGCCATGGGGCACCCGCTGGGCGCCACCGGGGCGATGATCCTGGGCACCCTCATCGACGAGCTGGAGCGCCGCGAGCTGCGGCGGGGCCTCGCCACGCTGTGCGTCGGCGGCGGCATGGGAATCGCGACGATCGTGGAGCTGGTCTGAACATGAGCGAGCAGAAGGCAGTGCGCTGGGAGAAGGGCGCCGACGGCATCGCGATCGTCACTCTCGACGACCCGAACGCCAGCGCCAACACGATGAACGAGGCGTACAAGTCCGCGATGGGCGAGGTCGTCGACCAGCTCGTCGCGGCCAAGGACGAGCTGACCGGTGTGATCGTCACGTCGGCGAAGAAGACGTTCTTCGCCGGTGGCAACCTCGAGATGCTCTCGTCGGTCGGCTCTGATGACGCCGCGGCGTTCTTCGCCGAGGTCACCGAGATGAAGGCGCAGCTGCGCAGGCTGGAGACGCTGGGCAAGCCCGTCGTCGCGGCCATGAACGGCACTGCGCTGGGCGGCGGCCTCGAGATCGGGCTGGCCTGCCACCACCGCATCGGACTCGACGCCAAGGGCGTCATCTACGGGCTGCCCGAGGTCACGCTGGGCCTGCTGCCCGGCGGCGGCGGCGTCACCCGCATCACCCGCATGCTCGGGATCATGAGCGGGTTCATGAACGTCCTCGCCCAGGGCCAGCGGCACAAGCCCGCGAAGGCGCTGGAGATCGGGATCATCGACGAGCTCGCGTCGACCCCCGAGGAGATGCTGGACAAGGCTCGCGAGTGGATCAACGCGAACCCTGAGGCCGCCCAGCCCTGGGACAAGCCCGGCTTCAAGATCCCCGGCGGCGCACCGTCGAACCCGAAGCTCGCGGCCATGCTGCCAGCGTTCCCGGCGAACCTGCGCAAGCAGCTCAAGGGCGCCCCGATGCCGGCGCCGCGCAACATCCTCTCGGCCGCCGTCGAGGGTGCGCAGGTCGACATCGACACCGCGCTGCGCATCGAGGGCCGCTACTTCACCGAGCTGGTCGTCGGCCAGACCTCGAAGAACATGACCAAGGCGTTCTTCTTCGACCTGCAGACCATCAACAACGGCGGGTCCCGTCCCGACGGCTTCGAGCAGTGGCAGCCCACCAAGGTCGCCGTGCTGGGCGCCGGGATGATGGGCGCCGGCATCGCGTACGTGTGCGCGCTCGCCGGCTGGGAGGTCGTGCTCAAGGACGTCTCGCTGGAGGGCGCCGAGAAGGGCAAGGCCTACTCGGAGGGCCTGGTCGCGAAGGCCGTCAAGCGCGGGCGGACCACGCTGGAGAAGGGTGAGGCGCTGCTCGAGCGCATCACCCCGACCGGCGACTACAACGACCTCGCCGGCGCCGACGTGATCATCGAGGCCGTGTTCGAGTCGGTGCAGCTCAAGCAGGAGGTGTTCCGGGAGGCGATGAAGGTCGTCGAGCCGGACGCGCTGCTGTGCTCCAACACCTCGACGCTGCCGATCACCGAGCTGGCCGCGGGCCTGGACCGGGAAGGCGACTTCATCGGGCTGCACTTCTTCTCTCCGGTTGACAAGATGCCGCTGGTCGAGATCATCAGGGGCGAGCGCACGTCCGACGCCGCGCTGGCCAAGGCGTTCGACCTGACGCTGGGCATCAAGAAGACCCCGATCGTCGTCAACGACAGCCGCGGGTTCTTCACCAGCCGCGTGATCGGCACCTTCATCAACGAGGGCGTCGCGATGGTCGCCGAGGGCATCGACCCGCAGACCGTCGAGCAGGCGTCGTCGCAGGCCGGCTACCCGGCCCCGGTGCTGCAGCTGATGGACGAGCTGACGCTCACCCTCCCGCAGAAGATCCGCAAGGAGTCGAGGGCGGCCGTCGAGGCGGCCGGCGGCACCTGGCCGGACCACCCGTCGGAGGCCGTCATCGACCGGCTCGTCGACGAGTTCGACCGCAAGGGCAAGTCGTCCGGTGCCGGCTTCTACGAATACGTGGACGGCAAGCGCACCGGCCTGTGGCCGGGCCTGCGCGAGCACTTCGGTGCCACCAACCACGACGTCGACCTGCACGAGCTCTCCGAGCGCATGCTGTTCGTGGAGTCGATCGAGACCGTCAAGTGCTTCGACGAGGGCGTGCTCACGTCGGTGCCCGACGCCAACATCGGCTCCATCTTCGGCATCGGATTCCCGCCCTGGACCGGCGGCGTCATCCAGTACATCGACGGCTACCCGGGCGGTCCCGCCGGCTTCGTCGCGCGGGCCGACGAGCTCAAGGCCAAGTACGGCGAGCGCTTCGAGGTGCCGGAGAGCCTGCGCAAGCGGGCCGCGGAGGGCACGAAGGCGGCGTAGTCGGCCGCGGGGTTTGTCAGCAAAGCCACTTTCAGGACCGAATCGGTCCTGAAAGTGGCTTTGCTGACGTCTGGACCACCCGCCGCTGCGCCGTTGCGGCGAGTCCGGGAGGGTGGGGACCCATGAGCGAGCCGGACTGGGTGCAACACGCGATCTGGTGGCACGTCTATCCGCTGGGGTTCGTCGACGCCGAGCACTCCGGGCCCGGACGCCGACTGCCCCAGCTCGTGGGTTGGCTCGACTACGCCGTCGAGCTGGGTTGCTCGGGCCTCGCGCTCGGTCCGATCTTCGCCTCCACGTCGCACGGCTACGACACCGTCGACCATTTCCGGATCGATCCCCGGCTCGGCACCGAGGAGGACTTCGACGAGCTGGTCGGCGCCGCGCAGGAGCGCGGGCTGCGGATCCTGCTCGACGGCGTGTTCAACCACGTCGGCAGCGAGTTCCCGGCGTTCGAGCGGGCTCGCGACGGCTCGGCGGTCGACCGTGAGTGGTTCCGGTTCGACGGCGACGGCTTCGCGACGTTCGAGGGCCACGACGGGCTGCCGGCGTTGAACCACGACAACCCCGCCGTCGCCGAGTACGTGGGCAGCGTGATGCGCCACTGGCTCGACCGCGGTGCCGCGGGCTGGCGGCTCGACGCCGCCTACGCGACGCCGCCGCAGTTCTGGGCCAAGGTCCTGCCGACCGTGCGGGCCGCGCACCCCGACGCGTACATCCTCGGCGAGGTGATCCACGGCGACTACGCCGGGACCGTTGCGGAGGCGGGCCTCGACGCGGTCACCCAGTACGAGCTGTGGAAGGCGGTCTGGAGCGCGCTCAACGACCGCAACCTCTTCGAACTGGCGTGGGCGCTGCAGCGGCACAACGACTACCTCGACTCGTTCGTGCCGCTGACGTTCGTCGGCAACCACGACGTCACGCGCATCGCCAGCCGCCTCGACGACGAGCGCCACCTCGCGCACGCGCTGGTGATCCTGCTGACCGTCGGCGGCACCCCGTCGATCTACTACGGCGACGAGCAGGCCTTCCGCGGGATCAAGGAGGAGCGCTTCGGCGGCGACGACGCGATCCGCCCGGCGTTCCCGACCGACGGCCCGGACGGGCTCGCGCCGCACGGCTGGCCGATCTACCGGCTCCACCAGGATCTCGTCGGGCTGCGCCGGCGGCACCCGTGGCTGCACGGCGCCCGCACGACGCAGGTCGACCTGGCCAACGAGCGGTTCGTCTACACGTGTGACAGCGGAACCGACCGCATCACCGTCGGGCTCAACCTCGGCGACCAGCCGTTCTCGTGCGCGATCGCGGGCGAGGTGCTCGCCGGTGCCGCGGACCGCCACGGCGACACCGTCACGATCCCGCCGCACGGCTGGGTGATCACGGGCTGACGGGCAGCACCAGCACCTGCAGCAGGCGGGCCAGCTCCGCCGCCGGGTCGGCGGTGCGCCCGGTGTGCACCGGGCCGGGCCGCACCACCGTGCTGCGCGGGGCGGTGAGCCGACGGAATCGCCGGCCCAGGTCCTCCCCGGTGCCCGGCCCGCTGGCAGCCAGCGCGCCGTCGGTGCGGCGGTCCGCCCGCGGCGGCGTCGGGACCTCGCACACCGCCGCCGCGATCTCGGCCAGGGCCGCGATCGCCTCGACGTCGACGTGCGGGTCGAGCGCGCGCAACCGGGCGGCGTCGATGCTCACCGCGCCGCGGAGGTAGTCCACCGCGCGGCAGTAGAGCAGCACCCCGACGTTGACCGTCTCCCCGCGCTCCGGCCGCGGCACGGCCTGCAGGACGGCGTACTCGTAGATGTTCACAGCCGGCCCAGCCTTCCCACGAGCCAGGAGGGCGGATTCGGCGCGCGCGTCACCGGCCGCGGTCGTCCCGCGGCGACCGTCGCGCGCACTCCCGGCAGCCACGCATCCCGAGCCGCGACGCGGGCGGTGAGCAGCTCCGCGTAGGCGGCGCGGACAGCGTCCGGGTCTGAGAAGCCGGGCTCGTCGGCGAGCCACTCGTCGGGGACGGCCGCGGTGGCGGCCTGCACCGCGGCGGCCGTGACCAGCGGGGCGAGCGCAGCGTCGGCGGCGTCGAGGTCCGGGGCCGACCCGAGCAGGACGTGGTCGGCAGCGTCGTAGGCCTTGCGGGCGACGGTGTCGGGATCCGCGAGCGTCCGCTCCCAGCCGTGGTGGAACGTGAGCGTGGCGCCGTGGTCGATCAGGTACGGAGCGCGGTGCCAGAGCAGCATGTTCGGGTTGCGCCACGAGCGGTCGACGTTGCCGACGAGCGCGTCGAACCACAGCACCTGTCCGGCGAACTCGGGCCCTGGATCGAACGCCAGCGGATCGAAGTCCAGCGCGCCGGGCAGGAAGTCCAGCCCGAGGTTGCGCCCCGGCGAGCGGCGCAGCAGGTCCTGCACCTCCTGGTCGGGCTCGGCGAGGCCCAGTTCGGGGTCGACGTCGACGGTGACCAGCTCGGGCACGGGCAGGCCCAGCGTCCTGGCCAGCTCGCCCGTCACGATCTCGGCGACGAGCACCTTGCGCCCCTGGCCGGCGCCGTGGAACTTCACCACGTAGTGGCCGAGGTCGTCGGCCTCCATGAGCCCCGGGAGCGAGCCGCCCTCCCGCAGCGGCGTGACGTAGCGGGTCGCGATGACGTGGCGCACGGTCCCGATCATCCTCTGGCCGCCGCGGCGAGCGCGGCCACCCGGGCGGTGTGCGCGCCGGCCCGCCAGCACAGCACCCAGCGCACGGGCGGCGAGCCGGCCGCGAACGGCACCATCGCCAGCGTCGGGCGGGCGAAGTAGTCCGCCGCGTGCGCGGCCAGCGGGCAGACGCCCTCGCCGGCAGCGACCCGCGCGAGCACGTCGAGCAGCGTGGCGGCGACGGGTTCGGGCTCACGTCGGTACGGCGCGGCGCGGCGGCCGGCCCTGAACACCGGCTCGCCGTCGAGGTCGTCGAGCGTCACTGCGGGGCCTCCGGCCAGCGGATGGTCACGGGCGACGGCCAGCACGACCGGTTCCGCGTACACGAGCGGGCCTTCCTCGAACCCGTCCTCGTCGACGGGTGCGTTGGTGACGGCCACGTCGACCTCGCCAGTGCGCAGCAGGTCGAGCGGATCGACGAACCCGGTCTCGCGGAACGTGACCTCGACGCCCGGGTTGCTCGCGCGGAAGCGCTCGAACACCGGCGCGGCGAGCTCCGCGACCGCAGGCGCCTCCAGCCCGACGGTCAGCGTGCCGGTGACGCCGCGCCCGGCCGCGATCGCGGCGGCGATCCCGCGCTCGATGCGGTCGTGGCCGGCGCGCACGTCGGCGTAGAGGGCGGCGCCGACCGGAGTCAGCGCGACGCGGCGGCTGGTCCGGTCGAACAGCGCGACGCCGAACCGGCGCTCCAGCTTCTTGATCGTCTGGCTCACCCGGGCCTGGGAGACGAGCAGGCGCTCGGCGGTGCGACCGAAGTGCAGCTCGTCGGCGAGCGTCAGGAAGATCTCGATCTCCCGGCGTTCCATAATTCAGAGGTTATCAGTCGGTGCGCGAACTGTCGTTGTTCGCGCAGCTCACAGCCATGATCCTCATTTCATGACCGATTACCTCACCGCGACCGACGCCGGCTACGACACCGAACGCTCCGGCTACAACCTCTCCGTCGACCACAAGCCCGAGGTCGTGGTGCCCGCCGCGTCCGTCGCCGACGTCGTCGCCGCCGTCCGGTACGCCACCGCGCACGGGCTCGGCGTCGCCGTGCAGGCCACCGGGCACGGCCCGTCTCGCCCCGCCGACGGGCAGCTCATGATCACCACCTCGCGGATGGACGGCATCACGATCGATCCGGTCGCGCGCACCGCACGCGTCGAGGCGGGCGTGCGCGGCGGCGTGCTCGTCCGGGCCGCGGCCGAGCACGGCCTGGCGCCGCTCAACGGATCGTCGCCCGAGGTCGGGGTGGTGTCCTACCACCTCGGCGGTGGGATCGGCATCCTCGGCCGCCGGTTCGGCTGGGCCCTCGACCACGTCCGCGCGCTGGACGTCGTGACCGCCGACGGGCAGCTGCGCCGGGCCACCGCCACGTCGGAGCCCGACCTGTTCTGGGCGCTGCGCGGGGGCGGCAAGGGCACCCTCGGCGTCGTCGTCGCGATCGAGATCGACCTGCATCCCGTCGCCCGCCTGTACGGCGGGGGCATGCACTTCGATGCCCGCGACGCCGAGCGCGTGCTCACGACCTGGGCGGACTGGACGCGCACCACGCCCGAGGAGATGGGCACCTCTGTGCTGCTCGTGCAGATGCCGGACCTGCCGTTCCTGCCCGACGCGATCCGCGGCAAGCGCCTCGTCCACGTCCGGTTCGCGTTCACCGGCGACGCTGCGACGGGGGAGCGGCTCGTCCGCCCGTTCCGGGAGCTCGGGCCCCTCACCGACACCGTCGCGGAGATGCCCTACGCGCAGGTCGGCACGATCCACGCCGAGCCCACCGCACCGGTGCCCTTCCACGCGCGCGCCGCCATGCTCCGCACGTTCGACGCGGCCGCCGTCGCCGAGGTCCTCTCGGAGGCGGTGTCCGGGCGGTACATCGTGGAGCTGCGGCACATGGGCGGCGCGTTCTCCCGGCCCGGCGCCGTGCCCAGCGCGCTCGGCCGCCGCGACGGCGAGTACGTGATCTACGCCGGAGGTGCGGCGGAGCCCGCCGACGCGCCCGCGATGCACGCCGCGCTGGACCGGTTGATCGCCCGGATGGCGCCGTGGAGCACCGGCGGGCCGGCCGTGAACTTCCTGTCCGGTCCGGACGTGACCGCCGCGCAGCTCGCCGCCGGCTACCTGCCCGCCGACGTCGAGCGGCTGGCCGCGGTCAAGCGCGCCGTCGACCCCGGCGACGTGTTCCGCACTCACCACGGCCGCGCGTGAAGCCCGCTGGTCAGCCTTCCGCACCCGCCTGCACCGGCGAGAGGAAGGTGCCGGGGTGCGTGGCCCCGTCCTGGCGCAGCACGGCGCCGCCCGGCCAGTCCAGGCCGGCGGAACGGGTCTCGTCGGGCGGCGTGACGTTCATGCCGGTCGGGGTCCAGCCCGGCCCGTCCTGCGGCGGGAGCCAGGTGATCGTGCTGTGGGCCGCGGCACCCGGGGCGAGCTTGATGGTCGCCGGTTGCCCGGCCTGGCGCGGCAGCGAGTACACCCCACCGAACGTGGGGTCGTCGGGCCCGACGAGGTCGACGCCACCGAAGCCCGTCATGGTGCACGTCGAGCCCGAGGTGTTGGTCCATACGACGACCGTGTGCCGCTGCCCGGCCTCGCCGGTGGTGCGCCCGAGCGAGACCTTGAGCTCGTTCAGGGTGCACTTGCCCGCGGCGGCCGGCTGCTGCGCGGCCGACGTCGCGGCGGGGGCAGGCGTGGTGGGCGGTGGCGCCGTGGTCTGGCAGCCCGCCAACGCGGCGGTGCCGGCCGCGGCGAGGGCGACCAGCGCCCGTCGGGTGATCGACATGGCGACAGCATCGCCGCCCCGGCGGATCCCGCCACCCCGGGCAGGCTCCGCCGGGCCGGGATCACCCGATCGTGATGGTGACCTTGTCCGGGTAGAACGCGACGTGGTCCTTGATCTCCGCGACGGCGTCGTACGGCGACCGGTAGATCCACACCGAGTTCCCCTGCTCGCCGTTGCGGCCGAGGTGGAAGTAGTCCGCCTCGCCCTTGAACGGGCAGTAGCTGTGGTGGTCGCTTCCCTGCAGCACCGCCGCGTCGACAGCAGCCACAGGCAGGTACTGCACGGCGGGATAGGTCGACTCCTGCAGGGTCAGCGCCTCGGTGGTGTCGGCGATGACGGTGCCGTCCAGCTCCACCACGACGCGCTTGCCGGTGGGCGTGACGGTGATCGGGTGGGACGCGTCGGGCAGCTTCTGGCGAGGATCCATGCCTTCCTCAACACCCGTCCCCGGCGAGAGCTTCCGGTGCTCAGCCCTTGTTCTCGTAGGTTCCCCGGAGCACGGCGCGGGCCAGCGTGTGGGAGAACAGGTTGAAGCCGAGGAATGCGGGGGTGGCGCCCTCCGGGAGCTCCAGCGTCTCGACGTCCACCGCGTGCACGACGAAGAAGTAGTTGTGCACGCCGTGCCCGGGCGGTGGGGCCGAACCCAGGTAGCGGGCCAGCCCGGCATCGTTGGCGAGGGTGACGGCGCCCTCCGGCAGGCCCGAGCCCTTCTCGTCGCCCGCATTCGTGGCCAGCGAGGTGACGGAGACGGGGATGTCGGCGACGGCCCAGTGCCAGAAACCGGCGGCGGTGGGGGCGTCGGGGTCGTAGCAGGTGACCGCGAACGACTTCGTGCCCTCGGGGAAGCCGCTCCACTCGAGCTGCGGCGACACGTCCTCGCCGCCGGCGCCGAAGATGCCGGAGAGCTGCGGCTTCGCCAGCTCCGCGCCGTCGGTGAGATCGGTGCTGGTCACGGTGAAGGAACCGACCTGCGGAAGATCTGCGTAGGGGTCGCGAGACATGCCGTCAGGCTAGTGCGGATCTTGCTGCTGGTCAGCCCGGAACGGTGGGTTGCAGCACCGCCTCGACGAGCGCCTCGGTGCGCAGGTGCGTGCCTTCCTGGTAGCCCGGGTCGCGCACCATGTCGGAGAACGCGCGCCGGCTCGGGTACTTCACGAGCAGCACGGCGTCCCAGTCCTGCCCGGCTTCCGCGACGACGGGTGCGGCACCCCGCCCGTAGTAGACGACCTCCGCCCCCACCTTGGCTGCGTACGGGCGGAAATGGGCGACGTAGGCGTCGTAGCGCTCGGCGCCGCCCTCGGCGAAGCGCAGCAGGTTCAGCATGACGATCGGTTCGTCGGGCGACTCGGCGAGGAACGCCTTCATGTCGGCCCCGGTCGGGTTCACGGCCATGGATGGCATCCTGCACCCGTGCGCAAAGGGGTGCGGCTGAGCGCGGTGCGCAAGCGCTACCGCCGCCGTGAGGTGCTCGCAGGGATCGACCTGGAGGTGCACCCGGGCGCGCCCGTCGTCGTCACCGGGGTGAACGGCTCGGGCAAGTCGACGCTGCTGCGGATCGTCGCCGGCGCGTCGGCGCCGTCGAGCGGCACGGTGACGGGTCGCCCGCCCGTGACCGGTTACCTGCCGGCGCCCTATCCGGCGTCGGCGCGCATGCCGGTGCGTGATCACCTGCGCCACCTCGCCGCCGTCCACGGCCGGATCGCCGGCCACGACGCCGTGCTCGCTGCACTGGGCTTCGACGGGGCCCTGACCGGGCCCGTCGCGCAGCTGTCGACCGGCAACTCGCAGAAGGTCGGTCTCGCCCAGGCGTTCGGCTGCGCACCCGAACTGCTGGTGCTCGACGAGCCGTGGATCTCCCTCGACGTCGCGGCGGCCGCCGCGCTCGACCGGCTCGTCCTCGACGCCGCCGACGACGGCGCGGCCGTGCTCGTCGCCGACCACACGGGGCGGATGGCCGCCCTGCCCGGAGTACGCGCGTTCCGGCTGGTGGACGGTGTGCTCGTCGAGAGCCAGCCGCCCGTGCCCGAGCGCGGGACGGCGCTGATCGAGCTGCGCTGCCGCGACGACGCGGACGCGGTGCTGCGCGGCCTCCCACCCGTCGTCGACGCGTGGCCGGACCGCGATGCGCTGACCGTGCGGGTCGCCGCCGGCCGCAGCGACGCCGTGCTGGCGGCGGCGCTGGCCGCGGGCTGCTCGGTCCTCGACGTCCGGCGGGAGTCCTGATGACGAGGACCTTGGCGTGCGCGCGGTACCTCGGCTCCGACGTGCTGCGGTCGCAGCGGGTGCTGCTGCCGGTGATCCTCTACGCCGGCGTGCTCGCCGTGCTGTACGGCGGCGATCCCGGCCCGTTGCCGGCGCCGTGGGCGGCGTCGGCGCTCGCCCTCTACCCGGTGGCGACGTGGCTGGCGCTGGTCGTCGCCAACACCGAGGAGCCGCCGGCCCGGCTGGTCACCGTCGCCGCGGCCGGTGGGACCGGCCGCGTCGTCGTGGCGACGCTCGCGGTCGTGCTCGTCGCCGACGTGCTGCTGTCCGCGGCGGCCACGGTGACGCCGCTGGTCCTCACCCGCTACTCGGCGCCACCCGACGGCCTCCTGCTCGGGTTCTGCACGCACCTGGCCGCGGCCGCGACGGGCACCGCGGTCGGCCTGCTCGTCGCCCGCCCGCTGATCACGCGGATCGGCTGGTCGTTCTGCATCGCCGCGGTGGCCGTGACCGCAACGGCGGTGCAGCCGTGGCTGCCGCCGGTCGGGACGGCCGTCCGCGCCGTGACGAACGGCTCGGCCGTGCCGTGGGCGCAGGCCGTGCTGGCGGTGGTGCTGGCCGGCGCCGCGGCCGTGGTGGTGTGGGCGGTGGAGAGCCGGCGCTGACGCTAGGACGTCCGGCGGCGGAAGAGCCGGCCCGAGGCCGCGATGCCGAGTACCAGCAGGCCGACGCACCACAGCACAGCCGGGACGGCCGCGCCGCCGGCGGGTTGGCCGAGCAGCAGCGCCCGCAGCGTCTCCACGACGGGGGTGGTCGGCTGGCCCTCGGCGAACCCGCGCAGCACCGCCGGCATCGTCTCCGGTGGGACGAAGGCGCTGCTCACGTACGGCAGGAAGAGCAGGACGAAGGAGATCGCCCCGGCCGCCTCCGGCCCGCGCACGAGCAGCCCCCAGGCCGCGGCGACCGCGCTCAGCGCGGCCATGAACAGCGCGAGCAACCCCGCAGCCAGCAGCCAGTCCACCGGAGAGGCGACGGGCCGGAACCCGATCAGCACCGCCACGACCACCACGACCGCCGTCGAGACGAGGTTGCGCAGCACGCTCGCCACCACGTGCCCGACCAGCAACGATGCACCGAGGACCGGCAGTGAGCGGATGCGGTCGATCATGCCGGTGGTGAGGTCGTGGTTGACCGACGTCGCCGTCATGGCCGATCCGTGCGCGGCGCAGAGCACGATGATCCCGGGCACGACGTAGGTGAGGTAGGCGGTGCCGGTCTGCATGGCGCCGCCGAACACGTAGACGAACGTGAACAGGATCAGCACCGGCAGCACGATCGCGACGATCGTGGCGTCGATGCTGCGGACGGTGTGCCGCACGCTGCGCCCGATCAGGGTGCCGACCTCCGTGATCGCTGCGGTCACGCCGCCACCTCCTCGGTGAGCGCGAGGAACACGTCGTCGAGCGTCGGCCGGTGCACGGCGACCCGGTCGACGGTGACGTCGCGGGCGGCCATGAGCTGCAGCAGGTCGCGCACCGCGCCGGCGCTGCCGTCCGTGGTGACGTGCAGCGAGAGGCCGGACTCGTCGATCCGGCCCCGCCCGTCGACGGCGACGGCGGCGATCGCCAGCGCATCGACGTCCGGCAGCACCAGCTGCACCGTCTCGCCGCCGATCCGCGACTTCAACTCGTCGGCCGTGCCCTCTGCGGCCACCCGGCCGCCGGCCAGCACGGTGACCCGGTCGGCGAGCCGATCCGCCTCCTCCAGGTACTGCGTGGTGAGCAGCACGGTGACACCGGATCCGGCCAGCTCCTCGACGACCGTCCACACGTCCCGGCGGCTGCGCGGATCGAGCCCGGTGGTCGGCTCGTCGAGGAAGAGCACCTGCGGATCGCCGACGAGGCTGAGCGCGATGTCCAGCCGCCTGGCCATGCCGCCGGAGTAGGTGCCGACGGCGCGGTCGGCCGCGTCGACGAGGTCGAAGCGGGTGAGCAGCTGCTCGGCCGTCGCGCGCGCCGCGGACCGGCCGGCGTGCCGCAGCCTGGCCATCATCACGAGGTTCTCCCGGCCCGTCAGCACCTCGTCGACGGCGGCGTGCTGGCCGGTGAGGCTGACCGCGCGGCGCACGGCGGCAGGATCGGTGACCACGTCGTGGCCGGCCACGACGGCGCGGCCGGCGGTGGGGGCGAGCAGCGTGGTGAGGATCTTGACGGTCGTGGACTTGCCGGCGCCGTTCGGGCCGAGCAGCGCGTGCACGCTGCCGCGGGGGACCTGGAGATCCACGCCGTCGAGCACGGGTGTGGCGCCGTAGCGCTTGCACAAGCCCTCGACCGCGATTGTGTATGTCATACACTTAGTATATGGCATACACACTGTGTAGGATCAATACCGATGACCGAGCTGTCGCCACTGGAATCGATCTGGACCGACGGGCCCGCTGCGGCGCCCCGGGAAGGCCTCACGATCGACCGCATCGTCGCGACGGCGATCGAGATCGCCGATGCCGAGGGACTGGCCGCGGTCGCGATGGGCCGGGTCGCGAAGCGGATCGGCTTCACGCCGATGGCGCTCTACCGGCACGTCGCCGGCAAGGACGAGCTCGTCCTGCGCATGCAGGACCGGGCGATCGGGCGGCCGCCCTCCGACCTCAAGCTCACCGGCGACTGGCGCGCCGACCTCCGCCGCTGGGCCTGGGCCAGCGTCGCGCCCGTCCGCGCCCATCCCTGGTACGTGCAGACCCTCTCGACCTTCGGCGCCGTCACGCCCAGCCACCTGGCCTGGATGGAACTCGCACTGCAGGCGCTCGCCCCCACCGCGCTCGCCGAGGCCGAGAAGGTCGAGACGATCATGTTGATCAATGCGCACGTCATCGGCGACATGACCTTCCACGCGATCGAATCCGCCACCGAGGCCCCCGGCGTCTACGGCGACGCGCTCGGCCGGTTCCTCGATCCCGAGCGGTTCCCCGCATTCGTGCGCGCCGCCGCGGCCGGTGTGTTCACGACCTCGTCCGATCCGGCCGCCGACCGCGACGAGCTGTTCTCCTTCGGCCTCGAACGCATCCTCGACGGTGTGGAGACCTACCTGCGTCAGGCCGACGCCGGCGCGGCGTCGTAGGCCTTGCGGGCCACGGCCACCGTGGAACGGTGCCGCTCGGCCCATCCGGTGAGCCCGCCGAGGATGTCGGCCAGCTCGCGGGCCGCGTCGGTCAGCGAGTACTCGACCTTCGGCGGCACCGTCGGGTAGACGGTGCGCACCAGCAGCCCGTCGCGCTCCAGGTTGCGCAGGGTCAGCGTCAGCATGCGCCGGCTGATGCCCTGCACTCCGCGCTCCAGCTCGGTGAACCGGATCGGGCCGCGATCGCCGGCGAGGGTGAGGATGCCGATCGCCCACTTGCCGCTGATCCGATCGAGCAGTTCGTTGAGCGGGCAGATGTGGTCCAAGGCTCCTACCTGCTCGGTCACATCGGTGTGCCTTTGGGACATAGAACTGCCTTCTTCCCAGTTCGTGATGCGTGACAGAACATCCTCTCAGTTACAAATCATGCACTGAGGAGAGGTCCTGTGACCACCACCGACCGACCGCGAACCGGTGTCCGGCTCGCCGTACTCGCCATCAGCCAGTTCCTCGTCGCCGTCGACTTCGACATCGTGTTCGTCGCCCTCCCGCAGATCGGCCGTGCGCTCGGGTTCTCCCCGTCCGGGCTGCAGTGGGTCGTCTCGGCCTTCACGGTGGTTCTGGGTGGGTTCCTGCTGCTCGGCGGCCGGTCCGCCGACCGGCTCGGCATGCGCCGCATGTTCGTCGCGGGCATGGCGCTGTTCGGGGCGGCGTCGCTCGCCGGCGGGCTCGCCACCACCGCGGCGGCGCTCGTCGTCGCCCGCGGGGTGCAGGGCCTGGGCGCTGCGCTGATCGTGCCGGCGAGCCTCGCGCTGATCGGCGCCACGTTCGCCGAAGGGCCCGAGCGCAACCGCGCGTTCGCCGTCTGGGGTGTGGCCGGTGCCTCCGGCGCGGCCGTCGGTGCCATCGGCGGTGGCGTGCTCACCGCGGCGTTCGGCTGGCAGGCGGTCCTGCTCGTCGCCGTCCCTGTCGCGGCCGTGCTGATCGTCGCTGCCCGCGCGTTCCCCGTCGACGGTCCGCGCCGCCCCGGCGCGTTCGACTTGCCCGGCGCTGTCCTCGCCACCGCCGGTGCCACCACGCTCGTCTACGGCATCGTGACCCGGAGCTGGGCCATCGCCGCCGGACTCGCGCTGCTCGCGGTGTTCCTGCTCGTCGAGGCCCGGACCGCGGACCCGCTGCTGCCGCCCGCGCTGCTGCGCCGTCGCGGTATCGCGCTCCCGGCCGCCGCGGTGTTCCTGTTCATGGGCTCCGTCGCCGCCGCCTACTACCTGATCACCGTGTTCCTGCAGGACGCACTCGGGTTCGGCCCGCTGCTCGCGGGACTGGCGTTCCTGCCGATGAGCGTGCTGTCCATGGCCGGCTCCGGCCTGGTGTTCCCGCGGCTCGTCGCCCGGTACGGGGTGCAGCCGACGCTCGCGATCGGGCTCGGCGGGATGGCCGTCGGGCTGGCCGGGCTCGCGCTCGCCATCCCCTTCGGTTCGTACCTCGCGGTGGCGCCGTGGCTCGCCTGGACGGTGTTCGCCGGTGTCGCCTTCCCCGCGGTCTACCGCGCGGCCGGTGCGGCCGCCCGTGCCGAGGAGCAGGGCGTCGCGGCGGCGTTCGTCTCGACCGCGCAGTACGTGGGTGGCGCGATCGGCCTGGCCGCGATCCTCGCCGCGACCGGCCTCGACCACGCCGTCGGCGACGCGCTGCCGGACGCGCTGCGCGACACCGGGCTCGTCGCCGCGGCCGTGGTGCTCGTCGGGGCGGTGCTGGTGGCGGCGCTGCGCCCTACAGGATCGCCGCGTACTTGATCAGATCGACGAACGTCGGAACGATGTCGACGGCCCGGCGGCACTCCGTCCGGTCGACGGCTCGTCCGTAGCAGTAGGTCTCGATGTCCGTGGCCACGTTGCCGAGGCTGCGCACGTCGTCGTTGAGCTGGTCGTCCGGTGTCGGGTCGCCGGAGGCCAGGATCGCCGCACCGAGCCGGTCGGCGATCGACCTGGCGAGAGCGACCGCGTCGCGGCACGCCGCTCCGGGGGCCTGCTGGGCACAGGCGGGCACGTCCTTGGGCAACCGATCCAGATCGGCGCGCACGCCGGCGCGGTCGAACAAGGCCTGCACCGCGCCGGCCGGACTGGTCGTCGTCGGTGCCGCCGCGGTCGGCGAGGCGGTGGCGGAGGTGACCGGGGCCGCCGGCGGCGGGGACGATCCGCACCCTGCCGCCAGCGCGGCCCCGATCACTGCCACCACCACGATGCGTCGGCGCATGCGGCACCACCCCCCGGCCGGCAGCTTAGAGCGCCCGGCAATTGAGGGTCCGAGCTTGCGGCGCCCAGGCGGCCCCTCGCGGCGTTGCCGCCCTTGCGAATGCCCCGGCATGAGCTGCGGGCGGCGCCTTGCGACGAACCGCCTGGACACCGCAAGCCGCACGAACCCTCAATTGCCGGACGCTCTTACTTGTCGATCGACCCGCCACGGAGATCGAGCTGCTCGGGTCCCCGCCGTCAGGCAGCCGATCGCATGGACTCGTCGACGCGGGAGAGCAGCCGCTCCAGCGCCGCGGCGAACACCTCCGGCTGCTCGACGGGCGGCATGTGGGCCGCCCGGTCGACGACAGTGAGTTCGGCGCCGGGGATGCGCGCCAGCTCGTGCGCCTCGGCGAGCGGGGTGAACTCGTCGTCCGCGCCGACGATCACCGCGGTCGGGACGGCGATCGACGGGAGGCGCCCGCGGTGGTCGGGGCAATCGGCGCGCAGCCGGTGGGCCGCGGCCACCCCGACCGGATCGGCGTCCCGCATCATCGTCAGCACGTGCTCGACGATTGTCTCGGTGCAATCCGGGCGAATCATCCGGTACAGCGTCTCGACCGTGTACGGGTCCATGCCCTCGCGCTCGATGCGGTCGGCGAGCGCCCGGCGCCCGGCAGGATCGGGGTCGGGGCCGGCCGACGTGTCCACCAGCACCAACCCGGCCACGAGGTGCGGATGGCGGTGTTGGAGGTCGAGCGTGACCAGCCCGCCGACCGAGAACCCGACGACGACGGCCTCGGGAATCCCCCGGTGGGCGAGCAGTGCGGCCAGGTCGTCGGCGTAGCCCGACCACTGCGCGGGCGGACCGGTGCTCGCCCCGAAGCCGCGCTGGTCGACGGCCAGTACGCGACGGTCGCGGGCGAGCCGGTCGATGTGGTCGCGCCACATCGTGTGGTCGAACGGCATGCCGTGCACGAGCAGCACCGGCGTTGCGGGGCCGTGTCCGCGGTCGAGGAAGGCGAGTTCGCCGTCACCGCGGTCGAGAACGTGCATCCAGAGCTCCTCTCGGGGTTGACCACTCGAGCTTGCGCGGTGCAATATCTAGATTCAATAGTCTCAATGAGCTCGGAGCATTAGTGGACGACTTCCGGGTGCTCGCCGATGCGGTGGCCGCGGACATCTCCGCCGGCCGCTTGCGTCCCGGCGAGCGGCTGCCCACGCAACGCCGCTACGCCCGCGACCGCGGCGTCGCGGTCTCCACGGCGTCCCGCGTCTACGGCGAGCTGACGCGGCGCGGGCTCGTCGTCGGCGAGGTGGGCCGGGGCACGTTCGTCCGCAGCGGGGAGAGCGACGTGCGCCGGAGCGCCGTCGAGCCCGTCCGCAACCGGGTCGACATGGAGCTCAACTTCCCGGTCCTGCCAGGGCAGGCGGTGCTGCTGGCCCGTTCGCTCGACGGCATGCTGCGCCCGGAGTCGCTCGGCGCCGGGCTGCGCGCCCCGCTGGCCGGCGGCACCCCCGCCACCCGCGCGGCCGCCGCCACGGCCCTGTCGCGGTCCGGTTGGTCCCCGGCCCCCGAGTGCATCCTGTTCGCAGGCAACGGCAAGCAGGCCATCTCCACCGCGATCAGCGCGTTCGTGCCGGTCGGGGGCCGGCTCGGGGTCGAGGCGCTCACCTACCCGGTGGTGCGCGGCATCGGCAAGCGGCTCGGCGTGCAGTTCGTCCCGCTGGCCGTGGATGACGAGGGGCTGCGGCCCGACGCGGTCGCGGCCGCCGGCCCGCTCTCGGCGCTCTACCTGCAGCCCACTCACCACAACCCGTTGGGCGTGACGATGTCCGCGGCCCGGCGGGTCGAGCTGGCGAGGGTGGTCGCGGATCTCGATCTCGTGGTGATCGAGGACCTGATCAACGCGTTCCTCGCGGTGGACGCGCCCGCGCCGCTCGCGGCGTTCGCCCCCGAGCGCACCGTGGTCGTCGACAGCCTGAGCAAGCGGCTCGCCCCCGGCCTGTCCGTCGGGTACGTGGTGCCGCCCCAGGGGATGGTCGGCCGCGTGGCGGCGGCGCTGCGCGCGGCGGGCGCGACGGCGCCGACGTTCGCGGTGGAGGCGACAACACGGGTGATCAACGACGGCACCCTGCGCCGGCTGGAGGAGGCCAAGCGCGCCGACGCCGCCGTGCGGCAGGGCATCGTCGCGGAGCAGCTCGCCGGGTTCGCGGTGCGCGCCGATCCGCACGCCTACTACTGCTGGTGGGAGCTGCCGGCGCCGTGGCGGGCCGAGACCTTCGTCGCGGCCGCGGCCCGGGCCGGCATCGGCATCACCCCGGCAGCCGCCTTCGCGATCGGGTCCGCGCACGCACCGAACGCCGTCCGGCTGGCGCTGGCGATCCCGTCGCACGCCGTGCTCGCCGAGTCGCTGGCGACCCTGGCCACGCTGGCCCGCGGCAACCCGGGGGACGAGGGCGGCACCGAGTGAGTCGCGCCGTCCGCCCCTACGCGCCCACCGATCGGGCGGCCGTCGGCGAGATCTGCATCGCCACCGCCCGCCGGACCTACCCCGACCCGGAGCTGCTCCCGGCCGTCTTCGCCTACCCGTACGTCGACCTGGAACCCGAGCTCGCGTTCGTGCTCGACGACGGCGGCACCGCCGTCGGGTACGTGCTCGGCACGGCCGACACCGCGACGTTCGCGCACCGGTTCCGCAACGAATGGCTGCCCGTCGTGGCCGAGCGGTTCCCCGATCCACCCAACCCGCAGACCGAGGCGGAACGGCTGGCGGCGCATCTGCACCGCCCGGAGCGGTTGGTGCGCCCCGAGCTGGCCGAGTGGCCCGCGCACCTGCACATCGACCTGCTGCCGAAGGCGCAGGGCGGCGGGCACGGGCGGGCATTGATGACGGTGTTCCTGCAGGCCCTGACGACGGGCGTGCACCTGGAGGTCGGCGCCACTAACACCGGCGCCATCGCGTTCTACGAGCGGCTCGGCTTCCATCACATCGCGACCACTCCGTACGGGTCGCGGCTGATGGGGCGCACGCCGTGACCCGACGCCTGCCCCGGACCGTGACGTGGGGCCTGCTCGCCGCCTGGGCACTGCACGACGTCGAGGAGCTCGTCGCGATCCCGCGATGGCTCGAGCGGGCGCGTCCACGGCTGCGGCGGCGGTTCCCGGCCGTGTCCGACAGTGCCTGGGAGCGGCTCGCGCCGGATCAGGCTCACACCGCGGTCGCGATCGCCCTCATGGGCGGGCTGGTGGCCGCGGCGTCGGCGGCCGGTGCCCGTACGGACGGTCGTAGCCCGTTCTTCCAGGCGGCGCTCCTCGGGTTCGGTGCCCACGCCGTCGTCCCGCACCTGGCCGGCGCGGCGCTGACCGGCGGCTACACGCCCGGACTCGGCACCACGCCGACCGTGGTCGTGCCCTTCTCGTGGTGGGCGCAGCGGCAACTGCGCCGGGCCGGGGTGGAGCGGGCGCAGCTCCCGGCTGCCGCTCTCCTGCTCGTCCCGCTGTCGATCGGTGGCGCCCAGGGCGGGGCGACACTGCTCCTCCGGGTCGTCAGAGCGGCGTGCCGAACACCTGCGTCCAGTGGATGCCGAACGAGCCACCGATGGCGGTGCCGACGCCGATCTGGGTGACCTCGCGTCGGAGGATGTTCTTGCGGTGCCCCGGCGAGTTCATCCAGCCCTCGACGACCTCGGCGGCGGTGCGCTGACCAGCGGCGATGTTCTCCGCGACGACGGAGTACCGGTAGCCGGCGGCCAGCACGCGATCCGACGGGCCGCGACCGCCCGGATCCTCGTGCGCGAAGAAGCCGCGCGCCACCATGTCGGCGCTGTGGGCCTGCGCGGCCGCGGCGAGCCGCGCGTCGGCGGTCAGCGGAGGCAGCCGGTGCTTGGCGCGCTCGGCGTTGGTGGCCGTGACGACGGCGGCGCAGACGGCGTCGTGCGGATCGGCGCCGCCGGTGCCGTCGTCGTCGACCTCGACGCCGAAGTCGCGGGCGAGCCCGGCCAGCCCGTCGGCGTAGCCCTGGCCGACGGCTCGTAGCCGCCACGCGCCACCGCGGCGGTACACCTCGGCCACGAGCAGCACGGTCTCGCTGCTCAGCCGGGGCGCCGCGAAGCGGGCGAAGACGCGGCCGCGGGAGTCGGCGAACGCGGCTGCGGGAACGGGCAGCCGCCCGAACGGCGTGCCTCCGTCCTCCGGTGAGGCCACGACCACGACCCGCTCCGCACCGCGCCGCAACCGACCCGTGTCGACGGCGAGCCGGCCGCCGTCCAGCCGCACGCCAGGCGCGTTCGGCGCGTTGAAGAAGATCATGTCGGCGTCGCCGGCCACCTGCCCGTCGGCCCCGACGACCAGCGCGGACACGTCGAACGGACCGGTGACCGTCACGTCCACGGAGGCCCCGGGCAAGGCCAGTGCCGCACCCGGGACGAGATCGGTCACCACGCCCGGAGAACGTGGGACCGGCACGTGCTGGTTCCCGTGCGGCACGATGCGGGCGTGAGTACCGCACTTCTGGTGTCCGCGCGGCAGATCCTGCGCGGGCCCGTCACCGACCGGCTCGACGACGGCGCCGTCCTCGCCGTCGACGGGACCATCACGGCCGTCGGGCCCCGCGCCGAGGTCGCCGCCACGGCCCCGCCGGGCACCGAGCACCACGACCATCCCGACGCCACCCTGCTGCCGGGCCTCGTCGACGGGCACGTGCACCTGGCGCTGGAACCCGGCCGGGACCCGTTCCGCGCCGCCCGCGAGGACGACGACGCGACGCTGGAGGCGGCGATGGCGCACGCTGCGGCCACGCTGCTGCGGGCCGGCGTCACCACCGTTCGTGACCTGGGCGATCGCGGCTACCTCGCGCTGCGGGTGCGGGACGCGATCGCCGCGGGCACGCTGCCCGGCCCGCGCGTGCTGGCCGCGGGCGCCCCGCTGACCCCGCCCGACGGGCACTGCCACGTGCTCGGCGGAGTGGTGGACGGGCCCGTCGCGATCGCCGAGCGCATCGCCGCGCACGCCGCGGCCGGGGTCGACCTGATCAAGGTGATGGCGTCCGGTGGGCAGACCACCACCGGTGGCGCGGCCATGTGGGAGAGCCAGTTCGACCGCGCCGAGCTGGCGCTCGTCGTCGACGAGGCCGCGCGGCACGGGTTGCCCGTGGCCGCGCACGCGCACGGCGCGCAGGCGATCGAGGACGCGGTCGCCGCCGGGGTGGCCACCGTGGAGCACTGCACCTGGATGAGCGGGCCGGGCACGAGCGACCAGCGACCTGCGGTGGTTGCGGAGATGGCCCGGCGCGGCACCGTCGCGTGCACGGGCAGCAGTGCCGACTGGCGCCGGCTGGGCGCGCTGATCGGCGACGAGCAGCGGGCGTTCGCCCTGATGAGCCGGGTGCGCGGGCTCGCGGAGGCCGGGGTGCGGGTGGTGCCGGGCACGGACGCGGGACTCACCCCGTTCGACGGGCTGCCCGCGGCGCTGGGCCGCCATCGCGACTTCGGCTTCTCCGCCGCGGAGATCCTCGACATGGCCACCTCCGGTGCCGCGGACGCGCTCGGGCTCGGCGCGGTGACCGGCAGGCTGGCTCCGGGGCTCGCTGCTGATCTGCTCGTCGTGGAGGGAGATCCCGTGGCTGATCTCGACCGGCTCGCCGACGTGCGCATGGTCGTCGCGTCCGGACGGGTGGCTTCCCTGTGAGCGCCGGCGTGTTGGCCCGCGTCGTGCGCGGTGGGTTCGTCGAGTCCGAGCACGTCGGGCACGCCGTGGCGCTGGACGCCGCCGGCACACCGGTGTGGTCGGTCGGCGACCCGGACGCGATCTTCCTGGCGCGCTCGTCGCTCAAGCCGTTGCAGGCCGTCGCGATGCTGGAGAACGGCCTCGAGCTGGACGGCGAGCTGCTCGCGCTCGCCGCGGCGAGCCACTCCGGCGAGGCCGGCCATCGGGCCGGGGTGCGGAAGATCCTGGCGGGCGCCGGGTTGGACGAGTCGGACCTGCGCAACACGCCCACCGTGCCGTGGGGTGACGAGGCGGCCTACGCCTGGCGGGTCGACGGCCACGGGCCGGAGTCGATCGCGCAGAACTGCTCCGGCAAGCACGCCGCGATGCTCGCGACGTGCGTCGCGGCCGGCTGGGACCGCACCCGCTACCTCGATCCCGGCCATCCGCTGCAACGCGCGATCCGTGCGGCGGTCGGGAAGCTGACGGGCGACGGCGACCCGGTCGTCTCGACCATCGACGGGTGCGGCGCGCCGCTGTTCTCCTGCACGATCGCCGGTCTGGCCAGGGCGTTCGCCCGGATCGGCGCGCTCGGCAAGGACACGCCGGAGGGACGCCTGGGTGCGGCGATGCGCGCGCACCCGTGGTGGGTGTCGGGCACCGGGCGGTTGGAGGTGGAGCTGGCCGCGACCGTGCCCGGCGCCATCGGGAAGGTCGGCGCCGAGGGTGTGTTCGCGGCCGCGCTGCCTGACGGGCGGTCGCTGGTCGTGAAGGTGCTCGACGGCGCGCTCCGCCCGCTGCCCGTCGTCGTCGCGGCGGCGCTGCGTGCGCTGGGGGAGTCGGACCTGGGCTCGTTCGGCTCGGTCCCGGTGTTGGGACACGGGGAACCGGTGGGCCAGATCGAGCCGGCGGAGTTGCGTTGATCAAGGGCAAAAGGTCGCCAGTCGATCTTCGGGAGCGACCTTTTGCCCTTGATCGACGTCAACCCTTGGCAACTGCCTTCGCACCGGTCGGGGCGATGACCGACCAGCCGTTCTGCCCGTTGTGGCCCGCGTCGGCGAGGCCAGGCGTATCCGTCGCGTTGTAGTAGAGCGGCCAGCCGGCGAGCGTGAGCTGCACGCTGCCGTCGGGGCGGGTCAGCTGCCCGACCTTGGACTTGTCGACGCCCAGCGCCTCGAACTGCTGCCCGGACGGCAGCAGCATCGGCTTCCAGGTTGCCGTGCAGGCGTCGGTGCAGTTGCTGGCGGACGGGGCGGCGGAGTCGGCGTCGGAGCGGTAGAGCAGGTGGCCCGCGCCGTCGGTGGCGACGACTCCGAGCGGTCCGCTCTGCACCGCCCACAGTTCGGGGCCACCGGAGCCGTGGCCGGAGTGGCCGGTGGCGGCGGGAGCAGCCGGAGCGGGTGCCGGCTCGGCGGGGGTGCTGAAGCGGCCGGTCAGGACGAGGCCGACGAGGACGCCCGCCACGATCGCGGCGAGGATGAGGCCCGGGGAGCGCAGGAGCGGGGAGCGCAGGGTGGGGGAGCGCATGCGGACCACCGTCCCCCAGGGTTGCCCGGTGCCACCGCGCTCGTCGCCCGAGGGTCGGTGACGCGCGGCGAGCGCCGGTCCGGTTGGGCCGAAGGATGGAAGATCAACTACCGAGGCTGCGACTGAGGGTGCGCAGGAGCCCGATCAGCTGTGTGCGGTCGTCCGCCGACAGTCCGGCGAGCAGCGTCTCCTCGTGCCGGACGTGCGCGGCGACGGCCTCGTCGACGAGCGCGAGCCCGGCGGCGGTGAGCGTGACGAGCACGGAGCGCCGGTTGGTCGGATCGACCTCGCGATCGACCAGGCCGCGGGTCACCAGGCGGTCGATGCGGTTGGTGATGGCCCCGGAGGTGACCATCGAGCTGGCGACGAGCCCGCCCGCGGTCAAGCGGTAGGGCGCACCGCTGCGGCGCAGCGTGGCGAGCACGTCGAACTCCCAGTGCTGCAGATCGAAGCGCGTGAAGTTCTCCTGCAGCCTGCGGTCGAGCTGGCGAGATGCGCGGGAGAGCCGGCCGAACACCCCCATCGGGCTCGGGTCGAGGTCGGGCCGCTCGGCCCGCCACTGCTCGAGGATCACGTCGACGGCATCGCGTTCCGGCTCCATGTCTGTTATCTTAACATTGAAGAGTTCAACGTTGAGATGAGGTCGGCATGTACCGCACGGTCGCGCTCACGGCGTTCACGCCGCTGGTCTGGGGCACCACCTACCTCGTCACGACCGAGCTCCTGCCGCCCGGCCGGCCACTCCTCGACGCGGCCGTCCGCGCGTTGCCGGCGGGCCTGCTCGTCCTCGCGGTGACCCGCACCCTGCCGCACGGGCAGTGGTGGTGGCGGGCGTTCGTGCTGGGCGCGCTCAACATCGGCGGGTTCTTCGCCCTGCTGTTCCTCTCCGCCTACCGCCTGCCCGGCGGGGTCGCCGCCACCCTCGGCGCCGCACAGCCGCTGCTGGTCGCCGCGCTGGCGTTCGGGCTGGTCGGCGAGCGGCCCACGCGCTGGCGGCTGGGTTGGGCGGTCGCCGGCGCGATCGGGGTGGCGATGGTGGTGCTGCGGCCCGCTGCCGCCCTCGACGGGCTCGGGCTCGCCGCCGGGCTGGCCGGCGCCGCGTCGATGGCGACGGGCATGGTGCTCACCAAGCGCTGGGGACGACCGGTGTCGCTGCTCACGTTCACCGGCTGGCAGCTCGCGGCAGGCGGCCTGCTGCTCGTCCCGCTGATGCTCCTGGTGGAGGGCCTGCCGCCCGCTCTCGACGGCGCGGCGATCGCCGGCTTTGCCTGGCTGGCGATCCCCGGCACGCTCGTCGCGTACGCGATCTGGTTCCGCGGGGTGGAGAAGCTGCCGGTCACGGCCGTGTCGCTGCTCGGACTGCTGTCGCCTCTGGTGGCCACCCTGCTGGGGTGGGCAGTGCTCGGCCAGACGCTGACCGCGGTGCAGCTGGCGGGGTTCGTGGTGGCCGTCGGCGCGGTGGTGCTGGGTCAGATCCCAGCGCCCGGTCGTGTGGCCACGCCCACGTTCGGGCGTGTGCGGCCCGCCGCGGCGGTGTCCGTGTGCCGACAATGACGGCATGGGCAACCCGCTGGCCGAGACGTCCGACGAGTTCCGCGAGTTCTGGACCGAACGCCGGGTCTGCCTGCTGGGCACCGTCTCGCCCGACGGCACCCCGCACGTCGTCGCCGTCGGGGTGACGGTCGACCTCGACTCCGGGCTGGCGCGGGTGATCGCCAGCCGCACGTCCAAGAAGATCCGCAACGTGCTCGCGCACGGTGAGGCGGGCGCAAGGGCGTCGGTGACCGGCCACGACGGTCGCCGCCGCTGGTCGACGCTGCAGGGTCTGGCGCACGTGCGCACCGACCGCGAGTCCGTCGCCGAGGCCGAGCGCCGCTACGCGCTGCGCTACCGGGAGCCCCGGGAGAACCCGCAGCGCGCGGTGCTGGAGATCGCGATCGACCAGCTGTTGGGCAGTGTCCGGTGAACGACTCGCCGGTGACGGTGGTCGGCATCGGGGCCGACGGGTGGGCGGGGCTCACCGACGCCGCCCGGGAGGCGATCGCCGAGGCCGAGGTCGTGCTCGGTGGGCGGCGCCAGCTCGAGCTCGTCGCAGGCCGCACCACCGCCGAGCCGGTGGCCTGGCCGTCGCCGATGCTGCCGCGGCTCGTCGGGTTCCTCGACGGCTTCGCCGGGCGCAACGTCGTGGCGCTGGCCAGCGGCGATCCGATGCTGCACGGCATGGGCGGCACGCTCGTGCGGGCGCTGGGCGCCGATCGCGTCACCGTGCTCGGGCACCCCTCCTCGGTGTCGCTGGCGTGCGCGCGGCTGGGCTGGCCGGTCGACGAGGTCGAGGTCGTCACGGTCGTCGGGCGCCCGCTGGACCGGCTGCGCCGGGTGCTGGCCGCCGGCCGGCGCGTGCTCGTCCTGTCGGCGGGGGCCACCAGTCCGGCCGAGATCGCCGCCCTGCTCGTCGACGCCGGGTTCGGCGCGTCGGAGATGACGGTGCTGGAGCAGCTCGGCGGCCCTCGGGAACGACGCGTCGACGGCACCGCGGAGAAGTGGGACGCGGCGGTCGATCCACTCAACATCGTCGCGCTGCTGTGCCACGGGGACTCCGGGCTCGGCGAGACCGCCGGCCTCCCCGACGACGCCTACCGCCACGACGGGCAGCTCACCAAGCGGGAGGTGCGCGCGGTCACCCTCGCGCACCTGGCCCCTCGGCCGGGCGAGCTGCTCTGGGACGTCGGTGCGGGCTGCGGCTCGATCGGCGTCGAGTGGATGCGCGCGCACCCGGCCTGCGCGGCCGTCGCGATCGAGTTCGACAGCGATCGGGCCGCCCTGATCGGCGCGAACGCCGCCGCGCTCGGCGTGCCGGGCCTGCGTGTCGTGGTCGGCCGCGCCCCGGAGACGTTCTCCGGGCTGCCCACCCCCGACGTCGTGTTCATCGGCGGCGGGCTCACCCGCGAGGGCGTGCTGCCCGCGTGCCTGGCCGCGCTGCGGCCCGGCGGGCGGATCGTCGCCAACGCCGTCACCCTCGAGTCGGAGGCGGTGCTCACGGCCGCCCACGTCGCCCACGGTGGGCAGCTCGTCAGGGTGTCGGTGGCGCGCGCCGGACCGCTCGGGGAGTTCACGGGATGGCGCCCCGCCATGCCCGTCACGATCTGGAGCCTGACAACGCCTGGTACGACTTCTCCGTGACCGTGCACTTCATCGGCGCCGGCCCGGGTGCGGTCGACCTCCTCACCCTCCGCGCGCGCGACCTGATCGCCGCCTCCCCGGTGTGCCTGTACGCGGGCACCTACGTGCCGCCGGAGATGCTCGCGATCTGCCCGCCCGGCGCCCGGCTCGTCGACACGGCGCAGCTGTCGCTCTCCGAGATCGTCGACGAGATGGTGGGGGCGCACGCCGAGGGGCTCGACGTGGCGCGGCTGGCGTCCGGTGACCTGTCGGTGTTCTCCGCGCTGGCCGAGCAGATGCGCCGGCTCGACGCGGCCGGCGTGCCGTACGACCTGTGCCCCGGAGTGCCCGCCTACGCGGCGGCGGCCGCGGTGCTGCAGCGCGAGCTGACGGTGCCCACGGTCGCCCAGACTGTCACACTGACGAGAATATCTGCGCTGGCCACGCCCATGCCGGAGGCCGAAGGGCTCGCCCGGCTGACGGCCGCTGCCGGCACGCTGGTGCTGCACCTGTCGGTGCACCGCATCGACGAGGTCGTCGCCGCGATCGCGCACGTCCACGGGCCGGACGCGCCCGCCGCCGTCGTCGCCTCGGCGAGCCGGGACCACGAGATCGTGCTGCGCGGTCCGCTCTCGACGATGCCCGACGCCGTCCGCGGAGCAGGCATCACGATGGCCGCGGTGATCGTCGTCGGGCCGGCGCTGGCGGCCGCGCAGTTCCCGGACAGCCACCTGTACTCGGACGCCCGATGCCGGTCCTGATCCTGGGCGGGACCACCGAAGCGCGGGAGCTGGCCGGTGAGCTGGTCGGCGAGTTCCGGGTGATCACCTCGCTGGCCGGGCGGGTGCGCGCCCCCGCGCCGTTGCCGGGCGAGGTGCGGATCGGCGGGTTCGGGGGTGTCGACGGGCTCGTCGAATGGCTGCGCGCGGAGCGGATCGACGCGGTCGTCGATGCCACACATCCGTTCGCGGCGCAGATGACAGCGCATGCGGTGGCCGCCGCGGCTCAGGCCGGCGTGCCGCTGTTGCGGCTCGATCGACCCGGGTTCCCGCCGGATCCGGCATGGACGGTCGTGCCCTCGCTCGCAGCGGCCGCCGACGCGTTGACCGGCGAGCGGGTGTTCCTGACGACCGGGCGGCAGAACCTCTCCGTGTTCGCCGGATGCCCGCAGTGGTTCCTCGTGCGGGCGGTCGATCCGCCGTCGGGCGCTGCGCCTGAGCGCATGCAGGTGCTGCTGGACCGCGGCCCGTTCACCGTCGACGGGGAGCGGGCGCTACTGCGCAAGCACCGCATCGACGTGCTCGTGACGAAGGACAGCGGCGGCACGGCTACCGCGGCGAAGCTGGAGGCGGCGCAGGCGGAGGGGGTGACGGTGGTGCTGGTGGCCCGCCCGCCGGGTCCGTCGGGTGTGCCGACCGTGGCGGAGGTCGGCGAGGCCGCTCGGTGGGTGCGCGCCCTCCTCGGCTGACGGGACGGGCGTTCGGCACTTGCCCGGCAAAGTTAGTGCCTCTAACATTGCCGAGATGAGCGATGCGAGGCTGCGCAGGACCACGAGAACCGTGCACCTGCTCCTCGGTGCAGCTCTGGTCGCGACGATCTATCTCCCGGTCGGCTGGACCGAGTCGATCCGGTTGGCGCTGGCGACGGTCGGGGTCCCCCTGGCCGTCGCGAGCGGTGTGACGCTGTGGCAGCAGGCGCGGCTGCGCCGCGTGTTCGGCCGCGCCGAACTGCCCACGTTGCTCGTCGGGGCGGTCGGGCTCGCGGTGTTCGGCCAGGTCCTGGTGCAGCGCACCTTCGCCACGGTGCGACATCCGGTCACGCTCATCGATGCGAACCTGACCTTCGACCCCGAGACGGTCCGGGGCTACTACGAGGTGCTCGCTGCGCAGGGCACCCTCGACCGGATGGTCGCCACCGAGCTGGTCGACTTCGTCTGGCCGGCGGGTCTCGCCGCGAGTCTGATCATGATCGTGCTGAGCGTCGCGGCCCTGCTGCGGCACCGGAACCCGGCCGGAGCATCACGGCTGCGCCGGATGGCACCGTTGATGGCACTCGCGCCCGCTTGCGACATCATCGAGAACAGCATCTCGCTGGTGATGCTGTCCGACCCGTTCGGATTTCCCGGGGGTCTCGCACCGCTGCACGGCGGGTTCTCGGTCGCCAAGGTCACGTTCGCGGTCGCATCGGCGATCCTGGCTCCGGCCTACGCCGTGCTCGTCGCCGCGCAGGGGCCGAACCCATGGGGATTGGCCCGACCGTCGAGAAGGGTGAACGATAGCCCGGATGGCGAAGTCGTCGTATCACCACGGATCGCTTGAGTCCGCACTGATCGACACCGCGCTCGTGCTCATCGAGGAGCAAGGCGTCGACGGATTCAGCCTGGCCTCGGCCGCGCGCCGCGCAGGGGTCAGCGTGGCAGCCCCGTACCGCCACTTCGCCAACCGACGGGAACTGCTCAACGCCGTGGCCCGGCGCGGCTTCACCGAGCTCGGCGAGCGGCTGCGCGCCGTGCGCACCGACGACGCCGACGACGTTGGGCTCCTGCTCGAGCAAGGCCTGGCGTACGTCCGTTTCGCTGTGGACAAACCTGCGCTGTTCCGCGTCGTGTTCGATTCCCGTGGGCGGGATCCGCAGAGCTCTGTCGGACCGGCGGCGCTGGCCGCGCTCGGGGAGACCCTGGGCCGGCTCGAGGCCGCGGGCCGGCTGCGCGTCTCCCTGGACACCGCGTTGCGTCTGTGCTGGGCGACCGTGCACGGCGTCGCGATGCTCACCATCGACGGGATGCGCACCTTCACCGAAGAGGACTCCGAGACTCTTCGCCGTCAGATGCTGTCGCCGATGTTGACCGGCGGCGTGATCCGTCTGTGAGTACGCCTCAACCCGTGTGAGGTGCCGACTCAGTGTGTGACGTGACTGAGCGGGGCGTGTAGACCGCGGTGCCGTCCGAGCGCTGCACGATGCGGGTCGTGGACGAGCCGACGATCACCAGCGTGCGCATGTCCACCAGTTCCGGGTCCAGCTCGGCCAGCGTCGTGATCGTGATGCGCTCCCCGGCGCCGCCGACGTCCCGGCCGAGGACGACGGGGGTGTCGGGCGCGCGGTGCTCCAGCAGCAGGTCCCGCGCCGCGCCCACCTGCCACGGCCGCGCCGCCGAGCGCGGGTTGTAGATCGCGATGGCGAGGTCGGCGCGGGCGGCCGCGACGAGCCGTTCGGCGACGACCTCCCACGGCTTGAGCCGGTCCGACAGCGAGATCACCGCGTGGTCGTGCCCCAGCGGCGCGCCGACGGCCGCGGCGACCGCGCTCGACGCCGTCACACCGGGCAGCACCCGCACCCGCACCCCGAGGTACTTCTCCTGCGCCGCCACCTCGTGCACGGCGGCAGCCATCGCGAACACGCCCGGATCGCCGCCCGAGACCACCGCGACCGTCCGCCCGGCCGCGGCCAGATCGAGCGCGTGCTCCGCCCGCTGCGCCTCGACGCGGTTGTCGCTGGCGTGCCGGGTCTGGCGCGGGTTGGGCGGCACCCGGTCCAGGTACGGCCTGTAGCCGACGAGATCGTCGGCGGCCGCCAGCACGCCGGCGACCTGCGGGGTCAGCCAGTCGCGGCCCGCCGGGCCGGTGCCGACGACGACCACCTCGCCGGTCCCGTCGGCCCGTTCGGCATCGGCCGGCAGCGAACCGGCCAGCGCCCCGGGCAGCAGCGCGATCGCGAAGTACGGCACCGACTCCGGGTCGACGTCGGCGAGCCGGCCGGTGCGCTGCCCGTCCATCGTGGCGCGCTCGACGTAGAACCCCTCGCGGCCGGCATCGGCGACCGCGCCGGCGACGTCCGGGAAGGTGCGGCCGAGCTTGAGCACGGCCGCGGAGTCGGTGTCGGCCAGCCGCCGCGCCAGCTCGGCGCGGGGCAGCGTGCCGGGCAGCACGGTGAGCACCTCGTCGCGTTCCACGAGCGGCTGCCCGAGCGCCGCCGCCGCCCCGCTGATCGACGTCACCCCGGGCACGACCTCGGTCGGGTAGCGGTGCGCGAGCCGCTTGTGCATGTGCATGTACGAGCCGTAGAAGAGCGGGTCGCCCTCGGCGAGCACGACGACGTCACGGCCGGCGTCCAGGTGCGCGGCCAGCCGGGCAGCGGCCTCGGCGTAGAACTCGTCGATGGCGCCCTGGTAGCCGCCGGGATGGTCGGTCGTCTCCGTCGTGACGGGGTAGACCAGCGGTTCCTCGATCTGGTCCGGCCTCAGGTACGGCTCCGCGATGCGCCGCGCGATCGAGCGCCCGTGCCGCGCGGAGTGGTAGGCGATCACGTCGGCGGCGCCGATGATCCGCGCCGCCTTGATGGTGACGAGCTCCGGATCGCCGGGACCGACGCCGACGCCGTACAGCCGGCCGCTCACAGGATCTCCTTCTCGGCGGCCAGCGCGTTGACCGCGGCGGCCGTGACCGCCGAGCCACCGCGCCGCCCGTGGACCACGAGGAACTCCAGGTCGGTGCCCGCCAGATCGGCCTTCGACTCGGCCGCCCCGATGAACCCCACCGGGATCCCGACGACGGCGGCGGGCCGCGGCGCCCCGGCGTCGATCATGTCGAGGAGGTGGAACAGCGCGGTGGGGGCGTTGCCGATCGCGACGACGGCCCCGTCCAGGTAGGGGCGCCACAGCTCGACCGCGGCAGCCGTGCGGGTGTTGCTGATGTCGGGCGCGCCGGGCTGCCCGAGCGTGCAGATCACCTCGTTGCCGGCGGGCAGCCGCGCCGCCGTGATGCCGGACGCGACCATCCGCGCGTCGCACAGGATCGGCGCGCCGGCCTGCAGCGCCTTCCGCGCGGCGGTGACCACGCCGGGCGAGAACGCGACGTCGGCGGCCAGATCCACCTGCCCGCACGCGTGGATCATGCGGACGACGACCTGCGCCACGTCCGGCGGGAACGGCGAGAGGTCCGCCTCGGCGCGGATGGTGGCGAACGAACGGCGGTAGATCTCGTCGCCGTCCCGGATGTAGTCCCTCATCAGACGCAAGCCCTCACAGGTAGTGCTCTCCCGCCACGAACTCGATGTGCTCCCCGCGCGGCGCCCCGCACCGCCGCGCACAGCCCGACACGTGCACCCGACCGGCCGGCAGCGTGCCCGCGGCGAGCGCGGACCGGGTGTCGGCGCGCACGTCGGCCAGCGCCTTCGCGCACCCCGGCTTCCCGGCGCAGGCGGAGACGAGCGCGAGCGCCGGATCGGTCGGCACCCCGGCGGGGACGTGCGTGGGTTCGATCAGCAAGATCGTCCGCCACGGCGTCACGACGGCGTCTGCGGCCGCATCAGCGACGGCATGCAGGGCAGCGGCGGACAGCTCCCCGAGGAGCGGCGCGACGGTGAGGTGCCCGGGGGTGGTGTCAGCAAAGCCACTTTCAGGACCGAATTCGTCGTTAAGGTGGCTTTGCTGACACTCCCGAGCCACCTCCGCCCGCGCTGAGGCGGGGAGCTCCCGCATTCGCCACTCCGTCGACCGGACCGCTAGGAACGCCTTGGCCGCCGTGAGCAGGGCTGTGACGGGGTCGGCCTGCGTCACCCCTGCGTCGTGCCCTGCCAGCAGGATGCGGCCGGCCTGCCAGCACACGTCCGGCTCCTCGGCCGCGACGTCGCCGCGGCCGTCGTCGAGCGCGAAGAGGAAGCGGCCGGGGAGGGCGGCGAGCGCTGGACGGGCGCAGAGCGCGCGGTCCAGGTCTTCGGCGGGGAGTCCGGCGAGCGGGGTCGCCAGGATGTTCCGTACCCGCTCGTGGGTGCGTGACGGCAGCAGCCCGGCCGCCTCCATCCGCACGACGAGCGACGGGTCGGTGCGGTCGAGGCCGCGGAGCTGGAGGTTGCCGCGGGAGGTCAGGTGGACGTTGCCGTCGCCGAGCTCGTGGGCCATGTCCGCGATCGCGTGGAGCTGGTGGGCCGTGACCGCGCCGCCGGGCAGCCGGATCCGCGCCAGCGCGCCGTCGGCGGCATCGTGCGGCGCGACGACGCCGGGGCAGGCGTCGGGTGCGGCACGGACGGACACCGCGTCACTGTAGGTCAGTGCCTTCCCTCCGAGCGGCGACGCGGATCACGTCGCCCGCGCAGGCTCCACGGCGGGTTACAGTGCGGCGACAACCTCATACGGCGAGCGGTGCCAGGAAGCCGGTGCGAGTCCGGCGCGGTCCCGCCACTGTGACCCTGGCCAAGAAAATCGACACGGCCCGGGAAGCCAGACACTGCCCCTCGCCGTCGGCCATGACCCGGGACGCGGATCCCAGGAAGGTGCCCGCCCTCGTGCAGCCATCGAGCGAGCCCACGATCCTCCTGCTGTCCACGTCGGACACCGATCTGCTGTCTGCCCGCGCGTCGGGAGCCGAGTACCGCCTGGCGAACCCGGCCCGCCTGCTCGTCGACGACCTGCCGGCCCTGCTGGACGGGGTGGACGTCGTCGTCGTGCGGATCCTCGGCGGTCGCCGCATGTGGGAGGACGGGCTCGACGCGGTGGCGGCGGCCGGGGTGCCGCTCGTTGCGCTGGGCGGTGAGCAGTCGCCGGACGCCGAGATGATGGAGCAGTCGACCGTGCCCGCGGGAGTGGCTGCCGAGGCGCACACCTACTTCGCGCAGGGCGGCCCGGAGAACCTCGGCCAGCTGCACGCGTTCCTCACCGACACGGTGCTGCTGACGGGCCGCGGTTTCGCCCCTCCCGTTGCGCTGCCGACCTGGGGAATCCTCGACCGCGAGACCCGCGTCGACCAAGGGCCGACCGTCGCCGTCCTCTACTACCGCGCCCAGCAGCTCGCCGGGAACACCGCCTACGTCGAGGCGCTCTGCACGGCGCTGGAGAACGCGGGCGCGCGACCGCTCCCCGTCTACTGCGCGTCGCTGCGCCAGGCCGAGCCGGAGCTGCTGGACCTGCTGGGCACGGCCGACGCCATGGTCGTCACGGTGCTGGCGGCCGGCGGCACCAAGCCGGCCACGGCGTCGGCGGGCGGCGACGACGAGGCGTGGGACGTCGCCGAGCTCGCTGCGCTGGACGTGCCGATCCTGCAGGGCCTCTGCCTCACGACGACGCGCGCCGACTGGGCGGCCAACGACGACGGCCTCTCGCCGCTGGACGTGGCCACCCAGGTCGCCGTTCCCGAGTTCGACGGGCGGCTGATCACGGTGCCGTTCTCGTTCAAGGAGTTCGACGCCGACGGCCTGTCCACGTATGTGGCCGACCCGGAGCGGGCGGCGCGGGTCGCCGGCATCGCGGTGCGGCACGCGCGGCTGGCGCACATCCCGAACGCCGACAAGCGGATCGTGCTGATGATGAGCGCGTACCCGACGAAGCACGCGCGGATCGGCAACGCCGTCGGCCTGGACACCCCGGCCAGCGCGATCGCCCTGCTCGCGGCGCTGCGGGAGGCCGGCTACACCATCGGCGAGCTGCCCGACAACGGCGACGACCTGATGAAGGACCTCATCGCCGCCGGCGGCCAGGACCCCGAGTGGCTCACCGAGGAGCAGCTGGCCGGCAACCCGATCCGCATCTCTTCCGAGACGTATCGCCGCTGGTACGGGCAGCTGCCGGCGGACTTCCGGGAGGGCGTGGAACGGCACTGGGGACAGGCGCCCGGCGAGCTGTTCGTCGATCGCGGCGACATCGTCGTCGCGGCCATGCAGGCCGGCAACGTGACGATCATGGTGCAGCCGCCTCGCGGGTTCGGCGAGCACCCGGTCGCGATCTACCACGATCCCGATCTCCCGCCCTCGCACCACTACCTCGGCGCGTACCGCTGGGTCGCCGCCCCGCAGACCGAAGGCGGCTTCGGCGCCGACGCGATCGTGCACCTGGGCAAGCACGGCAACCTGGAGTGGCTGCCCGGCAAGACGCTGGGCATGAGCGCGTCCTGCGGCACCGATGCGGCGCTCGGTGACCTCCCGCTGATCTACCCGTTCCTCGTCAACGATCCCGGCGAGGGCACGCAGGCCAAGCGCCGCGCGCACGCCACGCTCGTCGACCACCTGATCCCGCCGATGGCCCGCGCCGAGACCTACGGCGACATCGCCCGGCTCGAACAGCTCCTCGACGAGCACGCCAACATCTCCGCGCTCGACCCCGCCAAGCTGCCCGCGATCCGCCAGCAGATCTGGACGCTCATGCAGGCGGCGAAGCTCGACCACGACCTCGGGTTGGAGGAGCGGCCGCACGAGGCGGAGTTCGACGACTTCCTGCTGCACGTCGACGGCTGGCTCTGCGAGATCAAGGACGTGCAGATCCGCGACGGGCTGCACGTGCTCGGCCTCGCCCCGACCGGGCAGCCGCGCGTCGACCTCGTGCTGGCGATGCTGCGCGCCCGCCAGATGTGGGGCGGCGAGCAGAGCCTGCCCGGCCTGCGCGAGGCGCTGGGCCTGGCCGAGGACGCGCCCAAGGCGCGTGTCGACGAAGTGGAGGCGCAGGCCCACGCCCTGGTGGCCGCCATGGAGGACGCGGGCTGGGACCCGGCCGCGGCTCCGGCCGGAGCGGTCGGTGACGTGTTGCGCTTCGCCGCGACCGAGATCGTCCCCCGCCTCGACGGGACCGCGCGCGAGATCGCGCAGATCCTGCACGCGCTCGACGGCGGGTTCATCGAGGCCGGGCCGTCCGGCTCGCCGCTGCGCGGCCTGATCAACGTGCTGCCGACGGGCCGGAACTTCTACTCCGTCGACCCGAAGGCCGTGCCGTCGCGGCTGGCGTGGGAGACCGGGCAGGCGATGGCCGAGTCGCTGATCGCGCGCTACCGCGCCGATCACGACGGCGCGTACCCGCAGAACGTCGGCCTGTCGGTGTGGGGCACGAGCGCCATGCGCACGTCCGGCGACGACGTGGCCGAGGTGTTCGCGCTGCTGGGCGTGCGGCCCGTCTGGGACGAGGCGAGCCGGCGCGTCACGCGCCTGGAGGTGATCGATCTCGACGAGCTGGGCCGCCCCCGCGTCGACGTCACCGTGCGCATCTCCGGCTTCTTCCGCGACGCGTTCCCGCACGTGTTGGCGCTGCTCGACGACGCGGTGCAGCTCGTGGCGGCGCTCGACGAGAGCCCCGAGCAGAACTTCGTCCGCGCGACGGGCGAGGAGCGGCCGATGCGCATCTTCGGCTCGAAGCCCGGTACGTACGGGGCGGGTTTGTTGCAGCTCATGGAGTCGCGCAACTGGCGCGACGACGCAGATCTCGCCGAGGTGTACTCGACGTGGGGAGGTTACGCGTACGGCCGCGGCATCGACGGCGTGCCGGCCAGGGGCGCGATGGAGCAGGCGTACCGGCGGATCGCGGTGGCAGCGAAGAACACCGACACCCGCGAGCACGACATCGCCGACTCCGACGACTACTACCAGTACCACGGCGGCATGATCGCGACCGTCCGCGCGCTCACCGGGAAGGCGCCAGAGGCCTACATCGGCGACTCGGCGCGGCCTGAGAACGTCAAGACCCGCACGCTGCACGAGGAGACCTCGCGCGTGTTCCGCGCGCGCGTGGTCAACCCGCGGTGGATGGCGGCGATGCGCCGGCACGGGTACAAGGGCGCGTTCGAGATGGCGGCCACCGTCGACTACCTGTTCGGCTACGACGCCACCACCGGCGTGGTCGCCGACTGGATGTACGAGAAGCTGACCAGCGAGTACGTCCTCGACCCCGACAACCGCAAGTTCCTGGCCGAGTCCAACCCGTGGGCGCTGCACGGGATGGCGGAGCGGTTGCTGGAGGCCGTCGACCGGAAGCTGTGGGAGGCGCCGGAACCGGAGACGCTGGCTGCGCTGCGCCAGGCGTACCTGGAGTCGGAGGGCGACCTCGAGGGCGACTGAGACCGCCTACGACGGCTGATTGAGCTGCGCGCGCAGCCCGTCCAGCACCACGCGCAGGCCCTCCTCGAACGCGACGGCGGGATCGGGGTCGAAGAGGTCGTCGACCGAAGCCGCGGCCAGCGGGAACCGGGTCGCGTCGATGCCCGGCGCATCGTCGTCGGCGGCAGGGGCCCGCGCCTGCTCCTCGATCACGAACCCGATCGTGAAGTGGTACAGCGCCGGGTAGGCGCGGGCGGCCGCGCGCCGCGGGAACCCGGCGGCGGTGAGCGTGCGCAGGGTGAGCTCCAGCGCGCGGTGCCCGGCCGGGGCGCGCACGTCCGAGCCGGCGAACACGCGCGCGCCGTCGCGGTGCGCGAGCAGCGCCCCGCGCAGGGTCCTGGCGCGTTCGGCGAGCCAGTCGTCCCAGGCCACCCCAGGTGCCGGTAGCTCGAGATCAGCGAGCGACGCCGCGTGGATGCGGGCGGCCATCGCGTCGAGCAGCTGCTGCTTGTCGCGCACGTGGAAGTAGAGCGCCGACGGGCGGACGCCGAGGCGGGCGGCGAGCGGACGCATGCCCATCCCGTCGACGCCCTGCTCGCCGAGCAGATCGAGGGCGGCATCGACGATCAGGTCGGGGGAGAGCGGCACGGTTGACAGCCTAACATTGTTCAATGTCTACTGAACATCGTTCATTGAACACAGAACATCGTTCAGGAGGCTGTCGTGTCCGATCTGCTCACCGTCCCCGGCGCCCGCATCCGCCACCGCGTCACCGGATCCGGCCCGACCCTGCTGCTCGGGCAGAGCGGCGAGGGCGGCATCGACCGGGCCGCGCCACTGGTCGCGCTGCTCGCCGACCGGTTCACCGTCGTCACCTACGACCGCCGCGGCCTGGCCGGCAGCCCGGTCGACGATCGTGGCGCGCCGGTGTCCATGGCCACCCACGTCGACGACGCGGTGCGGCTGATCGCGGCCGTCGCCGACGGTCCGGTGCTGATGGCCGGGTTCTCCTACGGTGCCGTGATCGGGCTGCACCTGGCGGTCGAGCGGTCGCACCTGCTCGCCGGACTGGTCGCGCACGAGCCGGTCGCGCCGGGCCTGCTGGTCGACGCGGACGCCGCGCGGCTGCGTGCGGAGCTGGCCTCGGTCGAGGCGATCTACGCGGAGCAGGGGTGGACGGCCGCGATCCGCGCGATCGGCCCGATCCTGGGCATCGATCCCGTCCGGCAGCAGCGCGAACCCGGGGTGGAGCTCGGATCGCCGTTCGCCGAGCACCGGCGCGCCGACTTCGAGCGGTTCCTCGCCGTGGACCTCCCGGCCGCGCGTGAGGACCACCCCGTGCGGGCGGACATCGCCGGGATCCGCGTGCCGGTGCTCGCGGCGGCGGGCGCGGACACGCCGACCCACGTGCTGGACCGGCGCGCGGCGGTGGAACTGGCGGGGCTCCTCGGGGGCGACCTCGTGACGTTCCCCGGCGGGCACAATGGCGATCTCGTCCGACCGCGGGCGTTCGCCACGGCGTTGGCAAAGTCGCTCACAACACTGGACCGGAATGTTCCGTTCTGCTAAGCTTCTGTCATCGGCCGGAACCACCGGCCCCGCCCCGGAGGAGTCGTCATGGAGATGAAGCTCGAGGTCATCGGTATCCCGGTCAGCGACGTCGACCGCGCCAAGGCGTTCTACGTCGACCAGGTCGGCTTCGGGCTCGACCACGACATGGCCCCCGCGCCCGGCATGCGGGTCGTCCAGATGACCCCGCCTGGCTCCCCGACCTCCGTCGTGATCGGCGAGGGCATGCCGCTCGGTGAGCCCGGCACCACGAAGGGCCCGCAGCTGGTCGTGCAGGACATCGACGCCGTGCGGGCCGAGCTGGCCGGTCGGGGCGTGCCGATCAGCGACGTGATGCAGCTGGGCCCCGAGGGTGCCCCCGGCTCGCGGTTCGCGTTCTTCGCCGACCCCGACGGCAACGGCTGGGCCGTGCAGGAGTTCAAGCGCTGACCGTGTGACGTCCTGGGCCCCGGATACGACGTACTCCGTGGAAGCACGATCCGGGGGGACGCTGGTGGGGGTGGACGCGCAGCCGCTCGTGGGACGCCGCGTGGCCGGGCGCTACGTCCTCGACGAGCGGATCGGCGCCGGCGGGATGGGTGTGGTGTGGCGCGCCACCGACACCCTGCTCGGCCGGACCGTCGCCGTGAAGCAGGTCCGCGTGCTGGCTGCCGACGGCGCCGAGCGGTTGGCCGCTCGGATCGTGCGCGAGGCCCGGACCGCGGCCCGCGTGCAGCATCCGAACGCGGTCGCGGTCCACGACGTGGTCAGCGACGGCGGCGAGCCGTGGCTCGTCCAGGAGTTCGTGCCCGGCCGCAGCCTCGACCGCGTGCTCGTCGACGACGGCGTGCTCCCCGTGCCGGAGGCGGCGGCCGTGGGGGAGCGGGTGGCGGCAGCGCTGGCTGCAGCGCACGCCGCCGGCGTGGTGCATCGCGACGTCAAGCCGTCCAACGTGCCCGTCGGGGTCAGCGGCACGGTCGGCGGCACGGTCAAGCTCGCCGACTTCGGCATCGCGATGCTCGACGGCGACCCGCGGCTCACGGCCACCGGACCGGTGCTCGGCACGTTCTCCTACCTCGCCCCGGAGGTCGCCGCCGGCGAGGACGCCACGCCGGCGTCGGACGTGTTCTCCCTCGGCGCGACCCTCTACGCCGCCGTCGAGGGCCGCAGCCCCTACGCGCACGGCGAGACGTACGGCAACCCGTTGCGGCTGCTGCGCGAGGTCGCCGACGGCCGGTTCCCGCCGCCGGCGCACGCCGGGCCACTGGCGCCGGTCGTCGTGGCGCTGATGAGCCGCGATCCGGCCGATCGGCCCACCGCCGCGGAGGCCGTGCGGATGTTCGCCGCGATCGATCCGTCGGCCGGAGTGGTACCGGCGGATGCCCCGGTCTCGCGGGAGCTCGTGGCGCTGCCGACCGTGGTGCCCGGCGCCGCGCGGCGCAGGCGGCGGTGGCGGCCGGTCGCCGCGCTGGCGGCAGCGGTGGCGGCAGGCGTCGGAATGGTCGCGGCCACGACGGCCGCGGCGCCGGTCGGCTGCGACACCTCCCGCGGGGACGTGGTGATCGGCATGCTGGCCGCGTTGCGCGGACCGGCCGGGGAGATCGGGACGGGAGCGCGCGACTCCGCGCAGCTGGCCGTCGACCAGGCCAACGCGGCGTGCGCGGTGCCGGGACACCGGATCGTGCTGCGCGTCGTCGACGACTCCGACGGCGTCACCCGCGCCCGGCAGAACGCCGTCGCGTTCGCCGCCGACCCGGCCGTGCTGGGGATGCTCGGGCCCGACCTGCGGGTGGCGGCGTGGCGCTCGGTCAACGAAGTGTTCGCGCAGGCCCGGATGCCCCAGCTGTCCGTCGACGTGCGGGCGGAGCTCACCCACGGCGAGGCCCGCCCCGACCGGGACCGCCCCTACGACACGTACTTCCGCCTGACCGGCCGCGACGCGCTGGCCGGGCGCTTCGCCGCCGGGTACGCCGTCACCCACCTGCGTGCCGGGCGGATCGCCGTCGTCACCGACGGCACCCCGCGCGCCGTCGAGCTGACGGCGGCGTTCACCAACCAGCTCGACCGGCTGCGGGTGCCGCCGGTCGCCACCGCGGCGGTGAGCCCGACCGATGCCGCGGTCGCCGCCGTCGCCGGTGCGGCGCCGGACCTGGTGTTCTACTGCGGCGGGTATCCCGGCGCCGGCGTCCTGGCCCGTGGACTGACCGCGACCGGGGTGCGCGCTCCGGTGCTCGGATGCGACGGCATGTACTCCGAGGGCTACGGCCGCGACGGGGGCCGCGAGGGCGACCTGATGGTGGTGATGGGCACCGACGCCCGGGTCGCGCCCGAGGCGGCGACCTACCTGGCCGAGTACCGCCGCGCCTACCCCGCCCGGCCGCTGCCGGAGAACCGGGAGCCCGCGTACCACGACGGTGCGCGGGTGCTGGTGCGGGCGATCGCCGAGGTGATCGCCGGGCGCGACCGCCGCGAGGGCGACCGTGCGGCGGTGCTCGCCGCCGTGGCCGGCACGCGGATGGACGGCGTGAGCGGCCCGATCGCCTTCGACGAGTTCGGCGATCTCACCGCGCCCACGGTCACCGTCTTCCGCTTCCAGGGCGGAGCCTTCGTGCCCGTCACCGCGTTGCCGCTCGCGGGATAGGGCGTTCGGCGGTGTGAGCCACGTCACGTCGGGCGTAGCGTCGCCGCCCCGATGTGAAGGGACGTCCCATGGGTGCCAACGCCGACAACCACCGCCGCTCCGTCGACCTGTTCAACGCCCGCGACTGGGACGCGTTCGCAGCGGATCTCGCCGCGGACTGCGAGTTCACCGACGAGGCGCGGGGCGTCGCGGTGAAGGGCCCGCAGCAGGCGGTCGAGTTCGAGCAGGGCTGGGTGACCGCCTTCTCCGATGCGACGATCACCGCGCCCCGCTTCATCGACGGGGATGCGACGACGGTCCTGCTGTTCACCGGCCGAGGTACCAACGACGGCCCGCTCGGACCCCTGCCGGCCTCCAGCCGCTCGGTGTCGCTCCCGTTCTGCGAGGTGCGCGACTACGGCACCGACGGGAAGGTCGTGCGGTCCGCGCTCTACTACGACCAGGTCACCATGCTCACCCAGCTCGGCCACATGCCGCCGCAGGGCTGAGCCCCGGGCCGGCGCCTTCCACTCCCGATCCCTGACTGCCGTCCGGCCGTCAGGCCATTCGCAGCCCGACCGCGTGTCCGCGCGGCCCGGGAGGGACAACCGATGACCGTGACCATCGTCAAGCCCGACGGCTCCAACCAGGACCTCACCGACGACGTGGTGGACGGACTGCGCGCTCAGCTGCGGGGTCCGCTACTGACCTCTGGCGATCCCGGCGCTGCCGAGGAGCCGTGCCCGCCGTGGAACGCGATGCACACGGACCGGGCAGCGCTCACGGCGCGCTGCAGCGGCACCGCCGACGTCGTCGACGCGGTGAACTTCGCGCGCGAGCAGGGGCTGCTGCTGGGCGTCCGCGGTGGCGGGCACTCAGTCGCGGGGCTGTCCACCGTCCGCGACGGCATGCTCATCGACCTGTCCTCGATGCGCGGCGTGCAGGTCGATCCCGACCGACGGCTGGCGAGGGTCCAGGGTGGGGCGCTGCTCGGTGACGTCGACCGCGAGACGCAGGCCTTCGGCCTGGCCACCCCGCTCGGCCGCGTCTCCGAGACCGGGGTCGCCGGGCTCACGCTCGGCGGCGGATACGGCCACCTCAACTCCATGTACGGCCTGGCCTGCGACAACCTCGTCGAGGCCGAGCTGGTGGGCGCCGACGGTCGCATCCGGACGGTGTCCGCCGACCAGGAGCCGGATCTGTTCTGGGCGATCCGCGGCGGCGGCGGCAACTTCGGGGTCGCCACGTCCTTCACGTTCCGGCTGCATCCGGTCGGGCCGCTCGTGGGCTTCGTCGGAGCCATGTACGCCATCGAGGAGCTGGCCGACGTCGAGCGGCGATGGCGCGACTACGTGCTGACCGCGCCCCCGGAGGTCACCACCTTCATCGTCACGATCACCTTCCCGGCAGACCCGGCCATGCCGGAGGTCATCCACGACCGACCGGTCGCGATCGTGGGCGCGGTGCACTGCGGCGCGCCGGACGAGGGCATGCGGGTGATGCAGCCGTTGCGCGAGCTCGCGACGCCGCTGTTCGACATGTCCCAGCCGATGCCCTACGCCGCGGTGCAGGCGGCGTTCGACCCGTTCTTCCCCCGCAACGCCCTGCGCGCGTACTGGAAGTCGCAGTACCTCGACGAGCTCAGCGACGACGCCGTGGACGCCGTCGCCGCGCTGGCCCTCGACCGGCCCGGACCGATGACCCTGGTCAACACGTTCCACCTCGGCGGCGCTGTGCATGCCGTGGGAGCGGAGGACACGGCGTTCGCCGAGCGGTCCGCACCCTTCATGGTCTCCGTCGACACGAATTGGTCCGATCCGGCGCAGGACGACGCCGCCATCGGCTGGGGGCGAACCGCGGCCGAGGAGCTGGCGAAGTACGGCAACGGGAGCGTCTACCTCAACTTCACCGGGCACGCCGACGAGTCGCTGCGCGCCGATGTCGACAAGGCCTTCGGTCGCAACGCGCGCAGACTCGGTGCGGATCAAGGCCGACAGCCGACCCCGGCAACCTGTTCCAGCTCAACAACAACATCGTTCCCACACCGTAGGGAAGGCCGCCATCGGGGACGTCCGCGAGATCGAGGTCTTCTGAGCTCACGAGCCGACGGCACCCCGCGCACGGACAGCGCGGGGTGAGCCGCCGAGCTCGCGCCGGCAGGCCTTGTTGAAGGCCTGGAGATCGGGGATGCCGACCGAGAGGGCGATCGCGGGGATCGACAGCGTCGAGGAGGCGAGCAGGTGCCTCGCGCGGGCCAACCGGCGCGCGCGGATGTAGGCGATCACGGTGGCGCCGGTCTCGGCCCGGAAGAGTCGGATCAGGTGGTTGTGCGACACCCCGGCCAGCCGGGCCAGCGCCGGGACGGTGAGGGCACGGGCCAGGTTCGCCTCGATGTGGGCCATCGCCGTGGCGACGGCCGGGTGGCGGGGGTCGCCGTCACTGCTCCCCGCGGTCAGGTCGGCGATGCGCCAGAGCGCCGCCCACACCTCGGCCCTGGGGCGTGCCGACTCCGCCGGTGCTACCTGCAGGGCCGAGCGGAGCAGGTCCGTCAGCGCCGGTGCCGCCGCGCCCGCGTCCTGGACGACCGGCACGTGCGACGGCTCGCCGACCGCGGCCGGTCGGAAGTGCGCGTAGAGGTGCTCGGACCGGCCACGGTAGGCGAACTCCACCTCGGTCCCGGCCGGCACCAGCGACACGTACCCGGGCGCGACGGGATACCGCACGCCGGCGACCGTCAGCTCGGCCGTGTAGCCGTACAGGTGCAGCTGCCACAGGTCGGGCAGCCGGAACGTGTCGCGCAGCGAGCGGACACCGTGGATGCCCACGCCGACGTTCACGACCTCCGGCGGCGCTTCCAACTGCAGCGCGAGCACGGTGAGAAATTACCACCAGTGGTGAGCACATCCCACGCGAAAGAGCGGTGATCGTCCATAGCCTGATGGAGAACCGACCACCGAGATCGAAGGGGAGCGCATGCCGCACCCGCATCGCAAGGATCTGCTCACCACGGTCCAGATGGCGCAGTTCGTGGCCACCGGGTCGTTCCGCATGGACGCCGTCGTCCCCGAGGACATGAACCTGCGGGCGATCGACGTGCTGAAGGCCGGCATCCCCGCCGCCCCGTACGGCACCCCGCTGTCGGAGGCGTTCGTCGACTCCGAGTTCGTCCAGGAACTGCTCGCCCTGCCCGCGGTCGCAGGGGCCGTCCACAGCCTCGTCGGACCCGAACCGACCGTCGACCACCACGCCGTGCACATCCGCGCGGCGCGGGGCGGCGAGGCGCAGAACCTGCACGCCGACGCGATCATCGACGTGCGGCCGGACGCGTTCGACGTCCAGCTCATGTACTACCCGCACGAGGTGACGCTGGAGATGGGCGGCACGCTCAGCGTGCCCGGCAGCCACCTGCGCCGGATCAACGAGACCGACATCGGCCGCTACCAGAACCTGCTGGGGCAGACCCGCCTCGTCTGTCCGGCGGGCACCGTGGTGTTCCTGCACCACGGCATCTGGCACGGCGGCCGCCGCAACGACACCGACGTCGACCGCTACATGTTCAAGATCCGGTTCAACCCCACCGTCCGCCAGGTGCGGCTCTGGAACACCGACGACCTCTACGACGAGGCGGTCGCGCGCGAGCTCGACCAGGCGTTCCCGTGGCACGAGTACGCCACCGGCCGGCTCGAGAGGTACAACCGCATCAAGCTGTGGCAGGCGCTCATCGGCGACGACACCTACGACCCCGAGTACTGGGTCACCCGGGTGTCGAACCGTCCGCAGCGCGTCGTCGCCCAGCGCAGCCTCAACCCGCACGCAGCGAAGAAGGAGGGCTCGTGACCGAGCTCGCGACCGAGACCCTGCTCCGGCAGCAGGTACTGGTGCTCTACCTGACGTCGTCGGCCGTCGACTCCGCCGTCGTGGGCTGGTCGATCTACGACGGCACCGGCCGCACCGACCCGACGACGGGCGACAGCGACGTGCCGCCCTACGCGACCGGCCTCGACGCGCTGAAGGACGGCTGGCGGCTCTTCCAGGCCGCGCAGCTCCTCCCGCCGCAGCCCGGCCACGAGTACGACGTGTCGTTCCTCAAGCACGAGTTCTTCTTCGAGAAGCTCACGCGCTGAGGAAGTCCGCGACCAGATCGAGGCAGCGCTGGTGGCCCTCGAGGTGGGGCAGGTGGCCGGTGCCGTCGAGGATCTCCAGGCGGGCGCCCGGGATGGCGGCGCCGAGGTGCTGGGACGCCGCGATCTCGGTGTCGTCGAGCGCCCCGACGAGCACCAGGGTGGGCACCCTGATCGACGCGACCCGGTTCCACGCGTCCGGGACGCCGCCGATCTCGGGGCCCGCCTGGCCGGCCAGCTGCAGGTGCAGGCCGTTCATGGCGAGGAACAGGTCGCGGGTGAAGCCCCGCACCCGGTACTCCCGGGCCGACCAGCCGTCGAGCCAGGCGTGCGCCTCCACCCGGTTCAGCACGTCGGGATCGCCGGCCTCCTCGGCGTCGACGTAGGCCTCCTCGAGGGCGCGGACGGGATCGGCGAACACCGCGATGTCCATCGGCGGCGCCCCGGCGACCCCCGACCCGATCAGCACCAACCGCTCCACCCGTGCCGGGTGCAGCAGCGCGAGGTCGATCGCCAACCGGCCGCCCCGGGAGGCGCCGACGACCGTTGCCCGCGCGGCGCCGGCCGCGTCGAGCACCGCCAGCGCGTCGACCACGGGATCGTGCGGTTCCGGCGTAGCGACGGTGTCGCCGTAGCCGCGGCGGTCGTAGGCGATCGTCCGGCAGCTGCCGCCCAGCCGCTCGCGCAACGGCCCCCAGCTGCGGGAGTCGCTGACTCCGGCGTGCAGGAGCAGCACATCCGGTCCTGAGCCTTCGACGGTGTAGGCGAGACGGGCGGTTCCGCGAGCAACGACAGGCACGGTCCGACGGTATCGGCGCAGTCTCCGTGGGGGTTGTCAGCAAAGCCACTTTCAGGACGGATTCGGTCCGGAAAGTGGCTTTGCTGACACGGGGAGGTAACCCCGTGGACCGAGACTTCGACCGCCGACGTTTCCTATAGTGGAACCATGGAGTCGCTCGTCTCGATCGTCGCGTCGGTCCTCGCCAACCCCGGGCTCGCGTCGAAGGCGCGGATCGGGCCGGTGCTGGAGGAGGCCGGCACCGACTGGGTGAGCGGCCCGGGCGACGACGGGGCGGTGCTCGACGCGGGCGGCACCTCGGTCGTGGCGTGCGGGGAGGCGATCCTGCCGGCGTTCGTCGCCGCCGATCCGCACGGCGCGGGCATCGCCGCCGTGCTCACCAACGTGAACGATCTCGCGGCGATGGGCGCGATCCCGCTGGGCATCGTCGACACGGTGGCCGCGAGCGAGCCCGTCGCGCGCAAGGTGCTCGCGGGGATGCGGGAGGCGTGCGCGCTGTGGGAGGTGCCGCTGGTCGGCGGCCACCTCACGCTGCACGACGGGCCGCCGTCGCTGTCGGCGTTCGGGGTCGGGCACGCGCCGGCGCCGCTGTCGGTGACGCGTGCGGCGCCCGGTCAGACGCTCGTCGTCGCGGCGGCGCTGGACGGCGAGATGCGGCCGGACTTCCCGTTCTTCCCGGCGTTCCAGCAGCGCGGCACCCGCTGCGCAGGAGATGTGCGCCTGCTCGCACAGCTGGCCGCCGACGGCACCTGCGTGGCCGCCAAGGACGTCAGCATGGCCGGGCTGGTCGGCTCGCTGGCGATGCTGCTGGAGTGCGGTGGCCTGGGCATCACGGTCGACCTCGACGCCGTCCCCACGCCCACGGGGCTGCCGCTGACCCGCTGGCTGAACTGCTTCCCCAGCTACGCGTTCCTGCTGTGCGTGCCATCCGGTCGGGAGGACGCCTGCGTGGCGGCGTTCACCGAACGCGGCCTGGCCGCCGCGCCCGTCGGCGTGCTGGACGACACGGGCGTGCTGGCGCTGACCGCGGGCGGCGAGGTCGAGAAGGTCCTGCACCTCGACGAGGTGGCGATCACCGGACTGCCCCGCGCCTAGGCCGGGCGCTTGCCGATCTGCAGCACCGGCGCCCCGCTCGGCATCCCGGACGGGCCGCACGGCGGCCGGGAGCCCGCCTGCTGCACGAGGTTCAGCGACGAGCAGGCCTGGCAGCGCGCACACCCCGCGACGGCGGTGGTCGCGTCGAGGCCGCGTTCGGCCAGGTAGGCGGCCACCTTGCGGTAGATCGGCTCGGTGTACTCCCGCGCCGGCGCCGGGACGGCCTCCATCAGCGAGCCCGCGACGGGCCGGAACGGCACGACGAACGGGTAGACGCCGATGTCGATCGCGCGCCGGCACATCTCCACAGTGAGGCCCGGGTCCTCGCCCATGCCGAGGATGACGTAGGTGGAGACCCGGCCCTCGCCGAACAGCGCGACCGCCCGTTCCCAGGTGCGGAAGTACGCGTCGATGCCGGTGCGGAACTTGCCGGGTGCGACGCGCCGCAGCACCTCGGGATCGAAGGACTCGACGTGGACGCCGACGGCGTCGATGCCCATGTCGTGCACCTGGTCGAGCACGACGAGATCGCGGGGCGGCTCGAACTGCACCTCGACGGGCAGCCCGGCGGCCTCCTTCACCGCCTGTCCGCAGCGGGCGACGTACAGCGCGCCGCGGTCGGGGGCGACCGACGAGCCGGTGGTCAGCGTGGCGTCGACGGCGCCGTCGAGCTCCTTGGCCGCCACGGCGACCTCGGCGAGCATCTCCGGGGTCTTCTTCGCGACCGTGCGCCCGGCGGCCAGGGAGAGCCCGATGCCGCAGAAGCCGCACTGGTCGGAGTTGCCCCAGTAGTTGCACGCCTGCACGACGGTGGAGGCGAGCGAGTCCAGGTGCAGCAGCGCGATCTGGTGGTACGGCACGCCGTCGGCGGTCTCGAGGTCGTAGAACCGCGGTCGGCTGGTGCCCGACACCGCGGCCACCTTCACCCCGTCGCGGTAGATGGCCTGGCCGTCGTCGTCGGCGAGCAGGCGGTACGGCGAGGTGGCGCTGGGCGGCACCGTCACCGGTACCCCTTCGATCCACAGCATCCCCGAGTCGGACGGGCCGGCGCCGCCGGTGCGGGTGGTGGCCAGCGTGGTCTCGATGCGCAGGCCGACGGCCTGCAGATCCATGATCAGTGCGGCCACATCGTGATCGAGCATTCGTCTACTATAGTAGAATTCTGCGTCTGTACCAGGCCGAGAGGTGCGTGGTGGTCCAGCTGTTGCTCCCCGGGTCCGTCGCCGTCGTCAACATCGGGCTGCCGATGTTCGCCGACGCCGTCCGTGATCAGGGCGTTCCCGTCCAGCAGGTCGACTGGCGGGTGCCGGCGAACGGCGATCGTGCCGCGCTCGACGCCCTGACCGTCCTGTACGGATCGCGCGCCGCCGCGGTCACCGCGGCCAACGCGGAGGTGCTGCGCCGCCTCGACGAGGGCGTGCCACGGCTCGTCGGGATCGCCACGGTGGCCGACACCCCCGGCTACACCGGTCGCACCCTGCTGCACTGCGGCCCGCCGATCGACTACGCCCAGGCGTGCGACCCGCTGCGCCGCTCGATGCGCGCCGCCACGGTCGCGGAGGGCTGGGCGGCCGACGTCGAGGTCGCGCACGCGCTGCTCGACGCCGGCGAGATCGCCCTGGACGCCGCGCACCACCACGACACGGTGGTGCCGATGGCGACCGCGGTCGGTGCGTCGCAGCCGTTGCTCGTCGTGGAGAACGAGCTCGGCGGCACGCGCGCGTACTCGCCGGTGAACCAGGGGCCCGGCGAGGTGGCGTGGTTCGGCCGCGAGACCGACGCGGCGATCGCGCGGCTGCGGTTCCTCGCCGACACCGCCGGGCCGGCGATCGCCGCGATCCTCGACTCCGCCGGCCCGCTCGACGTGCTCGCCGTCGCGGCGCAGGGCATCACCATGGGCGACGACCTGCACATGCGCACGCAGGCCGCGACCAACCTGCTCGTCCGGCAATGGCTGCCGCACATCGCCGCGCTGCCCGACGCGCAGCGCGAGCCGTTCGCGCGGTTCCTCTCGGGCAACCACCTGTTCTTCCTGACTGTCGCGATGGCCGCGGCGAAGTCGCTGCAGCTGCACGCCGAGCAGGTCGACGGGGCCAGCATCGTCACGACGATGGCGCGCAACGGCACCACGTTCGGCATCAAGCTGGGCCGCAGCGAGTGGTTCACCTGCCCGGCGCCGCCCGTCGAGGACGCGCTGTACTACGCGGGCCAGGGCCCGGAGACGAGCGCGCGCGACATCGGCGACAGCGCGGTGCTGGAGCTGACCGGCATGGGCGGGCCGGCGGCCGGCGGATCGGCCGCCGTCGCGGCGTTCCTCGGCGGCCGGATGGCCGACGCCGCCGCGGCCACGGAGAGCTTCCGTACCATCTGCGCCGGCACGAGCAGCCGGTTCACGCTGCCGCCGCTGGAGTTCGCCGGCACCCCGCTCGGGGTGGACGCCCGCCTCGTCGTCGAGACGGGCGTGACGCCGCGGATCACCACCGGGATCCTGCACCGCGACGCCGGCACCGGTCAGGTCGGTGCAGGGGTGGCCACCGCGCCGCTGGAGTGCTTCCACGCGGCACTGATCGATCTCGCCGGAAAGGAGCGCACATGACGACCGTCGACGATCTGGGCGGAGCGGAGGGATTCGGCGCGGTCCATCCGCCCGATCCGGCCGAGCCGGTCTTCGGCCAGACCTGGGAGGCCCGTGCCTTCGCCATCGCGGCATTCACCATGGGGCGGATCTCGGGCCGCAACCTGGACGCTTTCCGGTACGCGCTCGGCCGGCTCGACGAGCCCGACTACTTCGACCCCGAGGGCTACTACGCCCGCTGGCTCAACGCCGCCGAGCTGATGCTCACCGACAGCGCCATCCTCGCCCCCGGCGCCGTCGAGGCGCGGGCCCGGAACCTGCGTGGCGAGCACGTCGACGAGCCGGCGGCGCCCGAGCCGGCCAAGCCCGACTACGCCGCCACCGGGCCCGGCTCGCTGCGGGAGATCGACGAGTCGCCACGGTTCGCCGTCGGCGACCGCGTCCGCCCACACACCGAGCTGGACGCGGACCACCCCCACAAGCTGCCCCGGTACGTGCGCGGGCACGTCGGTGTGGTCGAGGTGGTCCAGCCGGCGCACCTGCTGCCCGACACGCACGCGGTGTTCGAGGGAGAGAACCCGCAGCACGTCTACACCGTCCGGTTCGACTCCCGCGATCTCTGGGGCGCCGACGCCGAGACGTTCGCCCTGACCATCGAGATCTTCGACAGCTACCTGGAGCCGGCATGACCGAATCCATCCCCGCGTCCATCCCCGCAGCCCTGCGCACCGAAGCGCTGGAGCAGCTGCTGACCGAGCGCGGGCTCGTCGATCCCAAGGTGATGGACGGGTACATCGCCAACTACGAGACGAAGGTCGGTCCGCTCAACGGCGCCAAGGTCGTCGCGCGGGCATGGACCGACCCGGAGTACAAGCAGCGCCTGCTCGCCGACGCCATGCCGGCGATCAAGGAGGTCGCGTGGGGCGGCGGGGCTAACGGTGAGCACATCGTCGTCGTCGAGAACACCCCGACCAGGCACAACGTCGTGGTCTGCACGCTGTGCTCCTGCTATCCGTGGCCGGTGCTGGGGCTGCCGCCGAACTGGTACAAGGATCCCGCCTACCGGGCGCGCGTGGTCCGCGAGCCGCGGACGGTCCTCGCCGAGATGGGCCTGGAGCTGGCCGACGACGTCGAGATCGTGGTCCACGACTCCAGCTCCGAGGTGCGCTGGCTGGTGCTGCCCGAACGGCCCGCCGGCACCGAGTCGCTGTCGGAGGAGGAACTGGTCCCGCTGATCACGCGGGACGCGCTCGTCGGCGTCGCGAAGGTGGCTGCCCCATGACGGCGCCGCTCGAGATCGACGGGCCGGCAGCGCCCCCGCGGACCAACGGGGAACTGCTGTTCGCGCAGCCGTGGCAGTCGCGGGCGTTCGGCATGGCCGTCACGCTCCACGAGTCGGGCGCGTTCGCGTGGTCGGCGTTCCAGGGCGCGTTGATCGCGCGCATCGACGCGTGGGAGCGGGCGCATCCCGATCTCTGCGACTACGTCTACTACGACCACTGGCTCGGCGCGCTCGAGGACGTCCTCGCCGAGCAGGGAGCGGTCTCGGAGGCGGAGGTGGCCGAGCGCGCGGCGAAGCTCGCCGAGCGTCCCGCGGGCCACGACCACCGGGAGGGAACGGGCCACGGCCACGGGCACGGCCACTGACGCATGCTCCCGTCCGGTATCAAGGAGTTGAACGCTCCTGGGTGACGGGAAGGGCAGACATGGCAGGTGGAGGACCAGGTCGGCCGTCTCGTCCACGGACGAACCGATTCGTCGGATGGTGCGGATCGATGCCGTTCTCGCCGCTGGTCGTGATCATCCTGGTGGGCGGCGCCGTGGCGATCATCCTGACCGGCGCACTGCCGCTGGAGGCGGTCATCCTCCCCGGCATGTTCGTTGCGATGCTCCTGCTCAACAGCGTGGGCGGTGAGTCGACCCGCGCACCCGCTGCCGCCGCCGCGCCGGTCGACGACGGCTGGGCGGCAGCGCACGAACGGATGCGCGTGCTGCGTTCGGAGTACGCGGCCTACGAGTGCGATCCCTTGATGGTGCTCCGACTGCCGGCGCTGGCGGACGTGACCGTGCCGAGCACGGCACGGTTCGTCGACGCCTTCGCCGAGGCGCAGGCGCTGGAGACCGACACCGCCCCGCCCGCCCCGCACGCTGCAGCCTTCGTCGAAGCTGTGGACGGGGCCGAACGTGCATGGGTCGCGGCGCGCGAGGCCGCCGGGCGGATCCGCGACTCGAACCTCACGCCCGTCGAACGGGCGGTGGTCGAGCGTGTGATCAAGGTGCTCACCGTTGCGCGCGAATCCGACAGCGCCGCCGAGCGGCAGGTCGCCTACGGCAAGGCGCGCTCGGAGCTCGCCAGGTTGGGCCAGGCACTGCGTCTTCCCCTTGCCGCGCAGGCCGCGATCGACGGTGCGGCACGCGGCGCGCTGCCGGGTGGGAGGAATCCTGCGTGAAACCCGACGGAGATGCTGCCGGGTGCACCATCGGCGCGTGACGACGTTCGCGCTGCTCGCCGATCGCATCGTCGAGACGATCCTCGACGACGACCCCGCCGGCTGTTACGTCGTCGGTGACCACCGGCTCGACGACCGCGTGGTCGACCTCTCACCGGAGGGGTCGCCCGCGAGACCGCGATGCTGCGCGCTGCGGCGAGCGAGCTGCGCGCAGCCGAGCCGGACGGGGTGGACGAACAGGTCGACCACGCGATCCTGAGCGCCACCGTCGAGCACTGGCTGTTCGAGCTGACCGAGCTGCGCGCGCACGAGTGGAACCCGCTGCTGCACAACCCCGGCGTCCTCATCGCCGGGCTCGTCGAGCGCGATTCCGCGCCGGCGGCCGAGCGACTCGGGTCGCTGCTCGGCAGGCTCGGTCAGCTGCCGGACGCGTTGGCGGCGTCCCGGCGGATGCTGCACGACTGCCCCGAGATCCACGTCCGCGCGGCCATCGCCCAGTTCGGCGGCCTGCGCACGCTGACGCACGCGCCTTCGTCGCCGAGCACGATCTCGTCACCATGGTCGACGACCCCGTGGAGATCGTGCTCATGCCGGCGCACCGGGCCGGGGTGTCCACCGCGAAGTGCCATCCCCCGGGCCCGTTCGATCCCACGCACATCCCGACGCTGATCCAGCTCGGCGTCAGCTCCGATCCGACGGCATCGGTCGACAACACCGTCGCCGCGCTGCAGGACATGCTGGTCCACGAGGCGATGCCCGGCCACTACGTGCAGCTCGCCCACGGGCGCCGCCACCGCGGCAAGATCCGCGCGCTGTGCGCGTCGTCGGCGTTCCGCGAGGGCTGGGCCGTGCACGCCGAGCGGATCATGGCCGATGCGGGCTTCGGTGGTCGCGGCATGAAGATCGCCCGGCTCAAGACGCAGCTGCGGGTCGCCCTCAACGCGATCCTCGACCAGCTCGTGCACTGTGCGGATGCCGCCGAGGACGAGGTCGTCGCGCTGCTGACGGAGCGCGGGTTCCAGTCGGTGGGGGAGGCGCGCGCGAAGTGGCGCCGCGCGCAGCTCACGTCGGTGAACCTGTCGACCTACCACGTCGGCTACACCGAGGTCGCCGCGATCGCGCGGCCCGCCCGGCCGGCACCACGGTGCGCGAGTGGCACGACCGGATGCTCGCCCACGGCAGCCCGCCGGTCCGGCACCTGCGCACGCTGCTCGGTCAGGCAGACGCGTAGACCTCCCGGTGACGGGCCGCGCTGGCCTGCCACGAGTACCGCGGCAGCACCTCCCGGGCCGCCGCGGTCAGGCGGATGCGCAGGCGGGGCTCGTCCAGCAGGCGCTCCAGGTCCTTCGCGATGGCCTCGGCGTCGCCCGCGGTGGGCAGCAGAGCCGTCACACCGTCGGTGAGGTACTCGCGGAATACGGGGATGTCCGACGCCAGCACGGGCACGCCGGCCGCGATCGCCTCCAGCACCGCGAGCCCCCACCCCTCCTTGAGCGACGGGAAGCAGAGTGCGTCGGCGGCGTGGTACCAGCCGGCCAGCTCGGCGTCGGGCACCGTGCCCAGCAGCACCACGTCCTCGCCGAGGACGAGCCCGAGCCCGGGCAGCGCGTCCAGCGCGGCGTCGCGGTAGGCGGTGTAGTCCTGGAACGAGTGGCCGCCGACGATCGCGAGGGTGGCCACCGGTCCGCGGCGGCGCTTGAGCAGGGACAGCGCCTCGAACGCGTGCCGGGTGCCCTTGCGCGGCTCCACCCCGCCCACGCCGAGGAACACGAACCGGTCGGCGGGCAGCCGCCCGCGCAGCTGGTGCGCGAGGCCGGCCGGAACGTGCCCGAACCGCTCGACGTCCACCCCGTTCGGCACGATCTCGGCCTCCCGGCCGTACTCGGCGCGCAGGATCTCCCGCCACTGCTCGCTCACGACGAGGACGGTGTCGGGCTCGGCGATCGCTGCGCGCTGGCAGTCGATCAGGGCCTGGGTGGTGAAGTCGTCGACGTGGTGCACGGTGCGCACCACCTGCACGTCCGCGCCGGCGTCGCGCACGCGCGCGGCGGCGCGGGCGGCTATGCAGTCCTGCGCGTGCAGCACGTCGACGTGGCGGGCCAGCTCGGCCAGGCCGAACTCCAGCGAGTCGATCGACGCGAACACCCGCTCGTCGAGCGTGGTGCCGGCGTGGCTCGGCGGCGGGAACAGCGTGACCGGCACGGTCGTGGTGCGCGGCAGCTGCGTGCCGAGCGCGACGAGCCGGACGTCGACGCCGTCGCGCTGCAGGGCCTCGGCCAGCGCGAGCGTGTGCACGAACCCGCCGCGCGGCTTGACGGAGTGGGTGACCAGTGCAATGCGCATCGTCAGACCTCCTGTGCCGCGAGCTCGGGGGCCCGCTGCGCGATGGCCGCCGCCGCGAGCGACGCCCGCGCGGCCGTCTCGGTGACCAGGCACCCGGCCGCCTCGAACGCCGCGCGCTGCCGCGACAGCACCTGCGGATCGGCCTCGGTGCCCAGCACGTAGACGACGACCGCGGGGCCGTCGTCCGCCGTGATGTCGCGGCACGCCGGCCCCAGCTCGGACGCCGGATCGGGGTGCGAACCGTGCCCCAGGACGACGTCCAGGACGATCGCGGCGACCGTCGGGTCGGCCCCCTGCTCGCGCAGCAGCTCCAACCGGGCCTGCGGATCGATCATGGGGTGCGGGCGGCCCTTCGTGTACTCCTCCTCGCCCAGGTCGAGGCAGGTGTGCGCGCCGTCGGGGGCCGGTAGGCCCAGCTCGGCGCGCAGCGGGGTGTTGGAGTGCACGTCGCCCAGCACGTCCGCCAGGAGCACCAGCGACTCGTAGCAGAGCGTGCCGCCGGAGAAGAGGCCCCGGACGAGCGTGCGCTCGGTGGGTAGCCGGTCGATCTGCGTGCGCACCCGCTCGACGAGCCCGTCGGCCACATCGGGCACGGTGCCGCCCATCGCCCACACGGCCGCCGCGGCACCGGCCTCCAACGTGCGGGTGACGGTGATCCCGTCCGGCGCCGCGAAGTCGGCCGGCACCCCGATCAGCGCCGCGACCAGCGGGGTGTCCCCGGCGGCGGCGAGCACCTCGCGGGCCACGTCGACGTCCGGTGGCTTGGAGACGAGCAGGATCGCGTCGATCCCGGGGTCGGCGGCGAGGCCCGCGACGGCGGCCTTCGCCATCCGCCCGCCCACCTTCGCCGAGAGGTCCCGCCCACCCAATCCGATCACCTGCGCGACGCCCAGCCCCCACCGGTCGAGCAGGACGGCCGCCTCCTGGGCGCCCGTCCCCGCCGCGGCGACGACCGCGACCCGGCCGGGGGAGACCACGTTGGCGAACCCCAGGCAGGTGCCGCCGAGCATCGCCGTGCCCGCGCCCGGACCCATCAGCAGCAACCCGAGATCGACGGCGCGGTCCTTCAGCTCGATCTCCTCGGCGAGCGTGACGTTGTCGCTGAACAGCAGCACGTGCAGACCGGCGGACAGCGCCTTGTGCGCCTCCAGTGCCGCGTGCTCACCGGGCACGGAGATCACCGCGACGGAGCTCTCCGGTTGCCGGCGCAGGGCCTCGGCGAGCGTGCGGGCCGGCTGGACATCGATGTCCACCCGGCCGGCGCTCTCGGGGAAGAGCGCTTCCTCGCCGGCCTTGCGGGCGTGGTCGGCGGCCTCGTCGGACTCGGCGCGCACCGCGATGAACAGGTCGTTCGCGCCGGCCCCGGTGAGCTCGTCGACGGTGAAGCCCTCAGCGCGCAGGGTGTCGATGTTGCCGGGGGTCGCCATCGCGGCGCTCGCCCAGTCGACGCCGTCGACGCCGCGCAGTGCGCGGGTGCCCGACAGCTGGGTCACCGAGTCGACGTAGGTGTCGCGCAGCAGCGTCAGCGTGTGGATCACGACACCGCCCCCAGCGCGGCGCCGGCCACGATCCGCGTCCCGTCCCCGTCGGGTTCCAGCGAGTGCGGCGCGTGCTCGGCATCGGTGATCACCGCGGTGCCACCGGTGGCGCGGACGAACCGCATCGCGGCGCGCATCTTGGGGCCCATGCTCCCCTCGGGGAACTGACCGGCATCGGCGTGCACCTGGGCTTCCTCCACGGTCATCTCGGCGACCTCGCGCGCGTCCGGCCGGCCGAAGTCGATCATCACCCGGGACACTCCCGTGACCAGCACCAGCGCGTCCGCTCCCAGCTCCGAGGCGAGCACCTCGGCCGCCAGGTCCTTGTCCACGACGGCGTCGACGCCGTGCATGCCGGCACCGTCCTCGACGACCGGCACGCCACCCCCGCCCGCGGCGATCACCACGCAGCCCTGCCGGGCGAGCAGGCGGATCGCCGCCAGCTCCACGATCCGCTGCGGTTCCGGCGAGGCGACGAGCCGGCGCCAGCCGCGGCCGGCGTCCTCGCCGACGGTCCAGCCGCGCTCGGCCGCCTGCCGGCGCGCGGTGGCCTCGTCGAGGAACGGGCCGATCGGCTTGGTGGGGCGGGTGAACGCGGGATCGTCGGCGCGGACCACGGTGTGGGTCACGATCGGCACCACGGGGAGCCCACCGACGCGGCGCATCGCGAGCGCGAGCAGGCAGCCGAGGTGTCCCTCGGTCATGGCGCCCAGCCAGAACAGGGGCAGCTCGGGCACCCGGTGCGCCGCCTCCTCCTGCTGGATGGCGAGGTTCCCCACCTGTGGACCGTTGCCGTGGACAACCACCACGCTCCAGCCCTCGGCGTGCATGCGGGCCACGGTCTGGGCCATGTGCTCCGCGTTCGCCGTCTGTTCGGCGTAGGTCCCGGCCTCCCCGAGGCGGGTGATCGCGTTGCCCCCGAGGGCCACCACGGCAATCCTGGGCATAGCGTCCACAGCCTCCGATGCGTACCGGACTCCGATCATACGAGAATCCTTTCACCTATAGTAGACGGCCGTGGGAGGGTCTGGCGGCGGTACAGTTCCTCGGGTGAGTCCGCCGCTGCGACTCCGGGTGCTCGGCTCCTTCGGTGTGGACGGCGACCCTGGAGCTGTCGTACCCCCTGGTCAGGCCAGGCGGGTACTTGCCGTCCTGGCTTGGCGGCGCGGGGACTTCGTCGCCGTCGAGGAACTCGTCGACGCCCTGTGGGAAGGCGCGCCGCCGGACCGGGCCGATCGCAACGTCGCGTCCATCGTCAGCCGGCTGCGCCGGGCGTTCGGGCCCACCCTGATCGAGGGCTCGGCAGCGGGATACCGCCTTCCGGCCGACCGTGCCGCCGTCGACCTGCACGAGGCCGCCGACCTCGTCGCTACCGCCGAACGCGAGCTCGGCCACGGCCGGTACGCCCTCGCCGCCACCGGCGGTGAGCAGGCCGCCAAGCTGCTCGACGCCGACCTCGCGATGGCCGGCGAGCACGACGACCGCTGGGTGCGTGACCTGCGCGGGCACGTCGCCGACCTGCTGCGCAGGGCGCGGCGGGTGTGGAGCGCCGCCGCGCTGCAGATGGGCTCGTTCGACACCGCAGTGACCGTCGCGACGGTGGTGCTGCAGATGGACCCGTTCGACGAGGACGCCTGCCGCACCGTGATGCTGGCCCACCAGCGCGCCGGCCGGCCCGGCGGCGCGCTGCGCGCCTACCGGTCGCTGCGCGAGGCGCTCGCCGAGCACCTCGGCATCGATCCCTCCCCGGCCACCGAGGCCCTGCACCTGGCCGTGCTGCGCGCCGAGGACCCGGCCGACGCACCGGTCGCCGCCCCCGACGACCCGGAGGCGATCGTCGGGCGCGACGCCGAGCTGGCCACCCTGCGCGGGCTGTGGGACGCCGCAGCGGCCGGCCACCCCACCGTCGCCGTCGTGACGGGCGAAGCGGGGATCGGGAAGAGTGCGCTGGTCGGGACCCTCGTCGAGGAGACCGGCCGCACCGGCGCGCTCGTCGTGGAGACCGCCTGCTTCGCCGCGGAGCGCTCGCTCTACCTCCAGCCCGTCACCGACCTCGTGCGGGCCCTGCTCCGGCACATGTCCCCGGACAGCGTCCGCGAGTACGCCGGCAGCCGGCTCGGCACCCTCGTCGAGCTCGTACCGGAGCTCGCCGACGTCCTCGGGGCCGTCTCCTACGCGCGATCGGCGCCCGAGGTCGAGCACCGGCGCAGCCTCGACGCCGTCAGCAGCCTGGTGACGCGGATCGGGGCGCGCCGGCCCGTGCTGCTCGTCGTCGAGGACATGCAGCACGCCGGCCAGTCCACCGTGGAGGCCCTGCACGTGCTCGCCGGGCACCGGCAGGGCAGCCGCACGATGCTCGTCCTCACCGAACGGACAGGTGAGGGGGTGCCCGTCGTCGCTGCGCTGCGCGATCTCGCCACGACCGTCGAGCTGGGACCGCTGCGCCGGGAGGACGTGACGGCGCTGGCCGCGCGCTCCGGCTGGGACTCCGACCCCGACCGGCTCTGGTCGTGGACGGGCGGCTCGCCGCTGTTCCTGACCGAGCTGCTGCGCATGCCCGTGGGACCGGGTCCGCCGGCCGTCCCCGCCACCTTGCAGGAGGTGGTCGCCGCGCGCATCGACGCGGCCGGTGATGCCGTCGGCCACCTGCTGTCGCAGGGCGCCGTGCTCGGCACCACCTTCTCGCTCGACGACGTCGCCGCGCTGTCCGGGCTCGGCGTGGAGGACTGCGCCGCGCGCGCCGACCGCGCGCTGCGCGCGGGTCTGCTCACCGCGCAGGGGGAGAGCTTCCGCTTCGCCAACGACGTCGTGCGGCTCGTCGCGTACGAGGCGGCGCCGGAACCCGTCCGGATCAACCGGCACCGGCGGGCCGCGCGGCTGCTGCACGACCGGCCCGAGGCGGCCGCCGGGCACCTCGCCGCCGCCGGCGATCCGCGCGGAGCCGCCGACTGCTGGCTGCGGGCCGCCCACGCCGCGAACGTGTCGTTCGCCCACATCGACGCGGAACGGTTGCTCGACGGAGCCGTCGAGGCGGCCCGGCTGGGCGGTGACCCCGCGCAGCTCGGCACCGCGCACCTCCTGCGCGGTCAGGCCCGTCGCGACCTCGGACGCATCGACGACGCCCGCACCGACCACGAGACGGCGCTGGAGCTGGCCCGCGACGTCGGCGACGTCGAGCAGGAGGCCCGCGCGCTGGAGCAGCTGGGCTGGACGGCGTTCTACGCCCGCGACGCGCTCGTCGCCGTCGACTTCGCGGAGCAGGCCACGCACCTGGCGGAGTCGGCCGCCGCCGCTCCCGGCGCGCTGCCCAGCGCGACCCTGCTCGTGGGCCGGGTGCGCCACTGGGACGGCGACTACGCCGGCGCCGCCACCGCCTACGACGCCGTGCTGGCGCGCACCGCCGAGGACGGCACCACCGCCATCGCGCTGGCCTACCAGGGCGCCCTGCTGCAGCACCAGGACCGGTTCGCCGAGGCCCGCACCGTGCTCGCCAGGGCCACGCTGCTGTGCCGGCGCACCGGCGAGTTCCGGCCGCTCCTGCAGGCACTGTTCTTCACGGCGCTCGCCCGCGGCGACAGCGGCGACTTCGCCGGCGCGCTGCGCGCCCTCGACAACGCCCGCAAGCTCATCGACGCCGAGAACCTCGGCTTCTACCGCGCCGGCATCGAGACCACGACGTCGTGGATGTGGCAGGAGCTGGGGCAGGTGTCACGGGCCCGCGAGCACGCCGTGCAGGCCGTCGAGCTGGCCCACCGCGGCGGTGGCGCACTCGAGCTGGAGCAGGAGCTGCACGCGCTGCTCGCCGTCGCCGACTGCGACCTCATGCTGGGCCGCGCCGACTCCGCCGCCGTCGCCGTCGCCGCCGCGGCACCGATGCTGGAACGCTCGCTGCCCTTCCGGCCGCGCGCCACCATGCGGCTCGTGGAGATGCAGGCGCGCTGGGACGCATCGCAGGCCGAGCACCTCCTCGACCTCGCCCGCAAGCACGCGTCGCCCAAGTACGTCGCGCTCGCGATGCAGCACCTGGGTCGGCCGCCGGATGCCGCTTCCGCTGCCGCCGGTACCGGATCGGACCTGCTCGTCGCGCAGCTCGGGGAGCCCGCCGACCGGGCCGCAGCCCTGCACCGCATCGCCGCCACCCTGCCCGAGGACATGCGCACGTCGTTCACGACGGGCGGCCGGCTGCACCTCCCGCCCGCGGTCACGCGGTGATGCAGAGCGAGGTTCAGTGGCCCGGGGTTTGGCAGCAAAGCCACTTTCATGCAGGAATCTTGCGTGAAAGTGGCTTTGCTGCAACGGCTGTCACCCCGCGAACGTGATCTCCATCGGCACATGCGGGAGGCCGACGTAGTCGACCGGTGGCCCGGTCGGGTGCCAGCCCAGCCTGCGGAAGAAGACCTCGTTGGCCTGCTGCACCATCGCAGACATGCGGTCTCCGCCGTGCGCTGCCGCGGTGGCGACGGCGAACCGGACGAGCGTGCCGCCGAGCCGGCCGGTGCGGTGGTCGGGCAGCACGGCGAGCCGGTCGCCGCGCCACTCGCCGTCGGCGAGCGCGTAGAGCCGCACGGTGCCCGCGACCTGCCCGTCGACGATGCCGACGACGTGCAGTGTGGCCGGCGAGGCGTCGTGCGCGTCGAGGTCGGAGTCGTCGAACACTCCCTGCTCGACGACGAACACGGCATGGCGCACCGCGTGGTGGGCGAGCAGCTCGTCGGGGGTGGTGGCGATCCGGCAGGCCTCGGTCCGCACCCCGGCATCGGCGGTCATGGGGTCTCCTCCAGGCTGCGCCGGCACCGGTGGAACTCGGCCAGGAACGGTTCCCGCCGGTCGAACGACCGGCCCTCCGGCGGCACGACCCCCGGCACGATCACGTCGATGCGGTACGGGACGGGTGACCACGCGTCCACGGTCGCCCGGATCTCGGCGCCCGACGGCACGTGCAGGTGCGTGCAGCCGGCGACGCCTCCGGTGCCGCCGGTGAGGTCCTCGATGTCGGCCGGCCCGTTGAGCACGGCCCAGGCGCTGCCGGCGCTGCGGGCCCGCTCGATGGCCGCCCGGTGGTCGGCGCGGACCTGCTCGATGATCAGTTCCCGCTCCCGCATCCCGCAGGCCACCCCGACGAGCAGGGCGATCGGCACGGGACCGGGCGGGTGGACGTCGGCACCGTCCAGGAACGCCTCGGGATCGGACATGGCCTCGACGAGATCGGCGAGGCCGGCGCCGCGGCGGGTCAGCGTGGCGGCGAGCACGCCGATCGCCTCGACGGCACGCGCGTAGGAGGACGGGTCGGTGGTGAGGGTCGGGAACAGCGCCTCGCCGGCCGCCCGCCACTGCCGGCGCCGGCGCGCGAGCTCGTCCGTCGGCGCGATCGCGGGTTGGTCCATGGTGGCCTCCTGCGCGCCGCGGACCGGGACCGCCGTGGCGGTCCCGGTCCGATCGGCCGCCCTGGTCAGAGGGTCCAGGTCTGCATCACCAGCGCGCCCTCGCGCCGCGCGGTCAGGTTGCAGTCGAGCACGTCGAGCGGGTGCATGGCCTGTACGCCTTCGATGAGGTCGGTCTCGCGCATGCCGTACAGGGCCGCCATCGCGAACCGGCAGGCGTAGACCTTCCCGCCCTCCTTCATGAAGGTCTTCAGCTGGTTGTTGAAGTTCATGTGGCCGGGGAACGCGTCCCCGCCCACGGTCGGGAAGCCGCGGGTGGCCGAGGCCATCAGCACGCCCGGCCCGTACAGCACGATGCTGGTGTCGAAGCCCTTCCGGCGGATCCGGGTGGCCGTCAGCATGTTGACGAAGCCGACCGAGCCCTCGTAGGGCACGGTGTGCATGAAGATGTAAGCCTTCTCGCCCTCGTTGGCCTGGATGTCATCGAAGAGCTTCTCGTCGTAGTCGACGATGACGTCGCCTTCGTTGAGCCGCTCGCCCACGATCTGAGCCACGGTGATCTCCTTCTTCTCGGGTGGTGGTTGCCAGTGATCGCGGGGGTCAGACCGCGGGTCCTGAGGGGCGCGGTGGCGGCGCCCAGGTACGGCGGTGGCTGCCCGGCATCGCGCGCATGATCCGGCTGCGCACCGGCCAGGGCAGGGCTGCGTAGGTGGGGACGAAGATCCGCAGCCAGAAGATCTCCTTGAGGCCGCGCGGCGGTCGCGGTGCGGCCGTCCCGTCCCGTTCGGCGAGCTTGCGGTGCGCTGCCACGAGCAGGTAGTGCTCGGAGTTCTCGCGCAGCCAGGCGGAGAAGCCGGCCATCAGGCCTTCTTCCTGGCCGTGGCCAGGCCATTCGTCGCCGCGACAACGATCGGCTCGTTCAGCGCGCCGATGGCGGGGGAGTAGACGTTCTCCATCGTCGACAGGTCGTGGAACGTCAGCCCGAATCGGACGGCCTGAGCGAGGAAGTCGGCGCGCTCCTTGATGCCCTCGCCGCCACCGATCATCTGGGCGCCGATCAGCCGCAGCGTGCCGGGCTCGGCCAGCAGCTTCACCTTGATCTTCTGGACGCCCGGGTAGTAGCGCGCACGGGAGATGCCCTCGGCGACGCCCAGCACGTACGGGATGCCGAGCGCGGTCGCGGTCGTCTCGCCGAACGAGGCCCCGCCGATCACCCACTTCCCGGCCGGCGTGCCCCACGGCACGTAGACCGCGCGGTAGGCGCGCTCGCCGCCGCCGGCGTTGGTGCCGGCGGTCTTGCCCTGCGCGTAGGCGTGCGAGCCGGTCAGCCCCTGCAGCGGGGTGCGGGTCATGCCGTGCGGGATCTCGACGGCGTCGCCGGCCGCCCACACGTCCGGGGCGGAGGTCTGCATCCGCTCGTCGACGATGATGCCGCCGGTCGAGCCGATCTTGATGCCGGCGGCCTCGGCGAGGTCGTTCCGCGGGGTCTTGTGGGTCGAGATCACCACGAGGTCGGCGGGGATCTCGCCCTCCGACGTCCGCACCGCGCGCACCTTGCCGCCGTTGCCGAGGAACTCCTCGAGCGTGGTGTTGAAGTGCAGGTGCACGCCCATCTCGCGCCACGACTCGGTGACCGGCGCCATGATGTCCGGGTCGGCCATCATCGAGAGCGGGTACGGGTTCGGGTCGACCAGGTGGGTCTCCACCCCGCGGTGCGCGAGCGCGGTGACCATCTCGACCCCGAGCGGGCCGGCCTCCACCACGACGGCGGACTCGGTCTTCTCGATGACCTTGTCCCACTCCATCGCCTTGCGGATGTTCTTGACGAAGTACAGGCCCTCGAGGTCGCCGCCGGGCACGCCCGGGTCGGCGTAGTTCCAGCCCGTGCCGATGACCAGGGAGTCGTACTTCACCGTCGTGTTTCCTGGCCCCTCGCCCTCGACGGTGACGGTGTGCGCCGCGGTGTCGATCGCGGTCACCTGCGTCTCGTAGCGGACGTCGATGCCGGCGTCGACGTAGGCCTGCTTGCCGGCGAGGAAGAGGCGCTCGAAGTCGGGGATCTCGCCGCCGTGGACGTAGGGGATCCCGCACGGGCTGTAGGCGACGTCCTCGTACTCGGTGTAGACGACCACGTCGGCCTCGGGGTCGGCGGCTTTCACGCCGCCGGCGGCGCCGAGCCCGGCCGCCCCGCCGCCGATGATCACCGTCTTGCGTGGTGCAGATGACACCGTGAGGACCCTTCCGCCGCGGAGCCCTACCCTGACGAGGGCAGACACGCGATTCACTATCGCGAACAGAATTCTACGATACTAGAACCAGGGCACGTGTCAACGAGGGGCGGACGTCCGATGGCCGAGCCGATGACCGTTCCAGCCGATGGAGCGGACGAGCCTGCTGGGTGGGAAGCCGTCGTCGGCTCGATCGGGCCGAAGGTCCGCGCCCTGCGCCTGGCCGGCGGGCTCACCCTCCAGCAGCTCGCGCGAGCCGCCGACGTCTCCACGGCGTCCGTGCACAAGGTCGAGCGCGGCGACATGGTCCCCACCATCACCACACTGCTGAAGATCTCCCGCGCCCTCGGCACCCCCATCCGGCACTTCGTCGAGGACTCCGGCACCGAACCCGTCGCCGTCCACACCCGGTTCGGCGACGGGCTCGCCGCCGGCCCCGTCGTGCTCACGGGCTCGGCCGAGCAGTTCCGCGCGCTGGGCACCGCCGCCCGCCTCGCCCCCGGCGAACGCCGTCCCGGCCTGCGCCGGCCCGGTGAGCTGCTGCTCGTCGTGCTCGCCGGGGAGATCGAGGTGACCATCGGCGGCACCCCGTTCACCGTCACCACCGACCAGTCGCTCCACTTCGCCACCGACGCGGAGCACGAGCTGCGCAACAGCGGCGACGTCCCCGCCGACGTCGTCGCCGTCGACGTCCCCGCCACCTGACCGTCTCGCCGTGCCAATGCGGGCAACTCGCCGTCCTAGTGTCGCGTAAATGATGTTCGTTGACCTGGCCTGCAGTGGTCGAGTAGGTCGTCGGCGGTCTTGGTCCATCTGAATGGGTGGCAGCGTTCGTTCCAGCTGTCGATGAACCGGCCGATGGCGCCGATCAGGTCCTTGACACTGGTGTAGCTGCCGCGGCGGATGGCCTGGCGGGTGATGATCCCGAAGAAGATCTCGACCATGTTCAGCCACGACCCTGAGGTCGGTGTGAAGTGCAGCGTGATCCGGGGGTTGCGCGCCAGCCAGGTCTTCACCGCGGGATGCTTGTGGGTGGCGTAGTTGTCGACCACAAGGTGCAGCTTGATCCGCGGGTAGGCCTTGGCGACCTGGCGGAGGAAGATCAGGAACTCCTGGTGGCGGTGCCGCGGCAGGCATGTCTGCTCGACTCGTCCGGTGGCCACCTCGAGCGCGGCGAACAGGGTCGTGGTGCCGTGGCGGACGTAGTCGTGAGTCTGCTTCTCCGGGACTCCGGGCATGATTGGCAGGATCGGAGCAGTCCGGTCCAACGCCTGGACCTGGGTTTTCTCGTCCACGCACAGGACTACAGCCTTGTCCGGCGGGTTCAGGTACAGCCCGACGACGTCACGGACCTTGGCCTCCAACTCTGGATCAGTGGAGAACTTGAAGGTCTCCACCCGCCACGGCTGCAGCCCCCAGCGGCGCCAGATCTTGCTGATCCACACATGCGAGATCCCGAGCTCGCCGGCCAGCAGCCTCGAGGACCAATGCGTGACCCCGAGCCGCTCGGGCGGCGGCTCCAGCGTCGCCAACACCACCTCGACCTCGTCGATGATCGGGCGCCGTCCCGGCTTCGGGCGGTCCTCCAGGCCACCGATGCCCTCGGCCGCGTACCGCTTCTTCCAATCGATCACCGTCGGCTTCGAGACCCCAACCCGCTCCACGATGTCCTTCACTGACACCCCATCAGCGGCCAACAACACGATCCGCGCCCGCCGGGCCAGACCCGCCGACAACGACGGCGCCCGCAACCACGACTCCAACACCTCACGGTCCCGCGGCGGCACGTCCACGGTCACAGTCAACGCCACGCACCATGATCCCGCGAAGCAGCACTGAAGTAAAGTTATCCAGTTAACGAGACACTAGGGCGGGCAACTCGCGGTTACGGGGTGCTGGCCGACCGGGCGGCGTCGAGCAGGGCGGCTTCTGCGGCGGTGTGGTGGTCGGCCCGGCTGCGGGCCTCGGCGTCGAGGCCGGTGAGCCGATCGCGCAGCGCCGCCACCATGCTCGCGATCGCGGCCGGCGCTGCCCCGCCCTCGGCCGTCCGGGACGCGACGATGGCGCGCGGATCGAGGACGGGCCCCAGGTCGAGCTCGGCGAGCCCCCAGGACCGGCCGGTGTGGGCCTGGGCGGCCGCGTCGAGCATGGCCCCGGTGATGGCCGCTCCGGCGACGCCGGTGCGGGAGGCCTCGCGCACGACGTTGCCGACGACGACGTAGGCGGTGCGGTAGTCCACCCCGACCAGCTCGACGAGGTGCTCGGCGAGATCGGTGGCCTGGGTGTAGCCGCGGTCGAGCTCCTCGCGCATCCGGCGCGGATTGACCCGCAGCGTGCGCAGCACGCCGCCCATGAGGCGGGCGATCCGCAGCCCGAGATCGAGCGCGCGCGGCACCTCCCCGTACGCGAAGATCAGGTTGTCGCTGCGCGCCGACGGGCTCTTGGTCACGGCGAGGAACCCGGTCAAGCGCCCGATCAGCACCCCGGACGCGCCGCGCACGATCGCCAGCGCGTACGGGTTGCGCTTCTGCGGCATGAGGATGCTGGAGCGGCTGTAGGCGTCGGCGAGATCGACGAAGTCGAACTCGCTGGAGGAGAAGATCTCCAGGTCCTCGGCGAGCTTGGAGAAGTTCGACAGCAGGCTGGCCGTGCCGGCCAGCACGTGGATCAGCCCGTCGACCTGCCACATCGCATCGCGCGTGTGCGGGATGACGCTGTCGAACCCGAGCGCGCCCGCGATGGGGCCGCGGTCGTCGAGCAGCCGGGTTCCGTTCACGCAGCCCGCGCCGCCGGGACTGGCGTCGATCTCGTCCAGCTCGCGCAGCAGCCGGCCGGCGTCGCGCAGCGTCGGGTAGGCGAACGAGAGCAGGTAGTGCCCGAACGTGGACGGCTGGGCCTGCTGCAGGTACGTCTGGTCGGGCAGCAGGGTGGCGGCGTGCTCCTCGGCACGGTCGACGAGGTCGAGCGCCGCGGCGACGGCCTCGCGCACCAGCTCCACGATCTGCCCGCGCAGGTGCAGCCGCAGCGCCACGCGCGCGGCCTCGCGGCGGGGGCGCCCGGCGTGCAGCCAGCCCGCCGTGTCGCCGATGCGGGAGACGAAGTACCGCTCCCGCGAGTTGTACGGCTCGCCGTACGCGGCGTCGTAGGGGAACTCCGCGGCGGGCGTCGCGGTCACCTCGAGCAGCAGCTTCAGCAGCTCGGCAGCCACCTCGGCGCTGACGATGCCGCGTCGCCGCAGGTCCAGGACGTGCGCGAGATCGGCCAGGTTGAGCCCGTGGTGGAGGAACGCGGCGTCGGCGATCTCGAGCGCGAACCCGCTGTCGATCAGCTCCTGCGCCGGGCCGCTCTGCGGGAACCCCTCGGGGCGGGTCCGGCCTTCGCGGACGGTGTCTGTCACGGGTTTCTCTCCTTCATCACGTGCGCCACCGCGGGAACGACCCCGCCGGTGTGCCACCACAGGACCGGACGGGCCGGCCTGCGTTGCAGCCTCTCCACCGCGACGGCGAACGCCTTCGCACCGTAGGTGGCGTCGAGCAGAAGGCCCTCGGTGTGCATGGCCAGCCGGGCTAGCTCGTCCTCGTGGGCCGACGCGACGCCGAAACCGCCGCCGACGGCGTCCACCAGTTCCAGTTGAGCAGCTCGCGGGGGTGGTCCGGCGCGCAGCTCGGCGCACTGCGTGGCCGTCGCCAGCACGGCCGTTCGGGCGGCGGGCGCCGGCCGGCTCACCGACACGCCCACGACGGGCACGTCCAGGTCGGTGCCTGCCAGCCCGGCCAGCAACCCGGCGCAGCTGCCGCCCGAGCCGACGGGCAGCACGATGCAGGACGGGCGCTCGTCCAGCTGCGCCACCAGCTCCTGCGCCGCCGCGGCGAACCCGAGCGCGCCGATCGCCGTCGATCCGCCGCGGGGCACGGCCACCGCCCGTCTGCCGGCCGCGGTGAGCTCGGCGGCCCGCTGGGTGGCGAGGACCTCCGGCTCCTCCCGGTCGAACGAGCCCGTGCACCGGATCTGCGCTCCCGCGGCCCGCGCCAGCTCGACGTTGGGGGCGCCCGTCGGGTCGCCCCACAGCACGATCTCGCACGCCAGCCCGGCCGCTCGGGCCGCCATCGCCACGGCCGCGACGAAGTTCGATCCCGGCCCACCGCACGCCACCAGCACCTCGGCGCCGTCGCGCAGGGCCGCACCGACCAGGTACTCCAGCGCCCGGGTCTTGTTGCCGGCCACCCCGAAGCCGGCCAGGTCGTCGCGCTTGACGAGCAGCGGCCCGGTACCGAGCGCGGCGCTCAACCGATCAGCGCGCACCAGCGGGGTGGGCAGCACGGCGAGGGGGAAGCGGGCCCCGGGGGTGGCCGGGGTTGTGTCAGCAAAGCCACTTTCAGGACCGAATCCGTCCTGAAAGTGGCTTTGCTGACGTCTCGGGGGCCACTTCACGGCCACGACTCCCGTTCCACCGCCCGTGCCGCCACCGCCCGGGCGAGCACTCCGTCCACCATCGTCATCGCACCCTCGACGGCCGGCGCCGAGCACCAGCCGGTCACCTCGGCGGCGGTGGCGTACCCGCGCTCGACGACGTCGGCCACGGGGTCGCCGCCGGCGACGCGGGCGATCTCGTGCAGCACCTCCTGCGCGCGGTGCTTGCCCAGCTTGGTGCTGAGCCCGGCGAGCACCTGTTCCGACGCGAGCCCCCCGAAGCGGGCGACGTTGGCGGCCATGGCGTCGGGGCGTACCTCCAGCCCGTCGAGCAGCGTGCGGGCGATGCGCAGCGCGGCGGCGGTGAGCTGGCAGATCTCGGGCAGCGCCACCCATTCGGCCTTCCACGAGCGCCCGTCCCGTTCGTGGCCGCCGACCATGCCCTCCACCAGCACCGCGGCCGACGAGCGGGCGAGGCGGGCGAGGGTGTCGAGGTGCTCGCCGGCTTCGGGGTTGCGCTTGTGCGGCATGGTGATGCTGGAGACCCCGCCTGGCGGCGCGGGTTCGGCCAGCTCGCCGATCTCGGGCCGGGCCAGCTCGTAGACCTCGCCGCCGATGCGCGCCAGCGTCCCGGTGATCATCGCGAGGACGCTGCCGAACTCGGCGATGCGGTCGCGCGCGGTCAGCCACGACATGCCGGGATCGCCCAGCCCGACCGCCGCGCAGAACCCGGCCCGCAGCGACGGGCCGTGCGACCCGAAGAACGCCAGGTTGCCGACGGCCCCGGCGAGCTGCCCGACGGGCCAGCGCGTTCGTCCGCCGTCGACGCGCTCGACGTGCCGGCGCACCTCGTCGGCCCAGGACGCCACCTTGAATCCGAAGGTGATCGGGGCGCCGGGCTGGCCGTGGGTGCGGCCCGCCATCACCGTGGCGCGGTGCAGCGAGGCCAGTGCGAGCAGGCGCGCCTCGATCGCGTGCAGGTCGCGCCAGACCAGCGCACCGATGTCGCGCAGGACGGTGCCGAACCAGGTGTCGGTGAGGTCCTGCACGGTCGCGCCGACGTAGACGTGCTCGCGCACCTCCTCCGGCAGCACGGCCTGCAGCCCGCGGATCAGCCCGAGCGTGGAGTGCGCGGTGCGGCGGGTCTCGGCGGCGACGGCGTCGAGATCCAGCGCCTCGACGCGCGCGTGCGCGGCGATCGTGGCGGCCGCCCCGGTCGGGACGATCCCCAGCTCCTCCTGGGCCTTCGCCAGTGCCGCGAGGATGTCGAGCCAGCGCTGCAGCATCGCCGGCTCGTCGAACAGCGCGTCGGTCTCCGGAGTGCCCCACAGGTGCCCGTACAGCCGGGACGTGCTCAGGCGGGTCGCCACGCCGGCGCCTCCCGCTCCACGATCCCGCGCAGCGCCTCCTCGACCTGCTTCAGCGAAGAACCCCACGGCACGCTCGCCCAGCCGTCGCCGCTCTCGATGTGCGACTCCTGCAGGCAGCACTTCGTCAGCACCGGACCGGGTCCGAGGTCGACCTTCGGGCAGAAGTCGACGGTCGGCGGGTCGTCGCCGTAGAAGTGCCGGTGGATCTGTCGCGAGCGGGCGCAGCCGAGCAGCGTCCAGTCGGCGCGCTCGGGGTGCTCGTCCAGGTAGGAGACCTGGGCGCCGGGCACCTCGCCCCCGGAACCGCGGCACGGGAGCAGGTAGTGCGCGGACGGGCGGTGCGTGGCCAGGTCGGCGAGGTCCACGGTGTCGGTGACCAGCTCGACCGGCGCGAGATCGTCCAGGACGTCGACGACGCGCCGGGCCTGGTCGGCCAGCTTCGCCGGTTCGGGCGGCACGACGTCGCGGACGACGATCCGCAGCGGCCGGGGTTCGAGGATGAAGCTGACGTGCGCGTAGCGCCCTTCGACGACCACGGCGCGCGCGCCGGGGGCGTGCTCGATCGCGACCGCCGCCAGCGCCGACGGGATCGCCGTGTCGGTGTCGGGTGAGACCACGTACGCGCACTCGTCCACGCCGGCCAGCACGTCGACCGAGGTGACGGGGGAGAAGAGCGGCGCATCGTCGGCCCGACCCACCTGGAGCAGTGCGACGGGCCCGGCCCCGGGTTCGGCGCGGGCGACCACGAAGCGCGTGCGCCGGTAGGCGTCGCGACCGAGCAGGTACGCGCGCAGCGCCGCGACGTCGAGGAGGACCTCCCGCGGCACTGTCGTCACCGACACTCCGCGGTAGCGCTCCGGCACGCCGTTGGGTCCGCTGATCAGCACGCCGGTTCCGTGCCGGTGCCGATCTGCGCGGGGATCGAGAGGTCGGCGGTGTCGGAGCGCAGGCCCAGGCGCAGGGTCTCCAGTCCGAGCACCTCGCCGGGCGCGATGTTGCCCAGGTTCACGTTGCCGCCGAAGTGCCGCACGAACCAGGCCTGCTGGGCCGCCCGCGGCGCCTCGAACACCACCCGCCGGATGCCGACGGCGGACGCGACCGCCTCAACGACGTCGGCGCGGACGCGGCCGTGCTCGTCGTAGGTGCCGACCGTGCCGCTCTGCCGGCCCTCGGTGACGACGAGCGCGGCGCCGGCGTCGAGGTCGGCGCGGCACTCCCCCGGCCAGTACCGGGCCGGGTTCGGCTCGTTGGGGGCCTTGGAGCCGACCTCGGCGAGCACCGTGAAGTCGCGGGCCGCCCGGGCGATCAGCCGGGCCTTCTCGCCGAGCGACATGTCGACGGTGCCGCGCGAGACCTCGACGTGCGTGAATCCGGCGTCGGCCGCCCAGGCGAGGCACTCGACGGCGCGGCCCTGTGCCCACGCGATCTCCAGCAGGGTGCCGCCGAGGCAGAGGTCCACGCCGCCGGACGTGAGCGCGGCGATCTTCGCGGGGAGCGCGTGGTCGACGTAGGCGGTGCCCCAGCCGACCTTCCAGATGTCGATCAGGTCGTGTGTGGTGGCCAGCAGGTCGGCCACGGCGCTGCACCCGATCCCGGGGTCGAGCACGTGCGTGATGCCTGCGGTGCGCGGCTTGCCCGGTCGGGGCGCGAGATCGAGGAAGTCGGGCGCCACTCGACTATCCTAGATCGCATAGGGAACGGGAATCTACTATCGGAAACATGACCTCATCCGTCGAGCAGGGTCCGTCGATGGCGCACCGGTCGGGGCCGCGCGCGCTCGACGATGTCGGTCGCGAGCGCGAACGTGCGCACGGCGCGGGCCTCGTCCACCCACCGGTGCCGGGCGGCGAAACCGGTCCACTCCGCGGGTGGTACGACCCCCGCGGCGGACCAGTCCAGCTCGTGCCAGGTCACCGCGATGTCGAACAGCTCCACGAGCACCTCGGGATCGGTGTCGACGCGCAGCAACCGGTCGTGGTGCTCGCGTGCCGGCCCAAACGGGCAGGCGCCCCGGCACGTCACCAGATGGAGAGTCGGGTGGGACATCATCGCGGTCATCGATCGCCTCCGAACCTCGCCCGATGGTGCAGTGACGCAGAGCACTCCGAAGGGAGCACTGTGGCCGAGCCCGGTTGCAGGGGTGTTGCACGGAACGGAGAGGCTTGATGACAGTGAGCCAGCGCAGCGTCTCGGCCCGCTGGACGGGCGGGCTGCGGGCGGAGGTGGACGCCGGCGGGTTCGCCGTCGTCGCCGACGAGCCGGAGTCGGTCGCCGGCGGCACCGGCACCGGGCCGCAGCCGACCGAGCTGCTGCTCGCGTCGATCGCCTCCTGCTTCACCATCGCCGTGGCCTACACGGCCGCCAAGCGGAAGATCGAGCTCGACGGGCTGACGGTCGACGTCACCGGCCACTACGACGGCCCCCGCTTCGACGCGTTCCGCATCGAGGTGCGGGCGGCGGCGCCGGTCGGCGCGGAGCTGGAGAAGCTGGTCGAGGTGGCGAAGCGGGTCTGCTACGTGACCCGCACGCTCGCCGAGCCGCCGGAGATCGAGTTCGTCATCGCTTGACATCGTCAACCTTCCGGTTGCGGATGTGATGGTCCAGCACTACCTTCATCGTCAACCAATGAGTTGAGGATGGTGGAGAAGATGAACGAGCGCTCCGTGGTCGCCTACGTGAGCACGTCGATCGACGGCTGCACCGGCGGACCGGACGGGACCGCGCACGACCACTGGCTCTACGAGCACGCCGGGACGACCGGCTCGTCGATGGCGCACGAGCCCGTGTGGCGCCGAAGCGACACCGCGATCGTCGGCCGCACCAACTACGAGGGCTTCGCGTCCGTCTGGCCGGGCATCGAGACCGACCCGGCGACCGATCCCGACACCCGTGCCCTCGCGCACTGGCTCAACACGGTGGAGAAGGTGGCGTTCAGCCGCACCATCACCGAGCCGGTCTGGGCCAACAGCCGCATCGCCACCGACGTCGGCGCCACCGTGCGGGAGCTCAAGGCTGCGCCCGGCCGCGACATCCTCGTGCTCAACAGCGCGTCGATCATCCAGGAGCTGCTGCGCCTGGACCTCCTGGACGACCTCTACGTGGCGATCGTGCCCGTGATGCTCGGCGGCGGGGTGCGGCTGCTGCCCGACGGGCTGCCGGCCAGCCGGTGGACGCTGGCCGGCACCGTCGTCATGGAGCACGGCGCTGTGGCACTCCACTGGCGCCGGGCCCGTTAGAGCTGGTCGGGCGCGGCGATCCCCAGCAGCCCCAGTCCGGAAGCCAGCGTGTCGCCCGTCTGCCGGCAGAGCAGCGCCCGGCGGGCCCGCACGTCGTCCGCCGAGCGCAGCACCGGGCAGGCCTCGAAGAAGTCGCTGAACGTGCGGGCCAGCCCCAGCAGGTAGATCGCCAGCCGGTGCGGCTCCAGCGCGTCGACGGCGGCCGCGAGCGCGGCGGCATAGCCGTCGAGCTGCAGGGCGAGCCTGCGCTCGGCCGGCTCCAGCACCCCGTCGGTGACGGGCCCGGTGCCCGCCGGGAGCCTGCGCAGGATCGAGCGGACGCGCGCGTGCGCGTACTGCAGGTAGACGCTCGTGTCGCCGGTCAGCGACAGCATCCGGTCCAGGTCGAACACGTAGTCGCGGGTGCGGCCGGTGCTGAGGTCGGCGAACTTGACCGCGCCGATGCCGATCTCCGCGGCGCGCCGGTCCAGCTCGGGGGCCGGCAGGTCGGGGCTGCGCTCGGCGACGGTCGCGCGGGCGTGTGCCACCGCCGAGTCCAGCAGCTCCTGCAGCCGCACCGTCTCCCCGGCCCTGGTCTTGAAGGGTGTGCCGTCCGGGCCGAGGATCGAGCCGAACGCGACGTGCACCGCCTCGACGTGGTCGGGCAGGTAGCCGGCCCGGCGCGCGGCGGCGAACACCATGCGGAAGTGCAGCGCCTGCCGGGCGTCGACGACGTAGAGGATCCGGTCGGCGTGCAGCTTCTCGACCCGGTACCGGATCGCGGCGAGATCGGTGACGGCGTAGCCGAACCCGCCGTCGCTCTTGCGCACGATCAGCGGGGTGGGGTCGTCGTCGTGCGCATCGTCGGGGAAGACGCACAGCGCCCCGTCCGACTCGACGGCGATGCCGCGGGCCGCCAGGTCGTCGGCGATGCTGGCCAGCTCGGCGTTGTAGAAGCTCTCGCCGACGGCGTCGGACGGCTCCAGCAGCACGTCGAGGCGGCGGTAGACCTCCTCGAAGTAGGCGGAGGACTCGGCGACGATCGCCGACCACGTCGCCCGTGCGACCGGCTCGCCGGCCTGCAGCGCGACGACGGCGGCCCGGGACCGGTCGGCGAACGCCGGATCGGCCTCGAAACGGGCTCTGGCCTCGCGGTACAGCGCGTTGAGCCGTGAGATCGACGAGCCGTCCGCCGGCGCGGGATGCTCCGCCAGGTACTGCACGAGCATCCCGAAGTTGGTGCCCCAGTCGCCCAGGTGGTTCTGCCGCACGACGGTGGCGCCGGCGTGGCCGAGCAGCCGTGCCAGCGCGTCGCCGACGACGGTGCTGCGCAGGTGCCCGACGTGCATCTCCTTGGCGATGTTGGGCTGCGAGTAGTCGAGCACCGTGGTCGCGGTCGACGTGATCGGCACACCCAGTCGCGAGTCACCCGTTCGGGCTACGACCTGCCGCAGCAGGGCCGCGTCGGTGAGGGTGATGTTGAGGAAGCCCGGCCCGCTCGGCACGACGGACGCGAGCAGATCGTCGGCGGGCAGCGCCGCCGCCACCCGCGCGGCCAGCTCCCGGGGAGCCAGGCCGTACTGCTTCGCGAGCGGCAACACCCCGTTGGCCTGCAGGTCGGAGTGCTCGGACGGCCGCACGATCGGATCGGCGTCGATCGCGTGGCCCAACGCCGCGGCGAACCCGCGTCGGACCCGGAGCTCCACCGCGTGCGCGAGGGAGACGACCGATGTCCGGGTGGGGTTCATGGGCTGTGAGTACCGGCGTTCGGCGGGCGCGGCAATCGAGTTCGCCCCACTACGCTGCGTGAGTGGACACCGCCGCGCGCCGCCTGCGCGATGCCCTCGAACCCGTCGCCATGCACGCGGTGTGGAGCGCCAGCACCCGCTCCGCGCTGGGCGAGCACGGCCTCGACTTCCTCCAGGCCTACGTGTGCGGCCGGGGAGCCGCGCTCGGCGACACCCCGTCGGCGGTGCTGGTGGCGACGTTCGCCGTGTTCGACCCGGCGCTGATCGACGCCGCGTGGAGCGCGCGCCCGTCCGACCTGACGAAGCTGATCAGGGCCCGCGACACCGCCGCGTCCGCCAGCCTGCGCGCGGTGATCGGCGACGCCGACGAGGCCGAGGTCGCGCGCGTCGCCGGCCTGCTCGAGGACGCCTGCGCCGGGCTCGACGCGACCGGTCGCCCGCTGTTCGCCGCGCTCCGCGCACAGCCACGGCTCCCGGACGCGTACGGGCGGCTGTGGCGGGCCGCCGACGTGGTGCGCGAGCACCGCGGCGACTCGCACGTCGCGGCCTGCGTGGCGGCCGGGCTCGAACCCGTCGCCATGAACGTGCTGACCGAGCTGTGGGTCGGCTACCCGCTCGGCGAGTACACGGACACGCGCGGCTGGCCGGTCGCGCGTCGGGAGGCCGCGGTCGCACGGCTGGAGGCCGACGGGCTGGTCGCCGACGGCGCGCTCACCGCCGCCGGGCAGATGTTCCGCGACGGGTTGGAGGCCACCACCGACGCTGCGCAGTCCGCCCTGGTCGCGGCTGTCGGCGACGCTGTCGACGAGGTGGTCGAGCGGCTCGACGCCTGGTCGGCGCTCTGCATCGCCGCGGGTGAGTTCCCGGAGGATGCGCGCAAGCGCGCCGCCGACTGATGAGTAACCGTTGAAAGTCTGTAGTACGGTTACTCGGTATGACACTTCCGGAGTTGACGGTCAGTCCGCTCACGCCGGACACCTGGGCGGACTTCGAGGCCGTGATGGGCACCCGCGGCGGCGCCGGCGGCTGCTGGTGCATGCACTGGCGGTTGAGCATCGCCGAGTGGATGGAGAACAAGGGCGACGGCAACAAGGCCGCCATGCGCGCGCTGGCAGCCGGCGACACGCCGCCGGGCGTGCTCGGCTACCTCGATGGCGAGCCGGTGGCCTGGTGCGCCTTCGGGGATCGCTCGGACTACCCCCGCATGCAGCGCTCGACGCTCCTGAAGCCGGTCGACGACGAGCCCGTGGTCTCGCTCGCGTGCCTGCTCATCAAGAAGGAGCACCGCGGCGACGGCCTGTCGGCGGCGTGGATCGCCGCGGTGTGCGACCACCTCGCGGAGACCTCGCAGACCCGGACCGTCGAGGCGTATCCCGTCGAGCCGGCGGCCGGGCGCCGGGCGGGCCCGGACACGGCGATGACCGGCATCGCCGGCGTCTTCACCGACGCCGGGTTCACCGAGGTCGCCCGACCCAAGCGCGACCGTCCGGTCATGCGGTACCAGCTGCCATGACGGACTGGGTCGAGGACCACTTCATCGCCGGCCACGTCGCGCTCGACTTCGCCAACACCGTCTACCGCCGCCGACCCGAGCTCGGTGCCGACCTGCTCACCGACGCCGGGGCGCTCGGCGCCTGGCTCGTCCGCGCAGGCCTGCTGCCCGCCGGCAGCTCCGTCACCGATGCTGCGCTGGAGGAGGCGCGCGCCGTGCGTGCGCAGCTCTGGCGGGTCTTCGATGCGCAGGAAGTCATCCCCGCGGACGCGCTCACGCGGCTGCTCGACACCGCTCACCGCGGTAGCGCCCACGTCGCCGTGCGTCCTGACGGTTCCACGACCTCGCCGGACGCCGCCGGAGCGCTCGCGATCCTGGCGCTGCGTGCCGTCACGCTCGTCCTCGACCCGCCCTCACAGGGCGTGCGGAACTGCGACCGCTGCGGCTGGTTCTTCATCGACTCCTCCCGCGGCCGACGGCGCCGCTGGTGCAACATGAAGACCTGCGGCAACCAGGCCAAAGCCACCCGCTACCGGTCCGCCCAGTCTCGCTAGAAGGTGCCGACCTTCTGCAGGTAGCAGGTGCCGCACATCGACTCGTAGCCCACGGTGTGCTCCGCCGACCCGTCGATGGCGACCTGGTCGCCGGAGCTGGTGAACGTGCCGCCGATGGTGCGGGCGTTGAGCGTCGCCTTGCGGCCGCAGCGGCAGATCGTCTTCAGCTCCTCGATGGAGTGCGCCAGCTCCATCAGCCGGATCGATCCGGGGAAGCCGCGGGTGCGGAAATCGCTGCGCAGCCCGTACGCGATGACGGGCACGTTGTGCTGCACGGCGAGCCGGAACAGGTCCTCGACCTGCTCGTCGGTGAGGAACTGCGCCTCGTCGACGAGCACGCAGTCGATCCGCGGGCCCGGGGTGGCCAGCACGGCGTCGCGCAGCACGGTGCGCTCGTCGGCGACGAGGTCGACCTCGCGGGCCACGCTGATCCGGGAGAGCACCGCGGGGCTCTTCGTGTCGGTCGCCGGCTTCACCACGAGGACGCGCTGGCCGCGCTCCTCGTAGTTGTGCGCCACCTGGATGAGGGACGTCGACTTGCCGGAGTTCATCGCGCCGTAGCGGAAGTACAGCTTGGCCACGGTGAGAGTCTCTCAGCCGCGCGTCCATAGCCTGGACGGGTGCGGGTCCTCGCGATCGTGTCCGGTGTGCTGGCGTGCGTGCTGGTGGTCGTCGTCACAGCGATCGCGGTCTTCGCCGGGCAGCGGCCGGCGCCGTCCCGCAGCGACGGGTTGGTCCCCGCCGAGGTCGCCCGCAACACACCGTTGCCGCAGCCGGACCCGTTGCCCGCCGGTACGGACGTCGCGTCGTGGGCCGCCACGAACGCCGGCCACATCGGCATCCCGGCGCGGGCGCTGCGCGCCTACGCCGCCGCGGAGATCGCGCAGCGGAAGGCCACGCCGCGCTGCCGGCTCTCGTGGGTGACAGTTGCGGGGATCGGGCGGGTGGAGTCCGACCACGGGCGCTACGGCGCCTCGGAGATCGACGCCGACGGCGTGGCCCGGCCCGGCATCGTCGGCATCCCCCTCGACGGCTCGGAGGGCACCCGCCGCATCGTCGACACGGACGACGGCCGGCTCGACGGCGACGTCGACCACGACCGGGCCGTCGGTCCGATGCAGTTCCTGCCGGCGACGTGGGCGCGCTACGGCAAGGGCGATCCGCAGCAGATCGACGCTGCCGCGCGCGCCACGGCGGCCTACCTGTGCGCCGCGCGGCGCGACATCGCGACCGGTCGGGGCTGGTGGGACGGGGTGCTCACGTACAACTCGTCGGGCGAGTACGCCCGGCTGGTGTGGGCGGCGGCGAACCGCTACGCGAACAGGCCCTCGCCCCAGTAACTGCCTTCGCCCAGCCCCGGCGGCACGGCGAAGACCGCCGAGCTGGTGTGCTCGATGTACTCCATCATCGTGTCGTTGTTGGCCAGCGCGCTCTGCATCGGCACGAACTGCGTGCCCGGGTTGCGCATGAACGCGAGGAAGAACAGGCCCGCGTTCAGGTGGCCCTGCCCGTCGCTGCCGTCGACGAAGTTGTAGCCGCGGCGCAGGATCTTGACCCCGTTCAGCGCGTGCGCGGACGCGAGCCGGACGTGGGCGTCCAGCGGGATCGCCGGCTGGCCGTCCTCGCCCTTGGCCTCGTAGTCGGCGAGGTCGAACTCCTTGCTGCCCGACAACGGCGCGCCCTCGCCCTTGTTGCGGCCGACGAGCGCCTGCTGGTCGTTGAGCGACGTGCGGTCCCACACCTCGATGTGCATGCGGATCCGCCGGGCGACGAGGAACGTGCCGCCCTCCAGCCACGGCTGCCCACCACCCGTGACCCACACGTGCTCGTCGAGCCCGGCCGGGTCCTCGGCCTTGAGGTTGTTGGTGCCGTCCTTGAAGCCGAAGAGGTTGCGCGGTGTGGCCTGCGCCGTCGACGTGGACGACGTGCGGCCGAACCCGAGCTGCGACCACCGCACCGCCGTGGTGCCGAACCCGATCCGCACGAGGTGCCGGATCGCGTGCACCGCCACCTGCGGATCGTTCGCGCAGGCCTGGATGCAGATGTCGCCGCCGGAGATCGCCGGGTCGAGCTGGTCGAGGGTGAACGGCGGGATGTCGACGAGCTCGGCCGGGCGCTTGGCGGCCAGCCCGAACCGGTCGACGCCGGCCTTCGTGAACAGCCCCGGCCCCACACCGAACGTGATCGTGAGCTGCGAGGCCGGCAGGCCCAGCGCCTCGCCGTTGTCGTCGGGCGGTGCGTCCGGGTTGCGGTTGACCGCCCCGCCCGGCGTGACCTCGGCGCCGGCCGTCATCCGCTCGGCCGCCGCCGTCCACTTGCGGAACAGGCTCTGCAGCGCCGCCCGATCGCCGTCGATCACGTCGAGGGCGACGAAGTGCAGCCGGTCCTGCGCCGGGGTGATGATCCCGGCCTGGTGGGTGCCGCGGAACGGCACGACATCCGACGGTGCGGGTGCCGTCGCGGGCGCCGAGCAGGCCGCGGCGGCCGCCCCGGCTCCGGCGAGCGCGACTCCCGCGCCCAGCAGTCCGCGCCGCGACACGCCACTCATGCCGTCACGACTCCCGCGACCTGCGAGATCGGCTCCGCGAGCGCGTCGACGGCCTCGGTCATCTTCTTCTTGTCGTCCTCGGTGAGGTCGGTGTAGAGCTTGAACCCGTCACCGACGCGGTAGCCCTCCAGCAGCTTCTCGACGGCGGCGAATCGCTGGTCGAGCTGCGGGCCGAGCTCCTTGTTCTTCTCGTCGATCACCGGACGGAGCGCGGCGACGGCGGCCTGCGAGCCCTCCACGTTGGCCTTGAAGTCCCACAGATCGGTGTGCGAATAGCGGTCCTCCTCGCCGGTGACCTTGCCGGTGGCCACCTCGTCGAGCAGTTCCTTGGCGCCGTTGGCCAGCTGGACCGGCGTCAGCTCGACCGCCGCGACGCGGGTCTGCAGGTCCTTCATGTCGGCCAGCAGGTTGTCGGCCATCTGGTTCGTGTCGGGCTTGATGCCGTCGACCCAGAGGTCCTTCTCGATGCGGTGGTAGCCGGTGAACGGGACACCGGGCTCGCCGTCGTCGCGGCCGTCGACCTTCGGGTCGATGTCGCCGAAGGACTCCGCGACCGGTTCGATCCGCTCCCAGTAGATGCGCGAGACCGGGAACAGCGCCTTGGCCTCGTCGATCTTGCCGGCCTTGACCGCGGTGACGAACTCACCGGTCTTCGCGACGAGCGTCTCGATCTGCGAGGTCACGTACCGCTTGTAGCCGGCGGTCGCCTCGGCGAGCTTCGCGTTGGTGTCGGTGGAGCGCTGCGCGTTGCCGGTGACCGTGAACTGGTTGCGGATGCCGTCGCCGACCATGCCGGGCTTGCACGCGGTGGTGTAGGTGCCGCCGTCGGGCACCTCGACGATGAGCTGGCGGGTGATGCCCGGGCCGACGTTCTCGACCTCGCCCATGATCCGGTCGCCGACGCCGTACAGGTAGAACTCGGTGACCTTGCTGCCTGCGTTGTTGACCGAGAACGTGATGTTGCCCGCCGGTGCCTCCGTCGTGCTGACCTCGCACGCCGTGTCGCTCGCCTTGACGGCGATCGGACCCCCCGCGGCCCCACCTCCGGCGTTGGTCTGCGTCGGCGCCGTACTCGTGCAACCGGCGAGTGCCATGGCGGCGATCCCGGCGCACACGATGCCGGTCGATGGTCTGCGGGACATGGGAGTGCTCCTCGGGGTCAGGACGTCGAACGAACGGGGGTGCGGGCGGAACGCAGGAACAGGGTGAGCACGATCGCCACGTAGGCGACCCAGACGATCGCCTCGAGCACTGTGGTCTGCGGGGAGAAGTTGAAGATCCCCTTCAGCAACGTGCCGTACCAGGAGTCGGGCGGGATCGCCGCGCTCACGTCGAAGGCGAGCGTGGTGAGGCCGGGCAGGATGGCGGCTTCCTGCAGGTCGTGCACCCCGTAGGCGAGGATCCCGGCGGCCACGAAGATCAGCAGTACGCCGGTGACGGTGAAGAACTTGCCGAGGTTGATCCGCAGCGCGCCCCGGTAGATCAGGTAGGCGAGCACCACGGCGATCGCGATGCCGATGAGGAACCCGATCAGCGGCTGCGTCGTCTCGCCGGCGGCCTGCGCCGCCGTGTAGAAGAACAGGGCCGTCTCCAGCCCCTCGCGGCCCACCGCCAGCGCGGCCATCACGACGACGGCGGTGGAGCCCATCGCGACGGCGCTCTCCAGGCGGCCCTCGAGCTCGCGCGAGATCGTTCGGCCGACCCGGCGCATCCAGAAGATCATCCAGGTGACGAAGCCCACGGCGATGATCGAGAGGCTGCCGCCGAGCGCCTCCTGCGCGGTGAACGTCAGCGCCTGCTGCGCGAGGCCCAGCGCGACCGTGACCGCGACGCTGACCGAGACCGCGATCGCCACCCCGAGCCAGACCCTCGGCAGCGCGTCGCGCCGGTCGGTGCGGACCAGGAACGCGACCAGGATGCTGACCACGAGCGCGGCCTCGAGGCCTTCTCGCAGCCCGATCAGCAGATTGGCCAGCACGGCGGCTCCCACGGTGTTGGTCGGCCGTCGTTAGGGCAGCCTCATCAGTAGCGGGGCCAGGCTAGCCTGCACACATCGAGAGCGGAAGTCGTCTCGGTCACGTGACCTGCGACGACGCCTGTTTAGTCCGGTTCGGTGCCGTCCAGCGCCATCCGGGCCCGCACCTCGCCCAGCGCCTCCTGGTACTCCGGGCGCGGGTCCATCGCGGCCGCCATCTTGAGCTGCGCGTGCGCCTCCGACAGCCGGCCCTGCCGGTGCAGCGCCTTGCCCAGACCGAACCGCGCGTAGTGGTCGGACGGATCATGGGCGAGCACCCGCTCGAACGCCTGCTCGGCCCGCCTGAGCTGGGCGGAGTTCAGGTACGCCCGCCCGGCCAGCAGCTGCACCGACGCGTCGTCGGGCTGGCTCTCCAGGACCGGCCCCAGCGCCGCCAGTGCGTCGAGCGGGCGACTGTCGGCCACGAACATCTCCGCACGGCGATACGACTCGAAAAGACCTTCGGGCTGGCTCGTCATGGTCGTACCCACGTTAGGTGTCGAGGCAGTGAACTTCGAGAGTTGACAAACGGCGGTGAGGGTTGCTCCGCGGCGTGTCGGTACCCGGCCGTTAGGCTGGGGCCCCGTTACGGTGGATCACTTGACAGGAGCACTGGTGGCGGTCATCGAAGAGGTCGGCGCACGCGAGATCCTCGACTCGCGGGGCAACCCCACCGTCGAGGTCGAGGTGGCACTCGACGACGGCACACTGGCCCGGGCGGCGGTGCCGTCCGGCGCGTCCACGGGCGAGCACGAGGCCGTCGAGCTGCGCGACGGCGACCCGGCGCGCTACGGCGGCAAGGGCGTCGAGAAGGCCGTCTCCGCGGTGCTCGACGAGATCGGGCCGGAACTCGTCGGCCTCGAGGCCTTCGAGCAGCGGATCGTCGACCAGCGGCTGGTCGATCTCGACGGCACCCCCAACAAGGCCCGGCTCGGCGCCAACGCGCTGCTCGGGGTCTCCCTCGCGGTCGCCAAGGCGGCCGCCGACTCGTCCGGGCTGGAGCTGTTCCGCTACCTCGGCGGACCCAACGCCCACGTCCTGCCCGTCCCGATGATGAACATCATCAACGGCGGCGCGCACGCGGACACGTCCGTCGACGTGCAGGAGTTCATGATCGCGCCCATCGGCGCCGACTCCTTCAAGGAGGCGCTGCGCTGCGGCGCCGAGGTCTACCACGCGCTCAAGTCGGTGCTGAAGGGCAAGGGCCTGGCCACCGGCCTCGGCGACGAGGGTGGCTTCGCCCCCGACCTGCCGGGCACCCGCGCCGCGCTCGACCTGATCCTCGAGGCCATCGGTAAGACCGGCTACGCCGTCGGCACCGACGTCGCACTGGCCCTCGACGTGGCCGCCACCGAGTTCTTCACCGACGGCACCTACTCCTACGAGGGCAAGAAGCTCTCGGCCGCCGAGCTCACCGAGGTCTACGCCGGGCTCGTCGCCGACTACCCGCTGGTCTCGATCGAGGACCCGCTGGCCGAGGACGACTGGGACGGCTGGGTCGAGCTCACGAAGAAGGTCGGCGACGCCGTCCAGATCGTCGGCGACGACCTGTTCGTCACCAACCCGGAGCGGCTCGACGACGGCATCTCCCGCGGGGCCGCCAACGCCCTGCTGGTGAAGGTCAACCAGATCGGCACGCTGTCGGAGACCCTCGACGCGGTCAACCTCGCCCACATCTCCGGCTACCGCTGCATGATGAGCCACCGCAGCGGCGAGACCGAGGACACCACGATCGCCGACCTCGCCGTCGCGACGAGCTGCGGGCAGATCAAGACCGGCGCCCCGGCCCGGTCCGACCGCGTGGCCAAGTACAACCAGCTGCTGCGCATCGAGGAGGCACTGGGCGACGCCGCCCGCTACGCAGGCGACCTGGCGTTCCCCCGGTTCCGCGCCGAGAGCTGAGCCATGGCCGAGGAGCGGGCGCGGGCGCCCAAGGCGCCGCGGCGCAAGCCGGTCCGCCCGGCGGGCACGGCCAGCACGGCCACCCGCCGGCGGGCGGGCCGCGAGCCGCAGCTCACCCGCACCCGCCCCGGTGGTGTCGTCGCCGCCACCACCGGGTTCCTCGGCATCTCCTCGGCGCGGCGCGCGGCGATCCTCGCGATCGTCGTGTGCGCGCTCGCCCTGTCGGTGGCCGTGCCGCTGCGCAACTACGTCGCGCAGCGGCAGGAGCTCGCAGCCGTCAGCCAGCAGCAGCGCGACCTCGCAGCGGAGGTCGACCGCCTCACCCGCGAACGCGACCGGCTCTCCGACCCCGCCGAGATCGAGGCGCTGGCCCGGAGCCGGCTCGGGTACGTCCGGCCCGGCGAAGTGCCCTACGTCGTGCAGCTGCCCCAGCCGCCCGCCGCGCCCGCAGCCGACGCCGGCGGCGGCGCGCCCTGGTACTCGGTGCTGTGGCGCGAGGTCACGGCCGGTTCGCCATGACCGTCACCGACGCGGACATCGCTGCCGTCGAGGCCCAGCTGGGCCGGCGGCCGCGCGCGATGCTGGACGTCGCCCACCGCTGCCCCTGCGGGCAGCCCACGGTCGTGCGCACCGCACCGCGGCTGGAGGACGGCACCCCGTTCCCCACGCTCTACTACCTCACCTGCCCGCGCCTGTCGTCCCGCCTCGGCACGCTGGAGGCCGAGGGGCGCATGCGGGAGATGACCGAGCGGCTCGCGTCCGATCCCGAGCTGGCCGCCGCCTACGCCCGCGCGCACGAGGCGTACCTGGCCGAACGCGACGCCATCGACTCGCTCGGCACCCAGGTCACCGCCGGCGGCATGCCCGACCGCGTCAAGTGCCTGCACGCCCTCGCCGCGCACGCACTGGGCGCCGGCCCCGGCGTCAACCCGCTGGGCGACGAAGCCGTCGCCGAGGCCGGGGAGTGGTGGCAGCCCACCTGCTGCAAGCCCCCCGCCGAGTAGCCGCGAGTCGCCCGTTTCGTTCGGCGAGTCTTGCGTTCGGCGCGGCGAGTTGGCCATCTCAGCAGGGCGAGTTGGCCATCTCAACAGGGCGAGTTGGCCATCTGGGCAGTGCGCGCTCAGCCCGGCAGGCCCCGTTCGTCCGGCCAACTCGCCCTGCCCGACGGGCCAACTCGCCCTGTCGAGATGGCCAACTCGCGACCCCCAACTCCGAACTCGCCGGGCCCTGACTCCGAACTCGCCGGGCCTCAACTCCGGACTCGCGCCGGCGTGGGCCCGTCGGCCGCGGGTCAGGCCGTGGGGGCGACCCGGGCCAGCAGCGCGTCGACGTGGGCTTCGGCCGGCAGGGTGCCGGAGGTGCGCCACGGGCCGTCGGGCAGGAACCGCGACATCACGAACGCCGACGCGACCTCGGTGGGCGCGTGCCGCAGCAGCAGCGAACCCTGCAGGCACAGCGCCAGCATCTCCGCGAGTCGACGGGCGCGGCGCGGTTCCCGGCTGCGCAGCTCGGTGCGGAGCTCGCGGACGCCGCGGTCGTACCAGGAGTCGCCGCCGGTGGCGGCCTCGATCTCGCCCATCACGGCCTCGACGGACCCGGGGTCCTTGCTGACGGCGCGCAGCACGTCGAGCGCGGTGACGTTGCCCGAGCCCTCCCAGATCGAGTTGAGCGGTGCCTCCCGGTAGAGCCGCGGCATGCCCGATTCCTCGACGAACCCGTTGCCGCCCAGGCATTCCAGCGCCTCGGCCACCATGGGCGGGGTGCGCTTGCACACCAGGTACTTCGACGCGGGGAGGGCGAGGCGCAGGAAGTCGCGCTCCTCGCGGTCGACGGCGCCGGCGAGGCGCATGGCGAGTGCCGTGGCGGCCTCGGATTCCAGCGCGAGATCGGCGATGACGGTCTGCATGAGCGGGGCGTCGGCGAGGCGGGTGCCGAACGCGCTGCGGTGCAGCACGTGGTGGGTGGCCTCGGTGAGAGCGGCGCGCTGCAGCGCGGAGGCGCCGATGACGCAGTCGAGCCGGGTCATCGTCACCATCTCGATGATGGTGTGGACGCCGCGGCCCTCCTCCCCGAGCCGCCAGCCGACGGCATCGGCGTACTCGATCTCGGCGGACGCGTTGGAGCGGTTGCCCAGCTTGTGCTTGAGCCGCTGGATGCGGATGGCGTTGCGGGTGCCGTCGGGCAGAACCCGGGGCAGGACGAAGCAGGTGAGCCCGCCCGGCGCCTGCGCGAGCGTGAGGAACAGGTCGTTCATGGGCGCGGACGTGAACCACTTGTGCCCGACGAGCTGGTAGGTGCCGTCGGCGGTGGGTACGGCCTGGGTCGTGCCGGCGCGCACGTCGGAGCCGCCCTGCTTCTCCGTCATCGACATGCCGGCGAGCAGCCCGGCCTTGGTGGACGGTTCGGTGAGCCCGAACTCGTACGTGGTGGCGCGCAGCCCGGGCTCGTAGGCGGCGGCGATGCCGGGGTCGGCGCGCAGCGCGGGCACGGCCGCGTACGTCATGGAGATGGGGCAGCCGTGGCCGGACTCCAGCTGGCCCATCAGGTAGAAGCCGGCGGCCCGGGCGACGTGCGCGCCGGTGCCGGGCTCGGCCGTCCACGGGGTGCCGTGCAGGCCCCACCCGACCGAGGTGCGCATCAGCCAGTGCCACGACGGGTGGAACTCGACCTCGTCTACGCGGTGGCCCCAGCGGTCGTGCGTGTGCAGGACGGGCGGGTTCTCGTCGACGAGCCGGGCGTGCTCGCGCGCCTCCGCGGAGCCGACGAGCTGTCCGAGCTGCGCGAGCGTCGGCAGCGCCTCACCGGCACCCTCGCGGGCGACGGCCTCGGTGAGGGCCGGATCGCAGGCCAGCGGGTCGTACCCGGCGAGTGGTGGCGGCTGGTTGTCGACGACGTGGGTGCGCCTGTCGCCGGCCTGCAGCGGCGGCTCGCCGGGCCGGGCCGGTGCGAAGGACGCGACCTGGACCGGGGTGTCGTTCGGGAGCGGCGCCGAAGGGGTGAACCGCCGCGGCAGCTCCGGCTCGATCTGCGGCTCCGCTGTCTCGAGCTGGGATGCGGGGCGCACCGGTGCCACGGTCGTGACCTGCCGTTCAGCCATTCTCGGAGCCTAACCCGCCGACTCCCGGTCCGGGCGGGCTTGAGCGGATCCGTAGGGTCGGGGGCCCGAGGTGAAGGAGTGCGCATGGCACGGGTGGCCGCGATCGACTGCGGGACGAACTCGATCCGGGTACTGATCGCCGACGTGACGGAGGCGTTCGACGGGCGCCCCGAGCTGCGCGATCTCTACCGCGAGCAGAAGGTCGTGCGGCTGGGCCAGGGCGTGGACGCGACGGGCGAGTTCGCGCCGGAGGCGATCGAGCGCACCCGGGTCGCGCTGGCCGAGTACACGGCCATGCTGCGCCGCAAGGGCGCGGAGCGCGTGCGCATGGTCGCCACGAGCGCGGCGCGCGACGTCTCCAACCGCGAGGCGTTCTTCGGCATGGTCCGCGACACGCTCGGCATCGACGCCGAGGTGATCTCGGGCGACGAGGAGGCGCAGCTGTCGTTCGTGGGTGCGGTCGGCGATCTCGATCCCGACGACGGCCCGTTCGTCGTGGTCGACACGGGCGGCGGCTCCACGGAGCTGGTGGTCGGCACGCTGACCGACGGGAAGGCGACGGTCACGGCGGCGCGCTCGGTCGACATCGGCAGCGTGCGGATCACCGAGCGCTGCCTGCACGGCGACCCGCCCACGGCCGACGAGGTCGTGCAGGCCCGCGAGGTCGCCCGCGGCATCCTCGACCAGGCCTTCGACGCCGTCCCGGTGGAGGGCGTGCGGACCTGGGTCGGCGTGGCCGGCACCATCACCACGCTCTCGGCCGTCGCGCAGCGACTGGAGCGCTACGACCCGTCGGCGGTGCACCTGTCGCGGCTCTCACTGGCGCAGCTGCACGAGGTGGCGGAGGACCTGCTCGGCCGCACCCGCGAGCAGCGCCGCGAGCACACCGCCATCGACCCGGGCCGCATCGACGTGATCGGCGGCGGTGCGCTGATCGTCGACATGCTGGGCAAGGAGCTGCACGAGCGCGCCGGGATCACCGAACTCGTCGTGAGCGAGCACGACATCCTGGACGGGATCGCCCGCTCCCTTGTCTAGTTTCGCCTCGGTTGCCGAGCTCGACGCCGCGCTCGTCGACTGCCGGGCCTGCCCCCGGCTCGTCGAGTGGCGTGAGCAGGTGGCGCGGGAGAAGCGGGCCGCCTTCCGCGACGAGACGTACTGGGGCCGGCCCGTCCCCGGGTTCGGCCCGGCGGACGCGCCGCTCGTCATCGTCGGGCTCGCGCCGGCGGCGCACGGCGCCAACCGCACCGGCCGCATGTTCACCGGCGACCGGTCGGGCGACGTGCTGTACGCGGCCCTGCACGCGGTCGGCCTGGCGAACCAGCCGACGGCCGTCCACGCAGGTGACGGGTTGGAGCTGCGCGGTGTGCGGATCACGGCGCCCGTGCACTGCGCGCCACCGGCCAACAAGCCCACGCCCGTCGAACGCGACACGTGCGGTGGCTGGCTGCGCGCCGAGCTGCGACTCCTGTCACCCCGCGCCGTTGTGGTCCTGGGCGCATTCGGGTGGCAGGCGCTCCTGCCCGTCCTCGCCGACGCCGGCTGGGAGATCCCGCGGCCCCGACCGCTCTTCGGTCACGGCGCACACGTCGAACTCCCTGGCCAGGGCGGTGTCCTGCACCTGTTCGGCAGCTATCACGTGAGCCAGCAGAACACCTTCACCGGCCGGTTGACGCCGGCGATGCTGGAGGCCGTCCTCACCCGAGCGGCGGACGTAGCAGGGCTCACGCCCCAGGGGGAGGTTTCACGGTTCAGATAGTGGGAGCATGAAGACATGGCTCGCAACACGCGCATCGTTGTGGTAGGCGGCGGCTACGTCGGTATGTACACGGCGCTCCGCCTGCAGAAGAAGCTGCGTCGCGGCGAGGCCGAGATCACCGTCATCGACCCGCAGCCGCACATGACCTACCAGCCGTTCCTCCCCGAAGCGGCGGCCGGCTCGATCGAGCCGCGGCACGTGGTGGTGCCGCTGCGGCGGGTCCTGCGCAAGTGCCACCACCTCACCGGCCGGGTCACGTCGATCAACCACGCCGCCCGCGAGGTCACCGCGGAGCTGTCGGCGGGCCACGTCACCACCGTCGGCTACGACGTGCTGGTCGTGGCGCCCGGCTCGGTCGCGCGCACGCTGCCCATCCCCGGTCTGGCCGAGCAGGGCATCGCGTTCAAGACCGTTGGCGAGGCGATCCTCCTGCGCAACCACGTGCTGTCGCGGCTCGACGCCGCGGCCACCACGATCGACCCGGACCTGCGCCGCCGGCTGCTCACGTTCATGGTCGTCGGTGGCGGCTACGCCGGCGTCGAGGCCCTCGCCGAGCTGCAGGACATGGCCGTCTACGCCACCCGCTACTACGAGAACATCGCGCCCGAGGACATGCGCTGGGTGCTCGTCGAGGCCGCCGGGCGGATCATGCCCGAGGTGAGCCACGACCTGGGCGTCTACACGGTCGAGCGGCTGATGGAGGCCGGCATCGAGGTCTTCCTCGACACCCGCGTGAAGTCGATGGTGGACGGCCACGTCGTCCTCGACGACGCCACCGAGTTCGACGCCGACACCATCGTCTGGACGGCGGGTGTGAAGCCGAACCCGATGCTGGAGAAGACCGATCTCCCCCGCGACGAGCGCGGCCGCGTGATCTGCAACACGGAGCTGCAGGTCGAGGGCATGCCCGAGGTGTTCTGCGCAGGCGACTGCGCGTCGGTGCCCGACCTGACGAAGGACGACCCGGAGGCCCGCACGGCGCCGTCGGCGCAGCACGCGGTGCGCCAGGCCAAGACGCTGGCCGACAACATCGTGCGGCTCCTGCGCAGCAAGCCGCTCACCCCGTACAAGCACGCGAACGCCGGTTCGGTGGCGAGCCTCGGTCTGTACAAGGGCGTCGCGATGATCTACGGCATCAAGATGCGCGGCGTCATCGCGTGGTTCCTGCACCGCACGTACCACGTGAGCCGCATGCCCACCTGGAACCGGCGGATCCGCATCGTCTTCGACTGGACGGGCGCGCTGTTCCTGGGCCGCGAGGTCGTGTCGCTGGGCCAGATCAACGAGCCGCGGGCCGACTTCAGCCGGGTCGTCGGCGATGCCCGGCGCCCGGCCGCACCGGCTCAGGCGTCGGAACCGGCCCGTACGGCCTGACCGTCCCCGCTGATGGCGTGCCCGCATCGATGAGGTTCATGCTGCGAACGGTCATCTGCTGCACCAGTTCACGGCCGGAACGATCACGCACCGCACCCACGACGTTAGGCTGATGCCGCCGCCCCTGTAGCCCAACCGGCAGAGGCAGGCCCCTTAAAAGGGTCACAGTGTGGGTTCGACTCCCACCGGGGGCACACGGCTGGAGCCAGCAAAATCGCCCGCTGACCAGGGCTTCCGTGGTCAACGGGCGATCTCGTGCTGTCCGGTGGCGTCCGCCGGGGGTCGTGGAGTCTCCCGCTCCGCGACCCCCGGCCCGTGGTCAGCGTCCCGTCGCGACGTCGAAGGCGTCGCGGTTGTCCTGTGCCCACTGCCGGAAGGTGCGGGGTGCGCGTCCGGTGATGTCCTCGACGGTGGAGGTGACGGTGTAGCCGGATTCGGGGGTGTCCTTGAGTGCGCCGATGAGGTAGTCGATGACCTCGGTGGGCAGGCCGGCGGCGGCCCAGTCGTCGCGTGCCTCCTGCTCGGTCATCTCGTCGAGTCGCAGGTCGCGCCCGAGCACGTCGGAGAGGATGTCGACCTTGTCGGCGACGGTGAGCGCCTGTGGCCCGGTGATCACGTAGGTCTGGCCTTCGTGGTCTCCGTCGATGAGCACGTTCGCGGCGACGGCACCGATGTCGGCGGGGTGGACCATGGCGCTGCGCCGCTGGACGAACGGTTCGCGAACGATGCCGTCGGCGCGGATCGAGCCGGCCCAGTCGAGTGCGCCGGTCATGAACTCGACGGGCTGCAGGAACGTCCAGATGAGGCCGCTGGCGGCGACGGCGGATTCGATGTTGCCGTTGCCGGCGCCGAGCAGCACGGTGATCCGCTTGACGCCGGCGTCGATGGCGAGCTGGACGATCTCGGGGCCGGTCTGCAGGGAGGCGGGGCCGTAGGGGCCGCCGGCGTCGAAGTTGATCAGGTGCAGTGGATCCGGCCCGGTTCGCCGCGTGCTGCACCGCGGGCACAAGACCTTGCCGTCTGTGCCACCCTCACGCTGCACCGTCACATGGCCATGCATGGGGATGAGATGAGTCCGTCCGTCACAGAGGTCTGGCAGCTCGTCAGGGGCAAGGAGCTGCTCGGCGAGATCATCGTCAGCGGCGGCGACTTTCCGTGGCTCTCAGGCACGTTCGTGCCGCAGCCCGCGTTCGTCGACGTCCGTCCGCTCTTCGACGCCGAACTGGCTTGCATCGAGGCCTTCGCGGATGAGGCACGCGAAGGCGATGTCGATGCCTGGGAGCAGGCCTACAGCCGCATCACCGAGTCGATGAGCCTGGTATCACCGCGTGGTCCGGTGCCGGAGTTCCTGCTGCACATCGAGGGCGCCCAGGCATGGTTCCGGTGGAGTGACGAGCCGTTCGAGCAAGACTGACTCCGCGGGAGCGGCGCTCCCGTGTGTGCGTCAGCTCCAGTGGTGGGCGATGTCGATGACGATGCGGTCCGGGCCGCTCAGCGTGAACACCCGGAACGGCAGCCGTTCGCGCACCCCGATGCCCATGCCGAGTCCTTCGAAGTCGCCGGTGTAGACGACCGATCGCAGCGTCGGGTAGCCGTCGACAGCGCCAGGTGCGTCGAACGTCGGCGAGACCGGGTTCAGCAGGGACACCTGCAGCTTGGCGGCGCCGGGCACGGGCACCACGTCGCCGGAGCCTTCTCGGCGGACCTCGTCGACGTAGCTCACGTGGTACCCGGCCGGCGAGGTGGCCGGCCCGGCCATGTCGATCACGACGCGATCCCAGCACGCGTCCGTGGCCGTGCGGACCCGCTGCACCTCGCCTCCGCCGCCCCCGGATGCGACGTGCTCGAGCTCGCTGCCCCACGCCGTGGCGCACGAGCTGGGCGCCGCGGCCGCGGACGCACAGCTCGGCAGCAGGGTCAGCAGGGCAGCGGTGAGCACGGCGACGAATGTCTTCACGAGGTCTCCGCCCCTGGGAGGAACTGACGCCGGGAGGACGTAGTGGACGGCTTCCGCGTTGCATCACCGCCCGGGCGGGCGGTAGGTGAGGAGGGCCAGTTCGTCGCCGACCGTCCTCGTCCCGACGAGGCGCAGTGGTTTCGCGCTGCTCGTCGCGCCGAACAGGCGTTGCCCGGCCCCGAGGACGATTGGGTAGATCATCAGCCGCAGCTCGTCGACGAGTTCGTGATCGATCAGCGCCGGTACGAGCCCGCCGCTCGCGTAGACGACGATCTCGCCGTCCACCTCGTCCTTCAGCTTCGCCACGACGGCCTGCACGTCGCCGCCGAGCACCGTCGTGTTCGACCACGGCGGGTTCTCCAGGGTCGTCGACAGAACGTACTTCGGCATGCTGTTGAGCCGGTCCGCCACCGGGTCGCGGCGGGACGGGAACCGGGCGGCGAAGTACTCGTAGCTGCGACGGCCGAGCAGGAGCGCGTCGGCGGCCACCAGTTCGGCGGCCAGCGTCGTGGCCCACTCCTGACGATCGCGCTGCCCGATCAGGGTGAACCAGTCGACGCCTCCGGTGCCCTCGTCGCCCCTCGGGTCCTGCATGACGCCGTCGAGCGAGACGTTCTCGCTCACGATGATCTTTCCCATATCCGTACTCCCTCGTGTTCGCCTGTCACTGATGGAGAACCCACGGCGCGGGGGAACTGGGCGCGCGGCCGTCGCCCAGTTTCGGGCGCGGCCGGTGTCAGTACTCGGACGTGCCATGAGCGAGGAGAGTGACCTGATGGCGGTGACCGGCGATCTGATGTCACGGGCGCGGGCGGGCGACGGCGACGCGTTCCGGCTGCTGACTGCGCCGCACCACCGGGAGCTGCAGGTGCACTGCTACCGGATGCTGGGCTCGTTGCAGGACGCCGAGGACGCCCTGCAGGACACCCTGCTGGCGGCGTGGCAGGGCCTCGACGGGTTCGAGGGCCGCGCCTCGCTCCGCACCTGGCTCTACCGCATCGCGACCAACAGGTGCCTCAACGCGCGCCGTTCCGCGCGTCGACGTCCGGCCGTCGAGTGGAACATCCCGGACGTCGAACCGCCCGAAGCGACCCGGCTCGGCGAGATCGTCTGGCTCGAGCCGATCCCCGACGTCCTCGTCGACGGCGCGGAGGCCCGGTACGAGCGGACCGAGTCGATCTCGCTCGCGTTCGTGACGGCGCTGCAGGTGCTGCCACCGCGCCAGGTCGCCGTGCTGGTCCTGCGCGATGTCCTGGAATTCCGCGCGGCCGAGGTCGCCGACATGCTGGACGCGACCGTCGAGTCGGTCAACAGCGCCCTCAAACGGGCCCGCGCGGCCCTGGAGCGCAGGCTCCGGGCCGCCGCCGACCGCGAGCCGCCGCCCCGGCCCGGATCGCCAGCCGAAGCCGCGGTCGTGGCGAAGTTCGTCGACGCGTGGGAAGGCGCTGATCTCGACGCGCTGGTGGCCCTGCTGACCGTCGACGTGTTCGTCTCGATGCCGCCGCTGCCCCTCGAGTACGAGGGAATCGAGGTCGGCGGGCAGCTCTTCGCCAGCATCTTCCGGGCGGGCCGCAGGTTCGATCTGGTGCCGACGAGGGCCAACGGCCAACCGGCGTTCGGCGCGTACCTGCACGGGCCGAACGGCACCAGCCACGGAACCGGTCTCTACGTCCTCACCCTCGCCGGCGACCGGATCTGTGCCCTGACGCGATTCGACAACAGCGCGCTCGCCCGGTTCGGTCTGCCGCGCTCCCTGCCGAGCCGGTAGGTGTCGTCGCTGCGATGATCGCTGGCATGACCGAAGGGCCGGCAGCGTTGATCGTCGTCAGCGGGCTCCCGGGCGCCGGCAAGACCACGGTGGCCGGCGCGTACGTGCGGGCGACCGGTGCCGCGTACCTCCGCATCGACACGATCGAACAGGTACTGGTCGATCAGACCGCGCTCGTGCAACCCCTGGGCGCGGTCGGCTACGTCCTGGGTTACGCGCTGGCCGGGGAACAGCTGGTCCGCGGCACGAGGATCGTCGTCGCGGAGTGCGTCAACCCGTTGCGGATCACGCGGGACGCCTGGCGGCACACGGCAGAAGGTGCGTCCGCCGTGCTGGTCGACATCGAGGTGCTGTGCTCGGACCGCGACGTCCACCGCAGGCGGGTCGAGACCAGGACGGTGGACGTGCCCGGCCTCGTGCTCCCGACGTGGCAGGAGGTGGTCGACCGCGAGTACGAGCCGTGGCACCGTGACCGGCTCGTCATCGACACCGCGCACACCAGTCCGGAGCAGGCAGCGCGGGCGATCGCCGACGCCGTCGAGGTGGCGCGTCGCTGAGCGCGCCGCCGGTCAGCGCCTTGCGGCGACCGCCAGCATGTGCGGGCTCGCCGCGATGATCGGTCCTTCACGCTCGACGAGGCGGGCGCACGCGATCGCCGCCGGCAACATCGCGTCCACCCCGTTCAGACCGTGCACGTCGAGCGCTGCGCAGAGCGGCCCTTCCACGCCGTACACGTCGACGGGTCCGAAGCCGGCCGCGCCGACCTCCTCCGCGAGCTCGTCGGGGAGATGGCAGTAGGCCGTGGTGAACCCGAGCCGGGGATCGTGTCGCCCGGTGGTGATGACACCGCGGATGGCCGGTAGGGCAGCGGCGTCGAGGCGGCCCTGTGTGGCGTAGTCGAGGAGTCCGGCGTAGCGGCTGATCCCGGCCGCGATCACGAGGCCGCCCGGGCGCAGGACCCGGCGCGCCTCGGTCAGCGCGCAGATCCGGTCGTCGCGGTCGGGCAGGTGGTACAGCGGCCCGAGCAGGAGCACCACGTCGACCGAGCCGGTGGCCACGTCGAGGTCCCGAGCGTCGCCGCGCACCGCGGTGACTCCCGGAACCTGCGCGGCCTGCTCGACGTGGGCCTCCACCGGGTCGACGAGCTGCACGGTGTGGCCGTCCGCGGCCAACCAGCGGGCATGGACCCCGGTGCCGCCGCCCACGTCGAGCACCGCTGCCGGCGCGACCGGCAGGACCCGCCGCAGCAGCTCCTGGGTCCGCGCGAACTCCAACCGGCCGTGCGGTGTGCGGCGCAGCCGCTCGTCCTCGACGTACTGCGACTCGTAGAACTCGACGATGTCCGGCTGCAGCTGGAACGCCATTCGCCGAGCATCGCCCGACCGGGAGGGGTTGGTCGACCGGATAACGCGACAGCTCTCCGGGGTTGGCGCCGGCATCAGCCGGTATGGATGGGTGGGTAGGTGTCGCCGTCGCGATCGAAAACGCCGACCGCCACGAGGTGGTCGAGCAGCCGGCGGAGGGCGGGTCAGGAGGTCAACGTCCGCGCCGGGGTTCGAGCATCCACGCCGATCAGGCGCAACGCTGCGGGGTGCCGCGCACACTGCACCAGTACGCGCCGGCGACGGCGGCGTTCATGCCGAGGGTGACGCGTGCCGACACCTCGGGTCCGAAGCGGCGGCGCAGCGCCTTGCGGGCCACCTTCTGCACGCGCCGCTGCAGGTCGCCGGGCAGTTCGGGCCCGCCGACGGAGAGCAGGGCGACGAAGCCGTGCCGGAGCAGGCCGTGCCGGCGAACGGGGCGGACGTCGGCGGCCAGCGTGAGCTCGGCGCTCATGGGCCGCTTGCGCTGGCTGCAGATGGCCCGGGTGAGTTCGGCTTCGATGACGTACGGGTCGAGCTCGGCCGGCGCCTTCACGTGCACGACGGCCATCACGGCCTCCGTTGCCTTGTGCATGGCGCACCTCCTCTGCTCGACCGGGTCTCCGAGGGCATTCGAACCATATCGTGAATGCGTTCGGGACACGGATCGACAATGAACTGCGACGCATCCTTGACGGCGTCCCGTCGTCACCTCCACGTCAGCGGTGACGCACGGCGGACAATTCATTGCCAGTGCAATGAAATCGAGGCGATGTGCGCATCGAGCGGGCCGGCGGAGGCTGGGCCGTCTCGTGGCACGTCTTCTGGGGGCCGTCTCCTGGGCCGCACGGGTGGCAACCGGGCGCTGCGATCCGTCGTCATTGCGGTGCGTGGAGGCCGTGTCGTAGCTTCGCCGGGACGGTGTGACGTGGCTCACTGGGGGAGGCCCTCGATGGCGATCACCGAACCGAGCACTGCGATCAAGGTCGACGTCGCCAAACACGACGAGCGAAAACCACCATTGGGTCAGAACGAGATCCTGATGATGAACGTCGGGTTCTTCGGCGTCCAGTTCAGCTTCGGCCTCACGCAGTCGGCCGTGAACCCGCTGTTCACGCTCATCGGTGCGAACCCGCACGACCTCCCGATCCTCAACATCGCCGGTCCGATCACCGGCCTGCTCGTCCAGCCGTTGATCGGCGCCATCAGCGACCGCACCTGGAGCCCGCGGTGGGGCCGCCGGCGCCCGTTCGTGCTCGCCGGCGCGCTGCTCTGCGCGATCATCCTGTTCCTCTTCCCGTTCGTCGGGGTGCTGTGGGCCGGCGTGCTGTGCCTGTGGCTGCTCGACGCCGGCAACAACACCGCGATGGAGCCCTACCGGGCGTTGATCTCCGACCGGTTGCCCAAATCGCAGCTGGCCAGAGGCTTCCTGACGCAGAGCCTGTTCACCGGGGCCGGCGCGGTGCTGGCGAACCTGTCGCTGTTCGTCCTGCAGCTGCTGATCCCCGGGGAGGCCGGCAACGGCGTGCCCTTCTGGATGTACGCCTGCTTCTGGATCGGCACGCTCTGCATCATCGGATCGGTCGGGCTCGCGATGGCGCGGACCAAGGAGCTCACCCCGTCCGACGAGGAGCTCGTGGAGATGCGCTCGGCGCCGCGCGGGCTCACCTCCGCGGTGCGGGACATCGCCGTCGCCGTCCGCGAGATGCCGGTCGCGATGCACAAGATCGGCGCGGTCTTCCTCTTCCAGTGGTACGCGATGTTCATCTACTGGCAGTTCATCGCGGTCAGCATCGGCGAGTCGGTGTTCGGCGCCGACCCGGAGACGGGCGGCCCGGCCTGGGAGACGACCATCGGCTGGAGCGGCCTGCAGAACGGCACGTACAACTTCTTCACCATGGTGTCGGCGCTGTTCCTCGTGGGCTTCTGCCAGCGGCTCGGCGCCAAGCGGGTGCACGCGATCGCACTGGGCCTGGCCGCGGTGTCGCTCGTGGGGCTCGCGAACATCACGAACCAGTACGTGGCCCTGATCCCGATGATCGGTGTCGGCATCTTCTGGGCCAGCGCGGTCGGCGTGCCGTACCTGATGGTGGCGAGCATGGTGCCGGCCAAGCGCACCGGCGTGTACATGGGGATCCTCAACATGATGATCGTGGTCCCCATGCTCATCCAGACGGTGACGTTCGGCTGGATCTACGAGAACCTGCTCGACAGCAAGGGCACCAACGCGATGATCCTGGCCGGGGCCCTGCTGGCCGTCGGCGGCGTCGTGATGCTGTGGGTCGACCCGCCCGCGAAGGACGCCGAGTCCTCGATCGTGCCACTCGGTGCACCCCGCCACATCGGCTCCGTCTACGACAAGGTCATCGTCGGCTCCGACGGCACGCCCACGTCGCTGATCGCGGTCGGGCACGCCGCCGGCGTCGCCTACGCCGCCGACGCGGACCTCATCGTCGTCACCGCGTACGACCCGTCCGCGGAGGCGGTGCTGGAACCGGTGGCCGGCCAGCACCAGACGGTGTACGGGCGAGCTGCGGCCGAGGAGGCGATGCTGGCCTCGGTGCGGGAGCTGACCGCGGACCGGACCCACAAGTTCGAGCAGCGGATCGTGGCTGCGGCGCCGGCGCAGGCGCTGCTGGACACCGCCGGATCGAACCCGAAGAACCTCATCGTCGTGGGCAACCGCGGGCTCGGCGCCGTCGACGGGCAGCTGCTCGGCTCGGTGCCGGGGGACGTCGTGAAGAACGCGCGCTGCAACGTCCTCATCGTCCAGACCACCCGCAACACCGACGACCTGGAAGCCATGACCGCGGCGATGGAGGTGGCGTCGACGGCGGAAGCGGAACCTGCCGCCGACTGATCAGCACCGAACGTCAGCGCGGTGGTCCCGGCACGGCTGCGATCTGCTCGGCGAGCGATGGCGCGCCGGCCCCGTTGTCGATCTCGACGTGCGGGACGGGCGGCGGCTCGGCGGGCCGCATGCGCGCCACGAACGCGTCGAACGCGCCGAGCTTGCCGGCGTCGGCCGGGCGGCCGCGGGCGACGAGGCGTGCGTGCAGGGTCGCGGCGTCGCACCGCACCCACACCAGCCGCACCGGCGCACCGCCGAGCTCCGCCACCCACGCCGACCAGCGCTCCGGCTCGCGGATCTGCTGCGTGAACGGGGCACACAGCAGCACCGGGCAGCCCGGTGCCCGGATCCGCCGCGCGGCCGCGGTCAGCCCGCCGTACTCGTGCACCTTGACGTGCTCGTCGTACCACGGACCCTCCCGCTCGCCGTCCGGGTGCCCGGCCGCAGCCAGCGCCGCTGCCACGAAACCACCGAACAGCACGTCCTTGTCGAGCAGCGCCGGCACCGGTCGAAGCCGGGCCAGCAGCAGCTCGGCCACGGTGCTCTTGCCGGCGCCCGGCGCCCCGGCCACGACCCAGACCTCCGCGAGTGCCATGGGGAGAGGATGACGGCATGGATCGCGCCCGACTCGCCGCCACCATGCACACGGCCGCCCACCTGAGCGGCGAGTTCCTACTCCGCTCGGGACGCACGGCGACCGAGTACTTCGACAAGTACCGCTTCGAGGCCGATCCCGTGCTCCTCGCAGCGATCGCCGAGGCCGCGGCCCCGCTCGTCCCGGTCGGTACGGAGGTGCTGGCGGGACTCGAACTCGGCGGGGTGCCCGTCGCGACCGCGTTGTCGCTGCGCACCGGTCTCCCGGCGGCGTTCGTCCGCAAGCAGGCCAAGGAGTACGGCACGCGACGGCTGGCCGAGGGCGCCGACGTCGCCGGCCGGCGCGTGCTCGTCGTCGAGGACGTCGTCACCTCCGGCGGGCAGGTCATCGCGTCGACCGCCGAGCTGCGCGCTCTCGGAGCCGTCGTCACCGACGTGCTGTGCGTGGTGGACCGTGAGGAGGGCGGGGCCGCCGCGTTGGCCGCGATCGGCCTGCGGCTGCACCCGGTGTTCTCCGCTGCGGATCTGCGCGGCGCCTGACCGTCGCGCAGTGCGCACGTTTCGCCCACGACCGAACCCTCTGGTGGACGGGCGCCGGCGCGGTTGGCTCGGCGCATGGGCGGATTCGATGCGCGCCGCTACGGCGCCGACTGGGCAGACGTCTACGACGACGTGCACGAGGGGATCGTCGACACCGACGCGACCGTCGACGGGTTGGCCGGGCTCGTCGACCCGGCGGCGGCGATCCTCGAGTACGGCGCGGGCACTGGACGGCTGGCGATCCCGCTGGCCGAGCGCGGGCACGACGTCGTCGCGGTGGAGATCAGCGAGCCGATGGTCGAGCAGTTGCAGGCCAAGCCCGGCGCCGAGCGGCTGAGCGTGGTGGTCGGCGACATGACCGACGTGGCGGTGGGACGCACGTTCGATCTCGCCTTCATCGCGTTCAACTCGATCTTCGCGCTGGGCTCGCAGGACGACCAGGTCCGGCTGTTCGGCAACGCCGCAGCCCACCTGCGGCCCGGCGGCCGGTTCGCCCTCGAGACGGTCGTGCCGAAGGAGCCGCAGCCACGGATCGTGCAGCTCGACGGCACCCGGGTCGCGATCACCACCGGCACCCTCGATGCCATGACCGGGGTCTACTCGGGCACGTGGGTGCTCGTCGGGACCGACGGAGTCTCGGTGCGCCCCATCAACGGCCGCCACGTCGGCCACGCCGAGATGGACCTCATGGCCCGCCTGGCCGGGCTGGAGCTGGAGCACCGGTGGGCGGACTGGTCGCGCGCACCGTTCGCGACGGACTCACAGGCACACATCTCGGTCTACCGGAAGCCCTGACGCGCGAGTCTCCCGTCCTGCCCGGCGAGTCTCCCGTTCGGTCCGGCGAGTCTCGCGTTTCGCTCGGCGAGTTCGGCCTTCGGGTCGGCGAACCGAGCGGCCTCGAACTCCGAACCCGCCGGCCCCCGACGCCGAAGTCGCGCGACCTGAACGCAGGACTCGCCGACCGGAACGCGCAACTCGCGGGACCGAACGCAAGACTCGCCGACCAGGACGGGGGACTCGCCGGGCGCGCGCGTCGTGCGCCGAGCCCGTCAACCTCGGAGTGCGCGGGCCCGGGTGCGCAGGTGGTCGCGTTCGCGCTGGTTGTCGGTCAGTTCGGCGGCGGTTGCGAATGCCCGTCCGGCCTCCGCGGTGCGGCCGAGGCGGGCGAGGAGGTCGCCGCGGATGGCGTGGAAGAGGTGGTAGCACTCCAGCGCCAGGCCGTCGACGACGCGCAGCGCGGAGTCCGCCCCGTCGATCTCGGCGAGCGCAACGGCGCGGTTCAGCGCGACGACGGGGCCGGGGTCGAGCCGGGTGAGCTGGTCGTAGAGCGCCAGCACCTGCGCCCAGTCGGTGACGGGATCGGTGTGCACGGCGTTGATGGCGGCCTGGATCTGGTAGCGGCCGGGCCGGTTGCGCCGCAGGCAGGCCCGCACGATGGTCCGGCCCTCCGCCACCAGCTCGGCGTCCCACCGGGAGCGGTCCTGCTCGCTCAGCCGGACGAGCGCACCGTCGGCGTCGGTACGCGCGGCGCGGCGCGCCTCGGTGAGCAGCATGAGCGCGAGCAGCCCTGCCGCCTCGGGCTCGTCCGGCATCAGCTCGACGAGCTGGCGGGCCAGCCGGATCGCTTCCGCGCACAGGTCCGCCCGCACGAGCTCGTCGCCGGCCGAGGCCGTGTAGCCCTCGTTGAAGATCAGGTAGAGGACGGCGAGCACCCCGTCGAGGCGATCGGGCAGGTCGGCCTCGCGCGGCACCCGGTACGGGATGCGCGCGTCGCGGATCTTCGACTTCGCCCGGACGATCCGCTGAGCCATGGTCGCTTCCGGGACGAGGAAGGCGCGCGCGATCTCCGGCGTGGTGAGCCCGCCGAGCAGGCGCAGGGTCAGTGCCACCTGGGCGGGCCTGGCCAGCGCGGGGTGGCAGCAGGTGAAGACGAGCCGGAGCCGGTCGTCGGGCACGGCGCTCTCCTCGTCCAGGGGTTCGGTCGGGGCGAACGCGAGTGCCGCCTCGGCGTGCTTCTGCGGACGGGCGGTCTCGCGACGGGCCTGGTCGATGGCCCGTCGACGGGCCGTGGTGATGATCCAGCCGGCCGGGCTGGGCGGCGCGCCGTCGGCGGGCCAGCGCGCCACGGCGATCGTGAACGCGTCGGCGACGGCGTCCTCGGCGAGCCCGATGTCGCCGAGCATCCGCACGAGCACGGCCACTGCGCGGCCGTACTCGGCGCGGAAGACCGCCGCGATCTCGTCCGGGGTCATCGGATCAGTACGCCGGCCGGTCCTGGAAGGCCCGGACCTCGATCGGCAGCGTCGTCGCTGCCGCGGCGCGGCGGCCCCACTCCAGCGCCGCGTCCAGATCGGGTGCGGTGATCACGTAGATGCCGCCGATGTGTTCCTTGCCCTCCAGGTACGGCCCGTCGGTGACCATGCCGTCGGCGCGCACGACCGCGGCGCCGGCGATCGGGTCCAGACCGCCGGTGAAGACCCACGAGCCCTCGTCGCGCAGCTCCTCGTTGAGGCGGTGCAGCTCGGCCGAGATGCGCGCCATCGCGGCGGGATCGGGGGTGCCGGCCGCCGGCTGGTATATCGACATCAGGTACTGCGGCACGGACGGCCCCTCTCAGCGGCGGGAGTACCGGGCGATGATCACGCCGGTCGTCGAGGGCACGCAACCGACGAGCTCGAACTCCGTCAGCGGCGCCGGGCCCTCGAACATCCGCGCTCCGCAGCCCAGCGTGACGGGCGTGATCAGCAGCGTGTACCGGTCGATCAGCCCGGCCGCGTGCAGCGCCCGTACCAGGGACGCGCTGCCGATGATCGACAGGTCGGGGCCCGGCTCGGCGAGCAACGCCCGGACACCCTCGACGCCCCGCAGCAGCACGGAGCTCTGCCAGCCGTCGACATCGTCCAGGGTCTGTGAGACGACGTACTTGGTGGTCGAGTTCATGTGCGCGGAGTACGGGTTGCCGTCGGTCGCGCGGCCCCACACCCGGGCGAAGTCCTGCCAGGTGCGGCGGCCGAGCAGCATGTCGCCGGGCCGGGCCATGCCCGCGCTCATCTCCCGCGCGATGACGTCGTCGTGGAAGCGGGGGCCCCAGCCGCCGTGGGTGAAGCCGCCGCGGGTGTCCTCGTCGGCGCGGCCCAGGCCCTGCACGACGCCGTCGAGGGTGATGTGCATCGTTGCCGTGATCGATCGCATCGGGTTCTCCATGCCCCTACACGAACGACCTCCGGCGGATTCGACAGTGCGCCTGGTCTATTCCTGACGGGCCGGCACCCGGGCGAGGAAGCCGTCGATCAGCTCGGACACGAGGTCGGGCACCTCGACCGCGGCCAGGTGCGCCACCCCGGGCAGCACGACGAACTCGGCGTCCGGGATCGCCGCCGCCAGTTCCGCGCACTCCGCGACGGGGAACGTGGCGTCCTCGTCACCCGCCACCACGAGGACCGGGCACGTGACGGCGCGCAGCAATCCGCGCTGGTCGGGACGCTGCGGCACCACGCTGGTGACGGCGTGCCCGACCGATGCGGGATCGGCGGCGTGGATCGCCGCCCGCACCCGCGCCACCACCTCCGGCCGGGACCGGCGCGTGGTCGGACCGAGGAACGCGTCCAGTGCCGGGCCGGTCAGCGGCCCGCGGATACCGCCGAGCAACCGGGCCGTCCGCACCAGCAGCGGGTACTCGATCCGTTGGCGCAGCCCGGACGGGGACGCGGTGCCGTTCAGCAGCACCGCCGCCGTCACCCGTTCCGGACGCAGCGCGGCGCAGCGCGCGCCGATCATGGCGCCCCACGAGTTGCCGACGAGCACGGCCTGCTCGACGGCCAGGTCGTCGAGGATCGCGGTGATCACCTCGACGCAGTCGTCGAACGTGAACGGCCCGGTCAGCGGCGCGGACGCCCCGTGGCCGGGCGGGTCGACGGCGATCGTCGTGTGCGTGGCGGCGAAGTGGGCGACCTGGGCCGACCACAGTTCGCCCGTCATCAGCAGGCTGGGCCAGAACAGCATCGCCGGGCCGTCGCCGGCCACCGACACGCGGATCCGGCCGAGGGGAGTGGCCACGTCACGTGCCATCGGCTCCATCGCCGCACTCTAGAGCGTCCGGCGATTGAGGGTTCGTGCAGCGTGTGGCGTCCAGGTGGTTCTTCGCAAGGCGCCGCCCGCAGCTCATGCCGGGGCATTCGCAAGGGCGGCAACGCCGCGAGGGGCCGCCTGGGCGTCACACGCTCGGACCCTCAATCGCCGGACGCTCTTGATTGCACCCGCGAGTAACCCGCGAGCACCGCGGGGACGGTGCCCGGGTTGTGCAGGGCGCGGGCGCCGGTGCCGTCGAAGCACAGCACCGCACCCTGGCAGAACAGGAGCACCTCGCCGCGCAGGCAGTGCAGCTCCACGCAGCCGTGTTCGAGCAGCACCAGCGCCCCGCGCCACTGCGCCTCGACCAGCGCATGCCAGTCCTCCGGCGCGATCCGCAGCTCCTGACGACGGATGCGGCGCCCCGTCAGCGGCGCCCGCGCCACCTCGCCGTCCGGCCAGGACATGACGATCTCACCCCATTTCCGGGTCCGCAGGGCGCGGGCCACAGAGATAGGACCGATGCGGGCTACGGAACTCATCGGCTCCGACCGGATCCGCAGCGTGACGGGGCTATCGGCAGGGCGAGTCGCGGAGGGCGGCGGCCTGCATGCCGCTGCAGTCGGTCGGTGTCGCGGCGGGATCGAGCGCCGACGCGTCGTCGTCCTGCGTCGTGAGCGGAGCCGAGTTGGGCGCCGGCATCCCCGTGGTGGATCGCGTCGTCAGGCCGAGCGCGCACAGCAACATGATCGTCAGCACCGCGAGCGCGGCGCCCGCCGCGAGGCGCGCCAACGAGCGTCCGACCCGAGCCACGCGGGCTCGGGACGGACGCTCGACAGGCGAGGCCGCGACCGGTGCAAGGCGCACCGGTGGCACTCGCAGCTCCACCTCGACCAGGCCGTGCCGACCGTGTTTCACCAGCGCCCGGCAGCCGACCCGCTCACCCCTCGTCATCAGTACCTCCAGCATCGGGAGGTAGTCCTGTGCAGTGCGGTACGTCAGTTCGCCCACCCGTCCACCGTCGATGCGGACCTCGACGCCCGCCCGGCCGGCCCATCCGGCAGCAGTGACCGGAGCGCGCACCAGCTCGGCGACGAGCCGGCGCGGCGGCTCGCCAGGAGCCGGGGCGTACCCGGCGAGCACCACCTGGTGGTGCTCCGCCTCGACGACGGCGACCTCGCGCTCGGGCGCGAGGAGGCTCAGGTCGACGGTGGAGTGCTGGTCGGTCACGGGCGTGCGGCCTCCGGCTACGGAGTGACGGGGAACACAGTGAAGTTCGCCGCCGAGCGCAATCCGTTACCGCCATTGGGCCGAACGAGTGCCTACTGCACCAATGCCCGACTGATGACGAGCCGCTGGATCTGGTTCGTGCCCTCGAAGATCTGGGTGATCTTCGCTTCGCGCATGTACCGCTCGACGGGGAAGTCGCGGGTGTAGCCGTAGCCGCCCAGCACCTGCACGGCGTCCGTGGTGACCTTCATGGCCGCGTCGGTGGCGACGAGCTTGGCCACGCTGGCCTGGCGCCCGTACGGGCGGCCGAGGTCGCGGCGACGGGCGGCGTCCAGGTAGGTGGCGCGGGCGGAGTCGACGGCGGCGGCCATGTCGGCGAGCAGGAAGCCCAGCCCCTGGTGGTCGGCGATGCGCTTGCCGAACGCGCTTCGCTCCTGCGCGTACTGCACGGCCGTGTCGAGCGCGGCCTGGGCGAGCCCCGTGGCGACCGCGGCGATGCCGAGCCGGCCGCCGTCGAGCGCGCTGAACGCGATGGGCAGGCCCTGGCCCTCCGTGCCGACGAGCCGGTCGGCGTCGATGACGGCGCCGTCCCAGTGTGCGGTGACGGTGGGGATGGCGTGCAGGCCCATCTTCTCCTCGGGCCTGCCGAACGACAGCCCGTCGACGTGGCCGGGGGCGACGAAGCAGGAGACGCCATGGCTGCCTTCCCCGGTGCGGGCGAACAGGGCGTAGTAGTCGACCTTGCCGCCGTGGGTGATCCAGGCCTTGGTGCCGGTGATGCGGTAGCCGTCGGGCACCCGCTCGGCGCGGCAGGTGAGCGCGGCGGCGTCGGACCCGGCCTGCGGCTCCGAGAGGCTGTAACCGCCGATCAGCTCGCCGGAGAGCATGCGCGGCAGCCAGCGCTCCTTCTGCGCCTCGGTGCCGAACGTGGCAAGCGGGTGGCACGACAGCCCGTGGACGCTCGTGGCGACAGCGACGGCGGCCCAGCGCATCGCCAGCTCCTCGAGCACCTGGAGGTAGACCTCGTACGGCTGCCCGCCGCCTCCGTACTCCTCCGGGTAGGGCAGGCCGAGCAGCCCGGCATCGCCGAGGGTCGTGAAGAGCCCTTCGGGATAGGTCTCGTGCCGTTCGTGCTCGTCGACGCGGGGCGCGAGCTCCTTGTCCGCGATCTCGCGGGTGAGCGCGAGCAGGTCGTGGGCCTCGGCGGTCGGCAGCAGGCGGTCGACGGTCATGGCGTCCCCAATTGATACGGAGTGCTGTACGATCGTACGGTGAATCGTACTGTACGGCAGGCGCAGCTGTTCGACCAGCTGGTCGAGCTGTTCCTCGGTGACGGCTTCGCCACACTCACGATCGACGCGCTGGCCGGGCGCCTGCGCTGCTCGAAGAGCACGATCTACGCGCTGGCCGGCACCCGCGACGAGCTGGTGCGCGCTGTCGTCGTGCACTTCTTCCGACGCGCCACCGAGCGCGTCGAGGCCGGCCTCGCCGACGCAGCCGGCCCCCGGGCCCGGCTCGTCGCCTACCTCGAAGGCGTGGCCGCGCAGCTGAAGCCGGCGTCGGCCGCGTTCTTCGACGACGTCGCCGCCTCACCCGCTGCCCGCGAGATCTACGAGCGCAACACCGCAGCCGCGGCCCGGCGCGTCGAGCAGCTCGTCGCCGACGGCGTGGCGAGCGGCGCCTTCCGGCCCGTCCACGTCGGGTTCGTCGGCGACCTGATCAGCGCCGCGATGGTCCGCATCCAGCAACGCCGCGTCGCCGCGGCCACCGGGCTGGACGACAGCGCCGCCTACGCGGAGCTCGCCGCGCTCGTCGTCGAGGGGCTGGCGCCGCGCCCGTAGGTGGCAGGCTGCCGGCATGTCGTCCCTCGTCGAGATTTCGGGCCTGGCCTTCCAGGTCGCTACCTGGATCGCCATGGCCATCGGGTTCGTGATGGCACTGGCGACGGCGCGGAAACATCCGAGGAGGTCGACGTTCGCGGCCATCGGTCTGGCCATCGAGATCGCGGTGGGGCTCGCATGGCGATTTCTCCTGCCCGCGCTGTACGGCCGGATCGACGACCAGGACAGCTTTCTCGTGACCTTCAACGTCATCGTCGGAGTACTCGATGTGATCGGCTGGACGCTGATCGTCGCCGCGCTGCTCGTCGGAGAGCGCGCCGTTCGAAGTGCCGGATACGCGCAGGCGCCGGGCCCCTGGGTGGGCCAGGGCGGCGGCCCGCCGCCGGGATGGCCCCCGCCCGGACCGCCGCCGGGTGGCCGTCGATGAGTGCTCCGACCTGGCCGAGGTGGTAGTCCATCGGGGCAATTCCGCTCGCGGGGGCCTGCCCTCCGGCGTACCGTCTTCTGGCATGCCAGGTGGGCCGCCGCCCCTGGTGGGGCTGGTGCTCTTCGTCGTGGCTGCCACATGTCCGGCGGTGGTCGCGTGGCTCGCGGTGCGGATCGCGCCGTCGCTCGTCGGGAAGCTCGGCGACTGCCTGCGCGACCGGCGGGTGCGTCCGGAGGGGCAGCCACTGGAGACGGTCGTCGCGGCGCTGCGCAGGCTGCGCCGCGAGATCCGCGACGTGCCGCCCACCACGAACGTGCGCGCGCAGGCGCTGGCCGCCGCGTACGACGACGTTCTGATCGACGTGTGCCGGATCGTCGGGGTGGACTCGCCGCTCGTCGGGGCCGAGGCTGCGGAGCGCCCGTTCGCCCGGTTGCAGACCGAGGCCGCGCTCGAGCAGGCCGGCATCACGCTGGACCCGCCGGGAAGCGTTACGGCAGGGTGATCCACTGTCGCGAGCGGGCACGGTAAATTTCCCTTTACCCCCATGGGAACGTGCTCGACGTCCTGATCGTTGTATCCCATGGAAGCGCCCACATCGCTCCGAGGAGGCCCAGGTGCGCACCAGTAGCAACCCGGCGTTCCGCAACCTGCCCGGCAACGGGCAAGGCGGCGGCAGCGCCACGTTCGACCGCGCCGGTGGCGCACTCGGTGGCGCCGGTGCGTACGCCGAGATGGCCGGGCCCGACGTCGATCCGGGTCGCGCCGGTGTCGACGAGCGCCCGCTGACCATCGACGACGTCGTCATGAAGACCGCGATCTCGGTGGGCACGGCGATCATCGCGGGCGTCCTGACCATCTGGTCCGGCATGACCATCCTCGCGCTCCCGGCCGCCATCGTCGGCTTGGTGCTGGGGCTGGCGCTCACGTTCAAGCCGGAGTGGGCGAAGGCACCGCTGGTGCTGCTCTACTCGGCCGTCGAAGGCGTGTTCCTGGGCGGGCTCACCGGCATCCTCGAGCGCGTCCCGAACTTCGAGGGCATCGGCTTCCAGGCCATCGTCGGCACCATGGGCGTGTTCCTCGGCATGCTGGTCGTCTACAAGACCGGCGCCGTGCGGGTCACCCCGCGGTTCACCAAGTGGCTCATGGGCGCCCTCATCGGCGTCTTCGTGCTGATGCTGGTCAACCTGCTCTTCAGCTTCTTCACCACCGGCGGGCTCGGCCTGCGCGACGGCTCGCCGCTGGCCTACATCTTCAGCATCGTCTGCATCGGCGTGGCCGCGTTCAGCCTGCTGCTCGACTTCGACCAGGCCGAGCGGGCCATCCGCGGTGGCGCCCCGGCCCGGTTCGCCTGGTACATCGCGTTCGGCCTCATGGTCACGCTCGTGTGGCTGTACCTGGAGATCCTGCGCCTGCTGTCGTACATCCGCGGCGACTGACCTCGCCGTAGCCCGATCGGCCCGCCCTTCGCGAGAGGGGCGGGCCGATCTGCGTTCCGGGTCAGTAGTAGGTGACGCCCGGGACGCCGCCGCCGACGGCCACCGCGTCACCGTTGACGGCGACGCTGCGCGGCGAGCACAGGAACGTGACGACGTCGGCCACCTCGGCGGCCGTCACCAGCCGGCCGATCGTGGTGCCGGCGGCGAGCCCCGCCAGCGCCTCCTCCTCGGAGATGTCCTGCGCCGCGGCGATCGCGGCCAATGTGGCCGGGGTCTTCTCGGTCACGGTGATGCCCGGGTGCACCACCGTCACGTTCACGCCGTGCGGGCCCAGTTCCGCCGCGAGCGCGCTGGTCATCGAGGCGACAGCGACGTTGCGCACCGATCCCACCAGCGACGTCGACCGGCGCGCGTTGAGCCCGCTGATGTTGACGATCCGGCCCCAGCCCTGCGCCGTCATGTGCGGGGCGACTGCGCGTGCGCAGCGCAGGTAGCCGAGCACCTTGACCTCGAGCTCCTCGCGCACGTCGTCGTCGGAGGTCGCGCTGGCCGCGACCTGCGGGCCGGCGGACGCGGGCCGCGCAGCGGCGTTCACGAGCACGTCGACGCCGCCGAACCCGGCCACCACGTTCGCGACCATCGACCGGACCGAGCTCTCGCTACCCGTGTCGGCGGCGAACGGTTCGGCGCCGACCTGCGCGGCGGCCGCGGCGAGGGCATCCGCATCGCGCGCGACCACCGCCACCCGCGCACCCTCCGCGACCAGCGCGGTCGCCACCGCCAACCCGATCCCGCGGCTCCCACCAGTGACGATCGCGCGCTTGCCGGAGAGTTGGAGATCCATCCGATCAACCTAGTCGGCGATCGAGGCCGCGACCTTCCGGCAGAACTCCGCGGCCTGCTCGCCGGTCAGCGCCACGTCGACGAGCTGGTCGAGCCATCGCGAGTACCGCGCCACCGCCTCGGTGTCGGTCAGCTGCAGCACACCGCCGCTCGTCTCGATGCGGACCAGCTCACGGTCATAGATGGCGAAGCCGGACGGCATGACGGGGCACGGCGTCGTGTACGGGAGCACGGCAACCGTCACGCCGGGCAGGAGTGCCGAGTCCGCCAGGTGCATGGCCTGGCCACGCATGGTGTCCGCCGTCGCTTCGCCGAATCGCAAGTGGAGAGCGGCCTCGGTCATGACGTAGACGAACTCGCGACCGGGTTCGTAGAGCATCGCTTGGCGCCGCATTCGAGCCGCGATGATTCGGCGGAAGGTGTCCGGCGGATCGCCGTCATCCCACGTGTCCGAGTCGCCTCGTACTGTCTGCCATGCGTAGGCGGCGGTCTGCAGCAGACCCGGAACCAGCGCGGGCTGGAACTCAGCCAGCCAGGTGGCAGATTCGGACAGCTCGGTGAGATCGGCCTGATGGGCAACGACTCCGCCAGCCCTGCGGTAGAGGTCTTCTCTCGACCGGTACTCGGCCACCGCTCGTGCCCGCAGTTCCATCAGTTCGGCGGCATCGGCGCCCGCTGCACTCACCCAGGCCTGGATGTCAGCCTCGCTCGGCAGCTGGCGGCCGGTCTCGATCTTCGAGACGCGCGATTGCCGCCAGCCATCACCGAGCAGCACGGCGAACTCGGCGCCGGTCTTGCCGGTCCGGTCGCGCAACGCACGCAGCGCGGCGCCGAGTTCGCCGAGGGCGGTAGGGGCTGGTTGTTGGGTCAAGCGGTCGTGGACTCCTCGAGTTCAGGATGCAGGGCGAGGTATTCGACCAGGGGGATGGCAGTGGCCATCGCGGCGTCGCGTGCCCGGAGGTGCTCGGCGACAACCGCTTCGTCCTCGATCAGCTCCGCACCCTTGAAGTAGAAGTTCTCGTGGTAGTGCATCAACCAGAGGTCACGCTCGTCGAAGAGCCAGTAGTCGTGATGAGGTACCCCCTCTGGCCAATCCCCCTGCTGGACGGCGATGATGTGAATATCCTCGCCGATTTCCGCCATGGTCGGATACTGTGTCAGTTCCAGGTGGGTGTACTGCGTCCACGGCTCGACGGCGACCCGCACCTTCGTCTTCGTGCAGCCCTTCGAGCGTTGGAGGGACGTGGTCTCACGGAGATACGTCCAGTCCATCCCGATGGGACGGCCACACAGGAAGTCTGCAAGAGCCGCGTCCTCCGACGGGCTGCAGTAGATCTGCTGGCCTTCGAGCCTGTACGCCGACCGTTCGTAACTCGTGAAGAGGCCTCGCCACTCGGCCCGCTGGTCGGGAGTGATCCAACGGCTCACGGCGCGGACACCTCCATCTCGGCGACCGGGCTCAGAATCCTCGAGATATCCCCGGCGAGTGCAGGCTCTCCGCGCTCGGCGAGCAGCATGGCCACGGCCCGGACGATGGTCTCGGTGGGAACTCGAACAGCCGTCTCGTCGGCCGCCAGGTCAAGGAGCTGTCCTGTCAACACGTCGTCGAGAGCCTTGCCTTGAGCGATCAGCCATTGCGGCTCGTCCTCTACGTACACCGCGGGACAGTTGTCCGCCCCCATCGAATCACTCGCCTTGCACAGCCGCCTGAGCGCCATCTCCCACCGTCCCCGAGTCGGAATGTAGGCGATCGTACCGTATCCTCGGTTGAGATGGAATATCCTTGACGCTGAAACCCGGGATCGAATATCGTCAAAGGGTGCGGGCCCGGTGGTTGCACCCACCGGGCCCCGCGAGCAACCACCTCTCGGCCAGGAAAGGCGTTGCCATGCCAAACCTATCCCGCGTCCTCGCGCGGTTCCGCCGGCGCAGCCAGCACAGCAGCCCCGTCGCGCACGTGTCGCTCGTCCTGCGTTCCCGTGGTTGAGCCGCGGTTCGTGGTGGCCGAGCTGATCGCGGCGCACGATCCGGGCATCGCCACGCGTCTGCTCGCCCAGCATCCGGCCGAGGACTGGTGCCGTTCGTGCCGCACCACGGCCCCGTGCTCGACGTGGACACTCGCGCTGGCGGTCGAACGGTGTGCGCGGGAGGCCCGTCGGCTCAGTTGAGCCGCTCCAGCACCATCGCCATGCCCTGGCCGCCGCCGACGCACATGGTCTCCAGGCCGATGGACTTGTCCTTGGCCCGCAGCCCGTTGAGCAGCGTGTTGGTGATGCGGGCGCCGGTCATGCCGAACGGGTGGCCGATGGCGATGGCGCCGCCGTGCACGTTGAGCTTGTCGCCGAACGGGTCGACCCCCAGGTCCCGTGCGGACGGGATGACCTGTGCGGCGAACGCCTCGTTGATCTCGACGAGGTCGACGTCGTCGATGGTCATGCCGGCCAGCTTCAGCGCCCGCTTGGACGCCTCCACCGGGCCGAGGCCCATGATCTCCGGCGACAGGCCGGAGACGCCGGTCGAGATGACCCGCGCCAGCGGGGTGATGCCCAGCTCGGCAGCCTTCGTGTCGGACATGATCACGAGGGCGGCGGCGCCGTCGTTGAGCGGGCAGCAGTTGCCGGCCGTGACGAGCCCGTCCGGTCGGAACACCGGCTTGAGCTGCGACACCGCCTCGTAGGTGACGCCGGCGCGCGGCCCGTCGTCCTTGCTGACGACGGTGCCGTCGGGCAGCGTGACGGGCGTGATCTCGCGCTCGTAGAACCCGTCGGCGATGGCGGCTTCGGCGAGGTTCTGCGAGCGCACCCCGAACCGGTCCATGTCCTCGCGGGTCACGCCCTTGGCGCGGGCGAGGTTCTCCGCGGTCTGGCCCATCGGGATGTAGACGTCGGGCACGAGGTCCTGGCCGCGCGGGTCGTCCCAGGTGTCGAGGCCGCCGGCGGAGAGCCCGGCGGTGCGCGCCTCGGCGTCGCCGAACAGGGGGTTGCGGGTGTCGGGCAGCGAGTCGGAGCTGCCCTTCGCGAACCGCGAGACCGTCTCGACGCCGGCCGAGATGAACACGTCGCCCTCGCCGGCCTTGATCGCGTGCAGGGCCATCCGGGTGGTCTGCAGCGAGGACGAGCAGTAGCGCGTGATCGTGGTGCCGGGGAGCTGGTCGTAGCCGAGCAGGATGGCGACGACGCGGCCCATGTTGAAGCCCTGCTCGCCACCGGGGAGCCCGCATCCCAGCATGAGGTCGTCGATGGTGTTGGGGTCGAGCTGCGGCACCTGGTCGAGCGCGGCGCGCACCATCTGGGCTGCCAGGTCGTCGGGCCGGATGGTGGGCAGCGAGCCCTTCGCGGCGCGGCCGATGGGCGAGCGGGCCGCAGCGACGATCACGGCTTCGGGCATCGTCTTCTCCTTCGACGGGCAGATGTGACTGCTACCCGAGAGTAGTTCCGGACGGGATCGCCGGCACCAGTGCTGTGACGTGAGCGATGAACGATCGTTCGGTTGAGCCCGTCGGGAAACTCTGCTGAGAATTCTCCGGGCAACGTGTCGATGTCGGGCCGCCCCGTTCGTCATCCCCTCGTCACCAACCCCCAAGACCGAGGACACACCATGAAGTACATGCTGCTCATCGCCGCCCGCGATCCTCAGCTCTACGCCGACCCGGACTTCGGCGCGAAGGAGATGCAGGCCTACATCGACTTCGAGAAGGCGCTGGCCGAGGCCGGGGTGAAGATCGCCGGCGAGGCACTGCAGGGCGTCGAGACGGCCAGCACGGTCGCCGTCAAGGACGGCGGCGAGCGGGTCGTCACCGACGGCCCGTACGCCGAGACCCGCGAGATCCTGGGCGGGTTCTACCTGCTCGACGTGCCCGATCTCGACGCCGCTCTGGACTGGGCCGCGCGCTGCCCCGGCTCGAACGGCGGCGGGCGGATCGAAGTGCGCCCGATCCAGAGCTTCGACTACTGATGGCCGGATCCTGATGGACCGGCGGGTGGCCGGCTCCGGGGTGGCCGGGGTCGAGGCGGTCTTCCGGGAGGACCGGGGCCGGCTGCTCGCCATGATGGCTGCTCGACTGGGCGACCTGGACCTCGCCGAGGAGGTGGTGTCCGAGGCCGTGGAGGCGGCGCTGGCCCGGTGGCCCGTCGACGGTGTGCCGGACACGCCGCTGGCCTGGCTCGTGACCACGGCCCGGCGCAAGGCCATCGACCGCATCCGCCGCGACCGCGGCTACGCCCAGCGCCTGGCGGTGCTGCAGGTCGAGGCCGACCGGGCCGGGCCCATACCGCCCGTCGAGACCGGCCCCGACCGCGACGTCCCCGACGAACGGCTGCAGCTGTTCTTCACCTGCTGCCACCCGGCGCTGCCGCCGGACGCGCGCACCGCCCTCACGCTGCGGTTCCTCGGCGGGCTCACCACCGCGGAGGTCGCCCGCTCCTTCCTCGTGCCGACGGCGACGATGCAGCAGCGCATCGTGCGCGCCAAGCGCAAGATCCGCGACGCGCGCATCCCGTTCCGGGTGCCGGCCGCGGACGAGCTGCCGGCCCGGCTGCCCGGTGTGCTCCGCGTCGTCTACCTGATCTTCACGGAGGGCTACTCCGCCACCGGCGGCGACGACCTGGTGCGGGCCGACCTCGTCGACGAGGCGATCCGGCTGGCCCGCATCCTGCACCGGTTGATGCCCCGCGAACGGGAGGTCACCGGCCTGCTGGCGCTGATGCTGCTGATCGACGCCCGCCGCGCCGCCCGCGTCGGCACCGACGGCGAGCTGGTGCTGCTGGAGGACCAGGACCGCGCCCTCTGGGACGTCGACCGCATCACCGAGGGCCGCGCACTCGTGGTCGACGCCCTCAGCGGCGCCCGTCCCCCTGGCCCGTACGCGGTGCAGGCCGCGATCGCCGCCCTGCACGACGAGGCCGCAGACGTCAGCACCACCGACTGGCCGCAGATCGTCGCCCTCTACGACGTGCTGGCACGCCTGGAGACGTCACCGGTCGTGGCACTGAACCGGGCGGTCGCCGTGGCGATGCGCGACGGGCCGGCCGCCGGGCTGGCACTGGTGGAGGAGCTGGCCGCGGAGCTCGGCGACTACCACCCGCTGCACGTGGCCCGCGGCGAGCTGCTGCGCCGGCTGGACCGCCCGGGCGAGGCGCTCGACGCGTTCCGCAGAGCGCGCGAACTGGCCGGCAACGCCGCTGACCAGCGCTATCTCGACCGGATGATCGCGCTGACAGGTGGGGAGGGCTCTTAGGTAGCTTGCCCGGCCGTCTGCTTGGACAGCTGCTGCTCGGCCATCATCGTGCGCAGCTTCGTGAGCGCGCGGTGCTGCGTGACCCGCACCGCGCCCGGCGTGGAGCCGACGGCACGCGCGGTCTCCTCGGCGCTGAACTGCATGGCGACCCGCAGCACCAGCACCTCGCGGTGCGACGAGGGGAGCAGGTCGAGCAGCGCGCGCAGCTGCCGGGACTCCGCCGAGCGGAGCGCGCCCGTCTCCGGCTCGAGCGCGGTGGAGATCCGGTCCGGCACGTCCTCGGTGAGGTCGGACCGGTCGCGGCCGGACGCGCGCAGGGAGTCGGCCACCTTGTTGCGGGCGATGCCGTAGATGAAGGCCATCGCCGGCACCTCGCTGGGCCGGTAGCGCGGCAGCGCCTCGCACACGGCCATCAGCACGTCCTGGGCGACGTCCTCGCCGGTCTGCAGACGCACCGCCGGGCCGATCCTGGCCCTGCAGTAGCGCAGGATCGGCTGGCCGATCAGCTCCAGGAGGCGGTCGCGAGCCCGGTGGTCACCGGCGGACGCGGCAGCCGCAGCGTCGTTCAGCTCGGCCGTACGATCGGCGCGCGAGGGTTCGTCGCCCTCCCGTCCCGACTCGCTGCCCGTCAACGGATCTCCCGGTCCCGTGGTCCACCCGGACCAATGCCGTGATGTGTAGGGACGAACCCTAACCCGTTAGAGGGCATTCCGGCCCTCCCCAAATGCGATCGTGATCCGGCGCCGGTCGACCCCCGGCGCTCAGCGGGTGGGACGATGACGGGCATGCGCTACGTGGAGCACGTCGCCGATCTGGTCGGCAACACGCCGCTCGTCCGACTCGGACGGGTTGCGGAAGGCATCTCCGCTCCGGTACTGGCGAAGGTGGAGTACTTCAACCCCGGTGGCAGCGTGAAGGACCGCATCGCGCTGCGCATGGTGGAGGCCGCGGAGGCCTCCGGCGAGCTGAAGCAGGGCGGCACCATCGTCGAGCCGACGTCCGGCAACACCGGTGTCGGCCTGGCGATGATCGCGCAGCGCCGGGGCTACAAGTGCGTGTTCGTGTGCCCTGACAAGGTGAGCGAGGACAAGCGCAACGTCCTGCGCGCCTACGGGGCCGAGGTGGTGGTGTGCCCGACCGCGGTCGAGCCCAGCCACCCCGACTCCTACTACAACGTCTCGGACCGGCTCGTCACCGAGATCGACGGCGCCTGGAAGCCCAACCAGTACGCCAACCAGCAGAACCCGGAGTCGCACTACCTCGCCACCGGCCCCGAGCTGTGGGAGCAGACGGAGGGGCGGATCACGCACTTCGTCGCCGGCATCGGCACGGGCGGCACGATCAGCGGCACCGGCCGGTACCTCAAGGAGGTCTCCGAGGGCCGGGTGCAGATCATCGGCGCCGACCCGGAGGGCTCCGTGTACTCCGGGGGCACCGGCCGCCCGTACCTCGTCGAGGGCGTCGGTGAGGACTTCTGGCCCACCACCTACGACAAGAACATCTGCGACCGCATCGTCGCGGTCTCCGACGCCGACTCGTTCCACATGACGCGGCGGCTCGCGCAGGAGGAGGCGCTGCTCGTCGGCGGTTCCTGCGGCATGGCGGCCTGGGCGGCGCTGGAGGTCGCGAAGGATCTCCCCGCGGACGCGGTGGTCGTGGTCCTGCTCCCCGACGGCGGCCGCGGCTACCTCGGCAAGGTCTTCAACGACTCGTGGATGGCCAGCTACGGCTTCCTGCCGCCCACCGAGGGCGCCACCGTCGGCGACGTGCTGCGCCGCAAGGACGGCTCGATCCCCGCACTCGTCCACGCGCACCCGAACGAGACCGTCGCCGACGCCGTGCAGTACCTGCGCGAGTTCCACGTCTCCCAGATGCCGGTCGTGCGGGCCGAGCCGCCGGTGATGGCGGCCGAGGTCGCCGGTGCGGTGGTCGAGCGCGACCTGCTCGACGCGCTGTTCACCGGCCGTGCGCAGCTCTCCGACCGGCTCGAGCGGCACATGTCGCCGGCGCTGCCCACGCTCGGCGCGGGGGAGGCGCTCGAGACCGCCATGAGCGCGTTCGCCACCGCCGACGCCGCGCTGGTGCTCGTCGACGGCAAGCCCGCCGGCGTCGTCACGCGCTCCGACGTGCTCGCGTTCATCGGCTCGGGGTCCTGATCCCTCGTGATGTGATGCGCCGGACGGAATGATTCGTACACCCGTCCGGTTGAACCTCGCGTGCTCACCAGCCTGCGCAAGGTGCCCTTCGGCGCCCAGATCCTCGCTGCACTCGTCATCGGAGTCCTGCTCGGCATCCTCGCCAGAGGCATGGGCGACGGGAACTGGCTGACCGGGCTGCTGTCCGGCATCGGCTCCACGTTCGTGCAGCTGCTGAAGGTGGCCGTGCCGCCGCTGGTGTTCACCGCGATCGTGGTGAGCGTCGCGCAGCTGCGGAAGGTCGCGAACGCGGCGCGGCTCGCCACCCGCACCCTGCTGTGGTTCGCGCTCACCTCGCTGATCGCGGTGGCGATCGGCATCGGGCTCGGCCTGCTGTTCAACCCCGGCCTCGGGGTGGTGCTCGACACGGGTGCGGCGAAGGAGCCGAAGACCCACGGATCGTGGACCGACTTCCTGCAGAGCCTGATCCCCTCCAACGTGCTCGGCGCGCAGGTCGGCTCCAGCGGGCTCTCGTTCAACGTGCTGCAGATCGTCGTGCTCGCGCTGATCGTCGGCGTGGCGGCGGTGCGGGTGGGGGAGAAGGCGGAGCCGTTCCTGGCCTTCGCCACCTCGGCGCTGGAGATCGTCCAGAAGATCCTCTGGTGGATCATCCGGCTGGCCCCGATCGGCACGATCGGCCTGCTCGGCAACGCCGTCGCCAGCTACGGCTGGGGCCTGCTCGCGCCGCTGGCGTCGTTCACCGTCGCGATCTACGTGGGCTGCGCGATCGTGCTGTTCGGCGTCTACCCGCTGCTGGCGTGGGCCAACGGGCTCAACCCGATCAAGTTCTTCACCGGCGCATGGCCGGCGATCCAGCTGGCGTTCGTGTCGCGCTCCTCGGTCGGCACGATGCCGCTCACGCAGCGCGTCACCGAGCAGAACCTGGGCGTCCCGCGCGAGTACGCATCGTTCGCCGTGCCGATCGGCGCCACCACCAAGATGGACGGCTGCGCAGCCATCTACCCGGCGCTGGCCGCGATCTTCGTGGCGCAGGTGTTCGGGGTGCCGCTCGGGTTCACCGACTACCTGCTCATCGTCTTCGTGTCGGTGGTCGGCTCGGCCGCGACCGCGGGCCTCACCGGCGCCACCGTGATGCTCACACTCACCCTGTCGACGCTGGGCCTGCCGCTGGCCGGTGTCGGCCTGCTCCTGGCCATCGACCCCATCCTCGACATGATGCGCACCGCCACCAACGTGGCCGGTCAGGCGCTCGTGCCCGCGATCGTGGCCAAGCGCGAGGGCATCCTCGACGTCGACCGCTACAACGCACCGCGTGGCGCCGACCCGCTCGACAGCGACGCCGACGACCGCGACCGGGCTCCTGCGCCCGCCGTCGCGCAACCCGCGTAGCCTCGCCGCCATGCCCGGCTTCTCGACGAACGCCATCCACGCGGGCCAGGAGCCCGACCCCATCACCGGCGCGGTGACGGTGCCCATCCACCCGTCGTCCACGTTTGCGCAGGACGGGGTCGGCGGCCTGCGGGGCGGCTACGAGTACTCGCGCAGCGCCAACCCCACCCGCACCGCGCTGCAGGAGTGCCTGGCGGCGCTGGAGGGCGGCCGGCACGCCGTCGCGTTCGGCTCGGGCATGGGCGCCTCCGACGTCGTGCTGCGCGCCACGCTCACGCCGGGCGACCACGTCGTCATCCCGCACGACGCGTACGGCGGCACGTTCCGGCTCGTCGACAAGGTGCTCACCGGCTGGGGCATCACCTACACGCCGGTCGACCTCGGCGACGTCGACGCGCTGCGCGCCGCGCTCACCCCGCGGACGAAGCTCGTGTGGTCGGAGACGCCCACGAACCCGCTGCTCGGCATCGCCGACATCGCCGTGATCGCCGAGATCGCGCACACCGGCGGCGCCCGGCTCGTCGTCGACAACACGTTCGCCTCGCCGTACCTGCAGCAGCCGCTCGCACTCGGCGCCGACGTGGTGGTGCACTCCACCACCAAGTACGTCGGCGGCCACTCCGACGTCGTCGGCGGCGCCGTCGTCACCAGCGACGACGCGCTCGCCGAGCAGATCACGTTCCTGCAGAACGCCACCGGCCAGGTGCCCGGCCCGTTCGACGCGTGGCTCACGCTGCGCGGGGTGAAGACCCTCGCCGTCCGCATGGAGCGGCACAGCGACAACGCCGAGCGGATCGCCGAGCTGCTCACCGCCCACCCGGCCGTCGACCGCGTCCTCTACCCGGGTCTGCCCGAGCACCCCGGCCACGAGATCGCCGCGAAGCAGATGCGCCGCTTCGGCGGGATGGTGTCGTTCACGGTCAAGGGCGGCCAGGAGGCGGCGCGGAAGGTGTGCGCGGCCACGAAGCTCTTCACGCTCGCCGAGTCGCTCGGTGGCGTGGAGTCGCTCATCGAGCTGCCGGCCGCCATGACGCACATGTCCGTCGCCGGCTCGGAGCTCGAGGTGCCCGACTCCCTCATCCGCCTGTCCGTCGGCATCGAGGACGTCGAGGACCTCACCGACGACCTCCGCACCGCCCTCGCCGAGGCCTGACGCGCTACACGCGAGCCGCGAGTTCGCCCTGTTCGGATGGCCAACTCGCCGGGCACCAACTCCGAACTCGCGCGCGTGATCTCGCGCCCGTGATCTCGACGGAAGCGTGCGTGGTGCGGGTGGTCAGCCCTTCGCGGGCTCACCCAGCGGGACGGTGGGCTGTGCGGTGGTGTTGGCCGGAACGACGATGTCGCCCGGCGCCACGCAGCCACCGACGAGCGTGTAGCCGTCGCCGGTGCGCTCGATGCGCCCCGGATCAGCGCATCCCGCGTTCGCCGCGGCGGCGAACGCCCCAGCCATCAGCGCCGCAGCCGCCACCAGCGGCACAGCACTGCGCAACCCAACCACAAGAACCCTCCCCCGAGCTGCCCCCTGGTTCGAGGCTACCGGGCCGCTCGTCGGCACGCTGCCGGACCCGCGGAACCGACCGGTGCGAGGATGCCGCCATGGCCGAACCGACCACCCGCACCGCGCCGATCTCCGGGCCACCGCCCGTGGGCATCGACGAGATCCGTGCCGCCCGCGAACTGCTCAGGGGCGTGATCACCGAAACGCCCGTGGCGGGTGCCCGCGGATTGTCCGAGCTCGTGGGCGGGCCGGTGTGGCTGAAGTGCGAGAACCTGCAGCGCACCGGTTCCTTCAAAATCCGCGGCGCGTACACGCGCCTCTCCCGGCTCGACGAGGCGCAACGGGCCCGTGGCGTGGTGGCGGCGAGCGCCGGCAACCACGCGCAGGGGGTGGCGTTGGCCGCGTCGATGCTCGGCATCGCCGCGACCGTCTACATGCCGGAGGGGGCGGCGCTGCCGAAGGTGGGGGCCACCCGCGGCTACGGGGCCACGGTCAACCTGGTCGGCGAGACGATCGACGACTGCATCGCCGAGGCGACGGCCTTCGCCGAGCGCACCGGCGCCGAGTTCGTCCACCCGTTCGACCACCGCGACATCGTGGCCGGCCAGGGCACCGTCGGGCTGGAGATCCTCGAACAGGTACCCGACGTCGCCACGGTGATGGTGTGCACGGGCGGCGGCGGGCTGCTCGGCGGCATCGCCGCGGCCATCCGCGCCCAGCGGCCGGACGTGCGCATCGTCGGCGTCCAGGCGGCCGGCGCTGCGGCCTGGCCGGCCTCACTTGCGGCGGGCGCGCCCGTCCCGCTGGCGTCGATGCGCACGATCGCCGACGGGATCGCGGTCGGGCGCCCAGGCGACCTGACGTTCGACCAGGTCAGCACGCTGGTCGACGATATCCTCACGGTCGACGAGGACGCGTTGTCGCGCGCGCTGCTGGTCCTGCTGGAACGCGCGAAGATGCTGGTCGAGCCGGCCGGAGCGGCGGCGGTGGCGGCGCTGATGGAGGAGCCGAAGCGGTTCGCCGCACCGGTGGTCGCGGTGCTCTCCGGTGGCAACATCGATCCGCTGGTGCTCTGGCACGTGCTGCAGCACGGCATGGCGGCCGCGGGTCGCTACCTCACCCTGCGGGTCCGGGTCGGTGACCGGCCCGGTGCGCTGGCCGCGCTGCTCGTCCTGATGGGCAAGGCGGGCGCCAACGTCGTGGACGTGGCGCACAGCCGCATCTCCGGCGCGCTCCCGCTGGGCGACGTCGACATCGACATCGTGCTGGAGACGCGCGGGACCAGCCACTCCGCCGAGGTGGTGGCGGCGCTGAACGCCGCCGGCCACCACGTGGAGGGCTGGCCCAGCTGAGACGTGCGGGTCAGGCGGCGCGGAACGGCTCGGCCGAGACCAGCGTGACCGACATGCTCCCGCCGTCGGGCAGCGCGTACTTGCGGGTGTCGCCGACGTGCGCACCCAGCAGGGCCGCGCCCAGCGGGGAGTTGGGCGAGACGACCTCGAGGTCGGCTCGGCTGCCCTCCTCGCGGGAACCGAGCAGCACGGTCTCGGTCTCGTCGTCGCCCTCGTAGCGCAGCTTCAGGACCATGCCGGGAGTCGCCGTGTCGGAGCTGGTGGGGGCGGTGCCGACCTGGGCGGTGCGCAGGAGCTCCTGCAGCTGCCGGATCCGCGCCTCCTGCTGACCCTGCTCCTCGCGCGCGGCGTGGTAGCCGCCGTTCTCCTTGAGGTCGCCCTCCTCGCGGCGGGCGTTGATCTCCGCGGCGATGACGGGACGGTTCGCGATGAGTCCGTCGAGCTCACCCTTCAGGCGGTCATAGGCCTCCTGGGTCAGCCAGCTCACCTGCGTCTCCGTCACTGTCATCACTCCTCCATGGGTCCCGGGCACGCGCAGATCTGCCGACCCGCCTTTGTTGCGTGGCGGCTGTCGACAGGGCGGTCCCGCTACGGGGCAGTAGGGCCCCCGAGTAAGGAAAAACACGACCCGCCTGCGGGTCGTGTGTGGTCCACCTTAACACGCAGAGGTCCGCCCGTCGCAGCCTTTGCGCTGAACGGTCGGAACTCCTCAGGAGTTCCCGGGCCGTTATATGTGCTGGTCACGGCGTTGCGACCGCCCACCCGGCGCAGTCTCCACCGCGCGCGAAGCGCCCACCGTAGCGGTCGGACGGGCGCAGTGCCAACGCAGCCGCCGAGCGTGGTCGACGGCCCGTCGGCGACTCCTGTTTGGTCACCGCGCGTGACCGCGGCAGGATGGGAAGTCCGTGGCCGCTCGCGGTGTTGGTTGGTAGGACATAGGTCGTCCGAGCACGACGGCCACATGCAGAGAGGACGTCGACCGCGCCCATGTCCCATCCCGCAACAGCTTCTGGGCTGCGCCTGATGACGGTGCACGCACACCCCGACGACGAGTCGAGCAAGGGCGCTGCGACCACCGCGATGTACGCCGACGCCGGTCACCAGGTCATGGTGGTGACGTGCACCGGCGGTGAAGCCGGCAGCATCCTCAACCCGGCCATGGACCGTCCCGAGGTGCTGGCGAACATGGCCGCCATCCGGCGCGACGAGATGGCGAAGGCCGCCGAGATCCTGGGCGTGCAGCACCGCTGGCTCGGCTTCGTCGACTCCGGGTTGCCGGAGGGTGATCCGACGCCGCCGCTGCCGGAGGGCTGCTTCGCGCTCGTCGACGACGAGGTCGCCACCGAGCGGCTGGTCCGGCTCATCCGCGAGTTCCGCCCGCACGTGCTCGTCACGTACGACGAGAACGGCGGCTACCCGCACCCGGACCACATCAAGACCCACGTGATCTCGGTGGCGGCCTTCGACGCCGCCGGCGATCCCGACCGGTTCCCCGACTCCGGGGAGCCGTGGCAGCCGCTGAAGCTCTACTACTCGATCGGTTTCACCAAGGCCCGCCTCGTCGCCTTCGACGAGGCGATCCGGGCCCGCGGCGAGGAATCGCCGTACACGGAGTGGCTGGCGAACTGGTCGTCGGACCGCCCCGACATGCAGGACCGGGTCACCACCAGGGTCGAGTGCGCGGAGTGGTTCGACCGGCGCGACGCCGCGCTGATCGCCCACGCCACCCAGATCGATCCCACCAGCCGCTGGTTCGCGGTGTCCCGCGAGGAGCAGGCGAAGATCTGGCCGTGGGAGGACTACGAGCTGGTCCGTTCGCTGGTGGACAGCCCGACCCCCGAGGACGACCTGTTCGCCGGCATCGTCGAGCACGCCACCGTCAGCTGATCGAGTCCACCGGCTCCCAGCCGTCGCGGCGGACCCGGCCGAACGCCACGTCCGCGAAGTGGATGCCGAACCCGATGGTGTCGGGTTCGGCCAGCTCGGCGACGAGCCGGTGCCGCTGCTCCGCTGCCCGGACGGGATCGTGGTCGACGACCGCGGACCATTCCGGATGGCTGACCTGGATCGGTGAGTGCAGGGCGTCGCCGAACGCGATCAGGCGCTGCCCGCCGGAGCTGATGACGTACTCGGTGTGGCCGGGGGTGTGCCCGCCGGCCACCCGGACCTGAACCCCCGGGAAGACATCCTCACCGTCGACGACGGTGCGGACGTGCGGGGCCAGATCGGCGGTCGTCGCGTCGCGGTGCGCCCACTCCGGTGCGGACACCAGTACCTCCGTGAAGGCGGGATGCGCCGCCCAGCCGATGTGGTCGAGGTGCAGGTGGGTGATGGCCACCGCGTCGACGTCCTCCGGTCGGCGGCCGAGCGCGGCCAGGCTGTCGAGGAGCGAGCCGCCCTGGATGGTGCCGTGCGGGACGCTCGGATCGGGCGGCAGCGTCACGGGCCCGACCCCGGCGTCGATCAGCAGTGCCCGGTCGCCGTGCTCGACCAGCAGCCCGCCGATGCTCGCCACGAGTGCGCCGTCGGCGTCCAGGTACTCCGGGTGGGCGGCCCACACGTCGTCCGTGGTGGCGGGGAGCCAGCCGCGGGCGGGGAGCGCCACCGCGCCGTCCGGCACGTACGACACCGTCAACTCGCCCAGTCGCAGCGACCGGATCTCGGCCGGTCGGCGGAGGCGCTCGTCCATCGCAGAAGTCGTCACGGACGGGAGCATAAGCATCAAGCTAGAAACATTCAAGCTTGTAATATCAAGGCTCGATGCTTGTGCGCGTAGGATGCGATCGTGAGCTCCCCTGACCAGCAGGCCGTCGCCGAGCGGCAGCTCTGCGGCCTGGTGAACGGGCTCGCCACGCAGATCGCCGACCACGTCCGCGAGCGCGCCGTTCGCCTTGGCCTCACCGCAGCGCAAGCCACGGCCCTGCGCGAGGTCACCGGGCCGATGACGATGCGCGAGCTGGCCGAGCGGATGAGCTGCGAGCCGTCCAACGCCACGTTCGTCGTCGACAAGCTCGAGAAGCAGGGCCTCATCGAACGCTGCCCGCACCCGACCGATCGACGGGCTCGCCACCTCAAGCTCACCGACGCCGGCGCAGCCCTGCGCGAGCAGCTGCTGGAGCTGCTCGCGCAGGACTCGCCCCTCGCCGCGCTGACCCCCGAGCAGCAGCGCGACCTGCAGGACCTCCTCGAACGGGCGATCGTCCGGAACTGACGTCAGACCCGGCCCGCCGAGAAGTCCGCCATCAGCTGCGGCACGGCCGCGTCGAACCCGGCGACGTCGAGCATGCCCGCATCGGCGGGATCGGCGATGGAGAACCCGGTGGACGTCATGCCCACCACCACCAGCCGCGCGGCGATGCCGGTGCGCTGCCGGTACCGCACGAGCGCCTGGTGCGGGTGGATGTCGCCGGCCCACGTCTCGTTGTCGGTGTAGACGACGAACGTGTCGAACTCCTGGCCGGTGGCTGCGGCCCACAGCATCGGCTGGGCGCAGTCGGTGCCCCCGAACGGCAGGTTGCTGACCGTGCGGATCACGTCGTCCAGCCGCTGCCGCGGGCTGATCGCCAGCGGCGTGAGGCCGGTGGTGAACCCGACGACGTCGGTGGCCGGCTCGGTGGCCATCGTGACCAGCGCGATTGCCGCGGAGGCGTCGCGCGGGCTCAGCGGCAGCCCAGATGTCGGGGTCCAGCTCATGGAGCCCGACACGTCGAGCGCCAGCAGAGTGCGCTTCCCGGCCGGCGCGACGGCCCCGAACGCGGCGTAGAACGCCGCGTCCAGCGCGTCGACGATCTGCGGCACCGGAGTCCACGTGCCACCGCCGCGCGCACCTGCGCCCGAGGCGTAGGTGCGCTGCGCGACCAGCACGTTCACCGGGTGCACGCGCGCCTTCGCCAGCCGGGCCGGATCCGCCAACTGAGCCGCGACGGCCGTCCGCCGAGCGCGGTCGCCGAGCAGGCCGAGGCGGGTGAGCCGCGGGAGGTGCCGGATCAGCGCCGTCTGCGGCAGACCCTTGTCGACCAGCGCGGCCCACACCTCCGGCGCGCCGAGCGCGACGTCCGGCAGCATCTCCCAGCTCAGCGGGTGCTCGGCGATCAGGCGCACCCACGCGGCCACGGTGATGGCCTCCTGAGCCGCGACGAACGCCTCGACCAGCGGCGGCAGCTCGGCCCCGAGCGCGCCGGCGACGATCCACGCGAACAGGTCGCGACGGGCCGGCTCGGCGGTGCCCGGGTGCGCCAGGCGCAGCAGGTCGCGGTGCGACCAGCCGTCGCGCTGCCGGTACTTCACGGCCTGGTACGCGACCTCGCCGACCGGGCGCTCGGTGTACCAGCGGCCCACCGCACGACGCAGGCCGCGACCCCAGCCGCGGAACTGCTCGACGTAGCGGGCGAACAGGTACAGGTGCGTGCCCGTGCGGCAGACCGTGCCGAGGGCATCGAGTGCGGCGCGTCGGCCGTCGTCGTCGGCCAGCGCGGCGGCCGCGGCCAGCGCGAAGATCGCCGGGTTCTGGCGCGGCGCCCGTCCCGCGGTGGAGACGGCGACGGCCTGCGCGACGAGCCACGCGCCGCGCTCGCGGGCAGCCCGCAGCACGACCTGCGCGTTGTCGGCCGTCAGCTCGCCGGCGGTGGCGTAGTAGGTGCTGCCGTCGGTGCCGATGGTGAGGAACCGTGCGACGCGGACGTCGTCGGTGACGGGGAACCCGTAGCCGCCCGCCGAGTTGCGCACCTGCCGCTCGTCGGCGGCGGAGTGCTGCGGGGTGGCGCGGGTGGTGATGGTGGTCAGCGGATCCATGGCAGGCCTCCTCTCGGAGCGGCTCGGGTGGGTGTACGAAAAGACGAGGGTGGGCGTGTTGTGATCACCGGGATCAAGCGCTCTACCAACTGAGCTACACGACCCGAAGTCGTGACGGGACTCGAACCCGCGACATCTCCATTTGAAGTGGTAACCGACGATCTCCGGCCCACCCTCTGCACTGAAGGTAGCGGGCCCGGCCTGGATCGCGACCGAATTCGTGCGCCGACCGCGCGCGAGGAATTGGTGTTGATCAAGGGCAAAAGGTCGTTCCGGTATCGATTCCGAACGACCATTTACCCTTGATCAACGAACCACCGCCGGGGCCAGGCGGGGGAGAGCCGGGCCGGGCCGTCCGACCGTCCCACCCTCGCCCAGCTGTGTCGCCAGCCGCGCCGCCGTGTCGGCCACGAACGGACGGCATTCCGCCACCACGGTGCGGCAGCGGTGCACGAGCGTCGCGAGTACCGCGTCGAGCCGGGCGTCGCCGTCGCGGGCCAGCTCCCACGGCCGCTCCCGCTCCACCGTGCGGTTGCCTTCCTCCACCTCGGCCCAGAGCGCGTCGGTGGCCGCGCGCAGGTCGAAGCGGTGCAGCGCGGCATCGACCCGCCCTGGAAGTGCGTCAACGGCCCGGTCTGCCGACTCGGAAGGCACCCGGCCGTCGCGGTAGCGATGCACCAGCGACACCGTCCGGTTGACGAGGTTGCCCAGGCCCCGGACCAGCTCGCGGTCGGCGCGCTCGACCAGCCGGGTCTCGGTGAAGTCGGCGTCGGAGTGTGGGCCCACCTCCCGCGCCAGCCACCAGCGCAACGCGTCCGTGCCGTACCGCGCCGCCAGGTCGACGGGGTCCACGGCCGTGCCGCTGCTCTTGGAGATCTTCGCCCCGTCCACGGTCAGGTACGGGTGCACGGCCAGCGCCGTCGGCAGCGCCAGCCCTGCGGAGAGCAGCTGCGCCGGCCAGTAGACGGCGTGGAAGCGCGTGATGCCCTTCCCGATCACGTGGATGCGCTCGTCGGCGCCCGTCCACCAGCGGTCGCGGTCGGCGCCGGTGAGCGTCGTGACGTAGTTGGCGAGCGCGTCCCACCACACGTAGACGATCTGGTCGGGATCGCCGGGCACCGGGATGCCCCAGCCGCCCGAGCGCGCAGCCGGCCGCGACACCGAGATGTCGGCCACCTCGCCGTCGAGGAACGCGAGCACCTCGTTCCGCCGGCTGGCCGGGTCGATCCGCAGCCGACCGTCCCGGATCGCCGCTCGGACGGGCTCGGCGTAGCGGGAGAGCCGGAAGAACCAGTTCTCCTCGGAGACTTCGTCGATCGCGTCCGGATGCTCGTCGCAGATGTCGCGGAAGGCTTCACAGCCGCTGCAGTAACGGCCGGAGTACCGGCGTCGGTAGAGATCGCCGCGCTCCGCGCAGCGCTGCCACAGCTCGTCCACGCCGGCGCGGTGGCGGGGATCGCGGCTGGTCCGCACGGTGTCATCGGGAGCGACGCCGAGTGGACCGGCCAGCGCGAGGAACCGCTCGGCGTTGGCGTCGACGAACTCCGCGACGTCCACGCCGGCTGCCCGTGCTGCCGTGACGTTCTTGGCGGCGTTGTCGTCGGTGCCGGTGAGGAACCGGACGTCCGCTCCCCGCAGCCGGCGGTGCCGCGCGAGCACGTCGGCCTGCACGAGCTCCAGCGCGTGCCCCAGGTGCGGGGCCGCGTTGACGTACGGGATGGCGGTGGTGATGTAGACGGTCATGTCGTGTCCTCTCGCCCGCGGGCGGGGACACGCACGACGGCCCCGCGACTGCGGGACCGTGGGTGTGAGATCTAGATGCGCACGCCGACGAGGCCCCCGAAGGGGCCCATCATCAGGACGGTGGTGCGCATTCCCACACGATAACCACGTCCGCACCCGGATTCCCGTGATCTACCGTTGGCCGGTGCAGGGATCGAGCCGGGCCTTGGCGCTGCTGGTGGCGGGCGCCTTCTTCATGGAGACGCTCGACTTCACCATCATCGCGCCGGCCGCCCCGCACATCGCCGCCGATCTGGGGGTCGATCCGGTCTCGGTCACCACGGCCGTCACCGCGTACGTCCTCACGCTCGCCGTGCTGCTGCCGGTCAGCGGCTGGCTGGCCGACCGGTTCGGCGGCCGCCGAGTCTTCGCGATCGCGCTGGTCGTGTTCACGGTCGCCTCGGCGCTCTGCGCGCTCGCACCGAACCTGCCCGTCCTCGTCGCTGCCCGAGCGTTGCAGGGCGCCGGTGGTGCACTGCTGGTGCCGGTGGGCCGGCTGGTGGTGCTGCGAGCCACCGCCAAGACCGATCTCGTGCGGGCCATCGCCTACCTGACCTGGCCCGCGCTCGTCGCGCCCGTCTTCGCGCCCGCGCTGGGCGGCTTCCTCGCCGACCACGCGTCGTGGCGCTGGATCTTCCTGATCAACCTGCCGCTCGGGCTGGTCGCGCTGGTCGTCGCGCTGCGGATCGTGCCCGACACCGTCGCTGCCGAACGGCCGCCGCTCGATCGGCGCGGGCTGGTGCTGACGGTGCTCGGGGTGGCCGGCGTGGTGGTCGGCATGGACGCGCTCGGGTCCGTCGCCCCGCGCTGGCCCGTCGCCGCGGCCGGGCTCGGCATCGGGGCGATCGCGCTGGTCGCGGCCGTCCGGCACCTGCTGCGCGCCGAGCACCCGCTCGTCGACCTGCGGGTGCTGCGCACCCCGACCCTGCGGCTGCAGGCCGCCGGCGGCTCGGTCTACCGCGGCAGCATCCTCGCCATCCCGTTCCTCGTGCCGCTGTTCCTGCAGCTCGGGTTCGGCTGGACGGCCACCGCGGCCGGCCTGGCCGTGGTGGCGGTGTTCGTCGGCAACGTCGGCATCAAGCCGGTCACCACCCCGCTCATGCGCCGGTTCGGCATCCGGACGGTGCTGCTGGGCTCGGTCGGGGCTGGGATCGCCTGCGTGATCGCGCTGGCGTTCGTGCAGCGCGACACCCCGGTGCCGGTCCTGCTGGCAGTGCTCCTGCTGGGCGGGGTGTTCCGCTCGGTGGGGTTCACCGCGTTCAACAGTGTCGCCTTCGCGGACGTGCCGGAGGGCGAGATGACGCACGCCAACACGCTCGTCTCCACGCTCCAGGAGCTGGCCATCGGGATCGGCGTGGCCGCGGCGGCCCTGTTCGTGCGGATCGGCGAAGTCGTGATGCCCGGGGCGGAGGACCCGTTCCGGGTCGCGTTCTGGCTGCTCGCCGCGCTGCTGATGGTGCCGGCCTACCAGTCGTGGCGGCTGGCCCGTACGGCCGGCGACCACATCACCGGGCGCGCCTGAGCCCGATCAGCCGGTGGCGATCGCGATCGCCCGGCCCGCCTGGCGCCCGCTGAACAGGCACCCGCCGAGGAACGTGCCCTCCAGCGAGCGGTAGCCGTGCACGCCGCCGCCGCCGAACCCGGCCACCTCGCCCGCGGCGTACAGGCCGGGGAACGGGGTGGCGTCACTGCGCAGCACGCGTCCCGACAGGTCGGTCTGCAGCCCGCCGAGTGTCTTGCGGGTGAGGATGTTGAGCTTCACCCCGATCAACGGGCCGTGGGTCGGATCGAGGATCCGGTGCGGCGCGACCGTGCGGGAGAGCCGGTCGCCGCGGTACTGCCGCGCCCCGTGGATGGCCGTGACCTGCTGGTCCTTCGAGAACGGGTTGGTGATCTCCCGGTCGCGGGCCACGATCTGGCGCTCGACGTCGGCGGCGTCGAGCAGCGGTTCGTCGGTCAGCCCGTTCATGCCGGCGACCAGCTCGCCGATCGTCGGTGCGACGACGAAGTCGGCGCCCTTGTCGAGGAACGCCTGCACCGGGCCCGGCGCGCCGCCGCGGACGCGCGACAGCACCTGCGCCACGCTCTTGCCCGTCAGGTCGGGGTTCTGCTCGGAGCCCGACAGCGCGAACTCCTTCTCCACGATCTTCCGGTTGAGCACGAACCACGAGTAGTCGTAGCCCGTCTTCATGATCGATTCGAGTGAGTGCAGCGTGTCGAACCCGGGGAAGTCGGGCGCGGAGAACCGGCGTCCGCGCGCGTCGAGCCAGATCGACGACGGGCCGGGCAGGATCCGGATGGCGTGGTTCGGCCAGATCGGGCTCCAGTTGCGGATGCCCTCGGTGTAGTGCCACATCCGGTCGCGGTTGACGATGCGGCCGCCGGCCTTCTCCGTGATGGCGAGCATCCGCCCGTCCACGTGCGCGGGCACGCCGGTGATCATGTTCTTCGGGGGCGCGCCGAGCCGTTCGGGCCAGTTCGCGCGGACGAGGTCGTGGTTGGCACCGATCCCGCCGGACGTGACGAGCACCGCCTGCGCCGACAGCTCGAACGCGCCCACCTCGGTGCGCGAGCTCTCGGTGCCGCGCGCGGCTGTGCTGGGCTCGAGGACCGCGCCGCGCACCCCGCCGACGACGCCGTCGGTGACCGACAGCTCGTCCACGCGGTGCCGGAACCGCAGCTCGACGGTGCCTTGTGCGACGGCGGCGCGGACCCGGTCGACGAACGGCGCGACGACGCCGGGGCCGGTGCCCCAGGTGACGTGGAAGCGCGGCACCGAGTTGCCGTGCCCGTCGGCGAGCCCGCCGCCGCGCTCGGCCCAGCCGACGATCGGGAACCAGCGCACGCCCATCCCGTGCAGCCAGGCGCGCTTCTCCCCGTTCGCGAAGTCGAGGTAGGCGGTGGCCCACTGGCGGGCCCAGAAGTCCTCTCCGGTGGGGTCGTCGACGCCGCGGTGGAAGCCGGCGCTGCCCAACCAGTCCTGCGTCGCGAGGTCGAACGAGTCGCGGATGCCCATCCGCCGCTGCTCGGGGGAGTCGATCAGGAAGAGCCCGCCGAACGACCAGAACGCCTGGCCGCCGAAGTTCGACTCGGGCTCCTGATCCAGCAGCAGCACCTTCCGTCCGGCGTCGGCCAGCTCGGCCGTCGCCACCAACCCGGCCAGTCCGGCCCCCACCACGATGACGTCGGCATCCATGGCACGACCCTATCGGCGCGCTGCCCTGACCGGCCGCGCAATGACCCGGCCGGGTTCGCGTTGATCACGGCCGAACGGCGGCTCGTGGAGATCAACCGACCGCTATCTGCCCGTGATCGACGCGTAGCGCTCAGCGCGGGGCGGTGGCCCGGGCCAGTGCCGCCACGAGAGCGGTGTAGCCCGAGTCCGCGGCCTCCCGCACGCGCGGCGCGTCGATGGTCAGCCCGCGGACGCCCAGCCCGTGCGGCGGCGCGACCGCGAGCACGTGCGCGCCGGCCCGCTGCGGATGGGCGGCGTCGGCGAGCAGCGCGAGCACCTCGCCGTGCCGGCGGCTCTCCTGGGCCATCGCGCCCAGCCCCGGCACCACCCGGTCGATGGCGGTCGCCCACCGCGCCGGCGGCGCGTCCGGCTCGGCGCGGACCAGTTCCGGCACCGAGCGGTTGAGCAGCGCCAGCACGTGCGTGGCGCCTTCCTGGAGTGCGCGCCGCACGGGCAGCGGCTCGGCCACCGACCCGTCGATCCACATGCGGCCGTGCATCGCCACCGGCGATCCCGCGACGAACGGGATGGTGGCGGTGGCCCGCAGGGTCCGGCGCCACTCGTCGATCGTGCGGGGCGCGAGCACGTGCCCGGAGAGGTCGTCCGCGGCCGTCGCGACGACCCGCAGGGGGATCCGCGAGTCGCGCAGCCGCGCCCACGGCATCGGCTTGGACGACACCATGACGTCGTCGATCAGGTAGTCCAGCGACACGATCGGGCGCCCCGCGCCGATCCGCCGCGGGTCGATGAACGCGCGGGTCGCCATGTCCTCGTAGAAGATCGCCGCGGCGCTCGCCCCGTCGCCGAGCACGACCGCAGCGCCGACGAACGCGCCGGCGGAGCTGCCGTAGACCACGTCGAACCACGGCGCGAGCCGGGCGTCGTCCAGCGCGTGCGCCATGCCGCCGGAGTACGCGCCGCGCATCCCGCCGCCGCCGACGACGAGCGCGATGCGGTGTCCGTCGTCGCGGCGGCCACGGTCGCGGCGGCGCGCCAACGCGCGCAGCACCTCGTCGTCGCCGGCGAGCAGGCGGGCCGAGGTGACGTCGAGTTCCGCGGTCACGTTCGGATTCTCACCCCGGTTCCCGATCGGGTGCCCAGCGGGAGCGGGGTGTGCGGCGACCAGCGTCCCTCGGCCTCCACGAAGAGGACGGCCTGGTCGATCCGTGTGCGAACGGGCAGGCCGCGCGTCAGCTCGGCCGCGACCGCGCGCAGCCGTTCGACGGGCGCGTCGTAGCCGACCGTGAGGTGCGGGACGGGCTCGTACTCCCCGCCGTAGGGCAGCAGCCCGAACCGGTCGCCGACCGCACGGGTCAGCTCCACGAACGGACCGGCCGGTTCCGGGGCCAACCACACCAGCCGCTCGTCGAACCAGCGCACCGCTGCGAACTCCACGTCGAATGCCGGCACCGTCGCGACCGCCGCGGCCAGCTCGGCCACGGTCTCCGGGTCCAGCGCCGCCGCAGGCAGGAACGGCGCCATCACCGTGACGTGCGCGGGCACCCCGAGCGCGGCGTGGCTGTCCAGCTCCGCCCGCAACGCACCGACGAGCGGCTCAGCGGCCGGCACCGGAACGATCACGGCGCTGCGTTGTTCCACGCCACTACAGTCGCACAGGTGGCATCTCTCAAGATCGACGCCGATCCGGCCGAGGTCGGCCTCGACGCAGCGCGGTTGCAGCGAGTCGACACCCACTTCCAGCGCTACGTCGACGACGGCCGCCTCGCCGGCTGGTCGGTCGCGATCACCCGGCGCGGTCGGGTCGTCCACTACAGCCACGCGGGGGTGACCGATCTCGACACGAAGGCGCCGGTCACCGACGACAACGCGTGGCGCATCTACTCGATGTCGAAGCCGATCACGTCGGTGGCAGCGATGATGCTGGTGGAACGCGGGCTGATCGACCTGAACGACCCGATCTCGCGGTGGATCCCGGCGTTCGCGCAGCCGCGGGTCTACGTGGCCGGGTCGGCGGCGAACCCGGGGACGGTACCCGCCACCGAACCGATCCGGTTGTGGCACCTGCTCACCCACACCGCGGGGCTCACGTACGGGTTCCACCACGCGCACGCCGTCGACGAGATCTACCGCGCCCGCGGGTACGAGTTCGGCGCGCCCCGCGGCGTCGACCTCGCCGGCGCCTGCGACACGTGGGCGAGCTGCCCGCTGCTGTTCGAGCCGGGCTCCGAGTGGAACTACTCGGTGGCGACCGACGTGCTCGGCCGGGTAGTGGAGGTGGTCTCCGGGCAGTCGCTCGACCAGTTCCTCGCCGAGGAGATCACCGGCCCGCTGGGCATGGACGACACCGGCTTCACCCTGCCGGAGGACCAGCTGCACCGGCTGCCCGCGGTCTACACGATGACGCCCGAAGGGCTGCACGCGAACAAGGTCTTCGCCGCCACCGGCACCCGCACCCCCACGATGCTCTCCGGTGGCGGCGGCCTGGTCTCGACGGCCGGTGACTACCACCGCTTCACGCAGATGCTCCTGCGCGGCGGCGAGCTGGACGGGGCGCGGCTGCTCTCGCCGCGCACCGTCGCCCACATGACGCGCAACCACCTGCCGGGCAACGCCGACCTGGAGACCTTCGGCCGCAAGCTGTTCGCCGAGTCGACGAACGTCGGCGTCGGGTTCGGTCTCGGGTTCTCCGTCGTCCTCGATCCGGTGGCTGGCAAGGCCCTGACGAGCGCCGGCGAGTACGCATGGGGTGGGATGGCCAGCACCGCGTTCTACGTCGATCCCGTCGAGGAGATCACAGCGATGTTCTTCACCCAGTTCGTGCCATCGAGCACGTACCCGATCCGGCCGCAGCTGCGCACCCTCGTCACCCAGGCGGTGGTGGACTGATGCGCGCCGTCCCGTTCCTCGTCCACGTCGTCGTCGTCGCCGTCGCGCTGTGGGTGTGCACCCTGCTGCCGATCGGCATCGACGCCGGCGGCAGCACCACCAGCGCCCGGATCGGCACCCTCCTGGTCGTGGCGCTGATCTTCGGGCTGGTCAACGCCGTGATCAAGCCGATCATCAAGACGGTCGGCTGCGCGTTCTACATCATCACGCTCGGCCTGATCTCCCTGATCGTGAACGCGCTGCTGTTCCTGCTGGTCGGCTGGATCGCCGGCCGCGTCGGCCTGTCGTTCTCCATCACCGGCTTCTGGGCCGCGTTCTGGGGCGCGATCGTCGTGGCGGTCGTCAGCTGGATCCTGCACGTGATCATCCCGGACAGCATCGACGAGCGCTGACCGTCCGGCTCAGGGTTTGCAGGAAAGCCACTTTCACGCCACCGATCGGCGGGAGAGTGGCTTTCCTGCCGTCCGCGCCCGTCAGACCGGCCACTGCTCCTGCCGCCACGCCGCGTCCCAGAACATCCACTCGTACCGGGACGTCGTGGTGAAGTGCGCGCGCATGGCGGCCAGCTCGGCCGGGCTCGCGGCGGCGCCGGTGCGGTCGGTCTCGGCCAGCACCGCGTCGACGACGGCCTGGTACTCCGCGCCGCCGTACGTCCCGATCCACTTCGCGTACAGCGGATCGGCCGAGCCCGCTTCGAGCAGGGTGGTGCCGACCTTCGCGTAGATCCAGTAGCAGGGCAGCACCGCCGCGACGGCCTCGGCGTAGGAACCGCCGAGCGCCGTGGCGAGCAGGTAGCTGACGTAGGCCTGCGTCGTCGGTCCGACGTGCTCGGCTGCCGCCTCCGCCGCTGACGAGCCCAGCTCGGCCATGAGCGAGGCGTGCAGGTCGCGTTCGGCGGCGATCGCGCCGGCGGCGTGGGCGGCGAACATGGCGGTGGCGTCGGCGTCCGGTGCCTTCGCGGCACACGCGGCCAGGGCCTTCGCGTAGCCGCGCAGGTAGTGCGCGTCCTGGACGATGTAGTACCGGAAGGCCGGGCGGGGGAGCGTCGCGTCGGTCAACCCGGTGACGAACGGGTGGGCGAGGATCGCGTCGTGGAGGGGTTCGACGTCGGACCAGAGCAGATCGCGGGTGCGCACGACGTCCAACGTAGGTGGTGAGATGGAGGCCACCAGGAATCGCGGCCGAAACATTCATCAGTCACCATCGTTGACGAAGTGGGTGGCGCTCAGCGCTGAGATGCACCGCACCGCACGGCGACGCGGAGGTGGACGATGGATCCGGTCCCGATGGATCACCACGAGAAGATGCGGCTGCGCGCAGCCGCGTTCCGGGCAACCCGGCTCTACCCGGGCCCGGTCGGCGAACTCGTGTCACGCGAGTTGTTGACGTGGGAGGAGTTCGGCTACCGGCTGGGTGGCAGTGCACTGGTCATGCGGTTGGTCGACCAGGTGCTGCAGAGCCCGATGGAAGGCCGCACCGCCGAGGCTGCCGCTTAGCCTCAGCGTCCGGCGATCTCGAACGTCACGACCTTCGTGGGCGGTTCGGGAGCCGGGCCGGCCGACAGGCCTGCGGCGGTGAAGGCGAGCACGACGAGCGCGGAGAGCGTCACCGCGCTGCCCAGCTTCGCCGTCACGTCCAGCACGCTGGTGCGGACGGGGTTGCGGCGGTGCCGGGCGGGCGCGGGCAGCACGAAGGCGCGTTCGGTCATGGCGGGTCACCGGTTTCCGGGCGTGGGGACGGGTTCTTCTCGTCCGGTTCCCGGTTGCGCCGCCGGTGTTCCGTACGCCTGGGGTATCGCGGTGCCGCCCCTGGCGTTAGCTGTGAGTCACACGATCGTGTCGGAGTGTGACCGCTCCGGCAGGTTCTCGCGCAGCTCGCGCTTGAGCACCTTGCCGGCGGCCGACACCGGGATCGCCTCCACCAGGTACAGCTCGCGCAGCCGCTTGTACGGCAGGACCTGCGCGTTCACCGCCTTCATCAGCGCCTGCTCCGCACCGGCGCGCCCGGGCGCCACCACGAACGCCACCGGCAGCTCCCCGACCGCGACGTCCGGCCGCCCGACGACCGCGGCGCCGACCACGCCGGTCTGCGCGAACAGCAGCTCCTCCAGCTCCCGCGGGTACACGTTGTAGCCCTTGTAGAGCAGCATGTCCTTCTTGCGGTCGACGATCGTGAGGTAGCCGTCGGCATCGAGGGTGCCGACGTCGCCGGTCCGCAGCCACCCGTCCACCAGCACGGCGGCGGTCTCCTCCGGCCGGTCCTTGTAGCCGATCATCACCTGCGGGCCGCGGATGCAGACCTCGCCCGGCTCGCCGGCCGGCGCGTCGACGAGCTCGGTGTCGGCCGGGTCGACGATCCGTACCTCGGTGTCGTACACGGGCAGACCGACCGTGCCGACCTTGCGCACGGCGGAGCGTGCCGCGGGCCCGATCGTCGCCCCCATCGTGACCTCGGTGAGCCCGTAGCCCTCGACGATGACGACGTCGCCGAGGCGGCGCTGCAGCGCCTGGATCATCTCGACGGGCAGCGGGGCCGCCCCCGACGACAGGCCGCGCACCGAAGACAGGTCGCGGGTGGCGAAGTCGGGGTGCTGCAGCAGCGCCCCGTACAGCGGCGGCGCGCCACCCATGGTCGTGACGCGGAAGCGCTCGGCGTCGGTGAGGTAGGCGCCGGGGTCGAAGCGGTCGTGCAGGATCGTGGTGGAGCCCGTCAGCATCGGCACGTTGAGGCCGCCGATGGTGCCCATCGCGTGGAACCAGGGCGTGAGGTTGATGCCGCTCCCGGTGCCCAGCCGCACCGGGTACTCCGACTCGGGCTCGACCTGGTCGAGTGTGATTCCCCCGTCGACCACTCGCGGCACCGAGCCCGAACCCCGGCAGGCGTACTGCAGCGCGTTGACCACGACGTTGCGGTGCGGCAGCTGCACACCCTTGCTGCGCCCGGTGGTGCCGCCGGTGTAGGCCAGGTGGGCCAGGTCGGTGGCGATGTCGATCGGGATCCCGGGATCCGCGGTCGACGCGTCGGCGTGGAAGGCCTCGAAGTCCTGCGCGCCCGGCGACTCGACGGGATGCGCCGGATTCAGGGCCTGCTCGCGGTCGGTGACGAGCACCAGCCGGATCGCGGTGCGATCGCGGACCGCGGCCAGCGCAGGAGCCGCTGGAGCCCAGGTGACCGCGGCGACGGCCCCGCAGTCGGCCAGCTGCGCCGCCAGGTCGGCAGGGGGCAGCAGCGGGTTCGCGGGGGAGAACGTGGCGCCCGCCAGCAGCGTGCCGTAGTAGGCGATCGGGTATTGCGGGCAGTTCGGCAGGTGCAGCGCCACGACGTCGCCGCGGCCCACACCGGCCGCGAGCAGCGCGTTCGCGAAGGCGCAGGCACGCTCGTAGAGCTGCGCGAACGACAGCTCGCGCCCGTAGTAGTGCACGGCGGTGCGCTCGCCCCACCGCTGCGCGGCGCCGGCGAGGATCGCGCCGACCGGCAACTTCGGGTAGTCGAGCGTGCCCGTCACCGGGCCCCGCCCGGGGTGAACGCGACGGGCAGGTGCTTGATGCCGTTGATGAACATCGACCGCAGCCGCTCCGGTGGCGCCGTCGCGTGGATGTCGGGCACGCGGGTCAGCAGCTCCCGGAACATCACCGACATCTCCCGCCGCGCCAGGTGCGCGCCGAGGCAGAAGTGCGGGCCTGGGCCGCCGAAGCCGACGTGGTTGTTGGGGGTGCGCCGCACGTCGAACCGGTCCGGCTCGTCGAACACCAGAGGGTCCCGGTTGGCCGCCCAGTAGAACATCCCGACCTTGTCGCCGGTCTGCAACGGCTGCCCACCCAGCTCGGCCGGCCGCGAGAGCGTGCGCCGCATGAAGATCACCGGGGAGGCGAGTCGGACGATCTCCTCGATCGCCGTCGGGGTGACGCCGTCGATGTCGGCGAGCCACACGTCGCGCTGCTCGGGATTCTCGGTGAGCAGGTGCAGACCCCAGCTGATCGCGTTGCGGGTGGTCTCGTTGCCCGCAACGACCAGCAGGATGAAGAAGCTGCCCAGCTCCTCAGGCGTGAGGCGCTCGCCGTCCAGCTCCGCGTTGACCAGCGCCGACACCATGTCGCCCGTCGGGTTCTCCATGCGGTGCCGCCCGAGGTCCTGCATCAGCGCCGTGAGGTCGACGCCCGCCTTCATCAGCGCGGCCGCGATGTTCTCCGCGTCGGGCACGTACTCGGGATCGCTCGCCCCGAGGATGACGTTCGACTGCTCGAACACGAACTGGTACTGGCTCTCCGGCACGCCCATCATGTCGCACACGATCTTCAGCGGCAGCCGCGCGGAGATCTCGGAGACGGCGTCGCACGCGCCCTTGTCGAGCACGTCGTCGACGATCGTGCGGGCGGTGACCGCCACCTCGTCCACCAGGTCGTTGAGCCGCTTCGGGGTGAACCCCCGCGACACGATCCGCCGCAGCCGGGCGTGCTTGGGATCATCCATCTCGATCATCGAGCCGAAGAACTCGCGGAACTCCGGCGGCATGTCGGTGACCGACGTGCTGCCCTGCCCCGACGTGAAGATCGAGGGTGTGCGGCTGGCCTCGACGATGTCGGCGTGCCTGGTCAGGGCGTAGAAGCCGGCGCCGCGCGGGAAGTAGGCCAGCTCCGGCTCCTGGTAGAACGGGACCGGCTCGCGCTCCCGCAGCGCCGCGAACCCCGCCGCCCGCTCGCTGATCGGCGCCGTCCAGAACCCGTCGATGTCGCTCAGATCCGGCCGTCCGGCCCAGACCTCGGTTGCCGTCACCCGCAGCCTCCCCAGTGAGTTCGGTCACCGCCACCGTAGCCGCGCGAGCATGATCCTCAAGTGGGCCGCGAGGCCCAAGACTGGCCCGGAGGGGCCAGCGCCACGGCCCGACGGCCGACGGGCCGGCGGCCCGACGGCAGGCCGGTTGCCGCCTTCCGACGCCGCAGGTGCTGCTCGGCCGCGTCGACGGCGGCCTCCAACGCGGCGAGCAGGACCGGGTGCCGTTCGGACGGCGACTCCTCGGCCAGCGCGACCCGGAGCGTGAGGCGGTTGTCCTTCTTGAGGAAACGCCCCATGCGGACGCCCAGGAACTCGTGCGCCCGGCTCCGCTCGCCGGTCTCTCAGCTGCCGGACGGGGCCAGCAGCCCTCGGCTGTACGCCACGCTGACCGCTTCCGTGCGACTGCTCGCGCCGAGCTTGGCCATCACGCGCGACAGGTGCACGCTGACGGTCTTCTCGCTGATGTACAGCTCCGCGCCGACCTGCCGGTTGGTGCGGCCGCCCGCCACCAGATCGAGCACCGCCCGCTCGCGCGGGGTGAGCGGGTCGCCGCCGGGGACGGCCGGGGTGGCGGGTTCGGTGCCGGCGAGCCGCACCCCCGCCCGACGGGCCGTGGCGGCGACCGCCGCCGCCAGCGGAGTGGCCCCGAGCCGGCGGGCCGCGGCCTGCGCTGTGGTCAGGTCCTCGGCCACCGCCGCTGCCGGCTCCCCGAGCGCGAGGCGGGCCTCGGCCCGCCGCAGCAGTGCGTGGGCCTGGCGGTAACCCGGAGCCTCCGGGGTGCCGCCCGCGAACGCGAAGGCCGTGAACACGGTGCTCCACGCCTCCGGATCGGGGCCGGTGAGGCGGGTGAGCTCGGCCGTTGCCCAGGCGAGCCACGCGTGCCCCTCGGGTCCCAGCTCCTTCCCCCGCGGGATGCCGTGCGCCGCGACGTCCGCCGCGAGCGCAGCGAGCCGCTCGGCCTCGGCGCGCGTCGTCTCGGCGGACGCGCCGGTGGCGGCGAGCTCGGCCTGCACGCCCACACCGAGCGCAGCGACGGCGATCATGCCCATGTGGCGCTGGTCGGCGGCCTGCAGCGCGCGCAACGTCTCGGCGACCCGCTCGGCTGCTGTGTCCGGTGCGCCCGCCCAGAGGGCCGCCTCGATCCCGGCGGAGCCCGCGTGCACGGCCACCTGGTCGTCGCGGGCAGGCAGCTCGGCCAGTTCGGCCAGCGCCGCTTCGACGTCGGCCAACCGCCCCCGCGCCGTGGCGACCAGCATCCCGGCCGCGGTCAGCCGGCTCGCGACGGAGGCCGAGACCATGCGCCCGGCGATGCGGGCCGCCGCTTCGGCCCGGTCCCAGTCGCCCAGCAGGAACATCGCGATGACGTGGACGACGCGCAGGTCGATGCCGTAGCCGCTCCAGCTGAGCCCCACCGACTCCGCCCGTGCCTCGCCCTCCGCGAAGGCGACCACGGCGGCCTCCAGCCGGCCCGAGTCGAGCAGCGACATGCCGAGGTTGAAGTGGGAGCGCAGCTCGACGGTGAGGTGATCGGAGCGGTGCGCCAGCTCCTTGGCCTCGGCGATCAGCTGCCGTGCCCGCTCCTCGTCCCCGACGTGCTGGGCGTACACCGACATCGTGACCAGCCCGTCGGCCTTCGCGCCGAGAGCCATCTCGTCCGGCTCGGCGATGGCGTCGGCGACGGCGACGGCCGCGCGCGCCTGCTGATCTGCCTCCGTGGCCTGGTCGGCGCGCCACAGGGTGCGCGCCAGCGTGGCGTGCGCCCAGGCGAGGTTCGCCGACGGTGGGCCGCCCTCGACGATGGCCAGCGCCTTCTGCGCCATGACCTCCGCCTCCTGCTCGCGGCCGGGCAGGTCGAGCAGCAGTACGGCGTAGTTGCGCGCGGCACGGGCGGTCTCGGCGGCGTCGCTCCGGGCCTCGGCCACCTCGACCGATCGGCGGCCGAGCTGCCCGGCCCGCTCGGGGTCCCCGGTGAAGCTCGCGTACTTGGCGGCCCATCGCGTGACCTTCGCTTCGGCCAGGCCGGCGACGACCTCGGCGTCGGGCACCGCGTGCCACAGCTCCAGTGCCCGTTCGAGCTGGAACAGCACCTCGGCGGGCGCGTCGCGGGAGTCGGCCTCCTCCGCGGCGGCGATGGACGCCGACAGGGCGCGGGGCAGGTCGTGGCCCGCGTAGGCGTGGTGGGCGAGCTCGGCGGCGATCCCCGACTCCCCGACCCGCTCGGCGAGCCGTTGCGCGTACCGCGCGTGCAGGCGGGTGCGCTCGCCGGGCAGCAGCTCCTGGTACATCGCCTCGCGCAGCAGCGCGTGGCGGAAGACGTAGCCGTCGGTGCTCGGGCCCGCGGTGGGGCACGTCTCCCGGTCGGGCACCAGCACGTGGTGGGCCACCGCATCGCGCAGCGCCTGCTCCAGCTCGTCGTCGCCCAGGTCGGAGACCGCGGCCAGCACCTCGTGGCGCACCTTGCGACCCGACACGGCGGCGATCCGCAGCACCCTCTGGGCCGTGGCCGGCAGTGCCTCGATGCGCGCCATCAGCACCTCGGCGAGCCCTTCCGGCACCCCCGACGGAGCCGCGGTGACCAGCTCCTCGGCGAAGAACGCGTTGCCCTCGCTGCGCCGGGCGATCCGCCGCAGGCTGGCGTCGTCGACCGACCCGTCGGCGAGCCTGCGGACCAGCTCGAGCGAGTCGTCGCCGCCGAGGGGCTCCAGCTCCAGCCGTTCGACGGCGGGCAGGCGGACCACCTCCGACAGCATCGGCCGCAGCGGATGGCGGCGGTGCAGGTCGTCGCGGCGGTAGGTGGCGAGCACGACCAACCGCTGCGCGGTCAGCCGGGAGAGCAGGAAGACCAGCAGGTCGCGGCTGGAGCGGTCGGCCCAGTGCAGGTCCTCGACGACGAGCAGGGTCGGCGACACCGCGGAGAGCGCGTCGAGGGCGGAGAGGACAGCGTCGAACACCCGCAGCTGGCCCAGCGCGCGGTCGGTGCCGGCGGCGTCGTCGCGCACGACGGTGCCCGGCAGCAGGCTGCGCAGTGCCACCCGCTCGCCGACGATCTCGGGGTGCGCCGTCGCGAGCGACGCGGTGATCTCGGTGAACGGGAGGTAGGGGAGCGCGGCGTCGGCGGTGTCGAGGCAGCGTCCGACGAGGACGGTGAACCCGGCGGCCGCCGCCCGTTCGACGGTCTCGCCGACCATGCGGGACTTGCCCACCCCGGCGTCGCCGGCGAGCAGGATCCCGCTGGGGCGACCGGTGGCGGCACGACGGAGCGCGGACTCGAGCTCGGCGAGCTCGGGTCCGCGCCCGACGAGATCTATTCCGACGCCCAGACGTGCCACACCGGTCATCGTGACACGGCGTACCGACGATCCCCTGCGGTTTCCTCCTCCTGCTTGGTCACCCGGGTGCCGGACGCCTCGGCGTCAGCGGGCGGGGGAGACTCCGGTGGGGGCGTCACCACCCGACGCAGCGCCGTGCGGGCCTTGCGGGCCGCGCGGACGAGCCGGTGGTGATCGGCCTCGGCGAGCAGGATCGCGCGGTGGTGGTCGGCGTCGACGGCGGTGGCGCCGAATGCGAAGTGCTGGTTCAGGTCCATGCCGAGAACGATCGTCCTGAGGCCGGGTCCGCCACATCCGACGATCACGTCGTCCGCGCACTCAGCTGTCCACTGAGGGCACCTGAGGGCACCTGAGGGCCCCTTACCCCGGCCCGGGCGAGCCCGGCTGCGCGACCGTCATCTCCCGCCGGGTACCCTGATGTCAACGTTTCGGTAAGGAAGGTGGGCGCTTCATGCCCGGCAAGCCGCTTCGCCCGATGAAGAAGAAGGCGAACCCCCTGCACGCCAAGGGGATCAAGGAGATCGACTGGAAGGACACGGCGCTGCTGCGCCAGTTCATCTCCGACCGCGGGAAGATCCGTGCCCGCCGCGTCACCGGTCTCACCCCCCAGCAGCAGCGGCGGGTCGCCGTCGCGATCCGCAACGCTCGCGAGATGGCGCTGCTGCCGTACCCGCGCGCGGGTCGCGGCTGATCACCAGCCCTTCCGTCCGGTGACGGGAACCCGGTGTCGGGTCCCGCCCGGCGGTGTGTAAGCTCTACGAGGCCGCTTCGGGAGCGATCCCGCAGGCGGTTGCCGCCCCTTTAGCTCAGTCGGCAGAGTGACTCCATGGTAAGGAGTAGGTCCACGGTTCGATTCCGTGAAGGGGCTCCGCGAGACAGCTGTGTTGTGTCTCGCACGGCGGCGTAGCTCAGATGGTAGAGCAAACGGCTCATAATCGTTGTGTCGCCGGTTCAAGTCCGGCCGCCGCTACCAGCCAGACTCGTCCCGAGATCCGTTTTTCCTGCAGGAGGCACCCGCGATGGCCAAGGCCACCGATGTTCGGCCGAAGATCACGCTGGCGTGCGAGCAGTGCAAGCACCGCAACTACATCACGAAGAAGAACCGTCGGAACGACCCCGACCGGCTCGTGATGAAGAAGTTCTGCTCCAACTGCGGCACCCACCGCGAGCACCGCGAGACCCGCTGAGCGACGGCGTGCCCGACGCATCGTTCGTCGGTCGGGCCTTCCCGGCCGCGGAGTCCTTCCGGGTGGGTCGCGAGAAGGTTCGCGAGTTCGCCCGTGCCATCGGTGAGAAGGCTGCCGTCTGCCACGACGTCGCCGCCGCCCGGGCCGCCGGTCATCCGGATGTCGTCGCGCCGCCCACGTTCGCGGCCGCTTTCACGATGCCGTTGATCGAGCAGCTGCTGCGCGATCCCGAGTTCGGCTGGGACTACGCGCACATGGTGCACGGCGACCAGTCGATCACCCTGCAGCGCCCGATCTGCGCAGACGACGAGCTCTCGGTCACGGTGCACGTCGAGGACCTCAGCACGCGCGCGGGCAGCCACCGGCTCACCCTGCGCTGCGAGATCGCCGACCCGTCGGGTACCGCGGTCGCCACCACGAAGCTCCTGCTCGTCACCGCCGAGGGGGCCTGACGTGGCCGAGATCGAGGTGGGGGCGGCGCTGCCCACGACGTCCGTGCACGTCACGCGCGCCGACCTGGTGCGCTACGCCGGCGCGTCGGGCGATTTCAACCCGATCCACTGGTCCGACCGCATCGCCGGTGAAGTGGGGCTGCCCGGCGTGATCGCGCACGGGATGTTCTCGATGGCGCTGGCCGGCCGGTTCGTCGGTGAGTGGGCAGGCGACCCGTCGGCCGTGCGCGGCCTGTCGGTGCGCTTCACCCGCCCCGTCGTCGTCCCCGACGACGAGCAGGGTGCTCTGGTCGAGCTCAGCGGCACCGTCAGCGGCGTCGCCGACGTGGCTGCCGGCGGCCGGCTCGTCACCGTCACGGTCAAGGCCGTCTTCGAGGGCCGCACGGTGCTCGGCAAGGCCGTCGCCGAGGTGCTCGTTCCCTGATCACCGTGCGGTCCTTCGTGCGGCGAGGTGCGGTGGTCGCGTCGTTCGAGGCGTGCCGTACACTCGAATCGCTGGGTTCACCGCAGTTGCGGTGTGTCTCGTCCATGTGGCGGGACAGGCCTAGGGGTGTAGCTCAATTGGTAGAGCAGCGGTCTCCAAAACCGCAGGTTGCAGGTTCGAGTCCTGTCGCCCCTGCCAACAAGGTTCGACATCGGCAGGTACCGATGCGGCGTTCCCAGAGGAACGTCGCACACACTGGAGGACGCGGGCGTGGCTGAGGAGCGCGAGTCGGACGACACTGAGCGGGAGCGCCCGCGCAGCGCCGCCGACCGTCGGGGCCGCCGGTCCGAGTCCGCGCCGTCGGGCGCCAAGGGGCGGACCACTGCGGTCCGCGACAACCGTCCGTCCAAGGGCTCGCTGCCCTCCCGGATGATGCGGTTCCTGCGCGAGGTGGTCGCCGAGCTGCGCAAGGTCTTCTGGCCGAGCCGGCAGCAGTTGGTGACCTACACGATCGTCGTGCTGGTGTTCGTGTCGTTCATGGTTGCGTTGGTCGCCGGGCTGGACTTCATGTTCGGCATCGGGATCGACGCCGTGTTCGGCACGCAGTGATCCACACCGCACGACGGCCATGGACGAGGAAGCGAGCGAGAACGTGACATCCCAGGACGGCGGCCAGTGGCCGACCGACGTCACCGACGACGTCGAGCAGGCTGCGGACGACCAGTCTGCGGACGCCGACGCCACCGCTGACGACGCCATCGCTGACGACGTGGCCGAGGCCGATGCCGAGGCTGCGGACGACACCGCGGACGAGGCCGGCGCCGACGAGTCCGATGCCGACGAGTCCGACGACGAATCCGACGACGACGCGGTCGAGGAGATCGCGACCGTCGAGGAGGACGTCGACCCGGTCGAGGAGATGCGCGCTGCACTGCGGCGCGCACCCGGCGACTGGTACGTCGTGCACTCGTACGCCGGCTACGAGAACAAGGTCAAGGCCAACCTCGAGACCCGCGTGCAGACCCTCGACGTGGAGGACTTCATCTTCCAGGTCGAGGTGCCCACCGAAGAGGTCACCGAGATCAAGAACGGCCAGCGCAAGCAGGTGCAGCGCAAGGTGCTGCCCGGCTACATCCTGGTGCGCATGGAGCTGAACGACCAGTCGTGGGGCGCAGTGCGCAACACGCCGGGCGTCACCGGCTTCGTGGGGGCGACGAACAAGCCGTCGCCGCTCTCCCACGACGACGTGATCAAGTTCCTGTTGCCGAAGGTGGAGCCGAAGCCGGCCGCCCCCGGCGAGAAGCCCAGTGGGGGAGCTGCTGCACCCGGGAAGCCGACCGTCGAGGTCGACTTCGAGGTCGGCGAGTCGGTCACCGTCATGGACGGCCCGTTCGCCACGCTCCCGGCCACGATCAACGAGGTCAACGTCGACGCCCAGAAGCTCAAGGTGCTCGTGTCCATCTTCGGTCGCGAGACACCCGTCGAGCTCGGCTTCAGCCAGGTCTCGAAGATCTGAGAATCGTCGCCGCGGCACGGCAGGTCCGTGGCGAGCTGTAGAGACAGAGGACAACAGAGATGCCCCCCAAGAAGCGGAAGCTCTCCGCGATCATCAAGCTCCAGATCAAGGCGGGTGCGGCCACCCCGGCGCCGCCCGTCGGCCCCGCGCTCGGTCAGCACGGCGTCAACATCATGGAGTTCTGCAAGGCGTACAACGCCGCCACGGAGTCCCAGCGCGGCGACATCGTCCCGGTCGAGATCTCCGTGTTCGAGGACCGCTCGTTCACGTTCGCTCTCAAGACCCCGCCGGCAGCGCGGTTGCTGCTGAAGGCGGCCGGTGTCGACAAGGGCAGCGGCGAGCCGCACACGAAGAAGGTCGCGTCGGTGACGATGGACCAGGTGCGCCAGATCGCAGAGACCAAGATGTCCGACCTGAACGCCAATGACATCGACCAGGCCGCGAAGATCATCGCCGGCACTGCTCGGTCCATGGGCATCACGGTCAAGGGCTGACACACACTTCCAGAAAGCGTGGGAGAGCCGGGCGCGGCTCGCACCACGACCTGATCCGAGATAACTGAGGAACAGCTATGGCACAGCGCAGCAAGGTCTATCGCCAGGCCGCAGAGAAGATCGAGCAGGACCGCCTCTACACCCCGCTCGAGGCCGCGGCACTGGCCAAGGAGACCGGAAGCACGAAGATGGACGCCACCGTCGAAGTCGCCATGCGGCTCGGCGTGGATCCCCGCAAGTCCGACCAGATGGTCCGTGGCACCGTGAACCTGCCGCACGGCACGGGCAAGACCGCACGCGTCATCGTGTTCGCGACGGGCGACAAGGCCGCTGAGGCCGAGGCCGCCGGCGCCGACGTCGTGGGCTCCGACGACCTGGTCGAGCGCATCCAGGGTGGGTGGCTGGACTTCGACGCCGCCATCGCCACCCCGGACCAGATGGCCAAGGTCGGGCGCATCGCCCGCATCCTCGGCCCGCGTGGTCTGATGCCGAACCCCAAGACCGGCACCGTCACGCCCGACGTGACGAAGGCGATCGCCGACATCAAGGGCGGCAAGATCAACTTCCGGGTCGACAAGCAGGCCAACCTGCACATCGTCATCGGCAAGGCGTCGTTCGACACCGAGAAGCTGGTGGAGAACTACGGCGCCGCTCTCGACGAGATCCTGCGGGCCAAGCCGCCGGCCGCCAAGGGTCGCTACATCAAGAAGATCACCGTCTCCACCACGACGGGCCCTGGCATCCAGGTCGACCCCAACCGCACGCGCAACCTGCTGGTCGACGAGCCCGCCTGATCTGCGCAGCACGCTTGCCCGACGGCCCCGCACCACACGGTGCGGGGCCGTCGTGCGTCCGGCCGGTGTCAGGCCCAGTCCGACAGGACCGCCTCCACCGGCTCCGCGGCCGGCTGCCCGTCCGTCGCCGCGCTGGGCGTGCGGGAGAAGCGGGGGGCCGGGGCGGCCTGCGGCACGCCGCCGCGCTCGATGATCGTGGCGCGGGCGGCCAGGTGCGGGTGCGCGGCGACCTCGCCGAACGCGAGGACGGGCGTCACGCAGGCGTCGGTGCCGTCGAACACCTTCGCCCACTCGTCGCGGGTGCGGGTGGCGAACACGTCGGCGAAGCGCTGCTTCAACGCCGGCCACGCCGACTGGTCGGCCCGGTCCGGCACATCGCTGTCGGTCAGTTCCAGGCCGGCCAGCAGCGCCGCGTAGAACTGCGGCTCGATCGCACCGACGGCCACGTGTCGCCCGTCCGCGCAGGTGTAGGTGTCGTAGAACGGTGCCGAGCCGTCGAGCATGTTGGCCTCGCGCTCATCGCGCCACATGCCCTGCGCGAGGAAGCCCCACATCATCTGCACGAGCACGCTCGCGCCGTCGACCATCGCGGCGTCGACGACCTGGCCCTGCCCGGACCGCTGCGCCTCCCAGGCTGCCGCGAGCACCCCGATGACCAGCAGCATCGAGCCGCCGCCGAAGTCGCCGACCAGGTTCAGCGGCACCGCTGGGCGTTCTCCGGCGCGGCCGATCGCGTGCAGTGCGCCGGTGAGGGAGATGTAGTTGATGTCGTGCCCGGCGCGGGCCGCCATCGGACCGTCCTGGCCCCAGCCCGTCATGCGGGCGTAGACGAGGCGGGGGTTGCGGGCGTGGCAGTCGGCCGGGCCGACGCCGAGCCGTTCGGTGACGCCCGGCCGGTAGCCCTCCAGCAGCACGTCGGCCTTCTCGACGAGCCGCAGCACGGTCTCGCGGCCGTCCGGGTCCTTGAGGTTGGCCTCGACGCGGCGGCGGCCGCGCAGGGTCGGGTCGGCGTTGGCGTCGCCGAGCTTCAGGCCGCCGGAGGGCCGGTCGACGCGCACGACGTCGGCCCCCATGTCGGTCAGCATCATCGCCGCGTGCGGTCCGGGGCCGATGCCCGCGAGCTCGACGACCTTCAGACCTGCCAGTGGGCCACTGCCTGCCACGTGTCTCCGACCTCCGTGTCGATCCGGCTTAGGCAGTCAGTATTGACCGTTTCGGTCGATCACGCCACGGACCACTCGGCCGTGTCGACGACCGGAGTGGCCCGATCGATCTCGGACCAGGCGATCGCGATCCGGTCGAGGGCCTCGTCCATCCGGTCCTGGCGCAGTACGTACGGGATGCGCAGGTAGCGCTCGAAGGCCCCGTCGAGCCCGAACCGCGGGCCGGCGGCCAGGAACACGTCCCGGCGGCGGGCAGCGCTCACCAGCCGGCTCGAGTCCGGGGAGCCGAGATCGACCCAGTGGCACATCCCGCCGGCCGGCCGGCCCACCCGCCAGGACGGGAAGAGCGTCGTGATCCGCCCGGCCACGCGGTCGCGCGCCGCGCGCAGCTCGGCCCGCCGCGCGACCGCGGTCTCCTCGACATCGGCCAGCAGCCGGGTGGTGAGGACCTGCTCGAAGATGGGGCTGCCGAGGTCGATCGTGGCCCGGAACGCCGACAGCCGCCGCACCATCGGCGCCGACGTGCGGATCCACCCCACCCGCAGCCCGCCCCAGAACACCTTGCTGGCCGAGCCGATCGTCAGGAGCAACGGCGAGTCGACGGCGCCGTGCGCGGCGACCGGAGCCGGCGGCTGCTCCTCGAACCACAGCTCGGCCAGCGTCTCGTCGGCGATCACCGGCGTGCCGGTGCGTCGGGCCAGATCGACGACGCGCTCGCGGCCGGCCGCATCGAGGACGGCGCCGGTCGGGTTCTGGAAGTCCGGGATGAGGTAGACGAGCTTCGGGGCGGCGTCGCGCACCGCGGCCGTCGCCAGGTCGAGATCCCAGTCGGCCGTGCCGTCCGGGCCCGGCACCATCGGCAGCGGCACGGGTCGCGCACCCTGCCGGGCGATGGCGCCGAGCGCGTTCGGGTACGAGGGGTGCTCGACGAGCACCCGGTCGCCCGGAGCGGTCATCGCGGTGATGATCAGCGAGAGCGCGCCCTGGGCGCCCGACGTGACGAGGATCTGGTCGGGGGTCGTCGGCAGCCCGCGCGCGATGTAGCGAGCTGCGATCGCGGCCCGCAGCTCGGGGATGCCGTGCAGCTCGTAGCCCGGATGGCACAGATGGGCGTCCAGATCGCGGGCGGCATCGGCGACGGTGGCGCGCATCCCGTCGGTCGGGCAGGACAGCGCGGAGATCGCGAGGTCGTACAGGCCGGGATCGGTGTTGGGCGCGAACGGCTGGGGGCGCATGTGGCCCGGACCGCCCGGCATCTGCGTCCAGCTGCCGGAGCCGCGCCGGCTGTGCAGCACCTCGTCGTCGCGCAACGCGTCGTAGGCCGCTGCCACCGTGGTGCGGCTGACGTCCAGCACCGTCGCCAGCTCGCGTTCGGCAGGCACTCGGGTGTTCAGCGGCAGCCGACCGTCCAGCACGAGCAGCCGGACCCGATCGGCCAGCGCGTTGGCCAGGCCGCGCCCGTCGCGCGGGCGCCACTCGCCCAGTAGCCGGGCGAAGCTACGCGCACCGATGCGCTGCTCGAACTCCTGATCGACGGCCACGTAAGTCCACCTCTGCGAAATTGGCTATGCCGGAGAGGGCCAATACTACGCACAATACGGACATGGACATGCCACTCATCATCTTGGCCCTGCTCGTCGTCATCGCTGCCGCAGCTCCGCGCTACGGCGTGGACAGCCGCCGGCTACGCCCTGGGGAAGGTCCGGCGCGACGCGGACCGACCCCATGGGGTGACGTCTCCCGGTTCGTCGCGTTCCTGCGCCGACTGGAGTTCGCGTCCGTCCGTCCCAACCGTGGGACGGCGTGGATCAGGCGCTGATCAGCCAGTCCGGGCGCTCATCGCCAGCCATACCTGGTGCTGCTCCGCGGTCCGGTGCCACAGCTGCTGCAGCTCAGCATGGCGGAAGTCGTCCAGCGGGATCCGGAACTCCGTCAGCGCTGCGGTGAACTCGGCGAAGCTCTGCAGCGTCCGTGGCGCCGCACCCGTGCTCGTGATCGTCCGGGCTCGGAGTGCGAGCTCGCGGCCGCTGCGGTGGTGCTGGGCGACGAGCACTCGGACGAACGGCGACTCCGGGGCCGTCGCCAGTTCGTGCGCGTGCGCGGCGAAGTCGGCGAGTTCGCGCGGCTCGGTGTGGAAGTCGTAGGAGGCGACCGTGCCGCTCGGATCGTGGTGCATCCGCCAGGTCGCGTCGTCGAGCCGCTCCAGCCGGTACGCCAGATCGCCCTGCCGGTGCGTGCTTTCGCGCAGTGGGAGCGGCTCCAGGAAGGCGTCGCCGATGCCGGTATCGGCCAGGAAGTGCTCGCCGGCCACGTCGACGAGCAGCGCGACGTGGTTGCCCCACTGGCTGTCGCCGCGCCGGGCGCGGAGCACTGCTCCCTCGACGAGCGCAACCTCGAAGCCGACCGCCTCGAGCAGCAGGGCGAGCGCGCCGTTCATCTCGTAGCAGAACCCGCCGCGGCCCCGGAGCACGAACTTCTCCCAGAGCGCGTCCGGCTCGAGCGAGATCGGCCGGCCGAGCTGGATGTCGAGGTTCTCGTACGGCACCTGCGATCGCCATGCGCGATGCAGCTGTCGCAGGGTTGGCAGATCGGGCCGGGTCGGACGGTCGAGCCGCAGCCGGGCCAAGGCGGCGTCGAGGTTCACGGGGTCAGGTTACTGGAAGCTCTCTAAAATTAGATAGGTTCCAGTCATGTCGGAACGACTTCGCGATCGCAAGAAGCGCCGGACGCGGGAATCTCTCATCGGGACGGCCTACCGCCTGTTCGATGCGCAGGGCTACGACCGCACGACGACAGCGGAGATCGCAGCGGCTGCGGACGTCTCGGTGGCGACGCTGTACAACCACTTCCCCACCAAGGAACGGCTCGTGTTCACCGACGACGGGCGAGACCTGATCCAGGCCGCCATCGAGGCGATCCCCGGCCGGTCGTCTCCTCAGGGCGCGCTGCGCGCGGCGATGGACCGCATCCTCGACGGCGTCGTGGCTACGACGCGGGATGCCGCAGGCGAGCTCGAGCAGATCCGGATCCGGCTCATGGCCACCGTCCCGTCGTTGCGGCCGGCACTGCTCGTGCGGGTCTTCGACACGCAGGAACAGCTGGCGGATGCCCTGCACGCGGCCTTCCCGGGCGAGCTGGACAACGTCGAAGCGGCCGCCATGGTCGGCGGAGTGATCGGCGCCGGGCTCGCCGCAGGGCTGGTCGCCGTGCGCGACGGCACACCTCCCGCCGGCGAGGCGGTGCGCCGCGCCATCCAGATCGCGCTGCGCTGAACCAGCGTGACTCAGGCGTTGAGCAGGTCCGACCGCCCGGCCGTCTCCAGCTGCTGCTTGTAGGCCCCGAACATGCCCTTGGCCAGCGGCAGCAGCTTGAGCACCTTGGCGATCGGGCCCTTCGCCCGCACGTCACCCTTCGCCAGCGCGACCGGCAGCACGACCTTGCCCAGCCAGAACCGGTTGCCGGTGTCGGCCGACATGAACAGCTCGACGTTCGGGTCGGGACCGACGCCGGCACCCTCGTGCAGCTCCGCGTTCGGGAAGTCGACGGTCAGCACCGCGGCGGGCTCGGTGTAGGTGATCCGCAGGACGATGCCGGTGGGCTTCAGCTTCGCCACCAGGTCTGCGTCGTCCATCCCGATGCGGAACACGCCGCCCAGGAACTTGTAGACCTCTTGCTCGTCGCTGAACACGGCCACGTCGCCCGCTCCTTCGATCGCTGGTTACCCGGCAGTCTGGCGGATGAAGTCGACGGTGGCGACGACTCGATCGGGCCACTCGCGGCCCGCCCGTGCCGAAGATCAGGCCGATGATCAGTCGTCCAGCAGTCCGTACCGCCCGGCCAACGCCGCCGCCTCGATGCGGTTCGCCGCACCCAACTTGTGCAGCAGCGACGCGATCATCCGCTTCGCCGTCCGCTCGCTCACGAGCATCGGCCGGGCGATCTCGCTCGTGTCCAGCCCGCGCGCCAGCAGCGTCCACAGCTGCAGGTCACGCTCGTCCAGCCGCTCCAGACGGCTGTCGAGCACCCGGTCGCCCGCGGCGAGCAACGCGTCCAGCAGGTCGGCCCGCACCACCCGCACACCGGCCGCGATCGTCAGCAGCGGGGCCACCAGCACGTCCGGGTCGGCCGACTTGCCCAGGAACCCCGATGCACCCGCGCGCAGCGCCGCCGCTGCCAGTCCCAGGTCGTCGGTGCCGGACAGGGCCAGCACCTTCGTCGCCGGGTACGCCGCGACGATCCGGCGGATCGTCTCCACCCCGCCGAGCGGTGGCAGCGCCAGATCGACGATCGCGATGTCGGCGGCCTCCCGGCCGACCAGTGCGACGGCCTGCTCGCCCGCGGTGGTCGACCCGGCGACCGTGAACGTGTCGCCGGCGCGTGACTCCAGCAGCAGGGCGAGACCCTGCGAGAAGAGGGCGTGATCGTCGACGATGACCACGGCGTATCGGCCGTCCCGCACCACGTGAGGTTAGTTTCTCCCGCATGACCACCGAGGACCGGACCGCTCTCCAGTCCATCGAGGACCGGCCGGCCGTCGTCATCCGGCTGCTCGTCGTGCTGTCCGTCGGGTTCGCCGTGCTGATCGGCCCGGAACTGGCGCGGGGCCACATCGGGATCGTCGTGACGCTCGTCGTCGCCACGTTCTGCTACGCGCTGGTGCTCGCGGTGGCCGAGGGGCGCGGCCGCCGGCTGCTCCGGCCGGCCGTGGCGACCGCGGTCGACGCCGTGCTGGCGCTGGTCGCCTGCGGGCTCACGGGCGGCGCCGACAGCATCATGGTCACGGTGCTGCCGCTGGTGGTGATCGCGGCGGCGGTCCGCGGCGGTGCCGTGCTCGGTCGGCTCGCGGCCCTCACCGTCGGCATCGGTTTCACCGTGGCCGCGGTGCTCGGCGCCGACCCCGGCAAGCGGATCGCCGACGCCTGGCTCGCGGGCGCCTGGTGGACCGGTTACCTCGTCGCTGCCGCCGTGCTCGTCGGCGTGCTCGTGAAGATGCTGGAGCGGCAACTGGAGGCCGCCGCCGGGGCGCGGGCCCGGGCGGCCGCCGAACACGAGGCGCTCGTCGAGGAGCGGGACCTGCGAGAACGGCTCTCACAGGCACAGCAGGCCCGCATGGACGGCGTGCGCGTGGTGCTGCACGAGTTCCGCACCCCCGTCGCCTCACTGACCGCGTTGTCGGCCGATCTCGCCGCGGACCGGCTCTCCGAGACCGCTCGACGCGCGGCTGTCGCGCTGCTCGCCGACCACGCCGTCCACCTCCGCGACATGCTCGACGGGCTCGCCGACGTCGCCGTCAGCAGCGGCAGCCCGATCGGACGGGTGCGCGAGCGGCCCGTTCGGCTCGCGGAGCTCGCCGTGGCCGTCCTGGACGCGGCCGGCGTGGCCCCGGCCCGCCGCGCGGCGCACGTCGAACCCGCGGAAGCGGCGGTGCGCACCGATCCGCAGCGGCTGCGCCGGCTGCTCACCAACCTCGTCGAGAACGCTGCCCGCCACTCCGGCGACGCACCGGTCGAGCTCGACCTGCGCTACGTCGACGGCGTGCTCGTCGTCGAGGTGCGCGACCGCGGGCCGGGCCTTCCGCCTGGCCAGGAAGGCCTCGTCACGGCCAAGGGTGTGGCACTGGGGGAGCGCCGCGGTACCGCGGGGCTCGGGCTGTGGATCGTCGAGACGCTGGTGGAGGCGATGCAGGGTGAGCTCGTCCTCCGACCGCGTGCCGGCGGTGGCCTGACGGCGCACCTGGAGCTCGCCGTCCCGCCCGCGGTCAGCTGACGGGGGTCAGCGCCGGGCCCGTCCGCCGCGTGCGCAGCCACACCACGGCGGTGACCGCCGCGAGCAGTGCGCACGGGATGAGCATGATGATCGATCCGACGCCTGCCTGGCGGTCGAACGCGTCGCTGAGGTCGGCGTGCGCGACCAGCGCGAGGAGGAACACGAGCGTGTTGTTGAGCGCGTGGATGACCACGCCGGTCTCCAGCCCACCGGTCCGCCACGCGATGAGGGCGAGGGTGGCGCCGAAGGTGAGGTAGTAGAGGTTGAGCCACGGATCGGTCGAGAAGTGGATGGCGGCGAACAGCAGGCTCGAGACGGCGACACCGATGCCGAGCGCCACCCGCGGACCGCGGCCCCAGCTCGCGGCGACCCGGAACGCGAGCCCGCGCAGGCCGTACTCCTCGCCGGCCGCCTGCAGGGGCGTCAGCAGGAGCACGACGAGGAACAGCCAGAGCAGGTCGGACAGCTTCCACGGTGCTTCCACTCCGGGGGACAGCACGAAGAAGACGACGGTGTAGACCACCCAGACCGGGCCGATGACCAGCAGCGCCCTGGCGAACACGTCGAGCCGGAAGAGCGATCGGACCGAGTGCAGCGACGCCCCGGGCACGCCGTACAGCCAGCGCTGCACGAGCATGCTCCACGGGACGAGCAGGGCGATCGCGACGAGGTTCGCGGCCTGGAACACCGGGGTGAAGCCGCCGCCGCCGCCACCCGCGAGGCTGTCCCGACCGAGCGCCGCGTCGAGGCTCGTGCCGAGCAGTCCGATGACGGTGCCGAAGAGGAACAGCCCGACCATCAGCAGCACGAGCGCCGCGATGCCCCGTCCGATCCGCCGCTGCTCGCCGGCGAGGACCCGGTGGTACGGCACTGCGGGTGGGCCGGCCGGGACCGACGCGCTCGGGGGCGGGACGTCGACTTCGGGGTTCATGGTGTCCAGGGTGGCCCAGTGCGGGCATGGGTGAGCAGTACCGCGGGTCATCGGATCGGCTGCAGTGCGCACGGATGACGATGACGGCCGTCATGTCGCGCGGCCCGGCATCGCGCACGCCGCGACGACGGTGGCGACGACGAGACAGGCCGCGCACGCCGCGAACGCCACGGTGTAGCCGGTGGCGGTGTATCCACCGGCCGGACCGGGGCCGTGTGATGCCGCCGCGGCCAGCGTGGTCAGCGCGGCCAGCCCGATCGCCCCGCTGGTCTGGCGGACGGTGTTGAGCACGCCCGCGGCCAGCCCGGCCCGGTCGGGCGCCACGGCCGTCGCGGCGACCGTGACGGGCGTGAAGCTCGCCGCCGTGCCGAAGCCGAACAGCATGACCGGCCCGATGAATGCGGCGAACGAGCCGTCGACGGCCAGCGCGATCGCCGTCGCGGCCAGCCCGACGGCCCCGAGGGCGGCGAATCCCGCTGCTGCGACCCGCGTCCCGAAACGAACGGTGAGTGCGCCGGCGACACGGGCACCGGCGACCATCGCCACGCCGACGGGCAGGTAGCCGAGCCCGGCGAGCAGCGGCGCCCAGCCGAGAGTACGTCCTGCAGGTAGAGCGAGATCAGTACCGGGCTCGCGAAGAATCCCAACCCCAGCAGGAACATGACCGTGTTGGCCGAGCTCACGGCGCGCTCGTGGAACAGGTCGAGCGGCATGAGCGGCTCGGAGGTGCGGGCCTGGTGCAGCAGGAACACCCCGACCAGCAGGATGCCGGCCAGCAGCGGCCCCCACACTTCCGGCGCTGTCCACGACGAGGCCGCCGAGCGCATGATCGAGAAGATCACGCCCAGCAGTCCGACCGTCCCCAGCATCGCGCCGACGAGATCGAGCCGCGGATGGGGCACCCGGGGCGGGGTGCGGGGCAGCACGAGCGCGGCGCACACGACGACCGCGACGCCGACCGGCACGGTCACGTGGAACACCCACCGCCAGCCCACCCAGTCGATGAGCAGGCCGCCGATGACCGGCCCGAGCGCCGCGCCGATTCCGCCGACCGCGCTCCACGTGCCCAGTGCTCGCACCCGTGCGGCCGGATCGGTGAACGTGGTGGTGATCAGCGCCAGTGTCACCGGGATCAGCAGTGCCCCGCCGATGCCCTGCACCGTGCGGGCCACCAGCAGCACGGCCGGGTCGTCGGTCAGACCGGCGACGCTGCGGAAGACCGTGAACACGACCGTGCCCGCGATCAGCGTCGGGCGGCGCCCGGCGACGTCGGCGACCCGGCCGCCCAACAGCAGGAAGCCCGCGAAGGCCAGCGTGTAGGCGTTCACGACCCACGGCAGCGTCGCAGGCGAGAAACCGACCTCGGCGCGGATGTCGGGCAGCGCGACGGACACGATCGTCGCGTCCATGATGACGACGAACGTCACCGCGCAGGCCAGCACCAGCACCCACGTGGAACGGGCCTGTCGGGTCATCGTGGTCACCACAGCTGCGGTCCTTCCTCGCCGTCGAGCAGGGCATCGCAGGCGGCGCGCAGGTCCGCGTACGCATGGACGGCTGCGGCGATGTCGACGGGCCCGGCCGGAAGCTGCGCGGCGGCCAGCATCGCCGCGATCACCGCGGGATCGGGGAGGTCGCCCATCACGCCACCTCCGCCCGGTCCGTCGGCGGTCGCCGGGTGTGCCAGTCCGTGTAGTCCTGGAACAGCGCGCCGACCTGCAGCACCAGCCCGTCTCCGCCCACCGGCCCGGCGATCTGCAGTGAGCGCGGCAGCCCGTCGTCGCCGGGCCCGATGGGCACGGCCAGCACCGGGTTCCCGACGCCGTTCCAGTAGGGCGTGTGGAGATGGCCGAACACCGCAGGGTTCTGCTGTCCCGTCCGGTCGGCGACGTCGGCGAACCGGGGCGCCCCGATCGACGCGGTCGGTGTCACGACCACGTCGACGTCGGTGAACAGAGCGGCGAGCGCCCGCCGTGCGACCTCGCGGAGCTCCTGCGCCCGCACGTAGTCCGCGCCGGAGACGAGCGCGCCGCGGGCGAGCAGCCCGCGCGTGGAGACGAGGTGGTCGTCCCAGTGCCGGACCAGGGACGGGCGGTGGTGCGCCAGTCCCTCGCAGTAGATCGTCACCATCGTCGCGGCGACGACCTGCTGCTCGTGCGGCAGCTCGACCTCGACGAGCCGCGCGCCGAGGCCCGCCAGCACGTCCAGCGCCCGCTCCACCGCGGCGCCCGTCGCACGCACGACCCCGATCCGCAGCTCGCGCGGCAGCGGCCGGTTCGGCAGCGCGGAGCCCGTGAGCACCGGCAACACCGCGGCGCAGTCGGTGGCCGTGCGGGCCAGGGGGCCGATCCGGTCCACGCTGGGCCCGAGCGGCACGCACCCCGCTGCCGTGACCAGGCCGAACGTCGGCGCCAGCCCCGTCACGCCGCAGAAGGCGGCCGGCACGCGGATGCTGCCCGCCGAGTCACCGCCGAGGGCGACGGGGAACATCCCGGCCGCCACTCCGGCGGCGCTGCCCGAGCTCGATCCGCCCGCCCAGCGATCGGTGTCCCACGGGTTCTGCGGCAAGGGGCGGTCGGCATCGGGGTCGGGGAGGCCGCAGCCCAGCTCCGTCGTCGACGTCTTGCCCAGCACGATCGCGCCGCCGGTGCGGGCCCGATGCACGACCGCCGCGTCCCGGCCGGCGGGCAGTCCGGCCGCGGGCACCGAGCTCCCCGCGGTGGTCGGGGCCTCGCGGGTCGCGATCACGTCCTTCACCGCGAGCGGGATGCCGTGCAGTGGGCCGCGATCCCGGCCCGCCGCCAGCTCGCGGTCGGCGGCGCGGGCCGCGGAGATCGCCTGCGCCGCGAAGACCTCGACGAACACCCCCAGCCCGGCGTGCCGCTGCGCAGCGGCCAGCGCCTCCGCCACCAGCTCCGTACTCGTCACGACGCCCGTCCGAAGCGCCCTGCCGAGCGCGGTGACCGTCCCTGCCCCGTTCTCGTCCACCGTTCCGCCTTCCTGATCCAGCGAGTAAGGCGAACCTTGCTTCTTCAACCGTGGTTGAGGTCAAATGTGCTGGTGGACGACCTGACACCCGTCGGCACCGTGGTCGACTTCTTCGATCTGCCGCTCTCGACGCTGCACTACTGGGAACGGCGGGGGCTGCTGAATCCGCACCGCGTCGCGGGCCGCCGCTACTACGACGTCGACGCGCTCTACCGCATCGCCCTGATCAAGTCGTGGCGGTCGACGGGGCTGTTGAGCCTCGACCAGATCGCGGAGCTGCTCGGTGCCCGCGGCAGCGACTGGCGCGGCACCGTCACCGAGCACCTCGCGGAGGTCGACGAGCAGATGGCCCGCCTCACCGCGGCGCGCAGCTACCTCGAGCACCTGCTGACCTGTCGCGCCCGCGACGGGCTGGAGAACTGCCGCGCGTACCGGGAGACCGTCACCCTCCCCGCGTAACCCCATGGGGTGGTGTGGCACCGGCGGGCCACCGGCGGAACGGCCGGGCCGGTGTGCCGCCGCGTGATCCGGGTCATGCTGAGCCCATGAAGACCACGGCAGCGGTGCTCTGGGAGATGGGTGGCAAGTGGGAGGTCGAGGAGGTCGAGCTCGACGGACCGGCCGCCGGTGAGGTGCTGGTGGAGCTCGCGGCCAGCGGGCTGTGCCACTCCGACGAGCACCTCGTGACGGGCGACCTGCCCGTCGCGTACCCGATGGTGGGCGGCCACGAGGGGGCCGGGCGGGTCCTCGAGATCGGCGCGGGCGTCACCGACGTCGCGGTCGGCGATCCGGTCGTGATGACGTTCCTGCCCGCGTGCGGGCGCTGCAGCTACTGCGCGCGCGGCTGGTCCAACCTCTGCAACGACGGGGCCGGCGCCACGCTCGGCCCCCAGCTCGACGGCACCTACCGCTTCCACGCCCGCGGTGAGGACATCGGTCAGATGTGCCTGCTCGGCACGTTCGCCAAGCACACGGTGGTGCCGGTGAAGTCGGTCGTGAAGATCGACGAGGGCTTCCCGCTGCACCTGGCGGCGCTGGTCGGCTGCGGTGTGACGACGGGATTCGGCTCGGCGGTGCGCACCGCCGAACTGCGGGCAGGCGACACCGCCGTGGTGATCGGCATCGGCGGCATCGGCGCCAACGCGGTGCAGGGCGCCAAGGTGGCGGGCTGCCGCTACGTCGTGGCCGTCGACCCGGTGGAGTTCAAGCGGCAGAAGGCGCTCGAACTGGGCGCCACGCACGTCGCCGCCAGCATGGACGAGGCGTGGGACCTGGTCTCGGGGATCACGCGCGGGCAGCTCGCCGACGCCGCGATCGTGACCACCGGGGTGGCGGAGGGCGACGACCTGCAGTCCGCGCTGCAGCTCGTGGGCAAGAAGGGCCGGGTGGTGATCACCGCGCTGGCGCGCGCCGAGCAGGACACCGCCAGCATCTCGCTGCTCGATCTCACCCTCTACGAGAAGCAGGTCCGCGGGGCGCTGTTCGGCAGCTCCAACGGTCAGCACGACGTGCCCCGCCTGCTGGAGATGGCCAACCTCGGCCAGCTCAAGCTCGAGGAGCTGATCACCCGCGAGTACACGATCGAGCAGGTCAACCAGGGATACGAGGACATGCGGGAGGGCCGCAACATCCGAGGCCTGATCCGCTACTGACGCTCGAACCGACGGGGAGGACATCGATGTCCGGCAAGCCCACCATCGCCCACGGCAAGCGCACCGGTTTCGCGACGCTGAGCAAGGGCGGGTTGAACTTCGACTCGTTCCCGATGCGGCTGTTCACCAAGGGCAACGCCAAGCACTGGAACCCGGCCGACATCGACTTCACGCAGGACGCCGAGGACGTCGCCGCGATGACCGATCTCGAGCGCTGGTGGACGTGCACGCTCGCGGCTCAGTTCATGGCGGGCGAGGAGTCGGTCACGCAGGACCTGCAGCCGTTCGTCGCGGCGATGGCGGCGGAGGGCCGGTTCGCCGACGAGATGTACCTGACGCAGTTCGTGTTCGAGGAGGCCAAGCACACCGAGGCCTTCCGGCGCTGGTTCGACGCGGTCGGGCTGACCGAGGACCTCCACGAGCACGTGGAGGAGAACCCGGCGTACATGGAGATCTTCACCCAGCACCTGCCGGAGAGCCTCTACGCGCTGGGGGCGGACCCGTCACCGCGCAACCAGATCCGCGCGTCGGTCACGTACAACCACATCGTCGAGGGCACGCTGGCGCTGACCGGGTACTTCGCCTGGTCGAAGGTGTGCGCGAGCCGCGGGATCCTGCCCGGCATGCAGCAGGTGATCAAGCGCATCGGTGACGACGAGCGCCGCCACATGGCGTGGGGCACGTTCACCTGCCGCCGTCACGTCGCCGCCGACGACGCCATGTGGGACGTCGTCGACGAGCGCATGCAGGAACTGCTCGTGCCGGCGATGGGTGTGGTGGTCGGCGGGCGCGACGGCGAGGAGCGCCCGTTCGGCATCGACATCAACGACATGGCCGAGTACGCGATGGACAAGGTCGGCCGGCGGCTGGGCGCGATCGAGTCGGCGCGCGGGGCGAACCTGTTCGACATCGACCGCGACGCCAGCCCGGAGCTCCTCGAGGAGAAGTTCCACGCCGAGGACCAGGCGGAGCTGGCGGCGGTCTCCTAGCGCCGCTTGCGGCTGGGGACCACAGCGTCGACGAGGCCGTACGCGAGGGCGTCGTCGGCGCCGAGGTGCAGCTCGCGGTCGATGTCGGCGTGCACCTGGTCGACGTCGCGACGGGTGTGGCGGGCCAACGTCTCCTCGACGAACGTGCGCATGCGGGTCACCTCGGTGGCCCGCCGGTCGAGATCGGGCAGCGTGCCCCGCACCGGATCGATCGTCGGCTGGTGCAGCACGGCGCGGGCGTGCGGCACCATCGCTCGGTGGCCGGGCTCCCCGGCCGCGACGAGCAGCGCGCCGGGCGTCTCGATGTACCCGAGGCAGGTCGTGTACACGGGGCAGCGGACGTACTGGATCGTGTCGTAGACCGCCGCGGTGGCGGCGAGCGTGCCGCCGGCGGCGTTGACGTAGAGCTCGATCGGGTTGTCCGGGTCCATGCCCTCCAGACAGAGCAGCTGCGCGACGACGGCGTTCGACGTGGTGTCGTCGACGGGCCGGTCGATGATCACGATGCGACCGTCGAACAGCATCGAGTACGGGTTGGTCTCGCGTTCGCCGTACGGGGTGCGTTCCAGGAACGTGGGCAGGTACATGGCCGTGAGGCTAGGGCCGGAACAAGCCTCTGACCTGCGGGTTCGCCGAGGGGCGACGGTGTTTGCCGGCAGCGAACACGCGGGTCACTGGGACGGCGCGTGGAACGCGTCGGCGTGCTCCACCGCCCAGTCGGCCAGCGTCGACAGCGGACCGAGCAGGCTCGCGCCCAACGGCGTGAGGCTGTACTCGACGCTCGGCGGCACGGTCGGGAACACCTCCCGCTGCACCAGCCCGTCGCTCTCCAGGGTGCGCAGGGTGCGGGTGAGCATGCGCTGGCTGATGCCCTCGACGGCCCGGTGCAGCTCGTTGTAGCGATGCGGGCGGCCGCCCAGGACGATCACCAGCAGCATGCTCCAGCGGTCCCCGACGCGGCGGAACACCTCGGTCACCGGGCACGCCGCGAGCTCCGCCGCCGGCACGGGGCGGGGGAGGTCGTGGGCGAGCACGGAGGGCACACGGGTGTTCGTAGCGGACATCGAACTGCCTTCTTCCGGGGCCGCCGGCTTCCTCCGACGATGGTCACGCACCCCCAAGGGTAGGAGGAGACGTGCCGAAGTCCGTAGTGATCGCCGGAGGGACGAGCGGGATGGGTCGGGCCACGGCGCTGGCCCGCATCGCCCGCGGCGATCACGTCACCGTGATCGGGTCCGACCCCGCCAAGGCCGCGACCGTGCCCGGTGCGACGTTCCTGGCCGCCGATCTGTCCTCGGTCGCGGAGGTCCGCAGGGTGGCCGCGGAGATCGGCGGACCGGTCGACGCGCTCGCCCTGTTCGCGAACCGCCTGCAGCACGTCCGCCGCGAGACCCCGGACGGCCTGGAGTACACCTTCGCCCTCTACTACCTGAGCCGCTACCTGCTGGGCGAGCTGCTGGCGCCACAGCTCGACGCCGCGGCGAGACCTGTGATCGTCAACGTCGCCGGCGTCGGCGCGAAGGTCGGCGCGGTCCACTGGGACGATCCGCAGCTGGGGACCGGCTACGGCATGATCAAGGCGCAGATGCAGGCCGGCCGCGCGATCGACCTGCTGGGCGTGGCCCACGCCGCCCGCAACGGACGCGCCCGCTATGTGCTCTACCACCCGGGGTTCACCCGCAGCGGGCTGGACGGCCACCCGAACCCGGTGGTGCGCGGGCTGCTCAAGACGCTCGCCCGGTTGGCGGCGAAACCGGTCGCGGAGTCGGTGCGCCCGATCGTCGAGTGGATCGACGACCCGCCGCCGGCGCCGCTGACCGCCGTCGACCGCGGCACCGAGCTGCCACTCACCTACCCGACGCTCGACCCGGCGGACGCGGCGCGGCTCGACTCGTACACGAGCAACCTGCTCGCGCGGCTCGGGGTATAGCCGTACGGGCCTATCCGAGCAGGTCCGCGGCCAGCCGGAGCATGTCCGGGGTGCCGCTGACCACCAGCGTCGTGACGAGGGAGTCGCGCCACGCCGGCAGCTCCTCCGCGATCTTCACCTTCGGGCCGACGAGCGCCACCTGCTCCACCAGCTCGAGCGGCACGGCCGCGGCTGCTTCCTCCTTGCGGCCGCCGAGGTAGAGCTCCTGGATCTTCGCGCAGGCGTCCTCGTAGCCCATGCGCGCGAACACGTCGTAGTGGAAGTTGGCGCCCTTGGCGCCCATGCCGCCGATGTACAGCGCGAGCATCGGGCGGGCCTGGTTCGCCGCAGCTTCCACGTCGTCGTCGACGATGAGTTGCACCATGTTGACGACCTCGAAGTCGGCCGGCCGGCCGCCGCGCTTCGCGAAACCCTCGTCGAGCGCGGCGCGGTAGTGCGCGTCGTGGCGGGGCGCGTAGAACATCGGCTGCCAGCCGTCGGCGATCTCGGCGGCGAGCGCGACGTTCTTCGGGCCTTCGGCGGCGAGCAGGATCGGCAGGTCGGTGCGCAGCGGATGGATCGTGGAGCGCAGCGGCTTGCCCAGCCCGGTGCCGCCGCTGTACGGGATGGGGTAGTGCGGCCCGGCGGCCGTGACGCGTTCGCGCGCGATCGTGGACCGCAGGATCTGCATGTACTCGCGGGTGCGGGCCAGCGGCTTCGGGTACGGCTGCCCGTACCAGCCCTCGACGACCTGTGGCCCGGACGCGCCGATGCCCAGCACCACCCGTCCGCCGGACAGGTGGTCGAGCGTCATCGCCGCCATCGCGGTGGCGGTCGGGGTGCGCGCCGACATCTGGGCGACGGACGTGCCGAGGCGGATCCGCCGGGTGCGGGCGCCGTACCAGGCGAGCGGCGTGAACGCGTCGGATCCGTACGCCTCGGCCGTCCACACGGAGTCGAAGCCGAGGTCCTCCGCGGTGTCGACGAGCTCGTCGGTGCCGGGCGGCGGGCCCGCACTCCAGTATCCGAGCGCAAGACCGAGCTTCATCGGGCCTCCCCTAGGTTCACCGGCAGCCGCTTGATGCCGTTGATGAAGTTACCGGCCAACCACTCGGGTTCACCCACACTGAGGTCGGGCAGGCGGTGCAGCAGCTCGTCGAAGATCGACCGCAGCTGCATGCGGGCGAGGTGGCTGCCCAGGCAGAAGTGCGGTCCGCCACCACCGAACCCGACGTGCGGGTTGGGATCGCGGGTGACGTCGAACTGCTCCGGCCGCGCGAACACCGCCGGATCGCGGTTGCCCGACAGGTAGAACATGACGGCCTTCTCGCCCTCCGCGATGCGCTGCCCGCGGATCTCGGTGTCGTGCCGGGCGGTGCGGCGGAAGGTCAGCACGGGGCTGGCCCAGCGCACGAACTCCTCCACGGCGGTGCCGATGCGCCCGCCGAAGTCCTGCAGGAGCAGGGCCTTCTGGTCGGGATGGCGGTCGAGGGCGAGCGCGGCGTGGCTGGTGGTCTGGCGCGTGGTGTCGTTGCCCGCTACGCAGAGCAGCACGAAGAACGAGGCGATGTCCTCGTCGGTGAGCTGCACGCCCTCGACCTCGGCCTGCACGAGCGCGGTCATGAGGTCGTCGGCCGGCCGGCGCCGCCGCGCGTCGGCCAGCGCGAAGGAGGCCTGGTGCAGGGTCATCAGTCCCTCGAGCAGCACGCCCATGGGATCGCCTTCACCGATGAACTCGGGGTCGTTCCACGACACCATCGCGTTGGCGGCGCGCGCGACGCGTTCCCGGTCCGGCTCGTCGATCCCGATCATCTCCGAGATCGTCCACATGGGCAGCCTGCTGGAGACCCGGTCGACGAGGTCGACCTCGCCGGTGCCGCTCGCGACCAGGTCGTCGACGATCCCGCGGGCCTGGGCGCGGATCTGCTCCTCGATGGTGCGCACGCGCCGGGGCGTGAACACGGAGGCGATCACCTTGCGCTGCTTGGCGTGGCGCGGCGCATCCATGGAGAGGATGGAGTGCGCGGCCTCGAGCATGTCCTCGGGGACGTTCTCCAGCATCACCCCGCCGTACTGCATCCCGGAGCCCCAGGTCTGCGCGTCGCGGCTGACGGCGACGATGTCGGCGTGCGTGACGAGCGCCCAGAAGCCCGGGTCGTCCTCGTCGGGCAGCAGCTCGGTCTCGGCCGGCCGGTGCCACGACAGCGGCCGCTCGTCGCGCAGCTGCGCGAAGACGGGCTCGCGCTCGTCGGGCGGCAGCGACCAGAAGGTGTGGCTGGAGATGTCGACGGCGTCGTGGGTGCGCGTCATGACAGCACCAGGTCGTCGCGGCCGTCGGCGCGCAGCCGCTCCACGTAGACCGGGAACAGGCGCTTCGACAGCGGCGCGAGCTGCACGAGCCGGGTGACGCTGCCCTCGACCTTGACGGTGCCCTTGGCCATCGCGAACGGCAGGTTGACCTTGCCCTGCCAGTACGCGTTGGCGGTGGTGGTGCTCATCGACATCGTGGCCGACGGCTGCGGCGCGGCCGGGTCGGAGCCCTTGTAGACGACCGCGGCCGGCAGGTCGATCACCAGCGAGCAGTCCGGTTCGCTGCACCGGCTGTGCAGGATCATGCCGGTCTTCTGGAGCTTGGGTCGCAGTTCGGGATCGGCGAGTGCGGTCTCGAAGATGCCCCCGACGTAGCGGTAGAGCTCGTCCTCGCCTCTGAATCCGGTCATGGAAACTCCCCGTCGAGTCAGCGCTGACCTTGCCGGCGGAACATAACATAGATTACGTTATTGCCAGGGGATGGAAGGGCCAACGTAGGAGGCCCGGGGCGGGTAAAGATGGCCGATGTTCCACGATCGGACGGAGTCGACGATGACTGCAGCCCCAACCGAGGCAGCTGAGCCTGAACCTGCCGATCTCGACGCGCCCGCCGTCGTCGACGCGCTGCGCGCCACCTTCCGCGCCGGCCGCACCCGGGACCTGGCCTGGCGCACCGCGCAGCTCGAGGGGATCGAGCGCATGTGCTCGGAACGCGAGTCGGAGTTCGCCGCCGCGCTGGCCGCCGACCTCGGCCGTCCTGCCGTCGACGCGTGGCTCGCGGACGTGGCCCCGACCGTCGCCGAGTCCGCCTACGCGCGCAAGCACCTGTCAGCCTGGGCGCGGCCCCGCCGGGTGGGGTTGCCGCTGTCGGTGCGTCCCGGCCGTGCGCGCTACGAGTACGAGCCGCTCGGCGTGGTGCTGATCATCGGGCCGTGGAACTACCCCGTCTACCTGACGCTCGCGCCGCTGATCGCGGCGCTGGCGGCCGGCAACTGCGCGGTCGTCAAGCCGTCGGAGCACGCGCCGGCCGTGGCCGACCTGCTGGCCCGGCTGCTGCCGGTCTACCTCGACCCGGCGGCGGTCACCGTGGTCGCCGGCGGGCCGGTCGAGACGCAGGCGCTGCTCGCCCAGGGTCTCGACCACGCGTTCTTCACCGGCAGCCCCGAGGTCGGCGCCAAGGTGATGGCCGCGGCCGCACCGCACCTCACCCCGGTCACCCTGGAGCTGGGCGGCAAGAGCCCGGTGATCGTCGCCGCGGACGCCGACGTCGTCGTCGCGGCCCGGCGGATCGCCTGGACCAAGCTCATGAACTCCGGCCAGACCTGCATCGCGCCGGACTACCTGCTCGTCGAGGCCTCGGTCCGCGACGAGCTGGTGGAGCGCATCGTCGCGGCCACGAAGAAGTTCCGCGGCGGCGCCACTGGCGGGCTGCGGATCGTCGACGAGCGGCAGGCCCGCCGGTTGGCCGGGCTGCTCGACGGCTGCGGCGGCACGATCGTGGCGGGCGGCCGGTTCGACCCGGCGGACCGGCTGGGGGAGCCGACGGTCGTGGTCGATCCCGATCCGTCGTCGCGGCTGATGCGCGAGGAGATCTTCGGGCCGATCCTGCCGGTGATCACGGTGGAGTCGGTCGACGCGGCGATCGCGCACGTCAACTCCGGGCCCAAGCCGCTGGCCACCTACGTGTTCACCCGGTCCAAGCAGGTCGCCGAGCGGGTGACCCGGGAGATCAGCTGCGGCGCCACCGTCGTGAACCACCTGATGTTCCACGTGCTGGTGCCGCAGCTGCCGTTCGGCGGCGTCGGCCGCAGCGGCATGGGCGCCTACCACGGGCGGTTCGGCTTCGAGGCGTTCAGCCACCGCAGGGCGGTGCTGGTGAAGTCCACCCGCCCGGATCCGGGGTTCGTCTACCCGCCGTACGGAGCTCTCGCGGAGAGACTCCTGAGGAAGCTGTTCTGATGCCGCGTCGCACGGGGGTCCAGGTCGGGCCCGCCCAGTACTTCACGACCGCCATGGACCTGCTGGCCGACCGCGGGCCCGCCGAGCTGAAGATCGGCACGCTGTGCGCGGCGCTGGGGGTCACCAGCGGCTCGTTCTACCACCACTTCGACGGCTGGTCGGGCTTCGTGCGCGGGCTGCTGGAGTTCTGGGAGACCGAGCAGACCGCCCGGATCGTCGCGCTCACCCAATCGACCACCGACGATCCCGTCGAGCGGCTGGACGTGCTGAAGCGCCTCGCGGTGACGTTGCCGCACGCCGCGGAGGCCGCGATCCGCAGCTGGGCGGCGCTGGACCCCGACGTCGCCGTCGCGCTGCGCCGGATCGACGCGCACCGGCTCGCCGCGCTCGCGGACGTGCTCGCCGGGGCGATACCCGATCGGGCGGTCGCGGCGCGGCTGGCCTCGTTCGGGCAGTCCATGCTCGTGGGGTTCCAGCAGATCCATCACCCACCCGATCCGGAACTGTTGCGGAGGCTGCTCGACGACTACCACGCACTCGTCCTCGGGCACGTCGGTCGCCGCGGCGACGGTCACCCGGTCGTGTCCGAATCCTGACGAATGTGTGCAATCAGTGCCGGTCAGGGCTGTTTCGCCGACGGCTGACCTACGGTCGGCCCCTGCAGAACCGTCCGTTCGGAGCAATATGAGGCTGGCGTCTAACTGATGAGTAACCCGCCTCACCGGAAGTCGTTGGGCGGTTGTGGGCCGTCGGCCGCCTGCTCCCCGGTGTGTCGCGCCGGCGGTGGCCCCACGATCCAATGAGGGAGGCCGTCGGTGGGTGTCGAAGTCAAGGTCGAGGGGCTGACCAAGTCCTTCGGTCGGGCGAACATCTGGTCCGACGTGACCCTGACGTTGCCTCCTGGCGAGGTCAGCGTGTTGCTCGGTCCGTCAGGTACTGGCAAGTCGGTGTTCCTGAAGTCGCTGATCGGGCTGTTGAAGCCGGAGCAGGGCTCGATCGTCATCCACGACACCGACCTGGTGCGGTGCAGCGAGGCGAAGCTCTACGAGCTGCGCAAGCTGTTCGGCGTGCTGTTCCAGGACGGCGCGCTGTTCGGCTCGATGAACCTGTTCGACAACATCGCTTTCCCGTTGCGCGAGCACACGAAGATGTCCGAGCCCGCGATCAAGGACATCGTGGCCGAGAAGATGGCCCTGGTGGGTCTGACGGGCGACGAGCGGAAGCTGCCCGGTGAGATCTCCGGCGGTATGCGCAAGCGGGCCGGCCTCGCGCGGGCGATGGTGCTCGATCCCGAGATCATCCTGTTCGACGAGCCCGACTCCGGTCTGGATCCGGTGCGCACCGCCTACCTGAACCAGCTGATCATCGACCTGAACGCGCAGACCGACGCGACGTTCCTCATCGTCACCCACGACATCAACACCGCGCAGACGGTGCCGGACAACATCGGGATGCTCTACCGCAAGCACCTGGCGATGTTCGGCCCCCGCGAGGTGCTGCTGACCTCGGACGACCCGGTCGTGAGCCAGTTCCTCAACGGGCGCCGGCAGGGCCCGATCGGCATGTCGGAGGAGAAGGACACCGCCCAGGCCGAGCGCGAGATGGCCGAGATGGAGGGCGAGCTGTCCGGCCTGCCCCCGCTCAAGCCGCAGCTGGAGGCCACCGCCGGCATGCCGGAGCGCCGCGCGGTCGGCCGTCGCGAGCAGCGGGTCGACGACATGATGCACACGCTCCCGCAGGCCGCCCAGGACGCGATCCGTACCAGCCGCGAGGAGGTCGCGCGCAACGCGGCGAGGTCCGGCAACGCGCGTACCCGGCAGCTGCCCGACAACAACCCCACCGAGCAGTTCTTCACCAAGGACCCCGGGCAGGGCGATCCCCAGTCCGATCTCGGCCGCCACCACCCGCGGACCTGACGGCGACGACACCACATGACCGCTCCCACCATCGTCACCAGGGCGCTAACCCCGGTCGGCCAGCTGTTCATGCTTGCCCTCGAGATCGCCCGGATGACCTTCAAGCCGCCGTTCCAGCTGCGCGAGTACATCGAGCAGACCTGGTTCGTCACGAAGGTCTCGGCGCTGCCGACGGCGCTGTTCACGATCCCGTTCGGCGCCACGATCGCGCTGCTGCTCTCGGAGCTCACGCGCCAGTTCGGGGCGCAGAGCCAGACCGGTGCCGGCGCCGTGCTCGCGATCGTGCAGCAGGCCGCTCCGATCGTCACGGCGCTCCTGATCGCCGGTGCGGGCGGCAGCGCGGTCTGTGCCGACCTCGGCGCGCGCACCATCCGCGAGGAGATCGCGGCCATGGAGGTGCTGGGCATCTCGCCGATCCAGCGCCTGGTGGTGCCGCGGGTGCTGGCGATGGCCACCACCGCGGTCATCCTCAACGGGCTCGCCACCGTCGTCGGTGTGGCGGGCGGCTACTACTTCAACGTCATCGTGCAGGGCGGCACGCCGGGCGCGTACATCGCGAGCTTCTCCTCGATCGCGCAGGTCAGCGACATCCTGGTGAGCGAGTTCAAGGCGGTCCTGTTCGGGCTCGCCGCCGGTGTGGTGGCGGCCTACCGCGGCCTCAACCCGCCGCCGGGCGCGAAGGGCGTCGGCGACGCCGTGAACCAGGCGGTCGTCATCTCGTTCGTGCTCGTCTTCCTCATCAACCTCGTCCTGACGGCTCTGTACCTGCAGATCGTCCCGCCGAAGGGGAGCTGAGCATGGCGCTGTTGTCGCCAGGACGCGCGCGCAAGATCGCGCAGGGCCCCCTCAACCAGCTCGAGGAGCTGGGTGACCAGCTGTCGCTGTACATCCGCGCGATCGCCTGGATCCCGGCCACGATCACCCGGTACTCCAAGGAGATCATGCGGCTGCTGGCCGAGGTCAGCTTCGGGTCCGGCGCGCTGATCGTCATCCTCGGCACGGCCGGCGTGATGGCGGCGCTGTCGCTGTTCGTCGGGTCGCTGGTCGGTCTGCAGGGCTTCCGGGCGCTCGACTCGCTGGGCGTCGAGGCGCTCACCGGCTTCATCACCGCGTACTTCAACACCCGCGACATCGCGCCCCTGGTCGCCGCCGCGGCGTTGACCGCGACGCTCGGCGCCGGGTTCACCGCCCAGCTGGGCGCCATGCGCATCTCCGAGGAGATCGACGCGCTCGAGGTCATGGCGGTGCCGTCGGTGCCCTACCTGGTCACCACGCGGGTGCTCGCCGGGATCATCGCGGTCATCCCGATCTACACGATCGGCCTGCTGGCCAGCTTCGCGGCGTCGCGGATCAACGTCACGCTGATCAACGGGCTACCCGGCGGCACGTACGACCACTACTTCAACCTGTTCCTACCGCCGAGCGACATCCTCTACTCGTACCTGAAGGTCGTCGTGTTCGCTTCGGTGATCATCCTGATCCACTGCCACTACGGCTACCGGGCCAAGGGCGGCCCGGCCGGCGTGGGGGTCGCGGTGGGTCGCGCGGTCCGCCTCTCCATCGTGTCGACGGCGATCCTGGACTTCTTCCTCACGCTGGTCATCTACGGCACGTCGACCTCGGTGAGCGTGGCCGGATGAGGGACAACAAACTGGTCCTGCAGGGCCTCGCGTTCGTCGTCGTGATCGCGCTGCTGGTGGGGTTGTCGATCGCGCAGTACGCGGGCGCGTTCCGCAGCGGTGCGAACGTGATGCTCAAGGCGGACCACGCGGGCAGCCAGCTCAACCAGCGGGCCGACGTGAAGGTCCGCGGCCTGATCGTGGGCCGCGTCGCGTCGATCACCTCCACCGGCGACGGCGCCGACATCCTGATGAGCATCGACGCGGACAAGATCGACCAGATCCCGCAGAACGTCACCGCCCGGCTGCTGCCGAAGACGCTGTTCGGCGAGAAGTTCGTCTCGCTGGAGCCGCCGGCCACGCCGAGCACCACCCACCTCGCCGACGGCGACGTGATCGGCCAGGACCGCAGCAGCACCGCCCGTGAGGTCGACGCCGCGCTCGACGACCTGGAGCCGGTGCTCACCGCGGTGCAGCCGGACAAGCTCAAGGGCACCCTCGGCGCCGTCGCGATGGGCCTGCAGGGCCGTGGCGAGCAGCTCGGGCAGACCCTGGTGGGCCTGAACGTGCTGGTCGAGGGCATCACCCCGTCGGTGCCGGCGCTGCAGGACGACCTGCGCGACCTGGCCACGCTCTCCGACACCGCGGCCGACACCGCGCCCGACCTGCTCTCCGCGCTCGACGACCTGACGGTGCCGGCTAACACGATCGTCGACCAGGCCGACAACCTGCGCGCCGTCTACAGCTCCGTCATCGGCGCCTCCGACGACCTGCGCGCCTTCCTCGACGCCAACGGCGAGAACATCATCCAGCTCGCCGCCACGTCGCGGCCGACGTTGGAGACGCTGGCCTTCTACTCGCCGGAGTTCCCCTGCTTCTTCAAGAACCTGGTGTCGGTGATCCCGCGCGGCGAGGAGGTGTTCGGCGCGCCCGGCTCGGTCAACGCGGGCAAGCCCGGCATCCACGTGACGATCGAGCTCCCGACCAACCCCAAGCGCGCGAAGTACAAGTATCCCGAGGACTTGCCGGAGTTCACCGACGACCGCGGCCCGCGCTGCTACCCGTCGGCACCCGCCGGCCAGAACTATCCGCAGTACGCGCCTGATGGCCCATTCCGCGACGGCTCGGTGCCGCCGCCGCCGCCCGCGACGCCCGAACAGCCGAAGGGCAATCCGGAGAACTTCGGCGTCGATACCTACGGCACCTACGACCCCAGCAAGGACTCGTGGGACCTGGTCAAGGACCCCGGGCCCCTGGCCGGCACGCCGCTGGCCAACTTCCTGGCCTCGCCGGCATCGGTCGACATGGGCCTGCCCAACTCGCCCGGAGAGCAGGCGGTGGTCACCTCGCTGATCGGCGCCCAGCAGGGGCGTTCGGCGAGCTCGGTGCCCGGCTGGAGCACGTTCTTGGTGGGGCCGCTGTACCGCGGTGCGGAGGTGACCGCCACATGAGCCGCGTACCTGTTGGGCCACTGGTCAAGTTCCTCGTCTTCGCGCTGGTGACGATGCTCGCCACCACCGTCCTCGGCCTCACGATCGCCAACGCGCAGAGCGGCGACCGCGCCGTCTACTCGGCCCGGTTCGAGGACGTGACGGGCCTGCAGCGCGGCGACGAGGTGCGCATCTCCGGCGTCATCGTCGGCAGCGTGAAGGACATCGAGATCGTCGACCGGCGGATCGCCAGGGTCGATTTCGAGATCGACTCGACGCTGCGGCTGCCGGCCACCACCCGAGCCGCGGTGCTCTACAAGAACCTGATCGGCCAGCGCTTCCTCGGCCTCTCCCAGGAGGCGCAGCCCTGCGACCCGCAGGCCGCCCAGACGCTCGCCGCGGGCGCGGTCATCTCCGAGGGGTGCACCCGCAAGCCGCTCAACCTCACCGAGCTGTTCAACGGGTTCCAGCCGCTGTTCCAGGCGCTGGATCCCGAGCAGGTCAACACGCTGGCCAACGAGATCATCCAGGTGCTGCAGGGCCAGGGCGGCACGATCGACAGCCTGCTGACGTCGACGGCCTCGCTGACCAAGACGCTGGCCGACAAGGACCAGGTCATCGGCGAGCTGATCGACAACCTCAACGGCGTGCTCGACAGCGTCACCTCGCGCAACGACCAGCTCAACGACCTGATCGTCTCGCTGCGGGAGCTCGTGGCCGGGCTCGCCGAGGACCGGGAGCCGATCGGCAACGCGATCAGCTCGATCGGCGACCTCGCGGCGACCACGAGCAGCCTGCTCGAGGAGGGCCGTCCCGCGCTGCAGGCCGACATCGCCGCGCTCGGCGACCTCGCCGACCAGCTCCACGAGGGCGAGCCGATCATCGAGCACTACCTGCAGTTCGCGCCGTACAAGCTGAACAAGATCTCCCGCGCCGGCTCGTACGGCAGCTGGTTCAACTTCTACCTGTGCGGTCTCGGCGGCACGATCGGGCTGAGCCCCATCATCCCGGCCGACGCCGCTCCCAATCCCCTCGCATGAATTCTTCGGGGCTCCGCGCTGCGGCCCCGATCCGGATGGCCTGGGCAACGACCTGGAGATCGGCCCGCCGTGGCCGGTGCCGGGCGCCGAGTACGGCGACGGCGGCCAGGGCGACGGCGGCCACGGCCACGGCGACGGCCATGACGATCCGAACAAGAAGGCCTCCACCAACGGCGGCCAGGACGATCAGCTGAAGGACCCGCAGTCGGATCTTCCGCTGCCCGCGGTGGGAGGTGACCACTGATGGCCCAGGGCGATCCGATCACCCACCGCCTCAAGCCCGTGCCGCTGGCCATCGGCGGCTCGCTGGCGATCCTGCTGGTGGTGCTGCTCGCGTTCAACGGCAAGGCGCTGTTCAGCGGCGGCACCACGTACAAGGCCAACTTCACCGACGCCGCCGGCCTGCAGTCCGGCGACCAGGTGACGGTCGCCGGGGTCGAGGTCGGCCGCGTCACCAAGGTGGGGCTCAAGGACGGGCAGGTGCAGGTCGCCTTCAAGGTGCAGGACGCGTGGGTGGGCGACCGCACGGTCGCGTCCATCCAGATCCGCACCCTGCTCGGCGCCAAGTACCTCGCCCTCGACCCGCAGGGCGACCGGGAGCAGGACCCCGACGCCGCGTTCGGCATCACCGACCAGCGCACCGTCACCCCGTTCGACGTCGTTGACGCGTTCAACGGGTTGTCGAAGACGATCGAGGGCCTCGACACCGACCAGCTCGCGAAGAGCCTGCAGACGCTGTCGGACACCTTCCGCGGCAGCGCCCCGGAGATCCGCGGCGCGCTCGACGGGCTCTCCCGGCTGTCCACCACGATCGCCAGCCGCGACGAGCAGCTGCGCAAGCTGCTGGCCGGCACCCGGACCGTCGCCACGACGCTGGCGGACCGGAAGGACGACATCCAGTCGCTGCTGTCGGACGGGAACCTGCTGCTCGGTGAGCTGCAGAAGCGCCGGGACGCGATCGCGAAGCTCATCACCGGCATCCGCGACCTCTCCCAGCAGCTGTCCGGCCTGGTCGCCGACAACGGCGACCAGCTGCGGCCGACCCTGGAGACGCTCGACAAGGTCGTCGAGGTGCTGCAGCGCAACCAGGACAACCTGGCCCTGCTGCTGCAGAAGGAAGCCGTGTTCGCCCGGGTCTTCAACAACGCGATCGGCAGCGGCCGCTGGTTCGACAACTACATCTGCGGCCTGCTGCCCATCCCGTCCCTCGGCCCCCTCAACCCGGGCGGATGTGATCTCTCGTGAGTTCCTGGGCCAACGACAAGCGCCAGCTGACGGTGGTCGCGCTGGTCGCGGTGATCGCCGTGCTGGTCGCCACCGGTGTGTGGCAGCTGAGCAGGCTGGGTAGCGGCCGCCACATCACGGCGTACTTCACCAACGCGTCGGCGCTGTTCGAGGACAACGCCGTGCAGATGAAGGGCGTCACGATCGGCACGATCAACAAGATCACGCCGGAGGGCGACAAGGTGCGCGTCGACATGACGGTCACCGACTCCGAGGTGCAGCTGCCCGCGGAGCTCAATGCGGCCGTCGTGTCGCCGAGCCTGGTCACCGGCCGCAACGTGACGGTGTTCCCCGCCTACACCGGCGGCCCGGAGCTCGCCGACGGCGCCGTCATCCCGATCGAGCGCACGGCCGTGCCGCTCGGCGTCGACGACCTGACGAAGACCGCCACGGAACTCTCGAAGGCGCTCGGCCCGGACGGCCTCAACAAGAAGGGCGTCCTCAACGACTCCCTCGACGTCCTCGCCCAGAACCTCGACGGCAACGGCCAGGCGATCAACGACACCATCCGCAACCTCGGCGCGCTCGGCAGCACCCTCTCCGGCTCCAGCGACGACCTGTTCGGCACCGTCACCGAGCTGCAGAAGTTCGTCGCGATGCTGAAGGAGAACGACAGCACCGTCCGCGAGTTCAACGAGCGCATCGCCGACGTGAGCGGTGTGCTGGCCGACCAACGCGAGGAGCTGGGCGAGGCGCTGCGCGATCTCGCCACCGCCCTCGACGACGTCACCGTCTTCATCCGGGACAACCGCGCGGCGCTGAAGTCCAACGTCGACCGGCTCACCGAGGTCACCCGCGTGCTCGTCGAGCAGCGCAAGGCGCTCACCGAGATCCTCGATCTCGCCCCGTCGGCGCTGTCGAACCTCGCGAACACCTACGACGCCTCGACCGGCACGCTCAACACCCGGGCCAACCTCCAGGAGCTGGCCCAGCCGCCGCTCCTGACGATCTGCAAGCTCGTCGACGGCGTGGCCAACGTTCCGGTGAAGCTCTCGGACCTGTGCAAGCAGCTGCCGCTCGCGGACCAGCTGCCGAGCCTGCAGCAGATCCTCACGAGCCTGCAGACCGGCCAGCTGCCGCCGTTCCCCGGGCTGATGCCGCTGCCCAAGGACCCGCCCGGCACCACCACGGCGAGCCCGAACGGCGCGGCCTCGCCGGCCAGCCCGGGTCAGGACGCACCGGCACCTGGCCAGTCCGAGCAACCACCGGCGGACGACTCGTCCGACGACGGATCCGGGGGCGGGGCATGAGCACGCGACACGGACGCGTGGCGGCGCTGGTCGCCGCCGGCCTGGCGGTCACGCTGGCCTCCGGCTGCGGCGTCATGACGAGCGGCCTGCGCGGGGTGAACCTGCCCGGTGGCGCCGATCTCGGCGACGCCCCGTACGGGGTCACCGTCGAGTTCGCCGACGTCGTCGACCTCGTGCCGCAGTCGCTGGTCAAGGTGGCCGACGTGTCGGTGGGCTCGGTCCGGTCGGTCACCCTCGACCCGAAGACGTGGCACGCCCTGGTCACCGTCGACATCAACGGCGACGTCAAGCTGCCGGCGAACGCGGTGGCGCGGGTGCGCACCACCAGCCTGCTCGGCGAGAAGTTCGTGCAGCTCGGCGCGCCGGACACCGGCGCGGCCGGCACGCTGGCGGACGGCTCGACCATCCCGATCGACCGGTCCGGGCGGGCCGTGGAGGTCGAGGAGGTCTTCGGATCGCTGTCGCTGCTGCTCAACGGCGGCGGGGTCGGCGACATCAAGACGATCGCCACCGAGCTGAACAAGGCGCTCAAGGGCAACGAGCCGGAGATCCGCTCCCTGCTGACCAACCTCGACACGCTCGTCAAGGCCCTCGACAGCCGCAAGGGTGACATCACCCGCGCCATCGACGGGCTCAACCGGCTCGCCAGCACCCTGAACGACGGCCGTCCGAAGATCGAGAACGCGCTCGACAACCTGGCCCCCGGGATCAAGGAGCTGTCGTCGCAGCGCGAGCAGCTCGTCGACATGCTGCAGTCGCTCGACCGCCTCTCCGGCGTCGCGACCGACGTGATCGACCGCAGCCGGGACGACCTGCTCGCCGACCTGAAGGCGTTGACCCCGACCTTGCAGAAGCTCGCCGAGTCGGGGCAGGACCTGCCCAAGTCGCTCGAGGTGCTCGCCAGCCCGCCGTTCACCGACGCGGCCACCGACGGCTTCGCCGGTGACTTCTCCAACCTGTACGCGAGCGTCGATCTCGACCTCGGGGACCTGCTCACGAACATCCTCAACAACCTCCTCCCGGCCCTGCCCGGGCTGGACAAGCTGCCGGCCCCCGCGCAGCTGCTGGCGCCGCTGCTGGGCGCCCCGACCGCACCGGAGCTGCCGCTGCTGGGTGCGCTGCCCGGCCTCGGTGGCCAGTCCGCCGCCCCGGCGCCCCAGCAGTCCGCCCAGCAGCCGGACCAGAAGGCGAAGCCGCAGGACGACGAGGAGCAGCCCGACCCGACCCCGGCACCCCGCAGCGGTGGCGGTCTCGGCGGGCTCTTCGGAGGTGGCGCATGATCACCCGCACCACGAAGCTGCAGTTGCTCGCGCTGCTGATCGTGGCGGTCGTCGGGGTGGTCTACACCGGCGTCCGCTACGCCAACCTCGGTGCGATCGTCGGCGCCACGAGCTACCCGGTCACGATGCAGATGTCGAAGTCGGGCGGCATCTTCACCGGCGCCGACGTCACCTACCGCGGCGTCAGCGTCGGCCGGGTCGGGCCGCTCAGCCTCACCGCCGACGGCGTGGCGGTGCAGCTGGACATCGACACGTCCGCGCCGCCCATCCCGTCCGCCGTGACGGCGCAGGTGCGCAACCTGTCGGCCATCGGCGAGCAGTACGTCGACCTGCTGCCCGACTCGGGAGCCGGACCGGTGCTCAAGGCCGGCTCGGTGATCTCCGAGGCGGACAAGCGGGTGGACGTCCCGGTGCCCGTCGAGGACCTCGTGTCCAACCTCGACGACCTCGTCAAGTCGGTGCCGCTGGACAAGCTCAAGCTGACCGTCGACGAGCTGGGCACGGCGTTCGCCGACACCGGTGAGCCGCTGCAGCGCCTGCTCGACACCACCGGCGAGTTCACCGACGCGGCCACCGACGCGCTCCCGCAGACCACCGCGTTGATCGACGACTCGCAGCCGGTGCTGAAGACGCTGAACGACACGTCCGGCCAGTTCCGCGAGTTCAGCTCCAACCTGGCGTTGTTCGCGGCGCAGCTGAAGGAGTCCGATCCCGACCTGCGCCGCGTGATCCAGTACGCGCCGCCCGCGACCGAGGAGCTGAGCGCGCTGCTCGACGAGAGCGGCAGCGAGCTCGGCGAGGTCATCGCGAACCTGCTGACGGTCACCCGCATCGCCGAGCCGCGCCAGCCGGGCCTGCGTCAGGTGCTCGTCACCTACCCGGCCCTCGTCGCCGGCGTGCTCACCGCGGTGCCCGGTGACGGCACCGGCGCGCACCTCGGTCTGGTGCTCAACTTCTTCGATCCGCCGGCGTGCGTGCGGGGCTACGAGGGCACCGACAAGCGCCCCGGGAACGACGTCACCGAGACGCCCGTCAACGAGGACGCGCACTGCGCCGAACCCCCCGCGAGCGGCATCAATGTCCGCGGGTCGCAGAATGTCCCTCGACCGGACACCCCCGGACCGGCCGATTCGCAGCACTCCAAGAAGAAGCACGGGGACGCGGACAAGGCGAGCACGAGCGCACCCACCCCGAGCGCGCCGCAGCTCGTCGACACGACCGACGTCCCGCTGGGCTCCCCGGCCCAGATCCTCGCGAGCGGCTGACGCCGTCCCGCCAAGGCTGTCCCCAGCAGCCGTCTGGAGGAAGACATGACCGTGCTCGACGAGAAGGCCCCGGCCGTCCGAATGCACCGGCTCCCGCATCGGCCCGGCCGGTGATCGGACGCATCGTCCAGGTCGGCACCGCGCTGGCGGCGATCGCGGCCATCACCCTCGGCGTGCTCTGGGCGATGTCGCTCAGCAGCGGCAACGGCTACCTCGCCGCCGAGCGGGACGAGGTGCTCGGCGCGGCCCAGCAGGCCGCCGTCACCCTCAACACGCTCGACTACCGCAACGCCCCCGCAGGCCTGGACGCCTGGATGGCCGCCTCCACCGGGCAGGTGCTGGACGAGTTCCGCAAGCACCGCGACGACTACATCAAGGTCGTCACCGACTCCAAGCGCGTCACCACCGCGAAGTCCACGGACCTCGCGGTCACCGAGCTCGACGACCGCGCCGGCGTGGCGCGCGTCATCGCCGGCGTCGATGTCGTCGTCACTCCCGACGGCCAGAAGCAGGTACTCACCAGGCAGCGGCTCCAGCTGGAGATGAACCGCACCCCCGACGGCTGGAAGGTCGGCAGGTTGGCCCCGGTCCGCAACCCGGGCGCCGCGGCGAGCTAGCCGGCTCCGCCCTCCGCCACCCGCCCCCGCGAGGTCGACCGACTCCAGGAGGTCACCGACATGCCCCCCACGAACCGCCGCACCGGAATCCGCAAGCCCCGCGTCGCAGGACGCACCCAGCGCGAAGCCACCACCACCACCGAGGTGCTGGAGCCGCCCGCGACCCGGCTGGCCAGGGGCGCCGGGCGCACCGCGACCGTGAGGGGGTCGAGGCGCCGGTCGAGGCGCCGGTCGAGTCGCCGGCCGAGGAGCTCACCGAGGTCGAGGCCCCCGCGGAGGCCGAGACCGGCACGGTCGAGCCGGCCGCCGTTGACGAGGTCACCGAGACGGTCGAGCGCCCGGCAGACGAAGGCACGACCGTCGTGCTGGACAAGCCGACCCGGCCGATGGGTCGGCGCGCCGCCAAGGCGGCCCGCGAGGACGAGTCGACGGTCGCCACGAAGGCACCGGCCGGGCCGTCGCAGCTGCGGACGCTCGTCGCCGCTCCCGTCACGACGAGGGCGCTGATGGTCTGGGGCGCGGTCGCGCTCGTGCTCGTGCTGCTCGCCTCCACGTTCGGCGCGCTGTGGTTCATCCGGGAGCACAACGGGGCCGCGGCCAACCACGCGCTGATCGACGTTGGCGCCACCTCGCAGGTCGCCCAGCAGGTCGGTGAAGCCGTCAAGACGGTCTACTCCTACGACTTCGCGCGCCTCGACGAGAACGAGAAGAACGCCCGCGCCGTCATCACCTCGGAGTTCGAGCAGCAGTTCACCCAGCTGTTCGCCGACGTGCGGGACAAGGCGCCGAAGCAGAAGGCCGTCGTCTCGGCCACGGTGGCCCTCACCGGGGTGCGCCAGCTCAGCGACGACACCGCGGTGGTGGTGCTCTTCATGAACCAGATCGCCACCCGCACCGCGGAGACCGGCCCGGCGCAGCAGCTCGCCTCGGCCGGCCGCCTGACGGTCACCGCGAAGAACATCGACGGCACCTGGAAGATCGCCGACGTCCAGGCGGTCTGATCGTCGCGCACGTCGCTGAGATGATGGCGCGGTGATCACTCCCGACATCGGCGCCGTCATCGGCGGCCTGCGGATCGACGCCGTGGCCGGCCGCGGCGGGATGGGCGTGGTCTACAAGGCCCACCAGCTCGCGCTGGACCGCACGGTGGCCATGAAGATCGTCAACGCGGAGCTGGCCGACGACCCGGAGTTCCGGGAGCGGTTCCGCCGCGAGGCCCGCATCGCCGCCTCGCTCGACCATCCGCACGTGGTGCCGATCTATCACGCGGGTGAGGACGACGGGAACGTCTACCTCACGATGCGGTTCGTCGAGGGCACCGACCTCGCGTCGATGATCGCCGGCCGGGGCCGGGTGGAGCCGCGCGACGCCGTCGAGATGGTCGCGCAGATCGCCGACGCCCTCGACGCCGCGCACGCGCGCGGTCTGGTGCACCGGGATGTGAAGCCGGCGAACATCCTGATCACCCGACCGGGTGGCCGGTGGCACACCTACCTCACCGACTTCGGCATCTCCAAGGACGGCCGTGATGCCGGCATGACGAAGTCCGGCTTCGTCGTCGGGTCGCTGTCCTACATCTCGCCCGAGCAGCTGCAGGGCGAGGACGTCGACGGTCGGGCCGACCAGTACTCACTGGCCTGTGCGCTGTTCCAGGCTTTGACGGGGGAGGTGCCGTTCCCGCGCGACACCACCGCTGCCCGGATGTTCGCGCACCTGTCCGCGCCCGCGCCCGCACTGGGCGAGATCAACCCGGCGCTTCGTGGGCCGCTGGAACCGGTGCTGGCCAAGGCGCTGGCCAAGCGGCCCGCTGACCGCTTCCCGACGGCGGGCGAGTTCGGCCGCGCAGCGCTCGCCGCGGTGTCGCAGATGGGCGGGACGCATGCCGCTCAGCTGCCGTTCCCGGCACCGGGGCACCAGCAGCCGACGCCCTACCCGGCGTTCAGTCCTGCCCCGGTGCGGCGCGGTGGGCTGCTGGCTGCCCCGGACACCCCCTGGGCACTCGCGCTCTGGGGTGCCGCTGCGCTGGTGCTCGCGGTGTTCGCCGTGACCTTCGGTGTGCTCTGGTCGCGAGGCGAGCCCCGGGATCCGACCGAGAACCGTGCCGTCGTCGACACCGTCGCCTCCGCGCAGGTCGCAGAACAGGTCGGCAAGGCGATCGAGACGATCTACTCCTACGACTTCGCCCGTCTCGACGAGTACGAGAAGAACGCCCGCGCCGTCATCACTCCCGAGTTCGAGCCGACGTTCTCCCAGATGTTCGGTGACGTGGGCGCGCAGGCCCCACAGCAGAAGGCCGTGGTCAGCGCAACCGTGGCGAAGGCAGGCGTCCGCAGCCTCACCGACGACACCGCGGTGCTGCTGATGTTCCTGGACCAGACCGCCACTCGGACCGTCGGCGACGCGGCACCGGAGCAGCTCGAGTCCGGAGGAACCCTCACGGTCACCGCCAAGAACGTCGGCGGAGTGTGGAGGATCGCCGAGGTCCGAACCGCGTAGTGCCGTGTCGGTCCGGGGTTGTGGCCGTCGAGGTGGCCCCCGGTGCAGAGGGATGGTCGCGTTCGGCGTATCCTCGTCAACGGTTCCACCGAAGACCGCAGGTTCAGGCCCGTTCGCGGGCCCGCGAAGGTCCCGGCTCGTACGGGCGGCCCGCGCAGGAGGACGAGGTTCTGCTGAGTCTGCGCGCGTTCGCGTGCGCTGCCCTTCACGCCCCGTGCCCTGCGCACGGGGCGTTCGTCGTTTCGGGCCCCGAGCACTCCCGGGTCGTCGCGGTGGAAACCGTACCGACACCCGAGAGGAGGCAAGGATGGCCAGAGCTGACAAGGTCGACGCGGTCGTGGAGATCGCTGACCGGTTCCGCGGCTCGTCCGCCTCGGTGGTCACGGAGTACCGGGGCCTCACCATGGCCCAGCTCACCACGTTGCGTCGCTCGCTCGGCGCAGGCACCACGTACCGCATCGCCAAGAACACCTTGGTGCAGCGGGCGGCGGCGGACGCGGGCGTCGAGGGTCTCGAGCAGCTGCTCGTGGGCCCCACGGCGATCGCGTTCATCACCGGTGAGCCGGTCGATGCAGCGAAGGCGCTGCGCGAGTTCGCCAAGACCAACCAGGCCTTGGTGATCAAGGGCGGCTTCATGGACGGTCGCGCGCTGACCGTCACCGAGGTCAACCAGCTCGCCGACCTGGAGTCCCGCGAGGTGCTGCTGGCGAAGCTCGCCGGCGCGATGAAGGGATCGATGGCCAAGGCCGCCGGTCTGTTCGCCGCCCCGGCAGCGCAGGTCGCGCGACTTGCCCAGGCGCTGGCGGAGAAGCGTGCCGAGGAGGGCGGAGCAGCGGAGAGCGCTGCCGCCGCCGACTCGGACACGGTCGCCGCTGTCGTCGGAGCCGTCGAGACCGACCCCGCCACCGAGTCCACCGAGAGCTGATCCACCCCCAGCCTTGAGTTTCACCAGAGAGGAACCGCCACCATGGCGAAGCTGACTACCGACGAGCTGCTCGAGGCCTTCAAGGACCTCACCCTGATCGAGCTCTCGGAATTCGTGAAGAAGTTCGAAGAGACCTTCGACGTCACCGCCGCCGCCCCGGTCGCCGTTGCGGCCGCCGGCCCGGCTGCTGCCGCCGCTCCCGTCGAGGAGGAGAAGGACGAGTTCAACGTCGTCCTCGACGCCGCAGGCGACAAGAAGATCCAGGTCATCAAGGTCGTCCGCGAGCTCGTCTCGGGCCTGGGCCTGAAGGAGGCCAAGGACCTCGTCGAGGCGGCTCCGAAGCCGATCCTCGAGGGCGTGGCCAAGGATGCGGCCGACGCCGCCAAGGCCAAGCTCGAAGAGGCCGGCGCGAAGGTCTCGCTGACCTGATCTGCGCCGCAGGCGTTCCCCGAAGGGGCTGCGCCGAAGGCGCCTGGCGGCACTGACAGCCGCTCGCACGACCGCCGAGGGGCGGCATCCGCATCGGATGCCGCCCCTCTGCACGTCCAACGGTCGCCCGGCAACCGCCGTGTGACCGAGATCTCAGCAGATGTTTCGCGGTCCCGCTGAGGTGCCTCCGCGGCCTCGTCACCAGGCATGATGCGTCGCGACCGGCACCGGCTCGAATCGGCGATTCACCCGAAAGTGGCAAGCGACACGCCGCATCAAATGTCGCCGTGACGACCGTCCGGCGACGCCGTGCCCACCATCGGGTGACGGACAGTCGTGGCGCGAACACCGGCAGGCGGTCGGTGCGACGGGACGAGGACCGCGCCGGCAGGCGCCGAACGGCCGTCGAGGCTGGTCACAACCCGGTTGTCCCGCAAAAGGGACCACTTACCGTCGCGTAGCGTCTTGACTCGGAGGCGTCGGCGCGTCACGCTTAGGTCTCGACGGTCACCTTGGTGACATGTCTCGACAGCGGCTGCATTTGCAGCTAGACTGCCTCTTTGCGCTGCCTCCGTCCAGCTCCCGCGCGCAGAGAGTGCTCCCCTTCAGGAGTCTTCCCGCGAGTGGTGTTCTGGATCGGCGGCTGCGCGCTGACAACAGACGGCGGGCTCCGTGGCCCGCGCTCCGAGCATCCAGTCTCGGCCCGGACCTCCCGCCCGGGTCGGTGATCGAACGGTAGCGCGCGTACCCCGGTGGCCGCCAGACGAGAGCGCAGTTCCGGAAGGACGCATCTTGGCATCGCCTCGCGCCACCCAGTCTCCTTCGACCGCCGTCTCGGCGAACCCGAACTTCCCAGGTGCACCGACCAGGGTCACCTTCGCGAAGATCCGCGAACCCCTCGAGGTTCCCCACCTCCTCGACCTGCAGACCCAGTCGTTCGAATGGCTGGTCGGCGCGGAGGACTGGTTCCAGCGGCGCATCGACGCAGGGGACGAGAACCCGGTCGGTGGCCTCGAGGAGATCCTCGAGGAGATCTCTCCCATCGAGGACTTCTCCGGCTCCATGTCGCTGTCCTTCTCCGACCCGCGCTTCGACGAGGTCAAGGCCAGCGTCGAGGAGTGCCGCGACAAGGACATGACCTACGCGGCACCCTTGTTCGTCACCGCGGAGTTCACCAACAACGCCACTGGTGAGATCAAGAGCCAGACGGTCTTCATGGGCGATTTCCCCGTGATGACCGACAAGGGCACGTTCATCATCAACGGCACCGAGCGCGTCGTCGTGTCGCAGCTGGTCCGTTCGCCCGGCGTGTACTTCGGGCACGACATCGACAAGACCACCGAGAAGGACGTCTACTCGGTGCGGGTCATCCCGAGCCGCGGCGCCTGGCTCGAGTTCGACGTCGACAAGCGCGACACCGTCGGTGTGCGCATCGACCGCAAGCGCCGCCAGCCGGTCACGGTGCTGCTGAAGGCACTCGGCTGGACCGACGAGCAGATCCGCGCGCGTTTCGGCTTCTCCGAGACGATCATGGCGACGCTCGAGAAGGACCACACCGCCGGGCAGGACGAGGCACTGCTCGACATCTACCGCAAGCTGCGCCCCGGCGAGCCGCCCACGCGCGAGAGTGCGCAGGCCCTGCTGGAGAACCTGTTCTTCAAGGACAAGCGCTACGACCTCGCGAAGGTGGGTCGCTACAAGACCAACCGCAAGCTGGGCCAGAAGGTCAACCCCGCCACGGGCACGCTGACCGAGGAAGACATCGCGCTCGCGATCGAGTACCTCGTGCGGCTGCACGCCGGCGACACGGAGATGGTCGTCGGTGAGGGCGAGGACTCGGTCACGATCCCGGTCGAGACCGACGACATCGACCACTTCGGCAACCGTCGCCTGCGGACCGTCGGCGAGCTGATCCAGAACCAGATCCGGGTCGGTCTCTCCCGCATGGAGCGCGTCGTCCGGGAGCGGATGACCACGCAGGACGTCGAGGCGATCACCCCGCAGACCCTGATCAACATCCGCCCGGTCGTGGCGGCGATCAAGGAGTTCTTCGGCACGTCGCAGCTGTCGGTGTTCATGGACCAGCACAACCCGCTGGCCGGCCTCACCAACAAGCGCCGCCTGTCGGCGCTCGGCCCGGGTGGTCTGTCCCGTGAGCGCGCGGGCTTCGAGGTCCGCGACGTGCACCACAGCCACTACGGCCGGATGTGCCCGATCGAGACCCCCGAGGGTCCGAACATCGGTCTGATCGGCTACCTGGCCACGTTCGCGCGGGTCAACCCGTTCGGCTTCATCCAGACGCCGTACCGCAAGGTCGTCGACGGTCGGGTCACCGACAAGATCGACTACCTGACGGCCGACGAGGAGGAGCGCTACGTCATCGCGCAGGCCAACGCGCCGCTCGACGACGACGGCAACTTCCTCGAGGACAGGGTTCTGTCCCGCCGCAAGGGCGGCGAGCCCGACCTGGTCGTGCCGGTCGGCGTCGACTACATCGACGTCTCGCCGCGGCAGATGGTGTCGGTCGGCACCGCGCTGATCCCGTTCCTCGAGCACGACGACGCAAACCGCGCCCTGATGGGCGCCAACATGCAGCGCCAGTCGGTGCCGCTGCTGCGCAGCGAGGCGCCGCTCGTCGGCACCGGCATGGAGCTGCGGGCCGCGGTCGACGCCGGCGATGTCGTGGTCGCGGACAAGGCCGGTGTGGTCGAGGAGGTGTGCGCCGACTACGTCACCGTGATGGCCGACGACGGCACCCGCCACACCTACCGGCTGTACAAGTTCCGCCGCAGCAACCAGACCACCTGCATCAACCAGAAGCCGATCGTCCTCGAGGGCGCCCGGGTCGAGGTCGGTCAGGTGCTCGCCGACGGGCCGTGCACCGAGAACGGTGAGATGGCCTTGGGCAAGAACCTGCTCGTGGCGATCATGCCGTGGGAGGGCCACAACTACGAGGACGCGATCATCCTCTCGCAGCGCCTGGTGCGGGACGACGTGCTGACGTCGATCCACATCGAGGAGCACGAGATCGACGCCCGCGACACCAAGCTGGGCGCCGAGGAGATCACCCGGGACATCCCGAACGTCTCCGAGGAGGTGCTCGCCGACCTCGACGAGCGCGGCATCATCCGCATCGGTGCCGAGGTCCAGCCGGGCGACATCCTGGTCGGCAAGGTCACGCCGAAGGGCGAGACCGAGCTGACCCCGGAGGAGCGCCTGCTCCGCGCGATCTTCGGTGAGAAGGCGCGCGAGGTCCGCGACACGTCGCTGAAGGTGCCCCACGGCGAGACCGGCAAGGTCATCGGCATCCGGGTCTTCTCCCGCGACGACGACGACGAGCTGGCGCCGGGCGTCAACGAGCTGGTCCGGGTCTACGTCGCCCAGAAGCGCAAGATCCAGGACGGCGACAAGCTCGCCGGCCGCCACGGCAACAAGGGCGTCATCGGCAAGATCCTCCCCGAGGAGGACATGCCGTTCATGCCCGACGGCACGCCCGTCGACATCATCCTGAACACGCACGGTGTGCCGCGACGGATGAACATCGGCCAGATCCTGGAGACCCACCTCGGGTGGATCGCCAAGTCCGGCTGGGAGATCGAGGGCAACCCCGACTGGGCGGCCAAGATGCCGGCCGAGCTGCACTCGGTTCCGCCGAACACCAACACGGCCACGCCGGTGTTCGACGGTGCCAAGGAGAACGAGATCACCGGGCTGCTCGGGTCCACGCTGCCCAACCGCGACGGCGAGCGCATGGTCGGCTCCGACGGGAAGGCCACGCTGTTCGACGGCCGTTCCGGCGAGCCGTACCCGTTCCCGGTGGCGGTCGGCTACATGTACATCCTGAAGCTGGCCCACCTGGTCGACGACAAGATCCACGCGCGGTCCACCGGCCCGTACTCGATGATCACGCAGCAGCCGCTGGGCGGTAAGGCCCAGTTCGGTGGCCAGCGGTTCGGCGAGATGGAGTGCTGGGCCATGCAGGCCTACGGCGCGGCATACACGCTGCAGGAGCTGCTCACGATCAAGTCCGACGACGTGGTCGGCCGCGTGAAGGTCTACGAGGCGATCGTGAAGGGGGAGAACATCCCCGAACCGGGCATCCCGGAGTCGTTCAAGGTGCTGCTCAAGGAGCTGCAGTCGCTCTGCCTGAACGTCGAGGTGCTCTCCAGCGACGGTGCGGCGATCGAGATGCGCGACACCGACGACGAGGACCTCGAGCGGGCCGCGGCGAACCTGGGCATCAACCTGTCCAGCCGCCCCGGATCCGACTCGATGACCGTCGACGACGTCGTCAACTGACCGCAGCCGAGACTCGCGAGACTTAGAGAAGGACACATCTTGCTCGACGTCAATTTCTTCGACGAGCTTCGTATCGGCCTGGCCACCGCCGAGGACATCCGGCAGTGGTCGCACGGTGAGGTCAAGAAGCCGGAGACCATCAACTACCGCACCCTGAAGCCCGAGAAGGACGGACTCTTCTGCGAGAAGATCTTCGGTCCGACCCGGGACTGGGAGTGCTACTGCGGTAAGTACAAGCGCGTCCGCTTCAAGGGCATCATCTGCGAGCGCTGCGGCGTCGAGGTCACTCGCGCCAAGGTCCGCCGTGAGCGGATGGGCCACATCGAGCTGGCCGCCCCGGTCACGCACATCTGGTACTTCAAGGGTGTGCCGAGCCGGCTGGGCTACCTGCTCGACCTGGCGCCGAAGGATCTCGAGAAGATCATCTACTTCGCCGCCTACGTGATCACGTCGGTCAACAAGGACCAGCGCCACGAGGACCTGTCCACGCTCGAGAACGAGATGGGCGTGGAGCGCAAGCGGGTCGAGAACCGCCGCGACACCGACCTCGAGGCGCGGGCCCAGAAGCTCGAGTCCGACCTGGCCGAGCTCGAGGCCGAGGGCGCCAAGAGCGACGTCCGCCGCAAGGTCAAGGAGGGCGGCGAGCGTGAGATGCGCCAGCTCCGCGACCGGGCCCAGCGCGAGCTGGACCGGCTCGACGAGATCTGGACCACCTTCACCAAGCTCGACGTCCAGCAGCTGATCGCCGACGAGTCGATCTACCGGGAGCTCTACGACCGGTACGGCGACTACTTCACCGGTGCCATGGGCGCCGAGGCGATCCAGACCCTGCTGCAGAACTTCGACATCGACGGTGAGGTCGAGAACCTCCGCGAGACCATCCGCAGCGGCAAGGGGCAGAAGAAGCTCCGCGCGCTCAAGCGGCTCAAGGTCGTCGCGGCGTTCCAGGCCACCGGCAACTCGCCGATGGGCATGGTGCTCGACTGCGTGCCGGTCATCCCGCCGGACCTGCGTCCGATGGTGCAGCTCGACGGTGGCCGCTTCGCCACCTCCGACCTGAACGACCTGTACCGCCGGGTCATCAACCGCAACAACCGCCTCAAGCGACTGATCGACCTCGGCGCGCCCGAGATCATCGTCAACAACGAGAAGCGGATGCTGCAGGAGGCCGTCGACGCGCTGTTCGACAACGGTCGCCGCGGCCGGCCGGTGACGGGTCCGGGCAACCGCCCGCTCAAGTCGCTGTCCGACCTGCTCAAGGGCAAGCAGGGCCGGTTCCGCCAGAACCTGCTCGGCAAGCGCGTCGACTACTCCGGCCGTTCGGTCATCGTGGTCGGCCCGCAGCTGAAGCTGCACCAGTGCGGTCTGCCCAAGCAGATGGCGCTGGAGCTGTTCAAGCCGTTCGTCATGAAGCGGCTGGTCGACCTCAACCACGCGCAGAACATCAAGTCCGCGAAGCGCATGGTGGAGCGGGGTCGCTCGCAGGTGTGGGACGTGCTCGAAGAGGTCATCTCCGAGCACCCGGTGCTGCTGAACCGCGCACCGACCCTGCACCGGCTGGGCATCCAGGCCTTCGAGCCGCAGCTGGTCGAGGGCAAGGCGATCCAGCTGCACCCGCTGGTCTGCGAGGCGTTCAACGCCGACTTCGACGGTGACCAGATGGCGGTGCACCTGCCGCTGTCGGCCGAGGCGCAGTCCGAGGCCCGCGTGCTGATGCTGTCGTCGAACAACATCCTCTCGCCGGCATCCGGGCGTCCGCTCGCGATGCCGCGGCTCGACATGGTGACGGGGCTGTACCACCTCACCAAGCTGCGCGAGAAGGCTGCCGGCGAGGGCCACGCGTACTCGTCGGTGTCCGAGGCGATCATGGCCTACGACCGGAAGTCGCTGCACCTGCAGGCGCCGGTGAAGATCCGGCTGATCGGGGTCGTCCCGCCGGCCGAGGTCTTCCCGAAGCTCAAGGAGGCCGGCTGGTCTCCCGGTGAGCCGTGGACGGCCGAGACCACGCTGGGTCGCGTCCTGTTCAACGAGCTGCTCCCGACGGACTACCCGTTCGTCAACGAGCCGCTGCCGAAGAAGCGCCAGGCCACGATCATCAACGACCTGGCCGAGCGGTACTCCATGACCGAGGTCGCGCAGGTGCTCGACCGCCTCAAGGACGCCGGCTTCTACTGGGCCACCCGGTCCGGTGTCACGATCGCCATCTCCGATGTCGTCGTGCCGCCGAACAAGCAGGAGATCCTCGACACGTACGAGGCCCGGGCCGCCCAGGTCGACAAGCGGTACCAGCGCGGTGCGCTCTCCCACCAGGAGCGCAACGACGAGATGGTCAAGATCTGGACCCAGGCGTCCGAAGAGGTCGCCAGGGCCATGGAGGCGAACTTCCCCGAGGACAACCCGATCCCGACGATCGTGAAGTCGGGCGCGGCGGGCAACATGACCCAGGTCCGGCAGCTCGCCGGTATGCGTGGTCTCGTGGCCAACCCGAAGGGCGAGTACATCCCCCGGCCGATCAAGACCAACTTCCGCGAGGGTCTGAACGTCCTCGAGTACTTCATCTCGACGCACGGCACCCGGAAGGGTCTCGCCGACACCGCGCTGCGGACGGCGGACTCGGGCTACCTGACCCGTCGTCTGGTCGACGTGTCGCAGGACGTCATCGTTCGCGAGACCGACTGCGGCACCGAGCGCAGCATCTCGATGCCGGTCACGGAGGAGACGGCCGACGGCCGCCTCATCCCGCACCGCTACATCCGCACCGGGGTGTACGCACGCACGTCCGGCGAGGACGTCGTCGGCCCCGACGGCGAGTTCGTGGTCCAGAAGGGCGACGACCTCGGCGACCCGGCGCTCGACGCGCTGGTGGAGGCGGGTGTCCGCACGATCAAGGTGCGCAGCGCCCTGACCTGCATGTCGGGCACCGGCATCTGCGCCATGTGCTACGGCCGCTCGATGGCCACCGGCAAGCTGGTGGACGTCGGCGAGGCCGTCGGCATCGTGGCAGCGCAGTCCATCGGTGAGCCCGGCACGCAGCTGACTATGCGTACGTTCCACCAGGGTGGCGTCGCCGGCGACGACATCACGACCGGTCTGCCCCGTGTCACGGAGCTGTTCGAGGCTCGCGTGCCGAAGGGCATGGCGCCGATCGCCGACGTCGACGGTCGGATCTCGATCGACGACGGCGAGCGGTTCTGGAAGATCACCCTCACGCCGGACGACGGCTCCGAGGAGATCGTCTACGACAAGCTGTCGAAGCGGCAGTGGCTGGCCATGACCACCGTCGACGGCCAGGAGCGTCCGCTGGCCGACGGCGACCACGTCCAGGTCGGTCAGCTGCTGCTCGAGGGCACGGCGAACCCGCATGAGGTGCTGCGGGTCATGGGTCCGCGCGAGGTGCAGCTGCACCTGGTGCGTGAGGTGCAGAAGGTGTACCGCACGCAGAGCGTGGACATCCACGACAAGCACATCGAGGTGATCGTCCGGCAGATGCTGCGCCGGGTCACGATCATCGACTCCGGTGCCACGGAGTTCCTGCCGGGTGCGCTGGCGGAGCGGGCCGACTTCGAGACCCAGAACCGCCAGGTCGTCGCCGAGGGTGGCGAGCCCGCCTCCGGCCGTCCGGTGCTCATGGGGATCACGAAGGCCTCGCTGGCCACGGAGTCGTGGCTGTCCGCGGCCTCCTTCCAGGAGACCACCCGGATCCTCACCGATGCCGCGATCAACGGAAAGCGCGACAAGCTCGTCGGGCTCAAGGAGAACGTGATCATCGGCAAGCTGATCCCGGCCGGTACTGGCATCAGCCGGTACCGCAACATCCAGGTCCAGCCCACGGAGGAGGCCCGCGCGGCCGCCTACGCGCTGCCGACGTACGACGACGGCTACTACAGCCCCGACGTCTTCGGCACGGGCACCGGCGCTGCGGTGCCGCTGGATGATTACGACTTCGGTCGTGACTACCGCTAGGTAGATCCGTCCGGGTCCTGAACGGGGCCGGTCACCTCTCTCCCGTGGAGGTGGTCGGCCCCGTTCGTCGTTCTCCGGCAGGGGCTTGACCTTGCCCTCGGGGCCACCCCGACGGTGGGACGTGCCGGTCACCCGACCGGCACGAGGAGGAACCGTGGAGCTGCTCACCACCGGCGCGTTCGCCCGCGAGGCCGGGTTGTCGCGCAAGGCGCTGCGCGTCTACGAGGAGCACGGCGTGCTGGTGCCGGCTGCCGTCGACGCGCACACCGGGTACCGCTACTACGAGCGGGAGCAGCTCAGCACGGCTCGGCTGGTCGCTCGGTTGCGGGCGATCGACATGCCGCTCCCGCAGGTGCGGGAGGTGTGCGGGCTGCCAGGGCCGGCCGCCGCCGCGGCGGTCGCGGCGTTCCGGGACGGCATCGCGAACAGCGCCGCTGAGCGGACGCGCGTCGCCGATCTCCTCGTCACGGACCTCTCGGAGGGAACCATCGTGACCACGACGACCAACACCCTGAACTGCGCGGCGCTGAGCCACATCGGCTCGGTCCGCACCACGAACGAGGACGTCGCGTACGGCGACGACCGGATCGCCGTCGTCGCCGACGGGCTCGGCGGGCACGTCCGCGGCGAGGAGGCGAGCGCATCCGTCACGGAGACGCTGGTGCTCGCGTCCACCACCGAACCCGGCATCGACGAGCTGGACGAGCTGATGCGCCGGGCCGACGCAGCCGTCGCGGCGCTCGCGTCGGGTGACCAGCGGCCGATGACGACGGTGACGGCGTTGCTGCTGACCCGCGGGCGGCTGGCGTTGCTGCACGTCGGCGACGGGCGGGCGTACCTGCTGCGCGGGGGCGATCTCTCCCGGCTCACCCAGGACCACTCGCACGTGCAGAACCTGGTCGACGCGGGCCGGGTCGCCGCGAACGACCTGCAGACACATCCCGACCGCGCGCTGCTGGTGCGCGCCCTGGGCGCCGGGGCGGGGCGCAACGACGCCGACATCGCGCTGCGGGCCCCGCTCGCCGGTGACCGCTACCTGCTGTGCACCGACGGCCTGTGGGCGCCCGTGCCCGCGGCCGAGATCGCGGAGGCGCTGCCGAACGGCACACCGGAGGAGGCCGCCGAGCGGTTGGTCGCGCTGGCCCTGCAGCACGGCGGCCCGGACAACGTCGCCGTCGTGGTGGTGGACGTGCGCTGAACACGTCTCGGAGGATGGCCGCATGCCCGTTCCCCGCACGCTGCCGCCGGTCGCCGACGTCGTCATCATCGGCGGCGGTGCGATCGGCACCAGCATCGCGTTCCACCTGGCAGAGGCCGGGGTCACCGACGTGGTCCTCCTCGAGCGGCACGATCTCGGCCAGGGCTCCACGTGCAAGGCCGCGGGTGGCGTGCGGGCCCAGTTCTCCGACCGGATCAACATCGAGCTCGGGGCGCGCAGCCTCGAGGCCTTCGGGCGCTTCGGGGAGCGGCCGGGTCAGGAGATCGACCTGGACCGGGTCGGCTACCTGTTCCTGCTGTCGACCCGGGAGGACGTCGAGTCGTTCGAGCGCGACGTGGCGCTCCAGAACGAGCTGGGTGTCCCCAGCCGGATGATCGACGTCGCGGAGGCGGCGGCGCGCTGCCCGTTGATCGACACCGACGGGTTGCTCGCCGCCGCGTTCTCGGCCGACGACGGGCACTGCACGCCGGAGTCGGTCGTCCTCGGCTACGCGAGTGCCGCCCGCCGGCTCGGCGCCACCCTGCTGACCGGCGTCACGGTGACCGGCATCGGGACCGCGGGCGGCGAGGCCCGCACCGTGCACACCGACCGCGGGCCCATCACCGCGGGCACGGTGATCTGCGCGGCGGGCGCCTGGTCCAGGACGCTCGGGGAGATGGTCGACACCGACCTCCGGGTCACCCCGGTCCGCCGCCAGATCCTGTTCACCGAGCCGATGCCCGACCTGCCGCCCGTCGTGCCCTTCACCATCGACTTCGCCACCTCGTTCTACTTCCACCGGGAGGGGCGGGGCCTGCTGCTGGGCATGTCGGATCCCGACCAGGAGCCCGGGTTCGACCTCTCCTACTCGGATCGGTGGCTGCCGCGCCTGGGGCGGGCCATGGAGGCGCGGGCGCCGGGGCTGCTGGACGTGGGACTCGGCAACGGCTGGGCCGGGCTCTACGAGGTGACCCCCGATCACAACGCCGTGATCGGGCGGTCGTCGACGACGCCGAACTTCCTGTACGCCACGGGATTCTCCGGCCACGGGTTCCTCCAGGCGCCCGCCGTCGGCGAGGTCGTCCGCGACCTCCACCTGGACCGGACCCCGTTCGTGGACGTCACGCCGCTCAGCGCGGATCGGTTCGGCGACGGCGCTGCCCTCCGGCCCGAGCTGCACATCGTCTGACGCCGCGCGACGGTCAGGGGGCGAACTGGCTGGTGCTGGAGAAGTTGATGCTCACCCGCGGCCCGGACGGGGTGCGCTGCTTGGGGACGCAGTGCTTCCAGTCGCTCTGGCAGCGCCCGCCCATGACGACGAGGTCGCCGCTGGTGGGGGAGAAGCCCGTGCTCGGCCCACCGTCGGCCGGGCGGAGCAGGAACCGGCGGGTGGCGCCCAGGGTGAGCACCGGCACGATGCACTCCGGCTTGCGGCAGGTGGCGTGGTCGCGGTGCCAGCCGGTGCTGTCGCGCTCGTCGCGGTAGAGGTTGATCCACAGGCCGTCGTAGGGCACGCCGTAGTGCGCCGACAGGGCCTCGGCGAGGGCCCGCAGGAACGGTGGGGCGGCCCCGAGCTCGCGGTACTCGGCCGTGAGGCGCGGCTCGTCGACGCGCTTGTCGTACATCCAGCGTTGGCGCTGCTCGAACGCCGCGGCCTGCAGGATCTCCGTCACCAGAGCGTCGCCGCCGCTGACCCAGCCCGGCACGATCTCCACCCACGACGTGGCATCGAGGGCGTGCCGTTCGGCACCGGTGAACGCGGGATCGAGGGCGGGCTCCGGCTCCGGGTCGGCGAAGAGGCTGGGCTGATCGGGTCTGGGCTGCGTCATGCGGCGTCCTCGACGGCCTGGGCGGCGAGGAGGAGGTGCACGGCGGCGACGGACCCCCACGGCCGCCACCGCTCGGGATCGGCGGTGAGATCGTGCGGGAAGGCGTCGCGGTGGCCCAGCCGCAGCGCCACCCGCTGGGCGGCCGACCGGCCGACACCGGCGCGGACGAGGCCGGCGACCAGCTCGTCGAGGGGCCGCCCGGGTTCGAGCACCGTGCCCTCGGCGGCGAGCGCGGTGACCACCTGTGCGGTCGCGTCCGGGAGCAGCTGGACGGCACCCGCGACCACCGCCGCCGCCGACGGGAAGAGATGGGTGAGCTGGGGCCCGAGCCCGGCCACCGGCTCCCCGAGCTCACGGACGAGCCTGCCCATCAGCTCCCGGGTGGCGGCCGGGCAGTGGCGCTCGGCGACCGCGGCCTGCACCGCGACTTCCAGCGCGCTCCACGCTCCGGGCATCCGCGCGCCCGGCCGGGCGCTGACGAGCGGGCCCAGCGTCGGATCGGCGCCCAGCGCAGCCACGGCGCCGTCGGTGTCGAGGCCGGTGGCCAGCACCGCGCTGATCCGCTCGACGATGTGGATGAGCCCCTCCCAGTACGGCAGGTGCAGCCGCAGCAGCAGGTACCCGGGCTCAGCGGCGGCACGCACCTCGACGAGCCCGGGAGCGCCGCCGACCGCGATGGTGCGGCGGTAGCCATCGGACCCCACCGATTCCACTCCCGGCACCGCGTCGCGCGCCAGGAGGGTGAGCACGGCCTCGAGGTCGTACGGCGCGTGGACGGGCAGGCGCAGCGTGAGCCCGCCGTCGGCGACGAGCCGGTCGGCGCGCCGGCGGCGGGCGCGCAGCTCGCGGGGGTTGGCCCGGAAGGTGTCCTGCATCGTGCGGTTGAACTGGCGCAGGCTGCCGAATCCGGACGCGAACGCGATCTCGACGACGTCGAGATCGGTGTCGTCGAGGAGGCGGCGGGCGAAGTGCGCGCGGCGGGAGCGGGCGAACCGGTCGGGCGTGGTGCCCAGGTGCTCGGCGAACATGCGGCGCAGGTGCCGGGCGGACACCCCGATCCGCCGGCCCAGCTCCTCCTCGCTGCTGCCGTCGAGCGCACCCCCGATGATCAGCTGGACGGCACGGCACACCAGCTCGGGCGCCTGCCACGGCGTGGATCCGGCCTCGCGGTAGGGCCGGCAGCGCAGGCACGCCCGGTAGCCGGCGGCCTCGGCGGCCGACGCCGTGGCGTACACGCGGACGTGGTCGGCGCGCGGTCGCGCGCCGCATCCCGGCCGGCAGTAGATGCCGGTGGTGGTGACGGCGGAGAACGGCACAGGGACCTGTGTAGTACGGGTCACCGACAGAAACCGGCCACTTCAGGACACGTGGCCGGAACGTCGTCGGGGGAGTGTCCGAATACGGCCGGACCGGGCGCGCGCCGTCGACCAGATTGGACCTCCCCCGAGGAGAGGAACCACTGTGACCGTCCCGTCCACGCTCTTCCGCGCACTCCACGTCCCCGGCGACCCGCTCGTGCTCGTCAACGCGTGGGACGCGGCGAGCGCCCGCATCGTGGAGGCCTCCGGTGCGCCGGCGGTCGCCACGACGAGCGCCGGTGTGGCGTGGAGCCTCGGCGTGCCGGACGGCGGCGCACTCGACCGCGACACCGCGCTCGAGGCGGTGGCCCGGATCGTGCGCAGCGTCCGCGTGCCGGTGAGCGCCGACATCGAGGACGGCTTCGGCGCCGATCCCGCCGGGGTGGCGGTCAGCGTCGAACGGCTGCGCGCGACCGGTGCGGTCGGCATCAACATCGAGGACAACCGCGGTGGGCAGCTGCTGGACGTCGCCGAGGCGGCGGACCGCGTCGCGGCGGCCGCGCAGGCCGGCGGTGCCGACGTGTTCGTGAACGTGCGGATCGACACGTTCCTGCTGGCCGCCGGGGATCCGGCCGGCCGGGTCGACGCGACGCTGCAGCGGGCCGCGGCCTACGTCGCCGCCGGTGCCGACGGGATCTTCGTGCCGGGCACGGGCGACGCCGCGGTGATCGCCGAGCTGGTGGCCGGGATCGCCGCCCCGCTGAACGTGGCGGGCTCGCCAGGGTCGCCGACGGTGAAGGAGCTGGCAGCGCTGGGCGTCGCCCGCATCAGCACGGGCGCGGCGACCGCGCTCACGGCCTACGGAGCACTGCGCCGGGTGCTCGACGGCATCGCCGACGGCTACGAGGCGGAGGTCGGCGGCGTCGGCTACGGCGAGCTGAACGACCTGCTCAGCGGTCGATGACCTGCGCGCAGTCGGCCCGCATCGCGGCGCCGAGCTCCGCGACGGCGGCATCGGCCTGGGGCAGCAGCCCGGCGTAGAGCACGAAGTCGTGCCAGAGACCGGGTACGCGGTCGTAGCTGTGCGGTGCCCCGGCTGCGGCCAGCCGGGCGACCAGCGCGTCCGCGTCGCCGAGCAGGATCTCGCCGGTGGCGGCCAGCACGTGGACGGGCGGCAGAGCGGTCAGGTCGGCGTCGAGGGGCCGTAGGTCGGCGGGATCGGCGCCGGCCCAATGATCGGCGCGGTAGTCGGCGGCGCCCGCCTGCAGCAGCCGCGGGCCGAGCAGGGCGTCGGTCGCGGCGTTGGACCGCAGCGTGTCCGACGTCATGCTCAGGTCGATCCACGGTGAGATCAGTCCCACCGAGCCGGGCAGCTCGTCGCCCTCGTCGCGCAGCCGCAGGAGCATCGACACGGCCAGCCCGCCGCCCGCGGAATCTCCGGCGACCGCGATGCGTTGTGCGTCATGTCCGGCCGTGCGCAGAGCGCGGTAGGCGGCGATCGCGTCGTCGACGGCGGCAGGGTGCGGGTGCTCGGGGGCCAAGCGGTACTCGGGAACGTGCACCGGGGCGCCGGTCGCGCGGCCCAGATGGGCGATCAACGCGCGGTGCGAGCGGGCGGACCCCATGGTGTAGCCGCCACCGTGGAAGTAGAGCAGTTGGTGCGGGCCGACCGCGCCGGGCACGGTCACCCGCTCGGTGGGCACTCCGCCGAGTCGGGTGCGCACACGCCGGGTGCCGCGCGGCGATGGCAACGCGAGACCGGTGACGTCGATGAGGCGCCGCCGGACCACGACAGGGAGACGGGGGTCCAGCATGGGTGAGACGACGAACCGGGTGACCACCCGGGCGACCTGGGTCGGTACGCGCACGCTCGGACACTAGGCCGTGTCCCGTGGATCACGATCGCGCTCTTCGAGCCCAGATCGCCCCTGGCGGCGTTGCCGGTCCGCTCGAGTACGCCGGGTACGAGTCACGGACCGGCGCCTTGCCAGGGACGATCTGGATCTCGAAGCGCATCGACCATGATCCACGGGACACGGCCTGACGGCCCCGGCCACGATCGCGTCACACGCGGCGAGCGGATGCTCTGCCGCGATGAACGGGCGAGTCCTCTTGCGGTACCCCAACGGGTGCGGCACCCTGCCCGTACCGACCAGCGCGTTCCCGGGACCCGTTTTGACCCTCTTCCGAAGGGGCGGGTACCCTTTGGTCTTGCGCCTGACTGCGGTCGGGCCGATCTGCGTGCGTCGCGCGCATCCTTCCGGATGTGCCGTGTGCAGGCAGACCCCGACGGTTCTCTCGTGAGGTCCCCCGATCTCTGGAGTGCGGACCCCACCGGGGTGACGACACGCCCGACCTCGGGGTAGGACTCCGAGGCTGGGCCACCCAAGAACGAGAACCACACAGCAGTAGCACGCCGACGGGAAGAAGTAGACGGTTCATGCCCACCATCTCTCAGCTTGTCCGCAAGGGCCGGCAGGACAAGCCCACCAAGGTCAAGACCAAGGCGCTCGCGGGTAGCCCGCAGCGACGGGGCGTCTGCACGCGCGTGTACACCACCACGCCGCGTAAGCCCAACTCGGCGCTGCGCAAGGTCGCCCGCGTCAAGCTGAGCAGTGGCATCGAGGTCACCGCCTACATCCCGGGCGAGGGCCACAACCTGCAGGAGCACTCGATCGTCCTCGTGAAGGGTGGCGGCCCCCGCGACCTTCCGGGCGTCCGGTACCGCATCCTGCGTGGCGCGCTCGACACCCAGGCAGTCAAGAACCGCAAGCAGGCCCGCAGCAAGTACGGGGCGAAGAAGGAGAAGAGCTGATGCCTCGTAAAGGCCCCGCTCCCAAGCGTCCGCTGGTGTCCGACCCGGTGTACGGCTCGCCGCTGGTCACCCAGCTGGTGAACAAGGTGCTCAAGGACGGCAAGCGTTCGCTCGCCGAGCGGATCGTGTACGCCGCGCTCGAGGGCACCCGTGAGAAGACGGGCACCGACCCGGTCGTCACCCTGAAGCGCGCCATGGACAACGTGAAGCCCGCGCTCGAGGTCAAGAGCCGCCGCGTCGGCGGTGCGACCTACCAGGTGCCGGTCGAGGTGCGCGTGCCGCGCCAGACCACCCTCGCGCTGCGCTGGATCGTGTCGTACTCGGCTGCGCGCCGCGAGAAGACCATGACCGAGCGGCTGATGAACGAGCTGCTCGACGCGAGCAACGGCCTCGGCGCCAGCGTCAAGCGGCGCGAGGACACGCACAAGATGGCGGAGTCGAACAAGGCCTTCGCCCACTACCGCTGGTGACCGGCAGCAACCTCCGACGCCTCCGGTGTGGCCCTTCGGGCAACGCCTTCGGCGCCAGGCAAGAGTCGATCGCCAATCTGAGGGAGAGCTGACGCAGTGGCAGCACAGGATGTGCTGACGGACCTGACGAAGGTCCGCAACATCGGCATCATGGCGCACATCGACGCCGGTAAGACCACCACCACCGAGCGGATCCTGTACTACACCGGGATCAACTACAAGATCGGTGAGGTGCACGACGGCGCCGCCACCATGGACTGGATGGAGGAGGAGCAGAAGCGCGGCATCACGATCACGTCGGCCGCGACCACCTGCTTCTGGAAAGACCACCAGATCAACATCATCGACACCCCCGGGCACGTCGACTTCACCGTCGAGGTGGAGCGCAACCTGCGGGTGCTGGATGGCGCCGTCGCGGTCTTCGACGGCAAGGAGGGCGTCGAGCCCCAGTCCGAGCAGGTCTGGCGGCAGGCGACCAAGTACGACGTCCCGCGCATCTGCTTCGTCAACAAGATGGACAAGCTCGGCGCGGACTTCTACTTCACCGTGTCCACGATCAAGGACCGGCTCGGCGCCACGCCGCTGCCGATCCAGCTGCCGATCGGCTCCGAGAACGACTTCATCGGTGTCATCGACCTCGTCCGCATGAAGGCCCTCACCTGGCGTGGTGAGGTCCAGAAGGGCGAGGACTACACCGTCGAGGAGATCCCGGCCGAGCTGAAGGAAAAGGCGGACGAGTACCGCCTGGCCCTCGTCGAGGCCGTCGCCGAGACCGACGACGAGCTCATGGAGCTCTACCTCGGTGGCGAGGAGCTCACGGAGGCCCAGCTCAAGACCGGTATCCGGGCGATCGTCAAGAACCGCACCGCCTACCCCGTCCTGTGCGGGTCGGCGTTCAAGAACAAGGGCGTCCAGCCCATGCTCGACGCGGTCATCGACTACCTCCCGGCGCCGTCGGACCTGCCGCCCGTCGAGGGCACGCTGCAGGACGGGGAGACCCCGGCCTTCCGCAAGCCCCTGAAGGACGAGCCGTTCTCGGCGCTGGCGTTCAAGATCGCGGCACACCCGTTCTTCGGCAAGCTCACCTACATCCGGGTCTACTCGGGTCGGGTCGCTGCGGGCTCCCAGGTCGTCAACTCGACCAAGGACCGCAAGGAGCGCATCGGGAAGATCTTCCAGATGCACGCCAACAAGGAGAACCCGGTCGACGAGGCCCTGGTCGGTCACATCTACGCGGTGATCGGTCTGAAGGACACGACCACGGGCGAGACGCTCTGCGACCCGCAGGCGCCGATCGTGCTCGAGTCGATGACCTTCCCGGCGCCGGTCATCCAGGTGGCGGTCGAGCCGAAGACGAAGGCCGACCAGGAGAAGCTGGGCGTCGCGATCCAGCGCCTCGCCGAGGAGGACCCGACCTTCCAGGTCTCCAACGACGAGGAGACCGGGCAGACGATCCTCGCCGGCATGGGCGAGCTGCACCTCGAGGTGCTCGTCAACCGGATGAAGAGCGACTACAAGGTCGAGGCCAACATCGGTAAGCCGCAGGTGGCCTACCGCGAGACCATCCGGGGCACGGTCGAGAAGCACGAGCTCACGTACAAGAAGCAGACCGGTGGTTCGGGCCAGTTCGCCCGCGTCATCATCAAGCTGGAGCCCCTCGTCAGCGAGGACGGCGCCGAGTACGAGTTCGTCAACAAGGTCACCGGTGGTCGGGTGCCGCGGGAGTACATCCCGTCGGTCGACGCCGGCGCGCAGGACGCCATGCAGTACGGCGTGCTCGCGGGGTACCCCCTGACCGCGATCAAGCTCTCGCTCCTCGACGGTGCCTACCACGAGGTCGACTCGTCCGAGATGGCGTTCAAGATCGCCGGTTCGATGGCGCTCAAGGAAGCCGCTCGCAAGGCCGACCCGTGCATCCTCGAGCCGATGATGGCGGTCGAGGTCACCACGCCCGAGGACTACATGGGCGACGTGATCGGCGACCTGAACTCTCGCCGCGGGCAGATCCAGGCCATGGAGGAGCGGGCAGGCGCCCGCATCGTCAAGGCGCTGGTGCCGCTCTCCGAGATGTTCGGCTACGTCGGCGACCTGCGGTCGCGGACCCAGGGCCGGGCCAACTACACGATGACCTTCGACTCCTACGCCGAGGTTCCGGCCAGCGTGGCCAAGGAGATCATCGCGAAGGCGACGGGCGAGTAATCGTCCCGAGTCGGGGACGGGTACCGTCCCCGACTCACTGCTTCATCCCTACAGACCTGCCGTCAGCACGGCGGACAAGAACATCAGTCCAGGAGGATCCCCAGTGGCGAAGGCGAAGTTCGAGCGGACCAAGCCGCACGTCAACATCGGCACCATCGGTCACATCGACCACGGCAAGACCACGCTGACGGCGGCCATCACCAAGGTTCTGCACGACAAGTACCCGAACCTCAACGAGGCGTCGGCGTTCGACCAGATCGACAAGGCGCCGGAAGAGCGTCAGCGCGGCATCACCATCTCCATCGCGCACGTCGAGTACCAGACCGAGAAGCGCCACTACGCGCACGTCGACTGCCCCGGGCACGCCGACTACATCAAGAACATGATCACCGGTGCCGCTCAGATGGACGGCGCGATCCTCGTGGTCGCGGCGACCGACGGCCCGATGCCGCAGACGCGTGAGCACGTGCTGCTCGCCCGTCAGGTCGGCGTTCCCTACATCGTCGTCGCGCTGAACAAGGCCGACATGGTCGACGATGAGGAGATCATGGAGCTCGTCGAGCTCGAGGTCCGCGAGCTGCTGTCGTCGCAGAACTACCCGGGCGACGACCTTCCCGTGGTCCAGGTCTCGGCGCTGAAGGCGCTCGAGGGCGACCCCGAGTGGGCCGAGAAGCTGCTCGGGCTGATGGACGCGGTCGACGAGTCGATCCCGGAGCCGGAGCGCGACACCGAGAAGCCGTTCCTCATGCCGATCGAGGACGTCTTCACGATCACCGGTCGCGGCACCGTGGTCACCGGCAAGGTGGACCGCGGCATCGTCAAGGTGAACGAGACGGTCGAGATCGTCGGCATTCGCGAGAAGTCGACCACGACCACCGTCACGGGCATCGAGATGTTCCGCAAGCTGCTCGACGAGGGGCGTGCCGGCGAGAACGTCGGTCTGCTGCTCCGCGGCATCAAGCGCGAGGACGTCGAGCGCGGCCAGGTCGTCGTGAAGCCGAACTCGATCACCCCGCACACCGAGTTCGAGGCGCAGGTCTACATCCTGTCCAAGGACGAGGGTGGCCGTCACACGCCGTTCTTCAACAACTACCGTCCGCAGTTCTACTTCCGTACGACGGACGTGACGGGCGTTGTGACCCTGCCGTCGGGCACCGAGATGGTGATGCCCGGCGACAACACCAAGATGTCGGTCCAGCTGATCCAGCCGATCGCCATGGAGGAGGGCCTGCAGCTCGCCATCCGTGAGGGTGGGCGGACCGTGGGCGCCGGCCAGGTCACCAAGATCAACAAGTAAGACCCCTGCGGCCCGTGGACCTCCTGGTCCACGGGCCGCACCCCGGTCGAGGGTGCTGCACCTCGGTATGGCATCCTTGACGAGTTGCGCGTAGGACACTGCTGTGTCCGGCGCCGACCCCCGAGCACGGCGAGCCTCCCCCCGGGGGGTTGCGGGTGATCCGGGGACGAGTCCGCGAAGCTACGGCGACACGCCCGACCTCGTGGACCGGAGCCACATCGAGTGAGACCAGGATTGGGCTCCTGGTGTGTGCCCCGAACCCGGAGCACGTACACGAGCGGTAGGAAGAAGAGGACGACCGACGACCATGGCGGGACAAAAGATCCGCATCAGGCTGAAGGCCTATGACCACGAGGCCATCGACGCCTCCGCACGCAAGATCGTCGAGACGGTCACGCGTACGGGCGCTCGGGTCGTCGGGCCGGTGCCGCTGCCGACGGAGAAGAACATTTACTGCGTCATCCGTTCGCCGCACAAGTACAAGGACTCGCGCGAGCACTTCGAGATGCGCACCCACAAGCGGCTGATCGACATCCTCGACCCGACGCCGAAGACGGTCGACGCGCTCATGCGCATCGATCTGCCGGCCTCGGTCGACGTGAACATCCAGTAGGGCTTGGACTGATGGCAGACAGGCAGATCACCGGGATCCTGGGCACCAAGCTCGGGATGACCCAGGTCTTCGACGAGAACAACCGGGTGGTTCCGGTCACCGTGGTCCAGGCCGGACCCAACGTGGTGACTCAGATCCGCACGCCGGAGAAGGACGGCTACACCGCCGTCCAGCTCGCTTTCGGCGCGATCGACCCTCGCAAGGTGAACAAGCCCGAGACGGGCCACTTCGCCAAGGCGGGCACCACCCCGCGGCGCCACCTCGTGGAGCTGCGCACCACCGATGCCGGCGGGTACGAGCTCGGCCAGGAGATCACGGCCGACGTCTTCGCGGTCGGCGCTTCGGTCGATGTCGTGGGCACCAGCAAGGGCAAGGGCACCGCGGGCGTCATGAAGCGCCACGGCTTCCACGGCCTCGGCAGCTCCCACGGTGTCCAGCGCAAGCACCGCTCGCCCGGCTCGATCGGTGGCTGTGCCACCCCGGGTCGCGTGTTCAAGGGCCTGAAGATGGCCGGCCGCATGGGCCACGAGACCACCACGATGCAGAACCTCACGGTTCACCGGGTCGACGCCGAGCGCGGGCTGCTGCTGATCAAGGGCGCTGTTCCCGGCCCGCGCGGCGGCCTGCTGTTCGTGAAGTCCGCGGCGAAGGGCGGTGTGAAGTGAGCAAGGTCCAGATCGAACTCCCCGAGCACGTCTTCGACGTGCAGGCGAACGTCGGGCTGATGCACCAGGTCGTCACGGCCCAGCTCGCGGCCGCCCGCCAGGGCACGCACGACACCAAGACCCGCGGCGAGGTGAGCGGCGGTGGCCGCAAGCCCTACCGCCAGAAGGGCACCGGTCGCGCCCGTCAGGGCTCGACCCGCTCGCCGCAGTTCGCCGGCGGCGGTGTCTCGCACGGCCCCACGCCGCGCGACTACAGCCAGCGCACCCCGAAGAAGATGAAGGCGGCCGCCCTGCGCGGTGCCCTCTCCGACCGGGCCCGCGCCGACGTCGTGTTCGTCGTCGACTCGCTCGTGTCCGGCGATGCGGCCTCCACCAAGGCGGCGCGCGCGGCGGTCAACGAGATCGTCGGTGCCGGCACCAAGGTGCTGGTCGTCGTCTCCCGCGACGACGTGCTGCACCAGCTGTCGCTGCGCAACCTGCCGAACGTGCACCTGATCGCGCCCGACCAGCTCAACACCTATGACGTGCTCGTCAACGACGCCGTGGTGTTCCTGCAGGACGCGTACGAGCTGTTCCTCGCGGGGCCGATCGCCACCGCGGGTGCCGCGAAGGGTGTGGCTCGCGAGAGCGAGGTCAAGCAGAGCCTGGTGAAGGGCGCCGCTGCCGAGGCCGACGAGGCCCCGTACGGCGCCGACAGCCACGCACCGCTGGCCGACGGTTCGCAGCCCGAGGGGTTCCCCGTCAAGGGCAACGCCGACTCGATGCTGTACCACGTGCCGGGCAGCTCGTTCTACGCCCGCACGGTCGCCGAGGTCTGGTTCACCACCGCCGAGGCGGCGGAGGCGGCCGGTTTCCAGCTGCCCCCGTCGCAGCGTAAGGAGGAGGACCAGTGATCCCCGACCCGCGCGACATCCTGCTCGCGCCGGTGGTCTCGGAGAAGAGCTACGGGCTGCTCGAAGAGCGCCAGTACACCTTCATCGTTCGGCCGGACGCGAACAAGACCCAGATCAAGATCGCCGTTGAGCAGGTGTTCGACGTGAAGGTGCTGTCCGTCAACACCCTGAACCGCACGGGCAAGCGCAAGCGCACCCGCTCGGGCTACGGCAAGCGCAAGGACACGAAGCGCGCGATCGTCACGATCTCCCCGGAGAGCCGTGAGATCGACGTCTTCGGTGGCCGGGCGAGCTGAGGGGCGTAGAGACATGGCCATCCGCAAGTACAAGCCGACCACGCCGGGCCGTCGCGGCTCCAGCGTGTCGGACTTCGCCGAGATCACCCGGTCCACGCCGGAGAAGTCGCTGATCCGCCCCTTGCACAGCAAGGGCGGCCGCAACGTGCACGGGCGCGTCACCACCCGGCACCAGGGCGGCGGGCACAAGCGTGCCTACCGCCTGATCGACTTCCGCCGCAACGACAAGGACGGTGTGCCGGCGAAGGTCGCGCACATCGAGTACGACCCCAACCGCACCGCCCGCATCGCACTGCTGCACTACATCGACGGCGAGAAGCGCTACATCATCGCGCCCGACAAGCTGAAGCAGGGCGACGCCGTCGAGGCCGGCCCCAAGGCCGACATCAAGGTGGGCAACAACCTGCCGCTGCGCAACATCCCGACCGGCACCGTGATCCACGCGATCGAGCTCCGCCCCGGTGGCGGCGCGAAGATGGCGCGGTCCGCAGGTGCCCGGGTGCAGCTCGTCGCCAAGGACGGGCCCTACGCACAGCTCCGGTTGCCGTCCGGTGAGATCCGCAACGTCGACGTCCGCTGCCGCGCGACGATCGGCGAGGTGGGCAACGCCGAGCAGTCCAACATCAACTGGGGCAAGGCCGGCCGCATGCGGTGGAAGGGCAAGCGCCCAACCGTCCGTGGTGTCGCCATGAACCCGGTCGACCACCCGCACGGTGGTGGTGAGGGCAAGACCTCCGGTGGTCGCCACCCGGTGAACCCGGCTGGTAAGCCCGAGGGTCGCACCCGCAAGGCCAACAAGCCGTCCGACAAGTTGATCGTCCGCCGGCGTCGTACCGGCAAGAAGCGCTGAGCAGGGAGGTTAGAGAATGCCGCGCAGCCTGAAGAAGGGCCCGTTCGTCGACGACCACCTGCTCAAGAAGGTGGACGTCCTCAACGAGTCGGGCAAGAAGACCGTCATCCGTACCTGGTCCCGGCGGTCCACCATCATCCCCGACATGATCGGCCACACGATCGCGGTGCACGACGGCCGCAAGCACGTGCCGGTGTTCGTGTCGGACTCGATGGTCGGCCACAAGCTGGGTGAGTTCGCTCCCACGCGAACCTTCCGTGGCCACATCAAGGACGACCGCAAGGCACGGAGGCGGTGACTGTTATGACTACAGCTGAGAACGAGGTCCGGCCGACCGCCCGCGCGGTCGCCCGCCGGATCCCGATGAGCGAGCGCAAGGTCCGTCGGGTCGTCGACCTGGTTCGGGGCAAGCACGTCGACGAGGCTCTCGCGATCCTCCAGCTCGATGTGCACGCCGCGAGCGAGCCCGTCTACAAGGTGATCGCCAGCGCGATCGCCAACGCGGGCAACAACCTGCAGCTGGACCCCCGGTCCCTGTGGGTCAAGACGATCTACGTCGACCAGGGCGTCACCATGAAGCGGATCCGGCCGCGCGCGCAGGGTCGCGCGTACCGCGTCCGCAAGCGCGCGTGCCACATCACGGTCGAGGTCGAATCTCGTCCGACGACCGGTCGCGCCGCACGTGCACAGGGGAGGGCCCGCTGATGGGTCAGAAGATCAACCCGCACGGGTTCCGGCTCGGTATCACCACCGACTGGAAGTCGCGCTGGTACGCCGACAAGCAGTACTCCGAGTACGTCAAGGAAGACGTCGAGATCCGCCGCCTGCTCTCCAAGGGCATGGAGCGGGCCGGCATCTCCAAGGTGGAGATCGAGCGCACCCGGGACCGGGTTCGCGTCGACATCCACACCGCCCGTCCGGGCATCGTGATCGGCCGCCGCGGCGCGGAGGCCGACCGCATCCGGGGCAACCTCGAGAAGCTGACCAAGAAGCAGGTCCAGCTCAACATCCTCGAGGTGAAGAACTCGGAGTCCGACGCGCAGCTCGTCGCGCAGGGCGTTGCCGAGCAGCTGTCCAACCGCGTCGCCTTCCGGCGCGCGATGCGCAAGGCCATCCAGGCGGCCATGCGTTCGCCGCAGGTCAAGGGCATCCGGGTGCAGTGCTCGGGCCGTCTCGGCGGCGCCGAGATGTCCCGCTCGGAGTTCTACCGCGAGGGTCGCGTCCCGCTGCACACGCTGCGCGCCGACATCGACTACGGCCTGTTCGAGGCCCGCACCACGTTCGGCCGCATCGGCGTGAAGGTGTGGATCTACAAGGGTGACGTCGTCGGTGGTCGTCGCGAGGGTGTCCCCGCGGCTGCGCCGTCCGGTGACCGTGGTCCGCGTCGCGAGCGCCCGCAGCGCCGTCGTTCCGGCTCGTCCGGCACCACGGGTTCGGGCACCGAGGCCGGGCGCGCCGCTGCGGAGCAGGCCTCTCCCGAGGCCACGACCGCTGCTACCGGTGGGGAGAGCTGAGTCATGTTCATCCCCCGCAGGGTCAAGCACCGCAAGCAGCACCGCCCGCACCGCACCGGTCTCGCGACCGGCGGCACCCAGGTCACCTTCGGCGACTTCGGCATCCAGGCTCTGGAGCCGGCCTACGTGACCAACCGGCAGATCGAGTCGGCGCGTATCGCGATCAACCGACACATCCGCCGTGGCGGCAAGGTCTGGATCAACATCTTCCCCGACCGCCCCCTCACCAAGAAGCCCGCCGAGACCCGCATGGGTTCCGGTAAGGGTTCGCCGGAGAAGTGGGTGGCCAACGTCAAGCCCGGCCGGGTGCTCTTCGAGATGAGCTACCCGAACGAGCAGACGGCTCGCGAGGCACTGCGCCGCGCGATCCACAAGCTCCCGATGAAGTGCCGGATCGTGTCCCGCGAGGGTGGTGACTTCTGATGGCTAGCGGCACCACCACCGCAGCCGAGCTGCGTGAGCTCACCGACGAGGAGCTGGTGCTCCGCGTACGCGAGTCGAAGGAAGAGCTGTTCAACCTGCGCTTCCAGATGGCGACCGGGCAGCTGGACAACAACCGGCGGCTGCGTACCGTCCGGCACGACATCGCGCGGATCTACACGATCATGCGCGAGCGCGAGCTGGGCCTGTCGGCCGCACCGAGTGAGGACGACGAGGTCTCGGCATGAGCGAGGAAACGAAGGCCGAGGTGCGCAACGACCGCAAGGTCCGCGAGGGCCTGGTCGTGTCCGACAAGATGGACAAGACGATCGTCGTGTCCCTCGAGGACCGCGTGAAGCACCCGCTGTACGGCAAGGTCATCCGCCGCACGCACAAGGTCAAGGCACACGACGAGGCCAACACAGCAGGCGTGGGCGACCGCGTTCGGCTGATGGAGACCCGTCCGCTGTCGGCGACCAAGCGCTGGCGGCTGGTGGAGATCCTGGAGAAGGCGAAGTGATCCAGCAGGAATCGCGGCTGCGCGTCGCCGACAACAGCGGTGCCAAGGAGATCCTGTGCATCCGCGTGCTCGGCGGCTCCGGCCGTCGCTACGCGGGCATCGGCGACATCATCGTCGCCGCGGTGAAGGACGCCATCCCCGGCGCCGGCGTGAAGCGCGGCGACGTCGTCAAGGCCGTCATCGTGCGCACCGTCAAGGAGCGCCGCAGGCCGGACGGCTCCTACATCAAGTTCGACGAGAACGCGGCTGTGATCATCAAGCCCGACGGTGAGCCGCGAGGGACCCGCATCTTCGGGCCGGTCGGCCGCGAACTGCGTGACAAGAAGTTCATGCGGATCGTGTCCCTCGCGCCGGAGGTGTTGTAGGACATGAAGGTCAAGAAGGGCGACACCGTCGTGGTGATCGCCGGTAAGGACAAGGGCGCGAAGGGCAAGGTCATCCAGGCCTACCCGGACCGCGACCGCGTGCTCGTCGAGGGCGTGAACCGGATCAAGAAGCACACCCGGGTCACCCAGAACCAGCGTGGTGCCCAGTCGGGCGGCATCATCACGACCGAGGCTGCGATCCACGTCTCGAACGTGATGGTCGTCGACTCCGACGGCAAGCCGACCCGCGTGGGCAAGTCCACGTCGGAAGACGGCAAGCGCGTCCGGATCTCCCGACGTTCCGGGAAGGAGATCTGAGATGACCACCGCTGAGAAGGTGGCGCCGCGTCTGAAGCAGCGCTACCGCGAAGAGATCAAGGGCGAGCTGCAGGAGCAGTTCTCCTACGGCAACGTCATGCAGATCCCGGGCGTTGTGAAGGTCGTCGTCAACATGGGTGTCGGCGACGCCGCCCGCGACGCGAAGCTGATCGAGGGCGCCGTCCGCGACCTGGCCACTATCACCGGCCAGAAGCCGCAGGTCCGGCGCGCCACCAAGTCGATCGCGCAGTTCAAGCTGCGTGAGGGCATGCCGATCGGCGCCAAGGTCACCCTGCGCGGCGACCGGATGTGGGAGTTCCTCGACCGTCTGCTGACGATCGCGCTCCCGCGTATCCGCGACTTCCGCGGGCTCTCGGGCAAGCAGTTCGACGGCCGGGGCAACTACACGTTCGGGCTCACGGAGCAGTCGATGTTCCACGAGATCGACCCGGACAGCATCGACCGGCCGCGCGGGATGGACATCACGGTCGTCACCACGGCTACTACCGACGAGGAAGGCCGCGCGCTGCTGCGCAAGCTGGGCTTCCCCTTCAAGGAGGCGTGAGATGGCCAAGAAGGCCCTGATCGTGAAGTCCAACCGCACGCCGAAGTTCAAGGTGCGCGGCTACACGCGGTGCCAGAAGTGCGGTCGCCCGCGCTCGGTGCTGCGCAAGTTCGGGCTCTGCCGCGTGTGCGTGCGCCAGATGGCGCACGCCGGCGAGCTCCCGGGCGTGCACAAGAGCAGCTGGTAAGACCAGTAATTCGGCACCATTTCAGCACTGATCGCCGTAGGCCCGCGAGGGAACCACGGCGGGAAACGAGTGTGACGTCGCCATGACGATGACCGATCCGATCGCGGACATGCTGACCCGGTTGCGGAACGCCAATTCGGCGTACCACGACCAGGTCACCATGCCGCACTCCAAGCTCAAGTCCGCCATCGCGGACGTCCTGCTGCGCGAGGGCTACATCGCCTCCCACCGCACCGAGGACGCCGAGGTCGGCAAGAGCCTGGTTGTCGAACTCAAGTACGGCCGCAACCGCGAGCGGAGCATCGCCGGCCTGCGCCGGGTCTCCAAGCCCGGTCTGCGCGTGTACGCAAAGTCCACCAGCCTGCCCCGAGTCCTCGGCGGCCTCGGCGTCGCGATCATCTCGACGTCGAACGGTCTGCAGACCGACAAGCAGGCGAAGAAGAACGGGGTAGGCGGGGAAGTCCTCGCCTACGTCTGGTGAGGGGGTAGGAACCATGTCCCGAATCGGGAAGCTGCCCATCACCGTGCCGCCCGGGGTGGATGTCAACATCGACGGTCGCACGGTCACGGTGAAGGGGCCCAAGGGCTCGCTGAGCCACACCGTCATCGAGCCGATCACCGTCGAGCGCGGCGACGACGGCGCTGTCGTGCTGAAGCGCCCCGACGACGAGCGCCGCAGCAAGGCCATGCACGGCCTGTCGCGGTCGCTGGTCAACAACCTGGTCGTCGGCGTCACCGCCGGCTACGAGAAGAAGCTCGAGATCGTCGGCGTCGGTTACCGCGTTGCCCTGCAGGGCGGCAACCTGAACTTCGCGCTCGGCTTCAGCCACCCCGTGGTCGTCGAGCCGCCCGCCGGCATCACCTTCGCGGTCGAGTCCCCCACCAAGTTCTCGGTGTCGGGCATCGACAAGCAGCTGGTCGGCGAGACCGCCGCCAACATCCGCAAGATCCGCAAGCCCGAGCCGTACAAGGGCAAGGGCGTGCGGTACGCGGGCGAGAACGTGCGCCGCAAGGTCGGGAAGACGGGTAAGTGATGGCCGCCAAGAACACTGCGATCTCCGCGAACGCGAAGAAGCGGGCCGCCTCTCGCGTGTCCGCGGACCGTCGCACCTCGCTCGCACGCCGCCACGCCCGTCTGCGCAAGAAGGTCGTCGGCTCCGTCGCGCGGCCGCGCCTGGTCGTCAAGCGCAGCTCGCGCCACCTCGTGGTCCAGCTGATCGACGACCTCGCCGGCCACACGCTCGCCTCGGCCTCGACGCTCGAGGCCGACGTGCGTGCGCTCGACGGCGACAAGAAGGCCCGCGCCACGAAGGTCGGCGAGCTCATCGCCGAGCGCGCGAAGGCTGCTGGCGTCTCTGCCGTCGTGTTCGACCGCGGTGGTCGCAACTACCACGGTCGGATCGCGGCGCTCGCCGACGCGGCTCGCGAAGGCGGTCTGGAGTTCTGATGACCATGAAGAAGATTGAAGGGAACGTCTGATGCCGGGACGTACACGGCGCGACGGCGGCGGAGCCGGCGGGCCCGGTGGGCCCGGTGGCGACAACCGCAACAGCTCCGGTGGTGGCGGTCGTGACCGCCGCGACGGGGGCGGCCGCGGCGGCTCGCAGGACAAGACGCCGTACATCGAGCGGCTCGTCACGATCAACCGCGTGGCCAAGGTCGTCAAGGGTGGTCGGCGCTTCAGCTTCACCGCCCTGATGATCGTGGGCGACGGCGACGGACTCGTCGGCGTCGGCTACGGCAAGGCCAAGGAGGTGCCGGCGGCGATCGCCAAGGGTGTCGAGGAGGCGAAGAAGAACTTCTTCCGCGTCCCGCGCATCGGCGGTTCGATCGTCCACCGCGTGCAGGGTGAGGCAGCCGCCGGTGTGGTGCTGCTGATCCCGGCCAGCCCCGGTACCGGTGTCATCGCCGGTGGTCCGGTGCGCGCGGTGCTGGAGTGCGCGGGCATCCACGACGTGCTCTCGAAGAGCCTCGGCAGCGACAACGCGATCAACGTCGTGCACGCGACGATCGCCGCGCTGAAGATGATCCAGCGTCCCGAGGAGGTCGCGGCCCGCCGCGGCCTGCCGCTCGAGGACGTCGTGCCCGCCTCGATGCTTCGCGCGCGTGCCGCCGAGGCCCAGGCTGCGAGGGCGTGATGGGGAAGCTGAAGATCACCCAGGTGCGCAGCACCATCGGGGCCAAGGCAGACCAGAAGGCCACAGTGAAGTCGCTGGGCCTGCGCAAGATCCGCCAGACGGCCGAGTGGGATGACACCCCTCAGGTCCGCGGCATGATCAAGGCCGTTCGCCACCTGGTGACGGTCGAGGAGGTGAGTTCGTGATGAGCGAGCCCATCATCAAGATCCACCACCTGCGGCCCCCCGCCGGCTCCAAGACCGCGAAGACCCGGGTCGGCCGTGGTGAGGGCAGCAAGGGCAAGACGGCCGGTCGCGGTACCAAGGGCACCGGCGCACGGAAGAACGTCTCGCCGCGCTTCGAGGGCGGGCAGATGCCGCTGCACATGCGGCTGCCCAAGCTCAAGGGCTTCAAGAACAAGTTCCGTGTGGAGTACCAGGTCGTGAACGTCGGCGATCTGGCCCGGCTGTTCCCGAAGGGCGGCGAGATCGGCCCCGAGGAGCTCGTGGCCATCGGTGCCGTCCGCCGCAACCAGCTGGTCAAGGTGCTCGGCACCGGCGAGCTGGAAGGTGTGTCGCTCACGGTGAGCGCGCACGCCTTCTCCGGTAGCGCCCGTGACAAGATCACGGCAGCTGGCGGGACCGCCACCGAGCTGTAAGGCGGTGTCCGTTCGGTCGGGCCGGCGTCCCCTGACAATCTCTAGGGCGCCGGCCCGCGCCGTGCGGGCACCCTGACCGACAGCGGCAGCGTCGCTGTTAGAGTCGATTTCCGCCGGTCAGCTCTGGACCGGGCGGACTGACCAGGAGGATCTCCCAGTGCTCAGCGCATTCCGGTCGGCACTGACAACGCCGGACCTGCGGAAGAAGATCCTCTTCACGCTAGGCATCGTCGCTGTGTATCGGGCCGGGGCGTTGCTGCCCTCGCCCGGTGTCTCGTACCCGAACATCCAGACGTGCATCCGGGAAGCCGAGGCCGGTGAGAACTCCGGCGTCTACTCGCTGCTGAACCTGTTCTCCGGCGGCGCGCTCCTGCAGCTGTCGATCTTCGCGCTCGGCATCATGCCTTACATCACCGCGAGCATCATCGTCCAGCTGCTCACCGTGGTGATCCCGCGGTTCGAGCAACTGAAGAAGGAAGGGCAGTCGGGTCAGAGCAAGCTGACCCAGTACACCCGCTACCTCACGATCGCGCTGGCGATCCTGCAGGCCACCGGGATCGTGGCGCTCGCGCAGCGCGGCCAGCTGTTCGCCGACTGCAGCCTCGCCATCATCCCCGACGCCACCTTGTTCGACCTGGTCATCATCGTGATCGTGATGACGGCGGGCACCGCGATCGTCATGTGGCTCGGCGAGCTGGTCACCGAGCGCGGCGTCGGCAACGGCATGTCGCTGCTGATCTTCACCTCGATCGCGGCCCGCATCCCGGCCGAGGGCGCCAACATCCTGCGCTCCGGCGGTCTGGTGTTCGCCGGCATCTGCGTGTTCGGCCTGGCCATCATCGCCAGCGTCGTGTTCGTCGAGCAGGGCCAGCGGCGCATCCCGGTGCAGTACGCGAAGCGCATGGTCGGCCGCCGCATGTACGGCGGCACGTCCACCTACCTGCCGCTGAAGGTGAACCAGGCCGGTGTCATCCCGGTCATCTTCGGGTCGTCGCTGCTGTACCTGCCGGACCTGATCTCGCGCCTGGCCGGCAGCACGGGTGGGCCCTTCCAGCAGTTCGTGCAGACCTACCTGGTCGACCAGTCCAGCCCGGTGCACATCGCCGCCTACCTCGCGCTGATCATCTTCTTCACCTACTTCTACGTCGGGATCACGTTCAACCCCGACGAACGTGCCGAGGAGATGCGGAAGTTCGGCGGCTTCATCCCCGGTATCCGACCCGGCCGTCCGACGGCCGAGTACCTCCAGTTCGTGCTGTCGCGGATCACGCTTCCCGGTTCGCTCTACCTGGGCATCATCGCGGTCCTGCCGAACTTCTTCCTCGGCATCACCGGTACCGGCCAGAACCAGAACTTCCCGTTCGGCGGTACGGCGGTGCTGATCATGGTGGGCGTGGGACTCGACACCGTGAAGCAGATCGAGAGCCAGCTGAAGCAGCGGAAGTACGAAGGCTTCCTGCGCTGAACCGAGGGTAGTGGGAGGTCGGATAGATGCGACTCGTTCTGGTCGGGCCGCCAGGCGCGGGCAAGGGCACGCAGGCCGTGCGCCTCGCCGAGCGCCTGGGCGTGCCGCACATCTCCACCGGTGACCTGTTCCGGGCCAACCTGGGCCAGGAGACGCCGCTGGGGCTCGAGGCGAAGAGCTACATGGACAAGGGCAACCTCGTGCCGGACGACGTGACGGTGCGCATGGTGCGTGAGCGGCTCACCGACGACGACGTGGCGAAGGGCTTCATCTTCGACGGATTCCCCCGCACGGTGAGCCAGGCCGACTCGCTCGACGAGCTCCTGGCCGAGCGCGGGGAGGAGCTCGACGCGGTCGTCGAGTTCCAGGTCGACGAGGACGAGCTGGTCGACCGCTTGCTGGCGCGGGGCCGCTCCGACGACACCGAGGCCGTCATCCGCAACCGCCAGCAGGTGTACCGCGACGAGACCTTCCCGCTGCTCGACCACTACCGGGCGATCGTCGTCAGCGTCGACGCCCAGGGCGGCGTCGAGGAGATCACCGACCGCGTCGCCACTGCCCTGCAGAACCGGTAGGCAGACGTGAACCAGAGCGGGGTCCGCGGGATGGTGGCGCGCCTGCGCGGGCGCGACATCGAGGTGAAGTCGGCGGGCGAGATCGAGGCGATGCGGGCTGCGGGTGCTGTCGTGGCCCGCACCCTCGCCGCGGTCACCGAGCTGGCCGCGCCCGGCATCAGCACGGCCGAGCTGGATGCGCTGGCCGAGCAGACGATCCGCGACGCCGGCGCTGTGCCGTCGTTCCTCGGCTACCGCGGTTACCCGGCGTCGATCTGTGCGTCGGTCAACGAGCAGATCGTGCACGGCATCCCGTCGGCGACGCAGGTGCTGGCCGACGGCGACCTGATCTCGGTGGACTGCGGCGCGATCCTGGACGGCTGGCACGGCGACTCCGCCGTCACCATCCCGGTAGGCGCGGTGTCGGCCGCCGATCTCGCGCTGTCGAAGGCGTGCGAGGAGGCGTTGCACGCCGGGATCGCGGCGGTGCTCGCCGGCGGGCGGCTCACCGACATCTCGCACGCGGTGCAGGTGGCCTGCGAGACGGCCGCGGCCCGCGACGGCGCGACGTACGGCATCGTCGAGGAGTACGGCGGCCACGGCATCGGCACGTCCATGCACATGGACCCGTTCCTTCCCAACCACGGCAAGCCCGGCCACGGGCCGCGGCTGCGCGTCGGAATGGCGCTGGCGGTGGAGCCGATGCTGACCAGCGGCAGCGCGGAGACCCGCGAGCTCGACGACGAGTGGACCGTGGTCACCGCCGACGGCAGCCGGGCCGTGCACTGGGAGCACACCGTCGCCGTCACGGCCGACGGACCGCGGATCCTCACCCTCCCCGCGGGGTAGATCAGAGATCTACGGCGCGGCGTGATCCACGACTCATTCGGGCGGAGGCGTGCTGCACTAGATTCGCGACATGAGTTCGGACGCCGCAACGCAGCAGCCGCCCGGAAAGGCCATCGGCGTCGTGCGGGAGTCGACTCCCGGTGAGACCAGGGTGGCCGGCACCCCGGCCACGGTGGCGCAGCTGCAGAAGCTCGGCTACGCGGTCGTCGTCGAGGCCGGTGCGGGCGAGCGCTCCGACTTTCCCGACGATGCGTTCGTCGAAGCCGGGGCGAGCATCGGCGACGCCTGGAAGGCCGACATCGTGTTCGGCATCAACGCGCCGTCCGACGCCGAGCTGGCCCGGATGCGGCCCGGTGCGACGCTGATCGCGCTGCTGGCCCCCGCGTTGAAGCCGGAGATCGTCGAGCGGCTCGGGCAGCAGCCGATCACGGCGATGTCGATGGACGCGGTGCCCCGGATCTCCCGGGCCCAGTCGCTCGACGTGCTCAGCTCGATGGCGAACATCGCGGGCTACCGCGCCGTGGTCGAGGCCGCGCACGAGTTCGGGCGGTTCTTCACCGGCCAGGTGACCGCAGCCGGCAAGGTGCCGCCCGCGAAGGTGCTGGTGGTCGGCGCCGGCGTGGCAGGCCTGGCGGCCATCGGCGCGGCGGGGTCTCTCGGCGCGATCGTGCGGGCGACGGATCCCCGGCCCGAGGTCGCGGACCAGGTGAAGTCCCTCGGCGGGGAGTACGTCCCGATCGCCTCGGCCGAGGTCGAGGTCTCCGCGACGGGCTACGCCAAGGAGATGGGCGACGACTACAAGGAGCGCGAGGCGGCGCTCTACGCGCAGCAGAGCCAGGACGTCGACATCATCATCACCACCGCGCTGATCCCGGGCCGCCCCGCGCCCCGCCTGATCACCGCAGAGATGGTGGCGGCGATGAACCCGGGCTCGGTGATCGTCGACATGGCCGCGGCGAACGGCGGCAACGTCGAAGGCACCGTGGCGGGGGAGAAGGTCGTCACCCCGAACGGCGTCACGATCATCGGCTACACCGATCTCGCCGGCCGGCTGCCCACTCAGGCGAGCCAGCTCTACGGCACGAATCTCGTGAACCTCATGAAGCTGCTCACCCCGGAGAAGGACGGGCAGCTCGTCCTGGACTTCGACGATCCCGTCCAGCGCTCGATGACGGTGGTGCGCGACGGCGAGACGACCTGGCCGCCCCCACCGGTGTCGGTGTCGGCAGCGCCGGCCGCCGCCCCTGCCGCAGCGGTGGCGGAGCCGGAGAAGCCGCCGATGTCCGCGTCGCGCCGCATCGGGATCCTCGCGGCAGCCGCGATCGTGCTGTTCCTGCTCATCGCGATCTCCCCGACCGCGCTGATCGGCCACCTCGTGGTGTTCGCGCTGGCGATCGTGATCGGCTACTACGTGATCGGCAACGTGCACCACGCCCTGCACACGCCGCTGATGTCGGTGACCAACGCGATCTCCGGCATCATCGTCGTCGGCGCGCTCCTGCAGCTCGGCACCCACGGCGGCACCGCCATCACGGTCGTCGCGGCCATCGCGGTGCTGCTCGCCTCCATCAACGTCTTCGGCGGCTTCGCCGTCACCCGCCGCATGCTCGGCATGTTCCGGCGCAGCTGATCGATGCGGAGCTGAACCAATGACTGCACAGACCGTGGCCAGCGCTGCCTACGTCGTGGCCGCGCTGCTGTTCATCCTCGCCCTCGCCGGGCTGTCCCGGCACGAGACCGCCCGCATGGGCAACACCTTCGGCATCGCCGGCATGACGATCGCGCTGGTCTCCACCCTCGTGCTCGCCCTCAGCGGTGGCATCGGCGGGCTCGGGATCGGGCTGCTCGTCGCCGCGGTGCTGATCGGCGCCGCGGTCGGGCTGTTCCGGGCATCCCGGGTGCCGATGACCGGCATGCCCGAGCTGATCGCCCTGTTCCACAGCTTCGTCGGCCTCGCGGCCGTGCTCGTCGGCTGGAACGGCTACCTCGAGGTGGAGGCGGCGGGTGGCGGCGGGATCGCCGCCGACCTGCTGGGCATCCACCGCGGCGAGGTCGCGATCGGGGTCTTCATCGGCGCGGTCACCTTCACCGGCTCGATCGTCGCCTGGGGCAAGCTGAACGGCCGGTTCAACTCGAAGCCGCTCGTCCTGCCCGGCAAGAACGTCCTCAACCTCGGCTCACTCATCGCGTTCGCCGCGCTCACCGTGTGGTTCGTCGTCGATCCGACGCTGCCCGCGCTGGTGATCATCACGGCGATCGCCCTGTTGCTGGGCGTGCACCTCGTGGCGTCGATCGGCGGCGGCGACATGCCGGTGGTCGTGTCGATGCTCAACAGCTACTCGGGCTGGGCGGCGGCCGCCTCCGGCTTCCTGCTCGGTAACGACCTGCTGATCATCACGGGCGCGCTGGTCGGCTCGTCCGGTGCGTACCTGTCCTACATCATGTGCAAGGCGATGAACCGGTCGTTCATCTCCGTGATCGCGGGCGGCTTCGGCATCGAGGCGCCGACCGGGGAGCAGAAGGACTACGGCGAGTACCGCGAGGTCAACGCGGAGGGCGCGGCGGCGCTGCTCACCGCCGCGTCGAACGTGGTCATCACGCCCGGGTACGGCATGGCCGTCGCGCAGGCCCAGTACCCGGTCGCCGAGCTCACCCGGGCGCTGCGGGACAAGGGCGTGAACGTCCGCTTCGGCATCCACCCCGTGGCGGGGCGGCTGCCCGGCCACATGAACGTGCTCCTCGCCGAGGCGAAGGTGCCCTACGACATCGTCCTCGAGATGGACGAGATCAACGACGACTTCACCGACACCGACGTCGTGCTGGTGATCGGCGCCAACGACACCGTCAACCCGGCGGCGACGGACGAGCCGAGCTCGCCGATCGCGGGCATGCCGGTGCTGAAGGTGTGGGAAGCCGGCAACGTCATCGTCTTCAAGCGGTCGATGGCCGCCGGCTACGCCGGCGTGCCCAACCCGCTCTTCTACCGCGAGAACAGCCAGATGCTCTTCGGCGACGCGCGGGACCGGGTGGAGGAGATCGTCAAGGCGCTCTGATCGGTCGGTTCCGCGGCTACCAGGGGAACCCGACCTCCAGGATCGCCAACGCTTCGTCGAGCGCAGCGGCAGGATCGCCGCCCGGATGGGCCGCCGCGTCGAGGAACACCTGCACGGTGATGCCGAGGACTGCGCCGGTGAGGGCACGTACCGCGACGTCGTGCGGGTCGCAGCCGGCGCGGCGGGCGACGAGGGCGCCGAGCTCGTCGAGCGCCTTCCGCAGCACACCGAGGTTGGCCGACCACAGCTCCGGCACCGTCAGCAGTGCGATGTCCCGCTCGATCCGCTCGGCCCGGTCGGCGGGGGTCAGCTCCTCCAACGCGGTGCGGATGGCGGCCCGCACGACGGCGACCATCGGCACCTGCGGCGGTTGAGCGTCGAACGACCGCGTCACGGCGTCGGCGAGTGTGTGGTGTTCGGCGAGGACGAGCAGGTCCTCCTTCGTGGCGAAGTAGCGGAAGACGGTGCTGTGCGAGACCTCCGCCGCCTCGGCGATCTGCTCGATCGTGGTGGCGGCGAAGCCCTGCTGCCGGAACAGGCGCAGCGCGTCGCGCTGGATCGCCGACCTGGTCCGGGCCTTCTTGCGCTCGCGCAGGCCACTCATGGATGGAGTCTCCCATATCGGTCTACACTCACCTTTGACAGTCGACTATCAGGATCGAGGACGCGTTGCGTACCTCCACCACGTCGGCCACGTCGTGCGCGACATCGGTGCGGCATCCGCCCTGTACCGGCGGCTGGGGTTCCTGGTCCCGCCTCCTGAGTTCCCGGTGCTACCGGGCGAGCCGGTTCGGCCGGTGGGGGCCGGGAACACGCACGTCAGCCTGGCTCGCAACTTCGTCGAGCTGGTCACGGTCGTCGACGCCGACGACATGCCGGACGACGCCGTGCTGGTGCCGCTCGACGTGCCGGCCGCGGCGGTGCCGCAGGTCGCCAGTGGGATCGCCGCAACGACTGCGCGGCTCTCCGCGGCGCTCGCCCGACGGGAAGGCCTGCACATCCTGGTCCTCGGCACACCCGACGTCGACGCCGCCGCCACCCGGCTCACCGCCGATGGCGTTCCCCACGGCGGCGCGCAGCGTCTGCGGCGCCCGTCCGCAACGGGCGGTGCGCCGGTCGCGATCGGCTTGCTGGAGATCGACCCCGACGCCCCCGAGGGGCGGCTGGCGCTCGCGGAGGACCTCGCCGACGGCGGACGCGCAGAGCACCCCAACGGGGCGATCGATCTGGTGGAGGTGATCCTCTGCGTGCCGGACGCGCACCTCGACCGGCACACCTCGCGCTACGAGCGGTACCTCGCGCAGCCGTCGCGCGGAACCGGCGACGTGCGGGCGGTCGCGCTCGGCGCCGACTGCGTGACGGTCGTGGCCGCTTCGGCACTGCACCACTTGCTACCGGGCGAATCCGCCCCGACCGTGCCGACCATCGTCGGCTACGTGGTGAGCGTGGGGGACCTCGACGCCGTGCGGGAGCGGCTCGGACGCGCGGGCCTCCCGGCCCGCACGACACCGGCGGGCGACGTCCTCGTGCCCGGGGCCGCGGTGCTCGGAGCCGCGGTGCTGTTCCGCGCGGAGCGGTGATCCGGGGCTGCTACCAGGTCCAGCGGTCGCGCAGGTCGGCCCGCCAGTCGATCGGCTTCCCGTCGCCGACCGTGGAGTGGATCGCCAGGCCCATGCCGACGCCCTTGCCGATCTTCTGGGTGCGGTCGATGCGCACGCTGAAGGGATGGCCGTTGTCGTCGGACCACGTCTCGTGCTGCTCGATGCAGCGGACGGTGCCCTGGAAGCGGGTGGCGCAGTTCGTGGCCGGCGTCCAGACCTGGCGGTGCTCGAAGGTGACGACGCCGCCGCCCGGACTCGTGATGGTGCCCTTCGCGATCAGGCAGTAGGCCTCGGCGGGGATCGTCCAGCGGACGTAGTGCTGCTGGCCGCCGTGCGACGGGAGCGGCTTCAGGTTGCCGCACGCGCCGTCGCCGAGCTGCTCGGACGTGACCCGTTGGGTGTTGTAGACGTGGTGCAGGTCATCGGCGTAGCCGTCGAGGTAGAGCCAGTCGCCGTCGCGGACGAAGTGCTCGATGCCGGTGGCGGGGTTGTTCCAGTTCTTCGGCTCGTCCCAGCGGATCTCCGAGGTCCCGGCGCCGGTCGGCCGCCAGGCCCACTGCGAGGCCGGCTGGCCCGCGGAGTCGACGAGCTGGCCGGCCGCGCGCTGACCCAGCAGCGAGTACTGGTCGTAGGTCTCGGCGGCGGCGGCGGCGGCCGGAGCGGCGGTCGCCGTGACCGCAGCGATCGCGAGGGCCAGTGCCGCGCCGAGTCGGCCGAATTCGATCTTCACGGCCGTGACCATAGAGGCCTCGACGCCGTGCGTGATCATCGTTCGAGGACCCTCGAACCGTCCGGCCTACAACGCCTGGGCGAGGTACCCGCACATCTGGTCGGACGTCCCCGCGATGATCACCGTGAAGACCTCGCCCTTGCGGGTCGGGCGGGACGTGCGGGCGCAGGGGGACCAGATGGGCGCCGGAGCGGTGACACCCGGCGTCGGTGGCGCGAACTGCGGGAGCAGGCCCTTCAGGTAGCAGACCGTGATGTCGGCCGCCGCGTCGATGTCGCCACGGATCACCGCCGCCGCGCCGACGGACCACGGATACGGATCTGCCTGCTGGTAGAACCGGATGGCCAGGTGGTCGGTCTCGTAGCCGCACTTGGCGACCGCGTCGGCGGACAGCGCGTGGCCCGCGGCCTTGAGCAACGGGTCGGAGACCTTCAAGACCGTCTCCTGGAACCGTGCGCGACGCGCGGTGGTCAGCTCGTCGGCGCCGGACGGGATGAGCTGCAGCACCCGGTCGGCCAGGTCGGCCAGCGGGATGCAGGGGTTCGTCGACACGTCGTGGAACACGTCGTCCTCGGCCGGCAGCAACGCGCCGGCCTTCCCGCGCGCGGCCGAGCAGTCGGACCGGGGCGGCGGTGCGGCGGTCCCGCCGGTCGTGCCGGGATCGGGGGCGCCTCCCGCGCTCGTGTCGGCCGGATCGAGGCAACCGGCGAGGACGAGGGACAGCGCGGTCGCCAGCACCACTAGCAACGTACGGAGCTTGACTGCGGACTTTCCCACGGCGACCCCCCCCGGAGATCACGCACCTCGGGTGCGCTGCGTGATCGCGACGCTACGGACGGCCGGGCACCGCCACATCGGGGCCAGCACCGAACCCGCCCTCGGATCCGGCGATCGGCCGACGGGTGTGGGCGGCCGTCTGCCGGGTATCCGTCATCGTGATCTCACGAACGGAGACCGGGCGAGGTGTCGGCCTCGCCGTCACCGTCGCCGCCGCGGGCGGGCTGCTCTTCGGGTACGACACCGGTGTGATCAGCGGGGCCCTGCTGTTCATCAAGCCCGAGTTCGGCCTCGGTGAAGCCGGGGAGCAGACGGTGGTCGCGGCGCTGCTGGCCGGGGCGCTCGTCGGCGCGCTGGGCGGCGGGGCGATGTCGGACGCGCTCGGCCGGAAGAAGACCCTGCTCGGCGTCGCTGTCGTGTTCCTGCTGGGCGCCCTGCTCTCGGCGGTCGCGCCGAACGTGACGATGCTGGTCGTCGCCCGCGTGGCGCTCGGGCTCTCCATCGGGGTGTCGTCGGTCTGCGTGCCGCTCTACATCGCCGAGGTCGCGCCCAAGGAGCGGCGGGGGCGGCTGGTGTCGATGAACCAGTTCCTGATCACGCTCGGGATCCTGCTGTCCTACCTGGTCAACTACGCGTTCGAACCGATCCAGGGCTGGCGCTGGATGCTGGCCGCGGCCGCCGTGCCGGCCCTCGCGATGCTCGTCGGCCTGATCGGGGCCGACGAGTCGCCGCGCTGGCTCGTGCTGCGCGGCCGGACCGAGGAGGCCGAGCGGATCCTGCGCGGGTCACGGAGTGCCGACGACGCGCGCGCCGAGATCGAGGAGATCGAGAGCAGCGTCCGCGAGGAGAGCCGCTGGAGCTGGTCCGACCTGCGCCGCCCCCGGCTGCGACCTGCACTCGCGCTCGGTGTCGGGGTCGCGGCGGTGAACCAGCTCGTCGGCGTGAACGCGGTGATCTACTACGCGCCGACGATCCTCCAGGACGTCTTCGGCAGTGCGGCCGGCGCCATCCTCGCCACGGTCGGCATCGGCGTGGTCAACGCGCTCGTGACCTACCTGGCGCTCACCCGGATCGACTCCTGGGGCCGGCGGCCGCTGCTGCTCGGCGGGCTGGCGGTGGTGATCCTCTCCCTCGTCGCGCTCGTGGTGCTGTTCCTGCTGCCGGACCGACACGGGTTCCTCGGGATCCTCGTGGTGGTGGCCCTGTGCGTCTACATCGCCGCCTTCGCCGCGAGCCTCGGCATCGCGATCTGGCTGGTGAACTCGGAGGTCTTCCCCACGGGGGTGCGCGGGAAGGCCGGCGGGCTGGGTGCGGCGACGCACTGGTCGCTAGACCTGGTGATCGCCTCGACGGTGCTGACGCTCATCAGCACGCTCGGGGAGTCGGGGCTGTTCGCGATCTTCGCGGTGATCGGCGTGGCCGGCTTCGCGTTCCTGTACCGGCGCATGCCCGAGACCAGGGGCAAGAGCCTGGAGCAGGTCGACGCCGAGCTGCAGGCCCGGGCCGGCGCCGCCTGAACGACGGGTCCGCCGCGCTCAGGCCGGTTCGGGCTCCGGGTCGAGCGGGTGGGCCAGCTCGTCGACCGGCAGGCGCCAGCCCACGATCGCGATGACCGCCAGACCGACGGGGACGATGCCGGCGATCAGGAACGTGAGCGGGATGCCCACTGCCTCGCCGATCGGGCCGGCGGCGGCCATCGACACCGGCATGAGGGCCAGCGAGACGAAGAAGTCGAGGCTCGACACCCGGCCCAGCAGGTGCGACGGCACCCGCCGCTGCAGCAGCGTGCCCCAGATGACCATGGCCGCGCCGCCGGCGAAGCCGACGACGAACAGCGCCACGGCCATCACCCACACCTGCGAGGTGAACCCGATGATCGCCATCGGGACGCTGCCCACGCCCCAGGCCATGATCATGACCGTGAGGTAGCGGCGCGGCATCCGCAGCGACGACGTGACGATCGAGCCGGCCATCGAGCCGACCCCGTACGCACCGACGACCAGCGCGTACCCGCTGGCGCCGCTGCCGGTCTGGTCGCGCACCGCGAACGGCAGGAGCACCTCGATCGGGCCGAGCAGCATGAACACCAGGAACGTGGCGAAGGCCAGCGTGGCGAAGAACCAGCCGGTGCTGAACATGTAGCGGAAGCCCTCGCGGAGGTCGCCGACGATCGACGACTTCTCCTCCGTGGGCACCGGCTCCGGCATCGGCAGCGGCTGCATGAACAGCAGGACGACGAGCGCGATCGCGTAGAGCGTGCCGGCGCCCAGCAGCGCGATGCTCGGTGCGAACGCGCCGATCAGGAGACCGGCGAGCGCCGGGCCCAACGCGGCCTGCGCGGCCGGGCGCAGCGTGCCCTCCACGCCGTTGGCGGCGAGCAGCTCGTCCGCCGGCAGGATCGTGGGCAGCAGGGCGGTGTAGGCCGGGAAGAAGAAGGCCTCCGCCGCGCCGAGCACGAACGCGATGACGGCGAGGTGCCACACCTGCAGGGTGCCGGTGGCGGCCAGCAGGCCGACGAGCACGGCGGTGCCGACGCGCACCGCCTCGACCATGATCAGCAACGCGCGGCGCGGCAGCCGGTCGGCCGCCACCCCGCCGAACAGGACGCAGACCAGCAGGCCGGCCGACAGCCCCGTCATCACGACGGAGACGTCGGTGGGGCCGCCACCCAGCGCGATGACCTGCCACACCAGCCCGACCGCCCACATGCCGCTGGCCACGAGCGACACCGCCATCGACGCCGTGAGCAGCCGGTACTCGCGGTGCCGGAACGGGCGCAGGGCGCGCGGCCATCGGGTGGGCGCCGGTGGCGCGGTGGTGGTGGCCGACGGCACCTGACTCGGTGCGGCGGACGGATCGGGTTCGGGTTCGCCGGTCATGGCTCCATCGCAGATGCTCGACGAGGGTTCAGGTCAAGAGAACCGACCGTATCGGGCATCCCCGACAAGATTCACGTGGATTAGTGGGCGGCCACCCCAGGCGGCGGCCGCCCGTGCAGGCCACGTACACTGGTCTTTCGGCGCGTCACGTGCGCCGGTTCCGTCGTGTCCCAAGCGCTCACGGTTCCGGGAGCGCTTGCGTGCCCAGGATAGGCCGACAGAACACACCAAGTCACGGATCGCGGAGGACATGGCCAAGAAGGACGGGGCGATCGAGGTCGAGGGCCGGGTCGTCGAACCCCTGCCGAACGCGATGTTTCGCGTGGAGCTGGAGAACGGGCACAAGGTCCTCGCACACATCAGCGGGAAGATGCGCCAGCACTACATCCGGATCCTCCCCGAGGACCGCGTAGTGGTGGAGTTGTCGCCGTACGACCTGTCCCGCGGCCGAATCGTCTACCGCTACAAGTGACGACGAGACCCAGAGAGCGACGGACGTGAAGGTCCAGCCGAGCGTCAAGAAGATCTGCGACAAGTGCAAGGTGATCCGCCGTCACGGCCGGGTCATGGTGATCTGCGAGAACCTGCGGCACAAGCAGCGCCAGGGCTGATCGCAGCACAGCACGTCGGCAGTAACTGAGGAACCTGACACACCTGCGGTGCCACTCGAGGCGCCGAACACACCTCCGGAACCAGGCCGGAGCCCCCGCGTCAGCGCGGGGGACGGGTGTCGGGAGGACCTGGCGGATGACACAGAGGAGATAGCTGCCGCATGGCACGCGTCGTCGGCGTCGACCTCCCCCGCGAAAAGCGGATGGAGATCGCGCTCACTTACATCTACGGGGTCGGCCGGACCCGCTCCAAGGAGATCCTGGCCGCCACGGGCATCAGCCCCGACCTGCGTACCCGCGATCTGACCGATGAGGACCTCGGTCGGATCCGCGAGTACATCGAGGGTCACCTCCAGGTCGAGGGCGATCTGCGCCGCGAGGTGCAGGCGGACATTCGGCGCAAGATCGAGATCGGTTGCTACCAGGGGATCCGGCACCGCCGCGGCCTCCCGGTGCACGGTCAGCGCACCCGCACCAACGCCCGCGGCCGCAAGGGACCGAAGAAGACGGTCGCCGGCAAGAAGAAGGCAGGTAAGAAGTAATGCCGCCCCGTTCCCGTCAGGCCGGTGGAGCCAAGAAGGTCCGCCGCAAGGAAAAGAAGAACATCGCCGCGGGCCACGCCCACATCAAGTCGACGTTCAACAACACGATCGTCTCGATCACCGACCCCACCGGCGCCGTGATCGCCTGGGCCTCCGCCGGCCACGTCGGCTTCAAGGGCTCGCGCAAGTCCACGCCGTTCGCCGCGCAGATGGCTGCCGAGAGCGCTGCCCGCAAGGCGCAGGAGCACGGCATGAAGAAGGTCGACGTCTTCGTCAAGGGCCCGGGTTCCGGTCGCGAGACCGCCATCCGTTCCCTGCAGGCGGCAGGCCTCGAGGTCGGTGCGATCTCCGACGTCACCCCGCAGCCGCACAACGGATGCCGTCCGCCCAAGCGGCGCCGGGTCTAAGGGAAAGGGAGTAGCAGAAGATGGCTCGTTACACCGGACCCATGACCCGCAAGTCCCGCCGACTGAAGGTCGACCTCGTCGGCGGCGACCAGGCGTTCGAGCGTCGTCCTTACCCGCCCGGCCAGCACGGCCGGATCCGGATCAAGGAGACCGAGTACCTCCTGCAGATGCAGGAGAAGCAGAAGGCCCGTTTCGGGTACGGCGTGCTGGAGAAGCAGTTCCGCCGGTACTACGAAGAGGCGAACCGTCGCGAGGGCAAGACCGGCGACAACCTCATGCAGATCCTCGAGTGCCGCCTCGACAACGTCGTCTACCGCGCCGGGCTCGCCCGGACGCGGCGGATGGCGCGTCAGCTCGTGAGCCACAACCACTTCCTGGTCAACGGGAAGAAGGTCAACATCCCGAGCTTCCAGGTCTCGCAGTACGACGTGATCGACGTGCGGCCGAAGTCGATGGCGATGGACCCGTTCGTGATCGCCAAGGAGCTCGTCGGCGACCGTCCGATCCCCGCCTGGCTGCAGGTCGTTCCGGCCACCCTGCGGATCCTGGTCCACTCGGTGCCCACGCGTGCCCAGATCGACACGCAGGTCACCGAGCAGCTGATCGTCGAGTTCTACTCGAAGTAACAGCAGTACCACCCGGGGCCCCGGTCCCGGTCCCCCCGCCCTGCAGTGGGGCGGGGGGCTCACTGCGGCATCAAATGGTGGGTGCCGCGGCCACCAAGGAGAAATTCATATGCTGATCTCTCAGCGCCCCACCCTCACCGAGGAGACGGTCGTCGAGACCCGCTCCCGGTTCATCATCGAGCCGCTGGAGCCGGGCTTCGGCTACACGCTCGGCAACTCGCTCCGCCGCACCCTGCTCTCCTCGATCCCGGGTGCCGCCGTCACCAGCATCCGCATCGACGGCGTGCTGCACGAGTTCACCACCGTGCCCGGTGTCAAGGAAGATGTCACCGACATCATCCTGAACCTCAAGGAGCTCGTCGTGAGCTCCGAGGAGGACGAGCCGGTCACCATGTACCTGCGCAAGCAGGGCCCCGGCGACGTCACCGCGGGCGACATCGTCCCGCCGGCCGGCGTCACCGTGCACAACCCGGACCTGCACATCGCCACCCTGAACGACAAGGGCCGCCTCGAGGTCGAGCTGGTCGTCGAGCGGGGCCGCGGCTACGTCCCGGCCATGCAGAACAAGGCCACGGGCGCCGAGATCGGCCGCATCCCGGTCGACTCGATCTACACCCCCGTGCTCAAGGTGACCTACAAGGTCGAGGCCACCCGAGTCGAGCAGCGCACCGACTTCGACAAGCTCGTCATCGACGTCGAGACCAAGCCGTCGATCACCCCGCGCGACGCGCTGGCCTCGGCCGGCAAGACGCTGGTGGAGCTGTTCGGTCTCGCCCGCGAGCTGAACGTCGACGCCGAGGGCATCGAGATCGGCCCGTCGCCGCAGGAGGCAGACACCATCGCCGCCTTCGCGATGCCGATCGAGGAGCTGGACCTCACCGTTCGCTCGTACAACTGCCTCAAGCGCGAGGGCATCCACACCGTGGGTGAGCTCGTCGGGCGCAGCGAGGCGGACCTGCTCGACATCCGCAACTTCGGCGCGAAGTCGATCGACGAGGTCAAGATGAAGCTCGTCGGCCTCGGCCTCGCGCTGAAGGACAGCCCGCCCGGATTCGACCCGTCGGCCGCTGCCGTCGAGTACGGCTCCGAGGCTTTCGACCCCGACTCGCCCTTCGGTGACGACGGTCAGGACTACGCAGAAACGGAGCAGCTCTAGCCATGCCTCAGCCCACCAAGGGCCCCCGCCTCGGCGGTTCGCCCGCGCACCAGCGGCTGATCCTGGCCAACCTCGCGACGTCGCTGTTCCAGCACGGTCGGATCACCACGACCGAGGCCAAGGCGAAGCGGCTGCGCCCGTACGCCGAGCGGCTGATCTCCAAGGCGAAGCAGGGCGACCTGCACAACATCCGCCAGATCGCCAAGGTCATCCGCGACAAGGACGTCATCCACCGGCTCGTGTCGGAGATCGGCCCGTTCTTCGCCGACCGCAACGGTGGCTACACGCGCATCACCCGCATCTCGCCGCGCAAGGGCGACAACGCCCCCATGGCCGTGATCGAGCTGATCGCGCAGAAGACCGTCACCGACGAGGCCAACCGCGCTCGCCGCGCGGCGGCGTCGCAGGCGGCGGCCAAGGCCGAGCCGAAGGCGGACGAGGCCCCGGCCGAGGAGGCCACCGCGGCCGCCGAGGTCGAGGAGGCTCCCGAGGTCTCTGCGAGCACCGAGGACGCGCCGTACGGCGAGGGCAGCCACGCCCCGCTGGACGACGCCGACGAGGCGCCCGAGGGCTTCCCGATCAAGGGCAACGCCGACTCGATGCTGTACCACCTGCCCGACTCGCCGTTCTACGGTCGGACGGTGGCCGAGGTCTGGTTCGCGACCGCGGAGGCCGCCGAGGCCGCCGGGTTCGCGCTGCCCGCCTCGCAGCAGGAGAAGGACGAGTCCTGACTCGTCCGCACGACCCGATCGGGCCCGCCGTCTCTGACGGCGGGCCCGTTTCGCGATCCAGCGGGCTCGGTCCCGTTCGTCGGCACAGGTTGGACATCTCCTACGACGGCACCGACTTCTCCGGTTGGGCGATGCAGCCCACCCGGCGCACGGTCTGCGGGGTGCTCGTCGACGCACTGTCGACGGTGCTGCGCACCCCGGTGGCGTTGACCGTCGCCGGGCGCACCGATGCCGGGGTGCACGCCACCGGGCAGGTGGCGCACGCCGATCTCGCCGCCGATCTCGACCCGGTGTGGCTGGTGCGCAGGCTGGCCCGCATCCTGCCCTCCGACGTGCGCGTGCGCGCCGTCACGCCCGTGCCGCCGGAGTTCGACGCCAGGTTCTCGGCGCTGCGCCGGCACTACCGCTACCGGGTCGCGACGGCGCCGCACGGCGCCGAGCCGCTGCGTGCCCGCGACACCTTGAGCTGGCCGCACCCGATCGACCTGGCGGCGGTGCGCGCTGCCTCGGACCGGTTGCTGGGCGAGCACGACTTCGCGGCGTTCTGCAAGCGCCGCGACGGCGCCACGACGGTGCGCGCCCTGCAGCAGCTGGACTGGAGCGACCCGGACGGCGACGGCGTGGTGACCGCTGCCGTGGCCGCCGACGCGTTCTGCCACTCGATGGTGCGCAGTCTCGTCGGTGCGCTGCTGGACGTCGGGCGGGCTCGTCGGGCGCCCGAGTGGCTCGGCGCGCTCCTGCAGCGTGCCGAGCGGGTGAGCGATGTGGCCGTCGCGCCCGCGCACGGGCTCACGCTCGTGGCCGTCGACTACCCGGCCGACGACGAGCTGGCCGCGCGCGACGCCGTCACCCGGCGGATGCGGACGCTCAGCTGACCGGTCTGCCGTAGGGTCGGAAGGACCTGATCAGCGGGGGTGCGGGATGATCGACGGTGTGCTCCCCGCGGAGGCGTTCTACGCCGACCGCGTCGAGATGACGCTCCGGCGCGTGCGCATGGAGCGCTCCGGGGCCAGGCTCGTGCCCGCCGTGGCGGAACAGGTCAGCGGGGTCATCCACTTGAGCTTCGCCGATGTTGCGACGTTCCTGCGGCAGCCCGAGTTCCTGCGCAGCGTGATGGCGGGCATCGACTCGGTCGCCCGGCTCGACGTCTCCCTCGCCAACGGCGACGACGGCGCGCTGCGGCTCACCGGGGCCGTCGAGGTGCTGGGCATGCGCTTCCCGATCTCGGGGACGGCCAGCCTGCGGATCGACGGCGGCAAGCTGGTCGTGTCCGCCGGGGCGATCGAGGGTTTGCCGTTCATCGGGTCGCTGCCCGTGCAGCCGTTCGACCTGGTGCTGCCGCTGAGCTCGCCGGGCGGGATGACGTTCACCGGCGTCTCCACGGCGCCTGGCGAGGTGCTGCTCGAGTTCTCCGGCAGTGACTTCAATCTCCGCCAGTAGTTCTGGACTGCGCTATCCAAAACTTGCTACGGTGGATGCGTGGGCAGGCCGCGGACCTTCGACGAGGAGCTGGTGCTCGACGCCGCGATGCGCGCGTTCTGGGCCACCGGATTCGCCGGCACCTCGACGGACGATCTGTGCGAAGCGACCGGCCTGCGGCGCAGCAGCCTCTACAACACGTTCACGGGCAAGCGCGAACTGTTCATCGCCTCGCTGCGCCGCTACTCCGACGAGATGTACCAGCGGTTGAGCGAGATCGTCGGGCGACCGCTGCCGGTCCGCGACCGGATTAGGGCGATCCTCCAGCAGGGCGTGGAACCCCTGCCCGGTGATCCGGTCGGATGCCTGGTCGTGAACTCGGTGATCGAGCTCGACGGCTCCGACCCGGAGGTGGCGGAGCAACTGCACCGGGACGGGGAGCGGCGGCTGGCCCTGGTGCGCGACGCGCTGACCGCGGCCCAGGTCACCGGCGAGATCGATCCGGGCCGCGACCCGGAGGCGCTGGCCCAGTTCGTCGCGGCCACGGTCAGCGGCATGCGGGTCGCCGCGCGCGCCGGAGCCGACCGGGCCGCGCTCACCGCGATCGCCGACACCGCACTCGCGGCGCTCTGACCGCACTTCGTACCGATACACCCGAACTTGATCGACCTGAAATTTGGGGGAACCATGCCGTTGGCCGTCGTCGTGCTCGGGATCGCGATCTTCGCGCAGGGCACGTCCGAGCTGATGCTCGCCGGGCTGCTGCCGATGATCGTCACCGATCTGGGCGTGTCGGTCCCGCAGGCCGGCCTGCTGATCTCGGGCTTCGCCGTCGGGATGCTGGTCGGGGCACCGCTCCTCGCCGTCGCCACTCTGCGGCTGCCCAAGCGCACCGCCCTGCTGGGGTTCGTCGGCGCGTTCGCCGTCGCGCACGTCGTGGGCGCGCTCGCGCCGAACTACGCCGTCCTGATGGCCAGCCGGATCGTCGCGGCACTGGTCTACGCCGGGTTCTGGGCGGTCGCGACCGTGACCGCCGTGGGCCTGGTGCCCCGTGACCGGAGGGCGCGCGCCATGGCGATCGTCGTCGGCGGGCTCACCGTGGCGGCCGTCGCCGGCCTCCCGCTGGGCACGCTGATCGGCGAGCAGTGGGGCTGGCGAGCCGTCTTCTGGACGATCGCGGCGATGTCGGCGGCCGTCGGCGTCGCGATCCGGCTGACGGTGCCGGCGGGCGTGGACGATCGCGACCAGCGCCCCAGCATCGGCGCCGAGCTGCGCGCGATGCGCAACCCGCGGCTGTGGTTGGCGTACAGCACCAACGCGCTGTGCACCACGTCCGTGCTGGTCGTGTTCAGCTACCTCGCACCGATGCTCGTCGAGAGCACCGGCCTGCCGATGGGCGCCGTGCCCGCCGTGCTCGGCATGTACGGGCTCGGCACAGTCATCGGCATCGCGCTGGCCAGTCGCACCGCCGACGCCTGGCCCACCGCGACGCTGCTCAGCTCACTCGGCGCGCTGGCCGTGCTGGCGGTCGTGCTGGGCGTCGTGATCGGGTCGGCGATCCCCACCGTGATCACGATCGGGCTGTTCGGCGTCGCGGCCTTCGCCGCCAACCCGGTGCTCAACGCCCGTGTCTTCGATCTGGCCGGCGAGGCACCGACGCTCGCCGCGGCCACGAACATCTCTGCGTTCAACCTCGGCATCGTGCTCGGGCCCGCGCTCGGTGCCGCGATCATCGGCGCCGGCCTCGGGTACGGCGCCCTCACGTGGGCGTCGATGGTGGCAGCAGTGCTCGCCATGGGGACGGTCGTCGCGCTGCGCGCCGTCACCCCTGCGCCGGAACCGGTCGGCGCCGCCACCCGATGAGGTGACGCGCCGTCGCGAAACAGCGTGTTACGGGTGGTCCAACCCCTTGTCCTGACGGGCGGTCGCAGCGGAGAGTGACCGACGTGACCGCCGAGCCCCGCACCACACCGAGCCGCGACTACGGCAGCAAGGTCGTCGCCGTCGAACCGGGCGGCAACGAACCCATCCCGGCCGACGAGCGGCACGGCCGCCCGATCAGCCTGTTCTGGACCTGGACCTCGCCCAACCTCGAGTTCGCGACGGTCTTCGTCGGCGTGCTGTCGGTGCTGGTGTTCAAGCTGACGTTCGGTCAGGCCGTCGCCGCGATCCTGCTCGGCAACGGCCTCGCCGCGCTCGGGCACGGCGTGCTCTCGGCGCACGGCCCCACGGTGGGTGTGCCGCAGATGGTGCTCGGCCGGCTCGCGTTCGGCTACCGCGGCAACATCCTGCCCGCCGGCCTGATGACGATCACGTCGGGGTGCGGCTGGTTCGCCGTCAACAGCGTCAGCGCGTCGTTCGCGCTCAACGAGCTGACCGGGATGCCGCTGGTGCTGGCGCTCGTGCTGGTGGTGCTGGTCCAGGTCGGGGTGGCGTTCTTCGGGCACAACCTGGTGCAGGCGTTCGAACGCATCGCGTTCCCCGTCCTCGCGGTGATCTTCCTGATCGGCGCGGTGATCGTGCTGACCCGCTTCGATCCGGCCGTGCTGCCCGCGGAGGGCGGCACCGGCGGGCTCGCCGGCTTCCTGCTCACCGTCGGCGCGGTGTTCGGCTACACGGCCGGCTGGAGCCCGTACGCCGCCGACTACGCCCGCTACCTGCCCGCCGACAGCCCGCGGGTGCGCACCGGGCTCGCCGCCGGCGTCGGCATGTTCGTGTCGACGTCGCTGCTCATGATCGTGGGCGCGGCATCGGTGTGCGCTGCCACCGGGGCTGGGCTCAGCTCGGACAACCCGACCGCCAACTTCACCGGCCTGCTGCCCGGCTGGCTCGGCGCGCTCACCCTCCTCGCGATCGTCATCGGCGCGGTCGCCGCCAACGTGCTCAACGTCTACTCCGGGGCGATGGCGTTCCTGTGCCTCGGCATCGACGTGCCGCTGGCGAAGGCCCGCGCCGCCGTCGCCGTCGGGTTCGGGGTGGTCGGGTTCGTCATCGCGTTCCTCGCGCTCGCCGACGCCGCGCACGGCTACGAGAACTTTCTGCTCGTCATCGTCTACTGGATCGGGCCGTGGCTCGGGATCACGCTCGCCGACATGTACCTGCGCCGCAGCGCGCCCACACCGGACCTGCTCTACGACCGGCGCTACACGAACCACGCCGGGCTGATCGCGCTCGTCGTCGGCATCGTCGTGTCGGTGCTGCTGTTCGCCAACCAGCAGCTCTACACGGGCATCGTCGCGGCGGCCGTGCCGGAGATCGGCGACATCGGGTTCATGGTCGGGTTCGTCGTCGCCGCCGGCCTCTACGCCCTCCTCTTCCGGCGCCTCGGTGGGCACACTGACGCCCGTGTCTGACAGCATCGATCTTCGGGAACTCCTCGCCGTCGCGGTCGCCGAAGCCCGCGCTGGGCTCGCCGAGGGCGGGATCCCGATCGGCGCCGCCCTCGTCGCCGCCGACGGCACCGTGCTCGGCCGCGGCCACAACCGGCGCGTGCAGGACGGCGACCCGTCCATGCACGCGGAGACGGCTGCCTTCCGGGCCGCCGGCCGGCAGCGCGACTACCGCAGCACCACCATGGTCACCACGCTCTCGCCGTGCTGGTACTGCTCCGGGCTGGTGCGCCAGTTCGGCATCGGCCGCGTGCTGATCGGCGAGTCGACGACCTTCCACGGCGGCCACGACTGGCTCGCCGAGCACGGGGTCGCCATCACCGTCCTCGACGACGCCGAGTGCGTCGCGCTCATGACCGACTTCATCACCGCCCAGCCACACCTGTGGCACGAGGACATCGGAGAGGTTCCCTGAGATGGCGATGATCCCGACCGTGGATCTCGACGCCTGGCGCGACGGCGACCCTGCCGTCGGGCCCGCCGTCGACCAGGCCCTGCAGCACGCCGGGTTCCTGCTCGTCACCGGGCACGGGGTGCCCGACGAGCTGCGCACCGACCTGCGCGCCGCCGCCCGCCGGTTCTTCGCACTGCCCGAGTCGGTGAAGCAGCGCTACGCCGTGCGCATCGGCGGCCGGGGGTGGCTCCCGCCCGGCGTGGAGGCCAACGGGCTCGTCGAAGGCACGGTGACGCCGCCGGACCTCAAGGAGTCGTTCGCCATCGGCCCCGACACCCCGACCGGCGACCCCGCCGTCGACGACGTGTGGTTCCCGACCAACGTGTGGCCCGACGAGATCGCCGAGCTGGAGGTCGCGGCCAACCACTACGTCGACGCCATGACGACCGTCTCGAACGATCTCCTCGAGCTCTGCGCCACCGCGCTCGGGCAGGACCCGGATGCCCTCACCCGGCTCGCCCGCCGCCCCACCTGGACGTTCAACATCAACCGGTATCCGCCGCTCGTCGAGGTCGGGGAGCCCGAACCGGGGCAGTACCGGATCGGCCCGCACACCGACTTCGGCACCGTCACCGTGCTAGACCGCGAGCCCGGCGCCGGCGGACTGCAGGTGGACGTCGAGCCCGGCGGGTGGATCGACGCGCCCTACGACCCAGCCGCGCTCACCATCAACATCGGCGACCTGCTCGAGCACTGGACCGGCCGGCGCTGGCGGTCCGGGCGGCACCGCGTGCTGCCCCCGCAGCCCGACGCGCCGCACGAGGAGCTCGTCTCGCTGGTGTTCTTCTTCGAGCTCGACCACGACGCCGTCGTCACGCCGCTGGAACCGCCGGTGGGGCGGGTCGGCGGGCTCTCGCCCGTCGTCGCTGCGCCGTTCCTGAAGGAGCGCCTGGACGCCATCGCTCTCTGAATTTGTCGCGCCTGCGGCGCTCCGGCTCGCGGCCCCTTTGAGTCGCTGAGTTGCTCCCCCGGTGCTCGCGCCTCGCGTCGTTCCTCCGGAGGCGCTGCGCGCCTCCTCCCCAACTCAGCGACGGGCCGCGAGCGGGGGTTGCACGGTGACGGTGCAGTCATCGGTGTGGTCGTCGTCTGTGTGAGGCGAGTTTGGCCGAACGCCCACGGGCGGGCGTGCCTGCTCGTTAGCGTTCGGATGTGTCCCGTGCGAGCGCCACGCGAGCCCCCGCCACGCGGGACCAGGCCGACGCGTACCGCTTCGGGATCCGCCGCATCGAGGCCGCGCTGGTGCGCGGCGATCCCGTGCCGCTGCACGAACAGGTCCGCACCCAGCGCCGCGCCGCGGGCGGCGGGCTGGTCCTCGGCACGCTCGCCGTCGCCGGCTGCCTGATCTTCGCCCTGATCAGCCCGCAGCCGCAGTGGCAGCGCTCCGGGGTCGTGGTGGGCCAGCAGTCCGGCTCGATGTACGTGGTCGCACACAAGCCCGACCGGCTGGTGCCCGTCACCAATCTGCTCGCCGCCCGGCTCGTCCTCGCCGCGTTGAAGCGCGGTGGCGCGGCCGACGTGGACCCGGCCACCGCCGTCCCCGTCGTCGTCGGCGACGACAGCATCGCCGCCGCCCCACGCACGGCCGCCGCGGCCGTGCCCGGGGCCATGGCGGCGCGGCCGGACGTGTCGATCGATCCGCGGTGGGCGGTCTGCGACACCGTCGACCAGGCCGGCCGGCTCGTCTCGACCACCGTCCTGGCCGGCCGGCTGCCCGATCCGCCGGCGCCGGCTTCCGTCGACGACGCCGCACTGCTCACCGATCCCGGAGGTGGCCTGTGGCTCGTCGCCGACGGCCGTCGCCACCACGTCGATCCCGACGATCGCGCCGCCGTCGTCACGCTCGGCTCCGCGCGGCCCCGAGCCGCGTCGGCAGCAGTGGTCGACGCGATCCCGGAAGGCGCCCCCTACGCGATGCCCGCCATCCCCGACCGCGGCCGCCCCGGTCCCCGCGGCCTCGACGCCGACGTCGGGCAGGTCCTCGTTACCCACACCGCGGGCGGCGGCGACCACTACGTCGTCACGTTCGCCGACGGTGTGCAGGAGATCCCGCAGGGCATCGCGAACATGCTGCTCGACGGCACCCCGGCCCGGGAGACCACCCTCGCCGCCATCGGCAGCGTCGACTCCGTCGACCACCTGCCCGTCGATGGCTGGCCCAGCCGACCCCTGCGGTTCCCGCGGACCGCCGACATGCCCGTCACCTGCTGGGACTGGCGCGCCGACGATCCCGTCGGGATCGCCCGCATCCGCCCCTCGCTCCCGATGCCGCCCGGCGCGGCACCCGTCCAGCTGGGGCAGGCCGACGGCCCGGGCCCCGACATCGACGCCGTCGCCGTCGGCCCGGGCGGGGCCGTCCGCGGAACGGTCCCGGGGCGGGCCGCGGAGGCGGGGCCGATCTGGCTCGTCGCTGCCACAGGGGTCACCTACGGCGTCGCGGACACCACGACGGCCGCGGTGCTCGGCGTCCGCGAGACCCGTCCGGCGCCGGAGCGCCTGCTGCGGATGCTGCCGGGTGGGCCGACGCTGGACATGTCGGGCGCCGTCACTGCGGTGGACGTGCCGCAGCCGGGATGAGAGTGATCCGCCGTCGCGAATCGGGTCAGGGGAGGCGGCGCAGGCTCAGGGCGACCCATGCGGCAGCCACGGCGAGCAGGCCCAGCACCACGACGTCGTAGGGCACCCCGGGTGCGGGCTCGTCCGGCAGCGGCGTGGTGCCGGGGAGGGTGGCAGCCGGACGGGTCTCCTCCTCGCCCGCAGCGAGGAGCAGGGGCGCCGAGGTGAGCGCGGCCATCGGATCGATCACCCCGTAGCCGAGCGCGGTGTCGCGGCCCTGGGCAGGCCGGCGGGCGGTGGCGACGATGCGGTCGACGACCTGGCGGGCGGACAGCTGCGGGAACCGTTCCCGCAGCAGCGCCGCCAGCCCGGCCACCCAGGGAGCGGCGAAGCTGGTGCCGTTGACGGCCTCCGCGGTGTAGCCGCCGCCGGGTGCCAGGGAGTCGATCCCGGTGCCCGGCGCCGCCACGTCGACGTAGGGGGCCCGGAAGCTGAACGCGGCGGCCGCGTCGAACGCGTCGGCGGCGCCGACGGCGAGCACCTCGTCGTCGAACCAGGCGGGCATCGACACCAGGCCACGGCCTACGCAGGTGCGGCCGGCTGCGTTGCCCATCGCCGCGACGACGACGACGTCGCGGCCGGCGGCGTAGTCGAGAGCGGCGTGCATGAGGTCGCCGACGTCGCCGGCCTGCGCGTCGGGCACGCAGGCCGCCTCGCTCATGTTGATCACGGTGGCGCCCTGGTCGACGGCCAGCACGATCGCCTTCGCCAGCGTGGTGGTGGTGCCGGGGGAGACCTTGGCGCCCTGGCCGTCGGTGATGGTCAGCGCGTCGCTGGTCTGCCGGACCGACAGCACCTCGGCGTCGGGCGCCATGCCCGTCATGCCCTTCGGCGACCCGGGCGGCGGCTGCGCGGCGATGATGCCGGCGACGGCCGTGCCGTGGCCGTCGCAGTCCTGCAGGCCGTCGCCGCCCGCGAGGTAGTCGCCACCGCCGAGCAGCCGGCCCGCGAGGCTCGGATGCCGGGCCACCCCGGTGTCGATGACGGCGATGCGCTGGCCGCGGCCGGTGGCGATGCGGTGCAGCCCGTCGAGCTGCATGCGGGCGGCCTCGTCGGACGGCGGTTCGGCGCGCGCCTTGCCGGTGCTGCTGCACTGGGTGGGGCCCATCTGGGCGGTCTCGGGCGTCGGCCGCGCCCCGGACGGCACCGCCGATCGGACGGGCGGGGGCGCCGGATCGCTACCCTCGGCAGCGCGGCCGGCCGCCGGCGCCGCCAGCAACAGGCAGGTGGAGAGGGCGACGGCAGCGGCGCCCGCGCGCGCCATCACAGGCCGCGCGCGATCCGGTAGACACCCATGGCACCCAGTGCCAGCGGCACCGCGACCACGACGAGCCCGCCCTCGATCATGTCGACGAGCCGGCGGGTGACCGGGGAGATCGGCGCGGTGGCCCGAGCCGTGGTGAGCAGCCCGATCGCGCACGTCGCGACGAGGACGACGCCTGCCCACACGCCGGCACCCGTCGGGCCGAGCACGACGGCGAGCCCGGTGGCGCCGATCAGGGCGGCGGTCAGGGTGGCGCGGGCCGGCACGGGGTCGGCGTAGCCCCGCGAGCGCAGGGCCAGCGCAGCGACGGCGGTGCCGGCGAACGCGGCACCCACCCAGCCGCCTCCGGCGGTGTCGAGGGCTGCCGTGACGACCACCCCGGTCGCCGCGCCGACCGCGCACCCCGCGGTGAGCCCGCCGAGGTAGCCGCGGGCCAGCGCGGCCCGCTCGGCCAGCTCGGCGGGCGGCAAGCCCCCGTCGGGCGGCTCGGGATCGCCGGGCACGACCGGGCGCGGGAGCCCGGACAGCCGGATCGCGGCCCGGGGGAGCAGCGGACCGATCACGAGCGCGAGTGCGGCCACGGCCGCGGTGGCGGCACCGGGTGCGGCGCCCAGCCGCATCCCGATCAGCGCGCCACCGAGCAGGACGGCTGCGACCAGCACCGCGATCAACGCCGGCGCGACGACCCGTACGAGTACCTGGCCGATCGTCGCGACCACTCCGGCCGCCGCGACGGCCAGCAGGAGACTGGCCAGTTGATCCGCCATCGGCGGCAGCGCGGTCCACCCGGCCGCGGCCGCGAGGGGCACGGCGACGAGCGCGGCCGTACCAGCCGCTGTCGGACCTGGTGCCGGACGGCGGGCGAGCCATGCAGCCGCCCACACCGCAACGCTCGCTGCGAGCCCGGCGACGACCGCCGACCCCGCCGAGCCGGGCCCGGGGAGCGCGAAGACCGCGGCAGCGGCCACGGCGACCGCGAGCAGCGCACCGGCGCCGAACCGCCCGCCGAGGGGGTGACCGTGGCCCGCGGAATCGGCGACCGCGTCGACGGGGTCGTCGAACACGGGCGCGGGCGGGGGCGCGGTGGCCGGCGCGAGCCGCAGCAGCTCCCCGTCGGGGACGGCGAGCTCGTCGAGCGTGGCCGCGGTGGGCAGCGCGCCACCGGCGGCGCCGGTGAGCCGCCACGGCACGGGCCGCCAGCCCGCTCCCCGCGGTTCGCCGACGAGCTCGAGCAGCATCGGTACGAGTTCGGCCACCGGGACGTCGACCGGCAGCGCCACGTCGACCCGCGTGCGCGGGGCGAGCACCGTGAGCCGGCAGAACGTGCGTCCCGGAACCACGATCACCCCGATTTCTCCAACTGGCCCCGCAGCCGGCGGGTCGCTGCCTAGCATCGCAAGGCCCGACGGACCCGTGGGGCCGATTGGTGGAACTCGCCGGTCGGGATGCGGAGGGCGCGGGGGAGGCGGCAGCGGGTGGCGACGGTGGAGCTGCGCAGGCCGGTGCGGAAGCAGCTTCGCCCGCCCGGCGGTGAGCTGGTGCTCCAGGCGCCGCCGGAGCCGGAACGGGTGGTGCCGGCCGGCATGCTGGCGCGGCTGATGCCGCTGATGATGCTCGTCGGCGCCGTCGCGTTCATCGCGATGGACCCCAAGAACCCGATCAACTGGATGTTCGGCGGCATGTTCGCGCTGTCCACGGTCGGGATGCTCGCCGCAGGCACCGGTCGCAGCGGCGGGTCGCGCACCGCCGACATCGACGAGGACCGCCGCGACTACCTGCGCTACCTCGACACCGTGCGTGCCGAGGTGCGCGAGATCGCCGCCCGGCAGCGGGATGTCGCGGAGTCCGTCCATCCCGACCCGGCGGCGTGGCCCGCGGTGCTGGCCGCCGGCCGGCTGTGGGAGCGCCGCCCGGCCGACGAGGACTTCGGGCACGTGCGGATGGGCCGTGGTGCGCAGCGGCTGGCCACCCGGTTGATCGCCCCGCAGACCGGGCCCGTCGAGGGCATCGAGCCGGTCACCGCGTCCGCGCTGCGGCGGTTCCTGCTCGCCCATTCCGTGGTCCCGGATCTCCCGGTGGCACTGTCGCTGCGGGCCAGCTCCACGGTGTGGCTCGAGCCGGCGCAGCCCGACGGAGACCTGGGGCCTGCCCGCGCGATGGCCCGCGCGATCGTCGCGCAGTACGCGTTGTGGCACGGCCCCGACGAGGCCGCGCTGGCCGTCGTCGCCGCGCCCGACACCACGCGGGCGTGGGAGTGGACGAAGTGGCTGCCGCACCTGGAGCACCGCCGCCGGCGCGACGCCGTGGGCCCGCTGCGGATGCTCACCGGCCACGCCGACGAGGTCCGCCGGTGGTGGATGTCGGAGCTCACCGGACGGCCCGCCGGGCCGGGCGCGGCCGATCCGCACCTGCTCGTCGTCGTCGACGGGGTGGTCGAGGGGCCGGGTCCGTGGGCGGGCGTCGCCGGGGTCACGGTGCTGCGGGTGGGCGCACCATCAGGACGGCGGCCGGGGGCGACGGTGGTGCGGCTGCGGGTCGGCACCGACACCCTCCACCGAGCGGGCGCCACCGACGCCGCCGTCGATCTTGATCGGGCGCCCGGACGCGGTGTCGGTGGTCGAGGCGTCGGCGATGGTGCGGAGACTCGCGCGCTTCCGCCTCGGCGGCCCCGTCGAGGAGGACGGGTCGCGGTCCGGTGCGACCGGCCTGCCCGCGCTGCTCGGCCTCGATCAGCACGACATCACCGCGGCCGGGGTCGCCCGGCTGCGGTCGCGCTGGGCACGGGTGTCGACCGAGCGGCTGCGCGTGCCGCTCGGCCTCGACGAGCACGGCGGGTCGGTGGCGCTGGACCTGAAGGAGTCGGCGCTGGGCGGCAGCGGCCCGCACGGGCTGTGCATCGGCGCCACCGGTTCCGGCAAGAGCGAGCTGCTGCGCACGCTCGTGCTGGGGCTCGTCGCCACACACCCCCCGACCGAGCTGAACCTGGTGCTGGTCGACTTCAAGGGCGGCGCCACGTTCCTCGGCATGTCCGGGCTCCCGCACACCGCGGCCGTGATCACGAACCTCGCCGACGAGTTGACGCTCGTCGACCGCATGGCCGACGCGCTGGCCGGCGAGATCACCCGCCGGCAGGAGCTGCTGCGCGCGGCCGGCAACCTGGCGAGCGTCAACGACTACGCCGCGGCCCGCCGCTCCGGCGCCGAGCTGCCGCCGCTGCCGGCGCTCTTCGTGGTGGTCGACGAGTTCTCCGAGCTGCTGTCGCAGCGGCCCGAGCTGATCGACCTCATGGTCATGATCGGCCGCCTCGGCCGCTCGCTCGGCCTGCACCTGCTGCTCGCCTCGCAGCGCCTCGACGAGGGCCGGCTGCGCGGGCTGGAGTCGCACCTGTCGTACCGGATCGCGCTGCGCACGTTCTCCGCGTCGGAGTCCCGGGCCGTGCTCGGCGTGCCCGACGCGCACCAGCTGCCGTCCGCGCCCGGCTCGGCGTTCCTCTCCACCGGCACCGACGAGCTGATCCGGTTCCGCTCGGCGTACGTGTCGGGGCCGAGCACCGCACCGGCGCCGGCTCCCGCCGGGGCGCCGCCCCGCGCCCGGCGCGCGTACCCGTTCGGGATCGCGCCGGTGCCGCTGCCACCCGACGATCCCACGCCTGCCCCAGCGGAACCCGACGCCGACGACGCGGCCGCGCCGACGGTCTTCGACACGGTCGTGGCGGCACTGGCCGGTGATGGGCCGGCTGCCCACCGCGTGTGGCTGCCGCCGCTGGACGAGCCGCCGCCGCTGGACGAGCTCGCGGCGCCCCCACCGGTGCCGCTGCGCGCCGCGGTCGGCCTGATCGACCGGCCTTACCAGCAGCGCCGGGATCCGCTGCTGGTCGATCTGGCCGGCGCGGCCGGGCACCTCGCCGTCGTCGGCGGGCCGCGGGCGGGCAAGTCGAGCGCCGTGGCGACGCTGCTGCTGGCGCTGGCGGCGACGCACCGGCCCGAGCAGCTGGGCGCTCACGTGATCAACTTCGGGGGTGCGGCGTTGACCGCGATCGCCGGGCTGCCGCACGTCGGCACCATCGCCGGGCGCCAGGACGCCGATCTGGTGCGGCGCATCGTCGCCGAGGTCTCGGCCACCGTCGCCCGCAGGGAGCGCCTGTTCCGCGACGCGGGGATCACCTCGGTCGAGGAGTTCCGGGCCCGCCGCGCTGCCGGCGCGTTCCCCGACGAGCCCACCACCGACCTGCTGCTGGTGATCGACGGCTACCAGACGATGCGGACCGACTTCGAGGACGTGGAGATGCGGGTGCTGCCGCTGGTCACGCAGGGCCTGTCGTACGGCGTGCACGTCATGATCACGGCCAACCGGTGGACCGAGCTGCGACCCGCGGTCAAGGACCAGGTCACCGGGCGGTTGGAGCTGCGCCTCGGCGAGCCGTCGGAGAGCGAGATCGACCGGCGCAAGGCGGCCGGGGTACCCGTCCGCGGCGGCCACGGGCTCGCCGCCGACGGCGCCGCGATGGTGATGGCGGCGCCGCACGCGTCCACGGGTGACATGGCTGACCTGATCGCCCGCATCACCACCGACGCCGGCACGTCCCGGGTGGCACCGGTGCGGCTGCTGCCCGACCTGGTCGAGCTCGCCGACCTGCCCGCGGGCGACGGCACGTCCCGCGGGCTGCCGATCGGGGTCGACGAGGAGGCGCTGGCCTTGGTGCAGCTCGACTTCGCCGCCGAGCCGCACCTCGTCGCCTTCGCCGACGCGGAGAGCGGGAAGACCACCCTGCTGCGCGTGCTGGCCCGCGGGATCGTCGACGCCCACCCGCCGGAGCGGGCGCGGATCGTCGTCGTCGACCACCGGCGCGGCCTGCTCGGCGAGGTCCCCGACAGCCACCTCATCGGCTACACGAGCACCTCCGCGGCCACCACGGCTGCGGCGGAGGAGATCGCCGAGTCGTTGCGCGGGCGCCTCCCCGGCCCCGACGTGAGCGCGCGCGAGCTGCGCGAACGCTCCTGGTGGACGGGCCCGGACGTCTACGTGCTGGTCGACGACTACGACCTCGTCGCCCCGTCCGGGATGGCGGCGCACCCGTTGCTGCCGCTGGTGGAGTTCCTGCCGCTGGCCAAGGACGTGGGCCTGCACCTGGTGCTCACCCGGCGCACCGGTGGCGCCGGCCGGGCGCTCTACGACCCGGTGCTGGGCAGGCTGCGCGAGCTGGGCTCGCCGGGACTGGTGATGAACGGCAGCCGCGAGGAGGGCGCGCTGGTGGAGGGGGTCCGGCCGGCGCCGGAGCCGCCGGGGCGCGGCACGCTCGTCGACCGCAGGCGCGGCGCGCGGCGCATCCAGCTGGCCTGGGTGCCGCCGGCCGGCACCGCCGACGGCTGACGTGACCGGCGGGATCCGGGTGGCCGTGCAGGTCGGCGCGGCCACCGTGCGGGTCGCGGTGGCCGGACCGCGGTCGACCCCGCAGCTGGTGGCGCAGCTCCCGCGGGAGCGGTACCCCGGGCTGGCCGAGGTGGTCGTCACCTGGGCCGGCGCCCGGCCCGCCGAGCTGGTGCTCGTCCATTCCGCGGGCGCGTCGCAGGAGGCGGTGGCGGCCGAGGTCGCGGCGGCCGCGCCGCTGGCCGCGACCGTGCGGGCGGTGTCGGCGCCGCGTGCCGCCGCGGCCGGGACGGACGCCGTCGCCGTCCTCGACGCGGGGCACTCCGGGGTGGAGGTCACCGTGCTGGGCGGTGGGCACGCGCACGTCCCGTGCGGTGGCGCGGTGCTGGACGCCGAGCTCGGGGTGGCCCCCGCGGTGCGGGAACGGCTCTCGCTGCTGCCGGAGGCCCGTGTCGCGCCGATCCTCGCGGACGTGCTCGCCGGCCCGGTCGCGGCGCTGCGGGCGCTGCTCGACCAGGCGGGCGTCGACGGCCCGGTGCTGCTCGTCGGCGGCGTGGCCCGCACCCCGGGACTGGCCGAGCTCGTGGACGCCGCCGGGATCCGACCGGCGCTCGTCGCGGCGCGCCCGGAGGCGGCCGCCGTGCTGGGTGCGCTGCACGCCTCGCCGGCCGCGGCGGATGCGGAGCCCGATCCACCGCGCAGCCTGCTGCCGGCACCTCCGACCCGCCCGTCCGTCGTGCGCCGCCGGGTCGGTGCGACGGTGACGGCGGTGGCGCTCGCGGGTGCGCTGCTGGCCGTGGGCCAGGTGCTGCCGCGCGAGGCGGCCCCGACTGCGGCGGCCGCGGGCGCCGGCGTCGTCCAGTACGGGTACCGGGCGGCCCTGCCCGAGGGCTGGGCCCACACGGGCGGCCGGCCCGAGCGCCGCCGCACGCTGCTCACCCCGGCAACCGCGCCGCAGGGCAGCGACCTCGTCGCGATCGAGGCGTCGCCGCTGGGCTACGACCCGGCAGCCGAACCGGAGCGCGCCGCGCGCGAGCTGCGGGCCGTCTACGACGCCGGGACGGCCGGCGGCGCCCAGCTGAGCGACTACGACCCGGCGGCGACCTACGCCGGCCGCTCGGTGACCGCCTACCGGCAGCGAAATCCCGACGGGCTGGTCGTCGACTGGTACGTGTTGTTCGAACGCGACACGCAGCTCTCGGTGGGCTGCCAGCACACCGCGGCGGGCGCTGCGGCGGTGGCGACGGCGTGCGCCGCGGTCGTCGGAACGCTGCACCGTAGCTGATCACGGGCCCCTCCCGTGGCCGAACGGGAGAAGCGTTCACACCTGCACACACTTCTCCGGAACGGCCTCGCCGACCTGGCCCGACCTGCGATGGTCACGAGATCACCCACGCGATCGCAGGAGGTAGGCGTGACGCAAGGAGGAGCCGGTCTGGGCACCCAGACCGACGTCATGGCGCAGGCGGCCCAGCACGTGGCCACCGTGCGTTCCGACATCGACGCCCAGCTCGCTGCGCTGCGCAGCCGCCTGCAGGCGTTGCCGGAGCTGTGGCAGGGCGACGCGGGTGCCGCGTTCATCACGGCGATGGCGCGCTGCGACACCGACTCGAAGATGCTCGCCGGCGCACTCGGCGGCATCGCCGACCAGCTGCGCTCGTCCGGCGTGGCCTACGACACCACCGAGCAGGAGCAGCACCGCGACGTCGTTCGCTCCGCAGAGCAGGCGTCCTCCGGGATCTCCGCGGCACTGAAGGGGCTGGCATGAGCAACATCAAGGTCAACTACGCGGGCCTGAGCGCCGCGAGCGCCGACATCCAGAAGACAGCCGCCGCCATCAACTCCCAGCTCGGCGACCTGCAGAAGTTCCTCGCCCCGCTGGTCGCGACCTGGACGGGCACCGCGGCCGACGCCTACCACGAGAAGCAGCGGATCTGGAACACCGCGCAGGCCGACCAGCAGGCCGTGATGGCGCAGATGGCGAAACTGCCGCTCGTCGCGCTGGAGCGCTACCGTGAGGTGGAGATGCGCGTGGGCCAAGCCTTTAGGGCCTGACATGTGTGCGCGGGGACGGCCCCACGGGGTCGGGCGAGTCCTACGGGGGTGGTTTCACACGCCGCCGAACCGGCGGGTACCCTCGTATTTCGATGTGCGGCGCGTGGGCGCTCGTGGCGGTGGTACCGCCGTGCCCCCGGACCCGCACCTGCGCACCACAGACGAGCAGTCGAGAAGCACAGAGGTAGGTCCGTGTCCACGTACAGCCCGAAGCCCAGTGAGATCACGCGTGCGTGGCACGTCATCGATGCCAGCGACGTAGTGCTCGGCCGGCTGGCCGTCCAGGCTGCCACCCTGCTGCGGGGCAAGCACAAGCCCACGTTCGCCCCGCACCTCGACACCGGCGACTTCGTCGTCGTCGTCAACGCCGAGAAGATCGCGGTGTCGGGCAACAAGCGCGAAGGCAAGTTCATCTACCGGCACAGCGGTTTCCCGGGCGGTCTCAAGAAGCGCACGGTCGGCGAGATGATCGAGAAGCACCCCGAGAAGCTCGTCGAGAAGGCGATCCAGGGGATGCTCCCGAAGAACCGGCTCGGCCGGGCGCAGGCGAAGAAGCTCAAGGTCTACGCAGGCCCGGAGCACCCGCACACCGCCCAGCAGCCCACCGCGTGGGAGATCACGCAGGTGGCTCAGTGAGCACCCCCGAAACACCTGAAGAGGACCTGAACGCTGTGAGCACTCCCGAGATCCCCGCCGAGGGCATCAGCGACGAGCCCGAGGCGGCCGTCGAGGAGATCGCCGAGGAGACCGTCGAGGAGACCGTCGACGCCCCCGAGGCCGATGACGTCGCCGAGACCGACGAGGTCGCCGACGCCGACGATCTCGACGAGGTCGCCGACGCCGACGATCTCGACGAGGTCGCGGTCGAGATCGCGCCGGTGGAGTCGTCGGCCATCCTCTCCGACCGCCCGATCCAGACCGTGGGCCGGCGCAAGGAAGCGGTCGTCCGCGTCCGCCTCATGCCCGGCAGCGGGAAGTTCACGCTCAACGGCAAGTCGCTCGAGGAGTACTTCCCCAACAAGCTCCACCAGCAGCTCATCCGTGAGCCGCTGGTCACGGTGGAGAAGACCGAGCGCTTCGACATCTTCGCCAACCTGCACGGCGGCGGCACGTCCGGCCAGGCCGGCGCCCTGCGCCTCGCCATCGCCCGCGCGCTGATCGAGGTCGACTCCGAGGACCGCCCGCCGCTGAAGAAGGCCGGCTTCCTCACCCGCGACCCGCGCGTGATCGAGCGCAAGAAGTACGGCCTCAAGAAGGCCCGCAAGGCACCTCAGTACAGCAAGCGCTGAGACCAACGCCTCGTGTCACGCATTTTCGGCACGGACGGCGTTCGCGGCTTGGCCAACGGCGAGCTCCTCACTCCGGAGCTCGCCGTTGCGCTGTCCGCGTCCGCTGCACGCGTGCTCGCCGAGAGCGACCGGTCGCACCGCCCCGTCGCGGTCGTCGGTCGGGATCCCCGCGCCAGCGGCGAGATGCTGGAGGCTGCGGTCGTCGCCGGGCTCACGTCCGCCGGTGCCGACGCGGTCCGACTGGGGGTGCTCCCCACCCCCGCCGTTGCGCACCTGGTCGGCGCACTCGGTGCTGACCTGGGCGTGATGATCTCCGCCTCGCACAACGCGATGCCCGACAACGGCATCAAGCTGTTCGCGGCCGGCGGGCAGAAGCTCCCCGACCACGTCGAGGACGCCATCGAGGCCGGGATGGATGCGCCCGGCCCGCGGCCGACCGGATCGGCCATCGGCAGGGTCCGCGACGACACCGCAGCGATCGAGAGCTACCTCGACCACCTCGTCGCCTCCACGCCCGAGCCGCTCGCCGGCCTGACGGTCGTGGTCGACTGCGCGCACGGTGCCGCGTCCTTCGCCGCCCCCGAGGCATACCGGCGGGCCGGCGCCGACGTGATCGCGATCCACGCGGACCCGGACGGGCTCAACATCAACGACGGGGTGGGTTCCACCCACCTGGAGTCGTTGCAACAGGCAGTCGTCGAGCACGGTGCTGCGCTGGGGATCGCCCACGACGGCGACGCCGACCGCTGCCTCGCGGTCGACGAGACCGGCGCGATCGTCGACGGCGACAGCATCATGGCCGTCCTGGCCGTCGCCATGCGGGAGTCGGGCGAACTGGTCGACGACACCCTCGTCGCCACCGTGATGAGCAACCTCGGCCTGCACCTCGCGATGCAGGACGCCGGAATCGCGATGCGCATCACCGGCGTCGGCGACCGGTACGTGCTGGAGGAGCTGCGGGCAGGCGGGTACTCGCTGGGTGGCGAGCAGTCCGGGCACGTGGTCCTGCCGCGGCACGCCACCACCGGCGACGGCCTGCTCACCGGGTTGCAGCTGATGGCGCGCATGGCGGCCACGAAGTCGTCGCTCGCGGAGCTCGCCGGGATCGTCACCACGCTCCCGCAGGTGCTGATCAACGTGAAGGTGGGTGACAAGGCCGCGGTGGCCGCGTCCCCCGCCGTCACCGAGGCCGTCGCGGCGGCCGAGGTCGAGCTGGGACGCACCGGCCGGGTGCTGCTGCGGCCGTCGGGCACCGAGCAGCTGGTGCGCGTGATGGTGGAGGCGCCCACGCAGGCGCACGCCGACGAGGTCGCGCAGCGGCTGGCCGCGGTAGTGGGCAGCGCCTCCTAGTTCTCGCGTTCAGCCCCCTCGGCGTCGCCGGATGCGCCACGATGGACGGGTGGCGGACGTGCAGCGAAACACCGAGCTGCTGCGCGCCCACGCCCGCACGGCCGCCGATCTGGCGGAGGCGGCGACCGCTGCCGTGCGTGGCTGGCGCGAGCACGAGCTTCCGCCCGGCGACGCCGCCGAGCTCGATCGGCTGATCACGGCCGTCGGGCATGCGGTCGCCGAGCTCACCGACACCGCGGCGGTGCTCGACGCGGCGTCCGCGGTCGGCGACGTCGACGTCGACGTGCGGGATCGGGTGCGCCGGGCGCTCGCCCCGTGAGCGATCCGTCCAGCAGCGCTGCAGCGTGGTGCACCCGGTTGGGTGCGACGCTCACCGAGATCGGCGACGGGATCGGCCGGCTGGCCGGCCACGTCGGGCAGGACTGGTCGGACGCGGAGGGTGCGCTGCGCGCCGACCGGTTGACGTTGCTGCAGCGGTCGGTGCTGCGCAACGCGGAGGACGCGGCCGAGCTGGGCCGCCGGCTGGAACGGGCGGCCTCGGGGATGGGGCCGATGGGTGATCTGGCGGCGTTGCTCGGTCGCCTGGCCGCGATCGGCGCGTCCGCACGCAGCGGTGGTGCGGAGCCGCAGCGCGACGGCGTCACGCTCGGGGACGTCGACGGCGCCCGCGCCGCCGAGCGGCCCGGGATGCAGCTGCCGGACACGTCCGGGAGCTGAGCTGAACCACTCAGTCGTCGTGGCCGCCGACCTCGTCGAGGACGGTGCCGGGCACCTTGCCGTCGATGAGCACGTCGACGCGGTCCTCGTCGCAGAGGTGCTTGAGCAGGAACGCCGTGACGAGTGCGCGGGTGAGCTTGCGGGTCTTCGCGTCGGGCCGGCCGGTGAGCAGCAGGTCGCTCCAGTGCGTGCCGTCGAGGAACCCGGTGTGCTGGGCCTTGGGCAGCGTGCGCTGCAGGACCGGACCGCCGGCTGCGGCCGCGATCTGGTCGGTGTGGCCGGCCGCCGGTGCGATGGTGTCGCGGCCGGCCGCCAGGTGCAGGACGGGCACCGTGAGCTTGCGGGCCGACTCGATGACCCCGGGATGCGACTGCACCGCGGCGATGGTGACGAGGGCGGCGAGCCGTGGCAGCGTGGCGGCGGCGATCATGGCCGCGCCGGCCCCGATGCCGTGGCCGGCCAGCGCGGTGCGCCGGGAGTCGACGCTGACGCGGCCGTCGCCGAGGCGTACACCGGCGCACACTTCGAGGGCGGTGCGCAGGTCGGCGGCGAAGCCCTGGGCGCTGGGCAGCACACCGCGGTGGCTCGACGGCGCGGCCGTGACGAAACCCCAGGTGGCGAGGTGGCGCAGCAGGTCTGCATAGCGCTCGGCGGGCTGCAGCCAGTCGTGCCCGAACACCACCGCGGGCAGCCCGAAGCCCTGCGCGGGGGCGAACAGGATGCCGGGGGTGCCGGCCATGCCCAGGTCGCCGCGCAGCGGGCTGTGCGGGCCGGGCCGGGACAGCTCCTCGATGGCCTGCTTGGCGTTGCCGCCCTTCGACGGGCGCGCCTGGACCGCGGTTCGACTCACGCAGGAGAACTTAGTGGTCCACGGCGCCGGATGCCCGCCCAGTCGCCCGCTCGTGACGTCGGGTGCGGCCGTGCGGCGGTAGCGTCGGGCCGCATGGACGGGGTGTGGACGGCCGACCAGGTGCGTGCTGCTGAGGCCGAGCTGATGGCCCGGCTGCCCGAGGGCACGCTGATGCGCCGGGCCGCGTTCGGGCTGGCGGTGCAGGCCCGGCGGATGCTCGGCGGGACCGTCGCCGGGGCGCGGGTCGCGCTGCTCGTGGGCGCGGGGGACAACGGTGGCGACGCGCTGTGGGCCGGTGCGGAGTTGCGGCGACGCGGGGTGGGGGTCATCGCCGTGCTGCTGCGGCCCGAGCGGGCGCATCCCGCGGGGCTGGCGGCGCTGCGCCGGGCCGGTGGGCGGATCGTCGCCGCGCAGGACGCCGACGCGGCCGCGCGCGCCGTGCAGGGCGCGCAGCTGGTGATCGACGGCATCGTCGGCATCTCGGGGAAGGGTGCGCTGCGCGATCCTGCGCCCGCGCTCGTCGCTGCGGCCGCGGATGCCGGGAGTCCCGGTGCTGGCCTGCGACCTGCCGAGCGGAGTCGACTGCGACACCGGCGAGGTCACGGGTCCCGCGGTCACCGCGGCCGCGACCGTCACCTTCGGCGCCCGCAAGCCCGTGCACGTGCTGGCGGCGGACCGCTGCGGGCCCGTCCGGCTCGTCGACATCGGGCTGGGGCCGCACCTGCCCGCGCCGCACGCGCACGTGCTCGACGCGGCGGACGTGGCCGCGCACTGGCCGTTGCCCGGGCCCGACCGACGACAAGTACACGCAGGGTGTCACCGGGATCGCGGCCGGCTCGGCCACCTATCCCGGCGCGGCGGTGCTGGCCACCGGCGCAGCCGTGCTCGCGACCAGCGGGATGGTCCGGTTCGCCGGCAGCGCCGCCGACGGCGTGAAGGCCCGGTGGCCGGAGGTGATCGCCACCGACACGTTCGCGGCGGCCGGCCGCGTCCAGGCGTGGACGGTCGGGCCCGGCATCGGCACCGACGACGCCGGCCGGGAGCTGCTCGCCGCCGTGCTGGACGCGCAGGTGCCCGTCTGCGCCGACGCCGACGCCGTCACCCTGCTGGCCAGGCACGACGACCTGCGTTCTGAGGTTCGCGGGCGGCCGATCGTGATCACCCCGCACGCCGGCGAGTTCGCGCGCATCGCCGGCGAGGTGGGCCCGGACCGGGTCGCCGCCGCCCGCCGCGCCGCCGCCGAGCTGGGCGTGACGGTGCTGCTCAAGGGCAACGCCACCGTCGTCGCCGACCCGGACGGGCGGGCGCTCGTCCACCCGTCGCCGACGTCGTGGGCGGCCACCGCGGGCTCCGGGGACGTGCTGTCGGGGATCGTCGGCGCGCTGCTCGCCGCCGGGTTGGAGCCGTGGTGGGCGGCCGGGTGCGCGGCGTGGGTGCACGCGCGGGCGGCGGGGATCGCCGCCAGCGGTGCGCCGGCGCCGGCCTCGGCGATCCGGTCCGCGATCCCGGCCGTCCTGCGGAAACTCGACCAAGTCGTGGACTAAGTCCGCTAGAATGCGGCCATGTCGGAGTACGGGGTGCATGAAGCGAAGACGCACTTCTCCAAGCTGCTGGACAAGATGCTCGCGGGCGAAGAAGTGATCATCACGCGATCCGGTGAACCGTTGGCGAAACTCGTGCCGGTCCAGCGGAAGAAGAAGCCCAACTTCGGGTGGGCGCGAGGGACCTTCACCATCCCCGAGGACTTCGACGAGATCCCCGAGGGGTTCGAGGACTACATCTGATGCGGGTCCTCCTCGACACCAACGTCGTGTTGCGTCTGACGCTGGAGCCCGAGCTGCTGTCCGGCGAAGTCCGAGAGCTGCTCGAGGCCGACTCCACCACGCTGGTGGTGTCGGTCGTTGCGCCGTGGGAGATCTCCATCAAATGGCATCTGGGCAGGCTGCCGATTCCCCAGCCGCCCCGGGTGTGGGTCCCGCGGATGCTCCAGGAATTCGGTGCCCAACTGCTGCCGGTCACGCTCGGCCACGCTGTCGGCGTTGCTGACCTCCCCGATCACCACAAGGACCCCTTCGACCGGCTCCTCATCGCCCAGGCCCAGGTGGAGGGCATCCCGATCGTGACGGCCGACCGCTCGTTCGCCGCCTATGACGTCGAGGTCATCGCTGCGAGGTAGGTCACCCAGGCCGCCCTCCACCCGGAGACCGTCGGTCCCCGATGCGATGATGCAGCTCGTGCCCGACGTCCAGCCCCCGCGCGCCGAGGCCGTGGTCGATCTGGCCGCGGTCCGGCACAACGTCGGCGTGCTGCGCGAGGCGGCGCCGGATTCCGCGCTGATGGCCGTGGTCAAGGCCGACGGGTACGGGCACGGCGCGGTCGCCGTGGGCGGGGCGGCGCTGGCCGCGGGCGCCACCTGGTTGGGCGTGTGCACGCTGGAGGAGGCGCTCGCGCTGCGGGCCGGCGGGATCGACGCGCCCGTGCTGTCGTGGCTGCACGTGCCCACCGACGACTTCACCGATGCCGTGGCCGCCGGCATTGATCTCTCCGTGGGTTCGGTCGCGCACCTCGATGCGGTGCTGGCCGGGGCACGTGCCGCCGGGCGCTCCGCGCGGCTGCACCTCAAGATCGACACGGGGCTCTCCCGCGGCGGTGCCCAGCCCGCGCAGTGGGCCGATCTCGTCGACGCTGCCGCGAAAGCCGTCGCCGAGGGCACGGCCGAGGTGGTGGCGGTGTTCTCGCACCTCTCGCACGGCGACACCCCCGGCCACCCCACACTGGATCTGCAGGCCGAACGGCTCACGGCCGCCTGGCGGGCGGCGCTCGACCGCGGGCTGCACCCGATCCGGCACCTCGCCAACTCCGGAGCCACGCTCATGCGCCGCCCCGAGCTGGCGCTCGACATGGTCCGGCCCGGCATCGCCGTCTACGGCCTCGATCCCTACGACCGGCCCGTCCCGGAGAGCCCGCTGCGGCCCGTCATGCGGTTTCAGGCCAGGGTTGCGCTGGTCAAACGGGTGCCGGCCGGGTCCGGTGTGGCGTACGGACACGAGTGGGTCGCGCCCGTCGAGACCACGCTGGCGCTCGTCCCGCTCGGTTACGCCGACGGCGTGCCGCGCCGGCTCAACCGGGCGGGCCGGATGCGGGTGCTGCTCGGTGGGGAACAGCGGCCGGTCGTCGGGCGGATCAGCATGGACCAGATCGTCGTCGACTGCGGCGACGCCGCCGTCGCGGAAGGTGATCTGGTGGTGCTGTTCGGGTCGGGGTGCGACGGCGAGCCCACGGCGCAGGACTGGGCGGACGAGCTCGGCACCATCCACTACGAGGTGGTCACCGGCGTGCGTGGCCCCAGGGTGACCCGCGCCCTCCGGGAGGACACGTGGTGAACCGTCAGCAGACGATCTGGGGCGCCGTCGGCGCGGCCGGGGCCGCAGTGGCCGGGCTCGCCGTCGGGGCCGCGGCGCGCAAGCGCAGCCGGATCGCCGCCGACCGTCGCCGGCTGGCCACCCAGCTCACCGAGGGCGCCGACGGGCCGGGTGAGCAGCCCCCCGGCGAATCGGTCTCCGTGATCGCGGACGACGGCCTGCGGCTCGACTGCGAGCAGATCGCCCCGCTCGACGGTGGGGAGCCGGAGATCACCGTGGTGCTGGTGCACGGGTTCGCCCTCGACCGTCGCACCTGGCACTTCCAGCGCAAGGCGCTCGCCGAACTCGCCAGTCCGCGGGTGCACCAGGTGCTCTACGACGTGCGCAGCCACGGCCGCTCCGAGCGCGGGCCGCGGGAGAGCTGCACCATCGAGCAGCTGGGCCACGACCTGGAGGCGGTGATCCGCACCCTCGCGCCGGACGGCCCGATCGTGCTGGTCGGCCACTCGATGGGCGGCATGACGGTGATGGCGCTGGCCGAGCAGCACCCCGAGCTGTTCGAGGAGCGGATCGTCGGGGTCGGGCTGGTGTCGACGTCAGCGGGCGAGGTCGGGTCCGCGGGGTTGCAGCGGGCGCTGCTCTCCCGGCGCAACCCGCTCACCCGCGGCGTCGGCTTGCTGGCGAAGGCCCAGCCGGCGCTCGTGGAGACGGGTCGGCGGCTGCTCGGCGACATCATCTGGGCGATCACCCGCAGCTTCGCCTACGGCGACCACAACGTCGCGCCGTGGCTGGTCGACCTCGTCGACAGCATGATCAGCGCCAATGCGGTGGACGCGCTCACCGACTTCGTCGACACCGTCAACAGCCACGACCGCATCGCCGCCCTGCCGGCGCTGGCCGGGTGCGAGGTGCTGGTCGCGGCCGGCGACGCTGATCGCGTGATCCCGTTCAGCCACTCCGAGCGGATCGCGGCGGAGCTCGCCGACGCCACGCTCGTGCGGTTCACCGGTGTCGGCCACATGCCGATGCTCGAGCAGCACGAGGCGATGGACGAGGCGCTGGTGGAGCTGCTGCGGCGCAGCGTGCAGCGCGTCGGCGGCGAACCCTCGACCCGCCCGGGATTCCTGCGCAGACTGCGGAGGCAGGCGTGACACAGCTGGAGACCGTCCCGCTCGACACCCCGATCGAGCTGCCCGATCCCGGCGACACCGAAGCGCTCGGCGAGCGGCTCGCCGCCGGGCTCGGCGCGGGCGACCTGCTGGTGCTGGCCGGCCCGCTCGGTGCCGGCAAGACCGTGTTCGTGCGCGGGCTCGCGCGCGGGCTGGGGGTGATCGGCGCGGTCACGTCGCCGACGTTCGTGATCGCGCGCGAGCACCGGCCCGGCCCCGACGGTGCCGGGGTGCCACTCGTGCACGTCGACGCCTACCGGCTGGGCGGCGCTGCCGAGCTGGACGATCTCGATCTCGACACCGATCTCGACGCCGCCGTCGTCGCGGTGGAGTGGGGCGAGGGAGTGGCCGAGCGGCTGGCGCAGCAGCACCTGCTGGTGCGGCTCGACCGCCGACCCGACGACGTGCGGGTGGCCACGGTCAGCCGAGTGGATCAGGCGTGATCGAAGCGGTCATCTTCGACTGGGGCGGCACGCTGACCCCGTGGTCGAGCGTGGAGCCGCGCGACGGCTGGCTGGCGTTCGCGCGCGCCGTCCACGACGATCCCGCACACGTCGACGCGTTGGCTACCGCCCTGCTCGGCGCGGAGCAGAAGCGCTGGGCCGCCGTGCTCGACGACCACAGCGCCTTCACCACCGCGCACGTGCTCGCCGACGCGGCCGCCACCGGCGACCCGGCCGCGCTGGATGCGTACAAGGAGTTCTGGGTGCAGGTCAGCCACGTGCGGCCGGAGGCCGTGCCGGTGCTCGACGAGCTGCGCGAACAGGGCCTGCGCCTGGGCCTGCTCTCGTCCACCCACTGGCCGCGCGAATGGCACGAGGAATGGCTGGCGCGGGACGGGGTGCTGGAACGGCTGGACGCGTGCGTGTGGTCGAGCGACCTGCCCTTCACGAAACCGCACCGCACCGCGTTCCTGGCCGCGATGGAGGCCGTCGGCGTCGCCGACCCCGCCACCTGCGTCTACGTCGGCGACCGCCTCTTCGACGACGTGCACGGCGCCCAGTCCGTCGGGATGCGGACGGTGCTGGTGCCGCACAGCGAGGTCCCGGCGCACCAGCTGGTGGCCGTGGACGCGGCACCCGACGCGGTGCTGAACCGGCTCTCCGACCTGCCCGACATCCTCGCGGACTGGTGACGGATTACCCTCGCCTCGTGCTCGTCCTGGCCATCGACACCGCCACCCCCGCCGTCACCGCGGGCCTCGTCGCCCTCACCGACGAGGGCGTGGAGCAGCGCGCGGCCCGGGTCGTGGTCGATCCGCGCAAGCACGCCGAGCTGCTGATGCCGCTGGTGCTGGAAGCGTGCGCGGACGCTGCGGTGGTGCTGCGCGACGTGGAAGCGGTCGTCGTGGGGGCCGGGCCGGGCCCGTTCACCGGGTTGCGGGTCGGCATGGTCACCGCCGCCGCGCTCGGCGATGCGCTCGGCATCCCGGTGCACGGGGTCTGCTCGCTGGACGCGATCGCGGCCGACACGGTCGCCGGCGGGCCGCTGCTCGTCGTCACCGACGCGCGCCGGCGCGAGGTCTACTGGGCCGCCTACGACGCGGCCGGGCAGCGGACCGACGGCCCGCACGTCGAGGCACCGGCGGCGCTGGCCGAGCGGGCCGACGGGCACGTCGCGGCCGGCGGGATGGCCGCGGTGCTGGGCCGCCCCGTCGTCGGGCCGGACGCGCCCAGCCCGGCCGGGCTGGTGCGGGTGGCGGCTGCGGAGCTGCTCGCGGGGATCGAGCCGGGGCCGTTGGAGCCGCTCTACCTGCGCCGCCCCGACGCGGTGGAACCGGCCGCGCGCAAGCGGGTCACCACCGGATGACCGTCACGATCGACGCGCTCACCGCCGCCGACGCCGACCGGTGCGCCGAGCTGGAGAAGGTGCTCTTCCCCTACGACGCACCGTGGACGGCGTCGGCGTTCGTGTCCGAGCTGCGGGCCGGGTGCAGCTACTACGCCGCCCGCGACGGCCACACGCTCGTCGGGTACGCCGGCATCGGGTTCGTCGCCGGCCCGCCGCAGGCCGAGGCCGAGATCCACAACATCGCCGTCGATCCGGCCTACCAGGGCCAGGGCGTGGGGCGCCGGCTGATGGCGGCGCTGCTCGCCGTGGCAGACGCCGCCGCGGCCGTCGTCTTCCTCGAGGTGCACACCGAGAACGAGCCGGCGAAGCAGCTCTACGCGAGCGAGGGCTTCACCGTGGTCGGCACCCGCCGCCGCTACTACCGCAGCGGGGCCGACGCCCACACGATGCGCAGAGAGGCTGCCGCCAGATGATCGTCATGGGGTTCGAGACCTCCTGCGACGAGACCGGCATCGGGATCGTCCGGCAGGAGGACGGCGCCGGCCCGGAGCTGCTGGCCAACGAGGTCGCGTCGTCGGTCGCGGAGCACGCGCGCTTCGGCGGGGTCGTGCCCGAGGTGGCCTCCCGCGCGCACCTGCAGGCCATGGTGCCGGCCGTGCGCCGGGCGCTCGCGACCGCCGGGATCCGCGGGCGCGACATCGACGCCGTCGCCGTCACCGCCGGGCCCGGGCTCACCGGCGCGCTGCTGGTCGGCGTCGCCGCCGCCAAGGCCTACGCCACGGCGTGGGACGTGCCGCTCTACGGCGTCAACCACCTCGCCGCGCACGTCGCCGTCGACACGCTGCAGCACGGACCGTTGCCGCCGGCGCTGGCCCTGCTCGTCTCGGGCGGGCACTCCAGCCTGCTCGACGTGCCCGACCTCGCCGGACCGATCACCCCGCTCGGCGCCACCATCGACGACGCCGCCGGCGAGGCGTTCGACAAGGTCGCGCGGCTGCTCGGGCTGCCGTTCCCCGGCGGCCCGCACATCGACCGCGTCGCGCGCGACGGCGACCCGTCCGCGATCGCGTTCCCGCGCGGGCTCACCGGCCCGCGCGACGCGAAGTTCGACTTCTCCTTCTCCGGTCTGAAGACCGCCGTCGCCCGGTACGTCGAGGCGCTCGAACGGGCCGGCACCCCGGTGCCCGTCGCGGACGTGGCGGCGAGCTTCCAGGAGGCCGTCACCGACGTGCTGACGGCGAAGGCCGTGCGCGCGGCCCGCGAGCGCGGCATGGAGACCCTGCTGCTCGGCGGCGGGGTGGCGGCCAACTCGCGGCTGCGGGAGATGGCGCAGGAACGCTGCGACGCCGCCGGGATCGTCCTGCGGGTGCCGCGGCCGGGGCTGTGCACCGACAACGGGGCGATGGTCGCCGCGCTCGGCGTGCACCTCGTGGCGGCCGGCGCGGCGCCGAGCCCGCTGGACCTGCCCGCGGACTCGGCGATGCCGGTGACCGAGGTGCTGGTCTAGGCCGTCGGCACCGCAGGACGGTCCCAGCCGGAGGTGAACCACTCGGACTCGCCGGTGGCGGGGTCGTAGGCCCGCCGGCTGATCCTGCTGATGTTGCCGCCGTACACGTGGATCCCGATCGTGGGTTCGCTGCCGAGCGCCGTGACGGAGTGGACGTCGTCGTCGGTGGTGCAGCAGACGTTCACCTGCCCCGGAGTCCACCGGGTCTCGCCCGCCGGTGTGAGCGGGACGGCAGCCGTCGGCTTGAGGTAGCGGGTCTCCAGCTCTATGCCCGCGTAGATGCCGACGACGCCCCAGGTCTCGTGCGAGTGCACGTTGGTCCGCTGCCCGGGATCCCAGACCACGGACGCCATCGACCAGCTGTCGTCGGAGGCGATGTGGAGGGGGTACGTGACGGGCCGCGCGGCCGACGGTCGCGTGAGCTCCGGCCGAAGCCGGTAGCCGTCGGCCAGCAGGGCGGACATCAACTCGGCGACCTGCGCCGTGATCTCGTGCTCGTCGCCGGTCCTGCTGAGGACGAGCTCCACGTCGTCGACGAAGTTCTGCAGGCGGTCATGCGGCATGGCTGGCTCCTCGGTCGTTGCCGGCGCGCAGTGCCTTGAGCGCGGTGCCCCAGGCGATGACCTGGTCCAGCAGGGTGGTCAGGGCTTCCTCGTGGCGGGGCGCCGGGCGCGGGACCGTGAACCCCTCGAAGTCGGTGTAGAGCGACAGCTCCACCTGGGCGCTGACGTGGGCGACCTGGACACAGCTGAGCACCGCCCGCAGCTGCTCGATAGCGCGAGCACCACCTGCGCTTCCGTAGCCGACGAACCCGGCCGCCTTGTTCGTCCACTCCGCGTAGAGGAAGTCGATCGCGTTCTTCAGCGCACCGGGCGCGGAGTGGTTGTACTCGGGCGTCACGAACACGAACGCGTCGAACTCGGCGATCTTCGCCGCCCACCTGCGGGTGTGCGGTCGGGTGTACTGGCCGAGGATCGGCGGCATCGGTTCGTCGAGATGGGGAAGGTCGAAGTCGGCCAGATCCACGAGCTCGAACCTGGCGTCGTCGCGCCGGCCCGCGAGATCCTGGACCCAGGAGGCAACCGCTGCGCCGTTGCGTCCGGGACGGGTACTGCCGAGGACGATCGCGATGTCGATCATGACGGCACGACCCGGTACTTGAGGTGGGTGACGCCAGGCGCGTCGACGGCCCGTACCTGCTCGAGCCGCACACCGGTGCCCGCGAGGTCGGCGAAGGGTCGGGAACCGCCGCCGAGCAATATCGGCACGACGTGGAACTCGAGCTCGTCGAGCAGGCCCGCCGCCAGGTACTGCCCGATGACCTGGCCGCCACCCCACAGCATCACGTCCTTCCCGCCGGCCGCCGCCTTGGCCTGCTCGAGCGCGGAGGCGATGCCGTCGGTGACGAAGTGGTAGGTCGTCCCGCCCTCCATCTCCACCGGATCACGCCGGTGATGGGTGAGGACGAAGACGGGGTAGTGGTAGGGCGGGTTGTCGCCCCACCAGCCCGTCCACTTCTCGTCGCCCCAGTCGCCGCCACCGATGGGGCCGAACATGCCCCGGCCCATCACCGCTGCACCGAGGTTCTCGGTCGCCTCCAGGAACACGGGCGTGCTCGCGTTCACCTCGCCGCCCTCCCCGCCGTGGGCCTCGCGGAAGGCGGCCAGCGGAACCACCCAGTCGTGCAGGTTCTCGCCGCCCTCGCCGAGCGGGTTCTCCGTGCTCTGGTTCGGTCCGGCGACGAACCCGTCCAGCGACATCGAGATGTGGCACCTGAGCTTGCTCATTCCGCCTCCTCGGTAGGTGAGACGAGCATGGCTCGAACGTGAGATGACGTCTAATGCCAATCCATCGAAGGTCTCATTGATATCCTTGATGGATGCTGAACCTGGTCCACCTCAAGGTGCTGGCTGCGGTGGCCCGGCACGGCTCCGTCACCGAGGCCGCCAAGGAGCTGAGCTACTCGCAGCCGTCGGTGAGCCATCACCTGTCGCGCCTGGAGGCGGCCACCGGGGCCAAGCTCGTGCAGCGGGTGGGGCGCGGGATCCGGCTGACCCCGGAAGGCGAGCTGCTGGCGAACCGGGCCGTCGAGATCCTCGGCCGGGTCGACGCCGCGGCCGGCGAGCTCGCCGCCCAGGTCGGTCTGCGCACGGGCCGGGTCCGCCTCGCCGCCAACGCGTCCGTGCTGGCCACGATCGTGCCGACCGCGGCGGCCGCCCTGGCCGAGGCGCATCCGGGCATCACGTTGAACGTGATCGACCGGCATCCGGTCGAGGCGCTGCAGATGCTGCGCCAGGGCGAGATCGACATCGCGCTCGCGCCGCGGCACGCCGACGCCCCGCCGGAGGACGACGGGTTCCGCATGATCCACGTCGCTGACGACACGGTCCACCTGGTCAGCCGGCGACCCGACGACAGCGTCGCCAGCCACCGCCACTCCGCCTGGATCGGCGGCTGTCAGTGGTGTCAGGGCGAGCTGACCGCCGTGTGCCGGAGCTACGGGTTCGCCCCGCGCATCGAGTCCGTCTGCGACGACATGGTCGTCGTGCAGGCCCTCGTGGCCGCCGGTGTCGGAGTCACCACCATTCCCGGGCTCTCGCTGCGCGCGCACCGCCTGCCCGAGGTGTACACCACCCTGATCCCCGGCTTCGCCCGCAAGATCCACGCCGTCACCTACGGCGATCCGCCCGATCCGCCCGCCACCACCGCGCTGATCCAGGCCATCCGGGACTCCGTCGGGAGAGGTCAGGGGGCGCCGGGCGGATCGTGACCGCGCCGATCACGCATCGTCTTCCTGGAGGGTGCGTGCGCGGTGCTTGCGCACCCGGGCCCGCACTCCACACACCCCCGACACGCACCAGCGGCGCTTGCCGGCCGGGTCGAGGAAGGCCATGTGGCAGTCGTCGTCGGCGCAGGCGCCGAGCCGGATGTGGCCGGGATCGGCCAGGAACTCGACGGCCTGCCGGGCGAGGCTGCTCAGGGCGGCCCGGGCGGTCGGGGGCGCAGCGAGCACGATCCGCCCGTCCACGACGACCGGGCGGGGGGCCATGCCGTCGTCGAGCCACGGCTGCAGTGCGGCCACGGCGGCGGCCGGGACCGGCTCGTCCGCGAGGGTCGCGACGACCAGTGGCCGGATGAGCTCGCGCAGCTCGCGAGACGCTGCGACGTCGGCCTCGACGGGCGGTGTCTGCGGGCGGAGGTGCTGGTGGTCGAGCCATTCGACGAGCTGGGGGAGCCCGCGCATGCGCTCGACGGGATCGGGCCCGTAGGCGCCGCCGACGGTGGCGAGCAGGTCGAGCCACGGAGCACCCGTCTCGTACTTGAAGCCGGGATCGGCGATCGCTCGTCGCATGCGTTCCACTGTAACGTCTTGACTCGTTACGTGGTGCGCGCCCATGATGTAACGCATCAACGCGTTACTAAATGGGGGACTGATGAACCGGCTCATGGGACCGCTGTTCGTGCTGCTGTGGAGCGGCGGCTACATCGCCGGCGGCATCGGCACCCGCGACACGCCGGCGTTCGCGCTGACGTCGTGGCGGTTCCTGCTCGCCGCCTCGGCGCTCGCGCTCGTCGCCGTCGCCACCAGAGCGCCGTGGCCGAGGTCGCGCCACGAGTGGCGCGACCTTGTCATCACCGGGGTGCTGATGCAGGGCGTGCAGTTCGGCGCCGGCTACGCCGCGATCGGGCTGGGCGTGCCCGCTTCGCTCGCGGCGATGGTGCTGTGCCTCGCGCCGGTGCTGGTCGCGGTCGGGTCGGGACCGCTGCTGGGCGAACGGCTCGGCCGGATCGGGATCGTGGGCTCTGCGCTGGCCGTGCTCGGCGCGCTGATCGCCGGCGTCAGCCACATGGACGACGGCGGCTCGGTCGCCGGGTTCGCGCTGCTCTTCGTCGGTCTCGTCGGCTTCGCGGGCGGCACGCTCTACCAGAAGAGGCGCGGCGCCACGATGGACCTGCGCACCGGCACCGCGGTGCAGCTGCTCGCCGGCGCCGCCGTCGTCGTGCCCGCCGCGTTGTTCGTCGACGGCGGCCTGCCGCTGCCCACCACCGTCGCCGGCGCCGGTGCGCTGGCATGGCTCGGGATCGCCAACTCCGTCGGCGGCGTGCTGCTGCTGTTCATGCTGCTGCGCCGCGGCACGGGCGCCGGGGTCAGCGGGCTGCTCTACCTCGTGCCGCCGGTGACCGCGCTGCTCGCCGTGCCGTTGCTCGGCCAGTCGATCGGCGTCGAGACGCTCGTCGGGCTCGCGGTCACCCTCGCCGGCGTCGCGCTCGTGAACCGCGACGGGAAGCCCTCGGATCGGAAGCCGGTCCGCGCTCTCGTGGGCCGCGGCGACGTGCGCCGGGCGCTGGAATCACGGGTGCTGCTGTGAGGCGGGCGCCGATCACGCCGACACGTGCGCCAGCAGTCGCAGCTCGTCGGACGTGAGCGCGAGCGTCCGCATCGCGAGCAACTCCTTCAGCTGCGCGACGGTGCGGGCGCTCGCGATCGGCGCCGTCACCCCCGACTGCGCGGCCAGCCAGACCAGCGCCACCGCGGCCACGGGTACACCGTGCCCCGCCGCGATCTCGTCGAGCACGGCCAGCACACCGGGCCCGCGCGGATCCTCCAGGTACTCCTGCGCGCCGGCCGCGCGCACGCTCTCGACGGCGCTGCCGCGGTACTTCCCGGTGAGGAACCCCTTCGCCAGCCCGTAGTACGGGAAGCAGGTCAGCCCGTGCCCGGTGGCCAGCGGTTCCAGCCCGGCCTCGAACGCGTCGCGCTCCATGAGGTTGTAGTGCGGCTGGATCGCGGTGTAGGCCGCGAGCCCGTCCCGCCCGGAGATCTCCAGTGCGGAACGCAGCCGCTCCGGGGTGAAGTTCGACGCTCCGATCTCGCGGACCTTCCCGGCCCGCACCAGCGCGTCGAACGCGTCGAGCGTCTCCTCCTGCGCGGTGTCGGGATCGTCCTTGTGGGCGTAGTAGAGATCGATCCGATCGGTGCGCAGGCGCCGCAGCGAGCCCTCGACGGCCGTGGCGATGTTCGCCGCGGAGAGGCCGGGGTGCGCCGGCCACGAGCCCACCTTCGTCGCGATCACGACCTGGTCGCGCAGCCCGCGATCGGCCAGCCACTCGCCGATGATGGTCTCCGACTCGCCGCCGGAGTTGCCCGGCTTGCGCCACAGGTACGAGTCCGCGGTGTCGATCATGGCGCCGCCCGCCTCGACGAACGCGTCGAGCACCGCGAACGACTCCTCCTTCTCGGCCGTCCAGCCGAAGACGTTGCCGCCGAGGCAGAGCCCCGACACGTCGATACCGGAGATCGTGGTCATGACGCGACGCTACGCCCGGCGCGCCGCGCCGGGGGACGGGCGTTGAGCGTTGGCACTCTCATGGGTAGAGTGCCAAATGCACGGCCGAGAACCGGACGCTCCGGCACCCGCGACGACGGGGCGACCGAGGTCGTAACACCCACACACGCACGCATTTTCGCGAGGTACACCCCAGGAAGGGGAGGTCATCAAGTGGCGAACATCAAGCCGCTCGAGGACAAGATCGTCGTCCAGGCAAGCGAGGCGGAGACCACCACCGCGTCGGGCATCGTCATTCCGGACACGGCCAAGGAGAAGCCCCAGGAGGGCAAGGTCCTGGCGGTCGGCCCCGGCCGGATCGACGACAACGGCAACCGCGTCCCGCTGGACGTCGCGGTCGGCGACGTCGTCATCTACTCGAAGTACGGCGGCACCGAGGTCAAGTACAACGGCGAGGAGTACCTCATCCTCTCCGCCCGCGACGTGCTCGCGGTCGTCAACTGACTCAGGCAGTCCTGACGGGGCCGCTGTCCCCATGCCGGGGACGGCGGCCCTTGTCGCGTTTTTCATCGAAGGGATAGGCAGGACATGCCGAAGCAGATCAGCTTCGACGAGACCGCCCGCCGTGCACTGGAGCGGGGTGTGAACCAGCTGGCCGACGCGGTCAAGGTCACCCTCGGTCCGCGCGGGCGCCACGTCGTGCTGGACAAGAAGTTCGGTGGGCCGACCGTCACCAACGACGGCGTCACCATCGCCCGCGAGATCGACCTCGAGGACCCGTACGAGAACCTCGGCGCGCAGCTCGCGAAGTCCGTCGCCACCAAGACGAACGACGTCGCGGGCGACGGCACCACCACCGCCACCGTGCTCGCCCAGGCCATGGTGGCCGCCGGCCTGCGCAACGTGGCGGCCGGCGCGAACCCGGCCGCCCTGGGCATCGGCATCTCGAAGGCCGCCGACGCCGTCAACGAGGAGCTGGCCAAGCGCGCCATCCCCGTCGACGACAAGGAGCACATCGCTCAGGTCGGCACCATCGCCTCCCGCGAGGCCGAGATCGGCAACCTGATCAGCGAGGCCCTCAAGACCGTCGGCAAGGACGGCGTGATCACGGTGGAGGAGGGTTCCACCCTCGCCACCGAGCTGGAGATCACCGAGGGTCTGCAGTTCGACAAGGGCTACCTGTCGCCGTACTTCGTCTCCGACCCGGAGTCGATGGAGGCGGTGTTCGAGAACCCGTACATCCTGCTGCACCGCGACAAGATCTCGGCGATCGCCGACCTCCTGCCGCTGCTGGAGAAGGTGCTCGGCGAGGGCAAGCCGCTGCTGATCATCGCTGAGGACGTCGACGGCGAGGCCCTGTCCACGCTCGTCGTCAACTCGATCCGCAAGACCGTCAAGGTCGCCGCGGTCAAGTCGCCCTTCTTCGGTGACCGCCGCAAGGCGTTCATGGACGACCTCGCCACCGCCACCGGCGGCCAGGTCATCAACCCCGAGGTCGGCCTCAAGCTGTCCGAGGCGGGTCTGGACCTGCTGGGCACGGCGCGCCGCGTCGTCGTCACCAAGGACAACACCACTGTTGTCGAGGGTGGCGGCTCGGCCGAGGACGTCGAGGGCCGCATCTCGCAGCTCAAGGCGGAGATCGAGCAGTCCGACTCCGACTGGGACCGCGAGAAGCTGCAGGAGCGGCTGGCCAAGCTGTCCGGCGGCGTCGCCGTCATCAAGGTCGGCGCGGCCACCGAGACCGCCCTCAAGGAGCGCAAGCACCGCATCGAGGACGCCGTCTCGGCCACCCGCGCCGCGGTCGAGGAAGGCATCGTGCCCGGTGGCGGTTCCGCCCTCCTGCACGCCTCCGCCGTCCTCGCCGACAACCTCGGCCTGACGGGTGACGAGGCCACCGGTGTCGCGGTCGTGCGCACCGCGCTGAAGTCGCCGCTGTTCTGGATCGCCGCCAACGGCGGTCTCGAGGGCGCGGTCGTCGTCGGCAAGGTCGCCGACCTGGAGTGGGGTCACGGCTTCAACGCCGCCACCCTCACCTACGGCGACCTCGTCGCCGACGGCGTCATCGACCCGGTCAAGGTCACCCGCTCCGCCGTGGTGAACGCCGCGTCGATCGCGCGGATGATCCTCACCACCGAGAGCGCCGTGGTCGACAAGCCGGAGCCCCCGGCCGCCCCCGCGGGCGGTCACGGCCACGGACACGGCCACTGAGGTAGCAGTACCTGATCGAAACGTGAGGGCCGCCCCGGAATTGTTCGGGGCGGCCCTTTCGCGTTGGTAGGCGTGGGTCGGGTTTCGTTGATCAAGGGCAAAGGTCGCTCTTGAAGATCAACTGGCGGCCTTCTGCCCTTGATCAACTCACGGTTGGTCCAGCTCGCGCGCGATCCTCGCGATGAACGCCGTCGCTTCCTCGCCGTGCAGTGCGGCCGCGGAGTACAGGTCGAACAGGCGGGCGTAGAGCGCGATGTCCTCCGGCTCGCGCAGGGCCAGCTCGGCGGTGAACGTTTCGACGAGCACGAGCCGGTCGTCGAAGAGATCGAAGCTGTGAGACGCCGCCTTGCTGAGGGCGGCTGTCCATGGCAACACAGCCAGCTCGACCGTATCCAGCTCGGCCAAGGACAAGAGACGGTCGAGTGCCGCGCGGTGAACCGCGACGGATCCGATTCGTGTGCGCAGCGCTCCCTCGGTGATGACGAAGCGGAACTGGCGGCCCGCCTCGTAGAGAAGCTGCTGGCGGCGTAGTCGTTGGCGAACCGCAGCGTCCGTGTCCGTGCGGTCAAACAGGGCTGCCAGTCCGTCGAACAGGGCGCGAGCGTAGTCAGCGGTCTGCAGCAGACCAGGTATGACCGCAGTTTGGAGTACTCGCAGCTCCGTGGCTCCGAAGTCGAGGACTTCGGCGACTCGCTGGCGATCGGCCATGCCCGCGCGAAGTTCGCGACGCCACGTCGCGTACTCCACGCGCAGCCCACGAAGATCCTCGAGAAGTGCCTCGCGAACACGAGCTGATCCGCCGAGTGCTGCAACCCACGCATGGACATCGGCGCTCGTAGCAGTCTGTCGACCGTGCTCCAGTCGGGAGACCTTGGACGCGGGCCAGCCCAGCCGCTCCGCGAGCACCTTGCCACTGAGATCGGCGTCGATCCGCAGCCTTCGCAACCGCTCACCGAAGCCGACGCGTCCGCTGTGCGTCTCGGGGACCGCCCTACCTCCTCCGGCTAGCTATCCGTACCGGCGGTTCTTCCCGGCTCGGGTCCTCGGCAAGATAGTCCGCCCATGGCACCGCGGCGGCGAAGGCTCGCTCGAACCAGGCCCCGTGCCTGGCCACCAGATCAGGATCGGTGATCAGGTCGTGGTCGAGGGGGCGGTCGTCACCCGTGAATCGCAACTCGACGAGCCGCGCGGAGTCGAAGACCCAGAAGTCGTGATCCGGTAGGTCGAGCGCGGCGGCAGTGTCGAGAGTGAGGAAGCGGATGTCCTCGCCGTGGTGCACGCTGGCTCGGGCGCAATAGACCATGAATCGGTTGTAGTCGGTGAGCGGCTCATCCATCACGCGAACACGCGTCAACGGGCTCCCCGCGGCCGCCTTGCGCTCCGTCATGGCACTCCAGGGATCGTCGGGCTCACGTTCCCGTCGAGGGGGAAGCCGGCCGGCGAGGAACGCCTCCACGTCCGCTCGCTCCGAGGGAACGTCGGTGCGTGGTCGTGCCTCCAGCCGCACCGCGGTCCGCTCGAACGACTCGAAGAGTTCGGAGAACTCGGCGAAGTTGAGCGTGGGCATCAGGCCGGTGTCGACGGTGGTGCGAACCGGAGCAATGCGGCCGGGATCTCGACGGCAGTCTCGTGGCCGGGAATGTTGAGGGTCGTCAGTGCTTCGGCGTCGGTGATCCGCCAGCCCTGCACGACGAACGTTCCTCGATCGGTTGCGTAGAGGGTGGGGCTTTGGCCGCCCTCGGACTCCGTGCCCAGCAAGGTCAGCTTCATCGAAGAACTCCTCGTCGATCGGTGAGGATCCCAGCGTGACCACCCGATGACGGATCGTCAAGCAATAGCTCGCAATTGTTTGCAAGTGTGAACGGTGCGGCTCGACGCTCCACTCATGACCGACGCATCCGCCGCCCTGCTCGCCGAGCTGGTGCGGTTCCTGCGCCACCAACCCACGGCGGTGCGGCGTCTGGTCGCCGCGCACGTCGACGACGGGGCCGGGCGATGCACGACCTGTCCGGTCAGCGGGCAGGGTGGGCGGATGCCGTGGCCCTGTGTACTCGCCGTCGCGGCGAGTGCTGCTCAGCCCGTGGTGGACGGGGCGTGTTCCGTGATCCGGAGCTGACGGTCCCGGGTCTGGATGATGTCGTCGCGTTCGGCGACCGAGAGGCCGCCCCACACGCCGTAGGGCTCTTCGGCGGCCAGCGCGTGCCGTCGGCACTGGTCGAGCACCGAGCAGGACCTGCAGACCTGCTTGGCCTGCTCTTCGCGCCGCGACTTCGCGGAGCCGCGCTCGCCCTCGGGATGGAAGAAGAAGGCGCTGTCCATGCCGCGGCATGCTCCGCGCAGCTGCCATTCGTAGGTCTCGGCGACCGGATTCGGGAGCCTGTGCGTGTCAGCCACGCGTATCACCTGCCACTCCGTAGCGCGGTTGAAACCCACAGTAGGTGCGGGTGCTTGCGTCTACAAGGTCGACAACGATCGGCCTCACCCCGACGATGGTCGGGTGGTCGAGCCGGACGGGTTACGCGATGCGGCGTTCGGCGCAACCCCGGGTGCGCCGGTGCGGGTGCCGGCCGGCGCCGACCACCGGGACCGCTGGCTGGCCGCGGTGGCCCTGGGTGGGCAGGGTCGCTACGGGGCGGCGGCGACGGAGCTGGCGCGGCTGCGGGCCGATCCGTCGACGCCGGTGGCGATCGTGGCGCACGCGGCGGTCACCGCGGCTGCGCACCGGCGCCAGCTGGGCGGGCACGCCGCTGCGCTGGCCGACGATGCGTTCGCGCTGCGGGTCGCGACGGCTGCCGCTCCGGAACCGCCGGACGCCGACGGGACGGATGCGGCCGCCGCCCGGATCGACGCGCTGATCGGACTCGCCGCCGACAACGTGGGCCTCGGGCGTCCGCTCGTCGCACGGCGCCTACTCGACAGCGCAGAGTCATCAAGTCGTGACCATCCGTCATGGCGGATGCCGGTGCGGATCGGCTGGGTGCGCGCCGAGCTGGCGCTGCTGCGCGGTGAGCCGGCAGCCGCGACCGACCCCGCCGCGGACGCCGTACGCCGATCGCGGTCCGCGGGATCGGTCCGGCACCTCGTCAAGTCCCTGATCGTGCACGTCGTGGCCACCGTTCTGGCGGGTGACGTGATCGCGGAGAGCGGCGTGTCGAACTTGGACGAGCTCGCGGAGGAGTGCGCCGAACGGGGCCTGGCGCCCCTCGAATGGCCCTGCAGGCTCGCGGCGGCCGATTTCATCCTCCGTACGGGCGACGGCGCAAACGATGTCGCCACCCACATGGCGCAGCAATCTGTGGATGACACGATGACCGGCGCGGCGCGCCGACGACACGCCGCGCTGATCACGATGAGCGTCATCGAACGGCGCTGCGAGCCTCGGGGGAGGCGGCTCATCGGGGTGTCGATGCAGCCACTCGGGTTCCAAGCGGTAATGTGATTACTCCATTCGGACCTACGTCACCCACATGACGAGTGCCACTTGGCGCAACACTCCCGAATGGAGGGCACAAACCCGCCCTGATCGTGTCAAGGTGAAGCTGTCACTCGCCGATGCTTGGGGTGACACATCACCCGGCTGCAGGAAGCTGCAGGAAGGAATCGTCGTGACGACGGTACTCATCTGCGACGATCGTCGCAGCGTCCGCGAGGGCCTCACCCGCGTGATGTCCGCGGTCCCCGGCGTGCATCGGATCGATTGCGTCGCCCACGGGGACGAGTTGCTGGCCCGGTTCTCCCGGCAGCCGGTCGACGTCGTCCTGGTGGGCACGCAACGCGCCGTGCCCACCGGGGTCGAGGCCACCCGGCGCCTGGTGGCCGCGCATCCCCAGGCCAACGTCATCGTCTTCGGTGCCCCCGACGACGCCGGCAGCATCGCTGCGGCGATCGCCGGTGGAGCCCGTGGCTACCTGCGCTGGGACGCATCGCGTCCCGAGCTGGTGGCAGCGCTCGCGCACACCCTGGCGAGCACCGCGGTCCCCACGCCCCGTGCTCCCACCGACCCTGGCGTGCAGCTCACCGAGCGCGAGCTCCAGGTGCTGCGCGGCATGAGCCAGGGCAAGAGCAACGGGCAGATCGGCCGTGAGCTCTACCTGTCCGAGGACACCGTGAAGACCCACGCACGGCGGCTGTTCCGCAAGCTGGGTGTTCGCGACCGGGCCCAGGCCGTCGCCCACGGCTTCCGCCGCGGGCTGGTGTCCTGAAGCTCGCCTCTGACCCTGTACTGACCACGCTCCGCTGAGGCGCGAGCCGAGGTCGTTCCTGCACGGGTGACGCGCACCGCCGGCACAGGCCGGTCCGGTGCCCGTCCCCGTCGCCGTACCGGGTGGTCCCGGCCGCGTCGACGTTCTGTCCGCGGCCGGCGCCGTCCGGCCCAGTCCTGGGACCGTTCGGGTGGTGATGTCCCCCGCCGTGCAACGGATCGGTACTTTGGATCGTCATGGTGTGAGTTGGCTCTGGCAGCCGTCCGCGGAAGGTGCTCGCCGCTTCGCTACGGTGTGAGCGGAGAAGTCACGGTCGAAAACTCTCCGTGATCGGACCAGGCCGAACGACGACCTAATTGTGCCGTAACACCAGGACGAGACCGCGCGATGAGTGAGACGACAGAGGTTCCAGACGAGCTCGTGGCCCTTGCGATGGCAGGGGACCGTCGGGCCGTCGGGACTGTGCTCGCCATCATTCGTCCGCTGGTCGTGCGGTACTGCCGTGCGCGCCTCGGGCGGATGGACCGATCGTCGGTCTCCGCCGACGACGTTGCGCAGGAGGTGTGCTTGGCCGTGTTGACGGCCCTACCCGGCTACCGCGTCCAGGGCCGACCGTTCCTGGCGTTCGTGTACGGCATCGCTTCCCACAAGGTGATCGATGCGCACCGAGCCGCTTCCCGCAACAAGTCAGAACCCGTGGCCGACCTCCCCGACTCGGTCGAGGTCGCCGACGGACCCGAACAGCGCGCCATGCGCGTCGAGACGTCCGGCGAGATGGGCCGGCTGCTCGACACGCTCCCCGACAAGCAACGCGAGATCCTGGTCCTGCGCGTGGTCGTAGGACTCTCCGCGGAGGAGACGGCAGAAGCCGTCGGCTCCACACCCGGCGCCGTCCGCGTCGCCCAGCACCGGGCACTCGCCCGCCTACGCAAATCGATGCCCGAGGAGGAGGTGGTCTGATGCGCGACGACGAACACCCCCGGCATCAGCACCGCCGCACGAACGGACACCACCGTCCGAACGGCATGTCGGCCCGCCCCGCGAACCTGCGGCCGGCGGAGGAGCCGATCGATCTCGTGGCCGTGCAGGCCGACGACGAGCTGATCAGTGCGCTGGCGGCCGGTATGACGGTCTCCGCGCCCGGCTACGGCGGATACGACGCCGACGATCACGTCGCCGCCATCCTGGCGTCGTGGCGCGAGGACGTCGACGCCGATCCGATCCCCGAGCTCGTCGACATCGACACGGCGATCGCGACCATCCGCTCGGCGAGCCGCCCGCGGGCGCGAACCCGGCATCTGGCCCCCGTGGCGGCAGCCGCGGCGTTCGCCGTCCTCGCGGTCGGCGGGTTGTCGGTCGGTTCGGCCTCGGCCGAGCCCGGCGACACGCTGTGGGGCATCTCGAAGGTGCTGTTCTCCGAGCGGGCCGGCTCGATCGAAGCCGCAGCCCGGGTGGAGACCCGCATCGACAACGCCAAGCGCGCTCTCACCGCGGGGCAGTCCGAGGTGGCCGCGCAGGAGCTGCAGCAGGCGCAGTCCGATCTCGCGGCCGTCCGTCCCGAGGAGGGGAAGGCAGAGCTGGCCGAGGTGCAGACCTTCCTCGCCGCGAAGGCGGAGGAGACCCCGCCCGGCGAGCCGACCGATCCCGGTCAGCCGTTGAAGAAGGACAAGCAGCGTCGAGTGCCTCAGGGCGCCGCGGTCGGCGAGGACCCGTCGCCCGAGCCCACCCGGCCGGAGACGTCCACCGGACCCACCAGCGGGCCGCGCCCCGACCCGAGCTCGGGCGGCAACGACCCGCGCCGTGATCCACGGGCTGCGCAGGCGGATCCGTCCACCGGCTCCAGCGCGTCGCAGGCGCCCGCCAGCACGTCGCCGTCTCCGTCGCCCACACCGTCGCCGACCCCGACGGCCACGCCCGAGGGTGCACCGTCGCCGAGCACGCCGCAGAGCATGGGCAGCACCCCGGACGCCGGCGAGAGCAATCCGCCCACGTCCTGAGGACAGCAAACGGCCCGGTGATCCGATCAGGATCGCCGGGCCGCTTCGTCTCTGGAGCAGGTCAGGAGTCGGAGAGCACCGCATCGGCGTAGCCGCGGCAGTACTCCCACGTCACGTAGCTCGCCGGATCGGGATCGAACGCCGGCTCGTGCGGGCGCATCTGGCCCTCGTCGAGGAGCTGCTGCAGGCTCGCGCGCAGCAGGCTCCACTCGTGGAAGTGCTGCTCGCCGCAGTCGCCGCAGTCGACGACGATGCCCCGCACGCCGCGCGTCTCCAGCAACGCCTGGTAGACGGCCAGATCGGCGAGATCGGCGATGACCTCGTCGCGTTCGACCTCGCTGAGGCGCTCCTGATCGGACTCTTCGCCGTCGAGGGAAAGAGCCGGATCGTGTGGGTCGCCGGCGAACGGGTCGGGCGGCAGCGCATCGGGTGACACGCTGTCAACGATACCCGGGTCGACGGTCGGCCATGCCTCGGTCCAGACCCGAATGTCGGATCGGTCGTCACAAGGCGGTCGGCGGCCGGGTCCACCCTGCGGGCTTCGTCGCAGACCCGGGTCCTTGACGGGTGACCAGATTCGCAGCCGCGGGGTGGTCGGGCGGCGCCATCGCGCCCACGCAGCCGTTTACGATGGCCGACAAGGCGGTGGCCGCCGCCGGGATGTCGTACGGAAGGCTCGGACACCGCCGATGACAAGCGAGACCGGGGGCCTGCCGGAGAAGTTCGCGATGCTCGGCCTGACCTTCGACGACGTGCTGCTGCTCCCCGCCGAGTCCGACGTCGTCCCGAGCGCGGTCGACACGAGCACGCAGGTCACCCGCCGGGTGCGGTTGCGGGTGCCGATCGTGTCATCGCCGATGGACACCGTCACCGAGTCCCGCATGGCCATCGCCATGGCCAGGGCCGGCGGGCTGGGTGTGCTGCACCGCAACCTGGCGCCCGAGGAGCAGGCGCTGCAGGTGGAGGTCGTGAAGCGGTCCGAGGCCGGCATGGTCACCGATCCCGTCACGTGCTCGCCCGAGGCCACGCTGGCCGACGTCGACCGGCTGTGCGCGAAGTTCCGCATCTCCGGTGTGCCCGTCACCGACGGCGACGGCCAGCTCGTCGGCATCATCACCAACCGCGACATGCGGTTCGAGATGGACCATGCGCGGCCCGTCAGCGAGGTGATGACGCGGGCGCCGCTGATCACCGCGCGGGTCGGGGTCAGCGCGGAGGCGGCGCTGGGCCTGCTGCGCCGGCACAAGCTGGAGAAGCTGCCGATCATCGACGGCGGCGGCGTGCTGCGCGGCCTCATCACGATCAAGGACTTCAACAAGACCGAGAAGTACCCGCTCGCCACCAAGGACCCCGACGGCCGGCTCGTGGTCGCCGCGGCCGTCGGCGTCGGGGACGAGGGCTACGCGCGGGCCATGCAGCTCGTCGAGGCCGGCGTCGACGTGCTCATGGTCGACACCGCGCACGGACACTCCCGGCGCGTGCTCGAGACCGTGGCGAAGCTGCGCGCCGAGGTCGGGAACTCCGTCGACGTCGTCGGCGGCAACGTCGCCACCCGCGCCGGTGCGGCCGCGCTCGTCGAGGCCGGTGCCGACGCGGTCAAGGTCGGAGTCGGGCCGGGCTCGATCTGCACGACCCGCGTCGTCGCCGGGGTCGGTGCACCGCAGATCACCGCGATCTACGAGGCCGCCCAGGCCTGCGCGGCGTCCGGCGTGCCGGTGATCGGTGACGGCGGCATCCAGTACTCCGGCGACATCTCCAAGGCCATCGCCGCCGGCGCGTCCACCGTGATGCTGGGCAGCCTGCTGGCCGGCACCGCAGAATCCCCCGGCGAGCTGATCCTGGTCGGCGGCAAGCAGTACAAGACCTACCGCGGCATGGGTTCGCTGGGCGCCATGCGGTCGCGCGGCGACGCGAAGAGCTACTCCAAGGACCGCTACGCGCAGGACGACGTGCTGTCGGAGGACAAGCTGGTGCCGGAAGGCATCGAGGGCCGCATCCCGTTCCGCGGGCCGCTCGCCCAGGTCGTCCACCAGCTCGTGGGTGGGCTCCGGTCGGGCATGGGCTACGCCGGCGCGCAGACCATCACCAAGCTCCAGCAGGCGCAGCTCGTGCGCATCACCGCGGCGGGGCTCAAGGAGAGCCACCCGCACGACATCACGATGACGGTCGAGGCGCCGAACTACGCGAGTCACTGACCTGTCCGGGCGCCCTGACCGCAGGCCGCGCGGTGAGCTGATCGCTCGTGTCAGGAGTTGACCAGTTGCTGCGCGCTGGTGCGAGATGCCCAGCAGCGAGCCGAGCTCGCGAAGCGGGATCCCGGCGTCGTACAGCTCCTTCGCCGCAGCGCGCGACTCGGCGGCGGCCTCGGCTCGCAGTCGCAGCTCCACCTTGCGCAGCGCATCGGCTCGATCCAGGTGTGCCTGCCCGAGGCCCGGCAGCGACAGCTTGACCTCGAGGTCGAACGAGTCGGCGGGCACGTCTTCCATGATCGAAATGAGGTCGCGAGCCACGGCATCGATCTCGTTGACGTGGCGGGCCTGGGTGACGCGATCGATCTCGACGACGAGGACGTGCCAGGCCTTGCCTGCGCGGGTGACCTCTGCGGTGTAGGTGTTCACTTCCGCCACCATCCCTTCCCCAACTTGGGCTGTGCGCCATGCGGGCGCGCGGCGCCGGTCTCGAGGAGAGCCACACTCACGAATCACGATGATGGTCGAGGCGCCGAACTGCGCGTGCCACTGACCAAGTCCAACGCCCCGAACCGCAGGTCACGCCAGAGCGTGCGGGAACGTTCCTCGGGATAGCGTGCGACCGTGGAGTCGGCGTCGTACACGCGTGTGCGGCGCGTGCTCAGGTCGTAGGGCGTCCATCCCGGGTCGCCCGTCGTGGCGAACGCGAGGTGCTCGGCGCGCATCAGCTCCGACAGCTGCTGTCCCTCCGCGACCCGGTCGGAACCGGCCGCGGTGATCTCGCCGTCGGCGTCGGCGGTGCCGTAGACGAGCAGGGTGTCGAGGGAGTGGGTGGCGCCGCGCGGCCCGAACCCCCAGAGGAGCTCGTAGAGCCATACGCGTGCGCCGCCGGCCAGCGCCGCCTCGGCCAGGTGCAGGGTCGGCATGCGGACGAGCCAGTCCGACATGGCGGTGATGTAGGTGTCCCGCCCGGAGAGACCCGGGTGGGTCAGCCGGTGCCGTCGTGCTCCGGGGGTCGGGGTCAGCCGGTCGACCATCGCGTCGGCCGCGGCGGGCTCGACGTCGCCCATCTGGGCGGCCAGCAGGCCGAACTCGTCGCGGGTGTGGCCCACCAGCAGCTCGACGTCGCGGGCCGCGCCGCCGGCCGACGCGGCCCACGGGGTGGTCGGCAGTGCGTCACCGTCGACGACGGGGGAGAACGGTGTCGGCGTGTAGGCCAGCGCACCCCACCGGTCGGCCCGTTCGGGGATCCGCCCGGTGACGGTCGCGGCCGCGGCGACCAGATCGTCCGGCGCGACGTCGGCCAGCTCGGCCGCCCGGGGTGCGCGCCCGAGCTCGGCCGCGACCTCGGCGGCGATGTCGTCCGCGAGGTCGGTGGTGAAGAAGGTGCCGGGGAGGCTGTGCAGGATCGCGCGCCGGAAGAGTCCCGCCGCAGCGGGCATGCAGAGCAGCGCCGCGATCGAGCCGGCTCCTGCGGACTGCCCGAACACGGTGACGTTCGCGGGATCGCCGCCGAACGCCGCAGCGTTGTCCTGGACCCACTGCAGGGCCGCGATCTGGTCGAGCAGCCCGCGGTTGTCCGGGGCGCCGACGAGCCGGGCGAAGCCCTCCGCGCCGGTGCGGTAGTGGGCGCTGACCACGACCGCGCCGCCGGCGGCGAGCGCGGCCCCGTTCAGGTGAGGGTTGGCCGAGTTGCAGTTCAGGTAGGTGCCGCCGCTGATCCACAGCACCACCGGCAGTCCGGCCCGGCCGGGGTCGGGCGTCCAGACGGTGAGGTTGAGCCAGCCGTCGCCGGTCGTGGTGCGCCTCGGCTGCGGTGGTGGCGGGCCGAACGCCGTGACATCGCGGACCCCGCCCCACGGCGGGGCCGGCCGCGGAGGGCCGAACCGCGCGGGCCCGACCGGCGGCGCGGCGAACGGGACGCCGCGGAACACCGCGACGCCACCGTCTGCGGTGCCCTGGATCGTTCCGGCCGTCGTCCGCACGCGAGTCCCCATGCCCCCACCGAACAGGCTCGGGTGACCCGAGGCACGTGGATAACAGGCCCTGCCGATGCGGCGTCTAGGCTGACCACCCGTGCGTGACGTGGTGGAGATCGGAATGGGCCGTGAGGCCCGTCGGGCGTACGACCTCGGGCAGGTCGAGATCGTGCCCTCGCGGCGGACCCGCAGCTCCAAGGAGGTGTCCACGGACTGGCGGCTCGACGCCTACCAGTTCGACATCCCGCTTGTCACCCACCCCACCGACGCCGTGGTGTCGCCGGCGAGCGCCGTCGCCATCGGGCGGCTGGGCGGGCTCGCGGTGCTCAACGCGGAGGGCCTGTGGGCCCGGCACGCCGACGCCGACGGGGCGGTCGCGCAGGTACGCGAGGCCGCCGAGGCCGGCGCCGGGCCGGGCGACGCGATCCGCATGCTCCAGCAGTTGCACGCCGCCCCGATCGACGAGGGCCTGCTCGGGGAGGCGCTGAAGGGCGTCCGCGACGCCGGGGTGACCGTCGCCGCGCGCGTCAGCCCGCAGCGGGCCCGCGAGCTCACACCGACGTTGCTGGCGGCGGGGGTGGAGATCCTCGTCGTGCAGGGCACGATCATCTCCGCCGAGCACGTCTCGCGCGGCGAGCCGCTGAACCTCAAGGAGTTCATCAACTCCCTCGACGTGCCCGTCGTGGCCGGCGGCTGCGGCGACTACCGCACCGCCATGCACCTGATGCGCACCGGCGCGGCCGGCGTGATCGTCGGATACGGCGAGTCGTCCGCCACGACCACCGACGAGGTGCTGGGCATCGGGGTGCCGATGGCCACCGCGATCGTCGACGCGGCCGCGGCCCGTCGTGACTACCTGGATGAGACGGGCGGCCGCTACGTGCACGTCATCGCCGACGGCGGCATCGGCGGCTCGGGCGACGTGGCGAAGGCGATCGCCTGCGGCGCCGACGCGGTGATGCTCGGCGAGCAGCTCGCCGAGGCCGCCGACGCGCCCGGCCGCGGCCTGTACTGGACGTCGTCGGCCGCGCACCCGAGCCTGCCGCGCTCGGAGATCATCGAGGTCGCGCAGGGCGACCGGACGCTGGAGCAGGTGCTGTTCGGCCCGTCCGACGAGCCGTACGGCACCGTCAACCTGTTCGGTGCGCTGCGCCGCGCGATGGCGAAGACCGGCTACTCCGACCTCAAGGAGTTCCAGCGGGTGGGTCTGAACGTCCGGGGCTGAGCTACCCGCGGCGCACGCGGTAGCGCAGGTGCATGACCCGCTGCTCCGGCGGGACGTCCTCGGCGATCAGCTGCCGCACGAGGTCGAGCTCGACGTGCTCGGGCGGGAGTTCGTCGAACAGTCGCCGCCCCTGCCCGAGCAGCACCGGCACGACGTGCAGCTCCAGCTCGTCCAGTTCCCCAGCACGCAGGAGTGCCTGGGCGGCGCCGGCGCCGTGGACCATGACGTCGCCGTCCCCGGCCGCGGCCCTGGCCGCTGCGGCGCACTCGTGCACATCGGTGAAGTAGCGGGCGCTGCCCGGCGGCGGCTCGGCCGGGACGTCGTGGGTGAGCACGAGGATCGGCACGCCGTCGTGGTGGTCGCCGTTCCACCGGCCGGCCAGCTCGAAGGTGCGCCGCCCGGAGATGATGGCGCGGGTGGCCATCGCCTCCGCGTGGACCTGGCCGTTCGGGCCCGGGTCGTTGCGCCGGTCGAGCCAGTTGAAGAGGCGGAACCCGCCGACCCCCATCGGGTTCTCGGCGTCGTCGCGCGGGCCGGTGACGTACCCGTCGAGCGAGATCGACATGTACAGCCGGATGGTGGCCATCGCTCAGCCCTCCCTGCGCGCGCGGACCTGGCCGATGGACACGTGGCGCACGACGGGATCGCCGCTCCAGGTGCCGGTGGCGAGTGCGGCGGTTGCGGTCGTCATGCGCTTCACTCTGCGAGATCGGGACGCCGGTATGAACCCCAGAATCCTGGGGTGGCGGTGGATCGGTGTCGTAGGCTCCGCCCGTGGGCACCGCGGGGGGCACGCGCGCACGGGTTCGCGACGAGATCGTCCGGTTGACCCACCGGGGGCTGCCGGTGGGTGAGTTCGCGCAGGCCGTCGGTGCGGCGCTCGGGCGGGTCGTGCCGGCCGAGGGCACCTGCTTGATGACCGTCGATCCGGCCACGCTGCTCCCGACGGCGGAGTTCGTGGAGGAGGGGCTGCCCGCCGAGGCGCTGCTGCGGCTCGTCGAGATCGAGGTGCGCGAGCCGGACGTCAACAAGTGGGCCCAGCTCGCACGGGCCGACCGCCCCGCGGCCAGCATGAGCGAGGCCACGGCCGGCGAGCTCGACCGCAGCCTGCGCCAACGCGAGATCCGCGGACCCGGGGGGTTCGCCGACGAGCTGCGGGTCGTGCTCGGGGGCAGCACCGGGACGTGGGGTGAGCTGACCGTCTTCCGCGAGTCGGGGCGCCCGTACTTCACCGCCGCCGACGTGCAGTTCGTGTCGTCGATGGCCGCCACGATCGCCGACGGGCTGCGCCGCGGCCAGCTGCTCGGTGCCGCGCAGGCCGGCGCGGACGAGGTCGGCGTGCTGGTCCTCGACGCCGACGACGGCCTGTGCATGTCCAACCCGGCCGCGCAGCACTGGCTCGACCGGCTCGGTGCCGGCGACCGGCCCGGTGCCCGGCTCCCGGTGGTGGTCCCGGCCGTCACCCGGCAGGCCCGCGGGTTGTGCGGCCGTACCCCCGTCGATCTCCGGCCGGCCACGGCGCGGGTGCGCACGACCTGCGGCCAGTGGCTGATCGTGCGGGGCTCCGTGATGGGCGACGATCCCGAGTCGCCGGTGACGGTGCTGATCGAGCCTGCTCGGCGGGCGGAGATGGCGCCGCTGATGGTCGCCGCCTACGGGCTGACCGACGGCGAGCGCCGCGTCACCGAACTGGTCGCGCACGGCCTGTCCACCCAGCAGATCGCGACCCGGCTCCAGGTCTCCACCTACACCGTGCAGGGGCACCTCAAGTCGATCTTCGCCAAGTCGGGCACCGCATCGCGGGGCGACCTGGTCGCCCGGCTCTTCCTCGACCACCACGCCGTCCGCTTGACCTCCGGCTGACCCGTCGATGCCTGCTGCCCGCTACCTGCACCGGGCCCGGCTCGACGCCGCGGCACCCGTCCACGGCCATCCCTACGACCTCCCGGTGGTGGCGTGGATGGCCGCGCGCGGCGGCCTCACGCTGCCGCCCGGTGTCACGTTCCTCGTCGGAGAGAACGGCAGCGGGAAGTCGACGATCGTGGAGGCGCTCGCCGTCGCGGCCGGGTTCAACCCGGAGGGCGGCAGCCAGAACTTCCGCTTCGCCACCCGCGCCAGCGAGTCGTCCCTCGGCGACCACACGGTGCTGACCTGGGGGCCGCGCAAGCCGCGCACCGGCTTCTTCCTACGCGCCGAGTCGTACTACAACGTCGCCAGCGAGATCGAGCGGCTCGGCGACCTCAGCTCCTACGGCGGTGTCGTCCCGCACGAGCGTTCCCACGGGGAGTCGTTCGTCGACCTGCTGGTCCACCGGTTCGGGCCGCACGGGCTCTACCTGCTTGACGAGCCGGAGGCGGCGCTGTCGGTGCGCGGGTGCCTGGCCGTGCTGGCGCGGCTCGCCGACCTCGTCGCCCAGGATTGCCAGGTCGTGGTGGCCACCCACTCGCCGGTGCTGCTGGCCCTGCCCGGCGCCACCATCTACGAGATCGACGATGACGGCGCGATCGCCCGGGTCGACTACGACGACGCCCTGCCCGTGCGGCTGACCCGCTCCTTCCTCGCCGACCCGGCCGGGATGCTGCGGCACCTGCTGGCGTGAACCCGGCTAACACGGACGATCCCGGCACCGAGATCACGTTGTGAACCCACGCCGTTCCGTGCCGTGCATCGCCCTCCTGGGCGCGGTGCTCGCCGGCTGCGGCGGCGGGGCGACAGCGCCGCCGCCCGTCACCGTCACGGTGACCGTGCCCGTCCCCGCGCCGTCCGCCGACGCGCCGCGGGCGGCGAAGAGCGCCGACATGCCCGATATGGTCGGCGTCGGCCTGCAGGACGCGCAGGACCGCATGCAGCAGCTGACCGGCAACCCGCTCTTCGTGACCACGTCGCACGACGCGTCGGGCGCGGGTCGGCAGCAGGTGGTCGACCGCAACTGGAAGGTCTGCGACCAGAACGTCGCGCCCGGCACCCGGATCACCGAGGACACCCGGATCGACTTCGGCGCGGTGAAGGTGGAGGAACGATGCTGAGGGATGCCCGTCGATGATGCAGCCGTACGAGCCCGACCCGTACTGGCAGGAGAACCCCCAGCCCTACGGGTACCCGTACCCGCCCGTGCCGCCGCCGATGAGCGGGACGGCCATCACGTCGCTGGTGCTGGGCATCCTCGCGGTGATGTTCTGCTGGATCCCGGTCGTGGGGCTGATCGCGTGGCCGTTGTGCCTGCTGGGCGGCGGGTTCGGCATCGCCGCGATGGGGCCGACCGGCCGCGGGGTCGCCGATGGGCGCGGGCTGGCCGTCGCCGGGCTGGTCTGCTCGGCCGTCGCGCTGGTGGTGTGCGTGCTCTACCTGCTCGCGTTCGTGGCGATCACGGCGTGAAAGGTCAGGCCGGCACGTACTCCGGGCCGGCGACGACGAGGTCGTGCACGTACCGCAGCTTGTCGAGCACCGCGGGTGCCAGCACGAACGGGTAGAAGTCGCCGAAGCCCATGGACCGGTTCAGGGCGTTGAGGGCGTAGGTCAGCGGCAGCCAGGTGTCGATGAGCTCGGCGAAGTCGGTGGGATGGTCGGTCGGGGTGGCGTGCAGGTCCGCCCGCACCGGCGCGGACGGGCCGCCGACCGTCACCCGGTAGGCCGCCGCGGTCTGGGCGGTGTCGCGGATGTGCAGGTAGTGGGCGAACGTCTCGGCCCAGTCCTCCCACGGGTGCGCGGTGGCGTAGGTGCTCACGTACTCGTCGGCCCAGCCGTCCGGCGGCGAGCCGGCGTAGTGCCGCGACAGCGCCTCGGAGTAGTCGGCGCGCTCGTCGCCGAACAGCTCCCGGAACTGCTCCGCCCGGCCCGGGCGATCGACCAGCACCTCCCAGTACCAGTGCCCGGTCTCGTGCCGCAGGTGCCCGAGCACGGTGCGGTACGGCTCGGCGAGCTCCACGCGCATCCGCTCGCGGTGCCCGTCATCGCCCTCGGCGAGGTCGAGCGTGACCACGCCACCGGCGTGCCCCGTGACGACGGGGGCGTAGGCGCTGGAGAGCAGGTCGAACGCGAGCCCGCCGACCGGATCGACGGCGCGGCCGACCACGGGCAGCCCGAGATCGTCGAGCTGGTGCACCAGCCGCCGCTTCGCCGCCTCTGTCGCGGCGAACTCCTCGAGGCCCTTCAGGTCGGCGTCGGACGGGCGGGTGCGGGTCAGCGCGCAGCAGTCACAGAGCTCCTCCCACCCGACGACGAGCCAGTTGCACTCGGCGATCTGCGCGTTCGCGCAGCGGCGGCCGCTGTCGGCGCGCACCAGCCGACGCTCGGCGCGGGAGTAGCCGAGCTCGGTGCCGCAGGCCAGGCAGGCGGTGTTCTCGAAGAACACCAGCGCCGAGCAGTGCGGGCAGGCGAAGGAGTGCACGAGCCCTACTCCACCACGGAACCGGTCGACCCGTCCGCGCGGTCCATGTCCACCTCGACCGACATCCGGCTCACGGAGGAGCGGCTGCTGAACAGCACGCCGCGCAGCGGGGGCACGTCGGCGTAGTCCCGCCCGTGCGCCAGCACCACGTACGACGGGCCGATGACGGCGTCGTTGGTCGGGTCGACGTCGAGCCAACCGCTGCCCGTCCAGGCCGAGACCCAGGCGTGCGACGCGTCGGCGCCCCGCAGCTTCGGCATCCCCGGCGGCGGGCTCGTCTCCAGGTAACCGCTCACGTAGCGGGCGGCCAGGCCGACCGAGCGCAGCGCGGCCACCGCCAGGTGCGCGAAGTCCTGGCAGACGCCGGCGCCGCCGTCGAGCAGGTCGGTGAGCGTCGACTTCACGGTCGTCGTGCCGCTCGCGTAGCGGAAGTCGCGGTGGATGCGCGCGCACAGATCGGCGGTGGCCTCACCGATGGGACACTCTGGCGGGAACGACGCTGCCGCGTACGCGGCCACCTCGGGCAGCACCGGCAGTCTCGGCGAGGGCAGCACCCAGCTGCGCTCGGGACGCTCCGGCAGCGCGTCGCGCACCGTCTCCCACGGATCGCCGTCGAGCGTCGCCGCGACCCGGTCCACGACCACGGTGCTGCGAGCCAGCACCGTCAGCTCGCGGTGCGGCGCGCGCACCGCGAAGTAGACCGACCGGTTGCCGAACGCGTCGACGTGCTCGCGCTGCTCGTCCGGCGCCGGATCGACGATCACCTCTCCGGTGGCCTCCGGCTGCCCCGGCCCGGGGCTGGGCAGCAGGTGCGCGCGGCCGAAGCTGGTGCGCACGTCGGCGTCGTAGCCGAAGCGGGTGCGGTGGGTGATGGTGAAGGTGGTCGGCCCGGTCATGGGGCCACCCGCCGTGTCAGCAAAGCCACCTTCAGGACGGATTCCGTCCTGAAGGTGGCTTTGCTGACGTCACCGGTGCGCGTGGGGGCCCTCATCCCGTGCCCGCCAGCGGGTCGTACGAGCGGGGGGCCAGTGCCGCCGCGAAATGGGTGGCGGAGATCTCGTCGGCCAGCTCGGCCAGCGCCGTCCCCAGCCCGGCCAATGCCGCGTCCAGCGCCGGACGGGAGCCGTCGACGGCGCGGGTGGAGAGCTCGTGCACGTCCAGCTCGGCGAGCCGCGCCGTGGCCGTACCCAGCGCGGTGGGCGGGCGGCCCGGCAACCCGGCGAGGTCGGTGGCGAGCCCGGCGAGCTGGAACGCCACCGCGCGCGGGTTCTCGGTGTCGGTGAGCAGCAGCTCCAGCACGGTGGCCACCCCGCGACCGGCGGCGGCGTCCTGCGGGTGGCGGCGGCGGTGGGTGATCACGCTCTCCGTCGCGATCAGCACGGTCTCGGCGACGAGCCGGCCGGCCGCGCCGCGCGGGCTCGCCACGAGCGCGGCCCGCAGCAGCGCGACGACCTGCTGGGCCCGCTCCACCCGTCGACCCGCGGTCAGCAGGTGCCAGCCGGCGTCGCGGACGAGGCTGTCGGCGACGATGCCCCACCACGCCAGCAGGCCCTGCAGCACCTCGTTCAGCACGTCCCGCTCAGCACCGTCGCCGACGGCGGCCAGCGCGGCATCGAGCCGGCCCATCACGAGCCAGGTGTCGCTGGACAGCTGCTCGCGGACGGCGTGCGCGGCGCTGGTCATCCGGCGCACGGCGTAGGCGAGGCTGCCCGGCCGGTCGCGGTCCGCCAGCAGTGCGCGCAGCTCGGCCGCCATCTCGTCGGTGCGCCGGCTCAGGGAGCCGAAGCCCGAGCCCGTCACGGCGGCGACGGTGCGCAGCAGGCTCGGCATCGCGACCAACACCGCCCGGTCCGACGAGGCGATCACGTCGGTCCAGCGGTCGTCTACGGCCCGCAGCAGCCGCGCGGTGCTCTCCGCCCGCTCCGCGTAGCGGCCCAGCCAGAACAGGTCGTCGGCCACCCGCGGAGACAGGGGCGGGGTGCTCGGTGCGATCGACGGCGCCACCCGCTCCGGGCGCGGTGGCGTCGGCTCGCCGACGATCCACACGTCCTTGGCCAGCACCTCGTCGGTGTCCGCTACCAGGCCCAGTCCGCCGTCGAGCACCTCCCAGCCGGTGCCGGACGCGACCGCGAACGCCCGCACCGCGACCGGCCGGTCGGTGGCCCCGTGCCCGTCCAGGACGGGGGCGGTGGACAGCGCCGGTGCGATGCGACCGGTCCACAGGTGCGGTGCGGTGGCGATCCGTGCGGCCAGCTGTTCGCGCTCGGCGCTGCTCAGGTCGCCACCGTGGACGGGCTCGGCGACGTCGCGTGCGATCGGTGCAATCACCAGCTCGTGCAGATGGGCGAGCACGTGCGCGCGGCCGGTCTGATCGCCGCACCACCACGTCTCGGGGGACGGCAGCTGCAGGTCCTCGCCGAGCAGCGCCCGGCACAGCCCCGGCAGGAACGGGGCGAGGCAGGGGTTCTCCAGCACCTCGCTGCCCAGCCCGTTGAGCACGCTCACCGTGCCGATCCGCGCGGCCTCCACCAGGCCCGGAACGCCGAGCATCGAGTCGGGCCGCAGGTCCAGCGGATCGCACCAGCGCGCGTCGAGGCGGCGCAGCACGACGTCGACGGGATCGAGCCCGCCCAGCGAGTGCTGCCAGAGCCGCCCGCCGCGCACCGTGAGCTCCGAGCCCCGCACCAGCGCGATGCCCAGCAGCGACGACAGGAGCGCCTGCTCGTAGGCCGTCTCGGAGTCGGGCCCGGGATGCAGCAGGACGACCCGCGGCTCGTCGATGCCCGGCGGGGCGGCGGCGGGCAGGCCCGTCCGCATCGCGTCGAAGAACGGGCGCAGCCTGCGGATCCCCGAGCGCCGGTGCAGGCCGGCCAGCGCCCGCGACACCACCCGGCGACCGGCCATGGCGTAGCCGGCGCCGGACGGGGCCTGCACGCGGTCGGCGAGCACCGTCCAGCCGTCGGCCCCGCGGCCCAGCTCCACCCCGGCCAGGAACAGCTCGCGGCGCGGCGGGCCGGCCGGGCGTCGCCAGGCGTGCAGGTACCCGGGATGGCCGTCGACGAGCTCGAGCGGCAGCAGCCCGCGCTCCAGCACGGAGCGCGGCCCGTACAGGTCGGTGAGGAGGCGGTCGGCGAGCTCGGCGCGCTGCGCGACCCCGCGCGACAGCTCCGTCCACTCGGCGCCGTCGAGCATCAGCGGCAGCGGATCGAGCCGCCAGGCCTGCGGCTCGTCGGTGCCCGGCGGGCGGAAGGCGACCCCCTCGTCGGCGAGCAGTCGCTCGGTGTCGGTGCGGCGGGTGCGCAGCGCGGCGAGCCCGGGGGCGTCGAGCAACGCGGCCACGCCCGCCCACAGCGGCCGGACCGTCCCGTCGGGCGCACGCATCTCGTCCACTGCGTTCAGCTTCGCACGATGCCCGCAAGCAGCCATTCCAGCCCGGCGACGAAGGAGTCGCGGGCAGTGCGGCTCCCCGGTGGTCCGTCGGCGGTCGCGAAGGCGGCGGAACCGATGGCGTGCACGATCAGGTTGCCGCGCGCGGTCGGGATCGCGTCGGCAGCGACTCCGGCGCGCGTGAGGAGCGCGTCCATCGTCACCCCGAGGCGGACCGCGTTCGCGCCGCGCGCCCCGCGCCGGTCCAGGTAGAGCGGCACCAGGTCGGGTGCCGTGACCAGCGCGTCGAATGTCGACGTCATCAGCGTAGCGACGGCGGCGACGGGCTCCACGGCGTCGACGGTCGGGTCGTGCACCCCGGCGAGGTGGTCGTCGAGCAGCGCGTCGATCAGCTCGGTCTTGCCGGCGACGTGGCTGTACAGCGCGTTCGGTGCGACGCCCAGCCGGCGGGCGAGGGCGCGCATCGTGAGGGCGGGCAGGCCCTCCTCGGCGAGCAACTCGCGGGCGGCGTGGAGGACAGCGGCGCGGGTAAGGCCGGCGCGGGTGCCGGGTCCACGGGCCATCACTTGACGAACTGTACCATGTCCAATTAAACTGGACGTCGTACAGTTCAGCGAGGAGATGGCGATGACCGAGATGACATTGATCAAGGGCACGGCGGCCGGGGTTCCCTTCATGGCGCTGCCGCCGAGCGACCGCGCGAACGCGCCGGTGGTCGTGGCCTGGCACCTGCTCAGCCCGCCGTGCACGCCCGAGGCCTTCGCGGCGGCGATCCCGCTGGCCGGGCTCGACGCGTGGCGGATCTACCTCGGCATGCCGATGACCGGCGCGCGGCTGCCCGAGGGCGGCTACGACGAGGTCATGCGGCTGGGTTACGAGGACGCAGTGCGCAACCTGCAGTACCCGATCCCGCGCTACGCGGCGGCCGAGTTCCCGGCGGCCTTCGCGGCATTGCGGGAGCAGCTCGGCTTCGGCGCCGACGTGCCGGTGGGTCTGGTCGGCGGATCGGCCGGATCGGCGGCGATGCTGCTGGCGGTGGCCAACGGGTTCCGCCCGGCCGCGGCCGTCGCCGTCAGCCCGATCACGAACCTCAAGGAGGCCACGGACGCGACCGGCCGGCACTTCGGCGTCGAGTACCCGTGGGACGCCGAGACGCTCGCGCTCGTGGCCGAGCTGGACTTCGCTGCCCGGGCGGAGCAGCTCGCCGGGGTGCCGCTGCGGATCGTCGTCGGCGCCGACGACGACGCCGAGGGCTTCCTGCGGCCCGCGGAGGCGCTGCACGCCGCGCTGCCGGGGTCGGATCTCGTCGTCGTGGAGGGGCAGGGGCACGACCTCGCGGAGGCGCCCGGGTTCGAGCCGGCGCCGCAGCTGCCAGGGGCGGCGCGCGTCGACGCGCTGGTGGTGGAGTGGCTGAAGGAGCACCTGCGATGAAGGTCTTCGTGCACGGCGTTCCCGAGACGGCCGCGGTGTGGGACCGCGTCGCGGCCGGGCTCGGGGAGCCGGTCGTGCGGCTGTCCCCGCCCGGCTTCGGCGCGCCCGTGCCCGACGGGTGGGGCGCGACGGTCGAGGAGTACCGGTCCTGGCTGGTCACGGAGCTGGAAGGGCTCGGCGAGCCAGTCCACCTCGTCGGGCATGACGTCGGCGCCGCGCACGTCGTCAACGTGGCCATGACCAGGCCGGACCTGCTGCGGAGCTGGGCTGCCGACGTCGTCGGCTGGTTCGACCCCGCGTACGTCTGGCATCCGCTGGCGCAGGTGTGGCAGACCCCCGGCGACGGCGAGGCGTCCGTCGAGGCGTTGACGAGCATCGACGTGCCCGGCCGCACGGAGCTGCTGGCGTCGTTCGGCATCCCGCGGGCGGTCGCCGAGGTGCTCGCGCCCGGCTGCGACGCGACGCTGGGTCAGTGCGTGCTCGGCCTCTACCGCTCTGCGGCCCAGCCCGCGCTGATCCGGCTGGGGGAGGGGTTGGAGCGCGCCGCCGCCCGTCCGGGGCTGGCGATCCTGCCGACCGGGGACGGCGGTGTGGGCGACATGGCGATGCGCCGCCGCAGCGCCGCCCGGGCCGGAGCCGAGGTGGCTGTGTTGGAAGGCGTCGACCACTGGTGGCCGCAGACGGCAGCCGAGGAGACGGTGGCGGTGCTGCGCCGCTTCTGGGCCGGGCGAGCCGACGCCACACACCGTTCGGGCACCGCACACACGTTGCACGGTGTGTGAGGTGCACCGAAGGTGTGTGAGGTCGTCGGGGCGGCGCATCTAGGCTTGCCCGGTGGATACGCCTCTTGTGCTCGTCGTCGACTACGGGGCCCAGTACGCCCAGCTCATCGCCCGTCGGGTGCGCGAGGCGCAGGTCTACTCCGAGATCGTGCCGTCCAGCACGCCCGTCGCGGAGATCGTGGCGCGCAAGCCCGCCGCGCTGATCCTGTCCGGGGGCCCGTCCAGCGTGTACGCGGACGGCGCCCCGGCCGTCGATCCGGCGCTGTTCGAGGCCGGCATCCCCGTCCTCGGGCTCTGCTACGGGTTCCAGGCCATGGCTCGCGCGCTCGGCGGTGAGGTGGCCCACGACGGCACCCGCGAGTACGGGCGCACCGAGCTGACCGTCACGTCGCCCGGCACGCTGCACGTCGGCCTGCCGGCCACGCACCCCGTCTGGATGAGCCACGGCGACTCGGTCGTGGCCGCCCCCGAGGGCTTCACGGTCACGGCGAAGTCGGGACGGGTCGAGGTCGCGGCGTTCGAGGACGTCGACCGGCGGCTCGCCGGCGTGCAGTACCACCCGGAGGTCGGGCACTCGCCGCACGGCCAGGAGGTGCTGCGCCGGTTCCTGCACGAGATCGCCGGCATCACCCCGGAGTGGACCACCGCGTCGATCATCGACGACACGGTGGCCGCGATCCGCGCCCAGGTCGGTGACGGGCGGGCGATCTGCGGCCTCTCCGGCGGCGTCGACTCCGCTGTCGCCGCCGCGCTCGTCCAGCGGGCCATCGGTGACCGATTGACCTGCGTGTTCGTCGACCACGGGCTGCTGCGGGCCGGGGAGCGAGAGCAGGTGGAGCGCGACTTCGTCGCCGCCACCGGGGCCAAGCTGCACACCGCGCACGAGACCGACCGGTTCCTCGCCGCGCTGGCCGGCGTCACCGATCCCGAGACCAAGCGCAAGATCATCGGGCGGGAGTTCATCCGGGCGTTCGAGACCGCGACCGCCGAGGTCGCCACCGATGAACCGGTCGGCTTCCTGGTGCAGGGCACCCTCTATCCCGACGTCGTCGAGTCCGGCGGCGGTACCGGCACCGCCACGATCAAGAGCCACCACAACGTCGGCGGGCTGCCGGACGACCTCGAGTTCGCGCTGGTCGAGCCGCTGCGCACGCTGTTCAAGGACGAGGTGCGCAAGGTCGGTGCCGAGCTCGGGCTGCCCGCCGAGATCGTGCAGCGCCAGCCGTTCCCCGGCCCGGGTCTGGGTATCCGCATCATCGGCGAGGTCACCCTCGACCGGCTGGAGACCCTGCGCGCCGCCGACGCCATCGCCCGCGAGGAACTCACCATCGCCGGCCTCGACGGCGAGATCTGGCAGTGCCCCGTCGTGCTCCTGGCCGACGTCCGCAGCGTCGGTGTGCAGGGCGACGGCCGCACCTACGGGCACCCGATCGTGCTGCGCCCCGTCTCCAGCGAGGACGCGATGACCGCCGACTGGACCCGCCTCCCGTACGAGGTCCTGGAACGCATCTCCACCCGCATCACCAACGAGGTGGCAGAGATCAACCGCGTAGTCCTGGACGTGACGAGCAAGCCCCCGGGCACGATCGAGTGGGAGTAGCCGGGGGCCCGGTCCGTACGTCAGCAAAGCCACCTTCAGGACCGAATCCGTCCTGAAAGTGGCTTTGCTGACACGGCTGCACCCCGGTCCCGTGAACCCCGGACATGGCGAAACCCCCGCCGGTCTCCCGGCGGGGGTTCGGCCGGCGGGCCACCCCCGTGGCCCGCTCCCCGTGGCCGCTGCTCCCCAGCGCGGCCCGTGCACCGCCGTCGCTCCCCAGCGCGGCGGTGCGGTCCATCAGGTCCGGCGCCGCCCCCGCAGGCTCCCGACCAGCAGCATCAGTCCGACGAACGCGGCGCCGCCGGCGAGGAGCCAGCGCGGGTCGAAGCCGGAGAGGTCGGGCAGGTCGCCGACGAGCGCGGCGAGCGCCATGCCCAGCGTCAGCAGTCCGACGAGCAGGGAGACTGGGTCGGGTCCGCGCCGGGTGCGGGCGGTCTCGGTCGTTGCGGTGGCATCCATGTCAGTCACGCTCCAGTTCCACGTCCCCGGCACCTGCCTGGGCATCGATCACGATCGGTCGGCCCGACGCGACGCCGTCGGCGCCGAGGTCGGTGATGCTCACGCGGGCGTCCGGCCCGTCCTCGGACTGCCGGCCGGCGTACTGCACCTTCCCGAAGCCGGTGGCTCCGGTGAAGGTCACGTCCGCGTTGTCCGGCACGACGATCTTGATGCTGCCGGCGCCGGTGTTGAGCCGGGTCTGCAGCGGGGTGACGGGCACGCCGGGCGGCACGGTGAGGTCGATCCGACGCATGTCGAGGTCGATGTCACCGGCGGCGCGGGCGTAGCTCGGCGCGAGCTGGGCGGACGTGACCGGCTTGATGTCGAGGTCACCGAACCCTTCGGTGCCGACCCGGTCGAGCGGCGCCTCCAGCGCTCCCCACGTGATGAGGGAGAGCAGCACCGCGAACGGGATGATGCCCCGTCCGGCGCGCAGGAAGCTGCCGACGACGAGTCCGGCGCCCAGCACGGCCAGCGCGACCCCGAGCACGGTGGGGCCGGTGACGAACGTGAGCGTGCCGGTCAGCAGCATGACCGCGGCGGTGACGCCGGCCGCCAGCAGGGCGACGCCGAGCGTCACGGCGGTGACGGGTGGCTTCCGCGGTGCTGGCGCGGGCGGCTCCACGGAGGACGGTTCGGGCAGGTCCCACGCGAACGGCGCAGCACCCAGCGGGTCCCACGACGGCGGCGTCGGCTGCGGCGGCATCCCCGGCAGGTCCTTGACCAGCGACGGGCCGGCGGCGGCCGCGGCCGGCGTCTCGGGATCCGGGGCCGGCCGCGGCCCGACGGGTCCGCGTTCGCCGCGGCTGCTGTGCAGCAGGAACAGCAGCACTGCGACCGCGAGCAACGGCAGGACCAGCTGGCCGAGGTCGTCGAACAGGCCGCCGAGCCCGATGCAGATCGCGACGATCGCGGCGACGACGACGAACGGGTGGCTCTTGGCCTTGGGTTGCCCCGGTACGGCCGGGGTGTCCGGGAAGGTGATCCAGAACGCGATGTAGAGCAGCGCGCCGATGCCGGTGAAGGCAGCGACCGCGAACCCCACGCGGACGAGTACGGGATCGATGTCGTAGCGGCGGGCGATGCCCGAGGCGACGCCGGCGACCATCCGGTCGTCCCGGGGCCGGGAGGGACGGGTCTCCCACATGTCCCGGAACGTTCCGGGGACGTCGGTGGTCTTCATGCCATTCAGATTGCTCGCGGGGCGGCCCACTCACCATGGGGGGTGCCCCCGAGTCCACCCCGAGGTTTCCCCCGATGTCCCTGGGTCCGGACCCGTGTCACCATCGGTACGTGACCACCCTTCCTGTGCGCGCCTCTGTGGCGCCGCCGCTGCTGCGCCGCCGCAGCGGCCGGTTCGTGGCCGGGGTGGCCGGCGGCATCGCCGACCACCTCGGCGTCCGTGTCCTGTGGGTGCGGGTGGCGTTCGCGCTGCTCGCCGTCATCAACGGGGCCGGGATCGCTGCGTACGGGCTGCTGTGGGTCTTCGTGCGCCAGGAGCAGGCCGAGGTCGCGCGCGACGTGCCGCGCTCGGAACGGCAGCAGGCCCTCGGCCTGGCCGCGCTGGGCATCGCCGTCGCGTTCGCCGGTTCGGCGGCCGGCAGCCCGGTGATCGGCTGGGTGGTGGGCCCGCTCGGGGTGGCCGTGATCGGGGCCGCCGTCGTGTGGCGCGAGGCCGACGAGTCGCAGCGCCGGAAGTGGACGCAGGGCGCCCGGCAGACGAGCGCGTCGACGATGGCGCGGGTGCTCGCGGGGGCGCTGTTCGTCGCGGTCGGGATCGCGGTTTTCCTGCTCGCCAACATCGAGCTGGGGCAGCTGCAGTTCGCCGTGCTGGCCGTGGTCGCCACGCTCGCCGGCGTCGCGGTGATCACGGTGCCGTGGTGGCTGCGGCTGATGCGCGATCTCGGTGAGGAACGCCGGGAGCGCATCGTCGAGTCCGAGCGCGCGGAGATCGCCGCGCACCTGCACGACTCGGTGCTGCAGACGCTCGCGCTGATCCAGCGCCAGTCCGACCAGCCGCGCGAGGTGCTGCGGCTGGCCCGCGGCCAGGAGCGCGAGCTGCGCACCTGGCTGTACGGCCCGACGGGCTACGGTCGGCGCAGCAGCGCCGATCCGGCGCTCGACAGCGGGTTCACCGATGCGCTGACCAAGGCTGCCGCTGAGGTCGAGGACACCTACGCCAAGGACGTGCGGCCGGTCGTCGTCGGGGGCGACCGGCCGCTCGACGACGGGCTGCGCGCGTTGCTATTGGCATCCCGCGAGGCGATGGTGAACGCGGCGAAGCACTCCGGCGCCGAGGAGTTCAGCGTGTACGTGGAGATGGAGCCCGCCGAGGTCAACATCTTCGTGCGCGACCGCGGGATCGGGTTCGATCCCGACGCGGTGCCGGACGACCGGCACGGGCTCGCCGACTCCGTGCACGGCAGGATGGAGCGTCACGGTGGTTCCGTCCGGCTGCGCACGAGCCCGGGCGAAGGCACCGAGGTGCACCTGCGGATGCCGGTGGACGAGAAGCAGGACCCCGACAACGCGACGGAGACGGCATGACCATCCCGGACACCAGCGACCAGCAGAAGCCCACCTCGGTGTTCCTCGTCGACGACCACGGGCTGTTCCGCTCCGGGGTGCGCGCGGAGCTGGAGCGCGCCGTCCCCGACGTCACGGTGGTGGGTGAGGCCGGATCGGTCGACGAGGCCGTCGCGGCGATCCGGCACCTGCGGCCCGACGTGGTGCTGCTCGACGTGCACATGCCCGACGGCGGCGGCGCCGAGGTGCTGCGCCGGATCCGCCCAGAGCTGCCCGACGTCGTGTTCCTGGCGCTGTCGGTGTCCGACGCCGCCGAGGACGTCATCGCGGTGATCCGGGCCGGCGCCCGCGGCTACGTCACGAAGACGATCTCCGGCCGGGAACTGGCCGACGCGGTGCGCCGGGTGCACTCCGGCGACGCGGTGTTCTCGCCGCGGCTGGCCGGGTTCGTGCTGGACGTGTTCTCCGACCGTCCCGGTGCCGCGCCGCACACCGATCCCGAGCTGGACATGCTGACCCCGCGCGAGCGGGACGTGCTGCGGCTGCTGGCGCGCGGCTACGCCTACAAGGAGATCGCGGGCGAGCTGTTCATCTCGGTCAAGACCGTCGAGACGCACGTGTCGAGCGTGCTGCGCAAGACCCAGATGTCCAACCGCTACGAGCTGTCGCGCTGGGCATCGGACCGCAGATTGGTCTGACGCCCAGCGGCGTGGTGCGGCTCAGCCGCCGAGCAGGCCACCGACGAGGCCGGTGGCTGCACCGACGACACCGCCGGAGTCGCCCTTCGAACCCGAGTCGCCCGAGTCGTCGGAGGAGTCGGGGGTGCCGTCGCCCGAGTCCGAGCCCTCGTCCGAGCCCTCGTCGGAGTCCGAGTCGGAGCCGTGGTCCGAGTCGTCGGAGTCCTCGGCGTGCCGGTCGGAATCGCCGTCGGAGTCGTCGCTCTCGGCCTTGGCGTGCCGGCCGCTCGACTTCTCCGACTTCTCCGACGAGCCCGAGCCGCCGCCCAGCAGCGACCCGAGCAGCCCCTTCGACTTCGACGAAGAGGATTCCTCCGACGAGCTCTTCTCGTCGCTGTCGGAGGAATCCTCGTCGCCGGATGTGCGGGGAGCGGACGAGCTGAGGGTGTCGGCAGCGCCGAACAGCAGATCGGTGACGGGCTTGACCACCGGCAGGGCGTCGGTGACGGGCGCGGTCGCCTTCTTGAGGGCCTTCGGGGCCCCGGACACGGTGTTGCCGAGGCCGCCGACGAGGCCGCCGACGGCGCCACCGCCCGTCTCGACCAGGCCGCCGACGGCGTCGCCGACCCCGTCGAGCACCGGCACGTCGTCGGTGGCGTCGGAGACGCCCTGGCCGAGGCCCTTGGTGGTGTTGCTGACGGTGCCGCCGAGGCCACCGCTAGACGATCCGTCGCTGTCGCCGCCGCCGAGGAGGGGCGACAGGAGTCCGCCGCTGCCGCCGTTGTTGCCGCTCGAGGTGGAGGAGCCCCCGCCGGTGCCGGAGGACGCCGGTGTGTTCGACGAACCCGCTGCGGCGACGCCGTTGCCGTTCGCGCCGTCGGGCGCGGCGGCGAGGGCGCTGGGGAACGCGATGGGGGTCCAGTTCTGCGGAGCCGCGATGCCGGCGTCGAGCGCAGTGGGCTTGGTGGCGCCGTCGATGACCGTGGTGCCGGGCGGGACGGCGCCCGGGTCGGCGCCGTCGAGGCGGCCCTGACCGGGGTAGTTGCCCTCGCCCAGTGCGAGCGGGTTGCTCAGGGTGGCGTCGGTGAGGGCGGCCGCGCCGAACACGGAGCCCGCGGCCAGCAGTGCGCCGGCCGCGACGGCGCCGCGGCGGACGATCGCGCCGCGGTCGGGACCGGCGGGCTGCTCGTCCTTCGGGCCTGCCTGCGCCGGGATGGAGCCGGCGGCGGCGCGGGCGGGGCGGGAGCCGCGACCCTCGCGACGCATGAGGCTACGGACCGTGACGGCCTGTGTGCCGTCGTCGGCTGTCGAACCCTCGCGCGCCGGTGCAGGAGCGTTGCGGTTCAGGAGGTCAGCCACGGTAACCAGGCCGGCCGGGACCGGTCGTGGTTCACCTTGAGACGCCATCTGAGCCACCTTTGTAGTCCCCCCTTGGAGTGAACGAGCACTCGAATGTCTACCGGATGCCGAAGAGACGCACCAAGTGCCATTCGTCCGCTCACCGACGTTCACTCTCTCGGAGTATTCCCATTCGTCGCCGGTGACCGACCGTTCGCCGGGTGCGGATCGGGAAGATGATCGCCCGTTGAACCGCTCGCCGCGTTCCGGTGCGCCGGATGGCGCATCACGCGGCGGTGTGTGCGCTGCGTAACAAAATTCCGGTCAGGACCCGCTGCCGAGCTGCTTCCGGGTGTTGTCGAGACCCTGCTTCGCCACGAGCCCGGCACCGCCGGCGATGAGCAGCCCGATGACATCGGCCGCCACGCTGTCGCCCGCGGTGATCAACAGGCCGATCACCGCGGCGGCCGTCGTGCCGCCCGCGACCGCCCACCGCGACTTGACGAGATCGGCTGCCCCGCCACCGGAGAGCCCGCGCTTCTTCGCGGCGTTGTTGAGCATCGCGAGGTAGCCGACGTACCCGAGGGCGACCAGCAGGCCGGCGACGGCGATGACTGCCGCGATGATGCCGATAATCCACGTCACACAGACCAGAGTGCCACGTCGGAGCCGCTGTGGTGGGAAGCGGCGGGCTCAGCGCGCGCCGAGCCGTCCGCGGCCCAGCTTCAGCAGCAGCATGGCCAGCTCGCGGCCCTGATCGCCCAGCTCGGCGAAGCGGTTCAGCACCGTCATCTCGCGGCTGTAGACGATGCGCGGCCCGCCGGAGGCCATGCGGGCCCGGCCGATCCGCTGCGACACGGCCGTCCGCTGCTTGATCAGCTCGAGGATCGCGGTGTCGAGCCGGTCGATCTCCACGCGCAGGGCGGGGATCTCCTCCGGCGACGGGATGTCGTCAGGGGCGGATGTGGTCTCGGGCGTGGTGTCGGACATGGTGTTCATGGCCTCTCCTCAAGGTCGGTACCCGACCCGAGACAGTCAAAAGCCCCGGGTCCGTGGACTCCGGGGCGCGTCGTGGGGGCTGGTCAGCAGGCCACGGGCACCGGAACCCGGTACCCGTAGAAAAATCGGTGACTGATCAGCAGCACGCGGTCAGTCTGCCACACCGCTGCGCTGTCGGGGAGCAGGTCTACCCTTTCGAACACCATGAGTGCGTTGTTCGAACTACCCGCCGAAGCCGTGCAGCCACGTTCCGCTCGTGGCGCGAAGCTGCTGGAGGGGCTCAATCCCCGCCAGCGTGAGGCGGTGGTGCACGCCGGTTCGCCGCTGCTCATCGTGGCCGGCGCCGGCTCGGGCAAGACGAGCGTGCTCACCAAGCGGATCGCGTGGCTGCTGGCCGAACGCGGCGTCCATCCCGGCGAGATCATGTCGATCACCTTCACCAACAAGGCCGCGGCCGAGATGAAGGAACGGGTCGACGCGCTGGTCGGGCGGCGCGGCAACGCGATGTGGGTCTCCACGTTCCACTCGATGTGCGTGCGCATCCTGCGCCGCGAGGCCCAGCACCTGGGCGTCCGCTCCGCGTTCTCCGTCTACGACGCCGACGACACCCGCAGGCTCGTCGGGCTGGTCACGCGCGACCTGGAGCTGGACCCGAAGAAGTTCGCGCCGCGCGCGGTGGCCGCGCAGATCTCCAACCTCAAGAACGAGCTGCTCGGCCCGGACGACGCCGCGGAGCGCGCCACCAACACCTACGAGCGCAAGGTGGCCGAGGTCTACGGGGTCTACCAGGCGCGCCTGCGCACGGCCAACGCGTTCGACTTCGACGACCTGATCATGGAGACGGTGGCGCTGCTGCAGCGCCTGCCCGCCGTGGCCGAGTACTACCGGCGCCGGTTCCGCCACATCCTCGTCGACGAGTACCAGGACACCAACCACGCGCAGTACGTGCTGGTCCGCGAGCTGGTCGCGGCGGCCACCCCCAACGACGACCCGGCCGAGCTGTGCGTGGTGGGCGACTCCGACCAGTCGATCTACGCGTTCCGCGGCGCCAACATCCGCAACATCATCGAGTTCGAGAAGGACTTCCCCGACGCGCGCACGATCATGCTGGAGCAGAACTACCGCTCCACCCAGCTGATCCTGTCGGCCGCCAACGCGGTGATCTCGAAGAACCCCGGCCGGCGCGACAAGCGGCTGTGGTCCGACCAGGGCGACGGCGAGAAGGTCGTCGGCTACGTGGCCGACAACGAGCACGACGAGGCCGCGTTCGTCGCGGGCGAGATCGACCGGCTGCACGACCAGGGCGCGCGCTACTCCGACGTCGCCGTCTTCTACCGCACCAACTCGCAGTCGCGCGTGTTCGAGGACGTGTTCCTGCGGGTCGGGCTGCCCTACAAGGTCGTCGGCGGCGTGCGCTTCTACGAGCGCAAGGAGATCCGCGACGCGCTGGCGTACCTGCGGGTGCTCTCCAACCCCGAGGACACCGTGAGCATGCGGCGCATCCTCAACGTGCCCAAGCGCGGCATCGGCGAGCGCGCGGAGGAGACCGTCGCCGCGTACGCCGACCGCGAGCGCATCTCGTTCGCGGCCGCACTGCGCACCGCGGCCGAGCAGCCGGAACGCCTCATCGGCCTGGCCACCCGCTCGCAGCGCAACATCGCCGCGTTCGTGCAGATGATCGACGAGCTCACGGAGATGGTGGAGCGCGGGGAGGAGACCGCCGAGATCCTCGAGGCGATCTACGCACGCAGCGGCTACACCGAGGAGCTGGAGGCCAGCGAGGACCCGCAGGACGGGTCGCGACGGGAGAACCTCGCCGAGCTCGTTACGGTCGCGCGTGAGTTCGCGGGCGACGCCGCGGTCGCCGATCTCGCCGTCGAGCCCGAGTTCGACGTCAACGCCGGCCAGCCCGATCCCGGGGTCCCGGCACCGGGCTCACTGGCTGCGTTCCTGGAGCGGGTGGCGCTCGTCGCCGACGCCGACTCCATCCCCGACGACGACGCCGGCATGGTCACGCTGATGACCCTGCACACCGCGAAGGGCCTGGAGTTCCCCGTCGTGTTCCTCACCGGCTGGGAGGACGGCGTGTTCCCGCACATGCGGGCCATGGGCGATCCGGCCGAGCTGGCCGAGGAGCGGCGGCTGGCGTACGTCGGCATCACCCGCGCCCGGGAACGCCTGTACGTGTCGCGGGCGATGATGCGCAGCTCGTTCGGGCAACCCAGCGCCAACCCGGCGTCGCGGTTCCTCGCCGAGGTGCCCGAGGAGCTGGTCGACTGGCGCCGGTCGGCGCCGGAGCGCTCGGCGCCCGTCGGGCGGTTCGGGTTCGGCCGCCGGGCGGGCGGGAATGTTGGCGCCACCGACCGCGGCGACTGGAACGTGCCGAAGGCCAACCTCGCCCCGTCGATCCACCTCGAGGTGGGCGACCGGGTCAACCACGACAAGTACGGCCTGGGCACCGTCGTCGAGTCCGACGGGGCCGGCGTGCGCGCCACGGTCACCATCGACTTCGGCAGCAACGGGCGCGTGCGGCTCATGCTCATCGGCGGGGTGCCGCTGCAGAAGCTGTAGATCGGGCGCAACCGCGGCCGCTCGGCTTCCGTCAAAGGCCGTGTGACACTGGGGACGGGAGGTCCGGCATGTCGGTCGAGACGGTCGCCGAAGCGGCGCTACGCCGTTCCGGGATATGGGCGGCAAAGGCGTTCTTCGCGCTGGACGAGACGGACGAGCGGTTCGAGCTGGTCGATGGGACACTGCTCGTGAGCCCGCTCGCGATGCGCCCGCACCAGCGCCTGGTGAAACGCCTGACCATGGTGCTCGATCGGGATTGCCCCGAGTGCTACGAGGTCTTTCCCGGGCTCAACGTCGAACTGAACTCCGCGAACGTCCGCATTCCTGACGTGGTGGTGGCGTACAGGGGTGGCAGTGACGAGTTCGCGCTGGCAGCGGACGTTCTGCTCGTCGCGGAGATCACGTCACGGAGCAACTTCCGTCAGGATCGGATCGTCAAGCACGGGCAGTACGCGTTGGCAGGAATCCCGTACTACGTGCGCGTGGATCTGCATCTCGGCGTCGAGAACATCGTGGCGACGGCGTACGAGCTTGCTGACGGCTGCTACCTCGAGATGGCGTCCGCACCGGACGGTGTGCTCCGGTTCGAGCGGCCCTGGCCGGTCGAGATCGACCTGCGGGCGGCCGCCAGTGGCTGACGGGCCGGGCGCTGACACAGAGGTCGATCCCGTGTTCCGGGCGATCGTCCGGGCCCGGCAGTGGACCGACGACGACGTGCTCGCGATCGGTGCCACACCGGCCCGGGTCGAGCACGTCGACGGGCAGCTCATGATCCAGCCCGCGGACGGTCCCGAGCACGACGGGCTGGTCACGAAGGTGGCCGAAGCACTGGCTCGATCACGGCCTGCCGGCGTCGAGGCCGTCATCAGGGCGCGGGTGCGGCTGTGGCCCACCCACATCCGCATCCCCGACGTCACGCTGGCCCGTCCCGGCGCCGATCCCCGCGTGACGGAGGTGGCCGAGGTCGTCATGGTCGCCGAGATCACCGCGCCCGGGGTCTTCGAGCACGACACGAGGTGGAAGCACATCGACTACGCGGAGGCGGGCATCCCGTTCTACGTCCGGGTCGACTTCCACCTGGGTGTCGAGGAGCTGACGGCCACGGCGTACGAGCTGGTCGACGGCGAGTACGCCGAGCTGGCGCACGCTGCCGACGGGGCGCTGCGGCTGGAGCGGCCGTGGTCGGTGGAGATCGATCTGCGGGCGGCCGCCCGGGGCTGAGCGGGCGGAACTACACGCCGGGGAACGTGATCCCGTGGTTGACCAGCCACGGGATCGGGTTGAGCTTGTTGCCCTCCTCGTCCCAGATCTCGAGGTGCAGGTGGGGGCCGGTAGACTGGCCGCGGTTGCCGACCTCGGCGATCTTCTGCCCGGCCTTCACCTCCTGGCCGACCTGCACGAACATTCGGTTGACGTGCCCGTACACGCTGCGGGTGCCGTCGGGGTGGCGCAGTACCACCCACAGCCCGAACCCGCTGGCCGGTCCGGCTTCCTCGACCTCGGCGTCGGTGAGCGCGTAGATCGGGGTGCCGATGGCGTTGGCGATGTCGATGCCGTAGTGGGTGACGCCCCAGCGGCCACCGAAGAGGGAGGTGAGCCGGCCGAGTGCGGGGCGGACGAATGCCTCACCGTCGACGACGTGCGCCTCGGAGGCGCCGCCGGCCAGTGCCGCCTTCACGATCTTGGCGTCCTTGGCGACCTGCTCGCCGAGCACGGCGGCCTTGGTCAGGCTCTTGATGTCGACCTCGTTGCCGGCGTCGAGGTAGTTCGCCGGGGAGGCCTGCTGGTCGCCGCCGACCGACCGGACCGCGAACTGCGGTGCGTCGCTGCCGTTGTCGCCGGTGGCGTTCTCGGTCAGGCCGGACACGGCTGCGACGGGCAACAGCGCGCTGGTGGGCGCGTCCATCGGCATGAAGGTGCTGGCGAGGGTCTGGCCTGCGGCGACCACGGCGCCCGCGGCGACCGCGGCCATGGTGGCGCGGCCGTGCGCCGTCGAGACGGGCAGCGGGGGGAGGTGGAACGCCTCGGGTGTGCTGGTGGTGCGCCGGCGTGCCGGCGCTGCGCTGCGCCGCGCCGCGGGCGGGTCGACCCGAACCGGCGCCGGAGCGCCGGGCGGCGGGAGGCGGCGCACCTCGGGGGTCGCGGCGCGGGCCTGCGCGGGCGCGCCGGGCGGGGGGAGGCGGCGTACCTCGGGGGTAGCGGCACGGACGGGTGCGGGCGCACCGGGCGGCGGCAAGCGGCGCACCTCGGGGGTCGCGGCCCGGCCGTGCGCCTGCGCGGCGGCCGAGGGGACTCGACGAGCCGGGGGCACGTCGACGCGCCCGTACGTCATCGGGGCACGCGGCGACGAGAGGCGACGAACCTCCGTTACCGCCACGGCGTTCTGCAGTGCCGTGCGATCGGGGTCGTCCGCCTCGGCGCCGCTGGGGGAGCGGTGGCGCGCCAAGTCCGGCCCTTCTCGACAGTGACCATCGGCTGGGGGACCGATGTAGCCCGGGTACGCGCACCGGCCGGCGGGCTGGGGATCCCGCGCGGCTCCGATCGGGGTCGGATCCACGAGTTCCGTGACCGGTCCGTGACTCGGACCGCTGGACGGTAGCGTTCCCGGTGATCGCGCGGCAACTCCCGGTACGGCGTGTCGGACGCCACCGTTGGACCGTCAGGACGATGGGTGACGGCTCCATCGCAGTGTGATGATCGCCGCACGGTCGCCCGCCGACCTGGGTGATCTCTGGTGCGGCGTTCACCGGAGCGGCCCAACGGATCGGTCACGGAGAGCGCGGCGCCTGCTCCGATCGGTGGCCGGAAGTGACCGACGTCACCTCGGCCCTCGGCATGGCGACTTGATCCGTGTGGAGCAGTCACGGCAGATGCCGAGATCGGGGCGAGAAACCCGCCGATGGGCCGGCGTGGCCGTGATGGCGGTCACCGGCCCAGGTCAGGAGGGGTGCGGCGGGCGTCGCTAGTGTCGACGCGAAGCGTCGTAAGGGCGCCGCCGGGCCGGTCCCGACCCGCGCGCCTCAGAGCACCGTGCCCAGAAGAAGCGCACAGCGAAGTGGGAGAGCCAGTGGATCTCTACGAGTACCAGGCGAAGGAGCTCTTCGCCGCACACGGAGTCCCGGTCCTGCCGGGCAAGACGGTCGACAACGCCGACGATGCGGCAGCAGCAGCCGCCGAGATCGGCACCGCCGTCGTCGTCAAGGCCCAGGTCAAGACCGGCGGCCGGGGCAAGGCGGGCGGTGTGAAGCTCGCTGAGACCCCCGACGAGGCGCGCGCGAAGGCCGAGGCCATCCTCGGCCTCGACATCAAGGGCCACATCGTGCACCGCGTGCTGGTCACCGAGGCCAGTGACATCGCCGAGGAGTACTACTTCTCGTTCCTGCTGGACCGCTCCAACCGCACGTTCCTCGCGATGTGCTCCGCCGAGGGCGGCATGGAGATCGAGCAGCTGGCAGTGGAGCGCCCCGACGCGCTGGCCCGCATCCCGGTCGACGCGATCGCCGGTGTCGACCGCGCCAAGGCCGACGAGATCGTCGCCGCCGGCAACATCCCGGCCGCCGTTGCCGACCAGGCCGCCGACGTCATCGTGAAGCTGTGGGAGACCTTCGTGGCGGAGGACGCCACCCTGGTCGAGGTCAACCCGCTGGTCCGGGACCCGAAGGACAAGGTCGTCGCGCTCGACGGCAAGGTCACCCTCGACGGCAACGCCGACTTCCGGCACCCCGATCACGCAGCGCTCGTCGACGAGCTCACCGAGAACCCGCTCGAGGCGAAGGCCAAGGCCAAGGGCCTCAACTACGTCAAGCTCGACGACGGCCAGGTCGGCATCATCGGCAACGGCGCGGGCCTGGTCATGTCGACCCTCGACGTCGTGGCCTACGCAGGCGAGAAGCACGGTGGGGTCAAGCCCGCCAACTTCCTCGACATCGGCGGCGGCGCGTCGGCGCAGGTCATGGCCGACGGTCTCGACGTCATCCTCGGCGACCCCGACGTGAAGAGCGTGTTCGTGAACGTCTTCGGCGGCATCACCGCGTGCGACGCGGTGGCCACCGGCATCGTCGAGGCGCTGAAGATCCTCGGCGACTCCGCCACGAAGCCGCTGGTCGTGCGGCTGGACGGCAACAACGTCGTCGAGGGGCGGCAGATCCTGGACGAGGCGAACCACCCACTCGTCACCCAGGTGGACACCATGGACAACGCGGCCGACAAGGCCGCCGAGCTCGCAGCTGCGGGGGCCTGAACACCATGTCGATCTTCCTGACCGAGCAGAGCAAGGTCATCGTCCAGGGCATCACCGGCGGCGAGGGCACCAAGCACTCGACGAAGATGCTCGCGGCGGGCACCAACATCGTCGGCGGCGTGAACGCGCGCAAGGCCGGCACCACCATCACGATCGAGGGCAAGGACCTGTCGGTCTTCGGCACCGTCGAGCAGGCGATGAAGGAGACCGGCGCCGACGTCAGCGTCGTGTTCGTGCCGCCGAAGTTCGCCAAGGACGCCGTCATCGAGGCGATCGACGCGGAGATCCCGCTCGTCGTCGTCATCACCGAGGGCATCCCGGTGCACGACAGCGCCTACTTCTGGGCCCACGCCTGCGCCAAGGGCAACAAGACCCGGATCATCGGCCCGAACTGCCCCGGCATCATCAGCCCCGGCAAGTCCAACGCGGGCATCATCCCGGCCGACATCGCCGGTCCCGGCAAGATCGGGCTCGTGTCGAAGTCGGGCACGCTGACCTACCAGATGATGTTCGAGCTGCGCGAGATCGGCTTCTCCAGCGCCATCGGCATCGGCGGCGACCCGATCATCGGCACCACGCACATCGACGCGCTCGAGGCCTTCGAGGCCGACCCGGAGACCGCGGCCATCGTCATGATCGGCGAGATCGGTGGCGACGCCGAGGAGCGGGCCGCGGCCTACATCAAGGAGAACGTGACCAAGCCGGTCGTCGGCTACGTCGCGGGCTTCACCGCCCCCGAGGGCAAGACGATGGGCCACGCCGGCGCCATCGTGTCCGGCTCGGCGGGCACCGCGCAGGCCAAGAAGGAAGCGTTGGAGGCGGCCGGTGTGAAGGTCGGCAAGACCCCCAGCGAGACCGCGGAGCTCATGCGTCAGATCATCGCCGCACTCTGATCCTCGTCCCGTTCCCGACCTCCGGGGCGCCCAGCGCGGTGCCCCGGAGGGGGACTACGTTTCACTGACCCGTACGACGGACCGCGGGAGTCCGCACGGAGGGGAGTACCGCAGCGATGACCCAGCAGCCACCGGCCGGCAGCCCGGACTCGGCAAGCACACCCAGCGACACCTCGGCCGGACGGGGCCCTGCGCTGGCGCGGCTGCTCGGCCTGATCGCGGCCGGGCTCGGCCTGATCATCTACATCGTCGACTTCTTCGCCGACACACCTGTGTCGCTCAGCTTCGCCGGCGCGCTGCTCATCGGCGGCGGCCTGCTCGCCGCGTCGGGCGCACTGCCGAAGATCACCGGGGTGTACGCGCCGGCGGCGGTCGCCGTCGTCACCGGTACGTTGCTGCTGCTCCAGGCGGTGGCGGCCGGCGCGTCGAGCACCACGGCGATCATCTCGCTCGTCCTCGCCTTCCTCGAGTCCGTCGTCGCGGTCGGCGCGGTCCTTCTCGCCACGGGCGTCGTCACCGCACCGGCGCCGCGGCCGAAGCAGCCCCAGGGCTACGGCCAACAGGGCTACGGCGGCTACGGCCAGCCCGGGTACGGCCAGCAGCCCGGCTACGGGCAGCAGCAGGCCTACCCCGGCTACGGGCAGCAGCCCGGCTACGGCCAGCAGCAGGCCTACCCCGGCTTCGGGCAGCAGCCCGGCTACGGCCAGCAGCCGGCCGCCGCGCAGCAGCCGGCCGGCCAGCAGCCCGGATACGGGCAGCAGCCGTCCAGTCAGCAGGCCGTCGGTCAGTCGCAGCCGGCGTGGGGGCAGCCCACCCCGCAGCAGCCCGACCAGGCGGCCCAGGCCCCCTGGTACTCCGGCAGCACCGAGTCGCACGGCGTCGCACCCGGCTCCGGCGACCAGGCCGGGGGCTACCGGTCCGAGAGCGCCTCCACCCCGCCCGTCGGCCACCCGTCCGCGAGCGTGCCGGACACCGGGCCGAACCCGACCGTCGAGGAAGCGGCCGCGTCTCCCGGCGGCGAGGGCGACGGCCACGAGCGCACCACCCGTTTCATCAAGCCCGGCGAGCGGTCCTCCTCAGCGGAGTGACCACGGCTCCCGTGGTGTGAACCGGGCGACCGTCGGCGTGCCTGACGTGATCGACGGGCCGACGCTGCGACCCTGAGTAGGTGACCAGCACTCTCGACCACGACGGACCGTCGCCCGATGCCGCATCGGCCGGGGCACTGCCGATGGCCGGGTTCGACCGGCTGCAGGTCCTGCTGTCGGCAGCGATGGGCACGGTCCTCGTCAGCTACGCGATGCTGGTGCCGTCCGCCGCGTTCGTGATGGCGACGGGCGGGGCCGGGGTCAGCCTGGACGCGGCCTTCGCCGCCGCGATCCCGGTGTGGCTGGCGGCGCACCAGATCCCGCTGTCCCTCGGCGGGCAGCCGCTGTCGGTGCTGCCCCTGCTGCCGACCGGCCTCGTCATCGCGGTGACCGCGCTCGGCGCCGCATGGGCGGTGAAGCGGCTCGGCTGCCGGTTCCGCGCCGACGCCGGCGCGGTGCTCGCGTCGATCGCCGGCGCGCACGCGGCCGTCGCTGTGCTGGGCAGTGCGCTGCTGCCGCGGGCCGCGGCGGTGGACGCCGCCCCGTGGGCGGCCATGGTCGGCGGCGGGCTCGTCGCGGGGGTGGGCGCGGTGATCGGGCTGTTGCGCCGCTGCGCGGTGCCTGCCGACCTGCTCGCGCGCGTCCCGATCTGGGTCCGGCCGGGCCTGCACGCCGCGGCGGTGGTGCTGCTCGGCCTGATGCTGTGCGGTGCCGTGGTCGTCACGGTCGCGCTGGCGATGGGCGCGCCCGCGGTGGCGGCGGCGTACAGCGGCCTCGCGCCGGGCTTCTGGTCGGGCGCGGGTGCCACGCTGCTCGCGCTCGGCTACCTGCCGAACGCGGTCGTGGCCGGCGCCAGCTGGGTGCTCGGCCCCGGGTTGGCCGTCGGCACGGGCACGGCGTCGATCTTCGCGACGTTCCCGCCCGCCACTCCGTCGAGCTTCCCGCTGCTCGCGCTGCTGCCGACCGTGACGCCACCGGCGTGGACGCTCGCCGTGCTGCTGGCGCCCGTCGGGACCGGTGTGCTGGCCGGGCGGGTGTGCCGGCGGGTGCCGACGGTGACCGCTCGGGTGCCCGCCGCGGCGGTCGCCATCGCGGTCACCGCGCTCGTGATCGGGCTGCTGTGCGTGCTCTCCGGCGGCCGGTTGGCCGCGGGCGCCTTCGATCCGGTGTCGGTGCCGGCCGGGCTGGCCATGGCGTCGGTGCTGCTGCTGGTGGGGGTGCCGGCGCTGCTCGTCGCCGGCGTGACCCGCCGCGGTGAACCGGACGAGGCCGAGTGGGCCGACGACACCCCGGCCGACGCCGCGGGCGATGACGACGACCCGGTGGTGGACGTGCCCCGGCCGCGCACGGTCGCCGAGCTCGTCGCCCAGCGCGAGCGGCAGGCGGCGGAGGCTGCGGAAGCCACGGTGGAAAAGGGCGCAGCGGCGCAAGAGAGCGCAACGCTCGAAAAGAGCGCAACGGCGAACGAGAGCGCAACGGCGGACGAGAGCGCAACGGCGGACGAGAGCGCAACGGCGGACGAGAGCGCAACGGCGGACGAGAGCGCAACGGCGGACGAGAGCGCAACGGCGAACGAGAGCGCAACGGCGATCGAAAGCGAAGCGGCGGACGAGAGTGCAGCGGCGGACGAGGTGGTCGAGCCGAGGGCGGACGAGGGGAACGTGGTGCAGTTCGATCGGCGGCGCCGCCGACCCTGATTGACATGTCGTGATTGACATGTGAGAAACGTCGTGTCATGGTTGCTGCATGACCAACGACGACGTGCGCATCGGCGATGCCGAGCGCGAGCAGGTGGCCCAGCGGTTGCACGTGCACGTCGGCTCCGGCCGGCTCGACCTGGCCGAGTTCGAGCAGCGGATCGACGCCGCGTACCAGGCCCGCACCCGCGGCGAGCTGGCTGCGGTGCTCGCCGACCTTCCTGAGCGGATCGAGCGCCCGCGCCCGGCCGCACGCCCGGTCGCCGGCCGGATCGCCGTCGCGGCGTGGGCGAACTGGCTCTTCGTCGGGGTGATCAGCATGGTGATCTGGGCGGCCACGTCCCTCGGCGCAGGTGCGCTGCTCTACTTCTGGCCGATCTGGGTGATCGGCCCCTGGGGTGCCGCGCTCGCGATGGGCACGTTCGCCGTCGCGGCCACCCCCACCCGTGCGAAGTGCCAGAAGCTCGTCCAGCAGAAGGTCTAGCGGCGCCGGGGTCCATGCGTCAGCAAAGCCACTTTCACGACGGAATCCGTCCTGAAAGTGGCTTTGCTGACGTCTGCGGCCGGACCCGTGGCCCTCCGCGCCGTGACCCACCGTGGCCCGCTTAGGGTGGGGACCTGTGTCCGCGCCACCTCGCCCGTCGTACCGGGTCACGCTGCCTGAGCCCGCGCGGATCGTGGTGCTCGTGTCCGGTTCCGGCACCCTGATGCAAGCTCTTCTCGACGCCACCGCCGAGCCCGGCTACCCGGCGCGGATCGTCGCCGTGGGGGCCGATCGGGACGGCATCGAGGGCCTTGCCCGGGCGGAGCGGGCAGGCGTCGCGACGTTCCTGCGCCGGGTCGTCGACGAGCCCGACCGGGCGTCGTGGGACTCCGCACTCGCCGCGGCCGTCGCCGAGCACCGCCCCGACCTGGTGGTGAGCGCCGGCTTCATGAAGATCGTCGGCCCCGGGTTCCGTGCCGGCATCGGCTGCCCGATGATCAACACGCATCCCGCGCTGCTGCCCGCTTTCCCCGGTGCCCGCGGAGTGGCCGACGCCCTCGCCTACGGCGTCAAGATCGCCGGCGCCACCGTGCACCTGGTGGACGACGGGGTCGACACCGGGCCCGTGCTCGCCCAGGCCGCCGTGGCGGTCGATGCCGGCGACACCGTCGGGACCCTGCACGAACGCATCAAGATCGAGGAACGGCGGCTGCTCGTGGAGACCGTCGCCGCACTGGCCCGTCAAGGGGCCACCGTGAGTGGACGAGAGGTGACCATCCCGTGAGTGATGATCGAAAGCCGGTCGGCCGGGCCCTGATCAGCGTCTACGACAAGGCGGGCCTGCTGGACCTCGCGACCGGGCTGCACGCCCTCGGCGTCGAGATCGTCTCCACGGGGTCCACCGCGCAGCGCATCGCCGACGCCGGCGTGCCCGTCACGCCCGTCGAGCAGCTGACCGGTTTCCCCGAGTGCCTCGACGGGCGGGTGAAGACCCTGCACCCGCGGGTGCACGCCGGCCTGCTCGCCGACACCCGCAAGCCGGAGCACCTCGCCCAGCTCGCCGACCTGGGCATCGCCCCGTTCGACCTGCTGGTGTCGAACCTCTACCCGTTCACGCAGACCGTGGCCTCCGGCGCGACGCCCGACGAGTGCGTCGAGCAGATCGACATCGGTGGCCCGGCGATGGTGCGGGCGTCGGCGAAGAACCACGACAGCGTCGCCGTCGTCACCGATCCGCGCGGGTACGACTGGGTACTGGAGCAGGTCAAGGAGGGCGGGTTCCTGCTGGAGGACCGGCGACGCCTGGCAGCCGAGGCGTTCCGGCACACCGCGAGCTACGACGTCGCCGTCGCGTCCTGGATGGGCAGCGTGCTGGCGCCCGAGCGCGACGCCGGCCCGTTCCCGTCCTGGGTGGGGGCGACGTGGAAGCGCAGCGCGACCCTGCGCTACGGCGAGAACCCGCACCAAGCGGCCGCGCTCTACACGAACGGGCGCGGTGGCCTCGCCGAGGCCGAGCAGCTGCACGGCAAGGAGATGTCCTACAACAACTACGTCGACGCCGACGCTGCCTGGCGGGCCGCGCACGACCACGACGGCATCTGCGTGGCCGTGATCAAGCACGCCAACCCGTGCGGGATCGCGCTCGGCGCCGACATCGCCGAGGCCCACCGCAAGGCGCACGCGTGCGACCCGGTCAGCGCGTTCGGCGGTGTGATCGCCACGAACTCCGAGGTCAGCGTGGCGATGGCCGAGCAGCTGGCCGACATCTTCACCGAGGTCGTGCTCGCTCCGTCCTTCGCGGACGGCGCCGTGGAGCTGCTCGCCCGCCGCGCGAACCTGCGGGTGCTGCGGCTGCCCGGTGAGGTGGCCCGGACGGGCGCGGAGCTGCGCGCGATCTCCGGCGGACTGCTGCTGCAGCAGCGCGACGCGATCGACGCCGTGCTCGGTTCCGGCGGTGACGACCCGTCGACCTGGACACTCGCCGCCGGCGAACCCGTCGACGACGAGACGCTGGCCGACCTGGCGTTCGCCTGGCGGGCGTGCCGCGCGGTGAAGTCGAACGCGATCCTGCTGGCGTCCGGGCAGGCGTCCGTCGGGATCGGGATGGGGCAGGTCAACCGCGTCGACTCGTGCCGGCTCGCGGTCACGCGGGCCGGCGACCGGGCCAAGGGCTCGGTCGCGGCATCGGATGCCTACTTCCCGTTCCCCGACGGGCTGGAGGTGCTGCTCGAGGCGGGCGTGCGCGCCATCGTGCAGCCCGGTGGCTCGGTCCGCGACAACCTGTCCACCGAGGCCGCCGTGAAGGCAGGCGTGCCGATGTACCACACGGGCGTGCGGCACTTCGCGCACTGATCCACGTTCGGTCGGGTGCGCATCTCCGATGCTGATGGCGTCGCGGTCGCGGCGTTGGAGACGCTGCTCGACCACGCCCGCCCGGTCGACGGTGGTCTGGCGTGGCCGGATGTGCCGAGCCGCGCCGACGCCGATCCGACGCTCTACAGCGGCGGTGCGGGCATCGTCGTCGCGCTCGTCGAGGGGCATCGCCACACCGGCGATCAGCGCTACCGCGACGCCGCCGAGCGGGGCGCCGACCTGCTCGAGACGGCCCTCGCGGAGGAGGACTCGGCAGCACTGCACTTCGGGGCGACCGGCGTCGCCGTCGCGCTCGCGGCAGCGGGTCGGTCCCCGGCTCCGGCGCTCGACCGGGTGCGCCGGATGCGCGACGGACAGTGGTCGACGGATCCCGCCGAGCTGATGGGCGGCAACGCCGGCATCGCGCTCGGCGCGCTGGCCTGCGGGGAACCCGACCTGGCCGAGACCGCCGTGGAGCCCTATCTGCACGCCGCCGAGCCGACGGCCGACGGCGTCCAGTGGGAGGTCAGGGCCGGCCAGACCGGACGGCCGCACCACATCTCCCACGGCACCCTCGGCATCGTCATGGCGGTGGGGGCCGTCGCCGAGGCCACCGGCCGGGCCGACCTGCTGGAGCTCGCCCTCGCCGGCGCCGCCGACGTCGTCGGCCGGAACACCGCCGGCCCGGACGGGTTCCTCGTGCCGCACTCCGATCCGCCGTACAAGCCGCACCTGAACCCGCGCTGGGCGTACGGGTGGTGCCACGGCCCGGCCGGGGACGCGCAGGTGTTCCGCCTGCTCGGACGCGTCACCGGCGACCCGTCCTGGACGGCGCTCGGCGACCGCTGCTGGCACACGGTCACCACATCCGGCCTGCCGCAGCGGTTGCGGCCCGGCTTCTGGGACAACAACGGGCGCTGCTGCGGCACCGCCGGGGTGCTCGCGCTGGCCTGCGACCGCATCGAGGAGCGGGGCGACGATCCGGCGTTCGCCGAGACGTTGGTGGCCGACCTGGTGGCCCGCGCCGACCACGGGCTGTGGTCCAACCGTGAGCACCGCGCCGATCCGCCCGACCTGGAGCCGCGCCTCGGCTGGGCCATGGGCTCGGCCGGCATCGCGCGCGAGCTGCTGCGGTACGCGCGGCTGCGCAGGGGCGGCGACGCCGGCTACGCAGTGATGTGGCCCGACCACCCGCCGGTCTACCCATGATCAACGGGTCAGCGCTGGGCCGGGTGGTGGCGCCACGGCGGCATTCGGCCCCTTGTGGCCATGCTGGGCGAGGGCCACTGTGTGCTGCGTCACACGCCCTTATCGATCCCGGAGGTGTCCCATGTTCATGCAGGTCATCCAAGGCAAGGTCGCCGACCGTGCGGGGCTCGAGGCGGCGATGACGCGATGGAACGACGAGCTGGCTCCGGGCGCGGTCGGCTACCTCGGCTCCACCGGCGGGTTCACCGACGACGGCATGTTCGTCGTGCTCGCCCGCTTCGAGTCGGAGGAGGCTGCCCGCCGCAACAGCACCCGGTCGGAGCAGGGCGCCTGGTGGGCCGAGGCGTCGAAGTGCTTCGACGGCGAGGTCACCTTCATGGACTGCCCGAACACGTCCAGCTGGCTGGCCGGTGGCTCGGACGACGCCGGCTTCGTGCAGATCATGGAGGGGCACAGCGCCAACCGGGAGCGGATGTTCGAGATGATGGAGCGGTACGCCGACCGGGTCAAGGAAGGCCGGCCGGAGATCATCGGCGCGACCCTGGGCAGCTACGACTCCGACGGCTGGGTCGAGGCGATCTACTTCACCTCCGAGGCGGAGGCGAGGGAGCACGAGAAGATGCCGCTCCCGGACGACATCGCCGAGGAGATGGCACGCGAGATGCCCACCGACGTCCGCTACCTGGACCTGCACCAGCCGATCCTGGTCTCCGCCAGGAGGTAGTCGGTCGGCGACATCCGTGCCCGGTGGCCCTGCGGCCACCGGGCACGCGTGTGTCCACGCTCGGCAATCCGGTTGCGGCAGGTCCTAGCGTGGCCTGCATGAGTTGCTTCACGGCGATCCGGCTGCGCAGCGTCGTTCGGACGCCGCGCCGCTGAGTCGAGGAGTCCCCTCCTCGTTCCACGAACTCCGGCCGCGTGGCCGTCCGATCAGGAGTCCTCCCGATCCGACGTGAAACGCAGGTCTTCGCATGTCCGCGCACGCGCGCTGGGCTGGTGGCGGTCGCCACGAGCTCGGCCAGAACTTCCTCACCGACCACCGCATCGCCGCGCGCATCGCGCGGCTCGTCCCGCCCGGGCCCGTCGTCGAGCTCGGGCCGGGTGACGGCGCCGTCACCCGGCATCTGCTGCGCCGGCCCGAACCGCTCACCGCCGTCGAGCTCGACCCGCGGCGGGCGGCGGCGCTGGAGCGCCGCTTCGGCGATCGGATGACCGTCGTGCACGGCGACATGCTGCGGTTCCGCGAACCAGGGCCGCACCACGTCGTCTCCAACGTGCCGTTCGGCATCACCACGCCGCTGCTGCGGCACCTGCTCGGGCAGGCGGGATGGGGCACTGCCGTGCTGCTCCTGCAGTGGGAGGTGGCGCGCAAGCGGGCCGCGGTCGGTGGCACGACCCAGCTCACCGCGTGCTGGTGGCCGTGGTTCGAGTTCTCGCTGGCCGGACGGGTGCCGGCGGGCGCGTTCCGGCCCCGGCCCTCCGTGGACGGCGGGTTGCTCGTGATGTCGCGGCGGGAGCGGCCGCTGCTGGACGGGCGCCGGCGCGGGGCCTACCAGCGGTTCGTCGCCGAGGCGTTCCGAGCTGGTCGGGTGTGTGATGGACGGCGGCCGCGAGACCTGGACGCCCACGGATGGGCGAGCTTGTTCGGCGGTCTTGCCTGGCGGGAACCCATGGCCTAGAGTTCGAACGTAAGTTCGAACACCGTCTCCCCGCGGTGGCCTGAGCGCGGGAGAGGTCTGTCGTCATGTCGCACGGTGCTGCGGTTCGTGATGCCCCGGAGGACCGGCTGGCACTGGCCAGGGGTGTGCTCGCGCGCGCGGAACGGACCCGGCACGAAGAGCCCGATCCGAATGCCCTGCCGGTGACGCCTCCGCTGGCCCGGCTGCTCCCGGGGGGCGGGCTGCGGCCGGGGTCCACAGTGGCGATACCGGAGCCGGGCGGCGCCACATCGCTGCTGCTCGCACTGCTGGCCGAGGCGTCGGCGGCGGGGGCGTGGGTGGGCATCGTCGGCCGCCCCGATCTCGGGATGGTCGCCGCCGCCGAGGCCGGGCTCGCGCTGGAGCGGGTCGCGCTGGTGCCGGCGCCCGGCGCCGATCTCGTGGCGGTCACCATGGCGCTGCTCGACGGGATGGACATCGTCGCCGTGGCCCCCGACGGGCCCGCCGCCCCCTTCGCACAGGTGCGGAGCGGGCCGCCCGTCGTGGTGCGGGCCGCCGAACGGCAGCGCCTGGCGGCCAGGGCCCGGCAGCGCGGCGCGGTCCTCGTGGCGCTGGGGCCCTGGCAGGGCGCCGACCTGGAGCTGCACTGTTCCGGCCGGGCCTGGACCGGCCTCACCGCCGGCCGCGGCCGGTTGCGGTCCTGCGCCACCGTGGTGCGCCGCGGCGGCCGCGGCTCCGCCGGGCGCGCCCGGGAAACCCGCCTGCTCCTGCCCGGCGCCGAGGGACGGGCGGGCGCGGGGGTGGAGCGCGTGCCGGTGGCTGCGCCGATCCGGGTGGCGGGGTGAGGGCAGCACGCGTGAGATGGACACCAGCGGGGATCTTCGTGGTCAGAACCCCCGTCAGGTTCATCTCGCGCGTCGGTCATGACGTGCGTGCGGCCCGGTGGCTCGCGGGCACTGCCCCCGCACCCCGCCGACCCCGACCGGTCCGACCGCCGGTTCGCCGGCCCGGGCGGTGAACCGTGATGGTTGATGCGGCGCCCGTGCGCGTGCTCGTCGCCTGGGTGCCCGACTGGCCGGTCGTGGCCGCTGCGCGCGCCGCGCACGTCCCGCCCGACCGGCCGGCGGCCGTCGTGTCCGCCAACCGGGTCCTCGCCTGCTCGGCACCGGCCCGTTCCCACGGGGTGCGGCGCGGGCTGCGCCGCCGCGAGGCCCAGGCCCGCTGCCCTGAGCTGGCCGTCCTCCCGGCCGATCCCGATCGGGACGCGCGCGCGTTCGAGCCGGTGGTGGTGGCCGTCGAGGAGCTGGCGCCGGGGGTGGAGGTGGTGCGGCCGGGGCTGGTGGCACTGCCCGCGAAGGGCCCGGCGGGGTACTTCGGCGGCGAGCTGGCGGCCGCCGAACGGATCGTCGACCACGTGGCCGCCCGTGCCGGGGTGGAGTGCCAGATCGGGGTGGCCGACGGGCTGTTCGGCGCGATGCTCGCCGCGCACCGCGGGCTCGCGGTCGCCCCCGGCGACACCCCGGCGTTCCTCGCCCCGCTGGAGGTCTCCGAGCTCGACCGCCAACCCGGCAGCGACCGGGCCGAGCTGATCGATCTCCTGCGCAGGTTGGGGCTGCGCAGCCTCGGCGCGTTCGCCCGGCTCGACGCCGCCGACGTCGCGTCCCGCTTCGGGGCCGACGCGGTGCTCGCGCACCGGCTCGCCCGCGGCCTCGACCCCCGCCCGCCGGTGCGCCGCGCACCGCCCGAGGAGCTGACCGCCGCCCGAGAGCTCGATCCGCCCGTCGACCGGGTCGACGCCGCCGCGTTCGCCGCCCGCGAGCTGGCGACGACACTGCACACCACCCTCGCCGGCCACGGCCTGTCCTGCACCCGACTCGGGATCGGTGCGCGCACCGGCGGCGGGGAGGTGCTGCACCGGGTGTGGCGGTGCGCGGAACCGCTCACCCCGGCCGGCACCGTCGACCGGGTCAGGTGGCAGCTCGACGCGTGGCTGACGAACCGTGCTCGCGCTGGCACCCACGCGTCCGAGGAGTCGGGCGCGCTGGTGAAGCTGTGGCTGGTGCCGGAGGAGACCGTGCCGGCCGGGGCGTTGCAGCTGGGGCTGTGGGGCGACACCGGGCCCACCGACGAGCGGGCCGGGCGCGCGCTGGTGCGGGTGCAGGCGTTGCTGGGCCCGGAGTCCGTGGTCACCGCGGTGCTGGTGGGCGGCCGGGATCCGGCCGAGCAGGTGCGGCTGGTGCCGTGGGGCGACGACCGGGCGATCGAGGGCGCCGTCGCCACTACTGCAGCTCCACCCGAGCCGGCACCCACCGACTCCGAGCCGGTGCCCTCGGCCGAGGAGGTGTGGGACGAGCTCGGCCCCCGCGACGACCCGTCGATGGCGCCGGCCGGCTGGCCGGACGACGTGGTGCGCCAGCACGGGCGCACCGCCGTGCCGGTCGCCGACCCGGCCACGGTGCGCTCCACGAACCGCCGCCGCCCGCCGCCACCGTCCCGCACGTCCACGTCGCGCACGATCCGTGAGCCGCCCGCGCCGTGGCCCGGTCGCCTGCCGTCGCCTGCTCCGGCCACGGTGCCGGCGGAACCGTTCCCGGTGCAGCTGCACGCGGCCGACGGGCAACCCGTCGTGCTCCGCACCGCCGACCAGCTCTCGGCGCAGCCGCACCGGCTGACCGGCGACGACCGCCCGGCCGTGGAGATCACGGGCTGGGCGGGGCCGTGGCCGGTGTGGCGGCGCTGGTGGACACCGGGAGCGCCGGTCGCGGCGCGGCTGCAGGTGGTGTGCGCGGACGGGTCGGCGTTCCTGCTGCTCGCGAGCGCGGGGAGGTGGTGGGTGACGGGCGTCTACGACTAGCGGCGTGTCGTGGGCTGGCGTTTCCGTCGGGGTGAAGGTTTACCGTCGAAGGCGTGCGGATCGGAGAGCTGGGCGAGCGCGCCGGGGTCACCCCGCGCGCGCTGCGCCACTACGAGGAGCTGGGGCTGCTGCCGGCGCGCCGGCTGGCCAACGGCTATCGCGAGTACGGCGAGCACGACCTGGCGCTGGTCGCGGAGATCCACCGCCTCGTCGAGCTGGGGTTCGCGCTGGAGGAGACGCGCCCGTTCGTGGAGTGCCTGCGCGCGGGCTACCCGAGCGGGGGCAGCTGCGCGGCCTCGCAGGAGGTGCAGCGGCGCAAGCTCGCCGAGGTGGACGGGTGGATCGCCCGGCTGCAGCAGGTTCGCACAGAGATCAGCACGGAACTGGCGGCGCCGCCGCCGGCGTGTGAACTGAGCACGGAGGACATCTCATGAGCGGTCTGGTCGCGGTCACCGACACCACGTTCGACGAGCTGGTGCTGGGCTCGGAGCTGCCGGTGCTGGTCGAGTTCACCGCCGACTGGTGCCCGCCGTGCCGGATGATCGAGCCGGTGCTGCGGGAGATCGCCGCTGAGCTCGACGGGCGGCTGGTGGTGGCGCAGCTGGACGTCGACGCCAGCCAGGCCACCGCGGTCCGCTACGAGGTCATGGGGATGCCCACCATGAACCTGTACGTCCGCGGCGAGGTCGTGGCGCAGGTGATCGGGGCCCGGTCGAAGTCGGCATTGCTGGCCGCCTTCGCCGCGCACATCGGGGCTGCTGTCTAGACGAGCGTCAGGCTGTCGATCTTCCAGGTGTCGTCCTGGCTGACCAGGCTCATGCGCATGCGGCTGCGGTCGGTGCGCGGATCCTTGGTCTGGGTGTTGGTGATGCGCTGGTCGATGAACAGCAGCACGTCCACGCGGTCCTCGTCGCCGCCGGCCACCCCGGCGTCGAGCACGGTGCCCACGGACACACCCTGGTACTTGCCGATGATGCCGGAGAGCTGGTCGGAGACCTGCTTGTACTGCGCGGCGAACCCGGGCGACGCGTTCTGGGCGACGACGCCGAAGTTGCGGTCCATCGTGCGGTAGTCGTAGCTGGTCAGGTCCAGCGCGTACCGCTTCGCCGCGTCCAGTGCCTCGGCGCGGGCGCCTGCAGCACCCGCCTCCTGCCGCCAGGAGACGAGCGCGAACACGGTCGCGGCGAGCAGCAGCGCCATGACCGCGGCCACCGCCACGGTCACGGGACGGATCCGCCGAACCGGCGTTTCGACCGCCTCGGTGGTGTTCTCCTCGGCGACGACGTCGTCCTTCGTGAGCGTCACGGCCATCACTGAACTCCCTGTAGCAGAAGCGACGTCCAGGATCGGGCGCCGAGTACGTCGTGCTGTCCGCCGTTCTGCCCGAACGACGCCGATGCGCCGTCCGGGGTCGTGGCCGCGCCGCTGCGCGGGTCGTAGCTGCCCACCGGGCCCGGGGACGGCACGTTCGCGGCACCGCGTTGCTGCAGGCCGGGGTTGCGGCCTGCGCAGTGGCCACGGTCGTCGAGCGGCCGTGCCGCGACGTCCTGCGGGGGCCGGCGCTCGGTCGGGTACCCACAGGTCGGACCCAGTGCCGGAACGATGGCGAGCCGCACGGTCGGCGCCCCGCCGGGGACGGGGACGAACACGCTGGTCAGGTCGACGAAGCCACCCGGGATCGTGGTGAATCCGGTGCGCAGCGCATCGGTGCGCACGGCGAGCACCTGGCCGACGGCGGCCCCGTTGGCCAGCAGCGCGGCGAGGCCCTCCTGGTTGTCGTGCAGCAGCGGGGTGAGCACCTCGGTCAGCTCGGTGCCGCTGTCGACGATCGTGGAGACGTCGTCGAGGTGATCGGCCACGCCGTCGCCGAGGGTGCGCAGGGTGGCGGCGAACTCGGGCAGGCGCGCCACGAGCCGCGCGGTCGGTTCGAGGAGCCGGTTGCCCTTGTTCGTGAGGTCGACGACCTTCGGCGTGACCTCGTCGGCGGTGTCGATGAGGGCTGTCGCGTTCGCGAGCAGGCTCTGCAGCTGCGGTCCGGCACCCTGCAGCGCGGTCGCCAGCTCGTCGGCCGTGGTGTGCAGGTCGTCGGTGTCGACGGTGCGCAGCAGGCCGACGGTGCCGGCGAGCAGCTGCTCCAGCGGTACCGGGATCTCCGCCGCGTTGGCGAGCGTGGCGCGGTCCTGCAGGAACGGGCCGGTGACCACGTCGGGGCGCAGGTCGAGGTGGTGGATCGCCACCGGGGTGTCCTGGGTGACGACGGCGCGGGTGCTGGCCGGGATCGGCAGGTCGGTGGTGAGCGACAGGGTGGCCACGACCCCGCTGCCGTCGGGGCGCACGTCGACGGCAGCCACGGTGCCGACCTTCACCCCGCGGTAGGTGATGAGCGAGTTGGGCAGCAGCCCGCCCGCGGACTCCATGGCCACCATGACCCGCATGCCGCCGCCGAGCACGTCGCGGCTGAGGGTCTGCGCGCCGACGAGCACGGCCGCGAGCATGCCGACGACGAAGAACGACACGACCTTGAGGACGGTCCCGCGGTCAGTCATCGGTCGCACCCCCCAGCAGCTTCTCCGGTCCGCCAGGGTCCAGCAGCTTCTTCGGTCCCGACGTCGCGAGCTGCTCCAGCAGGCGCGTGACCAGCGCGGGCACGTCGATGTGGGCGTCGGCGGTGATGTAGTCGCCGGGGATGAGCCCGGCGACGTTCGGGCCGAGCGCGGTGACGTCGGCGAGCACGCGGTCGATGCGGTCGTTCATGGCGGCCAGCGCGTCCACCGGCGGGCGGATGTTCGCGGCGAGGCGCGTCAGCTCGGCCCGGGTGGGCCCGACGACGTCCTGGACGGCGTCGGCGAGCGGGGTGATCCGCGAGGCCAGCTCGTCGAACGTCTCCTTCTGCTCGAGCAGCGCCTGGATGCCGGGGGCGATGTCGGTGAGCGCCGCGTCGATGCTGGCCTGGTTGGCGCGGGTGTAGGAGCTGAGCCGGTCGACGACGTCGAGGGTGTCGGTGATGCGGTCGCGGTGGCGATCCAGCGCCGTGAGCACCGTGGAGAGCCGGTCGAGCAGGCCGCGCACCTCGTCGGCGCGACCGTCGAGCGCCTTGTTGGTCTCGGTGACGATCGTGGAGACCTGCTGCAGACCGCTGCCGTTGAGCAGCGCGCCGAGCGCGGCGAACATGTTCTCGATGTCGGGGCCGCGGCTGGTGTCGGCGAGGGAGATGACGGACTCGGGGCCGAGCATGCCCGGGCCGGGCCGGTCGGGCGGCCGCAGCAGCATGTACTCCTCGCCCAGCGGGGACGGCAGCTGCAGCCGGGCGGTCGTGCCGGCCGGGATGTGCACGCCGGTGGCGATGTTGACCCGCACGACGGCGGTGAACCCGGCCACGTCGATCGACTCGACCCGGCCGACAGCGCTCTGGCCGAGCCGCACGATGCCGCCGACGGGCAGGCTGGACGCGTCCTCGAACTCCGCGACGATCGGGTAGGACTCCCCGGCGGGGGCCCGGCCGATGGGCATGTTCTGGAAGCTCAGCCCGCATCCGGCGGTGAGCATCGCCAGCAGCCCGGTCAGTGCGATCGCGGTGCGCCTCATCCGCCCGTCCCGCCCAGCTGGAGCAGCCCGAGCGGGTCCACCACGTCGGGGATGGGCACGGGGATCGGGTTGAGCAGTCCGGCGCCGGCGCACAGCGGGCTCGGGAGCGCCTTGCACACGGCCTGACCTGCGGCGAACTGCTGGACCGACATGTTGATGTCGACCCGCAGTCGCAGCTCGTCCTCGGGACTGACCGCGGCCGACACGTTCCCGAACCCGAGCGGCGCCACGTCGAGGATCTCGGCGACGCGGCCGCGCAGGCCGGCCAGCGCGGCGGCCACCTGGTTCAGGTCGGCGACGGTGCCGGTGAACCGGTCGCCGTTGCGTTTCAGCAGGTCGGTGAGCTGGGTGAGCACGTCGGCCAGCCCACCCACGGTGTCGGTGATGCGTGCCTGCTCGGCGTCGACGGCGTCGGAGAGCTGCTCGACGGAGGTTGCGAGCCGGTCGAGGCTGCCCTGGTGGCGGTCCAGCGCGTCGACCAGCCGGGAGACGCTGTCCAGCGCGGCGAGCGCGTCCGGGGTGCTGCCCACCAGCACCGAGCTGGCCTGGTTGATCGTCGTGATCGCGTCGCGCAGCTTGGCGCCGTTGCCGTCCAGGGCGTTCGCCGAGGCCGCCAGCAGCGGGCCGAGCGTGCCCTCCGGGTCGTCGGCCGAGGGCCCGACGGCCCGCACCAGGTCGTCGATCGCGGCGGTGAGCGCGCCCCACGAGACGGGGGAGTGCGTGCGGTCGCATCGGGATCACCGCGCCGTCGGCGAGCGTCGGCCCGCCGCGGTAGACCGGCGAGAACTCGATGTAGCGGTCGGAGATCACGTCCGGCGACATGATGTAGGCGTGCGCGTCGGCGGGGAGCACGACGTCCGACGGCATCGTCATCACCACGCGCACGACCGGGGCCGGCCGGGCGTACCTCGACGACGTCGCCGACGGGGATGCCGAGCAGGTCCACGCGGTTGCCGGGGAACAGTCCGTCGGTGGTGGCGAACTCCGCGGTCACCGTCCGCACGGCGGGCTGCCGCAGGAACAGGTACCAGGCGCTGACCGCGAGCAGCAGCGCGATCACGAGACCGGCGCCCACCAGGCGTTGCGTGGTCCTCATCGGCACCCCTGGGCCAGTCCGACGACGCACAGCACGTTGTCGGGCAGCACGAAGGCGGGCCCGGAGACGTCGGCCCACGGCCCGTTGCCGGTCGCGTTGGCCACGTAGCGCACGGTCGGGGCCAGGGTGTCGATCATGTCGGTCAACGACTTCTCGTTGGCGACCAGCAGCGTCGCGACGTGCTCCAGCCGTTCCAGCAGCGGATCGAGCTCGCCGTCGGTCTCGTGGAGGAACTGCCGCACGGCCGCGGTCAGCTCGCCGACGTCGACGAGCAGATCATGGATGACGGCCCGGCGATCGGCCAGGAACTGCGCGACGAGGCTGCCGTCGTCGAGCAGCGCGGCGATGTCGCCCTCCTGGTCGACGACCATGTCGGCGGCCGCCTTCGTGCCGCGCAGCAGGTTGCGCAGGCCGTCCTCGCGCTCGGCGAGCATGCGCGACACCGCGGTCACACCGTCCAGCGCCCGGCCGACCAGCTGCGGGTCGTCCGGCGTCACCTCGGTGAGGGTGCGCATCATCTGCTTGAGCGCGGCCGTGTCGAGCCCGCCGACGGAGTCGTTCGCGTCGCGCGAGAGCAGGCCGATGTCGTACGGGACGGCGGTGCGCAGCAGCGGTACGACCGACCCGGACTCCAGCGGCGCACCGCCGCCGGACTGGATCGCCAGGTAGCGCCGGCCCAGCACGGTCTGCAGCTTGATCGCGACGATCGCCCGGTCGTCGAGGGCCTGGCCGTCGTCGAGCCGGAAGTCGATCTCGACGTGGTCGCCGGCCAGCCGGACCGCCGTGACCCGCCCGGACGGCACCCCCGCCACCATCACCTGCGCGTCGTCGGCCAGGCCGGCGGCATTGCTGAACTGCGCGGTGAACCCGCTGGTGCGCGCCAGGAACGCCAGCCGCGGCACGGCCAGCGCGGCGGCCAGCAGCACCGCGACGACCGCGACGCCGATCGCGCCCAGCCGCATCGGATTGCCGAGCCCGATCATCGGCACACCTCGCTGTGCAGGTTCGGCGGGATCGTCGTCTGCACCGGCCCGACCTGGATCTCCAGGTTGCAGAGGTACAGGTTGAACCAGGTTCCGTAGCTGCCCGCCCGGCCCAGTGCGCCGACCGCCTGCGTGAACCCCTCCACGGAGCCGACGATCTGCTCGCCGTTGTCGTCGATGAGCGCGGTGAGCGCGTGCAGCGACCGGACGTCGCGGGCGAGCTCGGGCGCGGTGTCGCGGGCGACCCCGGCCAGCGTGTTCGCGAGCCCGGACGCGCTGTCGAGCACCTCGCCGATCTGGTCGCGCTCGTCGACGGCGACCGCGACGAGCGTGCGCAACGCCGAGACCAGGTCGGTGAACTGCACGCGGCGGTCGAGCAGGTCCGACACCAGCGCGTCGAGGTTGTCCAGCACCCGCCCGATCACCTCGTCGGAGCCGTTGAGGGTGGAGGTCACCGACACCACCTGGCCGAGCAGCTCCGAGATGCGGCCCGACTCTCCCTGGAAGACCGCCACCAGGGTGCCGGCGAGCCGGTTCACGTCCTGCGGCGACACCGCGTCGAACAGGGGTCGGAAACCGGCCAGCAGCGCCGTCAGGTCGACGGCGGGCAGGGTGCGCCCCACCGGGATCATGGCGCCGGCGAGCAGCGGCTGGGGTGCGCCGCCGCCGCGGGTGAGCGCGACGTAGCGGGCGCCGAGCAGGTCGGCGTAGCGGACGAGCGCGCCCGCGTCGGCGGGCAGCCGCTGGTCGGCGCGGACCTCCAGGTCGACCTCGGCGATCCCTTCGACGAGCCGGACGGCGCGCACCTGACCCACCCGCACGCCGGCGATGCGCACGTCGCTGCCCTCGGTGAGGCCCTGGACGTCGGTGAACTGCGCCGAGTACTCGACGGTCGGTCCGGCGATCGGCTGCGTCAACGTGTTCACGACCAGCGCCGACGCGAGCACCGTGACGGCCACGAACGCCACCAGCCGAACGATCAGCCCGCCCGTCACGGCGTCTCCACCGTGCTGCCGCGCACCATCGGGCCCAATAGCACGCCGCGCAGGCCGTCGCCACTCTCGTTCGGAGCGCTGCGCTCTGTTGGGGTGTTGCTTCCCGATGGAGCGCTGCCACCTGACGGTGCGCTGCCGTCCAGTGCGTCCGCGACCTGCCGCAGCGCACCGGCCTCCTGTGGGCTGCCCACCCCGCCGACGGTGCCGCCCGGCGCCGGCTCCTCGACCGCGTCCCCGCAGTTGGGGCCGGCGAGCGCGCCGTAGCGCGGGCAGTCGCGGGGGGTGTAGCTGTGGATGCCCTCGATGGTGACGACGGCGGAGAGATCGGTTCGGTTGGACAGCCCGGTCGAGGCGCGCCCGAACCCGGCTGCGGCATCGAACACGTCAGGGAAGCCGGTCGGCTTCTCGGCGAGCACGCCGGCGAGGGCGTCGCCGCTGCGGATGATGCTGATCGCGGTGTCGCGGTTGTCGGCGAACAGCCGCGTCGTCTCGTCGGAGAGGCCGATGCCGCCGGCGAGCAGCGCGGCGATGTCGTCGCGGCGGTCGACGAGGAACCGCGAGACGGCGGTGGCGTCGTCGAGGGTCGCGACGAGGTCGGGCGCGGCGGCGGCGAGCTTGTCGCCGATGCCGGAGACCGTGTCGAGGGTCGGGCCGATGGTGTCGAGCAGGGGATCGAGCTTCTCCCCGGTGCGGTGGAGCTGGTCGATGGAGAGCCCGAGGTCGGTGCCGCGGCCGCGCAGCGCGTCGGCGAGCGCGCTGAGCACCGCCTGGATCTTCGCCGGTTGCACGCGGTTGAGCAGGTCGTACAGGTCCTGGTAGGCCGTGTAGAGGGCGACGGTGGCGGTCGTGTCGTCGGCCGGCAGTGCGGTGCCGGGCGCGATGCCGACCGGGCCGCCGCCCTGGGGCGGGGCGAGGTCGACGACCTGGTCGCCGAACAGCGTCAACGGCAGGATCCGTACGGCGGCCCCGCGCGGGATGCGGTCGAGGGCGCCCGGTTCCATGCGCATGACGAGCCGGGAGCGCTCCCCGCCGGGCTCCGGCTCGACGCCGTCCAGGGTGCCGACGCGCACGCCGCGGAACTGCACCGCCGACTCCGGCCGGATCGGGCTCCCGACGATCTGCACCGACGACGTGACGACGGGCGAGCTGTCGAACGCGCCGGCGCTCGCCGCGACCGTCACAGACGAGCCGACGAGGATCACCGCGGCCGCCGCGGCGCCCCGCGCGATCCGGCCGGCCGTGTTCACGCGCCCACCCCGGGCAGCCGCGGTGTGAGCCCCCAGAACGCGAACGTGAGGACCATGTCGATCAGCACGATCGCGACGAGGCTGGTGCGCAGTGCCCTGCCGGCGGCGCGGCCGACGCCCTCGGGGCCGCCCTTCGCGTGGTAGCCGTAGTAGCAGTGCACCAGCGTCACCACGACGGCGAAGATCAGGGCCTTGGCCAGCGACAGGAACACGTCGCGCGGGGTGAGCAGCAGCTGGAAGTAGTAGTCGTAGGTGCCCTCGGCCTGCCCTCCGAGCCACACGACGGTGACCCGGGTGGCGAGGTAGGAGGAGAACAGCCCGAGCAGGTAGAGCGGCAGCACCGCGATGATCGCGGCGATCATCCGGGTCGTCACCAGGAACGGCATCGACCGGATCGCCATGACCTCCAGCGCGTCGATCTCCTCGGAGATCCGCATCGCGCCCAGCTGCGCGGTGAACCCGGTGCCGACCTTCGCGGCGAGCGCCACGCTGGCCACGATCGGGGCCAGCTCACGGGTGTTGACCAGCGCCGACATCAGCCCGGCGAACGGGCTGAGCCCGATCAGGCCGAGCCCGCGGGAACCCTCCAGGCCCACCTGCGCGCTGGAGATGAACGCCATCGCGAACACCACGCCGACGGTGCCGCCGCCGGCCAGCAGCGCCGCCGAGCCGAAGCTGATCTCGCCGAGCAGCTTCACCACCTGGCCGCCGTAGGAGCGCAGGGTGGCCGGGACGGCGGCGACGGCCCGTCCGTAGAACGCGAACTGATCGCCGAACTCCGCGAGCGACTGCCCGACGCGCTGCGCGCGCCGCCCGATCTCGTGCCGCACCGACACCATCAGTACGCGCCCTTCGCCGGGACGATCACCGGGTAGAGCTCGGTCAGCGTGATGTTGACGATGAAGACGAGCAGGAAGGCGAGCACGACGGCCTCGTTGACGGCGTTGCCGACCCCGGCCGGCCCGGACTTCGTGCCGAGCCCCTTCCAGGCCGCGACGATCGATGCCGCGACGGCGAAGCAGAACGCCTTGATCCCGGCAACGACGAAGTCGGAGGGTCGCGCGAACTGCGTCATGGTGGCCAGGAAGCCGCCCAGCGAGTTCTCCAGCAGCCACACCTGCACGAGCAGGCTGGCGCCGATCCCGACGGCCATCACCAGGCCGTTGAGCAGCACGGTCACGATCGTCGCGGCGATGACGCGCGGCACCACGAGCCGTTCGATCACGGACACGCCCATGACCTCGAGCGCGTCGGTCTCCTCGCGGATGGTGCGGGCGCCGAGGTCGGCGCAGATCGCCGATCCGCCGACCCCGGAGATCATGAGCGCGCAGATCAGCGGCGACGACTGGCCGATCACGACGAGCGCGACGACGGCGCCGGTGTAGTTCTGCGCGCCGAGCTGGCCGGCCAGCGAGCCGACGGTGGTGGCGATGACGACGCCGAGCGGGATGGTGATGAGCAGCGCCGGCAGCGTGGTGACCGACGCGATGAACCAGGTCTGTCGGGCCGTCTCCTCGACGGAGAGCCGGCGGCCGACGATGACCCGGAAGGTGGCGAGCGCGACGGCCGTGGCGAACGCGATGAGCTCGCCGACCATGCGGACGGCGACTCCCACCGGCGAGTCGGCGACCGACTGGGCCAGTGAGCGCGTCTCTGCGCCAGGCGGTGCCACCAGACCCCCTCGTTACTGGATGTAAGTCTCACAACGAGGATCCGTGCAGGTAGATACGGGTCGGTATCGAACGTGTGCTGGACAAAAGGGCGACTGCGTCGCATCAGTCGGCGAGTTGGACGAGCACGTTGCGGAAGACGGCGCAACGCTACGTACCGACCTCGGGCCGGCACCGGGTGCCGAGGGGCCTGCGCCCATGTCCGCCAGGCGTTGCACGGTGTCGCCCCGGCCGTTGAAGGCCGGGCTCTCGTCACGGAGCTGATGCTCCTGCCAGGTCGCGGATCAGCGCGACGACCCGCTCGGGTTGGCTGAGATAGGCGGAATGGCTGGTCGGCCACGTCTCGGACGTGCTGCACCGGGCGGCGAACATCGCGCTCAGCGACGTCGACATCGCCCGGTCCGCGCTCCCCGTCAGGGTTGTGCGACGGCACGTCGTGCCAGGTCGCGGCCGGCGGTGCGGCGTCGAAGATGGCCGGGGGTTCCGGCCGCAGGAGCGCGAGCGCCCGGTCGGCCACCACATCGGTGCAGTCGGCGTAGAACCCGGCCCCGCGTGGAGCCCGGCAGCGGCCACGTGCTCGACGAGATCGTCGAAGTGGGCCGGCTGGTGCCAGGCACCGTGCAGCAGGACGACGTCGGTCATCGGGCGGCGACGGGCTGCTCGGCGGCCAGGCGCTGCGCACGCCGGGCCAGGATGATCATGACTGCGGGGATGAGCACGTCATAGGCCAGCACCCCGCCGATGTTGCCAGGGGCGTCGTTGCCGTTGGCGAGCCACTGGTAGAGGTGGCCGATCGTGGCGCCCCAGAGGAACGCGCCGGCGGCGAGCCCGATCGTGATGCGCTCCCGGAGCGAGGCCGAGACGGCGCGGAAGCCCAGGACGGCGAGCCCGAGGTTGGCGAAGGCGATCTCGAACGCGAACGGGGTGCGGGCGAAGCCGATCGTGGTGGCCATCGCGTCCGGGATCGCGAGGAACGAGATCGTCATCCAGAGGCCGCCGCAGCCGAGCGCGGCGACCGACCACCACCGCTGCCAGGTCTCGAGGGTCTCCGCGCGGGAGGTGCTGTGGCGGGTGCTGATCAGGGCGCCGCCGGCGGCGATCGCCAGCCAGATGAGGGGGAAGCCGAACTGAACGGGGTACAAGGAGCTGTCCATGGACTGAATCTTGCATTGTTAATATTAACTGGTCAATACTCGGTCTCCTTGATCACAGTTCCCTCTATGGGGGGCGGCCGCCAGCCTTCCGCTCGATTGACCCGCCTCGGTGGATGCCGGATCGTGTGCCGATGCTTCCGAACCCGCGACGCAGTGCGCCTGACCTGGGGTGTTGGGTGGCCGGCCGGGGCGGCGTGCGGCGGTGGGGTGCGGCTGTCGCTGCCGCCGCCGTCGTCGCGACGGGCTGCTCGACCGGCGCGCCGCCACTGGCCCAGCCCGAGGCGCCGGCCGCCGACGCGCTGAGCGGCGTCGTCGTCCCGGACGCCTACACGCCGGTGGTCGTGCGTGCGCTGAGCGCGTCGACGTTCCCGTTCCTCGGCACCGACGGGAAGTACCACATCGCCTACGACCTCGAGCTGACCAACGGCGGGCGGGTGCCGGCCACAGTCGAGGCGATCGACGTCGTCGACGCGCATGACCCGAATCGCATCGTCACGTCCTACCGCGGCACCGCGCTGGTGGACCCGGACTGCCCTGTCGGGGACTGCAACCGGCTGCGCAGGTTGCCGTCGGCGCCGGCCACCGACACGACGATCCCATCGCAGGAGTCGCGCGCGCTGTACGTCGACTTCAGCGCCGACTCGCCGGAAGCGCTGCCCCGCGCAGTGCTGCACCGCTTCCGCGGCACGGGGGCGGCCAACCCCGGCAGTTCCGCTCCCACCCCGGCCGAGTACGTGGTCGCACCGCTCGACATCTCCGCCGGGGCGCCGCGGGTGATAGCCCCACCGGTGCGGGGCGATCGCTGGGTCGCCGTCAACGGCTGCTGCCTACCCGGCTTCCCGCACCGCAGCTCGCTGGCCACCTTCAACGGGAAGCTCATCAACTCCCAGCGCTTCGCGATCGACTGGAAGCGGCTCGACGCCGACGGCCGGTTCTACAGCGGCGACAAGACGAAGAACGAGAGCTACGCCGACTACAACCAGGCGGTCTACGCCGTGGCCGACGGGACCATCACGGCGACCCTCGACGAGCTGGACCCCGGCACTCCCGGAACCCTCCCTGCGGCCGACCCGGTGCTCGGCCCGAAGATCACCGTGCAGACGGTGGACGGCAACCACATCGTCCAGGACCTCGGTGGCGGCGTCTGGGCCTTCTACGCCCACCTGGTGAAGGGATCGCTCGTGGTGAAGCCGGGCGATCGGGTCACGAAGGGCCAGATGATCGCCAAGCTCGGCAACACCGGCAACTCCAGCGTGTCGCACATGCACCTGCACCTCATGAACGGCCCGTCGGTCCTCGGCAGCGACGCCGTGCCGTACGTGATCGACGCGTTCGCCTACGACGGCCAGATCTCCCCGCAGGCGGTCGTGGACTCCGACGACAACCTCACGGGGCAGTTCTTCCAGGGCCGGCTCCCGCAGCCACAACCACGCACCGCGCAGCTGCCCCTGAACCTGTCGATCGTCGACTTCCCGGCCTGACTGCTCACGGCCGCGGCCGGCGCCGGTGCCGTCCGGGATCGGTGGACGGGGGCAGCACGTCGGTGTCGTCGTCCTCGAACTGCTCGGGTTCCGGCGCCGGCAGTGCGAGTACGCGCGGTGCCCGCCAGGCGCCCACGAGGGGTGCGACGACGGCGGCCGGCCCGATCAGCAGGTGCAGGTAGCCGGCGGCGGTGCCCAGCGTGGCGAGCGCGCTGCCGAGCACCAGCACGGCGGCCAGGCAGAGCAGCGCGGTGGCGAGCCGGGCCCGGCTGTGCGTGGTGAGGTGGCGGCGCAGCAGGCCCAGCCCGGCGCCGACGGGCAGGCCGAGCGCGGCACCGGCGGCCGCGCCCAGCAGCACCGCGAGCACCAGGTAGAGGATGGCGCCGCCGGCGAGGTCGCTGCCGGCGACGCCGGTGCCGGCGGCGGGATGGAACGCGCTGGCGACGACGAAGACGAGCACTGCGGCGACGCCGGAGAGCGCGCCGGCGAGAACGCCGGCGCTCAGCGCTCTGCTCAGTACCGCCATCATGCTCGCCACCGTAGCCACTGGACGCTCGTTCGAACTTGTGTTCGACTGTTGATGTGGGCTGGAACAACCCGGATGTGCCGTGGTCGGAGCTGGAGGCCGTGCTCTCGGGCCGCCCGCGCGACGGCCACTCGCTGACGGGTGGGCCCGAGGTCGACGGCGGCGACGGGCCGGCGTTCTCCCGCAAGCGCGATCGCTACGTCCCGCCGGAGATCGAGGTCGGAATCGAATCGGTCCCGTACGCGGAGCTGCACTGCCACTCCAACTTCAGCTTCCTCGACGGCGCGAGCCATCCCGAGGAGCTGGTGGAGCAGGCGCGCCGGCTGGGGCTGTCGGCGCTGGCGCTCACCGACCACGACGGCATGTACGGGGTGGTGCGGTTCGCCGAGGCCGCCGCCGAGGTGGGGTTGCCCACGGTGTTCGGCACCGAGCTGTCGCTGGGGCTCCCGGGCCCGCAGAACGGCGTGGCCGATCCGGCGGGCAGCCACCTGTTGCTGCTGGCCCGCGGCCCGGAGGGGTACCGCGCGCTGTGCCGCACGGTGTCGGTGGCGCAGATGCGGGGCAAGGAGAAGGGCCGGCCCGTCTACGACCTGGACGAGGTGGTCGCCGAGACCGCGGGCAAGGTGCTGGTGCTCACCGGCTGCCGGAAGGGCGCGGTGGCGCAGGCGCTGCGCCGGGGCGGTCGGGAGGCGGCCGCGGGGGCGCTGCGCGGGCTGGTGGAGCGGTTCGGCGCCGAGCACGTCGCCGTCGAGCTCACCGACCACGGCCTGCCCACCGACCACGAGCGGTGCGCCGCGCTCGCCGATCTCGCGGCCGATGCCGGGCTGCCCACGGTGGCCACCACGGCCGCGCACTACGCCACCCCCGATCGGTTCCGGCTGGCCACGGCGCTGGCGGCGGTGCGGGCGCGGCGCAGCCTCGACGAGGCCGACGGGTGGCTGCCGCCGGCCCCCACCGCGCAGCTGCGGTCGGGAGCGCAGATGCTGGAGCGCTTCGAGCACCACCATCCGGGGGCGGTGGCACGGGCGGCCGCGTTCGGGGTGGAGTGCGCGTTCGGGATCGAGCTGGTGGCGCCCGACCTGCCGCCGTTCGACGTGCCGCCGGGGCATACCGAGTTCAGCTGGCTGCGGCAGCTGACCTACCGGGGGCTGGCGCGGCGCTACGGCAGCTACGCGGAGGACCCGGTCGCCCACGAGGTGGTGGAGCGCGAGCTGGCGATCATCCAGCAGCGCAACTTCCCGGGCTACTTCCTGATCGTCCACGACATCGTGGAGTTCTGCCGTCGCGCCGGGATCCTCTGCCAGGGTCGCGGATCGGCCGCGAACTCCGCGGTCTGCTACGCGCTGGGCATCACCAACGTCGACGCGGTGCGGATGGGGTTGCTGTTCGAGCGGTTCCTGTCGCCGGTGCGGGAGGGTTATCCCGACATCGATCTCGACATCGAGTCGGGTCGGCGCGAGGAGGCGATCCAGTACGTCTACCGGCGGCACGGGCGGGGCCGGGCGGCGCAGGTGGCCAACGTGATCACCTACCGCCCGCGTTCCGCGGTGCGCGACATCGCGAAGGCGCTGGGCTTCTCACCGGGCCAGCAGGACGCGTGGAGCAAGCGGATCGAGCGCTGGGCGGGGCTGGCCGACAGCCCGCTGCCCGACGGGATGCCGCCGCAGGTGGTCGAGCTCGCCGACGAGCTGCTGGGCTTCCCGCGGCACCTGGGCATCCACTCCGGCGGCATGGTGATCTGCGACCGCCCGGTGTCGGAGGTGGTGCCCGTCGAGTGGGCGCGGATGGAGGGCCGCAGCGTCGTCCAGTGGGACAAGGACGACTGCGCGTACGCCGGGCTCGTCAAGTTCGACCTGCTCGGGTTGGGCATGCTCACCGCGCTGCACCTGATGCAGGACCTGGTGCTCGAGCACCACGGGGAACAGGTGAACCTCTTCGAGCTGCAGCCCACCGACCCGGCCGTCTACGAGATGCTGCAGCGCGCCGACTCCGTCGGGGTGTTCCAGGTGGAGTCGCGCGCGCAGATGGCCACGCTGCCGCGGTTGAAGCCGCGCACGTTCTACGACCTCGTCGTCGAGGTGGCGCTGATCCGGCCGGGCCCGATCCAGGGCGGCTCGGTGCACCCGTACATCCAGCGCCGCAACGGGGCGCCGTGGAAGCACGACCATCCGCTGCTCAAGGGGGCGCTGGACAAGACGCTGGGCGTGCCGCTGTTCCAGGAGCAGCTCATGCAGGTCGCCGTCGACGTCGCCGGGTTCTCCGCCGCCGACGCCGACGAGCTGCGCCGCGCGATGGGCGCCAAGCGCTCGGAGCAGAAGATGGAACGGCTGCGGGAACGGTTCTTCGAGGGGATGGCGGCCAACGACATCACCGGTGAGCTGGCCGAGAGCATCTTCGCGAAGATGCTGGCGTTCGCGAACTTCGGCTTCCCGGAGAGCCACTCGATCAGCTTCGCGTCGCTGGTCTACTACAGCTCCTGGTTCAAGCTGTACTACCCGGCGGCGTTCTGCGTGGCGCTGCTCAACTCGCAGCCGATGGGCTTCTACTCACCGCAGTCGCTGGTGGCCGACGCCCGTCGCCACGGCGTGCTGGCCCGCGGCCCCGACGTCAACCGGGGCCGCTCGGCCGCGATCCTCGAACGCGACTCCGGCAGCGCCGGCGGGTGGGCAGTGCGGCTGGGACTGGCCGACGTGCGCAGCATCGGCATCGACCTGGCCGACGGCATCGACGCCGAGCGCGAGCGCGGGGGCGCGTTCCGCGACCTGCCCGATTTCGCCCGCCGCACCCGGCTCACCGCACCGCAGGTGGAGGCGTTGGCCACGGCGGGCGCGTTCGGCTGCTTCGGGGTCGACCGCCGTTCGGCGCTGTGGGCGGCCGGGGTGGTGGCATCGGTGCGACCGGAGCAACTGCCGGGCTCCGCGGTCGGGATGGACGCGCCCGCACTGCCCGGGCTCACCGACGTGGAGCTCACGGTGGCCGACGTGTGGGCCACCGGGGTCTCGCCCGACAGCCATCCGATGGAGCACCTGCGGGAGAAGCTCGACCGGCTCGGCGCCGTCCGCGTCGACAAGCTCGACGCCGTCGGGATCGCGGCGGGAGAGCAGCCGCCGCGGGTGCTCGTCGGCGGCCTGGTCACCCACCGGCAGCGGCCCGCGACCGCCCGCGGCGTCACGTTCGTGAACCTGGAGGACGAGAGCGGGATGCTCAACGTCACCTGCTCGGAGGGGGTGTGGGCCCGGTACCGGACCGTGGCGGTGGGCAGCTCGGCGCTGCTCGTCCGCGGCCGGCTGGAACGCAGCCCGGAAGGAGTGCTCAACCTCGTGGCCGACCGGTTGCAGAAGCTCCCGCTCGCCGTGCCCGTGGCGAGCCGGGACTTCCGGTAGCGCCTCAGGCCTCCCACGCGAAACCGTCGAGGTCGGTGAACGGGCCGGTCACGCCGTTCACTGCGATCCGGTGCGAGCCGCTGCCGGCCGGGTCGACGCCGGCGTCCTTGGCGGCGGCCTTGCGGCTGTAGAGCGCGAGCTTGATGCGCGCACCGCGGGTGTCGAACTCGACGTACTTGCTGCCGAAGCTGCGGGCCACGGCCAGGCCGTGCTCGACGTAGAACTGCTTGGTGGCCTTGACGTTGTCCACGCCCAGCAGCAGAACGACGTCGTCGATCTGGCGGGTGGCGGGGCCGATGTCCTTCTTCGCCGAGGTCGCGATCTTCAGGATCGTCCCGTCCGGTGCCTGCACGACGCCGCCGTAGCCCCAGAAGCTCTTCTCCACGGGCTTGAGCACGGTGGCGCCGTTGTCGAGGGCGGTGCGGGCGAGGCTGTCGACGGTGCTCGGCTGGCCGACCACGAGCGAGACCGTGAATCCGCGGAAGCCTGTGGTGGGCGCGTCCGAGGCGCGGACGCGCACGGTGTCGCCGAGCCCGAGGGCGGCGTAGAAGGCGGCTGCGGCGGTGGGGTCGGCGACCTCGAGGGTGAGGGAGTCGATGGCGGCGGTGGCTGTGTTCGTCATGCGTTCAGCCTGCTCGCAGGCCTGCCGTGGCCGCTTCTCGATTCCTGACCGCTTCAGGCGACCTCGCCGAACTCGGCCATCCGGGACCCGGCCTCCTCCTCGGTCCCGAACGCGATGGCCACCGCGCCGGCGCCGGCCTCGCGCAGCTGGTCGAGCCGGACCCGGACCTTGCCGGAGTCGCCGAGGTGCTCGATCCGGGTGGTGGCGAGCACCGTCGGTGGCAGCTGCGCGGCCAGCTCGGCGAACAGCGCCGGGCTGAGCCCGAACCCCTGCCACTCGTCGGCGTAGCGGGCGGCGCGCCGCAGGGCGGCCGCGCTGATCCCGCCGACGACGATCGGCACCGGACGGGCGGGCCGCGGCTCGAAGACGCCGTCCGTGGCCTCGCCGCGGTGGAGCGCCCGTACGCGTTCGACGATCTCGTCGGTGCGGGCGCCGCGGCGGCGGAAGTCAGCGCCGACGGCGGTGAACTCGTGCGCCTCCCAGCCCACGCCGACGCCGAGGACGAACCGGTCGCCGGACAGGCGGGCCAGGGTGGCGGTCTGCTTGGCCAGCAGCACCGGCTCGCGCAGCGGCGCGATCAGCACCGAGGTACCCAGCCTGATGCGGCTGGTGTGCGCGGCCAGGTGGGCGAGGGTGATCAGCGGCTCGTACACGCCGCCGTAGGTGTCGCCGTAGGGCTCCGGCGGCAGCAGGTGGTCGGGCAGCCACAGGGTGCCGTACCCGAGGTCCTCCGCCTGCCGGGCCAGCTCCACGAGTCGCGCCGGCGCCATGGTGGGCGACTCGTCCGGCAGCACCGCATCGATCCTCATGCGGCCACTCTTCCCGATGTGGCTGCGAGGAACGCCCGGACGTGCCCGAGCCAGGTCGCGCGAGCGGCGGTACCGAGGACGTGTGCCGCACCGGGGAGCTCGACGAGCTCCGCGCCGCGGATCCCGGCCGCCAGCGCGCGCCCCGAGCTGGGCAGGACCAGTCGGTCGCCGGTCGGCACCACGACCAGCGTGCGCGCGCGGACCGCGGCGAGATCGGCGCGCACGTCGACCCGGCGGACCAGGTCCACGTGGTCGGGCAGCCCGGGCGGGCCGTCGGCTCCGGCCGAGGCCGCGGACAGGTCGGCCGGGGTCATGGCGGACAGCTCGGTCTCGGTGAGGCAGGCAGCCAGCAGCATCGCCGACCGGAGGGCGGGCTGTCCGTCGAGGTTCTGGACGAGCTCGAAGGTGAGATCGAGCACCGGGTCGGCGACGGCGAAACCGGCGGTGAGCACGAGGTCGGTCACCCGGTCGGGATGGCGCACCGCGGCGCGGATCGCGACCGCAGACCCGAGCGACTCCCCGAGGATCGTCACGGGGCCGTCCGCGGCGGCGATCAGCTCGTCGGCCACGGTGTCCAGGTCGAGCGGGCCGCCGGCGCGCGGTCGCCCGCCGGCCCCGGGCAGGTGCGGGCCGATGACGGTGTGGTCGCGGGCCAGGTCGTCGAGGACGAGGCCGAAGTTCTCCACCACGCCGCCGCCGGCGCCGTGCGCGAGGAGCAGGGTGGGTCCGGTGCCCCGCACCAGGATGTCGGGTCTGCTTGCGTGCATGCCGCGACGGTAGGGTCTGACATCAGTGTCGGAGTCAAGAGCGGGGGCGGATCCGATGTTGATGGGGGAGATGTCGCGGCGCACCGGCGTGCACGAGCGGCTGCTGCGCTACTACGAGCAGCGCGGCCTGCTGCACCCGCAACGGCGGCCCAGCGGCTACCGCGAGTACGGCGAGACCGACGTCGCGACGGTGCACCGCATCCGCGCCCTGCTCGACGCCGGCCTCTCCACGGCACTGATCGCCGAGGTGCTGCCGTGCGTGCGCGAGGACGGTGCGCTCCTGCGGCCAACGTGCCCGCAGGTGCGCGCCGGCCTCGCCGCCGAGCGGGAGCGCATGTCCTCCGCCATCGCCGCGCTCAGTACCTCGCGCGATCTCCTCGACCGGGTGCTCAGCCCGGCACAGGCCGGCACGTAGGACGCCCGCGAACTGCGCCCGTCGACATGGGGCGTGGATCAGCACGGCCTGCATTGACAAAATTCTGCTTTACGTTCACCATCTCTTTCTTGTGAAGGATGTCCTGTACGTCGAGGAGATCGACCAGGCCGAGGCGCTGTTCAAGCCCCAGCGGGTCGACGTCCTGCGACAGCTCGCGGAGCCGCGGTCCTGCACAGAGGTGGGCGCGGTGCTCGGGCAGTCGCCGCAGCGCGTGCACTACCACGTGAAGAAGCTGGTCGAGGCCGGTCTCGTCGATCAGGTGGGCCAGCGTCGGGTCCGTGCCCTCACCGAGGGCGTCTACCAGGCGAGCGCCCGCGCGTACTGGCTGTCGCCGAAGCTCGTCGGGCGGATCGGCAGCAGGAGCGTCCAGGACGAGCTGAGCCTGGGTTTCCTGCTCGACCTGGTGGAGGAGGTGCAGCAGGACCTCGCCGTGCTGCGCCACGGCTCGGGGGAGCTCCCCACGCTCGGCGTCTCGGGCGAGATCCGGCTGCCCGCCGATCGTCGCCAGGCCTTCCTCGACGACCTGCGCACGACCATGCAGGACCTGTTCGCCAGACACGGAGGAAGCGCGGGCGACGCCGTCAAGATCGCCCTTGCCTGCTACCCGAAGGAGAGTGCTGATGGATGACGTGTTGCGGCTCCGCGCTCGCATCGCGGCGGTACCGAGCGCCGTGCACGCCGCGCTGACGAGCGGCCCCGCGCTGCGAACCTGGCTCGCCGGGTCGGCGGAGATCGATCCCGCCGCGCACCGGTTCGAGTTCTGGGGGCGGCACACCCCGCAGGGCGAGCGCGGCCGGCAGCGGCTCGTCGCGGTCGAACCGGACGCCGGAATAGTGTTCGAGTGGACGCTGGACGGCCGGCCCACGACCGTGACGATCCGGCTGCGCGCCGACGGCGCGGGCACCGCGCTCGACCTGGAGCAGGACGGCCAACCCGCGATGGCGGAGCTGATGGCCCCACCCGGCCGGCGCGACGGCCTGCACTCGATGCACACGTTCTGGCCGCTCGCGATCGCGAACCTCGCCGAGCACGTCGAGGGCCGCGAGCTCACGCCCAAGGCCGACTTCACGGCCGGACGGGCGAACGAGGTGCGCGTCGAGTTCGCCGTCGCCGCGCCGCCGGAGCAGGTGTGGGCCTCCCTCGTCGACCCGCAGACGATCGAGAAGTGGTTCGGGTGGGCGGCCGAGGTCGAGCCGCACGTCGGCGGCCGGATGGGGGTCGGCGTCGACGGCAAGATCTTCGAGTTCGAGCCGCCCGACAAGCTGGTCTACGGCGACGCCGAAGGCGCGGTGGTGCGGTGGGAGCTCGCCGGATCGGCCGGTCGCACGCACCTCACGTTCGTCCAGAGCGGCTACACCGAGGACGAGTGGGACGACGCCGCCCAGCACGAGGCCGGGTGGCTCGCCGCCTTCGCGCAGCTCAAGCGCATGCACGAACTGGGCGACGGCTGGACCCCGCTCATCGTGGACATCCCCGAGGGCGATCAGCCCAGCGACAGCACAGCCACGTAGGCGCGAGCTCAGGCGGGTAGCGCGGCCGCGGCCGCTCGACACACCCCGGCTGCGGCGGTGCCCGTCACCGCGATGTCGACGAGCCGGTCGAGCGCCTGCGCGTAGCGGGCGACGACGGCCGGTTGCGTCAGCTCGATGCTCGTGCGCGCGATCTCGATGCGCACGAGCTCGCGGTCGTACAGCGCGAACCCGGCCTCCGGCGGTACCGGGCAGGCGGTGCTGAACGGGAGCACCGCGAACGTGTGCGACGGGAGGGTGGCCAGTTCGGCGAGGTGCAGCAACTGCCCGCGCAGGGTGGAGACGGTCATGGCGCCGATGCGCAGCCGCAGCGCCGCCTCCGTGACGACGTGGACGAACTCGCGCCCGGGTTCGTGCAGGATCGCCTGTCCGCGCAGCTCGTCGGCGACGACGCGGCCGAGCGTCTCCGCGTCCAGCGGGTCGGCGGCCGGGTGCGTGGCGGTCATCCGGTGCCGCAGGTAGGCCGCGGTCTGGAGCAGCCGCGGCACGAGCAGCGGCTGGAACTCCGCGACGTGCGTGCAGTCGGCGGGACCGATCTCGCGCGGTCCGCGGGCGGCGTCGGCGGCGGCCGCGTCGGAGCGCAGGGCAGCGAGCGGTGCGGCGTCGGCCCCGGCCGCCTGCGCCCACGCTGCTATCTCGGCGTCCGTCGGGAGCTGGCGACCCGTCTCGATCTTGGAGATCTTCGGTTGGGCCCAGCCCACACCCAGCGCGTCGGCGAGCTCGGTGCCGGTCAGCCCGGCCTGCTCGCGCACGGCCCGCAGCTGCGCGCCGAGGCGCTCCAGCGCGCCGGCCCTGGGACTGGGACGTGTCGTCACGCCGGGCCGACCCTTCTCCGTCGAGATGCCGTCGATCAGGATGTCGGCGAACGCGATGCAGAACAAGGCCGGCAGCGGCCGGCTGACATGCTGATCAGGTGCTGGATACCTCACTGCTCGAGGCCGAGATCGTCGGCGCCGACCTGACCGATGCGTCGGTGCGCGCCGGCTCCTGGACGCGATGCAGGTTCGTGAGCTGCACGTTCGCCGACGCCGATCTGCGCGAGCTGGTGACCGACGGCTGCACCTTCGACGACTGCGACTTCACCCGCGCCGATCTCGCCGGCGCGCGCCACCGGCTCGGTGCGTTCCGTTCCTGCGTGTTCCGCGGAGCGACGCTCGGCGGCAGCGCCTGGACGGGGTGCAGCATCATCGGGTCGTCGTTCGTCGACGCCCGCATGCGCCCGATCACGTTCACCGACTGCGACCTGTCACTGGTGGCGTTGGGCGGCGTCGATCTCCGCGCCGTCGATCTCAGCGGCCTGCGGATGCGGGAGGCGAGCCTGCTGGGCAGCGACCTTCGCAAGGCCGTGCTGCGCGACACCGACCTCATCGGGGCCCGGCTGGCCGGCGCCAAGTTCGCCGACGCCGACCTGCGCGGGGCCCGGATCGACGCGAACGGCTGGGTGCAGGCCGTGCTGGCCGGTGCCACGATCGACACCCACCAAGGGCTGGCGTTCGCCGCCGCGCACGGCCTCCGGATCGATTAGGTATGTGGGGGGACGGGGCGCCCCGTCCCCCCACGTGGTCAGCCGGCGAGGGGCGAGCCGAGCCCGAAGCCCTTGCCGCCGAGCTCGGCGGACATGGCGCCGACGTACATGTACAGCCCGACGAGGCTGAACGCGATGCCGACGATGCCGGCGATCGTCAGGAACGCCGTCCCGCCGGTCAGCACGGCGAGCAGCACGAGTGCCACTGCGATGGTGACCAGCACGAACATCACCGTGAACGCGAGTGGCAGGCGCACGGTGGAGATCGACAACCCGATGAAGGCGACGAGCCAGCCGATCAGGAAGGTGGCCTGGGCCGGGCCGGCCGCGGCCGCGTCGACGCCCAGCACTCCGGAGACGAGACCGAAGACCAGGAAGCCGTAGCTGATCCAGAACGCGGCGAAGAGCCCGAATATGCTCCCGACCGCGCTCTGGCCCTCCCGCGCTGCCCAGATCGCGGAGACGAACAGGCCGAGGCCGGGCACGAACAACACGATCGGCACGAGGGCGCCCAAGCCCGTCGCTGGTAGGTATCCGAGCAGGTAGAGGCTCAGTCCGAGGCCACCCACGACGAAGCAGGGCAGGCCGAGCAGAGCGGGATTCGCTGGTGGGGCCGCGACGGCTGCCGGGGCGTCGGTGGTGACCTCGCTGGAAACGGACATCCTCGTCCTCCTGGTGAGGCGGGCTGCGGGACGGCATGCTGCTCCGCAGGTGAGTGGTCGCCGTCACATGAATGGTGAATATTCTTGCTCATGCTGGATGTCTCTCTTTGAGACGGCATGCGGCCGGCACCCGTTCGGGGTCGGGCCCGAACGCCCTCTGCGACAATGGGCGGCGTGACCGCGACCCTGATGGACGGCAAGGCGACGCTCGCGGCGATCCTCGAGGAGCTGCGCGGCCGGATCGAGAAGCTGGCTGCGGCGGGGGTGACCCCGGGGCTGGGCACCGTGCTCGTCGGCGACGACCCGGGATCGCACTCCTACGTCAACGCCAAGCACCGCGACTGCGCGCAGGTCGGCATCGCCTCGATCCAGCGCGAGCTGCCCGCCGACGCCACCCAGGCCGATGTCGAGGCCGTCATCGACGAGCTCAACGCCGATCCGGCGTGCACCGGCTACATCGTGCAGCTGCCGCTGCCCCGAGGCCTCGACGCGGGTGCGGCGCTGGAGCGGATGGATCCGTCGAAGGACGCCGACGGCCTGCACCCCGTGAACCTGGGCCGGCTGGTGCTGGGCGAGTCGGGCCCGCTGCCGTGCACGCCCCGCGGGATCGTCGAGCTGTGCTCGCGGTACGACGTGCCGCTGGCCGGCGCGCGGGTCACAGTCGTGGGTCGCGGGGTGACGGTCGGGCGGCCGTTGGGGCTGCTGCTCACCCGGCGCAGCGAGAACTCCACCGTGACGCTGTGCCACACCGGCACGCGCGACCTGGCCGCCGAGGTGCGGCGCGCCGACGTCGTCGTCGCGGCCGCCGGGGTGCCCGGGCTGATCACGGCCGACATGGTGGCGCCCGGCGCCGCGGTCCTCGACGTGGGCCTCACCCGCACCGCCGCCGGCATCGTCGGCGACGTCGCGCCGGAGGTGGCGGAGGTGGCCGGCGCGCTGGCGCCGATGCCCGGCGGGGTGGGCCCGATGACCAGGGCGATGCTGCTCACCAACGTGGTGGAAGCAGCCGAGCGGAGCTTGGCGTAGTGAGGGCCGGCGATGTCGCGGCGCGTTCCTGACCTGCGCTCGCGCCTGCCGCTGCACCTCCCGGTCGGGCTGGTGGCGCTGATCGTCGCCCTCGGCATGCTGCGGGTGCTCACCCAGCACTGGCGCCAGGGTGCCGTGCTGATCGGTGGCGCGCTGCTCGTGGCGGCCGTGTTCCGGGCGGCGATCCCGGACGACCGGGTCGGGCTGCTCGCGGTCCGCAGCCGGCCCGTCGACGTGCTCTGCTACTGCGTGCTCGCCACGTTGATGATCGTGGTGGCCGTGCTGATCTCCAAGCCGACGCTCACCTGATCGTCTGATTGGCGCCACTACCTGCACGGATGCGCCGCTCATCCCATTCGACGGCGGACCGGCGGTGTGGTTGCGTGCCGCTGTGGACGAGCGGGGGAACGTCCGGCAGCGGGTGCTGCTGGCGATGATCGCGGCGGTCGCGGGTCTGGGCTACGGGTGGGCGGCCGGCTCGATCGCGCTGGAGCCGTACTACGCGGCGGCCGTGCAGGCGACGGCGAGCGACTGGCACGCGTTCGCGTTCGGCGCGTTCGACCCGGCGCAGACGATCACGCTGGACAAGCTGCCGGGCGCGTTCTGGCTGCAGGCGCTGTCGGTGCGGGTGTTCGGGATGCACACGTGGGCGATCGTGCTGCCGCAGATCGTCGAGGGCGTGCTGACGGTGCTGGTGCTGTACCGGGCGGTGCGGCGGCTCGCGTCGCCCTCGGCGGGGCTCGTCGCCGCCGCGGTGCTGGCGCTGGCGTGCCCGGCCGTGGTGCTGCTCGACCGCGGCAATGTGTCCGACACCCTGATGATCCTGCTGCTGGTGCTCGCGGCCGACGCCGTCTCGGCCGCGGTGGCGGGCGGCAGCGCGTGGTGGCTCGCGGCGGCCGGGGCGTGGGTGGGGCTGGCGTTCCAGGCCAAGATGATCCAGGCCTGGCTGGTGCTGCCGGCGCTCGCCGTGACCGTGCTGGTGGCGGGGGCCGGTTCGGTCGGGACGAGGCTGGCGCGGGTGGTCGGCGCCGGCGCAGTGACGGCCGTGGTGTCGCTCGCGTGGATCACAGTCGTGGATCTGCTGCCGACGGCGGGGCGACCCTGGGTCGACGGCAGCGTCGGCGACTCCGAGTACGAGCAGGTCTTCGGCTACAACGGGTTCGGCCGGATCGGCGGGGCCAACCCGTTGCAGGCGCTGGCTGCACAGGGGCTGCCGGTGGGGCGTCGGCCGCGCCGGGCTGGCTGCGGCTGCTGTTCGGTGACCTGGCCCGCGACGCGGCCTGGCTGCTGATCCCGGCGTTCGTCGTGGCGGTCGCCGCGATCGTGGCGCGCCGGTCGGCGCCGCGCACCGACCCGACGCGGGCAGCGGCCCTGCTGTGGGGGCTGTGGCTGCTCACGTTCGTGGCGGTCTTCGCCGCCACCGGCGGCATCAACACCTACTACACGGCGGTGCTCGCGCCGCCGGTCGCGGCACTGCTCGGCGTCGGCGGGGTGGCGGCATGGCGACGGCGCGGCGCCGTCGCCGTCCGCATCGGTGCGGTGGCGACGGCGGTCGTGACCGCGGCGTACGCGCTGCTCCTGCTGCGGCTCGGCGAGCCGCCGGCCTGGCTGCCGGCCGCCGTCGCGGTGGTCGCGGTCGCCGCCGTCGTGCTGGCCCTCGCGGCGTGGCGGCGCTCCTCGGGTGCGCTGCCGGTCGCCGCGCTGCTCTCGGCGGCACTGGCCGTCCTGCTGGTGCCGGTCGTGGCCTCGGTGGCGGCCGTCGTCGACGAGCGCGGCGTGTTCGACTCGCCGTTCCAGACCGCCCGCACGACCACGGTGATCGACGCGGTCTTCCGAGAGTACCCGCGCGAGGCCGCACTGGCGCGTCCGGGGCTGGAGAAGGCCCGTGGCGGTGCGCCGTACCTGGCCGCGGCGCAGTCGGCGGCCGTCGCGTCCGTGCTCTCCGGCGACTCCGGTGAGGAGGTGCTGCCGATCGGCGGGTTCAGCGGCACCGGGCCCGTCCCGACGCTGGAGCAGCTGCGCGCCGACATCGCGCGCGGCACCTTCCACCTGGCGTTCCCGCTCGGGCGCACCGACGATCCGCGGATCGCGTGGATCGTGCAGCACTGCCGGAACGTGCCGAACGCCGCCCCGCCGCTGTCGGCGTACTACTGCGCACCGGCGGACGCGGGGTAGTTCCCGGCATCATCGACGGGTGACCGACTCCGAGCGCACCACCGTCATCGTCGACACGCTGGTCGAGGCGTTCGCCGATCTGATGACGGCCGACCCGGCGGCGTTCCGGGCGAAGTTCCGCTCGATGGCGGCTGACCCGTTCGCGTTCTACCGGGGCAGCGCCTGCCTGTTCTACGCCGACGTCGCCGAGCGCCCCGATCCGTGGGCCGACGAGCGGACGAGCCGGGTGTGGATCCAGGGTGATCTGCACGCCGAGAACTTCGGCACGTACATGGACGGCGACGGCGTCCTGATCTTCGACGTGAACGACTTCGACGAGGCCTACCTCGGGCACTTCACCTGGGACGTCACCCGGTTCGCGGCGAGCCTCGCGCTGTTGGGCTGGCGCAAGGCGATCCCCGACGACGCGATCACCGAGCTGGTCGGCCGCTACGTCCGCGCGTACCTGGACCAGGTGCGCTGGTTCCGCGGATCGGCCGACGACAGCTCGTTCTCGCTGCACCTGGGCACGACCGACGGGGTGGTGCACCAGGTGCTGCAGTCGGCGCGGCTGCGCACGCGGGTGGAGCTGCTCGACCGGATCACCGAGACCGAGGGCTACGACCGGGTCCTGCGCGAGGACCCGACCGTGCGCCGCCTGGACGACGAGGAGCGGACCAAGGTGGTGGCGGCGTTCGAGCGGTACGTGCAGACGATCCCCGAGAGCAAGCGCTTCACGGGCGTCACGTACGCCGTGAAGGACCTGGCCGGCAAGTCCGGGTTCGGCATCGGCAGCGCGGGCCTGCCCGCCTACACGGTGCTCGTGGAGGGCTTCAACCAGGCGCTGGACAACGACGTGGTGCTGTCGATGAAGCAGGGCAACATCGCGGCGCCGTCGCGGGTCGTCGACGATCCGGCCGTCGCGTCGGCCTTCGAGCACCACGGCCACCGCACCGTCGTCTCGCAACGGGCCCTGCAGGCGCACGCCGACCGGATGCTCGGCTGGACCGAGCTCGACGGCGTCGGGTACGTGGTGAGCGAGGTGTCGCCGTACGAGGCGGACCTGGACTGGGCACAGCTGTCGGAGCCGTCCGACATCGGACCGGTGGTGGAGTACCTCGGCCGCGCCACCGCCAAGGTGCACTGCGTGGCCGACGCCGACGCTGATCGTTCACTCGTCCCGTTCCAGACCGAGGACGCCATCGACCACGTCGTCGCGGGCCGCGACGAGGAGTTCGTGGAGTGGGTGGTGGAGTTCGCGCACACGTACGCCGCACGCGTCCGCGCCGACCACGCCCTCTTCGTCGACGCGTTCCGCAGCGGCGCGATCCCCGGCGTGGCCGCCACGGCGTAGCCCGCGAGTCCGTACACGACCCCCGCGAGTTGGCCATCTCGACAGGGTGAGTCGGCCATCTCGCCGGCGGGATCGTTCTGTCGATCCGGCCAACTCGCCCTGTTGGTCCGGCCAACTCGCCCTGCTCAGATGGCCAACTCGCCGGGTCCGAACTGCGAACTCGCGGGCTTGTGGGGGGCGGCTGTGGCGTAGAGCGTGCGGACCAGGTCCTCGATCGACGGCTCGGCGACGCTGACGTCGCGCAGCTCCGCCCGTTCGGCCACGGCGGCGATGACGGCTGCTGCGGACGTGCCCGAGAACGCGAGCCGTTGCCGCAGCCCGCCCGCCTCGACGGTGACGGCGTGGACGCCGGGGAGGTCGTCGAGCGGGGCCGGCGGTGCGGCCAGCTCGACGACGACCTCGCGGGCGCCGCCGAACCGCGCGCGCAGCTCGGCGAGCCCGTCGTCGGCGACGATGCGGCCGTGGTCGACGACCACGACGCGCCGGCAGAGCCGCTCCACGTCGGGCAGGTCGTGGGTGGTGAGCAGAATGGTCACGCCGTCCTCGACATTGACGTGCTGCAGGAACGTGCGCAGCTGCTCCTTGCTGACCAGGTCGAGCCCGACGGTCGGCTCGTCGAGGACGAGCAGCGGCGGCGCGTGCAGCAGGGCCGCGGTGATCTCGCCGCGCATCCGCTGGCCCAGCGACAGCTGGCGCACGGGCACCTCCAGCAGCGGGCCGAGGTCGAGGACGTCGACGCAGCGGTCGAGGCGCGCCCGCAATGCGTCGGCGGGGACCCGGTGGATCGCACCGAGCAGGTCGAAGCTCTCGCGCAGCGGCAGGTCCCACCAGAGCTGGCTGCGTTGCCCGAACACCACACCGATCTGCCGGGCCAGCTCGCGGCGCTGCCGCACGGGGTCGAACCCGCACACGCTGAGCGTGCCTGCGGTGGGGACGAGGATGCCGGTGAGCATCTTGATGGTCGTGGACTTGCCGGCGCCGTTGGGGCCGAGGAAGCCCACCGACTCGCCGGCCTCGATGCGCAGGTCCACCCCGTCGACGGCGACGACGGTGTGCCGCGCCCGGCGCCGACCGACGGTGAACTCGCGGCGCAGGCCCGTCACCTCGATGAGTGCTGTCATGATCCCGTTCCCGTGTAGCGGCGGATGCCGGCCCGCCAGACCAGCGCGGCGATGCCCGCTGCCGCGACGGCGACCAGCGGGGTGACGTAGGGCAGAGCGGCGGGTAGGCCGAGTGGATCGGGCCGCCCGAGGATCGCGAGCGTCGGGTAGTAGGCGACGAACGCGCCGGGCACGACGAAGCAGAACAGCGTGCGCAGCCACGGCGCGAAGATCGTGACCGGGTAGGCGGTGGTGATCGTCGAGCCGTAGGTGAAGGAGTTGGCCAGCTCCCGGCCCTCGACGATCCAGAACGACACGGCGCACGTCGCGACCCAGATCGACCCGATGATCACGGCGCCGGTGAGCGGGGTGACCACCAGCAGCGCGACGACGAGCGGGGTCGCCGCGATCCCGCCCTGCACGAGCACGGCGACGAGCACGCCCGCGCTGAGCAGCACGCGGCCCATCCGGCGCAGCTGCACGTCGCTGGTCACGAACTGCAGGAACGCTGACAGCGGCCGCGTGAGCAGCACGTCGAACGTGCCGGTGCGGATCCACGTCGGCAGCTCGTCGAGCTGACCGACGAGCATGTCGGCGAGCCCGAACGCGATGCCCGAGAGCGCGTACATCAGCAGCACCTCGTCGCGCGCGAAGCCGCCGAGCGCGTCGACCTGCGCGAACACAGCGAGGATCACGACCAGCTCGCCGGCCTGCACGAGAGCCTGGCCGAGCACGTCGAGGGCGAACGAGCGCGGGTAGGCCAGCTGGCTGCGGATCCGCGACCGCACGATCCGGGCGTACACGTGCTCAGCCACCCTGCACCACCAGCTTCCGGGTGGCCCTGGCCAGCGCGATCTGCGCCACGACCGTCGCCCCCGCGAGCCAGAGCACCTGGTGCCCGAGCAGCGCCCACGTGGGTCCACGCTCGGAGAACACGTCGATCGGGGTCTGCAGCAGCCCGGGGAACGGGGTGGCGTAGATGACGGCGCGGACGGTGTCGGGGAAGAACGCCAGCGGCACGGTCAGCCCGGCCAGCACCCCGCTGACGGCGCCGTAGAGCGAGCGCACGCCGCGCGCATCGAGCAGCCAGAAGGAGGTCAGCTCGACGATGAACCGCAAGGTGGAGCTGAGCGCGACCGCCAGCACCACGGCGACCGCGAACAGGACGAGCGTGCCGGGCGAGGTGGGCCAGCGGAACGGCAGCAGCAGCGCGCCGAACACCACCGGTGGCAGGAACCGCCAGAGCAACGCGTGGCCGGCCCGACCGAGGTCGCCGGCGAGCTGCGTGAACTGCAGGTTCACCGGGCGGGCCAGATCGATCGCGACATCGCCGTTGCGCACGCGCTGCGACAGCTCCGGGTCACCCCACAGCAGGACGACGGCGAGCAGGCCCTGCCCGAGCCACACGAAGGTGCTGACGGACGCGGCGTCGTACCCCGCGGCCGTACCCCCTGCGGCCACGACGGCGAGCAGCACGGACACCCGCAGGAGGCCGAACACGGTGTTGGTGGCCAGGCCCGCGAGGGCGGCGGCGCGGTAGGTGGAATGTCGCAGATAGCCGGCCCGGACCAGCCGGACGTAGGGCGAGCGCACGTCGATCGACGCTACGGGGCAGCGCAACCGGATAAACCGGTGCACCACGTCGTGATCAACGCACCTCGGCCCGGACCACCGGTCAGCCGGCCGACGGCAGGTACGCCGCCGGCGGCGCACCGGTGACGCGCCGGAAGGCCTCCGCGAACGCGCCGGGCTTGCGGTAGCCGACGGCCCGCGCCGTCGTCGCGACGGGGGTGCCGTCGGCGAGCAGCGTGAGGGCGGCCCGGACTCGCACGTGCGTGCGCCACTGCGCGAACGTCATGCCCGTCTCCCGCCGGAACAGCCGCGTGACGGTGCGGACGCCTGCCGAGACGTGGCGCGCCCATGCGTCCAGGTCGCGGGGGTCGGCCGGATCGGCGACCAGCGCATCGGCGATCTCGCGGGTCCGTGGATCCGCCGGCATCGGGACGTGGAACGCGGCGCTGGAGGCCGGTCGGAGCAGCAGCATCAGCAGCCGTTCGGCGGTGTCCCGTTCCGGGCCGGGCTCGGGGTGCCCGTCGAGGTGCACGATCAGCTCCCGCAGCAGCGGTGTGACCAGCACGGCCGTCGGCTCCGACCACGTGATCGGGCAGTCCTGCGTGCCGATGGCGACGGCGTAGCCCAGGCCGGTCCGCACGCCGGTGACCGCGTGCGCCATCCGCGCGGGCATCCACAGCGCGTGCGACGGTGGCACCAGCCATTCGCGGTCGCCGGCGTGGACGGCGACCGTGGCCGTCATCGACCAGGTCAGCAGGTGGACGGGGTGCTGGTGCATGCCGAAGGTGGCACGCGGTGCCAGCTCCGCCTGCACGATGAGCACTGCGGGCGTGGGCATCGCACCTCCCGAGCGTGGCCGGATCACGGCAGACGATGGCCACCTGCCGTCAGCTGGTCACCCTACGGTCGATCGCATGGAGATCCTGAGCACTGTCGAGGACGTCGAGGCGCTGCTCGGCACGCCGGCGCGGGTGGTGCTGGCGAAGGCCACCGACGTCCTCGACGACGGCTGCCGCGCGGTGCTCGCGGCGGCCCCGTTGGCCGGCGTCGGCTTCCGCGATGCGGAGGGCGAGCCGCACACGACCGTGGTCGGTGGCGCGATCGCGGAGTCGCGCAACCGGCTCTCGTTCGCCCTCGCGCCGCGCACGCCGCGACCCGCCGCCCCAGGCGTGTCGATGTTGTTCCTGATGGTCGGAGTGGGGGAGACACTGCGGATCAACGGGACCCTGATCGGGATCGACGGCGCCCGCGTCACGATCGACCTCGACGAGGCGTACGTGCACTGCGCCCGCTGCGTGCTGCGATCGCGGCTGTGGCGCGACGGGCATCCCGCGGCGACCGTGTCCGCGCCGGTCGACGGGCCGCTCGCCGAGCCGGGGATCGCCGCGTTCCTCGCGGCGTCGCCGTTCGCACTGCTCTCCTCGTGGGACGGCGACGGGCACGGCGACACCAGCCCGCGCGGCGACCTGCCCGGCTTCCTGCAGGTGCTCGACGGCCAGACCCTCGCCCTGCCGGACCGGCGCGGGAACCGCCGCGCCGACACCCTGCGCAACCTCATGAGCTGCCCGGCCGTGTCGCTCGCCGCGCTCGTGCCGGGCCGGGCGGAGATGCTGCACCTGCGCGGTACCGCCACCGTCACGACCGATCCGGCGCTCCTGGCCACGATGGCGTTGCAGGGCAAGCCGCCGCACGCGGCGGTGACCGTGCACGTCGACGCCGCGGCCGTCGAGCCCGCACCGGCCCTGCAGGCCGCCTGGAACGGGCGCCCGACCCCGGGCGCCCCTGACATGAACGCAGTCGGTGCGGGGCACCTGACGGCCGGCGCCGGCGCCGGCACCCGCGCGCTGGTGCGCGCGGCTGCAGGTGCCACGGCCGGGCTGGCCCGGCGTGCGCTGGACATCTCCTACAGAAGGGCCCTACGCGATGAGGGTTACTGAACCAGCTCGGCCAGCACCGCGTTGAACGACGCGCTCGGGCGCATCACCTCGTCGGCCTTGGCGCGGTCGACGTGGTAGTAGCCGCCCAGCTCGACGGGCCGGCCCTGCACCGCGGCGAGCTCCCCGACGATCGTCTCCTCGTCGGCGGCGAGCCGCTCGGCGATGGGCGCGAAGATGCCGGCCAGCTCGGCGTCGTCCTTCTGCTCGGCCAGTGCCTGCGCCCAGTAGAGCGCCAGGTAGAAGTGGCTGCCGCGGTTGTCGAGCTCGTTGACCTTCCGCGACGGCGACTTGCCGTTCTCCAGCAGCGCGCCGGTGGCGGCGTCGAGAGTCTGCCCCAGCACGCGCGCCCGCGGGTTGTCGGTGGCGTCGGCCAGGAACTCCAGCGAGACGGCCAGCGCGAGGAACTCACCCAGCGAGTCCCACCGCAGGTGGTTCTCCTTGACCAGCTGCTGCACGTGCTTGGGGGCCGAGCCGCCGGCGCCCGTCTCGAAGAGGCCGCCGCCGTTCATGAGCGGCACGATCGAGAGCATCTTGGCGCTGGTGCCCAGCTCCATGATCGGGAACAGGTCGGTGAGGTAGTCGCGCAGCACGTTGCCGGTGACCGAGATGGTGTCCTCGCCGCGGCGGGCCCGCTCCAGCGTGTAGCGGGTGGCGGCGGCGACGTCGAGGATCTCGATCGTCAGCCCGTCGGTGTCGAGCTCGGCGAGCTGCGCGCGGACCTTCTTCAGCAGCTCCGCGTCGTGCGCGCGGGTCTCGTCGAGCCAGAAGACGGCGGGCGAGCCGGTGGCGCGGGCGCGGCCCACGGCCAGCTCCACCCAGTTGCGGATCGGGGCGTCCTTGGTCTGGCAGGCGCGCCAGATGTCGCCGTCGCCGACCTCGTGCTCCAGGAGAACGGCGTCGCCGTCCAGCACACGGACGGTGCCCGCGGAGACCTCGAAGGTCTTGTCGTGGCTGCCGTACTCCTCGGCCTTCTGCGCCATCAGCCCGACGTTGGGCGTGGTGCCCATCGTGGCCGGGTCGAACGCGCCGTGCTCGCGGCAGTGGTCGACGGTCTCGGCGTACAGGGCGGCGTAGGACGAGTCCGGGATGACGTACTTGGTGTCCTGCAGCTTCCCGGCCGCGTTCCACATCTGCCCGGACGAGCGGATCGCCGCCGGCATCGACGCGTCGATGATCACGTCGGACGGCACGTGCAGGCTGGTGATGCCGCGGTCGGAGTCGACCATCGCCAGCGCGGGGCCGCTCTCGTAGCCGGCGGTGATGGCGTCGGTGATCGCCTGCTTCTTCTCGGCCGGCAGCTTCTCGAGCGCGGTGAGGACGCTCGCGAGCCCGTCGCGCGGGTCGGCGCCCACGCTCGCCAGGTCGTCGCCGTACCGCGCGAAGACGTCGGCGAAGTACGTCGTGACGGCGTGCCCGAACAGGATCGGGTCCGACACCTTCATCATCGTGGCCTTGAGGTGCACCGAGAACAGCACGCCCTTCGCCTTGGCGTCGGCGACCTGCTCGGCCAGGAACGCGTACAGCGCGGAGGTGCGCATCACCGCGGCGTCGACGACCTCGCCCGCCAGCACCTTCAGCCCGTCCTTGAGGACGGTCTCGGTGCCGTCGGCGGCGGTGTGGACGATGCGCAGCGTGGTCGGCGCGGGAATCGTCACCGACTTCTCGGAGTGCCGGAAGTCGCCGTCGCTCATCGTGGTGACGTGCGAGGCGGAGTCGGTCGACCACGCGCCCATCGAGTGCGGGTGCTTCTTCGCGTAGTTCTTCACCGAAGCGGGTGCGCGGCGATCGGAGTTGCCTTCGCGCAGCACCGGGTTGACTGCGCTGCCCTTGACCGCGTCGAAGGCGGCGCGCGCCTTCTTCTCGTCGTCGGTCTGCGGGTTCTCCGGGTAGTCGGGCACGGCGTAGCCGGCGCCCTGCAGCTCGGCGACCGCGGCCTTGAGCTGCGGGATCGACGCGCTGACGTTGGGCAGCTTGATGATGTTCGCCTCGGGCGTGGTGGCGAGATCGCCCAGCTCGCCCAGCGCGTCGGGGGCGAGATCGAAGGCGGCGAGGATCCGGCCGGCCAGCGAGATGTCGCGGGTCTCGACGTCGATCCCGGCCTTGCCGGCGAACGCCTCGATCACCGGCAGGAACGAGTGCGTCGCCAGCGCGGGCGCTTCGTCGGTGTAGGTGTAGATGACCTTCATTGCTCTGCCTGCTCCAAGATCGGCCGGGGAAACGCGCTGCTCCCCGACACGCTATCCCCTCACCACACGGTCCCGGTCCGCTACGGTGAGTGGTCCGCACCGCATCGGGGGAAGCCGCGATGGCAAAGATCAGCATCAAGATCAAGAAGCCGACCAGCTCCACGTTCAAGAGCTGGGCATTCGTGCTGGTAGCGGGCCTGGTGCTGGCCACGATCGCGATACTCGACAGCGGGCGACTGACCCCCGTGCCGCTGGTGCCGGCCGCCGACGGGTCCACCGGCTGCCAGTTCCGGGTCACGGTGGCCGAGTCCGTCAACGGACGGCGGGTGCTGAACCTGCGCTCCGCACCCGACCTCAACGCCGAGGTGCGCGGCACCCTCGACGACGGCACCCTCGTCGACGCGGTCGGCCGGCCCACCAACGGCTTCCGCGAACTGGAAGGCAAGGTCTGGGCCTCGGCCGAGCACCTGACCCTCGTGTCGGGCACCGACTGCGGCTGAGAGATCCTTCACGGCATGCAACCCGCTGCTCCGACCAGGGTGATCGGCGGGCGCTACGTCGTGCTGGCCGAGCTGGGCCGCGGCGGCATGGGGATCGTGTGGCGGGCCGAGGACCGCGTGATGGGCCGCCAGGTCGCCGTCAAGGAGCTGCACCTGCCGGCCGGGTTGCCCGCCGAGGAGCGCCGGCTGTTCCGCGACCGGCTGCTGCGCGAGGCCCGCACCGCGGGACGGCTCTCCGACGCCGGCATCGTCACCGTCCACGACGTCGTCACCGACGACGGCGTCGACCACATCGTGATGGAGCTCGTCGACGCCCCCACGCTCGCCGAGGTCGTCGCCCGGTCGGGGCCGCTCGACGAGCAGGCCGCCCTGTCGGTGGCCGGCCAGCTCGTATCGGCGCTGCGCGCCGCGCACGACAACGGCGTGGTGCACCGCGACGTCAAACCCAGCAACGTGCTCCTCCGCGCCGACGGGAGGGTGAAGCTCACCGACTTCGGCATCGCCCAGGCCGCCGACGATCCGCGGCTCACCACCACCGGCTCGATCGTCGGCTCGCCCGCCTACCTGTCGCCAGAGCGGCTCGGCGGCGAGCCCGCCACCGCCGCCTCCGACATGTGGGCGCTCGGCGCCACGCTGCACCACGCCCTGACCGGGCGGGCGCCGTTCGACCGCGAGACCACCGCGGCCACGATCGCGGCCGTCCTGCACGGACCGATCCCGCCGGTGCGCACCCGCAGCGTCCTCGGTGCCGTGATCGGCGGGCTGCTGCAGCGACCCCCGCAGCTCCGGCTCACCGGCCCCCAGGCCGCGGCGATGCTGAGCGTCGACCAGCAGCCCGGCTACGGACCCACGAACACGATCACCAAGCCGGCGCCCGTGCGGCGGCGCTGGGGCCGCATCGCCGCGCTCCTGGGCGCCGGGCTCGTGCTGGGCGTCGCGCTCACCGTCGGCATCGGGCTCTCGATCAGTCCCAGCGGGCCCGCGCACTTCACCTACGGCGCCGGCGGGCAGGTCCCGGAGTTCAACCCGACCAGCGCCGGATGCGTGCTGGGGCGCATCGTGGCCGGCCGCTCCTTCCCGTCGTCGGCGTCGGTCAACTGCGACCAGCCGCACGACGCGGAGCTCTTCATCGCCCTCAAGCCCTTCGAGTCGTCGGCCAAGCTCCCGTACCCCGGTGAGCAGCAACTGGCCGACTACGGCCAGCACGCCTGCCAGCTGGAGTTCGGGTCCGCGGTGGTCGGTGGCGACGACAAGGCCCGCCTCGACGTCGTCGTGCTGATCCCGAGCGAGCAGCAGTTCAGCGCCCCGTCGACGTCGGGCTACTTCAGTCGCGACGTCATGTGCCTGCTCCAGGCACGCGACGGGTCCCAGCTCACCGGGGCCCGGCTGGTCCCCTGAGCCTCGGCCCGCCGCTCGGACGTGGTGGGGGTGCGCTGCTCCAACGGCCAGTGCGGCCTGAGATTGCGTTGATCAAGGGCAAAAGGTCGCTTGTGGATCTTCAGCAACGACCCTTTTGCCCTTGATCAACGCCGCCGCCACTGCCATCGCCGCCACCTCCCCAGAACTCGCTGGGCCGGGTCGGCAGAATCGTGGGCATGACGACCGCCGTCCACCCCAACGTCGCTCGCGTCACCGCCGCCCTGACGGACGGAGGCGCCGATCCGGCCCGGGTCGCCCGGCTGCAGGTGCTCCCGGAGGGGGTGCACACGGCAGCAGCCGCGGCCGCCGCGCTCGGCGTGGAGGTCGGGCAGATCGCGAACTCGCTGGTCTTCGAGGCCGTGACGGGCACCGCCGTGGAGCCGCTGCTCGTGCTCACCTCCGGCGCGCACCGGGTGGATCCGGCCGTCGTGGCAGCCCCGGTCGGCGCCGACGAGATCCGGCGTGCGAAGCCCGCGTTCGTGAAGGAGGCCACCGGGCAGGTGATCGGTGGTGTGGCGCCGGTCGGGCATCCCGCTCCGCTGCGCACCCTCGTCGACCGGGCACTCGCCGCCTACGACGAGATCTGGGCGGCCGGCGGCATCCCGGCGGCGGTGTTCCCGACGACGTTCGCCGAGCTCCTCGCCGTGACGGGCGGGGAACCGACAGACGTGGAATAACCAGCTGGAGCAGCCGGCTATTCCCGGCCGGTGTGACTCTGTCGATCCTCCCCACCGGGCCTCGACCATCGGGCTTTTGCCGACCTACTGTGCAGGAGTGTCCGACCCCGAGACCGTCTCCCCGTCCGCTCTCCGACGTGCGCTGCGCCGCGTCCGCGACGGCGCCACGCTCGACGTCACCGAGGCGAGCGTGCTGCTCGCGGCCCGCGGAGAACAGCTCGACGAACTGCTGACGGCTGCCGCGCGGGTGCGCGATGCCGGCCTCGTCGCGGCCGGGCGCCCTGGCGTGGTCACGTACTCGAAGAACGTGTTCATCCCGCTGACGCGCCTGTGTCGCGATCGCTGCCACTACTGCACGTTCGCGACGGTGCCGCACCGGTTGCCGGCGGCCTACCTGGAGCGCGACGAGGTGCTCGACATCGCCCGCAAGGGCGCTGCGGCGGGCTGCAAGGAGGCCCTGTTCACGCTGGGCGACCGGCCGGAGGACCGCTGGCCGCAGGCCCGCGAGTGGCTGGAGGCGCGCGGCTACTCCTCGACGATCGACTACGTGCGCGCGTCCGCGATCGCCGTGCTGGAGGAGACCGGGCTGCTGCCGCACCTCAATCCCGGCGTGCTGTCGTGGGAGGAGCTCACACGGCTCAAGCCCGTCGCCGCCAGCATGGGGATGATGCTGGAGACCACGTCGGAGCGGCTCTGGAGCGAGAAGGGCAACGCCCACTACGGCAGCCCTGACAAGGAGCCCGCGGTCCGGCTGCGCGCGATCACCGACGCCGGCCGCGTCGGCGTCCCGTACACCACCGGCATCCTCATCGGCATCGGCGAGAACCGCACCGAGCGCGCCGAGTCGATCTTCGCGATGCGCAGCGCGTCCCGCGCGCACGGGCACATCCAGGAGATCATCGTCCAGAACTTCCGGGCCAAGCCCGACACGGCGATGGCCAACGACCCCGACGCCGACCTCGACGACCTCGCCGCCACCATCGCCGTCACCCGCCTGGTGATGGGCCCGAAGATGCGCGTGCAGGCGCCGCCCAACCTCGTCGGCGACGAGTTCGCGCTGATGCTGCGCGCCGGCATCGACGACTGGGGCGGCGTCTCGCCCGTCACGCTCGACCACGTGAGCCCGGAGATGCCGTGGCCCGCGATCGACGAGCTGGCCGCGCAGACCGCGGCGGCCGGGTTCACGATGCGCGAGCGGCTCACCGCCTACCCGCCGTACGTCCTGGCCGGGTCACCGTGGATCGACACCCGGCTGCACGGGCACGTGGCCGCGCTCGCCGACCCGGCGACCGGGCTGGCCCGCGAGGACGCCGAGGTGCTCGGCCGGCCGTGGCAGGAGCCCGACGGTGGGTTCGCCAGCACCGGCCGCATCGACCTGAACACCACCATCGACACCACCGGCCGCACGGACGACCGGCGCAGCGACTTCTCGGACGTCTACGGCGACTGGGACGAACTGAAGGGCGAGCTGGCCCGCCAGCAGCAGGTGGCCCCGGAGCGGCTCGACTCCGACGTGCGGGCCGGACTCGACATCGCCGCATCCGATCCGGCCGCGCTGCTCGACCCGGCCAACCACGCGGCGGCCATGGCCGTGCTGACCAGCGACGGAGTTGCGCTCGACGAGCTGGCCCGGCTCGCCGACGCCGTGCGTCGCGACGTCGTCGGCGACGACGTCACCTACGTGATCAACCGCAACATCAACTTCTCGAACGTCTGCTACGTGGGCTGCCGGTTCTGCGCCTTCGCGCAGCGGGAGCGCGACACCGACGCGTTCCGGCTCTCGCTCGACGAGATCGCCGACCGCGTGGTGGAGGCAGCGCAGGCCGGCGCCACCGAGGTCTGCATGCAGGGCGGCATCGATCCGCAGCTGCCGACGTCGTTCTACGCCGACCTGGCGCGCGCGGTCCACGCGGCGGTGCCCGGCATGCACGTCCACGCGTTCTCGCCGATGGAGATCGTCTCCGCGGCGGCCAAGGCGGGCGTGTCGATCGAGGACTGGCTCGCCGAGCTGAAGGAGGCCGGACTCGGCTCGATCCCCGGCACCGCGGCCGAGATCCTCGACGACGAGGTGCGCTGGGTACTCACCAAGGGCAAGCTGCCCGCCGCGCAGTGGTTGGAGGTCGTCGGCACCGCGCACCGCCTCGGCATCCCGTCGTCGTCGACGATGATGTACGGCCACGTCGACGAGCCGCGGCACTGGCTCGGGCACCTGCGCACCCTCGCCGCGCTGCAGGACGAGACGGGTGGGTTCACCGAGTTCGTGCCGCTGCCGTTCATCCACACCAACGCGCCGATCTACCTCGCCGGGCTGGCCCGGCCGGGCCCCACCCGTCGCGACAACATCGCCGTCCACGCCTTCGCGCGGCTGGCGCTGCACGGGCGGATCGACCACATCCAGTGCTCGTGGGTGAAGCTCGGCGACGACCTGTCGGCGCAGATCCTGCAGGGCGGCGCCGACGACATGGGCGGCACGCTCATGGAGGAGACGATCAGCCGAATGGCCGGCTCGGAGAACGGGTCGGCGCGCACGGTCACCGAGCTGACGGCCATCGCCAGCAAGGCCGGGCGCCCGGTGCGCCAGCGCAGCACGACCTACCGCGAACCGGTCGCGTCCCTCGTACCCGCCGCGCGTCCCGGCCCCCGGATGTTGCCGCTCACTTCTGCTTGATCCTGCGGACTCCCACCCCCGTGGTTAACGTCGCCGAATCGGTGACCACGGGGTGGAGACGCTATGCCCGATTTGGCCAAATCGCCGGAGAAGGAATACGGCGACAAAGGTTTCCTGCGCCGGTTGACGCTGGCCACGGCCTGGGGTGAAGGCCTGGACGGGTTCGACCTGGGCATTCTCAGCGTCGTCCTGATCTCGGTGGCGGCCGAACTGCAGATCTCACCGATCTGGGCGGGCCTGATCGGGGCGTCGTCGCTCATCGGGATCTTCCTGGGCGCCCCGATCGGGGGTTTCCTCAGCGACCGCTTCGGTCGGCGGTTGCTGTTCCTGATCGACATCTGCCTGTTCATCGTGCTGGGCATCGCGCAGGCGTTCGTCACCGAGGGCTGGCAGCTGTTCGTCATCCGGCTGCTGCTGGGCATCGCGATCGGCGCCGAGTACTCCATCGGCTCGTCGATGCTCTCGGAGTTCGTGCCCTCGCACGGTCGCGGGCGGCGCGTCGCCTACATGCTCGTGTTCTGGTACGGCGGCTACCTCGTCGCGGTGGCGGGAGGTTTCGCCCTCGAGAAGCTCGCCGGCTGGGACTGGCGCTGGGTGCTCGCCACCGGCGCGATCCCGGCGCTCATCGTGCTGCTGCTGCGCATCGGGCTACCGGAGTCGCCGCGCTGGCTCATGCTGCAGGGCCGCCGCGACGAAGCCCGGAAGATCATCGACCGGTACCTCGGCGGCGACGTGCACATGAAGGAGGCGAACTACGACGACGACAAGCGCAACGACGAGGGTGGCGGTTGGCGGCAGCTCTTCGCCCCCGCTCTGCGCAAGCGCACCTTCTTCGCCTGCACGTTCTACATCTGCGTGGTCACGCCCTACTTCGCGATCTTCACGTTCGCGCCGACGGTGTTCCAGAACCTGAGGCTCGACGAGACCGCGGGCACGATCTTCGCCAACACCCTCGCCTTCATCGGCGCGATCGTCGGAATGCTCACCATCGAGCACCTCGGCCGTCGCCAGCAGCTCATCGGCCCGTTCTGGATCATGGCGGTGGCGCTGCTCGTCATCGGGTTGTGGACCGGCGCGCCGCCGATGGTCACGGTCGCCGCCTTCGCGGTCTTCGCGTTCTTCAACGCCGTCGCCGGCAACCTCACCGCGGTCTACCCGATCGAGCTGTTCCCCACCGAGGTCCGCGCGACGGGGGTCGGCATCGTCAACGCGGCCAGCCGGGTCGGTGCCGCCATCGGCACGTTCCTGCTGCCCGTCGGCATCGACGCCATCGGGCTGCCGCTGTGCATGGTGTTCGGGGCCGCGTTCTGCGTCGTCGGGGCGGTGGTCTCTCAGGTGCTCGCACCGGAGACGACCGGCAAGTCGCTCAGCGCCACCGGCGGCTGGGCCGCGATCACGCCGAAGGCGTCGACGGCGTAGGGATCCAGGCGATCTCGAAGCGCCCGAAGACGCAGTCCAACTCGTCGTCGAACTCGATCCCGATGGCGGGCAGCGTGCGGCGGAAGTACCGCTCGTGCGCCGCCCACCACCACTCCCGCGTGCGGTCGCCTTCGCCCTCGTCGTAGGCGAACGCCGCGTCGACCGTGTTCAGCGGCCCCACCAGCACGTCCGTCGTCCGCAGCACGCAGCGCGGCGCGCCCGAACCGTCGAGCACCACCGACAGCGTGCCCACCACCGGAACGGGATCGCCGTCGTGCTCGTACTCGACGACGAGGCCTGCCGTGGCCCGCTTCGGGCCGGTCAGCACCAGTTCGAGCAGCTCGTCCTGCAACTCGGGGGAGTCACCGAAGGCGTAGACGTCGTGCCGGGTGGCCGGGTCGGTGCCCGTCGCCGCGCAGAACTCCCACCAGAACGACTCGACTGCATCCCGCACGCGCGTAGCCTCGCTCCCATGGGCGTTCTCGGCGAGCTCTTTCCCGGCCGCAAGATCCAGGACAACTCCAGCGAGGCGGGCGACGGGCAGCGCTTCCGGCTGGGCCCCCTCGACCTGGAGAACAACGTCGTGCAGGTGCACCGCCCCGCGCCGGCCGAAGAGCCGACGGCCGACGAGCACCCCGAGGAATCGGACGCAACCGACTGAACGACGCCCCGGCGAGTTGGCCATCCCAGCAGGGCGAGTTGGCCATCCCGATAGGGCGAGTTGGCCATCTCAGCAGGGCGAGTTGGCCATCTCGATTGGGCGAGTGCCCTGCCGAACCGGCCAACTCGCCCTGTTGAGCGGGCCAACTCGCGGGCGTGGGGCGTCAGCGGCCCGTGTGCAGGTGCTCCGCTGCGGCCAGCACCGATCCGTACTGCACCGCCACCAGCGAACGCAGCGGCAGGGTCACCGCCGACGTGCCGGCGGCCGCGACGCACCACGCCGCGTGCAGCGCCGCCAGCTCGCGCCGCACCGACCTGATCACCGGACGCACGTTGCCGCTCGCGGCCTCGGCATCGAGGGCGCGCAGCAGCATCCCGCCGTAGCGCAGCCGGAACATGTGCACGGTGTCGGCCATCGACGTCAGCTCGGCCACCGTGGCCTTCCGGGTGGCGGCCGACGCGGACGCCGCCCGCCGTTCCGTGGCGCTCGCCTGTTCGCCGATCACCGGTGCGTAGTAGCGGCTCGCCCGCAGGAACGGCGTCTCCACCTGGACGTGCGGGTCGATGGCGGTCAGTGATCTGGTGAGGATCTCGCTGACGGTGTGCAGCTCGGCGGCGTTCGCGAGCAGGGCGTTGGCGTACCCGACGTCGGACGGGGTGGTGTCGAGCGCCCCCGGGTGGGTCCAGTACGGCAGCTCGGACACCAGGGTGAGGGTGCCGTGGCGGCTGGCGTAGGCCCCGGTGGAGTTGCCGCCGGAGAACGCTTGCAGCGCACCGACCTCCTCCAGGTGGTCGTAGGCGTCGCGGACGTCGATGAGCGGGAAGATGCCGTCGTCGATCGCCGGCATCCACGGGGCCTCCGGCTCGCCGCGGTCCAGCTCGATGCCCATCCGCCCGGGGATGCCCTGCAGCACCGGGTGCAGGGTGGGTTCCGGCCGGCTGAGGTAGTAGTAGGCGCCGCCGACCTCGCTGTTGTGCAGCGACGCGAGCAGGGTGGGCTTGTGCTCGTCGATCAGCCGCATCAGCGCGAACGTCTCGGGCGGCACCGCGTCGAACCACGCCTGCTTGTAGTCGAGCGGGAAGGACCACTCGATCTGCTCCGGGCCGGCCTGCCGGTAGAAGTGCCGGGCGTAGTGGTCGCGGGTGTAGGGCCCCTTCAACCATCCCTCGTTGAGCCGCAGCCCGTCGGGATCGATGCACGTGACGACGTGCCAGCGGTGGCCGAGCCGCGACCGCAGCTCGGAGTCCTCGGCCAGTCTGCGCGCCAGGTGCAGCGCGGTGAGCCCGCCGATCGGCTCGTTCGGGTGTGGCAGGCCCACCACCAGCGCGTCCGGTGTCGTGGGGCCGGCGGCGCCGGGGCTCTCGATGGTGAGGCAGGAGAGCGCCTCACCCTGCGCCGATGTGCCCACCCGGCGGAGGGTGACCACGTCGGGATGCTGTGCGGCGATGCGGCAGGTGGCCTCGGCGAGCTCGTCGACGGTCGCGAACGTCTCCAGCGGCGGCACCGACTCCAGCTCGCGGCACAGCCACGGCGGCACGGGTTGCCTGCCCGCCGACGGCGGCATGACCGTCCGTACCCGCGTCGGCACGGCAGACCCACCTGACCGGATCAGCGGCGAGGCATCGTCGGCGGCGTCGGTCTGCGCGGTGTACCGGTGCATCACGTCTGCGACGCCTGCAGTTGGTCCGCCCGCACCCAGGTGGCGTGGAAACCCACCGGGACGCGCTGCGGGAGGCGCACGCGTGCGACGGGGCCGGCGGCGATGTCGGAGGCGTCGAGGATCTCCACCTCGGAGCGGCCGTCGTGGGCATCGGTGACGAAGCTGACGAGGTAGCCGTCGTCATCGCCGGTGCTGCCGTCGCGCGGCGCGAACGGCGCCTCGCTGCCGAACCGGCCGGGGCCGAAGTCGTGGCGGGTGCGCTCCCCGGTCTGCCGGTCGTAGCGCAGCAGCCCGTCGAACAGAACGGTCTCGGTGTCGGCGATGCTCGCCGCGTAGGAGTAGCGGGCCGGAGCGCCGGTGCGGCGGCTGTCGATGCTCGGGAACTCGGTGTTGGCGTCGTCGAGACGGGTCTCGGTGCAGCTGCCGGTGGCGAGGTCGAACACGTAGCGGTGCAGCCGCGCGTCGAGGCGCAGGTAGCCCAGCAGCTTGCCGAGCGGGCCGGGACGGGTGGGCCGCGGCTCCGGTTGGGTCATCCGGCACACGTCCATGACGATCGTCGTGCCGTCTTCCCATGCGTTGACGACGTGGTAGATGTAGCAGGGGCTGGCCTCGAACCAGCGCACCTGCGAGGCGTCGCCGCGCCGGGGCAGCACGGCGAACCGCGCCGGCGTCTCGCGGTCGAACGTGATCTTGTAGCGGCCTTGCCGGGCAGCGGTCGGATCCTGCACCAGCGGGAGGTCCATCAGCACCGACCAGTTCGGTGTGATCGCCATGTCGTGCGGCAGCCGCGGGCCGGGCAGGTCGATCGCGACCTCGTGCTCGACCCGGCCGGACCGGCCCACCACGCCGTAGCGCAGCAGCGGATCGCGGGAGCCGTAGTCGAACCACATCAGCTCGCCGGTCTGCTCGTCGACCTTCGGGTGGGCCATCATGTCGCCGCGCAGGGTGCCGAGGAACGTCTCCGCGCCGATCGTCTCCAGCGACAGCGGGTCGAGCGCGGCCGGTTGCCCGCACAGGTACCAGGTGGCGAGCACCTTGCCGTCGTGGTGGACGAGGTCGGTGTTGGCGCTGTCCTTGAACGGCAGACCCCTGGCGGTGCCGATCGGGTTGCCGTGCGGCGGCTCCATCACCCCGGCCCACAACGCGTGGCCGGCGACCTCCTCCCGCTGGAACGCCGCGGTGCGGATCCAGCGGTTGCGGTAGCGCGCGCGGCCGTCCTCGAACGCGATCGCGTGGACCATGCCGTCGCCGTCGAACCAGTGGTACCGGCCTTCTGCCGCGAACTGCCGGTTGGGCCCGTTGCGGAGGTAGACACCGTTGAGGTCGGCCGGGATCTCGCCGATCACCTCCAGCTCGTCGGCGGTGATCTCGGTGTCGACGGGCGCGAAGACGCCCAGCAGGTACGGGTTCTCCTCCTCCGGATCGGAACCGAGCTGCTCGGCGACCGCGATCGGCTGATCGAGCGGCATCCGCACCCTCCCGTTGGCACACCAAAACGGTGCCGGGATCCCGGTACCGAGGGTGACGGTACCGGCGCAGGGCGGAACCGGGGATCCCTCGGCCGGAGTTATCCACAAGTCGGCACCAACGGTGGACACGTGGCACCGCACGAGGTTTGCTCAATGTCGCTGACCTGCGAAAACTCGCCCGAAATGGGTTGTACACATGCGCGTGCATCTGCACGCGCGACGACGCGGACCGTCCCCGGCGCGACAGCGCGACCCGTACACGGGAAGATCGGCGTCCGATCGAGCCGAATGCGGGGGGTGAGGACGTGACCGACGTCGACAGGGACGCCGACGCCATGCGTCAACAGGCCGAGCGGGCCCAGACCGTCGCGCAGAAGGTGGCCGCCGGGGAGGACCCGGATGCGCCGCCGTCGCGGTTCCAGCAGCTGCGCGACCGCCACGAGTGGCTCGACCACCTCGTCCGGGCCGGGGAGCGCTACACCGAGCGGCACGGTGACCACTACGCCGGCGCGATCACCTACTTCAGCGTGCTGGCGCTGTTCCCGCTGATCCTGGTGGCGGTGGCCGGCCTCGGGTACGCCCTGTTCCTGCAGCCCGACCTGCTCGACCAGCTCAAGACCGGCATCAAGAACAACGTGCCCCCGGGTCTGGACGCGCTGCTGCTCCCGATCGTGGAGAACGCCATCCAGAGCCGGAACTCGATCGGGATCATCGGTCTGCTCGGCGCGATCTACTCCGGCATCGGGTGGATGTCGAGCCTGCGCGAGGCGCTGTCGGAGCAGTGGGGGCAGGTTCCCGAGGCCCCGCCCATCTACAAGCGGTTGGTGTTCGACCTGCTCACCCTGCTCGGCCTGGGCGTCGCCATGGTCGGCTCGTTCGCGATCACGACCTTGGCGAGCGGATTCGCTTCCACGGTGCTGAACTTCGTCGGGCTGGGCGAGCAGACCTGGGCCCGGATCCTGCTCCAGGTGCTCGCGGTCGTGCTCGGGCTCGTCGCCAACTGGTTGATCTTCCTCTGGGTGATCGCCCGGCTGCCCCGTGAGCACGCCACGTTCCGCAGCGCCGCGCGCGCCGCCGTCCTGGGTGCCGTCGGCTTCGAGATCCTGAAGAACGTCATCACGATCTACCTGCGCATCGTCGCGGACTCGCCGACCGGCCAGGTCATCGGGCCGTTCGTCGGTCTGCTCGTGTTCGCCTTCTTCGTCTCGCGGCTCATCCTGTTCGTCACGGCATGGGCGGCGACCTCGCGCGAGAACGAGGTCCGCCAGCCGGTGCCCGTGCCGGGGCCTGCCGTGATCAGATCCGAGATCGTGGTGCACAGCGGGCCCAGCAGTCGCGCCGCCGCCGGGCTGCTGGGGGCGGGCGCCCTCGCCGGTCTGGTGGGTGGTCTGGCGTTGCTCGGCCGCCGCAAGGAGTGACCGTTACCCACGGGTACGCTCCGATGCACCTGGACAGCGGCGGAGGCCCTCGATGGAGATCGTCGTGCTGGTGGTGCTCGTCCTCGAACTCGTCGTGGGCGTGCTGCTGCTGGTGAGCGTCCGGCGGGTGCGCGCCCGCATGCAGGCTGTCGAGGAGGCCCAGCAGGCGCTGGAGGCCGAGCTGGCCGGCATCCCGCCCGGTGGCGCGCTGAACCCGCTGCTGTCGATCGAGATCCTCAACGCGCCCGAGCTGGCGGCCCGCGAGTCCTGGGCCGCCCGGAAGTTCGGCGCGCTCGTGCCGCGGCTCATCGTGCGCGAGGTGGCCGCGCGCGCCGCCACCCAGATGAGCCGCCAGCTGGACGCGCAGGGCGTCGAGGCCGAGGTCAGGATCGTGGCGCCGGTCCTGCCCGTGAAGCAGCCGTGACATGGGGTTGCTCCCCGTCGCGGTGATCACAGTCGCGGTGATCGCTGTCGCGGTGCTCGGACTGCTGTTGGGGACCGTGGCACTGCTCGTCGTGCGCGACGTGGACACCCGGCTCGCGGCCGTGCTGGAGCGCTGCGCCGCCGCCCCGGCCCGGTTGGACTACCTGCGCGAGCGCGCCGCCCACGCCGCCGAGGCCGAGGAGCGGATGGCCGAGGAGCTCGCCGCGGTGCTCGACGTCGGCACGTCCAGCGTGCGCGACGTGCACCGCGCCATCTCCGACGTCCCGTTCGACATCCTGGGGTCGTTCGGCGCCACCCGGGAGTCCTCGGAGCGGGTCCGCGAGGTGCACGACCGCACCGCCGACGGCGTCTACGACGCCATCACCGCGGTCAACAAGGCTGCCACCAGTGTTTATCGGGCCTGGGTTCGGCGGCGGGATCAACCCTGATCCCGGGGGTCACCCCGCGCGTTCCCGCTCGATGGCCTCCAGCGACTTGCCGACCGTGTCGGGCATGAAGGCGAACCCGACGATTCCGCTGACCACCAGGAACGCGGCCAGCAGCGCGGCGACCGGGCCGATCGAGACCGTCGCCAGGAACGGCACGAAGAAGCTCCACACGCCCAGCACGATCCGGGCCACCCCGAACGTGATGCCTTGGGCCGTGCCGCGCAGCATCGTCGGGAACAGCTCCTGGCTGAACACCCGGTACGTCGAATCGCCGGCGAGGCCTGCCCCGACGGCGAACAGCACGATGTTCGCGATCACGACGGGCACCGTGAACGGCAGCACCAGGTAGATGGCGAATGCCGTGACCTGGAGCACCGAGCCGATCCCCCACATGACCCGCCGGGTGCGATAGCTGCGGTCGTTGAGCGGCATGAACACCGCAACGGTCACGACGATGCCGATGACGAAACCTGCGCACGAGAGCGCCACGCCTGCTTCCTGCGTTCCGGCGCCGAGGGTCTCCACCACGTACGGCGTGAAGATGCCCGCGGTGCCGGCGGCCAGTCCCCAGAACGTGTAGATCGAGCCGCTCCACACCAGAGCCCGCAGGTTGGGCCCGCGCCACAGCTCCTTGGCCCGGACTCCGAGCGAGCCCACCGCCGTCGACGCCGCGGTCCAGCGCGCCGACTCGACGATGCCGCGACGCAGCGCCCACGTCACGAGCGCGGCGACGAACAGATGCAGGAACACGATGCGGATCCCGAGCAGGCCGAGCGAGCTGAGGATCAGCGCCAGCACGAGCACGACGACGGGTCCGATGCTCCAGGCCACCTGGGTGAGGCCGAGCAGCTTGCCCCGTCCCCGCGCCGGTGCGAGCTCCCCGACCAGCGACAACGAGGTCGGCACGTCCGCGCCGACGGCCAGACCCACCACGAACGTCCCGACGAACAGCATCGCGGGGTCGGCCGACAGCGCGATCAGCAACACGCCGAGGGCGTAGATCAGCAGGTCCCACTTGTAGATGCGCTTGCGCCCCAGCCGATCCCCGAGCCGCCCGCCGACCAATGCGCCGAGGGCGCATCCGATCGCGTTCGGGCCGATCGCGGCGAGGATCCCGACCCCGGAGCTCGACAGCCCGAACTCGGCCTGGAACAGGGTGAGTCCGGCGCCGAGCGCCACGATCGAGCCTGCGTCGAGGTAGGAGGCCATGGCGGCCAGCACCGACCATCGCCACTGCTGGCGGGTGATCGTCGTGCCGTCGTCCGCGTCCAGGCCGACCGTCTCCGGTGAGGTCATCCAGCACTCCTTCGTCGTCGTTGACGTGCCGCGGCGCGGTCAGTGGTCCAGAAGCGACACGCGGGGGAAGAACTCGTGGTCGAACTGCTGACCGGGTTCGAGCTCGAGCGGGTCGGTGACGACGTGCGGCGCGCCGCTGTAGCGCGCTGCCGCGTCCATGTAGATCACGGCGTGCGCCACGCGGGGGTCGTCGGTCAGGTTCGGGGCGGCGGCGTGCGCGGTCAGGCCGTGGTGGAACGTGAGGTCGCCCGCCCGCAGCGGAACCGTGACCCGCGGCCGCCAGCGCAGCTCCGGCACCGCGTCGAACAGGGCGGTCGCGTTCTCCAGATCGACGCTGACGAAGTCGTCGCCGCGCTGCGACCCGGGCAGGAAGGTCAGGCACCCGCGCTCCACCGGTACGTCGACCAGCGCGATCCATGCGGTGAGCCAGCGCCGCGCGCCGGTGTGCGGCCAGTAGGGCGCATCGAGGTGGAACTCCGTCGCCGTGGACCGTTGCGGCTGCTTGATCAGGATCTGGTCGTGCCACAGCCGTAGCGGCCCGCCCGCGAGCACCTCGGCCAGCGCTGCGATCCGCGGGTTCAACGTCACCGCACGAATCCGCTCATCGCGTCGCCAGGCATTGACGAGCTGAGTGAACGGCTCACCCTTGTAGCGCAGCGACTCCATGCTGGACGAGAGCTCGACAGCGGCGGCTAGAGCGTTCGCGATCTCGGTCTCGCCGAGGACCTTGGGCACGTGGACGAACCCGTCCCGGCGATAGGCGGCGATCGACTCGGCGGGCAACGTGGCCGTGGCACTCGCGGTGGACATCGCCACAGCGTGCCCGGCCGGGGCGCGGCCCCGACAGTCCGATCCGTGCCACCCTTAGCACGATCCTGCTATCGTGGCCGTGTCATGATCATCGACCATCTCGAATGGGCCGGGCTGCCGAACCCGCTCGATGCGGAGATCGACGTCAACCGCCACGTCCTGGACGAGACGCTGGTCGCGCACGACCACGACTTCGTCGAAGTGGCTGTCGTCTCCGGCGGTAGCGCCGTGCACGAGACGCTCTACGGCGAACGGCGGATCGGGCGCGGCGACGCGTTCGTGATCCGGCCGGGAGCCTGGCACGCCTACCGGCACTGCGCGCAGCTCGCGGTCGTGAACTGCTGCTTCCAGGCCCGGCTCGTGGAGCGGGAACTGCACTGGCTGGCCGGGGAGCCGGGGCTGCGGCTGCTGCTGTGGCCAGGTCGAGGCACCGACGACGGCGTCGTCCCCGTGACACTCGGGGCCGCCGCCGTCGCGCACCTCCACGACCAGCTCGAGCTGCTTGCCACCCGGCCTGCGGAGATGCCTCGGCCGTACCGCATCGCACACCTGCTGCTCCTGCTGCGGACCCTTGCCTGCGAGCTCGACGTGAACCAGCTCGCCGAGTCCGAACGCCTCGCGGCGACCCCGGCTGCGATCACCGACGCCGTGCGGTTGCTGACCGACGACATCGCCCGCCCGTGGCTGCGCCGAGGAGCTCGCGGCAGCGGTCGGGGTCAGCCCTGCCCACTTCTCCCGGCTCTTCCACCGGGCCATCGGCCGACCGCCGATCGCCCACCTCACCGTGCTCCGCGCCGAGGCGGCCGCGGCCCGGCTGCTGCTGAGCAGCGAATCGCTGGCCGCGATCGGGGCCGCCGTCGGCTGGGCCGACCCGAACTACTTCGCCCGACGCTTCCGGGCGCACTTCGGGGCGAGCCCGAGCGAGTACCGCTCCCGGCGGAGCAGCAGTGAGGCTGAGCCCGCCACACCGTCAGGGATCGACGAGCCGCCCTATGCCCGGTCGGGGTGGTTGGGCGAAGCCCCAGTCCAGCAGTGCCGCTGCCTGCTGCCACATCGCGACGGGGTGCTGCTCGCCGCGCATCAGCGTCACCACGAGCCGTCGCCCACCGCGCTCGGCGAACCCGACTAGCGTGTGGCGTGCCGCGTCGGTGAAGCCGGACTTCGAGCCCAGCGCGCCGGGGTAACGCTGCAGCAGCCGCTCGGTGGTGGAGAGCGTGAAGCCCGGATGGTCGCCGTAGCCCGGGAAGGGCACGGTGCGCAGGCCGATCGTCTCCGCGACCAGCGGCTCGCGCAGCGCGTCCCGGAACAGGAGGGCGAGGTCGTAGGCCGACATCGCCATGCCGGGCCCGTCGAGACCGGACGGGGTGGCCGGGCGGGTGTCGCGGGCGCCGAGCCGGGCCGCGGTGCCCGCCATCGCGGCGAGCGTCACCGTGGTGCCACCCATCGCCCTGGCCAGCACCTGCGCGGCGTCGTTGCCGGAGTTGAGCAGCAACCCGGCCATCAGCTGGCGCACCGTGTAGCGGCCGCCCGGGCCGATCCCGGCCTTGCTGCCGTCGATGCGCAGCTCCTCGGCCGTGCCCTCGACGACGTCGTCGGGATCGAGGGTGCGCGCGGCCACCAACGCGAGCAGCACCTTCAGCGTCGACGCCGGCCGGTGCCGGGCGTGCGGCGCCCGGGCGGCGAGCACGGTGCCCGAGTCGAGCTCGGCGAGCACGTACGCAGCCGCTCCGACGGCCGGGACACCCGCCGGCCCGACATCCCCGCAATCGCCCAGCTCCGGCCCGCCGATCGGGTCAGCGGGCCACGGGAGGGCCGCCACCGCAACCGTCTCCTCCCGCGCGGGCGGGCCGGGTGGCATCTCCTGCCCGGGACAGGTGGGAGCGACCGCCACGACCGGTGGTGCTGCGGCGGCGGTCGGCGCGCCGGCGGGAACGACCTGGACTGTCCGCGCGTCGGCGACCAGCAGCACCAGCCCGGCCACCGCCGCGACCGCACCCCACTGCGCGCGCACGGCGGCACAGTAGCCGCACCGACGGTCGCGGGCGCGGAGTTGCGTTGATCAAGGGCAAAAGGTCGTTGCGGGATCGATCCAGCACGACCTTTTGCCCTTGATCAACGCACTCCCGGCCGCGCTAAGCCGCCCGTGCACCTTCCAGGTGCGTCTTCAGCGCCCCGAGTGTGCGGTGCATGCCGTCCACCATCAGGTGCTCGCGGTCGCGCCCCAGGATGCCGCTGCGCTGCACCGCCTTGATCAGCACGTTCGTCGACGCGGTGTGGTCACGCCACTGCGTCACGCGGGTGCGGCCGCCGTCGGCTGCGTCCAGCCGCCACCCCCACGACATCCCGCTCTCCGCGACCCGGAACGCGAAACGGTTCGGCTCGTCGCACTCGATGACGGTGCAGCGCGTCACCCACCAGACCAGGCCGTGCCGGTTGAACCCGACGAAGCGCGCACCCACGGCCGGACCGCGCGCGCCGAGCCAGCGGCCGCCCCGCGCCTCCGGGCTCCACTCGCCCATGCGGGTGATGTCGGTGACCAGAGTCCAGACCGCTCGGGGGTCGGCATCGATCTCCACGGTTGCCTCGTCCACGTCCTCAGCCGTCCTCTCTTCGTTTCCCACCGTATGCGCGCGGTCACATCGCGCTCACCGACCGAAGCCCACGATTCGGTCACGCCACCTGTCACAACGCTGTGGACAAGACCGATCCTGGACTACGGTTCCCCGTCGTCGTGCCGGACGATCGGCGACCCGGGTCGACCCGGTAACAACGAAGGGCGTTCCTCAGTGCGGATCAGACGAGGTTACGTGGTGGCAGCCGCTCTGCTGTCCAGCGCGTTGGTGGTCACCGGGTGTGCACGCGACACCGGCGCGGGCGGCGGCACGGCGCCGAGCGGCGGCGGCGCGGCAGCATGCGCGACGGGTCAGGCTCCTGGCGGCGGCGCTGCCGCTGCTCCGACGACGGCGGCGGGTGCCAAGCCGAACGCGGCGGCGCTGAAGGTCGGTGTCGCCTACGACATCGGCGGCCGTGGCGACCAGTCGTTCAACGACGCCGCCTACGCGGGCATCGAGAAGTCGGTGGCCGACTTCGGCCTGCCGCAGGCGAACGTCAAGGAGCTCACGGCTGCGCCGAACGAGCCCGAGGACGCTGCCGCCACGCGGCTGCGCCAGCTCGCGGCCGACGGCTACAACCCGATCATCGCGGTCGGCTTCAAGTACGCCAGCGCGCTGGGCAAGGTCGCCGCCGAGCTGCCGAACACGAAGTTCGCGATCGTCGACGACAGCTCGGTCACGCTGGAGAACGTGACGTCGCTGGTGTTCGCCGAGGAGCAGGGCTCCTACCTGGTGGGCGTCGCGGCGGCGCTGAAGTCGAAGGCCTGCCACATCGGCTTCGTCGGCGGCGTGGACGTGCCGCTGATCCAGAAGTTCGAGGCCGGCTACACCCAGGGTGCCAAGGCCGTCGCGCCGAACATCAAGATCGAGAGCAAGTACATCACCCCGGCCGGTGACTTCACCGGGTTCCAGGACCCGGCGAAGGGCAACGTCGTCGCCACCGGTGAGCTCGACGCCGGCGCCGACGTCGTCTACGCCGCGGCCGGTGCCTCCGGTGCCGGTGTGTTCAGCGCGGTGAAGGCCAAGAGCACCGCCGACGCGCCGAAGTACGCGATCGGCGTCGACTCCGACCAGTACAAGACGGCCGATCCCTCCGTGCGCGACGTGATCATCACGTCGATGCTCAAGCGCGTCGACGTGGCCGTCTACGACTACGTCGGGGCGACGGCGGCCGGCAACCTGACCACGCTGCCGAAGGTCTTCGACCTGAAGGTCGACGGCGTCGGCTACTCCACCACCGGTGGCAAGGTCGACGACATCGCGGCCAAGCTCGACGGCTACAAGGCCGGCATCATCTCCGGCTCCATCCAGGTGAAGTCGACGAAGTAGCAGGTCGAGAGCAGGTTTCTGCGGGGCGCGCCGATCACTGATTGGATCGGCGCGCCCCCGCAGTATTTTCGTGCCCCAGGAGGTGGAACGCGGTGACCCACACCGCCGAGCCGGCCCAGCCGTACGCGGTGGAGCTGGCCGGCATCACGAAGCGCTTCCCGGGGGTCGTCGCCAACCGCGACATCGACCTGCGGGTGCGGCAGGGCGAGGTGCACGCGCTGTGCGGGGAGAACGGCGCGGGCAAGTCGACCCTGATGAAGATCCTCTACGGGCAGCAGCGGCCCGATGAGGGCACGATCTCGGTGAACGGCGAGAAGGTCACCTTCCGCTCGCCGTCGGACGCGATCCGCGCCGGCATCGGGATGGTGCACCAGCACTTCATGCTGGCCGACAACCTCACGATCGCCGAGAACATCCTGCTCGGCGCGGAGGGCCGGCTCGGCATCGGCGCGAAGGCCAAGGCGCGGATCGTCGAGCTCGCCGAGACCGTCGGTCTCGACGACGATCCCGACACCCTGGTGGAGAACCTCGGGGTCGCCGACCGGCAGCGCTGCGAGATCATCAAGGTGCTCTACCGCGGGGCGAAGATCGTCATCCTGGACGAGCCGACCGCCGTGCTCGTGCCGCAGGAGGTGGACGACCTCTTCGCCACCATCCGCGGCATGCAGGCGGAGGGCTACACGTTCCTGTTCATCTCGCACAAGCTCGACGAGGTGCGCGCGATCGCCGACTCGATCACGGTGATCCGCCGCGGCGCGTACGTCGGCACCGCGGATCCGCACCAGGTCACCACCCGCAGGCTGGCCGAGATGATGGTAGGCAGCGAGCTGCCGAGCCCGGAGACCCGCGAGTCCACCGTCACCGACCGCGAGGTGTTGCGGGTGGAGGGGCTGCGGCTGAACGCCATCGGCGGTGCCGCCCTGCTCGACGACGTCGACCTCGTCGTGCACGAGGGCGAGGTGCTCGGCATCGCCGGGGTGGAGGGCAACGGCCAGACCGAGCTCGTCGAGACGATCATGGGGATGCGGAAGGCGGCTGCGGGCAGCGTCAAGCTCGGCAACTCCGCGACCGCCCGCGACATCACCAGAGCCAGCACGCTGGCGCGGCGCGAGGCCGGCATCGGCTACATCCCGGAGGACCGCACCCGGCACGCCCTGCTCGCCACCCAGCCGCTGTGGGTCAACCGGGTGCTCGGCTTCCAGACCCGCCCGCCGGTGGCCCGCCGCGGCCTCATCGGCCTGATCAACCGGGCCGCTGCGCGCCGCGACACCGAGCGCATCGTCGAGGAGTTCGACGTGCGCACCCCCGGCGTCGACGTGGCCGCGGCGGCGCTGTCCGGCGGCAACCAGCAGAAGCTCGTCATCGGCCGCGAGCTCTCCGGCAACCCGAAGCTGCTCATCGCCTCCCATCCCACCCGCGGTGTCGACGTCGGCGCCCAGGCCGGGATCTGGGACGAGCTGCGCGCAGCGCGGGCCCGCGGGCTCGCGGTGCTGCTGATCAGTGCCGACCTCGACGAGCTGATCGGGCTGTCCGACACGATCAAGGTGATGCTGCGCGGCAGGTTCGTGGCCGACGCCGATCCGGCCACGGTCACCCCCGAGCAGCTGGGCGCCGCGATGACCGGGGCAGACGGACCGGGGGAGGAATCCGCGTGAGCGGGCCGACGACGATCTGCGGGGGAGGCGCGCAGCGCGAGGGACGAGCGCGAGCACCGGAGGAGCAGATCGTCGTCTCAAAGGGCCCGCGAACCTCCGAGCGAAGCGAGGGAATCGACTCATGAACCGGATGCGCACAGCGGTCGTCCCGCCGCTGCTCGCCATCGTCTTCGCCGCACTGCTCAGCTCGATCGCGCTGCTGATCTCGGGCGACAACCCGGGTGCCGCGCTCGTCGTGATGATCACGCAGCTCGGCACCGGCACCACCGCGGTCGACGTGCTCAACACCGGCGCCGTCTACTACATCGCCGGCCTCGCCGTGGCCGTCGGCTTCAAGATGAAGCTGTTCAACATCGGCGTGGAGGGCCAGTTCCGCATCGCCGCGTGCGTCGCGGCGATCGTCGGCGGGCTGCTGCCGCTGCCGCCGGTGCTGCACGTCATCGTGATCCTGTTGACCGGTGCGGTCGTGGGGATGCTGTGGGCACTGGTGCCCGCGCTGCTGCGCGCCTACCGCGGGGTAAGCGAGGTCATCTCGACGATCATGCTGAACGCCGTGGCGACCGGTCTCATCGCCTTCCTGATCAGCCCGGACGCGTTCGGCGTCGTGCAGGGCAACAACATCTCGACGCCCCCGATCGCCCCGACCGGCTGGTTTCCCGGCATCGACCTCGGCCACGCGGGAACGATCTTCGGCATGGTCTTCGTGGCCGCGCTGCTCGGCATCGGGTACTGGTTCCTGCTGGGCCGCACCCGGTTCGGGTTCGAGCTCACCGCCTCCGGCGAGTCGCCGACTGCGGCCACCGCGGGTGGCGTCGATGCGCGGCGCATGGTGCTGATCGCGATGCTGATGTCGGGCGCGGTGGCCGGCCTGATCGGGCTGCCGGAGGTGCTCGGCCGCGAGCACGTCTACACGATCGTCGCCCCGCAGGGGTACGGGTTCACCGGCATCGCGATCGCGCTGCTGGGCCGCAACCACCCCGCGGGCATCGCCGTCGGCGCGCTGCTGTGGGCGTTCCTCGACAAGTCGGCGCTGGCACTGGACAACATCGGGGTGCCGCGGGAGATCGTGCTGATCATGCAGGGCGTGATCGTGCTCTCGGTAGTCGTGGCGTACGAGATCGTGCGGCGCTACTCGCTGGCCGCCGAGCAGCGCCGGGTCGCCGCTGAGCTGCGGGCCCAGCAACAAGTGCCGGTGGCGGAAGGGGCAGCGTCATGAGCACCCTCACCAGGCCGGTCCCGGTCGCCCGTCGCAGGTTCCCCGGCTGGGCCGTCTCGATGCTGGTGGTGCTCGTCGGGCTGATCGTCCTGTCGATCGTCGCGAGCCTCACCGGGCAGCTCCAGCTCACCTCGGCCGGCACCGCGCAGGCCGCCGTGCAGCTGCTGCTGCCGATCGTGTTCGCGGGGCTCGGCGGCCTCTGGGCCGAACGGTCCGGCGTGATCAACCTGGGCCTCGAGGGCATGATGATCCTCGGTACCTGGGGGGCGGCCTGGGCCGGCTACCAGTGGGGTCCGTGGGCGGCGCTGATCGCGGGGGCCGTGTTCGGCGCGCTCGGCGGTTTGCTGCACGCCGTCGCGACCGTGTCGTTCGGCGTCAACCACATCGTCTCCGGCGTCGCGATCACGCTGCTCGGGGCGGGCGTCACGAAGTACCTCTCCACGCTGCTCTTCCTGCCGGTCTCGAACAACCCACGGCAGTCGCCGCCGTTGAAGGGGTTCGACGCGTTCACGGTCACCCCGCTCACCGATGCGCTGGACGGGCTCGTGAAGAGCAACACCGTCTTCGTCACCGACGTGGCCGGGATCCTGCAGGGCCTGCTGTCCGGGCTCACCCCGACCGTGCTGCTCGGGATCGTCGCCGTGCCCGTCACCTACCTGGTGCTGTGGCGCACCGCGTTCGGCCTGCGGCTGCGCGCCTGCGGGGAGAACCCGGTGGCGGCGGAGTCGCTGGGCGTCTCGGTGTACGCGCACAAGTACGCGGCGGTCGTCATGTCGGGGACGCTGGCCGGGCTCGGCGGCGCCGCGCTGGTGCTCTACCCCGGCCAGCTGGGCTACCTGGAGGGCCAGACCGGCGGCCGTGGGTACATCGGCCTCGCCGCGATGATCTTCGGCAACTGGCGGCCGGGCGGGCTGCTGGCCGGCTCGGCGCTGTTCGGCTACGTCGACGCGCTGCAGCTGCGGGCCGGCGGCGACGCCGTGCACGCCCTGCTCTACGGCGGCACGATCGTCGCCGTGCTGGTGGCGATCCTGTGGTTCGTGCAGCGCAACTGGCTCGCCGCCGTCGCCGCACTGGCCGCCGGGCTCGTCGTCTACCTCGTCTACTTCTTCATCGACACCATCCCCAGCCAGTTCGCGGCGTTCGCGCCGCAGATCGTCACGCTGCTGGTGCTGGCGGTCGCGTCCCAACGACTACGACCGCCCGAGGCGGACGGCATGGAGTACCGGAGAGGTGAGGGTGACTGACGTCGACTGGCCTGCCCTGCGGGCGGCCGCGGTGGAGGTCGCCGGCTCGGCGTACGCCCCGTACTCGCACCTGAACGTCGGGGCCGCGGCCCTGTGCTCCGACGGGCGTGTGGTGCGCGGCTGCAACGTCGAGAACGCCTCGTACGGGCTCGGGGTGTGCGCCGAGGTCACGATGGCCGGGCAGCTGCGGCTGACCGGTGGCGGGCAGCTCGTGGCCGTGGCGTGCCGCTCGGGCACGGGGGAGCTGCTGATGCCGTGCGGGCGGTGCCGGCAGGTGATCTACGAGTTCGGCGGGCCGGACTGCCTCGTGGACTCCCCGCGCGGGCCGATCCCGATGAGCGACGTGCTGCCGGAGGCGTTCGGGCCGGAGCACCTGCCGGACTGATCCGGCTTCGAGACGTCGGCGAACGGGCTGAGCCGCCCCCATTCGGTCAGCGTGCGGTGCAGCCACCGCTGTCCCGTCACCTGCATCTCGCCCGACTGTTCGGCGTGCCCGAGCGCGAGCCGGCCGCTGTGCCAGCGGTACAGCGCGTCGGTGCAGGTGACCACGGTGCCGTCCTCCGTGAACCCGGGTGTCGTCACGCAGACCTCGGCGCCGTCGGTGCGGGCGAGCAGCCAGAACCGGTCCGGGGCCCGGCGGTCGGTGATCCGGAACTGCACCACCACCCGCGGCCGCGGCAGCGTCGCGGGATCGATCAGGCGCGACAGCGACCAGAGCATCAGGTACGGGTCCTGCTGCCGCGGCGCCGCCTCGCGCCAGCGGGTGCCCCACACCCCGAGCGCCAGCACGACCTCGCACAGCTCGCGCCCGGCCGGGGTGAGCCGGTAGCGCCTGCCCGGTCCGGACCCGGCGACCTCGACGACGCCGGCGCGCTGCAGCTCGCGCAGCCGGTGCACCAGCACGCTGCGCGACATGCCGGGGGCGCCGTCGAGCACCTCGCCGAACCGCTCGCAGCCGACCATGAAGTTGCGCAGCACGATCGGCGTCCAGCGCTCGGCGAACACCTCGGCGGCGAGCGCGATCGGGCAGTACTGGCCGTAGCTGCGCATCGGTCGAGGATGCTCCGGCGACGGGTCTCCGTACAGTTCGGAACTCGAACTTCCGCGCCGGCGCATACGGCGTCATCGTCGGGTCATGACGAGCTCCGAGCAGACCCGCTCCTTCTGGAGCACCGGCGACTACGACGCGGTCTCGCGGGTGATCGCGGACCTGGGACCGGCACTCGTGCGCGCTGCGGGGGTGCGGCCGGGTGACCGGGTTCTGGACGTCGGCGCCGGCACCGGCAACGCGACCCTGCCGGCCGCCCGGGCGGGTGGGCTGGTCACGGCGCTGGACCCGACCCCGGAGCTGACGGCGATCGGCGCCCGCCGGGCCCTGGCCGAAGACCTGTCGGTCACCTGGACGACCGGCGTGGCCGAGGCGCTGCCGTTCCCGGACGCGGCGTTCGACGTGGTGCTGTCCTGCGTGGGCGCGATGTTCGCACCCGACCACGTCGGCACGGCGCGCGAGCTGCTGCGCGTGTGCCGCCCGGGTGGCGTGCTCGCCATGGCGAACTGGACGCCGGACGGAGCGGCGGGCCGGTTCTTCGGGCTGCTGGCCCGCTACGGCGCGCCGGCGGTGGAACCCGCCCCGACTGCGTGGGGGGATGCCGAGCACGTGCGGGAACTGCTCGCGGACGGCTGCGCGTCGCTGTCCCTGCAGGAGCGCGACCTCGTCCTCACCTTCGACGGCAGCTCCGCGCAGCTGGCCGAGCTGTACCGGGCGAGCTTCGCGCCGGTGATCGTCACCGAGGCGGCGCTGGGCGGTGACCCCGAGCGCCTCGCCGCGCTGCGCCGGGACCTCGTCGACCTGCTCCGCACGGCCGATCGCGGCGCCGGGCACGTCTACCCGTACCTGGAGGTGGTCGGCACCCGCGCTGGTGTCAACACGTTCGGCCCGGAGCACCAGCCGGGCTGAGGATCGTCAGGTCCCGGCTGCGCGGAGGACCAGCGCGGCGAGCGCCTCGCCCTCCCCGTCGTCGAGCGGGGCGTGGCCGATGAGCAGCCGGTACCAGAGCACTCCGAAGACGACGTCGACGAGCAGTTCGGGGTCGATCGCGGGGTCGAGCTCGCCGCGCCCCGCGCCCCGGTCGAGCACGGCTCGCAGCGCGGCCCGGCGGGCCTGGATGAACCGCTCGCGGAAGCCCTCGGCGAACACCGGGTCCAGCACGGACTGGGCCATGAGCCCGCGCAGGACCTCCTGCTGCACGCCGCGTTGCCGGAAGGTGGCGGTGAGGAAGTCCCGCAGGTCGCCGGCCAGGGTGCCGGTGGACGGGTCGGGCACCAGGTCGGCGGCGCGGTCGAGCATCGCGTCCAGCACGACGTCGGCCAGCGACGGCCACCAGCGGTAGATCGTCTGCTTGCCGGCGCCTGCGCGGGCGGCGATGCCCTCGATCGTCAGGCCCGAGTAGCCGCGCGCGCCGAGCTCGTCCAGGGCGGCGGCGAGGATCGCCTGCCGCGTCTCCTCGCTGCGCCGCCGTCCCATGGCACCACTTTACAAGACGCTCCGTCTCGGTATATTTCTAGACGTAGCGTCTCGAAAAAGGAGCAGGGCATGCGTGTGATCGTCATGGGCGGCACGTCGGGGATCGGGCTGGCGGCCGCGGAGCTGCTGACCGCGGCCGGCGCCGAGGTCATCGTCACCGGGCGCGACCCGGAGAAGCTCGCCGCCGTCAAGGACCGGGTCGCCGTCGCCGAGCAGGTCGACGGCACCGACGAGGAGCAGGTCGCGGCCTTCCTGGAGCGCACCGGGCCGGTGGATCACCTGGTGCTGGCGTTCAGCGGCGGCGCCGGCGCGTTCGGGCCGGTCCGCGAGGTCGGCGCCGCCGCCGTTCTCGAGGCCTTCACGGGCAAGGTGATCGGATACCTGACCGCGCTGCGGCACGCGCAGGTCACCGGCTCGGTCACGCTCGTCTCGGCAGCGAGCGCGCGGGCCGCGCTGCCCGGCACCGCGGTTCTCGCCGCCGCGAACGGGGCCGTCGAGCGGATGGTCGGGCCGCTCGCCGTCGAGCTCGCCCCCGTCCGCGTCAACGTGGTGTCGCCCGGCGTGGTCGACACGCCGTGGTGGTCGTTCCTGCCGGCGGAGCAGCGAGCAGCACAGTTCGCGGCGATCGCCGACCAGCTGCCCACCGGCCGGGTCGGCGTCGCAGAGGACGTCGCGCAGGCGATCGCGTACCTCGTCGGCGCGACCCAGGTGACCGGCACCGTCCTGCCCGTGGACGGGGGCGCTACCGTCGGGTCGTGACCTTCAGTGCCCGCGACGTGATCATGGCCAAGCGCGACCGCGCCCGGCTGTCGGACGAGCAGATCGACTGGGTCGTCGCCGCGTACACGCGCGGCGACGTCGCCGACGAGCAGATGTCGGCGCTGGCCATGGCGATCCTGCTCAACGGCATGGACGCGGGGGAGATCGCGCGCTGGACCCAGGCGATGATCGACTCCGGTGAGGTGCTGGAGTTCGGGGACCTCGGCCGCCCGCTCGTCGACAAGCACTCCACCGGCGGCGTCGGCGACAAGATCACCCTGCCGCTCGCGCCGCTGGTCGCGGCCTGCGGGGCGGCGGTGCCGCAGCTGTCGGGCCGCGGCCTCGGGCACACCGGGGGCACCCTGGACAAGCTGGAGTCGATCCCCGGCTGGCGGGCGTCGCTGTCGCTGGAGGAGATCACCGCCCAGCTCGCCGACGTCGGCGCGGTGATCTGCGCGACCACCCCGACGCTCGCCCCGGCCGACCGCAAGCTCTACGCGCTGCGCGACGTCACCGGTACCGTCGAGGCCATCCCGCTGATCGCCAGCTCGATCATGAGCAAGAAGATCGCCGAGGGCACGAGCGGGCTGGTGCTCGACGTGAAGGTCGGCTCGGGTGCGTTCATGAAGACCGCGGAGTCCGCGCGCGAGCTCGCGGAGACCATGGTGGCGCTCGGCGGCGCGCACGGCCTGGCCACCACGGCGCTGCTCACCGACATGACTGTGCCGCTGGGCCGCGCGATCGGCAACGCGCTGGAGGTCGAGGAGTCCGTTGCGGTGCTGCGCGGCGGCGGCCCCGCCGACGTCGTCGAGCTGACGGTGGCGTTGGCCCGCGAGATGCTGGCACTGGCGAAGATCGACATCGATCCGGCGGAGGTGCTCGCTTCTGGCGAGGCCTACGCCGTGTGGGAGCGGATGATCGCCGCCCAGGGCGGCGACCCGTCCGCGCCGCTGCCGGTGGCGACGCACGTCGAGGAGCTCGTCGCCGACCGCAGCGGATACGCGTACTTCGACGCCCTCGCCGTCGGGGTGGCGGCGTGGCGGCTGGGCGCCGGCCGCGCCCGCAAGGAGGACGCCGTCCAGGCCGGTGCGGGCGTGCGGTTGCTGGTGGACCACGGGGCGCCGGTCGAGGCCGGCCAGCCGCTGCTGGAGCTGCACACCGACACCCCCGACGCAGTGGCCGGTGCACGGGCCCTGCTCACGGAGACGGTGTCGGACGCTGAGCCGGCGAAGCGCCGCCTACAGCTGGACACGATCCGCTGAACCGCACACCGCGTGTGCTCATCGCACACGGCCGACCATGTGCGTCGGCACACCGATGGTGTGACGTGGCCGTCTCTCAGGCCCGTAGGGCGGCCACCACGCGGTCTGTGAGGCGATCCAGGTAGTCCGCGGGGCGCGGGCTGTGCACGACCGCCATGCGCCAGTACAGCGGCCCGCCGATCATGTCGAGGGCGAGCTCGACGTCGGTGTCGGCCGGCAGCTCGCCCCGGTCGATCGCCCGGCGCACGAGCAGCGCGGCCTTCTCCCGGCGCGCGTCGCCGATCGTGGTGAGCAGCGCGTCGGCGAGGGTGCTGCTGCGCGCCGCTTCCGCGAGTACGATCGGGAATGATCCGCGACGCCAGCGGATGCTCCAGCGCGGTGGCGGCATCGGCGAGGTAGCGGCGGAGGTCGGTGCGCAGCGCACCGGTGTCGGGTACGTCGATCGCCGCGACCGCGATCGGCGCGAGCACCGCGACGACCATCGCCTCCTTGGTCGGCCAGCGCCGGTAGACGGTGGTCTTCCCGACGCCCGCCCGCCGCGCGACGGCCTCGATGGAGAGCCTCCCGTACCCGTGCTCGGCGAGCTCGCCGATGACGGCGGCGGCGATCGCGTGCGTGGCGTCCTCCTGCAGGACGGCGGCTCCGGCGGGGCGTCGGGACATGTGGCGCAGCCTACACGGACGTCGAAACGGTTGCGTATCGACGTCGCTCGCTCTAACGTCGATACGACACCGTAGCGACGTCAGGGGAAGATAATGAAGTTCCTGTTCGACGACGAGTCGTTCTCCTTCGAGACCCTGCGCGCAGCCGGGTTCGCGAACGACGGAGGAGCCGATCTCGGCGAGATCCTCAGCACCGCCCGCGCGATCCCCGACGGCGACGAGGACGCCTGGCTGCGGGGCTGGCGGGCCACGGCGGAGCGGGTCGAGGCGCTCGGCGAGGCGTCCCGCGCGGCGGGCCATCGGGTCAGCGCCCGCGAGGCGCTGCTGCGCGCCTCGAACTACTACCGCACCGCCGAGTTCTTCCGCCGCGAGCACCCGGCCGACGATCCGCTCGTCAAGGAGCTGTCGCAGCGCTCCCGCGCCACCTTCGGCGCCGCGATCGAGCTGTTCGACACGCCCGTCGAGCGCGTGGAGATCCCCTACGAGGGCACGACGCTGCCCGGCTACCTGTTCCTCCGCGGACGACACGGACGAACCGCGGCCCACCCTCGTCTACGTCAACGGCTACGACTCGACGGCGGAGGAGGCGTGGTTCGTCGTCGGCGCCTCCGGCGTGCGGCGCGGCTACCACGTGCTCGCCGTCGACGGCCCCGGGCAGGGCGCCGTGCTGCGCGAGCAGGGTCTGACCTTCCGGCCCGACTGGGAAGCCGTGGTCACGCCGATCGTCGACCACGCCCTGACCCGCAGGGAGATCGATCCCGACGCGATCTCGCTGTTCGGCTACAGCATGGGTGGCTACCTGGTGGCCCGCGCCGCCGCGTTCGAGCACCGCGTGGCCGCCATCGTGCTGAACGACGGCGTCCTCGACTTCCACTCCGCCTTCGACCAGGCGATGCCGCCGTTCCTGGCGCGGTGGATCGACGACGGCGATCCCGCCGCCACGCCCGTGATGGAGCTGATGATCGCGATGAGCACCAACATCCGCTGGGCGATGCGGAACGGGATGTGGACCTTCGGTGTCGACACGCCCGCCGAGCTCGTCCGGGCCGCGCGGGCGTACTCGATCGTCGACGTCGCCGACCGCATCTCGTGCCCCACGCTGGTGCTCGACGCCGAGAACGACCAGTTCTTCCGCGGCCAGCCGCAGCTGGTGGAGAAGGCGATCACCGGTGCGCCGACCACGCTCGTGACGCTCACCGACGCCGAGGGTGCCGGCGAGCACTGCCACATGGGCGCCATGGCCCGCTTCCAGCAGGTCATGTTCGACTGGCTCGACGAGACCCGCTGAAACGACGAAGGCCGGGACCCCGTGGGGCCCCGGCCTTCGACGTGATCACGACAGGTCAGTCGTCGGGATCGTCGGTGATCGTGTCGGAGGCGCTCTGGCCGTTCGAGCTCTTCACCGAGACCTTGCGCGACGACCGACGGGCAGCCGGGCGGGGCGGCGGCGGAGGCTGCTGCACGCCGGTGCCGCGGCCGAGGATGAGCTCCGCGAAGGTGGCCATGGCCTCGTCGAGCTGGCCGGCGATGCGCCGCTCGCTCTCCTCGTTGGCCCGCACAACCAGCGCCGTGACCGACGGGGAGTCGGGGCGGGCGCCGAGCGCGGAGTCGATGCCACCGAGCCGGTTGTCGATGTCCTTCTCGATCGACTCGAGCCGGCCGGCCAGGCCCTCGACCTTCGCGGTGATGTCGTTCAGCGGAGCCGTGGGATCCACGGCCGGGCGGGCCGCCAGATCCTCGAGGCGCCGGTGCAGACCCACCGAGGTGTCGCCGAGCAGGTTGCGCAGGCCCTCGCCGGTCTCGTTGACCGACGCGACCGTGGCGCTGAGCTGCTCGCGCACCGTCCGCTCGACCTGGTCGATCCGCTCCTTGATGGGCGCGCCGACCGAGGTGGGCATGGCGTCGAGCCGCATCTCGTGGCGGTCGAGCCGGTTGTCCAGATCGTCGAGCCGCTTGTGCAGGCCGCCGAGCCGGTCGTCCAGCCCGTCCATGCGGCCGGAGATGCCCTCCATCCGCCCGGCCATGCCGTCGAGGCGGCCGTCGAGCTGCGCGAACGACTTCGCCAGCTTGTCGGGAAGCGCCTCGATCGCGCGGCCGATCGTGGCGACCGCGGCGTCCTGGGCGTCGAGCTTGGCGACGGTCTCGTCGAGGCGCTCGGCGAGCACGCTGACCTCGGTGCGATCCGGCAGCTCGGACAGGCGCTTGCGCATCGTGCCGAGTGCATCCAGCGCCGCCAGCCGGGCGTGGATCTCGTCGAGCGAATCGAAGATCTGCTGCTGTTCGCTGTCGCGGATCTCGGCGGCACGCATCAACATGCCGCGCATACGATCGAATGAGACTGCGTCGTTGCTCATGGGCGGGGAAGCTTCCTCTGAGCCGGGGGGTTGCACCAGTCGTGCGACACAAAGCGTATCGAGCACCGCAGAGCGTTTGCAGGCACCCCCATTCGAGTGGCCGTTAGCCCGATCGGAGCACGCCCGATCGGCCTGCTCGCCGCTCGGATGCGTGATGTCCTAGCGTGGCCGTTTGTGGCTGTCCCGCTGACCACGGATGCGATCCGTGATGCACCGAAGGTGCTCCTCCACGATCACCTGGATGGCGGGCTCCGACCCGCCACAGTGATCGAACTCGCCCACCGATTCGGTTACTCCGAGTTGCCACCGGGTGACGCTAACGTGCTCGGTGACTGGTTCCACGCAGCCGCGCACTCCGGCTCCCTCGTGCGCTACCTCGAGACGTTCAGCCACACCGTCGGCGTCATGCAACACGTCGACGCGCTGGTGCGGGTCGCCACCGAATGCGCCGAGGACCTCGCCGACGACGGCGTCGTCTACGCCGAGGTCCGGTTCGCGCCCGAACTGCACACCGAGCAGGGCCTCGCCCTCGACGACGTCGTCGAGGCCGTGCTGGAGGGCTTCCGGCAGGGCACCGCGAACGCGCGGGCGCGCGGGCGGCGCATCCGCGTCGGCTGCCTGCTCACGGCCATGCGGCACGCCGCCCGGTCGCTGGAGATCGCCGAGCTCGCCGTCCGCTACCGCGACACCGGCGTCGTCGGGTTCGACATCGCCGGCGCCGAGGCCGGCTTCCCTCCCACCCGCCACCTCGACGCGTTCGAGTACATGCGCCAGCAGAACGCGCACTTCACCATCCACGCCGGTGAGGCGTTCGGCCTCCCGTCGATCTGGGAGGCGCTGCAGTGGTGCGGCGCCGACCGCCTCGGCCACGGCGTCCGCATCGTCGACGACATCTCGGTCGACGACGACGGCAACGCCACCCTCGGCCGGCTCGCCGCCTACGTGCGCGACATGCGCATCCCGCTGGAGATGTGCCCCACCTCCAACATCGACACGGGCGCGGCCAAGTCGATCGCCGAGCACCCCATCGGACTGCTGGCGAAGCTGCGCTTCCGCGTCACGGTCAACACCGACAACCGGCTCATGTCCGGGGTGTCGATGACCAGCGAGATGGCCGCGCTCGTCGAGACGTTCGGCTACGACTGGGCCGATCTGCAGTGGTTCACGGTCAACGCGATGAAGTCGGCCTTCCTGCGCTTCGACGAGCGGCTCGCGCTCATCAACGACGTCATCAAGCCGGGGTACGCGGCGCTGCAGGCGTAGGGACGGCCGCCCGAGGTCGGGTTCAGCCGCCCCGGGGCCACCGCGTGTGTCAGCAAAGCCACTTTCAGGACCGAATCCGTCCTGAAAGTGGCCTTGCTGACGTCCCAGTGGGCCCCGGAGCCACCTACCGGGTGCGGACCGTGGGCCACCACTGCGCCCACTCACCGATCCGGCCCGTGCATCGCCACACCTGCAGGCCGTCACCGGGCTGCTGCGTGCACGTCGTGAAGTGCTCGACCAGCGCAGGCTCGGGTGCGTCGAAGCCCAGCCACAGCACGTCCGTCGCGGTTTCCGGCGGCGGTGCGAAGTAGCCGTACCCGCGGTGCGGGCTCCACGTCGGCACGCCGCGGCTCTCGACGGCGGCGGCGAGCGGGTAGATCTGCGCCATGACGGCGGTGTGGGCGCGGTCCGCGGCCGGGACGGCGGACCACGCCGCCGCTCCGGCGTCGGCGGCGGGCAGCATCAGCTGCTCGCCCGCCTGCATCGCGTGCGCGGGCAGGCCCGGTGCGGCGTCGATGACGGGCTGGGGCAGGACCGGCAGCGTGACCGCCACGACCGCCGCGGAGACGACGCCGGTGATCGACCCGATGACGGTGCGCGTGATCCGGGCGCGCCCGGCGGCCCACCGGTCGAGCTCCACCGCGCCCAGCGCCACCAGCGCGGGTACGAGCGACTGCACGTAGTACGCGCGGCCGTGCAGCCCGAGGATCGCCGCGATCACGAGCATCCCGGTCACGGCGAGCCAGGCGGCCGGGTGGCGAGGCCGGGCCGCCCGCGCCAACCCGATCACCGCGAGCAGCAGCCCCAGCAGCCCGAACGACATCGCGGCGCCGACGGCGAACCCGATCGGCCCGTCGAACTCGGCCCGGACGACGTCGGTCATCTGCAGGTACGGCCAGCCGTTGGCGGCCTGCCAGAGCAGCGTCGGAACGGTCATCGCGACGGCGATCAGCCCGCCGATCCACAACGCCGGACGGCGCAGCAGCTCTCGCGGCCCGCACAGCGCGACGGCGACCAGCATCCCGACCCACAGCGCCGGGACCAGGAACTTCGTGTTCAGCGACAGCCCGGTCACGACGCCGGCGACGAGCAGCAGCCGATCGTCGCGGACCCGCGCCCAGCGCGCCACCAGCCAGATGATCAGCGTCCACCACAGCGGGTCGAGCGTGTAGGTGGCGAGCCAGTGGCTCGATATCGACACCGCCGACACCGCCACCGCGGCGGCTGCCAGCACCTGCGGCCCGCGGCGACCACCCAGTTCCCTGGCGATCGCGGCCGCCAGCACCACCATCGCCGCGCCGCCGAGCGTGACCGGCAGCCGGAACACCAGCAGCGAGCCCGGCGCCATCCCGTCGAGGGCCGCGGCGAGCGCCGGGATCAGCGGCGGCTGGTCGAAGGAGCCCCACGCCAGGTGCTCGCGGCCGGCCATCAGGAAGTAGAGCTCGTCGAAGAAGTACGAGCCGCGGCCGCTCGCCACCGCCAGCACCGCGGCGACGACGGCGGCGACGGCGAGCACCGGGTTGCGGGCGAACGCCGGCGTCGCCTCCGGCGGGGCACTGCTGCGGGCGAGGGTCGTCATGATCTGGATGGAACCCTGCTGACCTGCCCCGACGGCAGCCGCTCACGTCGTGCGCCGGTGCTACGGAAGTAGGTGCCGGGTCCGTCTCCAGAGCCTGCCCCGCCCCTGCCGTCCGGGCTACCGTGACGATCGTGCGGAACTGGCGACGGGTCGGGGCGGTGATCCTCGTCGTCTCCTACGCGGGGTTCTTCGCCGCCGTCGACCTGCTGGTCTACCTGCTGGGGTCGCGCACGACCGGTGCGTGGGGACCGGAAGCCGGGCTGGTGCTGCGGCTCGTGCTCGACGTCGCGCTGCTCGCGATCCCGCGCTACCCGTTCGTCGTGGCCGGCCTGGTGGTGGCCGGCTCGTTCGTCATCCAGGTGTCGGAGCTGGTCGCGCCGGGTTTGCTCGTGCCCACGCCGGTGCTGACCGGCGACCCGTTGACGCTCGGCACGGTCGGCGCGCTGATCTACACGCTGTGGAGCCGGTTCCCGCGGCGCCGGGCGACCTGGGTGGTGACGGTCGTGCTGGCGCTGCTGGCCACCAGGCCGTGGACCCCGGCGTGGGACACGATCCCGCTCGGGCTGCTCTACACCGTTGTACCGGCGCTGATCGCCCGCTACTTCGCCGCCAGGTCCGAGCTGCTCGCCGGCCTGCGCGAGAAGGCCGCCCGCGCCGTCGAGGAGGGCCGTGCACAGGAGCGGGCCCGGCTCGCCGCCGAGATGCACGACGTGGTCACCCACCGGGTGAGCCTGATGGTGCTGCAGGCCGGTGCGCTAGAGGTCACGGCGACGGATCCCGCCACCCGCGCCGCCGCGGCCGGGCTGCGTGAGGCCGGCCGGCAGGCGCTCGACGAGCTCCGTGGCATCGTGGGCGTGTTCGGCGGCGAACGCGAAGGCGCCTCGCCGGCCGTCGGGCCGGCCGCACCCGCGTTCGACCTGACCGAGCTCGTCGACTCGTCCGTGGCTGCCGGGGTGGTCGTGCGGCTGCACCGCAGCGGCGACGACGGCGACGTGCCGGCCGCGGTGGCACGCACCGCGCACCGGGTGGTCCAGGAGGCGCTGACGAACGTGCACAAGCATGCGCCGGGGGGAGAGGTCTGCGTGGACGTTCGCTACTCACACGACGAGGTGACGGTGCTGGTGGAGAACACCGCACCGACCGCGCCGGTCGACGCGGCGTTGGCCGCTTCCGGCTCCGGCCGGGGGCTGCACGGCCTGCGCGAGCGGGTCGAGCTGCTGGGCGGCGAGCTGCAGGCCGGGGCACTCGCCGGCGGTGGCTTCCGGGTGCAGGCGCAGCTGCCGGTGGTGCCGGCATGACGAACCCCGAAGCGGTCATCACCGTGCTGGTCGTCGACGACGAACCGATGGTGTGCTCGCACCTGTCCACCATCCTCGGGGCCGCCGAGGGCATCGAGGTGCTCGCGACCGCGTCCGACGGCGCCGAGGCCGTCGAGGCGGTCCTGCGCTTCCGGCCCGACCTCGTGCTGATGGACCTGCGCATGCCGGGGGTCGACGGCGTCACCGCCATCTCCAGGATCGCCGCCCGACCGGACGCGCCGCCCGTCGTGGCGCTGACCACGTTCGACGGCGACGAGCACGTCCATCGCGCGCTGCGCGCCGGCGCGGCCGGCTACCTGCTCAAGTCCACGCCACCGGACGAGCTGGTGGGGCTGGTGCGGGTGGCCGCGCAGGGGCACACCGTGCTGTCGCGGTCGGCGGCGCAGCGGCTGGTGGGCCGCTCGGCGTCGCAGGCGTCGGCGCGCCGGCGGGCCGCGGCGCGGCTGGAGCCGTTGACCGACCGCGAGCGGGAGGTGGTGGCGCTGCTCGGGGAGGGCTGCTCGAACGCCGAGGTGGCGAAGCGGCTGTTCCTCACCGAGGCCACCGTGAAGGGGTACGTCTCCCGGGCGCTCGACAAGGTGGGGGCCAGCAACCGCACCCAGCTCGGTCTGCTGGCCCGCGAGGCCGGTCTCACGACGTAGCGGCGCGGGGCAACACCAGGGCGAGCCTCAGTGCGTGCGCAGGCGGGCGACCAGGTCGTCGGTCAGCTCACGGAACCGCTTCGCCTCCGCCGTGAACGGCGGGCTCGGCGCCAGCCGCGTCGGGTTGGGCCGCACCAGGAACGACACGAGCCACCCCAGCGGCTGCGACTCCGCCAGTGCTGCCCGGGCGTCGTCGTTGCCCACCCAGTCGCCCACGTCGGTGAGCAGCTCGCACGCCAGCTCCAGCTGGCCGGCGTCGACGTCGAGGGTGCCGTCGGCGATGTCGGCCGTCAGCCCCGCCAGCGAGTAGTCGTTCATCTCCTCGACGTGCACCTCGAGCTCGCCCGACGCGGCCCCCTCGACGACCTCCGGCCAGGTCGAGGCGGCGTTCAGCGCGTGCGTGTCGTCGGCCTCGTCGGCGATCCAGCGCAGCAGCGCGCGATCGCTGGAGAACACGTCGATCTTGCCGCCGCTGCCGAGGAAGACGGCCTTGTCGTTGAGGTAGCAGCGCAGCGACAGGTAGCTGGCGGAGTCGGTGGCGATGCGGATCGGGTCGATGCCGACCTCCTCCCAGAAGGTCGGGGGCCGGTCCGCCTCGGGCAGCGCGTGCGCCGGGCCCTGCTCCGCGTCGTCGTCATCGGTGTCGGTGTCCTCGTCGGCCTCGGCCGTCGAATCGGCATCGGCGACCGCGACCTGCAGCGCTGCCTGCTCCTTGACCGCGGTCGCCAGTGCGGCCGCGTCGACCTCCGGTGTGCGGACGATCCCGTCCAGCGCGTCGACGACCTCGTCCCACCGCTTGGCGACCACGTTCACCAGCTGGGCCCACAGCCGCGCACCCTCGCGCCCCGCGAACGGCAGCGTGCCCTGGTGCAGCATCCCGAACGCGGGCGCGGCACCCAGCACCTCGTCGATCGCGTCGAGCTCGCAGACCTCCGCGATCGAGCGCAGCATGTCGGTGATCTCCGACAGCTCCCCGATCGTCCAGGTGTCGGGATCCTCGGCGACCACCTCCGGCACACCGATGATGTCGTAGCTGCGGGTGTCCTCGGGGACGAGCTCGTCGACGCCGAGGTCCGGCACCACCGACCACGACGGGTGGTCGAGCAGGTCGTGCCCCTTGGCGGTGCGCACGAACGCCGCAAGCTGGGTGACCTCGGGAAACGCGAACAGATTGTCGTCGTCGCCGAGGAAGGCTTCCCACTCCTCGCCGTCCTCGCGCCACCGCGGCGCCCACAGGGTGACGAGGTCGCCCTCGGTCAGGGAGAGCTGGATCGGGACGATGTCGCTGGCCACGGCGGACCAGCGTAGTCGGCCCTCTCTAGTGACCGATCGGGTGCCAGACTGTCTTGATCTCGCAGTAGGTGCGCAGCCGCGCCAACGACGGGACGGCAGTGGGATCCGGCTCGACGGACGGGCGCGCCAGCACCCGCTTCACCGACGCCGCAGCGGCCTCCTCCAGCGCCGCCGCCGACTCCTCCGGCGCGCCGACCAGGTCGATCGCGGCGACGTCCTCATGGGCGGCGAGCCACGGCCCCAGCTCGGCCGCGCTGCCGGTGAGCAGGTTCGCCACCCCGGCGGGCACATCCGAGGTCGCGAGCACCTCGGCCAGCCCGATCGCCGGCAGCGGCCGCTCCTTCGACGAGACCACCACCGCCGTGCAACCCGCCGCGAGCGCGGGCGCGAGCACGTCCACGAGCCCCAGCAGCGCCGACTCCTGCGGAGCCAGCACCGCCACCACTCCCGTCGGCTCCGGGGTGGAGAAGTTGATGAACGGTCCGGCCACGGAGTTCACCGAGCCGAGCACGCTCGCCAGCTTGTCGGTCCAGCCCGCGTACCAGACCCAGCGGTCGATCGCGGCGTCGACGAGCGTGGTGGCCTTGCGCCGGCCGACCCCTTCCGCCGCGACGACGTCGTCGGCGAACTGGTCGTGCCGGGCCTGCATCATCTCCGCGACGCGGTAGAGCACCTGCCCCCGGTTGTAGCCGGTGGCGCCCGCCCAACCCTTGCCCGCGGCCACCGCCGCCGCGACCGCGTCGCGCACGTCCTTCCGGGAGGCCTGCGCGGCGTGCGCGAGCAGCGCCCCCTTCGCGTTGTGCACGGGGTAGCTGCGGCCCGACTCCGAGCGGGGGAACGCGCCGCCGACGTAGAGCTTGTACGTCTTCGCGACCGTGACGCGGGCGTCGGTGGGGGTGCTCACGCGCTTTCTGGAAATCTACCGTGCGATCGCACGCCTGCACCTGCTGCCGGCGCAAGGATCGTCTCGCGCGAGATCGACGTGGTGGGGGTTCTGCGCACCGAGAACCCCCACCACGTCCACCTCACGCGATCCGCAAACCGTCGGTCAGCAGTCCCGTCACCCGGGCCTGCAGCACCGGGTCGTGCGCGGTCTGTTCCGCGGTGCGGGCGATGCCGACCAGCAGCGCCATCAGCTCGTCACCGCTCACGTCGGGGCGGACGGCGCCGGCCTGCTGGGCTCTGCGCAGGAGCGTGGTCGCGGCGGTGCGCAGCTGCTGCTTGACCGGCGCGGCGGTCGCAGCGACGTCCACTCCGGCGCCGGCGAGCGCCTCGGAGAGGGTCTGCTTGGCGCCGGCCAGCTCGACGAGGGCGTCGATGAGGGCGAAGAACGCGGGTCCTGGGTCGGGAGCATCGGCCAGCTCGGCGGCGCGGATAGCGAGCCGCTCCAGTCGCGCCACCAGCACCGCTTCGAGCAGCAGTTCCTTGGTCGGGAAGTGCCGGAACACCGTGCCGATCCCGACGCCTGCCCGCCGGGCCACCTCCTCGGTGGAGGTGTCGGGGCCGGATTCGGCGAACACCGCGTCTGCGGCGTCGAGGAGCCGCTCGCGGTTGCGGCGTGCATCGGCTCGCACGGCACCCCCCGGTTGACAACTGGAGTCACGACTCCGATTATCCGGAGTCATGACTCCGATACTAGCTCCTCGCGACGTGCTCGTCCGCGTGATCGACGGCGTGACCGGCAAGCGTTGGGAGACGCTGCCCGATCTGTACGCGATCGACACCGTCGTGACGCATCCGATGAGTGGCACGCCGCCTCTGCGCGGCCGGGAGGCGCTGCGTGCGCACTTCACCGCCGCGGCGGAGCTGCCGCTGGAGATGCGTGCCGAGGGGCTCGTCGTCCACGAGACCGCCGATCCCGAGGTCGTCATCGGCGAGTTCGGCTACCGCGGCCGCAACACCGCGACGGACCGCGACTTCGCCGTCCGCAACATCTTCGTACTGCGGGTGCGGGACGGGCAGATCGTCGAGTCCCGCGACTACGCCGACCACCACGCGTTCGCGGCAGCCTTCCCGTCGGAATGACGAGAAATCAGTCGTCGACCAGCGCGTACGCCTCGATCTCCAGCAGGCAGTCCGGCAGGACGAGCCCCGCGACCACGACGGCCGAGCTCGCCGGCCGGCGCTGGGTGTCGAGCACCGCGTCGCGGGCCGCGCGCACGGCGGGCAGGTGGGCAGTGTCGGTGAGGAAGATGGTCAGCTTCACGACGTCGGCGAACGTGGCCCCGGCAGCGGCGAGGCAGCGGCCGAGGTTCGCGAACACCTGGGTCGCCTGGGCCGCCGGATCGCCCGCACCGACCAACTCGCCGCGCTCGTCGACGGCCAGCTGGCCCGACACGAAGACGAGCCGGCCGCGCCCGCTCACCACATGGCTGTAGCCGTTGCCGGGCGCAACACCATCCGGTTGCACGACGTGCTGGAGATCGGTCATGCGCACATCCTGGCGGCGCGGGTCACGGTACGACATCAGGCTCGGCGATCAACGGCTGCGAGCCGCATCCTTGTGATCCCGCGCACCCATCAAGGAGTCCACGTGACCGCCCTCATCGCTGCCATCCTGTTCGGCATCGCCCTGATCTTCCAGCTGTTCTCGATCAGTCTCGCGGTCATCACGGCGCAGGTGCTGATCATCGCCGGGTTGCTGTGCGTCGCTCTGCACCTCGCAGGGGTGGGATCGACGCGGCGCAGCTACAGCCGGCGGCGCTGAGCCGTCGGCGTTCGGGCCATCAGGCGTTCAGGTAGGCCGACAGGCCGACCCGGCCGCCCTCGCGGCCGAACCCGGACTCCCGGTACCCGCCGAACGGGCTGGCCGGGTCGAACCGGTTGAAGGTGTTGGTCCACACCACGCCCGCGCGCAGGCGCTGGGCCGTCCAGAGCGCCTTGGCGCCCTTCTCGGTCCAGACGCCGGCCGAGAGGCCGTAGGGCGTGTTGTTGGCCTTCGCGACGGCCTCCTCCGGCGTGCGGAAGGTCAGCACCGACAGCACCGGCCCGAAGATCTCCTCACGGGCGATCCGCATGGTCTGCTCGACGCCCTCGAACACCGTCGGCGGGAAGAACAGGCCGCGCTCGGGCAGCGGGCAGGAGCTCGTCCAGCGCTGCGCGCCCTCGTCGTCGCCGGACGCGGCCAGATCGACGATCCGGTCGAGCTGGGCGCGGGAGTTGATCGCGCCGACGTCGGTGTTCTTGTCCAGCGGATCACCGATGCGCAGCGTCTCGATGCGCGCGTGCAGCAGCTCGGCGAACTCCTCGGCGATCGACTCCTGCACGAGCAGCCGCGAACCCGCGCAGCAGACGTGGCCCTGGTTGAAGAAGATCCCGTCCACCACGCCGTCGACGGCCTGGTCGAGCGCAGCGTCGGCGTACACGACGTTGGCGGCCTTGCCGCCCAGCTCCAGGGTGAGCCGCCGGCCGGTGCCCGCGAGCCGGCGCTGGATCTCCCGGCCGACGTCCGTGGAACCGGTGAACGCGACCTTGTCGACCTCCGCCCCGACGACTGCGGCGCCCGTCTCACCGGCCCCGGGCAGCACGTTCAGCACGCCGGGCGGGAGGCCCGCCTCGGCGGCGATCTCGGCCAGCACCAGCGCCGTGAGCGGGGTGGTCTCGGCCGGTTTGAGCACGATGGTGTTGCCGCACGCCAGCGCCGGCGCCACCTTCCACGCCGCCATGAGCAGCGGGAAGTTCCACGGGATCACCGCGCCGACCACTCCGACGGGCTTCGGCGCCGGACCCAGGCCCGCGTACTCCAGCTTGTCGGCCCAGCCGGCGTGGTGGAACAGGTGCGCCGACGCGGTGGGGATGTCGACGTCGCGGGACTCGCGGATCGGCTTGCCGTTGTCGAGCGTCTCCAGCACGGCCAGCTCGCGGGAGCGCTCGGCCATGATCCGCGCGATCCGGTAGACGTACTTGGCGCGCTCGGCGCCCGGCATCGGGCCCCACACCTGGTCGTAGGCCCGGCGGGCAGCCGCGGTGGCGCGCTCGACGTCGGCCGGGGAGGCCGTGCCGACCTCGGCCAGCACCTCCTCGGTGGCCGGGTTGATCGTCTTGAGCGGCTCGCCGCCGCCGTCGACGAACTCCCCGTCGATGAACGGGCGGTAGGTCGGTTGCAGGTTCGCGATCGCGGCGTTCTCGGGAGCCGGGGCGTAGGTCCAGTCCATCTCAGGCACTCCCGATGTGGTCGGCGCCCACGTAGTGGCCGGTGAGCTGGAAGCGGCGCTGCCGCAGAAGATCGTTGAGCAAGGAGGAGGCCCCGAACCGGAACAGGTCGGGGGTGAGCCACGCCGGCCCCGCGACCTCGTTGACGGCCACCAGGTGGCGGATCGCGTCCTTCGCCGCGCGGATGCCGCCGGCGGCCTTCACCCCGCGGTACTCACCGGTGAGCCGGTGCCAGTCGCGCACGGCCTGCAGCATCACCTGCACGACGGGCAGGGTGGCCGCCGGGCTGATCTTGCCGGTCGACGTCTTGATCACGTCTCCGCCGGCCAGCAGCGCGAGCCAGGACGCGCGCCGCACGTCGTCGTAGCCGGCCAGCTCGCCGGTCTCGAGGATCACCTTGAGGTGCGCGCTCCCGCACGCCTCCTTGACCGCCGCGATCTCCTCGTAGACCTCCGCGTAGCGGCCGGTGAGGAACGCGCCGCGGTCGATCACCATGTCGATCTCGCGCGCGCCGGCGTCGACGGCGAGGCGGGTGTCGGCGAGCTTCACCTCGCGCGACGACCGTCCGGCCGGGAACGCGGTGGCCACCGCCGCCACGCCGACCGTGCTGCCCTTCAGCCGTTCCACGGCGAAGCCGGCGAGATCGGGGTAGACGCAGACCGCCGCGACCGACGGCACGTCGGGGTACTCGGGATCGGGGCGACGGGCCTGCGCGCAGAGCGCGGCGACCTTGCCCCGGGTGTCGGCACCCTCGAGCGTGGTCAGGTCGATCATCGAGATCGCCAGGTCGATGGCCTGCCGCTTGCTGGCCGCCTTGATGCTGCGGGTCGCCAGCGTGGCCGACCGACGTTCGAGGCCGACCCGGTCGACGCCCGGCAGCCCGTGGAGGAACCGCCGCAGGGAGCGCTCGTCGGTGCCCACCTGAACGCCGTCACTCCGGGGCACGGCGTCAGCGGTGGGCCGGGGAGCGGGAACGGTGCTCGTCACGAGGATCGAGTCTAAGCCCGACACCGAACTGAGGTAGGGGGCTCAGCCTGGCGGGCCGAGATGGAACTGTCAGGCCGAATGGAGCCGGACGACGCCGACGGTCACATCTTCCAGTCCACCGCGATCGAAGTCGCGGCGCAGTTGATCAGCTTTGATCGTGGCGGTGAGCCCGTCGAAGGGCCCGTGAGCGTCGACCTCGCCGGTCTGTGGGTCTACAGCGAGGACGACGTATCCGTCGCATTGCGTGAGCTTCTCCGCCGCGGCAACGAGCGTCGCCTCGTCGGATGTCGAGTTCTCCGGCACCGGATCACCTCCTGGTCATGTAGTACAGCGTCGGCGGGCCCTCCGGCGTCACAGTGTTTGTGGCAGACCACCCGTTCGGGTCAGGGTGAAAGATCTCAGCGGTCACCAGATGTGCTCATCGCCGGACGTTCCGTTCAGTTTCGGCGCTAAAGTGCGAGATCTGTGGCCGTTCCAGCACTCATCGTGATCATCGTGACGGAGTGCTCGACGGGTGGTCCGGGGGCTGCTGGCGGGTCCGTCCGCGCCGTCGGGCAGCCGATCCGACCGAGATCCGTTGCAGGAGCCGGTGATCGCGGTAGGTGATCAACGGGTGCGGTCGGCGCGCGGCTGCGAGGATCGCGCGATGCGCACCCTCCGCACCCCCGACGAGCGGTTCGACGATCTGCCCGACTTCCCCTACGCCCCCGAGTACGCCGACGTCCCCGATCCCGACGGCGGCAGCGTGCGCATCGCGTGGGTCGCGGACGGGCCCGTCGACGGGCCGCCCGTCCTGCTGCTGCACGGCGAGCCCACCTGGTCGTTCCTCTACCGGACGATGCTGCCCGTGCTCGCGGATGCCGGGCTGCGCGCCATCGCCCCCGACCTCGTCGGCTTCGGGCGCTCCGACAAGCCCGCCGAGCCGGGCGACCACAGCTACGCGCGGCACGTCGAGTGGGTGCGCGCCTTCGCCTTCGACGTGCTGGACCTGCGCGGCGTCACCGTCGTCGGGCAGGACTGGGGCGGGCTGATCGGGTTGCGCCTGCTCGCCGAGCACCCCGAGCGCTTCGCGGCCTGCGTCGCCGCCAACACCGGCCTGCCCACAGGCGATCGGGACATGCCGGAGGTGTGGTGGCGGTTCCGCCGCGCCGTCGAGACCGCCGAGGTGCTCGACGTCGCGCGGCTGGTGCGGTCGGGCTGTCGGGTGCCGCTCACCCCGGCGGAGCTCGCGGCCTACGACGCCCCGTTCCCCGACGAGTCGTTCAAGGCCGCTCCGCGGGCCATGCCGACGATCGTGCCGACCCGGCCCGACGACCCCGCGACCGTCCCCAACCGGGCCGCGTGGGAGGTGCTGCGCCGGCTCGACGTGCCGCTGCTCTGCGCGTTCAGCGACGGCGACCCGATCACCGCCCCCATGCTCCCGCTGCTGCAGGCGCTGCCCGGGGCCGTGGGCCGCGAGCACCCGACGATCACCGGTGCCGGGCACTTCCTCCAGGAGGACGCCGGCCCGGCACTGGCCGCGGAGATCGTGAAGTTCCTGCTCCCGTCGTAGGGCCGGGAACGTCAGCAAAGCCACTTTCAGGACGGAATCCGTCCCGAAAGTGGCTTTGCTGACACGGCCGCGGATTACGTGGAGGCCGGGACCCGGCGCCGGATGCCGCTCGCCACCACCACGGCGCCGAGCACTGCGCCGCCGATCGCGACCCACAGGCCGGTGCGCAGGGCGTCGACCGTGAGCGTCGTGTCGGCGGCGACCACGGCCGCGGTCACGACCGCGAGCCCGATCGCGGCGCCGAACTGGAACGACATCGTGAGCAGCGCGCTCGCCAGCCCCTCCTCGTTCGCCGCGGTGCCGTCGGTGGCGGCGATCGTCAACGGCCCGTAGGCGAGGGTGAAGGCAATGCCGAGCAGCACCATCGACGGGATGACGTCGACGAACCCCCAGTCGGGCCGCAGCGGGGCGAAGGCCAGGTAGGAACCGACGGCGGCGAGCATGCCGGTCGCCGCGACCGGCAGTACGCCGAACTTGCGCACGAGCAGTGGGGTCAGCGTCGGGGCCAGAACGGCGTCGAGTCCCGCGATGGCCAGCGCCAGGCCGGTCTCGACGGACGTCCAGCCGCGCAGCTCCTGCAGGTAGAGCACGGCGACGAACTGGAAGCCGATCATCGGCCCGACCAGTGCCGCGGCGCCGAGGTTGGCGCGCACGAGCGCGGCGTTGCGCAGGATGCCCAGCCGGATCAGCGGTGCGGCGGACCGCCGCTCGACGAGCACGAACGCGGTCAGCAGCGCGCCGGCGGCCGCGAGGGTGCCGACCGTGCTGAGGATCGGGACGTCCGGCGCGTGCACGATGCCGACCACCAGCACGAGCATCCCCGCCGTCAGGGCGGCGGCGCCGGTCAGGTCGAGGTCCCGCAGCCGTGTCGATGCCGGGGTGTCGCGGGGCAGCAGCGCGATCGCGGCGACGAGCAGGGCGGCGGCCAGCAGCACCGGCGCGAAGAACACCCAGCGCCAGCCCAGCGCGGTCAGCAGCCCACCGGCCACCATGCCCAGCGAGAAGCCGCCGGCGCCGATGCCGGCGTAGACGAGCATGGCGCGGTTGCGCTCGGCGCCCTGCGCGAACAGCGTCAGGATGATCGAGAGGCCGGCGGGGCTCAGGAACGCCGCGGCGATCCCGGTGGCGAACCGGGCCACGATGAGCATCCAGGACTCGGTGGCGAGCCCGCCGAGGCCGGAGAAGGCCAGGAAGACGACGAGCCAGCCGAGGAACATCCGCCGTCTGCCCAGCAGGTCGGCCGCGCGACCGCCGAGCAGCACGAACCCGCCGTAGCCGAGCACGTAGCCGCTCACCACCCACTGCAGCTCGGCGGTGCTGAGGCCGAGCTCGGCGCGCATCGCCGGCAGCGCCACACCCATCATCGAGACGTCGATCCCCTCGAGGAAGATCGCTCCGCACAGCACGATCAGCACGCCCCATCGGCGCAGCTGTCGATCGGGTGCGGTCACGGACACGGGCACGGTTCCCCCAAAGTCGGTTCCTTCTGGTAACTGACCACATGATCTGTCACCATCGACCGTCGTGGAAGAAGGCACTTCGGAGGAACCGACGTACTGCACGGGAACCGACCCGTGGGACGCCCACCAGTGGGACACCCGCGCGGACTGCGAGGTTCGCCAGATCCTCGACCGCATCGCCGACAAGTGGTCGCTGTTCGCCATCGCGCTGCTCGAGGAACGCACCATGCGCTTCACGGAGCTGAAGCGCGCGATCGACGGGGTGAGCCAGCGGATGCTCACGGTCACGTTGCGGCAGCTGGAGCGGGACGGGCTCGTCGCCCGCACGGTGCACCCCGTGGTGCCGCCGCGGGTGGACTACGCCCTCACCCCGCTGGGTGCGACCCTGCACCGGACCGTGCAGGCGCTCGTCGTGTGGACCGAGCAGCACCAGAACGAGATCGCCGCCGCGCGCGCGGTGTACGACACCCGCGAGCGGGCCACGGCGGGCTGACGACACCGGGCGTCCTGCGCAGAGAGATCAGCGGAGAGACCGGCCCGCCCCGGGGTCGCGGCGGGGCGGGCCGGTGCCCGGCTGATCAGACCGGGCTGGACGTCCTCTGCTGCGGCACGCGGGGATCGTGCTGGGCGAGGACGTCGTGCAGGATCCGGTCGATCAGGTCCGGCAGCCCGCCCGGGCCGAAGTTCAGGCGCCCGGGGTGCTGGACAGGGGTCGACGGGCGGTGATCGCGGTCGTGCCGCCGGTCGTTGTCGCGCCGGTCGTTGTCGCGCCGGTCGTTGTCGCGCCGGTCGTTGTCGCGCCGGTCGTTGTCGCGCCGGTCGTTGTCGCGCCGGTCGTTGTCGCGCCGGTCGTTGTCGCGCCGGTCGTTGTCGCGCCGGTCGTTGTCGCGCCGGTCGTTGTCGCGCCGGTCGTTGTCGCGCCGGTCGTTGTCGCGCCGGTCGTTGTCGCGCCGGTCGTTGTCGCGCCGGTCGTTGTCGCGCCGGTCGTTGTCGCGCCGGTCGTTGTCGCGCCGGTCGTTGTCGCGCCGGTCGTTGTCGCGCCGGTCGTTGTCGCGCCGGTCGTTGTCGCGCCGGTCGTTGTCGCGCCGGTCGTTGTCGCGCCGGTCGTTGTCGCGGCGGTCGTGGTCACGCCCGTCATGGCGCTTGTCGTGGTGGCGCCCGTCGTGGTGGCGGCCGTCCCGGTCGCCGTGGCGGTGGTTGCGGTCGGACCGGTCGTTGCGGTCGCCGTGGCGGTGGTCGCTGCGGTGGTCGCGATCGCGGCCGTCGCGGTCGTGGCCTCGCCCGTCCCGGTCGCCCGTGCGGTGGTCCTGACGATCCGAGCGGTCGCGCCCGTCGCGGTCGTGGTCCCGGTCGTGGCGGTCGCCGTGGCGGCCGTCCCGGTCGCCGCTGCGGTGGTCGTGGCGGTCGCGCCCGTCCCGGTCCCGGTCGCTGTGGCGGTGGTGGCGAGCATCGCGGTCGTTGTCGCGCCCGTCGCGCCCGTCGCGCCCGTCGCGCCCGTCGCAGTCGTGGTCCCGGTCCCGGTCGCGCGGGCCGTTGTCGCCCCGGGTCGGGCCGTGGTCGCCGCGCGTCGGGCCGTTGCCGCGGGCGGGGCCGTCGTGGTCGCGGGTGGGACCGTTGCCGCGGTTGGGGCCGTCGTGGTCGCGGGTGGGACCATTGCCGCGGTTGGGGCCGTCGTGGTCGCGGGTGGGACCGTTGCCGCGGGTGGGGCCGTCGTGGTCGCGGGTGGGACCGTTGCCGCGGGTGGGGCCGTCGTGGTCGCGGGTGGGACCGTTGCCGCGGGTGGGGCCGTCGTGGCGCGGGCCGTTGCCGTTGTGGCCACCCTGTCCCGGCGTGGTGGTGGTCGTGCCGCCGGGAGCAGTGGTGGTGGCTCCGTTGCCGACGCCGTTGCCGTGGTTGCCGTTGCCGTGGTTGCCGTTGTTGGGGTGCGTGCCGCCGTTGTCGTTGCCCGGCCCACGCTGCGTCGACCTGTCCTGCTGGCGACCGTGGTCCTGCCCCTTGGCCTGCGTGCCGTCGGCGACGGTGGTGGGCATGGCGGTCCGCGCGACGATGGTCTTGCCGTCCTCGACGACGTGCTGGTCTGCGGTGGGCTTGACCGGAGCCTCGTCGTCGGCCTGGGTGGCGGTGCCGGGATCGGTCGGAGGATCAGCGGGTTCGGTCTGGTCGGCGTGGGCGATGCCGGTGCCGAGGAGGACGAATCCTCCGGAGACTGCGGCGGTGACGAGCCCACGACGCAACGCTGTGTTCACGGGAGTCCTTCCGGGTGTCCGCCTGTCCGGTGGGGAGCCGGGACAGGGCGTGTCGTGCGGTCGGGGGGGCCGCACGCCCGCTCGTCGGGAGGTTCGGAAGTGCCGTTAGCCATCGGGGCCGAAGTTGGGCCGCCCGGCCGTGTCGCGGTGGCGCCCGGTGGATCCGGGCCTACGGCAGGTGCTGGGTGCGGCGCGTCCGCGTGGCGGTCCTCTACGGTTCGGTCCATGGACGTCCGCGTCGTCGATCACCCGCTCGCCAAGGCCCGCCTGTCCACGATGCGCGACGCGCGCACGGACAACGCCACCTTCCGCGCGGCGCTGCGTGACCTGACCCTGATGTTGATCTACGAGGCGACCCGGGACGCACCTGTGGCCACGGCGCCGCTGCACACCCCGGTCGCCCGGACCACGGGCTACCGCCTGGCGAACCCGCCCCTGCTGGTGCCGGTGCTGCGGGCGGGTCTGGGCATGGTGGACGCGGCCCAGGCATTGATGCCCGAGGCGCAGATGGGGTTCGTCGGGCTCGCCCGCGACGAGGAGACCCACCAGCCGACGCCGTACATGGAGTCGCTGCCGGAGTCGCTCGCCGGCCGGCCCGTCTTCGTGCTCGACCCGATGCTCGCCACCGGCGGCTCGATGGTGCACACCATCCGGCTGCTCACCGACCGCGGCGCCACCGACGTCACGTCGATCTGCGTGCTCGCCGCCCCGGAGGGCATCACGCACCTGGAGAAGAGCGACCTGCCCGTCCGCGTCGTGACGGCGAGCATCGACGAGCGCCTGAACGATTCGGCGTACATCGTCCCCGGGCTCGGCGATGCGGGGGATCGCCAGTTCGGCGCCGTGTGAGCGAACCGTTCGACGGCGTGGACGCGGCGGCGCTGGCCGCCGCGGTGCGGGCCCACGAGAAGCGGGTCGTGGCGGGCATCGACGACATGGCGACCTACCTCGCCGCGCAGGTCGCCGACACGTCGCACCGCGGGGTGCTCGGGCCGCTCGTGGACGGCGGTGGATCGAGCGGCGTCGTGCTGCGGCACGGCACGGTGATCGCGTCCTGGGGCGACCCGGAGCGCCCGGAGATGGCGTTCAGCGCGACGAAGAGCGTGCTCGCGCTGGTGGCAGGGATCGCCTTCGACGACGGCCTGCTGCGGCTCGACGAGCCGGTCGGCACGTCCGTGCCGCTGCCGCAGCTGGCCGGCGCCCACGGGCGGGCGATCACCTGGCGGCACCTGCTCGACCAGACCAGCCAATGGGAGGGCGAGCTCTGGGGCAAGCCGACGTCGGTCGACGCGCAGAGCAGGCGGGAGGGCACCGAGTCGCCCGGCGGCCCGCCGGGCGCGGGCTGGGCCTACAACGACGTGCGGGTGAACCTGAGCGCGCTCGCGCTGACGGTGCTGCTGCGTCGCGGGCTCGCCGACGTGCTCCGGGAGCGGATCATGGCGCCGATCGGTGCGTCCTCGACGTGGTCATGGCACGGCTACACGAACTCCGTGACCGAGATCGACGGCGCCACCGTGCCCGTCGTGTCGGGCGGAGCGCACTGGGGCGGCGGCCTCGTGATCAGCGCCCGCGACCTGGCGCTGATCGGGCAGCTATGCCGGCGCGGCGGGGCGGTGTCCCCGGAGTGGGTGCGGGAGATGTGGGCGCCGTGCGCGGTGAAACCGAACTACGGACTCTCGTGGTGGCTCAACGACGATCTCTCGGTCTGGCCGGCAGCTCCGGCGACCGGCCGCTGCGCGCGCGGCAACGGCGGGCGGCACCTGCTCTGGGTCGATCCCGCGCGGGACCTCGTCGTCAGCTCCCGGTGGTGCGAGGACGTCGAGCCGTTCCTGGCCGAGGTCTCGGCAGCCGTCGAGCCCTGCTGATTCACGCTTCCTGGATCCGGCGCCACGGCCGGTCGGCCTCCAGCGCGTAGGCCAGCTCCAGCAACGTGCGCTCGTCGCCGTGCGCGACCGACAGGTGCGCCCCGATCGGCAGGCCGTTCGCCGAGGTCCCGACGGGCAGCGACATCGCCGGTGAGCCGGCCACGTTGTTGAGCGGGGTGAAGGCGACGTAGTCGGTGAGCCGGCGCAGCAGCTGGTCGAACGGCACGGTGGGCCGCAGCCAGCCCAGCTCCGGCGTGACGTGGGCGAGCACGGGCGAGAGCAGCACGTCGTGGCGGGTGAACAGGGCGGCGTAGTCGTGCCGCACCCTGGCCAGCCTGCGCAGGAATGCCGGGGTGCGCCGGGCCGCCCGCTTGTAGTGGTCGATCAGGCCGTGGGTGAACGGGTCGAGTGCGGCGGCCTGGAACGTGCGGCCGAACGCGAACCGGCCGCCGAGTGCGACGGTGGCCGCAAGCATGCCCCAGTAGTCCACGAAGTCCTCGACGAAGCGCGGGCTGATGTCGATCGTGGTCGGTTCGACCTCGTGGCCGAGCTTCTCCAGCGCCCGCGCGGTCTCCTCGACGGTGGCGCGGGTGTCGGCGTCGACGGTGGCACCGGTGGGCGAGTCGAGCACCAGGCCGATGCGCAGCCGTCGTGCCGCGGGGCCCTCCACGAGTCCCAGTGGCGGGTGCGCGGGATCGCGGCGGTAGCGGTCGGCGGCGGCGAGGAACACCGCGGTGTCCCGCACCGAGCGGCTCACCACCCCGTCGGTGACGATGTTGATCGGCATCCGGCTGCCGTTGGGGTTGGCGACCATCCGGCCCCGGCCCGGCTTGAGCCCGACGAGCCCGCACGCCGCGGCCGGGATGCGGATCGAGCCGCCGCCGTCGTTGGCGTGCGCGATGGGCACCACCCCGGCAGCGACGAGTGCGGCCGCGCCACCGGAGGAGGCGCCGCAGGAGTAGCCCGTGTTCCACGGGTTGACGGTCGGTTCGGCGACGGCGAACTCGGTGCTCGCGTTGAGCCCGAACTCCGGCATCCGCGACTTGCCGAGCACGTCCACGCCGGTCGCGAGGATCTGTCGCGTCACCGGGCCGTGCGCGGGCGCGGGCCCCGGCACGTAGGCGGACGAACCGTTGCCGGTGGGCCAGCCCCGGACGTCGGTGTTGTCCTTCACGAACGTCGGCACCCCGGCCAGCGGCCCGTCCGCGGCTCCGCGGACCGGCTCGGTGAGTCGATCGACCTGGATGCCGCGCAGCACCGGCTCGACGGCGGCGGCACGGGCCGCGACCGCCGCCCGCACCTCGGCGACCGACACCGAGCCGCGGCGCAGCTCCCCGGCCAGCGCGACGGCGTCGTGGTCACCGAGCGCGTCGTCGGTGAAGGCGTGCAGCCGGGTCATCTGGTCTCCTCAGCGGCTCCGCCGCGTCGCTTCGGGCGTGAGCTCATCGTGCACGCCATCCGTCCAACACCGCCCGCAGCGCGGACTCCAACCGACCGTCGGCACCCGGCGGCAGGAAGCCGCGCAGCTGCAGGGTCGCCCAGCCGTGCACCGTGGTCCACAGGGTGATCGACGCGGTCGCCGGATCGGTGTCGGGCCGCAGCAACCGCTCGTCGACGGCGCGCTGCACCGCCATCCGCAACGGGCCGAGCGCGGTGCCCGTCGCTGTGCGGGCCGCCGCTGCGCTCGGCAGGCCGGTGCGACCGCCGAACATCAACGCGAACAGGTGCGGCTCGGTGAGCGCGCTGGCCCGGTAGGCCAACCCGACCCGCACCAGGTCCTCCAGCGCGTCGACCCCGCGCGGCACCGCGTCCAGGTGGTGGGCCAGCCGCGCGAACGCCTCGTCGAACAACGCCGTGACCAGCCCGTCCTTGCCGCCGAACAAGGCGTAGACGGCGGTGGTGGAGGTCTCGCAGGCGCGGGCGAGCGTGCGCAGCGAGAGCGCCTCGACACCGCTGGCCGACACGATGTCGCCTGCGCGGCGCAGGAGGCGGTCCCGCAGTGCACCGTCGTGGACCTTGGCCCGGGCCATCAGCGCACCATAACCCGTGGATGATCGTCAGTCGGGCGCGACGGTCGCCGCGACCGTGGCGCCGAGCTCGTAGCACCGTTCGCGGGCGTCCCGGTCCGGCTGCCCGAGCACCTCGACGGTCGGCGCGACCTGTGTCCAGCCCAACCCGCCGACGATCGAGCCGACGGCGTTCACCGCGCCGCTGACGTCGAGGTTGCCGTGCACCCACAACCCGAACGGCAACCCGCGGGTGTCGTCCGCGACCACGTAGTAGATCGTGTCGAACCAGTGCTTCAACGCGCCCGACATGTAGCCGATGTTGGCCGGCGTGCCCAGAACGACGCCGTCGGCGGCCAGCAGATCGGCTGCGGTAGAAACGAGAGCGGCCCTTCGGACGATCTCCACACCGATGATGTCGGGGTCGCTCGCCCCGCGCACCACGGCGTCGAGCAGCTCGGCGGTGGCGGGGGAGGGGGTGTGGTGCACGATCAGGAGACGGGCCACGTCCCGGAGCATGCCAGGCGGCCCCGGCCGCGCTGGGTGGTGCGCGCGCTCGTCTGGACGGCCTGCGCCGCTGTGCTGATGGCGGGCTGGGTCGCGGCCGAGCCGCTGCCCGCGCCGGCGCCGTTGCCGGTGGCCGCGCAGGCCGGTTCGGCAGGGCGCCCGCTGAAGATCATGCCGCTGGGCGCGTCCAGCACCGTCGGTGCGCGCAGCCCGGAGACGGGCGGCTACCGCGGCTACCTGGAACGCATGCTCACCGACGACGGAGTGACGTTCGACTTCGTCGGCTCGCAGCAGCAGGGGCCCGCGTGGATGCACGACCGCGACCACGAGGGCCACGGCGGCACGATCATCCCGGAGATCCTCCCGTCGACCCCCGGCTGGATCGCCGCCACGCACCCCGACGTCGTGCTGCTGCACGTCGGCACGAACGACCTGATCCGCGGCGCGAGCGGGGCCGAGGTCGCCGTCCGGCTGCAGAAGCTCCTCACCGCTATCTGGAACGCCGAGGACGGCCGACCCGACCCGTACGTCGTCGTCGCCGGTGTGTGGGCCCCGATGACCGCCAAGCAGCCGGCGAAGGCGGAGTTCACCACGCGCGCTGCTGCACTGGTGGCCGCGCTGCGCGCGCAGGGCCGGCCGGTCACGTTCGACGACACGTCGAGCCTGCTGGCCAGGGGCAACGTCGCCGACGGGCTGCATCCCAACTCGTCGGGTTACGACCTGGTGGCCCGGATGTTCGACCGCGAGATCGCGCGGTACCTCTCGGCGCGGCACTAGCGCGGTCGTCCCGGGGTCCAGATGTCAGCAAAGCCACTTTCAGGACCGAATCCGTCCTGAAAGTGGCTTTGCTGACACACCCTTGCCGTCAACCGTGCAGCAGGCGCTCCACCTCTGTGCGCAGGGCGTCCAGCCGCGTCGTCGCCGCCTTGCGCGCCGCCTCGAGCCCAATCGCCTCCGGCACCGGCTCCACGACCTCCAGGTACGCCTTCAGCTTCGGCTCCGTGCCCGACGGGCGGATCACCAGCCGCTCGCCGGGCCGGCGCAGCCGCAGCACGTCCGGGGCCGGGCGCTCGACTGTCCAGCCGGCCGGCGGCGCCGACTGCAGCCGCGCCACCGCCGCGTCCCGCGCGGTCGGCTCCATGCGCAGCGACACCCCGGCGGTCAGGTGCACGCCGTGCGCGACGGCGAGCTCGTCGAGGCGGTCTTGCAGGGTCCGATCCTCGGCCTTGAGCCCGGCCGCCAGGTCGGCGGCGACGACCGCGGCGGCCATGCCGTCCTTGTCCCGCACGGTGTCGGGATCGACGCAGTAGCCGAGCGCCTCCTCGTATCCGAAGACCAGGCCGGGGCCGCCGCGGACGATCCACTTGAAGCCCGTCAGCGTCTCGGCGTAGCGGGCGCCGTGGCTCTCCGCGATCGGTGCCAGCATCGACGACGACACGACCGTCGTCGCCACCAGCGGATCGGTGTACGTGCCGGTGCGCAGCAGGTGGTCGCCGAGCAGGGCGCCCGTCTCGTCGCCGGAGAGCATCCGCCAGCCGTCCGTGCCGATGCCCGCTCCGCCTGCGCTCCGCGGGGGGGTCGGAACGCCCAGCGCGCACCGGTCGGCGTCCGGATCAAGGGCGACGGCCAGGTCCGCGCCGACCTCGGTCGCCAGCGCGAGCAGGGCGTCGGTGGCGCCCGGCTCCTCCGGGTTCGGGAAGGTGACGGTGGGGAAGTCCGGGTCCGGGACGGCCTGGCTCGCGACCACGTGCACATCGGTGAACCCCGCGCGGGCGAGCGCGTGCACCGCGGTCTCCCCGCCCACGCCGTGCATCGGCGTGAGCGCGATCCGCAGCGTCCGCGCGCTGCCGCGGGGCAGCCGGGCCACGCGTTGCAGGTAGGCGTCGGTGACGTCGACGGTCGTCGCGCCGGGCGCGACCGGCACCGACACCGCGGCCGGAGCAGCGGTGATCGCCGCCTCGATCTCCGCGTCCGACGGCGGCGCGAGCTGTGCGCCGTCGGCCAGGTAGACCTTGTAGCCGTTGTCGGCCGGCGGGTTGTGCGAGGCCGTGACCTGCACCCCGGCCACGGCGCCCAGCTCCTGCACCGCGAACGCCAGCACGGGCGTGGGCAGCGGCCCGGGCAGCACCCGCACCGTGAAGCCCGCTGCGGCGAGCACCCCGGCCGCGGCCTCGGCGAACGCCGCCGAGCCGTGCCGCGCGTCGCGCCCGACGACCACCGTGCCGCGCGTTCCTCCGCGCGCCAGCCACGCCGCCAACCCGGCCGTCGCCCGGCGCACGACGGCCACGTTCATGCCCGCGGGCCCGGCCCGCACCACCCCGCGCAGGCCGGCCGTGCCGAACCGCAGCTGGCCGGCCATGCGCTCGGCCAGCTCCTCCTCGGCACCTGGCGTGCGGCCCATAGCGGAAGCCAGGACCTTCATCAGCTCGTCGCGGGTCGCGGGGTCCGGGTCATCGGCGATCCAGCGCATCGCCGCGTCGCGCAGCGCGGGGGCGAGCGTCATGAGCGGGCGACCAGCTCGCGCAGCAGCCCACCCATCCGGCCGGCCGCCGCGGCACCTGCCTCCAGCACCTCCTGGTGGTTCAGCGGCTCGCCCGTCATGCCCGCGGCCAGGTTCGTCACCAGCGACAACCCCAGCACGCCGACGCCCTCGGCGCGCGCTGCGATCGCCTCCAGCACCGTCGACATGCCCACCAGATCGGAACCCAGTCCGCGCAACATGCGGATCTCCGCGGGCGTCTCGAAGTGCGGGCCCGGCAGCCCCGCGTAGACGCCCTCGGCAAGCGTGGGGTCGATCTCCTGCGCCGTCTTCCGCAGCGCGGGTGAGTACAGGTCGGTCAGGTCGACGAAGCGCGGGCCCACCAGCGGTGAGCGCGCCGTCAGGTTCAGGTGGTCGGAGATCAGCACCGGATCCCCGACAGCCATGCCCTCGCGCAGCCCGCCGGCCGCGTTCGTCAGCACCACGGTGCGGCAGCCGGCCGCAGCCGCGGTGCGCACCCCGTGCACCACCGCGTCCACCCCACGGCCCTCGTAGAGGTGCGTGCGGCCCAGCAGGACCAGCACGGCGCGGTCCCCGACCCGCACCGAGCGGATCGTGCCGCCGTGCCCGGCGACGATCGGGGGCAGGAACCCGGGCAGGTCGGCCATCGCCAGCTCGTGCCCGGCGGTGCCGATCTCGTCCGCGGCAGGGCGCCAGCCCGAACCGAGCACGACGGCCATGTCGTGGCGGTCGAGCCCGGTGGCCTCGGCGATCGCGGCCGCGGCGGCCGCGGCGTCCGGTGCGGGATCGGGAACGTTCATGCGGCGCAGCCTATTGAACGCGGCGCACCCGTTCCTCGGCAGCGCCGGCCGGGTCGAAAGGGTGTGGCCGAACAGAACACCCGCCGTCTGGTGCAGGCCGCCTCACCGTCGGTCGCCCGCATCGGCTTTCCGCCGGCCCTGGACTGACGCCAGGACCTCACGCCGCCGGCGGCGGCTTGAACCCGTCGGCGAGCCGGTCGAACAACGCGTGCGACGCCGAGCCGGCGGCCGCCTCCGGCACGGTCAACGTGATCGTCCAGAACGTCTGCGGCCCCTGATCGGGCCCGGCCGGCACCACCCGTCGCCACGACGTGCGGGATCCCGACGACCAGGACAGATCGGTTGCACCCGGCACCCCGTCGACGGCGGTGACCGGCGCGTTCTCCGAGCCCTCCGCCCTGACCGCGGTAGGCCTGTCGGGCGCGGGGGAGACGCTCAGCGCCTCGCTGCTGTCGGGGGAGACGTAGGTGATCGTCGGCGGGGCGCCGACCGGTTCATCGCGGTACTGGATCCACCCGGTGGGCACGGGGACGACGAACCCGAGCTTCTGGTCCTTGTGGTCCGCCGCCACCACCGATGCGCGGGTGACGTTCAGCGTGGTCAGCGGCGACTGGCCGCCCGCCGCCCGCACCACCGTCCAGCCGGCGGCGAAACCGGCCAGCACCACCAGCGCCCCGGCCAGCACGAGCGCGATCGAGCGACCCGTCGACGAACGCGGCTCCGGGCGCGGTGCCGACATCAGCGAACGCGGGGTGCCCGTCGTGCCGAACGCGCCCGGCAGCGGACCCGGCGAGGGAGCCAGCGAGGCGCCCGGCAACGGGCCGGGAGCCGCCGCCAGCGGCGCAGCCGACGCCGAGGCCAGCGGGGCCGCCTGCGACGCCGTCACCGCCCGCGGCGCCGGACGGCTCGACTGCGCCGGCAGCTGGATCGCCGACGCCAGCGTCGGCGCGTCCGCGGAGGCGGGGTACGACGGATCGTCCGGGTCGTCCAGGAGCGGCCGCAGCCGCAGCCGCACCTGCTCCAGCGGCATCCGGTCGTCCGGGACCTTCACCATCAGCGCGGCGATGACGTCCTGCAGCGGACCCGACCCGCGCGGCCGCGGCACCTCCCCGTCGACCACCTCGGTGATCGTGGACACCGGATCGCCGTGCACGTCGTAGGGCGGGCGGCCCTCCACCGCGGCGAACAGCGTGGCGCCCAGCCCCCACAGGTCCGCCGCCGGCGTGACCGCCTGCCCGGCCGCCACCTCCGGCGCGATGTAGGCGGGCGAGCCGAGCACCAGGCCCGCGCTGGTCATGGGGGCGTCGGCGACGTTGCGGGCGATGCCGAAGTCGGTCAGCTTGATCCGGCCGTCGTCGCCGATCAGCACGTTGCCCGGCTTCACGTCGCGGTGGGTGATGCCGGCCCGGTGCGCCGCGCGGAGCCCGCCCGCCGTCGCGAACCCGACCACCGCCGCCTGGCGGACGTCCAGCGCGCCCTGCTCGCCGATGAGCTCGGCCAGGTTCTTCGACGGGACGAGCTCCATCACCACCAGCGGCTCGCCGTTGACGTCCACCACGTCGAAGACCGTGATGACGTTCGGGTGCGACAACCCGCCCAGCGCCCGCGCCTCGCGCATGATGCGTTCGCGCATGTCGAGGGCCTCCTGGGTGGGCACACCCGGCGGCACCTTCAGCTCCTTCACCGCCACCCGGCGCTGCAGGACCTCGTCGTAACCGGCCCAGACCGTGCCCATGGCGCCGCTGCCCAGCTGAGCGGACAGGCGGTAGCGACCACCGATCCGCCGCTGCGGCTCGTCATGGGCACCGGCCTTCGACACGCCACCCATTCTGACCAGCCACCGATCACCGAACGCGGTTGACCCCCCGGTTGCACCGCTCGGGCGCGACGAACGGTCGCAGACACCGAACGTGCTACCCCGCTCCACCGCTCGTCGCGGCAGGTACGCCCGCCCGCAGCAGATCAGCCACCCCTCGGCGCCGAAACCCGCGAGGGAGCCGCTTCCGGTTGGTACACCGCCGTCCGGGTGAGCACCATTGGGAGATGCACGACAGCACAGCAGTGCCTGCCGCGGGGGGTAGAAAGCGGTGACCTTGCTCGAAGCGCACACCGATCTCGTGGCGTCCGGCGCCGCGACCGTCGCCGACCTGGGCGCCGGCAGCGGGCCCACGTGGCTCGACGCATGGCTGTCCGCGCACCGCAACGACATCGTTGCCTGGCGGCGCACCCTCCACGCACACCCGGAGCTCGGCCGCGCCGAGCACCGCACCACCGCGCTCGTCGCGCGCGAGCTGATGGCGGTCGGCCTCGAGCCCCGCACGCTGCCCGGCGGCACCGGCCTCGTCTGCGACGTCGGCTACGGCGATCGCTGCGTCGCCCTGCGCGCCGACCTCGACGCGCTCCCGCTGCAGGAGGACACCAACCTGCCGTACGCGTCGACCGTCGCCGGCGTCATGCACGCCTGCGGTCACGACGCGCACACCGCCATGCTGCTCGGTGCCGGCCTCGCACTCGCCTCCGCGCCCGCACTGCCCGGCCGCGTCCGGCTCATCTTCCAGCCGGCCGAGGAGGTGCAGCCCGGCGGCGCGCTCGACATGCTCGCCGACGGCGCACTCGAAGGCGTCCAGCGCATCTTCGCGCTGCACTGCGACCCCCGGCTTGAGGTCGGCAAGCTCGGCACCCGCGTCGGCCCGATCACGTCGGCGTGCGACATCATCGAGGTCGAGCTCACCTCGCCGGGCGGGCACACCGCCCGCCCGCACCTCACCGCCGACCTCGTCGAGGCCATGGGCGGGCTCATCACCCAGCTGCCCTTGCTGCTCACCCGCCAGGTCGACCCGCGCTCCGGCACCGTCCTCGTCTGGGGTGCAGCGCAGGCCGGCGAGGCCGCCAACGCGATCCCGCAGCACGGCGTGCTCCGCGGCACCCTGCGCACCGCGGACCGGCACACCTGGGGCGAGCTCGAGGGCCGCGTCCGGTCGATCGTCGAGTCCGTCCTCGCGCCGTACGGCGTCGGGTACGAGCTGAACTACACCCGCGGCGTCCCTCCCGTCGTCAACGACGAGGCCAGCTCGCGCATGCTCGCCGAGTCCGCCGCCTCCATCCTCGGCCCCGACGCCAGCACCAGCACCGAGCAGTCGTCCGGCGGCGAGGACTTCGCCTGGTACCTCGAGCGGGTGCCCGGCGCCATGGCCCGCCTGGGCGTCTGGCAGGGCGAGGGTGCCCCGATGAAGGACATCCACCAGCCCACCTTCGAACTGGACGAACGCGCCCTCCCCTTCGGCGCCAGGATCCTGACGAACGCAGCCCTCACAGCCCTGACGGACTGACACCCACCCACCCGAGTTGGCCATCTCAACAGGGCGAGTTGGCCATCTCAACAGGGTGAGTCGGCCAGCTCGTCAGCCGGAGTTGTCTCCAGCTCAGGCGGTTATCCACAGGTTTCCTGGTTCGACCTCGCGTCTGGCTCATGTGCGTGACCGTGGACTGCATGAAATCGCGTCCACCGGGCCTCCACGCCGCCCATCGTCGGCTCGAGCTTGAATCCCAGATCGGACGATGGGCGGTCGCGTCCGCCATCGCCCGCGGCGAGCTGCGCACGCTCTGGACGGGTGTTGTCGTCGAGCACGGATCCTGGAGCGAGCTCTGGACGCGCGCTGCGGCCGCACAGCTGCTCGCTGGTACGGACGCTGCGCTTTGCGGACCGACGGCGGCTGCACTGCACGGATGTCGATCGATCGAGTCGGCCGACGTGCACATCGTCGTTCGGCCCGAGCACATCCTGAAGAAGCGGCCCGGCCTGGTGGTTCGGCACATCGGGTTCTACACCGACGACATCGTCGAGATCGACGGACTACGGGTGCTGGCGCTCGACCGCGTCACGTCGGACCTGCTCTGCTCGGGACGGCCGGCGGCCGGCCTAGCCCTCGCCGACGAGGTCCTCAAGCTGTCCGGTGACGATCACGAGATCGTGCGCAAGCGCATCGCGGAGAAGATCCGCACCCGGCAGGACCCACGCGGGACGGTAGCGGGCGCACTCCTGCTCGACCTGGCCTCGCCGCATTCACGGTCGCCCGCGGAGAGCTGGCTCCGATGGGGCCTGTACGACGCAGGCTTCCCCATCCCCGAGGTGAACTGGAAGCTCATCGGTCTCGACGGTGTGCTCGTGTACGTGCTCGATCTGGCGTGGCCATCGCTGCGGATCGCCGTCGAGTACGACGGCTACGCCGCGCACGTCGGACGAGGGGAGGTAGACCGAGCCCGTCAGGACGATCTGCACGGGCGCGACTGGATCGTCGTCCGGGCGGACAAGCCCGATCTCGGAAACCCGACCCGGTTCCACCGGGAGCTGCGGGCTGCGTTCGCCCGCCGCGGCTACACCTGGTGACCGGCGGTACCGGCCAACTCGCCCTGTCGGGATGGCCAACTCGCGGGGGCGCGGCGGGTGGTGGGTTAGTCGCTCGGGCGGTTGCGCAGGGCCTGGACGTAGTCGTCCGGGGCGCCGGCCTGCTCTGCCGCGTCCGCCAGTACGCCCAGGTAGCGGGGGCTGGGGAGGCCGCCTTCGTAGTCGTCGAGCACGTAGATCCAGGCCAGCACGTCGCCTTCGAGCGTGTGGACGCGGAGGCGGAGCTTCTTGTGCAGCCCGAGTTCGCCGCCTTCCCAGCGGTCGAGCTGGGCGGCGTCGGTGTCGGTGATGTCGTAGAGGACGACGAAGACCTGCGAGTCGGGGTCCTCGACGACGGTGGAGAGGGCGCCTTCCCAGGCGAAGTCGGCCCCGCCGAAGGTCAGTCGCCAGCCCGAGAGCCACCCCGTGCCCGCCATCGGCGAGTGCGGGGCACGTTCCTTCATCTGCGCCGGATCCATGTTCGACCCGTAGGCGGCGTACAGCGGCACCGCTACAGGGTAGTGCTCGATCCGATGCGTAGGGTATGTGGGTGACCCGCATCGTGATCATGGGCGGTGGCCCGGCCGGCTATGAGGCGGCGCTGGTAGCTGCGCAGCACGGAAGTGACGTCACCGTCGTCGAGCGTGACGGCATGGGTGGCGCGTGCGTGCTGGACGACTGCGTCCCGTCGAAGACGTTGATTTCCTCGGCCGGGGTGCGGGTCGATCTGCACCGCGCGCCCGATCTGGGCCTGACCGCCGACCGCCAGGCCATCGGGGTGGACCTGCCGGTGGTGAACGAGCGGGTGAAGGTCCTCGCGCGGGCCCAGTCGGCGGACGTGCGGGCGCGCGTCGAGCGGGAGGGTGTGCGGATCCTGCTGGGGTCGGCAGCCTTCAGCGACGAGGCGTCGGACCGGGCGCCGCACACGGTGGTGGCCCGGCTGGCCGACGGGTCGACCGAGGCGCTGCCCGCCGACGTCGTCCTGATCGCGACGGGTGCCACGCCGCGCATCCTCGACGACGCGAAGCCCGACGGCGAGCGGATCCTCACCTGGCGCCAGCTCTACGACCTGCAGGAACTGCCCGAGCACCTGGTGGTCGTGGGTTCCGGGGTGACGGGTGCCGAGTTCGTGTCGGCGTACGTGGAGATGGGCTCGCGCGTCACGCTGGTGTCCAGCCGCGACCGCGTGCTGCCCGGCGAGGACGCCGACGCCGCGGCCGTGCTGGAGGACGTGTTCGCGTCCCGCGGGGTGGAGATCCTCGCGCAGGCGCGCGCCGAGTCGGTGCGCCGCGACGGGGACGGCGTCGTGGTGACACTGGCCGACGGCCGCACGGTCACCGGCACGCACGCGTTGATGACGGTCGGTTCGGTGCCGAACACGGCCGATCTGGCGCTGGAGTCGGTCGGCATCGACATCGGTCGCGGTGGCTTCATCCCGGTCGACCGGGTCTCGCGCACGAGCGTGCCGGGCATCTACGCCGCCGGCGACTGCACGGGGGTGCTGATGCTCGCGTCGGTGGCCGCCATGCAGGGCCGGATCGCGATGTGGCACGCGCTCGGCGAGGGGGTGGCGCCGATCAAGCTGAAGACGGTTGCGGCGGCGGTGTTCACCCGCCCGGAGATCGCGACCGTGGGCATCAGCCAGCGCGCGATCGACGCCGGCGAGGTGCCGGCACGCACGATCATGATGCCGCTGTCGACGAACCCGCGCGCCAAGATGCAGGGGCTGCGCCGAGGCTTCGTGAAGCTGTTCTGCCGCCCGGCCACAGGTGTGGTGATCGGTGGCGTGGTGGTCGCTCCGGTGGCGAGCGAGCTGATCCTGCCCATCGCGCTGGCCGTGCAGAACGGGCTGACCGTGGACGATCTCGCGTACACGTTCTCGGTGTACCCGTCGCTGTCGGGATCGATCACCGAGGCCGGTCGCCAGCTGATGCGCCACGGCGACCTGGACTAGACGATCCCCTTCGCGCGGGCGGCGGCCAGCCAGCGCGGGAACTCCGCGAGCAGCAGGTCGTAGAACCGGTCGTCGGGGATCCGGTCGGGGTCGCGGAGTGCCGCGAAGCCGCAGTTGTCGACCTTGCGGATCTTCATCGTGTCGAGCTTCGCGAACCGGGTGAAGTCGGCCGGGCCGAGTCCCACGAACTGCCAGAACACGGGCTTCGACGCGGCTGCGCGCAGCGCGATGCTGGTCTGGGTGTTGCGCCGAACGTCGCCGTCGGCGAAGAAGAGGACGAGCGTCGGATCGTTGTGCGACGCGACGTGCTCCAGCACCGCGCGGATCGCCGCCGGCTCGTCGTTCTGCAGGCCGACGCCGTGGTAGTCGAGCCCGCCGACCCAGTTGCGGAGCTGGTCGACGTGCAGGTCGGGCAGCCGCGCGACCGTGTCGGCGAACTTCCACACCGGCATGACGCCGATGTCGAGCTGCGCGGCGATGGCCGCGACCCGTTCGACGATGCGCGCGACGACGCCGTCGACGTAGGAGAGCGACATCGAGCCCGACGCGTCGAGCACGAGGACCACCCGGGCGCGCACCTCGGTCGCGCCCTGGCGGGCCAGCGTGGCTGCGACCAGCGCCTTCCGCGCCTCGAGCCGCTGGTCCACGGGTGCGGCCTGCTGGGCGAACGGCAGCGGCGCCAGGTGCGCGGGCCACTCCGACAGTTCCGGGACGGGCGGCGCCGCGACGGGCGACGGCCGGGGCAGCATGACGGTCGGCGGCTCGAGTGGTGCGATGGGTTGGGGTGCTGCGACGGGCTCGGGTGGCTCGACGGGTTCGGGCTCGTCGTCCACCGCGATGCCGAAGTCGGTGGCGAGGCCGGCGAGCCCGGAGTCGTAGCCCTGCCCGACGGCGCGGAACTTCCAGCCCTCGCCCCGCCGGTAGAGCTCGCCGCCGACGAGCGCGGTCTCGGTGGTGGCGGTCATCGGGAACTCGGCGACGACGACGCCGCCCGTGTCGACGAGCTGCAGGACGAGCCCGTCGACCTGGCCGAACGTGCCCCCGTCGGCAGAGGCGGCGAGCGCGATCCGGTCGATCTCGGGCTCGACGTCCGGGAGATCGATCTCGATCGCGTCGCCGGACTGGCGGACCGCGCCGGACAGGTGCCGGGGCTGGTTGTAGAAGACGAGATCGGCGTCGTCGCGGACCGTGCCGGACGGGCCGAGGAGCAGCGCCGACACGTCGATCTCGGGGGTGTCGGGACCGGGTTGCCAGCTCAGTTCGGCGCGCAGGGCCACGGTGGGCACGGGCAGGTTCGCGCCGGGTGTCAGCGGCATGTGGATCAGTGTTGCAGGCCTCGTGCGGGACCCCGGCCGCCGAGGTAGCGCGTGGGTGGCGCGCCGAGCTGGGCGCGGAACATCGCGGTGAACGCGCTGGGCGTGGCGTAGCCGACGGCGACGGCGACCTCGGTGACGCCCGTGTCGGCGGCGAAGAGTCGTTCCAGCGTGCGGCGACTCGCGCCGACGCCGGCAGCCAGCCGGTCCAGCGACGTGGACGTCCCCGGGTCGGCCGCGAGCGCGTCGGCGAGGGCGGCGGCTCGCGGATCGCCGGGTCGGGGCAGAGCGACGGCCGCCTCCGGCGCGACCGCGAGGAGATCGCCGACCATGTCGACGATCCGGCGGTGCGCGGGCTCGTCGCGGAGCAGCGGGCAGCTACGCACGGCGTGCAGGAGCAGCTCGTGCAGCAGCGGTGACACCTCCAGCGCCACCGGGCCGGACGGGAACGGGCCGGGCGAGCGCAGGTAGAGCGTGCGCACGCCGACGTGGCCGTGCATGACGATCCGGGGCCGGGTGCCATCGGGGAGCCACAACGCGCGGTCGGGCGGCACGACCCACACGGCGTCGCCGTGCTCGACGCGCAGCACCCCGCTCGAGGCGTGCAGCAGCTGGTCCCAGCCCGGCGCGCCCGGCAGCACGACCGCGCTCGGAGGCTGGGTGACGGCGTAGCTGCGGGCCAGCAGATCGTCGTCCGAGAGCTGTCACATCTGCGACAGTCTGCGCCGGATTCGATCTCCACTGCACGCCGTGGGGCCCGCCGGGGTTCTTCCAGCTCGACTCCGGCCCCGCCGACGTGCAGGGCGCTCTCCAGCAGCGCCGTGACCTCCTCGATGTCCCGACCAGGGGGTTCGAGTGCACCTTCGCCGCCGACGACGTGCACGCCACCACTCGGGCGGCCGGGGCGGCCGGGTGCTCATGGAGCCGACGACGATCGAGGGCGTCGGCACGCTGGCGTGGCTCGCCGACCCGGACGGCAACGCGGTCGGCGCGATGCAGTACCAGGGGTCGGTTCCGGGGCATCCCTGAGGTCCCGAGTCGATGCGCGCAGGATGCTCGACGGCATGACGATCCAGCCCATCGCGCCCCACAATGCTTCAGCCAAGGTGCCCGCCGCTCCGGTGATCGTCGCCGGCATCGGGGCGCAGCTGGTGGACGACCTCGCCTTCCTCGTCCTCCCGCTCGGCTTCCTCGGCCCGCTTGCCGGTGTGTTCGCGATCCTGCTGACCGCGGCCGGCGCCCGCTACGTCACCCGCAACGCCTCCGGTGCCGCGATCGCCCGCACCGGGCTGGCCGTCGGCGTCACGTCGGCGCTGGTGGGCCTGCTGATCGGCGGTCTCGGGATCGTGACGATCCTGCTGGCCGGCCTGACGGTCGTGGCGGGCGTGGCCGGTGCGGTGGCCGGCCGCGGCGTGAGCGCTAGCTCTTGACGGCGATCCGGTAGTCGCCCGTGGCGTCGTCCCAGTCCATGGTGACGAGGCCGCGGGTGCGCGCTGCCTTGGTGAACGCCGAGAAGGTGTTGTAGCCGTAGCGCTTCTCGCTGAACTCGGGGCTGCGCTTGCGCAGCTTGTCCTTCAGCCCCGACAGCGGGGTGGCGCCCAGCCCGCCGACGACCTCGACGAGCAGCCGGAACGCCTCGTCCTCACCGCTGTCCTCGGGGAACGAGACCTCGGGATCGCCGTGTGCGGTGCCGGCGTTCACGGCGACGACGCGCTCGTCGGCGAGGTGGCGCAGCAGCTCGCCGAAGGCCCGGAAGCCGTGGTCGGCCTCGTCGAACGTGGGGTCCTTGCGGAGGATCGCGCGCTTGAGGCGGGACGCGAGTACGGGCCCGTCGGCGTGCCGGGACAGCCCGGCGAGCGTGGAGGCGACGAGCTTGCCGACGTCGCCGTCCTCCTGCTCGGCCGCGACCGCGGTGACCGGGGTGTCGGCGACGGCGGCGATGGCCGGCTGCTTCGCCGGTGCCCGCTCGACGCCGGGCAACCGGTCGTAGAACAGGAACTCGTCGCAGGCCGGCGGCAGCAGCTGCGAGGTGGAGGACTGCACTCCGATGCCGATGACGCGCTTGTCGAGCTCGCGCAGCTTGTGCACGAGTGGGGTGAAGTCGGAGTCGCCGGTGCCGATCGCGAACGTGGTGACGAACGGGCGCTCGAACGCCATCTCGACTGCGTCGACGGCCATCTTGATGTCGGCGGCGTTCTTGCGGGAGCCGCCGATCCGCTGCGGGATCTCGATCAGCTCGACCTGCGCGCGGGCGAGCAGGCGCCGGTCGGGATCGAACGACGACCAGTCGGCGTAGGCCCGCCGGGCCACGACGCGGCCGCGCTCGGCGAGGGCGTCGGCGACCGGTCCGAAGTCGAACGGGCTCACGCCGAGGCCCTCGCGGGCGCCGATCGCGAGGTTCTCGTAGTCGAGGAACAGAGCGATCCGCTCGTCATCCGATATCACCGGTCAGATGGTGGCACGGATGCGGACACGACGACGGCCGGCGCGCGGGGTGCGCGCCGGCCGTCGAGTCCCTGGTCGGTCAGCAGAGCTAGCCGGCTCCTGCGAGTGCCGGTGCCTGCAGGGGGCTCAGGTTCGAGGCCTGTCGGCAGCCGGCGAGCGGGCAGAGCCCGGCCGGGACGAGCGTGCCCAGCGGTGCCTCGGTGCTCGTGCGGGCGTAGGGCCAGTGCCCGGCGAAGCGCTGGAGGTACCAGCAGAGGAACAGGTAGTCGGGTTCATCGGGGTCGGTGACGAAGACCTTCTCGCCGGGCAGATCGGAGATCCATCCGGCGTAGGCGGTCATCGCCTGGGCGGGTGGGCGGCTGCCGCGGCGGGTGCAGAGCCAGTCGTCGGCCCGGTGCCTCCAGGAGCGGAGGGCATCGGGATGCAGGCTGGCGCCGGGCAGTTCCCGTACGTTCGCGGTGAACGTACCGATCGGGTCGCCGTCCGCCGCGTGCGCGACGGAGGTGACGGTCAGTAGGGAGTGTGGGCCGGGGATCGGCCCGTCGACGTGGATGTGGCTGGACACGTACGACACATCAGGTGCAGATGATTCTGCGGGGGGCATGACGGATCCTGGTCGCCGATGGTGATTGGGGACGTGTTCACGGCGCGGCCTGAGCCTGCGTGGTGAACGGATCCGCGGCGCGGTCCATGCGATGACTGCCGCGTGGCGGAGCGCCGGGCCCCGTGGACGAACACACACGGGTGGTTCACTGCTTTGTCCGCTATGTACTTGTTCAGCACGCTGCGGGCTCCGCGGTGGAAACCCTGGCCCGGAAACCGTAGTTGTCATCCTGGACAGTCGTCAACGGCCGTTCGGCGCATGACCTTCGCCACTTGTTGAGCGTTCACCTGTCACTGTGAAGGCAGGGCTGCCACAGTCGGAATGGTCCGTGTTCCCCCATTCGGAGGCTTCCGTGCTCTTCAGTCCCCCTTCCCCTGCCGTCCGCGACGCGGTGCTCCTCGTGGCGCGCGTCGTGCTCGGCATCGTTCTGGTCGCGCACGGCCTGCAGAAGTTCCTCAGCAACGGCATCGGTGGCACCGCGGCCGCCTTCGAGAAGATGGGTGTGCCCGGCGCGCCGGTCGCCGCGATCTACGCCGCCGTCGTGGAGACCGTCGGTGGCGCGCTGCTCATCGCCGGTGCGGCCACCTCGATCGTGGCGGTGCTGGTGCTGCTGGACATGCTCGGCGCGTTCCTCTTCGTGCACGCCAGCAATGGCGTCTTCGCCGCGTCCGGCGGGTTCGAGCTCGTCGCGGTGATCGCCGCGCTCGCGATCACGCTCGGCGCGGTCGGCGCCGGTCGGTGGAGCGTCGACGCCGCCCTCGCGAAGCGCGCGCCTGCCGTTGCAGACAGCGCTCGCGTATAGCTATCGGCCGCCGGCCATCCAGGCCGCGACGCGCGGCAGTGCATCGGCCCCCGAGACCTGTGCCACGTCGGCGGCGAGGTCCGCGATCGTGACGCCGCGCAGCGATGCGCGCCATGCCCGGTCGCCCGCGATCATCACGCGGGCGACCGGGCATGGTGCTGTGCACTGCTCTGTCGGGGTCGCGAGCGGGCCGCGCTGGCGGATCTCCGTGCAGGTGAACGTCGGCTCCGGCCCCTCGATCGCCTCGACGACGTCCAGCACCGTGATCGATCCGGGGGTGCGGGTGAGGGTGTAGCCGCCCGCCTTGCCCTGCACGGACCGGATCAGCCCGGCCCGGGAGAGGGTCTGGAGCTGCTTCGCGAGGTAGGTCGGCGAGACGTCGTGCAGCTCGGCGAGCCGGGTGGCCGGGACGGGCTCGGCCGCCACGGTGAGCACGACGCAGCAGTGCAGTGCCCACTCGACGCCGCCGGACATCTTCACCCGCACATGCTACTTGACTCGGACACGCATCGTCCGAGTAATGTCTCGGACATAAGTTGTCCGAGTTGAAGGAGTGGGCATGAAGATCGTCGTGGTCGGGGGCACCGGGCTGGTCGGGCGCGGGCTGGTCGAAGGGTTGCGCGAGCAGGGGCACGAGGCGGTGGCCGCCGCGCCGTCCACCGGGGTGGACACGCTGACCGGCGACGGGCTCGCCGAGGCGTTCACCGGGGCGCAGGCCGTCGTCGACGTCACGAACTCGCCGTCGTTCGCGCCCGACGACGTGCTGCGCTTCTTCACCACGTCGACCACCAACCAGGTGGCCGCCGAGCGGGCCGCCGGGGTGGCGCACCACGTCATCGTGTCGATCGTGGGGGCCGACGGGCTGCCGGATTCCGGCTACCTGCGCGCCAAGGTGGCCCAGGAGCGGCTGGTGCGCGATTCGGGTGTGCCGTACACGATCCTCCGGGCGACCCAGTTCTTCGAGTTCCTCGGTCCCATCGCCGACGCCGGCACCGACGGCGACACCGTCACGCTGCCGGAGACCCTGGCGCAGCCGGTCGCTGCCGCCGATCTCTCCGCCGCGCTCGTCGGGGTGGTCGAGGGCGCTCCGGTGAACGGCATCATCGAGATCGCCGGGCCCGACCGCCGTCCGATGGTGGAGCTGGTGAGCGCCGCGCTGGCTGCTCGGGGCGATGGGCGCACGGTCGTGACCCGCCCCGACGCGCAGTACTTCGGAACGGCGGTCGAGGAGGCCTCGCTCGTCCCGGCCGGTACTCCCGAGATCATCACCCCGACGGGGTTCGAGGCCTGGCTCAAGAGCTGACCGTCGGGCCGGGATCAGGCAAGCTCGGGTGCGTGCCTGCTCCCCGCTTCGCCCTGCCCGACACCCGCCCGGCCGCTCCGGCGGCGTCCGTCCTCGCCGGTGACCACTGGCGGATCACCGTCCTGCTCGACGGTCTGCTCCGCCTCGAGTGGAGCGACGACGGTGGCTTCGAGGACCGCGCGTCCACGTTCGCGGTGCACCGCGACCTACCCACGCCGGCGTTCGAGGTGCAGCGGTCGGACTCCCGGCTGGAGATCCTCACCGAGCGCCTGCACCTGACGTGGGACATGCAACCGTTCAGCGCCGCAGGCCTGACGGTGCAGGTCAGGGGGCGGGTGAGCAACCACCGCTCGACGTGGCGGTGGGGCATGACGCCGGAGACCCTCGGCGGCACCGGACGCACCCTCGACGGGGCCGACGGCGCCATCCCGCTCGAACCGGGGATCGTGTCCCGCGACGGGATCGCGGTCGTGGACGACTCGGCGTCGTTCCTGTTCACCGAGGACGGTTGGATCGGTGGCCGGGTCCCGGGTCGGGTCGACGTCTACGTGTTCGCCTACGGGCACGACTACCCGGCCGCGATCCGGGGGCTCTACGCCGTGTCCGGCGCCCAGCCGGTCCTGCCGCGCTGGGCGCTCGGCAACTGGTGGAGTCGCTACCACGCCTACAGCGCCGACGAGTACCTCGAGCTCCTCGACCGGTTCGACGCCGAGCGCGTCCCGTTCTCGGTCGGGGTGCTCGACATGGACTGGCACCGCGTGGAGTCGGTGCCGGAGCGCTACGGCACCGGCTGGACCGGCTACACCTGGGAGCCGACGCTCTTCCCCGATCCCGCCGGGTTCCTGCGCGAGCTGCACCGGCGGGGGCTGCGCGTCACGCTCAACGTGCATCCGCACGAGGGTGTGCAGCCCTTCGAGGACGCCTATGCGGAGATGTGCAAGGCGATGGGCGTCGACCCGGCCGCCGATCTCGCCGTGCCGTTCGACATCGCCGACGAGCAGTTCACGGAGGCCTACTTCGACGTCCTGCACCACCCGCTCGAGGCGGAGGGCGTGGACTTCTGGTGGATCGACTGGCAGCAGGGCCACCTGTCGTCGGTGCCCGGCGTCGATCCGCTGTGGATGCTCAACCACCTGCACTTCCTCGACTCCGGACGGGACGGGCGCCGCGGCCTGACCTTCTCCCGCTATGCCGGTCCGGGCAGCCATCGGTATCCGGTCGGGTTCTCCGGCGACACGTTCATCACGTGGGACTCCCTGCGCTTCCAGCCCGAGTTCACCGCGACCGCGTCCAACATCGGGTACGGGTGGTGGAGCCACGACGTCGGCGGGCACGTGTTCGGGGAGCGCGACGACCGGCTCACCACCCGCTGGATGCAGCTGGGGGTGTTCTCGCCGATCAACCGGCTGCACTCGTCGTCGAACCCGTTCCTGCAGAAGGAGCCGTGGGCCTACCCGCGGCAGGCCCGGGAGGCGATCGGCGAGGCGTTGCGCTTCCGCCACCGCCTGGTGCCCTACCTGCACACCATGAACCACCGGGCCGCGCACGGGGATCCGCTGGTGCGCCCGATGTACCACGACCATCCCGAGATCCAGGCGGCCTACGACGTGCCGCGCCAGTTCCTCTTCGGCGACTCGCTCCTCGTCGCGCCGATCACCGATCCCGACGACCCGATCACGCTGATGGGATCGACGCAGGTGTGGCTCCCCGAAGGGACCTGGGCCGACATCGCCACGGGCGCTCTCTACCGGTCCCGTCCGGGCGGGGAGCACCGCACCCTGCACCGTGACGAGCGGTCGATCCCGGCGCTGCTGCCGGCCGGTGCCGTCCTGCCGCTGGCCCGCGATGCCGAAACCCGTCCCGACACCAACCCGGCGGCTCTGGAGCTGCTCCTGCTGCCGGGCGCGGACGGCCGGCGCGAGCTCGTCGAGGACGACGGCACCGGCACCACGGTCGCCGACATCCCGACCTCGCGGACCGTGCTCACCTGGGACGACGCCGCCGGCGTGCTGACGATCGGCGCGGCCACGAACCCTGCGGTGGTGCCGGCGCGGCGGAGCTGGACCGTCACGTTCCTCGGGCTCGACGCGCTCGACTCGGTGAGCGTCGCCGGTGGGGGCGCCGGCGCCGGGATCGAGCGCGCCGACCTCGGCTGGCGGGTGACCGTCGAGGACGTCCCGTCCGACGTCGAACTGCGGCTCACCGTCCACGCCACGCGCAGGTCGGGCACCGCGGACCGGCGGCGGCGCCTGCAGGCCGTGCTGGCCACGGCGCAGTGGGACCACGAGCTGAAGTGGCGCGCGTGGGACGTGCTGGAGTCGACCGCCGACGATGCCGGGAAGCTGGCGGAGCTGCAGGCGCTCGGGATGCCGGGAACGCTGCTCAGCGCGCTCACCGAAGTGTTGGTGACCAGCTGAGGCGCCCGCCTACGTCAGCAAAGCCACTTTCCGGACCGAATCCGTCCTGAAGGTGGCTTTGCTGACATCGCCGGAGGCCCCTTGGTGGGGCTGCTAGTCCTTGATCTCGCAGAACACGGTGCCCTGGGAGACCGAGGCGCCCTGTTCGGCGGTCAGGCCGGTGATGGTGCCGGCCTTGTGGGCGGTGACGGGGTTCTCCATCTTCATCGCCTCGAGCACGACGACGAGCTGGCCGGCCTCGACGGTGTCGCCGTCGGAGACCGCGACCTTGATGACGGTGCCCTGCATCGGCGCGGTGACCGCGTCGCCCGAGACAGCGCCACCGCTCTTGCCGCCACCACGCTTGCGCGGCTTCTTCGCCGCCGCCGCGCCACCACCGCCGGCACCGCCGCCGATGGCGAGGTCACCGGGCAGTGACACCTCCAAGCGGCGCCCGCCGACCTCGACCACGACGGTCTGGCGCTCGGCCGACTCCTCGTCCGCGTCACTCCCGCCGGTGAACGGCTCGACGGTGTTGTCCCATTCGGTCTCGATCCACCGGGTGTGCACGGTGAACTCCTCGACCGACCCGGCCGCATAAGCCGGGTCCTCCACGACGAGGCGGTGGAACGGCAACACCGTGGCCATGCCCTCCACGGTGAACTCGGCCAGCGCGCGCCGCGAGCGTTGCAGCGCCTGCGCCCGGTCCGACCCGGTCACGATCAGCTTCGCCAGCAGCGAGTCGAACTGCCCACCCACCACCGACCCGGCCTCGACCCCGGCATCCACCCGCACCCCGGGCCCGGCCGGGAAGCTGATCGCCGACACCGTGCCCGGCGCGGGCAAGAACCCGCGCCCGGCGTCCTCACCGTTGATCCGGAACTCGATCGAGTGCCCGCGCGGGGCCGGATCCTGCAGCACGTGCATCGGTTCGCCCTCGGCGATGCGGAACATCTCCCGCACCAGATCGATCCCCGCGGTCTCCTCCGAGACCGGGTGCTCCACCTGCAACCGGGTGTTGACCTCCAAGAACGTGATCAACCCGTCCTGCCCGATCAAGAACTCGACCGTGCCGGCGCCGTAGTAGCCGGCTTCCTTGACGATCGCCTTCGACGCCTCGTACAGGGTGGTGCGTTGCTCGTCGGTCAGGAACGGCGCCGGCGCCTCCTCGATCAACTTCTGGAACCGCCGCTGCAGCGAACAGTCCCGCGTGCCGACCACGATCACGTTGCCGTGCTGATCGGCCAACACCTGCGTCTCCACATGCCGCGGCTTGTCCAGGTAGCGCTCCACGAAGCACTCACCGCGCCCGAACGCCGCGGTGGCCTCACGCACCGCCGACTCGTAGAGCTCGACGATGTCTTTCTCGTCGCGGGCGACCTTCATCCCGCGCCCGCCACCACCGAATGCGGCCTTGATCGCCACCGGTAGCCCGTACTCCTTGGCGAACGCGACCACCTCGTCGGCCCCCGACACCGGGTCCGGGGTGCCCGGCACCAGCGGGGCACCGGCGCGCATGGCGATGTGCCGGGCGGTGACCTTGTCACCGAGATCGCGGATCGACTGCGGCGACGGCCCGATCCAGGTGATCCCCGCTGCGATCACCGCCTCGGCGAACTCCGCGTTCTCCGACAAGAACCCGTACCCGGGGTGGATCCCGTCCGCGCCCGCCTGCTGCGCCGCGGCCACGACCTTGCCGATGTCGAGGTAGGACTCCGCCGCGCTCGACCCACCCAACGCGAACGCCTCATCCGCAAGCCGCACGAACGGTGCGTCCCGGTCCGGATCGGCGTAGATCGCGACACTGGTCAGACCGGCATCCCGGCAGGCCCGGATGACCCGCACCGCGATCTCGCCGCGGTTAGCGACCAGCACCTTCGTCAAGCGCGCCACAGCAGTCGGCCTCCCCGTATCAAGCCAGCCGGCCGGGACATCCTGCCCCGGCGCATGATTACCGGGGAGTTTAGGCACGCCCGCGGCGGAAGACCGTGTGGCGTAACCGACGCCACCGCCGCGGTGTGGGAGCGGAGATCCCGTCGTAGCGCAGATCGGCTTCCTGAGCAGCCAGTTCGTCGGTCGCGTCGGGGGTGAGCCGGCCCGCCGCGCGCAGCGCCAGCGCCACGTCCCAGCCGTCGCGCAGGGCGCCGACGGGCGGATGGCCCGATCTGTGCTCACCGAACAACGCGGGCCACTTCTGTCCGAACGACGCCGCCAGCATCGGCCACACCTTCGCCGCCTCGCCGGCCCGTTTGCGCAGCAGGGCGCGCCGGGTGGCGTCGAGCCGCGCCGGGTCGAAGCCCCGCGGATCGGCCGCTCCCGCGACGAGCGCGGCGACCAGCTCGGCCTGCCGGGTGGCCAGCTGCTCGGCAGCTCCGCGCTGGTCGTGGTCGTAGCGGCGGAGCGGTTCTCCCAGGCTCACCGGGCCGTCGTGATCAGGCCGGCGGCCGAGGCGATGCGGTCGAGCTCGGCGGTCAGTTCCGCGGCCGGGGGATAGCGCCCGTCGCGTTCGAGCATGACCGGGGGCGCGCCACCGATGCGGTCCACCAGGTCGGTGAGCAGCGCCAGCACCGGCTCCGGGACGGGATCGACGTGCGTGTCGTGGTAGATGCCGGGATCGTCGACGTGCTCGGCGCCACCCGCGATGTGCACGTATGCGATGCGCGGCAGCGGCATCCGGTCCAGCGCGGTCCGCGGGTCGCGGTCCCGGTTGACGGCGTTGGCGTACACGTTGGCGATGTCGAGCAGCAGCAACGCCCCGGTGCGCTCGACCAGCTCGGTGAGGAAGTCGGCCTCGGTGAACTCGTCGTCGGGCCAGTCCAGGAACGACGCGATCGGCTCCAGTGCCAGCGGCACATCGAGCTCGGCCTGCGTGCGGCGCACGTTCGCGGCCAGCACGTCCAGCGCGGCGCGGGTGCGCGGCACCGGCAGCAGGTGCCCGGCATCGAGCCCGCCCGCCCCACAGAACGCGATGTGCTCGCTGACCACCGGCGCCTGCAGCGCGGTCGCGCAGGCCGCGAGGTGGGTGACCTTGGCCGGGTCGAGCGGGTCGGTCCCGCCGAGCGAGAGCCGGATGCCGTGCGGCACCACGGCCGTACCTCGCTCCCGCAGTTCCACCACCCCACGAGGTGGAACTGCGGGAGCGAGAGATTCCGCGATGACCTCGCAGAATCCCAGCCCGGGTCGGTCTGCGACCCACCCGGATATCTCGGGCCGCCAGCCGGCACCGAGGCCGGCCAGCTGTGGTACTGCGAATTGGGGCACAGCGCCCACGATCGGGATCATCAGCCGCCGCATCCCCCGCCGCCGCCACAACCCCCACCGCCGCCGCAGCTGCTGCTCCCCCCACTGCCGCAGCTGCTGCCGGACGATGACCCACCACCCGAGATGCGCTGCACGGCGAACTCGTCGGCCATCGCCGGGTCGGACGCCCACAACGCGCTCGCACCGAACAACCCGACGCCGAGCGCCGCAGCCTCCGGTCCGTACAAGGTCCAGTTCGGCCGCTGGTGCGGTGCGTAGCGATCGAGCTCGCCCCGCATCGCGGCGAGGACACGATCGCCCTCGCGGGTGCGCCGCGGTGCGCGGACCAGCTGCACCACAGCGACCACCCCGACCACGACCAGTGCCCCGACGAGGAACCCGACCGGCTTCGCCCCCGCGATGCCGGCGAGCAACCTCAGCAGGCCGAACGCGGCCAGCGCGCCCATCCACAGGCCGACCCGGCGGATGCGACCACGCTGCTCGTCCGACAGCAGCAGGCCCTCCGCCACGAGGCGGCGCTCGATGCCGTCCAGAGCCGACCGGACCGGACGCTGCCAGGAGATCCGCGACCGCGGCGTCGGCGACGCCGTGACGAACGTGATGGCGCGCTCGAGCTCGTCACTGCCGGGTGTCGCGCGGCCGGCAGCGCTGATCGTGCCCTTGCGCGCCGTGACGAGGCCCTGCAGGCGCAGCCGGGAGAGCGCCGAGCAGACGGCCAGGTCGGCGCCACCGTTGAGGAACGCGACGTCGTTGTGCCGACCGGTCAGGTCCGGCGACTGCCGCTTCTGCGCCGGGTCGGTCAGCGCCCGCCGCGTCCACTGCGCCCAGATGAACACCACGATCGCGATGACCACGTAGGACACGAGGAAGGTCGTTCCGTCGATGCCCCAGGTGTCGCCTGTTGCCGCGAGTGCCATGTCGTCCACCCCCTGCGTCGGCCCTTATGAGGAGACTCACAGTGTTGGCGCAGGGCACGGCCGGACGGAACGTTCTTCACACAGACTTGAGGTTGGCGTTCAGGTGGTGGTGGCCTTCCGCACCTGGTTCTTGATCCGCGCGAGCATGGCGGCCATGCCGCGCAGCCGCAGCGGGCTGACGGCCTGGGCGAGCCCGAGCGCGGTGTAGAAGTCGTCCGGCACGGCGAGCACGGTCGCGGCCGGCTCCCCGTCCAGGCCGACGCGCATGATCGAGGCGAAACCCCTGGTCGTGGGCGCTTCGGGCGGCGCGGAGAAGAACAGGTGCACGGCCCGTTCGCCGTCGGGTTCCACCTCGACGGCGAGGAAGAGCGGCGACTGGCACTCGTGCACCTGCTCCATGGAGTCGGCCGCGTCGGCGTAGCGCTCCGGCAGCGCGGGCAGCTCCTGCGAGAGCTCCAGGAGCAGCTGCAGCCGGTCCTTCGGTCCGACGCCGGAGAAGTCCTCCACCAGCTCCTCGAGCTGAGGGGGCAGCGTCATGCCGACCCGCGCTCCGAGCCCTGCGCGATCGGCACGCGCACCGAGTTGCCCCATTCGGTCCAGCTGCCGTCGTAGTTGCGGACGTGCGAGAAGCCCAGCAGGTGGGTGAGCACGAACCAGGTGTGGCTGGAGCGCTCGCCGATGCGGCAGTACGCGACGACGTCGTCGTCGGGGGAGAGGCCCTGCTCGGTGAGGTAGATGGCCTCCAGCTCGGCGCGCGACCGGAACGTGGCGTCCTCGGCCGCCGCACGGGCCCACGGCACGCTCGCCGCGCCCGGGATGTGGCCGCCGCGGACGGCGCCCTCCTGCGGGTAGTCGGGCATGTGCAGCAGCTCGCCGGAGTACTCGCCGGGCGAGCGGACGTCGACCAGGGGCTTGCCCAGGTGAGCGAGCACGTCGTCCTTGAACGCGCGGATCGTGGCGTCGTCGCGCTCCACGACCGGGTACTCGACCGCGTCGGGCTTGGGCTGCTCCGTGGTCATCTCCCGGCCCTCGGCGACCCACTTGGCGCGCCCGCCGTCGAGGATCCGCACGTCGGCGTGCCCGAACAGGCTGAACACCCACAGGGCGTAGGTGGCCCACCAGTTGTTGCGGTCGCCGTAGAAGACGACGGTGGTGTCGCGGCCGATGCCGCGCTCGCCGCAGATCTCGGCGAAGCGGGCGCCGTCGACGTAGTCGCGGGTGACCGGGTCGTTGAGCTCGGTGTGCCAGTCGACCTTCACCGCGCCCGGGATGTGGCCGGTGTCGTAGAGGAGCACGTCCTCGTCCGACTCGACGACCACCAGGTTGGCATCGCCGAGATGTTCGGCGAGCCACGCGGTGTCGACCAGGGCGTCCGGGTGGGCGTACTCGGCGAACTTCGCATCCATGGACCCCAGCTTAGGCGCGCCAGAGATCTGTCACACGCACCCCGACCTGCGCGAGCAACCTTCGGGTGAGAGGCAGCGAGAGACCGATGACGTTGGACGGGTCGCCGTCCAGGCCCTCGACGAACCAGCCGCCCAACCCGTCGATCGTGAACGAGCCGGCGACGACCAGCGGCTCGCCCGTCGCGAGGTAGGCATCCAGCTCGCCAGGCGTCGGAACGGCGAACCGGACGCCCGTGACGGCGTGCTCGGCGGCCGACGCGGAGATCACCCCGTCGACGAGCCGGAGCACCGCGTGGCCCGTGTACAGGTCGCCCTTGCCACCGGCCATCTGCGCCCACCGCGCCCGCGCCACCTCGGCGGTGTGCGGCTTGCCGACGAGCGCGCCGTCGATCAGCAGCATCGAGTCGCAGCCGAGGACGATCGCGTCGGGGTGGGTGGTGCCGATCCGCTCGGCCACAACGGTGGCCTTCGCCGACGCGAGCGCTGTCACCTTCTCCCCGGCGGTGGCGTCCGGCATGCCGGCGAGCAGGCCGTCCTCGTCGAGATCGGCGACCTCGACGACCGGGTCGATGCCGGCGGCACGCAGCACACCGAGACGGGCAGGGGAGGCGGAGGCGAGCACGACGAGCACGGGGCGACCCTACGATCGGGCCTCAGGCCAGCCCGTGCCGGTAGGCGTACCCGACGGCCTGTGCCCGGTCGCGCAGCCCGGCCTTGGCGAACACGTGGTTGATGTGCGTCTTCACCGTGGCCTCGCTGACCACCAGCTTCTTCGCGATCTCGCCGTTGGACAGGCCCTCGGCGATCAGCCCCAACACCTCCGCCTCCCGCGCGGTCAGCCCGGCGGGCAGCTCGGCGGGCGGGCCCGCGGCCGGCGTGACGAGCTTCGCCAGCGCCGCGGAGTCGATCGTGGAGTGGCCGTCGGCGGCCGAGCGCAGCGCTCGGCCGATCGCCTCGGCGTCGGCGTCCTTGGACAGCCAGCCGACCGCACCCGCCCGCAGCGCGTCGACGACGGCGCCGTCGTCGGCGTAGGTGGTGAGCACGACGACCGCGGTGCCCGGATGCGCGGCCCGGACCCGACGGGTGGCCTCCACGCCGTCGACGCCCGGCATGCGCAGGTCCGTGAGCAGCACGTCCGGGGCGTGCTCGGCGACCAGCTCGACGGCCTGTGCGCCGTCGGCCGCTGCCTCGACCACCGTGATGCCGGGCAGCAGCCCGAGCAGGGTCACCAGCCCGTCCCGGACGATCCGCTGGTCGTCGGCGAGCACCACCCGCAGGTCCGGCTGTGCTGATGATCCGCTCGCGAGCTCGCTCACCGAGCCGCCTCGTCGGGCAGCACCAGGCGCACCCGCCACCCGTCGTCGACGGGGCCGGCATCGAGTGCGGCACCGGCCAGCGCCGCCCGCTCCTGCATGCCGACCAGGCCCCAGCCGGGCGAACCGGGTGGCGACGGAGCGCCGGCAAGGTCGTGGATCTCCAGGGAGGTGGCGCCGTCGGCGTGGTGCAGCCGCACGGCCACCGGCGCGCCGACGGCGTGCTTGCGGACGTTCGACAGCGCTTCCTGCGCGGTGCGCAGCACGGTCTCGCGGGCCTGCGCGGACAGGGGCGGGGTCGGCGTGTCGATCTCCAGCGACGCGTGCGGGGTGTCGGCGACCAGCGCGCGCAGCCCGTCGGCCAGATCTGCCGGTTCGGTGCGCAGCGCGCTCACCGCCCGGCGGGCCTCGGCGAGCCCGTCCTGCGCCAGTCGCTGGGCCCGTTCGACCTGAGCGAGGGTGTCGGGCGATGCATCGTCGCGGATCAGCATCAGGCGTGCCCCCTGCAGCTGGACGGCCAGCGCGGACAGGGAGTGCGCGAGCACGTCGTGCACGTCGCGGGCGATGCGGGAGCGTTCGGCCAGCGCGGCCGCGCGGGCGTGCTCCTCGTTGGCCCGCGCCGCCGACGCCAACGTGAGATCTCGCTGCTCCGCGCGTTGCCGGCTCTCGCGCCGACCCAGCCCGAGCAGGAGGGCCGCGGCCATCGCCGTGCTGGCCAGTGCGAGCTCGACCGGGTCGACCGTCGGCAGCGCCAGGTACAAGCCGCCGGCCAGCACCGCCAGCGTCACGATCGCCGTCCACAGTCGCAGCCGCACGGCCGCGATCAGCACGGCGTAGAAGCAGAACGAGATCGGGGTGGACCAGTGCCCGACCGCGACGGTGGCGGCGACACCGCCCGCCCCGACCGCCGCCACGCACGCGACGGTCTCCCACGTCGGACCGTCGCGCCGCAGCGCCAGCACGACCCACCCGATCGTCGCGACGGTGCACGCGACGACCGCCGCCGGCACGTGCGCGACCGTCGGCGCGCCGACGAACGTGCCGATCAGCACGAGCGGCAACCACACCAGGTTCGCCGCCGTGCGGACCGGGCCGGGATCGACGATCACCCGGAGAGTGTGCTCGGTGAGCGGTCGGTGCGTCGAGTTCCGGCGGGGGCCAGCGGGCGACCGTCGGCCTGCACCCTGGCCAGCAGCACCAGGCCCTGCACGCCGAGGCTGATCCCGAACGTCAGCATCAGCGTCGCCTCCACGGCCGGCCCGGCCGGCGTGCCGCTCGCCAGCACGGCGACGAGCACCCTGGCCCCGATCGAGAGCAGCCACAGCGCGAGCGACGGCACGCCGCCGCGCTGGTAGAGGTAGCCGTCGCGCAGCGAGAGGTGGATCGCGCAGCCGCGCGCGAGGCCCAGCACGACGGTGAGCACCAGGTCGACGGCGATCCACCCGAGCGCTGCCGTGGTCCACTCGACGTGGGCCTGCGCGATCGAGAACAGGCCGAGCACGCCGAGCACGAGCGGCACGGTGAGGGTCCGCCGGGTCGCGACGAACCGGCCGACGAACTGCCGCTGCACCACCCAGACGAGGACGGCGGCGACGAGGAGGAGGCTCAACGGGCTCATGCATGGATCTTGTGCCGTGGGCGTCCGCTGAACGTCGGTCCACGGCCGGATCCCGGGTGGAGATCGGCCTCCACCCGGGGGTTGAGGCGCCGGGTCAGGAGTGCCGCGGCGGGTCAGAACGATCCGCCGCCCCCTCCGCCGTCGCCGCCCCCTCCGCCGCCTCCGCCGTCACCGCCGCTGAAGCCGCCGCCCCAGCCGTCACCGCCGCCGTAGCCGCCGCCGTGGCCGCTGTGGCCCCCGCCGGAGTACCCGCTGTACGTGCCCGTACCCGCCTGCGGGGCCACCGCTGCCCTTGGACAGGACGGGTCCGCCGCTCCCCAGCACCCCGATCCCGTACTCGTCGATCAGCCGGCGCAGCTTCCGCCGGCGCATCCGGCTCACCAGCGCGATCCCGCCGGCGACCACCACCAGCGCGACCGCGACAGCGGCCACCACCAGGCTCTCCATCCCATCCCCCCAGATGTGGAACGCGGGGGTGCCCGATCCATCGGGCACCCCCGCGGGTCTCAGTCCTCGTCGTCGACGATCGTGCGGCGACCGTGGTCACTGCCGAAGACGACGATCGTCAACACCGCGATCAGGACGAACGCGATGGCGGCTGCACCGAGCAGGCCGACCAGGGTGAGCATCAGTCGCCACCCCCGCGGCCGGTGTCGCTCAGCACGACCCGCCTCCGCCGCCTCCGTCGCCGCCGCAGCTCCCGCCGCCCCCCCAACCGCTGCCGCCCCAGTCCCCGCCGCCGCTGCCGGAGCCCGCGGAGCCGCCGAGCCAGAGCGACCCGTACTGCTCGGCGTCGTGGTTGCGGCCGCCGCGGACGCGGCGCGGGTGCTGCCGGCTGCCGCGCGTCGTCGCGAGGAAGGCGAAGACGCCGAACGCCGAAACAGCTCCGATGATCACCAGAATCGCGATTCCCATGACGTCACTCCCCCTGGTGGTGGTTGTCGGTCCAACCGCTCTCGATCTGCACGAGGTGCTCGTGCCGACGGTGCTCGCGGCCGGTGGAACGAGGACGCCGCGGCAGCGACACCGCAGCGATGGTGATCGCGATGAAGATCAGCACCGTGATGCCGACGATGTGGAACATGACTGCCCCGATGGATCCCATTTCGCCCCCTTCGTCCGGTGGTGTCACCGACGATCCGAGTGTGCGGGCGGTCACAGTGCGCGGTCGAGCTTCTTCACCATGACTTGAGGTTGGCCACGGGAACCGCCTGTTGACCTCGAGTCGGGTTCAGTTCCTAACGTCGGTCGGGACCCGATCGAAAGGACCGCCCGGTGATTGCTCATCCCGCTGACCAGGAGGATGCCCGCGCCGGCACCGCGCAGTGGATCGGGCTGGCGGTGCTGGCCCTGCCGCTCCTGGTGGTGTCGCTCGACGTGAGCGTGCTCTACCTGGCCGCCCCGGCGCTGGCGGCCGATCTCGCGCCGTCGTCCACCCAGCTGCTGTGGATCCTCGACGTGTACGGGTTCGTGATCGCCGGCTTCCTGCTGACGATGGGCACGCTCGGCGACCGCATCGGCCGGCGCCGGCTGCTGCTCGTCGGGGCGACGGCGTTCGCGGTGGCGTCGGTGATCGCCGCGTACGCGCCGACGGCGGAATGGCTGATCGCGGCCAGGGCGCTGCTCGGGGTCGCCGGGGCCACCCTCATGCCGTCGACGCTGGGGTTGATCTCGGTGATGTTCCGCGACGCCGCGCAGCGCTCGTTCGCGATCGCGATCTGGATGACCACGTTCACCGTCGGCTCGGTGCTCGGACCGGTGGTCGGCGGGCTGATGCTGGCGCGGTTCTGGTGGGGCTCGGTGTTCCTGCTCGGCGTGCCTGTGGCCATCGTCCTGCTGGTGCTGGGCCCGCGGCTGCTCCCCGAGTTCCGCGATCCGGCGGCCGGCCGGCCGGACCCGCCGAGCGTCGTGCTGTCGCTCGCCGCGATGCTGCCGCTGGTCTACGGGGTGAAGCGGATCGCCGCCGACGGGCCCGACGCCGTCGCGGTCGGCGCGCTGGTCGTGGGTGGACTGGCCGGGTGGGTGTTCGTGCGCCGGCAGCGCCGGCTCACGCACCCGATGCTCGACGTCGCGCTGTTCACCCGCCCGGCGTTCGCCGCAGCCGTCGGCCTGCTGTTGACAGGCCTGCTCGCCGTCAACGGGCTGATGTACCTGCTGCCGCAGTACGTGCAGCTCGTGGCCGGGCACCCGGCGCTGACGGCGGGGCTGCTGATGCTGCCGGTGGCGGCGCTGGCGACGGTCGGCGGGTTGCTCGCGCCGCGCCTGGCCACCCGGTTCGGGCGGACAGCACTGATCGCGGGGTTCGCGACGCTCGCGCTGGTCGCGATGCTGGTGCTCGGCGGCGTGGCGCACGACGGCCCGCTGGCGCTCGTGGTCGCGCTCGTGTCACTGGCCGTGCTGGGCATCAGCCCGGTGCCGGTGCTCGGCACCGATCTCGTGATCGGCTCGGTGCCGGTGGAGCGGACGGGTTCGGCCGCGGCCGTGTCGGAGACCGCCGGGGAGCTCGGTGTGGCGCTGGGCGTCGCGGTCACCGGCAGCATCATGACCGCCGTCTACGTCACGTCGCTGCAGCTGCCCGCCGGGATCGTTCCCGCCGACGCGGCCGTCGGCGAAGGGCTGCCCGGCACCCTCGCCGCGGCGGAGCGACTGCCCGAACCCGCGGGCTCCCTGCTGGCCGACGCGGCCCGTGCTGCGTTCGCCGAGGGCTTCGGGGTCGTCGCGATCGCGGGCGCGGTGCTCGTCGCTGTCGCCGTGGCGCTGGCGGTCGTGGTCAGCGGGTCCAGTAGGTCGAACGCCAGGCACCCGGACCCGGGGTGAGCCGGGTGCGGCGCCCGTTGGCCGGGTCCGACCACGGTGTGGGTGCCGCGGCGGCCGGCTCCGCGCCGGATGCGCTCGCCGCAGCCGCCAGCACCACGGTCACCGCGACCAGCTCGGCGTCGGACGGGCCGCCACGCACGACCCGGAAGAGGGCTCGCCGTTCCTCCGGCGTGGTGGCTTCTCCGCTTCGCTCCGTCACAGCGGGATGTTCCCGTGCTTGCGCGGCGGCACGGCCTCGCGCTTGGTGGCCAGCAGGCGCAGCGCCCGCCCCACGTAGCCGCGGGTGTGCGAGGGCGGGATGACGCCGTCGATGTAGCCGCGGTCGGCCGCGATGTACGGGTTGGCGAGGGTGTCCTCGTACTCCTGCTGCAGCTCCGCGCGCTTGGCGGCGAGCTCGTCGCCTTCCAGGCCCTTGAGCTCCTTGCGGTAGAGGATGCTCACCGCGCCCGCCGAGCCGGTGACGGCGATCTGCGCGGTCGGCCACGCCACGTTGATGTCGGCGCCCAGGTGCTTGGAGCCCATCACGTCGTACGCCCCGCCGTAGGCCTTGCGGGTGATCACCGTGACCTTCGGGACGGTGGCCTCCGCGTAGGCGTAGATGAGCTTCGCGCCGCGACGGATGATGCCGTTCCACTCCTGCTCGGTGCCCGGCAGGAAGCCGGGGACGTCGACGAACGTGAGCACCGGGATGTTGAACGCGTCGCAGGTGCGCACGAACCGCGCCGCCTTCTCCGAGGCGTCGATGTCCAGGCAGCCGGCGAACTGGGTCGGCTGGTTGGCCACGACCCCGACCGAGCGGCCGTCCACCCGCGCGTAGCCGACCACCATGTTCGGCGCGAACAGCTCGTGGACCTCGAGGAACTCGCCCTCGTCGACCACCCGCGTGATCACCTCGCGGATGTCGTACGGGGTGTTGGCCGAGTCCGGGATGATCGAGTCGAGCTCGAGGTCGGAGTCGGTCAGCCCCTCGACGATGCTGCCGGCGGTGGGCTCGGGGGCCGGGTACACCGGCGGCTCCGAGAGGTTGTTCGACGGCAGGTAGCCCAGCAGCTCCTTGACGTAGGCGAACGCCTCGTCCTCGTCGTCGGCCAGGTAGTGCGCCACACCGGACTTGGTGTTGTGCGCCCGGCCGCCGCCGAGCTCCTCGAAGTCGACGTCCTCGCCGGTGACAGTCTTGATGATGTCCGGGCCGGTGATGAACATGTGGCTGGTCTTGTCGACCATCACCGTGAAGTCGGTGATCGCGGGGGAGTACACCGCGCCGCCCGCGCACGCGCCCATGACCAGCGAGATCTGCGGGATCACGCCGGAGCTGCGCACGTTGCGGACGAAGATGTCGCCGTAGAGGCCGAGCGCGACCACGCCCTCCTGGATGCGGGCGCCGCCGCCGTCGTTGATGCCGACGACCGGGCAGCCGATCTTCACGGCAAGGTCCATCACCTTGACGATCTTCTCGCCGTAGACCTCGCCGAGCGCGCCGCCGAAGACGGTGGCGTCCTGGCTGAACACGGCTACTGGACGGCCGTCGATGGTGCCGGTGCCGGTCACCACGCCGTCGCCGAAGGGGCGCTTCGCGTCCATGCCGAAGTTCGTCGAGCGGTGCCGGGTCAGCGCGTCGAGCTCCACGAACGAGCCAGGGTCCAGCAGCTGGTCGATCCGCTCGCGCGCGGTCTGGCGACCCCTGGCGTGCTGGCGCTCCACGGCGGCTTCGCTGCCGGCGTGCACCGCACCGTCGATGCGCTGGTACAGGTCGGCGAGCTTGCCGGCTGTGGTGTGGACGTCAGGTTCGTCGGCTGCGGCGCCGGACACATCGGCGGCCGGCTCCAGGGCGGAACTCATGGGCGGACCCTAACTTGCTCCGACGGGTGCGGTGCCGTGGAACCGGCCACATCACCTGCCGTGAGCGGCCGTGCCGTTGTGTCCCGCGGGCATCGAGTACCCGGCCAGCCAGACGAAGGCGGGCAGCACCGCCAGCGCCAGCAGCCATGCGGCCGTCCCGGTCACCTGCCACGCCGCAACCGCGGCCGGTTGACCGATCACGCCGAGCACGGCGACGCCGCCGGGCACGTGCATCTGGTGCACGGCCTCCTCGTAGGCGAAGAACAGGGCGGCGCCGGCGAGGCACCCGACGATGATCCACACGATGCCCAGCACCCCGAAGAGCAGCAGGGCGAGCGGGCCCGACCCGGTGCCACGGAGTCCGGCGAGCTCCACGAGCCACACCGACATCGCCCAGAGCCCCAGACCCGCGACGGCGACGGCGTCGGGGGCCAGGCACAACGGGACGACAGTGGCCAGGCGCGCCCAGCCGGGTCGTGGTGCAGCGCTGCGGTCCACGACGGAACCTCCCGCTCGTCGATAGCGGCCGTCCGACACAGAAAGTATGCGCCCGGTCACAACTTTCGGCAGGGTGAACGGGTTGGCAATCAGGTGGCGGGCAGGACGTGCTCCCCGGTCCGATCGGTGGACAGGCACAGCGAGCAGATGACGGCATCGTGCGCGGCGCAGGCGGCCACGTCGGGCCGCTCGTAGTCCTGGTCGCAGACGTGGCAGTGCAGGACCGCGGCGGACGGGTTGCCCTGCTCGTCGTCCATGGGGAGATCGAGGCCGTCGTCGGTGCGGCGCAGGTAGTAGCGGCCACCCGTCGCGAGCGCGAGCACCGGTGGCAGCACGAACGCGAGCACGATCGCGACCAGCGGCGAGAACGGCTGCAGCTCCGCCCCGAAGGCGCCGAAGAAGACCGCGATCGACACCCCGGCCGACACGAGCATCGAGCCGAACCCGACGGGATTGACGGCGTAGAGCATCCCGCGGCGGAACTCCGGGTGCAGCGGCGAGATCTTGAGCAGGTACTTGTTCACCGCGATGTCGGTGGCCACCACGACCACCCAGGACATACCGCAGTTGGCGTAGAAGCCGAGGATCGTGTTGAGGAAGTCGAACATGTTCGCCTCCATCAGCACGAGCGCGATGGCGAGGTTGACGCCGAGGAACACCAGCCGGCCGGGGTAGGTCTTCGTGACGCGCGTGAACGAGTTGGTCCAGGCCAGCGAGCCGGAGTACGCGTTCGTCACGTTGATCTTGATCTGGCTGATCACGACCAGCACGACGGCGAGCGTCATGGCCAACCACGGCGGCAGCAGGTCGCGGTAGATCTCCAGGAACTGGTGCACCGGCTGGTTCGCGATCGCCGCGCCGTCGGTGACGTTGGCGATCAGGTACACGGCCAGGAAGAGGCCCACGACCTGCTTGACCGCACCGAAGAGCACCCAGCCGGGCCCGGCCAGCAGCACCGCGGTCCACCAGCGGCGCGCGTTCTCGGGGGTCTTCGGCGGCATGAACCGCAGGTAGTCGATCTGCTCGGCGATCTGCGCGATCAACGACAGGCACACGCCTGCGGCGAGCATCACCGCGCCGAGGCTGGGCGCGCCCTGCCCGTTCTCGCCCTGGTAGGCGAAGAACGACGACACCGAGTCGGGGTGGCTGATCAGCAGGTACGCGAACGGCGCCACCATCAGGACCAACCACAGCGGGGTCGTCCACAGCTGCAGCTTCGACAGCAGCGTCATCCCGTAGACCACGAGCGGGAAGATGATCAACGTCGAGGCCGCGTAGCCGAGCCACAGCGGGATCCCCAGCCCCAGCTCGAGGCCCTGGGCCATGATCGAGCCCTCGAGCGCGAAGAAGATGAACGTGAACGTCGCGAAGATGACGTTCGTGACCACCGAGCCGTAGTAGCCGAAGCCGCTGCCCCGGGTGATCAGGTCGAGATCCAGGTTGTAGCGGGCGGCGTAGTAGGCGACCGGGATGCCCGTCAGCACGATCACCACCGCGAAGACCAGGATCCCCCACAGCGCGTTCGTGGTGCCGTAGGAGATGCCGATGTTCGCGCCGATCGCGAAGTCGGCGAGGTAGGCGATGCCGCCGAGCGCCGTCACCCCCACCACTCCGGGGGACCACTTCCGGTAGCTGCGCGGAGCGAACCGCAGCGTGTAGTCCTCGAGCGTCTCGCGGGTGGCGGCCGACGTCGCCGGCTCCGGGACCGGCTCCCGGGTCATCTCCTGGGTCATGGCCGGCATCGTCTGTCGCGGGCCGTGCCCCACGGGTTTCCGCCAGGTCAACCCTGTGTGACGCCGATGTTCGCCCCCAACCTCCGGGGCGTTTCCGGGGTCGTCACGGGTATGACGCCTGACGAGCTGTTCGAGCGGCTGCGGTTCTCCAGCAAGCTCATGACCGGGGTGATCCTGATCGTGCTCGGCGGCGTCGGGTTCGGTGTGGCGGCGATCGTGTGGGGTGCGGCCGGGATGCCGGACTGGGCCCGGGTCGCTGCGGTCGGGATGGTCGGATACGGCGCGGGCATGGTGGTCATCGATCCGCTCCGGCTCGGCTACGAGCTGTACAACCGCCGCCGGGCCCGGCTGCTGCTGCACGCCGGCGACCACCGCCGCGCCGAGCGGGCCGTCCGGCGGCTGCTCCGCGACAGCGCGTACGAGCACGGCAGGTGGGATCCGGCCACACTGCAGTGGCAGAGCACCCACGCACACGTGCTGGCCCACCTCGGACGGCTGGACGAGGCCGAGGATCTGCTGGTCGAGGTGGTCCAGCGACACCCGAGCATCGCGTGGCGCGGGGCGTCCCGGCCGGTGGTGGTCGAGGCGTTGCGGGACTACCGGTCCGAGCCGGTCGACATCTGGTGGCCCGCGCTCGACGTCCGTGAGGTCGGCCGGCGGATCGCGCAGTCGCGAGCCGCGCTGGTGCTGTACGCCGCGATCGTGCTGAGCGCGATCGCCGTCGGGATCGCCGTGTCGGTGGGCGGTGCGGCCACGGTCCCGTCGTGGATGCGGACCGCCGCAACGGCGATCGGGCTGGGCGTGCTGCTCACCGTCCTGCAGGTGCCGCTGCAGGTGTGGGCCGGGGTCGGCCTGCTCCGGCGGGTCGACCAGCTCCTCGCGCGCGGCGACCACGAGGGCGCCACGAACAACGTCGAGGCCATCGTCGGACGGCACCTGCAGCGGGGCGGGCCGGACGATCCCGAAGCCCTGCGGTGGATGACCACCCTCGCGCACCTGCAGCTGCTCCGCGGCCGGGACCGGGACGCGTTGGAGCTGCTCTCCGTGCTGCGCACGGAACAGCGGCGCCTCCACGGGCCGGCGCATCCCGACGTCGCCCGCACCGAACGCGTCATCGCCGCCGCCATGGCCGGGAGCGCAGCACGCACAACGGTCGAGACGTGGTGGCGCTGAGCGGCCGCTACCGTCGGCCCACATGGGCACGCCGTACCTGCACGATCTCGACGTCACCGTTGCCACGCCCACCGTCTGCCTCGCCGGACGCGACGGGCAGCTCCGCGCCGGCGGCGTCCACGGCGTGATCTGCGGAGACGTGCGGGTTCTCGACCGCGCCGTCGTCACCGTCGACGGGGTCGAACCGGAACCGGCCGGACCGGAGGTCGGGGTGCTGCCCGGGATGGGCGGTCCCGAGCGGGACCCGGCGGTATGGCTGCGCCGCAGCCGCACCGTGGCGCCGGACGGCGTCGCCGAGACGCTGACGCTGGAGAACCGGTCCGCGGGTGCGATCGCCGCGACGATCGAGCTGACCGTCGGCGCCGATCTCGCACGGATCGAGGAGATCCGGGACGGGCGGTCCCGGCCCGCGGCCGTCGCGGTGATCGACGGCGACGCGGTGGTGTGGCGCGACGGTGGAGTGGTCGTCCGGCTCGCCGCTCCCGGGGCGACCATCGACGGTGCGCGCCTGACCTGGTCCGTGCGGGTGCCGGGGAGGGGGAGCGTCGCCGTCAGGTGGACGCTCGCCGTGACCGATCCCGGCGCTGTCGTCGCGGCCGCGCCCACCCCCGTGCGGCGGCCGACCCGGCCCGTCGACCGCGGGATCGCGGCACTGCTCGACCGCTCCTTGACCGACCTCGACGGGCTGCTCGCCGTCGAACCGGGATCGGTCGAGCTCTTCGCCGCCGCCGGCGCGCCCTGGTACCTCACGCTGTTCGGCCGCGACGCGCTCTGGACGGCGACGCTGCTGCTGCCCGTCGATCCGCGGATCGCGGCCGGCACCGTGCGCACGCTGGCCCGGCTGCAGGGCACCCGGCACGATCCGGCGAGCGGCGAGCAGCCCGGCAAGATCCTGCACGAGCGCCGGCGCGGCATGTCCGTGTACAGCAGCGGGCTGGTGCTCCCGCCCGTCTACTACGGCACGATCGACGCCACCCCGCTGTGGATCACCCTGCTGCGCGACGCGTGGCGGCACGGCATGCCCGACGCCGAGGTCGCGGCGCTGCGGCCGAACCTGGAGGCCGCGCTCGGCTGGCTGCGCGACCACTCCGACCGCGACGGCGACGGGTTCGCCGAGTACCCAGTACCCCCCGCCGGAAGTTCGCCACGTGCCTCGACGGCCCAGTCGTCCGCTGGCGGCGTTGCCGGTCCGGCCGAGTACGCCCGGTACGAGGCTCGGTCCGGCGCCTTGCCAGCGGACGGCTGGATCCGCCGATCCACGCAACAAACTTCCGGCGGGGGGCACTCGGACGAGAGCGGCCACGGCCTGGCCAACCAGGGCTGGAAGGACTCCGTCGACGCGATCCGCTACCCGGACGGGCGGATCGCCGACGGTCCCGTGGCGCTGTGCGAGGTGCAGGGCTACGCCCACGAAGCCGCACTCGCCGGCGCGGAGCTGCTCGACGCGTTCGGCGGCGACGGCGCTCCCTGGCGGACTTGGGCCGCCGAGCTGGCGGACCGGTTCCGGGCCGCGTTCTGGGTGCGCGACGAGCAGGGCCCGTTCCCGGCGCTCGCGCTCGACGGAGCCAAGCGGCCCGTCGACACCCCGACCAGCAACATCGGCCACCTGCTCGGCACCGGCCTGCTCGACGCCGCCGAGACCGAGGCCGTCGGCGCGCGGCTGGTGGCGCCGGAGCTGGCGAGCGGGTACGGGCTGCGGACCATGTCGGCCACTGCCGGCGGGTACTCCCCGCTCTCGTACCACTGCGGATCGGTGTGGCCGCACGACACCGCCATCGCGATCCGCGGCCTGCTGCGCACCGGACAGCACGAACGGGCCGCTGTCCTCGCCCGACAGCTGCTCGACGCGGCCGCCGCACTCGGCTGGCAGCTGCCCGAGCTGTTCGGCGGGTTCGGGCGCGACGAGGTCGCGGCACCCGTCCCGTACCCGACGTCGTGCCGGCCGCAGGCATGGTCCGCCGCCGCTGCAGTGGTGGTGGCGGAAGCGCTCGCGCAGCAGCCGTAGCGGTGGGCGGGCCCGCGGCGACGGCAGGCGGGGCGGCGGTGCACTCCGGCGCGGACCTTCCGCCGTCCGGCGGAGATGCCGCGGTTCGCCCGGCACGGGGCGAACGCCGCCGGTAGCGTCCTGTGGCATGAATCGGACAGCGGCGCACCTCGACGAGGACGCGATCCGTACCGCTCTCGCCGGAGAGTGGTCGCGCGTGGAGATCGTCGAGCGCACCGGCTCCACCAACGCCGACCTGGTGGCTGCGGCCGCCGCGGGGGCGCCGGATCGCAGCGTCCTGGTGGCCGAGCACCAGGAGACCGGCCGCGGCCGGCTCACCCGCGCGTGGGTGTCGCCGCCCGGTGCCGGCCTGATGGTGAGCGTGCTACTGCGCCCCACCACGGTGCCGGCGTCGCGCTACGGCTGGCTGCCGCTGCTCGCGGGGCTCGCCGCGCTCGACACCGTCCGCGAGCTGACCGACATCCCCGCCGGTCTGAAGTGGCCCAACGACCTGCTCGTCGGCGCCGAGCCGCGCAAGGCCGCCGGCATCCTCGCCGAGGTCTCCGGCGACGCCGTCGTCATCGGGATCGGCCTGAACGTCTGCGCCGCACCCGAGGGCCAGCCCGGCGCCACCTCGCTCGCCGCCGAGGGTGCCGACGTCGACCGGGCTGCCGTGCTCGTCACGTTGCTGCGCCGGCTCGCCGAGCGGGAGGAGCAGTGGCGCACCAGCCGCGGCGATCCCGAGGTGCTGCGCGGCGACTACCGGGCGGGCTGCACCAGCCTCGGCTCGACGGTCCGGGTGGAGCTGCCCGGTGGCGCCGTGCTCACCGGCATCGCCGAGGACGTCGACGCCGACGGGCGGCTGCTGATCCTCGACGACTCCGGCACCCGCCGCGCCGTCGCCGCAGGTGACGTCGTGCACCTGCGCCCGCGCGCCTGATCCTCCGGGCGCGAGCGGGCGCTAGTGTCGTCGGGTGGCCTACCCCGACGAGCTTCTCGTCGACGGCGAGCAGATCGTCATGCACAAGCATCCGCACTGGAAGATGCTGGTCTGGCCCGTGCTGGCGTTCCTGATCGTCGTCGCGGCGGCGAGCTTCCTCGCCGCGCTGGTGAGTGCGCAGAGCTGGGCCCTGTGGGCGTGGATCGCGCTCGCGGTGGTGGCGCTCGCCCTGATCGGGTGGCTCACCGTCAAACCGCTGATCCGCTGGCGCACCACGCACTTCGTGGTCACCACGCGACGGGTGCTGGTGCGTGAAGGGCTGATCGCCCGCAACGGCCTCGACATCCCGATGAGCCGCATCAACAGCGTCCAGTTCCGGCACACCGTGGTCGAGCGGCTGCTGGGCTGCGGCACGCTGGTCATCGAGTCGGCGTCGGACGAGCCGCTGGAGTTCACCGACATCCCGCGGGTGGAGCGCGTGCACGCGCTGCTCTACCAGGAGGTGGCCGACGAGAATGATTAGGTCGTTGCCCATGCGCGTGCCGGCGGGCGGGCTGCCGGAACGCGTCACGATCTACGAGGTCGGCGCCCGCGACGGGCTGCAGAACGAGCAGACGATCGTGCCCGTCGCGGTGAAGGCGGAGTTCCTCGGCCGGCTCGCCGACGCCGGCCTGACGACCGTTGAGGCCACCAGCTTCGTGCACCCCAAGTGGGTGCCCCAGCTCGCCGACGCCGAGGAGCTGATCGGCGGGCTGCAGCGCCGCGACGGCGTCGACTACCCCGTGCTGGTGCCCAACGAGCGGGGCCTCGACCGGGCCATCGCGGCCGGGCTCTCGCACGTCGCGGTGTTCGCCAGCGCGACCGAGACGTTCGCGCAGCGCAACCTCAACCGCACGCTCGACTCCCAGTTCGAGATGTTCACCCCGGTGCTCGAGCGGGCGCGCGCCGCCGGCCTGACGATCCGCGGCTACGTGTCGATGTGCTGGGGCGATCCATGGGAAGGCGCAGTCGCGCCTGAGCAGGTCGCGTCCGTGGCCGCCCGGCTCGTCGAGGGCGGCTGCGCGCAGATCTCCCTCGGCGACACCATCGGCACCGGCACCGCCGGGCACGTCGACGCCGTCCTCGACGCCTGCATCGCCGCCGGCATCGGCATCGAGCAGCTGGCCGTGCACTTCCACGACACCTACGGCCAGGCCCTCGCCAACACCCTCGCCGCGCTGCGCCGCGGCGTCACCACCGTCGACGCGTCGGCCGGCGGGCTGGGCGGCTGCCCGTACGCCGAGTCGGCCACCGGCAACCTCGCCACCGAGGACCTCGTCTGGATGCTCGACGGGCTCGGCATCGCGCACGGCGTTGATCTCGACGCGCTCGTCGCCACCAGCACGTGGATGGCCGAGCAGCTCGGCCGCCCATCGCCGTCACGGGTGGTTCGGGCGCTGGGCGGCTGATCATGCCCCTGACGCTGGACGAGCACGACGCATCGACATCGATGCGCTGATCGATCCCGAGTACTGACCTACCGGGTCGGCCGGGTGGTCAGCAGCGCAAGGAAGTCGGTCACCGCCCGGCTCTCGTAGCCACCGGCCCGCCGGACGGCGACGACGGGGATCCGCGCGTCGAGGCCGTCCACGTCGATCACGCGCAAGCTGCCGATGCGGAGCTCCTCCCGGATGTTGTTGACGGGCATGAGCGCGACGCCGAGCCCGGCCTCGATGAGCCGCTTCTGGGCGGTCAGGCTGTCGACCGTGGTGATCGCGGGGTCCGGCATGCCCGCGGCCGCCAGCTGGTGTTCGAGGAGCCCGCGGAACGAGCTCGACCTCCCGCGTTCCGCCGGGAAGCCGAGCCACTGCTCGTCCTTCAGCTGCTGCAGGTCCGGTAACCGCTCCGCGGTGATGCGGTGGCCCGCCGGCACCACCACGTAGAGCTTCTCGTCGCCGAGCGGGATCGACTCCAGCTTGGGGTCGGTGTCGACGTTGTAGCGCAGTCCGAGGTCGGCCTGGCCGGTGCGGACGAGCGCGCTCACCTCACGGCTCGTCGCCGTGCGCAGATCGACCGAGACGTTGTCGGTCCGCGCGGTGAACTCGCGCAGCACGTCCACGATGTGCGAGTCGGCGAGGGTGCCGACGATCGCCAGCCGGAAGCTCAGCGCGCCGTGGCCCGCCCGATCCCGCACCGCGCTCGCGCCGTCGCGGACGGCGGCCAGCGCCGCCTCCGCGTACGGGAGCAACGCGCGTCCGGCATCGGTGAGGGTCACTCGGCGTCCGGCCCGCTCGAACAGCTCCGCGCCCAGGCGGCGCTCCAGCTCGTGGATCCGCCGGCTGATGGCGGGCTGCGACCGATGCAGCTGCCGGGACGCCTCGGTGAAGCCGCCCGTCTCGGCGATGCAGACGAAGGTCTCGACCTCATCGAACGTCACGCGATCAGTATTACTGATGCGGAGATCTCAGAAGTATGCATTGGACTGATGGAAGATCGGCGGGCAGCGTGGGGTGCATGACTTCCGACCAGGCAACGAAGGCCGCGCGCTTCCGCGCGCTGCACGAGCGGCCCGAGCCCCTGCTGCTGCCGAACCCCTGGGACGTCGGAACGGCCCGGCTCCTGGCCGGGCTCGGCTTCGAAGCTCTCGCCACGACGAGCCTCGGCGTGGCCAACACCGCCGGCCGCCTCCGCGCGTCGCGCCAGGAGATCCTGGACAACTGCGCGGAGCTCGACCGGGCGACCGCGCTGCCGGTGAACGCCGATCTCGAGAACGGCTTCGCCGACGATCCCGCCGAAGCGGCGACGATGATCGAAGCGGCTGCCCGTGCCGGCGCGGTCGGCGCGTCGATCGAGGACTGCACTGCCGACCGCCGCAACCCGATCTACGAGTTCGGGCTGGCCGTGGACCGGATCCGGGCAGCCGTCGAGACGGCGCACAACCTGCCGATCCCCGTGCTGCTCACGGCGCGGGCCGAGGGCCTGCTGCACGGCGTCGGCGACCTCGACGAGACGATCAAGCGCCTGCAGGCGTTCGAGGACGCCGGCGCCGACGTGCTGTACGCACCCGGACTCCACACCCTGGACGAGATGCGGGCCGTGGTCTCCTCGGTGGGCAAGCTCGTCAACGTCGTGATGGGCTTCGCCGATCCGTCGATCACGCTGGAGCAGCTGGGCGAGATCGGCGTGCGCCGGGTCAGCATCGGCGGCGGGCTCTCCAGGCTCGCGCTGAAGTCCTTCATGGCGGGCGCCGGCCAGATGCGTGCGGGCCGGTTCGACTTCGTGGCCGACATGTTGCCGATCTCCGACCTGCACGATGCGTTCGGCGGCGCCTCCTAGACCCTGGTGCTGAACATCCCGACGAACCGGCCGCGGTAGACGTCGGTGTCGCCGCGGCGGACGATCGCCCGCAGCGTGACCAGGCCCATGGTGGGGCGGCTCTTCGAGCGCCGGGCGTCGACGATCACGAGTGAGAACGTCAGCTCGTCACCGGCGAACACGGGCGCGGGCCACGCCACCTCGTCGCCGCCGGGCGAGCCGAGCGCCGCTGCCCGGGAGAGCACGTGGTCGACGTAGGCCCGCATCCACAGGCTGGAGGTGTACCAGCCCGAAGCGGCGAGTTGACCGAAGATCGACTCTTTGCCGGCCTGCTCGTCGACGTGGAACGGCTGGGGATCGTACCGCTGCGCGAACGCGACCATCTCGTCACGATCGATCGTCACGGTGCCGAGGTCGAACTCCCGGCCGGGGGTGAGGTCCTCGAAGTAGAGATCTGGCACGGACGCACGGTAACCCGAGCCAATTGAGGTCAGAAAGTGGCCGCAGGCCTGCATAGGCTTCGAGGCATGACCCAGCCCGATGGATACACCAGCGTCGCCCCGTGGATCGTCACCGACGACACCGCCGCTCTGCTCGACTTCGTGACTCGCGCCTTCGGCGGCGAGGAGCTCCTCCGCGTGCCGCTCCAGGATGGGACGATCGGCCACGCCGAGATCCGCATCGGCGACACGATCCTGCTGGCGTTCGACCGCAAGGACGGCTGGCCGGAGCTGCCGTCACTGTTGCGCGTGTGGGTGCCCGACGCCGACGCCGCGACCGCCCGGGCCGTCGAGCTGGGTGGCCGGGTCGTCACCGAGCTGTCGACCGGCCCGTTCGGGCAGCGGGGCGGGCGGGTCCGCGACCCGTTCGGCAACATCTGGTGGGTCGACACCCACGTCGAGGACGTCCCCCACGACGTCGCCATGGCCCGGCTCGCGGAACCCGAGTACGCCGCCCAGATGCGCGATGCGCAGGAGACGTTGGACCGCGAGCTCGGCGGTGCCGCCCGCGCCGCCAGCCCGCCCGTCATCGGGTGAGCGCGCGGACCACCATGTCGTGCAGCGCGCCGTTGGTGGCCACCCCGTTGCCGCCGGCGAACCCGTCGGATCCCGCCAGGTCGGTCAGCCGGCCGCCCGCCTCGGTCACGATCGGGACGAGCGCGGCGAGGTCCCACGGGTTCGCCACGGCGTCGACCGCCACGTCGAGCACGCCCTCGGCGAGCAGGCAGTACATCCAGAAGTCGCCGAACGCACGGGTCTCCCACACCGATCCCGCCAGCGCCTCCCACTCCTTGCCCTTCCCGATGTCGCCGAAGGAGCGGGCGTCGGTCGTGGTCAGGTAGGCGTCGGCGAGGTCGGAGATCCCGGAGACGGCGATGCGGCGCGGCGTGCCGTCCGGCTCGTTGGTCCAGGCCCCGGCGCCGCGAGCGGCCCACCAGCGCCTGCCCAGCGCGGGAGCGCTCGCCACACCGACCTCGGCCACGCCGTCGACCGTCAGGCCGATCAAGGTGCCCCAGACGGGCACACCGCGCGAGTAGTTCTTCGTGCCGTCGATCGGGTCGATCACCCAGCCGCGGCCGCGCGCCGCGACCGATCCACCCTCCTCCTCACCGAGGATCACATCGTCCGGCCGTTCGGTGGCCAGCAGGGCGCGGAGCTGCGCCTCCGTGGCGGTGTCGGCGTCGGTGACGGGCGTGCGATCGGGCTTGCTGGTCACCTTCAGGTCCGCCGCGCGGAAGCGGGCGAGCGTCACGGAGTCGGCGGCGTCGGCCAGCCGAAGGGCGAGGTCCAGGTCAGGGCTCACACCGATCATCTTCCCCGGGCCTAGAGTTACCTCGTGACAACGGTGCTGCTCGCGGAGGACGACGCCGCGATCGCCGAGCCCCTTTCGCGGGCTCTGCAACGCGAGGGCTACGCGGTCGACGTCGCCGTCGACGGGAACGCGGCGCTGGAACGGGTGCGCGACGGCGGCATCGACATGCTGCTGCTGGACCTCGGCCTGCCCGGCATGGACGGGCTGGAGGTCTGCCGGCGCGTGCGGCTGGACTTCCCGGACCTCCCGGTGCTGATGCTCACCGCGCGCACCGACGAGGTCGACTTCGTCGTCGGCCTCGACGCCGGCGCCGACGACTACGTCGGCAAGCCGTTCCGCCTCGCCGAGCTGCTGGCGCGCGTGCGGGCGCTGCTGCGCCGGCTCACCCCCGAGACCGTCGACGTCGGTGGCGTGAAGATGGAGCTGTCCGGCCGCCGCGTGCTCGTCGACGGGGCCGAGGTGAACCTCGCCAACAAGGAGTTCGAGCTGCTGCGGGTGCTGATGCTGCGCGCCGGGCAGGTCGTCACGCGCGACGAGATCCTGCGCGAGGTGTGGCACGACCCCGACCTCAAGACGTCCAAGACCCTGGACATGCACATGTCCTGGCTGCGCCGCAAGATCGGCGGCGAGCAGCGCATCGCGACCGTGCGTGGTGTGGGTTTCCGCTTCAACCATGACTGACCTCGCATGAGGCGCCGGATCCTGCAGTCGACCCTGATCGTCGTCACGATCATGGGTCTCGTGCTGGGCGTGCCGCTCGCGTTCACCACGTGGCGGCTCGTCGAGGACGTCGCGCGGGCCGAGCTGACCGGCACGCTCGAGCAGATCGCGGGCCGGCTCGACGATCCTGGTGCGATCGCCACCCTCGATGCCTCCCAGGTGGAGCTGGCGCTGCCGGCCGGGGGCCGGCTCGTCGTCGAGCAGGACGGGCGTCAGGTGCTGGCCGTGGGCCCGGAGCACGATCCCGCCACGTCCGTCGTCGAGACGTTGCCGTTCGCGCCGGGCGGGCTGCTCACCATCGCCGAACCCAACTCGACGCTGCGCACCCAGCAGCTGCAGGTCACCCTCGTCGTGGTGCTGCTGGTTGTGCTCTCCGTCGCCGCCGGCACGAGCGTCGCGATCTGGACGGCGCGGCGGCTCGCCGAACCCCTCTCCGACGTCGCCGACCGGGCCGCCCGCCTCGGCGCCGGCGACTTCCGGGCCGCGCCGCACCGCCACGGCATCCCCGAGCTGGACCGCGTCTCCGACGTGCTCGACACCTCCGCCGGTGCACTCGCCGACCTGCTGCGCCGCGAACGCGACCTCGTCGGCGACGTCTCCCACCAGCTGCGCAGCCGCCTCACCGCGCTCCAGCTGCGCCTCGACGAGCTCGCCACCCACCCCGATCCCAGTGCCCGCCGCGAGGCGCTCGCCGCGCTGGAGCAGACCGAGAAGCTCACCGAAGTGCTCGACGAGCTGCTCGAAGCCGCCCGTGCCGCCCGGTCCGCGGGCGCGGAGGTGCAGGACCTGCGGGTGTGCCTGACCGCCGTCGCCGACGAATGGCGGCCCGCGCTGCGCGCCGCCGGCCGCGCGTTCAAGGTCCGGCTGCCCGAGGGGCTGCTGGCCAGGGTCACCCCGGCCCGGCTGCGCGAGGCCGTCGGCGCGCTGGTGGACAACGCCATCCAGCACGGCGACGGCGCCGTCGTGCTCGCCGCGCGGGCCACCGAGAACTCCATCGTCATCGAGGTCTCCGACGCCGGCCACGGGGTGCCGGAGGAGCTGGTGCCGCACGTGTTCGACCGCGGCGTCTCCGTCGGCTCGTCCACCGGGCTGGGGCTCGCCCTGGCCCGTGCGCTCGTGGAGGCCGACGGCGGGCGGTTGGAGCTCTCCCGGGCCCGTCCGGCCATGTTCGCGGTGTTCCTCCCGGCCGCCCGCGCCGACGCCCTGGTCGGCGCCCCCCGCCCAGCCAGCCCCCGCTGACCCCACGCCCCCGCGAGTCTCCCGTTCTGCCCGGCGAGTCTCCCGTTTCGCCCGGCGAGTCTCCCGCTTCGTTCGGCGAGTTGGCCCGTTCAGCAGCGCGAGTTGGCCGGTTCGACAGGGCGAGTCGGCCGTCTGCGCAGCTGGGTCAGCCAACTCGCCCTGCTCAGGTGGCCAACTCGCGCTGCTCGGATGGCCAACTCGCCCTGTTGGGATGGCCAACTCGCGGGACGTGCGCCCGGGCCGCCCGGATGTCAGTCCAGGGGGAGCTGGCGGCGGACGTTCTCGTCCGGGAAGACGAAGCGGCGGAAGGCCCACCAGCGGAACGCCATGCCGAGCAGGACGCCGAGGATCTGGCCGCTGACGAAGTCGGCGACCTCCTGGGTGAACAGCGAGACCGTGGGCGCGGCCAGGTCGAGCACGTAGCGGGACACCGCGAGCGGAGCGGTGTAGACCGCGACCCCGATGCCGCTGATCAGGAAGAACAGTGCTGCCTCGTGGTGGCGTTCGCGGCCGCCGCGGGTGCGGAAGGACCATTCGCGGTTGAACACGTACGACGCGATGGTGGCGACGAGCACCGCGAAGATCTTCGCGGTGAGCGGCTTCTCGATGAGGACGGTGTTCTTGAGGACGAGGAACACGGCGGTGTCGATGATCCACGTGGTGCCGCCGACGAAGGCGAACTTGATCAGTTCCCGATGCTGGATCGCCACATCCCGGTACGGCTGCGGGATGCGGATCAGCATCGCTTCGACCATCGTCACCTCGACCATTGTGCCGAAGGACCGAGATCACAGCCGGATGGGGGCGCTCCCGTAAGGTCTCCTGACCGTGGAGGAAGTACCTGAGCTGCCGGTCGTGGGCATGATCGGAGCGGGCCAGCTGGCCCGGATGACCCATCAGGCCGCGATCGCGCTGGGCCAGTCGTTGCGGGTGCTGGCGGCGGCCCCCGGCGATCCGGCCGCCCTGGTCTGCCATGACGTCGCCTACGGGACGGACCTGGCCGCGATGCGGTCGTTCGCGGCGGGCACCGCGGCGGTCACGTTCGACCACGAGGGGGTGCCGCAGGCGGACCTGCGCGCGCTGGTGGCCGCCGGGGTGACGGTGCGGCCGGGCCCGGACGCGCTGCTGTTCGCGCAGGACAAGCTGGTGATGCGCCGCCGCCTCACGGAGCTGGACGTGCCGGTGCCGCCGTTCGCCGAGATCACCTCGGCCGCCGAGTTCGCGGCGTTCACGCAGCGGTACGGCGCGGCGGTGCTCAAGGCCGTCCGCGGCGGGTACGACGGGCGCGGGGTGTGGCTCGATGCCACTCCCGAACTGGTGGACGAGCTGCTGGCCGCGGGCACCCCGCTGATGGCCGAGCAGCGGGTGCCGATGCGCCGCGAGCTGGCCGCGCTGGTGGCGCGGTCACCGTTCGGGCAGGCAGCGGCCTGGCCCGTCGTCGAGACGGTGCAGGAGGCCGGCCAGTGCGTGCAGGTGCTGGCGCCCGCACCCAACCTGGACGAGGACGTGGCCGCCGCGGCACAGGCGACGGCGCTGCGGATCGCCACCGAGCTGGACGTGACGGGGCTGCTCGCCGTGGAGCTGTTCGAGACCGATACCGGCGCGATGATCGTCAACGAGCTGGCGATGCGCCCGCACAACTCGGGGCACTGGACGATCGAGGGCGCCCGCACGTCGCAGTTCGAGCAGCACCTGCGCGCCGTGCTCGACTACCCGCTGGGCGCGACCGCGATGACGGCGCCCGCGGTCGTGATGGCCAACGTCCTGGGCGCGGAGGTCGAGCCCACGATGGGCATCGACGAGCGTTGCCACCACCTGTTCGCGCGGTTCCCCGATGTGAAGATCCACTTGTACGGCAAGGCGGCCCGGCCGGCCCGCAAGATCGGCCACGTGACGGCGCTGGGCGACGATCCGGTGGTCGTGCGGGAGCGAGCTGCGCTGGCCGCCGCGTGGCTGTCCACGGCGGAGTGGGCGGACGGCTGGTCGATCCACGGAGCGGGGAAGGAAGCGGCGCATGTCTGAACCGGTCGTGGGTGTGATCATGGGCAGCGACTCGGACTGGTCGGTGATGGAGGCTGCGGCCCAGGCACTGGCCGATTTCGAGGTGCCGTACGAGGTCGGCGTGTACTCGGCGCACCGCACTCCGCAGCGGATGCTCGACTACGCCACGTCGGCGGCGGAGCGCGGCATCAAGGTGATCATCGCGGGCGCCGGTGGCGCCGCCCACTTGCCCGGCATGGTCGCGTCGGTGACGCCACTGCCGGTCGTGGGCGTGCCGGTGCCGCTGAAGACGCTCGACGGGATGGACTCGCTGCTGTCGATCGCGCAGATGCCGGCGGGGGTGCCCGTGGGCACGATGGCGATCGGCGGGGCGCGCAACGCCGGCCTCTACGCGGTGCGGATCCTGGCCGCCGGCGACCCCGATCTACGGGCGAAGGTGACCCTCTTCCAGAGCACTCTGGAGCAGTCCGTGCTGGCCAAGGACGCCGCGTTGCGAAGCCGTGTGAACGGCTCGTGAAAACCGTGGCGCGATCGCCACTTCCAGTCGTAGCCTGGCTCTACACAGGAGAGGAGGTGGTCCAGCGTTGAATAGCTGCAGGACTTGTGAGGTGGCTGTCCGCTAGCACCACAGGACATGTCTCCGACGGTTTGTGGAAGCCGGTTGTGGTGCCGGCCAATCCCAGACAGTCACCCGTGATCCCCGGGTCCGAGCCCGTCCAGCTCGGTCACGCACCAGCCGGTGCGGCCCGGGGATCACGCATGTCCCGGCTCATGTGCGCGAGCGTTGCCGCGATGCCGTTCGTGTACGACGTGGGTTGCTCACCGAAGCTCGTCGCGAACGCCATGCCGTCCACGACGAACGGCATCGTGAACTGGTAGAGGATCTCCGCACCCTGGCGCACCAGCGGCGACACCAGCCCGAGCGGGCGCACCACCCCGACCGGCACCGGCACGATCCGCGAGGTGGTGCCGCACTGCCGGCCGATCTCGCCGATGAACTCCCGCGCCGTTGTCTGCGCCGGATGCGGTACGTGCCACGCCCGGCCGAGCACCGACTCGTCGTCCTGCTCGCCGAGCGTCACGAGCGTGCGCGCGAAGTCGCCGATGAACGTCGGGGTGAGGGCCACGTCGGGATCGCCGACGTACATCACCGTCCGACCGGCCGCGGCCGGGCGGAAGATCCGCCCGTCCAGCAGCGAGGTGACGTCCGGCCCGTAGAGCTCGCCGGCGCGGGCGATCACCATGCGGACCTCGCCGCGGGAGTGCGCGCCGAGCAGGATCTCCGCGAACCACGCCCGCAGCGCGCCGCGGGTGCTGCATGGCGCGACCGGGGTGGACTCCGTCATCGCCGCGGTGACCCGCCCGTACATCCAGGTGTTGTCGGCGAAGGTGAGGATCGCGCCGGCCGCGCCCGCGCCTGCGATGCAGCCGCGCAGGGCGGCCGGGAACTCCTCCATCCACCGGTCGAAGGCCGGGAGGAAGCAGCCGTGCACGGCCTTGGCGCCGGCGCAGACCTCGATCATCCGGGCGGCGTCGCCCGCGTCTCCGGCGACGACCTCGACGCCGTCGGGGAAGCGCCCGTTGCCGCTCCGGTGCACGGCCCGGACCCGGTGCCCGCGGCGCAGCAGCTCGGCGACCACCTGCCGGCCGGTCGCGCCGGTCGCGCCCAGAACCACGTGCAGGTCGGCCATCGCTCCTCCTTTAAGTACGGCAACGTATCCAATTGAGGACGATACCGTATCTAGTAATGTGCGCGAGATGACCCCCAGGACCCGCCGGCGCGGAGCAGAGCTCGATGCCGCGATCCGCGACGCGGTGATCGGGCTCGTCGTCGAGGGCGGGCCGGCCGCCGTGACGATGGAGGCGGTCGCCGCGCGCGTCGGCACCGGCAAGACGGTGCTCTACCGCCGCTGGTCCGACCGGTCGGTGCTGCTCAGCGACGCGCTGCTGGCCGTCGCGATCCAGCGCATCCCGCACGCGGACACGGGCAGCTTCCGGGGGGACATGCTCGCCGTGCTGGACGGGCTGGTCGAGCTGTTCACGGGGCCGGGGCCGGGGCCGGCCATCGGGCCCGCGCTCGTCTCCGCGATGGCCTACGACCCCGAGGTGGCCCGCGCCTTCCGCGAGAGCGTGATCACCTGGCGCAAGGACGAGATGACGGCGATGGTCGCGCGCGGGATCGCCCGTGGCGAGGTGCGGGCCGACGTCACGTTCGAGATCGTCCGCGAGCTGGGGCAGGCCATGCTGTGGCACCGCCTGCTCGTCACCGGCGACCCGATCACGCACGAGTTCGCCGTGCGGATCGTCGACGAGGTGCTGGTGCCGTTCGCCGCTACCAGCCCCAGGACCCCGCCCCGCCCTTGAACGGGCCCACGACCTCGGCGGTGATCCAGCCGCCGTAGAACCCGCCGGGTTGCGGCGTGACCCGCTCCCCGTCGAGCGTGATCTCGTCGAACGGGCCCGCGTAGACGGCGACCCGGTCGGTGAGCTCCGGGTAGGTGTAGCGCGGGTACCACCAGCCGACCTCGCGCAGCGGCGCGGCACCCGGCACCGCGACGTCGACGTAGCGGGCGCTGCCCTTCCACTCGCAGAACGTCGTGGTGTGGACGGGCTGCAGGAACGCGCCGAACGCGGCCCGGGGACGCTAGAAGGACGGTGGAGCGGCGCATGCGCCGCGGTGATCTCCTGCACCGGGCGCCCGAGCTGATGCTCGCATTCCGCGCCGGCGACGGCATGCACATCTACCCCGACGAGGCCCGTCGTCTCGGCGAACGAGAAATGTGCACCGTCGCCGGCGTGGCCGCGGTGAAGTCGCTGCCGGTCGCGCTGGCCGCCGAAGGACCGGCGTCCTGCTGGGTGGGCTCGACGAGCTGCCCGGCGACCCGGGGTGCGCGAGATGGTGGCTGCGTTCCGGAGGCTGCTGACCTGGGGCTGTAACCGAACGACTGCGCTCCGCGACTTCGCCGATCACAGTGCCCGGTAGAGGAGCAGCATGACCAACGGTTCGGCGACCGCGGAGTGGCGTTCATGCCCGCGGTGCTCGGCACTCGTCCACATGGGCGATCACTTCTGCCCCGGCTGCCGGGCCAATCTCGCCCCTTCGCCTCCGCTGCCACTGCCGCGCGGCGACGGCGCCACCGGTCCGGTCCGCCCGCGGCCCGTCGACGGCACGACGCGCTACCTGTGCGCCGCCGCCCAGCTGGACCCCGAGTTCGCGGACCAGGCCATCGCGGAGTACCTCGTCGAGGACGTGCGTGCCGTGCCACCGTCCCTCGGGGTCGATGCGGCCGCGGTGCTGCGCGAGGCGGTAGCGGCTCGCGCCCGGTGCCGCATCCGGGACGCGGTGCTGCTGGTCCTGCTGCTGGCCTTCGCCCTCGCGACCCCGTCGACGTTCGTGCTGTGGCTGATCGTCGCGGTGGTCGTGCACGTGTCGACGCGCTACGCGACGACGGGTGGGTGGCAACGGACCATCGCGCTGGTGGTGGTCGGGTTGATCGTGGTCGCGGCGGGGCTGACCGGACTGGTCAACCTCAGCGTGCTCCTCCTGCTCCTGCTCGGGAATCACGGCGTCGGCAGCAGCCTGCTCGGCGGCACGATGATCGCGACCGCCCTCGCCGTGCTCCTCGCACTGGCGATTCTGACGGTGCTGCTGGTCGACGCCTGCACCGTCCACTGGCTCACCCGCGTCCGGTTCCGCGCGGGCTTCGAGCCCGACTCCCGGCGCGCAGCGACCAACTGGGAGCGCACCGTGCGCGGGCTCGGGCGCGGCGCGTTCGCCGGCCCGCTGCACCGGGTCGCCGCCGCCGATGCCGGCGCCCGGTCCGGCGTCGACTCCGCCGATGTGGTCGTCCATCGCGGGTACAGCCCGTTCGTCGGTGCGGGCACAAGTTATCTGCCGACCGTTCTGGCGTTGCCGCTGGAGCCCGACGGGGACCGGAAGCCGGAGCCGATCGACGTCTTGGAGCTGCACCAGCACATCGCCTCGGCCCTCGTCGGCCGGCGGGCGTCGGCCTCGCTGGCTCCCGACGGGCGGCTGGAGGGTCTCACCGAGCGCGAACAGTTGCTCGTGCAGTCCGAGAGCCTGGTGCGCCACCATCGCGAGGATCCGTACCTGCTGCCCGACCTCGACGGGCCGCCGCTCGCAGCGGTGCCGATCCCGCTCGCCCGCCGCCTCGCCCGCAACCCGCGGGAGTGGGTGCGCTACTACCGCTGCTTCCGCGTCGAGTCCTGGGACCGCGATCTCGCGTCGTCCTGCTACGTCTACGCCGGCACCGATCAGCGCATGCTCTACCTGGAGTGGACGCAGTGCGTGCTGCCGCCGCTGCGGGAGAGCTACCGTGCGATCGACTACGCCGCACGGTTCGGCAAGGGACCGTTCGCGCTCGCGCTCTCCGCGGCGGTGCGGCTGCCAGCATCGGTGATCGGGCGTCTCCGGTCGGTTGTGCATTTCTTCCGGCCGCTGCCGCAGCGGCCGGGAGAGATCGTTCCCGACCGCTACGGCACCCGCCGAAGCCTGCGCGAGCTTGCCGCGGACGACGACGTGCAGAGCTACTTCCAGAGCGTCGACGTCAGCCGCTATTCCAAGATCATCGAGAGGACGCTGTTCCGCGCGGTGGGCGACTTCCTTGATCGGCGCGGCTACTCCGTCGTCGAGTTCCAGGAGGTCGCCAGCGCAGTGATCACCAACAACGTGACCGTCAACGGCGGCACACACGTCGGCAGCACGATCGGTGCCGGGTCGGTCGTCGGCGCCGGGACCACCCGGACCGGATCCGTGAGGGGAAGCGAATGAGCAAGCAGGACCCGCAGAACACCGTGTCGGTCAGCGGTGGCGTGCACGTCGGCAGCGTGATCGGGGCGGGGAAGGTCGACAGCCACGCCCGAGTCCGCACCGGCGCCGTCGGTGCGGAGCCGGCCGACGAGCCGGTGACCGTCGCCGATCTGCGGGAGATGATCGCCGCGGCGCGCGGCGACATCGTGGCCGCCGCAGCCACCGAGGAGGAGCGGGTCGAGCTCGCCTACGAGCTTCGGCGCATCCTCGAGGCACTCGAGGAGGAGGCACCCCGGCCCGGACCCGTCCGCGACCGCTGGAGCTCGGTGCAGGGCATCCTCGGCGCGCTGTCGGCCTCTGGAGCGATCGCGGCCATCACCGACGCGGTGGCCGCCCTGTTCGGCTCGGACTGACCCGCGTGCCGGTCTGCGGCCTGTGCGGGTCGCCGCCCCGTCCCGGCGGCCGTTTCTGCCCCGGCTGCGGCGCCGAGGTCGGCCCGCCACCGGCGCCGCCCTCGACGCGGGCCCAGTCGATCTGGGTACTGCCGGCGGCCGCTCTCGCGGCCGTCGTGCTGGTCGGCGTCTTCGTGCTGCTGGCGGTCCAGCTCTGGTCCACCGGGCCGACCGGCCCGCCGTCCGTCCCCGCGGTGCCGTCGGCCTCGTCCGTCGTCCCCGTGGCGGCCCTGGCGATCGACCGGCTGACCGCGACGATCCGAAACGACTCCGCTGCCGTCGAGGGACTCGTCGGGGGCTGGGTGCCGCAGGTGTCGTCGAAGGGTCTGGGCATGATCGTCGGCAGGGTGACGTACGGCTACGAGGACATCGACGAGGACCACCGGAGGTGGGTGAGCCGGTACCCGCAGGCGCTGCTCTTGCGCTCCGACGACTACAGCACCTTCTCCACGTCCGGTTACTGGGTGACCGTCGTCAGCGTCCGATTCGCCTCGGCGGACCAGGCCAACGCGTGGTGCGAGAGCGAGGGGCTCGCGGCGACGGACTGCTTCGCCAAGTTCCTCTCGCACACGGCCGGGCCGGCGGGCGCGACCGTGCACCGCCGCTGACGACGTGGCGCCGCTACCGGCGAGCCCAGTCCCAGAACCGCATCCTCGTTGTTGCCGGCGCGGGTGGCGGGTCTCCAGGACGCGCACGAGATCGGCCGTGCCCGCGACCGTCACGCCGGCGTGCGGCAGCACCGCGGGGCGGCCGCGGGTAGTCCCACACCGATTCCTGGCCGGGGCCCGGCGGGATCGGCCGCGGCCTCAAGGGCTTCCCCAGGTGGTGAGGTCGAGCCAGGTGACGACGTCGGGAGCGCCGCCGCGGCGCGCGGCGTCGGCGATCGACGTGCCGTCCCACGGTGCGACCCAGCGCGGGTCGGCGCCGCGCTCGACGAGCAGCCGGGCGACCGCGAGTCGGCCACCGCTCGCCGCGCACCACAGCGCGACGTCGAGCTCGCGCGGCGGATCGGCGGGATCACCCCACGGGTGGGCCGCGGGGAGCGGCTGTGCGCCGGACAAGTGGGCCTCGACGCGATCGAGCATCCCGAGCGCGGCCGCGTGCCACACGGCTGTGCGCGCGCCCAGCTCGGCGAGCCGCGCGGCGGCGACCCACTGCCCGAACGCGACGGCGTCGTCGAGCGGCGTGCCGCCGGCGATCACGGCGCCGTCGCTCTCCAGGTCGGCGCCGGCGGCGACGAGTGCGTCGAGCGCGGCGACGTCGTCGTTGCTCGCGGCCCAGTGCAGGGGCGTCTCGGTGTGGAAGCCCGCGAACCGCGCGTCGACGTGGGCGCCAGCGCCGACCAGCAGGGCGATCGTCGCGGCGACGTTCGGCAGGTGGCCGGGCCAGTCGGTGGCGACGTGCAGCAGCGTGCGGCCCTCGGTGCGGCTGTCGCGCCGGGTCGTGACGCGCGTTGTGGCCAGAGCGGGTGTCGCGCGCAGCAGTCCGGCCAGCGCGTCGACGTCGCCGGCCTTGATCGCGGCTGCGGCCGTCGTCGGATCTGGCGCCGTCAGATCTGGCGCCGTCGGATCGGTCACGGGAACGTCATGGCCGCCTGGACCTCGGCCGGGTCCAGCGGCGCGCCGGGCAATGGTGTGGCCGATCCCGCGCGCAGGCCGTCGAGGACGACGCCGAGGTGGCGGCGCCACGCCTCGGGCGCGATCTCGCGCAGGCCCTCGGTGGAACGGACCGCGGCCCACACGAGTAGGCCGACGTCGGCGGCGCTGACGTCGGCCCGCAGTGCGCCGGTTTCGTGTGCGCGGGCGATGAGCTGCGTGTAGGCGGTGTGGCCACGGGCCTTCGCCCGCTCGGTGGCGGAGTCCTCGGGCAGCGCCATGACGCAGACCTCGGCGAACCCGCGGTGGCGCGCCTGCCACGCGGCGAGCGCGGTGAGGTGCTCGACGAGGCCGTCCCACGCGTCGGGCAGCTCCAGCGCGCGTTCGGCGAGGGAGACCGACTCCTCCACCAGGTCGATGATCGCGGCGTCGACGAGCGCGGCCCGGTTGCCGAAGTGGTGGTAGAGCGTGCCGACGCGCACGCCGGCCCGCCGGGCGATCTCCTCCAGCGAGGCGTCGAGCCCGGACTCGGCGAAGACCTCGCGGGCGGCGTCGAGCAGCCGCTCGCGGTTGCGCCGCGCATCGGCGCGCAGCGCGGTCGGGGGCATGCCGTGCAGCCTACTACTTGAGGATGGCCTCAAGTTGCGCTAGAAATTGAGGCATGACTCAAGTTCGTTCGCTCGTCGTCTTCGGGGCCGGCCCGGCGCTCGGCCTCTCCGCTGCCCGCCGCTTCGCCCGTGAGGGCTACGCCGTCACGCTCGTCGGGCGCAACGCCAGCACCATCGACCCGCTGGTCGACACCCTGCGTGCCGATGGCGCCACGGCCGACCGCCTGCTCGTCGACCTGCACGATCCGGCGGCGGCCGGCGCGGCGGCCCGGGAGATCGGCGTGCCCGACGCGATCGTCTACGCGCCGGGCGGGGTGGAGCGGCTGCCCGTTTCCGTGACCGACCTCGACGCCGCCACGCTCGCCACCTGGCTCCCGCTCAACCTGCTCTCGCCGCTGGAGATCGCGCACAGGCTGGTGCCGCAGATGGCCGAGCGCGGATCGGGCGCATTCCTCGTCGCGCAGGGGGTCGCTGTGCGTGAGGTGCTGCCGGAGCTGGCCAGCGTGAGCATCGGGCAGAGCGCGCTGCTCACCTACCTGCGGTCGCTCGCGCAGGCGGTCGAGGATCGCGGCGTGCGCGTAGCGAGCTTGCAGATCGGCAGGTTGATCCAGGGCAGTGCCGCGGCAGCGCTCGTCGAGCAGGGGTACTACGACGAGATCCAGAAGGGTCCGATCCCGCGCGTCGACCCGGCGGAGCTGGCCGAGCGGTTGTGGGAGCTCGCGCAGCCCGCGGCGCCGGTGGAGCTCGTCGCCTGAGCGGCCAGGGTTGGCGTTGATCGAGGGCAAAAGGTTGCTCGTCGATCTTGGGAAGCGACCTTTTGTCCTTGATCAACGTCTCGGGACCCCGGGCTGCTGTTCCAGGCGGCCGACTGCCGCTTCCAGCCGGTCGGCCACCTCCGCCAGCCCCGGCTGCTCGACGGGGAGCATGTCGGCCACTGCCCGGTAGCGCTCGACCATCGCCGGGATCCCGGCCACCGGTGCGCCGTCGGTGAGCCACGTGCGCAGGGCCAGGTTGTGCGCGGCGACGACCGCCGCACCGATGACCGCCGCGCGCAGGTCCCCGTCGGGGTCCACGGCGAGGCGGTGGCGCAGGTGGCGGGTGAAGAGCCGGCGATAGTGGTCGACGCTCGCCGACTCGCGGTCGCGCAGGGCCGCCACCTGGTGGGTGACCCGGTAGCGGGCCACTGAGAGCGCGGGGTCCTCGGTGTAGATGTCGAAGACGGTCTCGCCGGCGCGCAGAGCGAGTACGGCGGGCGGTTCGGTGGGGTGGGCCGACTCGAAGATCTCACCGACGCGAGCGAGCGCGGCCGCGTGGTCGGGGGAGACCGCCTCCTCCTTGGCGCGGAAGTAGCGGAAGAACGTGCGGCGCCCGACGCCGGCGGCGCCGGCGATGTCGTCGACGGTGGTGTCGTCGTAGCCCTGTTCGGTGAACAGCGCCACGGCAGCGGCGACGAGATCGCGGCGCACCTCGGCGCGGCCGGCCTCGGATCGTCCCCTGCGCGCCACCGTCATGGCACGCAGGGTAGCAATGTCGCTTGCTCGTGGCACGCAGTGCCGTTACGATTGCCGCATGGACCCTGCTTTCGACGCCTACCAGCTCAGCGAGGAGCACACCGCGCTGCGCGAGGCCGTCCGCGACCTCGCCACCAAGGAGATCGCTCCGTACGCCGCCGAGGTCGACGAGCAGGGTCGCTACCCGATCGAGGCGCAGAACGCGCTGACGAAGGCCGGCTTCCAGGCCGTGATCATCCCGGAGGAGTACGGCGGCGAGGGTGCCGACGAGCTGGCCGGCTGCATCGTCATCGAGGAGGTCGCGCGGGCCTGCGCGTCGTCGTCGCTGATCCCGGCCGTCAACGGCCTGGGCATGACCCCGATCCTGCTCTCGGCGTCGCACGAGCTGAAGAAGCAGGTGCTGCCGTCGATCGCGAGCGGCGAGGCGATGATCAGCTACGCGCTGTCGGAGCGGGAGGCGGGCTCCGACGCCGCGTCGATGAAGACCCGCGCGCGCCGCGAGGGCGACGAGTGGGTGCTCAACGGCACCAAGTGCTGGATCACCAACGCGGGCATCTCCACCTGGTACACGGTCATGGCCGTCACAAACCCGGAGAAGCACGCCAACGGCATCTCCGCGTTCGTCGTGCACAAGGACGACCCGGGCTTCGTGGTGGGCTCGAAGGAGCGCAAGCTCGGCATCAACGGGTCCCCCACCCGGGAGATCCACTTCGAGAACTGCCGGATCCCCGGCGACCGGATCATCGGCGCCGAGGGCACCGGGTTCAAGACCGCGCTCGCCACGCTCGACCACACCCGCCCCACGATCGGTGCGCAGGCCGTCGGCATCGCGCAGGGCGCGCTCGACATCGCGATCTCCTACGTCAAGGAGCGCAAGCAGTTCGGCAAGGCCATCGGCGAGTTCCAGGGCCTGCAGTTCATGCTCGCCGACATGGCGATGAAGGTGGAGGCCGCGCGCCAGCTCGTCTACGTCGCCACGGCACGTGCCGAGCGGGGCGAGAAGAACCTCGGGTTCATCTCGTCCGCCGCGAAGTGCTTCGCCTCCGACACCGCCATGTCGGTCACCACCGACGCCGTCCAGCTGCTCGGCGGGGCCGGCTACACCAAGGACTTCCCGGTGGAGCGCATGATGCGCGACGCGAAGATCACGCAGATCTACGAGGGCACCAACCAGATCCAGCGCATGGTCATGGCGCGGGCGCTGCTGAAGTAGGCCGCCACCGTTCGTGCTTCCGCGTCAGATCTCGTCCAGCGGCACGGCCGCGTAGGCCTTCGCGATCGCCGCGGCAGAGGTGGGGTGAACTCCGTAGGTCACCGTGCCGTCCGGCCCGGTGATCGAGGCGGCCGGCAGTGCCGGGTCGATGGAGTTCGTCAGGTACGCGGCGTCGTAGGAGCCGAGGTCGGCGAGCGGGATCTCCCGCTCCTCCGATCCGACGCCGGTCACCGCGAGCCCCTGCTGCAGGGTCAGCATGGTGATGCCCGGCAGCACCGCCGCGCCCGGCCAGACGATGCGGTCGCCTGCGGCGAAGCAGACGTTCCAGATGGTGGCCTCGGAGACGTGGCCCGCGCGGTCGACGAAGATCGCGTCGTCGTAGCCGGCGGCATGGGCCCGTTCCCCGAAGTAGACGAGCGCGAACGTGCCGGTGTGCTTGAGGTGCGGCACTGCGCGCTCGTGCTCGACGGCCAGCAGCCGCGGCGGGGTGGCCGTCGGGGCGATCGGGTCGGACACCGTGACGAGGGTCGCTCCGCGAAAGGCCGCGATCCGCACGGACGCGTCGCGCGCGCCGCTGCGGTGCAGCGCGCCACGCAGGTGGGCGAGCACCCGGTCGCCGGGGAGCCCGCTGCCGAACAGCTCGCGCGACGCGGCGTCGAGGCGCTCGAGGTGCAGGTCCAGGCCGCGCACCCGCCCGTCGCGGACCTGCATCGAGGTGAAGTGGCCGTAGGAGGCGGCGCGCAGCAGGTCGACGCCCACGGAGTCGACGGGATCGCCGTTCAGCTCGACGTGCGGGCTCACCACGGCTTCTGCACGACCTTGTCCACCGCGATGCGGACGATCACGCGGCTGCCGGAGCGGCGGCCGTAGTCCTGGTACGGAGCACCGGTGTAGCGCTGCGAGAGCTCCTCGATGTGCTCGCGCGCGCCGTCGGTGGTGGTCTCGACGACGTGCCCGCGCAGCGCCCAGTAGCGGCGCAGGTCGTCGCTGTCGCAGACGTTGACCATGACGCGCGGGTCGCGCGCGATGTTCGCCAGCTTGCGGTGCCCGTCCACGGTGTTGATCACGACGTGCTCGCCGTCGGTGTCGACCCAGGTCTGGGTGAGCTGCGGCGCACCGTCGGGCTCGATCGTCGCGAGGAAGCAGGGGTTCGCGTTCTTCAGGAACGTGACCAGCTCGTCGGGGAGTGTCGGCATGCTCAGAGCTTGCCCTCCGGCGCGGGGCCGATCCACGCCGCCTCCGCGGGTAGCGGTGCCCCGCTGCGCCGCGCTTCGGTGATCGCGACGAGGAACGCCCGCGCGGCCGGCGCCAGTGGGCGGTGCGGCACCCGCACCACCGCGATGTGGCGCGACATGCGGGGATCGCCCAGCCTGCGGTGTGCCAAGCCGGCGAACTCGACGAGCGGCACCACCAGGCCCGGCACCGCGGAAACACCGAGGCCCGCGGCGACCAGGCCGGCCACGGCACTGATGTTGCGGGCCTCGACGGCGTTGTGCGGGCCGGCGCCGGAGTCGGCGAACGCGCGGTCGAGGTGTTGGCGGATGCTCGTCGTGCGGTCGAACGCGATGAACGCCTCGCCGGCCAGTTCGGCCCACGGCACCTCGGTCATGTCGGCGAACCGGTGCCCCGGCCGGAACACGCAGCAGAACCGGTCGGTGGCCACCGGCGTGACGTGCAGGTCGGTGATCGGTGCCGCGGCCTCGGACACGACGGTGACGGCGAAGTCGACCGCGCCCGCCCGTACCCGGTCGAGCACCTCGACGGCCAGCGCGTCCTCGATGGACAGCTCGACCTGCGGGTGCTCGCGGATGTACGCGGAGACGACGGGTGGCAGCAGGATCGCCGCCAGCGACGGCAGCGTTGCGACCCGGACGCGGCCGCGCTGCCCGTCGAGGAAGCCGCTGAAGTGGCGCAGGTTCGCGTCGAACGCTGTGATGCTCGCGCGGGCGATCGCCACGAACTCCCGGCCCGCGGTGGTCGGTTCGAGGTGCCGGGTGGTGCGCTCGAACAGGACGGTCCCGAGGCGGCGCTCGACGTCGGCGACGGTGCGCGACAGCGACGACTGGGCCTGCAGCAACGTCTCGGCGGCCGCGGTGAAGCTGCCCGCGTCGTGCACGGCGACGACCACGCGGAGCTGCTGCATCGTGAGATCCATGCGCACGTGTCATTAATACATCGAATTCTGATGCTTGTGTGTCATACGTGCTGGCGGTGATGGTGGGCCCACTCAACGGAGAGGTGACCATGCTGGCTGCGAGTGGGTTCCTCACGATCGCGCTGTTCCTGGTGGCCGTGCTGTCGCGCCGGGTGTCGGTACTCATCGCGCTGACCGCGTTGCCGGTGGTCGTCGCGCTGCTGACCGGCTTCGGCGGCCAGCTCGGCAAGCTCGTCGGAGACGGGCTGGTGAAGGTCGCGCCGGTCGCCATCATGATCACCTTCGCGGTTCTCTACTTCAGCCTGATGGTCGACTCGGGCCTCTTCGATCCTGTCGTGGCACGGGTGCTGCGGTGGGCGAAGGGTGATCCGCTGAAGATCGCCGTCGGCACCGCGGTGCTGACCCTGCTCGTCGCCCTGGACGGCGACGGCGCGTCGACGTTCCTGATCACGGTCTCGGCGATGCTGCCGACCTACCGCAGGCTCGGCATGCGTCCGCTGGTGCTGGCCGGGGTGATCTGCCTCGGCGCGGGCGTGATGAACATGGTGCCGTGGGGCGGGCCGACCGCGCGGGCGATGGCGGCGCTGGGGCTGTCTGCGCAGGACGTCTTCCTCCCGGCGGTCCCGGCGATGATCGCCGGTATCCTGTGGGTGCTGGTCGCGGCGTTCCTGATCGGTCGCGCCGAGCGCAAACGGCTCGGCGTGATCGAGCTGGACGAGCTGGTGCCGGCGACCGAGCCGCGCACGGGGTGGGAGCGCGCCCGCTTCTGGTTCAACGTCGTGCTCACGCTGGCGCTGGTCGCGGTGCTGCTGGCGGGGCTGATGAAGCTCGAGGTCGCGTTCGTGCTGGCGTTCGTGCTGGCGGTGATCGTGAACCGGCCGTCGTGGGAGCAGCAGCAGAAACTGTTCGCCGACCACGGACAGAACGTCGTGCTCGTCACGACGATGATCTTCGCGGCCGGCGTGTTCACCGGCATCCTCACCGGCACCGGGATGATCGAGGCGATGGCCACGGCGCTGGTCGGGGTGCTCCCCGATGGGGCGGGCGGAGCGCTGCCGGTCATCGTGGCGGTCACGGGCATGCCGCTCTCGCTGGTGTTCACCCCCGACGCCTACTACTTCGGGGTGCTGCCGGTGCTGGCCCAGACCACGGCGACCTTCGGCGGGAGCCCGGCCGAGATCGGCACGGCGGCCATCCTCGGCCAGATGACCACTGGCTTCCCGCTGAGCCCGCTCACCGCGTCCACGTTCATCCTCCTCGGGATGACCGGCGTCGACCTCGGCGAGCACCAGCGCTTCATCTTCAAGTGGGCGTTCGGCACGACGCTCGTGATGACGGTGGTCGCGCTGGCGACGGGGGCGATCTGATGACCACGCGGATCGCCTGCGGGGCGGGCTTCTCCGGTGACCGCATCGAGCCGGCCGAGGACCTGCTCCGCCGCAGCGGCGCGGCCGATCTCGTGCTCGAGTGCCTCGGCGAGCGCACGGTCGCGCAGGCGCAGCAGCGGCGGCTCGCCGACCCGGCGCTCGGCTACGAGCGCCGGCTGCCCGCCCGGTTCGAACGGCTGCTGCCACTGGCCCGCGAGCACGGCGTGCGGGTGATCACGAACATGGGGGCGGCGAACCCGCTCGCCGCCGGCCGGTTCACCCGCTCGATCCTCGACGCGCACGGGCTGGGCGGCCGTGTCGCGGTCGTGACGGGCGACGACGTGCTCGACGTCGTCGACCTGGACGCGCCGGCGTGGGAGACCGGCCGGCCGCTGCGGTCGCACGGCGAGATCGTCTCCGCCAACGCCTACCTCGGCGCCGAGGCGATGCTGCCCGCACTGGACGCCGACGTGGTGATCACCGGTCGGGTGGCCGATCCGTCGCTGTTCCTGGCGCCGCTGGCGCAGCGGCTCGGCTGGGGGCTCGACGACCTGCCGCGGGTCGCGGCCGGCACCCTGGTGGGCCACCTGCTGGAGTGCGCGGGCCAGCTGACCGGCGGCTACTTCGCTGATCCCGGCTACCAGGACGTGCCGGACCTCGACCGGCTCGGCTTCCCCTTCGCCGACGTCGCCGCCGACGGCTCGGCCGTGCTGGGCAAGCTGCCGGGCACCGGTGGCGTGCTGAACCGGGCGACCGTCCGGGAGCAGCTGCTGTACGAGATCACCGATCCCGGCGCCTACCGCACGCCCGACGTCGTGCTGGACGTGCGCGGCGTGACGATCACCGACGACGTCCGGGTGGCCGGTGCGCGCGGCGCGCGGCGGCCGGACGAGCTGAAGGTGAGCGTCGGGTACCGCGCCGGCTCCAAGGTCGAAGCCGAGATCTCCTACGTGGGCCCGAACGCGGCGGCTCGCGGAGCGCTCGCCGCCGACGTCGTCGCGACGCGGCTGGCCGGGCTGCAGGTGCGCGCCGAGGTGCTCGGCGGGCCCACGGACTGCCGGCTGCGGGTGGCCGCCATCAGCCACGACCCTGCCGTGCTGACGCGAGTGGGCGACGAGGTCGAGGCGCTCTACACCAACGGACCTGCCGGCGGCGGTGGCGTGCGGGTGCACGTCACCGAGGTGATCGGGATCGTCTCCACGCTCGTGCCCCGCGATGCGGTCCGGCCGTCCGTGACGTTCCTGGAGGCACCCGATGCTGCTGCATGAGCTGGCGCACTGCCGCGCGGGCGACAAGGGCAATGTCGCCACCCTGTCGGTGTTCCCGCGCGCCGACGCGGACTACCCGCTGCTCGTGCGGGAGCTGACCGCCGACCGGGTGCGGGCCCATCTCGCCGAGTTCGTCGCCGGCGAGGTCGTCCGGTACGAGCTGCCCAACCTGCCGGCCCTGCACTTCGTGTGCCACCAGATCGTCGACGGCGGCGTCACGACGTCGCTGGCTTTGGACACGCACGGCAAGTCGCTCAGCTCACGGCTGCTTGCACTGGAGCTCCGGTGAGAGCCGTCGTCGCCGTGCTCGCAGCGCTGGTGGCCGCCCTGTCCGCGTGCTCGAGCCAGGAGCCTCCGCCGTTGCGACCGGACCTCCCCGCGGACGCCTTCTTCGCCTACTCCCGGCCGGCGACCCACGGCGTCCACGTCGCCCGGACCGAGGTCCCGCTGCGCGACGGCAGCCACCTCGCCTGCGACATCCACCGCCCCGCCGGCGCGGACGGGCAGCCGGCGCCGGGCCGGTTCCCCGCGATCGTCGTCGACTTCACCGCCTACGACCAGCTCGCCGCCGGCGGTGCGCAGGCGCGGTACTTCGTCGAGCGCGGGTACGCGGCCGCGGTCTGCAACGTGCGCGGCTCGGGCGCGTCTCCCGGGCACCTCGATCCGTTCAGCGCGCAGGAGCAGCGGGACAACTACGACCTGGTCGAGTGGCTGGCCGCGCAGCCGTGGTCCACCGACCGGGTCGGGCAGATGGGCGTGAGCTACGGCGGGCACACGTCGCTGCTGGTCGCGGTGAACAAGCCACCGCACCTGGCCGCGATCATCCCCGTCGACGGGATCAGCGACTGGTACGAGAACACCATCTACCGCGGCGGCATCTACTCGCCCCGCATCCGCGAGTGGCAGCAGACCACCGCGCCGGACACGCTGGTCAGCTACGCCCAGCACCCGGCCTACGACGACTTCTGGCGCGAGCGCAGTGTGCAGGCGCGCTGGGCCGACCTGGATGTGCCGACCCTGGAGATCGCGGGCTGGTACGACCGCTACATCGACGGCATGGTCGGCAACTTCCGCGCACGCACGGAGAACGTGTGGCTGGTGGTGGGCCCGTGGGAGCACGGCATGCCGGCCGGGCAGCGCGCAGACATCGGCATGGGTGGGTTCCTCGCGTGGTGGGACCGCTGGCTGGCCGACCGCCCGGTCCCGCTGCCCGCCAAGAAGATCTCCTCGTTCGAGATCCCGAACGGCGGCTGGCAGCAGTTCGACGGCTGGCCGCTCGGGACCCGCACGACGACGCTGGCGCTCGCCGGCGACGGCACGCTCGCCGACGGCGACGTCCCGCCGTTCCGGGCCGAGTACGCGGTGAACACCACGGCCGCGCCCGGGACGACCGATCAGCGGCTGGCGTTCCGCACCGGCCCGGTGCCGGCGGACCTGGTGCTGGCCGGCGGGATCGAGGCGCGTGTGCAGGTCGCGTTCCCCGCCGACGACGGCAACCTGGCCGTCGTCGTCTCGGACGTGGCGCCGGACGGCACCGCCACCCGCATCACGCAGGGCTGGTTGAAGGCGAGCCACCGCGACGGGCACGAGCACCCGCAGCCGGTCCGCCCCGGCGACACCTACGACCTGCCCGTCCACGTCTGGCCGACGCACTACCGGCTCGCTGCGGGACACCGGCTCGAGGTCACGGTGGCGAGCGACGACCACCCGCAGATCGCGTCCGACGCGCCGGCCGGACGCGTGATCGTCACCGGTGGCACAGTGGCGTTGACCACGATGTAGGCCCGCCCACGCCCGGCACAGCCGGCGCACAGGCGACGCACAGCCGCGGCCCCGACCGTTGCTGCGTGACCACACTGCTGGACCGTCCGCGTCCCGTCGCCGCCCCGGCCCCGCCGTCCCGCCGTCGTTGGGAACGGCCGGCGCTCGCCGTGCTGCTCCTCGGCGCCGCCGTGCTCTACCTGTGGGGGCTGTCGGGGTACGCCAACGAGTACTACGCGGCGGCCGTGCAGGCCGGCACTCGGTCGTGGAAGGCCTGGCTGTTCGGGTCGCTCGACTCCGGCAACGCGATCACCGTCGACAAGCCGCCCGCCGCGCTGTGGATCATGACGCTGTCCGCGCGCATCTTCGGCTTCAACACCTGGAGCCTGCTGGTGCCGCAGGCGCTTGAGGGCGTCGCCGCCGTCGCGCTGCTGTACGCGGCGGTGAAGCGCTGGGCCGGACCCGCCGCGGGCCTGCTCGCGGGCGCGGCGCTCGCGCTCACCCCGGCCGCGGTGCTGATGTTCCGCTTCGACAACCCGGACGCGCTGCTGACGCTGGTCCTCGTCGCGGCGGGATACGCGCTGGTCCGCGCCGTGGACGCGCTATCGGTGAAGGCGTCGACGTGGTGGCTCGTCGCGGCCGGTACCGCCGTTGGTTTCGGGTTCCTGACGAAGATGGGGCAGGCCCTGCTCATCGTGCCCGCGCTGGGGCTCGTGTACCTGGTGGCCGGCCCGACGAGGCTGCGGACCCGGCTGTGGCAGCTGCTCGCGGCGCTCGGGGCGGCGGTCGTCTCGGCGGGGTGGTTCGTGGCGCTGGTGGAGCTGTGGCCGGCTGCCGACCGCCCGTACATCGGTGGCTCGACGACCAACTCCCTGCTGGAGCTGGCGCTGGGCTACAACGGCATCGGGCGGCTGCTCGGTGGGTCCGGCAACGGCGGCGGGGGCGGCGGCGGTGGCGTTGGCAACGCCTCGTTCGGCGGCGAGACGGGCCTCCTGCGGCTGTTCACCGACGAGATGGGCCTCGAGGTCTCCTGGCTGCTGCCCGCCGCCCTGCTGCTCCTGGTGGCCGGGCTCTGGGCGACCCGGCGCGCACCACGGACCGACGCGCTGCGCGCCGGCCTGCTGCTGTGGGGTGGCTGGACGCTGGTCACCGGGCTGGTGTTCAGCTTCATGAGCGGCACGATCCACCCGTACTACACGGTGGCGCTGGCGCCGGGGATCGCCGGTGCGGTGGCCCTCGGGGCGGTCGCGGTGCGGCGGAACCGGTGGGCGCTCGCGCTCGCCGTCGCCGTGACGGCGGCGTGGTCGTTCACGCTGCTGGTGACATCGGCGGAGCCGTTCGCGTGGGTGTGCTGGATCGTGCTCGCCGCTGGAGTCGTGGGCGTCGGCGCGCTGCTGGCGGGCGGCCGGTTCGCGCGTCTCGCGGTCGTCGCCGCGCTGGTGGCCGGGCTCGTCGGGACGGGCGGGTACGCGCTGGCCACCGCCGCGACCGCGCACAGCGGCAGCATCCCGTCGGTCGGGACGGTGGCCACGGCTATGGGCGGCGGCCAACGGCCCGAGGGCGCTCCTGATCAGGGCGAGCGCCCGGCAGGCGGGATGGGCGGCGCCGCGTCCGCGGAGCTGACGGCACTGCTGTCCGCGACCGACTCGACGTGGTCGGCGGCCGTCGGTACCTCGCAGTCCGCGGCGTCGCTGGAGCTGCCCAGCGGGACCGCCGTGATGTCGCTCGGCGGCTGGAGCGGCACGGACTCCGCGGTCACGCTGGAGCAGTTCCAGGCTTACGTGGCCGCGGGGCAGATCCACTACTTCGTCGCGGGCGGGCAGGGCGGCGGGCCCGGCGGGCAGTCCAACAGCACCGCCGCGCAGATCGCGGCATGGGTCGCGGCGAACTTCACGGCCTCGGCGGTCGGCGGCCAGACGGTCTACGACCTGACCTGAGCACCTCACACATCCAGTGGGGTCGTCACACATGCTGCAGCATGTGTGACGACCCCACTCGGTGTGTGAGGTCCTCAGGCGAGCCGGACGGTGACCTTCTCCGACTCGGCCTTGCGATCCAGCCGGGCCGGGTCGGCGTTGCGCACCTGCACCAGCGAGGCGCCGGCGGCGAGCGGGGCGAGCAGGCCGTCGACGAGCCGGTCGGCCCAGTCGAGGGTGGAGAGCACCCGGTCGCCGGCGCCGATGCCGAGTGCCTCGGCGCGGATGCGGGCGGTGTCCAGCACCCGCTCGACGGTCTCGCCGCCGAGCGCGATCGCGGAACCGGGCACCGGCTCCCACGGCACGAACTCGTCGCCGTGCAGCCGCACCTCGGTGGCGAAGTCGACCACGCCCGCCGGCAACCCGGACAAGCCCTTGCCGAACGCGTCGAGCGACAGCGCGACCACCGTGGCGGCGTCCGCGGCCAGCGCCAGGTCGAGGCGTTCGGCGTCGCAGACCACCACATCGGCACCGGCCGGATCGGCCACGACCTCGGCCCCGCACGACCACGCGGCGAGCAGCACGGCCGCGGTCTGCCAGTGCGCCGGCAGCAGCACCGCGACTCGACCGCCCGGCTCGATGTCGCACTCGTCGCGCAGCAGGTTGGCGGCCTTGGCCGCCCAGTTCGCCGTGGTCACCCCGGACAGCTCGATCCGCTCGCCCGTCGCGTCGTCGTAGAAGGTGACGAGCGGGCGAGCGGATCCTGGGCCACGCAGGACGGGCCCGAGCAGGGCGTCGGTGAGACTCACGGGTTCACGCTAGTGGTCACCGCACCGGGGCGCCGGGACCGAGGGGGATGCCCAGCGCCCACCAGGCGAGGAACAGGAGCGTCCACACCCCGGTCATCGCGATGGCCAGCGGCAGCGTGTACGACGCGAGCGTTCCGATGCCGGCGCTCTTGCGGTACCGCTGCAGGAACCCCAGCGCCATGATGAAGTACGGGCTCATCGGTGTGATCGCGGTGGAGCCGGAGTCGGCGATGCGGAACAGTGCCTGCGTGGTCTCCGCGGGCACCGCCACGAGCAGCAGCATCGGCACGAGCACCGGCGCCGCGATCGACCACATCGCCGAGCCACTGGTCACCATGATGTTGACGATGGTGAGCAGCGCCAGGATGAGCAGGAACACCACCACCGTGGGGATGCCGCTGGAGCGCAGCACCTCCGCCGACTCGACGGCCATGACGTCGCCGATGTTGGACCAGTCGAAGTACGCCAGGAACTGGGCGACGGCGAAGAACAGCACGATCACCGGCGCCATCTGGACGACGCCCTTGACCATCAGCGCGGGCACGTCGGCCGCCTTCGTGATGGTGCCGACGCGCAGCCCGTAGACGATGCCGAGCACGCCGAACATCACCGCGACGACCGCGCCGATTCCCTCGATCAGCGGCGACTCGACGATCGAGCCGCCGTCACCCCGCAGCGGCGACGTGGCCGGCAGCATGACCGCGACCAGCACGAGCACGATGCCGCCGAGAGCGAGCAGGGCCAGCCGCAGCGCCGAGCGCTCGCGCGGCGACAGCTCCAGCGCGCCGAGATCGTCCAGCTCGATGTCCGGGTCGGGATCGAGGTCAGGGCGCTTCTCCAGCACGAACTTCGTGACCAGCGTGATCACCGTGGCCAGCACGATCGACGACGCGATGTTGAAGTACCAGTTCGACAGCGGCGACACCACGATCGTCGGATCGATGATCTTCGCGGCGGCGGTGGTGATGCCCGCGAAGATCGCGTCGTTCGGGGTCGGGATCGGGCTGGCGTCGTAGCCGGACGCGATCGACGTGTAGGCCACGACGATGCCGAGGATCGGTGAGCGGCCGACGGCGCGGAACGCGAGGCCGCCGAGCGGCACCAGGATGATGTAGGCCGCCGCGGACGCGACGTGCGCGGCCGTGCCGGCAAACGCGACGGCGAACACCACCCAGGCAGCCGGGATCCGGGACACCCCGCGGCGCATCACCGCCGCAAGCAGGCCGCTGTGCTCCGCGACCGCCACGCCCATGATCACCACGAGGATCGTGGCCATCGGCGGGAACTCCGCGAAGTTGTCGATCATCGTCGAGACGGCCATCGCCAGGCCGTCGCCGCTGAGCAGGCTCTGCACCGCGACGGTCTTGCCGTCCTTCGGCGAGATCACCGAGACACCCAGACCGGCCAGGATCGCGCTGATCACGGCGATGATCGCCGAGAGGATCCAGAACAGCCAGAACGGGTGGGGCAGCCTGTTGCCGACCCGCTCGATCACCGCCATCGCGCGGATGATCAGCGGGAGCCGATCGAGGTCCGGTTCTGTCGAGACCATCGTGCCCTCCTTCGCCGTGCCGGGTCAGTGCTGCTGGAGTCGGTAGCGGCTCACGAACGTCCACAGGACGTCAGTGGCCTCGATCGTCTGCGTGGCCACGCCACCGCCGCTGTACGCGTCGGCGCCCGGCCAGGTGTGCCCGCCGCCGGCGATGGACACCAGCGCCACCTCGGCGCCGCGGGCGCAGCCGCGCCAGCGGGTCTCGGTGATGTCGGGCGGAGTGGCGGTGTCGCGTGGTGCCGCGCGGCAGCCGTCGCGCTGTGCCCAGCCGGCGGCCCAGTCCTTCAGCGCGGGCAGGCCGCGGTCGGCGTCGCCGCCGTAGGGGATGGTGGCGTCGGCGGTGCCGTGGAAGGCGATGACGGGCACGGGCCGGCCCGGCGCGCACGGCGTCGTCGTGTCCGGGTAGTCGGCCGCGGCCACCGGCGCGACGGCCGCGACCAGGTCGGAGGCGCGGCAGGCGAGCAGGCCGGCGAACCCGCCACCGTTGGACTTCCCGGTGGCGTAGACGCGGCTGCGATCGAGGCACAGGGTGCGGGAGAGGTCCGAGACCAGGTCGCGCGTGAACGCGACGTCGTCCACGCCCGGGGCCGCGTACGGCGCGCCCTGCCAGGCCTGCCGGTTCCCGTCGCCGGTGCCGACGACGCCCTCGGCGTACGCGACCACCGCCGGCAGCCGGTCCATGCCGGAGAACGCCTGGATCTCGCCGCCCGTGCTGCCGCGGCCGTGGAAGACCAGGAGCAGCGGGAACTGCTTCCGTCCGTCGTAGCCGGCAGGTAGCCGCAGCTCGACGGTGCGGTCGCGGCCGCCGCTGGAGATGGTGTGCGGCACGGTCGTGCCGGCGGCCTGGGTGGTGGTGCCGCAGGGGCGGCCGGCGGCGGGATCGGCCCGGGTTGTGTCAGCAAAGCCACTTTCAGGACCGAATCCGTCCCGAAAGTGGCTTTGCTGCCAACCCGGGGCGGCTGCGGCGGGGGCGGCTGCCGCGAGCAGGGCGGCCGCGGCTACTGCGACGAGTACCGCGGCTCTGCGGAGTCGTGCGGGCATGACGAATCCTTCCGTGCGCGTCGATGCGTCGACGGTCGGTGTGTCAGGGGAGGGGACCTAGACGGTGGCCCAGTCCTTCACGAACTCGACGATGCGGCGCACCGCGGCGTCGACGATGGCGTGCCCGTCCTCGGCGGTGGCGCGGCGCGGATCGCCGAGCACCCCGTTGGCGCTGAGCCGGTCGTAGCGGACCGGCAGGGTGGGTGGCCCGCTGCGCAGCGACAGCGCGCCCAGCCCGTCGAGCTCGTGCCGGTGGACGGTGCCGGCTGCGAGCTGCTCGGTGCGGACCAGGTGCGGTGCGACCGCGAGCATCTGGGCAGTCTCGGCCTCGCCGGAGTGGCCGTGCACCTCGCCCTTGTCCATGTGGGCGACGACGTCTGTGGCGAGCACCGTGATCGGGGTGTGCGCGAGCTGGACGTGCGGGTGGGTGGCGAGCAGGTCCTGCCCGACGGTGCCGAGCGCAGCGGTGTTGCCGCCGTGCCCGGTGATCACCAGGATCTTGTGCCAGCCGTGGTCGGCGAGGCACGTGACGTACTCCCGGACGAGCGCGGCGAACGTGCTCGTCGAGAGCGAGACGGTGCCGGCGAACGCGAGGTGGTGCGGCGAGACCCCGACCGGGATCGCCGGCCCGATGACGGCGGTGCCGCCGAGCGCGTCGACCACGAGGTCGGCGACGGCGTCGGCCCGCACGAGGTCGGTGGCCATCGGCAGGCCGGGCCCGTGCTGCTCGAAGGCACCGGCCGGGAGGATCACGACGGGCGAGTCGCGCACGGCCTGCGCGGCTTCCACCGTGGTCATGTCGGCGAGCCGGCGGGTCATCGCTCCTCGCCCGTCGCGATCGCGTCGCGGATCGACGAGAGGTGGGTCGTGGTGAGCGCGGCGGCCCGGTCGGCGTCGCCGGCGCGGACGGCCGCGACGATCGCGACGTGCTCGGCGTGGTCCTGGGTGCGGTCGTCGTAGCGGTGCCGGATGGCGATCTGGTCGCGGGCCCGCACGTGCAGCAGGGCCTCCATCGTCTCGGCGAGCAGCGGGTTTCCGCTGGTGGCGGCCAGCGCGACGTGGAAGTGGACGGCGGGGCGCCGGTCGCCGTCCGGCGGCTGCAGCGCGTTGGCGGCGGCGCTGTCGAGCGCGGCCAGCCCGCCGGGGTCGCGCCGGCGGGCGGCCGCGGCCGCGATCGGCGGCTCCAGCACGAGCCGGGCCTCGACGAGCTGCAGGATCGACTCGCGGTCGGTGCGCAGCTGGTGCGGGTTGGCCAGTAGCCGGCGCTCGACGCCGCGGCCGACGTAGGTGCCGGAGCCGTGCCGGAACTCGACGATGCCGGTGGCCTCCAGGCGACGCAGCGCCTCACGCACGGTGGGTGTGGTGACGTCGAACTGCTTCGCCAGTTCGCGCGAGGAGGCCAGCGCATCGCCGGGCCGCAGCTGCTCGGTGCGGATGATCTCGACGATGCCGTCGGCCAACCGCTCGGACAGGCTCACCTCGCCGTGGCTCATAAAGTGACTAAATCACTTAGTCGGCGTGCTGGTCAACCCCAGCCTTCGCGGAGCAAGCGGATGATCTCGGCGAGCGCGGCCCGGCGATCGGGCTCGTGGCGGGCCAGATCGAGCCCGCCGAGCGCGAACCGGGCCAGTGCTCGCGCCCGCAGCTCCCCGGCCGCCGGCTCTGCGGCGGCCACTGCGGCGGCCAGTGCCACCTCGTGCCGCTCGACCATCCGGCGGGCGTGCTCCCGCAGTGCCGGGGTGTCGGCGATCATCGCGGTGAACTGCCGGAGCTGCGGGTCGGCGGGATCCCGGGCGAGCCGCTCGCTCAGCAGGTGTGCCTCGATCGCGTCCAGCACGCCCTGCCCGTCCGGCCGGTCGCGGACGGCGGCGACCAGCGCTTCCTCCTGGTCCGGGGCCTCGTCGAGGACGAGTGACTCCTTCGTCGGGAAGTGCGTGAACACGGTGGTGGGGGAGACGTCGGCGGCGTCGGCGATCTCCTTGACGGTCACGCCGTCGAAGCCGCGCTCCAGGAACAGCCGGGTGGCGGTGTCGGAGATGAGCGCGCGGGTGGCCGCCTTCTTGCGCTCGCGGCGGCCGGGCGAGCTGGACGTGACGTCGGGCACGCGACCACTTTATCCTTGCGACTACAAAACTGGTGTGGCAACAGTTTGGATGTGACTTCACCTAATGCACGGGATGCCAGGATCGCCATCGTCGGTGCCGGCCCCGGCGGCCTCACCTGCGCCCGGATCCTGCAACGGCACGGCATCGCCGCGACCGTCTACGACCGCGACGCCGGCCCCGACACCCGCGACCAGGGCGGATCGCTCGACCTGCACGCAGACAACGGCCAGCTCGCCCTCCGCGAGGCCGGCCTGCTCGACGAGTTCCACCGCCTCTCCCGCCCGGAGGGCCAGGAGATGCGCGACCTCGACGTCCGGGGCGCACTGCGCGCTCACCACATCCCCGAGGAGGGCGAGACGTTCAAGCCGGAGATCGACCGCGGCCAGCTGCGCAGGCTCCTGCTGGACTCGCTGGACCCCGGACCTGTCCAATGGGGCCGGCAGCTCGCGGCGACAGCCCCGGGCCGGGAGCTGCGGTTCGCCGACGGTTCGACCGCGCAGGCCGACCTCGTCATCGGCGCCGACGGCGCGTTCTCCCGCGTGCGACCCGCCGTCTCGGCCGCCACGCCGCGCTACACCGGCGTGACGTTCCTGGAGGCCCACTTCTCCGACGTCGACCGCCGCCATCCCGAGATCGCCGAGCTCGTCGGCGGCGGCAGCGCGCACGCCGCCGACGGCGAGCGCGGGGTCTTCGCCCAGCGTGGCAGTGGCGGCCACATGCGCGTCTACATCATGCAGCGGCGCCCCGCCGGCCGCTCCGCCGCGGACCCGGGTCACGGGCTCGACGCCGCGTTCGCCGCCTGGTCGCCGATCATGCGGCGGCTCGTGCTCGACAACGACGGCCCGTACGTCGAGCGCCCGCTCTACGCGCTGCCCGTGCCGCACACGTGGGCGCACGACCCGTCGGTCACCCTGCTCGGCGACGCTGCCCACCTCATGCCGCCGGTCGGGGTCGGCGTCAACCTCGCCATGCTCGACGCCTGCGAGCTGGCGCTCGCCCTGGCCGGCTCCGCGACCGTCGCCGACGCCGACGCCGACGCCGACGCCGACGCCGACGCCGACGCCGACGCCGTCGCCGAGTACGAGGCGACGATGCTGCCGCGCTCCGCGGAGATGGCTGAACTGACCGCGGGTGGCCTCGACCACCTGCTGTCGGCGTGAGCCGACTCAGTCGATGCAGGGCACCCCGTCGGCCGTGATCGGCGCCGACGGGGGTGGCGCTTCTGCCGTCTTCGGCGGGGCGGCCGTGGGCAGCACCGAGCGGTCGAAGTCCGTCCCGAGCAGCACCAGCAGGTGCCCGGCGACCGTCTGATCGCTCGCCTCCACCGGCAGCCCGCCCAGCTGGTCTGCCACCTGCTGCGCCGCCCCGCGGTCGGCGCCCGTGTAGCGGACCACCGACTCCTCGGTCGGTTCGGCGTTGTCCGTGCTGCCGCGGATGAAGCCGAGGTCGCGCATCCGGTTGACGACGGTCACGGCCAGCCCGCTCACCGGCGAGCCGTTGCGCACGTCCACGGCGTAGCGGCCCGGGATGATCGTCAACGGGCCGGGCGGGGTGGGTGGCGGCGGCGCCTTCGCGGCCTCCTCCGCCTTGCGTTCCTGTTCCGCGATCGTGTGGTCGACGAAGTCGCGCACCTGGAAGGGGTTCACCTTCACGACGCTGCCGACGTCGATCGTCTGCGTGCCCTCGGTCGGGATCGTGACGAACTCCAGGTTCCCGCGCGCGATGCCCGCGGCCTGCTGCGCGAAGCCGAGCAGGTCCCAGCCCGGGTCGATCACGAGCGTGTCCTGTGCGACCCCGACCAGCGCGGACAGCTTCCCCGGATCGGTCAGCGTGCCCGCCGAGAGGATCTTGTGCGCCACCGCCGCGAGGAACACCTGCTGGCGGCGGACCCGCGACAGGTCGCCCTGCGGCAGCCCGTGCCGCTGCCGGACGAACGACAGGGCGGCCGCGCCACTGAGCGTCTGCGGGCCGGCCGCGAAGTCCGCGCCCGACAGCTCGTCGGACGTGGCTGCGCGCAGGCACACGTCGACGCCGCCGACGGCCTGGGTGAGGTTGGCGAAGCCGAGCAGGTTGATCTCGGCGTAGTGGTCGACGGAGATGCCGGTCAGCTCCTCGACGGCCTGCACGAGTGCCGCCCGCCCCGCCTGCCGCGACAGCGCGTCGATCTCCTGGCGGGAGTGCCCGCCCTGCGCCACCAGCTTCTCCGCGGTCAGCGCGGTGACGGCGGGGTAGGCAGCGTTGATCTTGTCGGTGCGGAAGCCGGGGATGTCGACGTAGCTGTCGCGGGGGATCGAGAACGCCGCGGCCGCGCCGCCGCCGTCCGGCACGTGCAGCAGGATGATCGTGTCGGAGTTGAGCACCCCGGTGTCCGGGCCGGCGTGCAGCTGCCGCAGCACGTCGTCGGGCAGCGGGTTGCCGTGCGCGTCGGTGCGGCTGTCGACGCCGACCAGCAGGATGTTCTGCGCGCCGTCGGCGGAGTCGCCCGACACCACGTCGGTCGTCACGATGCCGGCGGTGACGTCGCGGTAGAGGCTCCACGCCGTGCCCGCCGCGGCCAGCACCAGCACGTGGGCGACGACGAACGCGATGCGGATCCGGCGCCGCCAAGTCCGCTTCGGCGGTGGCGGCGGAGGTGGTCGCGGCACGCGGGGGCGCCGGACCGTCGCCGTGCCCCGGCTGTTCATCGGTCTAGGGTGCAACTTCCGCAGGAGTCTCACCGGACGTATACCGCGTGTCGCGAAATGACTACTCAGAGGAGTGTTTGTCAGGGGATGGAAGCCGACGGAGGAGGCGGGGTGGGTGAGGCTCGGCTGTCGGTTCTGTTGCCCGTCTGGGCCGGCGACGACGCCGACCATCTCGCGACGGCCTTCCGTTCCGTCACCGACGAGCAGACACAGCCTCCCGACCAGGTCGTGATCGTGCGGGACGGGCCGGTCGGCGCCGCCCTGCAGGCTCGCATCGACGAGCTGGCAGCCGCCGCGGCCGTCCCGGTCGACGTGGTGGCGCTGGAGCGCAACGGCGGCCTCGGCCCCGCGCTGGACGCCGGGCTCGCCGCCTGCCGCCACGAGTTCGTCGCCCGCATGGACGCCGACGACATCTCGCTGCCGCACCGCTTCGCCACTCAGCTGCCGATCATGGAGTCCGGGATCGACCTGCTGGGCTCGGGGCTGCTGGAGTTCGGCGCCGATCTCGACGACGTCGTCGGCACCCGCACCCCGCCCGTCACGGCGGCCGACATCGCCGCGCGCTCCCGGTTCGCCTCCCCGTTCAACCACCCGACCGTGGTCTACCGGCGGGAGCTGGTGCAGGCGGTCGGCGGTTACGGCGCGTTCGCGCTGATGGAGGACTACCTCCTCTGGGCGAAACTGATCATGATCGGAGCCCGGGTGGCCAACGTCGCCGAGCCGCTCGTCGCCTACCGGGTGGGCGCGGGGGCCTACGCCCGGCGGGGTGGCTGGGCCCAGCTGCGCGCCGAGCTGGCGCTGCAGTGGCGGTTCCGCGCGCTCGGGTTCACCACGCCCGCGCAGTTCCTGCGCAACGTCGCGATCCGCGGCGGCTACCGGTTCGTGCCCGAAACGTTGCGCAGAACCGCGTATCGCAGGGTTATCGCCACTTATCCAGCGGGTAACCCACAGGTGTGACGGTGAGCACAACACGGAGTGACGAGGGGATCGCGCTGCTGCGCGAGGGGCGGGCCCGGGAAGCCGTGGACGTGCTGCGCCAAGCCGTTGCCGGCGGTGAACCCGGTGCGGAGGACCTGCTGGTCCGGGCCTACCTGGACAGCGGGAGCTGGCACGCCGCCGTTGACTTCCTCCGCCCCCGCGTCGAGGCGGGGCACACCGAGTTCGCCGGCCGGTTCGGCGCCGCACTCGCCGGCATCGGCGATCACGACGGTGCCGAGGACGCGTTCCGGCTCGCCATCTCGACCGGCGACGTCGCGGCCGCCAACGATCTGTCCATCCTGCTGCGCGACGGCGGCCGGTTCGCCGAGGCCCGGTTCGTCCTCGAACACGCCGCGGCGGCCGGCGATCCGGTCGCGCCGGCCAACCTCGTCGAGCTCTACCTGGAGGCGGGGAACCTGCGGGAGGCCGTCGACACCGCCGAGTGCTACGTCGACGACGCCAAGCCCGACACGCTCGTCGCGCTCGGCGACGTGCGGGTGGCGCAGCAGCGCGACACCGAGGCCGAACGGCTCTACCAGGGCGCAGCGCAGCTCGGGGCCGCCCGCGCGCACACCGCGTACGGGAACTTCCTCCTGAACATCGGCGCCGTCGAGGCGGCCGAGCGCGAGTACCGCGCCGCGGTCGACGCAGGCGAGCCGCGCTGGGCCGCCACCATGGGCCGCTTCCTGCTCGACACCGACCGCGTCGACGAAGCGCGCGACTACCTGCAGGCCGGTGCGGACACTGGCGACGTCGAGGCCGCGGAGCTGCTGGACGAGCTCGACGGCGTCGACGCCACCGACGACTGACCGGCGGACCCTGCCGATCCGGTGAGGAAACACTTCCCGCCGCGCTGCCCGATCCGCGCCCGGCGGAGATGCCGCAGGTAGTGCCGCAGAGCGCACCGTGTCGTCCTGGTGCCACGCGGAGGAGACGGCCATGGACGACCACACCGAGGGGCTGGCGCTCGCGCGGCAGGTGAGCGCCCGGATCCGCGCCGTCGGCAGTGCCGCGCTGCCCGCCGACCTGCTGGACGAGCTCGCCGCCGTGCGCAGCCGCGACGCCGGCCCGTACCTGCACGCGTTCCTCGACAGCGTGCTCGCCCGTCGCGACGGCCGGTTCGTCAACCGGCAGTACCTGGCGCTGCCGGTGCTGGAGCTGGTGCTGGCCGACACCGGGTTGGATCCGGACCGGCTCGCCGCGCTGCTGATGGCCGACGTGATCCGGCACGAGCTGCGCTCCGCAGGCGATCCCGACGCGCCCGCCCCGGACGTGCTGCGCAAGCGGGTCCGGCACGCGCGGCGGTTCGTCGGGCACTGCCTGGGCGAGGCCACCGAGCCGGCCTGCCCGCTGGGCGGGCTGCCCGCCGCGCCGCCCACCGGTGCCGCGGACTGGATCGACTGCACCGTGACGACGGTGTCGACGCGGCACGACGAGCACTTCTTCATCCGGGCGCTGCAGTGCCACGAACTGACGTTCACCGTGCTCGCTGCGGACGTGCGGGCCGCCACCACGGCGCTGCGCGCGGGCGCCGTGGAGGAGGTGGCCGCGCGGCTCGAGCACGTCGGCACCGTGTTCGCGCGGGCCTCGTTGCTGTTCCGCATCGTCGCGACCATGTCGGCGGACGCGTTCGCCGACTTCCGCACCCACACCGACGGCGCGAGCGCGATCCAGTCCGACCAGTACAAGCGGTTCGAGGTGGCGTGCGGGCAGCCCACGCGGGAACGCCTCGGGTCGATGGCCTTCGACGGCGTCCCGACGGTGCGGGCGGAGGCGCTGGCCGGCGGCGACGACCTGTCGCACGCCTACCTCGCCGCGCGGTCGGACGCGCGCCTGGACGCGGCGATCGCCCGGCTGGAGGCCGCCCACCAGCGCTGGAAGGCGACCCATCGCTCCCTCGCCGCCCGGATGCTCGGCGACCGGCCCGGCTCGGGCTACAGCTCCGGAGTGCCCTACCTCGGCGAGTGCCTGCGCAACCGGTTGTTCTGGCGGCTGGACGCGCTCGCCGGGTGAGCACCCGACGTCAGGCCGGCGCGTAGTCCACCACCGGCACCGGTGTGTGGAACCCTGCGTACGACGGGTCGGTGATCAGGTCGACCTCGATCCGCATGCCGTCGGGGTCGGTCACCCAGAAGCTCAGCTTCGGGCCGAGGTCGGTGACCTCGCCGTCGGTGGCGCCGCGCTCCAACAGCCGGGTTCGGATGGTGTCGAAGGCGGCCCGGTCGGGGACCTCGAGCGCGAGGTGATCGAGGTGCCCGCGGCCGAACATGGCGGTCGAGCCGATGCCGTGCGGGTTGTCGGCGGTGTGCACCGGATGCAGGAGGCCGCCGCGGCCCACCTCCAGGATGGCGTGGGAGAACGCCGGGTTCTCCTCGCGGAAGACGAGGCGCGCGCCGAACACCTCGGTGTAGAAGGCCACGAACCGGTCGAGGTCCGCGGTCACGATGGCGACGTGATTGATACCGCTGGTCAGTTGCATGCCGACATCGTGCGCGGACCCGGCTGCGGTCCGGCTGCGGTTACCCTCCCCGGGTGCAGGTGGGGGTACTCGGACCCGTTCAGGTCACCGGCCCGGACGGGCCCGTCGCGCTGCCCACCCGCAAGACCCGCGAGGTGCTCGCGCTGCTCGCGCTCGCCGCGCCCCGACCGCTGTCGCTGCAGCGGCTGGCCGACGCACTGTGGGACGAGCCGCCGCCGTCCGCGGTGAAGACGGTGCAGGCGCAGGTCTCGCGGGTGCGCGCGGCCGTCGGCGGGCGGCTGCGCGGCGGGCCGGCCGGGTACGTCCTCGATCTCACCGCCGACGAGCTGGACGCCCTCGCGGTGGCCGAGCACCGCCGAGCAGCTCGCGTCGCTGCGCTCGACGGCGACGACACCCGCGCCGCCCGGCTGTACGCCGCGGCCGAGGCGGCGTGGCGGGGAGAGCCCGAGCTGCCCGACACGGTCGCAGGCGACGCCGAACGGGCGCGCGTCGCGGAAGAGAGGCTGACGCTTGCCGAGGCTGCACTCGCCGCGAGCGTCGCCGCCGGGTCGGCGGCGTCGACGGTGGGCAGGCTGGCCGAGCTGACCGCGCGGCACCCGCTGCGCGAGGAGCTGTGGGACCTGCGGCTGCGCGCGCTGTTCGCGTGCGGCCGGCAGTCCGACGCGCTCGCCGCCTACCGCGAGGCCCGGCGGGTGCTCGTCGCGGAGGCCGGGGTGGAGCCGGGCCCTGCACTGCAGGCCACGGCGACGGCCGTGCTGGACCACAGCCTGGTCGTGCCCGTCGCCGCCGGCGGCACCACCAGGGAGCCCGTCGCGGCCGACGTGCCGCGCTACGCCGACGCCGGCGGCGTCCACATCGCCTACGGGATCTTCGGCACGGATGGGCCCGACGTGCTGCTGCTCAACTCGACGTTCATCCCGGTGGACGCCTACCTGGAGGAGCGCCGGCTCGCCGCGGCCATCGCCGGGCTCGCCGCGGGCCGCCGCGTGCTGGCCTACGACCGGCGGGGGATCGGGCTCTCCGATCCGGCGGCGCCGAGCATCGCTGCGTGGGCCGAAGACGCCGTCGCGGTACTCGACGCGGCCGGGGCCGGGCCCGTGCACGTGCTCGCCAACGCCGACACCGGCATGATCGGGCTCCTGCTCGCGGCCACGAACCCGGAGCGCGTGGCGTCGCTGACGATCGTGTGTGCAGAGGCCCGGATGACCGTCGCCCCCGACTACCCGTACGGCGAGCCGACGTCCATGTCCGACACGCTGGCCGGGATCCGCAGCCCGGCCGTCGAGCCGCCGGTCGACGTGCTCGGCTGGATCGCCCCGTCCGTGGCCGGTGACGAGCGGTTCCGCCGCTGGTGGGACGCGGTCGGGCGGCGCGGAGCGAGCCCCGGCAGCGCCGGCCTCGTGCACGCCGCGATGCTCGCCGGGGACGTCCGTGCGGTCCTGCCGCAGGTGGCGGCGACGACCCTGCTGATCTCGCGCACCGGATGCGCGTCCTACGACCCCGGCCACGGCCGCTACCTCGCCGAGCACCTGCCGCACGCGCGGCTCGTCGAGTACCCGGACGCGGACGGCCCGTGGTTCCTCGGTGACACGGGCCGGGTGCTGGCGGAGTTCGCTCGGCACGTCGACGCTGTCACGGCCGCGGCAGATCCTGCACTGCGGCGGTGACGACCGCGCGTGCAGCCGGTCCGTACACGGCCGCCGATCGCAGCGACTCGAAGAACCGCCCGTACAGATCGATCTCCTCCGGGCGATCGACCGTGATGCTCGCCGTCGGTGTCTCCAGCGCGACGAGGTCGTCGTCGAACATCCAGAACCCCGCCGAGCCGACCCCGCTGCGTTCGGTCATCAACGGGACGATCCCGAGCGAGACCGTCGGCAGTGACAGCACGGCCAGCAGCCGGTCGAGCTGCCCGGCCTGGGTGGCGGCGCCACCGAACCAGGTGCGCAGCGCCTGCTCCTCGAGGATGCAGTCGATCCTCGTCGTCGTGCGGTAGAGGACCCGCTGGCGCTCCATCCGCACGGCGACGGCCTCGTCGAGATCGTGCGGGGCGTCGAGGAAGCGGTACCAGAACGACAGCATGGCGGCGCAGTACTCGGCGGTCTGGAACAGGCCGGGGACGACGTTGTGCTCGTAGATGCGGAAGCGGCGGGTGCGGTCATATCGCTCGGTGGTGTGTGCGCCGAGCACCGCGCGCATGCCCCGCCGGCTCTGCCGTCGTCGTTCGACGTAGGCGATGTCGATCCCGCGCAGGGTGGCGAGCAGCTCGGGGAGCCGGTCCTCCGCTCGACAGGCTGCGCACCAGGCGCGGACGTCGGCGGGCTTGGGAGCTTGCGCACCATTCTCGATCTTGCTGACGCGTGTGTGGTGCTGCCCCGTGACCGCCGCGAGCGCCCGCGCGGTCAGCCCGGCCTCGGCGCGGATCGCGCGCAGCTGCAGGCCGAACTCCCGCCGCGCGCGTTCAATCGCGGTCGACGACGGGCCGGTAGTCACGATGAGCAGTAGACACTGCCCACACTGCGTCGAACGCGGTGCGACACAGTGCGATGACCGCCGGTTCGGTGGAGACCGTCCGGTCGGTCGCCAGCCCGTCGCCCGAGTAGTGCAGGAACAGCGCCAGCCGGTCGTCGAACAGGTAGTAGTCGTTGCCGGGCACCGCGATCGTCGACACACGGGTCCGTGGCACCCAGTGGATCTGCTCCCCGGCATCGGAGAGCGCGTGCGCGATGCTGTGCGACCACCGCTGGTATTCCGACAGCGGTTCGGACACGATGCGTGCCCGCCGGATGGTGCGGCCCGCGGCCACGTGCGCGCGCACGGTGTCGCAGTAGTCGCGCATCCAGCCCAGGTCGTCGAGCTCTCCGGCCTTCCACTGCGCCATGTGCGGCAATTCGACGGCGGTGCCGTAGGCGTCGCGGGTCTCCAGGTGCACGGCCGACGTGCGGAACGTCGCGATCAGATGCCGGAACTCCTCAGGATCGATCGGGCGCATCGGAGCCGATGTCGACGGGGGTGTGGAAGAACGGGACGAGGCGGTCCGGGATCTCGACGCAGCCCTCGCCGTCGGGGATCGCCATCGCGGACAGGATGTCGGTGTCGGTCACCGACCAGCCCTGCACGACCCAGGAGCCGCGGTCCGTGCGGTAGAGCGTCGGTGAACCGTCTGGGTTGGACTCGGGATCCTTGGCGACGAACGTGAGACGCATCGCGACCTCCAAGTTGCCGGATGATGCTCAGATATTCGCAGGATTTCCGGCGGAAGAGCAAGAGATTGCAGTCCATCAGTTCGCGCAACATTTCGCAACCTTCTGGCTACTGATGGGCGTCCGTCAGCCAGCCTGCGAACCATGAACTGCATCGAAGCCATCGCGGCCTACCTCGCGACCGAGCCACCGGCCGTGCGGCTCGCGCTGCGCGCGCACCGGCGCGCCGCTGACGGGCGCTGCACGTCCTGTGGCGGCATCATCAGCTGGCCCTGTGCCGTGGCCGCCGGAGCGATGCTCGCGCGCGACCTGATCGACGGCCGCGCCGCCCCGGTGCCCGAGTAGCGCCGCGGAGTTCGCGCGGCACGTCCTCCTAGACTGCTCCGGTGCTGGACGATGTCGAGGCCGTGGTCCTGGTGGGCGGCAAGGGCACGCGGCTGCGCCCGCTCACCTTGTCGACGGCGAAGCCGATGCTGCCGACGGCGGGCGTGCCGTTCCTGGCGCACCTGCTGTCGCGGATCCGGGCTGCGGGCGTGCGGCGGGTCGTGCTCGGCACCAGCTACCTCGCCGAGACGTTCGAGGAGGGCTTCGGCGACGGGGCCGCGCTCGACCTCGAGCTGATCTACGTCACCGAGCGCGAGCCGCTGGGCACCGGTGGCGGCATCCGCAACGTCGCCGATCACCTCACCGCGGAGACCGTCATGGTCTTCAACGGCGACGTCCTCGGCGGCACCGATCTCACCGCCGTCGTCGACACGCACCGGCGCACCGACGCCGACGTCACGCTGCACCTGGTGCGGGTGCAGAACCCGCGCGCGTTCGGCTGCGTGCCGACCGCTCCCGACGGCCGCGTCGAGGCGTTCCTGGAGAAGACCGAGGATCCGCCGACCGACCAGATCAACGCCGGTTGCTACGTGTTTCGCCGCAAGGTGATCGACCAGATCCCGAGCGGACGAGCGGTGTCGGTGGAGCGCGAGACGTTCCCCGGGCTGCTCGCCGAGGGCGCGCGGGTGTGGGGCCACGTCGACGCCGCCTACTGGCGCGACCTCGGCACTCCCGGCGACCTGGTCCACGGCTCCGCCGATCTGGTGCGGGGCATCGCACCCTCGGCGGCGCTGCCCGGTCCGGTCGGCGACCGGCTCGTGCTCGACGGCGCCGAGGTGGCCCCGGACGCGTTCGTGTTCGGTGGCACCACCGTCGGCCGGGGGGTGCGGATCGGCGCCGCCGCCCGGGTGGAGGGCGCCATGCTGTTCGACGGGGCGGTGATCGGTGCGGGCGCGCTGGTCCGGCACTCGATCGTCGGGTTCGGTGCGCAGGTGCAGGCCGGTGCCGTGGTGGTCGACACCGTGGTCGGCGACCGGGCCGTCGTGGGTGCGCACTGCGAGCTGCGGCACGGCGCCCGCGTGTGGCCGGACGTGACGCTGCCGCCGCACGGGGTGCGCTTCTCGCCCGATGTCTGACGGGGGCACGACCCGGGAGTGGCGGCCGGACTACCCGCTCGACCTCGCCGGAGTGCTCGCACCGCTGCGGCGCGGCGCGGGCGATCCCGCGTTCGTCACGGCCGGGCACGGCGCACCCGTGTGGCGGTCCTCGACGAGCCCCGCCGGGCCCGTCACCACGCGGATGCACCGGCGCCCGGACGGCACGGTCGTCACCACGGCGTGGGGGCCCGGCGCCGAGTGGGCGCTGGACGGGGTGCCGGCGTTGCTGGGCGCGCACGACCGTCCCGACGAGTTCGTCGCGCACCACCCGCTGATCGCCGACGCCGCCAAGCGCCGGCCCGGCCTGCGGTTCGGCGCGTCCATGCGGGTGTGGGACGTGCTCGTGCCGTCGGTGCTGGAGCAGAAGGTCACCGGCACCGAGGCCCGGCGCTCGTGGCGGGAGCTGTGCCGCCGATACGGCGATCCCGCGCCCGGCCCCGCCCCCGACGGGTTGCGCGTGCCGCCGACGCCCGAGCAGATCCGCGCGGTGCCCGAGTGGGGGTGGCACCGGGCCGGCGTCGACTTCTCGCGCCGCCGCGCGATCCTGGCCTGCGCGTCCGTCGCGAACCGGCTGGAGCGGGCCGCCGAGCTGGGCGGGACCGAGGGCTCGGTCCTGCTGCGGAAGGTGCCCGGCATCGGCGTGTGGACGGCAGCCGAGGTGGCGCAGCGGGTCTGGGGCGACGCCGACGCCGTCAGCTACGGCGACTTCCACATCCCCACGCTCGTCGGCTGGGCGCTGCTCGGCCGGGCCATCGACGATGTCGAGATGGCCGAGGTCCTCGCCCCCTACGCCCCGCACCGGGGACGGGCGGTGCGGTTGGTGGAGGTGTCGGGCTTCCGCCGGCCGCGGTTCGGGCCGCGCTTCTCGCCGCGCGACTACCGGGCCATCTGACTCACTGCTTGGTGTAGGTCGTCCCCTGGCTGTCCTCGAGCTTCCCGGTCGCCTGGTCGTACGTGTACAGCGACTGGGACGTCGCGCCGGTGCCAGTGCCGCTGCCGCAGGTCAGCGCCCAGTTGGCCCCCATCGAATCGCCGACGGGGCTGCCGCTGGTGCTGCCTTTGAGATCGCTGCCGCCGCACTCCGGCGCCCCCGTGATGGCGATCGCCAGGCTGAACAGTTCGACCGAGGGATCCACCAGCTCGATCGTGACGACGGCGTCGCGCGTCGAGCCGTCGACGGTCTTCCAGGTGCCGACGAACGACACCGGATCGACGCGGGCGGTCGAGGCCGCGGTGTCGGAGGGCGACGCGGCGGGCGTGATCGGGCCGCGCCCGGCGAGGCTGACGAGCACGACCACCACGACGACGATCAGCAGCGCGGCACCGATCAGCCCGAGGGCGAGCACGCCACGGCGGCCGCGTGGCTGTGACGCGGGTGGCGCCGCGCGTGGTGCCGGCATCGGCGCGAACGGTGGGCGGCCCTCGTACGGGCGGGTGGGTCGCCGCAGCTGATGCGGGGGAGGCGTGGTGATCCGGTGGGTGCGGCCGCCGTCGATCACCTGGGTGCTGACGGCCCCGACGTCGGCCGGTGCGCGGGTGTTGTCCGGCAGCGAGTGCTCGGGCAGCATCGCCTGCACCGGCGACGGCAACCAGCCGTCCGACGAGGTGCCGTCGGACAGCGCGTCGAGCAGCTGCGCCGGGGTCGGCCGCGCGGCCGGATCCTTCTGCAGCGCGGCCGCGACGATGTCGAGCAGCGCCGGCGGCACGGCGTCGAGCCGCGGCGGCTTCAGCAGGATCGCCCCGACGACCGTGGCCGGCGATCCGTCGCCGAATGGGTGGGCGCGCCGGCCGCGTAGCAGAGCACGGTGCCCCAGGCGAAGACGTCCGCGGCGCCGGTGATCGGCTCGCCGGCGAACTGTTCGGGGGCCATGAACCGCGGGGTGCCGATGGGGGTGCCGGTGGCGGTGATGTTGCCGCCCTCGGCCCCGTCGAGCGCTCTGGCGATCCCGAAGTCGATCACGCGCGGGCCGTCGTCGGCGAGCAGGATGTTCGCCGGCTTGAGGTCGCGGTGCACCAGTCCGGCGGCGTGCACGGCTTCGAGCGCCTCGGCGAGCCCCGCGCCGAGCACCCGCAGCGTGGACGCGTCGAACCGGCCGACGCGCTGCACGGCCGCGGCCAGCGACGGGCCGGCCACGTAGGCCGTGACCAGCCACGGTGGGTCACCGTCCGGGTCGGCGTCCACGACGGGCGCGGTGTGGAAGCCGCCGACGCGTCGCGCGGCGTCGACCTCCTGGGCGAACCGGCGCCGGAAGTCCGACTGGTCGGCCAGGTGCGCGTGCACCACCTTGATCGCGACGGGTCGGCCGGCGGGCGAGCGTCCCCAGTAGACCTGGCCCATGCCGCCGTGCCCGAGCCGCCCGCCGAGGCGGTAGCGGCCCACACTGGCCGGGTCACCCGGCTGAAGCGGCTCCATCCACGTCCCCCCGGCCGGTCAGAACCCAGTCTAGGAAACCGGCGTGTCGCCCCCGACGTAGGCTCGGCGACGTGAAGGTGACGGTGCTGGTGGGGGGCGTCGGCGGGGCCCGGTTCCTGCTGGGCGTGAAGGAACTCCTCGGAGCGGGAGCCGATGTCACGGCCGTGGTCAACGTCGGAGACGACATCTGGCTGCACGGCCTGCGGATCTGCCCCGACCTGGACACGTGCATGTACACCCTCGGCGGTGGCATCGATCCCGAACGGGGTTGGGGCCGCAAGGGCGAGACGTGGGTGGTGCGCGACGAGCTGGCCGGCTACGGCGCCGACCCGACGTGGTTCGGGCTGGGCGACAAGGACATGGCCACGCACCTGGTGCGCAGCCGGATGCTGCGCGCGGGCTATCCGCTCTCCGACGTGACGGCGGCGCTGTGTCACCGCTGGCAGCCGGGGGTGAGGTTGCTGCCCGCGTCCGACGACCGGGTGGAGACCCACGTCGTCGTCGACGATCCGGCGAACGGCGAGAAGGCGCGCAAGGCGATCCACTTCCAGGAGTGGTGGGTGCGGCACAAGGGCGAGCTGCCGGCGCACCGGTTCGCCGCGGTCGGTGCCGAGGAGGCCACGATCCTGCCGGCGGCCCGAGAGGCGATCGTCGAGGCCGACATCGTGCTGCTCGCGCCGTCCAACCCGGTGGTGAGCATCGGGTCGATCCTGGAGGTCCCGGGCGCTCGCGACGCGCTGCGCGAGACGTCGGCGAAGATCGTCGGGATCTCGCCGATCGTCGCCGACCGGCCGCTGCGCGGCATGGCCGATCGCTGCCTGACCGCGATCGGGGTGGAGACCTCGGCGGAGGCGGTCGGCCGCCACTACGGCGCACGGGCCGCCGGCGGGCTGCTCGACGGCTGGCTGGTGCACACGGGCGACACCGCGGACGTGCCCGGCGTGGCCACCCGCGCGGTCCCGCTGCTGATGACGGACCCGCAGACGACCGCGCAGATGGTGGCCGACGCGTTCGACCTCGTCGGGGTGGCGCGGTGAGCGATCCGGCGGGCGACCACGCCGCGGCCGCCGGCATCCAGGTGCTGCCGGTACCGGGGCTGCCCGAGTTCCGCCCCGGTGACGACGTGGCCGCGGCGCTGGTGGAGGCCGCGCCATGGCTCGCCGACGGCGACGTCGTGGTGATCACGTCGAAGGTCTTCTCGAAGGTCGAGGGCCGGCTGGTGCCGGCGCCGACCGATCCCGAGGAGCGCGACGCGCTGCGGCGCCGCCTCGTCGAGGGCGAGACCGAGCGGATCGTCGCCCGCCGGGGCCGCACGATGATCGTGGCGGGCAAGCTGGGCATCGTCCAGGCCGCGGCCGGGGTGGACGGCTCGAACGTGCGCGCCGACGAGCTGGCGCTGCTCCCGGCCGATCCCGACGCCAGCGCGGCGCGGCTGCGGGCCGATCTCGCGCGGCTGGCCGGCGTCGACGTCGCCGTCGTCGTCACCGACACCATGGGCCGGGCGTGGCGCAACGGGCAGATCGACCTGGCCATCGGCTCGGCCGGGGTGACCGCGCTGCACGCATACGCCGGCCAGCGCGACCCGGAGGGCAACGAGCTGGTCGTCACCGAGATCGCGGTGATCGACGAGCTGGCCTCGGCCGCCGACCTGGTGAAGGGCAAGCTCGCCGGCACGCCGGTCGCGGTGGTGCGCGGCCTCGTGCCCGTCGACGACGGGTCCACGGCGCGCGATCTCGTCCGCCCGATCGAGGGCGACATGTTCCGCCTCGGCACGGACGAGGCGCTGGCGCAGGGCCGTCGCGAGGCGGTGCTGCTGCGCCGCAGCACCCGAGACTTCACCGACGAGCCCGTCGACGTCGACGTGGTGCGCCGCGCGGTGGGGGTGGCGTTGACCGCGCCGGCGCCGCACCACAGCACGCCGATCCGGTTCGGGCTGGTCCGCGAGCGGCGCGCCGCGCTGCTCGACGCCATGGCGGTGCGCTGGCAGGAACACCTGGAGGCCGACGGGCGGCCCGCCGACGAGGTGGCCCGCCGGATGCGCCGCGGCGACCTGCTGCGCCGCGCGCCGGAGCTGGTGCTGGCCTTCCGCACCGGCGACGGCATGCACACCTACCGCGACGAGGCCCGCCGGCTCGGCGAGCGCACGATGTTCACCGTCGCCGGCGGGGCCGCCGTGCAGTCGCTGCTGATCGCGCTGGCCGCCGAGGGCCTGGCGTCGTGCTGGGTGGGCTCGACGATCTTCGCCGCCGACGTCGTCCGCGACGTGCTGGATCTGCCTTCCGACTGGCAGCCGCTCGGCGCGATCGCCGTCGGTCATCCCGCGCAGCCGCTGGCGCCGCGGGCGCCGCGCGACCCGGAAGGGGCCTTCCTGCAGTGGTAGCGACCGTTGTGGCCGCCGCGGAGCTGCGGGCGTGGCAGCCGGAGGACCACGGCCAGCAGTCACTGCGCGAGGCGCTGCTGGCCTACCTCGCCGCCCGCCCGGACGACGCCTGCGACCGCTCCTGCGTGCCCGGGCACCTGACGGCGTCGGCGCTGGTCGTCGACGCGGCGGGGGAGCACACGCTGCTGACCCTGCACCGCAGGCTCGGGGAGTGGCTGCAGCTGGGCGGGCACTGCGAGCCCGCCGACGCGTCGCTGCGCGAGGCCGCGCTGCGCGAGGCCACTGAGGAGTCGGGCATCGAGGGGCTGACGATCTCGGACACCCCGTGGCACGTCGCGGTGCACCCGTTGACGTGCTCGCTGGGCGTGCCGACGCGCCATCTCGACGTCCGCTACCTGGTGCGGGCGCCGGCCGGAGCCGTGCCGCGGATCAGCGACGAGTCGGCCGATCTGCGCTGGTGGCCGCTCGATGCGCTCCCGGCGGATCCGGGGGTGCGCGAGATGGCGGCGGCCTACCAGCGGGCCCGGTCCCGGAACGGATCTACGCCGGCAGCACGATCCGTCGGGGAGCGCCCGCTCCGGTCATGACGAGGCCGCCGTCGACGGTGAACGGGCCCTCGATGCGGGGGTCCTGGGCCACCGCCGTGACGGTGCCGGCGTCGGACACGGCGAGGACCACTCCGCCGGAGACGACGAGTGCCCGGCCGTCCGCGTCGAGCCCCATGGCGGCATCCGGCAGCGCCAGCTGGGCCGGTGCCACCCCGCGCGCCAGCTGTACGTAGAGCGGCGACCGGTCGGCCCGTCGCTCGCCTGCGTCGATCACAGGGCCGAGCACGCGGTCGCCGTCGACGGCGAGCACCCGGCCGTCGGCGAGGTACCAGCCGCGGCCGTCGGCACGCACCACACCGTCGGTGACGTCGCCCGCCACCACACGCACTGCCGTGTCGCCGCCGATGCGGTAGGCGCCGGTCGCGGTGGCGAACAGCGGCTCGCGGCCACCGAACGCGGGGATCAGCGCTTCGTGGGCCCGCATCCGCCCCGACGGATGCGGCACCCCGGGTCGCCGGTCCTCCGGCATGCCGGGGCGGCCGTGCACGAGCACGAGTGTGGGGCTGGGGTCGTGGTAGCCGCCGGGTTTCGGCGTGTCCTCGATCCACCAGACGCCGCCGGCACCGTCCGGGACGGGCGGCGGCCCGGTCCCGCGCCGGACCCCGACCGGGACCGGGTTGCCGTCGGCCGCGACGCCCATGACGGTGTTCTCCGGGAGGCCGCGCTGCCCGACCCTTCGGGGTTCGGCGAGCGGGACGAGTGTCACCGGTGGGCCGGCGGGTGGCGCGGCTGCGACGCAGTCCGCCGGTGACCCGGGTAGGTCCACGAGTGCCGCGGCGGCATCGGGCAACCGCCACAGTCCGCCGCCGTCCCTGTCCGGCCCCTCGTCGACGAGGAGGGTGAGCGCGCCGTCCGGCGCGATGAGGAGCGCCGTCGCCGTCCCCGGCACCGGCTGCGGTACGTGGCGCAGCACGCCGTCGGGGCTGCGGTGCACGAGCGTGGACGGGGCCGTGGACGGGGCATGGACGCGGTCGTCCGCCCGCCGGACGAACCAGATCCCGCCGTCTGCGGCCACGGCCAGCGGGCTCGTGGTGGGCAGGAACGTGTCGGCGGCGGTGCGCGTCGCGCCGCACGAGGGATCGACGCCGCCGGCCAGCAGCGTGACGTCGAAACCGCCCGGTGCCGGCGTCAGGCGCTCGAGCCGGGCTCCGTAGCGCCCTCCGACGAATCGCAGGGCGCCACCCTCGACCAGGGTGAACTGCGTCTCGGCGGCCCTCTCGAGGGGCGCGGACGGCGTGACGACCGGCAGGTCCGTGGCCATCAGGGTCTGCACTCCGTCGTGGTCGGCGAGGTCGAGCAGGTGGAGGTTGCCCCGCGACCGCAGCCACATCGTCCCGTCGGCGCCGACCGCGGTGGCGCCCACGACCCCGTGCACCACCACCGCGAGGGGGTCGCCGACCCGGGGCCCGGTGACCATTACGCGACCCTCGCCCGGGAAGTACCGCGCCACCCGGTGGCCGAAGAGCCCGCGGATCCGGCCGTCGGCGGCACGCGCGAGCACCTCGGCACGGCCGGCCGGCGCCGAGATGGAGTCGCGGGCCACGAGCACCACGCGGCCGTCCAGGATCGCCGGCCAGCTCGATCCCGTGGCGCCGGGCAGGTCGGCCTCTCCGCTGCGCTCCCCAGGAGACCCGCCGACGCCGATGACGCGCTCGAACGGGCCCGAGCCGCGGGCGCCGTCAGGCCGCTCGGCCGGGCCGGGCAACGCCGACACCGCAACGGCGACCACCAGACCGAGCGTCGCGGCGACGATGGCACTGCGGGTTCGGGTGCTGCTCCTGAGCGCCACCGTGAGCGCCGCGAGTCCTGCCGCGGCGCAGAGCCAGGCGCCCGGCGCGATGCTCGCTCCCCACCGGATCAGCACGGCCCCGGCTGTGCCGACCGCTGCGGCGCCTGCAGCGCCGCTGAGCAGGGCCGGCGTGGCAGGGCCGCGGCGGTGCGCGACGACCACCCCGCCCGTCGCCAGCGCGACGAGCGCACAACCCTGCCAGAAGCCGGCGAGCTCCCAGCCCGACCAGGACCCCTCGAGGGCGAACCGTGTCGTGGGTCCGTTCTCGATCAGCACCGGGGCCCGCGCCGGACGCCACCACGGCAGCCACAGCATCACGGCGGCCGCCACGGCCGCAGTCGTGTGCGACAGCGCAGGACGGCCACCGGTCATGCGGTCGACGCTAGGGACCGCACCGCGGGACCGGTGCCGGTCGCCCTACCAGCGCAGCCAGTCCCAGAACCGCATCTCGCTGTAGCCGAAGTAGTACAGCCGCTGGTCGCCACCGAACAGGTCGTAGATCCACCCCGCGCCCTCCCACAGCGCGTTGAGCAGCGGCGGGTAGGAGATCAGCAGCACGAAGAACACCAGCGGCGCCCAGGTGCGCACCTGCGGGTTGATCCCGTTCGGGGCCACGTACGGCTCGATCGCGCCCCACCCGTCCAGGCCGGGAACGGGGAGGATGTTCAGCAGGAACGCCAGCAGCTGGAAGAACGCCAGCGTGGACAGGCCCGCAGCGAGGCCCAGCGGCATCTCGACGGCTCCGGACACGAGCAGCAGCAGGATGCCGAGCACCAGGTTGCTGGCCGGTCCGGCGAGCGAGACGAGGCTGCGCATCGCGCGGGACCGGATGCGCCCGTGCTCGATCCACACCGCACCGCCGGGCAGCGCGATGCCGCCGAGCAGCAGGAAGATCACCGGCAGCACCAGGCTGAGTCCGACGTCGGCGTAGCGGCGGATGTCGAGCGTCAGGTAGCCCTTGTCGCGCACCGACACGTCGCCGCCCCGCAGCGCGACGTAGGCGTGCCCGAACTCGTGCAGGCACAGCGACATCATCCAGCCGCCCACGACGAGCAGCAGCAGGCCGGCCGAGAGCAGGAACGAGTGGTCGCTGCTCGCGAGGTCGGCAGTGCCGGGCACGGTGAGTACGCCGCCCACGATGGTGAGCGCCGTGAGCACCAGGAACCACGGACTGAGTCGGCTTTGCACGATGTTGACCTAACCACTGGGCCGTACAGGGGACCGACCGGGTGGAACTCGTCACCCGGTTGGCAGGTTCAACTTGCGATCGGCGCACGACATCGCTGTACTTACATCGCTGTCATTCGGGGACGGCAGCCATTCGCCGGGTGCGGGGAGGTTGGGCGGGTGAACGTGATCACAGATTCGTTGTCGCTGGTCGAGACAGCTGGTGGGTTGCCGCTACGCGGTGGAGGTGCGATCGAGGCGGTCTCCTACGAGGAGTCGCCGCTTCGCAGCCTCATCCTGCTGGATGGTGAGGCCGAGGAGCCCGACTGGCAGGAGCGCGCGCTCTGCGCCCAGACCGATCCGGAGGCGTTCTTCCCGGAGAAGGGCGGTTCCACCCGCGAGGCCAAGCGCATCTGCTCCGGCTGCGAGGTCCGGGCCGAGTGCCTGGAGTACGCGCTGGCGCACGACGAGCGCTTCGGCATCTGGGGCGGTCTGTCCGAGCGCGAGCGCCGCCGCCTGCGGCGCGCCGTCATCTGATGTTTCGCCGGGGCGCTGCCCCGGCGCATGCAGGAAAGCCACTTCTCCGCCAATTTCTGGCAGGAAAGTGGCTTTACTGCTAATTGGGCCCGGATGATCCGGTAGGCGTGCTGATCAAGTTCAGGAAGCGCCGTCGACCGCGTCCGGTTCGATGTTCAGATAGTCGGCCACCTGCTCGACGAGCACCTCGTGCAGCAGGTCGGCGAGCTCCGCGGAGCCCTTCGCGCGCGCCTCGATCGGCCGCCGGTAGAGCACGATCCGCGCCCGTGACGGCATGCCCTCCGGGTCGACTCCCGCCGGCACCAGCTGGGCCAGCGGCACCCCGGTGTCGGCGAGCACCCCGGTGTCCCACACGACGCGGTCCGGCGAGGTCTCGGTGACCTCCGGGACCTCGTCGACGGCGAGGTCGAGCTCCGCGAGCTCCGAACCCCACCGCAGTTCGATCGGCTCGAGCGCCTCCAGCACCAGCGCGTCGAACCGCTCGGCCCGCGTGCGCGAGGCCGGGGTCGAGGCCGGGTAGAGCAGTCCGCGCAGTCCGCGCCCGCGCCGGTCCCGCCGGCGGGGCGCGCGACGGAGGGTGCGGCGCGCTGTGGTCACCGCGACGATTCTACGGCCCGCAGGGCCTGCTGGGAGGAGGGCCGGTATCCGGCCGCGAGAGACACGCGCGTCGCGGTGACCGGACGGCGCCTGCAAGCGCTATGGTCGGCAGGTGCTGAGCGTGCGGAGGTGTTCGCGGACCGGGTGCACCGAGCTCGCGGTGGCCACGCTCACGTACGTCTACGCCGACTCCACCGCGGTGGTGGGTCCGCTGGCCACGCAGGCCGAGCCGCACACGTACGACCTGTGCACCCGCCACGCCCACAACCTCACGGCGCCCCGCGGGTGGGAGCTGGTCCGGTTCGAGGGTGAGTTCGCCCCGCCCCAGCAGACCTCCGACGATCTGACCGCGCTGGCCGAGGCCGTGCGCGAGGCCGGCCGCGTCGACCGGCCGATCGAGGCCACGGCGCCGGCTCCCGGGGTGCAGCGCGGCCGTCGCGGGCACCTGCGCGTGCTGCCCGGTGCCCAGGACGACGAGCAGTAACCCCTCGTCCGAGGCGTTTCCGCGCGCCACTAGGGTCGACTGACGTGGACCTCTCGGCGATCGTGAAGGCGTACGACATCCGTGGTGTCGTCGGCGACGGGCTCGACGAGGCGGTCGTGCGTGACCTCGGTGCGGCGCTCGCCGCCCTGCTGCGCCGCGAGGACCCCACCACGCGTGCGGTGGTCGTCGGCCACGACATGCGCAAGAGCTCGCCCCCGCTCGCGGCGGCGTTCGCCGACGGCGTCACCGGGCAGGGTCTCGACGTCGTGTCCATCGGGCTGGCCAGCACCGACATGCTCTACTTCGCCTCGGGCACGCTGGGGCTGCCGGGCGCGATGTTCACCGCGAGCCACAACCCCGCCCGCTACAACGGCATCAAGCTCTGCCGTGCCGGCGCCACCCCCGTCGGCGACGAGACCGGCCTGCGGGCCATCCGCGAGGCCGTCGAGGCGGGGGTACCGGCCGGGCCCGGCGGTGGCGTCCGCTCCATGCAGGACGTGCTGGCCGGCTACGCCGCGCATCTGCACGGCCTGGTCGACCTGTCCGGCGCCCGACCGCTCAAGATCGTCATCGACGCCGGCAACGGCATGGGTGGGTACACCGCGCCGGCCGTGTTCGCCGACCTGCCGTTCGAGATCGTGCCGATGTACTTCGAGCTCGACGGCTCGTTCCCCAACCACGAGGCCAACCCGCTCGATCCGGCGAACCTCGTCGACCTGCAGAAACGGGTGCTCGACGAGGGCGCCGACCTCGGGCTCGCCTTCGACGGCGACGCCGATCGCTGCTTCGTGGTCGACGAGCGCGGCGAGCCGGTGAGCCCGAGCGCGATCACCGCGCTCGTGGCGGTGCGGGAGCTGGCGAAGGCGCCCGGCTCGGCGATCATCCACAACCTGATCACGTCGCGGGCGGTGCCGGAGATCGTCGCCGAGCACGGCGGCCGGGCGGTGCGCACCCGCGTCGGGCACTCGTTCATCAAGCAGACGATGGCCGAGGTCGACGCCGTCTTCGGCGGCGAGCACTCCGCGCACTACTACTTCCGCGACTTCTGGCGCGCCGACACGGGCATGCTCGCCGCCCTGCACGTGCTGGCGGCGCTCGCCGAGACCGACGGGCCGATGTCGGCGCTCATGGAGCAGTTCTCGCGCTACACGGCGTCCGGGGAGATCAACTCCACGGTCGCGGACGTGCCGGGGCGGACCGCCGCAGTGCGGGCCGCGTACGCCGACCGGCCCGGCGTCGAGATCGACCTGCTCGACGGGCTCACCGTGAACCTGCCCGACGGCTCGTGGTTCAACCTGCGCCCGTCCAACACCGAGCCGCTGCTGCGGCTCAACGTGGAGGCGCCGGACACGGCATCCCTCGCGACGCTGCGCGACGCCGTGTTGGCGATCGTTCGAGCCTGAGGCGAACAACCCCCGAGAGAGTGACTCCGGGCACTAGCATCGATCCGATACGACACCCGGGAACCAGCGCGAGGAGATTCGGCGTGGCCGTACAGCTCGACGAACAGCTCATGGACATCCTGGCCTGCCCGGCCGACCACGCCCCGTTGCGGCTCGGCACGGTCGCGGACCCCGAGGCCGACGTGCTCACCTGCACGTCCTGCGGGCTGCGCTACCCCGTGGTCGACGGCATCCCGGTCCTGCTCGCCGACGAGGCACTCCCCGCGGAGACCGCGCCCGGCGACGGCGCCTGACGGGCCATGACGGTGCTCGACGACACGGTGCTGGCCGATCCAGCCGCGCTCGCTGCGCTCGACTCGAGCGGGGTGCTGCGCTCGGCTGCCACAGCGGGCGCGCAGGTCCGCTCGACGGCGCACGCCGCGGCGGAAGCGGGTCTCGCCCAGCTGGCGGACACCCGGCCACGCGCGCTGGTGCTGGTCGCGCGGCCGGGCATCTCGGCGTCGGCCACGGGCATCCTCGCGGCGTTGCTGGGCCCGACGTGCCCGGTGCCCGTCGTGGTGTCGGAGCTGGTGCCCACGTGGGTCGGTGCGCTCGACGTCGTGCTCGCCCACACCGGCGACGGCACCGACTACGAGCTGGCCGACGCGATCGGGCGAGCCGCCCGCCGCGGCGCCGAGGTGGTGCTGTCGGCGCCGGCGGAGGGGCCGGTGGCGTCCGCGGGCGCCGGCCGGGTGCGGCTCGTCGAGCCGCGGGTGCCCGTGCCTCCCGGCCTCGACCTGCCCCGCGCGCTCGCCGTCGGCTTCGTGGTGCTCGCCCAGCTGGGGCTCCTCGGTGCCGAACACGGCCTCGGCGACGAGCTGGGGCCCGTGGCCGATGTGCTCGACGCCGAGGCCGAACGCAACCAGCCCGGCCACGAGCCGTTCATGAACCCGGCCAAGGCGCTGGCGCTGCGGCTGGCCGACCACACGCCGCTGCTCTGGGGCACCGACCCGGTTGCCGCTGCCGTGGCCGCGCACGGGGTGCGCGCGCTCGCCACCCATGCCGGGCAGGTCGCGCACGGCGCCGACGCCGCCGACGGCGTCACCGCCGCGGGCCTGCTGCGCGCGCTGGCCACCGGCGCCACCGACATCTTCCACGACCCGTTCGCCGACGGTGGGGACGGCGACGTCGCAGCGCCGCCGCCACGAGTCGTGCTCTTGGGCACGGAGGAGGAGGATCCGGTGCGGGCGCTGCTGCGCCGCACGGGACGCGACCTGCCGGCGCCGGATGTCGTCCACCCCGTCGAGGAGGTTGCGCGGGGCACCCGCAACGCGGCCCTCCTGCGGGCGGTGCTGCTGTCGTCCCGGCTCGACGTGGCCGCCGTGTACCTCGGGTTGGCCACCCGCATGATCACGCCGGCCTGAGGCCGGCCGGACGACGAGGAGCGCTGCGGCTGTGGAGCTGCTGGACAACCCGATCCGCCCCTACGCGTGGGGATCCCGGACGGTGCTCGCCGAGCTGCTCGGCCACGACTCCCCGGCTCCGCACCCGCAGGCCGAGATGTGGCTCGGTGCCCACCCCGGCGACCCGTCGCGGTTGCGGGGCGGCGGCTCCCTCCTCGACGCGCTGCGCGCCGACGCCGACGGCCTGCTCGGAGCCGACCGGGCGCGCAAGTGGGACGGCACCCTCCCGTTCCTGCTCAAGGTGCTCGCCGCCGAGGAGCCGCTCTCGCTGCAGGCGCACCCGAGCCTCGACCAGGCCAGGGTCGGGTTCGAGCGCGAGGAGCGGGCCGGGATCCCCCGCGACGCCGCCGACCGCAACTACCGCGACGCCAACCACAAGCCCGAGCTGATCTGCGCGCTCACCGAGTTCCACGCGCTCGTCGGGTTCCGCAGCCCCGACGCCACCGTCGAGTTGCTGCGGTTGTTGGCCGTGCCCGAGCTGGACGTGTACGCGCAGCTGCTCGCCGGCCAGCCGGACGCGCAGGGCCTGCGCGCGCTGTTCACCACCTGGATCACGCTGCCGCAGTCCGTCCTCGACGGTCTGGTGCCGGCCCTGCAGGCCGGGTGCGTGCGGGTTGCCCGCGGCGGCGGACCGTTCCAGGCGGAAGCGCGCACGGTGCTGGAGCTCTCGGAGCGCTACCCGGGCGACGCCGGCGTGCTGGCCGCGGTGCTGCTCAACCGCATCACCCTCGCCCCCGGCGAAGCCGTCTACCTGCCCGCCGGCAACCTCCACGCCTACCTCGAGGGCGCCGGCATCGAGCTGATGGCCAACTCCGACAACGTGCTGCGCGGCGGGCTCACGCCCAAGCACGTCGACGTCCCCGAGCTCCTGCGGGTCCTCGACTTCGCGGCCGCCCCACCTCCCGTGCTCACCGGCACGCCGGAGGGCGCGTGGCTGCGGTACGAGACCCCGTTCGAGGAGTTCCTGCTGCGCCGCCTGCAGGCCGAACCTGCCGCCGGCCCCGTCGACGTCCCGGACGGCGGCCCGCGCATCCTGCTCTGCACCGCGGGCACGGCCTGCCTGCGCGGCGGCGGTCAGCTCGAGCTGAAGCGTGGCGGCTCGGCGTGGCTGGGCGCAGCGGACACGGCCCTGACGGTTGAGGCGCTGGCTCCCGGAACGCAGCTGTTCCTGGCAGGCGACAGCCTCGGCTGAGCTGCTCACGCACACCGTGAGGTGCCCACGCACACGGTCGACCGTGTGCGTGGGCACGCGAGCGTGTGCGTGGGGTGATCCTCGGGCGGGCACTTTGTCCCGTTAGGGTGCGCGACGTGTCCTCGCATGGTGGAACCCGCGCGATCATCGCGGCGCTCGTCGCCAACGCCGGCATCGCGCTGGCCAAGTTCATCGGCTACCTGATCACGGGGTCGTCGTCGATGCTGGCCGAGGCGGTGCACTCGCTCGCCGACACGTCCAACCAGGGGTTGCTGCTCCTCGGGGGCAAGCGCGCGCAGCGCGCCGCCACCTCCGAGCACCCGTTCGGCTACGGGCGTGACCGCTACTTCTACTCGTTCGTCGTGGCGCTGCTGCTGTTCACGCTCGGCTCGGTGTTCGCGCTGTACGAGGGCATCCACAAGCTGGAGTCGCACGAGCCGCTGACGTCGCCGCTGGTCGCGGTGGGGATCCTGGTGGTGGCGATCGGCCTGGAGAGCTACTCGTTCCGCACGGCGATCGTCGAGTCCCGCCCGTTGAAGGGCAACGGCACGTGGTGGCAGTTCATCCGCCAGTCGAAGGTGCCGGAGCTGCCGGTGGTGCTGCTGGAGGACTTCGGCGCGCTGGTCGGGCTGGTGCTGGCGCTGTTCGGCGTGGGTCTCACGGTGCTCACCGGCGACGCCGTGTTCGACGCGCTCGGCACGATCGCGATCGGCCTGCTGCTCGGCGTGATCGCCATCATCCTGATCATCGAGATGAAGAGCCTGCTGGTCGGCGAGGGCGTCACCGCGCCGGTGCTCAAGCAGATCGTCGACGGGCTCGAGGCCGGCGAGGTGCAGCGGGTCATCCACATCCGCACCCAGTACATCGGGCCGGAGGAGCTGCTGGTGGCGGCGAAGATCGCGCTGACGCCGGGGTTGCCCGTCGAGCAGGTCGCAGTGGCCATCGACGAGGCCGAGGCGCGGATCCGCGCCGCGGTGCCCGTCGCGCGGATGATCTACCTGGAGCCGGATCTGGACCGGTCGACAACTCCCGCCTGAGCGGGCGGCTCCGTCACGCCGAGGTGCCGCAGCAGGTTCGCCGAGAACCGCTCGCCCATGCGCCGGATCGTCGCCTGCATGATGCGGGTGACGGCCGGGGCGGAGAGCGACGGCAGCGGCAGGTCCACCGCCAGCTCGAGGCGGATCTGCAGGCGGGTGCCGCCGGGCACGTCCGCGAGCTGGTAGACGCCCGTGGCCGCGGTGGTCTCGGGGCGGCCGGCCGGCGGCTCGTGGGTGTAGTCGATGCGCACGCCGGCGCCGTCGTCGTCGGTGGTGAAGTGCATCCGCTCGGTGAACATCGGGCTGATGCCCACTCCGAGCACCGACAGTCCGGTCAGATGCCACGTCCAGAGTTCCGGATCGTGCGGCGCGACGTCGATGCGCCGCAGCAGCGGGGTGAGCTTCGGCAGGAGCACCGGATCGGTGAGCGCCTGCCAGATCGCCGCCCGGGGAGCGGCGACGACCGCCTCGGAGCTGTTCACAGCGGAGAACCGTGCCATGACCGGAGTGTTCCCCCGACCGGCCGAACCTGAACACCCCCGTACGGGTCGCGGCAACTTTCGGACACGTTTAGTTTCACTCCATGGGACCTTCAGACACGTCCCGGCGCTCCGGAATCATGCGGACGAAGTCGGTCGAGCAGTCCATCCGCGACACCGACGAGCCGGACACCAAACTGCGCAAGGACCTCGGCACCTGGGACCTGATCGTCTTCGGTGTCGCGGTCGTCGTCGGGGCCGGGATCTTCACCCTGGCCGCGAGCACTGCCGGCAACATCGCCGGCCCATCGGTGTCGCTGGCGTTCGTCATCGCCGCGATCGCCTGCGGGCTCGCCGCGCTCTGCTACGCCGAGTTCGCCTCGTGCGTGCCGGTGGCGGGCAGCGCCTACACGTTCTCGTACGCGACGGCGGGCGAGTTCGTCGCGTGGATCATCGGCTGGGACCTGGTGCTCGAGTTCGCGGTCGGCAGCGCAGTCGTGGCGAAGGGCTGGTCGGTCTACCTCGGCCAGGTGCTCGAGCTGGTGTTCGGGGTGGAGGTGTCCACCTCGGTGGAGCTGGGTGGCTTCTTCGGCTTCGACTGGGGCGCGTTGCTGCTGATCGTGGTGCTGACGACGTTGCTGTACCTCGGCACGAAGCTGTCCAGCCGGGTCAGCTTCGTGATGACGGCGATCAAGGTCGCGATCGTGCTGTTCGTGGTCGTGCTCGGCCTGTTCTACGTGCGGGCGGCGAACTACAGCCCGTTCATCCCGCCCGCGGCCGAGGGCGGCGACACGAAGACCGGGTTGACCCAGTCGCTGCTGTCGTTCATCGGCGGCGGCGGGAGCAGCACGTTCGGGATCTACGGGCTGCTCGCCGCGGCGTCGATCGTCTTCTTCGCGTTCATCGGCTTCGACGTCGTCGCCACGACGGCGGAGGAGACGCGCAACCCGCAGAAGTCGCTGCCGCGGGGGATCATCGGTTCGCTGGTGATCGTGACGGTGCTCTACGTCGCGGTCTCACTGGTGCTGACGGGCATGGTGCCCTACACCGATCTCGCCACCTCGCCCAGCGGCGACAAGGCCACGCTGGCCACGGCGTTCACCTCGCTCGGGGTGGACTGGGCCGCCGCGATCATCTCCGTCGGTGCGCTCGCCGGCCTGACGACGGTGGTCATGGTGCTCCTGCTCGGCCAGACCCGGGTGCTGTACGCGATGTCGCGCGACGGGTTGCTGCCGCGCGGGCTGTCGCGGACGGGCAAGCACGGCACGCCGGAGCGGGCCACGCTGCTCGTCGGCGGGGTCGTCGCGGTGGTGGCCACGTTCTTCCCGGCCGGCGCGCTGGAGGAGATGGTCAACATCGGCACGCTGTTCGCGTTCGTGCTGGTGTCGATCGGAGTGGTGATCCTGCGGCGCACCCGGCCCGATCTGCCGCGGGCGTTCCGCACCCCGCTGGTGCCGCTCGTGCCGATCCTGGCGGTGCTCGCCTGCGTGTGGCTGATGCTCAACCTGACGATCGAGACGTGGCTGCGGTTCGTGATCTGGATGGTTCTCGGCCTGGTCGTGTACTTCGCGTACGGGCGCTCGCACTCGCTGCTGGGGCGGGGGATCGGCGTCAACGACTGAAGATGCCGTTGCGGTTATATAGCTGATGGGTTATGTTCGGTGGGTGATGTTCGAGGTCCTCGCCGAACCCGTCCGGCGCCGCATCCTCGACCTGCTGCGGGAACGCCCGCGGCTGGTCGGGGAGCTCACCGCCGAGCTCGGGCTCAGCCAGCCCGGCACGTCCAAGCACCTGCGCGTGCTGCGCGAAGCCGGACTGGTGCGGGTGCGCTCCGAAGCGCAACGTCGCTGGTACGAGCTCGATCCGGCGCCGCTCGTCGAGATCGACGCGTGGCTGGAGCCCTACCGCTGGATGTGGGCCGACCGGCTCGATGCCCTCGAACGTCATCTCGACGACGACGAGGAGCGATCATGAGCACGACGTTCACCCCCGGCGAGCGGGACGCGACGATCCGGGTGGAGCGCAGGTTCGCGCATCCGCCGGAGCGGGTGTGGCGGGCGGTGAGCGAGCCCACCGGGCTGGCCGCGTGGTTCCCGTCCACGGTGGAGATCGACCTGCGGGTCGGCGGACGGGTCGCGTTCTCCTTCGGGGAGGACGGCAAGGTCACCGAGCTCGATCCGCCGCGGCTGCTGGCCTTCACCTGGGGCGGCGAGCTGCTGCGGTTCGAGCTCGAACCCGACGGCGACGGGACCCGCTTCCGGCTCCTGCACACGTTCGCCGACCGGGAGGCCGGCGCCAGCTCCGCAGCGGGCTGGCAGGAGTGCACGGCGGCGCTGGGCCGGTCGCTCGACGGGGTCCCCGTCGAGGAGACCGATCCCGTCGCCATCCGGGCGGAGCACGAGCGGCTCCTCGCCGAGTTCGGGCTCGCCACGCCGGTCACCGAGCGCGTGGCCGACGGGTGGCAGGTGCGGATCGAGCGGCAGCTCACGGCCCCCGCCGAGACCGTGGAGCCGGTGCTGCCGCCCGCGACCGACGGGATGCGGTTCGAACTGGGAGAGGGCACCGGCATGGGCGCCCGCCTCGTCGCCACCTGGACAGGGCCCGACGCGTCGGGGCGCGACACCGCGCTCGTCGAACTGCCGCGACAGGTCGGGGAGCTGGTGGCCAGAATCGGGCGGTGATCACGCCGTCCCGGTTCACCCTTCGCCGCGCCGGCCCTGCCGACGCCGCCGCTGTGATCGCGGTCCTCGACGCGGCCCGCGCCCGTTCCGCCGCCACCGGCTACGACCTGTGGCCGCTCGGGTTCACCGCCGAACGACTCGAGCCGGCACTGGGCGCCGGGCAGACGTTCCTCGCCGTCGACCGCGACGGGTCCGCGATCGGCACGATCACCGTGGAACGGGTGGACCCGCTGTGGGCCGACCGCGCCGACGGCGTCGTGGCCGGGTACGTGCACCGCGTCGCCGTCCGCGACCGCGGGACGGGTCTGGGCGCGGCGCTGCTCGACTGGGCCGACGGGCACGTCGCCGGGTTCGGCGGCGACCGGCTCAGGCTGGACTGCATCGCGTGGGACCCGCCCCTGCGGTGCTACTACGAGCGGGCCGGGTTCGCGCACGTCGACGACGTCGTGCTACCCCCACTGCCCGGGGTGCCACCGCCGGCGCACGGCCCGGTGGCCCTGTCCCGGTACGAGCGGCTCATGGCCCGCCTGTGATTGCCGTATCCCGGGAGCAGCCCCGCCGTCACGGCCAGTCGCTGGCCTCGCGGGTCCAGTCCCGCAGCCCGTCGACGACGTGGGTGCAGCGCTCGCGGGTGCCTTCCCGCGCGTAGTGCGCCTCTTCCTGCGCGGCCCAGCGTTCCCAGTGGTCGCGGTAGCTGTCGCCGTCGCGGTCGATCGCCCGCTTGTACCGCTGGTCGTCGGGTGCTTCGACCCAGAACGACACCACGGCGAAGTGCTCGACGGCCCGCGCGCACGCCCCGACGCCTTCGACGACCAGCACTTCCGGCACACCGAGCTCGGTGTCCTCGTCGCTCCAGCGGTCGTGGTGCCAGTCCCAGCGTCGGTAGTGGACGGGGGTGGCGACCGAGAGCGGGAGCAGCACGTTCTGCAGGAGCACGTCGACGGCGGTCTCCAGACCGTCCCAGCCAGGCGTGAGATCGTCCATGTGCACGACGGGTGCGTCGCCGAAGGTGGTGGCGAGCATGGCGGCGAAGTAGCTCTTCCCGGCGCCGGACCGGCCGTCGACGGCCAGCACGCGAGAGGCCCCGCAGTGCGACAGCGGCTGCTCCATGACGCGGGCAGCCAAGGCCGCGAGCGGGTCGCCCCAGGACGGGTCACGCGCTGTCACGGCGTCCAGGATGCCTCACGGGAGCGCCGGCGCGTGCGCACCGGGCCTCCGGTCTGGTCGTGTCGGGTCTGAGGGCACGCCGCATCAACAGGTGCGGCGGCCGTTCCGCCCACTCCGGATGCCGACCCCACCACACGGTCACGGAGGGCACGACGGCGCAGGTCGTCTCGGCGCAGCGCCGCGAGTTCACCCGCTGACGCGCTCCCACACCGAGACGTTGCTGTCCGCCGCCGCGGTGAACGGGCGCCGGTCCGAGGACGGTCTTCGCGCGCTGCGGCCGCCCGTCAGCTCTCGTGGGTCGTGGGCCCCGCCACCTGGTAGCCGCCGAACTTCTCCCGCAACGTCTTCTTCGAGAACTTGCCGACACTGGTCTTGGGCACCTCGTCGATGAACTCGACGGCGTCGGGGAGCCACCACTTCGCCACCCGCGGGGTGAGGAACTCGATGACCTCCTCAGCGGTGAGCGTCTCGCCTTCCTTGACGACGACGCACGCCAGCGGCCGCTCCACCCACCGTTCGTGCGGCACCGCGATGACGGCGGCCTCGGCGACCTTCGGGTGCGCCATGATCTCGTTCTCCAGCTCGACCGAGCCGATCCACTCGCCGCCGGACTTGATGAGGTCCTTCGTGCGGTCGACCAGCCGGAACGAGCCGTACCCGTCGACGGAGGCGACGTCGCCGGTGCGCAGCCAGCCGTCCTCGGTGAACTGCGCCCCGCCGCCCTCGCCACGGTAGTACTCCTTCGCGATCCACGGTCCGGCGGCCTGCACCTCGCCGGTGGCGACGTCGTCCCAGGTCTGCGGCTCGCCCGTCTCGGGATCGACGATCCGCAGCTCGACGAGCGGCGCGGGGAAGCCCTGGCGGGCGCGGGCGTCGTCGCGCTCGTCCTCCGAGAGCTCGTCGTGGTGGGAGTAGAGCGTGGAGATGGTGGCGATCGGGCTGGTCTCGGTCATGCCCCAGGCCTGCAGCATCGGCACGCCGATCGCTTCGCGGTAGGCCTTCGACAGCGCCCTCGGCACCGCCGAGCCACCGCACAGGATGGTGCGCAGGTGGGACAGGTCGTGGTCGGCGAGCATCGGCTGGATGCCCATCCAGATGGTGGGGACACCACCGGTGACGGTGACCCGGTGCCGCTCCAGCATCGACACGATGGCCTGCGGGGTCATGTTCGGGCCGGGCATGACCAGCGACGACCCGGCCATGAGCACGCCGTAGGGCAGGCCCCACGCGTTGGCGTGGAACATCGGGACGATCGGCAGCACGACGTCGCGCTCAGCGAGCGCAGGCCCGTCGGCGAACAGCGTGGCGAGCGAGTGCAGCACCGCGGAGCGGTGGCTGTAGACCACGCCCTTCGGGTTGCCGGTGGTGCCGGACGTGTAGCACATCGCGGCGGCCGAGTTCTCGTCCGCGATCTCGAACTCACCCGTGCGCGGCTCGGCCGCGGCGAGCAGCTCCTCGAAGTCGAGCCAGCCCGCCGGGATCTCGACGTCGGCGCCGTCGTCGATGACCACGAACGTGCGGACGGTCGGGAGCTTGTCGGCCAGCGGCGCGAGCAGCGGGATCAGCGAGCGGTCGACGAAGACGATCTCGTCGGCGGCGTGCTCGGCGATGTAGACGAGCTGCTCGGGGAACAGGCGGATGTTGAGGGTGTGCAGCACCCGGCCGGTGCACGGGGCGGCGAGGTAGAGCTCGAGGTGGCGTGCGGTGTTCCAGCAGAAGGTGGCGACGCGGCCGTCGGCGCTGACGCCGAGATCGTCCAACAACGTGGCGAGGCGGCGCACCCTGGCGCACATCTCGCCGTAGGTGGTTGTCGTCTCCACGCCGCCCGCGCCTGCCGTGACCACGGTCTTGTGCCCGAACAGCTGCTCGGCGCGGTGGAAGACGTGGGGCAGGGCGAGCGGGCGATCCTGCATGAGTCCGAGCATCGTCATCGCTCCAATGGTGTGCCGCGGGTCACCGCAAGCTACCCGGAGAGGATGCCGGGTTGCCATGTCAGTGCCTAGGCTCCCACCGTGGCCCCTCGGACACGGATCGCAGCGGTCTGCCTCGACGTGGGCTCCGCGTGGACGAAGGCCGCCCTGGTTCAGCACGACGGCGGGCTCGCCGGGTTCGCCGAGCACCTCACCACCGCGGGCGACGTGCTGGCCGGCATGGACGCCGCTGTGCGCGCGGTGTCGGCAGCGGACGGCGCCGGTGCGCCCGGCCCCGAACTGCTCGCCTGCTCCTCGGCCGGTGGCGGGCTCCGGCTGGCCGCGATCGGCACCGAGGCCTTCGCCACCACCGAGGCCGGGCACCGGGTGGCGCTCTCCGCCGGCGCGCACGTCGTCCACGTCCACGCCGGGCCGTTGCAGCCCGCGGACGTGCGCGCGCTGCGCGCGGCCCGCCCGGGCGTGGTGCTGCTCATCGGCGGCGCCGACGGCGACGACCCGGCCGTCCTGCTGCACAACGTGGCCCGGCTCGCGGCAGCCCGCATCCGCTACCCGATCGTGTTGGCCGGCAACATCGCGGCCCGCACCGACGCCGTCGCGATGCTGCGCGGCACCGGCCGCACCGTCGTGGCCTGCGACAACGTCGCGCCGCGCCCGGGGGAGATCCTGCCGGGCCCGGCGCGGGCCGCGCTGACGCAGCTCTACCGCCGCCACAGCCTCGGCGGCCGGGGCCCGGCCACCGCGCCACGCTTCCGCCGGATCGTCCGGGTCGCCACGTCCGACGCGGTCTCCCACGCCGCGGCCGAGCTGGCTCGCATCCGCGGCACCCGGGTCCTGCTCGTCGACGTCGGGTGCGCCACCACCGACGTGCACTCCGCCGAGCCCGACGCCGGCCCCGCGGTCCGCACGGTCGAAGGCGATCTGGGGGTGCGCGCGGCCGCGGCCGGTGTCCTGATCGGGGCACAGGCCGAAGGCCTCGTCGACCCGGTGGAGGCCGACCTGCTCACCGGCACCGTGGCCCGCATGACCAGCGAGACCGGGTACGTGCCGCGCGACCCGGGCAGCGCCGCCGAAGACCGGCGCATCGCCGCGCTGGCCGCCGTCGTGGCCGTCCGCCGGCACGTGCGCACCTATCCCGAGGCGGCCCGCAGCGTCGGGCTCGTCGTCCTCTCCGGCGGCGTGTTCCGGCAGCGCACCGCGGCAGGACTCACCGCGGTCGAGCGCACCCTCCGCGCGGACTCCGAGCTCGCGTCCGCCTTCGGGGACGCCCCCGTCGCGGTCGACGCGGACTTCACCGTCGCCCCGGCCGGGCTGCTGGCCGCCAACGGCCGGGTCGACGCCGCCGAGGCGCTCCTGCGCGACCACCTGTTGGGCTGAAGCTCCCGCTGACTGCCGCAGGGATCAGAGCTCCAGACCTGCGCGGTCGATGGCGGCCAGTCGCTCCGGATCGGACAGGATGTCGATCGCGGTGATCTTCCCGCCGGCGACGGTGAAGCTCATGACCGAGAAGAGCTCGCCGTCGACGGTGTTGACCAGGCCCGCTGCCCCGTTGACCAGGGCGGGACTGCTGGTCGACGCAGTGGCCATCCGGTGGAACGTGGCGGCCTGCCCACGCACCAGCTCGATGCCGCGCAGGACCCGCATGCCGCCGGGCACGGCCTCGCCGCCGTCGGCGCGCAGCACGACGTCGGGATCGAGGACGGCCACCAGTGCGGCGAAGTCCCCGCCGCGGGCGGCGGCGAGGAACGCATCGACGACGCGGCGCTGGGCGATCGGGTCGGGGTCGGAGTCGGGTGCCGCTCCCTGGACGCGCCGGCGGGCGCGGCTGGCCAGTTTGCGGGACGCGATCGGCGTGCGGTCGATGATCGGGGCGATCTCCTCGAACGGCAGTCCGAACATGTCGTGCAGGACGAAGGCGACGCGTTCGGGCGGGGTCAGCGATTCCAGCACCACCAGCAGGGCCAGCCCCACCGAGTCGGCGATCAGCGCCTCGTGCTCGGGATCGGTGGCCTGTCGGCTCACGATCGGGTCCGGCAGGTGCCGCTCCAGGGGGATCTCGCCCCGCTGGATGCGTGAGCGCAGCATGTCCAGGCAGACCCGGCCGACGACCGTGGTCAGCCAGCCGCCGAGGTTGCCGATCGCGCCGGAGTCGGTGCGGGCCAGCCGCAGCCACGACTCCTGAACCGCGTCGTCGGCCTCGGCCAGTGAGCCGAGCATCCGAGAGGCCACCGCCTTCAGCTGCGAGCGGTGCTCCTCGAACCGCTCGGCCAGGAACTCCCGCTCGTTCATGATCGCCCGCCCCAACTCATCGCCCGCCAAACCTCCTCAGCCACGAGCGCTCGCCCATGGTCTTCGCCCGCAAGCCCTCCTCAGCCACGAGCTCGCCGTCGGCCCCGGCCGACATCAAGCACAGCACTGACGAACCGCACGTCGGGGATGTGACGCGCCGGTCCGGTCACACTCCCGGCGCTCGCTTCGTCATGGCTGCGATCCCGACGGCGGAACGAGCGGAGCGATGACGTGACGAGCGAGAACCAGCCACGAGCGCGAACGGCCGCGCACCCGCCAGGGTGCGAGGCCGGCTCGCCGTCGGCCCCGGCCGACATTCAGCAGAGTCCCCGAGGCAGTGGCCTGGCGTTGCCGGTGATCGCGGCCGCTCAGCTGCTGATCGTGATGGACGGCACCATCGTGACCGTCGGTCTGCCCGTCATCGGCTCCGGCCTGGGCATCGCCGAGACCGACCTGGACTGGGTGCTGACCGCGTACGCGTTGGCGTTCGGCGGGATGCTGCTGGCCGGTGGCCGCGCCGGCGACCTGTTCGGTCGTCGCCGGCTGTTCCGGGCCGGGTTGGTGGTCCCTGTTCGCGTCGCTGTTGGGCGGGTTCGCCCAGGACGGTGTGCAGCTGATCGCCGCGCGCGCCCTGCAGGGGGTGGGCGGCGCGCTCATCGCGCCGGCCGCGCTGTCCCTGCTCGCCGACACCTTCACCGCCGGCCCGCGGCGGAACCAGGCACTGGGTGTGTACGGCGCGATGGGCGGCCTCGGTTCGGTGGTCGGCCTGCTGCTGGGCGGCGCGTTGACCGAGTACCTGGGCTGGCGCTGGATCATGTTCGTCAACATCCCCATCGCGCTGGTGGTGCTCGCCGGCACGATCACGCTGGTCCCCGGCACCCGGGAACGCGGCGGCATCGACCTGCCCGGCGCGATCACCGTGACCCTCGGCCTCGGTTCGCTGGTCTACGCGATCAACCGCGCTGGTTCCGACGGCCCGACCGATGGGCTGACCCTGATCTTCGCCGCGATCGCGCTGGTGCTGGGCATCGTGTTCGCCGTCATCCAGCGGCGCGTCCGCGCGACGATGCTCCCGTCCGCCGTGCTGGCCGACCGGGACAGGCTCGCCATCAACGTGGTCATGGTGCTGATGGGCGCCGGCCAGCTCGCCACCTTCTACTTCCTCACCCTCTACATGCAGTCGGTCGAGCACTACTCGCCCGTGCAGACCGGGCTGGCCTACCTGCCGTTCGCGATCGGCATCGGTATCGGCTCGGGGGTCGTCGGGCCGGCGCTGCAGGCCCGCACGTCCCTGCGCACCGCGCTGGCCGTCGGCCTGGCGGTGGCCGCCGGCGCGATGGTCTGGTTCAGCCTGCTCACCCCGGGCCAGAACCCGCTGGTCACCCTGCTGCCGGCGCAGTTGGCCGCCGGGATCGGCCTGGGCATCGGGTTCGTGGCGGCCACGATCGGCGGCGTGCAGGGCGTCGCCCCACAGGACTCGGGCATCGCCTCCGGCCTGATCAACACCAGCCAGCAGGTCGGCGGCGCGCTGGGCCTGGCGATCCTGGCGAGCGTCGCCGTCGCCGCCACCCGGGACCAGCCCGCCGCCGCGGCGCTGCCGAACGCACTCACCCACGGCTACACCGCCGGTCTGCTCGGCGCGGGCGCCTTCTACCTCGCCGCCATCCTCGTCGCCGTCCTCGTGCGACGCACCTCTGATGATCGAAAGGACCCGTCATGACCATCGACCAGGAGAAGTCCGAGTCGCGGCTCCCCAACCCGGCCGTGCTCGTCCCCGAGCTGGGGGCGATCGGCCAGGCACTGTTCGCAGCCACCGCGAACGGCTCGGTTCCGCAGCCGACCATCAGCCTGGTCCAGCTGCGCGCCGGCCAGCTCGTCGGGAGCACCTACCTGACCGTGCTGCACTCCGGCAATCTCCGCACGGCCGGCGCGACCGAGGAGCGGATCACCGCGGTGGCGACCTGGCGGGACGCGACCTGCTTCACCGAGGCGGAGCGGATCGCGCTGGCGCTGGTCGAGGCCGTCCACACGCCAGACCCGCACGGCGAACGCGTCTCCGACGAGCTGTACGCCGCGGCGTCGGCACACTACGACGACACAGCGCTCACGACGCTCGTCGTGGCGCTCGGCCAGGTGGCCTTCTTCATCCCGCTCGCGCTCATCGGCAAGCCCACCCGGGCGTGCCACCCGCCCAGCAGTGGAGGCAGTGACCCGTCACCCCGCCGTCGTTGCAGCAAAGCCACCTTCATGTCAGAAACTTGCGTGAAGGTGGCCTTGCTGCAACTTCCGTGCACCCGGGACGGGCGCGCCTAACCGTCGGGTGCCGCCGGCTGCGGTGCCGGGAGTGCGGTGGACGGGCGGGTGCCCGGTGCGGTCTCGGGCGAACTGATCTCCGGCAGCACGGTGCTGGGGGCGGGGGCGACCGACGGCGGCAGACCGGGGGGCGCGGTCGCGCGCGTCGTGAGCGGCGCCGGCGGTCCCGGCGTCAGCGGTAGCGACGATGGCGGTGTCGACTGCTGCGAGGTGCTGCCCGGTCCGGCGGGCAATACCGGCTCGGGGGGCCCGGGGTGGCCGGTGAGCAGCCCGACGCCGGCCAGCACGACGACCACGGCGGCGACGGCGGCCGCGACGGTGACGGTGCGGCGCCGCTGCTGGATCACCCGTTGCCGCTCCCGGACGCCGGCGAGGAGGGCAGGTCCCGACACCGGCGCGTCGAACGCCGGGTCGGCGAACGCGGAGCGCAGTTCGGGGTGCGGATCGCTCATCGGGCCCTCCTTCCGGTCGGTGCGGTCGGTGCGGTCGGTGCGGGCATGCGCAGCGCCGCCAGTGCGCGGCGGGCGTGCGAGCGCACGGTCGACTCGCGGCAGCCCATCGTCGCGGCGATCTCCGCGTCGGGCAGGTCGTGGTGGTAGCGCAGGACGAGCACGACGCGCTGCGCGGGCGGCAGGCCCGCCAGCGCGTCGCGGAACGCCGAGTCGGCGAGCACGGCGTCGTCGGAGCCGGGTGTGGATGCCCGGTCGGCGACGTCGGCGGTCGGTCGTTCGCCCCACCAGCGCCGGCGCCGCCACGACAGGAACTCGTTGACGACCGCCTGGTAGGCGTACGCGCGCAGGTCGCGGGCCCGCGATACCGACGCCCACGACGTGCCGAAGCGGGCGAGCACCTCCTGGACGAGGTCCTCACCGCGGTGGTGGTCGAGGGTGAGCCGCCGCGCGAACCGCACCAGCTCCGGGCCCGTGGCCAGCACGAACGTCTCGAACGCCGCCTCGTCGTCGGGTGTCACCCGGCCCCCTGGGGCACGGCGGAAGCGTAGACGACCACGTTGTCGGTGTAGCTGTGCCGGGCTCGGTCGAAGGCGCCGCCGCAGGTGATCAACCGCAGGCCGGCGTGGTCGACGTCGCCGTAGACGGTGGCGGTCGGGAACCGGGCCTTCGGGTAGCGCTGCACCGCGTCGACCCGGAACCGGACGGTCGCGCCGTCGGCCCGGCGCACCGTCACCTCGTCGCCGGGGCGGAGCTGGGGCAGGTCGTGGAACACCGAGGGGCCGGTCGCCGCCGAGTCGACGTGCCCGAGCAGCACCGCGGGCCCGTGGTCGCCCGGCGGGGGCGAGTAGGAGTACCAGCCGACGTCGGGCGAGCCCAGCGGCGGTACCTCGACGGTGCGGTCGGGCGCGAGGCCAAGCCGGAGCACGTCGGTGTGCACGCCGATCGCGTCGATGTCGAGCCGGACGGGTTCGTGGCCGGTCGGTGCCGCCACCGCGGTGCCCGTGATCGGCGCGGGACCGACGGGCGCGGCGGTGGCCGGCGTGCACGCCCCCGAGGCGAGCACGCCGAGCACCGCCACCGCGGTGAGCAGCGTCGAACGGACGGTCACGTACGTCGGCGGACCGCGACCGTGACTGCCCCTGCCGCCGCCGCGAGGGCGAGCGCGCCGCCGCCGACCAGCGCCGCGACGGTGCCGAGCGCCGGGTCGGCCGGGCCGCCACCGGTCTCCGGGGCGCCCTCGGGCACCGCACGAACCTGCGGTCCCGGATACGGAGCCGTGGTCGCCTGGCTGGGCGCGGGTGCGCCAGGCGCCGCCGACACCTGGGGCGCGACGGTCTGGGGCGCGACGGCCTGGGGAGCGGACGGCGGCGCCGGCCGCGGGGTCTCCTCCTGGGCCTGCGCGATGCCGGCGCCACCGAGGACGAGCACGCCGGCCGCGGCCGCGCCGCAGGCGATCCGGGTGAGGTGGGTCGTGATGGTCATACCCGTGCGATGCGGTGGGCGGCGCCCTGCGTTGCAGCCCCGCCTGTGACGCGTGCCACGGCCGCCGCCGCCGTCGCTGTCATCACCCGGACGTGGTCGGCCGGTCGCTGTCCGGCTATCCTGGCCGGAGGTCGAGGGGCGCTGCGACGGGTCCGGCAGGGGTCCGCCACGCTCGACCTGCTCGCATCACGTACAAGGGCGCCTCCGTCGTCGGGGGCCCATTTCTCCTCGTCGGCGTCGTAGGCCACAGACACGTCGACCAGGGAGTTCCCACCCCATGACCGTAGAGACAACCGTCGCGGACAAGCTGCAGACCCGCAACGGGATCGACTTCGCCATCGCCGATCTCGGGCTCACCGATTTCGGCCGCAAGGAGATCCGGCTCGCCGAGAACGAGATGCCCGGCCTGATGGAGCTGCGCCGCGAGTACGCGGAGGCTCAGCCGCTGCTCGGCGCGCGGATCGCCGGTTCGCTGCACATGACGGTGCAGACCGCTGTGCTGATCGAGACGCTGGTCAGCCTCGGCGCCCAGGTGCGCTGGGTCAGCTGCAACATCTTCTCCACGCAGGACCACGCCGCGGCCGCGACGGTGGTCGGCCCGCACGGCACCCCGGAGGAGCCGAAGGGGGTTCCGGTGTTCGCCTGGAAGGGCGAGACGCTGGAGGAGTACTGGTGGTGCACCGAGCAGCTGTTCCTGTTCCGTGACGAGGCCGGCAACACCGTCGGCCCGAACATGATCCTCGACGACGGCGGCGACGCCACCCTGCTCGTGCACAAGGGCGTGGAGTTCGAGAAGACCGGCGTGGTGCCGACCGTCGAGGACGACGACCTCACCGTCGCCGACGAGTACCGCATCATCCTCGACACGCTGCGCCGCTCGCTGGCCGCTGACGGGAAGCGCTGGACCACGGTCGCCTCCGACATCCGCGGTGTCACCGAGGAGACCACCACCGGCGTGCACCGGCTCTACCAGCTGGCCGAGCAGGGCCAGCTGCTGTTCCCGGCGATCAACGTCAACGACTCGGTCACCAAGTCGAAGTTCGACAACAAGTACGGCATCCGGCACTCGCTGATCGACGGCCTCAACCGGGCCACCGACGTGCTGATCGGCGGCAAGGTCGCGGTCGTGGCCGGGTTCGGCGACGTCGGCAAGGGTTCGGCGGAGGCGCTGGCCGGGCAGGGTGCCCGCGTGATCGTGGCCGAGGTCGACCCGATCTGCGCCCTGCAGGCGCTGCTCGAGGGCTACCAGGTGGCGCGCATCGGGGACGTCATCGACAAGGCCGACATCGTCATCACGACGACCGGCAACAAGGACATCATCACCACCGACCTGATGCAGCGCATGAAGCACCAGGCGATCCTGGGCAACGTCGGCCACTTCGACAACGAGATCGACATGGCCGGGCTGGCCCGCATCCCCGGCATCATCAAGGTCAACATCAAGCCGCAGGTCGACGAGTGGGTGTTCCCGGACGGGCACACGATCATCGTGCTGTCCGAGGGCCGGCTGATGAACCTGGGCAACGCCACCGGGCACCCGTCGTTCGTGATGAGCAACAGCTTCTCCAACCAGGTGATCGCGCAGCTGGAGCTGTTCACCAAGCACGAGGAGTACAACAACGACGTCTACCGGCTGCCGAAGATCCTCGACGAGAAGGTCGCGAAGATCCACGTGCTGGCGCTGGGTGGCGAGCTGACCAAGCTCACCAAGGACCAGGCCGAGTACATCGGGGTCGACGTCGAGGGCCCGTTCAAGCCGGAGCACTACCGGTACTGATCAGCGCCGGCGCGTGGCTTCGGTCACGCTGAGCGATCTTGCGGCGGGCGGCCGCCGGTGTGTGCGCGCACCGGCTGCCGCCCGCTGTCATGCGCGGCGACCGCACGACGGCGACCACTCGCCGTCACCGGATCGTGGAGTTCTCGACATCGTCCAGCTTTGCTCCCTTAGAGTGAACGGCTGTGAAACGGAAGCCGACTCTTCGGTCGCCGGGGGGCGAGCTGAGACCGATCCTGATCGGCGTACTGATCGCGGCCGCGGCGGTCGTGATCGTGACCACGCTCGCCTCGCTCTACGCCGACGCGCTCGGCATCGAGTTCCGCGACCTGAGCCGCGAACCGGCGTCGGTCGCCCACGTGCCCAACTACTCCGGGGCCTACGCCAACCTCACGATCCTGCTGTGGCAGGTGCCCGCCACGAGCGCGCTCCTGGCCTCGGTGCTGCTGCGCAAGCTCGGCGGCCACCGCGCCGACGCCGCGATGTTCGGCTACCTGGGCGTCATCACCGCGGTGATGGCGATCGACGACGGCTTCCTGCTCCACGAGACGATCCGCGAGCAGTTCGGGATCTCGCAGAAGATCCCGCCGGTGCTGTACACGGTGGCGATCCTCGTCGTGCTGTGGGTGTACCGGCACCGCCTGCGCTGGAACATCCTCGTCTTCGGCGCGGCGATGGGGTTCTGGGGCGTCTCCGCGATCTCCGACGCCCTCGACTCGGTGGGCATCGACATGCCGTTGCTCATGGAGGACGGCGCGAAGATGCTCGGCACGGCGATCTGGACCTACGGCACCCTGCGGGTGGTCGGGCTGGTGCTCCTGCCGTTGCTGCGCGGCCGCGCCGGCAAGGTCCGTGCGGCGGACGGCGGCGATTCCGGCGAGCTCCGGCGGACCGCTGACCTGCGCAGGCCCGTCGATGCAGAGGATCGGGCCGGCGATGCGCCTCGCCCGCGACGGACCCGTCCACGCCTCGCCTCCGGCGCCCCGGTCGGCATGCCGGGCTCTCCCGCCGACGACGTGGCCACCGGGCCGATCGGCGTCGTGCCGCCGCGCCGGTCGCGGGAGGGCAGTCGCGAGAGCAGTCGCGAGGGGAGCCGCGAGGGCAGCGCAGCGGCAGCGCCCCCGCGCCGGCGCGCCGCACGCCCCCCGCAGCAGCCGCGCATCGACGACACGATGGTGCGCCGTGTTCCGCGACCAGGTGCGGACGGTGTGGATTCCGAGACCGTCGCGCACTCGGCCGTCCGCCGGCGCCACAGCCGCCCCGAGGGCGCCCCGCCCGCCGATCCCGACGGCACCGAGCACACCCCGCCACCACCCCGCCGGCGCACCAACGGCCACCGCCGCAACGGGCACCGCTACAGCGACGAGGACTAGGACGCTCCCGTGCTCGTTCGGGTATCGCGGAGCAGCGCACCGCAGGGTGATCGACCACTCGTCGGACCGGCCGGGTGAGCGACGTGGAGCCCCGACATAGTGTCTGACTCCGTGACCGACAAGGCGCGCCGCGACTGGCGCTGGCTCGCGCTGGGCGCCGGCGCCGTCCTCGCACTGACCGTCGTGGCGATCGTCGCCACGATCGGTCTCGCGGCGGCGTTCGACGTCCGCTTCGACGCACTGAGCCGCGATCCCACCTCGGTCTACAAGGGCCCGGTGTACGCGGGGTGGTTCTCCAACCTCGTCACCCTGCTGTGGCAGGTGCCGGCCACGTGCGCCCTCCTGAGTGCTGTCGTGCTGCGCGCGACCCGGCAGGCCGGTGCGGCGATGTTCCTCACCGCGGGCCTGATCAGCGCCGTGCTCGCCGCCGACGACCTGTTCCTGATCCACGAGTTCCTCGCCGAGTCGGTCCGCCTCCCCGACCTGGTGCTCCCGATCCTGTACGGGATCGCGGTTGTCGCGTTCATGATCGTGTTCAGAGGAGCGCTGGGCACCGCGGGCATCGCGCTCGTCGCGGTGGCGCTCCTGCTGTGGACGGCCTCGATCGGTTCGGTCGTGGCGACCCAGCAGCACGGCCAGATCCTGGCGAGCGCACTGAAGCTGGCCGGTGTCGGGTTCTGGGCGCTGCTGATCCTGCGGCTCGCCTTCGTGGCGCTGCGCGACCTGGCCGGCGCCGCCCCCGAGGGGGACGACGAACTCGAGGACGACGAACCGGACGATGACGAACCGGAGGACGAGGAGCCACCCCCCGAGCCGCCGGCGCCGAAGCCCAAGAAGAAGCCGGCGAAGAAGGCGGCCAAGAAGGTCGAGGAACCCGCGACGGTGGCCGTGTCCTCGGCCGCGGACCTGCCGGAGGAGGACGAGGAGGAGGGCGAGCCGGACGACGAAGAACCGGCGGACGAGCCTCCCGCACCGGTCGCAGCACCGGTCGCAGCCCCCGTCGCAGCGGCCGAGCCCGCCCTGTGGCCGCCGCCCGCGGAACCCGATCCGGTGACCGAGATGCAGCGCGTGGTGCCACCCCTCCCGCCGCGGCCCGATCCGCTGCCGGAGCCCGTGACGCAGCCCCTGCCGGTGACGCGCGTGCCCGACGACACCCGCACGGTGGCCCAGCCGATCGTGCGCGCCGCGCCGCGACCACCGGCAGATCCCGGCCGCGGTCGGCGGCCGGAGCCGCAGCCTCCCCGCCGTCCGGTCGACCCGGGCCCACCCCCGCAGCGTCCGGGGCCGCCACCGGGCCCGCAGCAACAGCCATCGGGGCAACAGCCGATGGGGCCTCCACCCGCGCCACCTCCACCGGCACCGCCAGAGCAACCGCCGACCGGCCCCGAGCCGGCGGTCCCGCCGGCGCCGCCGCCGCCGCAACCGCAACCGCATCCGCTGGCGTCGCCGCCAATGCCATCGGCACAGCCGCCACCACCACCGGCCCGTCCCGACCCGGACGGTCCGCGGCACCGGCGGACCTGACCGGCGGGTGTCGTAACCTGCACGCATGGGCCGACTCATCGTCGTCGAAGGCATCGACGGTGCCGGGAAGCGCACGCTGACCGACGCGCTGACCGCTCGGCTCACCGCGCGCGGTGACCGGGTCGCCCGGTTCGCCTTTCCCCGCTACGGCGTCGACGAGCACGCCGACCTCGTCCGGGAGGGTCTGTACGGGCGGCTCGCCGCGGTCAACCGGTCGGTGCCGGCGATGACGCTGCTCTACGCGCTGGACCGCCGGGCCGCGGCACCCGATCTGGAGAAGGCGCTCGCCGAGCACGAGGTGGTGTTCGTGGACCGGTTCACCGCGTCGAACGCCGCGTACGGGGCCGCTCGGCTGCACGAGGGGGCCGACGGCGAGTTCGTCGCGTGGGTGGCCGACCTGGAGGACGAGCTGGGCGTGCCCCGGCCCGACCACCAGGTGCTGCTGGCCGTGCCGGGCGCCGTCGCGGGTGCTCGTGCGCAGGCCAGGGAGGCCGCCGATCCGGGCCGGGCTCGCGACACCTACGAGGCCGACGGCGGGCTGCAGGACCGCGCGGGCGAGGTGTACGCCGGCCTCGCCGCGGCAGGCTGGCGGTCGCCGTGGACGGTCGTGGACGGCGCCGTCGGGCTCGATGTCGAGGCCCTCGCGGACCGCATCGGGGAGCCCTGAACAGGTCCGTCACACCGTGATGGGATGCTGACCGAATGAAGTCGCGCGTTCTGGTGGTCGACGACGACCCGGCCTTGGCCGAGATGCTCACCATCGTGCTGCGGGGAGAGGGCTTCGACACCGCGGTGGTCGGCGACGGCACCCGGGCGTTGCCGGCGGTGCGTGAGCTGCGGCCCGACGTCGTGCTGCTGGACCTGATGCTGCCCGGCATGAACGGCATCGACGTGTGCCGCGCGATCCGCTCCGAGTCCGGCGTGCCCATCGTCATGCTCACCGCGAAGAGCGACACCGTCGACATCGTGCTGGGCCTGGAGTCGGGTGCCGACGACTACGTCGTGAAGCCGTTCAAGCCGAAGGAGCTGGTGGCGCGCATTCGGGCGCGCGTGCGCCGCACGGAGGCCGAGCCGGCCGAGCAGCTGGCCATCGGCGACGTCTCCATCGACGTGCCGGCCCACCAGGTGGAGCGGGGCGGTGCGCAGATCGCGCTGACCCCGCTGGAGTTCGACCTGCTGGTGGCGCTGGCCCGCAAGCCGCGACAGGTGTTCACCCGCGAGGTGCTGCTGGAGCAGGTGTGGGGCTACCGGCACGCCGCCGACACCCGCCTGGTCAACGTGCACGTTCAGCGGCTGCGGTCGAAGGTCGAGCGCGACCCGGAGCACCCCGAGGTGGTGCTGACGGTGCGCGGGGTCGGGTACAAGGCCGGCCCGCCGTGATCCACTCCCGTCCGTGAGCCTGCGCAGCCGCCTGGTCCGGTCGATCGACCAGATCCGCCGGCTGGGCAGCGAGGTCTCCGACGCGTTCAACGCGGTGTGGCGGCGATCGCTGCAGGTCCGCGTGGTCATCTCCACGCTGGCGCTCTCGACGGCCGTCGTGGTCGTGCTCGGGCTGGTCCTGCAGACCCAGATCGCGTCGCAGACGCTGCAGGCCAAGGAGGCCGACACCCTCAACCGCGCCGACGCCGCGCGCGGCCTTCTGGAGCGGGAGCTGGCCGGGGTCGACCCGGACCGCGAGGGCGCTGCCGGTGACCTCAACAAGGCGCTCGACCGCCTCACCACCGTCAGCACGTCCGACGAGCCGACGTCGCCGGGGGCCGGCGAGTTCCGGGCCGCGCTGACCACGGGCACGCGCGTGACGGGCCCCGGGGTGTCCGCCGGCCCGATCGAGGACGTGCCGGAGGACCTGCGGGCCACGGTCGCGCGGGGCACCCTGTCGCGCAAGTACGTCACGATCGACGACCGCGGCACGCCCGTCCCCACCCTGGTGATCGGCCAGCCGGTGCGGACCGCCAACGGCGAGCTGGAGTTCTACCTGCTGTTCCCGCTGGTCGACGAGCAGCGGACGTTGGGGCTGGTGCAGAGCACGCTCATCGTGGGCGGGCTGATCCTGTTGCTGCTGCTCGCCGGGATCGCGAGCATCGTCACGCGGCAGGTGGTGCGGCCGATCCGGCAGGCCGCCGAGATCGCCGAACGGTTCGCGGAGGGCCACCTCGACGAGCGCATGCCGGTCATCGGCGAGGACGAGGTGGCCCGGCTCGGCGAGTCGTACAACGAGATGGCGGGCAGCATCCAGACGCAGTTCCGGCAGCTGGAGGAATTCGGTGCGCTGCAACGGCGGTTCACCTCGGACGTGAGCCACGAGCTGCGCACCCCGCTGACCACGGTGCGGATGGCCGCCGACGTGCTGTACGCGTCGCGCGCCGAGCTGCTGCCGGCACTGCAGCGCAGCTCGGAGCTGCTCGTGGCGGAGCTGGACCGGTTCGAGGCGCTGCTGGGTGATCTCCTGGAGATCAGCCGGCTGGACGCCGGCGTGGCCGAGCTGGCCACCGACCGCATCGACGTGCGCGGCGTGGTGGAGCGGGCGGTCGAGCTGGTGCGGGGCATCGCCGCGGAGGCCGACACCCCGCTCGAGCTGGACCTGCCCGCCGGCATCTACGCCGAGGTCGATCCGCGCCGGGTGGAACGGATCGTGCGCAACCTCGTCGCCAACGCGATCGACCACGGCGAGGGCAACCCCGTGGAGATCACGCTGCGGGCCGACGACCACGCCGTCGCGGTGCTGGTGCGCGACCACGGCGTCGGGCTGCGCCCCGGAGAGGCGAACCTCGTGTTCAACCGGTTCTGGCGGGCCGAGGAGTCCCGGGCGCGGCGCAGCGGCGGCAGCGGCCTCGGCCTCTCCATCGCCGTCGAGGACGCCCGCCTGCACGGCGGCTGGCTGCAGGCGTGGGGCGAGCCGGGCGAGGGCGCCGCGTTCCGCCTGACCCTGCCGCGCGACACCGGCACGGTGCTCGTGACCAGCCCGCTTCCGCTCGCCCCTGATCGCAGGTCCGACAGCACGTCGGGGCCGTCCGAGCCGCGCACGTCCCTGCCGACCCCACCACTGGGCTGGCCGACGATCCTCGATCCGGTGCTCCCCGAGTCCGAGGTGGAGTCGTGAGGACCCGGCGCATGGTCACCGTCGCAGTGGCGGCCGTGCTGCTCGCCGGCGCGACGGCCTGCGCCGGGGTGCCCGCCAGCTCCCCGGTACAGGTGCTGCGCCAGGTCGGCGCGGGCGACGAGGTCGCGCCGCCCCCGGCCCCGGTGGCCGGCGCGAACGTGCTCGACATCGTCCGCGGCTTCGTCACCGCCTCGTCGTCCAGCTCCGACCGGCACGGCGCCTCCCGCCGCTTCCTCACCCCCGAGGCCGCCCAGGACTGGAACGACGGCGAGGCCCTGACCGTGCTCGAGGGCCAGATCGACACCGTGCCCGTCACGGTGGACGACCAGCCGGCCGGCACCACGACGGTGCGCATCCGCGGCACCAGGGTCGGCCGGGTCGTCCCGCAGACCGGCGCGTTCGAAGCCGATGTCGGTCAGTACTCGAGCGATCTGGAGCTCGTGCAGCGTGACGGCCAGTGGCGGATCTCCCGGCTCCCCGCCGGCGTCGTCGTCGGGCTCGACGAGTTCCGCGGCAACTACAAGGCCGTGCCCGTGTGGTTCGTGGATCCCGCCCGTCGCCTCGCGGTGTCGGACCTGCGCTACCTGCCGGCGGTGCCGTCGCGCACCCAGCCGGCGCGGGTGGTGGACATGCTGCTGGGCGGGCCGTCGTCGTCGTTGCGGGGTGCGGCGGTCTCGCTCCTGAGCGGCGCCGAGCTGCGCGCCAACGTCGCGGCGGGCACGGACAGCATCGTCGTCGTCGACCTGACGAGAATTGCTCCGCCGGACGATGCCGCCCGCCGGCTCATCGCCGCGCAGATCGTCCTGTCGCTGTCGGAGCTGAACGTCCTGCGGGTGCGGATCCTGATCGACGGGGAGCCGCTTGTCGCCGGCCGCACGGAGTGGACCCGCGAGGACGTCACGGGCCTCATCGGCGACACCGGAGTCGCCCCCGGCTCGGCCGCCCTGATCACCACCGAGGGGCGGATCGGCACGCTGTCCGGGCCGGCGACGGCCATCCCGGGCCCGGCCGGCAACGGCGGCGTGCTCGCCGAGTCGGCCGCGGTCAGCCTGGACGGGCAGCGGCTCGCCGTCGTCGCCCGCGGCGCGCGGCTCGAGCTGGGGCAGCTGGCCGACGGCGTCGTCACCCCGGTCGACGTCACCGGAGCCACCCTCACCCGACCCACCTGGGCCCCCGGGTCCGACGAGGTGTGGACGGTGGCCGACGGCCGGCGCGTGCTGCGGGTCCGCCTGCAGCCCGACGGCACGCGGGCCGTGGGGGACGTCGACGCGGAGGAGCTCACCGCGCTCGGCCCCGTCACCGTCATGCGGCTGTCCCGGGACGGGGTGCGGGTGCTGGCGGTCGCGAACGACCGGTTGTACGTGGGCGCCGTGGCGCGCGGCCTCGACGGCACGGTCGCGATCACCGAGGTCCGCCAGCTGCGCGCCCAGGCGCTGGGGCAGGTGGTGGCGGCCGACTGGCGCACCGCCGACTCGATCGTCGCGATCACCCGCAACGCCGACCGGCTCATCGCCCAGGTCGGCGTCGACGGGCTGGCGCTGGGCGACCTCCCGTCCACCAACCTCACGCCGCCGCTGACGGCACTGGCCGTCAGCGCGGAACGGCCGCTGCTCGTGACCGACCAGACCGGCGTATGGACCTTCGAGCAGGGCCTGCAGGACGCGTGGCGCCAACAGGTGCCCGGCGCCGGGAGAGCGGTGCCCTCGTACCCGGGGTGAGCGGTCTGGTGCGACGCCACACGTCCAATGTGGTCGGCACACACGCTGCAGCATGTGTGACGCCCGCACTCGGTGTGTGACGTCAGCCGAACTGCCCGGATCTGTCGGGGGTCGGCGCGATGCTGCGCGGATGGTGGGTGCGCTGCTCGATCTGGTGCTGCCGGGTAGTTGCGCGGGCTGTCGCGACGGGCCGCCGCCGTGGTGCGCGACGTGCGCGGGGACGCTCGGGCCGGCCACGGTGCCGGTGGTGGCGCACGCCCCGCCCGTGCTGGCCGTCGGCCGCTACCGCGGGCCGCTGCGGCACGCGCTGCTGCGCTACAAGGAGCGCAGCCGGCGCGACCTCGCCGGGGCGCTCTCGGAGCTGCTCGGCGCCGCTGTCGACCGGCTGCCGGCCGTGTCGAGCGGGCTGTGGTTGGTGCCGGCCCCGTCGCGGCCGGGTGCGGCGCGCGCCCGCGGCGGCGACCACACGGCCCGGTTGTGCCGGCAGGTGGCGGCCCGGCGTCCGGGCGTGCAGGTCGCGCCGGCGCTGCGACTGCATCGGCAGGCTGAGGAGTCGGTCGGGCTCGACGCCGCGCAGCGCGCGGCCAACCTCGACGGCCGGGTGCTCGTGCGCCGCGACCGGCTCCCGCCGCCGGGGGCGGTGGTGCTGCTCGTCGACGACGTGGTCACCACCGGCGCCACGCTGCGCGCCTGCACGGCCGCGTTGGCCGTTGCGGGCTGCCCGGTGCGGGCCGCGCTGGTGCTCTGCGACGCCACTCCACGCCGGCGGGCCGACCCGGGAGGGTCGTGAACGGGATCGGAAATCGTACCTTCGAACGGGCGAACGTCCAATGTCGTTCAGCGCATCCACACGGCTCGGGATTACTTCGCGCGATGCCCTGTTGCCGAACCGTGATGCGCGTTACCGTGCTGCGCATCACCGAGTCACCAACGAGTCGTGACAGGAGGATCGCTCGTCGAGCGCTCGGGGAGCTCTCCCCCGGGCGCGGTCTGCCAGCGAAGCAACCCGACGCCGAAAGCGAGGGAAGTCTGCGTGGAGATCGTCGTCACCGGCCGGAACGTCGAGGTCCCGGATCATTTCCGGGTACACGTCAACGAGAAGGTCGCTCGCCTGGAACGGTACGACCACCGGATCGTCGGTCTGGAGGTTGAGCTCTTCCACGAGCCCAACCGTCGCCAGTCCAAGAGCTGTCAGCGCGTGGAGATCACCGGACGTGGTCGGCGGGCCGTAGCCCGCGCCGAGGCATGTGCCCAGGACTTCTACACCGCGCTCGATACCGCAGTCGGCAAGCTGGAAGGGCGGCTGCGCCGCTCGCACGACCGCCGCCGTGTCACCGGACGCCGGGCCCGTGTCTCCGCCACCAGAGGCGGCACGATGGTCCTCGACGAGCCGCAGACCGCCGAGGTCGAAGCCGCACTGCTCGACGACGCTGTACCCGAGGCCGAACCCGATACGCAGACCAGTGCTGGGATACCGGCGCCGCGCGATCACGACGAGTACCTGCCCGACGGAGACCCGGTACCGGGTCGGGTGGTGCGCCGCAAGGTCCACACCTGCGAGCCGATGAGCGTCGACGACGCGCTCTCGCAGATGGAGCTGGTCGGACACGACTTCTACCTCTTCGCCGACGCCGAGAGCGGCGAGCCCAGTGTGGTGTACCGCCGCAGGGGCTACGACTACGGCGTCATCCGTCTCGGTACGTAGCAACCACACACATCCCGTCCGCTGAAAGGGCGGCGACCGGCCCCCGAGGGGAACGGTCGCCGCCCTTTCGTCGTTGGTGACGAGGGGCGGAGTGCGACTTCGCTACCCTGAACGCGTATGTCTCTGCACCGCACCGTGAATGAGGTCGACCTGTGGCACTGCTGACCCGTCTGCTCCGTGCCGGTGAGGCGAAGCTGGTGAAGCGCCTTGCGCGCGCTGCCGACCACATCGACTCGCTCGAGGACGACTACGTCGGCCTCACCGACGCGCAGCTGCGTGGCAAGACCGAGGAGTTCCGCACCCGGTACGCCAAGGGCGAGACCCTCGACGACCTGCTGCCCGAGGCCTTCGCCGTGGTCCGCGAAGCGGCCAAGCGCACCTTGGGGCAACGCCCGTTCAACGTGCAGCTCATGGGTGGCGCCGCGCTGCACCTGGGCAACGTCTCGGAGATGAAGACCGGTGAGGGCAAGACGCTCACCTCGGTGGCGCCCGTCTACCTCAACGCGCTCTCCGGCGACGGCGTGCACGTCGTCACCACCAACGACTACCTGGCCAAGCGCGACTCGGAGAACATGGGCCGCGTCCACCGGTTCCTCGGGTTGACGGTCGGGGTCATCCTCTCGGAGATGCCGCCGCCCACCCGGCGCGAGCAGTACGCGTGCGACATCACCTACGGCACGAACAACGAGTTCGGCTTCGACTACCTGCGCGACAACATGGCCTGGAACGCGGCCGACATGGTGCAGCGCGGCCACAACTTCGCGATCGTCGACGAGGCCGACTCGATCCTCATCGACGAGGCGCGCACCCCGCTGATCATCTCCGGCCCGGCCGAGCAGAGCGGCCGCTGGTACCAGGAGTTCGCGCGGATGTCGCCGATGCTCAAGCGCGACATCCACTACGAGGTCGACGAGCGCAAGCGCGCCGTCGGCGTCACGGAGGACGGCGTCGCGCTGGTGGAGGACCAGCTCGGCATCGACAACCTGTACGAGGCGGCCAACACCCCGCTCGTCGGGTACCTGAACAACGCCTTGAAGGCCAAGGAGCTGTTCAAGAAGGACAAGGACTACATCGTCCGCGACGGCCAGGTGCTGATCGTCGACGAGTTCACCGGCCGCGTGCTGGCCGGTCGCCGCTACAACGAGGGCATGCACCAGGCCATCGAGGCCAAGGAAGGGGTGGAGGTCCAGGCGGAGAACCAGACCCTGGCCACGATCACCCTGCAGAACTACTTCCGGCTCTACACGAAGCTCTCCGGCATGACCGGCACGGCGCAGACCGAGGCCGCGGAGCTGGCGCAGATTTACAAGCTCGGCGTTGTCACGATCCCCACGAACCGGCCGATGCAGCGGGTCGATCAGAAGGACCTGATCTACAAGACGGAGGAGGCGAAGTTCGACGCCGTCGCCGCCGACATCGCCGAGCACCACCACGCCGGGCAGCCGGTGCTGGTGGGCACCACGAGCGTCGAGAAGTCCGAGTACCTGTCGAAGCTGTTGGTCCGCCTGCAGGTGCCGCACGAGGTGCTCAACGCGAAGCACCACGAGCGCGAGGCCGCGATCATCGCGCAGGCCGGGCACGCCGGCGCCGTCACCGTCGCCACCAACATGGCCGGCCGCGGTACCGACATCATGTTGGGCGGCAACCCGGAGTTCCTCGCCGACCTGGAGCTGCGCGACCGCGGCCTCGATCCCGTGGAGACCCGCGAGGATTACGAGGCGGCGTGGGACGACACCGTCGAGCAGCTGAAGAAGCAGGTCGCGACGGAGGCCGAGGAGGTGCGCGACGCCGGCGGGCTCTACGTGCTGGGCACCGAGCGGCACGAGTCCCGACGCATCGACAACCAGCTGCGCGGCCGGTCCGGCCGGCAGGGCGACCCCGGCGAGTCCCGGTTCTACCTGTCGCTGGGTGACGAGCTCATGCGCCGGTTCAACGGCCAGGTCGTCGAGTCGATCATGAACCGGTTCAACCTGCCCGACGATCTGCCGATCGACTCCGGCATGGTCACGAAGGCCATCCGCAGTGCGCAGACCCAGGTCGAGCAGCAGAACTTCGAGATCCGCAAGAACGTCCTCAAGTACGACGAGGTGCTCAACCAGCAGCGCACCGTCGTCTACGAGGAGCGGCGCAAGGTCCTCGCCGGCGAGGACATCAAGGAACAGATCGAGCACATGCTCGAGGACGTCATCGCCGAGTACGTCAAGGGCGCCACCGAAGAGGGCTACGCCGAGGACTGGGACCTCGACAAGCTGTGGACAGCCGTGGGGATGCTCTACCCGCCGTCGATCCGTTGGCAGGACCTCGCCGAGAGCGACGAGCACGACGACATCACCAAGGACGTGCTGCTCACCGAATTGCTGACCGACGCCCAGGACCACTACGCCGCCCGCGAGCAGGAGATCGACGAGATCATCGGCTCGCAGGGCGGCATGCGCGAGCTGGAGCGGCAGGTGCTGCTGCAGGTCATGGACCGCAAGTGGCGCGAGCACCTCTACGAGATGGACTACCTCAAGGAGGGCATCGGGCTGCGCGCCATGGCGCAGCGCGACCCGCTCATCGAGTACCGCAACGAGGGCTTCGAGATGTTCTCCCGGATGCTGGAGGGCATCAAGGAGGAGACGCTGGCGCACCTGTTCAACGTGCGCGTCCAGCCCGCCGAGGAGGCCGCTGCTGCACAGCCGGCCGAGGCGGAGCCCGCCGCCGTGGAATCGGATGCACCGGCGACCACGCCGCAGCCCGTCGTGCCGCCTGCGTCCGCGCCGCCGCGGGGTCGCCACGCTGCCCCCGACGAGCAGCCGACCTCGGTGCTGCCCACCGCGTTCGGCGGTCGAGGTGGCCCGGCGCCCGACGCGTTGAGCTACAGCGGCCCGTCCGAGGACGGCGAGGCCGTGCGGTCCGGGCCGCGCCCGGGCCGTCGGTCGGAGGTGCGGTCGGAGCCGTCGCGCAACCAGCCATGCCCGTGCGGGTCGGGGCGCAAGTACAAGCAGTGCCACGGCTCGCCGTCGGTCGCCCGCCCGTAGCGCACCGACCGTGAGTTGGCCATCTCAGCAGGGCGAGTTGGCTGTATCAGCAGAGCGAGTTGGCCAACTCGTCCTGCTCAACGGGCCAACTCGCCCTGCTCAACGGGCCAACTCGCCCTGTTGAACGGGCCAACTCGCCCTGCTGAACCGGCCAACTCGCGGTGGGGCTACAGCAGCCGGATGTCGGTGCAGCGCCACACCCGGTCGGCGCCGCGTTCGAACCGGGCCGGCAGGGCGCGGTAGCGGCCGCCGAGGTTGACCACCGCCACCATCTCCGCGACGTGCGCGTGCGGGCGCCCCATGCGGGTTCGGCCCAGCCGTGGCGGGGTGGGCGTGCGCGGGTGCACCGCGGGTGCGGAGCGCCAGTAGCGCAGGGCGCTCGGGGCGAACGCCGACGTGAGCTGCGTGGGTGAGCGGCGGCCGTCGTACACCTCCAGCGCGATCCGCAGGATCTCTCTGAGCTGGGCGTGCAGGATCGCGGTCGGGGTGTGTCCGAGCGCGACCGGCTGCCCGATGCCGACGTCGGCCGCGGTCGTCGGGACCGGGTCGTCGCCGGGATCGGGCTCGTAGCGCATGCGGTGCAGCCGGGGCACCCAGGTCGGCGGCGAGGATCGGGGCACGTCGTCGAGGATGCGCGGCGGAACGCCTCGCGCGGGGCTGCTCACCGAAGCTCGACGACGTACCGTTCGACGTCGATCGACGGAGACCCCGTCAGTGGGGATCGTCGCCCCGGCCCAGCGTCTCCGCCGGCGTCGCGCCCGGTCGGGCCCATTGCGGCCCGGGCCGGCTGGTCGGACCCCAGCCGGCGACACCGTCGGCGTCCGAGCGCCAGTACCAGCACGCGTGGTGCCCGTCGGGTCGGCCGTCGGGGTTGTCCTCCCACGCCTCGCCGCGGCCGTAGGGCGTCATGTCGAGCAGGCCGAAGGACCCCGCGGCCGCTTCGTTGCCGCGGCCCGTCGTGGAGTAGGTCAGGAACACCCGGTCGCCGTCGCGCAGGTAGCAGGTGAAGGAACCCATGTCGTCGCCGACGGGCGCGGCAACGCCCCGCACCGAGTACCAGGGCTGGGTGTACCCCATGAACTCGACGTAGGGCGCCACCTCGTCCCATCGGCCCGTGGTCAGGACGGCGAACGAGACGCCGCGGACGTTGAGGTACACGGAGTCCTGGGCGTGCCAGGCCACGATGGTGCAGCCCTCGCACTGCCCCTGGTGCGGTGTCCCGTCCCACCACATGTGCTTGTAGACGACGAGCTCGTCGCGGTCCCCGAACAGATCCAGGAAGGGGACGGGTCCGTCGGGGCCGACGACCTCCACCGTCCCGTCGAACTCGACCATCGGCAGCCGGCGCCGCGCCGCCGCGATGGCGTCGCCTGCGCGGGTGTGGGCCTTCTCGCGAACCAGTAGCTCGTCGCGGGCGGCCTGCCAGGTGGCGATGTCGACGACGGGCGGGTGGGCGGGCAGTGTCATGGGTTCCTCCTGCGGGTGGTGTCATCAGTACCGACCCGCGGCGCGGCGGAGAATCATCGCGCGGCGGCTCCGCCGAGCTCGAGCCCCAGCGCGGCGGCAGCGGCGAGGACGTTGACGTAGTCGCGCAGGTGGACGACCTGCCCGTTGCGCGCCGTCAGCACCATCAGGTTGGGCAGGGCGATCCCGTCGTCGGTCCCGTTCGTGCCGAGGGCGTCCTGCTCGACGACGATGGTGTGCGGGTCGGTCGTGGAGTGCACGGCGTGGGTGCGGTAGCCCGTGAGCCGCAGCGGCCCGCCCTGCCACTGGGCAGCGATCCAACCGACGATCTCGTCGCGACCCTCGAGCCGGGTCGGCACCCCGGGAAAGGCGAACGGGAACTCGTGCACCGCGTCGACCGCGTAGATCGCCCGCATGCCCTCTACGGACTGCGTGCGGGTGGCGTCGCGGAGCCGCTCGAGCACCTCGCGCGGACCGTCGACGTCCGCGCCGAGGGCCGCGCGCCGCGCGGTCACGGTGCGCTGCGCGATCCGCCAACCCTCCGGCCCGTGCGTCACGGTGTCGTCGTACGTGACGCTGCCGGTCCTCCCGTCGGCGTTGATGCCGAGGCCCTTCGACCGGACGCGTGCCGAACGGTCGTCGAGCGGGCTGATCACGATGTTGGTGACGTGGTGGCCCACCGGGTTGGCCTGGCCCACGGCGAGCGTCGCCTCGCGGATCGCGGCGGCGCCGACCAGCTCCCCGAAGCCCAGGTCGTGCACGTCGTAGACGATGTCTGCCGTGAACAGTCCACACATGGCATCAAGATCACCCGCGTCCGCGTGATGGCCGTGGAGGTTGATCAGGTCGGTGATGTCGGCTCGATCCTGCTGGGTCAACGGCATGGGTGATCTCCCGTAAGATGAGGCATGGTCCGGTTTCCTGACCGTAACGGACTGTGTCCCCGGTTAGCAAGGATGGGAGAGCTCGTGGCAGGTCATGGCGGGCGACCGCGTCGTGCCGACGCCCGGCGCAACTACGACGAGCTGGTCGAGCAGGCGAAGATCGTGTTCGCCGAGGCCGGCGAGGACGCGTCGCTCGACGAGATCGCGCGGCGGGCCGGCGTGGCGAGCGGAACGCTGTACCGCCACTTCCCGACCCGGTTCGACCTCGTGGAGGTGGTGCTCGCCGAACAGATCGCGGAGCTGGTCGACCTCGGCCGCGGGCTGCTCACGGCCGAGGACGCACTCGACGGGCTGTCCACGTGGCTGCGCGCCGCGATCCTGCACGGCCTGACCTATCGGGGCCTGTCGGCCGCGGTGCTCAGCTCGGCGCTCGACCGCGACGCCCAGCTGGTGGCAGCGTGGCACGCCGAGATGTTCGACGTCGGAGCCGCGCTGCTGGCACGGGCCCGACAGTCGGGCGCGATCGTCGACGGCACCGACGACGGGGACGTGCTCAGGATGATCGGTGCCATCGCCGCGGCGGCGCAGGACGAGCCGGCGCGGGCCGATCGCCTGCTCGCGCTCCTCCTGAACGGCCTGCGCCGGCGCTGATCACAGGTTGACCAGGACGATGCCGACCGCGACCACGGCCGCCGCGACGGCTCGCCGGATCCCGAAGCGCTCGCCGAGGAACACGGTGCCGATCACGGCGCCGACCACGATGCTGGTCTCGCGCAGGGCCGCTACGGCGGCCGTCGCGCCGCTCGTCTGGGCGACGAGCACCAGCCCGTACGCGACGAGCGAGACGACGCCGCCGCCGAGCCCTGCGGCCAGCGCCGGCCGGCCCAGGTGGAGCAGGGCGCGCCCGCGGCGGGCCAGCGCGATCGCGGGCAGCACCGGGCCCTGGAGCAGGAACATCCACGCCGCGTAGACCGGCACCGGCGTGGTGCCGACCGCGACGGCGTCGACGACGGTGTAGCCGGCGATGCAGATGCCCGTGGCGACCGCGGCGCCCAGTGCGGGCAGCGTCGCGCGCGAGAGCCGTCCACCGTCGAGCGCCAGGCTGAGCGGGCCCACCGAGATCACCGCGACGCCGATCAGCTGCACCGCGGGCAGGGCGTGGCCCAGCGCCACCTCGAGCACCGCCACGATCCACGGCGCGGTCCCGCGCGCGACGGGGTAGACCTGGCTGAACTCGCCGAGCTGGTAGCTCGCCCACAGCAGCAGGACGTAGACGACGTGGAGCGCGGCGGAGGCAACGACGAACGGCCACGCCGCGGCGGGCGGGAAACCCAGCACCAGGGCCGCGCCGCCACCCACGACGACGTAGACCGTGCCGATCAGGGCGAACCCACCAGCCGGTCGGGTACGGCGTGGGCGACGGCGTTCCAGGCCGCGTGCAGAACGGCGGCCAGCAGCGTGATGACGACGGTGCCGGCAGACAAACCGGCGGAGGCGGACAGGACGCTCACCGAGACGGCTCCTCAGGGCTCTGTCCCGTCAGATGTCGGCCCCCGTCGCAGTACGGAGCCCCGGAGCCGAACGGCTCCGGGGCTCTGGTCGCGGACGGGTCACTGCGGGGGCGGCGGCGGTGCCTCACCCTGGGGTGCCGGAGGCGCGCCCTCCGCGGGCGGCGGCGGTGCCGCCGTGGTGTCGCCCTGTCCCGTCATGCGCTTGAGGTGCTCGGTGCCTTGGTTGACCTGGTCCTGATGGCCGTACTTCTCTCCGACCGACTGGCCCAGCTTGTCGATGCCCTGATCGACCTTGTCATCGTGCTGTCCGAGGAGTTCCTTGGCCTTGTCCATCAATCCCATGCCCTCGACCATGCACCCATCGCGGTGGGCGCGCAGGCTGGAGCGTCACCCGTTCGGGCGAATGCGGACGTGCTCCGGACGAAGCTCGTCGACGCTGTTCAGCCCCATGAGCTGCAGTGTTCGGGTCATCTCGCCGGTAAGAATGCTGACCGATTTCGTGACGCCCGCTTCGCCACCGGCCATGAGCCCGTACAGGTAGGCGCGCCCGATGAGGGCTGCCTGCGCCCCCAGCGCGATCGCCGCGAGCACGTCGGCACCGTGGGTGATCCCGGTGTCGACGAGGACCTCCGCGCGTCCGTCCAGTGCCTCGCGGACGGGCGTCACGAGCTCGATCGGCACCGGGGCCCGGTCGAGCTGGCGGCCGCCGTGGTTGGACAGCAGCACGCCGTCGGCGCCCGCATCGGCCACGCGCACGGCGTCGGCGACGCTCTGGATCCCCTTCACCACGAGCTTCCCCGGCCACGTGGACCGCAGCCACTCGACGTCGGCCATCGTGAGCGCCGGATCGAAGACCCGGTTGATCAGCTCGGCGACGGTGCCGCCGGAGGACTGCAGGCTCGCGAAGACCAGCGGCTCGGTAGTGAGCAGGTCGAACCACCAGTTCGGGTGCCGGGCGCCGTCGACGAAGGTGCGCAGCGACAGCGCGGGCGGCACCGTGAGCCCGTTGTGCACGTCGCGGCGGCGATTGCCGCCCACCGGGGTGTCGACGGTGAGCATCAGCGTGTCGTAGCCGGCCGACTCGGCGCGCTGCACGAGGTCCTTGCCGAACGCGCGATCGCGCCACAGGTAGAGCTGGAACCACCGGCGCGCGTTCGGCGCGGCGGCCGCCACGTCCTCGATCGTCGTGGTGCCCATCGTGGAGAGCGTGTACGGGATGGCGGCCTTCTCGGCGGCCGCGACGACCGCCCGCTCGCCGGCGGTGTGCATCATCCGCGTGAAACCGGTCGGCGCCAGCGCGAACGGCAGCGCCGACTCCTTGCCGAGGATCGTCCTGGTCAGGTCGACCTCGGACACGTCGTGCAGCACGGCCGGGGTGAACTCCATCCGGGAGAACGCCGCCCGCGCCCGGTTGAGCGACAACTCCCCGTCGGCGGCCCCGTCGGTGTAGTCGAACACCGCGCGCGGAGTGCGGCGGCGCGCGATCTCCCGCAGGTCCCCGATGCTCGCCGCCCGCCGCAGCCGCCGTTCCGTGGCGTCGCGGACGAACGGGGCGGGCCGCAGCAGCTCGCGCAGCTCGGCAGGACGGGGGAGGCGTCGCTGGACCATGGGCTCAGGCTAGGTGAGCTGCGCGGCTCGCGTCGAGGGGACGGGGTGAAACGATTCAAGCGCGCCTCCGGGGTGGTGACAGCAAAGCCACTTTCAGGACCGAATCCGTCCTGAAAGTGGCTTTGCTGACACCCACCTCACCCCGGGCCGGTGCGCTTCAGCGTCACCGCGCTCAGGCGATCCGCCAGCTCATCCGGGATCGTCCAGTCCCCGGGTTCGCCCGAACCGGACGCCTCGTGCGCCCTGACTGCGGCAACCAGGGCCTCGGCGTGCCCGGTGTCCAGGCCCGTGAACCGCACGCGGGCCTTGCCGGGCCCGTCGACGGCCGCCACGCCGTGGTCGGGGCAGCCGCCGAGGCACTGCACGTGCCGCACGGGAACGTGTGCCTGGACGGCCGCCGTGAGGTCGTGGCTGAACCGCCCCGATCTCGGGACGTCGTTGCGCGGGCAGGTGCGGCAGATCAAGAGCGCCACGATCAGGGACGGTGCTCGACGACCTGCTCGGCGGCGCTCGTGATCTGCGCCGACGGGTCGGGGCCGGCCACGGGCTCGTCGCCGTGCTCCTTGTGGAAGCGGCCGTCCTTCATGATGTAGTGCAGCCGCTCGTGGTCCTGCAGCACGGTGATGTCGGCGAGCGGGTCGCCGTCGACGAGCAGCAGGTCGGCGAGGTAGCCGGGCTGCACCTTCCCCAGCTCGTCGGGCCGCAGCATGATCTCCCCGCCCAGCGCGGTGGCCGAGAGGATCGCCTCCATCGGCGTGAACCCGAGCCGCTCCACGAAGTGCTCGAGGTCGCGCGCGTAGGTGCCGTGCGGCGTCCACGCGAAGCCGTAGTCGCCGCCGGGCAGCACCCGGATGCCGCGCCGGTGCATCTCGCGCAGGCCCTCGGTGGCCACTTCCAGCTCCTTCTTGTACCCGACGGCCTCGGCGGCTTCCTGCGGGAAGCCGAAGGCCGCGGCCTCGTAGAGGGTCGCGATCAGCCAGTTGATGCCGGGCGCGACGAACACCCAGTCCTTGTTCGCCTCGAGCATGTCCATGCCCTCGGCGTCGGTGAACGAGGCGTGGTAGATCACGTCGACGTGGTGGCGCACGCACATCTTCACGCTCTCCGCGGAGCGGGCGTGGGCGCAGACGCGCTTGCCGCGCCGGTGCGCCTCGGTGACGGCGGCGGCGACCTCCTCGTCGGAGAAGTAGGTGTCCTCCGCGCGCTGGGTGCCGGTGATCTCCTCGCCGGTCATCGAGAGCTTGATCTGGTCGACACCCAGGTCGATCAGCTCGCGGACCGCCTTGCGCATGCCCTCGGGCCCGTCGGCGAACTTGGTGATCGACTTGATCAGCGCCCCACCGGTGACGGCGATCTCGGGACCGTTGGCGAGGTAGCGGGGGCCGGGGATGCGGCCGGCGTTGATCGCGTCCCGGCAGACGACGTCGAGGCGGTCCTTCGCCGACGCCGCGCCGAGGCACATCGTGTAGCCGGAGTCGATGTAGGTCTTCGCCGACTCGATGCAGAACAGCAGGTGCTCCTCGACGGGCATCGTGCCCAGCCCGTCGAGGTCGGCGGAGTTGTTCCACGAGAAGTGCGTGTGCGCGTCGCACAGCCCGGACATCAGGGTGCGACCGCGGCCCTCGATCACGCGGGCGCCGCTCGAACGGGCGGGATCGACGGTGCCGACGGCGGCGATCCGGTCGTCCTCGACGAGCACGTCGCCGGGGTAGGGGTCGGCGCCGGTGGAGTCCAGGATCTGGACGTTGTGGAAGAGGGTCGCGGTCATGACGGGGTGTCTCCTCGGCAGTGAGGTAGTCAGAGGAACTTGCGGAGGTGGTCCGTGACGGGCCCGGCGGCCTCCAGGGCCGTCCAGTGGCCGATCCCGGGGACGATCTCGACGGTCGCGTCGCCGTGTGCGGCGGCGAGATCGCGGCTGACCTGCTCGGGTCCGACCTTGTCGTCGCTGCCGGTGATCAGCAGCAGCGGGAGGGCGGGGTCGATCGGACCGGGATCGGTCGCGCCGGCCAGTGCCTCGCAGTTGCGGGCGTAGCCCTCGGCGTCCTGCCGCATGACGAGCTCGCGCACGAACGCCGCGACCTCGGGCCGGTCCTGGCGCGTGGTCTCCGACAGCGCGTTCGCGACGACGCCGGGGGCGACGGCGGCGGCGCCCTTCGCCCGCAGTGTCGCGGCGCGGTCGCGCTGGGCCTGGCGACCGGCCTCGGCGGGCTCGGCGACGGCCCCCAACAGGGCCAGTGCCGTCACCTTCGCGGGGTACCGCGCGGCCAGCGACCGGACGACCAGCGTGCCCATCGAGTGCCCGACGACGGCCGCGGACTCGACGTCGAGCGCGTCGAGCAGCGCGGCGAGGTCGTCCGCGTGCGAGTCGATCGTGATCTCACCGGACGGGACCGGCGAGCGGCCCGCGCCCGCGGAGTCGACCCGGATCACCTTGTGGTCGGCGGCGAGCGCGTCGGCCTGCACCTGGTAGAAGTTGCCGGTGCCGCCGAGGCCGTGCACGAGCAGCACCGCCGGGCCGTCGCCGTCGATCTCGACTGCCAGTTCCTTGCCGTTGACCTGCACGTTCTGTCCTCTCCTTCGGGTTCAGGCGATCCGGTTGCGCTGCGTGCCGAGCCCGGTGATGGTCACCTCGACGACGTCGCCGCTGGTGAGGAACCGGGGTGGGTCGAAGCCGATGCCGACCCCGGCTGGGGTGCCGGTGGCGATCACGTCGCCCGGCAGCAGAGTGATCCCGGCGGAGATCGTGGCGATCAGCTCCGGGATGTCGAAGATCAGGTCCTTGACCGGCGCGGACTGGCGCAGCTCGCCGTTCACGCGCGACTCCACGACCAGCGCGGTGACGTCGGGGATCTCGTCGGCGCTCACGGCGTAAGGGCCGAGCGGGCAGTGCGTGTCCAGCGACTTCCCGATCGTCCACTGCTTGTGCCGCCGCTGGAGATCGCGCGCGGTCACGTCGTCGACGATCGTGTAGCCCCAGACGTGGTCGAACGCGTGCTCACGGGAGATCCCGCGCCCGCCGCGGCCGATGATCACGCCGAGCTCGGCCTCGTAGTCCAGCTCGCTGGTGACGCCGGGGTGGGCCTCGACGTCGTCGAACGGGCCGGCGAGCGAGGTCGTCGCCTTGGTGAAGATGATCGGGTGCTCGGGCAGCTCCTCGGAGCGGTCGGGCTGGTCGTAGCCGGAGCGGCCGAACTCCGCCACGTGCTCGCGGTAGTTCTTGCCCACGCAGAAGGCGTCGCGTCGCAGCGGGATCGGCGCGGTCAGCCGCACGGCGTCGAGCGCGATCTCCTCGGCGCTGCGGGCGGCGGCCTCGACGACGGGCCCGAGCTCGGCCCACCGCTCGACGAGATCCAGCGTGTCGGTCCCGGCGGGCAGCCCGGGAGTCACGTCGAGGACGACGTCGGTGCCCTCGCGTGCCTCGACCACGCCGATCCGCGGCCCTGCGGCGGTCGTGAACCTCACCAGTCGCATGCGATGCACCAATCTGAACCATTGAATACCAATGTTGGCCAATAGGGACCGTACGCGTGTCTTACGTGCCTGTCGAGAGCAGTTCGTATTGGTGTCGATTGGTCTGCTACGGTGCGAGTGTGTTGACCGTGGAACAGTCGCTGCGAGCCCTGCTCGACGACGGTGCCGCCGACGGCACCCTCGGGCCGGGCGCGAAGCTGCCGACCGAGCGGGCGCTGGTCGAGCACCTGGCCGCGCCGCGCGGCGCGATCCGCCGCGCCCTTGAGACCCTGGAGGCCGAGGGACTCGTCGTGCGGCACGTCGGCCGCGGGACCTTCCGCACCGACATCGACCACCGGCCCGCCGGCGATGCGCCGCCCGACACCAGCCCCGCCGAGATCATGCAGGTCCGGCTCGTGATCGAGCCGCCCGTCGCCGCGCTCGCCGCGCGGATCGCTACCAACGTCGACCTGGAACGGATCCGCGGCCACCTCGACGCCGGCGGCGGCAGCACCGACTTCGAGAGCTTCGAGGCCGCCGACGCCCGCCTGCACCGCGCCATCGCCGAGGCCGCCCACAACGGGCTCCTGCTGAACATGTTCGACGTGATGAACACCGCCAGGGCCCTACCCGTGTGGGGCAGCCTCAAGCGCCGCACGTCCACGCCGGAGCGGCGCAGTTGCTACCACGCAGAGCACACCGCCATCGTCGAGGCGCTGCACGACCGCGACCCGGAGGAGGCGCAGAAGGCGATGCAGGAGCACCTACGCAACGTGACGGACAACCTGCTGGGCAGGCACTGAGCGCTGGTTTGCGGGGTGTGTCAGCAAAGCCACTTTCAGGACCGAATCCGTCCTGAAGGTGGCTTTGCTGACACAACCTCACCCCAACCCGTGCCGGCGTCGGGCCAGTTCGAACGCTGCCACTGCGCCTGCGCTCGCTACTCCCAGTGACTCCACCCCGCCCGGCATCGGGATGGACAGGATCCCGTGCAGCAGTTCGCGCACCGTCTCCGAGAGCCCGTTGGTCTCGTTGCCCAGCACCAGTGCCACGCGGTCGGGCAGCTCGGCGGTGAGCAGCGACTCGCCGCCCGCGTCGAGCCCGTAGACGACGAAGCCGGCCTCGGCGAGCGTCTCGCACCCGTCCTCGACGGTGCCGCAGCGCACCACGGGCGCACGGAAGGCCACCCCGGCCGACGCCTTGATCATCAACGGGTCGATGGACGGCAGGCCGCGCCGCGGCAGCACGATCCCGTCGAGGCCGGCGGCGGTGGCGGTGCGCAGGATCATCCCGACGTTGGACGGGTTGGTGAGCCGGTCGAGCACGAGCAGCGCGGCCGGGCCGTCGCCGAGCGCGTCCAGGAAGTCCTCGACGGGCGCCATGCGCGGGGCGACGACGTCGGCGATCACTCCCTGGTCGTGCTTGCCGTTGCCGGCCAGCACCTTCACCCGCTGGGCGGTGGCCCGCTGCACCGGCACCCCGCGCTTGCGGGCGGCGGTGAGGATGGCCCGCACGGGGTCGCCCTGCGCGTTGTCCGCGACGATGATCTTGTCGATGGCGAGGGACGGATCGTCCAGCGCTTCGAGCACGGGCTTGCGCCCGTACACGGTGATGAACGTGTCCTTCGGCGAACGCATAGGATCCAACCTATGCCGCCCCGGCTGTCGGCCCTGGATGCCTCCTTCCTGTACCTCGAAGCGCCGACCACGCCGATGCACGTCGGTGCGGTCGCGCTGTTCGAGCGGTCCGAGGTGGGCTTCTCCTACGAGCGCCTGGTCGAGCTGGTTGAGCAGCGCATCGCGATGGTCCCGCGCTACCGCCAGAAGGTGCGGCACGTGCCGGGCAACCTGGCCCGGCCGGTGTGGATCGACGACGTCGACTTCGACGTGGCCTACCACGTGCGCCGCTCGGCGCTGCCGAAGCCGGGCTCGGACGCCCAGCTCACCGAGCTGGTGGCGCGGCTGATGTCGCGCCCGCTCGACCACACCCGCCCGCTGTGGGAGATGTACCTGGTGGAGGGTCTTGACGGCGACCGGGTCGCGGTGCTCACCAAGACCCATCAGGCCATGGTCGACGGGATCAGCGCGTTCGACATCGGCCAGGTCATCCTCGACGTGTCGGCGGACGCGCGGCCGGTCAGCGAGGAGCTGTGGATGCCGCGCAACGAGCCCTCCCACTCCCAGCTGGTGCTCGCCGCGCTGGCCGAGTCGGTGGCCCGGCCGGGTGCCATCGCCGACAACGTCCGCGCGGCCGCCGGCGACGCGGTGGCCACCGTCGGCAAGGTGGCGGGGGCGGCCGGCGAGCTGCTGTCGATGGCGTGGGTGGCCAGCCGCAAGGCGCCGGGCACCCCGCTGAACGTGCCGATCTCCACCCAGCGCCGCTTCGCGATCGCCCGCAACTCGCTCGAGGACTACCGCACCATCCGGGCCGCGCACGGCTGCACCGTCAACGACGTGGTGCTGACCGTCGTCTCGGGCGCGCTGCGGGCCTGGTTGATGACGCGTGGCGAGACCGTCACGTCGGGGTCCACGGTGCGGGCGATGGTGCCGCTGTCGGTGCGCGGCGAACCGGACGTGCCGACGTCGTCGGGTTCGCTGGGCAACCGGGTCTCGTCGTTCCTGGTGGACCTGCCGGTCGGTGAGCCGAGCCCGGTCGTGCGGCTGCATCACGTCACGCACGCCATGCTCGAGCACACGTCCGGGGGCCAGTCGGTGAGCGCCGACGCGCTGGTGCGCATCGGCGGCTTCGCGCCGCCCACGCTGCACGCGCTGGGCGCCCGTGCGGCGAGCGGGATCTCGAAGCGGATCTTCAACCTGGTCGTCACCAACGTGCCGGGTCCGCAGTTCCCGCTGTACGCGGCGGGTGCACGGATGCGTGAGATGTTTCCGGTGGTGCCGCTGGCGAAGGGGCAGGCGCTGGCGATCGGGCTCACGTCGTACGACGGCGGGGTGTACTACGGGTTCAACGGCGACCGCGACGCGATGTCCGACGTCGATGTGCTGGCCGGCATGGTGGACGAGTCGTTGGAGGAACTCTTGGGCACGGTGGCAGGATGACCGATTGATGAGGATCTACGTCCCGGCGACCTGGCCGATGCTGCGCTCGCTCGTCAAGAACGGGGTGCTCGATCCGATCGGTGGCACCGCGTTCGCGCTCACTCCGCGGTTGCGCGAGTCGTACACCAGCGGCGAGGAGGAGGAGCTCGAGTACGCGGCCATGAACGAGGCGGCCCGCGCGTCGCTGCGGCTGCTGTCCGTGGAGTTCGGGCTGGGGGAGGACGGCACGCCCGCCCGCCGGGTGGTGGTGGCCGCCGACCTCGACGACGTCACGCTGCGGCCCGACCTCGACGACGGGGCCGTCCGGATCAGCGGTTCGGTGCCGTTCGAGAAGGTCGCGGCGGTGCACGTCGACGCCGAGGAGGCCGAGTACGCGGTGCGCCAGGCCGCCGGTGCGGTCGACCAGGCCGACATGGGCGATCTCGACGCCGAGTTCCTCGTCGGGGAGGCCGAGGACCACGAGCTGGCCTGGTACGACCCGTCCGAAGTGGCGTTCCTGGTGGAGCTGCGCTAGTCGCGTCTCGTGAGCGGGTCAGATCCAGCCGTTCTCCCGCGCGACCTGGTGTGCCTCCGCACGGGAGCCGGCCGCCAGCTTCGCGGTGGCCGCCGCGAGGTAGTTGCGGACCGTTCCGGGTGAGAGGTACAGCGCCCGCGCGACGTCCCGGACGGAGCGGTCCGCGCCGGCCGCCGCCAGCACGTCCGCTTCGCGCGGGGTCAGCGGCGACGGCGGCGCCGTGAGCGCGTCGGCCGCGAGGATCGGGTCGACGTAGCGCTGGCCCTCGTGGACCCGGCGGACGACGTCGGCCAGCGCCGTCCCCGGCGCGCCCTTGGCGAGGAAACCCCGGGCGCCCGAGCTCAGCGCTGTGCGCAGTACGTGCGGGCGGCCGTGGCCGGTGAGGATCACGCCCGCGCAGGACGGGAGCAGCCGGCCCAGCTCGGTGATGACGCCGATCCCGTCGACTCCGGGCATCTGCAGGTCGACGACGGCGACGTCGGGACGGTTGGCCAGCGCCCGGTCGATCGCCTGCCGACCGTCGGCCGCGGTCGCCACGACCTCGATGTCCGGCTCCCGGTCCAGCAGCCCCACCAGCGCCGCCCGGATCAGCTCCTCGTCGTCGGCGAGCAGCACCCGGATCACGGGGCGAGCTCCACCCTGACCTCGAACCGCCCGCCGTCGATCGCACGGGCCACCAGGCGTGCGCCCGTGCTCGCGCACCGCGCGGCCAGCGCCGCGAGGCCCGTCCCGGACGAGGATCCGTCGCCGGGGCGATCCGCGCCGTCGTTCACGATCACCAGTGTGCCGTCGAACCCGATCGACACGGTGCGCGCCGCGCTGTGCCGCAGGATGTTGGTCACCGCCTCCCGGACCACGGCAGCCAGCAGCCGCGACGTCGCCGCGGGCAGATGCGTCGCGTCGACGTCGACCGTCGTCGCGATCCCGGCGGAGGAGAGCACCAGCTCTGCGGACGCGACCTGGGTGGCCAGGTCGGCGACCGTCTCGCCGTGCACGGCGCGCCGGGCCTCGGCGAGCGTGGTCGCCGCGATCGCGCGGATCTCCTCGTTCTCCGCCGCGGACCGGGCTGGGTCGGTGGCGGCGAGATCTGCTGCCAGCTCGGCCTTGAGCGCGATGATCCCGAGCCGGTGACCGAGCACGTCGTGCAGCTCGCGGCTCACGCGCAGCCGTTCCTGCGCGATCGCGAGACCGGCCTCGGCGTCCCGGCCCGCCTCTGCCGCGGACAGCAGGCGGAGCAACCACACCAGCACCAGCCCCGCGAGCCACAGGAGCAGTGCGATGCCGAGCACGACGGCGAGGTTCACGACCGCGGATCCGTCGAAGGCGAGGGCGCCGAGCACCGCCATGACGCCGAACCCCGCGGCCACCCCGGCGCCGGCCACCGGATGGGCGAGCACCACCGCGCCGACGGCGAAGCCCGCCAGCCACGCCCACGGTGTCTTCCCCGGCTCGGCCCAGGCGTAGGCGGGCAGCCACAGCGCCAGCGAGACGGCGACCAGCGCGATGATCGACCACAACCGCGCACGGGCAGGCTGATCGGGGCTGACCGCGGCGCGCAGCACGAGCGCCATCGCGACCGCGAACAGCGCAAGGCCGACGCCGTACGCCGTGGCGAACGCCGCCGACGGTGGCCGGGTGAGCCGCAGCGGGAACACCAGCGCCCACACGAAGCTGGAGATCAGCACCCCCAGCACGACCAGCCGAGGGCTGGCCGTGCGGCGGTGCGGGCGGTCGCGGTTCATCGCCCACATTCTGGCGTGCCTGAGCGCACGACCGACCCATGACAATCACACGCACCCCTTGATCGGCCGATCGCGCAGCCTCGAACCATGACTTCCACGCTTCCGGCCCGGCGCCGGTTCATCCCCTGGCAGGGCCCGGCCACGCGGGTCGACGTGGCGCTTGTGGCGGCCGTCCTCGCGGTGGTCGGGATCGGGATGGTGGTGCGGCCGCTGAAGCCGTTCCTGCTCGCCTCGCACCCGGTGGCGCTGGAGTTCCTCACCGGCGACAAGGTCGCGATCGGGGCCGCAGCGGCGTTCGCCCGGATCGGCGAGGTCCCGCTCTGGCTGGTCGTCGTCGCCGGCGCGGTCGGCATGGTGAAGTTCGACTGGATCACCTGGTGGACCGGCCGGCAGTGGGGAGCGGGCATCATCGCGATGTTCGCCACCAGTGAGCGGGTGCTGCGCATCGCCGGACGCGCCGGCGAGCTCAACCCCTGGATCATCCGGGGCGCGATCGTCCTCGCCGGCCTGCCGGGGATCCCCAGCGCGGTGGTCTTCGCCGCGGCCGGCTGGACGGGCATCCGCCTGAGCACCTTCCTCGTCCTCGACCTCATCGGGGCCGTGCTGACGACGGGCATCGTCGCCGGGATCGGCTACTCGCTCGGCCAGCAGGCGGTGGACGTGGTCCTGCTCGTCGACTCCTACGCCGCGGCCGTGAGCCTGACGATGATCCTCATGACGGCCGCCGTTCCACTGGTCAGGCGGTGGATCCGCCGGGCGAGGGCCTAGCGCAACGCCGCACACGACCACGGCCGAGCCTGCGAGTTCGGACTTGGGGCCCGGCGAGTTGGCCATTCGAACAGGGCGAGCCGGCCAACTCGCCCTGTTGAGATGGCCAACTCGCGCTGTTGAGATGGCCAACTCGCCCTGTCGAGCCGGCCAACTCGCCGGGCTCCAACCCGAACTCGCCGGGTTCCGGACGAGCGGACCAGTGGTCAGCGGTCAGTGCAGGCGGCCGTGGCGGCGGTCCTTGCGGCGCTGGTCGCGGTCGTCGTCGCGGTCGTGCTGGCCGCCGTAGACGAGCGCGCCGACCGCGGGGATCAGCAGGAAGAACGCCCAGTGGTGGAAGATGAGGAACAGCGCCAGCGCGACCAGCGGGGTGATCGCGACGGCGCGCCCGCCCCAGGTATCGAGGAAGTGCTGCCCTCGGGTGGCGACGGTGCCGTCGGCCCGGACGGCGGGTGCGGCCGCGGCCGGCTTCATCAGATCGACGCTCGGGGAGCCGCCGAGGTCGGGGTGTGGCGGCGGGAGGTCGGTGAACAGCGCCCGCAGCTCGGACGCGACCGTGGCACCGGCCGCCAGCGCGGATCGGTCGGCGTACTCCTCGACCCCGAGGCGACCGGCGGCCAGGTGCTCGTCGAGCGCCTTCATCGCTGCGGTGCGTTCCGTGGTGCCGATGCGCAGCGGGACCTCGTCAGCGGCCCCGTCCCCCTCCGTCATACCGCCAGCTTCCCACCAGCGGTGCGGTCAACGCACCTGCGCCCTCGGTGGCGCCACGATGTCGACGGGCCGGCCCCAGTCGCGGTAGCTGCCCATGATCGACAGAGTGCCGATGCCGGGCAGGTCCTGGCGCACGACGGTGCGCACGGGGCGGGAGTCGCGATCGACCCACAGGTTGCTGGTGAGCCGGGTCAATCCGGCGGCGACCTGCTGCTGCAGCTGCGCCCGCGCGGCGGGATCGGGCTGCTGCGCCGCGGCTTTCGCCAGGTCGACGACGATCGTGTAGCGCACGGCCGGATCGCCTTCGATGACGTCGTCGGCCGTGTCGGTGATGCTGGTGGCGTCGGCGTAGCGGGACAGCGTGCGGGCGGGGTCGGCGCTGTCGACGAGCGTGGACGACAGCGCGAGCAGACGCTGGTCCTCGGGGTCGCCGGACGTGCGATCGATGCGGGTCCACGGCCGGGACGCTTTCAGCTGGCCGGGCTGCAGGAGGTACACCGCGTCCGGCAGCACCACGAAGCCCGTCTCCTGCGGGTCGGCGCCGCGCTGGGTGACGACCTGGGTGAACTTCACGGACACGTCGTTGCCGGTGCCGCGCAGCACGCCCTCGCCGGTGAACTGGAGCTTGGACTCGCCGCCGGTGATGTCGCCGCGCAGGCTGATCCGCGCCGACTGCTCGGTGCGCTGCCGATCGGCCATGGCGCTGACCAGCTCGGCCAGGGTGCCGTACCGCGGCAGGTGCACGGTGGTCGCGTCCGCGGCGGACGAGCACCCGGCCGTCCCGCCCAGCAGCAGCACCGCGAGCCCGGCCAGGAGCATGCGCGCACCTCGACCCGTACCGCGCATGTCGGCAGCCTCCGCTCACCGTCACCCGACGGTGTTCTGCGCTGTCAACGACCGGGCCGCCCGCAGGTAACGATGCGGTCTCAGCGCAGCGCGACCAGCACGCGGCGCAGCGCATCCAGCCGCCGCGGCGAGAGGTCGCCTGCGGCGACGAGCGTGTCCAGGGCGCACTCGGGGTCGGCGGGCGGGCCGAAGTGCCCGCAGCCGCGCGGGCAGTTGTCGACGGCGTCGGCGAGATCGTCGAACGCGTCGATGACGTCGTCGGGGGAGACGTGGGCCAACCCGAACGACCGCACGCCGGGGGTGTCGATCACCCAGCCGCCGCCGTCGATCGGCAACGCGATCGCCGCGACGGTGGTGTGGCGGCCCTTCCCGACGCCGGAGACGACGCCGGTGCGCTGCTCGGCGGCCGGCAGCAACGAGTTGACCAGCGTGGACTTGCCGACGCCGGAGTGTCCGACCAGCGCCGAGACGCGGCCCGCGAGCAGTTCCGCCAGCTCGTCGGCCGGCTGGTCGCGGCGGGTGCGCAGCACCGGGAACTCGAGGTCGCGGTAGTACGCGGCGAACGGCTCGGGATCGGCGAGGTCGCTCTTGGTCAGGCAGAGCACGGGGGTGAGCCCGCCCGCGTAGGCGGCGACGAGGCAGCGGTCCACGAAGCCGGTGCGCGGCTCGGGATCGGCGACCGCGGTGACCACGACGAGCTGCTCGGCGTTGGCCACCACCAGGCGCTCGGTGGCGTCGCTGTCGTCGACGGTGCGCAGCAGCGTCGTGCTGCGTTCGTGGACCCGCACGATGCGGGCGAGCGCGTCGGTGGCGCCGGACAGGTCACCGACCAGATCCACCCGGTCGCCCACGACGATCGGGGTGCGGCCCAGCTCGCGCGCCCGCATCGCCGTGACGGGCCGGTCCGGGTCGGCACCGAGCGCGCAGCGCCAGCGACCCCGGTCGACCACCGTGACCATCGCCTCGGTGGCGTCGGCGTGCTGCGGCCGGATCTTGCTGCGCGGCCGGGAACCCCGTCCGGGGCGCACTCGGACATCGGACTCGTCGAAGCCCGAATGCCTGGTCACCCGACCAGCGCCGCCCACTGCGCGGGAAAGTCGGGGAACGTCTTGGACGTGGCGTCGATGCTGTCGATCGCGATGCCCGGCACCGCCAGCCCGACGAGTGCGCCTGCGGTCGCCATCCGGTGGTCGGCGTAGGCCTGCCATGGCCGCTCCGGGTGCGCACGCAGCGGCGCGGGGTGGATCTCCAGCCCGTCCGGGGTCTCGACGACCAGGCCGCCGAGCGACGTCAGCTCGGTGGCGAGCGCGGCGATGCGGTCGGTCTCGTGCCCGCGGATGTGGCCGACCCCGCGGATCCGCGAGACGCCGTCGGCCAGCGCCGCGACGGCCGCGACGGTGGGCGTGAGCTCGCTGGCTTCCTTCAGGTCGACGTCGAAGGCGGCGAGCACGTCGGGGCCGTGCACCGTCATCCCGTCGGGGCCCGGCTCGATCGTCGCGCCCGCCTGCGCGAGCACGCTGAGGATCTCGGTGCCGGGCTGGGTGCTCTCCAGGGGCCAGCCGGCCACGGTGACGCTGCCGCCGGTGATCGCGGCCGCGGCGAGGAAGACGGCGGCGTTGGACAGGTCCGGCTCCACCGTCCAGTCGCGGGCGGCGATCGGGGCCGGCGCGATCCGCCACGTGTTCGGCTCGCCCTCGTCGACGGCCACCCCGGCCTGCCGCAGCATGTCGACGGTCATCTCGATGTGGGGCAGCGACGGCACCGGCTTGCCGTCGTGGTGCACGACCAGGCCCTTCTCGTAACGGGACCCCGACAGCAGCAGGCCCGACACGAACTGCGACGACGCCGACGCGTCGATCACGACCTCGCCGCCGGCGAGCCCGCCGGTGCCGCGCACGGTGAACGGCAGCGTCGAGCCGTCGATGTCGGCGCCGAGGGCGCGCAGCGCGTCCAGGATCACCGCCATCGGTCGTTCCCGGGCCCGCGGGTCGCCGTCGAACGTGACGTCGCCGGTGGCCAGGGCCGCCACGGGCGGCACGAACCGCATCACGGTGCCGGCGAGACCGCAGTCGACGGATCCGCCGCGGAAGCCGTCGTGCGCGCCGAAGGTGACCCGCGACCCGTCCATCTCGACGGGCACGCCGAGGGCGCGGAGCGCGCCGAGCATCAGAGCCGTGTCGCGGGTGGCGGGGGCGCCGGTGACGGTCGCCGCGCCGCCGGACAGCGCGCCGAGCACCAACGCGCGGTTCGTGACCGACTTCGATCCCGGTACCTCGACGCGGCCGGACACGGGACCGTCGGCGGGCGGGGCATCCCAGAGATCGCTCACCACGACATGATCCCACGGGGCGGTCACGGTAGGGCGACGTCACACACTCCGGGGCCCGTTCACACACGTCCGGACATGTGTGAACGGGCCCAGCGGTGTGTGAGGCGCCATGTCACCGGGCGTGCTGGGCGCACGCCTCGGCGACGACGCGCACACCCGGTCGGCGGTCGGCGGAGCGCCACAGCACCGCCAGCTCGCTGGGCGGCAGCCCGCGCACCGGGCGCGCCACCACGCCGGGCCACGGGTAGGCCGCGGCGTTCGTGGCGGAGAGCAGCACGACGGCCGAGCCGGCCGCGACGGCGGCGAACATCTCCTCCGCCGACCGCGCCTCGGCGGCGATCCGCGGCGCGGTGGTGCGCTGCGCGGTGCCGAGCCAGAAGTCGCGCATCGGACCGGCGGTGACGGGCAGCGCGACGAACGGCTCGTCGGCCAGCGCGGCGAACTCGATCTCCGCGAGCCCGGCGAGGCGGTGGGCGGCGGGCAGCGCCACCCAGCGGTCCTCGCGGGCCACGATGCGCGCCGAGAGGCCCTGCCCGTCCGGCACCGGCAGCCAGGCGATGGCGAGGTCGACCAGCTCGCCCACCAGCCCCGTCGCCGGGTCGTCCCACGGCACCTGCCGGAACTCGACCCGCCAGCCGGGCAGCCGCTCGTCGACGATGCGGGTGACGGCTCCGGGCAGGCCCGGCGCGGTGCGGGCGTGCAGGCCGACGGTGAGGGTGCACATCGCGGCGTTCGCGGCCGCGGTGACGGCGGTGAGCGTCGCCTCCCACCCGGCGAGCAGCTCGCGGGCCCTGGGCAGCAGCGCCTCGCCGGCCGACGTCAGCGTCACCGCGCGGGCGGAGCGGGTGAACAGCTCCGCCCGCAGCCGACCCTCCAGCTGCCGGATCTGCTTCGACAGCGCCGGCTGCGACACGAACAGGCGGTCCACGGCGGCCCGGGTGAAGCTGCCTTCCTCGGCGACCGTGACGAAGTACCGCAGGTCCCGCAGGTGCACGTCCCCCATCACGTCAATTTAGGACGCGATCGGCCCGGTACCGGCCTGACGCGTCCGCCACGCGTGGGTGTCAACCGGCGCGATCGACCACGCATCGGCACGACGCGTCCACCACGATCGTCACTACTTCGCGGGTGTCGTTGCGCCGCCACAGCACGGCCAGCTCGGCGGGCGGCAGGTCGGGCACGGGCCGGCATACCACGTCGTCGCGGCGGTAGAGCGCGGCGTTGCCGGCGGCCACGAGCGCCACCCCGGCCCCGGACGCGACGGCCTCGAACGCCTCCTCGGCGGTAGCCGCCTCGGCACCGATCGTGGCCGGTCCCGGCCGTTGGTCCGCGGCCAGCCAGAACGCCCGCATCGGCCCGGCCGATGCCGGCAGCGCCACGAACGGCTCGGCGAGCAGGTGCGCGAACGGGACCTCGAGGTGCGCGGCCAGTGGATGATCGACGGGCAGCGCCACCCAGCGCTGCTCCGTGGCCGCCACGCGGTGCGCGTAGGCGTCGCCGGGCATCGGCAGCCAGGCGATCGCGACATCGACGGTGCCGTCGCCGAGCCCGACCGTCGGATCGCCCCACGGCACCTGCCGGAACTGCAGCCGCCACCCCGGCAGCCGCTCCTGCATCGCCGCGGTGATGGCCGGCACCAGCCCGCGGGCGATGCGCGTGTGGAAGCCGACGGTGAGTGTGTGGCCGGCCGCGCGCAGCCCGGCCACGGCCGCGCCCCATTCGACGACGATCCGGCGGGCGTGCGGCACGAGTGCGGCACCGGCCGCCGTCAACGTGATGCTGCGGTGCCCGCGAGCGAACAGCTCGACGCCGAGCCCGTCCTCCAGCGCCCGCACCCGCTTCGACAGTGCGGGCTGAGCGACGAACAGCGCGGCCGCGGCGCGCGTGAAGCTCAGCTCGTCGGCGACGGCGAGGAAGTAGCGCAGGTCGCGCAGGTGCGCGCCCTCGGCGTCCGACATTCCGAAATGGTATGCGAACGGGTCTTGGACAGTTCGCCGTCGGACGCCGAGGTTGTGGTCATGCACGCACTCGTCCACGACCCGGAGGCGCTCGCCGCGCTGCGCCGGGTCGAGCTCCCCGATCCCGTCCCCGCCCCCACCGAGGTGCTCGTCGCGGTGGCAGCGGCCGCCTTCAACCGGCTCGACGTCGACTACGCCGACCAGATCTACGCCGGTGGCCGCGTGCCTGGCGTCGACGCGGCCGGCACCGTCGTCGCGGCTGCGGCGGACGGGTCCGGCCCACCCGTCGGAGCACGCGTGGCGACGTTCGCCGGCGGCGGCGCCTTCGCGACGCTGCGTGCGGTCGCGTCGCGGGACGTAGGCGTGCTGCCGGACGCCGTGTCGTTCGCGGTCGGCGCGGCCCTGCCCGGTGCAGGCGTGACCGCGCTGCAGGCCCTGCGCCGGTTCGGGACGCTGCTGGGGCGGCGCCTGCTGGTGACGGGCGCGGCCGGCGGTGTCGGCCGGTTCGCCGTGCAGCTCGGGGCGCTGGCCGGCGCGCACGTCGTCGCGCAGGTGGGATCGCCCGAGCGGGCCGCCGGGCTGGTGGAGCTCGGCGCTGCCGAGATCGTCCGCGACCTCGACGGGCTGGAGCCGGTCGATGCCGTGATGGACAACGTCGGCGGGCCGACGCTCGCCGCCGTGGTGGCGCTGCTCGCGGAGGGCGGGCTCGCGCTCTCGATCGGGCAGGCCTCGGGGCAGCCCACCATGATCGACTTCGAGGCCGAGCGGCAGCGTGGCGGCAATCGCCGCGTCGAGGTGTTCGCGGTCGGCACGGGGTACGCCGGCTTCGGGCCGGACATCGAGGAGCTGGGCCGCCTCGTCGCGGCCGGCCGGCTGGACCCGCAGATCGGCTGGCAGGGCTCATGGGATCGCGCCGGAGAGGCGGCGACCGCCCTGCGCGAGCGCCGCGTCGCCGGCAAGGCCGTCCTCGAGGTGGCGTGATGGAGCTGGGCGTGCAGGGCCTCAACTCCGGGCCCGTCGAGGCGACTTCCGCGCTGGCGCGGCACGCGGAGGAGGCAGGATACGGCTCCTGGTGGGCCCACGACCACGTCGTCCTGCCGACCGGCCCGGACGCGACGATGGATCCGCTGACCCCGATCGTCGATCCGCTCGTGCACCTGGCGCACGTCGCCGCCGTGACGACCCGGATCACGCTCGGCACCGCGATCGTCATCCTGCCGCAGCGCAACCCGCTGGTGCTGGCCAAGCAGTCCGCGAGCCTCGACGCGCTGTCGGGCGGCCGCTTCGTGCTCGGCGTCGGCGCAGGGTGGCTGGCGCCGGAGATGGTGGCGGTGGGCGTGCCGATGGCCGATCGGGGAGCGCGCACCGACGAGTACCTGGACGCGATGACCGCGCTGTGGACGGAGCCGGCGGCGGCGTTCCACGGCCGGTACGTCGAGTTCGCCGACGTCGCCGCGTACCCGCAGCCGTCGGGGATCAGGGTGGTGGTCGGCGGCCGCAGCCCCGCCGCGTACCGGCGGGCCGTCAGCCGTGCCCACGGCTTCTACGGCAACGGGACGCCGGACGACATCGCGTCCGACCTGAAGGGCATCGCCCGCGCGGCTCAGGAGGTCGAGCGGCCCGCGCGGCTGGGGGAGCTGGAGATCACCGCCATGCCGCTGACGGAGGCGGACGCAGCGGAACCCGCCCGCTACGCCGACCTGGGGGTGGCAAGGCTCGTCCTGCGCCCACACCAGTTCGACGCCGTGGACGGGTTGCACCGATGGCTGGACGAGCACGCCCCAGCCGGGTGAATACCGGCCCCGGGGTGATGTCAGCAAGGCCACCTTCAGGACCGAATCCGTCCTGAAGGTGGCCTTGCTGACGTCGGCGGTGCACCCCGGGTGCGCTCCCGCCCGGTTCTGTCGGGGTCGGGTGGGATGATGTCCTCATGTGCGGCCGCTATGCGTCCATCAAGGCGCCCACCGATCTCGCCGACGAGTTCCAGGCCGTCGACGCGACGGATGGGCAGGTCACGGCCGATTACAACGTCGCGCCGACCAAGAACATCGTCGCCGTCGTGCAGCGCCACCCGCGCGACGAGGAGGGCACGCCCGATCCCGACACCACCGAGCGGAGCCTGCGGGTGGTGCGGTGGGGGTTCGTGCCGTTCTTCGCGAAGGATCCGAAGGGTGGCGCGCGGATGATCAACGCGCGGTCGGAGTCGGCGGCGGAGAAGCCGGCGTTCCGGCGGGCGATGGCGTCGCGGCGCTGCCTCATCCCGGCTGCCGGCTGGTACGAGTGGCAGCGCGGTCCCGAGCACAAGCAGCCGTACTACACGCACTACGCCGACGGCGCGTCGCTGGCGATGGCCGGGCTGTGGGAGTTCTGGAAGCCGAAGGACGATCCCGACAACGAGTACCCCGACGGGCTCGTCACCGCCACGGTGCTCACCGCGGCCGCGGTCGGCCCGCTCGCGCAGGTGCACGACCGCATGCCGCTGGTGCTGCCGCCGTCGGCGTGGGAGGCGTGGCTCGATCCCGACGTCTCCGCGAAGGACGACGCGATCGCCGCGCTGCTCGCCTCGCCGTCCGCGGAGCTGGTGGCGGCGTTGGAGCTGCGGCCGGTGTCGTCGCTGGTCAACAACGTGCGCAACAACGGGCCGGAGCTGTTGGACCAGCTTCCGCAGGATGAGGTGCGCGAACCCATCCAGCTCGATCTGCTGGCCGGGCCGAACCCGCAATGACCGCCACCGTCGCACCCGTCGAGGTCGAGACCCCGCACGGACCTGCCCGCGTCACCCGCCACGAGGCGGACGAGCCGCGTGCGCTGCTGCTGCTCGGCCACGGCGCGGGCGGCGGCATCTCTGCCCCCGATCTCCTCGCCGCCACCCGTGTTGCGCTGGAGGTCGGGGTCTCCGTCGGGCTCGTCGAGCAGCCGTACCGGGTGGCCGGCCGCCGCGCCCCAGCCCCGGCCGCGCAGCTCGACGCGGCGTGGCTCGCGGTCGTCGCCGCCCAACGCGAGGGCCTGCCCCTCCTGTTCGGCGGCCGCAGCTCGGGGGCCCGCGTGGCCTGTCGCACGGCCACCGAGGGCGGCGCGGTCGGCGTGCTCTGCCTCGCCTTCCCCGAGCATCCGCCGGGCCGGCCGGAGAAGACGCGCCTGCCCGAGCTCCTGGCACCGACCGTGCCGATCCTCGTCGTGCAGGGCGCCAACGATCCGTTCGGCGTGCCCGTGCCCGTCGACAACCGCGCGGTGGTGGTGCTGCGCGGCGACCACTCGTTGAAGTCGGACATGCCCGGTCTCCGTGCCGCCGTCGCGGCCTGGCTCCCGCTGGTGCTGGCGTGATCATCAGTCTCCAAGGGGCGATGGCGATCCGGGCGCTGCGCAACAAGGAGGTCATGGAGCAGTTCCTCGGGCCCACTGATCCGTCCGGCCCGCCGGGGATCGCCGTCGTGACGGTCTGGCCGTTGCTCACCAACTACGCCCGCACCCGGTGGGCGGTCACCCTGCACGAGGTGGTCGAGATCAACGACGGTGAGTGGCATTCGCTCGAAACCCTGCCGCCGCTGGACAAGAGGGAGAAGCGCGGGATGGGGCGCGACCTCGTCCTGCGCGACACCCCGCGTGAGGCACTGGAGTACGCCGAGTGGTTCACCGGTGCGACGCGCGACCGCTGGGTCACCTGCTTCAAGACCGATAACCAGTACGAGGAGTGGATGGAGGCGGGGCGTCCGCCGCTGCCGTCAGCCGCGGCAGCAGCAGCGCGCCGACGGCAGCTAGCGCAGTGATGCCGACGGTCACCCCGAACGCGGCCCCGAAACCGTTGCTCGCGAGTACCGCAGCCAGCACGGCCGTGCCGAGCGAGCCGCCGGCCTGCTGGGCGATGCGTGTGCCCGTCGTGGCGGCCGCGTAGTCGGAACGGGGGAGCGTCGCGTACGTCGCCGTCGTCGACGGGAGCAGCGCGGTGATCAGCCCGAGGCCGCGCACGACCAGCGCGCCGATCAGCAGCGGCAGCGGTGTGCCGGGCCCGGCGACGAGGAACGGCACCGTGCCGAGCACGGTCAAAGCGATGCCCGCGAGCACGAGCGTGCGGGCGGGGAGGCCGCGGTCGACCAGCCGGCCGACGACGACCGTCCCGACCATGGCGCCGACGCCCTGCGGCGCCATCAGCAGTCCGGCGGTGAGCGGGTCGGTGCCCAGCACGTTCTGGAACATCAGCGGCAGCAGGAACGTCGCGCCGAAGAGCGAGCCGCCGAACACGAACACCAGCACCGAGCAAGCGGTGAACGAGCGGTCGTGGAAGAGCCGCAGGTCGAAGACGGGGACGCGGGCACGCAGCGCGTGCCACCCGTACCCGGCGAGCAGGACGACGCCGACCGCGATCCCGACGATCGGTACCCGGCCGGCGCCGAGGTCGGTCAGCCCGTAGACGAGCGCGGCGAGGCCCGTCGAGAGCACGAGCAGGCCGCGCACATCGAGCGGGGTGCGTGGGGTGGGGGAGCCGGCGGGGACGAGCCGGGTCGACAGTGCCAGCGCCACCAGGCAGACGGGCACGTTGAGCAGGAACGCCCACCGCCAGTCGAGGCCGCCGACGACGAGGCCGCCCAGCACCGGCCCGAGGATCGGCGCGAGCTGGGCGGGCACGATGACGAAGGTCATCAGCCGGCCCATCCGCTCGGGTCCGGCCTGCTCGGCGAGCACGATCCGCACCAGCGGGAGGAGCATCCCGCCGCCGAGCCCCTGCAGCACGCGGAAGCCGATGAGGGCGGGCAGTGACCAGGCGAGCCCGCAGAGCGCTGAGCCGACGAGGAACACGGCGAGTGTGCCGATCCACGCACGGCGGGTGCCGACCCTGGCCACGATCCAGCCGGTGAGCGGCAGGACGGCGGTCAGGGCCAGCAGGTAGGCGGTGGTGACCCAGGACGCCGCGGCGATCCCGCCGCCGAGGTCGCTGCTCAGCCGGTTGATCGCGACTCCGACGACGGTGATGTCGAGCGCGGCCGCGAACGAGCCGAGCGACATCAGCAGGGCCAGCCGGACCAGGCGTGGCTCCAGCCGGGCGGGAGAGGTGGCGGTCAACGGATCCTCCGAAACAAGACTAGTCGGTTCAGTCTCGTTAAGCTAGACAAGACTGGACCGTCTAGTCAATGGGGTATCTTGTGGCCGTGCCCGCAGCGACCGAGCAGGACCGCCGATCACCCGCCAAGCGCCAGGCGATCCTCGACGCCGCCATGGCGGCATTCCTGGAGCACGGATACGCGCGGGTCAGCGTCGACACGATCGCCGCGGCGGCCGGCGTCGGGAAGCAGACGGTCTACTCGCACTTCGGCGACAAGGAACGGCTCTTCCTCGCCGTCATCGGTGCCGCCCGCGACGAGCGGGAGAGCGTCGACGCGTTGCCTCGGCTCGCCGGGGAACCGCGAGCCGCGCTCGCCACGGCCGTCCGCGCGATCCTCGACATCGTGCTGGCCCCGCGCATCGCAGCCCTGCACCGGCTCACCATCGCCGAGCTGCCCCACCATCCCGAACTGCAGCGGATGTGGCGCGACGACACCGACCGTCCCAGCGCCGACACCGTCGTCGCCGACTACCTGCGCGAATGCGACCGGACAGGTGTTCTCGCCGTGCCCGATCCCGAACTGGCCGCCCGTCAGCTCTCGTTCCTGGCCGTCAGCGAGGGTCGGGTGGCCACGCTGCAGGGCACGCAGCCGTTGCCGGACGAGGAGCGCGAACGCATCGCGCAGCAGGTCGCGGACCTCATCACGCGCGCCCACCGCCCCTGACAGGCCCGCCGTCGGTCCACGCCTTCGCTACCTTGCTCGCAATCTAGTTTGCTAGCATGCTGTCATGGGCGACGAGGTCAGGCAGTTCAACGTGTATCTGCCGGTCGGGCTGATCAAGCAGGTGAAGCACCGCGCGGTGGAGACGGAGTCGTCGCTGTCCGCCCTGGTCGCCGAGGCACTGCGGGCCTACCTCGCCGCCGCGGACGAGCCCGCGACCCCCGACGAAGGAGCGCAACGATGACCACCACCGGAATCGAGGCCGTCTACCTCGAGACCCACAACTGGGGGAAGTCGGTGAAGTTCTTCCAGTCCCTCGGCTACGAGCTGGAGTTCGCCACCGACCACAACTCCGGCCTGCTGCGCAGCTCGCAGGGCCCGTACCTCTTCGTCGCGGAGGTCCCGGCCGGGGAGCCGACCGGGCTGCAGGCGGTGCTGAAGGTGTCCGCGGAGGGCAGCGTTCCCGCGGACGTCGAGGTCGTCTCCCCGTTCGAGGACACGCACTTCGGGACGCGGGAGATGACTGTCCGCGATCCCGACGGTCGCCACTGGATCCTGCAGGCCTGAGGAGCGTACGTGGATCAGACGAGCGGGACGGAGACGCCCACGCGGCGCGGTCTCGGGATGACCGTGGTGATGATCGGCGTGCTGCTCGCCGCGATCGACGGCACGATCGTCGTGCTGGCCCTCCCGGAGATCCAGCGCGACCTCGGCATCTCGCTGGCGTCGGTGATCTGGGTGCCCGTCGGCTACCTGCTCGTCGCCACCGTCCTGACCGCCCAGGTCGGCAGGCTCGGGGACCTGTTCGGGCGGGTCCGCATGTACGAGATCGGCTTCGCGATCTTCACGCTCGCGTCCGTGCTGTGCGCCCTGTCCTGGGACGCGGGGACGATCATCGGCTTCCGGCTCGTCCAGGGAGTCGGTGCGGCGCTCGTCGCGGCCAACAGCGGCGCGATCATCGCCGAGTTGTACCCGCCGGCGGAGCGCGCGCGTGCCTACGGCCTCAACGCGTTCGCGTTCTCCGCCGGCTCGGTCGTCGGGGTGCTGCTGGGCGGGGTCATCGTCACGTCGTTCTCGTGGCGCTGGATCTTCTGGATCAACCTGCCGGTCGGTGTCGCGGCGTTGCTGCTGGCCGTGCAAGTGCTCCACGACCGCGGGCCTCGGCTGCGAACGACGGCTCGATCCGTGGGGCATGGTCACGCTCGGGGCCGGCCTGTTCGGCATCGCGTGGCCGATGAGCGAGCTCGCCGCGGGCCCGCTGACGCCGGTGGAGATCGGGGTCCTCGTCGCGGGCATCGCGTTGCTCGTGGTGGTCGTCGCGATCGAACGGCGCCATCCCGAGCCGACGATCGACCTGTCCCTGTTCCGCCTGCCCCGGATGCCCCCGTCCTTCCTCGCGGCCCTGCTGCAGGGACTCGGCAGCTTCGCCGTGCTGTTCCTGCTGGTCATGTACTTGCAGGGGGCTCGAGGGTTGAGTCCGCTCGACACGTCGATGCTGATGGTGCCCGGCTACGTCGTCGGCGCCGTGGCGGGTCTGTACGCGGGACGGCTGGTCGACCGCTGGGGCCCGGTCGCGCCGGCCACGATCGGCCTCGGCATCTCCGTGGTCGCGCTGGTGCTCCTCGCGCAGATGACGACGACCAGCCCGCTCTGGCTACCGCTCCTCGGCAACGCGCTGATCATGATCGGCAGCGGGTTCTTCTACTCCGCGAACAGCACCGCCGTGATGACGGCGGCGCCGCCGGACCGGCTCGGCGTCGCCTCCGGGGTGCTGCGGACCGTGTCCAGCATCGGCATGGTCTTCTCGTTCACCACCGCCATCCTGGTCGCGGCCACGACCGTTCCCCGTGACGTCGCCTTCGCGGTGTTCGTCGGGACCGGCGGCCTGCGCGCGGACGTCGCACCGGCGTTCGTGAGCGGGTTGAGCACCGCGTTCCTCGCGATGACCGTCGTGATGGTCGCTGCCGCGGTCCTGTCGGCGATCCGGGGCGGGCGCTGACGTTCGGCGGGTTCCAAGGCCGAACTCGCCGCTCCTACGGCAGCACCTGCACTCGCGCGGGGCCGGCGATGAGCTGCAGGACGGCCGTGGCGAGGGCGTCGAGGGTGATCGGGTCTGGCACGGCCGCGCGCTCATCCGGGGTCATGGCGGCGAGTTCGGCCTCCGCCCGCTCGGTGCGGATCCAGCCCGGCACGAGGCAGCTGACGCGCGGGTCGGCGAGCGCTGTGGTGAAGCGGATCAGGCCGGCCTTCGCCGCCGCGTACTCCGGCGACACGTGCGGTTCGGCGCCGAGCCCCGCCATCGACGCGACATTGACGACCGCGCCGGCGCCGCAGCGCAGCGCCACCTGGGTGGCGAGCATCGGGGCGCGCAGGTTGAGGTCGAGCCAGCCGCTCCATTCGGCGACCGACGCGTCCGGGTAGTGCGGTGGGACGTGCCCGCCGCCACCGGCGTTGTGACCAGCACGTCCGGGCGGATCTCCTCGATCGCGGCGACGAGCGCGGCGTCGTCGGTGACGTCGAGGCGGATCTCGCCGTCGGCGGGGGAGCGGTCGGCGCCGACGACCTGGGCGCCCGCGCCGGCCAGGGCGGCTGCGATGGCGCGGCCTGCCCCGGCCGCCGCACCGGTGACGAGCGCGCGCGTGCCGTTGATCTCCATCCCGGCACCCTGCGCCGGGCGGACGGGTGCGTCAACCGGTGGTGGCGTGCACGAGGAAGCCCCGCTCGTCGGGGCCCTCGCCGATGCCGAGGGCCCGGCCCAGCTCGGCGGAGACGTCGGTGAACCCGCGGACCTCGCAGGTCCAACCGCGGTCGATGAGCATCGCCGCCGGGTCGTCGGTGCCGAAGAGCCACGGGCTGCCCAGCGCCTCCATCGCGGCCAGCAGGGGGCGGGCGGCCGGGTCGTGCAGGAGCCGGGCGCCGACGACGTCGAGGATCAGGTGGCTGCCGGGCGCCGAACGGGCGGTGACGGCGTCGAGGAGGGCGCGCACGGCGGTCTCGGGCAGGTACTGCAGGAGGCCCTCGATCACCCAGCAGGTGGGGCGGTCCGGGTCGTGCCCGGCGGTGTGGAGGGCGGCGGCCCAGTCGGTGGTCAGGTCCGCGCCGACCGGCACCCGTTCGGCCTGCGTCGCGGCGCCGCCGATGAGGTGGGACTTGAGGGCGAGCAGCTCGGGCCGGTCCAGCTCGTAGACCGTGGTGCCGGTGGGCAGGTCGAGGCGCCACGCGCGGGTGTCCATCCCGGCTGCCGGGAGCACCAGCTGGGTGACGCCCGCGGCCTGCACGTGGTCGTCGACGTACCGGGTGCGGACGGCGATGGTGTCGCCGGCGGCCATGCGGGCGGCGAGTGCTCGGCCGGCGTCGCCGGCCAGTGCGGCGGCGAAGGGATCCGCGAAGAGCCGATCGGGCCGGTCGGACTCGGCCGCGCGCATGGCGGCCGTGACGCGGGAGGTGGTCGCGACCGGGTCGAGCGTTGACGTGGCGAACATGACGCCACCGTGCAGGCGCCCACCTATCAGCGCCATCAACCGGAGAATCTTCGACAGTTCGCGACACGGATCTACGATTCGGTGATGGAACTCGACGTGCTCGACCGGCGGCTGGTCCACGCGCTGCAGGTCGACGCGCGGGCGTCGTTCGGGCGGATCGCCGAGGTGCTGGGCACCACCGACCGCACGCTCGCGCGCCGCTACTCCCGGCTGCGCACGGCAGGCCTGCTGCGGGTCGTGGGCGTGCCGGCGGCGCGGGCGTTGGGACGGTCGGAGTGGCTGGTGCGGCTGCGGTGCCTGCCGGAGGCCGCGGCGCGGATCGCGGAGCTGCTCGCCGCCCGTTCGGACACGTCGTGGGTGGCGATCGTGTCCGGCGGCGCCGAGATCACGTGCCTGACCCGCTCCGCCGACGAGCTCGTGCTGACGACGATGCCGCGCTCCCCGCGCATCTCCGAGGTGACGGCGCAGCGCCTGCTGCGCGCGGTGGCGGGCGTGGACGGCTGGCCGCGCCGCCTCGCCGCCCTCACCGACGACGAGGTGGCGGCGCTGCAGGGCACGTCGACCACTCAGGCAAGGCCGATCACGCTGGCAGGCCCCGATCACCGCCTGCTGGAACTGCTCGCGCGCGACGGGCGCGTCGGGTACACGGCGCTGGCCACCGCCACGGGGTGGTCGGCGCCGACGGTGGCCCGCCGGGTCGCCGAGCTGCGGGAATGCGGCGCGCTGCTGTTCGACGTCGACGTCGAGCCCAGGCTCTTCGGTGCCGCGACCGAGGCGATGATGTGGCTGACCGTGGCCCCGGACGCCGTCGAAGAGGCCGGAGCGGCCCTGTCGCGCCACCCCGACGTCGCGTTCGCGGCCGTCACCACCGGTGCGACCAACCTCATCGCCTACCTGGCCTGCCCGGACGACGACGCGCTCTACGAACGCGTGCTGCTCCCGATCGGCCGGATCGAGGGCGTCCGGCACGTCGACCTGACACCGATCGCAAGGCAGGTGAGCCGCAGCAGCCCCCGGTGGCCCACCAGAGCGTCAGCAAAGCCACTTTCAGGACGGAATCCGTCCTGAAAGTGGCTTTGCTGACGAACCCGGCGCCGGCCCCCTGCAGCCCCCGGGGGCTACTGCGCCGTCGCTATCGGCGCGAACTGGCCGCCCGTCAGCGTGGCGAGGTCGGTGGGGGCCAGCTGCACTTCCAGGCCGCGGCGCCCGGCGCTGCAGTACATCGAGAGCAGTGCTTCCGCGGACGCGTCGATGACGGTGCGGAGGCGCTTCTTCTGGCCGAGCGGGGAGATGCCGCCGGCGACGTAGCCGGTGGCGCGTTCGGCGGCGGCGACGTCGGCCATCTTCGCCCGTTTCCCGCCGACGGCGGCGGCGAGCGCTTTGAGGTCGAGCTTCGCCGAGACGGGCACGACGCCGACGGTGAGGGTGCCGTCGACCTCGGCGACGAGGGTCTTGAACACGACGCCCGGGTCGAGGCCGAGCACCTCCGCGGCTTCCGGCCCGTACGCGGCCTCGCTGCCGTGCTCGTAGGAGTGCAGTGTGTGCGCGATCTTCGCCTTGGTCAGCTGCGCGGTCGCCGGGGTGCCCTTGCCTGCCACGAGCGCAGCGTAGGAGAGGGCGGCCGTACCGTGGTCGTCCCCACCGAAGGAGCCGATCGTGATCACCAATCGCTCCGCGCCTCCCGCGACGGTCATCCCCGTGCTCGTGTACCCGGACGTCCGCGCTGCCGTGGCGTGGTTGACCGACGTGTTCGGGTTCGTCGAGCGGGTCCGCGTCGGCGAGGACCACCGGTCGCAGATGCAGATCGGAGTCGACGGGGCGGTGATCGTGGCCGACGCCCGCGGCGAGCGAAAGCCCCCGGGAGAGACGGTGTCGCACCTGCTCAAGGTGCGTATCCTCGATGTCGACGCCGTGTTCGAGAGGGCCCGTTCGCGCGGGGCGCGGGTCTTGGACGAGCCGACCGACCGCGAGTACGGCGAGCGCGAGTGCATGCTGGCCGACTTGGCCGGCCACCGCTGGGAGTTCACCCAGACCCTGCGCGACGTCGCTCCTGCGGAGTGGGGCGGCGGCGGGACGGGCTGGGTGAGCTGAACGGGGCCAGGGCGGCCGAAGGTTGGCGTTGATCAAGGGCAAAAGGTCGCTCGCGAAGATCGACTAACGACCTTTTGCCCTTGATCAACGAAACACCGATCACCGCCCGTGCCCCGTGGCCAGCTGCGCCAGGGTGGCGATCCGGCACGGCCAGCGCGGTGCGAGCCGGGCGGCCGAGCGGCAGCCGACGCACCGCCCGTCCGGCCCGGCCACGTGGGCGACGAGCAGTCGCGCGCACAGCTGCGGGGCGCGGGCCAGCTCGGCGGCGATCGAGTCGCGCATCGGGGTTCCTCTCGTCGGGAGGGCCCCAGGTTCGCGAGCTGCTCATCGGAAGTGACGCAGTCACTTCCTCCGTCGTCATGTCACGATGCGTCAGTGATCGGTGACGGGGGGCTCGGGTGACCAACCGCGTGGGCACCGTCCGGCAGCGGATCCTGGGCCGCCGGCTGCGTCGGATGCGGGAGCAGGCGGGGCTCTCGATCGAGGCGGCCGCGCCGCCGCTGGACTGCTCGGTGAGCAAGCTGACCCGCATCGAGGGCGCCCGGCAGGGGGTCGATCCGCACCTGGCGCGCAGCATGCTCGACCTGTACGGGGTCGGCGGCGACAAGTGGGCGCAGACGATCGAGCTGGTACGGGAGGCCCGCAAGCGGCCGTGGTGGAAGCAGTACGGGCTGGGTGACGACTTCGGCTACGTGCAGTTCGAGACCGACGCCGAGCTGGTGCAGATGCTTCGTGCCGGGCTACGTGCCGGGGCTGCTGCAGACCCGCGAGTACGCCGGGCGATGTTCACCTCGGGCTGTCGTGGAGCTGGCGGCGCAGAGCATTGGAGGCTGCGCTGGAGGTGCGGATGATCCGCCAGCGGCGGCTCACCGACACCGAGAACGGCAGCTGCGCTCGTTGCCGTGGTCGGCGAGTCGGCGCTGCGCAACCCGATCGGCGAGCCGGACGTGATGCACGCCCAGCTCGCACACCTCGCCGAGGCTGCGGCACTGCCCACGGTGACACTGCAGGTGCTGCCGCGCGCATCCCGGCCCGCACGGGTCGCTGGCCTCCGGGTTCGCCGTGCTCAGCTTCGGTGACCTCGACGAGCCGGACCTCGCCTACGTCGAGCACGCGCTGGGTGCGGCCTTCATCGAGGGCGAGCAGGAGGTCGCTGATGGCCCGGAAGAAGTTCGACCAGCTGCGTACGATGGCGATGCGCCCGGCGGACTCGCTGGACGCTGCTGCGCGAGCTCGCCGCAGCCACCTGAGCGGGGAGGGACGCAGGCCATGGACGTCGATCGGCTCGCCTGGCGCAAGAGCAGCGTTCAGCGGCGACCGAGGAAACGGCGAAGGCTGCGTCGAGGTGGCTCCGGTGCCCGCCGGCGTCGCGGTGCGCGACACGAAGGACCGATCCCTCGCCCCGCACGTCTACGCACGATCGACGTGGGGAGCGCTGCTCACCGCGGTGCGGGCCGGCGAGTTCGCATGAGCGACCGCGTTCCCGAGGGCGTCGAGTGGCGGCGCGTCGGCGAGGCGCCCGACGCGATCGAGGTGGCCCGCCTCCCCGACGGCGGGGCGGCGATCCGGCCCGCCGACGACCCGTCGGTCGAGCCGCACGTCTACACCGCGGCCGAGTGGGACGCGTTCGTGAAGGGCGTGCACGCCGGCGAGTTCGACATCGAACGGCTGAGCCGCCCGCTCGCGTGAGGGAATCACCCGACCTGGTTGCTTGTTCAAGGTGCCGTGACGCACGCAGTGATGGAGGCGCCTCGGGCGGGCCGAGTCCGGGCGGGGCGCGTAGGCTCTGACCGGGATGTGGCCGCGGTTCTGACCGCGGTCCGGCGCGAGAGGAGCACGTTGCCCGGCACCGAACAGGCCGCCGAGGTCGAACCGCAGGAGCAGGCCGTCGAGTCGCAGGAAACCGCGGACGAGCGCGCGGCGCGTTTCGAGCGCGACGCCATGCCGCTGATCGACCAGCTCTACGGAGCTGCGCTGCGGATGACGCGCAACCCCTCTGACGCCGAGGACCTGGTCCAGGAGACCTACCTCAAGGCGTACTCGGCGTTCCGCACGTTCCGCGAGGGCACGAACCTCAAGGCATGGCTGTACCGCATCCTCACCAACACCTACATCAACGGCTACCGGAAGCGGCAGCGCCAGCCGCTGCAGTCGCCCACCGACGAGATCACCGACTGGCAGATCGCCCAGGCCGGGGAGCACACGTCGCAGGGCCTGCCGTCGGCCGAGATGGAGGCGTTGGACCGGCTGCCCGACAACGACGTGAAGGCGGCGCTGCAGCAGCTGCCCGAGGACTTCCGCATGGCGGTGTACCTCGCCGACGTCGAGGGCTTCGCGTACAAGGAGATCGCCGAGATCATGGGCACCCCGATCGGCACGGTGATGTCGCGGCTGCACCGCGGCCGCCGGCAGCTGCGCGACATGCTCACCGGCACCGCACGTGAGCGCGGATTCCTGCGTGGGGAGCAGGAGGTCATCTCATGAGCTGCGGCGACCACCACGACACCGACTGCTCAGAGGTCCTCGCCGAGGTCTGGCTGTTCCTCGACAACGAGTGCGACCAGGAGCGGCGCGCGCTGCTCGCCCAGCACCTGGACGAGTGCGCCCCGTGCCTCGGCGAGTACGGCATCGACGAGAAGCTGAAGAAGCTGCTCAGCAAGAAGTGCGGCGGCGACGTCGCCCCGGAGGGCCTCAAGGACCGCCTGCGGCAGCAGATCCGCACGGCCGTGCTGGAGCAGGCCGAGGTGACCATCGAGCAGACGTCGACGGGCACCACGGTCGAGGTGCGCGCCACGCGCATCGAGCGCCGCATCCCCTGAGACAGACAGCCGAACACACAGAACGGGCGCTCCGACTGATGTCGGGGCGCCCGTTGTCGTCTGCGCAGTGAGCGCGACCACTCAGGTGTTGGGCTTCTTGCCGTGGCTCGCGGCGTTCTTCTTACGGGAGCGGCGCTTGCGTGCACGCTTCGACATGGTGACTCCTCCCTCCAGGGCGATCTGGACACATCCTCCCACGTGGTTGGATGGCGGCGATGACCACCTTGAGCGAGTTGCTCGCCGAGCACACCGAGCTCCCCGGCGGTGTGGTGGACCACCTGCAGCGGGTGGTGGCCGAATGGCAACTCCTGGCCGACATGGCCTTCGCCGATTTCCTGCTGTGGATCCCGCTGCCCGCCACCCCCGGCACGTACCTGTGCGTGGCGCAGGCCCGGCCGACGACGGCGCCGACCGCGCATCCCGAGGACATGGTCGGCAAGGAAGCCGGCGTCCAGGACAACCCGCAGCTGCACCGTGCGGTGGTCGAGGGGCGGATCTGCCGCGACGAGAACCCGCGCTGGCACCTGGAGGTGCCGGTGCGCTCCGAGACGATCCCGGTGCGGCTGGCGGGCAAGGTGGTGGCGGTGCTGTCGCGCGACACCAACCTGGCGATGCCGCGGGTGCCCAGCCCGTTGGAGATCGCCTACCTGGGCAGCGCCTCGGACCTGTGCCAGATGGTCGCCGACGGCACGTTCCCGGCGAAGGTCTCCGGAGTGGGCACCAACACCAGCCCGCGCGCGGGCGACGGGCTGATCCGCCTGGACGCGCTGGGGCTGGTCGCGTACGCGAGCCCGAACGCGCTGTCGGCGTATCACCGGATGGGGCACGCCAGCGACCTCGTCGGTCTCTCGCTCGGGCACGCCACGCGTGCGCTGGTGCAGGACCCGTTCGACGCCGCTGAGGTGGCCGCTCGTATCGGCGCGGCACTCGACGGGCGCAACTCGCTGCGCATGGAGGTGCGGGCCCGCGGGGCGGTGATGCTGGTGCGTGCGCTGCCGCTGCGGCCGCGCGGCGACGCAGCCGGCGCGCTGGTGCTCGTCCGCGACGTCACCGACCTGCGCCGCCGCGACATGGCGCTGCTGTCGAAGGACGCGACGATCCGCGAGATCCACCACCGCGTCAAGAACAACCTGCAGACGGTGGCGGCGCTGCTGCGCCTGCAGGCGCGGCGCACGAAGAGCCCGGAGGCCCGGCGGCCCCTGGAGGAGAGCGTGCGGCGGGTCAACTCCATCGCGCTGGTGCACGAGTCGCTGTCGGCGTCGGTCGCGGAGATGGCCGACTTCGACGAGCTGATCGACCGCGTGCTGCCGGCGATCGGTGACGGCGCCACCGCCGATGTCCGCGCGAAGGTGCGCCGCGACGGCAACTTCGGCAGCCTGCCCGCCGAGATGGCCACCCCGCTCGTGCTGGTGCTCACCGAGCTGGTGCACAACGCGCTGGCGCACGCCTACGAACCGGGCCAGGCCGGCGAGGTCGTGGTGACGGCGCGGCGCTCGGCCGCGGCGCTGGACGTGATCATCGCCGACGACGGGAACGGGCTCCCGGAGGGCTTCGACCTGGCGGCGTCGACGGGCCTGGGACTCCAGATAGTCCGAACACTGCTGGACTCGGAGCTGGGCTCGGAGCTGCAGGTCCGAGGCCGTGCGGGCGGCGGAACCGAGGCCGTCATCAGGCTCTCGATGCGGGGGCGTTAACCTTCACCAGTGACCGCAGGCCCGCGGTCGCAGATGTATAGCGGGTCTTCGGTCCCCGCGGGAGCCCCCTCGTGCCCCCGAGGAACGACCGCGGGCCCGGAACCGGGTGGTGTCCGGTTTCGGGCCCGCGGTGGGGAGTCTGTCTTCGTTCTGCGTTGAGTTCAGATCTCTGTGGTGCTGCTCGTAGGTAGTGCTGCGCAGCCGTGGTGCTGGTGGTGCAGGCTCAGGCTTCAGGCCCGGATGTCAGGCCGTGCGAGCCCGGGTACGCGAGTTGCGGCGCTTGAGAGTGCGGCGCTCGTCCTCGCTCATCCCACCCCAGACGCCTGCGTCCTGGCCGCTCTCGAGGGCCCAGGCGAGGCAATCACTGACCACGGGGCAGCGTCGGCAGACGGTCTTGGCTTCTGCGATCTGCAGCAGGGCCGGGCCGCTGGTCCCCACGGGGAAGAACAGCTCCGGGTCCTCGTCGCGGCAGATAGCGCGGTGACGCCAGTCCATGTTGCTTAGCTCCTCGTACTTGCGCGATCGGGGTCGCGCCGATCGTCTGTTTCATCACGGTGTTTCCGCGCTTGTGAATGATTTCACGAGCGCCCTCGATCTTCAAGGGCCAGAGCATCGCTGGTGGGTGAAGCCACTCACCTGCTCTTCGCAACGACGTGCGACACGATCGGTTACTGCTCCGTGTCGCCCTTATCACGATGAGCGATCGAACCCTGTCCCGCCAACCGAGTTCCCGCGGACGGGTTCCCGATCGACCGTGCGGGAAACATCCCCGCACCCGAACTCTTGCGCAGGCACCACCTTGGGCCACCATTTGCCCAGGTGCGACCCCCGGTGGGCTCGACGGTCCACGTGCATCGGTGAATGGCGGGAGACGTCACCCGCAGGGGTGATGCTGATAGTCCGAGCTGCGACGAGCGGCCTTCCTGCACGACGACACGTTGCCAAGGGTGTAGGTGTCGATCACGCTGTGAATCCGGACGCAGCCGACCCCGATCCGGCCTCCGGCCCCGCCCTGAGCACCGGATGGAACAGCGTTCGTTCGACCGTTCGGACCACGGCGGATGCGCCGTGCGCGCGGGCCTATCCTCGGCAGCGTGGAGGCGACCGGGACACCTCGTCAGGTGCGGCTGGCCGGTATCGGCGTGGCCGCAGAAGCCGTCGCGGGCCTGATCGCCACGATCGTGCTGCTCACCGGATCCGACACGGCCGCTCTGCCCGTCGCATCGGTCATCGGCGAGGCCGCGATGTTCGTGCTGTGCGCCGCAGCTGTCGGGTTCGTCGGCTGGGGGCTCGTGACGGGCCGGCGATGGGCCCGCACGCCGGCGATCGTGATCCAGCTCCTGCTGCTGCCGGTGGTCTACTCGCTGATCGGGCCGTCCAGGGAGCTGCTGCTCGGCATCGCCACGGGGATCGTGGTGGCCGGCACCTTCCTGCTGCTGCTCAGCGAGCAGGCTCGGACGTGGTCGACGGATCTGCCGCAGGACTAGGACGTGTTCGACAAGACGGGCGTGCGCGGGCGGCGAGACCTCGTCGGGTCGAGGCTCGGCACTGAGCGCTAGGAGCGCGCTGGACGCAGGCCGTCGAGGATGACGGCGAGGTTGCGTCGCCACTGGTCGGGTCGGGCGGCCATTCCGAGGGTGTGATCTGCGGGGATCGCCGTGGCCAGCGCGAACGGGACGTCCGCCCAGTCGAAGTCGGCGCGGATCGCCCCGGCCGACTGGGTGGAGCGGACCAGGTCGCGCACCGCATCGCGCAGGCACTCCACCCGGGCGTCGAGGTCGTGGCTTCCCTCGCCGGACAATGCTGCGTGCAGGCCGCAGCTGGAGGCGCGCAGCTGAACGAACTGCTCGGCGAACTCCACGAAGCCGGCGTAGGCGTCGTCGGCATCGCGGGTGCGGACGGCGAGCTCGGTCATCTCGTCGATCGTGTCGATCAGGATCGCGGCGACCAGGGCGTCGAGGGACGGCACCCGCCGGTAGAGCGTGCCGAGCCCGACGCCCGCCCGGTGGGCGACATCGCGCGTCGTGACGTCGAGTCCGACGTCGTCGAGGGCCGCCCGGGCCGCCGTGACGAGCCGCTCGACGTTGCGCCGTGCGTCGGCCCGCATGCGGACGCCGGCGGGCGCGAGCAGGGCGTCCACTGCCGTGTCCATGCCCGCAGCCTAGCCGAAACGGGTCACAGTGTTCCGGTTCCATGTACTCTGCGATCAAGCGGAACACTTCGACCCGTTTAAGTGAATGGAGAGACCATGAGCCCCCAGTTCGGCGTCGGGATCATCGGCGCCAGCCCGGACCGGGGCTGGGCCGGTCGCGCGCACGTCCCCGCGATACAGGCGTCGCCGCACTTCGCGCTGACCGCGGTGGCCACCACCCGCACCGAGAGCGCTGAAGCGGCCCGCCACCGGTTCGGCGCGACGCACGCGTTCACTGATCCGGCGAGCCTCGCCGCACACCCCGACGTGGACCTCGTCGTCGTCACCGTGAAAGTGCCCGCGCACGTCGATCTCGTCCGCACCGCCCTGGACGCCGGCAAGCACGTCTACTGCGAATGGCCACTGACCCCCACGGCCGCCGAGGCCGCCGAGCTGGCGGCGGCCGCCGAGCAGGCGGGCGTGCACGCCGTGGTGGGCCTGCAAGCACGGTTCGCGCCCGCCGTCGAGCAGGCTCGGCGACTGATCGCCGACGGCGCGATCGGGACGGTGCTCTCCGCGACGCTCTACAGCTCGCGCAGCAAGGGAAGCGCACGCGACGTTCCGGCGTGGACTGCCTACACCTACGACCGCGCCGTCGGCGCGGGGTTGGTGGAGGTGCTCGGCGGGCACGCACTGGACCTCCTGCAGCACCTGCTCGGCCCGGTCCGGGAACTGGCGGCACGCACGGCCGTCCGCAGCCCCGAGCACCGGGTGGCCGAGACCGGGGAGCCGATCAGAGTCACCAGTCCCGACCACTTCCTCGCCACCACCAAGCTCGTCGGCGGCGCGGTCGCGTCGATCCACCTGCACGACGCCGAGGCCGCGCTGCCCCGTACCCGCCTGGAGATCGCGGGCACGGCAGGCGATCTCGCACTGGTCTCGGCCGCGGAGCGGGACCCATGGGCGGCGCAGCTGCAGATCGGGCGCCTGGAGCTGCACGTATCGCACCCGGGCGACGGGGCGTGGCGGGAGCTGCCGCCCGACGGCGCCACCGCAACGGCCCTGCCGACCGCGGCCGGGAACGTCGCACGCCTCTACGGGCAGCTGGCGCGCGACCTCCGGGACGGCGGCCACGAGGTGCCGGACTTCGCGACCGCGCACGCGCTGCACGCCCTCGTCGAACGCGCGGCCTGAACGGCGCCTGCGATCGCCCTGTCCGCCCCGGAGATCATCGGTAGTGGGGCTGAGGGCTGCGCTCGGTCCCGAGGGTCGTGAGGCTGTCGCCGGCCAGCCGGAACGTCGTCCACTCGTCCATGCCGACCGCGCCCAACGACCGGTAGAAGCCGATCGATGGCTCGTTCCAGTCCAGCACCGACCATTCGAGCCGCCCGTAGCCCCGCTCGACGCACACGGCGGCCAGCGCGGCCAGCAAGGCGCGGCCCAACCCCGAACCGCGGTGCTCCGGCGAGACGAACAGGTCCTCCAGGTAGATGCCGTGCACGCCGGTCCACGTGGAGAAGTTCAGGAACCACAGCGCGCAGCCCACGACCTGCCCGTCCGCCTCGGCGACGTGCCCGAACAGCGCCGGCGCCGGCCCGAACAGCGCGGTGTGCAGCTGCTCGGCGGTGAGGTGGCAGGCATCAGGCTCACGCTCGTAGCGCGCCAGCTTGTACACCAGCTCGACGACAGCCGGCACGTCCCGGGGCTCCACCCGACGCACGCTCATCGGGGAACGCCCAGGTTCACGCGCTTCAAGCTCGGAACCCCCCGTTCGTCGCCCAGCACCGACCACGACGCCGGATCCATCGTGACCCGCACACCCTCACCGGCCGGCAACCCGATCCACCGGGCCATCACCACCCGGCTGAAGTGCCCGTGCCCGACGAGCACCACATCGCCCTCGGCGGCGCGGACATCGGCGATCACCTCGTCGGCGCGGGCCCCGACCCGATCGGCCGTCTCCCCGCCGGGGCACGGATGCGTCCACACCGTCCAGTCGGGCACCGTCTCCCGGATCTGCGGGGTGGTCAGGCCCTCGTAGTCGCCGTAGTCCCACTCGGTGAGCCGCTCGTCGTAGCGGTCGACCTTGAGGCCGGCCAGCTCGGCCGTGTCCCGCGCCCGCGCGCGTGGGCTGGAGAGGACGAGCACGGGGCTGGCGTCGTCGTGCAGGGTGCGCCACAGGTTGCCCGCGTCCACCGCCAACTTCCGGCCGCGCTCGGTGAGCGGGATGTCGGTGCGGCCGGTGTGCTGGCCGGACAGCGACCATTCGGTCTCGCCGTGGCGCAGCAGGAACACGTGGGGCACCGGCCGACCCTATGGTGCCCGTCAGCGGTCGTCGAGGAGGACAGGCGGCCCGTCCGGGTGCCCGTTCAGCGCAGAGGGCAGCTCGGAGAGTAGATCCGGCAGCCGCGCCGGGTAGAAGACGTCGGTGGTCGCGGACAGCTCCTCGACGCTCCACCAGCGGTGCTCCAGCACCGTCCGGGCCTCCAGCTCGGTGAAGCCGCTGATGTCGACGGTCGCGTCCGGGCCGGCCGTGGCGGTGAAGAACCACTCCTCCGCATCGAACAGGCGCCCGTCGAAGCTGAACCGGACCAGCCGCCGCCACACCGGCCCGCGCAGCTCGTCCGGGGCGATGGCCAGCCCGGTCTCCTCGAGCGTCTCCCTGGTCGCGGCTGCGCGCAGATCTTCCCCGGCCTCCACCGCGCCGCCGACGGTGAACCACCACGTCGACGTCGGATCGGCCGGGTCGAAGCCGCGGAACAACAGCACCCGCCCGTACGGATCGAGCAGGACAACCCTCGCCGACACGCGCACGGCTTGGACACTACGACGGCCAAGGTGCGGTGGCCCGGGGGGCAGTCCAGACGTCAGCAAAGCCACTTTCAGGACCGAATCCGTCCTGAAAGTGGCTTTGCTGACACACCCGGGTGCCGTCCGGCCGGTGCTACCCGCGGCCGGTGTGCCGTTCCCGCTGCACGGCGGCCTCGACGGCCCCGCGGGCGATGGCGTTGGCCCGGGCCTCCGCCTCGGGGGAGATGCCGGCGAGGCGGTTGTGGGTCATGTGCAGCACGCTGCCCAGTGGGGTGCGGACGTCGTGGGCGCGGACGGCGTCGCCGTAGGCGCGCATCGCCGGCTCGCGGGCCGCCCAGATCGCGCGCAGCCGCGGGTCGACGTCCCCGTCGGCGAGGACGGCGAGTGCTCGTGCCCGCACGGCGCGGAACGCGTCGCGGTGGTCGTCGCGGTCGGCGGAGGCGAGGAACCATTCCCGCCATCGGGGGTCGCCGAACGCGGCGGAGACGTCGGCGATGTTGGCCGCCACCAGCAGGTCCGACGGGAGGTCGGGCCCGAGCCGGAGCTGTGCGATCGCGGCTTCGCTGTCGGCCTGGAACGCCCGTTCGGCCAGCTCGAGCAGCTCGATCCCGCCGTAGCGGGCGACCTCGGGCTCGTAGGTGTCGAGCACGAACGTCTGCGCCAGATCGGCGGCGCACAGGGCGTCGGCCCACTCCTGCACGAGCTCGCGGGCCGGCCCGTGCACCCGAACCCGCAGGTGCGGCAGCGGGTCGGCGTAGCGCAGGAAGAACCAGCGGTCGACGCTCCCGGGCAACCGGCCGCGCAGCTCCTCCAGCGCGTCGGTGACGAGCCGGCGATGCCGGTCCTCCGGCGCGTACAGCTTCACGTACACCCACTCGCCGCCCGGGGCGTGCCGCACCCGGGCCGGGCGCAGCGCCGGCCGCCGTCGCACACCCGCCGCGACCTGCGGCGACCGCATCGAGACGACGAGCTCCGCGGCGTGCCCGTCGAGCCAGCCGGTGTCCTCCGGCGAGCGTTCCGCGAGGAAGGTCTCCTCACCGCGCCCCAGTTCATGGCGCAGCAGGGCGCGGTGCAGGGGGACGTCGAGGTCGAGGCCCACCCGGCTGTCGGCGACGGCCAGCGACACGTGGGCCGGCACCCGCCAGAGCTTCCGCCATTCGGCCAGCCGCTCGTCGAACGCCGCCGGGTGCGCGGCCAGTGCGCGGTCCACCCGCCAGGTCGCCGCGCTGAGCACCGTGCGCCCGTAGCGGACCCGCGGCAGGTGGGCGAGCTGGTCGCCGGCCGCGCCCCAGTCCCACGGCCGCAGGCCGCGGTGCCGGGTGGCGGCGAGCGCGCACAGGAATCGCACGACGTTGGGCGCCTGCGTGCGCAGGTCCAGCATGTGCAGCGCCTGCGGCACGACCTCCGCGTCGTGCCGCAGCGACCACAGGTACATGCCTTGCCGGTCGGCGCCGACGGCGAGGTCGTCGATGCCGATCACGGCCGGTCGTCCCTGTCGGCGAACAGGCCGACGGGGATGCGGTGATCGAGCAGCGCCGGCACCCGCGACAGGTTCGCCGAGCGCGCGAACGCCGGCGTGAACTCCAGCTGGGCGCCGATCGCTCCCGCCGGGACGGGCCCCGCGGTGCCGCCGAGCAGGTGCGCGAACCGGCCCGACAGGGCCCCGCCCTGCAGCGTCATCAGCGTCGACCACAGGATCAGCCGGAAGTTGCCGCTGTCGATGTCGGCCACCGAGCGCGCGTGCAGCTCGATGCCCAGGTCGAGGGCGGCCGGCGGCACGTCGTCGTCGACGGCGAGGCGGTCGACCAGCGCATCGTCGAGCAGCACCTCGCCCGACCCGTCGAGGACGGCCTGCTGCGCCAGCGCTCCCCGCATCCTGTCGTGCTCCACGTTGCGCCGCACCCGCAGCTCCCGCTGCTCCTCACGGGTGCTGCGCGGCACCGTGTAGCCGGCCGGGGCGTCCATGCCCCGCATCGGATCGAGCAGCTCGGCGAGCGGGACGAGCTGCGCGTCGCCGTACCGGACGACGAAGTCCAGGTGGTAGCGGTGCAGGTTGGCCGTCGAGGTGTCGGCGGGGGTCATCCGCACCAGTGCCGCGACGGCCCGTTCCAGTTCTGCTGCGACCTCGCGGTGCAGCGTCACCTCGGCGTCCACCGCGAGGTCGACGTGCGGGTCGTGGCGCCCGCCGCGGGCTGCGACGCGCCAGCGCGCGACCGCCTCCTCGGGCGCAGCGGCGGCGTAGCCGGCCATGTCGGTGCGCGCCTGCTCCAGCTCGGGATCGCCGGGCAGCAGGGCCAGCACGTGCGCGAGCGGATCCGGCGCGGCCGGGGGTGGCGCCAGCTCGGTGAGCAGCAGCCGCTGCTCGACCAGCCCGCCCACCAACCGCTCTAGCGCGGCCGCCGGCGCGGCGGGGAAGCGCGCGCCCAGTGCGGCGGTCAGGTCCGCGACGACGACGGGCCGGTCCGCCGCCTCCAACGCCGCCTCGACCACGGCCGTGCGCCGCACCGACAGCTCGCGCGGCGCCGGGTCGGTTCCGTCGGCCGTCGAGGGCACGTAGCGCAGCACCACGCGGTCGCCGCGCAACACGACGACGGTGTTGCGCACCACCCGCAACCGGCGCAGCACCTCGGGATCGCGCTCCCGGCGCCGGACGAGTTCGGCGAGCCACCCGGCGTCCGGGCGCACGATCCTGCGGTGCTCGGTGCCCACCCGCACCGCCGTCGCGTCACCGAATGAGGCGGGTGCCACCCCGGCGAGCGTCCCGAACGGGGTGGCGCGGGTCGCGGCGCGCAGCAGGTACCGGGTGACCGCCAGCGCGGCCCGGCGCAGCTTCTTCGGCTCGACGGGTCGCCCGGCCAGCACGGCGTCGAGGGTGTGGGTCAGCGACGCGCTGGAGATCGCGATCGCCTCGCGGGCCACCGGGTCGGCGGCGACCTCGGCCAGGTAGGCCCGGACGGCCGCCGAGTCGGTGTGATCGATACTGAGATCGAGGTCGCGCCAGGTCGGCCGGGCCCGGTCGGCGGGCAACGCGGACATCCGCAGCACGGCCGCGGGGAGGGCGCGCAGCACCCGGCCATGATCGGCCCTGAGGTGCAGGTACACCGAACCGTTCGACGATGTCGGAAACGTCTGCGGGAGCCCTCACCCTGCGTGCTCCACTGGACACATGAGCCCCGTCGCCGCCCCGTCCGACCTCGACCTCGACCTCGATCTGGAGGTCGTCGAGGAGATCAGCGAGATCGACGCGGAGCGCAAGGTGCGCTGCGCGTCGCGGCCGTCGTGCTGCGGCACCCGCTCCTTCCGGTCGATCGACATCGACTGACCGCTCTGAGGTGGTCGGGCGGCGACAACTCGGGTGTCGCCGCCTCCCATCCGATGTTCTGATGGACGCGTGGTTGCCACGCAGGAGAGCTCGACGGCGCTGGACGGGCGGGGCGTAGCTGCCGCCGTCGGCGCGTACGCGATGTGGGGGCTGTTCCCCGCGTTCTGGCCGCTGATGGCCCCGGCGGCGCCGGTGGAGGTGCTGGCGCACCGCATCGCGTGGACAGCGGTGCTGATGGTGGCCGTGCTGTCGGCGCTGCGCGGCTGGCGGGACGTGCGGGCGATGTCGGCCCGCAGCTGGGCCATGACCAGCGCCGCCGGCCTGCTGATCGCCGTGAACTGGGGGCTGTACCTCGTCTCGGTCTTCGCCGGGCACGTGGTGGAGGCCGCGCTGGGCTACTTCATGAGCCCGCTCGTGAACGTGGTGCTCGGAGTGCTCGTGCTGCGCGAGCGGCTGCGGCCGGTGCAGTGGGTGGCGGTGGCGCTGGCCGTCGGCGCGGTCGCCGTGATCGCGGTGGAGAACGGTGCGCCGCCGTGGATCGCGCTGGGGCTGGCGGTGTCGTTCGGGATCTACGGCCTGATCAAGCGGATGGTGCCGGTGGACGCCGTGCCGGGGTTCACGGCCGAGTCGCTGGCGTTGGCGCCGATCGCGGTCGCCGTGGCCGTCGGGTTCGAGGTGTCGGGCGCCGGCACGTTCACCGCGCTGGGGCCCGGGCATGCGCTGCTGCTGATGGTGGCCGGCCCGGTGACGGCGGTGCCGCTCCTGCTGTACGCGGCCGCGGCGCGCCGGGTGCCGCTCACCGTCCTCGGGGTGCTGCTCTACCTGAACCCGATCCTGCAGTTCCTGTGGGGCGTGCTGGTGGTGGGGGAGGCGATGCCGGCGACCCGCTGGGTCGGGTTCGCGCTGGTCTGGACGGCTCTGGCGGTGTTCACGGTCGACCTGGTGCGGGCCTCCCGCCCGCGCGCCGAGACGGTGGTGGCGCCGGCACCGTGAGCTGCCGCGGTCACGGAACGGCGCCGTGAGGAGAACCTCCGGCACGTGACCGTCCCACCCGTTAGGATGGGCGGGTACCCGACAGCCGAACCTCGGGCTGGTGTCCGCGACATCCCGCGGAGCCTCCGAGTGGCCGTCCGGCGCCGCAGCGCAGCCGCCTCACCCCGCGGGCTCCGGTGCCCGGAGAGTGCGTTTCTGACGCACCCACCACTGCACTGAGGGAATCCCGCGATGACCACGCTTCCTGACCGCGCCCTTTCGGCGCCCACCCGTGACGAGATCTTCACCGCCCACGAGGGCGGCAAGCTCGGCACCGCACTCACCGCCCCGCTGCGCAACGCGCGCGACCTCGCCGTGGCCTACACGCCCGGTGTCGCCGAGGTGAGCCGGGCGATCGCGGCCGAGCCCGAGCTGGCCGCCCGCTACACGTGGACGAGCAGGCTCGTCGCCGTCGTCAGCGACGGCACGGCGGTGCTGGGCCTCGGCGACATCGGGCCGCGCGCGGCCCTGCCCGTGATGGAGGGCAAGTCGGCGCTGTTCAAGACCTTCGGCGGGCTCGACTCGATCCCGCTCGTGCTCGACACCACCGACGTCGACGAGATCGTCGAGACGCTGGTGCGGCTGCGGCCGAGCTTCGGCGCGGTCAACCTGGAGGACGTGTCGGCGCCGCGGTGCTTCGAGCTGGAGCGGCGGCTGATCGAGGCGCTGGACTGCCCGGTGATGCACGACGACCAGCACGGCACCGCGATCGTCCTGCTGGCGGCGCTGCGGGGTGCAGCGGCCGTCCAGGGGCGCGCGCTGGCGCCGCTGCGCGTCGTGATCTCGGGTGCGGGCGCGGCCGGGGTGGCGTGCGCGCGGATCCTGCTCGCCGCGGGCGTCGCCGACGTCACGGTGCTGGACTCGCGCGGCATCGTCGTCGCCGGCCGGGCCGGGGTGACGGGGGAGAAGGCGCTGCTGGCCGCCGAGACCAACCCGCGCGGGCTCACCGGCGGGCCGGCCGAGGCGCTGGCGGGCGCCGATGTGTTCGTCGGCCTGTCGTGCGCGACGCTGCCCGAGGAGCTGCTGGCGAGGATGGCGCCGGAGGGGATGGTGTTCGCGCTGTCCAACCCGGATCCCGAGGTGCACCCGGAGGTGGCGGCGCGCTACGCCGCGATCGTCGCGACGGGCCGCAGCGACTTCCCCAACCAGATCAACAACGTGCTGGCGTTCCCCGGCGTGTTCCGCGGGGCACTGGACGCCGGCGCGCGCCGGATCACCGAGGCGATGAAGCTCGCCGCCGCGGACGCCATCTTCGCGGTCGCGAGCGAGGATCTGGCGGCCGACCGGATCGTGCCCAGCCCGTTCGATCCGCGTGTCGCGCCCGCCGTGTCGCGCGCCGTCGCAGAAGCTTCTGTCACTGCGCGTTGACAGAGCGTGAGCCAATACCGGGCGGTTTCCTGGACAGTCGTCCACGAACGCTTGTTACTGTCACGTAGCGTGCTGACCAGGGCCTTCACTCACTCGCGGCGGCGTAGGCCGATCGATGAGTAACCGGATCGTGACTCGTTCGGGGTCGTTGAAGGTGTGACGTACGACGCCCCACCCCCTGGAGATTCGCGTGAACGAGCTCGGTCGACGCATCGGAGACGGCCAGGGCGACGAGCCCGCCACCGACCCGTGCGGGGCCGAGCCCGTCCTCCCGGAGACCGCGCGGTTCACCGAGTACCGCAGGGTCCGCAACGCGGCGCTCGGCGGCGAAGGCGAGAAGCAGCCCGCGCCGTCGGTGTTCGCCACCCGGTTGGCCCGCGCGGTGGCCGAGGCCGGCCGGGCCAACTCGGCCCGCGCGACCGACGGGCCGCGCTCCGGCTCGTTGCCGGTGCTGCGCGAGGCGGTCTTCGGCGACGGTCCGATCGCCGAGACGCTCGAGCTGCCGGAGCCGCCCACGGCGGTCTGCGACGCGTTCGGCCGGATCGTGCGGGCCAATCCCGCGCTCGTGGCGCTCGTGGGCGACCGCGTGGAGCTGTTCGGGATGCGGCTGGACCGGCTGGCCATCGGGCCCGACACCGACGCGCTGGTGGTGCGGGCCGACGAGGGCACCGCTCGCGTGCGGGTGGTGCGCGTGCCGCTGCCCGACACGGAGCTGTCGATCGTCGTGCTCGTCGAGCGCACAGCTCGCGACGCGCGCCCCGATGCCCGCACCGACGGCTGGATCGCCGAGCTGGAGCGGCTGGCCAAGGTCGGGATGTGGAGCATGGAGCTCTCGGTCGGCGAGCTGACCCGCAGCGGGTCGCTGGAGGAGCTGTACCGCTCGTGCGGGGTCGATCCGCTGGTCGGCGTGCCGACCCTGGAGGACGACCTGGTCGCCGCGCTCTACCAGGAGCTGCGTGACGGCGAGCGGGGCGGCGACCGGTATGCGGAGCTGCGCCTGGCCGGCGACCGGGTGCTCTCCTGCCGGGCCGAGGTGGAGTACACGCCGGACGGGGCGCCGTTGCGGCTGGTCGGTGTGGTGCGCGACGTGTCCAATCACCGGCTGTCCGATGCGCGCGTGCAGCAGGCGGCGCGCCGGTTCGCCGACCTGATGTCGCTGGTGCCGGGCGGCGTGGCCGTCATCGACTCCGGCGGTGTGGTGGTGGACGCGAGCACCGAGCTCGCCACCCTGCTGCGCTACCCGCTCGACCAGCTGCGGGGCCTGCCCGCGGCCGAGCTCGCCGCGGACTCCATCGGGGAGCCGCTGGCCGGGAGCCTCCCCGGCTGGTTGCGGCCGGTGCCGCCGGGGGCGCGGTACGGCTACCGGCTCGAGGAGGTGCCGATCCGCCGCGGCGACGGCATCACGGTGTGGTGCGAGCTCGCCGTGTCCACCACCGCGAGCGACGACGGCAGCTGGTTCTGGCTGGTGGTGTGCACCGACACGAGCGAGCGGCGGCAGGCGGCGCAGGCCGCGGAGCAGCTGCGCCACGTCGGCTCCGTCGACGAGCTGACCAGGCTGCCGAACCGCGCCGCGATCCTCGAGCTGCTGGATCGGCACCTGGCCGGTCCGGGACGCGACCGGGTGGCCGTGCTGTGCGGAAACCTCGACGACTTCCAGCGGGTCAACTCCTCGCTGGGTCACGAGGCCGGCGACGGGCTGCTGGTGCAGTTGGCCGGCCAGCTGCAGCGGGAGCTGCCCGCGGGATGCACGGCGGCGCGGCTGGGCGGCGACGAGTTCGTGGTGATCTGCGCAGACCACCTGGCCGTCGGCGGCGCCGACCAGTTCGCCAGGGTGGTGGCCGAGCTGCTGCGCACCACGATCACCGTCCAGGGGCGGCCGGTGGTGATCACCGCGTCCGTCGGGGTGGCGACGTCCGTCCCGTCGGGTGAGGTGCGCGCGGCCGACCTGCTGCGGTTCGCCGAGGTCGCGATGCACGACGCGAAGAAGCGCCAGTGCCGCGGCGCCATCGGCCTGGCGACCGACGGCGTCGTCGACTCGGCGACGCGGGCGCTGGAGATCGAGGCCGAGCTGCGGGCGGCGATCGCCGACGACGGGCTCACCCTGGAGTACCAGCCGGTGGTGGGCCCCGACGGCACCGTCCGGTCCGCGGAGGCACTGGTGCGCTGGCCGCACCCCGAGCGCGGCATGGTGTCGCCCGGCGACTTCCTGCCCGTGGCGCAACGCAGCGGGCTGCTGCGCGAGCTGGACCTGTGGGTGCTGCGCACCGCGGCGCAGGAGGCGGCCGGCTGGCCGGTGGCCGCGGACGGACGCCCGCCCGCGGTCGCGGTGAACCTCGCCGGCTTGCTGCCCGGCGACCCGGACTTCCTCACGACCGTCACCGACATCGTCGACGAGACCGGGCTGGCCTGGGACCGGCTGGTGCTGGAGCTGGTGGAGACCAGCCTGGTCGCCCTCGCGCCGCACGCGCTGGCCGCCATGGGCGAGCTCGCCGCGCGCGGGGTGCGGTTCGCGGTCGACGACTTCGGCACCGGCTACTCGTCGTTGGCCCGGCTCAAGACCCTCCCCGCGCAGGTCGTGAAGGTCGACCGCGCGTTCGTCACGGGCATCGCCGACGACCCGGCCGACTTCGCCGTGGCCCGCGCGGTCGTCGACATGGCCAAGGCGATGAACCGCACGACCGTGGCCGAGGGCGTCGAGACCGCGGAGCAGTTCCACGTGCTGCGCGGCATCGGCGTCGACGCGTACCAGGGCTGGCTGTTCTCCCGTTCGCTCCCGCCGGCCGACCTGCACGTCGTGCTGGCGGGTGGCCGGCTCGCCACCCCCGCGTCGGCACTGCTGATCTGAGCGCTGCTCGGCGCGGGTTTGTCGTTGATCAAGGGCAAAAGGTCGTTGTTCGATCTTGGTTAACGACCTTTTGCCCTTGGTCAACGCAACCGTTGCCGGCCGCCCTCCGCGATCGTCCGTCCTCGCACCGTCTTGACGGCACTGCGGTTAAGCGGTTAACTTAACCGCATCACTGAATCGCTTAAACGAGGAGTTTCGATGACCGTCGACGAGCTGCGTGCGTGCGCCGAGGAGCTGGCCGCCCACCCGGAGCAGTGGCGGCACCTGGTCGACCTCACCCCCGGCCGCAGGCACTACGTCAACCTGTGCCGCGACGACGACGTCGACGTGTGGCTGCTGTGCTGGAACGCGACCGACGACACCGGCTGGCACGACCACGGTGACTCCTCGGGCGCGGTCACGGTCGTCTCCGGGGTGGTCCGCGAGACCACGCCGCGGCTGGCCGACGCGCCCGCCGCGCGCGACTTCCGCGTGGGGGAGAGCTTCACCTTCGGCCCCGACCGCATCCACCGCATGTCCGGCACCGACGTCCACGCGGTGTCGATCCACGCCTACTCCCCGCCGCTGGATCGCGTCGGCCAGTACTCGGTCGACGACGACGGCGTGCTGAGCCGCGTGTCGGTCAGCTACACCGAGGAGCTGCGCCCGCTGGGCGTCTGAACCCTCGCGGTGGAGTCCCGAGCCACCAGCTCGGGCCGGAACACCCTGGTCCGGTGCTCGCCGGAGCCGTCGATGGCCGCCACCAGCTGCGCCACGGCGGCCGCGACGATCCCGTCCTGGTCCCAGCGGAACGTCGTGAGCGCGGGCACCACCAGCTCGGCGGTCTCGCGGTCGTCGTAGCCGAGCACGGAGACGTCGCCGGGCACGTCCAGGCCGAGGCGGCGGGCCGCCAGGTAGCAGCCGTAGGCCATCGAGTCGGACAAGCAGAACATCGCTGTCGGCGCGTCGGGGCCGCGCAGCACCTCCTCGGCGGCTGCCGCGGCGCCGGCCACCGACGCGGGCGAGGACACCGCCACCACGTCGAGGCCCAGCTCAGCGCCGTGCAGGCGGGCGAACGTGTCCGCCGGCCGGTCGGGCGTGGTGGGCAGCGCGGCGTGGCGCAGCAGCGCGACCCGGCGGTGGCCCAGCTCGGCGAGGTGCCCCAGCGCCGTCGCGACCCCGTAGCGGTTGTCGAACAGCACGCAGCCCGCCCGCGGCGCCGCCGGCATCGCGTCGCCGATCGTGACGACGGGGATCTCGGCCGAGATCTCGCCCCAGAACTGGGCGGCGGGCTCCAGCGGCGAGGCCAGCACCCCGTCGACCTGCTGGTCGCGCAGCCGCATGGCGAGCATGCGTTCGCGATCGGGATCGCCGGCGGAGTCGGCGATGATCGCGTGCCGGTCGTGCTCCATCAGCCCGCGCGAGAGCGCGGCGGCCAGGCTCTGCAGCCACAGGTCGTCCAGCGAACCGCAGAGCACGCCGACCGTGCCGGTGCGACCGCTGGCCAGCGCCCTGGCGATCGGGTTGGCCTCGTAGCCGAGCTCACGGGCCGCGGCCCGCACCCGTTCCTGCGTCTCGACGGGAACGTGCAGGCCGCGCAGCGCGTAGGAGACCGCGGCAGTGGAGAGCCCGGTGGCTGCCGCGACGTCCTTCAACGTCGCGCGGCGTCGGCGCTCCACCCGTCCACCCTAGACGGCAACGCTCCCCAGACCGACCGCACACACGACCGGGCCCGTTCACACACGTCCGAACGTGTGTGAACGGGCCCGGCGGGGTGTGACGTCGTCAGCGGCGGGTGCCGAGCCCGTCGAGCAGCACGCCCGCCGCGGCGAGGTCCGCGGTGAGCGGTCGGTCGTGGGTGTCGTCGTTCAGCGCTGCCCGGGCCTGCTCGTACGCCGTGGTGAGGGCGTGGCCGGGCGGAAGCCCACCGTCCATCGCGATCGCGCGGACCGCGGCCACCAGCTCGGTGGCCAGCACGGTGCGCAGCGACGGCACGCACACCGTTGCCAGCCGGGCGGCGTGCGGCGAGTAGCTCGCGTGGTCCTCCAGCCCGCGGGAGATGACGGCGCTGCCGAGCGTGGACGGCATCGTGGTGTGCCGCAGCGACGCCACCCCGTCCTGCGCGACGTACTCCAGCGCCATCACCCCGGAGCTGCCGGGCGGCCCGTCGGCGAGGAACGCGGCGAGCCCGGTGAAGTCCGGGTCGACGAGGTCGCCCAGCCGCGCCGCCGACAGTTCGGCCACCGGATAGACAGCCGAGCGTGCGGAGTCCAGGGCGTGCGCGAGGTAGCCGGTGTGGAAGTTGGCGTTGTGCCATGCGTCGCCGGTGGCGGCGTCGATCAGGGGGTTCTCGGCGCGCGCGTTGATCTCGACGTCGAGGACCGAGCCGAGCCGCTCGACGGCGTCGACGGCGGTGCCGTGCACCTGCGGCACCGCGCGCAGGCTGAACGGGTCCTGCAGCCGGCGGCCTGCCCGGGAGGTGGGGCTGAACCCGAGCAGCCGGCGCATCCGGGTGGCGACGAGCAGCTGGCCGGGATGTGCCCGCGCGTTCTGCACGGGCGAGCCGTACGCCTCGGCGGCCCCGCCCAGCGCCACGAAGGAGAGCGCGGCGACCACCTCGCTGGCCCGCAGCAACGCGTCCAGGTCGGCCTGCGCAAGCACGGACTCGCCGATCGTCGCGGCGTTGGACGAGATGAACGCCAGCGCATCCGCGCTGGTCAGCGCTACCATCGGCGCAGTGCCGACCGACCACGGCTGGTCGCCGCACAGAGCGAGGGCGAGCTCGGCGAGCGCGGTGAGGTCGCCGGTGCCGATCGCTCCCAACTGGTGGATGGTCGGCACGGCGCCTGCGTCGAGGGCTTCGGCGAGCGCGTCGAGCACCTGCGGATCGACGCCGGACCCGCCGGCAGCGAGCTGGTTGAGCCGCACGATCATCATCGACCGCACCCGCTCGACGGGCTCGCGCTCACCCGCCCCGCTGGCGTGGCTGCGCAGGATGCGCAGCCCGTGCTCGGTGTCGTCGGAGGCGACGACCTCGATCCGGTTGGCACCCACCCCGGTGGATCGGCCGTAGATCGGCCGGTCGGCGGCGATCCGGGCGCCGAGCTCCGACGCATCGGCCGCCCGGGCGCGTCCGCCGGGATGCAGGTGGACGGGCGGTCGGTTGCGCGCGACGGCGACCACCTCGGACCGGCGCAGGTGCCGCCCGTCGACCATGACGGGTTCGAGGAGATCGTTCGTGCCCATCGGGGAATTGTGAACGACATCTCGTCGTGAGTCTCTGATCAGTCACGGACGTCGCACTATGTCGGTCCAGGGCGTTAGCCTCCCCGACACACGGCGCCCGGCGAGTGGTCGTCGACGAGCCTGGAGGGGTCACTCGAGTGATCGAGTTCCTGGGCGTGACGAAGCAGTACCCCGATGGCACCGTCGCCGTCGACGCACTCGACCTCACGGTCGATGCCGGCAAGATCACGGTCTTCGTCGGCCCGTCGGGCTGCGGCAAGACCACGTCGTTGCGGATGATCAACCGCATGATCGACGCGTCGTCGGGCAGCATCCTGGTCGACGGCAAGGACATCACGGCCAGCGACCCGGCGGAGCTGCGCCGCGGCATCGGCTACGTGATCCAGAACGCCGGCCTGTTCCCGCACCGCACGATCGTCGACAACATCGCCACGGTGCCGCTGCTGCTGGGCTGGCCGAAGGCGAAGGCCAGGGCGCGCGCCACCGAGCTGATGGAGACCGTCGGGCTCGACCTGAAGATGGCCAAGCGCTACCCGGCGCAGCTGTCCGGCGGGCAGCAGCAGCGCGTGGGCGTGGCCAGGGCATTGGCCGCCGACCCGCCGATCCTGCTGATGGACGAGCCGTTCTCGGCGGTCGACCCGGTGGTCCGGGAGAGCCTGCAGGAGGAGCTGCTGCGCCTGCAGTCGGAGCTGGGCAAGACCATCGTCTTCGTCACCCACGACATCGACGAGGCGATCAAGCTCGGCGACAAGGTCGCGGTGTTCCGGGTGGGCGGCAAGCTCGCGCAGTACGACGATCCCGGCACCCTGCTCGCCCGCCCGGCCGACCGGTTCGTCGACGGGTTCGTCGGCCGCGACCGCGGCTACCGCGGGCTCGGGTTCACCTCGGCCGAGGTGCCGCTGGGCGAGCTGACCACGGTGGAGCTGGGCGCGCCCGCGGCGGCGGGCTGGCGGCTCGTCCTCGACGACGAGCAGCGCCCGAACGGCTGGCTGCCGGGCGGGCTCGCGGCCGAGGCCGCCAACGTCGTGCCGGGCGGTTCGCTGCACGACACCTCGATCGGCACGCTCCGCAGCGCGCTCGACGCCGCTCTCTCCTCCCCGTCCGGCCAGGGCGTGGCGGTCGACGGCGAGGGTCGGGTCGCCGGCGCGGTCGCGGCCGACGAGGTGCTCGCCGTACTTGAACGGCAGCGGACGGACGCCGCATGACCTGGGTCCTGGAGAACATCGACGACATCCTCGGCTACCTCGTCCAGCACCTGTACTTCTCGATCCCGCCGGTGGTGATCGGCCTGCTGCTGGCCGTCCCGCTCGGCTGGGCGGCCACGCTCAACTCCACGCTGCGCGCCGTGCTCACGAACACGGCCGGGCTCCTCTACACGGTGCCCTCGATCGCACTGTTCGTGCTGCTGCCGCCCATCCTGGGTGTGCAGATCCGCAGCCAGCTCGTCGTGTACGTGGCGCTCACGATCTACACGCTGGCGCTGCTGGTCCGCACCGTCGCCGACGGGCTCACCGCGGTGTCGGGCGGGGTGGTCAACGCCGCCACCTCGATCGGGTACGGCGGGCTGCGGCGGTTCGTGGAGGTGGAGCTGCCGCTGGCGGTGCCGGTGATCGTGGCCGGGGTACGGGTCGCCACCGCGTCCACCGTGAGCCTCGTGACGGTGGCCCCGCTGGTCGGGTTCTCCAATCTCGGCACCCTGTTCACCGCCGGTTTCCAGCGCGACATCCCCGAGTCGGTCATCGCGGGCATCGTGCTGGTGCTGCTGCTCGCGCTCGTGCTCGACCGCATCATCGTCTTCGGTGGGCGACTGCTCACCCCGTGGGCCGACGCCGGCGCCACGCCGGCGGCGAAGGCAGCCACATGAACTACCTGAGCTGGCTCTTCGACCCCAGCAAATGGGTCGGGCCCGACGCCGTCCTGCCCGAGCGCTTGCTGGAGCACATCGGCTACTCGGCGCTCGTGCTGCTGATCTCGATCGTGATCGCGGTGCCGCTGGGCGCCTGGATCGGCCACACCGGCCGCGGCGGCACGCTCGTCGTCGGGCTGAGCAACGGCATGCGCGCGCTGCCCACGCTGGGCCTTGTCGTGCTGCTCACCCTGCCGTTCGGCACCGGCCTCACCGGCCCGCTGATCGCGCTGACCCTGCTGGCCGTGCCCGCGGTGCTCGCCGGCACCTACTCCGGCGTGCGCAACGTCGACCGCGCGGTCGTCGACGCCGCCAAGGGCATGGGCATGCGGGACCTCGCGGTGCTGGGGCGGGTGGAGCTGCCCAACGCCCTCCCGTTGATCTTCGGCGGCATCCGCAGCGCGACCCTGCAGGTGATCGCCACCGCCACCATCGCCGCGTTCGTCGGGCTCGGCGGGCTCGGCCGGCCGATCTTCGACGGACTGGCGCAGCGCGACTTCCCGCAGACGGTCGCCGGCGCGATCCTCGTCGCTGTACTGGCCGTCGTCGCCGACCTGGCGCTGGCCGGTCTGCAGCGCCTGGTGGTCTCCCCGGGGCTGCACGTCGCGCCGCCCACCGCCCGCACCCGCACCGCCCGCCTGTTCCGCCGCCCCGATGCCGCCGTCGAACCGGCCTGATGTCCGGCCCCACCATGAGGAGTTCCCGATGAGACGTTCCCTGCTCGCCGTCGCGACGGCCGCCACCGCGGCCCTCGTGCTCACCGCCTGCGGTGGTGGGGGCGACCCGTTGTCCAACGCTCCGGCCAGCGGCGGTGCCACCGCCAGCAGCAAGATCATCGTCGGTTCCGCGAACTTCACCGAGAGCCAGCTGCTGGCGTCCATCTACGCGCAGGCGCTGAAGGCCAAGGGCGTCGACGTCGAGGAGATCCCGCCGATCGGCAGCCGCGAGACCTACTTCCCCGGCCTGCAGGACGGCTCGCTCGACCTGATCCCCGAGTACACGGGCGTGCTGCTCACCTACCGCGACAAGAACGCCACCGCCACCGAGCCCGACGCCGTCTACACGGCGCTGCAGAAGGCGCTGCCCGACACCCTCACGGTGCTCGACAAGTCGGCCGCCGAGGACAAGGACGCCGTCGTCGTCACGAAGGACACGGCGACCAAGCTCAACGTCAAGACGATCGCCGACCTGGCGCCCCAGTGCGGCACGCTGACCTTCGGCGGCCCGCCGGAGTTCCAGACCCGCGCCGACGGCATCCCGGGCATCAAGGCGAAGTACAACTGCACGTTCAAGGAGTACAAGTCGCTCGACGCCGGTGGCCCGCTGACCGTCGGCGCGCTCAAGCGCGGTGAGGTCCAGGCCGCCGACATCTTCACCACCGACGCGTCGATCCCGGCCAACGACTTCGTCATCCTCGGCGACCCGCAGAACAACTTCGCCGCCCAGAACGTCGTCCCGCTGATCAACAAGGCGAAGGCGACCGACCAGGTCAAGCAGGTCCTCAACGCGGTGTCGGCCAAGCTGACCACCGACGGCCTCACCAAGCTCAACGCCGAGGCCAGCTCCGACGCCAAGCCCAGCCTCGCCACCGTGGCGAAGAACTGGCTCACGGCGAACAGCCTGATCTGACCCCCGCACCTCCACTCGTGCCCGCACACCGACCGGTGTGCGGGCACGGTTGCGTTGGCAACCGCGGTTGGCGTTGATCAAGGGCAAAAGGTCGTTGTTGGATCTTGTGGAGCGACCTCTTGCCCTTGATCAACGCAAGGGCTGGCCGGTGGTGGCCGGCTCCGCGCGTCGCCCCGGCGACGAGCGCGACGCGGCCTGCGAGTGGTGAGTCGGTCATGATCGCGAGGATCCCGGCCAACCCTGACAGGCTCCGGCAGGTTCAGCCGACGGCGGTGCGGACGGTGCGCGCGGCGATGACGACCGACACGACGAGCACGGTGAGGCTGACCGAGTACGCGACGATCGCCGGCCCCGGCACGGCCAGCGCCGTGGCGGCCGCCTTGCTCCCGACGACGTTCATCCAGAACGAGATGCCGCCGGTGGCGAGCGCTCCCGCACCGGCGATGGCTCCCGCGAGCCCGGTGACCAGGCGCGGTGGGACGGCCCGCAGGAAGGTGAGCCCGAAGAGCGCGACAGCGGCCGCAGCGGAGACGAGCGAGGTGGTGTCGACCAGCGACGACAGCACGTGGACCGCCTGCTGCTCCGCGGGGCTGCGCATCGGACCCCAGCTCACGCCGGAGCTCCACATCAGCGCCCAGCCCAGCACCATGGCAGGGAAGACCAGCGCCACGTACAGCGCAGTCGCCCGGCCCCGGCGCACCGTCAGCTCGGCCTGGTAGAGCTGCGCCAGCTCGTCGACGGTGCCGAACTCGGCGACCGCCTGCTCCTGGGCGGCCACCGGATCGAGACCGCCCGCCGCGTGCGCCTCGGCGGCGTCGGTGAGCCCGTCGTGCACCTCGCGGAGGATGCTGCGCCGGACCCGACCCGGCCCGTGCACGGCGTGGGCCAGCTCGGCGACGAACGCGTCGACGGTCGGCGCGGTCACAGCGCACCCGCCGCGGCGGCTCCGCGGGGCCGCAGGACGGCCTCGACGACGGCGGCGAACTCGGTCCACTCGTCGCGCTGACGGGCCAGCGCGTGCCGGCCGGCGCGGGTGAGGGTGTAGGTGCGGCGCTCCCGTCCGCCGACGGTGTTCCAGCTGCCGGAGAGCATCGTGGCCCGTTCCAGCCTGCGCAGCGCCGGATAGACGGTGCCGGTGGGCAGGTCGAGCGCGCCGCCGCTGCGGGCCTGCAGCGCCTCGATGATCGCGTAGCCGTGCAACGGGCCGGCCTCCAGCACGGAGAGGATCAGCCCGTCGAGGTGGCCGCGGACGGAGTCGGGTCTCACGAGTAGGGATTCTACCTATCTCGCGCCGCGCTACATCAGGGGTGGATCGGGGTTGTCCCTAGTTCATAAGTAGGCCGTCTACATATAACGTCCTCTCCGTGGAGACCTTGACCCCGCCTGTCGTGCGCCGACCGCGCGTCACGCTCTGGCTGCTGCGCGCCGTCGTGACGGTGCACGTGGTGGCAGTGCTCAGCCAACCGATCTGGGCCGGCATGTTCCTCACCGGCGACCTCGACGCGATCACCGTGCACGGCACGATCGGCAGCATCCTGGCCGCCTGGGACATGGTGCTGATCGGCGTGGCGATCACCTACGCGATCGCCGTGCGGGGCCGGCTCTGGGTGCCGCTCGTCGCCGTCGCCATGTTCCTGCTGGTCGGCTTCCAGATCGGCTTCGGCTACGCCCGCGAGCTGCAGTGGCACATCCCGCTCGGCGTCGCGATCGTCGTGGCGTCGTTGCTCGCCTTGTTCTGGGTGTGGACACCGGCTGCCGCGCGGGGCCGGTCGTGAGCGTGCTGTCGCGCCGCGGGTTCCTCGGCCTGCTCGGCGGCGCCGCGGCCGGGGCGGGGCTCGTGGCCTGTGGGGTGCCCATCGGCGGGAGGACCGGCCGGCAGGTGATCGGCGCTGCGCGACTCCCGGCGCCCTTCGGCGTGCCGTTGCCGATCCCGCCCGTCGCGCGGCCGATCGGCACGGAGAACGGTGCCGACGTCTACCGCGTCACGCAGCGCGTCGCCGACCTGGAGATCCTGCCCGGGCTGCGCACTCCCGTGCTCGGCTACGACGGGATCTTCCCCGGCCCGACGTTCGAGACCCGCACCGGTCGTCCGATCGTCGTGCACCACCGCAACGAACTGCCCGTCCCGTCCGTCGTGCACCTGCACGGCGGCCACACGCCCGCCGACAGCGACGGGTGGCCGCTGGATCTCACCCTGCCCGTCGGCGACCGGGGTGTGAGTTGGATGCACCACGGGATGCCGGGCGACCCGGTGTCGGGAGAGCGGGTGCACCGCTATCCGATGACGCAGCGCGCCGCGCAGCTCTGGTACCACGACCACCGCATGGACTTCACCGGCCCGGCCGTCTACCGCGGGCTGGCCGGGATGCACATCGTGCGCGACGACGTCGAGGACGCGCTGCCGCTGCCCCGTGGCGACCGCGAACTGCCGCTGATGATCTGCGACCGCGCGTTCAACGCCGACGGCTCGTTCTCCTACCCCGGCCTCGACCAGGGCATGCGTGGGCTCCCCGGGGTCGCCGGCGAGTGGATGGAGGGCGTGCTCGGCGATGTCGTGCTCGTCAACGGCGCGCCGTGGCCGGTGCACGACGTGGACGCCGCGCGCTACCGCCTGCGGGTGCTCAACGCGTCCAACGCGCGTCGCTACCGGCTCGCGCTGAGCGTGCCCGGAGCGCCGGACCTGCCGATCGTGCAGATCGGCTCGGACGGCGGTCTGCTCGCCGCCCCCGTCTCGCACTCCTACCTCGACGTCGCCCCGGGGGAGCGGTTCGACGTGGTGGTGGACTTCTCGGTGCTGCCCGTGGGCACGGCGGTCACGATGACGAACGCGTCCGGCACCGGTGGGGCCGCCGATGTGATGCGGTTCAGGGTGGTGCGGACCGCCCGGGACGACAGCACGGTGCCGGCCACGCTCAGCGAGATCGAGCCACTGGTGCCGGCGGCCGGCGCGACGGTGCGCCAGTTCGACTTCACCCGCGGTTCGGTGGGGCACCACGCCGGGTGGGCGATCAACGGACACTCCTTCGACCCGGACCGCTCGATCGCCGACATCCCGTTGGGGGAGACCGAGATCTGGCGGTTCGTCACCGACGTCCACCACCCCGTCCACGTCCACCTCGACGCGTTCCAGGTGCTGCGCCGCGGCGCCCGTGGGCCCGGCCCGTTCGACGGGGGTTGGAAGGACACCGTCGACCTGAGGCCCGCCGAGGTGGTGGAAGTGGCCGTGCGGTTCACCGACCACCGCGGCCGGTTCGTGTTCCACTGCCACAACCTCGAGCACGAGGACATGGCCATGATGGCGACGATCAGGACGGTGTGACCCGCTCTGTCCGTCCCCCTCACGCACACGGTGAGGTGCTCGCGCATGTTCGACCATGTGCGTGAGCACGCGACGGTGTGCGTCAGCCGCGCGAGTACGAGGGCACCACTGCGCCGTGCGTGTCCACGATGCGGGTGCCGAGCGGGATCAGTGCCACCACCGCCAGCCGGACCGACGCGATGCCGAACGGGATGCCGATGATCGTGATCATCAGCAGCAGCCCGGCGAAGAGGTGGCCGAGGAACAAGCCCCAGCCGAACAGCGCGATCCAGATGATGTTGCCGATCAGCGACGGGAGCCCGGCGCTCCCCGAGAGGACGATCGTGCGCCCGAACGGCCACAGCGCGTACCCCGCGATGCGGAACGACGCGATGCCGAACGGGATGGTGATGATCAGGACGCAGGCCAGCACCCCTGCCAGTACGTAGAGCAGGGCGAGCCACCAGCCGGCGAGCACGAGCCACAGGATGTTGCCGATGGTGCGCATGCATCCATGCTGCCCGAAAACGTCACAGCTCGAACGGAAGCGGCAGCCGCGACGAACCCAGCACCGCCCGCAGCGCCGGGCACCGGGCCAGGGCGGCGGCGGGCTGCTCAGCGACGACGGCGAGCGCGGCCCGCAGCCCCGCTGCCAGCGCCGATGCCAGCTCGGCGTCGTCGGCGTCGGGGCGGATGATGCGCGCACCGTACGGGCGTCCGTCGCGGATCGTGACCTGCGCCGCGCCGGCCTCGACGGTGACGGGCAGCGCACGCAGCTCGGCGAGCCGACGCCGGAACACGGCCAGCTCGCGGTGCGCGGCCTGCACGGTGGCGAGCTGCTCGGCGGCCGGCTCGTCGTAGGGCAGGGGAGCCGGCAGCGCACTCTCCAACGCCCACGCCGTCATCCGCGCCACGACGGCCTCGCCGTGCGCCGCGACCACGGCGTCGCCCAGCCGCTCCGGACCCAGCGCGGACCGCCAGCCTGCGCCGAGCGTGACGCGCACGTCGTGGCCCGGCCCGGCCAGTTCGACGCGGACCCGCCCGGACGGATCGTGCCCCGCGTGCCACGTGTCGGCAGCCAGCGCGGGAGCGATCCTCAGGGTGCGCACGGTGGCCTCCGCGGTCGGGGTCGATGGGCCCCGCGACGCTAACAACGGCGGTGGCCTCCCCGTGGGCGTTCCGGAGAACTCGTGCGGGCCCGGCTCGGCCGCTGGGGTTGGCGTTGATCACGGGCAGATGGTGGTTGTTCGATCTTGTGGGGCCACCGTTTGCCCGTGATCACCGCAAACTCCGACCGACCACCTACAACCCCGGGATCACCGACTTGCCGTACGCCTCCATCGTCTCCTCGCGGGCGTCGTGCATGGCGTAGACGGCGAACTGGTCCACGCCCAGCTCCGCGAGCCCGGCGAGCCGTTCGAGCTGCACCGATGCCGGGCCGAGGAGGCAGAAGCGGTCCACCACCTCGTCCGGCACGAAGTTCGTGGACGTGTTGTCGGCCCGGCCGTGGTGGGAGTAGTCGTAGCCGTCGCGCCCCTTGATGTAGCCGGTCAGCTCGGCCGGCACCGCCGAGGACTCCGAGCCGTAGCGCGTCACCAGGTCGGCGACGTGGTTGCCGACCATGCCGCCGAACCAGCGGCACTGGTCGCGGGCGTGCTCCAGATCGTCGCTCACGTACGCGGGGGCCGCGACGCAGATCGTCGGTGAGGGGCGGCCGGCGGCCGCAGCGGCGGCCCGCACGGTCTTGACCGTCCACTCCACGAGGTACGGATCGGCGAGCTGCAGGATGAACCCGTCGGCGGCGCGGCCGACCAGGTCCAGCGCCTTCGGGCCGTACCCCGCCATCCACACCGGCAGCTGCGCACCGGAAGGCACCCACGGGATCTTGACCTCGGTACCGCCCAGATCGATCGCGCGACCCTCGGCCAGCTCGCGGATGACGTGCATCGACTCCTCGAGCCGCGCGAGCGTGGTCGGCGGCCGGCCCTGCACCCGCATCGCGGAGTCGCCGCGGCCGATGCCGCAGATCGTGCGGTTGCCGAACATGTCGTTGAGCGTGGCGTGCAGCGACGCGATGACCGTCCAGTCGCGCGTGCCGGGGTTGGTCACCATCGGCCCGACGATCATGCGCTCGGTGCGTTCGAGGATCCGCGGATAGATCACGTACGGCTCCTGCCAGAGCACGTGCGAGTCGAACGTCCAGCCGTGGCTGAACCCCAGCTGCTCCCCGCGCACCATGAGCTCGACCACGGCCGAGGCAGGTGGATCGGTCTGCAACACGAGCCCGATGTCCATGGATCAGCCTCCAGATGTCGACGTCACACACGCAGTGGGGACGTCACACACGCTGCAGCATGTGTGACGTCCGCACTCGGTGTGTGAGGTCATCGCAGGTACTGGCACGTGTCGCGCTTGAGGTACGCGCCGTCACCGGGTTTGCCGTGGTACTCGCCGCCGCTGATCAGCACCTTGCCGCGGGAGAGCACCGTCTCCACGCGGCCCGTCGTCTCGCGGCCCTCGTAGCAGGAGTAGTCGACGGCCATGTGGTGCGTGGACGCCGAGTGCACCTGAGTGGCGGTCGGGTCGTAGATGACGATGTCGGCGTCCGCGCCGGGCGCGATGGTGCCCTTGCGCGGGTAGAGGCCGAACATCTTCGCCGGCGTGGCGCTGGCGATCTCGATCCAGCGCTTGCGCGAGATGTGGCCCTCGACGACGCCCTGGTGCAGCAGGTCCATCCGGGTCTCGACGCCCGGCAGCCCGTTCGGGATCTTCGAGAAGTCGCCGACGCCCATCTCCTTCTGCCCCTTGAAGCAGAACGGGCAGTGGTCGGTGGAGACGACCGAGAGATCGTCGGTGCGCAGGCCGCGCCACAGCGCCGCCTGGTGCTCCGCCGGCCGCAGCGGCGTGGAGCATACGTACTTGGCGCCCTCGAAGCCCGGCCGCGCGAGGTCGTCGGTGGACAGGAACAAGTACTGCGGGCAGGTCTCGGCGAACGCGTTGAAACCCTCGTCACGGGCGGCCTGCACCTGCGCCAGCGCCTGCGCCGCCGACAGGTGGACGATGTAGATCGGCGCGCCGGCCACCTGCGCGAGCTTGATCGCGCGGTGCGTGGCCTCGGCCTCCAGCAGGGCGTGCCGCACCTCGCCGTGGTAGCGCGGGTCGGTGTTGCCGCGGGCGAGCGCCTGCTCGATCAGCACGTCGATGGCGATGCCGTTCTCGGCGTGCATCATCGTCAGGCCGCCGGTCTCGGCGCCCTTCTGCAGCGCGCGGAGGATCTTCCCGTCGTCGCTGTAGAACACGCCCGGGTAGGCCATGAACAGCTTGAAGCTGGTCACGCCCTCGCCGACGAGCGCCTCCATCTCCTTGAGCGACGCGTCGTTGACGTCCGCGACGATCATGTGGAACGCGTAGTCGATGGCGCAGTTGCCCTCGGCCTTGGCGTGCCAGGCGTCGAGGCCCTCGCGCAGCGAGCCGCCCATGCTCTGGATGGCGAAGTCGACGATCGTCGTGGTGCCGCCCCAGGCCGCGGCGCGGGTGCCGGTCTCGAACGTGTCGGCCGCTTGCGTGCCGCCGAACGGCATCTCCATGTGCGTGTGCGCGTCCACGCCGCCGGGCACGACGTACTTGCCCGCGGCGTCGATGACGGTGTCCGCGGTCCAGCTCTGGCCGGTCCCGAGCGCGACGACCTTGTCGTCCTCGACGAGGACGTCGACGTTCAGCTCGTCCGACGCCGTGATCACCAGGCCGTTCGTGATCAACGTGCGACTCACGGGGTGACCTCCTCTATCGATGCCACCAGCGCCTGCAGCCCTTCGGCGGCCTCGTCGGCGGTCAGGGTGAGCGGGGGAGCGATGCGCAGGACGTTGCCGTGCAGCCCGCCCTTGCCGATCAGCACGCCGTGCCGCTTTGCCGCCTCCAGCACGGCTGTGGCCGCCGCGGCATCGGGTTCGGTGGTGCCCGGTCGCACGATGTCGACGCCGATCATCAGGCCCTTGCCACGGACCTCGCCGATGATCGGACTGCCGATCGAGCGCAGCCCCTCGAACAGCGGCGGCCCTTGGCGGGCCGCGTTGGCCTGCAGCCGGTTGTCCAGCAGGTAGCGCAGGTTCGCCAGCGCGCCGGCCGACGTGATCGGCGAGCCGCCGAACGTCGAGATCGAGTTGGCGCCCAGCGAGTCCATGATCGACGCCGGCGCGATCACCCCGCCCATCGACATCCCGTTCGCGATGCCCTTGGCGAACGTGACGATGTCGGGCGTCGCACCATGGGCCTGCCAACCCCAGAAGTGGTCGCCGGTGCGGCCCCAGCCGGTCTGCACCTCGTCGGCGATCCACAGGATGCCGCGCTCGCGCAGCACCTCGGCGAACGCGCCGTACAGCCCGTCGGGCGGCGAGGTGAAGCCGCCGACGCCCTGGATCGGCTCGGCGATCAGCGCGGCCACGTCGCCGGTCTGGTCGAGCACCTCCTTCAGGTCCGCGACGCAGGCGGCGATGAACTCGCCGTCGGGCAGGTGCGCGAACGGCGAGCGGTAGCGCTGCCCGCCGTGCACGTAGAAGACCTGGAACGGCGACAGCGTGGTCGGCGACCACGACCTGTTGCCGGTGATCGCGACGGTCGAGAACGAACGGCCGTGGTAGCTGTTGCGCATGGCCAGGATCTGGTTCGACCGGCGCAGCGAGCTGGCCAGCAGCAACGCCGTGTCGTTGGCCTCCGTGCCCGACGTCGTGAGGAAGACCTTCGCCGGATCGTCGGCCCCACCCACCCCGGAGACCGTCGCGATCTGCTCCGCCAGCTCCACCATCGGGGTGTTCAGGTAGAGCGTGGAGCTGTGGATGATCCGGCCCGCCTGCTCCGCGACGGCCTTGGTGACCTCCGGCAGCGCGTGCTCGGTCATCGTGGTGAGGATGCCGCCGAAGAAGTCCAGGTAGGACTGCCCATCGGTGTCCCACACGCGACGGCCCTCGCCGCGCTCGATCTCGATCGGGTCCTCGTAGTAGATCGCGAGCCACGAGGGCAACACCGCCCTCGTGCGGGCCAACAGCTCTTTCGACATCACGCCTCCGTCAGCGATCCGTACGCGTCGGGCCGGCGGTCCCGGTAGAACGCCCACTGCTGGCGCACCTCGTCGATCAGACCCATGTCCAGATCACGGACGACCAGCTCCTCGTCGTGCCCGCTCGCGACATCGCCCACGAACTGCCCGCGCGGGTCGACGAAGTAGCTGGTGCCGTAGAAGTCGTTGTCGCCGTACTCCTCAACACCGACCCGGTTGATCGCGGCCACGAAGTACTCGTTCGCGACGGCCGCGGCGGGCTGCTCCAACTGCCACAGGTACGACGAGAGCCCGCGGCTGGTGGCGCTGGGGTTGTAGACGATCTGCGCGCCGGCCAGGCCGAGCGCGCGCCAGCCCTCCGGGAAGTGCCGGTCGTAGCAGATGTAGACCCCGACCTTGCCCACAGCGGTGTCGAACACCGGCCAGCCGAGGTTGCCCGGCTTGAAGTAGAACTTCTCCCAGAAGCCCTTGACCTGCGGGATGTGGTGCTTGCGGTACTTGCCGAGCACGGTGCCGTCGGCGTCGATCACGGCCGCGGTGTTGTAGTAGAAGCCCGAGCTCTCCAGCTCGTAGACGGGCACCACGAGCACGATGCCCAGCTCCTTCGCCAACGCCGCCATGCGCTGGGTGGTGGGGCCGCCCGGCACCGGCTCGGCCCACTTGTAGTGCTCCGCTTCCTGCACCTGGCAGAAGTAGGGCGCGTTGAAGACCTCCTGGAAACCCATGATCTGCGCGCCCTGCTCGGCTGCCTCGCGGGCGTACTTCTCGTGCACATCGACCATGGACGCGGTGTCACCCGTCCACTTGGTCTGCACCAACGCCGCCCGTACCACTTGCGCCATCGCCGCTCGCCCTCCTCGTGGGGAAGAGGACACCTTCGAACGTGTGGGGGTCGCGGGGCAAGACCCCATCGCGAGGGACATCTCGCTGTCACCTGAAGATCGCGTCCGGTAGCCGGACGGTCACCTGCGCAGCACGAGCTTCGTCGCCGGTCGCAGCCACTCCGCGTCGGCGTCGGCGAAGGGCACGACCGTCGGTTCGACGGCCCCCGGATCGAAGCGCCCGGCCGCCACCAGCCGCAGCACCGTGGCGAGGTGGTGGCGCGAGTCGGCGCGGCCGATCTCCAGCGTGATCCCGCGCGTGTAGAGCGCCAGCAACGGCAGCGCGACGGGCTGGAACAGGATCGCCGTGAGCGTGCAGACGCCGTAGTCGTCGGTGGAGCGCAGCACGCACTCGAGCCCGGCGGGATCGACGGAGTTCCCGACGGTGATCGCGGCCCGCCCGAACCGCGCGGGCCACTCGTCCGGCTGCGACACGGCGTCGGCGCCGAGCCGGGCCGCCTGCGCGAGCCGGGCCGGATCGCGGTCGACGTAGCGGACGCGGCCCGCGCCGAGCGCGACCGCCCAACCGACGGCGTACAGCCCGATCGACGGCCCGTCCCCGCCGACGATGGTGACGTCGGCGCCCGGCCGCTGGGTCAGCGGCGGCCCGACGGCGCGGTAGGCGTCGAGGACGTTGTCCGGCAGCGTGCACAGGACGACGGGATCGATGCCCTCCGGCGCCGGGTGCAGCATGTGGTCGGCGGCCGGCACGAGCAGCTGATCGGCCACGGCGCCGCCGTGCCCACCGCCGGACTCGCCGAACCCGAACGCCGCGCCGGCTCGTGCACGGTGCGTCGCGCAGGCCGCGAACCGCCGGTCGCGGCACGGGCCGCAGGTGCCGCAGCTGACCTGGAACGGCACCACGACCCGGTCACCCGGCCGGAACCGCGCCACCGCCTCGCCCACGGCGAGCACGTCCCCCGCGACCTCGTGGCCGACCGGGTACGGGCCCGGGAAGATCTCGACTGCCGCCATCGCCGGGTCGAGATCGCAGCGCGCCACGGCCAGCGGCGCGATGATCGCGTCGCCGGGGCCGCACACCGGATCCGGCGCCTCCTGCCACTCGAGCCGCGCGTTGCCGATCCGCACGAGATGCCGCATGGATCTGATCCTGCCGCGAAGGGTGGGCGAGGGCCGACGAGATTGCGTCGATCAAGGGCAAATGGTCGCTGGTCGATCTTGGTGAGCGACCTTTTGCCCTTGCTCAACGAACTGCGACGCGGCCGGCCCGGTCGGCCGTACGCCGATTGCTACCCCCGGCCCGTATGGATGAATCGTCGTTCACCGACCTATCGTCATCGGGTGGCGTGGTTCGCGGGGGCAGCGGCGATCGGCTGCCTGGTCGTGGGCCTGCTGCACCTGCACCGGCTGCTCACCGTGCCCGCCGGACGGGTCGGTGAGATGTCCTCGGCCGCCGCCGCGTTCGGCATGGCCGCGATGCTCTCGCCGCTCGGCGATCCGGTGCCGCTGCCCGTGTGGATCGCCGTGTTCGGCGGCTGCGCGGCGTGGACCGTCCTGCTCGCGGCCCGCGACCGGGCGCTCGGTGCCGAGGCGGACGCCGCGCACCACCTCCTCTGCAGCGCGGCGATGGTGTTCATGCTGGTCGGGCACGGCGCGCACGGCGCAGGGCTCGGCATGGTGTCGGTCGTCGCGCTCGTCGCCGCCGGCTACTTCGCCTGGCACGGCCTGCGCTGCGTCGATCGCTTCCGCGTCGCCCGCGCCGGGCACTCGCGCACCGTCGCGGGAGCCCACCTCGTCAGTGCCGTCGCCATGTCCGGGATGCTCGTCGCGATGATCTAGACGCGCCGGGTACGGGCGAGTACGAAGTGTGCGCTCGCGGGTAGATTTGGCCGGTACGCACCGCACGATCCCCAACGGAGCCAGCACATGAGCGACAGCAGCATCGGCGACGCGGCGGCAGGGATCCGGGGCTCCAACGACACCGCCCAGGACACCAACGGGCTCCTGCAGCAGGCCGTCGCCCAGCTCGAACAGGCCCGTGGTCAGCTGCAAGCCGCCGTCGCAGGCACCCCGCAAGCCGACGCCTCGGAGGCCCTCGGGGTCTACGGCCAGGCGATGGAAGCCATCCGCGACGCCCAGCGGGCCGTCCAGGCCGCGATCACCGCCGCAGAAGGCGTCGCGGCCCGGCTGTGACCGCCGGGAGAACCTAGTGGCGCGAGGCCGCAACCGGCGACAGCAGGAGATCGCCGCCGCCTTCGACAACTTCTGCTCCGCGGTCGGGCGCGCGCTCGGTGCCGCCGACGGGGTCCAGGACGCCGCCGACCACGTCCGCATCACCGCGCTCGCCGAGCTGTGGCTGCGAGAGAAGGGGCTCTCGGCCGCCCGCTCCGAGCCGGGGCTGGCCCGCGTGCTCGCGCCCGGCCACCGACGCCTCGGCCGCATGGTCGACGGTGTCACCGCCGAGACCGACGCCGTGCTGGGCACCTGGCTCGCCGACGGCCCACAGGAGCTCGACGGGATCGTCGGCAGCGCCGCACCCGGGGCGGCCGGGCGCCCGCCCGGCGAGTGGCTGGGGGAGTTCGGCAAGGCCGAGGCCGTGGGCGGCGTCGTGCCCGGTCTGTGGCGCATCGGCGCCGGGCGCGTCGGCGGCAGCGGCGCCCCGTTCGACGTCGCTGTCCCGCTGCTCGACGAGGCCCACCTGCAGATCAGCGCCGATCCCGAGCGGCGCGGCGAGGCCGAGGCGCTCGTGGAGAACCTCCTCGTGCGGGTGCTCTCGCACTTCCGCCCCGGCCTCGTCGCCGTCCACGTGTGGGACACCGGCCAACTCGCCGGCGCGCTGCCCGGCCTCTATCCACTCACGCGCACAGACCTGCTCACGGTGCACCATCCCGGCCGGCTCGCCGCCCTGCTCGACCAGCTCTCCGACCGCATCCGGCGCATCCACACCCGGCTGCTCGTCGACGGCCACCCGTCGCTGCAGGCGCTGGGCGCCGCCACCGGCAAGCGGCACGAGCCGTGGGTCATCGCGGTCCTCATGGGCGACCACCAGGCCCTGCCCGACGACGAGTACGCCCAGCTGCAGCGCATCGCCCGCGGCGGACCCGCCTGCGGCGTCCACCTCGTGCTCGTCGACGTACCGGCGCGGGCCAACCCGGGCACCGAGATCGTGCGCCTGCGCGACGGCACGACGCGCACGTCGCTCACCGGGCAGCACGTCACCGTCGCGCTCGATCCGCCGCTGCCGGCCAAGGGCGTCGCGGCCGCCTGCCAGGCGATCGGCGAGGAACACGTGAAGTGGCGCGAGCGGGTCAGCGCCTTCCGCGACCTCCTCCCCGATGATCGGCAGGACTGGGGCAAGGAATCGTCGCGGAGCGGCCTGCGGGCGCCCATCGGGTTCGCCGACGTGCTGCAGACCGATCTCACGCTCGCCGACGCGTCCCCGCACGCGCTCATCGGCGGCCCCAGCGGCACCGGCAAGACCAACCTGCTGCTCACCATGATCGGCTCGCTGGCCGCCCGCTACGGCCCCGACGAGCTGGAGTTCTACCTCCTCGACTTCAAGGAGGGCGTCTCCTTTGCACAGTTCGCGCCCGGCCGCAAGGACCGCACCTGGCTGCCGCACGCCCGGCTCGTCGGCGTCAACATCAACACCGACCGCGAGTTCGGACTCGCGCTGTTGCAGTTCCTCGCCGACGAGATGCGCCGCCGCTCCGAGGTCGCGAAGGCCCACGAGGTCACCAAGCTGGAGGAACTGCGCGAGGCCGATCCGAAGGGGCGCTGGCCGCGGATCGTCGCCGTCATCGACGAGTTCCAGTACCTGTTCAACGAGCGCGACGCCGTCACGCGCACCGCGTTGCAGCTGCTCGAGGACGTCGCCCGGCGCGGCCGCTCGCAAGGCATCCACCTGGTACTGGCCAGCCAGGACGTGTCCGGCATCGAGGCGTTCTGGGGCCGCTCGGCCATCTTCGAGCAGTTCGTGCTGCGCATCGCCCTGCCGCGCGCCCGGAAGGTGCTCGCCGAGCTCAACGACGTCGCGCTCGACCTCCCGCGCTGGCACGCCGTGATCAACCACGAGTCGGGGATCCGGCCCGGCAACGAGATCGTCCGCATCCCCGACGCCACCGGGCGGGGCTCCGTCGACGAGGTCCAGAGCGTCCTGTACGCGGCCTACGCCGAAGGTCGCCCCGCGCCACGGCTCTTCGACGGCAGCCGATCGCCGCGCCTCGACGACCTGCTCGCAGACCTGCCCACCACCACCGTCCCGCAGGCGCTCGTCGGCCAGTTCATCGACGTCGAGGGCACCCCCGCCGCCGCGCCGCTGCCCGACGCGCCCGGCCGCAACCTCGGCGTGCTGGGCAGCGACCCACGCGACGCGCTGCGGGTCATCGGTGCTGCGGCCACGTCCGCGCTGCGGGGGCCCGACCCCATCGACCTCGTCGTGGCGCCGCTCGTCGACGTGGCCGTCGAGGCGGCCACGCGGCTGGCGCGCGGCGGCGAGATCGTCGGACTCGCCGGGATCGCCGACCGCATCAGTGCCCTCGCTGCGGAGGTCCTCGCCCGCCAGCAGGGCGCCGAGCGGCGCGCCACGCTCGTCGTCCTCTACGGGGCCGACGCCGCCGACGCCCTCCTCGGCCGCAGCGGCACCGAGGCGCTGCAGCGGGTGCTGCGGTTCGGGCCGGAGGTCGGCATCCACGTCATCGGGTGGTGGCGCAGCGTCGCCCGACTGCGCAGCCTGCTCACCATGAACGCCAGCCCCGACGACCTCGGCGCCTGGGTCGCCCTCGACGTCCAGGGCAACGACCTCGGCACCCTCGCTCCGTCGTACGGCGTCGACTGGTCGTCCAGGCCTGGCCGCGGGCTCTTCTTCGACCGAAGCCAGCACTCCGATCCCCGCGTCGTCATCGTCCCGGAGCTGCCATGACCGCCGCCGAGGACTACCGCGCGGTCATCGCCCGGCTCGACGCCGTCGCCGACGACCTGCGTACCCGCGACACCGAACGCGCCATCACCCTGCGCGCCGCACTCGTCGACCTCGACCGCGCCGTCGAACAGGCCGGCTCGCGCGCCGCCCTCACCCGCTTCGTCGTCGACCTGCACTGGGAGTTCGCCCTCGAGGTGCTGTGGCCGGAGTCGTGGATGAAGCTGCGGCCCAAACCCGGGCCGGATCCGCGCGCCCGCGCCGTCGACATCGAGGCGCACGACGCGGCCGTGGCCGACACCCTCGAGATCCTGCTGGCGGCAGTCCGCCGGAGGTTCAGACTCCCTGGCCGCTGAAGCCCCCGTCGCGTCGCGCGAGTTGGCCATCTCGACAGGGTGAGTCGGCCATCTCGGCGGGCGGAACGCCCTGCCCGTCCGGCCAACTCGCCCTGTCGAGATGGCCAACTCGCCCTGCTGGGATGGCCAACTCGCGGGCGGCGGTGGGGTCAGTCCTCGTCGAACGCGTCGTCGCGGGCCAGGAAGCTGGCGAGGCGCTCGACCGAGTCCTCGAAGGCGGGGTTGGCGTCGACGAAGGCGCGCAGGCGGTCGGCGAGCCACTCGATCGTCACTTCCTCTTCGCCCCGGCGGGCGACCAGCTCCTCGATGCCGCGGTCGGTGAAGTACACGGGAGCCAGGTTATCCGGGGTGCACTCCAACGTCAGCAAAGCCACTTTCAGGACGGAATCCGTCCTGAAAGTGGCTTTGCTGACGTACGGGTGCCCGGAGGGGCTGAGCCTCAGCTGTGCGGGCGGGCGTGCTTGGGGAGGAGGAAGCCGATCCCGAACGCCACCACCAGGACGGCGACCGCGCCGAACGCCGTGACCGTGCCGGCCTGCAGGGCCGACTCCGGCGTGGGCGTCGCGCCGAGCGTCAGGAAGAACACCGTGCCGAGGACGGCGACGCCGAGCGTGGTGCCGATCTGGTCGATCGACTTCAGCACCCCGGTGGCCGAGCCCATCTCGCTGCCGTCGACGCCGGCCAGGATGATGTCGTAGAGCGGCACGAAGATCATGCCCATCCCGAACCCGCCGACGGTGACGGCCGGGAGCAGGTCGACGAAGCCGAGGTCGGTGCCGGCGAGCTGGTACACCGCGGTCAGGCCGAGGATGCCGGCCGCCATCATGACGAGTCCGACGTGCAGGATGCGCCGGCCGTGCTTCGCCATCAGCGCACCGCTCACCCCGGAGCCGAGCGCGGCACCCAGCGCCCACGGCGCCATCACCAGGCAGGACGCGAGCGGGCTGAAGCCGAGGCCGATCTGCAGCATCACGCCGATCGTGAACAGCGCGCCCATGGCGGCGAGGAAGCAGACGGCGAACGCGGCGCCGGCGACGTAGGCGCGGTGGCGGAAGATGCTGGGCTGGACGAGCGGGGCGCGGCCGGCGCGGACCAGCTGCACCTGTCGACGGCCGAAGATCGCGAACGCCAGCACCGCGGCGAGGATCATCGGGATCGAGTAGGACGGCCAGCCGTGCTCGGCGCCCTGGACCAGCGGGAAGATCAGCAGTGCGGCGCCGGCGGCGGCGATGAGCGCGCCGATGATGTCGATCCGGGCGCCCGGTGCGCTCGGGGCGACGGCGGGGATGTGGCGGCGGGCGACGGCGATCGCGGCGAGCCCGATCGGCACGTTGATGAGGAAGATCGCGCGCCAGCCGGTGCCGAACAGGTCGGCCTCCACCAGCAGGCCGCCGACCACCGGGCCCAGCAGCGCGCCGATGCCCATCACCGGGCCGAGCGCGGCGAGCGCCTTCGGCACGTCGGCGGGCGGGAACATGTCGCGGATCAGCCCGAACGCCTGCGGGATCATCAGCGCTGCGGCCGCGCCCTGCAGCAGCCGGCCGCCCAGCAGCACCTCGGGTGTCCCGGCCACCGCGCAGATCAGCGATGCGGCGGTGAATCCGGCGACACCGCTCAGCATCATGCGGCGGCGCCCGACCACGTCGCCGAGGCGGCCGCCCACGAGCAGCAGCGTGGCCATCGCCAGCGTGTAGCCCACCGAGAGCCACTGCATCAGGGAGTAGGAGCCACCGAGGTCGGCGCGGATCGTCGGGGCTGCGACGGAGACGACCGTCGAGTCCAGCAGCTCCATGACCGACATGGCGAGAACGGCGGAGAAGCCCAGCGTCCGGTTCGTGGCGCGGGGCGCCTGGGTGGTCGTCGTCATCTCGACTGTCAAGGTCATCTCGACTCCTTGGAACGGAATGAACTGTTCTGCAACTAAGTTATCGGAACAGAACGTTCCGGTCAAGTGCTATCGTGGACGCATGGCCACGCCGATGAACGGGCGCCGCGCACAGGCCGCCCGCAACGACTCACTGATCCTCGAAGCCGCCCGCGCGGTCTTCGTCGCCGACCCGGACGCGCCCATCGCGGCTGTGGCCGAGCGCGCCGGCGTGGGCATCAGCGCCCTCTACCGCCGGCACGGCAGCAAGGAGGACCTGCTGCGCAGGCTCTGCCACGACGGCCTGCTCACCTACATCGCCGTCGCGGAGAAGGCACTCGCCGTCGACGACCCGTGGGACGCGTTCGCGCAGTTCGTGGCCGGCATCGTCGAGGCCGACACGCACTCGCTGACGATGTCGCTCGCCGGCACCTTCACGCCCACCGAGGAACTGCAGGCGCAGGCCCGCCGCTCGGGCGAGCTCTCCAGCGCGATCGTGGAACGCGCGCTCGACGCCAGCGTCATCCGCCCCGACATCGTGACGCAGGACCTCGGGCTGATCTTCGAGCAGCTCGCGACGGTGCGCGGGCCGGACGAGGCGCGCACGTCCGAGCTGCGCGCGCGCTACCTGGCCCTGCTGCTGGACGCGCTGCGCAGGCCGCCGCGGCACGAGCCGCTACCCGGGCCCGCCCCGCAGCCGGGGGAGTTCGCGGGCCGGTGGCAGAAGCGGTAGCGGCCGATGACTTGACCTTGACGTCCGCGGCAATGCTTACGGTCGGGCGTCATGACGACGACGCAGTTGGCCGGCAAGGCCGTGATCGTGACCGGCGGCGGCACCGGCATCGGCCGGGCTACGGCCCGCGCCTTCGCGGAGCAGGGCGCGCACGTGCTGGTCGTGGGCCGCACAGCCAGCAGCCTGACCGAGACCGGGCGGGACCGGCCGGAGATGCGCGTACTCACCGTGGACATCGCGGCACCTGAGGCGCCCGAGCTGGTCGTACGGGCGGCCATGACCGAGTTCGGCCGGATCGACGTGCTCGTGAACAACGCAGCCGTCGTTCGCCGGGCCGTCGACGGGCACCTCGCGCGGGCCGCCGCCGAGGACATGCTGGCGACGAACCTGCTGGCACCGATGTACCTCACGGAAGCGGCCCTGCCGCACCTCGTCGCCACGTCGGGTCTGGTGGTCAACGTCAGCACCTCGATCGGGCAGCGCGGCTGGCCCCTGCCCGACGCCACGCTCTACGCGGCGGGCAAGAGCGCGCTGGAGGCGCTCACCCGTTCCTGGGCCGTCCAGTTCGCGCCGCGCGGGGTGCGCGTGGTCGCCGTCGCGCCCGGGCCGGTGGCGACCCCGATCGGGCACCACCAGGGCTTGACCGTCGAGGAGAACGAGGTGCTGCGCCGCAGGCTGATCGCGCACGTTCCGCTCGGCCGGATCGGGGAGCCCGCAGAGGTGGCGTTCTGGATCGTCGCGCTGGCCCAGCCTGGGGCCGCCTACACGACCGGAGTGGTGTTGCCGGTGGACGGCGGCGCCGTGGTCGGCTGAGCGCCGCAGTAGCGTCCCGGGTGTGCGGATCGGCGAGTTGGCCCGGGCCACCGGTGCGACGACACGGGCACTGCGGTTCTACGAGGAACAGGGGCTGCTGCAGGCCCGACGCCTCCCCAACGGCTACCGCGACTACGCCGACGAGGCGGTGGCACGGGTGCGCAGCATCCGATACCTGCTCGACCACGGTCTCACGCTGGAGGACGTCGCCCAGTTCCGCTGCTGCCTCGACGGCGACCTGAGCGGTCGCAGCGCGGAGCCGGCGCCGGCGCTCGTCGCAGTGGCGCAGCGACGCCTGGACGTGCTCGACGCGCGCCTGCGCGCGCTCGCCGAGGTCCGCGACCACCTGGCCGCCGGACTCCGCGGTATGACGCAGCGCTGACCGCACACACGCGCGGGCCCGTTCACACACGTTCGAACGTGTGTGAACGGGCCCGGCGATGTGTGCGGTGGCTACTCGTCGCGCTCGAAGGCTGCCTCGATCAGGGCCGCCTGCTCCACCTCGTGCACCTTGGACGAGCCGGGGGCCGGGGCGGCCATGCGGCGCCGGGAGATGCGCTTGATGCCGACGAGCCGGGGCAGCTTCTGCGGCAGCTCCAGGCCGAGGAACGGCCAGGCGCCCTGGTTGGCCGGCTCCTCCTGCACCCAGCGGACGTCCTCCGCGTTGGGGTACCGGTCGAGGACGGCCGCGATCTGCCGGTCGGCGATCGGGTAGAGCTGCTCGAGCCGGACGATCGCGACGTCGTCGATCTCGCGCTTGTCGCGGGCGGCAGCCAGCTCGTAGTAGATCTTGCCGGAGCAGAGGAGGACGGACTGCACCTGGCGGGCGGGCGAGTCCAGGTCGCGGTAGCGCGGGTCGTCGATGACGTGCCGGAACCGGCCGCCGGTGAAGTCGGCGATCGGGCTGACGACCTGCTTGGCCCGCAGCATCCACTTCGGCGTGAACACGATGAGCGGACGGGAGATGCCGTCGAGGGCGTGCCGGCGCAGCAGGTGGAAGTAGTTGGCCGGCTCGGTCGGCAGCGCGACCGTCATCGAGCCCTCGGCGCACAGCTGCAGGAACCGCTCGATGCGGCCCGAGCTGTGGTCGGGGCCCTGGCCCTCCAGGCCGTGCGGCAGCAGCAGCGCGACGTCGGAGGTCTGGCCCCACTTCGCCTCGCCGGACGAGATGAACTCGTCGATGATCGACTGCGCCCCGTTGACGAAGTCGCCGAACTGGGCCTCCCACGCCACGAACGCGCTGGCGTTGGCCACCGAGTAGCCGTACTCGAAGCCGAGCGCCGCGAACTCCGACAGCGCGGAGTCGTAGGGCAGGAACCGCTCCTGCTCGGGTGAGAGGTTGCGCAGCGGGACGTACTCCGTGCCGGTCTTCCGGTCGATGATCACCGAGTGGCGCTGCACGAAGGTGCCGCGACGGGTGTCCTGGCCGGAGATCCGGACCATCTTGCCGTCCATCACCAGCGAGCCCAGCGCGATCAGCTCGGCGAACGCCCAGTCGATGTTGCCCTCGCGGGAGGCGGTGAGGCGCCGCTGCAGCACCGGCTTCACGCGCTGGTGCACCGTGAAGCCCTCGGGCAGCTCGACGTGCGCGTCGCCGATGCGGTGCAGCGTCTCGATCGACACCGATGTGTCGAGGTCGGCCGGGATGGACTGCTCCTGCTCGACCGACGGGCTCGGCCGCGGCGGGGTCTTCTCCAGCTCGCGGACCTCGTTGAACACGTGCTCGAGCTGGTTGGAGAAGTCGCGCAGCGCGTGCTCGGCCTCCTCCATGGAGATGTCGCCACGGCCGATCAGCGACTCGGTGTAGATCTTCCGGACGCTGCGTTTGGCGTCGATGATGTCGTACATCGACGGCTGGGTCATCGACGGGTCGTCGCCCTCGTTGTGGCCGCGGCGCCGGTAGCAGACCATGTCGATGACGACGTCGTTGTGCCACTTCTCGCGGTACTCGACCGCGAGCTTGGCCACCCAGACGCACGCCTCCGGGTCGTCGCCGTTCACGTGGAACACCGGCGCGTCGATCATCTTCGCGACGTCGGTGCTGTACTGCGACGAGCGCGAGTGCTCCGGCGCGGTGGTGAACCCGACCTGGTTGTTGACCACGACGTGGACGGTGCCGCCGGTGCGGTAGCCGCGCAGCTTCGCGAGGTTCAGCGTCTCGGCGACCACGCCCTGGCCGGCGAACGCGGCGTCGCCGTGCATCATCAGCGGCAGCACGGTGAAGCCGCCGTCGCCCTTGTCGAGCAGGTCCTGCTTGGCCCGCACGATGCCTTCCAGCACCGGGTCGACGGCCTCGAGGTGCGACGGGTTGGACGCCAGCGACACCACGGTCTCGCCGTCGCCGAACATGCGGAAGTACTTGCCCTCCGCGCCCAGGTGGTACTTCACGTCGCCGGAGCCGTGCGCCTGACCGGGGTCGAGGTTGCCCTCGAACTCGCGGAAGATCTGGCTGATCGGCTTGCCCACGATGTTGGCGAGCACGTTGAGCCGGCCGCGGTGCGGCATGCCGATGACGACCTCGTCGAGCTCGTGCGCGGCGGCGGTGTCGAGCACGGCGTCGAGCAGCGGGATGACGGTCTCGCCGCCCTCCAGGGAGAACCGCTTCTGGCCGACGTACTTGGTCTGCAGGAAGGTCTCGAACGCCTCGGCGGCGTTGAGCTTCGACAGGATGTACTTCTGCTCCGCCTGGTTGGGCTTCTGGTGCGGCACCTCGATCCGCTCCTGCAGCCAGGCGCGCTGCTGCGGGTCGGCGATGTGCATGTACTCGGTGCCGATCGTGCGGCAGTACGCGTCGCGCAGCACGCCGAGCACGTCGCGCAGCTTCATCCGCTGCTTGCCGGCGAACCCGCCGACGGCGAACTCGCGGTCGAGGTCCCACAGCGTGAGGCCGTGGGAGAGGATGTCGAGGTCGGGGTGGCGCCGCTGGCGGTAGTTCAGCGGGTCGGTGTCGGCCATCAGGTGCCCGCGGGTGCGGTGCGCGTCGATCACCTCGATGACGCGGGCCGTCTTGTCGACCGCGCCTTCCGGGATGTCCTGCACCCAGCGGATGGGCTCGTACGGGACCCGCAGCGAGCGGAAGATCTCCTCGTAGAAGCCGTCCTCGCCCAGGAGCAGCGCGTGCACGCGGCGCAGGAAGTCGCCGGACTCGGCGCCCTGGATGATCCGGTGGTCGTAGGTGGACGTCAGCGTGATGATCTTGCTGATGCCCATGTCGGCCAGGCGCTCCGAGCTCGCGCCCTGGAACTCGGCCGGGTACTCCATCGCACCGACGCCGACGATCGTGCCCTGGCCGGTCATCAGCCGGGGCACCGAGTGGTTGGTGCCCAGGGTGCCGGGGTTGGTGAGGCTGATCGTGGTGCCGGCGAAGTCCTCGGCGGTGAGACTGCCGGAGCGCGCCTTGCGCACGATGTCCTCGTAGGAGGCCCAGAACTGCGCGAAGTTGAGGCCCTCGCACGCCTTGATCGAGACGACGACGAGCGAGCGCTGCCCGTTCTTGCCCGGCAGGTCGATGGCCAGGCCCAGGTTGACGTGCTCGGGCTGGACGACGGTCGGCTTGCCGTCGACCTCGGCGAAGTGCCGGTTCATCACCGGGAACTGGGCCAGCGCCTTCACAACGGCGTAGCCGATCATGTGCGTGAAGCTGATCTTGCCGCCGCGGGTGCGCTTGAGCTGGTTGTTGATGACGACGCGGTTGTCGGCGAGCAGCTTGGCCGGCACCGCCCGCACGCTCGTGGCCGTCGGCACCGACAGCGACGCGTTCATGTTCTTGACGACGGCGCTCGCGGCGCCGCGCAGCGGGGTGCTGGTGCCCCCGGGCTCGGCGGCGGCCGGGCGGGCTGCCTGCGAGGACGTGCCGGCGGCCGGCTTCGCGGCGCTCGGCGCCGACGGCGTGGCCGGGCGGGGGCGTTCAGGTGCGGCCTTGGGCTCTGCCTTGGGCTCGGTCTTGGGCTCGGTCTTCGGCGCGGCCGGCTTCGGCGCGACCTGCTGCGCGCTCGTCCGGTCCGCGGCCGGGCGCGTCGGCGATGCCGCGCCGTTGCTCGACGGATCGGCGGCCTGCTCGGCGGGCGCCGCACCGTTCGACGCCTCGGCGGCATCGTCGGTGTCGGGTCGGTAGTCGGCGAAGAACTCGTGCCATGCCGGGTCGACCGTCTCGGGGTCGTCGAGGAAGCGCTGGTACATCTCCTCGACGAGCCACTCGTTGGTGCCGAACTGACCACCGGAGCCGTAGGTACTCGCGGCTTCGCCGCCGGCTGCCGGACCGGATGAGGTACTACTGGTGGACACGCTGAGGACCGCCTTGATCGGATCGCATCGTCGTTCGCCGAGGACGAAGTCCAGGTTAGCCCTCGCCGGATTCGCCCGGTACCGCGCCGCGGCCCGGTGTGACCGACGGGTCACACCACCTCCTCGCCCGCGCCGTGCCCGGCGGTGCTGTGCCGAATGGTGCCCTCGCAAGCTCGGTCACACCGGGCCGGATCAGGCCGGGTGCTCGCCCAGCCCGTCCACCGTCGAGGTGTTGACGGCGGTCGTGCTGATGACCGTGCCGGCCGGCAGGCCGAACCGGGAATCGGTGCGCAGCGTGTCGCGCTCACCGGCGAACTGGCCGTCCCGCGGCGTGACGAGCAGTTCGGTGCGGGTGCGGCCGGCGTCGTGCACGACGGCGATGCACGGCCGCCCGTCGATGTCGGGCACGCCGTCCTGGCGGGTGACGTGGGGCAGCCCGAGCACCGCGGTGTAGATGGCCGAGCGCAGCGTCGCCGGCACCAGCGCGGTGCGCAGCACGTTCACCGCGGCGGCGAACGGCCCGAACCAGCTGCCGGTGTTCTCGTCGACGAGCCGGCACCTCAGCCGCTCGGGGTCGCGCGGCAGCTCGGCGAAGAACCCCGGGGTGGGTGCCTGCCAGCTGCCCCGCCGCGGCGGGGCGGGTGCGCAGTGCGGCTCCGCCTCGAACTCCTCGAACTCGCCGCCGGCGTCGCCGGTCAGGACGAAGCGGCCGTGCCGGGCGACGAAGCGCCCGATCGGACCGACGTCGCGCAGCTCGAAGCCGTCGTCGGCGGCCTCCTCGGCGGAGCCGACGAGCCACCGTTGGGCGCCCGTCAGCTCGCGTTCCAGCAGCCACTCACGATCAGCGCGCGCCGGGATCCATTGGCGCACCCGATGCTCGGTGAGATGGGTGTGCCGCCCGAACGTGCCCATCCACCATGCGTGGGTCTCGACGTAGGTGTACTGGTCCGATCGCAAAGGCCGATCGGACGCCTCGATAGCGAGGTCGGGCAACCCACACTCCACTTCCGTGTCGGACGCAGTCCACTGCAGAGTGTGACTGGACGCGGAGAGTGGTTGAACAGGACCCCTTCGTCACCGGTTGGGAGTCAGGAGATCCACTCCTTTGCGCGGCCCATGAGCTGCTGCGCGTTCGTCGAGATCGGATTCACGTGCAGATGGGTCACGCCGGCCTCACGCAGCGCGGCGATGCGCTCCTTCACGTGGCCCTCGGGGCCGATCAACGTGACGCGGTCGAGGAACTCGGCCGGCAGGGCGGCCGCGGCCTCTTCCTTCTTGCCGTCGAGGTACAGGTCCTGGATCGTCTTCGCCTCGTCGGCGAAGCCCTGGCGGGCGAAGACGGTGTTGTAGAAGTTGCGACCGCGCGCCCCCATGCCGCCGATGTACAGCGCGAACATGGCGCGGGCGAGCTGGCGGGCGGGCTCGAACATCTCCTCGTCGGTGGCGAGGATGCCGCCGCCGGTGATCTGCAGCGGGCCCAGCTCCGGGGCGCGCTTTGCCAGGCCGCGGGCCAGCGCCTCGCCGAACACCTCGTCCTGCTTCTCGGGCATGAGGATGTGCGGCAGCCAGCCGTTGGCCAGCTCGGCGGTCATCTCGACGTTCTTGTCGCCCAGCGACGCGACCCAGATCGGGATGTCGGCGCGCTTCGGGTGGTTGATCAGCTTCAGCGGCTTGCCCAGTCCGGTGCCCTGCTCGGGCGGCAGCGGGATCGTGTAGAGGCCCTCGTGCTCGAGTCGTTCGCGGCGCCACACCTTGCGGCAGATGTCGATGATCTCGCGGGTGCGCCCGATCGGCTTGTCGTAGGGCACGCCGTGGAAGCCCTCGATGACCTGCGGGCCGGACGCGCCGAGGCCGAGGATCGCGCGCCCGTTGGAGAGCGCGTCCAGGCCGGCGGCGGTCATCGCGGTGAGGGTGGGGGTGCGGGTGTAGATCGGCAGGATGCCCGAGCCGATCTCCACGCGCTCGGTCTTCGCGGCCAGGTAGCCCATCAGGGAGACCGCGTCGTAGCTGTAGGCCTCCGGGATCCAGACGACGTCCAGACCCGCTTTCTCCAGGTCGACCGCCACCTCCGCGTTGCGGATCGGATCGTCGCCGTACTGCAGGACCGTCGAGAGCAGCATGTGCTGTCTCTATCTGGGAGTTACTCGCCAGTCAACTTCAGGTACCTTGCGCAAGGAGTATTGTTCAAGGTTCCTTGAGCAAGGTATGTTGACTCACATGCCCGAGCAGAGTGGTCTGATCACCGAGCCGCAGCGGTTGCGCGCCATGTCGCACCCCACGCGGCTGGCGATCCTGGAGATCCTCGCGATCGACGACACCGCCACTGCGACCCGTTGCGCCGAGCTCACCGGGGAGAGCGTCGCCAGCTGCTCGTACCACCTGGGGATGCTCGCCAAGTACGGGTTCGTCGAGCCGGCCGACGGCATCGGCCGGGAGAAGCCGTGGCGGCTGTTGCAGCGCAACCAGAGCTGGAGCAGCAGGGGCATGGACCAGGAGGGGGCGCTGGCCGTCGAGGCCCTCACCGAGACGTTCATCGACCACACCGCCGAGCAGATGAAGGCCGCGTTCCGGCGGGGTGGGCGGGAGCCGGAGGAATGGCAGCAGGTCAACGGCTCCAACGGGGCCAGCGTCTACCTCACCGCCGACGAGGCGCGCGCGCTCGGCGACGAGCTGCTCGCCATCGCGAAGCGGTACGAGTCGCGCACCACCGATCCGGCGCAGCGCCCGCCGGGATCCCGGCCGGTGCGGCTGTTCCTGGCCCGCTGGCTCGCCCGTCCGTACGACGGCCCCGACCCGCAGCACGACGACGAGGAGTCGCCATGATCGACCCGTACGGGCACTTGGCCTACGTGCGCGCCGACGAGCTGCGCCGTGCCGCCGACGAGCACCGCCTCCGCGTGCTCGCCGAACGTCCGGCCCGGCCGTCGCTCCTGCTGCGCCTGTACACGCGGGTGTGGTGGGCGTCGCGCCCGCGCGCCGAGCGGTGGACGCCGATGTTGCTGGACGTCCTGCCGCGCTAACCGAGGTGCTGGTGCAGGAACGCGATCGTGCGCGGCCAGGCCTGCGCTGCGGCGGCCTCGTCGTAGAGGCTCGGTGCGTCCCAGTTCGAGAACGCGTGGCCGGCCGCGTAGTGCTCGAACGTGGCGTCCTTGCCGGCCATCGCGGCTTCGACGGCCGCCACCTGGTCGGCCGGGATGTACGGGTCCTCGTCGCCGTAGTGGAACAGCATCGGGCACTCGACGTCCGCCGCGCGATCGAGTATCCCGGCGATCGCCGAGCCGTAGTACGCCACCATCGCGTCGGGGCCCTTTCCGTCGACGCGGCAACCGGCAGCGCACAGGAAGGCGAGCGTGCCGCCGAGGCAGAAGCCGACGCCGCCGACCTTCCCGCTGCAGCCCGGGAGGGCGAGCAGGTGCGCCATCGTGGCCGTCAGATCGCTCTCGACCTGCGCGAAGTCGAGCTGCTGGACGTGCGCCATGCCCTCGGCCATGCCCGACTCGTCGGCCCGCTCGAACCGCGGCTCGGTGCGCCAGAAGACGTCCGGGGCGAGCGCGAGGAACCCGGCCTCGGCGAGGCGGTCGCACAGCCCGCGGATGTTGTCGTTGATGCCGAAGATCTCCTGGAACACCAGCACGCCCGGGCCGGAGTCGCCGGCGCGGTAGGCGTCGAACGTGCCGCCGTCGGTTGCGGTGATCTTCTCGTAGCTGCCGGAGCTCATGGGAGCACGATATGGCGGTGCGCTTCCAGGTCGTCCCCGCCTCCTACCTCTACCTGCTCCGCGATGCCCCGGAGCCGCAGGTACTGCTGCACGTGCGGCAGGGCACCGGGTACCGCGACGGGTTCTGGGCCGCGGCCGCGGCCGGGCACATCGAGGTGGGCGAGTCGGCGCCCGCCGCGGCCGTCCGCGAAGCAGCTGAGGAGCTGGGGATCGTTGTCGACACCGCCGACCTGCGTCCGCTGGTCACGATGCACCGCACGCAGGGCACCGGCCGGCCCGTCGACGAGCGCGTCGACTTCTTCTTCACGTGCCGCCGGTGGGCCGGCGAGCCGCGGTTGATGGAGCCGGACAAGGCTGCCGACCTGCGCTGGTGTGCGCTCGACGCGCTGCCGGAGCCGGTCGTCCCGCACGAGCGGCTCGTGCTGGACGGGCTGCGGGCAGGGAACCTGCCGGCGATCGTCGTGGACGGGTTCCCCGAACGTGTATCTCATGTGTGAGATACGCTTCGTGGCATGGTCGACACCGTGGACTCGCCGCCGCAGTACCTCGCCCGGATCGGACGACTGGTGCGCGACGCCCGCAAGCACCGCGGCCTCACCCAGGCCCAGCTCGGCATCGCCATCGGCACGAGCCAGAGCGCGATCAACCGCATCGAGCAGGGCAATCAGAACCTCGGGCTCGAGCTGCTCGGGCGCATCGGCGCCGCACTCGACTCGGAGATCGTCTCCCTCGGCCACTCGGGGCCCATGCACCTGCGCGTGGTGGGCGGGCAGCAGCTCTCCGGCGAGATCGCGGTCAAGACGAGCAAGAACGCCGGGGTGGCGCTGCTCTGCGCCTCGCTGCTGAACAAGGGTCGCACCGTGCTGCGCCGCGTCGCGCGCATCGAGGAGGTCAACCGGATCCTCGAGGTGCTCGCCAGCATCGGGGTGCGTTGGCGCTGGTTGAACGACGAGAACGATCTGGAGATCGTGCCGCCGGCCCGGCTCGACCTCGCCGATCTCGACGTCGAGGCCGCCCGCCGCACCCGCAGCATCGTCATGTTCTTCGGGCCGTTGATGCATGAGCACGACAGTTTCGCGCTGCCGTACGCGGGCGGGTGCGCGCTGGGCACCCGCACCGTCGAGCCGCACATGACGGCGCTGCGGCCGTTCGGGCTGGCGGTTACCGCCCACGACGGCTGCTACCAGGCGCGCGTCGACCGTCCGGCCGGGCCGATCCGGCCGATCGTGCTGACCGAGCGCGGCGACACCGTCACCGAGAACGCGCTGCTCGCCGCGGCCCGGCACGACGGTGTGACGGTGATCCGCAACGCGAGCCCCAACTACATGGTGCAGGACCTGTGCTTCTTCCTGGAGGAGCTGGGCGTGCGCATCGACGGCGTCGGCACCACTACCCTGACGGTGCATGGTGTGTCCGATATCAGGTGTGATGTCGACTATTCGCCGTCCGAGGATCCGATCGAGGCGATGAGCCTGGTCACCGCGGCCATCGTCACCTCGTCGGAGATCACCGTGCGGCGGGTGCCGATCGAGTTCATGGAGATCGAGCTGGCGGTGCTCGCCGGGATGGGCCTGCAGTACGACCTGTCGGACGAGTACACCGCCGACAACGGCCGGACCAGGCTCGTCGACCTCGTCGTGCACCCGTCGCCGCTGCACGCGCCGATCGACAAGATCCACCCGATGCCGTTCCCCGGCCTCAACATCGACAACCTGCCGTTCTTCGCGCTCATCGCGGCCACGGCGACCGGCTCCACCCTCATCCACGACTGGGTCTACGAGAACCGCGCCCTCTACCTCACCGAGCTGACCAAGCTCGGGGCGAAGGTGGCGCTGCTCGACCCGCACCGCGTGTACGTCGAGGGCCCGACCCGCTGGTCGGGGGCCGAGGTGATGTGCCCCGCGGCCCTGCGGCCCGCCGTGGTCGTGCTGCTGGCCATGCTCGCGGCCAAGGGCACGTCGGTGCTGCGCAACGTCTACGTGATCAACCGCGGGTACGAGCAGCTCGCGGACCGGCTGAACCTCATCGGCGCAAGGATCGAGACGTTCAGGGATCTGTAGAGGTCCGCTCACGCACACAGTCGTGTGCCCACGCACACGGTCGACCATGTGCGCGGGCACACGAACCTGTGCGTCAGCTACACGACCTGGCGCTCCCGGCCCTCCCAGTACGGCTTGCGGAGGTCCTTCTTCAGGACCTTGCCGCTCGGGTTGCGCGGCAGCTCGTCGATGACGTCGACCGACTTCGGGCACTTGAACGACGCCATCTGCTCGCGGCACCAGGCCAGCAGCCCGTCGGGATCGACGGTCTGCCCCGGCGCGGCGACGACGACGGCCTTGGGCACCTCGCCCCACTTGTCGTCCGGCACCCCGATGACGGTGACGTCGCCGACCGTGGGGTGCTCGGCCAGCACGCGCTCGATCTCGGCCGGGTAGATGTTCTCGCCGCCACTGATGATCATGTCCTTGATCCGGTCGGTGACGTAGAAGTAGCCGTCGGCGTCGACGTGGCCGCCGTCACCGCTGCGTAGCCAGCCGTCGGCGGTGATCGCGGCGGCGGTCTCGTCGGGCTTCTGCCAGTAGCCCGCCATCAGTTGGTCGGTGCGCACCCACAGCTCGCCGTCCGTGCCGACCGGCACCGGCGCCCCGGTGGCAGGATCGCGGATCTCCATCTCCACTCCGGGGATGGGCTTGCCCGCCGAGATCAGCCGGTGGGCCACCTCGGGGCTCTCGTCGTGGTCCTCCGGGCGGAGCGAGCTGACCACGCCGGTGGCCTCGGTCATGCCGTACACCTGGTACATCACACCCGGGAACAGCTTCAGGCAGGCCCGCATCACCGGCAGCGGCATCGGCGAGGCTCCGTAGACGAGCGCCTTGAGCGCGCTCACGTCGCGCTCGGCCGCGCCCGGCACCTGCGCCATCACCGCGAGCAGCGCCGGGACAAGGAACGTGTGGGTGATCCGCTCGCCCTCCAGCATGTCCCACACCGCCGTCGGGTCGGGCATGCGCAGCATCGAGATCCGGGCACCGTTGGCCAGCGCCAGCAGCGCGTAGCTTGTGCCGCCGACGTGGAACAGCGGCATCGCGACCTGCACCACCGCGTTCCCCTCCATCGAGAAGTCGGCCGCGGTGTTGCGGGCGTGCGCGAACATCCCGCGGTGCGTGAGCAGCACGCCCTTGGGGAAGCCGGTGGTGCCCGACGTGTACAGCTGCACGAAGCAGTCGTCGAGGGCGGCGCCGTGAAGCTCCGCGTCGGGTTCCTGGGCGGCCAGCCAGGCCTCGTACTCGTCGTTCTCGCCGCCGACGTGCACCACCCGCTCGACGGACGGCAGCTTGTCGCGGACCTGCGCGACGGCGCCGGCGAACTCCGGGCCGACGAAGAGGATCTTCGCCCCCGCGTCGTTGATCACGTAGACGATCTCCGGCGGGGCGAGCCGGAAGTTGACCACGGTGTTGACGGTGCCCGCCTGGGCGCACGCCAGCGTCGTCTCCAGGCAGGACGGGTGGTTGAGATCGAGCACGGCCACCCGGTCGCCGGGGCGCAGCCCGGCGGCGCGCTGGGCCGCGGCGTTGCGGCGGATCCGCTCGACGAACTGCGCCCACGTCCACGTGGCTCCGGCGAAGCCCATCGCGATGTCGTCGGGCCGTTCCTGGGCAGTGCTCGCGACGATCGTGGCGAAGTCGGTCTGATCCGTCATGCGGTCTCCCCGGGAGGTGCGGCGGCGTTGCAGCGGCAGGCGGCTGGTCGCGGATGCTAACGGACAAACCGCCCTCGCATCAGGGCTGAACTGCAGGTCGGACGGGCGCGGCCCTCCTGTCCTGGACACTCAGGGCCGCGCAGGTGCGGGCACCGCGACGGCGTACAGCCGGTGGGTGCCGCGCAGCCCTTTGAGCTCGACCTCGCGGCCCTCGTCGTACCCGACTCCGGCGCCGACCGGCACCGCCTCCCGCACCGCCTCGCTGACCAGCACCTCGCCGCCTCGGGCGAGCGCCGCCACGCGGGCGGCGAGGGCGACGTTGCGGCCGAACAGGTCGTCCCCGCGTCGCACCGAGGTGCCGACGTGGATCCCGATGCGCACGCGGATGCCGTCGGGATCGCGCAGCTCCTCCTGCAGGTCGACGGCGCAGCGCACCGCCTCCTCCGGCCGCGCGAAGGCGATCATGAAGCCGTCGCCCTGGCTCTTCACGACGTGCCCGCCGTGCCGGCGCACGAGCTTCTGGACGAGCGCCGCGTGCTGCTCGATCAGGCGCACCCAGGCGCGGTCGCCGATCTGCTCGTTGCGGGCCGTCGATCCCTCGATGTCGGAGAACAGGATCGCCACCCGCCCGTTGACGGCGATCTTCGCCAGGTCGGGCCGCTCCACCAGCGCCCAGCCGGCGAGATCCTCGACCGAGGACCGCACGGCCGCGCCGAACCCGTCCCGGCGCAGCACCTCCGCGGTCTGCCACACCGTGCGGACCGCCTCGCGGCCACCGGCGATCAGCGCCCGCCGCGCGCTCATCCGGCGGCCCAGCTCGGCGGTCTCCCGGCGCGCCGCGCGCAGCCGTGCGACCAGCACGATCAGCACGACCGCCTCGGCGACGGCGAGCACCGCCAGTGCGCCGATCACGATCACCGAGACGGTCACGGCGCCAGTATCGCCCCTCGTCGATCAAGGGGAGAAGGTCGCACGTCGATCGCCGGGAACGACCTTCTGCCCTTGATCGACGTCCTCGGCGGCCGCTCCGGGAAACCGTCGGAGCGCGCGCCTAATGTGGATGCGTGCCCCCTCCTGTCCCCGAACACGAGCTCGGCTGGATCCGCCGGCTGCTGCGCGCCTGCCTGCGGCACCGGGCGACCATGTTCGCCGCGCTCGCGGCGTCCGTGCTCGGGGTGAGCCTCGACGCGATCGGGCCGCTGCTCACCCGCGCCGCCGTCGACGGGGCGGTGGCGGGCTCCACCGCTGTGCTGGGCAGCGTGGTCGTCGCGTTCGCGGTGCTGGCCGTCATCCGGTTCGGGGCGGCGTTCCTGCGCCGCTACCTCGGTGGCCGGCTCGCCCTCGACGTGCAGCACGACATGCGGCGCGACGTGTTCGCCGCGGTCGCCCGGCTCGACGGCGAGAAGCAGGACGCGCTGCGCACCGGGCAGGTCGTCTCGCGCGCCAACACCGACATCCAGCTCGTGCAGGGGCTGTTGATGATCACGCCGATCTCGATCGGCTCGCTCGTGCTGGCCATCGTGTCGGTGGCCGCCATGCTGTGGCTCTCGCCGCTGCTCACGATCTTCACGGTGGTGCTGTTCCCGCTCGCGGGCTGGCTGGTCGTGCGCGCGCGTCGGCGGCTGTTCCCGGCCACGTGGTCGGCCCAGCAGCGGGCCGCCGACATCGCTCAGCACGTCGAGGAGACGGTCACCGGCGTGCGGGTGGTGAAGGGGTTCGGCCAGGAGGTCCGCGAGGTCGCGGCACTGGAGGGCCGGGCCCGGCAGCTGTACGCGGAGCGGATGCGCGCCGCGTGGCTCACCGCCCGGCTCAACCCCACGCTGCAGCTGCTGCCGATGGTCGGGCAGGTCGGCGTGGTCGGGCTGGGTGGCTGGCTCGCGCTCGACGGCCAGATCACCATCGGCACGTTCCTGGCGTTCGTCACCTACGTCGCGCAGCTGGCCGGTCCCGCCCGCCTGCTGGGTTCACTCGTGGTGAGCGCTCAGCTCACCCGCGCGGCCGCCGAGCGGGTCTACGAGCTGCGCGACTCCCAGCCCGAGGTCGTCGATCCGCCCGAGCCCGTCGCCCTGCCGGCGGGGCCGCTCGCCGTCGAGCTCGACGGCGTCACCTTCGGCTACAGCCGCCGCGAACCCGTGCTGTCGGAGGTGTCGCTGCGGGTCGAGCCGGGGGAGACGCTCGCGCTGGTCGGGCCGGCCGGATCGGGCAAGTCGACGGTGGCGCTGCTGCTGCCGCGCTTCTACGACCCCCAGCAGGGCGAGCTGCGGGTGGGCGGCGTGCCGCTGCAGCGGCTGCGGCTGCAGGAGCTGCGCCGCCACCTCGGCATCGTGTTCGAGGAGGCGTTCCTGTTCTCCGACACGATCCGCGCCAACATCGCCTACGGCCGCCCCGACGCCACCGACGAGGAGGTGCGCGCAGCTGCGGCCGCCGCACGCGTCGACGTGTTCGTCGACGAGCTGCCCGACGGCTACGAGACCCCCGTCGGCGAGCGCGGGCTCACCCTGTCCGGCGGGCAGCGGCAGCGGATCGCGCTGGCCAGGGCGGTGCTCACCGATCCGCGGGTGCTGCTGCTCGACGACGCCACCTCGGCCGTCGACACCGCCACCGAGGCGGCCATCCTCGAGACCCTGCGCGGGCTCACCGCCGACCGCACCACGATCCTCGTCGCGCATCGGCGCTCCACGCTCGCGCTCGCCGACCGCATCGCCGTGCTCGAGGGCGGTCGCGTCGTCGACATCGGCACGGAGAAGGAGCTCACCGAACGCAACGCGCTGTTCCGGGAGCTGATGGGCATCGGGGCCGCGCCGGCCGGCCAGGCCGCCTCCGGGGCCGGGGTCACCGCCGAGCTCTGGCCGATCACCGAGACGTCGAGCGCCAGCATCGGGTCGCACCGGCCCGTCGCGGCGGCCGTCGGCGGTGGTCCGGGCGCGGCGGCCTCGGCGGCCGCGTCGATGCCGGCCTCGCCGGAGTTGATGCGCCGGGTGGCGGAGCTGCCGCCGGCGACCGAGGTGCCTCCGCTGCGCGGGATCGATCCCACCGCGCCGGATCCGCGGTTCCGGCTCGCCGGGCTGCTGCGGCCGGTGCGGTTCGTGTTCGCGGCGGCGCTGGCGATGGTGGCGCTCGACGCGCTGGCCACGCTCGCGTTCCCCACGGTCGCCCGCTACGCCGTCGACGGCGGCATCACGGCCGGGGTCGGGCAGGTGCTGCTCATCGCCACGCTGCTCGCGGTGCTGGTGGTGGTCGCCGACTGGTTCTTCGTGGCCGCGCAGACGGTGCTCGCCTCGCGGGCCGGGGAGAGCCTCCTCTACCTGCTGCGGGTGCGCAGCTACGCGCACCTGCAGCGGCTGGGCCTCGACTTCTACGAGCGCGAGCTCTCCGGCCGCATCATGACCCGGATGACCACCGACGTCGACGCCCTCTCGACGTTCCTGCAGACCGGGCTCGCCCAGGCCGTGGTCAGCCTGATGACCATCGGCGGGGTGGCGGTGGCGCTGCTGCTCACCGACGTCGAGCTGGCGCTGGTGGCGCTGGCCACGGTGCCGGTGCTGGTGGTGGCCACGGTGGTGTTCCGCCGGTCGGCCTCGCGCGCGTACGCGGAGGCGCGCGAGCGCGTCAGCATCGTCAACGCCGACATGCAGGAGAACGTCACCGGCGTCCGCATCGCGCAGGCCTACGTGCACGAGGAGATCTCGGCCGACCGGTTCGCCCGCCGCAGCGACGCCTACCGGCGCTCGCGCATCCGGGCCCAGCGCCTCGTCGCCACCTACTTCCCGTTCGTGTCGCTGCTCTCCGACGTCGCCCAGATGTCGGTGCTGGCGGTCGGCGCCGCAAGGGTGGCGAGCGGCGAGCTCTCGCCGGGCATACTCACCGCGTTCCTGCTGTACCTCGGCCTGTTCTTCGCGCCCGTCCAGCAGCTGTCGCAGGTGTTCGACGGCTACCAGCAGGCCCGGATCGGGCTCACCCGCATCGGCGAGCTGCTGCGCACGCCCACCTCCGTGCCCGAGGTGCCGGCGGGGCAGGAGGTGCCGGTCCCGCAACGGCTGCAGGGCGGCGTCGAGCTGCGCGACGTCACGTTCCGCTACAGCCCAGGGGCCGCCCCCGCGCTCGACGATGTGTCGCTCGTCGTCGCCCCGGGGGAGACGATGGCGCTGGTGGGCGCCACCGGCGCCGGCAAGTCGACGCTGGTCAAGCTGCTCGCGCGCTTCTACGACGTCGGCGAGGGCGCCGTGCTCGTCGACGGGGTGGACGTGCGGCGGCACCGGCTCGCCGCGTACCGCCACCGGCTGGGCATCGTGCCGCAGGAGCCGCACCTGTTCACCGGCGACGTCGCCGCCAACATCGCCTACGCCCGCCCCGACGCGTCCCCGGCGGAGATCGAGGCCGCCACGCGCGCCGTCGGCGCGCTGGACCTGGTGCGCAGCCTGCCGCACGGGTTCCGCCAGCCCGTCGGCGAGCGGGGGCAGGGGCTGTCGTCGGGTCAGCGGCAGCTCATCGCGCTGGCCCGCGCCGAGCTGGCCGACCCCGACATCCTGCTGTTCGACGAGGCCACCGCCGCCCTCGATCCGGCCACGGAAGCAGCGGTGCTGGCCGCCGGTGATCGGGTGCTGGCCCGGCGCACCGCCTTCGTCGTCGCGCACCGGCTCGCCACCGCCGCCCGCGCCGACCGCATCGCCGTGCTCGACGACGGCCGGATCGTGGAGCTGGGCACGCACGAGGAGCTACTGGCAGCGGGCGGGGCGTACGCGCGGCTGTGGGCGGCCGGCTCGTTGGAGCCGGAGGCAGCCTGAGCATGCCAGCCACCGTCGCGGTCCTCTCCGACATCCACGGGAACCTGCCCGCGCTCGAAGCGGTGCTGGCCGAGCCGGACGTGCGGGCCGCGGATGCGATCGTCCTGAACGGTGACCACGCCGCCGGGCCGCTGCCCGTCGAGACCCTCGACGTGCTGACGGCTCTGGGGGAGCGGGCGGTCTGGGTGCGGGGCAACGCCGACCGGGAGCTGGTGTCGCCGAGCCCGGCCGCGCCGGCGGTGTCCGCATGGGCAGCCACGCAGCTGCGCCCGGACCAGGTGCAGCTGCTGGCCGGGCTGCCGCATCCGGTGGTGCTGCCCGTCGACGGGTTCGGCGAGGTGCTGTTCTGCCACGGCACCCCGCGCGACGACGAGGAGATCGTGCTGGTCGACAGCCCGCTCACCCGGTTCGCGGAGGTCCTCGCGGGCACGGCGGCCGAGACGATCGTGTGCGGCCACACCCACATGCCGTTCGTGCGGCTCGCGGACCGGCACCTGGTCGTCAACCCGGGCAGCGTCGGGATGCCGTACGGGCACTCCGGGGCGGGCTGGGCGCTGCTCGCGGGTGGCGGGGTGGCGCTGCGGCGCACCGCCTACGACGTCGAGGCCGCCTGCGCGCGCATCGCCGCCTCGGGCTTCCCGGACGCGGCGGGGTGGGCCGCGGACTACGTGCGCACGCCGCCGTCCGATGCGGAGGCGCTGGCGGTGTTCACCCCGAGGGCTTCGGGACCGCTCCCGGAGGCCGGGGCCTAGCGTCCGCCGCATGACGTACCCGCCACCGCCTCCTGGTGGACCAGCACCGTGGGGCCCGCCGCCGGCCGGACTCGGCCCGCCGGTGCCCGTGCGGCCGATCGGCACCAACCCGTTGGCGATCACGTCGCTCGTGCTCGGCATCGTCGGTGTGATCATCTTCGGGATCGGCCAGATCGTCGGGCTCGTGCTCGGGCTGGTCGCGCTCTCCCAGATCAAGCGGACCTGGCCAGGGCGGGCGCGGGCTCGCGATCGCCGGGATCACGCTCTCGTCGCTGTGGATCGTCGGCTTCATCGTGGTGATCGCGTTCGGCGTCGTCGGCGGACTGGAGGCGGCGAACGATCCGGCCGGCCACCAGAAGCTCGTCTCGTCCTTGCGCGCGGGCGACTGCGTCAGCATCCCGGACGGCACCAGCACGGCCCGCAGGGTTCCCTCGATGGCCTGCAGGTTCCCGCACACCGGCGAGGTGTTCGCGACGTTCGAGCTCCCCCGCGGGCCCTTCCCCGGTGACGAGGGAGTGCTGGCACAGGCCCGGCAGGAATGTTCGGTCCGGTTCTCCGACTACGCGCCGACCGCGGCATCGGACGCGCAGATCTCCACGGTGATGATCGTGCCGAGCAGCGGTGACAGGGAGACGGGTACCCGCGGCGTCGCCTGCATCGCCGAGACCGTCGCCCCGCGCACGGGGTCGATCAAGGGCAGGTAGCGCCCTACGCTCGAGGCGTGGCGCGCCGGTCGATCTGGGAGCTGACCCCGCAGCAGAGCATCGAGGCGGAATGCGTGCGGCGGGGTCGCCCGCGCGTGGTCGAGGGTTGCCTCGCCCTGCTCGCCGGCGACCGGTCCGACGGCGCGCTCGTGCGGGCGTTGGCGGGGCCGGCCGCCGACCCGTACCTCGACGGCACGGCGACGGGCGAGCACTGGTTCCGGGTCTGGGGTGCGCGCGGACTGCTCTGGGCGTGGGTCGACTCGCCGGCTGCCCGGTCGGCGCTGGTCGAGGCGCTGTCGGACGAGGCGTGGCGGGTGCGGGAGATGGCGGCGAAGGTGGTGGCACGGCACCTGGTGGGCGACGCGTTCGACGCCGTGGCCGCGCTGCGGGACGACCCGGTGCCGCGCGTGCGGGCGGCGGCCGAGCGCGCCGTGGCGCGGCTCGCCGCTGCGGGGGTGTGATCGGGCGGCCGAGGGTTTGGTGTTGATCACGGGCACATGGTGGCTCGTGAAGATCAACCAGCAACCATTTGCCCGTGATCGACGAACATCGCCGCGGCCGGCGGAGAGTGGCGCGACGATCAGGCGGCGTCGCTGCGCCGCCACACCTGGCCGCCTGCGGCCAGCCGCCAGGGGGTGAGCGCGACGATCAGCACGCCCTCGTCGTCGACGTCCTCGACACCCATGATCCGCGGGTCGAACCCGATCGGCTCGGGCATGCCGGTGACGAGGTCCCAGACGTGTCGGCGGACGGCGGGATCGCCGGTCGGCTCAGCGGCGCACTCGGCGACGGCGACCTCGTGCGCGGGGTCCCAGTAGGAGCAGGACGCGTACGGGGTCTGGCGCAGGTGGCCGACCTTGGGTGTGGTGGGGCGTGAGTAGAGCCAGCCGGTGAGGCCGGCGTCGGTGCGCTCCCAGACCGGGTGCACGACGCGCGAGCGCGGCCGGCCGTCCTTGTCGACCGTGGCGAGGGTGCACCACACGATGCGGTGGGCGACGCGGAGGAAGTCGCCCGTAATATCCACAACCATGGTTGTGAATCCTAGTCCCGATGAGCTCGAGCTGTCACTCGTAGCGCTCTTCGCCGGCTGGGCCATGGCCGACGAGGTGCAGCGCCGACTCGCCGCCGAGGGCCGACCCGACCTGCGGTTCTCCGACGGCGTCGTGATCCAGCACGTCCTCGCGGGGGAATTGACGATCACCGAGCTGGCCGGCCGGATGGGGGTCACGCAGCAGGCGGCGTCGAAGAGCATCGCGGACATGGAGCGGCGTGGGCTGCTCGTCCGCGTGCCGGCGCCGGACGACGCGCGGGCCCGGCACCTGCGGCTCACCGCCACCGGCCAGGACGCGGTGGCGGCCGCCCGGCGCCTGCGCGCCGACCTCGACGCCGAGCTGGCCGACGCGTTCGGCGCGGCGGAGGTGGCGCGTGCGCGGGCCCTGCTCTCCGGGGTGGTCGACCGTCTCGGTGGCTCCGGTGCGATACGGGCGCGGCGGGTGCGACCGCCGGTCTGACCGATCGGCCTGTGCGACCGCCGTGTGATCACCAGCTCCCGCGGTGCACCACGTCGACGGCCGGTCGGCGGGGGATCCGCGACGGCGAGCCGGCGACCTGGTCCGCGGCGGGGTGGCCGATCGCCACGGCGCCGATCGGCTCGTGATCGGCGGGCACGCCGAACTCCGCGCGGAACAGCTCGACGCGCTCCGGGTCGATGCCGATGTAGACCGCGCCGAGCTGCTCGTCCACCACGGTCTGCAGGATCAGCAGCGTGGCCATGCCGGTGTCGATGTGCCAGAACGGCACCGGCCAGCGGGCCTCGTCGCGGTCGGTCCAGCCCTTGTCGGACAGGGCGTAGCGGTCCAGGTACGCGCGCTTGCACGACAGCGGGACGATCACCAGCGGCGCGCCCTGGACGGACGGGGTGACCTCCCCGCCCATGACCGCCCAGAACCGCGCGAGCGGCTCCCCGTCGAGCACGAGGAAGGCCTGACCCTGGGAGAAGCCGGCCGACGGGCCGCGGACGGCATTGTCGAGGATGCGCGCGATGCTCGATTCGGCCACATGCTCCGAGGTGAACGTGCGGATCATGCGTCGGCGGCGGACGACGTCCTGGAACTCCATGTCGGTCAACCTAACGGAGGGAAGATCTGCCCGATTCCGGGCAGGGATTTGGCGTTTAGGCCTCGATTGGTGCAGAGTCGTCGCCGTGCCACGCGGTCCGTACACCGACCTGGTCGACCACCTGACGCGTACCACCCCGCTCAGCGCGGGCGAGGCGACCCGAGTCGTCGACGAGGTCGTGGCGTACTTCGCCGAGCCGGTGCGGGAGTTCGTCCAGCGCCGGCACGCCGAGCTCCAGCGCGGCGGGCACACCAACGACCAGATCTTCACCGTGCTCGGCGCAGAGCTGGCGGCCCGGCGGTTCGCACCGCCGGAGCTGTCGTCCCGTCAGCTGCGCCGGATCGTCTACGGCTGATCGGCTCCCCACCGAGAGGACAACCACCATGTGCGGCATCGTCGGATACGTCGGACCGCAGGACGCGACCCCGATCCTGATCGAGGGCCTCGGCCGGCTCGAGTACCGCGGCTACGACTCGGCCGGCATCGCGATCGAGGCGCGAGGCGGGTTGAAGGTCCGCAAGGTGTCGGGTCGAGTGGCCGATCTGGCCGCCGACCTCCCCGCCCGGTTCAAGGGCTCGCCCGGCATCGGGCACACCCGCTGGGCCACCCACGGCGAGCCCACACCGGAGAACGCGCACCCGCACACCGACATGGCCGGCCGCATCGCGGTCGTGCACAACGGCATCATCGAGAACGCCGACGAGCTGCGCGCCAAGCTCGTCGCCGACGGCGTCGAGTTCACGTCGCAGACCGACACGGAGACCGTCGCGCACCTGGTCGCGGCGGCGTTCGCGGCCGGTGCGGAGGACCTCGAGCACGCGGTGCGCACGGCGCTGCGCCAGGTCGTCGGCGCGTACGGGCTCGCGGTGCTCGACGCCGAGCACCCCGACCGGATCGTCGTCGCCCGCAACGGCAGCCCGGTGCTGCTCGGGGTCGGCGAGAAGGAGATGTTCGTGGCCTCCGACGTCGCGGCGCTCGTCGGCTACACCCGCCAGGTCGTCTACCTCGACGACGGCGAGCTCGCCACCATCACCGCCACCGGCTACCGCACCTTCACCATCGACGACCGCTCGACGGCCAAGAGCCCGTCCACCATCGACTGGGACATCGTCGGCGCCGAGATCGGCGACAACGCCCACTTCCTGATCAAGGAGATCAACGAGCAGCCGCGGACCATCGCCCGCGCGCTCTCGGGCCGGCTCGACGAGCGCTTCGACACCGCGCACCTCGGCGGGCTCAACCTCACCGTGCGCGAGGCCCGCGAGATCAAGCGCGTGAAGATCCTCGGGTGCGGAACCGCCTGCTACGCGGGCGAGCTGGGTGCCCAGCTCATCGAGGACCTGGCCCGCGTGCCGGCCACCGCCGAGCCGGCCTCGGAGTTCCGCTACCGCAACCCCGTCGTCGAGCCCGACACGCTCTACGTGGCGGTGAGCCAGAGCGGCGAGACCATCGACACCCTCGCCGCGGTGCAGGAGCTGCAGCGCAAGGGCGGCCGGGTCATCGGCATCATCAACGTCGTCGGCTCGACGATCGCCCGTCAGGTCGACGGCGGCATCTACCTGCACGCGGGCCCCGAGATGTCGGTCGCGGCCACCAAGTCGTTCACGTCGACCGTCACGGCGTTCGCGCTGCTCGCGCTGCACCTGGGCCGCATGCGCGACCTCTCGCCCAGCGACGGCAAGCGGATCATCGCCGGGCTGCAGAGGCTGCCCGAGCAGATCAGCGAGATCCTCACGACCGAGGCCCACATCGCCGACGTCGCCAAGGAGGTGGCGCAGGCGGCGAGCGTCATGTTCGTCGGCCGCCGCCGCGGCTGGCCGGTGGCGCGCGAGGGCGCGCAGAAGCTGAAGGAGGTCTCCTACGTGCACGCGGAGGCCTACCCGTCGGCCGAGCTGAAGCACGGCCCGCTGGCGCTGATCAGCCCGGAGATGCCGACCGTCGCGATCGTCCCCGACGACGACCTGCTCGAGAAGAACACCTCGACGCTCTCGGAGATCAAGGCCCGCAAGGGCCCGGTGATCGCGCTCGCGCACCGCGAGCTGCCCGCCGAGATCGCCGACCGCACCATCGTCGTGCCGCGCAACGAGCCCGAGCTCGACCCGATCCTGCTGTCCATCCCGCTGCAGATGCTCGCCTACCACGCCGCCGTGGTCCTGGGCCGGGACGTGGACAAGCCGCGCAACCTCGCCAAGAGTGTCACGGTCGAGTAGGCCCGAAGGTTTGCTGCAACGCGACCGGACACCCTCAGGCGCCGGCCAGGCCCGTCTGCAGGTGCTCGTACACCACCGACGTCCGGACGTCGGCGACCTCCCGGCGCTCCGTCAGGCGGTCGATGACGAACGCGTAGAGGGCTTCGTTGTCGGGCACCGCGACGTGGACGAGGAAGTCCTCCGTCCCCGTCGTCACGAACACGCCGAGCACCTCGGGCAGCTGCGTCACCCAGTTGCGGAACCCCTCGATCAGCGGGCGGGACGGCGGCCGGATCCGCACCGCGACCAGCGCCTGCACCGGTCGCCCGAGCGCCGCGAGATCGACGACGAGCTGCGCCCCGCGGATCACGCCCCGGTCGCGCAGTGCCCGGGTGCGGTCCAGTGCGGTGGTGGGTGCGACGCCGACGGCGGCGGCGATGTCGCGGTTGGTGCGCCGTGCGTCGCGCTGCAGCTCGCGCACGATCGCCGTATCAAGTTCGTCGAGTGGCGTCACGGCGCCACCGTATCCGTACTTCATACGGATCTGGAGAACTCATCCCGTGTTCGTGATTAGCGTTGCGACCATGAGTCGCACGCTCTACGCCAGCTACCCCGGGTTCGACGCCGCTGAGATCCGCACCGACCAACCCACCGGGGAGGCCCGGCTCAAGTGGGTGATCGTCGTCGACGACACGTTGCCGCCGGGCCTGGCCGCCAACGCGGCGGTCTGCGTCGCCGCTGCCACATCGCCGCGGGTCGCCGGGATGCTCGGCCCGGACGCGATCGACGCGAGCGGGTCCGCGCACCCCGGCCTGCCGTGGGCCGGCTGCACCGTGCTCGGTGCGCCGGCCGCCGACCTCGCCCGGCTGCGCGGCACCGCCGCCGCGACCGAGGAGGTGCTCGTCGCCGACATGCCCGCCGCCGCGCAGCGGACCCGCGTCTACGACGACTACCTCGCCGACGTCGCCGGCGCGGCGGAGCTGCGGTACCTCGCCGTCGGGATCATCGGTCCGCGGGGAATCGTGGCGGAGATGACGCGGGGGGTGTCGCTTCTGAACTGACGTTCTGTGCGCGGCACGACATGATCGCGTTCAGGTCACTGTTTCGGCCCTCGCCGGGGCGGAGGTACTGATCTCGACGCGATCTTCGTCGTCTTGATCTCCGACCGGTGCTAGGCCTCGCCCTGCAACGTCTGGCAGCGGCACTCGAGCTCCGACCGGCGCGGGTCGTCGTCCGGCATGAGTGCCAGGGCGAGTTCGTGCGCCTCCAGGTCGTCGCGGCCGGAGGCGTGGGTGCAGTACTCGGTGAGCAGGTCGGGATCGTCGCCGCTCAGCACGGCGCGGCGGAGGTTGACGTCCAGCTCGTCGCGCAGCTGGCGGATCTCCGGCGCGTCCGACCGCGGCAGCAGCGAGCCCGCGCTCGCGCGCAGCGCCTCCTGCGGGTGCCCGGCGCGGAGTGCGCGGCGGACCGCCTCGAAGTCGGAGTCGACGGTGGCGTCGAGCCGGTACGGGCGGGTGCGCAGCACGTTCGCGCCGATCAGGCCGCGCAGCCGCAGGACCTCCCCCCGCACCGTGGTGGGGTTGCCGTCCTCGCCGTAGAGGGAGAGTGCGAGCCGCTCGGCGGTGAGCCCGTCGGGGTGCAGCGCGAGCACCGTGAGCAGCTCGGCTGGGCGCAGGGTGAGCGGAACGCTCTTGCCGTCGAGGATCAGTCGGGGCGACTGCTCACCCATGAAGCGCAGCGACAGCGCGCTGCGCCGCTGCGACGGTGCGGACGTGCGGGGCGCCCGCAGGAGGTAGCCCTCCGCGAGGCGCTCGATCAGCATCTCGCGGCCGTCGTCGAGCTGGACGGTCTCGGCGTCGGGCGGGATCGCGACGCGGGTGGGCCAGCCGCCGTACGGCTCGCCGGCGATGATCCGCCCGCTGGGGCTCAGCAGCGCGCCGGCTCGGCCGAGCAGGCTGCGCAGGTGGGGCATGTTGCGCACCCGCAACCGTTCGTCGGCGATCGCGAGGCGCACCCGCAGCTGGTTCTCCGCCAACTGAGCGGTGGCCGACACCAGCTGCATCATCGCCGGGTGCACCGTGTGCAGCGGGCCGGTGATGTCGATCGCGCCGAGGATCGCGCCGGTGTCGGGGTCGTGCACGGGGGCGGCGGCGCACGTCCACCGATGGAACGTGCGGACCAGGTGCTCGGCGGAGTGGATCGAGACCGGAGCATCGACGGCGAGGGTGGTGCCCATCGCGTTGGTGCCGACGGCCTCCTCCGACACGCTGAACCCGGGCACGAGGCCGGAGTTGTCGGCCACCCGCAGCAACGACGCCGCACCCTCCCGCCACAGGATCGTGCCCTCGGCGTCGGTGACCAGCATGACGTGCATGGCCTCGTCGGCGATGCTGACGAGGGTGTTGCGCAACAGTGGCATGACCTCGTTGAGCGGGTGCGTGCTGCGCAGCTCGGGCACGTCGGTCTCGGGGACGGCGACCGGAGGCAGATTTCGATCGGGATCGACCCGTGCGGCGAGGCTGCGCTGCCACGACGCCGACACCAGCGGCCTCGGCGGCTGCGCGGCTCGCTCACCTGCGAGAACAGCGTCGAACGTGGTGCTCAGGGCGCGGGCGTGCGCGAAGTGGTCCAGCTCACCGTCGTTGGTCATGTGGGACTCCGAGCCCTGCGCTACCCCGTGATCGGCCCATCATCACCCAGCCGCACAGCCGGGGCAACCTCGCGTCCGATCGGTGCAACGTGTGGGCAACGTGCGCCGACCTACCCTCCCACCAGCAAAGACGCATGGGGGAATTAGGAGGCTGCGTGACCACCGACATCACCCTCGGCAACCGGGTCTCCGTCCTGGAGCAGCCGCCCGCGCCGGCTGTCCGCCGCACCGCGCGCGTGCTGATCGTGGACGACTCGGCCATCGTGCGGTACGGGCTGCGCCAGCTGTTCGCCGCGGACCCGCTCCTGTCGGTCATCGGTGAGGCCGGCGGCCCACGGGACGCGCTCGTCGTCGCCGATCGCTGCCCGCCCGATCTGGTCATCGTCGACCTCGACCTGGGTCGCGACGCGGCCGGCATCGACCTGGCGCGGCTCATCCTGGAGCGGCACCGCGGGGTGCGCGTCCTGGTGCTCACCTCCCGGCGGGACCGCACGGTGATGATGCGCGCGATGCGCGTCGGCGTGCACGGCTACCTGCGCAAGAGCGCCGAGACCGCCGAGATCCAGCGCGCCGCGCACGCCCTGCTGCGCGGCGAGAGCGTGTTCGACGCGCCCGGCGGCACCCCGCCCGTCACCGAGCTGTTCCGCCGTACAGATCAGGGGGGTGCGGAGCAGGGCGGCACCGAGCCGGCGCCGCGCGGCCTCGGCAGCGCCACGCTCACCGAGCGGGAGAACCAGGTGCTGCGGCTGCTCGCGGTCGGCATGTCCAACCGGGAGATCGGCCGCCGGCTCGTCATCAGCGAGGCGACGGTGAAGTTCCACGTGCGCAACCTGCGCGACAAGCTCGAGGTGCGCCGCCGGACGGAGATCGTCTACACCGCGACGCGGCAGGGCATCGTCTAGCAGCTGGACCGGCCCCGAGCAGCGCAATCTCGGACAAGCCGCCGCGCCCTGGGCGTTCCTAGGGTGGCCGCCATGCACATCGCGATCGTCTCGATACCCGTGCGGGACCAGGACGCTTCCCGCAGGTTCTACGTGGAGAAGCTGGGCTTCGAGCTCGTCTCGGACGACCCGATGGGGCCCGATCTGCGATGGGTGCTGCTCGCCCCACCCGGTGGCGGCGCCACCGTGACACTGGTGACGTGGTTCCCGACGATGCCGCCGGGCTCGGTCAAGGGACTCGTGTACGAGGTCGCCGACCTCGCCGCGACCTGTGCGGCGCTGCGCGCGCAAGACGTGGTCGTCGGGGAGATCGACCGGCAGCCGTGGGGCGATCTCGCCCAGCTCGATGACCTCGACGGGAACGGGATCGTGCTCCAGCAGAGCCGCCGCTAGCGGGTCGCCAGCTCCGCCACGCCGGGGCCGTCGAGCTGCGCGTGCGCGGCCGGGCGACCGGTCATCGTGAGCAGCAGCGCGACCGCCGGTCCCCGGACCTCGACGGGGCCGTCGCCGGCGCTCCACTCCGCATCGGTGGCGACCAGGCGCAGCCCGTGCAGCTTGCGCTTCGCGTGGAACGGCCAGCCCATCGTCCACACCCGGTCGAGGGCGGCGACCGTGGCCGGCTCGGTGGGCGTGTGCTCGATCCCGAGCGGGATCGCGACGTCCTGGACGTGCACGAGCGTGTCGAACAGCAGGTTGTCCAGTGTGGTGACGATCGGTTTGCGGCGCAGGTCGGCGTACCGGCGCAGCTCGTCGACCAGTTGCTCCGGCGAGCGCCGCTGCGCGAACTCGACGGACATGTCGCGGTTCATGTTGTTGAAGTCGAAGCGGTGCCGCACCGCCGCGGAGAGCAGCTCCCACGCGCTCGGGGGCTGCGGGGTCCAGGCGACGTGCGCGACGACGTCACGGATGCGCCACTCGGTGCACAGCGACGGGCGTTCCCAGTCCTCGGGCGCCAGCCCGTCGAGGAGGTCGGCGAGGTAGCGGCGCTCGGTGGCGATCGTCGCCCAGATCGTGTCGACGTCCATGCTCCACTCCAACAAGTAAGAGGGTCTGTCCAAATTAAGACAGGCTCTCGTACTATCGTCAAGGGATGGACCTCAACACCGGGCTCCTGCTGTTCATCCCGTACCGCGCGATGGAGCAGCGCATCTTCGCCGCGCTCGCCGCCGCCGGCCACGACATCACCCCGGCCCAGGCCCGGGTCTTCCAGCGCATCGCCCCCGGTGGCAGCCGCACCACCGACCTCGCGGAGCAGGCGGGCGTCACGAAGCAGACCGCGGGGTTCCTCGTCGAGCAGCTGGAACGGCAGGGCTACGTCGAGCGCGTGCCCGATCCGGCGGACGGGCGCGCCCGGCTGGTCCGCGTCGCCCCTCGCGGAGCCGAGTCGGTCGAGTACACCGCGCACGTCGTCGCCGAGATCGAGGCCGAGTGGCGGGCACATCTGGGCGACGAGCGGATGGAACGGCTGCGTTCCGATCTCGCAGCGCTGCGCGAGATCACCGATCCGTGGGCCTGACCGGCGCTAACCTTGCCCGGTGGAACTCCTGCCGGCGGTGCTCGCCAGCGGCTGGGCGAGCGGGGTCAACGCCTACCTGTGCGTGATCATCCTCGGCCTGCTGGGTCGCTTCGGCGGCTTCGACATGGTGCCCGAGGCGTTCACCCGGCTCGACGTGCTCATCGTCGCCGCCGTGCTCTACCTGCTGGAGTTCGTCACCGACAAGATCCCGTACGTCGACTCGCTGTGGGACGCGATCTCCACCGCGATCCGGCCCACCGCCGGCGTCGTCATCGGCCTGCTCGCGGCACCCGACGCGCCGCCCCTCACACAGGCGATCCTGGCGGCCAGCGGCGGCGCGGCGGCGCTCGTCAGCCACCTGGTCAAGGGCGGCCTGCGCCTGATCGTGAACACCTCGCCCGAACCCGTCACCAACATCGGGGTGAGCCTCGGCGAGGACGTCGCGGTCGCCGGCGTCACCACCGCGGCCGTCATCGCACCGCAGGTGGCGCTGATCGTCGCGGGCGTGCTGCTGGTGCTCGGGATCATCCTGCTGGTGCTGCTGTGGACGCGCGTGCGCCGCGGCTACCGCAGGTACAGGGCGTGGCGGGCGAAGCGGTCGGCGGCCGCCCCGGCGTAACGGTCCGAGCGTGACAGCAAAGCCACTTTCACGACGGATTCGGTCCTGAAAGTGGCTTTGCTGACATACGCGGCCGGGGCTCAGCCGAAGAAGATCTCCGCCTCCGCGTACAGGCTCGGGTCGACCGTCTTCAGTTCCTTGGTTGCCTCCGCCAACGGCACCATGACGATGTCGGTGCCGCGCAGGGCGGTCATGTATCCCCACTTGCCCTGCTCCACCGCGCTGATGGCGTGCAGGCCGAAGCGGGTGGCGAGCCAGCGGTCGCGGGCCGTGGGGGTGCCGCCGCGCTGGACGTGCCCGAGCACCGTGGTGCGGGCCTCCTTGCCGGTGCGCGCCTCGATCTCGCGCGCCAGGTACTCGCCGACACCGCCGAGGCGCATGTGCCCGAACGCGTCCTTCTCGCCGGTCAGCAGCACCTCCTCGCCCTGCTTGGGCTTCGCGCCCTCGGCGACGACGATGATCGGCGCGTAGTCGAGCCGGAACCGCGCCTCCACCCACTTGCAGACCTGCTCGATGTCGAACCGCACCTCGGGGATCAGGATCGCGTTGGCGCCGCCCGCCATGCCCGAGTGCAGCGCGATCCAGCCGGCGTGGCGGCCCATCACCTCGACGATCAGCGCGCGGTGGTGCGACTCGGCGGTGGTGTGCAGCCGGTCGATCGCCTCGGTGGCGATCTGGACGGCCGTGTCGAACCCGAACGTGTAGTCGGTGCCGGCCAGGTCGTTGTCGATCGTCTTCGGCACGCCGATGACGTTGACGCCGAGCTCGTGCAGCTTGGTGGCGACCCCGAGGGTGTCTTCGCCGCCGATCGCGATCAGCGCGTCGACGCCGAGGTCCTGCAGGTTCTTCTTGATCTGCTCCACGCCGCCCTCGATGGCGAACGGGTTGGTGCGCGACGAGCCCAGGATCGTGCCGCCGCGGGGCAGCAGGCCGCGCACGGCCGGGATGTCGAGGGTCTTCGTCAACGCCTCGAGCGGGCCCTGCCAGCCGTTGCGGAAGCCGACGAACTGGTAGCCGTATTCGGGGACGCCCTTGCGGACGATCGCCCGGATGACCGCGTTGAGACCGGGGCAGTCCCCGCCCCCCGTGAGCACGCCGACGCGCATGGAATCTCCATCGATGCAGAAGCTCGTGACGGCGCTCACGGTAGCGGCTGCGATGTGACCGCGCGGCGGCTACCCGGCTTCGCGTCCGATGTGGTCGACCAGCCCGTACTCGCGGGCCTGCGCCGCGGTGAGCCAGCGGGCGTCGTCGAGGTCGGCGGACAGATCGGCGACCGGTCGTCCGGCGTCGGCGGCCGTCAGCGCGGTGAGCTGCGCGCGCAGCGTCTCGTGGGCCCGTCCGGCGCCGCCGAGCGCTCCCGGCGCGCCGATCGCGGGCCGGCGCAGCTGGATGGTCGCCTGCGGCAGGGCGTGCCGCTTGCCCCGGGTGCCGGCGGTGAGCAGCACCTGCGCCGCCCCGGAGACGACCCCGACGGCCCACGTCGCGACGTCGGGACGGACGTGGCCGAGCACGTCGCGCACGGCGAGCGCGGCCGTCGTTGTGCCCCCGGCGCCGGACAGGTGCAGCGTGATGTCGGCGCGCGCGTCGATCGCGTCGAGCAGCAGCAGCCGGGAGATCAGCCGGTGCGCGGCCGCGTCGTCGAGCTCGCCGGCCACGACGACGATGCGCTCGGCCAGCAACTGCTCGGTGACGGTGGCGTCCGCCGCGTCGACGGGGCGCCGGCGATGGTCGCCGGTGGAGGGCAGCAGGGCCGGTGCGGTGGGCGGCGGCGCGGGGAAGCGGTCCGAGTCCGACGCGTTCAGGGTGCGGTGCATGGCGCTCGACGGTAGGCACCCGCAGCGGTCCGGGGATCGTGGTTCACCGACGGCGTGCGGTGTTCGCCGTGGACGAACGACGTCACACACCGGGTGTGGACCGCACACATGCCGCAGCGTGTGTGCGGACCGCACTGGGTGTGTGAGGTCAGCTGCAGATCGTCGGGTCCGGTGACCCGCTGCCCGCGCGCGGCTCGAACGAGACGTGGACGTGGTCGAAGTGGTTCTCGGTGATGCTGCCCCGGTCCTCCATCGGCTCCCAGCCCTCGCCGTAGTTGATCCGCTGCCGCCAGATCACGTACGAGACGCCGAGCTCGTCCTGGTTCTTCAGCACGCAGCGGGCGATGCGATCGCCCTGGTCGCCGCGGGTCATGAAGTCGACGGCGAGTCCACGGGGGTGGTCGGAGACGCGGCCCCGGCCGCCGATGCCGAGCACGTCGCGCTCGTCGAAGAGGCAGGCGATGAACCGGGCGGCCTCCTTGGCCCACGGCTTGACCAGCCCCAGCTGCGGTAGCCGGACCTCGCAGTGCACGGCTTCCTCGGCCTTGCGGGCGACGTCGTCGAGCCCGGCGGCCTTGATCAGCGCGGAGACGGTGGCCTCTGCCGGCTCGGCATCGGCTGGTGCCGACACCGGGGCGATGCTGGCGAGCACGCGCCGGCCGAGCTCGTCGCGAACCGGGGGGAGCGGGGTGTCGCGCTTGCCCTCGGAGGCGAGGGTGAGGGCCGTGCTGGCGTCGGCGGTGTCGGTGCCGCCGATCGCGCTCCCGACCAGCATCGTCGGGGCGATCGCGGCCAGCACGCCGCCTGCTGCTGCTGCGCCCATGCCGTGGTGCACCGCGGACGCGGCGCGGTGGCGTGGCGCGCTGCGGGTGCGTCGGGTCGCGACGTCGACCGGGTCGAGTCCGACGACCGGCCGGCCCGCGCCCCGATGGCGCCCCGCTGGGGAGCGGTGCCGGGACACGACGTGCCTTCTCTCGCACGACCCGGGCGGACGACCGGTGGGGAGAACCGGTGGGCCAGGTGGCCCGATGTCCGACGGGGAGCCGGGTCGACGAGAAGAGACGATACCGACACCATCACGTTATGTGCACGTACCGACACGCTGTGTGAGATCAGTGTTCGGTGTGTTGCGCTGAACGGCGCAACACACCGCGAAGCACGGATCAGGTCCCAGGGATCAGGCGCAGCCCTGCAGCGAGTTGCCCTTCCCGCCGCTGCCGAACGAGACGTGGACGTGGTCGTAGTGGTTGGCGGTGACCCCGCCGCGGTCCTCCATGCCCTGCCAGCCCTGGCCGAAGTTGATCCGCTGCCGCCAGATCACGTACGTGATGCCGAGCGCGGCCTTGTTCTTCAGCGCGCAGGCGGCGAGCACGTCGCCGGTGCCCCGGTCGACCATGAAGTCGACGGCCTTGCCGCCCGGGTGGTCGGAGACGCCGCCGCGCCCGGCCACGCCGTACATCGTCGGCTTGCCGTACTTGCAGCCCAGCAACTGCGCCGCGGTCCGCACGAACGGCTTCACCGCGCCGAGACCGGACTCGCTCACCCCGCAGGCACGCTGAGTGGCGACGGCGGCGTCGGCCTTCGCCTTGTCCGCGGCGACCTTCGCGTCGGCCGCGGCCTTCTGGCGTGCGGTCTCCAGGGTCGCCTCAGCGGCCTTGACCTGGTCGGTGACCTGCTGGTGCGCCTCGGCGATCGACGCGGCGATCCCGCCCGGATCGGCGGCGGCCGGGAGCACGTCCGAACCCGTGGTGCTCGCGGACCCGGCATCGGCAGCGTCTGCCGTGTCGGTGGTCAGCGCTGCGGTGCCGTAGCCGCCGGCCAGCGCGTCGACCGGGACGGTGGCGGCGAGCAGCGACAGCGCGCCGCCCGCGATGGCCACTGCCGTGGTGGCGACGCGGCGGCCGCGGTGCTCCGGCTCGGGAGCCGTGGCAGGTCCGGTGACCGGTTCCGCCGGGGGCACCTCGGTCGGCTCGACGAGCCCGGCCGGGGTGGGGCCGTCGTCCAGGCTGGGCTCGGCGAACAGCGCTTCCAGCTCGCCGGTCGTCGGGACGGCGTCCTGCTCGTCGACGGACGTGGAGCGGCCGGGCCACACGACCTCGACGGTGGGGAGCAGTCGTGGCGTGGGCAGGCGCACGATCCCGGTGCCGCGGCGCGGCTCCGGGATCTCGGCCGGAGCCTCGGGTGTGGGGATCTGGGATTCGGGGTACTCCGCGGCGTCCTGGTGGAGACGGTCCTCGTCGAGACGGTCGAGGACCGCGACCGCCGAAGCGGAACGGAGCAGTTCGGAGACCGATTGGCGCGCACCGCCGTCACGCGAGTGGCGGCCGGTGGAGGGCGCCATCGGGACGGGGTACGTGCCTCGGCTCCCTGGGGAGCGATGCCGAGCCACGACCTGCCTTCCGGATCGACGGCGCGGCTGGACATCCGGCTCGGGGGTGCCGGCGGGCTGGGGAGTGCCCGTGTCCAATCCGTGACCGTGCCGTCATGGATCCGAGAGCAAACGTAAGCAACCTCCGGCGCGGATGCCCGTCCGCGGCCCTCTTGATCGGCCGACCGTGGCGTGCCGCGCGACGAACGGCTGGTCGACTGCTCCACTCGGGGGAGTCAGGCGACTCCATCCGCGAAGGCGCAGAACTCGTTGCCCTCCGGGTCGGCGAGCACCGTCCACGGCGTTTCGTGACCTGGCTCACGCAACACGGTGGCACCGGCTGTGACCAGCGCCGCAACCCCGGCGTCGGACTCCACGGCCACGTCGAAGTGCACCCGGTTCGGGCGTTGCTTCGGCTCGCTCCCGGCGCCCACCACGAACCACTCGAAGGGGGCGCCGGGCACCTCGGTGAGCCCGAAGGAGTCGCCTTCCACCTCGACGCTGCCCGCCCCCAGCACGTCCGCCCACCAGCGTCCGAGCCGCACCGGATCGGCGGCGTCGAGCACCAGCTCGTAGAGCCGGAGCGGCGGTGGCTCCGCCCGCACGAACGCGCAGAACTCGCCGCCCTCGGGATCGAGCATGATCGTCCACCGCGGCAGCTCGCGATGCACCCGCGCTCCCAGCGCCACCAGTTCGTCGATCGAGGCGCAGTGCACGTCCAGGTGCAGCCGCTTCACCGTGTGCGGATCGGCCACCGGATTGACCCACACCGCGTGCTGTGGGGTGGGCCCGGCGATGTGCCACGGGCCGCCCTTGTCGGTGACGGGGCCGAGCCCCAGCACGGCCGCCCAGAACCGGGCGAGTGCAGGCGCGTCGCCCACGTCGAGACAGAGGTCCTTGTAGCGCGCGATCCCCGGCATCCAGCCGACCGTAGACGCTCGATGATGGACGTGCGAGCGATATCGATTCTCCGCCGAGCCACTGATCGCGAGGCTGTGTCCATGACGTTCACGCAGATCCTCGCCCTGGTCGCCGCCATCGGTTCCGGCATCGTCGGCGGCATCTTCTTCATCTTCTCCACGACGATCATCGCCTCGCTCGAGGAGCTGCCCGTCGAGCAGACCGTCGCCGGGATGCAGGCCATCAACCGGGTGATCCAGGCGCCGCTGTTCCTCCTGGTGTTCATGGGCACCGCGCTCGTCAGCATCGCTGTGGTGGTGACGAACGCGGGTTCTGCACTGGCCTGGATCGGCGCGGCGCTCTACGTGCTCGGCACCTTCGTGCTGACGATGGTCTTCAACGTGCCGCTCAACAACGCGCTCGACCGGGCACACGGCGGCGGCGCGGCGGCCTGGCAGGCGTTCCTGCCACGCTGGATGGTGGGCAACCACATCCGCACCGTCGCGTCGATCGGCGGTGCAATCGCGTTCACACTCCTGGTGTGATCACCGGACGGGTACCGTCGACGAGCCGGGACCACCGCGCAGCCGCGCACGGTCCACGTTGGCCGGGAGGCTGACACCGTGCTCGACCTGCGCGTCACTGCCCTGTACAGCTACCCGGTCAAGGGCGCGACCGGCATCCCGCACGATGCCGCGGACGTCGGACCGGCCGGGCTCGCGGGCGACCGCCAGTTCCTCGTGACCGATCCCGGCGGGGGCTTCCGCACCCAGCGCACCGATCCGCGACTCGCGGTGATCCGGCCCGGCTGGGCGGAGAACGGCGCAGTGCTCACGCTCGCGGCCCCGTACGTCAGGCCGATCGCCGTGCTCGTCGACCGCACCGGCCCGCGGCGGCCGGTCCAGCTCTTCCACCACCAGCTCACGGGCGTCGACCAGGGCGACGCCATGGCCGAGTGGCTCACCGCGGTGCTCGGCCGGCCCAGCCGGCTGGTGGTCGCACCGCCGGAGCACGATCGTGCGACCGACGGCGAGACGCCGGGGACGTCGGGCTACGCCGACTCCAGCGCGGTGCACCTGGTCGCCGAGGAGAGCCTGGCCGATCTCAACTCCCGGCTCGACGCGCCGCTGCCGATCGCCCGCTTCCGGCCCAACATCGTGGTCGCCGGTGCGGCCGCGTACGCCGAGGACGCGCTGCGCCACCTGCGGATCGGTGACGTGGAGCTCGGTTGGACCAAGATCGCTGTGCGCTGCGCGGTCACCATGGTCGACCCGGCGACGGGCCGCCGGGCCGGGCCCGAGCCGTTGCGCACGCTCGCGCGCTACCGGCGCGATGCGGCCGGCGGGGTCGTCTTCGGCACCAAGTTCGCCGTCCTGCGCCCCGGCCGGCTGCAGGTGGGGGACCTGCTCAGCGTCGCAGCAGCTTCCCCAGGAGCCGCAGCACCGGGCGAGCCAGCGCCCGCAGCGCCCGCCGCGGCGGGCTGACCAGCGTGAACCAGTCGTACGTGGTGCGCAGCAGCGTGCGGGTCGGTCCGTCGGCCGCCTTGCGGTAGGCCACCAGCCCGTAGCCCAGATCGGCGACCGGCACGAACCCGGCGCGCTGCAGGTCGTAGCGGGCCCGCAGATCGTCGTCGTAGAGGTGCCAGACCGTCTCGCGGCTCGCCTCGCGGACGTCGATGTTCGCGATCAGGTAGCCGCCCCGCCCGAGCGCGGCGTGCAGCTGCACGGCCGTCCCGTACAGGTCCGGGACGTGCGCGAGGGTGTCGATCGCGGTGATCGCGTCGAACTCCCCGGCCGGCAGTCCGCTCTCCGCGAGATCGATGTAGTCGGCCTTCTGGCCGCGCCGCTGCAGACGGAACTGGGCGAAGTCGAGCAGCGTCGAGGACAGGTCGGCGGCGGTCGTCTTCCAGCCGCCCTCCTCGAACAGCTGGCTGGTGATGCCCACCCCGGAGCCGAAGTCGAGGTGCCGGCGGCCCGGCGAGTACTGCTGCAGCCACCGGTACGCGATCACGCTGGCCGGATCGGCGTGGCCCTCCGACTGCAGGTAGGCCCACCACAGGAGGTCGAAGCCCCACGACTGCTGGGTGCGGTAGAACGCCACGCGGGCCTCGTCCGACGCGGAGCCGTTGACGGCCTCCCACTCGTGGACGCTCTCCTCCTCCCAGTGCAGCGCGCGCAGCCGCGCCTCCTCCTTGGTGATGCCGTGGTAGGTGGCGAGATCGTCCAGGACGGACTCGCGGACGTCCTGGTCGTCGAGCTGCAGCACGCGGCGGAACATCCGCATCTCCGGCGTGGAGCGCACCCTGCCGCCCAATGCGGGCAGCTCGTCCGGTGCGGCCGTCAGCGGATCGATGTGCACGCCCGACTCGGCATTCGGGACGGCGTTCTCGACGGCGTTGCGCAGGCCCTTCTTGAGCGCCCGCGTGAGTGGGTTGACAGGTGCGGTGGTGGATGACATGAGAGATCCCGGGAGGGCGAGGGCGCCGAGAGGCGCCGGTTGGACAGATGGGTCCGCGGTCAGGCGGAAACGCACACCATTCGTCCGGCCGGAGGTGCCCGGCTGCCCCACGATCCCTGCTCCCACGCGCTCGCCCACGTGCGGTCGGTCGCGCCGACCGCGAGCCGTGCGGTCGCGCGGACACCGCGGAACGGTGTGACCACCCGGCGGTGCACCCGATCGAGGCAGGCCGCCCACAGCACCGGCGACGCGGCACCGATCAATGCGTGGACGAGCGACCCGATCACCAGCAGCGCGGCGGGCGGCGCCTCGTGCATGCCGCCCAGGTACTCGGCGAACTCGACGGCCACGAAGACCGCAGGCGCCAACGCGCCCTGCGCGACGCTCTGCCAGCGGGCCACCCGTGCCGGCGGTTGCCGCAGCGAGTTGCCCACCGCCACCAGCGAGGTGACGGCCAGCATCAGCACCGCGATCGCCAGCGGCCCCACCCAGTCGTGGTAGTGCACGACGAAGCCGGGGTGGATGTGCGCGAACCCGACCAGGGTGGCGACGTGGGCGATGCTCCACGTCAGGAGGCCGAAGCCGATGCCGGAGGCAGTGCCGGACAGCGTCGCGGGGAAGCGTCGCATCGGGGCACCTCCTCGGTCGGTCGCCACCTAATCTGTCCTCGACGGTACGGACACGCCGGTAAGACCGTCAGTCTCCCCAGGCAAGCGGAGGGTTAAACCTCCGCGGACCGGGCGATGGCCGGGTAATCCTGCAGCTCGACGGCGGTGGCGAACCGGTCGGTGAGCCACATCATCAGCTTCATCAGGCCGGCCGTGCGGAACATCAGGTTGCGGGCGAAGATGCCCGGACGGGTGCGGGGCGCCAGGAACGCACCCGGTCGGCCCTTCTCACCGACCCCGGCGTACGAGCGGAACACCTCCTCGTAGCGAGGGAACGCGACGCGGTGGTCGCCGCCCGCCGCCAGCAGCTCCCCGGCCAGCACGTACCCGCCGACGACGGCCAGCCCGGAGCCGAACCCGGCCAGCGTCGACCCGTACGCGGCGTCGCCGACCAGTGCGATCCGGCCCGTCGTCCAGCGATCCATCGAAACCCGGCTGATCGAGTCCACGTACACCGACTCCGCCTCCGGCAGCCGGTCGAGCAGCTCCGGGATCCGCCATCCACCACCGGCGTAGGCCGTGCGCAGGACGTCGGCCTGCTGCTGGGCGTCGTAGCGGTCGTAGGTGAGCTCCGGCGAGGCGAACACGAAGAACGCCGGCGCCTTCGAACCGCCGATCGCCACCATCCGGCCCGGCTCGTTGTACATGAGGTGGTCGCCGGTCACACCCACCTCGGCCAGCGCGTAGTACCAACCGGAGTGGGTCACGAAGCTCTCCTCCGGCCCGAACGTCAGCCGCCGCACCGCCGAGTGGATCCCGTCCGCACCCACCACCAGGTCGAACGTGCGCGGCGCGCCCTTCGCGAACGTGACGTGCACGCCGTCCGCCGTATCGGTCAGCGACGTGATGTGGTCGCCGAACACGTACTCGCAGCTCTCCCGCGTCGCGTCGTAGAGGATCTCCGCGAGGTCGCCGCGGCGGATCTCCACGTCACCGCCGGTGAGAGCACCCGGCACCACGCCGATCTTCCGGCCGTCGGCATCGACGATGGTCTGGTCCTGCCCGCCCGTCTGCCGGGCCACGATCGCGTCCCACAGGCCCATGTCCTCGAGCACCTTGCGATGCACCGCGCCCTTGAAGTCGATCGCCTGCCCGCCCGGCCGCAGCCCCGGCGCCCGCTCCACCACGGTCACCGTGGCGCCGTAGCGCTCCAGCCAGTAGGCGAGGGACGGTCCGGCGATGCTGGCGCCGGAGATGAGAACGGTCTGGTTCAGCAGCTTGGTCATGGGCAGAGATTGGGAGGAACCGCTGACAGCCCACTGACAGTGGGCCACGGCGGCCCGGCGCGGTGTCAGCAAGGCCACCTTCAGGACCGAATCCGTCCCGAAAGTGGCCTTGCTGACAAAAACCTGGGGCGGGTGCTCACGCCAGGAGAGCTGCCACCAGGGCGTCCGCTGCTTCGCGGTCCAGGGCTGCGCCTCGCGCGTAGGCCGCCGCGAAGCGCTCGTCGCCCAGTTCCGCACGGGCGGCGGCTGCTGTTGCCGCCACGTAGCGGTCGCCGACGATCGCGAGGCCGCGCATGGTCGCGGCCACGCCGAGGAGCTCTGCCGCGTGCTCTCCGCTGGTCAGCCCGCCCGCCGCGCCCTCGACGGCGTCGGCGAGGTCGGAGCGCAGCGGCGACTCCCGCCCGGCAGCCAGCGCCTGCCGGAACCGGCGGCGGGCCATCGCGGGGTCGTCGGCGAGCCGGCCCAGCGCCACCGCGATGCGGGTGGCGTGCCACGCGTTGTGGCCGTCCGGGCCGTCGGGCAGCACCTCCTCCAGCATCGCGACGGCGTCGGCGGGGCGATCGCGGCGCACGGCGACCTCGGCCAGGCCCAGCCGGGCCTCGGCCCATGGCTGCGCCTGCCCGGCTCGGCGCAGCAGGTCCTGCGCGGCCTGGAAGTCGGCCTCCGCGGCGTCGGTGTCGCCCTGCCGCAACAGCGCTTCGCCGCGATGGCACAGCAGCTGCCCGCACTCGTCGAGGGCGCCCAGCTCCGACTGCAGCGCCAACGCTTCACCCCAACGCGCGTACGCCGACGCCCACCGGCCGCGCCACCCGTCGACGACGGCGAGCCAGTCGAGCGCCTGGGCGCAGCCCCACCGGTCGCCGAGCGCCCGGAACGTGGCCAGCGCGGCCTGCATCTCCTGCTCGCCCTCGGTCGGCCCGCCGCGCAGCAGACCCAGCAGCACCCGGGACAGGTGCATGAGCGCGTCGTTCCACGGATCGGCGCCGAGCATCACCGCGTACTCCTCGGAGCCCTCCGCCGGCGGGCCGGCCGTCATGCCCCACAGCGCGGCCGCGAACGGGTAGCGCAGCGGGTGGTCGAGCGTCTGCAGCACCTCCGCGGCCCGATCCCAGTGCTCCGGCGCCGCCCGCGGGATCGCCTGCACGACGCAGGAGACGTACTCCTCATCGATCCCGTCCGGCACCGGACCGGCGATCAGCGCGGCGGCCGCGGCACCGCCCCGGGTGGCCCGCCCGGACAGCCACCAGTACGCCGACAGTGCCGCGACCAGCCGGAACGCCGTCTCAGAGTCGTGCTCGACGGCCCAGCCCAGCGCCGCGTCGAGGTTGGCCTCCTCGGCGGTGAGCCGGGCCAGCCACTCCAGCTGCTCGGCCCGGCGCAGGTGCGGATCGGCCTCCTGCGCGAGCCGGAGGTGGAACGCTGCATGCGCGGCGCGCAGCTGCGGTTCCGCGCCGGAGGTGGCGAGCCGCTCCGCGCAGAACAGGCGGATCGTCTCCAGCATCCGGTACCGGTCCCCGGAGACCTCCACAGTGACCTCGACGAAGCTGTGGTCGACGAGCGCTGCCAGCACCTCGACGCTGCCGGCCCCGCACACGGCCTCCACGCCCTCGAGCGTGGCGCCCCCGGAGAACACGGCGAACGCGGCGGCGAGCTGCTGCTCGGCCGGGGTGAGCAGGTCCCAGCTCCACGCGACGACGGCGGCGAGGCTGCGGTGCCGCTCGGCGGCCGTCGGATCACCGCGGCCGAGCAGCCCGAACGGGTCGACGCCCAGCCGCTGCGCCACCGCGGCGACGGGGAGCTGGCGCAGGCGCGCGGCAGCCAGCTCGATGGCGAGCGGCAGCCCGTCGAGCGCCGTGCAGATGGTGACGACGTCGGGGGTGAACGCGAACCCGGGCCGCACGGCCGCGGCACGCTGCACGAACAGGTCGACGGCACCGTCGCCCACCGACAGCGGGGCCAGCGGCAGCACCGTCTCGCCGGTGATCCCGAGCGCGGTCCGGCTCGTCGCGACGACGCGGACGTCCGGCGCGGCCGCGAGCACCGACCGGGCGAGCGCGGCGGCCCCGTCCAGCACGTGCTCGCAGTTGTCCAGGATCAGCAGCAGCGCCTCGGCGGCCAGCGACGTGCCGATCAGCTCGACGGGATCGGCGGCGCCGAAGCCGGGCTCGCGGATGCCGAGCGCGGCCAGCGCGGCCCGCGGCACCTGGGCCGCATCGGTGAGCGGGGCGAGATCGATGAAGCAGGCGGCCCCACCGGCCCGGGTCGCCCACTCGGTGACAAGCCGGGTCTTACCGGTGCCGCCAGGACCCAGGACGGTGACGAGGCGGGCCAGGCCGGCGAGCTCGGTGAGCCGGTCCAGCTCGGTGCCCCGCCCCACGAACGTGCTGATGGCCGCGGGCACCCGCCGGCGCGGCGGCGCCGGCCGGTCGGCGCGCAGCAGTGCGGCGTGCACCGCCGCCAGTTCGGGCCCGGGATCGGTGCCCAGCTCGGTGCGCAGGAGCCGGCGGACCCGGTCGTACTCGGCCAGCGCCTCGGCGTTGCGGCCGGCCGCGTGCAGCGCCCGCACGAGCAGCCCGCGCAGCCGTTCCCGCAGCGGATGCGCGGCCGCCAGCTGCTGCAGTGCGGCGATCGACGGGCCGTCGGGCAGGCCCAGCTCAGCCTCGGCGAGGTCCTCCGCGGCGCCGATGCGCAGCTCGGCGAGTCCGGCGATTGCGGTGGCGGCGGACGGGGAGTCGGGCAGGTCGGCGAGCGGGGCACCGCGCCAGAGCGCGAGCGCGGCGCGCAGCAGCCGGGCGGCGTCGGCGGGCCGCCTGGCGCTGACCGCGGTCCGGCCCTCCGCGGCGAGCCGGGTGAACCGGGCCGCGTCCACGTCGTCGGGATCGACGGCGAGCCGGTAGCCGCCCGGCCCGAACTCGACGGTCGCCGCGCCCAGCACGCGGCGCAGCCGGGACACGTGCGCCTGCACGGCGTTGGCCGCGCCGGCGGGCGGGTGCTCGCCGTACTGCCCGTCGACGATCCGGTCGACGCCGACGGTGCGCCCCGCCTCCATGGCGAGCAGCACCAGCAGGGCACGGGGCCGGGGCCCGCCGACCGCGATCGGGGTGCCGTCGTCCCCGGTCACCGCGAGCGGGCCGAGGATCGCGAACTGCACGGCGGTGATCGTGGCACGCCGATGCAGCCCAGGTCACGCACACTGCGTACGCTGATCACGCCATGGCTCGTGACGAGATCCCACAGGGTGTCGGCCGGTCCGCGCAGCTGGCTTCGCTGCCGCTGTCGATCGCGGGACGGGCGGTTGCCGGCTGGGGTCGTTCCCTGGTCCGCGGCCCCGACGAGGACGCCTCCGCGGCCGCTGCCGCGCGCACCGCCGAGCAGCTGTTCGCCGTGCTGGGCACGCTCAAGGGCGGGGCCATGAAGCTGGGGCAGGCGCTGTCGGTCTACGACGCGATGGTGCCTGCCGAGTTCGCCGAGCCGTATCACGATGCGCTGGCGAAGCTGCAGACCGCAGGCCCGCCGATGCCCGTCCGGGACGTGCACCGGATGCTCGCCGAGCAGCTGGGCAGCGGGTGGCGCGGCCGGTTCGCCGCGTTCGACGACGAGCCCGTCGCGGCGGCCAGCATCGGCCAGGTGCACCGGGCCGTGTGGCGTGGGCGCGACGGGCGCCCGCACCGCGACGTGGCCGTCAAGGTGCAGTACCCGGGTGCCGACGTCGCGCTCGACGCGGACCTGCGCCAGCTGCAGCGGTTCTCCCGGCTGGTCGGCGCGGTGTTCCCCGGCCTGGACGCGAGGGCGCTGCTCGCGGAGCTGCGCGAGCGGATGCTGGAGGAGGTCGACTACCGGCTGGAGGCAGAGCGGCAGCGCACCTTCAGTGCGGCGTTCGCCGAGGATCCCGCGGTGTCGGTGCCGGCGGTCGTGGCGTCGGCGCCGAAGGTGCTGGTGGCGGAATGGGTGCACGGCGAGCCGCTCGGCCGGTTCATCGGTCGTCCGGCGGCGGACGCCGACGAGCAGGCCCGCCGTGACGGGTGGGCGCACACGATCATCGAGACGATGTTCTCCACCCCGTCGCGGCTCGGGCTGCTGCACGCCGATCCGCACCCCGGCAACTTCCTGGTGCGGCCCGACGGCGGGCTCGCGATGGTCGACTTCGGGGCGGTCGCACGGCTGCCCGACGGCATCCCGCCGGTGCTCGTCGAGATCCTGCGCCGCACGGCGCGCAACGAGTCCGCGCAGCTCATGGACCTGCTGCGGAGGGAGGGCTTCGTCTCGGCCGAGGCGCAGGAGGCCGACGTGCTGCGCTGGATCGGGGCACTGGCCGACCCGCTGCGCGTCCCCGAGTTCCACTTCACCCGCGACTGGATGGCCCGCCAGGGCGCCCGCGTCGCGAACCCCACCAACCGCGCCTTCACGCAGACGGCCCGCGCGCTGAACCTGCCGGCGGAGCACGTGCTCGTGGTGCGGGTGCTGGGTGGCTGGATGAACATCCTCTCCCAGCTCGACGTCACCGTGGCCGCGCGCGGGATCGTCGAGCGGTGGGTGCCGGCGTTTCGCTAGTCAGACGAGCCACGTCCCGTCGCGCATGAGGGTGCGGCCGATGGTCTCGTTGTACTCCCGCCACGCCTGGATCCGCTCGGGCGCCAGCACAAGGAGCGTGTAGTCGGGATCGCCGCACGGGTCCCAGCCGGCGACGGCCGCATAGCGTTGCGCCAGCTCGCCGAAGGTGTCGACAGTGCGGTCCAGCACGGCGTCGATCATGACGACGTCGCGGGTGGGGCCGAGGCCGATCCGGGTCCGGCCCGTCGCGACGATGTCGCGCGCGGTACGCGATCTCGTGGCCACCGCCAGCACGATCCGCTCGTCGAGCCAGGCGAGCGTGAGCGGGATCAGGTGCGCGCCCGCGGCACCGCTCGTGGCGACCCAGCAGTCCGTGACGGGACGGGAGAGCGCGGCCAGCGTGTCGGCGCGCCGCTGCGCGCCGGTGCGCGGGGTATCCGTCATCGGCGGTTCCTCTGCTCTCGGTCGGCACGGTGCTGCGCCGGATTCTGGGCCGGCGCACCGTGGCAGATGTGGGATGCAGACGCCGAGCGCAGCGTGGGCTAACTTAGGCCAACCTTCCCTGAGAGGATCCCGATGTCCCGATCTCCCGGTCGCCGCCGGACCCTGTTCGGAGCGCTGGCCGCCGTCGCGGCACTGCTGGTGGCGGGCTGCGGTGGTGGGGCGCCATCGCCGAACGCTCCCGCCGTCGCCGGCGGGGACGGGACGTTCCCGGTCACCGTCCAGCACAAGTTCGGAAGCACGACGATCCCGGCGAAGCCCGTCCGTGTGGTCACGCTCGGCTACACCGACCAGGACGCCGTCCTCGCACTCGGCACCGTGCCCGTCGCCACCTCGGAGTGGTACGGCGACAAGCCCGGAGCGCTCTTCCCGTGGGCGGCCGCCGCGCTCAAGGGCGCCCCGCTGCCGGCGGTGATCCCGAGCTCGGACACCGTCCAGTTCGAGAAGATCGCGGCGCTGAAGCCCGACCTCATCCTCTCGCTCTACGGCGGTCTCGAGCAGGCCGACTACGACAAGCTCAGCGCCATCGCGCCGACCGTCGCCCAGCCCGCCGGCGTGCAGAACTACTCGATCCCGTGGGACACCCAGACCGAGGTCGTCGGCCAGGCACTCGGCAAGCCGGCCGAGGCGGCGGCGCTGATCAAGGGGGTCCGCGACAAGATCGCCCAGGTCAAGGCCGCGCACCCGCAGTACGCCGGCCGGACGGCGCTGACCGCGGGCTGGTTCTCCGACAAGTGGTACGCCTACTCCTCGAAGGATCAGCGCGGCCGGCTGCTCGTCGACCTCGGCCTCACCGTCAGCCCGGAGATCGACAAGCTCGCCGGCGACGACTTCGGCGCCTACCTGAGCTTCGAGCGCCCCGACCTGATCGACACGGACGCGCTGATCTGGGTGATGTTCGAGCCCGGCCAGGAAGCGAAGATCAAGGCCAGCCCCAGCTACGGCGCGACCAAGGCGGCCACGCAGGGTCGGGCGCTCTACGTCGACTCCGTCGGTGGCACGAACCTCGACGCCATGGGCGGCTTCATCACCGTGCTGAGCCTGCCGGCGCTGCTCGACGCCCTGCCGCCGCAGCTCGACGCGCTGCTCGACGGCGACCCGACTACGAACGGCCCGGTGCTGCCGAAGGCGGGGTGATCCCGGTTAGGGTCGCAGCATGGGTGTGCGGGAGCGGGTCGACGGGTTCTGTGCGCGCTACGGCCTGCGGGTACCGATCCTGACCGCACCGATGGCCGGCGCGTGCCCGCCGGAGCTGTCGGTCGCGGTTGCGGAGGCGGGCGGGATGGGCGCCGACGGGGTCCTGCTCGACTCCCCGGAGCGGATCGCCGACTGGATGCAGCGCTTCCGGGCGGGCACATCGGGCCCCGTCCAGCTCAACAACTGGATCCCCGATCCCGACGAGCCCGCCGCGGAACGCATCGCCGCGGCCACCCGCTTCCTCGCCGGCCTGGGCGATCCCGGCCCCGAGCCGCGCCCGGCACCCGACTTCGCCGCCCAGTGCGAGGCGATGCTCGCCGCGCGGCCGACCGTCGTCTCCTCGATCATGGGCCGGTTCGACGCCGAGTACGTGCGGCGCGTCCACGACGCCGGCATCGCCTGGTTCGCGGTGGCCACCACTCTCGACGATGCGTTGGCCGCTGAGGACGCCGGCGCCGACGCCGTCGTCGCGCAGGGCGTGGAAGCCGGTGGGCACCGCGGCACCGTCGACCCGGGCGCCGCCGAATCGACGAACATCGGCCTGTTCGCGCTGGTCCCGCAGCTGGCCGACCGGGTGCGCGTCCCCGTGATCGCCACCGGCGGCATCGCCGACGGCCGCGGCGTCGCGGCCGCGCTCACCCTCGGCGCGAGCGCCGTGCAGGTCGGCACGGCGTTGCTGCGCAGCCCGGAAGCGGCGATCGACGAGCGCTGGTCGGCCGCCCTCGCCGACCTCGGACCCGAGGCCACGGTGCCCACCCGCGCCTACAGCGGCCGGCTCGGCCGGGCCGTGCGCACCCCGTACGTCGCGGCGTGGGAGGCGCCGGACGCCCCGCTCCCCGCGCCCTACCCGCACCAGCGGCGGCTCGTCACGCAGTGGCGCGCGGGCACGCCGCGCACGGTCGATCACGTCAACTTCTGGGCAGGGCAGAGCGCTGGGCTGGCCCGCGTGGCGCCGGCCGGGGAGATCGTCACGACCATGTGGCAGGAGGCCCAGGAGCTGTTGGGCTCCTGATCGTCCGATCGGATCAGCGTGACTGCAGCGCGTCCAGCGCCACCGCCATGGCCGCCGCGAGCCGGAAGTCGACCCGCGGATCGGGCACGGTGACGTCGTAGCGGTCGCGGATCGCCTTGATCCGCTCGCTGGTCATCGTCGGCTGACCCGTCGCCTTGTCGGTGAAGTCGAAGTGGAAGACGAACGGCACCCAGATGTTGCCGATGTACGGGATGAAGTCCCACACCCGGCGCAGGATCGCGATGACCGGGCGCCGCTCCTGCCCCAGCGAATCGAAGCCCGGCCCGGACAGGTGCCACGTCGAGCGCAGCAGGCTCGCCCCGAACTCCTTCTTGAACCAGCCGATCGGCCGTCCGTGCTCGTCGAGCACATCGTGCTCGGCGCGCACGTCGAGACGTTGCCGTGCCTTGAACGAGAACACGGGACGGGTCTTGGCCGTGTCGGCGAAGAACCGCACCTCCTCCTTCAGCTTCATCCGCTTCTGCTCGGCGAACGCCAGCAGCGCGCCCTCGCTCCCGTCCGGGTTCGCGGCGAAGATCTCGTAGCGGTTCACCATCAGCGTGAACCGCTGGCGGACGAAGAAGCGCGGCACGTACATCGGCGCGGTCATGGCCCGAGCCTGGCACATCACGCACTGCGCCCGATTGCTGAGCCACGCACCCAGCCGAGTTGGCAGGAGAGCCACTTTCCGGCCATTCGGTGCCGCGAAGGTGGCTTTCCTGCAACGACGGTGAGCGTCCAGGTACATCTCCCCATGGGTGTTGTGGGCGCGCGCCACTACGTCGAGGCTGGACGGCTCACCACAGCGGGAGGGCCATCGTGCGGATCGGCGTCACCGGGCACTCGAACCTCACGTCGGCCTCCGGGCCGGTGATCGCCTCGGCAATCCGCGCCGTGCTCGACGGGCTCGGCGCGCCGGTGCTCGGCATGACCTGCCTGGCCCGCGGGGCCGACCGCGTGTTCGCTCGCGCCGTGCTCGAGGCGGGTGGCGCGATCGAGGTGGTGCTCCCGGCCGCCGACTACCGGGCCGAACGCGTCGATGCCGTCGAACGGCCCGGGTTCGACGAGCTCGTGGCGGCCGCCAGCGCCGTGGTGACGATGCCGTTCGCGGCGTCGTGCCGGGCGGCGTACGAGGCCGCGAACGACCACGTCCTGGCCCACGCGCAGCGGCTCGTGGCCGTCTGGGACGGCTCGCCGCCCGACGGTCGCGGTGGGACCGCCGACGCGGTCCGCCGCGCGCGGGACGTCGGGATGGACGTCGTCGTGGTGTGGCCCGCAGGCGCGGCCAGGGAGTGCTGAGGCCGGAAAACCGCACGTCCCGGCCGTGCCGCCCGCGCTAACCTGCCGCCACCATGGACATCACGGAGTACGACCACGCCGCGATCGAGTCGCAGGCGCGCCTCTTGTGGGAGGAGCGCGACATCTACCGCTTCGACCCGACAGGCACGGGTCCCGTATTCAGTGTCGACACGCCGCCGCCGTACGTCTCGGCGTCGCACCTGCACGTCGGCCACGCGATGAGCTACTCGCAGCCCGACTTCGTCGTCCGCTACCGGCGGATGCGCGGGGAGCGGATCTTCTACCCGATGGGCTTCGACGACAACGGCCTGCCCACCGAGCGCTACGTCGAGCAGAAGTACGGCATCAAGGCCGCCGACACGCCGCGCGCGGAGTTCGTGCGGCTGTGCCTGGAGGAGACGCGCACCACGGCGGCCCGGTACGAGGACCTGTGGCGTCGCGTGGGCCTGTCGGTCGACTGGTCGCTGCTCTACTCGACGATCGGGGAGCGCTGCCAACGCACGGCGCAGACGAGCTTCCTCGCCCTGCACGAGGCCGGCCTGGTCCGGCGCCGCAACGACCCGATCATCTGGTGCCCGGAGTGCCGCACCTCGCTCGCGCAGGCCGACGTCGAGGACCACGAGCGCAAGGGCCGCATGTACCGGGTCACGTTCGGCGGATCAGGTGGGGTACCGCTCGTCATCGCCACCACCCGGCCGGAGCTGCTGCCCGGCTGCGTCGCGCTCTACTGCCACCCGTCCGACGAGCGCTACCGCGGGCTCGTCGGCGCCACGGCGCGCGTCCCGGTCTTCGGGCACGAGGTGCCGATCCGGGCCGACGAGTCCGTCGACCCGGAGTTCGGCACCGGCCTGATGATGGTCTGCACCTTCGGCGACGCCGAGGACGTCGCCAAGTGGCGCCGCGACCAGCTCGATCTCCGCATCGTCCTCGAACCGGACGGGCGGCTGAACGAGCTGGCCGGCCCGCTCGCCGGCCGGCCCGTCATGGACGCGCGCAGCGTCGTCGTCGAGCTGTTGACGGCCGACGGCGTGCTGGGGGAGAGCACGTCGCTGCGGCAGGTCGTCGGGGTCCACGAGCGCTGCCTCACCCCGATCGAGTTCCAGATCCGCCCGCAGTGGTTCATCGCCGTCCAGGAGCACCGCGACCGGTTCCGCGCCCGCGCCGACGAGCTGACGTGGATCCCGCCGTTCATGAAGCGCCGCCTCGAGGACTGGATCGAGGGGCTGAAGTGGGACTGGAACATCAGCCGGCAGCGCCACTACGGCGTGCCGTTCCCGGTCTGGTACTGCGCGGCCTGCTCCGAGGTGGTGCTCGCGGCGCGCGACCAGCTGCCCGTCGATCCGCTGGCCGGCGCGCCCGCCGCGTGCCCGCACTGCGGCGGCGCCGAGCTGCAGCCCGAGCGCGACGTCATGGACACCTGGATGACCTCGTCGCTGTCGCCGCAGGTCAACGACGGTTGGGCGACCGGGGCACCGGACCCGACGCTTCAACCGATGAGCCTGCGCGTGCAGGCGTTCGAGATCATCCGGACCTGGCTGTTCTACTCTGTCGTCCAGTCGGAGTTCCTGTTCGGCCGCGTCCCGTGGACGAGCGTCATGATCTCGGGCTGGGGCCTCAACGAGCAGGGCAAGAAGATCGCGAAGCGGGACCTGGAGAAGACCACCACCGCCGACGGCTTCAACCGCTACGACCCCGACCAGGTCATCGATCGCTACGGCGCCGACGCCCTGCGGCTGTGGGCGACCTCCGCGCGGGTCGGGCACGACCTGCGCTACTCCGAGAAGGACGTGCGCGTCGGCCGCAAGTTCGCGGTCAAGGTGTGGAACGTCGGCCGGTTCGTCCAGCTCAACCTGGATGGCTTCGACGCCGCCACCACGCCCTTCGTGCCGGTCGAAGAACGCACCGCCGTCGACCGGTGGCTGCTGTCGCACCTCGCCGACACCGTCGAACAGGTCACGGCCGCGTTCGACGAGTTCGACGGCACGGCGGCGTACAAGACCGCGTCCAGGTTCTTCTGGTCGGTCCTGTGCGACCGCTACATCGAGATGGTGAAGGACCGGTTCCTCGATCCCGACCGGCACGGCGACGGCGACCGCGCCAGTGCCCGCTGGACCCTGTGGGAGGCCTACCGGACGGTGCTCGGCCTGTTCGCGCCCTTCGCGCCGTTCGTCACCGAGCACATGTACCAGCGGTTCTACGCCGGCCACGAGGGCGTCGTCAGCGTCCACGTGTCGCAGTGGCCGCAGCCGAACCCGGCATGGGCGGGCGACCGCAGCGCGATCGAGCAGATGGTCACGATGCTCGACGCGGTGCGCGCCCTGCGCACTCGGGAACGGCTGTCGGCCAACGCGCGGATCGCCACGCTCGTCCTGGACGCGCCCGCCGATCCGGCCCGGACGCTCGCCGCCGACGTCGCCGAGCCGTTGCGGGCCGCCGCCCGTGCTGATCAGGTGGTGTTCGGGCCGGCGGAGCACGACAGCGGCGTCGCGGGGATCGCGTTGGCCGTCATCGTCTGAACGGAGTTCGCCATGGGACGGCTGGACGAGCGGATCGCGATCGTGACCGGAGCCGGGCGCGGGATCGGCCGCGCCATCGCCGAGAAGCTCGCCGCCGAGGGCGCGACGGTCGTGGCGACCGATGTCGACGCCACGACCGCCGGCGAGACCGCGGCGGCGATCGGCGGGCTCGGCATCGCCACCGATGTCACCTCACGTGCGTCGGTGGCCGCGATGGTGGCGCAGGTCCGCGCCGAGCACGGCCGGATCGACGTGCTCGTCAACAACGCGGGCTGGGACAAGGTCGGGCCGTTCGTCGATTCCGACCCTGCCGACTGGGACCGCATCGTCGCGATCAACCTGTACGGGGTGCTGCACACGTGCCACGCCGTGCTGCCGGTGATGATCGAGCAGGGCGCGGGCACCGTGGTGAACCTGGCCTCCGACGCCGGCCGCGTCGGCTCGTCGGGGGAGGCCGTGTACGCGGCGACGAAGGGCGGCATCATCGCGTTCACGAAGACGATCGCCCGCGAGGTCGCACGCAACGGGATCACGGCCAACTGCGTGTGCCCCGGGCCCACCGACACCCCGCTGTTCGCGGAGCTCGCCGCCGACAGCCCGACGCTCCGCGATGCGCTGACCAGGGCGATTCCGCTGCGCCGGCTGGCGCAGCCGGCCGACATCGCCAACACCGTGGCGTTCCTCGCCTCCGCCGACGCGGCGTTCCTGACCGGGCAGACCGTCAGCGTCAGCGGTGGACTGACGATGGCCTGACCCGCGCGGTCGTGACGGCCACGAGCGCTGCGACCGCGAGCCAGACCACCGCACCCGCCACGGCGAGCACGTGCAGGCCGTGGACGAACTGGTCCGGCGGGGCGGTGGCGGCGGCGACCGTGCCGAAGACGGCCACGCCGAGCGCGGTGCCGGTCTGGCGGGCGGTGTTGGTGACGCCGGCGGCGAGGCCGGACCGGTCGGCGGGTACGGCGGCGACCGCCGCCGCGACGGCCGGCGCGGTGAACAGGCCGGCGCCGATCCCGAGGCCGAGCAGCGCAGGGAGCAGCACCACGTAGTCGCTGGTCGGGTCGAGCCACGCGAACGAGGCGGCACCGGCCGCGGCGATCAGCGCGCCGAGGACCAGCGGTGGCCGTGGCCCCCACCGCGCTGTCATCCGTCCCGCGACGGGGCCGAGCACGGCCAGCGGCATGGCCATCGGCACCAGCGCGAGCCCGGCAGCGAGCGGGCTGAGGTGCCGGACGTGCTGCAGGTACAGCGTGGTGACGAAGAGGAAGCCGTTGAGCACCAGGTTCATCGCCCCGGCCCCGATGTTCGGGCCGGCGAACGCGGGCAGGCGCAGCAACGGCAGCGGCACCATCGGCGCACCCGCCCGCTGCTCGCGCCACACGAAGCCGGCCGCGCACACCACGGCCACCACCAGCGACGCCACGCCCAGAGGCCGCAGGCCGTGGTGCCCGACGTCGATCACGCTGAACACGAGCGCGCCGAGCGCGAGCGCGGCCAGGCCGGCGCCCGGGGCGTCGCCGCGCCGGTCGGGGTGGCGCGGGCCCGGCGCCACCAGGCGCGGCACGGCGACCAGTGCCGCCGCCACCACCGGGAGGTTGACCAGGAACACCCAACGCCAGCCGCCCGTGCTCACCAGCACACCGCCCAGCACCGGTCCTGCGGGGAGCGCCAGCGACGACACCCCTGCCCAGATCCCCAGCGCCCGGGCCTGCGCGGCGCGGCCCGGGAACGCGTCGGTGATGACGGCGACGCTGCCCGGCAGCAGCAGGGCCGCACCCACGCCCTGCACCGCCCGGGCGGCGATCAGCACTCCGATCGAGGGGGCCAGCCCGCACGCCGCCGACGCCGCACCGAACACGGCCAGCCCGGCCATGACCACGCGGCGGTGCCCGATCCGGTCGCCGACCGTGCCGCCGGTCAGCAGCAGGGCGGCGATCGCGACGGCGTAGGCGTCGATGATCCACTGCGTGGCGGCGGCGTCGGTCCCCACGGCGATCGAGGGCAGGGCGACGTTGACGACCGTGACGTCCAGCAGCACCAGGAACATGCCCGCGCACATCACGGCGAGCACGGCTGTCGGTCGATTCCGCATGGTCACAGTCTCGATCGGCAACACTTCACCGGCGGCCGAAGTGTCGACGCGCGACACTGGGTCCATGACCGACCACGACGTCGCTGCGGTCGCGCGGCTCTTCGCCGAGCCGGCGCGGGCGCGCATCCTCGCCGCGCTGGCCGACGGTCGGTCGCTGGCCGCCTCCGTGCTGGCCGACGAGGCCGGCGTCTCGCCCTCCTCGGCCAGCGCGCACCTGGCCCAGCTGCAGGAGGCGGGCCTGATCACGGTCGAGCGCTCCGGGCGCCACCGCTACCACCGCCTCGCGAACGGGCACGTCGCCGCGGCACTCGAGGCCCTGATGGTGCTGGCGCCGCAACAGCCGGTGCGCTCGCTGCGAGAGCACAACCACGCCGCGGCCCTGCGCCAGGCCCGCAGCTGCTACGACCACCTCGCCGGGCGCGCGGGTGTCGCCGTCACCGCGGCGCTGGTCGAGCGCGGAGCGCTCGAACCGACCGACGACGTGCCCGACACCCGCCGCCGGGCCGGAGACCCGATCTCCGCGCCGCTGCCCACCCACCCGTACCAGCTCGGACCTGCGGCTGGGCCCGTGTTGGCCCGGCTCGGGATCGATCTCGACGCGGTCCGCGGGGAACCGGCTCGCCGCCCGTTGCTGCGCTTCTGCCTCGACTGGAGCGAGCAGCGCCATCACCTCGGCGGCCGCCTCGGCGCCACGCTCCTCACCACATGGACGGATCGGCGGTGGGTCGAGCCGACCCGGCGGCGGCGGGTCCTGCGCCTCACCGACGACGGCGAGCGGGCGCTCGCCGAGACGCTGGGGATCGCGGAGTTCTGAGGCTCGTCCCGTCGACGCCGGCCACCAGCTCGGGTGAATCCATGCCGGTACGGTCACCTCGACGGTTCGTCGAGACCTCCCCCCTGCGGGGAACCGCAGCCCCTTCGAGTGTGGGAGCCGCCCGCCATGATCGGCCTGAACCAGCTCGAGGTGCTCGTCGCGGTCGTGGAGGCGGGCGGCTTCTCCGGCGCGGCGAAGCGGCTGTACATGAGCCAGCCGTCGGTCTCCAACCACGTCCGCAACCTCGAGAGCTCGCTCGGTGTGCAGCTCGTGCAGCGCACCAGCCAGGGGGCGCGGTGCACACCGGCCGGTGAGGTCGTGGTGGAGCACGCGCGCCGGATCTTCGCCGAGCTGGACGCGCTGGAGCACTCTGTGGCCGGCTTCCAGGGACTCGCCGCGGGCCGGCTGGTGGTGGCCGGCACGACGACGATGGGCACCTACCTGCTGCCCAGGATGATCGCCGACTTCGCCACCCGCGCCCCGGGCATCACCTGCCAGATCCGGGTCGGCAACGAGGACACCGTGGAGGCGTGGGTGCTGCGGGGCGAGGCCGCGCTGGGGGTCGGGGTGGGGGAGCCGCGGGAGGAGCAGCTGGTCGCCGAGCCGCTGTTCGACGAGCAGATGCTGCTCGTCGCCGGCGTGGACTCGCCGCTGTGCGGGCGTGCGCTGCGCCCGGCCGACCTCGCCGATCAGCGGTTCCTGGTGCGGGAGATGGGTTCCGCGACCCGGCGCCAGCAGGACGCGGTGCTCGCGCTGTGGGGTCTCGATCGCGCGGAGCGCTGGGAGCTGTGGAGCCCCGACACGCTCAAGGAGGCCGTGCACGCCGGCCTCGGCATCTCGCTGCTCTCCGAGCACGCCACCGCGCGCGAACGCGCGTCCGGGCTGCTCGCGGCGCTGACCGTCGATCCGGCCCCGCCGACGCGGACGGTGTCGCTGGTGCGCCGGGCCGACCGCACGCTCACCCCGCCGGAGGCGCTGTTCGTGGCGCAGCTGCGGGCGGTCGGCTCGTGGCCCGTCTGATCGCAGGGCCCGCGACGTTTCGTTGATCAAGGGCAAAAGGTTGCTTGTCGATCTCCGCGAGCGACCTTTTGCCCTTGATCAACGCAAACTCCAGCTGCCTGATCAGGACCAGCTGCCGACGACCTCCTCGGCCAGCCCGAACGACAGCGTCATGCCGGCCCCGCCCAGACCGTTGACGACGGTGACCCCGGGCTCGGGCGACACGACCAGGTCGGCGTCCGCGGTGGGCAGCGACGGGTAGATGCCGTGCCAGCGCTCGGCGATCTGCGGCCGTGGCAGGCCCGCGAACGTCGCGAAGTAGTCGAGGATCTCGCGGTCGACCGTCTCGTGCTGGAACGGGTCGTGGGTGAGCCCGTAGTGGTGGCTGTCGCCGATGGTCACCTCGCCGTCGGCCGTCTGCGACACCAGCACGTGCACGCCGTCGGCGCGGTGGCCGGGCAGCTCGGCGTCGAACCGCTCGCGCAGCGCGTCCAGCGACGTGCAGTGGGCGAACGACCGGTAGTGCAGCAACGTCAGCCCTGCGCACAGCGTCGGTCCGAGCTCCCAGCCCGCGGGTTGGCGGACCGTGCGCATCATCTGCAGCTTGCAGCGGCGGATCCCGCTGTCGGCGAAGACCTCCGGGTAGAGCGCCTGGAACTCGTTCCCCGAGCAGATGACGACCCGGCCGGCCGTCCACTCGCCGGCCGTCGTGTCGACCCGCCCCGGCTCGACGTGCCGCACCGCGGTCCCGAAACGCAGGTCGACGCCGAAGTCGGCGGCGAGGACCTGCGCGACGGCCGGGATCGCGGTGCGGGGATCGACGTTGAGCTCGGTGGGGCTCCACATGGCTCCCCGCAACCCGTCGGTGGTGGCGACGGAGCTGCGCTCGGCCACCTCCGCCGCGGTCAGCATCCGTGCGCCGTGCGCGACGGCGTCGGGGGTCGTGGCGAGGAACTCCTCCAGCACCGCCTGCTCGTCGGCGTGCCGGACGAGGTGGAGCGAGCCGACCTCGGCGTACCAGGCGCCGGTCCGTTTGAGCACGTCGAGCCACACCTCGCGGGACCGCAGCGCCCGGGCCCGCAGCGGCGCGGGCTGGCCGACCGGCCAGAGCAGGCCGAAGTTGCGGATGGAGGCGCCGACCGCGCGCTCGTCGCGTTCGAAGAGGGTCACCGAGGCACCGGCACGGGCTGCGGCGAGCGCGTGGGCCATCCCCACGATCCCGCCGCCGACGACGGCGACGTCGCAACGTCTGGTCATGGTTGTTCCTCCTCAGGAGTGCGCGGGAAGTCGGTTCCAGTGGGGCAGCAGCAGGAGCCCGGAGAGCAGTGCGGCGCCGGCGAACCCGAGGAACAGCGCCTGGGTGCCGAGGTAGCCGGGCAGCAGGCCGCCGAGGATCGCGCCGACCGAACCGCAGCCGTTGACGAACCCGGCGGCCGACCCGGCGCGCCGCGACGTCCCGAAGTCGACGGCCGCGACGCAGGAGATCATCGCGTCGGCGGCGTACACCGTGAGCCCGATCAGGGCGAGCATCACCACCATGACGACGACGTTGCCGGCCGCGGTGAGCGGTGTGAACGCGGCGAGGGCGACGACCAGCACGAACAGGCTCAGCGCCGCGGGCGGCATCCGGCGGGCGCCGAAGAACCGGTCGGAGACCAGCCCGATCAGGATCGGGGCAGCCAGCCCGGCCACCCCGAACGCCGTCGGGATCACCACCGCGCCGAGCATCCCGGCCTGGGGGAGCTGCTCGACGACGATCACCGGACCCCACAGCAGGATCGCGTAGCGGGCCGGCTTGAGCAGGAAGTACGAGGCGCCGAGGGTGAGCACGGTGCGATCGCGGACCGCGTCGACGAAGGCCTGACGGGCCGAGCGCGGCGGCTCGTGATCGGTGGCGTCGCCGTCGAGCGGGGCGAGTCCGACGTCGGCCGGCTCGTTGCGCTGGAAGATCGCGAACAGCACCAGCACGACGAGTACGACCGCGGCGCCGGTGAAGAAGGCGGCCCGCCAGTTGCCGAACACGCCGTAGGCGACCCACCCGAGGATCGGGGCCGCGGCGAGGCCGCCGAACGCGTAGTTGGTGCTCCAGATGCCGAGCACCCGGCCGCGCTCGCCGACGGTGAAGAACCCCGACACGTTCTTGCACAGCGCCGACCAGCCGGTCGACTGCGCGAGGCCCTGCACGATCATGAGCGGCGCGAACAGCACCAGCGCGGGCACGATGCCCAGCAGCGCCGTGGCCACGACGGACATGGCAAGCCCGCCCAGCACCACCACCCGCGGGCCGTAGCGGTCGGCCAGCGTGCCCCACAGGAACTGCCCCACCGCGTAGGCGGCGAGGTACAGCGCGTCGAGGTTGCCGAGCACGGCCTTGGTGAGCGTGAGGCTCGCGACGGGATCGGCGAGGATGCCGACCTTCGCCACGGAGAACGTCTGCCGGGTGAAGTAGTACCCGGCGTAGGCGATCCAGGTGATCGCGAAGATCTGCAACCGCCAGCGCCGGAGGCGACGGGCGGTGTCGGGGTCTGTGGTGGTGTGGTGCGGCGCGAGCTCGGTCATGGCACGGCTCTCTTCTGCGGTCCACGCGGTGAGGGAGAGGGGGTCGTGCGCAGTGCGGAAGATCAGTAGGCGATGCAGGCCGAGCGCAGGTCCGTGTAGAAGTTCCACACGTCCGGCGAGCACTCGGGGGCGCCGAGCTGGGAGGCCTTGGCCCCCATGTGCGGCAGGTGCGCGTACGCGCCCACACCCGGCCGGTTGACGTGCAGCATCCCGGCCTGGAAGTCCTGCAGCGCCTGGAAGATCAGGGCGGGGTCGCGGGTGAAGATCGTCCCCGACATCCCGTAGCGGACCGAGTTCGAGATCCGCATCGCGTCGGCGTAGCCGTCGCAGGTGACGACGGCGAGCACCGGGCCGAAGACCTCCTCCTGGGCGATCTCGGCGTCCCATGCGACGTTCGTCATCACGGTGGGCTCGACGTACCAGCCGGGCGTGTCCGTGGTCGCGGCGCCGCCGCCGCACGCGGCGGTCGCGCCGTTCGCGATCGCCTTGGCGATCGCCTCCAAACAGGCCTGCTGGCGTTCCTCGTTCACGACGGGGCCGATGTCGGCCGCGTCGTCGTCGCCGCGGCCCACTTTCATGGCCCGGACCCGGGGCACGAGCCGCGCGAGCAGCTCGTCGGCGACGGTCCGGTCGACGACGACGCGGCTCGTGGCGCTGCAGCGCTGGCCGCTCTGCCCGAACGCGCCGTGCACGATCGCGTCGACGGCCGCGTCGAGATCGGCGTCGGCCAGCACGATCAGCGCGTTCTTGCCGCCGAGCTCCAGCTGGGTGCGCAGCAGCCGGCCGGCGCCGGCCCGGTTGATCGCGGTGCCGACGGGCAGGGAGCCGGTGAAGGAGATTCCGGCGACGCGAGGATCGGCCACCAGCGCCTCGCCGGCCTCGCGGTCACCCTGCACGAGGTTGAGCACCCCGGACGGCACCCCGGCGTCGACGAACGCCTGCACCAGCAGCGCCGCGGTCCACGGGGTGAGCGGCGACGGCTTGAGGACGGCGGTGCAGCCGGCCAGCAGCGCCGGCGCGACCTTCCACATCGGGATCGCGACGGGGAAGTTCCACGGCGTCACCAGCCCGACCACGCCCAGCGGCCGGCGGAACGTCATGGCGAACGTCCGCGGCTCCTCCGCCGGCGTCGTCACCCCGTTGAGCCGGCGCGCCTCGCCGATGGTGAAGTCGAGGATGGCGAGCGCGCGGGTCACCTCGCCGCGCGCCTCCTTCAGCCGCTTGCCCTGCTCCCGGGTGATCGCGGCGGCGAACTCGTCGATCCGCTCCTCGATCAGCCGGCTCGCGCGCCGCAGGACCTCGGCCCGTCCGATGGGTCCGACGCGGTCCCACGCCGGTTGGGCCGCGGTGGCCGCGTCGACCGCGGCGGTGACGTCGGCGGCGACGGACTCGGTGAACACGCCCACGACATCGGCGGTGTCCGCCGGGTTCGTGTTGGGCCGAAGCCCGTCGCCGCGGCTCGCGACCCACGAGCCGCCGACGTGGTTGAGCAGGTGCTCGGGGCGCGGGTTCACCTCACACCGCCGCGGCGGCGTCGGCCTCGTGCTGGACGACCAGGGTGGTGGCCACCCAGAACGCGTCGTAGTTGTGCACGCAGGCCGGATCGCCGTACGGCTCGTCGAGATCGGCGGGCCGCGGCAACCTGCGGTTGATCACGAACGGGATCTGCAGCTCGCCGAGCCCACCGTGCGAGCGCAGCGGCGCGTCGAGGCCGGAGAGATCGTGCCACTCGGGGAAGCGGCCGACAGCGGTGCCGGCCTCGGCGAGCACGACGACGTCGCCGATGCGGTCGGCGGGCAGGCCGTACCGGCCCGCCGCGACGTCGCGGGTCAGCGCCACCTCGACGCCGTCGAGGCCCGCCAGGTGCGCTGCGACCGCGTCCACGTCGGCGCCCGAGGGCAGGTGGACGCTGGCGAAGGAGCCGAGCGCCCCGTGGTGGACGGTGTACGGGTCGGTGATCGGCAGGATCACCCGCAGCTCCTCGTCGGTCCCGAGGAAGGTGCGCAGCTCGCTCTCCAGGTACAGCACCCGAGCGGTTCCGGTCGCGTCGGTCTTGGCGCTCATCCCGTGGTCGGCGGTCAGCACGACGACGGCGCCGAGCGCGTCCAGCTGCGCGGCGTAGTGGTCGATCATCGCGTAGAACGCGTTCGCGACGTCGGTGCCGGGAGCGTGCTTGTGCTGGATGTAGTCGGTGAGCGACAGGTACATCAGGTCCACCGGGCGCTGCTCGAGCAGCCGCACGCCGGCGGCGAGCACGAACTCGCTCAGGTCCGCCGAGTACACCGACGGCAGCGGCAGCCCGACCAGTTCCAGCACGTCACCGATGCCGTTGTCGGCGACGGTCGCCGTGTCGGCCTTCTCCGCGGAGAAGCAGATCCCGCGACGGGACGGGGCGACGAACGCGCCCGTGCCATCAGGCCCGTCCTCCACGACACCGGCGCCCAGCAGGCGGCGCAGCTTGTCCTTGGCGGTCACGACGACGACGTCGAGGCCGGCCTCGGTGGCGGCGCCGAAGAGCGTCGGCACGCGCAGGAAGCGCTTGTCGTTCATCAGCACCTCCTCGCCGAGGGTGGTGTCGAAGATGTAGTTGCCGCTGATGCCGTGCACCGACGGCGGGCGGCCCGTCGCGATCGACATGTTGTTGGTGTTGGTCAGCGCCGGCAGCGCGCAGTGCGCGGGCCAGTCGCTGGAGCCGTCGCCGGCGAGCACGCCGGACAGCCACGGCATGTGCCCGCCCGCCATGGCCTCGACGTGGTAATCGGGCTCGCTGCCGTCGATGCAGATGACGACGACGGGCGCGGCCGGCGTGCTGTACGTCCGGCCGTTGACGGTGAACGAGGTCGGGGCCACGGTCGCGCTCCTCATGTTGTCCTGCGTCTTGTGCCCTCAACGGTGCAGGTCGGGGCCGTTTCGAGGAACCCGGGTTCAGGCTATGGGGGCGATAGGCGCAGGCATGTGATGCGGGTCACCTGAGGTGGCTGTCCCCTGGGGTGGTCGCTGCTCGTCCCCCGGTGTCGGACCCACCAAGGAGGACATCGTGCACAAGGTCATCGTCGGCCAGTTCGTCACGCTCGACGGCGTCACCGAGGATCCCGACGGCTCCGCCGGCACCCCCGGCGGCGGCTGGATGTTCCGCTACGGTCCCGAGGCCGTCGCCGGCGACAAGTTCCGGCTGGGCACCGTGCTCGACACCGGGGTGAAGGTGCTCGGCCGCGCCACGTGGGAGCTGCTCGGCGGGATCTTCGCCACCCGCGACGACGACTTCGCCCGCGCCCTCGCTGCCATGGACAAGATCGTCGTCTCCCGCTCGCTCACCGACGTCAGCCACTGGGCCAACTCGACCCTGCTCGAGGGCGATCTCGTCGACGTGGTGCGGGAGCGGGTCCGTCATCAGGACGTGGTCGTGGTCGGCAGCGGTAGCGTCGTCGAGCAGCTGGTCGCGCGCGACCTCGTCGACGAGTTCCGGCTCGTCGTGTTCCCGCTCGTGCTGGGCAAGGGCCGCCGGGTCTTCGACGGCGCCAACGGCCCGCTGGAGCTGGAGCTGACGTCGAGCGAGGCCGCGGGTCCCGGCGTGCTGCGGCAGGTCTACACGCGAAAGGCTCACTGATGCGCTACGCACTCCTGATCAACGAGCGCCCCGGCTCCTACGACGGGTTCGACGACGCGCAGCTGGCCGCCCTCACCGCCGAGTACATGGCGGTGCGCAACGACCCGCGGGTGCAGCACGGGGAGCGCCTGCAGCCGGCGTCGACGGCGACGACGCTGCGGGACGGCGGCCTGCTCACCGACGGCCCGTTCGCCGACACCAAGGAGGTGTTCGGCGGGTTCTTCCTGGTCGAGGCGCCGGACCTGGACTCGGCGCTGGAGCTGGCCGCACGCCTTCCCGCGATCCGCCTGGGCGGTTCGGTCGAGGTCCGACCGCTGGCCGAGCACTACCGGTGATCGGCGAGGTCTTCCGCGCGGAGTGGTCGCGGATCGTCGCGACGCTCGTCGGGTTCTGCGGCGACCTGCACGTCGCCGAGGACGCGGCGCAGGAGGCCTTCGCGATCGCGGCGCGGCGCTGGCCCGTCGACGGTGTGCCGGAGGTTCCGCGCGCGTGGCTGGTCACCACGGCGCGGAACCGCGCGATCGACCTGCTCCGGCGCGAGCAGCGGCACGCCGAGAAGCTGCGGCAGCTCGACCCGCCACGAGAGACCGCGGAGGAGGCGTCCATGATCGCCGACGAGCGCCTCGAGCTGATCTTCCTGTGCTGCCATCCGGCGCTGGCGCCCGAAGCGCGCGTGGCCCTGACCCTGCGCGCGCTCGGCGGGCTCGAGACCGCCGAGATCGCGCGGGCGTTCCTCGTCACCGAGGAGACCATGAAGCGCCGGCTCACCAGGGCCCGCACCAAGGTCCGCGACGCCGGCATCCCGTTCCGCGTGCCGGACGAGGCCGTGCTGCCCGCGCGGCTCGACACGGTCCTCGCGGTCCTCTACCTGGTCTTCAACCAGGGCTGGGGCGACGGTCGCACCGATCTCGCCGCCGAGGCCATCCGGCTCACCGCGGTGCTCGACGAGCTGCTGCCCACCCAACCCGAGAGCACCGCGCTGCGCGCGTTGATGCTGCTGCACGACTCGCGGCGCGCGGCCCGGACCCGGGACGGGGAGATCGTGCCGCTGGCCGAGCAGGACCGCTCCCTGTGGGACGGCGAGCGGATCGCAGCCGGACGGGCGCTGCTCGACGAGGCGCTCGCCCGCGGCGCGCGCGGTCCGTACGCGCTGCAGGCGGCTATCGCCGAACTGCAGACCGCCGACCCGATCGACTGGGTGGAGGTCCGCCGCCTCTACGACACCTTGCTCGACGCGACCGGCTCGGCCGTCGTCGCGCTCAACCGCGCCGTCGCCGTCGCCGAGACCGAGGGGCCGGCGGCCGCACTCGCCCTCGTGGACGGGTTGGATCTCGGCGACTACCGGTACCTGCACTCCACCCGGGCCGAGCTGCTGCGCAGGCTCGGTGACCGCGCTGCCGCGAAGGCGGCGTACGACCGCGCCGTCGCGCTGACCACGACCGACGCCGAACGGCGGTTCCTGCAGCGCCGCCGAGCGGCGTTGTAGTCGCCCTGCCTCACTCCTCGCGGTGCGCCTCGGCGAACACCTCGAGCGCGACGTCGGGCTGGTAGGCGGCCACGAGCCAGGTGCCCGGCTGCCCGAGCCGCTCGACGGCGTGCCCGCCGCACACCGGCACCGGGCGTTCGCCGAGTTCGGGACCCCACAGCTCCACGATCGGCGGGGACGGGCAGCCGTCGGTCCCGCAGGCGATGCCCGTGCGGATCGCGAGCGCTGCGTCGCTGTTCATGGCGGCGTACGCATCGGCGGTGAGCGCGGCGAGCAGCCCGCGTGCGTGTTCCGCGGCGGCCTCGGCGGACGGGGGAGCGCCGACGGCCACGGCGTGCGCGTCCACCAGTGCCAGGTCGATCGCGTCGGATCGCTGCGCCGGGGCCGCGCTCTCGATGTCGTCGAGCCGGCCCTGCAGGGTGTCCGGTCGTGGCCCGTCCGTCGTCGCCAGCACGGCTCGGACGCTCTGCGTGAACTCCTCGCCGCGCCGGGCCCACCAGGCGAGCTTGCGCTGCCGCTCGTCGCTCAGCCCGGCGAGCCCGGGCCACTTGCGCCGCGCGCCCTGCCGCGTCATCCCGGCGGCTTCGCCGATCGCGGGGTAGTCGGCGCCGTGTTGCGCCGCCGACAGCGCCGCGGAGGACGCCAGCAGTTCGGCGCTGTCCCGGATCGCGAGCAGTGAGTTCAGCGCAGCGAGCCACATCTGCCGGCGGTCCGCGTCCGGCAGGTCCGGGCCTGCGCCCGGTTCGAGCTGCAGCATCTCCCGCACCGCGGTCCACGACAGCTCCTCGACGGCAGTGGTCAACTCGGCGCGTTGCGCGTCGGACATGCGTCGCACGGCGGCTCCTTGACAACAGATGTTTACGACGCCACCATGCTGATCGCGACAACAACTGTTGTCAAGGCGGCCACTTGGGGTGGGGACATGAGGCTATTGGTCATCGGCGGCACATCGTTCGTCGGACGCTCGATCGTGGGCGACGCCCTCGGCCGAGGGCACCACGTGACGACCTTCAACCGAGGGCTGACCGGCCCGGATGTGGCCGGTGTCGAGGCGCTGCGCGGCGACCGCTCCACCGACGACGGCGTCCAGCCGCTGATCGGTCGCGGTTTCGACGCGGTCGTCGACCCTGGCGGACAGGTGCCGGCGCACGTCCTGCGCACCGCGCGGGCGCTGGCCGACTCGGCGCCCTGCTACGCCTTTGTCTCGGCGAGCGCGCGGCGACGACTTCGGGGGAGGCGCGGAGCGGTCCTCGGAGGAACGACGCGGGGCCGTGAGCACCGGAGGAGAAGTCGTCGCCTCAAGAGCGCGCGAGCCCGCGATCCGGCGACGAAGGAGTCCGGGCGCCATCGGCACAGCGACGGCCGTCTACCGCACGTGGAGCGCCACGCCGGTGGACGAGGCGACCGAGACCTGGGCCGGCGCGGCGGATGCCGACGGCGACCCGGCCGATCTGGCGACGCTGCCCGTGCGCAAGCGCGGCTGCGAGCTGGCGGTCGAGCAGGTCTACGGGCCCGAGGCCGCGCTCGTCGTGCGCGCGGGATCGATAGTGGGCCCGCACGACAACCTCGGCCTGCACAACGTCGTTCCGGACGGGCCGAACACCACGATGGGCGGCCTCGTCGACGCCTGTGTGTAGGCGACCGGCGCGGCCGCCGCACCCGTCTGGATGGACGAGGGCTTCCTGTTCTCCCAGGGGGTCCAGCCCTGGGCGGAGCTCCCGTACTGGATCCCGGACACGCCCGACACTGCCGGCTTCTGGGCCGTCTCCGGCGGCTCGGCGGCGGCGGCCGGGCTGCGCACGCGCCCGTTCGTCGACACCGTGGCCGACACGTGGGCGTGGCTGCGGTCCGGCGGGGAGGTCCGGGCCGCGCCCGGCGCCCCGCCGTTCGGCCTGCCCGTCGCGAAGGAGCGGCAGGTGCTGGCGGCGTGGGAGGCCGCCGCCCGTCCGCTCGGCCGGCGGTGAACCCGCGAGGCCGCCGAATGCCATCATCAGCCCATGGGCCAGGACTTCGGCAGCTTCCAGAACGAGATCTACTTCGCCGGCCTGATGGGCGTCGCGCCGACGTTCCCGATGGTGTTCGCCGACCTGGAAGCCAGGGCCGAGGCGGCGCTGCCACCGTCGATCTGGTCCTACGTGGCCGGCGGTGCGGGCGACGAGTTCACCCAGTGCGCCAACGCCACCGCGTTCCAGCAGTGGGGGCTCATGCCGCGGATGATGCGGGCCTCGAAGGACCGGGACATGTCGGTCGAGCTGTTCGGGATGACGCTGCCCACCCCGCTGTTCCTGTGCCCGATCGGGGTGATCGGGCTGTGCACCCAGGACGGGCACGGCGATCTCGCCACCGCCCGCGCCGCTGCCCGCACCGGCGTGCCGATGGTGGCCTCCACCCTCACCGTCGACCCGATGGAGGACGTCGCGAAGGAGCTGGGCACCACGCCCGGCTTCTTCCAGCTCTACACCCCGACCGATCGCGACCTAGCCGCGAGCCTCGTCCAGCGGGCCGAGAACGCCGGCTTCAAGGGCATCGTCGTCACGCTCGACACCTGGGTGACGGGCTGGCGCCCGCGCGATCTGTCCACCTCGAACTTTCCGCAGCTGCGCGGGCACTGCCTGGCCAACTACTTCACCGACCCGGTGTTCCGGGCCGGGCTGGCACAGGCGCCGGAGAAGGATCAGCAGGCCGCGCTGCTCAAGTGGGTCTCGACCTTCGGCAACCCGCTGACCTGGGACGACCTGCCCTGGCTGCGCTCGCTCACCGATCTCCCGCTGATCCTGAAGGGGATCTGCGACCCCGAGGACGTGCGGCGGGCGAAGGACCAGGGGGTCGACGCCATCTACTGCTCCAACCACGGCGGCCGCCAGGCCAACGGCGGCCTGCCCGCGATCGAGGCGCTGCCCGGCGTCGTCGAGGCCGCCGACGGCACACCGGTGCTGTTCGACTCCGGGATCCGCTCGGGCGCCGACATCATCAAGGCCCTCGCGCTGGGCGCCACCGCGGTCGGGGTCGGTCGCCCGTACGCGTACGGCGCGGCCATCGGCGGCACCGACGGCATCGTGCACGTCCTGCGGTCGCTGCTCGCCGAGGCCGACCTGATCATGGCCGTGGACGGCTACCCCACGCGCGCCGAGCTCACCCCGCAGAGCCTGCGCCGGCTCGGTACCTGACGCCCGCGGTTGACAGCTGTACTAATTTTAGGTCGTGCAACCTAATCCTGGGTTGACTGACCCAACCTTCACCGAGGCGGCGCGCCGGAAGCAGATCGTCGCGGCCGCGATCGAGACCATCGCCGAGCTCGGCTACGCCAAGGCGTCGTTCGCGCAGATCGCTCGCCGAGCCGGCCTGAGCAGCCCCGGGTTGATCTCGTACCACTTCGCCAACAAGGACGACCTGATCGGGCAGGTGGTGGCGGAGATCTACGCGATCGGCGGCGCGGCGGTGCGCCCGCACAGCGACGGCGCCACGTCGGGCTGGCACGCGCTGCGCGGGTACCTGGAGGGCAGCATCGCCTTCTACGACACGCACCGGGCCCACATGCGGGCGCTGGTGCAGATCCTCCAGGGCCATCCCGAGGCGCAGGAGCGGTGGATCGGGGCCAACAACTCCGCGGAGCTCGATGGCGTGGTGGAGGTGCTGGTCCGCGGGCAGCGTTCGGGCGAGTTCCGCGAGTTCGCGCCGCGCACCGTCGCGGTGATCATCCGGCAGATGCTGTCCGGTGCGCTGCAGCAGCTGCTGACCCAGCCGGACCTGGACCTGACCGCCTACACCCGCGAGCTCGTGGCCATGTGCGAACACGCGCTGGCCGCACCGGAGAGGAACACGGATGGTTGAGATCGAGGGCGAAGTCGCCCCCGGATTCGAGGGGGTCCGCGACGCGTTCGCGGCCAACTTCGCCGAGGGCGCCGAGATCGGGGCCGCGGTCAGCCTCTACCGGCACGGGGAGAAGGTCGTCGACCTGTGGGGCGGGATCGCGGACCCGCAGGAGGCCCGACCATGGCAGCGGGACACGCTGCAGGCCGTCTTCTCCACGACCAAGGGTGCGACGTCGGCCTGCGCGCTGCTGCTCGTCCAGCGCGGCGAGCTGGACCTGGACGCCCCGGTCCAGGACTACTGGCCGGAGTTCACCGCCCCCGTCAAGGTCCGCTGGCTGCTCACCCACCAGGCCGGCCTGCCCGCGCTCGACCAGCCGGTACCGCTCGCCGACGCGCTGGCCTGGGAGCCGATGGTGAAGGCATTGGCCGCGCAGCAACCGTTCTGGGAGCCCGGCACCGAGCGCGGCTACCACGGGCTGACCTTCGGCTGGCTGGTCGGCGAGGTCGTGCGGCGGGTGTCGGGCCGCAGTCTCGGCCGCTACTTCCGCGAGGAGATCGCCGAACCGCACGGCCTGGACTTCTGGATCGGCTTGCCCCAACCGGAGCACCACCGGCTGAGCCGGATCGTCGTGCCCGAGCCCGATCCAGGCGCGATGGCCGGCATCGACCTCGACGCCCTGCCCGAGCAGGTCCGGGATGTGATCACCGCCTTCACCGATCCGACCTCGCTCACCATGCGTACCTACGACGTGGTGCAGCCGCGCATGGACAACAACGATCCGGACGTGCTGGCGGCCGAGGTCCCCGCCACCAACGGCGTGTGCACCGCGCGCGCCCTCGCCGGGCTCTACTCCGCGCTGATCGGCGGTCTCCTCGAACCCGACACGGTGGCCTTGGCGACCACCGAGCAGGCTGCCGGACCCGACCGCATCCTGCGTGCCCCCGTGCGGTGGAGCACCGGCTACGCCTTGCGGACCGCGGAGTCGCCGTGGCTGCCGGAGAACATGTTCGGGTTCTCCGGCCTCGGTGGCTCGATGGGCTTCGCCGACCCCACCACCGGGCTGGCCTTCGGCTACGTGATGAACCGCCTCGGCGACGGCTTCACGCCCGATCCCCGGGTCGCGCGGCTGGTCACCGCGGCCACCGACAGCATCGAGGAGCGCTGATCAGCGATGACGCCGAACGCCTTCACCCCGCAGGAAGACGCCGAGGATCTGGCGCTGGTGCTCCGCGGAGCCCGTGAGGTGCAGGGGGTGTCGGCCGCGGAGCTGGCCCACCGCACCGGCATGCGCACCGTCGACGTCCTCGAGTTCGAGGCGGCCCGGATCGTCCCGGCCCGCGAACAGTTCGCCGTCTACATGGGCGCGCTCGGCTTCGAGACCTGAACGACGGCGACGCGACTTGATTGCCGTCGGCGTCAAGGTCGGACACTGATCGCATGACGTTCATGCCGGCAGAGCTCGGCTTCCTCGCAGATCAGCGACTCGGGCGGCTGGCCACCGTCGCTCCCGGCGGGCAGGTGCAGAACAACCCGGTGGGGTTCTTCGTCGACGCCGCCACCGGCACGATCACGATCGGTGGGCACGCGCTCGGAACGTCCCGGAAGTTCCGGAACATCGAGCAGGGGAGCACGGTGTCGCTGGTCGTGGACGATCTGGTGTCGGTCGATCCATGGGTGGTGCGCGGCGTCGAGATCCGGGGATCCGCGGTGGCGCTGACCGACCACGAGCCGCCGGTGCCCTACTTCTCCCGGGAGATCATCAGGATCACGCCGGCGACGATCATCTCCTGGGGCTTCGGGGAGGCTCGTTCGAGTCGCGAGGTGTGAGTCTGCGGCAGCCGCTCAAGTAGCAGTGGCACTCAGGTACTGCCGGCGCAGCTCGCTCGGCGCGTGGCCGAATGCGGTCTTGAACACCCGGCTGAAGTGGGCGGCGTCGACGAAGCCCCAGCGCGCGGCGATGGCCGCGACGGGCCGGCCGGCCTGCGCCGGGTCGAACAGGTCACGGCGGCAGTGCTCCAACCGCTGGGTCCGGATCCAGCCGGCCACCGTGGCGCCCTGCTCCTGGAACAGGCCGTGCAGGTGCCGGGTGGAGATGAAGTGCTCGGCGGCGATCCGCGCGGGCGTGAGGTCGGCGGAGTGCAGGTTGACGTCGATGAAGGTGCGGATCCGGCGCATCAGCTCGTGGTGCGGGTCGGCGTGCGCCATGTCGAGCTCGGCGGCGACCAGCGTGGAGAGCAGGTCGACGGCGCTGTGCGCGAGGCGGGTGCCGGCCGGACCGGCGAGCTGGTCCAGGTTGGTGCCGAGCTGGGCCAGGAACGGCACGACGACGTTGCCGACGCCCTCCTTGCCCGAGATGCGCACCGCGGTCAGCTGCCCGACCAGCTTGACCGGCAGGTCGATCAACCGCTGCGGGAACATCACCACCAGCGTGCGGAAGTCCTCCTCGAACGCCAGCGAGTACGGCTGGTGCGTGTCGTACAGGGCGACGTCGCCCGGCTGCAATAGCGCCTCCCGGCCGTCCTGCACCAGCAGGCAGGTGCCGGAGAGGATCAGGCTCAGCTTGTAGTACCGGCGGTCGGCGCGCGCGATCAGCTCGGGCGTGCGCGTGACGACGTGCGGGGTGGCGGTGACCTCGGTGACCTGCACCTCGTCGGCGGCCGACGAGCGGATCCGCCCGCGGAAGGCGTCGCCGTCGACCGCCGAGACGTCCAGCGGCACGAAGGACTGCGTGACTGCGGTGCGGAACTCGGTGAAGTCCCGGGCGATCAGGGTCGTCGGTGCGGACACGGTCACCTCGCGGCATCGGGAAGTTCGTATACGATAGCCGAACTCCTGCGGGAAGAGTGCGACCTCGTGGAGCTTGACGGTGGAGCCGCGGACCGCACCTGTGACGGTGGCCGCCCGGCCTTGATAACGCGCTCGAACGGCACACCAAGGTGGTTCCGGGCCTCTCAAACAGCAGTGGTGTGCCGTTCGAGCGCGTTATCGCCGGCCGGTTCACCGTGTTGACCCGCTCCCTCACGGTGGCGAGCACGACGGGCAGCCGCGCCAGCATCTTCCGCGCCGCCATCGGCAACCTCTCTGCACTGCGGTACAAGGCCGTGCCCGTCCCGGTGGCTCACGATGCCGGGACATCCGCACGGGAGGAGCCACCATGGCCGCACCGGAACCAGGCGCGCTGCGCCGCGACGCGCTCGGCACGGCGGGGGTCGTCTTCCTCGTACTGGCCGCCGTCGCTCCGCTCACCGGCATCGTCGTCATCGCGTCGCTGGGAATCGCGCTCGGCAACGGCGGCGGCATGCCGGGTGCGTTCCTGCTCGCCGCCGCCGTCCTGGTGCTGTTCGGGGTCGGGTACGCGCAGATGAGCAAGGTCGTCGTCGGCGCGGGCGGGTTCTACGTCTACGTGACGCACGGGCTGGGCCGGCCGCTCGGACTGGTCGCCGCGCTGGTCGCGCTGCTCGGCTACAACTGCTTCGTCGCGGGTGCGGTCGGGACCAGCGGGTTCTTCACCGCGAACGTCGTCGAGCAGGTGTTCGGCTGGCACACGCCGTGGCAGCTGTGGAGCCTCGTGTCCGCGGTGGCGGTGTTCCTGCTCGGCCGCCGCGGCATCGACGTCAGCGCGAAGGTGCTCGGGGTCTCGCTGGTGCTGGAGGTCGCGATCCTGCTCGTGCTCGACGTCGCGGTGGCCGTCGGGACCGGTCTGGACGCGACGGCCTTCGCCCCCGGCGTGGTGTTCTCCGGCTCGGTCGGCATCGCGTTCCTGTTCGCCTTCAACGCGTTCGTCGGGTTCGAGGCGACCGGACTGTTCAGCGAGGAGGCCCGGGAGCCGCACCGGACCATCCCGCGCGCGACCTACGTCGCGATCGTCCTGATCGGAGTGTTCGCCGCGGTCACCACCTGGGCGGTCGTGAGCGCGACCGGCGTCGTTCAGGCCGGTCAGGCCGCGCAGGACCACCTCTCGACCGGTGACCTCGTCTTCTCGATCAGCCAGACGTACCTGGGCCCGTTCCTCACCGACGTGATGATGCTGCTGCTGGTCGTCAGCCTGTTCGCGGCGCTGCTCGCGCTGCACAACTCGGCGACGCGCTACCTGTTCGCGCTCGGCCGGGCCCGCGTGCTGCCGCACGCACTCGGCCGGACGAACGGCACGAACGGGGCGCCGTACGTGGCCAGCGGGGTCCAGATCGGCTTCGCCGCACTGGTCGCCGCGGTGTACGCGGTGGCGGGCCTGGACCCGCTCGCCGATCTCACCGCCAGCATGACCGGCATCGGCACGCTCGGCGTGATCGTGCTGCAGGCGCTGGCCGGGGTCGCGGTCGTGGCGTTCTTCCGCAGGCGGCGGGATCCGCGGATCTGGCGCACGGCCGTCGCCCCCGGCCTGGGCACGCTCGGCCTGATCGCGGTGACGGTGCTGGCCGTGCTGAACTTCCCGACGCTCGCGGGCTCCGACGCGCCCGCCATCGCGCTCCTGCCGTGGCTGCTGGCCGTCGCCGTGCTGGGCGGGCTGGGCCTCGCCGCGTGGCTGCGGAGCCGCCGGCCGGAGGTCTACGCAGACCTGGACCGGCTCGGGGTGGCAGAGAGCGTGCCCGTCGAGCACTGACCGGTCGGGTCAGACCTGCTCGCCCAGCTTGAACTCGGCGTCCGGGCGCGTGAAGGAGAAGCCGTCGGCGCCGATCGTCACGTCGGCCTCGCGGCCCTCCGTCCGCTCGACGAGCGGCTGCGGCGTCCCGTCGAGATCGAGCACCGTGGACGCCTCGGCGTACCAGCTCGGCACCACCGGGTTGCCCCACCAGTCCCGGCGCTGGTTGTCGTGGACGTCCCACGAGATCACCGGGTTGTCCGGGTCGCCGGTGTAGTAGTCGTGCGTGTACAGCTCGATGCGGTGCCCGTCGGGGTCGCGCAGGTAGAGGTAGAACGCGTTCGACACGCCGTGGCGGCCCGGGCCGCGCTCGATCAGGCCGGAGCGGCGCAGCGCGCCCAGGTGGTCGCAGATGTGCAGGATCTGGGAGCGCTCGGCGCTCGCGAACGCGATGTGGTGCAGCCGCGGCCCGTCGCCGCCGGTGAGGGCGATGTCGTGCACGGTGGACTTGCGGAACATCCAGGCCGCGTAGACCGTGCCCTCGTCGTCCCGGATGTCCTCCGAGACCCGGAAGCCGAGTGCCTCGTAGTAGGCGCGCGCCGCCGGGACGTCCGGGGTGTTGATGTTGAAGTGGTCCAGCCGGGTCAGCGCGCCGGCCCCGTGGAGGTCGTAGCGCTGGGTGCAGCGCTCGACGTGCTCGGCCTCGTAGAAGAACTCGACCGGGAAGCCCAGCGGGTCCTCGACTCGCACTGCCGGGCCGATGCCGCGGGTCGCGCCGGCCGGGCGGCGCTCCACCCGGACACCCAGCCCGCGGAAGTACGCCTCGGCGACCTCGACCTCCTGCGGGGACCGGACGCGGTAGCCGAGCACGCCGAGCGCGGCCACGGGGCCCCTGCGCAGGACCAGCGAGTGGTGCAGGAACTCCTCGAAGGCCCGCAGGTGGACGGCGTCGTCGTCCTCGTGGGTGACGACGAGACCGAGCACGTCCACGTAGAACTCGCGGGAGGCGGCCAGGTCGGTGACGACGAGCTCGGCGTACGCGCAGCGGACGACGTCCGGCGGTGTCGTGGTCACTGGTCACTGCCCTTCGCGGCGGCCCCGAACCGGGCGGTGTGCACGGGTCCGAGCGAGACGTGGATCGCCTGCTGGTGGGTGTAGAAGTCGAGCGAGCGGTACCCGCCCTCCTGGCCGAGCCCGGAGGCCTTGACGCCGCCGAAGGGCGTGCGCAGGTCGCGGACGTTGTGCGAGTTCAGCCAGACCATCCCGGCCTCGACGGACTGCGCGAACGTGTGCGCCCGCTCCAGGTTCGACGTCCAGAGGTAGGCGGCCAGCCCGTACCGGACGCCGTTGGCCAGCGCCAGCGCCTCCTCCTCGGTGTCGAAGGGGGTCAGCGCGACCACGGGCCCGAAGATCTCCTCCTGGAAGATCCGGGCGTCGGACGCGACGTCGGCGAACACCGTGGGGGCGACGTAGTTGCCGGTGTCGAGGCCGGCCGGGCGGCCGCCGCCGGCGAGCAGCCGACCCTCCGCCTTGCCCAGCTCGACGTAGCTCATCACCTTCGCGTAGTGCTCCGGGTGCACGAGCGCGCCGACCTCGGTGGCGGGGTCGTGCGGGTCGCCGACGACGATGTTGCGCGCCCGCTCGGCGTAGCGCGCGCAGAACTCGTCGTAGATCGGGCGCTCGACGAGGATGCGGCTGCCCGCAGTGCAGCGTTCGCCGTTGAGCGAGAAGACGCCGAACAGCGTCGAGTCGAGCGCAGCCTCGATGTCGGCGTCGGCGAACACGATGGCGGGGGACTTGCCGCCCAGCTCCATCGACATGCCCTTGAGGCCCGGCCGCGCAGTTGCGGAAGATCGTCTGCCCGGTGGTGCTCTCGCCGGTGAACGAGATCAGCGGCACGTCCGGGTGCTTGACGAGCGCGTCGCCCGCCTCCTCGCCCAGCCCGTTGACCAGGTTGAACACGCCCTCGGGCAAGCCGGCGTCGGCGAAGATCTGCGCCCACAGGCTCGCCGAGAGCGGCGTGAACTCGGCCGGCTTCAGCACCACCGTGCAGCCCGCCGCCAGCGCGGGCGCGAGCTTCCAGCTCTCCAGCATGAACGGGGTGTTCCACGGCGTGATCAGGCCGGCCACGCCGACCGGCTTGCGGTGCACGTAGTTCAGCTGCCGGCCGGGCACCTGGTAGGCGTCGTCGGACTGGGCCACGACGAGGTCGGCGAAGAACCGGAAGTTCTCGGCGGCGCGCTGCGCCTGGCCGAGCGCCTGGGTGATCGGCAGGCCGGTGTCGAAGGTCTCCAGCTCGGCCAGCTCCGCGTCCTGGGCCTCGACGGCGTCGGCGATCCTGTTGAGCACCCGGGCCCGCGCGCGCGGTGCCATGCCCGGCCACGGACCCTCGGTGAACGCCGTGCGCGCGGCGGCGACCGCGCGGTCGACGTCCTCGGCCTGCCCGGCCGCCGCCGCGGCGTAGGGCTGGTTCGAGACCGGGTCGATGACGTCGAACGTCTTGCCGGAGATGCTGTCGACGAGCTGCCCGCCGATGTAGTGCTGGATCCGGGCGGGCAGCCCGTCCGGGACGTGAAGCGTGGTCATGCCTTCTCTCCGACGGTGAAGCCCTCGACGGGGCTGAGGTAGCTCGCGCCGGCGGCCATGAGCTCGATGATCCGGGCGACACCCTGCTCGGTGGGCGGGATCAGCGGCGGCCGGACGAAGCGGGAGCCGATGAGCCCGCGCTGCTCGAGGACCCACTTGCCGGGCGCCGGGTTGGTCTCGACGAAGAGCAGGTCGACGAGCGGATGCAGGCCGTAGTGGATCTCGCGGGCGCGCTCGTGGTCGCCCGCCTCCCACGCCGTGAACATCTCGGCGCAGGCGGCCGGGGCGATGTTGGCGGTCGCGCTGACGAACCCGGCGCCGCCCAGCGCCAGCAGCGGCAGGCAGAGCAGCTCGATCCCCGACCACACCAGCAGCTCCCGCCCGCACAGGTGCAGGACGCGGGAGAAGTGCTCGAAGTCCTTCGTCGTCTCCTTGACGCCGACGAAGTTCGCGCAGTCGCGGAACAGCCGGGCGATGGTCTCCGGGGCGATGTCGACCGCGGTGCGGCTCGGCACGTTGTAGGCGATGATCGGCAGGTCGGGGAACTCGTGCGCGACCGTGCGGTACCAGACGTAGAGCGCCTCCTGGGTGGGGCGCGCGTAGTACGGGGTGATGATCAGGGCCGCGTCGACGCCGGCGTCGCGGGCGGCGGAGGTCAGCTCCAGCGTCTCGTCGAGCTTGGCCGAACCGGTGCCGGGGACCACCGGCACACGGCCGTCGACGGCCGCGACGACCGTGCGGATCGCCGCGGCCCGCTCGGCGATCGACTGGGCGCTGGGCTCGCCGGTCGAGCCGCCGATCGAGATGCCGTGCGAGCCGGCCGCGAGCTGCCAGCGCACCAGGTTGGTGAGGCCGGCGTGGTCCACCGCGCCTTCGGCGGTGAACGGCGTCATCAGCGGCGCGATCGACCCGCGGATCTGCTGGGGATCGGAGCGGAAGCGCATCGGGTTCCTTCCTGGGTCAGGGATGCCGGCCGGCCTGGTGGGCGAGGAACGCCTCCAGGGTCGCCAGCCGGTGGGCGCGCACGGCAAGCTCGATCTCGGCGGCGGGGGCGCCGCCCTCGAGCAGGCCGAGGATGGTCTCGTGCTCGGCGACGGACTCGCGGGCGCGTCCGGGGACGAAGCTGAACGTCGACGAGCGCAGGGCGCTCAGCCGGTTCCAGCCGCGTTCGACGAGGTCCAGGATCTGCGGGTTGGGGCACGCGGCGAACAGCACCGCGTGGAAGTCCCGGTTGAGCGCGGTGAAGCGGGCGGGTTCGAAGTGGCCGAGGCAGTCGGCGAGGTCGGCGTTCAGCGCGCGTGCCTGCGCCAGATCGGCGGGCCCGACCAGCGGCGCGGCCAGCGCGGCTGCGTAGCCCTCCACCAGCGCGAGGGTCTGCATCGTGTGCTGGTACTCGCCCTCGTCGACCATCGCGACCTGCGCGCCGACGTTGCGCTCGAAGGTCACCAGACCCTCCGCCTCCAGGAGGCGGATGGCCTCCCGCACCGGCACGACGCTGACGTCGAGCGCGTGCGCGATCTGGCCGAGGACGAGGCGGTAGCCGGGGGAGAACGTGCCGTCGCGGATGCGGGCCGTGATCCACCGGTGCGCGATCTGGGCCTTGCTCAGGCCCGCGTCCAGTCCCACAGCGCTCACGTCCCCGACCATGCGGCGTACCTCTCGCGCCAGTACGCGTTCATCGGGTAGAGCCCCTCGACGCGTTCGCCCGCGGCGACCTGCTCGGCGATGAACCGCTCCTGCCGCTCCTGCTCGATCGCCGCGTCGACGACCTCCTCGGCGAGGTCCGGCGGGATCACCAGCACCCCGTCCCCGTCGCCGACGACGACGTCGCCGGGGCACACCGCCGCACCGCCGCACGCGATCGCGACGTCGACGTCCCACGGCACGTGCCGGCGGCCGAGCACGGCGGGATGCGCCCCGGAGTGGTAGGTCGGGATGTCCAGCGCGGCGACCGCGGCGAGATCGCGGACCCCGCCGTCGGTGACGATGCCGGCGGCCCCGTTGACCTGCGCACGCAGCGCGAGGATGTCGCCGATGGTGCCGGTGCCGCGCTCGCCGCGGGCCTCCATGACGAGCACGTCGCCGGGGCCCAGCGCGTCGATCGCGCGCTTCTGCGCGTTGTAGCCGTTGCCGAACCGCGCGAACAGGTCCTCGCGGTAGGGCAGGTAGCGGAGTGTGCGGGCGCGGCCGGTGAGCCGGGCGCCGGCGCGCGTCGAGGTGAGGCCGTCGATCGAGACCGCGTCGAGCCCGCGCTTGCGGAGCTGGGCGGAGAGCGTCGCGGTGCCGACCGACTCGATCCGCTGCCGCAGCTCGTCGGTCAGCGCGAACGCCGGCCCGGCGGTCCCGTGGGCCTCCGCGCGCTGCTGCTCGTCGACGCGGGGGAGCGCACCGAACGGCCCGAACGGGACGGTGCCCTCGCCGATCCGCGTGACCAACCGGCCGGTGGTCATGCCGGCGCCCTCGACCTCGACCTCGACGACGTCACCGGGGACCGCCACCGAGGCGCCCGCAGGAGTGCCGGTGAGGATGACGTCCCCGGGTTCGAGGGTGATGAGCTGGGAGAGGTCGGCCACCAGCCGGCCGAGGTCGAACAGCAGCCCGGCGGTGGTGTCGTCCTGCACCAGCTCGCCGTTGTGCCACGTGCGCAACCGCAGCGCCGCGGGATCGAGCTCCGCTGCGGGCAGCACGGCCGGGCCGAGCGGGGTGAACCCGTCGCCGCCCTTCGAGCGGACGTTGCTGCCCTTGTCGGCGTAGCGCAGGTCGTACACGCCGAGGTCGTTGGCCGCGGTGACCCCGGAGACGTGGGACCAGCCGTCCGCCGGGGTGACGCGGCGCGCCGCCCGCCCGATGACCAGCGCGATCTCGCCCTCGAAACCCAGCAGCTCGCAGCCCGCGGGCCGTTCGAGCACCGCACCGCTGCTCGCGACCGACGTCGACGGCTTGAGGAAGTACGACGGCTGCTCGGGGACGCGGCCACGCTGCGCGGCGCGCGACCGGTAGTTGAGGTGTACCGCGATGATCTTCCCCGGACGCTGCGCGAGCGGGAGGGCGCTGGCCATGCGGGTTCCTGCCTGCCGGGTGCGGACGATGATATCTCAAATCATATATTATCTGCGGTGAACTTAGTAGCCGTAGTGCAGCCAGACCGCCTTCGTCTCGGTGTAGGCGTCCAGCGCCCACGGGCCCATCTCCCGCCCCCAGCCCGAGGCCTTGTACCCGCCCCACGGCGCGGCCATGTCGGGGATGGGCGGCATGTTGACGAACACCGCGCCGGACCGGATCCCGTCCGCGTAGCGCTGGGCGGTGCGGATGTCGCGGGTCCAGACCGTCGCGGCCAGGCCGTACTCGGTGGCGTTGGCGCGGGCGAGCACGTCGTCCCCGTCGTCGTAGGCGGTGACCGCCAGCACCGGACCGAAGATCTCCTGCTGCATGATCGCCATCTCGTCGGTGACCTCGGCGAACAGGGTCGGCGAGTAGAAGTAGCCGGAGCGCTCGACCGGGCTGCCGCCCGTCACCAGCTCGGCGCCCTCCTGCCGGCCCGTCTCGACCATCGCGTCGACGTGCCGGCGGTGCCGCTCCGAGACCAGCGGGCCGAGCTGCGTCGACTCGTCGGCACCCGGGCCCACCCGCAGGCCCTCCAGACCGCGGGCCATCTTCTCGACGAACTCCTGCTCGCGCTTGCGGTCGACGTAGAACCGCGTGTAAGCCGCGCAGACCTGGCCGGTGTTGAGCGTCGCGCCCATCAGGTTGCCGGCGACGGCGGCGTCGATGTCGGCGTCGGCCGCGATGATGCTGGGAGCCTTGCCGCCCAGCTCGAGGGTGAGGCGCTTGAGGTTGGACGCCGCGCTCGCGGCGGTGATCAGCTTCCCGACCGCCGTCGAGCCGGTGTAGGAGACGTGATCGACGTCGGCGTGCTCGCTCAGGAAGGCGCCGACGGCACCGTCACCGGTGACGAGGTTGACCACGCCCGCCGGGATGCCCGCCTCCGCCACCAGCTCGACGAGCCGGATGCTGGTCAGCGGGGTGACCTCGCTCGGCTTGATCACCACCGTGTTGCCGGTGGCCAACGCGGGCGCGAGCTTCCACGCCAGGATCATCAGCGGGAAGTTCCACGGCGTGATCAGCGCGTTCACCCCGACCGGTTCCCGGCGGGTGTAGTGCAGGGTGTCGGGGAACGACACCGGGTTCACGGTGCCCTGCAGCTTCGTCACCCAGCCCGCGTAGTAGCGGAAGTGCTCGGCGGCGCCGCTCGCGCTGACCTGCCGGGAGATGCCGATCGGCTGTCCCTGGTCGCGGGTCTCCAGCTGCGCCAGCTCCTCGTGGTGCCGGTCGATCAGGTCGGCCAGCCGGAACAGCAGCGCGGCGCGCTGCACCGGCAGCAGGCCGGCCCACGCGGGCGCGGTCAAGGCGGCACGGGCGGCCGCGACGGCCGCGTCGACATCGGCCTTCGACGCCGTGCCGACCTCGTCGATCACCGTGCCCGTCGCCGGGTCGCGGGTCGGGATGGCGGTACCCCCCGCCTCGGTCCACAGTCCGTCGATGAACAGGCGTGTTGCCATCCCGGTGCCTCCTCGGCGTCTGGTGGCAGCGAGTATCGAGCCGTGATCGGCCGGGGGTCTTGTCCGCTCACGCATGCCGGTTGACTGCCGGTGAAGGAACCCTCCCGCCCGCCGCAGCCGTGCCCAGACTGGGCGCATGGACGTGATCGTGGTGGGAGCGGGCTCGGCCGGCTCCGTCGTCGCGCGACGGCTGGTCGACGCCGGCGCGACAGTGACGTTGCTCGAAGCGGGCGGTGCGGACGTGAACCCCGCGATCCACGATCCCGCGCGGGCAGGCGAGCTGTGGCATGGCCCCGAGGACTGGGACTTCCACACGGTTCCGCAGCCGCACGCGGCGAACCGGCGGCTGCATCTCCCGCGGGGGAAGGTGCTGGGCGGTTCGCACGCGCTCAACGCGATGATCTGGGTGCGCGGCGCGGCCGCCGACTACGACGGCTGGGGGCTGCCCGGCTGGCGGTGGGACGACGTCCGGCCGATGTTCGAGCGCATCGAGAAGGACCTCCTCGAGATCGTGCCGAACGAGCCGCTGCACCCGGTGCAGCGCTCGATCATGGCGGCGGCGCAGGAGGTCGGGCTACAGGTCAACACCGACTACAACGCCGGGGAGCTCGACGGCGTGTCCGTCGAGCAGATCACGATGCGCGGCGGCCGCAGGCTCACCACCTGGCTTGCGTACGGGCAGCCGGTGGCCGATCGGATGACCGTGCACACCGGCGCTCTGGTGCACCGGCTGCGCGTCGCCGGCACCCGCGTCGTCGGGGTGACCGTCGAGATCGACGGTGGGCTGCGCGATCTCTCGGCCGATCTGGTCGTGCTCGCGGCCGGGGCACTGGCCTCACCCGCGATCCTGCTGCGCAGCGGGATCGGCCCGGCGAACGAGCTGGCGGCGCTGGGCATCGACGTCGTCGCGGACCTGCCCGGCGTGGGACGGAACCTGCACGACCACCTGCTGTCCCCGGTGGTCTTCGCGACGGATCGCCGGGAGGTGGCGCCGCCCGTCGCCGGGCGGTCGGTGACCCAGACCCACCTGTTCTGGCGCAGCCGCCCCGGTCTCGCGGTGCCCGACACCCAGCCGATCCACTTCAGCGTGCCGATGTACGAGCCGTGGATGACGGGCCCGGCGACCGGGTTCTCGCTGATGGCGGGGATGGTGACCCCCGCCAGCCGGGGCAGCCTGCGACTGTCCGGGCCCGACGCCTCCGACGAGCCGCTGATCGACCTCGCCGCGCTGGCCGAGGCTGCCGACCTCGAGAGCCTGGTGGCCTCGGTGGAGCAGTGTCGCGCGATCGGGCGGGCCCCGGCACTGGCCCAGGAGTGGGGTGCCCGGGAGCTCTACCCCGAGACCGGCGACGACGTGCGCGACTACGTGCGCCGCACCGCCATCACTTACCACCACCAGGTCGGCACCTGCCGGATGGGCGACGACGTGGATTCGGTCGTCGACCCGACGCTCGCGGTGCACGGCCTGAGCGGTCTGCGGGTGGCGGACGCGTCGGTGCTGCCGCGGGTGACCACCGGCAACACCAACGCGCCCGCCGTGCTGGTCGGCGAGCAGGCCGCGACCTTCATCCTCCGGGACTGAGCGGGCCGCGGCCTCGGATCACGGGCCCTGCGGGTCCTGGTCGTCGCGGTCTGCCCACAGGTCCTCGACGAGCGCCCGTAGCTCCGCCGCGCCCACCCGCTCGAGCAGGTCCACTGCGCCGAGGTTGTCCTCGAGCTGGGTGACGCTCGTCGAGCCGAACAGCGTGGTGACGTTGGCCGGGTGGGTGAGCGTGAAGGCCAGGCACAGCTGGGCGGCCGACACGCCGAGATCGTCCGCGACCTTCCGCACGCCCGCCGCGGCTTCGGCGATGCGCCGCCTGATGCGGTCCTGGGCCGTGCTCTGCGGGTGCTCCGGGCGGCCGCCGGTCTTGCCCAGCAGCAGGCCGCCCTCGAACACGTCGGACGACTGCAGCGAGACGCCCATCTCGCCGAACACCGCCGCGAACGGCTCGCCGTCGACGACCGACCGGCGGGCGATGCTGTACTTCAGCTGCGCCATCGCCGGTCCGGCCACGCCGTCGGCCGCGGCGAAGTCGTGCACCGCGCGGATCGTCGACACCGACCAGTTGTTCACGCCCCACTGCCGGATCAGCCCGGCCGCCTGCAGCTCGGCGAGCTCCGACACGACCGCGTGCAGGTCGGTGTCCGGGCTCGCGATGTCGCCCAGGACGACCATGTCGGCGTAGTCCTCACCCGCCCGGAACAGCGCGTTCTCCAGCTGGGCACGCAGGCTCTCCCGCGGGTACTCCTCCAGCCACAGCTTCCCCGAGAAGAGGTACTCCTCCCGGCGCAGGCCCGCGCCCCGGACCATGGCGGAGAACAGCACGTCGGTGTGGTGCGGCGCCGTCTCGGGAGTGCCGTACACGCCGACGTCGAACAGCGTGATCCCGGCGTCGACGGCCGTGCGCAGCATCCGCACGGCCTCGGGGAAGTGCATCCGGTCGTAGGTGTGCCACGAACCGAGCGCCAGTACACCGGTCGACGGGCCGGTACGGCCGATCTGGCGCTGTGGAATCTGGCGCTGCGGGATGGTCACAGGAACCTCCTGGGTCGGGGGAGCTCAGCGACGGTAGACCTGCCGGCCGGCGAACCACGTCTCGACGACCTGGGTGCCGGCGATCTCGGCGGTGCGGAACGGATCGCGGTCGAGCACCACGAAGTCGGCGGAGCGGCCGGGTGTCAGCATGCCGGTGACGTCGTCGAGGCCGCACGCGCGGGCCCCGCCGAGGGTGAACACCTCGATCGCCTCGGCCAGAGTGATCGCCTGCTCCGGCCAGAGCGCGCCGGGCCGCCTGCCGAGCGGGTCCTCCCGCGTGACCAGGCCCGCGATGCCCTCCCAGACGTTCGGGGACTCGCTGACCGGCCAGTCCGAGCCGCCGGCGACCAGCGCGCCGATGTCGAGCAGCGTCCGGTTGGGCTGCATCCGGCCGGCCCGTTCGGCGGGGAGCACGCCGGCGATCGCGTCGGGGATGACGCCGGGCACCCACAGGAACGGCGAGATGTCCGCCGCCACGCCGAGCTCCGCGAACCGCGGCAGGTCGTCCGGGTGCACGAACTGGCCGTGCGCCACCTGGAACCGGGTCGCGGTGTGGCCCTCGGCCCGCAGCTCTGCGACGGCGTCGAGCAGCAGCCGCACCGACGCGTCGCCGGTGCAGTGCACCTTGGCGGACAGCCCCGCTTCGGCCGCGGTGCGCAGCCAGCCGATCAGCTCGGGGCCGGTCATCGTCGTGGCGCCGTGGTAGCAGCCGCCGTGCACGTCGTCGGGCAGGTACGGCTCCAGGAACGCGGCGGTGCGGGTCGGCGGCACCCCGTCGAGGAAGATCTTGACGAAGTCCGGCCGGTGGTGCTCGGTGCGGTAGCGCCCGGCCACCTCCAGCAGCGGCGCCCCGATCGGCTCGGACCCGAAGATCGGGTCGTTGACCAGCAGCGACGACACCACCCACGCGGTCAGCTCGCCCGCGTCGTCGAGCGACTTCAGCGCGCCGAGGATGTCGGTGGAGACCCCGGCGTCCTGGAACGCGGTGATGCCGTAGGAGTGCAGGATCTCGATCGCCCGCTGCGACGCGCGCCGGTGCTGGTCCGCGGTGAGCCGGCCGGCCGCCTGCACCACGGCGATGCCCGCGGCCTCCAGGAGCAGGCCGCTGGGCTCGGCGCCGTCACGGACGATCCGGCCGCCCGGCGGGTCCGGGGTGGCGGCGGTGATCCCGGCCAGCTCCAGCGCCCGGCTGCTGACCCAGCGGTTGTGCCTGCTGTCGTCGGTCAGCATCACCGGGCGCCCGCCCGCCGCCTCGTCGAGCGCGCGCCGCACCGACGCGTGCGACAGCGTCTCCACCAGGGTGGACGCCCAGGCCCCACCGGTCAGCCACTCGTCGGGGCCCAGGCCACGCGCCCGGGCCCGGACGGCGTCGAGGATCTCGTCGATGCCCGCGTCCGCCCCGAAGGCCAGCTCGAACAGGTCCGCACGCCCGGCCATGGCGTGGTGGTTGTGCACGTCGACGAGGCCGGGCAGCACGACCGCGCCGCCGAGGTCGAGCACCTCGGTCGCCGGGCCGCGCTCGGCATCCGTGGTGATCTTCCCGCCGCTGACGGCCAGCTCGTCCGCGCGCGGTCGGGCCGGGTCCAGCGTGTGGACGACGGCGTTGGTGAGGATCAGGTCGGCGGCCACCGGTCAGCCCTCCGCGGGGTCGAGGTGCTCGGGATGGACGGTGGTGCTCAGCAACCGTCCGCGCGCGCCGAACGTGAAGTGGGTCGGGTGCTCGCCGCTGCCGTCCAGCCCGAACAGGACCCCGTGGGAGCGCAGCGCGCGGGCGTTGCGGTGGTCGGCGATCGTCACCGACCCGCACGGGATGACCTTCTCCCGCCACGCGAACACGTGGATGCCGGGCCGGACCTGGTAGACGGTGTTCTCGTCGGTGTCGGCGAGGCCGCGCTCGGGCCCGGCGAGGCACTGCCAGGTGTACCAGTGCGGGCTGAGGTAGACGTGCTCGTAGGCGTGTTCGGCGCTGTACACCCAGAGCGCGCGGCGCCCGATGAGCGCGGTGCTCGGGGCCATCGCCGCGCCGCGCACGGCGCTGCCGCCGATCGTGGCCGACCGGAACTCCTGGGTGACGCGCGGAGTGCCGTGGTCACCGATCCGGCTCGTGACGACGAGCGCGCGCCCGTCGCGCAGGTCGAGGACCAGCGAGACGGCCACGCGCGGGGTCGCCGCCGGGTGGAACTGCACGTAGTAGAGGTCGTCGTCGACGCGGAAGGTCTCGGCGGGAGCGGACGCGCCGTTCCAGGTGACCTGGTCGCTCGTGCAGGCAACCGTGGCGTCCGGGCCGCCCTCGTCGTCGTGCAGGACGAACTCGCGCCCGTGCAGATCCTCGCTCACCGGTCCCTTGTCGGCGTCGAAGCCGGGGGCGAGCCCTTCGAGGGGCAGCCAGGTGGACGTGTCGGAGAAGGTGGTCATGCGCTCGCTCCTCGGTGGTCGCAGTGTGCCGGCAGGTCGAGCGTCGGGTTCCGGTCGCAGAAGCCGGCGGGCCTGAGCAGGAAGCCCGAGCGGTCGACGGGCATCACCGGCCAGTCCTCCGGCCGTGGCACGTGGGTCGGGCCGAACACGTGCCACAGCACGAGATCGGTGTCGGTCAGGTCGCGGTCGGCGGCGGTCCAGGCGGGCAGCCCGGCGCCGCCCGGGTGCGCATTGGGCCGGTCACCGGCGGGGAAGCGCTCGTCGGGGTGGAACGGGGTCGCCCACAGATGGCGGGTGGCGAAGGTCGCGCGGGCGTGCACGCTCGCCTCCGGCTGGGCCATCAACGTCGCCGACGCGCGCGGCACCAGCTGGTAGGCCGTGGGCTTGCCGAGCCGGTTGACGCGGTCTGCGCTGCGGATCTCCCAGACGCGGGCGCGGCTCGGATCGGCCATCCGCATGGCCTCGTGCTCGGTCCGCAGCGGCGTGCTGCGCCAGGTGAACGCGTTGCCGTACGGGTTGTCCGGCCCGGTCGGCACGCCCACGACGTCGACCTCGTGCAGGCTGTTGCGCCCGCCGTCGACCTCGACGTCGAGCCGCACGCAGAACAGGTGCTGATGCACGGGGGCGAACAGGCCCGGGGCGAGCTCGGTCGCGTGCCGGTTCTCCTGCCCCGAGATCCCGGCCCCGCAGAACACGACGCCGGTCGCCTTGGCCTCCAGCTCGATCGTGCCGTCGAGGTGGAGGTACCAGAAGAAGCCGTAGTCGTAGTTGCCGATCGTGGAGATCGACGAGACGACCAGCCGGCGCGAGCGGCGCACCTCGGGCCGCCCGTCGAGGTCGGTGTGCTTCCAGGCGATGCCGTCGTCCTCCTCGTGCAGGCAGATCGCCTGCGGGATCTCGACGGGCCGGCCGTGGTCGTCGGCGACCCACGCGGGGAAGTAGTGGATCTCGCCGACGCAGTCGCAGCCGAGCCGCAGGTCGTTGGCGTTCTTGCCGAGCAGGTACTCGCCGGCGTCGAAGTAGCTGATCCAGAACCGGCCGGGCGCGACGTCGCCGTAGGGCACCACCATCTCCGGCACCGACGCCCGGTGCAGCACCGGCCGGTCCTGGAAGCGCACCTGGTGCAGGGTCAGGCCCTCGCGGGCGTTGAACCCGACGCGCAGTCGCCAGCCCTCCCAGGTGACCTCCGCACCGTCGATGCGGAAGCTCGGCCCCTGCGGCTGGGTGATCTCGATCGGCCGCTGCGACGTCCGCGCCGGCCCGTCCGGGAAGCGGGCGGACTCGGCCGGCACCGGGACGTCGCCGTGGTCCTCGACCCGCAGCACCGCCCGTGCGGTGAGGTCGAGGTGCACGATCAGGCCCTCGACGGGACGCGCCCACGGGTTGTCCGCGGTATCCGCGCGCAGGAACGTCAACGTGCGGATCACCCGGCCGGTCTCGTCCGCACGGCCGAAGTACCCGGGCGCGAGCGGCGCGCAGAACGCGTGCTCGACGGCGTCGCCCAGCCCGCGCCGGGCCATCGCCGCCCGCCACTGCGCGCACTCCTTGGTGAGCTGCTCGGCGAGCGCGTACTCCTCGAACAGGTACGCCGGTTGCCCGTCGGCCGCCGCCCAGTCGTCCCACGACACCAGCGCGTCGTCGCGCACGGAGACGACGGCCACGCCGGCCCGTCCGGTGGCGGTGTCGAGGAGCGTGTAGCGGATCCGCCGGTCGGCGGTCCCGGCGCGCACCGCCTCCTTGGCGGGCTCGGCCGGCAGGACCTCCGGGTAGCGGATGGTGTCGCCGGCGAGTCCCGCGGCGGCGAGCACCCGCCGGCCGGCGGTGAGCTCGGCGGCGGTCAGCGGGTCGAGTGGATGGACGGTCCCCACGGACTTCCCTTCGTTCTCCTGCGGCGAGTGTCGGCGCCCCGGGCCCGGTGCGGAGCCGCCCGTGCAGTGGCGGTCAACAAAGGTGCGCTCGCGACCAACCGCCGGGCGGGCGTGCGAGGTGAGGATGGCCGGCATGCGCAGCGATCTCTCCGGACGCGCGGTGCTCGTCACCGGTGCGGCCGCGGGCATCGGCCTGGCCTGCGCGCGGGCGTTCCTCGCCGAGGGTGCGCGCGTCGGGATGCTCGACCGTGAGCTGCCACCCGCACTCGACGACGACGTCATCGCCGTCCGGGCCGACGTCACCGACGAGGCCGGGCTCGCCGCGGCGGTCGCGACCGTCGCCGGGCGCTTCGGTGGCCTCGACGTCGTCGTGGGCTGCGCCGGCATCTCCGGCCCGGTCGGCACCCCGCTGGTCGAGACCTCGGCCGCGGACGTGGCTGCGGTGCTCGCGGTCAACGTCACCGGCCAGATCCTGCTGGTCAAGCACGCGGCGCCGTGGCTGACCGCGGCGGCCGACGCCGCGGTGGTGCTGCTGGGCAGCGACTCCGCCTTCACGGCCGCGCCGGGGATGGTGCCCTACTGCGCGTCCAAGGGCGCGGTGGTGGCGCTGACCCGCGCACTGGCCGTCGAGCTGTCGGGTGTGCGCGTCAACTGCGTCTGCCCGTCGATCGTCGACACGGGGATGTCGCGCGGCGCCCTCGGCGCCCTGCTCGACGACCCGACGTTCCCGGTCCACACGCCCGCGGACATCGCCCGGCAAGTGCTCTACCTCGCGTCCCCGATGTCGCGGCCGATCAACGGCCAGGCCCTGCTCGCCGATTTCGGGATGTCGGCGCGCTCACCGTTCCCCGCCTAGCGAAGGATGCCCATGGACACGTCCGGCCTGCAGGGCAAGGTCGTCGCGATCACCGGCGGCGGCACCGGCATCGGCGCTGCCGTCGCGCAGCGCTACACCGCCGAGGGCGCCCAGGTGGTGGTGCTGGGCCGCAGGCGCGAGCCGCTGGAGGAGGTGGCCGCGGAGACCGGCGCACACGTCATCACCTGCGACGCGAGCGTGCGGGCGGACGCGGACGCGGCGATCGCCGAGATCGTCGAGCGGTTCGGGCGGCTCGACGTGATCGTCGCCAACGCCGGCGGGCACGGCTTCTCCTCGGTCGTCGACACCGACGACGCCGAGTGGGCGCAGGCGCTGCAGTCGAACCTGTCGAGCGCGTTCGTGTTCGCCAGGGCGGCGCTGCCGTCGCTGATCGCGAGCAGCGGGCAGGTCGTGGTGGTCTCGTCCCTGGCGGGGCTCTTCGCCGGCCCGAACGTCGCCGGCTACACCGTCGCCAAGCACGCGCTGATCGGCCTGACCCGATCGATCGCCCGCGACTTCGGGCCGCAGGGCGTGCGCGCGAACGCCGTGTGCCCCGGCTGGGTGCGCACGCCGATGGCGGACGGGGAGATGGACCAGTTCGCCGCGGCGGCCGGGTTCAGCGGCGGCCGCGACGAGGGCTACCGCCGCGTGACCGCCGAGGTCCCGCTGCGCCGGGCCGCCGAGCCGGCGGAGATCGCGGCGATCGTCCACTTCCTGGGTTCCGCGGAGTCGTCGTACATCACGGGGGCGGTGCTCGTCGCCGACGGCGGCGCGCACGCGGTGGACCTGCCGACGCTCGCCTTCGAGCGGGCCGGCATGGACACCTGAGAACTACGCGGCGCCGAGGTAGGCGTCGTGCAGGGTGCCGGGCTCGGCGAGCAGCGTCGCCGCGGCGCCGGACCACGTGACGCGACCCGACGAGACGACGACGGCGTCCTGCGCCACACCCAGGGCCGTGTGCGTGAACTGCTCCACCAGCAGGATCGCCGCGCCCTCCGCGGCGAAGCGGGTGACCATCGGCAGCAGCCGCGTGAATACCACCGGCGCCAGCCCCAGCGACATCTCGTCGATGAGCAGGTAGGCGGGCCGGGCGGCGAACGCGCGGGCGAGCACCACCATCTGCTGCTCGCCGCCCGACAGCAGGGCGGCGGGGGAGTCCCGCCGCTTCTGCAGCTCCGGGAACTGCTCCAGCAGCTCGTCCACCCGGCCCGGGGTGCGGGCGGTGAGCAGCAGGTTCTCCACCACCGTCAGTCCGGGGAACACCGCCCGGCCCTGCTCGATGTGGGCCAGACCCAGCCGGGCCCGCGCCACCCGCGAGTGCCGCGTGACGTCGGTGTCGCCGATCCGGACACTGCCGGCGGCGGCCGGGACCACCCCGGAGATCGCCTCCAGCAGGCTGGTCTTGCCGGCGCCGTTCGGCCCGACCAGCGCCGTGATCCGGCCCGGTTCGAGGGTGAGCGTGACGTCCCGGATCACGGGGCCCGCTCCCCGCCGGACCGTGAGGCCCTCCACCCGCAATGCGTTCACAGCATCTCCGTCTCGCCCATGTACGCCTTCAGCACCGCCGGATCGGCCAGCACCTCGGCCTGCGGCCCGCTGGCCAGCACCTTCCCGAAGTCGAGGACGGTCAACGAGTCGCAGACCGACCGCACGAGGTCGAGATCGTGCTCGATGAGCAGCACCGACACCCCGAACCGCGCCGGCACCTGCCGCAGCCGCCGCCCGAACGCGACGTGCTCCTCGTGCGGCAGCCCGGCCGCCGGCTCGTCGAGCAGCAGTACCCGCGGCCGGGCCAGCAGATGACCGACGACCTCGACGAGCCGCCGCGCTCCTGCGTCCACCAGCGAGAGCGGTGTGCGCGCGGCCGGGCAGCCGAAGAACTCCAGCGCCGACGCCACCTCCGCCGACGTCAGCCGCCGCCTGGCCACGAACCGCACGTACGCGCCGACCGTCAGGCCGGGCGGGACCCGGTCCTGCTGGAACGTCCGCCGCAGACCGGCCCGGGCCCGCCTGGTGGGCGACCCGGTGAGCGGCCGCCCGTCGAGCGTGACGGTCCCGGTCGCCTGCGGCAGGAAGCCGCTGACCACGTCGACCAGCGTGGACTTGCCGGCGCCGTTCGGGCCGATCACGCCCAGCACGCCGTTCTCGGGCACGGCGATGTCCACGTCCGCCAGTGCCGTGACGTGCCCGAACGCGATGCTGAGCCCGCGCACCTCCAGCACCGGCCCGCCCGGGACGAGCGGTTCGAGCTCGGGGATCTCGTCGGCGAGTTCGACCCCTTCCGCAGCGCGGGAGCGGCGGCGGTACCAGAGGCCGCGGACGGCCGTGCCGAGGTTGCCGCCGCTCGTCAGCGCCTGCACGCCGAGCACCCCGAAGATCACGAAAGCCCAGTCCTGCGGGACGCCCCAGCGCTTGAGCAGCTCCGGCACCGCGACCCACAGGACCGCGCCGAACACCGCCATGTCGATCAGGTGCGTACCCGACATGATCGCGAGGACGTACAGCGCGAGCGACTGGATCGAGGTGAAGCTCGCCGGGAACGTGAGCCCGACCTGCCCGGCCAGCAGGCCGCCGCTGATCCCGCCGAGCGCAGCGCCGACTCCGAACGCCGTCAGCTTCGACGCGCGCACGCCCGCACCGACGGCGGCGGTGCCGCGCTCGGAGAACGCGACCATCTGCCAGCCGCTGCCCCAGCGGCTCCGCTGCAGGAAGTGCACCACCAGCGCGCACGCCACCAGCACGACGACCGTGAACAAGAAGTACGCGCTGTCCTCGGAGAAGAGCTCCGGGCGCTCGATCTGCACACTGTCGGGCACGCCGGGGAACTGGATCTGCACCAGCGTCAGGTCGACCGCGGCGGCCAGGCCGAGGGTGACCACAGCCAGGGTGATGCCGCGCAGCCGCAGGGCCGGCAGGCCCACGAGCACCCCGGCCACTGCGGCGACGGCCCCACCCAGCAGCAGCCAGACCACGAACCCGCCGGGCACACCGGCGACGTTGCAGGCGGCGACCACGAAGGCGCCGACCGCCGCGAACGTCAGCTGGCACAGGGAGATCATCCCGGCGGTTCCGGTGACGACCCCGAGCCCGAGCAGCGAGATCGCCGCGACCACCGCGCCGATCCCGAGGTAGACGACGTACCCCGACAGGGCCTCGCTCAGCACCCACCCCGCAAGGATCGCCAGCACCGCGACGCCCGCGGGCACCGCGAGCCTGCCGAATACACCCTCATCGCGCGGCATCCCACACCTCCTTGCGCTGCGTCCACAGCAGCAGCGCCACGATGACCAGGAACGGGAGGAAGTAGCGCAGCACCGACAGATCGTCGGACTGGGCCACGGCGCCTTGCGCCATGCCCAGCACCAGCCCGCCGACCACGGCGAGATCGAGCCGCCGGAACCCGCCGAGCAGCGCGGCCGCGGCGGCCGGGACGACCAGCATCGCGAGCGACGTCGGGTCGTTCGACTGCGACGGCGCCACGATCGACACGGCGACCGTGGCGATCACCCCGGTGGCCGCCCAGACGCCGACCGACAGCGGCCGGGCCGGGATGCCCAGCAGCTCCGCCGTCGTCGGCCGTTCCGACAGCGCCCGCAGCTGGATGCCCAGCGTCGTGCGGGCCAGCACCAGGCGGCAGGCCAGCGCCACCAGCACCGCGAGCACGACGGTGACGATCGTGACCTGGCTGACCACGACCCCACCCATCGTGAACGCCGCGCCCGCCAGCAGCGGGTGGAAGGGCTGCGGCTTGTTGCCGAACAGGATGAACGCCAGCGAGATGAGCAGCAGGAGCACGGCGACGGTGACCGCCGACCGCGTTCCCGTGCTCGCCTCGGCGAGCCACGTCGAGACGATCCAGCCCAGCAGGGCCGACAGCGCCCCGCCGAGCACGATCCCGACCAGCGTGGCGAGCCACTCCGGGAGCCCGAGGTGGATCGAGAGGAACACCGCGACGTAGCAGCCGAACATCCCCGTCGCGGACTGGGCGAAGTTGACCACCCGCACCAGCCGCGACATCAGGGTCAGGCACACGGCGAGCACCGCGTAGAGGCCGCCCGCCGCGAGTCCGGCAAGGGAACCTTGCAACATGGACGTGTCTCCTACGGCGTCGGGATGCGCAGCCAGTCCTGCGCCGCGAGCTCCCACTTGTTCGTGCCCGACATGAGCTTGATCGGCCAGCCCGACTTGTTCTCGTCGTGGGTCTTGCCGTTGCCGAACACGTACGGCGAGCCGACCATCGGGTTGGCGATCGGTGCCATGTCGTGCAGCGCCTGGGTCACCGACTCGCGGGTGATCTCGCCCTTGATGCCCTTCGCGACCTCGACGAAGTACGTCGCCGCGAGGTATCCGCCCTGGCTGAACGAGGTCAGCGAGATGTTGTTCTTCGTCATCAGGTCGCGCCAGTCCTTGGTCTGCGGGCTGGCGGCGTCGGTGAACGGGTAGAACTCGGCGGGCACGTAGACGCCGGCGCCGGCGTTGGAGATCGCCTTGGCGTAGTTCTCGCTGTAGACGCTGGTCAGGAGCAGCCAGGTGAGGTCGTTCCAGCCCTGCGCCTGCGCGGCCTTCAGCAGGCCGATCGAATCGGGCTCCACCGGGTTGTTGGTGATCGCCTTGCAGCCCGCGGCACGGGCCTTGACGATGTAGGCCGTGTAGTCCGAGCCGCCGTAGGGCACGGTCGCGTCGATGTAGGTGAGCCTCTTCCCGGTGATCCGCGTCCACTCGTCGATCGCGGCCTGGTACGACGGGAGGGTGTTGCCCGCGATCTCGAGCAGCGCGCAGATGTTGTCCAGCTTCAGCACCTCGGATCCGTACATCAGGCTGAGCGTCATGTCGTTGTACGGGCCGATGTTCGCCGGCGCGATGTTCGGGGTCGTGAAGCACGCCGGGTCGACGCCGATGCCCTGGATCGAGAGGATCTTCTGCTGCTCGTAGTACTTCGCGTTGATCGAGCACTCGAGCAGGCTCGACGAGCCGACGAGGGCGACGGCCCCGTCGTTGCCCACCAGTTCGCGCGCGGCACCGGCCGCGGCGGCCGGGTCACCCTTGTCGTCGACGACCTTGTACTCGATCTTCCGGCCGTTGATGCCGCCGGCCGCGTTCACCGCGTCGAACACGGCCTTCGCGGCCTGCCCGGCCTCCGGGAAGGTGGCCGCGCCGCTCAGCGCGCTGACCGCGCCGACGACGATCGGGCTGTCGGCTCCTGCGCCGCTGCCCCCACAACCGGCGAGGACGAGGGCCGCGCCGGCGGCGAGCGCCAGTGCGGGGAGGGACTTTCTCATGGCGGCTCCCGGGGCTGGGGTGGCGTGAGGTGGCAGGACGGTACGAGCCGCTGCGGCAGCGCGGCTTGGCTCTGCGAGCACGGGTGTTGACCGGTCCGGCACGGGGTGCGCGAGTTCTCCGTCAGACGGGCTGGACGTCGGGGTAGACGACGGCGCCGAGCGGGTAGATGTGCCCACCGGCGGTGGAGTGCTCGGAGCTGCCGTCGCCGGTGATGCCGAGGAACACCCCGGTGGTGCGCAGGGCGTAGCCGAGGTCGTGCAGCCACACGCTGGCCACCGCGATCCGGAACTCGCGGAAGCAGAACAGGTAGAGGCCGTCCTGGAACTTCCACACGGTCGAGAGGTCCATGTCGCCGTGCCCGCGCTGCACGCCCTCGATGCACTGCCACGCGTAGCGCTGCGACGAGACGTAGACGTGCTCGTAGAGGTGGTTCGGGCTGTAGCGGTAGACGTTGCGCTTGCCGATCAGGTCCCGCGACTCCGCAGGCACGTCACCGGTGGGCGCACCGCCGTCGGTGACGCCGGACCAGAACGTCTGCGACACCCGGGGCTCGCCGTCGACGTCCTCGGCGCCGATCACCGACCGGACGGCGAGCGCGCGGTGCGTCGTCGTCGAGAGGACGACCGTGAGCGCCTCCCCGTCGACGCTGGTCAGCGGCAGGTTCACGAAGTACACGCCGTCGCGGACGGCGACGGCGTCGTACGGGTCGTCGACGCCGTTGCACGTCATGCGCTCGGCGTCGAGGAAGCGCAGATCGAGCTGCTCCCCGTCGTCGAGGGTGATCGAGAAGACCCGCCCGGTCAGGTCGGCGGCAGGCAGGCGGTAGGTGGCGATCCCGGCGGCGAACTCGTCGTAGGTGCGCCAGCCGTCGGAGGGGGCTTCGGGCATGGGCCGATCGTCGGGCAGCGCGCGGGCCCGTCCACGCGGTCACGCGCTGGGAGACAAGAGCCCCTCGCGCACGGTCAATCCCGGGCTACCGCCAGGTCGCGCTCGAGGGTCGCGACGTAGGCCTCGAGGCACGCCACGAAGTCGATGGCCTCGGGATCGAGCAGCCACTGACTGGCCATGCCGTCCAGGGCACCGAGGATCTCGACGGCCTTGACCACGGGATCGACGTCCGCGCGGACCTCGCCGCGACGCTGACCGGCCTCGATGAGCTCCACGACGCTCACCCGCAGGGCCCGGTAGTGCTCGACGAAGAAGTCGTGCGCCGGGGCATCCGGCTCGAAGTTCTCCGCCAGGAGGACGGCGAAGAGCTTGATCAGGTCGGGCTCGTCGACGCTGCGGTGCGCGAGGGTGACCATCTCGCGTATTCCGGCGATCCCGCCCAGCTCGGCGACGTCACGCGCGAAGGCCCGGCTGAGGGTCGCGCGCCGCTCGACGACGGCGCGGAGGAGGCCTGCCTTCGTGCCGAAGTGGTACAGCACCCCCGGCTCGGTGATCCCGACGTGCGCGGCGATCTCGTTGATCCCGGTGCCGCGGTAGCCGCTGTTCGCGAACAGGGCGAGCGCCACGTCGACGATCTGCTCGCGGCGCCGGATGCCGCGCGGCGACGGGGAGACCTGTCGATCCGTCGCGTCGGCCGGGCTCGTGGGCACGGCGGCGATCCTACGGGGAAAGTTAGTGGTCTGTCAGTTTCGCCTAGCGAAACTTACTGAGTTATAAGTAAGATCTGCATCCTCGGTCGGGGTACACCGCAGAAGAGGTTCAGAGATGGCCATGAGTGCCGATGACCGGATCGCGACGACGAGTCCGCCGCCGACCGGCCCGCCGGCGAGCGCCGGGTTCGTCGCGGCCTTCGTGGCCGCGGTGCTGGGCGTCGCCGTCGCGACCCTCACACCGCTCTCCGTGACACTGGCGATCCGCATCAAGCAGGTCGATCCGGAGAACGCGGCGGCCAGCCTGTCCCTCGTGCTCGGTGTGGCGGCGGTCGTCGCTCTGCTGTCGGGCCCGTTCTTCGGTCAGCTCAGCGATCGGACGACATCGCGGTGGGGCATGCGACGGCCCTGGCTGCTCGGCGGCCTGATCGTCGGGCTCGCGGGGCTGTGCCTCCTCGCTGTCGCGACGACGATCCCGGTGATGCTGGCCGGCTGGTGCATCACCCAGATCGGTTTCAGCGCCCTCAACGCAGCACTCGCCGCCCTGCTGATCGACCACGTCCCCGAGCTCCAGCGCGGGCAGGTCTCCGGGCTCGTGGGCATGTGCCAGGCGGTCGGCGTGGTCACCGGCGTCTTCCTCGTGCAGGTCGTCGGCGACTCGGTCGCCCTTATGTTCCTGGTCCCCGGCGCGCTGGCGGCAGCCACGGTGATCGTGCTGGCCGTGGTGCTCCGCGATCGCCGCCTGGACCTCGCCGATCGGGGCCGCTACGACCTGCGCGCCTTCGCCCGCAGCTTCTGGGTGAATCCCGTACGCCACCCGGGCTTCGCCTGGGCCTGGCTCGGCAGGTTCCTCATGATGACCGGCTTCGCGATCCTGCAGACCTATCAGGTCTACTACCTCTCCGACCAGCTCGGCGTCGAGACGGCGCAGATCCCCGCGCTCGTCCTGCAGTCGACGCTCGTGCTCACCGTGACCGTGATCGTCAGCTCGATCGGCTGCGGGTGGTTGTCCGACCGGCTTCGCCGTCGAAAGGTCTTCGTGCTGGTCTCGGCCGCCGTGTACGGCGTGGCGATGATCGTCGTCGCGACGGCCGGCAGCTGGGACACCTTCCTCATCGGCATGGTCATCGGCGGGCTCGCGCTCGGCGCGTACCTCGCGGTGGATCTCGCGCTCGTGGCCCAGGTCCTGCCGGACGGCGGCGCGACCGCCGCCAAGGACCTCGGCGTCTTCAACATCGCCAACGCCGTGCCGAACATGGTGGCACCGGCGATCGCCCCGGTCTTCCTCGCCATCGGCACCGGTTCCGGGGGCAACTACACGGCGCTCTTCATCGGCGCAGCCGCGTTCAGCCTGCTCGGCGCGCTCGCGATCCAGCCGATCCGGGGCGTCCGATGAGCGACGGATCGAGGTCGGGTCTCCGACGGCGGATCGTGTCGGCGCTCGCCCTCCTAGCCCTCGGTTGCGCCGGCATCGTCACGGCGCCTCCCGCGGCGGCAGCCGCACCGACCAGCACAGCGGCGGCAGCCGCACCGAGCACTGCAGCCCTCCCACTGGCGAGCACGGTCTGGCTGTGCCGCCCCGGCGCCGCCGCGAACCCCTGCAACCAGGACCTCGCCGGCAACCCGCAGCGTGGCGCCGCCGGGGCGTCGTTCACCCACCGCTACCTCGGCAGCGGCAGCGACGTGACCCTCGACGCGACCAGGTTCACAGCCGCCGGTGCAGGACCCGTGGAGCCCTTCACCGCGCCTGCCGCGCCGCCGATGGACTGCTTCTCCGTCTACCCGACGGTGGACCTGACGCCGAACCCGTTGCTGCAGGTCGGATCGCTGCCGCCCGTCGCGCAGGACACGCACCTCGCGGTCTCGCTCACGCAGGTGGCGCGCCTGTCCGGGCTGTGCCGCATGTTCGTGCCCGTCTACCGGCAGGCGCCGCTGGCGAGCCTGGTCGTCGGCGTGGCGACCGGCACCTCGGCCGACGTGGCGACCGGGGCCATGGATGTCCGGAACGCCTGGTCGGACTACTGGGACAACTTCAACACCGACCCCGTCACGCACCAGCGGCGAGGGGTGCTCCTGCTCGGGCACTCCCAGGGCACTGCCGACCTGGTCACCCTGTTGCAGCAGCGCTTCGACGGCGCCACGGCGGAGCGCGCGCACCTCGTCGCGGCCTACCTGCTCGGCGGCAACGTGCAGGTCGCGACCGAACCGGGCACCGGCACGGCGCCGGATCCCGCCTCGACGTTCCAGGACCTGCCGCCCTGCGAGCGCGGTTCGACGAGCGCCGCGATGCCCACCGGTTGCGTCGTGGCCTACTCGAGCTTCCGTACCCCGGACGGCCAGCCGCCGGCGCCCGACGCAGTCTTCGGCCGCAGCACCGCCCCGGCACATCGCATCCTGTGCGTGAACCCGGCCGCGCTGCTCGCCGGATCGGCCGCGGACGCCGCGGCGCCACTGGATGCAAACTTCCCGACGAACCGGCTCCTCGAAGGCACCGTCGTGCTGCCGAACGGGCACCTCTCGGTGGTGCTCTCGGGCTATCAGCTGCAGAACCGGCCGACCGGCTTCGCCCACTACCCGGACACGCTCACGGGCCAGTGCCGGGTGCAGGCGGACGCCGCCGGGACCGCGAGCTGGCTGCAGGTCAGCGGCGGTAGCGCCCTCTTCCCCGCCGACAGCAGCACGTCGGGACTCGGGCTGCACGTCGTCGACTACAACATCGCCCTCGGTGACCTGGTGCAGCTCGCCGCCCTGCAGTCCCAGCAGTGGGCAGCCGCCCGATGACAGCCCTCCACGAGCTGACCGCCATCGAGCAGTGCTCGGCGCTGGTCGCTCGCACGATCGGCGCGGTCGAGCTCGCCGAGCACTACCTCGACCGCATCGACCGGCTGGCCGGCCCGCTCGGCGCCTTCGTCGTCACGACGTCGGAGCTCGCACTCCGGGAAGCCGCAGCCGCGGACCGCCTGCTCTCCGACGGATCCCGACCGGATCGGACGCTCCTCGGACTGCCGATCGCCTTCAAGGACCTGCAGCCGATCGCGGGCGTCCCCGTCACGAACGGGAGCACGGCGATCCCGCGGCACACGGCCGAGATCGACGCGGCAGCGGTCGGCGCCATCCGCGTGGCGGGTGCGGTGACCCTCGGGACGACGCACGCACCGGAGTTCGGCATCCCCTGCTACACCGACACCGCCGTCGTGGGCCGCGCCGCCGTCACCCCGTACGACGTGGAGCGGTCCGCGAGCGGGTCGAGCGGCGGGACCGCGGGCGCGGTTGCGGCGGGGCTCGTGCCGGTGGGCCACGGCAGCGACGGTGCAGGCTCCATCCGCACCCCGGCCGCCGTCTGCGGGCTCGTCGGCATCAAGCCAGGTCGAGGGGTCGTGAGCGCCGCACCCGTCCACTCCTTCTTCGCCTTCACCACCGACGGCCCGATCGCGCGGACGGTCGCCGACGCCGCCCTGCTGCTCGACGTCATGGCGGTCGAGCACGCGACCGGCCTGCACGAGGTGCCGCAGCACGCCGGACGGTCGTTCCTCGCCGCGACCCGTCAGGCGCCACACCGGCGGTTGCGGGTCGCGGTCTGGAGCGACAGCGGGTTCGGCGATCCGCACTCCGAGACCGTGCTCGCGGTAGGCCGCGCCGCCGCGCTGATCGAGGAGCTCGGCCACGAGATCGTCGAGGTGACGAACCCGGCGCCGTGGGACGCGGCCGGCGCGGACGCGCTCTTCGACTACATCGCCGGCGTCGTGGCGAGCATGCTCGCCGAGCTGCCCCCGGCGGCCGCGGCAGCGCTGCAGGAGGACACCCGCTGGATGCGCGAGCGCGGCGACCGGCTCACCGCCACCGACTTCGTGCGGTCGACGGCGACCCTGGCCGCGATCTCGAGCAGGCTCATCGCCGGGCTGGCCCCGTTCGACCTCGCACTCACCCCGGTGTCGAGCGGTCCTGCGGTGCCGCTCGGACACTTCCACGGGAGCAACTCCGAGCCCGCCGCGCTGCGGATGCTGCAGTGGTCGGCGTACACGCCGCTGCAGAACACGACCGGACTGCCGGCCGTCGCGCTGCCGAGCCACGTCACGCCGGACGGTCTGCCGATCGGCGTCCAGCTCACGGGCGCCCGTCTCGGCGACGAACCGCTGCTGCTCGGACTGGCCGCCCGGCTGGAGGAGGCGATCGGCTGGCCGCAGCGGCACCCGCCGCAGTGGTGGATGTGACGTCGGAAGAAGAGAGGGTGCGCATGGCCTACGCAGAGCCCGCGGACGTGGGCTTCATCGGTACCGGCGAATGCCGGACCTGGTTCCGCATCACCGGTTCCGTCGGTGATCGACCAACGGTGGTCGCGCTCCATGGCGGCCCCGGCGCCACCCACGACTACCTGCTCTCCCTCACCGAGCTCGCCGGCGCCGGCCGCGCCGTCGTGCACTACGACCAGCTCGGCAACGGCCGCTCGACGCACCTGCCCGACGCGGAGCCGAGCTCGTGGACGGTGCAGCGCTTCCTCGACGAGCTCGACGCCCTGCTCGCCGGGCTCGGCATCGCCGAGGACTACGTGCTCTTCGGCCAGTCCTGGGGCGGGATGCTGGCTGCGGAGCACGCCGTGCTGCGGCCGGCCGGGCTCCGCGGGCTGATCATCGCGAACTCCCCGGCGTCGATGCCGCTGTGGTCGGCCGCAGCGGCCGAGCTGCGCGCGGACCTGCCAGCCGACACCCTGGCGGCGCTGGTCGCGCACGAAGCCGCGGGCACGACCGACAGCGTCGAGTACGTCGACGCGATGCGGGTCTTCTATCGGCGGCACGTCTGCCGTCTCGATCCCTGGCCGGCGGAACTCGAGGCCACGATGGCGGCGATCGACACCGACCCGACCGTATACCACACCATGAACGGGCCGGCCGAGTTCCACGTCACCGGCTCGCTGCGGAACTGGAGCATCGTCGACCGGCTCCCCGCCATCACCGCCCCCACCCTCGTGATCAGTGGCCGGCACGACGAAGCGACCCCGACGACCGTCCGGCCCTTCGTCGAGCAGATCCGCGACTCCCGCTGGGTGCTGTTCGAGGAGTCCAGCCACATGCCGCACATCGAGGAACCGGAGCGCTTCCGCTCGGTCGTCACCGAGTTCCTCGACCAGGGCTCTCGGCCATCTTCATGCGGATGACGTAGACGCCGACTGTCACCACGAAGCTCGCCCAGAAGACAGCAGGATCGGCGCCCAGATCCCGATCGAGTCGGGCCCGCAGGCTCGCCAGCGGCGGATCCTCCGCACGGGGAGCGGAGGATCAACTCCGACAAGGAGCGTGACAGTCCGAGTGGCTACGCAACGGGAGACCGTTCCCGGCAACGAACCGATGACCGTCGTGCTCGACGAGCCCGGCGCCTTGAGCGCGTTCGAATCCGCCTGCAGGCAACTGAACCTACCGTCTGACGGCGCCGAACTGATCCGTATCGGCTCCAACGCAGCGTTTCGCCTGCCGTCGCAGCTACGTGCTCGCGATCTCCAGCACCGACACCGTGCCGGATCCGTCGTTGGCCACGTAGGCCCGCCGCCCGTCCGGAGTGATCGTTACTCCGTGCGGCTCAACGCCGACCGGAATTGCTGTCGATATCAAGCGATTCGTCTCGGTCTCCATGACGCTAACGGTCCCCGAACCGGCGTTCGCAACGTAGACGCGCCTGCCGTCAGGCGTGATCGCCAGTCCGCCAGGAGCCATGCCAGATGAAACCTCAGAAACCACCTTGTTCGTTGCCGTGTCGACCACTAGCACGCCGTTCACGACGGGAGCCGTCAGGTAAGCCGTTCGACCAGAGGCCGCGATCACAATGCGTTCGGGACTACCGCGGGTCGCGAACGTTGCGACCACAGAATTCGTACGCGTGTCAAGTACCGCCGCCACGTCCGATCCGTCAGCCGTGATCACATAGACACGGCGACCGTCTGGCGTCACCACGAGATCGCTCGGGTACATGTCTACGGGCACCGTCCCGACGACCTTGTCGGACGCGGTGTCGATGACCGAGACGGTGCGCGAAGCGTTGTTGGCGACGTACGCAGTCTGCCCGCTCGGCGCAAACGCGACACTGTAAGCGTTGCTTCCGGTAGCAATGAGCCGGCGCGTTGTGTTGGTCGCGAGATCGAGCACCGAGATGGTTCCATCGCCGCTGTTGGCAACGTATGCCGATCGGCCATCCGGCGAGATGGCCATTCCGCGAGGACCACCGCCCACGGGGATATTGCCGACAACGGTGTTCTTCACCGTATCGACGACTGAGATGTTGTCAGAACCCGAATTTGCAATATAGGCGCGCCGCCCGTCCGGGGAAATACTGACGTTCCAGGGGTGCTGGCCGACTGTAATCGCGATCGGCCCGCGTGGTTCCGTAGGGGGCGCCACAGAAGATGTTGCCTGCTCAGTAGGCGTCCGGGCCGGCGCACCACCGTCGACACTCCAGACAATACCGACGACCACGAGCATCAGAGTTGCTGCAGACGTGGCCACAGCGACCAGTTTGCGGCGGCCCCTTCGTTGGAACCGACCTGACGCATTGTGCGGTGTCGAATGCGGGCCCGACTCCGGGTATGAGCCTTCTGGCCGGTCCAGCCGCGGAGATACTGGCGGAGCGGCAATGAATCCTACGGGAGAGGACGCCGTTGCAATTGGCGTGAGGCCAGACCGCGCAGCTTCGGCGAACTCTCCTGCGGTGTCAAATCGTTGGCGCGGGTCTTTCGCCAACCCCCGCGCGATGACATTGTCCAATTCGCGCGGGATGTCACCACGTCGAGAAGAAGGTGCAGATGGATGCAAGTAGGCGTGCGCATGCATCAACCCAAGCAGTCCGTCGCCGACAAACGGCTTCAGCCCCGTCAGGCACTCGTATAGCACGCATGCCAACGAATAGATGTCGACTCGATGATCGCAATGACCATCCAGGAACCGCTCCGGAGCCATGTAGGCAAGGGTTCCGACAACAGTACCGCTAGCCGTGAGATTTTTACCGGAGCCCTCATCAATTGCGCGCGCGATCCCGAAGTCGACTAGGTAGCAGAAATCGTTCGCCGCACCCTTCTCCGGTCCCGCGAGTAAGATATTGGACGGCTTCACGTCGCGATGCACTAGGCCATCCGCGTGTGCCGCATCGAGAGCGCTGGCAATCTGAGCGATGATGCCGATGGCGCGGCTGATCGGCATCAAGTTCGAGTCCCAGATCCGGGTATCAAGTCCGACGCCGTCGACCAATCTCATATCGATGAAGAGCTGCCCATCAATTTCACCGAAGTCGTGGATCGGAATGATGTGCGGCTCGGAGAGTCGGGCAGCCAGTTCGGATTCGCGCTGAAATCGAGCGCGATAGTCAGCATCGAGGGCAAGGTCCGCCGAAAGCCGCTTGAGAGCGACCGTACGATCGCGAACCGTGTCGTAGGCGCGATGGACCTCACCCATTCCGCCGCGGCCGAGTAGGCCCAACAATCGGTAGTGTCCGAATGTCTCCTCAGCCAATTCTACCCCCCGTCGGATGGTCGGCGGTTGTCCCACGAAGACGTGACCGACCGAGTGGCTCGCCCATCTGAGGCGGGGGACTATCACATATAAACCGATCGCTCATGCGCTCGGGCGGTTCTTGAGTTCGAGACAACCCGGAGCCAGCTCACTGGGGTCGCGGAGCGTTGGCGATCGCAACAGGACGGCTGAGTAGTCCGGACCGAGAGGCGCCTTCAGTGCAATCACCATGAATCCAACTATCTGGTCGAACGATGCTGGATCACTTACATTGGCTGAATCAATATTCTGCTTGCCCAGATCGAGCCTGGCTCGATAGTTTGTAAGTTTTCCGAGAAAGTCATCCTTTGCTTGATCTCCGCCTTTCGTGGGCGATGATCCGATCTCGCCGAGTGCGGCGATAGCACGTTGCTGGTCGGCAATCAGGCCGGCGAAGTACGTGCTAAGCGCGTCTCGGAGCACCGTTGAATCGCTGGAGTTGATGGTCGGCGGGTCATCGCTTTGAACAAAAGACAGCAGTACGGCGTTGCACAGCCGGTCAACCCATTGCACTGGATCGGCTCCGATGCCGCTTATCGGACGTGGCCCGGGCGCCGCCGATGGTTGTCCCGATACCGTTGATGTGCAGCCACAAACCGCAGCGACGACGGCCAGCAACAACAGCGATATCGAGAATCCCCGATAGTGCACAGGTACCCTCCTGAAATGATGTCGCTTCCGCGCCAGACACGGTTCAGTGCGTCCAACCATGGATGGCTGATCTTAATTCGTACGAATGTGTTTGATCGTTACGCAGGCCAGAGATCCACTGAGTCGCCGCCATCCCGGCTGAACCTGGATGCACCGTGGATTCGTGCGACTGTCGAGTTGATCTTCGTTTGGGTTGGTGGTCGTCGGTGGGCGTGGTCGAGCTGCCGGTCTGTCCGGCTGTTCCACTGGTTGTTCGGTCGTGGCCCGCGGGCCGGTGGTCAGGCAGTGGCCGGTAGTGGGTCGTGCAGCGTGGCGCGGATCAGTTCGTCGAGCCCGGGTTCCCAGGGCCAGTGCTGGGGCAGGTGCAGCACCAGCCGCCCGGCGGAGCGGGCCAGCCGGGCGGGGACGGTGATCAGGCGGGCGCGCAGAGTTCCGGTCCGGGCTCGGGCGTGCAGGGCACCGGCCAGGGCGCCGGCGGCGCGGGTGAGGTTGTAGGCCATCGTGGCGCAGGTCAGCCAGGCCGCGTTGGCCGCGAACCGCCCGGAGGGCAGGTGCGCGAGCGCGGAGTCTTTCAGGTCGGCGATGACCTGCTCGATGATGGCGTGGTCGCGGTGGGTGGCTTCGGCGTCGAGCATGGGTTCGGGGTTGTCGGTGAAGATCGCGTGGAAGCGGTAGACCGTGAACATCTCCGCTTGCCCGGCCGGGAGCGAGCGGGGGTTGAGCCGGCGGACCCGGCGCACGATCAACCGGGCGGTGACGTGCTCGGCGTGGCGGCGTCCGGTGAACGCGGTGAACTCGATTTCGGCGACCTCGGCATCGGAGACCCACCGCTGCTCCTGGTCGTCCCACAGGGCGTTGCGGTAGCGGATCGGGGTCCAGGATGTTTCGTCGATGGTGGCGATCGCGCGGGTCATCGTGGGGGTCATCCGGGCGGTGATCGAGAATCGGGCCCCGCCGCGGCGGCAGGTATCGACGATGTCGTAGCCGTAGAACGCCGAGTCCGCCCGCACCAGCAACAGGGCGTGGCGGGCTGTGGCAGCTCCGGCTCGTCGGGCGGTGGCCAGCGCTTCGGTGAGCAGGCTGGCCGCGCCGCGCACCGAGTTTGTCGAGCCGCGCCGTAGTCGGGCGGCGGCGATCACCGGCACCGACAACGGTGTCGAGACGACCGCGAGCAGGGCGTTGAGGCCGTTGACGCCGGTGTAGCCGCGACCGGCGCCCTGCTTGGCGTAGCCGTAGGTCTGGCGCACGGTGTCGTCGATGTCCACGAACGCCACCTGATCGGCGCCGGGCAGGATCGGTGTCGCCCGGGCCAGCCCAGCCAGCAGCCGGGCGGCGACGGCGTCGAGTTGGCGGACGTGGCCGAAGGTGAACCGGCGCAAGAACGTGCCCAAGGTCGACGGGGCGCGCATCCCGTCGAACAGTCGGGTCATCCCGCCGTGGCGCAGCAGGTCCATGTCGGAGATCGAGTCCGCCCCGGCAACCATGCCGGTCACCAGCGCCACGACCTTCCCGGCGGCGTTCGCCGCGCCGGCGCCGGTCAGGGTGAGCCGCTGGGCGAGCAGCCGTGGCAGGCCACATCGCGTGGCCAGCGCGAGCACCGCCGCCAAGCCGGCGCACGACACGAGATTCGGATCGTCGAACCGCGCCGAGATCGCGCGGCGAGCGTGAGATAGTCGCATCCAGCGGATGCCCTTCTGGTCGGGACCGATGTGACCGTCGCAAGCCACATCTTCCCAGCTCAGAGGGGCATTCGTGCGTCACGACCCGCCAATGAGAGACCGTTCATCGGTGCATCCAGGCTGAACTCGGCGGCAACGGGGTCGTCGCGGCGGTGACGCAGCGTGTCGGCCAGCATGCATCGAACTGGCACTCGGGAGCGGCAAACCGGCGTAGCGGCAACGTGGGCGCGTATTGGGCGCAGATGGCCGGATTGGCTACCTACGACCGGGCAAGGCTGGACAGAACAAGATCGGCCCGCCACCTAATTCTTGCTGGTGGCGGGCCGTTCTGCGGGTCCTGCTGGTGGTGCCCCCGGTAGGATTCGAACCTACGCTCCCGCCTCCGGAGGGCGGTGCTCTATCCCCTGAGCTACGGGGGCGGTACCTCCAGAAGCTTAGCGCACCGCACCAGTCAGTTCGGCAGCGGTGTCCCGCCCCGCGCGGCGAGGAGTTGGCGCAGGTAGTCGGATTCGGCGGCCTGCGCGGAGAGCATGTTCTCGGCGAGCTGGCGCACCTGGGGGAGCTGGGCGCGGTCGGCGGCGTAGGCGAGCATCGATGCGCCGCCCTCGTGGTGGCGGAGCATGAGCTGCAGCCACACGACGTCCATCTCGGGGCCGGTGCTCTTGCGCAGCCGGTTGAGGTCGTCGGAGGTGGCCATGCCGGGCATGCGCGTGACGCCGGGCTCGGTCGATCCGCTCTCGACGTGGTCGTGGCCGGGTGCGTAGGCCATCCACGTCATGTAGCGGCCCAGCGGCAGTGCGGCGGCACCCCACAGGCTCAGCCAGCCCTGCATGCGCCCGACCTGGCCGTGCTGGGTGTCCTCGATGTCGGTGGCGAGCAGCTTGAGCTGGGGATCGGTGGTGTGGTCGCGTTCCCAGGACGCCATCTGCACGGCCTGCGTGTGGTGGACGGACATGTCCTGGGCGAACCCGACGTCGACGGAGTCGGCCGCCGGTGGTGGCGCGGGCTGTCCGGGCAGCTTCAGCAGGACCCCGGCCACCACGCCGACGAGCAGCAGCGTGAGGAGCACGCCGCCGCCGATCACGATCCGCTGCCAGCGGGACGGGCTGGTGCGCGGCTGCGCATCGGGGAGTGGATCGGTGTCCACGGGTGCCGCCACGGTTCGGCTCATCGCACTCCCTCGCTGACGCTCGGTCGGCGCTGCGCGGGGCGCTGTGCTGATGATTCGCTCGCAAGCTCGCTCATCCGGTCGGCTGGCCGGCCGGAGCGTCGGGCGCGACGCCCGCGCCCGCCGACTCCTCCGGCTGCGAGCCGGGGGTGCCCGGCGCGGGTGCGGGGACGTACGGCGGCGGCGAGTCCTGGTTGAACAGCGACGGCTGTTCCTGGCAGGACGCGTTGGGCTCGGGGAAGACGTTGGAGTTGAGCCGGAGCGCAGTGATGAACTGGTCGATCCGCGGGTCGTTCGCGTCGGACAGCTTGAGCTGGTGGCCCCACGACTGCAGCGAGATCGGCTGGTCGAGGTCGGGGTAGGGCGACATCACCGTGTACGGCACGCCGACCTTGGCCTTCAGCGTGTCGAGGGCGGCGCCGCTGACCTGGGTGGGGTTGTAGGCGATCCACACCGCGCCGTGCTCGAGCGAGTGGACCATGTTCTCGCTGCGCACCGGGGTCGGGTAGACGACGCCCGTGCAGGCCGCCCACACCTGGTCGTGCGTGCCGCCGAACGGCGGGCTGTTGGTGTAGGCGACCTTCACGTCGGGCCCGACGTGCTGACCGCCGGTGTACTTCTTGATCACGATGCCCGGGATGGCCGTGGACGGGTCCGGGTTGGTCGCCGACGGGGTGAAGGGCGCCAGCGCGGCAGCGTTGGACCGCTGCTCGCCCTGGCGCACCACCACGTACGTGCCGACGATCGCGATCATGGCCACCAGCACCGTGACGGCCGTGACGATCCCCCACGGGAACGACTTCGCCGTGAGTGGCGCCGGAGTGGTGGTGCGGCGCGCCGCTTTGGATGTCTTGCCGCTGGCCATGAACCGTCCCTGGGTTGGCGCCCGTCACCCGGACGGCGCTTGCCGGTCGGCGCCAATACTAGGAAGGCGACCTGAGAGCGGTGTGAAGGGCTCAGGACTTTGCGGGAGCCAGGCAGAACACGACGTGGATCGGCTCCTCCTTCGAGCCGGAGCCGAAGGTCTCGACGGTGGTGGTCTCCGTGACGTTGTAGGACGTCGACATCTCGGTGCCGGGCACCGCGTCGCAGGCCGTCGCCTTGCCCGCCGTCGGCACCTTGTCGAAGCGCTGGAGGATGCGGTGCACCGCGTCGGCCGCGGTGCACCGGGTGCGCTCCTGCGCCGTCCTCGGTGAGGCATTCGCCGGCGGCGGCGGTGTTGGTCGACCGGTACGGGTCGGCGCCCTTGATGCCGAGGCAGGTGCGCTTGTCGGGCAGGTCGATCGAGGTCTGCGACACGGTGCCGTCGATGGTGAAGCAGTCCTTCGTGCCGTCGACCTGGGCGAGCACGACGAGGTTGGCCGCGGGGTCGGCGCAGTCGAGCACCTTGAGCGTGCCGGGCTTGGCGGGATCGGTCTCCTGCGCGCAGGCCCCGACCGCGGCAGCTCCGATGCCGGTGGTGCTGTCGCGCAGGAACGGCAGACCGAACAGGAGCAGTACTCCGATGACGATCGGTACGGCGCCGAGCGCGATCTTCTTGAGCGGGCTGCCGGAGCCGGCATCAGGGCGTGTTTCGTCGACGGTCATGCGATCCCCCCGGATTCGAACATTCGTGATGGCGGGCACGATCCGCCCGCGCCTGATCATCGACGGCAGTGCGCCCGCATTACGGTGGAGCGCATCGGCCCAGCGTGCCGAGGGTCACACCGGTACCACCTTCTAGACTCGGCCGGTGACCCCCGCCCTGCTCGCCGACCTGGTCCGGGCCGCCGCCACCGATGTCCTCACGGCGCGCGGGCTCGACCTCACTGCTCTGCCCTCCGACGTCGGCATCGAGCGACCGCGCAACCCCGAGCACGGCGACTACGCCACGAACGTCGCGCTGCGCACGGCGAAGAAGGCCGGGGTCGCGCCGCGCGAGCTCGCGCAGTGGCTGGCCGAGGACCTCGCCGCCCGCGACGGCATCGCCGCGGCCGAGGTCGCCGGGCCTGGCTTCATCAACCTGCGCCTGGCCGCCGACGCGCAGGGCGGCATCGTCGCCGAGGCGCTGGCCGCGGGTGCGGCGTTCGGTTCCGGCACGGAGCTGGCCGACCGCGTCGTGAACCTGGAGTTCGTCTCCGCCAACCCGACGGGCCCGCTGCACCTGGGCGGCACCCGCTGGGCCGCGGTGGGCGACGCATTGGGTCGCGTGCTCTCGGCCCGCGGGGCGAAGGTCACCCGCGAGTACTACTTCAACGACGCCGGCGGTCAGATCGACAGGTTCGTCGACTCGCTGATCGCGGCCGCACAGGGGGAACCCACCCCGGACAACGGCTACGGCGGCGCCTACATCGGCGAGATCGCCGCGAAGGTGGTCGCCTCCGCCCCCGAGGTGCTCGAGCAGCCCGACGCCGAGCGTCGCGAGGCGTTCCGCCGGGTCGGCATCAACCTGATGTTCGACGAGATCAAGCGCGACCTGCACGCCTTCCGCACCGACTTCGACGTGTGGTTCCACGAGAAGTCGCTGCACGACTCGGGCGCCGTGGACAAGGCGGTCGAGCGGCTCAAGGCATCCGGCAACCTCTACTTCGCCGACGGCGCGTGGTGGCTGCGCTCCACCGACGAGGGCGACGACAAGGACCGCCCCGTCATCAAGTCCGACGGCACGCCCGCCTACATCGCCGGCGATCTCGCCTACTACCTGGACAAGCGGGCCCGCGGGTTCGACCTGCTCATCTACATGCTCGGCGCCGACCACCACGGCTACACCGCCCGGCTGCGCGCGGCCGCCGCGGCGTTCGGCGACGACCCGGGCACCGTCGAGGTGCTCATCGGGCAGATGGTGAACCTCGTCAGGGACGGGCAGCCGATGCGGATGAGCAAGCGCGCCGGCACCGTGGTGACGATGAACGACCTGGTCGACGCCGTGGGCGTCGACGCGGCCCGGTACTCGCTGATCCGCTCGTCGGTCGACTCCACGCTCGACGTCGACCTGGACCTGCTCGACCCGCCACAACAACGACAACCCCGTCTTCTACGTGCAGTACGCGCACGCTCGGCTGGCGTCGCTGCTGCGCAACGGCGCCGATCGTCGGGCTCACCGCCGGGCGTCGGAGTACGCGTTGCTCGCCCACGCCCGCGAGGGCGACCTGATCCGCACGATCGGCGAGTTCCCCGAGGTCGTGGCACTCGGCGGCGGAGCTGCGCGAGCCGCATCGGGTCGCGCGCTACCTCGAGACGCTGGCCAGCGCGTTCCACAAGTTCTACGACTCCTGCCGGGTGCTGCCGAAGGGCGACGAGGAGATCACCGAGCTGCACCGGGCCCGGCTGGCGCTGTGCGCCGCCGCCCGCCAGGTGCTGGCCAACGGGCTGGAGCTGCTCGGCGTGAGCGCCCCGGAGCGGATGTAGCGATGACGCGCGCGCATCCCGCCGGGCCGCTGCACGCCGGCATCCACGCCCCGCCGGAGACGGCCGGCCCGCGGCCCGTCGACGCCGCCGGGCTCGACGAGCTGGCCCCGTCGGTGTGGCCGCGCCACGCCGCGCGCGGCGCCGACGGTGCGCTGCGGATCGCCGGCGTCGACGTCCGCGACCTCGTGGAGAGCTACGGCACCCCGCTCTTCGTGATCGACGAGGACGATTTCCGGTCCCGCGCCGCCGAGTTCGCCGCGGCGTTCGGAGCGGAGTCGGTGCACTACGCCGCGAAGGCGTTCCTGTGCACGGAGGTGGCCCGCTGGGTCGCCGCCGAAGGTCTCTCGCTGGACGTGTGCAGCGGTGGCGAGCTGGCCGTGGCGCTGCGGGCGGGCTTTCCGGCGGAGCGGATCGCGCTGCACGGCAACAACAAGTCCGTCGAGGAGCTCACCGCGGCCGTCGACGCCGGGGTGGGGCGGGTCGTGCTCGACTCGTTCGCCGAGGTCGTGCGGCTGGACGCGATCGCGCGCGAGCGCGACGTCGTCACGCCGGTGATGGTGCGGCTCACCGTCGGCGTCGAGGCGCACACCCACGAGTTCATCGCCACCGCGCACGAGGACCAGAAGTTCGGGTTCTCGATCTCCGGTGGCGAGGCGAGCGCAGCCGCCGAGGCCGTGCGCCGGGTGCTGGTCGCCGACGGCCTGGAGCTGGTGGGCCTGCACAGCCACATCGGCAGCCAGATCTTCGACACCGAGGGCTTCGAGGTGGCCGCGCACCGCGTGGTGCGGTTCCTCGCGCAGCTGCACAAGGAGCACGGGTCCGACGCGCTGACCGCGCTCACCACGCTCGACCTGGGCGGCGGCTTCGGCATCGCCTACCGCGCGGGGGAGACCCCGCTCGACGTGGTGCCGCTGGCCGACGAGCTGCGCGGCATCGTCAAGCGCGAGTGCGCCGCCGAGGACCTCGACGCGCCCGCCATCGCCGTCGAGCCCGGCCGCGCGATCGCCGGGCCCGGCACGGTCACGCTCTACACCGTCGGCACCCTCAAGGACGTGCCGCTGTCGAACGGCAGCCGCCGTTACGTCAGCGTCGACGGCGGGATGAGCGACAACATCCGCACCGCCCTCTACGACGCCGTGTACGACTGCCGGCTGGTGTCGCGCTCCGCCGAGCAGGACGGCACCGGCGAGGCCGTGCTGTCGCGAGTGGTGGGCAAGCACTGCGAGAGCGGCGACATCGTGGTCCGCGACTGCTGGCTGCCCGCCGACCTGGCCCCCGGCGACGTCGTCGCGCTGGCCGGCACCGGCGCGTACTGCTACGCGATGGCGAGCTCGTACAACCGGCTGCCGCGGCCCGCGGTGGTCGCCGTGCGCGACGGGGAGGCCAGGGTGCTGCTGCGCCGCGAGACGATCGAGGACCAGTTCCGCCTGGAGGTGGGCTCGTGACCTCGCAACCGATCCGGGTCGCGATGCTCGGCTGCGGCACCGTCGGTGGCGAGGTGGTGCGGCTGCTGCGCTGGCAGGCCGCTGAGCTGGCCGCCCGCATCGGCGCGCCGGTCGAGATCGTCGGGGTGGCGGTGCGCCGCCCGCACAAGCACCCCGAGCTGGGCGACCTGCTCACCACCGACGCGTCCGACCTGGTCACGCGCGACGACGTGGACGTCGTCGTGGAGGTCATCGGTGGCATCGAGCCGGCCCGCACCCTGCTGCTGGAGGCGTTGAAGGCGGGCAAGTCGGTCGTCACGGCGAACAAGGCGCTGCTGGCCGAGGACGGCGCGGCGCTGGCCGAGGCCGCCGACGCCTCGGGAGCCGACCTGTACTACGAGGCGGCGGTCGCCGGGGCGATCCCGCTGCTGCGGCCGCTGCGCGAGTCACTGGCGGGCGACCGGATCTCCCGGGTCGCCGGCATCGTCAACGGCACCACGAACTTCATCCTCTCGGCGATGGCGCAGACGGGTTCGAGCTACGCCGACGCGCTGGAGGAGGCCACCCAGCTCGGGTACGCCGAGGCCGACCCGAGCGCCGACGTCGACGGGTACGACGCCGCGTCGAAGGCGGCGATCCTCGCGTCGCTGGCGTTCCACACGCGCGTGACCTCGGCGGACGTGTACTGCGAAGGCATCCGGCACGTCTCGGCGACCGACATCGCCGCAGCGCGCGGCATGGGCTGCGTGATCAAGCTGTTGGCGATCTGCGAGCGGGTGCCGGCGGGATCGGGTGCGGAGGCGGTGTCCGCGCGGGTCTACCCGGCGATGATCCCCGCCACGCACCCGCTGGCCGCCGTCGACGGCGCGTTCAACGCGGTGTTCGTCGAGGCCGAGGCCGCCGGCCAGCTGATGTTCTACGGGCAGGGCGCCGGCGGTGCGCCCACGGCGAGCGCGGTGCTCGGCGACCTCGTGGCGGTGGCCCGCAACCGGGTCGTCGGCGGGCGCGGCTCGCGCGAGTCGGTCTACGCGAGCCTGCCGGTGCAGCCGATGGGCGCAGTCCCGACGCGCTACCACGTGAGCCTCGACGTGGCCGACCGCGCGGGCGTGCTGTCCGCGATCGCGGGGGAGTTCGCCCGGCACGGCGTGAGCATCGCCGCGGTGCGCCAGACCGGCGACGGCAGCACCGTCGACGGCTCGGCACGGCTGGTCGTGGTCACCCACGCCGCCCCCGAGGAGGCGTTGGCCACCACGGTGGAGCGGCTGGCCGGACTCGACTCCGTCCGCGGGGTCGAGAGCGTGCTGCGGGTCGAGGACCTGGGCAGGAAAGGTGCAGGAGCATGACCAGCACGAATGCGGCGGCTCCGGTCTCGGCACGATGGCCGGGAGTCATCGAGGCCTACCGGTCGCGCATGCCCGTCGAGGACGGGTGGGAGATCGTCTCGCTGGGTGAGGGCGGCACGCCGCTGTTGCCGGCGCCGCACCTGTCGGAGCGCACCGGCTGCGAGGTGTTCCTGAAGGTCGACGGCGCCAACCCGACCGGCTCGTTCAAGGACCGCGGCATGACGATGGCGGTCACGGCGGCGCTGGCCGACGGCGCGCAGGGTGTGATCTGCGCGTCGACGGGCAACACGTCGGCGTCCGCGGCGGCCTACGCGGCCCGGGCCGGCATGACGTGCGCCGTGCTCGTGCCGCAGGGCAAGATCGCGCTCGGCAAGCTGGCCCAGGCGGTCGCGCACGGTGCGCGGATCGTGCAGGTCCAGGGCAACTTCGACGACTGCCTGGAGTTGGCGCGCAAGACGTCGGCCGAGTACCCGGTGGCCGCGCTGGTCAACTCGGTGAACCCCACCCGGATCGCGGGTCAGGCGAGCGCCGCCTACGAGATCTGCGACGTGCTCGGCCGGGCGCCCGACGTGCACTGCCTGCCCGTCGGCAACGCGGGCAACATCACCGCGTACTGGGCGGGCTACCGCGGCTACCTCGCCGACGGGCTGATCCCGGCGGCGCCGCGCATGTTCGGCTACCAGGCGGCCGGTGCCGCGCCGCTCGTGCACGGCGCACCGGTGAAGCACCCCGAGACGATCGCGACGGCCATCCGCATCGGCGACCCGGCGTCGTGGCACGGCGCCATGACCGCCCGCGACGAGTCGAACGGCCACTTCAAGGCCGTCACCGACGACGAGATCCTCGAGGCCTACCGGCTGCTGTCCGCGCGCGAGGCGGTGTTCGTGGAGCCCGCGTCGGCGGCGAGCGTGGCCGGGCTGCTGCAGTCCGCCGCCGAGGGATCGCTGCCGCGCGGCTCGCTCGTGGTGTGCACCGTCACAGGCCACGGGCTCAAGGACCCCGACACCGCGCTGCTCGCGGCCGGCGAACCCCAGGTCGTCCCGATCGACCCGGCCGCGGTCGCCGCCGCGCTGGACCTCGCCTGATGGGTGTCCCCCGCGAGGTGCTCGTGCGGGTGCCGGCTTCGTCAGCGAACCTCGGGCCGGGCTTCGACTCGCTCGGACTGGCCCTCGGGCTCTACGACGAGATCGAGGTCAGCGCGCTCGACACCGACGGCCTGCACGTCGAGGTCGACGGCGAGGGCGCCGGCTCCGTCCCGTGCGACGAGCGGCACCTCGTCGTCCGCGCGATGCGCACGGCGTGGCACATGAGCGGCGCGACCGAGGACGGCAGCGTCCCCTCCGGGATCGCGCTGCGGTGCCGCAACGCGATCCCGCACTCGCGCGGGCTCGGCAGTTCCGCGGCTGCTGCCGTGGCCGGCGCGGTGGCCGCGATCGTGCTCGCCGGTCGCGATCCCGAAGTAGAGCGCGACACGTTGTTGCAGGTCACAGCCGGTATGGAGGGGCACGCCGACAACGCGGCGGCGAGCCTGTTCGGCGGGTTCGTGGTCGCCTGGGAAACGGCCGGGAATACCGCGGAGCGGTTCCACGCTGTATCCCTCGAGGTCCATCGCGACATTCGTCCGGTGGCTCTCGTCGCGGGGGTCGAATCGCTCACGTCCACCACGCGCGGGTTGTTGCCCGAGCGGGTGCCGCTGATCGACGCGGCCTTCACAGGCAGTCGCACCGCGCTCGCCGTGCTCGCCTTCACCCAGCGTCCTGAGCTGTTGATGGTGGCCACCGAAGACCGGTTGCACCAGGGATATCGCCGACCCGCCTACCCGGAATCGGCCGATCTCGTGGACGCGTTGCGCGCCCACGGAGTGCCGGCCGTCATCTCGGGAGCGGGCCCCACGGTTCTGGCGCTCACCGACGACGGAACGGTTCCCGACGGAATCGACATCGACGGGTTCACCGCCCTCCCGCTGTCCGTGGACGGCACGGGCGTGGTCGTGGAGACCGGCTGAGAACGTGCTGTTCACGCCACACCGGGGGCACTGTTGCCCTGCACCGGAGGGCCGTCTACCCTCACAGGCGCAACGGCGATCCACGCGTCCTCTGCGTGGCCACTCGAGCCGGGCTCGAATCAACCGGGGCTTGCACCAATCACAGACGCGGCCACGCGTTCTCACTAGTTGGTGCTCGCGATCGGGCATTCGGTCCGAGCGGCCTTCTTCTGTCGGATGTCGCAGTGATTGCCGGCCAGCACGCCGGTGCGGCCGCATCTCCCGCGATCCCGTTGACCGGCACCGCCTGGGCACACCCGCCTGGGCGAAGTGTGAGATCCGCTGACCCGGGCCGATGCCCGGTAGGTCAGGAAGGACAATCGTTGAGCGAGACTGATCTCGTCAGCACCGAGGCAGCAAGTACAGCACCCAAGAAGCGGGGTGGCCTCACCGGAATGGTGCTGGCCGATCTCCGGGCGCTGGCCGGAGAGCTGAACATCCCCGACACCGCAGGCATGCGCAAGGGCGACCTGATCGCCGCGATCAAGGAGCGCCAGGGCGCTCCGGCGGTGAAGGCGCCCAAGGCTGCGAAGCCGGCGAAGGCGGTTGCGTCCGAGCAGCTGTCGCTCGCCGACTCGACGCCCGCCACCAGCGACAACGGCGCTGCGCCGGCTGTCTCTGAACCGGCTGTTGCCGCAGCTGCGCCCACTGCAGCTCCGGCGGAGCGTCCGGCTCGCCGCCGTCGGGTGGCATCGCGCCCCGCAGGCGCCCCCGACGCCGCCCCGGAGCCGAGCGTGAACGGGCCGAGCGTGAACGGGTCGGCGCCCGCCGAGGCCGCCACCGCGGCACCGGCCACTCCCGCGCCTGCCGCCGCACCGCCCGCCGCGCCGGCTGCCGCACCCGCGGACACCTCCGCCGCTGCCGCTCCCGCCGAGCAGGGCGACCAGCCGGCCGACGGTGGCAGCCGCCGCCAGCGCCGCCGCCGCGCCGAGTCCGTCGCGGACGCCGGCGAGACCGCGTCCGTCGCGGCTACGGAGAAGGGCCCCGACAGGAGCCCCGAGAAGACGCCGGAGAAGGCCCCCGAGCGGGCAGCCGAGAAGGCCCCCGAGCGGGCTGCGGACAAGGCCCCGGAGCGGGCCGGCGAGCGGCCTGAGCAGGGCGAACGCCAGCAGGGCGGCCGCGACAACCGTGACGGCGGCCGCGACGGCAACCGTGACGGTCGCAACCGCAACAACCAGAACAACAACGGCCAGGGCGGCCCGAACCAGGGCGGCTCCAACCAGAACGACAACCGCGGGCCGCGCGACAACCGCCCCGGTGACGACGACGATGACGACGGTGACGGCCGCGGCCGCCGCGGTCGCCGTTTCCGCGACCGTCGTCGGGGTCGTGACCGTGAGCGCCCCGCCGGTCAGGGTGGCGCAAGCGGTGGCGGCGGTCAGGGCAACATCGACACCGAGGTGCGCGACGGCGACGTGCTGCTGCCCGTCGCGGGCATCGTCGACATCCTCGACAACTACGCGTTCGTGCGGACCACCGGCTACCTGTCCGGCCCGACCGACGTGTACGTGTCGCTGTCGATGGTCCGCAGGTACGGGCTGCGTCGCGGCGACGCGATCACCGGCACGGTGCGCGAGCCCCGCGAGGGTGAGCAGTCGCGGCAGAAGTTCAACCCGCTCGTCCGCGTCGACTCGATCAACGGGCAGGACCCGGAGCAGGCGAAGGACCGGCCGGAGTTCACCAAGCTCACGCCGCTCTACCCGAACGAGCGCCTGCGCCTGGAGACCGAGCCGTCGAAGCTCACCACCCGCGTGATCGACCTGGTCATGCCGGTCGGCAAGGGCCAGCGGGCGCTGATCGTGTCGCCGCCGAAGGCGGGCAAGACCACGATCATGCAGAACATCGCGAACGCGATCACCACGAACAACCCCGAATGCCACCTCATGGTCGTCCTCGTCGACGAGCGGCCCGAGGAGGTCACCGACATGCAGCGGTCGGTGAAGGGCGAGGTCATCGCGTCCACGTTCGACCGGCCGCCGACGGACCACACCACGGTCGCCGAGCTGTCGATCGAGCGCGCGAAGCGCCTGGTCGAGATGGGCCACGACGTGGTCGTCCTGCTCGACAACATCACCCGCCTGGGCCGCGCCTACAACCTGGCCGCGCCCGCGTCGGGCCGGATCCTCTCCGGTGGTGTCGACTCGACGGCGCTCTACCCGCCGAAGCGGTTCCTCGGCGCGGCGCGCAACATCGAGGACGGCGGCTCGCTCACGATCTTCGCCACGGCGCTGGTCGAGACGGGTTCCACGATGGACACGGTGATCTTCGAAGAGTTCAAGGGCACCAGCAACGCGGAGCTCAAGCTCGATCGCAAGATCGCGGACAAGCGGACCTTCCCGGCCATCGACGTCGGCGACTCGGGCACCCGCAAGGACGAGCTGCTGATGTCGCCCGACGAGTTCGCCATCATGGTGAAGCTGCGGCGACTGCTGTCCTCGCTGGACGACCAGCAGGCCATCGACCTGCTGATCACGCAGCTGAAGAAGACCCGCACCAACATCGAGTTCCTCATGCAGGTGCAGAAGAACTCGCCTGGCAAAGAGCTCGACTGAGTCACCGGTGGCCGCCCCCGCGGAATTCGGGGGCGGTCGCGGTGGTTCAATGAAGTGAACACGTACCGGCTCCGGTTCACCCTGCTCAGGGACCCGGCGGCCACTTCGAGAGGACCCATCGTGCGTTCAGGTATTCACCCGGACTATGTCGAGACGCAGGTCACCTGCAACTGCGGCAACCAGTTCACCACCCACAGCACCAAGCGCAACGGCTCGATCACCGTCGAGATCTGCTCGGCTTGCCACCCCTTCTACACCGGCAAGCAGAAGATCCTCGACGCCGGTGGTCGCGTGGCTCGCTTCGAGGCCCGTTACGGCAAGCGCGCAGCCACCAAGAAGTAGCGACTTCCACGGCGCCCACCGGAGTTCGGTGGGCGCCGTCGTCGTGTCCGGGGAGTGTGGAGGGAGGCGAGATGACCACTGGAACCACTGGTGAGCGTTCGGTCGACGCGTTGCTCATGGAGCACGCCGAGATCGAGGAGCAGCTCGCCGATCCCGCCATCCACGCCGATGCCGGCCGCGCCCGCAAGCTGGGTCGCCGCTACGCGGAGCTGGGCCAGGTCGTCGCGGCTGCCCGTGCGCTGGCCGCTGCCCGTGAGGACCTGGTGGCCGCCCGCGAGCTGGCCGCCGAGGACTCGGGTTTCGCCGGCGAGGCCGACGAGCTGGCGGCGCGCATCCCCGCGCTGGAGACGAAGCTCGCCGAGCTGATGCGCCCGCGCGACCCGCACGACGGCGACGACCTCGTCATGGAGGTCAAGTCGGGGGAGGGCGGCGAGGAGTCGGCGCTGTTCGCCGGCGATCTCGTGCGCATGTACACGCGCTACGCCGAGGCCCGCGGCTGGAAGGTCGAGGTGCTCGACGCCATCACGTCCGACCTGGGCGGGGTCAAGGACACGACTCTCGTCATCCGCTCGCGCGACGACGATCCCGAGGGTGTGTGGGCCAGGCTCAAGTTCGAGGGCGGGGTGCACCGCGTGCAGCGGGTGCCCGTCACCGAGTCGCAGGGGCGCATCCACACGTCCGCGGCCGGGGTGCTCGTCTATCCCGACACCGGCGAGGAGTCGCCGTTGGAGATCGACGAGAACGAGATCCGCGTCGACGTGTTCCGCGCGAGCGGGCACGGCGGGCAAGGCGTCAACACCACCGACTCCGCGGTGCGGATCACCCACCTGCCCACGGGCACGGTCGTGACCTGCCAGAAGGAGCGGTCGCAGATCCAGAACCGCGCCCGGGCGATGGTCGTGCTGAAGTCGCGGCTGCAGGCACTCGCCGAGGCCGAGGCGGCCGCGACGGCGTCGGAGGAGCGCAAGCTGCAGGTGCGCACCGTCGACCGCTCGGAGCGCATCCGCACGTACAACTTCCCGGAGAACCGCATCTCCGACCACCGCATCGGCTACAAGGCCTACAACCTGTCCACGGTCCTGGACGGCGAGCTGACCGGGGTGCTGGACGCCCTGGCGGCGGCGGACCGCGCGGAGGCCATGCAGTAATGATTGCGCCCGGCTCCTTCGTCGCCGGATCGCGGGCTCGCGCGCCCTCGAGTCGACGACTTCTCCTCCGGTGCTCGCGGCCCCGCGTCGTTCCTCCGAGGGCCGCTGCGCGCCTCCCCCGAAGTCGTCGCCGCGCGCTCGCGGGGGTTGCAGTCGACCCCAAGGTGCACTCGTGAGCAGACAGCCGCTGCGGCTCGCCATCGCCGAGGCCGAGAAGCTGCTCGCGAGCGCCGGCATCGACTCCCCGCGCGTCGACGCCGAGCTGCTCGCCGCATACGTCGTGGGCACCGAGCGGACGAAGCTGATGATGACGCCGCTCGTCGATGTCGCCACCGTGGAGCAGCTGCGCCACCTCGCCGAGCGCCGGGCCGCCCGCGAACCGCTGCAGCACATCATGGGCACCGCGCCGTTCGGGCCGATCACGGTCGACGTCGGGCCCGGGGTGTTCGTGCCCCGCCCGGAGACCGAGCTGCTCCTGGAGTGGGGCCTCGCCCGCATCGCCGACGTGCCGGCGCCGCTGGTCGTGGACCTGTGCACGGGCACGGGCGCGCTGGCGTTGGCCGTCGCCGCCGCCCGTCCCGACGCGGTGGTGCACGCCGTCGAGGGCGACGCCACGGCGCTGACCTGGGCGCGCCGCAACGCCGCGGCGCAGGCCGCGGCCGGCGCCACCCCGATCACCCTGCACGCCGCGGACGTGCGCTGGCCCGACCTGCTCGTCGAGCTGGAGGCGCACGTCGACCTGGTGCTGTCCAACCCGCCGTACGTGCCCGACGCCACCGCCGTCGCGCCGGAGGTGGCGTGGGACCCGCCCTGCGCCGTGTTCGGCGGGCCGGACGGGCTGGAGATCGTCCGAGCGGTCGTCTCCGCGGCCGCCGGGCTGCTGCGCCACGGCGGGTACCTCGGCATCGAGCACGACGACAGCCACGGCGAGGCGGTACCGGCGCTGCTGCGCAGACGACGGGTTCTGACGGACGTGGCGGACCACGCGGACATGTCGGGCCGCCCCCGCTTCGCAACGGCCCGCCGCACACCCTTGCAGTAGCCCCCGTGGGCGGTCGCCCGGGCCGCCGCGGCCGTCCCTCCACCGGGTTCTAGGCTCCCGCGCATGGCCGACACGTTCGACTGCGCCGTCCCCGAGTCGCGGGTCGCGGGGCTCACCGCCGCCGCCCGGTCCGTGCGGGCGGGGAGGCTGGTGGTGCTGCCCACCGACACCGTCTACGGGATCGGCTGCGACGCGTTCTCCGCGACCGGGGTGGCCGCGCTGCTGGCCGCCAAGAAGCGCGGCCCGGACATGCCGGTACCGGTGCTGGTCGGCTCGTGGTCGACGATCGACGGCCTGGTCGCCCGAGTGCCGCAGGCCGCGCGGGACCTGATCGAGGCGTTCTGGCCCGGACCGCTGTCGGTGGTGCTGCCGCACGCGCCGTCGCTGTCGTGGGACCTGGGGCGCACCAAGGGCACGGTGATGCTGCGGATGCCGCTGCACCCGGTGGCGCTGGAGCTGCTGCGCGACGTCGGCCCGATGGCCGTGAGCAGCGCGAACGTGTCCGGGCAGCCGCCGGCGGCGAACGTCGTCGACGCGCGTGCGCAGCTAGGTGACCTCGTGGAGGTCTACCTCGACGGCGGCCCGTCCGGGAAGCCCGTGGCGTCGACGATCGTGGATCTCACCGCCGACGTCCCGCGCCTGCTGCGCACCGGCGACGTCTCGGCCGAGCAGGTGGCCGAGGTGATCGGCCGCGAAGTGGCGCCGGCCTAGCGCAACCCGACAAGGGTGGCGAGGCGGTCGATGGTGATCGCGAAGTAGCGGTCGCGGTCCTCGACGGTGTTGGTGAACTGCCCGAACACCTCGAACGTGATCGTGCCGATCAACGAGCTCCAGACGAGCACCGACAACGACCCGAGCGACGCGTCGGCGGACTCGGGCAGGCCGAGGTCGGTGTCGAGCCCGGCCCGCAGCACGGTGTCGGTGCCCTCGCCGGGATCGGTGACGGTGCCGTCGGCGAGGCCGTCGCGGACCACTCCGATCAGCACCATCGGCAACCGGGCTGCGGACGCGACGGTGGTCTGCGGGGCGGCGTAGCCGGGCACGGGGGAGCCGTAGACGAGGCTCCACTCGTGCGGGTTGGCCAGCGCCCAGTCGCGGACGGCGATGCAGGCGGCGCGCCAGCGGTCCATCAGCGCAGGCCCGGCCGCGCGGTCGGCGGCCTCGGCAGCCGCACCGATGGCGTCGTACGCGTCGATGATCAGGGTGGTGAGCAGGTCGTCCCGGCTGGGGAAGTAGCGGTAGACGGCCGAGGACGCCATGCCCAGCTCGCGCGCGACGGCCCGCAGCGACAGTCCGACGGCCCCGGACTCCGCGAGGTGCTTGCGGGCGACGTCGGCGATCTCCTTGGTCAGCTCGGCGCGCACGCGCGCGCGGACTCCGCTGGCAGTCATCCGGCGATGCTATCGGGATCGGTGGAACAAGTCGAGAGCACTGCTCTCGACGCTCGTGGTGCCCGGACCGGTGCGACGTCACACATCCAGTGGGGTCGTCACACACGCTGCAGCATGTGTGACGACCGCACACGGTGTGTGACGTCGTCGGGCCCGCGTGCGCGCGCCGAACCAGCCTTCGGTGCGTCCAATGCCGACGCGTACCGTTGGGTCGTGACCGCCGACGCCACCCCGTTCTCCGCCGAGACCTTCTGGGGCCCCGACTTCGACGCACTGCAGCAGCAGGATCCCGACATCGCCGGGGTCGTGCTCGACGAGCTGAGCCGCCTGCGCGGCGGACTGCAGCTGATCGCCAGTGAGAACCTGACCAGCCCCGCGGTGCTCGCGGCGCTCGGGTCCACGCTGTCGAACAAGTACGCGGAGGGGTACCCGGGGCGGCGGTACTACGGCGGGTGCGAGGTCGTCGACCGCGCCGAGGAGATCGGCAACGCACGCGCCAAGGAGCTGTTCGGCGCCGAGCACGTCAACCTGCAGCCGCACTCGGGCGCGTCGGCCAACTTCGCCGCCTACGCCGCGTTCACCCAGCCCGGCGACACGGTGCTGGCGATGGATCTCAAGCAGGGCGGCCACCTCACGCACGGCTCGAAGGTCAGCTTCTCCGGCAAGTGGTTCAACGCCGTCTCGTACATGGTCCGCGAGGACAACGAGCTGATCGACTACGACCAGGTGCGCGACCTGGCCCGTCAGCACAGCCCGAAGATGATCATTGCCGGCGCCACCGCGTACCCCCGCCTGATCGACTTCGCGGCCTTCCGCGAGATCGCCGACGAGGTCGGCGCGATCCTGATGGTCGACGCCGCGCACTTCATCGGGCTGGTCGCCGGCCAGGCGATCCCGTCGCCGGTGCCGTTCGCGGACGTCGTCACGGCCACCACGCACAAGGTGCTGCGCGGTCCGCGCGGCGGCATGATCCTCGCCCGCGAGGAGCACGCGAAGGCGCTCGACAAGGCCGTCTTCCCGTTCTCGCAGGGCGGCCCGCTCATGCACGCGGTCGCGGCGAAGGCGGTGGCGCTCAAGGAAGCGGCGCAGCCCGCGTACAAGGCCTACGCCACCCAGGTCATCGCGAACTCGCAGGCGCTGGCCAAGTCGCTGGAGGCCGAGGGCATGCGCGCGGTGTCGGGCGGCACCGACACCCACCTGTCGCTGATCGACCTGCGACCCATCGGCGTCACCGGCGACCAGGCCGAGAGCCGCTGCGACGCGGCCCGCATCACGCTCAACAAGAACGCCATCCCGTACGACCCGGCGCCGCCGATGAAGCCGTCGGGGCTGCGGGTGGGATCGCCCAGCGTCACCACCCAGGGCATGGTCGAGAGCGACATGGCCGAGATCGGGTCGTTGCTGGCGCGCGCGGTGAAGGCCGAGCAGGGCACCCCGGTCGGCGACGCCGAACTCGCCAAGGTGGCCGACGAGGTGTCCGCACTGGTGGGCCGCGCGCCCGCGTACCCGCGCGACTGAGTCGGACGCCCCGCCATGGGCCTCCCCATCAAGGAGTACCTCCTCAAGGAGTACCTCCTGGCGGGGCTCACGGCTGCCGTCATCACGTTCCTGCTGGTCGGGGCCGTGCGGCTGCTCGCCGTCAAGTTCGGCGCCGTGGCCTGGCCGCGGGGGCGCGACGTGCACACCACGCCCACCCCGCGCTGGGGCGGCATCGCGATGCTCGGCGGTGTGCTCGCCGGCGTCGCGATCGCCTACCAGCTGCCGGCGCTGCGGCTGGCGTTCGACACCAACACCGAAGAGGTGCTGGGGGCGGTCATCGCGGCGGTCGTGCTGTGCGTCGTCGGCATCCTCGACGACCGGTACGAGCTCGACGCGCTGACGAAATTCGCCGGGCAGATCACCGCCACCGGCGCCCTGCTGTTCTTCGGGGTGCAGTGGACCGTGGTGTGGGTGCCGTGGGGCGGCCCGAACGGACAGCTGCTGAGCCTGGGGCAGGAGCAGGGTGCGCTGCTGACCGTGCTGCTCACGGTGGCGCTGGTCAACGCGATGAACTTCATCGACGGGCTGGACGGGCTCGCGGCCGGCGTGGGTGCGATCGCGGCCACGGCCACCGGCCTGTTCGCGCTCGGCCTGGTCGGAGTCGCCGGCAACGATCCGTCGGTGTACTCGCCGGCGCTCATCGCGTTCGTGCTGGCCGGCGCGTGCCTGGGGTTCCTGCCGCACAACTTCAGCCCGGCCCGGATCTTCATGGGCGACTCGGGCTCGATGCTGATCGGGATCATGCTCGCGGCGGCCACGACGATCGCGTCGGGCAAGCAGACGCCCAGCTCGTTCTCCAACCTGCTGGCGCTGCTCTCGCCGCTGATCGTGCTGGCTGCGGTGGTGTTCGTGCCGTTCCTGGACCTGCTGCTGGCGGTGGTGCGGCGCACGCGCAAGGGTCTGTCGCCGTTCGCGCCGGACAAGATGCACCTGCACCACCGGCTGCTGGAGATCGGCCACAGCCAGCGCCGCGCGGTGCTGTTGATCTACCTGTGGGCCGGGATGCTCGCGTTCGGGTCCGTCGCGCTCACCTTGATCGGCGACCCGGTGCTCGTGCTGGTGACGTTGGGCGTCGGGATGGTGCTCGCGGTGCTCGCGACGGCGATCCCGCGGCTCCGGCGCCTTACTCCACCTGCTAGTGATCTTCACCCGAACGGGTCAGCGCCGACTGTGCCCATCCGAACCGGACACGCGGGACAGAGTGACCTGGCTGACAGTGGTTTGTCGCAGGTCAGGGGGCGCCGGGTACCCCGGTGACGCTGTGATAGCGTCCCCTTTGCGGGCCCGCGTACGGCCATCACGGTTGCTGACACTGACTCACTCGGCGTCACCGCGACCATGGCTTCGACGGGTGGCGCGAACAAGCCCCTTACGGACGCACGCAGAGAGGCGAGGAGCTTCTGGTGATCACTCACTCCCCGGCCGCCGCGACGTATCGGCCCGCGGTCTGAGCATCGGTCCTAGGTGGCGACAGGCGATGGCCCACAGCTGGGCGACCTGCTCTCGATGGGCGCCGGCATGGCCGGCTGCGTCGTGGCGGGCTTCGGACTCGGCTGGCTCGTCGACTGGCTCCTCAATTCCTTTCCCGGCTTCGCGCTCGTGGGCCTCGGCCTCGGGATCGTCGCTGCCTGTTGGTACGTCTGGTCGATCCTGAAGAGGTTCTCGTGAATCGGAACGAGGTGAGCGCGTGGTGGTGATGGAAACGCCGTACACGCCCCCCGTCACGCGGGCGACGGTGCGCCGCTCGGCGATCATCGCCGCGGTCGTGACCGTCATTGCCTTCGCGATCTGCATCCCCATGGGCTACGGCCTGTACGCCCTGTTCGGCGTGTCCGGGCTCGCGCTGGGCCTGCTCAACTCGTACATGGTCATGGTCGCGGTCACCAACTTCGCCGCCACCAAGCCGTCGCGCGGCCGCTTCACCGGTTCGGTGCTGGGGCGCCTCGCACTTGTCACGATCATCGCGTTCGCGATCGCGCTGATCTTCCGGCCCGCCGGTGTCGCTGTGTTCGCCGGCATCGCGGTCTTCCAGTTCGTCGCCGTCATGAGCTCGATGGTGCCGTTGATCAAGGAGATCAAGAAGAGATGACGACTGCCATCCTGGCGGCCGAAGAGGGCATCCAGCCAGGCGTGCACTGGACCGTGGTGATCGCCGGTCTGAAGTTCAACATGGACACGATCATCATGACGCTCGTCGCTGCGGCGATCGTCACCGGCGCGGGCCTCTACATGGCCAACCGGGCCACGAAGGGCCGGCCGTCCGGTCTCCAGGTCGCGTTCGAGGCGCTCACGGCCTGGGTGCAGACCCAGACGCGCGACGGCATGGGCCTGCGCACGCCGAAGGGTGTGGTCGCGCTCGCGGTCACCTCGTTCGCGTTCATCCTGATCGCCAACTCGCTCGCGATCCTGCCGATCCACCACTACCTGCCGCCGCCCACCGCCGACGTGAACCTCGTCTACGCGATGGTCGCGTTCGTGATCGTGTGGGTGTGGGTGGCCGGCCTGCGCGCCAGGGGCCCGGCGAAGTGGTTCGGCCACCTCGCCCACGGTGGCGTCGCGATGGTCCCGATCGAGATCATCACCGTGTTCGGCAGCCGCCCGATCTCGCTCGCCCTGCGACTGTGGGGCAACATCTTCGCCGGCGGGATCATGGTCTCGATCATCGGTCTGATCCCGTGGTGGCTCAACTGGGCGCCGACAGCGCTCTGGAAGCTGTTCGACCTGGGCATCGGCGTCATCCAGGCGCTGATCTTCACGCTGCTCACGGTCATCTACTTCAGTGACTCGGTCGGTAGCGACGACCACGCCGAGGCTCACTAGAGCCGCAAGCTCCCCCCAAAACGTAGGACGGAACGCCGCGCCCGGTCTGTCGGTCGCGACGAGAAGGAACGAGGAGAGACATGAGCGCAACGATGGTGCTGGCGCAGGCTGCGGCCGACGAGGCCGGCGCGCGTGCCACGCTGCTGGGTCTGGCCATGGTCGGTGGTGGCCTCGCACTGGGCGGTGGCGCACTGGGCGCGGCCGTCGGTGACGGTCTGGTCGGCGCGTCGATGATCCAGGGTGTCGCCCGTCAGCCCGAGGCTGCCGGTCGACTGAACACCACGATGTTCCTGATCATCGGCCTCTGTGAAGGCATGTACTTCATCAACCTGGCCTTCATGGCGCTGTTCGTGTTCGTCACGGGCGCCAACCTCCCCGGGTGACGACGATGACGTTGGCAGCAGAGGGTGGCGGGAACGACATCTTCCTGCTGCCCAACTCCACCTTCGTCGTCTGCCTGCTGATCTTCGCCCTGATGCTGTGGATCTTCAACAGCTTCATCGTGCCGCCGCTGGCCAAGGCCATGCGGGAGCGCGAGGAGATGCTGAAGAAGCAGGCGGAGGATCGCGCCCAGGCCGCGAAGCGCCTGGAGCAGGCGAAGGAGCGCTACGACTCCTCGCTCGCCGAGGCCCGCGCCGAGTCCACGAAGATCAAGGACGAGGCCCGCGCCGACGCCGAGAAGATCCGGCAGCAGCTTCGGGCCGAGACCGACGAGGAGATCGCCCGTGTCCGGGCGGAGGGTCTGGCGGCTCTCGAGGAGCAGCGCGCGGCAGCCGTCGGCAACCTGCGCGGTGAGATCGGTGGGCTGTCCACCGACCTGGCCGGGCGCATCCTCGGCACTCCGCTGAGCCCGCAGAAGGCGACCATCGAGAGCTACCTCGCCGAGCTCGCCAGTGGTGACTCCGGCAAGCAGTCGGTGGGAGGGAAGAGCTGATGCTGAACCAGATCGCCGAGATCGTCGCGTTCCTCATCATCGCCTGGGTGCTCTGGAAGTACCTGCTCCCGCTGATCAAGAACATGATCACCGGCCGGCAGGACGTCGTCCAGAAGCAGGTCGACGACTCCGCCGAGGCCGAGCGGCTCAACGCCGAGGCCAAGCAGCGCTACGACGCGGCTGTCGACGAGGCCAAGCAGGAGGCCGCCCGCCTCCGTGACGACGCCCGCGCCGACGCCACTCGCATCAAGGAAGAGCTGATCGAGCAGGCCAAGGCCGAGGTCGAGCGGATGAAGCAGCGCGGCCAGGACCAGCTCGTCGCCGAGCGCGACCAGCTGGTGCGCGGGCTGCGCAGCCAGGTCGGCGGCCAGTCCATGGAGCTCGCCGAGCGACTCGTCCGCGAGAAGCTCTCCGACGAGACCAGCCGGTCGGCATCGGTCGACTCGTTCCTCGCGCAGCTGGGTGACCTCACCCAACGGGGCGCCGGGGCGGGATCCAAGACCGGCGCCACCACGAGCGGGGGAGGAGCCTGATGGCCTCCGGTGGCATCGCCGCCATGCAGTCGGCCAGCCGCGAGTCGCTGGCCGAGGCCACCAAGCGCCTCGACGCGCACGTCGACGGCGCCGCAGCGGCCGATCTGGCCACCCTCGGCGACGACCTGTTCGCCGTGCTGCGCCTGATCGTCTCCGAACCGACCCTGCGTCGGCACCTGGCCGACCCGTCCGTGCCCGCCGCGGCGCGCACGCGGCTGGCCGATCAGCTGTTCAACGGCAAGATCGGTCGCGCGGCGCTCGACATCGTGTCCGACACGGTCTCGGCGCGCTGGTCGCGCTCGGCCGACCTGGAGGACGCCGTCGAGGCGCTCGCCCGGCGGGCGACGCTCGGGGTGGCCGAGAAGGACGGCAGCCTCGACGAGGTCGAGGACCAGCTGTTCCGGGTCGGTCGCATCCTCGACCGGGAGCCGCAACTCGCCCAGCTCGTCGGCGACCGCACCCAGCCCGTCGATGGTCGGGTCGGGCTGCTCAAGAAGGTGCTCGGGAGCAAGGTCTCACCCGTGACCGCCACCCTGCTCGAGCAGGCGGTCCGCGTCCCGCAGGGGCGTTCCCTCGACCGCGCGGCCGAACAGCTCGCCGAGCTCGCCGCCGCCCGCAGGGACCGGTCCGTCGCCCACGTCCGCACCCCGGTGCGGCTCTCGCCCGGGCAGGAACAGCAGCTCACCGAGTCGCTGTCGCGCGTGTACGGGCGGCCCATCTCCCTGCAGGTGGAGCTCGACGAATCGCTCATCGGCGGCCTCGTCGTCAACGTCGGCGACGAGCTCATCGACGGCAGCGTGGCGAGCCGCATCGCGGCCGCGCGGCGCAGCCTGCCCAGCTGAGGCCCCACCGGTCTGAACGGCCCCACGAACCTCTCATTGCGAAGCGAAGGAAAGACGGACCGCCATGACAGAGCTGACGATCTCCCCGGAGGAGATCCGGAGCGCGATCTCCAGCTACGTCTCGCAGATCGAGACCGACACCTCCCGCGAGGAGGTCGGCATCGTCTCCGACTCGGGTGACGGCATCGCCCACGTCGAGGGCCTGCCCTCGGCGATGACCAACGAGCTGCTGGAGTTCGAGGGTGGCGTCCTGGGCGTCGCACTGAACCTCGAGCAGCGCGAGATCGGCGCCGTCATCCTCGGCGACTACACCGGCCTGGAGGAGGGCCAGCAGGTCCGCCGCACCGGCGACATCCTCTCGGTGCCGGTCGGCGACAAGTTCCTGGGCCGGGTCATCGACCCCCTGGGCAAGCCGATCGACGGCCTCGGCGACATCGAGGCGGAGGAGCAGCGCGTCCTCGAGCTGCAGGCCGCCTCCGTGATGGAGCGCCAGTCGGTCAAGGAGCCGCTGCAGACCGGCATCAAGGCCATCGACGCGATGACCCCGATCGGCCGCGGCCAGCGCCAGCTGATCATCGGTGACCGCAAGACCGGCAAGACGGCGGTCTGCGTCGACACGATCATCAACCAGAAGCAGAACTGGGAGACCGGCGACCCGGAGAAGCAGGTCCGCTGCATCTACGTCGCCATCGGCCAGAAGGGCTCCACGATCGCGGGCATCAAGACCGCGCTCGAGGAGGCCGGCGCGTTGGAGTACACGACCATCGTCGCGTCGCCCGCCAACGACCCGGCCGGCTTCAAGTGGATCGCCCCCTACACCGGTTCGGCGCTGGGCCAGCACTGGATGTACCAGGGCAAGCACGTCCTGATCATCTTCGATGACCTGTCGAAGCAGGCCGAGGCCTACCGCGCGATCTCGCTGCTGCTGCGCCGCCCGCCGGGCCGCGAGGCCTACCCCGGCGACGTCTTCTACTTGCACTCCCGCCTGCTGGAGCGCTGCGCGAAGCTCTCCGACGAGCTCGGCGGCGGCTCGATGACCGGCCTGCCGATCATCGAGACCAAGGCCAACGACGTGTCGGCCTACATCCCGACCAACGTCATCTCGATCACCGACGGCCAGGTCTTCCTCGAGTCCGACCTGTTCAACCAGGGTGTCCGTCCGGCGATCAACGTCGGTATCTCGGTCTCCCGCGTGGGTGGTTCGGCGCAGGTGCGCGCGATGCGCACGGTGTCGGGCTCGCTGCGTCTGGACCTCTCGCAGTACCGCGAGCTGGAGGCCTTCGCGGCGTTCGGCTCCGACCTCGACGACGCGTCGGCGCGTGCGCTGAACCGCGGTAGCCGCCTGGTCGAGCTGCTCAAGCAGCCGCAGTACTCGCCGCTGTCGGTCCAGGAGCAGGTCGTGGCCATCTGGCTCGGCACCACCGGCAAGCTCGACTCCGTGCCGGTCGCCGACGTGGGCCGCTTCGAGAAGGAGTTCCTCGAGCACGTCCGCCGCAACGAGGAGGGCGCGTTCACCGAGATCGTCGACACCGGCAAGCTGTCCGACGAGAACGCCGAACGCCTCACCCGCACGGTCGACGAGTTCAAGAAGGGCTTCACCGCCTCCGACGGCTCCTCCGTGGTGCCGAAGGAGAAGCAGGAGAAGGCCCTGGACGAGGACGAGGTCGACAAGGAATCGGTCAAGGTCAACAAGCCGGCTCCGAAGAAGAGCTGAGGATCTAGACCATGGCGGCACAGATTCGTGTGCTGCGGCGGCGGATCAAGTCGACGCAGAACATCAAGAAGATCACACGTGCGATGGAGCTCATCGCCACGTCGAAGATCGCGAAGGCACGCGCCCGCGTCCAGGCGTCGCGGCCCTACGCCGAGCAGATCACCACGGTGCTCTCGGAGCTGGCCGCCAACTCGGCACTCGACCACCCGCTCCTCGTGGAGCGGGAGGACCCGAAGCGGGCCGCGGTGCTGGTCGTCACCAGCGACCGCGGGCAGTGCGGTGGCTACAACGCCAACGTGCTCCGCGAGGCCGAACAGCTCCAGTCGCTCCTGCGCGAGCAGGGCAAGGAGCCGGTCCTGTACGTGATCGGGCGCAAGGGCGTGAACTACTACCGGTTCCGCCGGCGCAAGGTCGAGGCGGCGTGGACGGGCTTCTCCGAGGAGCCCAGCTACGCCGATGCGGCCGAGTCGGCCCGCACCCTGGTCGCGGCCTTCATGGCGGAGCAGGACGACGAGAGCAGCGTCGACGAGCTGCACCTGGTGTACACGCAGTTCAAGAACATGGTCACCCAGCAGCCGCAGGCGCGGCGCATGGCGCCCATGGAGATCGAGTACACCGAAGAGGACGAGGCCGGACCCACCAAGGGTGACGCCGAGTCGAATGAGCCACGGGCGCTGTACACCTTCGAGCCGGACGCGGACAATCTGTTCGACGCCCTGTTGCCCAAGTACGTCGGGGCAAGGCTGTTCGCCGCTCTGCTCGATTCGGCGGCGTCGGAGTCGGCCAACCGGCAGCGGGCCATGAAGGCCGCCACCGACAACGCGAACGAGTTGATCCGTAGCCTGACACTGGAGTCCAACCAGGCCCGTCAGGCGCAGATCACCCAGGAGATCAGTGAGATCGTCGGTGGCGCCGACGCTCTCGTCAGCGCAGGGAGTGAGAACTGATGACCGCCACCGCAGACACAGGCACCCAGACCTCCACCGGCCGGGTCGTCCGGGTCACCGGACCGGTCGTCGACGTCGAGTTCCCGCGCGATTCGCTGCCGGACCTCTACCAGGCGCTCACCCTCAAGGTGGCCTTCGGCACGCTCGCGAAGACGCTGACCCTCGAAGTCGCCCAGCACCTGGGTGACAACGTGGTCCGCGCCATCTCGATGGCCCCCACCGACGGCGTCGTGCGCGGCCAGGAGGTCACCGACCTCGGCCGCCCGATCTCCGTGCCGGTCGGCGACCAGGTCAAGGGCCACGTGTTCAACACACTTGGCGAGTGCCTGGACCAGCCCGATCTGGAGATCACCGGCGAGCTGTGGGGCATCCACCGCAAGGCGCCGAACTTCGACCAGCTCGAGGGCAAGACCGAGATGCTGGAGACCGGCATCAAGGTGCTCGACCTGCTCACCCCCTACGTGGTCGGCGGCAAGATCGGCCTGTTCGGCGGTGCCGGTGTCGGCAAGACCGTCCTCATCCAGGAGATGATCCAGCGCGTCGCGCAGAACTTCGGTGGCACCTCGGTGTTCGCCGGCGTCGGCGAGCGCACCCGTGAGGGCAACGACCTCATCACGGAGATGACCGAGAGCGGCGTCATCGCGAACACCGCACTCGTCTTCGGCCAGATGGACGAGCCGCCGGGCACGCGTATGCGCGTCGCCCTGTCGGCCCTGACGATGGCCGAGTACTTCCGTGACGAGCAGAACCAGGACGTGCTGCTCTTCATCGACAACATCTTCCGGTTCACGCAGGCCGGGTCCGAGGTCTCCACGCTGCTGGGCCGCATGCCCTCCGCGGTGGGGTACCAGCCCACGCTGGCCGACGAGATGGGCATCCTGCAGGAGCGCATCACCTCGACCCGTGGCCGCTCGATCACCTCGATGCAGGCGATCTACGTGCCCGCCGACGACTACACCGACCCGGCGCCGGCCACCACGTTCGCCCACCTGGACGCGACGACCGAGCTCTCCCGCCCGATCTCGCAGAAGGGCATCTACCCGGCGGTGGACCCGCTGACGTCGACCTCCCGGATCCTCGACGCCCAGTACATCGGCGAGGAGCACTTCCGGGTGGCCAACGAGGTCAAGCGGATCCTGCAGAAGTACGCCGACCTGCAGGACATCATCGCCATCCTCGGTATCGACGAGCTCTCCGAGGAGGACCGCCAGACGGTCGCCCGGGCCCGTCGCATCGAGCGGTTCCTGTCGCAGAACCTGCTGGTCGCCGAGCAGTTCACCGGCCAGACCGGCTCCACGGTCCCCGTCAAGGAGACCATCGAGGCGTTCGACAAGATCGCCAAGGGCGAGTTCGACCACTTCCCCGAGCAGGCGTTCTTCCTCTGCGGTGGCCTCGAGGACCTGGAGAAGAACCGCAAGAAGCTCGAGGAGAGCTGAGCCTTGGCGGAGATGAAGGTAGAGCTCGTCGCCGTAGAGCGGCGGGTGTGGTCGGGTGAGGCGAGCTTCGTCTTCGCCCGCACCACGGTCGGCGAGATCGGCGTCCTGCCGGGGCACGAGCCCACGCTCGCGCAGCTGGAGGACGCCGGGATCGTGCGGATCGACAGCACCGACGGCGCCTCCACCACGGTGGCGGTGCACGGCGGGTTCCTGCACATCACGCCCGAGGGCGTGACGATCCTGGCCGAGTCGGCCGAGATCGGCGAGGAGATCGACGTGAGCCGGGCCCGTGCCGCGCTGGACAGGGCCGATGCGTCAGAGGACGAGGGCGCCGCTGCGGCAGCCCGCGCCCAGGCCAGGCTCAAAGCCGCGGGCGCCGAGTAGGAGCCACGGGTTGGGGCCAACGGCGATCGTTGTCAGCTTCGCGCTGCTGCTCGCCTGTCTGTGCCTCGGATACCTCGCTTTTCGTAGAGTCCGTCTCATGCGGGGCGGTGGTGTGGACGTCTGTCTGCGCCGCCGCCCCGCTGGCGTTCGACAGGACGTCGGGGCGGGCTGGCACTTCGGGGTCGGCCGCTACCGGGGCGACGAGCTGGCCTGGTACCGGTTGACGTCGATGCGGCCGGGACCGTCGCTGGTGCTGGACCGCACGGTGGTGGAGATCGTCGATCGACGGGCCCCGCTGGACGGGGAGGCCTACGCCGTGCCGGAGGCCGCGTCGGTGCTGCACTGTCGGGTCGACGGCCAGGACATCGAGCTGGCCATGGCGCCCGGCGTGCTGACCGGCTTCCTGTCGTGGCTGGAGTCGGCGCCACCGGGACGCATCGCGTACTACCGCCGGGCCGGCTGAGCGCCCACCGTCAGGGTGTCGGCGCCGGAAGGCGGGCGATGGCCGACTCGTGCAAGGTCCGGGCCGTCGCGCAGCGCGCGTCGTCGGGGACGTTCGGCCGGTCGACGGACAACCGGAGCGTCTCCAGTCGCGTCTCCCCGTCGGCCGTGAACGAGCGCTGGGCCGTCGAGACCATGCACAGGGTGGCCGTCGGGCCGTAGCCCCCGTTCAGCACGAACAGGGTGCGCCCGGCGGCCGTCGCCGGCACGCCGTCCACCGCTGCAGTGAGTGAATCCGTGCGGTCCTGGTACAGGCGGATGCGCGTGTTGTCGCTGTACCACTCGCACCCCCAGTCGGCCAGCTTGTAATCCGGCGTGGTCATCGTGAGCCCGGCCGCGGTGAGCTCGGGGGTGGTCAGCAGGGAGCAGGCCCGCACGTCGCTGAGGCTGTTGGCGGCGGGCGGCACGGGTGGGTGGTCGCGCCGGCCGATCCCGCCCGTACGGAGCTTGGCGAGCGCGCCGCGGCTCGCGGTCTCGGCCATCTGGCACATGTCGAGGTTCGACTTGTAGGCGAAGGCCTCGATGTGGATCATGGACTCGCCGCGCAACATGATCGTGTGTGTGCAGCTGCCCTCGGTGGGAGCGGGCTCCCGGGCGACCGGGTAGTCGCCGTCGTAGGTGACATCGCCGATCATCGTCTTGCCGGGTGTCGGGGCCAGCAGCCACACCTTGACCGTGCCGAAGACGTTGTCCGCGGCGCCGGATGGGGTGACGCTCGCCTGGCAGGTGTTCAACTCGCCGTAGTCGGTGATGATCCCGACGTACCCGTACACCGAGAGCGCGTTGACGTCGATGATCGAGCAGGGATCGGCGGTTCTGGGGTCGCCGAGCGATACCTGATCCGTCGGCGCGGCGGACGTCGTCGAGGGTGGCGGTGGTGCGGCGACCGTAGGTGGCGTTCGTTGGACGGCCCGGATGACCAGGGTGGTCGCGATGGCCAGCACGGCGACCACGGCAGTGACGACCAGCGCGATGCGACCGGCCCGGCCGCGGCGCCGCTCGGCGGGCATCGTGGGCAGGTGGGGCATCGGCGCGACCCCGTTGGCCACCACTCGCAGCGCCACCGCGGCCTCTGCGGGGGACGGGCGCGCGGCCGGATCGCGGTCGAGCATGCGCAGGAGGATCGGTGTGAGCGGTCCGGTGGCCACCGGCGGCTGGATCGGCTGCGTCGCGACGCGCTGGAGGAACCGCAGCACGTTGCCGTCCGGCGTGCCGAACGGGGGATGCCCCTCGACCGCGGTGTAGATCGTCGCGCCGAGCGACCACACGTCGGCGGCCGGGCCGGGATCGTCGCCTGCGGCGACCTCGGGGGCGAAGTAGGCCGGAGTGCCGGTGAGGAGGTTGGCCGCGGTGATGGTGGCGTCGCCGGTGGAATGGGCGATGCCGAAGTCGGTGAGCTTGACGACGAAGTTCGACCCGAGCAGCACGTTGCCGGGTTTCACGTCGCGGTGGGTGATGCCGGCACGGTGGGCCACGTCGAGTGCTTCCGCGACGGTGGCACCGATCCCTGCGGCGGCCTGCGGTGCCAGCCTGCCGTGCAGGGCGAGCAGCTCCGATAGGCTCTTCGACGGCAGGTACTCCATCACCAGCCACGGCACGTCGTCGACGGACAGCACGTCGAACAGGGCCACGATGCGGGGATCGTGCAGGCGGGCCGCGATCCGGGCCTCGCGCAGGATGCGCTGGCGGGCCTCGACGTCCTCGGCGGTCTCCTGCCGCAGCCGCTTGATCGCGACCGGGCGTTCGAGCAGCGTGTCGGTGGCCAGCCAGACCGTGCCCATGCCGCCGGAGCCGATCGCCCGTTCCATGCGGTACCGGTTGTTGCTCTGCTCGCCCCCCGGCGCCACGGGCCCAGACTATCTCGCCCTGTGCGGTGCCCGTTCTCCCCGGTTGGTCGGACTCACGGCGGGGACGGGGCCGGCAGTCGCGCCACCGCGGCGGTCATCAGGGCGGTCGCCGCCGCGCAGCGGGCGTCCTCCGCGATCCGCGGATCGTGGAGGCGGGCCGCTATCCGCGTCTCACGCAGGATCCGCTGGCGCGCCTCGTCGTCCTCGGTGATCTCCGACCGCAGCCGCTTGATCGCGACCGGCCGGTCGAGGAGCGTGTCGGTGGCCAGCCAGACCGTGCCCATGCCGCCAGAGCCGATCGCGCGCTCCATGCGGTACCGGTCGCTGCTCTGCTCGCCCCCCCGGCGCCACCCGGGAAGCCTGATCGGCGCTGCGAGGCTCAGTTCCCGCCCGGGCGCCACAGCACGTCGCCCTCGGGATTGGCGACGCGGCCCAGGATGAACAGCAGGTCGGACAGGCGGTTCAGGTACTTCGCGGTGAGCGGGTTGGTGCGCTCGGGATCGGCCTCCAGCAACGCCCACACGCTGCGCTCCGCGCGCCGGCTCACCGTGCGCGCGACGTGCAGGTAGGCCGCGCCCGGCGTGCCGCCCGGCAGGATGAACGAGGCCAGCTTCGGCAGGTGCTCGTTGAACTCGTCGCACCAACCCTCCAGCCGCGTCACGTACTCCTCGGTGATCCGCAGCGGCGGGTACTGCGGATCCTCGACGATCGGCGAGCACAGGTCCGCGCCGACGTCGAACAGGTCGTTCTGGATCTGCTGCAGCGGCACCAGCACCTCGTCGGCCAGCCCGCCCACCGTGACGGCCACCCCGACGGCGGCGTTGGCCTCGTCGGTGTCGGCGTAGGCGGCCAGCCGCACGTCGGTCTTGCGGACCCGGGAGAAGTCGCCCAGCGCAGTGGTGCCGTCGTCGCCGGTCTTGGTGTAGATCCTGGTCAGGTGCACGGCCATGGGATCAGCCTAGTTCCGCTGGACAGGAGCCGCTTCTGTCCGACCAGGTCACTAGCCTCGGTGCGGCGAGGAGGTTCAGCATGGTCGCTCGCGGAGCGCGTGGCGACGAGGCGCGGGCAGGGCATCTTCGGCTGGTGCGCGATGAGCGCCGCCAGGTAGGGCACGCGCAGCTCCGCGCTCCGAGCGCGGCGCTGGTCAGGGAGTGGTTGGAAGCTCGGTTCCCACCCCTCGACGACGATGTCGACGAGTGGTTCGACGAGGATCGCGTTTACGACGATTTCCACATGGCGATCGAGCATGTCGCCATGGCCGAGCCGGCCGCATCGTGGGTCGAGGCGACACTGGGTGTCACCGCCGGCGCGGCGGCCCAGCGGGTGTCGGTGCTGCTCAGTGGGCCGTCCGGCGCCGACGTCGAGGAGGAGCTGCTCGACGAGCTCGGCGACGACGCCGTGCCGGCGCTGGTGTGGCTGACGTCCGGCGTGGTCACGCGTTTGCGCCGGCGTCGACGAGCAACCCGGTCCCGGTGATCGTGGCCCCACCCGGGCCGGCCAGGTGCGCGACGGTCGCTGCGACCTCCTCGGCCCGCTGGTAGCGCCCCAGAGCGGTGCGTTCGCGCTGGTCACCGGCCGAGGGCCCGTCGGCGGGGTTCATGTCGGTGTCGGTCGATCCGGGGTGCACCACGGTGACCGCGATGCCGCGCGGGCCGAGATCGCGGGCCAGGCCGCGGGTGAGCCCGGTGAGCGCGGACTTCGTCATGGCGTAGAGCGCCACACCGGGATGCGAGACGTGCTCGGCGAGGTTGCTGCCGATGCTGATGATCCGCCCGCCCTCGCCGAGGTGCGCCGACGCGGCCTGGGCCGCGACGAACGCGGCGCGCACGTGCAGGGCGATGACGTGGTCGAGCTCGGCCGCGCTGACGCCCTCGAACGGCCCGTACGGGAAGACGCCGGCGTTGTTGATGAGCACGTCCAACCGGCCCAGCTGGGCAGCCGCGGTGTCGACGGCCGCCCGTACCTGCACGGGATCGGCGCAGTCCGCCTGCAGCGCGATGCCGCGCACACCGTGCGCCGTCACGTCGCGCACGACCTGCTCGGCGCGGTCCGGCGCGGTGACGTAGGTGATCGCGACGTCGGCGCCCTCGCGGGCCAGCCGACGGGCGATCGCCGCGCCGATCCCGCGGCTGCCGCCCGTGACGAGTGCGGCGCGGCCGGTGAGGTTCCCCATGATCAAGCCTTTCTGTAGCGGTCGCTAAGGAACGTACCTGATATCCTTAGCGAGTGCTACAGAAGGGGCGGCCACGCGGCTTCGACCGCGACGCGGCGCTGTGCCGCGCCATGGAGCTGTTCTGGGAGCACGGGTACGAGGGCACCTCCGTCGCCGACCTGACCACGGCCATGGCCATCCGCCCGCCGAGTCTCTATGCAGCGTTCGGCAGCAAGGAGCAGCTCTTCCGGGAAGCAGTCGCGCTCTACGAGCAGATCGAGGGCGGGCCGGCCTTCGCGGCGCTGGCCGGCGGCCCCACCGCGCTCGCCGCCGTCGAGGCGATGCTGCGCGCCAACGCCGTCGCCTACACCGCGCCCGGCAGCCCGCCCGGCTGCCTCGTCGTACTCGGTGCGGTCACCTACACGCCGAGCTCGCAGGGGATCCACGACTTCCTCGCCGAGGCCCGTCGCGCCACCGCGGAAGCGGTCCGCGAGCGGTTCGCCCGCGGCATCGCCGAGGGCGAACTCCCTGCCGACACCGATCCCGCGGCGCTCGCCGACTTCGCGGTGACCGTCCAGTTCGGGATGTCGTTGCGGGCCCGCGACGGCGCGGACCGCGCGACGCTGCTGGCCGTGGTCGACCGCGCGATGCGCGGTCTGGCCGCCGGGCTGGGCTGATCGCGCGTCAGGCCCCCAGCCAGGCGCCAGTCACGCCTCAGTCACCCCGAAGGTCTTCGCCACGTCGTCGAGGATCGCGTTGGCGCCCTGCAGGCTGACAGAGGTGAGCCAGGTGAGGTCCTGCACGTCGGTCTTCTGCCCGGCGATCCGCGCCCACAGCGGGTTGGCCGCCGTCGTGGCCTTCTGCCCGGCCGACGCCCCGTTCTCGTCGCGGGCAGTGGAGAGGAAGAGCTGGTCGGCGTCGAGCTGCAGGACGTTCTCCGGGCTGACGTCGGCGGAGATCTTGCCGGCCGGGACCGCCAGGGCCGTCGCGTTGAGGGCGAAGCCGGCATCGGTCAGCACCGTGCCGGGGAACGACGTCTTCGAGTACAGGCGGATCGTGGGCTCGCCGGCGAACCGGACCAGTGAGACGGTGGGGTTGCGGCCGAGCTTGGCCCGCACGGCGTCGCCGATCCGCTTGGCGCGCTGCTCGTAGGCGGTGATCTTCTGCTCGGCGAGCGCCGACTTGTCCAGCGCCGTGCCGAGCAGCCGGATGTTCTGCTTCCACGTGGGACCGGTTGACTCGCTGAACACGGTCGGGGCGATCCCGGCGAGCCGGTCGTGCTGATCGCCGTGGCGCACCTTGGCGGAGACGATGAGGTCGGGCTGCTGCGCGGCGATCATCTCGATGCTCGGCGCCTGCAGCGTGCCCACGGACTTCGCCTGGCCGGCGTACGTGGCGGCGTCGGCGCCGAGGTACGCCGGCAGCTCGTCGCCGACGCCGCGGTAGCTCGTGAAGGCGACGACCTGCGTCTCCAGCGCGATCGTGGCGTCGACGTAGCTCTGGTCGAGCGCCGCCACCCGCACCGGCTGCTTCGGCACCGTGACCTGGCCGTACACGTCGGTGAGCGTGACGGGGAACCCGCTCGCGGCCGCCGGATCGGGGTCGGTCGGCGTGCCTCCGCACGCAGCGAGGACAGCGACGAGGGCGGCCGCCGTCGCGATTCGGGATAAGCTGCTCGAACGACGCATGTGGTGAGCCTAGCCTTGCCTTCCTGCAGGTGGCGGCACACCTACGGCCGGGCACGAGGGCACCTGGGCGAGGGGATAGCGTCGAACCCGTGGCAGAGCATTTCGCGATCCGCGGCGGCGCCCGCCTCGTCGGCGCCGTCGACGTGGTCGGGGCGAAGAACAGCGTGCTGAAGCTGATGGCGGCGGCGCTGCTGGCCGAGGGCACCACCACGATCACGAACTGCCCCGAGATCCTCGACGTGCCGCTCATGGCCGATGTGCTGCGCAGCCTCGGCTGCACCGTCGTCGTCGACGGCGACACGGTCACCATCGACGTGCCGGAGCAGCTGGGCGCCGAGGCCGACTACCGCTCGGTGTCGCGGCTGCGGGCTTCCGTGTGCGTGCTCGGCCCGCTGGTGGCGCGCTGCCGGCGGGCGATCGTGCCGCTCCCCGGCGGCGACGCAATCGGCCAGCGGCCGCTGGACATGCACCAGGCCGGCCTGCGCAAGCTCGGCGCCACCACCGAGATCAAGCACGGACGGGTCGTCGCGCACGCGGAACACCTGGCCGGTGCCCAGATCTGGCTCGACTTCCCCAGCGTCGGCGCCACGGAGAACATCCTGATGGCGGCAGTGCTGGCGGACGGTGCCACCGTGATCGACAACGCGGCGCGCGAGCCGGAGATCGTCGACCTGTGCACGATGCTCGCCGAGATGGGCGCGAAGATCGACGGCATCGGCTCGTCGACGCTGACGGTCCACGGGGTGCCCGGCCTGTCCCCGACGCAGCACCGCGTGATCGGCGACCGGATCGTCGGGGCCACCTGGGCGTTCGCGGCGGCGATTACCAGCGGCGAGGTCACCGTCCGCGGCGTCGATCCGCACCACATCGAGCTCGTGCTGGACAAGCTCCGCTCGGCGGGCGCGACCACCGACATCGGCGCCGCAGAGTTCACGGTGACGATGCCGGGTCGCCCGCAGGCGGTGGACTTCGTGACGTTGCCCTACCCCGGGTTCGCGACCGACCTGCAGCCGATGGCGATCGCGCTGTCGGCCGTCGCCGAAGGCACGTCGATGATCACCGAGAACGTCTTCGAGTCGCGCTTCCGCTTCGTCGACGAGATGGTGCGGCTGGGCGCCGACGCCCGCACGGACGGCCATCACGCCGTCGTGCGCGGGGTGCCGCGGCTGTCCAGCGCGCCCGTGTGGGCAAGCGACATCCGCGCCGGCGCCGGGCTCGCGCTCGCCGCGCTGTGCGCCGACGGCGTCACGCAGCTGTGGGACGTCGACCACATCGACCGCGGCTACCCGCGGTTCGTCCAGAACCTGAGCTCGCTCGGCGCCGACATCGCACGGGTCACCGGCGAGCCGGCGGCCCTGACCTGACTACCGCCCGTTCCGCTAAGGGTAGGTTCACCTCATGCGGAAACTCGTGGTCGTCGGCGCGGTGCTGCTCGGGCTGACGGCGTGTGCGGCGCCCCAGGCCGATCCGGGCACCGGCAACGCGGACGTCGCCACCGGCGGCCGGCTCTTCGGCACCGCCGACGCGGAGACCGCCACGTTCAAGGCCGACGTCGGGCCGGGCGTCTTCCCCCGCACCGTCACCCACGCCCGCGGCACCACCACCATCCCGGCGGCGCCCACCCGGGTGGCGGTGCTCGACAGCGGCGAGCTCGACAGCGTGCTGGCGCTGGGCATCACCCCCGTCGCCATCGCCGTCCCCAACCGGACGGTGCCCTCCTACCTCGCCGACAAGGTGCAGGGCGTACCGGTCGTCGGGGACGTCGGCACGATCAACCTCGAGGCCGTCGCCGCCGCGAAGCCCGATCTCATCCTCGGCAGCAAGCTGCGCGTCGACCAGCTCTACGACAAGCTCGCGGCGATCGCACCGACCGTGCTGAGCATCCGGCCCGGGTTCCCGTGGAAGGAGGACTTCCTGCTGGTCGGGGCCGCGCTGGGCAAGGAGACGGCCGCCGTCGACGTGCTGAACGCCTACCAGCGCCGGGTCGACGAGGTGAAGGCGACGATCACCGGCACGCCGCCGACGATCTCGCTCGTGCGCTTCCAGCCCGGCCGGATCCGGCTCTACGGGAACCTGTCGATGCTCGGCGTCGTGCTGGCCGACGTCGGCCTGCGCCGCCCGCCCGCTCAGGACTTCCCCGAGCTGGCCATCGAGGTGTCCGAGGAGCGCATCGACACCGCCGACGGCGACTGGATCTTCTACTCCAGCTACGGCCCGCCGGCCAACACCGCGCAGGACGCCGTCGTCAACGGCGGGCTGTGGGCCCAGCTCGGCGCGGTCAAGGCCGGGCACGTACGCCAGGTCGACGACGAGGTGTGGTTCCTCGGCCTCGGCCCGACCGGCGTGATGAAGGTGCTCGACGATCTGCCCAGGCTGCTCAAGAGCTGATCCCGGGGGTTTCCCCCACCCGGGTCCGGGCGATCACCGGATGTCGGGGACGGGTCCGCGCGGCGAGGCTCTTCAGTCATGACCTCCTTGCTCGACACGTTCTTCGCCACCCTGGACGCCATCCCGTTCTGGCTGCTGCTCACCGTGGTCGGCGTGCTGCTGGTGCTCGAGACGACCGCGCTGGTCGGGCTCGTGACGCCCGGCGAGGTGGTGCTGCTCGCGGCCGCGACGACCGTCGGCAGCGGGTGGGAGTACGCCGCGATGGTCGCCGTCGCGACCGGCGGCACCATCGTCGGGCAGAGCGGGGGGTACCTGATCGGGCGCCGCACCGGGCCGTGGCTGCGGCAGTCGCGGGCCGGCCGGTGGATCGGCGAACCGAACTGGCAGCGCGCAGAGCAGCTGGTCGCGAGCGGAGCGGCCCGCGCGATCGTGGGCGCACGGTTCATGGCCGTGGCGCACTCCCTCGTGCCCGTCATCGCCGGCAGCCTGCGGATGGACGTCGGCCGCTTCCTGCGGTGCACGGTCGTCGGCGCCGCGGCGTGGGCACTCGTGTACGTGTCGCTCGGCAGCGCAGCATCCGTCGCGATCCGACAGTTCGCGCACCTCATCGGCCCGACGGCCACGGGGCTCGTCGTCGCCGCCGTGGTCGTCGTGCTCGTGGTGCGGGCGATCCGCCGCCACCGCGCCGAGCGCGTCCCGGTCGAGGTGGGCTGACCCCCGGGTCTCCCGTCCGGTTCGGCGGGTCCAGCGTGCTCGCCACCCGGCACAAGAGGGGCAACCCTGCCGTCCGCGGGTGCTGGACCCGTGGTGGGTGGTCTGCCCCTGCCCGATGCTCGCTCCATGACATCCGCAGCAGGTGATGGCCGCGCGACGACGGCTTCCCGTTCGCGGAGCTGGCTCCGCAGCCACCCGTTGACCACGTTCTTCGCACTGGCCTTCGGGCTGACCTGGGCCGTCTGGGTACCCCGCGCACTCCACTCCCAGGGAGTGCTGGACGCGCACTGGGCCGTCGGTCTCGGAGCCGTCTGGAGCTGGGGTCCCGCCGTCGCCGCGTTGCTCACCGTGACCCTGACGCAGGGCCGGGCCGGGCTGCGGGAGTGGGCGGCCCGGCTGGTGCGCTGGCGGATCGGCTGGCAGTGGTACGTGGTCGCGCTGCTCGGTCCCGCCACGTTCTACCTTGCCGTCGGCGAGGTGGCGGCAGCGCTCGGGTGGGGGACGGACCTGCGCCCCGGTGCCCTGGATCTCGGGGCGGCGACGGCGGCGGCCGTGTTCGCGGCGTTGCTGGTCACCGACGGGCTCGGTGAGGAGGCAGGCTGGCGGGGCTACGCCCTGCCGCAATGGCTCGCCCGCAACGGCCCGTTCGCGGCCAGCCTGGGACTGGGACTGGGAATGGTCTGGGCGCTCTGGCACCTGCCGCTGGTGTTCACCGCTGGATCGACGATGGACGGGAGCCCGTTCCTCTACCAGCTCCTGGAACTCCCGGCCATGGCCGTCGTCTACACCTGGCTGTTCCTGCGCAGTCGCGGCAGCGTGCTGCCTGCGATCGTGCTGCACGCCTCGGCCAACCTGTGGACTCCCGCCGCCGTGCCCGGGGGCACCGTCGGCCAGCTCGCGGTCGTGGTCGTGGCCACCTGGCTGCTGGTCGCCGTCCTCGTGGCAACCGGGCTCACGCCACGGTCACCGGTCGAGACGCAGGAATCGGCGGCCTGACGGCGAGCAGCAAGGCGTAGCGCGGACATGGACCCGCCGAGGTGCTGGGCCGGACGGCTCAGTTGCGGGTGCGGGTTCTGGGTCCGCGTGCCACTGTGCCGATGGGAGGGCCGATGACTGTGCCGGACAACGTCGACGAGGTGGTCGACAGTGCACCGGTCCGCCTCGGGGCGAGGTTCGGGATCGGCGCGTACGGGGTCACGCACGTGCTGATCGCGGTGCTGGCGGTCCAGCTCGCGTTCGGCCGCTCGACGGAGCGCACCGACCAGTCAGGCGCCTTCCAGGCGCTGGCCGCCCAGCCCCTGGGCGTCGTCCTGCTGTGGGTGCTCGTGGTCGGGTTCGCCACGGTGACCGTCTGGCGGATCTACGAGGCGATCCGCGGCTTCACCTGGGTGCAGGAGCGGCGGCGCTCGCTGATGCGCCGCGCGCAGAGCGCGGGCCAGGCGGCGGTGTCGGGGACCCTGCTGGTGCTCGCCGTGACGTCGCTGCTGGGCGGTGGCGGTGGCGACACCGAGCGCACCACGGCAGGCGTGCTGGGGCTGCCGGGCGGGCAGGTGCTCGTCGGGCTGGTCGGCGTGGTGACGGCCGTGATCGGCGGATGGACCGTGTGGGACGGCTGGTCGAAGGACTTCCTGCAGGACCTGGCGCTTCCCGACGACCGGCGCGTCCGATCGCTCGCCGAGCACAGCGGCGTGGTCGGCTTCGTCGCCAAGGGCCTGTCGCTGGTGCTGATCGGCGTGCTCATCGTGATCGCCGCCGTGCGGTTCGACCCGGCGCAGGCGAACGGGCTCGATGCCGCGTTGAAGACCCTCGCCGGCCAACCGTACGGGCCGTTCCTGCTGGTCGCACTGGCGCTCGGTCTGCTCGCCTACGGGGTGTTCGGCCTCGTCGACGCCCGCTACCACCGGATCAGCTGAGCAGGGCTCTGGCCGCATCCTCGTCCTGCGGGAAGACCAGCAGGTGGTAGCTGCCGTCGGTGTGCGGGGCGACGGTCGCCCGGATCCCGGCGTCGGCGAGTCGATCGCGCAGCGCTGTCGCCGCCACCTCGGTGGGCGTCCGTCCTACCTCGACGAGCAACCCGTGGACGGTGGGATCGGTCGGGTCGGGGACGTGCAGGTCGCGGCTGGTGCCGAAGGTCGCCCGCAGCGCGACGGCCAGCAGCGCCAGCATCACGGCGGCGCCCGCCACCCCGGACCACACGGGCATGCGGGCATTGTCCGCCGCGCGCGCCCGATCGGCCATCACAAGTGTGATGGGCGTCGTCGGAGCGCCTCGGACGGGTTACCAACCGGTACGATAAGTATCCCGACCAACGGCGGAGGTGTGCCGCGTGCCGTATCCCAGCGACCACGAACGCGATCGGCCGTGGGTGATCCGCACCTACGCCGGACACTCCTCCGCGGAGAAGTCGAACGCGCTCTACCGCCGCAACCTCGCCAAGGGGCAGACGGGCCTTTCGGTGGCGTTCGACCTGCCCACGCAGACGGGCTACGACCCCGACGACGAGCTGGCGAAGGGCGAGGTCGGCAAGGTCGGTGTGCCGGTCAGCCACATCGGCGACATGCGCACCCTCTTCGACGGCATCCCGATGGCCGAGGCCAACACCTCGATGACCATCAACGCACCGGCGATGTGGCTGCTCGCGCTCTACGTCGCGGTGGCCGACGAGCACGAGGCCCCCCGCGCCACCCTCGCCGGTACCACGCAGAACGACATCGTCAAGGAGTACCTGTCGCGGGGCACGTACGTGTTCCCGCCGGCGCCGAGCATGCGGCTGATCACCGACATGATCGCCTGGTCGGTGGCCAACATCCCGAAGTGGAACCCGATCAACATCTGCAGCTACCACCTGCAGGAGGCCGGTGCCACGCCGCCGCAGGAGCTGGCCTACGCGCTCTCCACGGCCATCGCCGTGCTCGACTCGGTGCGCGACTCCGGCCAGGTGCCGGAGGAGGAGTTCGGCGCCGTCGTCGCGCGCATCTCCTTCTTCGTCAACGCGGGTCTGCGCTTCGTCGAGGAGATGTGCAAGATGCGGGCGCTGGGTCGGCTGTGGGACGAGATCACCCGCGAGCGCTACGGCGTGCAGGATCCCAAGCAGCGCCGGCTGCGCTACGGCGTGCAGGTCAACTCGCTCGGGCTCACCGAGGCGCAGCCCGAGAACAACGTGCAGCGCATCGTGCTGGAGATGCTCGCCGTCACGCTATCCCGCGACGCGCGTGCCCGCGCGGTCCAGCTCCCCGCCTGGAACGAGGCGCTCGGGCTGCCGCGGCCGTGGGACCAGCAGTGGGCGCTGCGGATGCAGCAGGTGCTGGCCTACGAGACCGACCTGCTCGAGTACGAGGACATCTTCGACGGCAGCCGCGTCGTCGAGGCCAAGGTGGCGGAGCTGGTCGAGAACGCCAAGGCCGAGATCGACCGGGTGCAGGAGATGGGTGGTGCCGTCGCCGCCGTCGAGTCCGGGTACATGAAGGGCCAGCTCGTGTCGTCGCTGTCGGACATGCGCCGGCAGATGGAGTCGGGCGAGCACGTGGTCGTCGGGGTCAACAAGTTCGACACCACCGAGCCCAGCCCGCTGCAGACCGAAGGGGCCGCCGCGATCATGAGCGTCGACCCGGAGACCGAGGCCGAAGCCGTCGCTGCGATCAAGGAGTGGCGAGCGGGTCGCGACGCCGCCGATGTCGAGAAGGCGCTCGCGGCACTGCGTGACGCCGCGAAGACCGACGCCAACCTGATGGAGGCATCCATCGCCTGCGCCAAGGTCGGCGTCACGACGGGGGAGTGGTCGGGTGCGCTGCGCGAGGTGTTCGGCGAGTTCCGCGCCCCGACCGGCGTCTCGGCGGCCGGGGTGAGCGGCGAGAGCGCCACGGAGATCGCCGGCGTCCGCGACCGCGTTCGGGCCACCGGCGACGAGCTCGGCACCCGGCTGCGCATGCTCGTCGGCAAGCCCGGGCTCGACGGGCACTCCAACGGCGCCGAGCAGGTGGCCGTGCGGGCCCGCGACGTCGGCTTCGAAGTGATCTACCAGGGCATCCGGCTCACGCCCTCGCAGATCGTCGCCGCCGCCGTGCAGGAGGGCGTGCACGTCGTCGGGCTCTCGATCCTCTCCGGCTCGCACCTGGAGGTCGTCCCCGCCGTGGTCGACGGGTTGCGCGCGGCCGGCGCCGACGACGTGCCCGTCATCGTCGGCGGGATCATCCCGCCCGACGACGCCGAGGCGCTGCGGGCCAAGGGCGTGGCCCAGGTGTTCACGCCGAAGGACTACAAGCTCACCGAGATGATGGACGAGATCGTCACGCTGGTGCGGAAGGCCAACGGGCTCGGCTGACCAGTGCGGCGGCGCGTTCGGGGTGCCGCTGCCTGATCGGGGTGGCCACCGCGACCAGTGAGACGAGCGCGAACAGCCCGCAGACCACGAGCAACGGCCCGCGCACGCCGAACCGCTCGACGGCCGCGGTGAGCAGCGCCGCGCCGATGGGCCCCAGCGAGCCGTGGATCGTCCAGAACGCCGCGGTGACCCGGCCGAGCAGGTGGTCCGGCGTGATCGTCTGGCGCAGCGTCATCCCGCTGATCCCGGCGAGCGCGAGCCCGAAGAAGAACACCGGGGCGACGGCTGCCGCCACCGCCACGCTCCCGGCGAACGCCAGCACCGCCACCGCCGCGGCGCAGAGCACGAACGAGCCGATCCAGCACGGGCCGAAGCCGAGCGTGCGGCGCAGCCGGGGCAGCAGCAGCGCGGAGATCACGGTGCCGACCCCCGCCATGCCCAGGGCCAGCCCGACGTCGCTCTCCGAGCCGCCCAGCGGCACCCGTACGGCGAAGATCAGCACGTCCGCCATCCCGACGGCCAGCAGCGACACGACGGTGAGCAGGATCGTCAGCCAGCGCAGCACCGGCGTGGCCCACAGGAAGCGGAAGCCTGCGGCGAACTCGGCGACGACCGAGCCGCGGACGGTCGGAGCGTCCGCGGCCGGGCCGAGCCGGATGAGGGACAGCGCGAGGGCGGAGGCGCCGAACATGGCGGCGTTCACCGCGATGGCGGCGGTCGGCCCGGTGGCGGCCACCACGACCCCGGCCAGCACCGGACCGACGATCAGCGACAGCGAGTTGGTGGTCTCCAGCCGGCCGTTGGCGGCCAGTACGCCGTCCCTGCCGACCAGCCCGGGCACGGCCGCGACGTAGCTCACGCGGAAGACCATGTCGAACACCGCGGCGATGCCGACCGCCACGTAGAGCAGCCAGACCTGCGGCCCGCCGAGCCACACCAGCGGCACGGAGCCGAACACCACCATCCGGACCAGGTCGCAGACGATCATCAGGCGGCGCCGGTCCCACCGATCGGCCAGCGATCCTGCGACGAGCCCGGTGGCGATGCCGACGACGCCGGACGTGCCGGTGAGCAGCCCCATCTGCGCGACCGAACCGGTGGCCTCGAGCACCAGCAGGGGTAGCGCGACGATCATGAAGCCGTGGCCGAGGGTGGCCAGCGTCTGGCCGGCCCAGAAGATGCGGAACCTCCGGTCCAGCACGTCAGGCGGCCGGCTCGTCGTGCACCATGCGGGCGAGTGTGCCCGGTCCGGTCCCGGCCACCGAGCGGATTACGGGCAGCCGCCTCGCCCGGTCGAGCACGGGCGCACCGGGCAGAATGCCGCACATGTCCGCATCCGCGCCGGTCTCGCCCGAGCAGTCGGTGGAAACCGCCACGCCCCCTCCGGTGCAGAGGCGTCGGGTGGCGCCGGTCGATCTGCTGATGCTGGTGCTCGCAGTCGTGTCGGTCGGGCTGCTGGTCTACGTCGAGTTCTTCCCGCACAGCGCCGAGGTGGCGCACTGGATCTTCGTCGCCGACGCCTCGATCTGCGGCGTCTTCCTGATCGAGTTCCTGGCGCGGTGGCGGCGCACGGGGTGGGAGCGCTGGTTCCCGCTGCGGAACTGGTACGAGGTGCTGGGCATGATCCCGGTCGCGCACCCCGCACTGCGCGGGCTGCGGCTGCTGCGCGTGGTGGTGCTCGTCCTGCGGTTGGCCCGCACCGCGGACCGGGCGTTCGGCGAGAAGTTCACCGAACGGCTGGTGGAGCGGATGTCGCGGCCCATCGTGCTGGCGATCAAGAAGCCGATCACCGTCGCCGTCCTCGACGAGGTGGTGAAGGTACTGGAGACGGGCAACTACCCGCAGAACATCGCCCGCTCGCTCACCGAGAACCGGCAGGTCCTGCGGGAGATCGTCAGCGAGTCGATCCGCGAGGACCGCGCCACCGGAGTGCTCGCCCGGCTCCCGTTCCACGACGAGATCGTGCACGGGCTCATCGACACGACGATGCGGGTGATCGTCGACGTGCTCACCGACCCGCGCACCGACGCGTTCTTCGCCGAGATCGTGCGGGAGAACCGCATGCAGATCCGCGCCGCCGTCGTCGCCGGGCTGCACGAGCAGCAGGAGCGGCCCGACCCGCTCACTTCGCCTGCTGGCCCTCCGCACGGCGGGGCAGCAGCAGTCGCAGCCCAGGCATCGACGCCAGGGCGTTACGCACGTCCGTGACCAGGGAGATCAGCTCGCGCAGGTCAGGGCCCACGTGGTCGAGGGTGGCGAGCAGCGGCAGCACGTCCGCCTCGACGTGCGAGGTGAGCCGCGGGATGGCGTCGACCATGCGGATCGCCGCGTGCAGCTCCTCCGCCGAGAACTCCTCGACGAACTGCCGCGCCATCGGCGCCGCCTTCTCGGCGATCGGCTGGTAGAGCGCGAGCACGCCGGTCGCATCGGCAGCGGCCCGCGCGGCCTGCGAGATCGCCACGTCGGCGTTCGACACCGCCGCGGTGCTCTGCGCGATCACCGTCTCCGCAGCGGCCGTGACGGACGTGGCCGTGGAGACGACCGTCTCGGCGCTCTCCGCGACGCGCTCGACGCGCTCGGCCAGCTGCCGCATCAACCCGAGCAGCGCCTCGACCTCGGTGAGCAGGCGATCCACGCGGCCCGGCAGCTCGCCGACCAGCTCCACCGCCTCGTCGGTCCAGCCGAGGACGGCGCGGATCCCGCCTGCCACGTCGGACGGGCTGAGCAGGACCGGGATTCCGCCGATGCGCAACGCCATGTGGCCATCATGGCCGAGGGATCGGGCATAGCGTCGCCGACGTGGATGGCGGCGAACTCGTCGGGGTGCAGAAGACACTGAGCCCGGTCCTCAAAGCCAAGGGCGCTGGACAACCGGCTGCCGGATCCGATCCTCGGCGACGAGTACCTGAACCTGCTGCTGGGCATGAAGCGGTCCGCCCGCATCGCCGGTTCTGACGCGCGTCGCCCGCTTCCGTTTGCCCGGTTCGGGGGTGACGCCCTAGGTTCGGTCGTCGTCCGAACGGGTGGTCGCAGGAGGCGCGGGATGAGCAGCAGCTGGGCACGACGGGACTTCCTGCGCAGGGCTGGTGTCGCCGGTTTGGCGGTTGTCGCGGCGCCGGCGGCGCTCTCCGCGTGCTCGACGGTGTCCACCGCCCCGGGCGGCACGCTGGAGAACGCGCGCAGTGCCGGCACCATCAAGGTGGGCATCGCCAACGAGGCGCCCTACGGGTTCACCGACTCGTCGGGCAAGGTCTCGGGCGAGTCCGTCGAGGTCGCGCGGGCCGTGCTCAAGGCGATGGGCATCAACGACATCCAGGCGACCACTGTCGAGTTCGGGTCGCTGATCCCGGCGCTGAACGCGAAGCAGTTCGACATGGTCACCGCGGGCATGTTCATCAATCCGAGCCGGTGCGCCAACGCCGCGTTCTCCGACCCGGACTACACCGCACCCACGGCGTTCCTCGTGCCGACGGGGAACCCGAAGGGCATCACGACGTTCGACGACGTGAAGTCGAAGGGCCTGCGCCTCGCGGTGCTGTCCGGCGCGGTGGAACAGGGCTACGCGCAGAAGTCCGGGGTGCCCGACGCCCAGATCCAGGTCGTCGACACGCAGAACACGCTGCTGCAGGCGGTCACCGCGGGCCGGGTCGACGCGGGTGCGCTCACGAACATCTCGCTCAACGACGTGAAGTCGAAGAACGCCGGCGCCGCGGTGGAGGTCACCTCCGGCTTCTTCCCCACGATCGACGGCAAGAAGACCGTGTCGGCGGGTGCGTTCGTCTTCCGCAAGGGTGAGGACGCGCTGGTCGCCGCGTTCAACGCCGAGCTGAAGAAGCTGCACGACAACGGCGAATGGCTGCGCATCGCGCAGCCGTTCGGGTTCAGCAAGGACAACGTGCCCGGGCCGGACGTCACCACGCAGAGCCTCTGTTCGGCCTGAGCAGCATCCTGTGGAGAACCTGCCGCGCATCATCGCGGTCCTGCTGGACGGGCTGCCCGAGACGGTGATCGCCGCGGTCGGCGGCATCGTCGTCACGGTGCTGCTGGCGTTCACGGCCGGGCTCGCGCTGCGCTCGGGCAACCGGGTCGTGCGCGGCGTCAGCCGGGCCTACGTGGAGTTCTTCCGCGGCACGTCCGAGGTCGTGCAGCTGTTCTGGATCTACTTCGTCCTGCCGGTGCTGGTCGGCATCCAGCTGGTGCCGCTGTTCGCCGGCGTGCTCGTGCTCGGGCTCAACCACGGCGCGTACGGCGCGGAGATAGTCCGCGGCGCCGTCGGATCGGTGCCGAAGTCGCAGTTGGAAGGGGCGAAGGCGCTCTCGCTGTCGCCACGCGACATCATGCGCCGGGTGGTCCTGCCGCAGGCCGCCGTGGAGATGCTGCCGCCGTTCAACAACCTGTTCATCCAGCTGCTGAAGTCCACGGCGATCCTGTCGTTCATCGTCGTGTCCGAGGTGACCGAGCGCGGCGTGCAGGTGCTCGTGCCCAACTTCGGCGACGACATCGTGCTGATCTTCGTGGTGATGCTGCTGATCTACCTGGTGCTCGCACTGCTGATCACCGCGTCGATGCGGTGGTTGGAGCGGATCGGCGCGCGGCGGCTGGGCCGGCGCCCCTCGGCGGCGGCGCGCACGGCCGCCGTGACGGCGGGGCACTGATGGTCTGGGACTGGGACTACGCGCTACGGATCCTCCCGGATCTGCTCGGCGCTCTCGTCGTCACGATCGAGATCACCCTGCTCGGCTCGGTGGTCGCGTTGCTGCTCGGCCTGGTGATCGCGGTGGTCCGGCAGGCGCGGATCCCGGTCGTCGACACCGTGGTGTGGGCGTTCGTCGAGCTCGTGCGCTCGACCCCGCTGCTGGTGCAGGTGTTCTTCCTGTTCTTCGTGCTGCCCCGGTTCGGGGTCGTGCTCAGCGCGTTCACCGTCGGCGTGGTCGGGCTCGGCGTGCACTACGCGACCTACACCTCGGAGGTCTACCGGGCCGGCATCGACGCGGTTCCGCGCGGGCAGTGGGAGGCTGCTGCCGCGCTGAGCCTGCCGCGCTCGCGGGTCTGGACCGGCGTGATCCTCCCGCAGGCGGTGCCGCGCGTGCTGCCGGCGCTGAGCAACTACGTGATCTCGATGTTCAAGGAGGTCCCGCTGCTGCTGGGCATCGGCGTCGTCGAGGTGGTCAACAAGGCCAAGGAGCTGTCGTCCGACACGTTCCGGCCGATCGAGCCGTACACCATCGCGGGCCTGCTGTTCCTCGCGCTGAGCCTGCCCGCATCGATCCTCGTCCGCCGACTGGAGCGTCGCCGTGTCCCCGCTTGATCAGCCTGAGCCGATGATCGTCTTCGACGGCGTGGAGAAGCGCTTCGGCGATCACGTCGTGCTCTCCGAGCTCGACCTGACCGTCGCGCCCGGGGAGCACGTCACGCTCATCGGCCCGTCCGGATCGGGGAAGACGACGATCCTGCGGCTGCTCATGTGCCTGGAGTCGGTCGACGCGGGCACGATCTCGGTCGGCGGCCGCTATCTGTCGCACATGGAGCGCAAGGGCGGGCTGGTCCCGGCCGACGAGAAGCACAGCCGTGAGGTGCGCAAGCGCATCGGGATGGTGTTCCAGCAGTTCAACCTGTTCCCGAACATGACGGTGCGCGGCAACCTGATCGAGGCGCCAACCCGGGTGCTGGGCCTGTCGAAGGACGAGGCGAACGCGCGCGCCGTAGAGCTGCTGGACCTCGTCGGGCTCGGCGAGAAGATCGACGCGCATCCCGCGCAGCTGTCGGGCGGGCAGCAGCAGCGGGTGGCGATCGCGCGGGCGCTCGCGATGCGCCCCGACGTGCTGCTGCTCGACGAGGTGACCTCCGCGCTGGATCCCGAGCTGGTCGCTGGCGTGCTCGCGCTGCTGCGCGACATCGGCGAGACCACCGACATCACCATCCTGTGCGTCACGCACGAGATGGGCTTCGCGCGCGACTTCGCCCACCGCGTGATGATGTTCGACGGCGGCCGGATCATCGAGGACGCGCCGCCTGAGCAGCTGTTCGGCGATCCGCGACACGAGCGCACGCGGACGTTCCTGCGTGCGATCGTGGGGCCGTGACGGAAGATCAACGAGCGCACCTGGCGCGCGGCGAGTGGTACCTGGTCGACGACGATCTGGCCACGAGCCTGCGGGAGTGCTGGCGAGCGCTGGACCGGTACAACGCCAGCACCGCCGACCAGGACGCCGAACGCCGCCGCATCCTCGAGGAGCTGCTGGGCGACGCCGGTGCGGAGGCGATCGTGCTGCCGCCGTTCCGTTGCAGCCACGGCAGCCACATCCGGCTCGGTGCCCGCGCCTTCGTCAACCACAACTGCCTGTTCATGGACGACGCCACGATCGAGATCGGTGCCGACGCGCGCATCGGACCGGGTTGCCAGCTCGTCACCGCGCTGCACCCGCTGGAGGACCACGACCGGCGGCGGGAAGGCTGGGAGCGGGCCCTGCCCATCTCGGTCGGGGCCAACAGCTGGCTCGGGGCCGCGGTCGTCGTCTGCCCCGGGGTGACCATCGGCGCGGACTCCGTGGTCGGGGCGGGCAGCGTCGTCCTGCGCGACGTGCCGCCGCGGACGTTCGTGGCGGGGAATCCGGCGCGGGTGATCCGCGCGCTGTAGCCCGCTACGGCCGGCAGAGCCCCTCGGTGGTCAGTGCCCCGGACGGCAGGTTGTCCGCACCCAGCCCGAACGGCTCGACGATGCGCAGCCACTCACCGCCGGTGTGCACGACGTCGAGCTCGCGGTCGAAGGCGGTCCGCAGGTCCATGTCGTCGAGGCGCATCGCGAACCCGCCGGCCGGCTGGATGGCCCGCCCGCGGTTCGGCGACGTCAGCGGCGGAGTGACCGCCAGCCCGGTGCCGGGGTTGCGGCGCAGCTCGTCGACCAGCGAGATCGCGGTCATCACGCCGGCGCGGGCGCGGCCGTCCTGGACGGCGCTGAGCAGGTGGCGCTGGTCGTCGACGATCTCCAGCCGGTCGTCGCGGATGCCCGCGGCGCGCGCGTAGTCCAGCTCGACCGACCCGACCAGCACGGCGAGCCGGATCCCGCGGCGGGCGACGTCGTCGAACGAGCGCAGGCGCTGCGGGTTGCCCTCGGGCACGAGGAACGCCGGCGGGGTCACGAAGTCGGGCCGGGAGAACGCCACCTGCGCGCAGCGCTGCGGAGTGATCGTCATCCCGGCGGCGACGAGGTCGCACTGCCCGGCCAGCAGGGTCGGGATCAGCCGGTCGAACCGCACCTGCACGGCCTCGATCCCGTCGACGCCCAACCGGTCGAGCACCACCCTGGCGACCTCCGGTTGGGATCCGGTGATCCGCCCGTCGGTGTCGGTGTAGCCGAAGGGCCGCTCGCCGGAGATCCCGATCCGCAGCGCCCCGTCGCGACGGGCCCGCTCCAGCGTCGTGCCGGGGGCGTTGGGCGCGCAGGCGGCGACCAGCGGCGCGACCAGAGCCGCGGCGAGGAAGCTCCGCCGATCGGTCATTGCCGCAGAGCCTAGGGGAACGATCTAGTCGGGCCAGACCGGCGGGCGCTTCTCCAGGAAGGAGGCCATGCCCTCCTTCGCTCCCGGGGTCTGCGACATGGCCGCCATCACCTCGACCGCGACGGCGTATGCCTCGTCCTCCGGCCGGTCGAGGTGCGCGTAGAGCGTCTGCTTGCCGACGCCCTTGCCGTAGCGGCTGCCGCGGGTGGCGCGGGCCAGCAGCTCGTCGACGTGCTTGTCGAGCTCCGCGTCGGGCACCGCGTAGTTGACCAGCCCCCAGTCGGCGGCGGTGGCCGCGTCGATCGGGTCGCCGGTGAGCGCGAGCTCCATCAGCCGCTTGCGGCCGACGCTGCGGGCCACCGGCACGGCCGGCGTGTGGCAGAACCAGCCGGCCTTGCCGCCGGGGAGCGCGAACCGGGCCGACTCGGCGGCCACGGCCAGGTCGCAGGAGGCCATCAGCTGGCAGCCGCCCGCTGTCGCGATCGCGTGCACCCGCGCGATCACCACCTGCGGGACCTCCTGGATCGTCCGCATGAGCCGCGTGCACAGCCGCAGCAGCTCGCGCACACCGGCCAGGTCGCGCGCGGCGACGTCGGCGAAGTCGTGGCCGGCGGAGAACGCCGGGCCGTTCCCACCCAGGACGATTCCGGTGGCGTCGCTGCGCCCCGCCTCCTCGAACGCGTCCAGCAGCTCCCGCAGGTGGGGTTCCGACAGCGCGTTGCGGCGTTCGGGACGGTTCATCGTGATCCGCACGACGTCGCCGTCGCGCTCGACCGTGATGTGCTGGTGGTCGGCCATGCTCCGACGGTAGCCCGAGCGGGCGCTCGCGGGGACCCCTCGCCGTTGCTCTCGACGGGACGATCCACACGCGCTAGCCTGACTGCGTGACCGAACCTGCATTTCTGGTCAACGAGTCGGACGCGGGTCGGGCCGAGCGCCTGCTCGACTCCGCCGCCGAGCTGCTGCTGCGCTGGGGCTACCAGCGCGTCACCATCGACGACGTCGCCAAGCACGCCGGAATCGGCAAGGGCACGGTCTACCTGCACTTCCGCACCAAGGAAGCGCTGTTCCTGACCGTGCTGCTGCGCGCCCACCGGCGGATCTTCGCCGGCATCGTCGACCGCATGGAGGCTGACCCGATCGAGCTGCTGCCGTCCCGGCTGGTGCGCGGCAGCTACCTCGACGTCGCTGCCGACCCGGTCGCGAAGCTGCTCTACCTCGGCGACACCGAGGTGCTCGGGCGGCTCGCGCACGAGGCGACCTCGACGATGGGCGGCATCGCCGAGCGGCGGGCCGAGGTGATGGGGCTCTACGCGGCGCGGCTCCGCGCCGCCGGTGCCATGCGCACCGACCTGCCCCCGCAGGACCAACTGACGATCATCTCGGCCGTGGGCCTGGGCTTCTACATGTCCGGTGCCGACGACGACGACCCGCCGCACCGCGCCGCCCTGCTCGAACGCACCATCGCCGCCGCGCTGGAGACCGTCTCCCCGGATCGTGGAGCGCTGGCCTCCGCCGGAGTCGAGATCGTCGCCGGCATGCGCTCCCTCATCACCCTGATCGACGACGAATGGCGCAACCGCGTCCGCTGAAGGAGGAGACCGTGTCCGCACCCACCACCGTGGAGCTGACCGACCCGCAACTCGTCGCCGACCCGTACACCGGGTACGACGCGATCCGCGAGGAAGGCCCGTTGCGCCGGGCCAACGCGCTGCACGGCGGAGTGGCGTGGCTCGTGACCCGGCAGGACGACGTCCGCGCCGTGCTCACCGACTCGCGCATCGTGAACGACCCGGCGAACGTGCCGGGGGAGGTCGACGACATGCGCGCACACATGTTCGCGGCCATCGGCATCCCGCCCGAGCTCGTCGGCTACCTCGCCGGCAGCGCCCTCAACAAGGACGGCGCCGACCACGCCCGGGTGCGCAAGCTGGTCTCGCGGGCCTTCACCGTGCGGCGGGTCGCGCAGCTGCGCCCGCGCGTCGAGGCGATCACCGCCGAGCTGCTGGACGGGTTGCCCGCCGACGTCGACCTGCTCGAACGGTTCGCCTACCCGCTGCCCATCGCCGTGATCTGCGAGCTGGTGGGCGTACCGGAGGAGAGCCGGCCCGACTGGCGGCGCTGGGGTGCGGCGCTGGTCTCCATGGATCCCGGGCGCATCCCGACCGCGATGCGGGAGATGGTGGCGCACTGCCACGACCTCATCGACCGGCGCCGCGCCCACCCTCAGGACGACCTGCTCTCCGGCCTCATCGCCGCCGTCGACGAGGACGGCGACCGGCTCGACGACGTCGAGATCGTCACCATGCTGCTGTCGCTCGTCCTCGCCGGGCACGAGACCACCGCGCACCTCATCGCCAACAGCGCCCTGATGCTCATGACGACCGGGCGCGACCAGCTGGCCACACTGCAGCGCGACCCGACCCTGTGGCCCGCCGCCGTCGGCGAGCTCGTGCGCACCCAGAGCGCCGTGCACATCGCGGGCTTCCGCTACGCGGCCGCCGACCTCGAGATCGGCGGCACCACCGTCCACGCCGGCGACGCGCTCATCCCGGTGCTGGTGTCGGCCAACCGCGACCCGCGCACCTACCCCGAGCCCACCAGGGTCGACGTCACCCGTCGACCCGTCGGACGCGGCGACGGCCACGTCGGGTTCGGGCACGGGCCGCACTACTGCCTCGGCGCGGCCCTCGCGCGGCAGGAGGGCGAGGTGGCGCTGCGGATGCTGTTCGAGCGCTATCCGCACGCCCGGTTCACGGGGGACGAGCCGCAGTGGCTCCCGCTGCCCGGCACCCGCCGGCTCACCGCGCTGCCCGTCCGGTTGGGGTAGCCCCCGGGAGCTGCTCAGTAGGACTTCGGCAGGCCCAGGGTGTGCTGCGCGACGAAGTTGAGGATCATCTCGCGGCTCACCGGGGCGATGCGGGCGGTGCGGACGGCGCCGATGAGGTTGCCCACCCCGTACTCGACGGACATGCCGTTGCCGCCGTGGGCCTGCACGGCCGCGTCGACGGCGTTGATGGCGGCTTCGGCGGCGGCGTACTTGGCGATGTTGGCCGCTTCCCCTGCAGATTGGTGGTCGCCCGCGTCGTAGAGCCATGCGGCGCGGGAGGTGGCCATGCGGGCCAGCTCGACCTCGATGTGCGCCTTGGCGAGCGGGTGCGCGATGGCCTGGTGGGCGCCGATGGGGGTCTTCCAGACGGTGCGGTCCTTGGCGTAGGCGATGCCCTTGCCGAGCGCGTAGCGGGCGAGCCCGTTGGAGTAGGCGGAGACGGTGATGCGCTCGGGGTTGAGCCCGGCGAACAGGGCCGCGAGGCCGGCTTCCTCGCCGCCGACGAGCGCGGCGTCGGGCAGGTGCACGTCGTCGAAGAAGACGGTGAACTGCTTCTCCGCGGCCGTGAACGCCATCTCGATCGGCTGGTAGCTCATGCCGGGGGCGTCGGTGGGCACGATGAACATCGCCGGGCGCAGGGTGCCCTCGGCGCCTTCGAGGCGGGCGACGACGAGCGTCGCCTCCGTCTCGTCGACGCCGGAGATGTAGTACTTGCGACCCGAGAGCCGCCAGCCGCCGGCGGGATCGCGCCGGGCCGTTGTGGTGATCTTGTGCGAGTTGGAGCCGGCGTCGGGCTCGGTGATCGCGAACGACATCTTCACGCTGCCGTCGGCGAAGCCGGGGAGCCAACGCTCCTTCTGCTCGAGGGTGCCGCTGGTGGCGATGACGGTGGCGGCGATGGCGGGCGACACCACGATCAGCAGCAGTGGGCACCCGGATGCCGCGATCTCCTCGGCGACGATCGCCAGTTCGACCATGCCGGCCCCGCCGCCGCCGTACTCGGCGGGGACGGCGACGCCGAGGTAGCCGGCCTCGCCGGCGTCGCGCCACAGCTCGGTGGTCTTGCCGCCGGTGCGGACCTTCTCCTGCAGGTAGTCGTGGCCGTACTTGGCGGCCATGGCGGCCACGGAGGAGCGCAGCAACTGCTGCTCGTCGGTCTCGCGCAGGTCCATCGGGGCCTCTCTCCCAAGCGGTTGCATCAAGGCGCCTTCGGCGCGGCCCTGCGGGCAACGCCTTCGGCGTTCAGGCGTGAGTCCAGCTGGCCTGCCCAGTCGTCGAGCAGTGCCGAGCGTCGGGCGGAGTCGTCGGTGAGCAGGTCGGAGATGCCGAGGCCGCGCACCATGTCGAGGGTCTGCTGGATGGCCGCGCGCACGCCGGGACGGGACTCGTCGACCCCGAGGAGCTCGACGGTGAGCCGGTGGGTCTCGCGGCCCACCTCGGCCTCCAGCGGTGCGACGACGGCTCGCAGCTCGGCGTCGGATCGCGCGGCCACCCACAGCTCCAGGGCAGCGCGGAAGAGCGGGCCGGTGTGCAGCTCGGCGAGCATGTCGAGCACGGCGCGGGTGCGACCGGGGCCCTCGGGCAGAGCCGCGGCGGCTTCCCTGGCCTCGGCGAAGCGGGCGGCGCCGAGGTGCTCGACGGCGGCGACGACCAGATCGGCCCGCGCGGGGTAGTGGTGCAGCTGGGCGCCGCGCGACACCCCCGCGCGCTGGGCGACGACCGTGGTCGTGGTGCCCGCCCAGCCGAGCTCGACGAGGCACTCCACGGTGGCGTCCATCAGCCGGGTGCGCGTGGTCTCGCTGCGTTCCTGCTGACGGGTCGGCACGACGGGAGCGTCCCCGAGAAGAAACAAACAGTCAAGCCTGCTTGTTCGTCGGTGAACTCACCAGTCGTGCACCGTGCCGTCCTGCAGCCGGTTCACCGGCAGGTAGCTGCGCCGGTACGGGTACGAGGCCGCGGCGTCCCGATCGAGCGCGACGCCGAGCCCGGGTTCGTCGCTCGGCCGCAGGTAGCCGTCGGCGAACGTGTAGCCGGTGTGGAAGACCTCGGCCGCGGCCGGGGGATGGCCGGAGTACTCCTGGATCCCGAAGTTGTGCACGGCCAGGTCGATGTGGACGGCCGCGGCCATGCCGACCGGGGAGATGTCCGCCGGCCCGTGCAGGCCGCTGCGGATGCCGTAGACGGCGGCGAAGTCCAGCAGCTTCTTCACGGCGGTGATCCCGCCGAAGTGCGTGACGGGCGAGCGGACGAAGTCGATGAGCCGCTCGGTGATCAGGGCCTGGTAGTCGAAGACGGTGTTGAACACCTCGCCGATCGCCAGTGGCACGGTGGTCTGCTGCCGCACGAACCGCAGCGCCGCCTGGTCCTCGGCCGGGGTGCAGTCCTCCAGCCAGAACAGGTCGTAGGGCTCCAGCGCGCGGCCCAGCCGTGCGGCTTGCTGCGGCGTCAGCCGGTGGTGCACGTCGTGCAGCAGGGGCAGATCCGGCCCGAACTCGCTTCGCACCGCCTCGAACACGCGCGGCACGTGCCGCAGGTAGGCGGCGCTGTCCCAGTCCTCGACGACGGGCAAGGACGTGTCGGCGCCGGGTTGCGCGACCGCGTAGACACGCTGCAGACCAGGCACCCCGGTCTGGATGCGAATCGACTTGTAGCCCTCGGCCTGCCGGGCGCGCACCGAGTCGAACAGCTCGGGCAGGTCCCGGCCGGACGCGTGCCCGTACGTGCGGACGCGGTCGCGGCTCGCCCCGCCCAACAGCTGGTAGAGCGGCAGGCCGGCGACCTTCGCCTTGATGTCCCACAACGCCACGTCGACGGCCGCGATGGCGGCCATCGTCACCGGCCCGCGCCGCCAGTACGCGCCGCGGTAGAGCGCCTGCCAGGTGTCCTCGATCGCGTGCGCGTCGGTGCCGATCAGCAGCGGCACGACGTGCTCGCGCAGGTAGGCGACCACGGCGAGCTCGCGGCCGTTGAGCGTGGCGTCGCCGAGGCCCGTCACGCCGTCCTCGGTCTCGATCTGCAGCGTGACGAAGTTGCGGCCCGGACTCGTCACGACGACCGTCGCGTCGACGATCTTCATCGCTGGATTGCCCCTAACCCTTGGTGGCGCCGGCGGTGAGCCCGGCGACGATGTGCTTCTGGGCCAGCAGCGCCACGACCACGACGGGCACGGTCGCGATCGTCGCCGCGGCCATGAGGCCGCCCCAGTCGGTGCTCGCGTAGGAGATGAAGGAGAACAGCGCCACGGGCAGGGTCTTCGTGTCGGAGTCGGCCAGCACCAGCGCGAACAGGAAGTTGTTCCAGCTGGCCACGAACGCGAGCATCGACGCGGTGGCCACGCCGGGCGCGGCCAGCGGCAGCGCGATGCGCAGGAACGATCCCAACGGGGTGAGCCCGTCGACCTGCCCGGCCTCCTCCAGCTCGATCGGCAGCCCCTGGAAGAAGCTGATCATGATCCAGAGGATCAGCGGCACCGACACGAACATGTGGGAGAGCACCAGCACCGTGTACGTGCCGACCAGCCCGGCCTGCGCGAACAGGTAGTACCACGGCACCAGCAGCGAGATCGCCGGCACGACCCGCGCCACCAGCACCAGCGAACCCGTGCGGTGCATGGCGAACCGGCCGACCGCCCAGGCCGCGGGCACGGCCAGCAGTGCCGACAGCACCGTCGAGACGACGCCGACGAGCAGCGAGTTGGCCATGGCCGCCGGCAGCTCGCCGCCGGACAGGACGTTGCCGAAGTTCTCCAGCGTCGGACTGAACCACAGGCCCGTCGACGGGTCGGTGACCTGCACGTTCGTCTTGAACGCCGCCGCGATCATCCAGATCACGGGCAACGCGAACACGAGCATCGCGACGATGATCGCGATGCCGCGCAGCCAGGACGTGCGCACCTGCCGTGCCGAACGACTGTTGCGCGGGGGAGCGGTGGCCGTGGTCGGCCTCGCGAGCGTGGTGGTCATGTCGCGTCCCTTCCGACGCCGCGCCGCAGTACGAGCACCACGCCGACGATGAGCGCGGTGAACAGCACGAGCACGGCCGAGGCCAGCGCGTACTCCTGGTAGTCGAAGGTGAAGCCGTAGGCCAGCACGTTGAGCGTCTCGGCCTCGAAGGAGGACCCGCCGCCGGCGCCCTTGGTGGCGTAGATGATGTCGAAGGTCTTCAGCGCGTCGACCGAGCGCAGGACCAGCGCCGACGCCAGCGTGGGGCCCAGCATCGGCAGGATGACGTGCCGGAACCGCTGCCACGGGCCGGCGCCGTCGACGGTCGCGGCCTCTTCGGGATCGGTCGGCAGCGTGGAGAGCCCGGCCAGCAGGATGATCGTCATCATCGGGGTCCACTGCCAGATGTCGATCAGCATCAGCGTCGGCAGCGACTGGCTGACGGAGCCGAGGAACTCCTGCGGCGGCAGGCCGATCGTGGTGAGCACGTGGTTGGCGATGCCGATCGTCGGATCGAGCACGAGCAGCCACAGCACGCCGATCGCGACCGGCGTGGCCAGCAGCGGGATGATCAGCACGGTGCGCAGCAGACTCATTGGCCTCGCCTTCGCTCGGCGGTTCGCGGCCCATCGAGTCAACGACTTGCTCCTCCAGTGCTCACTCCGCTCGTTCCTCGCTGCGCTGCGCGCCTCCCCCGCAAGTCGTTGACGGCCGCTCACGCGCACGCCGCGGAACGGCTTGCGCATCAGCATCGCCAGCGCCAGGCCGAGCACGGTCTCGACGGCGACCGCGACGATGGTGAACAGCACGGTGCGCCACAGCGCCGGCCAGAACCGCTTGTCGTCGCTCAGCGCGTCGGTGTAGTTGCGGGTGCCGGCCCAGCTGGTGTCGGCGTTCACGGCGCCGAACGCGTCGGTGAAGCTCAGCCGCAGCGTGAACAGCAGCGGGAACACGATCATCAGGCCGACGAAGGCCAGCGCCGGCGCGAGCATGATCCAGCGCAGCCGGCGGTGCTGTGCGGTACCCATCAGCGCTCCCGGTGGAGGTTGTCGCGGGCCAGGAAGGTGGTCAGCTCGGCGTCGGCCTCGTGCGCGGCCGCCGCGACCGGCTGGCCGAGGATGCCGGCCACCAGCGGGCCGCCGACGATGTCGCGGGCCCGGCCCACCTGGAGGACTTTCGGCCGGTCCGAGCCGACGCCGTTGCGCGCGTTGACGGCCATGGCGGCGGCCAGGTCGGCGGGGAAGCCGGCCAGCGTGGCCGGATCGGCCCACACCGACGTGCGCGCTCCGGGGATGCCGGCGGTCTGGATCGCGGTGACCGTCGCCGGACCGGATGCCCAGCGCAGGAACTGCCACGCGTCGTCCTGCAGCCGCGAGTAGCGGTTGATCCCGAGGCTCCACGACGGCACGTTGTACGGCCGCGCGCCCGCCGGACCGGCGGGGAACGGCGCGAAACCGATCTTGTCGCCGACGGTCGAGCTCTTCGGGTCGAGCAGGCTGGTGTAGACGGAGTCCGCGTCGACGTAGAACGCGGCCTTGCCCTGCCCGAACACGGGCAGTGCCTGCTCCAGGCTCATGTTGGCCACGCCCGGCGGCCCGGTCCGGCCGAGCAGCTCGCCGTAGTACGTGTACGCGGCGATCGCCTCCGGTGTGGCGACCGTCGAGCGGCCGTCGACGACGAAGTCGCCGCCGAACGAGTAGAGGAAGCTCGACCACTGCGTGACCGCGCCGGTGCGCTGGCCGCGGCCCACCGCGCCGTAGCGTCCGGCTCCGGGGTCGTGCAGCCGCTGCGCGCTCGTCAGCAGCTCGTCGAGCGTGCGGGGTGGGGCGACGAGGTCCTTGCGGTAGTAGAGCACCGAGCGCTCGGTGACCACCGGCACCGAGCGCACGTGCCCGCTGACGGTGGAGGCCGAGCGCGGGGCCTCCTGCACGTCGTCCCAGCGGAAGTCGGCGTCACCGCTGACGAGGGCGGTGAGATCGGCCAGCCAGCCGTTGCGGCTGAACAGCGCCTGCTCCTGCAGCGGGCGCAGCATCATCACGTCGATGTCGGTGGCCGAGGCGTTGAGCTTGACGTTGTACTGGCTGGAGAGCTGGTCGGCCGTGAGCATCGAGATGCTGACGGGGCGACCGAGGCGGCTCTCGATCTCGGGCAGCCGCTCCTTGATCGCCTTGGTCCACACGTGGTTCACGGCCGCCACCCGCAGCGGGGTGTCGCGGGGCACGGGCCCGGACGGGGCGCCGCAGCCTCCGAGCGCGGCGGCGCCGGTCGCGGTCGCGAGCAGTGCCAGGAAGTCCCGTCGGGACGGGGACGTCATCGGCCCTCCTAGATTGGTCCAACTGGTACTACCAGTTGGACCACAGGGTAGGACGCTGCCACCCGTGGACACAAGACCGGCTATCGCTCCTGGTAGGAGCGCTGCAGCATGTTCTCGATGTGCCGCGATGCCATCACGTCGACCTCGAGATCGACCTCGGGACCCCACTCGCGTCCCGCCAGCGCCAGGTGCTCGTACATGCAATGGCGGGCCAGCTCGACGTCGCGCGCCTCGATCGCCGCGACGATCGCCGGGTGGTGCGGTACCCCCGGATCGGTGTCGGCGGGATTCGCGTTCGACCGCAGCATCACCTCGAACATCATCCCGCTGATCGACGCCAGCATGATCCGCAGCACCGGGTTGCCGGCCGCCGTGGCGATCGCGTCGTGGAAGTCGACGTCCGCCTGCGCCTTCCCGATCACGTCCGAGGCCTTCAGCACGGCCTCGTGGGCCGCGCGGATCGCGGCTACCTCGGCGTCGGTGGCGCGCTGCGTGGCCAGCGCCACCGTCTCCGTCTCGATCAGGATGCGCGCGTCCATCACCTGGCGCACCGTCGGACGGCTCGTCCGGTAGAGCGCGTCGTAGCCGCGCGCGTCGATCGGCGAGCGCTGGGCGACGTACGAGCCGCGCCCCGGCGCGATCTCGATCAGCTGCTGGGCCTCGAGCCGGCGCAGCACCTCTCGGACGACGTTGCGACTCGCCTTGAACTGCAGCGACAGCTCCCGCTCCGACGGCAGCTTCGTGCCCGGCGGCAGGCCCCCGGACAGGATGTCACTGCGCAGCTGCCGCGAGATGCTCTCGGAGAGCAATCCGCGCGTCGCGGAAACGGACACCCGGCAGACGTTACCGCCTGTCCGCCCGCGCGTGGCTCTCCTCGACGGAGAGACCGTCCAGGCGGCCGTCGATGATCGACCAGAACCGGGAGCACCGCATCGGCTCGCCGGCCGGGCACTTCCGACCGTGTTCCAGCGCGGTGCGGGCCACCTCGATGCGGTGCTGCTGCTCGGCCAGCTCGGCCAGCTTCTGATCGATCAGCTCCTGGCGGTCCGGCCGCTCGCCGCGGACGAACCGGCCGATCTCGGCGAGGGAGAACCCGATCTCGCGGAAGAAGACGATCGCGCCGACGTCGCGGACGGCCGATGCGGCGTAGCGCCGGCGACCCGACGCGCGCTCGGCCGGTGGCACCAGCCCGAGCTCGTCGTAGTAGGGCAGGGTGGAGGTCGGCACGCCGGTGCGTTCGGCCAGCTCGCCGATCGACATGGTCGTCATTGACTTCAAGCGTACTTGAACTGGTTCGCTCGGCTGATGGACGTGAAGGAGCGTGTTGTCGATCGGTTCCTGCGCTGGTGGGCGGGTCACGGGGGACTGGCGCAGTTCCACCGGCCGACCGGAGCCGCGGGACGACTGGCGGGCTGGATCATGAGCAGGCGGTCGTCGAACGTCGCGCGCAGCCGCTGGGCCGTGCAGGTGCTGGACGTCCGGTCGACCGAGCGCGTGCTCGAGCTCGGCTGCGGCCCTGGCGTGGCGGTCGCCGCCCTCGCTGCGCGGGCGGCAACGGTCGTCGGCATCGACCACTCGGCCGTGATGATCGCCCAGGCCCACCGGCGCAACCGGGCCGCCGTGCGCGCCGGACGGGTCCGGCTGATCGAGGCTTCGGTCGCCGACCTCCCCGATCTCGGCCCGCCGTTCGACGCCGCGCTCGCCGTCAACACTCTCGGGATGTGGCCGGAGCCGGTGGATCGGCTGCGCGAGATCGGTGGGCTGCTGCGGCCCGGCGGACGCATCGCGCTGGTATCGCAGCCCCGCTGCGCCGGCGCCACCGCTGCGCACTCGGCGGCGGCCGCCGAGGAGCTGGCCGGCCAGCTCGCCGCGGCCGGTTTCGAGCACCTGCGGACCGAGGTGCTCGATCTCGATCCGCCTGCGGTGTGCGTGCTCGGTCAGGTGGCGTAGTCGGCGGCAGCGGCACGGAACGCGGCGAGCGCCACCACCGTCGCCGCGTCCGGCAGTCGCCGGTGCACCGCGGCCACGGTGGTGGACGGCGCGCCCTCCAGGCGCTTGTGCACGACGCCCGCGCGGGTGATCGACGCCGCCGTGCTCGCAGTGACGAGCGTGCTGCCCAGGCCGCCCGCCACCAGCGCCAACAACGCCGTCGTGTCGCGGGTCTCGGCGACGATCCGCAGCGCGAACCCGTGCCGGCGATACCACTGGTCGCTGATGGAGTCGTGCAACCCGGCCGCCATCGAGCGCGGCCAGAAGACCATGGGCTCGTCGCGCAGGGCCGTGCCGGGGACGGGTTCGGGCGCGGTGGCCAGCGGATGGTCGGCCGGCACCGACAGCACCAGCTCGTCGTCGTGCAGCGGGGCCACGACGAGCGCCGTCGTCACCACCTCGGCCGGCAGCCGCGGCAGCGCCAGATCGATCCGGCGCTGCCGCAGCGCCGCCACCTGCTCGTCCACGGACAGGTGGGCGAGAGCGAGCGTCACCCCGCGCTCGCGCGCGGCGCGCACCGCGGCCGGCAGGATCCCGTTCGCGACGCCGAGCACGTAGCCCACGCGGACCTCGCCGCCGGTCTCGCCGCGCGCTGCGGCCAGCGCCCGGTCGGCGGCGGCGATCGCGGTGCGCCAGTCGTCGACGGCCGCCCGCAGCGCCGCCGTCGGCTCGACGGAGCGGGTGGTGCGGTCGAACAGGACGACGCCGTGCTCGTCCTCGAAGGAGCGGACGGCCCGGGAGAGCGTCGGCTGGGCGATGCCGAGGCGGGTCGCAGCGCGGCCGAAGCTCAGCTCGTCGGCCACCGCGACGAGGTAGCGCAGTACCCGTACCGGATCTTTAGCTGATGAGCATAAGTGTGAGAGCGTTCGTGCGGGACTGCTCTCAGTGGTGCCGGCGGTTGTGCCGGACATGAGCGAGACGATGCAGGTCATGGAAGTGGCGCACCCCGGCGGACCGGAGGCGCTGCAGGCCTCCCGGCGGCCAGTGCCAGAGCCGGAACCGACCGAGGTGCTGGTGCGGGTGCGGGCAGCCGGGCTCAACCCCGTCGACTGGAAGACGCGCGCGGGCGGCGGGGTGAGTGGCCTGCTCGGCGTCGGCCCGTGGGTGCTCGGCTGGGACGTGGCCGGCGAGGTCGTGGCGCTCGGCGGCGGAGTCACCCGGTTCGCCGTCGGGGACCGGGTCTTCGGGATGCCGCGCTTCCCGCACGAGGGCGGTGGCTACGGCGAGTACGTCACGGCCCCGTCGCGGCAGTTCGCCCGGATCCCCGACGGGCTCGACGACATCGCGGCAGCCGGTCTCCCGCTGGCCGGGTTGACGGCGCTGCAGTCCTTCGACGCGGCCGGCCTGGAGAAGGGCCAGCGGGTGCTCGTGCACGCGGCTGCCGGCGGCGTCGGGCACCTCGCGGTGCAGCTGGCGAAGGCCGCCGGCGCGTACGTCATCGGCACGGCGTCGTCGGCGAAGCACGCGTTCGTGCGCGGCCTGGGTGCCGACGAGGTGCTCGACTACCGCGACCGCCCGTTCGAGGAGCAGGTCAGCGACGTCGACGTGGTCTTCGACGCGGTCGGCGGCGACGTCACCGCGCGCTCCGTCGCCGTGCTCCGCGAGGGCGGCGGGCTCGTCACCATCCCGGGCGGCGAGCTGCCCGCGGCGCCCGGCATCCGCGCGTTCTGGCTGCTCGTCGAGCCGGACGGCGCCGGCCTCGACCGCCTCGCCGCGCTGGTCACCGAGGGCGCCCTGCGCGTCGAGGTGGCGCAGACGGCCCCGCTGGCGGAGGTCGCCCGGTTGCACGAGGTGGGGGAGCGGGGCCGGACGGCCGGAAAGCTGGTCGTGACGGTCTGACGGGTTCCGGGGCAGGCCCGGGTCCCGTTGTCAGCAAAGCCACTTTCAGGACCGAATCCGTCCTGAAAGTGGCTTTGCTGACACTCCGGGCCGGCTGCGCCGCGCCCTAACCTCTGCGCAACTGCAGCAGCAGGTACGACGCCAACGTCTGCGCGTCGACGAGCTCTCCGGCGCGGGCCATGTCCTCGAACTCCGTGACGGTGAACCACGCGGTGCGCATGTCCTGCTCCGTGTGTTCGCGGCGAACGGGGCCGGGGGTGAGTTCGGTGGCGAGGAAGACGTGTTCGCGCTGGCTCGTCATGCCGGGTGCGATGTCGAGCCGGCCGAGCAGTTCCATGCGCCCGGCGACGAGCCCGGTCTCCTCGGCGAGCTCGCGCGCGGCGAGCTCGGCGGGGTCGAGCTCGGCCCGGTCGGGCGCGGTGCCCATCGGGAACTCCCAGCGCCGCTGCCCGACGGGGTAGCGGAACTGCTCCACCAGGTGCAGCCGCTGCCCGTCGAACGGGATGACGACCGCTGCCGTCGGCTTGTCGATCACGCCGAAGATGCCGTCGGATCCGTCGGGCCGCCGGATCGCGTCCTCCCGGACGGTCATCCAGGCGTTGGCGTAGACCTGCCGGCTGCTGATCGTCTCCACACCCGGCAGTATTTCTGCTGTGCGCGCGTCCCGGCTGATGACCCTGCTGTTCACGCTGCAGCGCCTGCGCAGCGCGACGGCGGCGGAGCTGGCGCGCGAGCTGGAGGTGTCCGAGCGCACCGTCTACCGCGACATCGCCGCGCTCACCGAGGCCGGGGTGCCGGTGTGGACCGAGCCCGGCCGGGGTGGCGGCATCCGGCTCGTCGACGGCTGGCGGACCCGGTTGGACGGGATGACCGCGCAGGAGGCGGCGGCGCTGTTCGCGGTCGGCGCTCCACAGGCGCTGGCCGAGCTGGGGATGAGTTCCGCGCTGGCGGGGGCCCAGGCGAAGCTGCTGGCCACGTTGCCCGCGGACCTGCGCGAGCACGCCCGCATGGTCGCCGAGCGCTTCCACCTGGACGCGCCCGGCTGGTTCCACGGCCCGCGCGCGACGCCGGAGCTGACCACCGTCGCCGAGGCGGTGTGGGCGCAGCAGCAGCTGCGGATCGGCTACCGGCGCGGGTCGCGGCAGCACGATGACACCGTCGTGGAGCGCCTGATCGAGCCGCTCGGGCTCGTCGCCAAGGCGGGCACCTGGTACGTCGTCGCCCGCAGCGTCAGCGCCCGCGGGCCGGTGATCCTGACCTACCGGGTCGACCGGATCGTGGCGGCCGAGAGCACGGGTGCGCGGTTCGAGCGGCCGGCGGGGTTCGATCTGGTCGAGCACTGGGCGGAGGCCGCCGCCCGGTTCGAGTCGCAGATGCTGCGCACGACGGTGCGGTTGCGGGTCGGGCCGCGAGGACTGACCTGGCTCTCCCACATCACCGACACGGACGCGGCGGTGCGCGCGATCGCGACGGCCGGCCCCGCCGACGAGGACGGGTGGCGCGAGCTGGAGCTGGACGTGGAGACTGTCGAGATCGCCGGCCACCAACTCGTCGCGTTGGGAGATCAGATCGAGGCTCTGGATCCGCCGGAGCTGCGGGCCGCGCTCGCGGCCTACGGTGCAGCGCTGGTTGCCCGCAACGACACCCGCTGACCTCGGACGAACACTGCCACGGGTCGCAGCAGGGCGGACGTGTCGGTGACCGGATCGCCGTCGACGGCCAGCAGGTCGGCGTCGACGCCGGGCGCCACCCGCCCCTTGGTCGCGCCCAGCCCCAGCGCCACTGCCGCGACCGACGTGTTGGCCCGGAGCACCGCCGCCGGATCGAGCCCCAGCTCCACCATGTCGAGCAGCGCGCGGGGCAGGATCCCGTGGGGCTTCTGCGGGGCGATCCCGGCGTCCGGGCCGGCCATGAGGCGGACGCCGCGGGCGAACAGGGCGGCCATCGCCGCCTTCATCGCAGCCATGTTGCGCTCCACGATCGGTGGCGGCGGCGGCGCGCCTGCGACGGGCTGAACCCCGAGCGCCGTCGTGACCGGGATCTGACGGGCCACCAGCTCCGCGACGAGGTCCTCCGGCACGTCGACGCCGTCGGCTGTGAGGAACGAGCAGTGCTCGATGCCGTCGACCCCGACGACCAGCGCGTTGCGGATCGCGTCCACCGCGTGCGCGTGCACCGTGACGGTCAGTCCCACGCGGTGCGCCTCGTCCACGGCGGCGGCCAGCTCCTCGCAGGTGAACTGCGGCTCGTACATCTTCGTCGTCGTGGTCATCCCGCCGCCGCTGGCCATGATCTTCACGACGTCGGCGCCGCGATCGGCGCGCTCACGCACCGCCGCGCGGATCGCGGCCACCCCCGTGACGGCGCCGCCGAGCACGGCGCAGTGCCCGTCCACCGTGGTGATCGGTGGCCCGGCGGCGAGGATCGTCGGCAGCACCCCGTGGTCCTCGTCGCGCAACCGGGCGGCGAGGTAGTCGCGATCGCCCAGGTCGCGCACGGTCGTCACGCCGGCGGCGAGCTGGCGGGCCGCGGCGGCCGTCATCGACTCCAGTACCTCGGTGTCGCTGCGGACGACCAGCCGCTCGATGGGACCGGGCGCGCCGTCGAACCCGAGGTGGACGTGCGGATCGATGAGCCCGGGCAGGAGCGTGGCCCCCGGCAGGTCGACCAGCTCCACTCCGGGCGGGGGAGCGGTCCCCTGCTCCACGCGCACGATCCGGCCGTCCTCCACGATCACCAGAGGGTCGTTCGTGCAGGTCGCACCCGTGCCGTCGAACAGCCGGGCCGCCCGGATCGCGAGTGTCCGCATCGGGGGAGTGTGGACCTCGGAACGGTCCGGGGGAACGCGTAGTCGGCTACCTGAGGGCCGCCGCTAGTGTGTCGCGGGTGCGTCTCGTCATCGCTCGGTGCCAGGTCGACTACGTCGGGCGACTGACCGCCCATCTCCCGATGGCCCCGCGGCTGCTGCTCGTCAAGGCCGACGGGTCGGTGAGCATCCACGCCGACGACCGCGCCTACAAGCCGCTGAACTGGATGAGCCCGCCCTGCTGGCTGGAGGAGCAGCCGGGCGTGTGGACGGTGAAGAACAAGGCCGACGAGTCGCTGGTCATCACCATCGACGAGGTGCTGCACGACTCCTCCCACGAGCTGGGCGTCGATCCCGGCCTGGTCAAGGACGGGGTCGAGGCGCACCTGCAGGAGCTGCTCGCCGAGCACCCGGACACCCTGGGCGATGGCTACACGCTGGTGCGGCGCGAGTACATGACCGCGATCGGGCCCGTCGACCTGTTGTGCCGCGACTCCGGCGGGGCCTCGGTGGCCGTGGAGGTCAAGCGGCGCGGCGAGATCGACGGCGTCGAGCAGCTCACCCGCTACCTCGAGCTCATGAACCGCGACCCGCTGCTCGCGCCCGTCCAGGGCGTCTACGCGGCGCAGCAGATCAAGCCCCAGGCGCGCACCCTGGCCGAGGACCGCGGCATCCGCTGCGTGGTCGTCGACTACGACGCGCTGCGCGGGATGGAGAGCAGCCACCTGCGGCTGTTCTAGATGTCCGATACATCAAGGATTGACCGAGATTCTCGACGCATCTCGTGATGGCCGTCACACTTGGTCCATGGTGGACTCAGCGCCGGCCGCGGCCCAGCCCGAACTGAAACGGGCCATCGGCCCCGGTCTGCTGCTCTTCTTCGTGATCGGAGACATCCTCGGCACGGGGATCTACGCACTGACCGGTTCGGTGGCCGCCGAGGTCGGCGGCGCTCTCTGGTTGCCGTTCCTCGGTGCCTTCGTGGTCGCCTTCCTGACCGCGTTCAGCTACCTGGAGCTCGTCGGGAAGTTTCCGGGCGCAGGTGGGGCGGCGCTGTACACGCACCGCGCATTCGGCGTCCAGTTCCTGACGTTCATGGTCACGTTCACGGTGATGTGTTCGGGCGTGACGTCGGCGGCCTCGGCGGCGAAGGCGTTCGGCGACACCTATCTGAAGCAGTTCCTGACGCTGCCGCTCTGGCTGGTCGGGCTGGTCTTCGTCGCGGGTCTCGCGATCATCAACTTCCGGGGTGTCGGGGAGTCGGTCAAGGCGAACGTGCTGCTCACCTGCATCGAGGTGAGCGGTCTGGCGATCATCATCATCGCCGGGATCTGGGCGATCGGTGGCGGCCAGGGCGATGCCGGCCGGCTCACGGAGATCAACACCGGGGACAGCGGGCCGCTGCTGGCGGTCACCACCGCGGTCTCGCTCGCGTTCTTCGCCATGGTCGGGTTCGAGGACTCGGTGAACATGGCCGAGGAGACGAAGGATCCGGTGAAGATCTTCCCGCGGGCGATGCTGCTCGGCATGGCCGTCGCGGGCATCATCTACGTGGTCGTCGCGATCGTCTCGTCGATGCTGGTGCCGGCGAACGATCTCGCAGCGGCCGGCAGCGGCGCACTGCTGGCGGTCCTGAAGGTGAGCGCGCCCGGCTTCCCGTTGCAGCTGTTCGCCGCGATCGGTCTGCTCGCCGTGATCAACTCGGCGCTGATCAACATGCTGATGGCGAGCCGGCTGCTCTACGGCATGGCCAATGAGCGGGTGCTTCCCAGCGTGTTCGCCACGGTCCACCCCACCCGCCGCACGCCGTGGGTGTCGATCCTGTTCAGCAGCGTCATCGCGTACATCCTGGTGATCAGTGTCGATCTCTCCGTGCTCGGCGGCACGACCGCGCTCCTGCTGCTCGCCGTGTTCACGATCGTCAACGTGGCCGTGCTCGTGCTGCGCAAGCACGAGGTCGAGCACAAGCACTTCCGCGCCCCGACCTGGGCTCCCGTGCTCGGCGTGTTCCTCTGCGGCTTCCTGGCGACGCCGCTGTCGGGACGCCCCACCATCCAGTTCGTCATCGCCGGCATCCTGCTCGTGGCCGGCGCGGTGCTCTGGTTGATCAACCAAATGGTGACCGGCCGCGTCGAGTTCGACCCGTCACACCTGGACGACAGCCGCGACCATCCGCACCGCAGCGACCCGCCGAAGTAGCCGGAGGGGCAGCGGCCGTCACGGAAGTGCCGCGGAGGCGCCGCCGTCGATCACCTGCGCGGAACCCGTCATGAACGGGTAGCGATCGGACGCGAGGTCGACGGCGAACGCCGCGACCTCCGCCGCCGACGCGATGCGGCCCACCGCGGGCGCCCGGGTGCGCGCCACCGCCGCGATCCCGGCCCGGTACACGGCATCCGGCATGTTCTCCGTGCCGGAGAGGCGCCGCGCGAGCTCGGTGTCGGTGAGGCCGGGCAGGATCGCGTTGACGCGGATCCCGTCGGCGCCGTAGTCCAGCGCTGCCGCCTGCACGAGCCCGATGAGCGCGTGCTTGCTCGCGCCGTAGGCGGAGAACCCGGGCCGCACGGCGATCGCGTTGATCGACGACGTGATGAGGATCGATCCGCCGCCGGCCGCCCGCAGGTGCGGGACGGTGTGCTTGACGGTGAAGTACGCGCCGTTCAGGTTCGTGGCGATGACGTCGTGCCACTGCGTGCTGGAGATCTCGTGCACCGGCGCGATGGTGTGGATCCCGGCGTTGCTGAAGACGACGTCGAGCCGCCGGTACCGGGAAGTGACGGTGTCGACGAAGGCCCGTACCTGGTCCTCGTCACGGACGTCCGCGCGGACGTAGGTCGCCTCGCCGCCGGCGGCCAGGATGCCCTGCTCGACCTCGCGGCCCCGCTCCTCGCGGCGCCCGCAGAAGCCGACGGTCGCACCTTCTGCGGCGAACGCCTCGGCGGCTGCCCGGCCGATGCCGGAGGTCGCCCCGGTGACCAGGACGACCTTGCCGGCGAAGCGGCGGGCTCCCGCTGCGGCGACGGTCGGGGCGGTGGGTGCGGTGAGCCGGCCCGCGGCGAAGCCGACCGAGCCGGTGACGACGGCTCCGGTGGCGGCGCCGAGGAACCGCCTGCGGGTGGACGGCCGCGACTGCGGCGCTTCGTGGTCGGTGTCCATCATCGTCTCCGATCGCCTATTCTTCGAAGAACACGAGCGATCGCTCGTAGAAGCGACTATACGAGCGGCAGCTCGTATTCTGCAACGCGCATCGGAGGCACCGTGGCCGACCAGCCACAGCCGCGCCGTCAGGAGCGCGGCCGCCGCCGCATCGAGCTGGTACTCGACACCGCGGCCGAGATGTTCGCCGAGCACGGCTACGCCGAGGTCACCACGAACGCGATCGCCCGGCAGGCCGGCATGTCACCCGGGTCGCTCTACCAGTTCTTCGCCAACAAGGAGGCCATCGCCGAGGCCCTCGCGCAGCGCTACCTGCCGGAACTCACCGCGGCGCACGCCGCAGCGCTCGCCCCGGACGTCGCGACGGTCGATCTCGACGAGCTCCTCGACCGGCTCGTCGACCCGATCGTCGCGGTCCACGTCCGCCATCCCGGGATGAAGGAGCTGTTCGGTCGCCCTGGCCTGCCGGCCGGCGTCACCGCTCCCGCCCACGACCTGAGAGCGACCGTGCGCGACCGCATCGCCCACGTCGTCCGTTCGCGGGTGCCGCACCTCACCGCCGCCGCAGTGGACCGCCACACGTCCACCCTGCTGGCGCTCGTCGGCACCTTCGTGCCCATGGCGGTCGCCGCCGACAGGAGCGCCGCCGACCGCGACGAGATCGTCCGCGAGTTCAAGACGGTCCTGCGTGGCTACATGCGCCAGATCGGCGGCGACCACTAGTGGGTCAGGCCTGGCCCGGCTGCGGGGTCTGGTCGGTGCTCTCCATCCCGTACGGGATTCACCGGCCGCAGGTTATCGGCCCGCACGGGCCGCGATCGGCCCTTTCGGGACGAGCCCGAGCGGTTACTGTGGAGTAATGACCGCCACCGACACGCCGGTTGCTGCTCCCGCGACGTTCACGTCGCTCGATCCCCGCACGGGCGACGTGGTGGGGACGTATCCCGAGCACGACGCCGCCGCCGTCGAGGCCGCCGTCGCCCGGGCCGCCGAGGCGGCCGCGTGGTGGGCCGAGCTCGGCTTCGCCGGGCGCCGCACCCGGCTGGCCGAGTGGCGCAAGGCGCTGGTTCGCCGGCTCGACGACATCGCCGAGGTGATCCGCGCCGAGACGGGCAAGCCGCTCGACGACGCCAAGCTGGAGCTGGTGCTCGCGATCGACCACCTCGACTGGGCCACGAAGCACGCGGAGAAGGTGCTCGGCCGCCACAAGGTGTCGTCGGGGATGCTCATGGCCAACCAGGCGGCGTCGCTGCGCTACGCGCCGCTCGGGGTGGTCGGCGTGATCGGCCCCTGGAACTACCCGCTCTTCACCCCGATGGGCTCGATCGCCTACGCGCTCGCCGCCGGCAACGCCGTGGTGTTCAAGCCCAGCGAGCTCACCCCCGGTGTCGGGGTGGCGCTGGCCGACTCGCTCGCCGAGATCGTCGACGGGCGGCCGCTGTTCCAGGTCGTCACCGGCCACGGCGCGACGGGCGCTGCGCTGTGCCGCGCGCCGGGCATCGCGAAGATCGCGTTCACCGGCTCGTCCGCCACCGGCCGCAAGATCATGGCGACGTGCGCCGAGCGGCTCACCCCGGTGCTGATGGAGTGCGGCGGGAAGGATGCGCTGATCGTCGCGGCCGACGCCGACCTCGATGCCGCCGCCGATGCCGCGGTGTGGGGCGGCATGTCCAACGCCGGCCAGACCTGCGTCGGCGTCGAACGCGTGTACGTGGTCGACGCGGTGGCGGAGGAGTTCACCCGCCGCGTCGTGGCCAAGGCGGAGAAGCTGCGCCCCGGCGGCGACGCGCACGCGGCGTTCGGGCCCATGACGATGGCTTCGCAGGTCGAGGTCGTCCGCCGGCACGTGGAGGACGCGCTGGCCAAGGGCGGCACGGCCGTCGTCGGCGGGGCGGAGTCGGTGCGCGCCCCGTTCGTCGATCCCGTCGTGCTCGTCGGCGTGCCGGAGGACAGCAGCGCCGTCACCGAGGAGACGTTCGGGCCGGTGCTGGTCGTCAACACCGTGGCCGACGTCGACGAGGCCGTCGCGCGCGCCAACGCCACCGGCTACGGCCTCGGCGCCACGGTCTTCTCGAAGTCCGGCGGCGAAGAGATCGCGGAGCGGCTGCGCTGCGGCATGGTGTCGGTCAACAGCGTCATCGCGTTCGCCGGGATCCCCAGCCTGCCCTTCGGCGGGATCGGCGAGTCCGGGTTCGGCCGCATCCACGGAGAGGACGGGCTGCGCGAGTTCACCCGTCCGCAGGCGGTGGCCCGGCAGCGGTTCGCGCTGCCCATCGCGGTCACGAGCTTCTCCCGCACGAGCAAGGGTTTCGGCATGCTCCTGGGCATGGTGCGGTTGCTGCGGGGACGCTGAACCGACGCTGATCCAGGCCGATCGGTGCGGCGAGGTCGCCATCACACGTTCGGCATACCAAGCACCCAGGATGGGATGATGTCCGCCGACTCATCCCCCAAAGGCGGAGGTAGGCGCGTGGCTCGCGAGTTCCGGACGGTCGGCGTGGTCGGCCTGGGCACCATGGGTGCAGGCATCGTCGAGGTGTTCGCCCGCAACGGTCTCGAGGTGATCGCCGTCGAGGTCGACGAGCAGTCCGTCGAGGCCGGTCGCAAGCACCTCGACACCTCCACGGGCCGGGCCGTCGACCGCGGCAAGCTCGACCCGGCCGACGCCGAGGCGCTCCTCGGGCGCATCCGCACCACGACGTCGCTGGCCGACCTGGCCGACGCCGATCTCGTCGTCGAGGCGGTGCCGGAGAGCCTCGAGCTGAAGGCGCAGATCCTCGCCCAGCTCGACAAGGTGTGCCGGCCCGACGTCGTCCTCGCGTCCAACACGTCGTCTCTGTCGGTCACCGAGCTGGCGGTCCGCACGGGCCGCCCCGGCAAGGTCGTCGGGATGCACTTCTTCAACCCGGCGCCGGTGCAGAAGCTCGTCGAGGTCGTCCGCACGGTCGTCACCGAGCAGGACGTCGTCGACGACATCAAGGCGTTCGCCGCCAGCCTCGACAAGGTGCCGGTCGTCATCGGCGACCGCGCCGGGTTCATCGCGAACGCGCTGCTCTTCGGCTACCTCAACCACGCGGCGAAGATGTACGCAGAGCGCTACGCCAGCCGCGAGGACCTCGACGCCGCGATGCGCTACGGCTGCGGGTACCCGATGGGCCCGCTGGCCCTGCTCGACCTGATCGGCCTCGACACCGCCTACGAGATCCTCGAGACGATGTACGCCGAGTCGCGCAACCTCATGCACGCGCCGAACCCCGTCTTCAAGCAGATGATCACCGCCGGGCTGCTCGGCCGGAAGAGCGGCCGCGGCTTCTACACCTACGAGGCGTCGCACTCGTCGAAGATCGTCGACGACGCGGAGACGCCGTCGGGCGCTGTCTCCGAGGACGCCGCCGTGCGGGACATCGCCCGGGTGGGCGTCGTCGGCACCGGCACCATGGCCTCGGGCATCGTGCAGGTGTTCGCATCGGCCGGCTTCGACGTGGTCGTCCGCGGCCGCAGCGAGTCCAAGGTCGAGGGTGCGATCGCCGGCATCCGCAAGGCGCTCGACAAGGCCGTCGTCCGCGGGAAGCTCACCGAGGAGCAGCGCGCCGAGACGCTGGGCCGGATCAGCGGCACCACGCGCCTGGAGGACTTCTCCGACGTCGATCTCGTGATCGAGGCCATCGCCGAGGAGCTCGACGTCAAGCGCGCGGTGTTCGCCGCGCTCGACGAGATCTGCAAGCCCGGCGCCATCCTCGCCACCACCACCTCGTCGCTGCCGGTGGTGGAGTGCGCGGCGGCCACCTCGCGGCCGGGCGACGTCATCGGCATGCACTTCTTCAACCCGGCACCGGTGATGAAGCTCGTCGAGGTGGTCTCGCCGATCACCACCTCGCCCGACGTCGCCGCCACGATCCTCTCGCTGTGCCAGCGCATCAAGAAGGTCCCGGTCAGCTGCGGCGACCGCGCCGGCTTCATCGTCAACGCGCTGCTGTTCCCGTACCTCAACGACGCCGTGCGGATGCTCGAGGCGCACTACGCCACCGCCGACGACATCGACGCAGCCATGAAGACCGGCTGCGCGCTGCCGATGGGCCCGTTCGAGCTGCTCGACGTCGTCGGACTCGACGTCTCGCTCGCGATCGAGCGCTCGCTCTACCAGGAGTTCCGGGTGTCCGGCTTCGCGCCGGCGCCGCTGCTGGAGCACCTGGTCACCGCGGGCCGGCTCGGTCGCAAGACCGGGCACGGCTTCCGGGACTACGCCGCGCGCTGATCACTGTGGCACGCCGCCGACCGCACCGGGACACGCACGTCCCGCTGCGGTCCGCTGCATTCACCCGCGTCGAGTCCGACCCGGGCGGCGACTGGTACGTGCGCAGCGTCAGCGGCGCCGCGGCGGCGAAGGACTACCGGTGCCCCGGCTGCGACCAGATCATCGTGCGCGGGACCGCGCACGTCGTCGTCTGGTCGGCCGAGGAGCACGGGTCACTGGCCGACCGTCGGCACTGGCACATCCCGTGCTGGGACGCGCGGCACCGGCGGCGGCCCGGACGGCGCTGACGATCTTCGGCCTCAGCGGTGCGCAGGCTGGGGGCGCAGGTTGCGCCGCGTCGGGGACGGGCGGCGGGGCGACTGGTCCTCGCCGTCGGAACCGGTCTCCGGGGATGCGCTCGGCGCCGGGAACGCGACCTGGGCCGGAGTGGATCGCTCCTCGGGCAGCGGGCCCAGCGCTGCGACGGTGTGGTCGATCTCGGCCCCCACCTGACCGAGCTGCTGCGCGATGCGCCGGCGCAGAGCCGTCAGCTCCTCGACCGAGCGCCTGGCATCCGCGACGATGTCCGCAGCCTCCTGCCGGGCCGAGGCAACGGCCTGCGCGGCCTCGGCGGCCGCGGTGTCGCGCAGCTGCTCGGCCTCGCGGCGGGCGTCGGTGAGCTGGCTGCCCAGCGCCGCGATGGCTTCCTTGCGCCGCTGGTCCATGGCGATGGCGAAGTCCTCCTCCACCATGGCGCGGCGGAACTCCGAGTCGGACCACGCGCTGGTGCGGCGGACCTCGGCGTCGATCTCGGCGGCCGCGATGGCGGATTCGGCCGCGGAGCGGCGCTCGGCCAGTTCCGCGTGCACCCGCTCCTGCTCGGCGGTCAACCCCGCCCGGGTCCGCTCGGCATCGGTGGTGGCGGCGGCCCGCAGCTGCGCGGCCTCCCGCTCGGCTGCGCTGCGCAGCTCCGTGGCTTCCCGCTGCGCTGAGCTGCGCAGCTCGGCGACCTCGGCCTGCAGCCGCTCCCGCTCCTCGGCGATGTCCGCGGAGGTGGCCCGGTTGCCCGCGATGGCCTCGTCCAGGTCGGCCTGGGCGGCCACGCGCACGGCATCGGCGTCGGCCTGGGCGGCGGCCACGATGTCCTGCGCCGCCTGCTCGGCCTCGGCGATCCGCCGTTCGACCTGCGACTCGGCGCGCGCGAGCATCTCGTCGACCTCGTCCTCGGCGAGCCGCAGCATCGAGCGCATCCGCTCGCTCATGTGCTGGACCGTGGACGGTTGGCTGGTCATGTTCTGCAGGTGCGCCCGCAGCCGTTCGGCCCGGGCCCGCGCTGCTTCCAGCTCGCGCTGCATGCCCTCGGTCTGGGCCACCGCGGCCGCCCGGTCGGTGTGCAGGATCTTGATCTCGGCATCGAGACGGCGCATGTGCGCGTCGACCTGACCCTGGTCGTACCCCCGCCGGACGATCGCGAAGCCGGCCTCGTCGGACAGCTCATGTGGATCTGCGGCCATGGCCGTTACCGTACCGGTGAGCAACGGGCGGTGAGCGGTTGCCCGCTCTGCGTGGTGTTGTTCGTCACTCAATCAGGTGTGGCGATTCAGACGCCGCGGAAGCGGTTGATCGCGTCGACGTGCTTGGCCCGGAACTCGGGATCTGTCACACCCAGGCCTTCCTCCGGCGCGAGGGCGAGCACGCCGACCTTGCCCTGGTGGCTGTTGGTGTGCACGTCCAGGGCCGCCTGGCCGGTCTCCTCGAGCGGGTAGACCTTCGAGAGGGTGGGGTGGACGAGGCCCTTGGAGATGAGCCGGTTCGCCTCCCACGACTCGCGGTAGTTCGCGAAGTGCGAGCTGAGGATGCGCTTGAGGTTCATCCACAGGTAGCGGTTGTCGTACTCGTGCATGTAGCCGGACGTCGAAGCGCAGGTCACGATCGTCCCGCCCTTGCGGGTGACGTAGACGCTGGCGCCGAACGTCTCGCGGCCCGGGTGCTCGAAGACGATGTCGGGATCCTCGCCGCCGGTCAGCTCGCGGATCCGGGCCCCGAAGCGCTTCCACTCCTTCTGGTCCTGGGTGGACTCGTCCTTCCAGAACTTGTAGCCCTCGGCGCTGCGGTCGATGATCAGCTCGGCGCCCATCTTCCGGCAGATCTCGGCCTTGGTGGGGGAGGAGACGACGCACACCGGGATCGCGCCGCCGTTGAGCGCGTACTGGGTGGCGTAGGAACCCAGCCCGCCGGACGCGCCCCAGATCAGGACGACGTCACCCTGCTTCATGTCGGCGCCGTTGCGGGAGACCAGCTGCCGGTACGCGGTGCAGTTGACGAGCCCGGGGGAGGCCGCTTCCTCCCACGTCAGGTGACCGGGCTTGGGCATCAGCTGGTTGGCCTTCACCAGCGCCAGGTCGGCGAGGCCGCCGAAGTTGGTCTCGAAGCCCCAGATCCGCTGCTCGGGATCCAGCATCGTGTCGTTGTGGCCGTCGGGAGCCTCCAGCTCCACCGACAGGCAGTGCGCGACGACCTGGTCGCCCGGCTTCCACCGGTTCACGCCAGGACCGGTGCGCAGCACGACGCCGGACAGGTCGGACCCGACCACGTGGTAGGGCAGGTCGTGCCGCTTGGTCAGCTCGGACACCCGTCCGTAGCGCTTGAGGAAGCCGAACGTCGACACCGGCTCGAAGATCGACGTCCACACGGTGTTGTAGTTGATGGCGCTGGCCATCACCGCGACGATCGCCTCGCCGGGGCCGAGCTCCGGTGTCGCGACCTCGTCGACGTGCAGGCTCTTGCGCGGGTCCTTGTCGCGCGAGGCGAGGCCCTCGAACATGTCGACCTCGTCGGCGTGCACGGTGACGCCCCGGTAGTGCTCGGGGACGCTCAGCCCGCCCAGGGCGTCGAACTGCCCGGCGAGGATGGCATCGCGGATCTCCTGCACGGCACGGCCTCCGATGGTCGGTCGTTGCTTGGCATCCCACAACTTACTGCGCAGTATACTAACCGTTCGGCCGTCGTTGGGCTGTGTCGATCGCCACGTCAGTGCGCGGCCGGCTCCACGAGCTCCACCAGCACTCCGCCAGCGTCCTTCGGGTGCACGAAGTTGATCCGCGAGTCCGCGGTGCCCCGCCGCGGCTGCTCGTACAGCAGGCGGACGCCCTTCTCCCGCAGCTCCGCGCAGGTCGCCTCGATGTCGGCGACCCGGTAGGCCATCTGCTGGATACCAGGGCCGTTGCGGTCGATGAACTTGCCGATCGGGGAGTCGGGCCGCAGCGGCGCGAGCAGTTGGATCTGGGTGTCGCCACCCTGCTCCGGGGACAGCATCGCCTCGCGGACGCCCTGCTCCTCGTTCTCCTCGACGTGCGTCGCCACCAGCCCGAAAGTCGAGGCGTACCAGGCGATCGCCGCGTCCAGGTCGGGCACCGCGATGCCCACGTGGTCCACCGCGAGTACTCCGTGTCGCGCCAGGGTCTCAGCCATGCGCCGGACAGTAACCCGCGGCGGCCCGCGCTGTGGGTTGTGCGCCTCGTCACCGCCGCAAGGCCTCCTACCCGCGGGTATCGTCGATTCACCTGGCCGTCGTAGTCGCAGGAGGAAACGTGTCCGGAAACGTGATCGTGAATGGCGCGCGAACGCCGATGGGTCGGTTGCTGGGCAACCTGAAGGACTTCAGCGGTGCCCAGCTCGGCGGCTTCGCCATCAAGGGCGCACTGGAGAAGGCCGGCGTCACGCCCGACCAGGTCGACTACGTGATCATGGGCCAGGTGCTCACCGCAGGCGCCGGGCAGATCCCCGCCCGTCAGGCTGCCGTCGCCGCCGGCATCGGCATGGCCGTGCCCGCGCTCACGATCAACAAGGTGTGCCTGTCGGGCCTCAACGCCATCGCGCTGGCCGACCAGCTGATCCGCGCAGGCGAGTGCGAGATCGTCGTCGCCGGTGGCCAGGAGTCGATGACCCAGGCCCCGCACCTGCTCGCCAAGTCGCGCTCCGGCTTCAAGTACGGCGACGTGACGATGCTCGACCACATGGCCTACGACGGTCTGCACGACGCGTTCGACCAGGTCTCGATGGGCGCCTCCACGGAGAAGCACAACTCCCGCTACGGCATCTCCCGCGAGGACCAGGACGCCTTCTCCGCCGCCTCGCACCAGCGGGCCGGCAAGGCCATCGCCTCCGGCCTGTTCGCCGAGGAGATCACGCCGGTCCACGTGCCCCAGCGCAAGGGCGACCCGATCGTCGTCGACACCGACGAGGGCATCCGGCCCGACACCACCGCCGAGGGTCTCGGCAGGCTGCGGCCGGCCTTCTCCGCCGACGGCACCATCACCGCAGGCTCGTCGTCGCCGATCTCGGACGGCGCCGCCGCCGTGGTCGTCATGAGCAAGGCCAAGGCGGAGGAGCTGGGCCTCACCTGGATCGCCGAGATCGGCGCCCAGGGCATGGTCGCCGGCCCCGACGACTCCAGCCTCCACGAGCAGCCCGCCAACGCGATCATCGCCGCGTGCGCGAAGGAGGGCATCTCGCCCGCCGACCTCGACGTCATCGAGATCAACGAGGCGTTCGCCGCCGTCGGGATCGTCTCCACCCGCAAGCTCGAGGTCGACCCGGAGAAGGTCAACCCGAACGGCGGGGCCATCGCGCTCGGCCACCCCATCGGCGCCTCCGGTGCCCGGCTGGCCCTGCACCTCGCCCTCGAGCTGGGCCGCCGCGGCGGCGGTGTCGGTGCCGCAGCGCTCTGCGGTGGTGGCGGCCAGGGCGACGCCCTCATCCTGCGCGTGCCGGCCGCGAGCTGATCCTCCCGGGACATGGCGCGCGGCCTCGATCTTCCCGACCTCGTCGAACGAGCGCGGAAAGGTGAGCCGCTCGCCGTCTCCCGGCTGATCTCCCTCGTCGACACCGACCGCGGCGGGCACGAACGCCTGCGCGCGGTGGCGGCGGCGCTGGCTCCCCACACCGGTCACGCGCACGTCGTCGGGCTCACCGGGCCCCCCGGCGTCGGCAAGTCGACGACCACGTCGGCGCTGGTCGCGGCCCTGCGGAAGCAGGGCCGCACCGTCGGTGTGCTCGCGGTGGACCCGTCGTCGCCCTTTTCCGGCGGCGCTCTGCTCGGCGACCGCGTGCGCATGTCCGAACACGCCACCGACGATGGCGTGTTCATCCGGTCCATGGCCACCCGCGGGCACCTCGGCGGGCTCGCCTGGGCCACCCCGCAGGCCCTGCGCGTGCTCGACGCCGCAGGCTTCGACGTCGTGCTCGTCGAGACCGTGGGGGTCGGCCAGTCGGAGATCGACGTGGTGGCACTCGCCGACACCACCGTGGTCATGCTCGCCCCCGGCATGGGCGACGGGATCCAGGCCGCGAAGGCCGGCATCCTCGAGATCGGCGACCTCTTCGTCGTGAACAAGGCCGACCGCGACGGCGCCGCCCAGACCGTCCGCGACCTGCGCCACATGCTCTCGCTGGGCCGCGAGGACGGCATCCCGGACGCTTCCGGCGGCGACGGCTGGCGACCCGCCGTGGTGCGCACCGTCGCCGCGCGCAACGAGGGCATCGACCGGCTCGTCGAGGAGCTCGACCGGCATCGGGAGTGGATCGACGCGCACGGGGTGCGGGAGCGTCGTCGGCGGGACCGCGCTGCCGCGGAGATCGAGGCCATCGCCGTGGAGCGGGTGCGGGTGCGGTTCGGTGATCTCCGCGCGCTTCCGAATCTCGCGGCGCGGGTCGCGGCTGGTTCGCTGGATCCCTACTCCGCTGCTGACGAGTTGGAGAAGGCGGCTCGGTGACATCCCCGGGGCTCCGCCCCGGACCCAGGCGCTCCACTCTTCATGATCGCGTCGAGATCGCTGTCTCGGCCCTTTTCGGGGCGGAGAGTGTGACTTCGACGCGATCATGGGCGTAGGCGGGCGGCGATGCGGGTGGAGCCGATGCGCGTGGCCAGCTCGGTGGCGGTGCGGGCGTGCCGGGCTGATCGGTCGGGGGCGGTGGTGGCGAGGGTGAGGGCGAGGTCGGCGTGCAGGGTGGCCCGGTCGCGGACCGTGGCCGGGCCGGCGTCGAGGGCGCGGTGGAGGGGGACCTCGGCATCGTGATCGCCCATTGTCAGCAACGCGTGGCCCCAGCAGGCGTCGACGGCGACGCGGATGGCCGGGTGGACCTGGTCGATCGGGCCGGCCAGCGTGCGGGCGTCGCCGAACGCCCGTTCCGACGTGGGACGGTCGCCGGCCGCTGCGGCGGCGAGGCAACGGGCCATCGCCAGGTGGACGGACGGTCGGCCGTTCGGCTCGGGCTCCTCCGCGAGCAGGTCGAGCGCCGCGGCCTGCTCGCCGACCTCGATCAGCACCGCAGCGAGCCCGGCCGCGGCGCGGGCTCGGGTGGTGGCCGCGCCGGCCTCCGTGGCTGCGGTGTGGGCAGTGCGCAATGACGTCCACGCCATGTCGAGGGCGCCCGTGTCGACGCACTGCTCGCCGGCGAGCAGTGCGGCGTCGGCGAGCACGGCCGCGACCGGCCGGCGGCGCGCCGCGGTGGTGCGGTGCAGGAGGACGCCTTCCAGGTGCGCCACCATCGCCTGCAGTGGGCCGGCCGTGCCGGCCGCGCCGAGCTCGGCGTCGAGTCGTTGGGTCAGCGCGAGCTGCTCGCGCCACACCGCGATCGTCGACCCGTCGACCGCTGCCGCGGCCGCGAGCCGGCCGTGCAGGCCGGACTCCGCCGGCGGTGCGGCGGCGGCCAGGCCCAGCTCGGTGGCGGTGCGCCCGTAGAGCTCGGCGAGCAGCTCCCGGTAGTGCGGCTCGGGCAGGGCGTGGCCGTTCTCCCAGCGGGACAGCTGCGTCTTCAGGCTGACCGCCCCGGCCACCGGCGCGCCCCGCGCCTCGGCGAGCGCGACGAGCTGCCGGGCCGCCGCCGACTGCGACAGCCCGGCAGCCACCCGCGCCGCTCGCAGCGCCGTGGACCGGCCGATCTCGGGATGCGGATCGCTCACGACGCCAAGAATGTCGGTGGCCGTCGCTACTGTCAACGGCGTTGACGCAACACTGCGTCAACGCCGTCGGGAGGAGATGGTCGTGGAGGTCCTGGGGTGCCCCGTGTGCGCGCTGGTGGGTTCGAGCGGTGTGGCGGTGGTCGGATACCTCGCAGGTCGGTGCGCGGCGCAGCGCCGCGGCCGGCGCGCGGCCGACCGACGCAGTCGAGGTCGCACCATGCGCAGTTGGCCGGGCGGGCCGTCACACGGTCGCCATGGCGGCCCGCCCCGGGCCGCGCCCGGCGATGACGGCACCAGCAGCGGAGAAGAACCGTGAGGGCGGCGGGCGGGCGATCAGCCGAAGTCGCCCGCGGCCTTCCGCACCTTCGCGAGGAGGTCGGTGAGCGCGGTCTCCTCGCCGGACGAGAGGCCGGTGAGCCCGAAGCCGATCCCCGTCACCGCGGCGGTGGCCGCCTCGAGACGGGCGCTGCCCGCCTCGGTGATCTCCACGAGGGTGGCGCGCCGATCTGTCGGGTGCGGGGTCCGCCGGGCGAGGCCGTCGGCCTGCAGTCGATCCACGATGTTGGTCACGCTCGTCGGATGGAGCTGGAGCCGCTCACCCATCACCCGCATGGGCAGCTTGCCGCTCCGGGCGAACGTGAGCAGCACCAGCGCCTCGTAGCGGGCGAAGGTGAGCCCGTGCGGGCGCAGGGCGGTGTCCACGGCGCTCAACAGGATCTGCTGGGCGCGCATCACGCTGGTCACGGCGGCCATGGTCCGCGCCGGGCCGATCCGCTTCTCCCACAGCTCGGCGGCTCGCATGATCGGATCGAAGGGCAGGGGAGCGCGCGGGGCCACGACCAGCGACATTAGCAGTGTCGATGTTCGGGATCCCGATCGTCGGGCAGGCTGGCCGCATGCTCATCGCATTCAGCATCGCACCGGCCGACGGTGCGCAAGCAGGCGTCGGCGACGCCGTGGCCGAAGCCGTCCGCGTCGTGCGCGAGTCGGGGTTGCCCAACGAGACCACCTCGATGTTCACGACGATCGAGGCCGAGACCTGGGACGAGGGGATGGAGGTGATCAAGCGCGCCGTCGAAGCCGTGCAGGCGCGGTCGTCACGGGTCAGCCTGGTGCTCAAGGCCGACATCCGGCCGGGCTGGACGGGCCAGCTCGCGGCCAAGGTCGAACGGGTGGAGGAGGCGTTGCGCCGCAACGGCTCCTGATCCGGCGACCTGCTCGGCCATCTTCTGGGGCCATCTTCTGGGGCCGAGCGCGGCGAGCCCGGGTGCCAGTGTCGGGCTCGCCGCGGTCCGCGGTCGTCGCGGAGCGCCGGTGATCAGCGCCGGGCGATGTTGAGCGTGAAGAAGAAGACGCCGACCAGGATGGCGACCACCCCGAGGGTGATCGCGATCTTCGCGAGCTTGGCGCTCGCCGGGCGGTTCACGGCCGAGATGCCGGTGCCCACGGCGGCGAGGCCGAGGATCCAGCCGGCGATCGAGATCGGGCTGGCGAGCAGGGCAAGCGCGCCGAGTGCCACGGCCACCTTGCCCACGGTCGAACTCTCCTGCCGCGCGGTCTTCTTGCGGGCCTCGTTGAGAAGTCGGTCGGTGACGGAGTTGTCGGGGCTCATCGTGAGTTCGTCCTCCGGGACGTGGCGCTGTCGAGCACCGGGCGGTCATGTACGCAGAGCGACCTCATGGTCACTCTCGTATGGGAAACGAACCGCTCGTGGCCCGCGGTGCTCCGCTATCCCGGTGATCCACCGGGCGCCCGGTCACGGCGTGTCGTGCACGCTCCGTCGAGTTTCCGCCGGTGGCGGCTACCGGATCGGGTGACGTGGGCGCGTCGGACGATTCGGGTCCTAGGCTCCCTCCGTGCGCAACGAGGTCGGCGACCAGCGACAACTCCGGGCACGTCGGATGTGGCAGGCATTGGAACCGATACATGCCGTCACCTACTTCGAGCCGGAGCCGCAGCAGTACTGCGCGGCGCTCGGCACGAAGGGCTACTGGATGGGCTACTTCGCCCAGCGGGCAGCGCCGCTCGGGCCGGTGGCGCCGGAGATCGTCACGGCGCTGTTCTACGGCTTCGCACCTGCGCGCGTGGCCAGGGCGCTGCCCGATGCCTGGGCGGTGGCGGCGCCGGAACGGTTCGTCGAGACCCGCCTGGCGGCCGTCGATGTGGCGTTGCGGCGGTTGCTCGGTGCCGACGTGATCGCGTCCGCCGCCCTCGCCGAGGCCGCGGAGATCGCCACGGCCGCGGCTGCCGCGGCGCCGACAGCAGGACGGGCGCTGGGCGCCGCCAATGCCGCGCTGCCGGTGCCCGAGGAGCCGCACCTGGCGCTGTGGCGGGCCCAGACCGTCCTGCGGGAGCTTCGCGGCGACGGGCACGTGGCCGCGCTGCTCACCAACGGGATCGATCCGGTTGAGTCGCTGGTGCTGGTGGCCGCCGGCGCACCGGTCGAGCACGAGGCGGTGCGCAACCCGGAGAACTGGCGGACCTGGCGCGGCTGGACGAAGGACGAGTGGCTGGCGGGGGCCGTGCGGCTGGCCGGTCGGGCCCTGGTCGAGCCAGGTGGAGCAGCGCTCACGCCCGCCGGCGCGCACCTGCGCGCCGAGATCGAGGCGCACACCGAGGACCTGGCCGAGGTGCCGTGGGCCGCGGTCGGCGACGCTGCCGCCGACCGGCTGCACGAGCTCGTCCTGCCGTTGCGGTCGGCAGTGCTCGCCGGGGGCTTCCCGACCGTCAACCCGATCGGGCTCGACGGGGACGGCCCGCTGAGGACCGCCAGGTGAGGTGGCCCAGGAGAGTGGCAGAGCACCCGCCAACCGGCCGTGCCAGGATGAACCTGTGACCCGTCCTGACCCTCGAGCGCGTGCTCAGGCTGCCGCGCAGTCGGCTGCGCTGTCGTCGTCCATGGCCGGCGCGATCGACCTGTCCGCGCTGAAAGCCCGGTCCGACGCGGCGGCCCGCGCCGCCCAGCAGGGCCCGCCGGCCCCCGGCGGCCCCCCGGCCGCGGCAGGCGGCAGCGCGTTCGTCATCGACGTCACCGAGCAGACATTCCAGGCAGAGGTCGTCGAACGGTCCCTGCAGGTGCCGGTGATCGTCGACCTGTGGGCCGACTGGTGCGGCCCGTGCAAGCAGCTGTCACCGGTGCTGGAGCGGCTGGCAGCAGCCTCCAACGGGGCCTGGATCCTCGCCAAGATCGATGTCGACGCCAACCAGCGGATCGCGCAGCTGTTCGGGGCGCAGTCGATCCCGATGGTCATCGCGGTCGTGGGCGGGCAGCCCGTCGACGCGTTCAACGGGGCGCTGCCCGAGCCGCAGGTCAAGCAGTGGATCAGCGCGTTGCTGGATGCGCTGCGCGACCGGATGCCGGCCATCGCCGAGGCCGAGCGCGGCGCAGGCGCCGCCGAGCCCGTCGAAGAGCCGGAGGATCCCCGGTTCACCGCTGCCGAGGACGCCATCGAGCAGGGCGACTACGCCGCGGCCGAGGCGGCCTACCAGAAGATCCTCGACACCGAGCCGGCCAACGAGGACGCTGCCGCGGCGCTGCTGCAGGTGCGCTTCCTCGCCCGTGCCGAGCAGGCCGATCCGATGGCCGTCGCCAAGGCCGACGCGGCCCCCGACAATGTCGACGCGCAGCTCGCCGCCGCCGACGCCGAGGTCGCGACCGACCGGGTGGAGCCCGCATTCCAGCGCCTCCTCGGGCTGGTCCAGCGCACCTCGGGCGACGACCGGGAACGCGCCCGCCAGCACCTGGTCGGCCTGTTCGAGCTCCTGGGGCCCGACGACCCCCGGGTCGCCACCGCCCGGCGAGGCCTGGCCCGCGCCTTGTTCTGAGCGGCCTAGTGCGACGTCACACACCCAGTGCGGTCGTCACACACGCTGCAGCATGTGTGCCGTCCACACTCGGTGTGTGACGTCGTCCTGGTCCCTGCCATGGGTGCGGCCGTCAGGCCTTGAAACAGGCCGCGGGGCCGCCCTGAACACCTTCCCGGAACACGGCGACGCGATCGAAGCCGTGCTCGGCCGGGTCCGCTGATCCGGCGGCGTCGCGGGCGGCCCAGGTGTCGGCGACCAGCGTCTGCACCGCCTCGTCGAGGTCGCCGGGGGAGAGCGAGAACGATCCCGTGGTGTCCACCAGCCGGGCCGTGTAGGAGCCGGCGAGGCACATGGCTGCCCGGCCCGCCGCCGGGCCGGTCGGGGTGCCGCCGTGCGCTGTCCACAGCGCGAGGCCGTAGCGGCTGGCGACGACCATCCCGGCCGCGTAGTCCCCGATCGACCGGTGGAGCGAGGCGATCACGGTCGGGTCGACGGCGATGCTGCCGTCGGCGGGACAGAAGCTCGCCGGCCCCTGCGCTCGCGCCGCATCGGCCGGGCAGGCGGCGGAGGCCTGTGGCTGCAGTCGGGGCGGCGCCCACGAGCGGGCGTACGTCGGCGCGAGCGAGCCGAACCAGGCCCGCGCGTCGGTGTCGACGGCCGTCAGCAGCTGGCGCAACGGCAGGTCGCCGCGACGCGCGGCGTCCTGGGCGGTGCTGAACCGGCGCTGGGTGAACGCGCGGTTGTCCAGTGACATGGCTGCGCACGTGCTCGCCGAACCCTGGTAGCCGTCCTGGAACGCCGAGACCCGGTCGAACGCGTTGCCGTGTGCGCGGGCGTCGCCGGGGGACACGCCCAGCGGGTCGCTGAAGCCGATCATGGCGAGGAGTGCGGCGTCGCGTTCGGCCGGTCCGATGCGGAGGCCGCCGACGGGACGTGCGGCGAACGCGGCGAGCGCGACACCGGCGTAGCAGTCGGCCTGGGACTCGAGCAGGATCGTCGGGTACTTCTGCGGATCGGTCCTGGCCGCAGCGTGGACGCCCAACCGGTTCTGCACGGCGTGCCCGATCTCGTGGGCGATGACGACCACCACGCCCGGGGCGCCGAAGTCCTGGTCGAGCTGGGGGATCAGCTTGTCCGCGTCCCAGATCACCGCATCGGCCTGCGGGCAGTAGAAGGCCTGGGCCTCGACGTCCTGGAGGGCTTTGACGCACGGCGGCACCTGCTCGGACGAGTCCCGCGGATGCACCGACCGCATGATCGCGAGGTTCTGCCACGGCTTGCCGAACGCGTCGGGATAGGCGGCGCGCCAGAAGGTCTGGACCTGCTCGGCGATCGCGCTGCTCAGCTGGTCGACGTCGCCGCCGGGGGTGAGCGGCACCGGGGTGGGTACGGTGACGCCGGAATCGTCGGCGGCCACTGCGCGCCCGGTGACCACTTGGGCGCAGCCACTGGCCGCCAGCACCACGACGAGCAGCGCCGCGATCGCGGCGCCGAGCCGCGACACCCGGTGCATGCGCCCATCATGGCGTGCGGCCGGCGGGACCGGTGCCGCGGCGCAGGCGCAGGCGAGATACCGTCGACCATCGTGCCGCCCAACACCGCGCCGGACGCCATCGCGCAGAAGGACCGCCGGCTCGCCGCTGCGCTGTCGCAGTCCGGGCCGTCGCAGTCCGGGCTGCCGCCGGTCGTGGGCCGGGTGGGTGCCGCCGTGGTCGTGCTGGCCGCACTCGTCGCGGCGGTGGTGCTCACCGTCCGGCACCCCGACGCGCTGGTGACGATGTTGCCGCTGCCCGACATGCGCGATCTGCACGTCGACTTCGACACCTTCTGGCACTCCGCGGTCGCCCTCACGCAGGGCGGCGACATCTACGCGACCGGTGCGAAGCTGCGCAACCTCAACCCGCCGCTGCTGTCCGTGCTGCTCACGCCGTTCGCCGCGTTCGACGCGCTCACCGCGTACCGCATCTGGATGGTGCTGACGCTGCTGATGGTGGTCGGGTCGATCTGGGCAGTGGCGCGGGAGCTGCGGCTGCCGCACACGGCCACCGCGCTGGTGCTGGTCGCGGTCATCGCCTCGTCGCCGGTGCACGGCACGCTCGTGCTCGGGCAGATCTACCCGTTGCTGCTGGTCGGGCTGGTCGCCGGGTGGATCGCGCAGCGCCACGACCGGCCGTTGCTCGGTGCGGTGCTGCTCGGTGCCACCGTGGCGCTGAAGCCGTCGCTGGCGCCGATCCTGCTGCTTCCCGCGGTCCTGCGCCGCTGGCCCGAGTTCCGCGCCGGGATCTACGGTGCGGCCGGGGCGAGCCTGCTCGGGGTCGCGATCGCGGGCCCGTCCAGCGCGTGGGGATGGCTGCGGATCGCGTTCACCGAGGGTGTGCCGAACACCGTCGACAACGCCTCGATCCCCGGGCTCGCCGTGCGGTTCGCCTACGCCGCGGGGATCTCACCGGTGATCACGGCCGTCGCCGGCATGCTGCTCGGCGCTGTCGTGCTGGTGGGCACGCTGCTGTGGCTGGGCCACCGCCGCGCAGACGTCGATCCGACGGGCACCGCGATGTGGGCGGTGATCGCCGCGAGCCTGCTGTTCTCGCCGATCGCCTGGCACAACTACCTGATGCTGCTGTGGCCGGGGATGCTGATCCTGCTGGCCCGCGGCCGGACGAACGTCGTGGTCGTCGCGTTCGCGGTGGCGCTGATCCCGGTGTCGTGGAACGCGGAGTGGCCGCCGGACGGGATCGGTCCGGCGGTCGCCCGCTCGCTCTACTGCGTGATCCTGCTCGGCTACTGGTGGTCGCTGTCGAGGTCGGCGGTCTCCGCCGAGCCCAGCGGTCCCGCGTCGGAACCGGCGGTGTCGGCGGCCGGTTCTGCCGCCGACGACGGAACGGACTGAACGGGCTCGTCGGAGGTGAGCCCGGCGGCAGCGTCGGCGCGGGCCGGCGCGTCGCTCGCCGGGACCTCCTCGGCGAGGTCGTCCGAGTCGGCCGTCTCCACCGGGGTCGACGCGACCGGGGCCGCCACCGCACTGCGCTTCACGTTGCCGTCGTAGGGCTCCGGTGCCAGCCACAGCACCCCTGACGGCGGCAGCTGCAGCACCGCGGACGCCGGCCGGCCGTGCCACACCCGTGCCTCAGCGTCGACGGCGCCGAGGTTGCCCACCCCCGAACCGCCGTAGCTGACGGCGTCGGTGTTGAGCACCTCGCGCCAGCGCCCGCCGAACGGCAGGCCGATGCGGTAGTCCGGCTTGGGGGCGCCGGAGAAGTTCGCGATGCACGCGAGCACGACCGGGCGGCCGTCGGCGTCGACGCCCTGGCGCAGGAACGACAGCACGTTGCCGCCGCTGTCGTTCGCGTCGATCCAGGAGAAGCCCTCGGGCGAGCTGTCCATCGTCCAGAGCGCGGGCGCGTCGCGGTAGGCCCGGTTCATGTCGCCGACGAGCGTCTTGATGCCGGCGTGGAGCGGGTCCTCCAGCAGGTGCCAGTCGAGCGAGCGCTGCTCCGACCACTCCCGCTGCTGCCCGAACTCGCTGCCCATGAACAGCAGCTGCTTGCCGGGGTGCGCCCACATGTACGCCAGCAACCCGCGGATGCCGGCCGCCTTGTTCCAGGCGTCGCCGGGCATCCGCTCCCACATCGAACCCTTGCCGTGCACGACCTCGTCGTGGCTGATCGGCAGCACGAAGTTCTCGCTGAACGCGTACATCAGCGAGAACGTCATCTGGTTGTGGTGGTAGCCCCGGTAGATGGGGTCGCGCCCGATGTAGTCGAGCGTGTCGTGCATCCACCCCATGTTCCACTTGAACCCGAACCCGAGCCCGCCCAGGTGCGTGGGGCGGGTGACGCCCGGCCACGCCGTGGACTCCTCGGCGATCGTGACGACGCCGGGGTGGTTCTTGTAGACGGTCGCGTTCATCTCCTGCAGGAACGCGACGGCGTCGAGGTTCTCGCGGCCGCCGTGGATGTTGGGCAGCCACTGCCCGTCCTTGCGGGAGTAGTCGAGGTAGAGCATCGAGGCGACGGCGTCGACGCGCAGGCCGTCGATGTGGAAGGTCTCCAGCCAGTACAGCGCGTTGGCGACGAGGAAGTTGCGCACCTCGCGCCGGCCGAAGTCGAACACGAGCGTGCCCCAGTCGGGCTGCTCGCCGCGACGGGGATCGGCGTGCTCGTACAGCGCGGAGCCGTCGAACTTCGCCAGCGCCCACTCGTCACGCGGGAAATGGGCCGGCACCCAGTCGACGATGACGCCGTAGCCGTGCTGGTGCAGGTGGTCGACGAAGTACCGGAAGTCGTCCGGGCCGCCGAAGCGAGCGGTCGGGGCGAAGTACGACGTGACCTGGTAGCCCCACGAACCGCCGAACGGGTGCTCGGCCACCGGTAGCAGCTCGATGTGGGTGAAGGACGTGTCGTCCAGGTACTCGACGAGCTGGTGGGCGATGTCGCGGTAGGACAGGCCCTGGCGCCACGAGGCCAGGTGCATCTCGTAGACGCTCATCGGCTGCGCGTGCGGCTGTCGCTGCGCGCGGGCGGTCATCCACTCGCCGTCGCCCCACTCGTGCTCCACCGCGTCGACGATCGAGGCCGTGGCCGGCGGGATCTCGGTGCGGAACGCCATCGGGTCGGCCTTGTCGCGCCACTGCCCGTCCTGGCCGAGGACGCGGAACTTGTAGCGGGTGCCGGCCTCGATCCCGGGCACGAACAGCTCCCACACGCCCGCGGAGCCGAGTGCCCGCATCGGGTGCGCCCAGCCGCTCCAGCCGTCGAAGTCGCCGGTGACGCGCACGCCCTGCGCGCTCGGCGCCCACACCGCGAAGCTGGTGCCGGTGACCGCCCCGGCCGGGGTGTCGTAGGTGCGCACGTGTGCACCGAGGACGTCCCACAGGCGTTCGTGGCGGCCCTCGCCGATCAGGTGCAGGTCCATCTCGCCGAGCGTGGGCAGCCAGCGGTACGGGTCGTCGACGATGTCGACGCGCTCGCCGTAGCGCACGGCCAACCGGTAGTCCGCCGGCGGCCCCGGGACGACGCCGGAGAACAGGCCCGCTTCGTGGACGCGGACGAGCGGGTGGCCCTCACCGCCCTCGCGGACCACGTGGACCTCGTCGGCGTGCGGGCGCAGCACCCGCACGACCGTGCCGTACGGGTGCGGGTGCGCCCCGAGGACGGAGTGCGGATCGTGGTGCGCACCGCCGAGCACTTTGTCGACAGTGCTGGGGTCGGGCGGGCAGGGATCGATCGTCTGGGTACTGGTGTCCTCGCCATCCACCGGGCAACCGTAGTGCTGTGGGGCATCCCACGCCCGGCCGGGCGGGCGATCCACCCGCCCGGCCGAAGATCACCCGCTAGCTGCTGGTCAGCTGTGCCGGGAGGGGCTTGGCGAAGCCGCCGACCCCGACCGTGACGGACTTCTGCTCCGGCGGCACCGCCCCGAAGAGTGCCCACTGGATCACCGTGCCGCCGGCGGGCACGTCGTCCTCACCGCTGCCGTTCTCCAGCACTCCCCACCAGGACGGGGTGAACAGGCAGCCGCGCAGCTGCGACCCGGTGCTGAGGTTGATGCTCAGCTCACCGCCGGTGTCGGCGCGGATCCCGCTCACGCCGTTGCGGTTCGGGTCGTTGAGGAAGCCGAGCGCCTTCTTCTCGCTCCCGGTGTTGGTGATCGCCACCTGGGCCAGCGTGTACCCCGCGAGCGCGGTGACGCTGCGCACCTGCGGCTTGATGGCAGAACCCTCCAGCTCCAAGTTCGGCTCGTCACGGGCCGGCGGCGGTTCGTCCGCGGCAGCGGCCCCGGCGGCCACCGTGATCTCGACCCGGCGGTTCTGCGCGCGCCCGTCGGGGTCGTCGCTGCCGTCCGGCTTGGTGTTCGACGCCACGGGCTTGGTCTCGCCGAAGCCCGCCGTCCGGTAGGTGAACCCGTTGCCGAGCCTGGCTGCGATCGCGGCCTTGGCCGTCGCCGCGCGGGCTTCCGAGAGCTTCTGGTTGTCGGCGTCGGACCCGACCGCGTCCGTGTGACCCTCGATCGTGACGGTGCCCGACGTCGCCGTCACCTGCTTGGCGAGCGCGTCGATGGCGCCGCTCGCGGCCGGCGACAGGTCGGCCTTGCCGAACGCGAACAGGGCGTCGCTGGGCAGGCGGAACGACACCGGAGCCGCCGGACCGGCGGGCTTCGCCGCGCCCTCGACCGGGCAGACCAGTGGCTGCACCGGCTGGAACTGCTCGTCGAATGCCACGTTGGTCTCGTGCAGCGCCCGATCGTCCTTCAGCGGCGCCGCCCCTTCGGCCTGCACGGGGATCTCCGTCGGGACGAACCCGTCGGCCACGAACAGCATCGACGTCGTCTCGGCAGGCGGCGCCGGGTAGACGAGCGTGACCGTGCTCGACGCGCCGGCCTTCACGTCCACGCCGGTGCTGGCACTCACCCGGGCCTGACCCGCCCGGGAGAAGTCGATGTCAGTGTTCTGTTCCACGGCCCGCTGCGTCGCGTAGCCCGTGCCGCGCGGCAGATCGATCAGGAACGCGACGACGTGCGTCAGCGAGTCCATGCCGAGGGTGGACGGGGCGACCGGATCGTCGCCGGTGTTGACGAAGTCGAACTGCATCACGAGATCGGCGGTGCCCGAGCGGACCAGCCGCACGTTGTCCAGCCGAACCTGCACACCCGACGACACCGACGCGATGCCACCACCCGCGGCAGCGATTCCGGACGTCCCCGGAGTAGGTGCGCCGAGGGCGTTCGCCGGGGTGGCGCGTCCCTGCTCGCCGCGCCCGCACGCCGGCAGGACCAGCAGGGCCAGCGCCGCGATCGCGGCCACGCCGCGTCCGGCGGCCCTCATCGTGCCCGCCCCGGAAGCGCACGCTGCTCGTCGATCATGGTCTTCTCCCGTTCCCCCGCACGGCGGTCGTGCCGTCCGCAACAGTCTGACCGGGGAAATTTCACCGGCATTGCACGGACGAACGATCACCTCTCAGGGCACTCCCGGCCCGCCTCACGAGTGGCCGGTCCCCGGCTCTGTCGACGTCTCTCGGTCACCACGACGTCGGCCTGTTCCGCGAGCAGCCGGAGCCGGCACGGCCAGTGCACGTGGCCGCGTCCGGGACCCGCTGAGCAGACGGTGCAGCGCCCGTCAGGGCGCGGAAGATGCGCGGCGAGGAGTATCCGGCGGACGGACGGGGCGCTGTCGGCGAGCGCAGCGGCGAGGTCGTCGAATGTCGACACGGGAAGGAGGAGACCGTGCTGCCGGCCGGTCGACCCGCACCTACGTACTACTCGCACACCGATGTGGGTAGCGGTATCGCGGCAGCGACTGCGGCGGCGTCGAAGGAGTCGACCAGCTGATCGCCCGTCCCGGACGGCACCGGCGCGGGGCGCTCGACCGCTCCGCCGAGCGCGTCGATCCACTGCACCCCGGCCGTGGTGAGCGTGTGCAGCGTCGAAGGCCATATGGGGTGGCCCCACAGCCGGTCGTTCACCATCGTGACCGCGAACAGCGGCGTGCCCGTGCCGAGCGCGTCGCACAGCGCTCCGCACGTGGGCGTGTCCATGATCCCGGCGACCACCTTGTTGGCCGTGTTGAAGGTCAGTGGCAGAGCCAGGACGGTGTCCGGTCGCGGCGTGCGGGCCGGTTCCGGGGGAGCTGGGCGCCAGCGGAGCGCAGCGGGGGAGACGACGGTGGTGACGGCCCAACCCCGATCGGCCAGGGCACTCTCCATCTCCATCGACCGCGACGCCAGCGGTGCGCCGCAGACGACCAGCGTCAGGGCGGGACTCATGCGGAGATCCCGGCCCGTTCGGCGAGCCCGACGACGGCCTGACGATGAGCGCCACGCGCACGGGCCAGTAGCGCGCGGATCGTGTCGACCGCGACGGCGTTGTAGCGCGTGACCGCAGGCGCGGCGCGCTCCACCTCGAGCAGCGCAACGATCGCGTCGGCGTCGTTGCGCCGCCGGCTCTGGGCCCAGGCCAGGTCGAGCTGAACCTGGGTCCGCCTGCTGCGCAGCGCCGGGGGCATGGCGTTCACGTCGATCGAGGCCGCCGCCGCAGCCGCAGCCTCGACGTCGCCGAGCTCGACGGCTACCGAGACGCGGTGTACGGCCACGTTGGTCGGTCCGAATGCGGTCCAGTAGTGGTTCGCATCCTCGCCCAGCGCCCTGGCGAGCACCGATGCCCCGTCCAGGTGTCGGGCGGCCGACGCAGCCTTCCCGTCGCGGGCCGCGATCACCGCGGCGAGGAGCCACAGCGACCCACACACACTGATCGTCGCCGGATCGTCCGCCGTGCCGATCCGTTCCGCAGTACTGACTGCCAGGGCTTCGGCGAGGTCGCGCCGGGGACCGCGGTGTAGGGCCCGCGCCACCTCGCGCACGGCCGCGCCGATGTCGCGGGCATCTTCGCCGCGTTCGGCGGCTGCCCACGCGCGGTCGGCCGCGAGGGCCTGAGCTTCGGTGGATCCGAACTTCGCGAACCCCTTGGCGACGAGGGTGTACCCGGCAGCCAGCAGAGCCGGTGGCGCTGTCGGATCCAAGCCCTCGATGAGGCTGGGCAGCGCATCGATGACTGCCGCGTAGTCGGCTCGCTGATACGCCGTGTGCAGCTCGGCGATGTGCGACGGGCCGGCGGGCACCCGGCCGACGTTCGTCCGGCCGAACAACGCGGTCTCGGCGGCATCGAGTCGGTCGGTCGCGATGTCGGTCACGACCGGCGGCTTCGGCAGTGCCGGTCCGGCCAGGTCGTCGAGATCGACCCGCAGAACACGTGCCAGCTCGCGCAGGACGGACAGGCTGTCGACCGTCCGCGCTCCGCGTTCGACCTGGGACAGCCACGACTCCGAGCGGCCGACGAGCCCGGCCAGTGCCACCTGGCTGAGCCCGCGCCGCCGCCGATGGGTCGCGATGCGCGAACCGATCGAGGGGCCGGTCATGCCGGCATCGTCGCACGCCGGGATCGGCCTGGGGCTTATCCGACCGCTGTCAGCCGGGTGGCTCCCTGCTATGAACAACAGCGAGGGCGGCACCCCGCCCCGTGCATCGAGGCGCGCTACGAGCCGGCTACCGGGACGGTCTGACGATCTTCGGCGCTGCTGTGCGTTGCTGGACTGCGGCCAGCACCTCGTCGGCCAGTTCGGCCGGGGTGAGCCGGTCCGAGCGCAGCACGATCGTCCCGTCCGGCTGGCGGGCGCCGGCGCCCGGATCCATACGGCTCAGGGCCCATTCGAGGGCCGACCCGCCTGACTCAGTATCTCCCGGGACCGGCGGTCGGGCGCTGAGCCGCTCCCTCAGCCGGCCGGCGTCTGCCTCCAGGAAGACGTGCAGGACTTCCTCGCCCGCGTCGGCCAGGCCGCCGAGGATCTCGGCCCGGTAGGCATCGCGGACCAGCGACATCGGCACGATGAGCGTCTGCGCGTGGTGCCTACGCAGCGACAGCGCCGTCGCGACGACCAGCTCCCGCCAGCTCGGCAGGTCCTGGAAGTCGTCGTTGGGCTGCATCCACTTCCACAGCATGAGGCCGACATCCTCGGGGTCGTACACGAGCGCGTCCGGGAGCCGCCGGTGCAGCTCCTGCGCCAGCGTCGTCTTTCCGGCTGCGAACCCGCCGTTGAGCCAGATGATCACCGTCGTGAACGTATCCGGGTAGTCGGCGAACTCGCCGATCAGAACGCAAGACTCGCCGAACCGAACGGGAGACTCGCCGACCGCCGCCGATCGCCTACCGGGCCTCCGTCAGCCGGGCGATGGAGCCGAGCGGGATCGGTGCCCACGACGGGCGGTTGCGGGTCTCGTACACCGTCTCGTAGACGGCCTTGTCGAGCTCGAACGCGCTCAGCAGACCGTGGTGGGCGCGGGGGTCGGCGCCGGCTCGCAGGGTGTAGCCGTCGCAGAACGCCGCCCGGTTGCGGTCGGCCCATTCCGTGGCGTGCCAGACCAGCTGCTGGTCGGGTTCGGCTTCGGAGGCGAAGGAGTGGAAGGCCGCGTAGTCGAACGAGCGGAGCATGCCTGCGACGTCGCGCAGGCCCGAGTCGGGGCGGGTGCGTTCGGCGAGCGGGGCGGCGGGCTCGCCCTCGAAGTCGAGCACCAGCCAGCCCTGCGGGGTGCGCAGGGTCTGGCCGAGGTGCAGGTCGCCGTGCATCCGCTGGGTGGTGACGGGTCCGGCGGCGGCCGCGGCGGCGTACACCGCGCGGATCGCGTCGGCGTGCGGAGCGAGGGCGGGAACCTCGGCGACGGCGGTGTCCAGGCGCCGGGTCCACCCAGCGGCGAGCTCGGAGGCGTCGCGCGAGCTCTCCCCGAGCGCTTCGCGCAGCTCGGCGTGGACGACGGCGATCGTCTCGCCGAGCCTGGACGACTCGGCGGCGAAGTCGCCGCCGACCTCGGCGGCCCGCAGGTCGGCCTCGGCGAGCAGGTCGCGCACGCTCGCCAGCGCCATCGACCAGCCGTCGGCGGAGTTGGCCGCGAAGTCCTGCAGCATCCCCAGCGTGACGGGTTCGCCGTGCAGCACGCCCTCGACGGCGCCCTGCAGGGCCGCCACCTCGGTGCTGCCGACCGACCGCAGCGCCCGGTGCATCTCCAGGTCCGGGTTCACCCCGGGCTGGACCAGCCGGAACGTCTTGAGGATCGAGCGGTCGCCCCACGACACGGACGTGTTGGACTGCTCCACACCCAGCACGCGACCCGGGCCGACCTCGGCGATCTCCGCGTCGGGCTCGGCCACGAACCGCACGTCCCCGACGGTGACGCCGTCGCGGATCGCGGCGAGCAGCCACTCGGAGACGCGCGGATCCCACAGCCCGTCGTAGGCGACCCGGTCATCGACCGGACCGATCGTGACGTGCTCGAACTCGCCCCGCGGCGACGCGTCGCGGGCGAGGTAGAGCTGGTAGTGCTGGACGGGCCCGCCGTCGTCGAACGCGACGGCGACGAGCACGTGGTCCAGCAAGGGATTGTCCCCGGTGCGCAGCGGGGTGACGGATGCGACCGACACCGCCGCGATCGCACGGCCCTTCGCGGCGAACCACCGCTGGGTGGGCAGCCAGTCGGGCAGGAGTCGGGGCAGCACCTCGTGCAGCGTCACGTCCGGGTTCACGCAGAGTCCTCCGCAGGGCTGATCGAGAACCAGTAGAAGCCGTGCCCGGGCAGGGTGAGCAGGTAGGGGAGCTCGCCGATGCGGGGGAAGGGCACGCCTCCGGTCAGCTCGTGTGGGGTGCCACCCTTCCACGGCGACAGGTCGAGTTCCACCGGTTGGGGGAACCGTGACAGGTTGTTGACGCACAGCACGACGTCGTCGTCGTCACCTGCGCCGGCCCGCACGTACGCGAGGACCGACGGGTTCGAGCCGCCCAGCTCGGCGTAGGAGCCCTGCCCGAACGCCGTGTGGCGCTTGCGGATCTCGATCATGTGGCGGGTCCAGTGCAGCAGCGACGTGGTGGAGTTGAGCTGCGCCTCCACGTTCACGGCCTGGAACCCGTAGAGCGGGTCCATGATCGGCGGCAGGTAGAGCCGGCCCGGGTCGCTGGTGGAGAACCCGGCGTTGCGGTCGGGGCTCCACTGCATCGGGCTGCGCACCGCGTCGCGGTCACCGAGCCAGATGTTGTCGCCCATGCCGATCTCGTCGCCGTAGTAGAGGACGGGCGAGCCGGGCAGCGACAGCAGCAGGGCGGTGAACAGCTCCAGCTGGTTGCGGTCGTTCTCCAGCAGCGGCGCCAGCCGGCGGCGGATGCCGATGTTGGCCTTCATCCGCGGGTCCTTGGCGTACTCCGCGTACATGTAGTCGCGCTCTTCGTCGGTCACCATCTCGAGCGTCAGCTCGTCGTGGTTGCGCAGGAAGATGCCCCACTGGCAGCCGGACGGGATCGGCGGCGTCTGCGCCAGGATCTCCGAGATCGGGAACCGGTTCTCCCGACGCACCGCCATGAAGATGCGCGGCATCAACGGGAAGTGGAACGCCATCTGGCACTCGTCGCCACCGACCTCGGCATCGCCGAAGTACTCGACGACGTCGGCGGGCCACTGGTTGGCCTCGGCGAGCATGACCCGGCCCGGGTACTCGTCCTCCATCACCTTGCGGGTGCGCTTGAGGAACGTGTGGGTCTCCGGCAGGTTCTCGCAGTTCGTGCCGTCGCGGGCGTACAGGTAGGGCACGGCGTCGAGGCGGAACCCGTCGATGCCCAGGTCGAGCCAGAACCGCAGCACGTCGAGCATCGCGTCCTGCACGGCTTCGCAGTCGTAGTTCAGGTCGGGCTGGTGGGAGAAGAACCGGTGCCAGTAGAACTGGCCGCGCACCGTGTCGTAGGTCCAGTTGGACGCCTCGGTGTCGACGAAGATGATCCGCGCCTCGGGGTAGCGGGAGTCGTCGTCCTCCCACATGTAGAAGTCGCCGTAGGGCCCGTCGGGATTGCGCCGCGACTCCTCGAACCACATGTGGGTGTCGGAGGTGTGGTTCATGACCAGGTCGGTGATGACGCGGATGCCGCGCTTGTGCGCCTCGTCGAGGAAGGTGACGAAGTCGTCGACCGTCCCGAACTCGGGCAGCACCGCGCGGAAGTCGCGGATGTCGTAGCCGCCGTCGCGCAGCGGCGAGTCGTAGAACGGCGGCAGCCAGATGCAGTCGACGCCGAGCCACTGGATGTAGTCGAGCTTCTCCGTCAGGCCGCGCAGGTCACCCGTGCCGTCGCGGTTCGAGTCGTAGAACGCGCGGACGAGGACTTCGTAGAAGACGGCCTTCTTGAACCACTCGGGTTCGATCTCGAGGGTTCTGGCGTGGCCGTAGTCGTCGGACGACGTCTCCAGCTGCGGGTCGCTCGCGGAGTGCGCGGGGGCGGTGGTCTCGTTGTCGATCGACATGGAGGTATCGCGATTCCTACCGGGCGGGGATGGGCGGCGGCACCCTTACCGTCCTACCGCGGGGCGCTCTGTCGCGCAGCACGAGGCGGGTGTCCCGCGAGGGTAGCTCGCCCTCCGGCCCGGTCCCCGATCAGTCTCCGAGCACCAACGGTTCCGGCACGAGATCGGCCGGCAGCTCGAAGACGGCCAGGTAGAACTCGGGGAGATAGCAGGTCACGCCCTCCCCGCCGGCCGGTTCCGCGATCAGGTGATCGCCGACCAGCAGTACCGCGCCGGTCTCGCGACACCCCGTGAGCACGAAGGCGAACACGCGGGTGCCGGGCTGCGCCGGTCGGGTGAGCGCAGCCCGGGCGTCGCGGTTGCGCTGCACGCGCTCGGTGAGCGCAGCGTCGCCGTGGCCGATCTCGACGGCCGCGGACAGCCCGCTCTCCAGCCGGACGAAACCCGTCAGCACACCCGGCCCGGATGCCGCGACCGGCGGCTCGCCGTTGACCGTGCGGATCCCGGCGACGGCTTCGGTCCGAACCGAGAGCAGGGCGATCGGGCCGAACGGGCGTGTGCAGGTCTGGCTGGCGGTGCCGCCGGTGAACCTGACGCGCAGGTCGTCGCCGACGCGCCGGACCTCCACCCCCGAACTCAGCCGGCAACCGGTGTCACCCCCGACGGCGAGCAGGGTGCGCCCCGGCTGCGGGACCGCCGGATCGTCGCTCGACGTGAACTGGTCCGACCGGCCGAACCAGCCGGCGAACGCCCGTAACGACACCGCATCGGTGGAGAGCGCCGCGACGCCGTGCCGGCCGTACTCCTGGGCCTCCAGCCGCAGGACGTCGGCCGGCACCGGATCGCCGGCGGGCGCGACCGGCGGCCCGGTCGTGGTACCGCAGCCGAGCAGCGTGAACGCCGCCAGCGCGACGGCGGCCGTGCGGATGCGCCCCATGCGGGAAGGACGGCGCGGACCGTTCGCGGGGTTGCACGCTGGCACGCTGTGGTGATGGTCGGTCGACGAACGGTGCTCGCCGGTGCGGCGCTGCTGGGGATCGGCGGGTGTGCGCCTGCGCCTGCTCCTGGGGTGCCGTCGGCGCCGCCGGGACCGGTGACCATCGAGCAGCGGACCTCGGCCGCGCGGCAGCGCGACGTCGACGTCATCACGATGCGGCCCGAGGGCGTGTCCGGCGACCTGCCCGTCTGCCTGATGCTGCACGGGCGGGGCAGCACGGCCCGCAGCTTCGTCGATCTCGGTGTGCCGCAGTTCCTCACCGCCGTGCGGGACAGTGGGGTGCCGCCGTTCGCGGCCGTGGCGGTCGACTGCGGCGCCGGCTACTTCACCGCCCGTCCCGATGACGACGCGTTGCGCATGCTGACCGACGAGCTGCCGGGCTGGATCGGGCGCGCGCCGGTGGCGGCGCTGGGGATCTCGATGGGCGGGTTCGGGTCGTTGCGGCTCGCCCGCGTGCGCAGGGAGCTGCGCGCGGTCGCACTGCTGAGCCCGGCACTGTTCCTGAGCTGGCCGGACGCCCGGGCGCGGAACGCGTTCGCCGACGAGGCCGAATGGGCGGCGGACGAGCCGCTGCGCCACCTCCCCGAGATCGCGGGCACCCCGGTGGGCCTCTGGATCGGGAAGGACGACCCGTTCGTGCCGGCCGCGCGGCGGTTCATCGCGGGCGCCCGGCCGGACCCGTCGGTGATCGATCCCGGGGCGCACGACGACTCGTTCTGGCAGCGGGTGCTGCCGGACGCGCTGGCGTTCGTGGGCCGGCACGCGGCGTAACGAACCAAAGGCGCGCGGCGAGCACCTGACCGTCCAGCGGAGATGGTCGGCAGGGGTATGGGTGTGGGTCCTCTCGACACGGGCACCACTGTCGGCGACTTCGAGATCGAGGGGCTCCTCGGTCGCGGCGGCATGGGTGTGGTCTACCGCGCACGGCAGCTGCGCATGGACCGTTCCGTGGCGCTCAAGGTGCTCTCCGACGAGATGGCGGAGGAACCCGAGGTCGTCACCCGGTTCCTGCGCGAGGCCGCGATCATGCGCGACCTGGAGCACCCCGGCATCGTGCCGATCCACGACGCGGGCACCGGCGCCGACGGACGGCCGTACCTCGCCATGCGGCTGCTGGAGACGCGCACGCTGCGCGACGTCCTCGCCGAGGGGCCATTGGCACCCCAACGGGCGCTGCGGCTGCTGGCGAGGGTGGCCGAGGCGCTCGACCACGCACACGCCCACGGAGTCGTGCACCGCGACGTGAAACCCGCGAACGTGCTGCTCGACGCCGCGGAGCGGCCGTACCTGGCCGACTTCGGCATCGCCAAGGCGCTCGCCGACGCCACGTCGCTGACGTTGGGCCCCGAGGTGCGCGGCACACCGCTGTACATGGCGCCCGAGCAGCGCGACGGCCGGGCCGGGCACCGCAGCGACCTGTACTCGCTGGCCTGCGTGGCGTTCGAGATGCTGACGGGGGCGCCGCCGTTCCCGTCCGGTGGGCGCACGACCGTCGGCAACGCCCACGCGATGTCCCCGCCGCCCGCCGCGAGCGGGCGCCGTCCCGAGCTGCCCGGCCCCGTCGACGCCGTCTTCGAGCGGGCGCTGGCCAAGCGGCCGGTCGACCGCCACGGCTCGGGCCGCGAGTTCGTCACCGCACTGGCGGCGGCGCTCGGTGCCGGCGCGCCCGGCGACACGGGCTCGGCCGACGCGCTCGCCGAGGCCACCACGATCCCCGCGCCCCGCTCCGGCACGACCCTCGACGGGCGACCCGACGTCGCGGCGCCGCCCCGTCGGCACTCGGCGTGGCTGGTCGCCGCCCTGGTGGTGGCGCTCCTCGTCGGGGGCGGGGTGCTGGTGCGGAGCGTCGCGCTGAACGCCTCCACGGCGAACGTCGCCGCGACCCCTCCGACCGCCACTCCGACCGCCGCTGCAGCACCATCCACGTCCGCTGCGGTCGTGGTTCCGGGCACGCGCACGCCGCCCGTTCCGGTCGGCGAGCAGCTCTACTCGGCCCCGTTCGACACGGCGGGCACCGGCTTCGTCGACTCGCCCGGCACGGACCTGGATCCCACCTCGTCGAAGCTCAGCCACGACGCGGGGGCACTGCGCATGGAAGCCACCCAACCCGGCGGCTACGTCTACGCGCAGATCGACGCCCAGGCTCGCCTCACCACCTACGTCGTCGCTCTGGACATGTCCGTCCGACCCGGCTCGGACGTGCGGCAGTGCCTGGGCCTGCGCTGGGCCAAACCACGCAAGCTGGCCTGGTACTGGTGCCTGCAGACCGCGGCCGGCACAGCCACGTTCGCCCGCTACGAGAACGGCGAGTTCACCGACCTCACGCCCGCCGTGCCCGTCCCCGACATGCAGTCGGGTCGCACCGTCGAGGTCACCCTCCAGGTCGACCGGACGCAGCTGGCCATGTACCTCGACGGCGTGCAGGCCGCCACCGTCACCGACGACCGCGTGCCCACCGCGCCGACCATCCCGGGCCTGGAGCTCAAGTCCGACGACGGCACGGGACAGGTGTCGGTCACCGGGCTGCGGTACTGGCGGCTGCCCACCGCAGGGGGTTCCTGATGACCGCGTTCCTGCAGCTGCGGCGGGCGGGCCGCACCGACATGGTGCCGCTCGACCGCGACCAGCTCACGGTCGGCCGGCACCCGGAGTGCGACCTGACGCTCGACGCCGGCGAGAAGTCCGTCTCGCGCAGGCACGCCCGCTTCGAACGGATCGCGGGCGCGTGGGGCGTCCAGGACCTCGGCAGCACCGTCGGCACCACGGTGGCCGGGCAGCCCGTGATCGGCCTGCGCGTGCTGCGGGACGGCGACGAGGTGCGCCTCGGCGACTACGTCGTCGTGTTCCGCTCGTACGAACCCGTCGAGGCCGAGACGGCGGCCACGCAGGCCGGGCCGGAGCCGCCCGCACTGACGCCCCGCGAGCGGGACGTCCTCGTGGCGCTGTGCCGCCCGGTGATCAGCAGCGGCAGCCCGTTCACCGAGCCCGCGTCGCAGAAGGCGATCGCCGAGGAGCTCGTCGTCGGGGAAGCGGCCGTCAAGCAGCACCTGCTGCGGCTCTACGACAAGTTCGCGCTGCACTCCGACGAGTGCGGGCGCCGGCGCGTCCAGCTCGCCAACGAGGCGATCCGCCGCGGCTCCGTGAGCGTCGCCGACCTCGCCTGACCATTCCCGTCAGGGTGACAGAACTGTCACCCCCACCGGGCACCCAAGCATGGCGCGCACGGTCATTACCGCGGGTCTCCGATGCGAAGAAGCTGGTCACAGCACCGGATGACCCCTCGGAAGGACCAGCGAAATGATCACCATCCTCGCCCGCGCCGCCATCGCACTGCTCGCCGGCGTCGCCGTCACCCTGGCGGGTGCAGGTGTCGCGAACGCCGCCGCACCGAGCAGCACCGCCGCCACACCCTCGTCGTTCACGCTCACCCCGACCGGGATCACGGAGTTCACGTGGGTCGCGGGCCAGGAGTCGTGGAAGCAGGCGTCGCTCGCGAGGCTGGGCCGCACGGTCTTCGCCGTCGGTGCGGACGGTTCGTTCGTCATGCGCCAGCCCGACGGCTACCCGACGCTGTCCGGCCGAATCGACGGCGACGGCACGTTCGACGCCTCATGGAGCTCGCGCACCGGGAACACGGGCACGCAGAACGCCGAGGTGACGGGGCAGCTGACCGTCTCCGGGCAGTCCGTGAGCATGCGGATCGCCTACACCTCGGGCATGGCGATGGCCGCCACCGTGAACGACCAGCAGTTCGGGGCGAACTCGTCGAAGGCGTTCCAGGCGACGCTCACGCTCGGTGTCGCGTAAGCGAATTCATAGTCTGATCAGTCAGTCGAAGAATTTGCTAGGCTGGCCGACGTGACCGGAGCCGAACCCGTCCGCGGGGTGTCCTACCTGATCGAAGGGGTACCGGACGACGAGCTGCGGCGCGATCTCGCCGCGATCCGGGACGAGCTGCACTGCACGGCTGTGATGCTGATCGGCGACGATGCGGCGCACCTGGACCGCGCCGCGCAGGCCGTCGTCGAGGCCGGGCTGGACGTCTGGATCCGGCCGAACCCGACCGACCGACCGGTGGCGGAGGTGCTGGCTCGGCTCGCCGACGTCGCGGCGGCAGCCGAACGGCTGCGTGCCGGCCATCCCGGCCGGGTCACGCTGCTGGTCGGCAACGAGTTCTCGCACACCACTCCCGGCATCGTCCCCGGAAGCTGGTCCTACCTGCGGCTGATGATCATCCTGCGGGCCGGGCGGCTCCTGCGTGCCCGGATCACCCGCAGGCTCGACGAGCTGCTCGCTCGCGCACACGCCGTCGCCGCCCGGGCCTTCCACGGTCCGATCGGCTACGGCGCAGCCGGATGGGAGGAGGTCGACTGGCGGCGGTTCGACTTCGTCGGTGTCTCGCTCTACCGAACGGGCACCGATCACGCGGGCTACGCCCGCCGGGTGCGCGACCTGGTCGGCAGCCACGACAAGCCCGTCGTCGTCACCGAGTTCGGGTGCGGTGCCTTCACCGGAGCCGATCGGCGCGGGCCGGGCTCGTTCCGCATCGTCAACTGGTTCGCCGATCCGCCGTTCGTCCGCGACGGCCATCCGCGCGACGAGTCGGTGCAGGCCCGCTACCTCGGCGACCTGGTCGACCTGTACGCCGCCGCCGGCGTGGCCGGCTGCTTCGCCTTCACCTTCGCCATGCGCAGCTATCGCCGGTCCGACGATCCGCGGCAGGACCTCGACCGGGCGGGCTTCGGGCTCGTCGCCGTCGCCGACGAACGATCCCCGTGGGTGGCGAAGGAAGCGTTCCACGCCGTCGCCGAGCGGTACCGGGCGCTGGTGGCACCGACGGACCGGCCGGACCGCTGACGTGGCCCGCCGCGTTGATCCCGAGCGCACCGCGGCCCGTCGCGCCCAGATCACGGCCGCTGCCGCCGAGCTGTTCGCGCGCCGCGGGTTCGAGCGCACCACGGCCGCCGACATCGCCCGCGCCGCCGGCATCAGCTCCGGCAGCGTCTTCTACTACTTCCCCGACAAGCAGGCGATCTTCCGCGCGATCTTCGCGGCCGATCTCCCGCTGGCGCACGAGCAGGTGCAGCGGCACGCCGACAGCCCGTCGGCTCTCGCGGGCATCCTGGCGACGGTCGAGGAGCTCGCCGCGGAGGCGAGCTGGCCCGGCGCGGCCGGTCTGATGGTCGAGCTGCTGCGCGTGATCGACCGCGACGAGCAGCTGCAGGAGATCATCGGCGGCGTCACCGCCGTGCGCGGAGCCGGGCTCGAGGCGCTGGTGCGCCGCGCCGCCGCCGCCGGTGAGATCGCCGCCGACCTGGCGGGGGAGCAGGCCGCAGAAACCGCCACGTGGATCCAGTCCGTCGTCGACGCGGCCTTCCTCGTCGCGGAACCCGGCCGCGATCCCGCACCGCACATCCGCCGCATCGTCCGCGGCTACCTCACAGCTCCGTCCGAGGGGGAGAGAGCATGACCGAGCCGACCACCCGAGCCGCCGTCACCGTCCGCATGCCGCCGGTGGTGCCGTGGGGGCTCGCCGCACTCGTCACCGCGGCCGGGGTGGGCGCCGGGTTCGTCGTCGCGCCGGTCGTGCGCTGGCTGCTGGCCGCCGTCGACGGCGCGCCCGGGCCGCTGAAGCTGCTGGCCAACCTCCCCACCGGCTGGGCGGTGCTGGTGACGGGTGTGCTCGGGCTCGTCGCCGGTGTCTGTCTGGCCGGGGCCGCGCAGGAGGAGAGCCCGGAGGTGACCGTCGACGGCGACCACGTCCAGATCGCCGCCAAGGACCGGGCCCGCTGGCTCGACCGCGCCGACATCAGCGGCGTGCTGCGCGACGGCCGCGACCTCGTGCTCCTCGACGCCCGCGGCGCCGAGCTCGACCGCGAGAAGGTCTCCGACCTGTCCGCGGCCCGGCTCCGCGCCGCCTTCGTCGACCACGGGTATCCATGGCGCGCCGACACGCGCTACAGCGCCGGCTTCGACATCTGGGCCGACGGGCGCCCCGACGTTCCCGCCGCGGCGCATGCGCTCCTGCGCGAGCGCGGTCGCGCGCTGGAGCGGAAGGAGACCGTCGCCGCCGCAGACCTCGGCGCGCAGCTCCGGGCGCATGGCGTCTCCGTCCGGGACCGGGACGGGAAGCAGCAGATCCGCGTCGTTTGAGCGAATGCTCAAACGCGGCTAACTTCCTCCTTGAGCACTCGCTCAAACTGGGGGAAAGATGACCGGGCGCATCGTCGTCGTGGGTGGCGGGATCGGCGGGCTGGCCGCGGCGGTGGCCCTGCACCGGCGCGGCCGAGAGGTCGTGGTGCTGGAACGGGCTGCGGAGTTCACCGAGATCGGCGCGGGCCTCTCGCTGTGGCCGAACGCGATGCGCGCACTCGCCGCGCTCGGCCTGGCCGAGCAGGTGCGCGCGCTCGGCGCGGTGGAGGCGGCCGGTGGCGTACGCGACCGCGCCGGCCGATGGCTGACCCGCACGAGCAACGCCGAGATCGAACGACGGCACGGCTGGCCGCTCGTGGTCGTGCACCGCGCGGACCTCGTGCGGACCCTTGCCGCGGCCCTGCCGCCCTCGGCGCTGCTGCCGAACAGCGAGACGGTCGCGATGTCGCAGGACGGCGACGGCGCGGTGGTGGAGCACCGCGGCGGGCAAGTGCGCGCAGACCTCGTGGTGGGTGCCGACGGCCTGAACAGCGCATTGCGCACGCAGTGGTGGCCGAACGCGGCGCAGCTGCGGTACGCGGGTTGCACCGCGTGGCGCGCGATCACCTCGCCGGTGCCCGGTCGGCGCGGCGAGGGCGCGGTGCTGTGGGGGCGCGGCGAACGGATCGGCTGCACCGTGCTGCCCGGATCCCGGTACTACCTCTTCGCCGCCGCCACGACGCCTGCCGGCGCGTCCGGTGGCGGCGTGGAGCTGCGGCGCCGCTTCGGAGACTGGCCCGACCCGATCCCCGAGCTGCTCGCGGCCGTGCCCGTGGGCGCCGTGCTCCAGCACGACATCTACGACATGCCGTCCTTGCCGACCTACGTGCGTGGCCGGGTCGTGCTGGTGGGCGACGCGGCCCACCCGATGAACCCGATCCTGGGCCAGGGCGCGTGCCAGGCGCTGGAGGACGCGGTGACGCTGGCGTCCTGCCTGGACGCGACAGCGGACGTCGAGGCCGCCCTGGTGCGGTGCGACCTGGCGCGGCGGCCGCGCACACAGTCGATCGTGCGCCGGTCCGCGCGGCTGGCTGCCGTCGCTCAGTGGTCCTGGCCGCCGGCCGCGTCGATCCGCGACCTCGGTGTCCGGCTCACTCCTGCCCGCGCGACGTTGCGCGCCATGGCGCCCGTGCTCGGCTGGACACCGGACGTGGCGGAACTCTGATGCCGGACTGGACCTACCACCCGGCGCGCGGCCTCGCCCCCACCCTGCTCGGCACCCGTCGGTTCCAGCGCACCGCCCTCCGGGCCACGGCCGCGGTCGGGTCGCTGCCCGGCGGCGGGCGGCTGATCGCAGGGCTGCTCGGCCACCGGCACCCACCTGCGCACCTGGCCGGTTCCGTCGTCGGCGTCCCGGTGCGCACCAGGCTGGGCGCGGTGGTGCCGCCGTCCGTCGTGCGGGACGCGGTGCGCGCGTTGCCGTTGCTGGGCGCGGGACTGATCTGGGTCACCCCGGCGCGCCTCGCCGACGTCCCCGCAGTCCGCGAGGCCGCCGCAGGCAGACGTGTCCCGCTGGTCGTCGGATCGGACGTGCCGGCGGTGGCGGCCGCGCTCGCAGCCGACGTCGACGCGATCTGCACTGGCCCGGAGCCGAACGTCGTCCACGTGACGTCCACGCTGGTCGCCCCGGCCGTCGAGGTGCTGGCCGACCCGATCACCACGGTGCTGGCCGCCCCGTCGGTACTGGTCGAGGCCGGGCCGGGCTGGTTCGCGAGGGTGACCGAGGCCGCCACCCCCACCGGCGCACCGGTGCCCGCCGCGGGCCGCGACCCTCGTCGATGGCCGCCGTGGTGCTGGGGCCTGCTGGTCGGCGTGGCCATGATCGTCGCCGGTGTGGGTGCCACCGTGATCACGCTCGGACCGGTGTTGCTGTGGTACAACCGCGACTTCCTCGGCATGGACCTCGATCAGCTGCACGCGCTCGACCACGACCTCGTGCACTTCCTGCAGCACGACCGGATCACCATGGCCGGCACGATGATCGCGATCGGCGTGCTCTACGCGGGCCTCGCGGTCGGCGGCGTCCGGCGGGGCTGGCCGTGGGCCCGTGAGGTCTACCTCGCGTCCGGCTGGATCGGGTTCGCCTCGCTGCTCTACTTCCTCGGCTCCGGTTTCGTGGAGCCGCTCCACACGGCCGTGACCGTCGTGCTGTTCCCGATGTTCCTGCTCGCCACCCGACGCGCCCCGGACCGACCCCGGTGGGTGGTCCGGCCGGAGGGGCCCGAACGCGAGCGGCGCAGGGCGCTGGTCGGTCAGCTGCTGATGGTGTGCACCGGGATCGGGTTGTTCGTCGGCGGCGCGGTGGTGTCGCTGGTCGGTCTCACCGGCGTGTTCGTGCCCAGCGACGTCGTGTTCCTGGGCATCGACCCGGACGCGCTGCGCGCCGCGAATCCCCGGCTGCTCCCGTTCATCGCCCACGACCGGGCGGGCTTCGGCGGGGCACTGATGTCCGCGGCCGTCGCGATCACCCTGCTGAGCGCGTGGGGATGGCGCCGCGGCGAGTCATGGGTGTGGTGGACGCTGGCGCTCGCCGCAACGGCCGGCTTCCTGCCCGCGGCCCTGGTGCACGGCGTCATCCACTACACCGACTTCTGGCACCTGGCGCCCGTGTTCCTCGGCATCGCCCTCACGCTGGCGGCCTTGATCCTCGCCCGCCCCTACCTGTGTGCGCGAAGCTCTGACGGGCAGTGGTGCTCTTGGCGGACGGCTCGTTGGCGTTGGGTATGCTGGCATACGTGAAGCGGACGACCGTGAAGCTGCCCGAGGAACTCGATCGCGCCATGCGCGACGAGGCCGCCCGGCGGGGCCTGACATTGTCGGAATGGACGCGGGAGGCCATCGAGTCGCACCTGCCGCACCAGCGGGGCCGGCGAAAGCTCAACGCTGTTGCGGCCGGACGCAGTGGCCACACGGATACATCAGAGCGGTTCGAGGAGATCCTCGCCGAGCTCCTGAACGCCGACTACGAGCGCGACCAAGCGTCCGGTGCCTGACCGGATCGTCGTCGTCGACGCTGGTCCCCTGTACGCCTACATCGATGCTGACGACGCCCATCACGGGCCGTGCAGGGCATTCATCGAGAACCATCCGGGTCCGCTCGTGGTGCCGCAGCTCGTCATCGCAGAGGTCACGTACATGATCGGAAAGCGGCTCGACGTCCGGTCGGAGATCCTCTTCCTGTCCGATCTGGTGTCGGGTGCCTTCACCGCAGAAGCCGTTGCGCCTGGTGACTGGCGACGCATCTCCGAGTTGGTCGCGCGCTACCGCGACTTCCCGCTCGGCACGACGGACGCGTCGGTGATCGCGTGCGCCGAACGGCTCGGCGTCACCACCGTGGCAACGACCGACCGGCGGCACTTCGCCGCCGTCCGGCCCCGGCACACCGAGGCGTTCGACCTGCTCCCCTGACCTCCTACCGCTCGATGCGCAGGATGTGGGCGACGTGGGTCCACGGCTCGAGGCGGATGTAGTTGAACTGGCCCCACTCGAACGAGGTGCCGGTGACCTCGTCGTGGACGGTGAAGCTGTCGTCCCAGTCGAGGCCGAGCTCGGGCATGTCCAGCGACGTGGTGCCCTCGACGACGTTGTGCGAATCGAGGGAGCAGATCACCAGCACCTGGTCGCCCGTGGCCGGGTCCTTGCGCGAGTAGGCGATGATCTGCGGGTTGTCCACCTGGTGGAAGGCGATCTCGCGCAGCTGCTGCAGCGCGGGGTGGCGGCGGCGGATCTCGTTGAGCTGCGTGATGTAGGGCTCCAGCGAGTTGCCGGCGGCCGTGGATCCGGCGAAGTCGCGCGGGCGCAGCTCGTACTTCTCGGAGTTGAGGTACTCCTCGCTGCCCGGCTTGGCCGGGGTGCCTTCGTACAGCTCGAACCCGGAGTAGACCCCCCACGTGGGCGCCATCGTGGCGGCCAGCGTGGCCCGGATGGCGAACATCGCCGGGCCGCCGTGCTGCAGCGACTCGTGGAGGATGTCCGGGGTGTTGACGAACAGGTTGGGCCGGCACTCGTCGGCGCGCTCGGCGTGCATGAGCGCGAACTCCTCGATCTCGTGCTTCTCCGTGCGCCACGTGAAGTACGTGTACGACTGCGTGAAGCCGAGCCGGGCCAGCCCGAACAACCGAGCGGGCCGGGTGAAGGCCTCGGCCAGGAACAGCACGTCGGGGTAGCGGGCCTTGACCTGCCAGATCAGCCAGTGCCAGAAGTTCGGCGGCTTGGTGTGCGGGTTGTCGACGCGGAAGATCCGCACGCCGTGCTCGACCCAGTGCAGCACCACCCGCAGCGACTCGGCGTAGATGCCGGCCGGGTCGTTGTCGAAGTTGACCGGATAGATGTCCTGGTACTTCTTCGGCGGGTTCTCGGCGTAGGCGATGGACCCGTCGGGGCGCACCGTGAACCACTCCGGGTGCGACTCGACCCACGGGTGGTCGGGGGCGCACTGCAGCGCGAAGTCGAGCGCGATCTCCATGCCGAGATCGCGGGCGCGCGCGACGAAGGCGTCGAAGTCGTCGATCGTGCCCAGCTCGGGCTCGATGGCGTCGTGGCCGCCTGCGGCCGAGCCGATCGCCCACGGTGAGCCGACGTCGCCCGGGCCGGCGTTGACGTTGTTGTTGCGGCCCTTGCGGTGCACCGTGCCCACCGGGTGGATCGGCGGCAGGTAGACGACGTCGAACTTCATGTCGGCGATGCGGTCGAGCTCCTTCGCCGCCGTGACGAACGAGCCGTGGATCGCGCGGCCCTGCTCGTCGCGACCGCCCGTGGAGCGCGGGAAGAACTCGTACCAGGAGCCGAACAGCGCTCGCTCCCGGTCGACGTAGACCTGCTGCGGTCGCCCGCGCGTGATCAGTTCGCGGACGGGGCGCTCTGTCATGAGCGCGTCGACGGCCGGGAACATCGCCGGGGCCACCCGGCTGCGCAGCGGCAGCGCGGTGTCGCGCAGCGCGTTGGCAGCGCCCAGTAGCAGGTCGCGGTGCTCGCGCTCGGCGGGGCGGCGACCCACGCGGTGCAGCAGCCGGGCGCCCAGCTCCAGGTCGTTGGCCAGCTCGTCGGCCGACTGGCCGGCCTTGAGCTTGGCGTTGACGGCGTGGCGCCACGTGGCCCACGGGTCGCTCCACGCGTCGACGCGGACGCTCCACAGGCCCGGCTCGTCGGCCACCACCACGGCGTCGAACCGGTCGGTGCCCGCGCCGGCGTGGACCATCCGCACGTGCTCGGCGGCGCCGCGGGCCCCGACGCGCTTCCACACCACGTTGGCGGCGACGGCGTCGTGGCCCTCTCGCCACACCGTGGCCGTGATCGGGATCACCTCGCCCACCACGGCCTTGCTCGGGTGGCGGCCATCGCCGACCGCGGGGCGGACATCGTCGATACCCAGGCGTCCGGTCACCGGGCTACCCCCTGCATGGCAGTGCGTGCTGTGGGCTTCAACCTACCCATCCGCCCGCGACCCGTTCGAGTGGCCCACCACGTCGGCTGCCTGGGAGAAAGGGGCGTGCGGAGGGAACACAGCCACCGTATCCCGATCGGTCAAGATGCGCTGCCTGCAGCCGGGTCCGATCTTCACCCGTCCGGGTTCATGCGCGGTGCGCGCGAAAGCGCAACGACCTGGGCGAAAGATCCACAACGGGGTCGGTGAACCCGGCGGCGCGCAAGCGCGCGGGCAGCTCGGCCGGGTCGACGACCACCATCGTGTCGGCCACGTGCAGGAGCCGGAACCGCAGCGACAACCGGCTGTCGCTGCCCGCGAACACACCGCCGGGGCGCAGCACCCTCGCCGCCTCGCGCATCAGCGCGTCCTGCTGAGCTCTCGACGGCACGTGGTGCAGCATCGTGAAGCAGACGACCGCGGAGAACCGCCCGTCGGGGAACGGCATCGCGCCGCCGTCGCCCTCCACAATCTCGACCGACCCGCCGAACTCGGCGCGCAGCCCGGCCGCGGACGCCGGATCGACCTCCAGCGCCGTGAGGGACGGGGTGCTGCGGGCCAGGATGCGGGTGGTGGCGCCGAAGCCCGGGCCGATCTCCAGCACGTCGTCGCCGAGATCGACATGGCGCAGGGCCCACGGCAGCAGCTCCCGTTCCACGCGATCCGCCCAGGTCGCGGAGCTGCAGAGGCGGCGGTGGATCAGGTTCATCGGCATGTCGCCGACGCTAGGTGGGCCGGCCGTTGGCCGGAACCGATCAGCGCGCCACATCCTGTCGCGATCCGGCCAAGGCTCCTTGGAGCGCCCGGCAATTGAGGGTCCGAGCGTGCGACGCCCAGGCGGCCCCTCGCGGCGTTGCCGCCCTTGCGAATGCCCCGGCATGAGCTGCAGGCGGCGCCTTGCGAGAGACCACCTGGACGCCGCACGCTGCACGAACCCTCAATTGCCGGACGCTCTTAAGCTCATCGATGTGACCCGCCCCGCGCCCGTCCCCATCGGGCCGGCGGACGTGATCGTCGTGGGGCGGCTCGAGCTGGCCGCGGGGCGCTGGTTCCCCGCGCACCGCCACCTCGAGCACCAGCTGGTGTGGGCGCCGCGCGGGGCCGTCGGCGTGCGCACCGGTGACGGCACGTTCGTGCTGCCCTCGTCGCTCGCGCTGTGGATGCCGGCCGGGGTCGAGCACGCAACGGGCGCGGTGGACGCGCTGGACCTGCGGACCATCTACCTGGCGCCGCAGCGCTGCCCGGTGACGTGGACCGAGCCGACGGTCGTCGCGGTCTCGCCGCTGCTGCGCGAGCTGCTGGAACACCTGGCCGCCGGAACGGACGTCCCCGGCCGGGCGCAGGCCGAGGCGCTGGCCGTGCAGCTGCTGGAACCGGTGGGCGCCACCACCGTGCGGGTGCCGTGGCCGCGGGACGATCGCGCCCGCGCCGTGGCCGACGCCCTCGACGCCGATCCGGCCGACCAGCGCACCCTCGCTGCGTGGGGCCGAACGGTCGGGGCGAGCGCGCGCACACTGGCCAGGGTGTGGCGCGTCGACACCGGGAGCAGCTTCGCCCGCTGGCGCACGCAGCTGCGGCTGCAGGCGGCGCTACCCCGGCTGGTGGCGGGCGTCCCGGTGGCCACCGTGGCGCGGGCGGTCGGCTACGACACGCCCAGCGCCTTCGTGGCCGCCTTCCGGCGCACCACGGGCGTCACGCCGGGCAGCTACTTCGGCCGGCCCTGACTGCGTCGGCGACGGGCGTCACGCGGTCTGTGACCGCGTTCTGGACCGATTCCCGTACCGATTCACTACAGTCGGCCCGTGCGCGCCCTCCGACGCTTCACCGTCCGTGCCCAGCTCCCTGCCGCGCTGGCCCCGCTCCAGCAGCTCGCGACCAACCTGCGCTGGAGCTGGCACCAGCCGACCCAGGACCTGTTCGCCGGTCTCGATCCCCGGGCGTGGGAACGGGCCGGGCACGATCCCGTCCGCCTGCTCGGCGAGCTGAGCACCGCCCGGATCGCCGAGCTCGCCGCCGACCCCACGACCGTCGAGACCGTCCGCGAGATCGCGGCCGGTCTCGACGCGTACCTCGCCGAGCCCCGCTGGTACCAGCAGGCGCGCGCAGAGGACGCCACGCTGCCCGCGGCGGTCGGCTACTTCTCCATGGAGTTCGGCGTCAGCGAAGTGCTGCCGAACTACTCCGGTGGCCTCGGGGTGCTCGCCGGCGACCACCTCAAGGCGGCGTCCGACCTCGGGGTCCCCCTGATCGGCGTCGGCCTGCTGTACCGCTCCGGCTACTTCCGCCAGACCCTCTCCCTCGACGGCTGGCAGCTGGAGCACTACCCGGTGCTCGACCCGCAGGGCCTGCCGCTGCACCTGCTGACCACCGCCGACGGCGAGCCCGCGCTCGTCGAGGTCGCCACTCCCGGCGGCCACCCGCTCAAGGCCCGGATCTGGCAGGCCGCCGTCGGCCGCGTGCCGCTCCTGCTGCTCGACTCCGACATCGAGGAGAACGAGCCCGAGCTGCGCGGCGTCACCGACCGGCTCTACGGCGGCGACCAGAACCACCGCATCCGCCAGGAGATCCTCGTCGGCATCGGCGGCGTGCGCGCCGTCCGCGCCTACTGCGCGCTCACCGGACACCCGGCCCCCGAGGTGTTCCACACCAACGAGGGCCACGCCGGGTTCCTCGGCCTCGAACGCATCCGCGAGCTGCATGACGGGCCCGGCCTCTCGTTCGACGACGCGCTCGCCACCGTCCGGGCCGGGACCGTGTTCACGACCCACACCCCGGTGCCCGCCGGCATCGACCGGTTCCCCGTCGAGATGGTGAAGCACTACTTCGCCGCCCCGCGGAGCGACAGCGGAGCGGGCATCGACGCAGGGCTGCTGCCGGGCGTGCCCACCGACCGGGTCCTCGGGCTGGGCCGCGAGGACAACCCGGCCATGTTCAACATGGCGCACATGGGCCTGCGGCTGGCGCAGCGCGCCAACGGCGTCTCCCAGCTGCACGGTGCGGTCTCCCGCGGCATGTTCGGCGGGTTGTGGGACGGGTTCGACGCCGACGAGGTGCCGATCGGCTCGGTCACCAACGGCGTCCACGGGGCCACCTGGGAGGCCCGCGAGATCACCGAGCTGATCGGTGAGCCCGGCGCGGAGGTCGCCGGGGTCGGCGACGACGAGCTGTGGCACCTCCGCAACGCACTGCGCGCCCGGCTCGTCGCCGAGGTGCGGCGCCGGGTCCGCGAGGCCTGGCTGGTGCGCGGCGCGTCCACGCCGGAGCTGGGCTGGACCGACCACATCTTCGACGAGGGCGTGCTCACCGTCGGGTTCGCGCGCCGCGTGCCCACCTACAAGCGGCTCACCCTGATGCTGCGCGACAAGGACCGGCTGCGCGAGCTGCTGCTCGACCCGCAGCGGCCCGTCCAGCTCGTGGTGGCCGGCAAGAGCCACCCCGCCGACGACGGCGGCAAGGCGCTCATCCAGGAGATCGTCCGGTTCGCCGACGACCCGGCCGTCCGGCACCGCATCGTGTTCCTGCCCGACTACGACATGTCGATGGCCCGGTTCCTCTACTGGGGCTGCGACGTGTGGCTCAACAACCCGCTGCGGCCGCTGGAGGCGTGCGGCACGTCGGGCATGAAGTCGGCGCTCAACGGCGGGCTCAACCTCTCGATCCGCGACGGCTGGTGGGACGAGTTCTACGACGGCCGCAACGGCTGGGCCATCCCCACCGCCGACGGCATCGACGATCCGCACCGCCGCGACGACCTCGAGGCCAACGCGCTGTACGAGCTGCTCGCCACGCAGGTGGCGCCGGCGTTCTACGATCGCGAGAACGGCGTGCCGGCCCGCTGGGTGGAGCTGGTGCGCCACACCCTCACCACGCTGCGCCCGAAGGTGCAGGCCACCCGCATGGTCACCGAGTACGCGCAGGGTCTGTACGCGCCCGCGGCGCGGGCCGCGGCCGAAGTCACCGCCGACGGGTACGCCGGCGCGAAGGAGATCGCCGCCTACCGCGGCCGGCTCAACGCCGCGTGGCCGCAGGTGCAGATCGTCGGCGTCGACGCGTCGGGGCTGCCCGACACGCCCGTCGTCGGCGCGCCGATGACCGTCCGCGCCGGCGTGGCGCTCGCCGGGCTCGACCCGTCCGACGTCACCGTGCAGGCCGTGGTCGGCCAGGTCGACGACACCGACGACCTGAGCGCCACCGAGACCGTCGCCATGGAGCACCTCGACTCCGTCGACGGCGTGGACCGCTTCGAGGCAGTCGTCGCGCTGCCCTCGGCCGGGCTCACCGGGTACACCGTGCGCGTCCTGCCGCACAACGACCTGCTCGCCTCGCCTGCCGAGCTGGGCAAGGTCGTGCTGCCGCAGGCGTCGGTCTAGACGGACGAACGGCGCCCCCGCCCTGAGCAGGGCGGGAGCGCCGTTCGAAACCGTTCCCCGTGGGGAACGTTCAGATCACTGGTTGTAGCTGTTCGGCGACCAGAGAACGGCGCCGTCACCGTTATAGAGGACGATGTTGCGGTCGTCCTGCTGCACGAGGCGAGCGTTCTGGCCCGAGGTGTTGGAGGCCCAGCGAACGCTGCCGTCCTCCTTGTACAGCACCAGGTTGCCGTCCTCCTGGACGTCGAGGCGCGAGCCCGGAGCGTCGTGGATGTCCGCGTCCCACTCGGCACCGTCCGGGCCGCCGACGGCGAGGTTGCCGTCCGGCAGGACACCGAAGTGGTACTGGCCGTTGGCCGAGTCGAGCCGCTGGTCGCCCGACAGGCTGCCGGGGGCCTGGAGAGTGTCGCCCATGCGCGTTGTCCCCTCGTTCCGGCCGGTGCTCACCTGGTCCGATTCGGACCCGGCCGCTCCGGCGAAACCGGAGGATAGGGGACCCCCGGTAACACTCGCTCACCGGGACGGCGCGAGTTCATCCGACCGTGACCGTTCAGCGACCGCCGCAGCAACCTCCGCCGCAGCAGCCACCCGACGGTGCTGCCGCCCGGCCGGCGACGGCGACCGTGGACAGCAACCGCACCGTGTCGGAATGCCCGTCCGGACAGTCGGCCGGATCGCCGGACCGGCTCATCGGGCGATCCACCTCGAACGTCTGCGCGCACTCGCGGCAGCGGAACTCGTAGCGCGGCACGGGCTGAGGATAGCTCGCTGAAACCCCGCTTCGGCACACTCGGGACCGTGATCGATCTCGACTTTGCGTCCGACACCCCGCTGAACCTGATCGTGGACCCCGGTGTGGACCGGCCGGGCGTGGTGCTGGCCTCGTGCCGGTTCGACAACGCCGAGGGTGCGCCGATCCCCGGTTGGCTGGCGCTGCCCAGCGAGCCGGTGGACGTGCCCGCGGGTGTCGTGTTCATCAACTCCACCGGTGATCGCGAAGGTTTCATCGCCGAGGCCGTCGCGGTGGCAGCGGCAGGTGGCGTCGCGCTGTCGATCGGCACCGTCAAGTCGCTGGACCCCCGTCGCCGACGGGCGGCAGTCGATCCTCGCGATCCGCCGCGCCGCCGACGTGCTGCAGCGCGAGTACGGGGCGGGCCGGCTCGGCTGCGTGAGCCACAGCGCCGGCGCGATGTACGCCGGCGCCGTGAGCGGCATCGACCGGCGCTTCGCGTGCTTCGTGTTCGAGTCGGGGATGTCCGGGCTGAGCTTCCACTACCGCGACAGCCCCGTGTACGAGCAGCTGCGCGCCACCACACCGCCCGAGCTGTTCGACGCCACGATCGCGGCGATGGGCCCGTACGACGCCGTGCACTTCGTCGGCGCGGCAGCGCCCGCGGCCCTGCTGTTCCAGTCCGCGCGCTTCGACGTCGGCGTCACGGCGGCGGAGGCGGAGGCGTTCTTCGCCGCGGCGAGCGAGCCGAAGGAGCTGCGCTGGTACGACTCCGGGCACGTGATCCTGGACCCCGCGGTGTTCGCCGACCGGGCGAGGTTCCTGGCGGACCACCTGGGCCTGAAGCTGGCCTGAAGTCCCCGGGGGTTGTCAGCAAAGCCACTTTCAGGACCGAATCCGTCCTGAAGGTGGCTTTGCTGACACTCCGGACCGGCTACTACTGCGCCGCCCCGTCCTGCAGGAGCAGGAGGCTGCGCGGCGGGAGAGTGATCGTCGTGCCCCCGGGCAGTGGACGGGTGGAGCAGGGGTCGCCGTCGCCTTGGGTGCTGTCCAGCGCCGGCGTGTACGGGCCCGCGGCCGGCAGCGTGCAGGCGATGGCGGTGGTGCCGGCGTGGAGCAGGAGCAGCCATTCCGCGCGCTGCAGGCCGAGGCTGTGCAGGGTGCCGTCGTGCCAGTCGTGGCCGGCGAGCGGTCGCCCGTCGGGGTGCCACCAGAGCACCTCGCCGTCGCGGTAGAACGTGTCGCGGTGCAGCGCGGGGGAGCTGCGCCGGATGGCGGCGACGCGTTCGGCGAAGGCGGTCATGGCGCGGGTGGTGTCGTCGTCGGTCCAGTCGATCCACGACGTCTCGTCGTCGAGGCAGTACGCGTTGTTGTTGCCCCGTTGCGTCCGCCAGCGCTCGTCCCCGCCCAGGACCATCGGCGTGCCCGTGGCGAGCAGCAGCGTGCCGTACAGGGCCCGCGCGGTGGCCGCCCGCTGCGCCTGGACGCCGGGCGTGGCGGGATCGCCCTCGACGCCGAAGTTCTGCGAGCGGTTGTCGTCGTTGCCGTCGCGGTTGTGCTCGCCGTTGGCCTCGTTGTGCTTGCGCTCGTACGAGACGAGGTCGCGCAGCGTGAACCCGTCGTGCGCGGTGACGAAGTTGATCGACGCCCACGGTCGGCGCCCGGAGAGCGCGTACAGGTCGGAGCTGCCGGTCAGCCGGGACGCGACCTCGCCGATGCCGCCCCGGCTGCGCCAGAAGTCGCGGGCGGCGTCGCGGAAGCGGCCGTTCCACTCCGACCAGGCGACCGCGAACCCGCCGACCCGGTAGCCCTCGCCGGTGGCGTCCCACGGCTCCGCGATCAGCTTCACCGTCGACAGGACGGGATCGGTGGCGATGGCCGTGAGCAGCGCCGAGTTCGGGTCGAACGGGCCGGAGTGCGGTCGGCCCAGCACGCTGGCGAGATCGATGCGGAAGCCGTCGACGCCGAAGTTGACGACCCAGTGCCGCAGGGCGTCGCAGATCAGCCGGATCACGGTCGGGGAGCCGGAGTCGAGGGTGTTGCCGGTGCCGGTGATGTCGGCGTCGTGGCCGTTGCCGCCGAGCGAGTAGTACGCGGGGGCGTCCAGGCCGCGGTAGGAGAGCGTGGTGCCCGCGACGCCGCCCTCCGCGGTGTGGTTGGGCACCACGTCGAGGATCACCTCGATGCCGGCCGCGTGCAGTGCCGCGGTCATCGTGCGGAACTCCTCGATCTCCGCACCCGGCACGCTCGCGTACCGCGCGGCGGGGGCGAGGAAGCCGAGCGTCGCGTAGCCCCAGTAGTTGGTGCCGCCGCGCGCCAGCAGCGAGGGCTCGTCGGCGATCGCCATCACGGGCAGAAGTTCCACCGCCGTGACGCCGATGCGCCGCAGGTGATCGACGAACGCCGGATGAGCGAGCCCGAGGTACGTGCCGCGGTGCTCGGCCGGCACGAAGGGATGGAGCATCGTCGCCCCGCGCACGTGCAGCTCCGCGATCACCGTCTCCGACCACGGGACGTCCGGGCGGACCCGGGTGACCGGCTCGTCGGGCGCGGTGACGACCGACAGCGGCACGTACCCGAGCGAGTCGATGTCGCTGCGCACCCCCAGCATCGGGTCGTGCAGCCAGCCCTGCGCCGCCGCCAGATCGGTGACGGCGCCGGTGATCCGGCGCGCGTACGGGTCGACGAGGATCTTCGCCGGGTTGGCCCGCACCCCGTCCCACGGCCGGTACGGGCCGTGCACGCGGTAGCCGTAGCGCTGTCCGGGCCGCACACCCTCGACCCGCCCGTGCCACACGCCGAACGTCTGCTCGGGGAGGGTGACGCGGCGTTCGGTCAAGGCGTCCTCAGGCCCGTCGACCAGGCACACCTCCACCAACTCTGCGCTGGTGGAGGCGACGGCGAACCGCACCCCGTCGTGATCGGCATGGGCACCCAACGGGAAGACCGGCACGATCGGACAGGATAGGCACGTGGAGATCCGCGCCGGGGAGCCCGACCTGACCGATCTTGTCGTCCACATGAACGGTGTCACGGTGCGCCGCGGATCCGCCGCGCTCGTCCACGACGTCGACTGGGACGTCGAGCTGGACGAGCGATGGGTGGTCCTCGGCCCCAACGGCGCCGGAAAGACGACGCTGCTGCGGCTGGCCGCCGCCGAACTGCATCCCACGTCCGGCACGGTCGACGTGCTGGGCGAGCGGATGGGCCGGGTGAACGTGTTCGAGCTGCGCACCCGGATCGGGCTGTGCACGGCCGCACTGGCCGAGCGGGTGCCCGGCGACGAGATCGTGAGCGACGTCGTCGTGAGCGCCGGCTACGGCGTGCTGGGGCGGTGGCGCGAGGAGTACGAGAAGGCCGACACCTCCCGCGCCGAGTACCTGCTCGCGGCGCTGGGTGTGCGGCACCTGGCCGACCGCGAGTTCCGCACGCTGTCCGACGGCGAGCGCAAGCGCACCATGATCGCCCGCGCGCTGATGACCGACCCCGAACTGCTACTGCTCGACGAGCCGGCGGCCGGGCTCGACCTGGGCGGCCGCGAGGACCTGGTCGGGCGGCTCGCGGCGCTGGCCGCGGACTCCGAGGCCCCGGCGTCGGTGCTGGTGACCCACCACGTCGAGGAGATCCCGGTCGGCTACAGCCACGGCATCCTGCTGCGCGACGGCGGGGTGGTGGCCGCGGGCCTGCTGGAGGACGTGCTCACCGACGACAACCTGACCGAGACGTTCGGGCTGCCGCTGGCGGTGCAGCGCCGGCGGGGCCGCTACACGGCCTGGCTCAAGTAGTCGGCCAGGGGACGGGCCGCGGGAACGCTCGTACGAACCGTTCGGCCGCCGCCCGGTCTCCCTGCACGTCCAGCTCCGCGAGCGGGGCGCCGCCGAACACCACCCCGCGCACCGCGGCGGCCGAGCCCGTCAGCACCGCGTCGGGACGGGCCGGGGCGCCGCGCACGACGTCGACGGCGCCGTCGGCGAGCGTCACGGCGAACACGTCGTCGTCGATGCGCAGCTCGACCGCGCACGTGCCGGGCGAGCCGTCGAAGGTGGTGAGCAGGGCGATCACGAACGCGTCGGGGGAGAGATCGCCGCCTGTCACGGCGGGGATCCGGCTGCCCCAGCGGCCCAGCTCCACGACCACCGGCCGCAGCGCGTGCCCGCGTTCGGTGAGCTCGTAGACCTGGGCGGAGACCGGCGGGCCGAACCGGTGGCGGCGCACCACCTGGGCGTCGACGAGCTCGCGCAGCCGTTGCGACAGCACGTTCTGGCTCGTGCCGGGCAGGCTCCTGGCCAGGTCGGAGAAGCGCTTCGGGCCGAGCAGCAGCTCGCGCACGACGAGCAGGGCCCAGCGCTCGCCCACGACGTCGAGTGCTCTGGCCGTGCCGCAGGGATCGTCGTAGCTCCGCCGGCCCTCCATCCCTGAAGTATAGCTTTCCGCACCAGTTACTCCTACAGTAGGAGCATGACGAGCTTCGTACTGGTTCCGGGCGCCGGCGGGCAGGCGTGGTACTGGCATCGGGTGGTGCTCCTGCTGCAGCAGCGCGGCCACGCCGCCGTCGCCGTCGAGCTGCCGGCCACCGACGAGTCGGCCGGGCTCGCCGAGTACGCCGACGCGATCGTCGCGGCCTCCCCGGAGGGCGAGGTCGTCGTCGTGGCGCAGTCGATGGCCGGGTTCAGTGCGCCGCTGGTGGCCGATCGACTACCGGTCACGCAGTTCGTGCTGGTCAACGCCATGACGCCGGCGCCGGGCGAGTCCCCGGGGCAGTGGTGGGATGCCGTCGGTCAGGAGGCGGCCGCACGGGCCTTCGCCGTCGCCGAGGGGCGCGACCCCGACGCCCCGTTCGACCCGTGGATCGACTTCTTCCACGACGTGCCCGCCGACGTCACGGAGGAGGCCAAGGCCGGCCCGATGCCGGACCAGGCCGACCGGCCCTTCGGCGAGCCATGGCCGCTCGCCGCCTGGCCGGACGTGCCCACGCGGTTCCTCGCCGGCCGGCTCGACCGGCTCATCCCGCTCGCCCTGCAGCAGCGGGTGGTGCCCGAGCGGCTCGGCATCGAGGCGGAGGAGATCCCGGGCGGGCACCTCGCGGCGCTCTCGGAGCCCGACGCGTTGATCGAGCGGTTGCTGCTTTCGGCCCGGTAGGGTCCGGCCCGTGACGGAGTTCGTGAAGCTCGAGGTCGACGGCGGCGTGGGCACGATCCGGCTGGACCGGCCCCCGATGAACGCGTTCAGCCGCCAGGTGCAGGAGGAGCTGAAGGCCTGCGCCGAGGAGGCCGCGGCCCGCGCCGACGTCCGCGCCGTGATCGTCTACGGCGGCGAGAAGGTGTTCGCGGCCGGCGCGGACGTCAAGGAGATGGCGCAGATGTCCTACGCCGAGATGGCGACGCGTGCGCGCCGGCTCTCGGCCTGCTTCGGGGCGATGTCGGAGATCCCCAAGCCGACGGTCGCGGCGATCACCGGCTACGCGCTCGGCGGCGGCATGGAGGTGGCGCTGGGCTGCGACCGGCGCATCTGCGGCGACAACGCCAAGCTCGGCCAGCCGGAGATCCTGCTAGGGATCATCCCCGGCGGCGGCGGCACCCAGCGCATGGCGCGGCTGATCGGCCCGTCCCGCACCAAGGACATCATCTTCACCGGCCGCATGGTCAAGGCCGACGAGGCGCTGGCCATCGGGTTGGTGGACGAGGTCGTGGCCCCCGACGAGGTGTACGCGGCCGCGCGGCGCTGGGCCGAGCAGTTCGCGAGCGGGCCCGCCATGGCGCTGGCCGCGGCGAAGAAGGCCATCGACGGCGGGCTCGACAACGACCTGCGCACGGGGCTGGACCTCGAGGCCGAGCTGTTCGCCGCGCTCTTCGCCACCGCGGACGGCAAGCACGGCATGGCGAGCTTCGTCGAGAACGGGCCGGGGAAAGCGCAGTTCAGCGGCTCGTAGCTCCATCCGGTCCAGGTAAAGGAATTCCCAGGTCAGGGTGGGTAGTACGGTCCCGATGTGACGACGGACGGGCGGGGAGTGCGCCGCCGGTCCCTGTTGCTGGCAGCGCCCGCGGTGGTCGCCGCCTGCGCAGCCCCCGCGGTGGCGCCCCTGCCCAGGTCGAGCGCGCCGCCACCCCCGACGACGACCGGTGCGCCGGCACCGGCCGGTCCCGCCGAGGAACTGGTGACGGCCAGCACCGGACGATCCGAGGTGGCGCTGACGTTCCACGGTGCCGGTGATCCGGAGCTGGCCGGCCGGGTGCTGGCCGCGCTCGCCGATCGGGGCGCCGCCGCCACCGTGCTCGCCGTCGGCACCTGGCTGCAGAGCTATCCCGACGTCGCGCGGATGACCGTCGACCACGGCCACGAGCTGGGCAACCACACCTGGTCGCACCCCACGCTCACCACCCTCGACGGGGCGGGGGTGCGGGCGGAGATCGAGCGCTGCCGCGACCGCCTCGTCGCGCTGACGGGTGGACCCGGCGCGTTCTTCCGCCCGTCGGCGGCGCAGCACGCCACGAAGCAGGTGCGCGCGCTCGCCGGAGCGGCCGGCTACCCGCGGGTGCTGTCCTACGACGTCGACTCCCGCGACTTCACCGATCCCGGCGCCGCCGCGATCCGCCGCAACTCCGCCGCCGCCCGTGCCGGGAGCGTGGTGAGCATGCACCTCGGCCATCCCGGCACCCTCACGGCGTTGCCCGGCTTGCTCGACGACCTGGCCGCCCGCGGCCTCACCCCGGTCACCGCGACCAGGTTGTTCTCCTGAGAGGCACCGTGTCCCCGATCGTCCGGCCCGTCCTGGTCGCCGCGCTGCTCGCGCTGGTGGCGGCCTGCGCCGCGCCCGCGCCCCCTCCCGCCCCGGCGCTCGCGCCGACCCCGGCGCCGGCCGCCGTCGCGCCCCTGCCCGGGATGCCGCCCGTCACCGATCCGCACAACGTGTACGCCGCCGCCGGCGCCGGCGCGCTTTCTCCGGCAGCGGCCGCGGCGAAACCACTGGTCTACGTGCCGCACACGAAGTCGGGCGAGGTGTGGACGATCGACCCCACCACGTTCGCCGTGGTCGGGAAGTACAAGCTCGGCGGCGAGCTGCAGCATGTCGTGCCCTCGTGGGACATGACCACCCTGTACGCCAGCGACGACACCGGCGACCACCTCACCCCCTTCGACCCGAAGACGGGTCTGCCGGGCAAGACGTTCCCCGTGGTCGACCCGTACAACATGTACTTCACCCCGGACGGCCGCTCGGCGATCTCGGTGGCCGAGCGCAAGAAGCAGCTGGTGTTCTACGACCCGCACACCTGGGCGGTGCAGAGCACGCTGAACACCCCCGACTGCGCCGGCATCGATCACGCCGACTTCACCCCTGACGGCCGCACGGCCGTGTTCACCTGCGAGTTCGCCGGGCGCGTCGCCGTCGTCGACGTGGCCGGCCACACGCTCCTACGCATGATCGACATGCCCACCCGCCACACGGAGATGGGGCCGCAGGACATCAAGCTGGCCCCGGACGGCTCGGTGTTCTACATCGCCGACTCCGACCAGAACGGCGTGTGGGTGCTCGACGGCGCAGCCACGAAGGTCCTGCGCGAGATCCCCACCGGCCACGGCGCGCACGGGCTCTACCTCTCCCGCGACGCCACCAAGCTGTACGTCACCAACCGGCACGCCGGCACCGTCAGCGTGCTCGACGCCTACACCGGCGCACTCGTCACGACCTGGACGATCCCCGGGGGCAGCCCGGACATGGGCAACGTGACCGCGGACGGCAGCCAGCTGTGGTTGTCGGGTCGCTACGACCGCGCCGTGTACGTGCTCTCCACCGTCGACGGCCACCTGATCGCGCAGATCCCCGTGGGCAACGGCCCGCACGGGCTGTGCGTGTGGCCGCAGCCGGGGCGCTACTCCCTCGGCCACACCGGGATCACCCGGTGACGACGGTCAGGCGAACAACTCGTCGATCGGGAGCGCGAAGCCGGGCAGCAACGGGGACGTGAGCGTCTCGCCCGGCCCGACCTCGGAGGCGTCGTCGAGCGACTCGTCCGCCCGGTAGACCAGCACCGTGCTCGCCGGGGTGTCCACGAGCCACAGCTCGCGGACACCCGATGCCAGGTACAGGTCGCGTTTGCGGCCGATGTCGAGCAGCCACGTCTTCGGCGAGCGCACCTCCACGGCGAGATCTGGCGGGCCGTCGTGCCGGGCGCCGTCCGGTGGATGGGCCGCCCACCACACGTCGGGTTTGTAGACGTTGCCGGTGGAGAGCACCCAGTTGCCACCCCACCCGGCCTCGCCATGGCCGTTCGATGATCTCTCCCAGTCGTCCAAGGCGCGGAGAATGCGCCGGCAGAGCCGGTTGTGCCGGAACGTCGCGTCGTTCACGTGGACCACGCCGTCGATCAGCTCGGAGCCGATCGGGTAGTCGTGCGTCAGGAACTCCTCGGCGGAGATCCGCGGGTCCTGCGCCTGCACCGACATGGCTGTCATGGTGACACCGTCGCAGGGGTCACCGACAGTTCTGACCCCGGTCTGGAATGCTGCTACTCATGAGTACAGAGGGCGATCCGGCACCCAACCCGCACGCCACGGCGGAGGAGGTCGAGGCGGCGCGCCACGACCGCAAGCTGGCCAACGTGCTCTACCACGACTGGGAGTCGCAGTCGTACGACGACAAGTGGTCGATCAGCTACGACGAGCGCTGCATCGACTACGCGGCCGAGCGCTTCCGCTACGTCGCCGGTGATCGGGAGTGGCCGTACGAGCGGGCGCTGGAGCTGGGCAGCGGCACCGGGTTCTTCCTGCTCAACCTCATGCAGGCCGGGTTGGCGAAGAAGGGCTCGGTCACCGACCTGTCGCCCGGCATGGTCGCGGCGGCGCTGCGCAACGCCGAGCACCTGGGCCTCGACGTGGACGGCCGGGTGGCCGACGCCGAGCGCATCCCCTTCGACGACGACACGTTCGACGTGGTCGTCGGGCACGCGGTGCTGCACCACATCCCCGACGTCGAGCTGGCGCTGCGCGAGGTGCTGCGGGTGCTGAAGCCGGGTGGCCGGTTCGTGTTCGCCGGCGAGCCCACGAAGATCGGCGACTGGTACGCCCGCCGGCTCGGTGCGCTCACCTGGAAGGCCACCACGACGCTCACGAAGCTGGGCCCGCTGCAGAGCTGGCGGCGCCCGCAGCAGGAGCTGGACGCGTCGTCGCGGGCGGCGGCCCTGGAGGCGCTGGTCGACATCCACGTGTTCGACCCGGCCGACCTGGAGCGCTACGCGACCGCCGCCGGCGCCGAGAAGGTGCGGGCGGCGACCGAGGAATTCACCGCCGCCATGCTCGGCTGGCCGGTGCGCACCTTCGAGGCCGCCGTGCCGCCCGGAAAGCTCGGCATGCGGTGGGCGATGTTCGCCTACCACGGCTGGATGCGCCTGTCCCGGCTCGACCGCGACCTGCTCTCTCGGATCGTGCCGCGGGCCTGGTTCTACAACGCGTTGGTGACGGGCACGAAGCCGCGTCGTCGCTCCTGAGCGCCTTCGGCGCAGCCCCTTCGGGGAACGCCTTCGGCGCAGAGGCAGGTAGGTAGTCGTACCGATCCCCGGGCCACGGCCGTCGTCGACGATGGCCACGTGTACCTGACCTGCGGCGCGTCCCGCTTGCCCCCGCTCTGCGCCGGTAGTGTGACGCCGGTGCCGGACGATCCGCGATGACCGCTCGGGCGACGCCGCGTCCGGTGTGGCCGGCGCGGGCGTCCACGACGACGACGATCGGCGCCACCGAGGCCGACATGGGCCGGCCGCTGGAGCCGCTGTGGCGCGGGTTCCTCGTCTTCCGGGTGCTGACGCTCGTCGGCGCCGTCGTCGTGGTGCTGTCGCGGCTGGACCAGTTCGCGCAGCCGGCGTTCGCCGCCGCGGTGTGCGCGGTCATGGTCGTCTGGACGGGCGTGACGGGCCTGATCTACCTCGGCGCGGCCGTTCCGGGCCGGCGGTTCGGGCGCTACCGCGACTGGGTCGCGATCGCCGACGTCGCCGTCACCTGCGCGATCATGGCGACCACGCCGTTCGTGCAGACGCAGGCGCAGCTGTGGGCCGACGAGCCGGTGATGGGCTCGTTCTGGACGTCGTGCGCGGTGCTGGCGGGCGCACTCACCTACGGGGTGCGCGGCGGCTTCGGCGCCGCCGTCGTGATCTCCGTGACGCTGTTCTTCACCCAGGCGTCCATCGACAACGAGCTCGGCGACATCGAGCTGCTCGTCGTGGCCGGGGTGACGGTCGGGTACGCCGCGACCGTGCTGCGCCGGTCGGCCCGGCGGGTGCGGGAGGCGGCCGCCGTGGAAGCGGCAGCCGCAGAGCGGGAGCGGCTGGCCCGCGCGGTGCACGACGGCGTGCTGCAGGTGCTCGGTTACGTGAAGCGGCGCGCCGCCGAGCTGGACGGCCCGGCCCGCGAGCTGGGTGTGCTGGCCGGGGAGCAGGAGATCGCGCTGCGCACGCTGCTGGTGACCGGCCCGGCGTCGGTCGATGCCAACGGCGACCGCGACGTGGCTGCTGCTCTGCGCCTGCTGGGCACGTCCCGGGTGAGCGTCTCGGCGCCCGCCGATCCGGTGCTGCTGCCCGCGCACACTGCCGACGAGCTGGTGGCGGTCGTGGGGGCGGCGCTGGCGAACGTGGCGGTGCACGTCGGCCCGGACGCGCCGGTGTGGGTGCTGCTGGAGGAGACCGGCGACGGCGTGGAGATCAGCGTCCGCGACGCGGGCCCCGGCATCCTCGAGGGACGACTGGCGGCCGCGGAGCAGGAGGGCCGGATGGGGGTGGCCCGGTCGATGCGCGGCCGCGTGCGCGACCTCGGCGGCTCGATCGAGTGCGAGACCGGCCCCGACCAGGGCACGGAGTGGATCATCAAGCTGCCGGTGAGAGGAATGCGCTGACCATGGCGAACGAAGGCGACGACACGATCACGGTGATGGTCGTCGACGACCACCCCATCTGGCGGGAGGGGGTGGCGCGCGACCTCGCCGAACGCGGGCTCACGGTCGTCGCCACGGCCCCGGACGCCGATGCCGCGATCCGGATCGCGAACGCCACCCGCCCGCGGGTGGTGCTGATGGACCTCAACCTGGGCGCCACCTCGGGCGTCACCGCGATCGAGGGGATCCTCGAGAAGCACCCCGACACCCGGATCCTGGTGCTCTCGGCCAGCGGCGAGCACGCCGACGTGCTGGAGGCGGTGAAGGCGGGCGCCACGGGCTACCTCGTGAAGTCGGCCGGTGCCGAGGAGCTGCTGGCGGCGGTGCGCCGCACCGCCTCCGGCCACCCGGTGTTCACGCCCGGCCTCGCCGGCCTGGTGCTGGGCGAGTACCGGCGGCTGGCCGACGAGCCGACCCCGCGCGACGGGTCGCCCGCCGTCCCGGCGCTGACCGACCGGGAGACCGAGGTGCTGCGGCTGGTCGCGAAGGGGCTCACGGCCAAGCAGATCGGCGACCGGCTCGTCGTGTCGCACCGCACGGTGGAGAGCCACGTGCAGAACACCCTGCGCAAGCTGCAGCTGCACAACCGGGCCCAGCTCGTGCGCTACGCCATCGAGCAGGGGTTGGCGGATTGACCAAGTCGGTTACCGTTCTGGCGGTCTGCGCGGCCGACTCCGGTGCGGCGGCCGCGCTCACCGCGTCGGAGATCGACCTGCTCGTCCGCACCGCCGACGTCGACGAGGCGGCCGACGCCGTCACCGTGAAGGAACCGCAGGTGGTGGTCGTCGACATGGCCACGCCGGGCCTCGACGCGCTGGACGCGATCGGTCGGCTCGCTGACGTGCCGGTGCTGTCGGTGTCGGGCAGCGCCGAGCACGGCGCCGTCCTCGCCGCGGTGCGGGCCGGGGCCGCGGGGTACCTCGTCGGGCCGGTGAGCATGGTGCGGCTCACCGACGCCGTGCGGCGGCTCGCGGCCGGGGAGGCCGTGTACAGCCCCGGGCTGGCGGAACTGGTGCTGGAGGAGCACGGGCGCGCCGCATCGGTGGTGGAGCGGCTGACCGAGCGGGAGGCCGACGTGCTGCGCCTCGTCGTCGAGGGGTTCACCGGCAAGCAGATCGCGACGCGGCTGGTCCTCTCCCCGCGCACCGTCGAGAACCACGTGCAGAACACCCTGCGCAAGCTGGGCCTGCCGAACCGGGCGGCCCTCGTGCGGTACGCGATCGAACACGGTCTCGCCTGAGACGTGGAGAAACCCCCTGCCCGTTCGTCGTCAGGGCAGGAGGGTGAGCAGAGCCCTTCATCGAGGAAGGATGACGACATGCACTACATGGCCCTGTTGTTCGGTCGCGAGGACGCGCCCGCCGTCGAGCCCGGCACGCCGGAGTTCGATGCCGAGCTGGCGCGGTACGCGGAGTTCGAGGCGGCGGCCGGCGCGGCGATCGCCGGGGGTGCTGCGCTGTACCCCGCGAACACGGCGGTGCACGTCCGCCGGCGCGGATCGGGGGCGGTGGTCACGGACGGGCCGTTCGTCGAGCAGGCCGAGGTGGTCGGCGGCTTCACCGTCTTCGAGAACGAGAACCTCGACGACTGCCTCCAGCTGGTGAAGGGGCTGCCCGCGGCCGAGGACGGTTTCGTCGAGGTGTGGCCGATGGCGGAGTTCACGCAGGTGGGCGAGCCGCAGGCGGACTGGTGGCTGGCTCTGCTGCTCGAGCCGCCCGGCGACATCGTCTCGCCGGGCACGCCCGAGTGGGACGCGGGCGCGGCCGCGCACGTCCGGTTCGGCGAGCAGGTCGGCGACGTCATCCGGGGCGGCGGCGCGCTGCACCCGTCGTCGGCGGTGACGACGGTGCGCGTGCGCGACGGGCAGGCGCTGCTGACCGACGGGCCGTTCGCCGAGGGTGCCGAGGTCGCGAACGGGTACTACCTGTTCGCCGCACCCGACCAGGAGGCGGCCACGGCGATCGCCGTGCAGATCCCGCTGGGTGCGAAGGGCCGGCTGGAGCTGCGGCGGGTCGTCGATCTCGGCAGCTGACGTGGACGGACTCGCGGCGGTCTACCGGGCCGAGTTCGGCCGGGCGCTCGCCACCGTGGCCCGGCTCGTCGGGGACATCGGGCTGGCCGAGGACGCGGTGCAGGAGGCGTTCGCGGACGCCCTGCGCAGCTGGCCCGAGCGCGGGGCGCCGCGCAACCCCGGCGCGTGGATCACCACCGTGGCGCGCAACCGGGCGCTGGACCGGGTGCGCCGCGAGTCGTCCCGCCAGGTCAAGGAAGCCGATGCGGCCGTGCTGGCCGTCCCCGCCGAGGAGGCCGATGTGCCGCCCGTCGCCGACGACCAACTGCGGATGATCTTCACGTGCTGCCATCCTGCGCTCTCGCCGGAGTCGCGGGTCGCGCTCACCCTGCGGCTGGTCTGCGGCCTGCGCACCGCCGAGATCGCCCGTGCCTTCCTGCAGCCCGAGCACACCGTGGCCAACCGGCTCGCCCGCGCCAAGGCGAAGATCCGGCAGGCCAACATCCCGATGCGGGTGCCGCCGGAGCACCTGCTGCCCGAACGCACGCCGGGCGTGCTCGCCTGCATCTACCTGGTGTTCAGCGAGGGCTACTTCGCCTCGGCCGGGCACGAGGCGGTGCGGGACGAGCTGTGCGACGAGGCGATCCGGCTCGGCCGGCTGGTCGTGGGCCTGCTCCCCGACGAGCCGGAGGCGGCGGCCCTGCTCGCGCTCATGCTGCTCGACGACAGCAGGCGGGCGCAGCGGTGCACGGCGGCCGGTGAGCTGGTGCCGCTCGAGGAGCAGGACCGCACCGCGTGGAACCGGGCCGCGATCCGCGAGGGTCTGCACCACCTGGTGTCGGCGGCGGAGCGGGGGCGCGGGCCGTACCTCGCGCAGGCGCGCATCGCCGGTGCGCACGCGATCGCGCCGAGCTGGGAGCAGACCGACTGGACGGCCGTCGTCGACGGGTACGACGAGCTCGCCACCTGGTCGGCCTCGCCTGCGGTGCTGGTGAACCGCGCGCTCGCCGTCGGTTTCCGCGACGGCTTCGACGGAGGGCTGGCCGCGCTCGACGAGGTGGCCGACCATCCGCGCCTGGCCGGGACGAACACCGTGGCGGCCACGCGTGCCGATCTCCTGCGCCGGGCCGGCCGTTGGGGCGAGGCGGCCGACGCCTACCGCGCGGCGCTGGCGGGCGCCGCCAACGAGCAGGTGCAGGCCTTCCTGCGGCGCCGGCTGGCCGAGGTGGTCGCGAGGTCCTGACGAGCGGAGGACGGCCGTCGAGGATTCGCGTTGATCAAGGGCAAAAGGTTGCTCGTGGAGATCCTCTGGCGACCTTTTGCCCTTGATCAACGCAACGTCGTTGGCCGCGCGATCGCCCGGCGGCCGCGGATCGGGACGCCGCCTAAGCTCCTCCCATGACGACGATGTGGGGCGCGTCGATGAGGGACCGTTACCGGCGGGGGGCGCGTCGGGATCCCGAGCAGGCCCGCTTCCTCACCCTCGCCTCGTTGCGGTGGATCCTGCGCAACCACGCCTACACGCCCTGGTACCTGGTGCGGTACTGGCGGCTGCTGCGGTTCCGCATGGCCAACCCGCACGTGGTGCTGCGCGGCATGGTGTTCCTCGGCAAGCGGGTGGAGCTGCACTCCCGGCCCGGCTACGGGCGGCTGGAGATCGGCCGGTGGGTGCACATCGGCGACGGCAACTCGCTGCGCTGCCACGAGGGATCGCTGCGCATCGGCGACAAGGTGGTGTTCGGCAAGGACAACACCATCAACTGCTACCTGGACATCGAGATCGGTGCCACGACGATCGTCGCGGACTGGGTGTACGTCACCGACTTCGACCACCGCATCGCCGACGTCACGATCCCGATCAAGGACCAGGGCATCGTCAAGACGCCGGTGCGGGTGGGGCCCGACTGCTGGATCGGCACGAAGGTGAGCGTGCTGCGCGGCACCCGGATCGGGAAGGGCAGCGTCCTCGGCGCGCACGCCGTGGTGCGCGGCGACATCCCCGAGTACTCGATCGCCGTGGGCGCGCCGGCGCGGGTCGTGCGCAACCGGCTGGCTGACTACGAGGCTGCCGCGCAGGAGCGCGCCGCGCTGGCCGACATCGCGCGCAAGACCGCTGCGGCGGTGCAGCAGCGGCTGCAGAAGACGGAGTCCGTCGGTCCCTGACCAACCGCTGGGCGCACGGGGAGTGACCGTCGGGCGTCCTGAAGTGTGAATTGCGTCCCCGGCTGAATCAAAGCGGTGGCCTCGTTCGTCTATCGGGTGCATGGTTTTCTTCGGGGGAAGGAAATGGACCGATGAAGGACGACACGGTGCGGCGGCTGGAAGCGCTGGTGGCCGAGATCGACGAGGCGGAGATCCCGGCGGACGACACCGGGGCCGACAGCGAAGCCGCCTGACGCTGGTCAGCGGGCGGAGGCGCCGTCCGGGCGCACGTCTGGGCGCACGTCAGGGGCCACGATGGCGCTGATGCGCTCAAGGCTCGATCGCATGTTGGCGTGCAGGTCGTCCTGCAGGTCGCGCACGCCGAACAGAACCCGCAGCACCACGTGCAGCCCCCGGGGGACGGGGCGCAGCACGTCGTAGCGCAGGGCGACCACGGTGCCGTCACCGTCGGGCGCGAGGCGGTAGGTCCAGCGGATGCTGCCGCCACCGGGCTCGGTGCGGGTCACCGCGAACTCGCGCGGATCGTCCGCGATGTCGACCACCGGACGGTTCGACCAGGTGAACCAGCGGCGCCGGTTGCGGGCGCGGAACCTCGCTCCGACGGCCGGCCCGGTGGCGCCGTCGAGCCACGTGCACTCCACGACCTCGGGGCTCCACTCGGGGATGCGGGTCACGTCCGACACGAGCCGGTAGACGCGTGCCGGCTCGGCCGACACGCGGGCACGTACCTCGTCGCTGGTCAGCCGTCGCACGGCGCCTCCTTGGTTGTGACTCGATCCGAAAGTTACGAGCATTAACCAAAGTTGTCAACCAGAACTCTTCGGGTAGCGTGACCGGCGTGCCCCCGACCGCCGTGCCGACCGACCGCCGCGCCCGGCGCCGCCAGGAGACGATCGAGGAGATCCTGCGGCTCGCCACCGATGTGATGGCCGAGGAGGGGGTCGGTGGGCTCAGCCTCGCCGCCGTCGCGCGCCGGCTCGGCGTGCAGCCGCCGGCGCTGTACAAGTACTTCCCGTCGCTGACCGCGATCTACGACGCCCTGTTCCGGCGCGGCCAGCAGGAGCACCTCGCCGCCGTCACGGCTGCGATGGACGCCGCGCCGCCGGGGATGGCCGCGGTGCGGGCCGGGATGGAGGCGGCAGGCCGCTGGTCGGTCGCCAATCGGCCGCTCGCCCAGCTGTTGTTCTGGCGCCCGGTCGCCGGCTTCGAACCCACCCCGGACGCGTTCGCACCCAGCGTGGAGATGGTGGCGCGGTTCGGGGCCGCGCTGCGGGCTGCCGCCGAGATCGGCGAGATCGGCGCCGCCGGGGCGTCCGAGCAGGGCGTGCGCGTGGTCGGGGTGCTGCTCACCGGCGCGCTCAGCCAGCAGATGGCCAACGCGCCCGACGCCTCGTTCGAGGAAGGCGCGTTCACGACGCTGCTGCCGCACCTGGTGGACATGTTCGTGCGTGCCCACCCGCCCGGCTGACCGTCAGGTCCGCCCGAACACGTTGCCCGTGGGGATCTTCGGCCGGGGGAGCTCCTGCGGGCCGCCCGCCGACGTGGCGGCGTAGACGTCGACGGTGGCGGCGGCGATCCGCTGCCAGTCGAAGTCGGTGGCCAGGCGCGCGCGAGCCGCGGTGGCCCGGGTAGTGGCGGCGGCGGGATCGTCCAGCACCGTGCGCACGGCGCGGGCGATGCCGGCGACGTCGCCCGGGGCGAACGAGACCCCGGTGCAACCGTCCTCGACGAGCTCGCCCAACCCGCCCGCGGTGGACGTGACCAGCGGTGCGCCGGAAGCGGCTGCTTCCAGCGCGACGATGCCGAACGGCTCGTAGCGGCTCGGCAGCACCACCGCGTCGGCCGCGGCCACGGCGGCGGGCAGCTCCCCGTCGGGCAGGTGGCCGAGGAACGCGACGCTGCGCCGCACCCGATGCTCGCGGGCGGTGGCGACGAGCATGTCGGCGGCCGTGCCGGTGCCGGCCACGGCGAGGCGGGCGCCGGGGTGGCTGCGGCGGATCCGGGGCAGGGCCGCGATGAGGTCCTGCACGCCCTTCTCGTACTCCAGGCGGCCGAAGTAGAGCAGCAGCGGTGCCCCGCCCGGCGCGAGCCGGCGACGGGTGGCCGCCACCCGGCTGGCCGGCACCTGCCACGCCTGCGGCGCGATCCCGTTGTGCAGCACGGCGACCGTGGCGGGCTCCACGTCGAACAGCTCGACGGCCTCGTCGCGCATCGCGGCCGAGCAGGTGATCACCGCGTCGGCGCGCCGGGCCAGCCACCACTCCACCGAGTGCACCTGCCGCGACAGCGGCGCCGACAGCCAGCCGGCGTGCCGGCCGGCCTCGGTCGCGTGCACGGTGGCCACGAGCGGCACGGCCAGGACGTCGGCGAGCGCGACGGCGGGATGGGCGACGAGCCAGTCGTGGGCGTGCACGACGTCGGGCCGCCAGCCACCGAGGCGCGTCAACGCGGCGCGCAGCAGTCCGTGGCCCATGGCGAGCGTCCACGCGACGAGATCGCGTTCGAACTCCAGGTGCGCCGGGTCCTCGGCCACGGCGATCACCCGCACCCCGTCGAGGAGCTGGTCGGTGGTGGGGTGGGTCTCGGCGTCGGTGCCGGCCGGCCGGCGGGAGACCACGACCACCTCGTGGCCGGCCGCGGCGAGCTGTGTGGCCAGCGCGTGCACGTGCCGCCCCAGCCCGCCGATCACGACCGGGGGGTACTCCCACGACAGCATCAGCACCCGCATCGGGACAACTTACCCGCGGTAGCAAACCGCCCCCCGGCGACGTCTCACACACCGGGAGTGCGCCTCACACGCGAGGAGCGGTCGATCACGAGATCCTGGAACCGACGTGCCGGAGTCGAGGTGGGCCTGCGAGCATGCGGCCATGGGGGTACTCCGATCTGCACGGGCATACCTGAGCGCGATGCCGCCCGCCGAAGTGCGGTCGTACGCGATCTTCGCCGTCGCGGGCCCGCTGATCTCCGGTGTGCTGATCGCGGCAGCCGTCACCGTCCTGGGCGCCGAGCTGCCCGATCCGATCCAGACCGGCTACGCCACTCCGCGGGGCGGGCGGGACACGGAGTCCAGCCTGATCGACTTCGCCGTGTTCGCCGTGCTGTTCGGCGCGGCGCTGAGCCTGTTCGCCTGGACGATGGCCGCGAACTTCATCTCGGTGCTGGGGCTCGGTTGGTCGCGCTCGGGGCTCCCGGTCGTCGCACTCCTCGCCTGGGGCATGGGCGGCGCGCTCACCCGCAACGCCGCGGTGAACCTGATCGCGAACCTCGAATCGACGGCAGCGGTGCCGGGTCTGCTCATGGCGCTGAACGGCTGGCCGGTGACGCTGGCCTGCGGCCTCGTCGCCGCGCTGATCGTGTGGATCGGTGTGCGCCGGTCCACTGTTTAGAGGCGCGCCAGCACCCGCGCGTCCACGTGCCCGAACGGGGCCGGCGCCCAGCCGGCCACCAACCGCTGCGCGGCGTCGCGCCGTCCCGCCCCCAGCAGCTCGGCCAGCTCGGCGACGCGGCCGGCGTGCCCGTGCGCGCGGTCGCGGGCGTAGCCGGCGGCGGAGTCCTTGCTGACCATGAACGCCCAGTCGCTGGACAGCGCGAGCAGGGCCTCCTCGGCCAGCCGGTTCGCCAACCCGTCGACCACCGGTGCGTCGGCGACGATCTGCACCAGCGTCTTCTGCACCCCGTCGTTGGTCTCGACGAGGTCGGTGACCTGCCCGCCGGCCCACACCCGCCAGTCCTTGCCCGATCCCCACGACGACGCCGGCAGCTCCACGGGTTCGCCGACGAACCCGGCGTCCGCGGCCCCGCGCAGCGTCGTGACCTGCACGCCGGCCTCCGGCAGCGCCCGCAGCACCGCCTCCAGCCAGGCCGGACCCTCGTGCCACCAGTGCCCGTACAGCTCGGTGTCGAACGCCGCGACGACGAGCGGGGGACGGCCGTGCCGGGCGTGCAGCTCGGTGAGCCGGGTGCGCACCACCTCGACGAACTCGGCGGCGTCGCGCGTGACGGCCGCGGCCGCCCGTTCCGGGTCGTAGGGCCGCTTCTCGTGCGGCTCGACGTGGCGGCCCGTGACCCGCGCCGGCTTCAGCCCGGACTCGTGGTCGTAGGTGTGGAAGTCGCGGTAGTCGCGCCCGCCCGGATAGCCCGACTTCGGTGACCACACCCGGTAGGTGACGTCGAGGTCGCGGCCGAACGCCAGCACGTCCGAGTCGCCGACGGGACGGGCCAGCGCCGTGTCCCCGTGCAGGGCCGGGCCGTCGACGAGGAAGCGCTGCACCCCGGCCGCGGCGTAGCCGTTCTCCATGCCGGGCGCGTAGCCGCACTCGGGTGCCCAGATGCCGGCCGGCCGGGAGCCGAGCCGGCGCGCGGTGTCGTCCAGGCCCGCGGCCAGCGCGAACGCGCGCACCTCCGGCAGCAGCAGCGGCCCGAACGGGTGCGTGGCCGGCCCGCCGATCAGCTCGACCACGCGCGAGTCGACCAGCGGTCGCAGCACCGGTGACGCGCCGTGCCGCCAGCGCGTCTCGAACAGCTCCAGCGCCCGCGCCGCCGACCGGTGCTCGTGCGCGGCCAGCTCCGGCAGCCGCGGGGCCACCCCGTGCGCGCGCAGCTGCCAGTCGCCCAGCCAGTGGTGCAGCCCGCGCAGGCAGTGCGGATCGTCGAGCTGCGCGGCGAGTACGGGCGTGACGCCGAGGGTGAGCACGTCGCGGTGCCCGTCGGCGGCCAACCGCTCCAGCACGTCGACGACGGGCAGGTAGGAGTGCGCCCAGCTCTGGTACAGCCATTCCTCGCCGACGGGCCAGCGCCCGTGGTGCGCGAGCCACGGCAGGTGGCTGTGCAGGACCAGCGCGAACGCGCCGGGCGCTGCTCCAGATCTCGATGGCGTCACGGGCGGACCGCCGTGACCAGCAGGTCCAGGCTGTCGTCGAGATCGTCGGGGGAGAGCACGAAGTCGCTGCACGACACCGCCGTCACGTCGGCGAGCAGCCGCGGGGGCCAGATCCCGTCGCCCAGCACCACCGCCGTCTGCGCGTCGACGATCGATCCGCCGTGGGCGGCGTCGAGCGCCCGCAGCCGCGGCCCGTGGTGCAGCCCGAGCACCTGCACCTGCGTGAACCCGGCGTCGGCGACGAGCCCGGCCAGCTCCGCCGGCGCCAGCTCCCGGGTGTGGAACGGGTTGAGCGGGGTGTCGCGGCCGGGGGAGAAGGTGATGCGGTTCGGGGTGGACACGAGCAGCTGCCCGCCGGGCGCCAGCACCCGTCGGCACTCGCGCAGGAACCGCTCCTGCTCCCACAGGTGCTCGATGACCTGCAACGACACCACCGCGCCGACCGTCCCGGAGCGCACCGGCAGGGCCACCAGGTTGGTGCGCAGCACGTCCAGGCGCGGGTAGCGGCCGGTCACGTGCGCGGCGGTGAGCGCGTCGTAGTCCAGTGCGAGTACCCGGCGCGCGACCCCGGCCAGCAGGTCCGCGCCGTAGCCCTCGCCGCAACCGGCTTCCAGCACGTCCAGGCCGTGGCAGCGGTGCAGCAGCGCCTCGTAAACCACCTCGTGCCGGCGGAACCAGTAGTTCTCCTCCGGGATTCCGGGCACGGTGCGCTCCCCGGTGAGGGGCAGCGCGGCGAGGTCCGGGTCAGCCGAGGAGTGTGATCTCACGCTGGCACGGTCTCAGACGGGGGTGCTACGGCTTGCGGGCGACCCCACCCCACTGGTCGACGGAGATCGACGGTGTGATCGGGCGCACATTGCTGTCCGGGTCGACGGCCGCGATGGCGGGCCGCCACGTCGAGACCGAGGTGAACCCCGGCTCGACCCACTCCAGGCCGTCGAGGAACGTCACCAGCACCTCGGGGTCGCGGGCGTGGTAGTGCACGCCGTCGGTGTTGGCGTAGGTCTCCTCCGCCTTGCGGCGCTCCTCGGTCATGATCGCGTCGCTCATCGCCACGTAGCTGCCCGACGGCACCCTGGACATGATCAGCTTCACCAACGCCTTGGCCTCGTCGGCGTCGTGGATGTGGCCGAGCACGCCCAGCATGAGCACGGCGATCGGCTGGGTGAAGTCGAGGATCTCCGCCGCGTGCGCCATCAGGCCGTCGACGTCGCGGATGTCGGAGTGCAGGTACGTGGTGCTGCCGTCCGGCGCGCCGGTGAGCAGGGCCCGCGCGTGCGCGAGCACCAGCGGGTCGTTGTCGGCGTACACGACCTTCGCGTCCGGCGCGATGGCCTGGGCGACCTCGTGGGTGTTGCCCGCCGTCGGCAGGCCCGTCCCGATGTCGAGGAACTGCCGGATGCCGGCCTCCTCGGTCAGGAAGGTCACCACCCGGCCCAGGTACTTGCGCGATTCCCGTGCGTTCACCCTGATCTGCGGATACACCGCGATCACGGCATCGCCGGTCTCCCGGTCGACGGCGTAGTTGTCCTTGCCGCCCAACCAGTAGTTCCATACCCGCGCCGAGTGCGGGACGGTCGTATCGATCCCGGTGTTGGCATCCGGGTTCGGCGTCGCGTCGGTCACGGGTCCCATCCTGCCCCCTGCCCGAACCGGCTGCGCTCCGGCATCGGAGATCACTTGCTGCGCTGCGTCACTCGATCGGTACATTCTGATCACTGCCGCCGATCTGTGCCGCTGACAGCCAGGAGCCACCGTGAGACGAACGACCGGTCTGCGGACCGCATCTCTTGCCACGACCATCGCGGCGGCGCTGCTGCTCGCCGCCTGCTCCGGCGGCGGTTCTGCTCCGGCGGCGCCGTCCACCGGTGCAGCCGCAGCTGCCGGCGGTCCGACCGACCTCGCCGGCGTGTGCCCCGCGACCGTGGTCGTGCAGGAGGACTGGCAGCCCGAGGCCGAGCACGGCGGGGCGTACAGCCTCGTCGGCCCGGACAAGACCATCGACACCAACGCCAAGAAGGTGAAGGGCTCGCTCGTCGCCGGCGGCGTCGACACCGGCGTCGACATCGAGGTGCGCCCCGGCGGCCCCAACGTCGGCTTCCAGCCCGTCCCGGCGCTCATGAAGCTCGACGAGAGCATCACGTTGGGCACCGTGTACTCCGACGTCGCCATCTCCTCGTCGGACGACCAGCCGGTTGTCGCGGTCGCCTCGCAGGTGACGACCAGCCCGCTGATCTTCATGTGGGACCCGGCCTCGTACCCCGCTGCAAAGACGTTGCGCGACGTCGCGGCCGGCGGTGCGCCCGTGCTGACGTCCGACCCCGTGGTCTCGGCGCTGCTGGAGTCGCAGAAGATCGTCACGAAGGCGCAGGTGGACTCCAGCTACGACGGCTCCCCGGCCCGGTTCGTGGCCGACCCGAAGATCCTGCAGCAGGGCTACATCACCAGCGAGCCCTACCTGTACCAGAACGAGATCGCCCAGTGGAAGAAGCCGGTGGCCAGCGAGAAGCTCGCCGACTACGGCTACACGGTCTACCCGTCGGCGCTCTCGGTGCGCGCCGACAAGCTCGAGCAGCTGCGGCCCTGCCTGACGAAGCTGGTGCCGATCATGCAACGCGCTCAGATCGACTACCTGGCGAATCCCGCCCCCACCAACGCGCTGCTCGTCGAGCTCGTCGAGGCCTACCAGACCGGTTGGACGTACTCGCGCGGCGTCGCGGACAACGCGGTGCAGGTGCTGCGTGACCAGAAGCTCGTGACGAACGACCCGGCGTCGGGGGTGTTCGGGCAGTTCGATCCCGCGCGCATGCAGCAGATCGTGTCGAGCTTCGGCCCGATTCTGCAGGCGCAGGGCGCGATCACGCAGGTCCCGACCCCGCAGTCGCTCTACACGAACGACTTCATCGACAAGAGCATCAAGCAGAGCTGACCCGGCGGGCCGGCTCCGGAGCACTGGAGGCCGGGGCCGGCCCCGTCGACGTCCGCACGACCAGCTCGGTGGGCAGCACGACCCGGCGCGCGGTGAACTCGGGATCCAGCAGCATCCGGCCGAGCACCCGGCCGCGCTCGCGGATCGGCTGGTGCACGGTGGTGAGCCCGGCGGCCGCAGCCTCGGGGATGTCGTCGAAGCCGGTGACGGACACGTCGCGGCCGGGGACGAGGCCGCGGTCGCGGATCGCGCGCATGGCCGCGATCGCCTGCACGTCGGCGATCGTGAGGATCGCGGTGGGGCGCGGATCGAGGTCGAGGGCGAGGTTCGCAGCGGCATAGCCGAGGGCGTCGGTGTTGCCGCCGCTCGCGATGGTCGTGATCTGCATGCCCGGCCCGAGCCCGCGGGCGAGACCGGACATGCGCTGCAGCTCGAGCATGTTGAACTGGCCGGCCACGCGGTCGATCGGCACGATCTCGGGGCCGGCGCCGGGCGTGGACGGGGTCTCCATGAGCACCACGATGCGTCGGTGGCCGAGCTCGCGGATCAGCGCACCGGCGGGCTCGGCGGCAGCCGCCTCGTCGATCAGGACCATGCCGTGGTCGGGTTCGCCGAGGTCGAAGTTGGTGACGACCGGCAGGTCCCGGCGGCGCAGCACATCGCGCGCGGGATGATCGGTGTCGACGCAGTAGATGAGGATGCCGTCGACCACGGCCTGCTGGACGGCCTGCACCGAGCGCTCGACGGCGGCGGTGTCGCGGCCATGGGTGGACGCCATCGGGATGACCGTGATGGCCGTCTGGGACTTCTCCGCGATCTCGGCGAACCCCGCGAGCATCCGCGTGGTGTACGGGTCGGTGAATGCGTAGGTGAGGCCTTCGGTGACGAGGACGCCGACGGCGCCCGCGCGCTTGCCGCGCAGGGTGCGGGCCGCGGTGTCGGGGCCGCCGTAGCCCTGCTCGGTCGCGACGCGGAAGATCCGCTCGCGGACCTCGTCGCTCAGCTGGCCGGGCCGGTTGTAGGCGTTGGACACCGACGACACCGACACTCCGGCGGCCGCGGCCACCGTCTTCAGGCTCGGCCTGGCTCCCATCGCACCTCCAGCACTCCCGCGTCGAGGATCCCACGGGAGTGCTGGTGCTTGCGCGGTCACGGGTCGTTCACGCGGCGGAGTAGCGCGAACCGGCGGGCTCGACCCGGTCGGCAAGCCGGCGGATCCCGCCGGCGGTGCGCCGCAGAGCGGCCGCGATCACGGCGCGCAGGGCTCCGCGGGGTGCGCGCTCCGGCTCCTCGACCACTGGCGCGTTCGGCAGCGCCGAGGTAGCGAGGGTCGGGCGGGGGTTCGCCAGCATCGTCCCGATGTTGTCCATGGCTGCTCACTCCTCTAGTAGAACGTTCTAGTAGAACCATACACTAGAACGTTCTACCGGCAACCGGTATTCCGGTCGCCGCTGCCTCGCAGCTGCGCCGTAGCCTCGCGGCATGCCGGCCACCGACGAGCTCGCGCTCACCAGCGTGGCCAACCAGCGGGTCAAGGACCTCGTCCGGCTGCGCACCCGCCGTGCCCGTGCCGAACTCGGCGTCACCCTCGTCGAGGGCCACGACGAGCTGCGGCTCGCGCTGCAAGCCGGCGTGGTGCCGCGCACCCTCTACTGGGCGCCGGGGCTCGTCACGGCGGAGCGCCGCGGTGTCGTCGACGAGCTGGCCGACGCCGGGGTGCCCGTCGTCGGGGTGAGCGACGCCGTGTTCGCGAAGATCGCCTACCGGGAGTCGCCGGACGGGCTGCTGGCCGTCGCCGCCGCTCCCGGCCGGCCACTGGCCGAGCTGGCGCTGCGCCCCGACGCGCTGGTGCTGGTCGGGGAGGCCATCGAGAAGCCGGGCAACCTCGGCGCGATGCTGCGCACCGCCGAGGCCTTCGGCGTCGACGCCGTCGTCGCGGCCGCGCCGGTCACCGACTTCGGCAATCCCAACGTCGTGCGCGCCAGCAAGGGCACCGTCTTCGCCGTCCCCGTCGCCACCGCACCCAGCGCCGACGTGCTCTCGTGGCTGCGCGGGCACGGCCTCGCCGTCGTCGTCACCACGCCGCAGGGGGACGCAGCGATCGGCGCCACGGACCTGGTCGGGCCCACCGCGATCGTCGTCGGGGCGGAGAGCACGGGGGTCACGGACCTGTGGCTGGAGGCCGCGGACGCGCGCGTCGTCATCCCGATGCGGGGCCGCGTCAACTCGCTCAACGCCGCCACCGCTGCCGCCCTGGCCCTCTACGAGGCAGACCGGCAGCGCGCCTGACCAGACCGTCGGTGTCCTGCCAACGCCCCGATCGGGTGGTCCGAATGGCCCCCGTCGAGTCGGGTTGGTCCGTTAGGTGAGACCTTCGGTCATCCAAGGTTAGAAATCGGCAAGAAGGGTCCCGCACGTGGATTCGGGCCCGTACCGTCGGTGTCAGCGGGGGACGGAAGGTGGTGCTGCGATGAACTGGATCCATTGGACGGGTGTCGTTCTCGGATCGTGGCTGCTCCTGAGCCTGCCGGCAGCGCTGCTCCTCGGCCGGCTCCTGCGCTCGCGCGACCCACTGGCCGGCATCCTCGTCATCGACGAGGCCGACCGCCGGCCGCTGCCGCCCGCGTTGCGCGCCGAGGTGCCCTCAGCCACCGGCTGAGAGGCCCGTCAGCGCGTTACCCGCCCGTGCTCGGCCAGCACCAGATCCACCACTCGCGCCGACTCCGCGTGCCACCGCACCGCGTCCGGTGCCGCGAGCGTGATGAGCGACTTCCACAGCGCCCACCCGCGGGCCCGCGCCCACATCGCGTCGTCCGCCGGCATCGCCGCCCGGAAGGCCGCCCGCGCGGGCGCGTCCAGCAACGTCCACGCGACCACCAGATCGCAGGCCGGGTCGCCCACCCCCGACGTGCCGAAGTCGATCACGGCCGCCAGCCGGCCCGCCTCGTCGACCAGCATGTTCCCGAACGCGACGTCGCCGTGGAACCACCCCGGATCACCGGTCCACGGAGCGCTCAGCGCCGCGTCCCACACTGCCGCCGCGGCCGCCGTGTCGAGCCGGCCGTCGAGCGCCACCAGCGCTTCCTGGGTCTCCGAGTCGTAGAACGCGGGTGGCCCGCCGCGGTGGAAGTTGTGCGCGCCGGCCGCCGGCCCGTCCGTCGCATCGACGGCCATGAGCGCCGTCAGGAACCCGGCCAGATCCAGCGCGAACGCGCTCAGGTCCGCGATGCGGGACTGCTCGGCGGGGCGACCGGCGATCCAGCGGCGCACCGACCACGGCCACGGGTAGCCGGCCCCGGGCGCGCCCAGCGCGACCGACTCCGGGATCCGCACCGGCAGCTGCGGAGCCAGTCGCGGCAGCCACGTGTGCTCCTTCTCGACGCTCGCCACGTACGCCGCCGCCGACGGCAGCCGCACCAGCAGCTCGTCGCCGAGGCGGAAGGTGCGGTTGTCCCAGCCGCTCAGGTCCACCGGTCGTACCGGCAGGTCCGCCCACTGCGGGAACTGCTCGGCGACCAGCTTCGCGGCCAGCGTGGCGTCGATGTCGTCGCGGTGCACGGGCGCACAGCCTGCCGGCCGACGGCCCGTCGCGCAGGTGAATTTCGCAGCAGTGGCAGCGGCCCCGGTTCCCGTGCGAGGCGCGGGGGGCGGTGGGAAAGACTGAATCATATGGTCGGCCTGGGAGCCGTACCCGACTTGGTGCTCTTCTTGGCAGCCTTCACTCGAGTAACCATTCAGGTTCCGGCCGCCGGATGTCGTGGTGTGTCGGTGCGTGACCTCGTGGCCTGGGTGTGCTGATCATGGTGGGGTGCCTGGGTCGGAGCTGTCGCGTGAGGAGCTCCTCGCGCTGGTCGAGCGGCAGGCGCAGCTGATCGAGACGCTGACCGCGCGGGTCGCGGTCCAGGACGAGCGGATCGCGGAGTTGGAGCGGCAGTTGGGCCGCAACTCGCGCAACTCCTCCCAGCCGCCCTCAGCCGACGGGCCGGCGGTGCCCAACCGGGCAGCCCGGCGCCGCGGCGGCGGCCGGAAGCCGGGTAAGCAGCCCGGCACCGAGGGCCGGTCGCTGGGCATCGTTGCTAAACCCGACGAGATCGTGGAACACGTCCCGACCTCGTGCGCAGGGTGCGGCGCCGGGCTCGCCGGGGCGCAACCGGAGGGCGGGGAGGGCTCGGAGGACGTGGTGCGTCGTCAGGTCCACGACATCCCGCCGATCACCGCGCGGGTCATCGAGCACCGGTTGCACCGGCTGCGCTGTGCGTGCGGGCACCGCACCCGCGCGGCTGCCCCGGCCGGGGTGGGCGCGCCGGCCACCTATGGGCCGAACCTGCGCGCCCTGGCCGCCTATCTGGTGGTCTACCAGCACGTGCCGGTCGCGCGGGCCGCGCAGCTGATCGCCGACGTGACCGGGGCCCGCCCCTCGACCGGGTGGATCACCTCGGTCCTGGCCCCGACCGCAGCCGCGGTGGCCCCGACCACCACCGCCATCCTGGACCTGCTCCGCGCGGCGCAGGTGCTGCATGTCGATGAGACCTCCAGCAACATCACCGGTATCCGGTGGTGGCTCCACGTCGCGGCCACCCCGTTGTTGACCGCCTATCACCTGCATCGTTCCCGGGGCCGGGTCGCGGTCACCGAGTTCGACGTACTACCGCAGTTCCGCGGGACCGTGGTGCACGACAGCTTGGCCCTCTACGACGCCTACACCCAGGCCCGCCACAGTCTGTGCGGGGCGCACCTGGTTCGGGAGTTGACCGCCGCCGCAGAAGCCCACCCCAACAAGGTGTGGCCTGCCCAGGCGATCCGCGCATTGCAACAGCTCAACAACGCCGCCCACCACGCCCGCGAGCAGGGCTTCCTGCAGATCCCACCCGAGATTGCTGATCCGCTGCACCGCAGCTTCCGCCACGCGGTGATCGTCGGGCTCGCCGAGCACCCCCGACGACCCGGCGCCCGCCAAACGCCGACCCGGAACCTGTTGCAACGCCTCGCCGACCGCTTCGAACAGGTGGTGCTGTTCGCGCGCGACCTGACCGTGCCGTTCACCAACAACCAGGCCGAACGCGACCTGCGCCCGACCAAGACCCAACTCAAGATCAGCGGCTGTCACCGCTCCGCCGACACCGCCCGCGCCTGGCTGGCCATCCGCGGCTACATCTCCACCGTCCGCAAACACGGCCACAACGTCCTGGCCGCTCTCCGCGACGCCATCACAGACAACCCATGGATGCCACCGCTCTCGGCGTGACCTGAATGGTTACTCACTCGAGCCGGGTAGATGGTTTCCTGGCTGTGGTCCCGATGACGTACTTGTACTGCGCGCCGGTCGGGGTCGTTGTCGTGATGGTGTCGCCCTCGCGGCGCACATCCCAATCACGTCCCTCGCGGACGTGATTGTGGAATTCACACAGACCTCGGCCATTGTAGAAACTGGTTCGACCGCCGTCGGCCCAGCGTTCGATGTGGTCCAAATGCCTGATCGGGGCGTCGCAATACGGTTCGGCGCAGCGGTGGCCGTCTCTGGCCTTGATGAACATGGCCAATGTGCCGGCGTAGGTGCGTTGGCGGGAGTCGCCGCCGATGATGATGCCGTCGCGGGTGATCAACCGGCGCCAGGCGGCGCAGTTCGCGCGGGTGAGGAGCAGGTCGAACGGGACCGGTCCGTAGCCGGGGATCTCGGCCGGGAGCGGGCTGTCCGGGTCGATCAGTGTTTCGATCGGGACCAGGACCTGGACCGCGATGTTCACCTCGCTCGCGACGGCCTGGCCGGTGACACGTTCGACGAGGGTGTCGGCCATGATCTGGCCTTGGTTGCGGGTGACCGGCTCGGGTGAGACCGCGGCCTCGTTGACTGCCTTGCGTAGGGCCGCGTAGCAGGCCACGGCCTCTTCGACGGGGAGGTGGGCGGTCAGGTTCGCCATCCCGTCGACAGCCGGGCGGACCGTGACCCGTCGACCGGTACGGGCGGCGCGGCACCGCGTCCGATACTTCTCCGGGGCCACCTCCGCGGCGACCATCCGGGCGAGGTTCTCGATCTTGCGCACCCCGAGGGTGTCGAGTTGGTGCTCCGCGAGGCGCTGGTCGACCTTGGCGCGTTCCTCGCCGGACAGGTGCGCGGTGGCCCCGACGATGAGCGAGGTCTTGTACTCGCTCAGCACCCCGGCGGCGAACAACTCGCGCACGTGAGCGTGGCCGTCGTGCAGATCACGAGCGATCCGCAGCCGTTTGCGCCCTTCGGACGCCGACACCCGGCACGCGAGCCCGATCTGCGCGGAAATGCTGTGCTCGAGCTTGAGTGGATCGATATCCCCGGTAGCGATCCGCGCCGAGACATGGGCACGCGCGAACTCCCGCAAAGCGACAGCCTGCTCAGCCGCGATGGACGCCTTCATCTCCTCGAGATGAGCGACCCGCGCAAGCCAGTCAGCGTCGGTGGACATGAATCAATGATACCACCGAGGGGAACGCATGTTCGAGTGCTTTAGGTCGGGACCACAGCCAGATGACCACGCACGCAGCAGCAGGGAAGGCTCTCAAGAAGAGCGCCAAGTCGGGTACGGCTGGCAAGCCGACCATATGAATCAGATTTCACCACCGCCCCCCGCGCCGGTCACGGCTGGGGAAAGGGTTCGGCGTGATCGATCTTGTTTGGGGCTGTGTGGTCGGCCCGTCGGTCGATGCGGGTCGCGGCTACGGTGCTCGGCGTGGCCATCAACGATGCTCGTGCCGTGATCGATGTGCTGGCTGATCCGGAGACGTTGTACGTGTTCGGCGTGATCGCGGCCAGGACGTCGAAGCTCAGGCTGAGCGCGTCGGAGCGGGCGGGGACGCCGTATGTGACGCCGTTCGGTCTGATGCAGGAGACGTCGCTGTCGCGGGATGTCATCGAGGCGACGGCCGAGCGTTTGAAGCGGGCAGGCCTGCTCGAAGTGCTCGTCGACGACGAGCGGGGATATGAGAACTGGCGGGTCAGCGAGGCCGCTCTGGCCGCCGCGGCGACTGGCGCGGATGCCTCCCACGGCGTGTGATCCGGAGATGCCCAAAAGGCAAGCAGCCTGGAGCCTCGGGCGCGAGCCTCGCCTGGCTGGACAGGCACGCGCGGCGCCCGGAGGGAGGCCCTACATCCACCCCTGCTCGGTAGCGATGCGAACAGCATCGACCCGATTGCGCGCATCCAGCTTCACCATGGCCGACGCGAGGTAGTTGCGCACCGTGCCGACCGTCAGGTGCAGCTCGCGGCCGATGTCGGGCGGGGAGCCACCGGCGGCGAAGCTGCGCAGCACCTCGACCTCCCGACCGGTCAGCGGGTTGTCGCGGACGCGCAGGGCGGCCACCGCGAGCCCGTGGTCCACGACCTGCTCTCCGGCGGCGACCCGGCGCACCGCGTCCATCAGCTCGGCGGCCGGGGTGTCCTTGCCGAGGAAACCGGTCGCGCCCGCGGCGAGTGCGGTGCGCAGGTGGCCCGGTCGCGCGAACGCGGTGAGGATGAGCACCCGGCAGCCCGGCACCTCCCTGCGCAGCTCGGCCGTCGCGGTGAGCCCGTCGACGACCGGCAGGTCGATGTCCACGATCGCCACGTCGGGTGCGTGCGCCACCGCCTCCGGGACGATCGCGTCGCCCTTCGCGACCTGGGCCACCACCTCGAGATCGGGCTGCAGGTCGAGCACCGCTACCAGGGTGTCGCGCAGGATCCCGGTGTCTTCCGCGAGGAGCACCCGGATCACGGCACGGGCACCGGACGAGCGACCGGCAGCGAGGCCCGCAGCTCGAACTCGTCTCCGTCGGCCCGGGTCGTGAGCGTGCCACCGGCGCCGAGCAACCGCTCGCGCAGGTTCGCCAGGCCGCGCCCCGGCGCGCCCGGCACCCCTGCCCCGTCGTTGCGAACGGTGAGCGAGCCGGGTCCGATCGTCACGTCCACGCGCCGGGCGGCGCTGTGCCGCACGACGTTGGTGACGGCCTCGCGCAGCACGGTCGCCAGTATGGCGTCGGTGTCGGCAGGCAGCTCTGCCGGAGTGCCCTCGACGTGCACGGCGATGCCCGCGGCCGTCAGCACGTCCGACGTGACGCGCAGCTCGGTCGCCAGCGACATCCGCAGCGAGTCGTCGGTGACCGACCGGGCGTCGGCACGGGCGGCCGCGGCCACGCGCAGTAGGTCCTCGATTTCGGCCCGGGCCCGTCCCAGGTCGTCGTCGACGAGCGCGGCCGCCAGGTCGGTCTTCAACGCGACGGCCGACAGCCCGAGTCCGAGCAGGTCGTGGGTGTCGCGGGCCATCCGCAGCTGATCGCGCACCGCCGCCAGCTCGGCGAGCTCCGTCCGGGCGGCCGCGAGCCGTGCCGCGGCGGCGGCGAGCCGCGACAGCCCGAACACCGCGATCCCCGAGGCGGCGAGCACGGCGGTGGCGTAGACCGTCCACGACAGGGTTGGCCGCACGGGCTCCTGGGCGATGAGCGCAGTGAGCGGGACGAACGCCATCGCCGCACCGAAGGCGATCCACCGCAGTGGATGGCGGATCAGCAGCAGCACCGAGCCGCCGAGGAACCCCACGAAGATCACCCCGCTCGTCGAGCCGAAGGCGTACGGCCCGCACGTGGCCACCGCCTGCAGCGCGAGCGTCCACGGCCAGCCGCGCGGTCGCCGGCCACCCGTGTACAGCCCGGAGTGCCACAGCGTGATCGCGAGGATGACGGGGATCGACGCGAGCACGATGACGGCACCGACCAGGTTCAACCGGTCGGGCGCCACCGGCACCAACGTGTTGAGCAGCGCCTGCAGTCCGAACAGGACGATCACCGCGGCGACGATGCTGCGGGCGAGCCGCGGCGCCACCTCCTCCTCCTGCGAGCAGTCCACGGCCGGGGGTGTGATGGCCCTCGACCCGCCGACGATCCGCCGCGCGTCGGCCGTGGCGCGGCGGGCCACCACACCGGCGTCGGCAAGAGCGGACCTGGCGCGCTCCGGCGCGGTGTCGAGGTGGGCGAGTGCATCGACCCCGTGGCGCACGACCTGCTCGAGCCGGGCGTCCACCGCCTCGCGCAGCCGCTCCGCCGCGGCCAGCCGCTGCCGGGAGACGGCCGCGTCGGCCAGCTCCGAACGCGCGCGGTCCAGCCGGTCCACCGTGTCGCCGAGCCGGGTCAATCCGAAGATCATCAACCCGCCGTTCAGGTAGGTGATCAGCACCCAGCCGGCGCCGTTCAGGGCGGGGTCCAGGGGCAGCCCGACGCGCAGCCGGAACCCCAGCTCCGCCAGCCCGACGGCGGCGTAGAGCAGCCACGACCACGGCGTGCGCACCGCCAGGAGCACCAGGCCGCCGAGCAGGTACGACAACCCGCTGGGGGCGTCGGACCGGAACGTCGTGTACACGAGCACGAGGGTCAGCGCCTGCGCGCCCAGCAACCACCACCGGTACCGCTGCCACACCGGGCGGGCGACGCCCGAGCCGTACCAGGCCGGCAGCAGGAACAGCGCGATCACGAACGGCACGTGCGACAGGTTCGGGTGCGACACCGCATCGGCCGAGCGACCCACCACGGACAGCGCGAGGAAGGCCAGCACCGGCCCCCGCAGCCGCAGCGTCCCGTCGCGCACGCAGGGACGCTACCCGTCCCGGCACCGGCCATGAACTGGGAAATGTGCGGAACGCACGTGCCGGACCGTGCGCAATGCGATCCGGACCGGTGTCGCCGGCAATGTCGAGACCGGACGGCCGGCTCCGACCATGGGATGCGAACCCAATCCTCGAGGAGCCGATCACCATGAGCAGCGCCCCGCGCGTCACCGCCGATCTCGCCGTCTCGCTGGACGGCATCGCCGCCGGCCACGACCAGTCCGCAGAGCACCCGTTCGGATCCCGGATCGGGTTCCGGCTGCACACGTGGCTGATGGAGCACGCCGACGACCACGCCGCCGAGTTCGCCGCGCTGAACTCCGCCAGCGCCTACGTGATGGGCCGCAACATGTTCGGCCCCGACCGCGGCGACTGGGACCTGGACTGGACGGGCTGGTGGGGACCCGAACCCGACTACCGCGCGCCCGTCTTCGTGCTCGGCCATCGGCCGCGCCGGCCCGTGGAGATGGCCGGCGGCACCACGTTCACGTTCGTCACCGAGGGCATCGAGGCCGCGCTGAAGCTCGCGCAGGAGGCGGCCGGCGACGGCACCGTCGCCATCGCCGGTGGCCCGTCGACGCTCAACGCCTACCTGCGCGCCGGGTTCGTCGACGAGCTGCGCCTGCACATCGTGCCGATCGTGATCGGCGAGGGTCTGCGCGTGTTCGACGGCGTGCCGGACGGCACGTGGGAGGCCGTGTCGTCGCGGGCCACGCCGGAGGTCACGCACGTGACGTGGCGTGCAGTGCGGCCGTGAGCAAGCCGTCGAGCTCGCGGTCGATCACTGGGACCGCCGCGCACGAACGGCTCCTGACCGGGCCGTTCCTGCTGCGGCTGGTGACGGTCGCGGCGTCGTCGATCGGGTTCTTCCTGCCGTTCGCGGCCCTGCCCGCGGTCGCGGAGGGGATCGGCGGCACCGGTCTGGCCGGCGCGACGACCGCCGCACTGCTCGTCGCGACGGTGGTCGCCGAGCTGGGCGCGCCCCGAGTGCTCGCGCGGTTCGGCTACCGCCTGGGTCTCGCGGTCGGGCTCGCCGGCATGGGTCTACCCACCCTGGCGCTGCTGGGCGCGCCGGACGCCACGACGTTCCTGCTGGTCAGCGCCCTGCGTGGCGCGGCGTTCGGGATCACTGTCGTCGCCGGCGGTGCGCTGACCGCCGCGCTGCTGCCCGTTTCCCGGCGTGGTGAGGGGCTGGCGATCGTCGGGTTGTTCAGTGGTGTGCCGGCCCTGCTGGCCCTGCCGGCCGGCACGCTGATCGCCCAGATCTGGGGTGCCGCACCCATGCTGCTGATCACGGCCGCGGTGCCGGTCGTCGCCATCGCCACCGTGCCGCTGCTGCCGGAGAGCGCCGCGCTGCGCGGTGCCGGCGGCGGCATACTGGCCGGCCTGCGTTCGGCGCCCCTGATGCGGCCCGCCGCCGCGTTCGCGGCGTCCGCGGCCGGAGCCGGTGTGGTGGCCACCTTCGTACCGATCGCCCTGCCGCAGGCGGGCGCCACTGCGTGGGCGGTGCCGGCGGCGCTGCTGGCGCAGTCGGGCGCCGCGACCGTCGCCAAGCTCGCCGCCGGCCGGCTCGGCGACCGGCGCGGCCACGCCGGCCTGCTCGGCCCGGCGCTGGTCCTCGCCGCGGCGGGCACCGCCGCGTTCGCGGCCACCGGATCCGCGCCGCTGGTCGTCACCGGTGCCGGCGTCTTCGGTGCCGGGTTCGGCGTGCTGCAGAACGCCAGCCTCGCCGTCATGTACGCCGACGCCGCACCGGCCGCCTACGGCGCCGTCGCCGCCCTCTGGAACGCCGCCTACGACGGCGGCATGGCCGCCGGCGCGTTCGCCGTCGGCCTGCTCGTCCCGCTCACCGGCTTCCCGCCGGCCTTCCTCGTCACCGCAGCACTGATGGCGCTCGCGCTGGTCAGTGCCCGCCCGTCCCGTCCCCAGGAGTCGTCATGACCGCCGCACCACCTGTCGCCCGCGAGCGCCGAAGGGTGCTCGCGCTGATCGCCCTCGCCCTGCCCGCCCTGCTCATCGCCGTCGACATCGCCGTGATGGGGGTGTCGCTGCCCTCCATCGCGAAGGCGCTCGATCCGAGCGCCGCGGAGCTGCTCTGGATCGCCGACAGCTACAACTACCTCGTCGCCTGCGCCATGCTCACGATGGGTGTGGTGGCCGACCGGTACGGACGGCGCCGCACGATCATCATCTGCGCGGCGGTGTTCGCGGTGGCGTCGGCGGCCGGCGCCTTCGCACCGACCGCAGCCGCCCTCATCGTGGCCAGGGGTGTGATGGGAGTGGCCGGCGCGGCCATCATGCCGGCGTCGATGGCGCTGATCGGTGGTCTCTTCACCGAGGAGAAGGCGCGTGTCCAGGCCATGGGCGCGTACATGACCGTGTTCCTCGGCGGCATGGCCGTCGCACCGTTCATCGGCGGGTTGCTGCTGGAGTACTTCTGGTGGGGTTCGGTGTTCCTCGTCGGAGTGCCCGTCATGGTCGTCACGATGGTGGCGGTGCCGCTGCTGCTCCCAGAGGGTCGCTCGGCCGAAGCGCCGCGGATCGACCTGGTCAGCGCGGCGCAGAGCGTCGGCGCCGTGCTCGGTGTCGTGCACGGACTGAAGACCGCGGTGAACGACGGCGTCGGCCTCACCGTGTGGCTCGCGCTCGCCGTCGGGATCGTGCTCGCCGTCTGCTTCGTGCGCCGGCAGCGGCGCCTCCCCGACCCGCTCGTCGACCTGTCGTTGCTGGCCCGACCGCAGGTCGGGCGCACGCTCGCAGCACTGTTCCTCACCGCGCTGGTGATGGGCGGCAGCTCGCTGTTCCTCGGCCTCTACCTGCAGGAGGTGCAGGGGCTCACCCCGCTGGAGGCCGCCTGGTGGACGCTCCCGCAGATCCTGCTGATGATCGCCGCATGCAACGCGGGGCCGCTGCTCTACCGCCGTTTCGCTGCCGGTCCCGTCGTGACGGCCATGCTGCTGGTGATGACGTGCGGCTTCGTGCTGTACGCGCTGGCGCCGACGGCGTGGGTGGGCCAGCCGTTGGTCGCGGCTGGTGGTGCGCTGGCCGCGTTCGGCGTGGGGGCGGCCTTCCCGCTGCTCATGGATGCCGTGATCCGCACGTCGCCGCCGGAGCGGGCGGGCGCAGGTGCGGCGCTCGCTCAGGTGTCCAACGAGCTCGGCATCGCCCTGGGCCTCACCCTCCTGGGTTCCCTCGGAACGGTGGTCTACCGCGGCCTGCTCGGGCACGACGGGCCGGCGGCGATCAGCGTGGTCAACGGGGTGCAGGAGGCGACCGCGCGGGACGACGCCACGCTGCTGGAGGCCGTGCGGTCGGCGTTCACCGGCGCCTTGAACGTGGTCGGGCTCGTCGGGATCGTGCTGGTGCTGACCTCGATCTGGTTGCTGCGTCGCGGATCGGCGACGAGGGTCACCGCGGCCCGTTCGTGACGGTGAGCACGCCGCCCACCGAGTGCCGCAGCCAGCCGAGCAGTGTGCGGTCGTCCAGCGCGAGGGGCACCGCGGGGCCGCCGAGCGCCAGATGAGCGCTGCGGTGGGTCGCCAGCGCGTCGCGCAGGCTGGCGGCCAGCTCGGGGGTGGCGGCCACGGTCACGTTCTGGTGGGAGATCCGCTGGGAGCCCGGTGCGGCGACCGCGACGTCGGGGCCCGTGCTCAGCACGTAGCCACAGCCGAAGCGGTCGTCGTACCCGGTCACGACCATGGGCGGCAGCTCCGATGCGGTGAGGGCTGGAACGAGGCGGAAGGCGAACTGTAGCGGGCCCCCCGACGAGCCCGTCGTGAGCAGTTTCACCCCACGGTTCCGGTTGCTGGGTGCTTACCCGCTGGTAACAATTGCGAGCAGGCGCACGCCCCGTCGCACCCCGGACGACGACGGTGGCACAGTCCATCCAGCGTCGCTCGGCAGAGCGTCACCGGCAGGAGGTCGAACAGATCCGATGAACATCGTGGTGCTGATCAAGCAGGTGCCCGACACCTACTCGGAACGGAAACTGAACGCATCCGACGGCATCCTCGACCGTGAGGCGACCGACGCGGTGCTCGACGAGATCAACGAGCGGGCGGTGGAAGCTGCCCTGCAGCTGAAGGAAGCGAACGACGGATCCGAGGTCACGGTCCTGACGATGGGCCCGGACCGGGCGACCGACGCGATCCGCAAGGCGCTGTCGATGGGCGCCGACAAGGCCGTCCACCTGTCGGACGAGGCACTGGCCGGCACCGACTACGTGGGCACGGCGAAGGCGCTGGCCAAGGCGCTGGGCGCCGTCGAGGGCGGCTACGACGTCGTGTTCGCCGGCAACGAGGCCTCCGACGGTCGCGGTGGCGCGATCCCCGCGATGGTGGCCGAGGTGCTGGGCATCCCCGCGCTGACGCACGCGCAGGAGGTGTCGGTCGAGGGCGGCACGGTCAACGTCACCCGGGCCACCGACGACGGCATCACCAAGCTGACCGCGTCGCTGCCCGCCGTCATCAGCGTCGGCGAGAAGATCAACGAGCCGCGGTACCCGTCGTTCAAGGGGATCATGGCGGCGAAGAAGAAGCCGGTCGCGACGATCTCGCTCGCCGATGCGGGTATCGACGCGTCGGAGGTCGGCCTGGCCAACGCGCTCTCGACGGTGACCTCGGCAGCGCCGAAGCCGCCCAAGAGCGCGGGCGAGAAGGTCGAGGACGAGGGTGACGGCGGCGCCAAGGTGGCCGCGTTCCTGGTCGCGCAGAAGCTCATCTGAGTCGGATCGAAGGGAGAACAGCCATGGCAGAGGTGCTGGTCCTCGTCGACCACGTCGAGGGTGAGATCAAGAAGGCGACCTACGAGCTGCTGACCGCCGCTGCGGCGCTCGGCGAGCCGTCCGCGGTCGTGGTCGGGCCTGCGGGCACGGCCGGGAAGCTGACCGATGGGCTGAAGGCCCACGGCGCGCAGAAGATCTACGTCGTCGAGAGCGACTCGACCGACTTCCTGACCCCCGAGGTCGACGCGCTGGCCACGCTGATCGGGTCGAAGAGCCCGGCGGCGGTGCTGATCGGGGCGTCGGCCGACGGCAAGGAGATCGCGGGCCGGCTCGCCGTGCGCACCGACTCGGCGCTGCTGGGCGACGTCGTCGGCGTGAGCGCTTCGAGCGTGTCGCACTCGGTCTTCGGTGGCGCGTTCACCGCAGAGGCGCAGTGGAAGGGCGACCACCCGGTGATCACCGTCCGCCCCGGCGCGGTCGAGATCGCCGAGTCCGCGGGAGCGGGCGCCGAGGAGACCGTCTCGGTGGAGGCCTCCGGGGCGAAGTCGGCCACCGTGGTCAGCCGCGAACCGATCGTCGGTGGCGACCGGCCCGAGCTCACCGAGGCGTCGGTCGTCGTCTCCGGTGGTCGCGGTGTCGGCTCGGCCGAGGACTTCTCGGTCGTCGAGGGCCTGGCCGACGTGCTCGGCGCGGCGGTCGGTGCGTCGCGTGCGGCCGTCGACTCCGGCTACTACCCGCACCAGTTCCAGGTCGGGCAGACCGGCAAGACGGTCTCCCCGCAGCTGTACATCGCGCTGGGCATCTCCGGCGCGATCCAGCACCGCGCCGGCATGCAGACGTCGAAGACGATCGTCGCGGTGAACAAGGACCCGGAGGCGCCGATCTTCGAGATCGCCGACTTCGGTGTCGTGGGTGACCTGTTCAAGGTCGCGCCGCAGCTGCAGGACGAGATCCAGAAGCGCAAGGGCTGACGCCCGGGTTTGCAGGTGAGCCACTTTCCCGCCACCGATCGGCGGGAGAGTGGCTTTCCTGCGTTCATGACTGCCGCCTGTTCACGCGCACGCCACCGACCCTTCGGAGCGGGTGTGCGATGACGTCGGATTCTGCGCGTATCAACCACGTGTGACCTCGTCGCAGGTACTCGTCCAGAGCCCGTCGACCACGTCCGACCGCTACTCGTTGCTGCTGTCCACAGAGCCGGCTGTGGTGGACGCGGCACAGCGGTTGCGGCACCGCATCTTCGCGGGTGAGCTCGGCGCGACGCTGCCCCATCCCTTCCTCGACCGAGACCGGTTCGACGCCCACTGCGACCACCTGGTGGTCCGGGAGGACGCGACCGGCGAGATCGTCGGCACCTACCGGATGCTCCCGCCCGACCGGGCGCGCGCCGCCGGCGCGCTCTACGCGGAGAGCGAGTTCGCGATCGACGCGCTGGCGCCGCTGCGCCCGTCGCTGGTGGAGACCGGGCGGTCGTGCGTGCACCCCGACCACCGCAACGGCGCCGTCATCGGGCTGGTGTGGGCCGGGCTGGCCCGCTACATGCTGCTGACGGGCAACCGCTGGCTGGTCGGCTGCGCCTCGGTGCCGCTGGCCGACGGCGGTGGGCAGGCCGCGGAGGTGTGGCGGCAGGTGCAGGCCCGCCACCTCGGACCCGAGGACCGCCGGGTCACGCCGCGCAACCCGTGGCAGCCCGTCGAGCCGGTCAAGCAGGCCCTGCCGCCGCTGCTGCGCGGCTACCTGCGGCTCGGCGCCAAGGTCTGCGGAGCACCTGCGTTCGATCCCGACTTCGACTGCGCCGACTTCCTCATCCTGCTCGACGTGGAGCAGCTCGACCAGCGCTACCTGCGGTTCTTCCTGGGGGACAGGTGAGCGCGCACGCTGCTCCCGGCGGCTGGGTGCCGAGTTCACCGTGCACGCCCGGCTGCCTGCCGGAGCGGACCGGCGCCGGCGGCGGCTGGCGGCTGGTCGCGATGGCCGCGTTGCTGGCCGTGACCGTGGCCGCAGCGTTCGTGTTGCCGCGGCGGCCGCGTGAGTGGTGGCTGGTGCGCGGTGCGCGGGCCCTGCTGGCCGTGGCGGGGGTGCGGTTGGTCGTGCAGGGGGAGCGGTACGGCCCGCGCGGGCAGGGCGTGCTCGTGGTGGCCAACCACCAGTCGTGGATCGACGTCGTCGCATTGGGCGCGGTGTCGCCGGTGCGGCTGCTGGCCAAGCGCGAAGTGCGGCAGTGGCCGGTCATCGGGTCGCTGGCGGCCCGGACCGGTGCGCTGTTCGTCGACCGCGCGAGCCTGCGGCAGCTCCCCGCCACCGTCGCGACGACCGCGGCCGCCCTGCGCGCCGGCGCCACGATCGGCGTCTTCCCCGAGGGGACGACGTGGTGCGGGGCCGCGGCCGGCACGTTCCGGCGGGCCGCGTTCCAGGCCGCGATCGACGCCGCCGTGCCCGTCCGGCCGGTGGCGATCGCGTTGCGCACCCGCGACGGCGCGCCCGCCCCGGCGGCGGCGTTCGTGGGTGACCAGAACCTGATCGACTCGATGCGCCGGGTCGTCGCGCTGCGCGGGCTGGTGTGCGAGGTGACGATCCTCCCGCTGGTCCCGGTGGAGGTCGGGGGCTCGCGCCGGGCGCTGGCCGCCCGCGCGGCGGACGCCGTCGGCGCGGCCACGGGCGTCCCACACGGCACCCCCGTCTCCGTGCAGATCCCGGTGGCGGCATAGCCACAGTCTCCCGCCGTGCCGCGTTGATCAAGGGCAAAAGGTTGCTCGTCGATCTTGGAAAGCGACCTTTTGCCCTTGATCAACGGGCAACCCGGGCGAGGTGAACGAGGCCGCCACACCCGGCGTCTACCCTGGGGAACGACTGGAACCGACCCCTGACTGAGTGAGCCCGTGACCACCACGTACCTCGACCACGCCGCCACCACCCCGATGTTGGATGCCGTCGTCGCCGAAATGGCGTCGGCGATGCGCCGCACCGGCAACGCGTCGTCCCTGCACGGTTCCGGCCGCCGCTCGCGCCGCGCGGTGGAGGAGGGTCGTGAGCGGATCGCGGCGGCGCTGGGCGCCCGGCCCTCGGAGGTCGTGTTCACGGCGGGCGGCACGGAGGGCGACAACCTCGCGCTCAAGGGCATGTACTGGGCGCGCCGCGCCGAGGATCCGGCCCGCACGCGGGTGCTGGTGTCGGCCGCCGAGCACCACGCGGTGCTCGACACCGCGGAGTGGCTGGCCACCCACGAGCACGCCGACGTGGAGCTGGTGCCGGTCGACGCGCAGGGCCGGGTGCAGCCGCAGGCGCTCGCCGAGGCGATCGGCCGCGCGCCGGAGCGGGTGGCACTGGCCTCGGTGATGTGGGCCAACAACGAGGTCGGCACCGTGAACCCAGTGCGCGAGCTGGCCGCGGTCGCGCACGCGTCCGGGGTGCCGTTCCACACCGATGCGGTGCAGGCCACCGGCCTCCTGCCCGTCGACTTCGCGGCCTCCGGTGCCGATGCGCTGGTCTTCACCGGCCACAAGCTCGGCGGCCCGTACGGGGTCGGCGCGCTGCTGGTGGGCCGCGACGTCGAGCTCACCCCGCTGCTGCACGGCGGCGGCCAGGAGCGCGACGTGCGCTCCGGCACCCTCGACACCCCCGGCATCGTCGGGCTCGCCACCGCCGTGGAGATGGCCGTCGCGGACGCGCGCCGGCGCGTCGAGCAGCTCACCGCGCTGCGCGACGACCTGGTGGCGCGCGTGCTGGCCGCCGTCCCGGAGGCGCGGCTCAACGGCGATCCGGGCACCGACGATATCGACGGGGGGCCCTCGCGCCTGCCCGGCAACGCGCACCTGTCGTTCCCCGGCTGCGAGGGCGACAGCCTGCTCATGCTGCTCGACGCGCAGGGCATCGAGTGCTCGACGGGCTCGGCGTGCACCGCGGGGGTGGCGCAGCCCAGCCACGTGCTGATCGCGATGGGCGCCGACGAGGCCGTCGCCCGCGGCTCGTTGCGGTTCTCGCTGGGGCACACGTCCACGCAGGCCGACGTGGACGCCGTCGTCTCCGTCATCGGGCAGGTCGTGGAGCGGGCGCGGCGCGCCGGCACCGCGGCCGGGCTGGCCCTCTGATGCGCGTGCTGGCCGCGATGAGCGGCGGGGTGGACTCGGCGGTGGCCGCAGCCAGGGCGGTCGCGGCGGGCCATGACGTGGTGGGTGTGCACCTGGCGCTGTCGGAGGTGCCGCTGACCCTGCGCACGGGGGCGCGCGGCTGCTGCTCGAAGGAGGACGCCGCCGACGCCCGCCGCGCCGCCGACGTGCTCGACATCCCGTTCTACGTGTGGGACTTCGCCGCCCGCTTCGCCGAGGACGTCATCGACGAGTTCGTGGCGGCCTACGCGGCCGGGCAGACACCGAACCCGTGCCTCAACTGCAACCAGAAGATCAAGTTCGCGGCGCTGCTGGACCGCGCGCTCGCGCTCGACTTCGACGCCGTCTGCACTGGCCACTACGCGCAGCTGCATCAGGGCGAGCTGCGCCGGGCGATCGACGCCGACAAGGACCAGTCCTACGTGCTCGCGGTGCTCGACCAGCACCAGCTCGCGCACTCCATGTTCCCGATCGGCGACACCCCCAAGCCGCAGGTACGGGCCGAGGCCGCCGAGCGCGGCCTGCGGGTGGCGGACAAGCCCGACAGCCACGACATCTGCTTCATCCCCTCCGGCGACACCCGCCGGTTCCTCACCGCGCGCATCGGCGTGCGTCCCGGCGCGATCGTCGACAGCACGACCGGCGAGCAGCTGGCCGAGCACGGGGGCGTGCACGGGTTCACCGTCGGGCAGCGCAAGGGCCTCGGTGTCGCCGCGCCCGCGGCAGACGGCCGGCCCCGCTACGTCACCGCGATCGAGCCCGCCACCGGCACGGTGCGGGTCGGGCCGGCCACCGCGCTGGACGTGCGGTCGATCGACGGCGTCGCACCCGTGTGGGCGGCCGGCGCCGCACCGGGGGAGTCGTTCGAGTGCATCGTGCAGGTGCGGGCGCACGGCGGGCTCGCGCCGGCCATCGTCCACGTCACCGCCGACGGCGTGGCGATCGAGCTCCTCGAGCCGCTGCGCGGGGTCGCGCCCGGCCAGACGGCCGCGTTCTACCGCGGCGACGTCGTGCTGGGCAGCGCCCGCATCGCCGCCACCGGCGCCTGACCGCCGACGGTGCTCCCCCTCCCGGGAGCGCCGTCGGCGCCGGTCAGGACACGGTGAACTCGGCCACCATCCCCTGCTGGTAGGCCGACGGTCCGCCCTCGTCCCCGACGGGGTTCAGCAGGAACCACCTGCCGGGTGTGAGCTCGACGATCGCGCCGCTGGTCTGACCCGGGGGCGCCGCCGGAGCCGCAGGTGCCGCGTCCACCGCACCGAACAGCTGCTCGGGCGGCAGTGCCTGCACGGCAGCGGCGGTGAGCGACTGGTCCTTCGGGCGCACGACGAGCCCGACGACGAGCGATCCTGGACTGCTGCGGTTGGTCATCGCGATGCTGGTGGTGCCGGCCTTCAACGTCGCCGGCACGCCCTCGAACCCGGTGCCCACGACCGTCACGTCGACGTTCTGGAAGCCGCAGTTGGCGTGCGCCCACACCTCGGATCCGTTGATGGCGCCGAGGACGGCGGGATCGGAGAAGTCGGGCATCTTCCCGGTCGTCCGCATGCCGTCGACGAGCCGCGCCATCGTGTCGAGCGTCGGGGCCAGGTCGGCGGGCGCCCCGACCCGCGCCTGCTCGATGAACGGCCCGATCTTCGTGGCGAAGGCGGTCACGTCGGCGGGCGGCGGCTCCTGGCCGGGCCCGGAGTCGGGGCTGGGGACGAGGTCGATCGCGCGCAGCTGCGCGCAGGCGGCGGGCGGGCTCGGAGCGGCGTTCGGCACCGGAGCCGCCGCCGGCGTCGCAGCACCACCACATCCGGCGAGCGCGACGGTCGCGAGCAGGGCAGACACGGCGACGCGGGAGCGGGAGTGCGTGGGCATCGGACCTCCTGACGGGCGTTCGTCCGCATCGTCGGTGCGGGCCGAACTGCCGTCGCGGGTAGTGGGCTACTCGATTCCGCTCGAGTTGCGCGCTCCCTCGTACGAACGGCGCATCACGGTCGTCCGGACCGCGCAGGCATGCCGTGCACGCGTGGTGGGGTGGGGCATTCCCTGCGATGCTCCGCCGCGTGCCCGACGAGCTGCCCGAGAAACCTTCGCTGCTGGTGCGCACCGTCGGCCGCGTCGGGCTGGTCGCGTACGGGGTGGTCCACGCGCTGGTGGCCGTGCTCGCCGTGCGCATCGCGGTCGGCGAGCCGGCGGAAGCGGCGGACAAGAAGGGCGCGGTCGTCGCCGTGGCCGGCAACGGGTTCGGCGTGGCGCTGCTGTGGTTGGTGACCCTCGGGCTCGCCGCGCTCGTCCTGTGGCGGCTGGGGGACGCGCTGCTCGGGCACCGCCGGGCGCCGACGCGGCAGCGGATCCTGCGGATCGCCGTCGACCTCGCGGAGGCCGCGCTGTTCGCCGTGCTGGGCTGGTCGACCGCGAAGATCGCGACGCAGGGTGGGGAGCCGTCGCCGGAGCCGTCGTTCGCGTCGGTGGTGCTCGCGCTGCCCGGTGGGCCGCTGCTCGTCGCCGCGGCCGGGGTGGCGCTCGTCGTCGGCGGCGGGTACGCGGTGCACCGGGGGATCAACCACGCCTTCCTGCGGGAGCTGGACCTGCGCGGCGCCGGCCTGCGCCGCTCCACGCTCGTCACGCGCGTCGGCCAGGTCGGGTGGGTGGCGCTCGGCGTGGCCTACGCGGTGCCCGGCGTGCTGCTCGTCGTCGCCGCAGCTCGCTACGACCCTGCACAGCCGACCGGTTTGGACGCGGGCCTGCGCGCGGTCGCCGACGAGCCGTACGGGCCGCCGCTGCTGCTCGCGCTCGCCGTGGGGCTGCTGGCGTTCGCGCTGCACTGCCTGTTCGACGCCCGGTACCGCAAGGCCTGAACGGCGCTGGTAGACCTGCGACATGCCCGACCCCGACGATCTCATCGCCAAGGCCCTCGCCGAGGCCGGGCTCTCCGCCGAGCTGCCGGGCGGTGGCGCCGACGATCCGTTGGCGCGCGCGTTCGCGGCCGCGGGGCTGGCCGCACCCACCACCGAGCCCGCACCGGACACGCAGGAGCAGGTCGAGGAGGCGCTCGCCGATCTCGCGACCCGGCGCCCCGCTGTGCTCACCGAACGGGTCGACAGCGGGGACGGGATGATCCCGGTCCCGCGCTGGCCCGCCGGTACGGCGACGGGCGTCGGCTCGATGCCGGGCACCGACGCGCGGGAAGCGGCCGCGACCGTCGCCGGCGAGATCCCCGGTATGCCCGCGCTGCCCGAGCTGCCGGCCCGCGGCGCCGGTGCCGACATGATCGGCCGCACCGCCGCGCTGCTCGTCGACATCCCGGTGGAGCTGAAGGCCGGCCGCTGGACGGTGGCGGGCCGGCCCGGCGCTGATCGCCGCCGCGCCCTCGACCTGCTGCGCGGCGACCTGGACGCGTTCGACGAGGCGTGCGACCCGATCCGGCCGGGGTTCGTGAAGGTCTCCGCGACCGGCCCGTGGACGCTGGCCGCCGCGATCGAGCTGGGCAGCGGGCACCGCGTGCTCACCGACCGCGGAGCGGTGCGCGAGTTCGCCGCCAGCCTCGCCGACGGGCTGCGCCAGCACGTCGCCGAGGTGGCTGCGCGCACCGGCGCCGCCGTCGTCGTCCAGCTCGACGAGCCGGGCCTGCCGTCGGTGCTGGCCGGCTCGTTGCCGACCCCGTCGAAGCTGGGCACGGTGCGTCCGATCCCGGAACCGGACGCGCAGGACCTGCTGCGGGAGGTCGTGGGGGCGCTGACGGCGATCGGCTCGCCGGTGGTGGTGCACTGCTGCGCCGAACGTCCACCGCTGGCGCTGCTGCGCGGCATCGGCGCGACGGCGCTGAGCGTCGACGCCACCCTGGGCACGCTCACCGGCGCGACCGCGCAGGTCGCGGCCCTGGACGCCGTCGGGGAGGTCTGGGACTCAGGCATGCCGCTGCTGCTCGGGATCGTCCCCAACCGCGATCCCGGCCGGCCCGTCACCTCTCGCCGGCTCGCCGACACCGCCTTCGAGCTGGCCGGCCGGTTGGGCTTCGCGCGGGAGCGGCTGGCCGAGCTCGCCGTGCCGACCCCGGCGTGCGGGCTGGCCGGCGCCGACCCGGCGTGGGCCCGGCAGGCGCTGCAGCTGTGCCGCGAGATCGGCGAGGGCTTCGTGGACCCGCCGGACACCGACCCCGACGAGTGACAAACGCCCCTGGAAGTGTCGGCCGGGCTGGATAGTCTGCGGCCTCGCGTCGAGCTCGAACCGACCCCGGAGATCCGCGCGCGCTACGCCGCGCTCTCGACCGAGGTGGCCGATCACCTCTTCCGCTACCACGTGCTCGATGCGCCGATCATCACCGACGGCGAGTTCGACGAGCTGTGGCGCGAGCTGCTGGGCATCGAGGAGGCGCATCCGTCGCTGGTCACGCCGGATTCGCCCACGCAGAAGGTCGGCGGCCGCTTCGCCACCGAGTTCGCGGCGTACGACCACCTCGAGCGCATGATGAGCCTCGACAACGCCTTCTCGGCCGACGATCTGCGCGGCTGGGCGGAGCGGGTCGCGCGCGATCTCGGGAGCGGTGTCGATCCCAGCGAGGTCCATTACCTGTGCGAGCTGAAGATCGACGGGCTGGCCGTCAACCTGCTGTACGAGAACGGCCGGCTCACCAGGGCGCTCACGCGGGGCGACGGCCGCACGGGCGAGGACATCACGCTCAACATCCGCACCCTCGAGGAGGTTCCTGAGCAGCTCACCGGCACCGCCGAGTTCCCGGTGCCGGCGCTGGTCGAGGTGCGCGGCGAGGTCTACTTCCGGCTGGAGGACTTCCAGGCGCTCAACGCGTTGATGGTGGAGGCCGGCAAGCCCGTCTACGCCAACCCGCGCAACACCGCGGCGGGTTCGCTGCGGCAGAAGGACCCGCGGGTCACCGCGGCGCGCAACCTGCGCCTGATCTGCCACGGGTTCGGCAAGCGCGAGGGCTTCGCGCTGGAGCGCCAGTCGCAGGGCTACGACGCGCTGCGGGCCTGGGGGCTGCCGGTATCGACGCGCTCGGTGGTGCTCACCGGCATCGACGACGTGATCGCCCACACCGTCCACTGGGGCGAGCACCGCCACGACATCGAGCACGAGATCGACGGCGTGGTCGTCAAGGTCGACGAGGTGGCCCTGCAGCGCCGCCTGGGCTCCACGTCCCGGGCGCCGCGCTGGGCGATCGCGTTCAAGTACCCGCCGGAGGAGGCCACCACCACACTCCTCGACATCCAGGTCAACGTGGGGCGCACCGGCCGCGTCACCCCGTTCGCGGTGATGGAGCCGGTGGTCGTGGCCGGGTCCACGGTCGCGATGGCCACCCTGCACAACGCCAGCGAGGTCAAGCGCAAGGGCGTCCTGATCGGCGACCGCGTGGTGATCCGCAAGGCGGGCGACGTGATCCCCGAGGTGCTCGGGCCGGTCATCGAGGTGCGCCCGGCCGACGCCCGCGAGTTCGTCATGCCCACGCACTGCCCGGAGTGCGGCACCGAGCTTGCCCAGCAGAAGGCCGGCGATGCCGACCTGCGCTGCCCCAACTCCCGCTCCTGCCCCGCGCAGCTGCGGGAGCGGCTCTACCACGTGGCCGGTCGCAACGTCTTCGACATCGAGGGCATGGGCTACGAGGCCGCCACCGCGCTGCTCGGGTCCGGCGTGATCCGCGACGAGGGCGACGTCTTCGGGCTCACCGCGGAGCAGCTCCTGCAGGTGGAGCTGTTCACCAAGAAGGACGGCGCTCTGTCCGCCAACGGGCAGAAGCTGCTCGACAACCTGCAGGTGGCGAAGGACCGGCCGCTGTGGCGGGTGCTCGTCGGGTTGTCGATCCGCCACGTCGGGCCCACCGCGGCGCAGGCGCTGGCCAGGGAGTTCCGCTCGATGGAGGCGATCGAGGAGGCCGCCGAGCGAGTGCGCGTCGCCACCGAGGCGGCCGGCCTCGCCATCACCTCCGACGGATCGGACGCCGATGCCGACGACGTCGTCGGGGCGCAGATCGAGGAGGCCGCTGCAGAAGCGGGCGCGGATGCCGCCGAAGCGGCGGAGGGTGGGGCCGAGGAGCGGGCCGCGGCCGCCGACAAGGCGGCCCGGGCGGCGGCCCGTGTGCAGGCGAAGGCGTTGCGGGAGGCGCTGGGGCCGCTCGCCGACGTCGAGGGCGTCGGGCCCACCATCGCGGCGGCGCTGCGCGACTGGCTCTCGGTCGACTGGCACCGCGAGGTCGTGGAGAAGTGGCGGGCCGCGGGCGTCCGCATGGTCGACGAGGTCGACGAGTCCGTGCCGCGCACGCTGGAGGGCCTCTCGATCGTCGTCACCGGCTCGATGGACGGCTTCTCCCGCGACGAGGCGAAGGAGGCCATCACCGCGCGCGGGGGCCGGGCGGCGAGCTCGGTGTCGAAGAAGACCGCGTTCGTGGTGGCCGGCGAGGCACCCGGGTCGAAGTTCGACAAGGCACTGGAGATCGGTGTGCCGGTGCTCGACGAGAACGGCTTCCGGGTGCTGCTGGAAAAGGGCCCCGACGCTGCGCGGGAGGTCGCCACCGTCGAGGTGTGAATACCGCCCGGTATGATCAAGGACGGTCGGGGGACCGCCGACGACGGCGCAGTTCAGGCACCGACTAGTCTCGTCCGCCATGGGGGTGGCCCGGTGCTCCAGGCAGTTCTGAACGGGTCGCGCCCGGCCGACGCCCACCCCGCGCTGCCGGTGCTGGCCCGGCACCTCGCGCGCGACGCCCGTGACGTCGCCCGGTTGGGCATCTCGTCGGTGCACGTGCACCCGCGCGACCCGCACCAGCAGGAGACGCTCGACCCGATGTACGTCGGCGACGTGGTCGCCGCGATCCGGGCCGAGGTGCCCAGCATGGAGATCGGCGTCACCACCGGTCGCTGGATCGAGCCGGACCCGGCGCGCCGCGTGCAGGCCGTCCAGGCGTGGGGCCACCTCGGTGTGGGCAAGCCGGACGTGTGCTCGGTGAACGTGCACGAACGCGGCTGGGTCGAGGTATGCAAGGCCGCCACATCCGTGGGCATCGGCGTCGAGCTGGGTGTCTGGACGATGGGCGACGCCGTCACGCTCCGCACCAACGGGGTGCCCCCGGGCACCACGCGGGTGCTCGCGGAGTCCACCGTGTCGGATCCCGAGACCGCCACCGCCGAGGCGGTGCGGATCATGCGCGCGCTCGGGCCCGTCGAGGTGCCGATCCTGCTGCACGGTGAGGAGGACGGCTGCTGGCCCGTCCTCGAGTACGCGCTGCGCCACCACCTCGACACCCGGATCGGGTTCGAGGACGTGCTCGTGCGGCCCACGGGTTGGCTGGCGACCGGCAACGACGATCTCGTCCGCGAGGCGCTGCGGATCAAGAAGGAGCTGGGCGCCGAGCGGCGCTGACCAGTACCTACCCGCCCCTTGTTGGTTACGCAACAGATTTTCCCTGCGGACCGTGGCCGGGGACGTGGCGAGTGTGGGAACTGCGCAATACCGTTAGGAGTCATGGGTGTACTGGCTGCTTTCGGCCGCCGCGCGCGCGACGCCGCCGGCTGGCTCACCACTCCGATGCTTCCCGACGATCTGCTCGGCACGGTCAACCCGATGTGGTCCCGTTCCGAGCCGCACGCACGGGTGGTGGCGCTCCGCCGAGAGACGGCCGACACCACCACGCTCGTGCTGCGCGCCGGTCGCGTGCATCCCCGGCACCGGCCAGGGCAGTTCATCGGGATCGGCCTGCAGGTCGACGGGATCTGGCAGTGGCGCACGTACTCGGTCACGTCCCGCCCGGAGGACGCCCTCGTCGCCGTCACGGTGACGGCGGTGCCGGGTGGGCTGATGTCCGGGCGACTCGCCCACGCCACGCCCGTCGGCACGGTGCTGCGCATCGGCCCGCCCGCCGGCGACTTCGTGCTCGCCGAGCCGAACCCCGAGAAGCTGCTGATGGTGGCGGCCGGCAGCGGCATCACACCGATCATGGGCATCGTGCGGGATCTCGCGGCCCGCCGTCCCGACGCGCTCGACGGCGCGGTGCTCGTGCATTCCGACCGCACCTCCGCCGATCTCGTCTTCGGCGCCGAGCTGCGCCGCATCGCCGCCGCGACGGGCATGCGGCTCGTGCCGTGGCTGTCCGGGTCGGCCGGCCGGCTCACCGCCGACACCCTCACCGACACGGTGCCCGACTGGTCGGCCCGCGAGGCCTACGCCTGCGGCCCGGCCGGCCTGCTCGACGCGCTCGCGGTGCTCTGGGAGCGCTCCGGCGATCCGGCGAGCCTGCACGTCGAACGTTTCGTCCCACCGCCCGTCGCCGCAGAGGGCGTGCCCGGCGGGCAGGTGCGGTTCACCGCGAGCGGCATCACCGCCGATGCAGCGCCCGGGCAGCGGCTCATGGAGGCCGGCGAGGCTGCCGGCGTGCTGCTGCCCAGCGGCTGCCGCATGGGCATCTGCCACACCTGCGTGGGCACCCTGCGCTCCGGTGCCGTGCGCGACCTGCGCACCGGCGACCTGCGCGACACCCCTGGCCAGTTCGTCCAGACCTGCGTCTCCGGCGCGGTGGGCGACATCGAGATCGATCTTTAGGGAACACGATGACTCTGCCGAACACGGCGACGACGTTCGCCCCCGTAGCCCTCCTGGACTCCGGCAACTCCACCAAGATCAGCTCGTCCGCGCACCTCACCCCCGAGCAGATCGAGGCCATCGGCGTCGAGCTCGACGCGATCCGCGCCGAGGTGATGGGCTCCCTCGGGGAGGCCGACGCCAAGTACATCCGCCGCGTGATCGCTGTGCAGCGCGGGCTGGAGGTCGGGGGCCGCGCAGCGCTGCTGTTCTCCCGGTTCCCCCCGGCCTGGCTACTGGGCACGGCCGCGCTGTCGATCGCGAAGATCCTCGACAACATGGAGATCGGGCACAACGTCCTGCACGGGCAGTGGGACTGGATGCGTGACCCGAAGATCCACTCCACGACGTGGGAGTGGGACCACGCCACGCCGGCCAAGGCCTGGCAGAAGACCCACAACTACGAGCACCACACGTTCACCAACATCCGGGGCAAGGACCGCGACCTCGGCTACACCGTCCTGCGCATCACCCCCGAGCAGGAGTGGAAGCCGATCGCGCTCATCCAGCCGCTCACGAACCTCGGGCTGTCGCTGATCTTCGAGTGGGGCATCGCGCTGTACGACCTCGAGTGGGACCGCCGCCTGGCCGGCGAGATGCCCGAGGAAGAGGCCAAGACGCAGATGGCGGCCTTCCGCAAGAAGGCGATCCGCCAGTTCTCCAAGGACTTCGTGCTGTTCCCGGCCCTGTCGGCGGCCGTGCAGGGCCCGCGCGGGTTCCTCGCCACGGCCGCGGCGAACCTCGTCGCGAACCTGGTGCGCAACGTCTGGTCGCACGCCGTGATCTTCTGCGGCCACTTCCCGGAGCCGACGGAGACCTTCGAGGAGGAGCGGCTCGAGGGCGAGACCCGCGGCGAGTGGTACGTGCGCCAGATGCTGGGCTCGGCCAACCTGTCCGGCAGCCCGGTCTTCCACATCATGACCGGCAACCTGTCCCACCAGATCGAGCACCACTGCTTCCCGGACATGCCGAGCAACCGCTACCGGAAGATCGCGCCGAAGGTGCGGGAGATCTGCCAGCGCAACGGCCTGAACTACACCACCGGCCCGCTGCCCAAGCAGTACTTCAAGGTGCTCCGCAAGATCGCCCGCCTCGCGCTGCCCGGCGGCAAGTAGGCGGCCCGGCCGGGCCCGTCACCGGGCCCGTGCCAGCAAAGCCTGTGTGGCGTCGCGCTCGGCCGTTGCGCCGAGGCGATCCCACTCGGCGACCGCGCGGGCGAACTCCGCGCGGTCGTCGTGGAGGCGCCCCTGGGCGCGGGTGAGACAGGCCCGCGCCCAGGCGTTCTCCTCGGCGTACGGCGCCGCAGCGGCGATCAGTGCCTCGGCGTCGGGCAGGCGGGCGGCCACAGCCAGCTCCGCTCCCGCCGCTCGTGCGTAGGCCAGGTACGGGTCGAGCGGGGCGTCGACGGCGAAGGCCCTGCGGACGATCGGTTCGGCGTCGCCCTGTGCGAGCTGGGCACCGTCATGGACGGCGAGGCGGGCGTCCACGAAGGCGGCGACGGCAGCCGCGCCGAGCGCGCAACCGGCTGCCGTGCTGAGTGCGTCGCCGGCGACCTGCGCTGCGCGGGCCCGCCACAGCACCACCGCCTGCGGGTCGCCGCGCATGCCGCCGGCCAGCACGGACGTGCACACCGCGGGCAGCATCCACAGCGGTGCCGGCCGCCCGGCCCGTTCCCACCGGTCCCACATCTGCTCGGCGTGCCCGATCGCGTCGTCGAACTGCCCGGTCAGTGCGAGCGGCACGACCATGCGGCTGGCCGTGATGTGGCTGTTGCGCAGCAGGTCGTCGTCGATGCCGGCCTGTGCTGCGGCGACCGCACTGTGCAGGTCGCCCGCCATGATCGCGTAGACGCAGGCGCGGCCGTAGGTGTTGCAGATCTCGGGCGCGCAGTAGGGGTCGTTGCGGTCCATGGCCGATAGCAGCTGCAGGCGTTCGCCGGTGATGCGATGGGCTTCGCGCAGCCGTCCGTCGAGCAGCGCCGCGGTCGCCACCGCGCACAGTGCGGAGCTGACGAGCACCGGATCGTCGGTCGCCCGGGCAGCGGAGACGGCGGCCGCGGCGAGGTCGGGATCGGGTGCGCCCGGATGGGGTCCGGCCAGCCACGCTCTGGCCACCGCGATGCACGCAGCGACCTCGGTGTCGCTGCCGGGTGCGGCGGCGAGGGCGTCGCCGAGGAGGCCACGCAGGTGCTCGTGCGGAACGGGTGTCTCGAACGCCTCGGGGAACCGGCAGGCCGTCTCGACCGCGCGGGCCAGGTCGATGACCCGGCCACGATCGTCGCCGGCTCGCCGCGCCTGCTCGGCCGCCTCCAGCAGCAACTCATGGACGTGCTGGTTGGAGGTGGTGCTCACGTGCGCGCACCCGGCGCCCGCGCGCAGATCGCGCGCCGCCGCGGCGGCGCTGGTCGCGACCGCGGCCGCCGTGCGGTGGTGCGCGAACGACTCCAGGAGGTGCCGCCGCGCGAAGGTCAGGTGGGCCAGCGCGCTCGCCAACCGGTGCGTCTCCTCGGCCGGCCCGCCGGCCGCGGCCAGCGCGGCCCGCAGGTCCGCGGCGACGGCATCGAACTCCTCCCGCCATCCGTCCTGATCGAGTCGGCCTTCCACGGCGCTCGCCGTGTCGGCCGCCCAGCGAAGGTGCCGGGCCTGGGTCTTGTCCTCCTCGCCCGCGGCGGACAGCTGGGCGACCGCGAACGCGCGGACCGTCTCCAGCAGGCGCCAGCGGCTCTTCGTGCCGCGGACGTGCACCACGAGGCTCTTGTCCACCAACCGGCCCAGCTGGTCGGCCACGCGGGCACGGTCCCCACCGACGGCGGCAGCGGCGTCGATGTCGAAGGTTCCGACGAACACCCCGAGCCGCCGGAACAGCGCCTGCTCGTCCTCGTCGAGCAGGTCGTAGCTCCAGGACAGCACGGCGTGCAGGGACCGGTGCCGCTTCTCCCCGCCCCGCCCGCCCGACAGCAGCCGCAGCGCGTCGTCGAGCGCGGCCAGCAGTCCGGTGGGGCCCAGCGACGCGCCCCGTGCCGCGGCCAGCTCGATCGCCAGTGGCAGCCCGTCGAGGCGCGCGCACAGCTCCGCGACCCCGGCCGGTTCGGCCACGAACTCGGGATCGGCCGCCAGCGCCCGCTCGTGGAAGAGCCGCTCGGCGTCCGAACCCAGGGGCAGCGAGCCGATCGGCACGCAGGTCTCGGCCGGGATGTCGAGCCGCTCGCGGCTGGTCGCCAGCACGTGCACGTCCGGGCAGACGGACAGGACGCCGTCGACGAACTCGGCCACCTCGTCGATCACGTGCTCGCAGTTGTCCAGCACGAGCAGGAACCGGCCGGTGCGCAGCCGCGCGGCGATCGCCTCGTCCAGCTGCTGGTGCGATCCCTCGGTGACGCCGAGCGCGGTGCCGACGGCCCTGGGCACGTACCCGGCCCGCACCGGCACCAGGTCCACGAAGGTCCCGCCGGACGGGAACAGCGCTGCGGTGTCCTCCGCGGCCACGGCGGCGAGGCGGGTCTTGCCGACGCCGCCCGGGCCCTGCAGCGTGACCAGCCGGGAGTGCTCGATAGCCGTGGCGATCGCGGCGCGCTCGGCGGCGCGGCCGATCAACGGGGTGGCGAACGGGGGTGACCCGGTGAACCGGACGGGTTCGTCCACCCCGGCGCGGGCCAGCTCCGCCAGTGCCCATCGGTCGGCCACACCGTGCTTCCGCAGCAGCGACGACACGTGGCTCTCCACGGTGCGCACGGAGAGGTGGAACCGGTGCGCGATCTGCGCGTTGGACAGCCGCGCGCCGAGCGCGGTGAGCACCTCGCGCTCCCGCGCGGAGATCCGTTCCGCCGGCATCGGCCCCCCGTCCGTGGCGCTGTCCGTGGCGGTCTGCGGGCGCCACGGATGTGCGCGACCCGCCTGCTGGCAGAGGCTCGCACCATGAGCACACTAACCGTGAGCCGCGCCGCGGAACTCGACGAACTGGTCCGCGCCGTGCGCGCAGCGACCGCCCACGGCGCCGGTTGGCGCGACACCGCCGACCGAGTGGCTGCCGCGCTGCAGGCGCACCTGCCGCCGGTCGACCTGCTCCCCGCGGACCTCCTCGGCGGTGCGCCCGGCACCTCCGCCAGCCACCGCCTGCACGTCGAGCCGGACGGCTCGTTCTCGATGGTGGCGATCGTGTGGCAGCCCGGGGCGCGCACCCGCATCCACGACCACGTGACGTGGTGCGTGTTCGGCGTGCTGGCCGGCGCCGAGCACGAGGACCTCTACACGCTCGCCGACGACGGCGCGTCCTTGATCGAGGCCGGCAGCAGCCTGAACGCGACCGGTTCCGTCAGCGGGTTCGCCCCGCCCGGCGACGTCCACCGCGTGCGCAACGCAGGCGACACCACCGCCGTGTCGCTCCACATCTACGGCACCGACCTGAACCGCATCGGCTCCAGCGCGCGCCGCTGGTACGACCTCCCGATCCGAGCGGCGAACACCGCGTAGGCCTCAGCGAGCCTGGCGTCGAGGTTCGAGCCGGCGCAGCAGCACGGCGGTGAGGACCACGAAGAGCACTGCCACCGCGCAGAGCGCGCCCAGGTCGAACAGCCAGGTCTGGGCGTCGTGGTCCCACAGCGGGTCGCTCTCGCTGTACGGGACGAACGCCGGCCCGCTCGGGATCGCCATCGTCGACGCGCCCATGGCGAACCCCCACCGGGCGGGGATCAGCCAGGACAGCTGCCCCAGACCGGGCACCGTCTGCACCTGGATGATCGCGCTCGACAGCATGAACTGCAGCATCGCGAGCAGCACGAGCAGCGGCATGCCGCGGTCCTCGTTGGAGATCGCCGCCGACACCAGCAGGCCCAGTGTCATGCTCGCGACCGTCATCGCGATCATCGCCAGGACGATCTCCACCATCGGTTGCTGGACGAGCAGCGGATCGTCGGGGGCGGGGCGCCCGAGGTTGCCGAGCATGCCCAGAGCGACCGCCTGCGCCCCGGTGATCATCCCGAGGACCACGAGCTTCGACGCCAGGTACGCGGCACGGGACAACCCGATCGCCCGTTCCCGCCGGTAGATCTCGCGTTCCTTGACCAGCTCCCGGATCGACGCGTTCGTGCCCATCAGCGCCGCGCCCACGACCAGCACGAGCAGCAGGCTGTTGGGTAATCCCTTCGCGCCGGTGAACGACGCACGCATCGACAGCCCGGCATCACCCGGCAGCGCGTGCATGAGCAGCGTGAGGACCAGGGGCAGGCCCGCCATGAACAGCATGAACTGCCGGTCCGCCGCGATCACCGAGAGGTAGCGCCGGCAGAGGATGGCGAACTGCGACACCCCCGACTGGTGCCGCGGCGCCGGCGCGGGCGGGGTCGGTGGGCGCCGCGACGGTGCGGAGGCGCGACCGAGGTAGCGCGCGTACTGCGGTGACTGCCGGAACCGGTGGGCCCAGTCGGTCTGCCGGTCGCGTTCGAGCAGCAGGAACAGGTCGGCGAAGTCGCGCTGGCCGAAGTAGGTCAGCGCCTCCGCGGGCGGGCCGAAGTAGGCCAGCGTGCCGCCGGGGGCGAGCAGCAGCAGCCGGTCGCAGACGTCGAGGTGGGCGACGCTGTGCGTCACCACGACGACCGTGCGGCTGTCGTCGGCGAGCTGGCGCAGCGTCTGCATCACCGACTTGTCGAGTCCCGGGTCCAGCCCGGACGTCGGCTCGTCGAGGAACAGCAGCGACGGGCGCGTGAGCAGCTCCAGCGCGACGCTGGTGCGCTTGCGCTGCCCGCCGGACAGGGTGGAGATCCGCTGGTTGCGCTGCCCCTGCAGGCCGAGCTCGCCCAGCACCTCGTCGATGCGCCGGTTCCGGTCGGTCCGGCTGACGTCGGACGGGAACCGCAGCCGGGCCGCGTAGCCGAGTGCGCGGCGCACGGTCAGCTCCTTGTGCAGGATGTCGTCCTGCGGCACCAGCCCGATCCGCGCGCGCAGCTCGTCGTACTCGGCGTAGAGGTCGCGGTCGGCGTAGCTCACGCTGCCCTCGTCGGCGGGCCGGAAGCCGGTGAGCGCGCGCAGCAGCGTCGACTTGCCCGCGCCGCTGGGCCCGACCACGGCGAGCAGGCTGCGCTCCTCCAGCGCGAACCCGACGTCGCGGAGCAGCACCTTGTCGCCCGCGCGCACCGTCAGACCGTCGGCGCGGAAGTTGATCTGGCCGACGTCGGCGTACTCGACGATCCGGTCGCCGTCGAGCTGCAGCAGCGCGTGCCCGATGCCGATCACGTCGCCGGGGCCGATCGGGGCCTGCGCGACCACGCGGCCGTTGACGAACGTGCCGTTGCGGCGCCCGATGTCGACCAGCTGCCAGCCGCGGGGTCCGCGGCGCAGCTCGGCGTGGTAGCGGGAGACCAGCAGGTCGTCGAGGACGACGTCGTTGTCCGGCGCGCGCCCGATGCGCAGGCGGCCCGCCGCCGCGCCCGCGTCGTGCAGACCGGTCAGCACGCCCTGGGACAGCGCCTTCGTCGGGGGCGGGTCCTGCGGTCGGGGCGGCGAGGCCGGAGGTCGAGGTGGCAGGGCCGGAGGTCGAGGTGGCGGGGCCGGAGGTCGAGGTGGCGGGGCCGGCCGCGCGCCGCCCGCCCGGATCACCACGCGCGGGGCCTGCGGGCCGGAGCCGAGCGTCACCGACAGCTCACCGGTCACCGGCAACGACGTGACGCGGCGACCGCCGACGAAGGTGCCGTTGCGGCTGGAGTCGCGCAGCTCCCAGCCCGATCCGACCGGGACGACGGCGACGTGGCACCGCGAGACGTCGGGATCGTCGATGTGCAGGTGCGACTCCGGCGCACGGCCGATCACGAACGGCTGCCCGGCGCGGGCCTCGTACCACCGGCCGGCCCACAGCACCTGCACCGGTGGTGCCGGTACCTGCCCTCTGTCCATGCCCCACCGCTCGGTTGCTCGATCGTGGCGTGACTCGCGTTCCGGCGCAGATCGTTACTGTCCCGTCGGCCCCTCCTGCGCCGCCGCGACGGGCGCCACCCACCGGAACGGTCGGCCCGTGGCCGGTCGGAGGTAACCGGCGGCGACCAGTACGTGCAGGTAGTCCGGGTTGGTCAGCGTCGTCGGGCTCGACAGACCCAACCGCACTGCTTTCTCCATCGCGCTGCGCAGCCGGTCCTGCACGCCCGACAGGCTCTTCCCCGATCGGGTCGCCACCTGCTTGAGCTGCTGCGCCTGCGGCGGGGTGGTCGGCGGCGGCCAGACGAGGAAGTCGCGGAACGTCAGGTACAGCGCCTGCAGCTCCGCGGGCGCGAGCGGCGGCGGTGGGCTGCTGAGCCGCGTGATGACGGTCGTGCCGCCGTCGGCCGGGCTGTCGTCGCTCGCGTACGCGTCGTTCTCCAGCAGCAGCAGATGCTGCTGGTCCTGCCGCGTTCCGGTGATCCGCACCGCCACCAGCGGCCACCGCACCGTCTGGGTCGCGAGGGCGCGCTGCGGGGCCAACCCCCACGGGTGCAGGACCGCCCCGTTGCGGTTGCCGATCTCGATCGTCCACCCGCCGCGGCCCACGGTCACCGTGACCGCGATGCGGGAGATGCCCTCGTCCACCAGGTGGACCCCCAGCGGCACCGCACCGGCGCGGCCGGCCGTGACCGGCTCCGACCGGACCGCGACACCCGTCGGAACCAGCGAGAACGTCGGGCTGCTCTCCCGCGCGAGCACCCACGCACCGAATCCGGCCATGACGGTGCTCCTCGCTCGGGATCAACATCCGCTCGTAGAGTCGATCTGACGGGCCGTCGAGTTACCGCACGACAGATGCCCGCCTCCCGGGCCGGGAGACGGGCATCGGACACCGATTGATCAGTGGTTGCCGAGCAGCAGCGTGTAGTACGCCGGGTTGCGGTTCACGTCGTCGCCGCCGTAGGCCATCTGGACCCCGGAGAACGTGGTGTACGACGGGTCGAGCAGGGCGGCGCGGGAGTTGTTCTTGAAGAACTCGAACGCCGACTGCCACTTCGCGGCCTGCACGTTCTTGCCGAAGTAGGCGATCTCGTAGACCTTGCCCTCGTAGCCGGAGCAGTACTTCACGCGGGCCAGGACGTCCATGCCGCGGCTGTCGCGGTGCTCCGCCCCGATCGGGCCGTCGCCGCGGTTGAAGTCGTCGAGGCTCGCCCACATGGCCGGACGGGCCAGCTGGCGGGAGTAGGTGAGCTCCTTCACGCCGTTGTCCTTGCGGAACTTGTTGATCGCGTTGGTCATGTCGAGCTCCCAGTCACGCACGTCGAGCGCGAGCCCGTCGACGTAGGAGCCGATGCCGCCGCGGCCCTGCGGGTTGTAGGCGCAGTCCGCCGGGTTCACGGCCGGCTTCTGAGGCGTCGTGGGCGTGGCCTTGTCGGCGCCCGGGAAGGGCACCTGGCCCTGGAAGTTGCCCGGCGGCGCGTACCGGCAGGCGGTGACGAGGCCGAAGGTGCCGGTCGCGGTGCCGCACCCGACCTTGGTGGTGTTCTTCCAGACGACCTGCGTCCAGTGCCCGAAGCCCTTGGCCTCGGGGTTGGTCTCGGTGTCGTAGTCGGTCTTGTTCTTCGCAGTGGCGTAGTTGGGTCGCTCGGCCACCCACATGTCGACCCCGGCCGACGGATCCGATCCGGCGGCGGAGTGCGAGTAGAGGTTCTCGCCCTGACCTGTGCCCTCCGAGTGCACGAGCTTGCCGCCCAGGTCGCGGCCCAGGTGGTCGGCCCAGGCCTGCGCATCGGCGGCGAGCTTCGCGTCCCACGTCAGCGCCCCGACACCGACCGCGGTCCTGGCGGCGTTGTGCTTCGCGAGCATGTCCTGCTGCTGGCCGGCGGTCAGCGTCGGCAACGGCCCGGCGGGCGTCGCCGCGAGGGCGGGGCCGCCGAGCGCGAGGAGTGCGACGCCCGCGACCGCGGAGGCCGCGATGCCCCGAGCGACGAGCCGGGTGGTTCGGGACTGGAGAGTGCTGGTCATCGGGGGCTCCAGGGGCTTCGGAGGCGGCCGCTCGGTGCGTCCGCGCTGCCATAAGAAGACCGTCGGAGAGGTGGTCCCGTCAGCCCTGCCGCGTAGCAGGTGCCGGGGTGGTAAGGCGGACCGGAGTGTCGGGACCAGGAGGCTTCCTGTTCCGCCAGCCGCCGATCGGGAACGGGTGGGGTCAGCGGCCGATCTCGACCGACTGCAGCTCGACGAGCGACTTCGTGAACGTGCCGAGGTTGTTGCGACCCGTCACCTGGCAGCCGCCGGCCATCCGGCCCTTCACGGGCTGCCCGTTCGTCAGCGTGATCGCGACCGCGAACTCCTGCGACTCGGGTTCGGTGACCTCGATCCGGCTGATCTGCCGCGTCGGGACCGACTGGCCGGTCGAGAGCGTCAATCCGTCGGCGTCGCAGACCTGGACGGAGTCGGTCTGCAGCTGCGTCGTGCGGCCGTACTGGTCGGTCACCGTCGTCGTGCCCGCGGCCGTGGGAGGTCGGGCGCTCCCGGCGTTGGTCGGCGGGGTGAGCGGCGTACCTGCCGTCCTGGACGTGCCGGCCCCGGTGCTCGTGCCGGCGCCTGGCTGGATGCTCCCTCCTGGCTGGTTGAGCAGCACCACCGCGCCGACGACGCCGACGAGGAGCACGGCGGCCAGCACGAGGTAGAGCGGCCGGCGCGAGCGCTCGGGCGGCTCCGGGGCACGCTGCGGTCGCTGCGGGGGTGGCTGCTGCGGTGGCTGCTGCGGCGCACCCGGCCCGCGGACGGTCGTCGCACCCGGGTTGCCGGGGAACGCGATCCGGGTGCTGGCCGGGTGCGGCGGACGCGCGGCCGGCGGCGGCCCCACGGCGGCCGCCGTGACGGTCCGCGGCGGCGCCGACCTCGGCGGGGAGAACCTGCTCGATGGTGGCGGCCCGGCGGTCGCAGGCCGCCCGTCGAGGGCGCGCAGCGCGCCGGTGGCGAGCTCGGAGACGGTCCTGTAGCGGTCACCGGGTGCCTTGGCCATCGCGACGGCGATGACCTCGTCGAGTGCGGGCGGAGTGCCGGGCCGTCCCTGCGACGGCCGCGGCGGCGGCGTGGAGATGTGGGCGAACATCTTCGCGGCCGCCCCGGAGACGGGGAACGCCTTCGTGGCGGTCAGCGCCTCGTAGAGCACGCAACCCAGCGCGTACACGTCGACGCGGTGGTCGCACTCGCCCTGCTCGAGGCGCTCGGGTGCCATGTAGTCCAGCGTCCCGACCGTGGTGCCGGTGGCCGTGAGCACCGACGCGTTCTCGTCGCGGGCGATCCCGAAGTCCACGAGGTGGACGAAGTCCTCGCCGCGGTCGTTGACGCTGATCAGCACGTTGGACGGCTTGACGTCGCGGTGGACCAGGCCCTCGGCGTGCGCGGCGGCCAGCGCGCTCGCCACCTGCCCCACGATCCCGACCGCGCGTCGGGGTGGCAGCGGGCCCTCCTTCGCGAGCACGTCGGCGAGGTCGGCGCCCACGATCAGCCGCATGTCGATGTAGAGCTGGCCGTCGATCTCGCCGTAGTCGTGGATCGGGATGATGTGCGGCTCGGTCAGGCGCGCCGCGACCTCGGCCTCGCGGCGGAACCGCACCTGGTACTCGGAGTCGCTGGCGAGGTGGCGCGGCAGCCGCTTCAGCGCCACCGTGCGCTTGCGGACGGTGTCGTAGGCGCGGAACACCTCGCCCATCCCGCCGCGGCCGACCACCGAGCGCAGCTCGTACGGCCCGAACAGCTCGGCGGTGGCGTCCTGCGTCATGACCTGGTCCTCGTCGTCGGACCCGGCGCCGCGCGCGCCGACGCGTGCATGCTGTCACACCGTGCCCCCGTCGGTGCCGACGACAGTGCCGCCGTCGGTGCCGCCGTCTGGGCCGCAACGCCGAGCACCCCGAGGCGGGCGGGGCCCACGCTCGGGGTGCACGATCGTGCCGGCGTCATCGGTCAGTGCTTGATGTCGATCGTCCGCACCTTCTCGGCGTACACCTTGAACGGTGCGCCACCCGGCGCGTCACCGCTGAACTGGATGGCATCGGAGATGCTGCCGGAGACCTGCTTCCCGTTGGTGAGCGTGATCACCAGGTCGGTACCGGTGCTCCCGTGTGTCGCCTCGACCTTCGCGATCCGCTGCAGCGGCACCTGCAGGCCGGTGTCGAGGCCGATCTCCTCGTCGCCCAGCGCGCGGAAGCTCGTGGCCGACACCGTGTTCGACGTGCCGTCCTCGGAGGTCACCGTGACCTTCGCGGCCGTCCACGGGCCCACCTTCGGGTCCGGCGTCGCGACGAACGGGAGGTCGCGCTGGAACTGAACCGCCGTGATGTGCTTGAAGTACAGCGAGTAGTAGCCGGCGTCGGAGTCGCCGGTGAAGGTGAGCGCTTCGCTGATCACGCCGCTGGCCTTGTTGCCGTCGACAAGAGAGATGTCGAGGGCGGTCCCGGTCGAGGTCTGCTTCGCGGCGATCGAGGCGATGGTGCGCAGCGGCACCGACTGGCCGTTGTCGAGGCCGATCTCCTCGTCGCCCAGCACTCGCCCGGACGAGTTGCGCAGCGCAACGCTGCGGTCCTTGTCGTCGGTGACGGTGATCGTCGAGTCGCCGACCGCGGTGCTGGCACCGGTGCCGGTGCCGGCGGGCGCCCCGGAGTTGCCGGCCTGCTGGGCCGGCGCGGCCGGGAGGGCCGCGCTCTGCCCGGCGAGGGCCGAGGAGACGGCGGTCAGTACGCGGAACAGCACCGAAGGGTCGACCGGCCCGTCCGACTCGATCAGGAGCTGGTACTGCCGGCCGTCGATGGTGAACCGCACCTCCTTCGGACCGACGATCGTGACGGCTCCGGCACCCGGTACGGCCGTCGTCTCTGCGTCCTTCTCCGGCAGCTGCTCGGCGACCATTGCGAGCGTGACGCTCGTCCCGGACTGCGAGTCGGTCCAGGTGCAGGTGGAGCCACCACCCGCGGTCGGGGCGATCGAGGTGATGCCGGCCTGCTCCAGCGCCTGGCTCACGGGCTCGGTGACGATGGAGCAGAGGCTGCCACCCTGGCCTGCGCTCTGGATCGAGGAGGCGCCGGAGATCTGCTGCGTGCACCCGGTGAGGGCGAAGAGAACGGTCGCGCCGGCGGCGACGCTCCAGGTGATTCGGCGAGACATGGGCCGGGCCTTTCTGCCAGGGAAACAACGGTGGGGGCGCCGGGGAAGGCCCGCGGCGATGCTGTCACGTGCAGATATGCCGGTCATGCGTAGTGAGCTACGCGTTCTCGGTGTGACCCGAGAAGGACACCAGCGACGAGGTCGGGTGTCAGCCCTGCCGCGTAACAGGTGCCCAAGGGGCAAGGTGGACGTGTGCGGGCGCGGAGGTACCCCGTGCGTCATTCACAGGTCTGTTCGCCGCGCTCCGCTGCTCCGTACGGAGCAGGAAACGGACTACTGCTCGGTGGGCTGTTCCCCCGGGAAGCGGAGGGCCAGCGCCAGCTCCAGCCGGCGGACCGGGTCGTCCATGGCCTCCCCGAGGAGGTCGCGGAGCCCGGCGAGGCGGTAGCGCACCGTCTGCGGATGGACGTGCAGGAGACCGGCCGTGGCGGTGACGTCGCCGTGCGCGTCCAGCCACGCCCGCAGCGTCTCCTCGGCCCGGGCGGAGCCGCCGGCGGGCAGGTCGCGCAGCGTGCCCAGTGCGCGTTCGCGCAGGTCGTCGGCCAGTTCCGGGTCGGCGTGGACGAGCAGCGCGAGGTAGTGCTCCTCCGCGCGCACGATCTGTGCGCCGGGCTCGACGACGTCGGTGCTGTGCAGCGCCCACACAGCGCGGGCACGGGCGACGGAGCGATGGGCGTCGACGGGCTCGACCGACGGCCCGAGCACGGCCGAGCGGCCACGCAGGCCGACGGTGATGCGGTCCATCCCGGCCTGGTCCGGGGCGGCCAGCACGACGATCCCGAACGGGCCGATGTCGGCGCCGATCGCGCCCGGCAGCCGTCCGGCGACGGCGACGGGGTCCTCGACCACGAGCGCCGCGACCTTCGCCGGCACGTGCCATCCAGCTTCGACGGCAGCCGCCTCGATCTCCGCGACCGAGGCCGGCGGGCGGCGCGCGAGCACCTCGACGAGCGCGTGCCGGCGCGTCTGCACGGACCCGACCCGCCCCGTCTCCTCGGCGGCCCACCCCTCGACCGACGCCGCGGAGACCGCTTCGATGTAGGTGAACAGGGCCTCGGCCAGCCGGAAGATCACCTCGGCCGGCAGGGTGCGGGCGGTGTCGCTCGCCGCCAGCCGGCGCCACAGGATCCGGCTGGAGACCTGGTAGGTGGCCTGCAGCGCGGCCAGTGTGCGGCCCTCGCCGTGTTCGAGCTGGCCCAGCGAGCGGTAGATGCGCACGTCGGTGAGCGGTTCGTCGCGGCCGAGCAGGTCGAGGAACTGGTTCAGCGCGACCGTGACGCCCTCGGTGATGCGCATGCCGAACCGGCCCGTCATCGGGCGCGCGAAATCAGGCACCTCGGCGCGCACGGCCGCGATGATCTCGTCGGACGCGCCGTCGAGCTCGGGCCGCAGCGCCGCGGCCACCCACGACGGGACGCGGGCCCACGGCCGGTCCAGCCCGTCGGCGGCGGTCTGTGCGGTCACGCCGCCAGTATCGTCGTCACGATCCCCGCGAGGTGAGCGAGCCGCGCTACTTCGGACGGACGGAACGCCGGCCCGCCCACGCGGCCCACGACAAGTGCCTGTGCCGCTCCGCCGATGGGTGCGGCGGCGAGCTCGGTGTCGAGGTCGGTCCACGGTTCGGGCACCCAGTGCATGGCGGGGTCGATCACGATGGCGCGCTCGAGCGGCAGCCACGGCAGGTCACCCGCCCTGGTGTCGGGGGAGGCGTTGCTCTCCGCGAGCCGGTAGGAGCGCGTGCCCTCCCGGACGGCGACGAGTGCCCAACCGGCGCGGAAGATGCGGGGCACCCCGTCGGCCAGCAGCTTCAACCCGTTGCCGGGGTCGGCGGCGATGGCCTCGATCAGCTCCAGCTCGCGGTGGGTGTCGAGGTGCCCGGAATGCGGCCGGACCGACTCCACCTGCACTCCCGGCACCGATTCCGCGGCCGTGATCAGCACGTCCGGTGGCCGCTCGGGGGGAAGCTCGACGGCGAGGTCGTCGACGGCCTTCCCGCCGGCGCGCTCCACCACGTCCACTCCGAGGATGTCCGCACCGGCGACGCCGAGTGCGGTGGCGACCGCGCCCAGGCTGCCAGGCTGGTCCGGGAGCACTACCCGGAGCAGGAACGACACGCCGCCCGTCCTTCCACCGCTGTTAGTCGAGGAGGCTGCCCGTAGCGGCCGCGCCGCTGCAGCCGGCGTCCACGGGCACGCCGACCGGTCATTCTGTCAGGCCGCGGTCGAACCGGCACGGTGCGAGCCCCGGCGCCGGTCGATCTCCATTTGGAATACCAACGGTATGACCCTACCCTTGACATTCGGATTCCGATGGTATGGAATTCTCCTGTGGCCACGAGGATGAGCAGGGCGGAGCAGGTCGAGCGCAACCGCGGGCTGGTGCTCGAGGCGGCGCGGCGCACCTTCCTCGCCCGCGGCTACGCCGGCGCCACCGTCGACGCGATCGCCGAGGAAGCTGGCTTCTCCAAAGGTGTCGTCTACTCGCAGTTCGTCGGCAAGCCCGACCTGTTCCTCGCCCTGCTGGAGCAGCGGATCGCCGAGCGCGGGGCGGCCAACGCCGACGTCGCCGCGCACCGCGCGGGGCTCGACGGGCTGCGCGCGCTGCTGCGCCTCAACGCGCGCCGGTCGGCCGACGACGAGGACTGGGGTCGCCTGCTCATCGAGTTCCGGGTCGTCGCGGCGCGCGATCGGGAGCTCAACGCCCGCTACGCGGCGCTGCACGAGACCACCATCGAGCGGTTCGCCGGCGCGATCCGCGACATCCTCGCCCGTGCCGGGCTGACCACGGTGCATCCTCCGCGCGTGGTCGCCGAACTGGTGCTCGCCCTCGACGCGGGCACGATCCTCGAGCGGGCCGCCGGGCCCACCCAGGTCGACATGGCCGTGCTCGAGGACCTGGTCACCCGGCTCGTCGAGCCACTCTGAAGCACTCGCCCCCTGGAGGAGCGATGCCCGTCACGACCCCGTTCGCGGCGTTCCGCGACGACGTCCAGGCCGCGCTGCTGGCGGCATACCCCGAGCACCTCGCCCGCATGGGCTGGGACCGCGAACGCCTGCGCGCCCACCAGGCCGGAGCGCTGCGGGCGTTGCTCGGCCACGCTGCCGAGCACTCACCGTTCCACGCCAGGCGCCTCGCCGGCATCGATCTCGACGCGGTGGATCCCGGCGATCTCTCGGCGCTGCCCGTCATGACCAAGTCCGACGTGATCGCCGAGTTCGACGAGGTCGTCACCGATCGCAGGCTCACGCGGGCGCTCGTGGAGGAGACGCTGGCCGCCACCGGTACCGAGCCGCGGCCGATGCTGGGGGAGTACCTAGCGTTCGCCTCCGGCGGCAGCTCCGGGCAGCGCGGGCTGTTCGTCCACGACCACGACGGGCAGGTCCAGTTCGTCGCATCGGTGAGTCGCGGTCTGGTCGCCCGGATCGCCGCGACCGGTGGCCCACCACCCGGCGGGCTGCCGGTGGCGATCGTGGCCGCCGGGTCGGCCGTGCACCTGACCGGCACCCCTGCGGCGTTCACCGCCAACGGCGCGCTGCCCTTCCGCTACCTGCCCGTACCGGCCACGCTCCCGATCGCCGACATCGTCGCGCGGTTGAACGAGCTGGCCGCGCCCGTGCTGTACGGCTACCCGTCGATGCTCGCCCGGCTCGGCCACGCGCCCGGCCTGCGGATCGCCCCGGTGCTGATCTCTTGCACCGGCGAGATGCTCACCCCGGCACTGCGGGCGACGATCCGCGACGGTTTCGGCGTCCCGGTCGTCGACGGGTTCGCGTGCACCGAGGGCCTGGTCGGCTCCACGGCCCCGGACGGCGACGTGCACGTCCTCGCCGAGGACGGCTGCATCGTCGAGCTGGTCGACGCCGAGCGCAGGCCGGTGCCGCCGGGGGAGCGGGCGAGCGCGGTGCTGGTCACGGTGCTGCACAACCGCGTGCAGCCGCTGATCCGCTACGAGCTGCCCGATGCGTTCGCAGCCGTGCCGGGGGACGGTGCGCTGCGGGTCCGCATCGAGGGCCGGTCGGACGCGCCGTTCCGCTATCCGGCTGCCACCGTCCACCCGCACGTCCTGCGCACGGTCCTGCTGCGCGCACCCGACGTGCGCGAGTACCGGGTGCGGCAGACCGAGCGCGGTGTCGCCGCCGAGATCGTCACCGAGATCGTCGGCGGCGATCCGGCGACCGATCTCCGTGCCGCCCTCGTCGACGCGCTGGGCGCCGCCGGTCTGCCCCGCCCCGAGGTCACGGTCGCGGTGGTCCCGGGCATCGAGCGTGATCGGCGCAGCGGGAAGCTGCGCCGCTTCGTACCGCTGGGCTGAACCCCGGCCGTCGCACGACCGGGCATCCCGCAGGTGTCCGGACGATCCCGCACGCCGCGAGGAGCCCGGCCATGCCCGCGTCAGCCCTTCCGGTCGGCCGCCAGGTCGGCGACGATCCGCTCGAGCAGCTCCCGGGTTCCGGGGGTGAGCCCGACGTCCTTCGTGCTCGGCCAGGTCGCGACCTCGGCCTCCGCGACCGCCGCCCAGCGCGCCACCAGGTCCACGAACTCGACGTAGAACGCCGTCATGAGCGCGATGATGTGCAGCCTCTGCGGGAACGGGCCGCCGGTCTCGAGGTAGTCGACGATCTGGGCCGTGCCGCCGTCGCGCACCTCCTCCATGGTCGTCCGCGTGCTCGCGAGCGCGGCGAGGATCTGCTCCGGGCCCGCCTGGTCGGCGAACATCAGCCGCATCAGTACCTCGACCTCCAGCTGCGGCTCGGCGGGCGCGGTGGTCAGCCATCCCTGCAGGGCGGCGCGGCCGGCGTCGGTGATCGCGTAGGACGTGCGCGGCCTGCGACCGTTCTCCTCCGTCGTCGCCACGGCGAAGTCGAGCGTCACCAGGCGTTTGACCTCGGCGTACACGTGCGCCTGGGAGCGCGGCCAGAAGTACCGCAGGCTGCGTTCGGCCTGGTTCGCCAGTTCGTAGGCGGACCAGGGACGCAGGGCGAGGAGGCCGAGCAGGACGTAGGTCGTCGGGGTCGGGCGGGCGGGCATGGCCTTGACAATACTCCAGGCTTGAGTGAACCTGTTCTTACTCAACCCTGGAGTATCTCGGAGGGCGTCATGGTGGAACGGGACGACGTGCTGGCCGCACTGGACGCCGCGCTGGGGCGGTTCGTCGCGCTGCTCCGCGACATTCCGCCGACCGCTGCCGCGGCGCCGGTGCCGTCCTGCCCCGGCTGGACGGTGGGCGACACGGCCGCGCACGTGCTCACCGTCGTGCGGCGGGTACTGACCGACCGGCGCCGCAGCGCGACCCCGGCCGACACCGCCGTCCTCAACGCCACCTGCCTCGACGAGATCGCGGAGCGCGACCTCGCCCGCCTCGCCGACCTCGTCGAGCGCGACGGGAAGGCCGCCGTGCACGTCGGGCTGGCCGGCGTGCCGGTCGACCTCCGGTTCCCCTTCCACGCCGGCGCGACCACCACCGTGGGGCCGGCGGCCTGCATCCTGCTCGCCGACGTGCTGGTGCACGGCCACGACATCGCGGCTGCGCTCGGCCGTGAGTGGCCGATGCCGGAGACCGAGGCCGCGCTCGTCCTCCACGGCGGCGCCGCACTGCTCGCCGCCTGGCGCCGGGTCGACGCGCCGGCGGAGTCGGTCGAGATCGTGCTGGCCGGCGGCCCGGTCCGGGTCGGGGAGGGGCCGGTCACCCAGCGCGTGACCGGCCTGGCCGCCGGCGACGTCCTGCTCGCCTTCCCCTACCGCCGCACGGACACGTCGGACCCCGGACTGCTCGCCCTGCAGACCGCGCACCACCCCGTCTGACCCGCACGTCCCGCACTCCCGGTCGGCGCCCGCGCTCACCGGTGACCCCGCACGTCCTGATCCACCCCCACGCACCCGAGGAGTTCCGTCATGCCCACCCACCGTCGCCGCACCGTCGCCGTCGGCGTCGCCGTCGCCGCGCTCGCACTGGTCACCTCCGCGTGCGGGAGTGCCCCTACGGCCGCCCCGTCGCCCGCGCCCACCGCCGCCGCCGAGCTCGTCACCGGCACCTTCGTCGGGCTCGCCGACGACAGGAAGACGGCCGTCGCCGTCGTCGCCGAGCCGGCCGTCGCGGGCGGCACGGACCGCGCCGTGCGCGTCTACCTCTGCGACGGGGCCGGCGGCCTGCGCGAGTGGTTCCCCGCCGACGAGGCGGGCAACTCCGCCACCATCGCGTCGACGTCGAGCACCGCATCGGTCACCGCCACGCTCGCCGCCACCGGCATCTCCGGTACCGCGACCCTGCCCGACGGGCGCGCGCTGAGCTTCACCGCGCCGCCGGTGTCCGGACCAGCCGGACTGTTCGACGTGACGCTGAACGGTGCCACCGCGACCGGGGTCTCCACCACCGGGCAGAAGATCGAGATCGCACTCGCCTCCGGGAGCCGCGCCACGGCCACCGTCGACGGGACACCGCTGAAGTCGGCCACCCTCGCGCCCGTGCAGGGCTACCAAGCACAGGGAGCCGAGCCGCTGCGAGTCATCGTCCTCGCGGACGGCAGAGCCATCGGCGCGTCGAAGGGCAAGGGCAGCGGCAGCCCGGGCTACACGTGGGAGATGTACGAGTGATGCTGCGCCGGACAACACCCTCGCCCGTCCGGGACGGAACGGCCCAGGTCCCGCGCATGGACTCGCTGCGGGCCGTCGGTGCGCTGCTCGTACTCGCCGCCCACGTGATCGGGCACGCGGTCCGGAACGGGCTCGACCTGCCCCTGCCCGCCGTGCTGGCGCCGCTGTACCGGACGACGCAGCTCGGCCCGTTCCTGCTGTTCGGTCTGTCCGGGTACCTGCTCTACCTGTCGTTCGTCCGTCGGGACCTGGGCGGTGGCTCGCCCGTGGACCTGCGCCGGTACGCGCTGAACCGGCTGACGCGGATCCTGCCCGTCTACGTCGTCGTGGTCGCGGTGTTGCTGTGGCTCTCGGGTACAGCGACGCCCCGAGCGTTCCTGGTCTACCTCACCTTCAGCGGCAACTTCGCGGCGTACCCGACGGAGCAGGTCAACCGGGTGCTCTGGACCGTGGCCGTCGAGGCGCAGTTCTACCTCGCCCTCCCCGTGCTGGCCGCGGTGATCGCCTGGTTCGCCGGGGGATTGCACCGGCGGGCGGCCGTCACGATCGTCGTGCTCGCCGTGGCCAGTGCCGTGCTGGCCGCCGCGTGGCCCGACGATCCGGGCGGGGCCGGGCCGGGATGGCGGCTGTCGCTGCTGACCGTCTTCTACCACCTCGCGGTCGGGATGCTGCTGGCCGTGCTGCGACACGGCTGGTCGGGCGTGCCGCAGGCGCTGCGGGCCGGCCCGTTCGGCTCGGGGACGGCGTGGCTCGCGGGTGGCCTGGCGGCGTGGTGGGTGCTGCTCGTCGTCGCGCGCCTCGAGATCCCGTCGACCGGGGCGATGGTCGCGATCGTCGCGATCGACCTCCTGCTGCTCGGTGGCTGCCTGCTCCCCGTCCGCCAGGGACGGGCGGTGCGGGTGCTCGACGCCCGGCCGCTCGCCGCGATCGGCGTCGTCTCCTACAGCCTCTACGCCTGGCACGACCCGATCCTGCGTGAGATCGCCTCCTGGAACCCACCGGGCGGGCTGCTCGGGCTGGTCGCGTTCGGGCTGCCGGCCTGCGCGGTGGTGACGGTCGCGAGCTACCTGCTCGTCGAGCGGCCGGGGATGGCGCTGCGCCGCCGCATCGACGTGCCCGTTGCCCTCAGCACTCCGCACCGGAAGGAACCGTCATGCCCGTCCTGACCGCCACTCCCGCATCCCGCCTCACCGCCGTCGAGGTCGACCTCGACGAGGCTCCGCCGTCGCTGCCCGGGGTGCCGCGCGCCGAGCAGGATCGGGTCGCGGCCCGCCTGCGTGCGCACCTCGCCCGGGACGCGCAGGCGCGAGCCGCCTTCCTGTGCGATCCCGAGGCCGTGCTGCGCGCCGCGGTGCCGGACGCCGCGCCCGCGCTGCTGTCCGCTGTCGCCGCCACCCGGCGGTCGGCGCCCGCGCTGCCCGCCGGATTGCCCATCACAGTCGGTGGCTCGCGTCCGCGGCGGCCGGGCGTCCGGCCGGTCGCCGCGTCGCCCGCGGGCCGGCTCGGCGGCTTCGACGCGTGCCTGGCGGTAGGTGGTGTCCGGCTCGGTCGGACCCTCGCCGGTCTCCTCGGCCCGGTCCTCTCCGATGCGTTGCGCCAGCTGCTGCCCGTCGACGGCGCGTTCTCCCTCGGCCTCGTCGACGTCGTGGTCGGGCCGACCGCGGCGATCGACGCGGTGCAGGGGCGGGTCCGCCTCTCCGTGACTGCGGGAGTCGCGCTCACGCTGCTGGGCGCCGACGCCCCGCTGCCGGGGCTCACCGCCGAGATCGCGCTCGACGTCGCGTTCGGCACCACGGGCACGGGCTCCGCCCGGCAACTGGTCATCGAACAGGCCGGTGTGCAGGTCGAGGTGCTCGGCCTGCCACTGCTCCCGCTAGTGCTCGGCTCGGTCGTGGACCTGGTCGTCGCTGCCGTGGGCGGGATCTTCCCCCTCCCCTTCCCGGTGGAGCTTCCCGGCGGCAGCCCCGCCACCTGCGACATCGGCCTGCGGGACCTGGCCGTCGCGGTCCTGCCGGCGGACGGGGCCGCGACGCAGGCGTGCCTCGCCGTCCTCACCAGCCTGCTCGTCGATGCCGAGGGCGACGTCGCCGCGCTGCGCTCGCCGCTGCCGGCGGACCGGACCGCGGGCCTGTTCCTCGACAACGTGTTCCTGCTGCGGTCGATCGCCTGCGAGGTGCAGCACGCTCCGCAGCTGGCCGGGCTGCCCGCGCCGACCCACCAGGCGCTGCGCACGGACACCGTCCCGTTCGTCGAGTGGACGGGGCTGTCGCTGGAGCAGGAGGCCGACGGGCGGACCATCGAGATCCGCGCGCTGAAGGTGGCCATCGACGGCGCCGACCCGCTCCACAAGGCGTTCGTCGTCACCGCGGACCTGACGGTGCGGCACCGCCTGTTCACAGCCGAAGTCTCGCTCCGCGTGCCGTTCACGCTGCGCGCGCAGGACGGGGCGCTGCTGGTCGACGTCGGAGAGCCGACGCACTCGGTGCATGTGCGACTGACACTGCTCGGCATCGTGCTCGGCGCCGTCCTCGCGATCGTGGCAGGCGTGGTCGGCGCGATCATCGGCGGTGTGACCGGGGCGATCATCGGCGGAGCCGTCGGCATCGGCATGGTCGGCGCGCTGGTCGCGGCGCTCGTCGTCGCGGTGCGCCGCAAGATCGGGGCGGCGATCACCGCGGCCACGTCCGCGCCGATCGCGCCGGTGCAGGTGATCCCCGCGCCGCTGGTGGAGCTGTTCGGCGCGCTGACCGTCGATGCGGTCGTGCTCGACGACCTGGAGATCCACGGCACGCTCGTGGCGGCGCCGCGGCGGGTGCGGCTGGTCCAGCAGGTGCTCGACCGCAGCAGCGAACCGGCCGGTACGGGCCCGGCCGGGGCGGTCTTCCACCTCGCGACCACCGTGCGGTTCCGGGCGCTGCCGTCCCGGCTGGAGGCACCCCGTCGCCTACGAGTGGCGGGTCGGCCGGAGGCAGTTCGGCCAGCCGGACGTGCCGGTGCCCGGGATCGCGGAGACCACGATCGCCGGCCCGACGTGCATCGTGCGGAGCGTGTCGGGGGCGGACGTCGACATCAGGGTGACGGTGACCGCCACCGACCGCCTCGGCGGCAGCCGGACCGAGTCGGCGCCGCTGCGCCTGGCCGGACGGCTGATCGTGCCGACGGACGAGCTGCCCTGAGCGATCGAGGTGTGCAGGAAAGCCGCTTTCCCGCAGATCGGTGACGGGAAAGTGGCTTTCCTGCCATCCCGGGCCGCCAGTAAACGCTGTGGTGTCCACGCCTAGACTCGGTGTGACGACGGCGGATCCGGCGCTGCAGCCTCCGCCGCACTCCCACGCAATGAAGATCCCCTGGAGGGACATGTCCGCCGATCCCGGATCCCCGGGCCCGACGCTGGGTCGCGACGACGTCGCACACCTGGCGCGGTTGGCCCGGCTCGCCGTCACCGAGGACGAGCTCGACCTGTTCGCGGGCCAGCTCGACACGATCATCGAGTGGGTCGCGAAGGTGGGCGAGATCGCCGCCGTCGACGTGCCGCCCACGTCGCACGCCGTGCCGCTGGAGAACGTGTTCCGGCCCGACGAGCTGCGCCCCGGTCTGACCCAGGAGCAGGCGCTCTCGGGTGCTCCCGCCAGCCAGGGTGGCCGCTTCCGCGTCCCGCAGATCCTGGGGGAGGAGCAGTGAGCAGCGAACTGATTCGCAAGACCGCCGCGGAGCTCGCCGAGCTGATCCGCTCGAAGGAGGTCTCGGCCGTCGAGGTCGCGCAGGCCCACCTCGAGCGCATCGACGAGGTCGACGGGGCGGTGCACGCGTTCCTGCACGTCGCCAAGGAGGCGGCGCTGCAGTCCGCCGCGCTGGTCGACGAGGCGAGCGCGCCGGCGTCCGCGCTGGCCGGGGTGCCGCTGGCGCTCAAGGACGTCTTCACCACGATCGACATGCCCACCACCGCGGGCTCGAAGATCCTTGAGGGCTGGCGCCCGCCCTACGACGCGACGGTCACCGCGCGCCTGCGCGCGGCCGGCATCACGATCCTGGGCAAGACCAACATGGACGAGTTCGCGATGGGCTCCTCCACCGAGCACTCGGCCTACGGCACGACGCACAACCCGTGGGACCACGACCGGGTGCCCGGCGGCTCCGGCGGCGGCTCGGCTGCGGCACTGGCCGCGTTCGAGGCCCCGCTCGCGATCGGCACCGACACCGGCGGCTCGATCCGCCAGCCGGCCGCGTTCACCGGCACCGTCGGCGTGAAGCCCACCTACGGTGGCGTGTCGCGCTACGGGCTCATCGCCTGCGCGTCCTCGCTCGACCAGGCCGGCCCGTGCGCGCGCACCGTGCTCGACGCCGCGCTGCTCCACGAGGTGATCGGCGGGCACGACCCGCTCGACTCCACCTCGATCGACCAGCCGGTGCCCGGTGTCGTCGCGGCGACGAGGCAGGGCATGACCGGCGACCTGTCCGGCCTGCGGGTCGGCGTCGTCCGCGAGCTGACGGGCGAGGGCTACGAGCCGGGCGTGCAGGCGTCGTTCGACGCGGCCGTCGCGCAGCTGGAGAAGCTCGGCGCCGACGTCGTCGAGGTGAGCTGCCCGCACTTCACGACCGGCATCTCGGCGTACTACCTGATCCTGCCGAGCGAGGTGTCGTCGAACCTCGCCCGGTTCGACGCCATGCGCTACGGCCTGCGCGTCGACAAGGGCTCGTCCGCCGAGGAGGTGATGGCGCAGACCCGCGAGACCGGCTTCGGTCCCGAGGTGAAGCGGCGCATCATGCTCGGCACGTACGCGCTGTCGGCCGGCTACTACGACGCCTACTACGGGCAAGCGCAGAAGGTGCGCACGCTCATCGCGCGCGACTTCGCGGCCGCCTTCGAGCAGGCCGACGTGCTCCTCTCGCCGGCCACGCCCACCACGGCGTTCCCGATCGGCGCGAAGATCGACGACCCGGTGTCGATGTACCTGAACGACCTGGCCACCATCCCGACGAACCTCGCGGGCACCGCGGCGCTGTCGGTGCCGTCGGGGCTCTCCGACGGCCTGCCCGTCGGCCTGCAGGTGATGGCGCCCGCGCTGGGTGAAGCCGTGATGTACCGGGTCGCGGCGGCCTACGAGGCCGCCCGCGGGCCCGTCGACCTCCCGGAGGTGTCCCGATGAGCGCCCCCACGTACGAGCTGGTCGACTTCGACGAGGTCCTCGAGAAGTTCGACCCCACGCTGGGGCTCGAGGTGCACGTCGAGCTGTCGACGCAGACGAAGATGTTCTGCGGCTGCCCCACCGAGTTCGGTGCCGAGCCGAACACGCAGACCTGCCCGACGTGCCTGGGCCTGCCCGGCTCGCTGCCGGTGGTCAACCGCAGTGCCGTCGAGGCCGCGATCCGCATCGGGCTGGCGCTGAACTGCTCGATCGCGCCGTGGTGCCGGTTCGCCCGGAAGAACTACTTCTACCCGGACATGCCGAAGAACTTCCAGACGTCGCAGTACGACGAGCCGATCGCGTTCGACGGGTACCTCGACGTGGTCCTCGACGACGGCGAGACGTTCCGCGTCGGCATCGAGCGGGCGCACATGGAGGAGGACACCGGCAAGTCGCTCCATGTGGGGGGCGCAACTGGACGGATTCATGGCGCCGAGTACTCGCTGCTCGACTACAACCGCGCCGGCGTGCCGCTGATCGAGATCGTCACGAAGATGATCCCGGGCACCCGTGAGCGGGCCCCCGAGATCGCCCGCGCGTACGTCACCGCGCTGCGCGACCTCGTGAAGTCCCTCGGCGTCTCCGACGTGCGGATGGACCAGGGCTCCATGCGCTGTGACGTGAACCTGTCGCTGGCCCCGCGCGACTCGGGGCTCCTCGGCACCCGCAGCGAGACGAAGAACGTCAACTCGCTCCGCTCCGTCGAGCGGGCCGTGCGCCACGAGATGTCGCGGCAGGCGGGCGTGCTGCTCGCAGGCAGCGAGGTCATTCAGGAGACGCGGCACTTCCAGGAGGACACCGCGAGCACCCGGTCCGGGCGCCGCAAGGAGACCTCCGAGGACTACCGCTACTTCCCCGAGCCCGACCTGGTGCCGATCGCCCCGCCCGCCGAGTGGGTGGAGGAGCTGCGCGGCACCATGCCGGAGCTGCCGTGGGCGCGCCGGGCACGGCTCAAGCAGGACTGGCAGCTGTCCGACGAGGAGCTGCGCGACCTCGTCAACGCCGGCGCGCTGGACCTCATCGAGGCCACCGTCGCGGCCGGGGCACCCGCCGGCGACGCCCGGTCGTGGTGGGTCGCGTACCTGACTCAGCAGGCCAACACCCGCGAGGTCGCCCTCGACGAGCTGCCGATCACGCCCGCGCAGGTCGCGCACGTGATCGAGCTGGTCGCGTCCGGCGCGCTCACCAACAAGCTGGCCCGCTCCGCCGTCGACGGCGTGCTCGCCGGCGAAGGTGACGTCGACGCCGTCGTCGCCGCCCGCGGGCTCGCGGTCGTGTCGGACGAGGGCGAGCTCGTCGCTGCCGTCGACGCGGCACTGGCCGCCCAACCCGACGTCGCCGACAAGATCCGCGGCGGCAAGGTGGCGGCCGCCGGGGCGATCGTGGGTGCGGTGATGAAGGCGACGGGCGGCAAGGCCGACGCGAAGCGCGTGCGCGAGCTGATCATCGAGCGCTGCAGCTAGACCTCACACACCCCCGGGCCTGTTCACACACGTTCGAACGTGTGTGAACGGGCCCAGCGGTGTGTGACGTCGGGATGAGGGGCGCTGCTCAGCCCGTCCACAGCCTGCGCACAGCTTGCCGGGTCACTGTGGAGCCATGACGACCCTCGACCACCCGCAGCGCCTGATCTCCGGCTCGGCGACGCGGCGGGGGTTGCGAGCGGTGGCCGCCGATGCGGTGGCGATCCGCGGCAGCGTGGCCGCGCTGGCCGACGGGATCGGCGACACGGCGGCGGCGGCGCTGGCCGCCCGGGGCGCGGTCGACGTGGCGGTGCACGTCACGGCATCCGGTCGCGGCCCGCTGGCCGCGGTGCTGGCCGCCGCTGCCGCCGTGCGCTCGTCCCCGGCAGCCGGAGACGCGGTGCTGGTGGTCGCGGCGCCGCGGCGCGGCGGCGGGTGGGACGTGGCCTGGGTGGGCGATGCCGCCGCCCTCCTGCACGACGGCCGGGTGGTGCGCCCGGTGACCCATGAGCACACGGTCGCCGCGCAGCTGCGCGCGCAGGGTGTGACGGTCGCGCGGCGCTGGGAGAACGTGGTCACGACGAGCCTGCGCACCGGCCGCCCGCAGGAGATCGGCACGGCGTCCTGCCCGCCGGGCACGTTGCTGCTGCTCAGCGACGGCGTGCACCGCACGCTGGAGCCGGGCGAGATCGCCGGCATCGTGACGGGTTCGCCGGATGCGGAGCGGGCCGCCCAACGTCTGGTCGACGGGGCACTCGCCGCAGGTTCGCGCGACAACGCCACCGCGGCAGTCCTGCTCGGCTAGAGACCGCGCACGATCCTCACGGCTTGCGCGAGCCCAAGGCCCGGGTATCGCTCGCGCAGCGACCGGACGGCAGCGACCTCGCCACCGCTGTAGCGGCGCTGCCGCAGGTCGATGACCAGCCAGGCAGGCAGAACCGGATCAGGGTCCTCGCCCTCCGGTGCACGGAACCAGGCGATCGCCGGCACCACCGCGAGGGCGACCAGTGCCGCCGCGAAGACGAACAACTGCAGGGTCGCGGCCGCCGCGCCGAGGAGGAGCAGGATGGTGGTGGCGAGCACCAACTGGTGGTGCTGATGGCGGCTCTGCGTGGCGTCCATGTCGGAGACGGTAGCCAGTCTCCTACGCGTACTGGACCATCGCCATGGCCTGGGCGAACGGCATCCCGGGGTGCTGCCTGCGCAGGCTGCGCGCCGCCGCGAAGCGCCCGCGGGACGCGCGCTCCTCCCGGATGGCCGCGACGTCGTCCGGAGTGAGCCGCACCTGGTAAGGCGGCGGCTTCGGGACGACGAGCGGCACCACGGCCATCGCGAGCGCGATGCAGAAGAGCACCAGCCCGGGAACGCGGAACCCGGCGATCACCGCGACGACGCCGGCGATGGCGAACACGAACTGGACGACGAGTGCGGTGGTGCGGATCGTGCGGGCGCGGCGGGGTTCCATGGAGCGGCCTTCGGGATAGGGGCGGACAACCAGACTAGCGGCGGCTCAGGCCTTGCTCCCCCCACCGGAGGGCGGCTGGATGTGGATCACCCGGTCGTCGGTCTTGCCAGGGGTGCCGCCGGCCTTGTTGACGGTGCCGAGCCACAGGAGGCCGTCCGTGCTCGGGGCGGCGGCGGAGAGCCGTCCGTAGGTGTTGAGGAGCAGGGTCTCCGGGTCTCCGGTGAAGCCGCCGGTGGGGCCGGGACGCAGCACGAACAACGCCGCGCCCTGGCTCTGCGCGACAGCGAGCACGCCGGGCACCGCCATGCAGCCGGCCACCCCCGGCCGGTTGGGCCAGGTCCACGCGGGTGCCGGCAGTGCCCCCGGCTGGACCCGGTGCAGGACGTCCTGGGTGGCGGCGTGGTCGGTCACCCACACCACCTGCGTCTGCGGTTCCACGCAGATCCCGCCGGGATCGGTGAGCCCCGACGACAGGACGGGCGAGCCGGCGTCGGGATTGCCCTCGCCGGGTTTGCCGAGGGTGTCGATGCGCAGCACCTTGCCGGCGAGCGACCGCGCATCGGCGCCGCCGGCGTTGCCCGTGGCGACGAGCAGCGCCCCGTCGACGTCGACGACGAGCGCGCCGGCGTTGTGCACGCTGCCGCGCGGGATGCCGGCGAGCACCGGTTTGGCCGGCTCGCCTGCTGCGATGCGCACGACGCGGTTGTCGGTGCGTGTGGTGATGTAGGCGTAGAGGAGCTGGTCCTCGTCGTAGCCGGGGGAGAGCACCAGCCCGGTGAGCCCGCCGCCGCCCGTGGCGTCGACGTCGAGGGTGGTGATCAGCTGGGGATCGTGGCCCTTCTGCACCTTGAGCACCCGACCGGTGGTGCGCTCGCCGACGATCGCGGTGTCGGGTTCGGGCAGTGGCGCCACGGCGCCGACCGGTTCGAGGCAGGTGGCCACGACCTGCGGATCGGGATCGGGGCACTGCACCGGCGGCGGGGGCTGCCCGCCCTGGCTCTGCGGGCCCTGCGGTCCGGGCGTGGGGGGCAGTGCTGGATCGGGGACGGTCGGTGGCCCGCCCAGCTCGCCCTGGTCCTCGACCTTCTCGTGCCAGTCGCGGGGACCGTTGTCGGGGAACGTCGCGCAGCCGGCGACGAGGAGCGTCAGCGCCACGGCGGCGACCGCGCGTCGCATACGTCCCACTCTGACGAGCGTAGGACCGGCGAGGTAAGCGGCGAGTGAGGGACGATCCCGCTACCCTCCCGACATGACGGACCCGACCAGGACGATGCCCGACTACAGCAAGGGTTTCGGCTCCTCGGAGCCCACGGTCGCGACGAAGACGGACACCCGTCGCAAGCTGGCGTGGAACCCCGGCGCCGATCTCGGCCTGTTGCTGCTGCGGTTCGCGGTCGGCGGGGTCGTGTTCGCGCACGGGGTGCAGAAGGTCTTCGGGATGTGGGGCTACCCGGGGATCGGCGAGTTCACCCGGTCCGTGCAGGCCGCGGGGTACCAGCAGGCGTCGACGCTGGCCTGGGCCACGGGTATCGCGGAGGTGGTGGCGGGCGCGTTCGTGGTGCTCGGGGTGCTCACCCCGATGGCCGCCGCGGCGATCCTCGCCATCAAGATCAATTCCGTGGCGCTGGCACTGACGTCGGGTGCGGCGCTGCTCGCGCAGACCGCGCCGGTCACGGTCGAGGGTGACGTCGTGCTCGGTGTCGCCGCTGCCGCGCTCGTGCTGACCGGCCCGGGGCACGTCGCGCTCGACAACGGGCGCACCTGGCACCGCAGGCCCGCCCCGTGGGGCGTGCTCATGCTGATCGTCGGTGTCGCCGTCGGCGTGCTCGTGTACGTGCTGCTGCGCGGCCCCGTACCCGCAGTGTGACCTGGGAGGACGTCCTCGCGCGGAAGTTCGGTGCGCCGGTGCGGGTGCTCGCCCGCGCGCCGCTGGCGGGCGGCTACGTGGCGCAGAGCGTCGAGCGCGTCGACCTCGACGTCGGCGGCCGCGAGCGCGCGGTCGTGCTCAAGCGCACCGGTCCGACCGAGGTGGCTGCGATGCGGGCGCTGGCCGTGGTCCGCGGCATCCGCCGCGGGCAGGCACTCGCCGTCGGTCCTGACTGGATCGTCATGGAGCACGTCGACGGCACACCGCTGACTCCCGCCGATCCGTTCCCGGACGAGATCTGGGACGTCCTCGCCCGGGTGCACGCCCACTGGTGGGACCGCCGTCCGCGCGGCCTGCCAGTCGTCGACGCGCAGTGGTGGCGTGGGCTCGTCGACCACATCCTGATCGCTGTGCGCGGCGGAGCCGAGCGCACCGGCGAGCCGGAGTACCGGGCCGCGGCCACCGTGCTGGACGGCTGGCGCGTCGACCCGGCGATCGTCGGCGCGCTGGCGCTCCTGCCGCGCACTCTCACTCACGCCGACGCCCACCGCGGCAATGTCCTCGTCGACGCCGACGGGGCGGTGCTCATCGACTGGGGCAACGCCCGGGTCGCGCCCGGCGGCGTCGACGTGGCGGTGCCCGTCGAGGAGGGGGAGTGCTCGTCCGAGGCGTATCACCGGACGTTCGCGCAGCTCACCGACGGTGCGGACCGCCAGTGGGCGATCGAGGAGCCGTGGGCGCGGTTGCACGTCAACGTCCAGTACCTCGGCTTCGCGGCCGACCACCTCGGCCCCGCGAGGGTGGCCGAGATGATCGACGCCGCGAGCGCGGCGCACGCGCGCCTCCGCCGGGCGCTCGCGTAGTCGTCAGCCGGCTGCTGCGGGCTGCGGCGTCGCGGTGCGATCGGCCAGCACGGCGAGCGCGGCGGCGGGGAGCACGAAGAGCGCCGCCGCGAGCATGCCGGTCGCCAGCGCGGACGGCAGGGGTGCGCCGGCCCGCGCGGTGGCTGCGTACACCCCGACCAGCACGGCGATGCCCAGCGCCGAGCCCGCGTACTGCGCCACCTGCAAGGTGCCGGCGGCCGCGCCCGCGTGCTCGGCGGGCACGGTCGCGAGGACCGTGCGGGTCAGCGGCATGAAGATCAGAGCTCCGCCGATCCCGAGCAGCAGCATGGGGCCCACCAGCCCACCGGCGTAGGTCGACGCGGCGTCGAGCCGGGAGAACCAGAGGGCGGCCACCGCAGCCATGGCCGCACCCGTCGGGACCAGCACACGGGGGCGCCACCGCGCGAGCAGCCGCGGTACGAGCCGTACGGTCACGAGCTGAGGCAACATCAGCGCGAGGAAGCCGAACCCTGCGGCCAGCGCGTTGAAGCCGAGCACCTCCTGCAGGAACTGCGTGAGCAGGAAGAACGTGCCGAACATCGCGGCTACGGCGAGCAGCGAAGCCAGGTAGCCGGCGGCGCGGCCGCGGTCCCGCAGCAGTTCCGGCGGCAGCACCGGCCGTGCGGCCCGCCGCTCGATCACGGCGAACGCGGCGAGCAGGAGCGCGGCCGCGACCAACCCGACGATCGCGTCCGGGGCGGTCCAGCCGTGCTCGGCGGCGCAGGTCAGTCCGAACACCAGCGCGCCGAGGCCGAGGGCCGAGGTCGCGATGCCCGGCAGGTCCAGCGGGCCGGACGTGCGTGGCGTCTCGGGGAGCAACCGCGGCGCGAGTACGGCTACCGCGATGCCGATCGGCAGGTTGATCAGCAACCCCCACCGCCAGCTGGCGGACGAGGTCAGCACGCCGCCGAGCACCAGCCCGAGCACCCCGCCGGAGCCCAGCACCGCCGACATGATCGAGAGCGCCCGATCGCGGGCGGGACCGGCGGCGAAGCTCCGCATGAGCAGCGCGACCGCGTTCGGGCCGGTGATGGCGGCGCCGACGCCCTGCAGCGCCCGGGCGGCGATCAGCCACGGCCCGGTATCGGCGAGGCCGCCGAGCGCGGACGCGGCGGTGAACAGCAGCACCCCGATGACGAGCGCGCGGCGCCGCCCGAGCACGTCGCCGAGTCGACCGCCGAGCAGCAGCAGCCCGCCGAAGGTCACGACGTAAGAGGTCTGGATCCAGGACTGGTCGACGACGTCGAGGCCGAGCTCGGCGCCGATCGTGGGCATGGCCACGACCACGACGGTCGAGTCGATGCCGAGCATGAGCTGCGCGATCACGATGATCGCGAGCAGGACGGGCATGGCAGTTCCCCCTCGGAACAGAAACGGAGGTACTCTCCGTTCGACGAGGGAACCATACGGAGATTGTCTCCGGTTATGCAAGGGGGTGCCGTGCGCGCCGACGCACGCCGCAATCGCGACCGGCTCGTCGCCGTCGCCCAGGAGGTGTTCGCCGAGCAGGGCGCCGGCGCGTCGCTCGACGACATCGCCAAGCGCGCCGGGGTCGGCCCCGGCACGCTGTACCGGCACTTCCCGACCAGGGAGGCGCTGCAGGAGGCCGCCTACCGCGACGCCGTCGGGGAGCTCGCCGAGCGGGGCCGCGCCCTCGCCGACGAGCTGCCACCCGGAGCGGCGCTGGAGAACTGGATCGCGGCACTGGTCGCGCACATACGCAACCACACGGCGCTGGCCGGCGCGCTCGTCGAGTCGATGGGCAAACAGGGCGAGGTGTTCGTCGAGTGCCACCGGCTGATGCACGAGGCGGGCGCACAGCTCGTCGACGACGCACGCGCCGCCGGCGCCGTCCGGGAGGACGTGCAGGAGCGTGACCTGTTGTGGATGGCGCACGGTGTCGCGCAGTCCGCAGCGGGCGAGGGTGGCGACGAGCGTGCAGTGCGGCTGCAGGAGGTGCTGCTGCGCGGGCTGCGCCCGTAGTCGCTCACCGCTCGTCCGAGCGGCAGATCGTTCAGGGCCGGGATCGAGCAGCGCCCCCGACTCCGGGTCGAACAGCAGCCGCCGCCAGGTGGCGCTGGCGGCGATCTCCCGGGCCATGGCCGAGCAGCAGGCGGTGGACTACGCCACGCTGGGCTGATCATGGTTCGGACCCCCGTGCGTGGCGCGGGGGGGCGGTGGGAAAAGACTGAATTGTGTGGTCGGTTTGCGAGCCGTCCCGACTCGGAACTCGATCTGCGGGCGGTCCCTTGCGCGGCGTAGATGCTCACCTGGCTGTGGTCCCGCTGCGACAGCTGTATCTCAGGGCGGATCTGAGTCGCTGCGGTAGTCGTAGGGCCGGGTGACGTGCCGGTGTCCGGTCGGGGTGATCCACTCCAGGCTGCCATCGGGCAGGGCGCGGACCTGCCAGCCGCCGCCGGCGTGCTTCAGGTGGTGGTGGCGCACGCAGAACCCAGCCAGGTTGATCGCGCTGGTCGGGCCGCCCTCGGCGTAGGCGACGAGGTGGTCGAGCTCGCCGTTGACCGCCTTGCGGCGGCAGCGGGGGAAGCGGCAGTACACATCCCGGGCCTTGACGAAATCGGCCAATGCGACCGGCGGGGTGTAGGTCGTGCGGCCGTGGTCGAGCAGCGCCCCGGACTCGGGGTCGAACAACAGTCGCCGCCAGGTCGCGCTGGCGGCGAGCTCGCGCGCCATCCCGGCGGTGATCGGGCCGTAGCCGATCAGCTCGCTCGGGTCGTCGGTGAGCCCGAACAGCGCGGTCATCGGCATCAGCACATTGACCAGCGGTTTGCCCGGGTTGACCGGGGCGGGCAGGTTCAGGTCGGGGTTGCGCAGTCGGCCGCTGAGCAGGTCGGCGGCGAGGTCGGCGCGGCGCTCGTCCATGGTGCGCGGATCATCGGCGCCGCAGCCCCGCGCGAGGCGGGTCAACCATTCGTAGGCGGCGATCGCGTCCGGCGCGGGCAGCAGCGCCCACAGGGAGGCCATTCCGTCGTCTTCGGGGTTGACCGCGACCCGCCGCCCTTTCCGCGCGGCCTCGTGGCGGTCCTCGGCACCGTCGGGGTCGACGGAGATGATCGCCCTCTTGATCGCGGCCTGCAGCTGCGCCGCAGTCTGCGACGGTGCTTTCGGGAGCACCCGGGCTTCGACCAGGGCGGCATGCTCGGCGGTCAGGTTCACGGTGCCTTGGGTGAGGGTCGTGACCCGGCGCTGATCCAGCAGCCCGGCCTCCCACGCCGCGAGCGTGCCCGGCAGCCGCTCCACCAGCGCGGAGGCCTGTCGGGTGCGGAACGCGGCGGTGCCGGTGGACTGGTGCAAGGCAGTGGCGACCTCGTCGGCAGCCCAGTCGGTCACCGACCCCGGCCCGGCCCGCCGCTCGGCCAACGAGGCGATCAACCGGGCCTGTCGAGCCTGCGCCCACGCGGCGAGGCGTTCGTACCCGACGATGGCGTCCACCAGGGCGGGATCGTCGAGGGAATCGGGCTCGGAAAAGTACTGGTCGAGCTCAACCGCCAGCCACCCGGATGGCGCGATGGCGGCGGGCGATGGCGACCCGTCGAGCATGAGCGCGTCGGGTACGCCCACCCACTCATCAGTCTCGACCATGTGTTCGATTGTATCGGAAGGTGATGCTCGTGACCAGCCAAAACAGGAAGCGATGGGACCCAATCGGACCACGTGAGGTGACCATGAAATCAGGGTGACCCGGGTATTCAGTGGCAAGCTGACAGTGAGGATGTAGCCGAGCCCCGCAGCGGTCGTTCTGACCCTCAAGCTGACTGACTTCGGGTCTTGTGCGGGATCTGTCGTGCGGTCCGCTGCGGGGCTCGTGCATCCACCGGACGCGGCGGTGTGACCTCATAGGAGCCTGTACCAGCAGGTACCCATCACTGTCTTGTCCGTCTCGCCCGGCCGGTGCGGTGCCCTCCCGCTCCCTGCGACGAAGCGAGACGACATGACCACGATGACACAACCGACACCGGCCGGCGCCAGCACCGCAGAGCTGACTGCAGAGCTGGTGGAGGTGACCGGCGGGGTCGACACCCACAAAGACACCCACACCGCCGCCGTGCTCGACCCGCTCGGGCGCATGCTGGGCCACCGCCAGTTCCCGGCCACCGCCGCCGGCTATGCCGGGTTGCTGGCCTGGCTGCGTGAACACGGTGACGTGGTCCGGGTGGGTCAACCCCGCCCTGGTCGCGCTGCACGGCGTCGCGACCGACGTCGCCGGGCAACTACTGGTCACCGCCGGGGACAACCCGCAGCGGCTGCACTCCGAGGCCGCGTTCGCCATGCTCGCCGGGGTCGCACCGCTGCCAGCATCGTCGGGGCGCACCGACCGGCACCGACTCAACCGCGGCGGCGACCGCCACGCCAACGCCGCGCTCTACCGCGTCGTGTGCTGCCGACTGCGCTGGGACCCCCGCACCCGCGCCTACGCCGAACGCCGCACCGCCCAAGGCCTGTCCAAGCCCGAGATCATCCGCTGCCTCAAGCGCTACATCGCCCGCGAGATCTACACCGCCCTGACCCACCCCCACCGATCAGCCAAGGAGCCGAAACCCGCCACTTGACATCCATAGGAGCATCCCGCACCGCAGGCCCGCCAGGGCCGAGGAGCGGAAGCAGCGCGGCAGCACCAAGCACGCCGCGCAGAAAGCACCCTCGAACGAGGCGCTACCGCTCGCCGCCCAGCACCAGCTCGTCCGCCAGCTCCAACAACGCGCTCCGACCTTCCACCGCGAACGCGAGCGCAGGTGGCAGGGCGGACTCCCCGTGCAGCGCGCCGAGGATGTTGCCGCAGATGGCTCCGGTGGAGTCGCTGTCGCCCGAGTGGGTCACGGCGAGCGACAGCGCGTCGAGCACCTCGTCAGGACCCGGGTGGCACAGCGCCGCGTAGACGGCGATGGCCAGCGCCTCCTCCGCGATCCAGCCGCCGCCGATGATCTCGACGGCCCCGGGACCGGGATCGTCCAGCGCTGCGAACCGCCGAGCGAGTGCCAGCGCCGCGACGGTCTCGGCGCTGTCGGGTCGGTCGGTCAGCAGCTCGTCGACGGTGTCCAGCGCGGCCGTCAGCTCGGCGCCCTCCATCAGGCGCCTGACCAGCACCGCCAACGCACCGGCGGCGACCTGGCCGGTGGGGTGGCCGTGGGTGTAGCCGGCGATCGCGCAGGCCGCGTCGAACGTCCACACGACGTCCGCGCCCGGCAGCAGCCCGACCGGCGCGACCCGCATCACCCCGCCGCAGCCCTTCGAGTCGTTGACGGCGGCGTCGCCGTAGCTGCCACCTCGGCGACGCGCGGTCAGCGCGTCGAGGCAGGTCGTGCCGGGTGCGCGGCGCGCGTACAGCCACGGCAGCGCAGCCAGCCGGCCGTCGGGGTGCTCCGGTGGGCCGGCGAGCAGCTGAGTGTCCAGCCAGCGGTCGTACGCGTGGTGCACGGCATCGGTGTCGGCCCTGATCAGGCCTTCTACCGTGAACATCGTCATCTGGGTGTCGTCGGTGATGGTGCCGGGCGGCCAGCCCGGGCCGCCGTCGATGAACGTCCGTACGCCGTCGGGATGCTCGGCGAGGATCTCCGCGGTCGAGCGGAACTCGACGGGTCCGCCGAGCGCGTCCCCGATGGCCCCGCCGAGCAGGCACCCGCGCACGCGGTTCTCCGGCGACTCAGTCATGGAGTTCGGCGCGGTAGTCCTCGCCCCAGCTGCGGAGGAGGGCGATGATCGGCGTGAGGGTCCGGCCGCGGTCGCTGAGCGCGTACTCGACCTTGGGCGGGACCTCGGCGTGGACGGTGCGGTGGACGAGCCCGTCGGCCTCGAGTTCGCGCAGCTGGCGGGTCAGCATCCGCGCCGTGATGCCGGGCAGGGTGCGTTGCAACTGGCCGAAGCGGAGTGTGCCGGGCTCGAGGTGCTCGAGGATGACCAGCTTCCACTTGCCGCCCACGACCTCCATCGCGAGCTCGGTGGGACAGCTCCGCGCGGCTTGCAGGACGGTGTCGCGCACGCCCTCGAGCCTACTGCTGCGCCACCAGTCCGACGGCTTCGATCTCGATCAGCCAGTCCGGCCGCGCCAGCGCGACGACCTGGGCGATCGTGTCGGCGGGGTACGGGTAGGAGAAGTACTCGCGGCGCAGCGCGATCACCTGGTCGATCACCGCCATGTCGGTGACGAGGATGGTCACCTTGACCACGTGCTCCAACCCGGACCCGCCGGCGCGCAGCACCCGGTCGAGGTTGGCGAAGGCCTGGCGGGCCTGCCCGTCGAAGTCGGTGGCCACCGTCGTGCCGTGCTCGTCGATGCCGGCCTGGCCGGAGACGTGCACGACGTCGCCGACGCGGATGGCCTGGGAGATCGCGTAGGGCTCGTACCAGTCGGGGTCGGTGCTGATCTGCTCACGTACGGGGATGTCACTCACCACTGCAGCGTCGGCCTGCAGTGGCATACCGGACAAGTACGGTCTTTTTTCTGCGTTACGACATTTCCGTATAGCGTGCAGGTCAGGTGCTCAGCCAGCCGGCCACGTCGAGCCGAACGCCGGATGCCGGTGCCATCGCCCGCAGGTCCTGCTCGAGCTCGGCGACCCGGGTCGGGCCGAGCGCGGCCACCCAGCCGGCGTGCAGCTCGTCGAGGATCTCGCCCGATGCGCGCAGCACGTCGAGCCCCTGCGCGGTCAGCTTGACGAGCTTGCGCCGCCCGTCGGACTCGTCGTCGGTGCGCTCGACGTAGCCCAGGGCCGTCAGTCGGTCGACGGTCTTGCCGGCCGCCTGCTTGGACACCCCGAGCTGCCGGCCCAGCTCGCTGGCGGTGACCCCGTCGATCCCGATCGCCCGCATGACGAAGCCGTGCGCGGGTCGGACGTCGGGGTGGCCGCGCTCGGCCAGCTCGGCGTGCAGCTGGTCGATGAGGGAGCGGAACCCGGCGAACAGCAACAGGGGCAGGGCGGCGCCGGATGCGGACGGGATCAGCCGCGCACCTTGTTCGACAACCTGGTTTACGATATGGTCAACCACGTTGTCGAGTCTAACCCATCTGGAGAGTCCGATGTCCCTGTTCCCCACCCACACCGTCGAGACCGCCCCCGTCGCCGCGCGCCGGACCATGGCGGCCAGCGAGGCCCGCCTCGGTTACCTGCCCGTCGCGATCGCGAAGATGGCCACAGCGCCGCAGGTGCTGGACGGGTTCCTCAAGATCAGCGCCATCTTCGAGACGACGACGCTCGATCCGCTCGCTCGCGAAGTGCTGATCATGACGATGGCGGCCCGCAACGGCTGTCACCTCTGCGTGGCCATGCACACCGCGAAGCTGGCCAAGCTCGAGGCCGACCCGGAGCTCGTCGAGGCGCTGCGCGAGCAGCGCCCGCTGCCGGACGAGCGGCTGGAGGCGATCCGCGTCTTCACCCTGGACGTGCTCGCCACCGCAGGCGCGGTCAGCGAGGAGAGCATGCGCGACTTCCAGTTGCACGGCTACACCATCCAGAACGCGCTGGAGGTCGTGCTCGGGATCGGCGCGTACACGCTGTCGACGTTCGCGAACCGGATGACCGGTGCGCCGATCGACGAGCAGCTCGCCGCGTTCGCGTGACCGATGGTTCGTTGATCAAGGGCAAAAGGTTGCTCGTAGAGATCAACCAACGACCTTTTGCCCTTGATCAACGCCAAACCCGCGACCCCCTCAGGGCACCCGGCGCACCGCACCCTTGTCGGCGCTCGTCGTGAGCGCGGCGTAGGCGCGCAGCGCCTTGCTCACCGGCCGGTCGCGATCGACGGGCTGCCACGGCCGCTCGCTCGCGTCCATCTTGGCGCGGCGCTCGGCGAGGACGTCGTCGGACACGTCGACCTTCAGCGTGCGGCTCGCCACGTCGATGACGATCGGGTCGCCCGTCTCGATCAGGCCGATCACGCCACCCGCGGCGGCCTCGGGGGAGATGTGTCCCACCGAGATGCCCGACGAGCCGCCGGAGAACCGGCCGTCGGTGATCAGCGCGCACACCTTGCCCAAGCCCGCGCCCTTGAGGAACGCGGTGGGGTGCAGCATCTCCTGCATCCCCGGCCCGCCGGACGGGCCCTCGTAGCGCACGACGATCACATCGCCGGGCTGCACCTTCTTGGTGAGGACGACCGAGACGGCCTCCTCCTGCGACTCCACCACGAGCGCCGGGCCCTCGAAGTGCCACAGCTCCTCGGGGATGCCGGCGGTCTTGATCACGGCGCCGTCGGGGGAGATGTTGCCGCGCAGCACGGCGAGCCCGCCGTCCTTCGTGTACGCGTGCGCGACGTCGCGGATGCAGCCCCCGGCCGCGTCGGCGTCGAGCGACGACCAGCGGTTCTCCGTCGAGAACGCCTGCGTCGTGCGCACCCCGCCGGGCGCGGCGTGGAACAGCTCGACGGCCTCGGCGGACGGCGACTCCGCGCGGATGTCCCACGCGCCGAGCCACTCCTGGATCGACGGCGAGTGCACGGTGTGGACGTCGGTGTTGAGCGATCCGCCGCGCCACAGCTCACCGAGGATGGCGGGGATTCCGCCGGCCCGGTGCACGTCCTCCATGTGGTAGTCGGAGTTCGGCGACACCTTGGCCAGGCACGGCACCCGGCGCGAGACCGCGTCGATGGCGGCCAGGTCGAAATCGATCTCGCCCTCCTGCGCGGCGGCGAGGATGTGCAGCACCGTGTTGGTGGAGCCGCCCATCGCGACGTCGAGGGCCATCGCGTTCTCGAACGCGGCACGGGTGGCGATGTTGCGGGGCAGCGCGGACGCGTCGTCGTCGCGGTACCAGCGCGTGGCCAGCTCCATCACCGTGGTGCCGGCGCGCTCGAACAGGGCGCGGCGAGCGGCGTGCGTGGCCAGCGTGGAGCCGTTGCCGGGCAGCGCGAGGCCCAGCGCCTCGGTCAGGCAGTTCATCGAGTTCGCCGTGAACATGCCCGAGCACGAGCCGCACGTCGGGCACGCCGAGCGCTCGACCTCGGCCAGCCCCTCGTCGTCGACCTGCGACGACGCGGACGCCGAGATCGCCGTGATCAGGTCGGTGGGGGCCTGCGCCACACCACCGACGACGACGGCCTTGCCGGCCTCCATCGGGCCGCCGGACACGAACACCGTCGGGATGTTGAGCCGCATCGCGGCGTTCAGCATCCCCGGGGTGATCTTGTCGCAGTTGGAGATGCACACCAGCGCGTCGGCGGCGTGCCCGTTCACCATGTACTCGACGGCGTCGGCGATCACCTCGCGCGAGGGCAACGAGTAGAGCATCCCGCCGTGGCCCATCGCGATGCCGTCGTCGACGGCGATGGTGTGGAACTCCTTCGCCACGCCACCGGCGGCGCGGATGCCCTCGGCGACGATCTCGCCCATGTCCTTGAGGTGCACGTGGCCCGGCACGAACTGCGTGTACGAGTTCGCGATCGCGACGATCGGCTTGCCGAAGTCGTCGTCGGTCATGCCGGTGGCGCGCCACAGCGAGCGGGCGCCCGCCGCGTTGCGGCCGTGGGTGGTGACGCGGGAACGGAGGGCCGGCACGGCTCTGCCTCCTGGAAACGTGGCGGGATCAGCGAACCCGCGCCACGTTACGCCCGGTCAGCCCGCCGCCGACGGGTCGGGCAGATGCCCGCCGCTGGCAGCCGCCAGCGCCGGCAGGTTCCGTACGTGGACGGCGGGGAGGGCGAGCTCGTCGCCGCCGGTCAGCACCGCGCGGACCCGCGTGCGCTTGGTGAGCCGCAGCGAGGCGACCTCCGACCACGGCACGGTGCGCCCGCCCAGCACGCGCCGCACCGTCAGCGCGTCCGGGCCGACGATGGTGCGCGTGCGTGCCGCCCACACGATCATGGCGACGGGCACCAGGTAGATCAGCCAGAACAGCGGCGCCCCGAACGCGAACGGGGTGGCGCAGAAGGCGAAGGCAAATGCCACCAGCACGACCAGGGGTGACGGACGGAACACCGCTGGCGGTGCAGGCGCCTCGGCGGCCTCGGCGGAGATGTCGCTCGCATCGCTCTGGCCTGCGGATGCGTCGGGGCGGGGAGCCTCCTCGCCGACCTCGTCCTCGTGCCCGTCCGTGCTCATCGCATCAGCATCGCACCTGGGCCGGCCTGTGAACCGCCCGCCCGCATGTCCCACGATCTGGTACGAGCCTCCCAGAGAATTGACGGCCGGTGACGACTGCGGCTACCGTCCGGCGCATGCGTTCGTTCATCGGCCTCGTACTTATGCGGCGCGTCGTCGCCTGAGCAAGTACCCCGCCGACGACGCGCCGACCCTCGTTCCGCCTCCGTGCGGCGAGGGTTTTTTCATGCCCGGACCACTCATGACGCCACGAGCCGAACCCAGCGAGGCTGACCGCAGATGACCACCGCGAACCCCCGGTCCGCACCCAAACCGGCACCGCCGCCCCGTCCGGGCCCGCCGCCGGTGCGCGCCGAGCAGACCCACCGCAGCGAGGACCGGAAGTCGGCGCAGAATTCGGCCCAGAACCAGGCCGTCGATCCGGCCCGGCCCCGGTTCGACCGGGTGCCGATGACCGGTGCCCAGTCGCTCGTGCGGTCGCTCGAGGAGATCGGCTGCGAGGTGGTCTTCGGCATTCCCGGCGGCACGATCCTCCCGGCGTACGACCCGCTGCTGGACTCGACGCGCGTGCGGCACGTGCTCGTCCGCCACGAGCAGGGCGCCGGGCACGCCGCCACCGGGTACGCGCAGGCCACCGGGAAGGTCGGGGTCTGCATGGCCACCTCGGGCCCGGGCGCGACCAACCTCGTCACCCCGATCGCCGACGCCCACATGGACTCCATCCCGATCGTTGCCATCACCGGGCAGCAATCCCGCCCGCTGATCGGCACGGATGCCTTCCAGGAAGCCGACATCACCGGCATCACGATGCCGATCACCAAGCACAACATGCTGGTGATCGACGCGAAGGACATCCCGAGGGCCATCACCGAGGCCTTCCACCTGGCCAGCACGGGCCGACCCGGGCCGGTGCTCGTCGACATCCCGAAGGACGTCCTGCAGGAGCAGACGACCTTCACCTGGCCCGCGGAGATGGACCTGCCCGGTTACCGGCCGACGACCCGGCCGCACGGGAAGCAGATCAGGGAGGCCGCGAAGCTGATGACCTCAGCGGCGCAGCCCGTCCTGTACGTGGGCGGCGGCGTGCTCAAGGCGGAGGCGTCGGCGGAGCTGCTGGAGCTGGCCGAGCTGACCGGTATCCCGGTCGTCACCACGCTGATGGCGCGGGGCGCGTTCCCCGACAGCCACCCGCAGCACGTCGGCATGCCCGGCATGCACGGCACGGTGGCCGCAGTCGCGGCGCTCCAGAAGGCCGATCTGCTGGTGGCCCTCGGTTCGCGGTTCGACGACCGCGTCACCGGTGTGCTGTCGAGCTTCGCGCCGCACGCGAAGGTCGTGCACGCCGACATCGATCCCGCGGAGATCTCCAAGAACCGCCGCGCCGACGTGCCCATCGTCGGTGACTGCAAGGAGGTCATCACCGAGCTGATCGACGCCGTGCGCGCCGAGCGGGCAGCCGCCGACGGTTCCGCCGCCGATCTCACGCAGTGGTGGGCCCAGCTCGACCACCTGCGCGACACCTACCCGCTGGGCTACGACTGGCCGGCCGACGGCTCGCTCTCCCCGGAGTACGTGATCGAGCGGATCGGGCAGATCGCAGGTCCCGACGCGGTGTACGCCGCCGGCGTCGGGCAGCACCAGATGTGGGCCGCGCAGTTCATCAAGTACGAGAAGCCGCGGTCGTGGCTCAACTCGGGCGGCCTGGGCACGATGGGCTTCGGGGTGCCGGCCGCGATGGGCGCCAAGATGGCCCGGCCCGACGCCGTGGTGTGGTGCATCGACGGCGACGGCTGCTTCCAGATGACCAACCAGGAGCTCGCCACCTGCGCGATCGAGGGCATCCCGATCAAGGTCGCCATCATCAACAACGGCAACCTCGGCATGGTCCGCCAGTGGCAGAACCTCTTCTACAAGGAGCGGTACTCCAACACCGACCTGGGCACGCACAAGCACCGCATCCCCGACTTCAAGCTGCTCGCCGAGGCGATGGGCTGCGTGGGGTTGCGCGCGGAGTCCAAGGAGGACGTCGACCGCGTCATCAAGCAGGCCATGGAGATCAACGACCAGCCGGTCGTCATCGACTTCGTCGTCGGCGCCGACGCGCAGGTGTGGCCGATGGTCGCGGCCGGCACCGGCAACGACCAGATCATGGCCGCCCGCAACATCCGCCCGCTCTTCGACGGCGACGAGCCGGTGATCAAGGGGACGGTCACGGCCGAGGCCAAGGTCTCCACCGTCACCGCCGACGCACTGCAGGACGGGGCCGAATCATGATCGAGCGCCACACCCTCTCCGTCCTCGTCGAGGACAAACCCGGTGTGCTCGCCCGCGTCGCGGGCCTGTTCTCCCGCCGCGGCTTCAACATCGAGTCGCTCGCCGTCGGCCCGACAGAGCACGCGTCGGTGTCCCGCATGACGATCGTCGTCGCCGTCGACGACTTCCCGCTGGAGCAGGTCACCAAGCAGCTCAACAAGCTCGTCCACGTCATCAAGATCGTGGAGCTGGAGCCGGCCGCGTCCGTGCAGCGCGAACTGCTGCTGGTCAAGGTGCGCGCCGACCCCACCGTGCGCAGCCAGGTGCTGGAGATCGTCAACCTCTTCCGCGCCAAGGCCGTGGACGTGGCTCCCGAGGCCGTCACGATCGAGGCCACCGGTACCAACGAGAAACTCGCCGCGCTGCTCAAGAACCTCGAGCCGTACGGTATTCGCGAGATGGTCCAGTCCGGGATGGTCGCGGTCGGTCGCGGTCCCCGTTCGATCACCGCCGCCGCCATCCGTTAGGAAAGGAACACCCCAACCAGCCATGAGCGTGAACATCTACTACGACTCCGACGCCGACCTCTCGATCATCCAGGGCCGCAAGGTCGCCGTGATCGGTTACGGCAGCCAGGGCCACGCCCACTCGCTGTCTCTCCGCGACTCCGGTGTCGACGTGCGGATCGGCCTGCCCGAGGGCTCGAAGAGCCGGCAGAAGGCCGCCGACGAGGGCCTCACGGTGGGCACGCCCGCCGAGGTGTCCGCGTGGGCCGACCTGATCATGATCCTGGCGCCGGACACGAAGCAGCGCTTCATCTACGCCGAGGACATCGCGCCGAACCTGAAGAGCGGCGACGCCATCTTCTTCGGCCACGGCTTCAACATCCGCTACGAGCTGATCAAGCCCCCGGCCGACGTCGACGTGGCCATGGTGGCGCCGAAGGGCCCCGGCCACCTCGTACGCCGCCAGTTCGTCGACGGCAAGGGCGTGCCCGCGCTCATCGCCGTCGAGCAGGACCCGTCCGGCAACGCCAAGGCGCTCGCCCTCTCCTACGCCGCGGCCATCGGCGGCGCCCGCGCGGGCGTCATCGAGACCACGTTCAAGGAGGAGACCGAGACCGATCTCTTCGGCGAGCAGGCCGTGCTCTGCGGTGGTGCCGCGGCGCTGGTGCAGACCGGGTTCGAGGTGCTCACCGAGGCCGGCTACGCCCCGGAGATCGCCTACTTCGAGTGCCTCCACGAGCTCAAGCTGATCGTCGACCTCATGTACGAGGGCGGCATCGCCAACGAGCGCTTCTCCATCTCCGACACCGCCGAGTACGGCGACCTCACCCGCGGTCCGCGCGTCGTCAACGCGCAGACCAAGGAGGAGATGAAGCGCATCCTCGCCGAGATCCAGGACGGCCGGTTCGCCGCCGAGTGGGTCGCCGAGGACGAGGCCGGGCGCCCCAACTTCACCAAGCTGCAGCAGGAGGGTGCCGCGCACCCGATCGAGCAGGTCGGTGAGAAGCTGCGTGGCCTGATGAGCTGGGTGGGCACCAAGGCCACCTGAGCCGCACCGGCTCCGGAAGTAGTTGCAGGAAAGCCACTTTCCCGTCACCGAATGGCGCGAAAGTGGCTTTCCTGCCGTTCGGGCCGTTGTGGCGGCCGCCCCGGCGAGGGAACTCCCCCCGGCTTCCCCGACGCCGGGACGGCGCAGGCAGTCTCCGACGGGGAGATCGTCCGGCGGCAGGTGCGGACGATCCCGGTTTCGACGGGACGGTCACGGATAGGTCACAGGCTCCGGTCCAGGACCTGAGCGAGCCGCCGCATCCCGGGCCCGATGCTGTCGAGCGCCGCGGCGCCGTAGCCCAGCAGCAGCCCCGGCCCGGTCCGCGGCGTGGCGGGCAACGGGTGCAGCGCGATGCCGTCCTCCAGCGCGGCTGCTGCCATGGCGGCGGGATCGCGCGGCCGGTGGAACACGGTCGCGATGTGCAGGCCGGCGTGTGAAGGCACCGCGGCGAGCTGCCCGGCCAGGTGCTCGGCGACCGCGGCCCGCATCGCGTGGTGGCGCCGCGCGTAGATCGTGCGCATGCGGCGCACGTGCCGGCCGAACCGGCCGTCCGCCAGGAACTGCGCGGCCGCCGCCTGCAGCGGCACCTCGGTGTGCCAGTCGGTGACGTGCTTGGCGCGGCGCATGGCCGGCACCAGCGCGGGCGGCAGCACGGCGAACCCCAGCCGCAAGGTCGGCAGCAGCACCTTGGAGAAGGAGCCGACGTAGACCACGTGCCCGTCGCGGTCGAGCCCGTGCAGCGGCTCCAACGGCCGCCCGCCGTAGCGGAACTCGCTGTCGTAGTCGTCTTCGATCACCGCGGCTCCGGTCCTGCCGGCCCACGCCAACAACGCGGTGCGGCGTCGTCGCGACATGGCGGGGCCCAACGGGAACTGGTGCGACGGGGTCACCACCACGGCGACGGCCGTGTCCGGCAGGGCCTCGACGACCAGGCCCTCCTCGTCGACCGGCACCGCGACGAGCTCCGCGCCGGCCGCGACGAACGGCAGCCGGCCGATCACGTAGCCGGGGCTCTCCACGGCGACCACGGCACCGGGATCGACCAGCAGCCGGGCGAGCAGGTCCATCGCCTGCTGGCTGCCGTTGGTGACCACGATGTCGTCCGCTGTGGCCCGGACCGAGCGGGACACCCCGATGTGCCGCGCGATCGCCGCCCGCAGCTCCGGCAGGCCGGCCGGGTCGATGTGCGCGCCGTTGCCCGTCGGGCCCGGCCGCAGCTGCTGGGCAACGAGCGAGCGCCACGCGGCGAACGGGAACTCGGCGACGTCGACCATGCCCAGCCGGAAGTCGTACGGCGCGTCGATGCCCGCCAGCACCGGCGGATCGGGGATCAGGTCCCACACGGCCCTGGCCCGCAGCGGCGATCCGGCCGGCGCCGGGGAGGGCTCCGCCGGCGCGTCCGCCGTCGCATCGACGAACGTGCCGGCGCCGCCGCGCGTGCGCACGTAGCCCTCGCCGGCCAACCGCTCGTACGCGGTGCCGACGGTGGTGCGGGAGATGCCCAGCGTCGTCGCCAGCCGGCGCACCGACGGCAGCGGGTCGCCGTCGCGGAGCCGTCCGTCGAGCACCGCGGCGCGGATCTGCCGGTACACCTGGCCCGTGAGGTCGGTGGGGCCCGACAGGCTCACGTGCAGCTCCACGCGCTGACCGTAGCCGTCCCGGTCAGGTGGCGAAGACGCTCGGGTCCGCCGGTCGCAGCGTGCTCGTCGTGATCACGAAGTTGGCCCGGCCGTCGGTGGTGGCGCCCCGGACCTCCAGGGCAGCCGTTTCCGCGGTGATCTTCCCGGCCAGCACCGCCGAGCGCTACGGCGCGAACCCGAACCGCTCGTCGTGGATCTGGGCGCGGGGGACACCCAGGCCCTGCAAGGAGCGCACCACCGCGGCCGTCATCGCCGGCGGTCCGCACACGTAGGTGTCGCGGTCGCGCACGTCCGGCACGAGCCGCTGGATGTTCGCCGGGTGCAGCGGGTCGCCGTCGGCGGTGCGGCCGGTCAGCAGGTACAGGAGCGCGCCGCGCTGCCGGCAGAGGTCGGCGGTCTCGTTGAGCAAGGTCGCGTCGGCGACGGTGCGGGCGCGGTAGAGCACCGTGACGGGGCCGGGGAGCACCTCCAGCAGCGCCCGGATCGGGGTGATACCGATCCCGCCCGCCACCAGCAGCGTCGACCGACGGGTTCGCTGCAGCATCGTGAACGCCCCGTACGGACCCTCGGCGACGACGCGCATCCCGACGCGGAGGTCGCGCAGGCCGGCGCTCGTGGTGCCGACCGCCTTCGCGGTGAGTCGCAGGCTCCGCCCGTCCGGCGCGGCGGAGAGCGAGAACGGGTTCGCCTGCCACCACGGGTTCAGGTCCGGGAAGCGCCAGATGCAGAACTGGCCGGCCCGCGCGTCCAGCCGGGGCAGGTCATGGCCCGTGACGTAGACGGACGTGGCGCCGCCCGCCTCCGGGACGACCGCCGCCACGCGCAGCTGATGGCGCCGGTTGCGCAGCACCGGGAGCACGACCCGTCCGACGACCAGGGCCGTGACCGCCGCCGTCCACAGTCCCCACCAGTAGATCCGGGCGAGCGGCGTGGAGGTGAAGCTGCTGCCCTCGACGATCTGGTGGAACGTCGTCAGCGCGATCACGGCGTAGAGCGCGAAGTGGATCGCGTGCCAGCGCTCGTAGCTGAGCCGGCGCCGCGCCGCGCGCAGCGAGACGGCGGCCACGACGACGATCGTCAGGGCTGCGAGGATCCCCGCGGCCACGGGCGGCTGTGCCGCGAGCACACCCGCCGTGCGGATCGCGGGGCCGGCGTCGAGCAGCGCGAAGCCCGTCACGACGACCGTCGGGTGGGCGATGACCAGCCAGAACACGGCGAAACCCGTCCAGCGGTGCCAGCCGGTCAGCCGGTCCATCCCGAGCCGCCGGTCGAGCCACGGCAGCCGGGCCACGAGCACGAACTGCAGCGTCAGCGCGAGCGCGAGGTGCAGTCCGAGGAAACGGCCCACCTCCAGGACCGGGCTCTTCGCCGCCGGCCCCGTCCAGAACAGCACCTCGACGATCGCGAGGTGGACCGCGAGCGCGCCCCACAGGGCGACCCGCGCAGCTGCAGCGGGCCGCAACAGCGATGAAGCCGCCATGTGGGTCTCCTGTCCGGGGGCACCGCGGGACAGGAGTACACCGGTCGGCACGGAAACGGGCAAGAAGGACGGGGCGGACCGCCGCCCGGTCGGCTGAGCCGCGCGCGCGGACCCGGGCTGCCCGGCCTCTACCATCGAGCAGCCGATTCCGTCGATCCTGGAGCTGCGACCCTCGTGAGCAACGCCGCTACACGCCCTGTCGTCCTGCTCGCCGAGAGCCTCGCGCCGTCCGCGGTGGAGCAGCTCGGGACCGACGTCGAGATCCGCCACGTCGACGGCACCGATCGGTCGGCGCTGCTGGCCGCGGTCGCCGACGCGAACGCGCTGATCGTCCGCTCGGCCACCCGCGTCGACGCCGAGGTGTTCGCCGCCTCCCGCCGGCTCAAGGTCGTCGCGAGGGCCGGCGTCGGGCTCGACAACGTCGACGTCCCTGCGGCCACGGCGCGCGGGGTCATGGTCGTCAACGCGCCCACGTCCAACATCGTGAGCGCGGCCGAGCACGCCGTGGCGCTGCTGCTCGCCACTGCCCGGCACATCCCCGCCGCCGACGCGAGCCTGCGCGCCGGCAAGTGGGCACGCAGCTCGCTCACCGGCACCGAGATCAACGGCAAGGTCGCCGGCATCGTCGGGTTGGGCAAGATCGGGCAGCTCGTCGCCCAGCGGCTCGCCGCGTTCGGCACGTCGCTGATCGCGTACGACCCGTACGTGTCGCCGGCACTGGCCGCGCAGCTGGGCATCGAGCTCGTCGACCTCGACGAGCTGCTGCGCCGCTCCGACCTCATCTCCATCCACCTGCCCAAGACCCCGGAGACCCTCGGGCTCATCGGCAAGGACCAGCTCGCGCTCACCAGGCCCGGCGTGATCATCGTCAACGCCGCGCGCGGCGGGCTCGTCGACGAGGACGCGCTGGCCGAGGCGGTGCGGTCCGGGCACGTCGGCGGGGCCGGCGTCGACGTCTACGTCACCGAACCCACGACGTCGAGCCCACTGTTCGAGCTGCCCCAGATCGTCGTCACCCCGCACCTGGGCGCCTCGACCGTCGAGGCGATGGACCGCGCCGGCACCGACGTCGCCCGCTCGGTGCAGCTGGCGCTGGCCGGGGAGTTCGTGCCCGACGCGGTGAACGTGCAGGTCGGCGGTCGGGTGGGCGAGGAGGTGCGGCCGTGGCTGCCGCTGGTGCAGAAGCTGGGCGTCGTGCTGCACGCCGTCACCGACGGCGTCCCCAGCGGCATCACCGTCGACGTCGCCGGTGAGCTCGCCGCCGTGGACACCTCCGTGCTGCCGCTCGCCGCGCTGCGCGGGCTGTTCACCCACGTCGTCGAGGACCAGGTCACGTTCGTCAACGTGTCGAGCCTGGCCGCCGAGCGGGGCGTGACGGCGGAGCTGAGCACCACCGCCGAGAGCCAGAACTTCCGCAGCGTCGTGCAGCTGCGCGCGGCGATGCCCGACGGCACGTCCGTCACGGTGTCCGGCACGCTCAGCGGGCGCAACCAGGTGCAGAAGCTCGTCGAGATCAACGGGCGGCACTTCGACCTGCGCGCCGAGGGCGATGTGGTGCTCCTCGAGTACGCCGACCGCCCCGGCGTGATGGGCCGGGTCGGCTCGTTGCTCGGCGAGGCCGCCGTCAACATCGAGGCCGCGCAGATCAGCCAGACCAACGAGGGGGTCGACGCGATCATGCTGCTGCGCGTCGACCGGCCCGTCGACCTGGCTGTGCTGGAGCCGATCGGGGCCTCGGTCGGGGCCGTCACCACCCGGTTGATCTCCTTCGACGACTGATCAACTCCGGGCGGGTGAAACCCACCACCCGATGCGGGTGTGCCCCGGCCAGCCTCGCTGTCCGCGCGCCGGGCGCTGCCTAGCGTCGACCCCTGTCGCATCGCGATCGCGGCAAGGGGGGAGTGGTGGTGCGTCGCGCCGTGCTGGTGCTCGTGCTCGTGCTGGTGGCCGGCGTGACGAGCGGGGCGGCCGCGCCCGCCGCCGTCGCCGAGCCCCCCGGCGCCCCGCCGGTCACCCTGTTCGTCCAGTTCGACCAGCCGTCGGCGTACCAGGTCTACCGGGCCAGGGCCAGGGAAGGGCGCGACGTCGCCCGCCGTGCGGCCGCCGACGCCAAGGCCGCCATCAAGGCGAAGACCGACGCGCTGCTGGCCCGGTTCCGCGGCGGCGAGGTCTCCGGCGTCGTGTTCCGCACGGCGAACGCCGTCCCCGGAGTGGCCCTGCACGCGAGCGCGGCCACGGCCCGCGAACTGGCGCGCGAGCCCGGCGTGCGGTCGGTCCGCCGGATCCGGACGATGCGCCCCGGCAACGCGAGCGCCGACCAGCTCGGCCGCGCGGTCACCGCATGGCAGCAGACCGGCCGGCTGGGCACCGGCGTGCGCATCGGCATCGTCGACACCGGCATCGACTACACCCACGCCGACTTCGGCGGTCCCGGCACCCCGGCCGCCTACGCCGCCGTCGACCCGACCGAGGTCGATCCCAGGACCTTCCCCACCGCGAAGGTGCTCGGCGGCGTGGACCTCGCCGGCAACGACTACGACGCCGACTCCACCGACCCCGCGCGCACCCTCCCGCAACCCGACGACAACCCACTCGACTGCGAGGGCCACGGCACGCACGTCGCGGGCACGGCGGCCGGGCTGGGGGAGAACCCCGACGGCAGCACGTTCCGGGGCGACCACCGCGCGTTGACTCCCGCCGAGCTCGACCGCATGCGCATCGGCCCCGGTGCCGCGCCCGGCGCGGGCCTCTACGCCATCAAGGTGTTCGGCTGCACCGGCGGCACCGCGCTGGCCGCGGAAGGACTCGACCGGGCGCTGGACCCCAACGGGGACGGCGACTTCGACGACCGCGTCGACGTCGTCAACCTGTCGCTGGGCGCCGCGCACGGCGCCGTCGACGATCCGGTGAACGACTTCGTCACCGCCCTCACCGAGAACGGCGTCCTCGTCGTCGCGGCGGCCGGCAACACCGGCGACGTCTACGACTCCGGTGGCGCTCCCGGCAGCAGCCCGGACGCGCTCGCCGTCGCCAGTGTGCGCGATCCCGGGGTGCTGCTCGACGCGGTCGAGGTGGCCGGGCTGGCGCCGTTGCCCGGTGACTACAGCGAGGACTACCCGGGCTACGCCACGCTCGACCGCACGCTGCCGGTGGTGGTGCCCGGTGGGGACCCGCAGGGCTGCCTCCCCTACGACGCGCAGGCGGCGGCCAGGGCCCGTGGCAACGTCGTCTGGCTCGAGTGGCCCGACGACCCGACCGCGCGGACCTGCAAGTCCGCGCAACGAGCGGACCGCGCGGCCGCCGCCGGAGCGGCCGGGGTGCTGCTCGCCGCCGGCACACCCGAGTTCGGCGAGACGAAGATCGGCGGCGACGCGCAGGTGCCGGTCTTCCGCATGACCGGCCCCACCACCGCGGCGCTGCGGCCGCTGCTCGCCGGTGGGCTGAAAGTGCGCATGGCCGGGGCGCTGGTCGCGAGCCGGCCGGTCGTGTTGCCGGAAATCGCCGACACCCTCAGCGACTTCTCCGCGCGCGGCCTGCACGGGCCCGTCGTCAAACCCGACGTGGCGGCGCCCGGCGACACCATCACCTCGGCGCTCTCCGGCTCCGGCACCGGTCGGGAGGTCCAGACGGGCACCTCCATGGCCTCCCCGTTCGTCGCCGGCGTGGCCGCACTCGTCCGCGAGGCACATCCGGACTGGACACCGGCGCAGGTGAAGACCGCGATCATGAACACTGCCGGGGGCGACGTCGTCACGGGGCCGGACCGCCTGCCCGTGCCCCCGATGCGGGCCGGCGCCGGCCGCATCGACGCGCGCGCCGCGCTCACCCCGCCCGTGCTCGCCGCCGACGCCGACCGGCCCAACGCTGTGTCCGTCGGGTTCGGCACGGTTGACGTGCCACCGGGCACACCCTTCGCCGCGACCCGGCGCGTCCGCGTCACCAGCACCGGAGCCGCCGCCACCCTCGACGTCGGCTACCGGCCGATCACCACCACCCCCGGCGTCACGATCGCCGCCACCCCGGCCCGGATCAGCCTGCCGGCCGGTGGCGCCGCGCTCGTCGACGTCACCGTCACCGTGCCCGATCCGGCGGCGCTGCGCCGCACCGCCGACCCCACCCTCGCGCTCGTCCAGGACGGGGTGGCCCGCCAGTACCTGGCCGACGCGTCCGGCCGGCTCGAGCTCACCAGCGGTGCCACCACGGTGCGGGTGCCCGTGAGCGTCGCGCCCCGGCCCGCCTCGGCGCTGCGCGTCACCCGCGCCGGCGACCGGCTGACGTTCACCGGCCGCGGCGTCGACCAGGGCACCGGGGCACAGGCCTACCGCTCCCGCGGCGGCGTGTTCGCCCTCGTCGCGCAGAGCCCGCGGCTGCCGCGGTGCACCGCCGACCAGCTCTCCGGCTGCGTCGTCAACGGCACCGGCAGCGGGGCCGACCTGCGCTACGCCGGCATCACCCGCACCGCCGACGGCACGACCGCCGTCGCGATCGTCAGCTGGGCCGACCTCGCCGACATCGGCACCACCACCAACCCGACCGTGCTCTGGGACCTCGACGGCGACGGCCGGCCCGACCGCGCCACCGAGCTCGTCACGCTCCCCGACACCGACGTGCTCGTCTCCCGCACCCTCGACACCGGCGGCCGGGTCGTCGACCTCCGGCCCGTCAACGGGTTCGACGGCGCCACCGACACCCACACCTTCGACACCGACACGTGGGTGCTGCCCGTCGGACCGGGGGTGCTCGGCGCCGGGCCGATCGGGATGCGCGTCGTCGTCCGCGGCGACTACGGGGCCCCGGACTCGCCCGATCGGGTGGTGGATGAGATGCCGGACGCCGTCCGGATCGACCCTCGTGCCCTCGGCCCCGCCCCGGCAGCGTCCCTCGTCCCGGTGACGGACGGCACCGTGCTCCCGGCCCCCGCGAGCACGTCCGCCCTGGTCATCGCGGATCGCAACGCGACCGGAGCGCGGGTCGTCGTGGTGCCGCCTGCGCGCTGACACCCGTCACCACAAGTGGGGGCCTCGTGACGGTCCGCCGTCGGGCAGGAGCACAATGGCCCGCTCAGGGGGTGTGTCGCTCCCGAGGTCGGGCCGCGAGGCCGCCGCAAGCCCCCGCTTCACCCGTCGGGGCGACCACGATCGGGTGGTGATGCAAGAGTGCGCTCCGCGGCTGCGGGTAGCGTGCGGCGGGTTGTCCCGAGCCGGGACACATGGTCGGAGAAGAGAGGGAGCAGGATGCGCCTTGCGGTCATCCCGGGCGACGGAATCGGACCGGAGGTCATCGATGAGGCGCTCAAGGTCCTCAACGAGGTATCGCCGGGCGTCGAGACCACGAACTACGACCTGGGCGCGGCCCGCTGGCACGCCACGGGGGAACTCCTCCCCGAGACGGTGCTGACCGAGCTCCAGCAGCACGACGCGATCCTGCTCGGCGCCGTCGGCGACCCGTCGGTGCCCAGTGGCATCCTCGAGCGCGGCCTGCTCCTGCGGCTGCGCTTCGAGCTCGACCACCACGTGAACCTGCGCCCGGCGAAGCTCTACCCCGGCGTGCGCGGTCCGCTGTCGGGCAACGCCGAGATCGACATGGTCGTCGTGCGGGAAGGCACCGAAGGCCCCTACGTCGGCACCGGCGGCATCCTGCGCAAGGACACCGTCCACGAGATCGCCACCGAGGTCTCCACCAACACCGCCTTCGGCGTCGAACGGGTCGTCCGCGATGCGTTCGACCGCGCCGAGCGCCGCCCCCGCAAGCACCTCACGCTCGTCCACAAGACGAACGTGCTGACCTTCGCCGGCGCGCTCTGGTCGCGGATCGTCGAAGAGGTGTCGCTGGAGCACCCCGAGGTGTCCGTCGCCTACCAGCACATCGACGCCACCACGATCCACATGGTCACCGACCCCGGCCGGTTCGACGTCATCGTCACCGACAACCTGTTCGGCGACATCCTCACCGACCTCGCCGCCGCCGTCACCGGTGGCATCGGGCTCGCCGCCAGCGGCAACCTCGACGTGTCGCGGCGCAACCCGAGCATGTTCGAGCCCGTGCACGGCAGCGCCCCCGACATCGCCGGCCAAGGCATCGCCGACCCCACCGCGGCCATCCTGTCGGTCGCGCTCCTGCTCGACCACCTCGGCAACCAGGAGTCGGCCCGCCGCATCGAAGCCGCCGTGGCCTTCGACCTCGCCACCCGCGACCACAGCGCCACCGGCCACACCCGCAGCATCGGCGACCGCCTCGCTGCCCTCGTCAGCGCGCACGTAGTGGCGCCGTCGGTCTGAGGCTGTCCCCGGGTTCACTCGAACGTCAGCAAGGCCACCTTCACGTCAGATTTCGACATGAAGGTGGCCTTGCTGACATCGTCGCCGAGGTCAGCCGCGCCTCACTGCGGGTCGCGGTCGGGACTTCGCATGCTCGTACGTTGCGTGGAGTCGTCTGGCGACGGTATGCCAGTCGCCGCGGATCTGGCTCGGTTTCGCCGCCGTGTACATCACGCCGGCCGCGACGAACTCCGCCGCTCGCTCCACCGTCCGACTGTGTTCCTCCGGGCTGAGGTGCCATTCGGTAGACTCGATCTCGCACACCATCGCGACCTCGTCGATCCAGCAGTCCGCGATGCCCAGGAATCGCCCGTCCGCGTCGTAGATGGGGACGTTCCATTCCGCGGCTGGGAGTCCACTGGATGCCCACAGACTCCTGGCGTCCCGTTCCGCCGCTGACCGCACACCAGCGGCGACCTCGCGCAGCACCAGACGCGGCATCGCCGTGCCTCGCCGGCTGCCCGCATCGAGATCCGAGACCAGCTCGGCAACGGTGCAGAGCCCGCGTTGCACGGCGTCGGACAGCAGCTCGGTGATCTCTCCGGCATCCTTCAACCGGCGGACGGCATCCGTGCATGCACGCGCTGCGGGAGCCAGCGGGACGCCGCCACGGATGACCGGTTCCACCGTGCGATGGGTCCGCTCGACGTGCACGAAGCCCACTGACCGGACCTGCCGGCCGTGCGGCACCAGGATGTGGACACTGCGATCGCGCCTGCCGTCTTGTGCGGGACCCCTGCGCATCCCGTGACGGCGACAGGCCTCGACGCCGGTGACGACAGCTCCCTCGCCGCCGAGGAGCAGTGCGGCCCGGACCAGCTGATCGTCAGTTGCCCGACCTGTGGAAAGCAGAACGACGCCCGGGAGGAGACGTCTCCACGGCCCTCCGTCGAGACATCGACGATAGGTCGTGCGTTGCGAAACCCCGGTCGATTCGAGCTGACGCGCGGTGGCGACTCCGGTTGGAAACGCGCGTCGGAGGTAGGACGGGCGGAAGCGGCTCGGAGATGTGCTCATCCGGCGAGTTTCAACCACGGTCGGGGTCGAGCGGGCGGGATCGCTCAGATCTGGTGTCAGCAAGGCCACCTTCACGACGAAATCGGTCCTGAAGGTGGCCTTGCTGACATCCAGCGTGTGTCCCCGTGGCTACACCACCGCGTCCCCCGGGCCTTGGACCATGGTCAGGCCGGCGTGCGCGAAGTTGGCGAGGTCGGCGTTGACGGCCTTGCCCTCCGGCCCGCGCATCCCGGCTGCGGCGGTTGCGGCGTCGGCGAACTCCAGGATGGCGACGAGGTGGTAAGGGGCCGGGGTGCCGTCGTGGCCGGGGGTCGGGTGGGAGACGGTGTAGCGCTGCAGGCCGGGGATGGTTGCAGCGAGCGGTGCATGGACCTCCGCGTAGTGCTTGTCGAAGGCCTCGACGTCGGCCGGGTGGGCGTAGAGCACCGTGATCTGGAACATGGTGCAAGGCCTACCGCACCTGCGGGTCTCCCACAATGTGAGAGTCGCATGTGACACAGCGGGACGGGCCGTGCCACTCTGTGCCCGTGACGCAGCACGCCTCGATCATTATCGGCGGGCGCGTCGGCTAGCTCGATCCGGCCGACGCGCAGACCTCTCGCACCCGCGAGGGGTCTTTTTTGTTGCCCCACCACCACCTGGAGTGCTCGATGTCCCGCACGGAGCCGGCCGGTACGCCGCTCGGAGACGCCTTCCACGTCTACGACACGACCCTGCGCGACGGCGCCCAGCGGGAGGGCATCAGCTACTCGGTGACGGACAAGCTGGCCGTCGCCCGGCACCTGGACGCGCTGGGGGTCGGGTTCATCGAGGGTGGGTGGCCCGGTGCGATGCCGAAGGACACCGAGTTCTTCGCGCGGGCTGCGCGCGGTGAGCTGACGCTGCGGCACGCGGCACTGGTCGCGTTCGGCGCCACCCGCAAGCCCGGCACGACGGCCGCGCAGGATCCGCAGGTACGGGCGCTGCTCGACAGCCAGGCCCCGGTCGTGACGCTCGTGGCCAAGTCCGACCGCCGGCATGTGGAGCTGGCGCTGCGCACCGACGTGGCCGAGAACTGCGCGATGGTGTCGGACACCGTCGCGTTCCTCGTCGGCGAGGGCCGCCGGGTCTTCGTCGACGCCGAACACTTCTTCGACGGCTACGCGTTCGATCCCGACACCGCGTTGCGGGTGCTGGACGCGGCCGTCACCGGAGGCGCAGACGTGGCGGTGCTCTGCGACACCAACGGCGGCATGCTCCCGCTGGGCGTCGCCGAGGTCGTCACCGAGGTGGCCGCCCGGACGGGATTCCGGCTGGGCATCCACTGCCAGGACGACACCGGCTGCGCGGTGGCCAACTCCGTGGCCGCCGTGCAGGCGGGCGCGACGCACGTCCAGTGCACCGCGAACGGTTACGGCGAGCGGGCCGGTAACGCCGACCTGTTCCCCGTCGTCGGGAACCTCGTGACCAAGCTGGGGATGCCCGTCCTACCGGACGGCGCCCTGGCGGAGCTGACCCGGACCTCGCACGCGTTGGCGGAGATCGCCAACATCGCTCCCGACACCCACCAGGCCTATGTCGGGACGTCAGCGTTCGCCCACAAGGCGGGCCTGCACGCGAGTGCGATCAAGGTCGACCCGGAGCTGTACAACCACATGAACCCCGTGGATGTCGGCAACGGGCAACGGGTGCTGGTCACCGAGATGGCCGGCCGGGCCAGTGTCGAGCTCAAGGGTGTCGAGCTCGGACTGGACCTGGCCGGCCGGCCCGACGCGACGTCGGCGGTCGTCGCGACCGTGAAGGAGCGGGAGGCGCAGGGCTGGTCGTTCGAGGCCGCGGACGCGTCGCTGGAGCTGTTGATGCGGGCCGCGATCGGGGAGCGCGCGCCGGTCCCGTTCACGCTCGAGTCCTATCGGGTGATCGTCGAGCGGCGCGCGGACGGCGCCGTCGTGGCGGAGGCCACCGTCAAGCTGCTGGTGGACGGGCAGCGGCTCATCGCCACCGAGGAGGGCAACGGCCCGGTCAACGCGCTGGACGCCGCGCTGCGCTCGGCGCTCACCCCGTCCTGCCCGTGGCTGGAGGACGTGGAGCTGGCCGACTACAAGGTCCGCATACTGACCCCCGGCGGCACTGCGGTGAATTCTGGGGACGGGCACGGCACCGACGCCGTCACCCGGGTGCTGGTGGAGTCGGCCGACCGCGACGGCGCATGGACCACGATCGGCGTGCACGGCAACGTCGTCGAGGCCTCGTGGCTGGCGCTGGTGGACGCGCTGGCGTACGCGTCGCTGCGCGCCCGCCGCCCGGTCGCGACGGGCTGAGCGGGCCCAGAGGTATGTCAGCAAAGCCACTTTCCGGACCGAATCCGTCCTGAAGGTGGCTTTGCTGACACCACCCGGCGCCACCCGGCGCCACCCGGCGCCCACCCTGCGGTGGCCTGCCCCGAGCCGCTCCTACGGGAGGGGCTCGTCGTGGCCGCTCAATGCGTCCGGGAGGATCGGTCGGGTGAGCGAGCGCGACGAGCGGGTGATGGCCCGGATCGACCTGTTCTGTGACGCCGTGCCCCGCCAGTGGGCGACGGTGACCGATTCAGGTCCGCTGCGGATCTTCACGCGCACGACCCCGGGTTTCCCGTTCTACGCCCGTCCGATCCCGTGCGCCGGCCCGGTCACCGCGGAGGACGTGGTGCGGGTGCGGGCGGCGCAGCGCGGCCTCGGGGTGCCGGAGACGTTCGAGTGGATGTTCGCGGCGGCCCCGTCGATGGACGACGCGGTGCGGGCGACGGGCCTGTCGGTGCAGGAGTGTCCGGTGCTGATGCTGGACGGCGAGGTGGCGCCGGCGCCGTTCCCGTCCGGGATCCGGGGGCGCCTGCTCGGCCCGGCGGACGGGGATCTGGCGGCGGCCGCGCACGCGCACCTGATCGTGGCGTCTGCAGCGTTCGGCGCGCCGATCCCGGCGGCGCCGACGGAGCAGACGGTGGCGGCGCTGGCCGCGGATCTGGCGGCGGGCCGGATCGCGCGGCTGCTGGTCACGGGCCCGGACGGGGTGGTGGCGGCCGGGTCGGTCCAGCGCAGTGGTGACGTCGCGGAGCTGGTGGGGATCGCGACCGCCGCCACGCACCGCGGGATGGGCATCGGGGCGGCTGTCACGGCGACGCTGGCGCAGGTGGCCCGCAACGTGGGCGTCGACCTGGTGTTCCTGTCGGCGGGCGACGCGTCGGCGACGCGGGTCTACGAACGCGTGGGCTTCCGGCAGATCGGCCGCTGCGGCATCGCGGAGCCGTAACCGGCCGGACGAGGATCGACGTCGACCTCAGGCCCGCGTCGGGGCCTCGGTCGGCGGCCGGCGGGCCCACGTCGGCGCGTGCTCGGGCAGCGGGCCGAAGGCGACGAGCCGGGCCGGGATGCCCTGGAGCGCCGGGAACCGCTGGAGCAGGCGCAGGGGCAGCGGCAGGGCGGCGAGCGGGGCGTCGGGGATGGTGGCGTCCTGCATGCCGGCGGCCGTCGTGGTGTGCGGCAGCGACACCGGCTCGCCGAGGCCGATGCTGCCGATCAGGCCCTTGTGGGCGAGTTGCTGCACGCCTTGGACGATCGCGGTCGGGAGCAGCCTGCGGCGCTGGACACGACGCAGCAGTGACCGGGGCACGATGCCGCCCGATCGCAGGGCCGGGCCCAGGATGCGGGCCGCGGCGACGGCGTCGGCGACGGCGAGGTTGATCCCGACCCCGCCGACGGGTGACATGGCGTGGGCGGCGTCGCCGATGAGCAGCAGACCCTCGAGGTCCCAGCGGCGCAGCCGGTTGAGCTCCACGTCGAGCAGGCTGACCTGGTCGAACGACGCCAGCTCCGGCATCCGGTCAGCCATCCACGGCAGGAGCGCGGCATACCGGCGGCGCAGCTCCTCGATGCCGGCGGCGCGCAGTTCGGCGTCGCTGCCCTTGCGGATCAGGTACGCGCACTGCCAGTAGTCGCCGCGGTCGATCATCACGCACATCTGTCCGGTGGAGATCCGGGCGACGCCGCCGATCGGGTCGGTGTCGTGGCGGGGCAGCCGGAACCACCAGACGTCCATCGGCGCGCCGAACGAGCGCGGCACGAGTCCCGCGGCGGTGCGCACGTCCGAGCTGCGGCCGTCGCAGCCGACGGTGAGCGTGGCACGGATCTCGTGGTCGGTGCCGGCGATCCGGTCGCGATAGCGGACGCCGACGACCCGGTCGCCGTCCCGGACGATGTCGGTCACCTCGGCGTTGCGCCGCAGCGTGAACGTGGGTTCCTCGCTCGCGGCGTCGGCGAGCATGTCGAGGAAGTCCCACTGCGGCACGAGCGCGATGTACTGGTGCGTGCCGGGGAGGCGGCGCATGTCGGCGACGGTGGCGGCACCCTCGTCGAACTGCATGCGCATCTTCTCGATGCGCCGGTGCGGTACCTGCGCGAACCGCGGGCCGAGCCCGAGCTCGTCGATGAGGTCGAGGGTGGAGACGTGGACGGTGTCGCCGCGGAAGTCGCGGAGGAAGTCCTTGTGCTTCTCCAGGACGGTGACCTCGACGCCTGCCCGGGCCATGAGCAGGCCGAGGACCATCCCGGCGGGGCCGCCACCGACGACGAGGCAGGTCGTGCGCTCTTTATTCGCCACACGTTGAATTTAACGTCACGAGAGCTCTGGGCGCAAGCCCCGCACCTGCTCGGACGTGCCGCGGACGGGTGGCGCCGGGCCGGTGTGCAACCGGCTTGGCCGCTCGGCTACAGTGATGGACACAGGGTGCGACCGGGCCAGGTCGCGGCTCCCTTGGGGTATGGTGTAATTGGCAGCACGACTGATTCTGGTTCAGTTAGTCTAGGTTCGAGTCCTGGTACCCCAGCGAAACTCCCCGCAATCGCCTGCTGTAGGATTGCGGAGCTTGTTTCAGCGGCCCCGTCGTCTAGTGGCCTAGGACGCCGCCCTCTCAAGGCGGTAGCGCGGGTTCGAATCCCGTCGGGGCTACACTGCTGATCGCGGTGGAATCGGAAATCATCCGGTACCACCGCGATTTGCATTTCCGGCGCATTGTCGTCGCAGGTGCGATCATGCCGTGTGGCTATCGCACACTCTCCGGTCCTCGCCATCGACTGCCCCGATCCCGCGGCGCTCGCGACGTTCTACGGGACGATGCTGGGCTGGGAGATCGAGGTCGGCGACGATCGCGCAGCGGTGTGTGCGGAGTCCGGTCAGTGCCTCTCGTTCCATCGGGTGGAGGCCTACGTCCCGCCCACCTGGCCGTCCCAGGACAAGCCCCAGCAGATGCACCTCGACGTGCTGGTGGACGACCTCGACGCCGCCGAGGCGGCCGTTCTCGACCTCGGCGCGACCAAGCCCGAGCACCAGCCCGGCACGTCGTACCGCGTGTTCCTCGACCCGGCCGGGCACCCGTTCTGCCTCTGCGCCGAATAGCTAGTCGCGGTTGCGGCCGGGGCCGCCACCCTCGTCCGGCGGGTCGGCCGGCTTCGTCGTCGGTGCCGTGGTCGGGACCGCCGTCGGCGACGGGGTCACCGTGGGCGGCTCCGTCTCGGACGGCGTGGGCGGCACGGTGGTGGACGGCGCGACGGTCGTCGTGCGCGGCACCGGCCTCGGCTTGGGGGATGGCGGGGGGCGCTCGGTGGTCGGTGGCACCGTGGTGGTGGGTGCCACGGTCTGCGGCACGTCCGCGGTGACCACGCCGGCCGGCGACGCCCTGGAGGGCGTGTGCGGCAGCAGGAACGCCGCCCCGATCACGGCCACGGCCGCGGCTGCGCCGCCCAGGCTGACCAGCAGGGCCGGCGAGGTGCGGCGGGCCGGCGGGTCCTCGGGGTGGTGCGCGTACTCCTCGTCGTATTCCGCGCCGTATGCCGCGTACTCGTCGTCGTAGCCGTTGCGCGAGCCGTTGCGCTGCCCGGCACCCGGTCCGCCGCCGTAGCCGGCCTCGGGTGCGCCGATCGGCGGTCGCTCCGGGAAGGGGGCGGGTGCAGGCATCGGGACCCCGGGACGCAGCGGAGGCGTGGCTCCGGTGCCCGTCGGTCCGGCCCACGCGCCCGTTGCGGTGCTCCCGGGCATCCCCGGGGCGGGCAGCGGGCCGATCGGGCGGCGGCCCTGGTCGGGCCGTGCAGGGTGCCCGCCGGTGCCCGAGGCCCCGGCCGGGGTGAGGGCGAGCGCGGCGCCCTTGGCGATCGCGTTCTTCGGGTCGGCGTCGACCGCAACGGGACGGCCGAGGTGCTGCGACACGAGCTCGGCGACCAGCGGGATGCGCGAGGAGCCACCGACGAGCAGCACCGCCGTCAGCTGTTCCGGGGTGCGGCCGGCGGAGGTGATCGCGCGCCGCAGCGCGGTGACGGTCTCCTCGACCTGCGGGCCGATCATGGCCTCGAACTCGCTGCGGTGCAGCCGCACCGAACCGCGGGCGCCCGGCATGAGCACCTGGATGGTGACCTCGGTGTCGGAGGACAGCGCCTCCTTCGCCTCGCGGCATTCGCGGCGCACGGCCGCGAACGCGGCGAGCGCCGCGGGGTCGTCGTCGCTGAGCGCGTCGAACGCGTCCGGGAGCGACTCGCGGACGTGGTCGAAGATGACGTCGTCGAAGTCGACGCCGCCCAGCCGTTCGAGGCCCTCGGGCCGGCCCGAGCAGCGTGAACGTGCCCGTCGGGTCCTTGTGGACGACGGCGGCGTCGAACGTGCCGCCGCCGAGGTCGTAGACGGCGATCGTGGAGCCCGGCTCGATCCGCTCGGCCGCGGCGTAGTGCAGCGCCGCGGCCTGCGGCTCGGCGAGGAACATCACCTGCAGGCCCTGCGCGGCGAGCGCGTTGCCCATCAGCTCGATCTTGTGGCCGCCCCACGACGCGGGATGCGTGACCGCGATCCGGGAGGCCGGGCCGCCCTCGCGCTGCGCGACCCGGTCGACCGTCCAGCGGGCGAGCCGGGCGGAGAGATCCTCCGGCGCCCACGGTCGGCCCCCGACGATGATCGGCGTGGGGTCGCCGATGCGGCGCTTGAACTCGCGGACGACGTGGTCGAAGTCGGTGACAGCGCGCCGCTCGGCCGCCTCGCCGACCACGACCGACCCGTCGTCGCCGAGGTAGAGCACCGACGGCACCGAACTGGCGCGGTCCCCGAGTGCGACGACCTCGATGTCACCGGCCCCGCTGCCGACGTGGGAGATCGCCGCCGACGTGCGCGTGGTGCCCACGTCGATGCCGATCACGTAGCTCATCGCTCTCCCATCAGCCAGCTCGAGGCAACACGGTAGCGGCAGTGCACTGCGCGACCGACGGGCGGCGCACCGTAACGACCTGCAGGGAAGACGGAAGGACCGGCCCGCGCGTTGCACGGCTCCCGGAGCACCTCACACACCGGTGGGCCCGTTCACACACGTCCGAACGTGTGAACGGGCCCAGGGGTGTGTGACGTCGCGCTACAACCGGTGCTGGAGGGCTTCCGCCGCGGCCAGCAGGTCGGCGGCCCAGCGCACGCCGGGGCGCCGGCCGATGCGGTCGACGGGGCCTGAGACGGAGACTGCGGCGATGACCTGGCCGGACGCGTCGCGCACCGGTGCGGAGACGCTGGCGACGCCGGTGGCGCGCTCGGCGACGCTCTGCGCCCAGCCGCGGCGGCGGACGTCGACGAGCACGCGTTCGCCGAACGACGCGTCGGCGAGCACCGAGCGCTGGACGGTCGGGTCCGCCCAGGCGGCGAGCACGCGGGCGCCGGAGCCTGCGGTCATGGGCAACCGGCTGCCGACGGGCACGGTGTCGCGCAGGCCGCTGGCGGGTTCGGCGGCGGCGATGCAGATGCGCTGGTTGCCGTCGCGCCGGTAGAGCTGCACGCTCTCGCCGGTGATGTCGCGCAGCCGCGGCAGCACGGCACTCGCGGCCTCGACGAGCGGATCGGCGCCACCGGCGGCGAGCTCGGCCAGGGTGGGGCCGGGGCGCCAGCGCCCGTCGCTGCCGCGGTGCAGCAGCCCGTGCGCCTCGAGGCCGACGGCCAGCCGGTGCGCGGTGGCGCGGGGCAGCCCGGTGCGCTGGCAGAGCTCGGCCAGCCCGCACGGCTCCGCGGCGGCGGCCCGCAGCACCCCCACCGCCTTGTCGAGCACGCCGATTCCGCTATGCTGTCTCACGAGCCGATACTAACTTCCCGAAATGTGGGACGTCCAGAGGAGAGTCGGAGTGGGACGCACATCTCGCCCCAGAACGTTGGCGGAGAAGGTCTGGGACGACCACCTCGTCCGCAAGGGCGAAGGTGACGAGCCGGACCTCCTCTACATCGACCTGCACCTCATCCACGAGGTCACGAGCCCCCAGGCCTTCGAGGGTCTGCGGCTGGCCGGTCGCCCGGTGCGCCGGCCCGACCTGACGGTGGCGACGGAGGACCACAACGTCCCCACCATCGACGTCGACCTGCCGATCGCGGACCCGGTGTCGCGCACCCAGGTGGAGACGCTGCGCCGCAACTGCGCCGAGTTCGGCGTGCCGCTCTACCCGATGAACCACGCCGAGCAGGGCATCGTGCACGTCGTCGGCCCGCAGCTGGGGCTCACCCAGCCCGGCCTGACGGTCGTCTGCGGCGACTCGCACACCTCGACGCACGGCGCGTTCGGCGCGATGGCGTTCGGCATCGGCACCTCCGAGGTCGAGCACGTGCTCGCCACCCAGACGCTGCCGCTGCGCCCGTTCCGCACCATGGCGATCAACGTCAACAGTGCCGACGGCTCGCTGCGCCCCGGCGTCACCAGCAAGGACGTCGTCCTCGCGATCATCGCGAAGATCGGCACCGGCGGTGGCCAGGGCTACGTGCTGGAGTACCGCGGCAACGTCATCGACGCGCTGTCGATGGAAGCGCGCATGACGATCTGCAACATGTCGATCGAGGCGGGCGCCCGCGCCGGCATGATCGCCCCGGACGAGACGACGTTCGAGTACCTGAAGGGCCGCGACCGGGCTCCGCAGGGCGCCGAGTGGGACGAGGCGCTCGTGGCGTGGCGGCAGCTGCGCACCGACGACGGCGCCGAGTTCGACGCCGAGGTCGACATCGACGCCGACACCCTCACCCCGTTCGTCACCTGGGGCACCAACCCCGGGCAGGGGCTCCCGCTGAGCGAGCTGGTGCCCGATCCCGCCACGATCGTCGACGAGAACGAGCGCGTCTCGGCGGAGAAGGCGCTGGCCTACATGGGTCTGGAGGCCGGCACCCCGCTGCGGGACGTGCACGTCGACACCGTGTTCGTCGGCTCCTGCACCAACGGCCGGATCGAGGACCTGCGGGCCGCGGCCGCGATCATCGACGGGCGCACGGTCGCCGACGGCGTCCGCATGCTGGTCGTCCCCGGCTCGATGCGGGTGCGCTTCCAGGCCGAGGCCGAGGGCCTGGACAAGGTCTTCACCGCGGCGGGCGCCGAGTGGCGCTCCGCGGGCTGCTCGATGTGCCTCGGGATGAACCCCGACCAGCTCGCCCCCGGCGAGCGCAGCGCGTCGACGTCCAACCGCAACTTCGAGGGCCGCCAGGGCAAGGGCGGTCGCACCCACCTGGTCTCGCCGCTGGTCGCTGCGGCGACCGCCGTTCGCGGCACCCTGAGCAGCCCCGAGGACCTCGAGGAGGTATCAGTCTGATGGACGCCTTCACCACCCACACCGGCATCGGCGTCCCGCTGCGCCGCTCCAACGTCGACACCGACCAGATCATCCCGGCGGTGTACCTCAAGCGCGTCACGCGCACGGGGTTCGAGGACGGCCTGTTCTCGGCATGGCGCCAGGACGAGAGCTTCATCCTCAACCAGGAGCCGTTCTCGCGAGGCTCCGTGCTGGTCGCGGGCTCCGACTTCGGCACCGGCTCGTCGCGCGAGCACGCGGTCTGGGCGCTGATGAACTACGGCTTCCGGGTCGTGATCTCCTCGCGGTTCGCCGACATCTTCCGCGGCAACTCCGCCAAGGCCGGGCTGCTCGCGGCCGAGGTCGCGCAGCCCGACGTCGAGCTGCTGTGGAAGCTGCTGGAGAACCAGCCCGGCACCGAGGTCACCGTCGACCTGCACGAGAAGACCGTCCAGGCCGCCGATCTCACCGTGCCGTTCCGCATCGACGACTACACGCGCTGGCGGCTGCTGGAGGGGCTCGACGACATCGGGCTCACCCTGCGCCACGGCGAGGAGATCACGGCGTTCGAGGCGGCGCGGCCGTCCCGATTGCCCACCACCGCGCAGGTGTGACCGTCCGGGACGGCCGACCTGCTTCCGGTCGGCCGTCCCGGTGCCGGCGCTCCCAGATGCCGGCTATGCTGACCTGACACGTGTCAGGTTGGGAGGCTCAGGTGAACCGCAAAGCAACGTCGAAGGACGTGGCCGAGCGGGCCGGGGTCTCCCGCGCCGCGGTGTCCCTCGTGCTCAACGGGCACGGCGACGGCAACATCGCCCCGGCCAAGCAGGACGCGATCCGCCGGGCCGCGCAGGAGCTGGCCTACTCCCCGAACTCGGCCGCGGTCAGCCTGCGCAACCAGCGCACGAGCACCATCGGGGTCGTCACCGACTCGATCGCGACCTCGGCGTTCGGCGGTGGCCAGCTGGCCGGCGCGATCGAGGTCGCGAGGGCGGCCGGCTACCTGCTGCTGGTGCTCGACACCCAGGGCGACGACCAGCGTGCGGAGGGCGCGTTCGATCTGCTGCAGGCACGCCAGGTCGAGGGGCTGATGTTCGCCGCGCAGGCCATGCGCCCCTTCCACGCGCCCGCGCAGATGCTGTCGTCGCCGGCGGTGCTGACCAACAGCTACGAACCGGACAACGCGGTGACCGGCGTCTGCTGCGACGAGGTGGCCGGCGGCCGGGCGGCGGCGCAGGTCCTGCTCGATCACGGCCACCGGGACATCGCGATCATCCGGGGCACCTCGACGGAGGTGGCTGCCGACCTGCGGGTCCAGGGCTACCGGGAGGCACTCGAGGCGGCCGGGCTGGCGCCCGCGAGCACCGTGGCGGGCGGTTGGACGATCCGCGACGGCTACGAGGCGGGCCGGCGGCTGCTCGACCGCCGGAACCGGCCGACCGGGGTGGTCTGCCCGAACGACCGCGCCGCGGCCGGGGTGATGCTCGCTGCCCGTGACCTCGGCATCGAGGTGCCGCGCGATCTCTCCGTGGTCGGGTACGACGACGACGAGAACGTCGCCCCGGTCATGATCCCGCCGCTCACCACGGTCGCGATCCCGCAGGTGGCGATGGGAGCGGAGGGGATGCGCCGGCTGCTCGCCCAGATCGGCGGGGCCCCGAGCGCTCCGCAGCAGGTGCTGGTGCCGTGCCCGCTGATCGAACGCGAGTCGGTCGCCGCGCCGCGGACGTGATCATGCGGAACGCATCCCGATCCAGACTCGAGGAGACCATCACGATGCGGGACGAACTCGCCCGGGCCGAGCAGGGCGTCGAACGGCTCCTCGCGACCCGCAGGGATCGCTGGTACCCGACGTTCCACATCGCCGGTCTCGCCGGCTGGCTCAACGACCCGAACGGCCTGTCCTACTTCAAGGGTCGCTACCACGTGTTCTTCCAGCACCATCCCTTCAGCGCGGAGTGGGGATCGGTGCACTGGGGGCACGTCAGCAGTGCCGACCTGGTCACGTGGCGCCGGGAGCCCATCGCGCTCGCCCCCAGCGTGGCGGCCGACAGCGGCGGCGTGTTCTCCGGCTCGGCGGTCGTCTCCGACGACGACGAGCTCGTCGTGTACTTCACCGGCAACCGGTGGATCGACGAGCTCGACCGCGATGCCGGCTCGATCCAGGTGCAGTGCATGGCCACCAGCGTCGACGGCAGCTCGTTCGAGAAGCAGGGGATCGTCGTCGACCGGCCCGACGGGATCGCCGACTTCCGCGATCCCAAGGTGTGGCGGACCGACGGCACCTGGTTCATGGTCGTCGGCGCGCGCTCGGCCGACGATCGCGGTGAGGTCTGGCTCTACACGTCCACTGACATGCGGGAGTGGGCGTTCGACCGCGTCCTGTTCCGGGATCCCAATCCGGACGTCGTCATGCTGGAGTGCCCGGATCTGTTCCCGCTCGGCGACGCGTGGGTGCTCATGATCAGCCCGATGGGCCTGCGGGCGGACGGCTACCTGCACCGCAGGGGCTTCAACACCGGCTACTTCGTCGGGCAGTGGAAGCCGGGGGAGGCCTTCGAACCGAGCACCGGTTACCGGCAGCAGGACTGGGGTGACCAGTACTACGCGGCGCAGACCTTCGAGGCCCCCGACGGCCGCCGGATCGTCCTGGCCTGGATGGGTTCGTTCACGGTCCCGATCCCCTCGCAGGCCGAGGACGGCTGGTGCGGTCAGCTGACCGTGCCGCGCGAGCTCACCCTCGGCGCGGACGACGCCCTCGTCGCCACCCCGATCGCCGAGCTGGCGGCGCTGCGGACGGAGTCGACGAGCTTCGGGGCGTTCGAGCTCGGCGCCAACGAGGACAAGCTCCTGCTCTCCGACGTCGACGCGGCCGAGATCGAGATCGTGCTGGACCTGGCGGCGTCCACGGCGGAACGCGTCGGTCTCGCCGTGAACCGGACGCCGGACGGCCACGAGACCCTCGTCGCGTACGACGACCTCGCCCGGCGCGTGATCGTCGACCGCCGCGCCGCCGGGGCGGGGGACCGCGGGTATCGCGGCGCCCCGTTCGCCGGCGATGTCCTCAAGCTCAGGGTGCTGGTGGACCGCGCGTCGCTCGAGGTGTTCGTCGGCGACGGCCTCGCGTCGGTCACCTCGTTCGCGTTCCCGGCGGACGGCCCCCGGTCCATCGAGCTCTACACCGAGTCGGGGGCCGCGCGGATCGAGAGCCTGGTCGTGCACCGACTCGGGTCGATCTGGGTGGACGAGTAGACGTACCGCCTGCGTCAGCGGTGGCTGCCCGCGGTCAGTCCTTCGCGCAGCGACCGCTGCCCGAAGACGAACACGACGACCGCCGGGATCATCGAGAGCACCACGCCGGCCAGCACCGTGGCGACGCTGCCGGTGCCCAGGTTGCCCTGCAGGGTCACCAGGCCCAGTGGCAGCGTGTAGTTCTCGTCGCTGATGCTCAGGATCAGCGGGCGGAAGAACTCGTTCCAGTGGAAGTTGAAGGCGAGGATGCCGACGATCGCCATTCCGGGCGTGGCCAGCGGTGCGTAGACCGAGAAGAACGTGCGCATCGGGCCGGCGCCGTCGAGGGCGGCGGCCTCGCCCAGCTCGCTCGGCAGGCCGAGGAAGTACTGCCGCATGAGGAAGGTGCCGAACGCGGTGGGCAGCGCCGGGAGGATCAGCGCGAGCAGCGTGTCGGACAGGCCCATGCCCCGGATCAGCATGAAGACCGGGACGATGGTCACCTGCATCGGCACCATCATCGTGGCCAGCACGACGCCGAACATCGCGCCGCTCCCCTTGAACGGGAGCCGGGCGAAGACGTAGCCGGCCATCGCCGCGGTGAACATCTGGCCGACGGCGACGAGCGCGGTGACCAGCGCGCTGTTCCACACCAGCCGCACCATGTCGACCTGCTGGAAGACGTCGCCGTACGCGGAGAACCCGGTGCCCTCCTTCGGGGTGAGCGACGTGATCAGCGTCCAGACCACCGGGCCGATGGTGAGGGTCGCGGCGACCGCCAGCACGGCCAGCCGCCCGACCAGGCCGGGCGTGACGACGCTGGATCGCCGCACGCGGACCGCAGGGCTGCCGGAGGTGGTGCCGGTGGGAACGACCGGACGATCGGTGATCGAGTTCGTCATCGGGATCCTCACTGGTAGAACACGAAGCGGCGGCTGAGGCGGAACTGGGCGGCGGTGATCGCCATGATCACCAGCGTGAGCACGATGCCGATCGCGAAGGCGCGGCCGAACTCCAGCTGCTGGAACGCGGACTCGAAGATGACCATCACCGCGGTCCGGGTCGAGTCACCGGGCCCGCCCTTGGTCATGACGTAGGGCTGGTCGAAGATCTGCAGCGCGTTGATGATCGCGGTGACCGAGGCGACCAGGATGGTCGGGCTGAGCAGCGGCACGGTGATGCTGCGGAACTGCCGCCAGCCGGACGCGCCGTCCACCGTGGACGCCTCGTACATCTCGATCGGGATGGTGGCGATACCGCCCACGAACAGCAGGAACGTGAACCCGAAGTTCTGCCACACGTAGACGAGCACGATCACGACGGAGGCGCCGAACCCCGAGGTCAGCCAGGGGATGTCGCCGGCACCCACCACGGACAGGACCCGGTTGACCAGGCCGAAGTCCTGGTTGAACAGGTAGGCCATGACCAGCGAGATGGAGGCGGCGGACAGGACGAGCGGGAAGAAGAGCGCGGAGCGGAAGAACGACCGCAGCCAGCCGGGCATCTTCGACTGCACCAGCACGGCCAGCGCCAGCGCCACGGCCAGCTGCACGGCCACCGCGACGATCACGAAGGCGAACGTGTTGACGAACGAGATCCGCACGGTCGGGTCGGTCACGATGTCGGCGAAGTTGTCCAGCCCGACGAACTCGGGCGGGCTGAGCACGTCCCAGCGGAAGAACGCCAGCACGACCGACGCGACGATCGGGATCAGGGTGAACAGGGTGAGCCCGATGACGGTCGGGCCCAGGAACAGCGTCATGAGCAGGCGCCGGCTGCGGCGGTGCGTCGCCGTCTCGTTGCGGTGGACCTTCTCGTCGACCGGCGCGGTCGTGTCGGTGGTGGGGGCGCCGGTGGTGGGTGCGCTCATGAGCTCCTCCGCAGGGCCAGCTCGAGGTCCCGCTGCAGCGTCGCCATGGCCGGCTTGACGCTGCCGGGCCCGCCGGTCACGGCGGCGAGCACGTTCTTGATCAGTGCCGTCTCGACCGCGGCCTGCTGGGGTGGCGCCGGGATCGGTGCGGTGTCGCCGAACTTGTCGAGGGTGTCGTAGAAGACCTGCCAGTGCGCCGGGCCGGTGCCGGCGTAGAGCGCCTCGTCGACCAGGGAACGGCGGGCCGGAGTGGTGTTCGGTTTGGGGACCGACAGCTTCATCCCCTCGACCGACGCGCAGTACTTGAGCCACTCCCAGGCCTCGTCCTTGCGCTTCGAGGTCTTCATGATCGCGTAGCCGGCCGACCCGAACTGGTGGCGTTGGCTGCGCCAGCGCGGGAAGAAGCTCACGTCGAAGTCGCTGGGCCCCATCCCGCCCTCGTCGAGACCGTTGACCCAGTAGCCACCCGCCGCGGTCATCCCGATCACGCCCTCGGAGAACAGCGCGACCAGCTCGTTGCCACCACCCTGGGACGGGCTGGAGGCCAGCCCGTCGACCACCAGCTGGCGCAGGAACTCGAAGGACTCCTCGACGTGCGGGTCGTCGGCGTTCGGCCGCTCCCACACGAAGCCGCCGCCACGGCCGGCGGCTGCCGGGTCCTTGGCGTAGAACGCGTTCCAGAGCCAGTCGCCACCGCGCGCCTTGCTCTCGGTCACGAAGCTGGTGTCGTTGACGTACAGCCAGGGCACGACGCCGCCCCAGAGCCGGTTGTTCCAGAAGTAGGGCCGGAACTCACCCCCGGTCTTCGCGGCCCCGGCCCGCATCGCGCGCAGGGTGTCGACGAAGTCGTCCTTGGTCCAGTCGTCGGGCGGGCGGGCGACGCCGGCCCGCTCCAGAGCCTTCGTGTTGTAGTAGATGTTCGCGGCGTTGAAGTCGCCGGGCAGCTGGAAGAGGCTGCCCTGGTACATGAACGACTCGACCAGCGCCGGGTGCACGTCGGAGAAGAACCCCTGCATCTCGGCCGCGTCCCGGCGGACGAACTCGTCCAGCGGGTGGGCCAGCCGGTCGGCGAACAGCTGGGTGCCCTCGGTGGCCACCCCGCAGACGTCGGGCGGTGTGCCGGCCGCGACGAGGGTGAGCACCTTGGCGAAGAAGTTGCTCCAGTCCGCGCCCTGGATGGCCAGTACCCGGACCGGGATGTCCGGATGCTTCGCGCGGAAGCCGTCGATCAGTGCTTGGCGGGACGCGACGTCCTGCGCGGTGCCGGTCACCGCGATGGTCAGCGCGTCACTCCCGCGGCCCGGGATGTCGGACGCGGTCAGGCGCGGCCAGGACACAGCGGTCCCGACGGCGCCGACACCGAGCGCGGCGAGAAAGCCGCGACGGCTCAGATGTGGCACGGCGTAGTCCCTTCACTGGGGCGCTGCCTGACACACTGCCTAACACGTGTCAGGTCGCGGACTGTGGACAGGATGGCCGTGGACCTAACACGTGTCAATACCGTCCGCGCCGCGTTCGATCGGTCACGTGTCGCTCCGGCGCCGTGCCGAGCCGATCACCGGAACCCGTTGCGCTGCAGGGAAGGCGGCGTGCACGCTCGGGCGAATCCGTTGTGCCGCAACGGTTCCGTCCAGCGCGCCCTCTGGTGAAGGGCCCGACCAGGCCTTACGGTCGGGCCCATGAACAAGACCCAGCTCGTGGACGCGCTCGCCGAGCGCCTCGGCGACCGGCGCACCGCAGCAACCGCGGTCGACGGGCTGCTCGAGACCATCGTGGAGACCGTCAAGGGCGGCGACTCTGTGTCGATCACCGGATTCGGTGTCTTCGAAGGTCGCGCCCGGGCCGCTCGCACCGCCCGCAACCCGCGCACGGGCGAGGCGATCGCCGTCCCGGCGGCCACCGTGCCGGCCTTCCGGCCAGGGGTCGGTTTCCGCACCGCCGTCGGTGGTGGCGGTGCACCGGCCCCGCGGCCCGCCCGCTCCCGCGCCGCCGCCGCGCCCGCGCCGGCCGCCGAGGCGCCGGCCGCGAAGCCGGCGAGGAAGACCAAGTCGAAGCAGTCCTTCGCCGCCGCCGAACCGGCCCCGGCCAAGCCCGCCAAGAAGGCCGCGAAGGCAGCGCCCGCGAAGGCGGCGTCGGTCAAGGCAGCGCCGGCGAAGGCAGAGCCGAAGGCCGGCAAGAAGGCCAAGGCCGAGCCGGAGGCGAAGCCCAAGGCGAAGAAGGGCAAGAAGTAGTACCGCAGCCACCGCGGACAGCCCCGCCCGAGCACCTCGGGCGGGGCTGTCCCGCGTTCAGGGGGTGGTGCGCGGCGCGAGCTCCAGGTGATCGTCGGCGGAGAGGTCGCGGGCCCGCGTCTCCGGCATGAGGAGGACCGTGACGATCGAGATCACCGCCAGGCCGATGGCGTACCAGTTGAACGCCGCGGGTGATCCGATCGACGCGAACCACGCCTGCAGGTACGGCGCGGTGCCGCCGAACAGCGCCACCGCGATCGAGTACGGAACACCGAGTCCGGCGGCCCGGATGGCGGTCGGGAACATCTCGGCGAACACGGCGGGGCCGATGGAGACGAACCCGCCGATGCAGATCAGCGCGATCGTCATGGCCACGGCGAGCATCACCGCGCTGTTGCCGATCATGGCGTTCAGCGGGATCAGCAGCCCGCCCATCAGGGCGCAGGCGATCACCAGCACCGGCCGCCGCCCGATCCGGTCCGACAGCATGCCCCACAGCGGCAGCGCCCCGAGGAAGATCACCTGGGCGATCACGCCGGCCCACAACGCGCCGGTGGCGTCGATGCCGCGGTTGGTGATGGCGTACGACGGCGCGGCGACGGCCCACACGTAGTAGATCACCGTGCCGCCGACGGTCATGCCGATCACGCGCAGCAGCAGCACCGGGTGGGCAGCGATCTGCCGCACCAGCGACGGGCGTTCCGCCGGAGCGATCGCCTCGGCGGCCGCGGTGAACGTGTCCGTCTCGTTCATCTGCGAGCGGATGTAGAGCGCGAACAGGCCGAAGACCCCGCCGAGGATGAACGGGATCCGCCAGCCGTAGGCCGCCATCTCCGGCTTGGTGAGCACGGAGCTCAACACCGCGCCCATGAGGGTGCCGAGGATGACCCCGCACGTGCCGGAGAGGTAGATCAGGCTCGACCACAGCCCGCGCTTCTCGCGCGGCGCCATCTCCGAGAGATAGGTCTGCGCGGCCGGCAGCTCACCGCCGTGCGCGAGCCCCTGGGTGAGCCGGGCGATCACCAGGATGATCGGTGCGAACACCCCGATCGACTCCCAGGAGGGGGTGAGGCCGATGACGAGGCTGCCGCCGGCCGCGAGGCCGACGGCGAGCATCATCGACAGCTGACGGCCTCTGCGATCGGCCACCCAGCCGAGCACGAACCCGCCGAACGGGCGCGCGAGGAAGCCGACGGCGAAGATGGCCAGCGTGCTCAGCACGTCGGAGACCGGGTTGCCGCTGTGGAAGAACTGCGGCGCGATGTACGACGCGAACGTCGCGTAGATGCCCCAGTCGTACCACTCCAGCGCGTTGCCGATGCCGATCCCGAAGATCGTGCGGGCCTTCGACTGGGGTGCCTTGGGCGCTGCGCTCATGACTGCACCGCCAGCCGCTGCACCGCGAGCCCGGCGTACACCGCGGCGGCGTCGCCGAGCACGCTGTCGGCGAACCGGGCACGTGGCGAGTGGTTCATCGGTGCCTGCAGCGGGTCGAGATCCGGCGGGCAGGCGCCGAGCCCGACGAACGCGCCGGGCACTGCGGCGAGGACGCGCGAGAAGTCCTCCGATCCGCCGAACGGACGTTCCAGCTCCATGTAGCGCTCCTCCCCGACGAGCTCGCGGATCACGTCCGCGGCGAAGGCGGTCTGCTCGGCGTCGTTGACGGTGAGCGGGTACTCACCGGTGAACTCCCAGTCGACGGCGACGTCGTGCGTGGCCGCAACCCCGTCCAGCACCCGGCCGATGCCCGCGCGGAGGCGTTCGGCGTTCACCTCGCTGAACCGGCGCACGGTGGCCTCGAACGACGCCGTGTCGGGGATGACGTTGCGCGCGGTGCCGCCGGCGATCATGCCGACCGACAGCACGACCGGATCGAAGATGTCGAACGTGCGGGTGATCATCGTCTGGAGCGAGGTGATCATGTCGGCCGCGGCGGTGATCGGGTCGCGGGCGAGGTTCGGCGTCGAGCCGTGGCCACCGGCGCCGCGCACGGTCACGTGCAGGCCGTGCGAGGCCGACAGCATCGGTCCGGGCTTGCTGACGAACAGCCCCGTCGGCAGGAGGGTCGAGAACACGTGCATGCCGAAGGCGTGGTCGACGCGGCGGCCGGCGGCCTCGAGCACACCTTCGCGCAGCATCACCCCGGCGCCGTCGAAGCCCTCCTCGCCGGGCTGGAACATGAACACGACGTCACCCGCGAGCTGGTCGCGGTGCTGCGCGAGCAGCCGCGCGGCACCGATGAGCGCGGTGGTGTGCAGGTCGTGCCCGCACGCGTGCATGGCGCCGTTGGTGGAGGCGAACTCCTCGCCGGTCTCCTCCACGACCGGCAGCGCATCCATGTCGCCGCGCAGCAGGACGGTCGGCGGCTCGCCGGGCGGCGCTGTGCTGTGGGCTGAGCCGCCGCGCAGCACGGCGACGACCGACGTCGTGTCGGTGCCGGTGCGCACCTCCAGCGGCAGGCCCTGCAGTGCTGTGAGCACGTGTTCCTGGGTGCGGGGCAGGTCCAGGCCGAGCTCGGGGGAGGCATGCAGGGTGCGGCGCAGCTGGACGAGATCGTCCTGCAGGGCGGTGGCGCCGGCGCGGATGGTGCGCAGCAGTGCTGCGGCCATGCCAGACCTCCTTCGCGTAGGCGTGTGGATCAGTGTGGGCCTGATCGACGCAAACCGCAGACAGGATCGATGAATTCGCCGCGTCGGGCCCGAGGCAAACCCCCACCCACCGAAGCCGGCTCGAAAGGCGACCACCCGAGGTGCACATGCCGGACCTGAGCGCGGCGGCTTATCCTCAGCCGGCGGGGGTGGGGTAGTAGTCCGCTGCCCGCAACCCGCCGTCGGCGAAGGTCAGCACCCACGTGCTCGCCTTGCGGGAGGGGACGTCGTCCAGGTCGATGCCGAGGTCGACCGTGCTCCCGTCCGCGACCGCCGCCACGGCGTCCGGGATCACCCCGCCCTGGCTGCACAGCACGGTGACCCCGGGCTCGGCCATGAGCGCCTGCAGCCGCTCCAGACCGGCGTCGGGATCGGCCCAGAAGGCCTCCTCGCCCAGCATGGGCTCGGTGGTGATCGGCAGGCGGGCCGCCGTGGCGAACGGCGCGATCGTGTCGCGGCACCGGATCGGCGGGGCGGTGACGAGTCGATCGGGTCCGAACAGGGGCAGGATCGCAGCGAGGTGGTGGGCCTGGTCGTGACCGGTGCTCGACAGCGGTCGCAGGGCGTCGCCGCCATCCCACTGCTTGCGGCTGCCGGCCTTGGCGTGGCGCACGAGCAGGACCGTGGACTCGGGGATCCCCATCGTGGCGAACCGCCGCAGGACGCCGGCGTCGTGCGAGTACGACAGCCGCCGCGCCGCCTTCACGAGGTCGAGGAAGTACAGCTCGTCGACCTCGTCGTTGGGGGCGAACTCGCCGCCGCGCACCTGCGCCGCCCAGTAGTGCACCTCCTTGGGCCCGGTGGGCCCCGCGTAGCGCACCCGGCCCAGCCGGGCCCCGAGCCGCACGGCCAGCCCCGTCTCCTCGGCCGTCTCCCGCACCGCGCACGCGCGCAGGGTCTCGTTGCGCTCGAGCTTGCCCTTGGGGAGCGACCAGTCGTCGTAGCGCGGTCGGTGCACGACCGCCACCTCCGGCCCGTCGGCCCCCGGCCGCCAGGCGACACATCCACCGGCGAGGACCGGCTCGGTCATTGCCCGTCGTCCTCCGACTCCACAGCGAGTGGGGCATGCATGATCATCATCTCCGCCTGGTGGTCGCGGACGGGGGAGATGCCCGAGCCGGCCTCCGGCGAGGGCACCCACGAGCCGTCGGCATGCAGGACCCAGCAGCGGGTGGCCGGATCGAGGCACGAGTCGAGGACCTCGGCGAGCCGCCGCGCCGGCCGCTCCGACACCCGCAGCAGCACCTCGACGCGCCGGTCGAGGTTGCGGTGCATCATGTCGGCGCTGCCGATCCAGTACTCGTCGGCTGCGCCGAAGTGGAACACCCGGGAGTGCTCCAGGAACCGGCCCAGGATCGACCGGACGTGGATGTTGTCCGAGAGCCCCGGGTAGCCGGGCTTGATCGCGCAGATGCCGCGCACCACGACGTCGACCGGCACCCCGGCCTGCGACGCGCGGTAGAGCGCGTCGATGACCTGCTCGTCGACCAGTGAGTTGACCTTGATGCGGACGCGCGCGGCGGCGTTGCCGGCCCGGTGGGCCTCGATCTCCTCCTCGATGCGCCGGACGATGCCGCGCCGGACCCCGTAGGGGGCGACGAGCAGGCTGCGGTAGCTGGTCTGGCGCGAGTACCCGGTGAGGGTGTTGAACAGGTCGGTGAGGTCGTTGCCGATCGTCGGATCGGCGGTGAGCACGCCGACGTCCTCGTAGAGGCGGGCGGTCTTGGGGTGGTAGTTGCCGGTGCCGATGTGGCAGTAGCGCCGTATCGACCCGCCCTCCTGCCGCACCACGAGCGAGGTCTTGCAGTGCGTCTTGAGCCCCACCAGCCCGTACACCACGTGCACGCCGGCCTTCTCCAGCTCGCGGGCCCAGCGGATGTTGGCCTGCTCGTCGAAGCGGGCCTTGATCTCCACCAGCGCCACGACCTGCTTGCCGGCCTCGGCCGCGTCGACCAGCGCGTCGACGATCGGGGAGTCGCCGGACGTGCGGTAGAGCGTCTGCTTGATCGCCAGCACGTGCGGGTCGGCCGCGGCCTGCTCGATGAACCGCTGCACGCTCGTGGAGAACGAGTCATAGGGATGGTGCACCAGCACGTCGCCCTCGCGGAGGGTGGCGAAGATGCTCTGCGGGTTCTCCCGGTCGGCGAAGGCCGGGTGCGTGGCCGGGACGAACGGCTCGTCCTTGAGATCGGGCCGGTCCACCGCGTGCACCGCCCACAGCGCGGTGAGGTCGAGCAGGCCCGGCACCGTGATGACGTCGGCGGGATCCACGTCGAGCTCGCGCAGCAGCAGCTCCAGCACGTGCTCGCTCATCTGATCGGTGACCTCGAGCCGCACCGGCGGCCCGAACCGCCGGCGCGCCAGCTCCCGCTCCAGCGACTGGAGCAGGTCCTCGTCGCGGTCCTCCTCCACCTCCAGGTCGGCGTTGCGGGTGACCCGGAACTCGCCGACCTCGGCCACCTCCATGCCCGTGAAGAGCTGGTCGAGGTGGGCGGAGATGAGGTCCTCGATCGGCAGGAACGTGACCGTGTTGCGGTCGCCGCCGGGCGCGGTGGCCACCCGCACCAGCCGCGGCACGTTGTTGGGCACCTTCACGCGCGCGAACCGCTCGGTGCCACCCTCCGGGTCGCGCACCGTGACGGCGAGGTTGAGCGAGAGCCCCGAGATGTACGGGAACGGGTGGGCCGGGTCGACGGCCAGCGGCGTGAGCACCGGGAACACCTGCGCGGAGAAGTAGTCCGACAGCCGCTGGTGCTCGTCGTCGGACAGCTCGTCCCACCGGCGGATGTGGATGCCCTGCTGCTCCAGCTGCGGCCGCACCTGGCTCAGGAACACCTGCGCGTGCGCCTCGGCGATGGCCTGCGTGCGCTCCGCGATCCGCGTGACCTGCTCGCGCGGGGAGAGGCCGTCGGCGCTGCGCACGGCCAGGCCCGTCTCGTCGCGGCGCTTCAGACCGGCCACGCGAACCATGTAGAACTCGTCGAGGTTGGACGCGAAGATCGCCAGGAACTTCGCGCGCTCCAGCAACGGTTGGCTCGGGTCCTCCGCCAGCGCGAGCACGCGCGCGTTGAAGTCCAGCCACGACAGCTCGCGGTTGAGGTAGCGGTCGTCGGGCAGTTCCGATCCCGGCACGGGCGTGCGGGCCGGCGGGCTGACCGGCACGGCAGCGCCCGGCGCCGCCCCGCTCGCACCGTCGGTGCGGGCCCCCGTCGCCGCCGGGGCCGGGGCGGTCTTCGTATCCGGGTTCGGAGCGGGAACGCTCACCGCAGCGGCCTGCACGGCAGCCGCCGGCACGGTCGCCGCCGTGATGCGCCGGGTCGTCGGCCGCGGGGGCCGACGGGTCGACCGTGCCGCTACCGGCTTCTCCGCGCTGTTCTCCTCACCCACGACGCTGATTCTTCCCCACTTCCGCCCGATCCTGCGCTTCCCGCACTCGACGGCCGGGTGACTCGCACCGCAGCTCGGGCTCCATCAGGCCCCGGCGTACTCGACGACCGCGAGGTTGCGCCGGCCGCGCCGCAGCACCAGCCAGCGTCCGTGCAGCAGCTCCGCGGCCGACACCACCGCGTCGTCGGCGACGACCTTCACGTTGTTGACGTGGGCACCGCCCTCGTTGACCGTACGGCGTGCGGCCGACCGGCTCGCGGCCAGGCCGGTCGCGACGAACAGATCGACGACCTCGCCGAGCTCGTCCACCTTCGCCGACGGCAGCTCGGCCAGAGCAGAGGCGAGCGTCGACTCGTCGAGCCCGCCCATGTCCTCGCGGCCGAACAGCGCCTGCGACACGGCGATCACGGCGGCGCACTGCTGCGCGCCGTGCACCAGCGTGGTGAGCTCCTCGGCCAGCGCGCGCTGCGCGGTGCGGGCCTGCGGCCGCTCCGCCGTCACCTTCTCCAGCTCCTCCAGCTCGCCGCGCGACTTGAACGACAGCACCCGCATGTACCGGGAGATGTCGCGGTCGTCGGTGTTGAGCCAGAACTGGTAGAAGGCGTACGGGCTGGTCATCTCCGGGTCGAGCCAGAGCGAACCCGTCTCCGACTTGCCGAACTTGGTGCCGTCGGCCTTCGTCAGCAACGGGGTGGCCAGCGCGTGCACCTCCGCCTGCGGCTCCAACCGGTGGATCAGGTCGAGGCCGGCGGTGAGGTTGCCCCACTGGTCGCTGCCGCCCTGCTGCAGGGTGCAGCCGTGGCGCCGGTACAGCTCCAGGTAGTCCATGGCCTGCAGCAGCTGGTAGCTGAACTCGGTGTAGCTGATGCCCTGCTCGGACTGCAGCCGCTGGGCCACCGAGTCCTTGGTCAGCATCTTGTTCACGCGGAAGTGCTTGCCGACGTCGCGCAGGAAATCCAGTGCCGACAGACCGGCCGTCCAGTCCAGGTTGTTGACCTCGATGACCGCGTTCTCGCCCTCGAACTCGAGGTACGGCTCGATCTGCGCGCGCAGCCGCCGCGCCCACCCGGCCGTCGTCTCCGGGTCGTTCAACGTGCGCTCGGCCGTCGGGCGGGGATCGCCGATCTGTCCCGTTGCCCCGCCGACCAGCGCGATCGGGCGGTGCCCGGCCTGCTGCAGCCGGCGCATCGTCAGCACCTGCACCAAGTGGCCGACGTGCAGGCTCGCCGCCGTCGGGTCGAACCCGCAGTAGTACGTGACGGGACCGTTCGCGAGCGCCTTGCGCAAGGCGTCCTCATCGGTGGACTGGGCCAGCAGCCCGCGCCACCGCAGCTCGTCGACGATGTCCGTCACTGTCGGGTCTCTCCTCGGTCACGTGATCAGGGGCCCGACCAGTCTATGGCCCGGCCGCGAACGGATCGCCGGGGTCAGCAGCCGGGGCTGGTCGGTGCGAGCACGCAGCGGGTGTGCGCGCCCAGGCCCAGCTCGGCGGCGACGCGCAGGTCGTCGGCGGTGTCGACGTCGCGGCGCAGGCCGGGCCACTCGCCGTCGAGCTCGACGGCGCCGGCGGCGCGGTGGCGAGCGGCCGAGTCGAGCCCGAACCGGGGCGCCAGCTCGTGGTGGGGCGCGGTGGCCAGCAGGGTGGTGCCGGTGCCCTCGGTGTCGGCGCAGAACGCCGCCGGCGCCCCGGCCGAGAACGCCGCCCACGCTGCCGCGAGCGCCGCGTCCAGCTCGGCCGGCTTCAACGCCGGCAGGTCGGCCTGCAACGCCGCGACGGGCCCGCTGGTGCCCAGCACGCGGGCGCCGTGCGCGTAGGCCTCGTTGAGCCCGGTCACGGGCCCGTCGGGCACCACCTCGACGCCGACGGCGGCCAGCTCGGCCGCCACCACCGGGTCGGAGCTGACCACGAGCAGCCGGCCGACGCCGATCGTCGCCCGCACGGCGGCGACGGTGTCGTGCGCCAGCGCGAGCGCCAGCCTGGCGTGCGCCGTGGGCTCGCCGACACCGTGGTCGGCGGCGCCGCGCAACCGCGTCTTCGCGATGTCGAGCGTCTTGACCGGCACCACGAGGCCGAACGGCGGGGGAGACGTCCTCACACCACCATGGTGCACCGCACAGGGCCCGTTGTGGACCGAGGGCGTCCCGGCCGGAAGACTCGGGTCCGTGAAGCGTGAGAAAGGTGGGTTCTGGATCGCGTTCTGCGCGGTCTTCTTCTACCCGATCGGCTGGCTGGTGGGCCGGACGCGGTACGAGGGCAAGCAGTACTTGCCGCCGACGGGCGGTGCTCTCGTCGTGTCCAACCACGTCTCGCACCTCGATCCGGTGATCTCCGGGTTGATCGTGCACCGTTCGCGTCGGGTGCCGCGGTTCCTCGCGAAGGAGAGCCTCTGGAACGTGCCGGTGCTCGGTTCCGCCCTGCGCGGCTCCGGTCAGATCCCGGTGCACCGGGAATCGGCCGACGCCCAGCAGAGCCTGCGCGACGGGGTCGTCGCGCTGAACAACGGGAAGGTCGTGGTGATCTACCCCGAGGGCACGATCACCAGGGACCCCGATGGCTGGCCGATGCACGCGCGCACCGGGGTGGCCCGGCTCGCGCTCGGCACCGACGTGCCGGTGATCCCGACCGTCCACTGGGGCACCCGCGAGGTCTACGACGGCTACAACAAGAAGTTCCGCCCGCTGCCGCGCAAGCCCATCACCGTCCGGTTCGGGCCGCCGATCGACATGTCGGCCTACCGAGGCCGGCCGATCGACGCGGCGCTGCTGCGGGAGGTCACCGACATGTTGATGACCCACGTCCGGGATCTCCTCGCCGACGTGCGCGGCGAGCAGGCCCCCACCGAGTTCTACCGCCGGAGTGCTTCATGACAGGTGATGTGCAGCGGGTCGCGGTCCTCGGCGCCGGATCGTGGGGCACTGCCTTCGCGAAGGTGCTCGGCGACGCGGGTCGCGACGTCGTGCTGTGGGCGCGGCGACCCGAGGTGGCCGCCGGGATCAACGAACGCCACATCAACCACCACTACATGGCCGGGATCGTGCTCCCGCCCACGGTCACCGCCACGACGGACGCCGCGGCCGCGCTGGCCGGCGCGGACGTGGTGGTGTTCGGGGTGCCGTCGCAGACGCTGCGCGCCAACCTCGCCGCATGGCGCGACCTGCTGCCGCCGGGGGTCACCCTGGTGAGCCTCGCGAAGGGCGTCGAGCTGGGCACGCTCAAGCGGATGAGCGAGGTCATCGCCGAGGTGGCCGAGGTGCCGGCCGACCGGATCGCCGTCGTGTCCGGCCCGAACCTGGCCCGCGAGATCGCCGCGGAGGAACCCAGCGCCACCGTGATCGCCTGCGCCGACCACGACCGGGCCGTCGCGCTGCAGCACGCCGCCACCTCGGGCTACTTCAAGGCCTACACCAACACCGACGTCGTCGGCTGCGAGCTGGGCGGGGCCGGCAAGAACGTCATCGCGCTGGCCTGCGGCATGGCCGCGGGCATGGGCTTCGGCGACAACACCCGGGCGTCGCTGATCACCCGCGGACTCGCCGAGACCGCGCGGCTCGGGGTGGCGCTGGGCGCCGACCCGCTCACGTTCGCGGGCCTGGCCGGGTTGGGCGACCTCGTCGCCACCTGCTCGTCACCGCTGTCGCGCAACCGCACGTTCGGGGAACGGCTGGGCCGCGGCGAGACGCTCGCCCAGGCCGAGAAGGCCAACCACGGGCAGGTCGCCGAAGGCGTGAAGTCGTGCACGTCGATCTGCGAGCTCGGCGTCCGGCACGGCGTGGAGCTGCCGATCGCCGACGCGGTGCGGCGGGTCTGCCACGAGGGCCTCTCCGTGGCGGAGATGGGCAAGGAGCTGATCAGCCGTGCACCCCGACCTGAATAGCGGTGACGGCACCCGTTGCGTCCACGGCGGGCGGCCCGACCCGGGGCCCGGCGGCCCTACGCACGCCGGGCCCGTCCTGTCCTCGACGTTCGACCTCGGCTCCGGCACCGACCTGCCGACCGACTTCTACGGCCGCGCCGGCAACCCCACCTGGCGGGCGCTGGAGGCGGCCATCGGCGACCTCGACGGCGGCGAGTGCGTGCTGTTCGCCTCCGGCATGGCCGCCATCGGTGCGGTGCTGCGGCTGGGCGCGTTGAAGGGCGATCTCGTCCTCCCGTCCGACGGGTACTACCTGGCCCGGTCGCTGGCACTGGCCGAGCTCGGCCCGCTCGGCGTCGGGGTGCGCGACGCCCCGACCGGACCGGTGCCCGACGTGTCCGGCGCCGGGTTGGTGCTGGTGGAGACCCCGTCCAACCCCGGGCTCGACGTCGTCGACATCGCCGCCGTCGCCGAGGCCGCGCACGCCGCCGGGGCGCTGCTCGCCGTCGACAACACCACCTGCACCCCGCTCGGCCAGCAGCCGCTGGCGCTGGGCGCCGACATCGTCGTCGCCAGCGACACGAAGGCGCTCTCCGGGCACGGCGACGTCGTCATGGGGCACGTGAGCACCCGCGACCCGGCGCTGGCCGCGTCGTTCCGCGAGGCCAGGTCACGCACCGGCGCGGTGCCGGGGCCGATGGAGGCCTGGCTGGTGCACCGCGGGCTCGGCACCCTCGACCTGCGGCTGGCCCGCCAGGCCGACAACGCCCGCGCCGTCGCGGAGCTGCTGCTCACCCACCCCGCCGCGACCGACGTGCGCTGGCCGGGGCTCGCGTCCGATCCCGCGCACGCGGTGGCCGCCCGGCAGATGCGGCGCTGGAACGGACTGCTGCGGTTCACGCTCCCGTCCGTCGAGGCCGTCGGCCGGTTCCTCGACGCGGCGCAGCTCGTGGCGTCCGAGACCAGCTTCGGCGGGCTGCGCAGCAGCGCCGATCGGCGGGCGCGGTGGGGCGACGCCGTCGCCCCCGGCACCCTCCGCTTCTCCGCCGGCTGCGAGGACACCGCCGACCTCGTCGCCGACGTCGCGCAGGCGCTGGACGCGGCCACCTGATCGTCACCTGCACGTCGACCGATCGTCGCGTGTGATCCACGCGACGCGCCCGGGTGCGCGGACGTGGCGGCATATCACACGTGCGTAACCCGACCTCGCTATGGTCTGATCTGCGCGAGGAGGTGGTCGAGGTGAAGCACCGACAACCCGACCCCAACGGCGTCGACTCCATCCAGGAGCCGGTGCCGGGGAGTTCGCCTTACCCGGGCGTGCTCCCGACGGGGTCCCGGGTCCTACTGCTCAATGCCACCTTCGAACCGCTCGCCGTTGTGACGGCCAAGCGTGCGGTGGTGCTCATGCTCTCCGGCAAGGCCGAGTGCGTGGAGGCGTCGATCGACGTCGCGTTCCACTCGGAGAACCTCACTGTCATCGCTCCTTCGGTCATGCGCCTGTCCCGCTACGTCCGCGTCCCGTACCGCCGCGCGGTGCCGATGACCAGGGCCGGGGTGCTCCGCCGCGACGCGCGCCGCTGCGCCTACTGCGGTCGCCGGGCCGACACCATCGATCACGTCGTCCCCCGCAGCCGCGGTGGCGGCCACTCGTGGGAGAACTGCGTGGCGGCGTGCCGGGCGTGCAACTCCCGCAAGGCCGACCGGCTCCTGGAGGAGCTGGGCTGGGTGCTCGCCGTGCCCCCGCGGGCCCCCAACCGCGCGGCGGGTGGCGTGCTCGTGCTCGCGGCGGAACCGCTGCCGGCGTGGGAGCCGTGGCTGTCCACTGCCGCTTGACCGGCAGAAACGCGCATACCGGACATTCGGCCCCAGGGCGTGACCCCTGGGGCCGAATGCATTCTTTGGCCCGTTAGGGTGACGCGCGACCGCGACCGGGGATCGCGTTGCCGACCGCGCTAGGGGGAACCGTGGCCGAGAAGCCCCCGCCGGGCGCCATCTCCGTCGACTCGCCGACGGTCAAGATCGCCGCGGCCGCGGTGCGTGATTTCAGCACTCTCTCCGGGCCGCTGACCGAAGCGCCCACGGACGGCACCTACCGGGTCGCCTTCCGCGGCGTGCACCAGTCCCGCGGCCGCGGCCCGTGGATCCGCTCGCTGCTGATCATCACGGCGAACATGGCGATCGAGATCGCGTTCGTCATCTGGCTCCTGCTGCCGGCGCACCGGCCCGACACCGACGAGAACCAGCCGTTCGCCATGTACGCGAACATCTTCGTCATCGGGACGATCGTGATCGTCGAAGGCCTGCGGATGATCAACGTGATCTCGCTGTCGGTGGCCACCGCGCTGGCCCGCGACCCGATCCCGGTGCGTCCCGATCCCCGCCTGCGCGTCGCGTTCCTCACCACCATCGTGCCGGGCAAGGAACCGATCGAGATGGTCCGGAACACCCTCCGGGCCGCCCGTCGCATCCGGCACAACGGCGTCCTGCACGTGTGGCTGCTCGACGAGGGCGACGACGACGCCGTCAAGGCCATGTGCCAGGCCGAGGGCGTGCGGCACTTCTCCCGCCGGGGCATCGCCGAGTACAACCGCAAGAAGGGCAGCTTCAAGGCGAAGACCAAGCACGGCAACTACAACGCCTGGGTCGACCGGCACGGCTACCGCTACGACGTGTTCCTGTCCGTCGACCCCGACCACGTGCCGCTGCCCAACTACGCCGAACGCATGCTCGGGTACTTCCGCGACCCCGACGTCGGCTACGTCGTCGGCCCGCAGTGCTACGCCAACTTCGACAACTTCGTCACCAAGGCGGCCGAGTCCCAGCAGTTCCCGTTCCACTCGGTGATCCAGCGCGCCGCCAACGCGTACGGCGTCCCGATGCTCGTCGGCACCAACAACGCCGTCCGCCTCGACGCGCTGTTCTGCATCGGCGGCCTCGCCGACTCCATCACCGAGGACATGGCCACCGGGCTGCTCATGCACTCCCGGCGCAACCCCGCCACGGGCGCCAAGTGGCGGTCCGTCTACACGCCCGACGTCGTCGCGGTGGGGGAGGGGCCGTCGTCATGGTCGGACTACTTCAGCCAGCAACTGCGCTGGTCGCGCGGCACGTTCGAGATCCTCACCGGCGCCTTCTGGCCGCGGTTCCACCGCCTCTCCACCGGCGCCAAGCTGCACTACCTGCTCATCACCACGTTCTACCCGTCCATGGCGCTGGGCTGGATCCTCGGCACCATCGACGCCATCCTGTTCCTCGTCTTCGGCGTCACCGGCATCGTCGTGCCGCCGCAGCTGTGGCTCGCGCTCTACATCGACGCCACCCTGTTCCAAACGTGGGTGTACATCCGCAACCGGCGCTACAACGTCAGCCCGTACGAGCAGGAAGGCTCGCCAGGGATCCGCGGCATGGCCATGTCGGTGCTCTCGGCGCCCATCTACGCCAGCTCGCTCATCGCGACGATCCTGCGCCGTCCCGCGAAGTTCGTCGTCACGCCCAAGAGCGACGCCCGCACCCGCGACCGGCTCATCACCTTCCGCCGGCACCTGCAGTGGGCCGTCGTCCTCGCCGGCGCGCTCGTCGCGTCCGTGTGGCTGGGCTACGCCAGCGTCGAGGTGATGATGTGGCCGGCGCTGGCCCTGGTCATCTCCCTCACGCCGGTCGCGATCTGGCTGCTGGAGTCCGACCACACCGACGCCCCACCCGTCAACGGCAGCCAGGCCGTCATCACGCAGGCCGCGGCGGTGCACCAGGCCGCATCGCGCCCCATCCCGCGCACCCCGCACCCGGTCCCCGTCGGGCAGCGCAACGGCGTACCCACCCGGCGCTGACGTCGACGCGGATCGTCACGCGGTGAAGAACCGGGTCAGCGCCGAGCCGAGCAGAGTGGGATCGGCGACGTGGCCCTGCCGTTCCAGCGTGACCCGTTCGGCCCGGGGAATCGCTGCGACGACGGCGTCGGCGGCCGAGGAGAAGAAGTCCGCCGGTGTCCCGCCCATCCCGGGCTGTGCCTCTGAGCTCAGCCCGCCCACCATCACCGACGTGGGCCGAGAGATCGTCGCCAGCCGCGCCACCGGCGGTTCGTAGGAGTTCATGCAGGCCGCGTCGTAGGCCAGTGTCGGCGCGAGCGCTTCCAACCCGGCCCAGTACGGCGAGGTCCGAGCCCCTGCGATGTCGTCCTCCGACGATCCGGCAAGCTGCATGAACAGCTCCACTGCGGCTCCGCGTCGCCCATCGGCGAGCGCGATCCGCAGGTCAGCCATGATCGACTGCGCGGCCTGCCGCGTCGGCTCGTCCACGATGTAGGGCACCTCGTAGACCGCGAGTCGCCCGACCGGCAGCTCCGCCGCGGCCGCCTCCAGCACCAACCCGCCTCCCGACGATGCGCCGAACAGGTGCGCAGGTTCACCCACGACAGCCAGTAGCGCCTCCAGGTCGTCGAGCTCGCGCTGCACCGCGTACGGCAGGGTGTCGCCGCTCTCCGCCCTCCCCCGACGGGCGTAGTTGACCACCGTGAACGACGTCGCCAGCTCCGCCGCCAGCGGCGCGTTCTCCGCGCCGTCGTCCAGCGCACCGCCGACCAGGATCACGGCAGGCCCTGTTCCGGCTCGCGTGTACGCGATCGAGGTCCCGTCCTTGGAGGTCACGCGGCTCATCGCCGGCTCCGCAGCAGCGCGACGATCTGCGACCAACGCGCCCGCACCACGACGGCGGCGGCCACGGCCAACACGAGTGGCAGCACCGGGCTCGCATCGATCACGACGATGTTGGTGAACGTCGCTCCCAGCATCAGCCCCACCAACCCGAGCGCGGCGAGCCCGGCGAGCCGTGGCACCAGCAGCCCGACGGCGCCGGCGACCTCGAGAGCGCCCACGACGTACCGCAGGCCCTGTCCGGCGCCGATGTCCGCGAACAGCGTCACCATCTCCGGCGCTCCCATCAGCTTCATGACCCCGGCCCCCGCGAACTGGAACGCCAACACCCCCTGCACGATCCACAGCCCGACCGTGAGAGCTCGCCTGGTCGGGGGACGTTCGGCTTCGGTCGCCTCGCTCATCTCCGCCTCTTTCAGTGCTGGATCTGGATGCGGACCAGCCAAGACCCTGCTTGCGACAAGCCGCTGAAAGAACGCTGAAACCCATACGATGATCGCGTGCCGGCCGTGGTGATCGAGGTACTGGGCCCGCTGCGGGTCTCGGTCGCGGGACACCCGGTCGACCTCCCCGGTGGCCGACTCCCGGTGCTGCTGGCGGTGCTGGCCATGTCGGCCGGGCAGGTCGTCTCCGTCGATCGGCTGGCGACCGCCGTCTGGGGCGCGGATGTCGCGGTCGACGTACGGCCCAACGTGCAGAGCAACGTCAAGCGCCTGCGCCGGCTGCTCGGTGCCGACGTGATCGCCACCCGCGGTGTCGGGTACGCGCTGGACGTCGACCCGGATCACGTCGATGCCCTCCGCTTCGTCCGGCTCCTCGACGGCGCGGCGGCCGTGCGGGACGAGGCGGCGGAGCGCGCGCTGCTCGACGGCGCCATCGCGCTGTGGCGCGGTTCGCCGTTCGACGGCATGCGGTCGGAGTGGCTCGAGCAGACCCGGACCGTCCGCCTCCAGGAGCGCTACCTGACCGCACTGGAGCGGCGCGTCGACCTCCGGCTGACCAGCGGCTCGCAGACCGACCTCGGCGACGCGCTCGGCGAACTCCGCGAGCTCACCGGTAGCCATCCGTTGCGCGAGTCGCTCTGGTCCCGCCTGCTGATCGTGTTGCAGCGCCTCCGCCGGCCGGCCGAGGCGCTGGAACGCTACGAGGCCGTGCGGATCAGGCTCGCGGACGAGCTCGGCGCCGACCCGGGCCCCGAGCTGCAGCGCATCCACGCGGGCCTGCTGGCGGACACGTCGCTCGAGGTACCGGCGCCGCGCGAGCGAGAACGCGTCGTCCCTCGGCTGCTCCCGGCCGACACCGACGCATTCACCGGACGCGACGACGTCCTCGCTGCGCTCGACGTGCTGGTGGACCGGCTCGACGAGCCGTCGCGGACCGTGGTGATCTCCACCATCGCCGGCGCCGCCGGCATCGGCAAGACCGCCCTCGCGGTCCACTGGGCACACCGCGTCGCCGCCCGGTTCCCCGACGGGCAGCTCTACGTCAACCTCCGCGGCTTCGACCCGGGCGCCGCGCCGGTGGCTCCGGCGGACGCGCTCCGCCTCTTCCTCGACGCGCTGGAGGTTCCGCCGCAACGCATCCCCGCCAGCATCGATGCACAAGCAAGCCGCTACCGCTCCCTGCTGGCCGGCACGCGCACGTTGGTGGTGCTCGACAACGCTCGCGACATCGCCCAGGTCACCCCCTTGCTGCCGGGCACTTCGGGCTGCCTCGTGCTCGTGACCAGCCGGAACGAGCTGCCAGGCTTGATCACCGCCCACGGGGCCAGGCCGCTGTCCCTCGGCGTGCTGACGCCTGACGAGGCCGAGCGGTTGCTCGTCCGGCAGGTCGGCGCGGCTCGCTCCGCGGGCGAGCCGGGAGCCACTGCGGAGCTGATCGACCGGTGTGCCGGCCTGCCGCTCGCGCTGGCGATCGTCGCGGCCCGCGCTGCCGCCCGGGCCGAGTTCCCCCTCGCCGCGTTGGCCGATCAGCTCCGCGAATCCGGTGACGACCTCGACGCCTTCGATGCCGGCGACTCCGCAAGCAGTGTGCGGGCCGTCTTCTCCTGGTCCTACGACGATCTCAGCACCGAGACCGCCCGGCTGTTCCGGCTGCTGGGGCTCCATCCAGGCCCGGACGTCACCGTGCCGACAGCGGCGGCTCTGGCCGACCGACCCGCTGCCGAGGTGCGCCGGCGGCTGGCCGAGCTCGGCCGGGCGCACCTGATCATCGAGCACGCGCCGGGGAGGTACGCGTTCCACGACCTGCTCCGCGCGTACGCGCGCGAAGCGACGCGCCTGCACGACACCGAAGCCGAGCGGCGGGACGCGACACATCGCCTGCTCGACCACCTCGTGCACACGGCCTGCGCGGCGGACCAGCACCTGTTCGAGCACGGCGAGACGCTCGAGCTGCTGCCGAGTGGCGTCCCGCCCGAACCCGTTCGCGACCAGAGCCACGCGCTCGCGTGGTTCCAGGCCGAACGCCGCGTGCTGCTCGCCGCCATCGGGCTACCCAGTCCGCGGCACTCGTACCTGCTCGCCTGCACGCTGTTCGTCTTCCTGCACAGGCAGGGCTACTGGCCAGAACGTGTCGCCACCCAGCACGCGGCTCTGGAAGCCGCGCGTCAGCTCGACGACCTCCCGGCGCAGGCCCGCGCCCATCGCTACCTCGGGTCCGCGTACGCCGACCTCGAGCGCTTCGACGACGGGCATCTCCATCTCGACCTCGCGCTCACACTGGCCGAGGCCGCCGGCGACCTGGTCGGGCAAGCATGGACCCATCACTACCGCGACCTCGTCCACGGCATGCAGGGTCACGACGAGCAGGCGCTCGAGTCCGCGCAGCACGCCCTGCGCCTGTTCTCGGAGCTCGCGCACCGCAACGGCATGGCGGTCGCGCTCACCGACGTCGGTTGGTACCACGGCAGACTCGGCAACCTCGACGAGGCGCTGTCCTTCGGTACGAAGGCCCTCGCGGAGCACAGAGAACTCGGCAACCGCAGCTACGAGGCGCACACCTTGTCCTGCCTCGGCGACACCCACCGGCGTCGCGGCGAGGACGGAGCGGCCATCGACTGCGAGGTCCAGGCGCTCGCGGTGTTCCGCGAGCTCGGCGACCGGTTCGGCGAGGCCAGCGCGCTCGCCGTGCTCGGGGAGCTGTACAGCCGCTCCGGCAACGTGCGCGCAGCGCGCGGCGCCTGGCAGGAGGCGCGAGAGATCCTCGCCGACCTCGACCCGGCGGCGGCCGAGTCGATCCGCGCGCACCTCCGCGGCCTCGATCTTCCCGTCTAGTACGGGGTGGCGGCCGTTGCCGCTGCTACGAGCTTTCCCTTGCGCGCTCGCAGCCCACGCTTTTGAGTCCCCGGCATCGCTGTAGTCGAGCGGGGTTACCGGGTTTATGAGCGCGCTTCGGTTGCAGCGCTGCCCGGGTTTTTCACTGCATGATGTGGTCGACTTGGCGGCCGTACCCGACTTGCCACTGCGGTTGACGGCCTTCGCTTCCGCTTCGTGCGTGGTCGACCGGTTGTGGTGCCGATTTCTCGCAGATGATTGTGGAAAATACAGAGCCCTCGGCCGTTGTCGAACGAGGTGCGGCCGCCGTGGCGCCGGCGGATGATGTGGTCGTAGTGACCGATGAGAGCGTCGCAGTACGGGGCGGTGCACCGGCCGCCGTCGCGCATATTGATCAAGTTGGCCAGGACGCCGGTGAAGTTGCGTTGGACCGAGTCGCCGCCGATGACGATGCCGTCGCGGATGATCAGCCGCCGCCACGTCTTGCGACCCTCACCGGTGGCCAGCAGGTCGACCGGGACCGGGCCGTGGCCGGGGATCTCGGCCGGGAGCGGGCTGTCCGGGTCGAGCAGGGCCTCGACCGGGACCATGATGTGGACCGCGATGTCGACGTCCTGGGCCGTGGCTTGACCGGTGAGGCGCTCGACCAGGGTGTCCGCCATGATCTGGCCCTGCCCGCGCAACACCGGCTCAGGCTTCACCCACACCTCGTTGCCGCGTAGCAGGCCACGGCCTGCTCAACGGGCAGGTGCGCGGTCAGGTCGGCCATCCCGGGTTCGTTCGAGCGCCGTACCGTCACCCGTCGCCCGGACCGGGCTCGGCGGGTGCGGGCTTCGAACTTCTCCGGGGCTACCTCGGCGGCGATCTTTTTGGCGAGATCGTGGAGGCGTTGGACGCCGAGGGTTTCGATGCCCTGCTGGGCGAGCCGCTCATCAACCTGAGCGCGTTCATCAGGATCGAGGTGGGAGCCGGCGTCGGTGATCACCGCGATCTTCTGCTCATTGAGCATCCCGGCCGCGAACAGCCCCCGGATCATGGTGTGGCCGGCGTGCAGATCACGCGCGATCCGTACCCGCTTGCCACCTTGGTGCGCGGAGACCCGGCAGGCGAGACCGACCTGGTTGGCGACCACCCGCTGCACCTGCGTCGGATCGTCCACTCCCCGGTCGATCTGCTCGGCCGCGATGGCCCGTCCGAGCGCAAGAATGGCGTCGGCCTGCCGTGCGGCGACGGCATTCTTCTCCTCTTCGAGTTGTGTAACCCGCTCCGCGAGCTGCACGGTGAGGAGAGACCTGGACATGCCCTGATTCTACCGAAGAAAAGGATATCGAACAAGAGTTCGACGGCGGGACCACGGCCAGTTGAGCACGCACGCAAATGGAGTGGAGGTAGTCAACGGAAGTGGCAAGTCGGGTACGGCTGCCAGGCCGACCATGATATGCAGTGAAGATCCCCGGAAGCGCCACACCAGGCGGTGGACCACGACCAACAACCCCGCTCGCGCCGAACGAGACAGAACACTCAAGAGCGCACACTCACGGGGGCGGAGGGAAGCTCGACGTCCCAGGCTGCGGCCGGGTGGTCAGTAGCCGCTGCTGTCCGATGCGGGTTCGGCGGGAGGCGGGGCGGCCGGGTCCGGTTGTGCGGCAGGGGCCGGTTCCGCCGTCTGGGCGTCCGACGCGTCCGTGGGGGCGCGGGTGGCCGAGCCGAGGACGGCGGTGGCGAGGCCGGCGGTGAGCTGGCCGGTGGCCGCCTGGATCTCGTTGACGAGCCCGGTGAGCGCGGCGGCGGGGTTCTCGGGGACGGCATGTTCGAAGGCGCCGATGTCGACGCCGCCGGTCCTCTTGGCCCCGGTGATGTCGAAGATGGGTGCGCCGTCGGGGTTGCCGGCGCCGATCGCCTTCGAGCCCGCGACGACCTTCAGCGCGTTGTCGAGCAGGCCGCTGATGCCGCCGATGATGTTGCTGTCGGACTTGAAGCTGCCGGTGCCGCCGGCGGAGCCGAGGATGTTGTTGCGCAGGATGTTGGTGCCGCTGAAGTTGCCGCCGTCGAACTTCAGGTCGGTCTTCGCGTTGTTGACGATCGTGTTGTTGAGGATCTGGATCCCGGAGAAGGTGCCGCTCGACTCGGTCCAGAACCCGATGCCGCCACCGGCGTTGCCCCGGATCACGTTGTTGAACAGCTTGATGTTGGCGGCGCGCCTGGTGTCGGAGAGATCCTCGACGGCGATCGAGATGCCCGGCTTGGAATCCTCGGTGGTGCCGGTGACGGTGTTGTTGAAGACCTCGACGTCCTCGGCCGAGTCGACGTAGATGTTCGGCCCGCGGTTGCCGTCGACGACGTTGGAGAAGATCTTGCCGGCGCTGGACTCGTACTTCGCGTCGATGCCCTCTTCGCCGTTGCCGTGCACCTTCGAGAAGCTGATCTCGAAGTTGTCGGTGTGGTCGAAGCTCATGGCCTCGTTGGAGGCGCTGGTGCCGCGCGCGTTGTTGCCGTGGATGTCGCAGCGCTGGACCTTGATGTTGGACGACTCGAGGAAGACGATGCCGCCGTCCTGGGAGTCGGCGACCTCGCAGTCGCGCAGCACGATGTTCTTGGCGCCCTGGGCGAAGATGCCGTGGCTGCCGGAGCCCTTGACCGAGATTCCGATCATCGTGATGTTGGAGCGGCCGCCGAGATCGACGAGCCCGTTGCCGCCGCCACCGCCGGTGATGGTGACCTTCTGGCCGGGCACCGCCTGGATGGTGATGGGCTTGCCGGGTGCGCCGTTGACGCCGATGTCGAGACCGCCGGAGTACGTGCCGCCGGGGACGAGCACGGTGTCGCCGGGCTTGGCCTTGGCGAGCGCGGCCGAGATCGAGCCGCCCTTCGCGACGTTGATCACGGGACCGGTCGGCATCGACGGCGCGGGCGGCGCGACGGGCCCGACGGGCTTCTCGGGCTCGACGGCCGGGGGTGCCTGCTCGGGAGCGGGTGCCGCGAGCGCGGGGGCGATCTGGGCGTCGGGGTCGGCTGCGGGCTCCTCGACGGCGTGCTGGTCGGCGACGGAGCGGGTGCGGCTGGTGTCGAAGAGGTCGGCCAGTGGAGCGGGGGTGGCGTTCTGCAGGCCGAGCGCGAACAGAGCGACGCCGGCGACGAGCGCTCCACCGAGTCCGGCCTGTAGCGACCGGCCCTTGTGGCGGGCGGCGCGGCGGCGTGCCGCGCGGCCGGTGTCGGTCACTCGCTGTGCGCTCACGGGTCTCGCTGATCCTTCCGGGGACGTGCACGGTCGGGACTCGTGCGGCGACGGTAATCACCGAACACCGCGAACGGGTCCTCTGCGATCCCTTCGGGTGAACGAGGGGACCGGGCCGGGCGACACCCGGGCGGGGTGGTTGGGGAGCGGCCGACGTCCATCTTGTCTCGCGGTGGGTTATCGGACGGCAAAAAAACGACGGCCTGTCCTGCTGGAGCGGTGGGCGGTAGTCAGCCCTCGGCGGAGGAGTCCTCGAGCCGGTAGCCGAACCCGCGGAGCGTGACGATGCGGGGCAACGGTGCGGTGACCGGTCCCGCCTCCGCCGCGGCCGATTCGAGCTTGCGGCGCAGCGCAGCCACGTGCACGTCGAGCGTCTTGGTGGAGCCCATCCAGTGGTCGTCCCAGACGTCGGCCATCAGCGTCGCGCGGGAGAGCGCCACGCCGGGCTCTGCGGCCAACCTGGAGAGCAGGTCGAACTCCTTGGCGCGCAGCGGCACCTCGCGGTCGCCGACGAGCACGCGCCGGCTGCCCGTGTCGACGGTCAGCCCGCCGAACACCGCCACCCCGGCCGGCACGGCGTTGGCGCCGCCGCGACGCAGGTGCGCGCGCACCCTGGCCAGCAGCTCGCCGAGCCGGATCGGTTTGGTGAGGTAGTCGTCGGCGCCGGCCTCCAGCCCGACGACGACGTCCATCTCGTCCTGTCGGGCGGTGAGCATGACGACGACGCACCCGGGCTGCAGCGAGCGGATCCGCCGGCACACGTCGATGCCGTCGATGTCGGGCAGCCCGAGGTCGAGCAGCACGAGGTCGACGGGGCCCGCGGCGGCGAAGTCGAGCGCCTGCCGGCCGCGCGTGACCCAGGTGGTCTGGTTGCCGGTCGAGGCGAGGCTCGACTCGAGAACCTTGCCGATCGTCGGATCGTCCTCGACGAGCAGGATGCGGGCCACGTGATCAGCCTACGGTTCCCGATCAGGGGCGGGTCCAGCCGGACGGCAGCTGCAGGACGCCCTGGATGCCGCGCTCGGGGGTGCTCGGCACACCGTTCGTGGTGCTCTCGGGGAGCGGCGGCGCCGTGACGGGCAGGAACGTGGTGAGCGTGGTGGGGTTGGGCGAGCGCAGCTGCAGGCGGCCGCCCTCGGCCTCCACCAGCCGCCGGGCCAGCGCGAGCCCGATGCCGTGACCGTCGGAATCGGGTTCCCTGCGGTCGAACAGGTCCTGCCCGGCGCCTTCGGAGACGCTGCCCTCGTCGGCCACGTCGATCGCGACGGCGTCCTCGATGTCGCGGACGGTGACGGTGACGGTGCCCCGGCCGTGCTCGACGGCGTTGCCCATCAGCACGGTGAGGACCTGCCGGATGGCGGCCGTCGATGCCTCGACGAGCGGGAGGTCGTCCTCGACGTGGATGCGCAGCGCGCGCTGCTGGCTGCCCAGCCGCGGGCCCCACACCTGGTCGACCTCGGTGAGCAGGCCGGTGAGGTCGAGGGTGCCCTTCAGCCGGGTGCCGCGGGCGAGCGCGAGCAGGTCGGTGATGGTGCGTTCGAGGCGGTCGACCTCGGCGAGGCTGGCGAGGATGGCCGGGGTGTGGTCGGCGCGACCGGAGCGCAGTGCCGCCTCCAGGCGCAGCTGCAGGCCGGTCAGCGGGGTGCGCAGCTGGTGGGACGCCTCGGCGGAGAACGCGCGCTCACGGGCCAGCAGGGCGTCCAGCCGGGTGGCGGTGGCGTTGAGGGCCGAGCGCACCTCGTCGATCTCCGGGATGCCGGTGACGTGGTCCTCGGTGGTGAAGTCGCCGTCGCCCAGCCGCAGCGCGCGTTCGGAGAGGTCCTCGACGCTGCCGCCGAGCTTCGCGGCCTGCCGCCACGCGAGCAGCCAGGTGACCAGCACGGCGACGACGGCGAGCACCGCGATCTGCGCGTAGCGGTAGGCGAGATTCTCGATCACGTCCTCCCCACTGCGGGTGGCGCGCACGACGGCCTCGACGTCGCCGTCGTGGAAGATCGGGATCGCGACGACGAGCTCGTGGAGGTTCTCGTCGGAGTGCTTGACGTCGCCCTTGTCGAGGGCCTGGCGCACCGTGTCGTCGGCCAACGCCGGGCCGTCCCCCGCGATCTTGGCGCCGCGCACGTTGTAGACGGCGGCGTCGATCTCGTCGTTGATCCACGCCGGGTTCGGTGCGCGTCCCCGCTGGACGTCGGCGCTGACGTCGGAGACCACCGAGTTGGCCTGCCGCTCCAGCTCGAAGACCTCTTCATTCATGTAGAACCGCTCCGCGATGAGCGCGAGCGGGATCACGAACAGGCCGATGGCGACCGCGGCGGCGGCGACGGTGAGCCACACGATCCGCTTGCGCACGTCGGCCTCCCTCCGCTGATCGGCTCCATGATGCCCGGTCGGCCGTCGGCCGGGCGATGCGCCGCCCCTCTCCGGGGCGTGTGAGACTTCCGGGCGGCCCCGCCGTCGATCCCCCAGCCGTCGATCCCGAGGAGTGCTTCCCGTGCGCTGCACCAGTGTCCGCCCCGCCGAGCTGGGCAGCACCGAGCTGACGCGCTGGCGGGAGCTCGCCGCGGCGACGCCGGGCCCGCACAACCCCTTCCTCGCGCCGGAGTACGCGCTCGCCGTCGGTGAGGTGCGACCCGCCGCACGGGTGCTCGTCGCCGAGGACGCCGGGCAGACGATCGGGTTCCTCGCGATCGAGGAGCACGGGCGGGTCGCCCGGCCGATCGGGTCTGGTCTGACCGACTGCGAGGGCTGGACGCTCGCCGCCGGCGCCGACGTGCCCGTGGGCGCCGCGCTGCGGGCCGCCGGCTTGGCCGGCTGGGACTTCGAGACCCTGCTCGACGAGCAGGTGCCCGACGGCGCGTACCGGCTGCGCCGCGAGCGCTCGCCCGTCGTCGCGATGCCCGACGGGTACGAGCCGTACCTCGAGGCCGTCCGCGGACGGTCGAAGAAGTGGCTCGCGTCGATGTTCCGCAAGCAGCGCAAGATGGAGCGCGAGGTCGGCGAGGTCCGCTTCGAGTTCGCCTCCACCGACGAGGCCGCGCTGCGGTCGTTGATGCGCTGGAAGTCGGGCCAGTACGCCCAGCTCGACGAGTGGGACCGCTTCGCCGATCCCGGCATCGTGGCGCTGGTCAGCGCGCTGATGCGGGGCAAGGATCCGGCGTGCGCCGGTGCGCTGTCGGTGCTGTGGGCCGGTGACGTGCCGGTGGCCGCGCACGCGGGCATCCACTCGGAGTCGGTGCTGTCGTGGTGGTTCCCGGCCTACGACCCGGAGTACGGCAAGTACTCCCCGGGCATCCTCGTGCTGCTGCACCTGCTGGAGGGCGCGGCCGCGCACGGCGTCGGCATGGTCGATCTCGGCCGCGGCCAGCACGACTACAAGGACGCCACGAAGACCGGCGAGCTCACGGTCGTCACGGGCTCGGTGGACGCACCCGTGGCGGCCTCGCTGCCGCGCAGAGCGAAGCGACTGGCGCGAGCCGGGGTCCACGCGGCCCGTCGCCTCCGCGCCTGACGCACACCTTCGGGTGCTCACGCACACGGTCGACCACAATGCCGGTTAGTTTGGCACCCGCGGCGAGGCTGCGCCGCTGAGCCTCGGCTGGGCCCCGGCCGCACTCGCTGCCGCTGGAGTTTGGGTGGATCGGCGCGAAGATATCGCGCCGTACATCGGCGTGGCATCTCCAATAGAAAGTGTCCAGTGATTACTTTGATGGGGTGTCAGAGTCAGCGACCGCGCCCGGACGTAGGTTCACCGATGGTATTAGCATCGGGGTGCTGACTCGCATCTTTGATCGAGATCTTGTCGATGAGGTTGTTTCCAGCTCGGCACGTCCTCCGGAAGGTGTGATTCGACGGAACCGGATCCTGCCGGACCGTGTTGTCGTTTACCTGGTGCTCGCGCTGTGCCTGTTCTGCCAGGAACCGTACGAGGAGGTTCTGCGTCGCCTGGTGAACGGGCTGCGGTTTCTCGGGACCTGGACAGATGCTTGGCAGGTACCGACGAGCAGTGCGGTAACCCAGGCGCGCCAACGCATCGGTGAAGCACCGTTGGCCGAGCTGTTCGATCGGGTCGCCCGGCCGATCGCCCGGCCAGGCACGGTGGGCGCCTGGTTCCATGGATTACGGCTCATGGCCGTGGACGGTGTCGTGATGGACGCGCCGAAGACGCCAGCGAATTCCGAGGCGTTCGGACACGGCCGCAACAAGGGTCCGTTTCCACAGTTGCGGTTGGTCGGTCTGGGCGAATGCGGTACGCATGCGATCGTCGATGCCGTGTTCGACGGGGCTGCCGACTCCGACGAGCGAGAGCTGCTGTCCCAGTTGTTCCCGTCGCTGGAGCGCGGCATGCTGCTGCTGGCCGACCGGGGGTTCTACAGCTACGACCTGTGGACTGCGGCCGCGGCGACCGGTGCCCACTTGCTGTGGCGGATCAAGAACGATCTGAAGCTTCCCGTCCTGGCCACGCATACGGACGGGTCATATTTGTCGGAACTTGTTCCGCGTCACCTCAAAGGCGGCGGAGGGCGTCGGAAGCCCATCCCCGATGAGGTGCGCATCCCGGTGCGGGTCGCTGAGTACACGATACCCAACCGAAGTGGCGATGCCGAACGAATCCGGGTGATGACCACCATCCTCGACCCGACATTTGCGACGGCCGTTGAACTCGCTGCGCTCTATCAGGAACGTTGGGAGTTCGAGCTCACCCTCGACGAGATCGAGGTTCATCAGATGGCGCCCACTCGGCTGCTTCGGTCGCGTACACCCGAACTCGTCCGCCAAGAGATCTGGGCGCTGTTGCTCGTCCACTTCGCGGCCCGAAGTTTCATGCGCGAAGCCGCAGACGACGCCGAAGAAGACCCTGACCGCATTTCGTTCATGCGGACAATCCGAGTGCTACGCCGCCAGGTCGATAACCAGGCGGGTTTTTCCCCCTGACCGACTGCGCATCGGGATCGCCGAAACCACCGCCGAGATACTTGACCGTCGCCTCGGTCAACGCCGCCACCGAAGCTACCCGCGCGTCGTCACTCGACTCCGAACCACCAAGATGCCCAAAAAGCGCAAGCATCATCGCCAGACCCGCTATCCCGACCCACCCAGAGTCAAGATCATCTCCCGTGCCGCTGCCCTAAACTAACCGGCATTGCGGTCGACCATGTGCGCGAGCACACCACGGTGTGCGTGAGCGGTCGTTATGCGTGCTTCGCCGGCGAGCAGAGCACCCCGGGCAGTGCACCCATCGCTGCCACCACCGCGGGGGTGTGGCCCGAGAAGACGCCGGCCCTCGCGATGTCGAACTGGTCGTGGCCACCGCTGCGGTCGTTGACGCCGCCGTAGAAGCTGAACGCCCGGCGGATGCCGCTCTCGGCCATGATCGCGCGGGTGCGCTCGTCGAAGCTGACCTTCGCGCCGACGGGGTAGGCGAACAGGTCGACCTGCTCGTCGAGCTCGGCCCGCAGCCGCTCGACCGAGCCGGTGACCTCCTCGGCCTGCCGCTCGGGCGAGAGCGTGGCCAGCACCGGGTGGGTGACGCTGTGCGCGCCCACCTCCATGCCCATGCCGCGCAGCTTGCGCACGTCCTCCCAGGTCATCCAGCTGTCGGTGGCCTTCTCCTGGTCGAGCCGGGGGCGGCCGGTCCAGCCGGCGAGCGCGTCGAGGAACTCGTCGCCCTGCGTGCCGGCACGGGCCTTGTACGCGGCGTTGACGGCCTTGCGGAACTGCGTCGCCGACGTGGGGTGCAGCCCGTCGGGCAACCATTGCGAGGCCGGCAGGTCGACGGGCTGTCGGGTCAGCCACGCGATCTCGTCCCACCACGCGTGGTGCGGCCGGTCGACGAACCCTGTGGTGACGAAGAACGTGCCGGGCACAGCCTGCGCGGCCAGGATCTCGGCGGCCAGCATCTGGTCGGCGTAGCCGTCGTCGACGGTGATGGCGATCCGGCGGGCGGGCCCGCCGTGCTGCCACTCGGTGCTGCCGGCAGGGACGATCTCGAACCGGTCGGCCAGCAGCCGCACCTGTTCGGCGAAGTCCTCCGGCGTGCAGCTGTAGAGATCGGGATCGTCGGCGTCGGACGGCCGGCCGAACCGGTGGTAGTTCAGCACCAGCAGCCCGCGCCACGAGAGTCTGGCCAGCCGGTCGAGCCGGGTGCGTTGCAGCAGTGTCGCCAGTTGGTCGGTGCGTGACATCGCGTTCCCCTCAGGCGCGGCCTGCCACCCGCTGGTAGAGCGACGATGTGCGGATCCGCGCGTACCACTCGCTGTTCTTGACGCGGAACTTCCATGCCGGGTTGCCCCGGTAGACCCCCGTCCGCGGGACGCTGAACGGACCGGCCTCCTCAGGCCCCTCCGGCAGCGCTACAGCCACACGGTACCCGGCTTGCTGGGCGGCCCGGCGGACGTGCGGGGCGTGGTGCCCGAACGGGTAGGCCAGCGTGGTGACGGGGGCCTCGAGGAGGTCCTCCAGCAGCTGCTTCGACTCGGTGAAGTCGGCGAGGCACTCCGCTTCGGTGAGCGTCGGCATGTCGGAGTGGCGCATGGTGTGGCTGCCGATGTCCCAGCCGCGGTCGTGCAGCTCGCGGATCTGCTCCGGGCTCATGAGCGCAGGTGCGTCGGCGGCGTCGAGGCCGCGGATCCAGTCGACGGAGATGCCGCCGGGCTGCAGCGACCCGGCGACGATGTACATCGTGGCCGTCAGGCCGTGCCGCTCCATGATCGGCACGGCGTGCTCGGCGTAGTCGGCGAACCCGTCGTCGAAGGTGAGCACGGTGGTGCCGGACGGGGAGTCGCTACCTGCCGCCAGCCGGTCGAGCACGCCGTTGAGCGGCACGACGGTGGTGCTGCGCTGCAGGATCGCGCACTGCTGGTCGAAGTCGGAGGTCTCCACCGACACCGGGTCATCCCAGCCGTCGGTCACCGAGTGGTAGCACAAGATGCTCACGGAGACAGGGTTACAGACCCTCAGGAAGCGGAGACGCGCACCCCGGCGAGCCGCGCGAGGACCACCGTCGCGACGTCCACGCCGCCGGGATTGCCGTGGTAGTGGTAGGCCAGACCAGGCGTCGTGTTGACCTCCAGCACCACCCCGCCGGCCGCGGCGAGCGACACCGACGGGTCGGGCGTGATGACGTCGACGCCGACGAGTCGGCCGCCGACCAGTCGCGCAGCCTGCGCGCCCTGCTCGACGACGTCGGCGCACAGCTGCGGCCACGCGGGCTGCTGATCGCTGATCGCGCCCTCGTTGACGGCGGTCTTCAGTATGACGAGCGGTGCCCGCGGCGGGCACCGAGCCCAGGCTCAGACCCTGCTCGGCGAGCGTGATCCGCATGTCCTCGTCGATGGTGAGGGCGAGCCCACCGCGTTCGACCGGCGAGGCCTGGCGCTCGGCGGCCGCTCGCTGCACGAGCCCGCGGACGGTGTTGACGCCGTCGCCGACGACGACCGTGGGCATGGCGCGGCGCACCGCGTCGATCAGCTCCCCGTCGAGGTAGAGCAGCCGGTAGTTGGCACCGAGGACCTGCCGTTCGACGAGCAGCGGCACGTCGGCGAGGTCGCGGTACTTGGCCCGCAGGCGTCCGAAGAGGCGGCCCGGAGCGGCTGGTGCGCCCGGCCCGGGAACCGGCGGCGGCGGCCGCCACGGCGGCGGTGCGCAGGGTCGCGGCGTCGCGCACGGAGGTGGTGACGCCGCGGCCGGCGGAGGTGTCGCGGGCGGGCTTCACCACGACCGTTCCCCAGCGGGCGAGGAACGGCTCGACCTCGTCGAGGGTGCCCAGGGTGGTCACAACGTGCTCGGGGACGGGGATGCCGTGCGCTGTCAGCGCGTGCGCAGTGCGTTCCTTGTCGCCGGCCCGTTCCAGGGCAGCGGCGTCCTCGATGGTGCTGCCGCCGCGGCTGATCGAGAACGGGCGGTCGGGGAGCTGCACCGTCACGGCCGAGCCGCCGGTGGCGTCGGCGCGCATGCCGAGGCGGTCGGCCGCGGAGAGCCAGAGCTGCTGGTGGAAGGCGTCGCGGCGGGCCTGAACGGCCCGTGCGGACGGGGAGAGCTTGGCGCGCAGCGCGCTGCGCGACCAGTGCCCGACCGGCCCGCCGGACGTCCCGGAGGTGGGGGCTGCGATCGAGCTGTCCCGTTGCTTCGCTCATGCCCCCAGTGTGTGCGCGGAGCAAGCAAACGGACGGCAAGGTGACGCTAGGAGCCGCCCAACTATCGGCGGCGCGCTGTGAGCCCCGTCTCCAGCGCGTCGTGGACCTGCTGCGCGACGACCGGCCAGGACGCGACCTCGGCCAGCCAAGCGGCACCTGCGGCACCCAGCTTCCCGGCCAGCGCCGGATCGGCGAGCACCGCCACCAGCGCCTCGGCCAGTGCCGCGGGGTCGTCCGGGGCCACCAGCAGGCCCGTCACGCCGTCCTGGACGACGGACGGGATGTCGCCGACCGCCGTCGCCACGACCGGGCGCTCGAACGTGTAGGCGAGGTGCACGACGCCGCTCTGCGTGGCCCGCCGGTACGGGGTGACGACCACGCGGGCGTCGGCGAACAACCCGTGGATGTCCTCGGTCGCGACGTAGCCGGGCCGGGCGTCGACACCCAGGGCCCGCGCACGTGCGGTGAGCCCCGGCCCGTCCACGCCCAGTACGGAGCCCGCGACGACGAACCGCGCGTCTGGCACCTGCTCCTTGACCGCCGGCACGGCGTCGAAGAGCAGGTCGATGCCCTTGTACGCGGTCCAGGCGCCGAAGAACAGCACGACCGGGTCGGTCTCGGCCGCCGAGGGCAGCGGCCCGGCGCCGCGCAGCGCGGCCTCGTCGCCGTGCGGGATCACCACCACCGGGCAGGCGACCGCCCAGCGCTCGATCGCCCGCGCCTTCGCGGCCTCGCCCAGCACGAACACCGCGTCGATGCTCTGCCAGGCCTTCGTCAGCGCCGGATCGAGGACGCGGCCGTGTCGCTCCTTCGTGGTGTCGGAGCGCACCCGCGGCACCGGCTCGTGCGCGACGAGCGCGAGCGCCGCCTTCGGCAGCAGCCGCCGCACCGCCAGCACGCCCCCGGCGTCCATGCTGAACCGCCACGACGACCAGATGACGGCGTCGGGGCGCAGCCGCACGAGCAGCCAGAGCGCCTTCACCCAGGCCAGCGCGAGCTGGCCGGCGCGCAGCACGCGGCGGACCTTCTTGAGCACCTTGCCGACCGGCTCGGTGTCGGCGGGATGCCACGTGGGCAGCACCGCGTGCACCGTCACCCCGGGGTGCTGTGCCCCCAGCTCGGGGTCGGGTCCGGTGTAGAAGTGCACCTCGTCGCCGACGGCGGCCATGCCGCCCGCCAGCTGCGCGGAGAACTGGAACAGCCCCCCGGACGGGGTGAACTCGACGAAGGCGATCCGCCGCGGCGCGGTCACGGTGCGGGACTCAGGCCTGCAGGAGATCGACGGCGCCGATCTCCGCGAGGCGCAGGATCGCCGCCCGCACCTCGGCCGCAGAGCGGTCGGGCCCGGCGAGCTTCTCCGCCACCTCCGCGAGCGGCACCTCGGCGCCGAGGTCGCGCAGCACCGCGAACTGCAGCTCGGTGACGCCCACCGGCTCCTCGCCGTACACGCGCGCCTGCAGGATCTCCTGCCAGTCGTTGCGCGTGAACACACGCGCGACCGTGTCGAGGCGGCGGGACACGACGGGCACCAGCGCGTCGACGCCGGAGGAGGCCAGGCCCGCCTGGGTCGCCGAGCGGACGGCGGCGGTGGTGAGGTCCTCGCCCAGCGGGTCGCAGCCGAAGTCGTTCATCTTGAAGTAGACGTTGACCGAGCGGGCCGCGCGGCGGCGCAGGTGCCAGGTCGTGGAGCCCGGGAAGATGACGACGTCGCGCTCGGTGTCGGCGAGCTCGACCTCGCGCGCGGCCGGCAGCGTGTTCTCCGGCTTGTCCTCCGGCTGGAGGTAGCGGTTGTACTCGGCCGCCTTGCTGAACGGGTTGATCTCCCGCTGGTCGTGCGGGTACAGCACCAGCCGCGACTCGGACGGGATCGTGATCGACAGCCCGACCGACACCTGCGACGGGTAGCGGTCCTTGTGCGCGTGCGGCTCCGGGTCGGCGTTCGGCTCGTAGGCCTGGATGTGGCGCTCCGACAGCACCATGCGCTCGCGCACCAGCCCGCACATCGCAGAGATGGAGTCGAACAGCTCCGACTGGCTCTCCTCGGCGTCGGGGAAGTCGAAGAGCGCCTGCTCCTTCTTGCCCGCGATCGCGTAGTCGTCGAGGAGGTGCGCGTTGAGCTCCTTCTCGACGTAGGCGAGGAGGTAGGCGTGGAACTCCGGAGTGATCCCCTCGCGGATGTGGACGTAGCCCTGCTCGGCGTAGGCGGCGCGGTGCTCCGCCGGGTCGAACGTGAACATCTTCATCCTGAGCAGGTCCTCTCATGGTGTCCGTGGCCCGCGCCCCCTAGGCGCTGCGGCACCCCTAGGCGGCTGCGAGTCTGTCACACCTCCCGGTGACGGCCGCCCGCCCGTGGTGGTCAACAATGCCCCGTATGGGGAACCTGCGCGAAGCCACCGAAGGGGCCAAACCGCCGCGATCGGCGGCCATCCACCCAGGGCCGGGTTTCCGTATCCGGACCGACTTCCCGCGCCTGGACGCGGGCATCGTCAAGGCCTTCGAGCAGTACGCCACGCCGGAGATCTCCGACCTGCTCAACCGCCTGTACGCGCTCGACTCCGAGATCGTCTGCCTGAGTGGCGGCGGCCGTCCCACGGTCGGGCTCGCGACCACCGTCCGCACCTTCCCGGGCGACAACCTGATGGTCCACAAGTCGCTGGACGTCGCGCACGCCGGCGACGTCGTCGTGGTGGCGGCGAGCGCCGGCCGCAACAACGCGGTCATCGGCGACACCGTCGCGATGAAGGCGATGCACCGCGGCATCGCCGGCTTCGTCGTCGACGGGCTCATGCGCGACCTGCCCGCGGTGCGCGAGCTGGACTACCCGATGTTCGCCCGCGGCACCACGCCCGTCGGGCCGCTGCACCGCGGCCCCGGTGAGATCAACTTCCCGGTGGCGTGCGGCGGTGTGGTGGTCAACCCCGGCGACATCGTCGTGGGCGACGACGCCGGGGTCGTGATCGTGCCCCAGCAGGTGGCGGAGGAACTTCTCGAACGCCTCGTTCGTCACACCAAGGGCGTCACCTCCTACCTGGCGGAGGTCCGCAAGGGCAACTTCTCCAACGCCTGGGTGGACGACTACCTCGCCGAGCACGACTGCCCGATCACCGGCGCTGAGCCCGACCCGATCTCCGACCTGCCGCTCGAGGCGGGGATCGACCGCCCGACCACTGCCGGCTGAGGAGCCATGGATCCGTCCCGACCCCCCGTCATCGTCCTGGGCGGCGATTCGAACGCGCTGTCCATCGCGCGGAGCCTCGGCCGGGCCGGAGTCGAGGTGCACGGCATCGGGGTTCCGAGCTTCATCGGCCGCTCGCGCTACCTGCACCCCGTCGCGGTGCCGGCCGGTGAGCCGGAGGAGACGTGGGCCGAGGTCCTGCTGGGCCCGGCCACCGAGCACCTGCACGGCGCCGTCGTGCTCGCCGCGAGCGACGTCGGCCTCACCGTGCTGCTCGACCACCGCGACGAGCTGCTGCGCCGCTACGTGCTCGACATCTCCGACGTCACCGCCCAGCGGGCGCTGCTGGACAAGCTCTCCACCTACGAGCTGGCGCGCAAGGCCGGGGTGCCCACACCGAAGTTCTGGCGCATCGACACCGCCGCCGATCTCGAGGCGCACACCGCCGACTACGTCTACCCGATGATCGTCAAGCCGCTGCTGTCGCACCTGTACCAGGCGATGTTCCCGGGGCTGTCGAAGTTCCGGATCGTCGCCGACGAGGCGGAGCTGCGGCGCCACCACGGCGAGCTCACCGAGCGCGGGCTGGCCGTGATGCTGGTCGAGCAGATCCCGGGCTCCGACGAGCAGCTCTGCAGCTACTACACCTACCTCGACGAGTCCGGCTCGCCGTGCTTCGACTTCACCAAGCGCGTGATCCGCCGCAACCCGCCCGGCATGGGTGTCGGTTCGCACCACGCCACCGACTGGAACCCCGAGGTCAAGGACGTCTCGCTGCGGCTGTTCAAGCACGTCGGGCTCCGCGGGCTCGCCAACGCCGAGTTCATCCGCGACACCCGCGACGGCACGCTGAAGCTGATCGAGTGCAACGCGCGGTTCACCGCGGCGAACCCGCTCGTCGCCGCGGCCGGCCTCGACCTGGCGCAGTTCGTCTACCGGCGCCTGATCGGCGACCCGATCACGCTGCCCGGCACGTACCGGCGCGGGCTGCACCTGCTGTACCCGTCCAACGACTTCCGCGCCTACCGGGCCCTCGCCGCCCGCGGCGAGCTCGGCTTCGTCGGGTGGCTGCGGAGCCTCGCGGCCCCGCAGACGTTCGCCTACTTCGCGGGCGACGACCCGGTGCCCGCGGTGGCGCGGGCCGTGCACCGCTCCGGGGTCGCCGTGCGCCGGGCCCGGGAGCGGATCCTCACTCGGGCGGGCTGACCCTCCGCAGGGCCGCGAGCGCTGCCTCCAGGGGCGCGGAACGGTCGTCGCGCATCGGCTCCCAGACCGCGAGCAGCGCGGCGGCCTCGGCCACCATGCCGGACGGCAGGTCGCTCGCGTCGAGCGTCGCCACCACCTCGTGGAGCTCCGGCTCCCAGCGCCACGCCTTCGAGGCCGCCACCGACACCATCCGGGGCTCGGCGAGCGGCGAGCCGGTGCCCTCCGCCTCCGCCAGCAGCTCCTCGGTGACGCCGTGCTCCGCGGCCAGCGCGAACGCCAGCGCTGCCAGCGGGCGGGCCGCCTTCTGGAACGTCGAGTGCGCCATCTTCAAGGCGCTGGCCGCGCCGACGTCGCCGGCGAGCACGACGGCCGTCACCCCGGCCTCGGCGCCGAAGAGCGCCGCCACCGCCGGCGCACCGGCACCGGACAGGAGCAACCGCGAGCCCGGCCGGTTGGTGCGCGGGCCGAACAGGGCGCCGTCGACAGCCGTACCACCGGCGGCGGCCACGCGCTCACCGATCCGCCGGGCCCGATCCGGCGCGACGGCGTTGGCGTCGACGAACGTGCCCGTGAACCCGAGTGCCAGCACCGCGTCGGCCGTCGCGTCGGCGGCAACGGGCGGGCAGACCGAGAGCACGGTCGCGGCGCCGTCGAGGGCGTCGGCGAGGCTCTCGACGCGGATCAGCCCGGCCTTCTCGGCCCGCTCCACGGTGGCCCGGCTGCGACCGTCGGCGCTCCACACGACGCGCGCACCCGACTGGACGACGGCGGCGCCCACCGCGGCCCCCATCTCGCCGGGGTGCAGGACGACGACGTGCCCGTTCACAGGATCGTTCAACGGAGGCTCGGCGTGCGGGTCAGTGACCGTTGCAGCGGTTGCCGACGGTGCCGGACGCGTTGTCCTTCTGCGGACCCATCTTCATGACCTGCAGCTTATCCGTAGGGATCTTGCTGAGATCGACCCACGTGTTGTCCGGGAGCATCCCCCCGTAGGTGCCGCCGGGCACGCTCTGCGGGTGCTGGGCGTAGATCGTGAAGCCGCCGCTCGTGTCGCCGAGGATCATCCCGTACTGCTGCATGGCGCGGGCGATCATCAGCTCGTAGCGGTTGAGCCCCAGGCTGCCCAGGTTGACCGACGGGTCGAGCCGCAGGCGCGCGCCCTGCGGGATGGCGTCGTCGCCGCCGGTGGAGCCGTCGCTCTTGGTGGCCGGCGAGACGGGCCCGCCGGAGCGGGTCTTCGGGTAGGCGAAGACGAGCGCGTGGTCGATCGAGCCCTTCTTCATGTCCTCGTAGGTGACGAGGCCTGCGGCACCGGAGAACCCGGACGCGCGGGCGCCGAGCCCGCCCGGGTCGACGCCGGTCGAGTTGGCGGGCATCGCGTTGCCGAGCTTGGCCGACAGGCTGCCGCCGCTGCCGGAAGCGCCCCAGAAGTCGTACACGCAGCCGTTGGACCGGTCGATGATCGTGAGGTGCGCGTCCTCGGACGGGTCGGGCTTGGCGTTCGCCGGGACGGGCACGTTCTGCAGCGAGCTGAACTCGGTCCAGCCGGCGGTGATCGGCACGTCGTGGCGCGGGGTGCTGGCGTCGGCGTAGTACACCGGCACCGTCCACATCCCGGTCGACATCTGGAACTTCTCGCCGGACAGCCCCGCCACCATGGACGACGAGTTGGGGTCGATGGCACCGCCGGCGCGCTGGACCCACGGGCTGTTGGCGCCGTTGAAGACGGCGGCGACGCCCCGTCCGACCGCGTCGCCGAGACCGTTGCCGTTGACCCCCGTGGCGGCGGCCTGGCCCGGCGACGGCCCGTCGATCGACGGCGGATCGAGCAGGGTGCGCGGCAGTTCGGCCGGATCGGGGGTGTAGCCGAACACGTCGAATCCTGTGGAGTCGACACCGCCGGACCGCGGGCCTTCGCCCACGTTGACGAAGAGGCCGACCAGCCCGGCAACGCAGAGCGCCGACACCGCGGAGAACACCAGCTGGCGGCGGCCGCGGAAGCGTTGGGCCGCGGGGCTGCGGTGACTCGGCGCGTCCTGCACGACGATGGCGCCGCCGGTATCGGGATCGAGATCGGACGCGTCCCGATCGAGGAGGGCGGTGGTGGCGCCCGACTCGTCAGGGGCTCTGTCGCCGCCGACACTGATCGCGTCGGCGACGATGGTGCCGACGAGATCGGGGGCAGCCTCGCCGGTGTCGTCGGCACGGCGAGACGAATGGCGGCGGCTCGGCCGGCCCGCGGGCGCCACGGGCGCCCGGTGTCGAGTCACGCGTCCTGTCCCTTTCGTGTGGCCGGCCGATCCCGTGCGCCGGCGGTCTCTCCCCCGAGAGGCCCTCAGTGTGCCAACGGGTTGCTCCGCAAACGGGTGACAACCCCCCATGTCGGCGACACGCCGTGAACATATCGACGACCGGCACGCCCATTCAGCCTAACAACGAGAACGCCGATGGTGTGGATGCCACGCGGACGGGTTCAGTTTGCCGCCCCCCGGCTCACCAAGAGCGCCCGGCACATGAGGGTCCGTGCTCCCGGTGCCCAGGCGGACGCCTCGCGGCGTTGCCGCCCTTGCAAATACAACCCGGTATTGGCTGCGGGCGGCGCCTTGCGATGCATCCACCTGGACACCGGGAGCAGCGCGAACCCTCATGTGCCGGACGCTCTGAGCCGGGTGGGTACCGTGGCCGCCGTGACCGGCGAGGCGAAGGAATCCCGATGAGGGCTGCGGGTGCTGGATCGCTGCGGAGCCGCAGGCTGCTCGCGCTCGTCACCGGAATGGCCCTGGTCGCCGGGCCCGCGCTCGCCGGTTGCGCCGACCCTCCGCCGGTGCACGCCGGGCCGATCACGGGCCCCGACGGGTCCGACCTGTTCGCCGGCTCCGGCAGCGTCTGGCACCAGCCCGTGCCCGCCGGCGCCGCGATCGACCCCCGTTCGGCCGAGTACGTCCGCCAGCTGATGGTGAGCACGGACGACGACAAGCCGAAGGAGCGGCCGGTCGTGTCGGTGAACGGCTTCACGGTCCCGGTCTACGAGGCGGACGCGAGCACCCCGCGCTACCGCATCAGCATCCAGCCCAATGATTCGTTCGTCGCTGGTGGCTGGACGCTCCCGGCGGTGCCCATCCCCGACGTCGCCGTCCCGGACAGCCGCGACGACGGCCACCTGGTCGTGCTGGACCGGACGGCCGGGTGCGTGTACGAGCTCTGGCGGGCGGTGTCCGACAAGGGCACCTGGAGGGCCGCGTGGGTCAACGCAACGCCCACCGACGGTGACGGGGCCTACCCGGACGGCCTCGCCGCCCGCGGCACCGGCCTCTCCGCCGCAGCCGGGCTCATCTGGCCCCAGGAGCTCGCTGCCGGCCGCATCGACCACGCGCTGCTGTTCGCCAGCCCATGGACGCGCCGGGACACCGCCGTGCCGCCCGCCACGACGAGCGACGGGCGCCGTGGCCCCGACATCGCGTCGCTGCCCGCCGGCGCCCGGCTGCGGCTCGACCCCTCGGTGGACGTGGACTCGCTCGGCCTCACCCCCGCGCAGCGCACCATCGCCGTGGCCCTGCAGAAGTACGGGATGATCCTCGGCCAGACCTCCGGCTCGCTCAGCCTCTACGCCGCCGGGCCGTCGAGCTTCCTCACGTTCCCGTACCCGGCGGACTGGTCCCGATCGACGTGGGCGGCGATCGACGCCATCCCGTTCGACCGCATGCAGGTGCTGGCGCTGCCCGACCCCGTGCGCAGACCGGCGCGCGTACCCGTGCTCAACAGGTGCACCCAGGACGCCGTGCACGGCGAGGGCGTCGGGCCGCTCACCCGCGCCGCAGCCTCGGACTCCGATTAGCGCCCGGGTGCTGCGCGGTCAAACGAACGCGCCCTGCCGGCGTTCCTCGCGGCGGATCCGGGCCGACAGCGAGATCACCACGAGGATCTCCACGATCGTCGCGATGAGCACGATGCGGATGGTCGTGGTGGTGATCTCCAGTTTCGACACGGGCGCCTTCGAGTCGACCTCGACGGTGCGGAAGGGGTCGGCCATCTTGGCCTTCACGATCGACGCCTGAGCTTCACGGGCAACCGCGTCGCGGCGGGCGATGGCCTCGTCGGCGCTGTCGGCCACGGCCGTCACGGACATCACCCCGCGTGGGGGGTCGGCCGCCACGGTGGTCTCGGGTTGCGGGGCGTAGTGCTGGATCACCGCGGCATAGGTCGGCAGCACGTCCTGGCGGTTGCGGATGTTGAGCGCGTAGCCGGGGAAGTTGGTCGGATCCGACGTGGGCAGCAGCGTCAGGTCGGTCGTCGCGACGTACGTGGTGCGGGAGAGCGCGGTGAGCAGGGTGCCGGCGACGAGCCCGGCCGCGATCGTGGTGGCGATCGTGGCGACCAGCCCGAACCGGAAGCCGCGCTGGGCCCGACGGGCGGCGGCGAGCGCGTACGGGCGGTCGAGCCGCCGGTCGGCGTACGACACCGAGTACAGCATGCCGGCGAGCGCGCAGGTGAGCAGCAGGATGCGGGGATAGGCGATGTGCAGGAAGGCGCTGGCCACCGACCAGCCGACCAGGCCGGCCACCACGGCGGCGGCGAGCGCTCTGGTCGGGCGGCCGTCGCGGCCGCCGTCGGGGCGGGCGCCGGCCAGCCGCATCACGGCGCGCATGCCGAGCAGGATGGCGCCGCCGACGAGCACGATCCAGCCGGCGAGCCCGACGATGCCGGTCTCGGAGAGGATCTCCAGGTACAGGTTGTGCGTGGCGGTGATGTCGCCGATGGAGCCGGCGCCCGACAGCGGGGCGTAGTCCGAGACCACCGTGCGGAACGTGCTCGGCCCGGTGCCGAAGACCGGGTTCAGCTCGAAGATCTTGAACGCGACGGCGCCCACGTTGCCGCGCTCGAGCAGCGACTGGTCGGCGGCGTAGCTGGGCCCGCTGAAGGCCTCGGTGAGGGTGAGGAGGCGGTCGCCGATGCCCGGCAGCACCAGCGCCACGAGCGAAAGCGGCAGCAGGAACAGCGCGATCCGGCGCATCTGCGGACCCACCGCGATGATCCACACGATGACCCCGAGGCCGGCCGCGAGCAGGGTGCCGCGGGACTGGGTCAGGTAGATCCCCAGCAGCAGCAGGAACGAGTGGCCGATCCACCACACCAGCGGGAGCCGGCGCTTGCTCTTCCACGCCCGGTGGGCCAGCGCCATCGCCAGCGGCAGGCCGATCAGCAGGAAGCGGCCCCAGTAGTTGGCGTCGGGAGTGGGGCCCGAGTGCCGGGCCGCGGCGATGTCGGCGCCGGCCGCGGAGGCGATCGTGGAGAACCCGCCGAAGGTGAAGCTGTTGCCGACGACCCACTCGTTGAGCGCCATCATCACGCAGATGACCGACATCGGGAGGACGGCGGCGACGGCGAACGCCCACGGCCGGTCCGACATCTGCATCAGCAGCAGGATGACGGCGAGCATGACCAGGTTCTTGAGCCAGTCCTCCAGCGTGGTGGCCGTGGAGGAGGGATCCTGCGAGAGCATCGTCGACGGCACGATCGCGACCAGGTAGACCACGACCAGCGCGGCCGGGATCCACCAGTTGCGACGGATCCGCTCGCGGTACTGCGGGCGGGCGACGGCCGCCACGGTCGCGGCGATCGCGAGCGCCAGGAAGCCGATGTAGACACCCGGGACCCGGAGCTCGAGCACGCCGCTGAGGTTGCAGAACTCGCCGGCGACGAGCAGCGAGAGCGCGATCGTCGGGTTCCACACCGCGTACGCGGCGACGGCGAGCCCGATCACGGCGCCGATGGCCAGCAGTCCGGCCAGCGGGTTGATCGCCAGCGACAGGAAGATCGCGAAGACCCCGATGCCGACGGCGATGGCGCCGATGTGCAGGGGCGTGAGCCCCAACGGCAGGCGGCGGCGGGCCAGCGGCAGCTGAGCTGCAGCGGTCATCGCGGGGGCTGCTGGGCGCGCGGGTCGGGGGTCGGGCGCCGCGGTGGGGCGCCGTACTGGCCGCCGCCGTTGTTGCCCGGTCCGCCGTTCACCGGACGACCCGGCGGCGGAGCGGCCGGGCGGCCGTAGCCGCTGCTCTGCACCGCCTGGAACTGCCCGCTGTCGAGGTACTCCGGCTCGTCGTCGGACCGCGACCGGGCCCGCGCGATGATCAGCGCGGCGCCGGAGCCGACCAGCAGACCGCCGATGAACACGACGATCAGCAGCTGGCTCGCGGGCACACCGGAGGAGACCGCCGATCCGGTGGCGTCCTGCACGGTGATGATCTCGACGAGGGTGCCGCCGGCGACACTCGTGGCCGTCTGCTGGCCGTCCTTGATGATCTGGTTGGCGGCCTGCTCGGCGATCTGCGGCGCCGGCGCCTCGACCGTGAGCTTGATCAGCGTGGACGCCTCGGGCGGCGGACCGGCCGTCACCCGCAGGTCGCTGCTGGCCACACCCAGCGTCTGCGCGGCGGCGTCGGACCACCTGGACTGCTGGTACACCTCCGAGGCGATCTTGCCGGCCTGCCCGCCGTTGAGCGCCTCCCACGTGGACAACTGGTCGCCCGCGCCCGCGCCGCCCGGCTGGGCGATCACCTTGCTGGGCGTGATCGCCAGCAGCGCCGAGGCCGTGTAGGTGGGCTTGGCGTTGCCGACGACGAACATCGTCGCGAGCAACGCGACCACGCCGACGACCAGACCGGCCGCCATGATGGCGATGATCGACCGGCGGGACAGCCGCTCCTCGTTCACGTGTTTCCTCCGGCTTCGCGATCGCCATGGGACGCCGGCGTCCTGCGGCGTTCGTTCACGCCGAGTGCCTCGGCGTACAGATCGGCGAGCCTGCCGGCCCACCGGGTGAGGTCGAACCTCTCCTCGGCGAGTCTACGGCCCGCGGCCCCGTACTTTGCTCGGAGCCCGCTGTCAATCAACAGATCGGTGACGGATTCCGCGAGCGCTTCAGCGTCCCGGGGCTCCACCAGGATGCCCGTTCGGCCGTGCTCGACCGTTTCGGGGGTGCCCCCCACCGTCGTCGCGACGACCGCGAGCCCGGTTGCCGCGGCCTCGATCAGCGAGGTGGGCAGGGCCTCGGTCAGCGACGGGAGCAGTGCGAGGGTGGATCCGCGCAGGATCGCCGGCACGTCCTCGCGGGCGCCGGCGAACACGATGCCGCTGTCCGGTGAATCACCCACCAGTGCGCGCAGCGCCGGCAGGTGCGGCCCGTCGCCGACGATGAGCAGGGTGGCGTCGGGGACCTGTGCGCGCACCTTCGGCCAGGCCGCGATGGCGTACTCGTGGCCCTTCGGTTCGCGCACCGCGGCGACGATCGTCACCACCGGTGCGCCGGGCGGCACGTCGATGCCCTCCGGCATGGGCTCCGGGGTGCCGTCGACCGGGTTGAACGCGGTGAGGTCGACCCCGTTGTGCAGGGTGCGCCAGGACCGGTGGGGGCGGTAGAGGCCGGCGGCGGCGTGCCGGGCGGCGTCGGAGACGAAGACCAGCGCGTGCCCGCGCTCCGCGGACTGGATCTGCAGCCAGTTCTTGACCCGGTCGGACAGGCCCTCCTTGCGCCTCGGCAGGTGGTGCAGCGTGCTGATGCACGGCACGCCCGCCACCCGCGCCGCGATCGGCACCAGCGTCGCCGACGTGCCCAGGTGGGCGTGCACGACTGCGCAGCCCGACTCCTTGATGGCTCGGGCGAGCTTCGGCACACCGGCCGGGTCGAGCAGCTTGTGCACGTCGGCGTAGGCCGGGTGCAACCCGGCGGCTTCCAGCACCGGCAGGCTCGCGTTGCGCCCCTGCGAAGCCGGCGCGAGGCTGGTCACGGTCATGTCCAGCCCGGCGGCGGGCGCCACGGAGTTGAGCGTGGCGAGGAGCCGTTCGGCTCCTCCGTAGCTGAACGAGTCGATGATCTGGAGGATCCGCACGGTGGAGATTCTGCCGGTCAGGATGTGCGGTGCGTCTCGCGCGTCGGACTGTCGTCGGCGTCGACGCCGGCGGGGTCCGCCTCGGAGGAGGGCATCGTGGGCGGGTTCGGCACCGGCAGGACGGCCTCCGGCGTGCGCCGGGGGACGAGCTGCTGCACGGTCCAGATCGCGATCTTGACGTCGAGCCAGAGCGACCACGACTCGATGTAGAGGTTGTCGTAGTGCGCGCGCTGGTGGATCGAGGTGTCGCCGCGCAGCCCGTTGACCGCTGCGTAGCCCGTGAGCCCCACCGGGACGCGGTGGCGGTAGCGGTAGCCGGGGATCGTCTCGTTGAACCGCTCGACGAAGTACGGCCGCTCCGGGCGCGGCCCGACCAGGCTCATGTCGCCCTTGAGCACGTTGAACAGCTGCGGCAGCTCGTCGAGGCTGGTGGCCCGGATGAACTTGCCGACGGGCCCGAGGCGGGAGTCGGTGTCGATGCTCCAGCGCACGTCGCCCTCGCCGGCGGCCAGCTGCAGCGAGCGGAACTTGAAGAGGGTGAACGGCTTGCCGTGCAGGCCGATCCGCTCCTGCTTGAAGATGATCCCGGGGCCGGTCTCCCGGCGCACAGCGGCCGCGATGACGGCCAGCGCGGGGCTCGCGAGCAGCAGCGCGATACCCGCGACGACGACGTCGACGACCCGCTTGAGCCGCCACGTCGCGCTGCGGAACGCCGGGCGGCGCAGCTTGAGCACCGGCACGCCGTCGATCAGCTCGGCGGCACCGCTGTGCTGGTTCAGCTCGTACATCCGGGGCACGACGTACACGTCGCACGGGGCGGCGCCGAGGTCGCGGATCGCGTCGACGACGTCGTGGTCGGGGTGCGCGCCGAAGGCCACCAGCACCAGCTCGATGCGGTGCTCCTCGACCAGCTGCGGCAGCGACTGCACCGAACCGAGCTTGGGGCCGAGGTCGGCGAGCAGCGGACGGTCGTCGTCGACGTAGCCGACGACCTCGACACCGAACTCGGGGTTGCAGTCGAGGCTGTGCCCCAGCCGCACCCCGGCGTCGTCACAACCGACGACGAGCGCGTGCAGGGCGTCGCGCCCGGCCCGGCGCCGGCTGCGGATCACGGCGAAGGCGCCGAAGCGCGCGGCGACGAGCAGCAGGAAGACGATGCCCCCGACGAGCAGGGCGGCCGTGCGACCGGCCAGCCCGAGCGCGGGCAGCGCGACCTCGACGAGCAGGGTCGGCACGGCGACGACCAGCGCGGTGGCCGGCAGATCGGCCAGCACCAGCGGGTGGAAGCGCCAGGCGCGGCGCCCGGCGAGCAGCAGACCGAGCAGCGTGGCGGCACCGACGGCGACGGCCGGAGCCGGCCCGACGAGCAGCGCACCGACCGCCGCGCCGGCGACGAGCGCCACCAGCTCGGCGGAGAAGACGATCGCGCCGAACGTGGAGCGCGACGAGTGGTCACCCGCGTGTACGGGGACTCCGGTTCTCGCACCGGACGTGGACGTACTCGTCCCGGTGGAGTCGAACACCTCGGTCAACCTGTCCTCCTGCGTACCGCGCGGATGTCCCCCACAATTCGTGCCGTACGGGGCCACGCATCCATCCCGCCTATCGCCACCCTGTCCAAAGACGTTTCATGTCTCGGGATACTCCGAGTGGGCGGTCGAGACTCGATCGGGTGAAAGTCTTCGATCACCCGATGAGACTCGCTTCCTCACCGTGATGGACGTCTACCCCCGATCGAGGTTGCACCAGCCATCCTGAAACGTTCCTGAGAGACCGCGACCGCACTGGGACATTCGGCCGAACGCGCAGGTCAGGCACCATTCGATGGCGCCTCGGGGCGGCGGCCGACCGCCGGGTCGCGCCCGGTACGGTCTCCACCGACGAGTTCCGGGCCAACCGGGCGTTCGCTCGGTCCGCCGCACCGGTTCGGCCCAGCGAAGACGGTCACAGGCCGTTCCGACCCCGGACCCGAGCGCAAGAAGGTGGAGCACGTGACCAACCCGACCGACAAGAGCGGGACTGCGCACACCATGACCACGCCGGACGGGACTCCGTCGGACGGCACCGGGGCCGACGAGGCCGCGGCAGCCCGCGCGGACATCGCCGCCGGCACCGACTCCGACCTGGTCACGGTCATCATGCCGGCCCGCGACGAGTCGGGCTTCATCGGCGCCGCGCTGGAGGGCATCCAGGCGCAGGACTACCGCAACCTGCAGATCGTGGTGGTCGTCGACGGCGGCACCCGTGACGACACCGCCGACATCGTGGCGCGCCGGGCCGCCGCCGACCCGCGGGTCGAGCTGCACCACAACCCCGACGGCGGGATCCCGCGCTCGCTGAACATCGCGCTCGCCGCGGCCCGCGGCCGCTGGCTGGTCCGCGTCGACGCGCACTCGACTGTCGAGCACGACTACGTGCGCCGCAACGCGACCCGCCTGCAGGAGGGTTCGTGGGGCGGTGTCGGCGGTCGCAAGGACGGTCACGGAGTGACACCAGCCGGCCGGGCGATAGCTGCGGCGCTCGGTAGCCCGTTCGGGGTGGGTGGATCGGTCTACCACCACGGCGAGGCCGAGCAGGAGGTCGACCACATCCCGTTCGGATCCTACCCCGTCGCGCTCCTGCGCGAGCTCGGCGGCTGGGACGAGGACCTGGTCGCGAACGAGGACTACGAGTTCGACTACCGGCTGCGGATGGCCGGCCACAAGCTGCTCTTCGACCCGGACATCAAGATCAGCTGGCACTCCCGCCAGACGGTCGCGGACCTGTACAAGCAGTACCGCCGCTACGGCAGCGGCAAGGTGGCGGTCGCGCTCAAGCACCCGGCCTCGATGCGGCCCCGGCACGTGCTCGTGCCGGCGTTCCTGGCCTACCTGGTCCTCGCCGCGCTCGTCGCGCTGCGTAGGCCCGGTCTCGCCGCCGTCCTGGTCGCGCCCTACGCCGCCGCGCTCGCCGCGGCGTCGGCGAAGACCGGGCGGGAACTGGACACCGCGGAAGAGCGGCGCAGCGTCGCCCCGGCCTTCCTCGCCATGCACATCGGGTGGGGCGTCGGATTCTGGAGCGGCGTCGGCGCCGCGGTCCGCGACGTCCTGACCCGTTCCGATCGGAAGGCCCGATGACCGACACCGCACCCCTGCCGGAGACCGACCCCCTCGCAGGTACCGGGCCCCGCAAGCTGAAGGTCCTGCTGGTCGGCAAGGCCGCCCCGGACCGCGGCGGCATCCCCACCTTCCTGGAGATGCTGCGCACCGGGGAGCTGTCCCGGCTCGCCGACGTCGAGCTGCTCAACGTCGCGCACGCCGGTGTCCCGCAGGGCGGCAAGTTCACCGGCGGCAACATCAAGCGCACGCTGGCCGACGCGCGGGCGGTGCGCCGCATGGCCAAGGGCCGCGACGTGGTGCACATCCACTCCGCGCTCGCCCCCACGGTCACCGTGATCCGCGCGGGCATCCTGGCCGCGGCGGCCCGCAGCGCCGGCGCCGCCGTCGTCATGCACGCCCACGGCGGTGAGCTGCGCAGCTGGCTGGAGTCCGATCGCAGGCGGGCGTTCCTGCGCCGGGCGATGCGGCCCGTGGCCAAGGTCGTGGCCGTGTGGAGCGCCGGCCTGGACATGCTGCAGGAGGTGTTCCCCGGCGAGCGGTCCGTGCTCGTCGACAACGGCATCGAGCTCGATCGCTGGCACCCCGGGCCGCGCGACCACTCCCCGCCGCGGATCCTCTACGTCGGCCTGCTCACCCCGCGCAAGGGCGTGCTCGATCTCGCGGCAAGGCGTCGAAGATCCTGCGCGAACGGGGCGTCGCCCACGAGCTGCGCATGCTCGGCGGCACCCCGGACGAGGGGCCCGCCGCCGAGGCCGAGGTGCGCGAGAACCTCCCCGAGTGGGCCGACCTGCTCGGCCGCCGCGAGCCGGACGACGTGCCCGGCGTCTACTCCGACGCCGACATCTTCTGCCTGCCCTCCTGGTGGGAGGCGCAGCCGCTGTCGATCCTCGAGGCCATGGGTTCGGGGCTGCCGGTCGTCGCCTCCGACGTCGGCGACGTCGGGCGGCTCGTCGAGGACGGGCGCACCGGCTTCGTCGTGCCCGTGAAGGATCCCGAACGCCTCGCCGACGCGCTGGAGAAGCTCCTCGCGGACGCCGGTGCCCGGCGCGCGATGGGTGACGCCGGTCGCAAGCGGGCCGAGGAGCACTTCTCGGCAGAGGTCACAGCGCGCAATCTGGAACGCATCTATCGCGAGGTCACGACCCGGAAGTGAGGGTCCGGCCCTCCGCTTTCGGGGGACCGTGGTGCTTCTCGGGTGACCGTCGGACCCATCACGCCGTTACCCTCATGGTGGGGGCGTCGCGCCGGTGTGGCTGCGACGGGCGATGACGACCGAGGGGACCGTGTGACCAGCCGAGCGGCGGCACCTCGACATGCGCTGATGGCGCGTACCGAGAGGTCGTCGTGAGCGCGGTCGACACCGAGAAACGGCCGGGCGGCAGGCGGCCGACGGGCTGGCGGGAGCGGGCCCGGATCTCCACGGAGAAGGCCACCTCGCCGCCCGACATGGAGGGGCTGAACTCCACGCTGAAGCGTGGGGCGACCTACTCGGCGATCGCGCTGCTGTTCGGCCAGCTCGTCTCGTTCGTCCAGACGCTCATCCTCGCCCGGTTGTTCGGACCGGACGACATGGGCATCTACGTCGCCGGTGCGCTGCTGTCCGGCTTCCTCATCAGCGTCTCGGAGGGCGGCCTGCGCGGCGCGCTCATCCAGCGCGAGAACGACGTCCCGAGGGCCGCCAACACGGTCTTCTGGGCCACGGGCGGCACCGGGGTGCTGCTGGCCCTGGTGGCGCTGGGCACCGCACCGCTCGTCGGCATGGTGTCGGGCTTCGCCAACCCGGACTTCGTCGCCACCGTGACGGCCATCGCGGCCGCGAACTCCGGCGTGATGATCATCCACGCGCTGACCAACGTGCCCGACGGCCTCATGCAGCGGCAGTTCAACTTCCGCAGGCGGCTGATCGTCGACCCGGCCCGGATGCTCGTGTTCGCCATCGTCTCGATCGCGTTCGCCGCCGCGGGATCCGGTCCGTGGGCGCAGGTGTACGGCAACTACGCGGCGATGCTCACCTGGCTCGGCTTGTCGTGGTGGTTCGCCGGCTGGTGGCCCGGTTTCGCCAAACCGTCCTACCGGATGTGGCGGGAGATGGCGAAGTTCGCCTTCCCGCTCATGCTCGAAGGGCTCGTCGAGAAGGTCCGCACGGGCATCGAGACCAGCCTGATCGGGCACGGGCTCGACGCGAACGGTGTCGGCAACTACCGCTACGGGCAGCGGCTCTCACTCATCCCGGGCAACGCGGTCGTCCAGATCGGCTCGTACGTCCTGTTCCCGGCGTTCTCCCGGCTGGCCAGCGACCCGGACCGGCTGCGCAACGCATTCCTGCGCGGCCTGCAGTGGGCGTGGATCGCCTCGGTCGCCGTCGCCGGGCTCGTCGTCGCGATCGGCGAGCCCGCGGTCGTGGTGCTGCTGGGCGAGAAGTGGCGCGGTGCCGGGCTCGCGTTCGTCGCGCTGGCCGCGTTCGGTCCGGGCATCGCCCTGCAGGCCGCCGGCAGTGAGGCCATCAAGGCCACGGGCCGCTCGCAGCTGCTCAACTGGACCACCGCTCACCAGCGTCGTGCTCGGCCTCGGGCTGCTGTTCGTCCTGATGCCGCCGCTGGGGCTGGTCGGTGTGGGGCTCGCGGCGTCGATCACCGAGATGGCCGTGGGCGCGGTCATCCTGGTGCTCACCTACAAGGTGATCCCCTACTCGATCCCGACGATGCTGCGGTCGATCGTGCCGCCGCTGATCATCGCGGCGATCGCCGGCGCGGCCACCGGGTTCGTCGAGCACGAGATCGTCCACTCCGACCGGATCGGTGTCCTGCTCGGCGTGCTCGCACTGGCCGGCGAGTCGCTCCTCTTCATGGTGATCTTCCTGGCCGGCATGGCGGTGGTGGAGCCCAAGCTGGCCCGCCGCGCCGTCAAGGCGATCAAGTCCAAGCTGCGCCGCGGTGGCGACGACGAGGACGACGACGAGGACGACGGCATCGAGCGCCGCGACCCGATCCTCGACCCGCCGACCATGCTCATGCCGGCCTTCCGCGCCGACGAGACCATGGAGTTCGGTCGCCGGATGAGCCGCGACTGGGGCTCTCCGACTGCCCAGACGATGGTCCTCCCAGTCATCCGGCCACGCGCGCCGGTCCGCCCCGGCGAGGAGACCATGCGCGTCGCGGCCCGGCCGAGCGAGGAGACCACCCGCGTGCCGGCCCGCATCGCCGAGGCCGACGCAGCCGTCGACCGGGCCGAGGACGCGATCGAGTCGGGGGAGCGCATCCCGGTCGGGTCGCCGATGGGGTCCTTGGACGGCCCCACCGAGATGGCGCTGCCGGCCCAGCCCTCCCGGCACGCTGCCGCCGACGCCCCGCCGCGTCCCGGCAACGGTGCCCACACCGCGCGACCGACACCCGGGCCCCGGCCCACGCCGGGCAACCGGGGCGCACCTCCCGACGGGTTCGGACGGGGCGGCCCGTCGTCCCTCCCGCCCGGTGCCGGGCCGTCGGGGCGGCCCCATGACAGCGGCGCGAACTCGTTGCCGCCGGGTGCGGGGCGGCCGTACGACAGCGGCGCGAACTCGCTGCCGCCCGGTGCGGTGCCGCCGTACGACAGCGGTGCCCATTCGCTGCCGCCCGGCGTCGTGCCGCCGTTCGATGGCCGAGCCGGCGGCGCCCGTCGGCCGCAGGGACCTGGCCAGCAGGGACCCGGCCCGCAAGGACCCGGTCCGCAGGGCACAGGGCCGCAGGGGGCGGGTCAGCCCAGCCATGGGCGGTCCGGTCCTCCGCAGCCCGGTCCGCGGCCGGTCGGTCCGGCTCCGGCCGGTCCCGTCCCGCCCGGATCCGGGCGTCCTGGTCCCGGGGAGCCCGGTCCCCGGCCGCAGGGTCCGGCCCGGCCCGGCCCGGCCCAGCCCGGTCCTGGTCAGTCCGGTCCCGGTCAGCCCGGCCCTGGTCAGCAGGGTCCGCCGCCGTCCGGCCGCCCGAGCCCGACCCCGTACCGGCCCGCACCGCGCCCGCCAGCGGACGCCGAAGGCGGTCCCCGACCCGCGCCGCACCCACCCGGCGCCGGGGTGAACGGTGGTCCGGCCCGCCCGTACGGTCCCGGACCGGACGGTGCCCGAGCCAACGGCGCCCCCAACGGCGCGCTGCGCAACGGCGTCCCGAACGGCGCGTGGCCCGTCAACGGCGACGGCGGGCGCCACGCCTCCCGCCAGGCCCCGCCGAACGGGGGACGCGGGCCGCGCCCGCCGACGCCCCCGCGGGGCACGGAGGGCCCACTGGGGCCGCCGCTGCCGCCACCGGCGGCTCCGCAGCCGCCGCCGCAGGGCCCCTCGCCGTCCCCGTCGCCGCGGCCGTCCCCGCGCCGGCACCGCTACCTGGACGACAGCGGCCCGCAGCCGGTGCACGAGGAGCCGCCGGCCCCCGAGCCGCCGTCGCGGCGGCACCGCTACCTCGAGGACGACGACGCGGACGTGCAGCCGGTCGACCCGACGCGCGAGTCGCGGCTACCCGGCGACGACCGGCCGCGCCCGCGCCGCTGAGGCTCAAGATCGCGTCGAGGTCGGAGTCCTTGCTGTTTCCGCAGCGCAAACCCCGACTTCGACGCGATCTTCGCCGGACCCGAAAGGCGGTCAGGCCTTGAACCACTCTTCCCAGCGGTCGAAGGCCCCCGCCAAGGCGGCGCGGAAGATGCGATCGTCGTCGAACTTCGTGACGAAGGTGCGGGCGATCGTGCCGGGGGAGCGGCGCTCCACCGACTGCGCGTAGACGGTGTCGTAGCCGGCTTCGACGGCCGCGGACTGCGCCTCGATCGGCCAGTTCCCGGACTGCCCGAACGGGATGGCGAACTCGGTGGTCTCGATGCCGATGCGTTCGCGCAGCGCGGTGCGGGACTGCTGGATCTCGTCGACGATCTGGCGCGGGGTGAGGGTGGAGAAGTTCGGGTGGGTGACGGAGTGGCTGGCGATGGTGACGCCGTCGCCGGCGAGCTTCTCGATCTCCGCCCAGTCGAGGAAGTCCTCGTGCCCCTTGCTGCCGTCGGCGAACCCGGAGACGACGAACGCCGTCCACGGGATGTCGAGGTCGCGCAGCAGCGGCGCGACGGTGGTGAGGATGGACCGGAAGCCGTCGTCGAAGGTGAGCGCCAGGCGCATGTCACCGGCGACGGGCACGGCCTGGTCGACGTCGGCGAGCTCGCGCGCGGGGACGAACCGGTACCCGGCGTCCTTCGCGACGGCCAGCTGCGCCTCGATGCGCTGCAGGGAGACGTCGTTGATGCCCAGCTTGGGCATGCCGACGGTGTGGTAGCAGAGGATCCGGCTGGTGGGCACGGTCTTCTTGGTGGTGCGGGCGATCGCCTGCCGTTCGGCGAGCGCCCGCACCTGCGAGGCCCGGTCCCACGCGGCCTCGATCCGCCATTCCGCGGACTTCCGCGCCCGCTCGACCAGACCCACCGTCAGATCCCTTCGTTGATCAATCGCTCCTGCCGCCGGCGCTGCTGCAGCCTGCGCCCGACGGCGGTGAGCACGAGCGGTGAGAACACCGGTGCGACCCGCGGGCCCATGGCGCGCCGCAGCTGCAGTGTGCGCCACTCGGGGAGCCGCTGGGTGTCCTCGTAGGTGTCGCGGGCGAACGTGACGAGCTCGGCCGTGGCTTCGCCGGCGCCGTCGCCCCGGTCGTAGGCACGACCGGCGCGCAGCAGCGCCTCCTTGGCGAGCCGGCGGCGGAAGAGCCGGTCCAGGTCGGGCACGTCGGGCAGCAGGTCGGCGTGGTTGGTGAGGATCTCCTCGAACGTGAGCGACCGCATCTGGAGGTCCTTGAGACCCATGTCGTGGTCGTAGTAGTCGCTCGACATGTTCGTCTCGTGCACCCGGAACACGCCCTGGTCGACGCCGGAGACGAAGCCGACGTCGCCGTAGAGGGCGAGCTTGAGCCACATCTCCAGGTCGGAGGTGTGCAGCATCTTCGGGTTGTAGCCGCCGACCTTCTGCTGCAGCTCGGTGCGCACCACCACGGTCGGGGAGAACACCGGGTTGGAGGCGTTGTCGAACCGGCCCTTGATCCACGAGTGGCCGTCGTACACGATCGGCCGCCACGCGCCCTGCCGCAGCTGGGGCCGCGGGTTCTGCACTTCCCAGCGGGGGGCGTGCCCGTAGCAGAACGCCACACTGGGGTTGGTGTCCATCAGCTCGACGGCACGCCGCAACGCACCGGCGTTGAGCTCGTCGTCGGCGGAGATGAGCAAGGTGAGCGGGGCCTCGGCCCAGTCGAGCACGCCCTCGTTGAACGTCGCGATGTGGCGCTTGTTCTCGAGGTGTTCACGGGCCTCGACGCGAGGATCGGACGCGGCCAGCTCGCGGGCGACGTCGGCGCTGCCGTCGCCGGACGCGTCGTCGATGATCAGGACGCGGACTTCGACGTCCTCCTGGCTGAGGATGCTGTTCACGCAGTGGGGGAGCAGGTGGCCGTACCGGTAGCACGGCACGACGACGTCGACGGATGTCACGGGTGAAACCTCCGGGCGGGGGAACCGGGGGGAGCGCTGGGGAAGCCCGGATTCTACGCAGCTTTCGGCCGGAGGCGGCCAGACGAGTCGTCCAGCTCGTATGACTCGTCGCACTCGGCGCAGCGCCACACACCTGCGTCGTCCGCGGTGAGACGGGCACCGCAGCGGCCGACCCACCCCTTGTGGACGGCCGGGTTGCCCGCGACGAACGAGTGCGGGGCCACGTCGCGCGTGATGACGGCGCCGGCGCCGGCGAACGCGTACTCGCCGATCTCGGTGCCGCACACCACCACCACACCCGCCCCGAGCGACGCGCCGTTGCGCACGGTGGTGGGCACCACGTCGTCGGCGCTGAACGCGGTGCCCGAGCGCGGCCGCAGGTCGTTGGTGAAGAGCACGTTGGGACCGAGGAACACGTCGTCCCCGACGGTCACGCCCCGCCACACCAGCACGGCGTTCTTCACTGTGACGCGGTCGCCCAGCACCGCGCCGTCCTCGATGAACGCGCAGTCGCAGATGTTGCAGTCCTTGCCCACGACGGCGCCCTTCAGGACGTGCGCGAACGCCCAGACACGGGTGCCGTCGCCGACCTCGTCGGACTCGCAGAGCCCCTGCGGGTGGACCTTGACCGTCATCAGGACACCGCGGCCGTCAGAACCTCGACCACCCGCTGCTGCTGCTCCTCGGTGATCTCCGCGAACAGCGGAAGGGTGAGGATCTCGTCGGCCATCTTCTCCGCGACGGGGAAGTCGCCGCGGACCTTGCCGAGGCCGGCGAACGTCTCGGTGAGGTGCACCGCCACCGGGTAGTGGATGCCGGCGCCGATCTTGGCCTCGTGCAGCTTCGCCAGCACGGCGTCGCGGTTCTGCACGCGCACGACGTACAGGTGCCAGACCGGCTCGTTGCCCGCGGCGACGGTCGGCGTGACGACGCCCTCGACGCCCTTGAGCAGGGTGTCGTAGCGCTCGGCGGCGGCCCGGCGCGCGGTGTTCCAGCCGTCGAGGCGCTTCAGCTTCGCCGACAGCACCACGGCCTGCAGCGTGTCGAGACGGGAGTTGAAGCCGAGCACCGTGTGCTGGTACTTGACGGGCGAGCCGTGGTCGCGGATGAGCCGGACCTGCTCGGCGAGCGCCGCGTCGTTGGTGATGACCGCGCCGGCGTCGCCGTACGCGCCGAGGTTCTTGCCCGGGTAGAAGCTGGTGGCGGCGATCTCGCCGAGCGTGCCGGCGGCCACCCCGTTGCGCGTGGCGCCCTGGCTCTGCGCGGCGTCCTCGAGGATCGGCAGGCCCTCGGGCAGCGCCGCCCGGATCTTCTCCACCTCGGCGGCCTGGCCGTACAGGTGCACCGGGATGACGACCTTGGTGCGGTCGGTGACGGCCGCGGCGACCTTGCTGGGGTCCATCAGCGCGGTGTCGTCGGTGCAGTCGACCAGCACCGGCGTGGCGCCGGCACGGGCCACGGCCTCCGCCGTCGCGATGAACGTGTTGGCCGGGATGATCGCCTCGTCGCCGTGGCCGACGCCGAGCGCGCGCAGTGCGAACTCGATGGCGTCGGTGCCGTTGCCGACGCCGATCACGTGGTTCGCGCCGAGGAACTGCGCGTACTCCTGCTCGAACGCGCCCACGGCCGGCCCGTTGATGAAGGCGGTGCGGGCGATGACCTGCTCCCAGCCGGCCGCGACCTCGTCCTGGATCTGGTCGCGCTGGGCGCCCAGGTCGACGAGCGGGATGGGGGTGTGCTCAGTCATGCGGTCACTCCGGACGGGACGCGCACCGCGGACGCGAAGGCGTCGACGACGCGGTGCTGGTCTGCTTCGGTCAGCTCGTGGTGCAGCGGCAGGATCACCGTGCGCCGGGTGAGGTGCTCGGTGACGGGCAGCTCGATGTGCGGGTGCCCCTCGTACGCGGGCTCCAGGTGCGCGGCCATGATCCCGCGGCGGCCGGACACACCGGCGGCGGCCAGGGTCTGCAGCACGTCCTCCGACGCCGGGGCGTCCTCGGGCAGCTCGACCCAGTACGACTGGAAGTTGGCCGTGCCGAACGACGGGTCGCGGACGGGCCGCACGCCCAGCGGCGTGAGCAGCTCGTCGTAGCGCGCGGCCAGCTCGCGGCGGCGGGCGATCATGCCCGGGAGCCGCTGCAGCTGCACCAGGCCCATGGCGGCCTGGAGGTCGGTCATGCGGTAGTTGAACGCCGTCTCGAGGTACTGCTCGAGCTTCACGCTGCCGGCGGCGTGCCGGTCGGCGGCGGAGACGGACATGCCGTGCTCGCGCAGGCGGCGCAGCCGAGCGGCCCACTCGGGGTCGTCGGTGGTGACCATGCCGCCCTCGCCGGTGGTGACGAGCTTGCGCGGGTGGAACGACCACGCGGCCAGCAACGCGCCGGTGCCGACGGGCTGCCCGTTCAGGGTGGAGCCGGCGGCGCACGCCGCATCCTCGAGCACCGGGATGTCACCCGCGACGGCCTTGAGCGCCGCGATGTCGGCGGGCTGCCCGCCCTGGTGCACCGCGAGGATCGCCTTCGTCCGCGGCGTGATCACCGACGCGACCGACGCCGGGTCGAGGTTGCCGTTGCTCGCCAGCACGTCGGCGAACACCGGGGTGGCGCCCACATAGCGCACGCAGTTGGCCGTCGCGATGAAGGAGAACGACGGCACGATCACCTCGTCGCCGGCTCCGATGCCGAGCAGGTGGATCATCAGGTGCAGGCCGGTGGTGCAGTTGCTGACCGCGACGCCCTCGGCGGCGCCGACGGTGGCGGCGAACGCCTTCTCGAACTCCGCGACGCGCGGACCCTGCGCCACCCAGCCGGAGCGCACGACCGCGGCGACCGCCTCGGCCTCCTCCTCGCCGAGCAGCGGCTTCATGACCGGGATCACGGGCAGGCTCACAGCTTGGTCCCCGCGGCCGTCTCCGCCGTCCACCACTCGACCAGGCCCTGGAGACCGGACTTCATGTCGAGCGTCGGGCGCCAGCCGAGCTTGTCGGCGGCGTGGGAGATGTCGGCGAGGCGCCGGGTGACGCCGTTGACCGCGCGGGTCGGGCCGTGCTCGGGCTTCAGGTCCGAGCCCATCACCGCGAGCAGGTCGTTGGCGAGGCCGACGAGGCTGGTCTCGGTGGCGCTGGCGATGTTGAACACGTCGTCGGTGACGTCGGCCTGCGCGGCCAGGATGTTGGCGCGGGCGATGTCGTGGACGTGCACGAAGTCCATGGTCTGCAGCCCGTCGCCGAAGATCAGCGGCGGCTCGCCCTTGGAGATGCGCTCCATCCAGCGGATCAGCACCTCCGTGTAGAGGCCGTAGGTGTCCATGCGCGGCCCGTACACGTTGAAGTAGCGCAGCGCCACGTAGTCGAGGTCGCGCATGGCCTTGAAGCTGCGCAGCATGCCCTCGTTGAACGCCTTGGCGGCGCCGTAGAACGTGTCGTTGTTGTACGGGTGGTGGCGCTCGGTGGTGGGGAAGACCTCGGCCAGCCCGTACACCGACGCCGACGACGACGCGATCACCTTGCCGACCCCGGCGTCGGCCGCGGCCTCGATCACGTTGAACGTGCCGTCCACCAGCGACTCCAGCGCCAGGCGCGGGTCCTCGGCGCACTGCGTGATGCGCAGCGCCGCCAGGTGGAACACCACGTCCTGGCCGACGGTCTGCTTGCGCACCAGGTCGACGTCGGCGATGTCGCCCTCGACGAGTGCGACGCGCTCGCCGCCCGCCGCGAACGCGTCGGCGAGGTTCTCCCGCCGGCCCCGCACGAGGTTGTCCAGCACCGTGACCTGCGCTGCGCCCGCGGCGACCAGCTGGTCGACGACGGCCGACCCGATGGTGCCGGCGCCGCCGGTGACCAGGATCCGCTGGCCCTTGATCGGCTGAGCCGTACTCATGATCAGTTACCTCCGTTGGGGCGCGCGACCTCGCGGATCGGCACGAACGCACCGCCGGTGCGCAGGCTCTCCGCCGCTGCCTCCAGCGTGGCGAGCACCTGCAGGCCGGCCCACCCGTCCGTGAGCGGGGCGCGCTTCTCGTTGATGGAGGCGACGAACTCGGCCATCACGCCGCGCAGCGCCTCGTTGTTGGCCATCGCCGGCGCCACCATGTCGCCGTTGCGGTAGGCGACGATCGTGGCCGCGCGGTCGTCGGTGTCGAGGCTCGCGGCGCTGATCTCGGCGCCGGAGTCGTAGACCGACAGCTTCTGGGTGACCGACAGGTCGTCCCACACCACCATGCGCTGCGACCCGCCCACGATCATGTTGCGGATCTTGGTGGGGGACAGCCAGTTGACGTGCACGTGCGCGAGCACGCCGTTGGAGAGCTTCACCGTGAGGTAGGCCACGCAGGCCCGGCCGGCACCCACGGGATCGGAGCCCTGTGCGGCGACCTCGACCGGCTTCACGTCGTCGGGGAGGATGTTCTCGAAGATCGACAGGTCGTGCGGCGCGAGGTCCCACAGCACGTCGACGTCGCGCTGGATCAGCCCGAGGTTGATCCGCACCGAGTCGAGGTACTGCAGCTGGCCCAGCTCGCCGCCGCGCACCATCTCGCGCAGCTTCGCCACCGCGTTCGTGTAGCAGAACGTGTGGTCGATCATGAGGATCAGGCCGTTGCGCTCGGCCGTCTCGGCGAGCTCGAGGCCCTCCTCGTACGTGGGCGCGAGCGGCTTCTCCACCAGCACGTGCTTGCCGGCGGCGAGCGCCTTCATCGCCACCTCGTGGTGGGTGGCCGCCGGGGTGGCGATCGCGACGGCGTCGACAGCCGGGTCGGCGAGCACCTCGTCCACCGACGTGGAGACCTTCACGGTCGAGTACTCACCCAGCACGCGCCGGGCGCGGCTCTCGTCGAGATCGCACAGGTACTCGACGCGCATCGACGGGGTCGCCTGGGCGTTGCGGATGAGGTTCGGGCCCCAGTACCCCGCGCCGATCACCGCGACACCGAGTCGCGGAGGCGTGGATTCCGTGTGCGGAACGGCGGTCAAAGGGAGTCCTCTCGAACGGCGGTGGCTGCGTCTGTCGTCGATGCAGCGCCGGTCACGGACGAGGGATGGCCCGCCGGGCGTCCGGCGGCTCCACTATTCCACCCTGCTTCGCGGGGGTTGCACGGCGCCGGTCGGGCGGGGCGGGCCGACGTCAGCAAAGCCACTTTCAGGACCGATTTCGTCCCGAAAGTGGCTTTGCTGACCCGGCTGGACCGCCGTCGATCGCTCAGGGGCACGGGTTGGTCACGGCCGGTGTGATCCGACGGCCTGCCGCAGGAGATCCGCCGCGGCCGGCCTGGTCGCAGCGACGTCACGCGCGGCGTTGAACGGGCTCACCTACGCCGCGACCTCGGTCCCCCAGGTTGATCATCCGGGGGTCGACGATTGCGAGACGCTGGTCAGGTGCCCGGGGGCAACTGCTGGGGCTCCGCCCCGTACCCCGGCCCTCCCTCTGGTGGAGCTTTTTGCGTGACGGTGGAGTCTCGGTCGTCCCGTGTGGCGGGGCCGCTTCGCCTCAAGATCGCGCCGAGGTCGAAGTGTTTGCTGGTTTGACCGCGCGAAGTTCGACTTCGACGTGATCTTCGGCCGGAGCCCGGCCACTCGTGCCCCATTGGTCACACCCGTCACGCGGGAGCGGCCATGATCTCCAGAAGAGGAGGTGGAGCGACACCTGTGTCGGGCTGGCTCCCCAACTCGTGATCAAGGCTCGCCCGACGGGCGATAACGCGCTCGAACGGCACACCATGGTCGTTCTGACATGATCGAACAACCGTGGTGTGCCGTTCGCGCGCGTTATCGCGGGGCAGGCGGCTGTTCACAGTCCTCGACAGGTTCGACACCCGGCCATGTGTCGTCGTGCTCGTAGTGGGCGAGGTACAGCTCGACGTCGTCGAACAGCCAGAAGTCGTGCTGTGGGAGTTCCATCACCGCCATCTTGATGTGGACGCCCCTCCCTGTCGCCGACGAGCACGGTCGATGCTCTGCGTGCGCGAAGGCGGGGACGGGGATCCCGGACGTCGAGTGGCGCGTTGCGGTACTGCGCCGCCGCTGCTCGCGCCGAACGGCCGCCGCCCTGAGCGTTCCGTGCGCCGCCGATCCGGCCGGTCGCGACGGGGTGGTTCACCGTGACCTCCGGCACGCCCCCGATGTTGTACGGGCGTGGGGTGCGGAGTGGGCCGGATCACGCGTCGCGTGCGCTACGGCGCGTCGCGTGTCGCCGCGCGTGTCGGAGTCGTCACGGAGCGGCTGCCCACGTCGGTCCCACAGCCCCTGAAAGGCGTCTCCTTGCAGGCGGGAGCCCCTTCGTCGCACTCCCCACGACCGCTGCGGCGACCACGGACCGAAGTCGTTGCAGCTCTCAATGATCAGCCGTTCGGGGGTACCGGCCGAGCCACTTTGCCGTCCGTTAAGCAACCTTCGGTGGACCCGCAGCGTCCTTTGTCATGTAGGCGCGACGTGCGACGCCACAGCAGTGTCCTCATAGGGGAAGGCGCTGCTGCAGATGGCGCACAGTGCGATGCGCGCGGCGATGCGGGTGATCGCGGCGCGCGTAACGAGCTCGGAAGTGTCATCGATCGGTCACCTGAAGGCTGTTCGACGACGAAGGCGCGATCTCCCGCCCGTCGCGGGGGGCTGAGCGTTTCCAGCCGCACCGCGAACACGAGGAACAACGGGGGATAGACCACACATGGCCACGATCACGCCGGGCCGGATCCGCGCGTTCACCACGCTGGCAGGCCCGATAACGGAGCCGCCGCCTGGTGACTACCGCGTGGCGTACCAGCGCGTCGGCTCCCAGAGCAGGGGCCGCGTCCTGCGCACGCTGCTCGTCGTACTGGCCAACGTCGCGCTCGAGGTCGGCTTCGTGATCTGGCTGCTCATGCCGGCCCACCACCCGGAGTACGACGAGTACCGCTGGTGGGTGAACGCGGCCAACGTGTTCGTGCTCTGCTCGGTCGCGCTCGTCGAAGGCCTGCGCCTGGTGAACGTGTGCTCCCTGTCACTGGCCACCCTGCTCGCCCGCGACCCGATCCCGGTCCGTCCCGACCCGCGCATGCGGGTGGCGTTCATCACCACGATCGTGCCCGGCAAGGAGCCGGTGGAGATGGTGCGTGCGACGCTGCACGCGGCGCGCCGCATCCGCTACCCGGGACGCCTGGATGTCTGGCTCCTCGACGAGGGCAACGACGAGGGCGTCAAGGCCATGTGCGCCGCCGAGGGCGTGCGCCACTTCAGCCGCAAGGGCATCGCCGAGTACAACACCAAGAAGGGCGCCTTCAAGGCGAAGACCAAGCACGGCAACTACAACGCCTGGCTGGACCGCCACGGGCACCGCTACGACGTGTTCATGTCGGTCGACCCCGACCACGTGCCCGTCCCGGAGTACGCCGAGCGGATGCTCGGGTACTTCCGCGATCCCGACGTCGGCTACGTCGTGGGCCCGCAGTGCTACGCCAACGACGAGCGGTTCGTCACCAAGGCCGCGGAGTCGCAGCAGTTCCCGTTCCACTCGGTGATCCAGCGGGCGGCGAACGCCTACGGCGCGCCGATGCTGGTGGGCACCAACAACGCGGTGCGCATCGAGGCACTCGGCTGCGTCGGCGGGCTCATCGACTCGATCACCGAGGACATGGCCACCGGGCTGGCGATCCACTCGCGGCGCAACCCCACCACGGGCGGTCGCTGGCGCTCGGTCTACACGCCCGACGTCGTCGCCATCGGCGAGGGACCGTCCTCGTGGGGCGACTACTTCGGCCAGCAGCTGCGCTGGTGCCGCGGCACGTTCGAGCTGCTCACCGGCCCGTTCTGGCGGCGCATGCACCGGCTGGGCAAGTTCCGCCCGCTGCACTACATGCTCATCGCGGCGTTCTACCCGTCGATGGCGATCGGCTGGATCCTCGGCTGCGTCAACGCGATGATCTACCTGACGATCGGTGCCACCGGCATCGTCGTGCCGCCGCAGCTGTGGCTCGCCCTCTACGTCGACGCCACGCTGTTCCAGCTCTGGGTGTACGTGCGCAACCGCAAGTACAACGTCAGCCCGTTCGAGCCGGACGGCTCGCCGGGGCTGCGCGGCATGGTCATGTCCGTGCTCACCTCGCCGATCTACGCGGCCGGGATGATCGCGACGATCCTGCGCCGGCCCGCCCGCTTCGTCGTCACGCCGAAGGCACTGGCGTCGACCACCGACTCGATCTGGACGTTCTGGCGGCACCTCATGTGGGCCGCCCTGATCGGCGGGTCGATCGTGGCGGCGTTCGTGCTGGGCTACGCCAACTTCGACGTGCTGATGTGGCCGTCGCTCGCGCTGCTCATCACGTTCACGCCGATGGTGCTGGCGTGGCTCGACAAGCCCGACACCCAGTCCGGGGTCGTGCCGGCACCGCGTGCCGAGCTGGCTCCTGAACTGGCCTACGAGCTCGATCCCGAGCGCACCGTGAAGATCCGGGCGGTCGCGTGAGGAACGCCATCCGGGCGGCGCTGCGCCGCCTCAACAAGCACCGCAAGATGATCGCGCTGATCGTGTTGCCCGTCGTGCTGCTCGCGGTGAACGTGCCGCCGGCCATCGCTTTCGTGCGGGAGATGCAGCACCAGTGGTTGATCGACAGCCCTGAGTACAAGTCGCAGTACGGCCGCTGGGACGTCATCGACCTGCCGGAGGACGTGCAGGTCAACGCCATCCACGCGGCGTTGCTGCCCACCGGGAAGCTGCTGCTCATCGCCGGTTCCGGCAACGAGCAGAAGCAGTTCGACGCCGGCACGTTCCGCACGCTGGTCTACGACCCGGCCACCGGGCAGACGAAGCTCGTGCCCACGCCGGCCGACATGTTCTGCGGGGGCCACGCGTTCCTGCCCGACGGCAAGCTGCTCGTCGCCGGTGGCACGCAGCGGTTCGAGCTGCTGCCGCCGGCGGTGAAGTTCGCCGCCGGCGCCATGCGGGTGAAGAACGAGAGCCCCGACAAGGGGCACGACTTCCCCAAGGGCACCGAGTTCGCCTCGCCGGACGGCCGCAAGTACAAGGCGACCAACGCGTTCTCGGTGCCGCCGGCGGCGAAGGTGCCGGTGAACCCGCGCAAGCCCAACGGCCCGGTCACCGTCGTGAACAGCGAGACCACGGTCTTCGTCGAGTCGGAGACCGAGGGGCCCGCCGGGGTCACCGACGTCCCCGCGCAGTACTCGATCACCGGTCTCGAGGGCCTCGACGTCAACAACCTGTACGGGCTGGCGGAGAAGCTCAACCTGGACAAGCAGGACTTCCAGGGGATCGCCGACTCCTTCGAGTTCGACCCGGTCACCGAGGAGTACGTACGGGTCGGCGACATGAAGTTCAAGCGCTGGTACCCGTCGCTCCTCCCGCTCCCGGACGGGCAGGTGCTGTCGGTCTCCGGCCTCGACGGCGTCGGCCAGATCCTCAACGGGGACAGCGAGACCTACGACCCGGCCACGAAGGTCTGGACCGAGCGCAAGGACCTCTTCCAGTACTTCCCGACCTACCCGGCGCTGTTCCAGACGGCGAAGCCGGACGTGCTGTTCTACTCCGGTGCCAACGCCGGCTACGGGCCCGCCGACAAGGGCCGCGACCCGGCGTTCTGGGACCTGAAGAAGAACGCGCTCACGAAGGTGTCGGGGCTGCGCGATCCCGACCTGATGGAGACCAGCGGCTCCGGGTTCGCCGGGCCCGTCCAGGACCAGAAGGTGGTCGTGGTCGGCGGTGGCGGGGTCGGCGAGTCGCCGCGCTCCACGGCGCGCATCGACGTGATCGACCTCAAGGACCGGAACCCGGCGTTCACCGCCGGTCCGAACCTGCCGGCGCCCACGCGCTACCCGAACCTCGTGCAACTGCCCGACGACTCGATGCTGATCTCCAACGGCTCGCAGGACTACCGGGGCAAGTTCGCCAGCTGGAACCTGCTGGCGAGCATCTACCACCCGGACACCAACACGCTCACCCCCGCTGCGGACCCGACGGTCGGCCGCGACTACCACTCCGCGGGCATCCTCCTGCCGAACGGGCAGGTCATGACCGTGGGTGGCAACGCGCTCTTCCGCGACCCCCAGAACCTCAAGCCCGCCACCTTCGAGAAGCGGCTGGAGATCTTCACTCCGGCGTACCTGTTCAAGACGCCGCAGCCGACGATCACCGACGCGCCCAAGACCATCCCGCTCGGCGGCACGATGACGGTGTCGTCGCCGGACGCGGCCAAGATCACGAAGGCCCGCCTGGTGCGGCCCAGTGCCGCCACCCACGTCACCGATCTCGAGCAGCGCACCGTCGCGCTGGACATGACCAAGTCTCCCGACGGCACCCTGGCGCTGGGCGTGCCGAAGGAGGACACGATCGTCCCGCCGGGCTTCTACATGCTGTTCCTCGTCGACGACCAGGGCATCCCGTCGGTGGCGAAGTGGGTGCAGGTCACGCGATGACCGACCGGCACGGCCGCCACGAGCAGGGCAGGGTGGACGCCGAGGAGGACGCGGCGTACGAGCCCCCGCAGCTCGAGCACGAGATCACGTACGGGCCCGAGTACGAGCCGGGCTACGTCCCGGACCGCCGTCTGCGCCGTCGGCTGCCTCTGGAAGACTCGCCTCCCGTGCGAACCCGTCGACCTCAGGCACTGCTGTTCGGTGCGGTGGCCGGTGCGATCGTCGTCGCGCTGATCGTGGCCGTGGTCACGGTCATGCGCAGCGACGGCTCGGGCGAGCTCGGACCCACCGGCAAGCCGCTGCCCTCGGCCTCGGGCCTGTTCGTCGACCCGACCGCGCCGGCCGCCCTGCAGGCGCAGGAATGGCAGTCGCAGGGTCGGACGGAGGACGCCCGGCGGATGGGTGCGATCGCCGCCCAGCCGGTGCCGCAGTGGGTCACAGCGCCCACCGGGCACGTCGGTGCACAGGTGTCGGCGTACGTGCAGAAGGCGAAGGGGGCCGGTCAGCGGCCGTTCCTCGTGGCCTACCACGTGCCCAACCGCGACTGCGCGAGCTTCTCGGCCGGCGGTGCGGAGAACACCAAGGACTACGCGGCGTGGGTCCGCGAGCTCGCCGACGCCGTCAAGGGCACCGACGCCCTCGTCGTCGTGGAGCCCGACGCGGTGCCGCACGAGGTGTCCGGCTGCGCGGGCGGCAAGGCGCAGGAGCGCTACGGCCTGCTCACCGACGCCGTCCAGGTGCTGAAGGAAGCCGGCGCGAAGGTCTACCTCGACGCCGGCAACCCCGGCTTCGTCACCGACACCGGCGCGATCGCCGACGCGCTCAAGCGCAGCGGTGTCGAGCACGCCGACGGGTTCAGCCTCAACGTCGCGAACTTCTACCCCACGGACCAGAACATCACCTACGGGCGGAAGATCTCGGACGTGCTCGGTGGCGCGCACTTCGTGATCGACACCAGCCGCAACGGCAACGGCCGGCCCGCCACCTCGGGTGACATCAACGGCGGGCCCGCCTGGTGCAACCCGCCGGGCCGCCAGATCGGCCAGGCCCCGACGCTGTCGACCGGCGAGGACCGGGTCGACGCCTACCTGTGGATCAAGAGGCCCGGCGAGTCCGACGGGTCCTGCCGCGACGGCGAACCCGCCGCCGGCCAATGGATGCCCGACTACGCTCTCGGGCTCGTCTCCAAGGTCTGACGTGACTGCTGCTCCCCGGCGGAGCGCTCTGCTCGCTACTGCCGTTGCCCTTGCCGCGCTCGTCGCCGGCTGCTCGTCCCCGACCGTTCCGTCCCCGACCGTGACCGCGCCGTCGCCGAGCACGTCCGCGGCGAACCAGGACGCCACCGGTGGTCTGTTCGTCGATCCCGACACGGCCGCTGCCCGGCAGGTGCAGCAGTGGCGGTCGGAGGGCCGCGGTGCCGACGCCGACCTCCTGCAGAAGATCGCGGGACAGCCGCAACCGGACTGGCTGACCAAGCCGACCGGCGAGGTCGAGGACGAGGCCCGCAACTACGTCGAGAAGGCGAAGGCCGCCGGCAAGCGGCCGTACTTCGTGACCTACCACATCCCCGGCCGCGACTGCGACAGCTACTCCGGCGGCGGTGCCGACGGCGGCGACGACTACCGCGAGTGGTCCGGCGAGGTCGCCGACGCCGTCCGCGGCTCGAACGCGCTGATCATCGTCGAGCCCGACGGGGTGCCGCAGACGATCTCGTGCGGCAAGGGCGAGAGCCGGCTCGACCTCATCGCCGACTCGGTGAAGCAGCTCAAGGACGCCGGCGCCACCGTCTACCTCGACGCCGGCAACCCCGGCTTCGTCGACGACACCGGCCAGCTCATCGACGCGCTGAAGCGCAGCGGAGTCGACCGGGCCGACGGGTTCAGCCTCAACGTCTCCAACTTCCGCACCAACAAGGACAACATCGCGTTCGGCAAGGAGCTGTCCGGCGCGCTCGGCGGCAAGCACTTCGTGATCGACTCCGGCCGCAACGGCAACGGCGGCGTCGACGGCGACATCAACGGTGGCCCCGGCTGGTGCAACCCGCCCGGCCGCGCACTGGGCAACCCGACCACGTTCCAGACGGGGGAGCCGCTCGTCGACGCGTACCTGTGGGTCAAGCGGGTCGGCGAGAGCGACGGCGACTGCCGGCCGGGCCAGCCCCGGGCGGGGCAGTGGATGCCGGAGTACGCGCTCGAGCTGGCGAAGAACGCGAAGAGCTGA
>CAVSHL010000014.1:0-174938 GCA_963727745.1 uncultured Actinomycetota bacterium
CGGCGTCGAGTGCGAGCAGCGTCCCGACCGCCTTCATCTCGTCGGGGAGATGCGCAGGCTGAACGCCACCAGGTGCCCGTCCGGGCGGGTTGTGGTTGCGCCGTCGAACATGGTCGAGAAGGCCCCGTCGACGAAGGGGTGCAATCGCTCCGCGAGATCGAGCGGCGACCCGATCACCACCCGGGATCCGTGGTGTCTCGCCGCTACCGCCGCTGCGCGTGCGCCGGCGCCGCGCCGCCGCGCAGCATCGCGGCTTCGTCAGGCCAGGCCGCCCTGCCTGACCAGCGCCTTGAGCCGCCACGTCGAGGACCAGCTGGGTCGGGGCGCACGGCGCGGGGACGGCCGGCGTCGGCGAGGTGGTCGCGTAGGTCGCGCAATGTTGGTGCCGGTCGGGTCCAGGTACGGGGATCGCCGGTGATCCCGGCACCGCGGTAGCTCGCTGCGATGGCCCAGGTCCAAGGAGGCTCGCCCGGCGGTGGCGATCTCGGTGCCGACGAGGACGGCGAGCGCGGTGTGCAGGAACAGGCTGCGCAGCACCAGGCTGTCTCGTGGGGCGGTGCGGCGCCCGTCGGCGCCGGTGGTGATGGGCAGGTCGAAGGGGTTGAACCGGACCCCGCGGGCGCCGAGGTGCACGGTGGTGCCACCGACTGCGGCGGCGAGGCGGGAGTACTCGTCCTCGGGATCAACGACGGCGACGGTGATCCCGCGATACAGGCTGCGCAGCAGCTCAAGCTGACGAAGTACGACTTGCCCGACCCGCTGCGGCCGAGCACGGTGGGCGTTGTGGTTGTGCTGGCCGGGATCGAACCGATCCCAGTGCACCAGGCCCTGGCTGCCCAGGCCATAGCCGTAGAACACCCCGGCGGGGGCGGCGGCTGAGGCCGGGTCGGGGGCGGGTAGGTCGGTGAGGTGAACGGGAACGCCGCGCCGAGCGCGGCGGTGTCGAAGGTGCGGCTCATCCCGAGCTGGTCCAATCCCAGCGGCAGGGTGGACACCCAGCCCTGCAGGGAGCGAAACGTCGCCGGCCGGGCGTCGAGCAGCAGGCTCGCGGTCAACGCGCGCAGCGCGGCGACCTCGTCGGCCAGCCCGGTCTCGGTCGCGGCGTGCACGGTCAGGTACAGCCCGACCCGGAACAGCTTCCCCTCGCCCCGGGCGACCCGGTCGGACAGGTCGTAGGCGTCCTCGGTGGCCGCCTCGACCTGCGGGTCGGCAGGCGGCCGTGCTCGGCCGTGGAACGCCGCCCGGACTCGAGCTTGGCCAGCTGGCGGCGCAGCCGGTTCGCCGCGGTGACCGGGTCGACCGGGTCGACGTGCACCGATACGTCGACCCGGCCCGGGTAGGTCAGCAGCGGCGCCAGCCAACCCGGGTGCACCTCGCGCGGGAACCCGGTGACCGCGAACGAGGCAACCCACTCCGAGCCCACCTCGAGATGCCGGGTCCCGACCACCAGCGAGTCCGGCGCAAACGGCGACACCGACCGTGCGGATCGCCCGCACGCTTGGCTTCTCGGCTCGCTGCCGACGGGCACGCGGCCCATCACCTCGACCCCCGCGACGAGGACGCGGCGTCGGAAGCGGGCGGCCAGGCCGGGCAGGGGTGGGACGGCCAGCTGTGGAGCTGGGCAGTGCCTCGTCCCACTCCTCGTCCCATTCCTCGTTCCAGGCGCGCCCGGTTCGGAGCTGTGCCGGTCCGGGGGCGTCGTGGCTCGGTGATGACGTGCCCGGGTGCGGCGATCGGCGCGGTCGGGGCAGGAGGCTGTCGGGGTTGCAGGCGCTGCGCAGCACCGCGACGGCCTGCTCGGCCGTCAGCGGGGTGATGGTGATCCCGGCCGGGGCGAGGAGTTCGACCGCTTCGGACAGCCGCCGCGCCAGCCGTGACTGGGCGGCGCGCCGCGCCGAACTCGTCACGGCCGCCTCCGCCTCGTTGCCGGCCAGGATCTTGCCGGTCGCGCGCTGAAACCGGCTGAGCAAACCTGGGCCGCCCGCCGTGGTGTCGGGGTCGCGGTGCCGGGTGGGAGGGGCTCGCGGAGGACGAGCAGGATCTGGCGGCGCAGCAGGTTGGCGTGGCGGGCGAGATCGTCGAGGAAGTCGGCGTGGTCGAGCGCGGCCGAGCGCAGCGCCGGGTGCGGCAGCGACGGGGCGGCGTCGCGGAGGTCGGCGATCTGGTCGGTCAGGTCGAGCCGGTGGGTGCGGGCGAGGATCTGCACCGGCGCGGTGAGGCTGTGCAGGTAGCGGCTGAACAGCGCCACCAGGCCGTCCTGCTCGTCCGGGGTGCGGAGCGCGAAGTTGACCGTGGTCGCGGCGGCGACGGCGGCGAGCCCGTCCGCGCCCAGGTCGACCACACCCACGTCGGACTCCTGCCGGTGCGGGTCACCCGTCGGCCGGCAGCGGTGACGCGGTGGAGATCGGACCGCCGGCGGTGTGGGCGTTGTGGCGCTGCACGGCGTCGGCGAGCCACGGCGGTGTCGGCGCCGCCTCGTGTATACCGGTCGCGTAGCGGCGCGGTGAGCTCCGCTGGCGGATCGCGGCGAGGGCCAGCTTGTCCATCGACACGCCGTCGCGCTTGCCGAGCGCGAGCACCGCCGCGGCGGCCATCACCGGCGCGGCCGCCGCGAGGAACGCGGCGACCGGCAGGAACGACGGGTGAGCGTCCAGGCCGCGTAGAGGACCAGACCGGTGACGGCGAGGACCGCCAGCTGGCGGGCGGTCAGCGAGCCCAGGACGCGGTCGGACATCTCGACGTCGGCGGGAATCCGAACAGGTGCGGTCATGAGTGCCCCTTTCCAGGGCGTCGACGCGGCCGAGGCGGCACCGGCGGGGACGCGGGGCGCGCGTGCGGAGATGCGGCGGGTGGAACCGGCGGCGGAGGTTTCGCTGCCGGTGAGCGGCGTCGCACCGGGAGGTCGAGCGGGAGGTGCAGCTGCCGCGGCCGCGGACCGGTGCCGCGGTGTCGCCGGTCGCGGCGGCACCGGTGGTGGTGGCGGTGTGGGACGCGCCGGACGTCGAGCGGCAGCGCGAACTGGCCGGCGGCGTCGAGCCAGGTCCCGGCACTAGCGCCGGTAGGGGATCTGGTGCTTGCGGGGCGAGAGGCGCCGGATGCCGTGCTGGACAGGTCGAGCTTGGTCTGCACCGGCTGCGGCCCGGTCCGTCGCGGCCGCCCGGATCGAGGGGGCGGTATGGGAGCCGGCGCGGGTCGGGGTTGGCGCATAACGTCGAGGGGCAGCCGGTACTGGCCGTCGCGGCCGAGGACCGGCTTGTTCTCCGGCCAGTCGTCGCCCAGCGGCAGCACCAGTTGCTGGCCCTGGCCGGTGCGGGGTCTCCGCGGCGTCGGTGGCATCGGCACGCCGGGCGCCGGTCGTGGTGTCCGGGTCAGCCCGGCCAGCGGCAGCATGTACTGGCCGTCGCGAGTCGCCCGCACCCTCGCGTACGGGTCGTCGGGCTCGCCGTGGTCGGAGCCTCCACGGCCGGGCGAGCAGCCGTGCCGCCCGCCCCCGCCCGCCTCTGCGGCCGCCGCCCAGGAGCCCGAAGGTCTTGTAGGCAACGACGCCGCGGACCAGCGACCCCACGAGCGAGCCGCCACCGCCGCCGCGGATCGTCGAGAGCATCCAGAACGGGATCTTGACCAGGACGTAGACCAGGGCGATCGCGACCAGGATGTTGACCAGGCCGTTGTCGGTGACCGTGCCGAAGGGGGTGAACCCTCCGGGGGCGAGGAACACCTTGAGCGCGGTGATCAGCGCGAGGCTCTGCCCGACCTGGATGGCCAGGGCGGCGGCGAAGGCTTTCCACCACCACCTCGCGATGCCCTCGGTGTGCGGCAGGGCGTGGAACATCAGCGCCAGCGGTGCGCCGGCGACCAGCAGGACGGTCAGCGCGACCCGCACGACGTAGGTCAGCAGCAGCACGACGAGCATCACGGCCAGGACCAGGCCCATGAGCAGGATCAGGATGCGGCCGGTCAGGGACTGCTGGGTGATCGCGCGCAGCGTCGCCCCGGCAGAGGCGGGGTCGAGGTCGTCGCCGGCGATCGCGGCGGCCAGCCCGTTGGCCACGTCGATGCCGCGGGCGGCAACCCACAGACTCAGCGCGCCGGCGAGGAACCCCACGACCAGCCGCGGCGCGATCTCCTTGATCGTGTAGCGGGTCTGCAGCGTCTCGTAGGCCATCACCACGACGCCGGCGACCAGGATCAGCAGCGCGTAGCAGCCGAGCAGGACCTGCCAGGAGGTGTCCCACAGCTGCGCGACCCGCGGCAGCGACTCGATCGTCGGAGTGGTCAGCAGCGTCGTGGAGACCAGATCCAGCAGCGGGTTGAGCGCTGACCCGACGAGCCACCGGAAGAACCCGTCGATGCAGGCGTTGAGGTCGAAGATCCCGCACGACCCGGCCGCTGCCGGCCCGGCACCGGGCACGCCCGGGGCCGGAGCGCCGGGTGCGGCCGGGCCGGGACCGGCGGAATGCACCGAGACCGGTGCAGCCGGGAGCAGCCGGGCCGGTGGCGGCGGGCCTGGTTGGGTACCTGGCCCCGGCCCTGGCGTCGCGGGGTCGCACCCCGCGGCCGGGGTGCCGGGCGGGCACGGGTCGGGTGGCTGCGCGCCGGCGACACCGGCGAAGGCGAGCGCCGCGAGGATGGAGAGCAGGACGACGACTGAGCACCCGCGGACGCTCCAGCGGAGGCGCGCGGAGGGGGCGGTGGGTGGGCTGTGGCTGAGTCGGCTGTGACCGAGTGGGTTGGGGCTGTGCGGTGGGGTGTCGGTCACGGTCAGGCTCCGACGATGCCCTTGAGCACGGTCACCACGAGCGGGGCGAGCGCGGCCAACGCGTAGCCGAACCCGGCCGAGCGGAACGCCGTCTTCGCCTTCTCGATCTCGCCCGGGTCCCCGCCGCCCATCACGTAGCGGACGCCGCCGATGGACAGGAACACCGTCGCCAGCCCGGCGAGGATCCCCATCAGCCAGTTGCGGATGTTGGTCAGTAACTCGTCCACCGATCCGGCAAGGGCAACCACCTCGACCGTCGCGGCATGCGCGGCGGGTGCCGCAGCGACGACGAGCACCACCGACACCAGACCGATGCCAGGCTGCCGCGACAAGCGCAGCCGGGCGGACGGCGGGATGTGCGGCGAGATGTGCGGCGGGATGTGCGGTGGGATGTGTGGGGGTCGCGTGAGCCGGTCGGGCGGGCTGGGCTGGGGCCGCGGTCAGGCGCATCGGGGGACCTCCGTCGTCGACTCGGCCGACCCGGAGTCGGAGCCCGGCCGGGACTTCCGCGGCCGGAACTCCTGAATTCCGGCTCGGAAGGGACACCGGGCGGCCAGATCCGCGCGCCGACCTCTCACCGGCTCTCGACACGGACGGTGACGAGTCGGCTCGTGGCGATCGGTCAGCGACGGCGCTGCCGGCGGTGGTGATGGCGAGGTTGGCGACGGCGAGGTCGGCGATGTCGGGAGCGGACGTCGCGTCGGTGAACAGCCCCGAACCGGTGTCGCGTGCCTCCTCGCGCAGGAACGCAACCAGCCGCGCTTCGGCCCGCAGCCGCGCCCGCTTGGCGGCCTCGTAGGACATGCCGCGGTCCGCGGCTGCCTCGATGAGCGGCATCTGCTCGAGTCGGGTGACGGCGATCAGCTCCGCCTCGGCCGCGGTGATCGCCCCTTCGCCGACCGCGCGGGCGAGCACGAAATCGGGATGCCCGGCCGGGGTGGGCGGAGCGGCGGAGCTGAACTCGCCCGCGAGAGCACCGACCGGGGAGGGCGAGTCGAGCGCGTCGCGCACGCACGCCATGCCCGCCCGGTAGGCCGCCCACCGCAGCCGCAGCAAGATCCGTGGACGGTCCAGCTCCACGACCGGGAGCTCGGCGACGAACCCTGCCAACACCGAGGCGTGGATGTCGCTCGGGTCACCGGCGAACCGCGCCGACAGCCGCGCCGCGACCCCGGTCAAGGCGGGCAGCGCGACCCCGACGGCGGCCACCGTCCACGTCGCGCCCACCGCCGCAAGCCCGGCCCGAGATCCGGCCCGGGACCTTTCGACCAGGTGCGCCCACACCGCGTCGCGCACGTGCTGCGGGCAGCGGCGGTGCATCAGCCGGTCGCGCAGCTCGTCCAACGGCACCGCACGATCGGGCAGCCCGTCGAAGTCGCGGCCGTTCACCGACACCGGATCGGGCCCGGTCACCAACCACGCAAACGCCGATCTCGCCACGTCCAGCGGCCGTGCAGCGTGATCAGAAATCGGTGGGGGAAAGCGCTTCTCGTCGTTCACCGCGGGTCTCCCTGGGCTCAAGTCGAATGAGGCCCGAGGAGGAAGCCATGAGTGCGGTCACCAATTACGCACCGCGGAGGCACCGGATACGCACCGCCGGATCACCGGCCCGGAGACCGCGCGCACCAAGATCGACTGTGGTGGACTTGGGCGGATCCGGACCGGTCGCCGAGCCGTCGCCGATCGACGCGTTGAGCAGCGGTGAATTGCTGCGGTGCGTCGGTGGTGCGTCGTGGTGCGTCCGCGGTGCGTCACCGCGCCGGCTCACGTCGGGGCGGCGGGAAGATCTTGAGGTGAATTCTCGGAAGCTATTCTCCGGCAACTAGTCGGCAGCATCTGTCACTGGGCCTCTGTGGAACGCGCGAATGCTGCGGGGTGTTGTTCCGGCGTTCGTGATGACCGGTGGCGATTCCGTGCGGGCGGGCGGGCTTGCAGCGGGCTTGGGGGTTGTCGCGGGGTGGTGATTCCTCGCGGCTGTGTCCCTTTCGGGGCTGATCGGCGGAGTTCAGGGCTGTCCGCGGCGACGTGGACATCGCGATCGAGCAGGAGGACCACCCGCATGGCCGACGCCGAGCCCGACGCCGAACCTGATGCAGCCCCCGTGCAAAGCCGGACGCCGAACCCGGATCCGGCCCTGTCTGCCACACCGCGCCCTCGCACCGACGTCGCGGAACGACGCCCGTACCCGACCGCGTCGACCACGACCCGGCTCAGCCCTGCCCGTGCCGGCGCCACAGCTACCGGATCGGCCGGCGTGAGAAGTCGCCCGTGCCGGCGACGGTGTGGACCTTCGACGCGCCGATCCCGTCCGCCAGTCGGTGGCCCGCCCCCGTCGTCGAGCGAGTACTCGCGTCCTTCGCGCCGCCGGGAGGCACGGTCGTCTTCATCGACTGGCCCGACCCCGACCCCGAGCCCGACCCCGAGCTAGACCTCGGGTCGGGCGTCAGGTCGGGCAGGACTGGGGCCGAGTCGGTCGGCGCGTCGCGCGGCGGGTCGAAGGTCGAGTCGGTGAAGAGGCCAGGACTCGAGCCCGGCAGCGTCGACGCGGCCGTCGCCTCCGCTCGCGCCGCTCGGCGATCGGGCCCGAGTGATCACCACCCCGGTGACGTCGACACCCGAGGGGGGCGGCTCGGTGCGGGTGATGTCGGAGTACGTGCCCGCCGGTTCGGCCGATCTCGTCGTCACTGCGACGCCGCCGGGGGCGGTCGACGACCGGCGCGCGGACGCGGCGATGCTGTTCGCCGCGCGGGTGCTGCGCGCCGGCGGGATCCTCGCCGTGCTCACCCACAGTGACTGGGCGGGGGGTGTGCTGCACGACCCGACCGGCACGCTCATCACCGCCGGGCAGAGCGCCGATCTGCTCTACCTGCAGCACGTCGTCGCCGTCCATCAACCCCTCGCCCACAGCAGCGAGCAGACGGTTGCTCAGCAGCCGGCCCCTCGCACCGACCACCACGGCTGACAGGGCACGGCTCCGGCAGGCACCAGCGGGTGCACTCCGACGTGCTGGTCCTCGTGCAGCCCCACGACCACGCGCTCGATCTCCCGAACGCCGCCGCGGCATGACGCGCCCGCAGCACATATCGCCGCTGCCGGAGCCGCGGCCCACCGCCCCGAACGATGGGAGAGCCGTCGTGACGACCACCGATCCGAGCCCTGCCGATGAGATCGCGACCCCACCACCGGCGACGGAGTTCGTCGGATCGGTGTGGCTGACCGCGCAGGAAACACCGGCGCGGCAACGGCTCGGCCGCTACGTGCCCGACTCGACCGCGCACCCGGCGAAGATGCTGCCCGCCGTCGTCGCCCACGCCGTCGCCCACTACACCCGGCCGGGAGATCTCGTGCTCGACCCGATGTGCGGGATCGGCACCACGCTCGTCGAGGCCGTGCGAGCCGGGCGACGCGCGGTCGGGATCGAGTACGAGCCGCACTGGGTCGACATCGCCCGCGCCAACCTCGCCCTCGCCCGCACCGACGGGCACACCGCGCACAGTCGGGTGTTCCACGGCGACGCGCGGCACCTGTCAGCGTTGCTGCCCGACACCTACCGCGGGCAGGCCGCGCTGCTGGTGACCTCCCCGCCCTACGGCCCGTCCACCCACGGGCAGGTCGCGGTCGCGCCCGGCGCGGGGGTGCAGAAGTACCACCACCGCTACGGCAACACCCTCGACCGCGGCAACCTCGCCAACATCGGCCACCACCGCCTGCTGGCCGGGTTCACCCGCATCCTCGCCGCCGCATCCACCTACCTGCGCCCCGGCGGCCACGTCGTGATCACCATCCGGCCCTGGCGGGAACACTCCGAACTGGTCGACCTCCCCGCCCAGATCCTCACCTGCGCCATCCGCGCCGGGCTCGTCCCCGTCGAGCGCTGCGTCGCGCTGCTGGCCCGGGTCACCACTGAGGGCGAGCTGGTCACCCGCGGCTCGTTCTTCCAGCGCGACTTCGTCCGCAAACAACGCGACGCCGGCCTGCCCATGCACCTGATCGCACACGAGGACGTGGTTGTGCTCCGCGTACGGGACCGGGACATCCCGGCAGTTCCGATGACTGCTCGCCCATCGGGGGGTGCGGAATGAACACCGCTCCCGATCCTCAGCCTGCGCGGCGCGCCGTCCGCCCGGACCCGGTCCGCGGTAATGCCTCGGCCAGCCGACGGCGCCGTCGTGGCCCGATACCCGCAGAGGTGGCGGTCCTCGCCGCCGCCACGCTGATCGGCACGCTCGTGGCCGCGCTGCTCGCCTCGTGCATCGTCGACACCACCCCGACCGCTTCGGCCGCTCGGGCAGGGGGCCATCATGTGCGAGGCACCGAGACCGGCGAGGTCGTCGCGGCCCTCACCGCCGTCGCGGGCCGCGGCGAGATGAGCACGTCGCCGGCACGGGCCAGGTCGGGCACCGAGCTACCCGCACCCCAGCGCGACATCCACAGCGGTCAAGCGGGTGGCGGCGGAGTCGAGGGGGCGGCCGAGCCCTACAGCGCGGGGCTTGCCGTGACCACGGTCGGGCAGCTCGGATCGGCCGACGAGTCGTGCACGGCCACGGTGATCCCGTCGCAGTCCGGGCGGATCGCCGTCACCGCCGCCCACTGCGTCTACGCCGACCGACGCTTCATCACCGACGCCGGGACTCCATCCCGCGACGGATGGATCGACGGGCTGGTGTTCTACCCCGGTCGTGACGGGGACAACGCCCCCTACGGGCGGTGGCCCGTGGTCAAGGCATGGGTCGATTCCGCCTACATCGACCAGCCGACTCCCGACCTCGACGTCGCCTTCATCGAGCTCGCCGACCAGGACGGCATCACTGCGCAACACGCCCTCGGCGCCCAAGGCATCGCCTTCCAGGCTCTGCACCCCGCCACCCACACCACCGTCGACCCAACACCCACCACCGTCGAACCCACACCCGCCCCAGGTTCCAGTCGCCGCTCGGGCGACCCCGAACCCACCAGGTCGGCGACACCTCCCAACGGCACCACCGCCAACCCTCCTCGCACCACCAACCCCGGCACAGGCAGCACTGCCACCGCGGGTACTGGTGTGACGGTCCTCGGATTCCCGGTGAACCCGCCTTTCAAGGGGACTGAGCTCTACCGCTGCACCGCGCCGGACACCGTCGGATTCCCCGACGGATACGCCGACTTCGCCGCACTGCACTGCGACATGACCGGCGGCAGCTCCGGCGGGCCGTGGCTGACCCGGTTCGACCCGGCCACCGGCGCCGGCGTTGTCGCCGCGGTCACCAGCTTCTCCACCGACGACCACCCCGACATGCTCGGCGCAGCACCGCTGGGCAGCACCGCAGCACGGCTCCTCGACGCCGCCGACACCGACGCCGCCGACACAGAAGCCCCTGACACCGACGCGGGCACCTCGACGCCGCCGCCCACGCCCGGCTCCGGTGAGCACGCCGATGACTAGCTGCTCGCCAAGACGAGCGCGCACCGCGCACCGCTGCCTGCCCCGGCCCACGCAGTCCCGGTCCCTGCACTCCCTCTTCCGACCCTCACAGACGGGTGCCGACATGCCTTCAGCGCCAAGCCCTACAGCTAGTACGTCCTCGGCGCCGCCCTTCCTGCGGCGTTTCCTGGCCGGGTCGGCGGCCGCGGCCGCCCTCCTGTGCACGGTCGCACCGGTCGCAGCCGCCAGCGCGCCACCCGGTTCGACGGCCCGGGGCGAGTCAACCGCCCTGGCAACCAGGCTCGACAGCTTCATCGATCCCGCACTCCTGGAATCCGTCCAACAGTCCATCGTCGGCATCGTCATCATCTGGGAAGAGCCCGACGACCCCTACAACTGGGCCACACAGACCTCCGACCCGTCCGGCTCCACACTCGGCACACGCCACGGGATCCCCGCCGTGGCGGTCTGCACGGGCTGGTTCGACAGCCCCACCACGATCGTCACCGCGGGCCACTGCGTCGACCCCGCCGAGGGCCGGCTGATCCTCGACATGTGGAACGGGCTGCCCACCGATCCGGCCACCGGGCAGCCAATGCCGGTCCCGGTGAGGCCCGAGTCGAAGCGCACCGTCTACGCGTTCCAACCCCGCGAGCTACCCGGAGCGGTCTTGACCGCGCCCACCATCGTCCGCGTGGACGACTTCCGCTCCGCGGACGAGGGCGACACCGCCCGGCTCGAGGTCTACGGCATGCCCCCGGCCCACCCGCTGCCGGTGGCGCCGACCGCGCCGAGACTCGGTGAACCCGTCACCTCGATCGGCTTCCCCGGCCTCAACATCGCCGACACCGACGGAATCGACCTCGACGCCCTGCTCACCGGAGGGAAGACCCCCGCCGAGGTGCTGCAGTACTCCCGGCTGCAACCGGCCAGCACCAGCGGCACCATCACCGCCCGCCAGTACCGCCACGGTGTCGGCGTCTACCAGGTCAGCGCGGACTTCGACCAGGGCATGTCCGGCGGCCCCACCCTCAACGCCCGCGGACAGGTACTCGGCATCAACAGCCAGATGACCATCCCGTTCCTCGGGCAGAACTTCAACATCATCACCGACACCGCGACCCTGCGCGCCTACCTCACCGACGCCGCCGCACCTGACCAAGGGCAGCCACCAGCCGACCCGGCCACCCCCACCGACCAGCGCTCTACCGATGATCAGGCAGCCGTCGCCGGCCTGCCAGGCTGGACGGTCCCGGCCGCCGTGATCGGCGTGGCAGCATCCACCGGCGGTCTTGTTCTCTGGCGCAGGCGGCGAGCCGCGGACACCACCCAGAAGCAAACCGCGACCGGCAACAGCGCCGGAACTGGTGACGCCGACATGGACGCGGGTGCGGCTCTGCCGCAGTCGACTAAGTGTCCGTCCGTATTGACCCCACGGCAGTTTGACGTAGCTGCTCTGCTCGTCGATGGGCGATCTGCGGCCGAGATCGCTGATCGACTGCGAATCGCGACGACGACCGTCGAGAAGCACGTCGAGAGCATCCGCCTCCGACTCGGTGTGACCAGTCGCGCGGATCTGCTCGCGCGACTACGCGCCCTCCTGTAGCCGAGCGGGGCAGCGACGCACGCCCCGCAACCCATAGAGGCGATCAGCCGTCGGCGTCGCCGGTGAAGTCCCGCGCAACGGCGGCTTGACCGGCGGCGCCGACACGAGCGTGGATGCGGATGTGCAGAACGCGACCCGACGGGGAGGTTCGAGCCGCCGCCTGGCGGACAGATCAACGATCAACCGACCAGACCGGAACATCGATGCGCACGGACTGGGGCGGCGACCGAAGCGTTCCGACCACCCGTCGCAGGAAGGTTGCAGACGCGGCGCAGCCCGTCGCGCCTTGATGTCCGACCGCGCCATCGACGGGAATCAGCTCGAAGCGATGTTGCGTGATGGGCCGGACCTGGTGGCCACCAGGCTGGTTCGGGCATGTCGGCGAGCCGGCCGGTGGCTTCGACGATTCGCCCTGCTGATCGAACCCGATGCGCTAGCTGAGGTGCATTGCAAACGTGCTGCTCGATCTTTCAGAGATGAGGGAGCGTCGTGATCGGCGGAGATGGCGGTGCTGAGGCCGACGTGCGAGTGGTCGTCCCGGACGAGGCGCCTGTGCTGACGTCAGGTGCGGCGCGGGTCTTGCTGCGGATCGTGCGCGAGGCCCAGGTAAGGGCCGAGTCCAATGTCGACGAGCTCGGACAGGAGGCAGCATGATGTCGAGGTTTGCGTTCTACGGGCGGGTATCGACGGAAGATCAGCAGGACCCGGAGGCGTCGCGCAACTGGCAGCGCACCCGGGCCCGGTCATTGATCGACGGACACGGTGCGATCGTCGAGGAGTTCTTCGACATCGGAACGTCCCGGTCGATCCCGTGGAAGCGACGCCCCGAGGCGGCTCGGCTTCTGGCGGCGATGAAGGATCCGGCTCGGGCGTTCGATGCGGTGGTGATCGGGGAGCCGCAGCGAGCGTTCTACGGCAACCAGTACGGGCTTACGTATCCGGTGCTGCAGCACTACGGCGTCGAGCTGTGGGTGCCCGAGGTCGGGGGTGCGATCGACCCGGACTCGGAGGCACATGATCTCGTCATGTCGGTGTTCGCCGGTATGTCGAAGGGGGAGCGCAACCGCATCCGCATCCGGGTGCGGACTGCGATGTCAGCCCAAGCGCAGATCGAGGGACGGTTCCTCGGTGGGCGCCCGCCGTACGGATACCGGTTGGTCGACGCTGGACCGCATCCGAATCCGGCGAAGGCGGCCGACGGGCGGCAGCTGAGAAAGCTGGAGCGCGATCCGGTTGCGGCCCCGGTCGTCCAGAGGATCTTCGCCGAGTACCTGGATGGTTACGGGATCTACGCGATCGCGCAGCGACTGACCGCGGACGGGGTGCCATCACCCTCGGCCGCCGACCCAGGACGGAATCGGCATCGCTGCGGTGTGGCCTGGTCGAAGGGGGCGCTGCGCACGATCCTGATGAACCGGCGCTACACCGGACGGCAGGTGTGGAACCGGCAGCGCAAGCAGGAGTCGTTGATCGATGTCGAGGATGTCGGGCTCGGACACATGACCCGGCTGACCTGGAACGCGCAGGACGCATGGGTGGTGTCCGATGAGCGCGTACACCCGGCGCTCGTCAACGACGACGTGTTCGAGCAAGTCCAGCGGCGGCTTGCTTCGCGGAGTACCCGGTCAGTGCGGGAGACCGGGGAGCGGGCACGGCACGGTTACGCATTGCGCGGGCTGGTGCGGTGTTCGGTGTGCGGACGGAAGATGCAGGGCACGTGGAACCACGGACGGGCGCACTACAGGTGTCGGTTCCCAGCGGAGTACGCGTTGGCGAACCGCATCGAGCACCCAGCGGCCGTGTATGTCCGCGAAGACGTCGTGGTTGGCCCGCTCGACGCGTGGTTGGCGGCGGCGTTCCATCCCGATCTGGTGGTCGCGCGACTTTCACAGGTTCACGACGAGCCGGTCATCGAAGCAGGCGCGGAGGCGGCGCGACGGGAGCTGGCCAACTGCGATCGGCTGCTGGCTCGACACCGTGCGGCGTTGGAGGCCGGTGCCGATCCGGTCCTGATCGCGGAATGGACGCGGGACGTGCGCGGCCGCCGGGACGCTGCCGAAGCCGCCCTGGGGTCGAAGCCCGCGCCGGCAAGGCGAATGAGTCAGCAGCAGATCGCGGAGCTGGTGGACTCGCTGGGCGGGCTGCTCGAGGTACTGACCGATGCGGATGCAGACCGCAAATGTGATCTGTACCGCGAACTTGGGGTGTCGATGACCTACCGGCACCCGGAGCGGGTCGTGGTCGTGGAAGCAACACCACGGCTTCCCGTGGACTTAATGGTTGTGTCCGAGGGGGGACTTGAACCCCCACCCCCCGCAAAGGGGACTAGCACCTCAAGCTAGCGCGTCTGCCATTCCGCCACTCGGACATCACCGCGCCCTCGAGCGCGACCAGAAAAGCTTATCCCACCCCCATCTGCCACTGCGCGGGGGTATCGGCCTTCGGGGTCGATGGTAGGAAGACGATCGTGACCGCCACCCCCGAGGACGAGGTCGTCGAGCTCGTCTCCTCCTTGATCCGCATCGACACGTCCAACACCGGCGATCCGGACACGGTGACCGGTGAGCGGGAGGCGGCGGAGTTCGTCGCCCAGAAGCTCGCCGAGGTCGGCTACGAACCCGAGATGATCGAGTCCGGTGCGCCGCGGCGGGACAACGTGTTCGTGCGGTTGCCGGGCGCTGATCCGAGCCGGGGCGCGCTGCTGCTGCACGGGCACCTGGACGTGGTGCCGGCCGAGCCGAGCGAGTGGTCGGTGCACCCGTTCTCCGGCGCCGTCCAGGACGGGTACGTGTGGGGGCGGGGCGCGGTCGACATGAAGGACATGGTCGGGATGACCCTCGCGGTCGCCCGGCACTACAAGCGCACCGGGTACGTGCCGCCGCGCGACATCGTGTTCGCGTTCGTCGCCGACGAGGAGGCGGGTGGCGCGTACGGGGCGCAGTGGCTGGTGGAGAACCGGCCCGACCTGTTCGAGGGCTGCACCGAGGCGGTCGGGGAGGTGGGCGGGTTCTCGCTCACCCTGGCGGAGGACCAGCGCGTCTACCTGATCGAGACGGCCGAGAAGGGCATCGCGTGGATGCGGCTGCGGGCCCGGGGCAAGCCCGGCCACGGCTCGTTCCTGCACGACGACAACGCCGTCACGACGATCGCGGAGGCGGTGGCGCGGCTGGGCAACCACACGTTCCCGCTGGTCGTCACCGACACCGTGCGCGAGTTCCTGGCGACGATGAGCGAGCTGACCGGGCTGGAGTTCCCCGAGGACGACCTGGAGGGCTCGATCGCGAAGCTGGGGCCGCTGTCGCGGATCGTCGGTGCCACCATCCGCGACACCGCGAACCCGACGATGCTGAAGGCCGGCTACAAGGCCAACGTGATCCCCTCCTCGGCGGAGGCCGTGGTCGACTGCAGGTTCCTGCCGGGTCGCGAGGAGGCGTTCCTGCGCGAGGTCGACGAGCTGATCGGGCCGAACGTCACGCGGGAGTGGGTGACGCGGCTGCCGGCCGTCGAGACGGCGTTCGACGTGCCACTCACCGAGGTGATGCTGGCGGCGCTGCGCGAGGAGGACCCGACGGCGAAGACGGTGCCGTACATGCTCTCCGGCGGCACCGACTCCAAGTCGTTCCACACCCTCGGCATCCAGTGCTACGGGTTCGCCCCGCTGCGGCTGCCCCCGGACCTCGACTTCGCGTCGCTGTTCCACGGCATCGACGAGCGGGTGCCGATCGACGCGTTGATCTTCGGTACCCGCGTGCTCGATCGCTTCTTGAGGAGCTGCTGATGGACATGTCGGGCAAGGTGGTGCTGGTCACCGGTGGGGCGTCCGGGATCGGCGCAGCGAGCGTGCGCCGCCTCGCCGGCGCCGGTGCTCGGGTGGCGGTCGTCGACCTGGACACCGACGCCGCCCACGCCATCGCCGACGAGCTGGCGGGGCTCGCGCTCCCGGGCGACGTGACCGATCCTGCGACGATGCCGGCCGCGGTGGCCGCGGTCGAGGAGCAGTTCGGCCGGCTCGACGTCGTGTTCCTCAACGCCGGCATCACCGCGGGCCAGTCCGGTATCGAGGACCTCGACCTCGACGGGTACCGGCGGATCATGGGCGTCAACCTCGACCACGTGGTGTTCGGGCTGACCGCGGCGGTGCCGGCGCTGCGCCGGGCCGGCGGCGGCCACGTCGTGGCGATGTCGTCGTTGGCCGGGCTGCTCGGCATGCCCGCTGACGCGCTCTACACGGCGACGAAGCACGCCGTGGTCGGGTACGTCCGCGCGACGGCGCCCCCGCTGGCGGGCGACGGGATCGTGGTCACCGCGCTGTGCCCGGGGTTCACTGACACACCGCTCATCGCGGACGCGGCAGAGTCGTTCCGCGCCGTGGGCTTCCCGCTGCTCACCGTCGACGACCTCGCCGACGCACTGGACGCGATCCTGGACCGCGGTCAGCCGGGGGAGTGCTGGTACGTGCAGCCCGGCCGGGAGCCGCGGCCGTACCGGTCCCGGAGCGTGCCCGGGGCGCAGGGCGGGAACGCGGAGTCGCAGCTGTTCTGGTAGACGTGCACAGATGAAGGGCTGGCAAGTACACGAGCTCGGCGAGCCGGACGACGTCCTCATCTTCGGCGAGCTGCCCGATCCCGAGCCGGGGCCCGGTCAGGTGCTGGTGCGGGTGGCGGCGGTGGCCTGCAACTTCCCCGACATCCTCGTCTGTCAGGGCCGCTACCAGGAGAAGCCGCCGCTGCCGTTCACACCGGGGATCGAGATCGCCGGCGAGGTCGTCGCCGCGGGCGAGGGCGCGGCCGCGGCCGTCGGCGACAGGGTGCTGGGCACGCCGCCGATGGGCCGTGGCGGTTATGCCGAGCTGGCCGTGCTCGACGCGGAGTCGACGCTGCCGTGGCCGGACGGGATGACGGCCGGCCAGGCCGCCGGCATGTTCGTCACGTACCAGACCGGGTACTGCGCGCTGCACCACCGCGCGGCGCTGCAGCCGGGGGAGACCCTGCTGGTGCATGCGGCCGCCGGCGGCGTCGGGACGGCCGCGGTGCAGCTCGGGCAGGCGGCCGGCGCGCGGGTGATCGGCACCGCCGGTGGGCCGGACAAGTGCGCCGTCGTGCGCGACCTCGGCGTCGACGACGTGATCGACTACCGGTCGGAGGACATCGTCGCGCGGGTCAAGGAGCTCACCGGCGGCCGCGGCGCCGACGTGATCTACGACCCGGTCGGCGGCGACGTGTTCGACGCGTCGCGTCGCGCGGTGGCGTTCGAGGGCCGGATCCTCGTCATCGGGTTCGCGGGCGGTCGGATCGCCGAGGCTCCCACCAACCACGCGCTGGTGAAGAACTACTCCGTGGTGGGCGTGCACTGGGGGCTCTACCGGAAGAAGCGGCCCGACCTGATCCCGCAGTGGCAGCAGGCGCTGGGCGCACTGTGGGCCGAGCGAAAGATCGACCCGCTGGTGGGCGCCGAGTACCCGCTGGTGGACGCGAAGGCGGCGCTGGCGGCGCTCGGTTCGCGCGGTACCACCGGCAAGGTCGTGCTGAACCCCTGATCCGTGGCAGGTATCCGCCCGGGCAGGAAGCCCTTACCCGACGCGTGCGGAGTGCTGGTCCTCGTGGCGATCGTGGCGGGCTCCTGATCGGAGGAGGGTTCTCCTCAGCAAGCCGGTCCCCCCGCCGGCACCGAGCCCAGGAGCCAGCCATGATCCGCACCGCCATCCGCGTCTCAGCCGTTGCCGTCATCGCGTTCTCCGCCATGGGCCTGGCCGGCACCGCCTTCGCCGACGAGGACACCACCGGCGGCGGCGACACCACCACCACATCGACCGCGTCGACCACGTACGCCGGGCTGCCGGAGGCATGCACGCTGCTGTCGGAGGACATGGCGCAGCAGATCATCGAGCAGCGCGCCGACCTGGTGCTGACGAGCACCTCCGGTGGGGCCGAGTGCCTCTACCAGGACGCGGACAACAGCGGCTCCTACGCGGTCGACCTCGACGTGTCCGAGCACAGCGCGGGCTCGCTCGACAAGGCCCGCTACGCGTGGTCCTCGCCCGGCGTCGAGATCGCCGACGCCGATGGGCTCGGCGAGGGCGCGTTCGCCGGGCTGAACAACGACATCGACGCGGTCGTCGTCTGCGCGAAGGACGGCATCCAGTTCGACATCGAGGTGTGGGCGCCCGAGGGCGCGTTCGCCCAGCAGCAGGTGCTGACGCTGGCCAAGCACTACTGCACGCCGGACACCGCCGCTGCCGCCCCGGCCCCCGCCGCCCCGGTGGCCCCCGCCGCCGACGACACCGCCCCCGCCGCCACCGACACGGAGGCTGCTGACACCGACGCCGAGACCGCCGACGTCTGATCCCGCCCGACACGCAGCGAACCCCGGCCGCAGAAGCGGCCGGGGTTCGTCGTGCGTGCGGTGCGGTCAGCTCGTGGCGGGCGACGCGACCTCGGCGTCCGCGGCCAGCTGCAGCGCCTGGCCCTTCATGTACGCCGGCTGCGGCACCCCGAAGTGGTCGAGGATCGTCGGCGCGATGTCGATGAGCGAGACGTGCTCGGGCACCACGCGGTGGTCTCCGGTGCGGAACCACAGGGCGCCATCGCGGTGGTGGCGGCCGCTGCGCGTGGTGTGGATCGCGTAGAACAGCTCGTCGTGCGGCCGGGTGGCGCCGGTGGCCGGGTTGGTGACCACGGCGCCGTCGCGCGCCGCGGCGCTGCGGGCGCCGACCTGCAGCTGGACGCCGTCGCGGTCGAGCTTCAGCGCCGGCTCCTCACTGCCGGAGACGATCAGCGCGGCGAGCTGCTCCTCGGCCCGCTCCGCAGCCGCCTCGTCGGGCAGCGCCACGATGAACTGCTCGGCCATCATCGGCTTCGCCACGCCACCGGTGACGCCGGCGAACGCCAGCAGCTCGGCGAAGTCACGGGGGCGGTAGGTGCGCTTCTCGGTGTCGATCCACGGCTCCTGCGACAGTGCCGTGGCCAGGATGAGCAGCGCGTCCGGGTAGTCGGCCATGATCCGCCCGAGCAGGGTGTCCATCGAGCGGTACCCGTGCAGGACGGCCTCGGCGTGCTTGCCGTCGCCTGCCTCGGTGAACAGCTCCGGTTCCATGTCGCGCCAGTAGTAGTGCTGGTAGTGCGCCGTGGAATTGGAGAAGAACGTGGCGAACCGCACGTCGTACTTCTTGTTGAGCGCGCGGAAGACGTCGTAGTTCAGCGCGTCGAGCACCGAGGCGCGGCGCCATTTCACGCCGCCCTTGCGCTTCTCGTCGACGAGCTGGGAGATCGCCTGCTTGACGGTGCTCGGGCGCAGCCCGTTGCGGAGGAGGAACAGACCGAACTTCGCGAGGTCCTTCGGGCCGGGCAGGCCGTCGCGGGAGGACTCCTGCACTGTGGACGACACGGTCTCGTAGAACGGCTGGAGCGTGCTCGGGTAGGCCTCGCCGTCGACGTCCCACGGGTCGGGGACGATGTAGCCGGCGTCGCCGGGGCGACGGGTGTAGTTCGTGTTCATCGACGAGAAGATCCCGACCGGGACCCCGGCGCGGGCCAGTACGTCGCCGAGCAGGGGCTCGGTGAGCTTGCGTCGCCCGTCGCCCAGCGCGAACACCTCGTGCTCGGAGTACGGCAGTCCGCTGTGCACGGTGACCCACTGGATCCACGGCTCCAGCGCGGGCGGGTCCTCGCCGGCGTCGGTGGTGAACACCACGGAGGAGTCGCGGAAGGCCTTGAACGCGGGCAGGTGACCGGCCGCGATGAACTTGTCGAGCAGCCGCGGGCTCAGCTCGTTGAACTCGACGAGAATGGTCCGGGCGGTCGGCCGGCTGGACCCTGACTGCTGCACGTGTGACTTCCCCTCGCGTTCCTGGCAGTTGCGATCGTCCATCGGTGTGACCCGGAGATCCATTACAGCGACGATGCGTAGGCAAGCCTACGACGTTGGGGCCTCAGGAGATCGTCGGCTCCGACATCAGCGCTGACGTGCGACGGCGCCTCAGCCACACTTTCCTGATCCCGCCGGGATAGAGCCGGACCCGGGAGAGTTCCCAGCCACCGAACTCCGCCTGGATGGCCAACCGCACCGCGGCCGTCATCCGCGAGACGTCGCCGGCGAGATGGACGGGGCGGTACTCCCAGTCGCCCTCCACCCGATACCCATCGGCATCGGCCTCCGCGGTCGTGCCGGTCGAGCTGCGTGCCACCGGCCACCTCCTCGTGCGTCGTGCCTGCTGCGCCGTGGCCCCCCTGCGCGCGCCACCCGGCAGGTGAACGCCGGGTGGACACCACCACCATAAGGCGACCGGTCGGACCCGGCCAGGCGTCCTGAGGTGTTCTCAGCTGAGCGGCTGCGGCGCGTCGATCTCGGTGCTGACGTCGTCGAGTGCAGCCGTGATCTCGGCGGGGAGCGTGATCGGCTCGGCGGCGAGCGATGCCGCGAGCTGCGCGGCGTCGCGCGCGCCGACCAGCGCGGACGCCACGCCGGGCCGGTCGCGCACCCAGGCCAGCGCGACGGCCAGCGGGGACGTGCCGAGCCCGTCGGCCGCCGTGAGCACGGCGGCGACGATGCGCGCCGACCGTCCGTTGCGGCGCACCTCCACGTACGGGGCCATCGCGGGGGAGGCGCCGCGGGAGTCGGCCGGGGTGCCGTCGATGTACTTGCCGGTCAGCACGCCGCGACCCAGCGGTGCCCAGGCCAGCAGCCCGACGCCGTGGTGCGCGGCCGCCGGGATCAGCTCGTGCTCGGTCGCGCGGTGCAGCAGCGAGTACTCCGCCTGGGCGGCCGCCGGGACCGTCACGGAGCCGACCGCGCGGGCCCGTTCGGCCACGGTGGCGAGCTGCCAGCCCATGGGCGCGACGAGCCCGCAGTAGCGCGCCTTGCCCGCGTACACGGCCACCTGGACGGCCGAGAGCGTCTCCTCCAGCGGCACGGTCGGGTCGAAGGCGGGCAGCTGCCAGAGATCGACGTGGTCGGTGCCGAGTCGGGTCAGCGTGGCGTCCAGCGCGGTCAGCAGCGCCCCACGGGCCGGTCCGCTGCCCAGCGCGCCGCCGGGCAGCGAGCAGCGGGCCGCCAGCACGAGCCGTTCGCGGCCGACGTCGGCCAGCTGCCGCCCGAGCACCTGCTGGGCGATCCCGTCGCCGTAGGCGTCGGCGGTCTCCACGAGGGTGCCGCCGGCGTCGACGAACGCGGCGAGCACCTCGGCGGCCGCCTCCACATCGGTGTCGGCTCCCCAGGTCATCGTCCCCAGGCCGAGGCGCGAGACCTCCAGGCCGCTGACCCCGACGCGACGGCGTTGCACCCACGGGAGCCTATGCGGGCACTCTCAGCTACCCCCGGTACGGTCACGCGCCGTGACGTGGCTCGAAGTTGTCGTGCTCGGTCTGGTCCAGGGCCTCACCGAGTTCCTGCCGATCTCTTCCTCGGCCCACCTGCGGATCGTGTCCGAGGTGTTCTTCGGCAACGACCCGGGCGCGTCGTTCACCGCCGTGAGCCAGCTGGGCACCGAGGCGGCGGTGCTCATCTACTTCGCCCGTGACATCGGTCACCTCGTGGCGACGTGGTTCCGCGGGATCACGAACGCCGAGGTGCGCAGCGATCCCGACTACCGCCTGTCCTGGCTGGTGATCATCGGCACCATCCCGATCGGCCTGCTCGGGTTCGTCTTCAAGGACCAGATCGAGACGGTCGCGCGCAACCTGTGGGTCATCGCCACGACGATGCTGGTGTTCGGCATCCTGCTGGGTCTCGCCGAGTACATGGGCAGGCAGAAGCTCGAACTGCGCGACATGAGCTGGCGCGACGGGGTGCTGCTCGGCCTCGCGCAGGCGATGGCGCTGATCCCCGGGGTCTCCCGCTCCGGCGGCACGATCACCGCAGGTCTGGCGCTGGGCTACACCCGCGAGGCCGCCGTGCGGTACTCGTTCCTGCTGGCCATCCCCGCCGTGGTGGCCGCGGGCCTGTTCCAGATCTCCGACATCGGTGTGACGCCGAACGGCCCGGACGCGCTCCAGATGACCGTCGGCACGATCATCGCGTTCGTCGTCGGCTTCGCGGTGATCCACTGGCTGCTCGGCTTCGTGAAGCGCAACAGCGTCTACGTGTTCGTGTGGTACCGGATCGTGCTCGGCGTGGTCCTGTTCCAGGCGCTGGTCTCGGGCTGGATCGCGGCCACGTCCTGACCGGGGCCGCCGCTGCGTAGGCTCGGAGATCGTGACCGCACTGATCCTTCTCCGCCACGGGCGCTCGTCGGCCAACGTCGCCGGTGTGCTCGCCGGCCGCACCCCGGGTGTCGAGCTGGACGAGGTGGGGCGCGGTCAGGCGCAGCGGGTGGTGGAGCGGTTCGCGGGCGTCCCCGTCGCGGGGATCGTGAGCTCGCCGATGCTGCGCTGTGAGCAGACGGTGGCGCCGCTCGCGGCCGACCGCGGGCTCGAACCCGTGACCGAACCGGAGCTCGCCGAGGTCGACTACGGCGCCTGGACGGGCGGGAAGCTCGCGTCCCTGTCCAAGGAACCGCTGTGGAAGGTCGTCCAGGCGCACCCGTCCGCGGCGATCTTCCCGGAGGGTGAGGGGCTGGCGGCCATGCAGCACCGGGCGGTGGCCGCGGTGCGCCGGCACGACGCGCGGATCGTCGCCGAGCACGGCCCGCACGCGATCTGGATCGCCTGCACCCACGGCGACGTCATCAAGTCGGTGCTGGCCGACGCCCTGGGCACCCACCTCGACAACTTCCAGCGGATCATGGTCGACACCTGCTCGATCAGCATCGTGCACTACACGCAGACGCGCCCGTTCGTCTCCCGGATGAACGACATCGGCGGCGACCTCTCCGGGCTCGTCCCGCCGAAGCGCAAGCGCCGGCGCTCGGCGAAGCCGGCGAGCTCGGACGCGATGGTCGGCGGCGCCACCAACGCCTGACCCGGGCCGAACCTCGTGGCCTGGATCACCGTACCGGCCCACGACCGCTACCGACGTGCTCCGGCGCCGCTCGCGGACTACTCTCGACGGAGTTATGTCACGCCTCATCCACGTCTTCCGCCAGCCGGAGCGCTTCGTCGCCGGCACCGTTGGCGAGCCCGGCGACCGCTCGTTCTACCTGCAGGCCGCAGAGCAGGCGCGCACTGTCAGCGTGCTGCTGGAGAAACAGCAGGTCACAGTGCTCGCCGAGCGGATCAGTGCGTTGCTGGCCGAGGTCGCGCGCAGGTTCGGCGCGGAGGAGGACATCCCCGCCGATACCGCCGACCTCGATCCGCTGATCGTGCCGCTGGAGGAGGAGTTCCGGGTCGGCACCATGGGTCTGGGCTGGGACGCCGACAGCAAGTCCATCGTGGTCGAGCTCCTCGCCGTCACCGAGGAGGAGATCGACGAGTCGGTCGTCCTGGAGGACACCGACGAGGGCCCGGACGCCCTCCGGGTGTTCCTCTCGCCGGTGCAGGCTCGCGCGTTCGCCGACCGGGCCGAGCTGGTCGTCTCCGCTGGTCGCCCGCCCTGCCCGCTGTGCGCGGAGCCCCTCGATGCGCAGGGGCACGTCTGCGTGCGGCTCAACGGGTACCGCCAGCGAGCGACCGCGGGCGAGTGACGCGCTGACCGAGCACGTGGATCCTCGCGACCCGGCGGTCCCGGGACTGCTGCGCCACGGGCGGATCGAGGTCACCGGACGGCTCGTCGACGCGTCCAACGCCACCCTGTTCGGTTCGATCAGCCACGACGGGCTCGACGCGGAGTGCGTCTACAAGCCGGTGCGCGGCGAGCGGCCCCTCTGGGACTTCCCCGACGGCACGCTGGCCGGTCGTGAGCTGGCCAGCTTCCTGGTCTCGGAGGCGATGGGGTTCCACGTCGTCCCGCCCACGGTGCACCGCGACGGCCCGTTCGGCCCGGGCATGGTGCAGCTGTGGATCGACACCGACGACCAGGAGATCGTCGACGTCTGCGCCCCCAAGCAGATGCGCAAGGGCTGGCTGGGTGTGCTGCGGGCCCGCTCGGACAGCGGCCGCCCGGCGGTGCTGGCCCACGCCGACACCGACGCGCTGCGCCGCATGGCTGCGTTCGACGTGGTCGTCAACAATGCCGACCGCAAGGGCGGCCACGTCCTGTCGGGTGTGGACGGGCGCGTCTACGGCGTCGACCATGGGCTGACGATGCACGTCGAGGACAAGCTGCGCACCGTGCTGTGGGGGTTCGTCGGGCAGGAGCTCTCGGCCGAGGTCGTCGAGGGTCTGGAGAAGGCGCGGGCCGGGCTCGACGGCGGGCTCGCGGACGCGCTCGGTGAGCACGTCACGCGCCGCGAGACCCGCGCGTTCGCCGACCGGGTCGACGCGCTGCTGGAGGCCCGGCGCTATCCCGAGCCGTCGGGCTACGGGCCGGCGATCCCCTGGCCTGCCTTCTGACCGTCCCACGCGAGCGAGACCCCGAAGGCGTGGAACAGCTGCGGGGAGTGGAAGGACAGCACGCTCGCGATCCGGTCCCCGCGCAGGGTGAGCGCCTGCAGCGCGTACCCGCGGAACGCTCCGTCGGCGCCGGCGACGTAGAGGGCGAACCCGGGCCCACCGTTCGCCTGCACCGGCACCAACCGGCGCGAACCGGCCCGCCCGATCTTCGCCTCCAGCAGCCGCAGGACCGCGTCCCGGCCGGCCATCCAGGTCGGGATCGGCGGCATCTCCCACGTGACGTCGGCGGTGAACAGCTCCTCCAGCACGGCGATGTCGGCCCGCTCGAACGCGTCGGCGTAGCGGTCCAGCAAGGCGCGCCGCTCCGGCTCGGCCGGCTCGCTGACGTCCTCGGCGCGCGGATGGATCCGGCCCAGCTCCGCCCGCGCGCGCTGCAGCGCCGAGTTGACCGCGGCGACCGAGGTGTCGAGCACGTCGGCGACGTCGGCCGCCGGCCACGCCAGCACGTCGCGCAGCAGCAGGACGGCCCGCTGCCGTGGCGGCAGGTACTGCACGGCCGCCACCAGCGCCAACCGCAGGGTCTCCCGCTGCGCCACCACCGCGCCGGGATCGTCCGGCTCGGTGGCGAACATCAGGTCGGGGAACGGCTCCAGCCACGGCAGGTCGGCGGGCCCGTCGATGTCGTCCGGGTCGCCAGGAGCCCCCACCGCTGACGGGACGAGCCGGCGGCTGGTGTGCCGAACCAGGTTCAGGCACTGGCGGGTCGCGATGCGGAACAGCCACGTGCGCACGGCCGCCCGGTGCTCGAACCCGTCGTACGCGCGCCAGGCCCGCAGGTAGGTCTCCTGCACGACGTCCTCGGCGTCGTGCAGGGAACCGAGCATCCGGTAGCAGTGCGCGATCAGCTGGCCCCGGTACTGCTCGGCGGTGACCAGGAACTCGTCGGAGCCGGTCATCGGGCCGCCGCGAGCGCCGGCGTCGGAGTGCGCGCCGGCAGCACCAGCCCGGCGACCGCACCGACGAGGGAGAGCGCCGCCGCGGTCGCGATCGCCGCGGGGAACCCGTCGCCGAAGGCCTCCGGAGACGGGCCGCCACCGGCACCGACGAACACCGCTCCCGTCAGCGCGATGCCGACGACACCGCCCACCTGCCGCGACATCGCGTAGATGCCCGACGCCACGCCGACGGTGCCGGGCGGTGCGGCGGCCACCGCGGCGCTCTGGGCTGCCGTCATCGCGACGGACACGCCGATCCCGGCCAGGACGATCGGCGCCACCAGTGCTCCGTACTCCAGTGCCCCGTACCCCGAGCCGGCGGCGTTCGCGAGCCAGAGCAGGCCGACGGCCTGGAGCGCGAGGCCACCCGCGACGAGCGGGCGCTCGCCCACGCGATCGATGAGCCGTCCGGCCAGTGGTGCCACGACGAACAGCGTCGCAGTCCACGGCAGCACCTGCCAGCCCGCCTGCAGCGGATCGGAGCCCAGCGTGACCTGCACGAACTGCGTGATGAAGAAGAGGGTGCCCAGCAATGCCGCGGTGAGCAGGAAGCCCGCGGTCGCCGCGGCGCCGAACGGGCGGACGCGCAGCAGCACCGCGGGCAGCATCGGCGCGGCGGTGCGGCGCTCGTGCACCACCAGCGCACCGCCCAGCACCACCCCGGCGACGAGCGCGCCGAGCACCTCGGGAGCGGTCCAGCCGATCTCCGGCCCGCGCACCACACCCCACACGATGCCGAGCAGCGCCGCCGCGGTGAGCACGGCCCCGGCCGGATCGAGCCGACGGGCGGTGCCGCGGCTCTCGGGGAGGCGGGCCAGCGCCAGCGGCACCAGCAAGACGCCGACGGGCACGTTGATCCAGAAGATCCACTGCCACGACAGGCCGTGGGTGACCGCGCCGCCGACCAGCGGGCCGGCCAGCACGGCCAGCCCCGTCACCGCGGTGAAGACGCCCGTGGCCCAGCCGCGGCGCGCGGCCGGGAAGGTCGCGCCCAGCATCGCGATGGCGAGCGGCAGCACCGCCGCCGCGCCGATGCCCTGCGCGGCCCGTCCCGCGATCAGCCACCCGGCCGTCGGCGCCAGCGCGCACGCCGCGGAGGCAAGAGTGAACAGCGCGAACCCCGCGGTGAACACCCGCCGCCGCCCCCAGCGGTCACCCATGGCCGCCGCCGTGACCATCAGCACCGCGAACGGCAGGTTGTAGGCGTTGACCGTCCACTCCAGCTCGGCGAGCGACGCGCCCAACCGGTCCTGCACCGTCGTCAGCGCGGTGGCCACCACCAGGGTGTCCAGCGCCACGACGGCCGATCCCAGCGCCGCCAGCCCGAGCACCCAGCGCTCCGGCGCCGTGGTGCTGCTGCGTTCCGTCATGTTCCGTCGACCTCTCTCACGTCCTACCGGTACCGACACCGGAGCCGGGGTGAACTCATCGCGATGAGTCCGGTCCTCGGGCGGTGTCGGTACCGGTAGGACCGAAGGAGGAACGTCATGAACGCGTCAGTGATCAGGTACCGCACGACGGCACAGGGGGCCGGGGAGAACCGGCAGCTGGTCGAGAAGGTGTTCGCCGAGGCGGCACAGGTCCGCCCGGCCGGGCTGCGCTACCAGTGCGTGCAGCTCGGCGCGGACGGCAGGGAGTTCGTGCACGTCGTCGAGTCCGACGTGGAGCCGTCGCCGCTGCTGGGGCTGGCGGCGTTCCAGGAGTTCCAGCGCGGGCTCCTGGACCGGCTCGACGGCGAGCTGGAACGGGGGTCCGCGCACGTCGTGGGCTCGTACGCGGCCGGCGCGGCGGTCGGGGTGGCCCTCGCGTTCCTCGACGCCTTCGCCGCGGGCGACGAGGAGGCACTGGCCCGGCTGCTCGACCCGGAGGTGCTCTTCACCAGCCCGCGGCGGTCACTGGCGGGGAAGGTCGTGGTGGCCGCGGAGATCGCCGGGTTCGCCCGCGCCGTCACCGGGCTGCGGGTGGTGTCCGCGTTCGGCGACGACCGGCACGCGCTCGTGCTCTACGACATGGACGCGGGCCCGCTGGGCACGATCCGGGCGGCCGACCGGTTCACGGTGCGCAACGGGCGGATCGTCGCCGACGAGCTGGTGTTCGACACGGCAGCGCTGGGCTGACCCGACCTCCCGGGCTATCGTTGAACTCTCAAGCCCGGGAGGTCGGCATGTCCGATACGGCACTGATGCCCGCCGCGTTCGTCGGCCACGGCAGCCCGATGAACGCGGTGGAGCACAACCGCTTCACGCGGTCCTGGGCGGCGCTGGGTGCGGCGCTCCCGCGACCGCGGGCCATCCTGGTGATCTCCGCGCACTGGTACATCCACGCCACGGCGGTCACCGCGATGCCGCGGCCGCGCACCATCCACGACTTCTTCGGGTTCTCCCAGGAGCTGTTCGACCTGGAGTACCCGGCGCCGGGCGCGCCCGAGCTGGCCGCCGAGGTCGCCGAGATCGTGAAGCCGACGTGGGTGGGCGCCGACGTCGACAGCTGGGGGATCGACCACGGCACCTGGTCGGTGCTCGCGCACATGTTCCCCGAGGCCGACGTGCCCGTCGTGCAGCTCGCGATCAACGCGATGAAGCCGCTGGAGTACCACGTCGAGCTCGGCGCGGCGCTCGCCCCGCTGCGGGAGCGGGGCGTGCTCGTGCTCGGCAGCGGCAACATCGTGCACAACCTGGCGGGCGTCGACCCCACCCGTCCCGACGACGGGTTCGACTGGGCCCGCCGCTTCGACGACGACGCGCGTGCGTTGATGCTCGACGACCCCGGCCGGCTCACTGCGCTCGCCGGCTCGCGCGACTGGGACGCGGCCGTCCCCACCGACGACCACTTCCTCCCGCTGGCCTACCTGGCCGGGCTGGGCGCGGCCGCCGGCGCCGGCTCCGAGGTGCTCGTCGACGGATACCAGTACGGCTCGCTGTCGATGACGTCCTACACGCTCGGGATCGAGCCGCAGCCTGCCGCACCGGGACCGCCCGGACCGCCCGTCGCCACCGATCCGTCGCCGCAGGACCAGAACATCTGACGGGGCCACCGCTCGCTGATTGGCCCTGGTCGGGCCGCGGACCGCCGATACCGTCGGAGCCATGCAGATCGCCGTGGTGACCTTCGACGGGTTCAACGAGCTCGACAGCTTCATCGCCTCCGCGGTGATCAACCGGGCGCGGGGCGCCGGAGTGCGTGCCTACATCACCACGCCGACCCCGTCGGTCACGTCGATGAACGGCGTGCCGGTGGTCGGGCAGCGGGGGCTCGACTTCGTCCCCGAGGCCGACGTCGTGCTGATCGGGAGCGGTATCCGCACCCTCGACGTCGTCGCCGATCCCGCGCTGCTGAACGCGCTCCCGCTCGACCCGTCGCGCCAGTTGATCGGCGCCCAGTGCTCTGGCGCGCTGGTCCTCGCGAAGCTGGGGCTGCTCGGCTCGATGCCCGCGTGCACCGACACCACCAGCCGCCCGTTCGTCGAGGAGTGCGGTGTCACGGTGCTCGACGCGCCGTTCCACGCCGAGGGCGCCATCGCCACGGCCGGCGGCTGCCTCGCCTCGCTCTACCTCGGTGCCTGGGCGATCAGCCGCACCGTCGGCGAGGAGGCTGCGCGCGCGGCCGTCGACTACGTCGCGCCGGTCGGGGAGAAGGACGAGACCGTGGAGCGCGTCTTCTCCGCCATCCGCGCCGCGCAGCCCGCCGGCTAGACCCTCCCTAGCGTCCGAAGGCCTCGAACCACTCCCGGTCGATCCACGGCGGCAGGTGCGCCGGGACGGTCGTCTCGATCGCGTGCCCGCGGAAGGTGACGGTCACCGCGCCACCGTCGGCGACGCGGACCCGGATGTCCTCCAGGTTGTGCGGCTCGCCGGCGTCGGTGCCCAGGGTGGTGGCGACGAACGCGCGCATCGGCGCCGAGTGGGTGGCGGCCAGCACCAGCAGCGGGCCCGAGGCGGGATCGTGCCCGTCGGCCGCCGTCGCGATGCCACGCCACATCCGGTGCGCGGCGACGTGCGGCGGCTCGAAGTACAGCGTCGGGTTGTGCAGCCAGTACTCGATGGGGTGCCCGGCCGCCGCGACGGCGCGGTAGTCGGAGTCGAACCGGTCGTACTCCCGCGCCCAGTCGGGGACCGCCCCGTCCGCCGGCAGCGCGAGCCGCGCCGGTGCAGCGTCGGCGGTGGTGTCGGCGCCCTGCCCGTGCAGCGAGTAGCGCAGGTTGTCGAACCACGGCTCGGCGTACAGCGCGCCGATGCCGTCCTCGTGGCCGAGCTTCGCCACCAGTGCCACCCGCAGCGTCACGGCGGTGGCGATCGCCCTGGCCGTGCGGGCGTGCGGCATCCGCACGACCGTGCCGGGCTCGACCTCGGCGGCGAGCTCGGCGCCGCGGGCCGTCGCCTGCTGTTCGCCCCGCTCGGTCAGCCCGTGATCGCTGTCGTAGCCGTGGGTCTCGCCGTGCCGCAGCAGCACCACCTCGTAATTCACCTCTGTGACGCTACGACGGCGCGGCCGATCGCGGAGCCGTCCCGTGCCGCGTAGGCGAACGGACTACTCGCCGATCGTGCCGCCGGCCAGTTCCACCACCACGTCGAGCTGACCGAGGTGGCGCGCGTACTCCTGCACGAGGTGCAGCAGCACCCGCTCCAGGGTCGCGGGCTCCGCGCCGTCCCAGCGCGGCCCCGGGCGGCCGCGCTCCGCCAGGTCGTGCGCGGTGACGATCTCCCGGGTGCGCAGGCCCTGGGCCGTCAGCGCGTCGATCACTGCGGTGCCGGGCGTGCCCGCCGGCACCTGCCAGCGGCCGTCGCGCTGATCCGCCCACGGATCGCCGACGTCGAGGCCGAGGAAGCCCCACTCCAGCCAGCGGCGCTCCACGTGGCGCAGGTGGTGCAGCAGCTCGACGGGCGACCATCCCGACGGCAGCCGGCTGCTGCCCGCCTCGTCCGGCGTGAGCCCTTCGACCTTGGCGATCGCGCGCTCGCGGAAGTAGTCGAGGTAGGTCAGGAGCACGTCCGTCCGGTTGTCGCGGACGTCGGTCGGTTCGGGGAACTCCACCCGTCCAGTTTTGCAGTAGCACGACACCGGTCCGCCAGCCAGGGATCGTCCGACCCCTGCAGTCCACGGTCGACGGGCATAGCGTCGAGGCATCTCGAGGAGGACACCATGAAGATCGGTCTGCACATCGCGGACTTCACCTACCCGGCCGGGCCCGCAGGCCTGGCCGACGACCTGGTCCGCATCGCCGTCACCGCCGAGGAGCAGGGCTTCGCGCGCGTGTCGGTCATGGACCACCTCTGGCAGATCGGCGTGCTGGGCCCGCCCGAGCACGACATGCTGGAGGCCTACACGACGCTGGGCTACCTCGCGGCGCGCACCGAGAAGGTGGAGCTGCTGGCCTGGGTCACCGCCGTCAGCTACCGCGATCCCGGCATGCTGGCCAAGCTCGTCACCACGCTCGACGTGCTGAGCAAGGGCCGTGCGTGGCTCGGGATCGGCGCCGCGTGGAACAGCCGACGAGGCCACCGGGCTCGGCCTGTTCTTCCCGTCGACCGCGGAGCGGTTCGAGCGGCTGGAGGAGACCCTCGACATCTGCCTGCAGATGTGGAGCGACTCCGAGGAACCGTTCGAGGGGAAGCACTACACGCTTGGCCGCACGCTCAACGTGCCGCAGTCGCTGCAGCGCCCGCACCCGCCGATCCTGATCGGTGGCGGCGGGGAGAAGAAGACGCTGCGGCTCGTCGCGAAGTACGCGCAGGCCTGCAACCTGTTCCCCGGCCCCGAGCTGGAGCACAAGCTCGACGTGCTGCGCGGGCACTGCGAGACCGAGGGCCGCGACTACGACGAGATCGAGAAGACGGTGATGATGCCGCTCGATCCCGGCGCGAACGGGGAGAAGGTCGACGAGGTGCTCGCCGCGATCCAGGGCTTCGCGAAGCTGGGCGTGGCCGAGGTGCACGGCTTCGTGCCTGAGGTCGCCGACCTCACGCGCCTGGAGGTGCTGGGCCGGGAGATCATCCCGGCCGCGGCGGAGTTGTAGGTCCCGCCGACCGGTCTGCTCGACGAGGAGCGGACCGGTCGCGGAGTAGCGTTCGGCCCGTGACCGAACTCAGCCGCATCGGCGTCACCGGACTGGCCGTCATGGGCGCCAACCTCGCCCGCAACATCGCTCGTCGGGGTGTTCCGGTGGCGGTGCACAACCGCACCTCCGCCCGCACCAAGGAGTTCATGGAGGCCTACGCGGAGGAGGGCACCTTCACCGCGTCCGACAGCCTCGAGGACTTCGTCGCCTCCCTGGAGAAGCCGCGCCGCATCATCGTCATGGTGAAGGCCGGCGCCCCCGTCGACGGGGTGATCGAGGACCTCACGCCCCTGCTCGACGAGGGCGACATCATCATCGACGCCGGCAACTCGCACTTCCCCGACACGAACCGGCGCACCAAGGAGTGCGCGGAGCGCGGCCTGCGGTTCATGGGCATCGGCGTGTCCGGTGGCGAGGAGGGCGCGCTGCTCGGGCCGAGCATCATGCCCGGCGGCGATCCCTCGGCCTACGCGGAGGTCGAGGAGATCCTCACCTCGATCGCGGCGGTCGTCGACGGCACCCCGTGCTGCGTGCACGTCGGGCCCGACGGTGCCGGGCACTACGTGAAGATGGTGCACAACGGCATCGAGTACGCCGACATCCAGCTCATCGCAGAGGCGTACGACCTGCTCACGCACGTCGCCGGGCTTGACGCCCCGGCCATCGCGAAGATCTTCGAGGAGTGGAACACCGGCGACCTCGAGTCGTTCCTCATCGAGATCACCGCGAAGGTGCTCGCGAAGACCGACGAGAAGACCGGCGGCCCGCTCGTCGACGTCATCGTCGACCAGGCCGAGCAGAAGGGCACCGGCACCTGGACCGCGATCGACGCGCTGGGCCTGGGCATCCCGCTCACGGGCATCACCGAGGCCGTGTTCGCCCGCGGCCTCTCGGCGCTGCGGGCCGAGCGCAAGGCGGCCTCCACGACGCTCGCGGGGCCCAACCCGAGCGCCGCCGCGAACCGCACCGACCTCGTCGACGACATCCGGCAGGCCCTCTACGCGTCCAAGGTCGTCGCCTACGCGCAGGGCTTCGCGCAGATGCGGGCCGCGTCGAAGGCCAACGACTGGGACCTCGATCTCGGTGCCATGGCCACGATCTGGCGCGGCGGCTGCATCATCCGGGCGCGCTTCCTCAACCGGATCACCGAGGCCTACACCGAACACGGTGACGTCGAGAACCTGCTGATGGTCCCGTACTTCACCGAGGCCGTCGCGAACGCGCAGGACGCGTGGCGGCGCGTGGTCGTCACCGCGACCGAGCAGGGCGTGGCCATCCCGGCGTTCGCCAGCTCGCTGTCCTACTACGACGCGTACCGGCGCGAGCGCGGCCCGGCCAACCTCATCCAGGGGCTGCGCGACTTCTTCGGCGCCCACACCTACCGGCGGATCGACGAAGAGGGCTCGTTCCACACCCGCTGGCCGCAGGACGGCGTCGAGGTGCGGACGGACGCCTGAGGTTCAGCGCAGAGAACGCGAGCGCAGGTCGGGCAGAACGGCCGCGAGATGCTCGAGATCGCGGTCGCGGTGCAGCAGGGTCACTCCGGTGCGCATCGCGACCGCGGCGCTCAGGAAGTCGGCCGTCGACCTGACCGGCGATGATCTTCATCGGTAACGGTGTCGATCAATGGATTTCCCGCATTCGATCGCACCGCGTCGATGGTCTCGATCGTGTCATTGCGCATGGCACCGAGGTCGCCGCTCCAGCCCATCCCGTGCACGGTGTCCAGAAACTCCGGTGGCAGCTGGGGGCCAACCGGCTCGCGTTCGTCTCTGCTCACCGTGCCAGTGTCCCGAACTCGTACTCTGCCGGGTCGAACCGCTCGGTGGCCTTCCGGTACTCCCGCATGTAGCCGGGCCAGTTGGTGACGATGCGGCCGGTCCGGTCGCGGTACCAGGAGTCGCAGGCCATCCACGCGGTGCCGGGGAAGCGGGCCTGCAGCGCGGCGTCGGAGGCGGCCTCGACGTCGGCCCGCACCATGACGGACGAGGCGCCGCGGGCGCGCATCGCCTGCAGCGCCTGGCGCACGTACGCGGCTTGCTGCTCCAGGTAGAAGATGATCGAGCCGCCGGACGTGTTGGTGTTGGGCCCGTACAGCACGAACATCGACGGGAAGCCCGGCACCGTCATGCCGAGGTGCGCGTGCGGCCCGTCGGCCCACACCTTCTCCAGCTCCAGCCCGCCGCTGCCGGTGATCTCCATGGGGAACATGAACCGGGTGGTGGCGAACCCGGTGGCCCAGATGACGGTGTCGACGGCGTGGACGCGCCCGTCGGCGGTCTGCACGCCGTCGGGCACGAGCCGGGTGATCGCGTCGGTGACCAGCTCGACGTCGGCCCGCTGCAGTGCCGGCAGGTACGCCGAGGAGAACAGCACCCGCTTGCAGCCGAACGTGTAGTCGGGCCACGCCTTGCGCCGCACCTCGGGATCGCGCAGCTGCGACCGCATGAACCTGGTCGAGCGCGCCTTCACGAGCTTCCCGAGGGTGCGTGGATGGCGGATGCCGGCCGTGAGCACCTCGCCGTAGCGGAAGATGAACCCGCGCCGGTAGGCCTGCAGGCCGGGCACGTGCGCGAACGCGGCCCGCATCCACGCCGGGTAGGGGCTGTTCTTCCGGGCCAGGAACCAGTTGCCGGTGCGCTGGAACACCGACAGGAACGCCGTCTCCTTGGCGATCTCCGGCACGAACTGCACGGCGCTCGCTCCCGACCCGATCACCGCGACCCGGCGTCCGCGCAGGTCGTGGTCGTGGTCCCAGCGCGCGGAGTGGAACGTGTGGCCCGCGAACTCGTCGATGCCCTCGATCCGCGGGACCTGCGGCTGGTTGAGCTGGCCGGTCGCGACGATCAGCGCCTCGGCCTCCCAGGTGCGCCCGTCCTCGGCGGTCACCGTCCAGGTGGCGGTGTCGTCGTCCCACGCGCAGGTGGAGACCCGCACCCCGCAGCTGACCTTCTCGGCCACACCGTGCGTGCGGGCCACTCCCTGCAGGTACTCGAGGATCTCCTGCTGCGGCGAGCAGAGCCGGGTCCAGTCGCGACGCTGGGCGTAGGAGAACGAGTACAGGTGCGACGGGACGTCGCAGGCAGCGCCCGGGTAGGTGTTGTACAGCCAGGTGCCGCCGATCTCCGGCGCCGCATCCAGCACCGTGACGTCGGTGATGCCGTGCCGGGCCAGCTCGATCGTCGCGGCGACACCGCCGAAACCGGCACCGACGATCACCACGCGCGTCCGTGTCATGACGGGGAGTCTGACACGGGGTGATCCGCGCGGTCGTGGGCCGCGAAGGCCCGCCGTGGCCCGGGTTGTCCACGTGCACGCTGGGGACGAGAGTGGATCTCGTGACCGAACCGGACGGCCTGACCGTGCGTGCCTCGACCCATCCCGACCGGCCCGCGATCGTCGATCCCGGCGGCGTGACCCTCACCTACGCCGAGCTCGAAGCCACGGCCAACCGGCTCGCGCACGCGCTGCTCGGCCAGGGCGTGGCGGTGGGGGACCGGGTCGCCTGGTGCGGGCCCAACGCCGTCGAGGTGCTGGTGGTGCTGCACGCCTGCCGCAAGATCGGGGCGATCGCCGTGCCCGTCGCCTACCGGTTCACCGCCGCCGAGCTGGCCTACGTGATCGCCGACTGCGGAGCGGTCGTCGCGCTGGCCGATCCCCAGCACGTCGACCGGATCGCGGCTGTGCGGCCGGAGCTGCCCGCGCTGCGTGCGCTCGTCGCGTGGGGCACCCCGGCGTGGGACGAGCTGCTCGCCGGGGGTTCCGCGGAGCCGCCGACCCCGCCGGAGACCCCCGGCACGCAGATGATCTACACGTCCGGCACCACCGGGAAGCCCAAGGGCGCCGTGCGGGCCCGGCCGGTGCAGGAGATGACCGACGCGCTCGTGCGCACCCTCCGCCTCGTCCCGGACGACGAGGTGCACCTGACCACCGGCCCGCTCTACCACTCCGGCCCGCTGGCCTGGGCCGTGCTGACCCACGGCATCGGCGGCACCGTCGTCGTGCTGCGCGCCTTCGATCCGGCGCGCTGGCTCGAGCTCGTGCGCACCTACCGGGTCACCAACACGTTCACCGCGCCCACCCCGCTCAAGCGCATCGTCACCCTCCCCGACGACGTGCTGGCCACCGCGGACCTGTCGTCGATGCGCTCGCTCGTCGCCAACGCCGCGCCCGTCCCGTACGCGCTGAAGCAGGAGATCGTCGCGAAGCTCGGTGACGGGTTCCTGTTCGAGGTCTACGGGTCCACCGAGCTGGGCGTCGACGCCGTGCTGCCGCCGGAGGAGCAGCTCGCGCGGCCGGGGTCGTGCGGGCGCGCGCTGTCCGGGGTCGAGCTGCGCGTCGTCGGGGAGGACGGGCGCTCCCTGGCGCCGGGGGAGCCCGGGACGTTGCAGGTGCGCTCGCCGATCGCGTTCAGCGGCTACCACGGGCGGTCCGGCCCGGTCGGCGACGCCGAGGGCTGGAAGTCCGTGGGCGACATCGCCCACCTCGACGCCGACGGCTACCTCTACATCCGCGACCGCGGCGGAGACCTCGTCATCACCGGCGGCATGAACGTCTACCCGGCCGAGGTGGAGGCCGTCCTGCACGCCCACCCGGACGTCCTCGACGTCGCTGTCTTCGGCGTGCCGTCGGCGGAGTGGGGGCAGTCGGTGCACGCCGTCGTCGTCGCGCGGCCCGGGCGCACCATCGATCTCACCGCACTCGACGCGCACGTCGCCGAGCAGCTCTCCGGGTACAAGCGGCCGCGCAGCTGGGAGGTGCGCGACGGCCTCCCGCGCACCGACTCGGGCAAGGTGCTCAAGCGCGTGCTGCGGGAGGAGTACGACGCCCGCATCGTCTCCTGACGGCCTACAGGAACCAGGGCACGACGCGGTCGGCGGTGCGCAGCACGACCGCCAGCGGCCGGGTGAGGATCGCCGCGATCGCGCCACGCACGCGTCCGCGCCGCCTCGCCGACACCCGCGGTGGGAGCGCCGCGAACAGCGTCGCGAGGGTCGGCAACGGCCGCGCGAAGATCGTGATCTCGGCTATCCGCCCCTGGTCGTCGAAGCGCGCCAGCAGGACGGCCTCGCCGTCCACCCCGCGCACGCGGGCCCGGAACGTGAACGCCCGGGTATCGCCGAGCTCGAGCGGCTCGCTGGTGTCGAGCACGTCCAGCACGGCGAAGATGTCGCGGTGCAGCGCGGCGACCTCCGCCTTGCCCTCGAACCGCGCACGCGTCGTCATCGGGGAGTGGAAGACGACCTCGGGCGCCAGCAGCTCGGCGACGGCATCGGCGTCGCCGCGTTCGGCCGCGGAACGCAGGGCCGCGACGGCTGCTGTGGCCGGGGAGGTGGGCGGGGCCGGGGAGCCGGCGACGGGCATCGGAACCTTCTCTCGTGGACGGCATCTGATAGCTTCACTGGATACCATCAAGCACACTAGAGAAAGTCAAGTGAATGTCCGATCGCTCGTACGGTCAGTACTGCGGCCTGGCGCGCTCCCTCGACACGATCGGTGATCGCTGGAGCCTGCTGATCGTCCGCGAGCTCCTGGAGGGCCCGTTGCGCTACGGCGAGCTCGCGGCGTCGCTGGGCGGGATCGCCACCAACCTGCTGGCCGGGCGCCTGCGCAGCCTGGAGTCCGCCGGGGTGATCGAGCGGCGGCCCGGGGTGACCAGCGGCGTCGTCTACGCGTTGACGCCGTGGGGCAGCGCGCTCCGCGAGCCGATCGAGGCGCTCGTCCGGTGGAGCACGCCGCTGATGACCAGCGGCCGCGGCGGCGACGCCTTCGAACCCCGCTGGCTGGCCGTCGCGCTGAAGGCCCTGCTCCGCGAGCGGACGGCCACGCCTCCGGCCGAGCTGGGCATCGAGGTCGACGGCGTGTTCATGACCCTGCGGATCGGCCCGGACGGCCCGGACGTGATCATCGGACCCGAGCACCGCCCGGAGACGGTCCTGACCGCCGAGCCGGAGGCGGTCCTCGGCCTCGCCGCCGGCGCGCTCACCGTCGAGCAGGCACTCGCCATGGGCAGCGTCCGAGGCGACCGGCAGGTCCTCGATGCGGTGCTCGTGGGGGCATGAGCCTGCTCGACGAGGTCGTCGCCGCCCACGGCGGCGTGGCCGGGTGGCGTTCGGTCACCGCCATCACCGCGCACGGCAGGTTCGGCGGCCTGCTGAGCGCGCGCTTCCCCGGCAACCGCATGGCCGAGCTGACCGTGCGGGTGCGGCCGGCGGAGCAGCACGCCGTCGTGTCCGGCTTCCCGCGCGCGGACCTGCGCGCGGTCTTCGATCGCGGCGACGTGCGGATCGAGACCGTCGACGGCGAGCTGGTCAGTGCCCGGCGAAAGGCGCGCGCCGCCTTCGGTGGGCTCCGTCGCATCTTCCGTTGGGACGCGCTGGACGCCGCGTACTTCGCCGGATACGCGTGCTGGAACTACCTGACGACGCCGCTGCTCCTGACGCGCGAAGGGGTCACCGTCGCCGAGGGTGCCGCCGGTGCGCGGTGGCGACGTCTCGATCGTCAGCTTCCCGCCGGACCTCCACACGCACTCGCCGCGCCAGACGTTCCACATCGACGCGGCCGGCCTCGTCCGCCGGCACGACTACGTGGCCGAGCCGGTCGGCCGGTGGGCGCGCGCCGCCCAGTTCTGCGACGAGCATCGGTGGTTCGCCGGGCTCGCGTTCCCGACCCGTCGCCGGGTGCGCCCGCGCGCCGGCGGCCGAGCGCTACCCGGTCCGATCCTCGTCTCGCTCGACATCGATCACGTCGACGTCGAACGGCCGGAGGTCAGGCGGCGGCCGGGGCGCGCAGGAGGCGGGTGATCTCGCGGGCGGCGGCCTGCCCGGCGCGGTTGGCGCCGATCGTGGATGCGCTGGGCCCGTAGCCGACGAGGTGGATGCGCGGGTCGGCGACCACGCGGGTGCCGTCCATGACGATGCCTCCACCTGAGCGGCCGCGCAGGTGCAGCGGGGCGAGGTGGTCGAGCGCGGCCCGCCAGCCGGTGGCCCACAGGATGACGTCGGCGTGTTCGCGGGAGCCGTCTGCCCACTCCACTCCGTCCGCGACGAGCCGGGCGAACATCGGTCGCCGGTCGAGCACCCCGGACTCCAGTCCGGCGATCACCGCAGGCGTGCGGGCAAGGCCCGTCACCGACACCACGCTCCCCGGTGCAAGGCCCGCCCGGACCCGCTCGTCGACGAGCGCGACGGCGGCCCGTCCGACCTCCTGGTCGAACGGTGGCTCGCGCCAGCTCGGCTCCCGGCGGGTCACCCAGGTCGTCGCGGCCGCGAACGGAGCGATCTCCAGCAGCAGCTGGACGGCCGACGATCCGCCCCCGACCACCACCACCCGCTGCCCGGCGAAGGACGCGGGGCCGTCGTACTCCGCGACGTGCAACTGCCGGCCCGCGTACCGGCCGGGCACCGCCGGCACGAACGGATGCGTCCACGTCCCGGTCGCGTTGATCAGCGCACGGGCCGTCCAGTCGCCGTGATCGGTCTCGACGAGCAGGTCGGGCGCGGCGTCCCGCACGGCCCGGACGTGCACCGGCCGGCGGACGGGCAGCGCGAACTCGCGCTCGTACGCGGCGTAGTAGGCGGGCACGACCTCGTTCGCCGGTCGCGTCGGATCGGTCGGCCGGAACGGCATCCCGGGCAGGTCGGAGACGTGGTGGGTGGCGTCGAGGCGCAGCGAGTCCCAGCGGTGCCGCCAGGCCCCGCCGGGCCCGTCGTCGGCGTCGAGCACCACGAAGTCCGCGCCGGCCCGGCGCAGCCCGTAGGCAGCCGAGAGCCCGGCCTGTCCGGCCCCGATCACCACGGTGTCGACGTGCTCCACGCATGGTCCAACGCGCGGCCTCACCCGTTTCGTCCGTGCGGACCTGTCCGCGCGACGGGCGCGACACGTACCGTCTCGGCAATGCCGGCCGTGCGGACGTGGCCCCTGCGCGCACTGCCACCCGCGGACGCGGTGGCGGGCTACCGCCACGCCATCAGCGCCACCCACCTGCCCTGGGACCTGGTCGCCGACCAGCATTCCCTCGCGGGCGCCGGCGATCAGGTCGTCGAGCGCCGGTTCGGGGCGCTCCGGGTGGTGGACTGCGCGTCGGGTCCGGTGTCGGGCCGGCGCGGGCGCCGCCAGATCGCCGCCTCGCCGGCCGAGTGCGTCGGCGCGCTCTTCGTCCTCGACGGGGCCGAGGTCCTGCAGTTCGGGCGTTCCGAGATCACCCTCACGGCGGGCATGGCGGTGATCTGGGACAGCACCGTTCCCGGCCGCTTCACGGTCCCGACCCACATCCGCAAGCGCACCCTGTTCGTCCCGCGGGAGCGGCTCGCCGATCTGGGCCGCGACGCCGCCCACGTCGTCGGCGCAGTGCTGCCGGACGGCCCGGGCACGCGGCTCCTGCGCGACTTCCTCGACGCGGCGGTCGAGACCGTGGGCGAGCAGGACGCTGCGTCCCCCGCCTCGAGCGCGGCCGTCACGGCGACGCTGGAGCTGCTGGCCGGCGCCGTCGACGCCGGTCAAGCCCTGCCCGGCGGCGATCGCGAGCGGCGCTGGCTCGCCGTCCGCGACCTCATCGAGGAGCGCCTCGCGGACCCGGCGCTCGTGCCGACGGCGATCGCCCACGCCACCGGGATGTCGCTGCGCTCGCTCTACGAGCTGTTCGCCGCCCGCGAGGACACGGTCGCGGGCTACGTGCGCCGCAGGCGGCTGGTGCGCGCTCGCGCCGAGCTGGAGCGGGCGCGCCGCAGTGTCACGGTCGCGGAGGTCGGGCAGCGGTGGGGCTTCGCCGACCAGGGCACCTTCACTCGCGCGTTCCGCGCCCATTACGGGGTCACTCCCGGTTCGGTGCGCGGCTGACCTGCACGGATCGCCGATCGGTCCGCACGCATCGCGCAGACCCGCTGCCGGCCGGCTGCCAGCCTGAGGCGATGCGCGAGGACATCTCATTCCCGGCCGACGACGGCGTGACGCTGCGCGGCTGGTTCTACCGCCCCGACGACGCGACCGGCCCGACGCCGCTGGTCGTGATGGCGCACGGCTTCTCCGCGACCAAGGAGATGCACCTCGACGACTTCGCGGAGGTGTTCGCCGCGGCCGGGCTCTCCGTGCTGGTGTACGACAACCGCAACCTGGGCGAGAGCGACGGCCCGGTGCCCGGCGAGATCGACCCGTGGCAGCAGATCCAGGACTACCGCGCGGCGATCACGTGGGGCGGGTTGCGCGACGACGTCGACGCCGAGCGCATCGGCATCTGGGGGTCGAGCTACTCCGGCGCGCACGTGCTCGTCGTCGCGGCGGTCGACCGTCGGGTGCGGTGCGTGGTCTCGCAGGTGCCGTTGATCAGCGGCAGCGAGAACGCGCGCCGGCTGATCCGGTCCGACCACTTCGCCGGGCTGCGGCAGGCGTTCGACGCCGACCGGGTGGCGCGGTACCAGGGCGGCGCCCCGGCCATGATCCCGGTGGCGTGGACCGACAGCCCCGACGAGCCGTGCGCGCTGCCCACGGCCGACACCCACGACTTCTTCCTCGGACCGATCTCGGAGCGCGCCAAGACCTGGCGCAACGAGGTCACGCTGCGCTCGGTCGAGATGTTCGTCGGCTACGAGCCCGGCGCGTACCTGCCGCTGATCAGCCCGACGCCGCTGCTGCTCGTGGTGGCCGCCGGTGACCACCTGACGGTCGCCGACATCGCGCTGGCCGGCTACGAGCGGGCGGCCGAGCCGAAGAAGCTGCTCCTCCTGCCCGGTGGGCACTTCGAGGCCTACGTCGGCGAGGCCTTCGCCGTGTCGAGCGCCGCGCAGCGGGAGTGGTTCCTGACCCACCTGGGGTGAGGCTCAGGCCGACCAGCGTGCCACGTCGGCGAACGTCGCGTTCCCGCCGCAGATCACCAGGCCGAGGCGGGCATCGGGGCCGACGCGCTCCAGCACGGTGTGCGCCGCGGCCACCACGCAGCCGGCGGCCGGTTCGGCCCACACCTTCTGCCGCTCGGCCAGCGTGATCGTGCCGGCGACGGCGTCGGCGTCGGGCACCACCAGCACCTCGTCGACGAGCGCCGCGATGTGGTCGTAGGTGAACTGGGAGACGTGCGGCGCCGACAGCGTGGACACGATCGACGTCGGCACGATCTCCACGGGCCCGCCGGCGGCGAGTGCCCGGGTCATCGCGTCGGCGCCCACGGTCTCCACGCCCCACACCCGCACTCCGGGCACGAGCGCGCGGAACGCGGTCGCCACCCCGGCGAGCAGCCCGCCGCCGCCGACGCTGACCAGCACGTCGGTGACGTCGGGCGCGTCCTGCGCGAACTCCAGCCCGACGGTGCCCTGGGCGGCCGCCACGACCTTGTCGTCGAAGGGGTGCACGAGCGTGGCGCCCGCCACGACGAGCTCGTCCATCAGCGCGAACGCCGACTTCATGTCAGGTGCCAGCCGCACGTCGGCTCCGGAGGCCCGCGCGGACGCGACCGCGTGTTCAGGTGCCGACTCCGGCATCACGACGGTGGCTGCCACGCCGAGCTCGCCGGCCACGTCGGCGAGGGCGATGCCGTGGTTGCCGCCGCTCACCCCGACGACACCGGCGGCTCGCTCCGCGGCGGAGAGCCCGAGGATCTTCGCGAACACCCCGCGCGGCTTGAAGGAACCGGTGCGCTGCAGCAGCTCCAGCTTCACCGTGACCGGCACGCCGTACAGCGCCGACAGCCCCGGAGAGCGCAGCGTCGGCGTGCGCAGCACGTGCCCGTCGATGACGGCAGCGGCGGCCCGGAGGTCGTCCAGAGTCAGGAGTTCGCCCACCGGGCCACCGTATGCCGTGCCTCTACACGAGCGGCACCACGTCCGGTGCGCCCATGCGCGCGGAGTCGGCCGTCTCGTCGTCGGGCATGCGCTGGCTCTCGCGCTCCGCCTCGACGCGCTTGCGGTAGTGCTCGACCTCGCGCTCGATCTGCTCCTGGCTCCAGCCCAGCACCGGCGCCACGAGCTTCGCAGCCTCCTCGAACGAGCCGAGCCCGCGGTCGAACGTCTCGATCGAGATGCGGGTACGGCGCGCGAGCAGGTCGTCGAGGTGGCGGGCCCCCTCGTACTTCGCCGCGTAGACGATCTCCGCGCGCAGGTAGTCCGACGCGCCGGCCAGCGGCTCACCGAGCGACGGGTCCTCGGCCACGAGCCCGAGCACCTCGTGGATCATCGATCCGTACCGGCCCAGCAGGTGGTCGATGCGGGCCACGTGCAGCCCGTAGGTCTGCGCGAGCACCTGGCGGGAGTTCTTCAGCGCCGTGAAGCCCTCGGCGCCCAGCAGCGGCACGTCCGCGGTGACCGACGCCGGCACCTTCTTGTCCAGCGCGTGCACGGCGGCGTCGATCGCGTCCTTGGCCATGACGCGGTAGGTCGTGTACTTCCCGCCCGCCACCACGACGAGCCCGGGCACCGTGTGGGCCACGGCGTGCTCGCGCGACAGCTTCGACGTCGACTCCGACTCGCCCGACAGCAGCGGCCGCAGCCCCGCGTACACGCCCTCGACGTCGGCGTGGGTGAGCGGCTGCTCCAGCACCTCGTTGACGTGGTCGAGCAGGTAGTCGATGTCGGCCGCGCTGGCCGCCGGGTGCGCGAGCCCCAGCGTCCAGTCGGTGTCGGTGGTGCCGATGATCCAGTGCCGGCCCCACGGGATGACGAACAGCACCGACTTCTCGGTGCGCAGGATCAGCCCCGAGTCGCCGCGGATCCGGTCGCGCGGCACCACAAGGTGCACGCCCTTGCTGGCGCGCACGTGGAACTGGCCGCGCTCGTTGGCCATCGACTGGGTCTCGTCGGTCCAGACACCGGTCGCGTTGACGATCTGCTTGGCCCGCACGTCGAACGTCTCGCCCGACTCCAGGTCGTGCACCCGGGCGCCGGTGACGCGCTCGCCCTCGCGCAGCAGCCCGGTGACCCGCGCGCGGGTCGCGACGTGCGCCCCGTAGGACGCGGCGGTGCGGGCGATGAACATCGTGTGGCGGGCGTCGTCGACCTGCGCGTCGTAGTACTTCAGCGCCCCGACCAGCGAGTCCTTGCGCAGCGACGGCACCAGCCTGCGCGCGCCGGTGCGGGTGAGGTGGCGGTGCACCGGCAGCCCGGCCTTGTGCCCGGACAGCCGCGCCAGCACGTCGTAGAGCGCCACACCGGACCCGGCGTAGAACCGCTCCCACACGTGGTGCTTGAGGGGGTAGAGGAAGGGCACGGGCCGCACGAGGTGCGGCGCGAGCTTCTCGATGAGCAGCCCCCGCTCGGCCAGCGCCTCGGCGACCAGCCGGAAGTCCAGCATCTCCAGGTAGCGCAGGCCGCCGTGGATCAACTTCGAGGAGCGGCTCGACGTGCCGGAGGCGAAATCGCGGGCCTCGACGAGCCCGACGGTCAGGCCGCGGGTGGCGGCGTCGAGGGCAGCACCGCTGCCGACGACGCCGCCACCGACGACGAGCACGTCGAGTTCGGTCGACCGCATGGCCTCCAGGGAGGCCGCCCGGTAATCGGGGGAGAGCGCGACCGATCTCATTGTTCCAAGCTCCTTATACGGGACGCCGTATCCAGCGGACTCAGTCGACGTCTACCCAGTCCAACGTCCTGGTGACGGCCTTCTTCCAGCGCTCGTACCCGTCGGAGCGCTGTTCGTCACTCCACTGGGGGTCCCAGTGCTTGGACTCGTTCCAGTTCTCCCGCAGCTCGTCGGTGTTGTTCCAGAACCCGACGGCGAGACCGGCCGCGTAGGCCGCTCCCAGCGCCGTGGTCTCGGCCACCACCGGACGGCTGACCTGCACACCGAGCACGTCGGCCTGGATCTGCATGCACAGCTCGTTGGCCGTCACACCGCCGTCGACCTTGAGCACCTCGAGGTGCACCCCGGAGTCCTTCTCCATGGCCTCGGCCACGTCGCGGGACTGGTAGCAGATCGCCTCCAGGGTGGCCCTGGCCAGGTGCGCGTTGGTGTTGTAGCGCGAGAGGCCGACGATCGCGCCGCGCGCGTCCGAGCGCCAGTACGGCGCGAACAGCCCGGAGAACGCCGGCACGAAGTAGACGCCGCCGTTGTCCTCGACCTGACGGGCCAGCGTCTCGCTCTGCGAGGCGCCGGAGATGATCCCGAGCTGGTCACGCAGCCACTGCACGGCCGAACCGGTCACCGCGATGGAACCCTCCAGCGCGTACACCGTGTCCTGGTCGCCGAACTTGTAGCAGACCGTCGTGAGCAGCCCGGCCTTCGAGCGCACCAGCTCCGTGCCCGTGTTGAGCAGCATGAAGTTGCCGGTGCCGTAGGTGTTCTTGGCCTCGCCGGGAGCCAGGCACACCTGCCCGACCATCGCGGCCTGCTGGTCGCCGAGGTCGCCGTTGAGCGTGACCTCGCCGCCGAGCGGCCCGTTCGCCAGCGTCGTGCCGTAGCCGCCGCCAGGGGCCGAGCTGGGCTTGATCTCGGGCAGCATCTGGCGGGGGATGTTGAAGAAGCCGAGCAGCTCGTCGTCCCAGTCCAGCGTCTCGAGGTTCATCAGCATCGTGCGGCTGGCGTTCGTCGGGTCGGTGACGTGCACTCCACCGTTGGCGCCGCCGGTGAGGTTCCACAGCAGCCACGTGTCCGTGTTGCCGAAGATCGCGTTGCCGCTCTCGGCGGCCTCGCGGGCCCCGTCGACGTTCTCCAGGATCCACTGGATCTTGCCGCCGGAGAAGTACGTGGCGGGCGGCAGCCCGGCCTTCTGCCGGATCACGTCACCCTTGCCCTCGCGCTCCAGCGCGGAAGCGATGCGGTCGGTGCGGGTGTCCTGCCAGACGATCGCGTTGTAGAGCGGGCGACCGTTGCGCTTGTCCCACACGACCGCGGTCTCGCGCTGGTTGGTGATGCCCAGCGAGGCGAGGTCCGACGCGGACAGGTTGGTCTTGTTCAGGCCGGACTGGATGACCGCAGAGGTGCGCTCCCAGATCTCGACGGGGTTGTGCTCCACCCAACCGGCCTGCGGCAGGATCTGCTCGTGCTCGAGCTGGTGGCGGCCCACCTCGTTGCCGCCGTGATCGAAGATCATGAATCGGGTGCTGGTGGTGCCCTGGTCGACGGCACCGACGAACTCGGCCATTGAGCTCTCCTAATCCGTGTCTTCGGCGACGAGGGGCTCGTCGGCCGGCAGGTACGGCTCGATCAGGTAGACGAACATCGCGCCGCCGATCAGCGCCCCGATGATCGGTGCCACGATCGGTAGCCAGAAGTACAACGTGCCGTGCTGGTCGAACAACGCATCCTGGTACCCCGTGATCAGCGTGAGCACGCGGGGCCCGAAGTCACGGGCCGGGTTGATCGCGTACCCGGCGTTGGCACCCCACGCCATGCCGATGGCGACCACGAGCAGCCCGATCACCACAGGGGCCAGGTTGGCCAGCGGTGCCGCGTTGCGCGCCGTGGTCACCGCGAAGATCACGAACACCAGGATCGCCGTGCCGACGATCTGGTCGAAGAAGGCGGTGGTGATGCTGACGCCGTCCAGCCCGTTGCCGGGCAGCGTGGAGAAGATGCCCTGCGTCTTGATCGTGTGGTCCGGGTCGACCTTGAAGATCAGGTCGGCGTAGACGAACCGGACGATGGCCGCCGCGACGAAGGCGCCGAGGAACTGCGCCAACGAGTACGGCAGCACCTTGCGCCACTCGAACCCGCGGAACGCCGCGAGTGCGACCGTGACCGCCGGGTTGAGGTGGGCGCCCGACACGCGTGCCGCGACGTAGACCCCGAGGGTCACGCCGATGCCCCACGCCCACGCGATGGAATCGTGATCACCAGCGCTGCCGTCTGCCGAGGTGACGACCTGGGCGACCACGCCGACACCGAACAGGATGAGGATCATGGTGCCGAGGAATTCGGCCGCCAGCTCCCCGACTAACGAGTTCTTCGCCATCGAAGTCCTCCTGACACGTCCCGCTCCCGTAGCGAGACGGGGTGACGCTAGGAACGTCCCGCAGCAGGGTCAACGGCGAGAGTTCGACAATGTCGAATGCGGCGTCGAATGCGCGCTAGGCTCCGACGATGCCGGGGCCCATCCAGTCCGTCGAACGGGCGGCGGCGCTGCTCCGTCTGCTCGGCGGCACCGGCCGCGCCATCGGCCTCGCCGAGCTCTCCGCCGCGCTCGACCTGCCCCGCCCCACCGCGCACGGGATCCTGCGCACGCTGCGCGACGCCGGGTTCGTCGAACAGGACGCCGCGGCGCGCTACCGCATCGGCGCCGCACTGGCCGACCTCGGCCGCGGCGGCCCCGACCCGCACGACCTGCGCGCCGCCGCCATGAACTGGGCCGACGCCCTCGCCGGAGCCACCGGACTGGCCGTCCAGATGGGTGTGCTGGACGGGCACACCGTCCGCGTCGTCCACCACGTGTTCCGGCCGGACGCCTCCCCGCAGCGGCTGCGCACCGGCACCGAGCTGCCGCTCTACGCGTCCGCGCTGGGCAAGTGCCTGCTCGCCTTCGCCCCCGTCGGGATGCCGCGGGCCCGCGACCTCGACATGCACCCATGGACCGGCCGCACCCTCGTCACCGCGGCCGGCCTCGACGAGCACCTCGCGATCGCCCGCCGCCGCGGCTGGGCCAGCGACCTCGGCGAGTACGAGCCGTCGCTCGGCGGGGCCGCCGCGCCCGTCCGGTCGACGGGCGGGCTCGTCGTCGGCGCCTTGGGCGTGTTCGGACCCGTCGAGGAGCTGTTCGGGACGGGCGAGCAGCTCCGCCGCTCCGTCACCCGCGAACTCCTCGCGGCCGCCCGCGCAGTCTCCCGCACAGTCTCGGCCCACCCATGACGCGCGAGTTCGGAGAACGGGCCCGGCGAGTTGGCCATCCTGACAGGGCGAGTTGGCCGGTCGACAGGGCGAGTTGGCCGGTTCGGCAGGGCGAGTTGGCCGGTTCGGCAGGGCGAGTTGGCCGGTTCGGCAGGAAGGGTCGCCAGAGGACTCCCGCCTCGATGGCCAACTCGCCCTGCTGGGATGGCCAACTCGCCCTGCTGGGATGGCCAACTCGCCCTGTCGGGATGGCCAACTCGCGGGGCGGCAACTCCGGACTCGCGGAACCTCTGGAGGTGTGAGCCGTGAGTGGTGAGCGGGTGGTGGCGGCCATCGACCAGGGGACGACGTCGACGCGGTGTCTGCTGTTCAACCCGGCCGGGCGGATGGTGGCGGTGGCGCAGCGGGAGCATCGGCAGCACTACCCGGCGTCGGGGTGGGTGGAGCACGACGCCGAGGAGATCTGGCGGAACGTGACGAAGGTGGTGCCGGCGGCGCTGCGGTCGGCCGGGTTGGGGCCGGAGAACATCGTGGCGCTGGGGATCGCGAACCAGCGCGAGACGTCGCTCGTCTGGGACCGGCACACCGGCCGCCCGCTGGCGCGCGCGATCACGTGGCAGGACACCCGCACCGAGGCAGTGGTGCAGCAGCTGGCGGCGGACGGGCACGGCGAGGTGATCGAACGGGTGTCGGGCCTGCCGCTGGCCGGCTACTTCGCGGGCTCGCGGCTGCGCTGGCTGCTCGACACGGTGCCCGGCGCGCGGGCCGGCGCGGAGACCGGTGACGTGCTGTTCGGGACGATGGAGAGCTGGCTCATCTGGAACCTGACGGGCGGCCGGCACGTCACCGACGTGACGAACGCCGGCCGGACGATGCTGATGGACGTCCGCAGCCTGGAGTGGTCGGACGAGCTGCTGACCGCGTTGGACGTGCCGCGCGCGATGCTGCCGGAGATCCGCGGCAACGCCGAGGTCTACGGGACGTGCACGGAGGTGCTGCCCGGGGTGCCGGTCGCGGGCGCGCTGGGGGATCAGCAGGCCGCGCTGGTGGGGCAGGCGTGCTTCGCGCCGGGCGAGGCGAAGTGCACCTACGGCACGGGCGCGTTCCTGCTGATGAACACCGGTGAGGCGCTGGCGACGTCGACGCACGGGCTGATCCCGACCGTCGGCTACGTGCTCGGGGACCGGCGAGCCTACGCGCTGGAGGGCGCGATCGCGGTGACCGGTTCGCTGGTGCAGTGGTTCCGCGACGCGCTCGGCATGATCGCGACGGCGGCGCAGATCGAGTCGCTGGCGTTGACGGTGCCCGACAACGGCGGCTGCTACATCGTGCCGGCCTTCTCGGGTCTGTACTCGCCCCGCTGGCACCCGGACGCGCGCGGCGTGATGGTGGGCCTGACCTCGTTCATCACGCGCGGGCACCTGGCCAGGGCGGTGCTGGAGGCGACGGGGTGGCAGACCCGCGAGGTGGTCGACGCGATGGACGCCGATTCCGGCCTGCCGGTGACCCGGTTGAAGGTGGACGGCGGGATGACGGCGAACCACCTGCTGATGCAGTTCGTGGCTGACGTGCTGGACGTGCCGGTGGAGCGTCCGTTGGGTTCGGAGGCGGTGAGCCTGGGCGCGGCGTACGCGGCCGGACTCGCGGTCGGGTACTGGTCGGACGTGGGGGTGCTGCACGCGAACTGGCATCGCGCGGCGGCGTGGGAGCCGGCGATGGATCCGCAGGTGCGCCGGCGCGAGCACGCGAACTGGGGACGGGCGGTGCAGCGCAGCTACGGCTGGGTGCAACAGGACGAATGAGACCTTCGACACCCGACCGGTGGGCCTATACGGTGCGAGGGCTCGACACAGTGTTGTGCCGAAGGGGGAACGGGATGGCGTTGGACGCGGCCGGGCATCAGGCACCGACCCCCGAGGAGGGCAGGCCGGCAGGCACGGCCTGGAAGGTGCTCCTGCTCCTGTTCCTGGGCAACCTGCTGAACTTCTTCGACCGCGTCATCCCCTCGATCGTCGTGGAGCCGTTGAAGGCCGAGTTCGGCCTCTCCGACGCCGACATCGGCTACCTGGCCGCCGCGTTCACCGTGATCTACGCGGTCTTCGGGATCCCGCTCGGCATCCTCGCCGACCGGGGAACCCGCAAGAAGATCATGGGGTGGGGCCTCGCGGCGTGGAGCCTGCTGACCGCCGCCACCGCGGGCGCGACGGGGTTCGCGTCGCTGCTGTGGATCCGGTTGGGGGTCGGCGTCGGGGAGGCGAGCTTCGCCCCGGCGGCGAACTCGATGCTCGCCGATCTCTACCCGGCGGAGAAGCGGAGCCGCGCGACCGGCCTGATGCAGCTGGGCCTGCCGCTGGGCCTGGTGCTCGCCTACTTCACGATCGGCCCGATCGTCACGGCGTTCGGCAGCTGGCGGGCGCCGTTCCTGTTCGCCGCCATACCGGGTCTGCTGCTGGCGGCCTGCTTCTTCTTCGTGAAGGAGCCCCGCCGCGGCGCGGCGGAGGCGGGTGGCCCTACCGCGCTTGCCGGACCGGGCGATCGGCCGTTCAAGCGGATCTTCTCGGTGCCGACGGTCTGGTGGATCGTGCTCGCCGGGGTCGGCTCGAACATGGCTTCGTACTCGGTCAACACCTTCACCGTGCCGCTGTTCCAGCGCTGGTTCGGGGTGTCGCTCACGCCGGCGGCGACGCTGACCGGCGTGGTGGTCGGCCTCACCGGCCTGGTGGGTCTGACGGCGGGTGCTTGGGTCGCCGACCGGGCCGGACGCCGCTCGCCGACGGCCCGCGTGTTGGTGGGCGCGGTGTCGATGCTGGTCGCGGCGCCGCTCGCGTTCTGGGCCCTGTCGCTGGGCCGCGACGCCGTCGGCGCCTACGTGGCGATCTTCGGGATCGCCTGGCTGCTGCAGTACATCTACTACGTCGCGGCCTACCCGGCGCTGGCCGACGTCGTGGCGCCGCGGCTGCGCGGCACCGCGATCGCGCTGTACTTCGCCGCGAACTATCTGCTGGGCGGCGCGGTCGGCCCGGTCATCACGGGCGTGCTGTCGGACGGGTTCGCAAAGGCCGCGGGAGGGCCGCCGAAGGAGGCAGCCGCGATCGGCCTGCACTCGGCGATGGCCTGGGTCGTGCCGATCACCCTCCTGGTGGCCGCGATCGGCCTGTTCGGCGCCGCGCGCACGATCCGCCGCGACGCGGTGCGCATGCAGGAGCAGCTGGCAACCGCGTGATCAGCGGGCGAGCGCCGGTGCGCTGATACCGAACCAGGCAGCCGCGGCGGCGTGCAGCCCGTCCGGGTCGGGCGCCGTTGCGCTGCTGGCCCAGGCGACGTACCCGTCGGGCCGGACGAGCAGCGCCGTGGCCGGGTAGGGCCGGTCCGGGGTGCCGGTGACGGTGGCGATCCGCGCCGGCCAGTCCGTCGCCGTCGCCGCGACGGCGCCGCCGGTCAGGTCCAGCAGCAGTGGCCGGGCGTCGCGCTGCAGCTCGGCCATCGGGCGGGGACCCGCCACCGTCTCGACGACGAGGTCCGGCGCCCACCGCCCGACCAGCGGATGAGTGGCGTCGCCGTAGCGGACGTCCGCGCCGGAGATCAGCTCGGCGATGCGGGCGACGGTGTCGCGGTCCTGCAGCAGCTCGCCGAACACCGCGCGCAGCGCCGTCACCTCCGGTCCGGGGCCGATCAGCGCCTGCTGCGCCAGCGTCTGCGTGAGCACCCGGTCGCCGACGGGCCGGCGCTCGGCCTCGTAGCTGTCGAGCAGCCCGTCCGGCGCCCAGCCGTGGACGGTGCCGGCGAGCTTCCACGCGAGGTTGACCGCGTCCTGCAGGCCGAGGTTGAGACCCGCCGCGCCGATCGCGGAGTGCACGTGCGCGGCGTCGCCGACCAGCAGCACGCGCCCGGCGCGGAACCGCTCCGCGATGCGGGTGTTGCCGCCGACGGTGCGGCGCAGGAGCCGGGGCCCCTCCACCTCCACCTCGATCAGCGGCACCGCGGTGCCGAGCACGCGGGACGCGCTGGCGGCGAGCTCGCCGATCGTCATCGGGACGTCGTCGGCGGGCCGATCCCATTCGGTGGTGCTGACCAGCGGTGCGCGGCCGGGGAACGGGGCGTACACGAACAGCCCGCGCTCGGTGCGGTGGTGGCGGAACACCGGTACAGGGCCGTGCCCAGGTACGTCGATGACCTGCCGCGCGGGATCGACCCACTCCGCCGGGATCGCGGCGTTCGCGGTCCGGTTCACCGACCGGTCGGTGGTGACGCCGACGAACTCGATCCCGGCCGCCTTGCGGGTGGGGGAGTGGCCGCCGTCCGCGCCGACGAGCCAGCGCGTCAACAGGTCCTCAGCACCGTTCACCTGGACGACCACGTGGTCGGCGGACTGCGTGAACCCGGTGAGGCCGTGGCCCCAGCGGATCTCGACGCCCAGCTCTGCAGCCCGCGCGGCGAGCGTCCTGACGATCTCGTGCTGGGGCACGGGCAGCCCGTGCACCGGATTGTCGGCTCCGAGCTCGGTGAGGTCGAGGGGGAACGCGGCGAACATGTACTGCGGAGCCGGCCGCGGTGCTCCGGCCGTGCCGCTGAGCCGCTCGTAGAGGCCGCGGCGGTGCATCAGCTCCACGACCTGGCCGGTGAGCCCGTTGGCGCGCGGCGCCGGGTCGGGACCGTCGGCGGGATCGAGCACCACGACCTGCACGCCGGCGAGCGCGAGCTCGCACGCGGTCATGAGCCCGTTCGGGCCGGCGCCGGCGATCAGGACGTCGATCATGGCTTCTCCCATGGTTCGGGCAGGCCCGCGGCCAGCCGGGTGAAGACGTCGCGCAGCAGCGGCGTGAACGGCACGGGCGGGTCGGCCACGACCCAGCGGCGCATGGTGACGCCCATCGCCGCGCCGATGACGGTCGCGACCAGCTCCGGGTAGACGTCGTGCTGCGGGTCGGTGCCGGTGCGCTCGGCGACGGCGGCGGTCAGCGTGGCCGTGGCCTCGGCGTTGACCCGGAACATCTCGCCGTGCATCGCCGGCTCGTCGAGCATCAGCCGCAGGCCGTGCAGCCAGGCGGGTTGCGGCGGGTTCTGCCCGTCGTCGTCGCGGCCGAGCGCGAACTGCGCCTCGACGGCTGCGAGCACGGCCGGCCAGAGCGGCTCGTCAGCAGGGCGCGCCCGCAGGTCGTCGGCTATGCGCCGGACGCGTTCGCGCTGCCGGTCGGCGACGGCCATCGCCACGGCCTCGGCCTTGGACGAGAAGTAGTTGCGGAAGGTGCGCAACGAGACGCCCGCGGCGTCGGCGATGTCCTCGATGCGCACCTCGGCGTATCCGCGTTCGACGACGAGCCGGGTCGCGGCCCAGCTCAGCGCCAGGCGCGTCTCCTGCTTCTTGCGTTCGCGCAATCCCTCGACCACGCTGCGAGACTACGCAGAAAGTTGCCTCAAAGGCAAAATTGCCGCTGAGGCAACTCTGAGAGGAACCCGCGGAGCGTCGCGGCCACCAGTGCCGGGTCGAGCATGTTGGCGAAGTGCGTCTGCCCCGGCCACGTGACGAGCTCGGCGTGCGGCAGCACGGCGCGTGCCGCCGCGGTGCTGCGCAGGAGGTCGGGCCAGCTGTCGGCGCCGGCCATGAGGAGCGTCGGCAGGCTGATCCCGCGCCACGCGTCGGGTGCCGGGAGGCCCGCCAGTGCCTCGATGTCGTGCCGGAGGAACGTGGTGAGGCCGACGATGTCGAGCTCCTCCGGCCCGTCGTCCGGCCCGGTCATCGGGCCCAGATCCTCCGGATCCAGCCCGACGACGTCGGTCAGGAACAGGCCGAGGGCGCCGGCGTGGTCACCGGCGGCGATGCGGTCGCAGTAGCGGACCAGGGTGGCAGCGACCGGCGCCTCGCACGCGGTCACCGGCGGCTCGTAGAGCAGCAGCGACGCGATGCCGGACGGGTCGGCCCGGACGGTGTGCAGCGCGAGGAGCCCGCCGTAGGAGTGCCCCAGCAGGTGCGCGGGCGCGCCCGCCGCGCCGAGCACCGCGCGCACGTCGGCGACCTCCGCGGCGAACGACGCCGGCTCCGGCCCCGGCCCGCTGGCACCGGACGAGCGCCGGTCCACCAGCAGGAACGTGTAGTCGGCCGCCAGCTCCAGCGCGACGGCCCGCCACGAGGAGCCGAGGTTGAGCGCGCCCGGCAACACCACCACCGGCGGCCCGTCCCCGACGCGCTCGTAGGCGATGTCGGTACCGGCGGCGGTGCGGACGTGCTTGGCGGCGGTCATGCAGCCCATGCTGTCGGCGCCCGCTGATCCGGCGCTGACACCGACCTGACAGATCAGGCGGCGTAGCGGAGCCGGACCGCGCCGCCCGGCCATCCCTGCACGTCGACGCGGCGCAACCGGGTCAGGGAGCCGGCTCCGGTGAGCGGGATGCCGGTACCCAGCAGCGCGGGCGCGACCAGCAGTTCCAGCTCGTCGAGCTGCCCGGCCGCGAGCAGCGAACCCATCACCGAGATGCTGCCCCACACGATCGCGAGCCCGGTGTCCGACGCACGGTGCGCGGCCGCGTGCGCGACGGCGTCGCGGGCGATCCGGCACGGGGCGAACCGCCCCCACGGCGCCTCGTCGAGCCCGGCCGAGAAGACGGTCTTCGGCAGCCCGTTCACGAGATCGGCGACGGGCTGGTCATCGGTCTCCGGCCAGAACCCGCGAAAGGTCTCGTAGGTGCGCCGGCCGAGCAGCACCTCGGTGGCGTCCGCGAGCAGGGCGCGGTTGTGCTCCTCCGAGGCGGCGAAGTCCGCGGCATCGACGGTGGCGAACAGCGTGGACTCGTTGCCGTCCGGTCCGGCGACGAACCCGTCGGCGGAGACCCACTGCTGGGCCAGGATCCGCCCGCTCACGCGGCCGCCCCGGATGCCTGCCAGATCTCCTCGCCGAGCAGCACCTGCTCCAGCTCTGCCAGATCCTCGACGACCAGTTCGGCGCCGGTGAGCTCGCCGGGCAGGGCGTAGCCCCAGCCGACCCCGATGCAGCGGACGCCGTGGGCGGCAGCGCCGTCGACGTCGTGGTGGCGATCGCCGACCATGATCACCGGGTCGGCCGCGGGGTCGATGGCGAGCCTGCGCAGGGCCTCCGCCACGACCTTGTCCTTGCCGACGCGGCCGACCGTGTCGTCGGCGCCGACGGTCTCGGTGAGGAATCGGTCGAGCCCGGTGCCGGCGGCGATGCGGAGGGCGAGGTGCTCCGGCTTCGACGTGGCCAGCGCCAGCCGCAATCCGGCGTCCCGCAGCCGCTCCAGGGTCTCGGGCACGCCGGTGTAGATCGGAGTGGCGTGCGCCGCGACCGGGTCGTAGGACAGCCGGTACGCGTGGATCACGTCGCGCGTCTGCTCGTCGCTCAGCCCGATCGCGGGCAGTGCCGTCTCGAAGGGCGGCCCGACGAAGGTCTGGAGCACGGCGAGCTCGGGCACGGGCACCCCGGTGGTGGCCATGGCCTTCGCGAGGTGCTCGACGATCAGGGACCCGGAGTCCACGAGCGTGCCGTCGAGGTCGAGCAGAGCGGTGCGCACTGGCCGTAGCGTACTGCTGTGACGATCGTCTACGCCCACCGAGGCGCGTCTGCCCGCTTCCCCGAACACACCCGCGCCGCCTACGAGCAGGCACTCGCCGACGGCGCCGACGGCGTCGAGTGCGACGTGCACCTCACCGCCGACGGCGAGGTGGTGCTGATCCACGACGGCACCGTCGACCGCACGTCCGACGGTTCCGGCCCGGTCGGCGAGCACACCCTCGAGCAGCTGCGCGACCTGGACATCTGGTCGTGGAAGGGTGTTCCGTTGCCTCCCGGTTCGCTGCTCGCCGACCAGCTGCTCACCCTGGACGACCTGCTGGACCTGCTGCTGGCCGCGGGCCGGCCGGTCGGGTTGGCGTGCGAGCTCAAGCACGAGGCGCCGGGGGAGGTCCCGGCGCTGGAGGACGCGGTGCTCGCCGTGCTCGACGAGCGCGGCTGGGACGCGACGACGAGCCGGCTCGGGACCGTCGACATCTCGTTCATGAGCTTCGACGCCGACGCGGTCGGACACCTGCTGCGCCGGGTGCCCGGCAGGCAGCTGTGCCAGCTGGTCGCGGCGAAGCACGCGACGGGCACCGAGCGCCTCGACGACGGGTCGGTGGGCATCGCCGGGCCGGGGCTGGACTACCTGGCCGCCCATCCCGATCGCGTGCGGGCGTGGCTCGACGCCGGTGCGCGGGCGCGCGTGTGGACCGTCGACCAACCCGCCGACCTGCAGGCATGCCTCGATCTGGGAATTCAGGAAGTCACCACGAACGTGCCGTCGGCGATTCGCGATCTGTTGGCCAGGACTCCGTAGGGTCCGCCCGCCGGGAACCACGACGCACCCGCCGCCGTTGGTAAAGAGTAAGTAATGGAGCCGGTGGAGGTCAGGGTTTGTTCGAGATCAGCACGCTCACTTGGATCGTGACGGTCGGGCTGGTGCTCGCACTGCTCGCGCTGGACCTGGCCTTGGGGTGGTTGCGCCCGCACAAGGTCGGCTTCCGCGAGGCCGCCCTGTGGTCGGTGTTCTACATCGCCGTCGCCGTCGCGTTCGGCGCGTGGTTCTGGATCGCTTACGGCGGTGATGCCGGCACGCAGTACTTCGCCGGCTACATCGTCGAGAAGAGCCTGTCCGTCGACAACCTCTTCGTCTTCGTGATCATCATGGCGACCTTCGCCGTCCCGGAGGAGCACCAGCAGAAGGTGCTGACCTTCGGCATCGTGCTGGCGCTGATCCTGCGGGTGATCTTCATCGCGCTCGGTGCGACGCTGCTGTCGCTGGCCTCGTTCGTGTTCCTGCTGTTCGGGCTGTTGTTGATCTACACGGCGGTGCAGCTGTTCCGGCACCGCGACGAGGACCCCGACGTCGAGAACAACATCGTGGTCAACACCGCGCGGCGGCTGCTGCCCGTCACCGAGCACTACGACGGCGGCAAGATCTTCACCCGCGTCGACGGCAAGCGGATGGTCACTCCACTGCTGGTGGTGCTCATCGCGATCGGCGGGATCGACCTGCTGTTCGCGCTCGACTCCATCCCGGCGGTCTTCGGCGTGACGGAGTCGGCGTTCATCGTCTTCGCCGCCAACGCGTTCGCCCTGCTGGGGCTGCGCGCGCTGTTCTTCCTGGTCAAGGGCTTGCTCGACCGGCTGGTCTACCTGTCCACCGGTCTCGCAGTGATCCTCGCGTTCATCGGGGTGAAGCTGATCCTGCACTGGCTGCACGTCGACATCTCCCCGGCGGTGCCGGAGATCCCCACCCCGCTCTCGCTCGGCGTGATCGTCGGTGTGCTGGCGATCGTCACGGTCGCGAGCCTGATCAAGACCCGCAACGACCCGACGGCCACCGCGCACGCCGGCTCGCTGACGGGCAGCTCCACGACCGAGAAGGCGGAAAGGGCTCAGCCCGCGGAGTGATCGAGAGGCAGGATGGGGTCGTGCCGACGATCACCGCCGTCCCCATCACCGCCGACCTCCTGCGCGGCGCGCTCGACCTCGAGCGCGCCGCGCATGGCCTGCTGCCGCAGCGGTTGACCGGGCGCGCCAGAGCCATCGCCGACCCGCAGCTGGCCGGAGCCGCAGCCCAGGGCTCCGGTGTGCGGCTCGTGCTGCGCACCGCGGCCACGCTCGTCGAGCTCGACGTGCACCGCACCACCATGCAGTTCCGCGGTCTCGTCCCGCGCCCGGACTGCCCGTTCGACCTGGTCGTGGACGGGAAGCCGGCCGGGCAGGCGCTGCCCGGCGACGGCACGACGATGGTGATCGATCCGGCCACCTACGCCGTCGACGTCCGGCAGGGCCCTGTGACCACCGTCCGCTTCGACGGGCTGCCCGCGCACGAGAAGACCGTCGAGATCTGGCTGCCGCACTACGAGCGGATCGAGCTGGTGGAGTTGCGCGCGGATGCACCCGTCGCGCCGGCGCCGGCCCGCGGGCCGGTGTGGCTGCACTACGGCAGCTCGATCAGCCAGGGCTCCAACGCGGCGCACCCCACCGGCATCTGGCCGGTGGTCGCGGCGGCGCAGGCCGGTGTCGAACTGGTCAACATGGGATTCAGCGGCAGCGCGATGCTCGACCAGCCGGTCGCGCGCGTCATGCGCGAGCAGCCGGCGGACCTGATCAGCGTCAAGGTCGGCATCAACCTCACCAACGACGTCATGCGGATGCGCGCCTTCACCCCGGCCGTGCACGGCTTCCTCGACACGATCCGCGACGGGCACCCGCACACCCCGCTGCTGGTGATCTCGCCCATCCTGTGCCCGATGGTGGAGGACGTCCCCGGGCCGGCGACGTTCGATCTGTCCGCGGGCGACGGGGTGCTGCGGTTCGCGGCGACGGGCGATCCCACCGACGTGCCGGCCGGGAAGCTCACGCTGCAGACGATCCGCGCCGAGCTGGCCCGGATCGTGGCGCAGCGCGTCCCCGACGACCCGCACCTGCACCTGCTCGACGGTCGTGCGCTCTACGGCGAGGCCGACAACGCCGAGCTGCCGCTGCCCGACCGGCTGCACCCCGACGCCGCGACGCAGCGGCTGATGGGGGAGCGGTTCGCCGCGCTGGCGTTCGGGGCCGGTGGAGTGTTCGCCGATCGCTGACCCCGCGGGTTGACTACCCCAGCTCGTCGAGGAACCCGCCCAACGCCGTGCGGTCGTCGACGCTGTCGGTGTGGGGGCCGGAGAGCTGGCGGGCGTACAGCTCGATCTCGGAGAGCCGCCAGTCCAGCCGGAACAGCTCCAGCATCAGCTCGTCGGGCGGGTCGAGGTCGGCGGTCCACGAGAGGCCGGAGAGATCGCGCTCGCGGGGCGCGACCATCAGCGACTCCCAGTCGACGAGCCACAGCCCGTCCGCGGTGACGAGCTGGTTGTGCGGGCCCGGTTCGCCGTGGGTGAGCACCCACGTCGAGCGGCGCTTCTGCGCGTACCGCACGAACTCTGCGTACCGCCGCGTCCACCCCTCGATCACGTCGATCCGCGCGACGAGCGCGCCCCGCGCCTCCTCGCCGAACGGCCCCGCCGTCCACGGGACGGCGGCGCGGGCGCGCAGCCGGGCCGGCAGGTGGGTGTCGACGACGGCGGCCCACTCGAGGACCCCGGGCGGCGGCGGTGTGCGGTGCAGCACCTCCAGCAGCGGGGCGACCGCGCGGGACTCCACCTCGGACGGGTGCCGACCGTCCAGCCAGCGCGTGGCGCTGAGCCGGCCGCGACCCAGCGGCACGGTGAACAGCCCGGACTGCGACGGGATCGGCGGCCACACCCCGGGCACGCCGGCACCGGCCAGCGCCGCGGCCGCTCCGTAGGTGGCCTCCAGCGACTCCGCGCTGTGCCGGGACACGCTGCCGTCGAGCGTGGTGAAGAGGCGTCGGCCGCCGGCGTCGGCGATCGCCCAGTGGTGCGCTCCGAACCCGACGGCGAGGTGCGTCGCGGACGTGGCGCCGGGCAGCCACTGCTGGCGCACGGCGTCCAGGACGTCGATGTCGGTGACGTCGTCAGGTGGGCCGAACATCAGATCGCGTACGGCCAGATCGTGAGCGCATAGCCGCCGTACCAGGCCGACGCCAGCGCCACGCCGACCAGCACGCTCACCGCGGTGCTCGTGCGTCGCCCGGCCAGCCCGACCGCGACCGGCATGAGCAGCACGAACGCCGGCACCAGCAGCCGCAGCTTCGCGTTCATCAGGCCCTCGGTGCCCCACACCGTCACCAGCACGACGAACGCGTACACCAGCAGCGGCCACGGCATCCGGGTCGCCACCGCCACCACGAACAGCGCGATCGACACCACCAGCGCCACGACGATCGCGATGTCGAAGAGCCGCTCGCCGTCGCCGAGCACCGCGGCCACGTACTCCGCGGTGCCGCCGCCGCCGTCGAAGTACCAGCCCCAGCCCTCGCGCTGGATGCGGAACCAGGCGTCCCAGCGGCCCGCCTGCACGCCTACGTACGCGAGGTAGCCGACGATCCCGGCGCCGCCGAGCAGTCCGCCGACCCAGGTTCGCCAGGTGCCGCGGTGCGTCACGATCGCGACGATCGCGGCCAGCACGACCGCGGCCGCCACGGCGTTGCCCGTGGGCCGCACGAGGCCCGCGCCGGCGGCGCACAACCCCGCCAGCAGCCACTGCTCGCGCAGCACCCCGACCAGTGCCCACACCGCCAGCGCGCAGAACAGCGCCTCGGTGTAGGTCATCGACAGCACCACGGCCATCGGCATCGCCGCGAACAGCGCCACCAGGATCAGCCCGGCCCGCCGCGAACCGCCCGGCACCACGGTGCCCAGCGCGGTCAGCCCGTAGGCGGCCACGAGCCCGGCCACCAGCGACACCGCGAGCCCCGCCAGCACCAGGTTGCCGCCCGTGAGCACGCCGATCGCCGACACGAGCAGCGGGTAGCCGGGGAAGAACCCGTATGGCGTGATCGGGGTGTGGTTGCCGAACGCGTCGAGATGATCGTCGGGCACCCCGGCGTAGCCGTAGCGTGCGATCGAGAGCAGCCAGTCGCCGTCCCAGCTCGCGAGCCGTTCACCCAGCGAGCTGCCGTCGTGCGCCGCCATCGCGGCCAGGACGAGCAATCCCGCCACCCGCACTGCAAGATAGACCGCGGCCGGAGCGAACAGGCCGCCGACCGCCAGCAGGTCACGACCGCGCTCGGTCCGCTGCTCGACGTCCGCGATGGCCACCCGGGCATCGTCCCGGACCCGGTCGGATGGCGCGCGGCCGACCCGACCGTCCGGTCGTACCGCGCCGGCCGCCGGTTTGCGACCATGTTCAGGTGCGCGAGGACGGGCGGTGAACGTCGATGGGTGCTGACACGGCCCTCACCCCGTCCCAGGAGTCGTCGGGCGAGCCCGTTCAGCCGGTCCGCGCCGGGTGGATCGTGCGGTTCTCGATGGCGTGGGTGGGGCTGTTCGCCGGGTTGTTCGGCGCGATCCAGGTGCTGCTGCCGATGCAGGCCGAGACGTTCGCCGGCCGCGGCAAGGAAGGCGCGCTCGCGCTGGTGCTCGGCCTCGGCGCGGCCGCCTCGCTCGTCGCCAACCCGGTGTTCGGGGCGATCTCCGACCGCACCACCTCGCGGTTCGGGCGCCGGGTGCCCTGGGTCGTGGCCGGCTTCCTCGGCGGGGCCGTCGGGCTGGTGGTGCTGGCCGGCGCCGGGTCGATCGCGATCATGATCGTCGGCTGGTGCATGGTGCAGATCGCGCTCAACGCCGCGTACGCCGCGCTGTCGGCCACGATCCCCGACGAGGTGCCGGTGCGTCAGCGCGGCACCGCCGCCGGCTGGTCCGGGCTGGCGCTGATCATCGGCGTCGGGGTCGGCACCGGGCTGGCCAACCTCGACGACGCCGTCGCCGCCGGGTACCTCGGCTGCGCAGCCTTCCTGCTCGTGACCGGCCTGCCGTACGCGCTGACCCGGCAGCGACCCGTGACCGTCGCGCTGCCGCCGATCGGGTGGGGCCGGTTCCTCGCCGGGTTCTGGATCGACCCGCGCCGCCATCCCGACTTCGGATGGGCGTGGTTCACCCGGTTCCTGGTGAACCTGGGCAACTCGATCGCGTTGCTCTACCTGTTCTACTTCCTCGCCGACTCCGTGCACGTCGCCGATCCGAAGGTCGCGGTCACGATCGCGACCGGCGTCAACCTGGCCGCGGTGCTCGTGTCGACGATGGCCGCCGGGATCGCCTCGGACCGGTTGGGCCGCAGGCGCGTGTTCGTGTGCGGTGGTGCGCTGCTGATGGCCGCGGCCGCGGTGCTCATGGCGTGCTGGCCGACCTGGCCGGGGGTCGTCGTCGCGGCCGTGCTGCTCGGACTGGGCTTCGGGACTTACTCCGCGGTCGATCTCGCGCTGCTCACCCAGGTGCTGCCGACCGCCGCCGACCGCGCCCGCGATCTCGGTGTGCTCAACATCGCCAGCTCGCTGCCGCAGGTGGTCGCGCCGGTCGTCGCAGGGGCGCTCGTCACCGGTGCAGGCGGGTATCCGCTGCTCTACACGGTGGCGGCCGTGGTGGGTGTGATCGGCGCAGTGCTGGTGTACCGGATCCGCTCCGTACGGTAGTCAAATCGGCTACGCAGCGTGTGTAACGAGCGGGGTTGCCCCGCCGAAGAGATCTTCGTGATTCCCGCGCAGCGCTACCCGGACGGCTATCCGGACGGTGGTGAACCGGCGACCGACCCGTTCGTGCTCGACCTGGTGGCCCTCATCCCGACCCAGCGCAGCGCCCGACCCGACGCGCCCGCCGCACGTCCCGTCTCGGGACCCGATCCGGTGCTCGTCCAGCAGATGGCCCCGCGACCGGGGCGGCCGCCGATCGTCGGCCGGCTCACCGCCGTCGTCCTCGGTGGCGTGCTGGTAGCCGTGCTGCTCCTCGTAATGCTGCTGCTCTGACGGGCCGTCTTTGGCACCATCCGAAACGTGGTTCCCCTCGATCTACGACCGCTCTTCGCGCCGGAACGCGCTGCGCTGCACGAGGTGCTCACCGACCTGACCCCGGCGGAGTGGGCGCTGCCCACCGTGTGCCCGGGATGGGACGTCCACGACGTCGTCGCCCACGTCCTCCACGACCACATCCGGCGGATCTCCGGCACCCGTGACGGCTATGGGGGAGCGGTCTTCGAGAACGACGAGACCCTGCCCGCCTTCCTGGCCAGGGCGAACGGCGAGTTCGTACAGGCTCAGCGCGCCGCCAGCCCGCGGATGCTGATCGACCTCCTCGCGTTCCTCGGCCCGCAGCTCGACGACGTCTGGGCCGGGATGGATCTCTCGGCGCCGGCCCCGTTGGACGTGTCCTGGGCGCAGGTCGAGTCCACGCCGAGCCCGGCATGGCTCGACATCGCCCGTGAGTTCACGGAGTTCTGGGTCCATCAGCAGCAGATCCGCGACGCGGTCGGGCGGCCCGGCGGCGACTCCCCTTCGCTGCTCGGGGGCGTCGTGTCGACGTTCATGCTCGCTCTGCCCGTCGCGTTGCACGGTCTCGACCGGCCTGCCGGAACCGTCGTCGAGCTCGTCGTGCCGGAGTTCGGGCAGTGGCGGGTGGTTCGTGAGGATGGGCGGTGGTCGCTCACCGACACTCCTGGGGATGCTGCCGCCACCGTCGTCCTCAGTGCCGACGATCTCTGGCGGCTCGGGAGTCGGGGCATCTCGCCGGAGGTGGCTCGCTCGCGGGCCTCGATCACCGGGGACCCTGAGCTCGGAGTGGCCGTGACGTCTCTGCTCGCAGTCATTGCGTGAACGCGGGCTCCGCCCTGGCGGGTCGCGACGGCGTTGATCAAGGGCAAAAGGTCGTTGTCGGAGATCGACAAGCGACCATTTGCCCTTGATCAACGCAAAGCGGCGGGCCCGGCACGATCGTGCGCGTCAGCGGGCGCGGGCCTCTTCCAGTCCGCGCACGGCGAGGCGGTCGGCGCGTTCGTTCTCCGGGTGGCCGTTGTGGCCCTTCACCCAGTGCCAGTCGACGGTGTGCCTCGCGGCGGCGGCGTCGAGGCGCTGCCACAGGTCGGCGTTCTTGACGGGGGTGCGGGCCGTGGTCGTCCAGCCGTTGGACTTCCACTTCGGCACCCAGCTGGTGATGCCGTTGCGGACGTAGGTGGAGTCCGTCCAGATCTCCACCACGGACGGGCGGGTGAGGCTCTCCAGCGCCTGGATCGGCGCGGTCAGCTCCATCCGGTTGTTGGTGGTGGCGGTGGCTTCGCCGCCGCACAGCTCCTTCTCCGCGTCGCCGTAGCGCAGCACCGCGCCCCAGCCACCCGGGCCCGGGTTGCCGCTGCAGGCACCGTCGGTCCAGATCTGCACGACGGGCACGGCCGCCTCCTCTTGCTCGCCGGGCGCCGACGTTAGCAGCGGCGCGGCAGGGGCGGTCCCACGACCTGCGTGGCGGTCTCGGACGCGTGCAGCTCGTCGGGGACGGCGATGCCCGTCTCCGCGACGAGCATCCGCTGGAACCGCCGCTCGAACCCGCCGGGGGCGAACACCGACAGCAGCCGGGTCACGTGGTCGGACGGGTTGGCCAGGGTGTGTGGTGTATTGCGCGGCGCCCAGAACCAGGTGCCGGCATCCCCGGTGTGCACCTCGTCGCCGACCTGGACGGTCAGCTCGCCCGACAACACGTAGAAGCCCTCGCCGTGCGTCGGGTGCACGTGCAGCGGTGGACCGCCGGCACCCGGCTCGAAGGTCATCTCCACGATGCCCAGGTCGTCGTCGGTCTCGGCGGCGCAGGCCAGCACCCGCATCAGCGAGCGGCCGTCCGGCCGGTGCACTACAGGTCGAGCGGTCATCCTCGGTTCCTTTCGACGATCCGGATGGAGCGAACGGCACGTTCGCTGCGTCAGGCGCAGCGAAGGTGCCGTTCGCTGCGCAGGTGCGACCGGCCCCGGAGAGTCTCCGCGGATCCGTCGCCCCCGGCTCCTACGATGGCGCCCTGATGCGACTGCTGCACACCTCCGACTGGCACGTCGGGAAGACGCTCAAGGGGCACAGCCGGCTCGACGAGCAGGAGCAGGTGCTCCGCGAGATCGTCATGATCGCTCGTGAGCAGGAACCCGACGCCGTGCTCGTCGCGGGTGATCTCTACGACTCGGCGGCCCCGTCGGCGCAGGCGCAGAACCTCGTGGTCCGCACCCTGCTCGGGCTGGCGAGCACCGGGGCGCACGTCTACGCGATCGCCGGCAACCACGACAACCCCACCATGATCGACGCCTACCGGCCGCTCGCGAACGCGGCGGGGATCACGCTGGTCGGCGGGGTGCGCACGGCCGATCGCGGCGGGCTGATCGAGTTCACCGCGCGCGGCACGGGGGAGAGCGGCACCCTGGCCGTGCTGCCGTTCCTGTCGCAGCGCTACGCGGTGCGCGCGGTCGACCTGATCGCCAACACCCCTGCTGCGAACACCGGCGAGTACGACGAGCAGCTGCGCACGATCCTCAGATCGCTGACCAGCGGTTTCCGCGACGACTCCGTGAACCTCGTGATGAGCCACCTGACCGTGCTCGACGGGAAGATGGGCGGCGGGGAGCGGGCCGCGCAGACGATCTTCGAGTACGCCGTGCCGGCCACGATCTTCCCGGTGGAGACGCACTACGTGGCGCTGGGGCACCTGCACCGCCGCCAGCAGATGGCCGCCGCCTGCCCGGTGCACTACAGCGGCGCGCCGCTGGCCGTCGACTTCGGCGAGCAGGACAACACCGCCGTCGTCTGCCTGGTGGAGGCCGCGCCAGGCGTGCCGGCGACCGTCACCGACATCCCGATCACGGCGGGACGCCGGCTGCGCACCGTCCGCGGCACCGTCGCGGAACTGTCGGACCTCGCTGCCACCCTCGGCGACGACTGGTTGCGGATCTTCGTCAGGGAGCCCGCCAGGGCCGGGCTGCGGGAGGAGGTGACGGCCGTGCTGCCGAACGCGCTGGAGGTGCGCATCGACCCCGAGTTCGCCGCGCCCGTCACGGCATCGCGGTCGCGGCCGAGCAGCGCCGACGCGAGCCCCGCCGAGCTGTTCCACTCCTACCTCGACAACCGCTCGATCGCCGACCAGCGCGTCGAGGAGCTGTTCCGGCGCCTGCACGACAAGGTGTCGGGCACATGAGGCCGGTGCTGCTGGAGATGGCCGGGTTCGCGGCGTTCCGCGAGCCCACCACCGTCGACTTCGCGGGGGCCGATTACTTCGCGCTGGTCGGGCCCACCGGCGCCGGCAAGTCCACCGTGATCGACGCGCTCACGTTCGCGCTGTACGGCTCGGTGCCGCGCTGGGACAACCCGCGCTCGGTGGCCAACGCGCTCGCCCCCACCGCGGGTCGCGGGGCCGTCCGGCTCGTGTTCGACGTGGGCGGCGAGCGCTATGTCGTCGCCCGCGAGCTGCGCCGCGCCGCGTCCGGTTCCGTGTCGGTGCGCGGCGCCCGGCTGGAACGGCTGCGCGACCCGTCCGGCACGGGAGCCGCCGAGGAGGAGACCGAGCCGCTCGCCGACGGCGCCGGCGACACCACCACCGCTGTCACCACGCTGCTCGGGCTCACGTTCGCGGACTTCTGCACCTGCGTGGTGCTGCCGCAGGGCGAGTTCGCCGAGTTCCTGCACGCCGAGCCGCGCAAGCGGCAGGAGAAGCTCGTCCGGCTGCTGGGCCTCGACGTCTACGAGCGGATCGCCAAGGAGGCCAACGGCGAGTCGGCCGCGCAGCGCCAACGCGCCGAGGTGCTCACCGAGCAGCTCGGCAGCTACGCCGACGCCACCGCCGAGGCGGAGGAGGCTGCGGCGGCCCGGGTCGCCGAGCTGGCCACGCTCACCGACCGCGTCGCCGTCGCCGTGCCGGAGCTGTCCGCCGCGGCGGTCGAGCAGCGCACCGCGCGCGAGCACGTGGCCCGGATGCACGACGAGCGGGCTCGGCTCGCGGCCGTCCGCGCCCCGGAAGGGCTGTCCGAACTCGGGGCCCGGCGCGCTGCGGCCCGTGCCGCCGCGACGGCCGCCGCCGCGGCCGCGGCGCAGGCGGAGGAGGCCGACAACTCCGCGCGCGCCGCGCTGGCCGCCGAGCCGGCCCGCTCCCGCCTGGAGCAGCTGCTGCGCGATCACCGCGAGCTGGCCGCCGCCGACGCCGAGCTGCCCGGCATGCAGGACCAGCTGGTCAAGGCCACCGCCGAGTACGAGGTGGCCGCCCGCGACGCCGCCGACGCCCTCGTCGCGCAGGAGGCCGCACGGGCCGCCGTCGAGACGGCGGTCGCCGCGCACCGCACCGCCGACGAGCGCGCGCAACGGCTGCGGGCCGAGCGCACCGCGCTGCGCACGCTGGCCGCTCCTTCCGGCTTGGACGCGTTGCGGGGGCGGGAGGCCGCGGCACAGCGCGCGCTGGAACAGGCCACGGCCGAGTCGGTCGCCGCGGAACGGGCCGAGACGCAGGCCCGCGCCGCCGCGGAGGCCGTGCTGCCCCGTGCGGTCCTCACCCGCGCACGGTGCGAGCTCACCGAGCTGGCCGCCGCCGAGCAGGCGCACGCCACCGCCGTCACCGGCGTCGAGGCGGCCCGCCGCGCCCTCACCGAGGCCGCCGAGACGGCCGCCGCGGCTCGGCACCGCCGTGATCACGCCCGCACCGCGCACACCGCCGCCGTCCGCTCCGGGTTGGCGGCCACGCTGCGGGCGACGCTCGTGGCGGGGGAGGAGTGCCCGGTCTGCGCCCACACCGTCGCGACGCTCCCCCCGGACGCCGGCACACCCGCGGCCGACACCGAGTCGCTCCTCGACGATGCGGAGCAGGCCTTCGAGCGGGCCACCGCCACCGAGGCGAGCGCGGCCGCCGCACACGTCCGGGCGGAGGCCGAGGTGGCGCGGCAGGACTCCGCCGCATCCCGGCTGCGGGCCGGCCTGGCCGACACCGGCATCACCGACGACACCGCGCTCGCCGCCGCCGTCGCCGAGGTGGAGCGGGTCGAGGCGCAGCTGCAGCGCACCGCCGCGGCGGTACGAGCCGCACGCACCGCCGTCACCACTGCCGCGGCGGCCGTGGAGGACGTGCGGGCCGAGTCCGGGCGGGCGGCCGCCGCGCTGCGGGCCGCGCGCGATCCGCTCGTGCCGTTCGGCGCGCCCGGTATCGGCGACGACCCGTTCGCCGGCTGGGCGGCGCTCCTGGAGTGGGCGGCCACCGAGGCCGCCGAGCGCGAGGCCGAGCTGCCCGCGGCCACGTCCGCAGCCGGCACCGCAGAGCAGGAGCGGTACACCACGGAAGGTGCGCTGCGCGCCGCCGAACGCGCGGCGCGTGACCGGCGGGCCGCAGAGACCGCGGCCGCCCGGGCCGAGCAGGAGGCGCGCGCGGCGGTCACCGCGATCGAGCGCCGGGCCGCCGCGCTGCGCACCGCCGTCGACGGGGCGCCGCCACCGGCCGCGGCCGAGGCTGCGCTGGTCAGGGTGGCTGCGGCCGAACGCGCCGCCGAGGCCGCCGACGCTGCGCTGCGCGCCGCCCGTCGCGAGCAGCGGGTCGCCGACACGGCGGCCGCCGACGTCGATCGGGCCGTGGCCGCCGGATGGCGGGTGCTGCGGGCCGCCCGCGACCCGCTGGTGGCGCTCGGCGCGCCGGTGCTGGACGGCAGCGCGGACGGTGCTGCGGCTGCGGAGCTGCCGGAGGCCTGGGCCGCGCTGCTGGCCTGGGCCGACACGGCTCGGGAGGAGCGGGCGACGCAGGTCGCCGCGGCTGAGCAGGCGGCCACCGTCGCCGCCGAGCGGGTCGACGAGCTGGCCGAGCGGCTCGCCGCCGAGCTCGGCGAGCACGGCGTGCCCGTCGAGTCCGCGGCCGATCCGGCCCGCGCGATGGCCGCGGTGGCCGCCGAGTCGGCCACGGCTCGGGCGGCGCACGACCGGATCGTGGAGCGCCGCGCCGCCGTCGCCGGGCTGATCGCCGACCGCGACCGCGCCGAGGAGGCCCATCAGGTCGCGAAGCTGCTCGGCGGCCTCCTGCGCTCCGACGGGTTCCCGCGCTGGCTGGTGGCCTCGGCGCTGGACGCCCTGGTCACCGACGCGTCGGCGAGCCTCGCCGAGCTGTCCGGCGGCCAGTTCGAGCTCACCCACGACAACGGCGAGTTCCTCGTCGTCGACCACGCCGACGCCGATTCGCGCCGCCCCGTCAAGACGCTCTCCGGCGGCGAGACCTTCCAGGCGAGCCTGGCGCTGGCGCTGGCCCTGTCCGCGCAGATGTCGCACCTCGCCGCGAGCGGCGCCGCCCGCCTCGAGTCGATCTTCCTCGACGAGGGCTTCGGCACCCTCGACGAGACCAACCTCGACGTCGTCGCCAGCACCCTGGAGAACCTCGCCGCGGGCGGGCAGCGGATGGTCGGCGTGATCACGCACGTGCCGGCGCTGGCGGAGCGGGTGCCCGTCCGCTTCGCGGTCCGGCGCGATCAGCGCACGTCGTCCGTCGAACGGGAGAGCGTGTGAGGTTCCCGGAGTGAGATTCTCAGTCGATCCGTGGGATCCGAGCTACGGGGCGAGCCTCGACACGGAGCTGGGCGCGTCGTCGGCGCTGATCGACCCGGACGTCGAGGTGCCGGCAGCGCGGTGGGCGCCGATCGATCCGCAGCCGGTCGCGCCGCCGGCGGCGGTCCTGTTCGTCGACGGGGTGCGCCGCGTCGACGCGCAGGTGTGGGTCGACCAAGGGCAGGAGAGCGCGCTCGCGCTGTGCGCGTCGTACGCGGCCGGGGTGATGTGCTGCTGCCCCGAGCGGGGTGCGCACCTCGCGGTGGCGGAGGTCCGGCGGGGCCTGGTCACGACGGCAACCGACGCCACCGACGTCGTCACCACCGCGGGCACCTACGAGGCCGTGCCCACGAGCGCCCGCGCCGACATCGCGCCGATGCAGGTGCTGTCCCTCGCCCTCCAGCGGGCGCTGGGTGAGGTGGAGCTGGCGGCGGCGGAACTCGCGCGGGTGGGGATCGAGGAGCCCGACGATCTGCTCGTCGTCGACGGGCCGCTGCGCGGGCGGGCCCACCTGCCGCGCGCCATCGGGTTCGTGAAGAGCCACCGCAGCGACTACCTGCCGCCGCAGCTTGGCGGGGTCGTGGCGGAGCTGCGCGCCGGCCAGCGCACTCCCGTCTTCGCGTTGGGCACGTCGTGGGAGCGCCACACCTGGTACCTGCGGCTGCCGGGGGCGCCGGGCACGCCGTGGGCGGGGATCGTGCGGGTCGAGGCGCCGGCGGGGCCGGCGTCGGTCGAGCTCGCGGCGCGCAGCCAGGCCACGCTCGTCCGGTACGCGTCCACCGAGTACAAGGACTCGCGCGCGCCGCAGAACCTCTACCCGATCGGCGGTCTGGAACGGGCGCTGCGCCGGCGGCTCGGCGAGCCCGCGGTGCTCTACCGGGCGCTGCGTCGGGCAGCCGCACGGGCGACACCGGTGGGGTAGGGATAGGCCCACCCAGGCACGGGTTCCCAGCCCATCGGCTGCGGCCGCCCGGCCCGTCAGGATCGTGGGCATGGAGATCGGCACAGCGGACAAGGCAGTCACGGCGGTCGGGCTGCCCCTGGGGTGGTGCGCGATGCGGCCCATCGGTGGGGCCGCGGTGCCGGGCTTCTGGTGGACGACGGCGCACCTCGTGTGGTTCGTCGCGCTGGCGTGGGTCGGTGTGCTGCTCGGTCGTGTGCTGCGGGGGAGCGTCCCGGGTCGGGTTGCCGCCGCGGTGGTGACGGTGAGCGCCGTGCTCAACGCGGTCCAGGTGGGACTCGACGTAGTTGCCGGGGCGCTCGCGGAGGACTCGGCGGCGCTGAAGGCGGGACTGCCCGGCCTGACCGACCTGCCCGCCGTCCACGTGCTCGTCTACGGCGCCGGTGCCCAGGTCCTCCACGTCGGACTCGCGGTGGCGGTCGTGCTGCTGGCCCGTCGCGGGCAGGTGCCGGCACCGGCGGCCGCGGCGGTGCTCGTCGGGGAGGTCGCCATCGCCGCCTCGCTCGTCATCGGCCGCAACTCGCCGGTGGTCGGCGCGGGGATGGTGCTGGTAGGTGTGGGCCTCGTCGCTTCGGGGTACCGCCGCACCCGCGCTGACCTGCACCCACTCGGGGTGTGACGGCTAAACGTGGGCGAGCCCACGTCCCGATCTAGACGTTCCCGGGTGACAATCCCGAACGAACGTATAGCGACGAACGGGTGAACCGAGTCGACGTCGACGCCGGGTACGCCCTCTCCCCGAACGGGCTGGAGGACGTCATGATCATGTTGTGCGAGCGGTGCTGCGCGCAGATCACCGAGAGCGAGCCGGTGGTCCGGCTCGCCCACATCGATCACGCGCGTCGTGACGGGACCCTGGTGTGGCGACACTCCTTCGTCCACTCGGGCGGCTGCGCGGCCCCGCGTCCGGCGGAGCACGAGCGCCCCGACACCGGTACGTGGGATCCGGCCCGCGGCATCGGCGGGCTCAGGTAGCAGCCACCAGCGCTGCTGCGACCAGCGCGCCGGCCAGGCCCGCGGCCTGCAGCCGGCGCACCCGCTCGCCCAGCACCGCCAGTCCGACCGCGACCGGCACCACCGGGTAGAGCGACGAGAGCACCACGGCCACCGACACGTACTCGGTGCGGGCCGCGATCAGGTAGGCGGTGAGCGCCGCCGCGGCCAGCACTCCGGCGGCGACCGCCAGGGCCAACGGGAGTCGGCGGCACGGGCCGGGTTCCGACGCCGCGGGATCGAGCACCGCGGCGCGCTGGCGCGCCGCCACCAACCCCAGCGCTGCGACGGCCACGACCGCTGTCACCCGGCCGGCCAACACCGGCCAGAGCCCGGCCGTGGGCCCGGCCTGGGCGAGCCCCAGGTACTGCACCGCCACGCCCACGCCCGAGGCGAGCCCGTCGCGGAGAGCCGGGGCGGTCGGCGGTCCGTCGCTCGCGCCGCGGGACACCAGCCATAGCGACGGCAGCACCAGCGCCACGCCGATCCACGCCAACGGCGACGGCCGATCGCCCAGCAGCGCCACCCCGACCACGACCGGCAGCGCGACCCCGCCGACCGCGCTCACCGGCACCACCACCGACATCGCGCCGCGGGCCATGCCGCGGAACAGGAAGATCATCGCCGCCGCGGTGCCGAGCCCGGACAGGGCGCCCCACACCAGGTCGGCCGCAACGGGGGCGGCGCTGGGGAGCACGGCGACCGCGATCGCCATCGCGGCCAGCCCGCCCACCTGCCCGACCGACGCGACGAGCAGCGGCCGGATCCGGCGCGCCGCCAGCCCGCCGACCACGTCGGACAACCCGTAGGCCAGGGACGACACCAACGCCAGGAGCGCACCCATCGGTCACGCGCCCCGGTCCCGTTCGGCCTGTCCCACCGGGCAGACCGCGTCGTCGGTGCAGCAGCGGCGGTCGCAGAGCCGGCAAAGCACGTCGGAGCGGCCGGTGTCGGCGTAGAGCTGGGTGAGCAGCCGCTCGAGCAGGATGGTCAGCGTCGCGCGGTCGGCCGGGTCCAGGGCTGTGACCAGCCCGTCCAGGTCCGCCCCTCGCGTCGCGCGGATCTGCGCCGCCGCCTGTTCGCCGTCCGGGGTGAGCGTGATCGCCACCGCGCGGCCGGCCCCGGGGGAGCGGGCGGCCAGCCCTGCCCGCTCCAGTCCGTCGACCATGCGGGCGGCCGCCGGCTGCGACAACCCGATCCCGCGCCCGAGGTCGGTCACGCTCAGCCCGGGAGCGTCGGCCAGCGCGACGAGGGCCGCCGCGTTGCTGGCCCCCAGGCCTCCGACGGTTCGGAGCCCGGCCAGCATCCGATCGGTGACCGCCAGCGCCGTCGCTCCGAGCAGGTTGCCCAACCGCTCATCATGCATGACTCATGCATAACAGCAGTGTCGGTCAGTCGCAGCGCGGAGATGCCAAGCTGTGGGAGTGCCGTCGTCCGCGCGCGGGTCAGCCCGCCCTCACGGGAGCCCGGAGCTGCGGCGTGAGGCCGTGCGGCAGCGGGTGGCCGAGCAGGGGTTCGTCCGCGTCGACGACCTGGCCGGCGAGCACGGCGTGAGCATCATGACGGTGCACCGCGACCTCGACCGGCTCGAGGCGCGGGGGTTCCTGCTCAAGGTCCGCGGGGGCGCGACCAGCGCGCCCACCCGCACGTTCCACGGCGACATGGCCCACCGCATGCAGGCCGAGGCGCGCGCGAAGCAGGCCATGGCCGAGCACGTGCTGCGGACGTGCGTCGAGCCCGGCCAGGTGATCGCGCTGGACGACAGCACGACGACGCTCGCGCTGGCCCGGCTGCTGCCGCAGCGCGCTCCGCTGACCGTCGTGACGCACTTCCTGCCGGTGCTGCGGATCCTGGGCGACCAGCCCGGCATCGAGCTGATCGGGCTCGGCGGGCGCTACGTCGCCGCCTACGAGTCGTTCCTCGGTCAGGCCACGGCAGCCGCGGCGGCGGACCTGCAGGCCGACCTGCTCGTCATGTCGACGACCGCGGTCACCGACGGCGTGTGCTACATCCAGTCGCAGGACACCGTGATCACCCGGCACGCGCTCGTGGCGAGCTCGGCGCACACCGTGGCGATGATCGACCACACCAAGTTCGGCCGGCGCGCGCTGCACCGGCTCGTGGCGCTGGCCGATCTCGACCGGGTGGTGGTGGACGTCGCCACGACGCCGGAGACGCTGCGAGATCTGCGCAGGCGCGGGGTGTCGGTCGAGATCGCAGGTGTGTGAAGTTTGCTCCACGCGGTGTATGGCGGCATGCCTTTGAGCTGCGGTTCTCCGTGATCGCCGGTGCTCGTGCGCGGTCGAAATGTGATTTCTTGCGATAACTTGTGAAGTTCGGTGTACTCCCGGCCACTGCTCGACGGCGACCTGGGAGACCGACATGGCGACGACGCCGGACTGCGACGGCACGGTGGTGTGCGTCGACGCCGGAACCTCGCTGATCAAGGCCGTGCGCTACGACGCCGCAGGCCGCGAGCTGGCTGTCGAGCGGCGCCCGACCGTGGTCAGCACCTTCCCGGACGGGCGCTCCGAGCAGGACATGGACGAGGTCTGGACCGCCGTCGCCGACGCGGTCCGGGCGGTCACGGCGCCGGAGCCGCACGGGGTGCGCGCGATCGCGCTCACAGCTCAGGGCGACGGGGCGTGGCTCGTCGACCGCGTGGGCCGTCCGGTCCGGCCCGCCGTGCTCTGGAACGACGCCCGGGCGGCCTCCGTGGTGGAGCGATGGCGTGCCGACGGGGTGTTGGACGAGGCGTTCCGGCGGACCGGCAGCCTCGGCAACTCCGGCCTCCCGCACGCGATCCTGCAGGCGCTGCGGCAGACCGAACCCGCCGCCGTCGCGGCTGCACAGGCGGCGCTCACCTGCGGCGGATGGCTGTTCCTCCAGCTGACGGGCGTGCTGGGCGTCGATCGCTCGGACGCGTCGGCGCCCTGGATCGACCAGCGGACCGGCACCTGCGCCCCTGATCTCGCTGAGCTGTACGGGCTGGCCGATCTCGTCCACCTCGTGCCACCGATGATCGAGGACGGGCGCCGCGTCCAGCCCCTCACGGCCGATGTCGGGCTCCCGCTGGGAATCCCGGTCGTCCTCGCGCCGTACGACATCGCCACGACTGCGATCGGCAGCGGCGCGACCACACCGGGCGAGGCGGTGAGCATCCTGGGCACGACGCTCTGCACCGAGACGATCATCGGGCTGCCCGACGCGGTGCCCGGGCCCGGAGCCGTCCCCACCGGGTTGACGCTGGACCTCGGGCTCGCCGGGCTCGGCCTGCGCGCCTTCCCGACGCTCGCCGGCACCGGCGTCGTCGACTGGCTGATGGCGCTGCTCGGCCTGCCCGACGCGGCGGCGGTGGCGGCGCTCGCGGCCGAGGCACCGCCCGGCGCCGACGGGGTCACCGTGCTGCCCTACCTCTCGCCCGCCGGGGAGCGCGCCCCGTTCCTCGCGCCGGCGGCGCGCGGCGTCATCACGGGGTTGACGTTCGCGCACGGGCCGGCGCACCTCGCGCGGGCCACACTGGAGGGGCTCGCGCACGTCGTGCGGGACTGCCTGGAGGCCGCGCCCGCGGGTCGGCCCGATGATCCGCTGCACCTGTGCGGCGGTGGTGCCGCCTCCGATCTCTGGTCGCAGATCATCGCCGACGTCACCGGTCGCACGGTGGCGCGGACCGCGGACTCGCAGGTCGGCGCGAAGGGCGCCCTCGTCGTGGCTGCGACGGCGCTCGGCGACGAGCCCGACCTCGCCAGCGCCGCGGCCCACCTGGTGCGCGAGCGCGACCGACTGGCCCCCGACCCGCGCCGGCGCGCCCTGCACGACGAGCGCCACGAGCAGTTCCTGCAGGTCAGAGCACTGGCCGTGCCCGGCGGTGACGCAGATGCCTGAGCGGATCTGGATCGGGATCGACCTCGGCACGCAGAGCGTCCGCGCGATCGCCGTCGACGGGACGGGCGCGCTGCTCGCGATGGCCGCCCGCCCGTTCACGAGCACGCGCGAGGGCCGGCGGCACGAGCAGGACCCGGCGAGCTGGTGGACCCGGACCGTGGAGGCGCTCGCAGCCACGACGGCGGAGCTGCCGGCCGGCGCACCGGCACGCATCGCCGGCGTTGCGGTGTGCGGCACCTCCGGCACCGTCGCGCTCACCGATCCCGACGGCACCCCGCGCACCGCGGGCCTCATGTACGACGACACCCGCGCGGGCGATCTCGCCGCCCGCGTCCAGGAGGCCGGGGCGCCGCGGTGGGAGCGGCTCGGGTACCGCATGCAGCCGGCGTGGGCGCTGCCGAAGCTGCTGTGGTGGCAGGAGCAGGGGCTGCTGCGAGACGGGGCCCGGCTGGCCCACCAGCCCGATGTCGTCACGGCAGGGCTGGCCGGCCATCCCGTCGCCGCCGACTCCAGCCACGCCCTCAAGACCGGCTACGACCTGCTCGATCGTTGCTGGCCGGCGGACGTGCTGCAGAAGCTGGGCATCGATCCCGCCGTGCTTCCGGACGTGGTCCCGGCCGGATCGGTGCTGGCCGTCGTGGGTGCCGCGGCGGCCGTGCGCACCGGCGTCCCAGCGGGCGTCCCGATCGTTGCCGGGATGACCGACGGCTGCGCAGCCCAGCTCGCCGCCGGCGCACTCGCCCCCGGCGAGTGGAACTCCGTGCTCGGCACCACGCTCGCACTCAAGGGCGTCACCCGGGAGCTGCTGCGCGACGCGACCGGCGCGGTCTACTCGCACCGCGCCCCGCACGGCGATCTCTGGCTGCCCGGCGGCGCGTCGAGCACCGGCGCGGGGGCGCTCACGGAGCTGTTCCCCGGCGCCGACCTGGACGCGCTCACGCAGGACGCGCGCCGGCAGCGCGACGTGCCGCTCTGCTACCCGCTGACCGGGCAGGGCGAGCGGTTCCCCTTCGTCGCCCCGGACGCGCGCGGCTTCTGGATCGACGAGGGTGTCGAGCGGGGGCTCGGTCCGGCCGCCGGGTTCGCCGCCGTGTGCCTGGGCGTCGCGCACCTGGAGCGGCTCTGCTTCGACCTGCTCGACGACGCCGGCGCCGACGTCACCGGCCAGGTCAGCTTCACCGGCGGCGGCGCGCGCAACGCGTGGTGGAACCAGCTGCGCTGCGACCTGCTCGGCGTGCCCGTCCGGGTCCCGGAAAACGCCGAACCGGCCGTCGGCATGGCCGTGCTGGCCGCCGGGTCGGTGGACGGCGACCTGACGGCAGCCGCAGCCCGCATGGTGCGCGTCCGCACCGAGCTGCACCCCGACGCCGACCGCGCCGCCGATCTCGCCCCCGGCTTCGACCGCTTCATCGCCGCACTGACCGGGCGCGGATGGCTCGATCCGCGCACCGCCGAGCACGCCCGTAGGAGAGCTGCCGCATGACCCATCCCATTCCGATCCTCGCCGCCGGCGACCTGTTCGTCCGCCCCGACCTGATGCGGGCGGCGCTCGCCACCCAGGACGACGCCGCCGCGTGGGACGTGCGCGAGCTGGCCACCGACTGGCCGCACGACCCGTTCGGGAAGGTCGCCGAGGTCGACGAGGCCACCGGCGACGAGGACGCGATGATCGCCGCGCTCGCCGGGGTGCGAGTCTGCCTCACCCACCTCGCCCCGCTGACCCGGCGGATCATCGAGGCCTGCCCGGACCTGCGACTGTTCGCGGTCTCCCGCGGCGGCCCGGTCAACGCCAACCTCGAGGCCGCCACCGAGCACGGCATCACCGTCACCTACGCGCCAGGCCGCAACGCCACCGCCACCGCGGAGTTCGCGATCGGGCTCATCCTGGCCGCTGCCCGCGGCATCGGCCGCGGCCACCTCGAGGTCACCAGCGGGCGGTGGGACGCCGAGAACTTCGTCTACGAGTCGTCGGGCCTCGAGCTCGAGAACGCCACCGTCGGAGTCGTGGGTGGCGGGGCGATCGGATCGCGGGTGGCGCGCATCCTGCTCGGCTTCGGCGCCCACGTGCTCGTCCACGACCCGTACGCGGCGCAGGACCAGCTGCCCGACGGGGTGCGCCTCGTGGGCCTGGACGAACTGCTGGCGGCCGCCCAGGTGGTGACCCTGCACGCGCGCGTGACCCCGGAGACCACGGGCATGCTCGACGAGGCCCGGATCGCGGCCATGCGACCCGGATCGGTGCTGGTCAACTGTGCCCGGGGCGCGCTCGTCGACCACGCCGCCCTGGCCGCGGCGCTGCGCGACGGGCACCTGGCCGCCGCCGGTCTGGACGTCTACGACGTGGAGCCGCTGCCCGCCGATCACCCGCTGCGCGGCCTGCCCAACCTCGTCACGACCCCGCACCTCGCCGGCGCCAGCCGCCAGGTCGCGGAACGGGCCGCGGCCATGGTCGCGGTGGAGGCCGGGCGCTGGCGACGCGGGGAGCCGCCGCTGAACTGCGCCAATCCCGAGGTGCTGGGCCGATGACGCTGTTGCTGGCGAGGCACGGCCAGACCGTCTGGCACCGGGAGAACCGCTACGCGGGTGGCGCCAGCGATCCCGACCTGACCGACGAGGGGCGCGCCCAGGCCGAGCGCCTCGCCCGCTGGGCCGCCGAGCGCGGGGTCACGGCCGTGGTCAGCTCGCCGCAGGACCGGGCCGTCGCCACCGCCGCGCCGGCGGCGGCCGCCCTCGGTGTCGAGCTCGGGCACTGCGCCGACCTGCGCGAAACCGGGTTCGGGATCGCCGAGGGGCACACCCTCGACGAGCTCGATCCCGACGTGGTGGCCGCGTTCCGCGCCGACCCGGTCGCGCACCCGTTCCCGGACGCCGAACCGCCCGCGGACGCCGCGCGGCGCTGCGTCGCGGCGCTGCGGTCGATCGCCGACGCACGGCCCGACGACACCGTGCTGGTCGTCGCGCACAACACCCTGCTGCGGCTGGGCCTGTGTGCCCTGCTCGGCCTGCCGCTGGCGCGCTACCGCCAGGTGTTCCCGCGGCTGGACAACGTCGCGATCACCGAGATCGCGCTGCGGGCCGACCCCGAGGTGCCCGCCGCACTGCTGTCTTTCAACACCCCCGTGTCCGCAAAGGAGCCGACATGACCCGTCACCGCTACCTCACGACGGCAACAGCACTGGCCGCCGCCGCGCTCGTCCTCACCGGCTGCTCGTCCAACCCGCCGTCGGGATCCGCCGGTGGGGCGCCCGCGACCGGATCCGGCGCCGACCTGCAGGCGAAGATCGCGTTCCTGATGCCCGACCAGGCCTCCACCCGGTACGAGGAGCACGACGCCCCGGGCTTCAAGGCGCAGCTCGCGAAGATCTGCCCCCGCTGCGAGGCGCTCTACAACAACGCCACGGGTGATGCGAGCAAGCAGCAGCAGCAGTTCAACTCGGCCATCGCCCAGGGGGCCAAGGTCGTCGTGCTCGACCCGGTCGACTCCACCGCCGCCGCGTCCATGGTCAACACGGCGAAGGCGCAGGGCGTGAAGGTCATCGCCTACGACCGGCCCATCCCGTCGATCGCCGCCGACTACTACGTCTCGTTCGACAACGAGGCCATCGGCAAGGCCATCGCCCAGTCGCTGGTGGAGAAGCTGAAGGCGGGCCAGATCCCGCCCGGCTCCGGCATCCTCGGCGTCTACGGCTCGCCGACCGACGCCGCGGCCGGCCTGATCAAGAAGGGCATGAAGGCCGGCATCGAGGGCAGCGGGATCCCGCTGCTCGCCGAGTACGACACCCCGGACTGGAAGCCCGAGGCCGCGCAGAACTGGGTCGCCGGCCAGATCACCCGGTTCGGCTCGAAGATCGTCGGCGTGGTCGCCGCCAACGACGGCACCGGCGGCGGCGCTATCGCCGCGTTCAAGGCCGGCGGGGTGAACCCGGTGCCGCCGGTCACCGGCAACGACGCGACGACCGCTGCGGTGCAGCTGATCGTCGCGGGCGACCAGTACAACACGATCTCCAAGCCCAGCGAGATCGTCGCCGGCGCCGCCGCTGACGCGGCCGTCGGGCTGCTGAGCGGCAAGGCGCCGCAGGCGCCGACGACGCTGTTCGACACCCCGACGCAGCTCTTCCAGCCCACGCTCGTCACGAAGGACAACGTCAAGGCGGAGCTGTTCGACAAGAAGATCGTCGCGCCCGGCGACATCTGCACCCCGACCTACGCCGCCGCCTGCTCGGCCATCGGCGTCACCGGCTGAGGTCGACCCATGCCGACGACCACCACCACCGCGCTCGCGCTGCGCGGGATCTCGAAGAGGTTCGGCGCCGTCAACGCGCTCACCGACATCGACCTCGACGTCGCTGCCGGTGAGGTCGTGGCGATCGTCGGCGACAACGGTGCCGGCAAGTCCACGCTGGTCAAGGTGCTGTCGGGGGTGCACCCACCGGACGCCGGCACGATCTCCTTCGACGGGACCCCGGTCACCGTCGCGAACCCGAGCGCCGCGATCGCGCTCGGCATCGCGACCGTGTTCCAGGACCTCGCGCTGTGCGAGAACCTCGACGTCGTCGCGAACCTGTTCCTCGGCCAGGAGCTCGTCCGCCCACGGCTGGACGAGGTCGCGATGGAGGTGCGGGCCTGGGGGCTGCTCGGCGAGCTGTCGGCGCGCATCCCGAGCGTCCGCACCCCGATCGCCGCGCTCTCGGGCGGGCAGCGCCAGACCGTCGCGATCGCCCGGTCGCTGCTCGGCGACCCGCGGATCATCATCCTCGACGAGCCGACCGCTGCGCTGGGCGTCGCGCAGACCGCGGAGGTGCTCGACCTCATCGAGCGCCTCCGCGAGCGCGGCCTCGGCGTGATCATGGTCAGCCACAACATGGACGACGTCCGCGCTGTCGCCGACCGCATCGTCGTGCTGCGGCTGGGCCGCAACAACGGCACCTTCCCGGCCGACGCGAGCACGGAGACGATCGTCTCCGCGATCACCGGGGCCGACGACAACGCCGTCACGCGCCGACGGGCGCGGCGCCGCTCGGAAGGAGTCGACCATGCCTGACCCGATCACCACCGCGCCGCGCATCGAGCTGGACCGCCAGGACGTGCGCGTCGACCACGCCACCGGGCTCAGCGGGGCGCTCGCCGAGTTCGGCCGCCGGATGCGGGGCGGCGACCTCGGCTCCCTGCCCGTCATCGTCGGGCTGGTGGTGATCTGGACGGTCTTCCAGATCGCCAATCCGGTGTTCCTGTCGCCCGACAACCTGGTGAACCTGACCCTGGAGCTCTGCTCGGTCGGGGTCATCTCGCTGGGCATCGTGTGCGTGCTGATCGCCGGCCAGATCGACCTGTCCGTCGGCTCGGTCAGCGGGCTGTCCGGCGCGATCCTGGCCGTGCTGTTCGTGGGCAACGGCTGGCCGGCCGCACTGGCCGTGCTCGCCGCCGTCGCCGCGGCCGCGCTCGTCGGGTACGTCTACGCCCAGATGTTCAACCGGCTCGGCATGCCCAGCTTCGTGGCCACCCTCGCCGGGCTGCTGGCCTTCCTCGGGCTGCAGCTGTGGATCCTGGGCGCCGCCGGGTCGATCAACATCCCGTTCACCTCGGGGTTGGTGTCGTTCGCGCAGCTGTGGTTCCTGCCGCCCGTCGCGGCGTACGTGCTCGCGGCCGTCCCCGCTGCCGTCATCCTCGGCTCCGGGCTGCGGCTGGCCACGCGCCGGCGCGCCGCCGGTCTCTCGGCACGCTCGACACCCACGCTGCTCGTGCGCGCGGGCGCGCTGCTCGTCGTGCTGGAGCTGGTGGCCTGGTACCTGAACCAGAGCCGCGGCGTCGGCTGGATGTTCGTCTTCTTCGTGGTGCTGACCGTGGTGCTCGACTACCTGCTCACCCGCACCGCGTGGGGCCGGTCGGTGTTCGCGGTCGGCGGCAACGCCGAGGCGGCCCGGCGCGTGGGCATCAACGTGCGCGCGGTCTACACGTCGGCGTTCGTGCTGTGCTCCAGCCTGGCCGCGGTCGGCGGGATCCTCGCCGCCTCCCGGCTCGCCTCGGCCAACCAGTCCAGCGGCACCGGCGACGTGAACCTCAACGCCATCGCGGCCGCCGTCATCGGCGGCACCAGCCTCTTCGGTGGCCGTGGCAGCGCCTGGTCGGCGCTGCTCGGCGTGGTCGTCATCCAGTCGATCTCGTCGGGCCTGACGCTGCTCAACCTCGACTCGTCGTTCCGCTTCATGATCACGGGACTGGTGCTGGCACTAGCCGTGGCCGTCGACGCGCTGGCCCGTCGCTCCCGCGCCTCGCACGGGCAGGCCTGAGGAGCCGTCGCCGGACTGCCGCCTTCACCCGAGCCGCGCTATCGCGGTGGCCACCCGATCCGGGAACTGGAGATGCAGGTCGTGCTCGCCGCCGGGGAACGCGATCAGTTCGGCGTCGAGCATTGTCGAGGCGGCCGCACGTGCCGATGGGTGTGGCGGGTCGTCGGCGGCCAGCAACACCGTGTGGCAGCGCACCCTGCGGTGCAGCTCGCGGGGCCGGTGGGCGAACAAGCTGGCTATCCGGTCTTGGTGGCGCCGCATCGTCAACCACGGACGCAGCGTGCCGTCCGGGCGCTGCTCCAGGTTGGCCAGCGTCGCCTCGACCGCCGCGGGAGACCAGTCGGGGTGCGCGCCGGTGAGGGCATCGCGCACGTCCTGGAGGGCGAAGGCGGTCAGATCAGCTGGTGCCGCTCTGCGCAAGGCGGTGTCCAGGTCGGCGTAGCGGTCGGAGTAGGGCCGCCAGCCACCGTCGACGAGGGCCAGTCCGGCGACCAGGTGCGGCAGGTCGGCGGCCAGTTGCAACGCGATGTTGGCGCCCCATGAGTGGGCGGCCACGACCACCCGTGACCAACCCAGAGCAGCGCACGTCCAGGACAGGTCAGCGGCCGCGACCAGGGTCGGATCGGAGCCTGGCGGATCCGGCACGAACGCCGATGTTCCGTGCCCGCGCAGATCGACCGCGAGCACCTGGCGCCCGGCCGCTGCCAGCTGTGCGCCCACGCCGTCCCACACCCGGGCGTTGGAGCCCAAGCCATGCACCAGCAGCACCGGCCGGCCGGCCGGGCCGCCGGGCCAGTGCCGGGCGCCCAGCACCACCGCCCCGGCCGCCACCGTGACCGGTGACGGAGCGGGGGCGATCACGCCGCCCAGGGTAAGGGTCCCTTCCCTGACCGGCGAGGGTGCTGCTAACCCAGGCGCTCGCGCAGGCCGCTCGCCCGGGCGACGGGGCGGGCGACGGCGGCCCGGACCGACTCCTCCGTGCCCACGATGCGCACGGATGACCTGGCCCGGGTGACGGCCGTGTACAGCAGCTCCCGGGTCAGCAGGGGCGACTCCGCCGGTGGCAGCACCACTGTGACACCGCGGAACTGGCTGCCCTGCCCGCGGTGCACGGTCATCGCGTGGACCGTGGCCACCTCGGGGAGACGGGCCGCGGCGTAGAGCTGCGGGGCGCCACCGCGGGCGAACGCGACCCGCGGGCCGTCGTCGGTGGCCACCACCACGCCGGTGTCGCCGTTGAACAGCCCGATGTCGTAGTCGTTGGAGGTGACCAGCACCGGCCGGCCCGGCGCCCACGGCCCGCGCGGGCGATGGGGCTGGTCGGCGGCCAGCCAGCGTTCGATCTCCGCCGTCCAGCGGCTCACCCCGAACGGGCCGCGACGGTGCGCGCACAGCACGCGATGCTCGTCCAGCGCCGCGACGGCTGCGGCGGCGGCCCCCGCGTCGGCGGCCGCGATCAGCGCCCGCCCGGAGGCCACGACGTCGGCGCGCACGCCGTCGAGGCCGAGCGGATCCACCTCGGGCGGCGGGACGAGCTGCAGCGCGGCATCGTCCTGCGCGCGCAGCAAGGTCACGGCCGTCTCGCCGTCGCCGTCGCGGACGGCGCGGGCGAACGCCGCGATCGCGCCGCCGAACCGCCACACGTGCTCGAGGGTGACCACCCCGTGCACCACGCCGCCGGGCACGCCCATCTCGCCCAGTCGCTCGTCCAGCCACGGTTCGGCGCGGCCGGGGGCGCGGGCGAGATCGCCCAGCACCGCCCCTGCCTCGACGGACGCCAGCTGATCGGGATCGCCGACCAGCACGATCCGGGCCTGCGGCCGCACCGCGTCGAGCAGCCGGGCCATCATCGTGAGCGACACCATGGACGTCTCGTCGACCACCACCACGTCGTAGGGCAGGTGGTGGTGGCGGTGGTGCCGGAACCCCTGCGCGGGATGCCAGCGCAGCAGGCGGTGGAGGGTGGACGCCTCGGGCACGCGGCCGCGCAGGTGCGGGGGCAGCACCTCGGTGACGGCCTCCTGCAGCCGGGCCGCCGCCTTGCCGGTGGGGGCGGCCAGCGCGATCCGGCCGACCGAGGGCTGGTCGGCCAGCAGCTCCAGCAGCCGCGCGACCGTGGTGGTCTTGCCGGTGCCGGGGCCGCCGGCGAGGACCGTGACCCGCCGCAGAACTCCGACCGCCGCGGCCTGCCGCTGCCGCACGGCATCGGACTCCAGGAACAGCCGGTCCAGCCCGGACTGCAGCGCGAGCAGGTCGACGGGGGGTGGCTCCAGTGCCGCGCGCTCCTGCAGCGACGTGCGGACGAGCTCCTCCTCGTGCCAGTACCGCTCCAGGTACAGGAGCTCCCCGACGAGCCGCAGCGGCCGTCCCGTGCCGGCCTCTGCGCCGACGCCCACCAGCGGCGACGCCCGGCACGCGGCCAGCCACGCCGCGGGTTCCGGCCACGGCAGCACGGATGTGTCGAGCACCTCGTCGCCCTCGCCGAGCACCGTGTGGTCGGCCGTCGTGAGGTCGAGGCACACCGATCCCAGCCGCACGGCCCGCACCGCCAGCGCGGCCGCGAGCAGCACCTCGGTGGACGTCTCGCCGCCGAGCCGGCCCAGTCGGGTGGCGACGTGCACGTCGGCCGGTTCCAGTACCCCGGCCGCGTTGAACGGCGCGAGCAGGCCGGTGGCCGAGCGCGCGAGGCGCGGATCGCCGATGTCCGTCTTCATCGCGGGGATCACGAGCGGCCGTCCAGCAGCTGCGAGAGCTCGATGACCAGGGCCGCCGGGGGGTGCCAGCTGAACACCCCGCACGGGACGTCGTCGACGGTCGGCGTGGTGGGGCCGCACATCCCGCGCACGAACAGGTAGAGCACCCCGCCGAGGTGCCGCTCGGGGGAGTAGCCGGGCAGCCGCCAGCGCAGGTAGCGGTGCAGCGCCACGCAGTACAGCAGCGCCTGCAACGGGTAGTTCGCCGCGATCATGGCCCGGGCCAGCAGCGGCGGGAGGTAGTGGGCCGCCGTGAGCGGCTCGTCGCGGCCGGCGCCGAGCCAGTTGGTCTTGTAGTCGACGACCGCGAACCGGGAGCCGGGCAGCCGCAGCACCGCATCGATGCTGCCGGTGAGGTAGCCGCGCAGCGGCTGCTCGGCCAGCTCGGGGTCGAGCAGCACCTCGGCGTAGGACGCGAGCGGATCGGACCCCGACAGGTGCCGGCGCAGCAGCGGCGCGACGTCGCCCAGCACCACCTCGACGGGCCGCGGCGCGTCGCCGCCGGCCAGCGGCAGCTCGAAGTCGAGCTCGGAGAGCCGGTCGCGCGGGGCGATGTCGGCCAGCCGCAGCCCGTCGGCGAGCGGGCCGAGCGGTGTCTCCATCGACGGGCGCAGCGCCGCCGCCAGCACCTCCATGTCGAGCCCCGGCACCGGATGCCGCGCCAACTGGGCGTGGCAGTGCGTGAGCAGCTCGGCGGTGAGGTCGGGCGCGGTCAGGTCGGCGGCCTCGAACACCGCGTGCACGAGCGTGCCGAACCCGGCACCCATCGGCAGCTCCGCCATCGGCGACGGGATCGCGGCCGCGGCGCTGCCGGCCGGCGCCGGCACCTCGACGTCGTGCTCGTCGACGGGCGGCGCGTCCAGCTCTGCATCCACGCCGGGCTCGTCATCCGTCCCGTGCGCGTCGGCCTCGCTGGCGACCCCGGCCGGCGCGTGGTCGACGCCCGCGGTGAGCGCCGAGTAGGACGTGCGCCGCCAGCGCAGGTCCAGCTCGCGCTCGAACCTGCCCGCGACCAGCAGGGATGCCGCGCGGTCCGAGCGCACCGCGGGTGCTGTGGCCAGCCGGGGCACCACCTGCTCGACCGCCAGCACGGGCGACTCCAGCGCGCGCAGGGCGATGACCGCGGCGTTGTCGGTGGGGATGCGGTAGCTCTGCTCGGGCACCGTGCCCGGCGCCGGTCGGCCGAGCAGCAGCCGGTGCACCGGCGACGTGGACGTGGTGGTGGTCGGCACCCACCACGTGACCACCCGGCTGCGGGCCCTGGTGAGCGCGACGTAGAACAGCCGCAGGTCCTCGCCCGCCTCCTCGAACCGGTGCGCGGCCGCGTGGTCGCGGAACCTCTCGCCGGAGGTGCCGCCCACGTCGAGCACGCGCGCGCCGGACGCGTCGTGCAGCAGCGGCACCTCGGGATCGCGCACGTTGCGGTCCCAGCCGAACGGCACGTAGACGACGGGGAACTCCAGGCCCTTGCTGCGGTGGATGGTGATGATCTGCACGGCGGCGGCGTCGGACTCGAGCCGCCGGCTCCGTTCGGTGCCGACCTCGGCCCGGCTGCCCGGCTCGGCCTCCCGGATGCGGTGGCCCAGCCAGTCGGCGAGCGCGGCCGGGCCCAGGTGCCCGGCGCCGGCCGCCTCGTGCAGGGCCTGGCCGATGTGGCGCAGGTCGGTGAGGGTGCGCTCGCCGCCGGTCAGCCGCAGCAGCCGCTCGGGGAGCCCGGTGTCGGTGGTGACGGCCTCCAGCAACGCGGCCACCCCGCGCTCGCGCAGCAGCGCACCCCACGCCCGCAGGCGCACGCCGATGCGGTCGAGCAGCTGGTCGGCGTCGGGCCCGCAGAGCTCCTCGACGGTGTGGCCGAGGAAGCAGGTGAGCGCCGCGCCGCGCAGCCGCACCGCCCGCGGCGCCTCGCACGCCTCCAGCAGCTGCAGCCACTCCCGCGCCACGGGGGTGCCGAACACGCTCGCCGTGCCCGACAGCACGGCCGGCACCCCGACGCGGCGCAGCGCGGCGTGCACGAGCGCGCCCTGGTCGTTGGTGCGCACCAGCACCGCGATGTCGCCCGGCTGCACTGCTCCCGATCTTGGATCCGCCGCGACCAGCTCGGCGATGTCGGCCGCTGCGTCGGCCGCCACTTCCCGGCGCGCCTCGGCCGCGAACACCAGCCCGCTCCTCGCCGCGGGCAGCCCGGCGCGCCCCAGCACCCGTACCCGCAGCGGCACCCCCGGCACCCGCTGACCGGCGTGTGCCGCGCCGACGGGGTGCACGGTGATCCGCTCGTTGCCCAGCGCGACGTCGCCGAACACCTGTGCCAGCGCGTCGAGCAGCGGGGCGTCGCTGCGCCAGTTCGTGGCCAGGGTGGCGTGCTGGTCGGCGACCTCCGTGGCATCGAGGTAGCTGCGCACGTCGGCGCCGCGGAAGGCGTAGATGGCCTGCTTCGGGTCGCCGATCAGCACCAGCGTGGTGTGGCCGTGGAAGGCGCGGCGCAGGATGTCCCACTGCACCGGGTCGGTGTCCTGGAACTCGTCGACCAGCACCACCCGGAACCGGGCCCGCAGCCGCTCCGCCGCCCCGCGCGCCGGATCGGCCAGCGCCGCGGCGAGCCGGGTGAGCATGTCGTCGTAGGTGTAGATGCGCTGCTCGCGCTTGCGGCGGGCCACCTCGCCGCGCACCGCGGACGCGAAGCGGAACCGCACCTCGGCGGTGCTGCCGGCCTCCGCGTCGCGCGGCTCCAACCGCGCCTGCTCGTCGTGGACGGCGACGCGGGCGAGCTCCAGCGCCTCCTTCCGCGAGAACGCCGGCGTGCCCGCGGTGCCGTTTTCTGGGCGACCCCCGTACTTGCGCACGTAGAAGTCGTCGACGACCTCGGTGAGCAGGTCCTCCACGCTCTCCACGAACCGCGCGTCGGCGTCGCGGTCGCCCGCCACGCCCAGCCCGGCGAGCATCTGCTGGCAGAACTGATGGGTGGTGGCGATCGTGGCGGCGTCGAACTGGGCGAGGGACCTGGTGAGCCGCTCCCGGCGGCGCACCACCTCGGCATCGTCGACGCGCGCGAGCAGGGCCGTGACCTCGTCGGTCGACCCGCGCGCTGCCGCGGGATCGCGCAGCGCCCGTTCGACCGCGCCGAGCCGCTCCCGGACCCGTTCGCGCAGCTCCTGCGTGGCCTCGCGGCCGAACGTGACGAGCATCAGCTCGGGCAGCTCGGCGTGCCCTTCGGCCACGTAGCGGACGGCGAGCGACGCGATCGTGAACGTCTTGCCGGTGCCGGCGCTCGCCTCCAGCACGGTGGTACCGGCCGGCAGCTCACCGCACACGTCGAACGCGGCGACGGGGAGGAGGGTCGTCACCGGCGCACCAGGTCCTCTGCGCGCATCAGCGGTTCCCACAGCCGCAGCGCGAGCGTGCCGAACAGCGTGGGTTCGCCACGGTTCGAGCTGCGTTCCCCGAACACGACGCTCGCGTCGGCCCGCTCGCCCCACACCCGCCGGTGCGCGGCGTCGGCCTGCTCCGCGCCTGCGCCGGCGCTCCAGGCCCGCTTCGCCTCCTCCAGCGCATCCTCGGGGCCGCCGCCGGAGCGGCGCACCTTCGCGTAGGTGGCGCCGGCGACCGTGGGCAGCGGCAGCGGGGTGCACCGCCCGATGGCGGCCAGCTCGACCAGATCGGCGAGCGCCGCACGTGCCACGTCCGGCTCGACGGGCCCCAGCCGCGCGACGAGGATGCCGTGGTGCTGTCCGCGGCCGACCGTGGCCGCCGTCCACATCTCCGCGGGTTCGGCCGCGGTGAGCGCCAGCAGCTGCACCCAGGCCCGCAGCCTGTGCTTCGGCGCCAACCGGGAGAACTCGACGCGCACCAGCGTGCGCCCGTGCACGCCCGACAGGGTGCCCACCACGCGCCCGTCGGGTACCGCGACGTCGACGTCGATGTCGGTGGTCGGGTGCTCACCGCGCACCTCGTGCGCCGCCGTGACCAGCGGCTCCACGTCGTCGAGCACATTCGACAGGAACGTGTCGCCCAGCGCGCCGGGCGGCAGCGCACCGCGGCGCCACTCCGCCTTGCGGCAGCGGTCGAGGTCGTAGCCCGCCAACCGGTCGCGCAGCAGCCGGTCGCCCACCGCCCAGCGGGTGAGCCCGTCGGGTTCCACGGGCAGGGCGTCGGGCGGGTCCTCGTCGCCGTCGCGGACGGGCACGCCGGCCCGCTGGCTGAGGAACGCCTTCACCGGGTGCTCGACGAACGCGACGAGATCCTCCAGTGGCAGCGGATCCCTGGTCAGCGGCGGTAGCGGATCGGGGAGGAACGCCGGGGGCGACACCCGCTCGCCGGCGGCCGCCCGGGCCCCGGCGAGGCTCGCGGTGTCGAAGCTGAACGGGGTCGGCGCCTGGAAGTTGCGCGCGTCGAACGGCTGCAGCGGATGGCGAACGACGATGCCGGCGGTGTCGCCGGCCGTGGCCGCGATCGCGTCGAGCAGCTCCCCGAGCGGGACGGCAGGCGGACGCCGCGCGCCGGTGCGCTCGTCGGCGCCCGACGCCACGACGACCAGCCGTTCCGTGGCCGCGCACACCGCGTCGAGCAGCAGCTGGCGGTCCTCCGAACGCAGATCGCGGTCGCCGACGCGCGGTTCGCGGGCCAGCACGTCGTCGCCGTCGACAGCGGTGGCGCGGGGGAACGCACCGTCGTCGAGGCCGAGCAGGCACACCACGCGGTGCGGCACCGAGCGCATCGGCACCAGAGTGGCGACGGTGAGGCTGCCGGTGCGGAAGCTCGCCCTGGTGGGCCCGCCGCGCAGCCGTTCGCCGAGCAGCCCGCGCACGTCGGCCAGCCCGAGCGGGACGGTGCCGGCGTGCGGCCCGGCGGAGACCGCGGCGTCGGCCAGCTCGGCGCGGGCGTGCGCACCCTGCCACGCGTCGGTGGTGGACGTGGCGGTGAGCAGGTCGAGCGCGTCGAGCAGCGCCTCGATCCACGCCTGCAACGGGTGCTCGCCGCTGAGCGCGGCGAGCACGCCGGCGAGCCGGTCGACGAACTCGGCGAGCGCGCCCAGCCGCTCGGTGTCGCCGGAGTCGACGTCGCCGAGGGGGAGCGCGGTGCCCAGCCAGTCGCGGGTGGCGCCGGGCATCGCGACGCCGAGCAGCAGCCGGTCGAGCCCGGCCTCCCAGGTGTTCTGCGCGAACCCGTCGAGCCGGTACGGGGCGCGGTGGGCGGCGTCGAGGCCCCAGCGCACGCCGGCGGCGACCACGAGGGTGCGCAGCCGCTCGAGATCGTCGTCGTCGAGGCCGAAGCGGGTGCGCACCGGGAACGACGCCAGCAGGTCGAGCAGCTCCGACGCGGTGAGCCGGTGCTGCGCCAGCTCCAGGAGGCGTTCCACGGTGTCGAGCAGGGGGTTGACCTGCCGCAACGCGCGGTCGGCCAGCCGGACCGCCAGGCGGTGGCCCGGATGCCCGAGATCGCCGAGCCCGAACGTGGCCGAGATCAGCGGGGCGAAGGTCTCGATGTCGGGGCAGAGCACGACGATGTCGCGCGGTTCGAGCGTGGGATCCGCGGCGAGCAGCCCGAGGACGATCTCGCGCAGCACCTCGACCTGCCGGTCGGCCCCGTGGCAGTAGTGCACGGCCACGCTCGTGTCGCCGGCTTCGACGGGGATCGGCGCCACCGGCGGGGCGTCGTCGCGCAGCTCCCGTTGCAGCCGGCCGAGCAGCGTGGCCGGCGGATCGGGCAGCGGATGGTGCACCGAGCGGGTGGCGTGGCTGCCGAACCGCACCTGCAGCTCCCGGACGTCGCGGCCCAGCGAGGCCAGCAGCGGATGGCGGGGGAGCGCCGCGGTGGGATCGGCGCTGCGCAGTGCCACGCCGTCGACCGGCGGGATGCGCCCCCACAACGCAGGGGAGGGGTGCGGGAGCCAGAGGTGCACCTCGCGGTGCTCGGCGAGCGCCGCCAGCACCGTGAGCTCCTCGGTGGTGAGCCGGGTGGGGCCGAACAGCGACAGGCGCTGCGGCAGCGGGGCGAGCGCCGGGATCGCCGCGCAGCGCGACGCACGCGGCCTCGAGCCGCTCCGCCGGGCCGGGTTCGCCGATCCGCTCCCGCAGCAGCCGCCACAGCCGGGCCTGCCACTCCAGGTCGGGCACCCCGTCGAGCCCGTGGCCCGCCTGCCACTCCCGGACGAGCTCGGGGCGCTGCGCGGAGTACTGGGCGAACAGCTCGGCGAGCCGGCGCGCCGTGGCGTAGCGGCGCCCCGGCGCGGCCCGCAGGTGCGCGGCCAGCGGCGCGCACCACGGCTCCGTGAGGCTCTCGTCGATCGCGGCCAGCAGCGGCCACACCGCCCGCGCGGGGCGCCACGGGTCGGTGTCGGGGGCGATGCCGGTGGCTCCGCCGACCGCGGCCGCGACGACGGCTGCGGGAGCGGGGAACTCGATGCCGGCGCAGACCCCGTCGTCCCCGGTGGATGTGCCGAGCCGGTGCGACAGGCGCTGGGCGAGCCAGCGCTCGATCCCCCGGGCCGGGACGGCCACGATCTCGGCGGCGAACGGGTCGGGCAGCGGCACGGCGAGTAACTCGGCGAGGGCATCGGCCAGCGCGTCGGCCCGCTCCGCGCGGTGCAGCACCAGCTCGCCCATGCGAGAAAGGTAGGGAGGGGGACCGACAGTTCGGCGGCCGGGGTCAGGCGACGTGTTCTTCCGCGGCGTGCCGCGTCATGCCCATCCGGCCCGCCGTGTAGAGGGTGGCGAGCGCCGCCATGCCGAGCACCAGCACCACGAACACGAGGACCGGCCAGTGCAGGTGCTCGACCAGCTCCCCGGTCTCCTTGGCCGCGATGAACAGCGCCCCGGCCGCGACCAGCAGCCAGCCCGTCGCCTTGTTGACGTAGCTCAGCAGCCGCGCGATCTCGTCGGCGCTGAGGGACGCGACCATGGCCTCCCGGAACTTCCGCGACCGCTGCCGGGAGAGGACGTAGCGCACCGGCGGCAGCAGCGCCGAGGAACCCGCACCACGCGATCAGCGCCTCCACGCGCACGGTATCCCCATGATCGGCGATCCCTGTCCGGGTGACGATCGGGCCACCCCGACCACGTCGCGTGATATCGGCTGGTGAGTGCCGCGGTCGGCCCGTCCGACGAGGTCCGCGTCACGTCCGGCGCGTCGCGGCCGTCGGCCCCTCGGGCCCGGATCTGGACGGGTTCCGTGGGTGAAAACCGCTCCGTATCCGGCACGCACAGTTACCCGAGAAAGGAAACGACACGATCGTGGTATCCCATTCCGTCGGGGATAACGGAAGGCTGGGTCCAACGCGATGCACGGGCAAGGATCGCGGATGAGGGAGGCCGAGATGGACCGGGACAGGCAGCAGGATCAGGCCGACATCGAGCACGTTCTTCCCTCCCAGCGCGGTATCCGGGACGCGGCCCGCGGCGAGGTGGTCGCCCGGCACGCGCGGCTCCAGCGCAACGGTCGCCCGGTGTTCTGCACGCCGAGCCGCGCGGAACTGGCCGGCACGGTCGCGCTGCGGCAGGGCCGCGGCACCAGCGGCAAGGTCATCTACTCCAGCCGCGAGGACGCCGAGGCGGCTGCCAGGGAACTCGAGGAGCTGGGGGCGCGGCCGCTGCGCGCCTACCGCTGCAACCGCTCGCGCAGCGGCCACTTCCACCTCGCCACCGACTCGACGCCCCGCACGGGCGGCCTGCCACTGCACCTGCGGATCCCGCAGCAGCGCAGCGCATAGGGCGAGTGGTCGCCGCCGGAGGTTCGCCAAGGGTCTCGGCGGCCCAGCTCCACGCTGGACGCACCGGCGGACAGCCCGAGTACAACCCGGTACGAGGGCTGCCCGCCGGCACGCCCAGCGCGAAGCTGGATCCACCGATACCCCAGACGAACCTCCGGCGGCAACCACTAGTCGATGCCGCGCAGCACCGCCGCGGCGTCGCGCACGGTGGTGCGGATCCGGTACAGGCTCGTGGTGGCCGTGACGTAGAGCGTGCGGCCGTCGTCGCCGCCGAAGCAGAGGTTGGCGATCGTCTCCGGCACCGGGATGCGGTCGAGCGGCGCGCCGTTCGGGTCGAACACCTGCACCGACTCCGCGCTGGACGTCCAGACGTTGCCGTGCTCGTCGACGCGGAACCCGTCCGGGAGCCCGGGGTTGATCTCCACGAACTCGCGGCCGTTCTTGCAGTACCGCCCGTCGAACACGTCGTAGCAGTGGATGGAGTGGCCGCCGGGGCGGTCGGCCGGGCGCTCGCCCGCCGGCGGGGCGATACCGGAGTCGGCGACGTAGAGCAGTGACTCGTCGGGCGAGAAGGCCAGCCCGTTCGGCATCTCGACGTCCATCACGACCGGCGTGACCGACGCGTCGCGCGGATCGAAGCGGAACACGTAGTAGTCGCCGTACTCGACCTCGCCGGCGTGTCCCTCGGTCGGCTTCTTGATGCCGTAGGCCGGGTCGGTGAACCAGATCGTGCCGTCGCTGCGCACCACCACGTCGTTGGGGGAGTTGAAGCGGACCCCGTTCCAGCCGGCGACGACCGTCTCGACGGCGCCGTCGCGGTCGCGCTCGACGGAGCGGCCGCCGTGGGAGCACTGGATCACCGAACCGTCGAGGTCGAGCGTGCGGCCGTTGGTGAAGTCCACGGCGTCGCGGTAGACCGACAGCTCACCGGTGTCCTCGGCGAACTGCAGGATCCGGTTGTTCGGGATGTCGCTGTAGCGCAGCGTCCTGGTGGGCTGGATCCAGACCGGGCCCTCGGTCCAGATGGCGCCGCCCGCGACCTTCTGCAAGGTGGAGCCGGGCTCGATCAGGGCGGTCATGGGGCGGCTCCCTCGGTAGTGCGGCGTGATCGTTGCTCGATCTTCGCACCGGTAGGACGAGCACCCCGTACGGTCCTCCTATGGATCGTGCAGACCGTTCCCTGACCGTCGTGTTCGATCTCGGCGAGGTGCTCGTCCCGTCGACGGGTGTGTTGCCGGCGCTGGCCGGCGAGCTCGGCGTCGACATCGGCCCGTTGCGCGCGGCGTACTGGCCGGGCCGGCTCGCCTATGACCTCGGCGGCTCGGACACCGCCTACTGGACGGGCGTGCTGACCTCGCTCGACCAGGAGCCGGCAGCGGAGCTGATCACGCGGCTGCGCGACCGCGACGCCACGAAGTGGTCGGCGCTGCCGCCGGAGAGCGCACAGCTGCTCACGGGCCTCGTCGACGCCGGGGTGCGGTTGGGGGTGCTCTCCAACGCTCCGGCGCCGCTGGCCGCCGCGGTGCGCGCCGCGGCCTGGAGTGCGCCGATCGACGTGCTCGTGTTCTCCGCGGACCTGGGTCTGGCCAAGCCCGATCCCGCGATCTACGCCGCCGCCGACACCGCGTACGGCACCACGCCCGCCGACGTCGTGTTCTTCGACGACAAGCCGGCGAACGTGGCCGCCGCGCGAGCCCACGGCTGGGACGCGCACGTGTGGGTGGGGCCCGAGGAAGCGCTGGCCGTGATTGCTCAGCGGAACACCTCGGCAGCCGCCGCGACGTCGGCGACGTAGGCCCGCAGCTCGTCGCCCTCGAACCCGGCGGTGTCGGTGCGCCCGTCGACGAGCTCGCGCATCAGGTCGACGTGGCCGGCGTGCCGCGCGGTCTCGTCGACCATCCGCACCAGCAGGTGGCCCAGCGTGGTGGCCTGCCGATCCGGCGGCCACCAGTGCACGTGCGCAGGCGCGTCGTAGGGCAGCTCCACGAGTGCCGCGTCGGAGTGCGCCCACGCCCGCCGGTAGAGCGCGACGATCTCCTCCCGCGTCTCCTCAGGGGTGGCCCACGTGTCGGCGCTGCGCTCGATCGAGCCGTCGGCCACCCACGGCACCGGGGGATCCACGGGCCGCCCCACGCAGCTGCCCAGGTACTCGAACTCCATCGTGGCGAGGTGCTTGACCAGGCCGAGGACGTTGTTGCCCGAGGGCACGACCGGCCGCCGGGCGTCGTACTCCGACATGCCGTCGAGGCCGCGCAGCACCGCCTCGCGGGTGCGTTGGAGGTAGTGCCGCAGATCGGCGACGGGATCGGTCATGCTCGCCGACGCTAGAGCAGCCCACCGACGATTTCCGCCGGTAGGGTTCCCGCCATGGCGAACGACCCCCGTGCCGGGACCCCCGCTCAGCCCGGCGACCTCGTCGACATCGACGCCCTCCTCGCCGCGTACGCGGACCTGCATCCGGATCCGTCGGTGGTCGGCCAGCGGGTCGCGTTCGGCACGTCCGGGCACCGCGGCTCGTCGTTCGCCACCACGTTCAACGACGACCACATCGCCGCCACGAGCCAGGCGATCGTCGAGTACCGGACGGCGCAGGGCACCACGGGCCCGCTGTTCATCGGGCGCGACACCCACGCGCTGTCGGAGCCCGCGTGGCGCACCGCGCTGGAGGTGTTCGCCGCCAACGACGTCACGGTGCTGATCGACGCCGACAACGGCTTCACGCCCACGCCGGCGGTGTCGCACGCGATCCTGCGGTACAACCGCGGCCGGCAGGACGGGCTCGCCGACGGCGTCGTCGTCACCCCGTCGCACAACCCGCCGGCCGACGGCGGGTTCAAGTACAACGGCACCAACGGCGGCCCGGCCGACACGTCGGCGACCTCGTGGATCGCGGGCCGCGCCAACGAGCTGCTGGAGGCGAAGCTCGAGGGCGTGCGCCGCCGGTCGGCCGCTCCGTCCGAGTTCGAGGGCTACGACTTCCTCGGCATCTACGTCGACGACCTGCCCAACGTCGTCGACGTCGCCGCCATCCGCGACGCCGGGGTGCGCATCGGCGCCGACCCGCTCGGCGGCGCCAGCGTGGCGTACTGGGGTGCGATCGCCGAGCGCCACGGCCTCGACCTCACCGTCGTCAACCCGAACGTCGACCCGCAGTTCGGGTTCATGACGCTCGACTGGGACGGCAAGATCCGCATGGACTGCTCGTCGCCCTACGCGATGGCCTCGCTGGTGGCCGCGCGCGACCGGTTCCCGATCTCCACCGGCAACGACGCCGACTCCGACCGGCACGGCATCGTCACCTCCGACGCCGGCCTCATGAATCCCAACCACTTCCTGGCCGTCGCCATCCAACACCTCTACGCGCACCGGCCGGGCTGGCCGTCCGCCGCGGGGATCGGCAAGACGGCCGTCAGCTCGTCGATGATCGACCGGGTGGCCGCCGACCTGGGCCGCACGCTCGTGGAGACCCCCGTCGGGTTCAAGTGGTTCGTGCCCGGCCTGCTCGACGGCAGCCTCGGCTTCGGCGGCGAGGAGAGCGCGGGCGCGTCGTTCCTGCGCACCGACGGCTCGGTGTGGTCCACCGACAAGGACGGCATCATCCTGTGCCTGCTCGCCTCGGAGATCCTCGCGGTCACCGGCAAGAGCCCGTCGCAGCACTACGCCGAGCTCACCGAGCGGTTCGGGGCACCCGCCTACGCCCGCCTCGACGTCGCCACCACCCCGGAAGCGAAGGCGAAGCTGGGCAAGCTGTCGGCCGCCGACGTCACGGCAGACGAGCTGGCCGGCGAGAAGATCACCGCCCGACTCACCGAGGCACCCGGCAACGGTGCCCCGCTGGGCGGGCTGAAGGTCACCACCGAGTCGGGCTGGTTCGCCGCCCGCCCGTCGGGCACCGAGGACGTCTACAAGGTCTACGCCGAGAGCTTCCAGGGCTCCGAGCACCTCGCCCGCATCCAGGAGGAGGCCCAGGCGGTGGTGAACACAGCGCTGGGCTGATCATGGTTCGGTTCCCGTGCGTGGCGCGGGGGGCGGTGGGAGATGTCGATCAATGTGGTTGGCTTGCGAGCCGTCCGACTCGGAACTCGATCTGCGTACGGTCCTTGCGCGGCGTAGATGCGCGCCTGGCTGTGGTCCCGCTGCGACAGCTGAATCTCAGGGCGGATCGGAGTCGCTGCGGTAGTCGTAGGGCCGGGTGACGTGCGTGTGCCCGGTCGGGGTGGTCCATTCCAGGCTGCCGTCGGGCAGTGCGCGGACCTGCCAGCCTCCACCGGCGTGCTTCAGATGGTGGTGGCGGGTGCAGTAGCCGGCCAGGTTGAAGTGACTGGTGGTGCCGCCGTCGGCGTAGGCGCGGACGTGGTCGAGTTCGCCGTTGACCACCTTGCGGCGGCAGGTCGGGAAGCGGCAGTACACGTCGCGGGCTTTGACGAAGTCGGCCAGCGCGACGGGCGGGGTGTAGGTGGTGCGGCCGTGGTCGAGCAGCGCCCCGGATTCGGGGTCGAACAGCAGGCGGCGCCAGGTCGCGCTGGCGGCGAGCTCGCGGGCCATCCCGGCGGTGATCGGGCCGTAGCCGAGGAGTTCGCTCGGGTCGTCGGTGAGCCCGAACAGTGCGGTCATCGGCATCAGCACATTGACCAGCGGTTTGCCCGGGTTGACCGGGGTGGGCAGGTTGAGGTCGGGGTTGCGCAGCCGGCCGCTGAGCAGGTCGGCGGCGAGGTCGGCGCGGCGCTCGTCCATGGTGCGCGGGTCATCGGCACCGCAGCCGCGGGCCAGGCGGGTGAACCATTCGTAGGCGGCGATCGCGTCCGGCGCGGGCAGCAGCGCCCACAGCGACGCCATTCCGTCGTCTTCGGGGTTGACCGCGACCCGCCGCCCTTTCCGGGCCGCCTCGTGGCGGTCTTCGGCGCCGTCGGGGTCGACGGAGATGATCGCCCTCTTGATCGCGGCCTGCAGCTGCGCCGCGGTCTGCGACGGCGCCTGCGGGAAGCACCCGGGCTTCGACCAGCGGCGGCGTGCTCGGCGGTCAGGTTGACGGTGCCTTGGGTGATGGTGGTGACCCGACGCTGATCCAGCAGCCCGGCCTCCCACGCCGCGAGCGTGTCCGGCAGCCGCTCGACCAGCGCGGAGGCCTGTCGGGTGCGGAACGCGGCGGTGCCGGTGGACTGGTGCAGGGCGGTGGCTACCTCATCGGCGGCCCAGTCGGTCACCGACCCGGGTTCGGCCCGCCGCGAGGCGAGTTCGGCGATCAACCGGGCTTGGCGGGCTTGCGCCCACGCAGCGAGCCGTTCGTACCCGACGATGGCGTCGACGAGGGCGGGATCCGACAGCGCGGAGGGCTCGGAGAAGTACTGATCGAGCTCGACAGCCAACCAGCCGGACGGAGCGATGGCGGCGGGCGAGGGATCGTCGCCGAGCAGCAAGGTGTCAGGAACACCCACCCACTCGTCGACATCGCTCATACGTTCGATTCTACCGCAAGGGCAAGCCTGCGACCAGGGAAAATGGAGAGATCTGGAACGGGACCACAGCCAGATGACCACGCACGCAGCGGGAGGTGAAGGCTCGCAAGAAGAGCACCAAGTCGGGTACGGCTCCCAGGCCGACCATATGAATCATCAGTTCACCACCGCCCCCCGCGCCGGTCGCGGCGACGGAACGAACCCCGATCCACAAGGCCAGGGGGAGCTTGCTGCAAGCCAGCACCCCATGTGAGCCTGACCCCATGACCATGGGCATCCAGCAGCTCATGTGGCAGATAGAGCAGGCCCGCGACACGTTCCACGCGGCCGTCCATTCCGCCCGCGACGTAGATGCCGCGATGGCCTGTGTAGGCGAGACCTGCGCCCTGGTGAACAACCCCGTAGGCACCGGCGCCGACGACCCCGACGCCATCCGCCGCTACCTCGCCGAGGACCTGCTGCCGTTCCTGCCCGACGATCTCGACGTTCGAGCGGGTGTCGCGGACGGTCGACCAGCGCCGGGTCGTGGACGAGATGCGGGTGCGGTTCACCCACGACCGCGAGCTGCCCTGGCTGCTGCCGGGCGTGCCGCCGACGGGGGAGGCCGCCGATGTGCTCGCGATCGGTGTGGTGAGCTTCCGGCACCGCTCGAGCGCCGGCCGGACGGAATCGCTGATCAGCGCCCATCGCACGCTGTGGGACCACTCCGGGTTGTGTGCTCAGCTCGGCGTGGACCCGTCGACGGTGCGGGCGACCGCGCGGCTGTAGCGCTCGGCGAGCTTGCGCACCTCGTCGGCCAGCTCGGGCGCCTCGGCCACGGAGAAGTCCATGTCCAGCATGCTGAGGTAGCGCAGCATCGTGGCCGGGTCGTCGGCGCCGGAGTCGAGGTCACAGTGCTCGTCGTCGACGGCGGTGAGCACGCCTGCGGTGCGGGGGAGCCGGGCCGCCACCACCTCCAGCGGCGCGTGGATGCGCACCCTGGCGCGGTACTCCCAGGTCGCGGTAGCCGCCCCGTGCGTCACGTGCTCGGTCAACCCCTCGGGCGGGGGTGGCCGCGGCACGAACCGCGGGCCGGTCGGGATGCGCGGGGTCATGCGGTCGACGCGGAACGTCTGCCATTCCCCGGCGTCGATGTCGTAGGCGACCAGGTACCAGCGGCCACCGAGGTGGGCGAGCCGGAACGGCTCGACGGTGCGTCGGGCCGTCGCCCCGGAGTTGGACGCGTAGTCGAACCGGAGCCGCTCGTGGTCGCGGCACACGGCCACCAAGCTGGTGAGCACCGATGGATCGACGGCCGGCGCGGCCATGGGCCCGTCGCCGGCGATCGCGACGGTGTAGCTCTGCATGGCGTTGATGCGCCGCCGCAACCGCGACGGCAGCATCATCTCCAGCTTCGCCAGCGCGCGGACCGACGTCTCCTCCATCCCGGTCACCGCGCCGCCGGCCGCGGTGCGCAGGCCGACGGCGACGGCGACCGCCTCCTCGTCGTCGAGCAGCAGTGGGGGCAGCGTGGCGCCGGAGCCGAGGGCGTACCCGCCGCCGACGCCCGGCGTGGCGTGGACGGGGTAGCCCAGCTCGCGCAGCCGCTCGACGTCGTTGCGGACCGTCCGCGGGGTCACCCCGAGCTCCGCGGCGAGCGCGGTGCCCGTCCAGTGCTGATGGGCCTGCAGGAGCGACAGCAGCTGCAGGAGCCGGGTCGAGGTCGCCAACATGGTCGAGGATCCTTCCAGAAACGCGGAACGATCTGTGCCGCTATTGTTCCTAGAGTTCTACCCATGACGAACACCGAGATCCGCCCCTTCCGCATCGACGTCCCGCAGGCCGACCTCGACGACCTGCAGGCCCGTCTCGCGAACACCCGCTGGCCGCGGGAGCTGCCCGGTCTCGGCTGGTCGCGCGGGGTGCCGACGAGCTACCTGCGACGGATCGCGGAGCACTGGCTGCACAACTACGACTGGCGCGCTGCGGAGGCGCGGCTGAACGAGCTGCCGCAGTTCGTCACCGAGGTCGACGGGCAGGAGATCCACTTCGTGCACGTCCGCTCCGCCGAGCCCACCGCCCGTCCGCTGCTGATGGTGCACGGCTGGCCGAGCTCGATCGTCGAGTTCCTGCAGGTCGTCGGCCCACTGACCGACCCGGTCGCGCACGGCGGCAGGGTCGAGGACGCGGTGCACCTCGTGCTCCCGTCGATCCCCGGCTTCGGGTTCTCGCCGCTGACCACACCCGGGCAGGGCAACCTGTTCGCGGTCGCCGGCGCCTTCGCCGAGATCATGACCCGGCTCGGCTACGACCGCTTCCTCGCGCAGGGCACCGACGTCGGCTCCGGCATCGTCGGCATGCTGCCGATGGTGGCGCCGGGCCGGGTGATCGCGACGCACGTCAACGGACCCAGCCCGTACCCGTTCGGCCCGGCGCTCTCGCTCGACGGCCTGGAGGGTGCGGAACGCGACCGCGCCGAGCGGTTCAACACCTTCCGCGAGGACGGCGCCGGCTACCTGCACATCCAGGCCACGCGGCCGCAGACCGTCGGATACGGGCTCACCGACTCGCCGGTGGCGCAGCTGGCGTGGATCGTGGAGAAGTTCGCCGAGTGGACCGACCCCAAGAACGAGCTGCCCGAGGACGCCGTCGACCTCGACCAGCTGCTCACCAACGTGAGCATCTACTGGTTCAACCAGGTCGGCGCCTCCGCCGCGCACTCGCTCTACGAAGGGATGCAGGCCTACAAGGCGTTCGCCCAGCCGGCGGAGCAGTCGTGGGACACCGGTGGCTGGGAGGCGCCGCCCGCGCCGCCGTCCGCGGTCGCCGTGTTCGCCGCCGATCTCACGGTGCGGCGCGAGATCGACCCGACCGGCGCGCACGCCCGCTGGACCGAGTACGACCGCGGCGGCCACTTCCCCGCCATGGAGGTGCCGGAGCTGCTGGTGGCGGACATCCAGGAGTTCTTCCGGCGGCAGTAGCGGCGGTCCACGTATGTCAGCAAAGCCACTTTCAGGACGGATTCGGTCCTGAAAGTGGCTTTGCTGACGTCACCGCACGGCCGTGTCCCGCGTCGCAGGCGTCCAGCCCGGTGGGCCGAAGACGTAGCCCAGCCGGTCGCGCCAGTTCTGCGCCCGGCGCACGTCCGAGACCATCCGCGCGTACTCCCCGTACTGCAGCTTGATCAGGTTGTACGTGTCCACCGGCTTGGTGAGGCCGTACCGCGGCCGGTGCAGCTCCTCCTGGAACGAGCCGAACATCCGGTCCCAGATGATGAGGATGCCGCCGTAGTTCTTGTCGAGGTACTCGGGGTCGCTGCCGTGGTGCACCCGGTGGTGGGACGGGGTGTTGAACACGAACTCGATCGGCGCGGGCAGCTTGCCGACGGTCTCGGTGTGGATGAAGAACTGGTAGATGAGGTTGAACGAGAAGGCGATGTAGATCATCCAGGGCGGGAAGCCGAGCAGCGGCAGCGGAAGCCAGAAGAGCGCTTCCGTCCACGGGTTCCACTTCTGGCGGAGCGCGGTGCCGAAGTTGAAGTACTCGCTGGAGTGGTGGGCCTGGTGGCCGGCCCAGGCGATGCGCACGCGGTGGGCGAAGCGGTGGGCGAAGTACCACCCGAGGTCGACGAGCACGAGCATCGCCGCCCAGCTCCACCACGTGTCGGCGGGGAGCTTCCACGGCACCAGCTGCCACAGCGCCACGTAGACGACGAGCGTCGCGAGCTTGAAGATCACCATCGAGACGAGTGACCCGAGGCCCATCGAGATGCTGGTGCGGGCGTCGCGGAAGAGGTAACCGGCTCGTGGCGGATCGGCGTCGTCGTGCGTGAGGGTGTAGACCTCGATGCCGATGAACAGCAGGAAGAACGGCAGAGCGACCAGCAACGGGACGTTGATCTCGGCCCAGAACGGCGCATCCATGATTCAGAAGTTACCGGCGAGTCACTTCGCGGTCAATCCCCGGCCGGCAGGCCCATGGCCGCCAGGATCCGCGCACAGCGGGCCGGCATGTCGGCCGCCGGCTCGTCGGGATGGTCGAGCCACCAGCGCACCGCAGCCGTCACGGCGTACTGCCAGATCGAGCTGAACAGCTCCCGGTCACGGACGTCGTGGTCGCCGGCCGCCGCCAGCACGGCGGCCGTGCCGAGGTCACCGAGCCGGGAGAGCCGGCTGCGGTAGACGCGGGCCGCGTCCAGCGCGGGCCCGGCCGGCAGCGTGGGGTCGTTGAGCACCGACCAGGCCTGCGGGCAGCCGTCGAGCACCGTGAAGATCGCGGTGAGCGTCTCCAGCGCGCGTCCACCCGCCGTGGTGGCCTGCCGGGCGTCGTCGACGGCGTCGGCGAGCCGCGCTCCCGCGTCGTGCACGCACGCGAGCGCCAGCCCCTCCTTGGAGCCGAAGTAGCTGTACACCAGGGGTTTCGAGACTCCGGCCGCCTGCGCCACGTCGATGATCGATGCTCGCAGGTAGCCCCGCGCGCCGAACTCCGCGACGGCGAGGCCGACGAGCTGACGTTCCCGGTCCGCCCGGGCCACGCCTTTCGTCCCGCTCCTCGTCACCAGCCCGACGCTACCTGCCCGGTCAGCCGCGACGGGCACGCGCGTGGCAGTCCACCCGCGGTCCGGTGGCGCCGACCGGCCGACGGGGGCCGGCGACGGCGGGACCACCGGTGCCGGCCAGCGCCCAGAGCGCGAGCTCGCGGTGCACCTCGTCCTCGGCGCGCCGCAGGTAGCGCATGATCTCGCTCGCGGCCCCGCGCCGGGGGCGCGCGGCCACCCATGCCTCCAGCTCGGCCTCGGCGACCTCGGCACGCAGCGGCGCCGACCGCACGCAGACGTACTCGATGTCCTCACCGGCGAGCTCACCGGCCAGCGGCGCGATCTCGCCCTGCTCGATCAGCATCTCGCGCACCGCCCAGATGCCGATCGGGGTGAGCGACACCAGCGTGGGATCGGGATCGTCCCGGCCGGCCAGTGCCACGAGCGCCTCGTGCTCCTCGAGCACGTCGAGGCTCTCGCCCAGCTCGACGGCGCCGAGCAGCTCCAGCGCATCGAGCAGCGCGGTGACGTCGCGGCGCCACAGCCGCTGCTCGACGTCGCCGGCGAGATCGTCGACGACGCAGCCCATCTCCTCGTTGACCGACTCGCGCACGGCCCGGTGGAACTGCTCGACGGGCACCGGGTCGCCGCCTGCGCTGTAGAGCAGCGTGAGCAGCAGCTGCAGCGCGTCTCCGAGTGCCATGCCGAACAGCGACGGGGCGCCGAAGACGTTGGTGCCGCCGAAGTGCTCACCCAGCCCGCCGACGGCCGTGAACACTCGCTGCCACAGCTCGATCGGCCGCGAGAGCAGCGGGGCAGCGCTCTTCACCGGCACCAGCCGTCCGTGCACCACCCGCACCAGTCGGGCCTGCCGCGCCCAGTCGAGCAGCAGCGAGACCTCAGGCAGGTCGTCGGCCGAACGGGCGCGCCCGCGCGAGAAGTGGTCGACGTCGAGCAGCTCGGCCACCGTGCGGGCGTCCTCGAGCAGCAGCCGTCCGTCGCGCAGAGTGCGGCCCGCGCGCACCCAGCGGGTGAACGCGCGCAGCCGCGAGAGGGCGGGACTCGCGTCGGCCGCTGCCAGCAGCGCCGCCGCGCCGGGCACCACCACCGGCGGGAACGCCGGCGGTGCCGGTTCCGGCTGCGTGGACTGGCGGCGGGTGATCTCCCGGAGCGCCGTGCGGTCGATCTCCAACTCGCCGGTGTCCACCTGGCTGAGGAATCGGGCAACGGCGACGGGGTCCGCCGTCGGCACGCGGTGGCGCAGCATCTGCACCGCCCAGAACGTGCCGAGGTCGAGGTTGCGCTCGTCGGCCAGCGCGTCGTGCAGCGCCGGCGTGGAGTCGACGATCTGGGCGTGCAGCTCGTGCGGGGCGGCGGAGCGGGAGTCCAGCCAGTCCTGCTCGGCGAGGAAACCGATCACCGCGTGCAGCGCGGCCGGGACCGCGGCCCGATCTTCCTCCAGCAGCGCGACGGTCCGCGGGAACCAGACGGCGAGCGCGTCGGCGACGTGCGCGCGGGTCCAGTGTCCGAGCCGGCCGTCGACGGCGTGCTTGTGGTCGAGTGCGGCCGCGACCAGGGAGGGTTCGACGAGCTCGCCCCGTCTGCGGGCCCACGCGACGATCTTCAGGCGCAACCGATCGCGGGCAGACGAGTACCCGCTGAGATCTTCTGAGTCGTAGACGAGGCGCACTGCGGGCCAGCTTGGCAGCCCCTCACCCGCCCCCCGGAACGGGGGTGGATCACCCAGCGTCGCGAACTCTGCGCGCCTCGTAGACGGCCGCCGGGGGCAGATTGCGCCAGACCGTTCGACTGATCGCGACGTCCGCGAAGTGTCGTCGCAGGTCGGCCAGTTGGGCGCGCGCCGGAGGCGCCCAGTGGCGGGTCCAGGAGTAGGCGAACTGGGTGAACGCGCCGTGGGGCGCCAGCGCGCGTCCGATCGCGGCGTGCAACGAAACGGGCCCGGTGTACGCCGCCCAGGGGAGTCCGGAGATCACCGCGTCGGCCGGCGGCAGCTTCTTGTCGGCGAGGATCGCATCCAGCTCGCGGACATCGCCCTGGACGACCTCGACGTGCGGGAAGCGGTCCTCGATCAGCCGCGCCCACTCCGGGTGCAGCTCGATGGCCACGTGCCGCCCGCGGCCGCCGGTGCGCGCCGCGATCGCCGCGGTGAACGCGCCGGTCCCCGGCCCGAGCTCGACGACGGTCGGTTCGCCGGTGGTGGGCACGGTCGTGGTCATCGCCGCGGCCAGCGCGGGGCTGCTGGGGGCCACAGCGGCGGTGTGCAAGGGGTCGCGGACGAACTCTCGGAGAAATCTGCCGGTGTCGGTCAGGCGGTTGCGCATCGTGGCGTCCACGAGCCCTGACGGTAGCGTTCGCGCCATGCGTGCGGTGCAGGTTGTGACGTTGGACGGCCCGACATCGGTGGAGGTGCGCGACGTCACCGCGCCGGTCCCGGGGGACCAGGTGCTCGTGGACGTACGGGCGGCCGGCCTGAACTTCCCGGACGTCCTGCAGACCCGCGGCCTCTACCAGTACAAGCCCGACCCACCCTTCACGATCGGCTCCGAGGTGGCGGGGATCGTCGCTGCCGCACCGGAGTCGGCGGCCGTGCGCCCCGGCGACCGGGTGGCGGCGTTCTGCACCATCGGCGGCGCCGCGGAACAGGTCGCCGTGGCACCGGACCTCGTCCTCCCGCTGCCGGACGCCGTCTCGTTCACCGCCGCCGCGGCGCTGCCGATGAACTACCTGACCGCGCAGTTCGCCCTCATGGCGCGCGGGCACCTGGAGACCGGGCAGACCGTGCTGGTGCACGGCGCCGCCGGTGGTGTGGGCACGGCCGTCACGCAACTGGCCACCGCGCTCGGCGCCCGGGTGATCGCGGTCGTCTCGTCCGACGCGAAGGCCGACGTCGCGCGTGCCTGCGGCGCCACCGATGCGATACCCGTCGAGGGGTTCAAGGACGCGGTGAAGGAGCTGACCGCCGGTCGCGGCGTCGACCTCGTCGTCGACCCCGTCGGCGGCGACCGGTTCACCGACTCGCTGCGCAGCCTCGCCCCGCTGGGCAGGCTGCTGGTCATCGGCTTCACCGCGGGGGAGATCCCCACGGTGAAGGTCAACCGGCTGCTGCTCAACAACATCGACGTGGTCGGCGTCGGGTGGGGCGCGTTCGCCCTCGCGCGGCCCGGCTACATCGCCGAGCAGTGGGCCCAGCTGCTGCCGCACCTCACGCTGCTGGATCCGCCGATCGACGCCGTGTACCCGCTCGATCGCGCCGCCGAGGCACTCGCCCGCATCGACGAGCGCCAGGTGCTGGGCAAGGTCGTGCTGGAGATCTGATGCCGGGCCCGTTCGACATGCTGACCGCCGACGAACGCACCCAGCTCGACGCGTTCCTGGAGGACTACCGGGGCACGTTCGAGGGGCTCCTCGACGGCCTGACCGAGGAGCAGGCCCGCCGCCGGCTGGTGCCGTCGGCGACGACGCTGCTCGGCCTGCTCAAGCACGTCACGTGGATGCAGCGGGTGTGGTTCGAGGCGTGCGTGGGAAACGTCCCGCGCACGCGGCTGGGGCTCGTCGCGAGCCCTGACGACTCGTTCGCGCTCGGGCCCGACGACACGATCGCCTCGGCGCAGGCGGCGTTCCGCGACTCCTGCGCGGCGGCCCGGGCGACGGTCGCCGACCTGCCGCTCGACACCGTGGTGCGCGGGCACCGCGGTGGCCCGCGCACGCTCCGCTGGGTGTACCTGCAGGTGCTGCGCGAGCTCGCGCAGCACTGCGGGCACGCCGACATCCTGCGCGAGCAGGTGCTCGCGCAGGACGTCGGCAGGGCCTAGCGGGGCGGGCTCTCGACGTCGTCCTCCGGTTTGACGTTGAGGATGAACTTCCCGTCGTGCGTGGTCGTGCCGTACTCCACGGCCTGCTCGACAGCGGCGACGGCGCGGTTGTCGCGGCGGGTGATGGGGTCGGATCTCAGGTCCTTCGCCAGCGCCACGCACAGCGCGATCATGACCAGGGCGAACGGCGCCGCCATGATGATCGTGATGTTCTGGATGCCGTTGAGGGCCTCGTCACCACCGACCAGCAGCATGATGATCGCGATGGCGCCCATCACGGTGCCCCAGAACACCACCACCCAGCGGGACGGCTCGATCGAGCCGCGCTGCGACAGGGTGCCCATGACGATCGACGCGGCGTCCGCGCCGGACACGAAGAAGATCGCCACCAGCAGCATCGCCACGACGCTGAGCAGGCCGCCGAGCGGGTAGGTGTGCAGCAGCCCGAACAGCTGCCCCTCGGTGCCGGCCGAGGCCAGGTCGGTGCCCGTGCGCTGACGGTCGATGGCGGCGCCGCCGAAGACGGCGAACCACACCAGGCTCACCGCGCTGGGGATCAGCATGACGCCGACGACGAACTGCTTGATCGAGCGGCCGCGGCTGATGCGCGCGATGAACATCCCGACGAACGGCGTCCAGGAGATCCACCACGCCCAGTAGAAGACCGTCCAGCCGGAGAGCCACTCGGCCATCCCGTCACCGCCGGTGGCGGCGGTGCGGGCCGACATCTGCGCGAGGTCGCGGAAGTAGTCGCCGATGGCGGTCGGGATGAGGTTGAGGATCAGGATCGTCGGTCCGACGACGAACACGAAGACGGCGAGGATGGCGGCCAGCACCATGTTGATGTTGGACAGCCACTGGATGCCCTTCGCGACGCCGGTCACCGCGGAGAGGATGAAGGCGACCGTGAGGACCACGATGATCAGCACGAGGATGCTCTGCGGCAGACCCGTGATGCCGTTGGCGGCGAGCCCGCCGCCGATCTGCAGCGCACCCAGGCCCAGCGAAGCGGCGGAGCCGAACAGCGTCGCGAAGATGGCCAGGATGTCGACGGCGCGGCCGAACGTGCCCTGGGTGCCCTTGTGGCCCAGCAGCGGGGTGAACGCGGAGCTGATCAGCTGCCGGCGACCGCGGCGGAACGTGGAGTACGCGATCGCGAGGCCGACCACCGCGTAGATCGCCCACGGGTGCAGCGTCCAGTGGAACAGCGTCGTGGCCATCGCGACGTCGAGCGCCTCGGGCGAACCCTTCGCGACGGTGCCCGGCGGCGGTGAGGTGAAGTGCGACAGCGGCTCGGCGACACCGAAGAACATCAACCCGATGCCCATGCCGGCGCTGAACATCATCGCGACCCACGACGACGTGCGGAACTCCGGCGCCTCGCCGTCCTGGCCGAGCGGGATCTTGCCGTAGCGGCTGAACGCCAGCCACAGCGCGAACACGACGAAACCGCTGGCCGCGAGCACGAAGGCCCAGCCGCCACCGTCGACCACGCCGCCCAGCACCGCCTTCGCGACGGCCGAGAGGGTGTCCGTCGCGAGCATGCCCCACGCGATGAACACGAGTACGAGCGCCGCGGAGATGCCGAAGACCCACTTGTCGATCGGATGGGTCTGCTCCGCCGATCCTGCTTTGTCGCCGTCGGGTTCGGACCGGGCGGACGGCCCTACTGCCGGTTCCTGGAGCGTCATGCGCAACACAGTGCGCGGGTGTCGGGAAACGCGCAAATGGTGAGGGGCAGTCGGAACCAGGCCGTTACCTGCGATCGAGCAGTTGGTGGACGAGCAGGTCGCCCAGCCAGTCCTCGAACTTCTCCGGCGACCACCCGCGTTCGGTCACGAGCGTGCGATAGATCTCCGGGGTGGTGCACGCGACGAAGCGGTCCATCGCCTCCGCCATCTCGATGCCGGGTACGAGGTGGCCGGCGAACGAGTCGAGCAGCACCGCGAGCATCCGCTCCCGGCCGGCCGGTGTCTCCCGCCAGCAGATCGCCATGGCGGGATCGACCCGGGCGGCCTCCTGGTGGACGAGCAGGATGTCGAGCTGACCAGGCGCCACCGGCCGGCGCCGCCGGCATCGGCACCGCGCTGGCCGACGTGCACAACCTGGCCTGGGAGCTCGCCGCCGTGCTGGACGGGCGCGCCGCCCCCGGGTTGCTCGACACCTGCCTGGAGGCTCGCGAACCGGTCGTGGCCAGGGCGGTGGGGGAGGCGCGGGCGGCGTGGGAGGCGATGCGCGACCCGGCGGCGACGCCGTTCCAGAGCCGGTCCCTGCGCATGATCGACATGGGTTACCGGTACCGCTCAGCGGCCGTCGTCGACGACGGCAGCCCGGATCCCGACGTCCCCGGGGAGTACGAGCCGGTCGCCGTGCCCGGCTGCCGGGCGCCACACCTCTGGCTCGGGACCAGGTCGATCATCGATCTCTTCGGCTCCGATCTCGTGCTGCTCACCGGCCCGGACGCCGGGGAGTGGCGGGCTGCCGCACCCGCCGGCGTGGTCGTCCACCGCATCGACGACCCGGAGTGGGCCCTGCGCTACGGCGTCGGGCCGGCGGGAGCGGTGCTGGTGCGCCCGGACGGGCACGTCTCGTGGCGTGCGGAAGGGCCCGCCGCAGCCGCCGAACTGGAGTCGGCGGCCGCGGCGATCCTCGGCCATCACGCGACGGGGACGGCCGACCACACGCCGGTGGCGGCGGCTTCCCTGGCGTAGTCGGCGAAGTCGCGCGGCGGGCGCCCCAGTGCACGCTGCACGCCGTCGGTCAGGTGCACGTTGCGCCCGTCGAGCACCTCGGTGTAGAGGTGCCGCAGCAGCCACAGCTGGTCGGCGGGCACGAAGTCGGCCGCCGCCTCGAGGTACTCGTCGGCCGCCACCTGCACGAACTCGACCTCGCGGCCGGCCGCTTCGGCGACCTCGGCGACCGCCTGGGCGAACGTCAGCGCACGCGGGCCCGTCACCTCGTACAGCTCGCCCGCGTGGCGGCCGTCGACCAGCGCGGCGACGGCGATGTCGGCGATGTCGTCGGTGTCCACGAACGGCTCCGGGACGTCGCCGACGGGCAACGCCACCGTCCCTTCGAGCACGGGCTCGAGCAGGTAGCCCTCACTGAAGTTCTGGTCGAACCAGGAGGCCCGCACGACGGTGGCCGACGGGAACGCGGCACGGACGGCCCGCTCGCCGGCCTGGGCGCCGGGCTCCCCGCGGCCGGAGAGCAGCACCAGCCGCTCGACGCCGGCCCGGGTGGCCGCGGCGGCGAGCGAACCGGCCGCCTCGGCCGCACCGGGCACGGCCAGGTCGGGGAAGTAGGAGAGGTAGACGGAGTCGACACCGGCGAGAGCGGCGTCCCACGTGCCCGCGTTCTCCCAGTCGAACGGGATCTCCGCGGAGCGGGAGCCGGGGCGCACGTGGTGGCCCGCAGCGGTGAGGCGGTCGGCGACGCGACGCCCGGTCTTGCCGGTGGCGCCGATGACGAGGATGTGCTGGCTCACGGGAATGATTCAAGCGCCGCGAGCAGCGCCACAGAATGGTTCAGCGCCTCGCCTCCATCATCGATCGTCCACCGCCCGGATGCGCTTCCCCTCTACGATTTCCCCATGGACGAGATCGGCGGCCTGCTCGACGGTCCCCGTGCCCGTGGCGCGTTCCTGCTGCGGATGGTGATGGAGCCGCCGTGGTCGCTGCACATCCGCGACGAGGTCCCGTTGGCCGTCGTCGCGGTGATGCGTGGCGGGGCCTTCATGGCCTACGCCGACGGGCGGGTCGTCGAGCTGCACGAGGGCGACATGGCGATCACCGTCGGCGTGCAGGACTACGTCATCTCCGACGTGGTCGGCCGGCCGGCCGGCGCGGTCATCTGGCCCAACGGCCGGTGCACCACCCCCGGCGGCGAACCGGTACCGACGAACACGTTCTTCGGCGTCCGCACCTGGGGCAACAGCGCGTCCGGCAGCACCGAGGTGCTCGTCGGCAACTACCTGAGCACGAGCACGCTCGGCGGCCGGCTGCTGGCCGGCCTGCCCTCCCTGCTCGTCCTCTCCGGGTTCGGGTTCGAGTCGCCGGTGCTCTCGATGCTCACCCAGGAGATCAGCAGGGACCGGCCCGGCCAGGAGGTCGTGCTCGACCGCCTGCTGGACCTGCTGTTGGTGTCCGCCCTGCGGACGTGGTTCGACCGGCCGGAGGCGCAGGTCCCCGGCTGGTACGCCGCAGCGGCGGATCCGGTCGTCGGCCCGGCGCTGCGGGCCATGCAGGCCGAGCCGGAGCGGGGCTGGACGGTGGCGACGCTGGCCGCGCAGGCGAAGGTGTCGCGGGCGGCGCTGGCGCGGCGGTTCACCGAGCTCGTCGGCGAGCCGCCGATGACGTTCCTGGCCGGGCGCCGCCTCGCCATGGCCGCCGACCTGCTCCGCGACACCGACGCGACGCTCGACACCGTCGCCCGGCGCGTCGGCTACGGCAGCGGGTTCGCGCTCTCGAACGCCTTCAAGCGCGTGCACGGGATCAGCCCGCGCGAACACCGCGCAGCGCCGATGGCCGCCGCCGGCGCGTAGTGCTGCGTCGCGATCGCGCGTTCTCCGGACAATGGATCTCCAACCATCGGTGATCAAATGATCACGTGCGGTGATCAACTGTCGGGATTCGTTCTCATGATCGTCGAAGAACCGGCGGAATGTGTCACGGATGGACCATCATGGCGCCGCCGAGAACGCTCCCCGCTCGCTCGGCCGACAGGCATTCCTGGAAGGTGAGTTCATTCGTGCACGTCAAGAAGTTGTTGGTGGCCGCAGCACTGGCGCTGCTCCCCGTCGTGGCGCTCCCCGCCCCCGCTCTCGCCGCTCCGGCGCGCGACGTGCTCCCGCCCGGCGCCGAGCTGACCGCCGACAACCAGGTCACGTCGGCGAACCGGCAGTACACGCTCGCCATGCAGCAGGACGGCAACCTGGTCCTCTACGCCAAGCCGGGCAAGGCGATCTGGGACACCCACACCCAGGGCAGCGGCCTCAAGGCCGTCATGCAGAAGGACGGCAACCTGGTCGTCTCCACGCCGGCGGGCAAGCCCCTGTACGACACCGCGACCGGCGGGCACCCCGGCGCCCAGCTCGCCGTGCAGAACGACGGCAACCTCGTGATCTACGGCGCCGACGGCGAGGTGCTCTGGGGTCGGCAGCTGACGTGGAGCACGGCGCGACCCGGTGACGTGCTCGAACCCGGCCGGGTCGTCCGCTCCGCCAACAAGAAGTGCTTCCTCGCCATGCAGGAGGACGGCAACCTCGTGCTCTACACGGCTCGTGACAAGAAGGCGATCTGGGATTCCCGCACCGGCGGCAACCCCGGTGCACGGGCGCAGATGCAGACCGACGGGAACCTCGTCGTCGTGTCCCGCGCGCCGGCGTCCCGGCCGCTGTGGGACTCCGCCACCGGTGGCAAGCCGGGCGCGTGGCTGGCCGTGCAGGACGACTGCAACATGGTCGTCTACTCGACGGGCAAGACACCGCTGTGGGACAGCGGCACCGGCGGCCGGGCCTGATCTTCGCTGTACCACCGGCACGCCGATGCGGTGTGGCGGCTCGCGATGCGGATGACCGGATCGCGGGCCGTCGCGGAGGGTGTGCTCGCCGCGACGTTCCTCGCGGCCTGGCGCCGCCGCGCGGCTCGTGCACGCATCGGTCCGTCCCTGGCTGTCGACGGTGGCGGCGAACGAGGTGCGCACCGAGTGGCCCGGTCCCGACGTGCGGGGCTGCTCGCCGAAGGGGCTCCTCGACGCGCTCGCGACCCAGTGGGAGAACACCGTCGCGCGGCGCACCTACCTCACCGGCGGCCAGGGCTCGCACCACCAGGACGAGGCCTTCGGCGAGGACTGGGTCCTGCCGCCCGACCGCTCCTACTCCGAGACGTGCGCTGCCGTCGCCTCGCTCATGTTCAGCTGGCGGTTGCTGCTCGCGCAGGGCGCCCCGCGCTACGCCGACCTCATCGAGCGGACCCTGTTCAACGTCGTCGCGACCTCGCCGTCGGCCGCGGGCACGGCCTTCTTCTACGCCAACACGCTCCACCAGCGCCGGCCTGCAGTCCCGACCAGCGACGAGGCCGTCTCACCGCGGGCGTCGTCGAGCCTGCGGGCGCCGTGGTTCGAGGTGTCCTGCTGCCCGCCCAACGTGGCGAGGACCCTCGCCAGCCTGCCCGCGTACCTCGCCACCACCGACGCGGACGGCCTGCAGCTGCACCAGTACGCGCCCGCCACCATCCGCACGACCCTGGCCGGCGGCACCGCCGTCGCGCTCGACGTCGAGACCGCCTACCCGCGCGACGGCGTCGTCCGCGTCACCGTCCGCGCCGACGCCGTCGCGCCGTGGACGCTCACCCTGCGCGTGCCCGGATGGGCGCACGGGGCGCGCCTGGTCCTGCTCCCGGCCGGCGCCGACCCCGACGAGCGGTCTGCCGAGCCGGGTGCCGTGCAGATCCGGCGGAGCTTCCGCGCGGGTGACGTCGTGGAGCTGCACCTGCCCATGGAGCCGCGGTTCACCGCTGCCGATCCTCGCATCGACGCGGTGCGCGGCTGCCTCGCCGTGGAGCGCGGCCCCGAAGTGCTCTGCCTCGAATCCGTCGATCTCGCTGCCGCGACCGACGGGGAGCTCACCGACGTCGCGACGGTGCAGCTCGACCCGGATACTCCGCCGCAGGACGCGGACGGGACCGCCACCGTGCGGCTACGGCCACTGTCGACCGCAGCGCACCCGTGGCCCTACCCGGCTGCCCCCGGCCCCGCCACTGCCGCCGGACGTGCGGCAGCGGGCACTCCGCACGGTGCTCGAGGAGCTCGACGACGACATCGATGACGGCATCGTCGTGCCGCGCACCCGGCGGCGGGCTCCGTTCCTGGCCGCGGCCGCCGCCGTCGTGACGGCGTTGCTCGCGTCGTCGACCGTCGCGCTGGTCGGCGGAGGAGCGTGGCAGCCGGCGGCCGGGCCGGCGAGTGCCGTGTCGCTACCCGCCGAGCCTGATCTGCGCCGCTGCGCCGCCGCGGTCGTGTCGGCCGGCCGCGCCGCCGACTTCCCGCCGTTCGACACCTGGCGCGTCACGGCGATGCTTCTCCAGTCACCCGGTGCGGAGGACCACGCGATCGCGGTCAACGACACCTTCGCCTGCGTCCTCGGCATGACCGACGTACGCCTGTCCGATCCCGATGGGCACGCGTTCGGGCCGGTCACGGTGGCGCGGCTCGCCCCGGCAATGCCGTCGTAGTCAATCCGCAGCGGGTGCTCGTCGAGGTCGAAAAGTCTCCCGGCACGTGGGACGAGGTTCGCGCGAACCCCTCCGGATCGTCCCGGATGGTCGGCCGCGTCGACGCTGGCTACGCGGGATTCTGCTACCTCACCGACACCAGGCCGTACTCCATCGGTGGCCCGCTCCAGAACCGTGCGGACGGGTACGTCGTAGCGTCGGTCGACGACCCTGCCAGCCAGCAGCTGGTGCTGGTCGCCATGCCCGACAGCGTGCGGCGGGTCGAGGTGCACCGCGCCGACCGCACGGGCGCGACGTGCGATCGGATGTACGAATTCGCCCTGTGCGACCAGGCGGGCCCGGACTCGTCGATCTACACGTTCTAGTCGCGGGACGGCAGCGGCGCCGGAACGCTGGTCCCGCGCTGACCGGCCACCTGCTCCAGCAGCGGGGTGAGCCGGTGCGGCACGAGCGTGCGCATCACGAGTGACGTGGTGGTGCGCTCCACCCCGTCGATGGCGAGCAGGCTGCCCGCGACGCGGTAGAGGTCGTCACCGTCGCGGGCCACGACCTGCACCAGCAGGTCGGTCTCCCCGGAGATGCCCAGCACCTCGACCACTTCCGGCACCCTGGCCAGCTCCTCGGCCACCTCGTCGAGCAGCCGCTGCCGCAGCTGCATCGTGACGTAGGCGGTGATCGGGTAGCCGAGCTCGGTCGGGTCGAGGCGCAGCTGCACCGCGGCGAGCACTCCGCGCTGGTCGAGCCGGGTCAGGCGGGCCTGCACCGTGTTGCGGGAGATGCCCAGCTGGTCGGCCAGCGTCAGCGCCGAGGTGCGGGGAGCCGCGGCGAGCGCCAGCAGGAGGCGGGCATCGGTCGCGTCCATGCTGCGCAGTCTGCCCGTCCTCCGGGAGCGCCGCATCCGCCGGGATGGGCAGTGTGCACGGTCGAGCCCGTCAGGGTTGTGCAGTCCGCCCCGCGGTGCTGCAGTTGTCGGCGCATCACGACCGATGGAGGTACTGAGGTGTTCGGGACGTCGCCGGCCACGTTGCAGGAGATCGAGCAGCGGGTCCTCTGGCTCGCCACGGCGATCGTGCACCACGCCAACCGGGTACGGCCCAATCCCGAGGGGCTGAAGGTCGGCGGCCACCAGGCGTCCAGCGCGTCGATGACGACGATCATGACGGCGCTGTGGTTCCAGCACCTGCGGGCCGAGGACCGGGTCTCGGTGAAGCCGCACGCCTCGCCCGTCCTGCACGCGATCAACTACCTGCTCGGCGAGCTGGACGAGCGCTACCTCACCACGCTGCGCGCGTTCGGCGGCCTGCAGAGCTACCCGAGCCGCTCGAAGGACCCCGATCCCGTCGATTACTCGACGGGCTCGGTCGGCATCGGTGCCACCGCACCGATCTGGGGTGCGCTGGCCCGCCGCTTCGTGCGCGCGGGGGAGGGGCGGCAGTACTCGCTGGTCGGCGACGCCGAGCTGGACGAGGGCGCGATCTGGGAGGCCATTCTCGACCCGATGGTCTCCGACCTGGGCGAGATCTGCTGGATCGTCGACCTCAACCGGCAGTCGCTCGACCGCGTCGTGCCCAACATCGGCGCCACCCGGCTGCAGGGCATGTTCGAGGCGGCCGGCTGGCAGGTGCTGACCGTCAAGTACGGGCGGCTGCTGGAGAAGCTGTTCACCCTGCCCGGCGGCCCTGCGCTGCGGCGGCGCATCGACGAGATGCCCAACCCCGAGTACCAGCGGTTGCTGCGTTGCACGGCCGCAGAGCTGCGCACCCGCGTGCCCGACTCGCCCGAGCTCGCGGGTCTCGTCGAGGGCCTGGACGACGAGGCGCTCGTCGCGGCGATCCGCAACCTCGGCGGCCACGACCTCGACGCGCTCGGCGACGCGTTCGCCGAGATCGACGACTCGCGCCCGACGGTGATCTTCGCCTACACGGTGAAGGGGCACGGGCTGGCGACCGAGGGCCATCCCCAGAACCACTCGTCGCTGCTCACGGTCGAGCAGCTCGGGCAACTCGCCGACCGGGTCGACGCCGACGTCGACGAGCCGTGGGCGCGCTTCGCCGAGGACTCCGACGCCGCCCGCGTCTGCGCGGAGGTGGCACAGCGGCTGCGCCGCGAGCCGGTGCCGGCCCCGCCGACGCTGACGATCCCGACCGACTTCGGACGCACCCCCGGCGGCACCGCCACCACACAGGCGGCGCTGGGCCGGGCGCTGCTCGACCTGACCCGCTCCGCGCCCGAGGCGGCCCGGCGCGTCGTCACCCTGTGCCCGGACGTGTCCAGCTCCACCAACCTGGGCGGCTGGGTCAACAAGGTCGGGGTGTGGGCTGCGCGCGAGCACGTCGACTGGTTCGCCGACGATCCCGAGACGATCCTGCACTGGCGCGAACGACCCGACGGCCAGCACCTGGAGCTGGGCATCGCCGAGACCAACCTGGTCGGGCTGCTCGGCGAGCTGGGGGCCACCTGGAGCCGCTGGGGCGAGCCGCTGCTGCCGATCGGGGTGCTCTACGACCCGTTCGTCGAGCGCGCGCTGGAGCCGTGGTCGTTCGGCATCTACGCCGGCGGGCAGTCGATCCTCGTCGGCACGCCGTCTGGGGTGACGCTGGCGCCGGAGGGCGGGGCGCACCAGTCGATCTCCACACCGTCGGTGGGGCTGGAGCAGCCCGGTTGCACGTCCTACGAGCCGGCGTTCGCCATCGACACGGAATGGACGCTGCTGGCGGCATTGGCGCGGCTCGGCCGGCCCGACGGCACCTCGGCGTACCTGCGGCTGTCCACGCGGCCCGTCGACCAGTCGCTGGCGGCCGTCCCGAGCGATCCGGCGGCCCGGGAACGGCGGCGGCGTCAGGTGGTGGCCGGGGCCTACCCGCTGCGGCGCAGCGCCGGCGCGCCCGACGTGACGATCGCGGCGATGGGCGCGATGGTGCCCGAGGCGCTGGTCGCCGCGGACCGCCTGGCCGAGCAGGGCGTCGCCGCCGACGTGGTGTGCGTGACCAGCCCGGGCCTGGTCTTCGACGCTGTGCAGGCACGCGCGGGCCACGGCGCCGCGGAGACCTGGGTGCTCGACGCCGCCTTCCCGGCCCGCCGCGCCGCCCCGCTCGTCACCCTGCTGGACGGGCATCCGCACACGCTGGCGTTCCTCGCCGGCATCAACCAGTCGCGGGCCGCGCACCTCGGGGTGAGCCGGTTCGGGCAGTCCGGCGGGCTCTCCGACGTGCACCGCCACCACGGAATCGACGCCGACGCGGTGGTGGCTGCGGCACTGGACCTGCGCTAGATGGAGTGGGCGGCGGGCCGGCTTGATCTCATCCGCCCTCAGTGATCGACACGGGTGAGATTGACGTGGTGGGGGTTCTGCGCCTCTCGAAAAACCCCACCACGTCCATCTCTCGAGTGTTGATCATGGGCTGCGCACGCCGCACGGAACGACCGGCCAGACGGAGCTCGATCACGATCCGCGGGACGTGGCCTGGTCGCGCGGGTGATCGTGCTCGGGCACCAGCGGCTCCAGCAGCGGGGCCAGGCGGGCCAGCTCGGCGAGGTGCAACTCGGTCAGGCGGGCGAGCCGGTCCTCGCCGTCGGCCGTGAGTGACAGGCGCACCGCCCGCGCGTCGGCGGCGTCGCGGACCCGCCGCAGCAGGCCGGCCCGCTCGACCCGGTCGACGAGCCCGACCGCGCTGTGGTGGCGGACGTTGAGGTAGTCCGCGGCCTCGCCGATCGTCGGCCCGGCCGGATCCGGGTGTCCCTTCACGGCCAGCAGCAGCTGGTGCTGGGCGTGGGTGAGGCCGACCTCGGCCGCCTGCGCGTGGCTCCACGCGTCGAACCGGCGCAGGGCCGTGCGGAACCGCAGGAGGTTCGCGTAGTCGACCGGACTGGGCTCGGTCACGGGACCGCACAGTAGTCGGCCACTGGCGGCGAGATTCATATCGCCGTACGATACTTTAGTATCGTGGCACGATATGAATGGAGTCGTGATGTGGGAAGTCCTGACGATCGCGCTCAGCTGCGCGGGGTTCGCGGTGGCGCTCGCCGTCCTGGTCGTGGAGATCCCGGAGCAGCTGATGCACCCGCGCGGCCGGGGCTGAGAGCGGTCCTGCGGGTCGCGACCACGGCGGTCCGGTGGCTGTACGCCCATCGGCTCGGCCGATTGCTCGGCCGGCGCATCCTGCTGCTGCACCACACCGGACGCAGATCGGGCCGGCGCTACAGCACCCCGCTCGAGGTCGTCGGCCACTCGCCGTCGGGCGCCCCGATCGTCGTCGCGGGACTCGGCGACAGCGACTGGCTGCGCAACCTCACCGCCGGCGGTCCCGCCGCGGCGACGATCGGGTCGACCACCGGTCCGGTCACGGCGAACGTGCTGCCGGTCGATGACGTCGCCGAGGTGCTCGCCGCGTACGAGCGGCGACACGGTCCGGCCGCGCCCCTCGTGCGCCGGCTGCTGTCGATGCTGCTCGGCCGTCGCTACCGCGGCACCGTGGAGGATCGGCTCCGGGCCGCCGCGCAGCTGCCGATGGTCGCGCTGGAGCCGGCGTGACTCCGGGGGAGTGGCGCGATCGCCTCGTCGAGCTGCACGTGCTCGCCGAGCACGGCGACGGTGCCGCGGCCGCAGCGGCGGCCCGCTGGCTCGACGACGACCCGGCAGCGCGGTCGGCCTGGGAGACGGTGGCGCACGCGTGCGACGCCATCCGTCGGGCCGACGAGCACGATTGACCCGTCCCGGGTCAGGGCTGCTTCACGGCTGCGCCGGCGGGTCCTCCGGGTCGGTGCGCTCGGCGAGGAACTGCTCCACCTCGGCGCCCAGCTCCTCGGCGCTGGGCAGCTCACCGCCCAGGCCGAACACGCTGCGATCGCCGCGGCCGGACGACACCGAGTCGTACTGGCGCTCCAGCGCGTCGACGACCTGGCGCACCTCGTCGGAGGCCGCCACCTGCTCGGCGATCTCCTCCTCTGCCTGGCGGGCGGCCTCGGCGAGCGGCTCCGTGGGCAGGTACAGCTCGGCGGCCAGCCCGACGTGGTCGAGCAGCACCCGCGCGGCCTGCGGATACTCCGCGCGCGCCAGGTAGTGCGGCACGTGCACGGCGAAGCCCATGGCGTCGTGCCCGGCCTCGCCGAGCCGGTACTCCATGAGCGCGACCGCGCTGCCCGGCACCTCGGCGCTGGAGAACCACGCCTCGTGCCCCTCGGTGAGGTCGGGGCGGGTGCCGTGCACGGTCACCCCGATCGGACGGGTGTGCGGCACCGCCAGCGGGATCGCCGACAGGTTGATGACCAACCGGACATCGAAGTGCCGCACGACCTGCTCCACGGCCGCGCAGAACCGTTCCCACTGCGTGTCGGGCTCGGGGCCGTACAGCAGCAGGTACTCGTTGCCCGCGGTGTCGGCCATGGCCATGACGTCGAGCTCCGGCGCGGTGTAGCCGGCCCAGTGGTCGGTGTCGAACCGCAGTGCCGGGCGCCGGGACCGGTAGTCGACGAGCTGGTCGACGTCGAAGCGCACCACGGTGCGGGCTTCTTCCTGGCCGGCCCGCAGGGCCGCCACCCCCAGTCGCGTGGCCGCTCCCGCGTCGACGAACCCGTCGAGAGCCACGATGAGGACCGGATCGTCGATCTCGATGTCGTCGACGATCTCGTAAAGCCCGGCTGGGTCGAGCACCGCGTCCACTTCCCTTCCTCGCGGTCGGACAACGTGAATCCGCACGCACAGCATTCCGTCCCCCCGCTGCGGTGCGCACTGTGGGGGCCAGGGCGCGGTCCTGTCCGCGGAATCGGTGGCGTGCGCCACGTCCCGCTCCGGCCCGTGCGCCGACGACGTGAGACCGCACGCAGAGCATCGCGTTCCGCCGCTGCGTCACGCACCATGGAGTGCGGGATGAGTGTGGGCTGGGGTGTTGATCGGCGGTCCACCGCCGTATGGGCGGTGGGCCTGTCGGCGTACCTGGTCGGCATCATGCACCGCACGTCGTTCGGGGTGGCGGGGCTGGACGCCGCGCAGAGGTTCGGCGCCGGGCCGGCGCTGCTGTCGGGATTCGTGGTGCTGCAGCTGCTGGTGTACGCGCTGCTGCAGGTGCCCGCCGGGGTCCTGCTGGACCGCTTCGGCGCGCGGACCGTGGTGGCGGTGGGCGGGGTGACCATGGCCGCCGGGCAGCTGCTGCTCGGCACGGCCGACGCGATGCCGCTCGCGATCGCGGCACGGGTGCTCGTGGGGATCGGCGACGCATTCACGTTCGTGAGCGTGTTCTCGCTGGTCCCGGCGTGGTTCACCGCCCGGAGAGTGCCGGTGATGACGCAGCTGACCGGGCTGATCGGGCAGCTGGGGCAGGTGCTGTCCGCGCTCCCACTGGCGACGCTGCTGCACACCGCCGGCTGGACGGCGGCGTTCGTGTCGGCGAGTGGCCTCGGGGTGTTCGTGTCGCTGGTGGCGTGGGCGGTCGTGCGCGACCGGCCGGCCGGCGCACCGGCGCCGCCGCCCGCGCGCACGGTCGCCGACGTGTTCGCCGGGATCCGGGCGTCGTGGCGCGAACCGGGGACCCGGCTCGGGCTCTGGTCCCACACGGGCACCCAGTTCTCCGGCATGGTCTTCGCGCTGCTGTGGGGCGTGCCCTACCTGGTGGCCGGGCAGGGGTTCAGCCCCACGGCGGCCGCTGTGATGCTCACGCTGCTCGTCGGGGCGGGCGTCGTCGCCGGGCCGCTGTTCGGCGAGTTCACCGCCCGGCACCCGCTGCGCCGCTCCTGGCTGGTGATCACCGTGATCGTCGCCACCGCCGCGACCTGGACGGTGGTGCTGCTCGTGCCGCCGCCCGCGCCCACCTGGCTGATGGTGGTGCTGGTGGTGGTGCTGGCCACCGGTGGCCCGGGCTCGATGATCGGCTTCGACTACGCGCGCACGTTCAACCCGGCCCATCGCGGCGGCACGGCCGTGGGCATCGTGAACATCGGCGGCTTCACCGCATCGCTGCTCACCTCGTTCGGCGTCGGCGCGGTGCTGGGCATCGTTTCACCCACCGGGTACACGCCGGAGGCGTTCCGGCTGGCGTGGACGGTGCAGTACGTCTTCTGGGCCGTCGCGATCGTCGGTGTGCTGCTCGCCCGGCGGAAGGCCCGGCGCAAGATGGCCGAGGACGGGGTGGTCGTGCCGCCGTTGCGGGAGGCGCTGGCCCGCCGGCGCGGCCGCTGAGCGTGGCACTAGCGGCGACGGGGCTGCAGGAAGAGCCGCACGCGGTGCAACCGTCGCAGCTCGCGGGCTGCCAGCTCCACCTCCGGCGCGAAGCGGTGGTCGTCCTCGTCGCGGACGCGGGCGAACAGGTCGCGGGCGGCACGCGCGGAGCGGACCGCCGCACCTCGCTGACCGGCCCGTTCCTGCACCATCGCCAGGTTGAGCGTCTCCAGCGCGAGTTGCCGCCGATGCCACGGGAGCCGCTGCGCCACCTCGGTGAGGAGGTCGACGAGCTGGTGCTGGGCCCGCAGTGCGGCAGGGAAGTCGCCCGCGGCCATCCGCGCCGAGATCTCCGTACCCAGGGCCCGCTGCCGGGCGGCCAGTGCGGCGTCGTCGCTCATCGATCCCGTACCTCCATCACGGCAGGTTACGGCTCGACCCCGACTTGATCACCCGATAGTGAAAACGGTTATCATCCACGAATGCGCATCGCCTTCGTCGGGAAGGGCGGCAGCGGCAAGACCACGTCGGCCGCTGTGTTCGCCCGCTGCCTCGCCGCGTCGGGCCACCGGGTACTGGCCGTCGACGCCGACATCAACCAGCACCTGGGTGCCGCACTCGGCCACGACGGGCCCCCGCCGCGCGCCATGGGCACCGACCTGACCTGGCTGAAGGACCACCTGCGCGGCAGCAACCCGCGCATCCCGGCCACCGACGTGATGATCAAGACGACGCCGCCGGGGCGCGGTTCCAGGCTCGTCGATCTCGATCCCGACGGGGAGCTGCTGCGCCGGTACGCCGGCGGCGGCGAGGTGCCGTACGTCGTGACGGGGGAGTTCGCCGAGTCCGACATCGGCGTCTCCTGCTACCACTCGAAGACCGGTGCCGTGGAGCTGTGGCTCAACCACCTCCTCGACGGGCCCGGCGAGTACGTCGTGGTCGACATGACCGCAGGAGCCGACGCGTTCGCGTCCGGCCTGTTCACCCGCTTCGACCTGACGGTGCTGGTCAGCGAGCCGACCCGGCGCGGGGTCGGGGTCTACCGGCAGTACGCCGAGCATGCGGCCGACTTCGGCGTCGCCCTGCGCGTCCTCGGCAACAAGATCACCGAACCGGCGGAGGAGCAGTGGCTGCGCGAGCAGGTCGGTGCCGCCCTCGTCGGCTGCGTCTCCCAGTCGGCGTGGGTGCGGGCCGCCGAGCGCGGCGCCGTCGCCTCCGTGGCCGAGCTGGAGCCGCAGAACCTCGCCGCCTTCGCCGCCGTCCACGCCGCGCTCGACGCGCAGGTGCGCGACCAGTCGGCCTACCACCGCGACACCGTCGCCTTCCACCTGCGCAACGCCGCCGCGTGGGGCAACCGCTCCACCGGCACCGACCTGGCGGCCCAGGTCGATCCCGAGTTCGCCTATCCCGTGCCCGTGACCCGCTGAACAGGAGTTCCTGTGTCCCTCGATGTCCCGACCGCCGTCCTCGAGTCCGCCGAGCGTGGCGAGCTGACCGACGAGCAGTTCCTCTCCGTCGTCCGCGACTCGCTGCCCTACGCCTGGGAGGTCGTGTCCGCGGCCGCTGCCGACGGCGAGCACTCCATCTCGCCGCCATCGGAGGCCCACCGCGGCCAGCTGCTCCGCGCGCTCGCCAGCACGTCCATCCGCACGGCGCTGGAGCGGCACTTCGGCGTGGCGCTGGCGTTCCAGAACTGCCACAAGGTCGGCGCCTTCCCCCTCGACGAGGTGGGCGGCGACGCGTACCGCGCGTTCATCAGTCCGGTCTCGCAGATCCTGAACCAGACCCCGGAGCTGCGGGACTGCTGAGCTGCGATGTGGTCGGCCGGCATCGTCTCGTCCTCTGTCGCGGACCGCGGGCACTCCATAGAGTGGGTCCCGTCACACGAGGGGGAGGAGTGGGAATGGCACGCGTGCTGATCCTGACGGGCGATGCGGCCGAGGAGCTCGACTCGATGTATCCGGTGTTCCGTCTGCGGGAGGGCGGCCACGAGGCGGTCGTCGCCGCGCGCACGGCGCGGGCGGTGAAGCTCGTGGTCCACGACTTCGAGCCCGACTGCGACGCCTACACCGAGAAGCCCGGCCACCAGCTTCCGGTGGACGTGGTGTTCGGTGAGGTGAACCCCGCGGACTACGACGCGCTCGTCATCCCGGGCGGGCGGGCTCCCGAGTACATCCGCGCAGACCCCGACGTGGCGCGCATCGTCGCGTACTTCTTCGAGCGGGGGCTCCCGGTCGGCACGATCTGCCACGGCGCCCAGGTGCCGGCCGCGCTGGGGCTGCTGCGCGGGCGCACCACGGCGGCGTTCCCGCCGCTGAAGGCCGACATGGAGCAGGCCGGCGCCACGTTCGTCGACGCACCAGACGTCGTGGACGGCGCCATGGTGTCCTGTCGCGGCTGGCCTGACCTGCCCGAGTGGTCGCGTGCCTTCATGCAGGTGCTGGAGCGCGCGAGCGTCCCGGCCTGACGAGCGCGACGCAACAACAGGGCCGGCACCCGCTCGCGGGTGCCGGCCCTGTTGTCTGGCCCTTTTGTCTGCGGTCACTCCGCCAGGAGGCGGTAGATGGCCTTGCGGGCCTCGGTGACCGACGCGGACGCCGTGGCGATCTGCTCCGGCGTGCCGGTGGCGGCGACCTGCTGAGCAGCGGCGTGGAGCTGGTGCAGCTGCTCGAACAGCGCGCGGGCACCGTCGTCGTCGGAGTCGTCGTTGACCGACTCCCAGACCTTGTCGAGCTCCTCGCGGTGCTCGGCGACGTAGGTGGTGCCGGCCTCGGTCAGGCTGACGATCCGGCGGCCCTCCGCCTTCTCGACGGAGACGAGGCCCTCGTCCTGGAGCTGGGACAGCGTCGGGTAGACCGAGCCGGGGCTCGGGCGCCAGGCGCCACCGGAGCGCTCGGCGATCTCCTGGATGATCTCGTAGCCGTGGCGCGGCTGCTCGGCCACGAGGGCGAGCACGGCCAGGCGGATGTCACCGCGGGCGGTGCGCCGGCCACGGCCGCGTCCGCGTCCGCGGTGGCCGGGGCCGCCGAAGCCCGGGCCGAAGGGGCCGGGGCCGCCGAAGCCGGGGCCGAAGCCGCCGCGCCGGCGGGCGTGGCGCAGGCGTTCCTTGCGCGGGTCGGTGTCGTCGCCGGTGTCGGTGTCGGTGTCGGCGTCGGCCGCGGCGGCCATGGGGCCGAAGGGCGGGCCGCCGCGGAAGCGGCCACGGATGCGGGGCCCGAAGGGGCCGAATCCTGTGTCGAAGCGGGGCCCGAATCCGGGCTGGTCGAAGGCGGGGTTCGCGTTCATGGTGGTGATCTCCTGATCAGTCGTGGTGAGCCTCCTGCCGAGTGGCATTGAGTAGCTCGTGTGCCATCACGATATATCGCGACTGCTCGAATCGACAATGTGGCGCCGGTCACAGATCGATCCGACTGCTGTTTCGCTCATCGGAACGCAGCGGTTCCGCTGCGGACCCACCGCGGCGACCATCGCTGCATGAGCCCCGGTAGAAGCGTCACGGCCGCGATCGTCGGGCCGGGCAACATCGGTACCGACCTGCTGGCGAAGCTCGCGCGCAGCGCTCAGGTCGACGTGCAGTACGTGGTCGGCGTCGTCGAGTCCGACGGGCTCGCGCGCGCCCGTGACCAGGGCCTCGCGGCGTCGGCGGAGGGGGTCGACTGGCTGCTGCGCCAGGACCCCTTGCCGGAGATCGTCTTCGAGGCCACCTCGGCGAAGGCGCACATCGCCAACGCGCCGCGCTACGCGGAGGCCGGCATCCAGGCGGTCGACCTGACCCCCGCGCACCTGGGTCCGATGGTCTGCCCGCCGGTGAACCTGCGCGACCACATCGACGCCCCGAACGTCTCGATGATCACGTGCGGTGGCCAGGCCACCATCCCGATGGTGCACGCGGTCTCGCGGATCACCGCAGTGCCGTACGCCGAGATCGTCGCGTCGGTGGCGTCGCGCGGGGCCGGGCCGGGCACCCGCGCCAACATCGACGAGTTCACCCACACCACGTCCGGTGCGGTGTCGGTGGTGGGCGGTGCCGTCCGCGGCAAGGCGATCATCATCCTCAATCCCGTCGAGCCGCCGATGATCATGCGCGACACGGTGTTCTGCATGATCGGTGCCGACGCCGACCGTGACCGCATCAGCGCCTCCATCCACGAGATGGCGCTGGAGGTGCAGGAGTACGTGCCCGGCTACACGCTGCGCGCCGAGCCGCAGTTCGACGAGCCGCGCGCGGCGTGGAACGGGCACGCCCGCGTCGCGGTGTTCCTGGAGGTCAAGGGCAACGGCGACTACCTGCCCGAGTACGCGGGCAACCTCGACATCATGACTGCCGCCGCGGCCAGGGTCGGCGAGCTGATGGCCGCCGAAGAAGCTGGAGGTGTCGCGCATGAGCCGGCCGGAGTTGAAGCACGACGATCCGCCTGATCGACACCACCCTGCGCGACGGCAGCCACGCGATGGCGCACCAGTTCACCGAGCAGCAGGTGCGCGACACCGTCCGGGCGCTGGACGGCGCCGGCGTCGAGGTCATCGAGGTGACCCACGGCGACGGGCTGGGCGGCAGCTCGTTCAACTACGGGTTCAGCCACACCGACGAGATGACGCTGATCGCCGCCGCCCGCGAGGAGGCCAGGCAGGCGAAGATCGCGGTGCTGCTGGTGCCGGGCATCGGCACGGTGGAGGACCTGAAGAAGGCCCGGGACGCCGGTGCCGACATGGTGCGCGTCGCGACGCACTGCACCGAGGCCGACGTCTCGCCGCAGCACTTCGCCGCGGCGCGCGATCTGGGCATGGAGACCGCCGGGTTCCTGATGATGGCGCACCGGACGCCGCCGGAGAACCTGGCCAAGCAGGCCCGGATCATGGTCGACGCCGGTTGCGAGGCCCCGTACGTGACCGACTCGGCCGGCGCGCTGCTGATGCACGAGGCGAAGGCGCGGTTCGAGGCGCTCATCGCCGAGGTCGGCGACGAGGCCTGGGTCGGCTACCACGGCCACCAGAACGTGAGCCTCGGCGTGGCCAACTCGGTGATCGCGCAGGAGGTCGGCGTCCGCTACATCGACGGCTCGCTGTGCGCGCTCGGCGCGGGGTCGGGCAACTCACCGACCGAGGTGCTCGCCGCGGTGTTCGACCGGCTCGGCGTCGACACCGGCGTGGACGTCATGGGTCTGCTCGACGCGGCCGAGGACGTCGTCCGCCCGTACCTCCACCGCTGGCCCAAGATGGACCGCAACGCGATCGTGCAGGGCTGGGCGGGCGTCTACTCGTCGTTCCTGCTGCACGCGGAGATCGCCGCGGAGCGCTACAAGGTGCCCGCGCACGCGATCCTGCGCCGCTGCGGCGAGATCGGCCTGGTCGGCGGCCAGGAAGACATGATCATCGACGTGGCGATCCAGCTCGCGAACGCGGGCGAGGAGGGCTGATGGACCACTTCGGGCACGTCATCGACGGCGAGGAGCGCGAGTCCCTGGACGGCGCGCGGTTCGACTCGGTCGACCCGTACACGCAGGAGACCTGGGCGACCGTCGCGCTGGGCGGCGCGCCCGAGGCCGACCTCGCCGTCACCGCCGCGCGCACCGCGTTCGACGAGGGCCCGTGGCCGAGGATGGGCTTCGCCGAGCGCGGCGCGCTCATCCACCGGCTCGCCGACCTGATCACCGAGCACGCCGACGAGCTGGCCATGGCCGACACCCGGGACATGGGCAAGCCGGTCAGCGACGCGAAGGGCAAGGACGTCCCGCGCACCGCGCAGAACTTCCGCTTCTTCGCCGACCACGCCCGGCTCGCGACGGCCGAGACCCTGCCGATGGACACCGGCCACCACGCCTACACCCGCTACGAGCCCGCCGGCGTGGTCGCGGCCGTAGCGCCGTGGAACTTCCCCCTGATGCTGGAGAGCTGGAAGGTCGCACCGGCGCTGGCGTGGGGCAACACGGTCGTGCTCAAGCCCGCGGAGGACACCCCGGCGTCGGCGACGATCCTGGCGCGGCTCGCGCTGGAAGCCGGCATCCCGCCGGGCGTGCTCAACGTGCTGCACGGCTACGGCCCCGACTCCGCGGGCTCCGCGCTGACCGAGGACCCGCGCGTCGACCGGATCACCTTCACCGGCGAGTCCGGCACCGGCCGGATCATCACCGGCGCGGCGGCGAAGAACCTCACCCCGGTGAGCCTGGAGCTGGGTGGCAAGGGGGCGAACCTGGTGTTCGCCGACGCCGATCTCGACGTCGCCGTCGACTGGTCGATCAAGGCGATCTTCACCAACGCCGGCCAGGTGTGCCTCGCCGGCTCCCGGCTGTACGTGGAGCGCGCGATCTTCGACGAGTTCCTGGCGCGGTTCGTCGCCGCAGCCGAGGCACTGGTGCTGGGCGACCCGAAGGCAGGCCGGAACCCAGGTCGGCCCGCTGGCGTCGAAGACGCACTACGAGAAGGTCCGCGGCTACGTCGAGAACGCTGGAATCGACGGAGGGGGCAAGGTGCTCACGGGCGGGCTGGCCGACGGTTGGTTCGTCAAGCCGACGGTCGTGGTCGACGCGCCGGCCGACTCACCGATCCAGTGCGAGGAGATCTTCGGCCCGGTCGTCACGGTCACCCCGTTCGACACCGAGGCCGAGGCCGTCCACGCGGCCAACGACTCCCGCTACGGGCTCAACGCGATGGTGTTCACGGAGAGCCTGTCGCGGGCGCACCGGGTGTCCGCGCAGCTGCGGGCGGGCACGATCTGGACGAACTGCTTCTTCGTCCGCGACCTGCGGGCCCCCTTCGGCGGGTTCGGCGACTCCGGCTGGGGACGTGAGGGCGGGAACTTCAGCCGGGAGTTCTTCACCGAGCCCAAGGCCGTCGTCATGGCGATAGACCACCGGCCCGGCTGACGGGCCCCGGCACTTCCTACGCGAACTCGTCCAACAACCGGTGGAAGGCGAGCCGGTCGGGATCGACCGGCTCGCCGCATGCCTGCAGGTACGCCGTGGCGTACTCAGGTCCGTACTGCGGGTTGAGCGCGGGATCGGCCAGGCTGCGGCTCATCAGCGCCAGGTCGGTGTGCCGGTCGGCGCGCCCCAGCAGGCCGAGATCGACGAGCCCGGTCACGGTCGTGCCGGTCTCGTCGAGCAGCACGTTGGGCAGGCACAGGTCGCCGTGGCAGACCGCGAGTTCCTCGGCTGCCGGGGCGGCGGCGGCGAGGCCCGCGGCGCGGGCGACCGGCAGCGTGACGGCGAGGCTGCGGTCGAACGGGCACTCCGCCACCGGGAGGGCGTGCAGGGCGACGGTGATCCGCACGAGCGCGTCGACGACCGCGTCCCGGCGGTCCACCGGCCACGGCAGATGCGCGGGGCGGCCGATGACCGCTGCCGTGACCAGCCATTCCGCCGAACCGTCCGATCCGGCGTCGAGCACGGCCGGTGCCGGCAGGCCGGTCGTGGCGAGCCACGCCGTGCGCGCCGCCTCGTCGGCCACCCCCGGGCCGATCTTCAGGAATCTGGGCCGCGCGCCGCCGAGGCGCCACACGCCGGCACGGGAGAACCCATGGGTCACGGGTTCCCATCCCTGCCCGCCGACCGCGCGCAGCACCGCTGCCGGTGGATCGTCGAGCACACCCTCACGGTGGGGCGCGGGGACCGCGCGGTCAACGCAGTTCTTGATCACAGGTGTCCCCGATCACGCGCAGCGGCGGCCGGCGCGGACCCGTGCCACGATCGAGGGAATGAGCGTCGGCGACCAGGTGCTGGAAGGCGCGCGCCCCAGCCAGGCCGAGGCACCGTCGCCCGTCACCCGGGCCGAGCCGGAGTCGACCCAGGTCGACACGGGTGGCCGGGGCTGGATCATCCCCATGCTGGTGCTGGTCTCCGGCATGTTCATGTCGATCCTCGACACCACGATCGTCAACGTCGCGGTGGTCGACATCCAGCGCGACTTCGGCGCCACCACCGACCAGGTGCAGTGGATCGCCACCGCGTACACGCTCTCCGAGGGCGTGGTGGTGCCGGTCAGCGCATGGTTGGGCCTGCGGTTCGGGATGAAGCGCGTCTACAACATCGCGCTGGTGCTGTTCGCCGCCGGCTCGGTGCTGTGCGGGCTCGCGTGGAGCCTCGACTCGCTCATCCTGTTCCGCGTGGTGCAGGCGATCCCGGGCGGCGTGCTGCCGGCGATCACGCTCACGATGGTCTACGCGCTCGTGCCGAAGGACAAGCTGGGCCAGGCCATGGGCATGTACGGGCTGGGGATCATCTTCGCCCCGGCGCTCGGGCCGGTCGTCGGCGGTTACCTGGTCGAATACGTGAACTGGCGGCTGATCTTCTACATCAACCTGCCCATCGGCATCCTCGGCGCGCTCGCTGCGGCGTTCGTGCTGCCGCAGTTCCCCACCGCGAAGGCCGGGAAGTTCGACTGGCTGGGCTTCGCCGCCATCGCGACGTCGCTGGCCACGCTGCTGCTCGCCCTCGAGGAGGGCAGCTCGTGGGGCTGGACGTCGGGCGGGATCGTCACGCTGTTCGCCATCTCGGTCATCTCGCTGGCGCTGTTCGTGGTGATCGAGCTGGAGGTCGACTCGCCGCTGCTGGACGTGCGGGTGTTCCTCAGGTGGCAGTACACCAACTCGCTGCTGCTGATCTCGATCCTCGTGGCGGGCCTGTTCGCGGTGGTCTTCTACCTGCCGCTGTTCCTGCAGCAGGCCCAGGGTCTCGGTGCGTTCGACGCGGGGCTGGTGCTGTTGCCGCAGGCGCTGGCGATGGCCGTGGTCATGCCGATCGCCGGTCTGCTCTACGACAAGATCGGGCCGCGCTGGCCGGCGGTGATCGGGCTGGTGATCACCGCTTGGGGCACCTATCTGCTGCACGACATCACCGTCGACACCTCCCGCTCGACCATCGTCTGGTATCTGGTGATCCGCGCGGTCGGGTTGGGCCTGGCGATGATGCCGATCATGACGGGCGGGGTGGCCTCGGTGCCGGACCGGCTCGTCGCGGCGGCGAGCGCCTACAACAACGTCGTGCAGCGGGCCGCCCAGGCGTTCGGGTTGGCCGTGCTCACCGCGTTCATGACGGGCTGGCAGGCGTCCCTGATCAGCGGTCGGGGCGCGCTGGTGCCCGCCGAGGCACCCGCGATCGGCGCCGCCGCCCAGCAGGAGATGGTGCAGACCTACCAGCAGTACTCGCAGACCCAGACGCAGGTGTTCGTCGCCGCGCTCGACCAGCTCATGGTGGTGACGGCAGTGCTGACCGCCGTCGGCGTCGTGCTGGCGATGTTCCTGCGGTCCGGCCCCACGGCGCCGTCGGAGGAGCCGCGGGTCATGGCCCACTGAGGGTCGAGCACTACTGAGGGTCAAGCACTACTGAGGGTCAAGCACTGACGATGCCGGCCGCCCGCGCGGCCCGCAGCCAGTCGGGGAACTCGCTCAGCAACCGCCGGTAGAGCTCGGCGTCGGAGATGCCGTCGATGTCGTCGACGGCGAAGAACCCGGCGTTGTCGACGACCCGGTCCGGCAGCTCGTCGAGCTTTGTCAGCAGGCCGTAGTTGGCCCGCCCGATGCCGACGAACTGCCAGAAGGCCGGCAGGTGGGCTGCAGCGCGGATCAACTCGGTGATCTCGCGCCTGCGGGAGAAGCCGCCGTCGGTGAAGAACAGCACGAGCGTGGGGGTGCGGCGCCCGCGCAGCCCGTCGACGATCTCGGTCATGATCGGGATCTCGTCGTTGGAGTTCCCGAGCGCGTTGTAGTCGATGCCGCCGTGGGTCCCGCCCAGGTGCAGGAACTCCTCCGGCCACCCGTCGAGGTCGGCCACGCGCAAATCGGGCAGCCGCGCGAACGATCGCGCGTAGAGGTAGGGCTCCAGCGTGCCGTCGTCGTCGAGCTGCACCGCGACGGGCACCATCCGCTCGACCACGCGGTGCACGACCTTGGTGCGGTACTGCTTCTGCATCGAACCGGTCTTGTCGATCACCAGCAGCACCCGGGCGCGTTCCCTGGCGGCGCCCTTGGTCAGCAGGACCTTGTGGACCTCGCGCTTGCGCAGGTCCAGCTGCTGCCGCTTGACCAGCGACAGCTTCTCCTCGCCGGGCGCGGTGCGCACCTCGGGTGCGCCCTGCGGCTCGTCGTCGACGGTCACGCCGTGCTCGCGCACCAGCGCCGCGAGCCCCTCCGACCACCCTGCCGACACCGATCGCACCTTCCAGCCGTCTCCTCGCCGGTAGATCTCGACCAGCACCGCCGCCCGCTCGGTGGTGAGCCCTTCTGCGCGGGCGACGATCCGCTGCGTGCCGTCGGCGACGGTGACGCCGAGGTCGGGGACGTGGGCCAGCCCGCCTCCCGTGCCGGCGTCGAGCGCGACGGCGACGGCCAGCCGTTCGACGCCGGCCGGGACGGTCGCCGGGTCGACGGTCACGCGGTCGCCGCCGACGAGGCGCACGGCTCCCTCCGGCGACACCGGGTGGTTGAAGAACACCAGGTCGTCGTCGGAACGCACCTTCAGGTCGGCGCCGAGCTGGAACACCAGCAGGTCGACGGTGCCGGGCTGCGCGCCGGCCACCGCGAGGTCCAGCGGGCCACCGGACAGGGATGCGTTGCCGCCGCGCTGCAGATCCAGATCGGTCATCCGGCGCATTCTGGCAGCGGTCGGGAACTTCCCCGCACCGCCGTGCGTCATAGGAGCATGCTGCGGATCGTCGGTATCGCGCTCGTCGTCGTGGTCGGGCTGTGGGTCGTCTTCTCGGTGCTGGGGATCCTGGCGAAGCTGATCTTCTGGGCCATCCTGATCAGCGTGCTGGTGTTCCTCGGCGCAGGTGCCGTCGCCGCGGTCAAGCGGCGTCGCAGCGGCGCCATCCGCTGATCGAACCGGTCGGGTCGCCCCGACGTTGGAGTGACATGGCCACCTCGAGCACCCGTCGCGTGGCGGCGCTGCGCACCCTCTGGCGCGCTGTCACCGCGAGCCGCCGTCCCGGCGCGCCCGCTCTGGGCGAGCTGGCCTCGGCCGTCCCGCGCATGGCCGGCACCACTCTCTCCGGCCGCTACCGGCAGCTGACCCGGGGCAGGCTGGCGCTGCTCGTGCTGGCGGTCGCCTACATCCTCTCGCCCGTCGATCTCGTGCCCGAGCTGGTGCTGGGCCCGATCGGCCTGATCGACGACGGCGCGGTCGCGTTGTGGCTGGCCGGTGTGCTGCTCACCGAGTCGGAGCGGTTCGTCGACTGGGAGCGCGCCGGGCGCCCGGCTGTGGTCGACTCACCGCCCCTGAAGAAGTAGGCACCGGCGAAGCCGGTCGCGCCACCAGATCGCCCGCTCCGGCGCAACCGGAGCGATCCGCGCCGGATCGGGTGCCGGCGGAGTGCGCGGCACCGGCAGGTAGCCGTCCACCGGCCGGAACGACTGCGCTTCTGCCACGAGGTCGCCGTCGAGCAGCGACAGCGTGCCCAGTCCGCATGCGTAGTCCAGCTCCGGCAACGCGCCGGCCAGCGCGAGCTGTGCAGCCAGCCCGACGCTCGTCTCCAGCGCCGACGACACCACGCACGGCAGGCCGCACGCCTGTGCCACCTCCAGCGCGCGGTGCACCCCGCCGAGCGGCGTGCACTTGATGATGGCGACGTCCGCCGCCCCCGCGACCGCCACGGCCAGCGGGTCCTCGGCGCGCCGGATCGACTCGTCGGCGGCGATGCGCACGTCCACCCGCCGGCGCACCGCGGCCAGCTCCGGGATCGTCGGACACGGCTGCTCGACGTACTCCAGGCCGCCGGCGGCACGGTCCAGGGCCCGGATCGCGGCGACGGCGCCGTCGACGTCCCACAACCCGTTCGCGTCCACGCGCACGTTGCCGCCGGGGCCGAGCGCGTCCCGTACGGCGGCGACGCGCTCCACGTCCTCGGCGAGCGACGCGGGATGGTCGGCGACCTTGACCTTCGCGGTGCGGCAGCCGGAGCTCGCCACGATCGCGTGCGCACGGTCAGGGCCGACGGCGGGCACGGTCGCGTTCACCGGCACGCGGTCGCGCACCGGCTCGGGCCATCCGCCGACGCTCTGCTCGAGCGCCGTCGCTAGCCACCACGCCGCTTCGGCGTCGCCGTACTCGACGAACGGGCAGAACTCGCCCCAGCCGGCCGGTCCCTCGATCAGGATCCCCTCGCGGATCGTGATGCCGCGGAAGCGTGTGCGCATCGGGATCGCGTAGGGCACTGCAGCCGTCACATCGATCCCGTTCACGCCATGATCGTCGCTGGGCCGGACGAGCGGCGCAACTTTCTACATTCCGTAGAAGATGGCAGGGTGGGAGCATGACCAACTCGTCGAGCCGCCGAGCCCTCCAGATCACGCTCGGTGTGCTGTCCGCCATCCCGACGCTGTCCGGCGGCGCCGGCCTCCTCCTCGGCCACCGCGCCCTGCCCGGCCCGCGCACCAGCGTCGTCGACGCGACCCTGGACAGCGAGTACCGCGTGACCAACGCGTTCTTCCTCGCGGCCGCGCCCGTCATCTGGGCATCCATCCCGAAGATCGAGCAGACCACCACGCCGGTGCGGATCGTCGCTGCGGCAGGGTTCGTCGGCGGCATCGGCCGGCTCCTGTCCTGGCGCACCGCCGGCCGGCCGCACCCGTTCGCCGTCGCCGCGACGGTGTTGGAGCTGGTCGGGATGCCGGCACTCGTCGCATGGCACGAGCAGGTGCGCCGCGCGTCGCGCTGACACTCCGTTACGGTGTGGTATGCCGATCCTCGAGGTGCACCTGGTCGAGGGGGCGCACACCTCGACCCAGCACGCCGATCTCCTGCGCGCGATCAGCATCCGCTTCGCGGAGGTGCTGGAGGCGCCCGTCGAGCGCGTGCGCGCCTACCTGACGATGCACCGGCCGGAGCACTGGGCGGTGGGCGGCGAACCGGGCCGCACCGCGCCGTACTTCACCGTGGTCGTGCTGGAGGGTCGATCGGCCGAGCAGCGCCGCCGCCTCCTCGGCGCACTCACCGACATCATCGTCGACGTGCTCGGCGTCGATCGCCGCGACGTGCGCGGCCGGATCAAGCAGGTGCCACCGGACGACTGGGGCATCGGCGGCGTCCCGGCCAGCGCCACCCGGCGCGACGAGATCGCGGCGCGTTCCACGTCGTGACCTTCGACGACCTGGTCGATGAGTTCGTCGGCCGCGCCGGGGTCACCCCGCCCGCGGCGCACCGGAGCGGATTCGGCTCGCACGCCCTGAAGGTCGACGGCTCCATCTTCGCCATGTACGTGCGCGGCCACCTCGTGGTGAAGCTGCCCCGGGCCCGCGTGGTCGACCTCATCGCCGCCGGCGTCGGCGGCCCGTTCGACGCCAACACCGGCACTCCGAAGAAGGAGTGGCTCACCGTGCTCGACGTGGCGGCCTGGCGCGAGCTCGCCGACGAGGCGTACGCGTTCGTCGGGAAAAGGTGACGTCAGAAGATGCCTCGGCGGGCGCCCATGTCCAGGGCCAACGTCGAGCCGAGCAGCGCGTCGGCCTCGGGGGCCAGGAGGGTCGCGACGGCCCACGCCACCTCGTCCGGGGTGACGAGCCTGCCCAGCGGTGACTCCGCAGCCCGCTCGGCCAGCACCTCCTCCACGGGCACGCCGCGCTCGGCTGCGCTCGTCTCCGCCAGCCCGCGCAGCCGCGGGGTGTCCGCCGGCCCCGGTGCCACCAGGTGCGCGGTGATCCCGCGCGGCCCGTACGCGATGGCGAGCTGACGCACGAGGTTGGCCAGCGCCGCGTTCGTCACTCCCGCCGCGCACGCGTAGGGCGCGGGTTCGCTGCCGAAGTGCCCGCCCAGCGCGACGATCCGTGCGCCGCGACCCAGCTGCCCGTCGACCGCGCGGACCAGCCGCAGCAACCCGCCGCACTTCAACGCCACCGCCCGTCCCAGCGCGTCCGGCTCGATGGTGGCCAGCGGCCCGGCCGCCGGCAGGCCCGCCGCCTGCACGACCATCCGCACCGGACGCCCGTCCACGGCAGCGGCGATGGCCGCGACGGCGTCGTCCGAGCCGATGTCCGCGCGCAGTCGGGCGGGGTCGCCGTCCGAGCCACGCCGATGACGTCCAGCCCGGCACCACGCAGTCGCGCGGCGATCGCCGAGCCGAGCGCGCCCGACGCGCCGACGACCACCGCCAGCCCCGTCACAGGCCCAGCTCCCGTGCTGCCTGCGTGAACGCCGCCGCCGGGTCGCGGAGGTCCACCTCGACCGGGATCATGCCGGCCTTCGCGGCGCCCACGATGTTCCAGGGCATGTCGTCCACGAACACGATGTCGGCGGGGTCTGCTCCGAGTGCGGACGCGCCCAGCGCGAACGCCCGCGGCTCCGGTTTGAGCACGCCGGTCACGCTCGCGTCCACCAGCGCGTCGAGTCCGGCCAGGAGGGGATGGGTCGTCATGCCGGCCTCGCCGTGGAACGCGCGCAGGTCGTTGGTGAGCGCACCGACGCGGATCCCGGCCGCCTTCGCCGCGTCGACGAGCCAGGCCGCTTCGGGTCGGACGATGTCGGCGAGCTGCCCGTTGAGGACGTGCATGAACTCCTGGATCGGCCAGTCACGATCCAGCGCCGCACCGATCTCGTCGCTGCGGGCCTGCCAGTACGCCCGCTCGGTGATCTCGGAGGCGAGCATCCGGTCCCACAGCTCGTCGGGCTCGGTGCCGAGCGGTCCGCGCCGGGCGGCGACGGCGCGCACCCGCGGTTCCTGCGCCGCGTACAGGCCGAGCAGTTCGCTGCCCGACAGGAAGACGGTGCCACCCAGGTCCAGCAGCAGATGCCTCAATGCTCCGGCTCCGTTCCGACGAGCGCACCCAGCACGACCGTGCACGTCAGGCCGCAGGCTGCGCACCAGCAGACGATGTGCCGGTCCTGCGCCACCCAGTACTCCTGCTGGAACGACGCCTCGTCGAGGGGCGCACCGCATCCGGCGCAGAAGCTTCACCTCCACGCCGGTACCGGATCTCCGAACAGCTCCAGCACCTCGTCGCGGATGGGGGAGTAGCGCACCGAGCTCTCCCGCGTCCACAGCTGCCGGAACTCCACGGCCGAGCCGAAGCTTGTCGCGCTCCATCGGCAGGTCGATCACCTCGTGCGGTTCCCGGAAGGTGCACAGCGGATCCGCGCCGCGCGCGACCGCGTCCATCTGCTCGGCGTAGAGCTTGCGCAGCATGATCACGCCGAGGTCGGAGCGGCCGAGGTGCTCCTTCGTGCGGTCGGAGATCCGGCCCTGGGTGATCCAGGCGACGATGTCCTGCCCGTCGACGTAGTCGCGCAGCCACTCGCCCCGCTCGTCCTTCAGCGGCACCTCGTAGGTGGGGATCGACTCCTGCGGCGGGGCACCGCCGTCGGGCCGGTAGGTCTGGTACCAGACGTGCCAGGTGTTCTCGTCGTCGATCGGCACCCGGATCTGGAACGTGGCGAGCCCGGCCGCACCCACCCGCAGCATGTGCGGGAAGACGAGCGGGTGCCCCACCTTCCAGTCCTCGTCCTCCTCGGTGTGCCCCTCCAGCACCCGCCGCTTGAGGATGCCGTGCTCGAACACCTCGAACGCCACCTTGAGGTGCTTCTTCGTGACGAGCGCGAGCGGCGCTGGGCCATCGACCGGGCCCTGGAGCTCCTTGAGGAACGAGCCGTAGCGCCCGTGCAGCCACTCCACGTGGTACGGGTCGACGGAGTTCTCCATGATCTGCACGAAGTTGCACGGCAGCTCGGCGTGGCCGATGTCGCGCCACGCGTCGTCCCAGACGAACAGGTCGTAGCGCGGCAGCTCGGGCGCGGGGAGCGGGCCCAGGTAGGCGAAGACCAGCCCGCCCAGCTCCCGCACGGGATAGGCCTGCGTGCGGATCCGGTCCTTGAACGTGGAGTCGGCAGGCTCCCCTGGCTGCTCCAGGCACTGGCCGGTCTCGTCGAAGCGCCAGCCGTGGTAGCCGCAGCGCAGCCCCTCCTGCTCGGTGCAGCCCAGCCAGAGCGCGGCCCGCCGGTGCGGGCACTGCTCGGCGAGCAGCCCGACGGTGCCGTTGCCGTCCCGGTAGAGCACGAGGTCCTCGCCGAGCAGCCGGCGCTTCACCGGCACCCGGGTGGCCATGTCCCAGGTGGCGATCGGCCACCAGTAGCGCCGCAGCAGCTCACCCATCGGAGTGCCCGGTCCGACGCGGGTCAGCCGCTCGTTCTTCTCCGCGCTCAGCATGCAGCCACCGTAGGAACGCGGCTGACCTGCGGGAAGGTGATCGTTCGGCACGGCAGAACGCATGCGTGACCGGGTGCCGTGTTCGTCAGGCGCGAACGGTCGGGTTGATCCTTGATGTGTCCGCTGTCACGGTCGCCCGAACGACTCGGAGACCCTGGAGGTCCGATGCCCAACGTCGTCCCTGTGGAGCCGTACACCGGTGAGTGGTATCCGGGCTACCGGCCCGAGTTCTTCGACTTCCCCTACGTCGTCGACGCGCCGTCGCCGTTCCGCGCCGGCGACGAGAACGCGTTCTGGTTCCTCGACTTCCACTGGACGCGCGGGCTGACTCCGCTCGCGGCGACCCTCTGGAGTGCCGACGGCTACTGCCACGGCACGCAGAGCGCGTCGGAGAGCCTGCCGCTGCCGCCCGGCCGCGGCGTGACCTGCCGGTTCGCCGGCACGCACCTCTACGGCTCGCCGATCCCCGAGGACGACCCGCGCGAGATCGGCGCCCGAGCCCAGCGCCTGGGCACCAACCTGCCGCACTTCCTGCAGAACTACGACACGATCTGGAACGCCGGGCGCGACGAGCTGGAAGCCACCTGGGACTACTTCCAGGGCCTGGACCTCACGCAGACGACGTCCGACGCCTTCCCGGCGCTGCTCCGGCAGGCCCGCCGCTACCACAAGCGCGCGATGGAGATCCACTTCGCGGTGATGTACCCGATGCTCGTCAACTTCCTCGGCTTCTACGGCTCGTGCGCCGAGCTCGGCATCGACACCAGCCAGGTGGGCAAGTTCCTCCAGGGCGAGGAAACCAAGATCATGGAGCTGGACCGCGAGCTGTACGGGCTCGCGATCAAGGCCCGTCAGGCCGGTCTCTCGCAGATCTTCGCCGACCACGAGCCGGCGCAGCTGCGCCAGGCGCTGTCCGCGCACGGCGGTGCCGCCTCCCAGTGGCTCACCGACTTCGACGACTGGCTGCAGGTGTGGGGCCACCGCACCGACGCCACCTGCGACGTGGGCGTGCCCAGCTGGATCGAGGACAACTCCAACGCCTTCGGCAACATCAAGACGTTCCTGCTGAAGGAGACCGACCACGACTTCGAGGCCGCCGCCCGCAACGCGCTCGCCGAGCGCGACGCCTCCATCGACGCCGCCCGATCCGGTCTGACCAGGGAGGAGCAGGCCGTCTTCGACGGCGGGCTCGCCGCCAACCGGGCGGCGAACTTCCCGTGGTGGCAGGACGACCACAACTACTACATCGACCTCAAGGTGATGCTGCCGCTGCGGCACGCCTGCCAGGAGCTCGCCGGCCGTGTCGGCGCCGACGACCGCAACGACCTGCTCTACCTGTTCTGGCCAGAACTGCTCGACGTCGCAGGCGGCAAGCCGTACGCCGGCGAGCTGAAGAGCCTGGTCGCCGATCGCCGCCAGTACTTCGACCACTGGCACGCCAAGCGCTCGGAGATGCCGAAGGTGCTCGGCAGCATCCCGGAGTCCGTCGAGGACCCGGTGCTGATCGAGATCTTCGGCATCAACCCCGGCTCGCTCAAGGCGGTGCAGAACCCTGACGCCGCCGAGCAGACCACCCTCGCCGGGGTGGCTGCGGCGAAGGGGCAGGCCATCGGGGTGGCGCGGGTGCTGCAGAGCTCCGACGAGCTGCACCGGGTGGCTCCCGGCGAGATCCTGGTGTGCGAGTCGACCTCGCCCAACTGGACCCCGGCCTTCGGCAAGATCGCCGGTGCGATCTGCGACGGCGGTGGCATGCTCAGCCACGCCGCGATCGTCGGGCGCGAGTACGGGGTCCCGACGGTAACCGCAGTCGGCGTCGCCACGCTGGCCATCAAGGACGGCGACACGGTGGAGGTCGACGGCACCGCCGGCAAGGTGACCATCCTCAAGCGCGCCGCGGACCTGGCGGAGGTCTGAGTTACATGACGGGAGCTCTTGTGGACACCGACTCCATCGTCTGGGTCGACGAGGTCGATCCGGCCGCGGCGGTGGCTGTGGCCGGATCGAAGATGGGCCGGCTCGCCGAGCTGCACCGGGTGGGCGTGCAGGTGCCGCAAGGGTTCGCCGTCACCGTCGAGGCCTACCGCCGGCACTGCGCCGACTCCGGCCTCGACGGGCGGATCGAGCAGGTGCTGGCCGGGCTGGGCTCTGCCGATTCCGGGGCCCCGTCCGAGCAGGAGGTCGAGCAGGCCTCGGCCACGATCCGCGACCTGTTCACCGCCACCGCGATGTCCGCGTCGCTCGAGGCGGAGATCGTCGCTGCGTACGAGGAGCTGTCGCACCGGTGCGTCGAGGTCAACCCGCCCACGGCGGTGCGGTCCTCGGCCACCGGTGAGGACGCCGCCGACGCCAGCTTCGCCGGCATCTTCGACACCTACCTGGGCATCTCCGGCCCACAGCGGGTGCTCGACGCGGTGCGGGCCTGCTGGGGCTCGCTGTTCACCGGACGGGCGCTCTCGTACCGGCTCCGCAAGGGCATATCCCATCACGACATGCCGATCGCCGTCGGCGTGATCGAGCTGATCCACGCGCGCTCGTCCGGCGTGGCGTTCTCCGTGCACCCGGTCACCGGCAAGCCCGACCGCATCGTCATCGAGACGTCGTGGGGCTGGGGCGAGGCCATCGTGCAGGGCCTCGTCGATCCGGATCACGTCGAGGTCGGCAAGGCCGACAACCGGATCCTCCGCTACGACGTGGCGCACAAGAAGATGGTCTCGGCCTTCGACTTCGCAGAGGGCCGGGTCACCGAGATCGCGATGCCCGAGCGGCTGGCCGACCGCCAGGTCCTCGACGAGGAGCAGGTCATGGCCATCGCCGAGGCCGTGAAGGCGATCGAGGTGCACTACGGCTACCCGGTCGACGTCGAATGGGTCATCTCCCGGCACCGCCGGGCCGGCGACCCGATCTGCATCGTCCAGTCCCGGCCCGTCACCGTGACCAGCACGGAAACCACGGCGACCGCCTACGACCCGGTGGCGCTGGCGCAGAAGTACATCTTCAGCGGGAAGCCGATCCCGGGGCGGTAGCCGGTTCAGGTCCGGTCGAACGCGAGGAACCGGCCCGGCCCGGTCGTCGACATGCTGCCCGGTCCGATCAGTGCGAACAGGGTGTCAGTGCTGACCGCAACTCGCACGTCGGTGAGTGTGGTGGTCGCGTCGCCCAGGTCAGCAGTCCAGCGGGTCCTTCCGTCGGAGTCCGACCGGGCGGCGATGCGGTAGGAGTCCGGCCCGGAAGGGGTGGTCCGGCCGAACTCGGATCCGCGCTCGGCGACGAACACTTCGCCTGCATCGGCGGCGCATCCCTCCTCGAACAGCCAGAGCTTGCCCTTCGGCTGGTCGCTCCCGGCGTCGTCGACCAGCCACCGCACGCTCCCGTCGCCGGTGGCGAGGCCCTGTGCGTCGAACCTCGTGTACGCGCAGAGGGTGTCACCGGACACCTGCAGGGTTTGCGCATCAGTAGCGCCGTGGATGGTCGACGGCTGCAGGTCCTTCCGCCAGCGGGTGGTACCGGATGCGGGGTCGAGGCCCACGGCCTGGCGGCCGTCGGTGAGGAAGAAGCCCACGTCTGAAACCGTCCAGGTGAAGCCCTGCGCCGGACGGGGCTGTTGCCAGAGAACGGCTCCCGTCCGTGCGTCGAAGGCGGTGATCATGTTCTGGACGACGACGAACACCCGGTCGGACTGCACCGCGGCCGCGTCCGGCCGGTTCCCTGCGGAGGGAACTGCCCACTGCGTCGCACCGGTGCCTGGATCGAGTCCCAGCAAGGACCACCGGCCGTCGAACTGGAGGGCGACGACGAGGTCACGGGACGCGGTGACGAGGAAGGTCGACGTGAGCGACCATCGGAGTCGTCCCGTGGCCAGGTCGATGGCGCACAGCCCGGGTCTGTCCTCGATGAAGTACGAGCCACCCACGGCGAGGGACTTGTCGGTGTAGCGGCGGTTGGCGTCCTGCAGGGCATACGTCCAGCGCACTGCGCCGTCGCGGGAGGCGATCGCTCGGACGGTGCTGTCGTGCCCCAGGAGGTAGGCAACACCGTCGGTGACGCTCAGCCTCGCCGTCCCGGGCACGTCGACGCTCCATCGCGGCAGTCGGGGGGTCGACCGCGTGGCCCACAGGATGCTGCCCACGCCTGCGGTCGCGGCGAGGCCGAGCACCCCGCCGATCAGCAGGCCGCGCCGCGACACCCCGGTGCGCGGCGGGTCGGTCGGGAGCACGCGGGTGTCGCGCGGGCCGCCCGGCTGGTTCCCCGCCAGCACGACCGTGGGGTCGGCGAGGCGGCGTGCGAGCTCGGCCGCGGTCGGCCGGTCCGCGGGCTCCTTGGCGAAGCACGGCTCGACGATGCCGCGCAGCTGCGCCGGGAGGCCGTCGAGATCCGGGTGGTCGTCGATCACCCGGCGCAACAGCGCCAGGGGTGTCGTGCTCACGCCGAACGGCCCGCGGCCGGTCGCGGCGAAGACCACGACGGAGGCCAGCGAGAACACGTCCGATGGCGGGCCCACCTCGTGGCCGGCGGCCTGCTCGGGTGACATGAACCCCGGCGCTCCGAGCACACCGCCGGTGCGGGTGATGGCCGTCTCGTCGAGCGCGCGGGCGATCCCGAAGTCGATCAGCTTCGGCCCGGCCGCGGCCAGCAGCACGTTGGACGGCTTGAGGTCGCGGTGGACGATCCCGCCGGCGTGCAGGATCTGCAGGGCGCCGGCCAGCCCGGCGGCGAGGCGCAGGACCGCCGCCTCCGGCAGCACGGCCGTGGCCACCTGCTGCTCGAGCGACGGTCCCGCGACGTACTCGGTGGCCAGCCACGGGACGGGAGCGTCGGGATCGGCGTCGACGAGCGCCGCGATCGACGTCCCGCCGACCGCCCGCGCCACAGCGACCTCGCGCGCGAACCGCTGCCGGAAGCGGCTGTCGGCCGCGAACTGGTCGTGCACGACCTTGACCGCCGCGACCTGCGTCCCGTCGGGTGTCGACCGCTCGCCGAGGTACACCCTGCCCATCCCGCCGGCGCCGAGGACCGCGCGCAGCCGGTAGGGCCCGATCGAGCGCGGGTCCCACTCGTTCAGCGGTGATCCCGCCGACGGGGCGTCGGCGAGCCGGGCGGCCACCTCCGTGGCGGTCGGCCGGGCCGCCGGATCCTTCGCCAGGCACGCGGCGACTACGGAGCGCAGCGCCGACGGCAGGCCGTCGAGGTCGGGCTCGTCCTGAGCGATGCGGCGCAGGGTCGCCAGTGCATCGCCGGCGCCGAACGGGGCGGCTCCGGCGGCGGCGAAGGCGAGGACCGAGCCCAGGGAGAACACGTCGGACGCGGGGCCGATCCCCGACCCCGCGGCCTGTTCAGGGGACATGAAGGCCGGTGTGCCGATCACCGAGCCGTCCGCGGTGATCGCCGTGGCGTCGGGGGTCCGGGCGATCCCGAAATCGATCACCTTCGGCCCGTCGTCGGCTACGAGGACGTTGGACGGCTTCAGGTCCCGATGCACGATCCCGTGCCCGTGCAGCCGCGCGAGGCACTGTGCGAGTCGGTGACCGAACGTCGAGAGCGTCGGCTCCTGGAGGGGTCCGCCGGCTCGAACCAGCCGGTCCAGCGACGGTGCGTCGACGTACTCCGTCGCCATCCACGGGCGAGCGGCCGCGGCGTCGCCGTCCACCAGGCGGACCAGGCCCTCGCCGCGGACGGCGCCGGCGACGACGATCTCGCGGGAGAACCGCTTGCGGAACTCGGGATCAGCGGTGAACCCGGTGTGCAGCAGTTTCACGGCCACTCTGGACCCGTCGCCGGCCCGGCCGAGGTACACCACCCCCATGCCGCCCGCGCCGAGCCGCCCGAGCAACTCGAACGGACCGACGGACGACGGGTCGCCGTTCCTCAGCTCTTCCACGGTTCCCCCCGGTACCGCGCCGTACCCCTGAGCGGGGTCCCGCCCGGCGCGTCCGCATCGGAGGTGGCGTGCGGCGCGATGATCTCACGGGGGCACGGCCGGCCCATTGGTCGGTCGAGGGTGTGGCGACTACGCCCTCGCGAAGTCGGCCGCGTGGTCGCTCGCCCACCGGGCGAAGGTGAGCGCCGGTCGGCCCAGCACCTTCTCGACGTCGTCGGAGACCGGCTCCGGGGTGTCGACGAGGGCGCGTTGCCCGGCCACGATCGCCTGCACCAGTTCGGCCGGGGCGCCGGGGAACAGCTCGCTCGCGCTCGCGGGGTCCACCTCGGCGAACGTCAACGACCGGCCGGTCGCCACGCCGATGCGGTCCAGCATCGCGGCCTGGCTGAGCTGCTCCGGGCCGCTGAGGTGCGGTGTGGCGCCGACCAGCCCCGCAGTGCCGTCGTCGAGCAGGGCCGCGACACCGACGGCGGCGAGATCGTCCTCGTGCACCAGTGCGCGCACCGCGTCGGGGAAGATCCAGCGCAGGACGTCGCCCTGGCGCAGCTGCGCGGCCCAGCCGAGGGTGTTCGCGGCGAACCCGCTGGCCCGCAGGAACGTCCGCTCCGGGACCGCATCCGCGATCAGCTGCTCGAGCAGCGCGTGCGAGCCGAGGATGCCGCCGGCGTCGGGGCGGGTGTGCTGGGCGCCGTTGGTCGACAGGTAGACGATGCGCCGGGCCCCGGCGGCGAGCGCGGCGACCGTCCGCGCCGCCATCGCGTCCCCGGCCACGGACGGGAAGACCAGGAAGACCGCGTCGGCGCCGGCCACCGCGGGCGCCAGCGACTCCGGATCGGTCAGGTCGGCGGCGACGGGTTCGGCGCCGTGGGCGGCGGCTGCGGCAGCGAGCCGTTCGGGATCGCGGGCGACCGCCCGCACCCGCGCTCCTGTCCCGGCCAGGCGGGCCAGCACCCGACCGCCCACCCGTCCGGTCGCTCCGGTCACCACGATCATCGGTCGTTCGGTCATGCTGCGACGCTAGGAGGTGAACCGGAGTTCAGGTCAACCGGCCTTGACCTCGAGCGCTGTTGAGGTATCAGGGTGGTCGGCATGAACCCGACAGCCATCGACGCACCTACCCGCGACGCTGAGATCGAAGCGATCATGCAGGTGGTCGCCACAGCGGAGCACGCCACGAACAACGAGCTCCCCGACGAGTTCCTCAGCCTGTTCCGGGCCGACGCGATCTGGACGACGGGCGGTGGCAAGCGCCTCTTCGGCCGCGACGCGATAGCGACCTTCACCCGCCAGGTGCTCCCCGGCGGTATGCAGGGTCTGACGATGACGTTCGAGTTGGAACACGTGCTGTTCATCCGCCCCGACGTCGCCGCCGTCAAGCTGCGCCAGGTGTATCGGACGCCTGACGGGCCGGACGTGGGCTCGCCGCTGTGGATCTTGGCCAAGGAGGACGGGCAGTGGCTCATCACTGCCTCGCAGAACATCGGCGTACCTGATGACGAGCTCGTGGTGAACGAACAACGGAGGCCCGTCTTCGACCCGGACGACCGCGCCGGCCGGTGACGGGCTCAGGACCGCGTCAGCCCTGCGTCCAGGGGCCGAACCCGCCGATCCGGTCCACCGCGATGTGCACCACCCGGCCGGGTGGGGAGTCGGGAGTCAGCGGGAACTCCGCGTCGGGGCCGTCGTAGACCTTCGCCAGCCGCTTCAGCAGCTCGCCCGCGCCGCCCTCGGTGATCGTCGCCGTGCCGTGCACGACCAGGTACTCCTGCATGCCGATCGCGTTGCGGGACGAGCCCTCCATCGACAGCACGATGCGGGGATCGCGCTCGAGGTTGCGGACCTTCGCGTTGCGCGGGATGTGCGCCATGACGATGCGCTCGCTGTCGGCGGTGTCCTCGACGCCCACCCAGACGGCGCTGACCTGCGGGCTGCCGTCGGCATTCAGGGTGACGCAGTGGGCGAGCGTGCCCGAGGTGATCAGCGCGCGTGCGGATGCGGGAAGAGGGGCCACCGCGGCAGCCTACGGATGCCCCGTTCCGCGGACGTGCGGCGGCGATGGTAGGCATCGCAGGTGCGAGTCATCACGCAGCTGTCGACGGGTGGGCCGGAGGTACTGGAGCTCGGTGAGGCCCCGGTGCCCGAGCCGGGGCCGACGGAGGTCCGGGTCCGGGTCGCCGCTGCGGGGGTGAACCCGATCGACTGGAAGACCCGCGCAGGCAAGGGGATGGCCGCGGTGCTCGGGCCCCCGCCGTTCACGATCGGATGGGACGTCGCCGGCACCGTCGACGCCGTCGGGATGGGCGTCACGCGGTTCTCCGTCGGTGACGCCGTGTTCGGGATGCCGTGGTTCCCGCGGCAGGCCGGCGCGTACGCCGAGTTCGTGACCGCTCCGTCGCGGCACTTCGCGCATCGGCCCGCCCGCCTCTCGGCGGTCGAGGCGGCCGGGTTGCCGCTCGCCGGCCTCACCGCGTGGCAGGCGCTCGTCGACGTCGCCGGAGTGCAGGCCGGCCAGCGGGTGCTGGTGCACGCGGCGGCCGGTGGCGTGGGCCACCTCGCCGTGCAGATCGCGAAGGCCCGCGGCGCGTACGTCATCGGCACGGCCTCGATCGGCAAGCACAACCTGCTGCACGACCTCGGCATCGACGAGGCGGTCGACTACCGATCCGAGTCGTTCGAGCAGGCGATCGAGCCCGTCGACGTGGTGCTGGACCTCATCGGCGGCGAGGTCGCCCTCCGCTCCCTCGACGTGCTCGCCCCGGAGGGCCGGATGGTCACCATCCCGTCCGCGACTGCGGCGGACGCCGTCAGCGCGGCCACCGATCGCGGGTTGCGCGCCACCGGCATGATCGTCGAACCGGACGCGGTGGGGCTGCAGCAGCTCGCCGCCCTCGTCGACGATCGCAGGCTGCGGGTGCTGGTGGCCGAGACGTTCCCCCTGGAACGGGCCCGGCACGCGCATCGGGCCGGGGAGCTGGGGCACACCACCGGCAAGCTCGTCCTCACGATCTGAGCGTCGATGAGCACGTCGATGGCGGCGTCGCGGGCATTGCTGCGCCTGATGAGCCCACGCGGTGGCGGTGACCTGGCCGCCGAGCTCGACGGCCGGGAGTACCCGCGCCCGGCGCCGGTGCCGCGAGCCGTGCTGGCCCGTTTCGAGGTCGCCGAGTCGGTCGTGGCGGGCATCCCGGTGATCCGGCTGACCCCGCGGACGGGCAGCAGCGGACAGCACCTGATCTACACGCACGGCGGCGCCTACGTCCGGCCGCTGCTCGGTGCGCACTGGCACATGATCGTCGCCGCCGCCCGTGGCACCGGTGCGACGGTGACGGTGCCGCTGTACCGGCTGGCTCCCGAGAGCAGCGCCGCCGAGGCATACCCGGCGCTGCGGGCCGTGTACGAGCAGGTCGTGGCCGAGGCGGACGCGGTGACCTTGGCCGGCGACTCGGCCGGGGGCGGCCTGGCGCTGGGCCAGGCGATCGACCACCGCGATCGAGGCCTGCCACCGGCGCGGCAGGTGCTGCTGTTCGCGCCGTGGCTCGACCTCGAATTGCGCCATCCCGGGATCCCGGCACTGCAGGCGCTCGACGCGATGCTGCGGGTCGATGCGCTCCGCGAGGCCGGCCGGCTGTGGGCGCGCGATCAGAACCCGGCGGACCCGCTGCTCAGCCCGATCCGCGCCGATCTCACCGGCCTGCCGCCGGTGCACGTGTACCAGGGCGGGCGCGACATCCTCGCCGCGGACGCCCGCGATCTCGCCGTGCGGCTGCGCGCGGCCGGCAACCCCGGCACGGCCACTTGGGTCGACGGCGGGTTCCACGTCTACGTCGCGGCGACCTGGACTCCCGAGTCACGGCACGCGTTCTCGCAGGTCCGAGCGCTGCTGGCGCCCTGAGTCACGCGCGTGCGCCGAGCCGGGTGCTCGCGCGCGCCGCGGCGGCGATCACCGCGACGCGGATCCTGCCGAGCGCGGCCGGGGCCGCTCGATCGGTCGGCGCGGCCACCGACAGCGCCGCGACGACCGCCCCCGACCCGTCCCGCACGGGGGCTCCGACGGACACGACGCCGACCCTGGACTCCTCGCGGTTCTCCGCCCAGCCCCGTTCGGCCACCTCCCGCAGCCGGGCCCGCAGCGTGCCGCGATCCATGATCGTGAACGGTGTGCCGCGCTGCGGCTCCCACAGCGCGAGCCGCGCGTCCAGCTCGTCGGGCGGGAGCGCCGCCAGCAGCACCTTCCCCGTGCTCGTCGTGGTGGCCGGGAGCCGGGTACCCACCCGGGCGAAGATGCGCACCGTGTGCGGGCTCTCCAGGCGGTCGATGTACACCGACTCCAGCCCGTCCAGCACGGCGAGCTGCACCGTCTCGCCGGTGTCGGCGCGCAGCACGGCCATCACGGGCAGGGCGGCCTCGTGCAGGTCCAGGTTGGGGCCGACGTTGGCGCCGATGTCGTACATGGCAAGGCCCAGCCGGTAGCGGCCCGACCGGCCGCGGTCCAGCAGCCGCTCCGCGGTGAGCGTGGCCAGCACGCGGTGCACGGTGCTGGTGGAGAGCTCCAGCCTCCTGGCCAGCTCGGAGACGCCCAGCTCACGGTCGGTGCGGGAGAACTCCTTCAGCAGCCGTGCCGCATTCCGCACCGAACTGAGCTGGTGGTTTCCCTCCATGCGGGAAGGATTCCTTGTCGCCATGCAATGCGCTACCTACCGTCCTGGGCAACCGAAGCGCCTTCGGCGCACCCCTTCGGGGAACGCCTTCGGCGCAAAGCGGAGTTCCCGAACGGAGAGGGACCACCACATGCTGACCGCCGAGCAGAACGACGAGCTGACCCAGGTCGAGGCCGGCACGCCGATGGGCGAGGTGCTGCGCCGCTACTGGTACCCGGTGGCGTTCACCCGGGAGCTGGCCGAGTTCCCCGTCAAGCGGGTCGAGCTGCTCGGCGACTTCTTCGCGCTGTGGCGCTCCCCGTCCGGCCGGTACGGGATCGTCCCCGAGCCGTGCCCGCACCGGAAGGCGTCACTGGCCTACGGCGTCGTCGAGGCGGACGGGCTGCGCTGCCCGTACCACGGCTGGAAGTTCGACACCGACGGCGCGTGCACCGACCAGCCCGCGGAGAAGGAGAACACGCGGTTCCAGGACCGGGTGCGGGCCACCGCCGGCAAGGTCGAGGAGCTGGGCGGGTTGATCTGGGCCTACGTCGGGCCCGACCCGGCGCCGCTGCTGCCCCGCTTCGACGTCTACGTGATGGACGGGTTCCGCGACATCGGCTGGGCCGACCTGCCCTGCAACTACGTGCAGATCATGGAGAACGCGGTCGACCCGCACCACGTGGAGTGGCTGCACGGGCGGTACTTCGAGTTCATCGGTCGCCACGAGGGATTCACCGCGCCGGCGTCGTTCGGCAAGGAGCACCAGCGCATCGGGTTCGACGCCTTCGACTGGGGGATCATCAAGCGCCGCGTGCTCAAGGGCGCGAGCGAGGACAACGACGACTGGAAGGTCGGGCACCCGCTGGTCTTCCCGTACAACATGCGCGTCGGCGGCGGCGGTGTGCACCAGATGCAGATCCGGGTGCCGGTCAACCGCACCACCACCCGGTTCATGCTCTACACGGTGCACGCGCCGGAGGGCTACGAACCGTCTCCGCAGGCGTCGATCCCCGACTACGAGATCCCGGTGCTCGACGAGCGCGGCCGCCACGTCACCAACTACGTGGAGGGCCAGGACATCATGGCCTGGGTGACGCAGGGCCCGGTCACCGATCGCACCACCGAGCACCTGGGCCGCAGCGACATCGGGGTGGCGATGCTGCGGAAGATGTTCCGCGAGCAGATGGCCCGCGTCGCGGCGGGGGAGGACCCGTTGGGCACCATCCGCGAGCCGCACGAGCGCATCGCCCTCCCGTGCGAGAAGGACAAGTTCCACGCCGGCGGCGCTCAGTTCGCCCTCGACTTCTGCGACATGGGCTCCACCCGCTTCTCCCCGATGCTCGACACCATCAAGAAGGTGCACGTGCGCGCCGCCGAGCGGGTGGGCAAGGACAAGGCCGCCGGCCGCCCGTCGTTCCTCCCGGTGGGTGGGTTCGGCGGGGCGACCCTCGAGCCTGGCACCGAAGCGCAGGTCGATTCGGGGCCACCCAAGGGATCGGCACAGTGACGGAGCCGTGGAAGCCGGCGGTCGTCGACCGCCGGTTCAGCGCCGACGCCGAGGCCCACCGGCGCGACGCCCCGCGGTTCTGCCCGCACTGCGCCGCCCCCATGGCGCTGGCGAGCGAGTTCTGGGAGGCCGACGACCGGCGGTTCTACTGCGCGTGCACCGGCTGCGGCTGGTCGGGCGAGATCATCCCGACGGGCGCGGGCGTGCTCGGGCACGAGCCGGAGCACTGATCTCAGCGGTCGTGGTTGACCCGCAGCACGGTCTCCGACGCCACCATCCAGGCGGCGAAGGTGACCACGCCCAGCTCGAACGCGACGAGATCACCGCCCCACCGGTCCCGGCCACTCCCCCGCGTCGGGGCTAGCGCGAGCAGCCCGCCGACCAGGTTCGCCGCACCCCACACCGCGTTGACCAGCGGCCCGGACTCGCGGCCGGCCAGCGGCGTGAGGTGGCGACGGCCGGCGACGGCGGTCGCGAGGTGGGGAGCGCTGTTGCCGACCAGCAGGCCAGCGACGAAGGATCGCCTCGGTGAGCCCATGCCGCCACCGTAGGCGCGACACTGGCCGGATGAGGGCGGGCCAGTGGACCTGCCCGGCCTGCGCGCGCACCTTCGCCGCGACCGGGCAGGTGCACACCTGCCGCCCGCTCGGTGCTCTCGACGAACACTTCGCGCGGTCGGAGCCGCAGGTGCGGGCAGCGTTCGACGCCGTCGTGGCTGCGGTGCGCACCCTCGGACCGGTCGAGCTCCTGCCGGAGACCACCCGGATCGCCCTGCACGTCCGCATGAGTTTCGCGGCGTTCACCGCCCGCCGTCGCCGGCTGGACGGGCACGTCGTGCTCGGGGCGCGGCTCGACCATGCGCGGTTCCGGCGGATCGAGGAGTTCTCGCGGCACAACGTGCTGCACACCTTCCGGCTGCAGGGCCCGGAGGACGTCGACGCCGACGTGCGGGCCTGGCTCGCGGCGGCCTACCGCATCGGCCGCCAGGAGCACCGGTGATCAGCGCCTCGGCGTCGCTGTCTCGACCAGCTCGTTCGTGATGCGCGGCAGCAGGGCCCAGCCGCCGATCATCACCGCGGCGGCGCCGACGCCGGCGACGGGGCCGACCGTGAACGCGGCCGGCAGGAGGTGCAGGAACGCCAGGCAGCACTGGACCCGCATCCCGGTCAGAGCGATCGTGAGGCCGCCCTCGCCGCGGGCGACGAGCAGGGCCCCGACAGCGGCCACGACCGCGGCCATCAGGGAGACACCGGCGAAGGCGAAGAGCGTCCACGCCATCGTGCGGCCGTCGGACTGCGGCGCGGTGGCCTGGCCGAACGCCAGTGCGACGAGGACCAGGTTCCAGACGATCAGACCGGCTGCCGCCGGTGTGGCGAGACCGGTCGACCGCGGGGGAGCAGCGGCAATGTGGGTCATACCCTCGACGACCACGAGGGGCGTCGAGGGGTTGGGGTCTGCGCTGGACCCTGCGCTGTGGTCTGCGCAACAGTGGGATCAGTCGGCGTCCACGGCAGGCAGACCTGCAGGTGCGCGCCGGGAGGTCCGGCGACCACCCGGGCGGTGCCGCCGTGCCGCACCGCGATGTCGCGCACGATGGCGAGCCCGAGACCGGAACCGCCGGAGTCGCGGGTCCTGGCCTCGTCGAGCCTGGTGAACCGGTCGAAGACCGCCTCGTGCTGCGCGCCCGGGATGCCCGGCCCGTCGTCGACCACGTCGAGCACCGCGCCTGCGCCGTCCTCGAAGAGCCGCACCTCCACGCTCGTCCCGGCGTGCCGGACGGCGTTGTCGACCAGGTTGGCCACGAGCCTGCGCAGCTGCCCGTCGGAGCCGCTGACGACGACACCCTCGTCGATCCGCAGGGTGACGGCGACCTCCGAGCGCGCGCGCCGCTGCGCGGCCTCCTCGGCCGCGAGCTGCGAGAGATCCACGTCGGCGGTCTCCGGCGGCTCGCCGGCGTCGAGGCGGGCGAGCAGCAGCAGATCGGCCGACAGGTGCTGGATGCGCTCGACGTCGGCGAGCGCCTCGTCGCGCAGCTCGGGACCCGACGTCGTCTCGATCTCCAGCCGGGTGCGCAGCACGGCGAGCGGGCTGCGCAGCTCGTGCGCGGCGTCGGCGACGAACCGCTGGTGCTGACCCACGGCTCGTTCAAGCCGGTCGAGCGTGGCGTTCGTGGTCGTGGCCAGCGCGGCGATCTCGTCGCCCGCCTGCGGGACGGGCACCCGCCGGTGCAGGTCGGTCGCGGTGATGTCGGCCAGCTCGCGGCGGATCGCCGCCACCGGCCGCAGCGCGCGGCCGACCGCGGCCCAGGTCAGCCCCGCCACCAGCAGCAACAGCGCCGGGATGCCGGGCAGCAGCACCGCCCAGAGGGTGTCGCGGGCGGCCGCGGCGGGCAGCAGCGAGGCCCGGGAGGTCACGACGACCGGCCCGTCGTCGGTGAGCACCGGTTGCTGCGCCACGACGAAGTCGGTGGATTCCCACGGCGGAGTCACCGGCGCAGGCACTACCTGTAGACCCTGAACCGCGAACCGTCCCGCAGCGTCTGCCGGGATCGCCGGCCGCACCTGCACGTCGGGGTCGGTCGGCTGGCGGGGGACCGTGGCGGTCAGCTGCGCGGCGGTCACGGCGGCCCGCCGGCTCGCGTCGAGCTCCGCGCTGTCGCGCAGGCTGTCGCCGAGCACCCCGTCGAGCACGATCGCCGTCACGACCAGCGCGACCGCCACCACGGCGGTCGCGGCCAGCGTCGCGCGCACCCGTACTGAGAGCCTCCCGGCCACCGCGTCAGCCCTCCAGCCGGTAGCCCGCGCCGCGCACGGTGACCAGCGACGTGCGCCCGAACGGCGCGTCGATCTTGCGGCGCAGCGCGCTGACGTAGACCTCCACGATGTTGGGGTCGCCGTCGAACGCGAAGTCCCACGCCTTGGCCAGCAGCTCCTGCTTGGACACCACCTCGCCGGGGCGGCGCGCGAGGCTGTGCAGCACGGCGAACTCCTTCGGGGTGAGCGTGATCGCGACCTCGCCGCGGCGGCAGCGCAGACCGGCCGGGTCGAGCACCAGGTCGCCGACGACGACGGAGACGGGCCGCGCCCCAGAGCCGCGGCGCACGAGCGCCCGCAGCCTGGCCAGCAGCACCGAGTAGGCGAACGGCTTGGACAGGAAGTCGTCGGCGCCCGTGTCGAGCGCCTCGGTCTCGTCGTGCACCCCGTCCTTGGCGGTGAGCATGAGGATCGGCGTCCAGCGCTCCGCCGCGCGCAACCGGGCGCACACCGCGTAGCCGTTCATCCGCGGCAACATCACGTCGAGGACGACGACGTCGTAGTCGTTCTCCGTCGCGAGCCACAGCCCGTCGCGCCCATCGTGGGCGACGTCCACGGCGAACCCTTCCGCGGTGAGGCCCTTCGTGAGCAGCTCCGTCAGCCGGACCTCGTCGTCGACCACCAACACGCGCATGACGATCAGTGTCGGGCCTGGGCCTGAGACCAACCTGAAGACGGGTTCGGCGATGTTCAGGACCGGTTCAGCATGATCGCGAGACCGTCCCGGTGTCCGCTCCACCGCTTCGACAGAGGAGACACCGTGCGCATGCGCACCATCCCGTACGCCGCCGGCACCGCGGTCGCCGCCATCGGCGCAACCCTGCTGCTCAGCGGCTCGGCCTCGGCCGCGCCGGCCGGGCACGACCGCGACCCCGTGCCGCCGGGCGGCACGCTCACCGTCTGTTCCGTCGACGGCGGCGAGGTCACGTCACCTCGGATCACGGAGATCGAGCCGCGTGGGGACTGGCGGCCCGCGCGGCCCGCCACCCCGCGGGAGCCGGAGGTCCACTGCGAGGACGCGGGCCCGGTCTCCGGTAGCTGCGCGGTCGTGGTGCCGGCCCGCCCGGCCGAGCCGGGCGGGGACTTCGTCCGCCCGGCCGAACCGCCGAGGCACCTCGAGCGCGCCGACGGGCCGACCCGGGTCGACGAGCGCGGGTTCACGTGCGAGGGCGCGGGGGTCCAGCAGACCGTGCCGCGCCGCTGACCCACCCGCTCCCGCATCCGGTCGCTGGGGAGCTTCGGGATGCGGGAGCGGTTCCCGCAGGGCCGCGCCGCTGAATGGGGGCCGGCGCGGCCCTGCTCAAGCCCTGTCCGAACGCGTCAGACGCCGTGCGCTGCGCACACCTCGTCGATGCCGGTGAGCAGCTCGGCGCGCAGCTCGGGGGAGCAGAACGCGGCCCGCGCACCGGTGCGGGCGATGTCGGCGAGCTGCGTGGCCGACAGCCCGAGCACCTCGTGCGACACCCGGTACTCGGTGTCGAGATCGGTGTCGAACATGCCGGGATCGTCGGTCGCCAGCGTGACGGGCACCCCGGCGGCGACCAGCGTCGGCAGCGGGTGCTCGGCGAGGCTGGGCACCGCGTTGGTGCGCACGTTCGACATCGGGCACACCTCGAGCGTGATGCCGCGCTCGGCGAGCACGTCGAGCAGCGCGGGATCGGTCGCCGCCCCGATGCCGTGGCCGACGCGCTCGGCGCCGAGATCGCGCACCGCCGACCACACCTCGTCGGGGCCGACGGTCTCCCCGGCGTGCGGCAGGCAGTGCAGGCCGGCGTCGCGGGCGCGGGCGAACAGCGGCGCGTAGTCGGCGCGGTGGACGCCGATCTCAGCGCCGCCGAGCCCGAGCCCGACGGTGCCGGGCGGGCGGTGGCGCACCGCGAACTCGAGCGTCTCCTCCAGTCCGGGCAGGCCGAGTGCGGTGTCGCCGTCGAAGATCCACCCGAGTTCGACGCCGTGCTTCGCGTCCGCCAGCTCACGGCCGTCGGCCAGCGCCTGCGCGAGGTCCTCGTAGGAGATGCCGGAGCCGAGGTTGCGCACCGGCGTCACCTGGATCTCGGCGTAGCGGGCATTGCGCGCGGCCAGGTCGGCGGCCGCGCCGTCGAGCAGCGTGACGACGTCGGCGCCGGTGGTGACCAGCCTGTTCACGGCGAAGTAGACGTCGAGGAAGTGCGGGAAGTCGCGGAACGCGTAGAACCGCTCCAGCTCCTCCCGATCGGTGGGCACACCGCGCTCGGGGTAGCGGCGGGCCAGCGTGAGGACGGTGTCGAGGGAGGCAGAGCCGACGAGGTGCAGGTGCAGCTCGACCTTGGGCAGGGCAGCAGTGAACGCCGCGACATCGGTGGTGGACATGTAGGGACCTTCCGGAGACGGGACGGGTGCGCGGGGTGGGCCCCGCTGCTCACCAGTCGGCGTCGGTGCGGTCGTAGCACGTGCCGTAGAGCGGGCGGCGCAGCAACTCCGCGCGCCGCAGCTCGAACCGGTCCACGTCCCGATCCCAGCCCAGCTCGGGTGCCGTCGTCAAGAGCGTTTCGCCCCGACCGTCATGCGGGCGAGCCGGCGGGCCACGAGCCGGCGCTCCAGCGGCCCCAGGTCGTCCACCAGCGCGACGAGCGCCTCCAGCTGGCCCAGCGCATCTGGGGTGGCGCCGATCGCCCCGAACAGCGACAGGCCGGCGAAAGCCGCCGACACCGCCTGCGCGGTCGCCACCGGGTCCAGCAGCCCCGCGAGCGGTGAGTCGGGCAGCACGCGCCGCAGCACCATCTCCACCTCGGCGGACCACAGCCCGAGCGCCGCTGCGGTGCCCTCGGCCAGCGCGGGGCTGGTCTGGGCGCCCGCGAGCAGCTGGGCGAGCACCGTCGCGTTGCCCTGGGCCTCTTCCTCGCTCCACAGGACCCGTCCGGCGGCGAGCAGCTCGCCGAGCGTCGTGACGGTCGCGAAGCGGGCGCGGTAGCGCTGCACCCGTTCCTCGGTGGCGCGGCGGGCGGCCTCGGCGAGCAGGGCATCCACCGTGTCGAAGTGGTAGAAGATCAGCGCCTGGTTCACGCCCGCGGTGCGCGCGATGCTGCGCGCCGACGTGCCCGCCAGTCCTTCGGCGCGGACGGTGTCGATGGCCCCGTCGAGGAGCTTGCGGCGGGTGTCGGCGGCGCTCACGGGCTGATCATGCCTCGGCCGGTCGGCGACTGCCGGTGTGGCCGGTCGGCGCTCGCGAGGCTCATGTCAGGCGCGCCGGCGCAGGCAGCGCCGGGCCGCCGGCGTGCGCGGCGAGGGCGGCAGGGCGAGTGCGAGTAGCGCCGTGGCGACCGCCGCCACCCGTCCGCAGCGGGCGGCGGCCAGGCCGACCGCCGCCACCCGCACCCCGGCATCGGCCACCGCGTTGCGCAGCGCCTGCTCCGGAGTGATGCCGCGTTCGACCCACAGCCGCAGCCGGTCGAACGACCATGCCGTGCCCCAGCCCGCCATCGGCCGGAAGACGCGGTCGGCGGCACGGCCCGCGATGCCCCAGCGAACGTCGTAGTCGTGGCCGGTGCGGCTCGGCGCGCTCGCCGGGACGCGGCGCCGGGAGCCCGCACCCAGCAGTGACAGCGGGAAGAGCGACCCGAACCGCAGCACCGCCGCCGCGCGGCCGCCGGACCGCTCGCCACTGGGGGTACCGGTACCGGCGATCTCGATCCCGGGCAGGACGCGCACGGCGTAGCGGAACCGGCTGGCGCCGGCGGGTTCGATGGTGGTGAAGCGCAGGTCCCAGCGCCGGTGCTGACGCGGATCCTGACTGCGGGCCCAGAGCGTCGCCATGTCGCCGCGCACGGTCGTCTCGACGTAGATCCGCTGGTTTGAGCATTCGCTCAACATGGGGCGAGCGTAACGCGGCGTGCCCAGCAGAGCTAGCGGCGCTGCAGCGCCCGCACGTCCTCGACCACGTCCTTCACTCGGTCCCGGATGCCGCGCATCTCGGTGAGGTAGAACCAGTAGTCGGGATGCACGCCGGTGAGTCGCTCCTGCGCGTGCTCCAGCCGCACCGACTGCGCGTCGAGGATCGGGCCGAAGCGGGCGACCTGCCCCCGGTCGACGACCAATCGCTGCGCGTCGCGCAGCACGAACCGGGTGGTGGCGGCCTCCTTCGTGGGGTCCGTCTTCACCTCGCGCAGCAGCGTCAGCCGATCGGCCGCCACCTGCGCGCGTTCCTCGGCCCGACCCAGCTCCGCGCGGGCGTGGGCCACGGCGTCGGCGGCGTCGTCCCAGTCACCTGAGGTGGCCAGGCGCTCCGCGTCGGCCAACGCGGTGTCCGCGGCGGCGACCGCGGCACTGGCCATGCGCTCCGCGTCGACCAGGTCGCGCGAGCACGGCTCGGAGAACTCGCGACGCAGCGCCGACAGCGCGGGCTCGATCCGCTCGATCTTCGTCGTGGCCGCCTCGCGACGGGTGGCCACGCTGCGCAGCGCCGAGCGCACCGACGACGCCGTGCGCGGGGCCTCCGCGGCCAGGGTGGCCGCGGAGCGGGCCAGCTCCAGGGTGAGCTGCGCGGCGCTGCTCCGCTCGCGCAGGCCGGTGGCGGTGTCGATCGCCGACTCGGCCCGGACGGCCTCGACCAGCTTCTCCACCGCCCGCCGCGACGGGAACCCGCCGGCCTCCGCCGCGCTGACGGCCTTGTCGGCGTCGACGAGCGCCACCCTGGCCTGCTGGATCGACTGCGGCAGGTTGCGGATCAGCATGTCCGCCTCGTCGATCAGCCGGGAGTGCTGGGACCGGAAGCGCGTGATCGCCTGCCGGGCCGCCTGGATCTCGCGCAGGGCCTGCTCGTCGGCGGCCTTCGCCCCGCCGAGCGGCACGCTGCCGTCGAGCGGGAACCGCTGGGTGGCCGCCAGGTACGCCTCGGTGGCGCGGTCACACTGCCCCGACACCTGCTCCCACTGCGGCCACAGCCGTTGCGCACCGGCCAGCTCGTCGGCCGCGCGCACCGCGTCGGCGCCGGAGCGCTGCTCGTCGTCGAGCGCCAGGAAGCCCTGTGTGGCGGCGTTGCGTGCGGCGAAGGTGGCCTCGTCGGGCACGGGGGAGGATCGGTCGCTGCGTCGGAACAACGCGCCTCCTCCCGCTCCGCCCGGCTCACCACGAACGTTACCCGGACGGGCATGCTCTGGGGTGTGCTGCGCGCGCTCGCACTCCTGCTGTGTCTCGTCCTCTCGAGTTGTGCTGCCGCGCCCGGCAGCAGCGACCGCGTCGTCACCACCACGACCGCGGACGGCGAGCGGACGGCGCTCGTCCACCGTCCGGCCGGCATCCGGCCCGGCGCACCGCTCGTGATCGTGATGCACGGATCCGGCGGCACCGGTGCCGTCGCGCGCAGCCGGTTCGGCTGGGATCCCGTCGCCGATCGCGAGGGCTTCGTCGTCGCCTACCCGGACGGGCTCGAGCGCTCCTGGAACAGCGGCACCTGCTGCAGGCAGGCCGCCGCCCGCGGTGTCGACGACGTCGGGTACCTGCACGGACTCGTCGCCCGGCTGGCGGCCGAGGACGGGATCGACCCGCGCCGCGTGATCGCCGTCGGCTTCTCCAACGGCGCGATGATGGCCTACGCGTGGGCGTGTGCGCGGCCGGGTGACCTCGCCGGGATCGGACCGGTCGCCGGCCAGGTACTGGTGCGCTGTGACGATCCCGGCCCCGTGCCCGTCGTCGCGGTGCACGGGCTGGGCGACACCGTCGTCCAGGTCGCCGATCCGCCGCCCGGCAAGCCCACCGCCGCGGAGAGCATCGCGCTGTTCCGGAGCGGCTGCGCCGAACCGCCCGCCGTCGAGCGAGCGGCACCGGCCACGATCACGACGTGGACGTGCCCGGGCGAACGGGCCGTCACGCTGGACCTGATCGACGGGCTCGGCCATACCTGGCCCGACGACGCTGCCGAGTTCCTGTGGGCGCGCCTGCGTCCGGCCTAGTGCTGCGCATGGGAGCTCAGCCGAGGGCGCTGACCAGGCACAACGCCGCGAGTGCCGGCACGGCCACCAGCGACCAGCGGACTGCGCGCTTGCTGGGCCGCGGGCCGGCCGCGAGCAGCTGCCAGCCGAGCGGCAGGAGCGCGAAGCACAGCCCCGCCGTGCCGATGATCGACATGATCTCGGTGCCCTTCAGCACGCCCAGCGGCAGCAGCCCCATCAGCGCGAGCGCGAGGGCCCGGAGCGGACCCAGCACGCCGGCCCGCCACGTGCCGAAGGCCAGCACGTACCAGCCGAACATGATCGTGAACGACAGGTAGTGGAACAGGTGGAACCCGGTGTAGGACTCCGCGACGATCTCGGTCGCGGTGGCGACGCCGCGGTGGGCCACCAGCTGGAACGCGAGGTGGTCGACACCGGCGTGGAACGTGCGCTCGAACAGTCCCGTGATCACGAGGCATCCGGCCCACCGCGCCAGCACCGGACGGGTGCGGCCGATCATCCCGGCCAGCGCCACCACCGCAGGCCACATCAGCACGGTGCCGGCCAGGAAGCAGCTGTACGCCGCCACCATCAGATCCGGGCGCGCGCCGACCGCCGCCAGCTGGTCGGGGAAGAAGAACGGGTACGGCGCGCGCAGCAGCGTGCCGGCGAGGAGCAGGAGCGGCCCGACGATCATGGCGAGCCCGCCGACCAGGCGGCCGGGGAAGATGGTCATGCCATGACGATCACAGCCGGCAGCGCGTCGCGAATCGGACCTGGGTCCGATCACCCGTGGTCGGATGCGCGCCGCCCCACCGTGCTTAGAGCGCCCGGCAATCGAGGGTCCGAGCTTGCGGCGCCCAGGCGGCCCCTCGCGGCGTTGCCGCCCTTGCGAATGCCCCGGCATGAGCTGCGGGCGGCGCCTTGCGACGAGCCGCCTGGACACCGCAAGCCGCACGAACCCTCAATTGCCGGACGCTCTTACCATCTACGAAATGCCTGATCGGTCCCTTCGCGCCTTAGCCGGCGACACGCTGCTGGCGCTCGTGCTGGTCGCGGTCGACATCGCCGTGGCGGGCAACGTGCTGCGGGAGTCCGCGGAGGGGTGGCGGCTGCCGCTGTCGCTCGTGGTGGCGGCCGCGGTCGCCGTTCTCGTCGTGGCGCGCCGACGCTGGCCGACCGCCGTCCTGGCTGCGAGCACGGTGCTGTCGGTCCCCGCGGCCGTCATCGGGGTGCTGTGGGACCCGTTCGTCGGCGCGGCGCTCGCGCTCTACGCGCTGGTGGCAAGCCGACGCATCGGGATCGCCGTTCCCGTGGCCGTCGGGGCGGCAGCGCTCGTCGCCGCGGGTGCCGGCGAGCTGCTGCGCCCCGGCGCGGCGTGGTGGTACGCGGCGGGCGCACCGCTGGCGGCCGTCGCGCGGTGGCTCGGCACGCTGACCCGCGATCGCCGCGAGCAGGCCGCGGAGCTCGCGGCGCAGCGGGAGCACGACGTGCTGGTGGAGGAACGGCTGCGGATCGCGCGCGAGCTGCACGACGTGCTCACCCACGGCATGGGGCTGATCGCGGTGCAGGCCGGCGTGGCCAACCACATCGCCGATGCCCGGCCCGAGGCCGCCCGGGAGGCTCTCGTGGGCATCGAGGCCGCGAGCCGGGAAGCACTCGCCGACGTGCGCCGGCTGCTCGGCACCCTCCGCGAGGACACCGGCCGCACTCCGCCACCGGCGCTGGCCGACCTGCCGGCCGTCGTCGCGCGGGCCGCGGCCGCCGGTGTCGAGGTGGAGCTCACTGTGGCCGGCACGGCGGACCTTCCGGCCCCCGTGGAGCTCGCGGCGTACCGGATCGTGCAGGAAGCGGTCACCAACGTCGTGAAGCACGCGGCGCCGGCGAGCTGCCGCGCCACCGTGGAGGCGGTCGACGGCGTGCTCCGCGTCGAGGTGACGAACGGCGGCCCGGTGGCGACAGCGAGCCCGGCGGGTCACGGGATCGTCGGGATGCGCGAGCGGGTGGCGCTCTACGCGGGCGAGTTCAGCGCCGGTCCCCTCAGCGGCGGCGGCTTCCGCGTGCTGGCGACCCTCCCGTACGGGCCGTCGTGAACGACCCGATCCGGGTGCTCGTCGTCGACGACCAGGCCCTCCTGCGCGGCAGCTTCCGGGCGCTGCTCGACAACGAACCCGGCTTCGCGGTCGTCGGCGAGGCCGCCACCGGCGCCGAGGCCGTCGACCTGGCGCTGGCGCTGCGACCCGACGTCGTGCTGATGGACGTGCGCATGCCCGAGATGGACGGCATCGAGGCGACCCGGCGGATCTGCGCGGAGACCGATGCCGTGCGGGTGCTCGTCCTCACGATGTTCGACCAGGACTCCTACGTCTACGCGGCGCTGCGCGCAGGCGCGGCGGGATTCCTGCTCAAGGACACCCGGCCTGCCGATCTCTGCCACGCGATCCGAGTGGTGGCCGGCGGGGAGTCACTGCTCGCACCCGCGGTGACCAGCCGGCTCATCGCGGAGTTCGTCCGCCGTCCCGAAGCCGCACCCCCGCTCGCGCGCGAGCTGGACGTCCTCACCAACCGCGAGCGCGAGGTGCTGCTGCTGATCGCCCGCGGGCTCTCCAACACCGAGGTCGGCGAGCGTCTCCACCTCACCCAGGCCACCGTCAAGACCTACGTGGGCCGGCTGCTGACCAAGCTCGACAGCCGCGACCGGGCCCAGCTCGTGATCGTGGCCTACGAGTCCGGGTTGGCGACCATCCCGCCTCGGCGGTAGCCGTCACCTGCTTCCGCGCGCGTGGGCTCGCAGCCGCTCGGCCCACGACCGCGCCACGGGCGGTTCACCGACGTCGGCGAACCACTGCCCGTCCCGCTCGACGATCGGGTAGGTGGCGAGCCGGTAGTCGCTGTTCGTCGCGCACGCGCCGGTGTCGAGATCGAAGCGGTACCAGTGCCACGGGCACACGAGCGTGGTGCCCTCGCGGACCCAGCCCTGGTCGAGCGGGCCCTTGTTGTGCGGGCACACCGCATCGGTCACCCGGAACCCGCCGGCGATCGGGAAGACCGCGAAGACCCGCCCGTCGTCCGCGCGCACCGTCCAGGCCGGCGCGTCCCAGGGATCGAGCGGGACCAGGCTCATCGCTGTGTCATCGCCGGCCGGAGGCCCGCAGATCGGCCAGCGTCTCGCCGCCGGCGAACCACAGCTCCGGCTCGCACTCGGTGAGCACCACGCGGATCGACTCCCGCTTGGCGCCGATCGACTCCTCCGCGGCCGCGGTGAGCGCCTGCCCGAGCGCCTTGAGCTGCTCGGGCGTGCGGCCCTTCGCGAGCGTGACCTGGATCAACGGCATGGGTTCTCCTCAGACGCAGCCCAGCTCGACGGTGCCGAGCCGGTCGATCGACGCGACCACCACGTCGCCGGGAGCGACCGGGACGGCTGCGGTCAGCCCGCCGGAGAGCACGACGTCGCCGGCGCGCAGCCCGTCGCCGTCGGCGGCCATGGTGCGCACCATCCACGCGACGGCCGCGGCCGGGTGCCCGAGCGAGGCCGCGCCGGACGCGGTGGCCACCACCTCGCCGTTCTTCTCCAGCACCACGCCGACCAGCCGCAGGTCGATGCCCGCCGCCGGTACCGGTGTGCCGACCAGGAACCGGCCGGCCGAGGTGTTGTCGGCGACGACGTCGGCCATGGTGAAGCGGTAGTCGCGGTAGCGGGAGTCGAGCACCTCGATGCCGACGGCGACCCCGGAGGTCGCGGCGAGCACGTCCGTCGCGGTGACGTGCGGACCGGCGAGATCGCGATCCATCACGAACACGATCTCGGGCTCGCAGCGCGGCTGGATGCACGTCGCGGTGTCGAGCGGCTCGCCGAGATCCAGCGCCGACGCCGCGGGGAGGAAACCGAAGACCGGGCTCGAGACGCCCACCTGCGCCTGCTTGGCGCGGCTGGTGACGCCCAGCTTCCAGCCGGCGAGCGGCCCCGCGGCCTCACGCAGCACGCGCTGCACGGCGTAGCCGCCGGCGAGATCGAGATCGGGGACGTCGTCGGAGAGCTGGTCGATCGCGGTCCGGTCGGCGACGGCCTTCTGCAGGCGGGTGGCCAGTTCTTGGGTGTCCATCGCTCTCAGCTCCCCACGCGGATCGTGATCGGGCCGAGCCGGTCGAACTCGGCCCGGAAGACGTCGCCCGCCTGCATCGGGACGGCGGCGTGCAACGCGCCGGTCATCACGACCTGGCCGGGCTCCAGCGCCACGCCGTTCTCCCCGAGCACGTTCGCCAGCCACGCGACGACCGCGATCGGATCGCCCAGCGCGGCCGCGCCGGCCCCGGTGTCGACCAGCTCGCCGTTGCGGGTGAACGTCATGCCGATCAGCCGGGTGTCGAGCCCGGTCAGCGGGACGACCCGGCTCGACAGCGCCAGCGCACCGTTCGAGGCGAGATCGGCGACGGTGTCAGCGAGCTTGATCTTCCAGTCCGCGATGCGCGAGTCGACGATCTCCATGCCGGCGACGGCGCCCGCGATCGCGGCGTGCGCCTGCGTGACCGTCACCCCCGGACCCTGCAGCCGCTCACCCATCACGAACACGATCTCGGCCTCGACCTTGGGCGCGATGAACCGGTCGAGCGGGATCGTGTCGCCGTCGCGGTAGACCGTGGACGACAGCACGGGCCCGTGGTCGGGGGAGTCGACGCCCACCATCTTCTGCATCGGCTTGCTGGTCAGACCCACCTTGCGGCCGATGATCGTGTCGCCGTCGGCGAGCAGGAGCTTGATCAGCTCCTGCTGCACGGCGTACCCGTCGGCCATGCCGAGCGACGGGTCGGCGTCGGTGAACGGCGCGATCGGCACGCGGGTGCGCCGGGCCTCGTAGAGGGCCCGCGCCTTCTGCGGCGCGTCGGTGACGGGCATCAGTGCTCCTGTCCTGCAGGGTGAGGTCGGCCCTGATCCTGGCCGTCGCGGAGGGTGCTGGTCACGGGTGGCGTTCCGGCGAGCGAAACGCCCGCTGCCAGATCCGACTCCGGGTTCCAGCCCAACCGCCGGCTCACCGCCTCGCCCGCCTCGACGAGTGCGGCGGCCAGGCGACCGGGTGGCGCCGAGCGGAAGCGGGCGATCGGGGCCCCGATGCTGACCGCCGCCACGACCTCGCCGTACGCGTCGCGGATGGGTGCCGCGACGCTCGCGACCCCGATCTCCCGCTCGTTGACCGCGTCGGCCCAGCCCTGCTCGCGCACCGCGGCGAGCGCGGCGCGCAGCACGTCGGGATCCACGAGGGTGTGGGTGGTGAAGCGGGGGAGCGGGGCTGCGGTGAGCACCTTCTCCCGGTCGGGCTCCGGCAGGTGCGCGAGCAGCACCTTCCCGGAGCTGGTGGCGTGCGCGGGCACCCGGCGTCCGGTCTCGGTGAACAGCCGCAGCGAGTACGCGCTCTCCAGCCGGTCGACGTAGACCACCTCGTGCCCGTCGAGGATCCCGACCTGCGACGACTCGCCCGTCTGCTCGCGCAGATGAGCCAGCACCGGCCCCGCCGCGGCGTGCAGCTCCTGGTGCACGGCGACCGCCTCGCCCAGCTCGAACATGACCAGCCCGAGCCGGTACCCGCCCGTCCGCTGGTCCTGCTCGACGAGCCCCTCCGCGACGAGCGTGGTCAACAACCGATGCACGGTGGACTTGCCCAGCCCCAACCGACGCGCGAGCTCCGACACGCCGACGGGCGCGCTGCCGGCGAGGAAGGCCTTGAGTAGCCGGGCGGCGTTGCGGACGGTGGAGAGGGTCGCGTCGGTCACGTCTCGCCGCTCCGCCCCGGGTGTGTCAGCAAAGCCACTTTCACGACGGATTCGGTCCTGAAAGTGGCTTTGCTGACACCACGACCGTGCGCCGTCATGCCGGCTCCTCCGGCGTCCAACCCGCCCGACCGCCCACTGCCTCCAGCAGCGCCTTGCGGATCGCCACCGGATCCGGGTCGGCCGCCGCCACCAGCGCGTCCACCGTCCGGTTGTGCGGCACGATCGCCTTGGCCAGCAGCGCCGAGGCGCGCGGCAGCCCGGCCGTGGTGGCGCCGACCAGCTCGTCGACGAGCAGCTCGCGGCCGCGGACGCGGCTGCGGATGGTCTCGAAGTCGCGGGCGGCCGCGGAGTCGCCCGAGGCCAGGCCCGTGCCGACGTGCCCGGCGTGGTGCGGGGTCAGGCCGGAGCCAGGCTGGGCGACGACGTGGTAGACGGTCGTGGAGATGCCGAGCGCGTGGCGGACCTCGGCGTACGCGGGCCCGTCCGACTCGTCGAGGCTGCCCAGTGCCGGTGCGACGACGGGGTCGTAGAACCGCAGCGTCCAGGAGAGCCCGGGCAGCTCGCCGGTGAGCTCCACCTCCTGCCCGCGCAGCGGCCCGAGCCCTTCGCGGGTGGCGAGCAGGTGCAGGTTGCGGGCGCCGACGGCGGCGACGGTGAGCGGGCCACCCGCCATCAGCGGCATCCTCCCGCGCACGGCGGGCGGGAAGGTGTCGGCCTGGGCCACGTACGCGCGGTGCAGTGCGGCGACGTACCCGGCCACCGCGGCGCGCATGTCCTCCGGTCCGGGCATCGACGCCTCCTGATCATGTTCCGATATGCGGAACGCGCTGTCTTCCATCTGGAACGTTAGGAGGGTTAGCGTCGTGCGGTCAAGCAAAGGAGCGCCAGCACATGGGAATTCTCCGGCTCGCCCACATCGACGTCCGCACGCCCGATCTCGATCTCGCCGCCGCGTACTACACGCAGGTCATGGGCCTGCAACAGGTGCAGCGCGGAACCGTCGAGGGCGCCGACACCGTCTGGTTCAAGTGCTGGGACGAGGAAGACCACCATTCGCTGCGGATGCGCTACAACCCGCGCACCGGGATGGACTCGTTCACCTTCCGCGTCGAGGCCGAGGACGACCTGCACGACTTCGAGAAGAAGCTCGAGGCCTACGGGGCGCAGGTCAGCCGGGTCTCCCGCGGCGAGGCCGTCGGGCAGGGCGAGTCGATCCGCTTCGAGGTGCCGTCCGGCCAGGTCATGGAGCTGGTGTGGGACATCGAGAAGACCGGCAACGTGCTCGGCAAGCTCAACCCGGCACCGGTGCCGCCGCCCGGCATGCCCGGCATCGCCCCGCCCCGGATGGACCACATGCTGGTCAACGCCGAGGAGGTGGCCGAGGCCAGCCGCTTCTTCATCGACGTGCTGGGCCTGCGCATGACTGAGCAGGTGCTCGACGGCAACGGCCACCAGCTCGGCGTCTGGCTCGCCGGGCGCACCAACTCGCCGCACGACATCGCGATCGTCAACGGGCCGAACGGCGCGCTGCACCACTGGGCGTACTGGCTCGACGACTGGGACAGCATCCGCAAGGCGGCCGACATCCTCGCCTACAACGGCGTGCAGATCGACCAGGGTCCGACGCGGCACGGGGTCACGCGCGGCAACACCATCTACTTCTTCGACCCGCTCGGCATCCGCAACGAGGTCTTCACCGGCGGCTACTGGGTCGATCCCGACGTGGAGATCATCACCTGGACCGAGCAGGAGTTCGGGAAGGGCCTCTTCTACTACGAGAACGTCGTCAGCCAGCGATTCTTGAGGATGCACACATGAGTGACCGGATCCTGCGGCTGCAGCACGTCGAGATCCGGGTCCCCGATCTCGAACTGTGCACGGCCTACTACACCGAGGTCCTGGGCCTGATCGAGACCGCGCGGACCGACAACCAGGTCTTCCTCAAGTGCTGGGACGAGCAGGAACACCACTCGGTGATCCTGCGCCAGGCCCCCACGTACGGGCTGGACCACATGTCGTTCAAGGTCGCCGAGCACGGCGACCTGGACTACTTCACCGGGAAGCTCGAGGCCGCGAGCGTGCCGGTGAAGCGGTACGCGGCGCGCGAGCTGGGCCCGGGCTGGGGCGAGGCGATCCGCTTCGACGCGCCGTCGGGGCACCTCGTCGAGCTCGTCCACGGCATGGAGCGCGTGGGCAACATGCTGCCGATGACGAACCCGCCACCGCGACCGCAGGACCTCGTGGGCATCGCGCCGCCGCGGCTGGACCACGTGTTCGTCATGGCCGAGGACGTGGAGGCGTTCACCCGCTTCTTCACCGAGATCCTGGAGTTCCGGCTCACCGAGCAGATCCTCGCCAACGACGGCCACCAGCTCGCGACGTTCCTCGAACGCAGCCACACCCCGCACGACATCGCCGTCATCACCGGCCCGAACGGCGCGCTGCACCACTTCGCCTTCTGGCTGGACGACTGGAACGGCATCCGCGACGCCGCCGACACGCTGGCCTACCACGGAGTGCAGATCGACGTGGCGCCCACGCGCCACGGCGTGACCCGCGGCTACACCACCTACTTCTTCGATCCCGTCGGCAACCGCAACGAGCTGTTCACCGGCGGCTACTGGGTCGATCCCGACTTCGAGCCGATCACCTGGACCGAGGAGGAGATGGGCCGGGCGATCTTCTACTACCACCGCGAGGTCAACGAGCGGTTCTTCACGGTGCATTCATGACCCGCAACCTGGACCGCTACGAGCCGCCGAACTACCTGGCGAAGTACCGGGAGCGGCAGAACGCGGCCCCCGCACCGGCGGAGACCGACGACTCGACCCCGCTGTACCTGCGGCGGTTCCGGGAACGCGCCTCCGCGACGACGGTGGCGCCGCCACCCGAGCAGGTGGAGTACGACGGCGCGACGTTCACCCCGGCACTCGCTGCGGCCACCCGCGGCAAGGAGATCGCCGCGCCCGTCGAGCGGAAGGCGTCGGAACGCTTCGTCCGCGAGATCTCGATCATCCGACACGGCATCACGCAGGGCTACTCCACCGACGCCGGCCTGACGCCGATGGGCGGCTGGCAGGCCCACCAGCGGGGCCACGAGCTGGCTCGGCGCTGGGACGACGGCGACCGCGTCCGGCTCGTGCACGCCGACACCAACCGCGCCCGCCAGACCGCGATCCAGCTCTACAACGGCGCCACGGACGGCATGGACATGTGGGGCAAGGACATCACCCTCACCGAGCCGGTGCCGATCCCGGAGCTGCGCAACTTCGGCGTGTGGACCCCCGACGGGCTGCGCGACGTCACCTCCGCGTTCCGCCAGTACCAGTCGACGATGGAGAAGCTGGAGCGGATGGCGGCCGGCGAGCGGCCGCGCTGGCTCGTCGAGATCGACCGCTTCTACCGCGTGCAGCTGGGCGGGGCCGACCCGATCCAGATGTGGCTGACGATCCCGCTGATGTACTTCGAGCCGCCCGCGCTGTGCGTGCGCCGGTTCTGGCGGGGCTTCCACCGCCTCATCGCCGAGTACCCCGACGACCACCGGATCCTCGCCGCCACGCACTCGGGGCCGATGCGCGCCTTCGCCACCTGGGCGCACGGCTACGACCCGGGGGAGCCCCTCAACACCGAGGAGATCCGGGTGAAGGTGCGCGAGGGCAGCCAGACGGCGTTCGTGTCCTACCGCAACCGCGTCACCGAGGTGAACGTGCCGCCACCGGACGAGTTCCCTGCTTGGGAGGCCTGAGGCCATGACGCTCGCGGATCTGGAACTCGGCCTCGACGAACGAATTCCGCCCCTGGTGCCCTCTCCGGAGAGGGAGGACGGCCCGCTGCGGTCGGTGTCGATCGCGATGGCCGTGCTCGGCTGCTTCGAGCGGGAGGCCGAGCTGGGTGCGACGAGGGTCGCGCAGGAGCTGGGCGTCGCCAAGAGCACTGCCTGCCGGATGCTCGCGGCGCTCGCGTCCGGCGGGATGCTGGAACGCACCTCGTCCGGGCGGTACCGGCTGGGATTGCGGCTGTTCGAGATCGGTCAGCTCGCCGTCGACCGGCTGATGCTGCGCGAGCTGTCCCTGCCGGTGCTCGGCGACCTGCGGGAGCTGCTGCGCGAGACCGCCCAGCTCGCCGTGCCCGTCGGGGCCGACGTGCTCTACGTCGACCGGTTGGAGAGCAACGGCGTGGGCACCATGTTCCACACCGAGCTGTACCGGCGCGGGCCCGGCCACTCGTCGAGCGCGGCGAAGGTGATCGCCGCGCACAACCCGTCGATGGCGCGGTTGATCCTGGAGCGCGGGTTCGTCCGGCGCACCCCGTTCACGATCGTCGACCCGAACCGCTACCGGCAGGTGTTGGCGCAGGTCCGCAAGGACGGGTTCGCGGCGTCGCGCGAGGAGCACACGATGGGCATGTCGTCGATCGCGGCACCGGTCGTGCTGCGGCGCAAATCAATCGGGGGTGGCGATCGCACGGTTGCGGTGGCGGCCATCTCCGTGGTCGGCTCGACCTCGCGCGTGCTGGGTACCCGCAAGATCGCGGTTGTGCAGAGCGTGCGGAGGGCCGCGGCCACGGTCTCGGCGGCACTGGAGCGTTCCCAGGAGTAATGCGCAGGAGTGATCAATGACGACGCAAGAGCTCGGCCCGGTCGAGATCGATCTCGGCGACCGTTATCGCAGCGGCGGGGGCCCGGTGCTCCTGACCGGCGTGCAGGCCATCGCGCGGATGCTCGTCGAGCAGCACGTCGCCGATCGCGCGGCCGGGCTGAACACGGCCACGTTCGTCTCCGGCTACCAGGGCAGCCCGCTCGGCGGGCTCGACCAGACCCTCGCGCGGGCGGCTGAGCTGCAGGAGAACGCCGGGCTCACGCTCGTGCCCGGCATCAACGAGGAGCTGGCCGCCACCGCGGTGTGGGGGAGCCAGCTGGAGGTGCCCGGCCACGACCGGTCCGTCGACGGCGCCGTCGGGGTCTGGTACGGCAAGGGCCCCGGCGTCGACCGGGCCGGCGACCCGATGCGCCACGGCAACATGTGCGGCGCGCACCCGAAGGGTGGCGTGCTCGTGCTGGCGGGCGATGACCCGAGCTGCAAGTCGTCCACGATCCCCTGCATCAGCGAGCGCACCCTCGCCGGCTACGGGCTGCCGGTGCTGTTCCCCGGCGACGCCGAGGAGATCGTCCGGCTCGGTCGCTACGGCGTCGCCCTGTCGCGCGCGTCGGGCATGTGGGTGGGCATGAAGATCGTCGCCGACGTCGCCGACGGGGTGTTCGCGGTGAGCAAGGACATCGCCGACGTCGCACCCGTAGTCCCCGACCTGCAGTGGGAGGGTGCGCCGTTCTCCTACCGGCAGTACCCGATCCTTGCCCCGCCGCACTCGCTGGCCGCCGAGGAGCAGATGTACGGGCCGCGCTGGGCGATGGTGCACGCGTTCCTCTCGGCCAACCCCGTCAACACCGTCGAGCTGGATCCGCCGGACGCGCGGATCGGGATCGTCGCGGGCGGCAAGACGTTCCTCGACGTGCGACAGGCACTGGCCGATCTCGGGCTCTCCGACGCGGACCTGCGTCGTGCCGGGGTCCGGCTGCTGCGCCTGGGCATGATCCACCCGATCCAGCGCGACCTGGTGCGCGAGTTCGCCCGTGGCCTGGACCGGGTGCTGGTGGTGGAGGAGAAGTCGTCCTTCGTGGAGGCCGCGGTGCGTGACGTCCTCTACGGCATGCCGGACGCGCCGTCCGTCGTCGGTTCGGCCGACGGCGAGGGGCGCCCGTTGGTGCCGGTAGCGGGGGAGCTGACCGCCGAGCGGCTCACCGGGCCGCTGCGGCGGGCGCTGCGCGGTCACGTCGAAATGGCCCCCGAGCGCCGCCGCCCGCCCGCGCTGCAGCTGCTGCCCGTGGAGCGCACCCCGTTCTTCTGCTCCGGCTGCCCGCACAACCGCTCCACCAACCTCCCCGACGGAGCCGTCGCCGGCGGCGGCATCGGCTGCCACGCGATGGTGGCGTTCAGCGTCACCCGCGAGTCCAGCGCGGTCACCTCGATCACGCAGATGGGCGGCGAAGGCGCGCAGTGGATCGGGCAGTCGCCGTACACGTCGGCGGGGCACATGTTCCAGAACATGGGCGACGGCACGTTCGCGCACTCCGGGCAGATGGCCGTGCAGGCCTGCGTCGCCGCCGGCGTCTCGATCACGTACAAGCTGCTGTACAACCGGGCCGTCGCGATGACGGGCGGGCAGGACGCCGCGGGCGCGCTGGAGGTGCCGCAGCTGGCCACGAAGCTGCTCGCCGAGGGTGTCGCACGGGTGCTGGTGGTGGCCGACGAGCCGGCGCGGTTCCGCTCCCTGGACCCGCTGCCCCGCGGGGTGGACCTGTGGCACCGCGACCGCCTCGACGAGGCGCAGCGCGCGCTCGCCGCCGTCCAGGGCGTGACCGTGCTGATCTACGACCAGCGGTGCGCTGCCGAGTCGCGCCGGCTGCGCAAGCGCGGTGAGCTGGCCGTGCGGCCGACGCGCGTCGTGATCAACGAGGCGGTCTGCGAGGGCTGCGGCGACTGCGGCGTGGCCAGCAACTGCCTGTCCGTGCAGCCTGTGGAGACCGAGTTCGGGCGCAAGACCCGCATCGACCAGACCTCCTGCAACACCGACTACTCGTGCCTGGCCGGCGACTGCCCGTCGTTCGTGACGGTGGAGGCCCCGGCCGGCGCCCCGGCCAAGCAGGTGCGCCGGGCGGAGCCGCCGGCTGTCCCCGACGTCGAGCCGCCGGTCGCGGGAGAGGTGTTCCTCGCCGGCATCGGCGGCACCGGCATCGTCACGGTCAACCAGGTGCTGGGATCGGCCGCGATCCGCGACGGCCGCGCCGTGCACGGTGTGGATCAGACGGGGCTCTCGCAGAAGGCCGGCCCGGTCACCTCGCACCTGCGCATCGCGGCCGACGAGGCCGGGCTCGGCCCCGCCAACCGCGTCGGCACGGCAACGGCCTACCTCGCGTTCGACGCACTCGTCGGCGCCGACGGGAAGAACCTCGCGCGCACGTCGAGCGAGGTCACCACCGCGGTCGTCTCGACCAGTCCGGTGCCCACGGGCGCGATGGTCGCCGACGCCGGCGTGGCCGGCCCCGACATGGAGGCGCTGGTCGAGCGCATCGGGGAGCGGGCCGCCGCGCTGGTCCGCCTGGACGCCCAGGCCGCCGCCCAGACCCTGTTCGGCGACGCGATGCCGGCCAACCTGCTGCTGATCGGGGCGGCGTACCAGGCGGGGGTGCTACCGCTCTCGGCTGCGGCGATCGAGTTCGCCATCGAGCTGAACGGGGTGGCGGTCGCCGCCAACACGGCAGCCTTCCGCTGGGGCCGGGTCGCGGTCGCCGACCCAGCGGCGTTCGCCGCCGCGACCGCCGGCCCCGCCGCCGAGCAGCCACCGACCTGGGACGACCTGGGCGAGCTCGCGGGCGAGACCCGTCGACTCGCCGGGATCCGGGCCGCCCAGCTCGTCGACTACCAGGGAGAACGGGTCGCCCGCCGCTACGTCGCCGACGTCCTGACCGTGTGGCGGGCCGAGCAGCGGGCCGGCACGGGCCCCGAGTTCTCGGCCGCGGTCGCGCACGGCCTGCACAAGCTCACCGCCTACAAGGACGAGTACGAGGTGGCGCGGCTGCTCACCGACCCGGCCTTCGAGGCCCGGCTCGCCGCCGAGGTGCCGGGCGGTACCCGCATGCGCTACCGCCTGCACCCGCCCGTGCTGAAGGCCGCCGGCCGGCAGCAGAAGATCGCGCTCGGGCCGTGGATGCGGCCGGTCCTGCGCCTGCTCGCCAAGGGCAAGGCGCTGCGCGGCACGCCCCTCGACCCGTTCGGCAGGATGGAGATGCGGCGGCTGGAACGGGCGTTGCGCGACGACTACCGCGCGATGGTGCTGCGCCTGGCCCGCGAGCTGACAGCGGATACCCACGCCACGGCCGTTGCCGCTGCGCAGGCCGCTGACCTGGTGCGCGGCTACGAGGACGTCAAGCTCGCCGGCGTGGCGCGCTACCACGACCGACTTGCGGAGCTCGGCATCCCGGCCCACCACTGACGAGCGATCGGGGTCGGAAGGGCGGTCCCGCGAGCCGAGCGCCCGGAAGTGATGTGCGTCGCTCACCCGTTCGTAGGTACCGCTGTCGCCGATCGACCGCACGGCGCGGATCGCTCGGCAGCAATCGGGGGAGACGCCGGGCCGTTGCGGTGAACGGCCGCGGGCCCGCAGCGGCGTGTTGACGGGACACGCCGTTCCCGCCGCTCGTCGCGCGGCCCCGTCCGGCGGGCTCGACAGTCGACACAAGACCTTCCGCGACGTCGAGCAATAGTTAACGTTGCCCCCGGATCGATAACGGCTTGGTGACAGACCGGACAACAGACCGCATCCCCGAGCGGTCTGCCCGACCCCCCGACGGGACGTCCGACCAAGCCGGGATCCGGAAGGAAAGGTAGTGGCACGGCACCGCTCCCCCTCGGGCCGGCGCGCACACCTCGGGCTCCCGCTGTCCGCCGTACTGGCGGCAGCGGGAGCCAGTGGCGGCGCAGCGCGGCCTCGCTCGCACGCCGCGGGCAGCACGGTCGGCTCGCTGGCCGAGCTGACCGCGTCCGCCCCGCTGCGCGTCGTCGCCGCGGTCGTCGCCGGCGGCGCCATCGCCGCGGCCGGCCAGCAGGCGCTCGACGGCACCCTTCCGTCGGTGCTCGACGGCCTCGGCGAGGCCTTCGGCGCCGCCGCCACGCTCGACGTTCCCGCCGACCAGGTCGCTCCCGCCGGCCTGGCGGCCGAGCTACCGCAGGCCGCCACTTCCGCGCTGGGCCACATCGCGCCGGAACCGCAGATCGCCGACGCCGCGAGCCTGATCAAGGCCGCCGATCTCAACCAGGCCGCTGCCAAGGCGGCAGCCGACAAGGCTGCGGCCGACAAGGCCGCCGCGGACAAGGCTGCCGCGCCCGCGATCTCCCTCGGCGGCGGCATCCAGATGATCGTCGGCCGGGTCACGTCCGGCTTCGGGGGGCGCTGGGGCACCGTCCACCAGGGCCTCGACATCGCCGCCCCCATCGGCACCCCGATCCACGTGCCGGAGGCCGGCACCGTGATCAGCTCGGGCCCGGCGAGCGGGTTCGGGCTATGGGTGCGCGTGCAGCACGCCGACGGCACCATCACCGTGTACGGCCACATCAACCGGTCGTTCGTGAAGGTCGGGCAGAAGGTCAACGAGGGCGACGTCATCGCCGAGACCGGCAACCGCGGCCAGTCCACCGGCCCCCATCTACACATCGGGGTCATGCAGAACGGCCGCTACGTCAACCCGCAGCCCTGGCTGGACGCGCACGGCATCGGCTACTGACAGCCGATCACTCGGAGTACGCCTCCAGCGCGCGGAACTTGTTCGTCACGTCCAGCGCGGCCACCTTGTAGGCCTCCGACAGCGTCGGGTAGTTCAGCACTGTGTCGACGAGGTAGTCCACGGTGCCACCACAACCCATGATCGCCTGCCCGATGTGCACGAGATCGGTGGCGTTGGTGCCGAAGACGTGCACTCCCAGCAGCCGGCGGTCCTCGGTCGACACGAGCAGCTTGAGCATGCCGTACGAGTCACCCACGATCGCGCCGCGCGCCAGCTCGCGGTAGCGCGACAGGCCCACCTCGTACGGCACCGACGCCGACGTCAGCTCCGCCTCGGTGCGGCCGCAGTAGGAGATCTCCGGCACCGTGTAGATCCCGATCGGCTGCAGCTCCTGCAGCTCGCGCACCGGCTCGTCGAACGCGTGGCAGGCTGCGATGCGGCCCTGGTCCATGCTCGTCGCGGCCAGCGCGGGGAAGCCGATCACGTCGCCGACGGCGAAGATGTGCGGCACCGCCGTGCGGTAGGTCTTGTCCACGGTGATGCGGCCGCGCTTGTCGGCCTCGAGTCCGGCGTTCGCCAGTTCCAGCTCGTCGGTCACGCCCTGGCGCCCCGCCGAGTACATCACCATGTCGGCGGCGATCCGCTTCCCGCTGGCCAGCGACGTGACCGTGCCCTTCTTCGTGATCTCGACCCGCTCGACCTCCTCGCCGAACCGGAAGGTCACCGCCTGGTCGCGCAGGTGGAACTTCAGCGACTCCACGACCTCGGGATCGCAGAAGTCCAGCATCTGCGGCCGCTTCTCCACGACGCTCACGCGGGTGCCCAGCGCGGCGAACATGGAGGCGTACTCGATGCCGATCACGCCCGCCCCGACGACCACCATCGTCGTCGGTACCCGGTCGAGCTTCAGCACGCCGTCGGAGTCGAGCACGTGCGCGTCGTCGAACTCCACCTCCGGCGGCCGCGCCGGCCGGGTGCCGGTCGCGATCACGATGTTGGCCGCGGTGACGGTGTGGTGGTCGCCGCGGGTATCCCCGAGGACCTCCACCGTGTGCTCGTCGACGAACCGGGCCGTGCCCGTGAGGATGTCGACGTGGTTGCGCAGCAGCTGGTTGCGCACCACCTCGACCTCGCGGCCCACGACGTGCGCGCACCTGGCCAGCAGGTCGGAGATCGTGATCTCCGACTTGACCCGGTAGCTGGCGCCGTACATGTCGCGCTGGGCGAACCCGGTCAGGTACAGCACCGCCTCGCGCATCGTCTTCGACGGGATGGTGCCGGTGTTGACGCAGACCCCACCCATCATGGCGCGCCGCTCGGCCACCGCGACCCGCTTGCCCAGCTTCGCCGCCGCGATCGCGGCCTTGTGCCCGCCCGGACCCGACCCGATCACCAGCAGGTCGTAGTCGTGGACCGGGGTCGTGTCCGGACCTGATCCCGGTCCTGATGCCATCACAGTCCTCGCTTCTCGCCAGTTCGTCTCAGAAGTCGGTACAGCGCGTGGACAGCCTCGCGGGCACGGCCTGGCGGGGCAAGCGCGGAAGGGTAGCCCCGCCCACCGACACTTCCGATGCAGCAGCCCCGGTCCAGCCTCGATTCATCCCCAGCCGGATCGCGACCTGGGCCTTCGCAACGGTTGTCCACAGCCCCACCCGAGCTCGGCAGCACGTCGCTCCGAAAACCTTCACCCTGCGTCCATGACTCATTTCCCGCCGTCCGGCCCCCGTCCGGCCCTGCCGACCGACCGCGCCTGCCCTGGCCCTCGCCGCACCAGACTCGCCGGCCAACAGGTCCGCGACCCCGGCGAGCTCGTGGCTGCACTGCCTGGGATGCTCGGATTCCATCCGCAGATGTCGCTGCTCCTCGTGGCGTTGCGCGGGCCGAGACGGCAGATCGATCTCGTGGTCCGCAGCGACCTGCCCGATCCCGTGCCCGAGCACCCCGATTCCCTGGAGCACTTCGCCACCCATCTGGTTGCCGCGTTGCTGCGCGCGGAGCCCGACGCCGCGGCGATCGTCCTGGTCACCGATGACGATGGGGTCACTGCCGCACCTGAGATCGTCGCCGCACCCGAGGTCGTCTCGGTGGTGGCCGAGCGGTTGCGTGAGGTCGGGATACCCCAGCACAGCTCGATCTGGGCGACGGGCACGCGCCCCGGCGACGTGTGGGGCTGCTACGAGGCCTGTCGGTGCCGTGGCGCCGTGCCGTCCGGCGCGGCGGGTGCGTTCGCGGCGGGTGCCGCGCTCGGCGGGGTCGTCGTGCACGACGACCGGGAGGCGCTGCTCGAACTGGTCGAACCGACCGACCTCGCGGGCATCGAACGTCGCGAACGCCTCATCGCCGCCGCGATCGACCGCTGCGCCGCCACCGGTGGTGCACCCGATCCGGCAGTGGGATGGGCCGCTGTCGCCCGGGCGCTGGCCGACACCGTCGCGGGCAGCCTCGTCCTCGACGACGAGCGGGTCGCCGCGCTGGCCGTCGCGCTCGGGGCGCCGGAGGTCGTCGATGCCGCGATCGTGTGGATGGCCGTGCTCGCCCGCGATGATCCGGAACGGGCGGAGGTCGAGCAGGAGCGGGCCGCCAACGAACAGCTGTGGGCGGCTCTGTGCAGGGAGGCACCGGAGCCGGAAGCAGCCGTTCCGGCGAGTCTGCTCGCGGTGTCGGCGCTGCTGCGGGGCGACGGTGCCTTGGCCAACGTGGCACTCGACCGCGCGCAGGAGGCCTGGCCCGGGCACGTGCTCAGCAACCGGCTGCGGGCCATCACCGCGTGGGGCCCGCGCCCCGAGGAGTTCCGCGACGGTCTGCTCGGCAGCCTCACGAGGAGGCGGTGAACGTGGCCGTCATCGTCGGCCGCGTCGCGGCGTCCCCAGCCGGGTGGATGGCTTCGGTCCTGCGCCGCCTCGGGCGATCCCTCCGGCAGCGCGGTGTGCCCGCGCTGCCGTCGCGTTCGGACTGCCTACCGGGTCCGCACGAGCACGGCGTGCGCGATCAGCGGGGCCACGGTGCTCGGGGGTGTGCCGTCGCCGGCCACCGGCACCGCGTCGCCGAAGCGGGAGATGGAGGAGACCGCCACGTCCTGGCCGGGCACGATGCCGGCGTTCTTCAGCTCGCCCATCAGGTCCGCGTCGTTCTGCACGTGCTCGGCGATGCGACGCACCTCCACCTGGCCGCCGCCGCGGCGGGCGAACTCGTCGAGGCGCTGCAGACCCACCTCGAGCACCGGCGGCGCCGATGCCAGGCGCGAGCTCTCCGGGGAGGGCGAGGTCAGCTCGTCGAGGCCCGGGATCGGGTTGCCGTAGGGGGAGATCGTCGGGTTGTCCAGGAGCGCCACGAGCTTGCGCTCCACGGCCTCGCTCATCACGTGCTCCCAGCGGCACGCCTCGGCGTGCACGAGCTCCCACTCGAGCCCGATCACGTCGATGAGCAGCCGCTCGGCGAGCCGGTGCTTGCGCATCACGGACACAGCGCGGGAGCGGCCGGCCTCGGTGAGCTCCAGGTGCCGGTCGCCCGCCACCACCACGAGCCCGTCGCGTTCCATGCGGGCCACGGTCTGGCTCACCGTCGGTCCGCTCTGGCCGAGGCGTTCGGCGATCCGCGCGCGCAGCGGGACGACGCCCTCCTCCTCGAGCTCGTAGATGGTGCGGAGGTACATCTCGGTGGTGTCGATGAGCTCATTCACGCGCGGGGCCCTTTCGTCAAGACCCCATGCTACCCAGTGATGCCTACGCAAACCCATGCCATACCGGGGAGGATGCAGCGATGGCCGAACAGTCCACCACTCTTTCCGGGCCGCTCGTCGGGGTGCCAGAACTCGCTGCAGAACTCGCTCCGGAACATGCCTCCGACCTGCGTCGCCGGTCGTCCTCGACGTGCGGCACCGGCTCGGCGGTCCGTCTGCCCTGCCCGACTACCGCGCGGGCCACATCCCTGGTGCGATCTTCGTCGATCTCGACGCCGATCTCGCCGATCCGCCCGGTCCGGCGGGGCGGCATCCGCTGCCGGATCCGCAGCGGTTGCAGGGGGCGCTGCGGGCCGCCGGGATCTCAGCTGCGTCCCGCGTCGTGGCCTATGACGACGGCAACGGGCTGGCCGCCGTCCGGGCCTGGTGGTTGTTGCGCTGGGCCGGCCTTCCCGCGCCGCAGGTGGCGGTGCTCGACGGGGGGATGGGCCGCGTGGCAGCAGGCCGGCCGACCGGTGTCGGCGGAGGTTCCCACTCCGCCACCAGGGGATCTGGTCGTGGTGCCGGGCTCGATGCCCACCGTCGACGCCGACGAGGCTGCCCGCGTCGGGCGGCAGGGTGTGCTGGTCGATGCCCGTGCCGCGGTGCGGTACCGGGGCGAGTCCGAGC
>CAVSHL010000015.1:0-1641936 GCA_963727745.1 uncultured Actinomycetota bacterium
GTCCAGGTCGACCCGGGTCGAGCCCTTGGTCATTAGCCGTTCGTGGCGGGCGATCTCGGTCCTGCCGTCGAACACGACCAGGTCGCTGGCGTTCAGGAGCACCCGGGCTTGACGGCCGACCATGCGCGCGGGCACGGAGTACTTGTTCATCCGGACCGTGACCTGGGCGTACCGGTCCACGCGCGGGGTGAACCAGCGGCCGGTCTCGAACGGCTCGGTCGGAAGGGGCGCGAGGAGTGGCTGCTCGGTGGCGAAGTGTTCCCCGACCGTGCGGGCGCGGGACCCGATCCGCCGGGCGTCGTCGGCTTCGTCCCAGGCGTCGACCATAGCGTTGAGCTCGGCGAGGGAGTCGACTTCTGGGATGGGGACGAGGTGGTTGCGTCGGAACCAGCCGATCTGCCCCTCGACGCCGCCCTTCTCGTGCGCACCTTGGATTCCGGGCTGGCAATAGAAGGCTTCGATGCCGTAGTGGGAACGGACGGCGGTCCACCTGTCGGCCTCGACCCGCTGGCGGGAGAACCCGATCACGCTCGCGACGGCGGCCTTGAGGTTGTCGTAGCGGATCTTCCCGGTCGGCACCCCGCCGAGCACGTTGAAGGCGTGGACGTGACCCTCGAAGAAGGCTTCCTGCCCAGCCGAGGCACTGACCCTGTGCACGGCCTTGCCCGAGTAGGAGAGCCGAAGGCTGAACAGCGCGCAGGTTACGAGCTCGCCGCGCAGGCGGATGGCGACGTCGCCGAAGTCAACCTCGGCCTCGCGGCCCGGGAGGTGCTCTTGCGGGATGAACGCGTTGGCAGGTTCCCGTCCGACCTCGACGCGAATCTCACGGCGTCGGGTGGCGACGTACTCGCGGACCATCCAGTACGACACCACCCCGGCCCCGTCATGTTCGTCAAGCAGTCGATCGAAGATCCGCTTCGCCGTGTGTCGCTGCTTCCGCGGCGCGTCGAGGTCCGAGCGCAGCCAGTCGTCGATCACCACTCGGTACGCGTCAAGCCGTGAGCCGCGTTTGGGCGGTTGCTTTCTCTCCTTCGGCCATGCAGATTCCAGCGCCGCTGTCACGGTTCGGAAGCCGACGCCGTGCTTGCGCTGCAGCGCGCGGTTGGACATCCCAGATCGGGCATCCCGTCGGATCGCCGCGTACAGGTCGACCCGGGAACGCGGCTGCGTCATCGGTGGCACTCCTGACGTGAGCACGCCGTGGGCACGACTTTCGGCACCGGGCCACCGCCCGGGAACGGTGACCGCATGCGACCACAGCCCGGAATCACTGGCCCTACCGAGGTGCCTGGTCATGTGCTGCGCAGGGCTTCGGTGGGCGGTACTGAGTCGGCCCGGAGTGCGGGGTACGACCGACGACGGAGCCGATGAGCAGCGAGTAGGCCAGGTCGAGTCCCACTGAAGCCCAGGTCAGTACGACGGCCCGGCCTTGCGTGGTGGAGACGTTGGTGACGAGCACGCCCAGGATCAGGCCTGTGATGCCGCCGACGACATCAACCTCGACACTACCTGTCCGCCCCGTGTCCCTGGCGCGACGAAGATCTGCTTGCGCGGTGCCTAATCGGTCTTCCCGCAGCACCTCGCGGGCCCCTCAGTGTTCGCTGCTGAAGAACCGTAGCAACAGCGGGCCGACGGTCTGTGGGTCGACGACGTGATCCGGCCCCTCGAGGGTCTCCCGTTGAGCGTGGGGTAGTAGGTCTGCAAGCTCGTCGGCTGCGCGGTCGAAGAAGTCCGAGGGCAGGCCTGCCATGTAGGGGACCGTGATCGGTCCTCCGGTGGTGACCAGGACCGGTTGGGTGACCGTTGCCAGTCGATCGGCCGGCAATTGGTAGCGGTTGAGGAAGACGCTGTCGTGGACCAGCGTGGGCGCGAGGGCGACCGAATCCGCCCAATGCGCCGTCTGCTTGCCTGCCGCTTTCCTGGCCGCGATGTTGTCGTCGGAGGCGCCGGTCATGCGCATGAACAGTTCGAGAACCTCCTCGTCTCGCCCGGCGTCGAAGGCGCGTCGGGTGTCCGCGATGTACTCCTCGAATCGCGGGCGTATGTCGTCCCCGACCGCGTAGGGCACCTCCCAGACGGCGATCGTGTCGATGGCTGACCCGGCCGCGGCGGCTTCCAGCGCCAGCGCGCCGCCTGAGGACGCCCCGAACAGGTGTGCCGAGCCGCCCGCCTCCGCGATCAACGCATCCAGGTCCTCGATCTCCCTTTCCACGGCGTAGGGCTCGGTGAAGCCGCTCGCGCCGCGTCCCCGACGGGCATAGTTGTAGACCGTGAAGTGCTCGGCGAGAGCCGGCGCCAAGGGAGCGTTCTCCACCCCCTCGTCGAGTGCTCCGCCCACCAGAATGACGGCCGGACCGCTTCCTTCCCTGTCGTAGGCGATGGTGGTGCCATCGTTTGATGTCACGCGAAAGGCCATCTCGTTCATCTCACATCTCCGTTCGAGAGGTTTGTCTCAGCGCCTGAGCAGCGTGCCGACGACGGCCTCGGTGCGCGACCACCGCGTCCTTGCGATCACGGCCGCCACGACGAGTAAGGCGAGCGGCAGCCAAGGGCTCTGCTCGAGCACGAACTGATCGGTGATGACAGCACCGGTCAGCAATGCCGCCAACCCGAGACTGGCCAGGCCCGCCAGAGCCGGGATCAGAAGTCCAACCCCTCCCGCGACCTCCAGCGCTCCGACCAGGTACCGGAGCCACTGGCCAGCCCCGATGTCGGCGAACATGTCCACCATGACCGGGTCGCCGGCGAGCTTCGAGATTCCGCCGCCGGCGATTATCGCCGCCAGCACGACTTGCAGAATCCAGACCCCGATGCTGCTCGCCCGCCCGGGCGTGTGCGCAATGGTTTCCGAGTTGTTCTTGGGGATGGTGCTCATGCGTCTCTCCTTGTCGTGTCCGGGCCTGGTACCGGTGATGGCGTTGGCCGAGTGGGCCGGGTTGTCGGAGTTGATGTCGACCAAGTGCTCGCGGTAGCGGGATCTACTTCTTGTTGCGGTAGAGGACCATGGTGATGGGACCGAAGACCGCGACGAGAAGTACGGACGAGACGAGCACCCAGCCGATTTCCCCGGCGGGCACCGAGCCGTGCATCAGGCCGCGTACCACGGTCGCCAGGTGGGTGATCGGGTTGACCTCGATGACCGCCTGAAGCCATCCGGGCATCGTGTTCGGGTCCACGAAGATGTTGCTCACGAACGTCAGTGGGAACATCACCATCATGCTGACCCCCGCCACCGAGTTCGGCGTGCGCAGGATCAGGCTGAGCATCGTCCACAGCCACGACAGGCAGAACGAGAACACCAGCAGCAGCGCGACCGAGAGCACCACGCCGACGGCGCCACCCTCCGGCCGGAACCCGAGGACCAGGCCGAGCGTGATGACGATCGCCGACCCGATCGAGTAGCGCATCACATCGCCGAGCAGGGCGCCGACCAGCGGGGACGGTCGCCACACCGGAAGTGACCTGAACCTGTCGAAAACGCCTTTCTGAATGTCGGTGTTCAGCGTTATGCCAGTGTTCATGGTGATCATGACGTTCGCCTGCACCAGGATGCCGGGCAGCAGGAACTGCAGGTACGCCTGTGTCGACCCGGCGAGCGCGCCACCGAACAGGTAGGTGAACATCAGCGTGAACATGATCGGGAACATGGTCACGTCGACGAGCTGCTCCGGGACGTGTTTGATCTTCAGCAAAGCGCGCCAGCCGAATGTCAACGAGGTGAGCACCGGGCCGGGGCGAGACGGCCGCTCGCCGGCCAACAGCACACTGCGCAGCGCGTCCTCGGCGACCGGCGCCGACGCCGGCTCTGCGGACGTGGCATTCATGCGGCATCCTCCTCGGGTGTCTCCTCGGCGGCGTGTCCGGTCAGGGCGAGGAACACCTCGTCCAGGCTCGGCTGACCGAGCGCGAACTCGGTGACGTCGATGCCGCTGCGGGACAGCTCGGCCAGGGAACGGGCGACCCGCTCGGGGTCGGAGATCCTTGCGGACAGCGCGGCCGGGTCAGCGGACGGCTCGACCGGCACCTCGAGGACGCCGGCGAGGACCCGCTCTGCCTCGGCCCGCTGCTCGGGCGCACGTAGTCGTACGTGCAGCGAGCCGGCGCCGACCGATGCCTTGAGCTGGCCGCTCGAGCCCTCGGCGATCACCTTCCCGTGGTCGATCACCGCTATCCGGTCGGCCAGCTGGTCGGCCTCGTCGAGGTACTGCGTGGTCAGCAACACGGTGGTGCCCTCGGCGACCATGCCCCTGACGATCTCCCAGACCTGGTTCCTGCTGCGCGGGTCGAGCCCGGTCGTGGGCTCGTCGAGGAAGAGCAGTTCGGGGGTGACGACGAGGCTGGCCGCGATGTCGATGCGCCGGCGCATCCCGCCGGAGTACTTCTTCACCTGCCGGTCGGCCGCCTCGGCAAGACCGAACGCGTCGAGCAGGTCGGTCGCCCGCTCCCTGCCTCGGCGGCGTGAGTAGCCGAGCAGCCTGGCGAGCAGCAACAGGTTCTCCACCCCGGTGAGGTCCTCGTCGACCGACGCGAACTGCCCGGTGAGGCCCACCCTGCTCCGCACCGCCTGGGCGTCACGCACGACGTCGTAGCCGAGCACTTGCGCCTCCCCGGCATCGGGGCGCAGGAGCGTGGCCAGTATGCGGATCGTGGTGGTCTTGCCCGCCCCGTTCGGACCGAGCACGCCATACACGCCCCCGGCGCTCACGGCCAGGTCCACACTGGCGACCGCGTGGGTCTTGCCGAAGCTCTTCTTCAACCCGCTCGTCTCGATCGCGAGCTTTCCCATGGGTTCGATTCCTCTCTCGGTGTCGCGAACGGATTGGTAGAGACTAGTCAAGTTTGACTACTTGGCCAGAGTAGATGAGGACGAAAACGTCTAGTCAAGGTTGATTAGGCGCGCATCTTGAGGGGATCGTGGACCGTTCGCCACGAACCCGGATCATCGGCCATGGTGTAGGCGCCCTCAGACAGTCGTTTGCTCAGGCTCTTCGCCCACTCCAGTTCGGTGCGTGCCTGTCCCGCCCACAGTTCGGCCTGATCGCGGACGTGCTCGGGGGCGTCCCTATTGGGCTGCTCCCGCCACTTGGCCTGCACTACGAGCTCCGCTTCCAGGCGCGCGACCCGCTCGTTAACCTGTGCGATGGCATCTGTCCTGGTCAGCATGGGCAACATGGCGATGGACGCGTTGAGCATGTCCGGGTCGTGGGTGCGCCGCAGACCGTCGCGGACCAGTTCGACCATCTCGTCACGTCCCCGAGCTGTCGCGCGGTACAGAACGCGCTCCGGCCCAGAGCTGCCCGGCTCGGCGTGTTCGGTGAGGAGGCCATCAGCCGCCGCCTTCTTCAGCGCGTGATAAATCGAGCCGGGCTTGATCTTGGCCCAACTCTCCGCACCCCAGCTCTGCAGTTCGGACCGCACCTGGTAACCATGCGCGCCGCCGGAGAGGTGCACGATACCGAGTACCAGGAGCTTCGTAGCCGACAGGCGCCCACCTCCGCTCAACCCTCTCGTCTCGATCGCGAGCTCTCCCATGGGTTCGAGTCCTTCTCCCGGTGTTGCGAACGGATTGGTAGAGACTAGTCCAGTTTGACTACTGGACCAGAGTACACGAGGAGGAAACGTCTAGTCAAGGTTGATTAGGCGCGCATCTTGAGGGGATCGTGGACCGTTCGCCACGAACCCGGATCATCGGCCATGGTGTAGGCGCCCTCAGACAGTCGTTTGCTCAGGCTCTTCGCCCACTCCAGTTCGGTGCGTGCCTGTCCCGCCCACAGTTCGGCCTGATCGCGGACGCGCTCGGGGGCGTCCCTATTGGGCTGCTCCCGCCACTTGGCCTGCACTACGAGCTCCGCTTGCGCGCCCGCCAGGGTGGTGTCAACTCCCACCAACACTAGGGTGCCCTCCTGGTCCGGGTGGTGTCAGCACTGACCTGCAAACGGTGCTGGTGGAGACCTCCAACGCCACACGCCGGTGGGTGCACCTCGCGGACAGCCTCGCTGACCGACCGGCCGTAGGCCAATTGCAGTCGGCTGACCTGCACTGGTCCGAACGTCGCGTCATCGACCGTACGCGCCACGACTACCGCCAGAACGCCGCCAAGAAAGATCGGTCAGGAGGGAACCAGCCGGAGCGCGGATCCACCTAGACGGAGAGATCGGGCTGGGCGCCGCCGAGCTGAGGACCTCCCACGAGGCGCATGTCGCGCCTGGACCGCTGCCTGAGGTCGGCTCGCCGGTGCGCACGGTGACGATCAGCCCGGCCGCCCGGGACACCGCGAGCTGATGCAGCAGCGTCGCAGACACCTCGTCCAGCAGGTGCGCGTCGTCGACCACCAGCAGGTCGATCTCGCGCTGCACGAGGGCCGACGCCCGCGCGAGGGTGGAGACATCCGGGGGGCCGTCGGTGTCGCCGACCACCGCCGCGAAGGCGCCCAACGGCACCACACGGGCTGCCTGGGTCGCGGTGACCCACCCGGTCACCAGCCCCCGCCGATCCGCGCCGACAAGCAACTCTCGGGCCAGCCTGGTCTTACCCACGCCGGTCGGCCCAGCGAGCACGATCCCGCCTGAGGCACGAAGCGCAGTCTCGGCCTGAGCCAGTTCCCCCGAACGCCCGGTCAGCGGCCAGTGGTCGCTGTTCACCGCCGTAGTGTGCCTGACCAGGTATCGCCGGAGAAGGCGAGCCGACTGCCGCGGGCGAAGGGCATCGCCCGAGCGAGTCGGTCGGTCGGTCGGTCGGTCGGAGCTTGCGGCGGACGCAGCGGGCCAACGCGACGGCGAACCCCTGCGCCGCGCCGCACCTGGTGTCGGGTACGCGCATCGCCGGTTCCGGCCACCGAAGTCAGGTAGTCGACTACCCGTGACGGCCGTCGATCATCGGGACCACGATGTTTCCCGGATGGATACCACGGAGGAGGGGAGGGAAAGACCGATGCCGAGGACCGGGTACACCATTTCGATGGTCGCCGCGCTGCTGGCGGCGGTATCGGGATGCGGGCAGACACCGGGCTCGCTCGCCGAACCCGAGTTCGTGGCCGATCCCTGCGGGTCGATCTCCGACGAATACCTGTCCGGGCTGATCGGGGCACACGACGGCGGGATGGCGTTCTCCGGCTCCGGCCTCGGCGACGGCGGCCCGGCGAACGGCGGTGCGGCGACCGCCAGCGCGTGCCAGTGGAGCAACGACGGGGGGCCCGCGGCAATCCTGGAGATCGGCGAGGGTGGCAGCGCCCCGGGCGGTGCGCTGCCACCCGACGTGGAGGTATCCGGGCAGGGGTTCCACCCCACGCGCGTCGACGACACCATGCGCGGAAACCCCGCCGTCGGCCAGGTCCAGTTCGTGGTCGGCGACCGGCTCGGCCGCATCCAGGTGGTGACCGAAAGGGGCCGCGTCGACTTCACCGACGCCGTCGCGCTGGCCAAGTACGTCCGCGGCGACCGGCCCTGAACACCGGCCTGGCCGCTCTGTCCCGCGACGGATCCGGGGTGTCTGCACCGTGCAGGTCGCGAACGTTTCCAGGGACCTTCTGCTTCCGCTGGATCGAACCCCTGCCATGCAGCAGGGATGACCAGCAACGGCGGTGATGGTCCCCTTTGATCCGTGCTCACCGGCAGCCGCAACAGAGCGATCTAGAGGATTCTCATCGGAGGAACGAACACCATGGGCATGTTGCGCAGTACTGCCAGCGCCTCGGCGGCCGTCGCCGCTTTCGTGCTCGCCGGGATCACCGTCGCCCCCGCCGCCGCGGAACCCGCCGTGCCGACAATCGTCGTACCGGTGGTCCACCTCGTCCCGGCAGCGGGCCCCGGCGACACCTGCATCTCCAGTTTCGTCTGGCGCGAGGCCCGCGCCGCCGACGTGGTCTGTGTGCTGCCCAGGGACCGCGACCTGACCAAGCAGGAGAACGCCGCCGCGGACGCCAACCGCGATCCGAAGGGCGCCCATGGCCCGAACTCCTGCAAGCCCGGATTCGTCTGGCGCGAGGCCTTCAGCGGCGACGTCGTCTGCGTGACACCGGATCGACGCGACCGGGCCAAGGCCGACAACGCCAAGGCGGGCGAGCGCCGAATCGGCGAGCTGAAGCCGCCGCCGGAGCTGATCTGCAAGCACGACGGCGCCCCCACCAACGGCTTCTCCGGCAACCGCTACATCGGCTCGCCGATGCGCTGGTCCAACCGCGGCGACAACAACCACCAGAGCAGCCCCGGCCTGGGAGTTCAATACGACCGGTGCACGAAGACGGTGACGGTCTACTTCGACCCGGCCGCCGGTAGTCCCACGCACTACAACCTCACGGTCAACGACCAGCACAACGAGATCAAGGCCGGCGGTAACCGGTTGCACTCCGTTCCGTTCCCGGCGTCGAGGTTCGGAGCAGGCTTCGCCGCCTTCACCCTGCAGTCCTGCGAGCGGGACTGGGGTGTCTCCGACTGCTCGGTCCGATCGCCGGAGATCCGCGTCTACGTCAAGCCGTGACCCGCCCGGGACAGGCCTAGCTCACGGCGTGCTGAGGGTGTCCGAGTACGGCTCCGCCGCAGTTGGCGAGGCCATCGACTGGGACGCGTCAGCAGTCGCGTCCGCCAGCGTGGGTGTGGCCAGTCCAATTGACGCGAGAGCTGACCACTCGACCACCCGACACGAGGTCCGTCCTTCGCGCGGCGAGTCATTGACTACGCGACCTGGAGCAAATGTGGAGCACGGGTATGCGTCAGGTCGTTCTGAACGAGCCTAAGCTGCTCCCAGCTGCTCCCAGCTGCTCCCAGCTGCTCCCAGCTGCACCGGCGTGACCTGCGAAGAGTCTATTTTCGCATGTCAGAGCTTCGTTGGGCACGCCTGGCAGTAGAGGAGTCACGTGCAGGCGCTTGATCGTTGATCATGCCTCTGACCAGCCGAAATACTGCCGTCTGTTACGGGCATTGATCCAGACCCCTTGTCTTGAGGTCAAGGGGCTGCCGAGCCGGACCTCAGGTGAAGTTTCGGCTTTGTCGGATTTCGAGGGATGCCGAATGGCCTGGTCTCGAAGATCTCGCCCACGACGCCCGACGCGTCTTCATTACCGACGCTGGCGTTGTGCAGTTCCGGTTGGCCGGTGTTCCTCGACCCAGTCCAACCACGGTTGGAACCCGTCCGAGCCGCGGTGTCAGCGGAAGGTTCGTCCACCGTCCGCCGCGAGCGCTGCCCCCGTAACGTAGGAGGAGTCGCTGCTGGTCAGGAACAGGATCACCTGGGCGATCTCATCCGGTGTCCTCGGGCGCCGGCTGTTCTTGGTCGGGAGCGTCTGCGTCGATCTGGGCATCGTGACCCCTTGTCGTGCTGGGGTTCGATCGCGGCGTCGCCATCTCGGGTCGATCCGGTCTGCGCGCAACTGCGGCCAACGGTCCTGAACGGTCGTCAACCGGCCCAGAAGTCTGGAGCAGACGTTGACCCCATTTCGCGCCCACGGACGCGGTGCTCCAGTTTTGCTCCACTTTGTCAACCTATGTTGACATATCATGATCATTTGAAGATCAACTGCGAGTGCCCGACAAGATCGACAATGAGCGCGTCTTCGCAGGTCAGACGTGAAGAAGGGCGGAACCTCGTGGTGTGAGATTCCGCCCTTCGGCCTGTCGGGACGACAGGATTTGAACCTGCGACCCCTTGACCCCCAGTCAAGTGCGCTACCAAGCTGCGCCACGTCCCGGCCGCCCCCGAGGAGGCTCAGTCAGCCTACAACACTGCGTATCCGAGCCGTTCGGCCGGTCGTGGCTCCCCCCATGGGTGCAGGTAGCCGCACTTGCTGGCCGCAGATGCTCCTCGTGCAACGCCCGCGACCAGTGAAGTCTCATCGGGCGCAACGTGAAGGGCCACCGCCCAACGTCGCCCCGCGGGTGGCGACTTTCGTGGGTACCGGCAGGTAACTTCAGGCGGGGTGTGGTTGGCCGGCCGGCGGGCCCAGTAGCGGGATCACGCCGGCCGCTGCCGTCGTGGCCTGCGGGAACGTGGCCGTGACGGTGAAGGAGCCTGCGGTCGGGCCCGCGTCGACCTGGCCGCCGACGAGCTCGACGCGTTCGGCGATGCCGCTGAGACCTCGACCACCACGGTCGCTGCTGCGTGGCGCCGGAGTGGGCAGCGGGTTGCTGATCTGCAACCGCATGAGGGGGTGCTGCCACGAGTACCGCAGTCGGACGGATGCGCCCGGGGCGTGGCGCACCGCGTTGGTGAGCGACTCCTGCACGACCCGGTAGACGGCGCGGCCGACCGCCGGGCCGAGCTCGAGCGGCTCGCCGTCGTGCACCACCTCGACGGCGACCCCGGCCGCGCGGGCACCCGCGACGAGCGCGGTCACCTCGGCGTCGCTGCCGGCCCGCTGCGCGGCCTCGTCGATGAGGCCCAGCGCGGAGCGCATCTCGGAGATGGTGCTCTTCGCGAGCTCGCGGATCTGCTCGGCGGTCTCGCGGCTCGACGGGTCGGTGGTGGAGGCCGACAACGCCGCCGCGCTCACCGCGATGAGGGTGGCGTGGTGGCCGACCGAATCGTGGATCTCCCGGCCGATCCGGGCGCGTTCCTGGGTGCGGGCCGCTTCCCGGGTCGCGACGACCACATCCTCGCGGGCGCGTCGCAGCTCGGCGAGGCTGCGTGTGAGCCGTTCCCGGGTGCTCATGAGCATGCCGAGCAGGGCGGGCGCGCCGGCGATCAGGCCGGTGAGGGTGAACGTCAGCACCCACCGCTCCCACGGCAATGTCTCGTAGTACATGACGGAGCCGACCGCGACGAGCACGGTCGTACCGACCCACGGCCAGATCGTCGCCGGACGGCGATTGCGCCGCCCCAGCGCGTAGAGGGCGACCGCGGCCGCCGGCCAGCCCAGGCCGCCGGCGATCGCCGGCAGAACTCCGACGACGGCCAGTTCGGGTCGGACGTGGCGCAGCGGGAGCAGTGCGCAGCCGATCAGCGCCGCCGTCAGCGACCACTCGTGGGGCGCGACGGCCCAGGTCGCGGCCAGCGCCGGGAGCACCACCGCGGCGATCTCGCCGACGATGCGCCGCAGCACCGGCGGCACCGTGCTCCAGCGGGCCTCGATGGCCGTCATGTCCGCCTCCCGTCGCCGGCTCCGTCCTGCTCCCAGCTACGGGCGAGCAGGGCTGCCTGTACGCGGTTCTCCGCACCGAGCTTGATCAGCAGGGCGGACACGTACTTCTTGACGGTAGCTTCCGCGAGCCCGAGACGGCACCCGATCGCGGCGTTCGAATCACCGGCAGCGAGCCGGGCCAGCACCTGCCGCTCCCGGAGCGTGAGATCGACCGGAGGGCGGGCCGGGGTGACCGTGCCCGCAGCGAGCCGGGGGAGCAGCCGCGCGGTGATCCGCGGATCGAGTACGGCGCCACCGTTGGCCAGGTCGATCACCGCGCGCACCAGCACCTCGGGATCGGCGTCCTTCAGCAGGAATCCCTGCACCCCGATGCGCAGCGCCTCGGCGACGTACTCGTCGAGATCGAAGGTGGTGAGTACGGCGGTGGCCGGCGGGTGCGGGCGGCTGCGCAGCGCGCGCAGTGCGGCGAGCCCGTCGGTGCCCGGCATCTGCACGTCGACGAGCGCGACGTCGGGCCGGTGCTGGGCGACGGCTTCGAGCAGTTCGTCGCCGTTCGCGGCGAGCCCGACGACCTCCACGGCTCCGCCGACCTCCAGCACTGTCCGCAGCCCGGTGCGCAGGAGCGGCTCGTCGTCGGCCAGCACGACGCGTACCGGCCGCTGACCGGTGCCGCGGGCCGATGTCATGAGCCGGAGCGTAACTGGCGATGGGCCATCGGCCCCGGTCGATCGGACACTCGGCGCAACGGGCACGATCCTCACGGGTGCATGCGGAGTCCCTTGACGACCTTGTCGACCGCGTTGCGCGGACCGTGAACGGCCATGCCGACGAGGTCGAGCTGCGCCCGGGGGACCGCCGCCACCGCGGCCCGGTTGTCCCGGTCGTTGCCGGTGCTGAACAGGTCCGAGGTGAACACCGCCAGCGGCAGTCCGCGATCCGTCGCCCGCCGGTGCGCGGTGCTGAGCTGTTCCTTGGTCGCCTCGAAGACCAGTACGGGTTGGCCGAACATCGCCAGGTACGGGGTGCCGTCGGCGTCGGCGTACGGCTCGCCGATCAGCTCCGGGACGGCGTGGGCGACACCGCCGGCCAGGAAGGCCGTCATGTTGAGCCGCTGCCAGGTCGGCAGGTCGTCGCGCACCAGTACGGCGATCTTCGTCGGGAAGCGGACGGGTTCGGTCGGATCGTGCATGCGCACAAGTGCACCGGCTCCGCCACCTGCAGGTCTTGTACGATCTGCGCGTGTCCGGACCCGGGCGGCAGCAGTCGACGGTGCGGGCGTGGCGACCGGCCGTGCCCGGGGTCGCCGAGGTCTTCCACGCCCGGTTCACCGATCACGCGTACCCGATGCACGCCCACGCGGCGTGGACGCTGCTCATCGTCGACAGCGGTGCGGTCTCCTACGACCTGGAACGGCATCCGCACCTGGCGGTCGAGCAGGTGGTGACGCTGTTGCCCCCGTTCGTGCCGCACAACGGCAGGTCCGCCACGGCGCGCGGATTCCGCAAGCGGGTGGTCTACCTGGACGGCGCGGTGCTGGGTGAGCAGCTGATCGGGCACGCCGTCGACGATCCGGTGATCGCGGATCCGATCCTTCGGCGGGCCGTTGCCGGACTGCACGACGCGCTGGTGCGCCCGGGGGCCGAGTTCGCGGCCGAAGGTCGGTTGGCGCTGGTCGGGGAGCGCCTGCGCGGGCACCTGCACGACGGCGACCTGCACACACCGCCCGAGGGTGGTGCGCGGCTGGCACATCGGTTGCGGGACCTGCTCGACGCCCGGCGGGTCGAGGGGATCACCCTCGCCGAGGCGGCGGCGACCCTGCATGCCCACCCAGCCCATCTCGTGCGGACGTTCACCGCCGCGTTCGGCATGGCGCCCCACCGGTACCTGACGAGCCGGCGGGTCGACCACGCCCGCGCACTGCTCCTCGCCGGGTTGCCGCCGCGCGAGGTCGCGGCCGCGGTGGGCTTCTACGACCAGTCGCACCTGACCCGGCACTTCAGCCGGATCGTGGGCCTCCCGCCGGGCGCTTACGCGCGGAGCGCCTGACGGCCGGCCCTCTGGTCAGCGCGCAGGAGCCGGTGCCGCTGCGGTAACGGCCGAGATCCGCAGCGCCGGATGGATGAGCACGAGCGCGGTCGCGAGCAGGCAGGACGCCACCGCAGCGGCGATCGGCGCCTCGGGTGCGATGCCGTACAGCGCCGTGCCGGCGAGTGGCCCGATCACGAAGGTCGTCCCGGTGACCGTCTGGACCAGCCCGGCTACGCCGCCCTGCTCGTCGGGACCGACGAGCAGCGTCGGCGCGGTGGTGAACCCCGGTAGGGCGAGGCCGAGCCCGACGGCGAGCAGGGCCATCGCGCCGACGATCGACCACAACGCGGTGGCCGGCAGCAGCGCGAGCGTGGCGAGCACCGCGATCGGTGCGCCGGTGCGGAGCAGGCGCGTCGCCGGCCAACGCAGCCGCGGGACGAGCACTCCCTGGACGAGGATCAGCACGATCCCGCACGCCACGAACACCGCGCCGGTGGCGGCGACGGTGGTAGTGGCGTCGATCTCGAGGCGGTCCTGGACGAGGAAGCCGACGACGATCAGCAGCAGCGCCAAGGCCAGGTAGAGGCAGAACCCCACGGCGAGCACCGGCCACAGCCGGGCGTCCCATGGTCGCAGCGCCGGTGGGCGTGGACCCGGATCGGTGGCTACGGCAGGGCGGGGCGCGCGCGGCAGCAGCACCGCAACGGCCACGAGCATGGCCGCGAGCACCGCGGGCGCCACCCAGACCGGTCCGAGCAGGCCGGCGGCCGCGAGCAGGCCGCCGATGGCCGGACCGAGCACCAGCGATAACCCCTGCACGGCACCGATGCGGCCGATGCCGCTGGTGCGGGCGGCCCCGTCGGTCGTGGCTGCGACGAACGCGATCGCCGCGACCGGTACGGCGCCGATGCCGGCACCGAACAGCACGCTGCGCGTCGCCAGCATCAGCACGAACGCGGTCTCCGGCCCGATGACCCGCTGCACGGCGAGCTGCGCCACGACGGCGGACCCGGCGATGCCGGCCAGCCCGAGACCCATACCGGTGAGCAACACGGCGCGGCGCCCGAACCGGTCGACCGCCCGTCCCCAGGCGAGCGCGGTGCCGGCGAAGACGATCGCGGCGACGGTGATGATCGACCCGAGCGCGACCTCGGACAGGCCGATCGCGCGCGCCAGTGGGGCGAGCACGGGGGTGAGGACCTGTTGCGCGGTGAACGTCGACAGCACTGCCAACAGCAACACCGGTAGCGCGCGTCGATCAGACATGGGCTCCCCCTTCGCCGTGCGTATAGTGTACGCGACAGCTAAGGTGTACCTAATCAGGCCAGCGTGTCAAGGGGGAGTGCGATCATGGCGAGCGTGTCCGCGCGCACCCCGCTCACGCGCTCCCGCATCGTCGCCACGGCGATCGGCGTCGCCAGGGCCGAGGGGATCGCGGCCGCGAGCATGCGGCGGATCGCCGACGAGCTGGGGAGCGCGCCCATGGCGCTCTACCGGCACGTCGCCGACCGGGAGGCACTGCTGCTCGCGATGCTCGACGACGTCGCGGCCACGATCGAGGTGCCGGAGCCCGTCGAGGACCCGGTGGCCGAACTCACTGCGATCCTGCTGAACGTCCACACGAGGTTCCGGCGCGATCCGTGGATCGTCACCGTCCTGGTCGTCGACGGGCTCGCCAGCCCGCTCATCCTGCCCGTCATCGAACGGTGCTTCGCCGCGCTGGAACGGGCCGGGTTACGTGGCCGCGACATCGCCGCCGCGCACGCACTGATCTGGCAGTACATCTACGGCGAATCGATCTCCATGATGCACGACCGGCCGGACTCGTTCGCCCGGCAGATGTCCTGCGGCACCGACGAGGCTTACCCGGTGCTGGGGGCTGTGCGGGCGGAGCTGGGGCCGACGGACCCGCGCGACTTCTTCGCCGAGAACCTCCCGCGGCTGCTGCGCGGGATCGTGGGCACCGGAAACGCCTGACTCCGTGCTCCTGTGCTGCGCCCGACCTACTGGGTCGGCTGATCCTCGGGGGCGCGCCCGACCCGTGGCGGAGCTGCGATGATCCGGTGCAGGGCGGTGCGCACCGTCTCGACGGTCTCGACGCCGACCGCTGCGGCGAGCCACCTGTCGAAGGCGGCGATGACGTGCTCGCCGAGCTCGACGACGGCCCAGCCGCGCTCGGTCAGCCGGACCCGCCGGACGCGGCCGTCGTCCGGGTCGGGGCCGACGGTGAGGTAGTCGCGAGCGGCGAGGTACCTGATCAGCTCGCCCATCGCCTGCTTGGTCACCGCCGAGCGCTGCGCGAGGTCGGTGACGCGCGTGCCGTCGGGGTCGACGGCCATGAACACCGGCGCGTGGGCCGCGCGCACGTCGTCGAAGCCGGCTTCGGCCAGCGCGTCGTCCAGCTCTGCGGAGAGCCGCTGTCCGGCGGCGTTGAGCAGGGAGCCGAGGGGGAGGGGGCGTTCTCGCAACGGGTTAGTAAGGGGGTTGACCATCGTGCTCCGTGCTCGTACGGTCGGCGGAAGTAGTACGGAACCTTACCAATGGGGGTGGTCGCGTGGAGTGGATGGACGGAGCGCGTCGGGCGGGCGGGCTGGCCTGGGTCGCGGCCGGCGTGCTGTTCGGGATCGGCTGGATAGTCGCGGGCGGGCCGGTGCCGGGTGTCGTGACGCTGACGCTGGTGGCCGCGGTGCTCGTGCTCGCGGTGCTCGTCGTGTCGCCACTCGGGCGCGCCACCGCGGTCGCGGGCCGGGTGGTCGCTGTGCTGCTCGCACTCGCGTTCGCCGGTGCGGTGGCCGACCGGTTCGGACTCTGGGGCGGACCCGGTGCGAGCGGGGTCTCGTGGGGGAGCTGGTCGGCGTTCGTCGAGTACACGCAGGTGCTGCTGCACGGGGTGCCCCTGCCGGTCGCCGTCGTCGCCGCCGTCGGGGCGACGGCCGCCGAGAGCGTCCTGGCCGGCGCGCTGCTCGCCGGATGGCAGCCCAGGTGGACGGGGAAGGCGGCCGCCGGCCTGCTGACGTGCTACCTCGTCGCCATGGGGTTGTCGGTGGGCTGGGCCGAGGTCGCGCGGTACGCCGTGCCCGTCGAGATCGGGGGTGCGCTGCTCGTGACGGTCGCGTCCACCGGACGCAGGCAACGGGTCATGGCGGAGGCCGCGCCGTGCTCGTGACTTCCCGGTCGGCGGCCGAGTACCGCGCCATGTTCGGGCTGCCCGCCGGTGCGTCGTCGGGCAGGGTGCTCGACTGCAGCGCAGGTGGCGCGAGCTTCGCCGCCGAGACGGGGGACGACGTCGTCGCCGTCGATCCGAGCTACGCGGCCGGTGAGGCGGCGCTCGCCGACGGCGTGCGCGCAGCACTGGCCGACGGCGATCGCATCATCGCGGCGCACGCCGACCGCTTCGACTGGAGCTGGTACGGCGAACGAGCCGCGCGGGCCGGGATGCGCACGGCCGCGGCAGCGACGTTCCTCGCCGATCTGGCGCGCCGCCCCGGCCGCTACGTCGCCGGCGCACTCCCGCACCTGCCGCTCCGCACCGGAAGTGTCGATCTCGCACTGTGCTCGCACCTGCTGTTCACCTGGGCAGACCGGTTCGACGAGCACTGGCACCGCGATGCGCTCCTCGAGCTGGCCCGGGTCGCCCGCCGCGAGGTGCGGGTGTACCCGCTGGTCGTGCAGGGCACCGGCGACCCGGTCCCGTTCCTCGACGGGCTGCGCGCCGACCTGCACGCCGCCGGGCTGCCGACCACGTTGCAGCCGGTCCCGTACCGGTTCCAGCGCGGGGCCGACCGGATGCTGGTCGTCGACACCTCGCGCAGGTGAGACGCTGGGTGCATCGAACGGAGGAGGAGCGGGTGGCCAACATCGGACGCGAGGAGCTCTCGGGAGCGCACGACGCGCAGGTCCCGCAGCGGTTCCTCGACATGATGCTGACCGGTTGGCGGGAGGACGCCGTCGACACCGCGCCGGCGCCGCACGTGCAGCAGTTGGCCCGGCGGCGGTCGCTGCTCTCCGCGGCGTTCCCCGGCGACACGCTGGTGATCCCCACGGGCACGATCCACTCCCGCACGTTCGGCGCGCCCTACCTGTTCCGCGGCGGCAGCGACTTCCTGTGGCTCACCGGCGACACCGACCCGGACGGCGTGCTCGTCCTTCATCCGGGCGCCGGCGGCCACGAAGCCGTCCTGCACGTGCGGCCGCGGTCCGACCCCTCCTCGGGCGCGCAGTACCTCGACCGCGGTGACGGCGAGATCTGGCACGGGCGGCGGCTGTCACCGGCCGAGAAGACCGCGGTCCTGCAGGTCGAGACCGCGCCGCTCGCCGAACTGCCGCGGGTGCTGGACAAGCTCGCCGGATCCGACCGGGCCCGGGTGCTGCGCGGCTACGACGCGTCGATCGACGGCGGTCTCACACCCGGCGCACTGCCCGTCACGGCGCAGAACGCGGCACGCGACGCCATGCTGGCGTCGGTCCTCTCGGAGCTGCGCCTCGAGAAGGACGCGTGGGAGATCGCGCAGCTGCGGCAGGCGGTGGACGCCACCGTCCGGGGGTTCGAGGACGTCGCGCGGCGGCTGCCGGCCGACCGCTCGGTGCCGGAACGGCACGTCGAGGGCGTGTTCGCGTGGCGGGCCCGGGCCGAGGGCAACGGCGTGGGCTACAGCTCGATCGTCGGCGGCGGTCCGCGTTCGACGATCCTGCACTGGCAGCGCAACACGGCCACGATCGATCCGGGCGGCGTCGTGCTCATGGACATGGGCGTGGAGAACGTGCACGGCTACACGGCCGACGTCACCCGGGTGCTGCCGGTCTCGGGCACGTTCAGCCGGGCGCAGCGCGACGTCTACGACGTCGTGCACGCTGCCCACGACGCCGGGCTGGCCGCGATCCTGCCCGGTGCCGAGTTCACCGAGATCGCGGCGACCTGCACCCGGGTGCTCGCCGAGGGGCTGGTCGAACTCGGCCTGCTCACGGGCAGCCTGGACGAGGCGCTGGACCCGGCGACCACGGCGTACCGGCGCTGGACGCTGCACGGGTTCGGCCACATGCTCGGCCTGGACGTGCACGACTGCGGGCACGCGCGCCCCGAGCACTACGGTCGGGGCGTGCTGCGGGAGAACCAGGTGCTCACCATGGAACCGGGCCTCTACCTGCAACCGCACGACGAACTGGTGCCCGAGGAACTGCGCGGGATCGGCATCCGCATCGAGGACGACGTGCTCGTCACCGCCGGCGGCCACGAGGTGCTGTCGGCGGGGCTGCCCGTCGCGCCTGCCGAGGTGGAGTCGTGGCTCGCCGCACAGCGGTCGGCGGGCCCGCGGGAGCCACTGCTTCCCGGCTGATGTCAGCCGGGGAGGAGCCGTCGCCGGGTGGTGGACGGTGTCTGGCGGCCGCCGCGCGCAGCTGGGCGCCGATCGCTGCGGCGACCTCGGCCGGGAACGCCGCCAGGTCGCCGTCGTCGACGAACGCGTCGGCGACGCCCAGGTCGACGGCCCGGATGTGCTGGGCCGCGGCCAGCTCGGCGGCGCGGTCGACGGTCCCGTGCAGGACGGCGCTGGCCCCCTCCGGCGCGACGGGTGCGAGCCACGAGTGCCGGGCGGCGAGCACGCGGTCCGCCGGCAGCAACGCCAGCGCGGCGCCGCCGGCGCCCTGGCCGAGCAGCACCGACACGCTCGGGACCGGCAGCTCGCTCAGGGTCGCGAGGCAGCGGGCGATGCCGTGGGCGATGCCCTGCTCCTCGGCGGCGACCGACAGCTCGCCCCCTCCGGTGTCGACGACCGTGACCAGGGGCAACCTCAGCTCGGTGGCCAGCTCGGCGGCGCGCAGGACCAGCCGCAGCGCGGCCGGCCCCGCCGGCCGGGTGTCCGTGCGGTCGTGTCCGACGAGCAGGCAGGACGTCCCGTCGAACCGCGCCAATGCCAGTACCGCACCGGGCGCGGGGGCCAGCTCGACGACCCCGTCGGCGTGCCGGAGGACCTCGCGCAGCCCCGGGCGGGCCGGGTCGCGGGTGGCGGTCACGCACGTCCACGCGTCCGGCGCTGACGGGGGCGGTTGCGGGGGAGCGGGCAGTGGCGATGCCGCCGGTGCGCTGCGCAGGTCCAGCAACCGCCGCACGATGGCGCGGAGGTCACGCGGCGCCACCACGGCGTCGACGAGCCCGTGCCGGTGCAGGTTTTCCGCCGTCTGCACGCCGGCGGGGAACGGCGTCCCGTGCAGCGCGGCGTAGACCTTCGGGCCGAGGAACCCGACGAGCGCGCCGGGCTCGGCGAGGGTGACGTGCCCGAGCGAGCCCCACGACGCGAGCACCCCGCCGGTCGTGGGGTGGCGCAGGTAGGTGAGGTACAGCAGGCCGGCCCGGCGGTGCTCGGCGATCGCGGCCGCGATCGTCGCCATGCGCAGGAACGCCGGCGCACCCTCCTGCATGCGGGTGCCGCCGGACGCGGTGACGCCCAGGAGGGGCAGCCCCGCGGCCGTGGCGCGCTCGACAGCGGCGACGATGCGGTCCGCGGCCCGGACGCCGATCGATCCGGCGAGGAAGGCGAAGTCGCCGGCGATCACGCCGATCCGGTGCCCGCCGATCCGCGCCTCGCCGGTGCGGACGGACTCGTCGTGGCCGCTACGGGTCGTGGCAGTGGCGAGTTCGTCGCGGTAGGTGGGGGAGTCCACGGGAGGCGGACCGGCCGGAGCGTCCCAGCTGCGCAGCGGACCGTCGCAGAGCTCCGCGAGCAGCGTGTCCAAGCCTGGGCGAACGTCCACGGTCGTCATGCTGCCCCGAATCTGAACCGAACTCGGCACGGATCTGCTCCCCGTGCTGGTCCAGCACCGGAGGAGCGGCGTGCCGTCGGGCGGGGCGTTCGGTGTCCGCGGCGTCGAAGAACCGCAGCGGCGGCCCGGGGAGCGTGAGCGGGCCGAGGCTCGCGTGCTCGACGTCGACGAGCAGGCCCTGGCTGCGGGTCTGCGCCCAGCCGTAGACCTCGTCGATCGAGCGCACCCGGCCGGCGGGCACCCCGGCCCGGTCCAGCCGCTGCAGCAGCGCGTCGGCGGTGTCGGCGGCGAACGCGTCCTCGACGACCTTGCGGACGAGCTCGGGATGGCCGGCCCGCTCGCCGTTGGTGGCCATGTCCGGCATGTCGGGGTCGAGTCCGAACTCGGCGCACAGCCGCCGCCACAGGCCCTCGCTGCCGCACGCGATCTGCACCGCGCCGTCGCGGCAGCGGAACAGCCCGTACGGGGAGATCGACGGGTGGTGGTTGCCGCGGGCGCGGCCGAGCTCTCCGGCCACGGTCCATGCGGTGCCCTGGAATCCGTGCACCCCCACCACAGCAGCCAGCAGGGAGGTGCGCACCACCTGCCCCTTGCCGGTGCGGGCGCGCTCGTGCAGGGCGGCGACCACCCCGTAGGCGCCGTACATGCCGGCGAGCAGGTCGGCGATGGGGACCCCGACGCGCTGCGCGTCGTCGGGACCCGGAACCCGTGACCGACATCAGCCCGGCCTCGCCCTGGGCGATCTGGTCGTAGCCCGCGCGGCCGCCTTCCGGGCCGTCGTGACCGAAGCCGGTGACCGACAGCACGACCAGCCGCGGGTTGAGCTCCAGCAGCCGGCTCACGGGGAAGCCGAGCCGGTCGAGCACTCCGGTGCGGAAGTTCTCCACCAGCACGTCCGCCTGTCGCACGAGTGCGGTGAGGACGTCCCGGCCGGCGGCGGACTTCAGGTCGAGCGCGACCGACTCCTTGTTGCGGTTGGCCGACAGGAAGTACGTCGACTCCCGTTCCCCGTCCGGCGGCCGGCAGAAGGGCGGGCCCCAGCCGCGGGTGTCGTCGCCGCCGGTCGGTGCCTCGATCTTCACGACGCGGGCCCCCAGATCGCCCAGCATCATCGTGGCGTGCGGCCCGGCGAGGGCGCGGGAGAGATCGACGACGAGGAGTCCGTCGAGCGGCGGGCGGGTCTCGGGCATCGAGTCTCCTCGACCAAAGTTGGACTGGTGCGCTAGTGGCCTAGCCAATTTGGTCGATGGATGTCCGCCCTGTCAAGGCCTGCGCCGGCGGCCGACAGCAGGGTCACAGATCACGTCACCGCGATCTCGCTGCCGCCGCAGACGCTGCGACGGGTGATTCCGGGAGGTGGGCGCCCTGCCGGTTCAGTTCGGTGCGGACGCGGCCGGTATCGATCCGGCCCGTCCCGGCCAGGAGCGCCGCGCCGACGCCGGCCGCGTGACCCGTGGCGAACGCTGTGCCCATCACGCGCATCGAGGCGCCCGCCCCGCGATCGCCGTCGACGACCCGGCCGGCGGCGAACAGGTTGGTGGTGTTGCGGCTGCGCAGCACGTCCAGCGGGATCCCGTAGTAGCCGGGTTCGCCGATGAACCTCCACTCCGAGGGGATCCCGGCCCCCGGGTGGTACTCGATCGGCCAGGCCCCGATGGCGACGGCATCGCCGACGGGGCCCGGGTTGACCACATCGCCCTCGGTCAACGTGCGGCGGGCGACGACGTGGCGGGACTCGCGGGTACCGAGCTCGGGTCCGGTGCTGACGATGTAGGCGTCGGCGCATCCGGGTAGCGAACGGATCACGTGGAGGTAGGCCTGTGCCTGTGCTCGGGCGTGCGCCTCCGCGCGGCTGGTGTCGACCGCGTCGCGCGCGTCGTAGCCCTCGTCGACGAGGTAGGCGATGACGTCGCCGGAGATCGGCACCCTCGCGACGAGCCCGGTCTCGGCCATCAGCGGCTCGACGCCCCGGCGCTTGGCGGCGCGCACCGCCGCGCCGATGGTGTCCCTGCTCAGGTCGGCGTCAGGCGGTACCCGACCGATGCGGACCCCCAGGCTGCCGTTCTGGACCCGGCCGTCGTTGCCGTAGCGCACCTCGGCCCCGCCGTGGTGCGCGAGGTCTCGCCTCACCGCTGGCGTCGACGAACGCCCGGCCGCTGATCTCGTGGATCCCCGCGTGGTCGACCACCCGAACCGCCCGGATCTCGTGGGCGTCACGTCGGGCGTCGAGGACGTGGCTGTGCAGGCGAACCTCGACGCCCGCCTGCGCGCACAGCTCGTCGAGGACGTGCTTCACGCTCTCGGGATCGATCGTGACGGCGACCGCGGTGAACAGGCGCGGCTCGCTGACCGCACCGCTCGGGCGCAGCGCTGCGAGGACGTCCTCGGCCACGCCGAACACGACCTGCCGCACGTCGTCGCGCGTGTAGAGCCCGCAGTAGGTCAACACGTTGCGCAGGGTGGCGGCGCCGCCGAGGCAGGGGCCGCGTTCGATCAGCAGGGTGCGGGCACCCGCCCGGCTCGCGCCGATCGCCGCGGCCACACCGGCGGCGCCACCGCCGGCAACGATCACGTCGTGGTCGTGGGTCATCGGAGTCGCTCCATGGTGTCGAAGGGGTCGGGCACGGTCACGTGCGCCCGGCTGGGGCGGAGCGCGGGAGGTCGGCGCCGGCGATCCGGTCCCGCATCCGGTTCTCCCGGATGAAGAGCATGGGCAGGATCGCGAGCAGCGGACCCGCGGCGAGTACGAGGAAGGCGACGAGGAAGGAGTCGGTGGCCTGGAACATCACGCCGACGGTCACCGGGACGATCGTGCTGCCGAGCTGCCAGAACGCGTTCGTCGCGCCCGCCGCGGTGCCCGCGAGCCGGGTGCCCGACAGGTTGGGGATGAGCGCCACCATCAGCGGGCTGTACACGTAGGCCGCGACACCGAGGAACGGGGCGATCCACAGGAACTGGGTTTTCGTGGACGCGGTGCCGAACAGCAGCAGCGTCGCCACGAAGCCGGCCAGCACGACGATGATCGGGATCTTCCGCCCGCCGCCGAGCAGGTCGGTGACGATGCCGATGAGCGGCTTCGCGATCACGGCGGCCGCCCCGAAGATGACCACGACGACGCCGGCCTCGACGGGATCGATGCCGTGGCCGCGGACCATGAGCAGGTTGGACCAGGTGATGAAGCCGTAGGTGCCCCACAGGGCGCCGAACCCGGCGAGCCCGAGCAGGAGCAGGTCCCGGTTGTGCAGCAGCGGCCGCAGATCGGGCAGGTGGCGGGTCTCCTTGTCCGGGCCTGCTGTGGTGGTCGGCTGCGCGCCCTCGTCCGGCGCGTTGCGCAGCAGGAGGAGACAGGCCAGTCCGACGACGATCGATGCCGCACCGAACACGTGGTAGGACAGCCGCCACCCCGAGGCCTGGATGAGGCTGGGCACGATCGCGTTCGCGACGACGAGCCCGAGCGAGGTGGCGGTCATGAACACACCCATCGCGGTTCCGCGGTCCTGCGGGCGGAACCAGCTCGCGATGAGCTTGACGCCCGCGGCGTAGTCGGCACCGGCGAACAGCCCGATCCCCGCCTGGAACGCGATGCCGACCACGGCCGACGTCGTCTCGCCGAACGCGAGCATGAAGCCGCCGGCCACGACCATGCTCACCGCGATGACGGCGCGTCCCCCGAACCAGTCGCCGAGGAAGCCGCCGAACACGTTGGAGACCACGTATCCGATGTAGTAGCCGGTGGCGAAGACGCCGAGTCCGGCCAGCGTCACCCCGAGCTCCGCGCCCACCGATCCCGCGGCCGGGCCCCAGGTCGCGCGGTCGACCGAGGTCATGGTGAAGGCGAGCCAGCAGAGCAGCAGCACCACCCAGCGGAAGCGCTGGACCGACGGGGTCATGGGAGTGGGTGGGCGATCAGTAGTCATCGTCGACGTCCTGTTCTCTCGATGCCCTGTTCTCTCGATGCGGCGACAGCAGGATCAGGTCCGGGCGCGGGCACCGTCCAATACCGCTTGCGCAACCGGAGCCATAACCTGCCGGCATGGAGTTGCGGCAGCTCGAGTACTTCGTGGCCGTGTCGCGGCACGGCTCGCTGACCAGAGCGGCCGCCCGGCTGCGGATCTCCCAGCCCGCGCTGACCCGGCAGATCCGCCAGCTCGAACGGGAGGTCGGCGCGGCGCTGTTCGAGCGCACGCCGGCGGGCATGGCGGCCACGGCCGCCGGGATCGCGCTGTTCGAGCACGCCCGGTCGATCCTCGGCATGGTCGCGTCGGCCCGCGACGTGGCGGCCCGCGGCGGCCCGGTCATGGAGCTCGTGGAGATCGGGATGGCCCCCGGGCTCCCCGGATCCTGGCTGTCGGACCTGCTCGCCGCCGTCGCCGATCGGGTTCCGCAGGCGCGGCTGTCCCTCGTCGACGCCGACAGCACGACCCAGACGGCGATGCTGCGCACCGCGCGGCTCGACGTCGCGCTCGTCCACCAGCAGCCACCGCCCGCGCTGGTCGGCACGCGGATCCGTGCCGAGTCCTACGGGGTCGCTGAGCGCCCGGGCATCGAGCCGGCCACGGCAGGGCCCTTCCCGATGGCGGCGCTGGACGGTCGGTCGGTGCTCGTCCACGCCCGCAATCAGCTCGCCGTCGGTCACGACCAGCTGACGACGCAGGCGCACGAGCGAGACATCCGGCCGGAGTGGGTGTTCGCGAGCTACACCGAGCACGCGCAGCAGTGCGCCGACACCGCCGGTGCAGACCTGGCGATCACCACCGAGTACAGCGCCACCCGCCTGCTGCCCGACTGGAGCTGGCACCCGCTGGTCGAGCCGGCGATCCAGCTCGAGACCTACGCCGTCCGGCAGCGCTCCACGCGTGCCGTCGTCGTGCAGGTGCACGACGCGCTGTGCGCGGCGTCCGATCGCAGTGCTGACGAGTCCGCCGCCTCGGGGTGATCCGGCGTCCCGGAATCAGGTGGAGGGGTTCGGCGCCGCGAGCTCGCCCTCGATCCGGGACACCGTCGTGGCGACGTGCTGCGTCCACTCGGGAAGCCGGTCGCGGCGGAAGCGGGCGGTGGGCATGGCGAGCGAGACGGCCGCGACCGCCGCACCGCCGGGGCCGCGCACGGCACGTCCGATGGCCGTCAGACCGGTCTCGGTCGCCTGGTCGTTGAGCGCGAACCCGCGGCGCCGGACCCGCCGCAGCTCGCGCAGCAGCGTCGGGAGATCGGGCAGATCCGGCGCCGCGGCGGCGTGGAACGCAGCGATCTCCTCGTCGGGCCGGCTCGCGAGCACCGCGCGGCCACCGGAGGCGAGGTGCGCCGGGAGCATGCGGCCCTCGCGGTCGCCCACCCGCAGCGCCTGGGTGCATTCGACAGTGGCCGCGAAGCGCACCTGGTGACCGACGACGATCTGGAGGTTCGCCGTCTCGCCGGTCCGCTCGACGAGCCCCTGCAGGTGCGGCAGGGCCAGGCGCCGCAGCTCGGCGACCGGCTCGACGGGTGCCTGCCGGCGCAGGACGGGGCCCGCGACGTAGCGGCGGTCGGCATCCTGCTCGGCGAAGTCGCGGTAGACCAGCATCGCGAGCAACCGGTGCGCCGTGGAGGGTGCGACCCCCAGCCGCTGCGCCGCGTCGGTCACCCGCAGCGGCCCCTCCTGCTGCAGGACCGTGGCGAGGTGCAGTGCGTGGTCCACGGAGTCGATCCCGTACGCCGGCTTGTTCTTCATGGCCCCGCCGTTCTTGGTGACAGAATCTTCGCTTCTGACGAACAGAACGTTCGTAGCCTTCCAGGCCATGGGCAGAAGGCGTTCGGCCGGCTCGCCCTTCCACATCCGCCCCGAAGGCAGGACCGATGCAGTTCTATCTCAACGGCTACCGGACCGGCGACCCGTTCATCGAGGATCCCCATCCCTCCGTCGCGGAGCGGCCGGCCGGGCTCCCCGACGACGTCGACGTCCTGATCATCGGGGCCGGCCCGGCCGGTCTCGTGCTGGCCGCGCAGATGGCCAACTTCCCCGACATCAGGACCGTCGTGGTCGACCGCAAGGACGGCCCGCTCGAGGTGGGCCAGGCCGACGGTGTCGCCTGCCGCACGGTGGAGCTGTTCGAGGCCTTCGGCCTGGCCGCACGCCTGGTCGAGGAGGCCTACTGGGTCAACGAGGTCTCCTTCTGGCGCCCCGACCCGGACGACCCGAGCCGCATCACGCGCACCGGGCGCATCCGGGACACCGAGGAAGGCCTGTCGGAGTTCCCGCACGTGATCGTGAACCAGGCGCGGATGCTCGCCTACCTCCTCGACCACATGAAGCGGTCGCCGAGCAGGTCCGAGCCCTACTACGGCCTCCACGCCAGCAACGTCGAGATCGACACCGACGGCTCGTCCGAGTACCCGGTGACGGTCACCCTGCGCCACCTGAAGGACCTCCAGGAGACCGGGGAGACCTCGACGATCCGGGCCAGGTACGTCGTCGGTTGCGACGGCGCGCGCAGCAGCACCCGGGCCGCGATCGGCCGCGAGCTGGTCGGCGACGCGACGAACCAGACCTGGGGAGTCATGGACGTCCTGCCGGTCACCGACTTCCCGGACATCCGGATCAAGTGCGCGATCCACTCGGCGCACCAGGGCAACATCCTCGTCATCCCGCGTGAAGGCGGCCATCTGGTCCGGTTCTACGTCGCGCTGGACAACGTCAGGGACAAGGAGATGCTCGACGGCCGGAGCGTGACCCCGGAGAAGCTCGTCGAGGTCACGAACCGGATCCTGCACCCTTACCGCGTCGAGATCAGGGACGTCGGCTGGTGGTCGGTCTACGAGATCGGCCAGCGGCTCTGCGACAAGTTCGACGACGTGCCCGACACGGAGCCGGCCACTCGCATCCCGCGGGTGTTCATCGCGGGCGACGCCTGCCACACGCACAGCGCCAAGGCCGGCCAAGGCATGAACGTGTCGATGAACGACACCTGGAACCTCGGGTGGAAGCTGGGTGCGGTCCTGCGGGGCACAGCCGTGCCGGACCTGTTGCACACCTACTCCGCGGAACGCCAGCAGATCGCCGCGCAGCTCATCGACTTCGACCGCGAGTTCTCCGCGATGCTCAGCGCCCACCCGAGCGGGTCCGGCGACGTCGTGGAGGGCGGCGACGCGGAGGGCGTCGACCCGGAGGAGTTCCAGCGGTACTTCGTCGCGCAGGGCCGCTTCACCGCGGGCACCGCGACCAGGTACGCCCCGTCGATGATCACTGCCGAGCCGGTGTTCCAGCACCTCGCAGCTGGATTCCCCGTCGGCATGCGCTTCCACTCGGCCCCGGTCGTCCGGTTGGCCGATGCCAGGCCGGTCCACCTCGGGCACGTCGCCCGGGCCGACGGGGCCTGGCGCATCTACGTCTTCGCCGACCGCAACGACCCGACGGGCGGCGACTCCCGCGCCCGGCAGCTGTGCGGGTTCCTGGCGTCGGACGCGTCGCCGATCTGCCGCTTCACCCCGCCCGGCGCCGACCCCGACTCCGTGATCGATGTCCGCGCCGTCTTCCAGCAGGGGCATCGCGACCTGGCCGTCGACCGGATGCCGCCGGTGCTGCTGCCGCGCAAGGGCAGGTTCGGCCTGATCGACTACGAGAAGGTGTTCTGCCCGGACCCGAGTACCGACGACGTCTTCGACCTGCGAGGGGTCGACCGGCAGGCGGGCTGCATGGTCGTCGTCCGCCCGGACCAGTACGTCGCGCACGTGCTCCCGCTCGACGGGCACGAGGCGCTGGCAGACTTCTTCGCCGGGATCCTCCGGCCCGTCCAGCGCTGACTTCTCCGCGCGCGGATCAGTCGAGCAGGTCCACGTCGCTGACCAGTGCGATGTGCTCCTGCATCGCCCGCGCCGCTGCCATGGGATCGCCGGCACGGATCGCCTCGGCGATGCGCCGGTGGCCCTCCAGCGACGCGATCGGGCGGCCCGGCTGGGAGAGCGAGGCGATCCGGGTCTCCCGGATCAGGTCGCTGATCTCCCGCATGAGCTTCGCGAGCACGTCGGACCGGCCCGCCGCGGTGACGGCGGCGTGGAACAGCTCGTCGCCCTCGACGCCGCGACCCCCGGCGGTGATGTCGCGGTCCATGTTCTCTAGTGCGGCGTCGATCGCGTCCAGGTCGGAGTCGGTGCGGCGCGCGGCGGCCAGCGCGGCGAGCTTGGTCTCGAGCGCGTCGCGGGCCTCGATGATCCCGGGCAGCTGCTGCGCGTGGTCGCGCAGGACGGTGACGAGCTTGGCCGTGCCCATCGGCTCGACGAGCACGACGCCGTCGCCGTGGCGGACGGAGACGATGCCGGCCACCTCCAGGGCCACGAACGCCTGGCTGACGGTGGCGCGGCTGACGCCGAGTCGGGAGGCGAGCTCCCGCTCGGGCGGCAGGCGGTCGCCGACCTGGAGCCCGTTGTCGATGGCCCACGCCTGGATCTGATCGACGACCTGCTCGTAGAGGCGGGGCCGGGTGACCGGGCGGAGGCTGTTGGTGTCGAGCATGCCGGCAGTCTATTGACAGCAGGCCCAGTGTGCTATTGGCTAGGCCACCACTCCAATGGGTGAGCGTGTCGTCAGCGCAGACCACCACACCGCCGGGCCTTCTGGCCCCCGGACCCCTAGGACCGCGATGTCACCTGAGCTGGTCTCCATCATCGCCCTCGTCGTCCTGTTCATCGCCGGCACCCTGCTGCCGATCAACATGGGCGCGCTCGGCTTCGTCGCCGCCTGGCTCGTCGGCATGTACTCGCTCGGGCTCACCGAGAAGGAGATCATCGGCGGGATCAGCGGCGACCTCGTCCTGACCCTCGTCGGGGTCACCTACCTGTTCGCCATCGCCCGCAACAACGGCACGGTCGATCTCATCGTCTCGGCCGCCGTCCGGTCGGTCGGCGGGCGCGTTGCGCTCATCCCGTGGGTCATGTTCGTGGTGACGGGCGTGCTCACCGCGATCGGCGCCGCCAGCCCCGCCGCCTGCGCGATCATCGGCCCGATCGCCCTCGGCTTCGCCGGGCGCTACCGCATCAGTCCGCTGCTCATGGGCATGCTGGTGGTGCACGGTGCGCAGGCCGGCGGCTTCTCGCCGATCAGCATCTACGGCGCGATCACCAACTCCGTGATGGCCAAGAACAACCTGCCGGTCGACGAGATCACCGTGTTCCTGACCAGCCTGCTGGTCAACCTCGTCATCGCGATCGTGCTGTTCGTGGCGCTCGGCGGGCACAAGCTGTGGTCGCAGCGGCTGGAGGACATCGAGCTCGACCCGACCCCCGACGAAGACGGCGGGGTCGGCGGCGTCGACGGAGGCGGCGGCACCGCGACGAAGGCGGGTACGACGACTGCGGTCGAGGCGCTCACCAAGGCCCGCTTCGCCGACCAGGTGATCACGCTCGTCGCGTTCGCCGTGGTCGCGTTCGTCGCGCTGGTGTTCGAGCGCAACATCGGCTTCACCGCGATCACCGCGGCCGTGCTGCTCACCGCGATCTTCCCGAAGGACCAGCGCGGCGCCATCAAGCAGGTCGCGTGGTCGACGGTGCTGCTGGTCGCCGGGGTGAGCACGTTCGCGTCGATCCTGGACAAGGCCGGCGCGCCGGAGGCCGTCGGGATCTGGGCGGCGAGCCTGTCGACGGTGTTGATCGGTGCGCTGATCCTCTGCTACGTCGGTGGCGTCACGTCGGCGTTCGCGTCGTCCACCGCGCTGCTGCCGATCATCATCCCGATCGCCGTGCCGCTGATCGCCACGGGGAACGTGAGCGCTGTTGCGGTGGTCGCGGCGCTCGCCGTCGCGTCCACGATCGTCGACGTCAGCCCGTTCTCCACCAACGGCGCCCTGATGGTCGCCAACCGGCCGGACACCATCACCGAGGAGGCGTACTACGGCCAGGTGCTGCGCTACAGCGTGATCGTCACCGCGGTGGGACCGCTGCTGGTGTGGGCGGCGGTGGTCGTGCCCGGCTGGACCTGACGGGTCACTCCGGCGTCGACTCGGGAGGCAGCGTCCAGGTGTGCGCGTCGAGCGTCACCGTGTGCGTGCCGTCCGGTGCGACGGCGAGCGTGAAGCGGTCCCAGTTCGGCCGGCCGACCGCGACGTAGCGGGCGTGCGCGGCCAGCAGCAGGTCGATCAGGGAGAGGTCACCGCCGGCGCGGGCGCGGACGGTGTGGCCCGTCCCGGCCCGGTCGACCTCCGCCCAGGAACCGTCCGCGGCCGTGTAGCGGTCCGCGCGCACGGCGCGGGTGCCCTTGTCGAGCACCAGTTCCTGGCCGAGGTGGTTGCCCGGGAGATCGAGCGCGGCGAAGAAGCACTCCACCGGGCCGAGGGGCCGCGGGAGTGCGTCGGGCTCGAGCGCACGCAGCGTCTCGTCGGGGGCTCGTGCCCCGGTCGCGCGACGGACCGGCACGGTGGGGGAGCGCAGCGCCATGAATCCGGCCGATGTCGCGTCGAACGGGCCGCGCAGCCCGTCCGGTCCGGCGCGCAGGAGCGCCAGGTTGCCGGAGCCGGCACCGATCTTGAGATCGGCGAGCACCAGCCCGCCGGGGCGCACCTGCTCGACCCACGCCGTCGGGATGCGGGGGACGGCGCACGTCGCGACGATGCGGTCGTACGGCGCGTGCTCCGGCCACCCGGTGACGCCGTCGCGGGCGGCCAGGCGCGGCGCGTGCCCGAGCCCGGCCAGCCGTTCCCGGGCCAGCTCGGTCAGGGCGGGCTCGAGATCGATGCTGTGCACCTGGTCGGCGGGCAGCCGGTGGCACAGCAGGGCGACGTTGTAGCCGGTGCCGATGCCGATCTCCAGCACCGACGACTCGTCGGTGATCTCGAGCTCTTCCAGCATGCGGGCCATCAGGCTGGGTTGGCTGCTGGACGAGATCGGCAGCCCGGTCTCGTCGTCGATCGCGGTGACGAGCGGGACGTCGGAGTAGGTGCGGGCGGTCCACTCGGGCGCCGTGGCGGGGTCGTCGTGGGCGACCGGGTACCACCGGCCGAGCTCGTCCTGCGCGAGCCAGCGCGGCACGAACTCGTGCCGCGGTGTCTCCCGCAGGGCCGCCTGCCACCGCGGGTCGGGCAGCACGCGGCGGGTGACGAGCTCGGCGGTGAGTTGCTCGGCACGGTCGCGCCAGTCCGGCATGCTGATCACTGCGGCCGCCGGTCGCCGAGGAGGAGGACGGGATGCTGACCAGGGGAGCGGTGCTCCGCGAGGTGCCCGGGCGGTTCGAGGTCGTCGAGCTGGAGTGCGACGATCCGCGGCAGGGTGAGATCCGGGTGCGGATGGCGGCGTCCGGGCTCTGCCACTCCGACGATCACCACGCGAAGGGCGACCAGCGCGTCGCGATCCTGCCGTTCGCCGGCGGGCACGAGGGCGCGGGCGTGGTCGAGGCGGTCGGCCCGAACACCACGGGCTTCGCCGAGGGTGACCACGTGGTGTTCTCCTTCCTGCCCGCCTGCGGGCGGTGCCGGTGGTGCGCGCACGGGATGCAGAACCTCTGCGATCTCGGCGCGTCCCTCGGCACGAACGCCCGATGGGACGATCCCACGTCGTTCCGCCTGTCGCTCGACGGACAGCCGGTCGGCCAGATGTGCGGGCTGTCCACCTTCTGCGAGGTCACGACCGTCTCCACGGCGTCGGCGGTGAAGATCGATCCGACGATCCCGCTGGACATCGCCTGCCTGACCGGCTGCGGGGTGGGCACCGGCTGGGGTGCCGCGGTCAACTCGGCTGCGGTGCGGCCCGGCCAGATCGTGATCGTGATGGGGATCGGCGGCATCGGCATCAACGCCGTCCAGGGAGCGGTGCACGCCGGCGCGCTGGTCATCGCGGTCGATCCGGTGGAGTTCAAGCGTGCGTCGGCGCTGCGGTTCGGCGCCGCCCACGCGGTCGCCGACATCGCCGAGGGCACCGACCTGGCCCGGTCGATGACGAACGGGCAGGGCGCCGACGCCGCGATCGTCACGGTCGGGGTGACGCTGGGGAAGCACGTGGGGCAGGCGCTGCGCGCGGTGCGCAAGGGCGGTACCTGCGTCGTGGTCGGGCTCGGCGAGGTGCGGTCGCGGGAGGGCGACATCCCGTTGATGGAGCTGGTGCTCTACCAGAAACGCCTGCAGGGCTCGCTGTTCGGCGCCTCGTCGCCGAGCGCGGACATCCCGGCGCAGCTGGAGCTGTGGCGCCGGGGAGCGCTGAAGCTGGAGGAGCTCATCACCACCCGCTACACCCTCGACCAGGTGGCCGAGGGCTTCGACGACATGCACGCAGGGCGCAATCTTCGCGGCGTGATCGTCTACTGACGTCACGCGCTCGTCACGCGCCAGCGCTTGACGTGAGCCCCTCCTCTTGCAATCGTCAGTGTTCGGACTATCTGCCGTTCGGACATCTCGGAGGGACCGTGGACCAGAACCTGTTCAACGAGATCTGCCTGCAGCAGCTGACGCTGTCCGCTGTGCACGAAGGCGAGACCGTCGCGGTGCTGACCAGGGGCGCCGAGCGCGGCGAGTACGCCGACGCCTTCCTGTGGGCCATCCAGAAGCTGGGCGCCCAGGGCTTCCACCTGCGGCTGCCGGCCCCGGCGAGCGCGTCCGGCGCGTGGGCGGTCGGGGACTCCGGGCTGCGGGAGAACCGGCTCGCCGTGGAGGCGCTGAAGAGCGTCGACATGGTCGTCGACTGCACGTTCCTGCTGTTCTCCCCGGAGCAGTTCGAGATCCAGGGCGCCGGGACCCGCATCCTCACCGCGGTCGAGCCCGCGCCGCTGCTCGCCCGCCTGATGCCCACCACCGAGCTGCGGGAGCGCGTCGAGATCGGGGCTGACCTGCTGGCCAAGGCGCAGACCATGCGCATCACCAGCTCGCACGGCACCGACGTGACCTACAAGCTCGGCGTCTACCCGACCCTGAGCGAGTACGGCTACACCGACCAGCCCGGCCGCTGGGACCACTGGCCGGCCGCGTTCGTGTTCACCGGCGGCGCCGACGACGGCGTCGACGGGAAGATCGTGCTGGCCCCTGGCGACGTGCTGCTGCCGTTCAACACCTACGTGCAGACCCCGGTGGAGATCACCATCGAGGAGGGCTTCATCCGCGACATCCGCGGCGGCGCCGGCTCGTCCGGGCTGGACGCGGACCTGCTGCGCTCCTACATCGAGTCGTTCGACGATCCCCGCGGCTACGGCATGTCGCACGTCGGCTGGGGCCTCGACGAGCGCGCGCACTGGCACGGGCTGACCCAGTTCGGCGGCGGCATGGGCATGGAGCTGCGCAGCTTCTACGGCAACGTGATGTTCTCGATCGGCCCGAACAACGAGCTCGGCGGCCCGAACGACACCGCCTGTCACTTCGACATCCCGATGCGCGGCAACAGCCTCTACCTCGACGACGAGCTGATCGTCGACGCCGGTGAGCTGACGGTGGCGGAGATGCGACCGGTGAACAAGCGATGACCGATCACCACATCGGGATGATCGTCCCGAGCTCAAACCTGACGATGGAGACCGAGCTGCCGCGCATGCTGGCGGCCCGCGAGGCGCGCCATCCCGAGGACCGGTTCGTCTTCCACGCGGCCCGGGCCCGGATGCAGCACGTCACGCCCGAGCAGCTGCGCGCCATGAACGCGCAGGCCGAGCGGGCCGCCGCCGAGCTGGCCGACGCTCGTCCCGACGTGGTGGCGACGGCGTGCCTGGTCGCGATCATGGCTCAGGGCCCCGGCTACCACTGCACGGCTGAGGATTCGATCTCGGCAGCGTTGCGCGCGGAGGGCTCGAACGCGCCCGTGATCTCGTCGGCAGGCGCCCTGCTCGACGGCATCGCTGCGCTCGGCGCGCGGCGGGTCTCGATCATCACGCCGTACATGAAGCCGCTCACCCACGCCGTCGTCGAGTACCTGGAGGACGCCGACGTCGAGGTGGTGGACGCGCTGTCGCTCGAGGTGCCCGACAACCTCGCCGTCGCCCGGCTGGACCCGGCCGACCTGCGCGAGCACTGGCGCAAGGTCGACCTCACGGGCGCCGACGCGCTGGTGCTGAGCGCGTGCGTGCAGATGCCGTCGCTGCCGTCGATCCAGCCGGTGGAGGACGAGGTGGGTATCCCGGTGCTCTCGGCCGCCACCGCCACGACCTACCGCATCCTGCAGGAACTGGGCCTGCCGCCGGTCGTGCCGGGAGCGGGACGGTTGCTGGCGGGCTAGACGGTATTGAGACCTGGGCCGGGCCTCGCCACATGTGAACGTGGGTTGCCGCCAGGAGTGTGTCAACTCCGCCGCGATGATCGACACGGGTGAGATCGACGTGGTGGGGGTTTTCGAGGCGCAGAACCCCCATGAGGTCCATCTCACCCGTATCGATCATGGAAAGTGCCACCGATGGGCACAGTCCGACCCTGCCGCCGCCGTGCCTGATTGCCGCTGGCGCAGTCAGGCCCGCCACTGCCGGTCGCCGAGTAACGCCGCTTCGGCGCCACCGTCGGCGAAGATCACCTGGCCGGTGACGAACCGGTTCTCCGGGCCTGCCAGCCAGCTGATGAGGTGGCCGATCCACTCCGGCCGTCCCGGGAAGCCGAGGGGTTGCGGTGCGGCGGCTTCGACGGCGGCTCGCGCCTGGTCGTCGGCGAGGATCCAGGCAGCGGCCGGCGTGTCGACGACGCCGGGCGCGACCGCGTTGAGCGGGATGCCGGCGCCCGCCCAATCGGCATTGGGGGCGGTCCGTCGTACCCAGCCGTTCAGCGCGCGCTTGGCGATGCCGTAGGCGGCGTCGCGCAGCACGGGATCGGCGGCCACCAACGCGACCGCGGTGGCTTCGTCGCCGTCCGCGCAGGCCTGCAGGACCCGTTCGTCCGCGGGCGCCAGCGACGACGTCGACGACACGGCGACGGCGCGCGGGGCTGCGCTGCGCGCGAGCAGGGGACGCAAGCCGTCGAGCGTCGCGACGGCGCCGAAGTAGTTCGTCTCGATGATCCCGGTCCGGCCGCCGCCGGCGACCGCAAGCACTGCATCGACGTGCCCCCATCGCGCCACCTGCTCGACCAGCGATCGGCGGCCGGCCGGCGTCGACAGGTCGGCGATGATGTCGGCGTCCGCCAGGTCGCAGCCGATCACCTCGCCGCCGCGGTCACGCAGGATCGCTGCGGTGGCGGCGCCGATGCCCGAGGCCGAGCCGGTGACGAGGTACCTGCGCCCGGTCATCGATCGACCTGGGCGAGGTAGGGGCCGCCCTTGTGGCGGAACCAGACCTGGCTGCCCACCTCCGCGAGCACGATCAACGCCACGAGCTTGAGCGCGCCGATCAGCGGGACGATGTCGATCGGCAGCGAGTACGCCAGCACCACCGTGCTCGCGGCGTCCAGCAGCAGGGCAGAGCCCCAGATCGTCGTGCACGTGCGCACCACCCGCCGGAAGGCCGGCGCATCCCGCCACGCGGCGTCGATCCGCTCCCGCACGGTGTCGCCGGTGAAGGTGCGCAACGCGACGAGGTAGTACGGGGCCCGCGGCAGGGTGAGGAGGATCCAGACGCCCACGACCGCGGTGATCCAGCCGTCGCGCGCGAGCAGGGTCCGCGGGCTGCCGGTCAGGAACGACAACGCGACGCTGAGCAGCAACGCGGTGATGACGAGACCCGCGAGCATGTCGATCCGCCGCTTCGTGACCGCGGAGTGGACCGCTCTGGCGGCCGGCGCGACCAGGCCGAGCAGCAGGGCCGTCCACTGGTCGACCCCCGCGGCGCGGAGTCCGTAGAACACCGCGATCGGCACGACCGCGTTGACGAGCAGGCTCACGACGATCTCGCGCTGCGGACTGGAGTGTGCACTAGTGACCACGCGGTCAGTATTAATGACCGTGCGGTCATTAGTCAACGTGCCTGCATGCCTCCGAGCAGGATCTCCGCGAGCGTGGCCGCGTAGGCCCGCGGATCGACGTCCGGATGCGCCCCGAGGTAGTCGAGCATGACGTCGATCGAACCCTGGTACGTGACGGCCATGACCCTGGCGTCGAAGTCGCCCAGGCTGCCCTCGGCCTGGCCGCGCTGGAACAGCTGCTCCTGGCCGAGGTAGGTCTCCTCGTAGAAGTCGGCGGTCACCCGTTCGGCGCCGTCGGGCCCGTGCAGGTTGTGCACGATGCGGTTCAACGCGATCAGCTCGTTCCGCCTGGTCAGGACCTGCCCGGCGGCCAGGCGCAGGGCGGCGCGGATGATGTCCGGCACGGGCTGGTCCATGTCGAGCGAGGAGACGATGGTGTTCCCGCACGGCCTCCATCGTCGCCTTCGCCGTCGACTCCATCAGGTCGTCCTTGCCGGCGAAGTAGCGCCACACGAGGCCCTTGGCGACGTCGGCCCGTGCCGCGATCCGCGTCAGCGACGCGCCCTCGTACCCGCAGTCGACGACCTCGTGGACCGCCGCCTCCATGATCTGCTTCCGTCGCTGGTCCTCGCCGAGGCGTTGGCGCGGGCCCCGCGACGGGCGGGAAGTCGAGGTCACGACGGAATCGGCGCCGGCGGCGAGGGCTTCGCATCCACGGCGCGCATGCTACTGCCGGCGGTCACGGCCCAGCTGATGCGCCGAGCGGTCTGGACACGAGCAGCTGTCCACTGTACATGTATGTACATGACTGAACAGGCGGGCTTCTCGAAGCGGTCCCGGCTGGTCGCGGACATCACCGCCGAGATCCGCACGGGCCGGCTGGGCCGCGGCGACCGCCTGCCGGGGGAGCACCAGCTGGCCGCCCGCTACGCGGTCTCCCGAGGCACCGTGCGCAGCGCGCTCGCCGAACTGCAGCGGTTGGAGCTGATCACCACCCACACCGGTGTCGGCTCGTTCGTCACCTTCGACGGGGTGCCGCTGCACCAGCAGATCGGCTGGGCGAAAGCACTGGCCGCCGGCGGTGCCGAGGTCACGACCGAGCTGCTCGGGATCACCAGCGGCGGCGATCCCGCCGTCGAGCGGCGCTACGGGCCGATCGTCACCGTCCGGCGGCTGCGGCGGGCCGCGGGCCGGCCGGTGTCGATCGAGGTCGCCGCCCTGCCCGCCACCGGGGTACTGGCCGACCTGCCGGCCACCGGCCTGGTCGACGGCTCCATCACCGCGACCCTGCGCCTCGCCGGGCTGCGCGGCGCCGGTGGCGAGCAGTGGATCTCCGTCGACCCGCTCGACGCCGCGGACGCCACCCTGCTCGACCGGACCCCGGGCGAGCTGTTCCTGCATGCCGTGCGGGTGACGCGCGACCGCGACGGCGGGCTCGTCGAGCACGTCGTGAGCCTGCTCGACCCCCAGCGGTTCCGGTTGCACCTGACCTTCCCGGAGGAGCAGTGACCACCCGGGACCGCGCGCTGGGCGCCCTCTACGGCCTGGCCATCGGGGACGCGCTCGGCATGCCCACCCAGTCCCTGTCGAGGGCCGGCATCGCCGCGCGCTACGGGGTCGTCGACCGGCTGCTGCCCGGCGCGCCCGACCAGCCCATCGCGCCGAACCTGCCCGCCGGGACGATCACCGACGACACCGAGCAGGCCTTGCTGCTCGCCCGGCTGCTGGTGGCGGGGGACGGGCGGCTGGATCCGCACGCGTTCGCCACGGCCCTGCAGATCTGGGAGCAGGACATGATCCGCCGCGGCTCCCGCGACCTGCTCGGGCCGTCCACCAAGCGCGCCCTGGAGCGACTGGCGGCCGGCGAGCCCGTCGCGGACACCGGACGCGACGGCACCACCAACGGCGCCGCGATGCGCGTGACGCCCGTCGGCATCGCCTTCGCCGGCGACGCCCTGCTGGACGCCGTCGTGGACTCCTGCGTCGTCACGCACAACACCGGACTCGGCATCGCGGCGGCCGCAGCAGTGGCCGCGGCGGTCTCCACCGGGGTCGCCGGCGCCGACCTGCCCACCGCCGTCGCCGCGGCCGAGGACGCCGCAGCCGCCGGGGCGCAGCGGGGCCACTGGGTGGCGGGCGGCGACATCGCCGCCCGGCTGCGGTGGGTGCGGGGTTGGGTCCGTGACCTGCGTCCTGACCGGCTCGTGCCGGCGCTGGACGAGGTCGTGGGCACGTCGGTGGCCGCCAACGAGTCCGTCGTCGCGGCGTTCGCGCTGGTCGAGGCGCTGGGCTCGGACGTGCGCGCCGCACTCACCACCGCCGCCTCGCTGGGCGGCGACACCGACACGATCGCCGCGATCTGCGGCGCCGTCCTCGGCGCCCGGCACGGTGTCGCCGGACTCCCGGCCGACCTGCTCGCCGAGGTCCGGCTGGTCAACGACCTGGATCTCGGCACGACCGTCGACGGGCTGCTCGCCCTCCGACGCACGCCCGCGCCCGTCGACTCCCGTTGAAGGAGGCCGCCATGGCCACCGGAACGTCCCCTCGGATCACCACTCCCGCGAGCCGGGAACCGGCGCTCGAGACGCGCGGCATCGAACCGGTGCCCGTGGCCGAGCGCACGGGCCGGCCCGGCCAGCTGTTCTGGGTGTGGTTCGCCGCCAACATCTCCATCCTCGGGCTGCCGCTCGGCGCGACGCTCGTCGCGATGGGCATGACGGTCTGGCAGGCCGTCATCGCGGCAGTGGTCGGGTCCGTCGGCTCGTTCGCGATCGTCGGTGCGATCTCCATCGCCGGCCGTCGCGGCGGCGCGCCGGGGCTCACGCTCTCCCGCGCGACGTTCGGCGCCCGCGGCAACATCGGCCCGACGCTGGTCTCGCTGCTCTCGCGGCTGGGGTGGGAGACCGTCAACACCACCACGGCGGCGTTCGCGCTGCTGTCGCTGGCCACGATCCTGCTCGGCACCACACCGGAGGCCAAGGAGCACCCGGTGCTCACGATCATCGCCATCGCGGTGTTCGAGCTGCTGACGGTGCTGGTGGCGGGCCTGGGGCATGCCGTGCTCGTCGCGGTGCAGCGGTGGGCGACGTGGGTGTTCGGGGCGCTGAACATCGTGGTCGGCGGGTTCCTGGTCGCGACCGTCGACTGGTCCGCCGTCGGCGCCGCGGTGCCGGCCCCCGTCGGCGTGCTCATCGCCGGTATCGGCATCATCGCGGCCGGGACGGGCATCGGCTGGGCGAACGCGTCCGCCGACATGTCGCGCTACCAGTCCCCGGCCGTGCGCGCCGGCTCGCTGGTGGCATCGGCCGCGGCCGGCGCGGGGATCCCGCTGGTACTGCTGATCTCGCTGGGCAGCCTGCTCGCCGCCGGCGATCCCACGCTGGCCGACGCGGGCGACCCGGTCGCGGCGATCCGCGCGATGCTGCCGACCTGGATGGCCGTGCCGTACCTGATCGCGGCGTTCGGCGGGCTGCTGCTGTCCAACCACCTCTCGGTCTACTCGGCGGGACTCACCACGCTCACTCTGGGCATCCGGGTGCGGCGTGTGTACGCCGTGGTCGTCGACGTGACGGTGACCTTCGCCGGCGCGATCTACTTCATCCTGATCGCCGACGGGTTCTACGGCCCGTTCATCGCCTTCATCAGCGCGCTCGCGGTGCCGATCACGGCCTGGGTTGGCGTCTTCGCCGTCGACATGGTGAAGCGCCGCAACTACGACCCCGCCGCGCTGATGGACACCGGCCGCACCAGCGCCTACTGGTACCGCGGCGGCGTCGCATGGCGCGCGTTCGGGGCGTGGGCGCTCGCCATCGTCGTGGGCTACCTGTTCGCCACCCTCGGCCCGTCCGCCGATCCGTGGTTCACCGGGCCACTCGCCGGCAACTGGTTCGGCGAGAACGGGCTGGCCTGGGTGATCACGTTCGTCGTCGGGGCCGGGGTGTACGCGGCGCTCGGCGGCGCCCGTCCGGTGGCGGACGTGCCGCTGGTCCGATCATGACGGGCCGCTTCGTCCACACCGGCCAGGTGATCGTCGACCTGGTCATGCGGGTGCCGGCTTTGCCGCCCGTCGGCGGTGACGTGCTCGCGTCGTCGACGCGGGAGTACGTCGGTGGCGGGTTCAACGTGCTGGCTGCGGCCGCCCGCGCCGGCGCCACCGTCCTCTACGCGGGCGGGCACGGGACCGGCCGCCGCGGTGACCTGGTGCGGGAGGCGCTCGCCGCGGAGGGCGTCGCGCTGTGGGCGCCCCCGACCACCGACGCCGACTCCGGGGTGTGCGTCGTGCTCGTCGACGACACCGGGGAGCGGACGTTCGTCACGGGCACGGGTGCCGAGACGGCCGTGGTGAGACCGCTCCCCGCGCTCGCCGCGGACGACATCGCCTATGTCAGCGGCTACAGCCTGCTGGTGCCGGAGAAGGCCGAGCAGGTGCTGGCGGTGTCCGGTGGCGTGGTGCTCGTCGATCCCGGCCCGCTCGTCGCCGACATCGACGCGGAGATCTGGGCCGCCACCCTGGCGCGCACCGATGTGCTGAGCTGCAACTCCCGGGAGGCACAGCTGCTGGCGGGGGCGTCCGACCCCGTCGCCGCGGCCGCGGCGCTGGCCCGCCGGGTGGCGCTCGTCATCGTGCGCACCGGGGCCGACGGTTGCATCGTCGCTCGTGACGGGCGGGCGCAACCGGTGCCCGGCCTCGAGGTGCAGGTGGTCGACACCAACGGCGCCGGCGACGCGCACTGCGGGGTACTCGCCGCCGAACTGCTCCGCGGCGCCGACGTGCTGGAAGCGGCCCACCGCGCCAACATCGCCGCGGCCATCGCCGTGACCCGGCACGGCCCGGCGACGGCTCCCACCCGTGCGGAGGTCGCGACTCTGCTGGCCGCTGCCCGCTGAGCCGGTGGTTGACTCCGTCCATGGTGGTCGGTGCCCACGAGGTCACGGTGTTCGAGAGGTCGAGGGCGCGGTTGGAGGCGATCGCGTACCGCCTGCCGGGGTCCGCGAACGATGCCGAGGACGTCGTGCAGGACACGTTCCTGCGCTGGCAGTCCGTCGACCGGGAGCTCATCGAGACGCCGGAGGCGTGGCTGACGAAGGTGCTCACCAACATCTGCCTCAACCGGCTCACCTCCGCCCGCGCCAGGCGTGAGACCTACGTGGGCCAGTGGCTCCCTGAGCCGGTGCTCGCCGGAGACCGGATGCTCGGCCCGTCCGACACCGTCGAGCAGCGTGAATCGGTCTCGATCGCGATGCTCACGCTGATGGAGCGGCTCTCGGCCAAGGAACGCGTCGTGTACGTGCTGCGCGAGGCGTTCGGCTACGGGCACGGCGAGATCGCCGAGGTGCTCGACCTCACCGAGGCGAACTGCCAGCAGATCTACCGGCGGGCCAAGCAGCACCTCGCCGCCGACCGCCCCGGGTGGCGGTCGACGCGGCCGCGGCCCGAAGGATCGTCGAGGAGTTCCTCGCCGCGGCGCTCAGCGGCCGGACCGACGCGCTGGTGAAGATGCTGACCGACGACGCGGTCCACGCCGGTGACGGTGGCGGCGTGGTCTTCTCGCTGCCGGTGCCGATCGCCGGTGCACTGCGGGTGGCGCGGTTCCTGTGCGGGCTGGTCAAGCCCAGCGAGGCCAAGTGGGAGTCGATCGGCGGTCGACCCGACCTGTTCGCCGCGGTCGCCAACGGCGTACCCGCGCTGGTGCTGGTGGTCGGCGACCGGGTGGCCGCCGTCCTCTCCCTGGACGTGACCGCCGAGGGCATCGCGGCCGTCCACACCCAGGCGAACCCGGCCAAGCTCGAACGCGCGACGCGCCAGTGGGCTGCTTCCGACCACGAGGGACCACTCGCCGACGACTGGTGACCTGGATCACTCTCGCGCCCTGTCAGGTTTCGTGCCGCTGCCCGGTTCAGGACACGACACCAGCCAGACAGGGATGAGGGACACCATGAAGCACCAGATCGTCGTTCTCGGGGCCGGGTACGCCGGAGCCAACGCCGCCGCGCGCCTGGCCAAACGGCTGCACCCCGCCGACACCGAGATCACCCTCGTCAACGCCGATCCCGAGTTCGTCGAGCGCGTCCGGATGCACCAGCTCGCGACCGGCCAGGACCTGAAGCCACGCCCGCTGACCGACGTCTTCGCGGGCACCGGCGTGCAGGTGCGGCTGGCGCGGGTCACCGCCGTAAACGTCGACCGCAAGACCGTCGACATCGTCGGCGCGGACGGCCCAGGCGAGATCGCCTACGACACGCTGGTCTACGCACTGGGCAGCGCCGCAGCCGACTGCGGGGTTCCCGGCGTCACCGAGCACGCCCACGACATCGCCGGCAAGCGGTCCGCGCTGCGGCTGCGCGCGCAACTGGCCGACCTCGCCGCGGGCGCCACCGTGCTCGTCGTCGGTGGTGGCCTCACCGGCATCGAAGCCGCCACCGAGATCGCCGAAGCCCGGCCGGATCTCCAGGTCGCGCTCGCCGCCCGCGGCGGCCTCGGCGACTGGCTGAGCGACAAGGCCCGGCACCACCTGCGCGCGGCGGTCGACCGGCTCGGCATCACCGTGCACGAGCACACCGACATCGCGCGCGTCGAGCCGACCGGCGCGGTCACGGCCGAGGGCCGGGCGATCCCGGCCCAGGTGACCGTCTGGACGGCCGGCTTTGCCGTCCATCCCGTCGCCGCGGCGACGACCCTGCAGGTGTCGGCAACGGGGCAGATCGTCGTCGACGACACGATGCGGTCGGTCTCGCATCCCGACGTCTACGCCGTCGGTGATGCCGCGCACGCCGCGGGCGGGAGCGGCACGCCACTGCGGATGTCCTGCGCCTCGGGAGTCCCCACCGGCTACCAGGCCGCCGACGCCATCGCCGCCCGCCTGACCGGACGGCCGGTCCCTCCGAACAAGATCGGCTACACCGGCCAGTGCATCAGCCTCGGCCGTCGCGACGCGATCATGCAGTGGGTGACGGCCGACGACCGGCCCAAGCCGTCCGCGGTCACCGGCCGGACGGCCGTCCGCATCAAGGAGGCCATCTGCCGGGCCGCGGCCTGGAGCATGTCGCACCCGACGTCGATGGTCCCGGTCCGACGCCGCCACATCCTGCTGGCGGACGAGCCCCGCACGACCACCGTCTGACGCCCCACCACCCGTCGAGCAGAAGGAACCATCATGATCCTCATCACCGGAGCGAACGGCGTCGTGGGGCGCCACGTGCTCGAGCAGCTCCTGCAGGACGGCACTGCCGTCGCCGCGGTCACCCGCGGCCCCGACAGCACACCGCTTCCCGACGGCGTGGAGATCGTCAGCGGCGACCTCTTCCGTCCGCAGTGGCTCGAGCCGGCGCTGAAGGGCGTCGAGGCGTTGCAGATCAGCCCACGCGCCACCGGCCCCGGCCTCGGCGAACTGCTGACGCTGGCCGCCGAGCAGGGCGTGCAGCGTGTGGTGCTGCTGTCGGCCACCACCGTCGAGTACCCGGCGGGGGAAGCCCGCTTCGCCGCGCAGTTCGCGCGCGCCGAGGACCTCGTCAGGCGTTCGGGCATGAAGTGGACGGTCCTGCGCCTGGCCGACTTCGCCGCCAACGCGCTGGCCTGGGCCCCACAGATCAAGGCAGGCGACGTGGTGCGCGGTGCGTACGGCCGCGCCGCCACCTCGCCGATCCACGAGGCCGACATCGCCGCCGTCGCCGTGCAAGCCCTCCGGGACAGCGCGCACGCGGGGTCGGTCCACACGCTGACCGGGCCGCAGTCACTGGACCAGCACGAGAAGGTGCGGCTGCTCGGCGCCGCCATCGGCCGGACGCTGACCTTCCAGGAGCTCCCGCCCGACCAGGTGCGCCAGGGCATGCTCGCGCAGGGACTGCCCGAGGAGGTCCCGGCCCGCCTCCTCGGCTCCCTGGCCGACTACAGCGAACGCCCGGGCCCGACGACGTCCACGGTGGAAGACCTCCTGGGCCGACCGGCATCGACGTTCGCCGACTGGGCCCACGACAACGCGTCCGCCTTCAGATGACGGTTTGCAGCGATTCGCGGAGCAAGCGCAGGGCCGCGTCCGGGTTGTCCCAGAACACCATGTGCCCGGCGTCCGGGATCGCGACGAGCGCGGCGGCAGGATTGGCCTCCGCGGCCTCCTCCGCCCCGTCCGCGGTGACGACGGGGGAGTCGGCGCCGTAGAGCAGGGTGGTGGGGGCGGGGACGGTCGGCCAGGTGTCGAAGAAGTCCTCGGATTCGAAGCCCTCGTGGGTGGCGACGATCGCCGCCTCGTCGCAGCTGGAGAGCCAGCGGGCCCGCAGCTCCTGCTCACGCCGCGGCCAGCGCGGCCACGCCCGCGCCACCTCGTCGGCGTCGGTGCCCCGGTGCGCCTCGGTCAGCTGCCCGAGGAACGCGGCCAGCGAGGTCGGGTACGGGCCGCGGCCGGGCCCGCTCATCGGCGGATCGACGAGGACCGTGCCGCGCAACCTCCGGCGGGTGGCCGTCACGGCGGCGATGCGGGCACCCATCGAGTGGCCGAGCACCAGCGGGTCGTCGAGGTCGTCGAGGACGGCCAGCGCGTCCTCGGCGTAGTCGTCGAGCGTGTACGACGGGCCGGGGTCCGACAGACCCCGCCCGCGCACGTCGACGACGATCGGCCGCGCGAGATCGCGCAGCTCGCGGGCCACGAAGTCCATCGTGATCGCCGGGCTGGTGATCCCCGGCAGCACGACGAGCGGTACGCCGTCGCCGCCGTAGTCGAGGACGTGCAACCGCAAGTCCCCGGACCGCACCCAGCGCGAGGTGGCTGCGACGTCGGCGAGATCGGCCAGTGCGTCCTGGCGCACGGCCCGGCTCACTTGTTTCCCGCCACGTACGCGAGCGCGTCGTCGAGGGAGATGACGTCGCCGTACTTGGCCTGGATGTCCCACAGCGTGGCCTCGGCCGGGCCCTCGGCGCGGTCGCCGACGCACTCGCGCGGCACCAGCACCGGGTAGCCGCTCTGCACGGCGTCGACGGCGGTGGCCCGCACGCAACCGCTGGTCGTGGCCCCGCAGACGATCACGGTGTCGGCGCCGGAGGAGGCCAGCACGGCCGCGAGCCCGGTGCCGAAGAACGCCGACGCACCCTTCTTCGTGATCACGTGGTCGGTGGTGGCGACAGGCAGCCGATCGTCGATCTCGACGGCGGCAGAGCCCTCCGCGAGCCCGCGCAGACCGGGTGCCTTGTCCAGCCAGACGACGGAGTGCAGCTCGGCCGGGGTGTACGCGATCGTCGTCCAGATCACCGGCACGCCGGTCGGCCGGGCTGCGTCCACCAGCGCCGTCGTGGCCGCGACGACGTCGGAGAGATCGGCGCCCGTCGGGTAGGCGGGATCGGTGAAGCCCTTGCTCAGGTCGACGACCACGATCGCCGGCCGCTCACCCAGGCGCACCGGGGCACCGAACCCGGCCCGGTCGTACGTCGCTTCGGTGCCTTCGCCGTGCAGAGTCACGTACTGCTCCCGTCGAGTATTTCCTGGAGTGCGGCCCGTCGCCGGCCCGCGCAGTCGTCGATCGCCTCGACGATGGTCTGGTAGCCCGTGCAGCGGCACAGGTTGGCGGCCACCACCTCGCGGATCTCGTCCTTCGTCGCCGCCGGCTCGTCGGCGAGGTACCCCTCGGCGAGCATCAACATCCCCGGAGTGCAGAACCCGCACTGCAGGCCGTGGTGCTCCACGAAGCACTGCTGCAGGTCGTTGAGCGAACCGTCGGCTTCGGCCAGCGACTCGACGGTGCGGATGTCGGCGTGCTCGCACTGCACCGCGAACAGCAGGCACGCCCGCGCCGGCTGCCCGTCGACGAGCACCGTGCACGCCCCGCAGATGCCGTGCTCGCAGCCGACGTGCGTGCCGGTCAGCCCGAGGTCGTGGCGCAGCACGTCGACGAGGGTGCGGCGCGGTTCGATCACGAGGTCGTGGCGCTCCCCGTTCACGGTCAGTTCGATCAGCTGGATCATTGCTTCTCCAGGGCGCGATAGATCGCTTCGCGAGGGATCGGGGTGTCGTCGAGCTCCACCCCGGTACTGCGGAGCGCGTCGTTCACCGCATTGAGGACGGCCGCGGGCGCGCCGATCGTGCCGCCCTCACCGGCGCCCTTCGCGCCGTTCGCGGTGAACGCGCACGGCGTCTCGAGGTGCTCGATGCGCACGTCCGGGATCTCCGCGGCGGTGGGCACCTTGTACTCCATGAAGCTCGGTGCGAGCGGCTGCCCGGCCTCGTCGTAGCGGACCTCCTCGAACAGCGCACCCGCGATGCCCTGGGCGATCCCGCCGCGCGCCTGGCCCTCGACGATCTTGGGGTTGATCGCCACCCCGCAGTCCTCGACGCAGACGTACCGCAGGATCTGCACGCCGCCCGTGCCCGGATCGAGCTCGACGACCACGCCGTGCGTGGCGTTGGAGAACGTGCCGTCGCCGCCGACGTCGAAGCTGGCGGTGGCCGTCAGGCCCGGTCCGACGCCCTTCGGCAGCAGGTGCGACCTCAGGTAGGCCACGTCGGCGATCTCGGCGAACGACAATCGCTGGTCGCCAGCCTGTACCCCGCCGTCGCCGTCCAGCTGTGTGGAGTCGATGTCGACGTCCATCAGGTGCGCCGCGATCTCCCGCAGCTGCTCGCCGAGCTTCACCGATGCCGCCGCCACCGCGCTGCCGCCGATCGTGATCGACCGCGACGCGAAGGAGCCCCAGCCGTACAGGATGCGGTCGGTGTCGCCCTGCACGATCTTGACGTGTCCGTAGGGGATGCCGAGCCGGTCGGCCGCGAGCTGCGCCATCGTCGTCTCGTGGCCCTGACCGTGCGACAGCGTGCCGCTGGTGACGGAGACGGTGCCGTCGAGGTCCATGCGGATCTCCGACACGTCGAACCCGGGTACGACCTGCATCTTCCGCTGGGCGAACGCGCCGGAGCCGTACCCGGTGCGCTCGGAGAAGCAGGCGAAGCCGATGCCGACGGCCGGGTCGGCGCCGCGGCGGTCGAACCAGCCCTCCTCGCGCAGGACCTGCTCGCAGAGGTCGAGCGATTCCCTGTAGGAGCCGGGGTCGTAGGTGATCCCGTTGATGCCGCGGTACGGGAAGTCGGTGATCACGTTGCGGCGCCGCAGCTCCACCGCGTCCATCCCGAGGGCGCGGGCGGCCTTCTCCATGACCCGCTCCATCACCATCACGTACTGCGGCCGGCTCACCCCGCGGTACGGCGCGGTCGGCGCCTTGTTGGTGGTGATCGCGCGCCCGCGCACCCGGTAGGCCGGGATCCGGTAGACGCTCGGCATCTCCGCAGAGGCCATCAACGGCTCGATGCCCGCCGTGAACGGGTAGCAGGAGTAGGCGCCCATGTCGCAGACGACGTCGGCGTCCAGGGCGAGGATCGCGCCGTCCTCGTCGAACGCGGCGCGCACGGCGTAGCGCTGCTCGCGGGCCAGGAACGACGCGGTGAGCGCGTCGTGCCGGTCCTCGATCCACTTCACGGGTTTGCGCAGCCGCAGGGCGGCTGCGGCTGCGGCGATCTCCTCGCGGCCCACGACGCACTTCTGGCCGAAGCCGCCGCCCATGTCCGGCACGATCACGCGGACCTGCTTCTCGAGGAGGCCGACGCTCTTCGCGAGCACCGTGCGCACCTGGTGGGGCACCTGCGTGCAGGTCTGCACGCGCAGCTGCTCGTCGCGGTCGTCCCACTCGGCCACCACACCGCGCGTCTCCAGCGGTAGCGCGTTCTGCCGGCCGGTGCGGGAGCCCACCTCGACAACGGTGTGGGCCCCGTCGAACATCGCGTCGATGCCCTCGGTGGCGAACAGCGACACGTCGACGAGCGTGTTGCGCGGCGCCTCCTCGTGCACGAGCGCGGCGCCGTCGGCCAGCGCCGCGTCCTCGCTCACGACGGGCGGCAGCGGCGCGTACTCGACGACCGCGGCCTCCAGCCCGTCCTCTGCCGTGTAGGGATCGCGGGCGATCACGATCGCGATCGGCTCGCCGACGTAGCGCACCTTGTCCTTGGCCAGCACCGGCATCGCCGTGGGCACGAACTCCTGCGCCGGGCGGTCCAGCAGCGCCACGATGTCGTGCAGCTCCAGGTCGGCCGCGTCGAAGGCGGCCACCACACCGGGGACCTCGCGCACCTCCGTCAGATCGACGGACACGATCTCGGCGTGCGCCTCCGAGCTGCGCACGAACGCCGCGTGCAGCATCCCGGCCAGGTGGATGTCGTCGACGAACCGGCCGCGGCCGGCGAGCAGCCGTGGATCCTCGCGCCGGGGCACGGACGCCCCGACCCAGGACCCGTCGCGGCGCAGATGTGGCTCAGTCATCGGACCCTCCGCTCGCGCACACCGTGAGGTGCCCGCGCACACGGTCGACCATGTGCGCGGGCACATGAACCTGTGCGTGAGCCGTCATCGGGACGCCTCCGCGACCGCGCGCTGCACGAGCGTCCGGGCCAGACCGCGGCGGTAGTGGGCGCTGATGCCTGGCTCGTCGCGCAGCTCCAGGCCCTGCGCGATCTCCTCCGCGTCCACGCTCTCCACCAGCAGCGGGACGGGGGCGACGCCGCCCAGCACCGTCCTTCCGCGGTCGACGTCGACGGCCGCAGCCACGATGGCGAAGTCGCCGCGGCGGTCGGCGTACTCGGTGAGGGCAGCGCGGGGGAGCGGCCACGGGAAGGTGAGCTCGACGATCAGCTCGTCAGGTTCCAGCGCCGTCCAGAACGGGCCGAGGAAGAAGTCGCCGGCGGCGATCTCCCGCTCGCCCGCGGGGCCCAGTACCCGGATGCGCGCGTCCAGCAGCACGGCGAGCATGCACCACTCCGCGGTCGCGTCGGCGTGTGCGATGCTGCCGCCGGCGGTGCCGCGGGTGCGGATGGGCAGGTGCCCCACCCAGCGCATCGCCTCCGACAGGACGCCCAGCCTCGCCTTCTCCACCGCGCGGTGCGTGGTGAGGGCGCCGATGCGCAGCTCGTCCCCGTCGTGCGAGATGCCCGCGAGATCGTCGATGCCCGTGATGTCGACGAGGTGGCCGGGCCGGGCGAGCCGGAAGTTCATCATCGCGACGAGGCTCTGCCCGCCGGCGATGATCTTCGGCTCCTCGTCGGCGAGTTCCGTGAGGAGCTCCACCGCGCCCGCCCGGGAGCGGGCGCGGTGGTAGTCGAAGGCGGCGGGCTTCACGAGCGGACGGTCTCCACCGCCGCAGGATCGACGGGCTCGACGATCCGGTCCAGCTCACGGCCCCGGGTCTCCGGCGCGGCGATCGCCATGTAGGCCACGGCGGCGAGCACGATCACCGTCATCAGCGTGAACGTGAGCGGCAGGCCCAGCAGCGGCCACAGCACCGTGCCGAAGATCAGCGGCACGAAGCCCGTCACGGCCCGGCTCATCGACGACGCCCAGCCGAACCCGCTCGCGCGCAGCTCGGTGGGGTAGAGCTCCGACACGTAGGCGTACATCACCGGGATCACGACGAGCGCGAAGAACCCGAACACCGCGATCATCGCGATGGCTGCTGTCGGCACGGCCATCACCAGCGAGAACACCACGAGGGAGAACGCGGCGAGCGGGCCGGCCACCCCGATGACCCACTTGCGGCCCACCACCTCGACCAGCAGCACCGACGTGATGACGCCGAGGATGCCGACCGCGTTCATCACGGTCGTGGAGGCGAACGCGGCCACCTCGCCCATGCCCTGCGAACGCAGGATCGACGGCATCCAGTTCAGCGCCGCGTAGTAGACGACCATGACCGACACGAACAGCGACCACGCCACCCCGGTGATCACCGGGTTGAACGCCCACACGCGGCGGAGCTGGTCGAACGCCGCGGTGAGCCCGTTGAACCGCGGCCCGGTGGCCGCCGGCACGGCCGCGATCTTGTACGGCTCCGGCGTGGCACCGGTGGCGGTCACCAGCTCGTCGATCACCGCGCGGGCCTCGGCCTCGCGGCCGGTGCGGGCCAGGTACAGCGGCGACTCCGGCACCCCGCGACGCACCCAGAACAGCAGCACCGCCGGCAGCACCATCAGCGTGAGCATCCAGCGCCAGTTGCCGGCGACGGGCACGAGGAACGTCGCCGTCACGCCGGCCAGTGTCGCGCCGATCGGCCACCAGCCGTCCATCGCGGCCAGCACGCGGCCGCGTTGCTTGCGCGGGGAGAACTCGCTGACGATCGCGTAGTCCACCGGGATGCACCCGCCCAGGCCGACACCGGCCAGGAAGCGCAGGACGAGGAACACCTCCCAGTTCGGCGAGAGCGCCCCGAGCACGGAGAAGAGCGCGAAGATCGCCAGGGTGATCGAGAAGGCCTTCTTGCGGCCCATCCGATCGGCGATGGTGCCCCAGGCGACCGCCCCGACGGCCATGCCGACGAGGTTCGCGGTGCCCACCAGGCCGCGCTGGCCGGTCGACAACCCGAACTCGGTGCCCAGCAGCGGGGTGAGGAAGCCGTTCAGAGCGACGTCCCAGGCGTCGAACATGTAGCCGAGACCGCCGATGACGAAGATCCGGCCCTGGACCCCCCACTTCCACGGGAGGTCCTGGACGATCTGGTCGCCAGTACGCATGGAGTGCTCCTGTATGACTCAGCGTGCGAACGGATAGGAGTGGGACTCGAGGTCCGGGTCGTTCAGCGGCGTGCCGCCCCATAGCCAGTCGTACGAGACGTCGGACTCGCCGCGGAAATCGCGGAGGTGCTCGTCCCGTTCGCGCTGCTCGGGGCCGTCGGGCAGGTGGTAGAAGCGCATGTTCTCCAGCGACGCGTCCTGCACCATGCCGGCGTGAGTGGCCCGGCGGGAAACGTAGCGGATCAGCGCCCCGTCGATCCCGTCCCTGGTCACCGCGCCCAGCTCCTCGGCCAGCACCGCGGCGTCCTCCATGGCCTGGGACGCGCCCTGGGCCTGGTAGGGGAGCATCGCGTGGCAGGCGTCGCCGAGCAGTGCGACCCGCCCGTCCACCCACACCGGGTCACGGCGGCGGCGGAACAGGGCCCACTTGCTTGCGTCGCCCTCGGCCTTGACCAGCATCGACGCCACCCGGTCGTCCCATCCGGGGAAGGCGTCGACGAGCTCGTCGGCGGAGGCGGGGAGGGTCCACGCGTCGGTGGTGTCGAGCGTGTTCGGCACCACCGCGACGACGTTGAGGTACTCGCCGCCGCGCACGAAGTAGTGCACGAGGTGGCGGTCGGGGCCGTACCAGATCGTGGAGTGGAAGCGGTCGCCGAGGAACCGGGTCGCGGGGTCGGCGGCGATCTTGTCGCCGGGGATGAGCGCGCGGTAGCACATCTCCCCGGAGAAGACGAGGGTGTCGTCGAACCCGCAGGCGTCGCGGACTCGGGAGCGGATGCCGTCGGCGCCGACCAGCACGTCGCCGGCGAAGCGCCGCCCGTCGGCGGTGACGGCGGTGGGCCGCGCGGGATCGGACCGGTCGACGTCGACCACGCCCGACGCGGTGTGCACCTGGGTCACCGGCCCGGCGCCGTCGGGGTCGAGGCACGCGTCGAGCAGCATCCGGTGCAGGTCGGCGCGGTGGTAGTGCCAGTAGGGCGCCCCGTACTCGCGCACGACCCGATCGCCCAGCGGCAGGGAGGCGATGATGCTGCCGTCGGACCAGCGGCGGCGCACCTGGTCGGTGGGCACGGTCGCGATCGCGGCCATCTGCCGGCGCAGCCCGAGCCCGAAGAGGATCCGGCTGGCGTTGGGTGCGGTCTGGATTCCGGCGCCGACCTCGCCGAGCTGGTCGGCAGCCTCGAGGACGACGGTCTGCAGTCCGCGCCGGCGCAGTGCCAGAGCGGTCGTCAGACCGCCCAGTCCGCCACCGGCGATGGTGACCGTGAACGTCTGGCTGGCCACAGTTCCTCCTCGCGCTCGTCCGCCCGTCGGAGATAATCCGAACACTGACTATCTCTGGTGCGCAAGTGCTGGGACGATCTGTAACGCGTCAGAAACCCGGGAGGAGCTAGTCCTCGACCAGGCCTTCCCACTGCTCTGCGACGGCGTTCAACCTGGTCAGGAGGTCGCGCTGATCCTCGGCGGCGATGCCTTCCATCAGCAGGACATCGAGTTCGCGCGCGCGCCGATATGCCGCACTCAGCGTCTCGGTGCCCTCGTCGGTGAGCCGCAGCAGCCGCTTGCGGCCGTCCTCCGGCGGCACTTCCCGGGTGATGAGGCCGCGCTCCTCGAGCCGCCGCACGATGCTGGCCATCGTCGACCGATCCAGCGCCACGGCCCGCGCCAGCGATCCCTGCTCGACGGCCGGGTAGGCGTCCACCGCCGTCAGCACCGCGAACTGCGGGCCGGTGAGCACGGGATCGACGTGGCGCACCCACGCAGCGGTGTAGGCGCTGTGCAGGCGGCGCGCCACGTAACCCGGCGCCGCCAGCAGAGCCTCCGGCGCGGGTAGCTGCTCCGGCCCACCCTGCGGCTGCACGTCCCCCACGGGCACATTCGACCACAGCCCTCGGACCGGTGGTGCGCGCCGGGTTGGGCTCGCCGCGGCCCGTGACCGCTCGGCGCACCTGGATGGACTCCCGGCGGATCACGCGATCGTGCCCGCGTGTCTTTGCCGTGGCAATTGCCCCGGAAGACACGCTGCGCAGCGGAAAGGGCTGTCGGGATACACGGAGTGTGACGAAATGCACGTGCTGCAGCGGGTCGCGATCGGGACAGGTGCTGCCACCGCCCTGATGCTGGCCGGCACGCTCGCGCCGATGCCGGCGTCCGCGGAGGTCGCGGCGGTGCACCTGATCGCGCCGGACATGGCCGTGGCGCCGGCCGCTGCGGCCGTGCGGCCACGGGCCCAGCCCACACCCACGCTCCGGCCGACTGCGTCACCGACGCCGTCTGCGCAGCCCACCCAGCCGGCCCGGCTCGCCCGTGCCGCCCTCGCCCAGCTCCCGGTGAAGGGTCGGGCGCCGAAGACCGGCTACGAGCGGACGCAGTTCGGCGCGGCCTGGACCGACATCGATCACAACGGCTGCGACCAGCGCAACGACATCCTGCGCCGCGACCTCGTGGGCGTCGTCGCGGTGCGCGGAACCCGCGACTGCGTGATCCGCTCCGGCATCCTCTACGACCGCTACACCGGCCGGACGATCACGTTCCAGCGCGGTCCGCGATCCGCGGAGGTGCAGATCGATCACGTCGTCGCGCTGAGCGACGCGTGGCAGAAGGGCGCACAGCAGCTCGACCCGCTGCAGCGGACGTCGCTGGCCAACGACCCGCTGAACCTGCTCGCCGTCGACGGCCCCACCAACCAGGGCAAGGGCGACTCGGACGCGGCGAGCTGGCTGCCGCCCAACAAGCTCGCCCGGTGCGGCTACGTGGCCCGCCAGATCGCCGTCAAGCAGCGCTACCACCTGTGGGTCACCGAGGCGGAGCGCTACGCCATGGATCAGGTGCTCGCGTCCTGCCCCGCGGAGCCGCTTCCGGGCTGACGGGCAGTATGGCGGCGGTAGGGACGCCCCGGGGGGATGCGCATGTACGACGGCAACGGTCAGCAGTTGGGTCGGATCACCGTGGAAGGGCTGACGAAGCGGTTCGGGCCCGTGACCGCGGTGCAGGACCTCAGTTTCGCGGTGCAGCCGGGTTCGGTGACCGGGTTCCTCGGCCCCAACGGGGCCGGGAAGACCACGACGATGCGCATGCTGCTCGGGCTGGTCACCCCGACCGCGGGCACTGCCCTGATCGGCGGCCTGCCGTTCCACCGGCTCGGCCGACCGGCCCGGATCGTCGGTGCGGTGCTGGAAGCGCAGGGCTTCCACCCGCGCCGGACCGGCCTCGACCACCTCCTCGTGTACGCGGCGGCCGTCGGCGCTCCCGACGTGCGCGCCGCCGAGCTGATGCAGCTCGTGGGGCTCGGATCGGCGGCCCGGCAGCGGGTCGGCGGCTACTCGCTCGGCATGAAGCAGCGCCTGGCGCTCGCGACCGCCCTGGTCGGCGATCCGCAGGTCCTCGTGCTGGACGAGCCGGCCAACGGCCTCGACCCGGAGGGCATCAGCTGGCTGCGGACGTTCCTGCAGTCCTTCGCCCGCAGCGGCCGCACGGTGCTGATCTCCAGCCACCTGCTCGCCGAGATCGAGCAGACCGTCGACCAGGTCGTGATCATCTCGGCCGGCCGCACCGTCTACCAGGGCCGGCTCGATCATCTGCGCGACGCGCAGCAGGGTCGCGTGCTCGTGCAACCCTCGGATGCGAACGCCCTGGTGGCGGCTTTGCGTGCGCAGGGACTCACGCGGCTGGAACCGGCGCCGGACGGGCGCATCGCCGTGCTCGGCGTCGACGCTCGGCTGGTCGGGGACATCGCGTTGGCCGCAGGCGTGGCCGTGTACGGGATGTACGAGGAGAAGCCGGACCTGGAGCGGCTGTTCTTCCAGCTCACCATAGGAGCCGCGGGCGTCGGGCCGCCCGGCTTCGCCCAGCCTCCGTTCCCACCGGCGGGGTTCCCGCCGCCCGGCCCGCCACCGCCGCTGCCGCCGCCGCTGCCACCGCCTCCGCCGCCGGGGTGGGCGCGATCGCCCGGTGATCCGCAGGGCCTGCAGCGGCCGCCGGCCGACGTCGAGAGGGGCCCGTCATGATCGGCCTGATCAAGGCGGAGTTCCGCAAGACGACCACCACCAACCTCTGGTGGGGCCTGCTCGTCCCGACCGTCCTGCTGGCCGCCGGCTGGGCGGCGGTCACGGGCGCGCTCGGCAACGCGTTCACCGATGCGATCACGGAGGGCACGACGGCGCAGGTGGTCGCGGCGCTGGGCGTCGACGGTGAGCGACTCCAGGTCGCGCTGTTCGGCATGGCCCGCAGCATCAACGTCGCGACGATCTTCCCGATGATCTTCGGGGGGCTCGCCGTGTCCAACGAGATCAGCCGCAGGACCATCACCACGACGTTCCTGACCGCCCCCACCCGCGGTTCGGCACTGACGGCGAAGCTCGTGGTCTACCTCGTGTGGGGAGCGATCTTCGGCGTCGCCATCGGCGCGGCGGTGAGTCTCGGCACGGTGCTGACGGCCAACCCCGGCCTCCTGCCCGGCCCGAGCGGCTGGCTCGCGCTGTGCGGGGTCGGCGTGCTGCTGTCGATCCTGATGACGATGCTCGGCGTCGGCGTCGGGGCGCTCCTCGGCAACGTCGTCGCCACCACCACCGTCCTGATCTTCTACATGCTGATCGTCGAGAACGGCATCGCCCTGCTGCTGGCGGTGCGGGACCTGGCGGGTGTCATCGGCTTCCTGCCCAACGGATCCGCCGACGGCATCACCGGCTCCGTCGCATCGGCGGTGTTCCTGGCTGCGGCCGGACCGGTGCCCGACGAGATCGTGGAGGGGGCCAGGGTGCTCTCCGGTGCGATGGGCGCGTTCGACTGGTGGCTCTCGGCCCTGATCTTCCTGGGGTGGGTGGCGGTGTTCTTCGGCGGCAGCTGGGCGCTGCTGCAGCGCCGCGACATCACCTGACGGGTGAGGGACCGCACGCCGGGCCCGGATGGCGACGTCACACATGGTTGGGCCCCTTCACACATGTTCGGACGTGTGTGAACGGGCCCGACGGTGTGTGACGTCGGCGATGACGGTCCGTTCAGGCGCTGACGCGCTCCCACACCGAGACGTGGCTGTCCGACTCCGCGGTGAACGGGCGCCGGTCCCACCATCCCCACCGCTCGCGCAGGCGCATCCCGGCCATGCGCGCCATGAGGTCCAGCTCGGCGGGCCAGGTGTAGCGGAACGGGATCGACATGCGGTCGTAGGCGCCGTCGGGCCGGCGCGTGTAGTGGTGCGACCACATGGACTGGGTGACGACGTCGTACTCGTCGATCCCGTGCCGGCGGTCGGCGTGGTCGAAGACGCGGAACCGCCCGGACACGAGGTCCGGGATGCCCGTCTCGACGACGAAGCAGCCACCCGGGCGCAGGTGCGCGGCGGCATTGGCGAACGTGGCGACCTGCCCGTCCTGGGTCGTGACGTTGCCGATGGTGTTGAAGACCAGGTAGACGAGATCGAACGTGCCCTCGACGCGGGTCGTCGTGTAGTCGCCGATCGCGACGACCGGTGCGGCACCGCCGGGTTTGGCGCGCAGCCGGTCGACCATGGCCTGCGAGAGGTCGATGCCGCTGACATTGACGCCGCGGGCCGTGAGCGGCAGCGCCACCCGGCCCGTCCCGATCGCGAACTCGAGTGCGCGCCCGCCGGGCCCGGCCACATCGGCCAGGAACCCCGTCTCGAGCGCGAGGTGCTCGGCGGAGAACCGGCCGTCGGTCGAGTCGTAGTGGGCGGCGATGGGCTCGTCGAAGTGGTTCGGCAGCACGGGCGTCGAACCTGCCAGCGGTCCGGGCCCGGCTCAACCGAATACCGGCTACCTGCCGACCACGACCGGCGACGGGGCGGCGGTGTGGTCGGCCACCAGCGCGCGGACGGTCTCCAGCGAGCACGACTTGTTGGTGCCGATGAAGCCGGTGGGGCCGCGCTTGATCCAGCCCGCGACGTAGGTGCGCGGCACGACCGCGCCGGTGACGGGATCGACGACCCGGCCGGCCTTGTTGGGGACGACGCCGGCGGCGTCGTCGAAGGGCAGGTCGGGCACCGGGCGACCGTGGTAGCCGATCGAGGTGAGCACCAGGCCGGCGTCGAGCTGCACGGATTCCTCGGTGCCGGTGCGCCGGAACTCCATCCCGTCGGCCCGCCCCGGGCCCAGGACGGCGTGCGGCGTGAGCCCGAAGCGGAACGTGACGCGCCGCCGGCCCGCTCGGGGCGATCCGGTGTGCTGCGCCAAGATGCGCAGCTTGTGGGCGGCGGTCCCGTCCACGTCGGCGGCGGCCGCCAGCGCGAGGTCCGTCTCCGGGACGACGACGTCGAGGTCGGGATCGGACACCAGACCCAGTAGCTCGGGCAGCGTGAACGCCGCGAACTGCGGGCCCCGCCGCCCGACGACCACGACCTCCTCGACGGAGCTGCCGCGCAGCGCGGCGAGCGCGGCGGGGGAGATGTCGGTGCCGGCGAACCGTTCGGGATCGGCGGTGAGTACGCGCGCGACGTCGAGCGCGACGTTGCCGTTGCCGATCACCACGGCCCGCTGGTGCGCCAGGTCGTAGCCGCGGCCGGCCTGCTCGGGATGGCCGTTGTACCAGGCCACGAACTCGGTGGCGGTGCCGGTGCCGGGCAGCCCGATGCCGGGCACGTCGAGCCGGCGGTCGGACGCGGCACCGACGGCGTACAGCACGGCGTCGTGGTCGGCGAGCAGCTGGTCGTGGGTGAGATCGCGGCCGATCTCCACGCCGAGGTGCATCACCAGCCTGGGCTCGCGCAGCATCACGTCGAACAGCTCGCTCACGGCACGGGTGCGCTCGTGGTCGGGCGCCACACCCCAGCGTGCCAGCCCGTACGGGCGGTCGAGCCGCTCGTACACGTCGACCTGCGCGTCAGGCACGGTCAGCAGCTCGTCGGCCGCGTACATCGCCGCCGGCCCGGAGCCCACGACCGCCACGCGCAGCGGGGTGCGGCGCGGACCGATCTCCAGCGCGGGCGTGCGCGGGGCGAGCAACGGCCGCGACGGCGGCTGCTGCTGCCGGTAGAACTCGGCGTTCACGTCGAGGAAGTCCATCTGCTCGACCGGGAGCCGGGTGTGCGGCACGATCGCGCCGACCGGGCACGCGGAGACGCACGCGCCGCAGTCGACGCAGGTCGCCGGGTCGATGTAGAGCATCTCCGACGTCGCGAAGTCGGGCTCGTCGGGCGTCGGGTGGATGCAGTTCACCGGGCAGGCGAACACGCACGACCCGTCGCTGCAGCACGACTGCGTGACCACGTGGGGCATGTCGAGCCTCTCAGGCGGCCGGGCGAGCCTTGCGGTGCTCCTCGCCGCGGTAGCGGGACGGGCGCCCGTCGATGCCGCAGAACTTCCACAGCAGGTTCGAGATCGGGTTGCGGAGTTCGAGCTCCTCGACGAGCATCCGCACGTCACCGAAGTAGTCGGCGAGGATCTCCCGCGACCGCGGGCTGTCGAAGAACGCTTCCTTCATCACCTGGTCGGGGATGTCGAACTTCTTCGCCATCGCCGCCGGCGGCGTGACGATGGCGCCGCACAGCCACCGCATGATCAGCGGGAAGGCGACCGAGGTGACCAGCTTGCCGGCCGCCGACTGCTCCCGCACGTGCTCGCGCAGGAACTGGTGGGCGAAGGAGATGTGGCGAGCCTCCTCGGCGATGTGGATCTCCATGATGCGGCGCAGCACCGGCGGCATGGCCTCGCCGTCGCGCACGACGTTCTTCTGGTGGTGGTCGATCGGCTCCTCACCGGCGAGCACCCCGATGAAGAACAGCTGCGGGACGACCGCCGAGAGCCCCCAGATCGGAGCGGTGACCTTGTAGATCCACTTCATGCCCGGGACGTCCGCGCCGGTGCGGTTCACCAGCTCCTGGAACATCTGGATGTGGTTGCACTCCTCGGTCATCTCGTGCATGCAGTACCGGAACTCCGGGGAGCCGTTCGGCAGTGTCATCACGTACTGCTGCATGCCGCGGATGAGCACGCTCTCGAACTCGAGGCCGACCTTGGCGCCGTTGGCCTGGCGCCACAGTCCGATCGCGATCTGCTTCTCGAGTGTGAGGGCCTGGTACCAGGGGTGCGCACCCAGCGGGTCGTGGGTGGGAGAGAGCACCCAGCGCGGGTCGTGCGGGTCGACGCGGAACTCGGGGGAGTCCCAGTCGATGTCGACGAAAGGGTCGAAGTGCCGGTTCACCGAGCCCTCGGACAGGGTCTGCAGGAGCTCGCGGTACTCGTCCTTGGACAGGTCCGCCAGGTCCGGGACCGCCTGGACGGCCGGCTGCGAGTTGCGCGTGGTCGACGGTGCCATCGTTGCCTCCTCGACGTGGGATCGCGGCCGGTGAGTGCTGGGCCACGATGCGCTACCGATTTACACTTCCTAGTGTTACCGTAAGTCCACTCGGCTGAAAGCACAACCGGAGCGCCCGATCGGAGGATGGACATGGGAGCGTCGGATGCTGCAGGGCAGATCCGCGACCGGATCCTCGACGCCGCCGCCACCACGCTGAGCGCCGGTGGCTTCGCCGACTCCCGGCTGCTCACGTCCATCGCGCGGATCGCCGGGCTCTCCCGCCCCACCCTGTACAAGCACGGCGGCGATCTCGACGGGATCAAGGCAGCGCTGCTGCGCCGCGAGACCGAGCGGTTCTTCGACGTCGTGCGCGCCAGCATCGCCGGCGCCAGCTGGACCACCGACGACGTCGTCGACGTGCTCGTGACGATCATCGACCACGCCCGCCACCACGAGCTGATGCAGTCGGCGCTGCGCGACGCACCCGAGGTGGTGCTGCCCTGGTTCACGACCCGTGCCGACGTCGTCATCGCGATGGCGAAGGCGCACGTCGGGCCGGAGCTCAGGGCGGCCATCGAGGCCGGCGAGATGCCCGCGCTCGACGTCGACGTGCTGGTCGACGTGCTCACGCGGGTGGTGCTGTCGCTGGTGTTCACCGCCGGCACGGTCGACGCCGACGATCCCGAGGCCGTGCGCGCCTACCTGCGCGCGGTGGTCGGGATGTGGACGACGGCGACCGTTTCCAGCCCGGCCTGACCGGCCGACCTGCCCGCACTACCTGTAGTTCAGCTCGGCGAGCTCAGTGGCGATCTTCCTGGACAGGCCCAGGCGGCCGAGGACGGGCAGCGCGATGTTGCGAGCGGCGCGAGCCGCCGCGTTGCGGGTGGTCGCGATCCGCGTCATGCGGTGGGTGAAGGCGACCACGCGCTGGGCGACCGGGCGACGGTGCGCCTCGTAGCCGTCCAGCTCGCCGTCGGCGAAGGCTCGGCCGAGGGCGTAGGCGTCCTGGATGCCGGTGTTCATGCCCTGGCCGCCGGCGGGGCTGTGCACGTGGGCGGCGTCGCCGGCGAGGAAGAGCCGGCCTTCGCGGTAGTGGTCGGCGACCCGGTGGTGGACGCGGAAGCGGGAGGACCAGACGACCTCGGTGACCCGGGCCTGGCCGGGCGTGCGCTCGTCGAGCAGCCGCTGCACGAGCGCGAGGTCCGGCTCGGCCGGCGCGTCGGCCACGGTGACCACGACGCGGTAGTGGCCACCCGGGAGCGGAGCGACGACGGCCAGCCCGGCCGCGCCGAAGGTCAGTGACACCTCGCCGGGGCCCGGGACCCAGTCCATCAGCACATCGGCGAGGACGAACGACTCGGCGTAGGCAGTGCCCGTGAAGCCGATGCCCGCCGCTTCCCGGACGGCACTGTGCATGCCGTCGGCGCCGACGACGTAGGCCGCGCTGATCGTGTGCCCGGTGCTCGTGGCGAGCTTGACGCCGTCGTCGTCCTGGACCACGGACGTGACCTCGTGGGGACGGTGGACGTCGCCCCCGAGCTCCCGCAGCCGGGCGAGCAGCACGCTCTCGGTCACGTTCTGGGGGACCATCAGCGCGTAGGGGTACGGCGTGGGCAGTGCGTCGAAGGGAAGGGTCAGCAGCTTGCGCGAGCCGTCGCGCACGGCGAAGCGCGAGACCTGGACACCGTGCGCGATCAGGTCCTCCGCGGCGCCCAGCTCCTCCAGCACCTCGAGGGTGCGGGCGTGCACGACGGCGGCGCGGGAGGTGTTCGCGCCTTCGGTCTGCCGGTCGAGGATCACGAAGTCGATGCCGGCCGCGGCGAGCGTCACCGCGAGCGCGAGGCCGGTCGGCCCGGCGCCCACGATCACGACCTCGGTGCGTTCCGGAAGGTCGATCATGCTGTCCACGGGGTGCTCCATTCATGGGGTGGTCGGTGTCAGGCGAGCGAGCGCAGGACCCCTTCGGTGTCTCCGACCGTGACGACGAGCCGGTCGAACTGCTCCCCGTGGAGGTCGATCACGATGGCCGGCTTGCGCCCGTGGCAGACCGCGAAGGTCGCGCCGTCCCCGCTGCGCCATGTGCCGACCAGGACCACGCCGGGCAGGGCGGTGCCGGGCGCCCGGATTCCGTGGACCTCGGCCATGCCGTCGGGCACAGCACGAGCCCGCGTGATGGCGGAACGCGGCACCGTGACATCGCCGTGCAACGCCTCGAGCTTCTCGAACGCGCTGAGCGACACGGTGACCGTGTCGTCATCGATGATCACGTCTGCCATCGGGTCCACTGCTCCCTCGGTCGCTGGGCAGTGGTCGGCTCGGGCAGCCGCCGCTCACCTCGACACCGGCAAGGTTCGTCGGTGCGCGCGGGCCGCACCATCAGGGCAGCCCGGTTCGGCGCGAGGGTTATCCCGGGTCGCGCCTCAGCGGAAGGCCCCGATCCCCGTGACGTCGCGGCCGACGATGAGCGTCTGCATCGTCTCGGTGCCCTCGAAGGTGTGCACGGCCTCGATGTCGGCCATGTGCCGCATGACGTGGAAGTCGAGCAGGATGCCGTTGCCGCCCAGGAGATCGCGGGCCTCGGCGAGGACTGCGCGGGCCTTGGTGGTGTTGTGCAGCTTGGCCAGTCCGGCGAGGGTGTCGGTGAGCTTGCCGGTCTCGGCGAGCCGGGCGATCTGCACGCAGTAGAGCTGCATGGCCGTCACGTCGGCGAGCATCCGCACGAGCCGCTGCTGCACGATCTGGAAGCTCGCGAGCGGCTTGCCGAACTGCTCCCGCCGCTGCGCGTAGGTCAGGGCGGCCTCGTAGCCGGCCACCGCGTGCCCGAGCGCCATCCAGGCGCAGGAGCTGCGGGTGGACGCCAAGACCTTGCCGGTGTCCTTGAACGACCGCGCCCCGGGCAGCCGGTCGACCTCCGCCACCCGCACCCCGGCCAGCGTGATCTCGGCCTGCCACACCGCGCGCAGTGCGCCCTTCCGCTCCTGCACCCGTGCCTCGTAGCCCGCGGCGCCCTTCTCCACGAGGAAGCCCTTGACCTGGTCGTCCTCGGTGTCACGCGCCCAGACGACGATCACGTCAGCGATGCTGGCGTTGCCGATCCACTTCTTCTGCCCGTCGAGCACCCAGCTGTCGCCGTCGCGGCGCGCCGTGGTCTCCAGCGCGACGGAGTCGGAGCCGTGGTCGGGCTCGGTGAGCGCGAACGCGCCGATCTTCTCCAGCCGCGCCATCGCCGGCAGCCACTTCCGCTTCTGCTCCTCGGAGCCGCAGTACGCGATCGACCGCATCGCGAGCCCGGCCTGGACCCCGACGAACGTGCCGACGCTCCCGTCGCCGCGGGAGAGCTCCATCGTCACCAGCCCGGCCGAGAGCGGATCCATCTCCGGGCAGCCGTAGCCCTCGATGCCGTCGCCGACGAGGCCGGTGTGGCCCAGCTTCTGGATGACGGGCCACGGGAACTCCGCCGCGTCCCAGTACTCGTTGATGACGGGCAGCACGTCGTCGTCGACGAACCGGCGGGTTTCGGTCAGGTAGCGCAGCTGCTCGTCGGTCAGCTGGTCGCGCAGGAAGAAGTAGTCGGTGGACAGGGCATCGCCGATGCCCCGCTGCAGGTCGTGCGTCATCGGACGTCCTCCGTTACGGCGTGGTCAGGAAGGTCTGGATCTCGGGCAGCAGCCGCTCGGGGGCCGCGATCAGCTCCAGGTGGCCGCCCTCGTACACGTGCAACCGCGAGTGCGGGACGAGCGCGGCGATCAGCCGGCCGTTGACGGTCGGGATGATCGGGTCGTCGTCCCCGGTGAGCACCAGCGTCGGCTGCTTCAGCAACGGCAGCAGCGCGATGGAGGTCCAGCCGGCCGCGGCGAGCAGCTGGTAGACGTAGCCCTGCCAGGAGCCGGCCCTGCTGTGCTGGTGCAGGAGCCGGGTGGCGACGGTCGGGTCGGTGCGGACGGTGCCGCCGTAGATCTCGGGCGCGATCCGTTGCAGGAACCCCGGATCGGTGTAGCGACGGGGGGTGGCCATCTTCGAGAGCACGGCCGGGCTCGCCGGCACCATCAGCGAGCCGGTCCCGGTGGCCACCAGCACGAGCCGCCGGCAGCGCGGGCCCGCGGTCCACGCGAACTGCTGGGCCAACCCGCCGCCCCACGAGATGCCCAGCACGTCGACGGTCTCGTGGCCGAGCACGTCGAGCAGCGCGAGCATCGCCCTGGACAGCTCGGGCAGGCGATAGGGAAGCGCCGGAACGGGAGAGCCGCCCGCGCCGGGCGGGTCGAACCGGATCACCGGGACGGCCGGGTCGAGGGCGGCGAGGAACGGGTCGAACGACTCGAAACCGGCGCCGATCCCGTTCACCAGCAGGAGCGGGGTGCGCCCGGGCGCGCCCGGCCGCTCGGTCGTGCGGAGCAGCATCCGCCCGACGCGCACCAGTCGGACCCGATCATCGCTCATCGGTCGAACACGTAGGTGCCCGGAGCGGACTCCTGGGCGACCAGCCCGGCACCGCCGAGCGCCGTGGGCGCATCGCGTTCGGCACCGCTGCGCTCGGTGAGCCACGCGAGGTAGTCCGGCCACCACGAGCCCGTCGTCATCGGCGTGGCGTGCTGCCAGTCGTCGGCCTCGGCGGTGAGGTCCGCCCCGACCTGGTGGGTGGCCTTCGGGTTCGACGGCGGGTTGACGATCGCGGCGATGTGCCCGCTCGTCGAGAGCACGAACCGGGTGGTGCCGCCGAACAGCCGGGCGCTGGTGTAGCAGTTCTGCCACGGCGAGATGTGATCGGCGACGCCCGCCACGACGTACCCGTCGATGGCGACGGTCGAGAGATCCACCGGCTTGTCCAGCATCCGCGCCGCACCCGGGGTGACCAGGGAGTTGTGCAGCGCGATGTCGAGGAAGTCGTGGTGCAGCCGGGCCGCCATGCGCGTGGTGTCGGCGTTCCAGAACAGGATGTCGAACGGGGCCGGGTCGCGGCCCAGCAGGTAGTTGTTGACCCAGTAGTTCCAGATCAGGTCGTCGGGTCGCAGCCAGGCGAACAGCTCCGCGAGGTTGCGCCCGTCGAGGTAGCCGCGGGCGCTCGACACGGCGGCGGCCGCGGCGGCGGTGGTCTCGTCGAGGAGCGCGCCGGGGAGCCCGGCGCGGGCCTGGTCGAGCACGCACACGGCGAGCCCGAACGCCGACACCTTGTCGGCGAGCCGGCCGTCCTCCTGCAACGCGGCGAGTGCCATGGACTGCAGCATGCCGCCGGAGCAGAAGCCGAGCAGGGTGGCGGTGTCGGCGCCGGTCACGGCGAGCGCGGCATCGACGGCCTCGACGACGGCGGCGCCGTAGGTGTCGGTGCCCCAGTCGCGGTGGCGCGCGTCGGGATTGCGCCACGACACCATGAACACCTGCTGGCCGCCCTGCACCAGGTACTCGACGAGGCTGCGGCCCGGTGCCATGTCGGCCACGTAGAACTTGTTGATCACCGGTGGCACGACCACCAGCGGGCGGGTGCGCACCGTCGGGGTCTGCGGCGTGTACTGCACGAGCTCGAAGACCTCGGTCCGCAGCACCACCGCGCCCGGGGTGGCCGCGACGTCGACGCCGATCTCGTAGGCGTCCTCGCGGACCATGGTCGGCACGCGCGGCGCGGCGACGAGATCGCCGAGCAGGTTGCGCAGGCCGCGCCACGCGTTGGCGCCGCCGGAGTCGATCGCGGCCTTCCATGCCGTCGGGCTGATCACCGGGTTGTTGCTCGGCGAGAGCGCCGCGATCACGTTGTCCAGCGCGAACTCCAGCCGGGCCCGGTCGCGCCAGTCCAGGTCGGCGTCGGCGAGCAGCGCCCGTGCCGTACCGCCGGCGGTGAGGTAGGCCTGCAGGATCCGGCGCAGCACGCCGTTGTCGCGCCATGCCTCGTCGGCGAAGCGGCGGTCGCGACGGGCCGGCTCGGCGGTGGAGCGGCCCAGCAGCACCTGGCCGAGCTCGCCGGCGAGGTCCTTGGCCCGGCGGGCGACGGCGCCTGGCTGCCGGCAGAGCGCCGCCGCCAGCCGCACCCCCGGACCGGCTGGCAGCAGCCGGCGCAGCGGGCCGAGCGCGGCGTCCGCGAGCAGCATGTCCAGCGGGGCGGACACGTCCACGTTCACCTGGTCGTCGGCCGGTTGCCGGGGTGTCGGCACGTGGACGGTGGTCGCCGCGCTCATGCCAGCACTCCCGCCGGGATCGTGACCTCGCGGCGCAGGATCTTGCCGGTCGGGCCCTTGGGCAGGGCGTCGACCAGCCAGACCCGGCGCGGGTACTTGTAGGCGGCGACGCGGTCACGGACGAACTCGCGGATCTCCTCCGGGGTGGCCGCCGCGCCGGCGCGCAGCGCCACCGCCGCGCCGACCTCCTCACCGAGCCGGTCGTCGGCGATCCCGACGACGGCGGCCTCGGCGACGGCCGGGTGCTGGTAGAGCACCTCCTCCAGCTCCCGCGGGTAGACGTTGTAGCCGCCGCGGATGATCAGGTCCTTCTTGCGGTCGACGATCACGTAGTAGCCGTCCTCGTCGCGGGTGGCGAGATCGCCGCTGCGGAACCACCCGTCCGGGATCGCCTCCGCCGTCGCGTCCGGGCGGCCGTGGTAGCCGCGCATCACGTTGTGCCCGCGGATGGCGATCTCACCGACCTCACCCGGGCCCACGTCCGTGCCGTCCGCGGCGACCAGCCGCAGCTCCACGCCGGCCACCGGCGTGCCGATCGAGCCGGGCTTGCGCGGCCGGTCCGGGTGGTTGAACGCCGCGACGGGCGAGGTCTCCGACAGCCCGTACCCCTCCAGGACGGGCGCCGCGAACGCCTCCTCGAAGTCGGTGAGCACCTGCACGGGCAGCGCCGCACCACCGGAGACACCCACGCGCAGCGCGGAGACATCCGCCGTGACGCCGTGGCGGACCAGCGCCGTGAACATCGTCGGGACACCCTCGAAGACGGTGACCCCGTCGCGGGCCATGATGGCCAGCGCGGCGGCCGCGTCGAACCGGGGCACCAGCGTGACCGAGGCCCCGCTGCACACCGCGGCGTTGAGCGCGCACGACTGGCCGAACGCGTGGAACAGCGGCAGGCAGCCCAGCACCACGTCGTCGGGGCCCAGGTGCAGCAGGGTCGTCGCGGTGACGGCGGCGTTGTGCCGCATGTTGGCGTGCGTCAGTTCGGCGCCCTTGGGCTGCCCGGTCGTGCCGGACGTGTAGAGCAGCACGGCGACGTCGTCGTCGGCGCGGGGCACGAAGCCGGGGACGGGCTCGAACCCGGCGAGCAGCCCGGCGAAGCTCCCGTCGACGACGATCACCTCGGCCGATCCGGCGCCGGCCAGCGCGTGCTGCTGTGCAGAGGCGTCGGCGAACAGCAGGCGGGCACCGGAATCGGCCAGGTAGTAGGCCACCTCGCGCTCCTTGAGCAGCGGGTTCATCGGTACGACCGTGGCACCGGCCCGCACGATGCCGTAGTAGACGACGGCGAACTCGGCGACGTTGGGCAGCATCAGCCCGACCGTGTCGCCGGGGCCGATGCCCCGGCCGCCGAGCAGCGCGGCGACCCGGCCGGACGCGGCGTCGAGCTCGGCGTAGGTGAGCACCCGGTCGTCGTGGCGGATCGCGGGCCGGTCGGGGTACTGCGACACGGACTCGGTGAGCAGGACGGCGAGGCTGGTCATTGCGACTCCCTTTGTTCGACGTGCTCAATCGTGACGCCGAAGAGCCGCTGGTCCCACAGCTGGCCGGACAAGTCGGGCGAGATCCATTTGTTCCCTGGAACAAACGACATAGGGTGCGCCGATGACCCCGACGCCGCGGGACGACGCCGCGCGCCGCATCGTCGAGGCGATGCGGCCGGCGATGTCCGACCTGCAGGACTCCGTGGTGGCGCGCATCCGCGCCGAGCTCGAGCTCTACCGCGACGCCGACGTGGTGCCTGTGGCGGGGTTGCAGGCCTCCGTCGCCGACAACGTCGAGTTCATGGTCGCCGGCCTGACCGGGGCGGCGCCCGTCGACCTGCGGGCGCCGGAGACGACCGGCCGGGCACGCGCGGCGCAGGGGGCACCCCTGGTGGAGCTGCTGTCGGCCTACCGGATCGGGTTCGCGGAGATGTGGGCGCGGGTCGTGGCCACCGCGCGGGCGCTCCCGGACGTGTCGGAGGGCGCCGTCGTGGATCTCGCCGGCACCGTCTTCGCGCTGCAGAACCAGTACTGCGACGCTGCCATCGCCGGCTACCGCGAGGAGGCCCAGCACCTGGTGCGCAGCAGCGAGCGGGAACGGGCCGTGCTCGTCGAGTCGGTGCTGACGGGCTCCGCGTCCACCAGGACCCTGTGGGAGGTGGCGCAGGCCCTGCGGCTGCCGCTCGACGGGGTGTTCGTCGTGGTGGTGGCGCGGGCCGAGCCCGGCCACGATCCGCTGCCGCGGGCGGAGTCGGCGCTGGCCGCGCAGGACGTGCGCTCGGTGTGGCGGCTGGAGAGCCGGGCCGCGATGGGGGTGCTGTCGATGGGGGAGCCCGCCCGGGTCGAGACGGCGTTCGACGTGCTCGCCCGGCACGCGACGGGCCCGGCCGGCGCCAGCCCCGTGTTCACGGAGCTGCGGCAGGCGGCCGGAGCCACCCGGCTCGCGCAGCTCGCGCTGGACACCCACCCCGGCGGGGTCGGCGTCGAGCAGATCCGGGCTCGGCCCCTCACGCTGTTGCTCGCCGCCGCTCCCCAAGCCGCGCTGGAAGCGGCGCGCGCAGTGCTCGGCGGGGTGCTGAGCCTCCCGGCCGACGACCGGGACCTGTTGCTCACGACCTTCGAGGCCTGGGTGGACGGCGGTGGCTCGGCGCCGGCTGCCGCGGCCACGCTGTTCTGCCACCCGAACACGGTCCGGTACCGGCTGCGGCGGATCGAGGCCGCTACCGGGCGCAGCCTCGGCGATCCGGCGGACCTCGCCGAGCTCGTCGCCGCCGCGCGGGCGTGGTCGCAGCTGCCGCACCCGGCCGAGGCATGATCGGGCTCGTCCATCTCACGACAGGAGGCGACACGTGAACGCAGGCGACCTCGGTCGGCTGGTGCTGCGCAGCATCGTCGGCGGCACGATGATCGCGCACGGGGTGAAGCACGGCCGATCCCTGGAGGGCACTGCCCGCTGGTTCGGCTCGATCGGGTTCCGGCAACCCGCGCTGCAGGCCCGCACCAGCGCCGTCGTCGAGATCGGGTCCGGCGCCGCGCTGATCGCAGGCGCGGGCACCCCGCTGGCGGCGTCGGCCGTGGTGGCCACGCTCGCCGTGGCCGCCCGCTCGGTGCACGCGAAGAACGGCTTCTTCATCACCGCGGAGGGCTACGAGTACGTGCTCAACCTGGCCACCGCGGCCGTCGCGGTGTCGGCGCTGGGACCGGGGCGGATCAGCATCGACCGGGCATTCGGGGTCGACGAGCGGCTCACCGCGGGGCAGCGCACCGCCGTCGCCGCCGGAATCGGGCTGGCCGGGGCCGCCGCCCAGCTCGCGACGTTCTGGCGCCGCCCCGCCTGAACCCTTCATGATCGCGTTCAGGTCGCTGTCTCCGCCCTTCGAAGGGCGGAGACAGCGACCTCGACGCGATCTTCGCCGGGACAGCCCGCTGAAACATCGGCGAAACCGCTCCTGCCTACCGTCGTGGAGGTATCGGCACGACGGGGAGGACGCATGCACGTGGACGGCATCCCGGATCAGCTCGGCTCGGGACCGGCGGTGCTCAGCGCCGCCGCCGAGGCGACGCTGTGCACGATCGCCGGCCGCGTCAGCACGTCCTCGGGAGGGCCCGACGAGCCGGTCGCCGTGGTCTACGCGCGGACTGCGGGGGAGGTCGCCGCGACCGTGCGGCTGGCCCGGCGGGAACGGCTCGGCATCGCCGTGCTCGGTGCCGGCCGCCCGGTCGCTGCCGGCGGGCAGATCGCCGTCGACGTGACCGCGCTCGACTCCGTCACGATCGATGTCCGGTCGGGCATCGCGGTGGTGCAGATCTCCGCCTCCCCGGCCGACGTCGCGGCCGTGACGCACGACCTGCGGCCGGGCGCTGATCTGCTCGCCGTCGAGATGGTGACGGCCGACGGATCGCTCGTCACCGCTACCCGCGCCGACGCTCCCGAGCTGATCTGGGCGATCGGCGCCGGCCGGACGGGCGCGGCCGGGTTCGGGATCGTCACGGCGCGCACCCTGCGCATGCGAGCGCGTCCGACTCCGGGCGGACGGCCGACGCCGCCGCGGGTGAGCCGGCCCGACCCCGTCCGCTGGATGCGGGTGCGGGCGGCCTGGGATCCCGAGCTGGTGTTCGCCCAGCACGCCTGACTTCTTACCGTCCGTTGACCTTCGGCTGGCCGTCCGCTGGGGGAGCGTTCCTTAGCCTTTTCGCCGTGACGGACACCCCCGTGCGGCAGACGCGGTCGTCCGAGCCGCACACCACCCGCTACCCGATGCACCGGGTACTGCTGGTCGTGCTCGCCGGCGCAGCCGGGGTGCTGACCGTGCTCGTGGCGGCCGCGTGGCCCCCGCTCATGCAGTTCGACGACGCGATCGCGCAGGCCGTCAACGCGCAGATGGCAACGCGCCCGGTCCTCGTCGACGTCGTCGGCGTGGTGACCGACGTCGGTTCGGAGACGGCGGTGCGGGTGTTCACCGGGCTGGTGGTCGTGGCTGCGCTGCTGGTGCGTCGCTACCGCGTCGCGGCGTACGTGCTGGTGTGCTGGATGGTCGAGTACGTCGTCGAGAACGGGCTCAAGCACGTGATCGGGCGGCCGCGGCCCGTGACGCCGGTCGAGTTCGTCCACGCGACCACCGGCAGCTACCCGTCCGGGCACACCATGGGGATCACGGTGCTCGCCGTATCGGTCGTGGTGATTCTGGTCGGGCTGGTGGACTGGCGCTGGTGGCGGTGGCTGCTGATGGTGGGCGCCGTGCTCGTGATCGTCGCGGTCGCCGTGTCCCGGGTGCTGCTCGGCGTGCACTACCCGTCGGACGTCGTGGGCGCGATGCTGCTCGGCACGCTGCTGGCGGCCGTGCTCGTCCCCGTCGCCGGAGCACAGGCCGTAGGTGTGCCCGCCCGGGCGCGGTGATCAGCGACGGCATACTGCAGGCGTGGCTGGATCTACGACCGACGACGGGCCGCTCTCGGGAGTGCTCGTCGCCGACTTCTCGCGGGTGCTCGCCGGCCCGTACGCGACGATGCTGCTCGCCGACCTCGGTGCCGAGGTGATCAAGGTGGAGTCGCCGGCCGGTGACGAGACCCGTACGTGGACGCCGCCGACGCGGGACGGCACCGCCACGTACTACCTGGGGATCAACCGCGGCAAGCGATCGGTGGTGTTGGACCTGCGCGATCCCGCGGACGCCGCACTCGGTCGAGAGCTCGCCCGACGCGCCGACGTCGTGATCCAGAACTTCCGGGTCGGTGCGCTGGCCCGCTACGGACTCGACGTCGATGCGGTGCGAGCGGCGAACCCGCGGGTGGTCTACGCGTCGATCAGCGGGTTCGGTTCGGGCGCGGGCGCCGACGTGCCGGGGTACGACCTGATCGCGCAGGCCGTGTCGGGGTTGATGAGCATCACGGGGCGGCCGGACGGAGAGCCGCTGCGCGCCGGGGTCGCGGTGGTCGACGTGCTGGCCGGCAAGGACGCGGCCATCGGGATCCTGGCTGCACTGCGCCACCGCGACCGCACCGGCGAGGGGCAGCACGTCGAGGTCAACCTGCTCTCGTCGGTGCTGTCCGGGATGGTGAACCAGAGCTCGGCGTACGTGGCCGGCGAGGTGGTGCCCGTGCGGATGGGCAACCAGCACCCGAGCGTCTACCCGTACGAGCCGCTGCCGACGGCCGACCGCGAACTGGTGGTCGCGGCGGCCAACGACGGGCAGTTCCGCGCGTTGTGCACGGTGCTTGGCATCCCCGATGTGGCCGATGATCCGCGGTTCGCCCGCAACGCAGATCGCACCCTTCGGCGGGATGAGCTGCGGCCACTGCTGGTCGCGCAGCTCGCCACGCGCGGGGCAGGGGAGTGGTTCGACCTGCTCACAGCTGCTGGGGTGCCGTGCGGGCCGATCAACGGCATCGACGGCGGGTTCGCCACGGCGGAGCGGTTCGGGCTGGATCCCGTGGTGAAGGTCGGGTCGGTCCCTACGACCCGGCACCCCATCACCTTCTCGGAAACGCCCGCTGTGTATCGCCTGCCCCCGCCGTCGTTGGACGAGCACGGCGCCGAGCTGCGCGCCTGGCTCGCCGCACCCTCGGACATCCCCACCTCACACACGTAGGGGCCCCTTCACACACGTTCCAACGTGTGTGAAGGGGCCCGGACGTGTGTGATGTCGCTGGTTACGCCGGGACGGGCGTGCCGGCCCCACGGAGCTGCACCGCGACGAGCAGTGCGAGCGCGACCAGGCAGGCGCTGAGCCACACCGGGCCGACGTCACCGGCCCCGAGGGTGACCCCGGCCAGCGCGGGGCCGCCGGCCGCTCCGATGTTGAGCGCCGCCGTCGCGTACGAGCCGCCCATCGTGGGGGCGGCCGCCGCCTCGTGGAGCACCCGGGCGATCAAGGTGGCGCCCACCGCGAACGACAGCGCGCCCTGGACGAACGCGAGCGGGAGCAGAGCTGCCGGCGCGTGGGCGAGCAGGGCCGTCGCGATCCAGCCGAGCAGCAGGGCGGGGCCGCCGACACCGATCACGAGCTGCGGACGCTGGTCGGCGAGCCGGCCGGCCAGTGCCACCCCGACGGACGATCCGGCGCCGAAGAGCACCAGCACGACCGGCACCCACAGCACGTCGAGCCCTGCGGTGCCGGTCACGATCGGGGCCAGGAACGTGAACGTGGCGAACGTCGCGGCGTTGACCAGAGCGCCGAGGAGCATGACGAGCGCCAGCCGGGGCCGCCCGAGTTGGGCGATCTCGGCGCGCAACGCGACGTTGTCCGGTCGGGTGGAGCTGCCGGGCATGGTCGCGATGCCGACGGCGGCGACGGCGCACACCGCCGCGACCGCCCAGAACGTGGCCCGCCAGCCGAGCAGCGTGCCCAGCACGGCACCGCCGGGCACGCCCGCGACGGTGGCCACCGTCGTGCCCGCGAGCAGGACGGCCAGTGCGCGGCCCTGCCGGTCGGCCGGCACCATCCTGGTCGCCGCGGACAGCGCCACCGCCAGGAAACCGGCGTTGGCCAGTGCCGCGCACGCCCGGGTGGCGAGCAGCAGCGCGTAGCTGGTGGTGAGTGCGCCGACGACGTGGGCGGCCGCGAACGCCAGCAGGAAGCCGAGCAGGGCGGCGCGCGCCGGCCAGCGCCGCGCCCAGGCCGCGGTCAGTGGTGCGCCGACGACCATCCCGACGGCGAAGGCCGAGGTCAGGAGGCCGGCGGAGGCGACAGGGACGTCGAGGGACGTGGCGATCGCCGGCACCAGGCCGGCGAGCATGAACTCCGAGGTGCCCATGGCGAACACGGCCACGGCGAGGAGGTAGAGCGGGAGAGGCATCGGGTGCTCCGGGGTACGAGGTGCGGGAACGCATCTCGGCACCGCGGTCGGCACGCGCGCAGAAGATCCAGTTGCTAGCGGGCTGACGGCGGAGCCGGCAGCCCGACCGTGTCCGCTTCGGGGGTCGTCACGGGCGGCACCCTACGTCGGATCTGTGCCAGGTGCAGGCGATTTCGTCGCGGCGATCACGTCGGTGAGCACCTCCCGCAGGTGGTCGAGCTCGGTCAGGGGCATGCCGAGCCGCTCGACGATCGCCGGCGGGATCCGCTCGGCCTCGACGCGGAGCGCGCGACCGGATGCGGTGAGCTCGACGGCGAGCGTGCGCTCGTCGCCGGGTGTACGGCGACGCGTCACGTACCCGGCCGCCTCGAGGCGTTTGAGCAGCGGCGACAGGGTTCCGGGATCGAGGGCGAGCTCGCCGGACAGGTCGGTCAGCGAGCGCGGCGCGCGCTCCCACAGGGCCAGCATCACCAGGTACTGCGGGTGGGTGAGGCCCATCGGTTCGAGCAGCGGCCGGTACAGCGCGATGACGTTGCGCGCCGCGACGGCCAGCGCGAAGCACACCTGCCGGTCCAGCTTCAGCAGATCGACGGGTGACTCGGTCATGGGAGCAGTGTAGAATAATTTGTACACCAAGTGTTGGGGTGACAAACGATGACGCAGATCGTCAGGCCGGGTCCGGTGCGCTGGCTGATGTACGCCTACGGAGCGGGCCTTCCGGCCCGTCACCGCGAGTGGGTGCTGCACGACGTCACCGCGCCCACGTGGCAGCTGCGCCACTTCGTGCGGGCCACCGCCCAGCTCGCGCCCATCGCCGTCCTGCTCTACCTGCTCGTCCCTGGTGAGCCGTGGGTGCGCGCGATGGCCGTGGTGGGCGGGCTGCTCATCGGCTACTTCTACTCGTTCGCCTACATGGACGAGTCGGCCGAGCACCGCGCCGTCAAGGCCGGCTACCCGCGGGGCACGGTCATCGCGACCCGCGAGGAGAGCACGGTCGACGAGCGCCGCGCGGCGCAGGAGCGCTACGAGCAGCGCTGGCGCTGACCCACCTCACACACGCAGTGGGGTCCGCACACACGCTGCAGCATGTGTGCGGACCCCACTGGATGTGTGACGTGGTTACTCGAAGGGGCCGTTCTTCAGCAGGCCGGCGCCCGGGCCCTCGACCAGGTTCACCGGGTTCGTGGGGAACTCGGTCTCGGTGCCGTCGGCTCCCGCCGGGCGGTTGGGCCCGTTGACGGCGTCGAGGAACGAACTGGTCAGACCGCCGAGGGTCGCGACACCGGCGTCGAGCCCCTGGGTCGGCGGCTGGGTGTTCTCCTCGGCGGAGGCCATCCCGGCCAGCACCACCGGGATGGCGACCGCTGCGGCGACCGCCGCGATCGCGGCGTGACTTCTGCGGATCTTCATGGGTGGCCCGTCCTCACATGTTCGCCGCGCCGGCCTTGATGGCCGTGCGGATGCGGTTGTAGGTGCCGCAACGGCAGATGTTGCGGATCTCCTCGATCGCGGCGTCGTCGACCTCGCGACCCTCCTCGGTGCACTGCCGCACCTTCGCCACCGCGGCCATGATCTGGCCGGGCTGGCAGTAGCCGCACTGGGCCACGTCGTTGTCGATCCAGGCCTGCTGCATGGGGTGCAGGTTGTCGCCGTCGGCGAGGCCCTCGATCGTGGTGACCTCGTCGTCCTCGGAGATGTCACACACCCGCACCGAGCACGGGTTGAACGCGCGGCCGTTGATGTGGCTGGTGCAGGCCTTGCAGACGTTGATCCCGCAGCCGTACTTGGGGCCGGTGAAGCCGAGGATGTCGCGGATCACCCAGAGGAGCCGCACGTCGTCGTCGACGTCGACGCTGACCTGCTTGCCGTTGAGGTTGAAGCGGTGTTCGGGCATCGCAGGCTCCTCAGTACGTGTAGTCGAGGCCGTTGGTCGGCGCCGGCGGGAGTGGCGGGACGAGCGGCTTGGGATCGAACGGGAACGGGTCCTTGTGGTTGATCGGGAAGTAGTCGGGCACCTTCCCGGTCGCGCGGGCGTACGCGCAGGCGATCGCGCCGCAGGTGGCCGCGACGCCGAACTCGCCGGCCCCGCCGGGCTCGTCGTTGGGCGAGTCCTCGATGACGACGATCTTCATCTCGGGCGGGGTGTTCCACTGCCGGGTGTAGAAGTAGTTGTCCCAGCTGGCCTCGACGAAGTGGCCGTCGATGAGGTGCATGCTGGAGGTCAACGTCATGGCGAGCGCGTCGTTGATGCCGCCCATCATCTGGGCCTCGAGCCCGCGCGGGTTGATCACGAGCCCGACGTCGACCACGTAGGTCACGCGGGTGACGCGCGGCCCGGTCACGCCTTCGCGGATCGGCCGGTTGACGGTGTCGGGCGTGCAGTCGAGCTCCACGACGCAGGCCGCTGCGCCCTTGTACTCGATGTGCAGGCCGATGCCCTGGGCGGTGCCGGGGGCCATCGACTTGCCCCAGTCGCCTTCCTGGGCGGCCCGGTCGAGCACGTTGCGCCAGCGGTCGTACTTGACGGTCTGCTTGCGGAACTCGTACGGGTCCTTGCCGAGCTTCGCGGCGATCTGGTCGACGACGAGCTCGCGCGCGGTCGCCGTGTCGGGCGAGTAGATGTTGCGCATCGCGCTCGTGTTGAAGCGCATGTCGACCTCGTTGAGGAACCGGGTCGAGACGCCGAAGTTGTAGGGCGTCACCTGGCTCAGCTCGTAGATCAGCTCGGAGACGGTGAGGTTGCCGCCGGGCACCTTGCCGGCCGCCGCGGTGATCGGCTCGGAGAACCCGGGGTTGATCTCGGTGGCGACGCTGGTGTGGCGCTGCTCGAACGACAGCACCGAGTCGGCACCGACCACCGCGCGGATCCGGGACGTGCACAGGGGGTGCGTCCGGCCCTGGCGGGCGTCGTCGGCGCGGTGCCACATCAGCTTGACGGGCTTGCCCATCTTCTGCGACACCAGCGCGGCCTCGAGCGCGGCGTCGAAGAACAGCTTGCGGCCGAACGACCCGCCGCCCTGCATCACGTGGAAGGTGACGTTGCCGATGGACATGCCGAGCTTCTTGGCGATCTCGGCCTGCGCGGCGATCGGGCTCTTCGCGGGGCCCCAGATCTCGCACTTGCCGTCACGGACGTCGGCGATCGCGCAGTTGGTCTCCAGCGAGGAGTTGCTGCGGAAGTAGAACGTGAACGAGTGCTCGATCGTCTGGCCGACACCGGCCGGCACCGCCAGCGGCAGCTCGGCCTTGCGGACCTTGGCGAGCACCGACTCGTCGTCCTCGCCGGGGACGGTGCCGTCCTTCCACTGCACCTCCATCGCGCGGATGGCCTCGATGCACTGGCCGAACGTCTTCGCGCGCACCGCGATGCCGGTGCCGACCTTGACGACGTCGGTCACGCCGGGCATCGCCTGGATCGCCGCGGTGTTGTCGAGGCCCACCGGGATGCCGTTGAGCTGCGGCGCCCGGCAGATCATGGTCGGCAGGGCGTCCGGGATCTGCAGGTCCGTGGTGAACTTCTTGCGACCGGTGACGATGTCGCGCGCATCGGTCTTGTTCTGCGGCTTGCCGATGATGGTGAAGTCCTTGCGCTCCTTCAACACCACGTCGACGGCCTGGTCGATCGGGCTCGCGGCCGCCTCGGTGAGCTCCCCGAACGGGAGCGACGCGCCGTTGAGCCCCGTGATGAGGCCCTTCCGGGCCTGCAGCGTGGCCTTCTCCTGGCCGAGGATCGCGGAGGCGGCATCGAGCAGCCGCCCGGCGGCCAGCGCGGCCGCGACCCGGATCGGGTAGTAGGTGGAGAACGTCGAGCTCGATCCGCCGGTGAGCTGGTTGAAGACCAGCTCGGGACGGGCGTCGGCGAGCGTGACCTCGACCTGGTCGACCTCGAGGCCCATCTCCTCCGCGATGATCATCTGGGTGGAGGTGATGATGCCCTGCCCGTTGTCCGAGCGCGGCAGCGCGAAGTGCACGGTGCCGTCCTTGCGCACCTCCACCCGGATCAGGTTCGCCGTGGGCCGGGCCGAGTCGCGGATCGCGTCGAGCAGCTCGTAGATCTCCGGCGTCTGCGGCGGCGACGGGATCCCGAGCGCCGAGGCCGCGGGCGGGTTGAAGATCGCCTGCCGGCCCATCTCGGCTGCGACGACGAGCGTCGGAGCGGCGACGAGGTAGCCGAGGAAGCGACGGCGGCCGGTCTGCTGGCGGAGCATCGCCCGCGCGTTGTCGGTGGCGGCCTCGCCCCGGAGGTCGGCGCCGGCTGCCGCTTCGGCAGCGGCGGCATCGTCTCGGCGGGCATCGCGGCGCGTGGCGGCGCGGTGAGCGGGCATCGTCGTCCTCTCGACTTGGCCCGGGGGTGGGATCTCGTGGGGAGCGGAGCCCTCGGCCGGGTCAGTTGCGGTGCCAACGACTTTTTTGCTGCTACAGATGCGCGACGGATCGACTGCGTTGCGTAGCACGTCGTCGCCCAGCGGCATCGAGCGAACCGTGTCGGCGCAGCTCAGAGCGATAGAGGCAAGGCTGCGCTAACCGAGAATACGGTCACAATGGAAGTATTTATCCGCACATGCGGGCAGTCTCAAGATCTCCTTGTTCACCCGAAAGGGCTAGCAACGACGCCCGATTGCCTAACCAATGTGTCAGGGTGCGCACGCCCCTGGGCTGTCCGGGCTACACCGTTGCGACTGGTGGAGCAACGGGTCGACGATCGGCGACCCCGCGTCACGCCAGTTCGTGGAGACCCTCCGGGGTCCGCCGGGTGCGTCCCGAACGACCCAGCAGCTCCAGCAACGGCACCGCCACCCGACGGCTCGTACCGAGCACCTGACGCGCCGCGCTCAACGTGAAGGCGCCGTCGAGCACGCGCAGCCGCTCCACGGCCTGTTCGTCGGCGCCCGGCAGGAGGACCACCCCGTCGGCGACCCGCAGCACGGCGCCGACCCTGGCCAGCGTGGCCAGTTCGCGCGGCCCGAGCCCCAGCTCGCCGAGCCGGGTCGCATCCGGCGCCGCGAACGGGTCCCGGCCGAGTTCGGCCCGCAGCACGTCCAGGGCTGCGGCGAGCGCCGCGGGGAGTGCGGGGGCGCCGGCGGTGATCCGGCCGTCGGTCGAGCGCAGGTCGGTCGTGCGCGCCGCCAGCGTGGGCACGAGCTCGGCAGCGGGGAGACCGGTGGCCCGACGGGCGGCCTCGAGCGGCAGGCCGGGTTCCAGCGGGGCCGTCCTGGCGTACGCGGCGACGGCGGCCCGCAGGGTGTCGACCAGCTCCGGCACCCGGGCCGGCTCGACCAGCCAGTCCCCGGCCCGCAGCGCCTCCACGGCGGCGACCTGGTCCGCCGGCACCCCCATCACGAGGAGCTCGCCTGCCCGCACCGTGCCCCGACGGGCGAGCTCCGCCGCCGCGTCGGGCACGCCGGTGGCCCCGGCCAGGTCCGCCGCGCGCCGGGCGGCCGCCCCGCGCCGGCGCAGCGCCACCGGATCCGGGTCCAGCACCACCGCGCCGGCGAGCACCTCGCGCCGCCCGGGATCGCGTAGCACCGCGCGGTCACCGATCCGCAGCGGCAGCGGGCGGTGCAGCCGCAGCCGCACCACGTCGGCCCCGAGGGGTCGCACCCGTGCGGTGACGGCCGCAGCGCCGGCGTGCAGGGTCAGCTCGAAGGGCAGCTGCGCGGGTGGGTCCAGCCGCACGTCCAGCTCGGCGGTCGAGCGCCACGCGCGGGGAGCGAGCAGCGCATCGCCGCGGGAGATGCCGGCCACCGGGGCACCGCGCAGGTTCACCGCCACCCGGGCCACCCCGGTCGCCGCGTCGACCGCCACGCCGCGGCTCTGCAGCCCCCGCACGACGACCTCGCGGTCGCCGTCGGCGCCGGCCAGCACCAGCGCGTCGCCGACCCGCACGGTGCCGGCCGGCAACGTGCCGGTCACCACGGTGCCGGCGCCGCGCACCGTGAACGCGCGATCGACCCACATCCGCACGTCGGCCGCCGGGTCCGGCGTCGGGAGGCCCCGCACCAGCGCCGCCAGCGCGGCGCGCAGGTCGTCCAGCCCGGCACCGGTGACCGACGAGACCGCAACGGCCGGCAGCGCCCCGATCGGACTTCCCGCCAGCTCCGCGGTCGCCTCGGCGAGCGCGGCGGCCGGATCGCGCAGGTCGCTGCGGGTCACGACGAGCAGCCCGTGCCGGACCTCCAGGGCCGCGAGCGCATCGAGGTGCTCGGCCGACTGCGGCATCCAGCCCTCGTCGGCCGCCACGACGAACAGCGCCGCGGGCACCGGTCCGACCCCCGCCAGCATCGTCGTGACGAAGCGTTCGTGGCCCGGCACGTCGACGAACGCGACCACTTCGCCGTCGACCTCGGTCCAGGCGAACCCGAGATCGAGCGTCATCCCGCGGCGCCGTTCCTCGGCGAGCCGGTCCGGCTCCATCCCCGTGAGCGCTCTGACCAGCGCGGACTTGCCGTGATCGACGTGCCCGGCCGTCGCCACGACGTGCTGCATCAGCGCACCGCCAGCACCGCGCGGGCCACCACCTCGTCGTCGCCGGGATCGACGGCACGCAGGTCCAGCAGGCAACGCCCGTGCTCCAACCGGCCCAGCACCGCCGGATCGCCCGTGCGCAGGGCCGGCGCGAAGCGTTCCGGCAGCGCGACGGCCGCGCTGCGCAGCGTCGTACCGGGCGCGCCACCGCCGCCCACCGTCGCCGTCGAGTCGATCGCCGTCGCGTCGATCCCGGCCGCGGCGAACCGCGCGGCGAGCGCCTCGGCGCGCCGCCGCAGGTCCGCGGGCTCGGCGGCCAGCCCGGCCCGGACGGGCGGGAGCGGGCCGCGCAGTGTCGCTTCCAGTGCCGCCAGAGTCAGCTTGTCGACGCGCATCGCGCGTGCCAGCGGATGCCGCCGGATCCGCTCGACGAGCGCAGCGCCCGCGCCGGCCGCGCCCAGCAGCAGCCCGGCCTGCGGGCCCCCGAGCAGCTTGTCGCCCGAAGCGGTCACCAGCGCGGCCCCGTCGGCCAGCACGCTGTTCGCGTCCGGCTCGTCGGGCAGCAACGGGTGCGGGGCCAGCAGGCCCGAACCGATGTCGACGACGAGCGGCACCCCGTCCGGCAGCGCGGCGGCCAGCTCGCGCGGGGCTACTGCGCTGGTGAAGCCACTCACCACGAAGTTCGACGGGTGCACCTTCAGCACGAAACCGGTCTCCGGGCCGATCGCCTCGGTGTAGTCCCGCAGGTGCGTGCGGTTGGTCGTGCCGACCTCGTGGAGCCGGGCGCCCGTCGCGGCCAGCAGGTCGGGCAGGCGGAACCCGTCGCCGATCTCCACGAGCTCCCCGCGCGAGACGATGATCTCCCGCCCGGACGCCAGCGTGGCCGCCACCAGCGCGAGCGCGGCGGCCCCGTTGTTGGCGACGTGCGCGGCGGCCGCGGCCGGCACCGCTGCCAGGAGCGCCTCGACCGCGGCGGCACCGCGCCGGCCGCGGCCACCGGTCCCGAGGTCCAGCTCCACGTCGCACGTGCCGGCAGCCACCGCGAGCGCCTCGCGGGCAGCCGTCGACAGCGGGGCCCGGCCCAGGTTGGTGTGCAGCAGCACGCCGGTCGCGTTGAGCACCGGGCGCAGCCGGGTGGCCGCGGCCGGCAGCCCGTCGACCACGGCCTCGACGACGTCGGCGGGCGCGATCCGACCCTGCCGCACGGCGTCCTGGGCTGCGCCGATCGCCTGCTTGACGAGGTCCTTCCCGAGCCGCTGCACCGCGGCCGCCACCAGCGGCTCCGCGAGCACGGCGTCGGTGCGCGGCACCGAGCGCCGCGGATCGACGGCAGATCCGGTCGGTGATGGCCCACTCACGGGCGGCACCCTACGCGCGGACGGTGGCCGCCGAGGCAGTCGTAGGCTGCCCGGATGGATCGCTACCCGCTCGCCGGCTACTCCGTCGGCCGCGTCGGATTCGGCGCGATGCAGCTGCCCGGCCCGGGCGTGTTCGGCCCGCCCCGCGACCGCGACGAGGCGCTCGCCGTCCTGCGGCGGGTCATCGAGCTGGGGATCAACCACATCGACACCTCCCAGTACTACGGCCCGGACGTCTCCAATCAGCTGATCCGCGAGGCCCTGCACCCCTATCCCACCGATCTCGCGATCGTCAGCAAGGTCGGTGCGCGGCGCGACGACGCCGGGGCGTGGCTGCCGTGGGACGACCCGGCCGACCTGCGCAAGGGCATCGAGGACAACCTCGCCGGCCTCGACGTGGAACGGCTGGCGGCGGTGAACCTGCGGATCCTCGACGAGAAGGAAGCGCCCGGCCAGCGGTTCGACGACCAGCTCGGCGCCATGGTGGAGGCCCGCGACGCCGGGCTCATCGCCGGGATCGGCCTGTCCAACATCACCGTCGAGCACCTGCGCCGGGCACAGGAGCAGACCGAGATCGTCTGCGTGCAGAACCCGTACAACCTGCTCGACCGGACGTCCGGGCCGCTGATCGCGGAGTGCGCGGCGGCCGGGATCGCGTTCGTGCCGTTCTTCCCGCTGGGTTCGGGCTTCAACGCGCACAACCCCGTGCTCAACCACGAGCAGGTGCGTGCGGCGGCGGAGCAGCTCGGCATCGGCGTGTCGCAGGTCGTGCTGGCCTGGACGCTCACCGTCGCGCCTGACGTGCTGCTCATCCCGGGCACGTCGTCGGTGGCGCACCTGGAGGAGAACACGGCCGTCCGCGACGTGGTCCTGCCCGACGACGTGGTCGCGGAGCTGAACGCGCTGGCCTGACCCGCGCGGGTCAACTGCGGGGAAGCGCTCCGGCCACCGCGACGGCGGGGAGCGTCCGCGCCAGCCGGCGGGCGGCGAGCGCGCTCACCGCATTGATCACACCCAGCGCGACGAACGGGAGCGCAGGCCCGAGCTCGTACAGCGTGGCGAAGAAGGCCGGCGCCACGACGCTGGCGATCGCGAAGGAGTACTGGAACGCCGACAGATAGCGGCCGCGTGCGGATGCGGGCGCGGCCGCCGCTGCGACACCGGTGGAGACGGGCCCGTGCGCGGTCTCCGCGACGGTGAACAGCAGGGTCGACGCGATGAGCACGACGGTCGCCACGACGGCGCCGGTGACCCCGACGACGGCGAGCAACGCGCACCACAGCGCCCACAGCAGCGCCGATCCGGCCAGCACCGTGGTGCGCCGGAACCCGCCCAACCGGCTGACGAGCGGCGCCGACAGCGTCGCGATGAGGATGGCGTTGGCGGCCAGCAGCGCGGCGGTGAGCCAGGCCGGTGCGCCGGTCGCCAGCACCACCGTCGGCAGCGCGAGGGCGAACATCATGCTCGTCCCCGCCCAGACCGAGTTGATCCCGATCAGCCCCAGGTAGGGACGGTCTCGCAGCAGCTCGCGGTAGCCGACCTGCGCGGCGTCCGCGGTCGGCGTGTGGCGCGGGGCACGCACCCAGAACCCGACGAGGGCGGCAGCTCCGGCCAGCGCCACCGCCGCGCCCACCGCGACGCCCCGGTACCCGGCGGTGGTCCCGTCGGCCGCCACGGCACCCGTGACCAGCCCGCCGATGGCGATGCCGGCCGTGCGCGCGGCGTTGGCGACGGCGTACCAGCTGTCGATCGTGCGGGCCCGTGGTCGATCGTCGCCGTCGGCGTAGTCGGCCATCAGCGTGAAGATCGTGCACCAGAAGATCCGCACCCCGATCGCGACCAGCGTGGCCGACAGCAGGATCCCGACCGGGCCGGTGACGCCCGCGTAGGCCAGGAAGCCGCCGGCCAGCAGCACCTGGGCCCCGACGACCAGCGGGCGCGGCCCGATCCGGTCGGCCAGCGCGCCGGCCCAGATCGGCAGCGGCAGCGCCACCAGGTTGGCGACGGTCAGCAGGGTGCCCACCAGCGCCAGCGACACATCGGTGAGCCGGGTGAAGTAGATCAGCGACAGGGGAGCGAAGAGCCCGTTGCCCGCGGCATCGACGACGAGGGCGACGACCAGCACCGTTCCGCCCCGACTACGCACGGTCGACGATGCTCGCAGGAGCGGGCCGCCAACGCCACCGTGTTTCGATGGTAGGCGGAGCGACTAGTAGTTCGGGCCGTCGAGCGTACGTACTGAGCAGTCGGATCAGTGTTTGATGCGCAGGTTGCGGCGGATCGGATGTCGAGGTGTCCTGATGTCACCAGAACACATCGCCGACCCGCCGAGGAGGACCCACGTGAGCATCGAGCACACCCTGACCAGCCAGGAACGTCTCGCCGAGCTGGATCTCGACCAGCTCCGCCAGCTCGTCGGCCTCGTCGAGCACGACGACGCCACCGACCCGTTCCCCGTGACCGGTTGGGACGCCGTCGTGTGGGCCGTCGGCAACGCCACGCAGGCCGCGCACCTCTATCAGACCGTCTACGGGATGGAGCTCGTCGCCTACTCCGGGCCCGAGACCGGCAACCGCGACCACCACGCGTACGTGCTGCGCTCCGGTGCCGTCCGGTTCGTGCTGAAGGGCGGCGTCGCCCCGACGAGCACGCTGCTCGACCACCATCGCCGCCACGGCGACGGCGTCCTCGACGTCGCGCTCGAGGTGCCCGACGTCGACCGCTGCATCAAGCACGCGCGGGCGCAGGGCGCCACCGTGCTCGAGGAGCCGCACGACATCACCGACGAGCACGGCACCGTGCGCCTGGCCTCGATCGCCGCTTACGGCGAGACCCGCCACACGCTGGTCGACCGCTCCCGCTACACCGGCCCGTACCTGCCGGGGTACGTGGCGCGCACGTCCGCGATCGGCAAGCCGAAGCGGCTGTTCCAGGCGCTCGACCACGTCGTGGGCAACGTCGAGCTGGGTCAGATGGACTCGTGGGTCGACTTCTACAACCGGATCATGGGCTTCACCAACATGGCGGAGTTCGTGGGCGACGACATCGCCACCGACTACTCCGCGCTGATGAGCAAGGTGGTCGCCAGCGGCAACCACCGGGTGAAGTTCCCGCTCAACGAGCCGGCCGTGGCCAAGAAGCGCTCGCAGATCGACGAGTACCTCGACTTCTACGGCACCGCCGGGGTGCAGCACCTCGCCCTCGCGACCAACGACATCCTCGCGACCGTGGACGCCCTGCGGGCCCGCGGCGTCGAGTTCCTGTCCACCCCGGACTCGTACTACAGCGACCCGGAGCTGCGCGCCCGCATCGGCAATGTCCGGGTGCCGGTGGAGGAGCTGCAGTCGCGCGGCATCCTCGTCGACCGCGACGAGGACGGCTACCTGCTGCAGATCTTCACCAAGCCGATCGGCGACCGCCCGACCCTGTTCTTCGAGTTCATCGAGCGGCACGGCTCGCTCGGCTTCGGCAAGGGCAACTTCAAGGCGCTGTTCGAGGCGATCGAGCGGGAGCAGGAGAAGCGCGGCAACTTCTGATCTCCGCAGACGGGGTAGCCCGTCTGGTGGCCCCGTTCTGTCGGACGGGGCCACTACTCTCCCCGGCCATGGCGACGAAGCTGAACCCGTACCTGAACTTCCGTGGCAGCGCCCGGGAGGCGATGGAGTTCTACGCCTCGGTGTTCGGCGGCGAGCTCACGGTCAACACGTTCGCCGAGGCGGGCGGCATGGGCGTCGACGAGTCCGAGCAGCAGGGCGTCATGCATTCGCAGCTGGAGGCAGGGCCCGACCTGACGCTCATGGGCGCCGACGTGCCGTCGTCGATGGACCTCTCCCCGAACGGCTCGATCTCGCTGTCGGGCGATGACGAGGCGCAGCTGCGGGGCTGGTGGGACGGTCTCGCGGCGGGCGGCTCCGTCACCGTGCCGCTGGAGAAGGCGCCGTGGGGAGACACCTTCGGGATGCTCGTCGATCGCTTCGGCGTCTCGTGGCTGGTGAACATCAGCCCCAGCTGAGCAGCCGCCGGCCGGGCTCGACGCGGCGGGCCCGCAGCGCCCCGATCACGAGCACCACGCTGATCACCACCAGCACCCGCTCGGCCACCCCGACCGGCACGCCGGGCACGCCTGCGACGTGCATCCCGATCAGCACGAGCAACGTGGTCATCGTCGCGATCCCGGCCGCGGAGAGCACCACCAGCGGTCGGGAGGCGGTGCGCACCGCGGCCAGGTGGACGCCGACGATCGCGGTGCCGACGGCGACGTTGTGCACCACTCCCGTCCAGGAGGCTTCGTTCTGGTCGAAGAAGGAGGCGATGCCGATCCCGAGGGGCCACAGCGCGAGCAGGCCCAGATCGGCTGCCCGCCCCGAGGCGAGCTGCCGCCATCCGTGCGCCAACGCGATCGCGACCCCGACGCCGCTGGCCAGGAGCGCCAGCACGAACGCCAGCCGCGCCGCGGAAGCCGCGTGCGAGCTGATGGTGTCGGTGATCGCGGCCGCCGGGCTGCGCACGTCCAGTGCCACCAGGATCACGCCGGCCACGGCGAACCCGGCCAGCGCGGGACGGATCGGGGCGAGCGGCGTGGGCGGTGCGATCGCGACGGTCATGGAAGTGAGAGTGCCGCGTCGAGGTGCCCGGCGCGATCGGGGACGCCCCTGGGTCGGGTGGGGGATACCCCCACCCGACCGTGGGTCACACCCGGCTCTTCCGGCCGGTTACCTTGTTGTAGATCACCAGCACGATCACGGAACCGATGATCGAGCCGATCCAGCCGGCCGGTTGGAAGCCGTGGAAACCGCCCGTCAGCAGGCTGTAGATCAGCCCACCGACGATCGAACCGACGATGCCCAGCACGATGGTGCGCAGCAGGCCGATGTCGTCCTTCCCGGGCACGATCGCCCGGGCGATGAACCCCGCGATCAGTCCGAACAGGATCCAGCCGATGATCGTGAACAGCATGTGGCGTCCTTCCCCGAACTCTGTGCCGAGTGAACGATCAAGACGGGGCGCGGGTTCCTGCCGTTGATCAAACTACGGCGGTGAACGCGGCGAGCGCCTCGTCGGAGAAGAGCACGAACCGGGCCTCGGTGACCGCGGTGGCGGTCTCGCGCACCGTCGAGACGGCGATCCGCGCGGCGTCGTCCATCGGCCAGCCGTAGATGCCGGCCGAGACCGCGGGGAAGGCGACGGTGGCCGCACCGAGCTCGTCGGCCACGCGGAGCGACTCGCGGTAGCAGGAGGCCAGCAGCTCCGACCGGTCCTCGCGGCGGCGGTACACCGGGCCGACGGTGTGGATCACCCATCGGGCCGGGAGCGCGCCGGCGGAGGTCGCGACCGCCTGCCCGGTCGGCAGTCCGTGCAGGTAGGGCCCGGCGCGCAGTTCCCGGCATTCGGCGAGGATCGCCGGGCCGCCCCGGCGGTGGATCGCGCCGTCCACGCCACCGCCGCCGAGGAGGCTCGAGTTGGCCGCGTTGACGACGGCGTCGACGATCGCCTCGGTGATGTCGCCCCTCACGCACACGATCTCCGGCATCAATGTCCTCCGCACTTCGCGTCCTGGCGTCGATCCGGTAACGATGTGACCCGTTCCATCGAGGAACGGTTATGAGCGCCGTCACCCCGGAGTCCACCACGGAGGTCGACGGGCGCACCGATGCTGCCGCACCCTGCCTGGTCTCCGCTCCGTGGGCGGGTCCGATCGTGTCCCTGCTGTTCCTGCTCACGGTCGTGTTGTTCGTGCTGGCCGTGCTGGCGCTCGGCCCGTTGAGCTGACCACCGCGCGCCTGTGCGCATCGCGTCCCTGCTGCCAGCCGCCACGGAGATCGTGGGCGCGTTGGGCCTGGACGCCGAGCTCGTCGCCGTCACCTTCGAGTGCGACGAGCCCGCCGGGATCCGCGAGCGGTGCGCGGTGGTCGTCGACACCGTGCTGCCGGCGGGGCTCGATCCCGGCGGCATCGACGCCGTGGTCCGCGACCGCGCCGCCCGCGGCCTGCCGATGTACGAGCTCGACGCCGCAGCGCTGGCCCGGCTCGATCCAGACCTGATCCTGACCCAGGACCTCTGCCGGATCTGCGCGCTGCCGGCCGGCACCGTGACCGACGCGCTGGAAATCATCGGCTGTTCGGCGGACGTGCTGCAGCTCGACCCGCACTCGGTCGCCGACGTGCTGGCCGACATCACCGAGGTGGCCCGCCGCGCGGGGCACGCGGCGGCCGGGGAGCGGCTCGTCGCGGATCTTCGGCGGCGGCTGGACGCCGTCGAGCGGGCCGTCGGCGGTCGCCCGAAGCCGCGGGTCCTCGTGCTGGAGTGGACCGATCCGCCCTACCTCGCCGGCCACTGGGTGCCCGAGCTGGTGCGCCGCGCCGGCGGGGCACCGGTGCGCGGGATCGAGGGCGGGCGCTCGGTCGCCGCGACCTGGGACGAGCTGGCCGCCGAGGCGATCGACGTGGTGGTGGTCGCGCCGTGCGGGTACGACCTCGACGCCGCGATCGCGCAGTCGGCGGAGGTCAGGACGCGCCTGCCCGACCTGCCGCTCGTCGCGATCGACTCGGCGGCGTTCGTCGTGCGGGCCGGCCCGCGGCTCGTCGACGGCATCGAGGCGCTGGCCTGGGCGCTGCACCCGGAGGCGGTGGTTTCTCCGCCTGACGGGCGGGTATGTCCATTGTGAACGAACCGGGTCTGTCCCCGGTTCCGAACACGGGGGACGGTGACGACATGACGGTGGACGGTGGGGCACTCCTTCCGGTGCTCCCGCGACTGCAGATGGCCGTGCACAACTGGTGGCGGATGGCGGCGCCGGTCGCCGGGGTCGGACGCCGGGCACTGCTGAAGCATCCGGTCTGGTGCAAGGCCCGTGACATCGGCCACGGCACGGGGGCGGTCGTCGTGCCCGGCCTCGGTGGCATCGACGCCAGCATGGCTGTGATGCGACGGTGGCTCGAGAGGTGGGGCTACCGCGCCGCCGGATCCGGCCTGGCCGGTGTGTTCGGCTGCACCACCGATCTCGTCGACCACCTCGAGGAGGTCGTCGCTGCCCGCGCCGCCGCGACCGGCGGTCCCGTACTCGTGCTGGGGCACAGCCGCGGCGGTCAGCTCGGTCGGCTCGTCGCCACCCGGCGGCCCGATCTGGTGCGGGGGCTGGTGATGTTCGGCAGCCCGGTGGTCGCACCGCTGGAGCTCTCCGGGATGGCGGCCCGGCTCGCCCGCTGGCTGCCGCGGGTGGCGGCGTGGGGGATACCGGGCCTGCTCGACGCCGACTGCCTGACGGGCCCGTGCCACGACGCCACCGTCGCGTTGCTGGAGCAACCCCTCACGGTGCCGGCGTTGTCGCTGTACTCGCGGTGCGACGGCGTGGTGGCGTGGCGCTCGTCGTGCGATCCGCACGCCGAGTGCGTCGAGATCTCCTCGACGCACACCGGGATGGGCACCGATCCCGAGCTCTACGCAGCGCTGGTGCCGCGGCTGAAGGCCTGGACCTCCGACCATGTGGGCCGGCGCGCGAAGGCGTAGTGCACGAGCAGCGTGCCGAGCAGCAGGGTGATCGGGAAGACCGGCCAGAAGAACGGCGCACCGGAGATCACGAACCGCACGATCAGGTTCACCGCCAGCACCGCGACGATCGCGGCGTGGATCGCCATGCGGCGCCGGCCACGCGGGGTGAGCCCGCCGCGGCCGAGCACCACCGGCGCGGCCTCTGCCGCAGGTGCCGGCAGGTCGGTGGTCAGCACGGCCAGCTCGGCGCGTGTGATCGCGGCGTAGGCGGCGGCGAGCCGCTCGTCGGCCTCGGGCATGGAGAGGTATCCGTCGGCGGCCGCCTCGCGCAGTCGCGCGGCGACCGACTCACGGTCGGAGTCGGAGACGCGCACACCGTTGGCCATGACGGGCTTGGACCTGATGGCCTGCGCCTTGACGATCTGCACGGGCTCGGAGTCGGGCTGGGGCTCGGGCAGTGGCAGGGGCAGTGGGGCTGGAAGGCTCATGCCAGCAATGCTCCGCGCGGGCTTCGGCCGGCGCGTCGGCTGCGCGGCGACACCTCGCGCGCCGCCCGTACGCCCGCGGAGGTAGGTGCTGCTGCGCCGCCGGGACGACGCCGGGGCGCCGACAGCGCTCTACGGTGTGCCCGTGCAGATCCGACGACCGGTGTGGTGGGGAGGTGTCCTCCCGACGATCGTGGTGCCCGCCGTCATCGGTTTCGTGACGGTCATCGGCTCCGCCTTCGCGTCGAAGGCACTGCCGGGGTTCCGTCCCCTGGACTGGGTGGGCGTGCTGTTCCTGCTGGTCGGTCCGGTGGCGCTGGTGTTCCGGCTGGCGAACCGACCGGTGGCACTGGCCGCGACGGCCGCGGCGACCGTGGCGTGGTTCGTGCTCGGGTACGCGTTCGGTCCGGTGTTCCTGCCGCTGCTGGCGGTGCTGGCCTCGACGATCTTCGGCGGCCATCGCTGGCCGGCGTACTCGATCATCGGCGGGACCTTTGTGGTGCTGCTCGTCTACCACCTGATCCGCACCGGTGGCGATCCCGGGATCTGGTCGGGCTCGGTGTTCTGGCTCGCCGTACTGGCCGCGGTGATCGCCGGCAGCGAAGGGCTGCGGGCTCGTCGCGAACGGACGGCGCAGGCGGCGGCCACCCTCGCCGAGACCGAGCGCCGCCGCGGCATGCAGGAACGGCTGCGGATCGCGCAGGAGCTGCACGACGTGCTCGGCCACCACGTCTCGCTCATCAACGTGCAGGCCGGTGTGGCGCTCTACCTGATGGACGACGACCCAGAGCAGGCCCGCACCGCGCTCGCGGCGATCAAGCAGTCCAGCAAGGACCTGCTGCGGGAGATGCGTTCGACGTTGGGCGTGCTGCGGGCGGTCGACGAGGCGCCCCCGCACCACCCGGTGCCGGGCATCGACCGGCTGGACGCCCTGACCGCCGAGGTGCGCGCCGCCGGGCTCCCGGTCGAGATGGAGGTCAGCGGCGAGCCGCGGGACCTGCCGCCAAGCGTTGATCTCGCGGCGTACCGGATCGTGCAGGAAGCGCTCACGAACGTCCGGCGGCACGCCGGCGACGCCAGCGCGTCGGTGCAGCTCACCTACGCCGACGACGGCCTGACCGTCCAGGTCGATGACGACGGGACGGGTGCCGCCGTGCGGCCGGGCGAGGCCGGCGGAGGCAACGGCATCCCGGGGATGCGGGAGCGGGCCACCGCGCTCGGTGGTTCGATCGAGGCCGGGCCGTTGCCCGGTCGGGGATTCCGGGTGCGGGCGACGCTGCCTGCCGGGCAGGGGGACAAGCCGTGATCGATGTACTGCTGGCCGACGACCAGGCGCTGGTCAGAGCGGGGTTCCGGGCGCTGCTGCGCCCGCAGCCCGACATGCAGGTCGTGGCCGAGGCCGAGGACGGCGCGGCCGCGGTGAAGCTGGCGCGTGAGCACCGGCCCCACGTCGTGCTCATGGACATCCGCATGCCCGGCACCGACGGGTTGGCCGCCACCAAGGAGATCGCCGCCGACCCGAAGCTCGCCGCCGTGAAGGTGATCGTCCTGACGACGTTCACCGAGGACTCCTACGTGTTCGACGCCGTCCGGTTCGGGGCGAGCGGCTTCCTCGTCAAGGACATCGAGCCGGCGGAGCTGGTGCACGCCATCCGCGTCGTGCACCGCGGCGACGCGCTGCTCGCTCCGGCGGTCACCCGCACGCTGATCGAGGAGTTCGCCACCCGCGCCCGTGCCGTCCGACCCGACCGCAAGCTGGCCGCGCTCATCGACTCGCTGACCGAGCGGGAGCGGGAGGTCGTCACGCACGTGGCGGCCGGGCGGACCAACGACGAGATCGCCACCGTCCTGTTCGTCAGCCCGGCCACGGCGAAGACGCACGTCAGCCGGGCGATGGTGAAGCTCGGTGTGCGCGACCGCGCGCAGCTCGTGGTGCTGGCCTACGAGAGCGGGCTCGTGCGGCCCGGCTGGGCCTGACGTCCACCCAGGGGAGGTAGTCGATCTACCTCGGGAGGGGGACGACGGTTGAGGCGGCGGACGCAACGCTGACGTCCATGACCACGACTACCTCCGCCCTGCTCGACCCGATGACGGGTCTGCCGACCCCGGGGCGCTGGACGGTGGACGCGGCCCGCCTGGAGCTGACGACGACGTTCCGCGGCCTGTTCGGGCTGCGCGGCCGGTTCACCGAGGCGGTCGGATACCTGGACGTCGGCGCCGAGGTGGGCGGCTGCCGGATGCGCATCGACGTGGCAGCCGCGTCGCTCACGACAGGAAGTGCCGCGCGCGACGCGATGCTGACGGCGGCCGGGCTGGTCGATCCCGCCGCCGGCCCGCTGCTGCGGTTCCGTTCGCGCCGGATCGTCCACCGCGGCACCGGCCTCGTCGTGGACGGGACGGTGGGCACCGACCGCGCGGTCGCGCCGTTGCGGCTGGCCGTCCAGCTGCCGCAGCGGACCGGTCGGGGGCTGACGCTGCGAGCGCACGGCCGGATCGGTCGGGACGCGATCGGCGCGCTGCTGACCCGCCCGGGCGTGGAGCAGCTGCTCGGCGGCACCGCGACGGTGGACCTCACCGTCGCGGTGCGCCCGCACTCCTGACGTCACACACCGCGTGTGGTCCGCACACATGCTGCAGCGTGTGTGCGGACGGCACAGGATGTGTGACGTCAGCCGACGCGGTGGACGCGGTCGACTCCGATGTCGTCGAGCAGGTGCGCGTCGTGCGTCGCGACGACGAGCGCGCCGCGGTAGCCGGCCAACGCGTCGACGAGCTGGGCGACGCTGTCCAGGTCGAGGTTGTTGGTCGGTTCGTCGAGCAGCAGCAGCTGCGGCGCCGGATCGGCCAGCAGCACCGTCGCCAGGCACACCCGGAACCGCTCCCCGCCCGACAGGGTGCCGGCGGGCCGGTCGACCTCCGCACCGCGGACGAGGAACCTGGCGAGCTGCGCGCGCACGTGCTGCGGCGTGGCCGCCGGCGCGGCGGCCCGGACGTTGTCCAGCACGGACAACCGGTCGTCGAGCACGTCGAGCCGCTGCGGCAGGTAGCCGACGGGTACGGCTGCGGCGTCGCGCAACGCTCTGAGCAGCGTGGTCTTGCCGGAGCCGTTGCGGCCGACGATGCCGATCCGTTCCGGTCCGCGCACCGAGAAGCCCGGCATGTCGACCACGGTCCGGCCCGCCGGCACCGCGGTGGCGGGCAGGTCGATGCGGATGCGGTCGTCGTCGCGGACGGCGGCTGCGGCGTCGTCGAGGGATGCCCGGGCGCTGTCGACCTTCTCCCCGTGCATGATCCGGTACTTGCCCGCCGAGACCTGTGCCTCCGACTTGCGCGCGTTCATGATCGCCTTCGGCCGACGCTTGTTGGCGAAGTCCTTGTCGGCGTAGCGCTTCCGCTTGGCCAACGCGACCTGCGCCTCGACGAACTGCCGCTTCTCCCGCTTCAGCTCGGCCTCGGCCACCCGCACCATCCGCTGCGCCGCCTCCTGCTCGGCGGCCAGCGCGGCGGCGTAGGCGGAGTACGTGCCGGTGAACGTGCGGGCCGCCCCGGCGCGCAGCTCGACGATCCGCTCGACGTGCTCGAGCAGCTCCCGGTCGTGGCTGACGACCACGAGCACCCCCGGCCACGTGTCGATCGCGGCGTACAACCGCTCCCGCGCGGGCGCGTCGAGGTTGTTGGTGGGCTCGTCGAGGAGCGTGACGGCGGGCGGATCGACGAGCAGCCCGCCGAGCGCGGTAAGCACCGCCTCGCCGCCGGAGAGCGTGCCGACCCTCCGGTCGAGGCCGAAGTGCAGGCCGAGCCGGTCGAGGACCGCGCGGGCCCGCTCGCCCACCAGCCAGTCGTCGTCGACAGCGGCCAGGTTCTCCGCCGACGCGTCGCCTGCCTCCACCGCGGCGACGGCAGCGAGCCGATCGGCGATGCCGAGGAGCTCGGCCACCGTGGCTCCGGCGTCGAGCGCGACGGTCTGTGGCAGGTACCCGACGGTGCCGGCGACGTACACGTCGCCCGCGGCCGGTGTGAGCACGCCGGCGATGAGCCGCAGCAGCGTGGACTTGCCGCTGCCGTTGGCCCCGACGAGGCCGGTGCGGCCGCCCTCGACGGCGAGATCGAGACCGTCGAGCACCGGGGTGCCGTCCGGCCACGCGAAGGAGAGGTCGCTGCAGACGACCGTGGTGCGAGACATGAAGGTGCTCCAGAAACGACGAGGCGGGCCGGGAAACGGGCGGCACAGGCGTCAGCTGAAGAGCACGGGCAGACATTACGACGGGCGCCGACGCGCGGGCAAACACATTTCGCACCCGGTCGAGTGACACCCGTAGGGATCACGCAGTGTGATCTTTCCGATGCGCAGCGGGTACATCGATGTGGTCGGAGTGATGACCGCTCCCGCAACCGCCTCCGGAGAGGAATGGACGAATGCTGGAGAACATCCAGAGAGTGCTGGCCGACCTGATCGGCATGGTCGCCGGTTTCATCCCGAAACTGCTGCTCTTCCTCGTGGTCATGCTGATCGGCTGGCTGGTCGCGAAGGGCCTGCGCAAGCTCGTGACCATGGTGCTGCACAAGGTCGGCTTCGAGCGGGCCGTCGCGAAGGGCGGCCTCTCCACCATGCTGGCCGGGTCGAAGTACGACGCCAGCGGGCTGATCGCCGCGGTCGTCTACTACGCGATCCTGCTGATCACCCTGCAGATCGCGTTCGGCGCGTTCGGCGACAACCCGGTCAGCGCTCTCCTGGCGAGCATCGTCATGTTCCTGCCGCGCATCATCGTTGCCATGATCATCGTGGTGGTGGCCGCGGCCATCGCGGCGGCCGTGAAGGACCTCGTGGCCGGCATGATGTCGTCGCTGTCCTACGGACGGGTCGTCGCGACCATCGCCCAGGTCTTCATCATCGGGCTGGGCGTGATCGCCGCTCTCTCCCAGATCGGGGTCGCCATCGAGGTCACCCTGCCGGTGCTGATCACGGTCCTGGCGACGATCGGCGGCATCCTCGTCGTCGGCGTCGGTGGCGGGCTGATCGGGCCGATGCGCTCGCGCTGGGAGAAGGTGCTCGACCGCGCGGAGCAGGAGTCGGCGACGGTGACCAAGAACGGTGCAGTGGCGAACGCGCCCACCGGCCCGATCCCGACAACCGAGCCGGCCGGCGCGAACGGGCACTCGCACTACGCGTCGAGCGACTCGGGCCTCTGACCTCGACCTGTAGCCGAGTCCTCGGCGGCGTCCGGCTCCCGGACGCCGCCGAGGCTCGTGGCGAGCCCGACCACCGTCTGGTCGGTGCGCCGGAGTAGCCGGGCGACCGTGAGCAGTTCGGCCCGTTTGCGCCGGTCGCGGTGTCGGGCCGCGGCCGCCTCCGCGGCGTCGACGAGGTCCTCGGCGGAGCGGACCTCGCCGGTGCGGCCCTCGCTGTCGACGAGATCGCGCAGCCCCGCCAGGTTGGCCCGCACACGGGCGACGGCAGGCTCCAGCGTCGCCGCCCACTCCGGATCGGTGATCCCGTCGGCGACCCGCGCCAGCCGGCGCGTGTAGTGGTCCACCGCGCCGAGCACGCGCACCGCGCGGTGGTAGCTGGATCGGGTGCGCCCGCCCAGCCACGAGAACCGTGAGTCCAGCGGCTGGGCGCGCAGCCGCAACGTGGCCAGCGCGTCGTCCATGTCACGTGCGAGATCGACGGTGCCGGCGCCGGGTCGGCCCAGCAGGTGCGCGGTGGCCGCGGCGAGCACCGCGTCGGCGGCAGCCACCGCGGCATCGAGCGCCTCGCCGAACGCCTGCCGGGTGCGCACCGGCAGCACCAGGAACCCGGCGAGCATCCCCGCGGCCGCGCCGACGGCGGTCTCGGCGACCCGCAGCAGCAGCGTCTCGACGCTGAACTGGCCGATCAGGCCGTAGAGCAGCGCCAGCACCGCGGTGATCCAGAACGCCATCAAGGCCTGCGACAGGCGCACCAGGTACAGCGCCAGGAACACGCAGGCCATCATCAGCGCCAGCGCGAGCAGTTCGTGCCCGGCGACGAGGACGGCGAGCGCCATGCCGGCCACGACGCCGGCGACGGTGCCGACGAGTCGCTGCGAGCCGCGGGTGAGGACGTCGCCGCGGCTGGTGGTGCCAGTGAACACGACGAACGCCGTGAGCACCGCCCAGTACCAGCGGGCGGGGGAGACGAGCTCGCCGCCGATGATCGCGAGCGTGGTCGCCACGCCGACCTGCACGGCCTGGCGGGTGTTGGCGGCCGGACCGGTCGGGGTCGCCGCGGTGGGCGGCGGCTCCTCCGGTGGTTCCGGCATGTCCGGTGACGTCTCGTGCGCCGGGACGGTGCGCGCTGCGGCCGGATCGGGGTCCAGCGCGTCGGCGAGGCGGGCGACGGCGAAGGCGACCCGCTGTGCGCGGTCGCCCAACCCGTCGGTCTCGACGACGAGCGGGGTGACGCTGCGCCGCGCGGCGTCGAGGAGCATCGAGCGGCGCCCGACCGGCGCGCCGGTGGCAGTGGCCGTGGCGAGGCTGCGCAGCCCGGCCCGCAGGGCCCGGCGTTGCTCGGTCGTCGGCCCCTCGGCGGTGTCACCCGACACCAGGCGGCGGGCGGTCACGGCCAGCCGCTCGGCCGCGAGCTCGGTGTCGAGCAGCCACAGCTCCAGCCGGGCAGCCTGCGCGCCGTTGCTGCCGAGCAGGTGGCGGGGGAGCTCACTCGCGGTTTCCTCCGACGGTCGCTCCTGCAGTCGGTCGAGCCGCTCGGCGACCAGCAGCGCGGTCGCGTTCATGCGGGTCTGGCGGGCCCGGCTGGCCTGCAGGCGTCGGGCAAGGACCCGGCCGTCGTGGTCGTCCGGGTCGGCGGCGAGCAGTGCCCCGGTGGCGTCGACGAGGGCGTGGACGTGCGCGCGGAACGCCCGCAGCATGCGTTCCACGGTGCGTTGCGGGTGCTCGGCGAGCAGCCAGCCGCGCAGGAGCAGCGTGGACCCGACCCCGAGCGCCGCGGCGAGCAGCAACGACGGCAGCTGGGCGAGGGAGGCCTGGAGGAACTGGGTGAAGAAGAACCCCATGACCGACGCCATGCCCAGTGCGGTGCCCCGCGGTCCGGTGCGACGGACGAGCACCGCGCCGATCATGACCGCGACGAAGACGACGTCGGCGATCAGCCGGTACGGGGCCAGCAGCGTGCCGGCGGCGACGGCGACCAGCGCCGGCACGGCCATGAGCGAGGTCGTGGCGCGCAGTCGCGGGAGGTTCGGTTCGTTGACCGCCAGGTTGGAGATCATGGCGAGCACTGCCGCGATCAGCACGACGGTGACGGGCTCGCCGGTGGCCGCGCGCACCACCGACATCGTGCCGACCGCCAGCGCCATCGCCACGACCGCGACACCGGCCAGCCGGAGCCGTTCGAAGCCCGGATCGACGCCGGTCAGCGCCGTGCGCGCCTCGACGCCGATCGCCGCGAGCCGTGCGCCCCACCCCACCCGCGCAGTCTGGCACGGGCCGACCTGGCCGACCGGTGGGGCAGCGCCGCCCCTATTCGGGCACTCAGTGCCATAATCCATCCAGCGCACTAGGCTCCCGCGCGGAGCACGCACTCGTGTTCCCCCGACCGGCTACGGAGGTACTGGCGATGGCCAGCACGAAGGAGTGGTTCGAGACGGTCGCCGAGGCGCAGCGGCGGGCGAAGAAGCGGCTGCCGAAGTCGGTGTACATGGCGCTGGTCGCGGGTTCCGAGCGCGGCATCACCCTCGAGGACAACGTCGACGCGTTCGCGGAGCTGGGTTTCCGGCCGCACATCGCCGACCTCCCGCAGGAGCGGTTGCAGGCCACCACCGTGATGGGCCAGGACATCGAGTTCCCGGTCCTGATCTCCCCGACCGGGGTGCAGGCCGTGCATCCCGAGGGGGAGGTGGCGGTGGCCCGTGCCGCCGCGGCGGCCGGCACCGCGATGGGGTTGTCGTCGTTCGCGTCGAAGCCGATCGAGGAGGTCGCGGCAGCGAACCCCAAGACGTTCTTCCAGTCGTACTGGGTCGGCGGACGCGACGTGATCCTGCACCGCGCCGAGCGGGCCCGCGCGGCCGGGGCGAAGGGCTTGATCATCACCCTGGACTGGACGTTCGCCACCCGCCGCGACTGGGGCAGCCCGCCCATCCCCGAGAAGTTCGACCTCAAGGCGATGCTGAAGTTCGCGCCGGAGGGGCTCGCGCGGCCCAAGTACCTGCTCGACTGGGTGCGCAGCGGCGCGCTGCCCGATCTGACCACGCCCAACCTCGCCGATCCCGGTCAGGACGCGCCCACGTTCTTCGGTGCCTACTACGAGTGGATGACCACCCCGCTGCCGACGTGGGAGGACATCGCCTGGCTGCGCGAGCAGTGGGGCGGACCCTTCATGGTGAAGGGGATCATGCATCCCGACGACGCACGGCGGGCCATCGACGCCGGCGCGAGCGCGATCTCGGTGTCCAACCACGGGGGCAACAACCTCGACGGCACGCCGGCCTCCATCCGGGCGCTGCCCGGGATCGCCGACGCGGTGGGCAGCCAGATCGAGGTCGTGCTCGACGGTGGTGTCCGCCGCGGGGGCGACGTCGTCAAGGCCATCGCGCTCGGCGCGAAGGCCGTCATGATCGGGCGGGCCTACCTGTGGGGGATGGCCGCCAACGGCGAGGCCGGCGTGAGCAACGTGCTGTCGATCCTGCGCAGCGGCATCGACGAGGCGCTGCTGGGTCTCGGCCGGGCGTCCATCCACGATCTCGTGCCGGAGGACGTGATCGTGCCGGAGAACTTCACCCGCACCGGCAAGCGCTGACGCGGGGCACGGCAGGCTCCGGACCACTACCGTCCGGCGGATGTCGACTCCGCCGGCGCTCGAGGCCGCGCTGCAGCGTTGGGTGGCATCCGGGTTGATCGAGCCGGCCCAGGCCGAGGCCATCCGAGCCGCGGAAGCTGCCCAGCCGCCACCATCGCGCTCGTCGCTGCTGGCGGAGGCACTGGGCTACGTCGGCGGCGTGCTGGTGCTGGTCGCCGCGGTCACCCTGACCGGCAGGTTCTGGGACGAGCTGGGCACCGGCGGCCGGCTCGCGGTCGCGGCCGTCGCAGCGCTGGTGCTGTTCGTCGCGGGTGCGGCTGCGCCGGCACCGCACACGGGCGCGTCCGGGCGGCTGCGCGCGGTGGTGTGGCTGCTGTCGGTGGCCGCGCTGGCCGGTGCGATCGGCCTGTTCGGCCACGAGGTGCTCGCGCTCGCCGACGACGTCATGGTGCTGCTCGCGGCGGTCTGCGCCACTGTCTACGCGGGCCTGCTGTGGCAGCGCCACCACGCGTTGCCTCAGCACGTCGCGTTCATCGCCGCGCTCGTCGTCACGGCGGGATCGGCGGCGGCGCTGCTGCCCGGGCCGGCCGGCGAGCCGCCCTGGCTCGCGGTGTGGGGCGCGGGCCTCGCGTGGGTGCTGCTGGGCTGGGGCGGTGTGGTGGCGCCGCGCTCGGCGGCGTACGCGTGCGGGGGAGCGGCCGTGGTGATCGGGTCGCTCGTCGTCGCCGACTCCGCATGGGGCGCGATCCTCGCTGTCGCCTCCGCCGTCGTGCTCGTCGTCGGGGGTGTGCTGGACCGCGACCTGGTGCTGCTCGGGGTGGGTGCGGTGGCCACCCTGGTGACGGTGCCCCGAGTGGTGGCCGACCGGTTCCCGGACACCGCCGTCGTCGCGTTCGTCCTGCTGGTGCTCGGGATCGCGCTGGTCGTGGCCGGTCTGTTCGTGGCGCGCCGGCGGCGTGCGACCGGGCCGGCGAAGGGGCGCGGCACCTCGGCGCGGGCGATCGCCGCGGCCTCGGTGGTGGCGGTGGGCACTGCCGTGGCGGTCGTGGCGCTCGGCATGTGACGCATTCCGGCCCGTCCGATCGGCCGTGTTCACGGGTCGATCGCTCGGCTAGCTTTCCGCTCATGACGGACCTGCCCGACCAGGAGCTCGCCGCGACGTTCGTCGCCATCGCACGTCGCCTCGAGGCCGCGGACGACCCGGCCGAGACACAGGCACGGATCACCAGGGCGGCCGTCGACACCGTGCCGGGCTGCGCGCACGCCTCGATCTCGATGGTGCGCCGCGGCGGGCGGGTCATGACCGTCGCGCCGACCGACTACGTGCCGGCCGTGGTCGACGCGATCCAGTACGAGACACGTCAGGGGCCCTGCCTGGAGGCCATCCGGGACGACGAGGTCGTGCTCATCGACGATCTCGGGACCGACGAGCGCTGGCCGGCGTTCGCGGCCAGGGCCACGGCCGAGACGCCGGTTCGCAGCATCCTCGCCGCCCGACTGTTCGTGCAGGACGACGTGATCGGGGCGCTGAACCTGTTCGCTGAGACCGCGGGCGCGTTCGACGACCACGACGCCGCCGTCGCGACGATCCTGGCCGGGCACGCCGCACTGGCGGTGTCGGCCGCCCGCGAGAAGCAGCACGCCGAGCAGCTCGACGAAGCGCTGCAGTCCAACCGCGAGATCGGCGTCGCGATGGGCGTGCTGATGGCCCGTGGCGGGCTGACCAAGGAGCAGGCGTTCGCGGTGCTGCGCGAGGCGTCGCAGCGGCTCAACGTCAAGCTGCGGGACGTCGCTGCGGATGTGGCAGAGACCGGGCAGCTGCCCGGTGTGCGCGAGCCGGTGGCGGGGGTGGGTGACTAGGGCGTGTCCTGTCAGCACAGTGGCGGGGCCCGCCTGGCCTCAAGATCGTGTTGAAGTCGAGGTACTGGCTGATTTCACCGCGCAAAGTCCGACTTCGACGCGATCTTCGTCGGGAGTCCGACCCCGCGAGCCTCACTGGTCACGGGGGTCACACTCATGACACGAGCGGGCGCCCGGACCGGAGTCCAGGCGCCCGCTCGAGGTCGACGCGAGTCGCGTTCTACTTGCCGAACACGTTCTTCGCGGCGTCCTTGATCTTCTCGCCGGCCTGCTTGACGTTGGCGCTGCCCTGGTCGGCCTTGCCCTCGGCTTCGTAGGCGGGGTCGTCGGTGGCCTTGCCGTAGCCCTCCTTGACCTGGCCCTTGAGCTCCTCGGCCTTGTTGTCCATCTTGTCGTCGAGTCCCATGTCTCCTCCTCGGATCGGGAATCTGTCTGAGATCGGGTATCCCCGCGGCGGTGGGTGCAAACCCGTAGGTGAGCCCAGCCTCACCTAGACATGCAGATGTATGCATGTTTTAGTGGTTCGCATGGGGCAGGGTCACGGACATGGGCACGGCGGCGGCGATCGGCGCCGCCTGGGCATCGCGCTCGGCGTCACTGTGGCGACCGCGGTGCTGGGCGCGGTCGGTGCCGCGCTCACCGGTTCGCTGGCGCTGCTCGCCGACCTCGGTCACCTGCTCACCGATGCTAGTGCGCTGGCGGCGGCGCTGATCGCCGCCGTGCTGGCGGCCCGGCCGGCGAGCATGAAGCGCACCTACGGGTTCGGCCGGGTCGAGGTGCTGGTCGCCGGGCTCAACGCGCTGGCGCTCGTCCTCGTCGTGGGCTGGGTCGTGATCGAGGGCATCGGCCGCCTCTCCGATCCGGCAGACGTCCCCGGACTCCCGATGCTGATCATCGGCGTGCTCGGGCTCGTCGGCAACGTGGTCTCGCTGGTGGTGCTCGCCGGCGGTGATCGCCGCAACATGAACCTGCGCGGGGCTGCGCTGCACGTCCTCGGCGACGCGCTGGGCTCGGTGGGGGTGCTGGCGGCGGCGATCGTGCTGCTGACCACGGGATGGGCCTACGCCGACACGATCGCGTCGCTGTTCATCGCCCTGCTGATCCTGCCGCGGGCGGTGGCGCTGCTGCGCGAGGTGTGGCACGTGCTCCTGGAAGGCGCGCCGCGCGACATCGACGTGGCCGAGGTGAAGACGGCGCTGCTCGCCGTGCCGGGCGTGGCCGAGGTGCACGACCTGCACGTGTGGGCGATCAACGACCGGCGCCCGGCGATGTCGGCGCACATCGTGGTGGCCCCCGAGGCGGCCACCGGCTGCGGCGACGGATCGGTGCTCGACCACGCCGGGGAACTGCTGCGCGAGCGGTTCGGCGTGGCGCACTCGACGTTGCAGGTGGAGGCGCACGCGCACGCGCACCACGAGGACCACTGCGGCTGACCGCTTCCGGTCAGAGGATGCGGCGCATCCCCGGGATCGCCCGGACTGCGGCCGCGAGTGCCCAGCACAGCGGCAGGGCCAGCGCGCCGACGATCAGGAACTTCACCAGCGCGGGTGCGGCCAGCCACGCGAAGGTGTACCCGAGGCCGACGAGCACCAGCGGGTGCAACACGTAGACGGCGAAGGCGTTCGCAGACAAGAACCGCCCGCGCGGGCCCTGGTGATCGAACCGCTCGCGGAACAGCACGAGCAGGCCGGTGACCGCGGCGGCGGCGAACACGCTCTCGAACACGGCGATGCCCGCCTGCTGCAGGAGACCCGGCGTGAGGGAGTACGCGACGACGACGCCGACCGCGGCGACCGGGGTCACGGCGAAGCCGATCCGCCCGGCCCGCGGGGTCAGCGAAGTGAGCCAGCCGCGGCGGAACGCCACGATGCCGAGCACGAACGCGCCTGCGTACTGGGGCAGCATCGCGGCCGTCGGCAGGCCCAGGACCGGGATGTAGGTGCCGAGGGGAACGAGGAACCGCCACAGGAACGTGACGAGGGCCAGCGCGGCCACGCCGGCCACGATCCCGCGGCCCGTGAGCCGCGATGCCGGCGCCGGCGGGGGAGCGGGGCGCCCGCGGCGCACCAGCGCGTAGACCAGCGTGAGGACGAGCAGGGTCTCGAGGAACCAGGTGGGCCCCGCGTCCCAGTGACGCAGGTAGAACTCCCAGTACGGCAGCGGGGACGCCATGGCCCCGGGGATCTCCAGGAGCGGCCGGATCAGCACCGTGAACAGCAGGATCGGCACGCCGAGGCGCACCAGCCGGTCCTTGACGAACCGGCTGCCACCCTTGCGGTCGTGCGCACCTGGGACGAAGAGGCCGGAGAGGAGGAAGAAGAAGCCCATGAAGTAGAGCTGGTTGATCACGACGAACACGTCCAGGACCGTGCCGGACGCGTCCTGGGCGGGCTCTGTGTAGTACCAGAGCGGGATGTTGCCGTACGTGACCGCGACGTGGTGCAGCACGACGAGCGCCGTGAGCGCGATGCGCAGGTTGTCGATGTACTGCAGGCGCCCCGTGGTTGCGGGCGCCCTCGTGGTCTCGGTCATCGGTCCCCCTGTGGTGTGCTGCGTGCTGCGGCATGGACGAGCAGGTCGGCCAGGTTGTGGGCGTACGCGTCGACGTCGATCTCGGGATGGACGGCCCAGTAGCCGAACATGGCGTCGATGGCCGACTGGTGCGTCACGGCCATGACCCGGGTGTCGAGCTCGCGGAACTCCCCGGCGGCGATGCCCATGAGGTAGAGCTGCTCCAGTGCCTGGAACAGCTCCTCGCTGGTGTGCATGCCGTAGCGGGGCTTGCCGTCGGGCTCGCGGAGGTTGTTGAACACCTGGTCGAGTGCGGCCAGGGCCGAGCGGTGCTCGCGCATGTACGCGGCGACGCCCACGACGTGCGTGCGGATCTTCTCGGTCGCCGTCGCCGCGGATTCCATGCGCGCCACGACCGTGGTCGCGATGTCGCCGTAGACGTCGACGACGAGGGTCTCCATCAGCTCGTCCTTGCCGGCGAAGTGGTAGGAGATCACGCCCTTGCTGATGCCGGCATGGCGTGCGATGGCGGCGAGCGACGCCTTGGCGTATCCGACCTCGGCGATCACCTCGATCGCCGACGCGACGATCTGGGCCCGCCGGGCCTGCTCGATGAACGACCGTTGGCCGTCCGGTCCAATTTCTGGTCGCACGGCCAGAATCTAGCACGACCGGCCAGTGCGGTCGGATCTGTCCGCCGCGTAGCATCCCGCCGCGTGACCGTCCCGGCGAAGCGCTCCGCACACGCCCACACCGTGTTCGCCGACGCCGACGGCGCCGCGTACTCCTCGCTGCGCCACCGACCCGTCGACCGTGCCGAGCGCTACGCGATCGGGAAGCGACTGCGCAAGCGCGCCCCGCGTTCGGCGCTGGCGGAGTGGAGGGTGCAGACCGGCCGCCCCGACCCCGTCGCGCAGATCATGGACAGCCACGAGGGACGGGTCGGGCGGCTCGTGCCGATCCGGGTCGGGCGGATGGTCGCCTCGCCGTACGGGTTCCTGCGCGGCACCGCGGTCGTCATGGCCGAGGACGTGGCGCACCTGCCGGCCACCGGCATCACGCCGGTGGTCTGCGGCGACTCCCACCTGGGCAACTTCGGCTTCTACGCCTCACCGGAGCGCGATCTCGTCATCGACCTCAACGACTTCGACGAGGCGCATCCCGGTGCGTGGGAGTGGGACCTGCGCAGGCTCGTCGCGAGCATCTGGGTCGCCGGCCGGTTCAACGGCGCGTCCGAGGACCACTGCGAGGCCGCCGCGCGCGCGTGCGTGGGCGCCTATCGGAACGAGGTCGGCCACCTCGCGGGCCTGCCGCTGATGGCCCGCTCATACGAGCGGCTCGACGTCGACGTGCTCGTCCGGGACGCGGGGAACACGAAGCTGGGCGCGGAGATCGACCGGGCGGCCCGCAAGGCCCGCCATCGCACCAGCGACCGGGCGCTGCCGCGGTTCACCGAGGAGGTCGACGGACGGCGGCGCATCGTCGAGGAGCCGCCGCTGATCACCCGGCTCACCGACGCCGAGATGGAGGTCCACGCCGCCGCACTCGACGAGTACCTGCTCACCCTGGCGCCGCACTGGCGGCGCGTCCTCGGCGGCTACACCCTCGTCGACATCGCGCACAAGGTCGTCGGGGTCGGCAGCGTCGGACTGCGCGCCTACGTCGCGCTCCTGGAGGGCTCGTCGTCGGAAGACGTGGTGTTCCTGCAGCTCAAGCAGGCGCGGCGGTCGGTGCTGGCCCGGTACGTCCACGGCGAGTCGGCGTGGCACGCCCACCAGGGGCAACGCGTCGTCGAGTACCAGCAGGCGCTGCAGACCGTCAGCGATCCGCTGCTGGGCTGGACCGAGGCGGAAGGCCGCCAGTACTACGTGCGCCAGTTCCGCAACATGAAGGGCACCATCGCCCTCGACACGCTGCAGCCCACCGACCTCGACGACTACGCAGCCGTCGTCGGGCACCTGCTCGCCAAGGGACACGCCCGCACGAGCGGCGCGTCGATGATCGCCGGCTACCTCGGCAGCTCCGAGAAGGTCGACGTGGCGCTGGCGGCGTTCGCCCGCCGCTACGCCGACCAGACCGAGGCCGACCACGCGGCGCTGGTCGCGGCTGTGGATCGCGGGCTGCTGCCCGTCGAGCACGGGATCTGAGTTCAGCCGCGGCGCAGCCGCAGTCCGTTGACCACGACGAACGCGGTGACGGCCGGGCTGATCGCGGCGGCGAGCAGCGGATGCACGAGACCGGCCGCGGCGGCCGGCAGCCCCACCAGCGCTGCGCCGAGCGCGATGGCCAAGCCGCCCTCGCTGACCCCGGAGATCCGCCGGGCCAGGCGCACTGCCGTCGCGGCGGCCAGCGGCGCACCGGGCGCGATCCCGAGCCCGCTCGTGCCGGATCCGCCCACGGTGAGCGGCAGGTCCGCAGCCACCGCGTGCGCGGCACCCGGACCCGCGGCGACGACGACGCCGTGGCCGTCGGCTCGCAGTCGCCGGACCACCTCCACCTTGCCGGCGGGGCCGGCGTCGGGCAGCACCAGCTCGATGCCGAGGCCCTCGGCAAGCGCCTGCGCGGCGTCGTCGCTCGCCGAGGTCAGCAGGACGGGGGTCAGTCCGAGCGCACGCAGCGCGCGGACGCTCTCCGGCGCGTCGGGATGCCGGCCGGTGGTGATGGTGAACCCAGCGCGGACCTCCCCGTCCCACGCGACGACGAGATCGGGGGTGCCCAGCTCCGCCGGCACGTCCGGTCCGACCACAGCCGGCCGGCCGAGCGCCACGGCGCGGGCTCCGGTCGTGGCGCGGACGGTGCCCTCGTCGTCGACGGTGATCCCGGTGATCGACGGGGGGAACGCGGCCTCGCCGGTGAGGACGGTCGCCCGCGGATCGGGGGAGTGCGCGGCCAGCGCCGCGGCCACGGCCGACGCGTCGGGTTCGTCGGTGCCGTCCGTGACGGTGACCGAGACGAGAGCCGGCGCGGTGCACAGGAGCGCTCGGCCGAGCACGACGACGTCGACGGATCCTGCCGCTGCGGCAGCGCCGTCACCGATGCGCACCCCGAGCTCGGCGGCGCGGCGCATGCCGATCGCCGTCGCGACCGGCACCGTGAGCTCGACGGCGAGCGGGGCCGCGATCGCGAGCACCGCCAGCCCGGCCGAGACAGCCGTCGCGGCGAGGTCGGCGCCCGTCCAGAACCCGACGGCGGCGCCGGCCAGGCACAGCGTCGCGGGCACGTACCAGCGGGTGGACCACCGGGCCGTGCGCGCGGGCGGGAACGCCGGATCTGCCGGCTCGTGCAGGGGGAGGCCGGACACCAGCCTGCGCAGCGCCAGCGTGGCCACCACCAGCAGCGCGGCCACCTCGAGGTAGAACTGGGCGGTCTCACCCGGCCGCGGCGCCAGCAGATCGAGCGGATGGGTGTGGGTGGTGGCGCCCGCGCCGCCGAACAGGAGCGCCCACAGCGACCACCCGAACGCGGCGGCCACGGCCAGCGCAGTGAGGGTGGTCGGCCCGACGGCGCCGCGGCGCAGGCCGACGACAGCCTCCCGGTACAGCGGCCACGCTCCCCACGTCGCGACGGGCGTGGTGAGGGCGAGCGCGGTCCACTGCCAGTACGGGTACTGCACCGCGGGCACTGCGGCCAACACCAGCACCGGAACACCGAAGCCGGTGGCCGCGACGAGCCGGTCCCACTCGCGGTCGACCGGCGGAGCGGGTGCGGAGACGGTCGTCATCAGTGGTTGTGCCCGTACTCCGCCGGGATCTCGATGCCCGGGTCGGGCAGCGACGGACCGGCGACCTGACCCAGCTGCCAGCCCGCGATCGTGCACACCGCCACGGCGACGACCAGGATCGCGAGGCGGCGCAGCGGCGACGTCCGGCTCGGCATCCACCGAGCCTAGAGCGTTGAAGGCCCCGCCCGGGTGAGATGTGGCACGCCCGGGAACCGGGCGGCGGTGCCCGTCGACCTCTGCTCCATGACCCGTGTGCTCGCGACCCTGGCGCGGCTGCTGCTGGGCGGCGTGTGGCTCTGGGCCGGACTGGCCAAGGTGACCGATCTCGACGCGTCGGTGCGCGCCGTGCGCGCCTACGACCTGCTGCCCGAGACCGTCGTGCCCGCTGTCGGTGCCGCGCTGCCGCTGCTGGAGATCCTGCTCGGTGCCCTGCTGGTGGTGGGCGCCTTCGTGCGGCCCGCGGCGGTCGTGTCGGCGCTGCTGATGGCGGCGTTCGTGATCGGCATCGCGTCGGCGTGGGCGCGCGGGTTGCGGATCGACTGCGGATGCTTCGGCTCCGGCGGCCTGCTCGCCGCCGACGAGCAGCCGACCTACGGCTGGGAACTGGCCCGCGACGGCGGGTTGCTGCTGGTGGCGGTGCTGCTGGCGAGATGGCCGGCGAGCCGGTTCGCCGTGGACGCGCTGCTGGGCCGCGACCTCGCACCTGACGAACGAGGACGCCGGCCCGCCGGCGTGGGAACGGAGTGAGGCCATGACGAGAGCCACCAAGTCGAAGCAGGGGATCGCGGCAAGCCGCGGCCCGTCGGGGGTGCTGATCGCGGCCGTCGTCGTGGTGGTGCTGTTCGCGGGCGCGGTCGGGTTCGGCATCTGGTACGCCCAGCGCCCGGCGGGGACCGGCGCGGCGCCGACGGGGGCCAGCGCGGTGGGGGTGACGGTCGGCAACCCGTCGGCGCCGCACACCGTCGACGTCTACCTGGACTTCCTGTGCCCGATCTGCCGCGCCTACGAGCAGCAGTCCGGCGCGACGATCGACGGGCTCGTCTCCGCGGGGACGGCGAAGGTCGTGTACCACCCGATCGCGATCCTCGACCGGCTGTCGTCGACGAAGTACTCGTCGCGGGCAGCGGCCGCCGCCGGGTGCGCCGCCAACGCCGGCGTCTTCCCGCAGTTCGTGACGCTGCTCTACGCGAACCAGCCACCGGAGAACTCCGCCGGCCTGCCGGACAGCCAGCTCACCGCGCTCGCACAGCAGGCCGGCGCGCCGGCGACGATCGGGCAGTGCATCGCCGACGGGACCTACAAGGGCTGGGCGGCGGGGATCACCGACGCCGCGTCGAAGGCGGGGGTGAACGGCACGCCGACCGTGCTCGTCGACGGGAAGTCGATCGCGCTCACCGACGACGCACTGCGCGCCGCCACGTCGTGATCACCAGCACCGGTTGATCATCGGTACGGTGCGGTCATGCGTGTCCTGGTCGTCGCCGCCCCGCTGACCGGGCACCTGCTGCCGCTCGTCCCGCTCGCGGCGGCCCTGCGCGCGCAGGGCCACGAGGTCACCGTCGCGTCCGGTGGTGATCTCACCAGCGTCGCCGGATTCCCCGTGCACGACATCGGCTCCCGGCTGCGGCTGCGGCTGCTCGGTCTCACGCTCGCGGCGACGCACCCGCGGCTCGTCGGGCCGGAGATGCGCGGCACCGCCGGCACGGCCGCGGTGGGGCCGATCTTCGGGGCGATCAATGCCCGGCTCGTCGACGAGGTGGCTGCGCTCGCCGAGGCGGTGCGGCCGGACCTGGTGGTCCACGAGCCGCTCGCCGTGTCCGGTGCGGTCGTGGCGGCGGCCCGCCAGGTGCCGGCGGTGCTGGTCGCGGGAATGCTCTGGAACGGCCCCGAGCTGGTGGCGGCGACGGCGGCGGACCGCGCGATGGTGACGGCGGCGGCCCGGTTCGGCATCAGCGAGCTGCCGCCGCCCGCCGAGATCGTCGCGACCGCACCGCGCAGCGTCGTCGGGCCGCGGGACGGGCTGCTGATGCGCCCGGGCGGCGGCGCGGGCGGCGGCTCGGCTCCCGACTGGTTGCTGCGCCCCGCCGGCCGCCCCCGCCTACTGGTGAGCCACTCGACGGTGACCGGGGCGGGTTTCGCGCACGTGCGCCGCGTGGTCGCCGCCGCCGGCGCGGTCGACGCCGAGATCGTGCTGGTCAGAGCGCCGGCCAAGCTGGTGAAGGCAGGAGTGCCGGCGAACGTCCGACCCGTCGGCTGGGTCCCGATGGAGCAGGTGCTGCCGCACGCCGACGCGATCGCCCACCATGGCGGGGCGGGCACGACGCTCGCCGCGCTCGCGGCCGGGGTGTCGCAGCTGGTGGTGGTCGGGGCCGCCGATCGCCGGTACAACGCGCGGCACGTCGCGGCGCGCGGGGCCGGGCTGGCGACGGCATCGGGGCAGATCGACGCCGACGTGCTGCGGACCGTGCTGACGGCGGAACCGCTGCGGGTCGCGGCCGGCGAGGTGGCGGCGGAGATCGCCGCCATGCCGCCGCCGGAGGAGATCGCAGTCGCGCTGACCGCGCTGGTGGAGTGAGCGGCATGTCCGCCGTGGATCAGGCGCTCGCCCACGTCGGCCGAACGGCCACGGGCGTTCCGCTCCGCGCGCACTGGCGGGTCACTGTTCACTTCCATCCCGATCGGCTGGTCGAGGGCCGGCCGTTGCTCGCGCACCTGGCCGCGGACGGCACGTACCGCTCCCAGTTCGAGACGGGCACCAGCAACGGCGGACTCACCGCCCATCCCGGCGGCGACCGCTGGCATTGGGAGCAGCGCATCTTCGGCGGCGCCTACGACGCTGCCGCGCCCACGGACCGACCCAAGTACGGCTCGCTCAACCACCGGGGCCGAGCGGCCGGCGGATCCGTCCGGTTCGGTTCCGCCCACCTGCGGCTGACCGCGGAGACCCTGGCGCGCACCACGTTCTGCTACCCCGACAGCGTGTTCGAGCCGTCGGCGTTCGGGACGGCCGCCCGCGCCGGGCTCGTCGCACTGGCCGACGATGACGAGCAAGACCTGCTCGACGACTACGTCGAGGCACACGTCCACGGCCCGCTGCTGCTGGCCCGTGACGTGGAGGCGGTGGTACTCGATCCGGCGTTCCGCGGCACCGCGGTCGAGGAAGCGGCCGATCGGCTGCCGGTGCCCGTCGAGTGGCACCACGGTTTCCGGCTCGCCGTCGCGGAGCTCGAACGCCACGTGGACTACCGCGGGGCGGACGTGGTGGACGCCGGGCGGACCATCGCCCAGGACGGTGTGCTCGACGCGCGGGTGATCGGGGAGGCGGTCGTCGCCGACCGGTTCGATCCGCAGACCCTGAAGCGGATCTGGCACTGCACCGCCCGGTTCGGCAGCTCGGTCCGATAGCCAGAACGCTACGTGCGGTCCGCGATCCGCTTCGGAGCCTGCAGGCGCCAGCTCTCCGTCACGAGCTCGGCCACCTCGTCCCAGTTCGTGTCGGGGCCGAGTGTGAGGGTCAGGTGCTCCGGATGCCACGGCGGCTTGTGGAACGGGGGTCCGACGGCGGTGAGTGCGGCGAGCTCGGCGCCGGTGCTGCGGAACGTCAGCACCGGTGTCGGCCGTTCGACGGGCACGGCGCGGGCGTACGCGGGCGGCCATTCGTGGTCGATGACGAGCAGGTGCGCGAAGGCCTTTCGGCGCACCCACCAGCGGATCCCCACCCAGGCGGGTTCCTCGCCGGTCTCGGGCAGTGCGAGGCAGATCGTCCGCAGCCGGCCGAGCACGTCGACGGGCAGCTCGTGGCGGGCCTCGATCACCGCTCCAGTCTGGGGGAGGGATCCCACGCCCGCGCGCACCGGGTGAGCAGCGCGGGCGTGGGACGGGTTCAGCCCTGGGCGCGCTCCGCGACCGGCTGCCACTGCTCCCAGGTGGCGATCCGCTGCGCGTAGTCGGCCTTGGCGATGCCGAGCGGGGCGGTGCCGAAGAAGCAGCGCAGCGGCGGCTCCTCCGCGTCGACCAGCTCGAGGACGGCCGCCGAGGACGCGGTCGGGTCGCCGGGCGTGCCGACGCGCTGCTTGCGCTGCTCCTGGACCTTCTCGTGGAACTCGGCGTACTCGGGCAGCTGGGCGGAGTGCTTGGACGACGGGCCCGCCCAGTCGGTGGCGAAGCCGCCCGGCTCGATCAGGGTGACGTGGATGCCGAACGGTGCGACCTCGGCGGCGAGCGACTGGCTGATGCCCTCGAGCGCCCACTTGGAGGCGTGGTAGGCCCCGACCAGCGGGAACGCACTGATCCCGCCGATGGACGAGACCTGCAGGATGTGCCCGGAGCCCTGCGCGCGCAGGATCGGCAGGGCGGCCTGCGTGACCCACAGCGCGCCGAACAGGTTGGTCTCCAGCTGGGCCCGCACCTCGTCCTCGGCCAGCTCCTCGACGAAGCCGAAGTGCCCGTAGCCGGCGTTGTTGACGACGACGTCGAGCCGGCCGAACCGCTCGTTCGCGGCCTGGACGGCGGCGAAGTCGGCGGCGCGATCGGTGACGTCGAGCTGCAGCGGGAGGAACCGGTCGCCGTACTTGGCGGCCAGGTCGTCGAGCGTGGTGGTGTCACGCGCGGTGGCAGCGACGGAGTCGCCGCGCTCCAGTGCGGCGATCGCCCACTCCCGGCCGAACCCACGTGACGCCCCGGTGATGAACCAGACCTTCTGTGTCATGCACGGTAGAAGGCGGAGGTGCCTCCGGTTATTCCGGGAAGCGGTACCTCGTCTGGCTGTAAGGATCCTTGCCGAACGCGAAGATCGTCGCGGGCTCGATGCGGTACACCAGTGCCACCCCGCCGGCGCCGGCGAATCCGTCATCGACGACGTCGAAGTGCCACTCCGAGCCGTACTTCGCCTCCCATGCGGCGGCGAGGGCTGCGAGCTCACCGCGCTCGGTCACCCGCTGCACGGCACCCTCGAGGACGACGTCCGTGCCGCTCTTGCGGTCGTTGCGCCCGGTCGTGACGGTGACCTGCGGGTTCACGGCGAGGTTGCGTGCTTTCCGCTCATCGGCACCGGTGCAGACGTGCAGTGCCCCCGCCCGCCAGACGGCGAGCAGCGGCGTCACGTGCGGCCGGCCGCCCGGGCGCACGGTGGAGATCCAGTACAGCTCGGCGGACGCGAGCAGCCGCTGCGCCTCCGTCCAGGGGGCCGGTGTCGCCTCGGCAGCGCCGTACCGGGCGTCGAGTTCGACTACGGGTTCGGTCACGGTTCCTCCTCGGTCGCGGGTCTACACATGGGGACCTGGGCGGAGGACGGAAGTCATCGGCGCGGCGGCAGTTCCCCCGATCCGCGCACCAGGAGGCGGGTGGGTACCTCGACCGTGCGGGGCGTGCTGCGGTCCCCGTCGATCCGGTCGAACAGCAGCGCCACGGCGGTGCGGCCGATCGTGCCCGGGTCCTGCGCGACGACGGTGACGGCAGGGGAGAGCAGGTCGGCGAACAGGAAGTCGTCGTAGCCGACGAGGGCGATCCGATGATGGAGGTCGCGGCGGCGCAGTGCGCGCACCAGCCCGGCCGTGATGAGGTTCTGGGCACCGAAGACGGCGGTCGGCGGATCGGGCAGGGCGAGGAGCGTCTCGAGGGCGTCCTCGACCGCGGCGTCCGTCCGCACGTCGCGCACCACGAGCTGCTGGTCGTAGGGCAGGCCTGCGGCGGCGAGCCCTGCGCGGTAGCCGTCGTGGCGCAGCCGCGCGGTGACGATCGTGGCGAGGTCGCCGAGGAAGGCGACCCGGCGGTGCCCGTGCCCGACCAGGTGCGCCACGCCCTCGGCCACGCCGGCGGTGTCCGTGGAGACGACGGTGTCGACGTGGATGCCGGTCGGCGCGCGGTCGACGCACACCACGGCGGTGCCCGCCTCCATCTCCTCGGTGAGATGGGACTGGTCGTCCCCGGCCGGGGCGAGCACCAGGCCGTCGACGCTGCGGCTGCCGAACGCGGCAGCCAGTGTCCGTTCCCTGGCCGGATCCTCGTCGAGGCTCGCGGCCAGCACGACGACGGCACGCGGCCGCGCGACGTCCTCGACGGCGCGCAGCAGTGCCGCCGAGTACGGGTTCGCGAGGTCCTCCAGCAGCAGCGCGATCGACGCCGAGCGCCGGTCGCTGCGGCGCAGCGTGCGAGCGCCGAGGTCGGGGCGGTAGCCGAGCTGCGCGACGACGGACGTCACGTGTTCGCGCACGGCGGCGGCGACGCCGGGCTCGCCGTTGACCACCCGAGAAACGGTCTTGACGCTCACGCCCGCTTCCATGGCGACGTCACGCAGCGTGGTGCGCCGCCTCCGGTCGGCCATCCGAACTCCCCCCGGTCTGTTACGGATCCGTGACCCCTCTCGGCGCCGGACCCCCTTGTCAGCACACCGTGGCACGCGCCACAGTGCCCTGACAACGTTGTCGCCTGAGCGGACGAAGGAGTTCGAGCGGAATGAAGCGAATCACGTCCCGGCGGATCGGTGCGGTCGTGGCCACGAGTGCAGTACTGGCGCTGACCGCGTGCGGCGGTGGCGCCAGCAGCTCGGGCGGCGAGAAGCCGATCGTCGGGCTGATCACCAAGACCGACACCAACCCGTTCTTCGTGAAGATGAAGGAGGGTGCCCAGGCGGCCGCGGCGAAGTCCGGCGTCGACCTGCGCACCTTCGCCGGCAAGTCCGACGGCGACAACGAGTCGCAGGTCCAGGCCATCGAGTCGCTGATCTCAGCGGGCGCGAAGGGCTTCCTGATCGCGGCGGCCGACTCGAAGGCGATCGTCCCGACGCTCGACCGGGCCCGCCAGCAGGGCCTGCTCGTGATCGCGCTCGACACACCGACCAACCCTGCCTCGGCCGCCGACGCCACGTTCGCCACCGACAACTTCCAGGCCGGTGTGCTCATCGGGCAGTGGGCGAAGGCGAAGTTCGACAAGGAGGGCAAGCAGGCCAAGATCGCGATGCTCGACGTGTCGGCCAACCAGGTGTCGGTCGACCTCGGCCGCGACCAGGGCTTCATGCAGGGCTTCGGTATCGACCCCGGCGACAAGAACATCATCGGTGACGAGAAGGACCCGCGGATCGTCGGCCACCAGGTCACCCAGGGCGCCGAGGAGGGCGGGCGCACCGGCATGGAGAACCTGCTCCAGAAGGACCCGACGATCAACCTCGTCTACACGATCAACGAGCCGTCCGCGGCCGGCGCCTACGAGGCCATCAAGGCCGCGGGCCGGCAGAACGACGTCACGATCGTCTCCGTCGACGGCGGCTGCACCGGCGTCGACCAGGTGAAGTCGAAGCAGATCGGGGCCACGTCCCAGCAGTACCCGCTCAAGATGGCCGACCTAGGCGTCCAGGCGATCTCGGCCTTCGCCAAGGACGGCACCAAGCCCCAGCCCACCGCGGGCAAGGACTTCTACGACACCGGCGTCGAGCTGATCACCGACGAGCCGCAGACCGGCGTGACCAGCAAGGACACCGCCTTCGGCACCCAGAACTGCTGGGGCTGAGGACACCGATGAGCACTGAGACATCGACGTCGGCGGACTTCGACCGTCCGCAGACGCCCCTGGATCGAGTGCAGCAGGTGCTGCACGCCCAGCCGATCCTCGGCCCGTTCGCCGTGATGGTGCTGGCCATCATCGCGTTCTCCCTGGTCAACGGCCGGTTCCTGGCCGCGGCGAACCTGGGGCTGGTGCTGAGCCAGGTCACGGTCATCGCCGCGCTCGCGCTCGGTCAGACGCTGGTGATCCTGACGGCCGGGATCGATCTGTCCGTCGGCGCGATCGCGGTGTTCACCACGATCATCATGGCCAACCTCGCCACCAAGGTGGGGCTGCCCGGCGTGGTGGCGATCGTGATCGGCATCATCGCGGCGACGGCGATGGGGGCGTTCAACGGCTGGCTGGTCACGCGGATCAAGCTGCCACCGTTCATCGTCACCCTCGGCACATTGTCGATCTTCATGTCGTTGAACCTCGTGGTGTCGCGCAGCGAGACCATCCGGGGCAGCGACATGCCGGGGATCATGACCTGGACCGGCAACACGTTCGGCCTCGGCGGCTTCCGCGTCACCTACGGCTCGCTGATCATGCTCGTCATGTTCGGCCTCTTCGTGTACGCGCTGGCGAACACGGCCTGGGGCAAGCACGTCTACGCGACCGGTGACGATCCCGAGGCGGCACGGCTGGCCGGCATCCAGACCACCCGGGTGCTGTTCTCCGTCTACACGGTGGCCGGGGTGATCTACGGCCTCGGCGCCTGGATCCTCATGGGCCGGCTGGCGTCCGCGAGCCCCAACGTCGGCGTCGACTACAACCTCGACTCGATCACCGCCGTGGTGCTGGGCGGCACCAGCCTCTTCGGCGGGCGCGGCCTGGTGCTCGGCACGCTGGTGGGAGCGCTGATCGTCGGCGTCTTCCGCAACGGGTTGGCGCTGGCCGGCGTCGAGGTGGTGTGGCAGGGCTTCGCGATCGGCCTGCTCGTGCTCGTGGCCGTCGCGATCGACCAGTGGATCAGGAAGGTGCGCAGATGACGGGCCCGTCCATGACGAAGGACACGGAGAAGCCGAACGTCCGCCAGCCGGTGCTGGAGGCCCGCGGGCTGGTCAAGCGGTACGGCCCGGTCACCGCCATCGCCAGTGGCGACCTGGAGCTGTACCCCGGGGAGATCCTCGCGGTCATCGGCGACAACGGGGCCGGGAAGACCAGCCTGATCAAGGCGCTCTGCGGGGCCGTCATCCCAGATGCGGGGGAGATCCTGCTCGACGGGGAGCCGGTCCACTTCCGGACCCCGATGGACGCCCGCCGCGCCGGCATCGAGACGGTCTACCAGTCGCTCGCCGTGGCGCCTGGCCTCGACATCGCCGACAACCTGTTCCTCGGACGTGAGCTGCGCAAGCCGGGCTTCGCCGGCAGCGTGCTGCGGATGCTCGACCACAAGCGCATGCGCAGCGAGGCCCAGCGCCACATGAGCGAGCTGGGCATCGCCACGCTGCAGAACATCGGGCAGGCCGTGGAGAGCCTGTCCGGTGGCCAGCGTCAGGGCGTGGCGGTGGCGAGATCCGCGGCGTTCGGTAGCAAGGTCGTGATCCTCGACGAGCCGACGGCCGCGCTGGGGGTCAAGGAGGGCAACCGGGTGCTGCAGCTCATCCGCGACGTCCGCGACCGCGGCCTGCCGGTCATCCTGATCAGCCACAACATGCCGCACGTGTTCGAGGTGGCCGACCGCATCCACATCCAGCGGCTCGGCCGCCGGGCCACCGTCATCACGCCTCAGTCACACTCGATGTCGGAGGCCGTGGCGATCATGACCGGCGCGGTCGACCCGCCTCCGCCGGTCGCCTGACCGGCACCGTGGGGCCGTACTGGTAGTCGTTGCGCCCGCTGTAGCGCTCGGCGGGGCGGTCGCTGCGCCGTACCCGGCGCGCGGCCGCCCAGTAGTGGGCGATCACGGCGACCGTGACCGCGATCGCGAACAGCGACATGATCACGGCCGCGGCGACGTCACCGGCGTGCAGCCCGTGGTTGCGGGTCAGCGTGAACACGACCGGCCCGATCTTCGTCTCGCCGGCGACCGCCATCGTCACGACGGCGGCCACCCCCCACGCGCACAACGCGACCATGGCGTGGGTGACACCGGACGGTGCACGGTGCCGGACGCGCGGGGCGCGAGTGGTGGCGTAGCCGGGGTTCATGCCGACGACGCTACGGCTCGTGAGCAGGGGCAACCATCGTTATGGCGGAAGGTTTGCGGAGATCTTGCCGTCCGCTTGCCTTACCGTTTCGGCACCGCCTACCGGTCGGTAATCGGGCTCACAGCACGAGCTCCGGACGCACCTGTGCGGCCGTCCAGACGCGCCGCGTGCGGGCGGCGCGGGCCGCCACGAGCAGGGCTGCGACCAGCCATGCGAGCACCACGCCGAGGTCGACTGCGACCAGGCCGAGCTCGCCACCGTAGATCAGGTGGCGCAGCGCGTCGATCACGTAGCTCATCGGGAGCGCGTAGTGCAGGGGGTAGAGCGCGTCGGGGATCGTCTGCCAGGGGAACGTGCCACCGGAGCTGACCAGCTGCAGCACCATCAGCACCAGCCCGAGGAACTGCCCGATGGCGCCGAGCGCGGCGTTGAGCGCGTGGATGATCGCGGTGAAGCACGCCGACGCGAGCCACATCGCGGCGAGGGTCAGCACGGGATGCACCGGCTGGATACCGAGCCCGAACACGACCACCGCGTAGAGCGCGGTGGTCTGCAGCACGCCGAGCAGCGCGGCCGGGAGCCAGCCACCGAGTGCGACCCGCAGCGGTGTCTGGTTGGCGGCCAGCGCACGCCTCGACAGCGGTTCGAGCAGCAGGAACAGCACGTACGCGCCGATCCAGGTGGCCAGTGTCATGAAGAAGGGGGCGAGGCCGGCGCCGTAGTCGGCGGCCTCGTTCTGTGCGGTGTTCTGGATGGCCAACGGATCACCGATGGTGCGGGCGGTCGCGTCGCGGGTCGCCGGATCGAGGTTGGGCACATCACCCAGGCCCGCGTGCAGGCCGTCGCTGAGCTTCGTCGCGCCGTCGGAGAGCTGGCCGGCCCCGGTCGAGAGCTTGCCGGCGCCGTCCGCCAGTTTCACCGTGCCGTCGACGGCCGCCTGCTCACCCGTCTGCAGCTGCGCGGCGCCGTCGGTCAGCTTGTGGGCACCCTCGTCGGCCTGGGCGATGCCGTCGGCGAGCTGCGGTGCGGCGTCGGCGAGCTTGCGAGCGCCCTCGGCGACCTGCTGTGAACCATCGGCGAGCAGGCCGAGCTGCCCGTTGACCTCCTGCAGCTCGTCGTTGCCGGCGAGCAGCTTCTGGCGCAGCGGGCTCAGCTGGGCGAGCCCCTCCTCGACCTGGTCGTTCGAGAGCCCGAGCGCGACCAGCTTGTCGCGCAGGCCGTCGTCGACCGAGTCGAGCTGGTCGGCGATCTCCTGCGAGACGCCGGCCACCTTCGCTCCCGCGTCGGCGAGCTTGCGGTTGCCTTCCGCGACCTTCTCGGCCCCGTCGGCGAGCTTCGCGGAGTCCTCCGGGAGGGTGCGCGTGCCCTCGTGGAGCTTGTCGAGGCCGTCGGCGAGCTGGGCCGCGCCCGTGTGGAGCTGGGTGGCGCCGTCCAGCAGCTTCCGCTGGCCGTCGAGGAGCTGGCCGCCGCCGGTCGCGAGCTGGGCAGCCCCGTCGCGGGCTGTGGTCGCGCCCGTCGCCAGCTGCCCGGCACCGTCGGCCGCCTCGGCGAGCTTGTCGTGGACGGTCGCGAAACCGGTGAGGAACTTGTCGGCGGCTTCCGTGCCCACCTGCTTCGCGACCGAGTCGTGCACCCGCGACGTGAGGGTGCCCGCGATCGTGCGGATGAGGTAGCCGTTCGCGTCGTTCGTGGTGAGGACGATCATCGCCTGGCGCGGCGTGTAGTTGCCGCTGGAGGTCAGCGCGGTGGTGAAGTCGGCCGGCAGGGTGAGCGAGAAGGTGTAGCGCCCGTCGCGGACCCCGTCGGCCGCCTCGGCGGCATCGACGCGGTGCCAGTCGAACGCGTGCCCGTCGAGCAGCTCGCGGGCCACGTCCTCGCCGACGTTGCGGGTGGTGCCGTCGGACTGGCCGGCACCGGTGTCGGCGACGACGAGCGCGGCCGGCACGTCGTCGAGCTTGCTGTACGGGTCGCGGTTGGCGTACAGGTACAGCCCGCCGTACAGCAGCGGGATCAGGCACAGCGCCAGCACCGCCAGCTTCGGGAGGCGACCTGCCGTGATCCGGCGGAGCTCGCTGATCGCCATGCGGATCGAGGTCACGATCCGGTCCTCTCATCGAGCTCGGGGGTGGTGGGGGTGGCCAGTACGGTCGTCGGTCGGCCCGGGTCGGCCGCGCCGATCAGCGCCGGCGCGGCATCGAGCAGCGCCCCGGCGATCTCCTGCGCGGTGACGAGCACGGCGAGCCCGTGCCCCGCGTGGGTGCTCGCGATGTGCCACCACACAGCCGGTGGGATGCCGTGGCGGTCGGGCGCGGTGAGCACGAGGGCGCGCACCCCGGGACGGGCGGCGGCCAGCTCGGTCATCAGCCGCAACCGGACCGGCGCGGGCACGTCCTCGTAGCGGGTGCGGGCGTGCTCGGCGGCGTCCCGGTCGGCGAGCCACTCCGCGACCGCCCCACGGCCGGCCCGCAGCCGAGCCATGGCAAGCTCCTCGCCGACGACGGTGGCCAGCGGGAGCGCGCCGTCGGGCTCGGACACCCCCGGCGCGTCGACGATCGCGACGGTGCGGCGCAGCGCGGCCGGTACGACCGCGTCGTCGAGCAGGACCCGGCCCGAGCTGGGGCGGATCCGCCCGGCCGCGGCGAGGGCCAGCGCGGTGTGCCCGGCACCGGCCGGGCCGACGGCCAGCTGGACCTGCCCGTCGCAGAGGGCGAGCGAGGTGGGCCGCAGCAACGGCGCATGTGTCCCGTCGACGGCGACGGCGTCGAGTTCCCAGCGCATGTCAGCTGCTCCTGTCGGGGGGCAGCAGCACGGAGAGTGCGCCGGCCAGTTGGTCGACACCGACGCCGTCGGGATCGGCGTTGCGGTCCAGTGCCAGCCCGCTCACGGCCGCCAGTGCCAGCAGTGCGGCGTGCTCGGGGTGGTCGCCGATGCGGTCGGCGAGCGCTGGGTCTGCGGCCGCACTGGCGGTGAACGCAGCCGTGAGCGCTTCCCGCTGCGCGCGGCGGACCTGCGCATAGGCCGCGGAGAGCGCCGGCTTGCGCAGCGCGTGCACGGCGAACTCGGTGAGCAGCAGGCTCCACCTGGACTCCGTGACGAGCTGGGTGGCCAGCGCGCGCGCCATCGGTTCCCCGGACGCGAGGGCCGTCATGGCCTTCTCCACGAGCTCGGCGGTGTGAGCGCGCACGACCTTGGCGAACAGGTCGAGCTTGGAGTCGAAGTTGGAGTAGACCGCGCCCTTGGTCAGCCCGGCGATCCGGGCGACGTCGGAGAGGCGGGCGTCGGCGTACCCGGCGTCGAGGAACACGACGCTGGCCGCCTCCAGGAGGCGGCGGCGCACGTCGGTGCGGCTCGGCCGCGGTACCGGCGCCGGATAGCGCTCATTCACGTACCCACGGTATTCAGTACCGCGGGTATGGATCAAGCTGAGGTCTCCGGGATCACACGGTCGTGAAGAACGCCGTGACTTGCGTTCGAGCGCGCTCGAAGGCCTAGCGTCGTCCCACGTGAGCAACGATCGACAACACCCCATCGGAACGGGCTTCGGCGCAACCACCACCGCGCAGGAGGTGCTGGCCGGCATCGACCTGACCGGAGCCACCGCCCTCGTCACCGGCGGCTACTCGGGCATCGGCCTCGAGACCACCCGCGCACTGGCCGGCGCCGGCGCCCACGTCGTCGTCCCCGCCCGCCGTGCGGCGCAGGCGAAGGAGGCACTCGACGGCATCGAGCGCGTCGAGGTGGACGAGCTCGACCTCGGCGACCTCGCGAGCGTCGAGGCGTTCGCCGAGCGCTTCCTCGCGACCGAGCGCCCGTTGCGGGCCGTCATCAACAGCGCGGGGATCATGGCCAACCCGGAGACCAGGGTCGGTCCGGGCTGGGAGTCGCAGTTCGCCACCAACCACTTCGGCCACTTCGCGCTCGTCAACCGGCTCTGGCCGGCCATCGCGGCAGGCCGCGGTCGGGTCGTCGCGGTGTCGTCGCGCGGGCACCAGGCCTCGCCGATCCGCTGGGACGACGTGCAGTTCACCACCGGCTACGACAAGTGGCTCGCCTACGGCCAGGCCAAGACGGCGAACGTGCTGTTCGCCGTGCACCTCGACGCGCTCGCCCATGACGCCGGCGTGCGGGCGTTCGCCCTGCACCCCGGCGGCATCCTCACCCCGCTGCAGCGCCACACGCCGATCGAGGAGCAGATCGAGCGGGGCTGGAGGCTCGCGGACGGGACGCCGAACCCGGCGTTCCGCATGAAGACCCCCGAGCAGGGTGCCGCGACGCAGACCTTCGCCGCGGTGTCGCCGCAGCTCGACGGGCTCGGCGGGGTGTACCTGGAGGACTGCGAGGTCGCGACGCTGATCGACGGCGACCGTGCGGAGCTGGGGAGCGGGGTCATGCCCTACGCCGTCGACCCGGAGCAGGCCGCGCGGTTGTGGACGCTCTCCGCGGAGCTGACCGGCGTGGACGCGTTCGGCCGGTAGCGCAGAGGGGACACCGCCCTCGCTGTCAGAGATCACGTCGGGCGAAGATCGCGTCGAGGTCGGAGTTTGCGCGGTGAAAGCAGCAAGTACTTCGACCTCAACGCGATCTTGAGGCCAGGCGGCCTACTCCGGCGCCCGCTGCGTGATGCGCAGGGAGCCGAACAACAGGTGCACCCCGACCCGCACGACGGGCGTGCCCGGCGCGCGCGGCGCCGGGGCCACCGTGACGTCCTGGGTGCCGAACAACGAGATGCCGCGCAGCTCGACGGCCACCCCGGCCGGCACGGTGAGCCGCACGTCCCCGAACAGGCAGGTTCCCGACACCTCGACCACGCCGTCCGGGGCTGCGTGGCGGACGTCGACGGTGCTGGTGCCGAACGCCGTCAACGAGCGCAGCCAGGCGCTCGGTGACCAGCTGACGGGCCGAGGCCTCGTCGGGACGATCCCGGCGACCGCTCGGGACAGCTCGAGCTCGGTCTCGGCCTCCCACGCATCGCCCACCCGCGTGGTGAACTCGTCGAGGCCGATGCGGCCGTCGCCGCAGGCCGCCTGCAGCAGCTCCGCGACCCGTGAGCGGTGATCGTCCGTGACGGGCGCGAGGGTCGACATGGCCTCGGATGCTAGTGCCGCGCCGCAGAGCCGGCCCGCAGGCCCCGATACCGTGACGAGATGCAGGACGACGTCCGCTGGATGCGCCTGGCGATCGAGCTGGCGCACCGTTGCCCGCCCAGCGCCACCGCGTTCGCGGTGGGCTCGGTGATCGTCGACGCGGACGGGCAGGTGATCTCGCGCGGGTGGTCTCGGGAGTCCGACGAGTGGGTGCACGCCGAGGAGTCGGCACTGGCGAAGCTCGCGCCGGACGATCCACGGCTGCCCGGCGCCACCCTGTACTCGACGCTGGAGCCGTGCGGCCAGCGCGCGTCGCGCCCCCGGACGTGCGCCGAGCTGATCATCGCCGCTGGCATCCCGCGGGTCGTGCTGGCCTGGCGGGAGCCCGAACTGTTCGTCACGGCGGCCCGCGGGATCGCGGTCCTGACCGCGGCCGGCGTCGAGGTCGACGAGCTGCCGGAGCTGGCCGAGGCCGCCCGCGAACCGAACGTCCACGTGCTGAACCGGTTCTAGGCTTCCCAGCGCTCCGCGGCGATGATCAGCACCACCCCGGTCACGCCGACCATGAGGTGCGTGAACAGCTGGTGCCCGGCGAGCAGGTGGACGTGTGGCAGCACCTGCCGGTGGAGCGCGGCGATCGCCGGGCCGAGCAGGGGTGTCCCGGTGATCCGGTCGATCACGCCACCCACTCCCAGCAGCACCAGGACGGCGCCGCACACCTGAACGGATCTGCGCACGGTGGCGACGCTAGGCAGGCCGGGGCTCCGGCACGTCGGGCGTCGGAGGGTCGTGCGCGGTCGTAGGTCGGGTCCGGCTCCGTCCGAAGCGGGCCGGAGTCCGACTTCGGACGGACGCGCCGCCGCTCCGCAGCGCCCTACGATCATCGACGCGATGAACGAGGCAGTGGACACGACAGCGCGGCGGAGCCGGCGGGACTGGGTCGTCGACACCGCGGTGTTCGTGGTCGCGGCCCTGTTCGGGCTCCTGCTGGCGACGCAACGGCAGCAGCTGGGGTCGACGGTTCCGCCGTGGTGGCTCGAGCTCGACCAGGTCGCCGGGGTGCTCGCCTGCGTCGCGCTGTGGTGGCGGCGCCGGTGGCCGGTTCAGCTGGCCGTGGCGGTGATCGTGCTGTCGACGGTCGCCGAGTTCGTCGCGGGACCGCTGATGGTCCTGGTCTTCACGGTCGCCGTCCATCGGCCGCTGCGCACCACGTTGGCCATCGGGGTGGGGAGCCTCGTCGCGTCGGAGGCGTACCTGCTGATCCGCCCCGACAACGACCAACCGCTCCTCCTGGCGAGCCTGCTGACCGTCGCGCTGTGCACCGGGGCGATCGGGTGGGGGCTGGTGGTGCGCAACCGGCGGCAGCTCGTCGCGTCGCTGCGGGCGCAGGCCTCCGGGGCCGCCACCGAGGCGTGGCTGCGCGCCGAGCAGGCCCAGCACGCGGCTCGCGAGGCACTGGCCAGGGAGATGCACGACGTGCTCGGCCACCGGCTGTCGCTGCTGTCCGTGCATGCGGGGGCGCTGCAGTACAACCGCGAGGCCACCCCCGACGAGGTCGCGCGGGCGGCCGCGGTGATCCGGGAGAGTGCGCACCAGGCGCTGCAGGACCTCCGGGAGATCCTGGGCGTCCTGCGGGCGCCGGTCGGGGAGCTGCCGCAGCCGACGTTGAGCGACGTCGAAGGCCTGGTGGCCGAGTCCCGCGCGGCCGGCATGCCCGTCGCGCTCACGATCGATCCGGCGCTCGTCGATCCGGCCGGTGTGGATGCCGCGGTGCCCGCCACCGCCGGCCGCACGGTGTACCGCACCGTCCAGGAAGGGCTGACCAACGCCCGCAAGTACGCACCCGGCGCTGCCGTCACGGTGGCCGTCGTGGGCGCACCGGGCACCGAACTGACCGCCGAGATCGTCAACGCACCGCCGACGCGGCCCGCGCTCCCGTCCGACGGAGCCGGCCAGGGCCTGCTCGGGCTCGCCGGGCGCGCCGAGCTGACCGGCGGCACCCTCGGCTACGGCCCGTCGCCCGACGGCGGCTGGCGGGTGGAGGTGCGGCTACCGTGGCCGGCGTGACGGGGGACGGCGGGGAGCGGCCGACCACGGTGCTGCTCGTCGACGACGACGCGGTCGTCCGCTTCGGGCTGGCCACCATGCTGCGCGGCGCGGCAGATGTGGTCGTGGTCGCCGAGGCAGGTGACGGGGCCGAGGCGCTGCAGCTGGCCACGCGCCATCGCCCCGACGTCGTCCTGATGGACATCCGCATGCCCGTCATGGACGGTCTGGCCGCCACCGAGCAGCTGCGCAGGCGTCCCGATCCGCCCGAGGTGCTGGTGCTCACGACCTTCGACGCCGACGGGCACGTCCTGCGGGCGTTGCGCGCCGGAGCCTCCGGGTTCCTCCTCAAGGACACGCCGCCGGAGGAGATCGTCGGCGCGATCCGCCAGGTCGCGGCCGGGCGTCCGGTGCTCTCGCCCGACGTCATGCGAGCCCTGATCGCGCGGGTCACCGACCCCGCGCGGGACGCGCGCAGCACGCAGGCCCGTGACCGGTTGGCCAGGCTCGCGCCGAGCGAGCACGTCATCGCGGTCGAGGTGGGCAACGGCAGCTCCAACGCCGACATCGCCGCGTCGCGCCACCTCAGCCTGGCCACCGTGAAGTCGCACGTCTCGGCGATCCTGACGAAGCTCGACCTCGACAACAGGGTGCAGATCGCGATCCTCGTGCACGAGGCCGACCTGGGGCGCTGATCAGGGCTCCGGCAGGAACTCCGCGACGACGGCGTCCAACGCGGCCGGGTTCTCCAGGAACGGTGTAGCGCTGCGCGGATGGTTCGGTGTTTCACGGCTGTCGTGGCGCGAGACCGTTGAGCAGCGTGTCGACCAGCGAGCCGGCGAACTCGCCGGAGCTCGGCAGGTTCTCCGTCGCGTCTGTGAAGTGGCCGAGGAATGCGCGTTCGAGGCACGCGCCCAGCAGCAGCCCGGCCGCGGTCGTGGCGTGGATGTTCTCGTTGATGCGGCCGAGTTCCTGCTCGGCCTCGAGGTAGGCGGCGACCGCTCGGCCGACGGCCTGTGGTCCCGCTCCGCGACTGCGCAGCGCGGCGCGGTGGGCATCGAGCAGCGAAGGTTCGGAGAACAGCGATGCGGCCATCGGGAACCCCTGCTCGTAGAAGTCGGCGGCTGTGCGCGCCACCTCGCGCAGCACGTCTTCGACCGGGTCCTTGCCGACCCTTCCCGCCAGCCCGGCGAGCACCGGGGCAAGGTTGGTGGGACCCCGCTCCCCGAGGACCGCGAGGAAGAGATCCGTCTTGTCCCGGAAGTGCTTGTACAGCGCCGCTTCGGAGTAGCCGGCCGCCTTGGCGATCTCCTTGGTCGTAGCGCGGGCCAGGCCACGGGTCCGCATGACCTCGGCGGCGGCGGCGACGATCCGGTCTCGAGTGTCCACGATCACCCCTTCTTGGCGTTGGTGAGTGCTCACTAACTATAGTCGTTAGTGAGCACTCACCAACCAGGCAGGGATGAGGATGCTGACCGACCGGGAACGGAAGAGCACCACCATGAGCATCTTCACCAGGAAGCGCGTCATTGTCGGGGTGTGCCTGCTGGTGGCCGCAGCGCTGGGCACCACCGGCACCGCCGGATACCTCGCCTTCGTGCGCTCACCGGACAACGCACCGGCCGAGGCCTGCGGTGGGACACCCGGTGACCGCCCCGTCGTGGTCAGCGCCGGGGCGAGCATGACCCAGGGCACGCTCGGCGGCGACTGGGTCGGCGCGTTGCGCGACCGAGCCGAATTCGCGGAACACGAGTTCGTCAACGCGGGGATCAACGGCAACACCAGCGCCGACCTGCTCTCCCGCGTCGACACCGACATCGTGGCGTGCCGCCCAGCGGCGGTGACGATCCTGATCGGCAGCAACGACGTCCGCAACGGCACATCACCGGACCAGTACCGCGACAACCTCACCGCGATCATCGACAGGCTCAAGGCCCGGACGACCGCCCGTATCTCACTGATGTCGTTGCCACCACTCGGAGAGGACCTGAACACCGACATCAACCGCACGCTGTCCGGGTACAACGCCGCGATCAAGGAGACAGCCGCGCGGGCCGGAGTCGACTACGTGCCGGTGCACGAACGAATGGTCGACATCCTCGCCCGGCACGACTACCGCCAACCCTACGACTTCAGCTTCCCGCTGGCGCTCACCGCGGCGACCCGGCACTACGTGCTCGGACAAAGCTGGGACGACATCGCCCGCGGCGGCGGCCGGGAACTGCTCATCGACCACATCCACCTCAACGACCGCGGAGCCGCGCAGCTCACCGAACTCGCGGCGGACTGGCTGACCACAGCCCTGAAGCCCTAGCCGGGCACCATCCCGGGAGAGTCGTGCGTGCTGGACGGGGTCAGGCGGCCCGCGCGTGCAGGCCGCCGTCGACGGGCAGCAGGGCGCCCGTGACGTAGGCAGCGTCATCGGAGGCGAGGAAGAGCGCGGCGTGCGCGACGTCGAACGCGCTGCCCATCGCCCCGGTCGGGCTGCGCGCTGCGCGCTGCGCGCGGACGTCGTCCGGCCGCTGGTCGCCGGCCAGTTCCCGGTACACCAGCGGCGTGTCGATGAACCCGGCGAGGATCGCGTTGACCCGGATCCCGAACGGCGCGTACTCCACGGCCAGGCTGCGGGTGAGCTGGTTGACCGCAGCCTTCGCCGCCGCGTAGGCGGGGTAGGTGTAGCCCGTCGTGCGGACGGACGCCACCGACGACACGTTGACGATCGCGCCGCCGCGCTCGCGCAGGAGCGGCAGCGTGGCCCTGATGCCGAGGAACACCGGATCCAGGTTGATCGCGACGGCGTCCCGCCACTGCTCGAGGGTCAGCTCCTCGAGGCCGCCGAGCCGCGCCGCACCGATGTTGTTGTGGACGACGTCGACACCGCCGAACGCGGCGGCAGTGGCGGCCACCGCGGCGTCGACCTCGGCGAGATCGGTGGCGTCGGCGACGACGGCGAGCGCTCGACCGCCGTGCTCCCGGATCGCCGCGACCGTGCGCTCGGCCGCGGTGGCGTCCCGGTCGACGACCGCGACGGATGCGCCGTGGCAGGCGAAGGTGAGCGCCGTCGCGTGCCCGATGCCCACGACCGCATGAGGGGTCGGGCCGGGCTCGCCCAGTCCACCGCCGAACACGAGCGCGGTTTGGCCGGCGAGCCGCAGGGCGGGAGCGGGGCCGCGCGTCATCGGGTGCCTCCAGGAAGAACGGGGGAGGCGAGTGTCGCGGCGCCGACGGGCCCGCCGCTACGGACGAGCGGTGGACGTCCGGCCTGCGGATTCCACGGTCTGTAGCAAGAGCGTCAGTCGAGCGGTCCGGTGAGCTCCGCGAGCAGGAGTCCCAGGTGGAGCAGGAGCCGGTGCCCGCCGTCGTCCAGGTCGAGACCGGTGACGGTGGTGATCTGGTCGAGGCGGTAGTAGAGCGACGTGCGGTGCAGGTGCAGCGCCTCGGCCGTGCGCGGTACCGAACCGCCGAGGTCGAGGTAGGTCCGCAGCGTCGGGACCAGCCGCGCCGCCTTCGGGTGGCCCAGCAGCAGCAGGACCGGATCGGGCACGAGCCCGGGGTGCAGCGCCTCCGCCGGCAACAGCAGGAGCGGGCCGTAGGCACCCAGGTCGGCCCATCGGACGACCGGACCGCGGTGGGGGAGCAGCCGGGCGGCCCGGGATGCTGCGCGGGCCTGCTGCGCGGAACGCAGGGCCTGGTCCGGTCCGGTCGCAGGGTCGCCGATCCCGGCCACGACCGCGCCGGCGGCCAGGACGGGTGTGGCGGCGGCGACGATCCGCTCGCCCTGGGCGACGAGCTCGGCGGGATCCAGCCGCGCCGCCGTGCGCAGCAGCGTCCCCCGCCCGTCCTCGGCGGCGACGAGGCTGCGACCGGGGTGCATCCGGGCCGCGGCCTCCAGCACGGAGCGCAGGGTCGCCTCGACTGCCGGCCCCGCACCCTCGCCGGCGTCGACGACCACGACCGCCACCTGCGCCGTCTCGGCGATCCGGTGCGTGGCCACGCAGTCGCGCACGGCCCGGCGGCGCACCGCGACGTCGTAAGAAAGTAGATCGGCGACGAGCTGTTCGCTGCGGTCCGGCCGGTCGCGCTGCAGCAGCGCGGCGGCCGACCGCGCCACCTCCTCGATGCGGCCGACCTCGGCGTCGGTGAGGGAGCCGTCGGCGTCCATCACCAGCAGCAGACCCAGCAGCTCGCCCTGTGCACGCAGCGGCACGCACAGCCGGGACCGAAGGCCCAGCTCGGCGTTCGCCGGCACGGTGCCCGCCCCCGTCCACCTGGCCACGCCCTGCGCCAGGACGTAGCCGCTGACCTCCCGACCGGGGTCGCGCTGGAGCACCGCCCGGACCCGCACCTCGTCCTCGTCGCCGAAGTGCCGGCTCGTGCACACCACCCGCACGAGCGGATCGTCGATCACCACGCTGCGGGCGAGCTCCTCCGCGAGGCCGTCGACGAGCCCCTGGAGGCTGCCGGTGGCCGCCCGCGTCGTCTCCATGCCGTTCCTCCGTCGAGGTCGCCAGCCTAGATGCCCACCCGGAACGGCTCGGCTCGGTCCGTACAGCCCGATCGGGCGGGTGAACCTGGCCCGCCGGAGGCCGTCGGGTTGAGAGGGTGCACCCCATGCGGGTGGGCTGGGTCGGGCGGATGCTGGCCGTGCTCGTGACCGGAGCGGCGCTGATCCTCGGCCCCTCGCCGACAGCCGAGGCAGCGCCACCGGTCGAGGGGACACCAGCGGGTGTGACGATCTCCGGGCTCGACCTGCACGACGGGACGATCGTCGAGTCCGGCGGCCTGTTCCACCTCTACGGGACGATGTACGGCTGCGGGTTCCAGTGGGGCGCACCGTCGCCGTGGTGCGGATTCGGGGTGTCCCGTGCGCGCAGCCTCGCCGGCCCGTGGACGGCGCCCATGCCGCTCTTCGCGCCGTCGGCGCGCAGCCCGTACGCGCAGATGAGCTGGCAGGAACTGTGCGGTGACACGGGCCTCGGCTGCTTCAACCCGCGGATGATCCAGCGCTCCGGCTGGGGGACGAACGACGGCGCGTGGATCCTCTGGTTCAACGCTCCCGCGGACTACGCGCGCGACCGCGCCAACGCCTACTACGCCATGACGTGCACCGGGCCGACCGGTCCGTGCGGCGCCGCCGAGGCCGCCATCGTCAAGCCGTCGATGCACGACTGCACCGGCAACGGCGACTTCTCCCTCGTCCGTGACGATCCGCGGCCACCGGTGATGCTGTGCACGAAGGCCGACCAGACCCTCGCGTCCGAACGGCTGCTGCCGTCGGGCACCGGGGGTGCGGGGGAGGGGCGGCAGCGCCTCGCCGGGCTGGACCGCACCGAGTCACCGGGCGCGTACCGCGATGCCCGGACCGGTCGCTGGATCATGACCTACAACGATCCCAACTGCGGCTACTGCACGGGCACACCCACGAGCTACGCCGTCGCCACCGCGCCGGACGGCGAGTGGACCGCGCCGGGCAACTCCGACCCCGACTGGGGAGCGCCACCGCGCGGCCGCCGAGCCATCTCGGCGACGTCGTGCGGCGGCCAGGGCCGCACCGTGGTCACCGTGGCCGGCCAGGCCTACCAGTTCATCGACCTCTGGCTGGGCACGGCCAACGAGACCCACGCCGGCATCCGCCTCGAACCGCTGGTCTACCGCGGGGAAGCGGCGCCCGGCCGACCCCTCGCCGCGTTCATGCCGTGGACGTGCGGCGCCGACGCCGAGGGGCACGGCCAGCGCGGGACCGCCGCCCCGCGGTCGTGAGCCCGAACAGCGAGAAGCCCCGAACAGCGAGAAGCCCCGACCGGCGTGATGGCCGATCGGGGCTTCTCGCTCTTTGCTGACTCAGTCGAGGTAGTCGCGCAGAACCTGCGACCGCGACGGGTGGCGCAGCTTCGACATCGTCTTCGACTCGATCTGGCGGATCCGCTCGCGCGTGACCCCGTAGACCTGGCCGATCTCGTCGAGGGTGCGGGGCTGGCCGTCGGTGAGGCCGAACCGCAGCCGCACCACGCCCGCCTCGCGCTCCGACAGCGTGGCCAGCACCGACTGCAGCTGGTCCTGCAGCAGGGTGAAGCTCACGGCGTCGACCGCGACGACGGCCTCGGAGTCCTCGATGAAGTCACCGAGCTGCGAGTCGCCCTCGTCGCCGATGGTCTGGTCGAGCGAGATGGGCTCCCGGGCGTACTGCTGGATCTCCAGCACCTTCTCCGGGGTGATGTCCATTTCCTTGGCCAGCTCTTCAGGAGTGGGCTCGCGCCCGAGGTCCTGGAGCAGCTCACGCTGTATGCGGCCGAGTTTGTTGATGACCTCGACCATGTGCACCGGGATGCGGATGGTGCGGGCCTGGTCGGCCATCGCGCGGGTGATCGCCTGGCGGATCCACCACGTGGCGTACGTCGAGAACTTGTAGCCCTTGGTGTAGTCGAACTTCTCCACCGCGCGGATCAGACCGAGGTTGCCCTCCTGGATCAGGTCCAGGAACGCCATGCCACGGCCGGTGTAGCGCTTGGCCAGCGAGACCACCAGGCGCAGGTTCGCCTCGAGCAGGTGGTTCTTGGCCCGCTCCCCGTCGCGCACGATCCAGTTGAGATCGCGGCGCATCTGCGGGGAGACCTTGTCGCCCGCCTCGATGGAGCGACGCATCCGCTCCGCGGCGTAGAGACCGGCCTCGATCCGCTTGGCGAGCTCGACCTCCTCCTCCGCGTTGAGGAGCGCGACCTTGCCGATCTGCTTCAGGTACGCCCGGACGGAGTCGGCCGAGGCCGTGAGCTCGGCGTCCTTGCGGGCCTGCCGCAGGGCCTCCGACTCCTCCTCGTCCCAGACGAAGTCGCCGGACTTGTGCGGCGCCGCGGTGCTGCGCTGCCCGGCCGCCGCGCGGCGCTCCGACGTGGTGACGGTGGGCTCGCCCTTCTTGACGGGCTCCTCGTCATCGTCGTCGTCGTCATCGTCGTCGTCGTCATCGGTCGTGTCGGCGGCCGCGTCGGCCTCGACGACGAGGTCTTCCTCGAGGTCGACCTCGACCTCCTCGAGCTCGACCTCTTCCGGAGCGCCGTCCAGCTCCGGCTCGGCGCCCTCGGCGTCGTCGGCCTTCTTCGCGCCGGGCTTCGCCTTCGGCGCCGCCTTCTTCGCCGGTGGACGCACGGCCTTGCTCGCGGTGGTGGTCGAGGCCGCGGCTGGCGACACCCGACGGGTTCGTCGCGCGGGAAGGGCAGCCGTCGGCTCGACGGTGTCCTCGTTCCGGCTTGCGGAGTCTGCGGCTGCCACTAGGCCCTCTCGCTACTGTCTGATCTGCCGTTCAACCCGGGGCCTGCCACCGTAGCCGAACGAACTCGGCACATGGGCGAGAGCCTGGCGGAAGAAGATCCTTCCGGGCCTCGTCGGGGGCGGTCCCGCGTGGGGGTACCGGACCATTGTAACTGCGGGTGCCGGACCGTACCCGCCTCGCCGTCCGGCGCGTCCGACCCGAGGTCCACAGCGGGGGATCGCTGTGGTCGGATGGCGAGGTGAGCGTGCATGCCGACGGGGATGCCAGCGGTGCTGTCGAGTCCATTTCGGGCGGTAACCGGGACGACGATCGGGACGGGGACGCGGCGACGCTGCGGGCCGTCGCGGAGCAGGTCGTCAGGGAGGCCGCCGAGCACCTGCGCGGCCTGCCGCGGCCATGGGAGGGCGATCCCGCCGACGGCGTCGACACCAAGAGCACCCCGACCGACGTCGTCACGGCGTCCGACCACTCGGTCGAGGAACTGGTGCGCGCGCTCCTCGCCCGGATGCGGCCGGGCGAGGACGTCGTCGGCGAGGAGTACGGCGGGACGGCCGGGGCCGGCACCAGCTGGGTCGTCGACCCGATCGACGGCACCGTCAACTTCCTCTACGGCCTGCCCTGGTACGCGATCTCGCTGGCCGCAGTGCGCGACGGCCGCTCCGTCGCCGGTGCGGTGATCGAGCCGGAGACCGGGCGACTGTGGAGCGCGGCCCGCGGCGCGGGCTCGACCTGTGACGGGCGCCCGCTGCGGGCGTCCCGGCAGACGGACGTGTCGCTGTCCCTGCTGGGCACCGGGTTCTCATACCGGCCGGAGCGCCGGCTGCGGCAGGCCGCGATGGTGGCCGGCCTGCTCGGGCACGTCCGCGACGTGCGGCGCACCGGTTCCGCGGCGCTCGATCTGTGCGCGGTCGCCGCCGGTTGGACGGATGCCTACCTGGAGCACGGCTGCAACTGGTGGGACTGGGCCGCCGCGGCGCTCATCGCCGACGAGGCGGGCGCGGTGGTCCGCACCCCGGGTGCCCCTGGCACCTCCCCGCCCGCCGACGGGCTCGGAGCCGACGCCCTCTACGCCGCGGCCCCCGGGATCGCCGCCGAGCTGGCCGAGCTCGTCCGCTCCCAGGGAGCGGACACCGTCTGACCCGGCCGGGCCGTGGAGGCGCGGGTTGCGTTGATCAAGGGCAGAAGGTCGCTCTGACGGACCGCTGAGCGACCTTCTGCCCTTGATCAACGCCGCGGGACCGGGCCGGCGGGCACCTCAGCAGTGCGCGGCGCGTGCCTTCTGCAGCAGCGCCGGGTCGGCCGCCACCGGGGCCGGGGCCTGCTCGCCCTGCGCGTCGGGATCGGCGTTGGTGGTGCCGGTGCCGCCCTGCGCCGGATCGGCCAGCTGCTCCAGCACGGCGAGCCCGGAGGCGAACCGGCGCGGGTTGAGGTCGCCGAAGGCGGTGCCCACGGACACGTCGACCGTCGGATCGGTCCGCGCGTCGCGCACCAGCTCGACGCACGGCAGCACCAGCGTCAACGTGCTCGCGGCGGCCTCGCCAGCCGGACCGAACCGCAACTGGCCGACGCAGTCCATGTCGCCGTCGGGGTAGCGCGGATCGTTCTGCGGGGCAGCGGCCTCGCCGAACCCCCACTCCTTGAGCTGGGCCGCCACGAGCAACCCCTGGCCGCGCTGCCCGCCGGCGTTGAAGACGCGGATCGCGACGCCCGGCGCCGGTACGGGTTGCGTGGCGTCCAGCGCGCTCGAGGACAGCACGTCACCGATCGACGTCCCGTCCTTGGGCGACGGGCAGGCCGCGGGCCCCGAGCCGGCCGTCGAGGTCAGGAACACGGTCGTCCAGGTCACGATCGCGGCGACGGCGACCACGGCGACGAGCACGACGATCGGTCCGCGGCGCCGCCGCTGGTACGGCCGGGCTCCCACCTCGGTCAACCCCCTCGCCGTCACCGGAGTCCCTCGGTGAGCACGTGCCGACCGAGCGCCACGAGCGGCGCGGCGCTGCCGTCGAGACCCGCGGCCATCGACGCCGGCACCATCCCCGCCCGCACCCTCGCCAGGATGCCGACCAGCACGACCGCGAGCTTGAACGCGCCGAACGCGACGTACCAGGGGAGCGGGGTCAGATCGAGCCCCGATCGGGCTGCGTACGCCGTAGCCACCTCGGCGCGCGTCGGGAAGCCCGCCAGACGGGTGGGACTCGGGATGTACTGCGCGGCCGCCCACGCCGGATCCTCGTGCTGCTGGCGCCAGTAGACGAGCAGCAGACCGAGATCGGCGAGCGGGTCGCCCAGGGTGGACAGCTCCCAGTCCAGCACGGCGGCGATCCGGCCCGGATCGTCCACGGCGAACAGGCAGTTGTCGATCCGGTAGTCGCCGTGCACGATCGTCGACCGCTGCGCGACCGGCACGGCGGCCGCGAGATCCGCGGCGAGCGCTGTGAGCTCCGTCGCCGTCGCGTCGTCGACGTCGTCGGCCGTGAGCACCGGACGGGCCTGCTCCCACTGCGTCATCCACCGACGGACCTGGCGGGCCATGAACCCGTCCGGCCGGCCGAAGTCGGTTAACCCCACCTCGTCCGGGACGACGGAGTGCAGGGCGGCCAGCACGTCGACCAGTGCCTCGCCGATCCGCGCCCGTTCGGCCTCGGTCGTCGCCCACCCGGGCGGCAGGTCGTGCAGCGGGACGACACCCTCCACCAGCTCCATGACGAAGCACGGCGCGTCCACCGGCGGACCGCCGGCCGACACAGCGAGCACCGCGGGCACGGGCACGGCCGTGCCGGCCAGCGCGGAGATGACGCGCTGCTCGCGCACCATGTCGTGCGCCGTGGCCGCCACGGTGCCGACCGGAGGCCGGCGCAGCACCACCGAACCGGCCGGGCTGTCGACCCGGTAGGTGAGGTTGGAGCGGCCCGCACCGATCGGCGACAGCGTGGCCGCGGCCCAGCCCGGGTCGCCCAGCTCGGTGGCCAACCAGGCGCCGACGGCGGCCGGATCCGCGCCGGGCGGACCTTGGGATGCCACCGCCGTAGTTGCCTGGCCGTCGAGGATCTCGCGATCGGATGCCGCCACGGATCGGAACCCTAACCGTCGATGGCGTGTCCCTCGATCGGCCCGCCCGACGCGTGAGCTACCCTGCGGCGGCTCCGGCGGTGCCGCTTGCACCGCGCCGGGAGCTGTGAGCCGGGGGAAGTCGCACACACGGGTGAGACCCGCGTCACTCTGATGCCGGGCACAAACGACGGTGCCGTGACGTTCACCAGCGGCACGACAGATAAGTACGCAGTGCAGAGGGTGGGAACGATGGCGACCGACTACGACGCGCCGCGGCGCAACGAGACCGACGACATGGCCGAGGACTCGCTCGACGAGCTGAAGGCTCGCCGTACAGAGGCGCAGTCCGCTGCGGTCGATGTCGACGAGGTCGACACCGCGGAGAGCTTCGAGCTGCCCGGCGCCGACCTGTCCGGCGAGGAACTGACCGTCAAGGTGCTGCCCAAGCAGGCCGACGAGTTCACGTGTGCCAGCTGTTTCCTGGTGCACCACCGAAGCCGGCTGGCCGAGACGAACGGCAATCAGTACATCTGCCGCGACTGCGCCTGATTTTGGGCCTGATCCTGGGCCTGATTCTGGGCAGCTCGATCCTCGACAGCTCGACCACGGCCACGGCCGTACGACGACCCCGATCCGCTTCGGCGGACCGGGGCTTCGGCGTACCTGCTCCCGGCCCGCGCTCAGCGACCCAGCGCCGCCACGAGCTCGTCCGGTCGGCGTGAGCTGAACACCCAGTAGGGCGCCGGATCGGCGCCGTCGAGCACCTCCACCCGGACCACCGGACCCACCCATGCGCGGTGCAGCAGGTACGCCGACGGGTCGAGCTGCGGTCCGAGCGCGACCTGCTTGTCGGCCTTGGCGACGACGTCGACCCGCCCGACCGCCGACAGCGGCAGCCGCCGCTCACCGACGACGAGCTCGCCGGCCCCTGTGTCGTCGGTCGCACCGCGGCGCACCTGCACCCGTGAGCGCCCCAACCACACCAGTGCCAGCACGAACAGTGGGATCAACGTCACGTACCCGATCCACGACCGGATCCCCGGGTAGCCCATGTGGATCTCGGCGCCGAGCAGCACACCGAGTCCAGCGGCCATCAGGTACCACCACAGCGGCACGGACAACCGCTCGTCGAACCCGGAGCGGCCGGACGTCGCATGCGGGGAGTGGTTCGGGTGCTCGCTCACGATTGACGAGGGTAACCTCGCCCGTCGTGCCCGGCCCCGTCGATGCTCCCCCGCACGCGCCGTCCACCGCACCGCTCGCCGCACCGGCGGAGAGTGCTCCGGTCGACGTGCTCATGACCAGGCTCGATCCTGGTCTGCCCGTTCCCGCGTACGCGCGACACGGCGACGCGGGCGTAGACCTGCACACCACCGCCGACGTGACGCTGGCGCCGGGGGAGCGGGCGCTGGTCGGCACCGGCGTGGCGATCGCCCTCCCGCTCGGCTACGCCGGCTTCGTGCACCCCCGCTCCGGGCTCGCCGCCCGCAGCGGGCTCTCGATCGTCAACGCGCCGGGCACCGTCGACTCCGGCTACCGCGGCGAGATCCGCGTGTGCCTGATCAACCTCGACCCCCGCACCGAGCTGGTCCTGCACCGCGGCGACCGCATCGCGCAGCTGGTCGTGCAGCGGGTCGAGGTGGCCCGGTTCGTCGAGGTCGACGTGCTGCCGGAGTCCGAACGCGGCACGGGCGGCCACGGCTCCACCGGCGGCCACGCCGCGCTCGCGCACGGGGTGACGCCCGAGTGACGCCCGACCGCAACGGCGTCCCGGCATCGAGCGGTGGCGCGGTCCGCACCGCCGAACGCACCGGGAAGCACCCGGTGGAGCGGACCGGCTCGGCTCGTCCCCGCCAGGCGCGGCCGAAGCCGGCCGGTGGGCAGGGCCCCTTCGACGTCGACGACGCCGACCCCCGCGTGTCCAGCGCGCCCGGCGTGCTCGACTTCGGCGCGCTGCGCGTGCCGATGCCGCCCGCCGGCCAGGTGTCCGTCGAACCGTCCGCGAACGGCCGCATGCAGGCTGTGCACGTCAACCTGCCGGGCGGGCGGCTGTCGGTCAGCGCGCTCGCCGCGCCGAAGTCGTCGAAGCTGTGGCCGCAGCTGGCGAAGGAGATCGACGCCTCGCTGCGCGACGGTGGCGCGAAGGTGCGGTCCTTCAAGGGCGAGTGGGGCCGCGAACTGCACGCCACCACCGGCGCCGCCACGTCGGTCTTCGTGGGGGTGGACGGGCCCCGCTGGATGATCTACGGCGTCGCGACCGGCCCCTCCGACGAGACCGATGCGCTCGACGCGGAGCTGCGCCGCATGCTGCGCGGCACCGTGGTGGTGCGGGGGAAGTCGCCGTACCCGGTGCGCACCGTGCTGCCGTTGACCACGCCCGAAGAGCTGGTCGATCCCGAGGAGCAGGACGCATCGGCATCCGCGCCTCCCACGGTCGCGATCGCGCGGCCGCCCGCCGCCGCACCCGAGCCGGCCCGGGGACGCGCTGCGGCCGAGGCGCCGTCGTGGGCCGATCCGGTCCAGCGGATCGCGGACGCCCCCGAGGCCGACGTGCTGCCCGAGGACGAGGAGGCCACCTCCGCCACCGGACTGGCCACCTCGTCGTGGCCGGTCGACGAACGGACCGGGCAGCCGCGACCGCCGGAATGGACCGGCGAGCAGCGGGTGCCGCCCCGGCGGCGGAAGGCCCCGCCGGTGGCCGAGGTGGCGGCGGCGATCACCGAACCGATCTTCATCGGCGCGGTCATGGACGATTCACCTGCGCCCACCAGGGAATCACCGGTTCGGGACCGGCCCCAGCGGGACAGCTCCCGGCGGGCCGAGCCCACGCGGAACCCGACCGCCAGTGACATCCCGGACCGCGGCCGCCCCACCGGCGACGACCAGCCGGTCACCATGCGCTTGCCGGTGGTTCCGGCGACCCCGGACACCGCGCCGGCGGCAGGCCCGGATGCGGACCCGCAGGATCGTGCCGAGCCGGGCATCGATGCCTACTTCGGTTGGCAACGGTCGGCCCGTCCCGAGCCGGCCCAGGAGCGCCCCGCCCCGGAACGCCCCGCCCCGGAACACTCGGCACCGGAACACTCGGCACCGGCGCGCTCGAGCCTGGATCGCGCCAACCCGGATCGCGCCAACCCGGATCGCGCCAACCCGGATCGTCCGGCTCTGGATCATCCGGTCCCGGAACGCCCGACTCTGGATCGGCCGGCTTCGGATCGCCCGGCGTCGCAGGTGCCGGTGGACCCGCTGGATCCGTCCGCTCCCGTCGACACCCGTTGGCTGGACGAGCCCGGCGTCACGACTGCGTGGGACGCTGTCGCTGCCGGTCTGGCCGCCGAGCCGGAGCACCCGGGATCCGCTCGCCGTGAGCCGGAGCGCCGCGAACCCGAACAGCCGGCGCACCAGCCGGAGCCGGACTGGGCGGAGTGGGCCCGGCAGGAGCTCGACCGGGCCGTTTCCGGCCGGGCGAGCACGGCGGAGGTCGAGCCGGCACCGTCGTCGTTCTGGGACCGCTTCGGCCTGCAGGAGCCGCCCACGGGTGGCCGGGCCGCGCGCCGGCACAGCGGCCCCGAGGACGGGCCGCGCGCCGGTCAGCACGGTCGGCGGAGCCGGGACGACGAGATCGACCAGTTGACGGCTCGCCGGCGCTCGCGCGAGGCCACCAGGGGGAAGGACCCCGACGCTCCCGCGCAGCGCCACCGCTCCGCCGACGAGGCGGACGTGACCGAGTTGCCGGCTCGGACCGGTCGGGTGCACCACCTGCCCGACGCCGACGCCCACGGGATCGCCGAGGACGGGCCTGACCTGTCGCCGCGGAGTGTCTGGGCGGACACGTCCACGACCCGCCCCGACGCCTCGTACGGGCTTGCCGGAGCGGAGGGCGGGGACCGCGCCGGTCGGGGTCTGCGCCCCGGCGGTTCGGACGCGGACCGGATCGACGAGGCCGGCTGGTCGGGCGGCCCGGATCCGAGTTCTGCGGGGCGACGCACCCGCCGGTCGAGCGCGTCCGATCCGGGTGGGCTGTTCGGTCGCGGTGACCGGGCCTCCGGCGGCGGTCCCGCGGACCGTTCCGCAGGGTCGGCCGGTCGAGGTGCCGTGGACGAGCCGGCCGCGCGGTCCGCATGGGCCGATCTGAGCAGAGCTGCGGACGCGATCGGTCGGGCCGGACGGCCCGATCGGACCGATCCGGATGCCGGCACCCGGGACCGGATCGACGCCGACCGCAGCGACGCCGACTGGTGGACCCGTCCCGGCAGCTCGCCGGGACGCGGCGATCGCGGTGCGCGCTCCGAGGGCGCCGGAGCGGAGTCGCTCTTCGGCGGTGCGCGCCGCGCCGACAGCGCCGACCGGCCCGCCGACCGTGCCTCGTTCGGGACGGATCCCTCGACGGGGAGGCCTGCGGAGGCCGAGCGCCACGAACCGGCCGATCCGTTCCGCTGGATCGACCGGCCGGCGGGAGGCGACCGGACCGCGTCGAGCAGTCCTGCCACCGATCGCACCCAGGAGTGGCTCGATCGGTTCGCCGAGCACACCGCCCCGTCGGTGGATCGGTCCGACGGTGCTGACCGGCCCCTTCCCCGTCGGGCCGCCGCGGACCTGCCGCCGGCGTCGCCGTGGGCTCCGGGGTCGTGGTCGGCCGCACCGACGGGTGGGGCCGGCGCTGCGGGATGGACGACCGGCTGGCCGGGCACCGGCACGGCCGGACCCCGCCCGGACGACCAGAACCGGCGCGACCAGGTCCGGCGCGACCACGAGGAGCCGGCCCGTGAACCGGCGAGCGGTGGCCGACGGCGGGCGGAGGATGCCGGCGGGAGCACCCGCCTGTCCGTGGCCGAGCTGGCGCAACGGGCCGCACGGGAAGCCGCCGCGCCGCGGCGCAACCGGCACACCCGTCCGGGCACCGACCGGCCGGAATGACGGGCGGTCCGCCGGTCAGCGGCCGCCGGCGGCCCCCGCGCGCAGCCACGCCAGGACGCTGGCCCGGCCGGCCAGCTCGGGATCGGCGCCGAACGCCGCCAGCGTGGAGCTGACGAGCTCGGCCCGGGGGAGCGTCGCGCACCAGTGCCGCGCGACGGCGAGCGGATGCACCGGGTCGTCGACCAGCGCCGCGATCCCGACGGGCACGTCGAGTCCGGCGAGCTCGGCGTCGGTGGGTGCCGGTTCGGCGGCCGCGGCATCGAAGGCGGACGCCAACCCGTCGCCGTAGCCCGGCCAGGCCCGGCCGAGCTCGGCCGCCAGCCACGCCGGGGAACCGGCAGCAGCCTGGGCGAGCGCTCCGGCCACCCCGCCGGCACGGACGAGCTGCGCGGTGGCGCGGGCGGCGAGTGCCGCCGGCGCGGTCCCGGCCGGGCCCGTCCACGCGGGCAGGGCGACGAGCACGCCGCGCAGCCGGTCGCCCAGCTCGGCGCGGTGGCGCGCCGCCCATGCGGTCGCGACGTGCGCGCCGAGGGAGACGCCGCCGACCAGCAAGGGCCCGGGAACGGCCGCAGCGGCTTCGAGAGCTGCGCGGTAGCCGTCCACGACATCGGCTCCCGGCCGTGGGACGGGGGTCACCGCTGTGATCCCGAACGCAGCGAGCGGGCCCGTGAACGCCGACCGGACGAATCGGTCGTCCGACCCGGAACCGGGCAGGAGCACAGCCCGTACATCGCGGTCGACCAACCGCTCGTCGCGCGAACGGGTGACATGGGGGGCGCCGCCACAGCCTGCGGAATGCAGGGTCACATGCGATCGTTTCATCGGAGTTACGCTGACACTGTAGAGGCCCGACGGGGGGCCGACAGGGACCTGGGAGCGAGATGGGTGGCACCGAGGCCGGCACCTTCCGTCGCATGTTGCGGAAGCTGACCAGCGATGTCGAGGTACTCGACGCCGACGATCTTTCCGAGGACGCCGAGCGCGAGGGGGCGCAGCGCGCCGCCGAGTGTGCCTGCGGCCAGGAGGTCACGGTGTTCGGTAGGCTGCGCAGCGTCGAGTTCTGCTCGCCCGACGCGAAGGCGTCGCTCGAGGCCGAGCTGTTCGACGGCACCGACGGAGTCACGTTGATCTGGATGGGCCGCCGACGCATCCCGGGCATCGAGCCGGGTCGCACCATGCGGGCCCGCGGGCGGCTGGCCGTCCGCGACGGCCGCAAGGTGATCTACAACCCGTTCTACGAGATCTGTCAGGCGACCGAGGCCTGACGGGTCCGGTACCCCGGAAGGCCTCATGACCGACCCCGCTCCCGACCGTCCTGATCGACCGGAACGCCCCGAGCGGGAGTTCCCCACGATCATGGAGCAGATGGGCGGGATCCCCGGGATCATCGCCTCGTCGATCCCGGTCGCGGTCTTCGTCGTCGTCAACATCGCAGCGGGCCTGCAGCCCGCGCTGTTCGCGTCGATCGGCGTGGCCGTGGCGGTCACCATCTGGCGGCTCGTCCGCAAGGAGGCGCTCCAGCCGGCCATCTCGGGTCTGCTGGGGGTGGGCGTCGCCGCGTTCATCGCCAGCCGCACCGGCGAGGCCCGCGGCTTCTACCTGCCGGGCCTGCTGCTGTCGGCCGGCGCTCTTCCTCGCGTTCCTCGTGTCGCTGGTCGCGCGCTGGCCGCTGGCCGGCGTGATCTGGCACGGCATCAACGGCGAGGGCATGGCCTGGCGCGAGGATCCGGCGCTGCGCCGCGCGTACATGCTGGCCACCGGCCTGTGGGCGCTCGTGTTCGGCGCCCGCGTGGTCGTGCAGGGCCTGCTCTACGACGCCAACGAGGAGACCTGGCTGGGCATCGCCCGGCTGGCCATGGGTTACCCGCTGTTCGGGCTGGCCCTGCTCGGCACGATCTGGGCCGTCCGGCGGGCGCACCAGCGCAGCGCGCTGGCCTGAGCCAGACGCTCCCCGGGGCCGAAGCCGGGGCTCAGCCCTTCAGCACCGCCGCCTGGATGTCCTCCTCGACGGCGGACGTCGCCACGAAGAGCAGCTCGTCACCCGGCTCCAGCGCGTCGTCGGACTGGGGCACGATCACCCGTCCACCGCGCAGGATCACGACCAGCGCCGAATCGGCCGGCAGGGCGAGCGACCGCACCGGCTTGCCGGCCAGCGGCGTGTCGGCGGGCAGCGTGACCTCGACGAGGTTGGCCTGGCCCTGCCGGAACGTGAGCAGCCTGACCAGGTCGCCGACGGCGACGGCCTCTTCCACCAGCGCGGCGAGCAGCCGCGGGGTGGACACGGCCACGTCCACGCCCCACGTCTCGTCGAACAGCCACTCGTTGCGCGGGTCGTTCACCCGAGCCACCACCCGCCGGACCGCGAACTCGGTCTTGGCCAGGAGCGACACGACCAGGTTGACCTTGTCGTCGCCGGTGGCGGCGATGACGACGTCACAGCTCTCCATGCCGGCCTCCTCCAGGGACGCCAGCTCGCACGCGTCGGCGTGCACCCACTCGGCCTGCTCGACCGCCTCGGGCTCGATGTTGGAGAGCTCCCGCTCGATGAGCATCACCTGGTGGTGGTTGTCCACGAGCTCCAGTGCGATGGACCGGCCGACGGCGCCGGCCCCGGCGATGGCGACACGCATCAGGACTCCTGGGGTGGGGCCGCCGCGGCGGCGGTGACCTCGCCGACCGTGCCCGACACGGCGGCGACGTAGACGGTGTCCTCGGCCTGCACCGCGGTCTCGGGCTTGGGCAAGACCCCGGTGCCGAACCGCACGATGAACGCGACCCGGGAGCCGGTGGCGGCCTCCAGCTCGCGGACCGGGCGACCCACCCAGTCCTCGTGCACGGGAAGCGCCAGGATCGCGACCGTGCCGGTCGGCTCCCGCCACGCCGAGGCGACGCCGTCGGGCAGCAGCATGCGCATGAGCCGGTCGGTGCTCCACGGCACGGTGGCGACGGTGGGGATGCCGAGCCGCTCGTAGACCGCGGCGCGCTTGGCGTCGTAGATGCGAGCGACCACGCGGTCGACGCCGAACGTCTCGCGCGCCACCCGCGCCGAGATGATGTTGGAGTTGTCGCCGCTGGACACCGCGGCGAACGCGTCGGCGCCGTCGATGCCGGCCGAGATCAGCACATCGCGGTGGAAGCCCTGGCCGACGACCTGGCGCCCGCGGAAGTCGGGACCGAGCCTGCGGAACGCCTGGGCCTCCCGGTCGATGACCGCGACGTCGTGGCCGAGCCGCTCCAGCCCACCGGCCAACGCGGATCCCACGCGGCCACAGCCCATGATCACGACGTACACGGGGAAACGTTAGCGCGCGGACCCCGCGGACGGCGATGCTGCCTGCTCACCGTGCCCCGACCCGGCATACGCTTCCGCTCGTGTCCCGGTTCGGCGTCGCCGTCAAACGCATTCTCGTGGGGCGGCCGCAACGCAGTGACCGCCTCGCGCACACCCTCCTCCCCAAACGAGTCGCGCTGCCGGTCTTCGCGTCGGATGCGATGTCGTCGGTCGCGTACGCACCGGAGGAGATCTTCCTGACGCTGTCGGCCGCGGGGATCGCGGCTTACGCGATCGCGCCGTGGGTGGGCCTCGCGGTCGTGGTCGTGCTGCTCACGGTGGTCACCAGCTACCGGCAGAACGTGCACGCCTACCCGTCGGGCGGCGGCGACTACGAGGTCGCCACGGTCAACCTCGGGCGCAGGGCCGGGCTGACGGTGGCGAGCGCCCTGCTGGTCGACTACACGCTCACCGTCGCCGTGTCGATCTCGTCGGCGGCGGCGAACATCGGCGCGCTGATCCCGTACGTCGGAGAGCACAAGGTCGGGTTCGCCGTGGTGGCGATCATCGTGCTCACCGCGATGAACTTGCGCGGGGTGCGCGAGTCGGGGGTGGCCTTCGCCGTCCCCACGTACGCGTTCATCGCCGGCATCGCGGCGATGATCATCTGGGGTCTGACGCGGATCCTGCTGCTCGGCGAGCCGCTGGCTGCGCCCAGCGCGGATCTGCAGCTGATCGCCGAGGGGGACGCGTTCACCGGCCTGGCACTCGCGCTGCTGGTGCTGCGCTCCTTCACGCAGGGCGCTGCCGCGCTCACCGGCGTGGAGGCCATCTCGAACGGGGTGCCGGCGTTCCAGAAGCCGAAGTCGCGCAACGCGGCCACCACCCTGATGCTGCTCGGCTCGATCTCCGTGGTGATGTTCTCGGGAATCATCGCGCTGGCCATGCTGACCAGGGCGAAGGTGGCCGAGTTCCCGGCCCAGCAGATCACCAACGCGCCGCCGGGCTACACCCAGGAGACGCTGATCGCCCAGCTCGCGGAGACCGTGTTCAACACTTTCACACCCGGCTTCGTGTTCGTCGTGATCTGCACGGCGCTCATCCTCGTGCTGGCGGCCAACACCGCCTACAACGGCTTCCCCGTGCTCGGTTCCATCCTGTCGCAGGACCGCTACCTGCCCCGCCAGCTCCACACCCGCGGCGACCGGCTCGCCTACTCCAACGGCATCCTCGTGCTGGCCGGGGTGGCGGTCGTGCTGGTCGTGGGCTTCCAGGCCGACGTCACGCGGCTCATCGCGCTCTACACGGTCGGCGTGTTCACCTCGTTCACGCTGAGCCAGACGGGCATGCTGCGGCACTGGGCGCGCCTGCTCGCCACCGAGACCGATCCGGCCACCCGGCGGAGGATGCGCCGCTCGCAGGCCATCAACGGCTTCGGCGCGATCATGACGGGCGTCGTGCTCGTGATCGTGCTGATCACCAAGTTCACCCGCGGGGCGTGGATCGCCATCGCCGGGATGCTGTTCTTCTACGCGCTCATGCTCGCGATCCGGCGGCACTACGACCGGGTGGCCGCGGAGCTCGTCGCCGGCGACGTCGACGGTGTGCTGCCCTCGCGCAACCACGCCATCGTGCTGGTCTCCACGCTGCACAAGCCGACCCTGCGTGCCGTCGCCTACGCCCGGGCCACCCGTCCCGACATGCTCGAGGCGCTCACCGTCAACGTCGACGACGCCGACACGAAGAAGCTCATGCGGGACTGGGAGAAGCGCAAGATCCCGGTGCCGCTCAAGGTCGTCGAGTCGCCCTACCGCGAGATCACGAAGCCGGTGCTCGACTACGTCAAGCGCATCCGCACGACGAGCCCGCGCGACGTCGTCACCGTGTTCATCCCCGAGTACGTGGTGGGGCACTGGTGGGAGCAGATCCTGCACAACCAGAGCGCGCTGCGGCTGAAGGGCAGGCTGCTGTTCCAGCCGGGTGTGATGGTCACGAGCGTGCCGTGGCAGCTGGCGTCCTCGGAGCGGGCCGCTGCGCGCCGCCCGGAGACCCCGCCGGGATCCACCCGCCGTGGGTACGAGGCTGACGAGCAGGGCGGCAACGGCGCTGCGCCCACCGCCGAGCGGCCCACAGCCGGTCTGCGCCGGCCATGACCGACTGGACCGACCGCGTCCTCGACCTCGAGGTGGGGCCGGTGGCGCACGGCGGGCACTGCGTGGCCCGCCAGGACGGCCGGGTCGTGTTCGTGCGGCACGCCCTGCCCGGTGAACGGGTGCACGCGATCGTCACCGAGGACGGCGGTGGCGCCTTCTGCCGTGCCGACACCGTCGCCGTGCTCGACGCCGCCCCGCAGCGGGTCGAGCCGGTGTGCGCGTGGGCCCGCGCCGGTGGCTGCGGCGGGTGCGACCTGCAGCACGTCACACCGGAGGCGCAGCGGGCGCTCAAGGCCGCGGTGCTGGCCGAGCAGCTGCAGCGGTTGGCCGGGATCGACCGGCCGGTCGAGGTGGAGGAGCTGCCCGGCGGCGCGCTGGGCTGGCGCAGCCGCGTGCGGCTTGCCGTCGACGGGCTCGGCCGGGCCGGGCTGCGCGCGCACCGCAGCCACGACGTGCTGCCCGTCGCCGACTGCCCGCTCGCCCCCGAGGGCACGTTGGGGCCGGTGCTGGAGCGGCACTTCGCGCCGGGTGGGGAGATCGAGGTGACGGTCGACGTCGACGGCGTCGTGCACGTCCCCGACGATCCGGCCACCGGGCCCGCCGTCGCCCGCGCGGCCGGACGGGAGTGGCTGCTGTCCCCGGGCACGTTCTGGCAGGTGCACCCGGAGCTCCCGGACACGCTCGCCGGTGTCGTGGAGGAGTGGGCCGCCGCGCCCGCCGGTGGCACGGCGTGGGACCTCTTCGGCGGTGTCGGGCTGTTCGCCTCGGTGCTGGCCCGACAGGTGGGCCCGACCGGCCACGTCGTCGTGGTGGAGTCGTCGCGGCAGGCCGTGGGCGACGGTCGCCGCACGTTGGCGGACCTGACCTGGATCGACTGGCGGGCGGGCCGCGTGGAGGATGCGCTCGCCGGCATCGTCGAACGACCGGACGTGGTGGTGGCCGATCCGCCCCGGCGCGGGCTGGGTCGCGCACTGGTGGACGTGCTCGCGGCGCGTGCGCCGGAGCGGGTCGTCCACGTGGCGTGCGACCCGGCCGCGCTGGCCCGCGATGTCGCCCTGTTCGCGGAGCGCGGTTACGGGCTGCAGCGGCTGCGAGCCTTCGACGCCTTCCCGATGACGCACCACTTCGAGTGCGTCGCGCTGCTCGAGCGGGACTGACCGCTCGGAGGACGGCCCGCCCCTTCCCGCTGCCGGCCCGACCGGCCACAATGCGCCTCCACAGCGGACGAGGAGAGCCATGTCGCAGCAGCCGCAGGGCCCGGGTTGGTGGCAGGCGTCCGACGGGCGGTGGTACCCGCCGCAGCCGCAGCAGTACCCGCCGCCGTACCAGCAGAACCAGCCGCCGTACCAGCAGCAGAACCAGCCCCAGTACCAGCAGCAGTACGGCCCGGGTCCGACCCCGCCGCGCCGCAGCTCGAACCGCGGCTGCCTGATCGCGGCCGTCGTGGTGGGTGTGCTGCTGCTGGTGGGGGTCGGTTTCGCGGCGTGGGCGATCTACCGGGTCGGGTCCGCCGTCTCCGACGTGACGGCGGGCGCGACCGCCGAGTGCCCCACCGAGACCGAGGTCTCGACGATCGTCGGCTCACCGGTGCGGAAGATCGTGGGCGTGTCGGTCGTGGTGGCGACGGGGTGCAGCTACGAGGCCGTCGACCGCGACTCCGGCGCCGACGTGCAGATCACGACGGGCCCCGCGCTGATCGCCGACGACCAGCTGAAGTCGTTCGAGAGCGACGCCGCCACGCAGGGCGTGGAGTCGACGCCGATCCCGCTGGGCTCGCGCGGGCGGGCGTACGGCGGTGCGCAGCGCAGCGCCGCGATCACCGTCGACGGGTCGCGGCTGGTGGAGGTGGAGGTGTTCGGGTCGAACGGGCCGATCGGGAACCGGCAGGCCGCGGCGCTGGCGCTGCTGCAACGGATGCTCGCGTCGTAGCGGCCGTGCTCATCCGGTGTCGGGCTCGGATGTCGCGCCCACCCGGGGGAGCGCGAGCAGCCCGGCGACGGTGAACCAGATCTGCGAGCAGAGGGTGGTCACGACCCCGACGACGAGCCGGTCGTCACCCACGAGGCCCAGTACCTGGTTGAGCGCGAGGGCGGCCGCTGCCCACATCACGACGAGGGTGCCGGCGGCCACCAGGCCCACCAGCGGACGGCCGCGCGCCGCGGCGCTCACCACGGCGACGACGGCCGTGGCGGCGAGCATCAGGCCGGCACCGGGCAGCGTGTCGCCGCCCGGCCCGAGGCTGGCCTGCGACAGGTACCGCAGCGCCTCCCCGGAGAGCCACACGGCGAAGGCCGCGCCGACGACGCCGACGACGGCCGCGATAACGCCCGACCCCACCCGGATCCGCGCGTCCAGCACGTGCGGCAGCAGCGCTCCGGCTATGAGGAACGGCACGTACGTGCCGAACAGGTCGACGGCCGCCGCGGCGAGCGAGCTCGGCACCCGGCCCGCCAGCGCCAACGCCCCGGCGGGCAGCGCCGTGACCAGCAGGGGCGCCGCTACCAGCAGGACGATGGTGGCCGCACCCGGGATGCGGCCGGCGAGCACCCCGATGCTGAGCATCAGGGCCGCCATCACGGCCATGATCGGGTAGAACCAGGCGAGCGCCGTCATGGGCTCGCCGGGCCGGGGGGCGCCGTCCATGACGACGGCCACCGCGAGCATGCCGAGCGCCGTGACCACCACCGCGATGACCGTCGCCGCCGCGGTCGTTCCTACCGAGCTCCGGGTCGAGGCCACGTTCCCCCCTCACGTCTTGGTCCACGCTAGCGAGTGGTGGCTTGGAGCGCTCCCCGCTTGCGACGGCCGGAGTCGACGGGCGTGCCCGCTCGCTACCGTCGGCCCATGGCTCCCGACCCGGCTTCCTCGCTCGCCGGCTGGTCGCCGGCTCCTGTGGAGACGACCGCCCGCATCGACGCTTGGCCCGCGGCGGCCTTCGCGGCGATGCTCGACCTGCCCACACCCGTCACGCGGGACGGCGATCCGTTGCCGCCGTTGTGGCACGCGTTCCACCTGCTCGACCACCCCACCCAGGCCGATCTGGAGCCCGACGGGCATCCGGCGACGGGGGCGTTCCAGCCGCCGATGCCGGATCGGCGCCGGATGTTCGCCGGGGGGCGGCTCACGATCACCGCTCCGCTGCGGGTGGGTGACGTGGTCACCCGGCGTTCGCGGCTGGTGTCCGCGACGCCGAAGCAGGGGCGCAGTGGCGCCTCGGTGTTCGTGACGGTGCGCCACGACCTCGTCGTCGGCGGGACGGTCGTGCAGACCGAGGAGCAGGACTTCGCGTACCGCAGCCAGCCACCGGGGGCTGCGCGCGGGATCGCCGCGCCGGAACCGACGGCGGAACCGGCTCCGGGAGCGGCGGTGCGGATCGTGCCCGATCCACCGCTGCTGTTCCGCTTCAGCGCCCTGACGTTCAACAGCCACCGCATCCACTACGACCAGCCGTACGTGACGCAGGTGGAGGGCTATCCCGCGCTGGTCGTGCACGGCCCGCTGCTGGCCTTGCTGGCGCTGGAGGTGCCGCGCCGGTCGATGCCGGATCGGCCGGTCACGGCGTTCAGCTATCGGCTGTCGCGGCCGGCGTTCGCCGGCCGGGACGTCGTGGCGGGCGGCGATCCCGGGGGAGAGGTGGTGGTCGGCAGTGCCGGGGTTGCGCCGTCGCTGACCGGCCGGGTCGTTCTTGACGGCGCCTAATGCATCCTGCCATAGTGCAATCTGCATCAAGGAGGTGTTCTGATGGAGCTGCGGCGCGCTGATCGCGACCTGCCCGGGGTGACCGTCCTCGGTCTGCTGACGACCGGCCCCCGGCACACCTACGAGATGCACCGGATGATGATCGACTTCCACAAGGACTTCGTCACCGGACTCCCGCGCAGCATGTACCACTCCGTGGAACGGCTGCTGCGCGACGGCCACGTCGAGGTCGTCGACATCGAGCGGCCCCCGGGTCGACCCGAACGCATCGTCTACGGCCTCACCGACCGTGGCCGCACCGAGCTCACCGAGCGGGTCACACGACTGCTCGCCGTCCCCGACGCCGACGCCGACCTGCTCGTGGCCGGTCTGTCGTTCGCCGGCTGCCTGACGGCCGACGCTGCGGCTGCCGCGCTGCGCACCCGGCTCGCCACCCTCGCGCAGCACCGCGACGGGGCGGCTGCCGCGCTCGCCGAGCGCCCGGCGGACGTGCCCCGGCTGCTGTTCCTGGAGGCGGAGTACGCGCTGGCCCGGTTCACCGCCGAGCACGACTGGGTGGCGGGCGCCGTCACCGAGATCGAGTCCGGCGCGGTGCCGTGGCTCGACCACGCCGATCTCGCCGCTCTCGCGGGGGTGCCTCCGATGACCTGACGCATGTCCGGGTGACGGGGGCGGGCGCGGCAACGCCCACCCCCGCACCGGAACCACACGCACCACCAGGCACGCGACGGCTCGGGACTGCATTCCGATCCTATGCCCGGTGGTGGAACTCCCACATGTCCCACGCACCCGAAGGATCGACCATGCCTGCAGCTCTGTCCGCGTCCCCTGCCGAGAACGACCGCATCGCCGAGGTACTGCGGCGGCTCGCCGCCGCCTGGAACGCAGGGGACGGCACCGCCTTCGGAGCCGTCTTCGCCGCCGACGCCATGTACGTCACGTTCGCCGGGACCGTTCTGCGGGGCCGGCGCGCGATCGGCGAGACCCACCAGTTCCTGTTCGACGGGCCGCTGCGCGGCTCGCGCATGCCCGACTCGGGAGGGCCCATGGAGATCCGTTTCCTCACCGGCGACGTCGCGCACGTGCTGGTCGACGGCGGTGTGCGGCTCGACGGGCAGGAGGAGCTGCCGAGCGACCGCGCGTCGACCGTCTCGTTCGTGCTCCGGCGCTCGGCCGCGGACCGCTGGGAGATCGAGGCGTTCCAGAACACCCGCAACGCCGGCACCGGCCGATGAGCCGGCTGCTCCTGGAGGTGACGGCGCCGGTCAGTGCCTCGGAAGCCGAGGTGCTGGCCTTCCTGAACGGGGAGCGGATGCGCGCGCTCACCGGCGCCCGACCGGCTGGTCGCGGCACGGTGGCCATCCAGGGCGGCTGGTGGTACCGCGGCGAGTGGACCGCACGCCGCACCGGCGGCCGGACCGTGCTCGTCCATCGGGTGACGAACGTCGCCGAGCGCGGTGCCTGGGCGGTGCCGCTGGCCAACCGGCTCTTCATCGGCTTCCGGCAGCAGTGCCAGCGCGGGGTCGACGAACTCGCTCGTCGGATCGAGGGCGAGCTGCGCTGCTAGAACTCCGGCAGGAACCGGCGCGAGATGCTAGCCCGACCGAATTGTCCGCAGAGTGGAGGGTGGGAGGTGATTCTGTCGGTCCCACCCGCCACGATAGGGGGGTGACGAGCACGACCACGCCTCCCGCATCCAGCGTCAAGCCCGGCCGCAACGGTGTCCAGCAACGCATCGCCGACGAGCTCGGCGTGCGCGACAACCAAGTGGCGGCAGCTGTCGAGCTCCTCGACGGCGGCTCCACCGTCCCGTTCATCGCGCGGTACCGGAAGGAGGCCACCGGCTCCCTCGACGACGCGCAGCTGCGCACGCTGGAGGAGCGGCTGGGCTACCTGCGGGAGCTGGAGGAACGCCGCACCGCGGTGCTGGAGGAGATCCGCAAGCAGGGCAAGCTCGACCAGGCCCTGGAGGAGCGGATCCGGGCCGCGGAGTCGAAGGCGCGGCTGGAGGACATCTACCTGCCGTTCAAGCCGAAGCGGCGCACCAAGGCGATGATCGCGCGCGAGCAGGGGCTCGAGCCGCTGGCCGACACCCTGCTGTCCGATCCCACGCAGGACCCGGAGACCGTCGCCGCCGGCTACGTCACCGGCGCGGAGGAGGGGCAGGTCCCCACCGTCGCGGCGGCGCTGGAGGGCGCCCGGTCGATCCTGGTGGAGCGCTTCGCCGAGGACGCCGACCTCATCGGCGGGCTGCGCGAGCGGATGTGGTCGAAGGGCCGGCTGGTCACCAAGGTCCGCGAGGGCAAGGAGACCGAGGGCGCGAAGTTCGCCGACTACTTCGACTTCGCCGAGCCGTTCACGAAGCTGCCCAGCCACCGCATCCTCGCGGCGTTCCGCGGGGAGAAGGAGGAAGTGCTCGACGTCGCGTTGGAGCCGACGGCCGAGCCCGTCGAGCCCGGTGTAGCCACCGAGTACGAGGGCACGATCGCGGCCGCGTTCAGCATCTCCGACCAGGGCCGACCCGCCGACAAGTGGCTGCGTGAGGTGGTGCGCTGGGCGTGGCGCACGCGCATCCTCATGCACCTGTCGGTCGACATCCGGGTCCGGCTGCGCACGGTGGCGGAGGAGGGTGCCATCGGCGTGTTCGCGATGAACCTGCGCGATCTGCTGCTCGCCGCTCCGGCCGGCAGCCGCGCCACCATGGGTCTCGACCCCGGCCTGCGCACCGGCGTGAAGGTCGCCGTGGTCGACGCCACCGGCAAGGTCGTCGCGAAGGACACGATCTTCCCGCACGAGCCGCGCAACGCATGGGACGCCGCGCTGGCCACGCTCACGAAGCTGGCGGCGGCCCACGACGTGGAGCTGATCGCGATCGGCAACGGCACGGCGTCGCGCGAGACCGACAAGCTCGCCCGCGAACTGGCCGCCCGCAACCCCGCGCTGAAGCTCGTGCCGGTCGTGGTGAGCGAGGCCGGCGCCTCCGTCTACTCGGCATCGGCGTACGCCTCCGCCGAGTTGCCCGATCTCGACGTCACCATCCGCGGGGCGGTGTCGATCGCCCGCCGGCTGCAGGACCCGCTCGCCGAGCTCGTCAAGATCGACCCGAAGTCGATCGGCGTGGGCCAGTACCAGCACGATCTCGCCGAGGCAGCGCTGTCGCGCTCGCTCGACGCGGTGGTCGAGGACTGCGTCAACGCCGTCGGTGTCGACCTCAACACTGCCTCGGCGCCGCTGCTGCGGCGGGTGTCGGGCATCTCGGAGAGCCTGGCGGGCGCCATCGTCGCCCACCGCGATGCCAACGGTCCGTTCCGCACGCGCACGGCGCTGGCGGAGGTGCCGCGGCTGGGCCCGAAGGCGTTCGAGCAGTGCGCGGGCTTCCTGCGCATCCGCGGCGGCGACGACCCGCTGGACATGTCGGGCGTGCACCCCGAGGCCTACCCTGTGGTGCGCCGGATCATGGCGGCCGCGAAGGCCGACATCGCCACCCTGATCGGCAACGCCAGCAAGATCAAGTCGCTGCGCGCGAAGGACTTCGTCGACGAGCGGTTCGGGCTGCCCACGATCAGCGACATCCTCGGGGAGCTGGAGAAGCCGGGGCGCGACCCGCGCCCCGCCTTCCGCACCGCCACGTTCGCCGAGGGCGTCCACAAGATCTCCGATCTCCGGCCGGGCATGCTGCTGGAGGGCCAGGTCACCAACGTGGCGGCGTTCGGCGCGTTCATCGACTTGGGCGTCCACCAGGACGGGCTGGTCCACGTGTCGGCGATGTCGTCGACGTTCGTGTCGGACCCGCGCGAGGTGGTGAAGTCCGGCGACGTCGTGCGCGTGAAGGTGCTGGAGGTCGACGAGGCGCGCAAGCGAATCTCGCTCACCCTGCGGCTCGACGACGAGCCCGGATCAGCGTCGAAGGGGCCACGCGGTCGGCGCGACGGTGGCGAGGCCGCCGACGGCAAGCGCCCCCCGCGTGACCAGCAGGGTCGCGATCAGGGAGGCCGCAACCGGCCGGGTCGGGAGAAGCCCGGCCGTGAGCAGCCGGGCCGTGATCAGCAGGGCAAGGCTCAGCAGGGCCGGGGCGGCGGGCGCCCGCAGGACCAGCGCCGCGACGGCCGCGGCGGGCGCGGTGGTTCCGGCGGAAGTTCCGGCGGCGGGATCGCCAACAGCGCGATGGCCGATGCGCTGCGCAAGGCCGGCCTCGCCAAGCCGGAGTGATCGGCTGACCGCACCTGCGGGACCCGTCCCGCCGGCCCGGTGACAGCATCGTCACCGGGCCTGCCACGCGTCCGGCGCGGCGCGCCGACCTCATCTGACATCGGTACCTGACATCGGTCACGGAGGACTGCCATGGACCCCGACCGTCCCGCCCAGCCCGCCGGAGCTGCCGAGCACACCGATGTCGCCGTGTCTGCCGAGGCCACCGTCGTGCAGCGCCGACCGGACTCCGGCGGATCCGGAGCTCCAACCGACGGCTCGGATCAGCCACCGGCCGCGTCGACGGAGGTGCTGGACGAGCCGTCGGCTTCCGCAGGTGCCACCGAGGTGCTGCGCAAGCCCCAACCCGCTGCAGGTGCGACAGAGGTGATCCGCGCGCCGCGGATCCCGCCGCACATCCAGGCCCACCTCCAAGCCCAGAATCCGGCCCAGAATCCGGCCCAGCAGCCCGGACCGCGCCCGGCTCCGATGCCACCTCCGGCTGCCGCGCCGCAGGGTGGGAACCCCGGGTTCCGCGCCGCCGCCCCGCACTCCGGGTTCGCGCCCGCTGCTCCGCCGCCCGGGTTCGCTCAACAGCCCGCCACGTCGCAGTGGTGGCCGGCGGAGGGCGGCGCGGGTCATGGTGCGCCGCAGCAGCCCGCCGGCGCGTCGCCGTACGCGCAGCAGCCGTATCCCACCCAGGTCCAGCCTCCGGTGCCGCCGTCCGGGGCTCCGGGTGGGGTCGAGCAGCCGCGCAGGCGGGGTCGGCTGATCGCGCTGATCGTCGCCGGGGTGGTCCTGCTGGCTGCGGCCGGTGTGGGTGGGTGGCTGCTGCTGCGGCCGCGCTACGTCGATCCCGCGCTGGCGAAGGCCGAGATCGTGGCGGCCACCCAGAAGACCGACGAGCTGGCTGCCACGGACGTGACCTGCCCGGACGATGCGGTGCAGGAGCAAGGCGGCACGTTCACCTGCACTGCGACGGTGGTCGGCAGGAAGATCAGCTACACGGTGTCGCAGTCCGACGACACTGGTAAGGCGTTCACGGTGCGCTACGACCGCCCGGTGCTGGACCCGACCGCGGTGGCCGATCAGATCGTGTCCTCCACACGCACCGAGTTCGGGGTCGCGCCCACCGACGTGCAGTGCCCGAAGGACGTGCACTTCGACAAGAACGCGACCTTCACCTGCACGGCGAAGCTGGACAACCAGGCGCTGAACTACGTGCTCACCCAGACCGACGGACTGGGCGCGGTGTCGGTGGCGCACGGGCGGGTGCTGAAGGTGGCCGAGCTGACCGCCCAGATGGCCGGCGAGCTGACCAAGGGCAACGGCGTGCCCGTCTCGGCGGAGTGCGGCACCCCCGGGCAGACGCTGATCGTGAACGAGCCCGACACCAGGATCGAGTGCCGGGCGTGGGTGACAGCGACGCCGGGCCAGGTCACCCCGATCCCGATCAAGGTCGATCGCTCGGGTACCGCGTACCTGGCGGACCCGGTGCAGTGAGCCCCGGCCCAGCGAGCCCCGGTGACGTGAGCACGGCCAACGCGGCGGCGGTGTCGCGCAGGTCGGGCAGCACGTGGTGGGCCCCGGCGGCAGCCAGCTCGGCCGCGGTCGCCCGCCCGGTGGCCACGCCGACGGCCACCACGTCGCAGTCCAGGGCCGCCTGCACGTCGTGCTCGGTGTCGCCCACGACGAGCACGTCGGTGTCGGCGAACCGGCCGTAGGCGGCCTCGGCGCGTGCGCGGGAGGCCCGCACGAGCTCGGCGCGCACCTCGTGGTGGTCGCCGTAGCCGCCGACGGCGGTGTCGAGGAACCGGTCGAGGCCGACGTTGGCCACCTTCGCCACGGCGACGGGTGCGATGTTCCCGGTGACCAGGGTCTGCACGATCGCGGGATCGGCATCGAGGGCGGCCAGCACGGCGGCGGCGCCGGGCAGGGCTTCGGCCGGCCCGGGCCCGGGCGGCAGCTGCGCGACGGCGGTGGCGTAGCGCGCGAAGAACTCCTCGAACGGGATGTCCGGGTCGAGGCCGTGCTGGGCGAACACCTCGGCGGTGATCCAGCGGTCGGTGCGGCCGCCGGTGGCGAGGGTCGCGGCGAACTCCCGGCCGGTGTGCGCGGTGAACGCGCTGACGTAGGCCTCGTAGCAGCGACCACGGTCGCGCAGGAGGGTTGCGTCGACGTCCCACATGACCAGGCGCATGGCCTCCAGGATGTCAGGTGGCGCGATCGGGCGGCACGGTCAGGGCGCGAGCAGGCGCTCCCGCAGCAGGACGAGGTCCGCGGCGGGCACGCCCTGCGCGGTGAGCCAGCCGGACACGCCGTCGGGATGGCCGTCCAGCTCGTCGAGGACGGCCTCGATCGCGTCGGCCTGCACGCCGAGCAGCGCGGGGTTGCGCGGGTTCGGCACGCCCGCTGCCTGCAGCGCCGCCCAGAGCTGGGGCAGCACGTCCGCGGTGCGCAGGTAGTCGGCGAGCACGTCGGCGCGTGTGACGCCGACCGCCCGCAGCAGCACAGCCACGACGATGCCGGTGCGGTCCTTGCCGGCGGTGCAGTGCACCAGCACGGGCCCGGGCGACTGCGCGACCAGCCCGATGATGTCGGCGATCTCGTCGGCCGCCTCCTTGGCGAGCAGGCGGTACGCCCAGGCGAGATCGGGCTCGTCGGTCTGTTCGGCGAGCGCGGGTGCGAGCGTGCGGCCCAGTGGCACCAGGTGCACGGTGGCGAGGTCGTCGAGGGGATGGGACCAGGTGCGTTCCTCGGGGGCTCGCAGGTCGATGACGTGCGAGGGCGGCCACACGGGCACGTCGGGTCCGGCCGTGGTGCGCGGGGCCTCACTGCGGTAGAGCGCACCGCGCCGGACGATCCGCCCGTCGTCGGTGCGCAGGCCGCGGACGTCGCGGAGGTTGACTGGATCGGTCACGCATCCCAGGATCGCTGCGGCGGATGAACGCCAGGCAACATCGTGACCTGCGACTCATGTGATCGATGTGAGGGCCCGGGTGCACTGTGCGCGGATCCCGCATGGGATGATGTGCGGGTGGCGGTGCGTTGACACCACACGGAGAGACCGCAAAGGCCAGGCAGCTGTCGTGCAGAGGGCCCCGCGGGCTCACACGATCCGCGGGATGCCGATACGGCGGGCCCGCTCGCTGCGACGAAAGAATGTTTGTGACCTCCTCCGAGCCTGTGCTCGATCTGCCCTTGTTCTCCGATCTCCCGCTCCCCACCGAGCTGCTCGCCGTTGTGGCGGAGCTCGGCTACACCGCGCCCAGCCCGATCCAGGCGCAGGCCATCGTGCCGCTCGTCGACGGGCACGACCTGCTCGGCCAGGCCGCCACCGGCACGGGCAAGACCGCCGCCTTCGCGCTGCCGATGCTGACGCGCCTCATCGAGATGCGCCCCACGCAGAGCCGCGGCGACGCCCCGTTCGGCATGGTGCTGGCCCCGACCCGCGAGCTCGCGCTCCAGGTCGCCGAGGCGATCACCCGCTACGGCGCCGGCCTCTACGGCGGTCGCGGCGCCCGCGTCGCCACCGTCTACGGCGGCGCCCCCGTCGGCCCGCAGTGGAAGGCCCTCCAGCAGGGCACCGACGTCATCGTGGCCACTCCGGGCCGCGCCATCGACCTCTCGGCCCGCGGCGCCCTGCGCCTGGCCGAGCTCGAGGTCGTCGTGCTCGACGAGGCCGACGAGATGCTCGACATGGGCTTCGTCGAGGACATCGAGACCCTCCTCGACCAGACTCCCGACACCCGCCAGGCGGTGCTGTTCTCCGCCACCATGCCGCGGCGCATCGAGACGCTGGCGCAGAAGTACCTGCGCCAGCCGATCACCGTGCGCATCCGGCGCGAAGAGGTGCCCGCCGGTGAGGCGCCCAAGGTGCGCCAGACCGCCTACCTGGTGCCCCGCTCGCACACCACCGCCGCGCTCGGTCGGGTGCTGGAGGCCGAGCGGCCGACAGCGGCCATCGTGTTCTGCCGCACCCGCGCCGACGTCGACGCCGTCACCGAGACGCTCACCGGCCGCGGCCTGCGCGCCGAGGCGCTGCACGGCGGCATGGATCAGGAGCACCGCACACGCGTCGTGGAGCGGTTGCGCAGCGGCCGCACCGAGCTGCTCGTCGCCACCGACGTGGCCGCGCGTGGGCTCGACATCGACCTGCTCACCCACGTGGTCAACCACGACGTCCCGCAGACGGCCGAGGCGTACGTGCACCGCATCGGCCGCGTCGGCCGGGCCGGGCGCGAAGGCGTCGCGATCACGCTGGCCCCACCGTCGAAGGTGCACGCACTGCGTGCGGTCGAGCGCCTGACCGGCCAGTCGATCACCATCGCACCGGTGCCGACGGCGGCCGACCTGCGGGTCGCGCGCCTGGAGCGCACCCGTGCCGCGATCGAGGAGAAGCTCGCCGGCGAGCCGGGCGAGATCGACGCGATCCGCGAGATGCTCACCGCCATGGCCAGCAGCGATGCGGGCGAGTACGGCATGCTCGACGTCGCCGCAGCCGCCATCGCGCTGATGCAGGACGCCACCGGCGCGCCCGACGACGCCGAGGACATCCCGGTCGTCGCGGCCCCGCGCTCCGGCGCCACCCGCACCGGCGGTCGCCCCGACCGCGAGCCCCGCGGCCGCGGCGGCGCTGCGGGCATCCGCCCGCCGAAGGCCGGCACCACCCGCCTGTTCGTGAACGCCGGCCGCGCCAGCGGCGTGCGTCCGCAGGACATCGTGGGCGCGCTGGCCAACGAGTCGAACCTGTCGGGTCGCGACATCGGCGCCATCCAGATCCACGAGCGGCACGCGCTCGTCGAGATCCCGGAGCACGCCGCCGACGACGTGCTGCGCAGCCTCCGCGGCAGCACCACGCTGAAGGGGCGGCGCGCGAACGTGCGCCGCGACCGCGGCTTCGCGACGGCCGGTCGGGACTGATCCGAAGATCGCGTCGAGGTCACACTTCCCGTCCTTCGCAGGGCGGAAACAGTGACCTCGACGCGATCTTGTTCGCCGGTTAGGGTCCCCGCGTGGAGACTGCATCGGGGCAGACCGACGGGACCGTCCGCAAGGCGATGTGGCGGCTGCTGCCGCTGCTGGGCTTCTGCTACCTGCTGAACTACGTCGACCGCGTCAACGTCGGGTTCGCGGCGACGAGGATGAACCCCGACCTGGGTCTCACCGCCACCGCGTACGGGCTGGGTGCGGGCCTGTTCTTCATCGGCTACTTCTTCTTCGAGGTGCCGAGCAACGTCATCCTGCACAAGGTCGGCGCGCGGATCTGGATCGCCCGCATCATGATCACGTGGGGTCTGGTGGCGTCGGCGACGGCGTTCGTGACCGGCCCGATCGGCTTCTACATCGTGCGGTTCGTGCTGGGGTTCGCCGAGGCCGGCTTCTTCCCCGGGATCATCCTGTACCTGACCTACTGGTTCCCGCGGGCCGTGCGGGCGAAGGTCGTCGCGCTGTTCTTCCTGGCCGTGCCGCTGTCCTCGGTGTTCGGCGCGCCGATCTCCACCCTGCTCATCCAGAACGGGGACGGCGTGCTCGGGTTCGAGCACGGCTGGCGGTTCATGTTCTTCGTCGAGGGCATCCCCGCGGTGATCTTCGGTGTCGTGGTGCTGTTCCTGCTGCCCGATCGCCCGTCGAAGGCGCGCTGGCTCGCACCGTCCGAAGCCGCGGCCATGGAGGCCGTCATCGCTGCCGAGGACGAGAAGCAGGTGCCGCACGGGACCGGCCTGCGCGACGCGCTCACCGATCGGCGGGTGATCGCCATGTCGATCGTCTACTTCGGCGTCGTGTTCGGCGTCTACGTGCTGGGCTTCTTCCTGCCGACGGTGATCGCCGGGTTCGCGCAGCAGTTCGGCACGAAGCTCTCGCTCTTCCAGGAAGGGCTGGTCACCGCGATCCCGTACGCCATCGCGTCCGTCGTGATGGTGCTGTGGTCGCGGCACTCCGATGCGACGGGGGAGCGGCGCTGGCACGTCGCGCTGCCGGCGTTCGTCGGTGCCGCCGCGATCGCCGTCGCGCTGTTGTTCAACTCGCCGTACCTCATCATGGCCGCGATCACCGTGACCGCCTGCGGGGTGTTCGCTGCGATCCCGGTGATCTGGCAGATCCCGCCCAAGTTCCTGACCGGCGTCGGGGCGGCGGCCGGCATCGCCCTGATCAACTCCTTCGGCAACCTCTCCGGCTTCGCCGGGCCCTACCTCGCGGGTTGGCTCAAGGACCTGACCGGCGCGTTCCAGGCCGGCATGCTGGCCGTCGCGTTCTTCATGGTGCTGTCCGGCGTGGTGGTGCTGTTCTTCCTCGGTTCCACGGTGCGGGAGCCCGATCCGACCGAGATCCGCAAGGATGCTCCCTAGCGGTGCGGTACCCGTTCGGGCGCGATCGCGTGCAGTGCGTCGCCGAGCCGGTCCAGCGCCGGCCCGAACAGCTCGGCCGGGAGGTGCCCGAAGCCGAGCCTGAACACCCGGTCCGACTCACCGAACCAGGGGCCGGGGGCCACGCGCGTGTCCCGCTCGGCCAGCGCGGCCGGGAACCGGGCCACGGCGGCGTCGTCGATCGAGTCGGCACGCAGTCGCAGGCAGCAGAGCGCCCCGCCGTCCGGCGGCAGGAAGTCGACGAGCTCGGAGTGCCGGCCGGCCCACTCCGTCAGCGTGTCCAGCGCGGTGGCGAGAGCGGCCCGCCGGGGCGCGAGCACGGCGGCGGAGTTGCGCAGGATCTCGGTGGCCGCGAGCTCGTCCGGGGTGCTCGAGCAGATCATCGTCGCGAACTTGGCGCGCCGCAGCTGCTCGGTGAGATCGGGGTCGGTCGCGGTGAGCCAGCCGATCCGCAGCCCGGCCGCGCCGTGCGACTTGGACAGCGACGCGCAGGTGACGATCCGCGGCGACATCCCCGCGACGGACGGCGGCGCAGCGGCGCCGAAGGTGGTGTGGCGGTAGGTCTCGTCCACCAGCACGACGGCCTCGGGAGCACGCTGGTCGACCTCGGTCAGCAGTGCCCGCAGGTCGTCGTCGGCGATGCGGATGCCCGACGGGTTCTGCGGCGACGCGAGCGAGACCAGACCCGTCTCCGGGGTGAGCGCGGCCGCGACGGCATCGACGTCGAGGCGGTACCGGTCGTCGAACTGCAGCGCGACCTCGACCACCTCGGCGCCCAGCGCCTTCGGGACCGTCCGGCCGGGCGGGAAGCTCGGGGTGGTGCACACGACGCGCCCGCCGGGCCCGGCCGCGACCAGCGCGGTCAGGAACATCGCGGCGCTCGCACCCGCGGTGACCAGCACGTCCGATGCGTCGACCCCGGTGTCGGCGCCGATCAGGCGCCGCAGCTCCTCGTCGCCCCGGGAGCCGCCGTAGACCAACGTCAGCTCGACGAGCCGCCCCGACAGGCCGGGCGCGTCCAGCTCGTCCATGCGCAGCGAGGGGCCGGTGCTCTCCGCCAGGTCGTACCGCACCGCGGTGTCCACCAGACCAGACATGTCGCTGTCGTCGAATCTCCCCATGGCTCGACCCTGGCGCGCCGCGGCCCACCCTCCGATAGCCAATTCCGTCGCAGTGGACCGGTCACCCCGGATCGTTCGAGCGCCGCCGGGGTGCGGCAGGCTGACCCCACCACCACCACAGGAGCGTCATGACTGACCCCACCCGATCGAGGAAGCCACGTAGCCACGAGGTCACCGACGGTCTCGAGCGCACTGCCGCGCGCGGCATGCTGCGCGCCGTCGGCATGCGTGACGAGGACTTCCGCAAGCCGCAGATCGGCATCGCGTCGAGCTGGAACGAGATCACCCCGTGCAACCTGTCGCTGCAGCGCCTCGGCATCGCGGCGAAGGAGGGCGTGCACCGCGCCGGTGGCTTCCCGATGGAGTTCGGCACGATCTCGGTGTCGGACGGCATCTCGATGGGCCACGTCGGCATGCACTATTCGCTGGTCAGCCGTGAGGTCATCGCCGACTCCGTGGAGACGGTCGTGCAGGCCGAGCGCCTCGACGGCACCGTCCTGCTCGCCGGCTGCGACAAGAGCCTGCCCGGCATGTTGATGGCCGCCGCGCGGCTCGACCTGGCCGCGGTCTTCCTCTACGCGGGCTCGATCCTGCCCGGGTACGTGGGGGAGCGGGAGGTCACGATCGCCGACGCGTTCGAGGCCGTCGGGGCCTGCCGGCGCGGCCTGATCACCGAGGCCGAGGTCGAGGCCATCGAGCGGGCGATCTGCCCCGGTGAGGGCGCCTGCGGCGGCATGTACACCGCCAACACGATGGCCAGCGCCGCGGAGGCGCTGGGCATGGCACTGCCCGGCTCGGCGAGCCCGCCGGCGGTGGACCGGCGCCGCGACGGCATCGCCCGCGCGTCCGGCGAAGCCGTGATCGGGCTGATCGACAAGGGCATCACCGCCCGGCAGATCCTCACCCGCGAGGCGTTCGAGAACGCGATCGCCGTCGTGATGGCGTTCGGCGGCTCCACCAACGCCGTGCTGCACCTGCTCGCCATCGCCTGGGAAGCGGGTGTGCCGTTGGAGCTGGACGATTTCAACCGGGTCGGCGACCGCGTGCCGCACCTGGCCGACGTGAAGCCGTTCGGCCGGCACGTGATGTCCACGGTGGACAAGGTCGGCGGTGTGCCCGTCGTGATGAAGGCGCTACTCGACGCGGGCCTGCTGCACGGGGACGCGCTGACCTGCACGGGCGCCACGGTGGCCGAGAACCTGGCTGCGATCGAGCCGCCCGATCTTGACGGGGAGATCCTGCGCGCGCTGAACAACCCGATCCACCCCACCGGCGGCATCACGATCCTGCACGGCTCGCTGGCCCCCGACGGTGCCGTGGTGAAGAGCGCGGGATTCGATTCGGCGCGCTTCGAGGGCACCGCCCGCGTGTTCGACGGCGAGCAGGGCGCCATGGAGGCCGTGTCCGACCTGCAGCCCGGCGACGTCGTCGTGATCCGCTACGAGGGCCCGAAGGGCGGTCCCGGCATGCGGGAGATGCTCGCCGTCACCGGGGCGATCAAGGGCGCCGGCCTCGGCAAGGACGTCCTGCTGCTCACCGACGGCCGGTTCTCCGGCGCCACGACCGGGTTGTGCGTGGGGCACGTCGCGCCGGAGGCCGTCGACGGCGGCCCGATCGCGTTCGTGCGCGACGGCGACCCGATCGTCCTGGACATGGAGACGCGCACCCTCGACCTCGGCGTCGACGAGGCCGAGCTGGTTCGTCGCCGCGAGGGTTGGGAGCCGCGACAGCCCGCCCTGCGCACCGGCGTGCTCGGCAAGTACGCGCGGCTCGTCGGCTCGGCCGCGCAGGGCGCGGTGTGTTCCTGATGGCCGGCAACGAGCAGCGCGAACGGACCCAGATCGCGGAGGCGGCTGAGCGGATCTCCGAGCTGGTCCTCGAGACCGTGGAGGCGACGCTCGCCGAGCGTTCCGCCGAGCCGGGCCGGCGGTACCTCTCCGGGCTGTCCAGCGGGCAGACCGACGAGGAGCGCACCACCGAGCTGATGATCACGCTGATCATGGTGCGGTGGTTGTCGGTCGTGCGTGATCACGTCGGGACCGGCGACGTGGTCGAGCCGGTGCTGGCGTGGATCAGGGAGGAGCTGGGCGTGCGTCCCGCGGCACGGGCCCGCTACACGTCCGCGCCGCTGGTCAGCGAGGAGTCCGCCGCCGACATCATGGGCTACCGCGACGCCCTGCACAGCGACTTCCTGCCGTCCATGGCATGGCTCCTCGCCGGCGCGGTCGCCCTGCACGGCGACGGCGAGATCGACTGGCTGCGGGAGCTCGTCGGCCGCTCCGGGTGAGGCCGGCCAACCCGCCGAGCCCCGGCCCTGTCAGGCCGGCACCGTGGCTCGTTCGGTGGCGGCCAGACCGGTGGCCAGCTGCGCCTCCACCATCGACGTGAACGGGTGCACCCGGATCGGGACGGCCCGCAGCCGGGCCATTCCCTCGTCGAAGTCCTGCCGCGCCGCGCGGACTGCTGCCTCCGGCGCTCCCGCGTCGACGAGAGCGCCGAGGAGCTGCCCGCGGTATCGCTGGGGGAGGCACTCGCCGAGCATGATCCCCAGCCGGGCACTGTCCGCCGATGTCGCCGGAGCGCGTCCGGCGCTGCCGTCCGCGAGGACGTCGAAGCCCGCGGCGAGCCGCGCCAGCATCGGCACGGCGTTGCGGCAGGAGCGGACCCGCACGTCGGTGGTCGGTAGCTCGACCGCGGCCACAGCGGTGGCGAGCCGTTCACCGAAGGCCGCCACCGTCGCCGCGGTGCGTCGGGTGAGGTCGCCGACGGTCCCGTCGACCGGGACGTCGTCCAGCATCGACCAGTGCGGGACCTCGGAGATCACGGTGACGGTCCCGAACCGCGCCAGTGCCCATGAGGCTGCCGAGTCGCCCATCGGGAGGAGCGCTGCCGGGTCCGGGTCGCCAACGGCCAGCACTGCGTCCCACGCCTCGGTCATGACGGGCGCCGCGAAGATCCCGGGGGCGAGCGGCTCGGCGCCGGGATCGTCGAGGGCGGCGAGCTCGACCGGGAAGCCGTACCGGGCGGGGATCGCGGCCAGTGCCTCGGCCAACCCCGGCACCGCAGCGGAGAGGTAGCCGTGCATGCCGTGCAGCTCACCGTTGTGCAGCGACACCATCACCGCGGGCCGGCTCAGCTCCAGCGCCGAGCGCAGCGCGGCGGTCTCCGGCAGGCGCGACACGCGACGCAGTGCTCCGTGTGCGACCGGGAAGTCCCAGTCCGGCCACTCATCCATCGGCGGCCGGTGGAAGTGCCGGTAGTAGGCCGCCATGTCGATCTCCGGCGCGAACCACGCCTCGTTGCGGACGTAGACGTCCGGATCGACGCACAGGAGCAGATCTATGCCCGTGTCCCCGTCGAGCACCGCGGGGTGGGACACCAACCGCTCCGCGAGCGTGACGATCGAGGCGACGCCGGCGACCTCGTTCGCGTGCGGTCCGGCGTACCAGAGGACCCGTCGTAGCCCGTCGCCGAACCGCACCAGCTCCAGCGGGCGCCCTTCCCGGGAGGTGCCGAGGGGCACCCGCTCGGCATCGAGCGCGGCTGCCGCGGCGAGCAGTCGCCGCTCGGCCTCGGCAAGGGGCAGCGGTGCGGCGGGTCGCGGGGTCGGATCGAGCAGGGCTTCCCACATGGGCGACTCCCTGGGTACCGAAGGAATATGAAATACCGGCGGTATTTCTGGTACCAAGAGTAGGTGAATGTCCCGGTCCGTCAAGAGACCAGCCGCGACCGCCGTCGCCGGGAGACCCGCGGCGCGCTGCTGGACGCTGCCTACGCCTGCTTCTGCGAGCACGGCTACGTCAAGGCATCCCTCGATGCCATCGCGGCCCGTGCCGGCTTCACCAAGGGCGCGCTGTACGCGCACTTCGCGAGCAAGGACGAGCTGTTCCTCGCCGTCGCCGAGGAGCGGACGGCCGAGCTGGAGGCCGGCCTGCGCGAGATCGACGCGGCCGGTGACGTGCCGGCGCAGCTCGCCGCGTGGCTGGTCACCGCCGTGCGCGAGCATCGCGACTGGTTCCTGGCGAACACGGAGTTCACGCTCGCGAGCGCGCGCGACCCGCAGCTCGCGGCACGGCGGCACGGCGAGCACGCAGCCCTCGTCGCCCGGATCGGGCAGCTCGCGGGCGGGCCCGGCGCGCTGATCATGGCGCTGCTGGACGGCCTGGTCATCCAGGCCGCCGTCGACCCGGAGCTCGACGTCGCGGGCGCCGTCGCAGACGGGGTCGCCCGGCTGGCCGGCGGCCAGGGATGACGTGCTTCAGACGGCGCAGCTGCTGTCGTCGCAACCGTCGCCCGCCGGGGTCGTCTGCAGGAGCGGGCGGCTCTCGTTCCAGGCCTGCTCCAGCGCCGACACCAGCAGCTCGACGGGCTGCGCGCCGCTGAGCCCGTACTTGCGGTCGAGCACGAAGAACGGCACGCCGCTGATCCCGTAGGTGCGGGCCTGCGCCTGGTCGGCCCGCACGTCGGCCGCGTAGGCGTCGCCGGCAAGCACGGTGCGGACCTCGTCGGCGTCCAGCCCGGCCTCGGCACCGAGCCGGACCAGCGTCTCCGGGTCGGCGATGCGTGCGCCGTCGGTGAAGTAGCCGCGGAACAGCCGCTCCTTCACGGCGTCCTGCACGCCACGGTCAGCCGCCAGGTGCAACACGCGATGCGCGTCGAAGGTGTTGCCGCGCTGGGCCTGCTCCATGCGGAACTCCAGCCCCTCGGCCGCCGCCAGGTCGCTGACCTGCTGGTTCTTGGCCAGCGCCTGCTCGCGGGTGAACCCGTACTTCGCGGCGAGGTGGTCGGCGAGATCGCCGGCCGGCTCGCGCGGGGCCTGCGGGTCGAGCTCGAAGCTGCGCCACAGCACCTCCACATCGTCGCGATGCTCGAACGCGGCGAGCGCCTTCATGAATCGGGCGCGCCCGATGGCGCACCAAGGACAGACGACGTCGGACCAGATCTCCACCTGCACGTCGCTCTCAACCCACGGACCTGCCACGGTGTTCCGGTGACCCTCCCCGAGGACTGGACGGCGTGGCGCGGCACGTTCGACGTCGACCGCTACGACGAGCGCTGGCGGCGCATGGCCGAACGCGGCGACAACCCGCACGGCGAGGCCGACCTCGTCGCGTCCTACGCGCCGGCGGCGGTGCTGGACGCCGGTTGCGGCACGGGCCGGATCGCGATCGAGCTGGACCGTCGCGGCATCGCCGTCCTCGGGGTGGACGCCGATCCGGACATGATCGCGGCCGCGTCGGCGCGGGCACCCGAGCTGGACTGGCGGCTCGCCGATCTCGCCGGGTTGGAGCTGCCGGATCGCTTCGACGTGGTCCTGCTCGCCGGCAACGTCGTGCCGTACGTCGCGGCACCGGACCGGGCTGCCGCGGTCGCGGGCTGTGCCCGTCACCTCGGTCCCGGCGGCCGGCTCGTGGCCGGGTTCGCGCTGCGCGCGGGCTGGCCGACGCTCGCCGACTACGACGGCTGGGCCGCTGCGACCGGCCTGAGGCTCGCGGAGCGGTTCGCCACGTGGGATCGGGCGCCGTACGCGGGCGGGCACTACGCGGTGTCCGTGCACCGGCCCGTAGGGTCCGCCCGTGGTTGAGCACGCTGGTGACGCGCGAGGTGCGCTGATCGGGACGATGATCGCGGCCGTCTTCGGGGCCATGTGGACGCTCTGGGGCGCGTCCGGGCTCGGTGAGCCGGTAGCGCTGGTCGTGCGGATCGTCGGAGTGGTCATCGGCGCGGCTCTGATCGTGGGCTCGATCCGGGCCCTGCGCAGGATCCCCGCCACCGACGGGACGGGATCGATGTTCACCGATACCCGCTACCGGATCGCCGTCGTGGCCGAGGTCGTCGCCATCGCCGCCGGCGGGATCCTGCTCAACGTCACCGGCAACCCGCAGTACGTCTGCCCGTGGGTGGCGCTCGTCGTCGGCATCCACTTCGTGGCGTTCGGCCGGATCTTCTGGACCGGGTTCACGCTGCTCGGCGGCGTGCTCGTCGGCGCGGCCGTGCTCGGCGCGATCCTCGGGCTGGTCACGGGGAACGGCGGGATCGTCATCGCGACCACGGCGCTCGTCAGCGCAGCGGCCCTGTTCGCCTCCGGCGGGCGCACCCTCGTCTCGACGCCGGAGGCGCGGGTGTGACGAGCTCCGAGCTATCGTCGTGGCCGCACTGTCGAGTTTCCTGGTGAGTTTCCTGGCAAGTTTCCTGGCGCGGAGGTGGAACCCATGATCGAGGGCATCGTGACCGGCAGCCTGGTCGCACTGGTCACCCCCATGCACGCCGACGGCCGCATCGACAACGCCGCGCTGGAGCGGCTCGTCGAGCGCCAGGTCCTCGCCGGCACTGCGGCCATCATCTCGGTCGGCACCACCGGCGAGTCGGCCACGCTCTCGGTCGAGGAACACACCGACGTCATCCGGCGCACCATCGATGTCGTCGGCGGGCGGGTGCCCGTCATCGCCGGCACCGGCGCCAACTCCACGACCGAGGCCATCCACCTCACCGAGGCCGCCGCGGCCGCCGGAGCTGACGGCGCACTGCTCGTCACCCCGTACTACAACAAGCCCCCGCAGGAGGGTCTCTACCGGCACTTCAAGTCCGTCGCCGAGGCCGTCCAGATCCCGCAGATCCTCTACAACGTGCCCGGCCGCACGGCCTGCGACATGCTCCCGTCGACGGTGGAGAGGCTCGCCGAGGTGCCCAACATCGTGGGCCTCAAGGAGGCCAAGGGCGACCTGGACCGGGTGCGCGACCTCGTCGCGCTCGGCCTGCCCGACTTCGCGCTCTACTCCGGCGACGACGCCACCGCCCGCGCCAGCATGCTGGCCGGGTTCCACGGCGACATCTCGGTCACCGCGAACGTGGCGCCCGACGCGATGGCCCGCATGTGCAAGGCCGCCATCAGCGGCGACGCCGAGGAAGCGGCCCGGCTCGACGCCGACCTCGCCGGCCTGCACCGCTCGCTGTTCGCCGAGCCGAACCCGATCCCGGTCAAGTGGGCGCTCGCCGAGATGGGGTTGATCGGGACGGGCATCCGGCTCCCGCTCGTCCCGCTCGACGAGTGGCATCACGAGGACGTCCGGGCCGCGCTCCGCGCGGCGCACCTGCTGGCCTGAGGTAGCGGCTGCGCCTCAGGCCCGGGCGGCCACTGCGGCGTCGAGGGCCCTGCGCATGGCCTCCAGCGGGCCGGGGCGGCCCGTCATCAGCTCCACCTGGGCCACGGCCTGGTGCAGCAGCATGTCCATACCGCTGACCACGCGGGCGCCCTCGGCCTGCGCGGCGAGGCGGGTCGGCCAGGGCGCGTACACGACGTCCAGGACGGTGCCGACCCCCCGACAGACGACGTGATCGGCGGCGTCCTTGGGGAGCGTGGAGATCACGACGTCGGCCCCGTCGACGAAGGCCGCGGGATCGGCCAGGGCTGCGTGGATCGCGGGTGCGACGCCGAGTCGTTCGGCGGTGGCGCGGAGCTCGGCAGCGCGGGCGAGTTCACGCACCAGCACGTCGACCTGCTCGATGCCCAGCTCGCGCAGCGCGGCGAGCACGGCTTGCGCGGTGCCGCCCGCGCCGAGCACGACCGCGCGGCCGGTCACCGGCCCGAGTGCGCCGACGATGCCGGCGACGTCGGTGTTGTCGACGTAGCGGCGCCCGCCGAGCACCAGCGTGTTGCCTGCGCCGATGGCGGCCGCGAGCGGCGACACCTCGGTCGCCACGTCGAGCGCGACGCGCTTGAGCGGCATGGTCAGCGACAGGCCGGCCCAGCTGTCGTCCAGCCGGTCGACGAAGGCTGCCAGGGCGTCCGCGGTGCACTCGTGCGCGGTGTAGTCCCAGTCGTGCAGGCCCAGCGCCGCGTAGGCGGCGGTGTGCAGCACGGGCGAGAGGGAGTGGCCGACGGGGAAGCCGAGGACGGCAGCGTGCATCGGGCCAGTTTCGCAGGGCGGGAACATCGCGGATCGGCCAGTGGTTCAGCTTGGTGTCGAACTACTTGATGGCAAGCTAAAGGTGGCTTTCATGAACCCGCTGGGCCTGTTCCTCGTCCTCGCCCCCGGCGCCGACCCGCGCACCGACCGCAAGGTCCTCGACGAGCCCGATCACGAGACTCTCGTGGTGTGGGTGCCCGACGTCGCGGCGGCGGCGGAGGTCGCCGCCACCGAGACGGCAGCCGGGATCAGACTCGTCGAGCTCTACGGCGGGTTCGATGCCGCCGCCACCGCTGCCGTTACGGCGGCCGTCGACGGGCGGGCCGCCGTCGGCACCCTGCTGGCCGTCAGCGCCCGCAGCGCTCCCGGTGCCAAGCGCACCGCAACGATCTACGACGCGCCGACCGACGCCGCCGGGATCGGCCACGAGCTGGCCGACGGGCGACGCACCGAGATCCGCCCGGCACCCGACGCCGACACCGCCGTCGCGCTGGCCCGCCGGCTGGTGGACGAGGGTGTGGAGCTCGTCCAGATCTGCGGCGGCGCCCCGATCGGCACCGCCGTGGCGGTGGCCGCCGCGCTCGGCGACCGGGCCGCCGTCACGGCCACCGTCTGGCCGTTCGACGCGCTGGCCCCGGCCGCGGTGTTCGCGGCCGAGCACAGCCCGCACGCCGATCAGTTCGTTTCTTGACGCGCTAGGAGCACGCGCAGCCCGTCGGTCAATGAGTTCCGAGCCGGTTCGTCGAGCGGCGCCAGGAACGCGGCATCGGCGGCGAGCACCGCGTCCAGCGCGCGGGTGACGAGCTCGCGGCCGTCCGGCGTGAGCTGGATGCGCAGGCTGCGCCGGTCGTCGGGATCGGCACCGCGGGCCAGCAGCCCGCGGGCCTCGAGCCGGTCCAGCCGGGTCGTCATGGCACCGGAGGTGATCAGCGCGGACGCGGCGAGCACCCGCGGATGCGTGCCGGCCGGGTCGCCGCGCCGGCGCAGCGTGTTGAGCACGTCGAAGTCTCCGTGGGAGAGCCCGAACGGCGCCAGCGCGGCGGCGACGGCACGGCGCCCGTGCTCGGCGACCCGCAGCAGGCGGCCCATCACCTGCAGGTCTCGCACGTCGAGATCGGGGGCGGTCGCCGCCCACTCCTCGATCATCCGGTCCACGGGGTCGGGCTCCACCGGCCGGAGCCTACTGAGAGGGTGAGGCGGTGAGTCGGACCGTGGTGGTGCTGGGTGGCCGCAGCGAGATCGGTGTCGCCGTCGCGACCCGGCTCGCGGCAGGAGCGAAGGTCGTGCTGGCCGCGCGCCGCAGCGGCGAGCTGGACGGCGAGGAGGCCGCGGTCCGCGCGGCCGGCGCCGCCGACGTCGAACGCGTCGAGTTCGACGCCGACGACCTCGCCGCGCAGCGCCCGTTCCTGGACGAGCTGGTGGCCCGGCACGGCCGCCTCGACACCGTGGTGGTGGCGTTCGGGATCCTCGGCGAGCAGACCCGCGCGGAGCGCGACGTCGACCACGCGGTGGCGATCGTCCACACCGACTACGTGGCGCACGTCGCCGTGCTCACCCACCTCGCGCAGATCCTGCGGGCGCAGGGCGGCGGCGAGCTGGTCGTGTACTCGTCGGTGGCCGGCGCGCGGGTGCGCCGGGCCAACTACGTGTACGGCTCGGCGAAAGCCGGCCTCGACGGGTTCGCGAGCGGCATGGCCGACGCCCTCCACGGCTCCGGGGTCCGGATGCTGCTGGTCCGGCCCGGGTTCGTGCGCGGCCGGATGACCGACGGGATGCAGCCGGCCCCGTTCTCCTCGACCCCCGACCAGGTCGCCGACGCCACCGTCGCCGCGCTGGCGAAGGGCCGCGGCGAGGTGTGGGTGCCGGGCATCCTGCGCCCGATCTTCGCGCTGCTGCGGCACGCGCCACGCGCGTTGTGGCGGCGCATGCCCCGCTGACGTCACGCCCCCGAACGACTGCTGCGACGGAGAGTCGCGCGCGGGTGAGAGGGTGCGCTCCATGACCGACTGCGTGTTCTGCCGGATCGTCGCGGGGGAGTCGCCCGCCACCGTCGTCGACGAGGACGAGCGCACGCTCGCGTTCATGGACATCAACCCGGGCACCCGCGGGCACGCGCTGGTGATCCCGAAGGTGCATGCGCAGGATCTCTACGCGGTCGATCCGGTGGATCTCGCCGCCTGTGCGGTGGCCGCGCAGCGGCTGGCCCGCCGAGCCCGCGACGGGTTGGGGGCGGCCGGGGTGAACCTGCTGAACGCCTGCCGGCCGGCGGCCTGGCAGACGGTGTTCCACTTCCACGTGCACGTCGTGCCGCGCTACGCCGACGACGGGCTGGTGCTGCCGTGGCGCCCGCGGCCCGGCGACCCCGCCGTCATCGCGGCTGCGGCCGACGGGTTGCGGTCCGTGCGCGAGGGGTGACGTCGCGCTGATCGTGCGGATGATCACCCTGAAAGACCACTACTGGGAAACGCACCCGAAACGCTAGCGTCATCGGCTGCTCGCAGTATCGCCTCTTCGCGGTACGCACGGAGCGTGAGGAGAACGGGTGGCGCGGTACCGGTCGACCCTCGCGGCGGTGGCCGCGTTCGTGCTGCTCGTCGTCCTGTGGGAGCTGGCGAAGGTGGTGCTGCCCACCGACGGCCTGACGATCGGCGACACCCGGGTGCTGCCGCGCACCGACGACGGGGTGATGCCGCACGTCTGGTCGGTGCTGGCGGCGCTCGGTGATCCCGAGGTCGGCGGGGGCGCGGCCACCCGCACGGTGGGGACCGCGGTGGTGCAGAGCGCGCTGTTCACGCTGACGCTCTCGCTGGGCGGGCTCATGCTCGGCGGGGTGCTGGGGATCGCGCTGGCGCTGGTCATGCAGCGGTTCCGGCTCGTGGAGCGGGCCGCGCTGCCCTACGTCGGCGCGTCGCAGACGGTGCCGCTCATCGCCATCGCGCCCCTCGTGGCCGGCTGGGGCGGCAAGATCGCGATCCTGGGCTGGGCCTGGCAGCCGTGGACGAGCGTCATGGTGATCTCGTCCTACCTGTCGTTCTTCCCGATCGCCGTCGGCATGCTGCGCGGCCTGGCGTCCCCGGCGAAGGCCGACGTCGAGCTGTTCCACGCGCTCGCAGCCGGCTGGTGGACGACGTTGCTGCGGCTGCGCCTGCCCGCCGCGGTGCCGCACCTGCTGCCCGCGCTGCGGCTGGCCACGGCGGCGGCGGTGGTCGGTGCGATCGTCGCCGAGATCTCCACCGGCACCCGTGGCGGCATCGGGCGGTTGATCATCGAATACGCCCAGTCCGCGACGGGCGACCCGTCGCGGATGTACACCGCGATCCTCGGCGCCGCCGTGCTGGGGCTCGTCGCGGCCGGCGCGGTCGGCCTGCTGGATCTCGTGCTGCGTCGGTACCGGGGGAGTGTCGCGTGAACGCTGCTGTGGAGCTCACCGGTGTGGGCAAGACGTTCGGCGCGGTCACCGCGCTGGAGGACATCGACCTGACGATCGGCGCGGGGGAGTTCGTGTCGTTGATCGGCCCCTCCGGCTGCGGCAAGTCGACGCTGCTGCGCGTGGTGGCCGACCTGGAGCAGCCCAGCTCGGGCGGGGTGGCCGTCGGCGGCAAGGCGGCCACGCAAGCCCGGCTCGACCAGGACTACGGCATCGCCTTCCAGCAGGCCGGCCTGCTCGAGTGGCGCACCGTCGTGCAGAACGTGGAGCTGCCGCTGCACGTACACGGCGTGGAGAAGGCGCCGCGGCGGGCCCGCGCGGTCGCGCTGCTCGAGCTGGTCGGGCTGGCCGACTTCGCGGATTCGCGTCCCAGCCAGCTATCCGGTGGCATGCAGCAGCGCGTCGCGATCGCCAGGTCGCTGGCACCGAGCCCGAAGCTGCTGCTCATGGACGAGCCATTCGGCGCGCTCGACGAGATGACGCGCGAGCGCATGCAGGCCGAGCTGCTGCGCATCATCGGCGAGACCGGCGCCGCGGTCCTGTTCGTCACCCACTCGATCCCCGAGGCCGTGGTGCTCTCCGACCGCATCGTCGTCATGTCGCCGCGCCCGGGCCGGATCACCGAGATCGTCACCGGCTGCCGGCCGCAGGAGCTCGATCCCGTCGGTCTCGTGCCCGACGACGTCGAGGACGTGCGCGAGTCCAGCCGCTTCTTCGCCGCCGTCACCGCGGTGCGCGAGGCCCTGCGGAAGGGGCACGAATGAGCAGGCCGATCTCCGCAGCAGTACCCGGGGCGGCCGGTGTCAGCGGCCCTGCCCGGACCGTCACGGGGGCGGCCCGGCTGTGGCCGCCGATCGCGCTCGGCATCGCCGCGCTGGCGCTGTGGGAGGTGGTCGTGCGGGCGGCCGGGGTGCCGGCGTTCCTGCTGCCGGCCCCGTCGGCGATCGGTGTGCAGATCGGCACCCTGTTCCCCGTGCTCGTCTCGACCACGGCCGTGACCGGCCTGAACGCGCTGGTCGGGCTGGTCGCGGGGTTCCTGCTGGGGTTGGTCATGGCGATCCTGGCCGCGGGCTCGCGGCTGGTCGCCGAGCTGACCACCCCCGTGGTGCTGGCGGCCAGCGCCATGCCGATCGTCGCGCTCGCCCCGGTGTTCACCACCATGTTCGGCTCCACCACGGAGATCCCGCGCCGGCTCGTCGTCACGATCGTCGTGACGGTGCCGGTGTTCATCTCCGCCGCCCGTGGCCTGCGCCAGGTGCACCCGGTGCACGACGAGCTGATGACCTCACTCGCCGCCACGCCGTGGCAGCGGGCCCGGTTCGTGCGGCTGCCCGGCGCCGTCCCGTTCATCATGACCGGGCTGCGGCTCGCCGCACCGGCGGCCGTCATCGCCGCGCTCGTCGCGGAGTACTTCGGGGGCCTCCAGAACGGGCTGGGCAGCCGGATCTCCTCGGCCGCCGCCAACACCGCGTACGCCCGTGCCTGGGCGTTCGTGGCCGCCTCGGTCGTCCTGGGGCTCCTGTTCCACTTCGGCGGCACGCTCGTCGAGCGTCTCGCCACCCGCGGCCGTACCGCCTGACCCCGAGAGGTGCCACATGTCCCGACGAACCCTTTGCGCGATCGCAGCGACCGCCGTCGCAGCCATCGCTCTGACGGCCTGCTCGACGACCCCGGCCGGGGGCGGTGACAGCTCGTCCGCCGGAGCACCGGGGTCCCCGACGAAGGTCAGCCTGCAGCTGCAGTGGTTCACCCAGGGCCAGTTCGCGGGCTACTTCGCGGCCGTCGACCAGGGGTACTACAAGGAGCAGGGGCTCGACGTCACGATCAAGGAGGGCGGTGTCGACATCGTCCCCCAGCAGGTGCTCGCCACCGGCGGCGCCGACTACGCCGTCGCCTGGGTGCCCAAGGCGCTCGCCTCGCGGGAGCAGGGCGCCGGCATCACCGACGTCGCGCAGATCTTCCAGCGGTCCGGCACCTACCAGGTCTCCTTCGCGAACAAGAACATCAAGACGGCGGCCGACCTGCGCGGCAAGAAGGTCGGCAACTGGGGCTTCGGCAACGAGTTCGAGCTGTTCGCCGGCATGACTGCGGCCGGGCTGAAGCCGGCCGACGTCACGCTCGTGCAGCAGCAGTTCGACATGAAGGCGCTGCTGTCCGGTGACATCGACGCCGCCCAAGCCATGTCGTACAACGAGTACGCGCAGGTGCTGGAGGCGAAGAACCCGGCGACCGGGCAGCTCTACCAGCCCTCGGACTTCTCGATCGTCAACTGGAACGACGCCGGCAGCGCCATGCTGCAGGACGCGATCTGGGCCAACACCGAACGGCTCGCCTCCGACTCCGCCTACCAGGACACGACGACGAAGTTCATCGCCGCGTCGATCAAGGGCTGGGCCTACTGCCGCGACAACGCCGCGAAGTGCCGCGACATCGTCGTCAAGGCCGGGTCCAAGCTCGGCTCCAGCCACCAGCTGTGGCAGGTCAACGAGATCAACAAGCTGATCTGGCCGGCACCGGCCGCCGGCGCCGGCACCATCGACGACGCGGCGTGGGCCAAGACCGTGCAGATCGCGAAGACCGCCGTGAACGCAGACGGCCAGACCGTGATCACCAAGGACCCCGACGAGGGCGCCAAGAACACCACCTACCTGCAGAAGGCGCTCGACATCCTCAAGGGCCAGGGCGTCGACGTCGTCGGCGCGAACTACAAGCCCGAGACCGTGCAGCTCACCGAGAACGGCAGCTGACGCCACCGCTGCCCCACGCATCGTGGGGCAGCGGCCGGTCAGGTGGTCGTGCGCAGCAGCTCGTACCAGGCGCCGTCGTCGCTCCGGCGTTCCGCGCCGCGGCCGACGACGCCGTCGCGGTGGTGGATGGCGAGGAGGCTGAACCCGAGCCGCTCGGCGATGCCCCGGCTGCCGGCGTTGCCCACGGACGCGCCCAGCTGCAGCCGGTCGCGGCCAAGACCACCCTCTGCCTTCGGTCGGAACGCGTGTCCGACCGCGAGGGCCGCACCCTCGCGGATCACGCCGCGGCCGCGGGCATCGGGGTGTGCCCAGTAGCCGATCTCGGCCCCCGCCGGCTGGTAGACGTCGTCGAGGCGGAACACGCTGACGTTGCCGAGCAGCCTGTCGTCGTCGAGGTCGGCGATGCCCCAGCTCACCCCCGAGCCGAGGGAGGCGTTGAGCCGGGTGCGGGCGACGAACTCGCGCGCGTCGTGCTCGGTGTACGGGCCTGGCATGTGCGCCAGGTAGAACTGGGTGGCCGGGTCGGCGCAGGCCTCCGCGATCCGCGGGACGTCGGTGTCGACGAGCGGCCGCAACCGCACTCGTTCACCCTCGATGACCGGGATGTCCCACCAGGTCGTCCGCGGCGCCATCGCGTCGTCGGGACGCAGCGTGCCGAACCAACCGTCGACGAGCGCGCCCCGATGCGGCAGCGCCAGCGGCTGGGCGCCGTGGAAGGTGAATCCGCACGCGTGCGCCACCCGCCAGGACGCGAAGTTCCCGGCATGGGTCGACCAGTGCAGGATCGGCAGCTCCAGCTGGTCGAACGCCCAGCGGGCGGCCAGCCGCAGCGCCCGCGTCATGATCCCGCGACCACGCGCCCACGGCGACAGCCCGTACCCGACGTCCGGCGGTGGGCCCATCCGCACGTCCATCGTGCCCGCGAACCGGGGCCGCCCGTCGTCCTCCGCCTCGATCGCCCAGTACGTGCCCTTGCCGTCGACCATGTCGACGCGGACCTGCTCGATGCGCTGCAGGGCGTCCTGCGTCGAGTACGGCGCCGGGACGGTCGTGTACTGCACGTAGAGCGGGTCCTGCGCGGTGCGGATCATGTCCGGCACGTCGTCGGTGCGATAGGGGCGCAGGGTCACCACGCCATCGGTGAGCACGGGGGGCAGGTCGGTCATGCGGCCATCCTTGCCGCACCCCGCTGCGCCGGTCGAGCAGGTTGCGGGAGGGTGACCGCATGGGAGCCGAACCAGCCGCCGTCACCGTCACGCGCGACGGGCCCGTCACCACCGTGACCCTCGCCCGGCCGGCGCGGCGCAACGCCGTCGACGGCGCCACCGCCGATGCGCTCGCCGACGCCTTCCGCGCCTTCGACGCCGATACGGACGCTGCCGTCGCCGTCCTGCACGGCGCCGGCGGGGTGTTCTGCGCAGGCGCCGACCTGACGGCCGTCGGCACCGAACGCGGCAACCGCCTCGCCGACGACGGTGATGGGCCGATGGGACCGACCCGGATGCGGCTGGGCAAGCCGGTGCTCGCCGCCGTCGAGGGGCACGCTGTGGCCGGCGGACTCGAGCTGGCGCTGTGGTGCGACCTGCGGGTGGCGTCGGAAACCGCGGTGTTCGGGGTGTTCTGCCGCCGCTGGGGCGTGCCGCTGATCGACGGCGGCACCGTCCGGCTGCCGCGGATCGTCGGCGCCGGCCGCGCCATGGACATGATCCTCACCGGACGGGCCGTCGACGCCGCAGAGGCGCTGGCCATCGGCCTGGCCGACCGGGTCGTCCCGGCGGGGGAGGCGCTCACCGCGGCACAGGCACTGGCCGCGCAGCTGGCCGAGCTGCCGCAGACGTGCCTGCGCCAGGACCGGCTCTCCGCGCTCGAGCAGTGGGGCCTCGACGAGGACGCGGCCATGGCGGGGGAGTTCGCCCACGGCCGCATCTCCCTCGCCTCCGACGCGCTGGCGGGGGCGGCCCGCTTCGCGGGAGGGGCCGGCCGGCACGGCACCCCGGCCTAGGGTCTCCTGGGACAGCCTCCAGTTGTGTCAGCAAAGCCACTTTCAGGACCGAATCCGTCCTGAAAGTGGCTTTGCTGACACACACCCGGCCCCGGACGCCGCGGGCCTCAGCGGCCACGCAACCGGGGCGGCCAGCCCGTCGCGGAGATGCCGTCCAGCCCGTCCCGCGCGATGCGCTCCGCCAGTGCGCACGCCCAGCTGGCGAGCGCCGCGGTGTCGACGCCCGCGACGGGCGGCCCGAGCCACCGCGCGAGCGCATCGCCCGACCGCTCCAGCAGCGCCGCGGCCCCGCGGGCGTTGCCCCGCTGCACGTGGGTGAGCCCGACGGCGAGCTGGGCGAGTGCCCGCCACACCGGGCGTTCGGGTTCCGGCGCGGCCTTCCACGCCGCTTCGAGCACGTCGTGGGCGGGGAAGGGCAGTCCGGCGTCGAGCAGGCGCTGGGCCTCCGTGATGGTGGCGTCGGCGGAGAGGACGAGGTCGTCGGGTACGCGTTCGACCCCGGTCGCGCCGTGGGGCAGTGGCCGCCCGGCCGCATCCCGGGGGCGGGCGTTGCGCGCACGTCCTGCGGTGTCCCGGTCTCGCACGGATCCCAGCGTAGGGTCTGATCGAGTGGACCACCTCTCACGCGCCACCGCGTTGCTCGCCGCCAACCCGCTCGTGGACGGGCACAACGATCTTCCGTGGGCCCTGCGGCTGCTGGCCGGCCCGGATCCGGCGGCGGCGGTCGCGAGCACCGATCTCGCGGCCGGCGTGGCCGAGGTGCAGACAGATCTGCCGCGGTTGCGGGCCGGTCGCGTCGGTGGCCAGTTCTGGTCGGTGTGGGTGCCGTGCTCCCTCACCGGGCCGGACGCCGTACGGACGACGCTGGAGCAGGTCGACCTGGTGCACCTGCTCGCCGAGCGGTACCCGAGCGAGCTGCAGCTGGCCACCACGGCCGACGAGGCCGAGGCCGCCTTCGCGGCGGGCCGGGTCGCGTCGATGCTCGGTGCCGAGGGCGGCCACAGCATCGACTCGTCGCTGGACGCGCTCCGCGAGCTGCGCCGTCGCGGCGTGCGCTACATGACCCTGACCCACAACGAGAACACGCCGTGGGCCGACTCGGCGACCGACGAGCCGGTGCACGGCGGGCTGACCGACTTCGGCGTCGAGGTGGTGCGGGAGTGCAACCGGCTTGGCGTGATCGTCGATCTCTCGCACGTCGCCGCCACCACGATGCGCGACGCGTTGGCGGCGACGTCGGCGCCGGTGCTGTTCACCCACTCGTCGTGCCGGGCGGTGGCCGACCACCCCCGCAACGTGCCCGACGACGTGCTGAGCGCGTTGGCCGGCAACGGTGGCGTCTGCATGCTCACGTTCGTGCCGGTGTTCGTGTCGGCGGCGGCCGCGGAGTGGTCCCGGCGGGTCGGTGACGCGATGGTCGAGGTCGGCGTGGACCCGCGCGATCTGGACGCCCGCAACGCCTTCGCGGACCGCTGGGACGGGCCGCCGTGCCCGGAGGCGACCCTCGCCGACGTGGTCACACACATCGAGCACGCCCGCGAGGTGGCCGGCATCGACCACATCGGGATCGGTGGCGATTACGACGGCACCCCGACCCTGCCCGTCGGGCTGGCCGACGTGGCGAGCTACCCGGTGCTGTTCGCGGCGCTGCTGGAGCGCGGCTGGTCGGAGCAGGAGTGCGCGAAGCTGGCCGGTCGCAACGTGCTGCGGGTGCTGCGCGCCGCCGACGCCGCGTGAATCAGCCGCGCACGGCGGTGATCGCGAAGCGCTCGACGTCCACGACGTGGCCGCCGGTGGCCACCACCACCGTGAGGTCGCCCGTGCGCGGGGTCTGCCGCGGCACCCGCACGGTCCAGCGGGCGTTCTCGCCACCGGCAGGGGTGCAGCAGGCGTCGCCAGCGGGACCTGCCGCGCCGAGCACCCGCACGTGGAGGCTCTCGTCGACGCCGCTGAGGGTGCCGCCGACGGTCATCGGCCACGACGCGGTCGAGCCGTAGCCGGGGGTGTCGACGGTGAGGGACGTGTCCCGGGTCCCGACGACCTCCCACGGCGCGTCCTTCTCGGTGCCGATGCGGACGAGGTGCACGACGGCGGCGGTGGACTGCCGACCGTCACCGGGGAGGGCGTAGCCGACGCCGACCCATGCCTCGAGGCCGCCGCCTTCCTTGCTGGTGACGCGGTCGAGCCCGGTGAACCCGAGGTAGCCCTGGGTGAAGCCGAGCGCTGTCGCGGCCGAGTCGAGGTGCCACGGCTGCGCCCCGCCGGAGCGGAAGGACGTCTGCCATGCCTGCGCGGCCGCGACGTCGGCGAACGGCCACAGCATGGCCCGCCCGTCGTCCGTCGACGGCGCGGGCGACAGGGGAGCGGTCGGCAACGGGGTGTCCCCGCCCGTGGGCGGTGCGGCGGACGGGGCGGCCGTACCGATGGGCACGGGCCCTGGTCCGGCCTCCGTGCCGCAGGCCGCGAGCACGGCGACGGCAAGCAGCAACGCCGTAGCGATGCCGGTACGCAGCGTGAGCCTCACCGGTTCATAGTGGCGGGCCGCGTGCTTTTCAGTTCGCGCCGCGCCGGGGTAGCACCTGATCGCGTGCAGTATGAGCGGGTGCTGAGCATCGAGGAGCAGGCAGTCGTCGACACGGTGCGGGACTTCGTCGATCGCGAGGTCCGACCGGTCGTGCAGGGGCTGGAGCACGCCAACACCTACCCCGAGAAGCTCATCGAGCAGATGAAGCAGCTCGGCGTCTACGGGCTGGCGATCCCCGAACCGTGGGGCGAGGCGCCGGTCTCGATGCCCTGCTACGCGCTGGTCACCGCTGAGCTGGCCAGAGGGTGGATGAGCCTCGCCGGTGCGATGGGCGGGCACACGGTGGTGGCGAAGCTGCTGGTGGAGTTCGGCACCCCCGAGCAGCAGGAGCGGTACCTGCCCCGGATGGCGACGGGTGAGGTGCGGGCCACGATGGCGCTCACCGAGCCCGGTGGTGGCTCGGACCTGCAGAACATGACGACCGTCGCCCGCCCGGACGGCGACGCGTACGTGATCGACGGGTCGAAGACCTGGATCTCCAACGCCCGCCGCTCCGGTCTGATCGCGCTGCTGTGCAAGACCGACCCGCGGGCCGAACCGGCGCACCGCGGCATCTCGGTGCTGCTCGTCGAGCACGGACCGGGCCTCACCGTCTCCAAGGACCTGCCCAAGCTCGGCTACAAGGGCGTGGAGACCTGTGAGCTGATCTTCGACGGGATGCGCGTCCCGGCCGACGCGGTGCTCGGCGGGGAACCGGGGCGCGGGTTCGGGCAGATGATGAAGGGCCTGGAGACCGGTCGGATCCAGGTGGCCTCCCGCGCGCTGGGGGTCGGCCGGGCGGCGTTCGACGACGCGCTGCGCTACGCGCAGGAGCGGGAATCGTTCGGGAAGCCGATCTGGCAGCACCAGTCGATCGGCAACTACCTGGCGGACATGGCGACGAAGCTGACCGCCGCGCAGCAGCTGATCCTGTTCGCCGCAGAGCGGTACGAGTCCGGGCAGCGCTGCGACATGGAGGCCGGCATGGCGAAGTTGTTCGCCTCCGAGGTGGCGATGGAGATCGCGCTCAACGCCGTGCGCGTCCACGGCGGATACGGCTACTCGACGGAGTTCGACGTGGAGCGCTACTTCCGGGACGCCCCGCTGATGATCGTCGGCGAGGGCACCAACGAGATCCAGCGCAACGTCATCGCCGCCCAGCTCGTCAAGCGGGGTGGTCTGGACTGAGCGGGATGGAGACATGGCCGCTCCCACCGGGCGGCGTGCTCACCCCGCTCGGTGGTGGCACCTTCAACACCGTCCACCGCGTGACGGCTCCGGGGCGGCCCGATCTGGTGCTGAAGGTCGCGCCGCCTGCGGGCACACCGACGCTCACCTACGAGCGGTCGTTGCTGGTCACGGAGGCGGTGTTCGATCGGGCCGCGAGCGGCGTCGCCCCGGTGCCGCAGGTGTGCGCCGTCCCCGACGGCGGCGCGTGGCTGCTGATCACCGCGTGCCCTGGTGTCCCGTGGCACGGACTCGACCTCGTGCCGGATGTCCAGGCGCAGCTGCGCCACCGCCTCGGCGAGGTGGCGGCCGCGCTGCACGGCGTCACCGGCCCCGGGTTCGGCTACCCGCAGTGGGGTCTCGATCCCGACTGGGTGACGGCCTTCACGGGGATGGTCGACGCCGTGCTCGACGACGCCGCGCGGTTCGACATCGCGCTGCCGCGCCCGCCCGCCGAGCTGCGCCGCATGCTCAGTCGCTCGGAACGGGCATTGGCGCAGGTGATCGAGCCGGTGCTGGTGCACTTCGATCTGTGGCCCGGCAACGTCCTGGTCGATCCGATGACCGCCGAGATCACCGGCATCGTGGACGGCGAGCGGGCCTTCTGGGGCGACCCGCTGGCGGAGACGGCGTCGCTGACCCTGTTCGGCGCGCTCGACACCGAGCCCGACCTGGTAGCCGGCTACCGCGCGGCCGGCGGCCGCCTCGACACCGACCCCGCAGCGCGGTGCCGGATCGCCTGGTACCGCACGTACCTGTACCTGATCATGACCGTCGAGACGGTGCCCCGGACCACCGACCTGCGCCCGACGGTCACGCGGCACCTGGAGCAGGCACTGCACGAGGTGGACGACCACACGCCGCCGTTGACTCAGCGCACCGCGGTGCGCCGGCCCGGCCCGTGGCGGAGGCCGAACGATGCGGCGGAGATCCGAACGATGCGGCGGAGGTTGAGCTCGTACGGGGTGGGAAGCGGACGGGACGAAGGGCACGGGGGGTCCGGGGGGCGGAGCCCCGCCGGCCGGGGGTGTGGGGGCTTGGCCCCCAGAAGGCGCGGACACGCGATAAAGGCCCGCGCACTCCGCGGGCATGGAGACCCCGATCGCGTGCCCCCGGTGCGACTCGAACGCACACTGAACGGGACTTGAATCCGTCGCCTCTGCCAATTGGGCTACGGGGGCTGGTCGCGTTTTCCAGCATACTGGGGGACGTTGAGATCACAGTCGAGGGTCCTCGTGCGCCGGTAGTCTGAATCCTTCATGTAGGCCGGCACGAGGAGAGTTCAGTGACCCAGCAGGTTTCCGGGGATGACGCCCCCGTGGAGGACGGCGCCCGTCCGGCTGCCGGGCTGCGTGTGCTCGTGGTGGAGGACGAGGCCTTGATCCGGCTCGACCTGGCGGAGATGTTGTCCGAGGAGGGCTACGTCGTCGCGGGCGAGGCGGGCGACGGGGAGCAGGCGGTGGAGCAGGCTCGCTCGCTCCGGCCGGATCTCGTGATCATGGATGTGAAGATGCCGAAGGTCGACGGCATCACGGCGGCGGCGTCGATCGTCGAGGAGCGGATCGCTCCGGTGGTCATGCTCACCGCGTTCAGCCAGCGCGATCTGATCGAGCAGGCGCGTGACGCCGGCGCGATGGCGTATCTGGTGAAGCCGTTCGCGCGGCACGAGCTGGTGCCGGCGATCGAGCTGGCGGTGTCGCGGTTCGCCGAGAAGCGGGCCTTGGAGGACGAGGTCGCGTCGCTGAACGACCGCTTGGAGACCCGCAAGGTGGTCGACCGGGCGAAGGGTCTGCTGATGACCCGTCAGCAGATGTCCGAGCCGGAGGCCTTCCGCTGGATCCAGCGCACGGCGATGGATCGGCGCACCACGATGAAGGCTGTCGCCGAGGCCGTTGTGGACGGTCTGGCCGCACCGAAAGCGTGAGAGCCCTGTCGAGCGGGTGACGCATTGCGGTCCGATCGGTCACAGCGCGCAATGGCGGGTTGCGGTCCGGTAAAGAGCCGCTCCGAGATGGTGACGACTCGAGGTGGGGTGTCCTAACGTCCGCCAGGCTCTCGACAGGCGAGAGTCATCGGGTGTGATCGGGCACCCCCGGCAACGCAGTCATCGACGGCGCCACAGGGATTCCCCCTCGGGGGCCCAGGCGTCGAGGTGTAACGGAAGGACTACAGCATGACTCGGAGGCGCACCATCGCCGCCGCTGCCATTCTCGCGGGCGCACTGGCGTTGACCGCGTGCGGGACGAACCGGCAGGAGGCCCCGGGAACCGGGGCCGGCGGTTCGTCCTGTGACACCAGCAAGGGCACGCTGGTGATCGGGATGGTTGCGCCGCTGTCGGGCGGCCTTTCGGCGCTCGGGCTCGGCATGAGCCACTCGGCCGACCTCGCGGTCAAGCAGGCCAACGCCGCGTGCACCGTTCCCGGGTACGCGCTGAAGTTCCAGGCGGAGGACGACCAGGCCACCCCGCAGGTCGCCGGTCAGGCAGCCACCAAGCTCTCGTCGGACGACAACGTCGTCGGCGTGGTCGGCACGCTGAACTCGTCCACCTCGCAGACCGTGCAGCCGATCCTGGCGGGCAAGAGCATCGTCCAGATCTCTCCGGCCAACACGAACCCGACGCTGACGATGGGTGAGCAGGCCACAACGGCGCCGAAGCGCCCGTTCGCGAGCTACTTCCGGGTCGCCACGACCGACCTGATCCAGGGCCCGTTCGGGGCGAACTACCTGGTGCAGAAGGCCGGCAAGAAGAACATTGCCGTGATCGACGACGGCAAGACCTACGGTGCGGGCCTCGCCGACCAGTTCGCGAAGCAGGCCGAGAAGCTGGGCGCCAAGGTCGTCGCGCGGGAGAAGGTCGGCGAGAAGGACACCGACTTCAACGGCGTGATCACGAAGATCCGTGCGCTGAACCCGGACGCGGTCTACTACGGCGGCGAGTACCCGGTTGCGGGCCCGCTGTCGAAGCAGCTGGCCGGCCAGGGCCTCAACATCCCGCTGATGGGCGGCGACGGCATCGTCGACCCGAAGTTCGTGGCACTCGGCGGCCGTGACGGCGACCTCGCGACGAACGTCGGCGCCCCGGCGGAGTCCCTGCCGAGCGCGGCGAAGTTCATCTCGGACTACACCGCCGCGAACTACGCCGACAAGTTCGGTGCGTACGGTGCGTTCACCTTCGACGCCACCAACGTGATCATCCAGGCGATCAAGACCGCGGTCGGGTCGGGCACCTACAGCCCCGACACGACCCGGGCGGCGATCGTGAAGGCCGTGCAGGACACCAAGACCAACGGTGCCGGCGGTCCGATCGCGTTCGACGAGTACGGCGACACCACCAACAAGGTGCTGACGGTCTACACGGTCAAGGGCGACGACTTCGCCGCGGTCGAGGGATCCACGGGCAGCTTCCAGGGCTGATCCGCTTCTTCGAAGGCACGACGTCAGAGATCACGTAGACACGCCGGGGGCGGGGGGACACCCCGCCCCCGGCGCACGTGGAGGGACTCACCAGCTTGCTGTCCACGTTGCTGTCCCAGATCGTCAACGGCTTGGTGTTCGGCGCCCTGATCGGGCTGATCGCACTGGGTTACACGATGGTCTACGGCATCATCCAGTTGATCAACTTCGCGCACGGCGAGATCTTCATGGTCGGCGCCTACGGAGCGGTCGGCACCGCGACCTTCCTGCTCCCGACGGCGCTGCACCACCAGTGGTGGTTCCTGCTGCCGATCATGATCGTGGTCGGGGCCGTCGTCTCGACGGTCATCGCGATCCTCATGGAGCGGTTCGCGTACCGGCCGTTGCGCAACGCCCCGCGGCTCGCTCCGCTGATCACCGCGCTCGGTGTGTCGGTCGGCCTGCAGGAGGCCGTCCGCGTCTTCTACCCGGGCGCCACCGCGGCCATCCCGTTCCCGACGATCTTCCTCGACGGCGCGCTCGTCCTACCCATCGGTGACGGCGTGCCGATCCGGTACGCCGGCATGCTCCTCGTGGTCGTCGCGCTGGGGCTCGGCTTCGCGCTCAACTTCTTCATCGAGAGCACCCGCATGGGCCGGGCGATGCGCGCCACCTCCCAGGACCGCGACGTCGCGCGCCTGATGGGCATCGACCCGGACCGGATCATCGTGCTCACGTTCGCGCTCGGTGGCGCGTTGGCGGGTGTTGCCGGCGTGCTGTACGGCAACTTCTACAACTTCATCAACATCGACATGGGCTTCCAGAACGGCATCTTCGCCTTCACCGCGGCCGTGCTCGGCGGGATCGGCAACATCCGGGGCGCCATCGTCGGCGGGCTCGTGATCGGGTTGATCAAGTCACTGGCCGGCCAGTACATGCCCGGGGGCACCGCCTACGACTACGTCTGGATCTTCGTGGTGCTGATCGGAGTGCTGGTGTTCCGCCCGCAGGGCTTCTTCGGCGAGACCGAGCGGGTGCGCGCATGAACGCCATCGCGCGGCACGCTGCCCCCCGACCCAGCGGGGTGGCCATGCTGAAGCCGTACTCGGTCGCGCTGTCCGTGGCCGGTGGCGTGCTGACGCTGGTCGGCTCGCTGCTGCCGTGGGCCACGTTCGTCCTCAACGACGGCCGGTATCCGGATCAGGCGACGCTCGAGAACTTCTCCGACCCGCTGGCCTCCAGCGGGTTCCGGCTGCATCTGGTGATCTTCGGGATCGCCGCCATCGCGGTCACCCTGCTCAAGGTCCCGGCGGCGAACCGGATCGTGCGGGCGCTGGGCATCGGCACCATCGCCGTCGCAGTCATCAACGGCGGGTGGATCGCGCGGAGTGGCGGCGGGCTCGGCGCGATCACCGCGTCGGACGGCGCCGTCGCATTCGGGTCCATCGTCGCGCTGATCGCCGGGATCCTGCTCGTCGTCGGTGCGCGTGCTGGCGGCATCGAGCCGGTGCCGGAGATCACCTGGCAGTTCAACCGGTACGTCGAGTGGCTGATCCTGGTGGTCATCTACGTGCTGCTCCTGCTGCTGGTCGCAGCGGTGCTCACGAGCGGCGGGTTCGGGGCCACCGCGACCTACGCCGGGGCGGTGTTCCTGTCGTTCCTCGGGGCGGTTGGCGGCCTGCTGGGCGCACTGCACGGGGCCGGTCTGCTGGGCTGGATCTCGGCGATCTCCGAGCGGCACCGGGTCTTCAGCGTGATCGTGATGCTGCTGGTCGCGCTGGCGCTGCCCCTCACGGGTGCCGGCAACGAGTACTGGATGACGGTCGCGGCCAACATCGGCGTCTACGCCGCCACCGCGATCGGCCTCAACATCGTCGTCGGACTCGCCGGCCTGCTGGACCTCGGCTACGTCGCCTTCCTCGGGATCGGCGCCTTCGTGGCGGCGAACCTGTCGGGAGCCGCCGCGTCGATCATCGGGATCCACGTGCCGTTCCCGCTGGTCATGATCATCTCGGCGGTGGTGGCCGGCGCGTTCGGCGCGATCGTCGGTTCGCCGACGCTGCGGGTGCGCGGGGACTACCTCGCGATCGTGACGCTCGCCTTCGGTGAGATCTTCGTACGCAGCGCGCAGAACAACATCGGTGGGCTGACCGGCGGCTCGAACGCCATCCCGAACATCCCGCCGGTCGAGGCGTTCGGTGTCGGGTTCGACCAGCCACTGCGCATCGGCGCGGTTTCGCTGCCCCGCGGCGTCCTGTACTACGTGCTGATCGTGCTCATCGTCGCGTTCGTCATGGCGGTGTTCGCCAACCTGAAGTACTCCCGGCTCGGGCGGGCGTGGATCGCCATCCGCGAGGACGAAGACGCGGCGCGTGCCATGGGCATCCGCACCGGTCCGATCAAGATCCTCGCGTTCATGATCGGTGCCACCCTGGCCGGGTTCGCCGGCGCGTTCTTCGCGCACAAGACGGCCACCGTGTCGTACGAGAGCTTCCGCTTCCTCGAGTCGGTGACGTTGCTCGCCGCGGTGGTGCTGGGCGGCATGGGCACGATCCCCGGCGCGGTGCTGGGCGCGTCGATCCTGTTCGTGCTGCCGGAGAAGCTGCGTGAGTTCGCCGACTACCGGCTGCTGCTCTTCGGCATCGCGCTGATCCTGATCATGCGGTACCGGCCGCAGGGCATCGTGCCCGACGCCCACCGGCGCGCCGAGCTCGCCGAGGAGCCAGAACCCGGAGCGGTGATTGACACGAGCGATCCACCAGATCGATCCGCGGAGAGCAAGGCGGTGGTGTCGTGAGCAGCCCGGCGAACGTGACGGCGACCTCGACCGCGGTGTTGTCGGCCAGCGGCGTCACGATGCAGTTCGGCGGCTTGACGGCGCTGAACGACGTGTCGTTCGAGCTGTCCGAAGGCGAGGTCATCGGCCTGATCGGCCCCAACGGCGCGGGCAAGACCACGCTGTTCAACTGCCTGACCGGCCTCTACACGCCGACGTCGGGCACGGTGGCGTTCCGCGGGAAGCAGCTGCCCGGCGATCCCGCGCTCGTCACCGAGACCGGGGTGGCGCGCACGTTCCAGAACATCCGGCTCTTCCCGAGCATGACGGCCGAGGAGAACGTGCTGGTCGGGCGGCACGTGCGGATGAAGCAAAGTCCGCTCTCGTCGCTGCTGCACGGGCCCGGATTCCGGCGCAGCGAGAAGGAGGCCCGCGACCGCTCGGCCGAGCTGCTGCAGTACGTGGGGCTCTCGCGGTTCTCCGACGAGCTGGCCCGCAACCTGCCCTACGGCGACCAGCGCCGGCTGGAGATCGCGCGTGCGCTGGCCACCGATCCGGCCGTCCTGCTGCTGGACGAGCCCACCGCGGGGATGAACGCCCAGGAGACCGAGGCCACCCGGCAGCTGATCTTCAAGATCCGCGATCTCGGGGTCTCCGTCGTGGTGATCGAGCACGACACGAAGTTCATCTTCACCTTGTGCGACCGGGTCCTCGTGCTCGTCCAGGGCGAGCTGCTCGTGGAGGGCACGCCCGACGAGGTGCGGGGCGACCCGCGGGTCGTCGAGGCCTACCTCGGCGCTCCGCCGGACGAGGTCGAGGCGCAGATCCACACCGCCGAGCACGCCGGGGAGTCGTCGTGACCGCATTTCTCGAGGTCCGCGATCTCGTCGTCGCGTACGGCGCGATCCAGGCCGTGCGCGGGGTGAGCTTCACCGTCGAGCAGGGTCAGATCGTCAGCCTGATCGGCAGCAACGGGGCGGGCAAGACCACCACGCTGCGCACGGTGTCCGGCCTGCTGCGCCCGGTCTCGGGCTCGGTGGAGCTGGAGGGCGAGCCGATCCACCAGCTCCCGGCGCACGAGATCCTCACCCGCGGGGTGGCCCACAGCCCCGAGGGCCGGCGCCTGTTCGCGCGCATGACGGTGGAGGAGAACCTGCGCCTCGGCGCCTACATCCGCACCGACGAGGACGGCATCCTGGCGGACCTCGACCGCGTGTACGACCTGTTCCCGGTGCTGGGGGAGCGGCGGCGCAACAAGGCCGGCCTGTTCTCCGGCGGTGAGCAGCAGATGCTCGCCATGGGTCGGGCGATGATGTCGCGCCCGAAGCTGCTCATGCTCGACGAGCCGTCCATGGGGCTCTCGCCGATCATGACGCAGAAGATCTTCCAGACGGTCAAGGAGCTGCAGTCCGAGGGCACGACGGTGCTGCTCGTCGAGCAGAACGCGCTCGCCGCGCTGGCGCTCTCGGACCACGCGTACGTCATCGACCTGGGGCGCACCACGATCTCCGGCACCGGGCGGGAGCTGCTGGCCGACTCCCGCGTGCAGGAGGCGTACCTGGGGGAGGGAGTCGCGAGCTGATCAGGTGCACGCGAGGGCGACCTCGTCGGGGACGGCGTCGGCTCGCCGCGAGCATCGGTTCCGGCGCTTTGGGCACGGTGTGACGAGTCATGGACTCCGTGCTCGAACGCGTCGTCGCGCTCAAAGTTCGTCGTGGATGACGCGCGGACCCGCATCATGTGCGAGGCCCGTGTCGCCGCCCTGCTGCACACGGCGGCGGGGCGTGATTCGACGCCGTGACCGACGACCGTGACGTGTGGCTGGTGCTGAAGGCGAGCCGTCGCGCAGGGTCGGTGAGGTATTCGACGAGGTAGCGCTCGAGGTCTCCAGCACCGTCCGGAGTCGGCCGGGCGAGCGGCGATGCTAGGAAACAGCGGTCCGGGTCGCTCGCCCCATCCGGCCAATGACGCGTGTGATAGGTGAGAGCGAACTCAAGTTCGTGCACCGCTTCCTAGTACTCCAGCGGTAGTTCGTGATCTTGCGGCGTGGCGGTCCCGGACGTGAGGCGGCCACCGCGTGATCCTCGTCCGTTGTGTCGACATCGGAAGATCAAGCAGTGGCCGTGGGCCACAGCGTAGGACCACCTCGCTGGCAGGCTGAGACCGACAGGCTTCTGGATCGGATGGCCGGGCGGTTCGCTCGGGTGGAGACCCGCCGCCGCGCTCGCGGGTTCCTGTTCGGGCTGCTGGCAGACCTGCCGCGGAAGAACTGCTGGACCATCGCTGAGCACGCCGGCGACTGTGATCCGCACGGCATGCAACATCTGCTCAATCGGGCCTGCTGGGACACCGACGGGGTGCGGGATGACCTGCGTGATTACGTCACTACCCACCTTGGTGACAGCGACGCGGTGCTGGTGGTCGACGAGACCGGCGACCTGAAGAAGGGCGTGTGCACGGTCGGGGTGCAGCGCCAGTACACCGGCACCGCGGGACGGATCGAGAACGCCCAGGTCGCGGTCTATCTCACCTACGCCGGCGCCCGCGGGCACGCGATGATCGACCGCGAGCTCTACCTCCCGCAGTCCTGGACCAACGACGATCAGCGCTGCGCAACGGCGGGAGTGCCCGACGACATCGACTTCCTAACCAAGCCCGCCCTGGCTGCGGGGATGGTGGTGCGCGCGCTCAACGCCGGCGTTCCGGCGCGGTGGATCGCCGGGGACGAGGTCTACGGCGCCGATCCGGCCCTGCGCGCCGAACTCGAGACCCGCCGGGTCGGCTACGTCCTGGCCATCGGTTGTGACCGCCGCGTCCCGACCGCGGCCGGGCTGATCCGGGCAGATCTGCTGATCGCCGGCCTGCCCAGACGGGCGTGGCAACAGCTCTCCGCCGGCCCCGGGGCGAAAGGTGAACGCCTCTACGACTGGGCGTTGATCACCCACCCCGACCCAGCCAGTCGAGCCGATCCGGGCGACCTGCAGTGCTGGTGGCTGCTGGTGCGGCGCCACCGCGACACCGGTGAGCTGGCGTTCTACCGCTGCTACTCCCCGAACCCGGTGCCGCTGCGCGAGTTGGTCCGCGTCGCCGGACGCCGCTGGACGGTCGAAGAGTCCTTCCAGGCTGGCAAGGGCCTGGCCGGGCTCGATGAACACCAGGTCCGACGCTGGACCTCCTGGCGACGCTGGACCCTGCTCGCGATGACCGCCCACGCCCTGCTCGCCGTCATCGCCGCGAACGAGCACGCCGAGCAGCCCACACCAGACGGCCTGATCCCGTTGACCTGCAACGAGATCCGCCGGCTGTTCACCACCTTCGTCATCGAACCCACCCGAGCCCTGACCTGCCCCCAAACCTGGTCGAACTGGAGACGACGCCACCAACACCGCGCCCGCACCAGCCACTACCGACGCCAGGCAGCCGCCCGCACGAGGGCATAACGATCTACAGCTGGAGTACTAGTGACCCCGGAGCCCGTGTCCACGTTGCAGGGTGGGCTTTAAGCTCGAACCCTCATGTCGGTCTGCGGGCACGTCCTGATGTCCTGATGTCCGCGGGAGTCGGGCATCACAGCGCCATCCATAACTTGGCAAGCACAAGCATCACACGTGCCCGCCGGTGGAGCTCATCATTGCTCTGATCGGGTGACCAGTTCTCATACGGGTTCGGGTGCTAAGCCTCGCTGATACGTTCCACGTCAGTTGGCAATTCGAACGGGGGAGAGTAGCTGTGAGTATCGGCCGATGCATTCTTGCATGGAAGGCGCCGTCAATTGGCGTGGTGCTTGCTGGTGTGATCATTGCCCTGTTGGCGTCGAGTATTGCGACGCCATCGCCGGCTTCCGCCGAAGCGCGCACCTACCGGATGGTATGCAACCACTATGCTACGACCAACACCGTGGAGCAGATCACGACTGAGGCGCAGTGCGCGGATGGCGAGATCAGTCTGTACGACACGTATGACAACCGCCTGGTGGGGAAGATCGATGCCTGGGCGCTGAAGGCAAGAATCGACCGCAGTCAGACGCTGCAACAGCTCTACCAGGCGTGCACGGCGAACGTGGTGTGTCAGATCGTCGTGGCAGCCGCCGACACGGTTATCCTGAGTAAGGTCAAGGCCCTGTACCTGTTCTTCAAAGCCAGGTAAAGTAGGGATGCCGGCGTCGCTCGTCATGATCGCCGGCGGTCGTAGTGACCTGCATTACCTGGCCGCCGTCTTGCGTGGGGCGATCTGTGTCGGGGCATGCCTGGCGACGTTACCCACATCCTGTCAGTGATAGACGGGTGAATCACGGCGGCTTGAGTCCCGTATAGGAGGGGCGCTGCCGAATGCGCTCGGCGACAGGTGGAGATCGAACATATGTCGCCGAGCGCACCCGACGCTTCCGCGTGAACAATGCGTAGAAACGTCGCTGATTACTGGCGCTACCCGGATTGCACCGGGTGATCGCTCCCGAACCGGATCGGGAGCGTCGCCGGTCCGGTGGGTCCGAGCGTCGGGCCCGGCACCGGGTCGCCGTCCGGCGCGAGGTCGGGCATGCGGCGGGCGAGGATCGGCAGTGCCTCCGCCATCTCGGCGCGGGCGAGCGGCGCGCCCAGGCAGTAGTGGATGCCCCCGCCGAACGTGAGCTGGCCGGCCGCCCGGGTGGCGGTGATGTCGAACGGGGCGTCGCCGAACGCCCCCGGGTCGGTGTGGGCCGGATCGGCGAGGACGTTGAGGAAGGCACCGGCCGGGATCGTCAGATCGGCGAAGGTGAACGTCTCGTCGGCGACCCGCCAGATGGTGTTCACCGCGGGCGCGATCCGCATCACCTCCTCGACGGCGCGGGGCGCGAGCTCGGGTCGCTCGGCGATCAGCCGCCACTGGTCGGGGTGGTCCATGAACGTCTGCACGGCCCGTCCCAGCTGTTGCCGGGTGGTGTCCTGCCCTGCGAACAGCAGTGAGCTGGTGATCTCGCGAAGCTCCGCGCTCGAGAGCCGGTCGCCCGCCTCCTCGGCGGCGATCAGGTCGCTGAGCAGGTCGTCGCCCGGGGTGTCGCGGCGTTCCTCGATGAGCTCGTCGATGCGGGCGTGCAGCTCCGCGATCGCGGCCTCGATGCGGCCGAGGTTCGCGCGGGCCGCGACGCTGAAGATCAGCGTCATCTGGGCGGGCAACGTGCGGAAGTCCTCCTGGCGCTCGGCCGGCACGCCCAACATCTCGGCCAGTACCCGAGCCGGGTAGCGGTCGGCGAACTCGGACATGAACTCGCAGCGCCCGGCCGCGACGATCGGGTCGAGCAGCTCGTCGACGACGGCCCGCATGCGCGGGCGCAGCCGGTCCACCGCTGTGCGCGTGAAGGCCTTGCTGATCAGGCGGCGCAACCGGTCGTGGTCGGCGCCTTCGATGTTGGGCAGGATCGTGCGCATCCAGTCGACGGCTGGCCCGGACGTGAGTCCCTGCGCCGCGAGCGAGTCCACCCCGCCCCAGCGCAGCCTGCGATCACCGAGCAGCGCGGTGGCCTCGGCGTGGCGGATCACCGCGAACCCGATCGGGGTGCGCGCGTACCAGCTCGCCGTGCGGGCGGCGGCCACCTCGGGCGAGTCGGGACGGAAGGTCGGGTCGAGCACGTTCAGCTCGGCCACGGTGTCGACGTTCGGCACGGGTCGTTCCTTTCCCTGCGGCCCGCCGATGCGGGCTCGGGAAAGACGCTAGGAAGCGGCGGCGGCCTGGCCTATTCCAGATTTCTGGTATTCGCAGGTCCGCGCAGCAGGCCGGCGAGGCGGCGGCGGCTGCGCACCCCGGTCTTGGCGAAGATCGACGACAGGTGGGTCTGGACGGTGAGCGGCGAGATGAACAGCCGTGCAGCGATCTCCTCGGTGCTGCCGCCCTGCACGACCGCGTCGACGATGTCGCGTTCGCGCGCGGTGAACCCGAACGCGGCGTAGAGCAGCGGCGCGACGGCGTCGGGCGCGGCCTCCTGGATGACGACGGCGACGTGGTCGCCGGCCGGTGAACGATCCAGCGCCGCCGCGTGGAGCGCGAGCCACCGGCCGTCGGCCGTGCGGATCCGGGCCGTGGCGTCCTCCTCGGTGCGGGCCCGTTCGGCGATCGCGAGCACCGCGAACGGCAACCCGGCCGGTCCCTCGGGCTCCGGCGCGCCGAGCTCGGCCAGCCACGTCCTGGCCGGCGCCGTGACCGACACGGGGAGCCCTGCGCGGTCGACGATGAGCACGCCCGGCCAGCGGGATGCGCTGCCGGGTGCGGTCCTGGCCCGCCGCCCGGCGGTGCGCAGGCCGTTGCCGAGCACGGTGGCCAGCGAGTGCGCGAAGTCGCGCTCGTCGCTCGTGAAGTCGCCGGGGGCCTCGCGGAAGATCGAGAGGGTGCCCCAGCACGCCCCGTCGGCGACCAGCGCGATGCGCAGCTCACCGGTGATGCCGTTGGGTCGCAGCAGCTCGCGGTAGCGGATGCTGCGATCGAGCCGGCTCCCCGTCGCCTCGCTCAGCACCCCGCTGTGCCGCCGACCGGCGGCTAGGGCGCCGAACGCGTTGAAGTCGTCGGGCAGGTACGCGAACCGGGCGACCTCGGCGTCCGGCGGTGGCATCCGGAAGGCGCGGACGCCGGTCTCGATCAGGGTGTCGGGATCGGTGGTGTGCCAGCAGTGCGAGTCGTGCGGCAGCGTGGCGGCGAGCAGTTCGTCGGCTTCGGCCATCAGCTCGTCGGTGCCCCGCCCGGCGCTGACGAGCCGCTCGACCCGGGCGAGCGTGCGTTCCCGCGCCCGGCTGTTCACCCGATCAGTCTCGCAACGCTCGACCTGTCGGGGCAACGTCGATCGCAGGCGTCGATCGGCTCAGGGAACCCGGGGGCGGCTGTCGCGGTGCAGGCACGTGAGCCGGGCGGTGCAGAGCCGGCGGCCCTCGTCGTCGCTGATCACGATCTCGGACGTGGAGGTCGAGCGGCCGACGTGGATCGGGCGGGCCACTCCGGTGACCCAGCCCGCCGTGGCGGACCGGTGGTGGGTGCACGACAGCTCGATCCCGACCGGGAACCGTTCGGGGTAGACGTGCATCGCCGCCAGCGTCGAGCCGAGCGTCTCGGCCAGCACCGCGCTCGCGCCGCCGTGCAGCACACCGAACGGTTGCCGGTTGCCCTCGACGGGCATGCGTCCGACGACTTCCTCGCGGGTCGTCGTGAGCAGCTCGATGCCCATCCGGTCGGCGAGCTGCTCGACGGCGCTCACGCCGGCGTCCTGGTCGGTGGCTTCCGTGGTCACCGGCCGACCCTACGTCGGCCGTCGGGCCACGAAGATCGCAGTGCCCGGGAAGAGCGCACCCCGCAGCGGGCTCCACTGACCCCACACGCGCTCGAAGCCCTCCGGCCACTCCGGCTCCACCACGTCCTCCACGACCAGCCCGGCCGCCACGATGTCGCGGATCCGGTCGCCGATCGTGCGGTGGTGCTCGACGTAGGTGGCGGCACCGGAGTCGTCGACCTCGACGTAGGGGGTGCGGTCGAAGTAGGACTGGCGCACCACCAGCCCGTCCTCGCCGGGATCGTCGGAGAACATCCAGCGCATGGGGTGGTTCACCGCGAACACCCAGCGCCCGCCCGGTCGCAGCACCCTGGCCACCTCGCGCATGACCCGGTCCGGCTCGGCCACGAACGGGACGCCGCCGAAGGCCGAGCAGGCGACATCGAATGTGGCGTCGGCGAACGGCAGGTGCTCGGCGCCGGCCTGCACGAGCGGCACCGGGATGCCGGTCGCGCGGCCCAGCTCGGCGGCGTGCGCGAGCATCCCGCGGGAGAGGTCCAGCGCCACGGGCGCGGCGCCCTGGGTGGCGAGCCACCGCGCGCACGGCGCAGATCCGCAGCCGATCTCCAGCACACGCCGACCGGCCAGCGGGCCGAGCAGCCCGGCAGCCGACTCGCGCAGCCCCTCCGGGCACCAGACGAAGTCCGCGTCACCGATGTCGGAGCCGTGTTCCACCAGGTAGTCGTCGGCGTCGGCGTCCCACCACCGCCTGCTCGCCCGCTCCGACTCGGCGGCGTCGACCGACCGTCGGGCGATGCCCGTGGTGCCCAGCAATTCCTCCGCGCTCACCAGGGAATCCTCGGGGGTGGACCGGCGTTTCGACGTGTGGACCCCGCATTGCCGCGGTGATCCGCCCCCGCGTAGCATGACCAGCGCGCTGTGGTCAATGTCGCGGAATCGCCCCGCGGTCGCCGCCCGCAGCGCCCAGTTTTCACGATCAAGGGTGACAGCATCACGTCACGAGACACACCGCACCAGGCCAGCGCCACCAATCCATCCATTACCGGAGCACCCCACTACATGTCCACCGACACCACCGCCGCCCCGACCAGCACCACTCCGCAGGTCGCAATCAACGACATCGGGTCGGAGGAGGATTTCCTCGCCGCCATCGACCAGACGATCAAGTACTTCAACGATGGCGACATCGTCGAAGGCACCATCGTCAAGGTCGACCGGGACGAGGTCCTGCTCGACATCGGCTACAAGACCGAGGGTGTCATCCCCTCGCGGGAACTCTCGATCAAGCACGATGTCGACCCCGCCGAGGTTGTGTCGGTAGGTGAGCACGTCGAGGCCCTCGTCCTCCAGAAGGAGGACAAGGAAGGCCGGCTGATCCTGTCCAAGAAGCGCGCGCAGTACGAGCGCGCCTGGGGCACGATCGAGGCCCTCAAGGAGGCCGACGAGCCCGTCGAGGGCACGGTCATCGAGGTCGTCAAGGGCGGCCTCATCCTCGACATCGGCCTCCGCGGCTTCCTCCCGGCCTCGCTGGTCGAGATGCGTCGCGTCCGCGACCTGCAGCCGTACGTCGGCCGCAAGATCGAAGCCAAGATCATCGAGCTGGACAAGAACCGCAACAACGTGGTCCTGTCCCGCCGCGCGTGGCTGGAGCAGACCCAGTCCGAGGTCCGCAGCGAGTTCCTCAACCAGCTGGCCCGCGGCCAGGTGCGCAAGGGCGTCGTGTCCTCGGTGGTCAACTTCGGTGCGTTCGTCGACCTCGGTGGTGTCGACGGTCTGGTGCACGTCTCCGAGCTGTCCTGGAAGCACATCGACCACCCGTCCGAGGTCGTCGAGGTGGGCCAGGAGGTCACCGTCGAGGTCCTCGACGTCGACCTCGACCGCGAGCGCGTCTCGCTGTCGCTCAAGGCCACGCAGGAAGACCCGTGGCGCCTGTACGCCCGCACCCACGCGATCGGTCAGATCGTGCCGGGCAAGGTCACGAAGCTCGTTCCGTTCGGTGCGTTCGTGCGCGTCGAGGACGGCATCGAGGGCCTGGTGCACATCTCGGAGCTGGCCGAGCGCCACGTCGAGATCCCGGAGCAGGTCGTCCAGGTCGGCGACGACGCCATGGTCAAGGTCATCGACATCGACCTCGACCGCCGGCGCATCTCGCTGTCGCTGAAGCAGGCCAACGAGGGTATGACCCCGGAGACGGAGTTCGACCCCACCCGCTACGGCATGGCCGCCGAGTACGACGACCAGGGGAACTACATCTACCCCGAGGGCTTCGACGTCGACACCGGCGACTGGCAGGAGGGCTTCGAGAGCCAGCGCGAGGAGTGGGAGCGGCAGTACGCCGAGGCCCACGAGCGCTACGAGCAGCACATCGCTCAGCTCAAGAAGGCTGCCGAGATCGAGGCCGAGGCACCGGAGGGTGGCGCAGCGGGCACCAGCTACTCGTCCGGCGCAGCCACCACCGGGCCTGCCGAGACCGGCGGCTCGCTGGCGAGCGACGAGCAGCTCGCCGCTCTGCGGGAGAAGCTGTCCGGCGGCGCGTGATCTGACGCTGTCCTGATCTGAGACCGCTTGCCGGCCCCGACGACCATCCGGTCGTCGGGGCCGGCGGCGTTTTCCGGCCGCCCGTCGATCGGTCGCGTGGCGGTGCGTGTCGATTCGGGCGTGCCGCGTGAAGCGGCGGCGCGCACCCCTTAACGTGTGTGCCATGGGGCTCGGAAGGCGTCGCACCGCTCGACTGCTCGCCCCGGCGTTGTTGGCGGCGATGCTCGGCGGGGTACTGGCCGGATGCAGCGCAGAGGCGCGTTCGGGGGTGGATGTCCCCACGTTCGCGCCGACCTCGCCCACCGCCGATCCCGCGGCCGCGGCGGCCCCGCTGGATCCCTGCGCCGCCCTGATCACGCCGGCCGACGTCGCCAACGTGCTGGGCCTCGATCCGGGCAAGACCGGCGTACGGAGCGTGCGCGGGATCCCGGCGCCCGCGGTCGGGCGCACGGAGAAGCTGGACTGCACCTACACGGCCGACAAGGGGCGGCAGCTGTTCACGCTGCGCACCGCCACCTACGCCACCCCGGACGCGGCCCGCCAGCAGTGGCAGCTCAACGCCGGCCTGGAGACGGGCGAGAAGCGCGACGCCGCGGTCGGGCCGGCCACGGGGCTGCTGTACGTGCGTCGCGACGAGCTGCTGCTGAGCGTGGTCGACGGGCAGCGGACCCTGGCCGTGCAGCTGCCCGACCGCACCGTCCCGAAGGGGCGGGCGCGGGAGAACCTCGTCACCGACTTCGCCCAGCGCGCACTCAAGATCGACCCGAACGCCCCGCCGGCGTCCGCTCCCGCTCCGCCGCCTGCGGCACCCGGGCCGACCCAGCCGCCAGTCCAGGTCGGCACGGGCGGCTGATCACCGCCGCGGCCGCATCCGTAGGGTGACGGCGTGCTGCAGGTGGGGCTGACCGGCGGGATCGGATCCGGCAAGTCGACGGTTGCCCGGCGGCTGGTCGCGCGGGGTGCGGTGCTCGTCGACGCCGACGCGCTGGCCAGGGAGGTCGTGGCGGCCGGCACCGACGGGTTCGCCGAGGTCGTCGCGCAGTTCGGCGACGGCGTCGTCGGTGCGGACGGCGAGCTCGACCGGCCCGCCCTCGGCGCGATCGTCTTCGGTGATGCCGACGCCCGTGCTCGGCTCAACGGGATCATCCATCCGCGCGTGCGGGATCGCTCGGCGGCGCTGGTGGCCGCGGCGCCCCCGGACGCCGTCGTGGTGCAGGACATCCCCCTGCTCGTGGAGGGCGGCATGGCAGCCCGGTTCGAGCTGGTCGTCGTGGTGCACGCCGACGTCGACGTGCGGGTGTCGCGGCTCGTCGAGCAGCGCGGCATGGCCGAGGGGGACGCGCGCTCGCGGATCGCCGCCCAAGCCGACGATGCCGCCCGCCGTGCGGTCGCGGACGCGTGGCTCGACAACGGTGGCAGCGCCGACGACACCGCGGCAGCCGTCGACCGGCTCTGGGACGAGCGCGTGGCACCGTTCGAGGCGAATGTGCGGCTCGACCGTCCGGCCACCGGAGGGTCGCACAGGGTTGTCCCGGCCGATCAAGAGTGGGCGGTCGCCGGGACGCGACTGGCGGCCAGGGTGGCTGTGGCGGCCGGCGCGCACGGACGAGTCGTCGATCACATCGGGCCGACCGCGGTTCCGGAGCTCCCGGCGCCCGACGTCGTGGATCTTCAGCTGGGCGTCGACACCCTCGCGGAGGCGGACACTCTGCGTGATCGACTGCGATCGGCCGGATTCGTGGCCGTCCCGACCGCTGATCCCTCGTCGGGGCGTCGCTATCGATCCGCCGATCCCGGCCGTCCGGCGAACTTGCAGGTCAGGGCCGTAGGATCGATGGCGTGGCGGGACGCGCTGCTCGTCAGGGACTGGTTGCGGGCCGACGCCCGCGCGCGGGGCGAGTTTGTCCGGTTCCAGCAGGACGAGGTCGCTCGCGGGACCGATGACGCTGCGTACTCAGAGGTAGAACGCGCCTGGTGGGAGGCCGTTTCCGCACAGGCCGAGGACTGGGCCGCATCCTCCGGGTGGGCACCGTCGTTGCACTGAACGGACCTATTTGTCGGTAACGGACCACGGTTCGTGACCGATGAGGGCGCAGAGGGCCACCAAGGAGTGGCACGTCAGCCGCGGTAAGGGGTAAAGAGGTGAGCGCGATCGTCGACCAGTGGGACGAGGCCGACGTCGAGGACGCCGAGTACGAGGCAGCGCAGATCGATCAGGACGCGCCCTCCGGCACGGCGGCGCAGCTGCGCATCGACTTCGGCGCCCACCTCGAGGCCAACTACCAGCGGCTCGTCGCGCAGCTGTACGCGATCACCCTGGACCCGGGCGAGGCGCACGAGGCCATCCAGGACGCGTACTCGCGCGCCTGGCGCAAGTGGGCCTCGATCGGCAGTCAGCCCGACCCGGCGGCGTGGGTGCGCAGCGTGGCCGTCCGATCGACGATGCGCAGCTGGCGCCGGATGCTCGGCGCGATCGGCATGGGCAAGCGTCGGCGGGTCGCCGACGGCGTCGATCCGCGCACGCACGTGCTGCTCCAGGCGTTGGGCCGGCTGAAGCCGGCCGAGCGCCGCGCGGTGGTGCTCTACCACATGGCAGGGGTCTCCGTGGAGGAGATCGCCGCGGTCGAGCAGGTCGCGGTCGAGATCGTCGAGTCCCGGTTGGGCGCCGCCCGGCACGTGGTCGTCGAAGGTCTGGCCGACGAGCTGCCCGCAGTTCTGGCCGGTGCGCAGGACGCGCAGCGGGACGAGGGGGATTACCGGTGACCGACACGCTCATGCGCGTGACCGACGAGTTCCGGCGGATGGACGACGAGCTCGCTGCAGCAGTGACGCTGCCGGCGGTCGACTCGGTGATCCGTCGTGCCGGCACGGCCAACCGCGCCAGCACAGCTGCCGCCGCAGCCGTGCTGACCGTGGGCGCGCTGGGAGGCATCACGGCGGTGGCCCAGGCGGGGCCGTCCAGCGATGTGGCCGCCCTGCCGGCGCCGGGCGTGGCTGAGCAGCCGCCCGCGCCGTCGAGCACGCAGCCGATCATCACGGACAGCACCAGCGCGCCGCACGCAGCGCCCGCGCCCGGCGCTGCCCCGCGCACGCAGGCCCGTGTCGCGGCCCCTCCGGCCGCCCCGGCGCCGGTCGTGGAGCCGACCGAGGCGGCTGCGCCGCCGCGGGACGATGACGACGACGACACCGAGGGCCGTCCCGACCGGCCGACGAAGACGAAGGATCCGAAGCCGACCAAGACCAAGGATCCGAAGCCGACGACTGAGCCGCCGAGCGAGGAGCCGACCACTCCGCCGGCGCAGACGAGCGCGGCCGGAACCCCCACCGGGGGAAGTTCGGCGACGCCGAGCGCATGAGTTGTCACGCCCTGTCCGTATGATGGTCAGTGACCGGCGCGTTGCACTGGTCGCTGACTGCCGTCGGGGCGTAGGAAGAGGTTCGGGCCGTGATGGACGACGAGACACGCACCCGCCGGAAGCTCACCAGCGAGTTCCGGCGGATGGACGACGAGCTCGCCGCCTCGGTTGCGCTGCCGGCCGTCGACAGCGTGATCCGGCGGGCGGGCACGACGAGCCGCGCCACCACGGCAGCTGCCGCCGCGGTGTTCACCGTCGGCAGTCTCGGCGGCATCACGGCCGTCGCTCAGGCCAGCACTCCGCGCGACCCGGCGCCCGCCGAGGTGGTGTCCGGGCCGCCGCCCGCTGCCGCACTCGTGCCGGCGCCCGCGCCCGGCCCGTCGGTCGGCGAGCAGGAGCGGGCAGCTCAGGCGCCGACCACCTCTGCAGCCGCGGCACGCCCGACGGTCGTGGTGAAGCCCAAGGTCACGGTGAAGCCCAAGCCGAAGCCCAAGCCCACCGCGGTGCAGCCGAAGCCCACCGCGAAGCCGAAGCCGAAGGCCACCGTTGCCCCGCCCGCCGACGACGGCGACGACGAGGGCAAGCCCGATCCCGCCCCGAAGAAGGCCACTCCGAACGGCGCCGGGCTGCTCCCGAACTGACCCCGCCGAGCCCGTGGCGGCTCAGCGGCGCTCGCGGTCACGCCACATCAGGCGCACCCCCAGCTCCGCGAGCCACGCGTCGAGATCGTTCCCGTGCGCGGCCAGCCCGGCCACCGCGCGGAGGGTCGCGTGCATCGCTGCCTCCGCACTGGCCGGGTCGATCAGCCCGGCGGCCAGTGCCGCGGTGAACTCGTCCACGTCGATCACCTGTGCGGCCCGGCGCTGCTGCACCACGATGTCCAGGTAGTGGTCGACGAGCACCCACCGCGAGCCGTCCCGCGTGATCGTGGCGATGTCGAGGTAGAAGTCCTGGTCACGCTCGTGTCCGGGGTTCCACCACCAGTCGCTCACGGCGATCCCGAGATCGGGCAGCAACCACGTCTCGATCCAGTGGGCGGTGGGCCGGCCGACGATGGGCCGGCTCATGTACAGGCCGAAGTCGGTCTCGGTGTACACGTCGACCGGTCGGACACAGCCCTTCGTATCGATGTTGACCATGCCGGGCACGTCGAAGGTCGAGATCTTCGGCGGATGCATGGGCACCCATGCTGTCAGAAACTGTCGGGGCAGGCTCGTACTCTGGATACGTGGCTTTTGCGACTGAGGTCCCGGGTAGTGCGGCAGTGCCGGTCGACGAGGCCGACCTGCCCCTCGCCCACTCCGAACACCGTCCGGTCGGGGAGATCCCCCGCACGGGCGGCCGGTTCGAGGTGGTCAGCCCGTACGAGCCGGCCGGCGACCAGCCGACGGCCATCGAGGACCTGGAGCGGCGCATCCGCCGCGGCGAGCAGGACGTGGTGCTGCTGGGCGCCACCGGCACGGGCAAGTCCGCCACCACTGCCTGGCTGATCGAGCGGCTGCAACGGCCCACGCTGGTGATGGCGCCCAACAAGACCCTCGCCGCGCAGCTGGCCAACGAGCTGCGCGAGATGCTGCCCAACAACGCCGTCGAGTACTTCGTGTCGTACTACGACTACTACCAGCCAGAGGCGTACATCGCGCAGACCGACACGTACATCGAGAAGGACTCCTCGATCAACGAGGACGTCGAGCGGCTGCGCCACTCGGCCACCCGCAACCTCCTGTCCCGGCGCGACGTCGTGGTGGTGGCGTCCGTGTCGTGCATCTACGGTCTCGGCACCCCGCAGTCCTACCTCGACCGATCGGTCCAGGTCACAGTCGGCGACACGGTGGAGCGCGACTCCCTGCTGCGGGCGCTGGTCGACGTGCAGTACACCCGCAACGACCACTCGTTCACCCGCGGCACCTTCCGGGTCCGCGGCGACACGGTGGAGATCATCCCGGCGTACGAGGAGCTCGCGCTGCGGGTCGAGTTCTTCGGCGACGAGATCGAGTCGCTCTACTACCTGCACCCGCTGACCGGCGACATCATCAGCCAGGTCGACGAGCTGCGCATCTTCCCCGCCACCCACTACGTGGCGGGCCCTGAGCGGATGTCGCGTGCGGTCCGCGACATCGAGGTGGAGCTGGCCGAGCGGCTGGCCGACCTGGAGGGCCAGGGCAAGCTGCTCGAGGCCCAGCGCCTGCGCATGCGCACCCAGTACGACCTGGAGATGATCCGCCAGGTCGGGTTCTGCTCGGGCATCGAGAACTACTCGCGCCACATCGACGGTCGCGGCGCCGGCACCGCACCCGCCACCCTGATCGACTACTTCCCCGAGGACTTCCTGCTCGTCATCGACGAGTCGCACCAGACCGTGCCGCAGATCGGCGGCATGTTCGAGGGCGACATGTCGCGCAAGCGCAACCTCGTCGACTTCGGCTTCCGGCTGCCGTCCGCGGTCGACAACCGCCCGCTGACGTGGGAGGAGTTCACCGACCGGATCGGCCAGACGATCTACCTCTCGGCCACGCCAGGCCCGTACGAGATGTCGCGCACTGGTGGCGAGTTCGTGGAGCAGGTCATCCGGCCCACCGGCCTGGTCGACCCCAAGATCGTCGTCAAGTCGACGAAGGGCCAGATCGACGACCTGGTCCACGAGATCCGCGAGCGCTCCGACCGCGACGAGCGGGTGCTGGTCACCACGCTCACCAAGAAGATGGCGGAGGACCTCACCGACTACCTGCTCGAGCTGGGCATCCGGGTGCGCTACCTGCACTCCGAGGTCGACACCCTGCGGCGCGTGGAGCTGCTGCGCCAGCTGCGGCTGGGGGAATACGACGTGCTGGTCGGGATCAACCTGCTGCGCGAGGGCCTCGACCTGCCCGAGGTGTCGCTGGTGGCGATCCTCGACGCCGACAAGGAGGGCTTCCTGCGCTCGGGCACGTCGCTGATCCAGACGATCGGGCGTGCTGCCCGCAACGTGTCCGGCGAGGTCCACATGTACGCCGACAAGATCACCGACTCGATGCAGTACGCCATCGACGAGACGGATCGTCGCCGCGCCAAGCAGGTCGCCTACAACACGGAGAAGGGCCTCGATCCGCAGCCGTTGCGGAAGAAGATCGCCGACATCCTCGACCAGGTGTACCGGGAGGCCGAGGACGTCCCGATCGGTGGTTCTGGGCGCAACCAGTCCCGTGGGAAGCGCGCGGCCGGCGAGCGGGGCCGCTCGCCCGCCGGGGCGAGCTCGGGCATCGTCACCGGCCGCGACACCAAGGGCATGGCGCGGGCCGAGCTGGCCGATCTGGTGCAGCAGCTGTCCGATCAGATGCTCGGCGCGGCGCGGGATCTGCAGTTCGAGCTGGCCGCCCGGCTGCGCGACGAGATCCAGGACCTCAAGAAGGAGCTGCGCGGGATGGACGCGGCCGGGGTGTCGTGACCGTCATACCGTCCGACGGGCGCAGATGACGGCGTCGACGCCGGTACCGGCCACAGCCCGTGGACGGTCCTCCGCGACCACGAATTCCCACCGGTCGCGGTCGAGCGCAGCATGCGCCTCCGCGACCGAGACCTGCACCTGACCGGCTGCGGGTGTCTCTGCCCCGGTCGCCGGGTCGATCGGGCGGTGGCCGACGAGGAGGAGCGTTCCGCCGGGTGCCACGCCGGTCGCCATGCGCTGCGCCAGCTCGGTCACGGATCCGGCGACGTGGACGTAGAGGCAGACGACGAGGTCGTACCCGGCCGGCGGCGGGGTCCACGTGCCGAGATCGCCCTCGACCCAGTCGACGCGTGCCGCGATGTCTGCCCCGAGCGTCTCGGCGGTCGACCGCGCGTGCGCCAGTGCGGTCGCGGAGAAGTCGACCGCGGTGACCGTCCAGCCGCGGGCGGCCAGCCAGAGCGTCTCGGCGCCGTGCCCACAGCCCGCGTCGAGCGCGCGCCCTGCGGGCAGGCCGGCGGCCACGTCGGTGAGCCGCGGGTTCGGCGGCATCGTCGCGATCCGGTCGCCGTGCTCGCGAAGAGCCTGTGACCAGCGCTCCTCCCACGAGCCACGATCCATCGACATCCCCGATCACCTCCACCTCCATCGTGCCGTGACCCGCGGACGAGGCACTGTTGCGGGTGCGCGGATGTGGTGGCCGAGGTGCCGTCCGGGTCGTCGGGCGGTCGTCTACCTGCGGCTTCCCGGGTCCGCGCACCGCCCGCTCGACCGTGCGTCGACACTTGGCGCTACCGTGAGGTACGTGACCGTGACGGCGCAATCTCAGCGGCTGCTCGACCTGCTGCGCCGTCCGCAGCTCGTCCTGCCCGTCACCGTTCCGCTGCTCGCACTGGTGTTGGCGGGCGTGGTGGCGCACACCGGTGGCCGCCACATCGATCTCGAGGTGTACCGGTTCGGGGTGCAGGCCTGGCTGTCGGGCGGCGACATGTACGGGCCGCTGCCGGAGACGGCGGGGCACATCGCTCTGCCCTTCATCTATCCGCCGTTCGCTGCGCTGCTGATGGTGCCGCTCGCGGTCGTGCCGTGGACGGCGAGCTGGGTCCTGCTGCTCGCGCTGTCGACGCTCGCGCTGGGCGCCGTCCTGTACGTGACGGCGCGGCGGCTGTGGCCGTCGGGCGGGGCTGCCGGCGCGATCTCCGTGACGTCGATCCTGCTGCCGCTCGCGATGGCCGTGCAGCCGGGCAAGGACATCGACTTCGACCATCCGGTGGCCGGGCTCCCGGCGATGGCGCTGGAACCGGTCATGCAGACGATCGAGTTCGGTCAGATCAACCTGATCCTGATGGCGTTGGTCGCGATCGACCTGATGGCGCGGTCGTCGCGCTGGCCGCGCGGTGTGCTGATCGGCATCGCGGCCGCGGTGAAGCTGACGCCCGCGGTGTTCGTGCTCTACTTCCTGCTCCGCCGGGACTACCGGGCAGCCGCCGTCGCAGCGGCGTCCGGGGTGGTCTCGACGGCGCTGGCGTTCGCGATCGCGCCGGTGGCGTCGCTGCGGTTCTGGCTGGACAACCCGGCGGCCGGGATCAGCGCCTCGCCGTTCTTCACCAACCAGACCTTCCAGGCCGTGCTGGTGCGTGCCGGGATCGACGGCACCGCGCGCACCGTCCTGTGGGTGGCGCTGTCGCTCGCGCTGCTCGTGATCGTCGCCCCGGTGATCGCGCGGGCGCCCGCGCCGCTGGCGATGGTGGTGACCGCGGGATTCGGGCTGCTCGTGTCGCCGACGTCGTGGTCGCACCACTGGGTGTGGATCGCGCCCGCGCTCCTGGTGGCCGTGGCCACGGCGGCGCGGCTGCGCTCGGCCGGCTGGTGGTGGGCGGCCGGTCTCATGGCGGTTGTGTTCGTGGTCGCTCCGCACCGCCTCGGCCTGCCCCGTGCCGGGGACGTGGAGCTGACCTGGTCGCCGTGGCAGCAGGTCGTCGGCAGCACCTACGTGTGGTTCACCGTGCTGCTGCTCGTCGGGCTGTGGGTGATCTGGCGGCGTCGGGAACGTGTCGGATGACCCACGACGAGCTGGTCGCCTACTGCCTGGCCAAGCCCGGCGCCGAGCCGGACGAGCCATGGGAGGGCGACCTCGTGGCGAAGGTCGGCGGCAAGGTCTTCGCGTTCCTCGGCTCCGGCACCGGCGTGAGCCTGAAGTGCGGACGCGACGCCGACGAGGCCGCCGAGCTGCGCGACGCGTACCCGGACAGCGTCACGCAGAGCGCCTACATCGGCCGCTACGGGTGGAACGCGATCACCCTCGACGGTGCGGTGCCCGACGACGAGCTGCACGAGCTGGTCGACGCGTCCTACGACGCCGTGGTCGCCAAGCTGCCGCGCCGCCTGCGACCCACCTGATGTAGAGCGCCCGGCAAATGAGGGTCCGAGCGTGCGGCGCCCAGGCGGCCCCTCGCGGCGTTGCCGCCCTTGCAAATGCCCCGGCATGAGCTGCGGGCGGCGCCTTGCGAGGAACCACCTGGACGCCGCACGCTGCACGAACCCTCATTTGCCGGACGCTCTTACGCCGTCCAGCGGACCGGCAGCCGTTTCACCCCGCGCTGGAAGTTGGAGCGCAGGTAGGTGGGCTCGCCGTCGGCCTCCAGCCAGGACGTGCGGGTGAGCAGCTCGGTGAACAGGGTGCGCATCTGCAGGCGGGCCAGGTGGGCCCCGAGGCAGAAGTGCGGGCCCTGCCCGAACGTGAGGTGCCCGGCCGGTCGACGGCCGATGTCGAACGCGTCGGGCCGGTCGAACACCGTCTCGTCACGGTTGGCCGCGATGAACGACACGACCACCTTGTCGCCGGCCGCGATCGGCTGTCCGGCGATCTCGGCCGGCGCGGTGGCGGTGCGGCGGAACACCATGACCGGTGTCCACCAGCGCAGCATCTCCTCCACGGCGTCGGGCACCAGCGCCGGATCCGCGCGCAGCGCGCGCTGGGCGTCGGGATGGGCGAGCAGCGCCACCATCCCGCCCGGGATGCCGTTGCGCAGCGTCTCGTTGCCGGCGACGGCGAAGAGCCAGAACAGGTTCTCGAACTCCTCGATCGACACGTCCCCGCCGGCGTCGTCGCGCTGGGCCATCAGGATCGACATGACGTCCTCGCCGGGTTCGGCGCGCTTCCGCGCACCCAGCGCGGCCGCGTAGGCGTACAGGTCGGGCATGCCGGCGCGGCTGCGCGGATCGGGCATCCGCCCGTCCGGCCCGGGTGCGGGGCGCAGAGCGACGGCGGCCGCTGCCATGTCGGAGCCGCGGGACGCGTCGAACGCGGCGCTGACCGCGTAGTCGGGGTCCTGCCAGCCGATGACGCGGTTGGACCAGTCGTAGAGCAGCCACCGGTCCTGCGCCGGCACGCCGAGCACGTCGGCCAGCGTCAGCAGGGGGAGGTCGGCCGCGACCTCACGGGCCAGATCCACCGCGGTGGGGCCGGCGAGCATCCGGTCCACGATGCTGCGGCTGTGCCCGGCGATGCGCCGTTCCAGCGCCGCGACCGCGCGCGGGGTGAACGAGCGGGCGAGCATCCGCCGCAGCCGGGAGTGCTCCGGCGGGTCCATGTTGAGCATCATGCGGCGCACGTAGGCGAGGTCGGTGGCGGTGCCCGGATCCCGGATCTGGGTGCCACCGGCGTGCGAGGAGAAGGTGCCCGGATCGCGCAGCACCTCGGTGACGTCGGAGTGCCGCAGCACCAGCCAGTAGCCCGGCCCCTCCGGCCAGCCGGCCTGCTCGGGCTCGCCGACGCGGACGATCCCCTGGCCGCGCCGCAGCGTCTCCAGGACGTCGAACGGGACGCCGTCCACGTACGTGGACGGATCGTGCAGCACGGTGGTCGCATCGTCGCGCATCGAGCACCACCGTAATGGCGCACCCGACGCAGTGCCCTGACGGATACTGCCGGTATGGCGATTCCGCTGCAGATCACCGTCGACGCGCGCGACCCCGGACGGCTCGCCGCCTTCTGGGCGTTCGCGCTGGGGTACGTGCAGCAGTCCCCGCGGCCCGGCTACATCGACGAGGACGACGAAGAGCAGTACACCGCCATCGTCGACCCGTCCGGTGCCGGCCCGCGGGTGCTGTTCCAGCGCGTGCCCGAGGGCAAGGCGACCAAGAACCGGCTGCACTTCGACGTCAACTCCGGCCACGGCGCGGCGGACCGGCGCTTCGCCGTGCGCCGGCACGCCAACCAGCTCGTCAGCGCCGGGGCGCGGATGCTGCGGGAGATGAACGAGCCGACGGGGTGGTGGATCGTGCTGCAGGACCCCGAGGGCAACGAGTTCTGCCTGCAATGAGGCGAGCGGCGGTCAGTTCTTGTCGGCCTCGGGCCGCTCGCCGCCGTTGTCGCCACCGTTGCCGCCGGTGAAGCCGCGGAAGAGCCGGCCCGCCGCGTCGCTCACCCCGGCCCCGACATCGCTGAGCACCTTGAGCAGGGGATCGGTCGACTGGACGGCGCCGTCGCGGTAGGAGCGAGCGGCGCCGCGCATGTCGTCCATGAACGTGGAACCGGGGTCTTCGTCGCCGCGGCGGGGGTAGTCACCGGCCAGGATCTGGCGGTACTCCGTGCTGGCGGACCACCGCTGCAGCTGCGCGGCCCGCACGACGGCGAGCGGGTGCGTCATCAGCTCCACGTTGCGGAACTTGTGGATGCTGTCGCGGATGTCCTCGGTCTGCTCGTACTCCTCGGCCTGGCGCAGGAACGACGGGATGTCGATCTGGGACAGGTCGGTCCCGCCGGCCAGGTACACGTGCGCGCGCAGGGCGGCCGGCGCGTCCTGACCGCACAGCAGCCCGGCGCGGTCGCAGGTCAGCTCGGCCTTGCGGAACCACTCGCGCAGCGCCGCGATCACGGCGCGCAGCCCCAGCGCGCCGATCGGCACGAGCGACATCGAGGCCTGCAGCTGGATCAGCCGGATGAGCAGCGTGCGCAGCACGGCGTGGCCGGAGAGGATGTGGCCCATCTCGTGGCCGACGACGAACCGCAGCGCCTCGGTGTCGAGCGCCTCGACCAGATCCGTCGTCAGCACGATGAACGGCTGGTCCATGCCGATCGCGAACGCGTTGGCCTCCGCCGATCGGGCCACGTACACGTTGGGCAGCGCCGGCAGGTCCAGCGTGGCCGCGCACTCCAGGCGGAGCTTGTCGATCGTCGGGTACTGGTTCTCGCCGACGCGGATCGCGGACGCCAGCGCCATCAGCCGCTCGCCGCGCTCGCTGAACAGGCCCGCGGCCGCCTTCAGCACCTCGGAGACGCCGGGTACCGCACGCAGACCCGCCAGCGCGCCCTTGTCGGCCGGGTGCTCGTAGGCCCGCGGGCTGATCTCGGGAAAGCGCACCCGCGGCGCGCGGATGATCTCGTATTCGGATCCGTCGGTCATGCGGTGTTCCCCCTCGGTCGGCACGGTCGCCGATTATGGCCACCCACGGGTATGACGGGGTCCGTACGTCTACGGTTGGGTGTCCGACCGAAGATTCTCGAGCGCGTCGCGGCAACGGCGATCGGCCAGCCGGGTCGTCTCCGGCAGGCGGGTGCCACGACACAGCCGCAGCACCAGGTCACTGGCCGTCTCGAGGTCGATGCGGTGCCCGACGGACACGAACACCGGCTTGACGCCGGCGCGGGTGCGCACCACCGCACCGACCTCCTCGCCGTCGACGAGCAGCGGGCTGATGGCGCCGCGCTCGGCAGCGGGCGGTGCGAACGGGCCCGGCGGGGTCTTCGCCACCCCGATCGTCGGCAGGCCGGTGGCGACACCGAGATGGCTGGCCAGCCCGAACCGGCGCCGATGAGCGATGCCGTGCCCGTCGGCGACGAGCACGTCGGGCACCGTGCGCAAGGCGCCGATCGCGTCGAGCAGGGCCGGCAGCTCGCGGAAGGCGAACAGGCCGGGCACGTACGGGAAGTCGGTGACGCCGGTCGCGATGGCCGAGTCGACCTCGACGCCCGTCGCGACGTCGACGCAGACCACCGCGGCTGCGACCCGGACGGGCCCGACGTCGGCCCCGCTGCCGGCGTAGGCGACGTCGCCCCCGGCGGCGATCCGTGGCGCGAACCCGGGCGGTGGGACGTGCCGGACCTGCGGGGCGAGGCGTTCCTGCAGCGCGACGGCGGCGGCGATCCGGTCGGCCGCCATCTCAGCGGGCCGCGATGGTGGCCGCCTCGGCGCGCACGGCGGTCAGCACCACGGCGACCGCGGGACGCTGCGCCGCGCTGGGGCGCAGCACCGCCTCGATCAGCCGCGCCGCGCGCACGCCCGTGATCGGCACGTGCACCAGACGGCCGTCGCGCAGGTCGGTGGACCACCGCGGCAGCAGCGCGATCCCGCGCCCGGCCGCGATCAACTCCTCGGTCACGGAGAAGTCGTTGAGCCGTTGCACCACGCGCGGGGCGGTGCCGGTCTGCATGGCCAACGAGCGGAGCACGTCGTCGACGGGCCATCCGACCCGGACACCGATCCACGCCTCGTCGGCCAGCTCGACGAGCGCCACGCCGCTCCGACCGGCCAGGGTGTGCTCCCGGGGCAGCACCACGTCGAGGGGCTCGCGCAGCAGCGGCTCCACCTGCCAGCGGCCCTCGGTCACGTACCGCGGCGGGTCCGTGTGCTCGTCGCGGTGGCTCACGACGATGTCGAACTCGGCGGCCAGCGCCGGCACCTGCGACGGCACCATGTCGACGTCACGCACCACGAGCTGGAGTCCGGGTTCGCTGTCGAGACGCGCGAGCAGCCCGGGCACCATCATCCGGGCCGCGGACTGGAACAGCGCGATCCGCACCTGGCCGCGCGGCTCGGCGCGCAGCCGTTCCACTGCGGCGTCGGCCCTGGCCAGCGCAGCGAGGACGTGTTCGGCCTCGGCGGCCAGCGCCAGCCCTGCCTCGGTGAGCCGGATGCCGCGCCCGTCGGGCTCGGTGAGCACGAGCCCGACCTCGGCGCCGAGGATCTTCAGCTGCTGCGAGATCGCGGACGGGGTGTAGGACAGCGCCGCGGCGACGGCGGTGACCGAGCCGCGGTCGGCGAGCTCGCGCAGCACCCGCAGTCGCTGCACGTCCATGGCGGAATCGTACGGACGCCGCTTCGTAGGGTGGACGCGTGCGGGGGTGGCTGCGGATCGTCGTGGGTGGGGTGTTGGCCGCGGCCGCGGTCGGCCTGGTGGCGGTGGTCGTCGGGCCGTCGGGTCCGACGTTCGCACTGGTCTCGCACCTGCTCGCGATGGCGTGGATCAGCGTCGCGGTGGCGGTGCGGCAGCCGGCGCTCACTGCGGGGTGGTTCACGGTGCGCAGCTGGGAGGAACGGGTGTGGCGTCGCGCCGGGACGGGCCCGTTCCGGGCACTGCTGCGGCTGGTCGGTTGGGAGCGGGTGATCACTCAGCAGCGCGGCTTCGACGGCACGCGCGCCGGGCTCGCCGAGCTGGCCCGGCAGACCCGGTTGTCGGAGTTCTGCCACCTGGTCGTGGCCGGAGCGAGTGCGGCCGGCGTGGCCGTGGCGGCGTTGTGCGGAGACCTGTCCGCCGTGCTGTGGCTCGGTCTGGCGACGGTGGCGTTCCACCTGTACCCCGTGCTGCTGCAACGCGTGTTGCGGGCCAGGATCGTCCGCCTTCTGACTGTGAAGCAATGCTGAACAGACGTTTCAGTTCTATTCGCTGGTCTTACAGGACTCGCGCGCTCACTGTGGAGGCGTGAGCTTGCGCGACCGTCTTCTCGCCGTCTTCGTTGCCGTCCTCTGGGGATGCAACTTCATCGCCATCCACCAAGCGCTCGACCTCTTCCCGCCGCTGCTGCTCGGCGCGCTGCGGTTCGCGGTGCTGGCGATCCCCGCCATCCTGCTGGTGCCCCGGCCGCAGGTGCCGCTGAAGTGGCTCGTGGGCTACGGGCTCGGCTTCGGCACCGTGCAGTTCATCTTCCTGTTCATCGCGATGGACGTCGGCATGCCGACCGGGCTCGCGTCGCTCGTGCTGCAGGCCTCCGCCCCCTTCACGGTGCTGCTGGGCGCGGTGCTGCTGCGGGAGAAGATCGGGCCCCGCCAGGCCGTCGGCATCGGGCTGGCCGTGGTCGGGCTCGCCGCCATCGCCGTCTCGCGCGCGCAGACAGCGGCGCTGCTCCCGGTGGTGCTCACCGTGCTCGGCGCGCTGGGGTGGGCGCTGGGCAACCTGGCGAGCAAGCTCGCCCTGCGCACACCGGGCGTGAACCCCCTGCACCTGATGCTGTGGATGGCGGTGGTGCCGCCGATCCCGATGTTCGCGCTCTCGCTCGTCGTGGAAGGGCCCGGCGCAGGCCCTGCCGCGTTCGCCGCCGTTGCGACCTCGGCCGCGGTGCCCGGTCTCGTCGGGTTCGCGTACCTGGTGATCTTCGGCACGCTTGTGGGCAGCGGGATCTGGACGAGCCTGATGCGCCGCCACCCGGCCGGTGTCGTCGCGCCGTACTCGCTGCTGGTGCCGGTCGTCGGGATCGCCATGGCGGCGCTGCTGCTGGGGGAGCAGCCGTCGCTCGTCGAGTTCGTCTCGGCGGTGGTGATCGTCGGCGGGGTGCTGCTGGGCACGCCGCGGGCGGTCGCGGCGGTGGCGCGACCCGAGGACGCACTCGTGACGGTGCCTGTGCGCGCTTGACCAGGGCTCGGACTGGCACCGAGATCAGAGTTGCGGTTGACGTTGCGTCAACCAATAGCGTCGCTCGCATGACGATCACGGTCCTCGACACCTACCCGGCGATGCGGGAGATCCTCGACGCGCCGCGGGCCGACCGGCCGGAGCTGCTGCGGGCCATGCTCGAGCCGGCGAAGGGCATGTACAAGTACTTCCCCGGCGAGATCGACGTCGTGCAGCTGCACACGATGAGCTCGGCGTTCCCGATCGACCGCGACGAGGAGCGGTGCCGCGAAGGGCTTGAGGCCCTGCACGCCGCCGATGCGTGGGGCCGGATCGCCCGCGCGCTCGACGACGCCGTCCCGGTCGTGCGAGCTGCGGTGCCCGAGGTGGTGGTGCCCGACCTCGTCGTGGTGCTGCTGCTCGCGGACCCCGGTGACGAGCTCCTCATGGGCCCGAGCCTCGGCATGACCGCCAACGGCGGCGTCTCGGGCTACCTGCTGCTGAACGTGTGGCCGTACCCGGAGAACCTGGACCGGATCGAGGCCACCGCGGTGCACGAGCTGAACCACAACCTGCGCTACACGACCCGGCCCGACTTCTGGGATCCGGCGACCGTGACGGTGGGCGAGCAGGTCGTGGCCGAGGGGCTGGCGGACGCGTTCGCCCGGCAGTTGTACGGCGACGAGCTCGGCCGCGCCCGCGTGGGGGTCGCGCCGCTGGCCGACGACGACGCGTTCGCCAAGGTCGTGAGCGGGCTCGACATCACCGGCATGCACAACTTCACAGCCTGGGTGCACGGCGACGCCCACGCGGCGCGGTACGGCGGCGCGCCCGTCGGGCTGCCCACCGGCGCCGGGTACGCGGCCGGCAACCGGATCGTCGATGCCTACCTGGCGGCCACGGGCGCGACGGCGGCGGAGGCGTTGCTGGCGGAACACGCCGAGGTGATCAAGGTGGCGCTCGCGTAGTTCTGCCGAGTCTGCGCCCGCTTCGGCACCCTTACTGTGCCGGCATGGGCGCACGAATCGGCGGGGTGGCGGTCCACCTGCCCGAGCGACGGATGACCAGCGACGAGCTGGAACGGGCCATCGGCCCGTACCGGCCGCCGGCGGGCATCGTGACCCGGCTGACCGGGATCACCGCCCGGCACGTCATGGGCGCGCACGAGCAGGCGTCGGACCTCGCGGTCGCGGCGGCGCGCAAGCTGCTCGCCGAGACCGGTACCGGGCCGGACGAGATCGACCTGCTGCTGTTCGCGTCGGCGAGCCAGGACATGGTGGAGCCGGCGACCGCCCACATCGTGGCGGCCAAGCTGGACCTGCGCTGCCCCGTGATGGATGTCAAGAACGCCTGCAACAGCGTCCTCAACGGGCTCGAGGTCGCCGCGGCGATGGTCGAGACCGGCCGCTACCGGCGGGTGCTGGTGGCCAGCGGGGAGGCGCCGTCGCGGGCCGTGCGCTGGCAGGTGCCGAACCTCGGGACGTTCCTGCGCTCCTTCGCCGGCTACACGCTCTCCGACGCGGGCGCAGCCCTGCTCGTCACACCGGGGGACGGAATCCTGGCCAGCGCGTTCACGGCCGACTCGCGGCACTGGCCGGCCGGCACGCTGGGCACGGGAGGCTCGGCACATCCGCGCGACGTCGAGCACACCTACTTCGCGATGGACGCGGCCCGGATCAAGAGGGCGTTCCTCGGGATCGGGACGGGGATCCTCGACGACACCCTGGCCGGCCTGGGCCTGACCTGGGCGGACATGGCGGTGGTGTGCGTGCACCAGGTGTCGCGGCCCTACCTCGATGTGTTCGTCGAACGGGCCGGGGTGCCGCGTGACAAGCTCGTGGTGACGATCGGCGAGCACGGCAACATGGCCTCGGCCAGCCTGCCCGTCCAGCTGGTGACGGCGATCGAGCTGGGTCGGGCGGGACCTGGCGACCTGGTGGCGTTGGTCGGACTCGCGGGCGGGGTGTCGCTCGGCATCACGGTGGTCCGACTGTGAGGCTCGCCGTGGTGGTGCCCGCGTTCGACGAGGAGCGCGCACTGCCGGCCACGCTCTCCGCGCTGGACTCCCAGGTCGACCGGGACTTCTCCCTCGTGCTGGTCGACAACGCGTCCACCGACACCACCGCGGAGATCGCGCGGGCGTTCGCCGCCGATCGGCCGTGGGTCACCGTGATCACCGAGCAGCAGCGGGGGACGGGCGCCGCGGCCGACACCGGCATGCGCCACGCGATCACCGCCGGTGCGGCGCTGCTGGCCCGCACCGACGCAGACTGCCTGCCCGCTCCCGACTGGACGGCGCGGACGCGCGCGGCGTTCGCCGACGGGTTGGAGCTGGTGGCCGGGCGGTTGCTGCCCCGGCTCGACGAGGGGCTGCCGGCGTGGCAGCGCGGAGTGCTCGTGGGTGCAGTGGCGGTGGCAGCGACGTTCGGTCGCTACCGGCGCGGCAACCGGATCGAGGGTGCGCTCGGGCCGTACCTGATGGCCCCGGGCTGCAACATGGCGATCACCGCGGACCTGTACCTGCGCGCCGGCGGCTTCCCGCGCACCCGCATCCAGGACCTCCACGAGGACCGGGCGCTGGTCAACGCGGTGCGCCCGCTGACCTCCGCGTACGGCTACCGCCGGGACGTGGTGGTGCGCGGCTCGTCGAGGCGGGTGCAGGCGTGGGGACTGCGCCGCACGCTCGGCTGGTACGCCGATCACCGGTACCGGCCCGAGCACGTGGACATCCGGTGAGACCCGAGACGCGCGTGTGGCTCGGCGCCCACCCGATCACGTATCCGCTGATCCGCGGGGTGGCCCGGCTCGGCCCGGTGGTTCGGGTCCCGCGGGTGGGGATCGTGGTCAGCGACGCGGACATCGCCCGGACGGTCCTGCTCGACACCGCCCGCTTCACCAAGACCGGTCCGGGCTCGCCGGCCGACCTGTGGACGCCCGTGGTGGGCCCCACGGTGCTGCTCAACATGGAGGGCGAGGCCCACGCGCAGCTGCGCCGGAAGCTGGCGGCGCTGTTCACGCCCCGCGCAGTCCAGGAGCTGTGCACGCGGGTGGCGGCGGACCAGGTGGCCGGCATGCGATCCGTCCTGGACGCGGGCGGCACCGTCGACGTCGTCACCGAGGCGCAACGCCTCGCCGGGGCCGTCATCGCGGAGCTGGTCGGCCTGGATGCCGGGAGATCGGCGGACGCGTTCGCCGCGGCCACCGCGATCACCGGCATGGTGCGCCTGGCACGGCCGCGGCTCACCCCGCCGCAGGTGGAGCGCGGGCGGACCGCGATGGCGGCACTGACCGGCCCGGCGACGACCGCGTACCGCGCCGGCGATCCGGGCACCGTGCCCGGCCGGATGCGCGAGCTGGGACTCACCGGGGAAGAGGCGCTGGGTGCCGTGGCGGCGTTCGCGCTGACCGGCACCGAGACGCTGGTGTCGTTCGTGCCGCGGCTGGCCGCACTCGTCGCGGAGTCGGGCTGGCTCGAGCGGCTCGCGGACGATCCGGGATCGAGCGACACCGTGATCGCGGAGGCGCTGCGGGTCACCGTCCCGTCGCCGGTGATGCTGCGCAGCGTGGCTGCGCCGGCGTCCGTGGGCGACCTTGCGGTGCGGCCGGGGGAGCGGATCGTGATCGCGACGGTCTCGGCGGCGCGCGGCAGCCGGCCGGACTTCGATCCCGCCCGGACGCCGACGCCGTCCGTCGCCGGGTTGTGGTTCGGCGCGGGCCCGCACTTCTGCCTGGGCATGCCACTGGCGCTGGCCGAGATCCGCACGTTGCTCGACGTGCTGGTCGCGGCGGCGCCGCTGCGGATCGTCCGGCGCCGGGCGGCCCGCCGGGTGCTGATCCCAGCTTATCGAGAACTGGTGGTGCAGCGTGCCTGACGTCGTGACGGCGGTCCTGCGCGCGGGGGAGCGGTGGCCCGTCGCGCCGGCGTTGACCGGGCCGGGCGGGCGCACGCTCGCCTACGCCGACCTGGCCGCCCGGATCCGCGCGGTGGCGGGCCGGCTGCGCGCGGCCGGGCTGCGGCCGGGGGAGCGGATGCTCTTCTCGGTGCGCCCGTCCCCGGACGCGGTGGTGCTCGCGCTCGGCGTGGCCGCCGCCGGCGGCACGGTGGTGTTCGTCGATCCCGGTGTCGGACCGGAGCTGTTCGCGGCGCGCACCGAGCTGGCCGCGCCTCGCTGGGCGGCGGCCGAGTCGGTGCTCTACGCCGCCGGTCGGTGGCCGGTGCGGGCGCTCGCTCGCCGGCGGGGCGTGCTGCTGCCCGACTACGGCGCGCTGCCCGTGCGGCACGTGCGGGCCGGGCGATGGCTGCCCGGGGTGCCCCGCGGCGCGCTCGCTCTCGCGGCGCTGCAGCGCCCCGGCACGTCGATCGAGATCGCCGACGCGCCCGAGCAGGACGCCGTCGTGGTCTTCACCTCCGGGACGACCGCCGATCCACGGGCGGTCGTCCACACCCGCGGATCGCTCGGCGCCGCGCTGGACGTGCTGGCCACGCGGTGCGCGCTGGGGCCCGGCACGCGGGTGCACACCGACCAGTTCCTGCTCGGGCTACCCGCGCTGGTCGGTGGCGCGCACTGGAGCATGCCGCCCTACGGGTTCGCCCCCGGTGCCTCGCCGGACGAGCTGGCGCGCGGGCTGGCCGGTGCCACTCACACGTTCCTGGTGCCGGCCGATCTCGCCGCCGTGCTCGACGCGATCGAGGCCAGCCGGGTGCAGCTGCCGCCCGGGCTGCGGCAGGTGCTGCTCGGCGCGGCGCCGGTGCTGCCGTCGTTGCTGGCCCGCGCGACCGCGGCGCTGCCGGACGTCGAGTTCCTCGCCGTGTACGGGATGACCGAGATCCTGCCGGTCGCGATCGCGACGGCCGCGGAGAAGATCGCCCACCACGGGCAGGGCGATCTCGTGGGAGCGCCGCTGCCCGGTGTCGTCGCCCGCGTCGGGCCGGATGGTGAGCTGCTGGTGCGCGGGCCGAACATGGCCCGCGGGTACCTCGGCGCACCGCCGTTCACCGAGCACGCGACGGGCGACCTCGCCCGCCTCGACGACGGGCGGATCGTGCTCGTCGGCCGCGCCAGGGACATGATCATCCGTGGGCACGTGAACATCTACCCGGGTCTGTACGAGCCGGCGATCACGCGGCTGCCCGGGGTCGCCGAGGCCGTCATGGTCGGGCTCCCCGATCCCGTCGGGGACGAGCGGGTGGTGCTCGCGGTGGTGCCGGAGCACCGCGCCGTCGACGTGGTGGCGCGGCTGTGGGCACGGCTGCCCGACATGATCGACGCCTCCGCGCTGCCCGACGACATCGTGCTCGTCGAGGCCATCCCGGTGCGGGGCCGGACCCGCAAACCCGACCGGGCCGCCCTCCGCGCGGTGCTGGCGCGATGAGAATCCTCTGTCAACCCCTTACGTCTAGGTGCGTGCGGTGGCGACGTGAGTCCTCTCTAGAACGCCCTGATGAGTGCAGAGATTCAATTGCCCAGTGCGTGGACCGCCCAACAGCAGCTCGGCCATCCGGTGTTCCCAGCCGCGGCGGGCCTCGTGCAGGGCCAGGAGTTGGACCGCGGCCAACCGGATCCCGGCAGCCTTGGCGCGCACGAGGTAGTCCCGGGTCGGCAACGACGGCGCGGAGAGCGCCGCGGCGACGCGGTCGGCGAACCGCTCGGGCCAGCCGTGGCGGCCTGCCCGGGCGAACTCGACCAGGTCGCCGCGAGAGGCTCCGGCCAGCTCGGGCTGGGTGGGCCAGCGCTCCAGCAACCGCAACACCGTGGGCGCCCCCAACTCCTTCCCGGCCAGGGTCAGGGCGGCGGGGTAGGTGGTCTGCAGGTCCGCGCGCAGCCGGTTGAGCAGCCGGCGCTGATCGCGAGCGGCGCGTTCGTCGTCGCGGCCGATCGCGCGCAGCTCCCCACCGATCTCCCCGTGCGGGATCAGCGTCTTGAGCGCGGCGTGACGGTCCAGGGCGAGCAAACAGCAGATCCGGGCGTCCTCGGCGTCGTCCTTCTTCCGGGCCGGACCGCGCCGTCGAGCGACCAGGTCGGGGTCGACCGGAATCACGGTGAACCCGGCGTCGAGCAGTGCCTCGACCAGCAGGCCGTGGCGGGTCTCCAGGACGACGCGGACCTCGGCCGGGTCGGGCTCGATGCGCAGCGCCCGCTCGATCAGCGCCGTCACCCCGGCCGGGCCGTGGTCGATACGGAACTGCTCGATCACTCCCTTGTCCTGTGTTCCGAGAGCGATGTCGTGAAATTCTTCGGCCCAGTCGATGCCGATTCCCAGCACCTGTCCTCCATCCGTCGCGACCATGATGCTCGGCGGACCGGGAAAGCGCTGCGTCGTGCTGATGAACCAATCCTCGCGGGACCACATCCTCCTGGGCGTCGGCTCTCGCCGGGGCCCGGCGGGGGCGCCGTCTCATCTCAGTCCTCGAAGGACACGCGAGCCAAGCACTCCCCGCCGGGAACCGCCGTGCATGAGGAAGGAGAGCGGGCCGGCACGGCGGGCGATGGTCGCCTGATGCGCATCGCGGTGACCGGGGCGGCCGGGTTCGTCGGTGGGGCCGTCGTGGCGGCAGCACGTGAACGCGGCTGGCAGGTGCATGCGCTGACCCGTCGCGAGTGGGACGTCGCGGCCGGTCCGCTGGCCGATCCGCCCGACGTCGACGCGGTCGTGCACGCGGCGGCCGCGGTCACCGACCACGGCGATCCCGGGCCGATCTGGCGCGCGAACCTGCTGGGCACCCGCAACGTCGTCGCGACGTTCCCGGACGTGCGGTTGGTGCACATCTCGTCGGCCAGCGTGTACGACCCGTTCGTCCCGACGATCATGGCGACCGAGGACGCCGCGCCGGTCCGGCGGTACCTGACGACGTACGGGGCGTCGAAGGCGGCGGCGGAACGGCTGCTCACCGACCGTACGGACTCCGTCGTGCTGCGTCCGCACGCGGTGTACGGCCCGGGCGACACGACCCTGCTGCCACGGGTGCTGGGGGCGGTGCGCGGCAGCGTCCTGTGGCTCCCGGGCGGCGGCCGCAGCCGGCACACGTTGACCGCGAACAGCACGCTCGCGGAAGCTGCGCTCCTGGGCTGCACCGGTCCGCCGGGGGTCTACAACGTCGGCGACGCCGAACCGGTCGTGCTCGCCGACGTGCTCACCGAGCTGCTGGCCGAGCGCGGGATCGCCGCCCGGATCCGATCGGTGCCTCCGGCGGCGGCGTGGGGTGCAGCGGTGGTCGCCGAAGCGGTCGCCGGACCGACCCGGCCACTGCGGCTGTCCCGCTACGCGATCAGCCACCTCGGGTACGAGCGCACGCTGGATCTTCGCGCGGCACGTGCACGTCTGGGGCTACAGCCCGGACCCACGTCCGTACGGGGCGCCGCGAGTTGGTGATCAGGACCGCGAACGGGCGATCGGCTGCGGCGAACGGAGTTTCGAGCAGGGGTGGGGCAGGGAACACCGGGCGCATGGAGCCACCCGGGCACGTGGAGTTCGTCCATCGCAGCTGGCCCGCGGATCCCGTCCAACTGTCGGTGATCCGGCACCAGCTCGCCGACTGGGTCGCGCCGCTGCGGCTCACCGACCAGGAGACGGCGGACGTCGTGCTCGCCGTGGACGAGGCGGTGTCGAACGCCGTCGAGCACGCGTACGGGCCCGGCGAGTCGGGGCGGGTGGAGCTGACGCTCTGGACCGAGCCCGGCACCCTCTCGATCGAGGTCGTGGACCACGGCCGCTGGCGAGCACCGGCGGACGACGCGCAGCAGGTCCCGGAGACCGCCGCGGACGCCTCGCGCGGCATCGGGTTGATGAGCACGATGGTCGAGTCGGTGCTCATCCACTTCGACGACCGCGGCAGCCGGGTGCTCCTCCGCCAGCACATCCCGCAGACCTCCGCAGGTGAGAACCCGTAACCATCGGTACGGTCGGCTCGTTGCGCGGCCATGGGGAGACGACAGCGTGGTCGTTGGGCAGTTCTGTGCGCGGCAGCGCTCGCGGGTGCGCTCGCGATGGCGGCACCGGCGGCGGCCGATGAGCCGGAACCGCTGCCCGTCCCGTACGGGTTCACCACCGCGCTGACCCATCTGGTCACCTCGCCGTACACCGACCCGCCCGGCGCCAACGACTGGAACTGCCACCCCGGCGCCGAGCATCCCGACCCGGTGGTGCTGGTGCACGGGCTGATCGGGTCGAAGACGACGAACTGGCGCACCGTGTCGCCGCTGCTGGCCAACAACGGGTACTGCGTCTTCGCGTTGACCTACGGCGTGTCTCCGGGAGCGCGCTACCCGCAGGACCAGGTCGGCGGGCTGACCCCCATGGAGGACAGCGCCCGCGAGCTGGACGCCTTCGTCACCCGCGTGCTCGATGCCACCGGCGCGGAGAAGGTCGACCTGGTAGGCCACTCCGAGGGCACGCTCATGCCGCAGTACTGGCTGCAGTTCCTCGGCGGCGCCGCGAAGACCGACGACTACGTCGCCGTCACACCGCTGTACGACGGCACGGCCGCCGCACCGCTGCCGACCAAGGAGGTCGCCGACGCCCTCGGCGTGCGCGAACCGGCCGCGGCCGTGGTGGGCGTGGCGTGCGGATCGTGCCCGCAGTTCATCTCCGGCTCGCCGTACCTGACGCGCATGCACGAGGCCGGCACGAAGGTCGACGGCGTCCGCTACACGACCGTGATGACCCGCTACGACGAGGCCGTCATCCCGTACACCAGCGGCCGGCTCGACGGCGCCACCAACATCGTCGTCCAGGACGGGTGCGCGGTCGATCTCTCCGACCACCTGGCGATCATCAGCACGCGCCGCACCGGTCAGATCATCCTGAACGCGCTCGATCCGGGCGCGGCGAAGGCGCTGCCGTGCGAGCCGGTGCTCCCGGCGTTGGGATCGCACGTACTGCCACTGGCGTGATATCGCTTGATCGGTGCGCACCGATCAGCTGACCGGACCGACGGGAGTTCTGGTCCGTCCCGACGAACCGGCGGGAACCGGGGTACTGGTACTCCTCGGCTCGAGCGGGCGCATTGACGCCGAGCGTGCCGCGCTGCTGGCCCGGCACGGCGCGCTGGCCTGCTCGATCCGCTGGTTCGGTGATCCTGGACAACCACCGGGAGCCTGCGAGGTCCCGCTCGAGACGTTCTTCGGCGCCCTCGACCGGCTTGCCCCGGAGTGTGATCGGCTCGCGATCGTCGGACTGTCGTACGGGGCGGAGGCCGCGCTGCTGATCGGCGCCCACGACCCGCGGGTCAGCGCGGTGGTGGCATTGGCGCCGAGCGCTGTCGTCTGGGCCAACTCGGGACCCGGCTTCGACGGGCTGAGTGCGCCACCGCGGTCGAAGTGGACCCTCGGCGGCCGCGCGCTGCCGTTCGTCCCCTACGACCCGGACTGGGAACCCTCCGACAGTCCACCGTCGTTCCGCGGGCTCTACGCCCTGAGCCTGCGGACCTTCGTCGAGCGGGTCGAGGCTGCGACCATCCCGGTCGAACGGATCGACGGCACCGTCATCTGCGTGGCAGGCGAGAACGACGCCGTCTGGGACAGCGCCGATCACGCGGCGCGAATCGCGGACCGCCGCGCGGCGCACGGCCTGGAGGCGATCGTCGTCACGCACCCGGGCGCGGGCCACTGCGCGGTGTTGCCGGGAGAGGGGCCGCCGGTCCCTCGGCCGGAGCTCGCCCGTGGCGGAGATCCCCGTTCCGATGCCGAGCTCGGCGCTCGCGCCTGGCCACACGTGGTCGCGGCACTGAAACTGCGCGCCTGACGCGAGGTCGCCGTGCGACGCTGCCCGGGTGGAGGAGCAGTTGCCCGGCGGGAACGCCGGAGGAGCGGTCCTCGTCGACGGCACTGTGCGCCGTGCGACCGGCCCGTGGAGCCCGGCCGTGCACGACCTGCTGCGCCATCTCGAACAGCGCGGGTTCGCCGGCGCGCCACGCGTGCTCGGTCTCGACGACCTGGACCGCGAAGTCCTGACCTTCCTGGAAGGGGAGACCGTAGGGACCGCGCGGCCATGGCCCGGGTGGGTGCACACCAACGACGCGCTGGCGCAGGTCGGCCGATGGCTGCGCAGCTACCACGACGCGGTGCACAACTTCGTGCCCGGCCCCGGAGCGGTGTGGCGCACCGGCCGGCAGGAGTGGCGACCGGGCGACGTGATCGGGCACAACGACGCCGCCCCGTACAACGCCGTCTGGACCTCGACGGCGCGTCCCAGGCTGGTCGGGTTCATCGACTGGGACTTCGCCTCCCCGTGCCAGCCGATCTGGGATCTCGCCTTCACCGCCTTCTCCTGGGTGCCGCTGCACGCGCGCCGCGTCGTCGCCGCGGAGGGCTTCACCGACTTCGCTGCCCGCCCTCGACGGCTCCGGCTGCTGCTCGACGCCTACGGCTTCACCGGATCCGTCAGCACATTGCTCGACGCCGTCCGTGCACGCACAGCAGCTCATGCCCAAGGGATCAGGGACCTGGCGGCCGACGGCGACCCGCTGTTCGCGCGGCTCGTCGATTCGGGAGTCGCCGACGCGTTCGACCAGGCGATCACCGAGCTGGACGGCGTCCCCTGGACATGATGTCGAGCTACGCGCCGATGCCGAACGGGTCGCGCGGGCGCGGGTCGGGGGTCGGGGCCCAGCGGCCGTCGATCGGGGCGTAGGTCCAGCGGGCTCCACGGCGCACGAGCGCGTCGAGCGCGGTGACGAGCCGGTCCACGTGCTCGGCGGTGGTGCCGAGCCCGATGCTGGCGCGCAGGGCCGCACCGGAGCCGGGGTTGAGGCGGTCGAGCAGCGGGTGCGCGCAGAACTTGCCGTCGCGCACGCCGATGCCGTGCTCGGCCGAGAGGTAGGCGGCGACGTAGCCGGCGGGGCGGTCGGCCACGGTGAACGCGTGGACGCCGACCTTGTCGGTCGAGTCGGCCCAGATCGAGAGTTCGGTGACTCCCGGGATCGTCGCGAGCCCGGCGGTCAACTGCTCGGACAACGAGCGCTCGTGCTCGGGCGCCGCCGCGTCCAGGACCGGGGTGAGGGTGCGGCAGGCCTGGGCGAGAGCGGCGGCGCCGAGCACGTTGGGGCTGCCGGCCTCGTGCCGCTGCGGACCGGTGGCCCACTGCACCGACCGGGCGTCGACGGCGACGGTGGCGCCACCGCCGGCGAGGAACGGCGGGGCGGCGTCGAGCCAGTCCTGGCGGCCGACCAGCGCACCCGCGCCGTACGGGGCGTAGAGCTTGTGCCCGGAGACCGCGACGTAGTCGACGCCCCACGCGGCGATGTCGACGCGGCGGTGTGGAGCGAGCTGGGCGGCGTCCAGCGCCACCCGGGCGCCGGCGGCGTGCGCGAGCGCGACGACGTCGGCGATCGGCAGCGCCTCGCCCGTCACGTTCGACGCGCCGGTGATCGTGACCAGCGCGAACTCCCCGTCGGCGAGCGCGGCCGCCAGGTCCTTCAGCGTCTGCTCGATCGTCGGTGCGGCCGTGAGGCGACGGTGCGTGCCCCACGGGAGCAGGTTGGCGTGGTGCTCCACGTCCAGACACAGGACCGGGCCCGGCACTGCACTGGCCAGCAGGTTCAGCGCGTCGGTGGTGGAGCGGGTGATGACGACGGCGTCGTCGGTGCGGGCACCGAGGAACCGGCCGATGGTGGTTCGCGCCGTCTCCAGCAGCGAGGTGCACACCTGCGAGGCGTAGCCGGCGCCACGGTGCACGCTGGACGAGAACGGCAGCACCTCGGCGACGTGCTCGGCCACGGACGCGAGCGCCGGCGCGCTGGCGGCGAGATCGAGGTTGGCGTAGTCGATGCGGGCGCCGGTGACGAGCGGGACCTTGAGGTCCGTACCGAGCACGGCGGGCAGGCGGGTCAGGGCGGCAGTCATGGCGTCTCCCATGCCAGGGACCCGCAGAAGGGTCCGCGCTTGCCGACACGCGGGCGCGTGCGGCCGGGTCGTCACCCGGAGCACCCCACCGCGGAGGAGGGTTGCCGGCCAGCAAGCCGGGGCTTGACGCTGGCACTCATGACCTGTCGAGGACGATAACACGCCCGATCGCCCGAGCCGGAAGCCCCGGAGATCCACGTCACACACCGCTGGGCCCGTTCACACACGTTGGAACATGTGTGAACGGGCCCAGCCGTGTGTGACGTCGGTGCAGGTCAGACGGCTGCTGCGGCCTCCGCCTGCAACTGCTCCCACAGTGCCCTGACGTGCTCGGGACCGGTCGTGACCGCGCCGATCGCGACGCGGATGACGTACCGGCCGTCCACGACCGCGTGCGAGAGGAACGCCGCGCCCGAAGCGTTCACCCGCTCCATCACGCGCCGGGTGGCCGCGTCGTCGTCGGCCGGCCCGCGGCCCGTCAGGACGCGCAGGCAGACCAGCGCCAGCGAGCGCGGCACGGCCAGCTCGAACCGTGGATCGGCGGCCACCCAGCCGACCAGTTCCTCGGTGATCGCGATGTGCCCGCGCAGGTGCGCGCGCAGGCCCTCCAGTCCACGGGCGTGGATCACGGCCCGCAGCTTCAGGGCACGGAACCGCCGGCCGAGCGGCACCTGCCAGTCCCGGTAGTCGACGACCGCGCCGGACTCGGAGGCCGCGTTGCGCAGGTACTCCGGGGTGAGCGACAGCGCCGCCGGCAGCGCGGCGGCGTCGCGCACCCACAGCAACGACGCGTCGAACCCCGTGAGCAGCCACTTGTGCGCGTCGGTGCAGAACGAGTCGACCAGCTCGATGCCGTCGAGCAGGTCGCGGTGCTCGGGGCACAGCGCGACGACCCCGGCCCAGGCCGCGTCGACGTGCACCCAGGCGCCGTGGCGCCGTGCGACCTCGGCGATCCGGCGGACCGGGTCGACGGTGCCGGTGGCGGTCGTGCCGATGGTCGGGCAGACCAGGATCGGGCGGAGCCCGGCCGCGACGTCGGCGGCCATGGCCGTGTCGAGGGCATCCGGGGAGAGGCGGTGGCCGCCGGGTTCGGCATCGACCACGATCAACGCCCGCGCGCCCAGCCCGGCGACCCGCACGGCCTTGGCCAGCGAGGAGTGGGTCTCGGCGGAGACGTAGACGCGTTCGTCGCCGCGGACGCCGTTGGTGAGCCAGTCGGGGTCGCCCCGGTGCAGTGCGGCCAGCAGGGCGACGAGGGCGGACGAGGACGCGGAGTCCTCGATCGTGCCGCCGCCTCCACCTGCGAAGGTGAACTCAGCAGGTAGTGCCATCGCGGCGGCGAGCTCGTCCATGAGGTGCTGCTCGGTCTCGGTGCACGCGGGCGAGGTGGCCCACAGCATCCCTTGGGCGCCAAGCCCGCCGGAAAGCATGTCGCCGAGCAGGGAGTGCAGCGAGGCGTTGGCCGGGAAGTAGGCGTAGAACGCGGGCGACTGCCAGTGCGTCGACGCCGGCACCACGACCCGGTCGAGCTCGTCGAGCAGCGCGTCGAACGGCTGCGGCTGCTCCGGGAGCGGCGCGAGGGCCGATCGCACCGAACCCGGCTCCACCTTAGTTTGGACGGGGCGGTCCGCGAGGCCGGCGCGATAGTCGGCGATCCAGTCGACAACGCTGTGCGCCAGCGCGCGGAACTCCTCGGGATCGTCGCGATCGGTCATGCTTCGAACCCTAAACGGCAGGTGCTGCGACGATGCCCGCCCCGCCGTGCGCGGCGCGCAGCTGCGTCTTGACGACCTTCCCGCTCGGGTTGCGGGGCAGCGCGTCGACGATCGCGATGTCCCGCGGGCACTTGTAGGCGGCGAGCTGCCGGCGGCAGAACTCCTCGATGTCGGCGGCCGTCGGCGGATTCGCCGCGTCGCGCGGCGCGATGACGGCGAGCGGCGTCTCGCCGTAGCGCGGATCCGGCACACCGATCAGGGCGACCTCGCCCACCTGCGGATGCGCGGCGAGCACGTTCTCCACCTCGGCGCAGTAGATGTTCTCGCCGCCAGAGATGATCATGTCCTTCTTGCGGTCGACGACGTAGAGGTAGCCGTCGGCGTCGGCGCGCACCAGGTCGCCGGAGTGGAACCAGCCGCCCTCGAACGCCGCCGCCGTCTCCTCCGGCTTGTTCCAGTACCCGCTCATGACCAGCGGCCCGCGGTAGACGATCTCGCCGATCTCGCCCTGGCGCACGTCGTTCATCTCGTCGTCGACGACCCGGACCTCGACGTTGAGCATCGGCGTCCCGATCGAGCCGATCTTGGTGATGGAGTCCTCGCCGCGCAGGACGCAGGTGACGGGGCTGCACTCGGTCTGCCCGAAGGCCGTGACCACGTCGGCCTGCGGGAACGTGTCGATCATCGTCCGCAGGAGCGTGGTGGACGCCGGCGCCGCGCCCCACGAGAGGGTGCGCAGCGCGGACAGGTCCCGGTCGGCGATGCCCGGCAGCGCGACCACGGCGGCCCACTGCGCCGGCACCATGAACGTGCTGGTGATCCGCTCGCGCTCCAGCAGGTCGACGATGTGCGCCGGATCGAACCCGCCCGATGGGGTCAGCACCGTCGTGCCGCCACCGACCAGGGTGATGTAGAAGCCGCTCACGCCGGCGATGTGGAACAGCGGCGCGCCCGACATCGACACGGCCGACGTCGCGTCCGAGCCCATGTGCAGGACGTTCGAGAACGCGTGCAGCATGAGGTTGCGGTGGGTGAGCACCGCACCCTTGGGGCGGCCGGTGGTGCCCGAGGTGTACATGATGAACGCGGGATCGCCGTCGGGGACGTCGACCTCGGGCGCCGTGTCCGACGAGGCGGCGAGCCGGTCGGTCCAGTCCGCGCCGATCGGGATCACCGTCGCGCACCCCGGCACCTCGGCTCGGGCCGCGTCGATGACGCCGAGGAACCGCTCATCGGCGACGGCGGCGACGGCGCCGCTGTCGGCCAGGAGATAGGCGATCTCGGCCGCGACCATTCTGAAGTTGATCGGCACGCAGATCCCGCCCAGCCGCAGGGTCGCCGCCATCGCGACCACGACGGCGCTGCTGTTCAGCCCCAGCACCGCCACCCGCTCGCCCTGCGCCACCCCGCCCGTGGCCAGCAGGTTCGCCAGTCGAGTGACGCGATCGTCGAACTCGTGCCAGGTCAGCGTTTCGTCGCCGGCCCGCAAGGCCACCCCGTCGGGGTTCGTGCGGGCGAACCGCGCGACCATGTCGCTCATCGTCATGCCCTGGCTGACGTTGCGGTGCGATGTGCCCATCACCACACCATTGCGGTCGGCCGGGCGGACGACAAGGTCGCATGATGGCTGAATGGGGCCAGCGCCGGTCACGGGGGAGCGGAGCCGGTTGCGGCTGCTCCAGCTGTCGACGTTCACCAGCAACTGCGACCGGTTCGCCATCGCGCCGCTGCTCGTCGCGATCAGCATCGACCTGGACGTGCCGCTGGTCGCGGCAGCTGCCGTCGCCAGCGGGTACTTCCTCGCCTACGGGCTGATGCAGCTGGTGTGGGGGATGGTGAGCGACCGCATCGGACGGGTGCGGGTGATGCGGGTCGCACTGCTCGGTGCCGCGCTGTCCGGGCTGGTCTCGGTGTTCGCGCCGAACATCGTCGTGCTGGGGGTGGCCCGGGTGTTCGCGGGCGCCTGCTTCGCAGCGATCGTGCCGTCCACGCTGGTCTACGTCGGCGACATGTGGCCGGCGGCGACCCGGCAGCAACCCGTCTCGGAGATCCTGACGGCGTCCGCGCTCGGCATCGCGCTCGCGACGGTCGGAGCGGGTTTCCTCGCCGATCTCGTGGGCTGGCGCGCCGTTCCGGCGGTGACGGCCGCGGCGGCCGCCGGTCTGTGGGTGGCGCTGGCCCGGCTGCCGGAGCCCGAGCGCGAACCGGTGATCGGTTCGCCCCTCCGGTCGATCGGACGGGTGCTGCGGTCGGGGTGGAGTCGGCTCGTCCTCGTGGTGGTGCTCGTCGAGGGTTCGGTGGTGCTCGGCGTGCTCACCTACCTGGCGCCGGCCGTGCAGTCGCTGGGCTTCTCGGCGGGGATCGCCGGGCTCGTCGCGGCCTCGTTCGGGGTGGGCGCGCTCGGCTCGTCCCGTCTGGTGCGGGCGCTCGTGCCCCGCATCGCGCCGGCGGGGATGGCGGCGATCGGCGGGACGTGCCTGGTGGTCGCGTGGGTGCTGCCGGTGCTCGTCATCAGCGTCGCGACGCTCGCGGCCGCCGGCCTGCTCGTCGGCGCGTCCTGGGCGTTCCTGCACACGACCCTGCAGACCTGGGCGACGGACATGGCGCCGGGCGACCGGGCGACGGCGGTCGCGCTGTTCGCGGCGTGCCTGTTCCTCGGCAGTGCGGTCGGCGCCGCGGCCGCGGCCCCGCTGGCGGAAGCGGGTCGCTACCCGATCTTGTTCGCCGCGTCGGCGCTGGTGGCGGTGCCGGTGGCGATCGTCGCGACGGTGGGCAGGCGTCGTTACGGCCGCGCTGGACGGTCCGGGGCCGGATCAGCCGAGCCGATCTGAGCGGCCCGGCACGCGAAGGGGCCGGCACCCGGATCGGGTGTCGGCCCCTTCGAAGGGAGTGGTCGAACTGCCGGTTCAGCCGGCCATGACCGGCTCCCGCTCGGCCGCGGGTGTGCTGCCGCGCAGCGGGACCTCCCGCACCAGCAGTGCCGCGCCGATCGCCAGGATCGCGACGAGGCCGGCAGCGAGGAACGCCGTCGTCACGCCGTTGTCGACAGCTGCCATGAACGCGGTGCGGACGGCGACGGGCAGCTCCGCCAGCATCGACGGGGTGATCTGCCCACCGGCCACCTGCGAACCCGCGGTCGCGCCCAGCTGGTCGGCCAGCGTGCCCTGCAGCTGGTTGTTGTAGAACACGCCCAGCAGGGAGACACCGAGCGAGCCACCGACCGTGCGGAACAGCGTTGCCGCGCCGCTGGCCGCGCCGAGATCACGCATCTCGACGCTGTTCTGCGCCACCAGCATCGTGGTCTGCATCAGCAGCCCCATGCCGATCCCGAGGACCACCATGAACAGCGACGACGTGATCAGCGTGGTGCCCAGCCCCATCGTGGACATCAGCACGAGGCCGGTGGTCATCGCGCTCGCCCCACCGACGAGCAGCCAGCGGTAGCGACCCGTGCGGGTCACGATCTGGCCGCCGATCAGCGACGTCGCGAGCATGCCGCCCATCAGCGGGAGGAGCAGCAGACCGCTGCTCGTGGCCGATGCGCCCTGGACGATCTGCTGGAACTGCGGCAGGTACGTCACGGCGCCGAACATCGCGAACCCGGTGAGGAACGACAGCGCGGTCGCGGCGCTGAAGCTGCGGTTGCGGAACAGGTCGAGCGAGAGGATCGGTTCCTCCTCCCGCCGCTCGACGCGGACGAAGAGCGCGCCGGCCACGACCGTCAGGACCCCCAGCCCGATGATCTGCCACGAACCCCACGCGTAGGTGTTGCCGCCCCAGCTGGTGAGCAGGGTCAGCGCCGAGATCGCGGTGCCGAGCAGGCCTGCGCCCTTCCAGTCGATGCGCGCCTCCCGGCGCACCCGCGGGAGGTTCATCGTGTACCAGGTGACGATCAACGCGGCGATGCCCAGCGGGATGTTGATGTAGAACGCCCACCGCCAGCTCAGGTTGTCGGTGAGGTACCCGCCCAGCAGCGGGCCACCGATGAACGCGATCGGCATGATCGCGGCCATGAAGCCCTGGTAGCGGCCGCGCTCGCGGGGTGGGACGAGGTCGCCGATGATCGCCATCGCGCCGACCATCAGCCCGCCGGCGCCGACGCCCTGGATGGCGCGGAACGCGATGAGCTGCCCCATGTCCGCGGAGAGCCCGGTGAGCGCGGAGCCCACCAGGAAGATCGCGATGGCGACCATGAAGACGCCCTTGCGGCCGTAGAGATCGCCGATCTTGGCCCAGACGGGCGTGGTGACGGCGGTGGCCAGCGCGTAGGCGGTGACGACCCACGACAGGTGGGACAGGCCGCCGAGCTCGCCGACGATGGTCGGCATAGCGGTACCGACGATGGTGTTGTCCAGCATGGCGAGCAGCATCGCGATCATGAGCCCGCTCATCGCGACGTAGACCTCGCGTTTGGACTTGGTGGGCGTGGCCGTCGTCGTGTGCGTCGTCGTATCCGTTGGCGTGTCCATGGTCTCCCCCTCTCGCCGGTTGCTTGCCGGCCGGCTAGTATCTGACTAGTCGACAGGCTAGGCTTCTAACTTGCCGGCCGTCAAGCTAGTTGCCGTCGAGGAGGACGTGGTGACGAACACAGGCCCAGCGGTGGCCGGGGGACGCATCGACGAGCGCCGCACCGACACCCGACAGCAGATCCGCATCGTGGCGATGGAGCTGTTCGCCGAGCAGGGTTACGACAAGACGTCCTTGCGGGAGATCGCGGAGCGGCTCGGCGTCACCAAGGCGGCCGTCTACTACCACTTCCGCACGAAGGAAGAGATCGTCTCGACCCTCTTCGACGACCAACTCGCGGCGCTCGACGAGATCATCGCGTGGGGCCGGACCCAGCCGAGGGGGCCGGAGCGCAGTCGCGGCCTGCTCGAGCGCTACAGCACCCACCTCGCGGGTGCCGGCGTGAACCCGCACATGATCCGCTTCCTGCAGGAGAACCAGACGGCGTTGAAGGGGCTCTCATCAGGCGCGGACATGCGCGCGCGCTTCGCCGAGCTCGCCGATCAGCTCGCCGGCCCGGACGCGTCGGTCGCGACGTTGCTGAAGATGCGACTGTCGCTCGTCGCCATCCACTTCGCGACCTTCGCGAAGGACGATCTGCCCGGCACGCCGGAGGAGCGCCGGACCGCCGCCCTGGAGGTGGCGCTGGAGCTGGTCGGCGTGTAGCGCAGCGAAGATGGTATGAACAGTCACGACTGACGGTTTGACATCCCATCGCGCAAGGAGATCGAGTTGGACATCAACGGCGGCGTCGCACTGATCACCGGAGGGGCGTCCGGCCTCGGCCTGGCCACTGCGCAGATCCTGCATGCGGCGGGAGCGAAGGTCGTGCTCGTCGACCTGCCGACGTCGGCGGGGGAGGAGCGCGCGAAGGAGCTCGGCGACGGCGCGGCGTTCGCGCCGGCCGACGTCCGCGACGAGGCCGCGATCACCGCCGCCCTCGACGTCGCGGCGGAGCTGGGCACCCTGCGCGCCGCGGTCAACTGCGCGGGCATCGGCACCGCCATCAAGACCGTCGGCAAGAAAGGCGTGTTCCCGCTCGCCGATTTCACCCGCGTCATCGAGATCAACCTCATCGGCACGTTCAACGTGATCCGCCTGGCCGCCGAGCGCATGGTCGCCAATGAACCGGTCGACGGCGAGCGCGGTGTCATCGTCAACACTGCATCGGTCGCGGCATTCGACGGCCAGATCGGTCAGGCCGCGTACTCCGCGTCCAAGGGTGGAGTGGTCGGCATGACCCTGCCGATCGCGCGCGATCTGGCGAGCGCGCAGATCCGGGTCATGACCATCGCTCCGGGCCTGTTCGAGACGCCGCTGCTGGGATCATTGCCCGACGACGTGCGGGACGCACTCGGCAAGCAGGTGCCGCATCCGGCACGACTCGGCCAGCCGGCCGAGTACGGCGCGTTGGCGGCGCACATCATCGCGAACCCGATGCTGAACGGGGAGACGATCCGCCTCGACGGTGCGATCCGCATGGCGCCGCGCTGACGACATCGAGAACGACGAACGGCCGGCTCGCCCCGAGATCGCTGGGGTGGGCCGGCCGTTTCGTGTGTGCAGGCTAGTGGGCCTTCTGGTACGCCTCGATCACGTTGGCGGGCAGGCGGCCGCGGTCGGACACCGTGAAGCCGTTCTGCTGCGCCCATTCCCGGATCGCCTGGTTCTGCTCGCGATCGCTCGTGGAACGGCTGGCGCCGGCCGCCGGCGAACGGCGTCCGCCGGTGCGCCGGGCAGCCGTGACGAACGGTGCCAGCAGGTCACGCAATCTCGCACTATTGGCCGCGGAGAGGTCGATCTCGTAGCTGCGGCCGTCGACCGCGAACTCGACCTGCTCTTCGGCCACGGAACCGTCCAGGTCATCGATCAGGGTGACCGTGGTCTGCTTCGCCATCTGCTTGCCTTTCCCAGGGGCCAGGGTATGCCGAACGACCCCGTGGAAGGGGTTGGGATTTCGGACACGGCCCGGAGCCGGACTCTTTCTCGCCGCAGAGAATAGAGCAGGCATGCGCATTCTGTCGAACCGGTGTCGTTCTCCGGTGGGAACCGGGACGGCCAGGAACGCCGAGATCGTCGAATCAGGTGATTCTTCCGACACTGGAGGCGCGCGGCCGCCGGTGGTCACCCATCCGTGTGGCGCCATCGAAGTGGGGGTAATGGCGGCCCGAGACGCGCAGCGACCCCTGCCGACCCGTTCGGAAAGGATCGGGGACGGAGGACACGACCGGATCAGGTACCAGGGCGGATGATCAGGCAGGAGCTGCTGGCGTACGCGCAGAGCCGACCGTCCCCGTCCAGCAGGCGGGCCTCGGCGAGCGCGGTCCGACCGCCCATGTGGATGACCGATCCCTCGCAGGTGACCCGACCGGTGTCGTGGGTGAGCGTCCGCAGGAACTTCACCGTGAGATCGAGACTGGTGTACCGGGCGCCGGCCGGCAGCATGGAATGCACGGCGCAGCCGGCCGCCGAGTCGAGCAGCGTGGCGTAGACGCCGCCGTGCACCGATCCGATCGGGTTGTAGTGGAACTCGGCGGGCACGAGCGAGAAGACCACGCGTCCTTCGGCGACGGCGTCCATCTCGATGCCGAGGGTGCTGGCGATCGGGGATGCGGGGATCTCACCGGCCGCGACGCGACGCAGGAACGTGATGCCGTCGACGCCGACGGCACCGCAGGCGGTGGCCGTCGGATCCGCCCAGGTGTGGACCCGCGCGCGGACGGTCTCGGGAGCGCTCATGCCCGGAGCGTAGGAACTCTGGATTTCGATCCGCAACTCAGACGGAACACTAGTGTCGAAAAGCATGACGGTCACCACCGAGCGGCGCGGCGCCATCCTGCTCGTCACGATCGACCGACCGGCCCGCCGCAACGCGATCGACCCCGACACCACGGCCGCACTAGACGCAGCCCTGAACGAGCTCGACGACGATCCCGGCCTGGCCGCGGGCGTGCTCGCCGGCACCGCGGTCGCGTTCTCCGCGGGCACCGACCTCGTCGACGGACCGGGGGAGCCGACCGCCCGCGGCGGCAACTACGGCGTGGTCCGGCGCCCGCGGCGGACGCCGTTGATCGCGGCCGTGGAGGGCGTGGCCTACGGCGGTGGCTTCGAGATCGTGCTGGCCTGCGACCTCGTCGTCGCGTCCCGTGCTGCCAAGTTCGCCCTGCCGGAAACGGCCAGGGGCCTGGTCGCCAACTGCGGGGCGCTCTTCCGGGCCCCGCGCGCACTGCCGCGCAACGTGGCGCTGGAGATGCTGCTCACCGGTGAGCCCCTCGGCGCCGAGCGGGCGTGGTCACTGGGGTTGGTCAACCGGCTCGTGGAGCCGGGTGCGGCGGTATCGGCCGCGATCGAGCTCGCCGGGACCGTCGCCGCGCACTCACCTGTGGCGCAGGCTGCCACGCTGGCGGCCGTCGCCGAGATCGAGTCCGTCCTCGACGAGCAGGGCTGGGCAGCCACCGAACAGGCGAGCGATCTGGCCAAGGCGTCCGACGACGCCGCGGAGGGCGTCGCGGCGTTCCGGGAGAAGCGCGCTCCGCGGTGGCCGGGCCGGTAGCGGCTACTGCCGCGCCTCGCGGCCGTCCGGGGGCCGCGGCGGGAGCGTCACGGCGATCTCGCCGCCGAGGCGGAACCCATCGGCCAGCTCCAGGTCGTCGCCGCTCCAGAAGCGGCCGGGGTCGTACCAGTTCGCCTTGCGGCCGCGCGGCAGCAGACCCATGTCCTCGTAGGTGACCGCGACCACCTCGGCGCAGTACGCGGTCTCCAGCGTGGCCGGCTCCGGGTCGTCGGCGTCCCGGTCGCGGCGCCAGCGACGCACGTTCAGCTGCGGCACCCGTCCGCGCATCCACCGACCCGCCAGCCGCGCCGTCGACGGGAACGGGGTGCCGTCCAGGCGGGCGACCGTGCGCAGCGCGGCGTCCTCCATCTCGCGTGACATCGGGCCCTCGAGCTGGCGCAGCCACCCCTGCTGGTCGTAGCGGTGCCCCCACTGCAGCACCGCCGCGCGCAGATCGTGCAGCTGGACCCCGCGCTGGTGCGACCCCGACCACATGTCGGGCAGCCCCTTGCCCAGCTCGGCGTGCCACATGAGCGGGGGCAGGTCGTCGACGACGATCGCCATCCCCACGTGGTTGACCGGCGCGTTCGTCAGGCTGCGGATCGCCCGGTCCGCGCGGCTGGAGCCACGGAACACCCACACGTCACCGGTGCGGGTGAGCGCGCACGCCTCGTCCAAGGTCATCGACGCCGCCTGCCGGGACACGGCGGTAGGTTAACGGCATGCGCATGTGGAAGCTCCTGGGGCTCGCCGGCCTCGCCGGCGTGGCCGCGACCGGTGTCGTCGTGGCCCGCGGCGAGCGCAAGCGCCGCGCCTACTCGCCGGAGGAGATCCGCAACCGGCTGCACGAGCGGGTGGAGCAGAGCCGCAGCTGACCGGCGGTCTCCGAGCTGGAGTCGCAGTTCGGCACCCGGTCCGCGACGCACAACTTGCCGGACGGTGACATTAGCGTCGCGGCGTCCAACACGAACCTGACCGCCTCGGCAGAGCCACGCGCGGATGTGACGGCGCACACTTCCCGTCCCTTTAGACGGAGCGCGTTCCTCCCGGGTGGAGACCCAGATGACCAGAGCCGGCCAGCCGTCCTATCCCCGCAATCCGGTCCCCGCTCCCAGACACGACCCGGGCCCCGGTCCTGGCTACGGCTATGGCCCCGGCTACGGTCCCGGCTATGGTCCTGGCCCCGGCTACGGTCCCGGCTACGGTCCCGGGCCCGGACCGGCCGGCGGTCCTCCGCCCATGCCTCCTGCCCGGCCGAAGCGGCGGCGGCTGCGCACGGTGCTCATCGTCCTCGGCGTCGGGATCGGGATCCTGGTGATCGCGGGAATCGTCGGGCGAGGGGCCGCACCGACGCGGAACGCGACCGACGGGAAGACGGAGAAGCCGGGGTCGCTCTCGGTGATCGACCTGCAGCCCGGCGACTGCTACAACGCCAAGGAGCTGCCCCCGGAGCCGGGCAGTACCCAGCCGATCAGCACGGTCGAGGTGGTGCCGTGCACCACCGCGCACACCACGCAGGTCATCGACAAGATCACCTACAAGACCACGGACAGCTACACCGACATCCGGGCCACCCGCGCTTCCGCCGACTGCAACGCGGCGTTCCAGGCGGCGCTGCCGCAGACCGTGCTCGCCGACCGGTCGTTGACCCCCGGGCTCATCACCCCTCGCGACCAGATCACCTGGGCGCGGCACCCCGTCGTGGCCTGCATCGTGAGCCACCCGGCCAGCGTGACCTCGCTGCTCACCTAGACAGCGTCCGGACCTGCGTCGAGATCACTGTTCTCGCCCTTCGAAGGGCGCTGACAGTGATCTCGACGCGATCTTGCCCGGCCGGGACACACGGGTCAGAGGTTGGCCGTGGCCACGTCCAGGTACTCGGCGAACTTGCGACGGGCGGCCTCGCGGCGGGTGGGGACGTGCTCGGTGGGGGCGTCGACGGGCTGGTAACCGCGCAGGATGCGCCGGGCGACGGTCGCCTTGTGCACCTCGTCGGGGCCGTCGTAGATCCGTGCGGAGCGGGCGGCGCGGTACATCTGCTCCAGCGGCATGTCGCCGGAGAAGCCGAGCGAGCCGTGCGCCTGGATCGCCCGGTCGATCACGTCATGCAGGACGCGCGCGCCCCAGTACTTGATCATCGCGATCTCGACGCGTGCGTTGGAGGCACCGACCTGGTCCATGGTCCAGGCCGCCTGCAGGGTGAGCAGCCGGGCGGCCTGCATCTCGGCCGCGGAGGTGGCGACCCAGTCCTGGACCATCTGCTTGTCGGCGAGCACCGAGCCGTGCGTGTACCGGCTGACGGCCCGCTCGCACAGCATGTCGAAGGCCCGCCGCGACTGCCCGAGCCAGCGCATCGCGTGGTGGATCCGGCCTGGTCCGAGCCGCTGCTGCGCGAGCCGGAACCCGTCGCCCGGATTGCCGATGAGGTTCTCCGCCGGCACGCGCACGTCCCGGTAGACGATCTCGGCGTGGCCGCCGTAGAGATCACCGCCGACGGCCGGGTGATCCATGACCGGGATGTCGCGGACGATGTCGACGCCCGGGGTGTCGACCGGCACGACGATCATCGACGAGCCCTGGTACGGCGACACGTCGGGATCGGTGACGGCCATGACGATGAGGAAGTCGGCGTGCGAGGCGTTCGACGAGAACCACTTGTGGCCGTTGATGACGTAGTCGGCGCCGTCCCGTACGGCTCGGGTCGTGAGCAGGGTCGGGTCGGCGCCGGCCCCGGGCTCGGTCATCGAGAAGCAACTGCGCAGCTCGCCGCGCAGCAGCGGGAACATCCAGCGGTCCTTCTGCTCGGGTGAGCCGCCGATGGCGAGGAGCTCGGCGTTACCGGAGTCGGGCGCCTGGTTGCCGAAGATGCCCGGCGCGAACACGCACTGGCCCAGGATCTCGTGCATCAGGCCGAGCTTGACCTGGCCGAAGCCGCCGCCGCCCAGCTCGGGCGGGAGGTGCGCGGCCCACAGGCCCTGCTCCTTGACCTGCTCCTTCAGCGGCGCGGTGATGCGGGCGTAGGTCGCGCGATCGAGGTCGAGCGTCTCCAGCGGGATGATCTCGTCGCGGACGAAGCCGCGCATCCACTCCAGCTTCTTCTCGAACTCGGGCTCGGTGGAGAAGTCCCACGTCATCGTGACTGCACCTTTCACAGGCCGGATCGGGCCCGGCTATCGTGCAACGCGCGGCCCGTCAGGTCGAGGTGGTGCTCTCCGGCTTGTCCTCGGCGCGGAGCTCCGCCTTGAGGATCCGCGCTGATTGGCCGATGCTGCGGGCGGCGTCGGGGAGGCGTTTCGCGCCGAAGAGTAAAGCCGCGACAAGGATTACCACTGCCCAGTGCCAAGGACTCAGTTCGCCCATTTTCCACGCCTTCCGGAGATTTCGTGACGCTGTGCGCCAGTGTGCACCTCGGTAGCTCGGATCTGATAGACCGGGTGGGTGCGTGTGCGATCCAGAATCGGCCGCCTGGCAGCATCCACCCTGGTAGCAGGGGTCGTGCTGGCTGGGATGATGTTTCCTGTCGTGGGCGGAATAGGGGTGTTGGCCAGCCAGGTCGGTAGTTCCACCGCCACGGTCTCCGACGATCTGCGGTCCGGTGTGACTCCTGCGACATCCGTTGTCACCGATTCGACCGGTGTGCCCCTGGCGTACCTCTACGACCAGTTTCGGATCCCTGTCCCGGATGACCAGATCGCCCCGTCGATGAAGGCGGCGATCATCGCGATCGAGGATCGCCGCTTTTACGACCACGGTGGCGTCGACCCGATCGGGACGGCCAGGGCGCTGGTCAACGACGCGAACGGCGGGGCACAGCAGGGCGGTTCGACCCTGACCCAGCAGTACGTCAAGAACTACGAGCTCTACGTCGCGGCCAAGACCGACACCGCGCGCCGCGCCGCGGTCGCGCCGAGCATCGCCCGCAAGGTCACGGAGGCCGAGCTGGCGGTGCGGCTCGACAGCGAGCTGTCGAAGGAGGAGATCCTCGACCGCTACCTGGACGTCGTGTACTTCGGCCGCGGCGCCTACGGGATCGGCGCCGCCGCGAAGGTGTACTTCGACACCACGGCCGACAAGCTCACCGTGGCGCAATCCGCCCTGCTCGCCGGCATGGTGCAGAGCCCGGCCGCCTACGATCCCGTCGAGCATCCGGACGCGTCGAAGGCCCGCCGCGACACCGTGGTCGCTGCCATGCAGCAGCAGGGCGCGATCGACGGACCGCAGGCCGCCGCCGCCACGGCGACACCGTTGGGCACCGTGGCGGAGCCGGGCGCGCCGGGGGAGGGCTGCACCGGCGCGGGCGACGCGGGCTACTTCTGCCTCTACGTCCAGCGCTACCTGGAGTCGGCCGGGCTCTCCGGTGAACAGCTCGCGTCCGGCGGGTACACGGTGCGGACGACGCTCGACCGGTCGGCGCTCACCCACCTCAAGGCCGCCATCGACGCCGCCGACCCGCCGGATAACCCGCACGTCGCCGACGTGATGGCGATCGTGGCGCCCGGCCAGGACAGCCACCGGGTGGTGGCGCTGGCAGCGAACCGGCCGTTCGGCAACGGGCCGGGCCAGTCGGCGTTCGGGCTGCCGTCGGTGCCGGAGAACCTCGGCGCCGGCTCCGTCTACAAGATCTTCACCGCCGCCGCGGCGCTGGACCAGGGCGTGGCCGGGATCGACTCCGTCCTCGACGTGCCGCCCAGCGGCGCCACCATGCCGAACTACATCGACGGGTCCGGTCATCCACTGCCGGTCCGCAACGCGGGCAACTACCCCGGGCAGCTGTCGCTGACCGACGCGCTGGCGCAGTCACCCAACACCGCGTTCGTCGAGCTCGAAGGGCGGACCGGGGTGCCGGCCGCGGTCGACATGGCCGTCAAGCTGGGAATGACATCACTGGCCCAGGCCGGCCCGGAGGGGGCCCCGTCGATCGCCGATGTCACGAAGTCGCAGAACCAGGCGTCCTTCACGCTGGGGGTCACCCCGACCAGCGCGCTGGAGCTGGCGAACGTCGACGCCACGCTCGCGTCCCACGGCATGTGGTGCCCGCCCGACCCCATCGTGTCGGTCACCGACCGCGCCGGAGCTGCGGTGCCGGTCAAGTCGCAGCCGTGCACGCAGGCCGTGCCGCCCGCGCTCGCCGACACCCTGATGAACGGGATGTCCAAGGACGACCAGCCGGGCGGCACCTCGGCGGCCGCCGCCGCGGCCGCGGGCTGGAACCGTCCGATCGCGGCGAAGACCGGGACCACGCAGGAGTACAAGTCGGCCGCTTTCGTCGGCGCCACCCCGCAGCTGGCCGGGGCGGCGATCGTGTTCGACGACTCGCGCTCGCCGAAGCCGATCTGCATCGGCGACCCGCCGCATTCGTGCGGCACCGGCAACATCTACGGCGGCACCGTGCCGGCGCGCACGTTCTACCCGGCCATGAAGGCGATCCTCGACGGGCAGCCGGTGCTACCGCTGCCGGCGCCGGACCCCATGTACCTGCACGCCCGCAACGGCAACCCCGACAACACCGGCCACGGTGACGACGGCGGTGGTGGGGACGGCGGGGACAACGGTGGCGGGGACAACGGTGGCGGGGACAACGGTGGCGGGGACAACGGCGGTGGCCGGGGCGGCGACGGCGACTGACGGGCGGGCGCGCGCCGTCCCGTCGCTCGTGCAACTGAGGTCCAGGAGGCCGGGGCCGCGGAAGTGAATTCCGAGCGCCGTCGCTCCCTTGATCATCGCAAGCGGTTGCGGACCGCGACCACCAGCAGTGCGGCGCCGGCCACCAGACAGAGCAGCCCGATCACCAGCCACCGGGACGAGCCGGACATGAAGCTGCCGCCCAGCACGTTCGCGCCCTGCAGGGTCCAGACCGCCCCGACCAATGCCAGCAGCCCACCCACTCCGCCGATCAGGCCTCGCCTCATGCCGCTTCCTCCTCCGTGGTCAGCTCGTCCTCGAGTGGAGCCAGCTCGCCCGCGAACGCGTCGAGGAACGGCGGCCAGGACGTGATGGGGGCAGCCGGGCGGACCACGAACTTCGTCAGCCCGGCCGCGACGAACCGCCGCACCTGCTCCTGGGCTTGCGGCCAGCCGCGCGCCACCAGCAGCTCCGGGTCGACGTCAGGGCGCCGTCGAGCGGTCGCCGCCAGTGCGGCGGCCACGTCGGCGGCGCTCATGTCCGCGGTGGCGACCGCGATGTTCGTGCCGTAGTGATCAGCCTCGATGCTGCGGCCGGCCTCGGCTGCGGCCGACGCGATCGTCGCCCGTGCCGATGCGGCCTCGTCGGGGGTGACGAAGCTGCCCAACCAGCCGTCGCCCAGCCGCCCGGCCCGGCGCAGCCCGACCGGGGCGCGCCCGCCGAGCCACAGGTCCAGCGGTCGTGGCGGTAGCGGCGCGACACGGGCGTCGTCGAGTGCGAAGAACCGGCCGTGATGGGTGACGGACGGCTCGGTGAGCAGCCGGCGCACCACCGTCAGCGCCTCCTCGAACACGGCCGGCCGCGACCCGTCGGGCACGGGGAAGAGGGTGCGCTCGTGGTCGCGGGCGGGCCGCACCCCGAACACCGGCAACACCCGCCGCGGCGCGAGCGCCGCCAGTGATGCCAGCGCGGCCGCCACCGCTGCGGGGTTGCGGCCGGGCAGCACCAAGACCCCGGTGCCGACCTTCAGACGGCTGGTGCGCGACAGCGCGAACGCCATCCCCACGAGCGGGTCGATGAGATCGGTCGACGCGGAGTCGGCCAGCCACAGGGAGTCGATGTCGCGCTCCTCCACGGCATCGACCAGCTCGACCAGTTCCGCTCCTGGCCCGGGGCCACCGGCCAGTGGAACTGCGCCGACCCCGATGCGCACCTTCATGCTCCGGACGCTACCCGCGATCACCCGTCCGACACGGCGTCGGCGTCGGCCACCATCCTGCTCAGCCGAGATCGTCGGGCAGCGCCAGGTAGGCGGGGCGCAGCAGCTCGCGCACGTCGACGTCGCGCACCGTGATGGGGAACGCCGGTACCTGGTCGAGCAGGGCATCGGGCCGCGTGCGTGGCCCCGCGAGCGGCGGCCGGCCGAGCCCCGGCGCGACACCGGCGTCGAAGAAGGACTCGAGCAGCTCGTCGAGCGGGCGCAGCCCGTCGGAGGCGGCGGGCTCGTCGGGAGTCGACCTGCGGCGCCGCAGCTCGTCCAGCAGCGTCTCCCGGTCACGTCCGCGCAGCTCCAGGATCGTGAACGGGTCGGCGTCGAACCGCTCCGCCAGCACGTAGCAGACCGCGGCCAGGTGCTTGCACGGCACCTGGAAGTCGGGGCAGGTGCAGTCCATCGCGAGCTCGCGCGGCGTGGCCGGGAACAGCGTGGATCCCGTGGTGGCGACCAGCTCCTCCACCTCGCGGGGCAGCTCGCCGTTCAGCAGCGCCGCGGTGTGCGACGCGTCGTCGGCCAGCGCAGCCACGATCTGCGCCCACTCGGCCTTGCCGAAGGTCGGCATGCCGATCCGCACCGCGTAGGGCGTGGCTCGGGTGCCCTGCACCTGCGCGGTGACCGCGCCCGGGCCGATCGCGAACGTGACCAGCTGGCCCTGCCGCGCGTACGTGCGCCCACGGGCCAGCCGACCGCCCACCCCGAGCGACTCCAGCACCTGAAGGAAGCGCTGCGACCACCACGTGCGGGCGACGGGGCCGCGGGTGGAGTTGATCTGGATGCCGCCCTCGACCCGACGTGGACGGGACGTGGCGCCGTCGTCGCGGGCGTCCATCCACCACGGGCGGCCGTCCTGGTCAGGCATCCTCCACCGCCTCCTCGCCGAGGGCGAAGACCTCGCGCAGGCTCTCGGTGGAGAGCTCCGTGAGCCAACCCTCCCCGTCGCCGACCACCAGCCCGGCCAGCGCCTTCTTCTTCGTGATCAGCGCGTCGATCCGCTCCTCGACGGTGCCGGGGCACACGAACTTGCGCACCTGCACCGAGCGCTTCTGACCGATGCGGAACGCGCGGTCGGTGGCCTGGTTCTCCACGGCGGGGTTCCACCAGCGGTCGAGGTGCACGACGTGGTTGGCCTGGGTGAGGGTGAGCCCGGTGCCGCCCGCCTTGAGCGACAGCAGGAGCACCGGCGGCCCCTCGCCGGACTGGAAGCGCTCCACCATCGCGTCGCGCTTCTGCTTGCTGACCCCGCCGTGCAGGAATGCGATGTCGGTGTCGAACCGCGCCGACAGGTGCGGCACCAGCATGTGGCCGAACTCGGTGAACTGCGTGAAGCACAGCACGCGGTCGCCCTCGTCGAGGATCTCCGCGAGCAGCTCCTCCAGCCGCACGATCTTGCCGCTGCGCCGGCCGATGGCGGAGCCGTCGTGCAGCAGGTGCGCCGGGTGGTTGCAGACCTGCTTGAGCTTCGTCATCGCCGCCAGCACGTTGCCGCGCCGCTGGATGCCCTGCGAATCCTCGATCAGCTCCAGCATGTCGTCGACGATCGTGCGGTAGAGCGAGGCCTGCTCGCGGGTGAGCCGGTAGTGCTGGGTGATCTCGATCTTCTCGGGCAGGTCGTCGATGATCGTGGGATCGGTCTTCAGCCTGCGCAGCAGGTACGGCTGGGTGATGCGGCGCAGCAGACCGGCGGCTTCCGTGTCGCCGTGCCGCTCGACGGGGATGGCGAAGCGCTGCCGGAACCGCTCGGTGGAGCCGAGCAGTCCGGGGTTGAGCACGTCCATCACCGACCACAGCTCCGAGAGCCGGTTCTCCACCGGGGTGCCGGTGAGGGCCACCCGGTGCTCGGCGTCGAAGCGGCGCACCGCCTGCGCGGGTGCGGCGTGCGGGTTCTTGATCGCCTGCGCCTCGTCGAGCACGAGTCGCCGCCAGGCGAACCCCGAGAGCTCCTCGGCGTCGCGGGCGGCCGTGGCGTAGGTGGTGACCACGAGGTCGGCCTGCGTCAGCTCGCCGATCAGCTCGGGGCCGTGTAGCCGGGCGCTGCCGTGGTGGGCGTAGACACGCAGGTCAGGCGCGAACTTCGCCGACTCCCGCTGCCACGTGCCGACCAGCGACATCGGGCAGACGAGCAGCGTGGGCCCCTGCGCACCCTCGGCGCGTTCGGCTGCCTCCAGCGCCAGCATCTGCACGGTCTTGCCCAGCCCCATGTCGTCGGCCAGGCAGGCGCCCAGCCCGAGCGACGACAGGAACGCGAGCCACGCCACCCCGCGCTGCTGGTACGGGCGCAGTGTGGCCAGGAAGGACGCCGGGAGCTCCACCGGGGCGACGGACTGCTCGGCCCGTCCGGCGAGAACGTCGCCGATCCACCCGTCGGCCCGGATGTCGGTGACGGGCAATGGCACCGCACCGTCGGCCGTCCACTCCTCGGGGAGGCGGTGGGCCAGCGCGAGCAGCTCCCCGGCCGTCGGCATGGCGGCCTTCGGGCGGTCGGCCTCCTTGCGCAGGAACTCCAGCCCGGCGCGCAGCCGCTCCTGATCGACGCTGACCCACTTGCCCCGCAGCCGTACCAGCGGTGCCTTCGCCGCCACCAGCTCGGCCAGCTCGTCGGCGCTCAGCTCGTCGTCGCCGACCGCCAGCGACCAGCGGAACGCGGCCAGCTCCTCGCGGCCCAACCCGCCTCGGGTGACGACCCGTTCGGTGGGGGTGCTGCGGGCCGAGAGTCGCAGGCCGAGCCGGCGCCCGCCGTCCCAGCTGGCCGGCAGCTGGACCCCGAAACCGGCCTCCACCAGCAGCGCCGCGGACGAGGTGAGGAAGTCGTTGGCCTCCTCGACCGACAGGTCGTGGGTGCCCGGGCGCGCCTTGCGCAGGGCCGGGGCGAGCCACGGCACCACCACGGCCGCCCGGCCGAGCTCGGCGAGCAGGAGCTCCTGCGGGCCGGCCAGCAACCGGTCGGCCTGGCCCGACCACACCTGTTCGGCCGGCACGAGCAGGCTCGGGTCGGCCGCCGACTGCAGCAGGAACTGCAGCTGCCAGCGGGTGCCGTCGCCGGTCTGGTCGGCCAGGTCGGGCGCGGGATCCAGCGGATCGTGCAGGGTCGACACCTCGGTCAGCCGCACGCACATCCGGCCCTCGACGGGTTCGCTGTCGCCGACCGAATCCCAGGCCGCGACCGCCTCGACCAGCGCGGCGCGCGCACTGCGCGGCAGCTCCAGCCGCGGATCGACGCGCTGGAGCGCAGCCAGCCACGCGTGCACCGGGCCCTCGCCCCGCGGGGCCAGCTCCAACGGCGGCTCGGCGCGGGCGAGCCGGTCGCGCACCTGCCCGTCGACCAGCACCCCCAGCGCGTCGACGAGCAGGGCGTGCGGATCGGCACCGGCCAGCGGCCGACCCGGCGGTGCGGTGTGCTCGGCCCGCCCGGCGGGTGGCAGTGCCGCCACCAGCGCGGCGAACGCGACGGCGTCGACTCCCTGCACGACGGGCCGCCAGCGCGCCGTGACGCTGCCGTTCTGAGTGACGACGGTGGGCAGCACCCGACCACGGCCGGCGAGATCCGCCGCCAGCTCGGCCACCGCGCGCAGGTGGGCGACTGTGGCGCCGTAGCGGGCGCTCTCCACCGGATCGGCCAGCTCCGCCGGATCGACGATCAGCGCCGGCACGGACCACGGCCGCAGCACCGGCGGGGTGCGCAGGCGGACCTGCTCCGGGCGCGACCGCACCAGCTCCGGCGACGCGAGCGGACCGGACTGGCGTGCCGGCAGCAGCAGCGTGACCGACGTCGGCTTGCCCGGATGCAACGCGGTGAGCTCGGCGGCCGGCACCGCGAACGGGTGCGGGCGGGCGGTGCGCAGCGCCCGGCTCGACGAGGTGGCGGGCCGCTCGCCGTCCTCCGCCCACAGCAGCAGCCCCCGGCCGGGGGACCACAGGGCATGGACGGCGAGCACGGGTTCAGGCTACGGAGGGGCTCCGACAGTCCTGGCAGGCCGTCCGGGCACCCGGAGCGACCGATGCCGGCGCTATCGGGCGCTGGTGAGGTCCGCGTAGTCGGGGTGCCGCTCGATCCACGCCTTCACGTACGGGCACCTCGCCACGACCCGCAGCTCGCGGGTGCGCACGTCGTCGAGTGCTCGCCGCACCAGCACCCCGGCGAGTCCCTTCCCGGCGAACTCGTCGTCGATCTCGGTGTGGACGAACGTGATGTGGTCGGGGGCGAGCCGGTACTCGGCGAACCCGGCGAGCGTGCCGTCGACGGTGATCTCGTAGCGGTTGCGCTCCGGGGCGTCCGCGACCGAGGGAGTGCCGGCCATCAGGCGTTCCCACCCGCCGACCCGTGCGGGACGTAGGTCGCCGGCACCACGCCGAGCTTGCCCTTCTGGTAGTCCTCGAACGCCTGCATGACCTCCGCCTTGGTGTTCATGACGAACGGGCCGGCCCAGGCGATCGGCTCGCTGATGGGCGCGCCGCCGAGCACCACCACGTCCATGTCGGACAGGCGCGACTCCTGACGGGCGTCGGCCGCGACCGTGATGGTGTCGCCCGGCCCGTACAGGACCGACTGGCCGGTGTGGACGGGCGCGCGCTCGGCACCCGCGGTGCCCGCGCCGGACAGCACGTAGACCAGCGCGTTGAAGTCCTGGCGCCACGGCAGCTGCAGCGTGGCACCGGGCGCGACGGTCGCGTGGATCATCGTCATCGGGGTGAACGTGGAGCCCGGTCCGGTGTGCCCGGCCAGCTCGCCGGCGATGAGCCGCAGCAGCGCACCGCCGTCGTGCGTGGTGAGCAGCGCCGCCTCACCCGCGCGCAGGTCCTGGTACTTCGGCTCGAGCCACTTGTCGGCCTTCGGCAGGTTCACCCACAGCTGCAGCCCGTGGAACAGGCCCCCGCTGGCGACCAGCTTCTCCGGCGGCCGCTCGATGTGCAGGAGCCCGCCACCGGCAGTCATCCACTGCGTGTCGCCGTTGGTGATCACACCGCCGCCGCCGTGGCTGTCCTGGTGCTCGAAGGTGCCGTCGATGATGTAGGTGACGGTCTCGAACCCGCGGTGCGGATGCCACGCGGTGCCCTTGGCCTCGCCGGGCGCGTACTCGACCTCGCCCATCTGGTCCATCATCAGGAACGGGTCGAGATCGCGCAGGTCGATGCCGGCGAAGGCGCGGCGGACGGGGAAGCCCTCGCCCTCGTACCCGCCCGGCGCGGTCGTCACCGATCGGACCGTGCGGTCGACGGCCGCTTCGCCGGGTTCGGGGATGCGCGGCAGGACGGTGATGTCGGAAACGGTCACCGCGGGCATGACGTCCTCCAGATGTTGCATCGTCAATTACTGATGCCCGCTCAACGCTATCGTGCCGCCATGTCTTCCGATCCCGTCGTCGTGCTCGAGAAGTACTCGTTCCTCGAGGGGCCGCGCTGGCACGAGGGCCGCATCTGGGTGTCCGACTTCTACACGAACCAGGTCGTCTCGGCCCGCGCGGACGGGTCCGACGGCCGCGTCGAGGCCGAGGTGCCCACCCAGCCGTCCGGCCTGGGCTGGTTGCCCGACGGCCGACTCCTGATCGTCTCCATGCGGGACGACCGGATCCTGCGCCGCGAGCCCGACGGCAGCCTCGTCGAGCACGCCGACCTCGCCGCGTACTGCGCCGGCCACCTCAACGACATGCTCGTCGACGACCAGGGGCGGGCCTACGTCGGCAACTTCGGCTTCGACCTGATGGGCGGCGCCGATCCCCGCCTCGCGAACCTGGTGCGCGTCGATCCCGACGGAACGGCCACCGTCGTCGCGGACGACCTGTGGTTCCCCAACGGCATGGTCCTTGTCGGCTCGACGCTCGTCGTGAACGAGACGATGGGCAACCGCATCAGCGCCTTCGACGTCGCGGCCGACGGCTCGCTCGGACCGCGCCGGGACTGGGCCGTGTTCGCCGGCCTGCCCACCGGCACCGACCTCGGGACCGTCCTGTCGCAGACGATCGTGGGTCCCGACGGCGCCGCCGTCGACGCAGAGGGCGGGGTGTGGTTCGCCGACGCGTTCGGGCAGCGCGCCGCGCGGGTGCTGGGCGGGGAGATCGTGGCGACCGTGGACGTCGGGACGGGCGTCTACGCCGTCGCGCTGGGCGGCGAGGACGGCCACACGCTGTTCCTGTGCACCGCACCCAGCTTCGCCGAGCACGAGCGGCGGGCGGCCAGGGAGGCCCGGCTGCTCTCGGTCACCGTGGAGGTGCCGGCGCCCTGAGGGCGGGCACCCGCGATGCCCCGACCCGATCCCACCGACTTGCGCGCCCGGTTCGCCGACGCGCGGGTCGCGCGACTGGCCACCTTGCGGCCCGACGGCACCCCGCGGCTCGTGCCGGTGACGTTCGCGCTGGTCGACGACCTGGTCGCCGTCGGGATCGACGACGTCAAGCCGAAGTCGGGCGGGCGACTGGCCCGGCTCGCCGACGTGGACCGCGATCCCCGGGTGGCCCTGCTCGTCGACGACTACGACGAGGACTGGACGCAGCTGTGGTGGGTGCGCGTCGACGGCACCGCCGCCGTGCACGAGAACGGGCCCGTACACGAGGAGGCCGTGGTCGCCCTTCGGGCGAAGTACGCGCAGTACGCGGCGGCGGCGTTCGCGGCGGTGCTGGCCGTCGAGCCGGCGGTGTGGACGGGGTGGTCGGCTACCTGAGCGCGCGTCACTGGATGACGGCTATCGCGTCCACTTCGATCAGGTACCCGGGCGCGGCGAGAGTCTGCACCCCGAGCAGGACGTCGGTGGGCTTGTGGTCGCCGAACAGCCCCACCCGCGCCCGCTCGATGACGGGCAGGTACTCCCTGCGGTGCCCGACCACGTAGATCGTGATCTTGACGACCTGATCCGGTCGCGCCCCCGCGGCCGTGAGGGCGCGGCCGAGGTTGGCGAAGACCTGCTGGGCCTGTGCCGCCAGGTCTCCGTGGTGGACCAGATCGCCATCGGGATCGTCGGACATCTGCCCGGCGATGAACACCATGCGGCTGCCCGTCGCGATGACGACGTGGCTGTAGGTCTCCGGCGTGTCCAGACCGTCTGGCTGGATGATCTGGATGGTCATCGGCGTGCTGCTCGCTCTCAGTCGGTGGCGGGTTCGGGCCACGCCAGGCGGGCGCCCAGTGCGGCGGTGAGGCGGGAGATCGTCCGGCGGCTCGTCGGGTCACCGGCGTGCTCGGGTAGCCAGGCGCAGGCGATGTGGGCGGCGATGTGGGCGGCGATGTGGGCGGCGATGACGTCGGCGGTGGCGCAGGCGGCGGCCAGGCATTCCTCGATCTGGGCGAGGGAGGGCCCGGGGCCGGAGGGAAAGCGCGCACCTGGCAGCTCGGCGCCGTCGATGACGTCGATGTCGAGGTGTAGGTAGACGGGGACGGGACCCAGCCGGCCGAGGGCGGCGGTGACGGCGGCGGGATCGGCGGGCACGCGGTGGACGTGACTGGCGGTGAGGGCGTCGCGTTCCGCGGGATCGAGGTTTCGGGCGTCGGCGAGCACGACGCTGGTGTCGGGGACGGGTAGCAGGCCGAGCGCGTCGTCGAACAGGCCAGGTGTGCGGCCGGTCAGCATGGCCAGTGCCATGCCGCCGACGTACCCGCTGGTCGAGATGGCGGGGGTGTGGCAGCCCGTGTCACCACGTCGACGGTGGCCCGGTGCAGCAGGCTCATCCGGGCGGGGACGGGACCTGGCGGGAGGACCGGGCGGACGACCTCGGTCGCAGCGACGGGGATCGGGAAGACCGGGATGTGCTCGTCGAGGTGCCACGGCGTCACGATCAGGTCCCACGCGCCGTCGGTGCTCGGGTCGACCACGAGGTCACTCTCCTTCGTTCCGGGGAGCAGGGTGGCGACGAGAGTCTGGCTGCGCAGGCCGGAACGCCGTGACGGGTTTATCGATGCAGAGCCGCTGCTCCTCAGGCGTCGAGACGGGCCGCGATCGCGTCGCGGACGCGCTCGCGGTGCTCGAGGTGCGGGGAGTGGCCGCCGTCGAGCACGAGCAGCTCCACGTCTCGAGCAGCCACGCCGTCGCGGATCGCCTCGACGTGGGCGACGGTGCCGTACCGGTCGTCGGTGCCCTGCACGGCGAGGACCGGGCAGGTGATGCCGGCGATGTCGGGCCGGAGGTCCCAGTCGCGGAACACCGGGTCGAGCCAGACGTCGTTCCAATTGCGGAAGGTCACCTCGGGATCGCGGTGGTGGCGGGCCATCCGCGCGCGCAGGTCGCCCTGCTCGAACTCGCGGCGGGCGTCCTCGATGCCGACCAGTCCGATCTCCTCGACGAAGACGTGCGGCGCCATCACCACGAGCGCCGCCACGTCGGCCGCCGCGGCGTGCAGGAGGGCGATCGAGGCGCCGTCGCTGTGGCCGACCAGCACGGGCCGGTCGAGCCCGAGCGCAGCGCGCAAGGCCGGGACGACGGTGTGCGCCTCCTCGTGCATGAAGTGCGGCGTGCGCTTGGCCGGCGGGAGATCGGACCAGCCGTGGCCGAGTCGGGAGTACGCGACAGTCCGCCGACCGGTCGCGGCGGCCACGTCGCGGTGGAACCCGCGCCACAGCCCGACCGAGCCGAGGCCCTCGTGCAGGAACAGCAGCGGCGGTCGGTCGGCGGAGCCGGGCACATCGTCGTACTCGACCCGTCCGCCGGGAACGGCGACGGTCGGCAGCTCGGGGGGCACCCCAGGAGACTAGGTCGTGTCGAGCTGGGCGAGCAGCCGCTTGGGCGCGATCTCCCGGTAGGCATCGGTGAGGATCTCGGCGAGCTCGTCCCAGTCGACGTCGCCGGTGGCCAGCGCGTCGAGGTTCACCCCCAACCAGCCGCGGTGCCCAACGTAGGGCGGTCGGAAGTACACCTGCGGACGCGCCGCCACCAGCGCTTCCTGCGCCCCCGGCGGCGCTGCGCACCAGAATCCGTTGCGCGGGTCGTCGTGGTGGTGACCGACGTATGTGACGAAAACCTTCCGTACGAACCAGGTCGGAGAACCGTGGCTGAGCTTCTCCGTCACCTCGGGAAGGGCCGTGCACAGCGCGCGCAGCCGGGGGAGCGGATCGGTCATGCCGGGATCGCCCGCAGCACCCGGTAGCGGCTCGGCGGCGGGAGGGGTCGCTCGTCGGTCAGGGCCAACCCGGCCGCGTCCAACAACTGCACGAACTCCGCCATCGTGCGCTCGCGCCCGCCGGTGCAGACCAGCATGTTCAGGTCGCTCATCAACGTGCCGTAGGCGTTCGGCAGCTGTGCAGGGTCCTCCGGAAGAGTCGGCTCCACGATGAAGACCCGGCCGTGGTCCGGCATCGCCGCCCGCACCGACCGCAGGATCTCGACGGCGCGGTCGTCCGGCCAGTCGTGCAGCACGCTCTTGAGCACGTGGGCGTCGGCGGTCGGGACCTCGGCGAACATGTCGCCGGTGACGACCGCGGCACGGGCCGGCAGTACATCGGCCGCGTCGCCCACGCCGCTCGGGATGTCGAACAGCGTGCCGTCCAGCTGCGGGTGTGCGGTCAGGAACGCGGCGAGCAGCGTGCCGTTGCCACCGCCCACGTCGACGAGGGTGCGCACGCCGGTGAGGTCGCAGCGGGCGACGACGTCGGCGGCGACCATCCGGGTGCCCTCGGCCATGGCCTCGGTGAACACCGCGAGCATCGCCGGGTCGGTGGCGATCGCCTCGAACGTCGAGAACCCGGTGATGCGCTCCAGCGCCGGTTCGCCGTCGCGGACGCTGGCGGGCAGCTCGCCCCACGCCCGCCACGGCCCGTCGCCGCAGAAGAGCTGGGCCAGCCCGCCCAGCCCACCGGGCACGCCGGGCCGCAGCAGCTCTCCGTCCGGGGTGAGCGCGAAGCAGCCGGCGGCATCGCGGGTCGCGAGCCCGAGCCCGACCATCGCGGTGAGCAGCCGATACGTGGTGTCCGGCCGGGTGCCGGCCCGGTCGGCCAGCTCTGCTGCGGTGCGCGGCTCGTCGAGGTGCTCCGGCAGGTGCAGCGCGGCGGCCGTGCGCAGCACCTGCGCGGGGAAGAACCCCCACAGCATCCCGGCGACGCGGGCACGATCTGCGGTCGGCGCGGTCATGACGGCCGGTAGGTGCCGACGGACCAGACGTTGCCCTCAGGGTCGGCGACCGCGAACTCGCGCGACCCGTAGGGCTGGTCGACGAGCTCGTACACGATCTTCGCGCCGGCCGCTGCGGCCCGCTCGAAGAGGGGATCGACCTCGACTCCCGGGGCCACGGCGAGGTAGATGCACGCCTGCCCGGTGTCGAACGGGGAGTCCCCGGTGCGGGTGCCGAGCATGATCACGCCCTCGTCGTCGGCCGGGCCCCAGGCCAGCTCGGCGTGCCCGATCGTGCCGTCGTCGGCGGTCATGACGTTCTTCTCGGTGAAGCCCAGTGCCGTGACGAGGAAGTCGATGGCGGCCTTGGGGTCGCCGTAGCGGAGGGTCGGAATGATGCTCATGGCACGACGGTAGGGCGGGGGCGCCCTACTGGCTTGAACGAATGGGAACCGCGGTCTGCCACTCGGTGACGTACGCCGACGGTGTGACGCCGGCGAGTGCGCGGAACTCCCGGATCATGTGCGCGTGGTCGGCGTACCCGCACTCGGCGGCCACCGTCGAGATGGACAACTCAGCCAGCGCGCCGGGCCCGCCGTCGGCCAGCACCGGCACGAGCAACCGGGACGCGCGCTCGAACCGCAGGACGCGGCCGGCGATCTTCGGGGTGAGCCCCACCTGGTCCCGGAAACGGTTCAGCAGGTGCCGACGGCTCCAGCCGGTGCCCTCGGCCAGCTCCGCAACGCCCGCAGCTCCGTCGGTGCGCCGCAGCTGCTGCCACGCCCAGCTGATCTCGGGATCGGGCAGCCGTCGTGCGGCCGCGCGCAGGCCCAGGAGAGCGGCGTCGACCCGGGCGAACCGGGCCGGCCAGTCCGGTGCCTCCGCGAGCTGCTCGGGCAGCGCCGACAACGCAGGCACGGCCAGCTCGTCGAGCTGGGGCACCTGGTTGGTCAGGGCGTCCATGGACGTGCCCAGCAGCACGTATCCGCCCAGCGGCGTGAGGTTGACCTGCACGCCGCGTTGCACCCCGACGAACTCCGTCACGACCGCTTCGTCGTGCATACCCGCGAGGAACGAGCTCGGGACGCTCGGACCGGCGGGTCCGTGCAGCCGCAGCGGGGGACCGAACGAGAGGATCAGGGTGAGCGCGCCCGTCGGGGCCTGCCGCCGCCGGACCGGAACCCGGCTGACCTCGGCGTATCCGCCGTAGTCGAGCACCAGACCGGTCAGCGCACGGTGTGGCCGTCCGCTGACGTACTCGGACCGGTCCACGCACCCAGAATGGCACCCTACGATCCAGGCGTGGAGCACGCGCGGTGACGACCTTCGCCGATCTCGTCGCCAGGGCCGCAGCGCTGGCCACCGGGCCCACCGCGGTGCTCGGCATCACCGGCAGCCCGGGTGCCGGCAAGACCACCCTGGCCGCCGCCCTCGCCCGTGCGGTCGACGGCGCCGTGCACGTCCCGATGGACGGGTTCCACCTCGCCGATCGTGTGCTCGACGCGCTGGGCCGCCGCGACGCGAAGGGCGCCGAGGACACGTTCGACGTCGGCGGCTACAGCGCGCTGCTGCGCCGGCTGCGTGACGGCACCGAGGACGTGGTGTACGCGCCGGCGTTCGAGCGCGATCTGGAGCAGCCCCTGGCCGGCGCGATCGCGGTGCCGCGCGGCACCCGGCTCGTCGTCACCGAAGGCAACTACTTGCTGCTGGAGCGCGGCCGCTGGCCGGAGGTCGCCGCGCTGCTGGACGAGGTGTGGTTCTGCGCGCCCGATCCCGCACTGCGGCTGCGCCGGCTCACCGACCGGCACGTGGCGTTCGGCAAGCCGCCGGACGTCGCCACGGCCTGGGTCGCGGCCGTCGACGAACCCAACGCGGCGTTGGTGGACGCGACCCGCGCCCGCGCCGATCTCGTCGTCGGGCCGGAGTTGTTGGAGGCCGTTCCGCGCTAGGGGTTCGCGAACGATTCTGCCCAGCCTGCCCTGATGTGCCCCACGCGATGACCTCCCTGCGTCGCACAGGAGCAGATGCGCTGCGCGTACCTCGCGTTGTGCGGATCGATGATCGATCCTGCGCCGCTCGTGGCGCCGCCCCACGGTCGGTGCCGTGAGTGTTTGCAACGGGCGGATCTTGCGACGCGCGGCGACTCGAGTCGATGGTGGGCCCGGCTACTCGGCCGGCAGCTGACGCACCAGGGGCCGGATCATGACGTCCAGCTCCGCCGCGCCGGGCCATGACGGCCTGAGCCTCCCGATCTGGATCCAGCCCCATCGCTCGTAGGCACGCCGAGCGGAGGTGTTCGCCGGGTTGACCAGGAGCGTGGCGCGCGTTTCGGGGCGCTCCGCGAGCAGGTGGTCGTGCAGGGCGTGAGCGACGCCGCGTCCGGTGCAGTGCTGGTCGACCATGATCTCCGAGAGGGCAAAGGTACGGCGGCCGTCCTCGCGCGTGAAGTCCGCATCTTCATCGGTGGTAAGGCCGTGCCACCACCGCGACGTCTCGGTGAGCGGCCAGCCCCACGCCTGCCCGATCCATCGGCCGTCACGCACCGCGACGATCATGGCGAAGGACGGGTTGGTCAAATAGGCGTCGAACCGGCGCAGGAACGCCTCGGGTCGACCGAACTCGTCGCCGCGGGCGATGCGCTCGACGTACGAGCGTCGGTACAGGTCCTCGACCTCGGCGTGCAGCGTGGCCGCCGTGTGCGCGTCGTGGCGGAGGAACTGGATGTCGGACCGTGTCACGAGCCGGTTCCGCACACCGGCTCGAGCAGTGCGACGGTCCGCGGCGAGCTGATCGCGGCGCGATCGAGATCGCGGAGGACTGCGCTCCCCAACTCTGCGGCCCGGACGGTGTCACCCGCGTCAGCCAGGGTTGCCGCCAGCTGCGCTCGATAGTTCTCCCGGTTCCACGGCGAGGCCTCGGACTCCCGGACGTACTCGCCGAAGATCGCGACAGCACGTCCGGCCTCGCCCAGGTAGCGGTGACCGCGGGCCACGTAAGTGGCCACTGCGTCCGGCCCGATGAAGCCGAGCCATGGGGGCGAGTCGAGCGACCGGGAAAGGCGATCGGTCTCCCGCCAAGCACGGCCGACCGCAATGGTGAAGCCCGCTGTGTCGCGGACGAGCGCGTTGGCCACCACCTGGTGTCCGGCGATCAGAGCGTGCAGCCGGGGCGAGCGTTCGGATCTGGCCAGGTCGGCCATCCGTTCGGCGCATCGCCATGCTTCCCGCGCGGGGCCCCGTCGGCGCCCTCCGTCGGCGAGGTGGGCCGACTGCAGCGTCAACGCATTGAGCGCCCGGAGCAGGAGTGCGGTGTCCCCGTTCTGGCCGGCGAGAAGCGCGGCATCGGTGAACAGCGCGCGAGCGGCGCGCTGGTCGCCGACGTCGTAGGCGGTCCAGCCGGCGCACGCGGCGAACTCGCCGGCGGCGGTGACCAGCTCGGTTCCGACGTCGTTGCTGTAGTCGGCCTCGTCGATCAGCCGACGCACACCCCTGTGGGCATCGACTGCGAGCTGACGGAGCGTGCCACCGCCGATGGCCTGCGTCTGCGCGGATAGCAGCCCGGCGGCACGCCTCAGTGCTTCGACATCGGCGTGGCCGACTCGGGCGACCCTGAGGCGCTCCAGCATCGGCGCCAGCTGCGCACCGACCGCGGAGCAGCTGCCGGCCAGCGCGGCCGCGCTCGCGAGGAACTGTCGCCGCTTCATCGGATCATGGTCGGTCATCGAGTCGTCGTCGGCACCCACTGGTGGGGCCGGACGCGGTGCGGGCCGGAAGCCGAGCTCAGCATCCGATCGGGGCTCCCAGGACGGCGCGAAGTCCGGACCGGTACGCCGCGTTCGGCCAGCGCACGGCACCGGGTTCGTAGCGAGCGATCGCATGAGCGTCGAGCGCGTAACGGCGCCCGGTGGCGTGCCAGAGGTACGCGTTGACCGCTTCGGCCAGTTCGGAGCGGCTCATCGCTTCGCCGGGCAGGATCGGAGACTGCAGCGCCAAGCGCGCTGTACGCAGTCGGTTGTTGGCCGATCGCTTGGTGTCACCGTCTCGCACAGGAACAGGATGCCCCAAGCTGCCCGCCGTGTGACGGAGATCCGATCTCATCGTCGTCACTGTGGACGTGACCGCAGAGCGCGCTGGACGGTCCTCAGTGGTGCGCGGACCGGTGCGCGGCCAGCGCGTCGACGCCGAAGTCGTGGTCGGGATCTCGCCAGGCCGCGTGCGCGTGGTTGGCCCCGCGCTGGGTGTTGTCCCACTCCACGAACAGCCGCGGCCCCTGCAGCCGGTAGTAGTGCGGGGCCCCGGGCTCGGTGGAGCCGGCCCAGGCCAGGTGCACGGCGTCGAGCGCCTCGTCGCCGGCGTAGCGGCCCATGGGCGATACCTCGTCGGGCACCCGTTGCAGGTAGGTGGCGAGGACGGCGCGCATCAGCTCCCGCTGCCCGGCGTCGAGCGCGGTGGCCGGCAATCCCTTCGGCTCGCGCGTGTAGGCGATCCGGCGATGGTCCTCGGCGGTGAGCCCGGACGCGGCATCCATGGCGTCACTGGCCGCGACGAGCCCTGCCCACTGGTCCGCGTCGCGGAACGCGCCCCGCCACACCCCCTTGAGCGGGACCATCTCGTCACCCTCGGACAGTTTGCTGCGGTTGCCACCGATGAGGTCCGTCGGCGGCCGTGGCAGAAGCACGGCCGCCTCGGCGAGATCCCGAGGAAGCGACCGCACCAGCTCCCTGGCCAGGTCCTCCGTCGGACCCAGCAGCCGCAGCCGGGCACCCAGCAGCGGTGCCGTCGCCGGATCGGCGCCGATGAACGACGGGGTGGTGGACACCAGCTCGCCGTCGACGACGAGGTTCGACAGCGACACGTGGTGCCCGCCGAACCGCCAGCCCCACGGCTGCGCACCGTTCGGCTCGCCGAACACCCGCAGGTAGTACATGCCGGGGTCGCGGCCGCGTTCGCGGTCGAACCGCACGGTGAAGCCGTCGGCGCGGTCGAGCACGTTCTCCAGACCGATCACGGTCGAGACCGTGACGAAGCCGGCGTGCGACAGCCCCGTCGCGACCAGCGCCATCGCCCGCTGCTGCTGGGCCGGTCGCTGCTGGTGGAGGGTGAGCCCACCGTGGTCGGTCGGGGTGTAGAACCAGCGCCTGCGCTCGTCGTCCGGTTCGGCATCAGCGCTCGGCGGGGTCCCCTGCGCGACGGCGCGCTGCGCCTCGTCCAGCCCGTCCAGCCATGCGGCGGCGGCGTCGGCCATGCGGGTGGCGACCTGCGCGGCCGAGCTCTGCGGTGCGCCCATCCGCCCAGTCTGTCAGGCGAGCGGGGTGGAGCCACCCAACATGCCGGGGGAGCGGCGCAGCTGGATGTCGCACGAGATCGACTCCGCGGGCAGCCCGGTGAGATCGGCGATCAGGGACCGCGCGGCGTCGGGCGCCTCCGTCATCGAGGTGACGGTGGTGGCCGCCTCGATCGCCGGCACGTACAGCACCAGCTTCCGCTCGGCCGGCCACGCGACCACCTCGAACGAGCCCGCGGACGTGTTCGTCACGGGTGCGTCGACTGTCGTCGGGCAGGCCGCATGCGTTCACGGTAGCCCTGCGATGCCGTTCGACCACAGGTCCGGACGGTCGCTCACTCGCCGGATTCGTCGCTGCCGTCGACGGGGTCGGCCGGCTCGCGGTCGGCCGGGGTGGTCGTCGACCGCGGTGGCCGGGACGGGCCCGGTTCGGTGGCGGCCGGGGTCGGACCCGGCGCTGCGGACGGCGCCGGGGTGCTCGTCGCTGAAGCGCCGGTGTCATCGGCCGGTGCGGCAGCGGACGGCGGTGCGCCGGACACGGGCGCGCCCGACGGCGCCGTCGCGGACGCGGGTGGTCCGGACGGGACGACGGGCACGCGGTCCCGCGGCGGCTCCCCGATCGGTCGGAACGGGGCGAACTGCGCGACCGGTGCATCGTCGTGGGCGTCGGACATGAACTCCTGCCACACCTCGCCCGGCAGGCTCTTGCCCTCCACCGGCGTGCCGCCGGACGTGCGGATCGGCGAGTTCATGTCGGTGCCCATCCACACCGACGTCGACACGGTCGGGGTGAACCCGGCCATCCAAGCGTCGTTGTTCTGGCCGTCGACCCGTGACTCGACGGTGCCGGTCTTGGCTGCGACCGGCCGGCCACCGGGCAGGGCCAGCCCGTCGGTGGACGCGACGTCCAGCATCGTCTCGGTGACGTTGCGGGCGACCCGCTCCGGGAACCGCTGCTCACCCTGTGTCGCGGCCTGGTAGAGCACCGTGTCGTCGGCCCGGACCACCGACGCGACCAGATGCGGGGGACGCCACATGCCACCTGCGGCGATGGTGGCGTACGCCGATGCGAGATCGACCGTCGACACCTCCTTGTTGCCCAGCGCGATGCCGTCGTTCGGATCGGTCAGCGGCGCCGTCACACCCGCCGCGCGGGCCGCGTCGGCGACCGCCTCCGGTCCGATCTTGCGCGCCAGCGAGGCGAAGACGACGTTGTTCGACACCGTCATCGCCTGCTTGAGGTCGCACCGGGTGCAGTCGGCTCCGGCCGCGTTGCGCAGACCGCGCTTGGCGGTGCCGTCGAAGGTCTCGCCGAGCCCGACCGGCGGGTTGCGCAGTAGCCCCGCGAGCACCACGAACGGCTTGAACGTCGACCCCGCGAGGCGCTGCGTGCGGGCGTAGTCGAGCCCCTGACCGTTGTCGCCGCCGTAGTAGGCGACGATCCCGCCCGTGCCCGGGTCGATCGCCACGACCGCGCTGCGCAGGTCCGGCGGCTGCCCGTTCAACGCGGCGTGCGCGGCCGTCACGGCCTGCCGCTGCCGGGCCGGATCGATCGTGGTGGTGATCCGCAACCCGCCCTGCGCGAGGTCCTGCTCGTCGATGCCGAGATCGGCCAGTTCGCGGGTCACCGCGGTGATGATGTGGCCGGAGCTGTCGGACGGCACGCCGCCACCCGTCCCGGTCGGACGCGCGATCGTGGCCGGGAACTGGGCCGTCGCCCGCTTCGCGGGGGAGAGCCACCCCTGCGCCACCATCCCGTCCAGCACGAAGTCCCAGCGCTGCACCGCTCGTTCCGGGCTGATCGCCGGATCCCACCGCGACGGCGACTGGATGAGCCCGGCGAGCAGCGCACCCTCTTCGGAGGTGAGCTGCGCGACGTCCTTGCCGAAGTAGGCCTGGCTCGCGGACTGGATCCCGTAGGCCCCGCGGCCGAAGTAGATCGCGTTCAGGTAGTCGCCGAGTATCTCGTCCTTCGTGCGTTCCTGCGAGATCTTGACGCTGAGGACGAGCTCCTTGTACTTGCGCCAGAGCGTCTGCTCGTCGCCCACCAGCGCGTTCTTCACGAACTGCTGCGTGATCGTCGAGCCGCCCCCGACACCGCCGCGCAGCTGGTTCCACGCCGCGCGCACGATCCCGGACAGGTCGAAGCCCGGGTTGGAGTAGAACGTGCGGTCCTCCGCGGCGAGTACCGCCTCGCGCACGTGCACCGGGACCGCCTCGATGCCGACCTTGGTGCGGTTGCCGGCCTCCGGTACGAGCCGCGTCAGCCGGCTGCCGTCGGCGAACGACACCAGCGCCACCTGGTTGTTCACCGCGTCGTCCGGGTTGGGTACGGCGAACAGCAGGTAGCCGGCGCCGAACGCCAGCATCGGCGACGCGAGCAAGCCCAGCAGCGACCACAGCACGACCTTGATCGCCAGGCGGCGGCGCTCGCGTGCCGTCCGGGGCGTGTCGGGCGTCCGTGGCCGCCGGCCGGCCCGCGTGAACCGCGACGACGACGACGGTGGTCGCGACCGTCGTTCGAGCGCGGCCCACGCCGCCGGCCGGCGACCGCGCGTCGCTGGGGAATACTCTGCGCGGCCCGCGGGCCGGTTCTCTGCGCGGCTGTCTGGACGGTTTACTGCGCGGTTTTCTGCGCGGCCATCGGCACGGGTGCCCGCGCGGTGCCGCGGCTCCGCCTCCACCGCCGGCACGGGACCCGTCCGCGCCGGTGGGCGCCACCAGCCCGGACCCGTCGTCCCCGCGGCGTGCCGTCGGCCCGGACCCCGCTCGGCGGGGACCGCGGGGAACGTCGGCGCCTGTGCCCGTGGCGGGCCCGACACAGGTCGGCCGCCGGCCCGGGTGGTGTCCGGGCCGGCGGCGGACGGGCGACTGCGCTCGGGGGGACGCGGTCGCGCGGGTGCCCGTTCCGTCGGGATCCGCGGCATGCGCGGGATCTGCGGTCCCGACGTCGGACCGGGGGGCGGGGTCTGGTGGGCCGACTGCGGCTGGTCTGGACGCTGTCCCGGAACCACGCGCGGGATCATCGGCAGGCTCGGGTGGGTCGGGTAGTCGGCGGGCGATCCGGCTTGCGTCGGAACGCGTCGGGGGCGCGCGTCGTGAGCACGCGTCATCCGCCCACCTCCGCTCGTCCACGTGCAGCGGACCGGGAGCCCTACACCGGTCCTGCGTCACCCAACGGACATCCTGGTGACAGCGGTGTGGCACGAAAGCCGAGATCACCCGAAGGACGTGCGATCTGCCGTGGCGTCCCGCCAGGGGATGCGGTATGGCGACGGTGCGTGAGTCACTCTCCGCCGAATGGAGCAGTGGACGGCGGTGTCCGGTCAGGTGAGGAGAGCGGCCATGCGCTCGCGTAGTGCCGTCGCCGCGGAGTAGGGCCGGATCATGACCGTCAGCTCGGTGAGCTCGCCGTCGGCGGACCGCAGGATGTCGACGCCCTGCAGCTCGCGATCGCCCACCCGGGCCGCGAACTCCAGCACGTGCCCATCGTCGCCCCCGTGGTCGGCGGTGTAGCGGAAGTCCTCGAAGACCTGCACCACCGCCGAGAGGATCGCGTGCAGCGCCGGGATGCCCTGGTAGGGCTTGTGCACGACGGGCGAGTGGAACACGGCGTCGGCGCGGAACAGGGCGACGGCGGCGTCGATGTCCTTTGCTTCGATGGCGGCACGGAACGCGGCGTACGGGGTGGCCATGCCCGCCATTGAACCTGGTGACCGGACTTGCGTACGACTCGCCCGCGCAGATCGCCGGCGTGGTCCGCTGAATTCGTGGAACCTCATGGTTGAGGTGATGTTGTTCGGGTCAGCCTGCCAGCAGGCTGACCCGCAGCTGTTCATATGTCGGGGCCAATCGATGCAATAGTCGGGCGGCAGTGGTGCGGTCGTCGGTGACGAGCGGGTGCTGCACGGCTCCGACGAGCCGTGCCTGCGCGTTGGTGATGTCGGCGGCCGTGTTCTCGCCGATGAGTGCGAGGCAGGTTGTCGCGTCGGTCAGACGGCGGGCACCGACGCGGATCGCGAAATGGCCGAGGTGGCCGTGTTGCCAGGGCTCCAGGCCATTCTCCACGAGTTCGGCGAGGCGTTCGAGGGCCGCGGCGCCTCCGAGCGAGCCGGGCGGCACCGGCAGATCCACATCCTCGGCGAGCCAGCGCGCTGCCTTGGGCAGGGCTCGGCGCAGCGCGGTGGCAGTGTCGACGTCGCGGACCCGCCGAAAGTCGGACCGGGCCGTGAATTGCGTGGTGGGGTAGCCGATCGTCTCGGCCCGCCAGGCGGCGATGAAGTCGTCGATGGGCAAGGTCGCGTACGGGTGGCCGTGCGGATCGTGGAAGCGCACGATGTCGTTCTCGACGCCGACGACCACCATGTAGTGGTCGGACCCGATGGCGGTCCCGGAGCCCGGGTGGTGGCGGAGCAGCCCGAACTCGACCGGGCCGACCAGCAGCGGGTGACTCGCACTTGCCGCGCGCAGCCGCACAGCGGCATCGGTGTCCGACCCGCCCGCGGTGTGCCGGCAGGTCCACCCCAGCAGGTCTATCGCGGCGTCGATCCCGATACCGGGATCCCACCCGAGCGGGTCGAAGAACGGGGTGACCCCGCCCACGAGCGCCACGCCGAACGGGGAGCCGGTCAGCACTTCGATCACCGACGGCTCGGGGGCTGCGGAACCGAGCATCATGGCCAGGCTGTTTGCGTAGCAGTATGGGCCGGAGCCGACATAGTGCATCGTCATGCGGGCATCATGATATTATTTGTTGCGAATTTTCAACGTTTTCAATGTCGTCGACGGCTGGGGAGCTGCTCGTGCGGAAAGCGCTGAAAATGGCCGGCAACTCCGGAAGACCTCACACCGGCGCGGGCACCAGCGCTTCGTGGACGAGCTCGTAGGACCGGATGCGCTCTGCGCCGCCGTGCATGGCAGTGACGATCATCAGCTCGTCCGCGGCGGTGCGTTCGAGCAGCTCGCGCACCCCGTCCCGGACGGTGTCGGGCGAGCCGATGATCTGCTGCTCCAGCCGGTCCTCGACGAATGCCTGGTCGAGCTCCGTCAACGGGTGGGCCGCCGCCTCCTCCGGGCTGGGCAGCAGGCCGGGGTTGCCTTTGCGCAGCTGGAGGAACTGCAGCGCGGAGGGCATCGCCAGCCGCCGCGCCTCGGCGTCGGTATCGGCCGTGAAGACGGCGGCCGCGATCATCGCGTAGGGCTCCTGCAGGACCGCCGACGGGCGGAACCGCTCGCGGTACGCCGCGAGCGCGGGCAGCGTGTTCTGCGCGCTGAAGTGGTGGGCGAACGCGAACGGCAGGCCGAGCATGCCGGCGACCTGCGCGCTGTAGTCGCTGGAACCGAGCAGCCACAGCGCCGGCCGGGCGCCCTTCGCAGGTACCGCGAGCACCGGGCCGTCACCGCGGAAGTACGAGATCAGCTCGACGAGCTGGTCGGGGAAGTCGTCGGCGCCCAGCGGTGCGGTGCCACGGCGCAGCGCGCGGGCGGTGCGCTGGTCGGTGCCAGGTGCCCGGCCGATGCCGAGGTCGATCCGGTCCGGGTGCAGCGCATCCAGGGTGCCGAACTGCTCCGCGATGACGAGGGGCTGGTGGTTGGGCAGCATCACCCCGCCCGATCCGACCCTGATGCGGCTCGTCGCGGCCGCGAGGTGCGCGATCAGCACCGCGGGAGAGGAGCTGGCGATGCCGGGCATGCCGTGGTGCTCGGCGAGCCAGTAGCGCTGGAAGCCCAGCTCGTCGGCGCGCCGCGCGAGTGCGGTGCTCGCGGCGAGCGCCTCCGTCGCGGACATGCCTGTTCCGACGGGGACGAGATCGAGTACGGAGAGGGGCACCACGATCGTCGCAACACGCGACGGCTCACGGATCTTCCCGGCGTGCGTCGGCGTGTGTCGTTCGCGCTCGGCGGTGTGGGCCGGTCGGTCCCGCCCGGTGATCCACTCGGGTGGACCGTCGCTGCTCCCGCGCGGACGGGCATGCTGCTTCGATCCCGGGTGCCGGCTCGGGGGGCAGGAGGTGCGCGTGTCGATGCCATTGGGCCCCGTCACGGGCGCACCGGAACCCATGTCGGCGCCGGGCACCGCGACGTGGGACGCCGCGCTGGCCGAGCTGCTCGTGCTGACCAGGGCCCAGACCGTCCGGTTGATCGACGTGAGCAGCGGGCGGGTGCTCGGCGCACGGGTCGCCCGTCCGGTCCTCGCCGATCCGATGGCCGACGCGGCGACGGCCCGGCTCGCCGATGCGGCGTTCGCCGCCGCGACCGTCGACGGTGGTTTCGTCGATCTCGTGCTCGTGAGCCCCCGGTCGACGGTGGTGGTGGCACCGGGCCCGTACGGCTCGGTCGTGGCGGTGCGGCTCGGGCCCGGCGGCGACGTCGCTGCTGCCCGCCGCGCGCTCGCCGAGCCGCGGATCGCCGCTGCGCTCCGCGGTGGCCACCCGGGTGCACCGGGGCTGCGGTCGACCACCGGTCCGGTTCGGGTCGCCGCCGTGGCGGAGCTGCCCCGCCAGCGCGTCGGATCGCCGGCGCCGGGACCCGGACGGGGCGTGCTGCGTGCCCTGCCCACGCCGCGCCGGCGCGAGCCGAGCGGGCCGGATGATCGGCAACCGGCGCTGGCGTCGCTGGACGCCGCCCCTCTCGCCGGATCCACCGGGGGAGCTGGCCGCCCGCGCGTTGGGTGCGCTCCTCCCTGTCGACGGTGGTGGTGGCGCCGGGCCCGCGCCGGTCGTCGGCATCCCGCTGCCGCGCCGGCCGGGCCGGGCCGGGACCCGGACGGAGGGCGTCCTCGCCACGGCGTGGAGCCACGAGCTCGCCGTCATGCATCGCGTGCTGGAGGGGCTGCGCCGGCTCGGGTGAGCTTCCCCCGGGGAAACCCGGTTCGGGTCCCCTCTAGCATCGGAGGACACCGTTCCGCCATACCTGGGGCGGTGCCACCGATCGACCGCCCTGGAGGCCTCCCGTGTCCGCGCCCGTATCCCGTCCCGCGTCCGCTCGCGTCCGGGTGCCGGCCGGGACGACGGCCGGGGCCGCCGTTCGCGAGGCCGGCCTCCCGTCGAGCGGCCCGAGCGCCGTCGTCGTCGTCAAAGACGCGGGCGGAAATCTGAAGGACCTCGCCTGGGCGCCCGACGCCGACACCGAGGTGGAGGCGCTCGGCGCCGACACCGACGAGGGTCGCAGCGTGATCCGCCACTCCGCGGCCCACGTGCTCGCGCAGGCGGTGCAGCAGCTGCACCCGGAGGCGAAGCTGGGCATCGGCCCGCCCGTCACCGACGGCTTCTACTACGACTTCGACGTCGCGCAGCCGTTCACCCCGGATGATCTCAAGGCGCTCGAGTCGGCGATGAAGAAGATCATCAAGGCCGGTCAGCGGTTCTCCCGCCGCCGCTACGACTCGCTCGACGACGCCCGCAAGGAGCTCGCCGACGAGCCGTACAAGCTGGAGCTGATCGATCTCAAGGGTGCGCCTGCGGACGACGTCGTCGAGGTCGACGGCTCCGGTGAGCTCACCGCGTACGACAACGTGCACGCCCACACCGGCGAGGTCGTCTGGTCGGACCTGTGCCGCGGCCCGCACGTGCCCACCACCAAGTTCATCCCGGCGTTCAAGCTGATGCGCAGCGCCGCGGCGTACTGGCGCGGCAGCGAGAAGAACCCGATGCTGCAGCGCATCTACGGCACCGCGTGGGAGTCGGTCGAGCAGCTCGATCTCTACCTCGACCGGCTGCTGGAGGCGGAGAAGCGTGACCACCGCCGGCTCGGCACCGAGCTGGATCTCTTCTCGTTCCCGGACGAGATCGGGTCCGGCCTGCCGGTCTTCCATCCCAAGGGCGGCGTGATCCGCAAGGAGATGGAGGACTACGCGCGGCGCCGCCACGAGGAGTCGGGCTACGTCTTCGTCAACACCCCGCACATCACCAAGGCGCAGCTGTTCGAGACCTCGCGCCACCTGGAGTGGTACGCCGACGGCATGTTCCCGCCCATGCAGGTCGACGCCGAGTACGGCGCCGACGGCGAGCTGCGGCGGCAGGCCCAGGACTACTACCTGAAGCCGATGAACTGCCCCATGCACAACCTGATCTTCCGGTCGCGCGGGCGCTCCTACCGCGAGCTGCCGCTGCGGATGTTCGAGTTCGGGTCGGTCTACCGGTACGAGAAGTCCGGCGTGGTGCACGGGCTCACCAGAGCCCGCGGGTTCACCCAGGACGACGCGCACATCTACTGCACCCGCGAGCAGATGCAGGACGAGATCCGCTCGCTGCTCACCTTCGTGCTCAACCTGCTGCGCGACTACGGGCTCGACGACTTCTACCTGGAGCTGTCCACCCGCGATCCCGAGAAGTCGATCGGCAACGACGAGGACTGGGAGAAGGCCACCGACGCGCTGCGCGAGGCCGCCGAGGCATCCGGCCTGGAGCTGGTGCTCGACCCCGGCGGCGCCGCGTTCTACGCGCCGAAGATCAGCGTGCAGGCCAAGGACGCCATCGGACGCACCTGGCAGCTCTCGACCATCCAGGTCGACCTCATGGAGCCCGGTCTGTTCGGGCTGGAGTACACCTCCGCCGACGGCTCCCGCCAGGAGCCGATCATGATCCACCGGGCGCTGTTCGGCTCCATCGAACGGTTCTTCGGCGTGCTCACCGAGCACTACGCGGGCGCCTTCCCGGCCTGGCTCGCGCCCGTCCAGGCGGTGGCGATCCCGGTGAGCGACGACCAGATCCCGGCCGTCGAGCAGTTCGCGGCGGCCCTGCGGGCCAAGGGCGTGCGGATCGAGGTCGACACCGCCGACGACCGGATGCAGAAGAAGATCCGCACCCACACCATGGCGAAGGTGCCGTTCCTGGTGCTGGCCGGCGCCCGCGACGTCGAGGCCGACGCGGTGAGCTTCCGCTTCCGCGACGGCACCCAGCGCAACGGCGTGCCCGTCGCCGACGCGATCGAGCTGGTCACGAGCTGGATCGCGCGCCGCGAGAACGCGAGCCCGACGGCCGACGCGTTCGGCTGAGGCTCACGCACACCTCGGTGTGCTCGCGCACACTGTCGACCGTGTGCGCGAGCACCCGAGGGTGTGCGTCAGCCGACCTCGGTGAGGGCGCTGTCCAGGATCTCCAGACCCTCCTCCAGCTCCGCTTCCGTTGCCGTCAGCGGGGGTGCGATGCGGAAGACGCCGCCCAGCCCGGGGATCTGCACGATGTTCATGTGCAGGCCCAGCTCCAGGCAGCGCTGCGTCACGCGCTGCCCGAGGGCGTCGTTGCCCTGCTTGGTCGCGCGGTCGGTGACCAGCTCGATGCCCTGGAAGAGGCCGCGGCCACGGACGTCGCCGATCACCTCGTGCTTGTCCTGCAGCCGGTCGAGCCCGCTCCGCAGGAAGGCGCCGTGCTTCGCGGCGACCTGATCGAGCCCGTCGCGCTGCAGCACGTCCAGCACCGTGAGCCCGACGGCGGCGACGAGCGGATCGGAGACGTGGGTGGTGAGGAACAGGTAGCCGCGGTCGTGCGCCTCCTGCTCGATCTCCGCGCTGGTGACGACGGCGGAGAGCGGTAGCCCGGCGCCGAGCGTCTTGGAGAGCGTCAGGATGTCGGGCACGACGTCCTCGTCCTGGAAGGCGTACCAGTCACCCGTGCGGCAGAGACCGGTCTGGGCCTCGTCGAGGATCAGCAGCATGCCGCGCTCGCGGCACTTCTCCTTCAGCGCGGGCAGGTAGCCCGGCGGCGGCACGACGAGCCCGCCCGAGGACAGGATCGGCTCGATCAGGCACGCGGCGAGGCTGCCCACCGACTGCGCGTCGACCAGGTCGAACGCGGCGTCGAGCTGGCGACGCCAGTCGAGCTCCCCGCCCTCGGTGCGGAAGTCCGGGCGGTACGGGTCGGGGGTGGGGATCACGATGTTGCCGGGGGCGGCCGGCCCGTAGCCGCGCCGGCCGGTGCTGTAGGTGGCGCCCGCGGCGGCCTGCGTCATGCCGTGCCACGACCGGCTGAAGGAGACGACCTCGAACTTCCCGGTCACGAGCTTCGCCAGGCGGACGGCGGCCTCGTTCGACTCGCCGCCCGTGGAGAGCAGCAGCACCTTCTGCAGCGCCGGCGGGAGGGTGTCGGCGAGCCGGCGGGCCAGATCGACGACGGGCCGGGAGAGCATCCCGCTGAAGAGGTGGTCCAGCCGGCCGGCCGCGGCCTGCACGGTGGCGACGATCTCGGGGTGGGAGTGCCCGAGGATCGCGCTCATCTGGCCGGAGGTGAAGTCGAGGATCCGTCGGCCGCCCTCGGTGTGGACGTAGCTGCCGGCAGCCCGGTCGATGATCTCCGGGGTGAAGCGCACCCCGTAGCGGAGCAGGTGGTTCTCGGCATCGGTCCAGAAGGCGTCCGGCATGGCACGACGCTAGGACGGCGGCCCTGCACGGGTCCATCGACGAATTATGCTCTGGCTGTTCGGCTGATCCGAACGATCAGCCAGACCGTCGAGAGGGGTGCCGCGTGCTGAGCCCGTGGCGCCTGCGCCTGCTTGCGCACCTGGAGAGCCTCGGCACCGTCCGGGCCGTCGCCGATGCGCTCGACATGAGCCCGTCGTCGGTGTCGCAGCAGCTCGCGGTGCTGCAGCGGGAGGCCCGCACCGTCCTGCTGGAACACCACGGCCGGCGCGTCACGCTCACCCCGGCCGGGGTGCGCCTGGCCGCGCACGCCCGCGAGATCCTGCAGCGCATCGAGGTCGCGGAGGCCGATCTCGCGCAACGGCGCACCGATCCCGTCGGCCTGGTGCGGGTCGCGGCCTTCTCCAGCGGCCTGCACGCGCTGGTGCTGCCCGTCGCCGCGCGCCTGCACCGCGAGCACCCGCAGCTGCAGGTCGCCGTCGTCGAGTCGGAGCCGCACGACGCGCTGCGGTCGCTGCGCCGCGGCGACGTCGATCTCGCGCTCGTCTACGACCTCGACGACGGCGGGCTCCCCGTCGACGACCGCGTGCACCGCGTGCCGATCTGCCACGACCCGGTCGTCGCGGTGCTGCCCCGCGGGCATCCGCTGCAGGACGCCGAGACGGTGGAGCTCGCGGCGTTGGCAGGGGAGCGCTGGGCGATGGACCAGCCCGGTTGCTACCTCTGCGAGGTCGTGACCAGGGCGTGCCGGCAGGCCGGGTTCGAGCCGGAGATCGTCGGGCGCTACTCCAGCTACGCGCTCGTGCTCGAACACGTGCGGGCCGGACTCGCCGTGGCCGCGCTGCCCGCGCTCGCAGTCGAGCCCGGTCTCGACGTCGTCGTGCGCCCGCTCGGCCCGGCGCTGACCCGCACCACCGTGGTGGCGCTGCCGGCCGGCCCCGCACCCGTCGCGGCCGTGCAGGTGCTGCTGCGCCGGCTGCGCGCCCGCGGCGCCGCGCTGACCTGACGTGCGGGGGCGGGACGGGCATTCCTCGCCGAGACGGCCGCGTGGACCCACGACCTCGACGAGGGGACTGGCCTAGAGTCGCGCGCATGAACGACCCCGGGCCGACGGAGCCGGACCTGGAGCCCCGCGACGGAGTCGGTACTCCCGACGGCTTCCGTCGACTGTGGACTCCGCACCGGCTCGCCTACATCAAGGACGCCGGCAACGAGGGCTGCCCGTTCTGCCGCATCCCGTCGCTCGACGACGAGGAGGGCCTGGTGGTGGCCCGCGGCGAGGTCGTGTACGCGGTGCTGAACCTGCACCCGTACAACCCCGGGCACCTCATGGTGGTGCCCTACCGGCACGTCGCCGAGCTCGAGGACCTGACGCCCGACGAGTCCGCCGAGCTGATGGCCTTCACCCAGCAGGCCGTGCGGACGCTCAAGGCGGTGTCGGCGCCGCACGCGTTCAACGTGGGACTCAACCTCGGCACCGTGGCCGGTGGATCTCTGGCCGACCACCTGCACCAGCACGTGGTGCCGCGCTGGGGCGGCGACGCCAACTTCATCGCCGTCATCGGGCAGACGAAGGTGATCCCGCAGCTGCTGGGTGAGACCCGGGCAGTGCTCGCGGAGTCCTGGTCAGCCCAGGGATAGGCTTCCGGGAAGGTTCCGGGGGACATCCCACCAGGCAGGAGTCCATGCTCAACGCCCACGCGCGCAAGCACGTCAACCGCGTGGCCGACCCGGTCGGCCGGTGGCTGGTGGGGCACGGGGTCGCCCCCGATGCCGTCACCGTGGCGGGCACTCTCGGATCGATCGTGGCTGCCCTGTGGTTCCTGCCGCGCGGTGAGTTCCTCGCCGGCACCATCGTCGTGACGGTCTTCGTGCTGTTCGACCTCATCGACGGTGCGATGGCCAGGTCCGGGGCCGCGGGCGGCACCCCGTTCGGCGCGATCCTCGACTCGGCCTGCGACCGGCTCGCCGACGCCGCCCTGTTCGGCGGGCTGATCTGGTGGTGCTTCGAGGTGGCCGGCGACCCCGGCACGGGCGCGGCCGCGCTGATCTGCCTGGTCACCGGCCTGCTCGTCTCCTACATCAAGGCCCGTGCCGAGGGTGTCGGTGTCGAGGTGGACGGCGGCATCATCGAGCGGGCCGAACGGCTCGTGCTGGCACTGGTCGGCACGGGGTTGGCCGGGCTGGGTGTCCCGTACGCCCTGCCTGTGGCGTTGTGGCTGCTCGCCGCCGGATCGGCGTGGACGATGGTGCAGCGACTGTGGTCGGCACGCCGAAACTCGCGCTCGGGAGCCGGCCCGACGGTGGCGGCCGATCCCGAGACGTCCCCGTGAATCCGGAGCCGAGTAGAGCGGAGCGGCTCGCCGACCTCCAGTACGCCGCAGCGTGGCGACTGCTGCGTGCGGTGCCCGCGCGTCCTGCGCGGCGAGTGTTCGAGGCGGGTGCGGGATGGGCGGCGCAGCGCGGCGGGGCCGGCCCGGACCAGCTGCGCGCCAACCTCGCCCGGCTCGTCCCGAGTGCGTCGTCGAGCGCATTGGACGCGCTGGTCGTGGCGGGGATGCGCAGCTACGGGCGCTACTGGAGCGAGACGTTCCGGCTGGCGGCCCGCGACCTGCCGCGCATCCACGCCGGCACCCGGATCACCGGCCCGGGCGTCGACGCCCTGCATTCGGCTTTCGTCGACCGTCGGCCTGTGGTGATCGCGCTGCCGCACAGCGGGAACTGGGACGCGGCGGGAGCCTGGCTGGTCGAGCAGCTGCGCGCGCTCGATCGCGAGCCGGGGTTCACCACCGTCGCCCAGCGGCTGCGGCCCGAGACGCTCTACCGGCGGTTCGTCGGCTACCGCGAGCAGCTGGGGATGGAGGTCGTCGCCGCCGGCGACGGCACCGCGGCGCACCGGGTGCTCACACGGCGGCTGCGCGGCGGGGGAGTGGTGTGCCTGGTCGCCGACCGCGACGTGACCGGTGGCGGGCTGCCCGTGCAGCTGCTCGGAGCGCCGGCCCGGTTGCCGTCCGGCCCGGCCCGGCTGGCTGCGCTGACCGGCGCGCTGCTCGTGCCGGCCTGCCCGACCTTCACGTCCGACGGCTGGGCGATCGCGTTCGCCGAACCGGTGCCGGTGCCCGACCGGTCCGCGGTTCCGGCGGCCGTGCAGGGCCTCGCCGACGCACTGGGCGTGCTGCTGCGCGTCCGGCCCGTCGACTGGCACGCGCTGCAGCCGATCTGGCTGGCCGACGCCGAGCGGGTTCCGGTGTGAGCGGCGCGCTCCGCGTCGGCCTGGTGTGCCCCTACTCCCTGGACGTGCCCGGCGGGGTGCAGGCGCACGTCCTCGGTCTGGCCGATGCGCTGCGCGGGCTCGGGCACGACGCGGCCGTGCTGGCCCCCGGCGCCGGGCCCGTCCCGGAGTACGTCACGTCGGCGGGACGGGCGCTGGGGCTGCCCTACAACGGTTCCGTGGCCAGGGTCGCGTTCGGGCCGGTCTCGTACGCCCGGGTGCGGCGCTGGCTCGCCGAACACCGCTTCGACGTCCTGCACCTGCACGAACCGACCACGTTCAGCCTCTCCGCGCTCGCACTCATGATCGCCGAGGGGCCGGTCGTCGCGACCTTCCACACCGCCACCGACCGTTCGCTCGTCCTGCGCGCCATGGGCGGGGTCGCACGGCCGCTGCTGGAGCGGGTCACCGCCCGCATCGCGGTCTCGCCCACGGCCCGGCGGGTGCAGGTGGAGCACCTCGGCGGCGACGCCGTGGAGATCCCGAACGGCGTCGACGTGGCGGGCACGGCCGCCGCGGAACCGTTGCCGAGCGACGGCCCGACGATCGGGTTCCTCGGCCGCTACGACGAACCCCGCAAGGGCATGCCGGTGCTGATCGACGCCTGCCGGCTGCTCGCCCGTACCCGGCCCGACCTGCGGCTGCTCGTCGTCGGCCCGGGCGATCCAAACCTGCTCGCCGGTGCCGGGCTGCGGGTCACCGCGCTGGGCGCCGTCGACGACGCCGCGAAGGCCCGCGCCCTGCGCTCCATGGACGTCTTCTGCGCGCCCAACCTCGGCGGCGAGAGCTTCGGCATCGTGCTCGCCGAGGCGATGGCCGCCGGCGCGCCCGTCGTCGCGTCCGACCTCGACGCCTTCGCCGCCGTCCTCGACGGGCACGGCGTGCTCGTTCCGCCCGGCGACCCGCCGGCCCTGGCCGCGGCCATCGACGGACTGCTCGCCGACCCCGGCCGCCGGGCCGCGCTCGCCGCGGCCGGGCGCGCCCGGGCCGAGGCGTTCGCGTGGCCGACCGTCGCAGCACGGGTGGCGCAGGTGTACCGCGCGGCCATCGCCGCCGACCCGCGCGAGCAGCCGGCGGCGTCATGACCGGGCTCGGTGCATGTGCGGCCGCGCTGCTCGCAGCGTGGTCGACCGGCGTCGTGCTCGTCGCCGCCTCCCGCGTGCGCCGGCTCGACCGGTTGCACCGCAGGCTCGACGCCGCCCGGCACGCGCTCGACGATGCACTCGTGCGGCGGGTGCACGCGGCCCGGCGAGCCGGCGTCGACGCGCCCGACCCGACCGGCACCTGGGCCGAGCGGGAAGCCACGGCCAATGCTCTCGGCAGGGCGCTCGGCCGCCTCCATCGGACGTCCCTGCCGGCGGCAGTACGCACCGAGCTCGTCGATTCCGAGCAGATGCTGGCGCTGGCCCGGCGGGTGCACAACGACGCGGTCCGGGACACCCTCGGGCTGCGCTCGGTGTGGATGGTCCGGCGCCTACACCTCGCCGGGCACGCGCCCATGCCTCGGTACTTCGAGATCGTCGACCCGGAGCACCCCGACGCCGTGCTCGGTGCAATCTGCGCGACACCCGTCGGGGCAGCCGAGCGCGCTTAGCCTGACCAGGACCGCAGTTCGTCCTGTCGAGAGGTACGCCCGTGTCGTCCGACCAGCCCGTTCCCACCACCGTTCCCGCCGGCCCGCAGCAGGGCACCGCGCGCGTCAAGCGCGGCATGGCGGAGATGCTCAAGGGTGGCGTGATCATGGATGTGGTGACGCCGGAGCAAGCCAAGATCGCCGAGGACGCCGGGGCCGTCGCCGTCATGGCGCTGGAGCGGGTGCCGGCCGACATCCGCGTCGAGGGTGGCGTCGCGCGCATGAGCGACCCCGACATGATCAGCGGCATCATCGACGCCGTCTCGATCCCCGTCATGGCGAAGGCCCGCATCGGGCACTTCGTCGAGGCGCAGGTGCTGGAGTCGCTCGGCGTCGACTACATCGACGAGTCCGAGGTGCTCACCCCAGCCGACGAGGCCCACCACATCGACAAGTGGCCCTTCACCGTGCCGTTCGTGTGCGGTGCGACCAACCTCGGCGAGGCCCTGCGCCGGATCTCCGAGGGCGCGGCGATGATCCGGTCCAAGGGCGAGGCGGGAACCGGCAACGTGGTCGAGGCCACGCGCCACATGCGCTCGATCCGTTCGGAGATCCGCAAGCTCTCGGCCCTCGACGAGGCCGAGCTCTACGTCGCGGCGAAGGAGCTCCGGGCGCCGTTCGAGCTGGTCAGTGAGATCGCACGCTCGGGGAAGCTGCCGGTCGTGCTGTTCACCGCCGGCGGCATCGCCACCCCGGCGGACGCGGCGATGATGATGCAGCTCGGCGCCGAGGGTGTGTTCGTCGGCTCGGGGATCTTCAAGTCGGGCGACCCGTCGCGGCGGGCCGAGGCCATCGTGAAGGCGACCACCTTCTTCGACGACCCGAGCGTCATCGCCAAGGTCTCCCGCGGCCTCGGCGAGGCCATGGTGGGCATCAACATCTCCGACCTGCCTGCCGAGCAGCGCTACGCGGACCGCGGATGGTGACACCTTCCCGTCGCTGAGGGTCACGGTTCGCCGCCGCTTGGTCGGCGTGTCCGAGACCCACCGTGATTCGCCCGAATGGCACTGTCACCCGTAGCGGTGATACGGCCGCATGGAGTAGTCGATCCCGCCTACTGTCCGCACGATCGTGAGTGCTGGCGGTAAAGGCGGGGAGACGCATGAAGCGGACCGTGACCATCGGAGGCGTGCTCGTACTGGCGTTGCTCAGCGGCCCGGGCGTGGCTTCGGCGGCGTCCGACGGGGACGCAGCGCCCGTATCGTGCAACGTCGCCCCGGCCGACCAGCCGGCCGCGACCGACCCCGACCCGAAGCCGGCACCCGGTGCTGGGCCGGCGGCCGGCGCGTTGCCGGCAGTGCCTGATCCGAACAGCCTGTTGCCGGGCGGCGTCGTTCCGCCCGCGAGTGGCGGGGTGTCGGGTCCCGGCGGCGACGCTCCCGCAGCCGCTGCACCTGCTGGGGATCCGGCCGCGGCGGCTCCAGCAGCCGGACCCGATCCCGCAGCTGGCGGGCCTGCGGACGCACCGACCGGTTCCGATCCTGCGGTGACCGACCCCGCTGCTGGCGTGCCCGCAGCGGCTCCTGCAGCCGGCGACCCGGCTGGGCCGACGCCTACCGATCCGGTGGCTGGTGTGCCGACGGGTCTTGATCCGGCGCTGCCCGGCCCTGGTGCCGGCGCGCCGGCGAACGACGCCCCCGCTGCTCCTGCGGTGACCGATCCGGCGGCCGGCGGACCTGCGGCTTCGCCTGCTCCCGCTGGCGGTGACCCGGCAGGTACAGCTCCTGCGCTGACCGATCCGGCGGCTGGTGCTCCTGCCGGTGACCCGGCAGCGCGAGCACCCGCGGCTCCTGCGGCCGGTGACCCGGCTACCGCTGACCCCGCAGCAGGTGCTCCGGCCGGACCGGCGCCGGTCAGTCCGGCTGCTGGCAGCACGCCCGTTGGAGGTGCACCGACCAGCCCCGATCCGGCGCTGACCGATCCCGGAGCTGGCGCTCCGGCTGCTCCTGCGCCAGCCGATCCTGCTGCCGGTGACCCCGCGGATGCCGCTCCGGCCGTGTCCGATCCGGCTGGGCCGCCTGCTCCTCCTGGTGGTGCGCCGGCGGGTGCTGATCCGGCAGGGCCGGTCGGTGATGCGCCGGCCGTTCCCGCGCCGGCCGTTACTACCGCCGGAGATCCGGCGAGTGCCGCGCCCGCGGTCTCCGATCCTGCTGCTGGTGCGCCGTCTGCAGGTGACCCGGCTGGGCCGGCGGCCGCTCCTGCTGGCGATGCACCGGCCGGTACAGATCCGGCCGCGCCGGCCGGTGGTGCGCCGGTGGATCCTGCAGTGACCGATCCCGCTGCTGGAGTTCCGGCCGCTCCTGCTCCGGCCGATCCTGCTGCCGGTGAACCCGCGGGTCCTGGTCCTGCGGTCACCGACCCAGCTGCTGGTGCGCCGGCAGCCGATGACCCGACTGGGCCGCCGCCTGCCGCTCCTGCTGGCGAGACCCCGGCGGGTGCCGCTCCGGCTGCGCCGGTCGGTGGTGTGCCGGTCGGTGGTGTGCCGGTCGGTGGTGTGCCGGTAGATCCTGCGGTGACCGATCCCGGTGCTGATCCTGCGGCCGCTCCTGCTCCGGGCGCTCCCGCGGGTCCTGCTCCTGCGGTCACCGACCCGGCTGCTGGCGCGCCGGCAGCCGGTGACCCGACTGGGCCGGCGCCTGCTGCTCCTGCTGGCGATGCCCCGGCCGGTACAGATCCGGCTGCGCCGCTCGGTGGTGCCCCGGCGGGTGCTGATCCGGCTGCGCCGGTCGGTGGTGCGCCGGGGGATCCTGTGGTGACGGATCCCGGTGCTGGTGCTCCGGCCGCTCCTCCCGCGGTGGCTGTGCCGGCTGCTGGTGCGCCCGCGCCGGCCGCTCCTGCTCCTTCAGTGACCGATCCGGCGTCCGGTGATGCGGGCGGCCCGGCTCCAACCGGCCCCGAACCGGCTCCTGCTGCTGCCCCGGAACCTGCTGGTGGTGCCCCCGGCACTGCGCGCCCAGCGGCACCGGTGGCCGGGCTGCCGCTTCCGGTGGACCCGACGGCGCCGCTCGTCGGACAACCCGGCGCCGGTGACACCGCCACCGGGCCGGTGGTCCCCGAGTCGACCACCGCGGGCGCGTGCGCAGATCCGGCGAGCGCCGCGAGCGTGCTGAGCTGGGGCTCCCCGGCGCGGGCCGCCGACTTCGCAGCTCCGACCACGACGACCACCGCCTCCGAGGGGTGGACGGCCTACACCGGCGCGGGCTACGGCGGGCAGGGCAGCCGCACGCCGGATGCGCTGAGCGTCGGCGACGGCGCGCTCACCATCTCCGGCGACGCGGCGGGCGCCACCGGTGGCATGGCCTGGGGCAAGGGGCAGACGTTCGGGCGCTGGGAGGTGCGCGCCCGCGTGCCGGCAGGGGACGCGGCGTACAACGCGGTGCTGATGCTGTGGCCCGACGCCGACAGCGGCGCCGAGGTCGACTTCATGGAGCTGCAGGACGCCGCACGCAGCACGGCGATCGCGGCCGTGCACGGCGCGGAGGGCGGCCAGGCCGTCGGCAAGACCGCGATCGACGCGACCCAGTGGCACAACTGGGCCGTGGAGTGGACCCCGTCGCGGGTGACCACCTTCGTCGACGGGCAGCGCTGGTTCGAGACGACCGACCCGAAGGTGATCCCGACGGGCCCGATGCACCTGTGCGTGCAGCTGGACTACTTCGGCACGGGTGGCCAGGTCAGCCCGTCGAGCATGCAGGTCGACTGGGTGCGGCAGTACCCACTGGCGACCGGCACCGAGGGCAATCGCACCGAGGGTTGGCCCGACCCGAGCTGACACCTTCACGACGGCGGACGGCACGTCCCGAGGCTCCCGCGGGATGTGCCGTTCGTGCTACCGAACTGCTCAGATGTACTCCATGAGCAGCACCGCGGAGCTGCCGGGTTCGAGCGCCTCGTAGCGGTGCGGTCGGTCGCCGCGGAACCGGATGTAGTCGCCGACGGCCAGCTCGACCGGTTCCTCCTCGGGACCGGCGAGCCAGCGGCCGGTGATGACGACGAGGTGCTCGGTGGTGCCGGCGATGTGGGCGTGCGCCTCGCGGGAACCACCCGGCTCGGCCTGCATGATGTGGAGGTCGCGCCGGGCGCCGGGCGGGCTCGTCGAGAGCAGGACGGCGGCCAACGGTGCCTGTTCGGAATGCACCACGTAGCCCTCGCCGGCCCGGATCACCTGGACCGCCTCGCCGGGCGGATCGACGATGCGGCTGAACGGCACGCCCAGCTCGACAGCGAGCGCCCAGAGGGTCTCGACGCTGGGGTTGCCGCTGCCGGCCTCGAGCTGGGAGAGCGTCGACTTCGCGACTCCCGCGCGCCGGGCCAGCTCCGTGAGCGAGATGCCGAGCCGCTCGCGTTCGCGGCGGACGGCAGCCGCGATCGTGTCCAGGGGTGCGGCACGCTGCACGGCGCCTCCTCTCACTGTTCAGTACGGGAAACGCCCGTACGATACGCCGAACAGGCCGGCGGCCGTTCTAGCCGCCCAGATCCTCCAGCGCCTGGCGGGCCGCCTCCAGCTCGGCGGCCAGGGCCGCCACCCGTTCCTGCTGACGGGTGCGGGCTGCGGCGAGCGCGGCGTCGACCGCTTCCCCCACCGCCGGCGGCAGGCAACGGGCGGCCTTCGCGACATCACCCGGCGGGACCGGGGTCGGGCGTACCACCGTCTTCGATCCGCGCGTGACCGACGCGACCCACTCGCCACTGCTCGTGGGCTGCAGGACGACGGTGAGCTCCGGGCCTGCATCGGCGCGAGCGGCGGCGCGGCGCGCGGCCGGGCGTGGCTTCTCCGCAGTGCTCGGGGCGGCGACCTCGGCGGTCGGGGCCGGCCGGGCTGCGGGTGCAGGCGGTTGCGGCTTCTCCTTGGCGGCGCGCGGCGCAGGGCTCTCCACCGTGGCGGCGCGCGGGCGCGGCACCGCCGGTTCGGCGGCCGTGGGCCGGGCTGCCGTGGGTTGGGCTGCTGTGGGTTGGGCCGCGACCTTCGCAGCGGCGGCGGCCTTGCGCCGGGGCGGCCGGTTGCGCGTGAGCTCGGACGGCGAGCAGAAGAGCTCGTCGCGCGAACCGGTGGGGCGGACCTGGACGAAGTCGCCCGCGGCGGGATCACCGATCGCGAGCACCTTGGCCGAGCCGCCCACGGGAACGCCCACGGCAGCCTCGGTGAACCACACGGTGACCGGTCGGCCGGCCGCCAGCTCCCCTTGCACCTCGATGATCTGCTCGTCGGACAGGGCTGCAGCCGCACTCATACCGCGCAGTCTGCACTGCCGCTCCGACAGAACCGGTGATCACCTGCGGGGCGTCGCCGAAGTTGTGCGGTATCGACGACCATGACAACCTCCGCGCAGGGGCGGGGAAGGGGGATCGGTGAATTTCTTCCGCTATCTCCGTTCTCGGTGGGACGAGCTGCTCGGGCTCGCGCTGGCGCACGTCGGGATCACGGTGCTGGCGGTGCTGATCGCGACGGTCGTCGGGGTGGGTCTCGGGATGCTCGTGTACCGCAGTCCGCGGGCCCGTCAGCTCGTCATCGGGACGACGTCGGTCTTCCTGACGATCCCGTCGCTGGCGTTGTTCGGCCTGTTCATCAGCTGGCTGGGTGTGGGCACGGCCCCGGTCGTCGTCGCGCTGGTCATGTACTCGCTGCTGCCGATCGTCGCGAACACGATCGTCGGGCTGCGGCAGGTGGACCCGGCGATCGTCGAGTCGGCGCAGGGCATGGGATTGACGCGGACGCAGCGGCTGTGGCGGATCGAACTGCCGTTGGCCTGGCCGGTGGTTCTGACCGGCATGCGGGTGGCGACGTTGATCACACTGGGCATCGCGGCCATCGGCGCGTACATCAGCGGGCCGGGGCTGGGCAACGAGATCTTCGCCGGGCTCTCGCGGATCAGCAGCCCCAACGCGCTGAACCAGGTGCTCGGCGGCACGCTCGGAGTGGTGGTGCTGGCAGTCTTGTTCGACCTGTTCTACGTGCTGCTCAAGCGGCTCACCACCTCCAGGGGGATCCGATGACGGACACGCCGCCGATCAAGATCCGCCTCGACAAGCTGGTCAAACGGTTCCCCGGGCAGGCCCGACCGGCCGTCGAGGAGCTCACGCTGGAGATCCCCGAGGGCGAGATCGTGATCCTCGTGGGGCCGTCGGGCTGCGGCAAGACGACCACGATGAAGATGATCAACCGCCTGATCGAGCCGACGTCGGGCCGCATCCTGCTCGACGACGAGGACGTCACCCACGCCGATCCGGACAAGCTGCGCCGGCGCATCGGCTACGTGATCCAGCAGATCGGGCTGTTCCCGCACCAGACCATCGCGCAGAACATCGCGACCGTGCCGGGGCTGCTCGGCTGGTCGAAGGAGCGCATCGCCGCCCGCGTCGACGAGCTGATCGGGCTCGTCGGCATGGATCCCGCCGACTACCGCGACCGCTACCCCAAGCAGCTGTCCGGCGGGCAGCGCCAGCGCATCGGGGTCGCGCGCGCGATGAGCGCCGATCCCGACGTGATGCTGATGGACGAGCCGTTCGGCGCGATCGACCCGATCACCCGTGACCGGCTGCAGAACGAGTTCCTCCGGCTGCAGGCCGAGATCAAGAAGACGATCGTCTTCGTCACTCATGACATCGACGAGGCGATCAAGATGGGCGACCGGATCGCGATCCTGCGGGAGGGCTCGCAGATCGCCCAGTTCGACACCCCGGAGCGGATCCTCGTCGACCCGGCGGACGAGTTCGTCGCCGACTTCATCGGCCGCGGTGCCTCGCTCAAGCGCCTCTCGCTCTCGCGCGTGCGCGACATCGAGCCCGGCATTTGGCCCACCGTGACCGTCGGCTCCGACCCGGCAGCGGCGCGCCGGCAACTCGAGGAGAGCGACCGCGGCTGCCTCCTGGTGCTCGACGAACACGGCGCACCACGCAGCTGGCTCACGGCCGAGCACCTGCAGCGGTCGGCAACCGTCGACGGCGGGCTCCCGGTGGCGACCGTCGGCTCGGCAGCCACGCTCTCGGACACCCTCAACGAGATGCTCACCGCCCGCTACTGCACCGCGATCGTGGTCGACGAGGCCGGCCGTTACACGGGCGCCGTCGACATCGACACCATCAACGAGGCCATCCGCGGCATGCGCACCGCGGAGCGCGAGCGGCAGCGCGCAACCCTGCGAAAGGGGTAGAGACGTGACCGTCGCCGTCGAGCAGCTCGACGTCGGCCTGCGCCGGCGCACGGCGCTGGGCTGGCTGGTCACCCCGGCGGTGCTGGTGGCCGTGCTGGTGGGGCTGTGGCTCGTCGTCGCCGGCCGACAGCTCGACAGCATCGAGGAACGCCGGGTCAACCTCGCGTTCATCGGGGTCGCCGCCGTCGAACACCTCACGCTCACCGCGGTGTCGACCGCGTTGGTGCTGGTCGTGGCCATCCCGCTCGGCGTGCTGCTCACCCGCCCGGCGGCCCGGCGGATCACCGGTACGGCGCTCGCGGTGTTCAACGTCGGGCAGGCGATCCCGTCGATCGGGCTGCTGGTGATCCTCGCGATCGTGTGGGACGTCGGGTTCTGGCCCGCCGTCGTCGCACTGGTCGCGTACTCGGCGCTGCCGGTGCTGCGCAACACGATGGTCGGCATCCAGCAGGTGGACGAGTCGGTCGTGGAGTCCGGGCGCGGCATGGGCCTGAGCCGGCTGCAGGTGCTGACGCGGATCGAGCTGCCGCTGGCGGTGCCGGTGATCCTGACCGGCCTGCGCACGGCGCTGGTCATCAACGTCGGCACCGCGACGATCGCCGCGCTGGTCAACGCCGGTGGCTTCGGCGGCATCATCATCACCGGCCTGGTGCAGAACCGGCAGCTGGTGACCCTCGTCGGCAGCGTCCTCACGGCCGTGCTGGCGCTCGCGATCGACTACCTCGGCAGAGTTGCCGAGGAGGTTCTGCGGCCGCGCGGACTGTAGGTCCGCGCGGGCCGTCGACCGGAAAAGGAGTCCTGATGGGGCAGCAGAGATCGGGTCGGAGATCTCGGGTCGGCGCAGTGGCGACGGTGCTGTGCACCGCGCTTGTGCTGGCGGGTTGCGGTGGTGGTGGGACCGCGGGAACCGGCGGCGGGTCGCTGTCGGCGGTCGATCTGTCCGGCGCGACGTTCACCGTCGGATCGAAGGAGTTCACCGAGCAGATCGTGCTCGGCGAGATCGCCGTCCAGGCGCTCGAGGCGACTGGTGCGACGGTCAAGCCGCTCACGACGATCACCGGCACCACGAACGTCCGCACGGCGCTGACCTCGGGTGCGCTGGACATGTACTGGGAGTACAGCGGCACGGGCTGGTCGACGCACCTCAAGCGCGAGGTGAAGGGCGCGCCGAAGGACCCGAAGCAGCTCTACGACCAGGTCAAGCAGGCCGACGCCGCCAACGGCGTCGCGTGGCTCGACATGGCTCCGCTGAACAACTCCTACGCACTGGGGATCAGCGAGGCCAAGAGCAAGGAACTCAACATCACGACCATGTCCCAGTACGCGGCCTACGCTGGGCAGAACCCCGGCCAGGCGAGCATCTGCGCGGCCGCGGAGTTCCTCACCCGCGACGACGGGCTGCCGGGCGTCGCCAAGACCTACGGGTTCGCGGTGCCCCCGGTCGCCGTGGCGGAGCTGGAGCTGTCGCTGGTGCCGCCGGAGACCGCGAAGGCGCAGCGCTGCCTGATCGGCGAGATCACCACCACCGATGGTGCGGTGTCGGCGAACAAGCTGCTGGTGCTCACCGACGACAAGAAGGCGTTCTTCGACTACAACGCCGCGATGACGGTGCGCAAGCAGGTGCTCGATGCGAACCCGAAGCTGGCCGACGTGTTCAACCCGATCGCGGCGAAGCTCACCACCGATGCGGTGCGCGGGCTCAACGAGAAGATCGACGTCGGCGGCCAGCTGCCCGAAGAAGTCGCGAAGGAGTGGTTGACGCAGAACGGGTTCATCGCGTGAGGTCGGGCCGCGACCGGAGGTTCCTGGCGGTCCTCGCCGTGGTGCTGGTCGCGGCCGTGGCCGCCTGCGGTTCCGGCGGAGCGTCCACCGACGGGGCGCTCGCCGGTGCCCGCTTCACCGTCGGATCGAAGGAGTTCACCGAGCAGCTCGTGCTCGGGGAGATCGCCGTGCAGGCGTTGCGGGCGGTCGGCGCCGACGTCGGACCGTTGACGACGATCACCGGCACCAGCAACGTCCGCACCGCGCTCACGTCCGGGCAGATCGACCTCTACTGGGAGTACACCGGCACCGGCTGGGGCGCGCACCTGGAGCGTGAGGTGAGCCAGGCGCCACGAGATCCGGCGCAGCTGTTCGCCGAGGTCGCGAACGCCGACGCGCCCAACGGGGTCAGCTGGCTGGATCCGGCGCCGCTCAACAACGCGTACGCGATCGCGCTCCCGCGGGCCCGCCAGGAGCAGCTCGGGGTGCGCACGCTCTCGGACTACGCCGCCCTGGTGCAGCGCGATCCCGCGCAGGCCCGGCTCTGCGCGGCCGCGGAGTTCCTCACCCGCGACGACGGCTTCCCCGGCCTGCAGCGCACGTACGGGTTCCAGCTGCCGACGTCGTCGATCGCGGAGCTGGAGCTCTCGCTCATCCCGAAGCTGACCGCCGAGGGGAAGACGTGCGCGTTCGGCGAGGTCTTCGTGACCGACGGCGCGGTGGCCGCGAACGATCTCGTGCTGCTCGTCGACGATCGCAAGGCGATCGTCGACTTCAACGCGGCGATCACGATCCGCACGCCCGTGCTCGACGCGCATCCGCAGCTGCGCGCGGTGTTCGGTCCGATCTCGGCCGCCCTGACGTCCGACGAGGTGCGCACGCTGAACGAGCGGGTCGACGTGGGCGGCGAGCTGCCCGACGCCGTGGCGGGGGACTGGCTGCGCGCGAAGGGCTTCGTCACGTGACGTTCGACAGAACGGCGACGAGTTCGGCTTGACGAACACCGCATGTTCGTTCAATCTGGCGAACATGTGGTCGCTTCGTCGAACGATCGAGCCGGATGACGTCCGGGACGCCCTGGCGCTGGCCGCCGCGATCGGGCTGGTCGGAGTCTCGTTCGGCGCGTTGGCCGCGGCAGCGGGGGTGCCCCCGGTGCTCACCGTCGCCCTTTCGGTGCTCGTGTTCGCAGGCGGATCGCAGTTCTTGCTGGTCGCGGTGCTGTCGGGCGGCGGGAGCGTCGTCGCGGGCGTGCTCGGCGGACTGCTGCTGAACGCGCGGCTCCTGCCGTACGGGCTGGCCATGGGCCCGGTGATCGCGGACCGGTGGCCCGCGCGCCTGCTCGGTGCCCACCTGATGATCGACGAGGCGGTGGCGTTCTCCCGGGCGCGCGGGACGGGCCGGCGGGCGCGATCGGCGTTCTGGCTCTCCAGCGTCGTGCTGTTCGTCGTGTGGAACACCTGCGCGGTCGTGGGCATGCTCATCGGCTCGGCCGTGCCGGACCCCAACGTCTTCGGCGTCGACGCGGCCTTCCCGGCTGCTCTGGCCGCGCTGATCCTGCCGTCGCTGCGCCGCGCCGACACCGCGCGGGTCGGGCTGGTGGCAGCGGTCGCGGCGCTGGCGGCCACCCCCGTCCTGCCGGCCGGCACGCCGGTGCTGGTGGGTCTGGTCGGGCTGGTGGCAGCAGGCCGGTTCGAGACGCGGGTCGCGTCGTGAGCTGGGGCGCGGTGCTCGCACTGGCCGCCGGGACGTACCTGCTGCGCCTCGCCGGCGTCGTCCTGCGCGGCCGGATCGTCGTGCCGGAGCGGGTGGAGCGCTACCTCGATCTCGGTGCGACCGCGCTGCTCGTCGCGCTGGTGGCGACCGCGGCCCTCACCGAGACGGGTGGGTTCGCGGGGTGGGCCCGTCCGGCCGGCGTCGGTGTGGCCGTCGTCGCAGCGTGGTGGCGAGTGCCGTTCGTGCTGGTCGTGGTGCTGGCCGCGGCCACGACGGCAGGCTTGCGGCTCCTCGGGGTGTCGTAGGGCGCCTTCCGGGGGATGCTGAGCCCGTGCACTGCCTGGTGATCGGCGCGACCGGCTACGTCGGCGCTCGGCTCGTCCCGCGGCTCGTCGACGCCGGGCACGAGGTGCGGGTGCTGGCGCGCGACGCCCGCAAGGTGGCCGCGCGGCCCTGGGGTGCCGAGGTGGAGACCCACGTCGGGGACGTCGCCGATCCGGTGGCGACGGCCGCGGCGTGCCAGGGCATGGACGCGGTGTTCTACCTGGTCCACATGATGGACGCCACCGGCAAGGAGGAGTTCCGCCGCCGCGACCTGGAAGCCGCCGAGTCGGTCGCCGCAGCAGCCTCCGATGCCGGGGTGGGCCGCATCGTCTACCTCGGCGGGCTGCAACCGCAGGCGGCGACGAACTCGGCCCACCTGGCGTCCCGGCACGAGGTGGGGGAGGCGTTCCTCGCCTCCGGGGTGCCGACGGCGGTGCTGCAGGCCGGCATCGTGGTCGGCACGGGATCGGCCAGCTTCGAGATGCTGCGCCACCTCGCCTCGTCGTCGCCGGTGCTGCCCATGCCCGCCGAGGCCTATCACCGCATCCAGCCCATCGCGATCGACGACGTGCTGTTCCACCTGGTGGCCTGCCTGGACCTGCCGCCGGAGCTGAACGCGACGTTCGACGTAGGCGGCCCCGACGTGCTGACCTACCGCGACCTGCTCGTCGGCTACGCAGAGGTGGCGGGGCTGCCGCTGGTGGGCGTGCCCGTGCCGGTGGGGGTGCCGCAGGCGGCTGCTGCCCGCGCCGTCGAGTCCGTGACGCCCGTGGACCGCTACCTGGCCGGGCCGCTGCTGGAGTCGATGGCCTACGACCTGGTGTGCCACGGGGAGCCGCCGACGGGTGCGCCGCCCCGCGGAGCGACCTCCTACGCCGAGGCGGTGCGCCGCGCGCTCGCCGGCGAAGGAGCGGCCGGTGCGATGCCGGCCGATCCGACCGGGTTCGAGCTGGTCAGCGAGCGGATCGAGCACGTCGACGCCCCGGTGGAGGCACTGTGGGCGGTGATCGGCGGCGTCGGCGGGAAGGCCGGCTGGTACACGGTTCCCGGCGTCTGGGAGCTGCGCGGGAAGATCGATCAGCTCTTCGGCGGGGTCGGCGCCCGCCGCACCCGTCCCGAGAAGCTGGAGGCCGGTGCAGCGCTGGACTGGTGGCGCATCGAGGCCGTCGAGGAGGGTCGGATGCTGCGCCTGCGGGCCGAGGCGCGGCTGCCGGGCATCGCGCGGCTGGAGATGCGCGCCGAGCCGGACGGGACGGGCAGCCGCTACGTCCAGCGCAGCACGTTCGAGCCGATCGGGCTGCCGGGCCGGGTGTACTGGTACGCGCAGCTCCCGGCGCACGCGTTCGTCTTCGCGGTGATGGCGCGGACGATCGCCGGGGTCGCGGAGAAGGGGCTCAGGCGACCCGCCTGACCACGGCTCTCACTCGTGGAACCACCCGGCCCGGAAGACCGGGGCGTCGCCGGCCACGGCACGCCGGCACCAGTCGGCCACCTCGGCCCCCACCTGCTCCCGTGTCAGCCGAGAGGTGTCGATGACCGTCATGGCCCACTCCGGTCCCGGTGCACGACCGACCCAGCGCTCCCACAGCATCGCCGGCCAGGCATCGGTGGTGATCGCCTCCGGGACGTGACCGGGATCGGTGGCGTGCGCCCGTAGCCAGGCCGCGAAGCCGCGGTGGAGCGGGATCATCTCCGCAGGCTCGTTGCGCTGCGCGAAGCGCGCGAGATGCGCCTCCTCGTCGACGTCCAGCAGGCAGGCCGCGATGTCGATCTCGTCTGCGCTGGGCGCAGCCAGCGCCTCGCCGAGCGGCACCGGGTCACCCGCGAACAGCAGGTGCCTGCCCTCGGCCTCGAGGGTGATCGCACGGCGGACCGCCGCTTCCACCTGCTCCTGGCGCCAGGCGACGGTCGGGACCGCCGGGATCGGACCGAGCGTGCAGAGCTCGGCGTTCTCGTACGTATCGTCGAGCAGTGTGCGTGCGTGCAGGCGCGCGGTGGTCTTGCCGACGCCCGATGCGCCGCAGACGAGCAACATCACGCCGGTCAAGCTAGGCGCGCCGGTCAGGGTTCTCCAGGGAGTTTCGTGATCGCGCCCCGGCGGGGGCCACCAGCGCCCGCGCCCGGGGGATCGCCAGCAGCGCGGCCGTGACAGCGACGACCACCGCCAACCCGGCGAGCGGACCGACGAACCCGGTGACACCCCGGTTGGCGCCGCCGATCACCGACAGCAGCAGCGGCACCCCGAATCCCAGGTAGGCGCAGGCGTAGAAGGTGCCGGTCAGCGCGCCGCGCGCGGTCGGGGCGGCCAGCTCACCGACGAGCGTCAGACCGCCGGCGAGGCAGAGCCCGTAGCCGAGACCGAGCAGGAGCGCCGTCGGGATCAGGATCGGCCACGAGTGCAGCGCCACGCCGAGCAGCGCAAGACCCAGCCCCGCGGCGCCGATGCCGAGCCCGACCGGCCCGGCCGCGGCCCCGAGCCGCCGGGCGAACGGCGGCGCCAGGGTGCCCGTCAGGAGGGTCACTCCGGCGACGAACCCGGTGATGGCCACGGCGATCTCGGGCATCGTGGGGGTGAGCAGCAGCGGGAGCACCGTCACCGCCGTCGACGGGAACGTGAACACGCCGATCGCGATCGGCACCACGACGAGCAGGAACGGGCGCCGCGCCGGCCCGGGCACACCGAGGTTCACCAGTGCGCCGCGGCGGCGATCAGCGGGAGCGAGGGTCTCCGGCACCCTCGGCAGCAACACGAGACCGACGGCCATGAGCGCGACGTGCATCAGGTACGGCAGCACCGTCGGCCACGGCAACCACTGCGCCAGCACCCCGGACAGGCACGGCCCCAGCGCCCAACCGCCGCCCAGCGCGGCCGTGGTGAGCCGGGCCGAGCGGCCGGCGTCACCCACGAGCTCGACGAGCCACGCGGTGCCGACGCTGAACACCACCCCCGACACCGCGCCCTGCAGGAAGCGGCACAGGAACAGCAGGAACACCGACGAGCCCGCGCCGAGGAACAGCAGCGACGTGAGCACCGACAGCACCACGAACGGCACGACGACCGGGCGGCGGCCGAACCGGTCCGATGCCGGTCCGGCGAGCAGCAGCGCCGGGACCAGTCCCGCGGCGTAGACGGCGAACGCGCCGGTGAGCGCGTCGGAGGTGAGGCCGAGCTCGTCGCGGTAGACGAGCAGCAACGGGGTGGGCACGTTGGTGCCGAACGCGACGACGAACACCGCGGTCCACAGCCGAGTCACCGGTGACACTTCCGCACGCTACCTCGCAGATCGGCAGCGATGTCAGGGGTTGTGATCAGGTGGGCGCCGGCTCGTACCTCGCGAACGCGCGGGTGAACGTGGCCGCGCCGCTGGTCATCGCGCGCAGGTCGATGGCGTACCGCAGCAGCTCGGTGCGCGGCACCTCCGCCCGCACGACCGTGCGGCCCGCCGCCGCAGCGTCGCCGACGTCGGTGCCCAGCACCCGACCGCGCCGCGCGGAGAGGTCACCCAGCACGGTCCCGAGGTGATCGTCGGGCACGGTCACCGCGATCTCGTCCACCGGTTCCAGCAGGACGGTGCCGCAGACCTCGGCAGCCTCCCGCAGTGCCAGCGCGCCGGCGGTCTGGAACGCCGCATCGGACGAGTCGACGCTGTGCGCCTTGCCGTCGACCAGCACCGCCCGCACGTCCACCACCGGATGATGGGCGTCGGTTCCGTCCTTGCCGAGGCCGCGTTCGAGCTGGGCCCGGATGCCCCGCTCGACGCTCGGCACGTACTGCGTGGGCACCGAACCGCCCACCACCTTCGAGGTGAACTCGAAGCCGGACCCGCGCGGCAGCGGCTCGAACTCGACGTGGCAGACGGCGTACTGGCCGTGCCCGCCGGACTGCTTGACGTGCCGCCCGGTGACCCGCCCTGAGCCACGCAGCGTGGCCCGCAGCGGGACGCGCACGTCCTCGGTCGTGACGTCGGCGCCCGCGGCCCGCAGCCGGGACAGGACGACGTCGGCGTGCGCCTCGCCCATCGTCCACAGCACGATCTGGCGGGTCTCGACGTTGCGCTCCAGGTGCAGCGCCGGATCGGCTGCCACCACCCGTGAGAGCGCCTTGACCAGCGCATCCTCGGCGCCGCGCGTGGCCGGCGCGACCGCGATCGGCAGGAGTGGCTCCGGCAGGTCCCAGCACGAGAGCAGGAGCGGATCGGCGGCGTCGGACACGGTGTCGCCGGTCTCGGCGCCGGCGAGCTTGGTGAGCGCGCAGAGGTCCCCGGCGATGCAGACGTCGACATCGACGAGGTCGGAGCCCAGCGCCGAGTACACGTGCGCGACGCGCTCATCCTCGTCGTGGCCGTCGGGCAGCTCGTCGCTGGTGCGCTGCTCCGGCACGGTGGCGTGATGGCCGCTGACGTGCACGGCGGCGTCGGGCCGCAGCGTGCCGGAGAAGACGCGCAGCAGCGACACGCGCCCGACGTAGGCATCGGCCGAGGTGTGCACGACCTCGGCGGCCAGTGGCCCGTCCGGGTCGGCGGACAGGGGCGGTCGCGGGCTGCCATCGATACCGGTGACCTGCGGCAACGGCCGCTCCAGGGGTGACGGGAACCCACCGGCGAGCACCTCGAGCAGAGCCTCCAGCCCGATTCCGCTGCTCGCGCAGACCGGGATCACCGGATGGAACCCGCCGCGCGCGACCGCGGTCTCCAGATCGTCGACGAGCGTGGCGTAGTCGACGTCCTCGCCGCCGAGGTAGCGCTCCATGAGCGACTCGTCCTCGGACTGCTCGATGATCCCCTCGACGAGGGCGGCGCGGGCATCGTCGGCGTGGGCGGGCGCGCGGTCCGCGGGGGTCTGCGACAGCAGTCCATACAGGCCGGTCAGTCCGCCGTCCAGCAGCGGCAGGTACAGGGGAGCCACCCCGGCGCCGAACGCGTCCTGGCAGGCGGCGATGGTGACCTCGACGTCGGCGCGCTGGTGGTCGCAGCGGGCCACGACCACGGCGCGGGGCATGCCGACCTGCGCGCACTCGGCCCACTGGCCGATGGTGACCGGGTCGATGCCACCGGCGGCACCGGCGTTGGCGGGCACGACGAAGAGGGCGGCGTCGGCGGCGCGCAACCCGGCCCGCAGCTCACCGACGAAGTCGCCGTAGCCAGGGGTGTCGACGAGGTTGATGCGCAGCCCGTCGTGAGCGATCGGGGCCACCGCCAGCGCGACCGAGCGCTGCTGGCGGACGGACGCAGGATCGTGGTCGCAGACCGTGCTGCCGTCGGCGATGGTGCCGGCCCGCCCGACGACACCGGTGTGCGCGAGCAGCGCCTCGACCAGTGTGGTCTTGCCAGCCCCCGACGGCCCGACGAGCACCACGTTGCGAATCTTGGAGGGATCGGTGACGGCAGCTGATGCTCGTCGCGATCCCGTCGCTGCTCTGCCGGCCATGGCGACCACCTCCGCGCCCCTGCGATTGGTGAGTGGTCCATCTCACACCCGGGCCTGGCGTGGTCACAACCCTCACCGCTCGGCCGTTACGTGCTTCACGCCAGCTTCACACGGTCAGCGGCCGACGACCACCCGCCTGTACGGCTCCGCCTGCATCACGCTGGTGCCCCGGAGGGAAATGTTCCTCGAACGGCTGCAAATGGTATCAGCTGCGCGGCACCCCAAAGGCGCATTCCGTTCGCAGGTATTTCGTCCATACTTCTGGAATCAACGCGGCCTGTGTCCACGATGGACAAGTGAAGAGCGCGTGATGTGGGGGGCGTGGCATGGCTCGCTCGATATTCGCCCGGTCGATTCCGTCGCTGAGTGAATCCTGCTCGGATGAGCGGGGATACGTCCGCGCGGTTCCCCGACGGCTCGTCGTCGAGGAAAAATTCTCCTACGAGCAGGAGATCTCGCGCAACCCGATGGTCCGGAGGAGTGCGGATCCCACAGGGTCGATCCGGTGGGACCTTCCATACGACGGCGCCCGCTGCTTCCCGCGTGCTGCCTCGGACGACGCGGCGGAGGCGGTGAAGAAGGCGACCCGCTACGAGGACGAAGGGGCCGACGTGCTCGCCACGATGGGGCACCTTGTGTTCGTCGACCACGACGACAGCAACTTGTCGACCGTGCTCGGACTCGACGGGAAGTTCGGCGCCCACGCCCTGCGGCTGCCGGTGCGCACCTCCGTGCTCGACGCCGGTGCGCTGGTCGCCGACACCCGCGTGGCCAACTTCGAGACGACGTACGAGCCGGCGGCCGGAAAGCCCTCCGTCAGTCCGATCCGGGTGGACGTGCAGTTGCACGACCCTGGCCACATGGACGAGAAGTTCGTGCTCCATTCCGACATGGAGAGGATGCGCGAGTCGAACGGAGCGGTGATCGTCGAGGCGATCAGGGAGGCCGGCGAGTTCATCCCGGAGTTGACGATGACCGTCGAGGTGCACCTGACACTGCCGGCCCGGAGCGGGCACGGCAAGCAGCCGGACCCACCGATGGTGCGTCGGGTTCGCGTGCACCTACCCGGTGACATACCGCTGCCGGCGTCGTCGGTCACGCTGACCCTGCCCGCGGTCAAGGACGAGCGGGAGGGTGAGCACGAGGGCAAGGCCCGCGGAAAGAGTGAGATCCACAGCGACCGCGGCGCCGACAACGACATCGACAGCGATGCCGACGGCCACCGCGATGCGGGCGGCCACGCTGAAGCCGACGGTGCGGCCGGGAATCTGCAGATCGACACGCGAGCAGGCACGCTCGACTGGCGCGACGTGCCGATGACCAGGCCCGACGATGGCGAGGGTCCGCGTCGGTACACGAGCGGGCAGATGAACGTCCGGTTCGACCGCCCAGGTGAACTGTTCGCCGAGAAGAGGATGCACGTCGACGTCGAGGTGGAGCTCCCGGGGGAATTGCTGTCCGGTATGGATGTGCGCTACTTCGACGCGTTCGGCAACCGCGAGAAGCGATCGGCGGTGCTGACCGCGCGTTCCTGGATCTCCACGCGGGCCACCGTGATGTTGTGGGACGCTTTCGCCGATCGATCGGTGGCGCCTTTCCAGAGCTTCAGTTTTGACGAGATCGTGCCCGACCAACTCAGGGTCGCCGACGTGCGTGCAGCCTTGATCGATCAGCATTTCACAGTTCTCGACCTTCCGCGGTCGCGCGGCGAGGCAAAGAAGCGGACCCGGGACCTGGTCGTGGCGGAGCGCGACGACGGCGCCAGTCGAATCCGGCTCTGGGTCTACGTGGACGGCCGCAAGCACCTCACCCGACGGGAGTCGCGCCATCACTGGGGGCATCGATACACGAGCAAGATGGACAGCGGCACCATCCAGATCTACGTCCGAGGCGTCGTCCGCGGTGATACGAAGTCCCTCATGCGGGCGATGAACGGGCTGCATCTGGCACTCCGTGATCGCTTCCGCCGGCTGACGGCGCATCGCTGACATGACGACCGCGATGACCCCACCCGGCTCGGTGCCCGGCCCGAACGTGACCAGCACGACTCCGGCAGCGCGGTGTCGCGACTGCGGCTCCACCGACGTACGGGCCATCTGCCTCCACTGCCGCCGCCACGTCTGCCGGAAGCACGATCGCGGGCTCGACCCGGCCGCGGTGCGTGCGCGGATTGAGCGGTGGTGGAACCCGCCCGTCGCGGCATTGTCGGCGGACGCGCCGCAGGCGATCCGGCAGCCGGACGGGCGAGCTCGGCCGGAGTCCGCCCTGGACCTGCCCGACGACGCCCCGGTCTCGGTCACGGTGCAGCACTACTGCAAGAAGTGCCTGCCGCCGGGGCATCCGCGAGACCGCCAGCTGCTCGCCGCAGCCGGGGTCGGGATGCTCGGCGTGCTCGCACTACTGGTGAATCTGGGGGCCGCTGTGGTCCTGATCCTCGGGGGTTCGGGATGGGCTGCGGGGCGGATCGCCGCGGGTGCATTGTCACGACGGAAGCGGGCACGAGCGCAGAACAATCCGCTGCTGCTGGATCCTCGGATCGCCAAGCTGGAGCTGGTCGAGACGCTGCGCTGTCGCACGGCGATGCGGGCGTCGCGCAGCGTCGACACGGTCGTGGAAGCCGTCTCGGGCGAAGCGGCCGCCGATCTGGTGTGGTCGCGTTCCGATGCCCGCGCTGCCCACGAGCACCGTGCCCGGCTGCCCGCTCAGATCGCTACGTTGCGAGTCGACGCCGGTGCCATCGTCCTGGAAGGACCGGGGCGGGTCACGCTGGGATCGACGCAAGGAGCGCAGGTCCGGCCCGGGAACTCCTACGCACTGTGCCCTCGGTTGTCTGCGCACGAGGTGCTCAGCGCTCCCGATGGTCGGGGCATACCTCGATGGGAGTTCCGGGCGCCGTACGCGCCGACCGTGCCCAGGAGCGGTTGGCGGGTGCCGCTGCAGGTGACGCCGTCGTTCACCCCCGACGCGGACCGGCACGGCCTGGACCTGCTGGTGCAGTGGGACACCGTGATCGACGACGCCGGGCCGGGCGATCCGCCTGCGCTGGTGGCCGAGGAGATCGAGAGCGTGCAGCTGGACCTGCCGCTCGACTGCGGCCCGGTCGTGCGTTCGACTCACACACATGGCCAGCTGACGACGGTGAGGAGGACCGACGACGCCTGGCGGGTCCGCTGGCAGAAGCCGAAGATCGACAAGGCGTCTCGGGGCACGCACCGGTTTGCGGTGGAGCTCGCCTCGGCCGTCGACGAGAAGGCCACGGTGCGTGGTGAGATCACGATGAGCTTCATCAACACACTGTCGGGGCTCGACGGCGTGCGCGTCTACGCCGCCCGCGGTGGTCGCCGTCGCGACGGCGCGGCATCGAAGGTGCGCACGCGAGCGGTGCTGTCGTTCGAGCTCAGCCTGGCCGCGATCCGCTACCAGGACGTTCGGCAGGTGCCAGACCCGAGTCGCGACAAGGACCCCGGACCGGACGGTGTGCTCCGCCGCGACAGCCGCACGTTCACTGGGGCGCAGCCGGATCACGTGCTGGTCACGGGGTTGGTGGAGCAGCTGGCCGGAAGCGGCTGCATCGTCAAGAGCGTCGTGGAGAACCAGCCGCGGCCGGGGCAGCGGGCCGGCTTTCAGCACCGCGTCTGGGATCTCACCGGCCGCACGTACCACGGGGTACATCCGACGGACTTCCGCATCACGATCACCGGAGAGGAGTCCGGACCGGGCGCGGAGGGAGAGGCCGAGACGATCGTGCGGTTGTCGGTGCGCGGCGCGTATGCCACCCCCGACATGGAGCAGCACGTCGTGAGCCGCTACGACGAGATGTGGAGTCGGATCAAGACCGCCGTGGCCGCGAGCCGCACGGGCGCCGACGGGCGTGAGATCCGAAGCGGTGAGGAGCCGATGGCCACCGCGGCCCGGCAGGTCGGCGATCTGAGCGGAGTGCTGCTCACCGTGCGGACCACCCTCGCCGACCTGCGCGATGCCGAGGACATGCCGCCACACCATGCGCAGCGGCTCGACGAGGAGGTCGTCCGGATCGATGACGCTCTGGACGGGGGCGCGCCGTGACGGCGACGGCGTGGACGTGTGGCGACTGCGGGGCGGTTGAGAACCGCAAGATGGGCGTGCAGATCGAGTGGGTGTGCCACCACTGCGGAAAGCTGTTGTGCAAGACCTGCCAGGACGAGATCCCTGACGGCGCGTTTGCCCGCACCGACAACGGTCCGACGCGGGCCCGGCACTGCGCCGCCTGCGTTCGACAGCATCACCGCGGACGGGCTGCCCGCCCGTGATCGACGTGGCGCTGCACCCGAACACCGTGCCCACCGATCGCGCGGCCGACGTCACCGTCCGGGTCACCAACCGGTCGGAGCACCCGCTGCACGGGCTGTTCGTGCAGCTCGACGCGGGTACGGCCGCGATGGTCGTGACCGGCGCGCTGCAGATCGAGCGGACGCTCCTCGCGCCGGGGGAGTCCGTTGAGCGGATCGTCGGCCTGTGCGGGCGGGAGCCGGGCACTGCCGTGGTCACGGTTCCGAACGTGTCGTACCGGGTGCGTGGGGAATCGGTCCGCCAGCCCGTCGCGCCGCTGCAGTTGACCGTCCTCGCCGTCGCCGCGGAGCCGCCGCCGTCGGAGGCGCCGGCGGGGGATCCACGGCAACTGGTGTTCGTCAGCTACCGCCACAGCGCGTGGCCGGTCGTTCCCGCAGCTCCTCGTCGACCGCCTGTGCCGGCACCTGGACGCCGACGTGTTCTTCGACCACGACGCCATACACTCTGGAGACCGATGGAGGCGACGCATCGACGATGCATTGGGCAGGGCCAGTGCCCTCTTGGCGGTCATCGACCCGGACTGGGTGGGTCGCGGATCCTGCAGGAAGGCGACGTCCTGCGACACGAGATCGCGACTGCCCTTCGTCGGGGCATCCTGGTGCTGCCGGTCCTGTACGGCGACGCCGGACGGCCGCGCGCGGAACAGCTCCCGCCGGACTCGTGGACATGCTCGAGACGACATCTCGCGGGTCGACGACCGGGTCATGGACGACGACTCCGAAGGATCGTCGTGACGCTGCGCCAGCAAGCCGGCATCCGACCAAGGACCCGCGGGTCTGGTGGGCTTGCACGATGACGGCTGGAACTGCGGGAACCTCTCTGCGGCTGGAGCGGGCGGATCTGCCCGCGACCTGCCACAGCGCGGCGCGTGTGGCGCGGGACGGCCGGGTGCGTACGCGGCGTCTCGTCGCCGTGGAACTCGTCTCGCTCGTGCTGGCCGGGGTGGTGGGGCTGTGGGCGATCCCCGTCTTGGCGGCAGCCGGTGGCGTGTTCTTCGTGGTCTTCCTGGCGGCATTCGTCCTGCGCGCGTACTTCCGCGTGGAGGACGCCTGGTACCTGGGTCGCGCCGGTGCGGAATCGGTGCGGACGCTGGCCTGGCGCTTCGCGGTCGGCGGCGTCCCGTTCCAGCCGGGACAGGCGGACGACGCCGCATCAGGGATGTTCCTGGACCGCGTCGCCGCCGTCCTCGATCAGCTCGACGGGTTGGTGCTGGCCCCGACCGGCCCCGACGACCGGGAGTTGACGACCGGCATGCGCACGGTGCGGGCAAGCTCGTTCGCTGCCCGACGGACGGTGTATCTGCGGGATCGGATCGGTCACCAGATCGGCTGGTACATCGCGAAGGCGCAGGCTCACGACCGCGCGGCGCGACTGTGGTTCGTGGTGTCGGTGGCCGCGAGCCTCGCCGGCGTCGGAGTGGCTGCGATCCGCTCCTTCGGCGGGCTCACCGACGACTGGCTCGGCGTCTGTTCTGCGGTGGCGACTGCCGCGATCGCCTGGAACCAACTCAACCAGCACCGCACCCTCGTGTCCGCGTACCGGCTGACCGCCCGCGAGCTCGCCATCGTGCGGGACCGGGGTGAACACGTCGACGAGGCGGACTGGGCGACGTTCGTGGCCGACGCCGAGGATGCCGTGTCCCGCGAGCACACGATGTGGCTCGCCCGCCATGGGCATCCGGGACTCAGGTCGGACTGACTCGATGCCGATCAGATCGGCGATCGTCCTGGCCTGACCCGTAGTCTCCGCACATGCTCCGGGGGGAAGCCGATGCGGTCACGGGTTCTGCCGTGCGGGTGTGGTCGGTGGCGGGCGAGGTCGTGGGCGCCGGGTTCGTCGCCGGGCCCGACACGGTCGCCACGTGCGCGCACGTGGTCGCGGAGGCGCTGGGCGCCGACCCGTACGCGGCGTCGCCGCCTGCGGGTGTGGTGCGGCTGGACCTGCCGCTCCTGGGCGGATCGGCGCAGCTGACGGCCGTGGTGTCGCGGTGGCTCCCGATCGGGCAGGACGGGACGGGGGACGTCGCGCTGCTGCGGGTGCGGGAGCCGCTGCCGGTGGGTGCGCGGATGCCGCCGCTGCGGCGTGCTGACCAGGTGTGGGACCGGCCGTTCCGCGCGTTCGGTTTCCCCGACGGGGCGTGGGACGGGGTGTGGGCGTCGGGTGTGCTGCGTGCCGGTCAGGGCACCGGGTGGGTGCAGCTGCAGAGCGACACCGGCGGGCAGCCGGTGGTGGGCGGGTTCTCCGGCTCGGCCGTCTGGGACTCCGGCGCCGGCGCGGTGATCGGGATGACGGTCGCTGCCGACCTCTCGGGCACGACCACGGCCTACCTGGTGCCGATCGAGCAGGTCCTCGGGCTCGACCCGGACCTGCTGCCCTGCCCGTACCAGGGGCTGGCGCCGTTCACCGAGGCGCAGGCCCCCTACTTCTTCGGCCGTGACGCCGACATCGAACGCCTGGTGGCGGCAGTCGCGAAGGAACCGATCGTGGCGCTCGCGGGCCCGTCGGGGGCCGGGAAGTCGTCGCTGCTCCGCGCCGGGCTCGTGCCCCGACTGCGGCGTGCGGGCACGCAGATCGTCGAGCTGCAGCCCGGAGCGACCGTCGACGACTTCGAACCCGACGGGACCGACCAGGTGCTGGTGCTCGACCAGTTCGAGGAGGTTGCGACGCGAGATCCCCGGCAGGCGCGGGACCTGCTCGAGGACGTCGTGCGGTTGACCGATTCGGGTTCGGTGCGCGCGGTGTTGACGGTCCGCGGCGCGGCGCTGGACGAGCTGCTCACCCCGACGCTGGCCCAGGTGCTGGACGCCGGGACCCTGCACGTCGCGCCGCTGGACAGGGCGAACCTGCGGGAGACGATCGTGCGCCCGGCGGAGCGGGCGCCGGGCCTGGACTTCGAGCCGGGCCTGGTCGACCGGATCCTCGACGACGCCGGATCGGAGCCGGGTCAGCTGCCGCTGGTGGAGTCGCTGCTGGCCGACCTGTGGCGCCGTCGCGAGGGCGGGCGGCTGACCTGGCGCGGCTACACCGAGGCCGGCGGCGTGGTCGGCGCCGTCGCGCAGCACGCCGAACGGGTCGTCTCCGAGCTGGCCGGCGCTGCCCCCGACCCGCAGTTCCACGTCCGGCTTCGCCGGCTGTTCGCCCAGCTCGCCGCGCCCGACCGCGGCGGCCGGTTCGTGCGCGTCCCGGTGCGGACGGCCGCGCTGCCGCCCGAGGAGCGGGCGCTGGTGCCGCAGCTGGCGGCCGGGCGGCTGCTCGTGGTGGGTCGCGACGCCTTCGACGTCGAGGTCGTGGAGCTGGCCCACCAGGCTTTGATCGAGCACTGGCCGCGACTGCGCGACTGGCTGGAGCAGGACCGCGCCTTCCTAGCCTGGCGGGCGCAGACCGACCAGCAGCGCGAGCGATGGGAGTCCGCCGGACGCGACGACGGGGCGCTGCTGCGCGGCTCCTCGCTCGTCGCGGCGGGTGAGTGGGTGCCGGCGCGGGACGCGGAGGTCGCGCCGGAGACGCGGGAGTTCGTCGCCCGCAGCACGACCTACCAGCGCCGCACCGCACGCCGCCTGCGTGCCGCCACGGCGATCTTCGCGGTTCTCGCGCTCGCCGCCGGTCTGCTCGCCGTCATCGCTGTGCAGCGCGGCGACCGCCTGGCCGACGAGTTGATGGCCGCCAACGCCGATCGGCTCGGCCGGGAGGCCACGGCCCGCAGCTTGACGGATCCGATGGCGGCCGCTCAGTTGGCGATCACCGCCTGGCGGTCCGATCCGTCGAACCCGGCCGCCCGTACCGCGCTCGTCGGGTCGGCGGTCGCGTTCCAGGACGTCGACCTGGTCCTGCCGGACCTTCGTGGCAGCCTCGGCTTCCTGGGATACAACAGCCAGGACGACGTCACCATCGCCGCGTCGCTCGCCCCGAGCCACACTGTCCTGCTCGGCGCCTCCGGGACGAACCCGCAGCGCTGGCCGCTGCCCGTCGACGGGGAGAACGCCACCTTCGCCTACGGCGGAGCGTGGATCGCGACGGTGGCCGGGAACGGTGCCGTCGTGATCTGGGACGTCGCCACGCGCGCAGTGCGACGCACGGTGCCGATGGACGGCAAGATCCTGATGATCTCGAAGCGTCCGGACGGACGTGCCACCGTCGTCGTCGACCGAGGACCGGCCGGGATCGTGCTCGGCACCCTCGGCGTCGCGTCCCCTTCCTGGTCGGAGCGGCCGCTGCCCGGAGCCGCCTCCGACCTCGCCAGCGCCGAGGTCGCCCCCGACGGCGCGAAGGTCTTCGAGGGGTTCCTCCGCCCGCAGGGTGAGAGCTGGAGCGTCCGCACGCTGGCCGCGAACCCGGCCGATGACCGGGAGACCCCACTGCCGGCCGGAACGACGATCGTCGGGGAGGGCCTCGCCCGCCTGGAGTGCGTGCCGCCACCGGACACGCGCAGCCAAGCCGCCGTGCGGATCGTCCCCGTCGAGGGGGACGTTCCGGCCCGCACGGTCGGGCTGACCGCAGTGACGTGCTACGACACCCGCCTGAGCGCCGATCGCCATTGGCTCGTGGAGTACGCGAACGCCGGCTGGGAGGACGCCGAACGCACGATGGTGCGGTTGACGTCCGTCGTCGACGGTACCCAGTTCCAGGTCCTCCTGCCCCCGAGTCGGACCGCCCCCCTCTCGACGAAGCAGCGGAACGCCCTGAGACCCGACCTGTCGATCGCGGTGTCACGTCCCGTCGACGGTCGCGTCACCGTGTACGCGGTGTTGGCCGACTCCGTCGACCCGAAGGTGCGCAACTCGACGGTGGTGCGGGCGCGGGCGGTGCCGATCCAGCCCGGAACCCAGAATCGTCAGGTCACGCAGGACGGCCGGTACGTCGTCACGGTCGAGCCCGGGATCGGGCCCACCGTGACCGACCGGTTCTCGAACCAGGTCCTGGTGTCGGCGTCGATGGATCTGCGGCCGAACAACAGCTCCATCGACGTGGACAACGACATGTGGGTGACGCTGCGCGAGCCGAGCGGCTGGACGCTGCGCAGATACGCGCTGCCATCCCTTTCCCTCATGGGCACCTATCCGCTGCCTGGTGATCCCCAGGCGACGGCGGCGTCCTTCGTCGGGGGACCCGGTGACGGGTTGCAGCCCGGCGATCCCGTCGTGGTCCTCGCGGGCGGGGTCCTGGCCGCGCGCGACGGGCAGACCGGCGCACCGCTGGGCGCCGAGGTGCAGCTCCGATCCAACGACGACCGCGACGTCGCGCGGAAGTACTCCATCATCACCGCCCGCCCGGGGCATCCCGGACAGGCGATCGTCAACGTCGGGTCGGTGTTCGAGCTCTGGGACGCCGTCGCCGGCCGGAAGCTGGGAACGGTGCCGGTCGAGAGCACGTCGAGGGCCGCGATCACCCGCGACGGGGCCCGCGCTGCGATCCTGACGCCCGGCGGCACCGTCGAGGTGTACGACCTCGAGACGTTCCGACCGTCCCGGCCGGCGATCCCGGTGTCCGGGATCGATGTGCTCGCCGGGTTCGACCCGGACGGGTACCTCGTGGGGATCGGCGCAGCCGAGGTGGCCAACTCCTTCGCCTTCGTCGACGTGGAGAACGGTCGGATGGCCGGATCCGTGGAGCCCGCTACCCGGGTGAGCACCGCGATGACCGGACCCGACCGGTCATCGCTCGAAACCGGGGTCCTGCGCGGGCAGGCGATCTCGCCGATCCCGACCCGGGCGAGCGACTGGCTGGCCCACGTCTGCGGCCTGATGGACCGCCCGTTCACCGATGCCGAGCTGGCGCTTCTGCCCGAGGGCGTCGACACCTCGCCGCCATGCCGACGCTGACCTAGTCTGCGCCCATGCTCCGGGGGGAATCGGATGCGGTCGCTGGTTCGGCCGTGCGGGTGTGGTCGCGCGCCGGCGAGGTGGTGGGGGCGGGGTTCGTGGCCGGCCCGGACACCGTGGCGACGTGTGCGCACGTGGTGGCGGAGGCGCTGGGGGCGGACGCGTACGCGGCTTCCCCGCCACGCGGTGTGGTGGCGCTGGACCTGCCGCTGCTCGGCGGCCGGGGGGCCGCTCCGAGGGTGACCGGGTCGGTGTCGCGGTGGCTGCCGATCGGCCCGGACGGCACGGGCGACGTCGCGCTGCTGCGGGTGCGGGAACCGCTGCCCATCGGGGCGCGGATGCCGCCGCTGCGCCGCGCCGACGACGTGTGGAACCGGTCGTTCCGCGCGCTGGGCTTCCCGGAGGGCGCTTGGGACGGGGTGTGGTCGAGCGGGCGGTTGCGGGCCGGGCAGGGGACGGGCTGGGTGCAGCTGCAGACCGTGCCGGGTGACCAGCCCGTCGTCGGTGGCTTCTCGGGGTCGCCGGTGTGGCTGTCGGCCGCCGGCGCGGTCATCGGCATGACGGTTGCCGCGGACCGCGGCGGCACCACCACGGCCTACGTCGTCCCGATCGACCGGGTGCTCGGGTTGGACCCGGAGCTGCTGCCGTGCCCGTACCAGGGGTTGGCGCCGTTCACGGAGGAGCAGGCGGCCTACTTCTTCGGTCGCGACGACGACATCGTGCGGTTGGTGGCGGCGATCGGCAGGGAGCCGATCGTGGCGCTGGCGGGCCCGTCGGGGGCGGGGAAGTCGTCGTTGCTGCGTGCGGGGTTGGTGCCGCGGTTGCGACGGGCCGGTGCCCAGATGGTGGAGATGCTGCCGGGTGCGTCGGTCGCCGACTTCGTGCCCGACGGCACCGATCAGGTGCTGGTGCTCGACCAGTTCGAGGAGGTCGCCGCCCGCGATCCGCAGCTGGCTCGCGCCCAGCTCGACGCGATCGTCGCTCTGACCAGGACCGGCCCGGTGCGCGCGGTGCTGACGCTGCGCGGCTCGGCGCTGGACGACCTGCTGACCCCCGGCCTCGCGAAGGTGCTCAACGCGGCAACCTTGCACGTCGCGCCGCTGGACCGGGCGAACCTGCGGGAGACGATCGTGAAGCCGGCGGAGCGGGCGCCCGGCCTGGACTTCGAGCCCGGCCTCGTGGACCGGATCCTCGACGATGCGGGCTCGGAACCGGGGCAGCTGCCGCTCGTGGAGTCGCTGCTTGCGGATCTGTGGCGCCGGCGTGAGGGCGGGCGGCTGACCTGGCGCGGCTACACCGAGGCCGGTGGGGTGGTCGGGTCGGTCGCGCAGCACGCCGAGCGCGTCGTCGCGAGGTTGGCCGGCACGCGACCCGACGTCGGCTTCTACGACCGGCTGCGCCGGCTGTTCGGGTTGCTCGCCGCACCGGACGCCGGCGGGCGGATCGTGCGCGTGCCAGTGCCCACCGCGGCGCTCGCCCCCGACCTGCGGACGCTGGTGCCGCAGCTGGCGGCCGGCCGGTTGCTCGTGCTCGGCCGCGACACCCACGGCGACGAGATCGTCGAGCTGGCGCACCAGGCGTTGATCGCGCACTGGCCGCGGCTGCGCAACTGGCTCGAGCAGGACCGGGTCTTCCTGGCCTGGCGGGCGCAGGCCGACCAGCAGCGGGACCGCTGGGAGAGCTCCGGGCGTGACGACGGGAGCCTGCTGCGCGGTTCGGCGCTCGACGCCGCGGGGGAGTGGATCCCGGCCCGGGCGAGCGAAGTCTCGCCGCAGACCCGCGAGTTCGTCGCTCGCAGCACCGCGCGGCAGCGGCGCGACGTCCGGCGCTCGCGACTGGTCATCGCGCTGCTGTCCGCGCTCGCGGTGGCCGCCGGCCTGCTCGTGGTGATCTCCGAGCAGCGGGGGAGCAGGCTGGCCGAGCGCCTGGCCGCCGCGAACGCCGACTCGATCGGCCGCGAGTCGGGGCAGCGGCAGGAGGTCGACCCGCTGATGGCCGCCCAGCTGGCGCTCGCCGCGTACCGGGCCGATCCGAGCAGCCCCGGCGCCCGCAGCGCCCTTGGTTCGGCGTACCTCGCGCTCAAGGACGCCGACGTGATGCTGCCCGATCTGGGTGGCAACGTCGGGGTCACCATGGTCGAGGACGACATGGCAATTGTCGCCACGCCGAAGACGGCGCTGCTCGTAACCGGTGTCGGCGGCCCTGCGCCGCAGCGTTGGGAGATACCCGACTACGGGCCGAACGACAGCCTGGCCGTGAGCGACGATTGGGTCGCCATCACCACTGATGCCGGCGACGTACATCTCTGGGATGTGCCGAGCCACACGCTGCGCCGAAGCGTCGAGGTCGACGGCAGGATCCGGGATGCAACCGCATGGGATCAGAATCGCCTCGGCCTGTTGGTGGAACAGGCCGGAGCACTCGAGCTCCAGCTGCTCGACGTGGGATCCGGAGCGTCGTCGACGCGGCCGCTTCCCGGGGCGGCACTCGACACGGACGGGTTGTCCCTGCTCGCAGACGGCACGTTGTTGATGCGGTCCGGCACCGGCAACCTCGACGACCCCGACCGGTGGGTCGCGCGCGCACTTGCCGACGACCCGGCGCGCGATGTCGTGACACCATTTCCGGCCGGAACCGCCACGGCGCGCGGCAAGGGAGCACTCCAGCTGCGTTGCGTACCGCCGCCCGCAGGGGATGCCAAGGCGAAGGCCGCCGTCGACGTCGTGCCGGTCGCCGGAGACGTCCCCGCTCGGCGGGTGCCGTTGTTCTGGGACACCTGCGCGGAGGCTCGGCCGACATTCGACGGTCGCTGGTTGGTGGAGAACGCCGGAGTGGTCGCCGAGCGCAGCCAGGACGTCCTGCGCATCACCGATCTGACCGACGGATCCCAGTACCACGCGCTGGTCCCCCGGGTACCGCTCGCGTCCCGCCGGCTGCCCGGGCGGGAACTGCAGTCGACCGGGAACCTCGCCGTCACGCGAGGAGCCGACGGGATCGTGCGGGTTCTCGTGATGCAGGGCCCGACGCTCGACCAGGACGCACCGAACGCTGCCCTGCTGCGGGTGACGGCCGCACCGGCTGCGCCCGAGTCGGCCAGTCTGGCGCCCAGCACCGATGGTCGGTGGGCGGTCGCCACCCAGCTCGGCAAGGGGATCACCGCGTTCGACCGCCGCACCGGTGCGGTGGCCGGCTTCCTCCCGCTGGTCCTCGGCCGGGACGACAGCAGCGTCGAGGTCGACGACGGGGTGTGGGTGCAGCAGGCGACACCGTCCGGCTTCCGGCTGCGCCGGTTCGACCTCCCGACGCTGCGCGAGCAGGCGACCTACGACCTCCCGCCCACGGGAGTCGGCGGTGGGTACGCCGACACGTCGCAGGCCGATCGCGGTGCTGATCCGGGCAGCCCGATCGCCGTCGTGGCCAACGGGACGCTCTCGGCCGTGGACCGGACCACGGGCCGCCGCCTCGGGGGACCCGTGCCGGTGGCCACCACGGATGCGGCCCGAACGCAGCTGGCCACCGATCCGACGGCGTGGCCCCGTCCGCGGCATCCCGGTCAGGTGCTCATCAACGGTACGGACGGGGTCGAGCTGTGGGACGCCGTGGCCGGTCGGCGGATCGGGACGATCCCGATGGCGGCCGCCGGCAAGGCCGGTCTCGCCGTGGCCAGGGACGGGCGGCTGGCTGCGGTGCTGGGGGCGAAGCAGACCATCGAGGTCTACGACCTCGACACGTTCCAGCAGGTCCGGCCGCCCGTTGCGATGACCGGCGTGTGGCCGACGACGTTCACCGACGACGGCCTGCTCGTCCTGACGACGGTCGGCGCCGACCGCATCGTCTTCGTCGATCTGGACACCGGGCGCGAAGCCGGATCGTTGGCGCCGGGGTTCCTCGTCAGTCCGTACGCGACCAGCCCGACCGGGCGCACGATGACCGTGGGGGACGAGTCGATGCGGGGCCTGTCCGACATCTCCCTCCGCGCCCAGGACTGGTTCGACCACGTGTGCGGTCTGATGGACCGCCCGTTCACCGCCGCGGAGCTGGCGGTGCTCCCGGAGGGCACGGACACCGCTCCGCCCTGCGGGAGCTGACGGCGACCGCTGCGGTGGTCACAACGTCCACAATCACCGGGCGCATGCGGCTCCGAGTAGGGTTCCCGCGTGCCCGTTCCCGGTCCTGGATATGCGATCACCGCGCGGGTCGAGGTACCCGCCTCCGCCAGCGCGGCAGGTGACCTGACGATGGCGGTCGGCCGCGTCGGTGGGGTCGTCACCGCGTTCGACGTCGTCGAGGCGGCCACCGCCACGCTCGTGGTCGACATCAGCTGCAACGCCCTCAACGAGGCGCATGCGCAGGAGATCACCGACGCGCTCGAGGCGCTGCCGGGGGTCACCGTGCGGAAGGTGTCCGACCGCACCTTCCTGCTGCACCTCGGCGGCAAGCTGGAGGTGCACTCGAAGGTCAGCCTCCGCAACCGCGACGACCTCTCCCGCGCGTACACCCCTGGGGTGGCACGCGTGTGCCAGGCGATCGCGGCCAACCCGGAGGACGCGCGCCGGCTCACGATCAAGCGCAACACCGTCGCCGTGGTCACCGACGGATCTGCGGTGCTGGGCCTGGGCAACCTCGGTGCGGCGGCGGCGATGCCGGTGATGGAGGGCAAGGCGGCCCTGTTCAAGCGCTTCGCGAACGTCGACGCCTGGCCGGTGTGCCTCGACACGCAGGACACCGAGGAGATCATCCGCACGGTTCAGGTACTGGCCCCGGCCTACGGCGGGATCAACCTGGAGGACATCGCCGCGCCGCGCTGCTTCGAGATCGAGGCCCGGCTGCGGGAGATGCTCGACATCCCGGTCTTCCACGACGACCAGCACGGCACCGCCGTGGTGGTGCTCGCGGCGCTGCGCAACGCGCTGCGGGTGGTCGGGAAGAAGACCGCCGACTGCAAGATCGTCGTGTGTGGGGTGGGTGCCGCCGGATCGGCGATCATCCGCCTGCTGCAGTCGACCGGTCCCGGCGACGTCCTCGCCGTCGACATCGACGGCATCGTGCACAAGGGCCGTCCCGGCCTCGACACCAACCTGACGTGGATGGCCGAGCACACCAACGCCCAGAACGTGAGCGGCACGCTCGCCGACGCGCTGGTCGGCGCGGACGTGTTCATCGGGGTGTCGGCGCCGAACCTGTTCGGGGCCACGGAACTGGCGACGATGGCGCCCAACGCGATCGTGTTCGCGCTGGCCAACCCCGATCCCGAGGTCGACCCGGCGGTGGCTCTGCAGCACGCCGCCGTCGTCGCGACGGGTCGGTCGGACTACCCGAACCAGATCAACAACGTGCTGGCGTTCCCGGGGGTGTTCCGCGGTCTGCTCGACGCGCAGGCCCGCGACATCACCGACGCGATGCTGCTCGCCGCCTCCGCCGCGATCGCCGACGTCGTCCCCGAGCCGAACGCGTCGTTCATCGTGCCGAGCGTGTTCGACCCGACGCTGGCCCCGGCGGTCGCCGAGGCGGTCCGCCACGCGGCCGGCACCGGGCGGTCGTGACCGGCGGGGAGCTCCGACCGGAGCTCCCCGCCGGACCGGTCACCCCGGCGGCTGCAGTCCCAGCTGCTGGATCAGACCCAGGGTGTCGTAGCTGACCCACTCCTCGACGATGTGCTCATCGGCGAAGCGGAGGATGTGCTGGCCGGTGATGTCGACGGTCCGGCCCGTTGGCTCCTGTCCCAGCACCTCGCCGGTGTTGGTGCCGGTGACGCGCCAGCTCGTCACGACCCTGTCGTCGATCTCGAACATCTCGGTCACGGGGACCTCCATGTCCGGGAGGCCGGTGCGGTACGAGGTGACGAGTGCCTTGAACGCATCCCGACCGGTGATCTGCCCACCCTCGACGTCCGGTCCGTGCCGGACGAAGTCCTGGGCGATCAGTTCGTGGGTGATGTCGAGGTTGCCCTTGCCCCACAGCTCCTCCAGGAGTCGACGCTCCATGGCGATCTGAGCAGATTCGGACATGCGGACCTCCTGACGGGATCGGCGGCTGCCGACCCGGCACCGTACTGCGATGATCTTGGATTCGACCCGCCGTTCGTCCGGTGCAGTGTGCAGTCACTCGAATCCCGGCAGGGCCGGGAGTTCTAGGATCTCGTCGTGTCGACCATCGGAGTCCTTGCCCTGCAAGGCGACGTCCGCGAGCACGTGGCCGCGCTCGCGAACGCCGGCGCGACGGCGGTGCCCGTGCGCCGTCCCGCCGAGCTGGACGCCGTCGACGCGCTCGTGCTTCCCGGTGGCGAGTCCACCACGATGAGCCGGCTGCTGGAGACGTTCGAGCTGCTGGAGCCGGTGCGGGCGCGGATCGCGGCCGGGATGCCGGCGTACGGCTCGTGCGCCGGGCTGATCCTGCTGGCCCGTGAGGTGCGCGACGGGCGCCCCGACCAGCAGCAGCTGGGCGGCCTGGACGTGGTGGTGCGCCGCAACGCGTTCGGCCGGCAGGTCGACTCGTTCGAGACGGATCTGGACGTCGAGGGGATCGCGGGGGAGCCCGTCCACGCGGTCTTCATCCGGGCGCCGTGGGTCGAGGAGGTCGGCGCAGGTGTCGAGGTGCTCGCCTCGGCCGCAGGCCACGCGGTGGCAGTTCGCCAGGGCTCCGTGCTCGGCACGTCGTTCCATCCCGAGCTGACGGGTGACGGACGGGTGCACGCGCTCTTCGTCGCGATGGTCCGCGAGCGCGTCGTCACCTAGTTCTCAACCAAAGTGTTGACGAGTTCATGGATGCCCTCTACAGTCATCGTCAACCGAAAGGTTGAGAAATGAGTGACCAGCTCTCCCGCGTGTTCGCGGCGCTGTCGGACCCGATCCGGCGCGACATGGTGGCCCGGCTGACCGCCGGAGACACCACGGTCGGCCGGCTCGCGGCTCCGTACGACGTCAGCGTGCAGGCGGTCTCGAAGCACCTGAAGGTGCTCGAGCAGTCGGGACTGGTGACCCGGACGGGTCCGGGGCACCGCAGCCCCGTCCACCTGGAGGCCGAGGTGTTCGACCTGATGACGTCCTGGATCGACCGCTACAAGCGCGCCGCCGAGGAGCGCTACCGGCGCCTCGACGCCGTGCTCGCTGAGATGAACGACGCCCAGCTGAACGACCCTGTGATCTACGAGGAGAACCAGCGATGAGCCAGCAGACCGTGTCCCCCGACGCCACCATCGAGGCCGACCCCGAGGTGCCCGTCATCCACATCTACCGCGAGTTCGCGGCCACCGCGGCGCAGCTCTTCCGCGCCCACACCGATCCCGACGTCTTCGTCCGCTGGATCGGCCCCGAGGGCATGCCGACCCGCATCGACCACTGGGACGCGCGCTCCGGCGGCAGCTGGCGCTACGTGAGCGGTGAGGAGGGTGAGCACGCCTTCCGCGGCTGCTTCCACGAGGTGCGGGCCGACAAGATCGTGCAGACCTTCACCTGGGAAGGCATGCCCGACAGCGTCGCGCTCGAGACGCTGACGTTCGAGGACCTGGGCGACGGCCGCACCCGGCTGCACACCACGTCGCTGTGCGACAGCTTCGCGGAGCGCGACGGTTGGCTGCAGAGCGGCATGGAGGTCGGCGTGAACGACGGCTACGCGAAGATCGACAAGCTGGTGGCCGACGGTGCCCTCTGATCTCACCGCCGCGCTGCCCGCCGCCCGGCACCGGGAGATCGCCGGCGCGTTCACCGAGCGGGTGCGCGGCACCCGCGACTGGGACGCGCCGGCGCCCGTGGCCGGCTGGACCGCCCGCGATGTCGTCGTCCACCTCGTCGAGTGGTTCCCGGCGTTCCTCGCCGCCGGGGCGGACGTGAAGCTGCCGGGTGGGCCGGACCCGGCCGTCGATCCCGTCGCAGCGTGGCGCGCGCACGCCGACGCGGTGCAGGCCGTGCTGGACGACCCGGCCACCGCGCAGCGGACCTTCGACCACCCCATGATCCCCGGCGAGCTGCCGCTCGACGTGGCGATCGACCGCTTCTACGTCTCCGACGTCTTCATGCACACCTGGGACCTCGCCCGCGCCACCGACCAGGACGAACGGCTCGATCCCGACTTCTGCGCCGCCCTGCTCGCCGGCATGGAACCGATCGACGATCTGCTGCGCACCTCCGGCCAGTACGGGCCGAAAGTGGCGGTCCCCGAGGACGCCGACGTGCAGACGAGGATGCTCGCGTTCATCGGCCGCGACCCCCGTCGGTAACATCGCTCGGGTTGTGCAGCAGAGACGCAAGGGGTAGTTGATGAGCGGCCACTCGAAATGGGCGACGACGAAGCACAAGAAGGCTGTCATCGACGCCCGCCGCGGCAAGATGTTCGCGAAGCTGATCAAGAACATCGAGGTGGCCGCCCGCACGGGCGGCGGTGATCCCGAGGGCAACCCCACGCTGTACGACGCCATCCAGAAGGCGAAGAAGAGCTCGGTCCCCAACGACAACATCGACCGCGCCACCAAGCGTGGTTCGGGGGCCGACGCCGGCGGCGCGGACTACCAGTCGATCACCTACGAGGGCTACGGCCCCAATGGCGTGGCGGTGCTCATCGAGTGCCTCACCGACAACCGCAACCGCGCCGCCACCGAGGTGCGCACGGCGATGACCCGCAACGGCGGCCAGATGGCCGATCCGGGTTCGGTCTCGTACCTGTTCACCCGCAAGGGCGTCGTGATCGTGCCGAAGGCGGGGCTCACCGAGGACGACCTGCTGCTCGCCGTGCTCGATGCGGGCGCGGAGGAGGTCAACGACCTCGGCGAGTCGTTCGAGGTGATCTCCGAGGCCACCGACCTCATCCCGGTCCGCACCGCGCTGAAGGACAGCGGGATCGACTACGACTCCGCCGACCCCACGTTCCTCCCGTCGATGTCGATCGAGCTCGACGCCGACGGCGCCAAGAAGGTGTTCCGCCTGATCGAGGCGCTCGAGGACTCCGACGACGTGCAGAACGTGTGGGCCAACTTCGACGTGTCCGACGAGGTCATGGCCGAGGTCGACGCCTGACTTCTACCCCTCCCCGGGGATCACCGAGGGCGAAGATCTCGTCGAGATCACTGTTTCCGCCCCGGCGACGGCGAGGGCGGAAGCAGTGATCTGAACGCGATCATGGCGTTCTTCCGCGTCCTCACCGCACGCGCCGGACGGCGACGCGGGCGGGCCGCACCGACCGCGCGCCGACCTGCAGGCCCTCTTCCAGCACCGCCGCGACCGTCCGGTCGGTCGCCGGGTCGTCGGTCGGGACGATCTCGGCGGCCTCCATCGTCGCGCCGCTGAACTCCGCACCCGGAGCGGGCGCCACCACGGTGCCGCCGCGGCCGACGAGTAGCCGTTCCAACCCGCCTGCCAGCGCGGTGAACGCCGCGCGCTCGCGGTGGGTGCGGGCGGTCGATGCGCAGGCCAGCGCGTCGCCGCGCAGTGCGTGCAGCTCCACGAGCAGGGGCACATCGGCGGCGGCGGAGCCGTTCGCGGGCCGCGCGTCGGCGAGCTGTCCGAGGGTCGTCGACTGCCGCTGCACGAGCCGCGCGACGTCGTCGACCTTGTCCGCGATCTCCTGCAGGGAAGGGTCGTTCACGCTCGCCACGCTATCGCTAGTCTCGGCCGCGTGGCCGTCCACGGAATCGACCTCGGCACCACCAACTCCGCGATCGCCCGCACCGGAGCGGACGGCCGTCCGCAGGTGCTCGCCGGCATGTCCGGCGAACCCACCACCCCGTCGGTCGTGCTGTTCGCCTCGCCCGGTGAGCACGTCGTGGGGGAGGGCGCGCGCCGCGAGTCGCGGCTGGATCCGGAGCACGTGTGTGCGCTGGTGAAGCGGCGCATGGGCGATGCGGAGTGGCGGTTCGTCGCGCACGGCAAGGCGTGGTCGGCGCCCGCGGTGTCGTCGCTGATCCTCAAGAGCCTGGTCGCCGACGGGGAGTTCGCCGGCGACCACCCGAAGTCCGCGGTGATCACGGTGCCCGCCTACTTCGGCGACGAGGAGCGCCGCGCCACGGTGCTGGCCGGCACCTACGCCGATCTCGACGTGCTCGACGTGCTGTCGGAGCCGATCGCGGCCGCGCTGTCCTACGGCTTCGGCCGCCTCGACGGCGGCCCTGACCTGGCCAAGGGCGACTCCAGCGAGACGGTGCTGGTGTACGACCTGGGCGGCGGCACGTTCGACGCCACCGTGATCGAGCTGGCCGACCGGCGGATCTCCGTGCTCGCCGTGGAGGGCGACCACCAGCTCGGTGGTGCCGACTGGGACGAGCGCATCGCGCTGCACCTGTCGCGGCGGTTCTGCGCCGACAACCCCGACGCGGAGGACCCGCTGGACGACTCCGCGGGTGCGCAAGCGCTGGTGCTGTCGGCGGAACGGGCCAAGCACCAGCTCACCGAGTCCGAGTCGACGGACGTGCTGGTGGCCCACGACGGCGCCCGCTCCACGATCACGCTGACCCGCGCCGAGGTCGAGGAGCTCACGGCGCCGCTGCTGCGCCGCACCCTCGACCTGACGAGGTCCTGCCTGTCCGAGGCGGCCCGGCGCGGAGTGCCCAAGGTGGACGGGGTGCTGCTCGTCGGCGGCTCGTCGCGGATGCCCGCCGTCGCGGCCGCCATCACGAAGGAGCTGGCGGGGCAGTTCGCCAGCACCCCGCGGCTGCACGATCCCGATCTCGCCGTCGCGCGCGGCGCGGCGCTGTACGGCGAGAAGAAGGAGCTGGAGCGCATGGTCGGTGCCGACCTGCGCAGCCGTGGCCGGTTGCGCGACGGCGCGCCGATCGAGGACGCCTCCCCGGCCGATCTCGCCGATGCCTGCCGGCGTGTCGCCGACGCCTACGGCGTGGCGATCACGCAGGTGCGCCGGGCGGTGGAGATCCAGGTCGACACCGTGGTGTCGCGCGGGTTCGGGGTGCTCGCCGTGAACGGGTTCACCGGGCGGCTGGAGCCGACCTGGCTCGTGCACCGCAACGACCGGCTGCCGGTGCGCACCCGCCGCTCGTTCGGCACCGTGCGCATGGACCAGGAGGCCATCAACCTCACGATCGTCGAGCAGCAGGGGCAGGTCGAGTCCGACCGGGTCGAGGATGCGAAGGTGCTGATCGAAGGCGAGATCAGCGGCATCCCGCCCGGCTTCGACGAGGGCAGCGAGGTGCGGGTGACGTTCGAGATGGGCTTCGACGGCGTCCTGCACGTCCACGCCTTCCACGTCGATGCCGGCATCCCGCTGGAGTTGGTGGCCACCACCGGCGCCACCCTGTCGCAGGCGGAGGTGGCGCGCGAGCGCGACCAGCTCGGGAAGCTGCGGCGGCGGGAATGACCGAACTGCCGCCGTTCGATCCGAACGGCTACCGCAAGCAGGTGCTGGCTGCGGTGGAGAAGCGCGGTGGGCCGGACACGTCCGACCCGTTCGAGCTCTACGACCTGCCGTTGGAGCCGGCGCTGTCCGGCGATCTCTCCGACGCCGTCGTCGCCGCCCGCGTCGACGAGGTCTGGGGGTTCTGGCAGCGCCAGCGCGACCACCCCAAGTACCGGGTGCTCGTCGCCATGCTGGTGGAGACCCACGACGTGCGCAGCGCCGAGCTGCGGGATGCGGGCCGCCGGCGGACCGCGGCGCTGCGGGTGCGCCAGCAGCGCGAGCAGCGCGACGCCGCCCGGTTCGAGCTGCTCGACGCGGCGATCCGCCGCCTGGTGGACCGCTACGGCGGGGTGCCGCGCGACAAGATCGCGGGTCTCGACGAGGTCGGCGCGCTGACCGGGCTCGCTCCCGCCGAGGTGGCCGCCCGGGTGCGCCGGCACCGGATCGTCGAGCCGGCCGGCCCGGCAGCGGCCGCGGAACCCGCGATCGGCCCGGAGCGGCGCCGCCAGGTGCGGTCGCTGCTGGACGAGTTCGGCCGGCTGACCGACGTACCGCCGCCACCGACCCTGATCGCGCTGCTCGGCCTCACTCCGGAGTCGCCGGACGCGGAGATCGCGGCCACGGCAGCGGCATGGCGGTTGCGGGCCAGGGAGCTGCCGCCGGACCGCTTGCGGGCGGTGCTCGACGAGCTGCTCGTCCACGTGGCGGAGCTGATCGAACCCGGGCACGCCGCCGTCGAGGCCTACCTCGACACGGTGGTGCTGGACGTGCGCGCGCACCTGATGCCCCGGGTCCGCGCTGCGGTGCTGGTGGAGGACCGCCTGGTCGCCGAGGACCACGAGCACCTCGTGGAGGAGGCGATCGCGCGGGGCCTCGACCGGCGGCGCGCCACCGACCTGCTCGCCGCGCTCGCCGCCGAGCTGGGCACCACCATCGAGCAGACGAGCAGCGCACGCACCCGCCCGGAACCCGCCCGTTCCCGTCCGCCGTCGTGGGAGGAGCCGCTCAAGGCCGCTCGGGCCGCGTTGCGTGCCGGACGTCCCGTCGAGGCGGAACGGCTGGTGGCCGAGGCCCGTCGGCGCGCGGGCAGCGCCGGAGGCACCCCGGTCCGGGCGGTCGCCGACGAGGTGGAGGCCGTCATCGCCGAAGCCCGGGTGCGGGCCAGGGCGGTGACTGCCGCCGCGGACGCCCGCCGCTTCGTCGAGGCGCTCGAGCACCTCGACCACCTGGCGCGCACGGCGTCCGACCTCGGACAACCCGCTGATCCCGAGGGCCTGCGCCGGCGGGCCCGCGCGGCCGTCGACGAGGCCGATCGCGCGGTCGCCGCGGCCGAGGCCGGGCCGGCGGCGCAGCGCACCGCCGCACTGGAGGCAGCGCTCGCGGCCTGCACGGATCACGCCGGCGCCCTCGCTGCGCTCTCCCGCGTCCCCATCGGCGCCCCCGCGTGGGTCAACGCGGTCCGCGATGCACGTGGCGACGTGCTGGTGATCTGGGCGCCGTCCGACACCCCCGGCGTCGTCTACCGGGTCAGCCGCCGCGGGCCCGACGGCTCATGGCGGGTCGTCGGCCGGGTGCCCGACACCTCGATCGAGGACGGCGGCGCGCCACCCGGGGTGGAAGCGCCGGTGTACGCCGTGTCGGCCGTCCAGGGCGGCCGCGCCTCCGACGAGACCAGGTCCGACGGGCCCCCCGCCGGGTCGTCGGCGACGACCGCGCAGGCTGCGCCGGTGCCGCCCGTGGGTGGTCCGCCGGCGCCGTCCGGGGTGGTGGCCGCCCGCGTGGCCGGCGGCACCGTGCGGGTCAGCTGGATCGCGGCACCGGGGGACAGCGGCACCACCGAGTACCGGGTGCGGTGCCAGCGCGCCGACGGGTCGTGGCGGGTGGTGGGGCGCACTCGGGCCACCGTGATCGAGGACGGCGGCGCACCGCCCGGCCCGGTCAGCGTGTACGGCGTCAGCGCGGCCGCCGGGGGTGGCCCCCGGTCGGGCGAGGTGCTGTCGGAACCGAACTGAGCACCCGCCCGTTGACCGGACGGGCGAAACCGGCGAAACCGGGCGTGCCCGAGAGCGCCTGACCTCCGCGTACTACGGTGGCGGGCGAACTCGCCGGTGACGGCGGGCGATCATGGGGTGCCGACGGGTCGCCCCGCGGGCAAGCAGGGAACAGGGGACATGCACCTTCGGATCTTCGGCTGGTCCTACGCCGTCACGGTGGTAGCGCTGGTACTCGGCTTCATCTACGGCGGCCTGCCCGGCCTCATCCTGTGCGCGATCCTCGGCATCCTCGAGATCTCGCTGTCGTTCGACAACGCGGTCGTCAACGCCACCGTGCTCGAGCGGATGGATCCGTGGTGGCAGCGGATCTTCCTGACCGTCGGCATCGTGATCGCGGTCTTCGGCATGCGGCTGGTGTTCCCGCTGCTCATCGTGGGCGTCACGGCTCAGCTCAACCCCGTCGAGGCGTTGACGCTGGCGCTGGAGCAGCGGCCCGAGACCGACCCGACCTCTTACGCGCACCTGCTCAACGAGGCCTACCCGGACATCGCCGCGTTCGGTGGTGTCTTCCTGTTCATGCTGTTCCTCGACTGGGTCTTCGAGGACCGCGACGTCAAGTGGCTGCAGTGGCTCGAGCGGCCGCTCGCGAAGATCGGGCAGCTCAGCCGGCTCTCGATCGTCATCACCCTGGTCGCGCTGGCCGTGCTCACCGAGACCCTCGCGAAGAACCCCGGCGCCGTGCTGCTCTCCGGCGCGCTGGGCATGGTCACCTACCTGCTCGTGAACGGGCTCGGTGACTTCTTCGAGTCGCGCATGGAGGCCGACCACGAGCGCGAGGTCGAGGCGGCCAGGGCGGCCGGCAACGGCGGCCCGTCGGAGCTGGCGAAGGCCACCGGCAAGGCCGGCTTCTTCCTGTTCCTCTACCTCGAGGTGCTCGACGCCGCGTTCTCCTTCGACGGCGTGATCGGCGCATTCGCCATCACCACCGACCCGATCCTCATCGCGCTGGGCCTGGGGCTCATCGGCGCCATGTTCGTGCGGTCGCTGACGGTCTACCTGGTGCGCAAGGGCACGCTGGCCGACTACGTCTACCTGGAGCACGGCGCGCACTGGGCCATCGGCGCGCTGTCGGTGATCCTGCTGGTGGGCATCGGCTACCACGTCAACGAGATCATCACCGGGCTCATCGGGGTGGCGTTCATCGGCGCGGCGTTCCTGTCCAGCGTGCTGCGCAACCGGAAGCTGGAAGCCCAGGGCATCGAGACGCACCACACGGTCGACGAGATCGCCGCCGCGTCGCACAAGGACTGAGTCGCACACGTATCCAGGGGGAGCTCCAATGTCGGTCAGCATGGTCAAGGGTCAGAAGGTGTCGCTCGCGAAGCGCGGCGGGGGCACCCTGACCCGGGTCCGCATGGGCCTGGGTTGGGACGCGGTCAAGAAGCGCGGCCTGTTCGGCAGCCGTTCCCAGTCCATCGACCTCGATGCGTCCGCGCTGCTGTTCGACGCGCAGCGGCAGCTCGTCGACGCCGTGTGGTTCCGCCAGCTGCAGAGCAAGGACGGCTCGGTGCAGCACACCGGCGACAACCTGACCGGCGAGGGCGAGGGCGACGACGAGTCGATCATCGTCGACCTGCCCCGGCTGTCGCCGGCGGTCACGCAGATCGTGTTCACCGTGAACTCGTTCACGGGGCAGGACTTCTCGCAGATCGAGAACGCGTTCTGCCGGCTCGTCGACGAGACCACCGGCGAGGAGCTCGCCCGCTACGAGCTGACCGGGTCGGGGCGGCACAACGCGCAGATCATGGCGAAGGTGACGCGCGACGGCGCGGGCTGGGCGATGACGGCGATCGGTGCGATCGCCTCCGGGCGCACGTTCCAGGACCTCCTCCCGGCCACGGTCGCGCACCTATGACGCGAGCGGCGCGGTCAGCGCCGCCTGTGCTCGCGCGGGCTGTGGCGGGGCAACCAGACCTCCTCGGCACGGGCGCTGGCCGCTGCGGTGAAGTAGTCGCCGGTCGCGAGATCGTCCAGCAACGTGGCGTGCCGGGGTGCCCAGCCCAGTAGTGCCTTGGTGCGCTCGCTGGACACGGGCACGTCGAGGGCGAAGAGGGTGGCCAGGAACGGGTTCCCGAGATGTTCGGCGGCCTGCTCGATGGTCAGCGACGCGGTGGGGATGTCGAGGATCTGCCCGATCCGCTCCGCGATGCTCTTGATCGTGACCGCGCTCTCGCCGACGCCGTGCAGCACGCTGCCGGCGGGTGCGTTCTCCAACGCCAGCCGGAAGAGGCCGGCGGCGTCGGCGCGGTGGACTGCCGGCCAACGGTTGGCGCCGTCGCCGATGTAGGCGGAGAACCCTGCTCTGCGCGCGGCCGCGATGAGCGCCGGGATGAACCCGTGGTCGCGCGGGCCGTGCACGGTGGGCGCGAGGCGCACCACGCCGGCTCGCACCCCTCGATGAGCGAAGTCCAGACATGCTCGCTCGCCCGCGACCCGGACGGCGACGACCGAGTCGGGATCCGGCAGGTGCTGCTCGGTGCTGACCCGACCGGCCCGCATCACCAACGTGCCCGAGGTGCTGATCAGTGGCTTTCCGGAGCCGGCCAGCGCCTGCCCGAGCGCCTCGATCGCACCGCGGTCGCGGCGGATGAGGTCGTCGGGATCGGCGTAGTCGCCGCCGTAAGCCATGTGCAGGACTGCGTCGGCGGTGTCGGCGCCGCTGCGCAGGCTGTCGAGGTCGTCCAGGGAGCCGCGGTGCGGTGTGGCGCCCAGAGCATCGAGCCGAGCTGCGGCGGTGTCCGAGCGCGCCAGGCCTGTGACGACATGCCCGGCGGCGATGAGCTCGGCGACGACGGCAGGACCGGTCTGGCCGGAACCTCCGGTGACGAAGACATCCATGAAACGCTCCCGTGAAGCCAGTGACTGACACTAAGTAGTGCCAGTCACTGACACTACGCGTCACGCCAGTGGCTGGCGCAATGTCGTGTCAGTCACTGGCGCAACGCGGTAGCCTGGGTGGGTGCCACGGAGCGGTTTTGAAGCGCGCCGCCGCCTCCAGCAGGCGGCCTTGGAGCTGTACCAGGAACGCGGGTTCGACCAGACCACCACGGCTGAGATCGCCGCCAGGGCAGGCGTCAACGAGCGCACGTACTTCCGGCACTTCCCGGACAAGCGCGAGGTGCTCTTCGACGGCGAAGCCGAGCTGTGCACGTCACTGAAGCAGGCGGTGACCGCCGCGCCCTATGGCCTTCAGCCGTTCGAGGTACTGCTCGCGGCCTTCCAGGACGCTGCGCGTGCCCTCGAAGCCAACCGCCCGTTCGCAGAGCTGCGACACGAGCTCGTCGCCGCGACACCAGCCCTGCGCGAGCGTGAACTGGCCAAGCACGCAACGCTGACCGACGCCGTGGCCGAGGCGCTGCGGCAGCGCGGAGTCCCCGACCGAGTGGCCGCGCTGGCAGCTCACACCGGCTGGGCCACCTACCGGCACGCGGTCCGGGCCTGGATCGATGATCCGGCAGACGGCCTGGACGCACATCTGCGCCGAGCATTCGACGATCTGCGCACGCTCGCTCAGGGGGCCTGAGCTCGCGGGCAGTACGCCGGTACGACGGAGCCCCTGTCCCGATCGGGACAGGGGCTCCGTCGTGTCCTGCTGGTGCCGCTCTCAGAGGTCGAACTCCGTGGGGCTGATGCCCACGGCGTTGCAGGCCTCGCGCACGGCCTGCTGCTCGTCCTTGTCGAAGTTGCCGTCGGCGCCACCGATGATGATGCCGACCTGGATCACCGCGCGGGCCTGGTCGGGCTTCGACCGGAGCTTGCCGATGGTGGCGATGGCCTCGACCTTGCCGAACTCGTAGTCGGACTGCAGCTTCGAGGCGTACCAGTTGAACTTCTCCAGCAGCTCGCCGGCGTCGAAGACCGACAGCACGTCGTTGCTCTGGATGAACGCGCCGGTCTTGCGCTTCTCCTCGGCGTCGACGTTGCCGTCCGCGGCCGCGATGAGGGCGCACATCGCCATGCTGGCGTTGGCGAACTCCTTGCTCTTGAACTTGCCGACCTGTGTCTTGGTCTGGGCGGACATGTCCGCCACCCGCGCCTTGAGCTGGTCCCACAGTGCCATCGGTGGCAACACTTCCCTTCAATTTCGGGACTTTCGTCCTGTTCTAGCCTGCCACGGTGGCCGCACTGCGTTCGCGCAGCCACGCCAGGATCTCCGCGCCGGCCCAACCGCCCCGAGCCGCCGTGACGGCGACGTGCGGGCGGATCCATCCGGTGTCGGCCAGCTCGCCGTGCGCCGGCCGGATCGCCGCATCGGCGGCCTCCAACAGGTCCGCGTCGAGCAACGAGTCGCCGGCCGCGAGCAACGCGTCGCCGCCGCAGCGGCGGAGCACCTCGCGGGCGGCTGCCGACTTGGTGAGCGGCTCCGGCACCGCGTAGACCTTGCGGCCCTGCAGCGACACCCGCCAGCCGCGCGGAGCGCACCAGGCGGACAGCTCCGCAACCCAACCGTCGGGGACCTGTGCTCGCTCGACGACGGCGTAGACGAACTCCGCTCCGGCGATGCGCAGCTTCAGCACGAACGGGCCCGAGGTCGCCTCGAACCGGGCCGCCACCTCGGCCAGTGGCGCGCAGTCGGTGAGCCGCGCGCGCACCGCGGCCGTCCACGCCGGGTCGGGCACGCCGTCGACGAGCAGGTGGGCACCGTTGCTCGCGATCGCGTACCGCGCAGCCGGACCGGGCAGGTGCACCCGACCCAGCTGCTCCGGGGTGCGGGTGGTGGTCGGCACGATCGTCGCCTCCGCGGCCAGCTTCTCCAGCTCGGCCGCCGACTCCTCGGTCATGAACGACAACGGCACGCCCTGGTACAGCTCGACGCAGAGCAGCCGCGGGGCCTGCGCGTCAGGCACCCGCAGGTCCAGTGCGTTCGCCGAGTAGATCAGGGTGCGGTCGAGGTCGAGGCAGGCGACGACGCTCATCGCGTGCTCCCGGTGGCCGCGAGGCCGTCGGCACCCGTGGCGCCGCGAGTGAACCGCGGATGGATCAGCCCGACGCACGTGTAGGGCAGGTCCGCGACCTCCTCGACGGGGACCCCGCGCTGCGCGGCCAGCAGCCGCACGTGCGCGAGATCGGCGACGGGTGCGCCGGCGCGGGCCAGCACCTTCCACGGCACGCGGCGGAGCAGCACCCTGGTGGTCTCGCCGACGCCCGGTTTGACGAGGTTCGGGTCGCCGATGCCGTACTCGTCGACGATGCGGTCGACCGCCGCCCAGCCCGCGTGGTCGGGGGCGCGGTCGGCGGGCGGGCTCGTGTCGACGACGTGGTCGAACCGGGCGGCGACCGTGTCTAGGAACGCGTTCGACACATCGGCCCCGGCCAGCTCGGCGTAGAACTTCGCGCCGTGGAACATGCCCGGCCGGATCAACCGGTCGTTGAGCACCGTGCGCGACACCAGCCCGGAGACCGTGGAGTTCAGGCAGGCCGACGGGATCAGCCAGTCGTCGCGGGTGCCGAACACCGGCGTGCAGCGCCCCGGGTCGGCGAGCACGGCCAGGGTCGGATCGAACGGGGTGCCGGCGAGCGCGGCCGCCAGCTCCCGGTTGATCGCGCCCTTGCCGGTCCAGCCGTCGACGAAGACGATCGACGTCGGATCGTGGTGGGCGGCGAGCCACTCGAGCGCGACCCGGTCGATGCCTCGACCGCGGACGATCGAGACGGCGTAGTGCGGCAGCTGCAGACCGTGCCGCGCGGCGGCCCAGCGGCGCAGCAGGACGCCCACCGGGGTGCCGGCGCGGGCCAGCGACACCAGCACCACGTCGCGGCCGCGCTCGGCGAGCACCAGCTCGGCCACCGTGCCGACGGCCTGCGCGACGCGATCCGCCGACGTGGCCAGCGCCTCGTGGTAGAGACCCAGGTAGGCCGCGTCGGGCTGGAACTCCTGCGGCAGCGACTCGGCGTAGTGGGCGCCGCCGGACTGCACCGCCTCCTCGCGCTCCTCGGTGGGTGCCTCCAGCGCGACGTCGGAGAGGTCGGTGAGCAGCCACCCCACCTCGTCGGCGGCGTAGCTGCCGAACTCCGGGCCACGCAGGACGGGTGGAAGGCGCAGCGCTGATGGATCGCTCGCAGGCTCGCTCACGGCGTGACCACCACCGTGATCCGCGCGGCCGGGACGGCCGCGGCGAGCGCCGCGAGCAACCCGGTCCAGAGACCCGGCGTGTCGGCCGGCGGATCGACCATCACCAGTACGTGCTGCCACGGGCCCACCACGTTGTACGCGTAGCGCGGGCCCGGCCCGTCGGCCGGCTCGTCGTGGGCCGGGAAGGTGATGCCGTTGCGCAGCGCGTACCCCGGCTCGTCGATGACGACGGCGGGGGAGCGGGTGGTGGTGGAGAACGCCACGTCGTGACCGGCATCGGCGAGGGACTGCGCCAGCCGCAACGGCAGCGCCATCAGTTCCTCGGTGCCGAGCACGAGGGTCCGCTCGCCCTCCGACAGCCCGGCGAGGGTCGCGAGCGTGCGGGCCAGCCGGGGGAGCGCCGCGGTGAGCGCGGCGTGGTCGACGCGCCGGAACCCGTGCCGGCCACCCACCGGCAGCCCCGCCGGCCATCCGAGATCGGTGAGCGCCACCCGGTCGGCCGGGCGGCCGTTGCCACCCCCGACCGGCTCGCCCGGCGCGACGGCGGCAGCCTTGACCTGCTCGGCGCGGGTGGCGAGATCGTCGGGTAGCTGCACGCGCGCGCGTCCCAGCGCGACGACGTCCACGCGTGCACCGAGCGCCGCCACTCCGGCGGCGAGAGCGGTGTCGTCGGTGCGCACGTCGACCAGCGCCGCGACGACGTAGCGCTCGCGCGGTGCCATCGCGTGCAGCGCGGCGATCGTGTTGAGCACGGTGCGTCCGGTGGACAGCTCGTCGTCGACGAGCACCAGCGGGCGGTCCCCGCGCAGCAGCGCAGCGCCGCCGGGGAGCAGCAGGTGCTCAGTGGCGTGCGAGTGCTCCTCGGAGAACCCGCCGACCGGCTCGAACCCGGGCACCGGACGGCGCGTGGAATGCAGGTAGTCGGCGACGAGCGCCTCCGCAACGCAGTGCCCGAGCCCGGTGGCCGTCTCGGCGAACCCGAGGACCAGCACGTCGGACGGGTCATCGGTGGCGTGCGCCGCCAGCCTCGCCGCCGCGACCGGATCACCCTCGACAGCAGCCTCCAGCAACTCCAGAGGCAAGACCCGGGCCGGGCGCCCGGCCAGCACGTCGGCGACGCGGTTGCCCAGCAGCAGCCCGGCGGCCCGCACCAGCCGTGGATCGGTGGGTACGTGCTTGCCGAGCAGGCGTGACACCAGCAGCTGGGCGCGCTTCGGGTTGTGGCGCAGCGCCAGCCCGAGCAGGGTCTCCGGGGCCGGGCCGGCACCTGCCCCGATGTCGGCGGCGAGCAGGCGGATGCCCAGGCGGTCCAGCACCGTGGGAGCAGCGGCGGTCACCGGCGCATCCCCGCGGACAGCAGGTCGACGAACGAGATGCCCTCGCGCGCGACCCCGAACACCCGGGCGCGGTCCGCGGTGGCACGGGCCCACGCGGTGTGCGGGCGGATCTCGTTCATCTTGTTGCCCATCCCTGATGCCATGACGCCACTCGCCCGGCCCGCGCCCAGCACGTCCATCGCGTCGCGGTGCTCCTCGTGCAGCACCACCTGCAGCGAGTTGACGACGGCGACGTGGCTCGGGTGGATGGTGGTCTTGCCGGTGAGACCGTTGGCGCGGTCGAGCTGGACCTCGCGGATCAGCCCGTCCAGGGCCCGCGACAGCAGCTGTCCCCGCAGCTCCGGCACGTTGTGTTCGCTGAACGGTGTGGACCGCAGCTGCGGCTTGAACATGCGCTCCACGTCGGTGAAGTACTCCCAGACGGGCCCGCTCACGGCGAACCCGCTGCCGTCGACCCGGCCGAACACGTTGACCACGTCACCGATCAGGTCGGCGACGACCTTGATGTCGTAGATCGACACGTCGGGCGAGCGGCGCAGCCCGAAGTAGGAGCACAGGTCGGTGGCCCCGATGCGGACGGCGAGCACGCGCTCGCGGTCGCGGTGCAGCACCGCGCGCATCCGGGAGAGCTCGTCGACGCGGGTCTCGGCGTAGAGCGCGGCACCCGACTCGACGACGGGCATCACGTAGAACATGCGATCGACCACGCGGTCGGCGCGGTCGACGGCATGCAGGTAGTCGACACCGCAGGTGGCGGTGAACTTCGGCAGCACGAACCCGTCGATGACGGCGGCCGCGGTGCCTAGGCGCCGGACGAGCGTCGAGATCTGGACGTGGTCGCGCACCCGCACGAACAGCAGCGGCAGCTCGGCGCCCGTGCCGGCGAAGCCCTGGAGGGTCGACACGAGGTTGTCCTCGGCGGCGGCGACCTGCTCATCGGCGATCGCGTCCTCGAGGCAGACGACCACCGACGTGACGCCGGCGGCGGCCTGCTTGATGATGTCAGCCGGCAGCGACGGGCGGTCGGCCGGCATGTAGAGGGTCGCGCCGAGTGCCACCGCGAGGAATCCGGCGCCGCTGTCGCGGTGGAACTCCTCGGGTGGCAACTCGAACAGCGACTCCTGTGCGGAGTTGGTGAGATGGCTGAAATGGCGCACGGGAACCCCTCCTGATGCGTCACCCCTGTGTGACACGAGCCCTGTGGAAATGGACGAACCGGTGTCACTCAGCGTGGTGGCGCGCCGGTGGACGGGACCTGGGCAACGACCTACTTGCTACCCCGCGCCCACTCCATGCCCCACCCGTACGCCCGGTCGACGTCGGCCTGCCCGCCGCGGATGTAGCGCACCTCGCGCTGCACCACGAGCTCGCCGCCCCGGTTCTCCAGCATCGCGATGACGCACGTCGGCGAGCCGGAATCGGCCTCGTCGAGACGCACCTCGATCTCCGGCCCGGCCGACGGGTAGAGCGTGACCACGCCGTCGGCACTGGCCCAGTTCGGCACACCCTCGTAGATGAACGTGAACACCAGGATGCGCCGGATCTCGTTGATCCGGGACAGGTCGATGAACATGTTCTCGCCGCCGACCGCCGAGCCGGAGCGGTCGTCGCCGTCCAGCCGGATGATCGGTGCGCCGCGGTACGGGGCCTGGAACGCGTTGCCCAGCGCCTGCACCACGCCCTTGCTGCCGTCGGTGAACTCCCAGAGGCAGGCCAGGTCGAGGTCGATCCCGCCGCCGCCACCTGCGAGCCTGCCGAACAGCCCCTTCTTCTGCGGGGCTGCACCGGAGCTCCACTGCAGGTTGACGCGCAGCTGACCGCCCGCGCCGCCCTGCTTGGTGAGCGAGACGCTCGGCGCCGACTTCGTCAGGGTGACCTTCGACAGCGAGACCCCACCTCCGCCCGCTGCGGGCGGCGGTGTGGCGCTCTGTCCCTGTGACGGACGCTTGTTGTAGTCGATGGCCACGACTTCGGCCTCAGACGCTGACGCCGAAGTCGCGCGCGATGCCCGCAAGACCCGAGGCGTAGCCCTGGCCGACCGCCCGGAACTTCCAGTCGGCACCGGCGCGGTACAGCTCGCCGAACACCATGGCCGTCTCGGTGGAGGCGTCCTCGGTGAGGTCGTAGCGGGTGATCTCCTTCTGGTCCGCCGCGTTGACGACGCGGATGAAGGCGTTGCGGACCTGCCCGAAGTTCTGCTGGCGGGTGTCGGCGTCGTAGATGCTGACCGGGAAGACGACCTTGTCGACGTCCGCGGTCAGGCCGGCGAGGTTGACCTTGATCTGCTCGTCGTCGCCCTCGCCCTCGCCGGTCAGGTTGTCGCCGGTGTGCTCGACGGTGCCATCAGGCGTGGTGAGGTTGTTGAAGAAGATGAAGTGCTTGTCCGAGAGGACCTTGCCGTCCGCACCGACCGCGATCGCGGAGGCGTCGAGGTCGAACTCGGTGCCCGTCGTGGTGCGGACGTCCCAGCCCAGACCCACGACCACGTTGGTGAGGCCCGGGGCCTCCTTGGTCAGGCTGACGTTTCCACCCTTGGTGAGGCTGACGCCCATCACTGCTCCGAATCTCTAGTACGTGGGGGATGGTTCCCCCCGGTCCGAGCGTTTGGCCGCGGCAGCATATCGGGGACGTACCGCGGCATCTGTCCGGATTGCGAACGGGCGAAGGGGGTCGCGGAGTTCCCGACCTGCCGACCGTTCACCGATCGGTGGGCCCGCACCGGGACCCCTCCCGCGGCAGAGGGTGGTAGATCTACGCCTGTCGCGGCGGTCCGCGGAGGAGACAGGGGTCGTCGAGCGAGCGGAAGCGCAGGTCGATCGAGGGATGATCGGGAAGGTGGGCCGGGTGACCGGCCGCATCGGGCCGGGGCTGGTCGGGGAGATCATGGTCGCGGTCCGTGGCGGGGTGGAGGCGTTCTACGCCCATCCGCTCCGCGGCGAGGAGACCATCGAGCCCGGGACGCAGATCGTGATCGTCGACTTCCATCCGCCGCGCACGGCATACGTCGAACGGTGGTCCACGATCTGAGGTCGCGGATCCGGGGGGAAAGTGGGTTCGTCCGTGGTGGACATCCTGATCGCGATCGGCGCGGGCCTCGTGGGCCTGCTCGTCCTGATGCTCGTCCTCAAGATGCTCTGGCGGGTCGCCGAGCCGAACGAGGCGCTGATCATCTCCGGGTTCCGGGCCCGTTCCTCTCCCGGTGAGACCGCCGACAGCCTCGGCTTCAAGATCGTCACGGGCAAGGGGACGATGGTGATCCCCGGCTTCCAGGCCGCGCGCCGGCTCTCGCTCGACACCCGCGGCGCGAACCTGCAGGTCTCGTGCGTGACGAAGCAGGGCATCCCGGTGGCCGTCCGCGGGGTGGTCATCTACAAGGTCGGCGACGACTTCGTGTCCATCGCCAATGCCGCGCGGCGCTTCCTCGACCAGCAGAACACCATGAACGACACGATCCACGAGCTGTTCGCCGGGCACCTGCGGTCCATCTGCGGCGGCCTGACGATCGAGGACATGATCCACAACCGGGAGGCGCTGACCGGCGAGGTGCGGCGCAGCTCCGCCGATGAGATGAGCAAGCTCGGCCTCGTCATCGACTCGCTGCAGATCCAGGAGATCGACGACGCCTCCGGCTACATCACCAACCTCGGCAAGCCGCACGCCGCCGCGATCGCCGCTGCGGCCCGCATCGCCGAGGCACAGCGCGACCAGGAGGCCACCGAGGCCGAGCAGGTCGCCGAGGCCAAGAAGGCGGCAGCCATCCGGGCCAGCCGCATCCAGCAGGCCGGCTACCAGGCGGAGATGGACGAGGCCTCCGCGCGGGCCACGCAAGCGGGACCGCTGTCGGAGGCGACCGCCCGGCAGGAGGTCGTCGTCCAGGAGACCCGGGCGGCACAGCTCGAGGCCGATCTCGCCGAGCAGAAGCTCCAGTCGCAGGTGCGCAAGCCCGCCGACGCCAAGGCCTACGAGCTGCGCACGCTCGCCGACGCCGAGCGCGACGCCCAGATCGCCAGGGCCCAGGCCCACGCCCGCGAGACCGAGCTGGCGGCCGGGGCCGATGCCACCCGCGTCAAGGCCGCCGCGCTCGCCGAGGCGGAGGCGACCAAGGCCCGCGGTGAGGCCCAGGCCAGCGCGACCCGCGCCGCCGGTCAGGCCGAGGCCGACGCCGCCAAGGCGCAGGGACTGGCTGCCGCCGAGGCCGCGCGCGCGACCGGGCTCGCTCAGGCCGAGGCCGCCAAGGCGAAGGGGCTCGCTGAAGCCGACGCGATCGCCGCCCGCGCCGATGCGCTCGCGCAGAACCAGGAAGCCGTCATCGCCCAGCAGCTCGCCGAGAACTGGCCGGAGATCGTCCGGGCCGGCGCATCGGCACTGGGCAACGTCGACCACATGGTGGTGCTCAACGGCGGCGACGGCATGGCGGACATGCTCGCCAAGGCGCTCGCGATGGGCGGCACCGGCCTCGGCCTGGCCCGGCAGTTGCTGGGCCAGATGAGCCAGCCGCCGACCGATCAGGCGCCGACCAGCAACGGCACGGTGCCCGAGGTCCACAAGCCCCGCGCGGCGGACATCGGGTGAGGAGAAGGTCCGGACACGGACCGCGGGGCGCGCGGGCGTGGTAGTCCTACGCGATGGCGGAGTCGGTCTTCGGGCACTACCGGCTGCTGGAGCTGCTCGGCAGGGGCGGGATGGGCGAGGTCTACCGCGCCCACGACACCCGCGCCGACCGGGAAGTGGCGCTCAAGGTGCTGCTGCCGCGCTACGCCGACGACGAGGAGTACGCGCAGCGGTTCCGGCGGGAGTGCCGCAGCGCGGCCCGGCTCACCGACCCGCACGTCGTACCCATCCACGGCTTCGGCGACGTGGACGGGCGGCTCTACCTCGACATGCGGCTGGTCGACGGGGTCGACCTCGCCAAGTGGCTCACCCGCCAGGGGCCGCTCCCGGCGGCGGCGGCCGCGGCCGTGGTCGGGCAGGTGGCGACCGCGCTCGACGAGGCGCATCGCGTCGGGCTCGTCCACCGCGACGTGAAGCCGGCCAACGTGCTGCTCGTCCGCGCGCCCAACGGCGGCGTGGACCCGGCGACGGCGTTCGTCTACCTGCTCGACTTCGGCATCGCGCGTCCCCGGCCGGGCGCTGCCGGCCCCGACGCCGCCATCCTCACCAGGCAGGGTGCGGTGCCGGGGTCGCCCTCCTACACCGCGCCCGAGCGGCTCGACGGGGTCGAGGGCGATCCGCGGTCGGACGTCTACTCGCTGGCGTGCGTGCTGCACGAGGCGCTGACGGGGCAGCCGCCGTTCAGCGGCGACATCCCGGCGTTGCTCAGCGCGCACCTGCTCCGTGAGCCGCCGCGGCCCAGCACGGTGCGGCCAGGGGTGCCGCCCGCGTTCGACGCGGTCATCGCGGCCGGCATGGCGAAGGACCCGGCTCGGCGCTACCCCGACGCCGGCACGCTCGCCGCGGCCGCCACCGAAGCGGTCCAGGACGGCGGGACGATCGTGCGCCGCACGGTGCAGGCAGCGCAGGAGGGCCGAACCGTGCGAGCGGGGGACGCCGCCGTCACCCACCGGTTCGGGCCGGGCATGGGCGCCACGGCGACCCCGACGCCCACGCGGCAGCCCTCGAAGCCGGCCCGGAGGCCACGCCGCCGGCGCCGGTGGGTCGGGCTGGTGGCAGGGGCGCTGGCCACCGGGCTGCTCGCGGCCGCCGTCGTGGTCGTTCTGCTCGATCGCGCACCGGCCCTGAGCGTGGTCGGGGCCACGGTCGCGCCTGCCGCCGATCCCGGCCGCGCCTGCGACGTGACCGTCGACGTGGTCGGCACGGTGACCACCAACGGGCGGGCCGGCACCGTGACCTACGAGTGGTCGCGCAGCGACGGCGCCGGCAGCGGGCCCCTCACCAGCAGCGTCGCCGAAGGGGCGACGAGCGTGGACGTGCACCTGTACTGGCAGTTCAGCGGCCACGGCCGGCTCCCGGCGACGGCGACGCTGCGCGTCACCGCGCCGGCGCCGGTCGAGGCCAGCGGCTCGTTCACCTACGACTGTCCCTGAACTGATCGGCCCTGAGTCGATCGGCCCTGGACCGCAGGCGTCGCGACCAGCCCGGTGCGCTCGAGCACCTGCTCGAGCTCGTCGTCCCGGTCGGTGTCGTCCGGCCGCACGGACAGCACTGTGACGTCGGCGTCGGGAGCGGAGACCGTGCCCGCCGGTGCGACGACCATTCCGCCGGGGCCGGCACCGACGACCTCCACGCCCAGCCGCGCCAGCGCCTCGGCGGCGGCGGTCGCCTGCCGTCCGGCGCGGCGGCCTTCCGTGGCGTCGACGGTGACGGCCCGGCCCGCCCGCGTGGCGAGCACCGCGCCGACGCGCGCGGCGGTGCGTCCGGCCGGGGTGCCGTCGACCAGGACGGACAGCGGTCCGGCGGAGCTCGGTCCGCGGCCCAGCCGCACCTGGACGTCCGTGACGTGGCCGGGCAGCGCGGCCGCCGGGCCGTCGCGAAGGAGCGACACGGTGACGTCGGCGCGCAGAGTGGCGGCGAGCGCCGCCAGGTCGGTGGCCGGATCCGTCGCGAACCGCACGATGGAAGTGCCGCGGACGTCCGGGCCGTACCCGCGTCCGGCCAGGCGGCGCGTGGTCTCGCCGGCCGTCGCGATCGCGTCGAGGTCGCTGCCCACGCCGCTGCCCACCTCCAGCGGCGGCGCCGCCGGCAGCAGCCGGGCCAGCACCAACCGGGTCGGCGTGCCGGGGACGGCGAGCTGGGCGGCGATGTCGGCCAGGTCCGCCGCCCGCTCGTCCGGCACGCCGACGAGGATCGTGTAGGCCGTCTCGTCGCCGGCGGCCGCGCGGTCGGCAGCCGCCAGCTCCCGCTCGAGGACGCGGGTCGGGTAGACGAAGCGCAGCAGCGGCCCGGTCATCGACGTCGTGATCAGGGCCATCAGCACCATGAGCGTGTACATCGTCTGGTCGAGCAGCCCGAGCTGCAGGCCCACCTGCAGGATCACGATCTCGGTGAGGCCCCTGGTGTTCATCATCAGGCCCAACGTCGTCGCCTCGCGGCGGGGGAGGCGTTGGGTGCGCGCGGCCACCGTCGCGCCGACGACCTTCCCGACGATGGCGGCCACCAGGATCAGGCCGAGCTGCCAGAGCCCGTCCAGACCGATGGCACCCACGTTCACGCCGAGCCCGGCGACCACGAAGAACACGGGCAGCAGCAGGAGGAGGCTGACCTGTTCGAGCCGCTCGAGGAGCGCCCGGGTGAGGCCGGCGGCACCGCGTCGCGGCATGATCGCGCCGAAGACGAACGCGCCGAAGATGGCGTGGATGCCGATCTCCTCGGTGATCACCGCGCTCAGCAGCAGGCCCACCAGCACACAGGCCAGCACGTCCGGGGTCAGCCCGCCGGCCTGCTCGTAGCGGCCCACCAGCCGCGCCAGCAGCGGTCGCACCAGCAGGAACGCGACCAGCGCGAACGCCACGGTCAGGGCCAGGATCCGCCCGACACCGGCCGGGTCGCCGCCGGCGGCCACCGCCACCACCACGGCGAGCAGCGACCAGCCCAGCACGTCGTCGATCGCCGCGCAGGCCAGCGCCAGCACCCCGACCCGGGTGCGTTGCATGCCCCGCTCGGTGAGGATGCGCGCCAGCACGGGGAGCGCCGTGATCGCCATCGCGACGCCCAGGAACAGCACGAACGCGGCCTGCGGCACCGGCTTGCCGCCGGCCGTCGCGTGGTGCGGGTACACCAGCATCGCCGCCCCGACACCCAGGACGAGCGGCAGCACCATCGATCCCGCCGCGACCGCGCCGGCCGCCCGTCCACGACCCCGGATCAGCGACACGTCGATCTCGAGCCCGACGATGAACATGAACAGCGCCAACCCGAGCTGCGCGATCACGTTGAGATGGCTGCGCACCTCGGGTGGGAACAGCAGCATGTCGAGGTCACCTGGCAGGAGACCGAGCAGCGTCGGGCCCAGCGCGATGCCGGCGGCGATCTCGCCGATCACAGCGGGCTGCCCGAACCGGCGGGCGAGCTTGCCGGCCAGCCGGGCGGCGGCGACGACCAGCGCCACGTCGAGCAGCACCAGCGGCACGACGATCTTCGGATCCATGGCAGCTCCCGGGTGTGGAGGCGGGTGGATCCCGCACCTGGAGCCTGGCGCAGCACGGGGCTGCGCGAACGAGTAGTCGACTACGCTAGATGGCCGGGTCGGCCGGATCGAGACTTCCGGTCATGCGCGAGGAGACGATCCTGCTGCCCGGCTCGAACCGGGCCACTGCACCGGACCCGACGGGTACTGCCCGTCCCGGCGATCTGACGCCGGAACTGCTCGAGAACGACTGGTGGACCGACGATCTCGTGGCACGCGCGGGCATCCCGGTGGTGGACGTCCCGTTCGTGTCCATCGGCGGCGGCATCGGCTCGTTCGTCACCGTCGACTACCTGCGGATCTGCGGGGTGCCCACCTCGTCCATCAGGGTGCTCACCCAGCTCGAGCATCCGTGGGAGAGCTACGAGTACCTGACCCGGGTGTCCCAGGTCCCGCGCAACGAACGGCTGCGCAGCGACTCCGCGTCGTGCCCGGACAACATCTGGGGCTTCCCCAGCTACGCCGTGCGCGAGGCCTGGGCGACGAAGTCGTTCAGGTCGTTGTGGAACGTGCTGGTCGAGCCGGTGTTCGCCGACTACTGGACGCCGAAGGCCGGGCACGCGTTCGAGACGATGGCGAAGGAGTACCACCGCATCTCCTACCCGGAGACCGTGGTGCACGGGCAGGTGCGCATGGTGCGCCGCCGGACCGGCGGTGGCTACTTCACGATCCTCACCCCACCCGAGGGGGCCAGCCGCACCCGCCGGGTCGCCTACCGCAGCAAGTTCGTCCACGTCGCCGTCGGCTACCCGGGCCTGAAGTTCCTGCCCGACCTCATGGAGTACCGCGAACGGCACCGCGACTACGGCAGCGTCGTCAACGCGTACGAGCCGCACGAGCAGATCTACCAGCGGCTGCACGCGGCGCCGGGCACGGTGTTGCTGCGTGGTGGCGGCATCGTCGCCTCGCGGGTGCTGCAGCGGCTGGTCGACGACCGCGACCGGATGGGGCTGCAGACCCAGATCCACCACGTGTTCCGCACGTTCGTCACCGGTTCGCACGGGCCGAACGTCTGGATGCGCCGCCCCGGTGGGGACGGCTGGGCCTACCAGGGCTTCAACTACCCGAAGTCGGTGTGGGGTGGGCAGCTCAAGTCGCGCGTGCGCAAGCTGGAGGGCAAGGAGCGCGCCGACCTCTACAAGGTGTTCGGCGGCACCAACACCCCGGTCCGGCACAACTGGCAGGAGCAGATGCGCCGTGGCCGTCGCGAGGGGTGGTACCGCGCCTTCCAGGGCGAGATCACCTCGATGGAACCGCACGGCGACGGGCAGGTGCGCGTCGAGCTGAAGACCGAGCGCGGGCGCTCCCAGCTGAACGTCCTCGGCGTCGTCGACTGCACCGGCCTGGAGGCCGACATCGCCGAGCACCGCGTGCTCGCCGACCTGCTCGAGCACGGCGGCGCCGGACGCAACCCGCTCGACCGGCTCGACGTCGACCGCACCTTCGAGCTGCGCGGCACCCGCAGCGAACCCGGCCGCGTCTACGCCTCCGGCACCGCCACCCTGGGCGGCTACTTCCCCGGCGTCGACACGTTCCTCGGCCTCCAGATCGCCGCCCAAGAGATCGCCGACGACCTCGCGCGACAGGGCTTCTGCCGCCGCCTCGGCCCGTTCCGCTCCACCGCCCAGTGGTGGAAGTGGGCGCGCGGGGCGCGGATCTGACCCCGCTATTCCACATCACCCGAGGGACGAGACCGTGCTACCCACTCTGAGCGGGCGCATCCAGACCCGCATCTTCCTGCTCGCCGTCGTCGGCGGCCTGTGGACCCTGGTCATCACGCCGGCGCTGCCGGAGCTGACCGGGCCGCTCGCCGAGACGTACCGCGCCACCTTCACGATCCTCGCCACCACGACGGTGCTGGGCATCGGCTGGGAACTGATCTACCACTTCCTGCAGCAGTTCCGGTGGGAGAAGGACTGGCCCACCCTGTTCGGGCTCCTCACCGTGCTGAACGAGGGCGCGCTGGTCTGGCTGCTGCTGGCGTGGGGCATCGTCCCCGGCCTGCCCGGCGGCGCGCCGCTCGCGCCGTTCCTCATCCTGTTCGGCACCACCTGGCTGTGGGTGTGGCTCGTGGCCAACGGTCCGATGCGGGTGCCGTTCGTGCACTGGCGGTTCCGCGGCGGGCGGTTGGTGTGATGGCCGACTTCGACGCCCTCCGCGCCGCCGTCCGACCCGGCGACTCCGTCGTCGCCCGCTTCCCGGGCATCGTCTGTCTCGCCAGCGCCGGGTCGCCCGCCGCTGCAGCGCACGTCCCGGCCCTGCTGGACCTGTGCCGGGACGCGGCCGGGCCGGCACCCGGCCGGCCGCTGGCCCGGCAGCTCGCCATGTGGCTCGCCGGGCACGGCGGGCAGGTCGACGAGCTGCGCTTCGGCACCGTTGCGGTGACCGGGAGCGACACGCTCGCGGTGTTCCTCGTCGGCGACGTGACGCTGCGCGTCGACCGGGACGTGGTGATCTCCGGGGCCGATGCCGCGTCCTGGACCGACCGGCTGCTGCCGCGCCCGGACGGTCCGCTGGTGCTGGCCCTGTCCGACGACGCGCCCGGCCCGGCCGGGGTGTTCGACCTGCACGCCGGCGTGGTGCCCGGGAGCGGCGTCACGTTGTTGGCGGCAGGCGACCATCCGCCGGTGGTGGCGGCGCCGAGCTCACCTCCCGAACCGGCGCCCGCCCCGCCGCCGTTGCCAGCGACCCCGCCGGCGCCGCCCGTCCCGCCCGTTCGCCCGGCGACGCGGCCGGCGCCACCCGTGCGGTCCGCGGTGATCCACGGTGCCGCGGACACCCCGCCCCCGAGGCGGCCGCTCGCGAATCCGACCGCCGCCGTGCCGAGCGGTGCTGGGCCGAACAGGGCTGCACCGACCGGTGTCGTGCCGACAGCAGCCGAGTCGACGGCCGCCCTGCCGGACGACGACGAGACCGTGACCCCGCATGCGCGTGGGCACCTCTGTTCACGCGGGCACCTGAACGATCCGCGGTCGCACTTCTGCGTGCTCTGCGGCATCCGCATGAACGAGCGCACCGGGGTGCTCGTGGTCGGCCCGCGTCCACCGCTGGGGCTGCTGGTGCTCGACACCGGTGCGACGTTCACCCTCGACGCCGGATACCTGGTCGGCCGCATGCCCGACGCCGACGAGCGGGTCCGCTCCGGCGAGCTGCGCGGCATCACTGTGCCCGACCGGGCGGGTGCAGTCTCCCGCGCGCACGCCGAGATCCGCATCGACGGTTGGGACGTGTACGTCGTCGACAACGACTCCAGCAACGGCACGTCCGTCGCGCCGCGCGGCCAGGACTGGATTCCGCTCGTCCCACTCGAGCCCCGCCGGTTGGAGCCGGGAACCCGGGTCCAGCTCGGCGACGCGGTGCTCACCTTCGAGACCCCGTCAGGTGTGCGATGACCATTCCCGGCACAGCCGCCCTGCCCGCCACCATCGCCGACTACCAGGTCGTGCGCCTGATCGGGGAGGGCAACAACGGTCGCTTCTACCTGGCCAGACCGCCGGCCCGGCTCGGGATCCCCGACGAGTTCGTCGCGCTGAAGGTGTTCGGCGAGCGCATCGCCGAGCACGCCTACGAACGTGGGGTGCGGGAGCTGCGATCCTTCGCGGCGGTGCGCTCGCCGTACCTCGTCCGCGTCTACGACGCGGTGCTCGACGACCGCTTCGCCTACGCGATGGAGTGGCTGCCCCTGGGCTCGCTCGCGGCCCCCGCCCGGCCCGTAGGGCGGGCCGACGCGTTGCGGGCGCTGGAGCACGCCGCCCGCGCCGCGCACTCGCTGCACGAGGCCGGCTTGGCACACGGCGACATCAGCCCGGGCAACGTGCTGCTGGCCGAGGACGGCGGCGCCCTCAGCGGCCGCCTGTCCGATCTCGGTCTGGCCCGACTCCTCACTCCGGGCTCCACGCTCACGGGCATGGCGGGAGCGGGTTCGGTCGAGTACCTCGACCCCGACCTCCTCGCCGGGTCGAGACCGTCGCGCCGCAGCGAGGTCTGGGCCCTCGGCGCCACCCTGCACCGCACGCTCGCCGGCGTAGGGCTGCACGGCCACATGCCCGTAGACCAGCCGTTGCTGGCCATCCGGCGGGTCCTCTCGGGCACCCCGGTCGTCCACGAGGGGTTGTCGGCCGCCGACGCCGCGCTGGTGCGGGACTGCCTGGCAGGCGGCACGGCTCGACTCGCGACGGCCGAGGAGGTCGCGAACCGGATCGCGGTGCTGGACCGCTGATATCCCGGGTCTCCGCCCCGAACCCCGACCCTCGCTCTGGTGGAGCTTTGAACAACGAGCTGCAGACCACTCTCATGGCAGGGACCGGCCCCGATCATGTCCGTGCCCACAGCTCGCTCATCCATGGTGGCGGGATGAACTTCGGTATGCCGGTGGACATGTCGATCGTCCACTCGGTCGAATGAATTTGATCATGGTGAGTCGAACACAGCATGACCACGTTCTCGACCTTGGTCTCGCCACCGTGCTGCCACTCGATCACGTGATGGCACTCGGTCCAACTCGGTGGCCGGTCGCACCCGGGATGGGCGCAACCTTTGTCGCGGGCGGCGACCAGGCGACGGATCCCGATCGGGATCCTGCGCTGGGCCCGCCCGATGTCGAGCGGTTCACCACGCTCACCCAGCACCACCGGGATGATGTCGGCATCGCAGGCCAGGCGCCGCAGCTGCGCGGGAGTCAAGGTGCCGCCGGTGTGCAGCAGGGCGCCACGGGCGCGGTCTTCCAGGTCTTTCAGGCCGATGGTGACGACCAGGTTCGGGCGCTCCCCGTTGACCTCGCCGATGTTGTCGTAGCCGAGGGCGAAGCGGCAGATGTCGACCAGGGCGGCGGCGTTGCGCTCCCCGGCGGTGGTGCCGCGGTTCTCCGGCGAGGGCCGGGTGCGGGCGTCGAGCCCGGTGGTGATGGTGGCGAACGCTTCCGGGTCGAGGAACTGGCCACGGATCCAGCCGGAGCCGTCAGCGTCGGTGCCGAAGTGCAGTTCGTTGCGGCCTGGCCGATCATCCGGCTCGGGGCCGTCCTGATCCGCGGCAGCCAACAGCTCTTGGCCCATGATCCGCACATCGCGCGGGGAGAAGATCATCGCGGCTTCGCCGAGGCTGGCCTCGATCGAGACCCGATCGGCGAGGCTGATCCGGGAGGCGGATCGGGAGTTCATCAGGGTGGCGATGACTCCGACGTGGCGCATCGTCGTGGCGCCGGCCGCGAACGCCGCCGCGGTCACCGGCAGCACCGGTTCCAGCGGGGCACCGTCGAGGGCGAACCGCGGCCCGACATGCTGGGCCACCCGCACGTGCTGGCGGGCGATGTCGTGATCCCAACCGAGCAGGTCCTTCAACCCGCCGATGGTGGTCTTGTAGCCCTTCTCGGCGAACGACCCGTCACGGTCGATGGAGGCGATCTGGGCGATCTTGGTTCGGTCCATCAGTCGCGATCCGCCCTCGGCGACGAGGAGTGCGGCGAGGGGATCCGGGCTGGAGTTGATGAGCGCGGCGGCCTGCTCGAGCAGGCGCACGGCCTGGGCGAGCGGGTCCTCGGTCATGCCTTTCATTCTACTCGAACATGTGTGCGAATCAGTATCGATCACCGCAGGTCGACGCCCGTTTGGCGCCAGCTTCGGAAAGGTCTTGGAGGCTCCACCAGCGCGAGTGGTCTCTATGGTTTGTCAAGCCGCTGTGCGGGCTGGTTGGGGCTCCTCCGGGGGCGGGCAGCTGGTAGCGCTTGCGGTTGCGAGCATGGGGTGGAGGACGTCGAGGCGACGGCAGGCCAGGCAGATCAGCGCCTCGTTGTGTTTTCCTTCAGCGCGTTTGCGCTCGTAGTAGGCGCGGCTGGCCGGATCGGCCAGGCTGGCGAACGCGGACAGGAACAGCGCCGTCTTCAGGCCTGGCGCCCGCGTCGGGATCGGGTCTGGCTGTTGAACGACGTGCCCGATCGGCGGGTCACCGGGGCCAGGCCGGCGTAGGCGGCCGGGTGCGCGGCGCTGGGGAACGCCGAGGCGTCTCCGACCGCGGTGAGGATGGCGAGGGTGGCCATGAGTCGGCCACCGGGCATCGATCTCAGGACCGCAAAAGTCATACCGTGGCCGGCGGCCTGCAATCCCTGACGGGCTTGATCGACAAGGCGACGGACCGGGATGCGGGGCGGAGCCCCGGCGTCTACTGCCCGCTCAACGCAGCAACACAACTCCGGCCACCACCGCGATCACGACGACCACCAGCACGACCGCCACCATGATCCGAGCCAGGGCGCCCCGACGCGGCGCGGCCGCGGCGGACTCCCAACTGGGCGCACCCAACGCAACCGGAGGCGGTGCACGATGCGGGCCGGAGTGCTGGGCCGAGTGCTGGGCCGAGTGCTGACCGGAGTGCTGACCGGTCGTTCGCACCGTCGGATGCTCCCCGAGAAGCGGAAGCGGAAGCGGCTGCGAGGGGCGGTGCACCGTAGCCGCGGCCGGGTCGGCAACGGCAGGACGACGCGGGTCGGCGGGGGTGGGTGCGGTGGGCGTCCGCGGCATGGCGGGCCGCACCATCGTCTGCTCCCCCCGGTCCACACGCGCCGGCCGCCGCACGGTGATCTGCTCCCCGGGCGGCGGCGGGGTGGCGCGCCGGACGGGTGCGGTCCGGCTCGTCGGCGGCCGCGCGGCGAGTGCCTGACGGGCTGCGGCGGCGAGCGCACCGGGAGTGGCGATGCGGTCGGCGGCCCGTTTCGCCATGCCCGCGGCGATGACGTCGTCGAAGGCGGCGGAGACCCCGATTCGATGCTGCGAGGGACGCGGCGGTGGGGTGTTGAGGTGCGCGGACAGCCGTGGGCCGAGACCGTCGACGGGGAACGGCCGGTCCCCGGTCAGGCACTCGTACAGCATGCAGGCCAGTGAGTACACGTCGGCGCGGCCGTCGACGGGCTGTTCGAGGAGCCGCTCGGGCGCCATGTAGTCGAGGCTGCCGAGGGTCGTGCCGGCCCGGGTCAGCGCGGCGGAGGTCTCCCCGGACACGGCGCGGGCGATGCCGAAGTCGACGAGGTAGGCGAACCCGGGGCTGTCGCCTGCGCCGCCGGTGAGCAGCACGTTCGACGGCTTCACGTCGCGGTGCACGAGGCCGGCGCGGTGCGCGGCGTCGAGAGCGCACGCGACCTGCCCGACGACGTCCACGGCATCTACTGGCCGCAGCGCGCCGGCCCGGTCGATGCGGTCGCCGAGGTCCTCCCCGTCGACGTAGCGCATGTCGAGGTAGAGCCGGCCGTCGATGTCGCCCCAGCTGTGGATCGGCACGACGTGCGGATCCGTGAGGCGGGCCGTGACCTGCGACTCGCGCAGGAACCGCCGGCGGAACGCGTCGTCCTCGCCGAGCTCGTCCAGCAGCAGCTTGAGGGCGACCACGCGGTCCTGCTCGCCGTGGTAGGCCTTGAACACCTCGCCCATCCCGCCCCGGCCGATGACCTCGTCGATGCGGTAGGGGCCGAACTGCATGCCCGCGACGATCTCGGCATCCATGGATCGCTCCACTCTCGTGTCGGGCCGTCAGCCCACGGACAGGTGCAGGCCGATCAGGCCGCCGTCGGAGTCGCCGCCACCGTCGTCGCCACCGCCGTCGGAGTCGCCGTCATCGGAATCACCGGTGTGCAGATCGACGTCGACCTGCGGCCCGTCGTCGTCGGCGCCGACATGCGCGTCGATGGTGAGGGGGAACAACCCGCTGTCGCCGGAGTCGCTGTCGTCGGAGCCGCCTCCGTCGGAGTCGCCGCCGTCATCCGTGCCGTCGGGATCGTCGACGGGTGGGGTGTCGGTGCTGCCGTCGTCGGGGTCGTCGACGGGTGGGGTGTCGGTGCCGCCACCACCGCCGGTGTCGGCCGGCGGCGTGGCAGGGGTTTCGGGTCCGTCGTCGCCCGGCGGCGCTGCCGGAGGCGGGGGCCCGTCGTCACCGTCATCGGCGTCGGACCCGCCGGGGTCGGGTGCCTCCTCGGCGGCCGGACCGGGCAGGACGAGCGCGCCGTTGCCGATGCCGCCCGGCAGCGCCGGGCGCGGCTGGGCGGGGCCGGGTGCGGCTGGTGCCGGCGGGGCTGGTGCAGGTGCGGCCGGTGCAGGCTGGGCCGGACCAGGTTGGGCCGGACCAGGTTGGGCCGGACCGAACTGCACCGGTCCCGGCTGCGGCGCGGCGGCGACCGGCGCCGCGCCGAAAGACTCGGTGCGGAGTTCCTGCGGCCCCGTGGTGGCCAGCACGATCCCGCCGACGACGATCGCGGCGGCACCGACCAGCACCGCGGCCCGGATCCCGCGGCTGCCGGCAGACACTCCGCTGCCCAGCACCGATGACACCACGGCGGAGGCGGCGACCGTCCCGGCCGCTCCCGGCAGCAGCAGCGCCAGCAGCGCGATCCGGCGGGCCATGGCGTCGTGGCCGCGGTCCTCCCAGTCCTCGCCGTAGCCGGCCGCGGCGACGCGTTCGAGCTCGTCGAGGAACGCGGCGGCGTTCGGTGGGCGCAGTGCGGGTTCCTTCGCGAGCCCGGCGTGGACGAGCACGCGCAGCGGCTCGGGAACGTCCGCATCGGGGACGGGTGCGTGTTCGTGCAGGTCGCGCAGGGTGTTCAGGTCGGGTGCGACGTACGGCGGCACACCGGTCACGCACTCGACGAACGTGGCGGTGGCGGCGTAGATGTCGCCGCGCGGGCTGTCCGCGGCCCCGGCCCACTGCTCGGGGGCCATGTACGCGGGCGTGCCGGAACCGTCACCGCCGACGCCGGACCGGCCGGCCACACCGAAGTCGACGAGCCTGCTGCGGCCGTCCGTCCCGACGAGCACGTTCTCCGGCTTGTAGTCGCGGTGCACGACGTCGACCGCGTGGGCGGCCGCCAGCCCCAGCAACGATCCCTTGAGGACGGTCAGTGCCGACTCCGGGGCCGTCGGGCCGTGCTCCGCGAGCGTGCGGCGCAGCGACGCCCCGTCGACGAGCTCCATGACGATGGCGGCACCGTGCTCGGTCTCGACGTACTCGAGAAGACCCACGACGTGCGGCGAACCCAGGTCGGCCAGCAGCCGGGCCTCGGCACGGAACGCCTCGCGGAACGCGGGGTCGCCGAGCAGGTCATCGCCCAGGTACTTGATGGCCACCTCGGTGCCGCTGTCGTCGTGGACGGCGCGGACGACCGCACCACCACCTCCCCGTCCCAGCTCGGCCACCTCGGTGAATCCCGGCACGCGCCATGGTGTCGTCATGAGCCCGGCTCCCTCCTGCCGCTCGATCCGGGGCCGAGTCTCGGCGGCGGCGGGTGGGCTGGCACGCGTAGTGCGCTACTCGATCCGGGTGTACGGGAGTGCCGCCCGGTCCGTCGGGGTGATCAGCGGAGCTTGCCGACGGCGTCGGCGAGGGCCGTCCGGTCGGCGACGCCGAGCTTGGTGCAGGCTCGGTAGACGTGCCCTTCGACCGTGCGGACCGAGACGTGCAGGCGCTCACCGATCTGCTTGTTCGTCAGCCCGGCGCGGGCCAGGGTCGCGATCTCGCGCTCGCGGCTGGTGATCGGCAGCGGGGTGAGTGCCGCGACCAGCGCGGGTGTGCGGGCGCCGGCGCAGCGGTCGGCCAGCTCGGCGGCACGAGACGCTGCGCGCAGGGCGCTGCCGCTGCGCCCCCGTTCCCGTCCCAGCGTGGCCGCCTGCGCCGCTGCGTCGGCCGCGGCGAGCACCAGTCCGCAGTCCGCCAACGCCGCGGAGGCGGCCAGCAGCCCGTCCGCGTCCTGGGCGAGGAGCGCGGCGGCGTGCGCCGCGGTGGCGGCCGGGCGCGGTCCGGGCAGCAGCGCGGCGAGCTCGCCCAGGCGCTCGGCGTGGCTCCCGTCGCCGAACCGGACGCCGGCGTGGCGGGCCTCCATCTCGACGACCCGCTGCCGGGCCGCGAACGCGATGTCCGCGGCGGCCGTGGCGAGCCGGACGGCCTCGGTCACCGCGCCCTCGGCGGCCGCGAGCCACGGTGGGGCGAGGGCGAGCAGGGGTTCGAGGAGGCGGAAACCGACCTGGTGATCGTGGACGGCCACCTGCCAGGCCGCGGCGGCACCTGCCGCGTCACCGGACATCCCGCTGGCTTGGCAGAGCATCGCGTGCACCATCGCGCTCCAGCCGCCGCGGATGCCGGGGGCGTAGAGCATCGCATCGCGGCCCAGCCCGGACACGACGGCGAGCCGACCGCAGTTCAACTCGATGGGGATCTGGGCGATCTCGACCATGTACCTGGTCATGAAGGTGATCCCGGTGAACCTGTTCAACGCGGCCCGCGCGGCCTCCTGCTGACCGAGGGCGCTGTGCCCGAACGTCTCCCAGAACAGCATGTTGAGCTGCAGCGGCGCGACGTCGGCCGAACGGGCGCACGCGTCGTATCCGCGACGCAGGATCTCGTCGTCGGCGGCCGTCCAGCCCTGCAGCGCGGCCCGCATGGTCGAGGTCCACGCCGCGTACGCGACGGCTGGTGTGCCGGAGTCGGGCGCGTCGAGCACGGTGCGCTGGTGCCGCTTCGCCGACTCCAGATCACCGGCGACCATCGCGTACAGCGCGCGCCCGGCCACGAGATCGACGCGCGCGGCCGGGCTGGTCAGGCGTGCATCGGCGGCGTCGAGGATGCGGTCGAGATCGGCCGTGCTGTCGAGGATGATCCGGTTGAACGTCCTGGCAAGGGCGACCCGGACCCGCTCATCGTCGGTGGTGGCGGAGAGCTCGGCCGTCGCGAACTCGATCTCGGCCGCCTCCGGCCGCACTGCCCAGGCGAGCAGGAAGGCCAGTAGCAGCTGGGCGGGGAATCCGCCGCCGGCGTCGCGGGCCGCGGATGCCAGCCGCTGCGCCGTCTCCACATCGGTGGTCGTCGCGGCCTCGACCGCGCCCATGCGCAACAGGTCGGGATCGGGCGGCAGGTCGCTGGCGGCATGCAACACGGCCCGGTGCAACAGAGCGGCGCGGTCGGCCGGCCCATGGTCGGCGAGCGCTGTGGCGAGGACCCCGCGCAGCCGCCGGGCCCGCAGCGTGCCGGTGCGGGCCCGCACCGCCTCGCCGAACAGCGGATGCGCGAGCCTGATCTCCAGCGCATCCGCTCTGCGGGCGGACTCGGCGAGACCGCGGTCGAGCACGTCCTCCACCGACGGTTGGTCGACCAGCGAACACAGCACGTCAGTCCCGAGCGGCTCACCCAGTGCGAGCAGGTCGAGCACCTGACGGGACCCGTCGGGCAACCGGCCGATCCGGCTCTCGATGAGCGCGTCGAGCGCCGGGGACAGCCGCGGATCGCCGGTCCACAGCCACACTCCGCTGCCGCCCGACGCCAACCGGCCGGCCTCCCGTTCGCCCTCCACAAGCTGGCGCAACCAGAGCGTGTTGCCGCGAGTTGCCTGGAACAGCCGCTCGACGGACAGGTGGTCGACCGGACCGCGCAGCGCCGCCGCGAGGACGGCCCCGGTCTGGTCGTGGGTCAACGGCGCTACCTCGAACCGGTCGAGGAGGCCGTCCTTCCACAGTGCTGTGACGGCGTCGGGGGCGCGCTCGCCCGTCCGCACCGTGACGACCATCCGTACGGTCCCCTCGATCGCCAGCTGGTGCAGGAGCGTGGCCGACACGGGATCGAGCAGGTGGGCGTCGTCGACGCCGACGACCCCGGCGCCGTCGCGCAGCGCGGTCGCGGCGCGGGCAAGCAGTGACGCGTCCGGTGGGTGCTGGGCGCCGTCGGTGCCACCGACGGTGGCGAACGCACCCAGCGGCACGGTGCGAGCCGCGTCGGAGGCCACGGCCCAGCGCGCCCGTCCGCGCGTGCCGACGGCCCGTGCCAGGACCTCCCGTGCGAGCCGGGTCTTGCCGACACCGGCCGGTCCGGCCAGCACGGCACCGCCACCGTGCAGCGCGCCGACCAGCCTGCGCACCTCGTCTTCGCGGCCGGTCAGTGGCCAGTCCTCGGCCGCCATCGCCATAGTCTGGCGCACCCCGTCCACGACCGGTAGCCGCATCACTGCAGGTCACCGGCCCCGACAGTGCGTAACGGCGGCAGTCCCACGGGTCGCTGCCGGCTGGCGGCGGAACTGTCGGTGCCCGGTCCTAGACTCGCCATCGATGAGCCCCGCAGCAGCCACTTCCGCCACCCCCACCGCCACCCCGACGTCGACGGGAAGGCGGTTGATGCTGCTCGACGGCCATTCGCTGGCCTACCGCGCCTTCTTCGCCCTGCCGGCGGAGAACTTCCGCACCGGCACGGGCCAGACCACCAACGCCGTGTACGGCTTCACGTCGATGCTGATCAACCTCCTGCGCGACGAGCAGCCGAGCCACCTCGCGGTGTGCTTCGACGTCTCGCGCAAGACGTTCCGATCGGAGCGCTACGCGGAGTATAAGGCCAACCGCACCACCACGCCCGACGATTTCCGCGGCCAGGTCGACCTCATCAAGGAGGTGCTGGGGGCGCTGCAGATCCCGTGGTTCGGGATCGAGGGCTTCGAGGCCGACGACCTGATCGCCACGCTCACCACCAAGGCCGAGGCCGCGGGGTACCAGGTGCAGATCACGAGCGGCGACCGCGATTCGTTCCAGCTGGTCACCGACAACGTGATGGTGCTCTACCCCACCCGCGGGGTCTCGGAGCTGGGCCGGATCGACCCGGCTGCCGTCATGACGAAGTACGGCCTCACCCCCACCCAGTACCCCGATTTCGCGGCGCTGCGCGGCGACCCCAGCGACAACCTGCCGAGCATGCCCGGCGTCGGGGAGAAGACGGCGGCGAAGTGGATCCGGGAGTTCGGTTCCCTCGCCGAGCTCGTCGACCGCGTCGACGAGGTGAAGGGCAAGGCGGGGGAGACCTTGCGTTCCCACGTCGCCAACGTGCTGCTCAACCGGCAGCTCACCGAGCTGGTGCGCGACGTGCCGATGGAGGTGGAGCCCGACGAGCTCGAGGTGCGGCCGTGGGACCGCGACGCGGTCCACCGGCTGTTCGACGAGCTGGAGTTCCGGGTCCTGCGCGAGCGGCTGTTCGCCACCCTGCAGAGCGCCGAGCCGGAGGCCGAGGGCGGTATCGAGGTGCAAGGCAGCGCGCTCGCACCCGGCAGCGTCCGCACGTGGCTCGATGAGCACGCCCGCGACGGGCGCCGCGTCGGGCTGGCGTTCCACGGCATCACCGGCGGCGCTGTCGACGGCGATCTCGCGGGCATCGGGCTGGCCACCGGCGAGCCGACCGTCGAGGCGCGGGCCGCAGGCGCCACCGCGGGTGTGCCGCAGGCGGCCTACATCGACGTCACCACCCTCAGCCCCGACGACGAGCAGGCGCTGGGGGATTGGTTGGTCGACCCCGCCGTGGCGAAGGCGGCGCACGACTCGAAGGCAGCGCTGCACGCGCTGCGCGGTCGCGGCTGGACCCTGGGCGGGCTCACCAGCGACACGGCGCTGGCGGCGTACCTGTCGCGCCCGGGCCAGCGCACGTTCGATCTGGCCGATCTCACCCTGCGCCACCTGCGCCGGGAGCTGAAGGTGGAGGGCGGCCCCGTCGACGGGCAGCTCTCGCTCCTCGGCGGCGAGGAGGAGGCCGACACCGCGGTGGCCGACGGGCAGATGGTGGCGGCCTCCGCGGTCGCCGATCTCGCCGATGCGCTCGACACCGAGCTGGCCGAGAAGGGCGGCACCGAGCTGCTCGCGGAGCTGGAGCTGCCGCTGCAGTACGTCCTCAACGATCTGGAGTTCGCCGGCATCGCGGTCGACGTCCCGGCGCTGCAGGAGCTGGAGGCGGAGTTCGGCGCGCTGGTGCGCCAGGCCGCGCAGGAGGCGTACGGCGTCATCGGCAAGGAGATCAACCTCGGGTCGCCCAAGCAGCTGCAGGTCGTGCTGTTCGACGAGCTCGACATGCCGAAGACCAAGCGCACCAAGACCGGCTACACCACCGACGCCGACGCGTTGCAGACCCTGCACGAGCAGACCGAGCACCCGTTCCTGCAGCACCTGCTCGCCCATCGCGACGCCACCCGGCTCAAGGTCACCATCGAGGGGCTGCTCAAGTCGGTGGCCACCGACGGGCGCATCCACACCACCTACAGCCAGACCATCGCGGCCACCGGGCGGCTCTCGTCCACGGAGCCGAACCTGCAGAACGTCCCGATCCGCACCGCGGCCGGCCGGCGGATCCGCGAGAAGTTCATCGTGGGTCCGGGCTACGCCGAGCTGATGACCGCCGACTACAGCCAGATCGAGATGCGGATCATGGCGCACCTGTCGGACGATGCTGCGCTGATCGAGGCGTTCCGCTCGCAGCAGGATTTCCACGCCGACACCGCGTCGCGGGTGTTCGGGGTGGCCACCGACGAGGTCACCCCCGCGCAGCGGGCGAAGATCAAGGCGATGAACTACGGCCTGGCCTACGGGCTGTCGGCGTTCGGGCTGTCCAACCAGCTGCGCATCAGCACCGACGAGGCCAAGGCGCTGATGGACGACTACTTCGAGGTGTTCGGCGGGGTGCGCGACTACCTGCGCAGCATCGTCGACGTGGCCCGCAAGGAGGGCTACACGGCCACGATCCGCGGCCGGCGGCGCTACCTGCCCGACCTCACGAGCGACAACCGGCAGCGCCGCGAGATGGCCGAGCGGATGGCGCTCAACGCGCCCATCCAGGGCAGCGCGGCCGACATCATCAAGGTCGCGATGCTCGGCGTGCACCGGGCGCTGACGGCGGAGGGTCTGCGCAGCCGCATGCTGCTGCAGGTGCACGACGAGCTCGTGCTGGAGGTCGCCGAGGGCGAGCGGGAGATCGTCGAGACCCTGGTGCGGCGCGAGATGGGCGCCGCGGCGGACCTGAAGGTGCAGCTCGAGGTGTCGGTGGGCTACGGCCGCAGCTGGGACGATGCGGCCCACTGAGGTGGGCGTTCGACCGATCCCCGGCCGCTAGTCGGAGTTGCCGGGGCTGCCGGCCTCGGATCCGTTGATGCCGGAGCCGGAGCCGGAGCCGGAGCCGGTGTCGGCTGCTCGGTCGGGGTCGAGGCGGGGGAGGCCGAGCTCGGCGGGAAGGCCGGCGATCAGCGCGGCCATCTCCTCGGAGTCGAGGGTGTCCTCGTCCTGGAGCGGCCGGTACTCCCGCCAGGGCGGTCGGTCATCGCTCGAGGAATCGCCGTACCCGTCCCACGCCGGCATCGCGGCCGCCCACTGCTGCTGCGCCACCTGGGCGTAGCGGTACTGGCGGGCATGCTGTTGCTGCATGCCGGTGACGTAGGTGACGGCCGCGACCACCAGGCCACCGAACACGAGCGGGCCACCCACGACGAGTGCGGGCCACCCGATCTCCAGCGCGGCGATCCCGAACCCGGCCGCCATCACCAGCACGCCTGCTACGAGTGACCCCATCCGCATGGTCAGCGACGGTAGGGCCAGTACGGCCCCGCCGGTACTAGCCTCACGGTGACAGATCCGTGGCCGGTCAGCCGGAGGGCCCGCCGCGTGCATCGCGTTCGGCCGGGTGGCCGAATCACCCGGTGAACTGCGTGCATCCGGCCCGCGCGAGTTGCCACACTGGGCGGCATGGCCGAGCCGGGGCGTCCCGTGGTGCCCGCGGTGTTCCACCTCCGGCGGGCTCGCGATCTGATGGACCGCCGTTTCGCCGAGCCGCTCGATCTCGACGAGATCGCCGCTGCGGCCGGCTACTCCCGCTACCACTTCGTGCGCACGTTCCGGGCTGCGTACGGCGAGACACCGGGCCGGTACCTGACGCGGCGGCGCATCGAACGAGCCGCGGATCTCTTGCGTTCGGCCAACCTGACCGTCACCGAGATATGCCACTCCGTGGGGTTCTCCAGCCTCGGCACGTTCAGCCGCACCTTCTCGGAGCTGCTGGGGGAGTCGCCTTCCGCATATCGGGCCCGGCACTCGGACGGCGGGCCGGCGATCCCCGGCTGCTTCGCGATGGCGTGGGGCCGGCCGCGCACCGCAACCTCGGACAAGCCTTCCGAGGCGCCGCAGCTCTAGCCTCGGACCCATGATCAGTGGGTTCTCGCACGTCACGTGCTACGTACTGGACCAGGACCGCGCGAAGGCGTTCTACACGGAGAAGCTGGGCTTCACCCTGAACACCGACGTGTCGATGGGCGACGGGTTCGAGGGGGCGGGGCACGGCTTCCGTTGGCTGACCGTGAGTCCGCCGGACCACCCGGAGCTGGAGATCATCCTGGCGGATCCCCGGATGGGCAACGACGACGAGTCCGCGGCGGCGATCCGCGCCCTCGTCGCGAAGGGGGCGCTCGGCACCGGGGTGTTCGCGACCGACGACGTCCGCAAGACCTACGAGGAGCTCTCGGCGCGCGGGGTGGAGTTCCTGCAGGAGCCCGTCGAGCGTCCGTACGGCGTCGAGGCGATCCTGCGCGACGATTCCGGCAACTGGTTCAGCCTCACCCAGCACCCGGCCGGAGGTGCGGCGTGATCCGCTCGATCTCGGTCGCCATCCTCGGGGTGGTCGACCAGGACGTGATGCGCGACTTCTTCGTCGAGAAGCTCGGGTTCACCGTGACCACGGACGCGGAGATGTGGCCGGGCGCCCGCTGGCTGGAGCTGGCGCCGCCGGGTGGCGGCACCGGGCTCGTGCTGAACGCCGCGGCCGACTTCGAGCAGCCCGTGGACAAGGGCTACCCGATGACGTTCGCGACCGACGACCTCGACGCCACATCTGCGGAGCTGCGCGACGCCGGCATCGAGGTGGACGGGCCGACGACCGAGCCGTGGGGAACGTACCTGCGGGTGACCGACCCGGAAGGACGGATGCTGGTCATCAACGACCGCGCGTGAGGCCGCGCATGATCGGATGATGGACCCATGACGATGTGCATCGTGACGGGCGGGGGCGGCGAGCGGATCGGCCACGGCATCTCCGAGGCGCTCGCGGCCAAGGGCGCGACGGTGGTCGTCGCCGACGCCGACCTGGGTGCCGCGGAGGCGGTCGCCGGCCGGATCGGGGGCACTGCCCTCCCGCTCGACGTCACCGATGACGCGTCCGTCACCGGGCTCGTGGACACCGTCCGCGAGCGCTTCGGCCGGCTCGACGGGCTGGTGAACAGCGCGGGCGTCGGGCTGTGGGCCCGCGCCGGGGACGTCACGGACGAGCAGTTCGACCGGCTGCACGCGATCAACGTGCGCGGGCCGTGGCGGATGATCCGGGCCGCACTGCCACTGCTGGTCGAGGGGGGCGGCGGGGCGATCGTGAACATCGGGTCGGTGCACTCGGCGGCCGCCGAGCCCGATTACTCGATCTACGCCGGCACGAAGGCGGCGCTCGCCGCCCTCACGCGCGGCGTGGCCCGCGACTACGGCCGCAGCGGGATCCGCTGCAACATCGTCCATCCGGGTGCCGTGAATCCTGACGGTCGCGAGGGAGACCTCGACGCGTTCGTCGCCAAGCACCAGATGCTGCCGTCCGCGGTGCGACCGATCGACGTCGGCAACGCCGTCGCGTTCCTGCTCTCGGCCGAGGCGCGGGCGATCACCGGGGCCGAGCTGTTCGTCGACGGCGGGACCACGGCGATGCTCGTCGACCGCACGGTCTAAGAGCGCTGCGGCGCGCCCCCGCCGGCTCTGCAGCGGCCCCCGGTAGCCTTCTCGATCGAACGACTGTTCGTGATGGGTCGCGCGGAAGGGGCTGCGGTGCGCGTGCTGGGTGTCGACCCGGGGTTGACCCGGTGCGGCCTCGGGGTGGTCGACGGCGGAGCCGGACGACAGGTGGCCGCCGTCGACGTCGGGGTGGTGCGGACCCCCGCCGATCTGCCGCTGGAACGCCGCCTGCACGCCGTGGCCACCGAGGTGGCGGAGTGGATCGCCCGGCACCGGCCGGACGTCGTGGCGATCGAGCGGGTGTTCAGCCAGCACAACGTGCGCACGGTGATGGGTACCGCGCAGGCCAGCGGGGTGGTCGCGTTGATGGCGGCGCAGGCCGGGCTGCCTGTGGCGTTCCACACGCCCAGCGAGGTGAAGGCGGCCGTCACGGGCGAGGGACGGGCCGGCAAGGAGCAGGTCACGGCCATGGTCACGCGGGTGCTGCGGCTCGCGGAGGCGCCCCGCCCGGCCGACGCCGCCGACGCGCTCGCCCTGGCGATCTGCCACTGCTGGCGGGCGCCGATGATCGATCGGATGGCGGCGGCGAAGGCCCGGTCCGACGAGCTCGCGAAGGCGCACAAGGCCCGGCTGGCAGCCGCGGCGAGGAGCCGTTCATGAGCGCTACGGCGAGGAGCCGTTCATGAGCACAGCGGCGAAAGGACGAACATGATCAACTCGGTGCGCGGCGAGGTGCTGGAGATCGGTCTCGACCACGTCGTGATCGACGTCGGTGGGCTCGGGTACGCCGTTCAGGCCACCCCCAACACGCTGGCGACGGTGCGCCGGGGGCAGCAGGCGACGCTCGCCACCACACTGGTCGTGCGGGAGGACTCGCTGACCCTGTTCGGGTTCACCGGCAGCGACGAGCGCGACCTGTTCCTGCTGGTGCAGACCGTGAGCGGGATCGGCCCGCGGATCGCGCTCGCCACCATCGCGGTGCTGGACCCCGACTCGTTGCGTCGGGCGCTGTCCGAGGGCGACATCACGGCTCTGACCCGGGTGCCGGGGATCGGCCGCAAGGGAGCCGAGCGGCTGGTGCTGGAGCTGCGGGACAAGGTCGATCCGCCCGGCACGGCACCGGCCGTCCTGCCCGGGAGCGGTGGCGGCCCCACCGACGAGGTCGTGGAGGCGCTCGTCGGCCTCGGGTTCACCGCGAAGCCGGCTGAGCAGGCGGTGGCCGCGGTGCTGGCCGAGCAGGCCGGCGCCGACGCGAGCACGTTGCTGCGGGCGGCGCTGTCGCGCCTGGGCCGGAGTCGATGATCGGGCCGATGAACGAACCGATGAGCGAGCCGGTCAGCGACCTGTCGGGCACGTCCCTGCCCGACGAGCTGCTCGTCGACGCGTCCCTGCGGCCCCGCACGCTGGCGGAGTTCGTCGGTCAGGCGCGCGTGCGGGAGCAGCTGGAGCTGGTGCTGGAGGGCGCCCGCCGCCGCGGTTCGCCGCCGGATCACGTGCTGCTGTCCGGGCCGCCGGGGCTGGGCAAGACCAGCATGTCGCTGATCATCGCGGCCGAGCTGGGCGCGCAGATCCGGCTCACCAGTGGCCCCGCGCTGGAACGGGCGGGGGACCTGGCGGCGATGCTGTCGAACCTGGCTCCCGGCGACGTGCTGTTCATCGACGAGATCCACCGCATCGCCCGTCCCGCGGAGGAGATGCTGTACCTGGCGATGGAGGACTTCCGGGTCGACATCGTGGTCGGCAAGGGTCCCGGCGCCACGTCGATCCCGCTGGACATCGCGCCCTTCACGCTGGTGGGCGCCACGACGCGGGCCGGGGCGTTGACCGGTCCGCTGCGCGACCGCTTCGGGTTCACCGCGCACATGGAGTTCTACGAGCCGTCCGACCTGGAACGGGTGCTGCGCCGCGCGGCCACGATCCTCGAGGTCGACCTGCGCGCCGACGGGGCCGCGGAGATCGCGTCCCGCAGCCGCGGCACCCCGCGGATCGCGAACCGGTTGCTGCGCCGCGTGCGCGACTACGCCGAGGTGCGTGGAGATGGCTCGGTGAACCGCGGGGTGGCCCGCGCGGCGCTCGCCGTCTACGACGTCGACGAGCTCGGCCTGGACCGGCTCGACCGCGCGGTGCTCGGGGCGCTCGTCCGCAGCTTCGGCGGTGGTCCCGTCGGTGTCTCGACACTGGCCGTCGCGGTGGGTGAGGAGCCCGGTACCGTCGAGGAGGTCTGTGAGCCGTACCTGGTGAGAGCCGGGATGCTGGCTCGCACACCGCGGGGCCGGGTGGCCACCGCGGCGGCGTGGACCCACCTCGGGATCACCCCGCCGCCGGACAGTCTCCCCGGTGGCCCTGCCGCGTTGTTCTGAAGTGGGAGCTGGCAGACTCTGGTGGCTTCCGACGTGCGGAGACTACGGAGACCATGGACCTCACACTGATCTTCCCCTTGCTCCTGCTGGTGCTGTTCGTGCCGCTGTTCCTGCAGGCGCGCAAGCAGCGCAAGCAGATGAACGAGCAGCAGAGCCTGCAGTCCTCGCTGACCGAGGGTGACGTCGTCATCACGATCGCCGGCATCCGCGGCACCGTGGTCGACGCGTCCTACGAGGAGACCATCGACCTCGAGATCGCCGAGGGGGTCGTCACCACCTGGGTGCGCGGTGCGGTGCGGCAGAAGGTCACCGACACCGAGACCGACGCCGTCGAGGCGAGCACCGACGACGACGAGACCCCCGCCGTCGAGGCCCAGCCCGCGCCGCCCGCCGAGACCTCGGCACCGTCGCTGGAGAAGAACGGCGACACCGCCAACGGTGCTGCCCGCAGCTGAGCTGCCAGAACCGGGTCGCCGCAACCGGGCGACCCACCACTCGGCGGTAGCCGCGCGGCGGCGCGGCGAGGCCGAGACGCACTCAGAGACCGAGAACTGAGACCGAAGGCAGTGGCGATCTAGTGGCAACGACCCCGGGGCAGATCCGCCCGTGGCGCTATCTCGCGTTGTTCGTGGCGATCGTGGCGGCGATGTACGCGCTGGTGTTCTTCACCGGCGACGGCAAGCCGGCCCCGAAGCTCGGCATCGACCTGCAGGGTGGCACCCGTGTCAACCTGGTGGCGCGCACCGCGGACGGCGGAGTCCCGCCCCGCGACCAGCTCGTCCAGGCGCAGCAGATCATCGACCAGCGAGTGAACGGCCTCGGCGTGCAAGGGGCCGAGGTCGTGCTGGACGGCACCAACATCACGATCACCGTGCCGGGGCAGGACGGTGAGCGGGCCCGCTCGCTCGGCCAGACCGCCCAGGTCCGGTTCCGTGCTGTGCTGAGCTCGGAGGCGGTGGCCCCACCGGCACCTGCGGGCGCTCCCGCGCCGGCTGCTCCTGCACCGGGCTCGCCGACCGTGGCGCCCACGCCCGCCGCGAACCCGACGCCGCCCACCGGGCAGCCGCAGGGTGCAGGAGTGGCGCCGCAGGTGGCGCCGGTGTCGTTCGACCGGCCGCTGCAGACCCCGCCACCGACGCCCGAACCGCAGCCGCCCGCCACCGGTGCCCCCGCCGCTCCGGCACCCGCTGCCCCCGCGGCGCAGGAGCCTGCCGATCCCGCGGTGGCCGCCGCCATCCGGGAGGCCAGGGCGACCCGGCAGAGCACCGATCCGCAGGTCGTGCAGGCCACGTTCGCCGCCTACACGTGTCCTGAGGTCGACCCGCTGCGCGGTTTCGACGACCCCAACCTCCCGCTGATCACGTGCGACCGCGAGGGGACGACGAAGTACCTGCTGGGGCCGGACCCGTCCGACACCAGCGCGCTGCCGCTGCCGCTGGGCACCGACATCGACACGGCCAACGCCCAGCAGGACCAGCAGGGATTCCGCTGGATCATCAACCTGACGTTCAAGGGCGACGGCGGGAGCAAGTGGGGCGCGTACACCACGGCCAACGTGCAGAAGTCGGTCGCCTTCACTCTCGACGGTGAGGTGGTGTCCGCGCCGCAGATCCAGGGCCCGATCTACGGCAGCACGCAGATCTCCGGGAACTTCACGCAGCGTTCGGCCACGGAGCTCGCCGGCATCCTGCGGTACGGATCGCTGCCGCTGTCGTTCGAGTCGTCGGACGCGCAGACGGTGTCGGCCACCCTCGGGCTCGCGTCGCTGCAGGCGGGCCTGATCGCGGGCGCGATCGGCCTGGCGCTCGTGTTCATCTACTGCCTCATCTACTACCGCGTGCTGGGCATCCTCACGATCCTGTCGCTGGTCCTGTCCGCGGCGGTGGTCTACGCGGTGCTCGTGCTGCTCGGCCGCTGGATCGGGTTCACCCTCGACCTCGCCGGTGTCGCCGGGTTCATCGTGGCCATCGGCATCACCGCGGACTCGTTCGTGATCTTCTTCGAGCGGTTGAAGGACGAGGTCCGGGAAGGCCGATCGTTCCGTTCCGCGGTCCCGCGGGGCTGGGTGCGCGCCCGGCGCACGATCCTCTCCGCCGACGCCGTGATGTTCCTGGCCGCCGGGGTGCTCTACCTCCTGGCCGTGGGCCAGGTCCGCGGCTTCGCCTTCACGCTGGGCATGTCGACCGTGCTCGACCTGGTCGTGGTGTTCCTCGTGACGCATCCGCTGGTGGCGCTCGCGTCGAACTCGCGCGTCTTCTCGAGCCCGACGCTGTCCGGGCTCGGTGCGGTCGCCAGGATCGGCGCCGAACGCAAGACCCAGACCCGGGTCACGATGTCGAAGGGGGTCTGACATGTCCGCAACGACGACCGGGACGCGCCCGCAGGGGCGGAGCACCTTCGGCAAGCTCTACACCGGTACCGGTGCCTTCGACATCGTCGGCAAGGCCCGCATCTGGTACGTCGCCTTCGGCCTGCTCATGCTGGTCTGCCTCCTGTCGATCATCTTCCGGTTCTTCAACCTGGGGATCGACTTCACCGGCGGCAGCCAGATCCAGTTCCCGGCGCAGACCGCCGGTGCGCCGGCCGAGGTCCATGTCGTCGGTGACGTCTTCGAGCGGGCCGTCGGCCGGGAGGCCGACGCCGTCCAGTCCGTCGGCACCGGCGCGACCGCCACGATCCAGATCAAGGCGAAGACGCTCAGCCCGGCCGAGCTGGTGGCGCTGAAGCAGGCACTCTTCGACACCTTCAAACCGATCGGCGCTGACGGGCAGCCGAACCTCGGGAGCATCAGCGACACGGCCGTGTCCGGCACGTGGGGTGGTGAGATCACCCGCCAGGCGCTGATCGCGCTCGGTGTGTTCCTGGTGCTCGTCACGCTGTTCCTGGCGTTCTACTTCGAACGGGAGATGGCGGCCGCCGCGCTGGTCGCGCTCCTGCACGACGTGCTCGTCACGGCCGGCATCTACTCGATCATCGGGTTCGAGGTCACCCCGGCCACGGTGATCGGCCTGCTCACCATCCTCGGGTTCTCGCTGTACGACACCGTCGTCGTGTTCGACAAGGTGAAGGAGAACACGCGCGGGCTGCTCGGGCTGACCCGTCGTACCTATCCGGAAGCCGCCAACCTCGCGCTCAACCAGACGTTGATGCGCTCGATCAACACGTCGCTGATCGCGGTGCTGCCGGTGATCGGGCTGCTGGTGGTCGGCGTCGGGTTGCTCGGCGTCGGCACGCTCGCCGACCTCGCCCTCGTGCAGCTGGTCGGCATCCTGGCCGGTGCACTGTCGTCGATCCTGCTGGCCACCCCGTTGCTGGTGGACCTGAAGATGCGGGACAAGCGCTACCGCGCGCACACCGAGCGGGTCCAGCAGAAGCGCAAGCGGCGCGCGGAGCAGGCCGCCGGGGCCGAGGACGACGCCGACATCGAGTCCGAGACCGAGGTGCTGGCCGTCGACGACGGCGCTGCCGGCGAGCGGCGCCGGGAACGTGCGCTGGCCGCTGCCGCCAGCACCCCGGCCCGCGCGCAGCGCGGCGATCGGCGGTCCGGGTCCGGCGCCCCGGCCCGACCCAGCGGGAAGCGTCGCCGGTGACCGGTCCCGCGGTGTTCGATGCGGATCTCGATCCGGAGCTGACTCGGGTACGTGACCTGGTCCGCGACGTGCCCGACCATCCCCAGCCGGGGGTGCTGTTCCGCGACATCACGCCCGTGCTGGCCGACGCCGAGGCGTTCACCACCGTGGCCACGGAGCTGGCCGCGCTCGCCGGCGAGGCGACCTTGGTGGCCGGGATCGAGGCCCGCGGATTCCTGGTGGGTGCGGCAGCCGCGCTGGTCGCCGGCGTCGGGATCGTGCCGGTGCGCAAGGCCGGGAAGCTGCCGAAGGTGGCCGCTTCGCGGACCTACGACCTGGAGTACGGCACGGCCACCCTCGAGCTGCCGGCCGACACGATCGAGCCGGGCACGAGCGTCTTCGTCATCGACGACGTGCTCGCCACCGGAGGCACCGCCGCCGCAGCGTGTGACCTGCTCGCCACGGCGGGCGCCCGGGTCGTCGGTTTCGGCGTGCTGATGGAGATCGCCGGCCTCGGTGGGCGGGCCCGGCTGAGCGACCTTCTGGGCGACCTTCCGGTGCACGCCCTGCTCACGGTCTGAGAGGGCGCGACACGCGCCCGAGCCCCGCCGGCCGCGGCGGACTATCCTGAGCGGCGTGAGGGCGTCACGTCTATGACCGGGGTCCAACAGTCCGGTGCGTCCGTACCTGATACGGACGGTCAGCCGGGCCCGGCCACGCCCAACCGCGCCTCTGCCACGCGTCGCGTGCGCGCCCGCATCGCACGCCGGATGACCCCGCAGCGGGTCGCCACCGTCGCGCCGGTGCTGGAGCCGTTGGCCACGGTGCACCGGGCCCTGCACCCGAAGGCCGACCTGGCGCTGCTGCAGCGCGCCTACGACGTCGCCGAGGTCAAGCACGAGGGCCAGAAGCGCAAGTCCGGCGACCCGTACATCACCCACCCGCTGGCCGTCGCGACGATCCTGGCCGAGCTGGGCATGGACACCACCACGCTGGTGGCGGCCCTTCTGCACGACACGGTCGAGGACACCGACTACCCGCTGGAGTCCCTGCGCGAGGAGTTCGGCGAGGAGGTCGCCCACCTCGTCGACGGCGTCACGAAGCTCGACAAGGTCGAGTTCGGCTCCGCCGCGGAGGCCGAGACGATCCGCAAGATGATCGTCGCGATGGCGCGCGATCCACGCGTGCTGGTCATCAAGCTGTCCGACCGCCTGCACAACATGCGCACCATGCGCTTCCTGTCGCCGGAGAAGCAGGCGAAGAAGGCGCGCGAGACCCTCGAGGTGATGGCGCCGCTCGCGCACCGCCTCGGCATGGCGACGGTGAAGTGGGAGCTGGAGGACCGCTCGTTCGCGATCCTGCACCCCAAGAAGTACTCGGAGATCCTGCGGCTGGTCGCCACGCGGGCGCCGTCCCGCGACACGTACCTGAAGCAGGTCGTCGACGAGGTCAACCAGCAGCTCGACGCCGCCCGCATCCCGGCGACGGTCGAGGGCCGGCCCAAGCACTACTACTCGATCTACCGCAAGATGATCGTCAAGGGCCGCGACTTCGACGACATCCACGACCTGGTGGGCGTGCGCGTGCTGGTCGACGAGGTGCGCGACTGCTACGCCGCCATGGGCATGGTGCACGCGTTGTGGCAGCCGATGCCCGGTCGCTTCAAGGACTACATCGCCCAGCCGCGGTACGGCGTCTACCAGTCGCTGCACACCACCGTCATCGGGCCGGACGGCAAGCCGCTCGAGGTGCAGATCCGCACCCACGAGATGCACCGCACCGCCGAGTACGGCATCGCCGCGCACTGGCGGTACAAGGAGCTGCGCGGCAGCAACGGGCCGTCCGCGGGCACCGTCGAGGTCGACGAGATGTCGTGGATGCGCCAGCTCCTCGACTGGCAGCGCGAGGCCGCGAACCCGTCCGACTTCCTGGACTCGCTGCGGTTCGACCTGGCTGCTCCGCAGATCTTCGTGTTCACCCCGAAGGGCGACGTGGTCACGCTGCCGGCGGGATCCACGCCGGTCGACCTGGCCTACGCCGTGCACACCGAGGTCGGGCACCGCTGCATCGGCTCGCGCGTCAACGGCAAGCTCGTCGCGCTGGAGCGCAAGCTCGAGTCCGGTGACGTCGTCGAGATCTTCACGTCCAAGGCCAACGAGGCCGGCCCCAGCCGCGACTGGCTGTCGTTCGTCGCGTCGCCGCGCGCCAAGACGAAGATCCGCCAGTGGTTCGCGAAGGAACGCCGCGAGGAGGCCATCGAGGCGGGCAAGGAGGCGATCGCCAAGGAGGCGCGGCGCACCTCGATGCCGCTGCAGCGCCTCGTCTCGGCCGACTCGGTGGCCGCGCTGGCCCGCGAGCTGCACTTCCCGGATCTCTCCGGGCTGTACGCAGCCGTGGGGGAGGGGCACGTCTCGGCGCGGCACGTCGTGCAGCGGCTGGTCGCGCTGCTCGGCGGCGAGGAGGAGGTCGAGGAGGACCTCGCCGAACGCGCCACCCCGTCGACGGTGCGGCTGCGGCGCACCGCGCCCGACTCGGGCGTCGTCGTGCACGCCGACGGCTCCGTGAACAGCGGCGCCAGCGAGATGGCCGACGTGTACACGAAGCTGGCGCGCTGCTGCACCCCGGTACCGGGCGACGAGATCCTCGGGTTCGTCACCCGCGGCGGCGGCATCAGCGTGCACCGCACCGACTGCACCAACGCCGCCGACCTGCAGAACCGCGAGGAACGGCTCGTCGAGGTCCGCTGGTCGGTGTCGCCGGGATCGGTGTTCCTGGTGGGTATCCAGGTGGAGGCCCTCGACCGCCATCGGCTGCTCTCCGACATCACCAAGGTGCTCGCCGACGAGAAGGTCAACATCCTCTCGGCGTCGGTCACCACCTCCCGCGACCGCGTCGCCGTCTCCCGGTTCTCGTTCGAGATGGGCGACCCGAAGCACCTCGGCCACGTCCTGCAGACGGTGCGCAACGTCGAAGGCGTCTACGACGTGTACCGGATCACCAGCGCAAGCTGAGTGCGCGTCAGCGCACCTGCACCGACGTCAGCGTCACCGGGGTCTTCGGCTTGCCGTCGCCCTGCCCGTTGCTGTCGTCCGAGCCTGCGGCCGCGACCTTGTCGAGGACGGCCAGCCCGGCCGCGTCGACCGTGCCGAACACGGTGTAGTCGGGCGGGAGCGGTGAATCGGCGTAGACCAGGAAGAACTGGCTGCCGCCGGAGTCGGGCGCGGAGGTCTTGGCCATGGCGAGCGTGCCGCGCGGGTAGGTGACCGTGCGGCTGCTCGGACCGGGCGGAAGATCCGTCGGCGGCTCGTCGTTGATCGTGTAGCCGGGGCCACCGGTGCCCTGCCCGGTCGGGTCGCCGCACTGCAGGACGTAGATGCCCGCCGTGGTCAGCCGGTGGCACGGGGTGCCGTCGAAGTAGCCGGCCCGGGCAAGGCTGACGAAGCTCGTGACGGCGCAGGCGCCGCGGCTGCGGTCCAGCGTGAGCGGGACCGGGCCCGCGGACGTGTCGACGGCCACGGTCACGGTTCCCGTGCGCACGGGCTGCTCGCTCGGCGGGACCGGAGCGGGCCGGGCGGCCGCCTCCCCGTCAGGGAGGAAGCGGCAGCCGGCCGGAGTCCCGGCAGCCGACGAGGCAGCGGAGGTGGCGGGCGTCGGCGTCGCCGCACCCGGCGCCGCGCTCATGCACGCGGAGGAGGCCCACAGGGTCGCGGCGACGGCCGCGACGGCGCCGATCAGGCGCGTCCGCGTCAGGAGACTGTCGCCTTCTCGATCGTGACCGGCGTCTTCGGCTTGCCGTCGCCCGGCCCGTTGCTGCTGTCCTCGCCGGCCGCGGCGACCTTGTCCAGGGTGGCCAGGCCGGCCTCGTCGACCGTGCCGAAGACCGTGTAGGTCGGGGGCAGGGGGGAGTCGCCGTAGACGAGGAAGAACTGGCTGCCACCCGAGTTCGGTGCGGACGTCTTCGCCATCGCCACGGTGCCCCGCGGGTAGGTGGCGGTCTGCGCGTTCGGACCCGGCGGCAGGTGCGTCGGCGGCTCGTCGTTGATCGTGTAGCCGGGACCGCCGCTGCCCTGCCCGGTCGGGTCGCCGCACTGCAGCACCTTGATGCCGGCCGTGGTGAGGCGGTGGCACGGGGTGCCGTCGAAGTAGGCGGCCTTCGCCAGGCTGACGAAGCTCTCGACGGCGCACGGACCGGTGGCGCGGTCCAGTGTCAGGCCGATCGGGCCGGCGGAGGTCTGCAGGGCCACCGCCTGGGTGCCGGTCGTGGCCGTGGGGCCGTTCGGCGGCACCGGTGCGGGCTTGGCCGCGGCCTCGCCGGCGGCGAACGTGCAGTTGCCCGGCGCGTTCGGGTCGGGCGGCGGCTGGGGTGCGGGCAGGAGGGCGAACACCACACCGGCGACGGCGGCCGCCGCGACGACCGCCACGACGGTGATCACGACGGTGCGCTTGCGCTTCTTCGCCTGCTCGATCCTGCGCTCCTGCTGGCGCTCGAGCTTGCGCTTCGCCGCCTCACGTCGCATCTGGTTGGTCGCCACGGGGCCGGAGGATATCGGCCGTACCTGAGAGGACCTGGCCCAGGGCCGGTCGGCGCAACCGCGTGGACACCGCAACCTACGCTCTTGGGGTGTTGGTGGCCGGATTCCCCGCAGGTTCGTTTCGCACGAACTGCTACGTCGTTGCGCCCGGGACGGGCGGGCCGTGCGTCGTGATCGACCCTGGCCAGCACGCCGTCGCACCGCTCGACGAGACGCTGGCCCGCCATTCGCTCACCCCGGTGGCGGTGCTGCTGACCCACGGGCACCTCGACCACACGTTCAGCGCTGGGCCGGTGTGCGCAGCGCACGACGTCCCGGCGTGGATCCATCCTGGCGACCGCGGGATGCTCGCCGACCCGGCCACGGGCATGTCCGCCCAGGCCAACGCGGTTTTCGGCGGCCGGATGCCGGAGCGCGAGCCCGACGACGTGCGCGAGCTCGTCGACGGCGCCGACCTCGAGCTGGCCGGCCTCACGCTGCACGTCGAGCACGCGCCGGGCCACACACCGGGCTCGGTCGTGTTCAGCGGCGTCACCGAGGACGGAGTCGAGATCGTCTTCTCGGGCGACACCCTCTTCGCCGGGTCCATCGGCCGCACCGACCTGCCGGGCGGCGACGCCGCACAGCTGCGGTCGTCGCTGCGCACGGTGTTCCTGGCGCGGGCCGACGAGACCGTCGTGCTGCCCGGGCACGGCGCCGCCACCACGGTCGGGCGGGAACGCGCGGCCAACCCTCACCTGCAGGACCTGCACGACGACATCACCGCTTCGGCGGATCGGAGGATCGGACCGTGACCGCCAGTGACATCGCGAGCGCCTCCGGCGCAGCCCCTTCGGGGAACGCCTCCGGCGCAAAGCGGTTCGCGGCGCCCAAGGGCGTCCTGGAGTACGTACCGCCGGATTCGGCCGCCTTCGAGCACGTCTCCCGCACCCTCGTCTCCGCCGCCGACCGCGCGGGGTACGCGCTGGTCGAGCTGCCGGTGTTCGAGGACACCCAGCTGTTCGCCCGCGGGGTGGGGGAGTCGACCGACGTCGTGACGAAGGAGATGTACACCTTCGCCGACCGCGGCGACCGCTCGATCACGCTGCGCCCCGAAGGCACCGCCGGGGTGGTCCGCGCCGTCATCGAGCACGGTCTCGACAAGGCCGGCCTTCCGGTGAAGGTCCGCTACGCCGGCCCGCTGTTCCGCTACGAGCGGCCGCAGGCGGGCCGCTACCGGCAGTTCTACACGGTCGGTGCGGAGGCGATCGGCGTCGATGACCCGGCGCTCGACGCCGAGGTCATCGCCATGGCCGATGAGGGCTTCCGCGAGCTCGGCCTGCGCGACTACGCGCTGGAGCTCACCTCGCTGGGCGACGCGGAGTGCCGCCCCGCCTACCGCGAGCTGCTGCAGGAGTACCTGAACCGGCTGCCGCTGGACGACGCCACCAAGGCCAGGGTCGAGATCAATCCCCTGCGGGTGCTCGACGACAAGCGGCCCGACGTGCGCGCGCTCGTCGCCGACGCGCCGCTGCTGATCGACCACCTCTCGACTGACGCGGAGGAGCACCACACGGCCGTCAAGCAGCACCTCGACGACCTCGGGATCGCCTACAAGGAGAACCCGCGGCTGGTCCGCGGCCTCGACTACTACACGAAGACGACCTTCGAGTTCGTGCACCCCGGGCTCGGTGCGCAGTCCGCGATCGGCGGCGGCGGGCACTACGACGGCCTCATGGCGCTGCTTGGTGGAGCCGACCTGGCCGGGATCGGGTACGGCATCGGCGTCGACCGGGTGCTGCTGGCGTGCCGCGCCGAGGGGGTCGAGCCGTGGTCGACGGCTCGCGTCGAGGTGTTCGGGGTGCCGTTGGGTGACGCAGCCCGGCGCCGGCTCGTGCTCGTGGCGGCTGCGTTGCGGAAGGCCGGGGTGCGCGTCGACCTCGCCTACGGTGGGCGCAGCATGAAGGCCGGGATGAAGTCGGCCGACCGCTCCGGCGCTCGGTACGCACTGGTGCTGGGCGACCGCGACCTGGAGGCCGGCACCGTCGGGCTCAAGGACCTCGGCTCGGGCGGGCAGGACACCGTGGCGCTGGACGGGATCGTCGAGGAGATCGTCACCCGCCTGGGCTGACGGCCGTCTCCTCCTCGGCGTGGGCGATGTGGCGCAGCTGGCGCCAGATCGCCACGACGAACACCGCTGAACCGGCGAAGGCGTACCAGAGCACCGCCACGACACCCTGGTGCTGCGCGACGTACCCGCCGACCGTGGAGCCCACCACCAGCCCGCCGAAGACGCCGAGCATGTTCACGCTGCCCACGCGGCCGCGCAGCGCGTCGGGCACGGCCAGTTGGCGCACCGTCGTGGCCGTGGTGCCCCACACCGACTCGTGCACGCCGAAGACGAAGAAGATCGCCAAGGCGACTGCCGGCACTGTCGTCAGCGCCATCGCGGCGTGCGTGCAGGTTTCGATGACCAGCCCGACGCGCATGAGGTTGGCGAGGGACACCCGCCGGGAGATCCACCCGTACACGGTGCTGCCGAGCAGGCCGCCGAGCCCGGTCGTGGTGGTCAGCAGGCCGTACCCGACGGCGCCGAGCCCGAGCCGCTCGCTCGCGTACACGACGAGCAGGGCGAAGGTGGCGCCGAAGGTCAGGTTGAAGATGAAGATCGTCATGACGAGCGTGCGGACCGCCGGATGCCGCCACGTCCAGCGCAGGCCCTCGGCGATCTCTCGGCGCACCCCTGCTCGCGCGGGCGGTGCGGCGGGGCGGGAGAGGGCGATCCGCGACACCAGCACGGTCGCGGCGGCGAGCAGCACGATCTGGGTGGCGAACGGCCATGCGGCCCCGGCGAGGAACAGCGCGGCGCCGACCGGGGGCCCGGCGAGCTGGTTGAGCGTCATGTGGCCGGCCATCACCCGGGCATTGCCGATGCCGAGGTCGTTGCGGGCGACGAGGGCCGGTAGCAGGGTCGCGGAGGCGGTGTCGGCGAACAACTCGGTGGTGCCCAGCAGGAACAGCACCACCAGCGCCAGCACGACCGTCAGCATCCCGGTGGCGGTCGCGAGCACCAGCGTCGCGAGGATCGCGCAGCGCAGCACGTTCATGGCGATGATCAGCCGGATGCGGTCGACCCGATCGGTCACCACGCCCGCCACGAGACCGAGCACCAAGGGCGGCAGCCACTGCAGCGTGGCGCCCAGCGCGATCAGCTGCGGGGAGTCGGTGAGCGATGCGATCAGCAGCGGGCCGGCGGCCAGCACGATCCCGTCGCCGAGGTTCGAGACCCAGGTCGAGGTGACCAGGTAGCGGAAGCTCGGGCCCATTCGCCGCGGCATGAGGACGTCAGCCAGCCGCGCCCCCGCCCCCATTGCCTCGACGCTAGTGCCGCGCAGTCGTACGGCGCATCCGACTATCGTGCTTCTGTGCGGAGCGACGCAGAGCGCTGGGACGCCCGGCACGCCCAGGCCGAGGACGTCGGGCCGCAGCCGCCCGACCTGTTGCGTGGGCGGGACGACCTGCTGCCGGCCGGAGGCCGCGCGCTGGACGTCGCGTGCGGGCGCGGTGCCGTGGCTCGCTGGTTGGCCGGTCGCGGCTTCGCCGTCGACGCCGTCGACGTCTCCGTGGTGGGGCTCGCGGCACTCTCGGGCGCCGGGGTTCGTGCGGTGGAGCACGATCTCGACGACGGGTTGCCCCCGTCCTGCGCCGGCCCCTACGACGTCGTGGTCTGCCAGCGGTTCCGCGATCCACGCCTCTACCCGCAGCTGGCCGCTGCGCTGGCACCCGGCGGCCTGCTGGTGATCAACGTGCTCTCCGAGGTCGGCGACGGGTCAGGGCCCTTCCGTGCCCCGTCCGGCGAGCTGCGGCGGGCGTTCGCCGAGCTGGACGTGCTCGTCGACCTCGAACGCGACGGGGAGGCCGGGCTGGTGGCCCGCTCAGCGGCCCTGGTCGGGCACTGACTCGCGGCTGGCCACCAGCGCGGCGATGCCCGTCGTGATCGGCACCGAGGCCACCAGCCCGATGCTGCCGACCAGGGTGCGGACGATCTCCGTCGCCACGTCCTGCTGCGTCGCGATCGTGCCCAGCGGCTGGCCGGAGAGCGTGAACAGCAGCATCAGCGGCAACGACGCGCCGGCGTAGGCGAGCACGAGGGTGTTGACGGCCGACGAGACGTGGTCGCGGCCGATCCGCATGGCTGCGGTGAACAACCCCCGCGCCCCCAGAGCCGGGTTGGCGGCGTGCAGTTCCCACACCGCGCTGGTCTGGGTCACGGTCACGTCGTCGAGCACGCCGAGCGCCCCGATGACCACACCGGCCAGCAGCAGACCCCGCGCGTCCACCCCGGTGCCGAGGGAGGAGATCAGGTTCTTCGTCTGGTCGTCCAGGCCGGTCAGCCGGGCCGTCGCCGAGAACAGGGCAGAGAGCCCGCCGATGAGCGCCAGTGAGAACAGGGTGCCGAGCACGGCGGTGGATGTGCGGGCGGACAGCCCGTGGGTCAGGTACAGGACCAGGAACATGATCAGCCCGGAACCGACGATGGCGACCGCCAGCGGATCTCGACCGGCCAGGATCGCCGGCAGGACGAACTGCAGCAGCACCACGAAGCTGAGCCCCAGCGCCACCAGCGCGGCCAACCCCCGCCACCGCCCCAGCACCAGCACCGCAGCGGCGAACAGCGCAGCGAGCCACCACAGCGGGGCCGAGCGCTGGAAGTCTGCCACCCGGTAGGCGCCGGGATCGGTCGGATCGGCGCCCGACCAGCCCAGCACGACCTCGTCGCCGACCGCGAACCGGGGAGTGCCCGGCTCGATCGGAACGACCTGAGTCGTGTCCTGGCCCGGCAACGGGCCGTCCGACATGCGGATCACGAGCCCCGCGCAGGCGGCATCACCACTGCCCGGCGCACAGTCGGCCGTCTGCGCGGAGGTGACCGTGCCGCGCACCGGCTGCTCGGCACCTACCGGTGGGGCCGGAGCGGCGCCGTGCGGCCACAGCAGCGCCAGCCCGACGAGGGTCGCAAGCGCGCACGGCACCAGGAACGCCGCGATCGCGATCCGTACCCGCTGCCCGACCGGGGCTGCCGGGCCGTGGCCGTGTCCGTGGCCCGCCGGAGCAGGGTCGTCGGGCGGTGGCCGGCGGCGCCGCGGCGCGCCGTCTCGTCGCGCCTCGACTCCGGGGCGCACGCTCCTGTCGTCGACGCGGTCGCGGCCGTGCCGCGTTCGGTGGCCGCCCGAGCCTCCCTCGTCGAGGCTCTCGGGGGGATCGACACGACGTCGACGCCTCGGCGCCGCTTCGCGATCGTCGGGATCCGCGGCAGGCCGACGGTGGGCCGACCGCTGCTCCGTTCGACGTGCGTCCTCAGCAGGTGCACGGGGCCGGCGCGGGCGGTCCACGGGATCGTCCCGATCCGGTCGGCGCGGCGGTGGATCGGCCCGGGACCTGCGGGTGGGACGTGCGCCGTCGACGCGGTGCTCGCCGGAGGCACTCCCGTCGTGCGCGTCCGGCGCGCCGCGGGCCCGCCGCCTGCTCGGCCCGCTGGTCTGGGCGCCGTCGTCGGCGTCGTGGGGCTGCTCCCGCGCGGCCCGGTGCGGACGGGCGGGATCGTGGCGGAACGGCCCGGTACCGCCCGGGACCCGCTCGGGCCCGGGCCCGGATGCCCCGTCGGTCTCGGGCCCGTGCACGCACCCATCCTGTCAACCGTGCCCGGATGGACGAGCAGGCGGAGGGTCCTCCGTCCGGGTGGCAGCCGGTAGCCGGTCGTCCACCGGCCCGTGGAGGGGTTCAGGATGCTCGAGGACGGCACCCCGGGAGAGTGGCATCCGGGTCTGACAGTCTTGCCAAGAGTTCGAACGTGTGTTCGACTGTAGCCATGCGATGGAGCGGCCAGCAGGTCCTGGACGACGGGGTGGGTGCCGAGCCCGCCCTCCCCGGTCTGCGTGGGCTCCTGCGCACCGTGCGCCCGCCGGAGTTCGCGGGCATCACCTTCCACGAGGTGGAAGCCCGAACGGCGCTGAACCGGGTGCCCGGCCCGTCGCGGATGCCGTTCTCGTGGACGGTCAATCCGTATCGCGGGTGCTCCCACGCCTGCGTGTACTGCCTGGCCGGGCCCACCCGGATCCTGCTGCCCGACGGGAGCGTGCGGCCCATCGCGGAGTTGCAGGTGGGCGATGTCGTGCTGGGCACCGAGCCCGATCCCGGGCGGCCCGGCGCCCGCCGGTACGTACCCACCCGGGTGCTCGCCCACTGGAGCACCCGCAAGCCTGCGTTCAAGGTGCGCCTCGCAGGCGGCACCACCCTGGTCACCAGCGGGGAGCACCGGTTCCTCACCGACCACGGGTGGCGCCACGTCGCCCCGGGGTGGTGCCGCGCCGGTCGGCGCCCGCACCTGCGGGCCGGCAGCCACATGCTGGGGCTGGGCCGGTTCCGCCACGACGCAGCCACCGCCGGCTCGGCGCCCGGCGGCTCGGGCCACGTCCGCGCCTACCAGCGGGGCTACCTCTGCGGCCTCGTCCGATCCGACGGGCAGGCCGGGTTCCCAAGCGATCGGCTGGCGCTGGAGGCGCTCGGGCGCGCCCACCACTACCTGGCCGCCGTCACGACGGCTCCCACCCGTGCGGTCGTCGCCGCAGGGATCGAGCCGGGCCGCATGGTCCTCGTCGCCCCGGCCCGGCCGGCGGGGCGGTCCGCCCCGCACGAGATGGCGGTGTGGCCGACCGAACCCGACGAGGCGTGGTGCGCGGGCTTCCTCGCCGGCTGCATCGATGCACGGGGCAGGGTCACCGATGGCGAGCTGCGCATCGAGCACGACGCCGAGGAGGTGCTCGGCAGGATCGCCGGCGCCCTGCATCGGCTCGGGTTCGGGTTCGTCGTCGAGCTCGTTGCAGGAGTGCGCGCGGTCCGGCTCACGGGCGGCGCGCCGGCGCTGATGCGGCTCGTGCAGACCGTCGACCCGGCGGTGGGCACTCGGCGCCGGCTCGACGGGGCACCGGTCACCGCGGGTGGCCCGGGCGGTGGTGAGCTCGATGTCGTCGAGGTGCGGGCCACCGGCACGCCGATCGCGATGTACGACATCACCACGGGCACGGGCGATTTCGTGGCCGAGGGCGTGATCAGCCACAACTGCTTCGCCCGCAACACCCACACCTACCTCGATCTCGACGCGGGCGCCGATTTCGACACCCAGATCGTGGTGAAGACCAACGTGGCACGGGTGCTGGAGCGTGAGCTGCGCGCCCCGCGGTGGGAGCGTGAGCAGGTCGCGATGGGCACCAACACCGACCCGTACCAGCGGGCGGAAGGTCGGTACAAGCTGATGCCGGGCATCGTGGCTGCGCTCGCCCGCAACGGCACCCCGCTCTCGATCCTCACGAAGGGCACCGTGCTGCAACGGGACCTGCCGCAGCTGGTGGCAGCGGCCGCCGACGTGCCGGTCGGGCTGGGCGTGTCGGTCGCGCTGCTCGACCGGGAGCTGCAGGCACGGCTCGAGCCCGGCACCCCGTCGCCGGAGGCCCGCCTCGACATGGTGCGCCGCATCACCGACGCCGGTCTGGAGTGCGGCGTGATGGTGGCGCCGGTGCTCCCCCTGCTCACCGACTCCGCCGAGGCGCTCGACGCCGTGTTCGGGCGGATCGCCGCGGCGGGTGCGACCGGCGCCACGGTGCTGGCACTGCATCTGCGTCGCGGCACCCGCGAGTGGTTCCTGCAGTGGCTGGAGCGGGAGCACCCCGAGCTGGTCGAGCAGTACGCCCAGCTGTACCGCCGCGGCGCCTACGTCGACCGCGAGTACCGCGATCGGCTGGCGGCTCGGGTCCGGCCGCTCCTGCGCCGGCACGGGCTCGACCGGCGGCGCAACCAGGTGCGGGAGGTGACGCCACCGGAACAGATCGCACCCACGGTCGTGACCGGGGAGCAGCTGAGCCTCCTCTGAGGAAACCGAGGTCGTGATCGACTGCGTCGGCGTGCCGGATACCGTACCGACCGTGATGCATCTGCGGGTCATCTGCCCGCCCGAGCGGACCGAGGCGGTGCTGGCGGTCGTGCTCGACGAGGTCGGCGCCACGCACGTCGTGGCGTTGCGCGGAGCGGCGGTGCGCCCTGTCGGTGACGTCGTCGAGGCCGACGTCACCCGGGAGGCCGTCGACGAGGTACTCGGCCTGCTGCGCGAGCTCGACATCGACCGGGAGGGCGGCATCACCCTCGAGGTGATCGACACGACGCTGTCCAATGCGGCAGACCATGCGGTCGAGGCCGCCCCGGGCGACCCGGCCGATGCCGTCATCTGGGACGACCTCGTGGCCCGGACCGGCGAGGAGTCCCGGCTGTCGGTGAGCTACCAGGCGTTCCTCACGATCGCGTGCGTGTTGGCGGCGATCGGGGCGATCACCGACTCGCCGGTCACCGTGGTCGGCGCGATGGTGCTGGGCCCGGAGTTCGGGCCGCTGGCGGCCATCGCCGTCGGGCTGGTGCTGCGGCGCGGCGACCTGGTCAAGCGGGGCGCGGCCGCCCTGTACGTGGGCTTCCCTGTCGCCATGGCGTTCACCGCGGGGGCGGCGCTGCTGTTCTCCGCCACCGGCCTCCTGAACACGCGCACCCTGGAGTCGTTGCAGCAGGTCGAGTTCATCTACGAGGTGGGCCCGTTCTCCTTCATCGTGGCGTTGCTGGCCGGGGCCGCCGGGATGCTGGCGATGACGTCGGCGAAGTCGGCGTCGCTGGTCGGTGTGTTCATCTCGGTCACCACCGTGCCGGCTGCGGCGTTCGCGGCGGCGGCCGTGGTCGAGGGCAACTTCGCGCAGGCGGCCGGGTCGGCACTGCAGCTGGTCGTGAACCTCGTGGGCATCGTGCTGGCCGCGGCGCTGGTGCTGGTCGGCACCCGGAGATTCCGTGGGAGTCGGCCGATGCGCCGCCTCCGATCGGGGTAGGGTCGCCTCCGATGCCTCGCGACCTCGCCGGTTTCCCGCGGCCCGTGCTGGCCGCACTGGCGGCGGGTGAACGTCTACTCACCCGCCGGGCCGGAGCGAAGGTGGTACTGGCCGATCCGGAGGATCTCGGCGGCAGCGACCGTTCCGTCGTGGCCAGGGCCCGGGTGGCCCGCAACCCGTTCTCGCTGCCGCGCACGCTCGTCGTGAAGCACTACCTCGGCGATCCCGATCCGGAGCGGCCCGACCCGTTCCACTACGAGGTGGCCAGCTGCCAGCTGTTCACCGCCCTTCCGGCGGACGCGCGACCCAGCCCTGTCCTGATCGCCCATGACCAGCAGGCCCGCTTGCTGGTGCTGGAGGACCTGGGGCGCAGCTCGACGCTGGCGGACAAGCTGTTCGGACCCGATCCCGACTCCGCGAGGCGGTGCCTGCTGTCGTGGGCGCGGGCGCTGGGACGGATGCAGGCCGCCACGGCCGGTCGGGAGAACGACTTCGGCGCGCTGCTGCGGCGGCTGGGGGAGCGGGCGTGGCGCGACCCGATGGCCGAGGACGCCCGGGTGGCCTTCGCGGAGCTGCCCTCGATGCTCGGCCAGGATCTCGGCGTGGACGTATCGGCGGCGGCCGTCACGGAGGCGCACGGCACCGTTCGATTACTGGGCGGCACCCGGTTCCGGGCGTTCAGTCCGGCCGACACCTGCCCCGACAACAACCTGGTGACCAGCCGCGGCGTGCGGTTCGTCGACTTCGAGTGGGGCTGCTTCCGCGACATCGCGCTCGATGCCGCGTACTTCCGGGTGCCGTTCCCCGGCTGCGAGGCGTCGTTCGCCCTGCCTGCCGGGTTGCCGGAGAGCATGCTCGAGGCCTGGCGCAACGAGGTCGCGCCCGTGTGGCCCGATCTGGACGACCACGAGCGGCTGGAGACCCGCCTCCTGGACGCCCAGCTGCTGTGGGTGTGGCTCTGCACGTGGTGGCTGCTGCCCCGCATCCGTGTGCGCGACGTGCCGGTCGGCAGCGACGCGACCCGCTCGCCGCGGATCAGCACGGCGCTGGCCCACTACTGGCGCCAGGTGGCCCGGTCGTCCGCCGATGTGCGGCCGGCGTCGGCCGAGCTGGGCGACGCGGTGGCGGATGCGCTCGGCAAGCGGTTCCCCGACACCCCGGGTTCGTTGCCGGTGTTCCCGGCCTTCCGTTCCGTGGCCTGACCGGCGCCGGCCGGACCACCGAGCGTTCCCCCAGCGGCCCCCGACACGTCACGCACCGCACACCGCCGCGGAGTACTCGTCGGTGAGGGTGAGCCCGTGACCTTGACCGTCTCGACCGCGGTGTCTCTCCCGGTCCCACCATCCATCTCCGTACCCGAAGCCGCGATGGTCGTGCCACCGCGGCACCCCCGACCGGTCACCACGCTCGCGACCTTGGGCGACTCGACGACGGTCGGTCTCGGCGACCCTGCGGCCGGCGGCGGCTGGCGGGGGTTCCCCAGGTTGCTGCAGGGGGCGTTGGACGCCTCGACGCTGGTGAACCCGGCCCGGCCCGGCGCCCGCATGCGTGCGGTGCTCCGCGACCAGGTGCCGGTGGCGGTCGCGGCGCGACCCGAGGTCGCGGTGGTCTTCGTCGGGATGAACGACACGCTGCGCTCGGACTTCGACCCGGCCGGGATGGCCGCGGACGGGACGGCCGTGATCGGCGCCCTGCATTCCGTCGGCGCTCATGTGCTGCTCGTGCGCTACCACGACCACACCGAGGTGTTCCACCTCCCGGCGCCGCTGCGACGGGCGTTGCTGCGGCGCATCGCGCAGCTCAACGCCGTGATGGACGAGCTGTCGGCGGCCGACGGCGTGGCACTGCTGGATCTTGCCGCGCTACCGGGTGTCTACGACCGCACCGCGTGGGCGGTCGATCGGCTGCACCCGTCGGAGCTCGGGCACCGCATGCTCGCTGCCGGCTTCTCGGCGTTGCTCGCCGAGGCCGGGTTCGCGGTGCCGCACCCGGTCGGCATGCAGTGCGCGGGTGGGCGGGAGATCACTGCCGCGCACCGGGTGGCGTGGCTCGTCCTGAAGGGCATCCCGTGGCTGGTGAAGCGCGGGAGCGATCTCGGACCGGTGATCGTGCAGGGGCTGCTGGACGAGTTCGGCCGGGCCGGGTCAGGCAGCCGGGCGTAGCGCGGTGGGCGCGACGGGTGCGGACGGGCTGGCGACCGCCAGCATCGCCTCGATCCGCCACAGCTGCGCGCGGGTGCAGGTCGGGCAGATCCAGGTGATGCTGCCGTCGACCTCGTGCTGGCTGCTCCAGCTCAGGCCGGCCACGTCGGCGGGCGTACGAGGCAGTGAACACAGGGGGCAGGCGCCGTGAGGTATCTCCATGCCTTCGAAGAGTGGCGGGCCCGCGTTGCCGCCCTGTGAACTGCCCGCGAAGACTGCGGTGCGTTGACGTCCGACTACCGGCCGTCAGAAGAGCTGGATCAGAGCGACCGGAGGAAGCGGTCGATCCGCACCAGCGCCTCCTCCAGCAATGGCAGTGCCGTGGCGTAGGAGCAGCGCACGTGGCCCTCTCCCGACGGGCCGAAGACGCTGCCCGGCACCACCGCGACGTGCTCGGCCTGCAGCAGCTTCTCGGCGAACGTCTCCGAGTCCAGCCCGGACGAGCGGATCGACGGGAACGCGTAGAACGCGCCCTCGGGTTCCGGGCACTCGAGCCCGGTCTCGCGCAGCCCCTTGACGAACACCCGGCGGCGACGGTCGTAGTCGGCCACCATCTCCACGACGTCGTCGTCGGCGTGGGCGAGCGCCTCGACCGCCGCGATCTGGGAGACGTGCGGCGCGCACAGCATCGTGTACTGGTGCACCCGCACGGCCAGCTCGGCGATGGCCTGCGGCGCGCAGATCCAGCCGACCCGCCAGCCCGTCATGGCCTGGGCCTTGGAGAACCCGCCGAGCACGACGGTGCGCTCGCGGGCTCCGGGGAGCGCGCCCAGGCAGGTGTGGGTGCCGACGTAGGTGAGCCGGTCGTAGATCTCGTCGGAGATCAGGTAGAGATCGTGCTTCTCGGCGAGCCGGACGAGCGCCTCGAGTGCGGCCCGCGGCTGGACGGCACCGGTCGGGTTGGCCGGTGAGCCGATCAGGATCGCCTTGGTGCGTGGGGTGATGGCGGCCTCGACGGCGGCGGCGTCGATCGCGAAGCCGTCCTCCCAGCGCGTCGCCACTCGGACCGGGGTGCCGCCGGCGAAGGCCACGCACGGCTCGTAGGCCACGTAGCAGGGCTCCGGCACGATCACCTCGTCACCGGCGTTGAGCAGCACCCGCAGGGCGAGGTCGAGCCCCTCCGACACGCCCGTGGTGATCAGGCACTCCTCCTGCCACGAGTACTGCGCGCCGTAGCGGCGGTCGAGCTCGCCGCAGATCAGCTCACGCAGCTGCGGCAGCCCGGCGTTGGACGTGTAGGTGGTGTAGCCGTGCTCCAGGGCGTAGATGCCCGCCTCACGGATGCGCCACGGCGTGACGAAGTCGGGTTCGCCGACGCCGAGGGAGATCACGTCGTCCATCTCGGCGGCGATGTCGAAGAACCGCCGGATGCCTGACGGCGGGCAGTTGGCGATGACGTCGTTGAGCGGGCGCATCAGGGGGTCACCGGCAACCGATGGTCGGGTTCGACCGTGGTGAACGCGTCGCCGTCGCGCTTGTAGGTGCGCAGCACGAAGTGGGTGGCCGTCGAGCGGACCCGGTCGATCGTGGACAGCTTCTGCGACACGAAGTCCGACACCGAGCGGATGCTGCGGCCGGTGACGGTGGCCCGCAGGTCCTGCGTGCCCGACACCAGGTAGACGCTGCGCACCTCCTCGAAGCGGGCGATGCGCTCGGCGACGTCGTCGAACCCGACTCCGCGGGCCGGGGTCAGCGACACGTCGATGAACGCGGTGACCTCCTCGCTCGTGGGGTCGTCGTCGACCTTGTCCCAGTCGATGACCGCCCGGTAGCGCCGGATCGCCCCGGATGCCTCCCAGCCGGCGATCGCGTCCCGTACCTCCTCGACCGGCAGGTCGAGCATGGTCGCGATGGTGTCGGGGGAGAGCTGGGCGTCGCGCTCCAGCAGTTCGAGGATCTGCCGCACGGATCCGACCCTACGTCGCCGTGGCCACGACACTCACAGGGCCACGACGGAGGCGAGCCGTCGCACCGCCTCCCGGATCACATCCACCGGGTACGAGGCGTAGCAGCAACGGGCGTCACCGGCGCGTGGGTCGGCGACGGCGAACGCGGAGCCCGGAACGAACCCGACGCCGGCCTCGATGGCCTGGGGCAGCAGGGCGGCGGTGTCGACCCCGGCTGGGAAGCTGAGCCAGCAGAACATCCCGCCGGTCGGCGTGGAACACCGCACGCCGGGCAGGTGGTCGCCGACCGCGGCGGTGAACGCGGCGGCCCGTTCGGCGGTGACGGCCCGGACGCGTCGGAGATGCCCGTCGAACCAGACCGTGTCGGAGAGCAACTCGGCGGTGATCGCCTGGGTGAGCGACGACGTGCAGAGATCGGTGAGCTGCTTGAGCCGCTCCACGGCCGCGCACATCGCCGGAGGACCGGTGAGCCACCCGACGCGCAGCGCGGGGGCCAGCACCTTCGACGCCGAGCCGAGCCGCACCACATGCTCCCCGTGCGCGGCGACGGGCACCGGCGGCGCCCCGTCGAAGGCGAGCAGCCCGTACGGGTCGTCCTCGACGACGAGGAAGCCGTAGCGGTCGGCGAGCGTGGCCAGCTCCCGCCGCCGGTTCTGGCCGAGGGTCACCCCGCGCGGGTTGTGGAAGCTCGACACGGTGTGCACGAGCCGCGGCCGCAACCCGGCTGCGAGCCGCTCTGCGAGCACGTCGACGCGCATGCCGTCGCCGTCGAGGGGAACCGGCTGCAGGTCGGCGCCGGCGGCCTGGAACACCTGGAGCGCTCCGACGTAGACCGGGTCCTCGACGACGACCTGGTCGCCGGGATCGAGCAGCGCACGCGCGAGCAGGTCCAGCGCCTGCTGCGAGCCGGTGGTGACCACGACCTGGTCGGGGGTGATCGGGTGCATGCAGCGATCGGACTCGTGCGCCGCCACGACCTCGCGCAGCCGGGCGACGCCGGTCGTGGCGCTGTACTGCGCGTTCGCGGGATCGAGGAGCGCCTGCGCCGCGGCCGCGGCGATCCGCTCGCGCGGCAGGAGATCGGCGGCGGGCAACCCGCCGGCCAGGCTCAGCACGTCGGGACGGGCGGTGAGGGTGAGCAGATCGCGGATGGCAGAGCCGCGGACGGCCTGCAGACGCGTGGAGAACGTGGTCATGAGGACACCTGTCGTCAGGGCGGGAAGGGCGCGTCCTGGGTCGACAGGGCGGAGACGGTCCGGGGTGTCGGACGCTCTCAATGGTGCCGCAGTGTTCCGATTAGTGGTACCGGGATTCCGAGGACTGGGATCAGCGACGGGCCAGCGCATCCAGGTCGAGCTCGACGGCATGCCCGGCCACCTCGAGAACGGTTGGACCGGACGCCTCGGTCGAGAGCTCGTACGCGTCGTCGACCAGCGAATACGCGTGCAGTGTGGTCGGTTCGGCGATGTCGACGATCCAGTACTGCGGAATGCCGGCCTCGGCGTACTCGGCGAACTTCAGGACGCGGTCGATCCGGCGGGTGCCGTCGGAGAGGATCTCGACGACGAGCGCCAGATCGGCCGGCGCGAACCGGTGTGTGTCGGGTTCCGTCGCCTCGGCACGGACGACGACGACGTCCGGGATCCGCACCGTCGGCGGCTCGTCGCCGAGTCCGACCGACATCCGGTGAATCGCGATGAACTCGTCCGGCAGCTGCGCGGCCAACGCGACGCAGACGTCCATGACCGCACATTGATGGTGAGCCGGTAGCGACGCCGTGATCGTGAGCAGGCCCTCGACGAGCTCGAGGCGACGCCAGTCGGTCTCGGGCAGCGCATCCCGCTCCTCGAGCGTCAGCAGGTCGACGGGCCAGGGGAACCTGAGGAACGCCGAGTCCACCGCCGAATCGTGACACGGTCGTCGCGTGGCAGGCTTGGCGGCGTGAGCGACGGCCTGTTCGACATCGACGAGTCCCCGGCCACCCCGGTGGAGCCGGCCGGTGCGGGCTCGCCGCTGGCGGCCCGGATGCGGCCGCGGACCATCGACGAGGTCGTGGGGCAGGCGCACCTGCTGCGGCCCGGGGCGCCGCTGCGCCGGCTCGTGGAGGGCGGCACGGCGGCATCGGTGCTGCTCTACGGCCCGCCCGGTACCGGCAAGACGACGATCGCGCAGCTGGTCGCTGGTGAGGGTCGGCACTTCGTGGCGCTCTCGGCCCTGTCGTCCGGGGTGAAGGACCTGCGCGCCGTGATCGACGACGCACGCCGCCGCCGGGACCGGTCGGGGCAGGTCACGGTCCTGTTCATCGACGAGGTGCACCGCTTCTCGAAGACCCAGCAGGACGCGCTGCTCGGCGCGGTCGAGGACCGGGTGGTGCTGCTGGTCGGCGCCACCACGGAGAACCCGTCGTTCTCGGTGGTGTCGGCGCTGCTCTCGCGCTCGCTGATCCTGCAGCTGCAAGCGCTGACCGCCGACGACCTCCGCGCGCTGCTGCGCCGCGCGGTGACCGACGAGCGCGGGCTCGGCGGCAGCGTCGAGCTGGCGGTCGACGCGGAGGACGCGCTGGTCCGGCTGGCCGGGGGCGACGCCCGGCGCGCGCTCACCGCGTTGGAGGTCGCGGCTGACGGGGTCACCGGCACCGGTGCGACCACCATCGATGTCGAGGCGGTCGAGCGCGCGGTCGACGAGGTCGCGGTGCGCTACGACCGCCAGGGCGACCAGCACTACGACGTGATCAGCGCGTTCATCAAGTCGATCCGCGGCTCCGATCCCGACGCGGCGATGCACTACCTCGCCCGCATGCTGGTGGCAGGGGAGGACCCGCGGTTCGTCGCGCGCCGCCTCATGGTGCACGCGAGCGAGGACATCGGGCTCGCCGATCCGACGGCGTTGCAGGCCGCGACGGCCGCGGCGCAGGTCGTGCAGCTCGTCGGGATGCCGGAGTGCCGGCTCGCGCTGGCGCAGGCCACGCTGCATCTGGCCACCGCCCCGAAGTCGGGCTCGGTGATCAGCGCGATCGAGGCCGCGATGTCCGACGTGCGCGGCGGAGCGGTGGGCGCGGTGCCGCCGCACCTGCGCGACGGGCACTACGCGGGCGCGCAGAAGCTGGGCCACGCCATCGGCTACCGGCACCCGCTGAAGGATCCGGGCGGGGTGATCACCCAGCAGTACCCGCCGGACGAGCTGGTCGGCCGCGACTACTACGAGCCCACCAACCACGGCGCCGAACGCACCTTGGCCGAGCGGCTGCCGAAGCTGCGGCGGGCGGTCCGCGGGGAGTGAGCGGTGTCCCGGGTTCGGGACACTCGCGCCGGCACCGGTCGGCGATCCGCTCCCGAGCGTCCGATTCTGCGACAGTCAGGCGCTGCGACCCGTCCTAGCGTCACGTGAGCCACGCCACGAGAGGGGCTCACGATGAAGGCACTTGTGTACCACGGTCCGGGCGCGAAGTCCTGGGAGGACGTGCCGGACGCCGTCGTACAGGAACCCACCGACGTCGTCGTTCGCGTCGACACGACCACCATCTGCGGCACCGATCTGCACATCCTGCAGGGCGACGTCGCCGCCGTCACCGACGGGCGGATCCTCGGCCACGAGGCCGTCGGCACCGTCACCACGGTCGGCGAGGCGGTGAAGGGCTTCGCCGAGGGTGACCGGGTGCTGGTGCCGGCGATCACCAAGTGCGGGCGGTGCGAGTACTGCCAGCGGGGGATCCCGTCGCACTGCCAGACCGTCGGCGGCATCGGCTGGATCTTCGGGCACCTCATCGACGGCACGCAGGCCGAGTACGTGCGCGTGCCGTACGCCGACACCTCGCTCTACCTGGTGCCCGACTCGGTGACCAATGAGCAGGCGATCTTCCTGGCCGACTCGCTGCCCACCGGGTACGAGGTCGGCGTGCTGGCCGGCGGGGTGCGGCCCGGCGACACCGTGGCCGTCGTCGGGGCCGGGGCGGTGGGGCTCTCCGCGATCCTCACCACCGGCCTGTGGGGAGCGTCGAAGGTCATCGCGGTCGACTCCAACAAGTTCCGGCTGGAGAAGGCGCTCGAGTTCGGCGCGACCGACGCGGTGGAGGTGGGGCCGGGCACCGTCGCCGACGTCATCGCGCTGACCGACGGGCTCGGCGTCGACGTCTCGATCGAGGCGGTCGGGTATCCCGAGACGCTGCTGACGGCGGCGTCGCTGGTCCGCCCCGGCGGCACCATCGCCAACATCGGTGTGCACGGCACCCCCGTCGAGCTGCCGATGCAGGACATGTGGATCCAGAACGTGACGATGACGATGGGTCTGGTCGACACGGTGTCGATCCCGACGCTGCTCAAGATGGTGGGCAGCGGCCGGATCCCGGCCGAGAAGATGGGCACCCACACGTTCACGTTCGACCAGATGGACGAGGCCTACGACGTGTTCAAGAACGCCGCGGCCAACTCCGCCCTGAAGGTGATCATCAACCCGGCCTGATCGGCCGCGAAACCCGTTCGCTCGACCGCAGCCTGGCTCCTAACCTCAGCGGCATGACCAGGACGAACCTTCGAGTACAGGTCGATCTGCGGTCGGGCGACCGGTTCCGCACCTGCTGGGTGGAGCCGCGCGTGAAGGTCGGGGACCGCATCACGCTCCGGAACTCGACCGATCCGCAGGAGCTGTGGGACGTCCTGCGCGTCGGCGAGCCCGTCGACCAGGGAAGCATCAATCGAGGCTGGGACAACGACATCTGATCGGTCCGGTGGCCTGTGCGGGCTGCGGTGCGCCCCAGCCCTCACAGGCCCCCGGCCCAGCCGCTGACGGCGAAGCGGTCACCGTCGCGCCGCACCTCCGCCGCGCCGGCGCCCCCGAAGTGCGCGGGGATCACCAGCTCGCCCTTGTCAGCCGCCCTGGCCAGCGTCCGGATGCGTGATCGCCGCGCGGCGCCGGGATCCTCGTCGAAGCAGCTGTTGTGCTCCGGGTGCTCGATCTGCACGGGACTGTGCAGCAGGTCGCCCACGAACACCGCCCGGTCGGCGCCGGACGCCAGCCGCAGCACGGACGAGCCCGAGGTGTGCCCGCGCGCCGACTCCAGTGTGAGGTTCCCGTCGATCCGGTGCTCCCCGTCCCACAGCAGCGCCTGGCCCGCCTCGACGATCGGCGCCACGGTGTCGGAGTAGGACATCCGATCGCCCGCCGTGGACGTCCGACGGGCGGACTCGTCGGCCGCCGGGATGAGGTAGGTCGCGCGCGGGAACATCGGTACCCGCCCGTCCCCGTGATCGACGGTGTTCCAGCCGACGTGGTCGTAGTGCAGGTGCGTGTTCACCACGACGTCCACGTCGTCGGGCCCGATGCCCACACCGGCGAGCAGCGCGGGCAGCATGTCGCGCGGCCGGGTCTCCTGCGGGAACTGGACGTCGCCGATCCCGGTGTCCACCAGGATGGTGCGGCCCTCGCTACGCAACACCCACGTCTGCAGCGCCACCGTGAACATGCCGTCCTGCCAGAAGTCCGGCGCGAACTGTTCCCAGGTCTCGGGCGCGGCATCCGGGAGGATCGTGTCGGCCGGCGCGAACGGGCCCTGCCACTCGAGCACACGGGTGAGCTCGACCTTGCCCAACGTGATTGTCTGCATGGCTCCACGCTAAGCAGTTCGACGCGCCTTTCAATGCGCGAACAGCCTCTGCTGATGCGTGATCGGCTCGTCTAGAGTCAAGGATCATGGATGTGGTCAGCGATGCCATCGCGGTGATGCGGACCGGGCGACCGTCCGCGTCCAGGGCGGTGGCCGGCCGGAACTGGCGGATGCGGTTCGCGCCGTACTGCGGCGCCGGGTTCCACGTGCTGCTCCGCGGGCACTGCTGGCTCTTCCCCGAGCAGGGCGATCCGATCCCGATGTCTGCCGGTGACGTGGTTGTGCTGTCGCGGGGGACTGGTCACGACATGTCCGACACGGCCACCGGGTCCGCACGCGACGCCGTCCCGTTCGAGCGCTGGGACGATCAGGGGACCGATCCGCAGGGAGGGGTGGTGTCGGAGCTGCTGTGCGGTAAGTACCGGCTGGACTCCTCGCGCGCCCATCCGCTGATGGCCGAGCTGCCCGAGGTGCTGCACGTGCCTGCGGGTGCCGGACGGCACCCGCAGCTGCAGGCCACGGTCGACCTGCTGAGCCACGAGATGCAGCGCCGCGATCCCGGACACGACGCAGCCCTGCCCGGATTGCTCGATCTGCTGCTGGTCTACGTGTTGCGCGGCTGGCTGACCGACCGTCCCGACGTCGCCTGGAGCCGCGCGCTCGCCGATCCGGTGGTGGCGGCGGCGTTGCAGGCGCTGCACCAGGATCCGGCGTACCCGTGGAGCATCGAGACCCTCGGCGACCGGGTCGGGCTCTCCCGCGCAGCACTGACCCGCCGGTTCACCCCGCTGGTGGGTCGCCCGCCGATGGCGTACCTCGCGTGGTGGCGGATGACCAGCGCCGCCCGCCTGCTCCGCGAATCCGATCTGCCGCTCGTGTCGGTCGCGTCCCAGGTCGGCTACCGGTCCGCCTACGCGTTCTCGCACGCCTTCAAGCGCCAGTTCGGATGTCCGCCCGGGCAGTACCGGAGCAGTGACGACCCCAGCCGATTGGCGGCTCAGGCGATGTAGCTGATCCCGAACGCGTCGATCTTGCGGTAGAGCGAGGACCGGGCGATGCCCAGCATGGCCGCGGCCTTGTAGCGGTTGCCGCGCGACTCGTAGAGGGCCTGGATGATCGCGTCGCACTGTGCCGACTCGAGCATCGACAGTCGCCGCGTCCGGCCCGTGAAGCAGAGGGTGGGCAGGTCGGGCGGTTGGATCTCACCGACCGGCTTGCGGGCCACGACGTAGCGCAGCACGTCCTCCAGCTCGGCGATGTTGCCCGGCCACGCGTAGCTCTCCAGCACCCGGATGACCTGCAGCGACAACCGCAATGAGCGACCGCCGCCGATCCTGCGCAGCACGGCCAGCGCGATGTCGCCGATCTCGTCGGCGCGGTAGCGCAGGGCCGGCACCCGCGTGACCTCGTGGAAGTGCCGCAACAGCAGGCCGTACGGGCGGGTGGCGTCCACGGCGGGCGTGTCGACGCAGCCGACGACGAGCGGCCCGTCCGGCAGCGCGACGAGCGGGCGCAGTGCCTCGTCGAGCCGCCGCGCGCCGACCGGGCCGAGCTCGTTCATCGCGCGCAGCAGGACGAGGTGCGGCCGGCCGTCGCGGCGGGGGAGCAGATCCGGTTGGCGTGCACCGGGGCCGGCGGGTTCGCTGCCGAAGCTCGACCCGTCCACCACCGCGACGCGGCCGGTGGGGTGCGCCGTGCGGAAGCTGTCGACGAGCAACGTCCGCTTGCCGACGCCCGGCTCGCCGATGAGCAGGTGGTTACGGCTCTGCCGGACGCTCGCCGCGACCTCGGCGCGCGCCCGCAGGTACGGCGAGAGCAGCTCCCGGTTGGCTCGGATGCGCGCCTCGGCGTGCGCGCGTCCGCTGTCCCCGCGCAGGTCGCGGGCATAGTCGCGACGGCCGAGCGGCGCGACGTGGCTGCCCTGGCGGCGTACCGACTCCGGCGGCGCCAGCTCGCGGACGACTCCCGCGGGAGCACCGCTCAGCACGCAGCCGACCAGCGTCCCGGCGAGCGTCACCGGCTCGACTACGACCTCGGCGCACGTGCCGGACGGGAGGTCGACGTGCGCGGACCCGAAGTCGGCGAGCGCGAGCCGGGCCAGTGCCACGTTGGTAAGGGTCCGCTGATCTTCGGCGTCGAGACGGCGGCAGGGCCCGTTGGTGACGACTGTGTCGCCGCCGGCGGCGAGCACCCAGTCGCCTGTCGCCGATGCCACCCGGTCGAGCAGTGCCACGGAGATCCGGTGCGGGTCACCGGCGATCCGCTCGGCGATGCGCTCGGCCAGCAACGTGGCGACGGTCAGCTGCAGGTCCGACGCCGCTCCCGCGTGGTCGACGACCGCGACGGCTCCGCACGGCTCCCCGCCCGGCCCGGCGACGGGTGCCGCCGCGGTGGCGAGGCAGCCGAGCTGGGCGTGGTAGTGCTCCGGCCCGGTGACCGCCACCGGTGCGCCCTCGTGCAGCGCCACCGCGGCGGCCGTGGTTCCGACGGCGCGTTCCCCGTACCCGTAGCCGGGCACGAGCAGGAGGCCGTCCAGCAGCGAGGCAAGGGTGCGGTCCCCGTCGCGGCGCACGCGCACCACCCCGGAGTCGTCGACCAGCAGCAGCGAGGCGGAGCCGACGTCGGTGGTCGCGAACACCTCGTCGGCGCAGCGGGTGCTCGCCGCGATGGTCGCGGGATGGCCGAGGAACCGCGCGGTGACCCGGTCCGGGTCGACGTCGTGGTCGTGCGACCGCTCCCACGACGAGAGCACGCACGAGCGGACCGTGCCCGCCGGGACGGCGATGCGCCCGCTCGTGAGGAACGAGCGGCGGGCGGCCTCGATCTCGAGGGCCCGCGTCGCCATCGTGGCAGCGTAGGTCGGCCGGCGGCGCCCGAACGTCTCGTGTTGCGACGGTCGGCTGCAACTCCACGACCCGCGCCGAGGCGCCCACCGACGTGTGATCGGATGGACGGGTGACCGCCACCTCCCACGATGTCGTCAACCCGGCCACCGAGGCCGTTGTCACCTCCGTCCCGCTGGCGTCGGTCGAGGAGACCGATGCGGCGATCGCCCGGGCCGGTGCGGCCTTCCCGGCCTGGCGCGACGTCGCGCCGGGGGACCGGGCCCGGTTGCTGCGCCGGTTCGCCGAGGCCGTCGATGCCGACCGGGAGAACCTGGCGCGCATCGAGGTGGAGAACGCCGGGCACACCATCGGCAACGCCCGCTGGGAGGCCGGCAACGCGCGCGACGTGATCGCGTACTACTCCGGTGCCCCCGAGCGGCTGATCGGCCAGCAGATCCCGGTCCCGGGTGGGCTGAACGTCACGATCCACGAACCGCTGGGCGTGGTCGGCGCGATCGTGCCCTGGAACTTCCCCATGCCGATCGCCTCGTGGGCGTTCGCGCCGGCGCTGGCGGCCGGCAACACCGTGGTGCTCAAGCCGGCCGAGCTCACCCCGCTCACGGCGATCCGGCTGGCGGAGCTGGCCCGCGAGGCCGGCATCCCGGAGGACGTGTTCCAGGTGCTTCCGGGCGCCGGGCGGGTGGTCGGGCAGCGGTTCGTCGATCACCCGGACGTCGCGAAGATCGTCTTCACCGGCTCGACGGCCGTCGGCAAGCAGGTCATGGCCGGGTGCGCGCAGCACGTCAAGCCGGTCACCCTGGAGCTGGGCGGCAAGAGCGCGAACGTGGTGTTCGCCGACGCCGATCTCGAGGCCGCGGCTGCCGCGGCCCCGTACGGCGTGTTCGACAACGCCGGTCAGGACTGCTGCGCGCGGTCCCGGATCCTGGTCGAGGCGAGCGTGTACGACCGGTTCATGGAGCTGTTCGAGGTCGCCGTCCGCGGCGTGGTGGTGACCGACCCGGCGGACGAGACGGCCGAGATGGGCCCGCTCATCAGCGCCGGCCAGCGCGAACGGGTCGCCTCCTACGTCGGGCCCGACGCGCCCGTCGCGTTCCGCGGCACTGCCCCGGACGGGCCCGGCTTCTGGTTCCCGCCCACCGTGCTCACCCCTGACGACCCGACCGACAAGGTGCTGCACGAGGAGATCTTCGGCCCCGTGGTGGCTGTCGTGCGCGTCGCCGACGAGGCCGAGGCCGTCCGGGTCGCCAACGACAGCGCGTTCGGGCTGTCGGGCTCGATCTGGACGCGTGACGTGGGCCGCGCGATCCGCGTGAGCCGCGGCATCGCCGCCGGCAACCTGTCGGTCAACTCCAACTCGTCGGTCCGGTACTGGACACCGTTCGGGGGCTACAAGTCGTCCGGGCTCGGCCGCGAACTGGGCCCCGACGCGCCGCTCGCCTTCACCGAGACGAAGAACGTCTTCATCGCCACCTGAACGGCGCCTGATCACGGTGTGCCAGCCTTGAGGTTGTGCACGCACCAATCACTGCCCGCACTGTCGGCGTCCCGATCGTCGCGATCGTCCTGCTGGCGTTCGTCTACGGCCGTGAACTGGCCGCGTGGGCGGTGGTGCTGGTCGCGATCGCGCTGATCGCGGCCGTGCTGATCGCGGTGCACCACGCGGAGGTGGTGGCCCACCGCGTAGGAGAACCCTTCGGGTCGCTGATCCTGGCCGTCGCGGTCACCGTGATCGAGGTCGGCCTGATCCTGTCGATCACCGCCTCCGGTGGGCCGGACACGGCCTCACTGGCCCGCGACACGGTCTTCGCCGCAGTCATGATCACCTGCAACGGCATCGTGGGCCTGTGCCTGCTGATCGGCGCGGTGCGCCACCACGTGGTGTCCTTCCACGCCGAGGGCTCCAGCGGGGCGCTGGCGGCCGTGGTCACGCTGGCCACGCTGTGCCTCGTGCTGCCGACGTTCACCACCACGTCGGAAGGACCCACGTTCTCCGGGCCGCAGCTGGCGTTCGCCGCGGTCGTCTCGGTCGTGCTCTACGGCGTGTACGTGTTCGTGCAGACCGTCCGCCACCGCGACTACTTCCTGCCCGTCGAGGACGGGCCCGATTCGCCGGACGACCTCGACCACGACGGGCACGTCGATCCGCCGTCGGCGCGGTCGGCCCTGATCAGCCTGGGGCTGCTCGTGGTGTCGCTGGTGGCCGTGGTCGGGCTGGCCAAGACGATCTCGCCGACGATCGAGGCCGGGGTCGCCGCGATCGGCGCTCCGGTGGCGGTGGTCGGCGTGGCGATCGCGCTGCTGGTGCTGCTGCCCGAGACACTGGCCGCCGCGCGGGCCGCCACCCGCGACCGGCTCCAGACGAGCCTCAACCTCGCCTACGGTTCGGCGCTGGCCAGCATCGGGCTGACGATCCCGGCGATCGCGGTGGCGTCGATCTGGTTCGGCGGGCCGCTGCTGCTGGGCCTGTCGGGCACCGAGGTCGTGCTGCTGGCCCTCACCGGGCTGATCGGCTCGCTCACGGTGGTGCGCGGCACCGCCATCGTGCTGCAGGGCGTGATCCACCTGCTGCTCTTCGCGTCGTTCCTGTTCATCGCCGTGTCACCGTGACCGGCGGCGTCAGCTCCCGGCCGACTGCAGCTCCGCCAGCCGGCCCTTGAGCGCGACGTCCTTGTTGATCGTGTCGTGTGCCTGATCGGGCTGCACACCGGCTTCGATCGCGATCCGGTTCATCGTGCTCACCATGCGGCAGAGGTGATCGATGCGGCGCTCCGTGGCGTCGATCGGCACGGAATCGCCGGAGACGAACGCCAAGGTGCTCTCCACCCAGACCACCTCGGAGTGCAGCGCCGCCTCCTCCAAGACCCCGCGGAGGCGCAGCGACAGCTCCCGCCGGGTGACGTCGCGCCACGCGGACAGCGTGCAGGCATCGACGGGGAAAAGCCGCCCGCGATCGCGCAGGTAGATCAGCTCGAGCGCGTGGGCGCGACCGTACGCGCAGTACGTGCACCCGTTGAACAGCGAGATCGCGAGGCACGCCAGATGCGTGCGGATCGGGCCCAGGACGTAGAGCGTGACGAGGTAGCGGGGGAAGTTGGCCGCGAACCAGACGACCGCCCGACGGGTGCCCATCGACTCGACCAGGGCGGGCATGACGTCGGGCATGAACCCCCACATGGCCGAGCACATGCGTCCGATCAGCCGGACGACCAGCCCACCGCCACCCATGACCTGCGCTCCTCACCCATCGACGGGGGAACTTTACTCTCCGCACAGGGTTGATGACGCAAAACCGGCGGAGCGGCCGGCTGTGAGCGCCAAGTGGACACCGCGTGGCATTCGGGACGCACCGTGCAGTCGATCAGTCGATCATCCGGCGACCCAGCGTCGTGCCGTGGCGACGAGATCCGGTTCGCCGCTGCCAGGCAGCACACCCAGCACCACCTCGTCCGCGCCGGCAGCAGCGTGGGCGGCCACCCGCTCCGCCACGGTCGCACGGCTCCCGTGCACGACGACCGCATCGATCAACCGGTCGGAGAGGCTCTCGAGATCGGCGTCGGACAGGCCCTCGCGCCGCAGGTTCGCCCGGTATCCGCCGACGCCGGCGAGGAACCCGATCGTCGGACGGGCGGTGTCGCGAGCCCTGGCGGCGTCCGCGTCGTCCACGACGAACTGGTGCACGACCAGCCGGCGGTCCGGGCCGATGACGTCGCGGGCCAGCGCCGTGTGCGCCGGGGTGGTGAGCAGCGTGATCGCCCCGCCGGCCCGCTCGCGCGCGAGCTCCAGCTTGCGCGGCCCCAGCGCGGCGAGCAGCCGCCGACGCGGTGCGAACCCGCCGGCGTCGAGCGCATCGAGGTGGGGCAGCAGCTCGGTGACCGGCCGCGCGGTTTGCGGGCCGCCGAGCCCGGCGACGAACCTCTCCGTGCCGACGCGCGCGACGAGAGCGAGCACGTCGGCGGGGGAGTGGTGACCGAGCGGGATGATGCCGGTCGCGATCCGAGCCGTCCGGGTCGCGGCCAGCAGCTCGTCGACGCGGTCGAGCCGGTCGAGCTGCCCACCCGCGATCCAGAGCGAGGAGAAGCCCAGCTCGTCGAGGATCGGGGCCTGGCGCAGGTGATCGTCGTTCGCGACGGAGCCGAGGCCGATGCCGATGTCGACCTTGTGTTCAGACATGATCGCGACGGTAGGACCTGAACCGGACTTCAGGTCAACGGCGCTCTGCTCGCGCCGGCGGGTATGACAGCAAAGCCACTTTCCGGACCGATCCGGTCCGGAAAGTGGCTTTGCTGACGCCGGTGGGCGGAGCCGTGCCCCAGAGGGGTACCTCAGAGGTTCGGCTTCACCTGCTGCTCGTAGATGTTCGTCAGGGTCGTCTTCAGCGTCGCCATGGTCGAAGCCACGTCGGCCTGCTCGTTGAGCATCTTGGCCGCGGCCTTGGCCATCTCGCCGTCGGCACCGGGGAAGAAGACGCGCGCGTTGTCCTGCGGACGGGTCACGGCGAGCTGGTCGATGGCGACCTTGGCCTGCGGGGTCTTCGCGATGAGCTGGTCGATGTTCGCCGACTTGCGGATCGGCAGGTAACCGGTGGCCCCGGAGAACAGGACCGCGTTCTCCGGCGAGGTGAGGAACTTGATGAAGTTCGCGGCCGCGAGCTGGTTCTCCTTCGGGATGTTCTTCGGGATGCCCAGGCCGGCACCGCCGGTCGGGCAGACCGGCTTGTCCACCTTCGAGCCGGCCGGCAGGAAGCCGACGCCGACCTCGAACTTGCCCGCGACGGTCTTCAACACGCCGGCGAGCGACCCGGTGGAGCTGACGGTGGCCGAGACGGCGCCGGCGGCGAGGTCGTTGGCCTGGTCCTTGGCCGAGACGCCCGCCCAGCCGCCCGGGGCAGCGGACTTCTTGATGAACTCCAGCGCCGCAACCGACTCGGGGGAGTCGCAGGTGACGGTGAAGTCCTTGCTCCAGCCGCCGCCCTCACCCCACAGGTTGTTCTGGAACGTCCAGCCCGCGTAGTCGGCGAGGGCCGGAAGCTGGAAGGCGTTCTGCGTACCGACTCCGGCGGACTTGAGCTTCGGCGCCCACTCGGCGAACTCCTGCCAGGTCGCCGGCGCGTTGTCCGGGAGACCGGCGGTCTTCCAGTGGGTCTTGTTGTAGTAGAACAGCGGGGTGGACCGCGCCCACGGGACCGCCCACTGCGCGCCGGCGTACTGGTAGTCCTTGACCAGGCCCTCGCGGTAGTCGGAGAGCTCGATGCCGGCGGCGGAGATCGCCGAGTCCAGCGGGATGATCGAGCGCTGCATGTAGTAGCGGAACCACCACACGTCCGAGAGGACGACGAGGTCGGGCAGCTGGCCGCCGGTCTGGGCGGTCTGGAACTTCTGCGCGATCTCCTCGTAGTTCGCGCCCGCGGTGACGAGGTTGACCTTCGTGCCGGGGTTGGCCGCCTGGTAGGCGTCGATGATCTGCTGGGTCACCGCGCCCGAGCTGCCGGGGTTGTTGCTCCAGAACGTGATCGTGGCAGCCGGCTTCACACCCGAGAAGTCGACCTTCTCGACGGCAGCCGGGCCACCTCCCGGCGCGGAGACGGTCGGCCCACCGCAGGCGGCGAGCGCAGCGGCCGCACCCGCCGCGCCGGTGAGGCGCAGGAAGCCTCGGCGGTCGAGGTCTGGCAAGCGGAGGGAACCGGTCATGGGAGGTCCAATTCTCGAAGGGATGAAGGGAGGCACTAGTCCTTGACCGCGCCTTGGGTGAGCCCGGCGATGATGTAGCGCTGCAGGGCGACGAAGACGATCAGGACGGGCACGATGATCGCCACCGAACCGGCCATGAGCAGGGGATAGCCGAGCGCGCTGGACTCGCTGTTGCGCAGCGCGTTGAGGCCCACCGGGAGCGTCATCATCATGGGGTCGGTCGTGATGACCAGCGGCCAGAGGTACTCGTTCCACTCGAACACGATGCTGACGAGTGCGACGGTGGCGATGGTGGGCGCCGACACCGGGACGACGATGCTCCACAGCCGCCGCCAGTGCCCGGCCCCGTCGATCTCGGCGGCCTCGGTGAGCGACTTCGGGATCGCCAGCAGCTGCTGACGCAGCAGGAACGTACCGAAGCCGGTGCCGAGTCCGGGCAGGATGATGCCCCAGTAGGTGTTGGCCCCGCCCAAGCCGCTGATCAGGATGAAGTTCGGCAGCACCGACACCTGCGGCGGCACCATCAGCGTCGCGAGGATCCCCGCGAAGATCAGGTTCTTGAACGGGAAGCGCACGTACACCAGCGCGTACGCGGTCATGATCGCCAGCAGGACCTTGATGCCGGCCCCGATCGCGGTGACGATCACCGAGTTGAGCAGGAAGCGCCCGAACGGCGCCCGCCGCGCAGCCTCGACGTAGTTGGTCGGAGCCAGCGAGTCCGGCAGGAGCGACGGGCTCGTGGTGATCAGTTCCGACGGCGCCTTGAACGACGCCAGGATCATCCAGATCAACGGCAGCGCCACGACGAGCACGACCAGCACGATCGTGAAGTACGACGAGACCGTGGCGGCCCAGAGGTTGCGCGGCGCGAGCGGCCCGGCGGCCCGTGGGTTCGGTGCCGGCTTGTCCACCGTGACTGTCATGAGTAGTGCACCCGCCTCTCCACGAACCGCAGCTGGACGACCGTGAAGATCACGAGCAGCACGAACAGGATCGTCGCGATGGTGGCGGAGTAGCCGGCGCGCGTGTTGATGAAGCCCTGCAGGTAGCTCTCGTAGATCAGGGTCGTCGTGCCGTTCCCCAGCGGGGTCATCGCCTGGATGATGTCGAACGCCTGCAAGGAGCTGAGGATGCAGGTGATGACCAGGAAGAACGTCGTCGGCGACAGCAGCGGCCACACGACCGAGCGGAATGTCCGCGACGACGACGCCCCGTCGAGGGATGCCGCCTCCAGCAGGTCCTTCGGCACGGCCTGCAGGCCGGCCAGGTAGATCACCGCCGCGTAGCCCATGTTCTTCCAGATGTAGACGATGATCACCATGACCAGCGTCAGGTTCGGGTTGCGGAACCACTCGGGGTTGGACACACCGACGCTGCGCAGGATGACCCCGAGGATGCCGATGGCCGGGTCGAAGATCAGCTGCCAGACGAAGCCCACGCCGACGCCGGACAGCACATAGGGAGCGAACACCGTCGCCCTGGCCAGACCGATGCCGCGGATGCGCTGGTTCAGCGCCAGCGCGATCAGCAGGCCGAGCACCATCGAGCCGCCGACGGTCACGAGCGTGAAGATCAGGGTGATGCGGATGATGTCGAGCGTGCCCGGCGAGGTGAGGAACTCGACGTAGTTGCCGATGCCGATCGCTGTGGCGCTGGAGGAGCCCAGCGTCCAGTTCAGCATCGAGTACTGGATGTTCTGGATGACGGGGCGATAGCTGAAGAGGATGATCAGCACGATGTTCGGCCCGGCGAAGGCCAGGAACACCAGGAAGTCACGCCGTTCGCGCGGACCGAACCGGGTCGGCCGGACGGTCACGGAGGGTGACGGCGGATCGTCGATCGGCGCCTCGCCCGCCTTCGCCGTGGACACCGACAATGCCTGACCTCCTCCTGCTCGCCCGCCGCCATCGGCGCTCGGGGGACCCTGGCAACCGCGGGTGATCGGCCGGTGATCAACGGGCGGAAATTACACCAACAGCACGGCTACACGAGTCGTCGCAACAGACGCGTTATGCGGCGGTAGCCGGTCGGCCTATCCGGTACGGGAGTCGGGGCGGGTCATGGCCGCCATCGTGACCGCTCCGCCGCCGACCGACAGAGTCCCCGTCCGGTCGAACCCTGCGCGCCCGTAGTAGTCGACGAGCGCGAGCTTGCACTCCAGGTAGGCGGCCGCGCCGGCAGCCCGGTCGAGGCCGGCGCCCAGCAGGGCGGACCCGACTCCGCCGCCCTGTTCGGCGGGGTCGGCGGCGAGGTGGAACAGGTACCAGTGCGGCGGGGACGGACGGGCAGCCTCCAGCGTGGAACCCAGCTCGGCGAGCGCCGGCAACCGCCGGCCGGATGCCCGCAGCAGGCCCGGCAGCGCACGGGCGGCGCGCCAGGCGCCGGTGGCCACCACGCCGGGCCGGTCCCACAGCGCCGCACCGACCAGGCGTCGCTCGCGGACGGCGACGTCGAGTGCCCCCGTGCCGCGGTGCAGGTGCCGCACGAAGGCCGTGAAGAGGACGGGCAACCGCGCCCGGCGCTCCGCGTCGTCGGGGAGGAGCCACTCGTAGACGGGATCGTGCTGGAACGCCCGCGCGTAGATCTGCGCAACCGCATCGAGCTCGCTGTGCACTGCCGGCCGAACCTGGATCTCCGTCACCCTGCACCCCCATCCGGGTGGCGACGCTAGCCCCGCCGATCGCACGCCGCCGACCTGGGCCGATCATGACGGGATGGAGGTACTGGTCCTCGTCGTGGGGCTGATGCTGGGCGCCGTGGTGCTCGTGGGCATCGGCGACCGACTGCGGCTGCCGTGGCCCGCGCTGATGGTGCTGCTGGGTGTAGCGGTCGCACTCGTCCCGGGCCTGCCCGACGGCGTGGACATCGATCCCGAGCTGATCCTGCCGCTGTTCCTGCCGCCGCTGCTCTACGCGACGGCGCAGCGCACGTCGTGGTCGGTGTTCCGGGCCCGCTGGCGCAGCATCCTGCTGCTGGCCGTCGCGTTGGTGGTGGCGACGATCGCGGCGGTGGCCGGGGCGGTGTGGCTGCTCGTGCCCGGGATCGGACTCACCGCCGCGGTGGCGCTCGGCGCCATGGTCGCCCCGCCCGACCCCGTCGCGGTCGAGGCGGTCGCCGGACGCGTGCGGATCCCGCGGCGGCTGCTCACCGTCCTGCAGGCGGAGGGGCTGTTCAACGACGCGACGGCGCTGGTCGTCTTCCAGGCGGCGCTCCTCGCGACCGTCGAGGGGCAGAACCTCACCCCCGGTCGGCTGGTGCTGTCGTTCGTGCTGGGGGCCGCCGCAGCGGTGCTCATCGGACTGGCCGTGGCCTGGCTGGCGCGGCTGGTGGCCGCCAGGGTGACCGACGCGGTGGGTCGCAGCGCGCTGACACTGGTGCTGCCGTTCGCCGTCTACGTCGCCGCCGAGCAGGTGCACGCCTCCGGCGTCATCGCGGTCGTGGTGCTGGCACTGGAGATGCGCTCCGTCGCAGCACCGGACGAATCGGCGGAACGGCTGGTGCAGCGGTCGTTCTGGAGCGTGGTGGAGCTGCTGGTCACCGGCATCGCGTTCGGGTTGATCGGGTTGCAGCTGCGCGGCGTGGTGGTGGCCGCCGGAGCCGAGCTGGGTCGGATGCTGCTGCACGCGCTGGTCGTGGTGGGTGTGGTGTTCGCGGTGCGTGCGGTGTGGATGGCCGGTGCTCTCGTGGCGGCACGCTTGCGATCGGACGACGCCACCGCGGCGCCCCCGCACCGGACGGGAGGCCGTCGTGCTGGCCTGGTGCGGCATGCGCGGGTTGGCCACGCTGGCGCTCGCCCTGTCGATCCCCGCGCCTGTGAGCACAGGATCGGCGTTCCCCGCTCGCGTCGAGATCGTCCTCATCGCGTGCACCGTGCTGATGTCGACGTTGTTGCTGCCCGGTTTCACCCTCTCCGTGCTGGTCCGCGTGCTGGGTGTGGCGGCCGACGCCGACGCCGAGGAGCAAGCGGAGCGGGCGATCACGCAACGCGCCAAGGAGGCCGCGTTCCGCAAGCTCGCCGAGTTCCGCGCCGAGGCGCCACCTGAGCTCGCCGACGTGCTGGAGAGCCGGTTCGCCCGGTTCGATGCGCTCCTGCGCGGCGAGCCGGAGACCGAGGAGGACCGGGAGCGGATCACCGCGCTCCAGAAGGCCCGCGACGTGCTGGTGGGCGTACAGACGGAGACGCTCGCCGCCGCCCGGGCCGAGGTGCTCGCGGCCCGTCGCGAACCGGGTGTGGATCCCGAGGCCGCCGACAGGGTGCTGAACCGGCTCGACCTGCGCACGGTCTCGCTGGACTGACCGGCGGGTGGCGTTGACCGCGGCCGCTCGGCCCTCCACCCTGACGCGGTGAGATGGGCACTGGCCGCGCTGACCGTCGCGGCGTTCCTGACGTTCGCGTTCGAGGCGACGGCGGGGCACAACACCCTGCTCGCGATCGGGGTCGGGCTGGTCTACACGGCCGGGGCGATCTTCGGCTTCCGGTGGGTGGACGACCACCACGGACCCCGGCGCCGGGCCTGGGCGATCGGGTACGTGCTGTGGCAGCTCCTGATCGGCTACGCCACGTTCGGCACCGAACCGCACACCGGCGCCACGCTGCTCCTGTGCGTGCTGGTCGCCCAGACCCTGCTCCTGCTGGGTGTCCTCCCCTGCGTGCTGATGGTGGCGATCCAGCCGTTGATGCACGTCGGCATGGAGATGGGGGACGGGTTACGGGCCGCTGCCGGCAGTCTGCTCGCGGGCGCGTTCACGGCCGTGTCGGTCGGGTTGTACGTGCGCGAGCAGCAGGCCCGCGCCGAACTGGCCGAGGCGCACCGGCAGCTGCGCGGCTACGCCGAGCAGGCAGAGGAGCTGGCCACCACCCGCGAGCGCAACCGGGTCGCCCGCGACATCCACGACGGCCTCGGCCACCACCTGACCGTCGTCCGGATGCAGGTGCAGGCCGCGCGGGCCGTCCTGCCCGACGATCCGGCGCGCGCCGACGCCGTGCTGGCGAAGGCGCAGCAGCAGGCCGGGGATGCGCTGGCCGAGGTACGCCGGTCGGTCGCGGCCCTGCGCGAACCGCGGGCCCTGCCCCCGCTGCCCGAGGCGCTGGCCGCGTTGGCCGCCGAGTCGTCCGCTGCCGGGATCGCCACCGAGCTGGAGCTGGCCGGCACCGCCCGCGAGCTCGACGCCGAGCACAGCGAGGCGCTCTACCGCGCCGCTCAGGAGGGTCTGACGAACGTGCGCAAGCACGCGTCGGCCGGATCGGCGACGGTGCTGCTCGACTTCTCCGCCGCCGACGCCGTGACCGTCGAGGTCCGCGACGACGGCCAGGGGACCGGCGATGTCGGCACCCCCGGATTCGGGCTCGTCGGTCTGCGGGAGCGGGCGGAGGCGCTGGGCGGGTCGTTGGAGCGGCGGTCGGTGCCCGGCACCGGCACCACGCTGCGGATGGCGGTGCCCGGATGACCGTGCGGGTGCTGCTGGTCGACGACCAGGCACTGTTCCGCGAGGCGCTGGCCGTGCTGCTCTCCGTCGCCGACGGCGTGGAGGTGGTGGGGGAGGCGGCCAACGGCGCCGAAGCGCTTGCCCGGTCCGCCGAGCTGCGGCCCGACGTGGTGCTGATGGACATCCGCATGCCGGTCCTCGACGGGATCGCGGCCACCCGCCGCCTCCGCGTCGAGCAGCCGGACGTGCAGGTGCTGGCCTTGACGACCTTCGACGACGACGCGGAGGTGTTCGCGGCGCTGCGGGCCGGCGCGGTCGGATACCTGCTCAAGGACGTCAGCTCGGCGCGGCTGGTGGAGGCCGTGCACGCGGCGGCCCGCGGGGAGTCGGTGCTGCAGCCGTCGGTCGCCGCGAAGGTGGTCGCCCGGATCGCGAGCCTGCCCGACGAGCCGGCGGCCGCCGCCCCGCAACCCCTGGTCACCCCGCTGTCGGAGCGGGAGCTCGCGGTGGTCCGGCTGCTCGCGCAGGGCCGCAGCAACCGGGAGATCGCGGGGGCGCTGTTCCTTGCCGAGGGCACGGTGAAGAACCACGTCACGAACGTGCTCACGAAGCTCGACGCCCGCGACCGCACGCAGGCGGCGCTGCGGGCCCGCGCGCTGGGGCTGCTGTAGCCGGAGACATGACCCCGGCCATGACCTTCGGCACTGCTGGGCACGGTGCCTGACCGGCGAACCTCTCTGCCATGACCACCGCAGCGATCCACCCCACCACCCGTACCCGCTCTGCCCTCCGCTTCCTCCTGCACTACGCCGAGATGTCCGTGGCGATGATGCTCGGGATGATGCTCCTGGCCCCGGTCTGGACGTTCCTCTGGCCCGGATCGGCCGCCGTGTTCGAGATCCACCTGGCCGTCATGGCCACGAACATGGTGATCGGCATGAGCGTCCCGATGCTGCTGCGCCGGCACTCCTGGCGCTCGATCGTCGAGATGTCGGCGGTGATGTACCTCGCGTTCCTGGTCGTGCTGGTGCCCTATTGGATCGGCGTCGCCGGCGCCGGCTTCGTCATGCTGTGGGGCCACGTCCTGATGTTCGTCGCCATGTTCGCCGTGATGCTCGTGCGGCCGCACAAGCACGAGGTGGCGTCATGATCAGCCGCGTCCTCGCCCGCATCGGCCGGATCGTTCTGGTGCTGGTGGCCGTGCTCGCCCTCCCGGCAGCCGTCGCCGGTCTGGGCACCAGGGCGGCCTTCGGCAGCTGGTACACATCTCCCGGGCCCGCCCCGGCCGTCCTGCCCGCGCCGCCCGTCCACGATCCGGCCAAGCGCACCGCCGTCGTCGTCGCGAGCATGCAGGGCGCGACCGTGCCCGACGCGCTGGCGCCGTACGAGGCACTCGCCGCCACCGGCGCGTTCAACGTGTACCTGGTGGCGCCGGAGCGCCGGCCCGTGCCGCTCACCGGCGGCCTCGACGTACTGCCCGATCTCGACTTCGCCCAGCTCGACGCCCGCCTCGGCGGCTCGGCGCCCGACGTCGTGGTGATGCCCGCGGTGCCCGACTCCGGCACCCCGTCGTCGCGGCCGCTGGAGGAGTGGGCGGCGAAGCAGATGGCGCACCACACCCTCATGATCAGCGTCTGCAACGGCGCCGGCGTGCTGGCCTCGGCCGGGCTGCTCGACGGCCGCCGCGCCACGGCGCACTGGACCCGCATCGACGCCTACGACGAGACCTATCCCGCCGTGGACTGGCACCGCGGCATGCGGTGGGTGGACGACGGCGACCTGATCAGCACCGCCGGCATCCTCTCCGGCATCGACGGGACCCTGCACGCCATCGACCGGCTCCTCGGGCCGGCCGCTGCCGCACAGGCGGCCACCGCGCTGGACTGGACACCGCGGCCCGTCGTGCAGGAACAGCACACGTGGCGCCCGTCCGACGCGATCGTGGTGCTCAACGCGGGCTACCGCTGGGACCCGCCGCTCATCGGCGTCCTGCTCTCCGACGGGGTCGGCGAGACCGAGGTCGCGGCGATCTTCGACACCTACGGCTCCCAGGTGCTCGCCACCCGCACCGTCGCCATGGGCAGCGAGCCCGGCGCGGTCGTGCGGTCCCGACACGGCTTGGTCTTCCTGCCTCGGGCCACGGTCGGCGAGGTGGCGGTGGACCGGCTGCTGGCGCCGGCCGGCACCGCGGCACCGGCGGTCGGTGTCGGCCCGGCGCCCGAACTGGTGCCGGCCCCGGGAACCGACCCGTTCGATGCCGTGCTGCGCGACATCGCGGTGCACGTCGACGTGCCGACGGCACGGTGGGTGGCACGGGCGATGGAGTACCCCGACACCGACCTGGAGTTGGACGGGCCGGGCTGGCCGATCGGACTGATCCTGCGGCCGATCCTGCTCGGGCTCGTCGGCCTCGGCCTGCTCGTGGCCGTGGTGTCGGCACTTCGAGCCCGGCAGCGGTCGCGTGCGAAGGTGGATGCGTGATCGAGATGTGGATCGGCTCCTACGCCGACACCGTGCGGCGGATCGGGATCGACGGAGCCGGAGCGCTCCAGGACGCGGGGCGGGCGGTCACCACGCCCGCCCCGTCGTTCCTCGCCGTGCACGCCGGGTCCGGGACCTGGTACGCGGTCGCGGAGACCGACGACGGCACGGTCTCGGCGTTCGACGCCGACGGTCAGCTGCTCGACACGGTGCCGTCCGGGGGGTCGGCACCGTGCCACCTGCTCGTCGACGCCGGGGCGCTGTGGGTGTCGAACTACGGCGACGGCACCGTCCGGACGATCCCGCTCGACGGGAACGGCCGGTTCGCGGGCCCGGCCCAGGAGCACCCGGGATCGGGCAGCGGCCCCGACCCCGAGCGGCAGGACGGCCCGCACGCCCACTCCGCGACCGCTGTCGGCGACGAGGTGTGGGTGGCGGACCTGGGCGTCGACGTGCTGCGCCGCTACTCCGCGGGCACCGAGCTCGACCCGGTGCGACTGCCGGCCGGCAGCGGTCCGCGGCACCTCGCGGTGCTGCCGGACGGTGCCGTCGCGGTGGCGACCGAGCTGGACGACGGCCTCGTCGTCGTGCGGGACGGCGCGGTGGTCGCCCGTGTCCCGGCCACGGCCGCGCCGGCGCCGCCCGGCGGGCGCAACTACCCGTCGCACATCGCGCTGGTGGGGGAGCTGCTGGTGGTGGCCGTCCGCGGCGCGGACGTGCTGTCGACGTTCCGGCTCGACCCCGACGGGCTCGTCCACCTCGCCGACAGTCCCGTCGGCGGGACGTGCCCGCGCCACTTCGCCGCGATCGGCGAGTACGTGCTGGTGGCGTGCCAGCAGTCCGACGAGGTGACGGTGCTGCGGCTGGACCAGCAGACGGGTCGGGCGGAGCAGATCGGCGGGTTGGCGGCGCCGGCGCCGGCGTGCGTTCTGCCGCTCTGATCCGAACGGATCGTCAGGCGCGCGGCGGACCCGGCGGCTGCGCCGGGAACCCGCCCGTGCCGGGCGGCTGCGCCGGAAACCCACCCGTCCGAGGCGGCTGGGCCGGGAACTGACCGGAACCGGAGGGTGGGACGGGGAACGGACCCGCACCCGGCCGTGCAGGGAACGGCTGGGGGAGCGGGGGCGGCTGCGCGCCCCAGGGGTTCTGCATCTGCGCGCCGGGCGCCCACGGTCCGACCGGTGCCGCGGCACGCGGTCCGGTGGAGATCGCGGTGGTGCCGGCCGCGATCGCGCAGATCGCCGCCAGGAGAAGGAGGATCCACCCAACGCCGAGGTGGTACTGGATCCTGCCCGGGAGGGTGATCATCCCGACGAGCGGAGGCAGGACCTTGTCCACCAACCCGGCGATGAGGATGCCGGCACCGAGTGTGCCGAACAGTCGGCCTCGCGACGCCGGCCGCCTCGCGGTGACGATCAGCGTGACGGCCGCGGCGACGGCCACGGCGGCGACGAGCACGATCAGGATGCCGTTGGTCGGGGACGGCACGGTCGTGACCTGCCCGCGCACGGTGCTCGTGTACACCCATCCGCTGTAGGTGCTCGTGTACTCGGGTGAGCCCGAGTTCGAGGAGTACGTGGGCAGGAACGTCGCGATGACCGCGAGCACCGCACCGCCGATGAGCAACCCACCCGCGACCTTCGTAGCGGCCCCCGAAGATCCCGATCCCCCCGGCACGGTCATCCGGAGATCATAGGATCCGACGAGCAGATCGGTCGGCTGAAGATGGCCGCTCCGGTGTTCGTGCTGCCGCTCCTGATCCCGTCAGTAGCGATGCGGAGGGGGCTCCTGCGCGACCGGGAATCCGCCGGTGTGGGGCTGCCTTCCCTGCGGCGGCGGCCAGTGCCCGGCCGCTCGGCGGGGCCGGACCGGTGCCTACCGGGACGGGACTTTCACCCGCAGGTCTCGTCCAGCTTCCAGGACGCAACATCGGCGGATCCTAGGATCCGACGATGCTGCTGCGCCGCTTGGAGTACCTGAGTGCCCTCGCGAGGGAACGGCACTTCGGTCGGGCCGCGCAGGCGTGCCACGTGTCGCAGCCCGCGCTGTCCGAGGCGATCCGGCGCCTCGAGGCGGAGTTGGGCGTGCAGATCGTGCGGCGCGGCCGCAGCTTCGAGGGCTTCACTCCCGAGGGCGAGCGGGCGGTGGCGTGGGCGCAGCGCATCGTCGCCGACTCCGAGGGCCTCCGTGCCGACCTCCGCAGCATGCGGGCTGGGCTCACCGGCACGTTGCGCATCGGGGCGATCCCGACCGCGCTGACGGTGACGTCGCTGCTCACCGCGCCGTTCTGCGACCGGCATCCGCAGGTCTCCGTGTCGGTGGAGTCGCTGTCGAGCCGGGAGATCGTGCACCGGCTCGCCGAGTTCGATCTCGACGTCGGCCTCACCTACGTCGACGGGGAGCCGCTGGGCGCCGTGCGCACGGTGCCGCTCTACCGCGAGCGCTACCTGCTGCTGGTCCCCGCCGGCGGTCCGTTCGCCGAGCGGTCGGAGATCGGGTGGGCCGAGCTCGTGGACATCCCGATGTGCCTGCTCTCGCCGGTGATGCAGAACCGGCGGATCATCGACCGCTACTGCGCAGAGGCCGGCGTGACCGTCACACCGTCGGTGGAGGCCGACACGATCTCGGTGCTGTACGCACACGTCGCCACCCACCGCTGGTCGACGGTGATCGCGCACGCCTGGCTGCACATGTTCGGCGTGCCGGACGGGATGCGGGTGGTGCCGATGGAGGCGCCACGACGTCCGCACCGGGTGGGCCTCGTGCTCACCGATCGGGAGCCGGAGCCGATGCTCGCCCGGGCGCTCGTCGAGGTCGCGCGGCGGCTCGACGTGCGCGCCCAACTCGACACTCTGGTGCAGGCCTACGTCGACGAACATTCATAGGCCGCGCCTATCGGATCATCGGAACGTATGCTTTGACCTGCGCATGTTCTGCTTGCGACAGTGTGCCGATGACGAGCGTCACACCCTCCCGTACCGCCGCGGAGGAGTGCGCCCGAGCGGCGCTGGCCGAGCACGGCACCGGTCGAGGGCCCCTGCTGCCCATCCTCCACGCCGTGCAGGAGGAGCTGGGCCACGTGCCCCGCGACGTGCTCCCGGTGATCGCCGATGGGCTGAACCTGTCGATCGCGGAGGTGCACGGCGTCGTCACGTTCTACCGCGACTTCCGGGCTGCGCCGCCCGGTCGCACCATCGTCCGCGTCTGCCGCGCCGAGGCCTGTCAGGCCCGCGGCGCGGACGAGCTCGTCGCGCACGCACAGGCCGAGCTGGGCATCGGGTTCGGGGACACCACCGCCGACGGCGCGGTGAGCCTCGACGAGGTGTTCTGCTTGGGCAACTGCGCGCTCGGCCCGGCGGTGACCGTGGGCGACCGGTTGCACGGCCGGGTCACGCCGGCCCGTCTCGACGCACTGCTGGGGGACCTTCGATGAACCGCATCTTCGTTCCCCAGGACTCGGCGGCCCGCTCGGTCGGCGCCGACGAGGTTGCTGCGCTGCTGGAGCGGGCCGGCGCCGAGGTCGTGCGCACGGGCTCGCGCGGGATGTTGTGGCTGGAACCGCTGGTCGAGGTGGAGACGGTGGCCGGCCGGGTAGGCTACGGGCCGGTCGCCCCCGAGGACGTCGACGGGCTCGTCGCGGCCGGGCTGCTCGACGGCACCGCGCCCGGTCTGGGGCTCGTCGAGGATCTGGAGTGGATGCGCCGCCAGCAGCGGCTCACCTTCGCCCGCGTCGGCGTGATGGACCCGCTCTCGGCGGCCGACCACGAGGCGCACGGCGGACTCGCCGGCCTGCGGGCGGCGCTGGCACTCGATCCCGCCGACGTCGTCGCTGCCGTGACCGACTCCGGCCTGCGCGGGCGTGGCGGTGCCGGGTTCCCGACCGGCATCAAGTGGCGGACGGTGCTCGGCGCCCCGCCGGATCCTTCTGGAGCGGACATCAAGTTCATCTGCTGCAACGCCGACGAGGGCGACTCCGGCACGTTCGCCGACCGCATGCTGATGGAGGGCGACCCGTTCACCCTCATCGAGGGCATGACGATCGCGGCGCACGCCGTCGGCGCGAGCGAGGGCTTCATCTACATCCGCTCCGAGTACCCCGACGCCATCGCCACCGTGCGGGCTGCGATCGGCATCGCCCGCGAGCGGGGCTGGTTGGGCGAGCGGATCCTGGGTTCCGACCTCTCCTTCGACCTGCACGTCCGCGTGGGGGCCGGCGCGTACATCTGCGGTGAGGAGACCTCGATGCTGGAGAGCCTCGAGGGCAAGCGGGGGGAGGTGCGGGCGAAGCCGCCGATCCCGGCGCTGCAGGGCCTGTTCGGCCGCCCGACCGTGGTCAACAACGTGCTGTCGCTTGCGGCGGTGCCGTGGATCCTGCAGCACGGCGCGGCGGCCTACGCCGATCTCGGTGTCGGGCGCTCGCGCGGCACCAGCGTCTTCCAACTCGGCGGCAACGTCGCCCGCGGCGGCGTCGTCGAGACCGCGTTCGGCATCACACTGGGCGAGCTGGTGAACGACCTGGGCGGCGGGGCCGCGTCCGGGCGGCCGGTGCGCGCGGTGCAGGTGGGCGGCCCCTTGGGCGCCTATCTGCCGGTGACGCAGTTCGACCTGCCCATGGACTACGAGGCGTTCGCGCAGGCCGGGGCCATGGTCGGGCACGGCGGCATCGTCGTGTTCGACGACACCGTCGACATGGCCGGGATGGCGCGGTTCGCTTTTGCGTTCTGCGCGGAGGAGTCGTGCGGCAAGTGCACGCCCTGCCGCGTCGGCGCCGTCCGTGGTGTCGAGACGATCGACCGCATCAGAGCAGGGGAGGACCGGGAGCAGAACCTGGTGCTGCTCGAGGACCTCTGCATGTTGATGACCGACGGCTCGCTGTGCGCGATGGGTGGGCTCACGCCGATGCCCGTGCGCAGCGCGGTGCAGCACTTCGAAGAGGACTTCGCACGATGAGCCTGCTCAAGGAACCCGATTTCGGCACGCCGGCCCGGCCGGGCGCGGCCACCGTCGAGCTGACGATCGACGGCATGTCGGTCCGCGTGCCGCCGGGCACCTCGGTGATGCGGGCGGCCAAGCAAGCGGGCGTCGACGTCCCGAAGCTGTGCGCCACCGACTCCCTCGAGGCGTTCGGCTCGTGCCGGCTGTGCCTCGTCGAGATCGACGGCGCCAGGGGCACGCCCGCTTCCTGCACCACCCCGTGCGCCGACGGGATGGTGGTGCACACGCAGACCGAGAAGGTCGCGAAGCTGCGCCGCGGGGTCATGGAGCTCTACATTTCCGACCACCCGCTCGACTGCCTCACCTGCTCCGCCAACGGCGACTGCGAGCTGCAGGACATGGCAGGCGTGACGGGCCTGCGCGAGGTCCGCTACGGCTCCGGCGTCGACGCTGGCGCGAACCACATGGACCTGCTCACCGACTCGTCGAACCCGTACTTCGACTTCGAGGCGTCCAAGTGCATCGCCTGTTCGCGCTGCGTGCGGGCCTGCGACGAGGTGCAGGGCACCCTCGCGCTGACGATCGAGGGCCGCGGCTTCGACTCCAAGGTGAGCCCCGGCGGCGTCGACTTCCTGTCCTCGGAGTGCGTGTCGTGCGGCGCGTGCGTGCAGGCCTGCCCCACTGCCACGCTGCAGGAGAAGTCGGTCGTCCAGCTGGGCATGCCGACCCGCAGCGTGATCACCACCTGCGCGTACTGCGGCGTGGGCTGCTCGTTCAAGGCCGAGATGCGCGGCGACGAGCTCGTGCGGATGGTGCCCTACAAGGACGGCGGCGCCAACGAGGGCCACAGCTGCGTGAAGGGCCGCTTCGCGTTCGGCTACGCGAGCCACCCCGACCGCGTGCTCGCCCCGATGGTCCGCGACTCCATCGCCGACGACTGGCGCACGGTGAGCTGGGAGGAGGCGATCGGGTTCACCGCCCGTCGCCTCCTCGAGATCCAGTCCGAGCACGGCACCGGCTCGATCGGCGCGATCACCTCCTCCCGCTGCACCAACGAGGAGGTCTACGTCGTCCAGAAGATGGTGCGGGCGGCGTTCGGCAACAACAACGTCGACACCTGCGCGCGGGTCTGCCACTCACCCACCGGCTACGGGTTGAAGCAGACGTTCGGCACGTCGGCGGGCACGCAGGACTTCAAGTCCGTGGCCGACGCCGACGTCATCATGATCATCGGCGCGAACCCGACGGACGGACACCCGGTGTTCGCCTCCCGCATGAAGCGGCGGCTGCGCCAGGGCGCGAAACTGATCGTCGTCGACCCGCGGCGCACCGACATCGTCCGCTCGCCGCACATCGAGGCGCAGTACCACCTGCCGCTGGCGCCGGGCACCAATGTCGCGATGCTCAACGCGATGGCCCACGTCGTGGTGACCGAGGGGCTGGTGGCCACCGACTTCGTGGCGGAGCGCTGCGAGGGCTACGAGGAATGGGCGGAGTTCGTCGCCCGCCCTGAGCACAGCCCCGAGGCCGCCGAGCCGATGACGGGGGTGCCCGCCGCGGACGTCCGCGCCGCGGCCCGGCTCTACGCCACCGGTGGCAACGCCGCCATCTACTACGGCCTCGGCGTCACCGAGCACAGCCAGGGCTCCACCGCTGTCATGGGCATGGCGAACCTCGCCATGGTCACCGGCAACATCGGCCGCTCCGGCGTCGGCATCAACCCACTGCGCGGCCAGAACAACGTGCAGGGTTCCTGCGACATGGGCTCGTTCCCGCACGAGCTGCCCGGCTACCGGCACGTCGGCGACGAGTCGGTGCGCGACATCTACAACGAGTTGTGGGGCGTCTCCCTCCTGGACGAGCCCGGGCTGCGCATCCCGAACATGTTCGACTCCGCCATCGACGGCTCGTTCCGCGCGCTGTTCGTGCAGGGCGAGGACATCGCGCAGTCCGACCCGAACACCCGGCACGTGCACGCCGCACTGGCTGCGCTGGACCTGCTGGTCGTGCAGGACCTGTTCGTCAACGAGACCGCGAAGTTCGCGCACGTCCTGCTGCCCGGCACGTCGTTCCTGGAAAAGGACGGCACGTTCACCAACGCCGAGCGGCGGATCAACCGGGTGCGCCCGGTGATGGCGCCGAAGACCGGCAAGCAGGAGTGGCAGATCATCGCCGAGATCGCCCAGGCCATGGGCTACCCGATGCACTACGACTCGTCGAGCCAGATCATGGACGAGATCGCGCTGACCACGCCCACGTTCGCCGGGGTGTCGTTCGCCCACCTCGACGCCGTCGGCAGCGTCCAGTGGCCGTGCAACGCCGCGGCGCCCAACGGCACGCCGATCATGCACGCCGAGGGCTTCGTGCGGGGCAAGGGCCGCTTCGTCGAGACGCAGTACGTGGCGACGCCGGAGCGCAGCACCCGCAAGTACCCGCTGATCCTCACGACCGGCCGGATCCTGAGCCAGTACAACGTCGGCGCGCAGACCCGCCGCACCGCCAACAGCACGTGGCATCCCGAGGACGTGCTGGAGCTGCACCCGCACGATGCGGAGGTCCGCGGCATCACCGACGGCGACACGGTCAGCCTGGCCAGCCGTGTCGGGAAGACGTCGCTGCGGGCGGTGATCGCCGACCGGATGCCGGTCGGGGTCTGCTACACGACGTTCCACCATCCGGTGACCGGCGCGAACGTCGTGACCACCGAGCACTCCGACTGGGCCACCAACTGCCCGGAGTACAAGGTCACAGCGGTGCAGGTGGAGCTGGTGATCACCCGGAAGGATGCGGGCGTGGGACGTGCGGCTGTACCGGTGGCGGGCGAATGAGGGACACGACCGTCTCCCCCGAGATCCGGCTCGCCGGCGACATCGCCGCGCAGTTCCACCACCGCCCGGCCGACGAGGCCGCGACGGCGATCGCCGCGCACGTCCGCCAGTTCTGGGACCCGCGCATGCGCCGGGGCCTGCTGGCGGGGATCGACGCCGGCGCGGAGGCGGACCCGCTGGTGGTGGCCGCTGCGGCCCAGCTGCGCGGGGAGTAGAACGGTGATCACGGGCGAATGGTCGCCAGTGGATCTCCCGGAGCGACCTTCTGCCCGTGATCATCGAGGAACGAGGAGCGCATGGGGCGGCTGACTGCGCGGCGGCGGGTCGTTCGGATCACGCCCGACGGCCGGACGACCCGGCCGGACACCCTGGCCGCCGAAGAGCCGATGGAGCTGCGGGTCGGCGGCACGCCGCTGTCGGTCACCATGCGCACACCCGGCCACGACGTGGAGCTGGCGCACGGGTTCCTGCTGACCGAGGGTGTGATCACGTCCCTGGACGACGTCGTCGCTGCCCGCTACTGCGACTCGGTGGACGACTCCGGCCGCAACACCTACAACGTGCTCGACGTGGCGCTGGCGGCCTCGGTCGCGCCCCCGTCGGCCTCGGTGGAGCGCAACTTCTACACGACCTCGTCGTGCGGGGTGTGCGGCAAGGCGTCCCTCGACGCCGTCCGCACGAAGACCGCGTTCCCCGTCCTCGACGGTGACATGCGCATCCCGGCCGTCACGATCTCGGCGATGCCCGACCGCCTCCGCGAAGCCCAGAAGGTGTTCGACTCGACCGGCGGGCTGCACGCCGCCGGCCTGTTCGACGCCGACGGCACGCTGCTCGTCGCGCGGGAGGACGTCGGCCGGCACAACGCCGTCGACAAGGTGCTCGGCTGGGCGCTGCTGCAGGGCGGCATCCCGGCGCGCGGCTGCGTGCTGCAGGTGTCGGGGCGGGCGTCGTTCGAGCTGGTGCAGAAGGCCGCCATGGCGGGCGTGCCGATCCTGAGTGCCGTGTCGGCGCCGTCGTCGCTGGCCGTGGAGCTGGCCGATGATGCCGGCATCACGCTGGCCGGCTTCGTCCGCGGCGGATCGATGAACGTCTACACCGGGGACGAACGCATCCAGACCTGAGTTGCTAGGTCACGTCGGCGAGCGTGTTCCAGAACATCAGCTCGTAGCTCTGGATCATGCGTGCGTACCGGCGGGTGCGTTCCGGGTCGAGGTTGCCTGCGTCGAGTCCTGCCTGCGCCGCGGCAGCAGCCTGGTCGGGCGGCTGCGGGGTCGCGAAGAAGTCGAAGAACCCGCAGGCGGCGTCCGCGAAGTCGTAGTGGGTGCGCATGGCCGTGGCGATCGAGCTGCAGTAGCTGCCCCAGGCGGCGAAGTTCGCCGTGAGCGCGACGACGACGTCGGCGGGCTCGGCGTTGAGCGCCAGCCACGCGAAGTAGCTGGGGTAGGCCTGGCAGCCGGGCAGTTGCTCGTAGTCGCCTGCCGGGTCCAGCCCGGTGGCCTCGGCGAGGGGGCGCAGCTGCGCCAGCGCCAGCTCCTCGCCGGTGGCGAGCGCGCCGAAGTAGCTGCGCACCGCCGGTTCCGCGGCACGCGAGGCCAGCAGGTGCAGGCTGCGCCAGTCGCTCGGCACGATGCGCAGCTCCTCGGCCGCCGCGACCCGGAACACCTCGCGCGGGGCCGTACCCGCAACCACCAGCGGCACCAGCCGGTTCTCGTCGTCGCGTGGTGCCAGCTCCGCCTGGACAGCTGTCAGCAGCTCGAGTCCCCCCATGATCGGCACCCTAGCGAGGAATCAGGCAGGGCAGCTCCACGCAAGCACGATGTCTCGCCAGTACTTCGGCGACCCCGGACACCGGCCCGGCTGCCGCGGCGCGACCCACGACCCCGACTGGACGGTGCATCGCGCCATCGCCTCCTACCTGTCGAAGGAGCCGACGTTCGACGGTGTCACCGTCGCCAAGCTCGCCGCCGCGCTCGGCTACCCCGAGCAGCAGATCGACGACGCGCTGTGGGTCCTCGGCAACGGGGGCGAGGCCGAACTCGTCACCCGCCACCCCGTACCGCGCTGGTGCGCGACAACGTGGTCACCGCAGGTCGCAAGCGGTCGGCCCCCACGCCCCGCCAACTTGACGGTGTGGCCAACCCGAAGCTGGGTGCGGTTCTCAACGCCTTCGGCCGCCGGACGGGGGTGCCCGTTCTCCTGAACACGTCGTTCAACAACTACGCCGAGCCGATCGTGCGAACCGTCGACGACGCGGTGGTCTGCCTGCTGACCACAGGTCTGTCCGGTGTGCGCGGGCGGGTGCACGAACCGGAGGCACCGATCGTCGTCGACGTCGCGGACGGCGCGATCACCAGCCTCACCACGTTCCTGGACGGCCCGCGCCTGCTCACCCTGTTCGCGTACGGCTGACCTGCAACGCGCCTCCCGTTCGCCGTCGACCCGCGCACAGCGAAACCCGGAACGACTACTGCAAGCTGCGGAAGTATTCGCCGGCGAAGTCGGTCAACCGCTGCGCCGCAGCGGAGAAATAGGTGTCCGCGCGCCGGACGAGGGTCAGGACGCGGTGGCTGTCCGGCACGTCCAGGGACATCCAGGCGCCCGGGAGGTGGGCGCTGGTGCTGCGGGAGTACGCCGGCACCAACCCGACGCCGAGGCCCGCGCTGATCAGGTAGCCGGTGGCGCCGGGTTCGTCGCTCTCGCAGACGTACTCCGGTTGCAGTCCGGCCGCCGCGAAAAGCCGGTCGGTCAGCTCGCGTGGCCAGTAGCCGGGGCGGGTGGTGACGAACGGTTCGCCCGCGAGGTCTTCCATCTGCACGCGTTCGCGCCCGGCGAGCCGATGCCCCTGCGGCACACCGAGCAGCACGTCCTCGCGCAGCAGTTCCCGCGTGCACAGGTTCGGTCCTGGCAGCGGTTGGGAGGCGAGACAACCTCGCCGGTGTGCAGCTGCCTCGCCATGGTCTCGGCATCGGACTGGTGGAGCCGGATGTCGACGCCCGGATGTTCGGCGCGGAACGCGGTGATCACCCCGGTCACCGTGAGCAGGGTCTCCGCGGCGATGGCGATGCTGCCGCGGTCGAGGCCGGCGGCATCGCCGTGCTCGCGGCGGGCATCGTCCAGCTCGCGCAGCGCCCGGTCGACGCGGCGGAGGAACGCGGCACCGAACCGGTTGAATCGCAGCCCGCGCCCCACCCGGTCGAACAGGGGCACCCCGAGATCGTCCTCCAGCCGGGCGATCGCGCGGCTGAGCGAGGGCTGCGCGACGCGAAGCTCGGCGGCGGCCCGACTGAGGTGCTCGCGGCGAGCCACGGCCTGGAAGTACCGGAGCTGCAGCAAATCCATGTTCATAGCCCAAACGTCATGAATAGATGCCAATTTTGGCCTTGGACTGCATAGGACGCGGTCCGTGACGCTGTGGACGTAGACGGCCATCGGAAAGAGATCATGACGACCACGGAGACACACCCATGCGAAGCACCCCCGCCGGACGGGGTGCTCGCCGGGCGGAGAGCGTCGCGATGTCGGCCGACGATGCTCGCAGTGCTGCGCGGGCTGGTCGCGGCGCACACCGTCGCGATCTTCGCCCAGCCGGTGTTCGCCGGCCGCTACCTGACCGGCGACTACGACGTGCTGGCCGTTCTGGGCGAGCCTGCTGCTGTTCGCAGGGCGCTGCCGCTGCGCCGGGGTGAGGGAGAGATCGCGGCGGGGGAGCTGCGGGCCGAGCTGGCCACCCGGGCCCGCGGCATAGCGGCACGCTTCGACGAGCGCAACGGGAACACCACGCAGAGCGAGCGGATCGAGCAGGCGCTCGCACTGGTCCCGATCGTGGAAGGCCTGCCGCTGTCCGAGCCGGCCCGCCGGCCTGTCGCGGCGCCGACGCAGGCCGCGGTCGAGGTGGCCGACGTCGTCGTGCCGGAGTCCGCCACCGCCGAGGAGCTGGCGGAGCTGGCCGAGGGGTGCGCCGATCGCGGCGACCACGCCGGGATGCACGCTGCGTGGGAGCGGTTCGACGAGGTCTGCCCCGAGCCGCACGGCGTCGTGCGGGCGCAGCGGCTCCGCCACGCCGCGCACGTCGCCATGCTCGCCGGCGACGGCGACCAGGCGCTGGAGCTGCTCGACCAGGCCGGCCGGGTCCTCGCCGATGCTGACGCGGACGGTGACCACGTCCGTGCCTCGCGGGTGCGGGTGCTCGCCTCGATCGACCGCATCGACGAGGCCGCGGCCGTGGCGGCGGAGCTGCTCGCCCGGGCCGACGCGTCCGGCGATGTCGACCGCCGTGCGCGCGCCCGCCGGTCGGTCGTGGTGCCGTTGACCGCCGCCGAGCGCTTCGCGGAGGCGCTCCCGGTGCTGGACGGGGCACTGGGCCTGCGACCGTCCGACCTGGAGGCCGGCAAGCTCCACCGCGAGCGGGTGCAGGTGCTGCTCCGCCTCGGCCCGGAGCGGTACGAGCAGGCGGCCGACGACGCCGAGCGGGCCGCGGCGCTGCTGCGGGCGAACGGGGCCGGCGATGCCGTGCCGGGCATGCAGATGGCGCTCGGAGCGGCCTTCGGCGCAGACGGCGATCCCGCCGTGGCGTACCGGATCCTCGGCGAGGTCGAGATCCCGGCCGACCGGATCGAGTGGCGAGCCGATCGGGGCCTGATGCGCGGCCAGTTGGGCCTGCACCTGGGCCACGTCGATGCCGCGCGCATCGAGCTGCTCGACGCCGTCGCCGGCTTCACCGCGGTCGGCGACGAGCGCACGGCCGCGCTGGCGAAGGTCGACCTGGCGGTGGCGAGCCAGCACACCGGCCACCTCCAGGACGCCGCCGACGCTGCGGAGGACGCGATCACCGTTCTGGCCGGGGTGGACGAGGAGTCCGTGCGCCGCGCGCGGTACGTCTTCGCGCAGGTCTGCCGGGATCTGGGGGAGACCGAGGAGGCGCTGCGCCAGTACGACGCCGCCACGCAGGCCTGGGCCGAGCTGGGGGACCCGTACGTCGTGGGTCAGCTGAACGCGGAGGCAGCGTTGATGCTGGATCGCGTCGATCGCGATGCGGAGGCCGCCCAGCGCCATGCTGCCGCCTCGGCCGCGTTCGGCGATGCGGAGGAGCCGTTCATGGCCGCCGGGCACCGCCGCGCCGCTGCGCTGTCCTGGAACTGGGCCCGGAACTCCGACGCGGCGCTGCGCGAGCTGGCTGCCGCGGACGAGGCCGTCGCGGCCCTGGACGGCACAGCCGACGACGAGCACCGGACGAGCGTGCTGTGGCACCGCGCGATGGCCGGCCGCGACGGCGCCCGCATCCTGTGGGGAGCCGACCGGCTCGACGAGGCGATCGTCCGCATCGAGGGGGCGGCGGCGATCATGCGGTCGATCGGCGAGCCGGAGCAGGCGGCGGCCACAGGCACGCTGAACGGGCGGATGCTGCTCGCGGCCGAGCGCGCGGACGAGGCCGTCGCGGTGCTGAAGACGGCGCTCGACGACCTGCCGGACGACGCCGCGGAGCGCCGGGCGGAGATCCTCGACCTGATTCCCTGACGAGTGCGCCTCAGGCGTGGTGCTTGCGCTTCGGCTTCGGGGTGCCCTTGCCGAGGATCTTGTCGCCGCGGTCGTCGTCGGCCCAGCCGCCGGCGTCGTAGCCGTCGAGGTCGAAGCAGGCCTCGCAGAACTGCTGTCCGAACAGCGACAGGTAGATGCTGCGGTAGACCGTGGCGGCCTTCGTGGCCTTCGCCATCGCCTCGGCGACCTTCGGCTGCGCCTCGATGAGCGAGTAGCGGCGGAAGTCGGCCACCGGCTCCTGGGAGAACCGCACCAGCCCGAGCCGGTTCAGGTTGGCCAGGTACTCGTGGTCGCGGTCGGTGTAGGAGCAGCCGGACATGTCGGCGATCATGTTCATGCCACCGGCGAGCCGCTCCGACCCGATGCCGAACGGGGTCTTCGTGCGCACGTCGAGCGACGGCTGCGGCCCGGCGACGGCGAGGAAGCGCAGGATGCGGGCCTCGTCCGGGGTGATCGAGGCGAGCATCGCGGCGAACGCGGGATGCTCGTCCTTCGGCTGGCTCTGCGCGTAGGCGGAGTTGCGCAGCATGTCGTTGCCGACCCGCTTGATGTCGGCCTTCGTGAGCCCGCGCGCGGACGTGGCCCGGGCCTGGGGGGTCGCCGCCTGGCCGACGGACTGGCCGAGCCGCTGGATGACCGGCGGTACAGGCGCGCCGTTCAAGATGGTCGGCGCACCGCCGTCGAGGCCGAGCGCGTGCACCGCCGCCGAGCGGACCTTCTCCACCTGGGTGTCGACGATGTTGCTGACCGGCGCCCCGGACTGGACGTCACGGGCGATCTCCGCAGCGGCCCCGACGCTGCGCCGGGTCACGGCGTTGACCACCCGCCACACCGCGGTGCCCGCGACCCGGACCACGCCGACGGCGTCGGCCGCGTCGAGCCGCGGGGCACCGCGGACGATCTCGACGAACCCCGCCACGCCGTCACCCGCGACGAAGACCCGCTCGGTGTCGGCGTCCGGCGAACCCGAGGACGACTCGTCGGTCATGTCAGGCTCCGAAGACGGCGAGGTGGGCGACTCCGACCAGGATGCCGAGGAGACCGCCGTGGGCGTAGAGCAGCCAGGCGTCCTGTTCGATGGCCGAGTAGAGCATGTCCATGAACTGTCCGGGCGGCAGTGCCCGGAGCTTCTCGGTGCAGAACGCGTGGATCTTCTCGGCCTGGCGCTTGCTGAACGTCGCCTCCTGGACGACGTCCGGCGCGACCTCCAGCACGACGGAACCGGCACCGGACTGGATCTTCTCGAACTCGGACGCACCGACGACGACCCGTGCCATGGTCGTGAGCGGGCCCAGGATGCCGGCCACCTCGCGGGACAGGATGTCCTGGATGACGACGGCCGTGCGGTCGCCGCGCGGGCCGTGGACCAGCTCATGGGTCACGTTCGGCATGGTGATGACCTGGTAGGCGAACGCGTGGCCGAGATCGGCGGCGGCCTGCGGCTGGCGCTTGGCGAGCTTCGCGTGCTTCCACAGGTACTTGTACCGGGGCTGCGGCTCGCCGGGGGTGAACACGACCTTGATCGCGATGACGTTCACGGCGATGCCGATGAGGGCGGCCGCGAGCAGGATGATCACCACGTGCGGGATGTACCCGATGATCGGGATCGAGTCGTGGACGTGCAGGTAGAGCGCCAGCAGCAGGCCCATCGGAGCGCCGAGGATCCCGCTGCGCACCATGAACCGCAGCTCGGGGGCGCCCATCCCGTAGAAGATGTCCTTGAGCAGCTCGGGGTGGCGGCGCAGGTGGCCGACCGCGAGCAGCTTCACGTCGACGAGCTGGTCGATGTTGTCGCCGATGCGCGCGAAGGCCGTGCGGGAGATCTCCGGGATCTTCGCCTCGATCTGGGTGTAGACCAGCTCCTTCATGTGCGGGGACAGGTCGCGCCACAGCTGCGCGTGCTCGCGGTTGATCAGGTCGTCGACGAGCGGGCGGAACAGGTCCTTGCCGTGGGTCGCGACGTGCGCGGCGATGGCGTCGGGATCGAGCTCCCGGTAGAAGTCGTGGACGCTGCCGATCTTGGTGAGCGCCTTGTCCACCATCAGGCTGGCCATCTTCTCGGCCCGTGCCGGGATGAACCCCTGGAAGCCGAGGATGCCGCCGGGGGCGAACGTCGGCAGGATCTGCAGCTTGCGCGGCAGGAACGGGAAGAGGGTCTTGAGCCCCGGCACGTAGAAGCCGGTGAACCGGGCCGGTGCGAACATCATCAGCACGCCGGTCCAGTTGGTGAGCAGCCCGGCGATCGCGCTGAAGATCGGGAAGCTCACCACGTCGATCACGAACTTCGACTGGCCGGTGAGCTCCTCCCAGTCGACGAGCCCGCCTCCGGCAGCGATCACGATCACGGACATCGTCGTCCCCTCCTGATCGAGCTGCCGCCAGTGATCCGGCTCAGCTGCGGGTGGTGTTGACCAGCAAGAGGTTCGTCCGCAGCTCGTGCGTGATCTTGTTGGCGACGGAGCCGAGCAGCCGGCCCGGCCCGCTCATGCCGCGGTTGCCGATCACCACAAGCTCGTACTTCCAGCCGGCGTTGGCCACAGCGCTGGCCGGGTGCGGATCCACCAGCACCTCGCGCTCGGGCAGGTCGAGCCCGAGCTCCAGCGCCGCCGCCTCCAGCAGCTCGGCGCCCGCGGCCTCCGTGCGCGCGGCGGTGACCAGCCGCGGCGTGGCCTCGAGCGCGGTGGCGATCCGCAGGCCGTGCCGGACGGCGCGCAGCGACGTGGACGAGCCGTCGGTGGTCAGCGCGGCGAAGTTGAACCGGTCGGGCAGCGGCGCCCTGGCGAACAGCACGTCGGCGAGGCTGTGGTGGGTGAGCCGGTTCGACGTGCTCCCGACCAGCCTGCTCGACGCCTTCGACAGGCCCGCCGAACCGACGACGACGAGCTGGTCGGGTTGCTCGTCGGCGAGGTTGAGCAGGAGATCGGGTGCCTTGCCTGCGAGCGCCCACACCTCGACGACGGCCACCCCGGCAGCGGTCGCGGTCTCCTCGGCGTCGGCCAGCAGCCCGGACGCGTCCTGATCGCGGTCGTCGTCGACGTTGATGATGACGAGCGGCACTCCCGACCGGGCGGCTACGGTCGCGGCGAGCTGGACGGCGGCGGCCGCGTCGGGGGAGCCGTCGGTACCCACGAGCACGCGCGGGTAGCTGCCCATCTGCCGCCTTCCGCTCGTGATCGACGTCGATCGTCCCGTGTGGGGTGTCAACGTCTCATCACGCGATCGGATGCGGAACGGCGCGTTACCGGATCGTTGTTGCTCCGAGCGCCGCCGCAGACGTGGTCCGTCCGGTCGAGTACGGCGGTGCTACCGGTGCAGGCGCAGGCTGTTGCCGATCACGAGCAGCGAGCTGGCGACCATCGCCGTGCCGGCCAGCATGGGGTGCAGCAACCCGGCCGCGGCCACGGGCAGCGCGATCACGTTGTAGCCGAACGCCCAGCCGAGGTTGCTCCGCAGGATCGCCACGATGCGCCGGGACAGCACGATCGCGTCGGCTGCGGCGCCCAGATCTGGCCGGACGAGGGTGAGTCCGGCCGCGGCGACGGCGACATCGGTGCCGCCGGACATCGCGATCCCCAGATCGGCCTCGGCCAGCGCCGGTGCGTCGTTCACGCCGTCGCCCACCACCGCGACGACGTGCCCGTCCTCCTGCAGCGCGCGCACGGCGTCGGCCTTGCCTGTGGGCAGCACCTCCGCCAGCACCCGCGAGATGCCCACCTCGGCCGCCACCGCCTCGGCCACTGCCCGTGAATCACCGGTCAGGAGCACCGGCTCGAGCCCGAGCGCGCGGAACCGCTCGACGGCGGCCGCGCTGGTCGGCCGCACCGCGTCGGCCACGGCCAGCACGCCGTGCGCCTGCCCGTTCCAGGCGACGACGACTGCAGTGCGCGCTTCGGCGTCGGCGGCGGCGATCCCCTTCTCCACCACCTCCGGGAGTTCGACATCGCGCTCGCGCATCAACGCGGGGCTGCCGACCAGCACCGACCGGGCGCCGGTCTCCCCGGACACGCCGCGCCCGTCGAGGACGGTGACGTCGTGCACGGCCGGCCAGAACGGGATGCGCTCGGCCGCGTACGCGGTGATGGCCCGCGCGATCGGGTGCGTGCTCGCCGCCTCCACCGCAGCGGCGACCGCGAGCAGGTCCTCGACCGAGCTGCCGCCCTCGTCCACCACGGTGACGGACAGGATCTCCGGAATGCCGGTGGTCACCGTGCCGGTCTTGTCCAGCAGCACCGTGTCGACCCGGCGCGCGATCTCCCACGACTGCGGACCGGAGGTGAGGATGCCCAGCCGTGCGGCGCGACCCGTGCCCACGAGGAGCGCCATCGGGGTCGCCAGCCCGAGCGCGCACGGGCACGCCACGATCAGGACGGCCGTGGCCGTGGCGGCCGCGAAGGCGAGCGGGGCACCGGTGCCCAGCCAGAACGCGCACGTGCCCGCAGCCAGCACCAGCACGACCGGGACGAACACCGCGCACACCCGGTCGGCCAGCCGCTGCGCGCCCGCCTTGCGGGCCAGTGCGTCGCGCACCTGGGCCGTCATCCGCGCCAGCTGGGTGGCCGCGCCCACCGCGGAGGCCCGCACCAGCATCGGGCCACCGCGCGCGACGGCGCCGCCGATCACCTCGTCGCCGGCCTGGACCGACACCGGTGCCGATTCACCCGTCACCAGCGACGCGTCGATCCACGCCGACCCCTCGACGACCGTGCCGTCGGTCGGGATCCGCTCCGCGTCGGCCACCTGGACGAGATCGCCGACGGCCAGCAGGCCGGCCGGCACGCGCACGAGCCCGTCGGGCCGCAGCACGGTGGCCTCGTCCACGGCGAGCCCGGACAGGGCCCGCACCGCCGAGCCGGCACTGCGCCGCGCCCGTTCCTCGACGTAGCGCCCGGCCACCACGATCGCCGTGATTCCGGCCGCCACCTCGAGGTAGATGGCCGAACCGGCGTCGCTGCGCGCGATCGTGAACTCGAACGCGTGCGTGAGACCGGGCAGCGCAGCCCAGCTGAAGATCATCGCGTAGAGCGACCAGCCCAGCGCCGCGAGCGTGCCGAGGGAGACGAGGGTGTCCATCGTGGCGGTGCCGTGGCGGGTGGCGGTGAGGGCCGCGCGGTGCAACGGCCACGCGCCCCACAGCACGACGGGCAGGGTGAGCCCCAGCGCCACCCACTGCCAGAACGGGAACTGCAGCGCCGGGATCATCGACAGCACGACCACCGGTGCGGCCAGCGCCACGCAGGCGGCAGCGCGGCCGCCCACAGCGGCCAGGCGCGCGGCCTCGCCGTCCTGCGCGTCGGGATCGGCCAGCTCCGGGACCGGCGCGGCGGCGTAGCCGGCGTCCTCGATCACGGCGACCAGCACGGCGGCCTCGACCTCGACGGGGTGCGTCACCGTGGCCACGCGGGTGGCGTAGTTGACCTGCGCGGAGATCCCGTCGATCCGGCCCATGATCCGCTCGATGCGCGCGGCGCACGCCCCGCACGTCATGCCGTCGACGTGGAGCTGGGTGATCCGGGAGCCCTCGGGGACGGCGAACGTGGTGGCCGGGACGGCCGCAGCCGTCGTGAAGGGGGCGTCGATGGCCGGAGCACTCATCGCGAAATCACCGATCCGTGGACGTCGACGTGCGAGGGAAGGGGGGCGCCGGTGTCGAGCGGGCCCACGATGCGGCCGGCCTGCCATGCACCGACGACCACCGCGCCGACCAGGACGATCAGGGCAGCGGCACGTCGTGCGGTGCCCGCGGCAGGCGCGGTGGTCGGCTGGGGAGCAGCAGCGGTCACAGGAGCGAATCTGACAGGGCGGCGTCGCGACGGGTTGCGAACCTGAGGATGAAGCGACTCGCTCGGGCCGCCGGCCGCGCCGAACGGTCGTCCATTACTGCGTTCGGCGCAGTATCGGCCGGCCATCCGCACGTCGGGCTCTCAGGTTGGCCGTTGGACGCGCTCAGCGTCCCCTCTTTGTTACTGAAGTAGGCCGATGACGAGGCCCATGCCCAGGAAGAGCACGAACTGATACGCACTGTTGAGCACGGTGAGCTGAGCGGGCTTCTGCTCGAAGCCGTTGTGCTGCGCCAGGGTCGAGGCGGAGAACCCGAGCCACGCGGTGAAGCCGACGGCCAGGGCCGGCCAGACCGAGTCGCTGTCGAAGAACACGGATACGACGGAGCAGGCGGCGGCGAGAGCCAGCGCGGTGACGATGATCGACACCACCAGGATCGCGAACGGGCGCTTGCCAGCCCTGATCGAGTCCTCCCCGGTCACCCCGGTGAGCTTCCGCCAGACACTGCCGGCGAGGCCCCAGTCGCTGTACCAGACCCACGCTATCGCCAACCCGACCACGATCGCGGCCACGACGGCCGGCCACCCGATGCCCACGCCCATGGGACTCCCTCTTCTCGACGATCACCTTCGCGGTTGATATCATCAACCGCGATGGATAAAGTAAACCAGCCGGCGAGGTCTCGCACCTACGGGCAGTTCTGCGGTCTGGCGCGGTCCCTGGACGTCGTCGGTGAGCGCTGGACCCTCCTCATCGTGCGCGAGCTGCTCCCCGGTCCGATGCGCTACACCGAGCTGAAGACCTCGCTCAAGGGCATCGCGACGAACCTCCTGGCCGAACGGCTGCGGACCATGGAGGCGAACGGGATCGTCGAGCGCCGGCTGGAGGAGTCGGGCGTCGCCTACGCCCTCACGCCCTGGGGCCTCGGACTGCGGGAACCCATGGAAGCGCTCGGCCGATGGGGCGCGCCGCTGCTGGCGGCAGGACGCGGCGACGACGCGTTCCAGCCGCGCTGGCTGACCCTCGCACTGCCCGCCCTGCTCGCCGGCGTGACCGTCGCGAGTCCCGTGGAGATCGGGATCGAGACCGACGGCTTCCTCATGGTCCTGAGGGTCGACGAGGACGGCCCCAGTGCGTTCGTCCGTCCCGATGGCGCGCCGGAGACGGTCCTCGCCGCCGCGCCGGACGTCATCGTCGCGCTGGCCGCCGGAGGGATCAGCATCGAGCAGGCGCTGGCCGTGGGCGAGTTCCGGGGCGACTCGGACGTCCTGCGCACAGTGTTCGCCTCCGGCGACACAAGCGCGGGCTCACCGATCGCAACCTGACGAGACTCGATCAGTCGGGGAGCAGCGGGACCGAGATGCCCTCGTCGCGGCCCAGCAGCGTGGCGCGGGTGACCGACCGGGAGCCGAACCTGTCGCGCACCGCATCGAGGGTGACGTCGAGGGCCATCTCGTCGGTCTCGACTGTGCGTTGGGCAAGGGGGCGGGCGGCCAGCGGCAGGGTGAGCTGCAGCGGGGTGTCCTCCTGGAGGTTGGTGAGCGACAGGCCCAGCAGGGTGGCGCCGTCGGCGGCGATGCGCGGCATCGCGCCGGCGAGCAGCACGCGCGCCGTGGCGAGGATCGTCGGCGTGTGGTTGGTGGCCGCGGACATGGTGCGCGAGCGGGTGGCGCGGGTGAAGTCGGCGAACCGCAGCCGCAGCACCACCGTGCGACACACCCGGTGGGCACTGCGCAGCCGCCTGCCCAGCCGGTCGACGGTGCCGGCGAGGATCGCGTCGAGCTCCTCCGGGGTGCGCGCCCGGCGGCCCAGCGCGCGCTGCGAGCCGATCGAGCGGCGGCGCCGACCGGTCTCGACGCGCCGCGGGTCGCGGTTGTGGGACAGGGCGTGCAGCTTGTGGCCCTCGGCCTTGCCGACGAGCCCGACGAGCGGGCCCTCGCCGATCGCCGCGGCCTCGCCGACGGTGCGCACGCCCAGCGCGTGGAGCTTCGCCGCGGTGACCTTCCCGACGCCCCACAGCCTCTCGACGGGCAGCGGGTGCAGGAACTCGACCTCCCGATCGGCCGGCACGTGCAGCAGGCCGTCGGGCTTCGCGACGCCGCTGGCCACCTTCGCCAGGAACTTGGTGCGCGCCACCCCGACCGTGATCGGCAGCCCGACCTGCTCACGCACCTCGTCCCGCAGCCGGGCCGCGATCTCGACCGGCTGGCCCGCGATGCGCCACAACCCGCCGACGTCGAGGAACGCCTCGTCGATCGAGATGCCCTCGACGATCGGGCTGGTGGCGCGGAACACCTCGAACACCGCCTTGCTGGCCGCGGAGTAGGCCGACATCCGCGGCGACACGACGATCGCCTCCGGGCACAGCACCTTCGCCTGCCGGCCGCCCATGGCGGTGCGCACGCCGCAGCGCTTGGCCTCGTAGCTGCAGGCCAGCACCACCCCGCCACCGACGATGACGGGGCGCCCGCGCAGCTGCGGATCGTCGCGCTGCTCGACCGACGCGTAGAACGCATCGAGATCGGCGTGCAGGATCGGCGTGGGGCTGCGGCCGCCCGCGGCATCGGACACGAACGCATGTTCGCATCCGCTACCGACAGAACGCGACGGTCAGCTCAGCCGAGTGCCGCCTTCGCGGTGTCCGCGAAGCCGTGGTGGACGGCCTCGACGTTGTTGCCGTCGGGATCGCGCACGAAAACGCCGTAGTAGCCGGGGTGGTACTCCGGGAACTCGCGCGGGCCGTGCAGCACCTCCACGCCGGCCGCGACGGCCGCCGCGTGCACCGCGTCGACGGCTGCTCGGTCGGGGGCGCTGAACGCGATGTGGGTCTCCGGGGTGCCGGGCGCGCGGCCGGGACCGAGCCAGAAGCGGGGCTGCCCGTCGGGTCCGCCCAGGCCGGCGACGGTCGCCCCGTCGCGGCCGGGGAACTGCAGGATCGTGCGCAGGCCGGCCGGGCCGAGGACCCGCTCGTAGAAGGCGACAGAGTTCGCGACGTCCGCGACGGCGAGGGAGATGTGATCGAGCACGGATGGACCGTAAGGCACGCCATGGGCACAGTCTCGGCATTTGATACATACGTTCATGCATGTATGATTGTCGCGTGCGCCGGACCGCCGAAGACGCCGCAGCCACCAGGACGGCGCTCATCGAGGCCGCGCTGCACGAGTTCGCCGAGCAGGGTTTCGCCGCATCCACCCTCGCCGGGGTCGCCGCCCGCGCCGGCGTGACGAGGGGAGCGGTCTACCACCACTTCACCGACAAGACGGCGCTGCGCGACGCCGTGCTCGACGAGTCGTGGGACATCGTCGCCGCGCCGCTGTGGGCGGCGTTCGACCGACCCGGGGCGACGTTGCGCGACCGGCTCGTCGGCCTCGCGCGGGACTGGCTGCAGTCGCTGCGCACCGATGTCCGGTTCCATGCCCTGATGCGGGTCAGCATGGAGGCCGGCCCGCCCACGTCCGACGACGTGATCGCGCTGCAGGCCGCGGGCTACGCCGAGTGGCAGAGCCGGCTCGCGGCGGCCATGCGCGCCGCCCCCGACGAGCTCGCGCCCGACGTCGATCCCGACGTCGCCGCGGTCCACCTCTTCGCCTGGCTGTGCGGTCTCTGCCTGGTCCACGACGCCGTACCGGGCGCCCTTCCCGCCGCCGACGCCGACGGCGTCGCACCGATCCTCCGAGGACTGCTCCGATGACCAGCACCACCCGCCGCACTCGTCCGGGTGCGGCCACGGCCGTCACCGCCATCGCGCTCGGCGTCGACATGTTCCTCTACGGCAGCCTGGTACCGCTGCTGCCCGACCTGCCGGCCGTCGCCGGCTCACCCGCAGCGGCGGGCCTGCTGTTCGCCGCCTACGCGATCGCGATGGTGGTCGCCACCCCGCTCGTCGGGCGCTGGGTGGATCGGGCCGGGCCGCGAGCGCCCATGCTGGCCGGCCTCGTCGGACTGGCCGTGGCCACGGCCGTGTTCGCGCTGGCCGTCGACATCCCCGGCACCGGCGGGCTGGTGCTGCTGATGCTCGCGCGGGTGGCCCAGGGAGTTGCCGCCGCCTCGTCGTGGACGGCGGGGCTGGCGCTGATCGCCGTCACGCACGAGCCGGACCGCCGGGGACCGGTGATGGGCCTCGCCATGACGGCGAACGGGATCGGCATCCTGCTCGGGCCGGCCGTGTCCGGGTGGTTGGCGCAGGCCTGGGGCCCGCGCGCGCCGTTCCTCCTGATCGCGGCGCTCGCCGTCGCGGACGCGGCCGCCCGGCTGTTCTGGATCCGGCACATCGACCACGTCGAGCCGTCGACCACGCTGCGCACGATGGCGCGCGGACCGCAGGCCGGGATGCTGATCGGGCTCACCGCACTCGGGGCGGCCGCGATCGCGTTCATCGAGCCGGTGCTGCCGCTGCACCTGTCCGGCATGGGACTGCAGTCAGGTCCGATCGGGCTGGTGTTCGGCGGGGCCGCGATCGTCGGCGCGGTGGCCGCGCCGCTGGCCGGGTTCCTCACCGGGAAGCTGCCGCCACTGCGGGTGGCCGCGGTCGGCACGCTGGTGGCGCTCGCCGGGTTCGCTCTCGCCGGACGCCCCGTCGCCTGGATGAGCATCCTGGGGGTGCTGCTCGTGGGTGCGGGATCGGCAGTGATCCTCGCCCCGACGCTGGTCCTCATCGGCACCCTCGCCGAGCACGTCCGGCCGGCAGCGTACGGCGCCGCCTACGCCGTCTACCTGCTGGCCTACACGGGCGGCCTCGCGATCGCGCCGCTGTTGGCCGCTGGTGGGGCCGCCGGTGTCGGCGTCCCTGGCGCGACGCTGGGGGCGGCGGTGGTGGCCGCCGTGCTGGCGATCGTGCTGCTGGCGCAGCGGAGCGAACCGCGTAGCCGTCAGGCGACGAAGATGCAGAACGGGTGACCAGCGGGATCCGCGTAGGCGTAGAGCGGCTCGTCCGCGGAGTGGCGACGATCCAGGCGCAGCTGCGCGCCCAGCTCCAGTGCGCGCGCGTGCTGCCGCTCGAGCTCCTCGGCCGTGGGGACCGTCAGGTCGAGGTGGAGCTGCTGGGGCACACCCGGGTGAGGCCACGTCGCCCGCGGCAGCTCCGCGACCTGCTGGAACGCCAGTGCCCTGGCCCCCTCAGGGGTGCAGAGCACCAGCCAGTCGCGGCCACGGGGATCCGGCTCGCCCGCGGCGGGCGGTTCGTCGCCGGGCCGGTACACGAGGCCGAGTAGCTGCCGGTAGAACTCGGCCAGCCCGCGCGCGTCGGTGGTGTCGAGGACCGTGTGGAGCAGACGGGGGAACTCGGTCATGCCCCTCAGGACAGCACAGTCAGCGCCGGCGGTCGCGCCAGCGGCGGACGATGCGGGCGAACCGGCCGCCGCTCGACCGGCGCGGTGCGGGGAACGTGGGCGGTTCGACGCTCGGTGGCGGGCGAAGATCGCTCGCGGGGAGCGTGGGCGGATCGACGGCGACGAGGGTCGGGGGGTTCTGGCGGTCGTGCACGTGGGGTTGTCGCTCCCCACCCCCTCGGGTGTTAGCCGTCAGTAGCGGATCGTCACTCCCGTCACACCGCCGGATCCGCGGCCGGCCTGTCGCCCTCGGCCTCGATGGCGGCGACGGCCTTGGCCGTGCGCCTGCGCAGCACCAGCGCCACCGCGAGACCGCCGAGGACGGCCAGTACGAGCGCGACCCAGGAGAACCGCGACATCCAGCGCTCGGCCGCCACGCCTGCGAAGTAGACGAGCGCGGTGGTGCCGCCCGCCCAGCAGATCGCGCCGGACGCGTTCGCGGCGAGGAAGCGCCGGTAGGGCATCGTGAGCGCGCCGGCGAGCGGCCCGGCGAAGATCCGCAGCAGCGCGATGAAGCGGCCGAAGAACACCGCCCACACGCCCCACTTCGCGAACATCCGCTCGGCGAGCGCGACGTGGCCGGGCCCGAAGTGCTTCGGGAACCGCCTGCCCAACCGCTCGAACAGCGGCATCCCGAACCGCCGACCGATCGAGTACCCGATGGTGTCGCCGATGATCGCCCCGACGATCGCGGCGATCGCGACCCCGACAGGGCTCACCGCCAGCTCGTGGTGCGACGACAGCAGCGCCGCGCTGACCAGCACGATCTCGCCGGGGAGCGGGATGCCGAGGCTCTCCACGCCGATCACGAAGCCCACGAGGAGGTAGACCGCCAGCGGCGGGATCGTCTGGAGCAGGTGGTCCACGGTCATGGGGCCAAGGATGCCGGAACCCCGCATTGCGCCGGCATCCGGTTTGCGTAGGTCATCGCAACGGTTCTCTCGACCTTCCGGGGATGGTGCGGTGGCCGCGCGATCTGGTATCGCGAATCAAAGTTGTGTCGATGGGCAGGATCGAGGGGTGCGCACCCTGGACGTCTCCTACTGCGTCGATGTCGTCATCGAAGAGGCAGCCGAGATCGGCCGGCTGTGCCGTGCCGGCTCCGCGGCCGCCGTTCGCCACTGCCCCGGCTGGACCGGCGCCGATCTGCTGGCCCATCTCGTCGCCTACCAGCGATGGGTCACCGATCTCGTCGCCGGCACCACCACGGTGGACGGCGAGTTGCCCGACGTCGGCGGCGCCGAGGCACTGAGTCTGTGGGACACCGAGTCCGCCGCCTTCGCGGAGCTGCTGCGCGGGCTCGACCCGGCGGCAACGGTGCCGAACTGGTCGGTCCTGCCCGACGTGGCGGAGTTCTGGCAGCGCCGCAGCGCCCAGGAGTTCGCGGTGCACCGCTTCGACGCCGCCACCACCGTCGCCGACGAACCGGCACCGATCCGCGCCGAGGTCGCCCGCGACGGCATCGAGGAGTACTTCGACGCGTTCGTCGACACGGCGGTGGCGGCGGGCGCACCGCAGGCCCGGCACGCGGCCACGCTGCGCTTCGACCTCACCGATTCGGCGCTCGTGATCGAGCGGCACCTCCGCGCGCCCGGGCCGGTCACGGTGCTGCGCGGCACCGCGTCGGACCTGCTGCTCGCCTTGTGGCACCGCCGCGACCTGTCGGCTCATGTCGTCGACGGCGACCGGGCGCTGATCGCCGCCTGGCCGCACATCTGATGCCGCGCACCGTCACGGTCGTCCTGCGCACCGACGACGCGGTGCTCGGTGCCCTCCCGCCGTTCGACGTGCCGTGGCCGTTCTGGCCCGACGTCGGCGAAGTGGTGGCCGGCTGCCGGGAGCGGTACGGGATCGAGGTCGCGGTGCTGCGCGCGCTGGAGCTTCCGCCGGCGGCGGCTCCGGGCGGGTCGGGCAGCTATCTCGCCCACCTCGACGGACCCGTAGCTGCTCCGCTCACGCCGTGGCACGGGTGCGATCCGCTGGCGCCGCACCCGCTGCGGGCCGCCTACTCCGAACCGGACGGGCAGCGCGCCGCCCTCGCGTGGGCCGACAGTGCCCTGACCGCTGCCGGCCGGACCCGGACGGGACCGCCCGCCCAGGTGAAGATCTGGAACCTCTCGGCGATCTGGCGGCTGCCCACCGACACCGGCCCGGTCTGGCTCAAGGAGGTGCCGCCGATCTTCGCGCACGAGTCGACGCTGGTCGGACGGATCGGTCCGGCGGTGGCGCCGACCGTGCTCGCCGCTGAGCCCTGCCGGTTGTTGATGGCCGACATCCCCGGCGTCGACCACTACGACGCGACCGGCGCTCCGGTGTTGGCGATCCTCGCCATCGCCACGGACGTCCACGCGACCTGGTCCGGCCGCATCGGCGAGCTGGTCGAACTGGGGGTGCCCGACCGTCGGCGCGACGCCGCGCTGCCACTCGTCGCCGACGTGGTCGAACGGCACGCGCACGAGCTGGACCAGGCCGAACGGGCCCGGTTGCGCACGCTCCTGGACGGGCTCCCGCACCGGCTGGCGGCGCTGGGGGCCACCGGCCTGACCGACACCCTCGTGCACGGCGACCTGCACCCCGGCAACACCCGCGGGGAGCATGTCCGCTTCAGGGTGCTCGACTGGGGCGACGCCGCGATCGGCCATCCCGCGCTGGACTTCCTGCGCCTGCACGACTGGGTGCCGCCGTCCGACCGGGGGCCGGCCACGGAGCAGTGGGTGGCGGATTGGGGCCGGCTCGTGCCCGGCAGCGATGCCCGCCGCGCGGCCGAGTTGGCCCGCCCGTGGCTGCACCTGATGGGTGCGGTGACCTACCGCCGGTTCCTCGACCACATCGAGCCCTCGGAGCAGCCGTTCCATGCGGCTGACCCGGGGCGGTGCCTGCGCGCGGCCGTGCAGGCCTGATTCAGGTGGCCAACTCGCCCCGGCAGAGGCGGTGCACGACCTCGGTGAGCAGGTCGGTGCCGGTGCAGATGTCCTCGTCGTGGGTGAACTCGAGCTCGTTGTGCGAGATGCCCTCCACACTGGGCACGAAGAGCATCACGGTCGGCACGATGTCCTTGAGGTTCGTCGAGTCGTGCCCGGCGAGCGTGAGGATCGAGGTGGTCGACAGACCCAGCTCGGCGGCCGCCGAGCGGGCCAGCTCGACGCCCTCGGGCTGGTACGGGTTGACCGGCCAGAAGTGCGCCATCTTCTTGACGATCTCGACGTTGGTGGCGGCCTCGATCACCGCGAACTCGCGGTTGAGGATCGCATCGGCCTCCTGCAGCACCTCGAGGCTCTCCGAGCGCAGGTCCAGGTGCAGGTCCGCCTCGCGCGCGACCACGACCGGAGAGTTCGGATAGACGTACAGCTGCCCGGCCGAGGTGTGCAGGCCGGGGAACCGGTCGGCCAGCTCCCGCACCGCGACGATCACGCGGGCGGCGCCCAGGAGCGCGTCCTGGCGGTCCTCCATCACGGTGGACCCGGTGTGCGACTGGGCTCCGACGACCGAGATCTGGTACTTGTGCGCGGCCCAGTTGGAGTGCACCAGCCCGATCTGGATGCCCTCCTTGTCGAGGATGCGGCCCTGCTCGATGTGGATCTCCGCGGCGAACGCGGCCTGCGGCCCGTCGGACTCCCCGAGGAACCCGGTGCCGGCCAGCGCATCCGCCACGGTGATGCCGTCGACGTCGGTGGTGGCCAGGGCCGTCTCCAGGGGGAGCTTCCCGGTGTAGACGGCGCTGCCCATCATGCTGGGCTTGAAGCGCGAGCCCTCCTCGTTGAACCAGTCGACCACCGCGACGTTGTACGGGGGAGTCTCGCCGGCCTCGGTGAACCGGCGGTGCACCCGCTGCGCCGCGTGGGCCGCGGCGAGCACGCCGTAGGCGCCGTCGTAGCGTCCGCCGCGCGGCTGGGAGTCCAGGTGCGACCCGACCAGCACGTACGGGGCGCCGGGCGTCCACTCCATGAGCCCGAACAGGTTGCCGATCCGGTCGACGGTGGTGGTGAAGCCGCGGTCGCGCAGCCACACGGCCAGCCACTCCCGCGTCTGCTGGTGCGCGGCGGTCGCGGCCTGGCGCTCGACGCCCCCGGCCGCGGTGGCGCCGAACGTCGAGAGGGTGGCGAAGTCGTCGAGGAAGGGCTGGTTCATCGGTGCACGTCCATGCGTGAGGAGTAGTAGCCGCCGGCGACCGTGGTCAGCGCGATGACCATGAACAGCGCCGCTGCGGTCCAGATCTGGTTGCCGCTCGCGGCGAAGAAGGCGGTGGCGACGAGCGGGACGCAGCCGCTGAGCATGGCGGCCCCGTTCGACGCGATGGCCACGCCGCTGTAGCGCAGCTGCAGCGGGAACAGGCCGGCGAGCAGCGTGCCGCAGGCGCCGTAGGAGATCGACAGCGCCGCCACGCCGAGCGTCATCGCGCCCACCACCAGCAGCGGTGTCCGCGTCTCGATCAGCCAGAACACCGGGAACGCGACGACCGTGGTGATCAGACCACCGGCCACGATCACCCGCCACGCACCGAACCGTTCGGTGCACCGACCGGCGGCGACGATGATCGCGATCTCCCCGACCGCCGCGACGAGGGTGCCGACGAGCAACAACGTGCTGCTCAGCTGCAGGATCCGGGTCCCGTAGCTGATCACGAACGTGGTGACGAGGTAGAAGCCGCCCATGCCGAGGAACGACGCGGTCAGGCCCGCGAGCACCGGGCGCCACGCGGTGCGGAACACCGCCTTGATCGGCGCGTGCTCGACCTCGCCGGCGTCGAGCAGCTCCTGGAAGGCGGGCGACTCCTCGAGCTGCCTGCGGATGTAGAGCGCGATGAGCAGCAGCGGGACGGCTGCGAGGAACGGCAGCCGCCAACCCCATGAGTCGAAGGACTCCTTGGGCAGCAGTGAGACCAGCACGAACGCCCCCGACGACATCAGCGTGCCGATCGGTGACCCGATCTGGGGTAGCGCGGCGTAGCGCCCGCGCTTGGCGGGCGGCGCGTTCTCGGCGGCGATGATGATCGCGCCGCTCCACTCGCCGCCCAGCGCGAGGCCCTGCACGACGCGCAGCAGCGTCAGCAGCACCGGCGCGAGCGTGCCGATGGTGGCCTCGTTGGGCAGCAGCCCGATGAGGCCGGTGGTCGCGCTGATCAGCGTGATGGTGATCAGCAGGGTGCGGCGCCGGCCGATCCGGTCGCCCATCCGCCCGAAGATCAGCCCACCGATCGGCCGGGCGACGAACCCGACGGCGAGCGTCGCGAACGACGCCATCGCCGCGGTGACGGGGTTGTCCGACACGAAGTACTGGACGTTGAAGACCAGCGCGGCGGCCGTGGTGAAGAGGAAGAAGTCGTACCACTCGAGCGCGTTGCCGACGAGCGCACCGATGGCGACCTTGGTCGCCGTCCGCTCGTCGAGCGCGGGCGCCACCGCGACGGGCTGATTCATGGGGCGAAGAGTAGATGGGGCACACGCATAGAGTCACTCGGCGGAATGCCACCAGAATGCCCATACGGATTGTGCATGTGCACATCGCTGCTTACGCTTTCGGCGACCTGACGACACCGGAAGCGCGCCCGTCACGCGCCTGTCACCTGGGGAGGCAACGGCGTGCAGAACCTCGTGCGGCTGCGCCGCGACACGTTGCCCCGCTGGCACGCGTTGCTGGTGGAGCTGGGCCGGCGCGAACACCTGCTCATCGAAGGCCTGATGAGCCACGTCGAGGACGGATCGCGCTACTACGGCGGGCTCGTCGACGCCGAGGACTTCAAGGAGTCCTCCGTCGAGGCGTTCCGGCACCTGCTTGGCCAGCTCGTCGACGGTCACCCACCCGCGGAGCTCGCCGACCTGCCCCGGCGGATCGGCATCCGTCGAGCGGCGCAAGGCGTCCCGCTCGACAGCGTGGTGTCGACCGTGCGCGAGGACTTCAACGTGCTCTGGTCGACCCTGCTGTGGGTCGCCGGCGTGGGCGACATGCCGGCGCTGATCTCGCACGTCGACGACCTGTGGCGGGCTGTCGACGACTTCGCCACCGAGATCGGCGTGAGCTACCTGCGTGCCAGCTCGGCGCGCACCGAGCTGGACCGGAGCCGGCAGCGGGCGATGGTCTCGGCCCTGTTCAGCGCCGACGAGCTGGCGCCGGGTCTCCTCCGGCAGATCGCCGGCACGCTCGGCGTCGACGAGGCCGGCCCGTTCGAGGTCGTCGCCACCGATCCGGCCGACCGCGAGGAGCTCGACACCTTCATCGCGCAGATGCGGGGTCACCAGGTCTTCGTCACCGACCTCGAGGACGTCGTGATCGCGTTCTGGGCCGCGTCGGGGGAGCCGCCGCTCAGCGGCCTGCGCTGTGGCCGGCCGCCGGTGGCCCGGCGGCTCGCGGAAGTGCCCGCACGCGCCCATGCGGCCCGGCGCATCCTGCGCGCGCTGCCCGCGGACTCCCGCGGCCCCGCCACGATGGCGGACGTCTGGGCCCGGCTGGCCGCGATCCACCTGCACGAGGCGAGTCCCGAGTTCGTGGAGCAGCTGCGCAGCGGCCTCGACGCGTGCCCGGCGGTGGAGCGCGAGCGCATCGTCGCCACCGCGCGCGAGTTCTTCGACACCGGATCGATCGCCGCCACGTCGCAGAACATGTTCTGCCACCGCAACACGGTGCTCAACCGGCTGCGGCGGTTGCGGGAGCTGACGGGTCTCGACGTCGCGCTCCCGCGCGATGCGGCGCTCGCCGTGGTGCTGCTCCGGACTGACGAGCCCCCGCCGGCATGACCGGCCTCACCCCTGGTGGTGGAGGGTGCGGTACTCGCTGGGGCTGCAGCCGTGCACGGTGCGGAACTGCCGGGAGAAGTAGAACGGGTCCGGGTAGCCGACCGCGGCGCCGATGGCGGCGATGTCGCGCGACGAGGTGATGAGCAGCTCGCGGGCCCGCGCCATCCGCAGCCGCTTCGTGTACTCGACGACGCCGTGTCCGGTGGTGGCGCGGAACAGAGCCGAGAAGTGCGAGGGGGAGAGCCCCGCGGTGCGGGCCAGCTCGGTGACCCGCACTGGCTTGGCGAAGTGGCGGCGCAGGTACTCGTGCGCCTGCCGCACCGGCTCGCCGCTGCGCAGGTCCCCGGCCACCGCATCGGCTGTGACCTGCGCGAGCAGCGCCCACCCCGAGCCGGACGCCGAGATGAGGCTGGGCACGGTCTCGTCGCGCTCCAGGAACCCGATGGCGTCGTCGATCGTGGAGACGGCCCGGTAGAGGTCGTGCAGCTCGACGAGCTGCTCCCGCCCGCCGGGGGCGACGACCGACAGCACCTCCGGCACCTGCGATCCGACGGCGTGCAACCACCAGATCGTCCATGGTTGCTCAGGATCGGCCCAGTAGACGTGCGGCAGACCCGGGGGCAGCACCAGCGCGTGGCCGGGTCGGACGACCGTGCGCCGGTCCGCGACCTCGCAGTGGCCCACTCCGTCGACGCACACGATCACGACGACCTCCGGCGTGCCCTGCGGTCGGCGTCGGCCGTGGTTCGCGGCGTGCGGGAAGTATCCGGCGTCGGTCACCAGCAGGGCGGCCGTCGGTGGGCGCCGCTGCGCGGCAGCGACGAGGGGGCGCGGCAGCACCCGCAGGCGCTGGCCGGGGAACCCGTCGGGCAGCAGCACGCCGTCACCGTACGCCGATCGGGTCCGGAATCGTCGAATCGTCCAGGCAACTCGGTCGATTTCCCCATGGGTCCGCGGCGCCCGTCCTCATAGCGTCACCGCATGTTCGACCTACCGCCCCGCCCGGCCGACCAGCCGGCGCACGGCGTGGCCGCGTGGCACGAACCCGTGACGATCGACAGCTACCTGCCGGAGCCGCCGGATCGCTACCCCGCCTACCTGGACCGCCGCGTGTACCAGGGCTCGTCGGGGCGCGTGTATCCGCTGCCGTTCCACGACCGGATCAGCCCGGAGCGCCGACCCGTCGAGTGGGCCGCGGTGCACCTGGAGAACCGCTGGCTGCGCGTGATGGTGCTGCCGGAGCTGGGCGGGCGCATCCACGTAGGGCACGACCGCAGCAGCGGCTACGACTTCTTCTACCGCAACCCGGTGATCAAGCCCGCCCTCGTCGGGCTGGCCGGGCCCTGGATCGCGGGCGGGGTGGAGCTGAACTGGCCGCAGCACCACCGCCCGGCCACGTTCCTGCCGACCGACGTGGAGATCGAGCACGAACCCGACGGCGCCGTGACGGTCTGGTGCTCCGACCACGACCCGTTCACGCGCATGAAGGGGATGCACGGGGTGCGGCTGCACCCCGATCGCGCCGTCATCGAGCTGCGGGTCCGGCTGTACAACCGCAGCGAGCTGCCGCAGACGTTCCTGTGGTGGGCCAACGTCGCGGCCCGCGTCGACGAGCACTACCAGTCGTTCTTCCCCCGCGACGTGCGGCTGGTGGCCGACCACGCCCGCCGCGCGGTGACCGCGTTCCCGGCCGCCGACCGTCCCTACTACGGCGTCGACTACCCGGCACTGCACGGGACGGGTGGCGACCGGCTGGACTGGTACCGCAACATCCCGGTCCCGACCTCGTACATGTGTGCCGGCAGCCGCGAAGGCTTCTTCGGCGGCTACGACCACGCGGCCCGCGCCGGTTTCGTGCACGTCGCCGATCGCCGGGTGTCCGTCGGCAAGAAGCAGTGGACCTGGGGCAACGCGCCGTTCGGGCACGCGTGGGACCGCAACCTCGCCGACGACGGCGCGCACTACGTCGAGCTGATGGCCGGGGTGTTCACCGACAACCAGCCCGACTTCGCCCACATCGCCCCCGGCGAGACGAAGGTGTTCTCGCAGGTCTGGTACCCGATCCAGGAGATCGGACCGGTTCAGGCGGCCACCGTCGAGGCCGCCGTGCGGGTCGACGGTGCGGAGGTCGGCGTGGCCGTCACGGCGCCCCGCGACGGGTGCGTGGTCCGGGCCGTCGACGCCGCGGGCACCGTCACGGAGCTGACCGCCGACATCGCCCCCGGTCGCCCGTACCTCGCGACGCTGCCCTTCGCCCCGGCCCGGGTGCTCGTCCGCCACGGCGATGCCGACCTCGTGACCTGGGATGCCGAGGTGCCCGACGCCGTCGAGGTGCTGCCGGCGCGCGAGCCGGCCGCACCCGCGGACGTCGCGACGGTGGAGGAGTTGGCGGTCGTCGCGGCGCACCTGCAGCAGTACCGGCACGCCACGCGTTCGCCGGAGCCGTACTGGCGGGAGGCGCTGCGTCGCGACCCGGGGCACGTCGCCAGCAACGTCGGGCTGGCCGATCGGGCCTACCGGCGCGGTGACCTCGCCGGGGCGGAGGCCCTGCTGCGGTCGGCGATCGACCGGCTCACGACGCTCAACGCCAACCCGGCCGACACCACCGCGTTCTACCTGCTCGGGCTCGTGCTGGAGCGCTCGGGCGGGACCGACGAGGCCTACGACCGGTTCGCGGCCGCTTCCTGGACGCGCGCGTGGCGGGCCGCCGCCGGCTACCGGATGGCGCGCCTCGACGCCGCCGCCGGCCGGGACGCCGACGGCCTGCTCCGGCTCGCCGATGTGCTGCGCACCGAGCCGGAGCACCTGCAGGCCCGCGCGCTTCGGACGGTGCTGCTGCGCCGGACCGGGCGCGAAGCCGATGCAGATCTCGCCCTCGATCCGCTCGACGCCTGGACGCGTGATCTCGCCGGCCTGTACCCGTCCGGCGACGCCCAGACCTGCCTCGACGTCGCGCTGGAGTACGCCGGGATCGGCGAGACCGCCGCCGCGTTGCGCGTGCTGGACGTCGCGTCCGAGCGCGAGCCACACCGGGCCGTCGGCCAGACCGCCGCCGGCCCACTGATCGCCTATCACCGGGCCGCGCTCACCGGCGCACGGCCGGAGCCCAACGACACGACGTGGTGCTTCCCCGGTCGCCTCGACGACGCGCTCGCGCTGGAGGCCGCGGTCGTCGCAAACCCGCGCGATGCCGTCGCCTGGAAGCTGCTCGGGCACTGGCGCTACGGCGTCGGTCGGGCCGCCGACGCGCTGGCCGCCTGGCGCACGAGCGCCGAGCTCGATCCGTCCGATCCGGTGGTGTGGCGCAACATCGGCCTCGCGTCCTACAACCACCTCGGAGATCCCGTCGCCGCCCGCCGCGCCTACGACCGGGCGCTGGCCGTCGCCGGCCCGGACGCGAAGCTGCTCGTGGAGAGCGACCGGCTCGACGCGCGGCTCGGCGTGCCGCCCGGGGACCGGCTCGCCCGGTTGCTGGATAACCGCGAGCTCGTCGAGACCCGGGACGACGCCACGATCGTGCTCGCCGACCTCCTGCTCACCGCCGGGCGGGTGGACGCGGCGCGCGCACTTCTGCTCGGCCGCGCGTTCCAGCCGTGGGAGGGCGGCGAGGGGGAGGTGCTGCGGGTGTGGGACCGGCTCTGCCGGCGCACCCGGGACCCCGCCGCGGCGCTGGATCCGCCGGCGTCGCTCGGCGAGGCGCGGCATCCGCTGGCGTCCACTGCGGCCCTGCACCTCCTGCTCGGCGACGTGCACGCCGAGGCCGGCGAGCACCGCAACGCCGCCGCCGCGTGGGAGCGCGCCGCAGCAGACCGCGGCGACTTCCTCGCGATGAGCGCCCAGCCGCACTCCGAGGCCACCTCCTCGACGGTGCTGGCCCTGCGCCGGCTCGGTCGCGACGCCGAGGCCGCCGAGCTGACCGGATCGCTGCGGAAGTTCGTCGACGAGCTGGCCGGGAGCCCTGCCGTCGTCGACTACTTCGCCACCTCACTGCCGTCGATGCTGCTGTTCACCGAGGACCCGGCAGAGGCGCAGCGCCGGCGCGTCCTGTTCCTCCGCGCCCAGCTCGACGTGCTCGACGGGGCGCCCGAGAAGGCCCGCGAGCGGCTCGACACGCTGCTCGCCGAGGACCCGCACCACACGGACGCCCTCGACCTGTCCGCAGCTCTCACCACTGCTCGTGATCCGCTGGAGGTGCAATGACGCCCGACAAGCTCGTCATCTCGCTCTGGGACTTCTCCTGGTACGTCCGCACCGGAGAAGGGGAGCCGTTCGCTGATCTCGACGCCGCGTTCACGCAGGCGCTCGAGCGCGGCTACAACACCGTGCGGATCTGCGCGATGCCGTTCCTGCTGTTCGGTTCCGGGCTCGACACGACCGCGCTGCGGCTGGGCCCGCTCGGCGGCGGGTACGGCCAGGGCCTGCGCTGGTACGACGTCAAGGCCGAGACGACCATCGACGCGCGGGCGCACCTGCTCGCGTTCTTCCAGGCCGCGCAGCGGCACGGCGTGCGGGTGATCGTCTCCTCGTGGGAGTACCAGCAGAGCTCGGCGTTCGCCGCCACATCCGACTGGTGGGACACCCTGCGCGCGGTGCCGCCGGCCGAGCGTCCCGAGCGCCTGGCGGACGCCCACGCCGACCTGATGGACCTGCTGGTGGCCGAGGGTCTCGCCGACGTGGTCGCGTACACCGAGATCCACAACGAGGTGCAGGTCGGGCACCTCACCGAGGGCCAGCCGGCTGGCAGCGACGCCGTCGTCGAGCTGGGGCCGGCGCTGGAGAAGGCGGTCGAGCGGTTCCGCGCCCGCCATCCCGGGCGGCCGATCACCGTGAACTACGGCGGCGTGCCGCACGCGGGCATGCGCGGCATCCCGTCCAACATCGACGTGCTCGCCGTCCATCCCTACGTGTACGGGGTGCTCGGCGCGCTGATCGAGGAGTTCGGGCTGCGTCGGCCCGTCGAGGAGTTCCCGCAGGAGGCCGCCGCGGCGGCGATCCTGCGGCCCGACGCCCCACCCGTCGTCGAGTGGGCGGTACCGGCCGAGCACGCCTGGCGGATGCAGGCGACGATCATCCGGCAGGCCGAGGTGTACGTGCACGACTGGACCGACCCGGCCGCGTTCGACCGCTGGCTCTACGACCACTACGGCGAGCACCGCCTCGCGATGACCGACAAGCTCCGCACCTGGCTGGAGATCGCCGCGGACTGGGCCGCCGCGCACGGCGTGCCGCTCGTGCTCGGCGAGGGCTGGGTCGGCTACACCCCGCTGCACGGTCAGTTCGAGGAAGGTCCGGTCGGGGCCGAGATCTGCCGGCTCGCCGTCCGCGAGGCCGCCCGCCTCGGTGCCTGGGGCACGGTCGTCTGCTCCAACGCCGCACCTCAGCACCCCATGTGGGACGAGATCGCGCTCCAGCAGGAATGCAGTGCCCTCTTCATCTCCGCTACCGCGCCAACGTCGGCGTCCAGGAGGTCGTCATGAACATGTCCCGCCGCCGGTTCCTGATCGGATCGGCCGCCGTCGGAGCGGTCCCGTTGCTGGCGAGCTGCGTCGGCAGCGGCGCGGACGCCGGTGCGCCGGCCGGTTCCGCCACCACGCTGACCCTGCAGTCCTCGATCCAGGACACCGGCCCCAAGGCCGCGCTGGAGTCGGTGGTGGCCGCCTTTCCGGGGCCGAAGACCACCCTGAACTCGGTCGCGACCGAGCAGTTCCGCGCCCAGCTCTCGACCTACCTCTCCAGCTCCACCCCGCCGGACGTGCTCGCCTGGTACGCCGGGTCGGTCGCGAACACCTACGCCCAGCAGGGCCTGCTGCTGGATCTCTCCGACCTGTGGGCGCCCGGCGGCGCGTGCGCGAACTTCTCCCCGGCGCTGAAGGCGCTCTCCACGTCCGCCGACGGCAAGGCGATCTTCGTTCCGACCAGCTACTACTGGTGGTCGGTGTTCTACAAGAAGTCCGCGTTCACGCAGTGGGGGATCCAGCCACCGACCACGTGGGACGGGTTCATCGCGCTGTGCGACCAGCTCAAGGCCCGCGGTATCCACCCGCTGACCAACGGTATCGGCTCCACTGCGTGGATGACGTCGGGCTGGTTCGACTACCTGAACCTGCGGATCAACGGGGCGACCTACCACCGCGAGCTGCTCGCCGGGAAGCACTCGTTCGAGGACAAGCAGATCACGGACGTCCTCGACCAGTACAAGCGGCTGATCCCGTACTTCCACCCGAACCAGACCTCGTGGGACTCCCAGCAGGCCGTGCAGCCGATGGTCAACAACGAGGCCGCCATGTACCTCGTCGGTGCGTTCTGCACCCAGTACTTCCCGAAGGACCAGCAGGCCGACCTGGACTTCTTCTCCGTGCCGCCGATCAACCCGGCCGTGCCCAGCGCGGAGGAGGCGCCCACCGACGGCTTCTTCGCCGCCGCCGGCAGCAAGAACCCTGACGGGGCCAAGCAGCTGCTGTCCTACCTGGCCTCGGCGCCGGCGCAGCAGGAGTACATCCAGAAATCCGGCGGGTCGAACATGCCGACCTCGCCCGACATCGACACGTCCACGTTCAGCCCGCTGGTGCAGAAGGGCATCAAGCTCCTGAACGACACCAAGGAGATCACCCAGTTCTTCAACCGGGACTCCAGTGACGCCCTGCAGACCACCGCCGACGCCGCGCTCACCAAGTTCCTCGCCGACCCGTCGGACATCGGTGCCGCGCAGCGGAACTGGCAGGCGGCGGCCCGGCAGGTCTTCACGTCATGACCACCGGAACGGTCGCGCGCCCTCGCCCGGCGCGGGCGACCGATCCCGGTCCCCCTCGGCGGCGCGGTGTGCTCGCGAGGGTGCCCGTGCTGGTCTGGGTGTTCCTGGCGGTGCCGCTGGCCGCAGAGCTCTTCTGGGTGTTCTGGCCGGCGTTCAACAGCTTCTCGCTGTCGTTCACCAGCTGGAAGGGCGTCGGCGCTGCGCAGCCGGTCGGCTTCGCCAACTACGAGCGGCTCGTCGCCGACCCGGTGTTCCACACCGCACTGGTCAACAACGTGATCTGGGTGGTCGGGTTCGGCGGGCTCTCGGTCATCGGCGGGCTCGGGCTGGCGGTGGCGCTCAACCGGCCCGGGAAGGCCGTGGGCTTCTACCGCAGCGCGATCTACCTGCCGATGGTCGTCTCGCTCGCCGTCACGGGCCTGTTCTGGCGGGTCATGTACCAGCCGGACGGGCCGATCGACGCCGGCCTGCACGGGCTCGGCCTCGGCGACTGGTCGCGGCAGTGGCTGGCCGACCCGGACACCGCGCTGTACGCCGTGCTGATCGCGGCGGTCTGGCGGCAGGTCGGCTACATCATGGTGCTGTACCTGGCCGGGTTGAAGGGCTGCGACCCGACGCTGGAGGAGGCCGCCGCCGTCGACGGCGCGAGCGCCTGGCAGCGGTTCTGGCGGGTGGTGATGCCACAGCTGCGCGGGGTGAACACGGTGGTCTTCGCCGTCACGGTGATCGACTCGCTGCGCACGTTCGACATCGTGTGGGCGATGACGCGCGGCGGCCCGTACAACACGACCCAGCTGCTCTCGACCTACATGTTCCAGCAGGGGTTCACCCTGGTGAACCTCGGCTACGGGTCGGCGATCGCCGTCGTGATCTTCCTGCTGGCGATCGCGTTCATCATCACCTACCTCGTCCGCCAGGCCCGTTCGGAGGACGTGTCATGAGCGTGATCAACCGACCGCGGTCCGGGTGGTTCCACGCGATCATGGTGCCGTTCACGCTGCTGTGGCTGGCGCCGATCGTCTTCGCGGTGCTGATCGCCGTGCGCAGCTTCGATGACATCGCCGCGCGCGGGCTCGGTGCGCTGCCGACGTCGTTCTCCCTCGAGGGGTTCGCCACCGCGTTCGGCGGGGGCAGGGTGGCGGAGGCCCTGGTCAACAGTGCGATCGTCACGGTGGCGACCGTCGTCGTGACGCTGGCGCTGAGCGCTGTGGCGGCGTTCGCGCTGGCCCGGTTCCGCATCCCGTTCCGGCGCACGATCCTGCTGTTCATGTTGGCCGGCAACCTGCTGCCGCCGCAGATCCTGCTGATCCCCGTCTCCCGGATCGCCCAGTCGCTGGGGATCTACGACACGCTGCTCGCGCTGGTCGTCGTGCAGGTCGGGTTCGGGCTGGGCTTCTACACGTTCGTCCTGCACGGGTTCATGCGCTCGTTGCCGTCCGAGGTGTTCGAGGCGGCGGTGCTCGACGGCGCCGGTCCCGCGCGGACGTTCTGGAGCGTGGTGCTGCCGCTGTGCCGGCCGGCACTCGCAGCGCTCGCGGCACTGGCCACCACCTGGATCTTCAACGACCTGATCTGGGCGATGACGGTCCTGCGGACCGAGTCGAAGTTCCCGATCACCGCGGCGCTGCTGAACCTGCAGGGCGGCTTCTCCAGCTCGTGGAACGTGATCGCCGCCGGGTCGCTCGTGGCCGCGGTGCCGACGGCGCTGGTGTTCTTCCTGTTCCAGAAGCAGTTCGTCTCCGGGCTGCTGGTGGGCTCGAACAAGTGAGCCACGTCCTGCGCACGGCCCGCTCCGTCTACGTCGTCGGCTCGTCGGCGGACGGGCCGGTGCTGGAGCACTGGGGCGATCCCGACCGCCCGCCCCCGCCGGCGTCGGTCCGGCGGGCGTCGTTCGAGACGGCGGCCGACGTCGCCCCGCTGGAGTTCGCGGCCGGTGGCACCAGGCACGCGCAGACGTCGGAGCTGCTGGTGCAGGGCCCGGTCGACGGTGCGCGGCTGGAGCTGCGATCGATGGACGGGGACGAGCACGCATTGCGCGCGTCGCTCGTCGACGAGCAGACCGGCGTCGAGGTCACCCTGCACTGGCGCACGTCGCCGGCGCACGACGTGGTGGAGCGCTGGGCGGTGATCCGCTCCACCCGCCACGAGGTGGCCCTCACGCGGGCGTTCGGGGCGGGCTGGAACGTGCCGGTCGGCCCGGGTGCGCGGGTGTCGACGCTGGTCGGGACGTGGTCGCGGGAGTTCACGCCGGCCGAGGTGGACCTACCGGCCGGGCAGCTGCGGCTGGGCAGCCGGCAGGGGATCACCTCGCACGAGTACGCCCCGGTGGTCGCCCTCCGTTCGCGGAACGGGTCGGACGAGGCGTTCGGGATCGCGCTCGCGTGGAGCGGGTCGTGGCGGCTGCAGGCCGACGCCGTGCCGTTCCGCGAGGTGGTGCGGGTGAGCGCGGGCGTCGACGACGAGACGGCCGTGATCACGCTGGCGCCGGGGGAGGAGTTCAAGACCCCGAACTTGCTGGGCACCTGGAGCCCGGACGGGCCCGCCGGTCTGGCCCGGGCCTGGCACACCTACCAGCGCGCGCAGCGCACGCAGCTCGCGCGGCCGGGCGCACCGCCGCCCGTCGTCTACAACTCCTGGTACGCCACCGGCTTCGACGTGCGGGTGGAGCACCAGTTCGCGCTCGCCGACGTGGCGGCCGACCTGGGCGCCGAGGTCTTCGTCGTCGACGACGGCTGGTTCGTCGGGCGGACCAGCGACAAGGCCGGGCTCGGCGACTGGCACGTCGACCCCGACAAGTTCCCCGACGGTCTCGAACCGCTGGTCAAGGGGGTGCTGGCGCGGGGCATGCGGTTCGGGCTGTGGATCGAGCCGGAGGCCGTGAACCCGGACAGCGAGCTCTACCGCGCGCACCCGGACTGGGTCTACCGGGCCGGTGAGCGGCCGCTGCTGACCATGCGCAACCAGTACGTGCTCGACCTCGGCCGGCCAGAGGTGGAGGCCTGGGCGGCGGTGACGCTGCGCCGGCTGCTGACCGAGCAGCCGATCACGTACCTGAAGTGGGACATGAACCGGGCAGTCACCGACGGCGGCCGCCCGGGCGACCCGCGCGGGCGGGCATGGAGCATCGCGCACACCCGCGCCTACCACCGGCTGATGGACCTGCTGCGGGACGAGTTCCCGCACGTCACGGTGGAGGCGTGCGCGGGCGGCGGCGGGCGCATCGACAACGCCGTGCTCGCCCGTGCCGATGTGGTGTGGCCCAGCGACGAGACCGGCCCGCGCGACCGGCTGGCCATCCAACACGGCTTCCTCTCCGCGTACCCGCCCTCGGTGATGAGCTCCTGGGTCACCGATGAGCCGGACCGGCTCGACACCGCGTCGGCGAGCCAGGAGTTCCGGTTCGTGGTGGCGATGGCGGGTGTGCTGGGGATCGGCGCGGATGTGCTGGCCTGGGACGAACCCGTCCGTACCCGGGCGCAGCAGCTGGTGGCGCGCTACAAGGACCTGCGGCCGGTGATCCTCGGCGGCGAGGTGACACGGCACGGCGCACCGGGAGATCCCTGGTGCGCCGTGCAGTACACGCTGGGGGAGCGGACCGTCGTGCTCGTGTGGGCGCGTCCCGGCGTCGGTGCGGCCCAGGTGCGGCTGACCGGCTTGGAGCCGGGCGGCACCTACCGCACCGACGGGGGAACGGTGGCCTCCGGCGCCACGCTCGCGGTGAGCGGCCTGGCCGTGCCGTTCGCGTTGGCGCCCGACTGCGACGTCGTCGTGGTGGACCGTGTACCCGCTGACGGTTGAGGTCGACGAGCGGCACGGCGGCCGCTGGACCTCGCTCCGCACCCCGACCAGGGAATGGCTGTGGCGCAATCCCGCGGTCGCCGACGCCCGGGCGGCGGTGGGGCCGGGTGCCGCCTTCGTCGACGCCGGCGGCGGGGAGGAGTGCTTCCCGACCGTGCGGGGCGTGCCCGATCACGGCGACGTCTGGACGAGGGAGTGGCGTGCCGGCACGGTCCGCACCGGGGCTCTGACGCTGCGGCGGGAAATCCGCGGCAGCACCGTCACCTACGAGGTCTGCGGGCCGCCCGGCACCCCGATCGTGCACGCCGTCCACCTGCTGCTGGACGTCTCGGAGCAGGCGCGGCTGGAGGCTGCGGCCACGACGGCGCACCTGCTCAACGGCCCGGTAGGCACCGTGGCGTGGCCGTCGGGCCTGGACGCGCTCGGCCCCGACGACGGCACCGCAGTGGCGGCCGTCCTGCCCGGCTGCGCGGCCGCGACCATCGTCGACGGGCTGGACGCGCTGGCGCTGTCCTGGCGGGTGCTCGCCGGCGACGCGGAGTGCTCGCTCCTGCTGTGGCGCAACCTGCGTGGCTGGCCGGCCGCCGGCCCGTACCGCTCGATCGGAGTGGAACCGATGCTGGGCACCGCCGCCGATCTCGCCGGTCCAGGCACGCCGGCCACGATTCCGACCGACGGCCGGCTCAGCTGGGAGCTCACGCTCTCGGCGCGGTAATCCGGTCGGACCGGCGTGCTGAGTCCTGACACAGTGCCCACCATGGCGAAGCACGAGCTCCTGACCGCCGCGGACGTGGAGCTCATGCAGGGACTGGCGCAGCGGATCACCGCCAGCCGACCCGACGTGGTGAACAGCGACGCGTCGTTCGGCGAGCTGGCCTGGAACTGGGGCAAGGGCCACGCCGCCCTCGGTGCGTCCCGGCCGCGCCGGCTGTGGTTCGCCGACGGTGATCTGGTGGCGTGGGGCTGGGCCCAGCTGCCGCACCGACACGTCACCGGCGCGTACCTGGCGTACCAGGTCCATCCCGACCACGCCGGGCTGGTGGACGAGGTGATCGACTGGTTCGACGGCGTCGCGGCGGATCTCGAGCGGACGGTGCTGCCGAGCGCCTCCGACGAGTTCGGCCTGCAGCGGTGGGCGGCGCACGGCTACCTGCCGGACCCGGCCGCGCTCGGCGACACCGGATCCTGGACCCAGCTCAACGAGCGCGACCTCTCCGACATCGAGGAGCCGGTGCTCCCGGCGGGCTTCCGGTTCCGCACCGCCGACGAGGTCGGGCCGGCGGCCGCCGTCCAGGCCCACGTGGACGCCTGGCCCCGCTCGACGTACTCGGCCGAGTCGTACGACGGCGTCCGACGGACCAAGGCCTACCGCACCGACCTGCACATCCTCGTGGAAGCGCCGGACGCGACGATGGCGTCGTCCACGATCATGTGGCTCGACGAGTGGAATCGCACGGTCGAGTTCGAACCGGTCGGGACGCATCCGGGCTTCCGGCGCCGCGGGCTGGGACGAGCGATGCTCCTGCACGGGATGCAGCTGGCGCGCGCGGCCGGGGCCACCTACGCGACCGTCGCCTGCCTGGGCGCGCCGGGGCATCCAGCGGCCCGCGAGCTCTACTACAGCGTCGGGTTCCGCCTGTTCACGCGGGACGTGCCGCTCATCGGTCAGACCCCGGCGCCGCCGTCGACGCGCAGCACAGCACCCGTCACGTAGGACGCGCGGTCGCTGAGCAGCCAGGCCGCGGCCTGCGCGATCTCCGCCGGCTCGGCCGCGCGGCGCAGCGGGGTGAGCGCCGTGAGCCGGTCGCGGAGCCCGGGCGTCGCCTCCTCCCAGGCGCGGATCATCTCGGTCCGCGTGTGCCCCGGGGCGACGGCGTTGACGCGGATGCCCTCCGGGCCGTAGGTGGCGGCCGCGGACTCGGTGAGGCTGTTGACCGCCCGCTTCGACGCACCGTAGGCGGGCAGCTCGGGGTTGCTCCGGTGACTGCCGACGGACGAGTTGTTCACGATCGCGCCCGTCCCGGCAGTGGCCCGGATTGCCGCGACCTCGGCCACCATCGCCAGCCAGACGCCCCTGAGGTTCACGCCGTGGACGCGGTCGAAATCGGCCTCGGAGAGCTGGTCCATCGGGCCGGGCGGCTGGCCCGTCCCGGCGTTGTTGAAGGCGACGTCGAGCCGGCCGAACAGCGCCACGGCGCGATCGACGGCGCTGCGCACGCTCGGCGCGTCCGCCAGGTCGCACACCACGTACTCCGCCGTGCCGCCGGCCGCCCGGATCTCCTCGGCCACCGCCTTCAGCTGCGCCTCCGTCCGGGCCGCGAGCAGGACCCGGGCGCCCTCCTGGGCGAAGAGGCGCGCCGCCGCGGCGCCGATGCCGCGGCCGGCGCCCGTGATGAAGGCGACCTTGCCGTCGAGCAGGCCGGGGGCCATAGGTGTCTCGTCCACGTGGTCGCCCTGCGCCCGTCCGCGGCCGGCAACCAGGGAGCAGCGGTACCTGGCTGGTGCCCTCTAGAAGGGCGGCTACCGCCCGGCCAGCTCAGCGACTACCGGAGGCGAGGGCATCGGCGAGTCGGCTCCGAAGACGAAGTGACGTCGGCTCCGAAGACGAAGTAGGAGAAGCCGATCTCCGCACGTCGCCGTTGGATCTCCTCGGCTGCCACCGAGGGGTCACTCGGCAGGAAGGCCAGCGAGTCCGCAGCACGGACAGCGGCGGGATCCGTGTCGGGTCCTGCCATGAACGCAGCAACCAGGTCGCCGATCACCGGCACGTGCAACGCGAGTTCGATGTCGCGGCTGTTGTCGAACTCGCGCACCCGTCGCGTCGTCTCGATCCGCGCCTCGGTCTGCGGCGTCACGAAGGTCACGGTGTCGGCGATCTCGGCCGCCAGCGCTTGGGCCTTCGGGCCACCCACAGCCATCGCCAGCGGGGTGTGGCGGTCCGAGCCGTCGAGTTCCCGCAGAGCCGTGACGACCTCACGCACCTGGTCCAATCGTTGGCTCGAGGGGACGTCCGGCAGTCCCAGCTCGCGGAGCTGCTCTCCGATCCCGGGCCGCCCGGTACCGATGCCCAGCTCGAACCGACCATCCGTGAGCACGGACAGCGAGTGCGCTTCCCACGCGGTGATCCATGCCGGCCGCACCGGTGACGCGTACACCCAGGTGCCCACTCGAAGGTCGGTGATGGTTGCGGCGACGGCCAGCGCAGGACCCGGCGCAGGCTGCCACTGCGGCACATCGGGCATCAAGATCGTCGAGTAGCCGCTGTCGGCCAAGCCACGCAACCGGTCGTGCCACGTCGACACGGCGGTCGCAATCGGAGCAACGGCACCGAAGCGCAACGGCCTGGGCCCTCTTGTCGACGTACCAGTCATGGTCATGACCCGACCTTATGGCGAGCCGTCCGGGCCACTAGGTGGCGTCCAACCGCGGAACCACGACCTCCTTGGCCACGAGCAGGATCGCCGCCCCGACGGGCACAGCCACGACCGCGCCGATCACCCCGAGCAGCACGCCGCCGAGCAGCAACGCGACGATCGTCAGCAGCGCCGGCACCTCGACGGCCCGTCCGACGATGCGCGGGACGAGCACGTAGTCCTCCACGACGCGATAGACGAGGAAGAAGATCGCGGTGGCGATGCCCGTGCCGGGGGAGACGGTGAACGCCACCAGGGTGCAGACGATGCCCGCGACCGACGTGCCGATCACCGGGATCACGTCGAGCAGCATCACCATGATCGCCAGCAGCAGCGGGAACGGCACCCCGAGCGCGACGGTCCACAGCAGCGACGACGTGCCCGCGATCACCGCACACACCATGATCCCCAGCACGTACGCGCCGACCTTCGCGAACACCTCGTCGGAGATCAGGATGAACCGGGGGCGCCGCGTGTTGGGCACCGCGCGGTGCAGGCCGCGGCGGATCCGCGGGAAGTCGCCGAGGAAGTAGACGAAGAGCACGATCACGATCAGGGTGCTGGACAGCACGTCGAACACGATGGCGCCGGCCCCGAGGATGCCGTTGAACAGCTCCAACGCGCCACCGCTCGCCAGCGCCGTGAGGCTCTCGGCGATGTGGAACCGCGCGTCGAGATCTCGGAACCACGCGTTGTCGGCCTGGAAGTCCTGCAGGTAGGAGGGCACCTGCGTGACGAACAGCGTCGCCTGGGTGACCAGCTGCGGGATCGCCGCCCCGAGGAACCCGCCGAACGCGCCCAGTAGGCCCAGCACCACGATCGTCACCGCGGCCCAGCGCGGGAAGCGGCGCCGCGTCAGCCACGCCACCGCAGGCTCCAGACCGATCGCCAGGAACAGTGCCAGCCCGATCAGCACCAGCACGTCGCGCGCGACGATGATCAGCTCGGCGGCCAGCGCCGTGACGGCGACGCCGGCGGCCCCCGCCATCCCGATGACGAACGGGGAGCGACGGTTCAACGGCCGCCCCGGCTCCCCGAGCGGCAGCGCCGGGGTGCTGATCTCGGCGGCGCGGGCCTCGGCGGCCTCCACCACGTCGCGCGGCGCCGGCGGCTCGGCGGCGTCCAGGTCGTCGCGGACGTTGTCCCGCAGCTCAGCGGCGCGTTGGTCGCGTTCGGCGTCGCTCACGGTGTGCGCCGTGTAGCGGCGCAGTGGTCTCCGGGGCGAGCGGGCACCGGTCACCTCCTTGCAGGTCGTACGGGGCGGGTACCCAGCTTGTGCGCCACCCACCCCCGCAGACGAACCTACGCGACGGGCCCGACAGGAGCTGCGGAGTTCCCGAGCAGGTACTCACCGGTAGATCGCTGCTACCGTCGATTCCTCCCAGGGCGGGATCGGCCGGACGCGGAGGCGCATCGTGAGCTACCCACCGATCGATCTCGACGGCGCCGTCGTGCTCGTAACGGGAGGTGGGCGCGGTATCGGCCGCGCCACCGGCGCCCTGTTCCGCGAGCGGGGTGCCACGGTCTGCCTGGCCGACCTGGATCTCCCCGCAGCCGAGGAGGCCGCCGCCGCCACGGATGCGCACGCCTACGGCGTCGACGTCGCCGACCGGGCGTCGTTCGCCGCCTGCGTGGCCGCCGTGACCAGCAGCTTCGGTCGGATCGACGTGCTGGTGAACAACGCGGGCGTGATGCCGCTGGGTGGGTTCGTGGAGCAGGCCGAGGCACTGGACGCCACCACGCTCGACGTGAACGTCCGCGGCGTGATCCACGGGATGCGACTGGTGCTGCCGCAGATGCTCGAACGCGGCAGCGGGCACCTGGTGACCGTCGCGTCGATGGCGGGGAAGCTGCCGCTGCCCGGGATGGCGGTCTACAACGCGAGCAAGTTCGCGGCGCTGGGGCTCTCGCGCGCGGTCCGCGCCGAGTACGCGGAGAGCGGGGTCAGCGTGAGCACCGTGCTGCCCGCCGCGGTGCGCACCGGGTTGGCGTCCGGGGTCACCCTCGGCAGGCTGTTGCCGACCGTGGAGCCCGACGACGTGGCCCGGGCCGTGGTCGGCAGCGTCCGCACGCGGCGCGCGGAGATCCCGGTGCCCGGCTGGCTCGCGGTGTTCGACCTGGTCGACGCCCTCACGCCGGAGCCGCTGATGCGCCTGGTGCGCCGGATCGTCGACGACACCAGGGCTCTGACCGGCGTCGATCACGAGGCCCGCCACGACTACGCGCAGCGCATCGCCGACCAGGCCGCGGTGCGCGAGATGCGTGATCGGGAGCTCGACAAGCGGGCGTGACCCAGGACACTACGGTCGCGACGGCCGTCTCCGCGCCGTAACGACCGAAGCGCGCCGGGCGAATCCCGTGTGTGGAACGAGTCGGCTCCCCAGGACCCGGCGACGGCGCGACCCGGCGTCCGCCGGTCGACCTGGAGCGCAGCATCGCCGGCGCGGAGGCCCTCACTGAGCTGCGGCGCTGGATCCGCGCACACGTGATCGCGGTCCCCGACGCCATGGCCGATGCCCAGCTGATCTCCACCGAGCTCGCCAGCAACGCGATCGAGCACGCACCCGGCCCGCGGACCGTGCGGATCTCGGCCACCGACGCCCTGTTCACCGTCGAGGTCGACGACGGCGCGGCCGACGCCCCGCTGACCCTCGGCACCTCCCGGCTCGGCCAGCACCGCGGTCGTGGCCTGCTCGTCGTGAACGCGCTCGGGCGTTGGGGAGTGCGGCGCTACTCCGCCGGCAAGACCGTGTGGGCGTCGATCGACCTCTGAGGGGGTTCAGCTCGCGTTGCCGCGCAGCTTGCGGCCTGCGCTCAGCACCGGCAGCAGCACCGACCGCGGAGTGAAGCGGCCACCGAGCCCCATGATCTTCGGGACGAGCCCGGGAACCACCGAGCGCCGGCCGTGCTCGACCCCGGCGATGGCGGCGGCCGCGACGTCGACGGCCGAGACCTGCGTCGGTCCGATCATCACGGCCTGCGCGCCGGCGATCTCGGCCCACTCGGTGGGCACCGGGCCGGGGCAGACCACCGTGCACGAGACGCCGGTGCCGCGCAGCTCCTCGTGCACCGACTCGGAGAACGTCTGCACGAACGCCTTCGTCGCCGCGTACACGGCCATCCCGGGGATGGGTTGGTAGCCGGCGATCGAGGCCACGTTCATCACCGCGCCCGAACCGGCGGACACCATCGCAGGCAGCACCGCATGGGTGAGCTCCACGATCGCCGCGGCGTTCAGCTCGACCTCGGCCAGCTCCCGACCGAGCGGCAGCTGGTGGAACGTGCCGGCGGTGCCGAACCCGGCGCAGTTGCACAGGCCCGCAACCGCGCGCTCGCCCGCGCGCAGGTCGGACGCGAGTGCCGCCCGGTCGATCGGGTCACCGAGATCGCACTCGCGCACCTCGACGTCGACGCCGTGGGCGTCGCGCAGCTCGGTGGCCAGCACCTCCATCCGGTCGCGGCGGCGCGCCACGAGCACGACGTTGTGTCCGCGCGCAGCGAATCCGCGGGCCAGCTCGGTGCCGATGCCGGAGGACGCGCCGGTGACGACGACGTGGGCGTTCGGGTTGGGGCGGGGCAGGGACATGGAAGGCCTCGTTACCAGTGGTTGCCGTTGGTGAACTCGACGAAGACCCGCCGGGCCACGGACTCCTCGTCCGCGCGCCCCTGTTCGCCGTCTCCCGACGCGGGGGGCCGCCCCTTGGCAGCGGCCGAGTCGGGGAACATCTTGAAGCCCTGGTTGCGGACGAAGTCCATGATCTCGGGCGTGATCGAGTCGGCGAACGAGGCGACCCGCCCGAACGCCGGGCTGAACCGCCGCGGCCGCGAGACGATCGCGTCGCAGACGACGGCGCCCGCCTCCTCCGGCGTGAGCGTGGGGAAGTTGTCGTACAGGGTGGTCGGGGCGATCATCGGCGTGCGGACGAGCGGCATGTGCACGGTCGTGAACCGCACGCCCTCATCCTGCGTCTCGGCCTGGAACGCGTCGGAGAGGGTGTCCAGCGCCGCCTTGGAGGCGATGTAGGCGCCGAACCGCGGCACCTTGGTCTGCACACCGATCGAGGAGATGTTGACGACCTGCCCGAACCTGCGCTCCCGCATACCGGGCAGGATCCCGAGCATCAGCCGCAGCGGGGCGAAGTAGTTGAGCTGCATGGTGCGCTCGAAGTCGTGGAAGCGCTCGTAGGACAGCGCCAGTGAGCGGCGGATCGAGCGGCCGGCGTTGTTCACCAGCACGTCCACGCGGCCGTGCTGCTCCAGCACGTCGGCGACGAGCGCGTCGATCGCGTCCATGTCGGTGAGGTCGCAGGGATGCACGTGCGCGGTGCCGCCGGCCGCCTCGACCTCGGCCGCCGTCGCGCGCAGCTTCTCCTCCCCGCGGGCGACCAGCACGACGGTGCCGCCCGCCGCCCCGATCCGCACCGCGGTCGCGTGCCCGATCCCGGACGACGCACCCGTGATCAGCACGATCCGGCCGCGGACGGCATCGGCGAGCGAGCCGCGCCGCAGCATGCGCGCCAGCGCGTGCGGGGTGTGCGCGGCGGGGCGGGTGAGCGCCTTGTTCACCGCCTGGACCGGCCCGCGGGCGGCCGCGACGACCTTGCTGAGCGGGTTCAGCGGGTTCAACGTCGGGGGTCCCTCCGCGCGACAGCAGCTCCGGGCCGAGATCGGACGTTCGGACCCTAGCCGTTCGTCCGACCGGGCGCGATCAGCCGTGATCAGCTTCGTCGGGCGCGGTAGGCGGCCACCGCCACCCGGTTGCCGCACGAGACACTGCAGAAGCGCTTGGACCGGTTGCGCGACAGGTCCAGCACGAGGCCGTCGCAGGTGTCGTCGGCGCAGATCGACAGCCGGCTCATCTCGTCGGCACGCACGACGTCGAGCACCGCCATGGCCGACTCGACGGCCACCCGTGCGGCGAACGGGGCGTCGTCGTCGATCGCGTGGATGTGGTAGTCCCAGCCGTCGTGTCGGACGAGTCGCGGCACCGCCCGGTGCTCGGCGAGCATCGCGTTGACCAGGGTCGCCGCGGTGTCGCGATCGCTGGTCAGCAGCGTGCGCAAGGGCTCCCGCAGCTCCCGCAGGGCCGTCAGGTCGGCTTCCGCGCGCGGTCGGGGCCCGGAGTACGTGTGCTCGGTGAAGAAGGTGTCGAGCTCGGCGAGCGTGGTCAGCGTGTCGGGCGCGACCGCGGAGTTGGCCAGCGCGACGGCGGCGGCCAGCGAGGCATTGGTGTCATGGGCGAAAACCACGTTGACAGCTTACCGGGCCGTCCATAGTGTCATGAGTCATGGGCGCAATCACTCATGACAGCACGGCGCGGAACCTCGGTGGGTTCGGGCTCGCCTTCGTCTCGGCGGTCTCGTTCGCACTCTCCGGGCCGCTCGCCCGCGGCCTGCTGGACGCCGGCTGGAGCCCGGCCGCTGCCGTCGCGGTCCGGGTCCTCATCGGCGGACTGGCGCTCGCACCACTGGCCGTCGTGGCGCTCCGCGGCCGGTGGCCGGTCCTGCGGCGATCCGTGCCGCTCCTGCTGCTGTACGGAGCGGTCCCGGTGGCCGGCACCCAGTTCGCCTACTTCACCGCCATCCGGTACCTGCCGGTCGGGATCGCCCTCCTCATCGAGTTCACCTCGCCGATCGCCGTGGTCGGCTGGATGTGGCTGCGGCACGCGCAACGCCCCACCGCTCTGACGATCGGCGGCGCCGTGCTCGGCATGGCCGGCTTGGTGCTCGTGCTGGACATCGGGGCCGGACAGGTCAGCGGGATCGGGGTGGCCTGGGCGCTGCTCGCGATGGTCGGCGGGGCCACCTACTTCGTGCTGTCCGCGCACGCCGACGACGCGCTGCCGGGAGTCGTGCTCGCTGCCGGCGCGCTGCTCGTCGGGGGTGTCGCCCTGCTGCTCGCCGGCGTGGTCGGGTTGCTGACGTTCACGACCACGGCGGCCGATGTCACGTTGGGCGGCGCGACGATGCCGTGGTGGGTGCCGACGGTGACGCTGGGCCTCGTCACCGCGGCGCTGTCCTACGCCACCGGGATCGGGGCGGCCCGCCGGCTCGGTGCGCGGCTGGCGTCGTTCTGCGGGTTGACCGAGCTCGTCGCCACCCTCGTGCTGGCGTGGCTGTTGCTGTCGGAGGTGCCCCGGCCCGTGCAGATCGTGGGCGCCGCTCTCGTGCTCGCCGGCGTTGCGGCGGTGAAGCTCGGGGAGCGCAGTCCGGTCACCACGGCAGCTCTCGGCAGCGCCGAGAGCGAAGAACTCATGTCGAAGGAGGCCCGAGCCGGTCGGCCAGCCGGCGCGGCGCCGTGAGCAGGTACGCCTCGTGCACGTGCTCGGCGATCTGCACCCAGTCCGGCCCGTCGTCCAGCCGGATCCCGATCCAGGCGCGGCCACCGAACCGGGGAGCGAAGTACCGGTGCCCGTCGGTGGCCAGCAGCGCCTCGCGTGCCCCCGGAGGCGCCGGGCACCACAGGTCGGGTCGACCATGAAAGCGTTCGGTGAACTGCGCGAACGTGCGCTGCCGGACGGTCCACGACGGCTCATCGTGGTTGCTCCGTTCGACAGCCTCCGGCAGCGCGAGGCAGAACTCGCGCAGCCTGGTCAGCGCCTGCGGACCGGTCAGGAGGCCCGACCGGCAGCGAGGAGGGCCCCGATGCGCGCGCGATCGCGAGCCTCGGACGTCGGGTTCAAGGCCGGGCCGAGCCGGCCGAGCGCGTCGCTGAGCACTGTCGCGAAGCCCTCGGTGTCGGAACGCTGCCCGGGAACCGTCGCGTGAGCCATCTCGGTTCGCTCGATCGTCGTGCGCACCCCGTCACCACCTTCCGCTCGGTTCTACCGTGTCGACCGGTCCATCGCGATTACCCACTGCAGCGCTTCAGTAACCGTCGGAGAGCACCCGATCGGGTGATGCGGCGGCCGGCGCGCGCGGGGCCGCGAGTCTCCCGTCTCGTTCAGCGAGTCTCCCGTTCGGCGCGGCGAGTCGTGCGTTTCGTTCGGCGAGTTCTGCGTTCCTGCAGGACGCGATGGCGTTCGAATCGAGTCGGTCGCTCGGGACGGAACGCGCGACTCGCCGAACAGAACGGGAGACTCGCCGAGCCGTTCGCAAGACTCGCCGAGCCGAACGGGAGACTCGCCGGGTGGGGCGGCTCAGCGTGCGGCCGCGGCGGGAACGGGTCGGGTGCAGACCGTGTGGGTCGTGTAGGCCTTCGCCGGTCCGCGCACGTCCATGTCGACGGTGAACCGGTCCGGCAACCCGTCGAGGTCGTAGCGGCCGGTGTAGGTGTCGGCGACGCAGAGGTGCACGTCGGTGCTCGCCCCGGGCGCCGGGCGCAGCCGGTGGAGCACCCTGCCGAAGGTGCCGTCCTCGACGAAGCAGACGTGGATCTCCGCGCCGACCAGCAGGTAGTGGTACTCGCGCCACGCCGCACCGCGGTGGCCGCCGGCGAGCACGAGCTCGCCGTCCTCGCGGTAGTGCAGCAGCTCCGCCGTGAGCGGGGTGAAGGTGCCGGTGCCGGTGAACGTGCCGATGCCCGGCTCGAACGTGCGGACGAGCTGCCATTCACCGGTCAGCTGGGCGAAGGCCCGCGCGGCAGCGTGCGAGACTTCGGCAGCCATGCTCAGCATCTACCACGAGGCGCGCACCCCGGTCCATTCGCTGCCGGCGTGGTTGAAGCTGTCGGTGCTGGTCGGCGCCGGGATCGGCCTCTTCTTCGTGGCCGACGCGTGGGTGCTGGGGGCGCTGCTGCTCGTCGTGGTCCTCGGGTTCGTGGTCGCGCGGGTGCCGTGGCGGCTCGCCGCCCGTCAGGTCACCGTGGCGCTGCCGTTCCTCACGATCATCCTGGTGGTGCAGGGATTCGTGGGCGGTTGGGGCACGGCACTGGTGGTGGGCCTGCGCATCCTCACGCTGCTGGCGCTGGCCGGGCTGGTCACGCTCACCACGCGCGCGGAGGCGCTGATCGCCGCGGTCGAGACCGCGTTGGCCCCGCTGCGGCCGCTGGGCGTGCGCCCCGAACGGGTGGGCATGGTCGTGCTGATGACGATCCGGTTCGTGCCGGTGCTCCGTGAGCACGCCGAGGGCGTGCGGGCCGCGCAGCGGGCCCGTGGGGTGGAACGCAGTTTCGTGTTCCTCACCCCATTGCTGGTCAAGACGTTGCGCACGGCCGACGGTCTCGCCCAGGCTCTCGACGCGCGCGGCGTCGATCCGGGCCGCGCGCCTCGATCGTGAGCACCACAGGGACGACAGGAGACAGCGTGCGCACCAAGGACCTGGCCTACGTGGCGGTGTTCGCGGCGATCATGGTGGTGCTGGGGCTGTTCCCGCCGATCGCGGTGGGGTTCCTGCCGGTGCCGGTCACGGCGCAGTCGTTGGGCGTGATGCTCGCGGGGTCGATCATCGGGGCCCGCCGCGGCGCGCTCGCCATGCTGGTGGTGGTGTTCATGGCGGCCGTCGGGCTGCCCGTGCTCGCCGGCGGCCGTGGCGGCTTCGGCATCATCCTGGGCCCGACCGGCGGCTACATCGTCGGTTGGATCTTCGGCGCGCTGGTCGTCGGCCTGATCACCGAGCGCGTGTGGCGACGCTACAACCTGGGCTGGGCGGTGCTGGCCAACGTCGTCGGCGGGATCGGCGTGGTCTACGCGTTCGGCATCCCCTGGACGGCGATCGTCTCCGGGCTGCCGCTGCTCCCGGTCGCCGCGGCGTCGGCGGTGTTCCTGCTCGGCGACCTCGTGAAGGTCGCGATCGCCGCGGCCGCCGCCGTCGCGGTGCGCCGCGCCTACCCGGTGATCGAGGCGGCACCACAGCGCGCATGATCGTCCGATGAGCGAGGTGCCCCGATGATCGAGGTGCTCTGGTGATCGAGGTGCTCTGGTGATCGAGGTGCGGGGCGTCGGTCTGCACTACGACCGGCATCCCGTCCTGCACGACGTCGACGTCACCCTCACCGAGCGCCGCATCGCTGTCATCGGTGCCAACGGATCGGGCAAGTCGACCTTCGCTCGACTGCTCAACGGGCTGTTGCTGCCCACCACCGGCACGGTCACGGTGGACGGGCACGACACCCGCCGCGCCGGACGGGAGGTGCGCAAGCGGGTCGGGTTCGTCTTCCAGGATCCTGACCTGCAGATCGTCATGCCGACTGTCGCCGAGGACGTCACGTTCGGGTTGAAGCACCACGGCGTGCCGCGCGCGGAGATCGCCGCCCGGGTGGCCGCGTCGCTCGAGCGGTTCGGGCTCACCGCGCTCGCCGAGCGGCCTGCGCACCTGCTGTCCGGGGGTGAGAAGCAACTGCTCGCCATCGCGTCGGTCACGGTGCTCGAACCGGACTGCATCGTCTTCGACGAGCCGACGACGTCGCTCGACCTGCGCAACCGGCGCCACACTTGGGCGGTCGTCGCCGCGCTGCCCCAGCAGGCGATCGTCGTGACGCACGACCTGGACGCGATCGCCGGCTTCGACCGGGCACTGCTGTTCGACGGCGGCCGGATCGTCCTCGACGGGTCGCCGCGGGACGCGGTCCGGGAGTACCTGGCGCTGCTCGACGCCGCTCCCGAGGGCGGCTGATCCGGGGACGCCGAACGGGTGTGCCCCGCGGAGGAGCACACCCGTCGATCGTGGCCGGATGCGGCCGTGGACCTCAGGCCCAGTCGGTGCTGTTGCTGCCGACGCCCGTCACGCGGGTGCCGTCGCCGTTGTCGCCGACTCCGGTGACTCGGGTGCCGTCGCCGTTGTCGCCGACTCCGGTGACTCGGGTGCCGTCGCCGTTGTCGCCGACACCCGTGACGCGAGTGCCGTCGCCGTTGTCGCCGGGCGTCCCGGCCGACGCCGTCCACGCCGTGCCGGTCATGGCCACACCCACGATCGCCGCTGCGATGACGGTGCGTGCAATGCCCCTTCTCATCGTGTCCCCCTCATCTACCGGGTCCTGCCCCGGCACTGGCCAGAACACCACGCGAACAGCGGATCGACACCAGGTTGCGACGAACCTGGAAATGACCCTGAAGGCACACTGGTGCTCGTGCCGCAGAAGAATGTTGGGTCGCAGAAGACCCTCGGACTCGTCCTGCATCCCACCCGCACCGCAGACGACTCCCTCGCCACGTTGCGGGCGTGGAGCGACGGCCACGGCATGGAGCTGGTGGCCCGCGCCGGCGACGCCTCCAGGGCCGCCTGCCGTGAGCTCGACGACGCCGAGTTCGCGGCCAGCGTCGACGCGGTGGTCAGCCTCGGCGGGGACGGCACCATGCTCGGTGCGCTGCGCCTGCTCGCGGACCGGCCGGTGCCGGTGGTGGGGGTCAACCACGGCCACCTGGGCTTCCTCGTCGACATCCAGCCCGCCGAGCTGCCGGCGGCACTGGAGCGCATCACGACCGGGCAGTTCGGGGTCGAGATGCGGCACGCTCTGCGCGTGCGGATCGGCGACGGGCCGGCGCAGGTGGCGTTCAACGACCTCGTGGTCTCGCGCACCCCCGGCCGTTCCGCGGTCGCCGTCGACCTGTCGGTGAGCGGCGACCGCTACGGCTACTACCGCGCCGACGCCGTCGTCGTAGCGACGTCCACCGGCTCCACCGCTTACAGCTACGCGGCCGGCGGGCCGGTGGTGTCGCCGTCGGCGCCGGTGGTGCTGATGACCCCCGTCGCGCCGATAGCGGGAATCAGCCGTCCGCTCGTGCTGAGCGAGACCGAGACCGTCGGGCTCGCCGTCACCGACACTGCGACCGTCGAGATCGACGGGATCGTGGTGCCGGGCGGGTGCTGCGACACGGTGCTGCACGTCGAGCTGCAGCGCGAGGCGGGCCAGGTGGTGCGCCTCGACGCGGCCCGCTACGGCGCCCGCAGCCGGGTCGCGCTGAGCCTGCTCGATCTCCCGCTGCGGCCCGACCAGCTGCTGGAGCTCGTGCCGCCGCAGATGCGGGCGCTGCGCGATGCGGAGCGGTCCGGGTAGCGCACCACTCGTGCCCGACGGACGGGCCGGGTCGACGATCGAGCGGTAACGAATCCGCACCTCGACCGAGTGGACGTCCATGACCTCGCCTTTTCGCGCCGGCGCGCTGTGTGCGCTGCTCATCGCGCTGCTCGCCGGCTGCGGCACGACCGTCGTGAGCGGCACCGCCACACCGGTCGGGGCGGCGGCACCGGCCGCGACCCCGAGCGGCAGCGGCAGCGTCGGCGTCGCACCGATCGACGTGTGCTCGTTCTTCACCGCCGCGGAGGTGAAGAAGCTGATCGGGTCCGCGCCGCCGGGCCGCCCGAGCGCCGTCCCCGACGGCGGGTCCTGCACGTGGGAGGACACCGAGAACTACTTCTCGCTCACCGTCGACATCGGTGAGACCGACACGGCGATCAACGGGACGCTGCCGCCGTGGGACCCGGCGCTCGGGCCCGAGCGGACGCTGCCGAACGGGATGCGCGACATCAACGGCTCGGTCGAGTTCGTCTGCGGCGGCAAGCGCCTGTGCAGCGTGCAGGTCGCCACGAACAAGAGCACCGCTGACGTGCGCACCGCGGTGGGTCTCGTGCCGACGATCAGGAAGAAGGTCGGCGGGTAGTGACCCCCAGGAACTCGATCGAACCTGCGTGATCACCGGCGCTACGGTGCCGTGATGGCTGAGCCGGAGTTTCCCCTCGCGGGCGGCTCGCACTCGGCGGCCGTCCGGGTGGGTCGGACCGTGCGGCGGGTGGGTCGCCCGTGGTCGTCGGCCGCGCTCGACCTGCTGCGACACCTCGAGGACGCTGGTTTCGCCGGTGCTCCACGAGCACTGGGATTCGACGAGCGCGGACGCGAGGTCGTCAGCTACCTCGACGGCGAGACCGGTGAACCGCTGCCGGAGCGGGGCGCCGGGCAGGTGCCGGACGACCACTGGGTCCGGCGGGACGACGTGCTCGTCGGACTCGGTGCGCTGATGCGCGGGTTCCACGACGCCGCAGCGACGTTCTCGGGGACGGACCGGGAGTGGCAGGTGCCCACCCGCCGGCCGGTCGAGACGATCTGCCACAACGATCTGTCGCCGGGCAACGTCCTCTTCCTGGCGGGGGTGCCGGTCGCGTTCATCGACTGGGAGTCGGCGGCACCGGGGCCCCGCGCCTGGGACCTCGGGTACGCGGCGTGGCACTGGGTGCCGTTGTGGTCCGAGGACAGGTCCCGAGCGGCGGGGCTGCCCACCGATGTCGCGGAGAAGGCGCGCCGGTACCGCCTGCTGCTCGATGGCTACGGCGTGGAGCCCGACATCGACGTCCTGCGGACGGGGATCGAGCGGATGCGGCAGTACCTGGACCACCTGCGGGGGCTGGTCGCCAGCGGCTCCGCGTGGGAGGTGCGCATGGCTCGCCGCGGCCTGCTCGACGACATGGCCCGCGACATCGCGTGGACGCAGGAGCACGCCGCCGCGCTCGCAGCGCCCTGATCAGCCGCGCTGATCAGCGGACCTGATCAGCCGGCGGACCTCGGGGTGGCCTCGTGGCCACGCCGGCCGTGGCTGCGCCGGCGCTGCTTCATCTCGGCCTCGAAGACGTGCCGGCGCCCGTCCGTCGCCGCGTCGCGCACCGCCTTGTCCAATTCGCGGAACAGCGCGTAGTAGCCGTCGTCGAACTCCTCGACGAGCTGGAACGTCCAGCGCCCCTGCACGACGTTGCGGCCGACCAGCTCATCCCGGATCCGCTCCGCCAGGTCGGTGTGGCCGGTGGCCGACAGTCCCTCGACGACCTCGTCGAGCATCGCGTCGGCACCGCCCATGAGCTGGTGGAACTCGTAGAGGGCGCCCCGTGCGCGCTCCACCCGCTCCAGGGACTCCGACAGCTTCCCGACCGCGTCGATGAGCTCATCGGACGCACCTTCGGGACGGGAGTGGGCATCGTCGGTGCCCGATCCGGTTCCGGTCACTCCTGGACGGTATCCAGCCCCAGGTGCTCGCGCAGGGTGGTGCCGGCATACTCGCTGCGGAACGCGCCGCGCTCCTGCAGGAGCGGCACGACGCGGTCGGCGAACTCGTCGAGCCCGCCAGGGGTGATGTGCGGGACCAGGATGAAGCCGTCGCTGGCCCGCGCCTGCACGAACTCGTCGAGGGTGTCGGCGATCTGCGCCGGGGTGCCGATGAAGTTCTGCCGCCCGGTCATCTCGATGACGACCTCGCGCAGCGAGAGGTTCTTCGCCGCGGCGAGCTCCCGCCACTGCTGCGCCGTCGCGACGGGATCGCGGTGCTGGCGGACGCTGGCCCGGCCCTTGGAGATGGTGTTCTCCCCGACGATCGGGTCCTCGGCCGGGAGCGGGCCCTCCGGGTCGCGGTCGGAGAGATCGCGGTTCCACAGCTGCTCGGCGAACTTGATGGCGGTCTGGCCGCTGACCTGCTGGCGGCGGACGTGATCGGCCCGCTCCTGCGCCTCGGCCTCGGTGTCGCCGAGCACGAACGTCGCGGCCGGCAGGATCTTCAGCGACTCGGGGGAGCGGCCGTACTTCGCGAGGCGGCCCTTCACGTCGGCGTAGAACGCCTGGCCGGCGTCGAGGGTGCCGTGCCGCGTGAAGATCGCGTCGGCGGTGGACGCGGCGAACTCGCGACCCTCCTCCGAGTCACCGGCCTGGAAGATCACCGGGCGGCCCTGCGGGCTGCGCGGCACGGAGAACCGCCCGCCGATGTCGAACTCCGACGACGAGACGGCGAAGCGGCCCGCGTCGGGATCGGACAGGAACGTGCCCGCGTCGGCGTCCGCGACGATCTCGTCGCCCCGCCATGAGTCGAAGAGCGTGAACGCCGCGTCCAGGAACTCCTTTGCCCGCACGTATCGACGGTCCTGCGCGAGGTACCCGCCGCGGCGGAAGTTCTCGCCGGTGAACGCGTCCCAGCTGGTCACGACGTTCCACGCGGCCCGTCCGGCCGAGAGGTGATCGAGCGAGGCGAACTGGCGGGCCACCTCCACCGGCTCGTTGAACGTGGAGTTGATCGTGCCGGCGAGACCGAGGCGGTCGGTCACCGCGGCCAGCGCGGCGAGCACGGTGAACGTGTCGGGACGGCCCATCACGTCGAGGTCGTAGATGAGCCCGCCCTGCTCGCGCAGGCGTAGCCCCTCGGCGAGGAACAGGAAGTCGAACTTCGCCCGCTCCGCGGTCTGCGCGAGGTGCGCGAACGACGAGAACTCGATGTGGCTGCCCGCCTCCGGGTCGCTCCACACCGTGGTGTTGTTGACCCCGGGGAAGTGGGCGGCGAGATGCATCTGCCGGCGGGGCTCGATCTGGGCACTCATCGGGCACCTCCGATCGTGGCGTAGCGGTTCGCGGGGCGGGCCATGCCGAGCAGCCCGCGGAGCGTGCCGGCCCAACCCTCGGGGTACGCGGTGCGGTACGCGCCGCGGCGCTGCAGCTCCGGCACCAGCCCGCGGGTGATCGCGGGCAGGTCGTCGGCGATCGTGGCCGGGCGCAGCCGCGCTCCCGAGAGCCCGGCCCGGCGCCACTCCAACAGCAGGTCGGCCAGGTCGGCAGGGGTGCCGGTGAAGACCAGCGCGTCGCTGCGCAGCGGCTCGCCCGCGAGCTCGTCGAGCCTGGCCAGCCGATCGGTCGCGACCTTTGCGTCGCCGTCGAGCACGACGAGCACGTCGCCAAGTACGGGCAGGGGCTCGGCGGCCCGGCCGGCCGCCTCCTGAGCGGCCCGGATCGGGGCCAGGATGCCGGCGATGTCGGCCGCGGCCTGCGGGGTGACGAAACCCAGGTCGGCCGAGCGCCCCACCAGCTCGAACGCGACGTCGCGGTGCGCGAGCGCAGCCACGATCGGCTGGCCCTGCGGCGGTCGTGGGGTGATGGACGGGCCGCGCACGGCGAAGTGCGGGCCGCTGAAGTCGATGTAGTGCAACCGGTCGCGGTCGACGAAGCGGCCGGTGGCGGCGTCGCGGATCTCGGCGTCGTCGTCCCAGGAGTCCCAGAGCCGGCGCACGACCTCGACCCAGTCGGCGGCCTCGCCGAACCGCTCGGCGAGCTCCGGCACCGGTCGGCGGCCGACCAGCGCGGCCTCGTCGGCCCGGCGGGAGGTCTGCACGCGGACCCCGGCCCGGCCGCTGCTCACGAAGTCGAGCGTCGCGATCGCCTTGGACGCGTGGAACGGCTCGGTGTGCGTCGCCACCGCGGTGGGCACGATGCCGACGTGCGGCACCACCGGTGCCACCCGGGCCGCCACCAGCACCGCGTCGAGCCGGCCGCGCACCCGGTCGGTCCGCGCACCCGGGTCGCGACCGCCGTCGGCCTGCAGGCCGAGCGAGTCCTCGATGGTCACGAGGTCGACGAACCCGCGTCCGGCCTCGCGGACCGCGTCGACCCAGTACTCGGCGCGCAGCAGATCCTGCGGACGGGCACCGGGAGCGCGCCAGGACCCGGGATGCCACCCGGTGCCGTCCAACGCCACCGCCAAGCGCACACCGTCAGGACCCGGGACGTCGGACACCAGCGCACTCCCTCCGTTGCCTGTTCCGGTCAAGGCGGCCCGGGCGGCAGGCATTCCCGGATCGGTGCAAGCCGCTATACAGGAACCGTGACGATCACGGCGATCCATCGCTATCCGGTCAAGTCGATGCTCGGCGAGTCGGTGCAGGAGGCGGTGATCGGTCCGCGGGGGATCGCCGGTGACCGCGCCTACGCCGTGCTCGACGTCGAGACCGGCATCGTGGCCAGCGCGAAGGTGCCCCGGCGCTGGGCCGGGCTGCTCGGGTTCACCGCGTCGTACACCGCTGAACCGGCACCGGACGGGGCGCCGCCGCCCGTCGCCATCACCTTCCCGGACGGGAAGGTGTGCCGCACCGACGACCCGGCCATCGACGAACTACTTTCGGCCGCGCTGGGTCGGCAGGTGCGGCTGGTGACCGAAGCCCCGGCGGACTCCGTATTCGAGGAGCTCTGGCCCGACATCGACGGCCTCGCCCCGCAGGCCGTCATCGACGCGACCACCACCCGGCACGAGGAGAGCGGTGAGGTCATCAGCCGGTTCGGGCTGTCGATGTTCGGTGCGCCCGGCACGTTCTTCGATCTCTCCGCCCTCCACGTGATCACGACGAGCACCCTGGACCGCCTCCAGGAACTGGCGCCGGACTCCACCTTCGACGCGCGCCGCTACCGGCCGAACCTGGTGCTGTCCGGCCCTGACGAGGGGTTCGTCGAGAACGGGTGGCCGGGTGGCTCCGCGGTCGTCGGCTCCGCCCGCATCGGCTTCTCGTTCCCGACGATGCGGTGCGTGATGACCACCCTCGCGCAGCAGGACCTGCCCGAGGACCGTGCGACGCTCCGCACGGTGGCGAAGCACAACCGCATCGACATCCCGCAGCTCGGGGGCCGGTGGGCGTGCGCAGGGGTGTACGCCGACGTGGTCGCGCCCGGCCGGGTCGCGATCGGGGACACTGTCGAACACCTGCCAGGATGATGCGCGTGACCGGACCCATGCCTCGTGACGCGCTGCCGCCCGTTCGCGCCGCCTTCTGGAGCCTCGCGATCGTGGCGCTGATCGGGCTCGTGAACCTCGGGCTGACGGTGGTGTGGGGCGGCGTGCCCGGCCTCGGTGTGGTGTTCTTCGCGCTCGCGATCTTCGCCGTGCTCGGCGTGCGCCGCGTGGCCGAGGGACACCCGAACGGGCGGATGCTGGTCACCGTGCTCGGGGTGATCCTCGTCGTCTACCGGCTGTTCGTCTCCTACCTGCTGCTCGGCCTGCCGAACGAGGGTCTGCCCGGCTGGGCCGTCGGCGTGACAGTGGCACAGCTCGTGCTGGAGATCGTGCTGATCATCACCGCGTTGGTGCTGCTGTTCCGGCCCGAGGTCAGCGCGCACGTACGTGCCGCGGGCATGAAGGACCGACCGAGCGGGTAGCCCGGCCGCATGGCCGAACACGTCGACGACGACCTCTGGAACGAGTTCCACCGCGTGGTCAACATGACCTCCCGCGAGCTTCGGGAGTGGTTGGAGACCGACGACGCCAAGGAGGACAGCGAGCCCGCCGTCGGGCCGATCGGCACCCCGACCGGCCGCGCCACCCTCGCTGTGCTCGGCAAGCGCCGCGGCGACCTCACGGCCGCCGACGCGGCCGTGATGCGCCGCGTCGTCGACCGGGTGCACGCCGAGCGCGGGGTGGACATGGAGCCCACCGCGGGGCAGGCGCACTGGCGGCGCCGGCTGATGCGGATCGGGCACGACCCGCTCAAGCCCGTGGGCTGAGCCCAGGATCGCCCTGAACGGACCCTCCTAGCCGGCGACCAGTGGCCGCAGCTGCGCGAACGCCCACGCGCCGAGCGTGGTGGGTGTGGTGGTGACGAACTCGCGTGGCTGCTCGGGCACCAAGCCACGGGTGCCTGCGGTCATCCCGACGATGCCCTCCACGACGGCGTCGGGGAGCCCGACATCGCGCAGCTGTGTGCGCATGTCGTCGTCGGACACCTGCGTGTAGCCGACCAGCCGACCGAGCGCCTCGGTGAGGATCTCGGCGACCTCGATGAAGCTGAGGTCCTGCGGACCGTGCACGCCCTGCACCTGACGCCCCGACCAGTCGCCGGCCAACAGCCGCGCGGCGGCGACCTCGCCGATGTCGCGGGGATCGACCCATCCGATCTGCTCCGCGGGGTCCCGCGTGCCGGTGAGCCGGCCCGCCCGCAGCCCGTCGAGGTCCATCAGCAGGTTGGTGAAGAAGTAGCCGCAGCGCAGGTGCGTGACGTCGGCCCCGGTGCCGTCGAGGGCCAGCTCCACCGCGGCCAGCCCGTCGATGTTCCCCACGCCGTGGCGCAGCTCGGCGCCGCCGCTGGTGACGAAGACGTTGCGGCTGATGCCGTTGGCCTCCACCGCGGCCGCGGCCGCAGCCCCGAACGCGGTGGAGGCGGCGATCGGATCGGGTGCGGACTCGCCGACGCCGTCGAGCCAGAACGCGGCGTCGACGCCCTTGGTGGCAGCACGCAGCGACGCGGCATCGGCGAGGTCGACGAGCCGGACCTCGGCGGCGTCGCGAAGGCCGGGATCGAGTCGGTCGGGATCGCGTACGAGCAGCACGGGCCGGCTGCCGGCCTGGACGAGCAGCTGCGCCACGCGGGAGCCGACATGGCCGGTCGGAGCGGTCACGGCGATCGTGTGGTCGTTCGTCATGAACCCGACGGTAGGTCCGAACCCTGACAGCTCCTGGCCGTGTTCCGGGAGAGCATCGCGAAGCTGCAGGCCAGCACGGCGCCGATCAGCACGATCGAGATGAGCACCGCGGGGAGCGGGCCGAACCCGAAGAACACCGTGCCCAGCAGCGCGACACCGATGGTCGCGCCGAGCTGCTGCACCGCGTTCAGCAGCCCCGACGCCGAGCCCGTCTCGTGCGGGGCGACACCGCTGAGTGCGTTGGCGAAGAACGGCACGGTGAAGACCCCCAGGCCCAGCCCCGTGACGAGCAGCGGGACCACCGTGGGCGACACCGCGATGCCGGCCAGTCCCACGAGCACGAGGACCAGACCGACCCGCATCACCGCCGGCCCGAACCGGGGTACGAGCACCGCGCCCGCGGTCCACGAGCCGACCGCGAGGCCGGCCGACCAGGGCAGCAGGGCGAGCGCGGCGGCGGTCGGGCTCGCGCCGCCGGCGAGCTGCAGGGAGAGCACGAGCACGAACAGCAGCCCGTTCATCACCGCGAAGAACAGCAGCGATCCCACCAGTGCCGCCGCGAACACCCGGTCGCGGAACAGCCCGGGCTCGACGAGCGGATCGGTGCGGCCGCGCTGGTGGCGGGCGAACCCGACGAGCGTCAGGAGCCCGAGCACCGGGCAGATCCATGTCCACGCCGGCCATCCGGCGTGTCCGCCCTCCACCAGCGGGTACACCAGCAACCCGATCCCCAGCGCCGCCAGCAGCGTGCCGCCCACGTCCAGCCGCGGACGGGTGGGGGAGCGGTCCTCCATGACGAGCGGGGCCGCGGCCAGCACGGCAAGCCCGACCGGCACGTTGACGAGGAACACCGCCCGCCACCCCGCCGCGTCGGTGAGCAACCCGCCGATCACCGGACCGCACAGCGCCGACAGCGCCATCACCGGGCCGATCGTGCCCAACGCCTTCGCCGTCTCGTCGCCGGTGAACATCGCGCGGATCAGGCCGAAGGTCTGCGGGATCACCAGTGCGGCGCTCGCGCCCTGCACGACGCGGGCCGCGAGCAGCACATCGGCGGTCGGCGCGACCGCGCACACCGCGGAGCACAGGGTGAAGACCACCATCCCGACGACGAACACGCGGCGTCGACCGAACACGTCGCCGAGCCGGCCGCCCGTGATCAGCAGCAGCGCGAACGGCAGCGTGTAGCCGGCCGTCAGCCACTGCAGGCCGGTCTCGTTCATCTCGAGCTCTGCGCGGACCGCGGGCCCCACGACGGGCATCACGGTGCTGTCGACCATGTTCATCGCCTCGGCGACCAGCAGCGCCGCGAGCGCCGGCCAACGCCAGCGGTGGATCTCACTCATCATGGACGTGAAGCTAGGAACTGGCGCCGGTCTGCACCTGAAATGTGCGCGACATCGACTGCTTCTTCCATTCGAGCCTGTCTAGCATGCCGGATGTGCCATTCGACGAACTCGACCGCGCGGTGATCCACGCCCTGCACGTCGACGGCCGCGCACCGTTCAACCAGGTGGCGGCGGTGCTCGGCACGTCCCAGCAGACCGTGGCCCGGCGCTACCGCACGCTGCGGTCGACCGGCCTGCTGCGCGTCGTCGGCATGGTCGACGCCCGCCGCCTCGGCCACGTGGAGTGGTTCCTGCGGCTGCGGTGCACGCCGGACGCAGCGCTGCCGGTGGCCAGGGCTCTGGCCGGACGGCCGGACACGTCATGGGTGCAGCTCACGTCGGGCGGCACCGAGATCGCGTGCGTCATCCGCGCTCCCGGCGGCGACACACCGAATGCCCTGCTGCTGCAGCAGCTGCCCCGCACACCGCAGGTCGTGTCCGTCTCCGCCCACTGCCTGCTGAAGTCGTTCGTCGGCGGCCCGGTCGGTTGGCACGGCCGCGCGGACGTCCTCACTGCGGACCAGGTCGCCCAGCTCACCCCGAATTTCGACGGCACCCCGTCGGGGAACGACGTCGACGTCGCAGGCGACGAGCGGCTGCTCGCCGCCCTGCAGGAGGACGGTCGCGCCACCTTCGCCCAGCTCGCCGCGGCCACCGGCACGTCCGAACCGACCGTGCGCCGCCGGGTCCACCACCTGCGCAGCACCGGGATCCTCTACCTGGACATCGACCTCGATCCGACGGTGCTGGGCTTCCACGCCCAGACCGTCCTCTGGCTGTCCGTGCAGCCGGCGCACCTGGTCGCGGCCGCCGAGGCGTTGGCGCGCCTGCCCGAGGTCGCCCTCGTGGCGATCACGACCGGGCCGACCAACCTCCTCGCGAAGGTGGTGTGCCGCGACGTCGACGCGCTGTACACCTGCCTCACCGAGCGGATCGCGACGATCGAGGCGATCGCGCACATGGAGACAGCGCCGGTGATCCGCACGGTGAAGCGGGCTGCGACCACCGACACCGCGCTGCCGGCGCGTTCTTGATCAACCAGAGCAGTGCGGGGACGGGGTACGGCAGCAGTACGAGGTTCGGTGCCCACCACTCGATGCGGACGTCCGCGCGGATCGCCCAGAACGAGATGGCGAACAGCCCGCTCGCGTGGGTGAGGGTCAGCGAGATCAGCATCAGTGCGTACCCGGCCGTCGGCCTGATGCGCACCCAGCGGACGGCGAGGATGCCGGTCGCGCTGATGATCAGGTCGACGGGCAGGAACGACCAGTTCCACGCGACGAGCCGGGGATCCTGGTAGTCGGAGTACGCGAGCTCGGGCGGGATGAGCGCGAGCGCCGTCGCCGCCCAGTAGCCGAGGAACCCGAGGTCGGTGACCAGCATCAGGATCTTGATGCTGGTCAGCGCCCACGTCTCCCGGCACAGCTCCGCACGCACGACAACCTCCATCACGTAACGGCGGTTGCGTAACAGCCGTTGTGCAACGGTGTCAGCGCCGCTAGCGTGCTGTCAATGCCTCGACTCGTCGACCACGCGCAGCGGCGCCACCAACTCGCGGCTGCGGCATGCGCCGTCGTCGCACGCGCGGGTCTGGCCGGCCTGACCATGCGTGACGTGGCCGCCGAGGCCCACTGCACCACCGGGATGGTCACCCACTACTTCGACGACAAGCGGCAACTGTTGCTCGCTGCCCTCGAGGAGGCGAGCCGAGCCGTCGGCGAACGCATCCTGGCCCGCGTCCGTTCGGCACCGGCCGAGCCAGCACGTCCGATGGCGCTCGTGCGCAGCGTGCTGGAGGAGTCGCTCCCGCTCGACGAGGTCCGGCGGAACGAGTGGCGGATCTGGATCGCCTACTGGGGAGCGGCGATCAACGACGACGCGCTGCACGTCGAACACGTCGAACGGTACGACCAGTGGCGCCGCGCGCTCGTCCTCGTGCTCGAAGCGGCCGGCCTCGACCCGGCCGGCGCGAGTCACGCCGCTGAATCCCTCATGATCGCCGTCGACGGGATCGGGGTGCACGCCACGTTCGATCCCGCAGCATGGCCGCCGCAGCGCCAACTGGCCGAGCTCGATCGCAACGTGGACGCGATCGCCCGGCCGTTGCCAGGCACGTGACGGCGGCACCGGCGGAAAATCCGTTGCCGTGCCCGCACGTCCCTGGTCTGGTGGGGGCACACCGAGCAAGGAGGACAGGCGTGCGAGCTGCGTTCGTGATCACCCAGATGGCCGTCATCACCGACCCCAGGGATCCGAACGCCCATGTCCGTACCCGTCCTCAACCTCGGCGTGCTGGCGCACGTCGACGCCGGTAAGACCAGCCTCACCGAGCGCCTGCTGTACCGCGCAGGCGTCGTCCGCGAGCTGGGCAGCGTCGACCGCGGCACCACCACCACCGACTCCCTCGACCTCGAGCGCCGCCGCGGCATCACCATCCGCACCGCCGTCGCGTCCTTCACCCTGCCGACGCCGACCGGCCCCCGACTGGTCGATCTGGTGGACACACCCGGCCACCCCGACTTCGTCGCCGAGGTGGAGCGCGCCCTGTCAGTGCTCGACGGCGTGGTGCTCGTCGTGTCCGCCGTCGAGGGAGTGCAGGCCCGCACCCGCGTGCTGATGCGGGCGGTGCGCCGGCTGCGCCTGCCGTGCCTGCTGTTCGTCAACAAGATCGACCGCTCGGGTGCCGATCCGGCCCGGGTGATCGCCGAGATCGCCGCCGAACTGACCCCGGCGATCGTCCCGCTGGTGGACGTCACCGGGGCCGGCACCCGATCCGCCACCGTCGCGACGCGGCAGCCGACGGCCGTCGCGGAGGCGCTCGCCGAGCACGACGACGCGGTGCTCGAGGCGTGGGCAGCCGACCGCACGGACGCCGGATCGGTGGCGGCGCGACTGGCCGCCCGCACCGCCGACGGGTCCGTCCATCCCGTGCTGGCGGGATCAGCGATCACCGGAGCCGGGATCGACGAGCTGGTCGACGCGATCGCGACGCTGCTACCGGCAGCGGGCGGCGACCCGGACGGGCCGGTGTCCGGCACCGTCTTCGCGATCGAACGCGGCCCGGCGGGAGAGCGGATCGCGCAGGTGCGGATGCTGTCCGGCACCCTGCACGCGCGGGACCGGGTGCCGGTCGGTGCGGCCGCCAGCCGGATCACCGGGATCGAACCCGCAGAGCCCGGCGCGCCCGTCGACGTGCTGCCGGCAGGTCGGATCGGACGGGTGCGCGGCCTGGCCACGGCCCGCGTCGGCGACCCGATCGGGGCGCCGCCGACCGGGTACTCCGCCCAGTTCGCGCCGCCGGGACTGGAGACCGTCGTCGTGCCGGACGATCCGGGGGCGGCCGGACCGCTGCGGATCGCGCTCGGCCGCATCGCCGACGAGGACCCGCTGGTCGATCTCCGCCAGGACGAGCGAACGGACGAGCTGACCGTCTCGCTGTACGGGGAGGTGCAGCAGGAGGTGATCGCGGCGCGGCTCGCCGCGGAGGACGGGATCGGTGTGACGTTCCGACCGGTCACCCCGATCTGCGTGGAACGCGTGACCGGCACGGGGTCGGCCGTGGAGCTCATCGGCACCGAGGAGAACCCGTTCCTCGCGACCGTCGGGCTGCGCATCGAGCCGGGCGCCGAGGACGCCGGCCTGCAGTACCGCCGGGAGGTGGAGCTGGGCTCGATGCCGGCCGCGTTCATGCGCGCCGTCGAGGAGACCGTGGCGGACACGCTTGCCGAGGGCCTGGCCGGCTGGCGGGTGGTCGATGCACTCGTGACCATGACCCACAGCGGCTACTGGGCCCGGCAGAGCCACGCCCACGGGACGTTCGACAAGAGCATGTCGAGCACGGCGGGCGACTTCCGGCTGCTCACGCCGTTGGTGCTGATGGCGGCGCTGCGGCAGGCCGGCACGAGGGTGCTGGAGCCCGTCGACCGGTTCCTGCTGGAGGCCCCGGAGGCGGCGCTGCCGGCCCTGTGGCCAGAGCTCGCCCGGCTCGGTGCCGTCCCGGAGGTACCGCGCGTCGTCGGTGGGACCGCCCGGCTTGAGGGTGTCGTACCGGCCGTCGCCGTGCAGGAGCTTCGGCGCGGGCTCGCCGGCCGCACCGGCGGTGTCGGCGTGCTGGAGACCGAGCACGGCGGCTACCGCCCCGCCCGCGGTGCACCGCCGCGCCGGATCCGCAGCGAGCCGGATCCGCTGGATCCGCGCAGCTACCTGCTGCGGGTGCAGCGTCGGACCGGCGTCTCAGGTGCCCTCGGGTAGCCGCTCGTGGGGCTTGCCGGGATCGTGATCGCGGAACAGCGCGCGTAGGACCGCGTGGAATCGGTGTTCGTCGGTCGCCTCGTACGCCGGGATGAACCCAGGTCCGGAGCCGTGGCGCCAGACCCCGCGGGTCCGCTTCACCACGATGGTCGGGCCGGAGCCGACGTCGGCGAGGAAATGATCACCGGTGTCGAGGAAGGCATCGTTCTGGACGGTGACATGGAACGCCCATCCCAGGTCGGTGATCCGATCGTCGATGTGCCGCCAGCCGAACCGGGTGCGCATCCATGCCCGCAGCTGGTCGATGTCGACGGGGGTCGCCGCCGCCGCAGGAAGACGGGGAGCAGCGACGGGCACCACGTCATCGGGAAGGTCGGGATCGTGGCCCGCCGTGCGGAGGGCGCGATGCAGGATCACGACGCTCGGCATACCGAAGGCGGAGCGGCTGAGCGGCTCGCACGTGAGGCGCCAGACCGCACCGGACTCCTTGCGGACGACGAGCGGGCCGTCCGCAGTGTCGATCCACACGGCATGCCCGTTCTCGGACACCGGGCCGTCGAACCGGGTGTCCGAGAACCACGCCTCGACGTCGTCGCGGGAGACCACGCACGGGATCATCGCGGATGCTGCGTTGCGCAGCACAGCGAGTTGGCGGGTTGCGGTGCTGCGCGCCGGGCCGGTGGGGACGACGATGGTGGAGTGGATGATCTCGCTCCCCATGTGCTCGTGCTGTTCGGCGCCGCAGGCGACCTGGCCAAGCGGAAGCTGTTCCCCGGGCTGTTCTGGCTCTACCGGCACGGCCGGCTGCCCGACATCCGCATCATCGGCACGGGCCGCCGGGCTCGCGGCTCCGACGCCGAGTTCCGCGAGTCCGTCGAGCCCGAGGGCGCGGGGCCGGAGTGGGCGGAGTTCGCGGAGCGGATCCGGTTCGTCGTCTCCTCCGCCGAGGACGGCGCGGATCTCGCCGCGGCCGTCGCGGACGCGGAGAAGGAACTGGGGGAGGGCGTTCGCAGGCTGCTCTACCTGTCGGTGCCGTCGTCGGCGATGGAGCCGATGATCGCGATGCTGCGCGACACGGGTCTTTCCGAGCGATCGCGGCTGGTGCTGGAGAAGCCCTTCGGCCACGATCTCGACTCCTCCGAGGAGCTCAACAGCACGGTGCTCGACGTGTTCGACGACGTCGACGTCTTCCGCATCGACCACTTCCTCGGCAAGGAGGCCGTCCAGAACATCCTCGCGCTGCGCTTCGCGAACGGGTTGTTCGAGCCGAACTGGAACTCCGCGCACATCGCCTACGTGCAGATCGACGTGCCCGAGGCGATCGGCATCGAAGGCCGGGCGGCGTTCATGGAGGCCACCGGCACCTTCCGCGACATGATCTCCACCCACCTGTTCCAGCTGCTCGGCTTCCTCGCGCTGGAGCCGCCCAACCGCATCGATGCCGACACGTTGCACGAGGAGAAGCGCAAGCTCTTCGGCGCGATCCGGCCCCTCGACCGCGACCGCGTCGTCTTCGGCCAGTACGACGGGTACCGCGACGAGGAGGGCGTGGCCGCCGACAGCACGGTCGAGACGTTCGCGGCGCTGGAGGTGCGGATCGACAACTGGCGCTGGAAGGGTGTGCCGTTCTACCTGCGCACCGGCAAGGCGCTGGAGCAGGGCCGCCGCACGGTGACCTTCGGCTTCCACGAACCGCCGCTGGAGATCTTCGGCCAGCCGACCGACGGCAACCCCAACGAGCTGGTCCTGGAGCTCACCGACGAGGCCGAGATCTTCCTGGACGTGCGGGCGAAGCGGCCGGGCGCCGCGTTCGAGATCGGGCACGCGAAGCTGAAGCTGTCCTTCGAGGAGGCGTTCGAGGGCGACGAGCCGCTGGAGGCGTACCAGAAGCTGCTGCTCGACGTCATGGCCGGCGACCACACCCTGTTCACCAGCACCGACGAGGTCGAGCTGCTGTGGAAGCTGTGCGATCCGATCCTGGCGGACCCGCCGACCGTACGGCCCTACGCGCAGGGGTCGTGGGGGCCGCAGGAAGCGATCGAACTGCCCGGTCCGCGCGGGTGGCGGGTCGCCGACAGCTGACGTCGCTAGACGATCAGGAGGACGGCGCCGACGACGAGGGCCGCCAGCAGGAGCAGCACGAGGAGCGCCGTCGCGGCCGGGCCGACGAGGTCCGGCTGCGACGACTCGTCGAGCCAGTTGTCGAGGTCGTAGCCGGGCTGCTCGGTCATGGTGAGCGGTCCGGCGAGATCAGTGCTGGTGTTCGCCGACATGACTGCAACCTAAGGTCGGCTGCTGGATCCCCGGTGTGTGCCAGCTGTGCGGATCCTGTGGATCAGCGGGCAGGCTCCAACCGCACCACGACCCACTTCGAGGTGGGGGTGTTGCTGAACTCCGCCGTCGACTCCAGCGGGATGAGCGGGTTCGTCTCTGGGTAGTAGGCGGCCGCGCAGCCCTTCGGCGTCGAGTACTCGACGATGCGGAACGCGTCGGCGCGGCGCTCGACGCCGTCCTCCCACTCGCTGACGAGATCGACGACGTCGCCGTCGGCCAGGCCCAGCTCCGCGATGTCGGCCGCGCCGACGAACACGACCCGGCGGCCGTGGTGGATGCCGCGGTAGCGGTCGTCGAGCCCGTAGACGGTGGTGTTGAACTGGTCGTGGCTGCGCATGGTCTGCAGCACCAGCCGGCCCTCGGGGACGGCGGTGACGGCGAGCGGGCTCACCGTGAACTCGGCCTTGCCCGACGCGGTGGAGAACGTGCGGCTGTCGCGCGGCCCGTGCGGCAGCACGAACCCGCCGCGCTCGCGGACCTTCTCGGCGTAGCCCGCACAGCCTGGCACGACCCGTCCGATGCGCTCCCGGATGGTGTCGTAGTCGGCGGCGAAAGCGCGCCACGGGATGGTGAACCGCTCGCCGAGCGTGGCGGCGGCGATGCCGCAGAGGATGTCGACCTCGGAGCGCAGCTGCCGGCTCGCCGGCTCCGCCCGCCCGCGGGAGGCGTGCACGGCCGACATCGAGTCCTCGACGGTCACCCGCTGCACGATCCCGCCGGTGCGGTCCTTCTCGGTGCGGCCCAGCGTCGGCAGGATCAGCGCCGTCTCACCGGCCACGACGTGCGAGCGGTTGAGCTTCGTGGAGATCTGCACGGTCAGCCGCGCCGAGCGCAGCGCGGCCTCGGTGACGGTGGTGTCGGACATGGCGGAGGCGAAGTTGCCGCCCAGCCCGACGAACACGTCGGCGCGCCGGTCGCGCAGCGCCGCGACGGCCTTCACGGCGTCCAGGCCGTGCTCGCGGGGCGGCTCGAACCCGAACTCGGCGCCCAGCGCGTCGAGGAACGAGTCGGGGGAGCGCTCCCAGATGCCCATCGTGCGGTCGCCCTGCACGTTGGAGTGCCCGCGCACCGGGCACAGCCCGGCGCCCGGCTTGCCGATCATGCCCTGCAGCAGCGCGACGTTGACGAACTCCTTGATCGTCGCCACGGAGTTGCGGTGCTGGGTGATGCCCATGGCCCAGCAGTGCACGATCCGCTCGGACGACGCGAACATGTCGGCGGTCCGCTCGATCTCGGCCCACTCGAGGCCGGTGGCGGCGAGGACGGCCTCGCGGTCGAGCTCCTCGACGTGCGCAGCCCACTCGTCGAAGCCGCGGGTGTGCGCGGAGATGAACTCGCGGTCGGCGACGCCACGGGTGAGCAGGAGGTGCCCCAGCGCCTGCCAGAGCGCGTGGTCGCCGTCCGATCGGATCTGCAGGAAGTGGTCGGCGAGCTCGGTGCCGTGTCCGGCGAGTCCGCCCGGCTTCTGCGGGTTGTTGAACCGCAGCAGCCCGGCCTCCCGCAGCGGGTTGATCGCGATGATCTTCGCGCCGTTGTGCTTGGCGATCTCCAGCGCCGACAGCATCCGCGGGTGGTTGGTGCCCGGGTTCTGCCCCGAGATGACGATCAGGTCGGCGTGGTGCAGGTCATCGAGCGACACCGAACCCTTGCCGATCCCGATCGACTCGGCCAACCCGACCGAGGTGGACTCGTGGCACATGTTCGAGCAGTCGGGGAGGTTGTTGGTGCCGAACGCGCGCGCGAAGAGCTGGTAGACGAACGCGGCCTCGTTCGACGCGCGGCCGGAGGTGTAGAACAGCGCGCGGTCCGGGTCGTCGAGGTCGTTCAGATGCTCCGCGACCAGCGCGAACGCGCCGTCCCAGCTGATCGGCTCGTAGTGGGTGCCGCTGGTGCGGCGCACCATCGGCTCGGTGAGCCTGCCCTGCTGCCCCATCCAGTACTCGGAGCGTTCCTCCAGGTCGGCCAGCGGGTGCTCGGCGAAGAAGGCGCGGTCGATCCGGCGGGTGTCACCCTCCCACGCGACGGCCTTGGCGCCGTTCTCGCAGAACTCGGCGGTGTGCCGGTGCTTCGGATCGGGATCCGGCCACGCGCAGCTCATGCAGTCGAACCCGTCGACCTGGTTGAGCCGCAACAGGTTGCGCGCGCTGCGCGAGACACCCATCTGCGTGACGGCCATCCCCAGGCTCACCGCCACTGCCGGCAGCCCCGCGGCCGCCGTCTTCGGCGGGGTGACGCGCAGGTCGGGCTCGACGGTGTCGGGTGAACTCATGATCCGATCGTAGGAGCGGTCCGGGTTCGTGGCTGGTCAGCGGGCCGCGACAGTGGTCACATCACCTGCGGTGGAGGACGACGCGGGCCCCGTGGGACGGCGCGAGCGTGATGTGGCGGGCCCGTGTCCGTTCGCGGGACGGGCGGGCAGCGGTGAGGGTGTAGCGGCTCAGCACGGCGCGCAGGATCGTCGTGGCCTCCAGCACCGCGAAGCCGGCACCGATGCAGCGGCGGACACCGCCGCCGAACGGCAGCCAGGTGGCCGGCGTGGCGCTGCCGTCCAGGAACCGTTCCGGGCGGAAGGCCTCCGGATCGGCGTGATGGGCCGGGTCGGCGTGCACCGGTCCGATGCCGGGCAGCACCGTGTGCCCGGCCGGGATGCGGTGGCCGCCGAGCTCGACGTCCTCGGTGACGGTGCGGGCGACCGCGTAGAGCACCGGGTGCAGCCGCATGGACTCCTTGACGACGGCGTCGAGGTAGCGGTCGTCACCGGCATCGACGGCCTCGACGACCCGCTCCTGCAGGTCGGGATCGTGCGCGAGGTCGTGCAGCGTCCAGGCGAGGGTGGTGGCCGTGGTCTCGTGCCCGGCGAGCAGCAGCGTCAACATCTGGTCGCGCAGCTCGACGTCGGAGAGCCGGTCGTCGCCCGCGTCGACGGCCAACAGCCGGCTGAGCACGTCGGTGCGCTCCGCGAGGTCGGGCGCGGTCCGCCGCTCCGCGATCTCGGCGTGCACCAGCTCGTCGATGCGGTCGAGCACGCGCTCGAACCGCTTCCACGGCCCGAACCGCCGCATGGGCGTGATCACCTCGCCGAGGAAGATGTACGTGGGGGCCGTGACGAGATGCGTGACGGCTCCGCGCAGCGCGTCGAGCCGCGGTCCGTCCGCGACCCCGAAGACCACCTGCATGATGATCTCCAGCGTGATCGCGTTCATGCGCCGGTGCGCGGCGATGGGCGATCCCGTCGGCCAGGTGGTGGCCTCGGAGTCGGCGAGGCGCTCCATGAGATCGCGGTAGCCGCGCATCGCGGTGCCGTGGAACGGCGGCATGAGCAGCGCGCGGAGCCGTCGGTGCTGCTGCTCGTCCGTCGTGAGCACGGAGTGTTCGCCCAGCACCCTGGCCAGCACGCGGTTGCCTTCGCCGGCATGGAAGACCGTGGCGTCGCCGGCGAAGACGGTGCGGTTGAGCTCGGGCGTGCACAGCTGCACGGCCGGTCGACCGAGCAGGGAGATCGCGACGACATCGCCGTAGCGCCTGCGCAGCAGCGGGATCACCCGGTGGCGGTAGGGGTACAGCAGCACCTGCAGGATCGCCGGGATCCGCGGCCCGGGCGGGGTGGGGAGCTCGGTGGGCGTTCGCTGGGGGTCGGTGGTGGTCACGCGCCCTCCTCGGTGTGGACGTCGCGCGCCGCAGCGAGGGTGGCGCGGATCATCGTGCGGTGAGCGGCGAGCACCGACGCAGCATCGTGCGGGCGGTACCCGTCGATCATCTGCGTCATCGCCAGGCCGCTGAGCAGGGCGAACGTGAGGTGCATGCCGACGCGGGCGGCCTCGCCGCGCTCCGCGACGGCGGCCGGGAACAGCTCGCTGTGGAGTTCCTCGCTCACACGGGCGAACTCCTTGTCGACGGTGACCAGGGGGCCGGCCAGCTCGGGATCGGTGCGTGCGGCGATCCACAGCTCGACGAACGCGGTGTAGGTCGGCCCGCTGAAGATCGACCAGAGCAGGTCGATCGCTGCGTCGAGCCGGTCCGTCGCAGCGTCCACTTGCGCGATGGCCTCGCGGAACTCGGCGGTCCGCCGATCGCAGGCGTGCCCGATGGCCGCGACGAGCAGGTCGGTCTTCGTGGGGAAGTGGTGTAGCACCGCGCCGAGCGACACCCCGGCCCGATGGGCGACCGCCGTGGTCGTCGTCGCCTTGTATCCCGACTCGACCAGCGTGTCGAGCGTGGCGTCGAGGAGGGCCGCCCGGGTCTCGTTGGTCCGTTGGGCCTGGGTACGGCGTGGTCGGCTCGTCGGCACCTCTGCATACTGGCACAAGTTGCAAGAAACCGTATTGGTTTACGGTAAATTGGAACGCCTCGGTCGAGCCCCTCCGCGCGTTCACACCCTCGTGCACTGCGACGGCGATCCTTCCTCGGCTCCGATCGCGCCGAGTGGTACCACCTCGCCAACCTCACCGCACGCGACCGCGGAGGCCAACTTCATCCCTTGGGAGAGCCCCGAGGAGTGAGTGGCAGACCTGCAGCGCAGTTTTCGGGGTCGCTGCGGTAGTCATACGGCCGGGTGACGTGCCGATGCCCGGTCGGGGTGATCCACTCCAGCCCGCCATCGGGCAGTGAGCGGACCTGCCACCCACCGCCGGCATGTTTGAGGTGGTGTTGTGTCCTGAGCGAGGAGGGAAGTGAGATGTAGGAATCACTTTTGGACTCGGTGCTGCATGGGAGATGAAGGTTGGCCCTTCGGAGTCGCCCTGCGGGGGGAGGCTTCAAACCGCCTCAAGCTGCGTTGGCTGAAGACCGTCGTGGTGAGCGTTGAGGAAAAGGCATCCAGGAGATGTCAGGTAGGGATCAGGAAGGCGAGCGCAAGCGAATCGTTGCTGACGTGTCGTAACAAACGGAGATGACGTCAAAACCGGAGGTTCACCGCTCTTCCGGGATGAGCCTGGCGGGTGCCCGTTTATTGGCCAGGTGGCGTCCGGCATGCAGACGACGCGAGCCTGATCTGCTGCTTCCGTGCGGAACAGGAGAAGGCGTATCCCGATATACCCGCTCCGGATTCGGAGAGGGCGTCAAGGGAGTGTCTCAAGCGGTCCTAAACCGTTAGGGATTGAGTACCGATGCGGGATGCGCTGACGGACCGGCTCGTAGTAGCGATGAACACCCTGTAATGGAGTGGGAGCGAAGGGGTCGGGTTGTCCGTGACTGTGTTCGTTCGATCAACCGGGTTTCCGGGAGGAGTCGCGTGGACGAGTTGAAAGCACCAGGCAAGCCGTTCGATATTTCGAAGCTGGCCGTCTGGGAGGCGTGGAGGAAAGTCAGGGCGAATAAGGGCGCGCCGGGTGTCGACGGGGTGGCAATCGAAGAGTTCGAGAAGGATCTGAAGGGTAATTTGTACAAGATCTGGAATCGAATGTCTTCGGGTAGCTATTTCCCGCCGCCGGTGCGTGCGGTGGAAATCGCTAAGGCTCACGGGAGAGGTACGAGGATCTTGGGCGTGCCCACCGTGGCCGATCGTGTCGCGCAGACGGTGGTGGCCGGGGTGTTGGAGGCGAGGGTCGAACCGATCTTCCATCCGGACTCCTACGGGTACCGCCCGCAGCGTTCCGCGCTCGATGCCGTGGCCGCGTGTCGACGGCGGTGCTGGAAGACGGACTGGGTGATCGATCTTGATATCGCCAAGTTCTTCGACAGCGTGCCGTGGGACCTGGTGGTAAAGGCGGTCGAGGCGAACACCGACCAGCCGTGGGTGGTGCTGTACGTGAAGCGGTGGCTACAAGCGCCGCTCGCGGCCCCCGACGGTTCCTTGCAACGGCGGGAACGCGGAACCCCGCAAGGGTCAGCGATCTCTCCCGTGCTTGCCAATCTGTTCCTACACTACGCGTTCGATTCTTGGATGGTCCGGGAGTTTCCGGCTGTCGAGTTCGAACGCTACGTGGACGACGCGGTGATCCACTGCGTCAGTGAGGCCCAAGCGCAGGAGGTGCTGGCGGCCCTCGCGGAACGGATGCGTGAGATGAGGTTGGAACTGCACCCAGAGAAGACCAGGATCGTGTACTGCAAGGACGGCAGACGAGGCGGTGCCCACGAGCACACCGCGTTCACCTTCCTCGGCTTCACCTTCCGGGCGCGACGGGTGCGCACCGAAACAGGGGTGTTTCTCGGTTTCAACCCAGCGATCAGCAAGGACGCCATGAACAAGATCGGTGCGCAGGTGCGGTCCTGGCGGCTGCACCGGCGAACCGAGCTGACCGAAGCGGACGTCGCACGGCGGATCAACCCGATCGTGCGGGGTTGGATCAATTACTACGGCGCTTTCTATGCGTCAGCGATGTATCCCCTTCTGGCGCGCATCAACACCTACCTGATGCGCCGCGTCCGCAACAAGTATGAACGGCTACGAGGCCTAAAGAAGGCCCGAGAAGCGTGGACCAAAGCCGTTAAAGACCGGCCACGGTACTACGCACACTGGAAATGGGTCGCCACAGTCCCCAGAGCCTGATGACCAGGACAACAAGAGCCGTATGACGGGAGACTGTCACGTACGGATCTGTGAGGGCCGGGGGGTGAGATTCCCCCCGGCTACTCGGCGTGACGGACGCAGAACCCGGCCAAGTTCATGTCGCTGGTGGGTCCGCCGTCGGCGTAGGCCACGAGGTGGTCGAGTTCGCCGTTGACCACCTTGCGGCGGCAGGTCGGGAACCGGCAGTACACATCCCGCGCCTTCACGAAATCGGCCAGCGCGACGGGCGGGGTGTAGGCGGTGCGGCCGTGGTCGAGCAGGGCGCCGGATTCGGGGTCGAACAGCAGCCGGCGCCAGGTCGCGGTGGCCGCGAGCTCGCGGGCCATTTCAGCGGTGATCGGGCCATAGCCGAGGAGCTCGCTCGGGCCGTCGGTGAGCCCGAACAGTGAGGTCATCGGCATCGACAGCTGCACCAGGGGTTTGCCGGGGTTGACCGGGGTGGGCAGGTTCAGGTCGGGGTTGCGCAGTCGGCCGCTGAGCAGGTCGGCGGCGAGGTTGGCGCGGCGCTCGTCCATGGTGCGCGGGTCATCGGCTCCGCAGCCGCGGGCGAGGCGGGTGGCCATTCGTAGGCGGCGATCGCGTCGGGGGCGGGCAGCAGCGCCCAGAGTGAGGCCATTCCGTCGTCTTCGGGGTTGACCGCGACCCGCCGACCTTTCCGCGCCGTCTCATGGCGTTCCTCAGCGCCGTCGGGATCGACGGAGATGATCGCCTTCTTGATCGCGGCCTGCAGCTGCGCCGCCGTCTGCGACGGCGCTTTCGGCAGCACCCGGGCCTCGACCAGGGCGGCATGCTCAGCGGTCAGGTTCACGGTGCCTTGGGTGATGGTGGTGACCCGGCGTTGATCCAGCAGCCCGGCCTCCCACGCCGCGAGCGTGCCCGGAAACCGCTCGACCAGAGAGGTCGCCTGGTGAGTGCGGAACACCGCGGTGCCGATGGACTGGTGCAGGGCGGTGGCGACTTCGTCGGCGGCCCAGTCGGTCACTGACCCCGGCTCGGCCCGCCGCGAGGCGAGCTCGCCGATCAACCGAGCTTGCCGAGCCTGCGCCCACGCGGCGAGGCGCTCGTACCCGACGATGGCATCGACGAGGGCGGGATCCGACAGCGCGGAGGGGTCGGAGAAGTACTGGTCGAGCTCAACAGCGAGCCACCCGGAGGGAGCGATGGCGGCGGGTGATGGGGAGCCGTCGAGCAGCAAGGTGTCAGGAACACCAACCCACTCGTCGACTTCGCTCATACGTTCGATTGTACCGCAAGGTCAAGCCTGCGACCAGGGAAAATGGAGAGATCTGGAACGGGACCACAGCCAGATGACCACGCACGCAGCGGGAGGTGAAGGCTCGCAAAAAGAGCACCAAGTCGGGTACGGCTCCCAGGCCGACCATATGAATCAGCAGTTCACCACCGCCCCCCGCGCCGGTCACCGCTACGGAAGCGGATTCAGGTCCCGCAGTACGTGACGATCGGTCCAGTACCGGGCACCGCGTAGCGATCCGATCCTTCCCGCACCTCGAACGGACGCCGCACGACGTCGAGCAGCTGGCGGAACGGCGCGAGATCACCGCCAGTGGCCGCGTCGAGCGCTTCCTCGACGAGATGGTTGCGGGGGATGTAGACAGGGTTGACCCGGTCCATGGCCGCGCGGTCCGGCCCCTGCGACGCCCACCGGACGCCCCACGCGTCGAACGCCGCGCGGTCGAGGAACAGGTCACGAGCGGTGCCGGCGGCGAGCGCGCGGAAGAAGTTGGTGTGGTCCACGCGCTGGGCATGCAGCAGCGCGAGGAGGTCGTCGACGAGCTGTTGCTCGACGTGGGGCAGGCCGAGCTTGGCGGCCATGCCGTCGAGCAGCGCGGCGCGGTACTCCACGGCGAACGCGCCGAGCGCTTCGGTCGCGACGGCGACGGCGTCGTCGGGGAACAACGGCAGGAGCGCCTCGGCGAAGCGCGCGAGGTTCCACTGCGCGATCGCCGGCTGGTTGCCGAAGGCGTAGCGGCCGGTCTCGTCGATCGAGCTGAACACGGTGCGCGGATCGACGGCGTCCATGAACGCGCAGGGCCCGTAGTCGATGGTCTCGCCGGAGATCGTCACGTTGTCGGTGTTCAGCACGCCGTGCACGAACCCGACGTGCATCCAGCGCGCGACCAGCGAAGCCTGTGCCGCGACCACGCGTCGGAAGAGATCCAGGTAGGGGTCGGCGGCACTCGCGGCGTCCGGATGGTGGCGGGCGATGGCGTGGTCGGCGAGGCTGCGCAGCAGGCCGGTGTCGCCGGTCGCGGCCGCGTACTGGAACGTCCCGACGCGGATGTGGCTCGCCGCGACCCTCGCGAGCACGGCTCCGGGCAGCAGCCGCTCCCTCCTGACCGTCCGCCCGGTCGCGACCACGGCGAGCGAGCGCGTGGTGGGGATGCCGAGTGCGTGCATCGCCTCGCTGACGAGGTACTCGCGCAGCATCGGCCCCACCACCGCGTACCCGTCGCCGCCGCGGGAGAACGGAGTGCGTCCGGAGCCCTTGAGGTGCAGGTCCCGGCGCCGGCCCGCGCCGTCGACGAGCTCACCCAGCAGGAGCGCCCGGCCGTCGCCGAGCCTGGGGGAGTAGTTGCCGAACTGGTGGCCGGCGTAGGCCATCGCGACCGTGTCCGGCACGCCGTTGCCGACCAGCAGCGCCAACCCGGACGGCTCCTGCAACGCCTGCGGATCCAGGCCCAGCTCGTCCGCCAGCTCCTCGTTGAACACCAGCAGGCGCGGGTCGTCGACCGGGGCCGCGGTCCACGGCAGGGTCAGTGCCGGCACGTCCCGGGCGTAGGTGTGTTCGAACGTGACGACGTCCGCGGCAGTGCTGGCCATGTCCTCGAGGCTACGTCTCCGGGACCGTCTCCAGATCGGCCAGCCAGATCCGCGCCGACATGTCCGACGGAGCCCGCCAGTCACCGCGCGGCGAGAGCGAGCCGCCGGCCGACACCTTGGGGCCGTTCGGCATCGCCGAGCGCTTGAACTGGCTGAACTGGAAGAACCGCCGGGCGAACACCTCCGACCAGCCCTTGATCTCCGCCAGGTCGTACTCGGGTCGCTTCGCGTCCGGGTACCCGATGGGCCACTCGCCGACCTTCGCGTCGTGCCACGCGTGCCACGCCAGGAACGCGATCTTCGACGGGCGCATGCCGTGGCGGAGCGTGTGGAAGAGGGTGAAGTCCTGCAGCGCGTACGGGCCGACGGTGGCCTCGCTGGACTGGATCTGTTCGTCCTCGCCCGTGGGCACCAGCTCGGGGGTGATCTCGGTGTCGAGCACGTCGGTGAGCACGTCGTCGACCTTGTCGTCGAACTGGTTCGTCGAGACCACCCAGCGGATGAGGTGCTGGATCAACGTCTTCGGCACCCCGCCGTTGACGTTGTAGTGCGACATCTGGTCGCCGACGCCGTAGGTGCACCAGCCCAGCGCGAGCTCCGACAGGTCGCCCGTGCCCAGCACGATGCCGCCGCGCTGGTTGGCCGCCCGGAACAGGTAGTCGGTGCGGAGCCCGGCCTGCACGTTCTCGAACGTGATGTCGTAGACGGGTTCGCCGCGGCCGAACGGATGGCCGAGGTCGGTGAGCATCTGCTTCGCGGCCGCGCTGATCGAGAGCTCCTCGAACGTGATGCCGAGCGCCTTCGCGAGCCGCCACGCGTTGCCCTTGGTGCGCTCGCCCGTGGCGAAGCCGGGCAGGGTGAAGCCGAGGATGTCGCTGCGCGGGCGGCCGAGCCGGTCCATCGCCTTCGCCGCGACGATCAGCGCGTGCGTGGAGTCCAGGCCGCCGGACACTCCGATGACGACCTTCGGCTGGCCGATTGCCCGCAGTCGCTGCTCCAGCCCCGACACCTGGATCAGGTAGGCCTCGTAGCAGTCCTGCTCGAGGCGGGTCTCGTCGGCAGGCACGAACGGGAACCGCTCGACGCGCCGGCGCAGGCCGAGGTCCGCGTCCGGCGGATCCACCCGGAAGCCGACGGTGCGATAGCCGTCGAGGCGGGCGGCGTGGTGGCGGCGGTTGTCGTCGAACGTGCCCATGCGCAGCCGTTCCCCGCGCAGCAGGTCGAGGTCGACGTCGGCGACGCTGCACCGCGGACCCTGCGGGAAGCGTTCCGTCTCGGCGAGCAGCACCCCGTTCTCGTAGATCATCGTCTGGCCGTCCCACGCGAGGTCCGTGCTGGACTCGCCCTCGCCCGCGGCCGCGTAGACGTAGGCGGCGAGGCAGCGCGAGGACGCCGAGCGGCACAGCAGGTGCCGGTCCTCGGCGCGGCCGATCGTGATCGGGCTGCCCGACAGGTTCACGAGCACCGTGGCCCCGGCCAGCGCGGCCTCCGCGCTCGGCGGCACCGGCACCCACATGTCCTCGCAGATCTCCACGTGCAGCACCAGGCCGGGCACGTCGGACGCGGTGAACAGCAGATCGGGTCCGAAGGGGACGTCATGGCCCGCGACGGTGAGCACGCCGTGCACGTCGTCGCCGGGGGCGACCTGGCGACGCTCGTAGAACTCCCGGTAGGTCGGCAGGTACGACTTGGGCGCGACCCCCAGCACCTGTCCGCGATGGATCACCACCGCGCAGTTGTGCAGGCGGTGGCGGTAGCGCAGCGGCGCCCCCACGACGAGCACCGGCAGCAGATCCGCCGACGCCGTCACGACGTCGGCGAGTGCGGCTTCCACCGCGTCGAGCAGCGTGTCCTGCAGCAGCACGTCCTCGATGGAGTAGCCCGACAGCGTCAGCTCCGGGAACACCACGACGGCGACGCCCTCGTCGTGGCACTCCCGGGCCGTGGCCAGTACGGCGGCGGCGTTCGCGGCCGGGTCGGCGATCGTCGTGGTGATCGTCGCCGCGGCGACGCGCGCGAACCCGTGCCGGTAGGCCGAACGGAAGTCCATGCCGAAAGTCTGCCCGACCCACTGTCGGGGCCAAGCTCTAGGCTCGGCGGATGCCGTCCCGCCAGCCGGCCACTCCCGTCACCGGCGTCGCCACTCCCACCACCGTTCTGCAGCTGCTCACCGAGGCCTACCCCGACGCGCGCGTCGAGTTGGACGCCACCAACCCGCTCGAACTGCTGATGGCGATCGTGCTGTCGGCACAGACCACCGACGAGCGGGTCAACCAGGTCACCCCCGAGCTGTTCGCCGCCTACCCGACTGCCGCCGCGTACGCGGCCGCGGATCCCGCCGACCTGGAGCGCATCCTCGGACCCGTCGGCTTCTACCGCCAGAAGACCAAGGCCGTGCTGGCCGTCGCCACAGCGCTGGTGGAGCGGTTCGACGGCGAGGTGCCGACCGCCGTCGACGACCTGGTGTCCATCCCGTGGGTGGGTCGCAAGTCGGCGCACCTGCTGATCGTCGGCATGTTCGGTGGTTCGGCGCTCGCCGTCGACACGCACGTGAAGCGGCTGGCCACACGGCTCGGCTGGAGCGCGCAGGCCGACGTGGTGAAGCTCGAGAACGAGGTCGCCGCGCTCTTCGACCCCGCCGACCTCGGCAAGCTCACCCTCACGATGATCCTGCACGGGCGCCGTGTCTGCACCGCGCGGAAGCCCGCGTGCGGGCCGTGCGTGCTGGCCGCGGAGTGCCCGTCGGCCGGTGTGGTCGCATGACCAGCCACCGCACCGGGCGAGTGCTCGGCTGATGTCCGACACCGATCGGGGCACGATCCGCGGGCTGCCGGCCAGGGTGAACCTGGGCCTGCAGCTCGTCGCGCTCGTGGTCGCGATCCTGCTGCGCGCCGCCCGGCCGGGAGCCGTCACGGAGTTCCTGCTGGTCACCGTCGTCGGGCCGCTCCTCGCACTGGTGCCCGTCGCGTTGGCCGTCGCGGCGCTGCGGCAGCAACGGCTGCCAGCACCGCTCGCCGTGCCGTTCGTGGTGTGCGCGTTCGCGCTCGTGGCCGCCGCGGCACTCGCGCCCGACGTCGCAGCCGGGGTGTGGTGGGTTCCGGTCTTCGATCTGCTCGGGGTGCGACCCCGCCAGATCCTCCGCATGGACATCGTCGGACGGGTGCTCGCCGCCGGTTACGTCCTCGCCGTCACGTGGACGACCGTCGCGTTCCTGCGCATGCGGGCCCGGACGAAATCGGGGGAGCCGAACTAGGCGACGAGCCGCAGGTCACGGCGGAGGGCAGCCCCGAGCGCGGCCACGGCGTCGGGCACGCCGTCGACGGGTCCGGCCTCGTCGAACAGCGTGACGTCGACGCAGTCCCCGTCCAGTGCCCACACCCCCACGACCTTCCCGTCCCGGACGACGATCGGGGCGATCCAGCCGGCCGCCTTGCTGACCTGCGGCCGACGGGCGGGTTCGAGCACCTCGGCGGCTGCGGTGCCCGGTCCGAGCAGCAGCTGGTCGAAGGCCGGCAGCAGAGCCAGTCGGCCCGTCGGCCGGGCGCAGGTGAGCGCTTCGAGATCGACGGTGCGGGCGTATCGGCGCTCGCCCTCCACGTCGACCTCGGTCAGCTCGCCAGCCTCGGCGAGATCGGCGAACCACCGGCGGAGGTCGGGCTTGCGACTGACACCGCGGATCAGCCACTGGTCGAACGCGGCCGGCGTGGCCGGGCCGTGCGCGCCCAGGTAGGCCGGGACGACGGTGGCCGCCGCGGTGGCAGGATCTGGCAGGCCCGTCCAGTCGGGGAACCTCGACGCCGGGCTGGTGAACGTGACCCGGCCGGCGTCGGCGGGCGCGTCACCGTTGCAGAGCACCCCCTGCCAGGCGAGGGGTTTGAGCACGGCGCCCCACCCGGATCTGAGCAGCTCGCGCAGCGAGTCGTCGCCGGTGCGGTCCAGGATCGCGGTGGCCAGGGCGGCGCGGCTGAGCTCGACGCCGTCGAGCACCTCCGACGCGGCCTCGGTCAGCTCGGCGATCTGCGCCGCGGTGGCGAACGTGCGTTGCCAGGAACCCTTCTCCCAGGTGCGTGGCGCCGCGAGCAGGCTGAGGTAGCTGCCGGCCTCGGCGACGGGCAGGAGATGCAGGGTGCCGCGCTGCGCCCAGGTCCGCAGCAGCGTGCGTGCGCCGACCGCGTCGCCTACCGCGCCGGGGGCGGCCCCGCGCACGGCGACGGCCTGTTCGGCGCTGGACGTGACCTGCGCCTGCACCCCGGCCAGCCGGCCGGCCACCGCCACGGCGTCGACGTGCTCGCCGAGGTCGAGGCAGCGCGACATCCGCCAGGCGGCGACCTGGTCGGCGGTGAACGACGGGATCATCGGAAGTGCCCGGGCACGGTGCGAACGTACCTGGCGAGCGTTCCGCAGCGCCGCGTCGTGCACCGCCACCGGTTGATCGCGCCCGGATCAGCCGAGCGTGCAGGCGGCGTCCGGTTCGATCAGCCGGAACGCGAAGCTCTCCTCCAGGAACAGCGAGACGGTATCGGCGTCGTGATGGCTGTAGCCCACCGCGACGTCCTGCCCGACGTCCAGCACGAAGTCGCCGCCGCGCTGGCTCAGCACCACCGCCCCGTCCATGCCGGGGACGAACGCCACCTTGCCCCCGAGGATCTTCGTCAGGTGCTCCACCAGCAGGTGGCCGCCCTCGTTGGACTCCGCGATCCGGGTGTAGGTCTCGGGATCGGCCGCGAGCGCGTACGGCCCCTCGACGCCGGCGATCCGCAGTGTCTCCACGGCCCGGGCGATCGCCACCGCGTAGTCCTCGGGATCCGCGCCGAGCTTGGCCGTGCCGTGCTGCGCACCCGGCACGATCCCGTGGAAGCCGGCCTCCGGCCAGCCGTGGAACACCGCCCGGTTCTCGATCTCGGCGAGCACCCGCGCGGCGCGGCCCAGGTCGTCCAGCTCCAGGTCGAGGGCACCGCGCTCGGCGTCGTCCAGCTCGGCCCGGTCGACCACGAACGGCACCCGCACCTCCGCCAGCGGCAGCACCCGCCGCTGCAGCACCCGCGCCTCGCCCGTCACGCCGGGCGGGGGGCCGTCCAGCCGGGCGGTGCGCCCGAGGTTGGCCGCGGACCGCTTCCAGTCGCCGCCCGCCCCGGCCCAGTCGACCACCGAGCGGGCTCCGAACTGTGGGGTCAGCCGCTGGCGGGCCTCGCTGTCGATCTCCTCCCACGCCGCCGCCGAGAGCGGGGCGAGGTCGCGCATCAGGTGGTTCATGAACGTCCCTTCAGGCTGCCGATGCGCAGGGACCCGCCGGTGCCGGCGGGGCTCTCCTGCTCGATGTCGTGCTCGATCCGGCGCACGTACCCCTCCGGATCGACGTCCGACGTGTCCACCTCGTCGGACGTGCGGTGCTCTGCGAGGAACGCCGCGAACTGCTCGCCCATCGACCGCCGAAGCCGCGGCGGCGCGTGGGACCGGAAGTCCGCGATGCCCTCGCGCTCCTCCTCGGCCATGTGCTCGTCGTTGGCCTCGCGCGCGGCACCCACTGCAGCCCACCACTCGTCGTCACCCACGTCGGCGGCATCGGCCTCCCGGACCCCGTCGCGGATGTCGTTGTGGTCGCCGATCGCGTCGAGGGTCTCCTCCTCGGGATCGTCCTCGCCGCGGCGCAGCAGCTGCGGGTAGAAGATCGCCTCCTCGGCTGCGGCGTGCACGTCCAACCGGGCCGCGAGCGGCGTCCACACCGCGGCGAGCTCGGCAGGCGGAGCGGACGCAGCGCGCAGCTCGTCGAGGCGCAGGAACTGCTGACGGAACCACGTGTGGTCGTCGAGGATCTGCGCCAGGATGTCGCGCCCATCTGTCATGTCGGGGTCTTACCCCGATCCTGCGCCCGCGAATCGTGGGGGAAACCCCACTCCGGTGGCCGCCGCACGGCCATAGCGTTCCGGTCGTGACCCGATACGCGCTGCTCGCGGCCCCTGCCCTGCTGTTCTGCTACGGCGCTGTCCGGTTGCTGGACCCGTCCAGGTCACCCGGTCCGGTGTGGACGACGAGCCACCTGTTCTACCTCGCAGCCTTCCCCACGTTGGCGCTCGCGGCGCTGGCGCTGCATCGCCTCGCGGGCGACCGAACCGGGATCGCGTGGGTACTGGTGGCACTCTCCGGCGCTGGCGCGGTGTCCGGCATCGGGCAGGCGGTCGTCGACCTGATGGCCGGCTGGGGCGCCGCCGACAAGTCCGCACGCGGGGTGGCCGCGAACCACCTCCGCGAGATCATCCCCGGCTCGGACTTCTTCTACGGTGTCTGGCCCGCTCTCACGCAGGTCGGCATCGTCGGGCTGCTGGTGCTGGCCGCCCTCGCGCGGCGCGTTCCGTGGTGGTGCGCACCGCTGGCCCTGGTCGCGTTCGTGCTGCCGACGATCACCTCGCTCGACCTCATCCCGGTCGCGGCAGTGGCGGTCGTGCCGGCGGTCCTGCCGGCGTTCCACGCACTGGCGTCACCGCGTCCGGTGCCCGTCGGCTGACGATGCGCCCTCGCGCGTCGCCACGACGCCCGCGACCAGCGCTATCACGACGCCGATGCCGCGGAGCCAGCTGCCGGCCAGCCGCAGCGGCTCGTCCAGCACCAGCAGCCCAGCCGCCGAGCCGCTCAGCACGAACCAGAGGACCTCGGCCAGCCCCACCACCGCCGCGAGGAGCGGTGCCCACCATCCGCGCGTCGCACCCACCAGCACCGCCGCCACGACCAGCGCCACCACCGCCAACGGCATCGGCGCGGCGGCGAACCCCAGCACGACGGCGCCGGCGGCGCCGACCAGCAGCCCGACGACCGTCGCGGTACGGGCGGGGCCGAGCGGGCGGAACGTGAGCGTCGCCATGGGTCTCCTCGCACGACGTGGACCCACTCGTCGTGGGCTCGATTCCAGCCTGCGCGCCGAGCGCCGCTGCGGTCGTCGCACCGGGAGCGGCAGTCGCGCTGCGTCCGGCGCGGTAGCCGGCCCCGGTTCGGTACGCCTGCGGGCGTAGTCGCACCGATGAGTCCTGGCCGGCGGAGCGGTCCTACTTCCGACGACCCGCGGAAGGGGAACAGCGATGATCATGCGCGTGTGGCAGGGAGCGGTGCAGAGCACCGACGCCGCGACGTACGCCGACTACATCCGGGCCACCGGCTTCGACGCGTACGGCCAGACCCCCGGCAACCGCGGGGCCTGGTTGCTGCGCCGCGACGACGGCGGCCGCACCGAGTTCCAGACGCTGTCGCTGTGGGAGTCCGAGGACGCGATCCGCGCCTTCGCCGGCGACGACATCGACGCCGCGGTGCTCTACCCGGAGGACGCGAAGTTCCTGGTCGGCGGCTCCGAGGTGCGGCACTACGCGGTCGTGGCGGAGCTGCCGGCCGCCACCTGACAGCCGGCTGAGCGACATCCCCCGACCGGGTGCGGGGATCGGGCCTCGTAGGCTCGCCCGGTGCCGGGATCGATCGGGGCGGCCTCGCAGGCCCCTGTGGTGGCCACCGCGTCGCCCGCCGCGGATGCGAGCGCGCGTGCGCGCTGGCGGTCGCTGGTGCTCACCGACCCCATCTCGCGGCTGGTGCGCAACGCTGCGCACGCCGGCATCGCCGGCGTCGACGACGGGCGCTACGACCTGCGGCGCCTTGCGCTGGCGGCGATCGACGTGGTCGTGGGCCAGATGGGGTTCGCCCGCGAGGCGACCCTGGACGACGTGCTCGACGCGCTGGCCCGGCTCGGGGCCCGCATGCACCCGGAGGCGCCGGGGGAGTGGCCGGCCGTGGCGCAGACGGTGCTGAAGGGCCTGCTCAACGACGCGCACGACAACCGCCGCTTCACCTACCACTTCGCCGACGTGTCCGACTCCGGCACCGCGCGCTGGGAGCCGTACAGCTTCCGGCTGCTGTCGCTGCGCGACACCGAGTTCGGGCCGGTGCTGGTGGCGAGCGACCAGGCCATCACGCTTTTCCTGCACGGGCTCGACGTCGATCTCGAGGACGCCGACCGTGCGCTCGCGCACGTGCTGCAGCGCCAGCTCGAGGACCGCCGCTTCGCCGCTGCCGCCCGCACGGCCGCGCAGGCCGAACGCACCAGCGTCGGCCTGTCCGCGACGCTCGCCGAGCTGCTCGACGCCACCCGCCGCGACGTCACGTCCACCGACTGGACGGCCGACCTGCCCGACCGCCTCACCCGCGCCCGCCGGCACGTCGAGGAGCGCATCGCCGAGGACGACCGGTTCCTGGAGCACGTGCAGGGCGGGCTGGACTCGGAGGTGTCGCCGGAGGTCCGGGCGGTGTCCGGGCAGATCGTCGACCTGCTGGGGCGGGCCAAGCAGGTGCATCTCGACCTGGAGAAGCGGCTGGTGGGCGCGCGCGACGTGTTCCTGGCCGCCCAGGTGCGGCAGCGGATCGGACGGCGGCGCCGGTTGCGCATGCTCAACCTCGCCGAGGGCGTGCTGGAGCCGGTGCTGGCCCTGCCCGCCACCGACGCACTGGCGGTGACCGAGCGGTTCGCCGACCAGGCGCTGGGTGTCACGGTGCCGCGGCTGGCCCGGTTCGACGACCTGGTGGAGAGCCTGTGGGCGGCGCCGCGGGCACCGGAGCCGGAATCGCCGCCGGAAGAGGTCGACGTACCGGAGGACACCGAGGACGTGCAGGGTTACCCGGCCGAGGTCGTCGAGGCGGCACGCAGCGTGCTGGCCAGGGCGGACGCCGGCGTGCCGCTGTCGGACCTGCTCGGCACCGACACGCCCGACGAGGTCGCCGAGCTGGTGGCGCTCTCGGCGCTGTGGGCCTTCGCCCCCGATCCCGGCGACGAAGAGGCGGACGGGTCCGACGTCGGGTTCCTCGCTGCGGGCCTGGTCGCGGTGCCGACCGGCGCGACGATCACCGTCGGCGCCTTCCGCGGCCCCGACCTGCAGCTCACCCGCGTCGGTGCCGAACTCCGCGCCGAACTCCGCGCCGAACCCCGCCTGGAGGACGACGAGTGACATCCGTGGCCGCAGACCTGACCGAGGTCCGCGCCGCCGCCGAACTGATCCAGTTCGGACTGGCCAGGCGCGTGCGTCCGGTCGAGGGCAGCGAGTACCGCCGGCTGCTCGACCGCTACCGCGGCGAGCTGCGCTTCAAGGACGTCGTCGACACGATGGCCGAGGGATTGGGCCTGGAGGTGCTCGGCACCCCGCGGGCCGGGATCGTGCTCGTCCCGGAGCCCGGTGGCCCGTTCGCGACCCGGCTGGGCGACCTGCGCACGATGGACCAGCAGGAGAAGCTCGTGTTCGGGCTGGTCCTGGTGGGGATCGCCGCCTACGCCTACCCCAACGACGTCGATTTCGACGACCCCGAGACCCGGCTGATCGAGGTCACGGCGATCGAGGAGTTCCTGCGCACGGCCGTGGGCGCGGCCGATCTCGGGGACGTCGAGGACCGGGCGAGGGCGGCCGCGGAGATCTACGCGGACCTGCCGGCGCTGGTGCTGACCAACACCGGACGCCGGGCGCGCGGGTGCACGTTGCGCGCCGTGGAGGAGGTGTGCGCCTGGCTGGTCGGCCAGGGCGCCGCCCGCGAGGCCTCCTCCCTCGGGCCGGACACCTTCCACCTCACCGACCACTTCCGGCTGCTCGTCGCCGACAGCGCCGGCACCGCCGCGCTGGACGCGCTCCGAACCGTGCGGCGGGACGCTGCAGCAGAGGTGGCGTCATGAGCGCACCCGTCATGTGGCAGATCCGCCGGATCCGGCTCGACCACGTCGGGCCGGGTGCCGCCCGCTTCCTCGACGTCACCCTCGACTTCACCGACGCCACCGGCACTCCGCTCGACACGATCCTGTGGCTGCGCAACGGCGGCGGGAAGTCGACCGTGCTGTCGCTGGTCTGCGCGCTGGTCCGGCCGCACCGCCGCGACTTCCTCGCCACCGCCGCCACCGGCAAGCACCTCGAGGACTACGTGCTGGGCTCCGACACCGCGCACGTCGTGGTGGAGTGGTCCGGCCCGGACGGGCGCACGCTCGTCACGGGCGCGGTGTACGAGTGGGCCGAGCGCAGCCAGCCGGCCGACCCGACGCGCGACCACGACCGGCTCGCGGCCCGCTGGTACCTGTTCGCTCCGCAGCAGGGCCGGGCGGAGCTGGACCTGCTGCCCTTCGAATCGAGCGACGGCAAGCAGACGCCGCTGCGCGAGTTCGTCGCCGCGATCCGGGCCTGGGACGCCATCCCGAACTGCGGTGCCGCAGTCACCGACGGCATGGACCGCTGGCGGTCCATGCTCGACGCGCAGGGGCTGGACCCGGAGATCTTCACGCCGATCCTGCAGATGAACGCCACCGAGGGCGGCATCGAGGGGCAGTTCCAGTTCCGCAACACCGACCAGTTCGTCCAGTACCTGCTGGAGCTGATCGTCGACCCGGAGGTGCCGGGCGCGGTCGCGGAGATCCTGGAACGGGTCCGCGCCGGACTGGCGGAGCGCCCGGGCCTCCTGGCCGATCTCGCCTTCGCCGAGGAGGCCGGCCCGCGCTTGCGCGATCTCGTCACGGCCGGCGCCGCCGACGAGTCCGCTGCTGGTGCGCTCGACGTCGAGACCGCTCGCGCCCAGGAGCTGCTGGGCGGTCTCGCGGCGGGTGCCTCGGTCGCCGATGCCGCCGCGGCCTCCGCCGAAGCGGCCGTTGCGGCCAGCGCGGAGGACGTGGCCGGGCACGTCGCGGCCGAGGAGGGCGCGCAGCGGGCCGCCCGCAGGCTGCGTCGGCTCGCCGCCCGGCTGCGGTGGGACGACGCGCGCGAGACCGCGGCGCGGCTCGGGCGCAAGGAGCAGGAGGCGGCCGGTCGGCTCGCTGTGTGGCGGGCCGTGCCCGCCGCGCACGCGCAGCGGGCCGCCGAGCAGCGCACCAGACACCTCGAGGTGCAGCTCGCCGCAGCCACCGAGGACGCGGAGCCGCTCCGGCTGCGCCGCGACGCCGCCGCCCGTACCTACGCGGCAGCGTTGGACGCGGCGATCGCCGCCCTCGACGAGCAGATCGCCCAGGTCGGCGCGGAGGCACAGACCGAGCGCGACGCGGAGCGCGCGGCGCGCGGGCGGGCCGAAGATGCGCGGGACGAGCGGGCGCGGATCACGGCGGCGCTGGAGTCGGCACGGACGGCGCTCGCGGCGCTCGATCGCGATCTCGCCGCCGCCGTGGCGGCCGGGCACCTGGACGACGGCGAGGCCGTGGAGGCGGCGCTGGAGCGCCACCGGGCCGCCGACACCGCCGCAGCCGCCGAGCTGGCAGGCCTGGCGGCCGCCCAGAAGGACCTGGTGCTCGACCGGCAGGAACTGCGCGAACGCAGCACCGCACTGCTCACCGAGCGGGCGGTCGTCGAGCGGGAGCGGGCCGACCTCGACGCGCGCCACCGCGGCCTGTCGACGCGGGTCGCCGAGCTGGCCGCCGACGAGCGCCTGCGCGCGCTGGGCGACGGCGAGCTGGTCGACCCGGTCGCGGAGGCCGGCGACCTCGGCGACGCACTCGCCCACGCCGTAGCCCGGAGCCAGCGCCGCCGCGTCGAGCTGGCCGTCGACGGCGCGGAGGACGAGCGGGCACTTGCCGCACTGGCCGCGACCCAGCTGCTCCCCGGCAACCTCGATCTGGCGCACGCCCACGACGTGCTCGAACAGGCCGGGATCGGCGCGGTCACCGGGTGGCGCTACCTCGCCGACTCCGTCCCCGCCGGGGCCCGGGCGGCGGTGCTGCGCGCGGCTCCTGCGCTCGCGTCGGGGCTGCTCGTGCACGATCCTGACGATCTCCCCGCCGCCCGTGCGGTGCTGGCGGAGGCCGGGCTGCGGCCGCTGTCGGCCGTGGTGGTGGGGACCACGGCCCAGCTCGCCACGGCCGTCGAGGGCACGGCGGAGCACGCGTTCCTGCTGCCACCGGCTCTCGCGTTGACCGACCGGTCCGCCGCCGGCCCCGAGATCGACGCCCGCGAGCGGGCCCGTGCTGGCCGCAGCGAGCAGGACAGGGCGCTGGCCGTGGCGCTGGAGCGCGACACCGACCTGCAGCGGCAGCTGCGGGACCTCGTCGCAGTGTGCCCGCCCGGCACCCTCGATGCGCTGGCCGCCGATCGGGAGGCCGCCGACGAGCGGCTGGCCGGGCTGGCGCGCGATGCTGCGGACCTGGCGGAGGCCGAGGACGCACTGGCTGCCCGCGACGGTGACCTGCATGCCGCCCGGGGCGCCGCCGAGGACGTCCGGCGCTCGGCGGCGGCCGCGCTGGGCGTCCTGGGTGCGCTCGTGGAGCGCGATGCGGTTGGCCATCGCGAGTCAGTCACGACGCTGCCGGCCGCACTCGCGGCCACGTCCCGCGCGCTGGAGGACGACACCGCCGCAGAGGCCCGGCACCGGGCGCTGGCGGAAGCCGCGCAGCGGTACGGCGAGGCGCTGGCCCGCTCCCAGCAGGCCCGCCGTGACGACCGCGTTGCCCTCGGCGAGATCACCGGGCCGGCCGTGGAGGAGCGGCCCGTGGAGCGGCCCGTCGACGAGGCACGCGCGGCGTGGGAGGCCGCGGACCAGGCGTACCGGCAGGAGGTGGCGGAGTCGGCGCTGGCGTCGGCGCTGCAGGAGGCCCGGCATGCGGCTGCCCGCGCCCGCGAGCAGGTCGTCGCCCTGCCGCCCGCGGATCTGGCCGGGGCACTGGCCCTGCTCGACACGCCGGACGGCTCGGACACCGAGGCGCAGTCGGCGGCGACCGCGCGTGCGGCCGATGCGCACGATGCCGCGGTCGCCGTGGCTGCGGACGCGCGCGCCGAGATGCGTGCGGCGCGAGCCGAGCTGGATCAGCTCGACGGCGCCCCAGGAGACGGCACCGACGAGGACGTGGAGTCCGCCGAAGCCCAGGATCGTGCCGCCGTGCTGGCCGAGGCCGCAGCCGCCGAGAGCTGCGCCACCGCGCATCGCCAGGACGGCGAGCGGGCCCGCGCGGCGAGTGCCGGGGCCGCGGCCGAGCTGACCGCGGCCCGCCAGCGCGCCGCCGGGCTGCGCGACATCGCCGCACTGCTCACACTGCCCGGTCAGGAGGACGACGACAGCCAGAACGACGGCGTCGACGGTCCGGTCGAGGCGTTCGCCGGTTCGCTCGACGACGCGCGCAAGGCGGTGAAGGTGGCCAGGGAGGCGTGGGACCGGGCGGTCGCCGAGGCCCGCCGGGCCCACCGTTCACTCGAGCTGCAGGGCCAGAAGCTCGCGCTCTGGGCGTCCGACGACAGGTTCAGCTCGGTGAAGCCGGCGGTGCGCGACCGCTTCCGCACGGACGACGTGACCCGCGACCTGCTCGACGACATCCTCCCGGAGGCAGAGCGGCTGGCCGGCGATCTCGACCTGTTCGCCGTCCAGCTCCGGGAGCGCCTCGGCGAGCTGGAGGAGCACAAGGGTGTGGTCGTCACGGCGATGGTCGGGATGGTGCGGCAGGCCCTGAAGGCGCTGCACCGCGCCCAGGCGCTGTCGGAGCTCCCCGAGACCCTCGGCGACTGGGCGGGCCGGCGGTTCCTCGAGGTCGGCCCGCGGGCCGCTGTCGAGACGGCCGATGCGGTGCTGCGCGACCGGTGCGCGCGCCTCGTCGACTCGCTCGCCGTGCGCGGCACGCCGGTGCCGCGCGGCCACGAGCTGCTGTGGCAGGCCACCAGCGCGGTCGTCGGCGAGGGCAACTGGAAGGCCAGGGTGCTCAAGCCGTCCACGACGTTCGCCGTGGAGCTGGTGTCGGTGGAGCGGATGCGCAAGTGGTCGGGCGGGGAGAAGGTGACGATCTCCCTGCTGCTGTTCACGATGGTGGCGAAGCTGCGGGCCACGGGTCGCGGCCGCGACCTGCCAGGACTGGGTGCGCTGCCGCTGGACAACCCGCTCGGCAAGGCGAACTACGTCGTGTTCCTCGACCTGCAGCGCAAGGTCGCCGCCGCGAACGGCATCCAGCTGGTGTTCCTCACCGGCGTCGGGGACCTCAAGGCCGTCGGCCGCTTCCCCAACGTCGTGCGGCTGCGGAACGCCCGCTCGCGGACCCGGGAGTACGTCAGCGTGGCCGAGCGCACCGTCTCCGCGGCGGATCCCGCCGACGCCGTCGACGCCACGCGGCTGTGGCGGGAGAACCCGGAGCTCACGCTGCTCTGAACGGCCCAACGTCACAGAACGTGACGGTGATCATGCTAGGGCCGCCGGCGTAACAAGGAGATCACGGCCCGTCGATCGGCGGCCGCGCGGTTTTCGTCGCTCGACGGCAAGCGGGACAGCGGCGATCATGCAGATCGGCGTTCGCCGACCTGCCACGGAACGGTCTCCGCGAGCGGTCGGCGACCCCTGCGCGGGTGGATGACATGCGCCTGACCTGCGCCGATGCGTCGTGCCGGCGGGCCACTCGGGTGGGCAGGGTCGACAGAACGCGGTCGTCGTCGGGCGGTGCGGACCAGTGGGGGCTGGAACGTGCCCGACGTCGTGCCGCAGCGAGCTGAGCCATACACAGAACGTGACAATGCCTGTCCGCCCACCGCGGGGAGACGGCGTGTCGGCGGCGCGGTGATGCGTGTCGTCGCGGTCGCCCGATACGTTCGAGTGACCCGTAAGCACGACGATTGGCAACCTGTGTCCGCAGCGCACGCGCAGTACTCCGTTCGGTGGCATCGCCGGTGAACGGACTACAGCCACCGCGCCCGGCGCCGGAGGCGATCCTCGCGGTCCGCCAGTCCCTGCAGGCCGTGGCGGATCGGCCCGTGGAGCTGGCCGAGAAGTTCTACGTCGAGCTGTTCGCGATGGAGCCGCGGCTGCGCGCGATGTTCCCCGCCGACATGTCCGGCCAGATGCTCCGGATGACCGAGACGCTGGTCGGGGCGATCGCCGCCCTCGACGAGCCGGACCTGGAACTCCTGGAGGAGACGCTGCGCAGCCTCGGGCGCACCCACGCGGTGCACTACGGGGTGGAGGACTGGCACTACGGCTACATCGGGCACGCCCTCACCCGCGCCGTGCGGGAGCTCGCGGGGCCGACGTTCTCCGGTTCGCTCAGCTCGTCGTGGATCGCCCTGTACCAGTGGGTGGCCGCGCACATGATCGCCGGAGCCACCGCCTCCCGGACGATGGCCGCCGAGGAACGGGTACCCGCGATCCCGGCACAGCTCCCGCGCCCGGTGGAGCGCCTCCCGCAGCCGCGCAGGCCGCGCGACACCCGCATCGCCGGCCACCGCTCGTGAGCGGAGCGCCGGTCACGCGCCGGCGCTGAGGTAGGCGACCACCATCCGGACGAGCTCGTCCTCGACGACCTGCGGATCCATGGGCTCGGGCGCCGCGACCAGCCGATGCACCAGCGACTCGACGGTCGCCACGACGATCCGTGCGGCGACGTCGGGATCGCCGACGGTGACCTGCGGACGCGCGGCGAGCAGTGGCGCAGCCGCCGCGACGAGGGCCGCCTCGGCCTCGTGCAGCATCGCGAGGATCGTCGCCGGCCGGGGCGCCTCCTCGAACAGGACCTGGTGCAGGCGCGGCTCGTCGCGGTGGTTGTCGATCGCGGCTCGCACGAACAGCCGCAGCAGCGCGTCGAGCTCGGTCGGCAGGCCGTCCTCGAGACGCGCGCGGATCGCCGCCAGTCCGGCGTCGACGTGCGCGGTCATCAGCTCGACGAGGATCGCGTCCTTGTTCGGGTAGTACTGGTAGAGCGAGCCGATCGAGACACCGGCGCGCTCCGCGATGCGGTTGGTGGTGCCCGCGGCGTAGCCGTGCGCGGCGAAGACCTGAGCAGCGGCCTGCAGGATCCATTCCCTGGTGCGCTCCGCGCGGGCCTGTCGTGGCTGCTTGCGGGGCTGCAGGTGGCGCGGCGACGGGCTCACGGGCGAACCTCCGGAACGCGAGTACCGCAGAAGCGAGCAATTGCTCAGGATCATGGCATGGCCACCACGGTGCACGTCGAGTCCGAGCTGCCCACCCACGCCGACGACGTCTGGGCTGCGCTGCAGATCCCCAGCACGGTGGTGTACGTCTGTCGGGGTGTGCTGGGCTTCCCCGCGGAGGCCGGGCGGACCGAGCGGTTCCACCAGGGGGAGCGCGGCACCGGGTGGATCCGGCTGTTCCACGTCCTGCCGCTGCACCGCCACACGATCGAGGTGGTCGAGCTCGACGAGGCGTCCCGCACCGTACGCACCCAGGAGCGGGGTGGGCTGCTGCGGTCGTGGCGGCACACGCTGCACGTCGTACCGATCACGACGACCCGCTGCCGCTACAGCGACACCCTGGAGATCGACGCAGGAGCGTTGACGCCGCTCGTGGCCGGGTTCACCCGGGTGCTCTTCGGCTACCGACACCGGCGCTGGCAGCGCCTGGTGCGGTCAGGAAAGGCCGGATCGGCCACGTCGTAGGGTGTCCGGGTGGCTCCTGTCGTGCTGATGCTCACCCGAATGCTGCCCTCGGTCGTGGAGGCCTGCGAGGCCCGGTTCGACCTCGTCAAGCTGTGGGAGGCCGACGATCCGGACGCGCTGCTGCGGGCACGTGGTGGCGAGGTCCTCGGCGTGGCGACCAACGGGCAGCTGCCCGTCGACGACGCGTTGCTGGACAAGCTGCCGAAGCTGCAGATCGTGGCCCACTTCGGGGTGGGCTACGACAGCGTCGACACCGACGCCACCCGGGCCCGCGGGGTGGTCGTCACCAACACCCCGGACGTGCTCGACGCCGAGGTCGCCGACACCGCGATGGGTCTGTTGCTGATGACGGTGCGCGAGCTCGGGGCCGCCGAGCGGTACCTGCGGGCCGGCCGCTGGCCCGTCGAGGGCGCGTACCGGCTCACCCCGCACACCGTCAGCGGGCGCACCCTGGGCATCGCCGGGCTCGGCCGGATCGGGCTGGAGATCGCGAAGCGCGCCGAGCCGTTCGGGCTGCGGATCGAGTACCACAACCGCCGCCAGCGCGACGACGTCCCGTTCCCGTACCACGCGACGCTGGTCGAGCTGGCCGCCGCCGTCGACACGTTGATGATCGTGCTGCCCGGCGGCGCGTCCACCCACCACATCGTCGACGCCGAGGTGCTCGCCGCGCTCGGCCCGGACGGCATCGTGATCAACATCGGGCGCGGATCGGTCGTCGACGCCGACGCCCTGGTCGCGGCTCTGACGGACGGCACGATCGCGGGCGCCGGCCTCGACGTCTACGAGGACGAGCCGCAGGTGCCGCAGAACCTGATCGACATCGAGACCGCGGTGCTGCTGCCGCACGTCGGCTCGGCCAGCGTCGCCACGCGGCGTGCGATGGGCCAGCTCGTGACCGACAACCTGATCTCCTGGTTCGACACCGGCAAGGCCGTCACGCCCGTGCCGTGACCGACCTCAGGCCTGTGCGTCGACCGCCCTCGCCCGCCGGGACGCGATCACCAACCACCCCGTCAGCCCGGCGAGCAGCACCACGCCCTGCAGGAGCACCGACAGGCCGATCCCGAGCGTCCCGGCGAGCGCGCCGGCCCCGACGATCAGCACCACCAACGCCGCGATCATGAGGTGGTTCTCCGCGCCCGCGGGCCAGGACAGCCGGCGCAGCTGGCTGATCACCACGAGGAACACCGCCACCGGCACAGCGACCGCGAGCCCGGAGACCGCGCCGGGCACGTGCGCGAGGTGCTGGCTGTACACCACCGCCACCTCGAGCCCCGCACCCAGCGCCGCGATCGCGGCGAACACGAAGTAGTGGCCGTAGCCCCAGGTCAGGGCGATGCGCATGCTGATGAGGCCGTGCTCGTCGCCGCCGATGAAGTACACCCACCACAGCCCGAACACCAGCAGCAGCCCACCGATCACCAGCATCAGCAGGTCGGCGGTGAGACCGGCCGAGTCCAGTCCGCTGCGGATGGCGACGGTCGTGCCGAGGATGCACTCGCCGAGCACGATCAGCGTGAGCAGCCCGTATCGCTCAGCGATGTGCTCGCGGTGCCAGCTCGTGGCCCGCCCACCCGACTCGGCCCAGATCGGCACCGCGATCTCGGCCATCACCAGCACGGCGAACCCGACGTACCCCCATGGCGCCGGTAGGAGCAGCCGGAGGAGCCACAGCGCCTGCACGACGGTGAGGGCACCGGCGTAGCGCAGGGCGCAGGCCCGACCGCTCGGATCCTCCCGTGCGGCGCGCAGCCACTGCAGGATCATCGGTACCCGCATGATCGCGTAGCCGATGGTGCCGACGGTGAAGTCGAACTTCGTCATCGCCGGCTCGACACCCGCGGCCAGCACCAGCGCGCCGGCCATCTGCACCAGCGTGAGCACCCGGTACGGCACGTCGTCGGTGTCGTAGGCGGAGGCGAACCACGTGAAGTTCATCCATGCCCACCAGATCGCGAAGAAGATCATCGCGAAGCCGACCACGGCGGGCCCGATGTGGTTCTCCTCGATGCCGTGCGCCAGCTGGACGGCGGCCTGCGCGATCGCGACCACGAAGCAGAGGTCGAACAGCAGCTCCAGCGGGGTGGAGGCGCGAGGCGCCTCTTCCGGGTCGCGCGCGGTCATCGAGCGCTTCCACGGCAACCTCAGCGCGGGCAGAGTGGTGGGCTGCTCAGTCATGTCTCCGGCGTCCTCCCCGTGCGTGTGCGGGCCCATCATGGAGGATCACTCGGCGCTCACGACGAGCACCGGCTTACCGGGTCCGCGTTCGGCCGACTCCAGGTAGTCGTGAGCGGCGCGCACCTGGTCGAGGTCGTGGAAGTCGAAGGTGCGGTCCACGAGCGGGACCAGCGTCCCCGCGGCCAGCCCGGCGCGCACGAAGTGCTCGGCGCGGCGCAGCACCTCGGGACTCCGGGTGACCTCGTAGACGTGGTAGCGGCGCACCCACACCGGCCGGCCACCGCCGGGCAGCGGGGTCGGCTCCCCCGAGAGTCCACCGTGGACGATCAGCGAGCCGCCCGGCCGACAGATCCCGGCCAGCTCGTGCACGCCGGGCCCGCCCACCGCGTCGAGGACGAGATCGGCGTCGTGCCCGCCGAACCCGGCTCGGACCGCGTCCGGATCAGGACGTTCGAGCACGGCCGCAGCGCCGAGATCGCGGAGCGCCGGGTGCTGTGCCGCGGCACCGGTCGCGACGACGACGGCGCCGAGGTGGCGCAAGACCTGCAGCGCCGCCATGCCGATGCTGTTGGCCGCAGCCGTGACGAGCACGCGGTCGCCTGGCCGCACCAGCACGGCCTCGGCGACCATCCCGAACACCGTCAGGTACGGCATCCAGGTGGCTGCGGCGGTGACCGCGTCCTGACCCGCCGGCCGGGAGACCAGCGCGGCCGCGGGCACCACCGCCTCCTCGGCGTAGAGGGGGTGCTCGTTCGGTGAGGAGGCCGGCAGGACGCACACGGCATCCCCGACGCACCACCGGTCGATGTCCGGGCCCACCTCGACGATCACACCGGCGGCTTCCACACCGAGGCCGGCCGGCAGGATCGGCTCGATCGGGTAGGTGCCGCGCCGGAAGTTGACGTCGGCGCGGTTGAGCCCGATGGCCTGCACCCGGATCCGCACCTCACCGGGGCCCGGCGGGCGGACGGGGAGGTCGTCGCGCCGCAGCACGTCGGGCCCGCCGGTCTCGTGGAACCTGATCATCGCCACCACGACGTGGAGCCTACAAATGGGACGCGCCGGGCAGGTGGATGCGCGACCATGCCGGCATGGAGATCATGCCGGGCACCACGGCCCCGGTGCGCATGTGGGCCGATCCGACGACCGTCGAGCACTCCGCGCAGCAGCAGCTGCGCAACGTGGCGAACCTGCCGTGGACCCACGGCGTGGCCGTCATGCCCGACGTCAACTACGGCAAGGGCGCGACCGTCGGCTCGGTGATCGCCATGCGCGAAGCGGTCTCGCCGGCCGCCGTCGGGGTCGACATCGGCTGCGGGATGTCCGCCGTGCCCGTCGCGCTCACCGCATCCGACCTGCCGGACTCCCTGCGCGGCGTCCGCGATGCCATCGAGCGGGACGTGCCGGTGGGCCGCGGCCTGCATCAGCACGGCGCCGACCTGCGCCGGGTCGGGCTCTCGGCCGCCTACGACTGGGACGGCTTCTGGAAGCGCTTCGACCGGCTGCACCTCGTCGAGGAGGACATGAGCTGGACCACCGCCGACAAGCTGCGCTCGCGGGCCCACCAGCAGGTGGGGTCGCTCGGCGGCGGGAACCACTTCGTCGAGGTCTGCACCCAGGTCGGCGGAGGTGGCGACGACAAGGTGTGGCTGATGCTGCACTCCGGCTCGCGCAACATCGGCAAGGTGCTCGCCGACCAGCACATCGCCGTCGCGAAGGGGCTGCCGCACAACGAGCAGCTGCCCGACCGCGACCTGGCCGTGTTCCTGTCCGGCACGCCGGAGATGGACGCGTACCGGGCCGACCTCTACTGGGCGCAGGAGTACGCGCGGCTCAACCGCATGGTGATGATGGCGCTGGTCAAGGCCGCGTTCACCCGCGCGATGGGCCGCCCGGTCGAGTTCGGCGAGGAGATCAGTTGTCACCACAACTACGTCTCGGAGGAGACCTACGACGGGCTCGACCTGATCGTCACCCGCAAGGGGGCCATCTCCACGGCCGACGGACGGCTGGGCATCATCCCGGGCTCGATGGGCACCGGCTCGTACATCGTGCGCGGGCTCGGCAACGAGTCGGCGTACTGCTCGGCGAGCCACGGTGCCGGCCGGAAGATGTCGCGCTCGGCCGCGAAGCGCACGTTCACCGTCGCGGACCTGCAGGCCCAGACCGACGGCGTGGAGTGCCGCAAGGACGAGGGCGTGCTCGACGAGATCCCCGGCTCCTACAAGGACCTGGAGACCGTGATGGCCCAGCAGACCGACCTCGTCGACGTGGTGGCCCGGCTGCGCACGCTCGTCTGCGTGAAGGGGTGATGGCCGAGCCGGTCCGCGCTATGCGGCGCGGACCGGCTCGGCGGACAGGCGCGCCGCGATGCGACGGGCCAGTCGGTGGCTCGGCTGTTCGACCAGCCGGTAGAAGATCGCCGTGCACAGCAGGGCGGCCGGCACCGCGATGAGCAGCACGGCCCACAGCGGCGCGGTCCCGCCCAGCAGCCGCACGGTTGCGCCGACGAGCGGCAGGTGCACCAGGTAGAGGCTGAACGACCGGGCTCCGAGCCACTGCACGACTGTCGCCGACAGCGCCTTGCGTGCACCGGGGCAGAACCAGGCGATCGCGACGACGAGGCACGCGCCGAGCGCCTGCATGGCGCGGGCCAGCGCGACGAGTGGGTGCTCGGCGGGCAGGTCCCAGCCGGGGGCGTGCACCAGCCAGTACGCCGAGAGCAGGACCGCGGCCAGCAGCCCCACCAGCGCCCAGCACAGCGTCGGCCGGCGCTGCCCCTCGATCACCGCGGCGGCGTAGTCGACGTGCGCGCGACCGGCGGCCATCAGCGAGCCCAGCAGGAACATCGCCAACGCCGACACGGCCACGTTGTCGAGCACCGCGGCGGCGCCGACCGCGGCCAGCGCCGCGGCGATCTTGTGCGACCACGCCACCCGCCGGCTCACCGCCACCACGACGAACACCGGCAGGAGCACCGAGAACACCATCTCCCACTGCAGCGACCACAGCACGTGGTTGGTCGCACCGGGGGCGAAGAGCAGCGTCATGTCGGCGGCCACGCCACCTGCGGTGATCGGCTGGATCATCGCGACCATCCACCAGCTGGAACCGGCCGGCCAGACCCGCGGCACTGCCAGTGCGACCACGACGGTGAACGCCACCGCCGCCCACACCGGCGGGAAGAGGCGCAGCAGCCGCGCCGCGTAGTAGGCGCGCAGCCGCAGCCGACCGGTCATCGCCGGCAGGGTCAGCACCAGCCCGCTGAGCACGAAGAAGACGAAGACCGCTTCGGTGCCGGCCCACACGAGGTGCAGCGGCGTGAAGGTGAACCACCATGCGAGCGCGTTCCCGGCGTCGGCCGAGCGCGGGTCGAGGTAGGGCGCGGCCAGCACCGGCTGGGAGAGCAGCGCGTGGTGCACGAGCACGACGAGCGCGGCGACGCCACGCAGCCCGTCGAGGGTGGGCAGCCGGCGGCCGTCGCCGCGGCGTCCGGCCTGGCGCGCGATCGCGTCGCGGCTGTGGCGGCCGCGCTGCACGATGCGGAGCGGCTGTGTGACGGTGAGCGCAGCCTCATAACGCGCCGTGGTGACGGCGTCGCGGAACGGCATGCTGATAGCCACGAAAGTCCTCAGTGGTGTGATCGACGAGCCTTGCGATCACCCACTGTGCTCTTGTGATCGCAGTGCGCTGCAGATCCATAGCCAAGCGGCCGATGTCGTTCTGTGAAGGGATCGCGACTCGGCGTGTCCGTCGACGAGCGGCCGCCCACCGTCCCACCAGGTGCGGCGGGTGGCCTTGACGATTGACCAGACCGTGTGCATACCGCCGAGTACTCAGTTCAGTCCCGTATCGGTGCTGCCAGTACCTCGCCGTGCAGCACGGTGAACCATCCGTCGGGGTGCGCGGCCCAGGCCCGCCAGGCTGCCGCGATCGCCCGCAGCTCCGACTCGTCGGCGACGCCACCGTCGATCGCCTGACGGGCGAGGTCGGAATCGAGGATCCGGTCGGCCCACATCCCGCCCCACCAGGCCCGATCCTCCGGGGTGGCGTAGCACCACACGGATGCCGACGGCGTGACCGACCCGGCGCCGGCCGCGTGGACCCACTCCAGCAGACGCCGGCCGGCGTCCGGCTGTGCGCCGTTGCGCAGCGCCACCGACCGGTAGATGGCGAGCCAGCGATCCAGCAGCGGGTCGCCGGGGTACCAGGTCATGGCCGCGTAGTCGGCGTCACGGGCGGCCACCACGCCGCCCGTCCGGCAGACCCGCAGCATCTCCCGCAGTGCTGCGACCGGATCGCCGAGGTGCTGCAGCACCTGGTGGGCGTGCACCACGTCGAAGCCGGAGCCGATGCCGCCGTCGGGCGCATCGAGGGCGTACGCGTCCCCGACGGCGAACGTCACGGTGTCGATCCCGGCCGCAGCGGCGCGTTCCCGGGCACCGCCGAGCGGCGCCTCCGTCGCGTCGATCGCGAGCACTGGTCCCGGAGCGACGTGGGCCGCGATGTCGATGCTGATCGTGCCCGGCCCGCAGCCCACGTCGAGCACCGTGGCGCCGGGGACGAGCCGGTGGGCGAGGTAGGCGGCCGAGTTGGCGACGGTCCGGTTCGTGTGGGACCGCAACACGCTCGGCGCGTGCCCGTGGGTGTAGATCTCCTGATCGGCGCGCACGAGGAGGATTGTGCCCCCACGGCTCACGCCGACGCGCGGACCTCAGGGAGGTGTGCCTGGCCCGCGGCGGTGACCTTCGCGGCGATCCGGCGCCCCACCTGGCAGACCGCAGCCGGCGCGATCAGCCCGTGGCGGACGAGGCGATGCGCGGCGGCCTGATCGCTGCAGCACCGCCCGTCGAGGTAGAGGTCGGGCTCGGCGCCCCACACCAGCTCGGCCCCGCCCGCGGCGACGGCGGCGAGGATCGCGCGGTCGCGGGCGGTCAGCGGATGGTTGGCGTCGGTCTCTCCGGACATCGCTCGACTCCTCGGGTGTGGTGCTCGACACACGACGGTAAGGAGCGGGGGTGTCACGGGTCCACGAACTTGACGAAAACCTGAGGTTTCTTAGGGGGTATGGATCGCTGGTCGCAAAACCCCTCATCGGGGCCCGCACCCCCTCTGTCAGGCCCGCGTGAGCAGCTCCATGTTGTGGCCGTCCGGGTCGAGGAAGTAGCAGCCCCGCCCGCCCTGCATGTCGTTGAGCCGGCCGGGTTCGCGATGTACGGGATCGGCCCAGTACGTGATCCCGGACGCGGTGATGCGGGCGAACGCGGCGTCGAAGGTCGCGTCGTCGACGAGGAAGGCGTAGTGCTGGCTGCTGACCGGGCCCTCGACGTGCATGTAGTCGAGGGTGACGCCGTTGGTCAGCGTGATCGGGGTGAACGGCCCGATGCGGGCGCCGACCTCGACCCCGAGGATCGACGCCAGGAACGCCGCGCCCGAGGACGGGTTGTGGGTGTTGACGATGGCGTGGTTCAGCTCGATGGTCATGCGAGAACGATAGACATCAAAGCATTAGATGTCGAGAGTCAGTTGGTCGAACGCTGCGGCGGGGACGCCCATACCCAGGAATGCCGCCAGCGCCGACACCGGGAAGCCGCCGAGGCCGTAGCGGATCCGGTCGTCGTCGAGCACCGCGTCCGTGCCGACGCGGTCGATCAGGAACCGCCGCAGCGCCGCCACTCCACCGGCATCGGCCAGCCACTCACGCAGGGTCGCCGAACCGCTCAGCGGCACCGGCAGGGGAGCAGCACCCGGCACCGGGACCGACTCCTGCAGCGGCAGGTCGCGCGAGGACGGACCGACCGCCACCACTGCGGTTCCCGGCTCCACCACCCAGCGGTGCCGTGCCGCCGACCAGTGCGCGAACGCGCGCGGGCCCAGCACGAACTCCACCCGCTGCGCCTGCTCCGGTTCCAGCGCGACCTTCGCGAAGTCGCGCAGCTCCCGGGGCGGGCGCACCACCTCGGCCGAGGTGGAGCCGACGTAGACCTGCACGACCTCGCGGCCGGCTCGGGTGCCCGTGTTCGTGACGGTCACAGCGACTCGGACGGAGTCCTGCTCCGCCAGGACCTCGAGATCGGAGTAGGCGAACGTCGTGTAGGACAGCCCGTGCCCGAAGGGGTAGCCGACCTCGCGTTCGGCGGCGTCGAAACCGCGGTAGCCCACCAACACGCCCTCGCCGTAGCGGACCTTGCCCTCCTCACCGGGGAACATCGGCGTCGAGGGCACGTCCGCCAGGCGCAGCGGGATCGTCTCGGCCAGCCGTCCGGACGGGTCGACGGCGCCGGTCAGGACGTCGGCCAGGGCGCCGCCGCCGGCCTGCCCGCCCAGCCAGCACTCGACGACGGCCGTGGCGTACCGCTCCCACGGCGCGGTCCGCACCGCGGAGCCGTTCGCCAGCACGACCACCAATGGCACGTCGGGGGCGGCTGCGCCGATCGCCGCCAACAACGCCGGCTGCGCAGCGGGGAGATCGATGTGGATGCGGTCGTAGCCCTCGGCCTCGGCGGAGTCCGGCAACCCCAGGAACGCCACGACGACGTCCGAGTCGGCCGTCAGCGCGGTCGCCTCGGCGACCAGCTCGGGATCGGGCTCGGTGCCGAGCCCGCAGCCGACCGCGTGGCGCACCGTGGCCTGCGGCAGCGTCGCCACCAGCTCGTCGAGGGGCACGTCGACGCGGGTCGGGGTGACCTTGGAGCTGCCGACGCCCTGGAAGCGCGGCTGCGTGGCGAACGGCCCGACGACACCGATCCGCAGACCCGGCCGGTCGACCAGCGGCAGCACGTCGTCGTCGTTGCGCAGGAGGACGATCCCGTCGGCGGCGACCCGGCGGGCGAGTGCGTGCTGCGCGGCCTCGTCGACCTCGGCCGACGCAGGCGCCGCGGCGGCCCGGTCGAGCAGCGCGAGCATCCGCGCCACCGCGCGGTCGAGCACGGCCTCCGCGAGCGTGCCGTCGGCGACCGCCGCGACGACCGCAGGCGCACTCACCCCCGTGTTGGGCGGCATCTCCAGGTCCAGCCCGGCGTGCAGGGCCGCGACCCGGTCGTGCACCGCGCCCCAGTCGGACACGACCACCCCGTCGAACCCCCACTCGTCGCGCAGGATCGTGGTGAGCAGCTCGTGGTGCTCCGAGGCGTACGTGCCGTTGACCTTGTTGTAGGCGCACATCACGGTCCATGGCCGTGCCGTCGTCACGACGTGCTCGAACGCGGGCAGGTAGATCTCCCGCAGCGTCCGCTCGTCGACCTCGGCGCTGACCCGGTGCCGGTCGGTCTCCTGGTTGTTGGCGGCGAAGTGCTTCACCGAGGCGCCCACGCCGGCGCCCTGCAGGCCCTCGACGAGGGCCGCCGCCAGCCGACCGGCGTGCAGCGGATCCTCGGACAGGTACTCGAAGTTGCGCCCGCACAGCGGCGATCGCTTGATGTTCACACCCGGGCCGAGCACCACCGCGACACCCTGCGCAAGCGCCTCCTGCGCGATCGCCGCGCCGACCTCGCGCACCAGTTCGGGATCCCACGTCGAGCCCAGTGCGGCGGCCGTGGGGAAGCATGTCGCCGGCGCCCCCTGGAACCCCCCGACGTCGCGGCGCAGCCCGTGCGGCCCGTCCGCGACCGCGATCGCCGCGATCCCGTGGTCCGGCAGAGCGGCGGTGTGCCAGAGATCGCCACCGGAGCAGAGGGCTGCCTTCGACGCCACGTCGAGATCCGTGATCCTGGAGTCGTTCATGGTTGCCATCCTGGTGGATAATGACGGGGACAGGGGGGAACGATGATCGACACAGCTGACGACGACATCGCGGCATTCCCGGACATCGGGACCGCGCTCCAGGCCGTCGCCGCACTCGGCGACGGCTTCGTGCTCGGCCTCGTGCCGGCGGGACGTGCCGGGATCCGGCGGGTCTCCCGCGCGCAGGTCGACGAGTTCGAACGCCGCTTCACCGACGCCTACCGCGACAAGCTGCCGATGCTGGTGCGCTACGCGGCCCGGAAGGTGGGCGATCACTCGCGCGCCGAGGACGTGGTGCAGCGGGCGTTCGAGAAGATCCTGCGCCGGCACCGGCAGAACCTGCCCGAGATCACCAATCTCAGTGCGTACCTGCTCACCACGGTGTGCAACGAGATCAACCGCGAGCTGCGGGTGGTGATCCCGGAGCGGCAGAACCTCACCTCGATCGAGGGCGGCGCCGAGGGCGGCGACGCCGATCGGCCGCGCACCGAGGTGGCCGACGACCGCCCGGACATCTCCCACCAGGTGGCCGACGCCATGGTGCTCAAGGCGGCGCTGGCCATGCTCTCGCCGCGGGAGCGGGAGTGCGTGGTGATGCGGGTGCAGTGGCAGATGTCCGTGGCCGAGGCGGCCGAGGCGCTGCAGCTGTCCACCGGCTCGGTGAAGCGCTACACGTTCGACGGCCTCAAGCGGTTGCGCGAGCAGCTCGCCGCGGCGTGACGGCGGAACATCCGTACGGCACCTGGCCGTCGCCGATCGGGCCGGAGTCGGTGGCCCGACACGGCGGCGCCGTGGGCGCGGTGCAGCGTCACGGTGGCGCCACCTGGTGGACCGAGGCGCTGCCCGCGGAGGGTGGCCGGGTCACCGTCCGGCGGCTCGCCGACGGGGCGGACCAGCCGGTCGAGGTGCTGCCGACGCCGTGGAACGCCCGCAACCGCCACCACGAGTACGGCGGCACGCCCTACACCGTCGTCGACGGCACGCTGGTGTTCACGGCATGGTCCGACCAGCGGATCCACGCCGTCGACGGCGGCGAGGTCCGGCCGCTCACCCCGGTACCGGAGCTCTCGCACGGGCTGCGCTACGCGCTCGGCCCCTCGGCGCGGCCACGCGAGGTGTGGGCCGTGCGGGAGACCGTCACGGGGGAGCGACCCACCGACATCCGGCGCGACCTCGTGGCCGTCCCGCTGGACGGCAGCGGCCCGCGCCCGCTCGGCGTTCCGTCACACCACTTCCTCACCATCCCCGTCCCTAGCCCGGACGGTCGGCATGCGGCGTGGATCGGCTGGGACCACCCGGCGATGCCGTGGGACGGCACGCAGCTGTGCGTCGCCGAGATCACCGACTCCGGGGGGTTCGGGCCGCACCGGGTGCTCGCCGGCGGGCCCGACGAGGCCGTGGTCCAGGTGGCGTGGGACGAGCAGGGGCTGCTCGCCGTCACCGATCCCGACGGCTGGTGGAACCTTCATCGCGTGCCGCTCGACGGCAGTCCTTCGCAGAACCTCGCGCCCGTCGACCGGGAGCTGGGCGGGGCGATGTGGAAGGTCGGGGTGCAGTGGTGCGCCCCGCTGGGGCGGGGCCGGCACGCCGTCGTCGCCACCGGGCAGCTGTGCGTGCTCGACGAGCACGCCAGGACCGTCACCGACGTCGAGCTCGCGGAGGAGGTCGCCGAGTGGGGATCGACGCTCGCCGTCGACGGGACCCGCGTCCACGGGGTGGCCGGTAGCGCCGCACGCAGCGACACCGTCGTCCGGGTCGACGTCGAGACGGGCGCGGTGGACTGGCTGGCGGGCGGGCCCGAGCTGCCCGATCCGCGGTGGTTGCCCCGGCCGGAGCGACGCACGCTGGCCGGGGTGCCGGTGGTCTGGTACCCGCCGACCTCGCCGGAGTCCACCGGCCCGCCGAACGCCGCACCGCCGCTGCTGGTGCACGTCCACGGCGGCCCGACCAGCCGCAACGTTGCACTGCCGGACATCGAGATCACGTTCTTCACCAGCCGCGGTTTCGCCGTGGTCGCCCCCGACTACGGCGGCTCCACCGGCCACGGGCGGGCCTGGCGCAACCGGCTCCGCAAGCAGTGGGGAGTCGTCGACGTCGACGACTGCGCCGCCGTCGCGCTGGAGCTGGCCGAGCAGGGCCGGGCCGACCGGGCCCGGCTGGTGGTGCGCGGCGGATCGGCCGGCGGCTGGACGACGGCCGCGTCGCTGGTCGCGCTGCCGCCCGACGGTGGCCTGCCCGTCTACGCCTGCGGCACGTCGATGTACCCGATCCTCGACCTGATCGGCTGGGCGACGGGGGAGACCCACGACTTCGAGTCGCAGTACCTGCACAGCATCGTCGGCCCGCTGCCCGCCACCGAGCAGCGCTACCGGGACCGGTCGCCCTCGAGCCATCCGCGCCGGCTCACCGGCCCGATCCTGCTGCTGCAGGGCCTCGACGACCAGATCTGCCCGCCCGTGCAGGCCGACCGATTCGTCGCGGAGCTGGCCGGGAGCGGCATCCCGCACGCGTACCTGACGTTCGAGGGCGAGCAGCACGGCTTCCGCATGGCGGAGACGATCGCGACCGCGCTGTCCGCGGAGCTGGGCTTCTACGCCCGCGTCCTGGACCTGCCGATCCCAGGCGTCGAGGCACTGGAGCTGCAGCAGTGAGACGCGTCCCGCCCCGGCTGAGCGTCGGAGACCGGGTGGCGTTGGTGGCCCCCGCCGGCCCGCCGCCGCTCGAGCAGCTCGACGCCGGGACGGCGGTGCTCGCCGGCTGGGGGCTCGACGTCGAGCCGCTCGTTGCGGGCCGGCATCCACGGCTGCCCTACCTCGTCGACGACGACATCGCGCGGGCGAAGCAGCTGCAGCAGGCCTGGTGCGATCCCGAGGTGGCCGCGGTGATCTGCGTGCGGGGCGGCTACGGCGCCGTCCGCGTGCTCGACCTGCTGGATCGGACCGCGCTGGCCGCGGCACCGCCGAAGGTGTTCGCCGGCTCCAGCGACATCACGGCGCTGCACACCGAGCTCGGGCCGCTCTGCGACCTCGTCACCCTGTTCTCACCGTTGATCGCCAGCGAGCGCTTCGTCCGCGACGCGGCGGCGCAGGAACACTTCCGCGCCGCGCTGTTCGACCCGCCCGCCGACATCGTGGCCGGTCCCGCGGCCGGCACCGTCCACGGCGGTCTGGCGACCGGGGTGACCGTCGGGGGCACGCTCAGCCTGCTCGCCGCCGGGCTCGGCGCGCCGACCACGCCACCGCCGCCGGACGGGGCGATCGTGCTGCTCGAGGACATCACCGAGCTGCCGTACCGCATCGACGGGCTGCTCACCCAGCTGCTGCGGGCCGGCTGGTTCGACCGTGCCGCCGGCGTGGTGTGCGGGTCGTGGCACCGCTGCGGCGATCCCGAGCAGGTGCACGACGTGCTGGTCGACCGGCTCGCGCCGCTGGGCATCCCGTTCGTCACGGAGTTCGGCTTCGGCCACTGCGTCGACCAGCGGACGATCCCGCTGGGCGCCACCATGACGCTCGACGCCGACGCCCGGCTACTGCGCTGGTAGGGCGGCGAGCAGCACCTTCGTGTACTCGTGCTGCGGTTCGGTGAGCACCTGCTCGGTGGGGCCCTCCTCGACGATCCGGCCCTGGTACATGACCGCCACCCGGTCGGCGATCGTCCACGCGAGCCCGAGGTCGTGGGTGATCACCAGTGCGCCCAGCCCGAGGTCGGTGCGCAGCCGCAGCAGCAGCGCGAGGATCTCCCCGCGCACCGACGCGTCGAGCGAGGCGACCGGCTCGTCGGCGACGAGGAACGTCGGGCCCAGCGCGAGCGCGCCGGCGATCACGACCCGCTGCCGCTGCCCGCCGGAGAGCTCGCCGGGCAGCCGTCCGGTGAACCGGTCGGCGGGGCGCAGCTCGGCCTGCTCCAGCGCGGTGGCGACGATCTCCCGCTCGTCACCGGGGAGCCGGTGCACCCGCGGCCCCTCCGCGACGGCCTCGTAGACGCTGTGCCGCGGGTTCAGCGCCCCGGTCGGGTCCTGCAGCACGAGCTGCACCTGCCGGCGGTGCTCGCGCAGGCCGCGAGCGGAGCGGGGCAGCGGCTGCCCGCCGAACGTCACCATGCCCGAGGTGGGTCGCTGGAGGCCGAGCAGGCAGCGGGCCAGCGTGGTCTTGCCCGAACCGGACTGTCCGACGAGTGCGACGATCTCCCGCGGGCGCACCTGCAACGACACGTCGTCGACGGCGCGCACCGCGCCCCCGCCACGCTGCCCGAACACCACGCTCACGCGATCGGCGGCGAGCACCGGAGCGGGGTCGGTCTCGGCCGGCTGCACGTGTCGCCACGTCGGGTCGCCGACCACCGGGAACGCCGCGGCCAGCGCCTTGGAGTGCGGGTGCTTCGGCGTGCGCAGCACCTGCGTCGCCGGCCCGTCCTCGACGATCTCGCCGTGCTGCATCACCGCGACTCGCTCACAGGTGGCAGCCAGTACGGACAGGTCGTGGGAGATCAGCACCAGGCCGATGCCCTCGTCAGTGACCAGCGCGGACAGCCGTTCCAGCACCTGCTGCTGCACCACGACGTCCAGCGCCGTGGTGGGCTCGTCGGCGATCACCAGCCGCGGATCGCAGGCCAACGCCATCGCCATCATCACGCGCTGGCGCTGCCCACCGGACAGTTCGTGTGGATAGGCGGCCGCCCTGCGGGTCGGCAGTTCGACGCGCTCCAGGAGCTCGGCCACCCGCCCGTCGACGTCGGTGACCTCGGGAGAATGCAGGCGGATGGGCTCGGCGATCTGCTCGCCGACCCGGCGGACCGGATTGAGCGCGTGCATCGCGCCCTGGAACACGATCGAGGCCTGCGCCCAGCGCAGCGCGCGGAGCTTGCCCCACGACATCCCGGTGACGTCGGCCCCGTCGACGAGCACCTGGCCGCCGATCTGCGCGGACCGCGGCAGCAGCCGCAGTGCGGCCATGGCCAGCGTCGTCTTGCCGCACCCGGACTCCCCGGCGAGGCCGAGGGATCCGCCGGCGGGCAGGCTGAGCGAGACGCCGCGCACGGCGTGCTCGATCCCGCCCGCGGAGTGGTAGTCGACGGTCAGGTCGCGGTACTCGAGCAGCGTCATGCGCGGGCCGCCAGTGCGGGGTTCAGCTGGATCTCCAGCGCTCGGCCGCACAGCGTGAAGCCGAGCACGACCGCGACGATGGCCAGGCCCGGCGGCAGCAGGTACCACCAGGCGCCGGCGGTGATCGCCCCGGACTCGACGGCCGAGCGCAGCATCGCGCCCCACGAGATGGAGCCGGGGTCGCCGAGCCCGAGGAACGACAGGGTGGACTCGGAGATGATCGCGCTCCCGACGGTGAGCGTGGTGTTGGCCAGCACCAGCGGGGCCACCGCCGGCAGGACGTGCTTGCCGAGGACGTGCGCGTGTCCGCCGCCGAGCACGGCCGCCCGCTCGATGTAGGGCCGCGCTTCCACGGCCATCGTCTGCGCGCGCACCAGCCGGGCGGTGGACGCCCACGACGTCACGCCGATCGCCAGCACGATGGTGACCAGGCCGCGTTCCAGCACGGTCGACAGGACGATCGCGAGCACCAGCGACGGCAGCACCAGGAAGAAGTCGGTGATCACCATGAGGATCGCGGAGACGAACCGTCCGAAGTGCGCGGCGAGCATCCCGACCAGCGACCCGAACAGCACCGACAGCAGCGTCGCCGCGATCCCGACCACCAACGACACGCGCGTGCCGACGAGGGTCAGCGCGAGCACCGACCGCCCGTTCTCGTCGGTGCCGAGCAGCCCACCCGGCCCGGGCGGAGCGAGCACGGGCCCGCCGGCGTCCACCACCGACAGCGCCGCGGCCGGCACCAGCATCGGGGCGAGCACCGCCACCAGCACCGCGACGGTCAGCACGACCAGCCCGGCAATTCCGGCGCGATGCGACAGGTAGCCGCGCACGAAACTCCGCAGCGCCGTGCGCCGCCTCTCTGCCCCGATTCGCCCGCGGACGCTCATGCCGTCCGCACCCGGGGATCGACCAGCCGGTACAGCAGGTCCGCCACCACGTTCATGATCACGACGGCGGCCGAGAGCGTGATCAGCGTGCCCTGCAGCAGCGGCAGGTCCGGCACGGCCAGCGCCTGGTAGGTGAGCAACCCCAACCCGGGCCAGGAGAACACCGTCTCCACCGTCACCGCGCCGGCCACGACCATGCCGACGTTCAGGAAGATGATCGTGATGGTGGGCAGCAACGCGTTGGGGATCGCGTGCCGGCGCCGCACCACGTCGTCCCGCAGGCCCTTCGCCCGCGCCGTCGTCAGGTAATCGGCGCTCATCTCCTCCAGCAGCGACGACCGCATCACCATCAGGTACTGGGCGTAGACGACCGCGACCATCGTCAGGCACGGCAGCACCAGGTGGTGAGCCACGTCGAGCACGCCCGCGAACCCGGGGACCCCGCCCGGCGAGGTCATGCCGGCGGTGGGGAAGAGGTCCAGCCCGACCGCGAACACCAGCAGCACGATCAGACCCAGCCAGAACGTCGGCACCGACCACAGCACCAACGCGGTCGACGTCATCAGCCGGTCGAACGTGCTGCCGTGCCGCCATGCGGCCCGGCTCCCCGCCCACAGGCCGATCGCCACGGCGAGCACCAGCGCCGTGCCGGTCAGCAGCACGGTCGGGCCCAGTCGACCGAGGATCAGGTCGGTCACGGGCTGCTTGAACTGGTACGACGTCCCGAGGTCTCCGCGGAGCAGGTCACCGATGTGGTCGACGAACTGCTCCCACAGCGGACGATCGAGGCCGAACTCCGCGCGCAGCCGCGCCAGCGACGCGGGATCCGCCGGCCGGTCGCGGGTCATCGCCCGCACCGGGTCGCCGGGCAGCACCCGGAACAGGAAGAACCCCAGCACCACGATCAACACCAGGCTGAGCAGGCCCCGCAGGACCGTCAGTGCCGCGAACACCCATCCGCTGTGCCCACCGCGCTCCGGCGCGACGAGATCGACAGGGTTCGCGGTGGGGGCGGGAGCAGTCACTCCCGATCGTCCGAGGTGCGCCGGCGGGACCGCACGAGGAGGAACGCGCCGACACCGACCACCACGATCACACCGACGACGATGCCGATCGTCCCGAACGGGATCGCGCCGGCCACCTCGGGTGCGTAGACCGACGGCACGGCGCTGTAGTAGCCCCAGTAGCCGGTCTGGCCGGTGATCACACCGCCGGCCGCCGGCTGGGTCACGAACCCGGTGAACCGGTCGTTGCGGAAGGCCTCCAACAGCTTGTCGTTGGTGAGGTGGATTGCCGCGACGTCGTCGTAGAGCATCGCCTGCATCTGCCGGACGAGGTCCTGGCGCTTCGGCTTGTCGATCTCGACCTGCTGCTTGAGGTAGAGCGCGTCGTAGGCGGGGTTGCAGTAGCCGGAGTCGGAGTTGTCCGTGCCGTTGTAGGCGCAGGTCTGCTGGGCGAGGGTCGTGTCCGGGTCCGGGTTGACGCTCCAGCCGGAGAACGCGAGGTCGAAGTTGCCGGCGATCTGGTCGTCGTCGGCCTGGTTGGACGACTTGAACTCGGGCGTCAACGTCACGCCGATGGCGGCGAACCAGCCCACCAGGTACTCGGAGGTCTGCCGGTTGGTGGCGGTGTCGGTGGCCACCACGAGCCGCAGCGCCAGCGGCTTCCCGTCGGGACCTGCGCGCTTGCCGTCGGGCCCGGCCGGGTAGCCGGCCTCGTCGAGGAGCTTCTTGGCCTGCTCCGGGTCGTAGCGGCGCTTCTGCGCGTCGGACGGGGTGAAGGTCCAGTCCGGGAAGACCGTCGGGACGATCCCGCCGGCGGCCTCGGCGTGTCCCTGCTTGACCTTGCTGATGATCGTGTCGACGTCGATCGCCATAGCCAGCGCGCGCCGCACCCGGACGTCCTTGAGCGCGGGGTGGCCGTCGCCGTACGCGGCCTTGGTCTGCCCGTTCGGGTTGGACCAGTTGACCAACAGCTCGGTGTAGCGGCGGTTGCGGCCGTCGTTGCGGGTGATGCGCTCGTTGCCGGCGAGCGAGTCAAACTGCGCCGGCGTCATGTCGCGCACCAGGTCGATGTCGCCCTTGATCAGCCCCTGCACCGCGGCGTCGGTGTTCTCGTACTTGACGAACTGCAGCTGGTCGATCTGCGGACGGCCGCGCCAGAACTTGTCGTTCGCGGCCAGCGTGACGCTCTGGCCCTCCTGGTACCCGGTGAGCGTGAACGGGCCGCTGACCACCGCGGGGAAGGTCTCGGTGTTGCTGAAGCCCTTGATGTCGGCGACGTGGGAGGCCCACACGTGCTCGGGCACGATCGGGACCTCGGAGTTGAGGATGGACGCCTGCGGCGCCTTCGTGACGATCACCAGCGTGCGGTCGTCGGGAGCCGTGACGGACGCGTAGTTGGCCACGGCCGGGCCGTTGGCCGTCGCCGCGTCGCCGTTCTTCATGATCAGGTTGTAGGTGAAGGCGGCGTCGCGGGCGGTGATCGGCCGCCCGTCGGACCACGTGGCCTCGCGGATCTTGAACGTCCAGGTGACCTTGTCCGGCGCCGTCTGCCAGCTCTCGGCGAGACCGGGCTGCACGGTGTTGTCCGGCCCCGCCTGCGTGAGGTACTCGTACATCAGCCGCCCGATCTGCGTGGACGACAACCGCACCGCCATGAACGGGTTCAGCGAGTCGATGTCCTGGCTGATCGCGACGCGCATGGTGCTCGGCTGCGCCGGCGGCTGGGCCTGCGCGGTGCCCGCGCCGACGAGCAGCGCCGCCGTGCCCAACAGCGCCGCCAGCAGCGCCGCTGTCGCACTGCGCAGAGTGTGGATCTTCCCGCCGGCCATGGCGTCCCCCCGGACTTGCTCGGTCGAAGGATGTAACCAATCACCGCAGCCGCACGGCGTCAATGGACCACTGGTCTCGACTCGGGAACGGGCGGTGCGGTGCGTGGTGTGCTGGCGCTGCGGAGCCGAGGGATCTAGCGTCCGGGTGTGCGCGTGCTGATCTCCGCCGACATGGAGGGCGCCACCGGCGTCACCTGGACCGACGACTGCGTGGCGGGCACCGAGCCGTGGCAGCGGATGCGCCGGCTGTTCACCGGCGACGTCAACGCGTGCGTGGCGGGCCTGGTCGCCGGCGGCGCCACCGACGTGCTGGTCAACGAGTCGCACTCGGCGCAGCGCAACCTGCTGCTGGAGGAGCTCGACGAGCGCGCCCGCATGCTGACGGGTCGACACAAGCCGCTGTCGATGATGCAGGGCATCGACGCAGGCCACGATGCCGTGGTGTTCCTCGGCTACCACGCGATGGCGGGCGCGCAGGGGGTGCTCGCGCACACGTGGCTGGAGAACGCGATCACCCAGGTCCGGCTGGACGGGACGCCCGTCGGCGAGGGCGGGCTCAACGCGGCAGTGGCCGCCGAGCACGGGGTGCCCGTCGTGCTCGTCACCGGCGACGATCGCGCGTGCGCCGAGGCGGGCGGCTACGCGCCGGACGCGGTGACGGTCGCGGTGAAGGAGTGCGTGAGCCGCTACGCGGCGATCTGCCTGCCGCCTGCCCGCTCGGCGGCCCTGCTGCGGGCCGGCGGAGAGGCGGCGATGGCGAAGGCCGGGCGGCACGCGCCGCGCCCGGACCGGCACCGCATCGAGATCGACTTCGATGCCGCGCACCTCGCTGACGCGGCCGCCGTCGTGCCCACGGTGATCCAGCCCGGACCGTGCACGGTGGCCGTCGACGCGGAATCCATGACGGCGGCCTATCGTGCCTTCAAGGTCGTCGCGACAGTGGCGGCGTCGGCGATGCAGGACGTGTATGGCTGAATCGGTAGCAGAGCTCCTCTCCCGGCTGGTGCGCTTCGACACCACGAACCGGGCCCGTGGCGACGCCGTCGGCGAACGGGAGGCGGCCGAGTTCGTCGCCGCCTTCCTCGCCGACGAGGCCGGCCTCGCGCCGGTCGTGCTCGAGTCGGCGCCACGGCGGGCCAGTGTGGTGGCGCGGTTCCCGGGCACCGACCCGACGCTCGCGCCGGTGCTCGCCCACGCCCATCTCGACGTCGTCCCCGCCGACCCGGAGGGCTGGACGGTGCCGCCGTTCTCCGGCGAGATCCGCGACGGCTACGTGTGGGGCCGTGGCTCCGCGGACATGAAGGACCTGGTGGCGACCCTGCTGGCCACCGTGCGCGGATGGCGCGCAGAAGGCCGGGCACCTCGGCGCGATCTCGTGCTCGCCTTCGTCGCCGACGAGGAGACCGGCGGTGACTACGGCGCCCGCTGGCTGGTCGAGCACCACGCGGAGCTCTTCGCCGGCTGCGCTCTGGCGATCGGGGAGGGCGGCGGCTTCGCGCACGACGTCACCGGCCCGGCCGGCGACGTGCGGCTGTACCCGGTCGGCACGGCCGAGCGCGGCACGCTGCACCTGCGCCTCACCGCCACCGGGCGGGCCGGGCACGGCTCCCGGCCCAACGCCGACAACGCCGTGGTCACGCTGGTGCGCGCGCTGGCCCGCATCGCCGACCACCGCTGGCCGGTGCAGCTCACCGACCCGGTGCTGGCCTACCTCGAGCAGTCGGGGGCCGCACTGGGTGTGTCGATCGACCTGTCCTCCGACGCCGCCGTCGACGACACGATCGTCCGGCTCGGGCTCGCCGGGGAGCTCGCCGCCGCGACCGTCCGCAGCACTGCTCAGCCGACGGCGCTCAGTGCCGGTTCGGCGGTCAACGTGGTGCCATCGCGCGCCGAGGCACTGGTCGATCTGCGGGTGCTGCCCGGTGCCGTCGACGACGTGTTCGCCGTGCTGGACGGGCTGCTCGGGCCAGGAGTGCGGCGCGAGTTCGCCACCACCCCGGCCGAGCCGGTCTCCGCGCCGCTGGACGGGACGTGGTTCGCCGCGATGGCGGCCGCACTGCGCGCCGAGGACCCCACCGGCGTCGTCGTGCCGTACTGCCTCGGCGGTGGCACCGACGCCAAGTCGTTCGCGACGCTGGGCATCCCCTGCTACGCGTTCTCGCCGCTGGGCCCGGCCCCGGACCGCTCGTGGAACCACCGGCGCATGGCGCACGGGGTGGACGAGCGGGTGCCGGTCGCCGGCTTGGAGTTCGGGCATCGGGTGTTGGATCGGTTCCTCACGAACCTGTAGGGGGAAGTCATGGCCAAGGTCGCGGTGCTCGGCGCCGGGGCGGTCGGCGGGATGCTCGGCGCGTTGCTGGCGCGGTCCGGCAACGACGTCGTCCTGCTCGGCTCGGACCGCACGGCGACGTCGATCGCCGTGCACGGGCTGCGCCTGACCAGCACCACGTTCGGCGAGGTCGCCGCCCCCGTCACCGCGCGCACCTGGCTCACCGACGAGCCGGACGTGCTGATCGTGACGGTGAAGGCGCCCGACCTGCCGGCTGCGCTGCAGCGCGCCCCCGCTGCCACCGTGGGCCGGGCCGCGGTGGTGCCGTTGCTCAACGGCGTCGACCACGTGCCGTACCTGCGGGCGACGTACCCGAAGGCCGACGTGGTGCCGATGACGGTGGCCGTGGAGGCCACCCGGACCGGCGCGGGCGTCATCGAGCACCTGTCGCCGTTCGCCCGGTACGCGAGCGCGGGTGCAACCGCCGCCGGGGTGCTGCTCACGGCGGCCGGCCTCGACCTCGACACCTCCGCACCCGACGAGGCCACGTTGCTGTGGCGCAAGCTGGCGTTCCTGGCCCCGTTCGCGCTGCTCACCACCGCCGTGCAGGCCCCGATCGGACCAGCTCGCGAAGCCCGACCGACCGAGCTGACCGGTCTCGTCGAGGAGGCCTGTGCCGCCGCCGCGACGCACGGCGCCGTGATCGACCCCGATGTCATCGCCGATCGCATCGCCGAGATGCCCGCCACGATGCAGTCCTCGATGCTGAAGGACCGGCTCGCCGGCGCCACGCTCGAACTCGACGCCATCGCCGGCCCGATCCTGCGCGCCCTGCCCAAGGGGGCGCCCGCCACCCGCGCCGCGGTCGGCGCGATCCTCGACAGCGGATCCCGGTAACGCCGCACCACGAACGGTGCGACTCTCGTCGCATGCGGTTCCGTTCCCGTGCGGCCGCCGGTGGCCGCGTCTACGCCGTCGCCGGCACGAACACCGTGTCGTTCGGCGTCGATGCCGCCGCGGCCACCCGCGACCGGCTGCTCGGGTTCGCCGTCGAACGCGTGGACCTCGAGACGGGGGAGCGGCACTGGCTGCCCGGGTTCAAGGTGTTCCGCACGCTCGTGCCGCAGCCCGTCCCCGGCGTGCGGGTGAGCACCTTCGACCACCCCGTGCAGAGCTTCCTGTGGGACGACTTCACCTGCGTGCCGAACCACCGCTACTCCTACCGGTTCCAACCCCTCCAGGGTGCTCCTGCAGCCCCTGACCGGTCGGCGCGGGCGCTCTCGATCACCGTGCGGACCGAACCCGCCACGAGCACGGCCACCCACGACGTCTTCTTCAACCGGGGCGTGGCCAGCAGCCAGTACTTCACCGAGGAGTTCGGCGACACCCCGATCGACGAGCTGGAGCCGGCGAAGCGGGCCCGCGCGTTGGCCTGGCTCTCCCGCGACCTCGACGAGGCCCTGCTCGCGTTCGTCGACCAGTGCGCGCCGGGGGACCGGCTGCTCTGCTGCTTCTACGAGTTCCGCTACCGCCCCGTCGCCGACGCGCTGGCCACCGCGATCACCCGCGGGGTGGACGTCCGGTTGATCGTCGACGGAAAGGTGAACGAGCACACCGACGACGAGGGCTTCCACCCGAGCTTCCCCAGGGTGGACAACCTCGCGATGCTCACCGCAGCGCAGATCCCGATGGACCGGGTGGTGCTGCGCGAGGCGCGGCGCTCGGCGATCGCGCACAACAAGTTCATGGTCCGGGTCGCCGGGGGAGTGGCGACCGAGGTCTGGACGGGATCGACGAACCTCTCGCTCGGCGGCATCCACGGGCAGACGAACGTCGGCCACCACGTGCGCGACGCCGCCACCGCGGCAGCGTTCGCCGGCTACTGGGAGCTGCTCGCCACCGATCCCGGCGGGCGCGACGGCGATCCGCGCCCGCAGGTGCTGGCGAAGAACAAGGCGCTCCGCGCCGCCGCCGCCGCGATGTCGCCGGTGCCTGTGGACCTGCGCGAGGTGCCCCGCGGGATCACTCCCGTGTTCAGCCCGCGGCCCGACGCGTCGGTCCTGGGCGCCTACGCGGCGCTGCTCGACTCGGCCGACGACGAAGCCTGCATCACGCTGGCGTTCACGGTGGCGACCGCGATCAAGGACGTGCTCCGCGACAACACCGCGGCCGACCAGATCACCTTCATGCTGCTGGAGAAGCGCGACCGGCCGGACCGGCGCAACCCGTCGGCGTTCGTTCGGATCGACGCGTCGAACAACGTCTACCAGGCGTGGGGGTCGTTCCTGCGCAACCCGGTCTACCAGTGGGCGGCCGAGACCAATGCCGGGCTGCTCGGGCTCAACCAGCACGTCAGCTACGTCCACTCGAAGTTCCTGCTGGTCGATCCGCTGGGCGCCGATCCCCGGGTCGTGACTGGCTCGGCCAACTTCAGCGCGGCCTCCTGCACCGACAACGACGAGAACATGCTGGTCATCCGGGGCGACCGGCGGGTGGCCGACATCTACCTCACGGAGTTCAACCGGCTCTTCAACCACTACTACTTCCGCAGCGTCACCGAGGCCCGCAGCGCCCGCGGAGACCAGGACAGCCTGTTCCTCGCCGAGGACGCGAGCTGGCTGGACGGGTACGCGCCGGGCGGGCTGAAGAGCAAGCGGCTGGCCCTATACACGGGGATGACCGGCTTCACGCAGGCCTGATCAGCCGGCCGGCCGGCAATTCATCCCCTCCACGACCTGCGGCGCGGACAACGGGGTGGGCTGTTGCGGCGGCTGGGCCGCGACGCCCGGCTGCCCCGGAGTGGGCGAGGCGCACGGCGGCAGACGTCTTTCCCGCAGCCGATCGATCAGGACCCTGGCGCCGTCCAGCCCGGCAGTGGAGATGATGCCCTCGCGCACCTGGTTCCGAACGGTCTCCGGCAGGTCCGCGAGTGGGAAGTCCGGGCGTTCCGCCACGTCGTGCAAGGACAGGCCCACAACCGAGCCGCTGACGCCGTTGAAGATCACCACCTGGTCGTCGTCGGCGCCCACGTAGTACTGCTGCATGACCCACACCCTGCCCAGCACCACGCCCGTGACCAGCGCGGCGAGCGCCGTCAGCGCCACCAGCGCGACGCGCAGCCTGCTCCGCCGGGGCCCTGGATCCGGTTGCAGCGCGCCACCGGGCAGTGGCGCGGAGGGATGCTGGGGCCGTGCGGATCCAGGTCGGTCGGTCGGCGGGGGGCCCTGGGGTTGCCGGTGGGGCAGCCTCGCCGGATCGACCGGCGGCGACGCGACCGGCGGCGGCACCGTGGTCGCCCACGACGCCGGGCTCGGCCGCGTGGGCGGACGCACCGCCGTTCGGGCGGCGGGGCGCACGGGCGAGTGCAGCGCCGTCCGCGTGGCGTCGGCCAGCTCGCCCGCGCTGCTGTAGCGGCGCGCGGGATCCTTGGCCATGGCGCGCGCGATGACGGCGTCGATCGCTCTCGGCAGATCTGCTCGGAGATCGGTCGGGCGCGGTGGCGGGAGGTTCTGGTGGGCGTTGAGCAGCACCAACGCGTTCGTCGACGGGAAGGGTGGCTGACCGGTCAGCGCGTAGTGCAGCACGCAGCCGAGCGCGTAGATGTCGCCGCGGTGGTCTCCGTCGCCCTGGAACCTCTCCGGAGCCATGTAGGCCGGGGTGCCGATCGCGCCACCGGTCGGGGTCAGGCTCGTGCCGCCCAGGGCGTGGGCGATCCCGAAGTCGATCAGGTAGGTGAAGTCGCGGCCGCGGCGGGTGGTCACCAGCAGGTTCGACGGCTTCACGTCGCGGTGCACCAGCCCGGCCGCATGCGCGACGTCGAGCGCGTCGGCGACCTGCTCCACCAGTACCGAGGCCCGGGCCGGCTCGAGCGGACCCTGCCGGGCCAGCAACTTCCCGAGATCCTCGCCGGTGATCAGCGGCATGGTCATGTAGAGGCGGTCGTCGATCTGGCCGTAGTCGTAGACGGGGACGATGTGCGGGTCGGTCAGCTTGGCCGCGAGCGCGGCTTCCCGGCGGAACCGGGTGGCGTAGTCGTGGTCGGCGCCCAGCCACGACCCGAGGACCTTGATCGCCACCTCGCGGTCCTTGTCGGTGTCGTGGGCGCGCCACACCTCGCCCATGCCGCCGCGGCCCAACAGGGACAGCAGCCGGTAGTGGCCGAACGCGACGTCGCTCACTCCGACTACCCCCATGCCTCGACCACGCAACGGCAGGGTAGCGGTGGCCCGATCATGCGCGTGCGCACCCGGACTCGCCATCCGAACGAGTCTGGCCAAACCTACCTGGAGTAAGTTACCGTGGGTAAGTTGGCAGCGAAGCCCTACTTCTGGAGGTGCCAGCATGGCCCCGAAGACCGTCCCGGACACAGAGCACGTGGACGTGCTCATCGTCGGCGCCGGGATCTCCGGCATCGGCGCCGCGTACCACCTCGGTCGTGACTGTCCCGACCGCTCCTACGTGATCGTCGAGGCCCGCGAGGCGCTGGGCGGCACCTGGGACCTGTTCCGCTACCCGGGCGTGCGGTCGGACTCCGACATGCACACCCTCGGCTACGGGTTCGCGCCCTGGCTCTCCGAGGACTCGATCGCCGACGGCCCCGCGATCCTCGACTACCTCGCGGAGACGGCCCGGCGCCACGGCATCGACCGGCACATCCGCTTCAACCGGCGCGTCGTCGGCAGCGACTGGTCGAGCTCCGACCAGCAGTGGACCGTGCAGCTCGAGGACTCGATCACCGGCGACCGCAGCACGATCACGTGCGGCTTCCTGTACCACTGCTCCGGCTACTACAACTCCGAGCAGGGCTACGCCCCCGAGTTCCCCGGCTCCGCGGACTTCGCCGGCGAGATCGTGCACCCGCAGCACTGGCCCGAGGACCTCGACTACAGCGGCAAGCGCGTGGTCGTCATCGGCAGCGGGGCCACCGCCATCACGCTCGTGCCGGCGATGACCGACAAGGCCGCGCACGTCACGATGCTGCAGCGCTCGCCCAGCTACATCGTGTCGCTGCCCAAGCAGGACCCGATCGACCAGGCCCTGCGCAAGGTGCTGCCGGTCTCGCTGACCTACCCGATCGTGCGCTGGAAGAACGTGCTGCTCCAGCTCGCGAACTACCAGTTCATGCAGGCCTTCCCCGGGCCCGCCCGCAAGGTGATAGCCCGGATGACGGCCCGCCAGCTGCCCGACATCGACCTCGACCCGCACTTCACCCCGCGCTACGACCCGTGGGACGAGCGGCTGTGCGTGGTTCCCGACAGCGACCTGTTCCGGGCGCTGCGCAAGGGCTCCGCCTCGGTCGTCACCGACGAGATCGAGACCTTCACCGAGAAGGGCATCCGGCTGAAGTCGGGCGAGGAACTGCCGGCCGACATCATCGTCACCGCCACAGGGCTCAACCTGCGGATGCTGGGCGGCGTGCAGCCCACCGTCGACGGCAAGGCGCTCGTGCCGAGCGAGACGATGGCCTACCGCGGGCTCATGCTCGAGGGCGTGCCGAACTTCGCCTACACGTTCGGCTACATCAACTCCTCCTGGACGCTGCGCGCCGACCTCGTGTCGGAGTACGTGACCCGGCTGCTCAACCACATGCGGTCACACCGCTACACCGTGGCCGTGCCGGAGAACACCGACGCGTCCGTCACGCACAAGCCGCTCCTGGAGTTCACCCCCGGCTACATCCGCCGCGGGATCGAGCAGGTTCCGGTGCAGGGCACTCGCAACCCGTGGACCGTCCGCATGAACTACCCGCTCGAACTCATCGAGATGAAGCGTGCCCGGGTGTCGGAGGGCATGCGGTTCGAGCAGGCCAGGACGCGTCCGGTGGCGGTGCCGTCGGTGTCGACCCCCGGGTCGATCAACGGCCATCGCATCAACGGCAGCACACCCACGCAGACGAAGGTCGCACCCTCGGCATGATGGCGGGGTGACGCCCGACAGCTCCCCCCGCACCGACGTCCACCAGCACATCTGGCCCGCAGCACTGATCGACGCGCTGCGGGCCAGACGCCGTCCGCCGTACCTGGACGGCTGGACGCTGCACCTGGCCGGGGAGCCGCCGTTCGCCGTCGAGCCCGCGGATCACGATCCGCGCCGCCGTGCCGACCTGCTCGCCGCCGCGGGGTTCGACCGCGCGCTGGTGTCCCTGTCGTCACCACTGGGCATCGAATACCTGCCGGCCGCGGAGGCCGCGCCGCTGCTCGCCGCCTACCACGACGGCGCGCAGGAGCTGCCCGAGCAGTTCGGTGTGTGGGCAGCGGCCGCGCTCGACGATCCCGATCCGACGGCGCTGTCGACGGCGCTCGACGCCGGTTGCGTCGGGCTGCAGCTGCCGGCCACCGCTATCGCGGACCCCGCGGGGCTCACCCGCTGCGGCCCCTTGCTGGACGTGCTGGAGCGGCACGACCGACCGCTGTTCGTGCATCCCGGCCCCGCACCCGTTGCTGAGGGGGTGCCCGGCTGGTGGCCGGCGCTGGTGCCGTACGTGCAGCAGATGCACGCGGCGTGGTTCGCGTTCGGGGTGGCCGGGCGGGCGCGGCACCCCGGGCTGCGGGTCTGCTTCGCGATGCTCGCCGGACTCGCACCGCTTCACGGAGAACGCGCAGCAGCCCGCGGCGGTCCCGTCTCGATCGACCCGGACGCCTTCGTGGAGACCTCCTCCTACGCCGCACGGGCCGTCGGTGCGGTGGCGCAGGTGCTGGGTTCGGGCCTCGTGGTCGCGGGCAGCGACGAGCCGTACGCGCGGTACAGCGATCCGCTGCCCGATGCCGGGCTCGCGACGACCGCGGTTGCACGGCTGCTGCACAGCTGACCTCGGTGCTGGTCAGACCGGGGGAGTGGCGTCCTCGGACTCCCGGACGAGGTGGCGCTCGATGATCTCGCCCTGCGCGGCGTCGAGGGTGTCGTGCCGGCCCATCCGCACCGCGTTGCGGCCCGCGCGCTTCGCCGCGTAGAGCGCGGTGTCGGCGACGGCGAGCACGTCGAGCAGGTGGGTGCCGTCGTGCGGGAACACGGCGCCGCCGACCGAGGCCGAGAGGCCGTCGATGGTCAGTGTGCCGTCCGGGGTCGGAACGGCTACCTGCAGCTCGGCGACCCGCCGGCGGATCCGCTCGGCCACGATCTGCAGCTCGGAGTAGGCGTAGCGGTCGCCGGCCTGCGGCAGCAGCAGCACGAACTCCTCGCCGCCGAACCGGCCGACGAGATCGGCGCCGCGCACGTCCTCACGCAGGACCGACGCGACAGCCTGCAGCACGTAGTCGCCGGCGATGTGCCCGAACCGGTCGTTGACCTGCTTGAAGTGGTCGAGATCGATCACCAGCACGGCAGCCGAGCCGCCCGACTCACGCGCGTGGTCGATGCGGAGGGTGGCACGGTCGTGCCACGCACCGGCGGTGAGCAGGCCGGTCTTGCCGTCGGTGGCGGCCTGCTTCTCCAGTTGCCGCACGAGCACTGCCCGGTGCAGCACCAGCAGAGGAGGCACGGCGAACAGCACGAGCCACGGCTGCGAGATCACCGCCACCGCGATGAGCCCGCCGACACACAGCAGGGCGATCTCCAGCAGCACCTCGTGACCCGTCTGCCCGATCATGTCGCGGACGGTCTTGTCGCTGCTCATGATGACGACGCCGACAACGAGGCAGGCGTTGACCACGATGAAGCCCAGCGCGGCACCGGCGATGACCAGCACGCCCACACCGCTGCGCAGGGGCTGCTCCACCCCGAGGGCGCTGAACTCCGCCATGGCAGAGGCTGCATGGACGGCGAGCACCAGAGTGGCGTAGGTGAACACGGCCTTGAACAACGGACCGCGCCCGGACGGGCGACGGACCCGGTAGCGCACGAAGCAGAAGATCGCCGTGATCACCACGCAGGCCGCCAGCGGCGGCAACAGCAACGCCGCGGCGAACGCCCATACCGGGCTCGGATCGACACTGGCGGTGGTAGCACCGCTGTGCACGACACGACCGCGGAGCCGTTCGACGTGCATCGCCAGTTCCGCGGTCAGGAACCCGGCACCGACGAGCAGCGCGACGGTGATGCCCGCGTCGGCGGCCGCGTCCGGCGTGATCCCTGACATGAGCACGGTCGCCACGTCGAGGACGACCAGCAACAGGGCCAAGGCCTCGACGGCGAGCAGGGATCCGAGCAGGCGCCCAGGCAGCGTCCACACCGGCCAACGCGTCACAGCGCCCACCGATCACCTCTTTCACCGCTCCTGGCCCCGCCGACTCTACCTCAACGTCCGGCGAGGGGTGTGCGGATGTGATCGGTTCGGCAATGGACTTCTGTGGCGGTACAGAGGTACAACTATTGGCGCGCCGGGAATTTCTCGACAATGATGCGATTCGATCACGCCGGGCCGGCACCGACAAGACGACCGAACGGTCGGAAGGCAGCGGCGGGATCGCGGGCATAACGACGTGATCATGTTGACCTGGCGCGCGGTCGAAGGGAGAACCGGGGGCGGTGGGACCGGGCCGTCCCTCGTGTCATGATGGCGCTATGACCTGCGGTGATGAGAAGGAAGGAGGTGTCCTTGATGCGCGGCTTCGAATGGACCTGAGTACTGACCGCCGATTGGCGACCAGTCGTTGAATCTCCTCTCGAGAGGCTCGAGTGGAGCAGTGATGCACCAACATCAGGTGATCGCCCTACCGTGTGCGAGGCTGACTACGGAGGCGCACATGTAGATCTTCGCCGTCCAATTCCAGACCTACCTGGCGGCTGTTTCGGGTGATATCGGTCCGGGCGAATCCTGGACAAGGTGTTCGGCAATTCGTGCGCTCGGAGCCGCCGAAGGGCGGGTCGAGGCCGGGCGCGCTGTACAGTTTGGGCAGTTGTCCAAACGCGGGCCGTCGACGTCAGCGATGCCGGTCGGCCGGTTCCCCGCGATGGTGTGCGACGGCCTCCGGCCCGGCCGGCGACGCCACCCGCGGGGCCAGCCGGACCGCATCGCGGCCGGCCCGCTTGGCGGCGTAGAGCGCGGCATCCGCCGCGGCCACGACGCTGAGCAGGTGATCTCCGTGGGCCGGGAACACCGCGCCGCCGACCGACACCGTGACCCGGTCGATCCTCGGGGGCCGGTCGACGGCAGCCACGTCGACGCTGAGCCCGGCGACGGCCGCGCGGATCCGCTCGGCCACCGCGGCCGTCTCGGCGTACGCATCGGGCTCAGGATCGGTCAGGGGCACCAGCACCACGAACTCCTCGCCCCCGAACCGGCCGACGAGGTCGTGGCTGCGCAGCTGGGACGCCACCGTGCCGGCCACGCCCGCCAGCACGGTGTCGCCGGCCAGGTGCCCGTAGCGGTCGTTGATCCGCTTGAAGTGGTCGATGTCCACGACGAGCACCGCCGCGCGGTGGCCGCGTCGGCGGGCCACGTCGAGCTGCGCAGTGGCGAGCTCGTGCCACGTGCCGGCGGTGAGCAGTCCGGTCTTGCCGTCGGTGCGGGCCGCCCGCTCCAGCTGGCGGACGAACAGCGCGCGGTGCAGCACGAGGATCGGCGGGAAGATGAAGACGATCAGCCACAGCTGGATGGACATCGCTGCTGCCAGCAGGCCGGCCAGGCACAGCAGTGACGTCTCCAGCGTGAGCTCCGGCCGGAACCTGCCCAGATCCCGTACCCGTACGGAGCCGGTGAGCAGCACCACGCCGACCACGGCGACGGTGTCGACCGCGAGGTAGGCCGCCAGCCCGAGTCCCATCAGCAGCGGATCGACCGAACCGTGCACGATCCATCCGGCGGCGTGCACGGCCAGCAGGCAGGCCGCTACCGAGTAGACGACCTTGAACGGCTGCTTGTCGGCCGCGGTCGCGTAGACGACGTAGCGCAGGTGGAGGTAGCAGATCAGCGCCACGCACACCGCCAGCGGCGACTGGCAGAGCACCGCCGCTGCCCCGGTCCACACCGAGGTCAGGTTGAGGTACGCCTCGCCGCTGCCGGTGACCATCCGGCTGCGGTAGCGCTCGAGCCGGACCGACACCTCCTGGTGCAGGACGGCGCCGGCGATGAGGATGGCCGCGGCGAGCAGATCGTGCGCGGTGACATCGATGACGCCGTCGACGAGCGCGGCCACATCACGCACGAGCAGCAGCACGGTGAGGAGTTCGACGCCGACGACCGCGACGAGCACGCGGGCGGGTAGCGCGAGTACGGGCCAGCGCCGGCGAACCACCTCGGTCACCCCCCGGGCCTCGCGTGCCTCAGCGGATCTTAGCCGCGCTCGGCGTGGAGCATTCGGCTACGTCGGTCGGCGGCATTGCGTTGCTCTGATCGCCGACCCTGGCCGGCTCCGGCAAGGGTTCGTCGAAACAACCTGGCTTGCCGCCCGGCAATCGGCTGTGTAATTGTGTCGAAGCGCCTGCGGCTGACCCGCAGGGTTCAGGTCAGTCGAGTACACGCCTCCCACGCGTCGCACATTAGCGACCTTCCGTGGCGTCTTGTCGAACCCGTCTCAACAATCGGAAGGAGGCCCGCCATGCGCGGTTGGGACTGGATGTGACCTGCGACTGTGCCGTTCGGGGGCCAGTACTCTCCAGCGCGCCGCCGCGGTAGTCGCGGCGGCGGCGCGCAGTTGATGGACGTTAGGACCATTGGGCAGGACAACGTTGTCCGCAGTGCTTGTGCCGCATTTCCGCTGCGTTCTTCCACGGCGCCACCGGCCCGTTGGCCAGGCGTTCCGGGGCAGGCGGAAATGCGCGCTAACGCGCTATGCGTTCGGCGATCCCGCGCAGCAGAGCCGCCTGACCGGCGTGCTCGAGGTCGTCGTCGAGAACCGAGATGAGCCGCACACCAAGAGTGACCGGTGGGTCCCAGCGGTCGTCGACGACGCGGTCGAGATCGGCTTCGGAGAGCGAGCCCAGGTAGGCGGCCGTCCGAGCGTGGACGGCATCGAAGTACCCCAGCAGCTCCGCGGCCGACGCCTGCACGGCGGCCACATCGGCGCTGCTGTGTCCGTAGCCGGTGGCCGAGCGGTCGAACGGCAGCCCGAAGCGGTCCGCCCAGCCGCCGGCGATCCACTCCTGCTCGAGGTCGGCCACCTCGCAGACGTGGTCGTCCTGCACGCGCGTCAGGTGCCAGACGAGCCAGGCGATCGTGTTCGTGTCGGGATCGACGCGGTGGGTGAGTCGGTCGGCGTCCAGCCAGGCGACTGCCGCGTGCACCGAGTCGTGCACGCGCCCGTAGCCGTCGAGGAGCAGTTCGGCGGTGTTCATGGACCCGAGTCTGCCCGTCGACTCGGAACGCCACCGAGCCCGAGGTGGACCTTGCGCCAGGGCCGGCTCCGACCACGATGGGCGACGTGACCACGTACGCGTTCTCCCAGCTCGACGTCTTCGCCACCGGCCCGCTGACCGGCAACCCGCTCGCGGTGGTGCACGACGCCACCGGCCTGTCCGACGAGCGGATGCAGCTGTTCGCCCAGTGGACCAATTTGTCGGAGACGGTCTTCCTGCTGCCACCGAGCCGGCCCGGTGCCGACTACCGGACCCGCATCTTCACCCCGGACCGGGAGCTGCCGTTCGCGGGGCACCCGACCCTCGGCAGCGCCTTCGCGTGGCTGTCCACCCACCCCGAACACACGGCCGAGACGGTGGTGCAGGACTGCGCGGCCGGGGCGCTCACCGTGCGGCGCACCGCGGACGGGCTGGCGTTCGCCGCGCCCCCGCTGCTGCGGTCGGGGCCCGTCAACGACGGAGTGCGGGCCGAGCTGGCGGAAGGATTGCGGATCGATCCCGCGTCGATCCTCGCCGCCGAATGGGTCGCGAACGGGCCCGGGTGGAAGGCCGTCCTGCTCGCGGACGCCGATGCGGTCCTCGCCGTCGACCCCGGTGTCGTCCCCGGTGACGTCGGAGTGGTCGGACCGCACCCGCCGGGCTCCGAGTACGCCTACGAGGTGCGGGCCTTCTTCGTCAAGAACGGCGTGACCTGCGAGGATCCGGTCACGGGAAGCTTCAACGCCGGGGTCGCGCAGTGGTTGTTCGAGAGCGGCCGGCAGGCCGGCCCCTACCTCGCCCGGCAGGGGACGGCGATCCGGCGGACCGGCCGGATCAGCGTCGAACGCGACGACGACAGCACCGTCTGGGTGGGTGGAGCCGTGCACGCTGTGGTCCGCGGCGAGGTGGATCTCTAGGGGCTGCCCAGGTCCAGTCGGCTGAGGGGAGCGCCGGGGAGCTCCGACCCCGAACCGGCGCGCAGGCCGTCGAGCATCACCCCGAGGCAGCGCTCCAGTGCGGCCGAGGCCACGTCCGGATCCGGCAGCAACAGCGGGCGCACCAGCAGCACGAACGCCGTCGCGACGTCGCCGGTACCGACGTCCGCCCGGAGGCTGCCCTCGGCCTGGGCGGCCTTGACCACCTGGTCGAGGACCTCCATCATCGCCCGCCGCAGCCGGCAGACCTCCGGATCGTCGGCCATCGTCGCGCGCGCGCCCGGTGAGTCCATCATCAGCCGCACGGACAGCCGCATCGCGCGGGACTGCCCGAGAAAGCGCACCAGTGCCGCCCACGCCGTGGCTTCCTCGGTGACCGCGGCGCGGACCTGCGACAGCGCCGCGCGGAAGCTCTCCTGCGCGACCTCGCGGATCAGCGCGTCCCGGTCGGGGAAGCGCCGGTAGACCGTGCCGACGCCGACCCCGGCGGCACGCGCGATCTCCTCGACCGGGACGTCCGCGCCCTGCGCGGCGAACGCCTGGGTGGCCGCGGCGACGATCCGGTCGCGATTGCGACGTGCGTCGGCGCGCAACCGACCCTGCCCGCGATCCGGTGAGTGATCGCCTGCTCGATCGGCCAGGTGCTCGGCCGTGCCGCCCGCGGGGTCCATGGTGTCCGTTCTGTCCTCCGTTCGAATGAGTGTCGCATTCACCCGACCACCACAGGTAAGCGGAGGGGTGTCTCTCAATTGCATTGTGGAATGGTCTAGGTTGCTCCATACGGTGGGCCGCGACGGCGAGTTCACCACGGACGGTCCGCACGGCGACTCCTTCTTACCCCAGATGGAGCAACCGTGATGGGAAGGAGCCTGATGGTCGCCCGCCACGTCATGTCCGGCGGCGGGTCCGGCGGAGCCCGGACCCGCATGCTCGTAGCCGCTGTCGCGCTCGTCGGCACCGTCGGCATCGGGGTCGTCGCCTGCTCGGCGGCCCAGGCCCCGGCGCCGATCACCGCGAAGGTGGAGCGCGCATCCGTGTCGATGGGAGTCTCCGCGCCCGGCGCGCTGAGCTCGCTCACCGAGCAGAACCTCGGGTTCGCCAAGGGCGGCCAGATCACGCAGCTGTTCGTCAAGGTCGGCGACAAGGTGGAGGCCGGACAGCCGCTCGCTGCCATCGACGACTTCCCCGCCAAGCAGGTGCTCGCCCAGCAGACGGGGCAGCTGGGCGCGCAGCAGGCGGCACTGGACAAGCTGACCTCCTCACCGGTGGTCGAAGGCGCGGAGAACACCCTCGCCCAGGCCCAGCAGGTCCTGTCGGCCACCGAGGGTGCCGTCGACGCGCTGGTGCAGGCCGACGAGGTCGCGATCCACAGCGCGGAACGCCAGCTCGACGCCGACAAGGACGCCTTGCACGCCGCCGAGGCCAAGCTCGCCTCCGACAACTGCCCGGGCGCGCACAGTTCGGACGATGACGACGACGTGAGCGCCTCCAGCGCCTCCAGCGCCTCGAGCAGCTCCAGCGGTGGGCTGATGACGAACCCGTCGTGCGCGGCCGACCAGCAGGCCGTCGCGGCAGCCAAGCAGAAGGTCGTCGCCTCCAAGGGCTCGTTGGACGCGGCCAAGCAGAAGCGCCAGGTCGACGAGGCCAACGGGCAGGTCCAGATCGAGAACGCGCGGCAGGGCGTCGTCACCGCGCAGAACAACGCCGACTCGTCCGGGTCCGACCGCCCGCACAACATCGATCAGCAGGCCGCGCTCGTCGCGAGCACCAGGGCACTGGTCGAGCAGGCCCAGCGCGACGTCGACAACTGCACGCTGAAGGCCCCGGTCGCCGGCACCGTGTCGGTGCTCAACGGTGCGGTCGGCGAGTTCATCGCCCCGAGCAACGGCACGAGCGCGCTCGCCCCCGGCAGCGGCGCGTCCATCCCGGGCGCCAGCGGCTCCACCGGCGGCGGTGCTGCCGCGGCCGCCGCGACCGGCGCGTCCCCGAGCCGGCCGGGCGGCACCCAGTTCCTCGTGCTCAACAACATCGACGAGTTCCAGGTCGTGGTGCCGTTCAACGAGTCCGACGCCGCGTCGATCCAGCCCAACCAGCGCGTCGACGTCACCTTCGACGCCATCCCGGATCTCACCGCGTCGGGCACGGTCGTAGCAGTGGCACCGCAGGGCACGTCCATCGCCGGGGTGATCAGCTACTACGTCACGATCGCGGTGACCACCACCGACCCGCGCATGAAGGGTGGCCAGACCGCCACCGCGAAGGTCGTGACCAGCGAGACGCCGAACGTGCTGACGGTGCCGTCGTCGGCGGTGCGACAGGTGGACGGACGCAGCGTCGTCTCCGTGGTCGGCCCGAGCGGGCCGGTCGACGTACCGTTTCAGCCGGGCGTCGTCGGGTTGGACCGCACCGAGGTCGTCTCGGGGCTGCAGGAGGGGCAGCAGGTGCTGCTCCCCGTCGGTCAGAGGTAGAGGGGAACGTCATGGTCGAGGGACCGGTCGAGGCGCCACCCGCGCCAGCCAGCTCCAACGGGGCGGCCGCACCGAAGCGCCGTCCGCTCAAGCGCTCCACCCGCATCTCGCTGATCGTGATCGGGATCGTCGCGGTGATCACCGCGATCGTCCTGGTCGTGGTGTACGTCATCGAGGCGGGCCGCTACGTGAGCACCGACAACGCCCAGATCGACGGCGACCGGATCGTCGTCAACTCGCCGGGCAGCGGCACGCTCGTCGACTGGCAGGCCACCCAGGGCCGGCTGTTGAAGAAGGACCAGATCGTCGGCCGGATCCGGATCCAGGGCGGCTTCGTGCAGCCGCAGCAGGCGATCCGTTCACCCGGCAACGCCACGGTCGTCGTCGACAACGGGGTGGAGGGTGCGTTCGTGCCCGCCGGCACCCAGCTGGCCGTCGCCTACGACTTCTCCAAGATCTTCGTGACCGCGCGGGTCGACGAGACCGACATCGACGACGTCCGCGCCGGCCAGGCCGTCGACATCTCCGTCGACGCGTTCCCCGGCACCCAGTTCACCGGCACGGTGCGCGAGGTGCAGGGTGGCGCGGCAGGCATCTTCTCGGCGTTCCCGCAGTCCAACACCTCAGGGAACTTCCAGAAGGTCACGCAGGTCATCCCCGTCAAGATCGGGATCGCGGACACCAAGGGCCTCGCGCTCGTGCCGGGCATGAACGTGACCGTGTCGATCCACAAGGACTGACCGGCGCCGGCTCACGATCGTGACGGAGCCGGGATCCGTGCGGCCTCGGCCTCGGGCTCGTCGACCTCGACGGGCACCTCGGCCGGGGCTGCCCCGCGGGCAGGTGCCGGTGCCGACGGCGGCAGCGGGCCGCTGCGCAGCATGAACGCGAGCGCGACGGCGACCAGGCTGATCACCGTCGTGATGATCATGAGGTTGTCCAGGGCCGCGACGAACACCTGCGTCTGCACCTGCTGGTAGGTCGACATCATTCCCACGACCTGCCCCTGCGGCCCCACACCGAGCACCGGCAGGGTGCTCGGGTCGGTGGTGAGCCCGCCGCGGTCGGCGGCCAGCTGCGCGCTGGAGGTGGTGAGCACGGCGGTGAGGATCGCCAGGCCGAGCGAGGCCGCGGTGCGCTGGACGACGTTGTTGAAGGCGCTCGCGGCGTTGACGTGGGAGGCCGGCACCGCCGCGATGCCGCTGGTCATCACAGGCATCATCGCCAGGCCCATCCCGGCGGCGCGCAGCATGAGCAGGAGCGAGATCTCCCAGTGCGGGGTGGTGACCGTCAGGTCACGCAGCATCCACGTGCCCACCGTGACGATGGTGAGACCGACGACGGCCGGCCAGCGCGGCCCGATCCGGTCGTACAGCCGACCCGCGACGGGCATCACGACCGCCATGATCAACGCTTGGGGGAGCAGCAGCACGCCGGCTTCGAACGCGCCGAGGCCTTGGGCCTGCTGCAGGAACAGCGGGATGTAGAACAGCACCGCGAACAGCCCCACCGACAGCACCGAGATCAGCAGCAGCGAGTTCGTGAACGGCCAGTACCGGAACACGCGCACGTCCAGCAGCGGCTCGTCGACCTCGAGCTCGATCACCACGAACAGCGCGAGCGACAGCACCCCGACGGCCAGCAGCGTCACGGTGCCGGCGGACGTCCAGCCCCAGTCCTGGCCCTCGGTGAGCGCCAGCAGCAGGGCGAACAGCCCGACGGCGATGGTGACGAAGCCCAGCGCGTCGAAGCGCGCCTTGCGCACCACTCCGAACTTCGGCAGCACCATGGCCGCCGCCACCGCGCCGACGATCCCGACGGGCACGTTGATGAAGAAGATCAGCCGCCAGTCGACGTACTCGACGAGGTAGCCGCCCAATGTCGGCCCGACGGCGGGCGCGAAGATGATGCCGAGCCCGTACATCCCCATGGCGGTGCCGAGCTTGTCCTTCGGCACGATGCGATAGAGCATCGACAGCGTCACCACCGGCAGGATGCCGCCGGGGATCGCCTGGATGATGCGGAACACCACGAGGCTCTCGAGGTCCCACGCGAGCCCGCACAGCGCCGAGCCGGCGGCGAACCCGATCAGCGAGATGTTGTAGATCCGGCTGGCGCCGAACCGGTCCGACAGCCAGGCCGACAGCGGCACCACCACACCGAGCGCGAGCGTGTACGCCGTGGCGATCCACTGCACCTCGTCGGTGGTCGACCCGAACACGTTCTGGATCTTGGGGACGGCCACGTTGACGATGCTGGTGTCGAGGATCGACATGAACATCCCGGCGATCAGGACGATCAGCGGCAATCCCCAGCCACCGGACTTCTCGGACGAACCAGACGAAGCGTCATTGCTGGTCAGGGCGCTCTCGGCCATGCGGATCAGTGTTGCACCGCGCCGCGTCCGATGCTGCCCCGCGGTGTACAACGGCGGTATGCGACGTGATCTCACCATCGCCACCGCCGACGGCAGCTGCCCGGCCACCCTGCACACTCCCGACGGCGCCGGGCCATGGCCCGGCGTGATCTTCTACCCCGACGCGGGCGGCACCCGCGACTCGATGCTCGGCATGGCCGACCACCTCGCCGGACTCGGCTACGCGGTCCTGCTGCCCGACGTCTACTACCGGCAGGGCGAGTGGACCCCGTTCGACCTCGCCACCGCGTTCTCCGACCCGGAGGAGCGGGCGCGGCTGATGGGGATGGTCGGATCACTGACGCCCGAGCTGATCGTCTCCGACGCCGCGTCCTTCCTCGACGCGCTGGCCGCGGCACCGGAGGTCTCCGGCGGACCGGTCGGCACCACCGGCTACTGCATGGGCGGCCGGATCTCGATGATCGTGGCCGGCAACCACGGCTCCCGGATCGGCGCGGCCGCCTCGTTCCACGGCGGCCGCATCGCCGTCGCCGACGACGCCACCAGCCCGCACCTGCTGGCGGACCGCATCACCGCCACTGTCTACGTCGCCGGCGCGGAGAACGACGGCTCGTACACCCCGGAGCAGGCCGACCTGCTCGAGAAGGCCCTCACCGAGGCCGGGGTGCCGCACACCCTGGAGATCTATCCGGCAGGCCACGGCTTCGCGGTGCCCGACAACCCGACGTTCGACCCGGTCGCGCAGGAGCGGCACTGGGCCGCGTTGGAGCACCTCTACGCCACGGCGTTGCGCTGATCGTTCAGCCCAGCAGCTCGACGAGCTGGGGCAGGGCGCTGATCCGCGGCCCGTCCCAGCTCGCGTGCCGTCCGTAGACCACGCCGTGGTCCTCGCCCGGCACGTCCAGGTGCACGGCGTGCATGCCGATCGCCGTGGCGCCGGCCAGCTCGTCGCTGCCGCCGTCGCCGACGTAGAGGCACTCGTCGGGCGCCACGTCGAGTGCCGTGCAGCACGCGGTGAAGATGCGGGGATCGGGCTTGCGCACCCCGAGGACGAACGAGAAGACGGCCGAGTCGACGAGCGGCGCGATCGGCAGCTCGGGGAAGTACAGCGGCAGCTCGGCACTGCAGTCGCTGACCACACCGACCGCGAGGCCACGCTCGCGCACCGCCGACAACACCGCTACCGCGTCGGGCCGCGGTTCGCCGAAGCTGCGCTCGGCGGCCAGGCGCACCTCAGCCGCCCGTTGCAGCGTCGCCGGGTCCGGATCGGCACCGATGCGTCGCGCGACCCAGGCCAGCGAGCCCGCCACCGTTCCGCCGGCCCCGCGGAACCGCTCGTCCACGGTCGCGGAGAGCTCGGCGTCGAGCAGGCCTTGATCCACGCCGAGCGCCTCCGCCTGCGCTGCCCGTGCCGACACCTGCTGTGCGGTGCTCCGGCCCGGAGCGAGGGTGCCGTAGAAGTCGAGGACGACGGCCCGGAACCTGCGCACCCCTGCGATCCTGCCGGCCGGCCACCCGCGGCGCTCATCCGCCCCAGCCGACGTGCGCGGCGAGCACCAGCATCACCGCGCCGGAGACGATCGCGGTGATGCGACGCGCCGGCGGCGCCGACACCAGTCGCCCCAAGGTCATCCCGGCACCGGCGACGAGCAGCTGCCAGCTCGCCGACGCCACGAACGCGGCAGCGACGAACACCGCCGCGCCCGCGCCGATGGGCCGGTCCGGCAGCCCGACGACGAGCGCCACGAAGTAGACGACCGTCGTCGGGTTGACGGCGGTGAGCCCGAGCAGCGACAGGTAGGTGCGGCCCGGGGCAGCGGCGGGAACCGCCGCCACCGCGTCGCCGGGCCGCAACCCGGCCAGGACCGTGCGGGCCGCGAGCAGCACCAGCACGGCCGTCGACACCCACCGCAGCACCGGCAGCGCCGGAGCGAGCAGGGCCGCGGCCGCGGCTCCACCGAGCACGGCGACCAGTGCGAACCCGCCGTCCGTCGTGGCGACACCCAGAGCCGCCGCCACGCCCGTCCGCCACGGGTTCCGCGCCGACAACTGCACCAGGTAGGCGCCGACCGCTCCGATCGGCACCGCGATCCCGTACCCGGCGAGCAGGCCCGCGACCAGCGCGGACCCGAGCTCCGGGTTCACGGTCGGAAGCGGGTCGCTCCCGACCGGGCCGGCCCCTGCTGCTTCGCCGGCGCGACGGCGGCGGGCGAGTGGACAGGAACGTTGGTGGTCATGCGGCGAGCATTCGCGGTGACGGTGCTGGTCTGCAACAGCATTCCGTCAGAGGACGGTCCCAGTACCCTGAGTGCGCTGTTTGTCAGTAGCCCTGCCAATAGTATCCGACCTTGCCCGCTTCGTTGTACGGCGCGCATTCATACAGCCAGTTGTCCGATCCCACCTTCAGTACCCCGGATTCACTCTTGTCGCAGATCCCGTCTGATGGGTTGCTGGCGAGCGCGGACCCGACTCCGATTGTGGAGGTGGTCAGTGCGACCAGTGCACCCACGATGAGAACTCGAACACCCTTGCGCATATCGATTCACTCCTGTGCGACGCGTTGACTCGGAGTTTCCGAGCACGATCAAACCGTCTCGCACTCGCAACGCGGGCGGAGTCGTTTGATCCACATACACCCAATTGGCGGATCGGGCGTACCCGTGCGCAGCTGATGACGGCTGTTCGGGTGATGCCGACCTGTGAGGCAGGCATGTCGCACGCAGATGGGTGTTACAGCTGGCTTTGGGTCACCGGCTCGGCAAGCAGGCGGTACGGATTCCACGACATGCCCATGCCGTGCGAGAAGGCGTTGCCTTCTGAGTGGGATCCACGGTTCCTGCAGCGCGCATGGCGAGACCGCGTCGACAACGAACCAGTCAGATATGAGCGGTGCGCTACGAGGGCCGAGCCGCCGCGCATCTGCGCCGCTCCGACGTTACGTCAATCGCCCGGGCGTGACTGCGGGAGGCACCGTCAGGCGCAGGAAAACTCAATCTTTTAGCCCGCCAGTAGTCCGCCGGGATGTACGGCCGGGGACTGATGTTCAGGAATGCGGTGTGACGCGCACGTGCGCAACCACCAGCTCCGGCTCCACGACGTCGTCGGCCGCGGCCTTCGCCGGGAAGTCGAATACCCCGATCATGAGCTGGACGGGGTAGTCGGGGCTCTGCGCGAGGCTGCGGACCTCCACGTCGTCGATGGTGAACCGCAGCGTGCCGGGTGCCCAGTCGACTGCGTAGGTGTGGAACGCGGCGACGTCCAGCCGCATCCGCACGGCCTCGAAGTCCTGGGTGAGGAGCGGGTCGGCGAACGCCTTCACCCCGACGCCGACGGCGGCCGTCGGCCCGTCGGGGCCGGTCTCGAGCGCGTCGCCGAAGATCTCGGCCACGCAGATCTCGCCGGACTCGGCCCTGGTGCGCTCCAGCCCTGACATCCAGAGCGCGGCCATCGACCGCGGCGAGATCCGCATGCGCATCCGCACCTCGACGCGCCCGTGCTGCGGGGTGCAGCCCCAGAACGTGGGCTGCGGCTCCCGCACCTGCTGCATCGCGAGGAAGGGTTGCTGCCCGTCGTGCTCACCGCTCTGGATGCACGAGACCCGCAGCGGCTCGGGGTGCTGATCGGGTGCCCACAACGGCTGCTCGGCCGGGATCCGCAGCACCAACCCGTCGGAGCCGATGCCCCACGTGGCCGCCGAGCCCGCCCTCGTGGCCCAGTGGGGCAGGTAGTACGGCAACCAGATCGCGGGATCGAGCTCTCCGGTGGCGAATCGTTCGTCGAGCTCGATGCGGAGAGGCTGCATCTGGGCAGCCTAGGTGGCGGAGTCACCAGCCCGGATCTTTCGTCCCGCGCGGGTTGGTGATCTTGACGGTGTCTGATCCGGTCTCGGGACGAAATCGTGCTGGTCGGGTGTGACAGTTCGGATGAGGTCGCTCGGTCGCCGGGTCCACGGTCCGGTGCGTGTCGTGCTGGTCGTCGGGGCGGGTGGGCTCGGGTTCAGCCTGGCGCGGTCAGCTCGCGCAGCCGAGAGTTCGCGGTGAGGGCGAGCGCTGTCCAGGGAGAGTGCGTGGGCAGGTGCAGCACGACGCGGCGGGCGTGGCGGGCCAGGTCAGCGGGCAGCGGGCAGGATCCGCAGCCGGAGCCGATTCATCAGCCCGGTGGCCTCGATCAGCCACGCGTCCGGACGGGGCGCGCCGTCGGCGTCGTAGGCGTGTTGCCAGGTCGGATCCGGCGCCGAGAGCGGCAGCGCGACGAGTTGGTCGACCAGTTCCTGGGTCAGGCCGAACCCGACCGAGTAGGACAACCGCTGCCCGTGCAGCCAGTTCAGCAGCTCGTGGGTGGCACCGGCGCCATCAACGCGGATCAGCACCTTCCGCCCAGTCCGATGCCCTGGCAGGTGACCGGGCAGTTGGCGCAGCGCGGGCGCGGATGACCGCGATGTGATCAGCGGCGGTGTTCGAGCCGGCGTTGCCGGACGCGCCGACTTGCGCGCGCCGCAGCCCTGCATGCTGCCGAGCAGACCTGAGATCCTTGCCGAGGTCTGCGACTAGCTGACGTTCCTCGTCATGGTGGACGGCTCAGCCCAGCGGGTCGAAGACGGACCCTGAATCCACCGGAGGGACGGGCATGACTGACAGTCTCACAAGCCACCTCGCGCAGCTGGAACAGCAGCGAGTCGATGCGCTACTCACCGTCGAGACGGCCAGATTCGACGCGCTGCACGATCCCGCCTACCAGCTGTGCAACCCGACGGGAACAGTCTGGGGCAAGGCCGAGTACCTGCGGCGTCTGACCACCGGCCAGCTGGCCTACAGCCAGCTCGACGCGACCTCCGAGATCGATGTCCTGGCCTCCGAGACCCTCGCCGTGCTGCGTTACCGCTGCCTGATCGCCCTACGCGTCGACGGCACCGACATCCCCACCCACGAGTGCCAGCACATCGACATCTACATCCGCGCCGACGACGGGCAGTGGCGGTGTCGATGCTCACAGGCCACCGGGATCATGGACACCACCATCCCTGCGGCGGCCCGATAGAGGAGGAATTCGCGGCGCGCTGACTGAGGGGCGTCAGCAGGTGGGGACGAGCGCGGCTCGCTCGTCTGGAGGGCGATCGCGGTGCGGCCCCCGTAGACATGGGTGTGCGCTCCGTGCGATCCGCCGATGAAAGCCCCGGGCTAGCGTCACGGCCATGAACCAGCTCGACATCGGGTCCAGCCCCTACGGCGAGCCGTACCAGACACCTGACGGGGCCACGGTCATCACCGTGACGCGCACAGGCCGTGCCGGGACGCGGCCCATCGGCGTGATCGTGATCAAGGACGGCAACGCGTCGTGGGTACCGACCCTCGACTCGACCCACATCGCCTACCTCGGCCTGTTGACCGGTCTGGTGGCCGCGACGCTGTCCACCGCCGCCGTGCTGCGCCGGCCGCCGTGGCCCGACATGCACATGTTCGTCCCGCCGGTAAAGCAGCGGATCAGCTCGCCAGTGCCGCGTAACGGCCACCGTCGGCGACGAGCCCGTCGTGGGTGCCGTGTTCGGCGACGCGGCCGTGGTCGATCACGACGATCTGGTCGGCGTCGCGCACTGTGGACAGCCGGTGGGCGATGGTGATCGTGGTGCGGCCGCGGGCCAGGTCGTCGAAGGCGCGTTGCACGGCCCGCTCGGTCTCGGTGTCGAGCGCGCTCGTGGCCTCGTCGAGCACCAGCACCCGAGGGTTGCGCAGCAGCGTGCGCGCAATCGCGATGCGCTGCTTCTCGCCACCGGAGAACCGGTGTCCGCGGGAGCCGACGACGGTGTCGTAACCCTCCGGCAGCCCGGCGATGAGCTCGTGGATCTGGGCAGCTCGTGCCGCGGCCACGATCTCGTCGTCGGTCGCGTCGGGGCGGGCGTAGCGCAGGTTCTCCCGCACCGTGGTGTGCAGCAGGTAGGTCTCCTGGCTGACCACGCCGACGATCGCGGCGAGATCGTCGAGCCGCATGTCGCGGACGTCGACGCCGTCGATGGTGACGCGACCAGCGGTGGGGTCGTAGAGTCGCGCGACGAGCGCGGCCAGCGTGCTCTTGCCGGATCCGGTCTCACCGACGAGCGCCAGCGTGGTGCCGGCGGGCACGTCGAGGGAGACACCGGCCAGCGCGGCGGTGGGACTTCCCGGGTAGGCGAACGTGACGTCCTCGATGCGGACGGCGCCGCGCACCGTCGCCGGGTCGATCCGCACCGGGTCGACCGGGTCGGCGACCTCGACGGGGAGGTCGAGGTAGGCGAAGACCCGCTGGAACAGTGCGAGCGAGCTGATCACCGAGACGCCCACGTTGAGCAGCCCGGTGAGTGGGCGGAACAGCCCCGCCTGCAGCGCGGTGAACGCGACGAGCGTGCCGATCGACATCGTGCCCTCGGTGACGGGCAGGCCCGCGACCAGGTAGATGACGGCGGGGATGGCGGCGAAGATGACGCTGGTGGTCGCCATCCGCCAGCGGCCGGCGAGCTGCGCGCGCAGCTCCAGATCGACCAGCCGCTCCGACGAGGAGCTGAACCGGTCGATGAGGGACGCGGTGGTGCCCATGGTCTTGGCGAGGGTGACCCCGTTGATGGACAGGCTCTCCTCGATGGTCACGTTCAAGTCGGCGAGCTCGCGCTGCTGCTGGGCGGTGATCGTCCGGCGCATGCGCGCGACCCGGCGCGAGAGCCAGATCGACGGCGGGATCACCACCAGGGAGATCAGCGACAGCTGCCAGGACAGCGCGGCCATGGCGACCGCCGTGGCGATAGCGGTGGTCAGGTTGGACGCGATCGAGGTGGCCGTGGACGTCACGACGCCCTGCATACCGCCGATGTCGTTGGTGATGCGGCTCTGCACCTCGCCGGTGCGGGTGCGGGTGAAGAAGGCGATCGACTGGCGCTGCAGGTGCGCGAACACGTCGGTGCGCAGCCGATGCATGACCTCCTGGCCGATGCGGGTGGAGATCCAGGTCTGCAGCACGCCAAGCGCCGCGGTGACGGCGGCGACGCCGACCATGCCGGCGGTCAGCCAGGCCAGCAGCGACACGTCTCGCTGGGGGAGTGCGTCGTCGATGATGGCGCGGAGCAGGAACGGCGAGGCCATGGCTACGACGGAGGACGCGACGATGATCGCGACCACGACGGCCAGTGGTCGCAGGTGCGGGCGGAACAGGCCGCCGATGCGGCCCAGCGACACCTCGCGGGCCTGCTGCTTCTCGGCGGCGGTGGCAGCGCGGCGGCCGCGGCCACCCTCACTGCGTGAACGGTTCTCGGTGGTGTTCGGTGGAAGGCTGTCCAAGTCGGGCTCCAGTCGTCGGCGAATTCGTTGAGGTAACCTCACTATGAGGCAGCAACAGCATCCAGGGAAGGGATATTCCGTGGGCGATCACGGCAACGACGGGGAGGACACGCTCTCCGATGCGTTCCGCGGGATCGCCCGGCAACTGCGCCACGCCACCGCCGAGGCACTCGCTCCATGGGACGTCACGCCGTCGCAGGCCCGCGCGCTCGGTGTGCTGCGCCGTGGCGGCGACCAGCGCGCCGGTGAGCTGGCGGAGCGCCTGCGGATCGCCCCGCGCTCGGCCACCGACGTGCTCGACGGGCTCGCCGCCCGCGGTTGGATCGAACGCGCGCCCGATCCCGCCGATCGGCGCGCCACGCTGGTCCGCCTCACCGACTCCGGGCGCACTCTCGCCGACAGCATCCGCGCGGCCCGCGCCGCCGAGGCCGAATCGTTCTTCGCGGTGCTGGACGAGCACGACCGCGTCGAGCTGCGGCGCATCCTCACCCGGCTGGCCCGCTGAGCGCCCTCCGAGCCGGCCAACCAAGCGGCCCCGATCCGCTGCAACTGCGCCGGATCCCCGGGATCCAGGCCCGTCAACGCGACGGCGCGGCGGATCCGGTAGTCGACGTGTTCGGGTGGAGGTGCAGCTCACGTGCGGTGGGGGTCCAGGCCCGTACTCAGGTGATTGGCGAGCGTGTCGAGCAGATCGGGTGCCCGACCAGCGGGTCGAGCAGCCTGCCGATGTCAGCGCGCGCCGCACTCGGCCGGGTGAGCTGGTACTCCAGCAGCACATCGGCCATCCGGTACAGACCGGGCGGCTCGCCGAGCACGACGGCACGGCCGTCTGCTGCCCGGCCATCTGCGCAGCCGGGTCCTGCTCGTCCGCGTGCCGGCCCAGCGACAGGCTGAGCACGAGGTACTGCTCGGGCAGCCGCCCACCGGCGCGTGCGGCGGCTCTTCGGCGGGTGCCCGAGCAGAAGCGCGGAGACCTGCCGCCGAGCTATCGCTCGGACGAGCCGATGCCGGTGGAGCTCGCCCTGGACGGTTGCCTGATGAGCGGCTACGGCGCGATCTCGATGACGTCGCTGAGCAGGTCCATCCGGCTTGCGGGATCCCGTGTGGCGGGGACCGCCCGTTCCTCAAGATCGCGTTGTGGTCGGGGCATCTGCTGTTTCCGCCGCGCAAGCTTCGACCTCGACGCGATCTTCGACCGGAGTCCGGCCACTCGTGCGCCACTGGCCCGCGGGTCGTGGTCATGATCGCCGAATGGGGAGGTGGGGCGACACATCTGTCGCGCTGGCTCCCCAACCGGTGATCAAGGGTCGCGCTACGGGCGATAGCGCGGGCACGCCGACGGTGACGCGCACCCCGAGCCGGGCCGCCTCCACACGCAGCCCTCGGCGAACCCGACGCTTGCGTGCTTGGCCGCCGGTCCGGGAGGGCGGCGAGCACCGGATGCACGACTCCCAGTGGATGGTGTCCATGGCGGCCGCGTGGTCCGGGGGTCGTCAGCGCCTCGGCCGGCCCCACCTGGATTACCCCGGCGACAGGGGCGCGGCAGGGCAAGTGGCCGGCCGGCGGCCCGGGGGAGTTCTCGGACCCGATGGGCCCGGACATCACCGCGATCATGTGGGAGGTCTTCGAGGGTCGGGTCATGCCCTGATCGAGATCGCCCGACCGGCGGGCCCGCTTCAGCGCAGTCCGGTGATCGGCGAGTCGATGCGCTCGCGGCAGCCGACGCAACCCGCCACGCAACCCGTGCAGTCCTGGGCGGCCGGCGCGTCGGGGGAGACGCCGAGGCTCCACAGGTAGGCCGCACCCACGAAGGCGAGCGCGAAGGGCGCGGAGATCCAGGATCCGGCCCAGACGGCGAGCACCATCAGGAGCGCGAAGACCGCGACGGCGGGGCCGTACCAGCGGGCGAACGGATGACGTGGCGAGGAGTGGTCCATGTCACCCATTCGAGCCGATACCGGAGCGTTATCAACACCGGGGTGCACACTGCTGGTCACCGTTCGGCGACGGCCGGTCATCGGCATTTCGCGCGAGTGATCGACACGGACCGTGTTGCCTTGATCACACGACGAACGGGCGAGCGGTCGGGCCCTGACCTGCGGAAAGATCAACCCGGAACTGCATCGCCCGGTACGGCCAGTTGGTCGCGGTGTTCCACTGGCTGACCACCAGATGCAGGTCCGCGAGCGTCGAACCGGGCAGGGGATAGCCGCCGTAGAGCTGGGCGACCCGCCCGGCGCCGTGGTCCTCGTCGCCCCACGCGCAGCCCTGCAGCACCGTGGCGCAGCGGGCCGCGTACAGGTCGGCCACCGGTCCGTCCAGCAGCCGGACGTCGATGCGGTAGTTGCCCTCGTCGAACGCCGCGAGCACCCAGGCGCCGTCGGCGAGCCTGCGCAGTCCCAGCTCGCCGTACCGGCCCGTCAACGCCACGGTCGCCGGTCGCTCCCAGTCCCACGTCGAGCCGTCGAACCCCCAGGTCTGCCACGCCCCGCGATCCAGGATCCGGTCCTGCGGCACGCGGGAGAGCACCAGCCCGTGCGCGCGCTGGAACCCGGTGGAGTACGCGTAGATGTACCCGTCGCCGCCGTGTTCCCAGGTCAGCATCTGGAAGAGCCCGTCGAGGTGGTCGGCCGGCCAGCGCACGCCCGTCGGCCGCCAGCTGAACCCGTTGTCGACCGAGCGGTGGATCTCCGTCCAGTGCACGTTGCCCAGTTCCCGACACACCATGACGTGCAGGAACATCTCCTCGCCGATCGTGATCACGTCGGTCGGCAGCACGGTGGTGACCCGGCGGAAGCGCCCCTGGTGGCGACGGATTCCCTGGTGGAAGTAGCGGACGGCCTGCGCCGCGTACTCGCCGGGACCGCCGGATCCCGTCCAGCGCACGCCGGTGGGCACGCTCGCCGGATCGCCGAACAGCACGACCGGGGATCGCCAGCCGCGCCACCCGCCCACCCCGGCCCGCCGGAACGTGTCGCCGAAGACGGCCACCAGCCGGCCGTCCGGTGCCGCGACCGTCACCCCCAGGTCCGTGCCGCCGATCCCGTAGGCGTCGGTGATCCCGGGACCCGTGAGGTCGCAGACCTTGGACGCGAGGACGGTTTCGCTCACCCGGGGTCCCGCTCGACGGGGCAGCTCATGCACCGCGGCCCACCGCGACCGCGGCCCAGCTCGCCGCCGGGGATGTCGAGCACCTCGATGCCGTGCCGACGCAGGAACGTGTTGGTGGTGACGTTGCGCTCGTAGGTCACGACGACGCCCGGCGCGATGGCCAGGGTGTTGCAGCCGTCGTCCCACTGCTCGCGCTCGGCCGCGTGCACGTCCTGCGCGGCGGTGAGCACCCGGATCTCCGGCAGGCCGAGCACGTCGGCGATCGCGCGGTGCATGTCCTGCGGCTCGTGGTCGGTGACGTGCAGTTCCTTCTCGTTGTCGCCCGGGCGCACCGTGTAGGCGGGCAGCATCCCCAGACCCGCGTACTTCGTGAACGTCTCGGGATCGACCATCGTCATGACGGTGTCGAGGTGCATCAACGCGCGCGTCTCCGGCATCCGCAACGCGACGATGCGATCGACCTCGCCGCCGGCGAACAGCCTGCGAGCGAGCCGCTCCACCCCCTGCGGCCGGGTGCGCTCGCTCATCCCGATCAGCACCGCGCCGCCGCCGATGACGAGCATGTCGCCGCCCTCGGTGGTGGCCGGACCGTTCTCCGAACCCGTCGACCAGACGCGGAACCCGCCGCCTGCGAACAGCGGATGCCACCGGTAGACCGCTTCGTAGTGCACGGTCTCGCGCATGCGGGCCTTCTTCCGCATGCTGTTGATCGACACCCCGCCGTGGATCCACGCCGAGGTGTCGCGGGTGTAGAGGTGGTTGGGCAGCGGCTCGAGCACGAAGTCGTCCGCGTCCAGCACGTGGAAGGCGATCGAGCGCGGCTCGGGGATGCGGTCGAGCACCTCGCGCTTGGTGATGCCCCCGATGAGGTGGTCGGTGAGGGTGTCGTCGTCGAACGCGTCGAAGCAGTTGCGCAGCGCGTCGATCGCGAGCGGGCCGTAGATGCGCTCGTCGAAGATCCGGTCGAGGACATAGGCCCGCGCCTCGGGGATGGCCACGGTGTCGCGCAGCAGCTCGCCGAACAGGTGCACGTCCACGCCACGCTCACGCAGCAGCGCGGCGAACGTGTCGTGCTCCTCCTGCGCGCGCTGCACCCACAGCACGTCGTCGAAGAGGAGCCGGTCCTTGTTGCCGGGGGTGAGCCGTTTCAGCTCCAGCCCGGGCCGGTGCAGGATCACCTGGCGGAGCTGACCGACCTCGGAGTCGACGCGGAACATGGGCGCCATCCTGCAGTATGCGCGGATGGACCTCGACGGCCTGGACGAGACGATCATCGGGCTGCTCGTCGCCGACGCTCGCCGTAGCTACGCCGACATCGGCGCCGAGGTGGGTCTCTCGGCGTCCGCGGTGAAGCGGCGGGTGGATCGGCTGCGCGCCGGGGGCGCGATCACCGGGTTCACCGCGCGGCTGGATCCGGCCGCCCTCGGCTGGACGGTCGAGGGCTACGTGGAGCTGTACTGCCGCATGAGCACCGCGCCCGCCACGATCCGCGGCGCGGTCCACCGGTTCCCCGAAGTGGTGGAGGCGAGCACGGTGTCGGGGGAGGCGGACGCGATGCTGCGCATCGTCGCCGAGGACATGCAGCACTTCGAGAAGGTGCTGGAGCAGATCGGCGCGTTCCCGTTCATCGCGCGCACGAAGTCGGTGCTCGTGCTGTCGCCGCTGATCCGCCGCCCCGTGATCCCCGCACATCCCTGAGACGGCTACAGTCGATGTCATGGTGATCGGTGCAGTGGTGTGGAGGCAGCCGTCCTGTTGACGGCCGGTGCTCTGCACACCCTGCGCCGTCTGCGGACGGCGCACCTCGACCGATCGATGGGCGACCCAGCGCCGCGGACGGCTCCCGAACCTGACGGGAACCCATCCCATGCGGGAGCTTCACTCCGACGATGAGCTGTGCTGGCACGACCCCGGCACCCGAGATCTGCAGCGCGCCCGCTGGTTGAGCGCCGACGACCGACGCCCACCCGACGACGTCGTGGTCGTCGACGACGCGCTGACCGCCAACCGGGCACTCGAGCTGGCCGAATCACGCTCCGGGCTGTTGTGGACTGGCGACTACGTCAACGCCTGCCGGCTGCTCGACGCGATGCGCCGCCGGCTGGCCGGCACCCCGGCCCGCCGCGCGCTCCCGCCGGCCCAGGAGTTCCACCGCCAGCGTCAACACCGCGCACGGACGGCGCGCCTGCTGGCGGCGATGCTCGTCCCGATCGCGCCCGCACCCTTGCGGGTGCCACTGCCGAGAGCCCCACGCGTCGACGACGCCGTGCAGGAGGTGTTCGGGGAGGTGCCGGGCGCGGCGGTGCTCCCGCTGCGCGAACTGCTCGGCATCACCAACGCCCATCGACAGCGCCGGCGCGGCATCGTCGTGGGCGCACTCGCCGACCGCCGGATCCATCCGCACTTCGGGGTCTTCGCCCCGACCCGCCAGGACTACCTGGAGCTGCTGATGAGGGTCCCGATCAAGCCCGTCGACCTGGCCTTCGACATCGGCACGGGCACGGGTGTGCTGGCTGCCGTCCTGGCGCGCGCAGGCGTCGCCCGCGTGGTGGCGACCGACAACTCGGCCCGCGCGGTCGCGTGCGCCCGCGACAACATGGACCGGCTCGGCATCGGCGCGCAGGTCGACGTCCAGCACCGTGACCTGTTCCCGCCCGGCCGGGCAGGTCTCGTCGTCACGAACCCGCCGTGGGTGCCGGGCAGCGCGCACTCCGACCTCGACCGGGGCGTGTTCGATCCGGCGGGCCAGGTCCTGCAGCGCCTCGTGCGCGGCGTCGGCCAGCACCTCCGGTCCGACGGGGAGGCGTGGTTGATACTGTCCGATCTCGCCGAACGGCTCGAGCTGCGCCGTCCCGATCACGTCCCGGCACTGATCGAGGCCGCCGGACTGACCGTCCGGGATCGCATCTCCACCCGGTCGTCGACACGGCGGCGCGCTCTCGGCGGCGACGATCCCCTCGCGGAGCTGCGCAGCGGTGAGCAGATCCATCTCTGGCGGATGACCAGCACATGACGGACGGATTTCCACGCAACGATCGTGCGTGGAAGGGCCGTTTCTCGCAGGATTCCGCTGCTCATCGGCAACGGTCTGCGCTGTTCGGTGCGCGCCGTCGTACCTACCGTGAAGGTATCCCGTGCAGCACCACCCGCACTACCCGTGGAGAAGCCCGTGACCAGCGTCCTTCCCCGCGCCGGCGCCCAGACGACCGAGCGCCGAGCGACCCGCCGCCACTACCTGATGTGCCCGCCGGCGCACTTCGCCGTCACCTACGCGATCAACCCGTGGATGGACCCGAGCGTGCCGGTCGATCCGGTGCTCGCCATGACCCAGTGGGCGACGCTGCGCGACACCTACCTGCAGTTCGGCCACCGCGTCGACCTGCTGGAGCCGGTGCCGGGCCTACCGGACATGGTGTACGCGGCCAACGGCGCGACCATCGTCGACGGGCGCGTGCTCGGGGCGCGCTTCCGGCACCCGGAGCGGGCCGCGGAGGCAGCCGCGCACCTCGCCTGGTTCCGCGCCGCCGGCTTCCCGACCGTCGAGGCACAGCGCGTGAACGAAGGGGAGGGGGACCTCCTCGCCGTCGGGGACGGAGTCGATGCAGCGGTGCTCGCCGGCACCGGGTTCCGCACCGACCCGGCGGCGCACGTGGAAGCAGCTGCCGCGCTGGGCCGGCCGGTGGTGAGCCTGGAGCTCGTCGACCCGCGCTACTACCACCTCGACACCGCGATCGCGGTGCTCGACGCCTCGACGATCGCGTGGCTGCCGGCGGCGTTCGCGCCCGCTTCGCAGGAGCTGCTGCGCTCCCGCTACCCGGACGCGATCGAGGCGAGCCCCGCCGATGCCGCGGTGCTCGGCCTCAACGCCGTCTCCGACGGCCGGCACGTGGTGCTGCCGGCCGCGGCTACCGAACTCGCGGCGCAGCTGGCCGACCGCGGGTTCGTCCCCGTGCCGGTGGACCTGTCCGAGCTGCTCAAGGGCGGCGGCGGACCCAAGTGCTGCACTCTGGAGGTGCGATCGTGACGCTCATGGATTCGCCCGCTGCCCTGCTGTCGACGGCCCAACTATCGACGGAGGAGCACGAGGCGCTCGTGCACGAGCACTCCGCGCACAATTACCACCCGTTGCCCATCGTCGTCGCCGACGCGGAGCGGGCCTGGGTCACCGACGTCGAGGGGCGCCGGTACCTCGACTGCCTCGCCGGCTACTCGGCGTTGAACTTCGGGCACCGCCATCCCGATCTGATCGCCGCGGCGCACCGGCAGCTCGACCGGGTCACCCTCACGAGCCGGGCCTTCGGCAACGACCAGCTCGGCCCGTTCTGCGCGGAGCTCGCGCGGCTGCTGGGCAAGCAGATGGTCCTGCCCATGAACACCGGCGCCGAGGCCGTCGAGTCAGGCATCAAGGTGGCCCGCAAGTGGGGGTACGAGGTCAAGGGGGTGCCGGCGGACCGCGCCCGCATCGTCGTCATGGCCGGCGGCTTCCACGGCCGCACCACCACGATCGTCGGGTTCTCCACCGACCCCGACGCCCGCGCCGGGTTCGGCCCGTTCACCCCCGGGTTCGACATCGTCCCCTACGGCAACGCCCATGCGCTCGCCGCAGCGATGACGCCGGAGACGGTGGCGGTGCTGGTGGAGCCGATCCAGGGCGAGGCCGGGGTCATCGTGCCCGCGCCGGAGTTCCTGCCCGCCGTGCGTCGCATCTGCGACGCGCACGGCGCGCTCATGATCGCCGACGAGGTGCAGGCCGGGCTGGGTCGCACGGGGCACCTGCTCGCCACCCGGGGAAGTGGGGTCGACGCCGACGTCTACCTGCTCGGCAAGGCGCTCGGCGGCGGCATCCTGCCGCTGTCGGCCGTCGTCGCCGACGCCGACGTCCTCGGCGTGCTGCAGCCCGGCCAGCACGGCAGCACGTTCGGCGGCAACCCGCTCGCCTGCGCCGTCGGGCGGGCCGTGATCGGCCTGCTCGCCGACGGGACGATGCTGGCGCGGGCCGCCGCGCTCGGCGCGCACCTGCGCGTCGCCCTGGACGACCTGGTCGGGGAGGGTGTGGTAGGCGTGCGCTCGGCCGGGCTGTGGGCCGGGATCGACGTGGATCCGCGCCTCGGGGACGGTCGCGCGGTGAGCGAGGCGATGGCGCGCCGCGGGGTACTGGTGAAGGACACCCACGGCTCGACCGTGCGGCTCTCACCGCCACTCGTGATCAGCTCCGGGGAGCTCGACATGGCCGTCGACGCGTTGCGCGGAGCACTGGGAGAACTCGACACCTGACCACTCGGCGTGCCCGCTCTACCGCTCGCCGGGGCCCGGTTGGCAGGAGTCTTCCTGCGTTCGGCGGTGATCATGCGGCCTATCGGAGGTCTCTGAATGGCCGCTCGGCGCACGGGTCCACGAGCAACAGCTCTGGTTTCAGGGCCCCGAACATCACAGTGAGTAACAGTTCGGCGAGATCGGCCGGGGATTCTCCCGGCCGGTTGACCGCCCGCGCCAGCAACATGGTGACCACCATGCCGGACAGGTCCGTCGCCTCCGGGTAGCCACGCAGCTCGCCACGCTGCTGGCCGTACTCGATCAACAACTTCAGCGGGAGCGGCACCGGGGCGATGAGTCGGGGATCGGCGTCTGCGTCCGGCGCGTCGGGATCGGCCAGCGCCCCGACGCGCGCGGTGTAGTCCTCCACGGCCGACCAGAACGCGCTCATCAGTGTCCGATATCGGCCGCTCAGCCTGGCCAGACCGATGACCTGGTCCTTCAACGCGTCAGCAGCGGGCCGCCCCACGGCGATGTCGTGCTCGGCCTGCACGCGCAACGGCCGGATGATGGGTCCGAAGACGTGCCCCACCAGTGCATGCTTGGTGGGGAAGTGGTTGTAGGCCGTGGCCGCACTCACCCCTGCGGCCGCGGCGATGTCCTCCATACGGGTGCGAGCCCACCCGCGCGAACCGAAAGTGGCCTCTGCTGCGTCGAGCAACGCTCGCCGTGTCCGGTCGCGTTTGGTGCGCGCGGCCCGGGCCCGCGGATCGTCCGCACGTGGACTTTCGGGCGACGACATGAACCCAGCGTAATCGACTTCGGTATCCAACCTTCGCTTGACTCCAGTTTGGGTGTCACCCAAGATAAGTACCTCGCTCGGGATCGAAACCATCGGTCCACGATCGAGCGTCACCGACCGCGAGCAGGGCACGCCCGCGAATCGGACGACACAGGACGTGAATCGTTTCGCGCCGGATGTCTGGGGGACAGCCGGCAAGGCACGCGAACGCACTCCCGTCCTGCAGCGGTTGCACGTCGCGCGCTTGCGCGCGGCCAGGGGAGGGGAAAAATTCGTGGAGTCTGCATTCTGCTGCGCACCACACCGGTGCGCGCCATGATCGTCGTGTCACAAGGCCCCGGAGCCGGATCGGGACCTGAACCGGAGCCTGATCCAGTAGTCGCGCATCCGGTAGTCGCCCATCCGGTAGTCGCACAGCGGCCGGATCAGAAGCCCGGCGTCGAAGGCCAACCGCAGTTCGAAGAGCTGGTGCGGGACACCATCGCCGGTGTCCCCGGCGCCCGCGATCGGCTGCTCGGCGAGCTGCAGCCGCTCGTGCTGCGCTACTGCCGGGGCCGCATCGGCCACCGCGAGTCCGTCATGGGCTCCGCCGACGACGTCGCCCAGGAGGTCTGCCTCGCCGTCGTCACGGCGCTGCCGAGCTACCAATTGAAGGGGCTGTCGTTCCGGGCGTTCGTCTACGGCATCGCCGCGCACAAGGTCGCGGACGCCTACCGGGCGATGGGGCGCAACCGCTGCGATCCGGTGGCCGACATCCCGGACGCGCCCACCGTGCACGAGGGGCCCGAGCAGCAACTGCTGTCGCAGGAGCGCCTCCAACGGCTCACGCACCTGCTCGAACGGCTCACGCCCCGACAGCGCGACGTGCTCATCCTGCGCATCGCGGTGGGGCTGTCCGCCGAGGAGACCGCCGTGGCCGTCGGGTCCACACCGGGTGCCGTGCGCGTCACCCAGCACCGCGCGCTCAACCGGCTGCGAGCCGAGATCGGGGCGGCCGACGGCTACCTGCTCGGTCTGAGCCCGGCAGACGACACCGCCAGTGACACGGCCACCGACGTCGACAGCGACACTGAGGTCGACACCGACGCAGCGCCGGAGCCGGTGGCCCGCCCTGGACACAGCGCTGCGACCCGCCCCACGGTGACCACGCCAAGGGTCGTGACAGGCCGCGGGGAGCTCGCCGACACCGCGTAGCCGTCCGGTGACCACACGGCAGGACCGACCCCCAGGGCCCGGTCCTGCCGTGTGGTCACCAGGGGTAGCCTGAACCGGATCAACTCCGGTTCTCGAAACGCCCGGGAGGGCTCGTGTCGGCTGGCCAGATCGCCGCGCTGATCGCGGCGGGGGCGTTCGTCGTCCTCGTCCTGCTCCTGGCCGTTCCGCTGCTGAAGCTCGGTCGCACCCTCGACGAGGCCACCATCGCCATCAGGAAGGCCCACGAGGGCAGCGCACCGCTGCTCGACAACGCGCAGACCACGCTCAGCGTGGTCAACACCCAGCTGGAGCGCGTCGACGGCATCACCAGCAACGCCCGCACCGTGACGAGCAACGTGTCGGTGCTGACCTCGCTGTTCACCGCCACCCTCGGCGGGCCGCTCGTGCGGGCGGCCGCCTTCTCCTACGGCCTGTCCAAGGCGATCCAGGCCCGCCGGGCCGGCCGCGACTCCGGCGCGCACGCCGTCCGCGGCCGCCGCAGCCGCAAGGCTGCCTCGTGAAGCGGCTGTTCTGGCTCGGTCTCGGCGTCGCGGTCGGCGTGTACGGGCAGCGGCGCGTCTCCGAGGCCGCGCGCAACCTGTCACCCGCCGGGGTCGGCGCCAACCTCGCCGACGGGCTGCGCGAACTCGGCGCCGGCATCGGAGCCTTCGGTGCCGAGGTGCGGGCCGGGATGGTCGCCAGGGAGCAGGAGCTGAGCGAGCTCGTCGAGCGGCGCGCCGGAGCCGGGGTCCCGACGTACTCACAGGCGCTGGCCGAGGAGCCTGCGCCCGGCGCACGAGCGCCTCGGGCAGGGGCGTAGTACCCGCCCCTGCCGTCTCCGGTCGACCCCACTCCAACGCATCCGAGGCAGTTTTCCGTGCAGACCCACGAGATCGTCCGTCGTTTCAGCCAGCACTTCATCTCCGCGGGGCACACGTCGGTGCCCAGCGCGTCCTTGATCCTCGACGACCCGACCCTGCTGTTCGTCAACGCCGGCATGGTGCAGTTCAAGCCGTACTTCCTGGGTGACGCGCCGCCGCCGTACCCGCGCGCCACGTCCATCCAGAAGTGCGTCCGCACGGGCGACATCGACGAGGTCGGCAAGACCACCCGCCACAACACGTTCTTCCAGATGGCCGGGAACTTCTCCTTCGGTGACTACTTCAAGGAAGGCGCGATCACCCACGCCTGGAACCTGGTCACGGGCAGCCAGGACGCGGGCGGATACGGGTTCGATCCCGAGCGCATCTGGGTCACCGTCTACGAGACCGACGACGAGGCGATCGCGCTCTGGAAGAAGATCGCGGGCCTGCCCGACGAGCGCATCCAGCGCCGCGACGGCCTCGACAACTACTGGGACATGGGCGTGCCCGGCCCCGGCGGCCCGTGCTCGGAGATCTACTACGACCGCGGCCCGGAGTTCGGCAAGGACGGCGGCCCCGTCGTCGACGAGGACCGCTACCTGGAGATCTGGAACCTCGTCTTCATGCAGGACGTGCGCGGCGCGGACTCACCGAAGTACGGGCACCTGCCGATCGGCACGCTGCCGAAGAAGAACATCGACACCGGCATGGGCATCGAGCGCGTCGCCTACCTGCTGCAGGGCGTCGAGAACGTCTACGAGACCGATCTCGTGCGCCCGGTCATCACCCGTGCCGAGGCGTTCTCCGGCCGCCGCTACGGCGCCGACCCGATCGACGACGTGCGGTTCCGGGTGATCGCCGACCACGCCCGCTCCGGCGTGATGATCATCGGTGACGGGGTGACGCCGTCCAACGAGGGCCGCGGGTACGTGCTGCGCCGGCTGCTGCGCCGCATCGTCCGCTCGGCACGGCTGCTGGGCGTGAACGAGCCGGTGTTGGAGTCGTTCGCCGAGGTCGTGCGCGACGAGATGGCGCCGACCTACCCGGAGCTCGAGGCCGGCTTCGAGCGCATCGCCGCCGTCGTGACGGCCGAGGAGGAGGCGTTCCTCCAGACCCTCACCTCCGGGTCGCGCATCTTCGACACGGCCGTCGCTGCGACCAAGAAGACGGGCACGCTCGTGCTGCCCGGCGACGACGCGTTCCAGCTGCACGACACGTACGGCTTCCCGATCGACCTGACCCTGGAGATGGCCGCCGAGGCCGGCCTGCAGGTCGACCAGGACCGCTTCCGCGTGCTCATGAACGAGCAGCGCGACCGGGCCAAGGCCGACGCGAAGGCCCGCAAGGTGGGCCACGGCGACGGCTCGGTGTACCGCACGGTGCTCGACGCGCACGGCTCGACCGAGTTCCTCGGCTACACGCTGCAGGAGGCCGAGGCCACGATCACCGGGCTGCTCGTCGACGGTGTCGCCACCCCGGCCGCCGCCACCGGTCAGAAGGTCGAGGTCGTGCTCGACCGCACGCCGTTCTACGCCGAGGCCGGTGGCCAGCAGGCCGACCACGGCGTGCTGCGCGGAGCGTCCTTCACCGTCCGCGTCGACGACGTGCAGTCGCCGGTGCCCGGGCTGCGGGTACACCGCGGCGTGGTCACCGACGGCGAGGTGTCGCTCGACGCGTCCGTCATCGCCGAGGTCGACCGCACCCGTCGCGGCGCCATCTCCCGCGCGCACACTGCCACCCACCTGGTGCACGCCGGAGTGCGCGGCGCGCTCGGCACCTCGGCCGCCCAGGCCGGCTCGCTCAACGCACCGGGCCGGTTGCGCTTCGACTTCACCTCCCCGTCCGGGGCAGTCGCGCCGACGACGCTCGGCGAGATCGAGGACGAGATCAACTCCGTCCTGCAGGAGAACCGCGAGATCCAGACGTACGAGACGTCGATGGACGAGGCGCGCAAGGTCGGCGCCATGATGCTGTTCGGCGAGAAGTACGGCGACCGCGTCCGTGTGGTCGACATGGGCGAGTACTCCCGCGAGCTGTGCGGAGGCACCCACGTCGGGCGCACCGGCGAGATCGGCATGATCAAGGTCCTGTCCGAGGGCTCGATCGGCTCGGGCGTCCGCCGCGTCGAGGCGCTCGTCGGGCTCGACGCGTTCCGACACGTCTCGGCCGAGCACGTGCTCGTGTCGTCGCTGGCCGACCAGCTCAAGGCCAAGCCGGAGGAGCTGCCGGAGCGGGTCGCCTCGCTCGTGGAGCGACTGCGGCTGGCCGAGCGCGACCTGGAGAAGGTCCGCGCCGACGCCGCGCTGGCCTCCGCAGGCACGCTCGCCGCAGCCGCCGAGGACATCGACGGCGTCGCGCTCGTCGCCGCGCAGGCCCCGGCCGGGGTCGGTGGCAACGACCTGCGCGCGCTCGCCGCCGACGTCCGCACCCGGCTGGGCTCACGAGCCGGGGTCGTGGCGCTGTTCGCCCCTGCAGACGGCAAGGTGTCGTTCGTCGTCGCCACCACGGCGGCTGCCCGCGACCGCGGCCTCGCCGCCGGCAAGCTCGTGCCGGCGTTCGCCGGGCCGATCGGTGGCCGCGGCGGCGGCAAGCCCGACCTGGCGCAGGGCGGTGGCACCGAGCCGGCAGGCGTGCCGGACGCCATCGTGGCGCTGCGGTCCGCTCTGCGCGGGTGATGGACGCGCCGCGGCGCGGGCGGCGGATCGGCATCGACGTCGGTGCGGTACGGGTCGGTGTCGCGCTGTCGGATCCCGACGGCCTGCTCGCCACGCCGCTGGAGACCGTGGCACGAGACCGCGACGGCGGATCCGACGTCCGGGCCGTGGCCGCGCTGGTCGCCGAGCACGAGGCGATCGGCGTGGTCGTCGGGCTGCCCCGCACCCTGGCCGGCCAGGAGGGACCGGCGGCCGCGGCGGCGCGCGAGTTCGGCACGGCGCTCGCCGCCGCTCTCGACGTGCCCGTCGACTACACCGACGAGCGCCTCACCACCGTGGTCGCGACCCGCCAGCTGCGGGCCAGCGGGCGCCCCGGGCGGCGGCAGCGCGCGGTCGTCGACCAGGTGGCGGCCGTCGGCATCCTCCAGGGATGGCTCGACTGCACCCGTTCGGGGCAGGTGTAGCCCGGTGGGTCACATCGGTGCCGCGCGCCGTTACAGTGCGCCGTTGTGAGCCCCGACGGAGCGCCCCGCAGGCGGGTCGACAGCCGGGTCGGCACCAGGCACGGTGACGACCCGTCGCGGTCCGAGGGGCCGACGGAACGGCTCGCCACCGTGCCGAACCGACGGGACCGGCTGGCCGCGCAGCGTGCCCGTCAGCAACGCGCGAGCCGGCGCCGGCGCATCCTCGCCGTCGTCGTGGTCGTGCTGCTCGCCGGCATCGCCGGCGGCGGGTACGTCCTCTACCAGTCGTTCTTCGGCGTTCCCGACTTTGACGGCGACGGCACCGGCAGCGTCGTGGTGCAGGTCGCCGACGGCGACACCACCTCGGCCATCGGTGCCGAGCTCGCCACCCGCGGCGTCGTCGCCGATCCGCGCGCGTTCACCCGGGCGGCGGCCGACAACGACCGCGTGCGTGGCCTGCAGCCGGGGTACTACCAGCTGCACTCGAAGATGTCCGGCGCCGCGGCCGTCGAGCTGATGCTGGACCCGAAGGCACGCGTCGGGCAGCTGGAGATCCGCGGCGGCGTCCAGCTCGACGACACCCGCTCGCCCGACGGCACCATCAACGACGGCGTGCTGACCCAGATCTCGAAGGCCACCTGCATGACCGTCGACGGTGCGCAGCGCTGCACCTCCGCCGACGACCTGCGCACCGCGATGGCCACCACCGACCCGGCCGAGCTCGGCGTACCGGAGTGGGCGCTGGAGGGAGTGGCGAAGGCCGACGCGAAGCGCCGCCTGGAAGGCCTGCTCGTCCCCGGTCGCTACAACCTCGATCCCGGCGCGTCCGCCGTGGAGGTGCTGCGCGGGTTGCTCGCCAGCTCGGCGTCGGTGCTGCAGGCGTCCGGCCTGGTGTCGGGGGCCCGGCAGATCGGCTCCTCGCCCTACCAGGTGCTGATCATCTCCTCGCTGGTGGAGAAGGAGTCCATCACCAAGGACATGCCGAAGATCGCCCGGGTGATCTACAACCGGCTCGGCGTGGGCCAACGCCTCGAACTCGACTCGATGGTGAACTACCCGCTCGACCTGCAGGCGTTGCGCACCACCGCCGCCGACCGGGCCAAGCCGGGCCCGTACAACAGCTACTCGACGGCCGGCCTCCCGCCGACGCCGATCTCGGCGCCCGGCCGCGAGGCCATCGCCGCAGCGCTCAAGCCCGAGGCCGGTGACTGGTACTTCTTCGTGCGCTGCCAGACCGACGGCACCTCGTGCTTCGCCAGGACCCTCCCCGAGCACCAGGCGAACATCAACACCGCCGTGCGCAACGGCGCGATCTGAGCCTCTTCTTCACTGGCCGAAGAAGCCCGCCGGCGGCACCGGCGACGGGCGCGCCGCACGATCCAGCGGCGCCACCGTGCGGCCGGCGAACCGACGGGCGCGGCGCCCGTCCATCACCGAGGCCCGGAACGGGTCGGCGGCCGTGCGGCGCGCCAGCTCCGCCTCCGGCAGCGGCTCCTGCGACGCGACCAGCACGAGGTTGCCGAACCGGCGCCCGTGCAGCACGTCACCCGCCACGATGACGGCCACGTGCGCGAACACCTCCCGCGCCGCCGCCACCTGCCCGCGGGCGAACGCCAACTCGGCGCCGTCGGCCACGTTGGCCGCGTAGACGCCCCCCGCGGCCAGCGCGGCCGCGGCCTGGTGGAGGAACTCGACGGTGGTGACGTGCGCCGGAGTGCGGGCGCCGGCGAACACGTCCAGGACGACCAGGTCCGTCGATCGGGGCGCGGCCCGCGCCAACACCGCCCGCGCGTCCCCGACGACGACGTCGAGACCCGGATCGTCGGCCGGCAGGCGGCTCTCCACCAGCTCGGCCAGCTCCCCGTCCAGCTCCACCACCTGCTGCACGGACCCCGGACGGGTGGCGGCGACGTAGCGGGCCAGCGTCCAGGCACCGCCGCCCAGGTGCAGTGCCCGCAGGGGAGTCATGGGCGGGGCGGCCAGATCCACGACGTGGCCGAGCCGGCGCACGTACTCGAACTCCAGGTGCGTCGGCTCGTCGAGGTCGACGTGGCTCTGCGCCGTGCCGTCGACGAGCAACGTCCAACCCTGCGGCCGGTCGGGATCACCGACGAGCTCGGCGAACCCGTGCCCGACCTGGGCGCGGATGACCGCGCGGGCGAATCGCACCACGACTCCATAGTGGCCCCCCGGCGCGAGGCGTGTTACGTCGCCGTCACGAGCCCCGGTTAGGGTCCATCAGCCCGCCACCGAGGAGGACCCGAGTTGCTGTTGTCGCCCCATGAGCAGGAGCGGCTGATGCTGCACGTCGCCGCGGACGTCGCCCGTCAGCGGCAGGCCCGTGGCCTGCGCCTCAACTACCCCGAAGCGGTGGCGATCATCTCCGACTGGGTCCTCGAGGGTGCCCGCGACGGTCGCACCGTCGCCGAGCTGATGACCGGCGGCCAGCACGTGCTCACCCGTGACGACGTGATGGACGGCGTGCCGGAGATGTGCCCCACGGTCGCGGTCGAGGCCACCTTCCCCGACGGCACCAAGCTCGTCACCGTCCACCGGCCGATCGCATGATCCCCGGTGAGTACCTGCTCGCCGACGAGCCCGTCGTGATCGACCGGGAGCGCACCGAGATCGTCGTGGTGAACACGGGGGACCGGCCGATCCAGGTCGGGTCGCACTACCACTTCGCGGCCACCAACCCGGCGTTGGAGTTCGACCGCGAGGCCGCGCAGGGCCGCCGGCTGGCGGTGCCGGCCGGCACGGCGGTGCGGTTCGAGCCGGGCATGGACAAGACCGTGTCGCTGGTGGAGCTGGGCGGCGCACAGATCGTCCCGGGGCTGAGGCTCTCATGACCTGGTCGATCGACCGTGCCCGCTACGCCGAGCTGTACGGGCCCACCACCGGTGACCGCATCCGGCTCGCCGACACCGACCTGCTCATCGAGGTCACCGAGGACCGCTGCCGCGGCCCGCGGGGCGGCGACGAGGTCGTCTTCGGCGGCGGCAAGGTGATCCGCGAGTCCATGGGGCAGTCCCGCGCCACCCGCGCCGAGGGCGCTCCCGACCTCGTGATCACCGGGGTGGTCGTGCTCGACCACTGGGGCGTCGTCAAGGCCGACGTCGGCGTGCGCGACGGGCGCATCGTCGCGCTCGGCAAGGCCGGCAACCCCGACATCATGGACGGGGTCCACCCCGACCTGGTCATCGGCCCGTCCACCGAGATCATCGCCGGCAACGGGATGATCATGACGGCCGGCGTCGTCGACTGCCACGTGCACCTGATCTCGCCGACGCAGATCCCCGAGGCGCTCGGCGCCGGCGTCACCACGTGGGTCGCGGGCGGCACCGGTCCTGCCGACGGCACCAAGGCCACCACCGTCACCCCTGGTGCCTGGTACGTGGCCCGCATCCTGGAGTCGCTCGACCAGTACCCGCTCAACATCGCGCTGCTCGGCAAGGGCAACACGGTCGGCGAGGCGGCGCTGCGCGAGCAGGTCGAGGTCGGCATCTCCGGCTTCAAGCTGCACGAGGACTGGGGCTCCACCCCGGCCGCGATCGACGCCTGCCTGCGCGTCGCCGACGCCACCGGGGTGCAGGTGGCCATCCACACCGACACGCTCAACGAGGCCGGCTACGTGGCCGACACCCTCGCCGCCATCGCCGGCCGCGGCATCCACGCGTACCACACCGAAGGCGCCGGTGGCGGCCACGCGCCCGACATCGTGACGGTCGCGGGCGAGCCCAACGTGCTGCCGTCGTCGACCAACCCGACCCGCCCGCACACCGTCAACACCGTCGACGAGCACCTCGACATGCTGATGGTCTGCCACCACCTCAAGCCCTCGGTGCCGGAGGACCTAGCCTTCGCCGAGAGCCGCATCCGCCCGTCGACGATCGCGGCGGAGGACCTGCTGCACGACATCGGCGCCATCTCCATGATCGGCTCCGACTCGCAGGCCATGGGCCGCGTCGGGGAGGTCGCGCTGCGCACCTGGCAGACCGCGCACGTCGGCAAGAAGCGCTGGGGTGCACTCCCCGGCGACGGAGCGGCCGACAACCTGCGTGCCCGGCGCTACGTCGCCAAGTACACGATCTGTCCGGCGATCGCGCACGGACTCGACGGCGAGGTCGGCTCGGTCGAGGTCGGCAAGCTCGCCGATCTCGTGCTCTACCAGCCGGCGTTCTTCGGGGTCCGGCCCGCGTTGGTCATCAAGGGCGGGGTCATCTCGTACGCGGCCATGGGCGACGCGAACGCGTCCATCCCCACGCCGCAGCCGGTCCTGCCGCGGCCCATGTTCGGCGCCTCACCGACGACGGCTGCGGCCACGTCTGTGCACTTCGTGGCACCCGCCGCGATCGAGAACGGCCTCGCGTCACGGCTCGCGATCGGGCGCCGGCTGGTGCCCGTGCGCGACACCCGTTCGCTCACCAAGGCGGACATGCCCCGCAACGACGCGCTGCCGCGCATCGAGGTGGAGCCCGACACGTTCACCGTCCGCGTCGACGGCGAGGTGGTGGAGGCCGCCCCGGCCGTCGAGCTGCCCATGGCACAGCGCTACTTCCTCTTCTGAGATGCGCGCCTCTGAGACGAGCCCTGGCCGTAACGATCGAGTGACTGGTCGCGAACGTGCAGACGCACAGCGTCACGTCCGGCCGGGTCTGATCGGCCTGGCCCGATCGAGGATCCACGATGACCGAGCGGCACTACGGCAACGACGTCCCGACCGGGCCGATCCCGGTGATCCCGCCGCAGGACCACACGGACGTGCCCGAGTCCGGACGGACCCCGTCCATCCCGTCGCAGCGCGACACGTCCACGCCCGGACGCTCCGGCGAGGCCACCGCCTGGCCGGATCGCTCCCCGCGGCGGCGGCCGTGGATGTGGGTGCTGCTGGCACTGCTGGCAGTCCTGTGCGTGGCGGCAGCGCTCCTGCTCGGCCTGGTCGACACCGCGCATGCCGGCGCACCGTCGCCGGTACCGGTCTCGGTCGCCGTCCGCTAGGCGGGCGCGCTGCCCCTGATCGGCCGCGGGCATGAACCCCGAGCTGCTGGTCCTCGCCGACTCCCGACTTCCCTCCGGCGGGCACGGCCACTCAGGGGGCGTGGAGGCGGTGGCGATGCGCGGCCTGCTGCGCACCGAAGCCGACCTGGCGCTGTTCCTGCACGGCCGGCTCCGCATCGGTGGGGAGACGATCGCCGCGGCCGCCGCGGCGGCGTGCCTGCTCGCGCCGGTCCCCGGGACCGCATGGTCCGAGTGGGACGCCGCGGTCGATGCCCGCACCCCGTCGGCGGCGCTGCGGACGGCCTCCCGTGGCCAGGGCGGTGCGCTGCTGCGCACCGTCGCCCGGGCGTGGCCCGGACCGGCGGTCGCTGCGCTGCAGGCACTGCGCCGGCCACACCACCCGCTCGTACTCGGCGTGGCCGCCGCGGCCGCCTTCGCCACCGCAGAGGAGGCCGCGGCACTGGCGCTGCACCACCTCACCGGCGGCGCAGCCACCGCAGGCGTGCGACTGCTCGGCCTCGATCCACTCGCCGTCGCCGCCGTCACCGCGCAGGTGGCCAGGGCCGCCCGGCCCGTCGCCACCGCGGCCGCAGCCGCCGCGCGCGCCGCCGTCGCCGCGGGTGATCCGGCGCTGCTCCCGGCCGGCGGGAGCCCGCTGCACGACGTTCTCGCCCAACTCCACGACTCAGCCGAGGTGACCCTCTTTGCATCGTGACGACGCCCTCACCGTCCACGACCACACACCACTCGCCGCCGGGCCGGCCGGCCCACTCCGCGTCGGGATCGGCGGCCCGGTCGGCGGTGGCAAGACCGCCCTGGTCGCGGCTCTGTGCCGCGCGCTGGGGGAGCAGTTCTCCATCGTGGTCGTGACCAACGACATCTACACCACCGAGGACGCCGACTTCCTCCGTCGCAACGGTGTGCTCCCCGACGAGCGGATCTCCGCTGTGCGCACCGGCTGCTGCCCGCACACCGCGATCCGCGACGACATCACCGCCAACCTCGACGCCGTCGACGAGCTGGTGGCCCGTCACGATCCCGATCTCGTGCTGGTCGAGAGCGGTGGCGACAACCTCACCGCCACCTTCAGCTACGGGCTCGTGCACGCCCAGATCTTCGTGCTCGACGTCGCCGGCGGCGACAAGGTGCCGCGCAAGGGCGGCCCTGGCGTCACCCGCTCCGACCTGCTCGTCATCAACAAGATCGACCTGGCGCCGCTGGTCGGCGCGGACCTGGACGTCATGCGCGGCGACGCCGAGGCCGTGCGCGAGGGGCGTCCGACGATGCTGGTCTCCCTGCGCGAGCAGCCTGACGCCGGGCCGATCGCCGAGTGGGTCGCAACCCAGGTCGGGGCGCGTCGCGGGTGAAGCACGGGCTCACCGCCGCGGCCGCGCTGCGGGTCGCGCCGGGGGATCGGCAGCTCATCCGCTGGGAGCACGCCTGGCCGATCGTGCTGCGGCCCACCGGCGCCGATCGCGTCCACCTCGTCCACGGTGCGGGCGGACCGCTCGGCGGGGACCGGCTCTCCCTCTCCGTCGACGTCGCCGCCGGCGCGCGGCTGCACGTGCACAGCGCCGGGGCGACGCTGGTGCAGCCGGGCACCGCTGGGGGTGTCGCCCGGTGGGACGTCACCGCGACGGTCGGTGGGCACCTCCACTGGGCACCCGAACCCACCATCGTCATCGACGGCGCCGCGCTCGAGTCGCAGCTGCTCGTCGACATCGCTGCCGGCGGCACCGCGATCGTCCGGGAGACCGTCGTGCTCGGCCGGCACGGCCAGCGCGGCGGCAGGTACCGCGGTGCGCTGACGGTCACCGTGGCGGGCACCCCGGTCATCTCGCACGTCACGCGCCTCGACGGGGCGGATCCGGCACTGTCCGGCCCAGGTGGTTCGGCCGGGGCACGCGCGACCGGATCCGTGCTGGTCACTGGTCTGGTCGGCGGGTCGGGGGTGGGGGAGCAGGCGGGCGTGCGGTGGGCGTGGATGCCGCTCGTGGGCCCCGGTGCGCTGCTGGTCGCGGTCGGGGATCCGGGGGCAGTGACGACGCTGCTCGACGCCGAGATCGGCGCGCTCGACACGGCCGGCGCGGTCGAGGTGCTCGCGCAGTAGGAGTCCTCGCACCGGGGACCGGCCTACCACCTCACTCCGACGGTTCCACGTCGGCGCCCGCGAGTTGTCCACATCGGCCCTCCGCCATCCACAGAATCGAGAAGGGGCTGGTCGGAGGGGTCTCCCAGGTCGACGATCGATGGCATGACGCCGATCGTTCCGCTCCCCGCGCACCCTCCCGGTCCGCCCTTGCTCGCCGCCGTCCTGACCCTCGGCGCCGCCGGTGTACTCGCCGGCGCGACCGCCCGGGTGCTCCTGGCCCGGCTACGTCGCGGTGCCCGGGTCCGGGCCCCGGTGTGTGAGTTCACGGTCGGCGCGGCGTGGGCGGCCTGCGGCGCCGGATGGGCCGCCGGCGTGGTGCCGCCCGACTGGGTGCCGGTCCTGCTCGGCCTGTGCTGGCTGGGCGTGGCCGCCGGTGCCGTCGACCTGGTTCATCATCGCCTGCCCGACCTGATCGTCCTGCCCGCGTTGCCGGTGGTGCTCGTGCTGCTGGTGCCGGTGGGCGGCGAGGCCGTGCTGCGAGGCGTCGTCGGGGCCGTGCTCGCGGCCGGTGCGCACGCGGTGTGGCACGTCGTCGCGCCGCGCTCGCTCGGCGCAGGTGACGTGAAGCTCGCCGCCCCGCTCGGCGCTGCACTGGCCGCGGCGGCGTGGCCGGCACCTGCGCTGGCCGCGGTGCTGGCCGCCCTCCTCACCGGCGTCGCCGCGCTGGCGGCGGTCGGGCTGGCCCGGGCCCGTGGCCGGCCGCGTCCCACGGCCGTCGCGCACGGGCCGTCGATGTTGGCCGCCACGGTGACGGTGCTGCTGGCGACGATCGCGGCCACCGGCAGCGGGTGACCGCACCGGGCGATCGTCGGGGCTGGTGCGACAATCAGGTCGTGCTGCGCTGGATCACCGCTGGGGAGTCCCACGGTCCCGCACTGGTCGCCGTGCTCGAGGGCATGGTCGCCGGTGTCGAGATCACCACCAAGGAGCTGGCCGCCGAGCTGGCGCGTCGCCGGCTGGGCTACGGCCGCGGCGCCCGGATGAAGTTCGAGGCCGACGAGCTCGAGGTCATCGGCGGCGTCCGCCACGGCATCACCCAGGGCGGCCCGGTGGCGGTGCGCATCGGCAACACCGAGTGGCCGAAGTGGGAGACCGTCATGGCGGCCGACCCCGTCGACCCGGAGCTCATCGCCAACCGTGCACGCAACGCGCCGCTCACCCGTCCGCGGCCGGGGCACGCCGATCTGGCTGGCATGACGAAGTACGGGTTCGACGACGCCCGTCCGGTCCTCGAGCGCGCCAGCGCCCGGGAGACCGCAGCCCGGGTCGTGCTCGGCACGATCGCGAAGGCCTACCTCGCCCAGGCGTTCGGGATCGACATCGTGTCGCACGTGGTCGCACTCGGTTCGGTCGACGCACCCGACGAGCCGCTGCCCGGCCCCGGCGACCTGGAGCGCATCGACGCCAGCCCGGTCCGCGCCTTCACCGAGGAGGCCACCGCCGCCATGGTGGCCGAGGTCGACGCCGCCCAGCACGACGGCGACACCCTCGGCGGCGTGGTGGAGGTCATCGCGTTCGGCTGTCCCGTCGGGCTCGGTTCCTACGTGCAGTCCGATCGCCGCCTCGACGCCCGCCTCGCCGGTGCCCTCATGGGTATCCAGGCGATGAAGGGAGTGGAGATCGGCGACGGGTTCCGCACCGCCCGGCGGCGCGGCAGCGCCGCCCACGACGAGATGGTGCCCGGCGCCCCCGTGCACCGGCTGTCCAACCGGGCCGGCGGTATCGAGGGCGGCATGACCAACGGCGAGCCGGTGCGGGTGCGGGCGGCGATGAAACCGATCTCCACGGTGCCGCGGGCGCTGCGGACCGTCGACGTCGCCAGCGGCGAGCCCGCCCAGGCCATCCACCAGCGCTCCGACGTGTGTGCGGTGCCGGCGGCCGGCGTGGTCGCCGAGGCGATGGTCGCCCTCGTGCTGGCCGACGCCGCGAGCGAGAAGTTCGGCGGCGACTCGCTCGCCGAGGTGCGGCGCAACCTCGACACCTACGTCGCGGCTGCCCGCGACGCGCTGCCCTCCACCTCCTGAGTCTGCTGCAGCAGCGGCAGGATGTCGGTCGCCCGGTGATCGGCATCGACACCGTTCACGAGGAACAGGTCACCCCGCGAGTTCTCCGTGCGTAGGTGGAGGATCTCGCGGTAGGCGGGTGAGCCGTACCAGCCCTCGGCCGCGGCGCGGTCCGGGAACCCGATGATCACCAGTGCGTCGTCGAAGGTCCCCTCCACGACGTGGGGACGGTCGCCGTGCACGAGGAAGCGGCCGCCGAACGGCGCGAGGGTGGCATCGATGCGCTCGATGTACTCGGTGATGCCAGGGCCGGGGACGACGTCGCGGAGGTGCGCGATTCCGTAGGTGGTCATGCTCCCGAGCATCGTCCGCATCGGTGCGCCGATCGATGACCTCTGAGGTCATGGGCAGGGGTCATGGGCCGAGCTCAGGATGAGAGGCCCGGCACGGCGCCCGGCGGAGTGTCGGTGCGGTGTGTCAACCTTGGTCCGTGGCCAGCAGCACTCCCGCGGAGGCCTACGCCGCCGCTCGGAGCCGCGCCGTCCGACCTCGGCTCGCCGAGTTCGCGGCCGGTCTCCCGTTCGAACTCGACGGCTTCCAGGTGGCGGGCTGCTCGGCCCTGGAGGACGGACACGGGGTGTTGGTGTGCGCGCCGACCGGCGCCGGCAAGACCGTGGTGGGCGAGTTCGCGGTGCACATGGCGCTGGCGCAGGGTCTGAAGTGCTTCTACACGACCCCGATCAAGGCGCTGTCCAACCAGAAGTACGCCGATCTCGTCGCCCGGCACGGAGCGGCCGCGGTCGGCCTGCTCACCGGCGACACGGTGGTCAACGGCGATGCGCAGGTCGTGGTCATGACCACCGAGGTCCTGCGCAACATGATCTACGCGGGTGGGCGGCGGCTCGACCAGCTCGGCTACGTGGTGATGGACGAGGTCCACTACCTCGCCGACCGGTTCCGCGGCGCGGTGTGGGAGGAGGTGATCCTGCAGCTCCCCGAACACGTGGCGGTCGTCGGGCTGTCCGCCACGGTGAGCAACGCCGAGGAGTTCGGTGACTGGCTGGTCGCCGTGCGCGGCGACACCACGGTCGTGGTCGACGAGCATCGCCCGGTGCCGTTGTGGCAGCACATGATGGTCGGCAACCGGCTGATGGACCTGTTCGCGGTCGAGTCGTCGCGCGGCGATCTGCGGGTCGACCCCGACCTGGTCCGCCACACCACCGACCTGGATCGGCAGAGCGTCGTCTGGGATCGCGGGCGTGGCCGCGGCCGGGGTGGTGGGCGCCCCACCACCCGGTTCCGGCCGCCGTCGCGCACCACGGTCATCGACCGGCTCGACCGCAACGCCCTGCTGCCGGCGATCACGTTCGTCTTCAGCAGGGCCGGCTGCGACGCCGCCGTGGGCCAGTGCGTGCGGGCCGGCCTGCGGCTCACGACCGAGGACGACGTCGCCGAGATCCGGCGCACCATCGAGCGCCACACCGCCGACCTGCCGCAGGGCGATCTCGAGGTGCTCGGGTACTGGGAGTGGCGCGAGGCGCTCGAACGCGGCATCGCCGCGCACCACGCCGGGATGCTGCCCGCGTTCAAGGAGACCGTGGAGGACCTGTTCGTCCGCGGGCTGGTGCGAGCGGTCTTCGCCACCGAGACACTGGCGCTCGGCATCAACATGCCGGCTCGCACGGTGGTGTTGGAGCGGTTGGTCAAGTTCAACGGGGAGAGCCACGCCGAGCTGACCCCGGGCGAGTTCACCCAGCTCACCGGCCGGGCCGGCCGCCGCGGGATCGACGTCGAAGGCCACGCGGTGGTGATCTGGCAGCCCGGTGTGGATCCGGCGGGGGTCGCCGGGCTGGCCTCCACCCGCACCTACCCGCTGCGCAGCTCCTTCCGCCCCGGCTACAACATGGCGGTCAACCTGGTCGGGCGCATGGGCGCTGATGCGGCACGCGCCCTGCTGGAGCAGTCGTTCGGGCAGTTCCAGGCCGACCGGTCGGTGGTCGGAGTGTCGCGGCGGATCGAGCGCAACGAGGAGGCGCTCGCCGGCTACCTCTCGTCGATGGAGTGCCACCTGGGCGATTTCGCCGAGTACGCCGAGCTGCGCCGGGCGGTGTCGCAGCGCGAGAAGACGCTCTCCCGCAAGGGCTCCTCCGATCGGCGCGACGCCGCGGCCGCGTCGTTGCGGGCCCTCAAGGCCGGCGACGTGATCGCCGTGCCGGCCGGGCGTCGATCCGGGCTGGCCGTCGTGCTCGATCCGGGTCTCGACGGCGACGACGAACCACGTCCGCTCGTGCTCAACGAGGACCGGTGGGCGGGCCGGCTCACGGCTGCCGACTTCCCGGTTCCCGTCGAGCCGCTGGGCCGCATGCGGCTGCCGAAGCGGGTCGATCACCGCGTTCCGCAGGTGCGCCGCGATCTCGCCTCCAGCTTGCGCAACACCGGCATCCAGGTGCCGCCGGTGCCGCGGCGGCGCAGCCGCGGCACGGCCGCCGACGACGACGAGCTCACGGAGCTGCGCCGCGCGATGCGCGCGCACCCGTGCCACGGCTGCGCCGATCGCGAAGCGCACGCCCGTTGGGCCGACCGGCATGCTCAGCTGGCCCGAGAGACCGACTCCATGCGGCAGAAGGTGCGCGCCACCACGCACTCGCTGGCCAGGTCGTTCGACCGGATCTGCGGCATCCTCGCGGAGCGCGGCTACCTGGAGGGCGAGACCGTCACCGACGACGGACGCCGCCTCGCCGGTCTCTGGGGCGAGTCCGACCTCCTCACCGCCGAGTGCCTGCGGCACGACGTCTGGGCCGGTCTCGAACCCGCCGAGCTGGCGTCGGTCGTGTCGGCGCTGGTCTACGAGTCCCGCCGCGACGGCGGGCCGCTGCCGCGGGTGCCGTCCGGTGCGGTCGCCGAGAGCCTGCAGGCCACGGTGCGGCTGTGGGCTGAGCTGGAGGCCGAGGAGCGCCGCCATCGGGTCGACCGCACCCGCGAGCCCGATCTGGGGTTCGCGTGGCCGGTGCACCGCTGGGCCCGTGGGGAGTCCCTCGCCGCGGTCCTGCGCGCGGCCGAGCAGAACGGTGCGGAGCTGTCCGCGGGCGACTTCGTGCGCTGGTGCCGCCAGGTGGTCGACCTGCTCGACCAGATCGCCGGTGTCGCCGGGCGCGACACCGCCATCGGCCGCACGGCACGGGTGGCCGTCCAGGCGGTGCGCCGCGGCGTCGTCGCTGCGGGCACGACGTGACCTCCGGCGCGCGCATGATCGCCGCGTAACAGTCACACAGCCGGTGTGTGCCGTGGTCAGGCTCGTCGGCGCTTTCCGGGAGCCCTCCCGCGGGGCTCGAGCGAGGCTGGTCGCCGTACCGGCGGGGTCCGCCGGCACCGATCGGGGCCGGGGGGTGCCCGCCGGTACGGCGCCTGTGCTTTGATCGCGGCACCGCTCGGCCGCGAGCGGGCAGTCACGAGAGGGTCTGTGATGAGTACGCCCCAGGGCTCCGGCTCGAACCCGCCGCACGGCAACCAGGCCGAGCAGCCCACCGAGCAGGCTTCGTGGGGCCAGCCGCCGCCCGGCGGCTGGGGTCAGAATCCTGCGGAGGATCAGGCGGCCGACAACGATCCCGACCGCACCCAGCGCGTCGATCCGCGGGCGTGGAGTCAGCAGGTCCCGCAGCCGGGCGCGTCGGATCCGTCCGTCCCGCAGGAGTCGCAGACCACGCCACAGGCCACGCCGCCGCCTTCCGCGCAGCCGTACAGCCCCCAGTCGGCGAATCCGTACGCAGGCCAGCCCGGCGCCCAGCAGCCCGGTCCCCAGCAGTGGGGCGGCCAGCCCGGTGCGTGGGGCGGCCAGCCGCCCCAGCAGAACTGGCCGGCTCCGGCGCAGTCGTACGGTGCTCCGCAGCAGCCGCAGTACGGTCAGCAGAGCCCGTACGCCCCGCCGGCGCAGCAACCGACCCAGCAGGGCACCCCGGACGCCTGGGGCGCCCAGCAGGCCCCGCAGCAGGCACCGCAGCAGGGATGGGGCGCGCAGCAGCCGCAGCCAGGTCAGCAACCGGCGTGGGGCGGCCCCCAGCAGCCGGGTCAGCAGTGGGGCGGTCAGCAGCAGCCCTGGAACCAGGGGCAGCCGGGCTACCCCGGCGCGCCCGATGCTGCGGCGGCCCCTCGCGGGAAGTCGAAGATGCCGCTGATCCTCGGCGTCGTCGTGGTGCTGCTCATCGCCGCGGCCGCGTTCGTGCTGTTCGTGCGGCCCGGTTACCTCTCTCCGAAGGTGTTCGACGAGAAGGCCGTCGCCGACGGTGTCACGAAGGTGCTGACCGGCGACTTCGGTCTGCAGAACGTCACGGGGGTCACGTGCCCGGCGAACACGCCGGTCAAGACCGACACCACGTTCGTCTGCGACGCCACCATCGACGGCGACCCGTCCAAGGTCGAGATCACGGTGAAGGACGACCAGGGTCTGTACCAGGTCGGCCGTCCCACCTCCTGAGCGCGCCGTGCAGGACCACGCCGTCGAGGGCCTGTCGCGCGAGGAGTCGCGCGCTGCCGTGCACATGTTCGGGCGCGCCATCGGTGTGGCTCCGCCCGACGAGCTGCGACTGGGCAACGTGGACGCGACCTGGCAGGAGGGCCGCAACCTCGGCATCCGTGGCGACGACGGCGCGATCGTGGGCACGGCGTGGTCGTTCGGCTGCCGCGCCGCCGTCCCCGGCGCGGTGGTGCCGGCGTCGGGGGTGTCCCGCGTCGCGGTGCGGGGCGACCACATCCGTCGGGGGATGCTCACGGCACTGATGCGCGCGCAGCTCACCGACCTGGCCGAGCGGGGTGACGTGCTGGCCTCGCTGCGGGCCACCGAGGGTGTGCTGTACGGCCGCTACGGCTACGGCGTCGCCACCCGATACCGCACGGTGGCGACGCGCCGGCTGGGCGGGCGCGGTATCCGCCCCGACGCCCCGACGAGCGGTCCGGTGCGCCTGATCGACCCGGACACCGCGATCGACGTGCTGAGCCCGCTGCACGACGCCCTCACCTTGCGCCGCCCCGGTGGGATCACCCGCTTCCGGGAGTGGTGGGAGGGCTTCGTGTTCAAGCGGACCACGAGCGAGCACCGGCTGGTCATCGTGCATCGCGGTCCCGGCGGGGACGACGGGTTCGCCGTCGCCTCGGTCGGCGACGGCCCCGAGTTCTCCGCCCGCCCGCTCAAGGTGACCGAACTGCTGGCTGCCGATACGGCGGCGACGGCCGATCTGTGGCGATTCCTGCTCGACGTGGACCTGGTCGGGACGGTGCAGGCGAGCGGGCGTCCCCTCGACGAGCCGTTGGACCTGCTGCTCACGAACACCCGCGACGTGTCGGTGACCGCCGTCGCCGACGAGACGTGGCTGCGGATCGTCGATGTGCCCGCGGCGCTGGCCGCGCGTTCGTGGGCGCCGGCAGAGCCGATCACGATCGCCGTGCACGATGCGGTGCTGCCCGCCAACGAGGGCACCTACCGGATCGCGGACGGGCACGCCGAGCGGATCGGCCCGTCGACGGCAGCGGCGGACCTGGCCTGCACGGTGGCGGCGCTGGCGATGCCGTACCTGGGCGACCGTCGTCCCTCGGAGCTGGTCGCCACGGGGTGGTGGCAGGGCGATGCCGCGGCTACCCGCCGCGCCGACCTCGCGTTCGCCACGCCGGCCGCACCGTGGTGCGGCACGTACTTCTAGCGGCTCTTGGCGGCGGTCTGGAGCGCCTGCAGCAGCCGCTCCACCGAGCTGGCGATGCCCCACCGCTCCACGAGCTCGAGCAGCCGCTCTCCGTCGGCCGGCTCGACGGGCAGGACGTCGTCGCGGTCCAGGACGACGTCGGCGTCCTGTGCCACACGGACGACGGGCTCGACGACGGCGAGGTAGTCGCCCGCCTTGGCGAGCTTGCTGCGCACGTTCGGCGACATCCTGGTATCCGTCGGATCCTCGACGGCGGCGAGCAGGTCGGCCCACGTGTCGTAGCGGCCGACGATCGTGGCGGCGGTCTTGGCACCGACGCCGGGCACGCCGGGCAGCCCGTCGGAGGGATCGCCGCGCAGCATCGCCATCTCGGCGTAGGCGGCGCCGGCCCGGGCGCGCGGTACCCCGTACTTCTCGGCGACCTCAGCGGGCCCGAGCAGCTCGGCCTTGGCGAGGCCGCGCCCGACGTAGAGCAGCCGCACCGCGGGCTCCTCGTCGGAGACGATCTGCATGAGGTCCCGGTCGCCGCTCACGGCCAGCACCGGGTCGACGCGTTCCCTGGCGGCGAGGGTGCCGATCACGTCGTCGGCCTCGTAGCCCACCGCGCCGCCGGTGGCGATGCCGAACGCGGCGAGCACCTCGAGCAGCACCGGTACCTGCGGGGCGAGGGTGTCGGGCACTTCCTCGGGCACCCCGGCGGGTGCGGTGTCCGGCTCCCCAGGCACCCGGTGGGCCTTGTAGGTGGGGAGTGCGTTCACGCGAAACGCCGGGCGCCAGTCGAGGTCGAGGCACGCCACGAGCCGGGACGGGCGGTGCTCGGCGACCAGCCGCGCGACCATGTCGGTGAACCCGCGCACGGCGTTCACCGGGGTGCCGTCCGGGGCGGTGATCGACTCCGGCACGCCGTAGAACGCGCGGAAGTACATGCTCGCGGAGTCCAGCAGCATCAGCGGTGCCGGTTTCGGGGCCGAGGTCACAACGGCAGCTTGCCGGATTACCCTCGGCCGCATGTCACCGGCCGCCCCCTCCGGTCCGACCACGGGCCTGCTCGCCGACCGCATCCGCCGCGCCGGGGAGGTCGCCGCCGACCAGGGCGTCGATCTGCTCGCCGTCACACCGGGCACCGACCTGCGCTACCTGCTCGCCAGCACCGCCGACTCCCACGAGCGCTTGCTGTGCCTGCTCATCCCGGCGGCAGGTCACCGCGCCCCGCCCGCGTTGGTCGTGCCCCGGCTGGAGGCGCCGCGCCTGCCTGCGGCGCAGCTGGAGGCGCTGGGCGTGGAGGTCGTCACCTGGTCCGACGGGGAGGATCCGCACCTGCTGGTGAGCGACCTCGCCGGTGGCCCGGAAGTGCTCGGGGTGTCCGACACGATGACCGCCGACCACGTGCTGGGGCTGCGCGACGTGCTGCCCGACGCCCGTCTGACGCTGGCCGGGTCGGTGCTGCGGGAGCTGCGCATGCGCAAGGACGCCGACGAGATCGCGCAGCTGCGCGCAGGGGGCGCCGCCATCGACCGGGTGCACGCCCGCATGACCGAGTTCCTGAAGGCCGGTCGCACGGAGAACCAGATCGCGGCCGACATCGCTGCGGCGATCGTCGAGGAGGGCCACGAGTCGGCGGCCTTCGTGGTCGTCGGCTCCGGTCCCAACGGCGCGAGCCCGCACCACGACGCGGGGGAGCGGGTGGTGGAGACCGGTGACGTCGTCGTGATCGACATCGGCGGGCCGCTGCCCAGCGGTTACAACTCCGACTGCACCCGCACGTACGCGGTGGGCCGCGCACCGTCCGGGGAGATCGCCGAGGCCTACGCCGCACTGCAGGAGGCGCAGGAGCAGGCGGTCGCGGTGGTCCGTCCGGGGGTCATAGCCGAGCAGGTCGACGCCGCCGCGCGCGGCGTGCTGACGGCGGTCGGGCTGGGGGAGAGGTTCCTGCACCGCACCGGCCACGGCATCGGCCTCGACGTGCACGAGCAGCCCAACATCGTGGCCGGCAACGGCATAGTGCTCGAGCCGGGCATGGCGTTCAGCATCGAGCCGGGCGTGTACGTCGAGGGTCTCTGGGGCGCGCGCATCGAGGACATCGTGGTCGTGACCGAGGACGGTGTGGAGCGGCTCAACAAGCGCCCGCGCGATCTCGTCGTGGTCTGAGCAGCGTGGTGTGAGCAGGGATCCGATCACGCCGCAACGGGTGGCGCCGCGGAGCCGACCAGCCTGGTGACGCCGTCGGCGCCCGTCACGCAGGCCGCGGACGACATCCCTGAGCGCGCGAGCGCGCCGACGCACCCGCCGATCCGCTGGTGGGCGATCGCGATCGGGTGGAAGGACTCCTGCGCGAGGTGCCACCCGAACGCGTCGAGCCCGCCGTAGGCGAACGCCTTCGGATCGACGGTGATCCGCCGGTGCCACTCGGTCGACGGATCGTCCTGGGTGCAGGCCTCGTGGCCGTCGGTGGCGAGGTCGAGATCCAGGAACCGCGCGCCGAGCCGCTGCGCCACGCCCCGCACCGCGTCGCTGAACGCGGGGAACAGCACGTCGTGGCCCCACTCCCCGTCGGCCCGGCTGAACGGGCACCCGTGCATCACCGGCACCGGGATCATCCTGCCGGTCACCGGGGGCGCGTAGGACGTGAGGACGAGCGTGTAGTCGATGTCCGCGTACCCGGCCTCGGTCATCGCCGCGCGCACGTCGCGCGCGGCCCGCTCGATCCCGGCGGCCGCTGCTCGGGTCCGCTCGGCCACCTGCGGACCGATGGTCGTGCGGCAGTCCGGCTCCGCCGGATCCAGGAGTGCCTTCACGCAGGCGAGCGCGATCGGGGTGAGCGATCCCGCGTCGTTGGCGCCGACCTGCATCAGCACAGTGCGCACCCGGTACTGCCGGGCGACCCCGACGAGCTGGCGGGCCTGGGACGGCTCGGTGTAGTGCCCGGGCGCGGGGAACGCCACGTCCGCGGAGTCGGCCCCGGAGCACGCCAGGTTCACCGCCGTGCCGCCGAGCCCGGTGTGGTGCACGTAGGCGTGGGGCGAGCGATGGCACCAGTTGCCGTTCTCGCCGCGGGTGCCGGGCTCGTAGTCACCCGCCCCGTCGCCTGCGGCAGCGCTGTCGCCGAGCACCACGACGACTGCGGGCCGATCCGCGCCCATGGCGGTCGGCGCCGCGAGGGCGGTGATCAGGCAGAGACCGGTGGCCAGCACGCCGAACGCCAACGCCCGCCGCCGCCACCCCATGCGGAGGACCGTAGGCAGTGCCCGCCGGCCGTCACCAGGAGTTTCGACGAGTTCGACCGGCTGAGGGCGATCATCACCGGGCCGGCCCATCGGCGATCACCGAGTGCGTTGCGACCGCCGGGCCATCTACTCGACCGGGTGATCTCGGGGCCTGCCTCAGGGCTGGGTCGGGGGCTTCCCCCACTGCGGAACCGGCCAGGACGGCGCAGAGTGGATACCAGAGCGCGGGAGAAACCCACGCCGATCGACACGAAGGAGCCGGCCATGGCCGCCCCCGTCCGTTCCCTCAGCCGCCCCCGGCACGGCACCGTCATCGCCGGTGTCTGCGCGGGCATCGCGGACCACTTCGGGTGGAGCCGCGGCCTGGTCAGGGCCTTGTTCCTGCTGTCGTGCCTGCTGCCGGGCCCGCAGTTCGTCGCCTACATCGTGCTGTGGATCATCATGCCGAAGCGTGCGTACTGAACCGGCCTTGCCGGACAGCTGTACGAGCGTGCCGAACGGTCAGGGTGATGTGACCTGACCGGCACAGGCCGGGCGCCCGGCCTGTGCCATACTTCCGCCGTGACCGGTCGGACGAGCGTCGTGGGTGCCATGGCCCACTGCTGTCCAGGGTGTTGTCGCTGCTGCTGCAGCTGACCCGAGCCCCCGACCGTCCTGCCGCCCATCGCGTGGGTGGCCCGCACGTCTGTGACGTCATCCCATGGCATCTTCGCGATCCCTGTCCGGCCACACCGTCGTCGCGCTGCACGCGCACCCCGACGACGAGGCCATCTTCACCGGCATCACGCTGCGCCGCCTCGCCGCGGCCGGTGCGCGCACCGTGCTCGTGGTCGCCACCTCCGGCGACCTCGGTGCCTCCCGGGTGCCGCTGCGCCGCGGCGAGACCGTCCCGCAGCGCCGCATCGCGGAGCTCGAGCACGCCGCCGAACTGCTCGGTGTGGCGCGCCTCGTGCTCCTGGGCCGGCGCGACTCCGGGCTGCCGGGCTGGAAGAGCACCCGCCACGCCCGCGCACTGGCGGCCGCGCCGGTGCTGCCGCTGGCCCGCTCGCTGGCCGAGCTCGCCGACGCAGAAGGTGCCACCGCGCTCGTGCACGACGACGAGGACGGCATCTACGGCCATCCCGACCACGCCGCCACCCACCGGATCGGCGCCGCGGCCGCCGACCTGGCCGGCATCCCCGCCTACCGCACGACCGTCGACCGGGACGCCCTCGACACGCGCACACCCGCCGGGCACCTGGTGCACGGCGCGGCCGGCGCGGCCGGGGTCCGCTACGGGCGCCCGACCGACGCCATCACGCTGGCCGTCTCGGGTTCCGCAGCCGATCTCGCGGTGAAGCGGGCCGCGATCCTGGCCCACGAGAGCCAGGTCGCCCCCACCGACGTGCCGGCCGCCGGTTTCGCAGCCGCCTACGGTCAGGAATGGTTCCTCCGCTCCGGTGCAGCCGGGCCGCTGGACCTGCTGGCCCACGCGGATCACGGAGTCGTGACACCCGCACCGTAGGCTCTGCCCGTGGCTGTCCCGACTGCTGAGCCGCGCGTACCCGAGCCCGCCGCTGAATCGACTACCGGATCGACCACCGGATCGACCGCCGGGCCGGCGCGCAGCCGCTCGCTCTTCGCGCTGCGCATCCTGGCCGCTCTCGGCGGCGGCGCGCTGCTGTACCTCGCGTTCCCGCCGCGACCCACCTGGTTCCTGGCCATCCCGGCGTTCGCGCTGCTGCGCCTGGTGCTCGACGAGCGCCGGCCGCGCGCTGCGTTCGGCTACGGGTTCCTGTTCTCCATGGGGATCTTCGTGCCGTTGCTGCACTGGGTGTCCTCGCTGGTGCAGACGCTGCCCTGGATCGCGCTGGCGGTGTTCGAGTCGCTGTTCATGGCGGTCGCCGCGATCGGCATGGTGCTGGTGTCGCGCCTTCGGTTCGCGCCCGTCGTGCTCATGGCGTGCGTGTGGATCGCGGGCGAGGCCGTACGGGGGCGGATCCCGTTCGGCGGCATGCCGTGGGGCCGGGTCGGGTTCAGCCAACCGGACGGGCCGCTGGTGCCGCTCGCCGCGATCGGCGGTGAGCCGCTGCTGTCGTTCGTCACGGTGCTGGCCGGACTGGCGCTCGGCGAGCTGATCCGCAGGTTCGTCGCTGGTCAGCGGACTGCCCGGCCGCTCGCGGGGCCGGCTGCGCTGCTGGTCGGGGCGCTCGCCCTCGGTCCGCTCGCCGGTCTCGTCCCGCCGACGGGCGATGTGGGGCGCACGGTGACGATCGCCGCCATCCAAGGCAACGTGCCGCGCCTCGGGCTCGATTTCAACGCACAGCGCCGGGCGGTGCTCGACAACCACGTCAAGATGACCGAGCAGCTCGCCTCCGACGTCGCGGCCGGGCGCACGCCCAAGCCGGACATCGTGATCTGGCCGGAGAACTCCAGCGACATCGACCCGCTGCTCAACCCTGACGCGGCCGCCCAGATCGACAGGGCGTCGCGAGCGGTCGGCGTTCCGGTGCTGGTGGGCGCCGTGCTGCGCAACCCGGACGGGCAGACCACCACCAACTCGGCGCTCGTGTGGCAGGCCGGTGTCGGGGTCGTGGAACGCAACGACAAGCGCCGCATCCAGCCGTTCGGCGAGTACATGCCATGGCGGGACTTCTTCCGGCTGTTCTCCCCGTACGTCGACCGGGCCGGCTACTTCGTGCCCGGCACCGGCACCGGACGCGTCGACATGGCGGGCATCCCGGTCGGGGTCGCGATCTGCTGGGAGGTCGCGTTCGACGACGCCGTGCAGGAGGAGATCGACGCCGGCGCGCAGGTGCTCGCGGTCCCCAGCAACAACGCCACCTTCGGGCTCACCGAGATGACGTTCCAGCAGATGGCGATCTCGCAGATCCGCTCGGTCGAGCACGACCGCACGTCGATCATCGCGACGACGAGCGGGGTGAGCGCCACGATCGATCCGGACGGCACGGTCACCCAGGCCACGCGCCAGTTCACCCCTGCGTACCTGGTGAATAGGACCGAGCTGCGCGACACCACTACGCTGGCCTCCCGGTTGCGAAGTGGTCCCGAGTGGACACTGGCTGCGCTGGGAGCGCTGGCGGTCGCGGCCGCCCTGTGGGCCGGTCGTACCCGGCGGCGCGCAGCAGTCGGGGGAGAGGATGGCAAGGCGGATGACAGGGGCTGAATCACCGGAGCCCGCACCGGGACCGGTGCTGGTGGTGATCCCGACCTACAACGAGCGCGACAACATCCGGTCGATCCTCGATCGGTTGCTGGTCGCGGTGCCGTCCGTGCACGTCCTCGTCGTCGACGACGGCAGCCCGGACGGCACCGGCGAGATCGCCGACGAGATCGCCGCAGCCGACGGTCGGGTGCAGGTGCTGCACCGCACGTCGAAGGACGGGCTCGGCGCGGCGTACCTCGCGGGCTTCGCGCGCGCGCTCGACGGCGACTACGCCGTGATCGTGGAGATGGACGCCGACGGCTCGCACGCTCCGGAGGATCTGCCGGCGTTGCTGGCGGCGCTGGACGGCGCTGATCTCGTGCTCGGGTCGCGCTACGTCCCGGGCGGCCGTGTGCGCAACTGGCCGGCGCACCGCTACGCGTTGTCGAAGGGCGCGAACCTGTACGCCCGCATCGCGCTCGGCGTCCCGATCCGCGACATCACGGCCGGGTTCCGCGCGTTCCGGCGACAGGTGCTCGAGGAGCTCGACCTGGGCTCGGTGCAGTCGCAGGGCTACTGCTTCCAGATCGACATGGCGTGGCGGGTGGTGCAGGCTGGCTTCCGCGTCGCCGAGGTGCCGATCACGTTCACCGAGCGGGAGCACGGGGCCTCGAAGATGGACCGGAAGGTGATGGCGGAGGCGTTCTGGCGGGTCGCCCAGTGGGGTGGGGAACGGCTGCTGGACCGTCGTCGCGCCCGCAAGGGGGTCCGGGCATGAGCGAACGCGAGGAGCTGACCTGGGAGCTGTTCGGTGCCGCGTCCCGCGAGCTCGCCGAGGAGATCGCCGCCGACGGCTACCAGGCCGACATCATCCTCTCGATCGCCCGCGGCGGCCTCTTCGTGGCCGGCGCGCTGGGCTACGCCCTGGACGTGAAGAACCTGCACGTCGCCAACGTCGAGTTCTACACCGGCGTCGACGAGCGGCTGCCGGTACCGATCATGCTGCCCCCGGTGCCAAACGTGGTGGACCTGTCGGGCGCCCACGTGCTGATCGCCGACGACGTCGCCGATACCGGCGCCACGTTGAAGCTGGTCCGCGACTTCTGCGTCGGTCACGTGGCCGACGTGCGCTGCGCCGTGGTCTACGAGAAGCCGCACTCCTCGGTGCAGTGCGAGTACGTGTGGCGACGCACGGACCGCTGGATCAACTTCCCCTGGTCGACGCTCCCGCCGGTGGTCCGGCGGGCCGGCCAGGTGCTCGACGCCTGACGGTCACCGGGCACACGAAAAGGCCGGACCCCGTGCGGGGTCCGGCCTTCGTGCAGCAGAGATCAGGCGATCTCGGCGCGCTTCTCAGCGAGCAGCTCGAGTCGCTCCGCGAGCAGAACTTCCAGGTCGGCCACGGAGCGACGCTCCAGCAGCATGTCCCAGTGGGTCCGCGCGGGCTTGACCTTCTTCGTCTCCGGCTCGACGCCGTCGACCAGCCGGGAGATGCTGCCATGCAGGCGACATTCCCAGGTGTGTGGAGCCTCGACGTCGTCGGCGAAGGGCACCTCGAAGTCGTGCCCACGCGGGCACGCGTAGCGCATCGTCTGCCGCGGCGCGAGGTCGTGGTTGCGGTCCGTCTCGTAGCTGACAGCCCCGAGCCGGCTGCCACGGAGCACGCGGTCGGCCATGCGTCACCCTCCCGTTCTCGAGCCGAGGGAGCCTCCCACGGCCTTCACTGCCGGGTGTAACGTCTTAGCCCACGACGTCAATTCCCGACCCGTTGAGACGGGCTGTGCCAGGTGTCGTCATGTGACGGACACCGGACGTTTGCCGTCCCGATCGTTGAGTGTCCACCATCGCGCGTAATTACACACGCTGATGTGACGTGTCAGCCACTTGTGACCTATGTCACGCCCCTGCGACCTGGTCTTAACGCTCTCGTTGTCGGTTTTTACACCCGTTCGAGACGTCCGCGCGTCGGCTAGGCCGCAACGGTCGCCGGCCGAGCGGGGGAGCGGACCGCCACGAAGGTCGCCAGGCCGATCACCAGCACGAGCACGATGCCGACGATGCCGGCGCGCGGTGTGTTGAACAGCGTCACGAACAGCGCGAACAGCGTCGGCGCGAGGAACGACGCAGCCCGGCCGGTGGTCGCGTAGAGCCCGAAGAACTCGCCCTCGCGCCCCGGCGGGGCCATCCGGGCCAGGAACGTCCGCGACGAGGACTGCGCGGGCCCGACGAACGCGCACAGGAACAGGCCGAACACCCAGAACGCCGACGGCCCGTAGACGAACATCAGGATCGTCCCGGTCACGATCAGCCCGACCAGCGAGCCCACGATGACCGGCTTGGGGCCGGTGCGGTCCTCGAGCCAGCCGCCGATGAGGGCTCCCGCCGCGGACACGACGTTGGCGACCACGCCGAAGATCAGCACGTCGTCCTGCGGGATGCCGTACACCGCGACCGCGAGGATGACCCCGAAGGTGAACACCCCGGCGAGACCGTCGCGGTAGATCGCGCTGGAGAGCAGGAACCACAGCGCGTGCGGGTCGCTGCGGTAGACCTCGCGGATGTCGACGACCAGCTTGCGGTAGGACGCCACCACACCGATGCGGGCCGGCCGGTCCGGGTCCGGCGGGATCTCGGGCACCGACACGAACAGCGGGATCGCGGAGACGAGGTACCAGCCGGCCGCGACCAGCGCCACGAGCCGGAAGTTCCAGCCGTCCGCAGTGGCGATCCGCAGCAGCCCGGCAGTGCCGTCGTCGTTGTCGCTGATCATCCCGACGTACAGCCCGGCCAGCAGCACGATGCCGCCGACGTAGCCCATCGACCAGCCGAACCCCGAGATCCGACCCATCGTCGCGGGTGTCGACACCTGGCAGAGCATCGCGTTGTACGACACCGAGGCGAGCTCCCAGAACACCGTTCCTAGAGCGAGCAGGATGAGTCCGAACGCGAGGTAGGTCGTGTCGTCGCGGACCGCGACCATGGTCGCCATCACGACGATCGTCACGCCCGTCCAGATCGCGGTGGCGCGCTTGCGCCGGCCGGCCGCGTCGGCCCTTGCCGCGATCACCGGCGCGACCAGCGCGAGCGCGAAGCCCGCGATGCCGACGGCGTAGCCCAGCGCCGCGCTCGCGCTGGGCTCGTCGTTGCCGACGCCCTTCACGAGGTAGACCGAGAAGACGAACGTCAGGATGACCGTGTTGAACGCCGCCGAGCCCCAGTCCCAGAACGCCCAGGCGATCACCTGCCCGCGGGTGGCGGGTGATGCGGGAGGAGCAGCTGCGGTCATGGCGCGGAGCGTATCTGCGCGCGACCGTGATCGGACCGGGTAGATCTACCCGATGGATCTAGTAGGGGCGCCGGCTCACGCGCCGTGCCATTCGCCCCGCCCGCGCAGCACCTCGCGCAGCAGGTCCGGCCGGTCCGACAGCAGCCCGTCGACCCCGAGATCGAGCAGCTCCACCATCTCCGAGGGATCGTTCACGGTCCACACGTGCACCTCCCGGCCGCTCGCGTGCGCGGTGCGCAGGAAGGCCTCGTCGACCACCGTCAGGGCGCCGTAGCGGTGCGGCAGCTGCGCGAGGTTGCCGCTGACCGGCAGCGACGGCAGCCGTGAGAGCGGCGACGGGAGCCGGTCGAGCCATGCGCGGCTGCGCAGCCCCAGCGCCGAGGTGTAGGCCATCGACGTGCAGAGCCGGTCGCCGCCGCCGGCGCGCGCGGCGGCCAGCCACGACTCGTTGAACCCGCCGATGCACACCCGGTTCCAGGCGTCCAGCTTCTCCAGAACCGCGAGCATCGGCGGCACCACGGCCGCCGACTTCAGCTCGATCGTGATGCGGGTGTCGGGCAGGTCGGCCAGCACCTGTTCCAGCAGCGGGATCGGCTCTCGCCCCCGCACCTTCACCTCGACCAGCTCGGCCGCCGAGCGCTCCGACAGTCGACCCGCGCCGTCGGTCGTCCGGTCCAGCGTGGCGTCGTGATGCACGACAGCGACGCCGTCCAGGCTGGCGTGCACATCGAGCTCGAGGTAGCCGAAGCCCTCGTCGACCGCACGGGAGAACGCGGCGAAGGTGTTCTCCAGCCCTGCCAGCTCACCGAGGTGCCAACCGCGGTGGGCGTAGGCACGGGGATAAGGACCGTCCAGGTACGGATGCCGCTCCACCTCAGCAGCCTTCCATGCCGGTGGACCGTTCAGTCGGGCAGTTCAGTCGGGGAGGGGCGGACCGGGATCCAGCAGCGTAGCCATGAGGTCGCCGTGCTCGGCGAGCCGTGCAGGCAGGTCGGCGGCGGTGAACACCAGCTGTTCCGGTCTGCGACAGGCCCGCACCTCGTCCCACGTGATCGGCGTGGCCACCGTCGGCCGGCCGCGTCCGCGCAGCGAGTAGCTCGCGATCGTCGTCTTGTACGGGTTGTTCTGGCTCCAGTCGACGAACACCTTGCCGCGCCTCCTGGCCTTCGCCATCACGGCGGTGACCCGGCCCGGCGTCTCCTTGGCGAGATCCTCCGCGAGCGCCTTCGCGAACACGGACGTCTGATCCGCGCTGGTGACGGTGACGGGCAGGTACAGCTGCATGCCCTTGCCGCCGCTCGTGCGCGCGCAGACCGTGAGCTCGGTGTCGGCGAACCGGTCGGCGATCCGCTCGGCCACCCGCGCGCAGTCGACGATCGTGGTGCCCTCGCCGGGATCGAGATCGAACACGACGAGATCGGGCAGGTACTGCTCGTCGGCCGGGCCGACCCGCCACTGCGGCACGTGCAGCTCCAGTGCGGCCAGGTTGGCCGCCCAGGCGAGCCCCTCGGCGTTCTCGATGATCGGGAAGTCGGCCTTCTCGGAACGGCCGCCGGGTGTGCCGACCCGGGCCGTGCGGATCCAGGACGGTGCATGCCGCGACACGTCCTTCTCGAAGAACGACTGCTTGTCCACCCCGTCGGGCCAGCGCACCATCGTGACCGGCCGGTCGCGCAGGTGCGGCAGCATCACGTCGGCGACGGCCAGGTAGTGCGCCAGCACCTCGCTCTTCGTGGTGCCGGTGAGCGGGTAGAGCACCTTGCGGGGGTTCGTGAGCTTCGCGCGACCGAGCCCGGAGCTGGGCGCGGCCGCTGCCGGGGCGGCCGCGCGGGCCCGGGCGGGCACCTCGATCCAGTCGGCGCCGTCGCGGCCCGGCCGGTACGGCGACCGGTCCCGCTTGGCGACCACTCCCGCGAGGCCCTGTTCCCGCACGGCAGCGAGCACCTCGGCGCCGGCGCCGGGGAACACCGGCGCGAGCCGCCAGTGCGGACCGGCCAGGTCGAGTTCCTCCAGGAGCTCCCGCCGCTCCGCGAACGGCAGCTCCAGCACGTCGCGCCCGTCGACGTGCAGGAGATCGCCGATCCACAGCTCCGTGCCACCGACCAGCTCGGCGTCGAGCAGGAGCTGTGTGGCACCCATCGATGCGCCGAACCCGCGCAGGCCCGGTGTGGCCACCTCGGCCCCGTCGGCGTCGGTGAACTGGGCCCGGCCCCCGTCGACCCGCACGATCACGCGACGGCCGCCGAAGAGCACCTGCAGCGTCCAGTCGTCGCCGTCCTCGGGTAGGTCGCCCGGCGTGGCGATCATCGGCAGGGCATCGTGGGGGAGCGGGTCCCGCTCGGGCGCCGGATCGGAACGCCGCAGGATCCAGGCGTCGCGGCCCGACCCACGATCGGACTCCCGGTCGGCCCGGATGAGCACGTACCGACCACGGGCCCGTTCGCCGTGCAGGGTGACGATCACCTCGCGGGGTCGCCACTTCTCTGTCTCGTACGTGCCGGTGTCCCAGATCGTCATCCGACCGGCGCCGTACTCGCCCGCCGGGATGTCGCCGGAGAACGTGAGGTACTCGATCGGATGGTCTTCGGTCTGCACCGCCATCCGCACCGTGTGCGGGTCGGGAGGCAGTCCCTTCGGCACCGCCCACGACACGAGCACGCCGTCGCGTTCCAGGCGCACGTCCCAGTGCAGCGACCGGGCATGGTGCTCCTGGACCACGAACCGGGTGCCCGCGCCGGTCTCGACCGGATCGGCCTCGGGAACCGGCTCCGGGGTGCGGGCCGCGTCGCGCTTGCGGCGGTACTCGTCGAGCGGCACGGGGCCAGGTTAGAGGGTCCGGCGCTTGAGGGTTCGTGCAGCTTGCGGCGTCCAGACGGCCCGTCGCAAGGCGCCGCCCGCAGCCCATGCCGGGGCATTTGCAAGGGCGGCAACGCCGCGAGGGGCCGTCTGGGCGACGCAAGCTCGGACCCTCAAGTGCCGGACCCTCTCAGAGGCCGGCACCGACAGTCAGGGCGTCGAACACGATCTCGGGCCGATCACCCTGGGTCACGAGGTCCCACGCGGCGTCGGCGATCTCGACTGGATCAAGGACGGGCAGGATCGCGGGATCCACGCCCGGGGACGCCACGACGTGCCGGTGGATGTCGCCGCCCACCACGAGCCCGCCGATGACCAGCGCCCCGGCGTGGACGCCGGTGCCGCGCAGCGCCGCGTGCAGGTTGAGCGCGTAGGCGTGCAGCGCACCCGACGGCACCGCGAGCGCCCCGACGATGGGCAGCGGGTGCACCGCCGACAGGCCCGTGACCAGGAGCAACGCGCCCGCTCCGCGCTCGATCATGCCAGGCAGGACCAGCCCAGCGACGTCGATGGCGGGCAGCACGATCGCGTCCACCAGCGCGCGGACCTCGTCCGGGCCGGCCTGCGCGAGCGGAGTCGCACGCGCTGTCGGGTCGGCCGCCCCCGGACCGTGATAGACGACACCCAGCGCTCCGAACTCCCGCTCCGCGGTCGCGACCACGTTCCGGCGATGGTCGGGATCACGCAGGTCAGCGGGCACCGCCAGCGCGGTCACACCCTCGGCCCGCAGTGCGGTGGTCTGGTCGTCGAGGCGATCGGCTCCGCGGGCGACGAGGACGACCGGATGCCCCGCCCGGCCGAAGCGGCGCGCGATCTGCAGCCCGAGGCCATGTCCGGCGCCGAGGACGAGGACGGGCGAAGCAGTGGGGACGGGCATGGGTTCCTCCTGGTCACAGCGGTCGTCGCGGGTGAATCGACGATCACCGCATCGCGGCCGGAAGGGAAGAAGGCAGTTTCATGTCCGGTGCGCACACCCGTGTGCGCGTGCCGCGCCACCTGGGCACACGGACAGGGTCCACGCCCGTGGGGGCTTGCCCGCCCCTCGATCAGCTGAGAGCATAGGCTCGCCTTAGCAGAGCGAAGGGGTGCCTCCATGTACGTGTGCATCTGCACGGCGGTCACCGACTCGGAGATCAAGTCGTGCATCGCCGCGGGGGCCCGCACCGTCGAAGAGGTCGGAGACGCCTGCGAGGCGGGCACCGGCTGCGGCAGCTGTCACGACCACATCGACGTCTTCCTGGCCGCGGCCTACGCACCGTCCGAACTGGCCGAGCTCCCCGCCACAGCGTGACGATCACCTCACCTTGGGTGAGGTTTGCCTTGGTTACCCGCAGTCCATCCTGAGTCGCACCCCTTCTGACCTGCCCGGCTAGCGTCAGCGGCATGCGTGGAGATCCCGAGATCATCGAGCTGCTCAACCAGCAGCTGACCAGCGAGCTGACCGCCATCAACCAGTACTTCCTGCACGCCAAGATGCAGGGCAACTGGGGTCTCACGAAGCTCGCCGAGTACACCAAGGCCGAGTCGATCGACGAGATGAAGCATGCGGAGAAGATCACCGACCGCATCCTGTTCCTCGAGGGGCTGCCGAACTACCAGCGCCTGGGCACCCTCAAGATCGGCCAGACCGTCAAGGAGCAGCTCGAGGCGGACCTGACGATCGAGGTCGCCGTCGTCGAGCGGCTGCGGCCCGGCATCATCATGTGCCGCGAGAAGGGCGACGCCACCACCGCGAACCTCTTCGAGGAGATCCTCGCCGACGAGGAGCACCACATCGACTACATCGAGACCAACCTGGAACTGATCGACCGGCTGGGCGAGCAGCTCTACCTCGCACAGCTCGTCGACCAGCCGCCGGTGCCGGGCTGATCCAGCCTCGCAGGGCGCTCAGTTCGACGGCGGCGTGCTCGCGCAATTGGGTGCGACCGCCGACATCGCCGTGTACTCCTTCGGCAACGTGATCTGCTGCAGCAGGGGTACCACCAGCGCGACGCTGCGGACGCCGTCGGTGAACCTGTCGACGCCGGCCGCGTACGCCTCGTTCGTCAGGGGCTCCGAGGCGGCGACGGTGGCGCGCGCCTCCGTCACTGCCGTCCGGGCGCGCGTGAACTCCTTGACGACCTGTTCGAACACGAGCCGCACCTCCGCGGTCGGCGCCTCGTCGCGGAGCGGGACGTAGTCGGCGAGCGCCACGTCGATGGTGGCCGTCATCCGGGCAGTGGACGACAGGAACTCGCGCTTGGCCACCGCCGGGTCGCCGGTGGCGACGGGTTGGATCTGTGACTTCGCGAGATCCACGAGCAGCGCGCCCGCCCCGCAGAGGCGGTTGACGTAGCGGTAGCGCGGGTCGGCGGGATCGACGGTCGCCGACGCCGACGCCGCCACCGCCGCTGTCGGGGTCGTCGTGACCGGTCCGACGGGCGCGCCGCCGGCGCCCCGGCTCAGCGTGACTCCCAGGATCGTGGCCCCGCCCGCGACCACCACACCGGCGCCCACCAGCGCGAGCGCCAGCGGGCGGCGGCGGCGCCATCGGGAAGGTCGTGATCCCGCGTCTCCGGGCTGCACGACGGCGAGATCGTTCAGCGACGCCGGATCGAGTGTCTCGGCTGCCGCCAGCTGGGCCGGCACCAACGGCCCCGTCCGGCGCAGCGCGATCGGCCGGGTCGGCCCGTTCGACGACAGTTCCGTCGGCCGGTCGGGCGAGATCGCCCGCAACGCGGCGCCCATCGCCGGCAGCGTCGGACGCGCCGCCGCGTCCTTCACCAGACACGCCGCGGCGATGTCGGCGATCGGGTCGGGCACGCCGGCGAGATCCGGCTCCGCCTGCATGATGCGGTACAGCGTGGCCGCGGCCTGGTCGGCCGCGAACGGTCCGTGACCCGTCGCGGCGTAGACGAGGGTGCCGCCCAGCGCGAACACGTCCGATGCGGGCCCGATCGTGGTGCCGGCCACCTGCTCCGGCGACATGAAGTCCGGCGTGCCGATGACCTCGCCGGTCATCGTGACCTTCGTCGACGTCGACGTGCGGGCGATGCCGAAGTCGATCACCCGCGCACCGGTGGGGGAGAGCAGCACGTTCGCCGGCTTGAGATCGCGGTGCACGAGACCGGCCGCGTGGATGGAGCCGAGCGCGTCACACAGACCCTGGGCCAACGGGATCAGCTGCACGACCGGCAGCGGGCCGCCGGCCTCGACGGTGTCGCGCAACGACGGGCCCTCGACGAACTGCGTGGCCAGCCACGGCGGCTCGCCGTCGGGATCGGCGTCGAGCACCCGCGCGGTGAAGATGCCCGCCACCGAGACGGCCGCCGACACCTCGCGGCGGAACCGGGCCCGGAACGCCGAGTCGTCGGCCAGATCGTCCCGGATCACCTTCACGGCGGCGCGGCGGCCTTCCGGGGTGATGCCGAGGTACACCCTGCCCATGCCACCGGCGCCGAGCCGGGCGGTGAGCCGATAACGGCCGATCGTCTGCGGATCGGTCGACCGGAGGGGTTCCACGTCGGCAGCGTAGACAACGGGGGAGGGCGCCCGGGGTCGTGCTTCTACCGACGGCCGGCGTCAGCTGGCCGCCGCGTCGCTGATCAGCGTGCCGCCGACGCCGACCTGGTCGTCGGGTTGTGGCACCAGCTCGACGAGGACGGCCGCCCGCAGCTGCTCGCCCAACGCACCGGCCACCGCGTCCGTCACGGCGGCCACGAGCCGGCGAGCGATGTCGATGCCGTCCGGCCGGGTGAGCGCTCCGGCGCGGATGCCGAACCGCACCTCGGGTGCCGCGTCGGCGTCGACGATGTGCCCGCCGACCGCCCATCTGCCGTCGGGAACCGCGGCCAGCTGCACCACCACCAGCGGCCGCGCCCACTCGCCGTAGACCGCCACGACGGCGTCCGTGAGTGCAGTGATCAGGGCGGACTCTCGACCGGAGAGCTGGGATTCGGTCGCACTGACGGTGAGGTGCGGCATCGGGACTCCATGAGACGATGGCTTCGGGAACAAATCATCTTTGTGAACAAAGGTACTTGATGGTCGAGAGCTTGTCGACGGACGAAGCGGTCCGCTCACTGCTGCTGCTCATGCCGCGCATCGTCGGCCGGGCCAAACGCCTGCCCGTGCCCGAGGAGCTGCGCACGCTCGATCTCGCGCCCCGGCATCTGGCGCTGTTCGCCCAGCTCCAGTACGACGGGCCGCTGTCCGTCGGTGAGCTCGCCGAGCGCCTCGAGATCGCCCCGACGACCGTCAGCCTCATGGTGGCCGAGCTGTCGCGGCGCGGAGCACTCGTACGCCGCGAGGACGAATCCGACCGCCGGCGCCGCATCATCGCCATCGCGCCCGAGCTGGCCGGGTCGATCGAAGAATGGCTCGGCGGCACCGCCCGGGCCTGGACCACCGCACTCGCCACCCTCACGGACGGCGAACGGCACGTCGTCGTGCGGGCGCTGCGAACGTTTCAGGAAGCGCTGGGATCCGCCGAGCCCGGCTGAGCCGCCGCATCGGGAGCGACACCTCCGCGCAGAGCGTCGACCAGGCGTTCCACGCGCATCCGGTGGTCGTCGACCACCTCGTCGGGCGGGTCTCCGGCAAGTCGTCGACGCGCGGTCTCCACGAGCACCGTCTCGTACCCGGCGACGAAGAAGGCGGCGAGCAACGCCGGGTCGCCCGCGAAGGCCGAGTCGCGTTCGAGTTCCGCGACGAGGACCTGCCGGAGGTCGGCGGCGATCGCCCGCGCCCGCGCGATCAGTGCGGACGATGCTGCGACGGTGCGGAAGAAGGGCAGCGACAGCTCGTTGAGGCCGGAGAGCGGGTGCCCGTCATCGGCGAGACCGAGCGTCGCCTCGCGTAGCGCGCCCAGCACGTCGACCTCCGGTGCGCGCTCGCGCACCACGGCGCGCAGGAACTCGGCCGCGTCGTCCGACCGGTCGAGGAACAGATCCTCCTTGCTCGGGAAGTGGTTGAAGACCGTGACGCTCGAGACGCCGGCCTCCCGCGCCACATCGGCTACCCGGACGGCGTCGAAGCCCTGCTCGACGAACATCTTGGTCGCGACAGCCAGGATCCGCGCGCGCGTTTGCGGACCGCCTCGCTCACTGGTCCTCGGCATGCGACTGCACTCCCTCGATGGCCCGCAGGAGGGGCTCGGCGAGATCAGCTCTGCAGATGAGCAGATCAGGCAGGTACGGGTGGGGACGGTTGTACTCGAGCGGGCTTCCGTCGACACGGGACGCGTGCAGCCCGGCTGCGACGGCGACACCGACCGGGGCCGCCGAATCCCATTCCCACTGACCGCCGTCATGCAGGTAGGCGTCGGCGTCCCCGCGGAGAACGGCCATGGCCTTCGCACCGGCCGATCCCATCGGCACCAGGTCGGCGCCGAACCGCTCGGCCACCGGTCCGGCCCACTGCGGTGGTCGGCTGGCGCTGACGAGGAAGGCGGGACGATCCCGCTCGCCGCGGAGCGCACGGGCGATGTCGCTGGCGTAGACGGCGCCGAGGCCGGGCTGGGCGACCGCGGCCGCCGTGATCCCGACGCCGCGTTCCCACAGCGCGACGTGCACGGCCCAGTCGTCGCGGCCGGGCATCCCGTACTCGCGGGTGCCGTCGAGGGGATCGATGATCCACACCCGGTCCGCCGACAGCCGGGAGGGGGAGTCGGCGGACTCCTCCGAGAGGAAAGCATCGTCGGGCCGAGCCGCCGCGAGCTCCCGCAGCAGGAGCGCATTCGCATCGGCGTCGCCGCGTTTGCCGAGGTCACGACCGGTCAGTCCGCTGTTCGCGCGCACGTCGAGCAAGAGCGCGCCGGCGCGCTCGGCCAGTTCTGCGGCGAGGCCGACGTCAGTCACGACAGCGAGCCTAGGATGTCGCGACATGCGCTGGGAGTGCCGGTCATGATCCTCTCTGCGGTGCGCGACCCGCGCCTGGTGACGATCCGCCGCGGCGGCACCCTGACGGACTCGGACCATCATCTGCTCGCCCTCTGGGCGGCGACCTGCGCCGAGCACGTCCTGCACCTGTTCGAGTCCGCGCATCCCGACGATCCGCGACCGCGGCAGGCCATCGAGCACATCCGCGCGTGGGTCCGCGGTGAGATCGGGATGATGGAGTCGCGCGCGGCGGGCGGGCACGCCATGGGCGCTGCGCGGGACAAGCGCGGGGCGGCCCGGCACGCGGCGTACGCCGCCGGTCAGGCCGGCGCCGTGGCCCACGTCGCCGCCCATGACCTCGGTGCGGCCGCCTACGCCATCAAGGCCGTTCGGGCAGCCGCTCCGGCCGCCGAGGCCGACGACGCCGGACGTCGCGAATGCCGCTGGCAGCGCGAGCAGCTGCCGGCGGAGATCCGCGAACTCGTGCTGGACGACCAGCGGCTGCGGAACGACATCTGCTGGTCCGTCTTCGACGTCTGAGCCCAAGCACAGCAGCGCAGGGGAGCAGCGGCTCAGGCTTCGTTCCCGACGGGCGATCTTCGAGAACTTGTACAACTTGCCGTACGCTTCAGCTCATGACGACCGCGCCCGAGGTCCTGTCGGTCAGTGAGCTCCGCGCCAACCTGGCAGAGACGATGGGACAGGTGACGCGCCCTGACGCCGCGCCGGTCTTCGTCGGGAGGCATCGCCGGGCCGAAGCCGTACTGGTGTCGGCGGCCCGCTACGAGAAGCTGCTCGTCGAAGAGCGCCGCGCCGCGGTCGAGGATGCGATCGGCTCGGTGCGCGCGGAAGGATTGGATCCCAGCCCGGAGGGGTTGGCACTGCTGGCACGCGTGGTGGAGGGGTCGGTGTCTTTCGAAGACGCCACCGCTGCGCTGGTGGCTCGCTACCAGCGCTGACCGGTGACCGGATTCGACCCGTACCTCGATCTCAACTCCGGGATCCTGCGTAACCGACTGAGCATCACCGATCCTGTCGAGTTGGCCACGGCAGAGGCTGCCATCACTGCGGTGCGGCTGGCCCAACTCGCCGTGCACCCAGTGACCGGCGACCACGATCTGACCCACCTGCAGGCCATCCACCGGTTCGTTTTCGAGCCGCTCTACGACTGGGCCGGCGAGATCCGCACTGTCACCCTCGCCAAGGGTGGCCAGGAGTTCTGCCCACCGGAACTGATTCGCCCGCACGCCGCACAGGTGTTCCTTGGGCTCGCCGTCCGCGACCATCTCCGCGGCCTGGTCCGCGAGCAGCTGCTCACGGACCTGACAGACTTCCTGGCCGCGCTCAACGACCTGCACCCGTTCCGTGAGGGCAACGGTCGAACCCAGCGCGCGTTCCTCACCCAGCTCGTGCAGGACAGCGGCTACCGGCTCCGCTGGGCGGCGATGTCCGCCGAAGAGAACAGCGAGGCGTCGCGTGCCGCCGGCCGTGGCGATCGGAAACCGCTGCACGCGATGCTCGACCGTCTCCTGGTCCGTTGGTGAACCTCTACCCTGGGTCGATTATCATCCGATAATCGACGTTATGACAGTTACAACGTCGGGACCTGCATCAGCTCCCTCCCGGCCGCCGCGAGCCCTGCCAACCTCTCGGCACGGCAACCGAACCTGATCGGCATCGTGTAGTCACTAGGGGGCGCAGCCGCCCGGTGGCTGGCCCGTCGACCCTTCTCCCTGCACGGGTGGGCCGCTACCGCACCTGTCATAACGAGGGCCGATGGATTCAGACCAGCTGTGCCAGCTCCACCGGATCGTCCTGACCCGCCCATGTGCCGAGCAGAACGCCGGACGCGCCCGCCGCGCCCGGCCCGTCCAGCACCCGACGCACGACGAGCTCGTTCGCAGCACCCGTGGGCGGCACTCCGCGTACTTGCGCGGTCGCCTCCCGCCGCACAGGCGGCCCGGTTTCCTGCTCCACCCATTCCTCGGCACCGGCGTTGCCGCACCGGACGGCTGCGGTCAGTGCGGCTACGGCGACGGGATCCGTGCAGCCGTCGTGCACCCAGCGCTGCCCCAGGACCGTGTGCGTGGTGGTGCCGATCAGCGTCGCACCCGGCAACGGAACGGCGCGGTAGGTCGTCGGCACCTGGCGGGCCACGCCGTCGACACATCGGACGAGATGCACCTCGATCCCGACCTCGCCGGCCGGATCATCGAGCCGGTACGCGCCCAGCACCGCGTCGAGCGGCCCGCCCCACGGCTGCTCCGGCAGCCACGCCGCCAGCAGCTCCCGCTTCGTCGGATTCAGATGTGCCCGGTGGATCATTGCCATGAACGCGACCGTACCGGCCGGCAGTTGACCGGTGGCCCAGCGCTTGACCTGCCGCTACCCTCGCGGCATGACCACGGAGCAGGTCACGGTGAACCTGCCGTCCGAGCTGATTGACGCCGCTCGTCAGGCGGTCGCCGTCGGCGCGACGGCAAGCGTGTCGGCCTTCATCTCCGACGCGCTGCAGGCCCATGTCGCCCGCACCCGCGGCCTCGCCGAACTCGAACGCGTGTTCGGTGGCCCGCCACCCCTGGACGTCCTCGAGACGGTGCGGCGGGACCTCGGCCTGACCCGCCAGTAGCGGTGACCGCTCCCCCGCCGTGGCAGGCGTGGACGCCCGACGAGGCGGCCCACCGGCTCGCCGACGTCGACGTGCCGTGGGCCGTCGCCGGCGGGTGGGCCATCGACCTGCACCTCGGCCGCACCACGCGGGACCACCACGACCTGGAGATCTGCGTGCCCGCCGGCCGCACGGACACGGTGTTGGCGGCCTTCCCGGCACCGCACTGGTCCTGGCACGCTCCGGAGGCCGCGGTGCTGCATCCCGTCGACGGCCCCGACGGTGCCGGTCGGCTCGCGCGCACGCACCAGACGTGGCTGTGGTCGGTGGACGAGGGCGCGTACGTGCTGGACGTCTTCCGCGAGCCGCACGACGGCGACAACTGGATCTTCCGGCGCGATCCGACGCTGCGCCGGCCGTTCACCGAGGTGATCGCGACGAGCGACGCCGGAATCCCGCACGTGGTGCCCGAGATCGTCCTGATGTTCAAGGCGAAGCACTGCCGGCCGCAGGACGAGGCCGACCTGGCGGTCTGCCTGCCGATCCTCGACGAACCGGCCCGTGCATGGCTGCGCACCGCCCTGCAGCAGGTGCACCCCGGCCACCCGTGGCTGGACCTGCTGGCCGGGTCGTCCTAGAGCACCGCAGCGTCGGTCCAGATCCGCGCCGTCCGGCCGGTCAACACGTCCAGCAGTGCGCCGGCCTGCCCGTCGGTGAGCGACGCGACGTAGTCGATCACGGCCCGGCCGCGGGCGCGGCGCTGCACCTCGCGGCGCGGCACGAGCCGGGCGTACTCCTCCCCCGCCAGCTCGACGAGGTCGTGCAGCCGCGGAGGCAGCCGCGGGCCGTCCCCGTCCGACGCGAGCCAGTCGCCGAGCGCCCCGACCAGCCCGGCGAGCACCGTGGCCTGTCCGCGCTGGTAGGAGGCCAGGTCGGAGCGGCGGAGCACAAACCGTTGATGCACGAACTTCAGTACGGCGACCTCGTGCCACTGCGCGGTGCCCAACCGGATGTGCGCGGAGCGGACCGGCGGTTCGGCGACCGCCTCCACGCCGCCGACGAGGCGGGCCGTCCACCGCGCGGAGAACTCGGCGACCGCCCGTTCCGCGGCCATCGAGCCGTCGAAGGCCCGCCAGAGCAGGCCCTCGACGAGGTCTTCCCGGACCCGGTCGACAGCCTCGGCGAACGCGTCGTCGTCGTACGCCCAGCCGTCCTTGGCCCGCAGCCGCTGCCGCAGGCGTTCCAGGTCCGCCCCCGCTCCCCCGGCGGGCCCGGCGTCACCGCCGGCTCGCCAACCCGCCAGCTCGGCCGCCACCCCGGTGGGCTGCAGCACCCCGACCCGGTGGAAGTCCTCGAGATCGTGGATGGCGTAGGCGATGTCGTCGGCGATGTCCATCACCGCCGCCTCCACCGTCTGTTGCCAGGGCCCGATCGCCCCCTCGAACGGGCCGCGTGCCTCGATCAGGTCGTCGAGCTCGGTGTCGTAGCAGGAGAACTTGCTCGATCCTGCCTGCGGAGCATCGGGGGCGGCGCCCGCACCGCGCGGTGGCAGCACGGCGGTGCTGGGGTGGGGATCGGGGTGGCTGCGCCGGGTCCACGGGTACTTGAGCACGGCGGCGCGCACCGCAGCGGTCAGGTCGAGGCCGACACCGGCGGGTCCGTGCAGGTCGATCGTGGTGACGATGCGGAAGCTCTGCGCGTTGCCCTCGAACCCGTCTGGCAGGCCCAGTTCCTCGCGGGCGAGCCGGTCCAGCACCTGCTCGCCGAGGTGACCGAAGGGCGGATGCCCCAGGTCGTGGGCCAGCGCAGCGGCCTCGACGACGTCCTCGTCGCACCCGCCCAGCTTCTCCAGCAGGGCCGCAGTGGCATCGTCGGCGGCCAGCCGTTCGGCCACCGCACGGGCCACCTGTGCGACCTGCAGGCTGTGCGTGAGGCGGTTGTGCACGATGAGCCCGCTGCCCGCCGGGCTCACCACCTGCGTGACCCCGGCGAGGCGGGCGAAGAACGGCGATGCTGCGATGCGATCGCGATCGGTGCGATACGGGGAGCCGGCCCGGCCGGCGGAGAACTCCGCGGCCCGGGACCGCCGGAGGGTTCGCATGGCACGACACTAAGGGGACGCGATGCCCCGACCGAGGAGGGGCCGGCGTGGGGAGGGGTGGCGTGCTGAGCAGCTCGCAGTCCGAGATGGACGTCGCCGTGGTCGGTGGCGGCCCGGCCGGCCGAGCGCTTGCCGCCGCCTGCGCGGAACGGGGCCTGGGCACCGTGCTCGTCGACCGCAACCCGGACGCGCCGTGGACGGCGACGTACGGCAGCTGGGTGTACGACCTGCCGGAGCTGCCGGTCGACTGCGTGGCTGCCGAGGCAGCGGGGCACGCGATCGCGCTCACCCGCCACGACCTGGAGCAGCGCTACGCCGTGCTCGACACCGCTGCGCTGCGGCGACACCTCGACGACCGCCTCGTCGCGCGCGACGTGGAGGTCCGGGAGGGTCGTGCCGTGCGTGTCGTCGACGGGCGGTTGGTGCTGGCGGGCGGCGACCGCATCTGCGCCCGGTGGATCGTCGACGCCGCGGGCCACCGCCAGCCGTTGGCCGGCCGGCCATTGACCGACACTGCCGCCGAGCAGACCGCGTACGGCGTCGTGGTGCCCGAGACTGCCGCCGCCGCGCTCGTCCCTCCCGGGCAGGCGCTGTTCATGGACTGGCGGCCCGATCACGGTTTCGGCGGGCCGCCGACGTTCCTGTACGGGGTGCCGCTGGGCGGCGGCGAGGTGCTGCTGGAGGAGACGTCCCTGGCCAGGCGGCCGGGACTGTCGCTGCGCGTGCTCCGGGAGCGGCTGACGGCCCGGCTGGCGGCGCACGGGATCGTCCCCCCACCGGAGCCTGACGTGGAGCGCGTGCGCTTCCCGCTGGACGTTCCCCGGCACCGTGGTCGGGAGGCGATCGGTTTCGGCGCTTCCGCGCCGTTCGTGCATCCTGCCTCCGGGTTCAACGTGGCGGCGACGCTGGCCGCCGCCCCTCGCCTCGCCGACGCGCTGGCGACGGGTCGGCGCCGCGCAGCGCGCCGGGCCGTGTGGCCGGCCTCGGCCGTGGCCGTGCACCGGGTGCGCCGGATCGGCCTCGAGGCGCTGCTGCGGATGCCACCGGACGACGTGCCCGCGTTCTTCGAGACCTTCTTCGCGCTGCCGGACCGACATCGGCACGCCTACCTGTCGGGGCGGACTGCGCCGCTGGCGACCGCCGCCGCCATGGCGGTGCTCTTCGCCCGCGCGGACATGCGGTTGCGGATGCGGCTGGTCGGCCCGGCCCTGCTGCCGGCGGCCCGGCCGGACAGCGGATCATGATAGTCCGTTCGGAGTACACACCCGGTGCGCAAGCGCCTGCCTACCGGCGGTAACCTGCACCGACGTTCCCCAGGGAGGCCACCATGTCCGCCTACCGCACCATCGTCGTCGGCACCGACGGGTCCGAGACGTCGTTGATCGCTGTCGAGCGCGCGTCCGCCGTCGCCGCCGACAGTGCCGCCGAGCTCGTCATCGTCTGCGCCTACACACCGGCCACCCGTGACGACACCGCAGCCGCCGAGGACGCTCTCAAGGACGAGGCCTACCTCGTGGTGGGCTGGACCCCGGCCGAGGAGACGCTGCGCACCGCCGAGGAGCGCGCCTCCGGAGCCGGGGCGAAGAACGTCCGCACCGTGGCCGTCGACGGCGCTCCGGCCGACGTGCTGCGCCAGGCCGTCATCGACAACAAGGCGGACCTGCTCGTCGTCGGCAACAAGGGCCTCAACACCCTCTCCGGGCGCCTGCTCGGGTCGGTGCCCTCCGATGTGGCCCGGCGGTCCGGGGTCGACGTCCTGATCGTCCACACGACCTGAGCGGAGTGGCCGGGATCAGCGCCGACGTGGCGGACGACGGCCGGCCCGCCGCCGAGCCCGACCACCGGCTGCCGCTCGCGATCGAGGAGGTCGTGCTCGGCGGCCCACGCCGGTGGACGCGCACGCAGCTGGCCGACGCGGCGGGGCTGAGCCCCGAGGAGACCCGCCGGTTGTGGCGCGCGCTCGGGTTCGCCGAGGTCGGCGACGACGAGGTGCGGTTCACCGACCACGACATCGCGGCCGCGCAGGCGTTCGCCGGCCTCGTGACGGCGGGCGTGGTCGGCCCGGACGTGTCGGAGGCGGTCGCGCGCGCCACCGCGCAGTCTGTGTCGCAGCTCGCGGAGTGGCAGGTCGGGCTGCTGCGGCGACTGTTCGAGGCCAGCAACGATGTCGGCGGCGAGCCTGCGCCTGATGCGGAGCTGGAGTTCGCGCGGATGTTCCTGCCGGTGCTGGAGAACCTCCAGGCCTACGTGTGGCGGCGGCACCTGGCCGCGGCCATCGCCCGGATGGTCGTGCACCCGCCGTCGGTCACCGACGCCACCGAGGTGCTGACCGTCGGGTTCGCCGACATGGTCGGCTTCACCCGCACCACCCGACGCCGCTCGGTGGCCGAGCTGTCGGAGATGATCGAACGGTTCAGCGCCGTCACCACCGACGTGATCGCCGACGGCGGCGGCCGGCTCGTGAAGACGGTCGGCGACGAGGTGCTGTTCGTGGTGGACGAGGTCGCCGCCGGCGCCTCGATCGCGCTCGGCCTGCGTGACCGGGTCCGGACCGAGGCGGTGCTCCCCGAGCTGCGGATCGGGCTCGCGACCGGGCCGGTCCTGCCGCACTACGGCGATGTCTACGGCGAGGTCGTCAACATCGCTGCCCGCCTGACCAGCACCGCGCATCCCGACAGCGTGCTGGTCGACCGCGGCGTGGCGGAGACGCTGGACGGCGATCACCGGTTCGCCCTGCGCCGCATCAAGCCGGTCGCGGTGCGCGGCTACCGTCGGCTCGATCCGTGGGTCCTCGATCACGGCGAGGCAGATCCAGCATGATCTGGCCATGTTCCTCGATCGCTACCTGACCCGCATCGGTGTGCCCGCTCCTGCCGCGCCGGACCTGCCCGCGCTGCAGGCCGTCATCACCGGCCACACCCGCTCGATCGCGTTCGAGAACCTCGATCCCCTCACCGGTGTTGAACCGGCGCTCGACTCCGACGGGCTCGCCGCGAAGCTGGTGGACGGTGGGCGCGGCGGGTGGTGCTTCGAGCAGAACGGGCTGCTGCGCAACGCGCTCACGGAGCTCGGCTACCAGGTCACCGGTCTCGCGGCACGCGTCCGCTACCGCCGACCACCGGAGGCGCCGCCGCAGGCGCGCGGCCACATGCTGCTCCGGGTCGACGGGCTCCCGGACGGGCCGCACCTGGTCGACGTCGGGTTCGGCGGGGGCACGCCCACGGGTGTGCTGCGCCTGGTCCTGGACGAGGTGCAGGAGACGCCGAACGAGCCGTGCCGCATCGTCCGCGACGGCGGCGATCCCGAGGCCTACGCCATGGAGATCCGGTTCGGCGACTCATGGACGGCGCTCTACTCGTTCGACCTGACCCCGCAGCTGCCCGTCGACTACGGGATCACCAACTTCTACCTCTCCGCGCACCCGACCTCGCACTTCCGGCACATGCTCATGGTGTCGCGGCCCGATCCGGGCGTCCGGCACGCGCTGGCGAACAACCGGCTGTCGATCCACCGTCTCGACGGGACCAGCGAACAGCACGTCCTCGGCACGGTCGCCGAGCTGCGCGAGGTGCTCGCCGGAACGTTCGGTCTGGAGCTCGCCGGTGTGGCCGGCGTCGACGCTGCGCTGCAGCGGATCCTCGACGGAACGAGCTGACGCTCCCCAACCGATCGCCGCCGGCGGCGGTCATCGCCACCAGGGGTTTGGCGGCCGGAGGAGGCAGGGATGCGGAGAGCTCGTCGTTGGGCGGTCGTGGTGGTGACCGTCGTCGCGGTCGCAGCCGGCTCGGGATGCGCGGTCACCGTGCCCGGCACGGCGGTCGCGGCGGCGGGAGCAGCGGAGAGGCCGCAGACCGACACCGGAGGAACAGGGAGCGGCGACGTGCTCTCCGCCGAGACCGCCGACTCCACGGGCACCGTGGACAGCATCACCCTGCAGGGCCGCCTGATCGCCGGGAAGGGCGCCACGCCGGCCGGCTTCCGCTCGGTGAGCGTGATCGTCGACCGCGGCCTCGGCAGCTTCACCGCGGCGCTGCCCGAAAGCTTCCGGTCCGTCTGGTGGCCGGGCATGCCGTCGGCGGACTTCGTGGCGCAGGTCGCGCAACGCGATCCGGCCTGGGGTGTGCAGGCCCGGCGCGTCGTCAGCGCCGATCCGCCGCTGGTGCGGGCACTGGCCCTCGACACGACCCGGACCGGTGAGGCCGCGATGATCGTGATCACCGCGACGGGCGCCCCGCCGCGCGCCGATGCCGCGTCGCTGGTGGCCGCGTCCCACACCGAGATCACCTCGCTCGGCGGTCGGGAGCTCGACGTCCACCCCGTGGTGGCCAACGGCGTCGACGGGGTCTACCTCGAGTTCCAGCAACCGGACCGGCCCGGTCACGTGCCGGACCGCACCAACCTGTCCGTCCGCATCACCGACCCGCACAACAAGATCCAGTGGGGTGTCACCTGCGACCTGCCCGATGCACTGCGCGCCACCATGCGCGATCAGTGCCTCCGCACCGCGGGTACCTTCCGGCCTCTTCCGGCGGTATCGGGCTGATCCACGGGGTCGGCCACCCGTAACGAGGACGAGATCGGGTGCGAGCAGGTGCGGCGACCCATCACGATCCGCGGAGGCAGCCATGGCAGAGCAGGCCCAGTCCGAGCAGACACAGTCCGAGCACCCGAACGCGCGACTGGTCCGGGACGGATACGACGCCTTCGCCCGGGGCGACCTCGCGGCGATCGACAAGATGTTCGACGACGAGATCGTGTGGCACACCGAGGGCCGCAACCCGATGGCGCGCGACTACGCGGGCAAGGCCGAGGTCTTCGGCGGCTTCTTCGCCGGCCTCGCCGAGGTGTCGGACGGCACGTTCAGCACGACGATCGAGACGATCATCGCTGACGACGACCACGTCGCGGCGATCGTGCGCCTCGCAGGCCGAGCCGGAGATGTCGAGCTGGCCACGCGGGGCGTCGACATCTACCGCATCCGCGACGGCCAGGTCGCCGAGGTGTGGTCGGCCAGCTTCGACCAGTACCAGGTCGACGCGTTCCTCAGCAGGCAGCGCTGAGGAATCGCTGCCGGGGAGTCGGTACGGGGTGGGTCAGACCCGGAACCCGAGTGCGCGCAGCTGTTCGCGGCCGTCCTCGGTGATCTTCTCCGGGCCCCACGGCGGCATCCAGACCCAGTTGATCGCGATGTCGTCGACCAGCCCGCCAGGTGCGCCGTTGCCGGTGAGAGCGGCGCGGGTCTGCTCCTCGATGACGTCGGTGAGCGGGCACGCGGCCGAGGTCAACGTCATGTCGATCGTGGCCTTCTTCCGGCCCTCGGTCTGGATGCCGTACACCAGACCCAGGTCGACCACGTTGATCCCCAGCTCGGGGTCGACCACGTCGCGCATGGCCTCCTCGAGGTCGTCGAGGGAGGGTGCGTCGGCCGCCGGTGCCGCCGGAGGCTCCGGCATGCCCGCGGCACCCCGGACGACGGTCTCCTCGGATGCGGTCTCGGTCTGCTCGCTCATGCTGCTCCCTCCTGGGATCGGGAGACGGCGTCCTTGAACGCCATCCAGCCCAGCAACGCGCACTTCACCCGCGCCGGGTACTTCGCGACGCCGGCGAACGCGACACCGTCGCCGAGCACGTCCTCGTCGGGTTCGACGGTACCCCGACTCTGCGCCATCTCCTGGAACGCCTGCAGGATCTTCATCGACTCGCCGACCGAACGACCCACCACGAGGTCGGTCAGCACCGACGCCGAGGCCTGGCTGATCGAGCAGCCCAGCGTCTCGTGCGAGACCGCGGTGACGGTCTCGCCGTCGAGCCTGACCCGGAGCTTGATCTCGTCGCCGCAGGTCGGGTTGATCTGGAAGGACTCCGCGTCGTACGGCTCCTGCAGGCCCGAGCCGTGCGGGTTGCGGTAGTGATCCAGGATGATCTCCTGGTACATCTGTTCGAGCTGCACGGTCATGTCACCTTGAAGAAGTCCTGGGCCGCGCGGATGCCGTCGACGAGCGCCGCGACCTCCTCCGGCGTGTTGTAGACCGCGAACGTGGCCCGTGCAGTGGCGGCCACGCCGAACCTGCGGTGCAGCGGCCACGCGCAGTGGTGCCCCACCCGGATCGCGACGCCGCGGTCGTCGAGCACCTGGCCCACGTCGTGCGCGTGCACGCCGTCGACCACGAACGACACCGCTCCCCCGCGGTCGGTCATGTCGGTGGGCCCGATGATCCGCACGCCGGGAATCCCGGCCAGCCCGTCCAGCGCCAGGGCGGTGAGCTCCAGCTCGTGGGCGTGCACGGCGTCCATGCCGATGCCCGACAGGTAGTCGACGGCCGCGGCGAGGCCGATGGCCTGCGACGACATCGGTGTGCCGGCCTCGAACCGCTGGGGCGGCGGCGCGTACGTCGTCTGCTCCATGCGGACCAGCTCGATCATCGAGCCGCCGGTGAGGAACGGCGGCAGCGCCGCCAGCAGCTCCGCCCGCCCGTACAGCACCCCGATGCCGGTCGGCCCGAGCATCTTGTGCCCGGAGAACGCGGCGAAGTCGACGTCGAGCTTGGCGAGGTCGACGGGCATGTGCGGCACCGACTGGCACGCGTCGAGCACGACCAGCGCGCCGACCGCGCGGGCCCGGCGCACGAGCTCCGCGACCGGGGCGATCGAGCCGGACACGTTCGACTGGTGGGCGAACGCCACCACTTTGGTGCGCTCGGTGATCGGATCGCTGTCGAGGTCGATGCGACCGTCGGCGGTGACCCCGAACCACTTCAGCGTGGCGCCCGTGCGCTTGCACAGCTCCTGCCACGGCACAAGGTTCGAGTGGTGCTCCAGTTCGGTGATCACGATCTCGTCACCGGGACCGACCATGAACCGGGCAGCGTCCTCGCCGCTGGTGGCGGCGTTGCTCATGCCGTACGCGATCAGGTTGATCGCCTCGGTGGCGTTCTTGGTGAACACCAGCTGCTCCGGCACCGCCCCGACGAACGTGGCGATGCGCGCCCGCGCCGACTCGTAGGCGTCGGTGGCCTCCTCCGAGAGCTGGTGGGCACCACGATGCACGGCCGCGTTGTGCTGCTCCAGGAAGCTGCGCTCGGCGTCGACGACCTGACGCGGGTGCTGGGACGTGGCCCCCGAGTCGAGGTAGACCAGCGCCTTCCCGCCCCGCACCGTGCGGTGCAGCAGCGGGAAGTCCGCCCGGATCTTCGAGACGTCCAGGCTCACGCCGAGGCTCCCGCTCCCTGCGTGAAGCGCACGTAGCCGTTCTTCTCCAGCTCGTCGGCCAGCTCGGGCCCGCCGGACTCGACGATGCGGCCGTTCGCGAACACGTGCACCACGTCGGGCTTGATGTAGTTGAGGATCCGCGTGTAGTGGGTGATCAGCAGAACGCCGGTCTCGCCACCCTCGCGGAATCGGTTCACGCCCTCGCTGACCACGCGCAGCGCGTCCACGTCGAGGCCGGAGTCGGTCTCGTCGAGCACCGCGAACCTCGGCTTCAGCAGCTCCAGCTGCAGCACCTCGTGGCGCTTCTTCTCGCCGCCCGAGAAGCCCTCGTTGACCGAGCGGTCGGCGAACGCGGTGTCGATGTCGAGGGCGGTCATCGCGCCCTTGACCTCCTTCACCCACGTGCGCAGCTTCGGGGCCTCGCCGCGGATCGCGGTGGCCGCGGAGCGCAGGAAGTTGGCCATCGAGACGCCGGGGACCTCGACCGGGTACTGCATGGCGAGGAACAGGCCGGCGCGGGCGCGCTCGTCGACGGTCATCGCGAGGATGTCCGCGCCGTCGAGCGTGACCGTGCCCGAGGTGATCTCGTACTTCGGGTGGCCGGCGACGGCGTAGGCCAGCGTCGACTTGCCGGAGCCGTTGGGGCCCATGATCGCGTGTGTCTGGCCGGTCGCGACGGTGAGGTCGACGCCCTTCAGGATCTCCTTGGGGCCGTCGTCGGTCGCGACCGAGACGTGCAGGTCCTTGATCTCCAAGGTGGACATGTATGCGTTCTCCGTGGTGGTGGCGTGGTCAGACGGCGAGGACGGCGAGCTCGGCCTCGATGGCCGCCTCCAGCCGTTCCCGCAGCTCGGGCAGGGTGATCTTGGACAGGATCTCGCCGAAGAAGCCGCGCACGACCAGGCGGCGCGCCACGTCCTCGGGGATTCCGCGACTCTGCAGGTAGAAGAGCTGCTCGTCGTCGAACCGGCCGGTGGCACTGGCGTGGCCGGCGCCGGCGATCTCGCCGGTCTCGATCTCCAGGTTCGGCACCGAATCGGCGCGGGCCTTCTCGGTGAGCACCAGGTTGCGGTTGAGCTCGAAGGTCTGGGTGCCTTCTGCGGCCGCGCGGATCAGCACGTCGCCGATCCACACCGTGTGCGCCCCGTCGCCCTGCAACGCGTTCTTGTAGTGCACGTTGGAGGTGCAGTGCGGCACCGAGTGGTCGACGAGCAGGCGCTGCTCGAGGTGCTGGCCGGCGTCGGCGAACCCGAGACCGAGCAGCTCGGCGTCGCCGCCGGGGCCCTCGTACTTCACGGTCGGGCTGATCCGCACGAGATCGCCACCCAGCGCCACTCCGGTCGCGCGCAGGACCGCGTCGCGGCCGATGGAGATGTGCTGCGCGCCGACGTGCACGGCGTCGTCGGCCCACTCGTCGGTGACGACGAGGGTGAGCTTCGACGCCTGCCCGACGACGATCTCGAGGTTGTCGGCGAGCGTGCCGGAACCGCTGTAGGTGAGCACCACGGTGGCCTCGGCCTGCGGCGCGGTGCGGATCTGGACGTGTGAGACGGCGGTGGCGCCCTCCCCCGGGCCCGTCACGGCGATCGTGACCGGCTCAGGGGTGCCCCGCAGTTCGACGACGGTGGCCTCGGTGAACGCCGACCACGCGGCGGCGGCGACCCGGTCGGCCGGCACGCCGCCGTCGCCGAGGCGGGGATCGTCGCGACCGACGACCTCGCCGGCGCCGCCGGATACCTCGATGACGACCGTGCCGTCGAGGGCTGCGGTGCCGTTCTGCAGGCCGCGCAGCCGCCGCGACGGCGTGAACCGCCAGTTCTCCTCGCGACCGCTCGGCACCTCGAAGGCGTCGACGTCGTAGGAGGTGAAGCGCTCGCTCGCGGAGGCCAGCGGCTTGGAACCCTGCCCCTCCTTCGCGCCCTTCAGCTCGGGGGCCAGTCCAGCAACTTCCGGGACCGTCATCCGACCGAACCCTCCATCTGCAGCTCGATGAGGCGGTTCAGCTCCAGCGCGTACTCCATCGGGAGCTCGCGCGCGATGGGCTCGACGAACCCGCGCACGACCATCGCCATCGCCTCGTCCTCGGTGAGACCGCGGCTCATCAGGTAGAACAGCTGGTCGCCGCTCACCTTCGAGACCGTGGCCTCGTGCCCCATCGACACCTCGTCGTTGCGCACGTCGACGTAGGGATAGGTGTCGGACCGACTGATCGAGTCGACCAGTAGCGCGTCGCACTTCACCGTGGAACGGGAGTGGTGCGCGCGCGGGTTGACCTGCACGAGGCCGCGGTAGGACGTGCGACCGCCGCCACGGGCCACCGACTTCGAGATGATCGTCGAGGACGTGTGCGGCGCCAGGTGCACCATCTTCGCGCCGGCGTCCTGGTGCTGGCCCTCGCCCGCGAACGCGATCGAGAGCACCTCGCCCTTGGCGTGCTCGCCCATCAGCCAGACGGCCGGGTACTTCATGGTGACCTTGGAGCCGAGGTTGCCGTCGACCCACTCCATGGTCGCGCCCTCTTCGGCCTTGGCCCGCTTGGTGACCAGGTTGTAGACGTTGTTCGACCAGTTCTGGATCGTCGTGTAGCGGCAGCGGCCGCCCTTCTTCACGATGATCTCGACAACCGCCGAGTGCAGCGAGTCGGACTTGTAGATCGGCGCGGTGCAACCCTCGACGTAGTGCACGTAGGCACCCTCGTCGACGATGATCAGCGTGCGCTCGAACTGGCCCATGTTCTCGGTGTTGATGCGGAAGTAGGCCTGCAGCGGGATGTCGACGTGGACATCCTTCGGCACGTAGATGAACGAACCGCCCGACCACACCGCGGAGTTGAGCGCGGAGAACTTGTTGTCGCCGCTCGGGATGACCGAGCCGAAGTACTCCCGGAACAGCTCCGGCTGCTCGCGCAGCGCGGTGTCGGTGTCGAGGAAGATCACGCCTTGGGCCTCGAGGTCCTCGCGGATCGAGTGGTAGACGACCTCGGACTCGTACTGCGCGGCGACACCCGACACCAGGCGGGCCTTCTCGGCCTCGGGGATGCCCAGCTTGTCGTAGGTGTTCTTGATGTCGGCGGGCAGGTCCTCCCAGGTGGCGGCCTGCTTCTCCGACGAGCGCACGAAGTACTTGATGTTGTCGAAGTCGATGCCCGACAGGTCGGCACCCCAGCGCGGCATCGGCTTGCGACCGAAGATGTCGAGCGCCTTGAGGCGGAAGTCGAGCATCCACTCGGGCTCGTTCTTCAGTGCGGAGATGTCGGCGACCACGTCGGAGGAAAGTCCTCGTCGCGCGGTGGCGCCGGCGGCGTCCGGGTCGGCCCAGCCGAAGTCGTATCGGCCGAGCGTCGCGAGCGTCTCCTCCTGGGTGAGTGACTCAGGAGCGGTCGTCATGGGCGGACTGCCTCCCTCTCGGGACTGTGGTGGTTTCGTGCTCGCGCCGGGTTTCGGGAATTCCCAACGGAACGTGTGTGGTGCACGCGGAATCGCCCCGCGCGATAGTGGCCAGTCGCTGCACGTGGGTGCCGAGCACCTCGGCGATGGCCTTCGTCTCAGCCTCGCACAGGGCCGGGAACTCGGCCGCGACGTGGGCCACCGGGCAGTGGTGCTGGCACAGCTGCACACCCTTGTGCTCACCGCTGCCGGCCTCGCGGGCCTGGGCGGCGTAGCCGCGCTCGGTGAGCGCGTCGGCCAGCAGACCGGCGCGGCCCCCGGGACCGTCGCCGGCTCCTACAGAGGCCGCCGCCGAGCCGATGAGCTCACGGGCACGGCTGCGGGCGAAGCCCTCGACGGCGTCGGGCCCGCCGTGCTCGGCCAGGTAGCGCAGAGCAGCGACGGCGAGATCGTCGTAGCCGTGGCCGAAGCGGGCCCGGCCGGAGCCGGTGAGCAGGTAGCTGCGGGCCGGACGGCCACGCCCGCGGCGGCCGCGGACCGGGGCCTCGCGGGCCTCGGCCTCGCCGTCGGCCATGAGGGCGTCGAGGTGGCGGCGGACGGCCGGGCCGGACAGTTCCAACGCTGCGGCGATCTCGCCGGCGGTGACGGGGCCCTGCTCCATGAGCATGCGGGCCACCGCGACGCGCGTGCGACCATCACCGGAGGCCGCGAGGCCCTCGGCGGTCGACTGCTCGGCGCTTTTCACAACACCAGTGTTTCCTATTTCGGCCGGGGAGACAAACCCACCCCGCAGTTGTGACGCAGATCGCGGTCTCCGCAGGCGTCGGGCAGGTGGCGCAGGTCACATCACGGGCCCTACTACGCTCGCCGCCATGGTCACTCCTGTGGACGATGGCGAGCGCGCCGTCGCGGCGGAGCGACTTGTCCGGGATCCCAGCCGGGTCGCCCGACGGCTGGGCATGGTCGGCACGCTGCTGATGGGCATCGGCGCGTTCGGTGCGGGTGCACTGCCCTCCCCCAATCCCCTGTTCGGGCTGCGGATCCTCGGCCTGCCCGCGCGCAACGTCACGCTGTCGATCGCCATCACCTACACGGGCCTGCTGCTGCTGGTGCTGTGCTGGCTGTGGATCGGCAAGATGCTGCGCACGAACGGCGCCGTCGCCCCTGCGCCCGACGGCGTCCAGCTGTGGAAGACCGCGATCCTGTGGGCGGCGCCGCTGGCGCTCGCTCCGCCGCTGTTCTCCCGCGACGTCTACAGCTACCTCGCGCAGAGCGCCACGCTCGCCCGCGGCATCGATCCCTACGTGTTCCCGCCCGTCACCGCGCTGGGCATCGACGATCCGCTGGTGCGCAGCATCCCCAACATCTGGCGCGACACCGGCGCGCCCTACGGGCCGCTCTTCCTCGTGCTGGGCCGCGGCATCACCGCCATCTCCGGCAACGACCTCGTGCTGGGGATCTTCTGCTACCGCGTGCTCGCCCTGGCCGGCGTCGCCATGATCGTGTGGGCGCTGCCGAAGCTCGCGCGCCGCTGCGGCCTCGATGCCGGGCTGGTGCTGTGGCTCGGCGCTGCCAACCCGATCGTGCTGTTCCACCTGGTCAGCGGCATGCACAACGAGGCCTTGATGGTCGGGTTGATGCTCGTCGGGATGGAGATCGGCCTGCGCGCCACGGCCCGGGTCAACGATCCGTACCTGCTGAGCGGCGCACTGCTGATCGTCTGCGCGTCGGCGGTGAAGCTGCCCGCCGCGCTGGCGCTCGGCTTCCTCGGCATGGACTGGGCCCGCAAGCGCGGCAACCGCATCCGGGACGTCGCGCTCGCCGCGGGCATCCTGCTCGCGGTCGCGCTGCTGGTCTACGTCCCGCTCTCCGCCGGGCTGGGCGTCGGGATCGGCTGGGCCACCACCCTGGCCATCCCCAGCCTGATCCTGAGCTGGATGTCGGTCACCACCGATCTCGGGCTGATCGGCGGCCAGGTCGGGATCCTCGCCGGACTCGGGGAACACACCCAGGGCGTGCTGACGGTCACCCGCGGCATCGGGTTGCTGCTCGGCGCCGTCGCCATCGCGTGGGTGCTGTGGCTCACCTACCGCGGACGGGTCGACGCCTTCACCGGCATGGCTGCATCGCTCGCCGCGTTCGTGCTGCTCGGCCCGGTGGTGCACCCGTGGTACCTGCTGTGGGCGGTCATCCCGCTCGCCGCCACGCGGGCCGTCCCCGGCTACCGGCGCGCCGTGCTGGCGATCTCCGCCGTCCTCGCCGTGGTCGTGCCGCCCACCGGCGCGGACTTCAACTTCCGCGCGTTCCAGCTCCCGCTCGCCCTCGTAGCCGGCCTGGTCCTGCTACTGCTGTTGCTGGCCGTCCAGCGGCAGCTGCTCACCGGCCAACGCGGCTACGACGTCGAGATGCTGCCCGGCCGGGCGCCCGCCCCACCCGCGGCCCTCCCGACGTCGCCTTAAGCTCTTCCGGCCCACGAAACCCCGCGAAGCGAGGAAGAAGCACCGTGAGTGGGCCGTCGACGATCTGCGGAGGAGGCGCGCAGCGCGAGGAACGAGCGCGAGCACTGGAGGAGCAGATCGTCGACAACGAAGGCCCGCGAACCCCCGAGCGAAGCGAGGTAGCAGCACCGTGAGTGGTCCACCTGCCGTCGACGTGCGCGGTCTCGTGAAGACCTACGGCTCCGTGACCGCCGTCGACGGGCTGGACCTGCGGCTCGACGCCGGCCAGGTACTCGCCCTGCTCGGGCCGAACGGAGCGGGCAAGACCACGGCCGTGGAGGTCTGCGAGGGGTTCCGCAACGCCGACGGCGGCGAGGTGCGCGTGCTCGGCTGCGATCCGGCCGGCGCGCCCGACGCGCTGCGGGCGCGCATCGGCGTCATGCCGCAGGGCGGCGGCGCCTACCCGGGCGTGCGCGCCGCCGAGATGCTGCGCCTGGTCGCGGCATGCTCGGCGCACCCGCTCGACACCGCGTGGCTGCTAGAGATCCTCGGTCTCGACTCCTGCGCGCGCACGCCCTACAAGCGGCTCTCCGGTGGGCAGCAGCAGCGCCTGGCGCTGGCCTGTGCCGTCGTGGGGCGACCGGAACTGGTGTTCCTCGACGAGCCCACCGCCGGCATGGACCCCCAGGGCCGCCATCTCGTGTGGGGCCTGATCCGGGCGCTGCGGCGCGACGGCGTGGCCGTGCTCCTCACGACCCACCTCATGGAGGAGGCCGAGGCGCTGGCCGACCAGGTCCTCATCATCGACCACGGGCGAGCCGTGGCCAGCGGCACACCGGCGTCGCTCACCGCCGGCACCGACCAGCGGGAGCTGCGGTTCCGCGCCAAGCCCGGCATGGACGTGGCCGGTCTCGCGGCCGCCCTGCCCGCCGACTACCGCGCCACCGAACCCGTCGCCGGTCGCTACGTCGTCCAGGGCCGCATCGATCCGTCCGTGCTCGCCACCGTCACGATGTGGTGCGCGGAGCAGGGCGCGCTCGCCGACGACGTCCAGGTGGCGCGGCGCAGCCTCGAGGACGTGTTCCTGGAGCTGACGGGACGTGAGCTGCGATGAACCGCTTCCCCGAGGGCACGTTCACCCCCCGGCCAGGCGCCGGCCGCCCTGGGCACATGCTCGCCGTGCAGGCCACCACGGAGCTCAAGCTGGCCCTGCGCCACGGCGAGCAGGTGCTGCTGACGCTGCTCATCCCGGCGCTGCTGCTCGTCGGATTGACCCTGTTGCCGCTGGTCCCGCTGCCGGAGCCGCGGGTGGCAGCGGTGGCGCCCGGCGTGCTCGCGCTCGCCGTCATGTCGACGGCGTTCACCGGGCAGGCGATCGCGCTGGGCTTCGACCGTCGCTACGGCGTCATCGCCCGGCTGGCAGCCACCGCGCTGCCGCGGTGGCTGCTCGTCGCCGGCCGGCTCACGGCCGTCGCCGGCGTCGTGGCCGTGCAGCTCGTGGTGCTCGGCGCCATCGCCGCGGTGCTCGGCTGGGCTCCCGCGGCCGCCGGCCTCGGCTGGGGCCTGCTGTTGATCGTGCTGGGCTGCACGGCGTTCGGCTCGCTGGGCATCCTGCTGGGCGGCACGGTGCGGGCGGAGATCACGCTCGCGCTGGCGAACGTCGTGTGGTTCGTGCTGCTGCTGGCGGGCGGAATCGTCGTGCCGCTGGACCAGTTGCCCGGCCCGCTGGCCGCGGTGGCGGCGCTGCTGCCGTCCGGGGCGCTGGCCGAGGGCCTGCGCGCCACCCTGGCCACGGGCGCCGCGCCGGGCTGGGGACCGGTGCTGGTGCTGCTGGCCTGGACGGCCGTGGCCGCAGGAGCGGCGGCGAAGCTCGTCCGCTGGCGCTGAGCACGGGCCCGGGTACGTCGTCGGGTGGGCGTGTCGGCAGCAGACCGGCCATCTTCTACGATCTGTAGTGTGAGCCTCCTCGACCGGTTGCCGCACGTCCCACGCTCGGTGATGCGCCCGGTCGCGATCGCCGCGGTCGTCGCTCAGGCCGGGATCGCGGTCACCGGCTCGATCGTCCGGGTCACCGGCTCCGGCCTCGGTTGCCCCACCTGGCCGGAGTGCTTCCCCGGCAGCATGGTGCCGACCCCGCATCCCGAGGTCGCGGCCCTCACCCAGTGGATCGAGTTCGGCAACCGCCTCCTGACCGGCGTCGTCGTGCTCGTCGCCGCCGCGTGCCTGATCGCCGCATGGGGTACGCGGCCGCGCAATGCGAGACTCGTGCGGCTGGCGTGGCTGCAGCCGATCGGCGTGGGCACTCAGGCCGTCGTCGGCGGGTTCGTCGTGCGCGCGCAGCTCGTGTGGTGGTCGGTCGGCCTCCACTTCCTCATCTCGGCCGTGTTCGTGTGGCTGGCGGTGCAGCTGGTGTGCGCCATCGACGACGGGGACGGCCCGGCCACCCCGGTCGTACCCGGGGCGCTGCGCGGGTTGGTCGCGACCTCGTCCGGGGTGCTCGGCCTGCTCGTCACCGCAGGCACGCTGGTGACGGCCGCCGGCCCGCACTCCGGCGATGCGAAGACCCCCCGCCTGGAGCTGGGTGTGCAGGTCACCGCGCAACTCCACGCCGACCTCGTCTTCGCGTACCTCGGGCTGCTGGTCGGCCTCGGGTTCGCGCTGCGCGCGGTCGGGGTGTCGGCCGGCCTGTGGCGGCGCTACCTGACGCTCGTGGTCGTCGTGCTGGCCCAAGGAGCGCTCGGGAGCATCCAGTACGCCCTCGGTGTTCCCGAAGCGTTGGTGTCGCTGCACGTCCTCGGCTCCATGCTGGCCGTCGTGGCGGCATCGGCGCTGTGGGCGGGCACGGTCCGACGCTCCCGGACGGAACGGACGGTGCCCGCAGCGGCGCCGGTGGAGGTGGCGTGATGCGCGCGGTCAGGATCACGGAGACGGGCGGCCCCGAGGTGCTCGCGGTCAGCGACGGGCCCGAGCCCGTCGTCCGGGACGGCGAGCTGCTCGTCGACGTCGCCGTGGCCGGGGTGAACTTCATCGACACCTACCACCGTAAGGGCGCCTACCCGATCCCCCTGCCGTTCCTGCTCGGGTTGGAGGGTGTCGGCCGGGTCGTCGGCACCGGCGAACGCGTGGCCTGGGCCGATGCGATGGGCAGCTACGCCGAGCGCATCGCGGTGCCGGCGGACAAGGCCGTGCCCGTGCCCGACGCGTTGACCGACGAGCAGGCTGCCGGCGCGCTCCTGCAGGGCATGACCGCGCACGCGTTCGTCGTCGACGCCTTTCCCGTCCAGGCCGGGCAGGACGTGCTCGTCCACGCGGCGGCCGGTGGGCTCGGCCTGCAGCTGACCCAGCTGGCCAGCGCCCGCGGTGCGCGCGTGATCGGCACGGTCTCCACCCCTGAGAAGGCGGAGCTGGCCCGGGCGGCGGGGGCGGTCGACATCGTGAACTACAGCGAGGTGACCGACATCGCGGCGGCGGTGCGCGACCTCACCGACGGCGACGGCGTGCACGTCGTCTACGACGGCGTGGGCGCGTCCACCTTCGACGCGAGCCTGGCCGCACTGCGGCGCCGCGGCACGCTCGTGCTGTGCGGCGCGGCGAGCGGGCCGGTGCCGCCGTTCGATCCGCAGCGGCTCAACGCCGGCGGCTCGCTGTTCCTGACGCGGCCGAAGCTCAACGACTTCGTCGTCACTCGCGAGGAACTGCTGGCCCGAGCCGGCGCCGTCCTCGGTGCGGTGGCCGACGGCACGCTGGACGTGCGCATCGGTGGCCGCTACCCGCTCGACGACGTGCGGCAGGCGCACGAGGACCTCGAGGGGCGCCGCACGACCGGGAAGCTGCTCCTGCTCCCCTGATCGTCCTCGCTCGGGCAGACTCGGCCGGGTGCCGACGACGTTCCATGATCTCGACGACTATCAGAAACTCCCCCGCACGAGCGGCCTGATCCTCTCCCCGGACGGGTCCCGGCTGGTCACCGCGGTGGCCGAGCTGGACCCCAAGGGGGTGCGGTTCCGGTCCGCGCTCTGGGAGATCGACCCGGCCGGGGAGCGCCCGGCCCGGCGGTTGACCCGCGGCGCGAAGCCGGAGACCTCGGCCGCGTTCACCCCGTCCGGCGATCTGCTGTTCACCTCGGCCCGGCCCGACCCGTCGGAGGCGAGCCCGGACGACGACGCCCCGCCAGCACTGTGGGTGCTCCCGACCACCGGCGAGGGCCGCGCGGTCGGTACCCGTCCCGGCGGGGTGTCGGGCCCGGCCGTGGCCCGCGAGGCCGGCACCGTCGTGGTGACGTCGATGACGCACCCGGCCGCCGGCACCGCGGAGGAGGACGAGGAGCGCCGCACCGCCCGCAAGGACCGCAAGGTGAGCGGCATCCTGCACACCGGCTACCCGATCCGCTACTGGGACTCCGACCTCGGGCCGGACCGGCCGCGACTGCTCGCCGGCACGATCCCGGACGACGGCTCCCGCATCGAGTGGCGCGATCTCACCCCCGACGCCGGGGCGGCGCTGCTCAACGCTTCCCACGACGTGTCACCCGACGGCACGGCGGTCGTCACCACCTGGTCCGTCCCCGTCGAGCGGGGCGACCAGCGGTCGCAGCTCGTCGTGATCGACGTGGCGAGCGGGGAGCGGCGCACCCTCGCCGCCGACGACGCCCACGACTACCACGGCCCTGTCATCAGCCCGGACGGCCGCTGGGTCGTCTGCGTCCGTGCCTCCCTGCCCAGCCCGACCCGGTCCCCCGACGAGGACCTCGTCGTGCTGGCGCTCGACGGCGGCGCCGAGGCGCGCGTCGTCACCGGTGGCTGGGACCGGTGGCCGAGCGGCTACGCCTGGACCGCGGACTCGTCCGCGCTGATCGTCACCGCGGACGACAGCGGCCGTTCGCCCGTGTTCCGGCTCGAACTGGACGGGACCGTGACCCGCCTCACCGGCGACGACGGCGCCTACACCGACGTGACCGTGGCCGACGACGGCTCCGCGGTGTACGCACTGCGCAGCAGCGTCGACCGCTTCCCGGCCCCGGTGCGGCTGGACCCTTCGGCACCCGACCAGGAGCCGGCGTACCTGCCCGCGCCCGCCGAGACCCCGGAGCTGCCCGGCACGCTCACCGAGGTGACGGCCACGGCGGAGGACGGCACTGCACTGCGGTCCTGGCTGGTGCTGCCGGAGGGCGCGTCGGCGCAGAACCCGGCCCCGCTGCTGCTCTGGGTCCACGGCGGCCCGCTGGGCAGCTGGAACGCCTGGCAGTGGCGCTGGAACCCCTGGCTCATGGCCGCCCGCGGATACGCGGTGCTGCTGCCGGACCCGGCGCTGTCCACCGGATACGGCATCGACTTCGTGACCCGCGGCTGGGGCGCGTGGGGCGCGGCCCCCTACACCGATCTGCTCGCCATCACCGACGCGGCGGAGGCCCGTGCCGACGTCGACGCCACCCGCACCGCCGCGATGGGTGGTTCCTTCGGCGGGTACATGGCGAACTGGATCGCCGGGCACACCGACCGGTTCCGCGCCATCGTCACCCACGCCAGCCTGTGGTCGCTCGACCAGTTCGGCCCGACCACCGACCTCGGCACCTACTGGCGGCACGAGATGTCGCCCGCGATGGAGAAGGACAACAGCCCGCACCGGTCCGCCGAGAAGATCACCACCCCGATGCTGGTGATCCACGGCGACAAGGACTACCGGGTGCCGATCGGCGAGGCGCTGCGGCTCTGGTACGACCTCGTCAACGGGCACGACGGGACACCGGACGAGTTCCCGCACCGGTTCCTGTACTTCCCCGACGAGAACCACTGGATCCTCACTCCCGGCAACGCCGTCGTCTGGTACGAGACGGTGCTGGCGTTCCTCGCGCAGCACGTGCTCGGCGAGGAGTGGACGACCCCCGAGACGCTGGCCTGATCGGCGTGGCAGGCCAGATCACAGAGCCGACCGCGGCGGAGCAGAGCTGGATCGCCGGCTACGTCGAGGCGGCCGGTGATCTGGCCGCCCGACTCGTCCCCGGTGTGACGGAGCCGCTGACCGTCGACGACCTGGATGCGGTGTGGGCCGCATGGCTCGCGACGGACCCGGCACCGGCCGAGGCGAACGGTGTCGTGCATGCCGTCGGGCTGGCGTTCGGGCAGCTTCTGGTGGACGAGCTCGGACTGCGCTGGGTCGTCGTCGACGAGGAGGACGGCATCGAGGCGGCTGTGCAGGACGAGGCAGGTTCGGACACCCTGCTGTTCCCGGCGAGCTTCGTCGCCGAGTTCTGGGGAACCCGTTCCACCGGCATCCTGCACGCTGCCCGCGACGAGCTGGCTCGCGTCGTCAGCGACGGTCGCTGAACCACTCCTGCGCGAACCGCAGCTCGTCATCGGCGAGCGACCTGGTGACCTCGGTGACGACGCCCTGCACGGCCCGTCCGACGAACGGGATCGTGATGCGGGCGGTGACGTCGATGGTCACCCGGGTGCCGGCCGGGTCCGCCGCGAACGAGACGGTGCCCCGGCCGTGCAGCGGAGCTCCTGCGACGCTCGTGGTGAACCGGCAGGTGGGCAGCGCGCCGTCGCTCGTCCACTCCTCGCGGCGGCGCAGGGTGAGGTCGGAGAAGGCGAACGGCCGCGCGATCGCCGGCAACGTCTCCCGCACGAGCACCTGCCGCAGCGCGATCCGCAGCTCCCGCTCGGAGACCAGGTCGAACGACTCCAGCACCGCGCCCGGCCCGCCGATGGCGGCGAGCTTCGCGCGGTGGAACGCCGCGCCGAACACGTCAGCGGCGAGCGTGTCGGGCCCGGCCGGGAACGTCGTGTCGACGCGGACGCGGGAGGCCACGGACGCCGATCAGCCGAACAGCGTGGGCAGGCCGATCACGGCGTCGACGGCGATGGCCACGAACAGCCCGCAGAGGTAGGCGTTCGAGAGGTGGAACAGCTTCATCGGGCTGGGGTCGGCACCGCTCACGATCTCGTGGTGCAGGTGGTGGGCCCGGTAGATGAAGTAGACCCCGCCGAGCACTGCGGCGACGGCGTAGATCCACGAGGTGACCGGCAGCAGCAGGAGCGTGACCAGTGCCATCACCCACGTGTAGGCGACGATCCGGCGGGAGACCTGCAGCGGGGTGGCCACCACCGGCAGCATCGGGATGTTGGCGGCGGCGTAGTCCTCGCGGTAGCGCATGGCCAGAGCCCAGAAGTGCGGCGGCGTCCAGAAGAAGATCACCGCGAACATCACCAGTGCCGGCCACTCGACGGTGCCCGTGACCGCGGCCCAGCCGATGACGACGGGCATGCAGCCCGCGGCGCCGCCCCACACGATGTTCTGCGACGTGCGCCGCTTGAGCAGCAGCGTGTAGACGAGCACGTAGAAGGCGATGGCAGCGACGGACATGCCGGCCGCGAGCCAGTTCGTGGTGAAACCGAGCAGGAGCGCCGAGATCGCGCCGAGGACGAGCCCGAAGATCAGCGCGTTGCGCGGCGGCACCTGCCCCTTGGCGAGCGGGCGGCGCGCGGTGCGCTTCATCACGGCGTCGATGTCGGCGTCGACCACGCAGTTGAGGGCGTGCGCGCTGGCGGCGGCCAGTGCCCCGCCCACAAGGGTGGAGATGATCAACCAGACGGGTGGCAGCCCGCGGGCCGCCAGGCACATCGCCGGGACCGTGACGACGAGCAACTGCTCGATGATGCGCGTCTTGGTGAGCCCGACGTACGCATCGATCCGGTCGCGCATACGGCGTACCCGCGCGGAGCCCCGATGAGACACGGGCAGGCTCACCGGCAACCTCTTCGCGTGTGGTGGGAACGCTGTTGTTCGCGTTGTTTCTACGGCGTGTCGATGATAGCCGGGGGCATAACCCGGGCCGCTCCCGGGTAGCCGTCCGGTGAATCGATGAACGGCGATCGCACGGGTTCCGCGCGCGAGGCTAGGGTGTTGACGAGCCGGCCTCGCTCGTCTGGCCGAGAGCGCCGCCCTACCCGTTCCACCTGCTGTGACTCACGAGGAGAGCTGTGGCCGACCCGACATCCGACACCTCGATCGAGAACCTCACCAAGATCAGCACACCGGACGACTGGACCGATCTCGACACCCGGGCCGTCGACACGATCCGCGTCCTCGCGGCGGATGCTGTGCAGAAGGTCGGCAACGGGCACCCGGGCACCGCGATGAGCCTGGCCCCGCTGGCCTACTCCCTCTTCCAGCGCGTGATGCGGCACGACCCGAGTGACCCCGACTGGATCGGCCGGGACCGCTTCGTGCTCTCCTGCGGCCACTCGAGCCTCACCCTGTACCTGCAGCTGTACTTCTCCGGGTACGGGCTGGAGCTCTCCGACATCGAGGCGCTGCGCACCTGGGGCTCGCTGACCCCGGGCCACCCCGAGCACCGCCACACGAAGGGCGTCGAGATCACCACGGGCCCGCTGGGCCAGGGGCTCGCCTCCGCCGTCGGCATGGCCATGGCCGCCCGCCGCGAGCGCGGTCTGTTCGACCCCGACACCGCGCCGGGCGAGAGCCCGTTCGACCACCACATCTACGTCATCGCATCCGACGGCGACATCGAGGAGGGCATCACCTCCGAGGCGTCCTCCCTCGCGGGTGTCCAGCAGCTGGGCAACCTGACGCTGGTCTACGACGACAACAAGATCTCCATCGAGGACGACACCGACATCGCGCTGGCCGAGGACGTCGCGAAGCGGTACGAGTCCTACGGCTGGCACGTCCAGGTCGTCCAGGGCGGCAACAACACCGCGGCCATCCTCGACGCGATCGCGGCGGCCCGCGAGGTCACCGACAAGCCGTCGATCGTCGTGCTGCGCACGATCATCGGCTGGCCGGCGCCCACGAAGCAGAACACCGGCAAGGCGCACGGCGCCGCGCTGGGCGACGAGGAGGTCGCCGGGGTGAAGTCGTTCCTCGGCTTCGACCCGGAGAAGTCGTTCGTCGTCGAGGACGAGGTGCTCGCGCACGCCCGCAAGGTCGTCGACCGCGGTCGCGAGGCCCACGCCGCCTGGCAGAATCGTTCGACGACTGGGCCGCGCGCGAGCCGGAGCGCAAGGAGCTCCTCGACCGGCTGATCGGGCGCTCCCTGCCCGAGGGCTGGACCAAGGCGTTGCCGACGTGGGACCCGGACCCCAAGGGGGTCGCCACCCGCAAGGCCTCGCAGGCGGTGCTGGACTCGCTCGCCGACGTGCTGCCGGAGCTGTGGGGCGGCTCGGCCGACCTGGCCGAGAGCAACAACACGACGATGAAGGGCGCCGACTCGTTCGGGCCGACGTCCATCGCCACCGAGATGTGGAAGGCGCAGCCATACGGCCGCACCCTGCACTTCGGCATCCGCGAGCACGCGATGGGGGCCATCCTCAACGGGATCGCGCTGCACGGGCCCACCCGCCCCTACGGCGGCACGTTCCTCACCTTCTCCGACTACATGCGCGGCGCGGTCCGGCTCGGCGCGGTGATGCAGTCGTCGGTGATCTACGTGTGGACCCACGACTCCATCGGGCTCGGCGAGGACGGTCCGACCCACCAGCCGATCGAGCACATGGCAGCGCTGCGCGCGATCCCAGGTCTGGCGATGCTGCGTCCGGGCGACGCCAACGAGACGGCGTACGCCTGGCAGGCGGCGCTGGAACGGCCCGAGGGTCCGAAGGGCCTCGCGCTCACCCGGCAGAACATCCCGGTGCTCGAGGGCACGTCGGCCGAGGGTGTCGCGAAGGGCGGCTACGTGCTCGCCGAGGCGTCCTCCGGCGAGCCGCAGGTGATCCTCATCGGCACCGGCTCGGAGCTGCAGATCGCCGTCGACGCGCGGAAGGTCCTCGAGGCCGACGGCGTTGCCACACGTGTGGTGTCGATGCCGTGCGTCGAGTGGTTCGAGGAGCAGGACGAGGCCTACCGCGACCTCCGTGCTGCCGCCGGCGGTCCGCGCCCGGGTGAGCGTCGAGGCCGGCATCGCGATGCCGTGGTTCAAGTACACGGGCGACGCCGGCGAGCAGATCTCGATCGAGCACTACGGCGCCAGCGCCGACTACCAGACCCTGTTCCGCGAGTTCGGCTTCACTACGGAGAACGTGGTGGCCGCGGCCCGGCGCAGCCTCGCCAAGAGCACCTCCTGAAGGGAGCTGACATGACCGACCGACTGGGAAACCTGGCCGCCGCCGGCGTCTCCATCTGGCTCGACGACCTCTCCCGCGAGCGCCTGAACAGCGGGAACCTGCAGTCGCTGATCACCGACAAGCACGTCGTCGGGGTCACCACCAACCCGACGATCTTCGCGAACGCCCTGTCGAAGGGCGAGTCCTACGACGCGCAGGTGCGCGAGCTCGCCGCCCGCGGCGCCTCCGTCGACGACGCGGTCCGCGAGATCACCGTCGCCGACGTGCAGCAGGGCTGCGACGTGTTCTCCGGCACCTGGGAATCCACCGGCGGCGTCGACGGGCGCGTGTCCCTCGAGGTCGATCCGAGGCTGGCCCACGACACCGCGAAGACCGCCGCCGAGGCGCTGGACCTGTGGAAGGCCGTCGACCGGCCCAACCTGCTGGTCAAGATCCCGGCCACCGAGGAGGGTCTGCCGGCGATCACGCAGGCGCTCGCCGAGGGCGTCAGCGTGAACGTGACGTTGATCTTCTCGGTGGAGCGCTACCGCGCCGTCATGGGCGCCTACCTGGACGGGCTCGAGCAGGCCGCCGAGAACGGCCACAACCTGGCCGGCATCACGTCGGTGGCGAGCTTCTTCGTCTCCCGCGTCGACACCGAGATCGACAAGCGCCTCGAGGCACTCGGCGGTGGCGCTCTGGAGCTGCGCGGCAAGGCCGCCGTGGCCAACTCGGTGCTGGCCTACGCGGCGTTCCAGGAGGTCTTCTCCGGGGAGCGCTGGGAGGCGCTCGTCGCGAAGGGCGCGAAGGCGCAGCGGCCGCTGTGGGCCTCCACCGGGGTGAAGAACCCGGACTACGCGGACACGCTCTACGTCACCGACCTGGTCGTCGCCGACACCGTCAACACGATGCCGGAGAAGACCCTCGAGGCGTTCGCCGACCACGGCGAGGTGCACGGTGACGCCGTCACCGGTCGCGCCGAGGAGGCGCAGCGGATCTTCGACGCGGTCGCCGAGGCCGGGGTCGACCTCACCGACGTGTTCCTGACGCTGGAGAACGAGGGCGTCGACAAGTTCGAGAAGTCCTGGGCCGAGCTCTTGGAGACGGTGCGGGGCCAGCTCGACGGAGCAAAGGGCTAGCAGAACCCGTCATGACCTGGACGAACCCGCTGCGCGACGAGCGGGACAAGCGGTTGCCGAGGATCGCCGGGCCCTGCGGCCTGGTGATCTTCGGTGTCACCGGTGACCTCTCGCGCAAGAAGCTCATGCCCGCGATCTACGACCTCGCCAACCGGGGGCTGCTGCCGCCGGGGTTCGCGCTGACCGGGTTCGCCCGCCGCGACTGGGAGAGCCAGGACTTCGGCCAGGTCGTGTACGAGGCCGTCAAGGCGCATGCCCGCACCCCGTTCCGGCAGGAGGTGTGGGACCGGCTGGCGGAGGGTTTCCGGTTCGTCCCCGGCTCCTTCGACGACGACGAGGCCTTCGACCGGCTCGAGGACACCGTGCGCGCCCTCGACGCCGAGCGCGGCACCAACGGCAACCACGCCTTCTACCTGTCGATCCCGCCCGGCGCGTTCCCGGTCGTGTGCAAGCAGCTGGCCCGCTCCGGGCTGGCCATCCCGGACGGCGACCACTGGCGCCGCGTGGTGATCGAGAAGCCGTTCGGCCACGACCTCAGGTCGGCGATCGAGCTGAACGGCATCGTCAACGACGTGTTCCCCGAGGACTCGGTGTTCCGCATCGACCACTACCTCGGCAAGGAGACGGTCCAGAACATCCTCGCGATGCGCTTCGCGAACCAGCTGTTCGAGCCGATCTGGAACGCGCACTACGTCGACCACGTGCAGATCACGATGGCCGAGGACATCGGGCTGGGCGGGCGCGCCGGCTACTACGACGGCATCGGCGCGGCCCGCGACGTCATCCAGAACCACCTGCTGCAGCTCCTCGCGTTCACCGCGATGGAGGAGCCGACGTCGTTCTCCTCGAACGAGCTGCGCAGCGAGAAGATCAAGGTGCTCAACGCGACCCGCCTGGTCGGGCCGCTGGACGAGACCACCGCCCGCGGGCAGTACCTGGGCGGGTGGCAGGGCGGGGAGAAGGTGCCCGGCCTCAAGGAGGAGGAGGGGTTCAACCCCGAGTCCAGCACCGAGACCTACGCCGCGATCACGTGCGAGGTGGACACCAGGCGCTGGGCCGGAGTGCCGTTCTACCTGCGGACGGGCAAGCGGCTCGGGCGCCGCGTCACCGAGGTCGCGGTGATCTTCAAGCGGGCCCCGCACCTGCCGTTCGACGCCACGATGACCGAGGAGCTCGGGCAGAACGCGCTCGTCGTGCGCGTGCAGCCCGACGAGGGCATCACGATGCGCTTCGGGTCGAAGGTGCCGGGCAGCCAGATGGAGGTCCGCGACGTCACGATGGACTTCGGCTACGGCACCTCGTTCACCGAGGCCTCCCCCGAGGCGTACGAGCGCCTGATCCTCGACGTGCTGCTCGGCGAGCCCAGCCTCTTCCCCGTGAACGCCGAGGTCGAGCGCTCCTGGGAGATCCTCGATCCGGTGCTCGAGCACTGGGCGAAGCAGGACGCCGGGCCCGATCCGTATCCGGCGGGCTCGTGGGGGCCGGAGTCGGCCAACGCGATGCTGGCCCGCACCGGACGCACCTGGAGGCGGCCGTGACCGAGCCGAAGCTTGCGAGGGGCGCATCATGATCGTCGATCTGCCCTCGTCGAGCACCTCCGCGGTCAACAAGAAGATCGTGGAGTTGCGCGAGAAGGGTGGCGTGCTCGCGCTGGGCCGCGTGTTGACCCTGGTCATCGTCACCGACGACAGCGGGGCGCTGGAGAGCGCCATCGAGGCCGCCAACTCCGCCAGCCGGGAGCACCCGTGCCGGGTGATCGTGCTGGCCAAGGGGGCGAAGAAGGCGTCGGCCCGGCTCGACGCACAGATCCGGGTCGGCGGCGACGCCGGCGCGAGCGAGGTCATCGTGCTGCGCGGCTACGGGCCGCTGGCCGACGAGGAGGCCGGCGCCGGCATGGTGATGCCGCTGCTGCTCCCGGACGCCCCGGTCGTGGCGTGGTGGCCGGGTGAGGCCCCGGCCGTGCCGTCGGACGACCCGGTCGGTCGGCTCGCGCAGCGCCGGGTGACCGACGCGCTCGCGTCGAAGAACCCGATGAAGGCGTTCGAGCAGCGCCGTGCCAACTACGTGCCCGGCGACTCCGACCTGACGTGGACGCGGCTCACGCCGTGGCGGGCGCTGCTGGCCACGGCGCTGGACGCACCGCCCTTCGAGGACGTCACCGCTGCGGTCGTGGCGGGCGAGACCGTGTCGCCGTCCACGGACCTGATGGCGGGCTGGCTGGCCGCCCGGCTGGACGTCAAGGTGAAGCGCTCGCCCAACGACGGCGGGCCGGGTCTCACCACGGTGCGCCTGGAGCGCCACTCGGGCCCGGTGGAGCTGGTGCGACCGGACGGCAAGGTGGGCGCGCTGCGCCAGCCCGGCCAACCGGACCGGCAGGTGGCGCTGATCCGCCGCGAGGTGCGCGAGTGCCTCGCCGAGGAACTGCGCCGCCTCGACGACGACGAGCCCTACGCCGAGGCGTTGGCGGGGTGGAGCTCGGTCGCGCGGGGCCGCACGCCCGTCAAGGCGGAGCTGTGAGCACGGCTGTCGTCGTCCACCCGGACGCCGACTCCCTGGCCGCCGCGGCAGCCGCCCGGCTGATCACCCGGATCGTCGACCTCCAGGCCGCCGGCGGGGTGCCGAGGATCGTGCTCGCCGGCGGTGGCGTCGCGATCGCGATGCTCGAGCAGGTGCGCAGCTCGCCTGCGCAGGCCGCGATCGACTGGTCCCGGATCGAGCTCTACTGGGGCGACGAGCGGTTCGTCGCCCCGGACCATCCCGAGCGCAACGAGCTGCAGGCCCGTCAGGCGCTGCTCGACCACGTGGCCGTCGATCCGGCGCGGGTGTTCCCGATGGGCGCCGACGACGGGTCCCGCACCGCGGAGGAGGCGGCCGCGGCCTACGTGGAGATCCTCCCGCAGGTCACCGCGGACGAGTCGATGTTCGACGTGCTCCTGCTCGGCATGGGCGGCGAGGGACACACCCTGTCGGTGTTCCCCGACTCCCCCGCCGTGCACGAGACCGCAGCCGGCGTCGTCGCGGTGCACGACTGCCCGAAGCCGCCGCCCACCCGCATCTCGCTGACCCTGCCCGCCGCGCGGGCCGCGGCCGAGGTCTGGATCGTGTCGGCGGGTGAGTCCAAGGCCGAGGCGGTGGCGGCTGCGCTCGACGGTGCGCCCGAGGTGGAGATCCCGGTGGCCGGAGCCACCGGCCGTGAACGCACCCTGTGGCTGCTCGACCGCGCGGCGGCCGCGAAGCTGCCCGGTAGATGACGCAGATCGTGGTCGACGCCGCCAACGTCGTCGGGTCGCGACCCGACGGCTGGTGGCACGACCGGGAGGGCGCGGCCCACCGGCTCGCCGAGCAGCTCGCCGCGGCACTCGCCACCGACCAGGACGAGTTCGCGTCGGCGCTCGGAGTCGCCGCGCCGCTGCGGGTGCACCTCGTGCTGGAAGGCCGCGCCAACCGCGTGGCCGACCTGCCCGAGCACGCCGATCTCGTCGTCGTGCGGGCACCGGCCGACGGCGACAGCACCATCGCCGAGGTCGCCGCCGAGCTGAGCGGCCCGGTCGTCGTGGTGACGGCGGACCGGGAGCTGCGCGGGATCGTGACCGCCGCCGGCGCGGCCACCGTCGGACCGGGCGCGTTGCTGGCGGCCCTGCAGTGACCGATCCCGAGCTGTCGGCGGTGGAGCGGGCGCTGCGCGCGTCGTGGGCACAGGACACGTCCGACGATCCCGACGGCTGGTCGGAGGACAACCGGGCGCTCGGGCAGTGCGCGGTCTCCGCGCTCGTCCTGCGGGCCGTCTACGGCGGCGACATCGTGATCGCCACCGTGCTCGACAGCGACGGCGAGCGCACCCCGAACGGGCACGCCTGGAACGTGCTGCCGGACGGCCGGCACATCGACTTCACGTTCGACCAGTTCCGCGAGGGCGAGGGGCTCGCCCCGGAGATCGTGACCGAGCCGGTGATCGACGGCGACCCGCACCGGGCGCACCTGCTGGCCGGGCGGGTCTCGCAGCTCCTGGGCGTGCCGATCGAGCTGCCACCCGTTCCGGACGACGTGCCGAAGGTCGAGCCCGAGGGTCACTGGCGCTGAACGGGTCTGCCCCCGCCACTGGTCGGGTGCTCGGCCGGCGGACCAGATCGTTGATCACGGGCAAAAGGTGGTCGGACGATCTCTGTGAACCGCCTTTCGCCCGTGATCAACACAACCCCGGTCACGCATGCGCGGCGGCGGCAGCAGCGAGCCGCGGCCGTGCCCAGGCCGCGACATCGGCCAGCATGGCGTCGAGGGCGTCGTACTGCTCCGGGCGCGGGGCGATCCGGCCGATCGCGTAAGGGTCGCTGAGATCCACAGCGCTGAAGTCGAAGTCCGCGAAGATCTCCAGCGACACCTCCCGTGGCGCCGTGATGGCCTTGACCTCCGCGAACACGGTGCGGAGATGGTCGATGGCGCGGGTGCCGCCGTGGGCGCCGTACCCGACGAAGCCGACGACCGCGTCGTTCCACTCCGCGTAGAGGTAGTCGATCGCGTTCTTCAGCGACGCCGGGTAGGACGCGTTGTGCACCGGGGTCACGACGACGAAGGCGTCGTAGGCGCGGACCGTCTCCGCCCACCGGACGGTGTGCGGGTTGCGGTAGTCGCCCCGGATCGCCGGTACCGGCTCGTCCAGCAGCGGGAGGTCGGCGTCCGCGATGTCGAGGACGTCGATCCGGGCGGTGGCGAGATCAGGATGGCGGCGGGCGGCCGCGGCCACCCACGCGGCCACCGCCGGGCCGCGGCGGGCGGCGCGGGTGCTGCCGACGAGGACGGCGATGCGTAGTTCGGTCATGACAGGACCCTGCGCCGGACGCCGGTCGGTAGGGAGACCGCGATCATGCTGGCCCTGCGGGGGCCACCCTCCGGGCCGGTGGGTGGGGCAGACTGATCGGGTGATGGAGGGCGAGCTGGGCGCGTTCCTGCGCAGCAGGCGGGAGGCCACGCGACCGTCCGACGTGGGGCTGCCCGACGCCGGGCGGCGGCGCACTCTTGGTCTGCGGCGTGCCGAGCTGGCGACCCTCGCCGATGTCAGCGTCGACTACCTGATCCGGCTGGAGCAGGGCCGCGACCGGCATCCGTCGCCGCAGGTCCTGATGGCGTTGGCCGACGCGCTGCACCTCCCCGGCGAGGACCGGCACCACCTGCACGAGCTGTCCACGGCCGGGCAGGGCATCGGGCTGTGTCCCTCCGGGCGGCCCCGCCCGGCCGGCGCGGTGCGGCCGCCGATCACCGCGGTGCTGGACGCGCTGGATCCGAGTCCCGGCTACGTGGCGAACCACCGCGGCGACCTGCTCGCCTGGAACGAGGGCTTCGACCGGCTGGTTCGCCCCGTCGGGATGCTCGACGGGGCCGGCCGCCCGAATCTCGTCAGGTACGTCCTGACCGACGAGAGGGCCCGCACCCATCTGCTGGACTGGGCGGCCGTCGCCGATGAGCAGGTCGCGCTGCTGCACGCCCGTCGGGGCGGCGACTGCGAGATCGAGGGCTTCGCCGCCGAGCTGGCCACCGGCGCAGGGGCGGAGTTCGCGCAGCGCTGGGAGCGCCGGCCGGTGCCCGACATCCATCCCCGGATGGTGGGCATCGTGCACCCGGCGGTCGGCACGCTCCGCCTCAACCCGGAGCCACTGGCCGTGGCCGACCGCGACCGGCAGTGGCTCACCGTGCTCGTCCCCGCAGACGAGGTCAGCGCGGAGGGCTTGGCCCGGCTCGGCGCGGGCCCGGCGCTGCGCTCGCTGGGGTGACCCATTGGCCCAACCCGCGGCGCTCCGCTTCTCAAAATCGACACCGGTGAGATCGACATGGTGGGGGTTCTGCGCCTCGGAAACCCCCACCACGTCCATCTCGCGCGTGTCGATCTTGGAACTGACGCGCCGCACCCACGTCCCTACGGGGCGCCGTGACTTGGTGATCCGGCGCAGCTCCGATCTGTTCCGCGATGCTGACGGTGCGCTGAGCCGTCCTCAGGCTCGGCGCCGCGACGCGCTCGCCGCAGCCGCACTCGCACCGACAGCGCTGGCGACCACCGAGCGGCGCGTCATCGGACTGGAGTACACGACGCTCGTGGTTACCGGGCCCAGGCCACTGATCCGCCCGGTCACCTCCTCCAGGTGCCGCATCGAACGGGCGCGGACGGTGAGCACGAAGCAGTCCTCGCCCGTCACGTGGTGCGCCTCCCCGACCTCCGGTGTGGTGGCCAGCAGGTCGTGGAAGGGCTTGTAGTTGCCGTGCGGGTAGCGCAGCCGCACGAGCGCCAGGATGGTGAGACCGAGCTTCTCGGGATCGACCTCGGCCCGGTAGCCGGTGATGATCGCGGCGTCCTCCAGCCGGCGGACCCGCTCGGTGACGGCGCTGGGTGAGAGGCCGACGAGCCGGCCGAGATCGGCGTAGCTCGCGCGACCGTCCCGTTGCAGTGCTTCGAGCAGTCGCCAATCCACGTCGTCCGGGGTGTAATCCACGGGAGCTATCCTAGAACCGCAGTGGATTCCACGGCCGTTCCGGTATCACGCCACGGACTTCAGCTTCACGCGCCAGTGATCGATCCGTAGCGTCTCGCCCGTGAACGACGCCGCCATCGCCTTCTACACCGCCCGCCTCAGGTACCAGACCGACGTCAGCGACACTGCCGCCGCCCGTGGCAGCCTCACCGTCGTCGACTCCCGCAGCCGCGCCGCCTGGGATCAGAGGCACGTGCCCGGCGCCGTCCACCTGCCCACCGCCGAGATCGCGGGACGGGCCCGCGAGCTGCTCGACCCGACCCGGTCGGTGGTCACCTACTGCTGGGGGCCCGGCTGCAACGGCGCCACCCGGGCCGCCCTCGAGCTCGCCCGGCTCGGCTACGACGTGCGCGAGATGATCGGCGGCATCGAGTACTGGATCCGCGAGGGGCTACCGGTCGAGACCCGCGACGGTGTGACGACGGCGGAGCCGGACCCCCTGACCGTCCCCTGCGGCTGCTGAGCCGGCGACCGTGCCCCTTCGCATCGGCGCGCTCGTTCCGCTGACCCGGCCGGGATGGATCGAGGCCGGCCAGCACCTGCTCGCCGGCCTCGAGCTGGGCGTCCGCGACGTCAACGATGCCGGCGGGATCGGCGGACGACGGCTCGAGCTGATCGTCCGGGACACCGCGGCGGACCCGGAACGGGCCGCAGCGGCCGTCGACGAGCTGGCCGGGCTGGGTGTGGCGGCCCTCGCCGGGGAGTACCACAGCGTCGTCGCGCGAGCCGCCGCCGCCCGGGCCGCAGCCCTGAGCCTGCCGTTCCTCTGCTCGTCGGCGGTGCTCGATGCCCTCACCGACGGTCCGACCGACGGGGTCGCGCGCCTCGCGCCGCCGCAGTCGCGCGGCTGGCGGGTCTTCGCGGACCACCTCCTCGCCGCGGGCCACCGCCGCATCGCCGTGGTCTCCGTGCCGAGTGTCTACTGGGAGTCCGGGACGCGCGTCCTGCGTGATCATCTCGCTGCGCACGGTGCCACCATCGTCGAACTCGCCCCCAACGCTGTGCCCGACCACCTCGTCGAGACCCGCGCGACTGCGTTGCTCCTCCTGGTGGGACACCCGGAACCGGTCGTGTCGATCGTGCAGGCCGTTCGCGGGGACCAGCGACTGTCGGGGATCCTGATCGGTGCCCCGGCCGGGCAACCGGAGTTCGCCACGTGGTCGACTCAGCTGGACGGCGCCGGCGCCGGCATCCCGTTCCTGCGCTACCTGCCCCAGAGCTTCGACCCACTCGGCGCACGGGTCGAGACCGCCCTGCGCGAGCGGCTGGCCGAACCGCCGTCCTTCGTCGCCTTCGAGGGCTACGACACGGTCGCCGTGCTCGCGCAGGTGCTGAGCACCGGCGCGAGCTGGTCGCAGGTCTCCGTCGACGGCACGCGCGGGCGGATCACGTTCGCCCGCACGCCGGGGATCAGCGTCTGGCAATGGGCGTCCGCGCCGATCCAGGTCGTCGATCGCGACCCGGCGGAACCCGATCGTTTCCGCGTCCTCCGTCGATCTTGACGGCGCTCCGGCCCGTCCGCTTCACTGACACGGTCATACGCAGCGCCGGTCGGTGGTGGAGCGCGCTGGTCAACCCGGACCTCCCGGGGCGATCAGCCGTGGCTCCACGAGCCATGCCCGACGCCCTGGTGGGTCCTGATCAGAAGGACCACCATGGACACCTCCGCCACCTCCGGCGTCGACCCCACCGACTGGACCGCGCTCATCGAGCAGGCCTTCTTCGCGCGCCTGCGCGAGGTCCTCGCGCCCGACGACGTGGAGCAGCAGGTCCGCAGCCGCCTCGCCGAGCTCGACGAGCAGCTCCGGCACCTGGTGCACAACCGGATGGACGCCGCGAACGTCCGTTTCACCTCGCTCGCCGTCGCCGCCTACGACGTACTGGAACCGGCCCGCGGACCCGCCGGAGCGACCGGCGTCGTCGAGGACTGCCTCAACAGCCCGTTCCGCGACGTCATCCTCGCCGGGACCGCGAGCCTCCTCGACGACGCCGCCGATCCCTTCGCTGCGCTCGTCGCCGCCGGCAAGGAGCGGGAGTCGACCTACTTCGGGCCCTCGTTCGCCTTCGAGCGACCGGTCGACGATCAGCACACCTACGTCCTCGACGTCATCCGCTGCCTGTTCCACGAAGGGTTGGTCGCAGCCGGGCGCACGCACCTGCAGGCCGTGATGTGCCGCTTCGACCTGAACTGGGTCGACGCGATCGAGCCCGACAGGCATCACGTCAGGTTCGTGCGGCCGGTCACGTACGCCACCGGGGACACCTGCCGCATGTGCTTCCTGCGGCAGGAGAGCGGCGGATAGCGAGCGTCAGCCCTGCTCGTCCGGGAGCCGGCCGTTGTTGTAGTCGTCGTAGGCGGCGAGGTCGAGGAAGCCGTGACCGCTGAAGTTGAGGAGGATGACCTTCTCCGCACCGGTCTCCTTGGCCTCGAGCGCCTCGTCGATGGCCGCGCGGACAGCGTGTGCGCACTCCGGCGCAGGGATCTTGCCCTCTGTGCGGGCGAACTGCACCGCGGCGTCGAAGACCTTTCCCTGCGGGTACGCGACGGCCTCCATCCGGCCGTCGCGCACCAGCTGGGAGACCAGCGGCGAATCGCCGTGGTACCGCAACCCACCCGCGTGGATCGACGGCGGGATGAAGTCGTGCCCGAGCGTGTACATCGGCAGCAGCGGGGTGAATCCCGCGGTGTCGCCGAAGTCGTAGTCGAACCGACCCTGCGTCAGCGTCGGGCACGACAGCGGTTCGACGGCGAGCAGCCGCACACCGGCGTCCGGCACGAACGGGAAGGCGATCCCGCCCAGGTTGGAGCCGCCCCCGCAGGAGGCGATCACGACGTCGGGCAGCCGCTCCCCCGCCAGCTCGAGCTGCTCCTTCGCCTCGATCCCGATCACCGTCTGGTGGAGCAGCACGTGGTTGAGCACAGAGCCCAGCGAGTAGTGCGTGTCGGCGCGGCCGACGCAGTCACGCACGGCGTCGGAGATCGCCGAGCCGAGCGAACCGGGCTGGTCGGGCTCATCGACGGGCGAGGGGACGACCTCGCCGCCCCAGGTCTCGATGGCGATCCGGCGGTACGGCTTCTGCTCGTACGAGGCACGCACCATGTAGACCTTGAGGTCCAGATCGAACTGGGCACAGGCGAACGACAGCGCGGTGCCCCACTGGCCGGCACCGGTCTCGGTGGAGAGCCTGCTGGTGCCCTCCTGCTTGTTGTAGAACGCCTGCGCGACGGCCGTGTTCGTCTTGTGACTGCCCGAGGGTGAGACCGACTCGTCCTTGAAGTAGATCCGCGCCGGGGTGCCCAACGCCTTCTCCAGGCGGACGGCGCGCACGAGCGGGGTGGGGCGCCACAGCCGCAGGATGTCGAGCACCTCCCCCGGGATGTCGATCCACGGCTCCGCGCTCACCTCCTGCCCGATCAACGCCATCGGGAACAGCGGGGCCAGGTCGTCGGGTCCGACCGGCTCGCGGGTGCCCGGGTGCAGCGGCGGCTGCGGTGGGCTCGCGAGGTGCGGGACGACGTTGAACCATGCGGTGGGGATCGAGGTGGGCGGCAGTGACCAGCGACTCATGCCGGGAATCTAGCCCCGTTCTAGTCTCGAATCATGAGCTTGTACGACACCCCCATCGCCGCACTCGACGGCGCCCCGCTCGACACCGCCGCCCTGCGCGGCCGGGCCGTCCTCGTCGTCAACGTCGCGTCCAAGTGCGGGCTGACCCCGCAGTACACCGCACTCGAGGAGCTGCAGAAGACATACGGCGACCGTGGCCTCACCGTGCTCGGTGTGCCGTGCAACCAGTTCGGCGGGCAGGAGCCCGGCACGTCGGAGGAGATCGCCACCTTCTGCTCGGCCACCTACGGGGTGACCTTCCCGCTCACCGAGAAGGTCGATGTCAACGGGCCGGACCGGCACCCGCTCTACACCGAGCTCACCGCCACCGAGGACGCGTCCGGCGCCGCCGGCGACGTGCAGTGGAACTTCGAGAAGTTCCTCATCGCCCCCGACGGCCACGTGGCCGCCCGATTCCGGCCGCGCACCGAGCCGGTGGCGGACGAGGTCACCACGGCAGTGGAGGCAGTGCTCCCCGCGTAGGCACACGTGGGAGGGTGGCCGGCATGGCGCGTCGCGGGACCCTGGTGATCGGCGCGCTGGTCGGCGTGCTGGCGGGGTGCAGCGCTCCGCCGGCACCTCCCGTGCCGCCGGCCGCGCCCGCCCCTCCGGCGGCCTGCGCCCTCGACGCGGAGAAGCTGCACGCGGCCACCGGGGTCACCTGGACGGCGGAAACGGCCACGGCCACCGCCACGCGCTGCGTCTACGACCCGGACGGCCCGCAAGGACCGGTGTTCGCGGCGCTGACGATCGCCGAGGGCGGCGCCGCGGCTGAGCTCGATACGATCGCCCAGGCCTGCGTGGGCGGCACCCGCCAGGTCGTGGCCAGCGGATTCGTGTGCCGGCTCGGCGCGGGTGACCGCGCCACCGGCTCAGTACTCGCCGCGACGGCGAGGAACGGCCGGGCGGTGACGGTGACGGTGTCGGCCGCACCGACCGGCACCACGGTCGAAGGGCTCAGCAAGGCACTGGCCGCGCAACTGCCGGCCTTGTCATGACCGACCCCCGCTCACGCACACCGTCGGGTGCCGACGCACACGGTCGACCATGTGCGTCGGCACATCAGGGTGTGCGTGAGCTGCTGGCCGCGCGTTCCGTCCGCTCCTTTGCCGACCGGGCCGTCGATCGCTCGACCGTGGCCGGGCTCGTCGAGGTGGCGCGCCGGACCGGGTCGGCGCGCAACCGGCAGCCGTGGCGGTTCGTTGCCGTCGACGACCGGCCGACGCTGCAGGTGCTCGCCACGTGCGGCGCCTACGCCGGCCACCTGGCCACGGCGCCGTGCGCGATCGTGCTCCTGTCGGCGGACGACGGTCGCCGCGACACCGAGTTCGACGTCGGACGGGTGGCGCAGTCGCTCACCCTCGCCGCGACGGCCGCGGGCCTCGGCAGCTGCCTCGCCACCTTCTACCCCGAGCCCGACATCGTCCGGGCGTCGGCGACGCTGCGGCTCGAACCCGGCTGGGTGCCGCGGCACGCGCTGTCGCTCGGCTACCCCGCTCCACGGCCGGCGGGACGGTCGGCCGTACCGCTCGGCCGGCTGACGACCGACGAGCTGCTGCGCTGGCACCGCTCCTGAAGCGGGCTCAGACCATGCGGACGACGACTTGCTCGTGGTCGTGCGTGTAGGCCTCGTAGCGGAACTCGATCTTGTGCTCCGCGACGTACTCCTGCCAGGCCCGCGCCTCGTGCTGTTCCCAGCCTGCGTAGTTGAGGAACTCGTCGAACACGATCACGCTGCCGGGGTGCAGCCGCGGCCCGACCAGGCGCAGCACGGTGGCCGCGGAGCTGTACAGATCGGAGTCGACGTGCAGCAGGTCGACTGGGCCCTCGTGCTCGGCCAGGAATCCGGGGAGCGTGTCGTCGAACCACCCGACGACCAGCTCGGCGCCCGGCACGTCGGGCGGGGCGTCCACGCCGAACGCGCCGGTGTCGAAGCCGGTGCGCCAGTTCTCCGGCAGTCCCTCGAACGAGTCGAACCCGTACACCCCGCCGTCCGCACGGGACGCGGCGATGATCTTCAGCGTGGTGCCGCTGTAGACGCCGAACTCCAGCGCCATGCCGCCCTGCGGGGCCAGCGACAGCGCGTGGTCGAGCGTGGCGTGGGGATGCGGGAAGTTGCGGGCCTCGCGCATCTCGCGCTGGACGAACTCCGCCGACGACTCCACGGCGGCCCGCTCCGCTGCCGCGATCATGTCGCGACGGTCGCGGACCTCCCGCGCGTGGAGCGCCTCGAGGACCCGCTGGGACCGGAGGTCGGCCTGCAGCGCATCGATGCGAGCGTGCAGCTCCGCCGCGTGCCGGGCGACCGCTTCGTCGACGATCCGGTACAGCCCATCCCGCACGACGGTGCGGGCGGCCCGCAGGTAGCGAGCGGGACCGACGGCTCGCAGGATGGCTCTCAGAGCTCGCGCGAGGCGCGCAGCCGACCGAGCGCCTCCTCGAGGATCGCCTGGCCGTCGGCGTCGCTGCGCCGCTCCTTCACGTACGCCAGGTGCGTCTTGTACGGCTCGGTGCGTGGGGCGGCCGGCGGGTTCTGCCCGTCCTGGCCGGCGGGAAGGCCGCAGCGCGGGCAGTCCCACGAATCGGGGATGTCTGCCTCGCTGGCGAACGAAGGCGTGGTGACGTGGCCGTTCGCGCAGTAGTACGTGATGCGCTCGCGCGGGGCCGTCTCCCCCCGCTCGGACTCGCCCATCGGGCCGGCCCCCACCCGGGTGCCCCGGATTGCGTTTCCGCCTGCCATGGCCATGAGGTCACACCCCGATCTTGACGAGGAGCCCGATGCCGACGATCGCGATCAGCCAGATCGCACCGACGAACAAGGTGAAGCGGTCGAGGTTCTTCTCGACCACGCTCGATCCCGAGAGGCTCGACTGAACGCCGCCGCCGAACAGCGACGAAAGGCCACCACCACGGCCGCGATGCAGGAGGATCAGCAGCACCAGCAGCACGCTGGTGACGATCAGCACGATCTGCAGGGCGAGTTGCATCCGTTCCTCGACTTTCGCGGACCTTCGCGGTCTACCGGTGGTGGGGCATTCGAGGGTACCCGGAGCACGCACGGTCACGTGCCCCGGGCCACATCTCGAACCGGTCACTCCTTCGGGTGGCCGACCTGCACGAGGTCGTCACCGGCGGAGCGACCGTCAGGGCAGGGGGCCGCCCGCCGCGATCGCGCAGAGCTTCGCGAACTCCGCGCCGTCGAGGCTGGCCCCGCCGACGAGCGCACCGTCGACGTCGGTCTCGGCCACGATCTCGCCGACGTTGCCCGACTTCACCGAGCCGCCGTAGAGGATCCGCACGGCCGCCGCGACCTCGGCGTCGTAGAGCTCGGCGAGCGTGGCGCGCAGCGCGGCGCACACCTCCTGGGCGTCGGACGCGCTCGCGACGCGACCCGTCCCGATGGCCCAGATCGGCTCGTACGCGACGACGAGCGTCGCGGCCTGCCCTGAGATCTGAGCCGCACTCACCTTGGCCAGATCGGCCCGCAGCTGCCCGGTGACGTGCGCGATGTGCTCGCCGGCCTCCCGGACTTCCAGACCCTCCCCCACGCACAGGATCGGGGTGATCCCGTTCTTGAGGGCCGCCAGCACCTTGCGGTTGACCAGCGCGTCGGACTCCTCGTGGTACTCGCGCCGCTCCGAGTGCCCGACGACGACGAACGTGCAGCCGAGCTTGGCGAGCATCGGGCCGGACACGTCGCCGGTGTAGGCGCCGGAGTCGAACGGGGAGATGTCCTGCGCACCGTGCACCATCAGCAGCTCGTCGCCGTCGATCATGGTCTGGATGCTGCGGATGTGGGTGAACGGCGGCAGGACCGCCACATCGACCTTGGCGTAGTACTTCTCCGGCAACGCCATCGCCAGCTTCTGGACGAGATGGATGCCCTCGAGGTGCGTGAGGTTCATCTTCCAGTTGCCGGCGATGAGCGGCTTGCGCGGCTCATTCTTCTTGACGGCCTCGGTCATGCCTGCTGCTCCAACACCGTGATGCCGGGGAGGTTCTTGCCCTCCAGGTACTCCAGCGACGCACCGCCGCCGGTGGAGATGTGCGAGAACCCGTCCTCGGCCAGACCCAGCGCCCGCACGGCGGCCGCGGAGTCGCCGCCACCGACCACCGAGTAGCCGGACGCCGCGATGATGGCCTCGGCCACCCCGCGGGTGCCGGCCGCGAACGGCGCCATCTCGAACACGCCCATCGGACCGTTCCAGAAGACCGTCTTCGCGGAAGCGAGCACGTCGGCGAACGCCGCGACGGACTCCGGACCGATGTCCAGGCCCATCCACTCGTCCGGGATGGCGTCCGCGGCGACCGTCCGTGTGGCAGCGTCGGCGGCGAAGGCGTCGGCCACCACGATGTCGGTCGGCAGGACGATCTTGCCGGTCTCCAGCAACGACCGGCAGGTGCCGATCCGGTCCGCCTCCAGCAGCGACGAGCCCACGCCGAGGCCCTGCGCGGCCAGGAAGGTGAAGCACATCCCACCGCCGACCAGCAGCGCGTCCACCTTCGGCAGCAACGCCTCGATGACGGCGAGCTTGTCCGACACCTTCGAGCCGCCCAGCACCACCGCGTAGGGCCGCTCCGGGCTCTGGGTGAGCTTGCGCAGCACCTCGACCTCGGAGAGCACCAGCCCGCCCGCGTAGGCGGGCAGGTCGGTGGCGATGTCATAGACCGAGGCCTGCTTGCGGTGCACCACCCCGAACCCGTCCGAGACGAACGCGCCCTCGGCACCGGCCATGCCCGACAGCTCGCGGGCCAGCGCGGCCCGCTCGTCGTCGTTCTTGCTGGTCTCACGCGGGTCGAACCGGATGTTCTCCAGCATCACGACGTCGCCGGCTGCCATGGACGGCAGCTCGTCGGGCCGCGCGAACAGCCGCACGGGCGCGCCGAGCAGGTCGCCGAGGCGCGCCGCGGCAGGGGCAAGGGAGAGCTCGGGCGTCGGGCCACCCTTCGGCCGGCCCAGGTGCGCCATGACGACGACCTGGGCGCCGGCCCCGGAGAGCTCCGAGATCGTGGGCACCGACGCGCGGATCCGCCCGTCGTCGGTGATCTCGCCGTCCTTGAGGGGGACGTTGAGGTCGGACCGCACGAGGACCGTGCGGCCCTCGACGCCCTCGTCGATGAGATCGTCGAGCGTCTTCACAGCTTCGAGGCCACGAGCCCGACGATGTCGACGAGGCGGTTGGAGTAGCCCCACTCGTTGTCGTACCAGCCGAACACCTTGACCTGGTTGCCGATGACCTTGGTCAGCGGCGAGTCGAAGATGCAGGACGCCGGGTCGGTGACGATGTCGGAGGACACCAGCGGGTCCGTCGAGTAGGTCAGCACGCTCGAGAGCGGGCCCTCGGTGGCCGCGGCCAAGTAGGCCTCGTTGATCTCCTCCTTGGAGACCTCGCGGCTCAGCACGACCGAGAGGTCGGTGATCGAGCCCGTCGGCACCGGCACGCGCAGCGAGTAGCCGTCGATCTTACCCTGCAGGTGCGGCAGCACCAGGCCGATCGCCTTCGCGGCGCCCGTGGTGGTGGGCACGATGTTGAGCGCGGCGGCGCGGGCCCGGCGCGGGTCCTTGTGCGGGCCGTCCTGCAGGTTCTGGTCCTGCGTGTACGCGTGGATCGTGGTCATCATGCCGCGCTCGATGCCGGCGAGGTCGTCGAGCACCTTCGCCAGCGGAGCGGCGCAGTTCGTGGTGCAGGAGGCGTTGGAGATGATGTCCTGCGAGCCGTCGTAGTCGCCGTCGTTGACGCCCTTGACGATGGTGATGTCCTCACCGGTGGCCGGTGCGGAGATGATCACCTTCTTGGCGCCCGCCTCCAGGTGCTTCGCCGCCGCGTCGCGCTTGGTGAAGATGCCGGTGGACTCGACCACGACGTCGACGCCGAGGTCCTTCCAGGGCAGCTCCGCGGGGTCGCGCACGGCCAGGCCCTTGAAGCCCTTGCCGTCGACGACGATCTCGTCGTCGGTCGAGGTGACCGAGTAGGGCAGCCTGCCCAGGATCGAGTCGAACTTCAGCAGGTTGGCCAGCGCCGCGTTGTCGGTGATGTCGTTGACCGCAACGATCTCGATGTCGACGCCCGTGGCCTTCTTCTGGGCGTCGAGCGCCCGCCAGAAGTTGCGTCCGATCCGTCCGAACCCGTTCACGCCTACGCGCACTGTCACGCTCGTGCCTCCTCGATCGCCGTGGTGCCGATCGGCATCGCTCGATGCCGGGCCTCCTACGACCCTAGCGTTGCTGGTCGGTCGCGGGGAGGGCAGGGTCTGTATCGATCAACATGCGACGCATCACTCCCGTCACCCCAGTCCATCAGCCCAGCGCGGCGGTCAGCCCGTCGAGGACCGTCCGGGCGGCGACCGGCCCGGCGTTGAGGTACCAGACGTCGTCGTCGACCTCAGTGATCCGACCGGCGGCGACCGCGGGGATCCCCCGCCACACCGGCCCGTTCAGCAGGCCGGCCGCTGCGGCGGTGCCGCCCTGCACGCCGTAGAAGACGCGGTCGCCGTCGGCCTTCCCGAGCTGCTCCGGCGAGAGATCGACCGACGTCTGCGGGAACTGCTGATCGGACGGCCGGGCGAGCCCCGCGTCCGCGGCGATCGACCCGGGGAACGAACCCACGCCGAACACCCGCACCCGGTCGGCGGTGATGCGCAGGAACGACACGGCGGGGGTGCTCAGCCGGGCACCGAGCGCGGCGGCATCGGCGTGGAAGGTGTCGAGGAGCCGCTGCGCGGCCCCGGCCGTGCCGAGCGCGTGCGCGACGAGCAGCAGGTCCTGCTTCCAGTTCACACCCGTGCCCTCGGTGAGCACGGTCGGCGCGATCTGCGACAGCTGCGGGTAGAGCTCCGCGCCGCCGGCCTTGTTCGCGAGGATCAGGTCCGGTCGGGCGCCGGCGACCGCCTCCAGGTTCGGGCTGGTCCGCAGCCCGACGTCGGCCATCGCGGCCAGCCCGGCGGCCTGCTGGGGGAAGGCGGCGGACAGGTAGGCCGGCACCAGGCCCGCCTTGTCGCCGCGGGTCGAGCCCACCGGCACGACGCCCAGCGCGAGCGCGGCGTCCAGCTGGCCCGTGCTGATCACCACGACCCGCTGCGGCCGGGCCGGGATCTCCGTGGTGCCGCCGAAGTGCCCGACGGAGCGCGGGAACACCCCGTCGGCGGCCGGGCTGCCCATGCCGGCCGGGACGGACCGCGGCGCGGTCGAGTCAATGGGCGTCGACGGTGCCGCTACCGGCGCAGCCGGGGCGCCGCAGCCCGCGATCAGCGCGACCAGAAGTACTGCCGCAACGGTCGGCCGAAGTAAGGGGAGGCTCACCTGGGCATTAGATCACCACGTGCGGGCCCCGGCTGTCGACGGGTTGGCGTTGATCAAGGGCAGAAGGTCGCTCGTTGATCTTCGCGAACGACCTTTTGCCCTTGATCAACGAAACCTCGTGCCCCCGCGTAACCCGGTCAGGCCTCTTCGAGCATGTCCGCGGTGACCGCGGACTCCGTGTCGGGGATGCCGAGGTCCGCGGCCCGCTTGTCGGCCATGTGCAGCAGCCGCCGGATCCGGCCCGCCACCGCGTCCTTCGTCATCGGCGGATCGGCGAGCTGGCCCAGCTCCTCCAGCGACGCCTGCGTGTGCTCGGCGCGCAGCTTGCCCGCCTGCATGAGGTGCTGCGGCACGTCGTCGCCGAGGATCTCCAGCGCCCGCGCCACCCGTGCGGCCGCGGCCACCGCGGCCCGGGCCGAGCGGCGCAGGTTCGCGTCGTCGAAGTTCGCCAGCCGGTTCGCGGTGGCCCGCACCTCGCGGCGCATCCGCCGCTCCTCCCAGGCCAGCACGCACTCGTGCGCGCCCATGCGGGTGAGGAGCGCGCTGATCGCGTCGCCGTCGCGCACGACCACCCGGTCGGCGCCGCGCACCTCCCGCGCCTTCGCCGTGACCCCCAGCCGCCGCGCCGCGCCCACCAGCGCCAATGCCGCCTCAGGGCCGGGGCAGGTGATCTCCAGGGCCGAGCTGCGGCCCGGTTCCGTGAGCGAACCGTGCGCCAGGAAGGCGCCCCGCCACGCCGCCTCCGCGTCGCACACCCCGCCCGACACCACGGGCGGCGGCAGGCCACGGACCGGACGCCCACGGGCGTCGAGCAGGCCCGTCTGCCGGGCCAGCCCCTCCCCGTCGCGGACGACCCGCATCACGTAGCGGGCGCCGCGGCGCAGCCCACCCGCGGTGATGACGTGCGCCTCGCACGTGTGGCCGTACAGCTCGTGGATGTCGCGCCGCAGCCGTCGCGCGACCGAGCCCGTGTCGACCTCGGCCTCGATCACGACCCGGCCGCCGACGATGTGCAGGCCGCCTGCGAAGCGCAGCAGCGCGGCGACCTCGGCGCGCCGGCAGCACGGCTTGGTGACGGTGAGCCGGGACAGCTCGTCCTTGACCGCTGCGGTCATCGCCATGGGTGGAACCTCCGGACAGGAGTGGGACTAGGGAGCGGGGGCAGCACGCTACGCCCTCCCGTGACTGGGCACGGAGGTGGACGTAACGGCTGGTGCAGGTGCCGAGCCGGACAGCACCTCGGCCAGCGCCGCCGCGAGCGCGGCGGGTTCGTGGCGCGGGGTGTGGCCGGGGGCGGCGACCGGGGCGAGATGCACCCGACCGCCCGGGGTGAGCATCGACGCGGCCGCTTCGTGCAGCCGGTCGGGGACGGGCACCGCGTCGATGTCGGCGATGACGGCTTCGACGCGCAGGTCCGGCTCGTGCTCGGCGAGCACGGCCAGGTGTTGTTCGGGGGAGAACCCGGCGGTCTCGCCGGGCTCGGGGGCCAGGTTCAGCACCAGCACCCGGCGCGCGGTGGTCTCCAGCAGCGCGTCGCGCAGGTCCGGCACCAGCAGGTGCGGCAGCACGCTGGTGAACCAGGAGCCCGGGCCCAGGAGGACCAGGTCGGCCTCGCGGACGGCGGCCACGGCCTGTGGGCACGCCGTCGGCCGCTCGGGGCGCAGCCGCACCCGCTGCGGCCGGCCCGGTGTGGACGCCACCGCCACCTGCCCGCGGATGCGGTGCACCTGCCCGGGATCGGCGCCCAGGCCGACGACGTCGGCCTCGATGTCGAGCGGATCACAGCTCATCGGCAGCACCCGCCCGGACAGCCGAAGCAGCCCGGCGACCTCGTCGAGCGCCGCGACCGGATCGCCGAGGGTCTCCATCAGGCCGGCCAGCAGCAGGTTGCCCACCGCGTGCCCGGCCAGCGCGCCGGTGCCGCCGAACCGGTGCTGCACCACCTCGGCCCAGCGCCGCCCGCCGGCGTCGTCGGCCGCCAGCGCGGCCAACGCCATCCGCAGGTCACCGGGTGGCAGCAGGCCCAGCTCGCGGCGCAGCCGCCCCGACGAGCCGCCGTCGTCGGCGACCGTCACCACCGCGGTGACCGCGTCCGACACCCGGCCGTGGGCGGCGAGCACGCGCAGCGCCGAGAGAGTGGCGTGCAGGCCGTGGCCACCACCTAGTGCGACGGCCCGCGGAAGTGTGTCGGTCATTCGCGCCCCAGATCACGGTGCGCGACGCTCACGGTGAGGCCCTGGCCGGACGCCTTCAACCGGCGCGCGATCTCCTCGCTGATGGCGACGCTGCGGTGCTTGCCGCCGGTGCAGCCGACGGACACCGTCAGGTAGCGCTTGCCCTCGCGGCGGTAGCCGGCGGCCACGATGCCGAGCAGCTCCAGGTAGCGCGTGATGAACTCCTCCGCGCCGTCCTGGCTGAGCACGTAGTCGCGCACGGTCTCGTCGCGACCGGTGAACTCGCGCAGCTCCGGGATCCAGAACGGGTTGGGCAGGAACCGCACGTCGACGACCAGGTCGGAGTCCATCGGCAGCCCGTACTTGTAGCCGAAGGACAGCAGGGTGACCTTCGTGTGCTGCGCGGTCTCGCCGCCGAACGCGCGCTCCAGCGTGGCCCGCAGCGCCGGCACGGTGGTCGTCGAGGTGTCGACGACCAGGTCGGCGTCCTCGCGCAGCGGACGCAGCAGCTCGCGCTCGGCCGCGATGCCGTCGGCGAGCCGGCCGTCGCCCTGCAGTGGGTGGCTGCGCCGGACCTGCTCGAACCGGCGCACCAGCACCGCGTCGGTGGCCTCCAGGAACAGCAGCCGCGGCCGGTAGCCGCGCGCGTCCAGGTCCTTGATGACGGTGCCCAGGTCGGCGGTGAACGCCCGGCTGCGCACGTCCATGACGACCGCGATCCGGGTGATCTCACCGCGGGCCTTGGCGCCGAGCTCCATCATCGTGGCGATCAGCTCAGGCGGCAGGTTGTCGACCACGAACCAGCCGAGGTCCTCCAGCACCTTCGCCGCGGTGCTGCGTCCGGCCCCCGACAGGCCGCTGACCAGCGTGACCTCGACGCCCACCGGCGCGGCCGGATCCTGATCCTCGTTCATGCCACTCCCCCGTCGGACTGCTGTCGTGGCTGGTCCGGCGGTTGGTCCGGGGCCAGGGCCGCCAGCACGGCCTCCGCCGTGCGCTTGCCGAAGCCGGGCAACGCGGCGATCTCCGCCGCCTCGGCGTTGCGGATCTTGCGGACCGACCCGAAGTGCTTGAGCAGCGCCGCCTTGCGCGCCGGGCCCAGCCCCGGCACCCCGTCCAACGCGGAGACCGTCATGCCCTTCGACCGCCGTTGCCGGTGATAGGTGATCGCGAAGCGGTGTGCCTCGTCGCGCACCCGCTGCAGCAGGTAGAGCCCCTCGCTGGTGCGGGACAGGATGACCGGATCGGGATCGCCGGGCAACCACACCTCCTCCAGCCGCTTCGCCAATCCGCACAACGCGACGTCGGTGATGCCGAGCTCGGCCAACACGTCGGCTGCGGCCTCCACCTGCGGTTGCCCGCCGTCGACGACCAGCAGGTTCGGCGGATAGGCGAACTTGCGCGGGCGCCCGGTCTCGGGATCGATGCCGGGCCGGCCGGTCGGGTCGGCAGCACCGGTGACTGATCCGGTGCTGGTGGCCTCGCCCTGATCACCGCCGTCGTTACGGTCCCCAGCGCCGGTCTCTGCGAGGTAGCGGCGGAACCGCCGCCGCACGACCTCAGCGATCGACGCGACGTCGCCGCCCTGCGCGCCGTCGCGGACCTCGAACCGCCGGTACTCGGACTTGCGCGCGATGCCGTCCTCGAACACCACCAGCGACGCGACGACGTTGGTGCCCTGTACGTGCGACACGTCGATGCACTCGATGCGCAGCGGGGCCGAGTCCAGCCCGAGCCCGTCCTGCAGTTCCTGCAGCGCGGCCGAGCGGGCGGTCAGGTCGCCGGCGCGACGCAGCTTGTGCTGGGTGAACGCCTCCCCAGCGTTGCGCGCCACGGTCTCGGCGAGCGCCCGCTTGTCGCCGCGCTGCGCCACCCGCACCTGCACCCGCGACCCGCGCAGCCCCGACAGCCACTCGGTGAGCGACTCGACCTCGGCCGGCAGAGTGGGCACGAGGATCTCCCGCGGCACCGGCTGCGTGGCGTCGTCGGCGGCGCCGGCCAGCGATGCCTGCTCGCCGTAGAACTGGGTGAGGAACCGCTCCACCAGCTGCTCGGTGGCCGTCGGCTCGACCTTCTCGACGACCCAGCCACGCTGCCCGCGCACCCGCCCGCCGCGCACGTGGAAGACCTGGACGGCGGCCTCCAGCTCGTCCTCGGCGAAGGCGACGACGTCGGCGTCGGTGCCGTCGCCGAGCACAACGGCCTGCTTCTCCATGGCCCGGCGCAGGGCGCCGATGTCGTCGCGCAGCCGGGCGGCCTTCTCGAACTCCAGCTCCTGCGCGGCCTCCCCCATCCGCTTCTCCAGCTGGCGGACGAAGTGGTCGGTGCGGCCGGCGAGGAAGTCGCAGAAGTCCTCGACGATGTCGCGGTGCTCCTCCGCGTCGACCCGACCGACGCACGGCGCGGAGCACTTGTCGATGTAGCCGAGCAGGCATGGCCTGCCCATCTGTCCGTGCCGGCGGAAGACCCCGCCCGAGCAGGTGCGCGCGGGGAAGACCCGCAGCAGCGTGTCGAGGGTCTCCCGGATGGCCCACGCGTGCGCGTACGGGCCGAAGTAGCGCGCGCCCTTCTTGCGAGGGCCCCGGTACACGGACAGGCGCGGGAACTCCTCGCCCATCGTGACCTGCAGGACCGGGTAGGTCTTGTCGTCGCGGTAGCGGACGTTGAACCGCGGATCGAACTCTTTGATCCAGTTGTACTCGAGCTGCAACGCCTCGACCTCGGTCGAGACCACCGTCCACTGCACGGAGTTGGCCGTGGTGACCATCTGCCGGGTGCGCGGGTGCAGGCCGGAGAGGTCGGCGAAGTACGAGTTCAGCCGCTGTCGCAGGCTCTTGGCCTTGCCGACGTAGATCACGCGTCCGTGCGCGTCGGCGAAGCGGTACACACCGGGCTCGTCCGGGATCGACCCCGGGGCCGGGCGGTACCGCGCCGGATCTCCGAGTGCGGGGCCCGGAGCGGAGCTTCGCGACGTCACAGGGTCGGCCATGGCTCCTCCAGGGTAGGACGGACCCCTGACACGGCGTGGCGCCCCGGCGTGTCGGCGTTGGGCCGTTCTGGTGTAAGGCGCCTCCCGAAGGAGTCTCCTCCCGAGTTTCCGCGCGTCGCGGGCCCGGTTCGGTCGCCACCGCATGATAGACATTCCATGCGAACAGGTGTTCGAACGCGTTCGAACACGTCGGTCACGGGGAGGGGTCGTCGCTTGCGCGGAAAGCCGGAGAAGCTCGAGATCATCCGCAAGCTGCTCGCGAAGGCCGAGCGCGCTGCCACGGCGGAGGAGAGCGAGACCTACACGGCCAAGGCCGTCGAGCTCATGGCCCGCCACGGCATCGACGAAGCCCTGCTGGCGGCCGCGGAGCCGGGGCGCGACGTTCCCGGCGGCACCACGGTCACGATGTCCGACCCCTACAGCGCCGGCAAGGCGCGCCTGCTGGCCTGGACGGCATCGGCGCTGCGCTGCCGGTCGGTGCTGCACGCGCGGCCGGGCGGCCGCGTCGCCGCCGTCACGGTCTTCGGATTCGCCAGCGACCGCGAACGCGTGGAGCTGCTGTACACCTCGTTGCTGCTGCAGGCCACCACGCAGGTGGCGCGGCAGCGTCCGGCCTGGTCGGACGAGTCGGTGGCGGCCTATCGCCGGTCGTGGCTGCACGGCTTCGCCGCCGAGGTGCACCGCCGGTTGGCCTCGGCCGAGCAGCGCTCCGCCGACGAGCACCGCACCGTGCCGGCGGGTGTGCCCAGCACCGCGCTCGTCCTCGCCGACCGCGACGACCAGGTCGATCGCGCGTTCGCGGCAGAGTTCCCGCACATCCCGAAGGCCCGGTCCGCCACCTTGTCCGGCAGCGGTCTGCGCGCCGGCATGTCGGCCGGTCGGCGTGCCGACATCGGCCGCCGGGCGGTCGCCACCCGGGTCTGAGCCGCGAGCCGTCGCGCGCTGATCTCATCGGTGGAATCTCGAACGGCCGGATGATGAGCGGTCGGTCACTGGATCGGGCCTGACCTTCACGGGTGGGCGCACGACGCAGCAATGAACCACCCGGTCGGATCCGGACCGTCGCGCAGCGTCGCCGTCGTGGGATCAGTCCGGGTCGTGCGCGACGAGCACGGCCAGGCGCCTCCCGCCGGGGCCGAGCGCGGCGAGCCCGAGATCGTGGGCGGACCCGTCCTCGGCCACCCGGAAGCGGTACCAGTCGCACTCCAGCGCCCGCCGCTCGATGTCGCCGATCCGCGCATGCTCCCCGGCCCCGCACAGGGCGCCCAGCGCCCGCCACGCCCCCAGCCGCCCGTAGGCGCCGTACTCGCCGAGGCTGTGCGCACCGCCCAGTGATGCGGCGACGAACAGCAGCCGCCACACGGCCCGGGCCGGCAGCGGCGCCCCGACCACCTCCGCGCCGGGTGGCTCCATGCCGAGCGCCGCCACCACGTCCGGCATCGCCGGGGCGGGCAACGGCTCCACCAGCTCGACGAGCCGGGCCTCCACCGTCCCGTTCGTCCAGGTGGCCACGGCGGCGTCGGAGCCGTACGGCGCCGGGCCCGCCATGAACGGCGGCACCTCGCCCAGGCCGGCCACGGGGCCCGTGAGGGTGATCGACTCCAGGGTGTCCGGGCGACGCGTCCAGTTCAGGCCGTAGCGCGGCAGCGGCGGATCCTCCTCCAGCTCGCTGCGCACCCCGGGCAGCACCGAGAGCGGGTGCCCGACCGGCATCGGCGCCGGATCCCGCGCACCGCGGAGCACCAGTTCCTGCACCAGGCAGGCCCGCAGCACCGCCGGCACGTCGGGGCCCAGCGCGGGCGCCAGATCGGCGAGGTCCTGACCGGCCGCCAGCACGGACGCGACGTAGCGCGACGCGATCCCGGCGCCGGCCGCGAGCCGGAGCACCTGCGGCACGTGCCCCGGCCACGGCAGCAGCGCCAGCCGGCGCAGCAGCCCGTCGACGGCCGCCCGCAGGTGCGGCACCGGCCGGCTGCCGTAGTGGCGGCGCAGGGCGATCCCGACGTCGGCGAGGCCCGCCGCGTCGCCGTCGGCCAGCCGCGCGTCCATGGCGTCCCAGAACCCGTCCAACCGGGCGAGCTCCGGCAGGCCGGCGACCAGCTCGTCGATCTCCGCGGGCGTCATCGGTCCGACCAGCGGTCGATCAGCCAGTCGTGGATCTGCGGCTCGGTCATCTCCGGGAACTCCTCGGTCATCGCCCCGACCAGCCGGATCGCCTCGTCGCGGTCGAGCCCCAGCTCGGCCGACCGTTCCAGGTAGCGCTGCCACGACGCCGACGGGCGCCCGCCACCCGCACCCCGACCGGGCAGCCCGGCCCGCCACTGCTCGACCTCGGCGACCCGGTGCGCCGCCCAGCCGGGCGCGCCGTCGATCTCCACGTCGGGCTCGGGGAACGGGTGCGTCGACTCGGGCGGGTACCGGGCACGCCACTTGTGCACGGCGTGCCGCGTGACGCCCAGCGCCTCCCCGAGGCCGCTGGAGCCCAGGTAATGCTCGATCGCCTGCCTCCCGGGAACCTCAACGGTGCCCGATCGTACGGGGCCGGGCTCAGGCGGCTGGGCGGCGGATCGGGTGAGCCGAGTACGGCTCGATCGCGCGCAGCAACCGGCGCACCTGCACGGCCCGCAGCGGTGCGAGCGCGTAACCGGGGTAGGCGCGCAGCCACACCGCGCTGCCGACGCTGGCGGCGTCGGCGCCGGCCCAGAAGTACTCCCGGCAGTCGTCGATCGTCCGCACACCGCCGGTGGCGATGATCGGCAACGTCACCCCGGCCTCGCGCAGCTCGGACACCACCCGCAGCGCGATCGGCTTGATCGCCCGGCCGGACAGCCCGCCGTAGCGGTTGGCCAGGAACGGGGTGCCGGTGCGCGGATCGAGCCGCAGCGCCTTCACGGTGTTGATGGCCGTGAGCGCGGAGACGCCCGCCTTCGCGGCCTGCTGCGCGTTGCGCAGGTAGTCGTAGTCCGGCGACAGCTTGAGGATCACCGGGTGGTTGCTGCGCGGCACCGCCTCGTCCAGGACGTCCTGCAAGATCGTCGAGAAGTCGAAGTTGACGTTGTGGCAGCTCACGTTGAACTCGACGGCCGCGATGTCGCCCGCCGGGACGGCCGCGTTGACCTTGTCGACGAGCGTCACGAACTCCTCGGCGGAGAACCCGCCGAGCGAGATGATCGTGCGCTGTGCGCGGGTGGCCGGGTAGTAGTCGCGCAGGTAGGCGTCGATCCCGACGTTGCACCAGCCGAACGCGTTCATCCATCCGCCGTCGACGCCGCGCAGCACGGTGGCGTAGCGGCGCAGCAGGCCCGGCAGCTCGCGCGGCGACCAGTCCTCGCGGGTGGTGAAGTGCCCCTCCCGCGGCTCGACGGTCAGCGTGCGGGTGGTGACCGCGCCGAACCGCTCCAGCGGCACGAACAGCGCGATCGGGCTCATGCCGTAGAAGCCGGAGCTGGACCGGCCGTAGCCGAGCAGGCTGGATGACGTGACGAGGCGATTGCGCAGGACGATGTCGCCCAGGCGCACGCCGTCCTCGCCGCCGGCGCGGCGCAGGGTGCTGGTCATGACTGCTCCCGGTCGGGCAGCGGGGTGAACGGGCGCTCCGGCCACCACGGGTGGACGCCGCCGAGCCCGTCCGACACGCGGTCGGGGAAGACGGCGGCGCGCTTCTCCAGGAAAGAGCTCACGCCCTCGATGGCATCGCCGGAGCGGCCGCGCTCGATCATCGCGCGGGAGTCCACGCGGTGCGCCTCCATCGGATGGTCCGCGCCGAGCATCCGCCACATCATCTGGCGGGCCAGCGCCACCGAGACCGGCGCGGTGTTGTCGGCGATCTCGCGGGCCAGCGCGTACGCCGCCGGCAGCAGGTCGTCCGGCTCGTGCACCGAGCGGACGAGCCCGCCGGCGAGCGCCTCGGACGCGTCGAAGATCCGGCCGGTCATCGCCCACTCGACGGCCTTGCTGATGCCCACCAGTCGCGGCAGGAACCAGCTGGACGCCGCCTCCGGCACGATGCCGCGGCGGGCGAACACGAACCCGTAGCGGGTGGCGGTGGAGGCCAGGCGCACGTCCATGGGCAGCGTCATCGTGGCGCCGACGCCGACAGCGGCGCCGTTGATGGCTCCGATCACCGGCTTGGTGGACTCGAAGATCCGCAGTGCGACCATGCCGCCGCCGTCGCGCTGGGCGTCGACCTCGGGTGAGAAACGGTCCGCCCGGCTCTCGTAGTCGAACGTGCCGCCGCCGGAGGAGAGATCGGCGCCGGCGCAGAACGCCCGCCCGGCGCCGGTGACGACCACCGCGCGCACCTCGTCGTCGGCGTCGGCGCGGTCGAAGGCCGCGATCATCTGCTGCAGCATCGGCAACGTGAACGCGTTGAGCTTGTCCGGCCGGTCCAGCGTCACGGTGAGGACGCGATCGGCCAGCTCCGTGCGGACGTGCTGCTCGCTCATCGCGCGCGCGCCGCCGCGTGCAGTGCCCGCAGCTCCCGCATCACGGCCACCGAACGGTCCCCGTCGACCGCCTGGACGGCCATGACGTGCAGGTACTCGTCGTCGGGCAGGTCCAGCCGGGCCCACGACGCCCCGTCGGGGAACGCGACCCGTTCCACGTCGGCCCACGCGAGCCACCGGGTGCTCACGATGTTGCGCACCTCGATGCCCGCGGCGTCGGCCCGCACCCGCGGGCGGGCCACGAGCAGCAGACCGCCCGCGATGAACAGCCCGATCAGCATCAGCGCGACCTGGTCGGCGAGCCGGAAGTACACCCCGGTGTAGACGCTGGTGAGCACCACCGCGATCGCCGCGAACAGACCCACGATCGCCACGGCGCCGACCCACGCGACGATCAGCACCTTCCGCGGCCGGGCCACGATCATCTCCGTCGTCACGGACCCATTGTCCGCGACGCGGCTCACGACGGGTTCCGCAGGTCCCGCAGCGCCACCGCGGTGTGCAGTGCCGCCAGGCACGCCTCGGCGCCCTTGTCCTCGGCTGATCCCGGCACGCCGGACCGGTCGACGGCCTGCTCCCGGGTGTCGCAGGTGAGCACCCCGTTGCCGACGGGGGTCGCGGCGTCCAGCGACACCCTGGTGATGCCGGCGGTGACCGCGTCGCACACGTACTCGAAGTGCGGGGTGCCACCGCGGATCACCACGCCCAGCGCGACCACCGCATCGTGGTCGGTGGCCAGTTGCTGGCAGATCACCGGCAGCTCGAGGGTGCCCGGCACGCGCACCACAGTCGGCAGGGCGACACCGGCCTCCTTCGCGACCGTCACGGCCCGATCCAGCAGCGTGTCGACGATGTCGCCGTGCCAGGTGGCGGCCACGATGCCCAGGTGCAGCCCGGTCGCGTCGGGCAGCGCCGCGGCCGGTCGTCCTTCGCCACTCACGAAACCGTGCCACCCGCGGCCGGGGACGTGCCGAGATCGGGCAGGTCGTGGCCCATCCGGTCGCGCTTGGTGCGCAGGTAGTGCAGGTTCTCCGGGCTGGGACGGATCGGCAGCGGCACCCGGCCGGTGATCCGCAGGCCGTAGCCCTCGAGGCCGGCGCGCTTGTCCGGGTTGTTGGTGAGCAGCCGCATCGAGCGGATGCCCAGGTCGAACAGGATCTGCGCGCCCATGCCGTAGTCGCGGGCGTCGGCGGGCAGACCCAGCGCCAGGTTGGCGTCGACGGTGTCGGCGCCCGCCTCCTGCAGCTGGTAGGCCTGCAGCTTGTGCAGCAGGCCGATGCCGCGGCCCTCGTGCCCGCGCATGTACAGCACCACGCCGCGGCCCTCCGCGGCCACCGCCGCCAGCGCGGCGTCGAGCTGGGGGCCGCAGTCGCAGCGCAGCGAGCCCAGCACGTCGCCGGTCAGGCACTCGGAGTGGACGCGGACCAGCACGTCCTCGCCCTTGCCGATGTCGCCGATGACCATGGCGATGTGCTCGATGCCGTCGAGCGTCGAGTCGTAGCCGTACGCGAGGAACTCGCCGTGCGCGGTGGGGATGTGCGCCTGCGCGACGCAGACGACGTGCTTCTCGAACCGACGCCGGTACGCGATCAGGTCGGCGATGGTGATCAGAGTGAGGTCGTGGTCGGAGGCGAACACGGCGAGCTCCTCGCCGCGCGCCATCTCGACCTCGTCCTTCTGCGACACGATCTCGCAGAGCACCCCGACCGGGGAGAGCCCGGCCATCCGGGACAGGTCCACGGCAGCCTCGGTGTGGCCGGCGCGGCGCAGCACTCCGCCGTCGCGGGCCCGCAGCGGCAGCACGTGCCCCGGCCGCACGAAATCGCCCGCCGTGGCGACGGGATCGGCCAGCAGCCGGATCGTGTGCGCGCGGTCGGCCGCCGAGATGCCCGTGCTGACACCCTCCTTGGCGTCCACGGTGACGGTGAACGCGGTGCGGAAGTTGTCGCCGTTGGTGTGGTGCATCGGCGGGAGATCGAGCCGGTCGCACTCCGCCTCCGGCAGGGCCACGCACACGTAGCCGGACGTGTAGCGCACCAGGAACGACAGCAGCTCGGGCGTCGCCTTCTCGGCCGCGAAGATGAGGTCGCCCTCGTTCTCGCGGTCCTCGTCGTCCATCACGATGACGGCCTTGCCGTCGCGCAGGTCCTGCAGCGCCTGCTCGATCCCGGCGAAGCGCGGATCGAGCTGGCTCACGGTCGCGCCGGTGGTGGCTCCAGTGTCGTCCATGCTCATTGCACGGCCTTTCCGCTCTCGCCGTTCAGTCGCTCCAGGTACTTCGCCAGCACGTCGACCTCGATGTTGACCGTGTCGCCCGGTTTGCGGGTGCCGAGAGTGGTGTGTTCCAGAGTGGTGGGGATCAGGGCCACAGTGAACGTGTCACTCGTCACGGCGGCGACGGTGAGCGACACCCCGTCGACGGCGATGGAGCCCTTCTCCGCCACGTAGCGGGCGATCTCCGGCGCGAGCGAGAACACCAGCTCGTCGCTGCGCTCCCCCGGCGACCGCGAGATCAGCGCCGAGATCCCGTCGACGTGGCCCTGCACGATGTGCCCGCCCAGGCGTCCCGTCACCGGCAGCGCCCGTTCCAGGTTCACGCGGGTTCCGGTGCCGACCGCGGCCAGGCTCGACCGCTTCAGGGTCTCGGGAACCAGCTCCACCGTGAACGTGCCGTCGGTGGCGCCGTCCGGATCGATGACCGTGAGACAGACCCCGTTCACCGCGATCGAGTCGCCGTGGCGCGCGTCGCTCGTCACGGTGGCGCCGCGCACGGTCAGGACGACCACGTCGGCGTTCTCGTGGACGGCGAGCACCTCACCGATCTCCTCGACGATCCCGGTGAACATCAGGCGTCCTTCCAGTCGCGGTGCGGGGTGGCCCGACGGACCTGGTCGCGCAGCGCGCGCACGGCCCGGCCCGGGTCGTCGGCGCCGTAGACGGCCGAGCCGGCCACGAAGCAGTCCACCCCGGCCTCGGCGGCGGCCTCGACGGTCTCGGTGTTGATGCCGCCGTCGATCTCGACGAGCACGGTGAGGTGGCCGGTGTCGACGAGCCGCCGCGCCGTGCGCACCTTGTCCAGCACCTCGGGCATGAACGACTGGCCGCCGAACCCGGGTTCCACGCTCATCACCAGCAGGGTGTCGTAGTGCCGCAGCGTCTCCAGGTGCGGCTCCAGCGGGGTGCCCGGCTTCATCGAGAGGCCGGCGCGGGCGCCGGCAGCGCGGAGGTTCTTCGCCAGCGCGACCGGGTCGCGGGCCGCCTCCACGTGCACCGTGACGTTGAACGCACCCACCTCGGCGTACCCGATCGCCCAGCGGTCCGGGTCGTCGATCATCAGGTGGCAGTCCAGCGGCACGTCCGTGGCCTTGCGCAGCGCCTCGACGACCGGCAGACCCAGCGTCAGGTTCGGCACGAAGTGCGCGTCCATGACGTCGACGTGCAGCCAATCGGCACCGGCGGAACCGCTGACAGCCGCCGCCTCGTCCGCGAGCCGCGCAAAATCCGCCGAGAGGAGGCTCGGCGCGATCATCGGCGCGATCTTTCCCGACACGCCTGCAGGTTAGTCCCGCGCGGACCGCGGCACCCCATCCGGAGGGCGCTGCCGACTGTCGGTGCGATGCGATTCACTTTCCGACGTGTCCGATTCCGACGTGTCAGGCGCCCAACTGACGAAGATGCTCGCCGGCGAGCCGCCCGAGGTGGTCGAGCTCGTGCTCCGGCTCCGCGCAGTGGTCCGCGCCGCACACCCCGACCTCGAGGAGAAGGTCAATCCCATGTGGCACGGCATCGCCTACCGCCACAGCCGCGCCGGGTACGTCTGCGGGCTGTTCCCCCGCGGCGACGGGGTGAACGTCGGGTTCGAGCACGGCGTCGATCACCCGGACCCCCTCGGCCGGCTCGTCGGCAAGGGCCGCACCCGGGACGTGCGCATCGAGGTCGGCGCCGGCCCGGACGAGGACGACGTGGTCGTCGACTACCTCGACCTGGCCGTCGACCTCGCGATCGACCGGGCGGAGGACAAGCGCCGCCGCCGGTAGTCACCTGCGTCAGGCGGGCCGGCGCAGCAGCGCCACGAACATGGCGTCGGTGCCGTGCCGGTGCGGCCACAGCTGCACCGACGGCCCCGCGCCGAGGTCCGGCACGCCCGGCAGGTACGGGCGTGCGTCGAGGTGTTCGAGGTCCTTCTGCCGCCGCAGCACCCCGGCCACGATGCCGGCCGTCTCGGCGAGGTGCGGTGAGCACGTCACGTACGCCACCACGCCGCCCGGCCGCACGAGCCGCAGCGCCGCGGTCAGCAGCTCGCGCTGCAGCTTCCCCAGCCCGGCCACGTCCTCGGGGCGGCGGCGCCAGCGCGCCTCCGGCCGCCGGCGCAGCGCGCCCAGGCCGGTGCACGGCGCGTCGACGAGCACCCGGTCGTAGGTGCCTTCTGGCAGGCCGGACTCCCGCCCGTCGACGGTGTGCACCGTGACCGGCAGGTCCTTCGTGGCGCCGCGCACCAGGTCGGCGCGGTGATCCCCCGGCTCCACCGCGTCGACGGTGCCGCCGTCGAGCGCGACCAGGCCGCCGAGCAGGGCGGTCTTGCCGCCGGGCCCGGCGCACAGGTCGAGCCAGCGCCCGCCGTCGGCGCCGTGCAGCTCGGCGCGGGCCAGCGCCAGTGCGACGAGCTGACTGCCCTCGTCCTGCACGATGGCCAGGCCCTCGGCCACCGCGTCCATCTCCCCGATCTCGCCGGTGCCCGGCTCCAGGTGCACCCCGTACGGCGAGTACGGCGCCTCCGTGCCACCGGTGACCAGCGCCAGCTCGTCGGCGGTGATCTCGCCGGGGCGCGCCAGTAGGTGGACGGTGGGGCGCGCGTCGTCGGCGGCGAGCGCCGCGTCGAGCTCGCCGTGCTCGCCGAGGGCGGCAGCACCCAGTGCATCGGCGAACGCCTGCGCGATCCACCGGGGATGCGCATGCGCGAACGCAGCGTGGCCGACCGGGTCCTCCGCGGCGGGCGGGGCGAGCCGCTCCACCCACTCCGCCTCGTCGCGCGCGCCGACCTTGCGCAGGACTGCGTTCACGAAGCCTGCGGAGCGGCTGCCGGCCTCGATCCGCACCAGCTCGACCACTCCGTGCACGGCCGCGTGCGCCGGCACGCGGGTGCGCAGCAGCTGGTAGGCGCCCAGCCGCATCGCGTCCTTCAGCGCGGTCTCGACCTTGTCGTAGTCGCGGTCGATGCAGGCCTCGAGCACGCCGTCGAGCAGGCCCTGCGCGCGCAGCGTGCCGTAGCCCAGCTCGGTGGCGAACGCCGCGTCGCGGCCGCTGAGGCGATACCGGCGCAGGATGGCCGGCAGGGCCAGGTTGGCGTAGGCGGCGCGCACCCGCACCGCCGTCAGCAGCTCGAGCGCAGCCTGACGGGCCGGGTCGACCTCGGGCGGGCGGGCCGGACCGCTGCGGCCGCGGGGCGGGCCGGAGTTGCGCGGCGCCGGTCCGCGCCGGCGTGGCCGCTGTCCGGGAGAACTCATGACAGCGACCTCATGACAGGGCCTCTCCGACCTCGATGCGCGTGCCGCGGGCCCAGTCGGGCGCCGCCATCGCGCGTTTGCCGACCGTCTGGACCTCGCCCAGCGCGATCGCGTGTGTACCGGTGCCGACGAGCACCCGGCGCTTCTCCGCGACCAGCTCACCCGGCTTGAGCTCTACGTCGGTGGTGGTGATGGGGCCCAGGCCGAGCCGGGTCCCGCGGAACGTCGTCCACGCCCCGGGTTCCGGCGTGACCGAGCGGACCAGCCGATCCAGCGCGGCGGCCGGCACCGACCAGTCCACGCGCGCGTCGTCGACGGTGACCTTCGGTGCGTGGCTGACCCCGTCGGTCGGTTGCGGACGGGCCGTGAGGGTGCCGTCGGCGATGCCGTCGAGGGTGGCGACCAGCAGCCGCGCCCCGGACTCGGCGAGCCGGCCGAGGAGGTCACCCGACGTGTCGGTGGGCGCTACCGGCTCCGTGACGACGCCGAACGTCGGCCCGGTGTCGAGCCCCTCCTCCAGGAGGAACGTGGTGGCGCCGGTGACGTCGTCGCCGACCCGGATCGCCGCCTGGACGGGTGCGGCGCCGCGCCACGCCGGCAGCAGCGAGAAGTGCAGGTTGACCCACCCGTGGCGGGGCACGTCGAGCACCGGCCGCGGGATCAACGCGCCGTAGGCGACGACCGGGCAGCAGTCCGGCTCCAGTGCGCGCAAGGCGTCGAGGAACTCCGGCTCGCGCGGCCTGCCAGGGGTGAGCACGGGGATCCCGGCCTCGTCGGCCAGCGCGCCGATCGGGGAGCGGACCAGCTTGCGACCCCGCCCGGACGGCGCGTCGGGCCTGGTCACGACCGCGACGACCTCGTGGCGGCTCGACTCCAACAGCGCCCGCAGCGCCGGCAGCGCCGGCGCGGGCGTGCCCGCGAACACGAGCCTCATCGCCCGGCCCCGAAGAGTGGATGCGGGCTCTGCTTCACCACGGGCGGGGCGCCGAACCACTCGGCGGCCCGGATCTCGGCCATCGCGAGCTTGCGGGTCTCGGCGTCGAGCCGGTCGACGAAGAGCACGCCGTCGAGGTGGTCGGTCTCGTGCTGGATGCAGCGGGCCAGCAGCTCGCTGCCCTCCACGGTCAGCGGCTCACCGTGCTGGTCCCAGCCCTTCGCCACGACGTGCAGGTGCCGGCGGCAGTCCCAGGCGAGGCCGGGGATCGACAGGCAGCCCTCCGGGCCGAGCTGCTCCTCGTCGCCGACGACGTCGAAGGTCGGGTTGACGAGGTGCCCCTCGAACCCGTCGCAGTTGAAGGTGAACACCCGCAGCGACACCCCCAGCTGCGGCGCGGCCAGCCCGGCGCCGCCCGCCTCGTGCATGCTGTCGGTGAGGTCGGTGACGAGCTTGCGCAGCTCGGCGTCGAACGTGGTCACCGGCACCGCGGGGGTGCGCAGGACGGGGTCGCCGAAGAGCCGGATCGGCGTGACGGTCACGTCGATCCATTCTGCCAGGCGGCGTCGGCCATCGATCGCTCACCCGATCTCACCCGACTTCTGCCGGGTCCAGCCGCACCCGCACCACGTCGGTGGCCTTGCGGGCGGTGCGGGCGGCCTGGGCGGCGTGCAGCGCGGTCGCCAGCGACCTGCCGTCGGTGCGGCGCACGCGCAGCAGCGCCCGCTCCTCCGGTTCGGCGGACTCCGCGCGCGGATCGGGCTCGATCTCCACCGGTCCCAGCACCTCCACGCCGGCGCCGAGCTGCTTCTCCACCTGGTCCACCACACTCGCCACGGCAGCGGCATGGCCCTCGACCGCGGCCATGCGCACCGCCGGCGGGAACCCCACCTCGGTGCGCGATGCGAGCTCGGCCGCGGCATGGCCCACCGGGTCCCAGCGGACCAGTGCCTGCACGACCGGCATGTCCGACGGCGCCATCACCACGACCCGCCCACCGGCGCCCTGCGGCACCACGAGCGCGGCGGCGGCCATCCAGCGGCGCAACGTCTCCTCCACCACCCGCAGATCCGCCCTGGCCAGCAGCGCCCACCCGTCGAGTAGCAGGGCGGCGCCGTAGCCGCCCTCGACGCGCGGCTCGGCGCCCGGCGTGGCCACCACCAGCTCGGGACGGGCGTCGGCGGCGTCCAGCACGGCGACCCCGCCGCCGGACGAGCGCACCTGCACTCCCGGGAAGGCACGACCCAGCTCCTCTGCGGTCCGCCCGGAGCCGACGACGGCCGCGCGCAACCGTCGCGATCCGCAGTTCCCGCAGCGGAACGCCGGCTCGGCCCGCCCGCACCAGCGACAGTGCGGCAACGCCGCCGCGTCCTCACGCGCACCGACGGGCAGGCCCAACGGGCCTGCGCAGTGCCGGCAGCGCGCGCTGTCGCGGCACTGGGCACACGCCAGCCACGGCACGTATCCGGCCCGCGGCACCTGGACGAGCACAGGACGGCCCGCATCGAGCGCCGCCCTGGCCGCCTCGAACGCCGGGTGCGGGAGGCGCGCGGCGCGGAGCGCGGCATCTCGCTCCTCCTGGGCCGTGGTCTCGCCGATGGCGATGATCCGCGGCATCGCGTCGCGCACGGTGGCCCGCTCGGCCACCACCTCGCGCGCCCACCTCGACTCGACCAGCAGCTGTCCCTCCGCGGTGCGCGCGTACCCACCGACCAGCAGCGCCGCGCCGCTGGCGTGCGCGCGCTGCACCAGCACGTCGCGGACGTGCGGGTACGGGGCTCGCGGTTCGGCGTGCGAGTCGTCGCCGTCGTCCCACACCGCGACGAGTCCCAGATCGGCGACCGGGGCGAACGCGGTCGCCCGGGTGCCGATCGCCACGGGCACGGCGCCGCGGCGCACGGCTAGCCAGCGCCGGTAGCGCTCGGCGGGCCCCAGATCGGCGGTGAGCGCGACGACGGCGTCCGCACCCACCGCGGCGGCGCACGCGTCGTGCAGGACCGCGACGTCGCGCTGGTCGGGCACGACGACCAGCGCGCCCCGCCCGCTCGCCACGGTGGCGGCCGCGGCCTCGGCGAGGCGGGTCGCCCACTCCTCCCCCGGCAACGCCTGCCACACCGCGTGCGCACCCTTCCCGGCACCGAGCGCGTCCAGCAGCGCGGTGCCGTGCCGGTAGCGCGCCCACCCGGCAGGATCCGGTGCGTCGACGGCGTGCGGGACACGCTCCCGCGGCTCCTCCGCCTCGACGCGCGCGTGCCGCGGCGGCACGGCCAGCCGCAGCACGTCGCACAGCATTCCGGCACCGCGGTCGGCGACGAGCCGGCACAACGCCGCGATCTCGGGCGTCAGCACCCGCTCCCGCGACACCAGGCGCTCCACCCACGCCAGCTCGCCGACGTGCTCGGTTGTCTCGGCGCGCTCGATCACGAACCCGTCGACGAGCCGCCCGGAGAACCGCACCTTGATCCGCACCCCGGGCTGGGCGTCCACGTCCAGGTGCTCCGGGATGCGGTAGTCGAACGTGCGGTCCAGGTGCGTCAGCGGCACGTCCACGACGACCCGAGCGACCGGCGCCACCGGGGCCGGGCGCCACTCCCCCCGGTTCGCGGGACGGGTCGCAACAGGCACGACCGGGACACTAGATGCCTGCCCCGACGCCACCGGCGGCCCGTCACCTCACGAACGAACGGCCCCTCCGTGCACGTCGCGCACGGAAGGGCCGTTCGGTCTTGCAGGCGTGGATCCGTCAGGCGCCGGCCAGCGCCCGCAGCGCGTCGGCGCGGTCGGTGCGCTCCCACGGCAGGTCGATGTCGGTGCGGCCGAAGTGGCCGTACGCGGCGGTCGGGGCGTAGATCGGGCGCAGCAGGTCGAGGTCGCGGATGATCGCGGCCGGACGCAGGTCGAAGACCTCGCTGATCGCGGCCTGGATCTTCGCCGGGTCGACCTGCTCGGTGCCGAACGTCTCGACGAACAGGCCGACGGGGGCCGCCTTGCCGATCGCGTACGCGATCTGGACCTCGATCCGCTCGGCCAGACCGGCCGCGACGGCGTTCTTCGCCACCCAGCGCATCGCGTACGCGGCCGACCGGTCGACCTTCGACGGGTCCTTGCCGGAGAACGCGCCGCCACCGTGGCGGGCGAACCCGCCGTAGGTGTCGACGATGATCTTGCGACCGGTGAGGCCGGCGTCGCCCATCGGGCCGCCGGTGACGAAGCGGCCGGTCGGGTTCACCAGCAGGCGCACGTCCGAGGTGTCGAGGCCGAGCCCCTCGAGCTCCGGCTGCACGACGTACTGGAGCACGTCGGGCGCGAGCAGGCCGTCGAGGTCGACGTCGGCGGCGTGCTGGCTCGACACGACCACGGTGTCGAGGCGGACGGCCTTGTCGCCGGCGTACTCGATGGTGACCTGGGTCTTGCCGTCGGGCCGCAGGTAGGGCAGTACGCCGTCCTTGCGGACCGCGGCGAGCCTGCGGGCGAGCCGGTGGGCCAGCGCGATCGGCAGCGGCAGCAGCTCGGGGGTGTCGGTGTTGGCGTAGCCGAACATCAGGCCCTGGTCGCCGGCACCCTGGCGGGCGATCTCGTCCTCGGACAGCTCGACGCGGCTCTCGTACGCCGTGTCGACGCCCTGGGCGATGTCGGGCGACTGGGAGCCGATGGCGACGTTGACGCCGCAGGACGTGCCGTCGAAGCCCTTGGCCGAGGAGTCGTAGCCGATCCTCAGCACCGTGTCGCGCACGATCTGCGGGATGTCGGCGTACGCGGTGGTGGTGACCTCACCGGCGACGTGCACCTGGCCGGTGGTGATCATCGTCTCGACCGCGACCCGGCTGCGGGGATCCTCCGTCAGCAGGGCGTCGAGGATGCCGTCGCTGATCGCGTCGCACATCTTGTCGGGATGACCCTCGGTCACCGACTCGCTCGTGAACAGCCGTCGTCCTGCGCTCGCCACCAGAGTTCCCCACCATTCTGCGTCTGCAGTCCTGCCCGGCCGGCTTCTGCACGGCGGGCGTGAGAGGTATCGCTCTGTGAGCGTAGTGGACCGGCCGGGGCGACCTCCGTCGATGCCGCCAAGGTCACCCGTCGACCACGGTGAGTGATCTCGACGGCGACACGCCGTGAGTCATGTCCCCCTTCGGCTGAAGTCACGCGCGGTAGCGAATCGGTAACGGTCTGACTCGTTGGTCCCCGTGAGACCCACATCGACCGAGAACCGGAGGACCGAGCCATGGACGACCGTCTACGCGGACCCGTCACGGCGATCCGGCGTCATGCCCGTGCCGTGGCAGTCGCCGGCGCTGTGGTTGCCGTCGGCGCCGCGACCGTCATGACCGTCGCGGTCGCGGACGCCGCCGAAGGCAGCGGCACCTGCACCGACAACGTGAACGTCCGCGCCGAGCCGAAGCCCGACGCCCGCATCATCACCTTGTGCAAGCGCGGCACGACCGTGAAGGTCGGCGCCACGAAGAACGGGTTCGTCGAGCTCACCTCGCTCAAGGGCTGGGCCGCGCAGGAGTACGTCGAGGTCGGCGGGCACACCCCGCGCGCTCCCGTCGAGCGCGGCGGCGGCCGCGTCCCGAAGTCCACCGAGCCGGGCGACGACACCAGCTCCGGTTCCGGCTCCGGCGACGACGCCGGCGCTGCCCCGTCGAAGCCCAGCACAGCGCCGCGGGCGACCCCGGCGAAACCCGGGAACGACAGCGACGACGCGGACGACTCGGACACCGCCCGCAAGTACACCGATCGCGATTCCGCCGGCAGCGACGACGAAGAAGCCGGCTACCGCGACACCGCGCCCGAGGCCGCGGCCCCGCGGCGCATCGGCCTGATCGGCTGACGCCGACGACCTGCCGTCCGCTCGGCTGCGCTCTACGGGGTGCGCAGCCGGGCGGCGACGGCGTCCCAGACGCGGGACGCCAGCAATGCCTTGGACCCGGACGCCAGCACCGACTCGGCACCGTCGGAGCCCAGTAGCCAGCCGGCGTTGTCGGGCACCTCGAACGCCATGCCATCGCCGACCGTGTTGACGACGAGCAGGTCGCAGCCCTTGCGCTGCAGCTTCTGGCGGCCGTGGTGCAACGCGTCGCCGGCCGCGTCGCCCGTCTCGGCGGCGAAGCCGACCACGATCTGACCCGGCTCGCGGGCTCCCACCAGCTCGACCAGGATGTCCGGGTTGGTGGTGAGCACCAGCGGGTCGGGATCGGACCCGGTCTTCTTGATCTTGTGGCCCGCGAGCGAGACGGGGCGGAAGTCGGCCACCGCGGCCGCCATGACGACGGCGTCGGCGCCCTTCACCGCGGCGTGCATGGCATCGCGCAGCTCCAGCGCCGATCCGGCCCGCACCACCTCGACGGCAGCCGGGTCGGGCAGGTCGGCGGTGTGCGCGGCCACCAGCGTGACGGCCGCGCCGCGCTGCGCGGCGACCGCGGCCAGCGCATAGCCCTGCCGGCCCGACGAGCGGTTGCCGAGGAAGCGCACCGGGTCCAACGCCTCACGGGTGCCACCGGCGGACACCACGACGCGCCGACCCGCGAGATCGTGCGGCAGCGCGTCGGCGCGTTCGAGCAGCAGCCGACCCAGCTCCACGATCTGGACGGGATCCGGGAGGCGACCGGCGCCCGTGTCGGCGCCGGTGAGCCGGCCTGCGGCGGGCTCCATCACCATGGCGCCGCGCGAGCGCAGCAGCGCCACGTTGGCGCGGGTGGCCGGGTGCTCCCACATCTCGGTGTGCATCGCCGGCACGAACAGCACCGGGCACCGCGCGGTGAGCAGGGTGGCGGTGAGCAGGTCGTCGGCGCGCCCGTGGGCGGCCCTGGCCAGCAGATCGGCCGTCGCCGGAGCGACGACGACCAGATCGGCCTCCTTGCCCAGCCGCACGTGCGGCACCTCGGGCACGTCGGAGAAGACCCCGGTGTGGACGGGCTGCCCGGACAGGGCCTCGAAGGTGGCTGCGCCGACGAACTCCAGGGCCGACGGGGTGGGCATCACCCGGACCCGGTGACCGGACTCGGTGAACCGGCGCAGCACCTCGGCGCTCTTGTAGGCGGCGATGCCGCCTGCCACCCCGAGCACCACGCGGGCGGGCTCGGGGATGGCCATGGCGGCTACTGCTCGCCTTCGGTGTGCTCGAGAAGACCGGCCTGGATCTCGCGCATGGCGATCGACAGCGGCTTCTCGCGCGGGCCCGGCTCGACGAGCGGGCCGACGTACTCGAGCAGGCCTTCGCCCAGCTGCGAGTAGTAGTCGTTGATCTGGCGTGCGCGCTTGGCGGCGTAGATGACGAGCGCGTACTTCGAGCTCACCTGGCCGAGCAGGTCGTCGATCGGAGGATTGGTGATGCCCTCCGGAACGGCGCCGGCAGCGGGGGCGGTCAGCGGCATGCTCACTCAGCAACTCCTAGCTGGAAATCGGCCGGCTGAGGTCAGCCGACCAGCAAGTCTACCAATTGCTTGACAACGGCCTGCACGTCGTCGTTCACGATGCGCACATCGAACTCGTCGGCGGAGGCGAGCTCCTCCTTCGCGGTGACCAGACGGCGCTCGTACTGCTCGGGAGATTCGGTCCCGCGGCCTCGCAGACGTCGCGCCAGCTCGTCCCACGACGGCGGCAGGAGGAAGACCGTGACGGACTCGGGAAGCGCCGCCTTGACGGCGCGCGCGCCGTGCAGGTCGACCTCCACCAGCACCGGGCGCCCCGCCGCGATGGCGTCCTCGACGGGCGCCCGCAGCGTGCCGGACCGCTGCAGCCCGCCGTGGATCTCGGCCCACTCCAGCAGCTCGTCGCGCTCGATGAGCTCCGCGAAGCCGGCCGGACCGACGAACCGGTAGTGCACCCCGTCGACCTCGCCGGGGCGCGGGTCGCGGGTGGTGGCCGAGACGGAGAAGTACATCTCCGGCAGGGCCACCCGCAGCGCCGTGACGACGCTGGACTTACCGACGCCGGAGGGGCCGGCGAGAACGATCAGCCGGCCCCTCCGGGGCTCGTGCGGCCGCGGCTGCGACATCGACTCAGACTTCGAATCGGACATCGAATCGGACCGCGGCGACCCGCTCACCCCTCGAAGTCGGCGAGCAGCGCCTTGCGCTGCCGGTCGCCCAGGCCGCGCAGACGCCGCGAAGGCGCGATCTCCAGCCGCTCCATGATCTGAGCGGCACGGACCTTGCCGACCCCCGGCATGGCCTCGAGCAGCGCCGAGACCTTCATCTTGCCCAGGATGTTGTCGGTGTCGGACTGCTTGAGCACCTCCGGCAGGGTGGTGCCTCCGGTCTTGAGCTTGTTCTTCAGCTCGGCCCTGGCACGGCGCGCCGCAGCGGCCTTCTGCAAGGCCTCGGCACGCTGTTCCTCGGTCAGCTGGGGAAGGGCCACTGTCTCCTCCGTCGTTCGTTTCCTGCGTTCCCGGGGTGCGCTTCACACCGGCCACCGGGGCACTGGTTGGACCAGGCCCGAGCGGTACGAGATCCGAACGTACTCATCGACTGCGCGATCCCGGAACCGGGGTGCCACCTGTGTGTTTGTCGCTTCGATCACCCATAACGGTGATAGCACGACTACGTCGTCGGATCGACTCCGACGCGCCCCGTTCACCGCATGTCCTGGACCGCGCAACGGTTCAGCCATCGACGAGCCCATGACGGATCGACCGTTCGTCGGGACGACGAGCGGCACAGCCCGGACCTGGGCGTACGCGGTCGGACGCCGACGCGGTCGACGGCCCTCCGATCCGAAAGGCCAGGTCGCCGCGATCCGCCACGCACCGGCACGCCCGCTGCGCTCTGATGGAGAGTTACGCACTGATCGAGCGCAGCGCCCTCTTGGAGTGCAGCCGCCGCCTGAAACGCAGCGCCGTGCGACGGGGATCACCCCGCGCGCCGGGCGGCCTCCACCTCGTCGCGCAGCCGCAGCGCCGCCGTGCGCAGAGCGGCCGGCTCCGGGCCGGCCCGGAGCACCGAGCGGGACGCGGCGCCCAGCACGACCCCGTTGAGCCCCGTGAACCGCCGTGCCAGGTCGGCGGGCCCGGCCCCCTGCGCGCCCAGCCCGGGCGCCAGTACAGGCCCGTTGAGGCGGCTCAGGTCGAGGCCGTGGTCGTGCGTGGCGCCAACGACGATCCCGACGTCCCCCAGTGGCTCCGCGCCCGCGTTCAGCTCGGCCGCGGTGTCGACGATCTGCTGCGCGACGGTGCGCCCGTCCACGGTGGCGAGCTGCACCTCGCCACCCTCCGGGTTGGACGTGCGGGCCAGCACGAACACGCCCCGACCTGCGGTCGCGGCCGCGGCCAGCCCGGGCGCGAGCGAGCCGAACCCGAGGTACGGGCTGAGCGTGACCGCGTCGGCGCCCAGTGGCGCCTTCTCCGCGAGGTAGGCATCGGCGTAGGCGTCCATCGTGGAGTCGATGTCGCCCCGCTTGACGTCCAGCAGCACCAGGGTCGACGAATCGACGAAGGCGTCGAGCAGCTGCTCCAGCACGGCGATGCCGGCGGAGCCGTGCCGTTCGAAGAACGCCGACTGCGGCTTCACCACGCCGACGTGCCCGGCGAACGCCTCGACGCACGCCGCGGCGAACGACTCGAGCCCGTCGGCGTCGTCGGTGAGGTCCCAGGCGGCCAGGAGACCCGGATGCGGGTCGATCCCGGCGCACAGCGTGCCGTGGGTCGCCACCGCCGCGGCGAGCCGCTCCCCGAAGCGCGTCATGCCCGTGCCTTCCGCAGCGCCGCGTGGGCGTCCTGCAGCGAGCGCACCCCGATCTTGCCGGCCTTCATCGCCTCGATCCCCTGCACCGCGGCGGCCGCACCGGCGACCGTGGTGATGCACGGCACACCGCGCGAGACGGCGGCCGCCCGGATCTCGTAGCCGTCGATGCGCGGCCCGGAGTTGCCGTACGGCGTGTTGATGATCAGGTCGACCTCGCCGGCCAGGATCTGGTCGAGCACCGTCGCGGGTTGCTCGGCCGTGGCCTCGAAGTGCTTGCGCACCACCGTGACCTGCACGCCGTGTCGCCGCAGCACCTCCGCCGTGCCCTCGGTGGCGAGCACCTCGAACCCGAGGTCGGCCAGCCGCAGCACCGGGAACACCATGGCCCGCTTGTCGCGGTCGGCGATCGAGACGAACACCCGGCCCGACGTGGGCAGCGAGCCGTACGCCGCGGCCTGCGACTTGGCGAACGCTGCGCCGAAGGAAGCGTCGAAGCCCATCACCTCGCCCGTCGACTTCATCTCCGGGCCCAGCAGCGAGTCCACACCCTGCCCGTCCTTGGTGCGGAAGCGGTGGAACGGCAGCACCGCCTCCTTCACCGCCACCGGACCGTCGGGCGGCGGGTTGCCGCCGTCGCCCACGGCCGGCAGCATGCCTTCGGCGCGCAGCTCGGCGATCGTCGCGCCGAGCGCGATCCGGGCCGCCGCCTTGGCCAGCGGCACCGCCGTCGCTTTCGACACGAACGGCACCGTGCGCGAGGCCCGCGGGTTGGCCTCCAGCACGTAGAGGGTGTCGCCGTGCAGCGCGTACTGCACGTTGAGCAGCCCGCGCACGCCCACGCCGGCCGCGATGGCCTCCGTGGATCGGCGCACGTTCTCCAGCACCGAACGGCCGAGCGTGATCGGCGGCAGCGCGCACGACGAGTCGCCCGAGTGCACCCCGGCCTCCTCGATGTGTTCCATCACACCGCCGAGGTACACCTCGTTGCCGTCGCACAGCGCGTCGACGTCGATCTCGACGGCGTCGTCGAGGAACCGGTCGACCAGCACCGGCCGGTCCTGCGAGATCGTCGTGGCGCGGGAGATGTACCCGGCCAGCGTCTCGTCGTCGTAGACGATCTCCATGCCGCGGCCGCCGAGCACGTACGAGGGCCGGACGAGCACTGGGTAGCCGATGCGCGCGGCGATCGCGCGGGCCTCGTCGAACGACGTGGCCATGCCGTACTCGGGGGCCGGCAGACCCGCCTTGCGCAGCACCTCTCCGAACGCGCCACGGTCCTCGGCCAGGTCGATGGCCGCCGCGGACGTGCCGACGACCGGCACCCCGGCCTCGGTGAGCCGCTGCGCGAGCCCGAGCGGGGTCTGCCCACCCAGCTGCACGATCACACCCGCGACGGTGCCGCTCTGCTGCTCGGCGTGCACCACCTCCAGGACGTCCTCGAAGGTCAGCGGCTCGAAGTAGAGGCGGTCGGCGGTGTCGTAGTCGGTCGACACCGTCTCCGGGTTGCAGTTGACCATCACGGTCTCGAACCCGGCCTCGCGCAGCGCCATCACCGCGTGCACGCACGAGTAGTCGAACTCGATGCCCTGCCCGATCCGGTTCGGCCCGGAGCCGAGGATGAGCACCTTCGGCTTCTCGGTCTGCGGCGCGATCTCGGACTCGGCCGCGGGATCGGTCTCGTAGGCGCTGTAGTGGTACGGCGTCTTCGCGGCGAACTCCGCCGCGCACGTGTCGACGGTCTTGTAGACCGGCCGGATGCCCAGGCGATGGCGCAGCGAGCGCACCCCGTCCTCGCCGGCGAACTCGGGCCGCAGGCCGGCCAGCTGCCGGTCGGAGACCCCGGCGCGCTTGGCCCGGCGGATCAGCGCCGCGTCGAGCACCGGCGCGTCGAGGACGTCCTGTCGCAGCTCGACGAACGCCTGGATCTGGTCGACGAACCACGGGTCGATGCCCGAGGCCCTGGCCACGTCGGTGACCGACGCGCCGCCGCGCAGCGCCCGCTCGACGGCGTAGATCCGCCCGTCGGTGGGCAGCACGACATCGGGTTCGCCGTCGGGATCGGGGGCGGTCCAGAAGCCGACCGACGTGGTCTCCATCGAGCGCAGCGCCTTGCCGAACGCCTCGCCGAACGAGCGGCCCATCGCCATGGCCTCGCCGACCGACTTCATCGTCGTGGTCAGCTCGGGATCGGCGCCGGGGAACTTCTCGAACGCGAACCGCGGGATCTTCACCACCACGTAGTCGAGGGTGGGCTCGAACGCGGCCGGGGTCTCGCCGGTGATGTCGTTGCGGATCTCGTCGAGCGTGTAGCCGACGGCGAGCTTCGCGGCGATCTTGGCGATCGGGAAGCCCGTGGCCTTCGACGCCAGCGCCGACGACCGCGACACCCGCGGGTTCATCTCGATCACGACCAGGCGCCCGGTCTCCGGGTTGACCGCGAACTGGATGTTGCAGCCACCGGTCTCGACGCCGACGGCGCGCAGCACGTCGATGCCGACGTCGCGCATGTGCTGGTACTCGCGGTCGGTGAGCGTCATCGCCGGGGCCACGGTGATCGAGTCGCCGGTGTGCACGCCCATCGGGTCGATGTTCTCGATCGAGCAGACGACCACGACGTTGTCGTGGTGGTCGCGCATCAGCTCGAGCTCGAACTCCTTCCAGCCGAGCACCGACTCCTCGATCAGCACCTCGGTGACGGGCGAGGCCTCGAGCCCGCCGCCGGCGAGCCGCTCGAGATCCGCCTCGTTGTGCGCCATGCCCGAGCCCAGCCCGCCCATCGTGAACGACGGGCGGATGACGACGGGCAGGCCCAGCTCGGCGACCGCAGCCCGGACCTCGTCCATCGTGTGGCAGACGGCGCTGCGCGGCACCTCGCCGCCGACCGAGAGGACGATGTCCTTGAACTTGAGCCGGTCCTCACCGCGCTGGATCGCGTCGATGTCGGCACCGATCAGCTCCACGCCGTACTTCTCCAGCACCCCGCGCTCGTGCAGCGCGACGGCGGTGTTGAGCGCCGTCTGCCCGCCCAGGGTGGCCAGGATCGCGTCCGGGCGCTCGGCGGCGATGACCTGCTCGACGAACTCCGGGGTGATCGGCTCGATGTAGGTGGCGTCGGCGAACTCCGGGTCGGTCATGATCGTCGCCGGGTTCGAGTTCACCAGCGAGACCCGGATGCCCTCGGCCCGCAGCACACGGCAGGCCTGGGTGCCGGAGTAGTCGAACTCGCACGCCTGACCGATGACGATCGGGCCGGACCCGATCACCATCACGTGCCGGATGTCCTCGCGGCGGGGCATCAGCGTCCACCCCCCATGAGCTGCACGAACTGGTCGAAGAGCGGAGCCGCGTCGTGCGGGCCGGCCGCCGCCTCCGGGTGGTACTGCACGCTGAACGCACGTCCGCTGGAGAGCGCCACGCCCTCGACGCAGCCGTCGTTCGGGCAGGTGTGGGTCACGCGGGCGCGCCCGTACGGGCTCTCCCACTCCTCGCGCGCCTCGCCCTCGACGGCGAAGCCATGGTTCTGCGAGGTGATCGCCACCCGCCCGGTGTCGTGCTCGACGACGGGGATGTTGATGCCGCGGTGGCCGTAGCGCATCTTGTAGGTGCCGCGGCCCAGCGCGCGGGCCAGGATCTGGTTGCCGAAGCAGATGCCGAACACCGGGATGTCGGCCGCCAGTGCCTGCTGCACCAGCGCGACGGGCTTGTCGGCGGTGGCCGGGTCACCCGGCCCGTTCGCGACGAACAGCCCGTCCGGGGCCAGCTCGGTGATCGCGGAGAACGGCGAGTCGGCCGGCAGCACGTGGGTCTCGATGCCGCGCTCGGCCATCATCCGCGGCGTGTTGAACTTGATCCCGACGTCGAGGGCGGCCACGCGGAAGCGCCGCTCCCCCGCAGCCGCGACGACGTAGGGCTCCTTCGTGGTGACGGCGCCGTAGAGATCGGCGCCCTCCATCCGTGGGCTCGCCTGCACCCGTGCGACCAACTCGGCGTCGCCCGCCAGCGCATCACCGGAGAACACCCCGGAGCGCATGGCGCCCTGCTCGCGCAGGTGCCGCACCAGCGAACGGGTGTCGATGCCCGAGATTCCGACGATCCCCTGCGTGCGCAGCGCGTCGTCGAGGCTGCCAGTGGCCCGCCAGTTCGACGGCCTCCGCGCAGGGTCGCGCACCGCGTACCCGGCGACCTGGATGCCGCTGGACTCGTCGTCCTCGTCGTTCCAGCCGGTGTTGCCGATCATCGGCGCGGTCTGCACCACGATCTGGCCGTGGTAGCTCGGGTCGGTCAGCGTCTCCTGGTAGCCGGTCATGCCGGTGGTGAACACCGCCTCGCCCAGCGCGGTGCCGGTGGCGCCGTAGGCCTCGCCGCGGAAGATCCGCCCGTCCTCGAGAACCAGTAGGGCCGTCATGCGATCTCTCCGTTCCGTGCGGTGACGCGGCCGCGCAGGATGGTGGCGGTCACCGTCGCCGGCAGCCGCATGCCCTCGTAGGGCGTGTTCGCCGCCCTGCTAGCGAGCTTGTCGCCGCGCACCGTCCACACGCCGTCGGCATCGACGAGCACCAGGTTGGCGGGCTCGCCCGCCTCGATCGGCCGGCCGTGGTCGGGCAGGTTGCCGATCTCGGCGGGCCGCTCGGACATCACTCTGGCCACTCCGCGCCAGTCCAGCAGCCCCGGTTCCACCATCGTGTGCACGACGACCGACAACGCGGTCTGCAGGCCGAGCATCCCCGGCTTGGCCGCGGACCACTCGGTGTCCTTGTACTGCGCGGCGTGCGGGGCGTGGTCGGTGGCCACCACGTCGATGACGCCCTCGGCGAGCGCGGCGCGCATCGCCTCGGTGTCGCTCCCGGTGCGCAGCGGCGGATTGACCTTGTTGACGGGGTCGTAGCCGGTCAGCCGCGCGTCGGTGAGCAGCAGGTGGTGCGGGGTGACCTCGGCGCTCACCCGCACGCCCTGCGCCTTCGCCGCGCGCAGCACGTCGATCGTGCGGGCGGAGGAGACGTGGCAGACGTGCAGTGCCGCGCCGGCCTCGCGGGCCAGCGCGCAGTCGCGGGCGACGATCGTCTCCTCTGCGGTGGCCGGCCAGCCGGCCAGGCCCAACCGGGAGGCCACCACGCCCTCGTGGGCCTGGGCGCCGGTGGTGAGCCGGTGGTCCTCGGCGTGCTGGGCGATCACGACGTCCAGCGCGGAGGCGTACTCCAACGCCCGGCGCATGATCACCGGGTCGTGCACGCAGCGACCGTCGTCGGAGAACATGCGCACCTGAGCGCGGCTGTGGGCCATGGTGCCCAGCTCGGCCATCTTCACGCCCTCGAGCCCGACGGTGACCGCGCCGACCGGGTGCACGTCGACCAGTCCGACCTCGGCGCCGCGGCGCCGCACGTGCTCGCAGACGACGTCGCTGTCGGCCACCGGCTCGGTGTTGGGCATCGCGAACACCGCGGTGTAGCCGCCCAGCGCGGCGGCGGCCGAGCCGCTGGCGATGGTCTCTGACTCCTCGCCGCCGGGCTCGCGCAGGTGGGTGTGCAGGTCGACGAAACCGGGCAGCAGGACCTGCCCGTCGGCGGCGAGGACCTCGGCGCCCTCGGGCGCGTCGAGGTCGGTGCCGATCGCGGTGATCACGCCGTCCTCGACGAGGAGGTCGACGGCGTCCTCGCCGTAGGGGCGGGCGTTGCGGATCAGAAGTGTCACGAGGTGGCTCCGGCAAGCAGGTGGTACAGGACGGCCATCCGCACGTGCACGCCGTTGCGGACCTGGCCGAGGATCGCCGCCGACGGGGAGTCGGCGACGGACGGTGCGATCTCCATGCCGCGGACCATCGGTCCGGGGTGCATGACGATCGCGTGCTCGGGCAGCAGCGCAGCCCGGTCGGCCGAGAGGCCGTAACCGATCGCGTACTCCCGCGACGAAGGGAAGAACGAGCCGTGCATCCGCTCGGCCTGCACGCGCAGCATCATCACCGCGTCCAGCGACGGGAGCTCGGCGTCGAGCACCGGGCTGACCCGGCACGGCCACTCCGCGACCCCGACCGGCAGCAGCGTCGGCGGCGCGATCAGCACCACCTCGGCGCCGAGCGTGGCCAGCAGGAACACGTTGGACCGGGCGACCCGGCTGTGCAGCACGTCGCCGACGATGCCGATCCGGCGGCCGGCGATGCCGCCGAGCCGCTCGCGGATGGTGGCCGCGTCGAGCAGCGCCTGGGTGGGGTGCTCGTGGGTGCCGTCGCCGGCGTTGACGACCGACGTGTGCGTGCCCGTCGTCTCCTGGTCGCGGTCGGCCCAGGCGGCGATCCGGTGGGCCGATCCCGAGGCCGGGTGGCGCACGATGACGCAGTCGGCACCCATGGCCGAGAGCGTGAGCGACGTGTCGCGCAGCGACTCGCCCTTCGACACCGACGAGCCCTTCGCGCTGACGTTCACGGTGTCGGCGCTCATCCACTTGCCGGCGATCTCGAACGACACCCGGGTGCGGGTGGAGTCCTCGTAGAACATCGTGATGACGGTGCGGCCGCGCAGGGTCGGCAGCTTGCGCACCTCCCGGCCCAGCAGCGCCTGCTTCAGCCGGGCTGCGGTGTCGAGCAGACCGGTCGCAGCCGCGGCGTCGAGGTCGGTGACGGACAACAGGTGCTTCATGCCGGGTCCTCCGCGCTCTCCGACGGGGCCTTGCGCAGCGCGACGCCGTCGGATCCGTCGGTCTCGGCGAACCGCACGAGGATCTGCTCGTCGCGGGCGGTCGGCACGTTCTTGCCGACGTAGTCCGCGCGGATCGGCAGCTCCCGGTGCCCACGGTCCACGAGCACGGCCAGCTGGACGGCTCGCGGTCGGCCGTGCTCGGCCAGCGCGTCCAGGGCCGCGCGGACGGTGCGGCCCGACATCAGCACGTCGTCGACGAGGACGACCAGTGCGTCGTCGATGCCGCCGTCCGGCACGTCGGTGGCACCGAGCGGGCGGGTCGGGCGCCGGCGCAGATCGTCGCGGTAGAGCGTCGCGTCGACCGAGCCGACGGGGAGCGTCGTGCCGGAGAACTCGGCGATGGCGGCGCCGAGCCGCACGGCCAGCGTGGTGCCGCGGGTGGGGATCCCGATCAACACGGTGTGACCGAGGCCGCCGGCAGGATCGGCGACCTTTTCGATGATCTGGTGCGCGATGCGCGCAATGGTGCGGGTGACATCGGCAGCGCTGAGCAACTCGCGGGCGGGCGAGCCTTGCTCCGTTCCAGCGTCTGCCGGGCCCCCGCGACGGTCGTCCGTCACGAGTTGTCTCCTTCCCCGCCTCACCGGACGGGTCTTAAAGGAACCGGTCCGGTCGACCGTATCAGCGGTGCCGGAAATGCAACGCAGCACGTGAGGACACCCACCCGGCAGAGGGCGAACGACAGGCTGACACGATGCAGACGTGGGGCGAGGTGCGAATGACGGCAGGGGGGCCGGTGTCGATCAGCCGTTCGAGTGATCTCGGGCGTGTCTACCCCGATCGGGGTCTGACGAACTTGACCGATCGCCCCCGCAAGCGCATGATTACTCTCCGTATTGATCCACTGCATCCAGGGTGGCCGCGGAATGCGGGGGGCACCGCCACGGACTGCAGTACCCGGTGCGGCGCTCCCCCGACGCACCCCAGCCCACCCCATACCCACCGTCACGACCCGTCGGTCCCGCGGCCGACGACAGAACGCAAGTGAGGAGGTCGCCACATGGGCGACTACGCCAAGGCGCTCGGCGGGAAGCTCCGCGCCATCCGGCAGCAGCAGGGACTGTCGCTGCACGGCGTCGAGCAGAAGTCCGGGGGCCGCTGGAAGGCGGTCGTCGTGGGCTCCTACGAGCGCGGCGACCGGGCCGTCACGGTGCAGAAGCTGGCCGAGCTCGCCGACTTCTACGGCGTCCCGGTGGCCGAACTGCTGCCTGAGGGGCGCATCCCCTCCGGCTCCGAGCCGGCCACGAAGATCGTCATCAACCTGGAGCGGCTGCAACAGCTCCCGGCCGACAAGGTCGGCCCGCTGGCCCGCTACGCCGCAGCGATCCAGAGCCAGCGCGGTGACTACAACGGCAAGGTGCTCTCGATCCGCTCGGAGGACCTCCGGTCGCTGTCGATCATCTACGACATGACCCCCGGCGAGCTCACCGACCAGCTGATCAGCTGGGGTGTGCTGCCCCCGGAGGCACGTCCGGCGCAGTGACGTTCGGCACCTGGGGAAGGGTGCCGACCGGGCTCGTGCGTCGTTTGCCGACAAGGTGGCTCTGCCTGCGCGATACGCAGGGAGAGCCACCTTGCTGGCGTTCGGCGACCTCTACGCCAACGCGGCGACCCGCACGCCCAGTGCGACGAGGAGCGCCCCGAAGACCGCGTCCATGATCCGTCGGACGCGGATCGAGGTCAGGAATCGCCGCAGCGCGCCGATCACCACGGCCAGCAGGGCGAACCAGCTCGCGGTCACGGCGGCGGCTGCGGTGGCGAGCAGCACCGTCTGCCACGCCGTGGCGCCGGTCGGGAGGAACTGCGGCAGCAGCGCCAGGTAGAACACCGCGACCTTCGGGTTGAACAGGTTGGTCACCAACCCGTCGCGCATCCCGGCAGCCATCCCGACCGTGCCCTCGGATCGGGCGCCGAGCTGCTGATAGGCGCCCCGCCGCGCAGCGATCAACGCGCGCGCACCCAGGTAGACCAGGTACGCGGCGCCGAGCAGCTTGATCACCGCGAACACCTCGGCCGATGCCGCGAGCAGCCCTGCGACGCCGAGCGCGACGGCCAGCGTCCACGCGAACACGCCGACGCCGATCCCCAGCGCGCACGCCACCCCGACCGAGCGACCGGAGAAGACGGCGTGCCGGGTCACCACCACGAAGTCCGGACCAGGCGACATCGCGCCCAACAGCAGGATCCCCAGGAACGCCACGTACTGCATCGTTCCAGCCTACGAGTCCGCGGCAACCGGTTTCAGCGGGTTGCGCGCAGGTGCTCCGCGATGTCGGCGATGCGCCCGAGCACTCCGTTGAGGAAGCGCGGGCTGTCGTCGGTGGACAGCGTGCGCGCCAGCTCGACGGCCTCCGTGATGGCGACGGGATCGTCGATGTCGTCGGCCCACAGCAGCTCGTACACGCCGATCCGCAGCAACGTGCGGTCGACGGCCGGCATCCGCGCGACCGTCCAGCCCTCGGCGTGCTCGGCGAGCAGCTGATCGATCCGCTCCCGGTGCGCGACCACACCCTCCACGAGCACCGCCGCGTAGTCGGAGACGGGTGGGGCGTCGTCGGTGGTCTTGCGCTGGGCGAGGACCTCGAGCGGGTCGTCGCCGCGCGCCTCCGACTCGAACAGGATGTCCAGCGCCCGCTTGCGGGCCTTCGTGCGGGCCCGCAGCGGACGGGGTGGACGGTCAGCGCTCATCGCAGCCCTCGCTTGCGCTCGGGCAGCGCTGCGCGCATGCGCTGTGCCGATGATTCGCTCGCAAGCTCGCTCATTAGCCGGAGACGCGGCCCAGGTAGCGCCCGTCGCGGGTGTCGACCTTGACCTTCTCGCCGGTGGACAGGAACAGCGGCACCTGGATCTCCGCGCCCGTCTCCAGGGTGGCCGGCTTGGTGCCGCCGGTGGAGCGGTCGCCCTGCAGGCCGGGGTCGGTGTGCGCGATGACCAGCTCCACCGACGACGGCAGCTCCACGTACAGCGGGGTGCCGTCGTGCAGGGCGACCATCGCGACCTGGTTCTCCAGCAGATAGCCGGCGGCCTCGCCGACGGTCTGCTCGGGGATCGGGATCTGGTCGAACGTGTCGCCGTCCATGAACACGAAGTCCTCACCGTCGCGGTAGAGGTAGGTCATGTCACGGCGGTCGACGGTGGCGGTGTCGACCTTGCTGCCGGCGTTGAAGGTCTTGTCGACGACCTTCCCGGTGAGCACGTTCTTCAGCGTGGTGCGCACGAACGCACCGCCCTTGCCGGGCTTGACGTGCTGGAACGCCGTGATTGCCCACAGCTGGCCGTCGAGGTTGAGCACCAGACCGTTCTTCAGGTCGTTCGTGGAGGCCACGTGTGGATGTCTCCTGTGTCGATGTGCGGCGCGCCGCAGCCCGAATGGGCGGGGCGCCAGGGGCGAGTGGACGGCGAGAGGCCGTCGTCGGTCCACCAGCCTACTCGGCGGGCTCGACACCGGGACCGTTCCCCCTCGCGCCGTCGTACGGTCCGGCGATGGCAGCTGATCTCGTCGTCCGCACCGCGGGCCCCGACCCGTCGGTCACCGTGTACCCGCGCCGTGGCCGGCAGGTGCTGATCGCCGTCGGTTCGCTGGTCTTCGTCGGCACCTCGATCTGGCTGGTCTCGCTCGACAGCCCGCGGGCGGTCGTCGCGGGGGTGCTGGGGATCGCCGTGTTCGGGCTGTTCGCGGTGCTCGCAGTTCGCCTCGTCCTGCAGCGCGGTCCGGCCCTGGTCATCGATTCCCGCGGCATCACCGACAGCTCGTCGGCCAGCGCGGCGGGGTTCGTTCCGTGGCACCAGGTGCGCGGGTTGAGCATCTGGGAGCACCGTGGCCAGCGGGTGGTCTGCGTCGCCGTGCACGATCCGGCGCCGGTGCTGGCGGCGGCGAACCGGATGGCCCGCGCGGCGATGCGGGCCAACATCCGGATGGTCGGCACCCGGTCACGATCGCCACCACGGCCCTGCCGTTCACCGCGGATCAGCTGATCGACGAGATCGCGGCCATGGTCCCGCGCTGAACCGCCCGAGCCGCCGCGCTCAGACCTCCAGGAGCTCCCGGGGCAACAGGGTCAACGACTCCGCCTCCCCGTCCCCGTCCCTGACGACGAGGCTGTCCTCGATGCGCACCCCGCCGCGGCCGGTCAGGTAGACCCCGGGCTCGACGGTGACGACCATGCCGGCGGCCAGAGCGGCGGTGCCGGTCGGTGTGAAGAACGGGTCCTCGTGGATCTCCAGGCCGATGCCGTGCCCGAGCCCGTGCGAGAACGCCTCGCCGTAGCCGGCCCCGGCGATGGACGTCCGCGCGGCCCCGTCGACCTCGGCGCTGACCGCTCCCGGGCGCAGCGCCGCCCGGCCGAGCCGCTGCCCCTCGGCGACGACCGCGTGGATCTCGCGCTGCCAGTCGGCAGGCGGCCCGACGACGAACGTGCGCGTCGCGTCGGAGTGGTAGCCGTCGACGAGGGCGCCGAAGTCGACGATCACCAGGTCGCCGCGCTGCAACGGGGTGTCGGTCGGTGAATGGTGCGGGATCGCCGAGTGCGGGCCCGCCGCGATGATCGACTCGAAGGACGGGCCCGGAGCGCCGCAATCGCGCATCCGGTCCTCGAGGTCGCGGGCGATCTCCCGCTCGGTGCGTCCGGCCGCCAGCCCGCCGGCGGCCACCAGGTCGGACAGGGCGGCGTCGGCGAGTGCGCAGGCGGCCCGCAGCGCGGCGATCTCCGTGTCGTCCTTGACGGCACGCAGGCGCTCGACCAGCCCGGGTGCGCGGCGCAGCCCGGCGGACCCGGCCGCCGCGATCAGCGCGCTGTGCTGGTCCACGGACACGTGCCCCGACTCGAAGCCGAGCCGCCGCGCACCGCGGGCCGCGGCCGTTCGTGCGGCGGCCGCCCCTGCCGCCCGCTCCAGCACGATCTCCAGCCCGGGCGCCTCCACGGCGGCCCGCTCGGTGTAGCGGGCGTCGGTGACCAGCACCGCCTCCCCCACCACCGGCACGACCAGCGCGGCGTTGGAGCCCGTGAACCCGCTCAGGTACGCGACGTTGGTCAGGTCGGTGACGAGCAGCGCGTCGACGTCGACGGCCGGCAGTAGCGCCTGGAGGGCGGCGATCCGCGCCGCCGTCACGACAGGTGCCCGGCGATCCAGCGCAGCGCCAGCGTGTATCCGGCCACCCCCAGACCGACGATCACCCCGCTCGCGACGGCCGAGATGTAGGAGTGGTGCCGGAACTCCTCCCGCGCGTGCACGTTCGAGATGTGCACCTCCACCAGCGGCGCCCGCAGCTGGGCGCACGCGTCGCGCAGCGCCACCGAGGTGTGCGTCCAGCCCGCGGCGTTCAGCACCACCGGCATCTCCGCGTCGGCTGCCTCGTGCACCCAGCCGATCATCTCGCCCTCGTGGTCGGTCTGCCTGACCTGGACGGAGAGCCCCAGCTCCGAGCCGGTGCGCTCGCACAGCTCCACCAGCCCGGCGTAGGTGGTGGCGCCGTACACGTCGGGTTCGCGGCTGCCGAGCCGGCCGAGGTTCGGCCCGTTGAGGACCAGCACCCGATCACTTCTGGCGGTCACGCGACCACCGCCGCGTACGCGCGCTCCAGCAGTTCCGGCTCGGGGCCTTCGAGACGTCCCGGTCGCGCGAGCCCGTCCAGCACCACGAACCGCAGGGTGCCGGCGCGGGACTTCTTGTCCCCGCGCATCGTCGCGACCAGCTCCGGCAGCGCGTCCGCCGCGTAGGTGGTGGGCAGCCCCACCGACTCGAGCACCGAGCGGTGCCGGTCGGCGGTGGCGTCATCCAGCCGTCCGGCCTGTCGGGCCAGCTCCGCGGCGAACACCAGCCCGACGCTCACCGCGGCGCCGTGGCGCCAGATGTACTTCTCCCGCCGCTCGATCGCGTGCCCCAGGGTGTGGCCGTAGTTGAGGATCTCCCGGAGATTCGACTCGCGCAGGTCGGCGGCCACGACATCGGCCTTCACCTGGATCGAGCGGCGCACCAGCTCCGGCAGCACCGCCCCACGCGGATCGAGCGCGGCGGCCGGATCGGCCTCGGTGAGGGTGAGGATCTCCGGGTCCGCGATGAACCCGGTCTTGAGGATCTCCGCGCTGCCGGCGACCAGCTCCGCGGCCGGCAGGTCGTCCAGTGTCGCCAGGTCGACCAACACCGCCGACGGTTCGTGGAACGCGCCGACCAGGTTCTTCCCCGACGGTGTGTTGATGCCGGTCTTGCCGCCGACGGCCGCGTCGACCATCCCGAGCAGCGTGGTCGGCACGTGCACCACGCGGATCCCGCGCATCCAGGTGGCGGCCACGAACCCGGCGAGGTCGGTGGCTGCACCGCCGCCCACGGACACGATCACGTCGCTGCGGCTGAGCGGGATCTGCCCGCACACCTCCCAGCAGAACGCCGCGACCCCGATCTCCTTGCCGGCCTCGGCGTCCGGGATCTCGACGCGCCGGGCGTCGATGCCGGCGGCCTCGAGCGCCGCGCGGGCCTCCTCGGCGATGTCGGCGACGGCGGCCTGGTGCACCACCAGCGCCGCGCGGGCACCCAGCTCGACGACGGTGGCGGCGACCCGGTCGCGCACTCCGCGGCCGATCAGCACCGGGTACGGCTGGGCGGTGGCTACGTCGATCCGGACATGCTCAGCTGGGTCGTTCACGATCAGAGCCTAGAAGACCGACGGTCGGATCGGGCAGCAGCTGCATGTCGTCGGGCGTCGGCACGTCGAACGGGTCGGCCGGGTCGACGGGATCGACGGGGTCGTCCGGCGACACCACGCCGATCGCCTCCAGCACGGCGCGCACGACCTGGTTCGGGCTGCGCCGGGCGGTGTCGACCTCCGCGGTCGCCACCTCGCGGTAGAGCGGCGCTCTGGCGTCCAGCAGTGCCTTGAACGTCGCGCGCGGGTTCACTCCGGACAGCAACGGCCTGGCCGACGACATGCCGGTGCGCCGCACCCCATCGGCGAGGCCGACCGTCAGCCACACCACGCGGTGCTCGCGCAGCCGCTCCCGCGTCTCGGCGGCCAGCACCGACCCGCCGCCCAGTGCGAGCACGCCGGCGGTGCCGGTCAGCGCCTCGGCGACGACCTGACGTTCCAGCACCCGGAACGCCGGCTCCCCGTCGTCGACGAACACGTCCGCGATCGACTTGCCGGCCCGCGCCACGATCAGGTCGTCGACGTCGGTGAAGGGCACGTCGAGCCGGCGCGCCACGGCCCTGCCCACGGTGGTCTTGCCGGCACCGGGCGGGCCGACGAGCACGAGCGTCGGTCGATCACGGGAGCTCACCGCGAGAAGGATAGGCGGAGCGGAATCCTCAGGGCAGCGCGCGGTGCATCACGTGCAGCCCGACGCGACCCAGCTGTGGATGGTCGAAGGCGCCCGGCACCGTGCCCACGATCCAGAAGCCGTACCGCTCGTACAGCAGCACGGCGCCGGTGTTGCTGGCGGCGACGGCGTTGAACTGCATGCCCGCATAGCCGGCCGACCGCGCCCGGTCGAGCACGTCCTCCACGAGCGCGGCGCCGATCCCACGGCCACGCGCGTCGGCAGCGACCATGAAGCTGGCCGTGGCGATGTGCGCCCCGGGGCCGGGTCGGTTCGGCCCGGTCTTGGCGGTGCCGAGGATCCGGCCGTCGCCGCCCTCGACCACGACGGTGATCGCCGGCGGCGCCTCGATCCACGTGCCGCGTGCCGCGTCCTCGGTCATGGCCGGGTCGTAGGTGTACGTGTCGGCGGCGGTCACGACCTCGCGGAAGATCGACCACACCTGCGGCCAGTCCGCGGCGGCGAACGGGCGGATCGACAGGCCTGACCGGACGGCACGGCCCGTGGCAGGGTCGAGGGGTATGGGAGCAGCAGGGTCGGGCACAGCAGCACCGTACGACGCGATCGCGGACTGGTACGAGCAGGAGTTCCTGCAGGGCGCGGCGCCGGACGGCCGGATCCCCGGCGGCGATCCGATCGGCATCGAAGCGGCACTGCAGGACCTGCTCGGTGCGGGCGTGGGAACGTGCCTGGAGATCGGTTGCGGCACGGGCATCCACGCCGAGCGGGTGCGATCGCTCGGCTGGACGCCGCTGGGGTTGGATCTGTCGGCCGGCATGCTCGGTCATGCCCGCGACCGACTCGCGGTGGCCCGGGCCGACGCCGGGCGGCTCCCGGTGCGCGACGGCGCCGTGGCTGCGGTGTTGACGGTGATGGCGCACACGGACATGCCCGACTACGCCCAGGTGTTGCGGGAGGCGGCGCGGGTGTTGGCGCAGGGCGGGGTACTGGTGCACATCGGGGTGCATCCCTGCTTCTGCGGCGGGTTCGCCGACCGCACCGAACCCACGGCGATCGTGCTCCGCCCCGGATATCGCACCGACCACTGGACCACCGACTCGCACACCGACCGTGCCCTGCGCGACAAGGTCGGCGCGCAGCACCGACCGCTGGCGGCGCTGCTGAACGACGTGCTCGCGGCCGGGTTCGTGCTGGAGCGGTTCGCCGAGGGTGGCGCGCCGACGCCGACGACGTTCGCCCTGCGCGCGCGGGCCTCCAACGGGTGAATACCCAGCGTGTAGTTCCGGGCCGCTGACCAGCCGTTCCGGCGATCGGTTATGGTTCAGCCTCGGCCAAGACGTCGGAACGTGACCTTCCGGTTACGGCAAGTTCCCACGATCGGAGTTTCTGGTGGACGCGAGCGAACCTCCCGCGCCGCGCCGTCGTGCCGTCCGGCCCGCCGAGCTCCCTCGGCAGCGCCGCAACGGATCGTCGATCGAGTCGGTCGATCCGTTCGACTGGACCGAGACGCTCGAGGTGCACGTGCCCGATCGCTACCGGGCCGTACCGGAGATCCCCGCTCCACGACGCGGCCGCTGAGCCCGACGCTCGTTCGCGGGCTCGAGCCGCTCGATCAGGTCGAGTCGCCGTACCGGTGCTCGTCCCGCACCGACTCGGGCAGTTGCGCGGGTGGCGGGAGCACCGACGGGCTCGTGTCGAGCTCCGACGGGGTGTCGTAGTCCATCTCGGCCATCTTCGCGGCCTGCAGGGCACGTCGGCGGTCGTTGACCTTGGCGATCTGGATGGCGATCTCGAACAGGACCGTGAGGGCCACTGCCAGCGCGGTCATGGAGATCGGGTCGCCGCCCGGCGTCGCGACCGCGGCGAAGATGAACAGCCCGAAGATCAGGCCGCGGCGCGCCTTCCTGAGGGTCTCGTAGCTGACGACCCCGGCGAAGCTGAGCATGACAACCAGCAGCGGGAGCTCGAAACTGGCGCCGAAGATGAGCAGCAGCGCGATCATCAGGCCGAAGTAGCTCTCGCCCGTCAGCAGCGTGATCTGGACGTCGTCGCCGATCGTCAGCAGGAACGCCAGGCCCTGCGCCACGACGTAGTACGCCAGCACCGCCCCGGCGACGAAGAGCGACGCCGCGATGGACACGAAGACGGTCGCGTACTTCCGCTCCTTCGCGTACAGCCCAGGGGTGATGAACCCCCACAGCTGCATGAACCAGATCGGTGAGGCGAGCACGACGCCGACTGCGACCGAGACGCGCAACCTCAGGTTGAACTGGTCGAACGCGCCCGTGGCCGCCAGCACGCAGTTGCCGTTCTCCGACAGGATCGGCCGCGCACTCGCCGGCAGCGAGCAGTACGGGACCAGCAGCAGCTGGCCGATGCTGGGCAGGCCGAACAAGGTGGTGCCGTACCAGACGAATCCGAGGACGGTCGTGAGGGCGATCGCGACGAGCGCGATCGCCAGCCGGGACCGGAGCTCGTAGAGATGCTCGACGAGCGGCATCGTGCCGTCGGGGTTGTCGCTGCGTGCGCCACCCCGACGCGGGGAGAACCAGCTCACCGATGCAGGCTACTGCCCGGAGCGGGTCTGCTGCTCCGGCGCCTTCTCGGCCTTGACCGGAGCGGCGGGCGGCAGCGGAGCGGGCTCGACGGTCGGGCTCGCCGACGGCGTGGCCTCGGTCTTCTCCGCGTCGTCGCCGCGGAGGCCCTTCATCTCACCCTTGAGCACCCGCGCCGACTGACCGATCGAACGGGCCATGTCTGGCAGGCGCTTCGCCCCGAAGAGAAGGACGAGGACACCCAGGATGATCACGATCTCCCAGCCACCGAGGTTCATGCGCCGGTCCCTTCCAGTCGACGTCGGGAAGTCTACCTGCTGGAGCGATCCACCCCGCGCCGGCTCAGCCGCGCATACGGCGCTCGAGGCTCAGCGCACGGATCACCGACACCCGTTGCGCGAGATCGACCGACAGTCCGGCCCTGGCCCGGGCCAGCCGTCGCAGCGGCGGCACCACCAGCACCGCCACGAGCACGGTCAGCAGGACCGACCCGCCCACGACCCCGATCAGCAGCAGCAGGAAGTCCGCCATCACTCCCCCGTCCCCGGTCCGACCAGCTCCAACGCCGCGGCAGCTCGCTCCGCGACCGCCGCCGCCAGCTCCCGGGGCTCCACGACGTGCGCGCTGCCACCGAGGCCGAGGACGAGCCGCACCAGCCATGCCGGGTCCGAGTAGCGCAGCACGACCCTGGCCCGCACCCCGTCCGGGCCGGGCTGCGCCACGACCTCCTCGACCGGGTAGTACTCCGCCACCCACAGGGCGTCCGGCTCCAGCTCCAGCACCGCCGAGCGATGATCGTCGCGCACGGTGAACACGCCGGCCGCGATGTCGGTGGGCTCGGCGGTCGGCGGCGGCGCGCTGGGCTCGTCGAGCACCTCGACCTCCTCCACCCGGTCGAGCCGGAACAGCCGGACGGCCTCGGCCCGGCGGCACCACGCCTCCAGGTAGCCGCGACCCTCGGCGAGCAGCAGCCGCATCGGGTCGATCGTGCGCCGCGAGACCGCGTCCCGCCCCGCCGTGTAGTAGAGGATGCGCAGCGCCCGCCCGCTGGCCAGCGCTTCCCGTACAGCCGCGGTGGCGCGTTCCTCCTCGAGGTCCCCACGGCCACTGCCCGGCCCGTCGAAGTCGACGGCCACGCCGGCGTCGCCGACCGCCCGTTCGATCTTCGCGGTGGCCCGCCGCACCGCCGCGGTGTCGATCACGCCGGGTGCGTCGGCCAGGGTGCGCAGCGCCACCAGCAGCGCCGCCGCCTCGGCGGTGGTCAGCCGCAGCGGGCGGCGCATCCCCGCGTCCTCGATGACGGTGACGGTGTCGCCCGCGAACGACAGGTCCACCAGGTCACCCGGGCCGTAGCCGGGCAGCCCGCACATCCACAGCAGCTCCAGGTCGCGGCGCAGCTGACGGGGGGTGATGTCGAAGTCGGCAGCCGCCTCCGCGATCGGGATCCCGGGTCGGGCCAGCAGGTACGGCACGAGGGTCAGCAGTCGCGGCAGCCGGTCGGCGGTGGAGGTGCCGCTCACGACGTCACCCCGGTGGCCACCGTGGGGTGCGCCGCGACCGCGGCCGCGAAGCGGGCCCGCACCGCATCCGCCAGCTCCGGCGGATCGAGGACCACCGCATCCGGGCCATGGCCGGCGACCCACCGGGCCAGCACGTCGACGCTGCGCAGCTCCAGCTCGATCTCGTCGCCCGGCCGGCCGCGGTACTCGGCCGGGCCGCGCACGGTGCCCAGTCGGCGCAGCCCGTGCGCGTGGCCCGCGGCCACCCACAGCCGGGCCGTGCGGGGCTCCGCCGGGGCGGGCTCCACGCTGCGGCGCACCATCGCGACCAGGTCGACGTCGGCCGGCACGGTGACCGCGCCCTCCGGCCCGGTCGCCGTCACCGGCCCGACGATCCGCGACACCCGGAACGACCGTGGCGCCTGCCGGGCCCGATCGAACCCGACGAGGTACCAGCGCCCCCGCAGCGACACCACCCCCCACGGCTCGACGGCGCGGCGCACCACCTCGCCGCCCGGGCCGCCGCGGCGGTGCTCGAACGTGACCGCGCGCCCCGTCTGCACGGCCGCCAGCAGCGGGGCGAACGCAGGATCGCCGCCACCGGCGCGGGGCTGGATCCGGCCCTGCTCCTCCTCCACCTCGACACCGGCGGCCCGCAGCTTGCGCAGCGCGCCGTGCGCGGGGCCGGCCAGCTCCGGGGAATCCCAGAGGCGCGCGGCCAGCGCCACCGCGGTGGCCTCGTCCGGTTCGAGGGCGATCTCGCCGAGCTCGTAGTCCGATCGCGCGATCCGGTAGCCGTCGGCGGTGTCGAACGCACCCCGCCGGCCCGTCTCCAGTGGCACACCCAGCTCACGCAGCTCGTTCTTGTCCCGCTCGAACATGCGGAAGAACGCCTCGTCGTTGGGCGCGTCGGCGTAGCCCGGCACGATGCCGCGAATCCGCTCGGCAGTGAGGAACTGGCGTGTGGACAGCAGACACAGCACCAGGTTCACGAGCCGCTCGGTGCGGGCAGAGGACACGGCAGCATCGTAGAACCCACCACGCGTCTCACAGTGCTACACCCGCAGGGTTGACCCGCTCCGACGAGCGAAGCAGGGTCTTTTCATGGACGAGCAGGGCGAGACGTTCAACCCGTGGACCGTCGTGAACCTCGTGTTCAACCACCTCGCCGAGCACGGGCTGCATCCCGTGCTCGGGGAGGCCGGCGATCCCGCCGAGCCCGCTGCCGCGCTGCTTCGAGCGCTGGGGATCGAGCCTGGTCGCAACGACGAGACCGTCACCTCGGCCCGGGTGCAGGACGAGCTGGCACTGATCCGTGAACGGATGTTCGGGGAGAGCTGATTCAGGCGAGCAGGACTGCGACCAGCCCCAGCGCCGCCGGGACGCTCTGCACCAGCAGGATCCGGACGCTGACGGTGGCGGCGCCGTACAGCCCGGCCACCACCACGCAGGCCAGGAAGAACACCGCGAACGCGAACCCGACCGCGCTCGCCGGCCCGGCGATCAGCGCCACCACCAGCCCGGCCACCAGGAACCCGTTGTAGAGGCCCTGGTTGCCCGCGAGCGTGACGGTCTGCGCCGCCAGCTCCGCGGAGGTGCCGAACGCGGCCCGGGCCCGTGGCGTCTGCCAGAGGGCCATCTCCAGCACGACGATGTAGGCGTGGATCACCGCGACCAGGGCGATGAGCACATGCGCGGTGATCAGCACCCGCGCAGCGTACGGGCAGCCCTCAGAGAGACGCGATCAACCGGTCGACCCGCTCGTCGACGGACCGGAACGGGTCCTTGCACAGCACGGTGCGCTGCGCCTGGTCGTTCAGCTTCAGGTGCACCCAGTCGACGGTGAAGTCGCGACCGGCGGCCTGAGCGGCGGCGATGAAGTCGCCGCGCAGCTTGGCCCGCGTGGTCTGCGGCGGGGTGTCCTTGGCCGCCTCGATCTCGCCGTCGTCGGTGACGCGCTCGACCATGCCCTTGCGCTGCAGCAGGTCGAACAGGCCGCGGCCGCGCCGGATGTCGTGGTAGGCGAGGTCGAGCTGCGCGATGCGCGGGCTGGCCAGGTCGAGGTCCTTGCGCTGCTGGTAGCGGTCCAGCAGGCGGTGCTTGATGGCCCAGTCGATCTCGCGGTCGATCAGGGACAGGTTCTGCTGCTCGACGGCGTCGAGGGTGCGGCCCCACAGCTCGAGCACCCGCTCGATGGTCGGGTCGGCGCTGCCCCGCGCAGCGACGTGCTCGACGGCGCGGGCGTGGTACTCGCGCTGGATGTCCAGCGCGCTGGCCTCGCGCCCGCCGGCCAGCCGCACCGTGCGCCGGCCGGTGAGGTCGTGGCTGATCTCGCGGATGGCGCGGATCGGGTTGTCCAGGGTGAAGTCGCGGAACTGCACCCCCGCCTCGATCATCTCCAGCACCAGCGTCGCCGAGCCCACCTTCAGCAGGGTGGTGACCTCGGACATGTTGGAGTCACCGACGATGACGTGCAGGCGCCGGTAGCGCTCGGCGTCGGCGTGCGGCTCGTCGCGGGTGTTGATGATCGGGCGCGAGCGGGTGGTGGCGCTGGAGACGCCCTCCCAGATGTGCTCGGCGCGCTGCGAGAGGCAGTACACGGCACCGCGCGGGGTCTGCAGCACCTTGCCGGCGCCGCAGATCAGCTGGCGGGTGACCAGGAACGGCAGGAGCACCTCGGCGATGCGGGAGAACTCCCCTGCCCTGGCGACGCAGTAGTTCTCGTGGCAGCCGTAGGAGTTGCCGGCGGAGTCGGTGTTGTTCTTGAACAGGTAGATGTCGCCGCCGATGCCCTCGTCGACGAGCCGGCGCTCAGCATCGACCAGCAGGTCCTCGAGGATGCGCTCGCCGGCCTTGTCGTGCGCCACGAGCTGTTCGAGGGAGTCGCACTCCGCGGTGGCGTACTCGGGGTGGCTGCCGACGTCGAGGTAGAGCCGGGCACCGTTGCGCAGGAACACGTTCGACGACCGGCCCCACGAGACGACCCGGCGGAACAGGTACCGCGCCACCTCATCGGGTGAGAGCCTGCGCTGGCCGTGGAAGGTGCAGGTGACCCCGAACTCGGTCTCCACACCGTAGATCCGCCGCTGCATCCACCCAGCCTATGCGGACAACGCCGCGGATGTACGTGTCTCGGCGCTGCGAATCCGGCGCGTCGGGTCACAGCGCGCATCCACGGGCACCGCTACGAGGGTCCTGAACAACTGGGCGCCGCGCAGTAGGTCCCAGTTGTTCAGGGCGCTCCTAGAGCAGCCCGACTTCGCTGAGGCGCGCCTCGTAGATGTCGAGGATCTCCTCGTCGTCGCGACCGGACGACTCCGCATCCGCCCAGATCCGCTCAAAGGTGTCCACCGACTGCTCGTACCGGCGGATCCAGCGCTCGGCGTCGATCCGCCAGTAGCCGATCACCCCGTACGCCGACGGCGGCAACCCCATCTCGTGCCGCAGCATGCGCCGCACCGCGCGTGTCGCGGCGGCTTCGCCCGCCACGTAGATGTAGCCCGGACCGGTGGGCACGTCGGTGAACAGATCCATGGCACCGGCGAGCTCGGCCAGCCCGCTCCCGGACGCCAGGTGTGGCCGGTGCACCCAGCTCACCTGCGCGCCGGGCAGCTCCCGGGCGTCCTCCGGCTCCGGCACCTCCACGACCGCCACGGTCTGCACATCGGACGGGCTCTCCGCCACGATGCGGCTGATGGCCGGGAGCGCCGCCACGTCGCCCAGCAGGACCTGCCAGGTGGCGTCGGCCGGGCGCCGGAACCAGCTGGAGCGGGTGGAGACGACGACCCGGTCGCCGGGACGGGCGCGGCGGGCCCAGGAGGCACCGATCCCGCCCTCGTGGGTTACCAGCTCCACGACCAGTCGCCGGCCGCCCTCGTCGTCGAGGAGGCCGCAGATCGTGTACCAGCGCCCGCGCGGATCCTGCTCGCCGTTCGGCAGCGGCACGTGCAGCACCGCTGCCTCGTCGGAGGACCCGAGCGGGGTGTACCGGGCGAGATCGGCGCCGGCGAGCTCCACGCGCACCAGGCTCGGCCCTGCCGGGGCCACCGAGGCCACCACCAGCTCGAACGGGTCTTCGGTCGTCCGGCCGCCGTTGTCAGCCACTGCACCCTCCTTCGAAAGTGAGGCAACCCTAACCCATGGAGTCGCAACCCCGCGCCGATCACGCCGCTCCCGTAGGGTCGCGCTGTGCTCTCCAGGCCGCGGCGTGCTGCCGGCAATGTCCGATCCCAGGTGAACGAGGTCGACCGCACGATCTCCCGTGCGGTCTCGGCGATCCCACCGAGTCCGTTCGACACGACGATGAAGGCGGTGTCGAGCGCCGCCAACCACGGCCTGCTCTGGTTCGCCGTGGCCGCGCTGCTCGCGGGCCGCCGCGGGGCGACGCGGAAGGCGGCACTGCGTGGGGTGCTGGCCATCGCCGGCTCCAGCTTCACCGCCAACGCCGTGCTCAAGCCGCTGCTCCCGCGCCGCCGTCCCGCCGCCGCGGAGCTCCCGGCCTACCAGACCATCCCGAACCCCCCGACGTCGTCGTCGTTCCCGTCCGGGCACGCCGCCTCAGCCGCCGCCTTCGCCACCGCCGTCGCGCTGGAGAGCCCACGCACCGGCCTCGTCCTCGCCCCGGTCGCTGCCGCCGTCGCCTACTCGCGCGTCCACGTCGGCGTCCACTGGGCCTCCGACGTGGCCGCCGGCGCCGCGATCGGCACCGGCGTGGCGCTCGCCACCCGGCGCTGGTGGCCCGTCCGGCCCTACGACGAGGCGCGGGCCCGGCCGCTGGACTCCGTGCCGGAGCTGCCGCGGGGCAAGGGCCTGGTGCTGATCTCCAACCAGCGCTCCGGCGACGAGAACATCGATCCGGCCGGCGAGATCGAGGAGGCCCTGCCGGACGCCGTGGTGATCCGCGCCGAACCGGAGCGCGACCTCGACGAGCAGCTCGACGAAGCGGTCACCGAGCACGCCGAGACCGTCGCCGCGATCGGGGTGGCCGGCGGCGACGGCACCGTCGCCGCTGCCGCCGCCGTGGCGGGGCGACGCGGGTTGCCGCTCGTGGTCGTGCCGACCGGCACGCTCAACCACTTCGCCCGCGACGTCGGCGTCTACGACCTGCAGGAGGCCGTCGACGCCGGGGGCGCCGGCCAGGCCGTCGCCGTCGACCTGGGGCTGGTGGACGTGCACCCACCGCACAGCGATTCGGACGCCGTCGTGCGCACCCGCGTCTTCCTCAACACCGCGAGCATCGGCTCCTACCCGGAGCTGGTGCGCCTGCGGGAGCGGTGGCAGCCGCGGATGGGCAAGTGGCCGGCGTTCGCCGCCGCGCTGGTCACCGTGCTCCGCCGCTCCGAGCCCGTCCGGGTGCGGATCAACGGCAAGTGGCAGGTCGTCTGGTTCCTGTTCATCGGCAACAACCCGTACTACCCCCGCGGTTTCGTGCCGGCCTGGCGGCCGTCGCTGGACTCCGGGCTGATCGACGCCCGCTGGCTCCGCGCCGACATCCGCTTCTCCCGCACCCGCGCGGTGTTCGGGCTCGCCCTCGGCGCGCTCGGCCACAGCCGCGTCTACGTGCAGCAGGAGGCCCCGTCGTTCGACGTGGAGCTCGAGGTGCCCGGCATGCTCGCCACCGACGGCGAGGTCGTGGAGACCTCTGGCAGGTTCACCTTCCGCGTCGCACCGGACCCCATCTCGGTGTACCGGCGCGACGAGGACCGCTGGACCGGCCGCGACCGGCCCTACCTGCGAGCCTGAGTCGGGACTCCACACGGTGTCAGACGTCGTCGAACTCGTCGTGGAACCGACGGTCGTGGCGGCCCGGCGGTTCCCACCCCACTCCCACGACGAGTTCGTGCTCTCCGTCAACGGGCGCCGGACGCGTCGGGAGCGGGTCCGGCTCGACACGCTGCGCTTCGACGTCGGCGCGGGTGAGACAACCGCCTACAACCCCGGTCAGGTGCAGGCCTCGACCACCGAGACCGCCGACGACCAGGCATGGGTGTGCCTGAGCCTGCACGTTCCGGCACCGGTGATGGCGGCCGTCACCGGCCACGGCGCGAGCGAGTTCGCCCGGCCGGTGCTCACAAACCGGAGGATCGGCGCGGCACTGCACCGCAGCGCCGCCGCGACCGATGCCGAGCAGGCGCGGGAGTGGGCGATCTGGGCCGTTGCAGAAGCCGCGACTCCCACCCGTGCCACCGAGGTCCCGGGCAGCGGGCGCTCGACCCTCGTCGCGCGGGCCGTCGAGATCCTCGGCGCAGACCTGACCCGGCCGGTCGCCCTCGACGGGCTCGCCGACCGGCTCGGTGTCGGTCTCGACGCCATGGCGCGCGCGTTCGTCGCCGAGGTCGGGGTGCCGCCGTACGCGTGGCACCTGCAGGAGCGCCTCCGTGAGGGGCGCCGGCGCCTGCGAACCGGGCACCGGCCCGCCGAGGTGGCCCACGCGCTCGGATTCAGCGACCAGGCCCACTTCCACCGGCACTACGCGGCTGCCTACGCCCGCACTCCCGGAGCTGACCGCCGAGCCACCCCGGATCGTTCAAGACGCGAAGGCACGCGGTACTGATCCTGGTCCGATGACGGACGTCTTCCTCGTGGGGATCTGGTCGGGTCTCGTGTTCAACGTCGCCCCGGGGGCGGTGTTCGCCGAGTCGCTCCGCCGCGGTGTGCGGGGCGGCTTCCGCCCTGCGTTCGGCGTGCAGGTCGGCTCGCTCGTCGGCGACGCGGTGTGGGCCGTCCTCGGGCTGACGGGCGCAGCGGCCCTGCTCACGCAGCCGCGCGTCAGCGGACCGCTCACCCTCGTCGGGTGCCTGGTTCTGCTCGGGCTCGGGCTCCACGGCATGTGGTCGGCGCTGCGCAACGTCCCGGTCGCGACCGAACGAGCGGAGCCTGGTCGAGGGGCAGCTCGCGGCGCGGTCGCGACCGGCGTGGCGACGTCGGTCGGCAACGTCTGGAACGTCCTCTACTGGGGCGGCGCCGGCGCAGCCGTGGCCGGAACGCTCGGCACCGAGGCGCCGGACGGCACGCTGGCGGTCTTCTTCGCGGCCTTCATGCTGGCCTCGGTGCTGTGGTGCGTGGTCTGCGCAGGCCTGATCGCCGTGCTGCGCCGCGGACTGGCGCCCCGCGCCGTGCAGGCGGTGGAGTGCCTCGCGGCGGCCGCGCTCGTCGTCATGGCCGGCGCGCTCGCCGCCGGCGCGGTCGGGTGACCGCGCCGGCGTGCGGGTTACCTGCTCAGCTCTCGGTGGCGGCCGAGCCGGCCGGGCTGTCGTCGCCGCCGACGTCCTCGGAGGTCGGCGCGGCGTCGACGGCCCGGTTCGCCTCCGGCAGCAGGTCACGCAGCGCCTGCCCCTGGATCCGGCGGAAGGTGCGGCGCTCCCGCGCGCGGTCGAGCACCGCCACCTCCAGTGCGGTGACGCCCAGCGTCGTGGGCGAACCGTTGGCCGCGGTGCCGGCGGTGCCGGCCTGCAGCGCCTTCACCGCGGTGCCCAGCGCCGCCTCCAGGTCGAGCCCGGTGGAGAAGGTGTCCTTCAGCTTGGTGCTGATGGGTTCGGTCGTGCCGCCCATCACCACGAACTGCGGCTCGTCGGTGATCGAGCCGTCGTAGGTGATGCGGTAGAGCTGGTCGTCGGCGGAAGTATCCCCGACGCCGGCCACGCACAGCTCCACCTCATAGGGCTTCTGCTGCTCGACGAACGAGGCACCGAGCACCTGCGCGTACATGTTGGCGAGCATCCGCACGGTGACGTCGCGGCGGTCGTAGGCGTAGCCGCGGTAGTCGGCCGCGCGGATGCCGGCCGTGCGCAGCGCGTCGAACTCGTTGTAGCGCCCGACCGCCGCGAAGCCGATGCGGTCGTAGATCTCCGAGACCTTGTTGAGCGCCTTGGAGCGGTTCTCGGCCACGAAGAGCACCCCACCGGTGAAGGTGAGGATCGTGACGCTGCGGCCACGTGAGATGCCCTTGCGGGCCAGCTCCGAACGGTCGCGCAGCAGCTGGTCGACCGAGGAGTAGAACGGCATCGTCACGGGCGGGACTCCTTGCTGGGCGGGGTAGTCAACACAGCTCAGGCTCCAGGGCTCTGCGTGCGCTCGGCCACGATGGCGCGCACCACGGCCTCGATCTCTGCGGTCGGCCGCTTCACCGCGCCCTCGGCGCCGGTGATGCTGACGACGATCGGGTACAGGCCGCGGGTGAGATCGGGCAGCCCTGTGGCGGTGTCGTCGTCGGCCGCGTCGTAGAGCGCCGAGACGGCGGTGCGCACGGCGCCGGCGAGATCCGCGTTGGGATCGAACGTCTTCTTCAGCGCCGACTTCGCGAAGATCGAGCCGGAGCCGACGGCGTTGAAGCCCAGGTGCTCGTCGTAACGGCCGCCGGTGGCGTCGTAGTTGACGATCCGGCCGCCGCCCTCCTCCGGGTCGTAGCCGACGAACAGCGGCACCACCACGAAGCCCTGCAGTGCTGCGCTGAGGTTGGCGGCGACGGATTGGGCGAGCTTGTTGGCCTTGCCGTCGAACGACAGCGAGACGCCCTCGAGCTTCTCGTAGTGCTCCAGGTCGGCCGAGTAGAGCCGCACCATCTGGATCGCGAGACCTGCGGATCCCGCGATGCCGACGGCCGAGAGCGAGTCGGTGATGAAGATCTTCTCGATGTCGCGCTGGGCGATGACGTTGCCCGAGGTGGCCCGCCGGTCGCCGGCGATGACCACGCCGTCGGCGAAGGTGAGCGCGACGATCGTGGTGCCGTGGGGGACGTCGAGCGCCGCCGCACCACCTGCGGCCGACGCGCCGGACGTCGGCAGCAGGTGCGGCGCGTGCGAGCCGACGAACTCGGTGAACGACAGCGGCCCTGGCGCGAGGAACGCACCGAGACCTGGGGCTGTGACCGGGGGCCGGGACTCCATGGTCAGGGCGTGCCTCTCCTTCGTGCCGGCGCGCACGCCGCTGCGGCGTGCGCGCACCAGATCATGATCGGACGTGCGTGGGGAAGTTACTCCCCGCCCTTCTGGACGTAGGCGCGGACGAAGTCCTCCGCGTTCTCCTCGAGCACGTCGTCGATCTCGTCGAGGATGGTGTCGACGTCCTCTCCGAGCTTCTCGCGGCGCTCCTGACCCGCCGCGCCGCCCTCGGAGCCGCTCTCGTCGTCGCCGCCCCCGCCGCCCTGACGCTTGGTCTGCTCCTGCGACATGAAGTACCTCCTCCTCGCGGTCACGGCTGTCACCGCAGTGACCGTTGAGGAAACAGTAACCCAGTACACCGACGACACGCCCGTGATCGGACCACGTGGCGGGTCTGCCCGAGCAGGACTCAACCCTTGGTCAGAGCCGCCACGAGCTCTTCTGCGGTGCGCGAGTTGTCGATCAACTCGCCGACGTGGCGGCGGGTGCCGCGCAGCGGCTCGAGGGTGGGGATCCGCACCAGCGACTCGCGGCCGAGGTCGAAGATGACCGAGTCCCACGACGCTGCGGCGACCTCGGTGGGGTAGCGCTCCAGGCACCGGCCGCGGAAGTAGGCGCGGGTGTCCTCCGGCGGGTTGTACATCGCCGCGGTCACCTCCTCCTCGGTGACCAGCCGCTTGATCGACCCTCGGGCGGCCAGCCTGTTGTACAGGCCCTTCGCCATGCGGACATCGGTGTACTGCAGGTCGACGAGCGCGAGCCGCCCGGCGTCCCAGCTCAGGCCGTCGCGCTCGCGGTAGCCCTCGAGCAGCCGCAGCTTGGCGGTCCAGTCGAGCCGGTCGGCGGTCTCCATCGGGTCGCGGGCCAGCGCGTCGAGGACCTCGCCCCAGATCTGCAGCACCTCGGCCGTGGTCTCGTCGACGTCGGCGCCCATCGTGTTCTCGACGTGCTTCTGCGCCTTCTCGAAGTACGCCTGCTGCACGTCCAGGGCGGTCATCTTGCGGCCGTCGACCAGGTCGACGGTGAGCTTGAGGCTCGGATCGTGGCTGATCCGGTGCACCGAGCGGACGGGTTCGGCCAGGCGCAGCTCGTCGAACCGCACCCCCTTCTCGATCATGTCGAGGACGAGCGCGGCCGTGCCCACCTTCAGGAACGTGGAGTACTCGCTCATGTTGGCGTCGCCGATGATGACGTGCAGGCGGCGGTACTTGTCGGCGTCGGCGTGCGGCTCGTCGCGGGTGTTGATGATGCCGCGCTTGAGCGTGGTCTCCAGGCCGACCTCGACCTCGATGTAGTCGGCGCGCTGGGAGAGCTGGTAACCCGCCTCGTCGCCGGTGGCGCCGCGGCCGACCCGGCCGGCGCCGCAGACGACCTGGCGCGTGACGAAGAACGGGGTCAGCCCGCTCACGATCGCCGGGAACGGCGTGAACCGCGACATCAGGTAGTTCTCGTGCGCGCCGTAGCTCGCACCCTTGCCGTCGACGTTGTTCTTGTACAGCTGGATCCGCGGGGTGCCGGGCACGGTGGCCGCGCGCATCGCGGCCTCCTCCATGGTCCGCTCCCCCGCCTTGTCCCAGATCACCACGTCGCGCGGGGTGGTGACCTCGGGCGTGGAGAACTCGGGGTGCGCGTGGTCGACGTAGAGGCGCGCGCCGTTGGTGAGGATCACGTTGGCCGCGCCGAGGTCGTCGAGCTCCGAGTCGCCGGGCGAGTGCATCGTGGGCGCGGAGAGATCGAACCCGCGGGCGTCGCGCAGCGGCGACTCCACCTCGTAGTCCCAGCGGGCCCGGCGCGACCGCGGGATGTCGGCCGCCGCCGCGTAGGCCAGCACGATCTGCGTGGAGGTGATGACGGGGTTGGCAGCCGGATCGCCCGGCACCGAGATGCCGTACTCGATCTCCGTGCCCATGATCCGCCGACCACCGGCCAATGGCTGGGGCTGGGTCACGGGCAGACCTCACACGAACTCATGCACCGAGCCTAACCGGCGCAGGATGGGCTCGTGCAGGCAGCGAACGAGTTGGTGGCGTTGTACGACGAACGGGGCCGGCCGACCGGACAGGTCGCACCGCGTGGCGTCGTCTACCGCGACGGGCTGTGGCACGCGGCCACGGGCGTGCTGCTCCGCAGCGGTGACGGCGAACGGGTCTACGTGCACCGGCGAACGGACACGAAGCTCGTCCATCCGGGGGCGTGGGACTGCTGGGCGGGCGGCGTGGTCGATCCGGGTGAGACACCCGACGACGCGGCTCTGCGTGAGCTCGCGGAGGAGCTGGGCGTGCGGAACGCACCGCTCGTGCCGCTCGAGCGGTTCGTCTACGACGACGGTCGCCTCCGCTACCACGTCTTCGCCTACGAGGCGTTCTGGGACGGGCCTGTCACCTGGCAGCCTTCCGAGGTCGCCTTCGGTTGCTGGGCCACCGTCTCGGAGCTGGAAGCGATGCTCGCCGACCCGGCGTGCACGTTCGCGCCGGACGGGCGGCTGGGCGCGGAGCGCTGGCTGGCCCGTCAGCGGTGACTCGACCTCACACACGCAGTGGGGACCTCCTCACACACGCTGCAGCATGTGTGCGGTCCCCACTCGGTGTGTGACGTCGCCTGACTACAGGTTGATCATGTGGCCGGCGAGGCCGTGGATGGCCTCCTGCAGCCCTTCGCTCAGCGTCGGGTGCGAGTGGACGTTGCGGGCCATCTCATGGGCCGTGAGGTCCCACTTCTGGGCTAGCGTGAGCTCGGGCAGCAGCTCCGTCACCTCGGGGCCGATGAGGTGGCCGCCGAGCAGCTCGCCGTAGGTGTCGTCGCTGATCAGCTTGACGAAGCCGCCGGGCTCACCGATGCCCTGTGCCTTGCCGTTGGCGGTGAACGGGAACTTCGCGACGTTCACCTTCCAGCCGCGCTCGTCGGCCAGCTCGCGCGCCTGCGCCTCGGTGTAGCCGAAGCTCGCGACTTGCGGTGTGCAGAAGGTGGCACGCGGCATCATCACGTACTCCTCCGCGCCGAGCGGCATCGTCTCCGCGCCGGCGATCGTCTCCGCCGCGACCACGCCCTGGGCCTCGGCGACGTGCGCCAACATCAGCTTCGCGGTGACGTCGCCGATCGCGTAGACGTGCTCGACGTTGGTGCGCATGTGGTCGTCGATCGCGATGGCACCGCGCTCGGTGAGCTCGACGCCGAGCTTCTCCAGGCCGTAGCCCTCGACGCGCGGGGCGAACCCGATCGCGGAGAGCAGCTTGTCGGCCTGGATCGTCTGCTGCTTGCCGTTCTGCGACACGGTGACGGTGACCCCGTCACCGGACTCGTCGACCGACTCCACCTTCGTCGAGGTCAGGACGTCGATGCCGTACTTCTTGTAGCGCTTGGCGAGCTCCTTGGAGACCTCGACGTCCTCCAGCGGGAGCACGCGGTCGAGGAACTCGACGATCGTGACCTTCACCCCGAAGTTGCGCAGCACGAAGGCGAACTCGACGCCGATCGCGCCGGCCCCCGCGATGATGATGCTGTCGGGCAGGTCGCGGGTGAGGATCTGCTCCTCGTAGGTGACGACCTTCTCCGACAGCTGCACCCCGGGCAGCATCTTCGTGGTGGTGCCAGTCGCGATGATCACGTCGTCGTAGGTGACCGTCTCGGTGCCGCCGTCGGACAGCGTCACCTCGATCGTGCCGGGCTCGACGAAGGCACCGCGGCCGTCGAACTCGGTGATCTTGTTCTTCTTCATGAGGAAGTGCACGCCCTTGACGCGCCCGTCGGCGACGACGCGGCTGCGGTCGAAGGCGACGCCGAAGTCGAACGACACGTCGCCGGTGATGCCGAAGGTCTTGGCCTCGTCCTTGACGATGTGGGCGAGCTCGGCATTGCGCAGCAGCGCCTTGGACGGGATGCAGCCGACGTTGAGGCACACCCCACCCCAGTACTTCTCTTCCACGACAGCGACGCTCGCGCCGAGCTGGGCAGCGCGGATCGCCGCGACGTACCCACCGGGACCTGCGCCGAGAACGACCACGTCGAAGTGCGATGCCATGGCCGCCACCCTAGTGGGCGATCTACGGGGCCGAAGCGGGTGGCGGTGCCCCCGAACCGCACCACCTCTGTCCGTGACGCCCGTCACTCCGGGAATCATGTGAGCGCTCAATTTGTAGATACTAGCGAACGCAACAAGTGAGCATTCACAGACTTTGAGGGAGCACGACATGACCACCGCGACCCGCATCCCCGGATACATCGCCGGTACCTGGGACATCGACCCGTCCCATTCCACCGTCGGCTTCAGCGTCCGGCACATGATGGTCAGCAAGGTCCGTGGCAACTTCCAGACCTTCACCGGCGAGATCGTCACGGGCGAGAGCTTCGAGGACTCGCAGGTCACCGCTACCGTCGACGCGACGTCCATCACCACCGGCACCGAGCAGCGCGACAACCACATCCGCTCGGCCGACTTCTTCGAGGTCGAGAAGCACCCGACCTGGGAGTTCCGCTCCACCGCCGTCACCGAGAACACCCTCGAGGGCGAGCTCACCATCAAGGGCGTGACCCGCCCGGTCTCGTTCGACCTCGAGTTCTCCGGCTTCGGCCCGGACGCCTGGGGCGGCACCCGCGCCGGCTTCGAGGCCACCACCACCATCAACCGCAACGACTTCGGCGTCGACATCAAGATGCCGCTTGAGGGCGGCGGACTGGTCGTGGGCGACAAGGTCACGGTCACGCTCGAGATCGAGGGCGTGCTGCGCACGGCCTGATCCCCGCTGGGGCCGGTGCCTGTCGGTGCCGGCCCTTATCGTGGTCGCGTGCCCTACCGGGAACAGCGGCCACCCACGGCGCTGCACGGGGCCGTCGAGTGCGTCTGGTCACTCGACGTCCCCGGCGGCGCCGTTCTGCCTGACGGCTGCATGGACATCGTCTGGAGCAACGGTCGGCTGCTGGTCGCCGGACCCGATACCGTCCCCGACACGCGCCCGCGTTCCGGCGCCGCGGCCGGCGTCCGGTTCCAGCCAGGCGCATTGCCGGCCCTGCTGGGTGTGCCGGCCGCCGACCTGCGGGACCGGCGGATCCCGCTGAGCGAGTTCCTCCCCGCACTCGCCGACCCGGCCGTCGCCCGCCTCGAGCACGGCGATGAGCCCGCCACGGTCCTCGTCGACATCGCGGTGCGGCTGCCCGGCGAGCAGCCGGAGCCGTGGCGGCTCGGCGTGCTGCGGGGCGCGGCGCGGGGCCAGACCGCCGCCGAGGTGGCCGATGCGCTCGGCTGGACCACCCGCACCCTGCACCGGCACTGCCTGACCGCGTTCGGCTACGGGCCGGCCACCCTGCGCCGGGTACTGCGCTTCCGCCGGGCACTGGCGCTGCTGCAGGCCGGCGCCCCGCCGGCCGACGCCGCCGCCCGCGCCGGCTACGCCGACCAGCCCCACCTCTCCCGCGAGGTGCGTGAGCTGGCCGGCGCCACCCCCGTTCAGCTGAGCGGGGTGAACAGGTCCACGCCGGTGCCGTCCGGGTCCACCACCGTCGCGTAGCGCTGGCCCCACGGGGCATCGAACGGTGCGATCGCGCTCGCGTACCCGGCCTCGACGACGCGGGCATGCAGCGCGTCGACCGCGGCCGCGTCGGGGCAGACGAACCCGATGTTCACCCGTCCCGGACCCGACGGGATCGGGCCGTCGTGGAACGAGCGGATCACGGCCTCGGTGTCGAAGCCGAGGCGCAGGCCGCCGGGCAGCGCCACCTCGACGTGCCCCTCCCCGTCCGCCTCCGGGGGCACGTCGAGGCCCAGCAGCCGGTAGAAGGCCAGCGCCTTGGCCATGTCCGAGACGATGATGCCGATGTGGTCGAAGCGTGCGTGGGTCATACCGGGGAGGCTAGGAGCTCGGTGCATTCCGGGTCATGAACGGATCGGACAGCCGCGGCTCTACCGTCGATCACATGCCCGTGATTGCACCCGACGGCCGGTCGCTGGTCGGCACGACCGTCCGCCTCGATCCCCTGACCCTCGACGACGCCGAGGGACTCCTGCCCTGCTTCGCCGATCCGCGCGTCTACGCCCACGGATTCGTGATGCACGCCCCGCCCACGGACGTCGACGGGATGCGGGCCCTGATCTCTGCGCGACTGCGGCCGGGCAAGGTGCCCTACACCGTCCGCGTCGACGGCGTCGTGGTCGGAACCTCGTCTCTGATGGACGTCGATCTGGTCAACGAGCGGACCCACATCGGCTCGACGCTCTACCACCCCGACCGGTGGGGCACCCAGGTCAACCCGGAGACCAAGCTCCTGCTGCTCGGGCACGCGTTCGACGACTGCGGGTTCGGCCGGGTCAAGATCCAGACCGACGTGCTGAACACCCGGTCCACGGCCGCGATCGCCAAGCTCGGTGCAACCCGCGAGGGGGTGCTCCGCCGGCACACGCGCCGCGAGGACGGCACGTTCCGCGACACCGTGGTCTTCTCGATCCTGCGCGACGAGTGGCCGGTCGTGCGGGAGCGGTTGCAGGCCCGCCTGGCGACAGTGCCGGCCTGATCCAGGCGCCTATGCGAGGACACGCAGCGCGTTCACGGTGACCATGGCGTGCGCCGCTGCGCCCCAGTCCACCGCCTCGGGGTAGGTGGACGAGCCGGGCGGCCGCCACCACCTCCGCACGGCTCGCCACCCGCCGTCGCGGCGCTGCTTCGCAGCCACGACGTCCCGGGCGCGCCGGCTCCTCGGGTCGCTGTGGAACCCGCACCGGTCGAGCACGACGAGCGCCTGCAGCACGTCGTAGTGCCAGTACGGCGGATAGTGCAGGTCCACGACGGAGGGGTGCAGCGGCCGGGCCGTGCCGGCGACGAAGATGACGTGCCGCGCCAGCAGTACCTCGGCTGCGGCCTCGACGGCCGCGCGGCACCGCGTGTCGCCGGTGGCCGTTCCGTACTCGTTCAGTCCCCACAGGGCCGGCAAGGTCTCGTGGACGGACGAGCGCCGCGCTTCGGCGCGCCGGTCGCAGTTCCAGCCGCCGTCCGACCATTGCCCCTCCAGGAGCTGCCGGACGAGCCGAGCCACGCGCTCGTCGCCGGCCAGGCCGAGCCGGCAGGCGACCGCCACTGCGTTCCCCTCCTGCGAGGCGCGCATGCGTACCCGGCCGTCGACTCTCGGGACGCGAGCAAGGCGTCGCGGCGCCGCCCAGTGGTCGAGTACCGCCTCCGCCGCACGCACCGCAAGCTCGTGACCTGCCGGAACACCCAGCTCGACGAGTGACACGAGCCGCCAGTGGACACCACGCCACTTGTCGTACGGTCCGGCCGCTGCGGTGTCGGCTTCGAGCAGGCCGCGTACCAGTGGGCTACGCAGTACGTCCTCATCGCTTCGCCGCCCAGGAACTCGCGGCGGGCGAGGGCGCGGATCGCCGGATCCGGCTCGGCGGCCAGCCGCTGCGCGGCGGTGGTCATCCCCCACCGTAGGGCTCAGCCCACCGGCGCCGGTTACCGCGCCAGTTCGAGGGTGAAGTAGCTGCTCAGCGGATCGTCGGTGTAGTCGGCGAACGGCGGGCAGGGCTGGAAGCCGTGCCGGGCGTAGAGCCTGCGTGCGGGGGCGAAGAACTCCTCCGACCCCGTCTCGAGCGAGAGCCGGAGCAGCCCGCGCGCACGCGCCTCCGCGATGATGTGGCGCAGCAGCTGCCCGGCGATCCCCCGCCCGCGCTGCGCCGGGTCGGTGCGCATCGACTTGATCTCGCCGTGGCCGGCGCCGAGCACCTTCAGTGCACCGCAGCCCACCAGCGCGTCGTCCTCGTAGGCGCTCCAGAAGGTGACGTCGGGCCCGCGCAACGCCGCCAGGTCCAGGGCATGGACGCTCTCGGCCGGGCTCAGCTCGTGCATCTGGTCGAGATGAGCTTGCAGGAACGCGGCCACGTCGGGCCCGCTCAGGTCGTCGACCGTGATCTTCATGTGCTCCCCCCGAGCATGACGACGCGCCCGGTGCGCGAGGCACCGGGCGCGTCGTCGCGCAGCGTGCTACAGGTACTGACCGGTGTTCGACGCGGTGTCGATCGCGCGGCCGGTCTCGGCGTTCTTCCCGGTGACGAGGGTGCGGATGTAGACGATCCGCTCCCCCTTCTTGCCGGAGATGCGCGCCCAGTCGTCCGGGTTGGTGGTGTTGGGCAGGTCCTCGTTCTCGGCGAACTCGTCGACGATCGCGTCGAGCAGGTGCTGCACGCGCAGACCCGGCTGACCCGACTCGAGCACCGCCTTGATCGCCGACTTCTTCGAGCGGTCGACGATGTTCTGGATCATGGCGCCGGAGTTGAAGTCCTTGAAGTACAGGGTCTCCTTGTCACCGTTGGCGTAGGTGACCTCCAGGAACCGGTTCTCCTCCGTCTCGTCGTACATCCGCTCGACGATCCGCTCGATCATCGCGTCGATGCACGCCTTGCGGTTGCCGCCGAACTCGGCGAGATCGTCGTCGTGGATCGGCAGGGTGGAGGTGATGTACTTCGAGAAGATGTCCTGCGCCGCCTCGGCGTCGGGACGCTCGATCTTGATCTTCACATCGAGCCGACCCGGCCGCAGGATCGCGGGGTCGATCATGTCCTCGCGGTTGGACGCGCCGATCACGATGACGTTCTCCAGGCCCTCGACGCCGTCGATCTCGGCGAGGAGCTGAGGCACGATCGTGGTCTCGACGTCGGAGGACACGCCCGAGCCGCGGGTGCGGAAGATCGAGTCCATCTCGTCGAAGAACACGATCACCGGGGTGCCGGCCGAGGCCTTCTCGCGGGCCCGCTGGAAGATCAGGCGGATGTGCCGCTCGGTCTCGCCGACGAACTTGTTGAGCAGCTCCGGGCCCTTGATGTTGAGGAAGAACGCGCGACCCGAGCTGGGGTCCTCACCGCGGAACGCCGCCACCTTCTTGGCCAGCGAGTTCGCCACCGCCTTCGCGATGAGCGTCTTGCCGCAGCCGGGCGGGCCGTAGAGCAGCACACCCTTCGGCGGGCGCAGCTCGTACTCCTTGAACAGCTCGGCGTGCAGGAACGGCAGCTCGACGGCGTCGCGGATCTGCTCGATCTGCCGGAACAGGCCACCGATGTCGGAGTAGTCGACGTCGGGCACCTCCTCCAGCACGAGGTCCTCGACCTCCGCCTTCGGCACCCGCTCGTAGGCGTAGCCGGCCTTGGAGTCGACCAGGAGCGAATCGCCGGGCTTGAGCCCGACGAAGTCGGGGACTTCGGTGTCGAACAGCGGCGCGGCGAGCCACACCACCCGCTCCTCGTCGGCGTGCCCGACGACGAGCGCTCGACCGGCCAGGCCGTCGGCCGTCGGCTCGGACAGGACCTCGCGCAGGGCGCACACCTCGCCGACGCGCTCGAAGTCGCCCGCCTCGACCACGGTGAGGGCCTCGTTGAGGCGCACCGTCTGCCCGCTCTGCAGCGTGCTGGCGTCGACCGCAGGCGAGACCGCGACGCGCATGCGACGGCCGGAGGTGAAGACGTCGACCGTCTCGTCCTCGAACCGGACCAGGAACACGCCGTAGCCGCTCGGCGGCTGCGCGAGGCGGTCGACCTCCTCGCGGAGGGCGACGAGCTGCCCGCGAGCTTCCTTGAGCGTCTCGGTGAGCTTCTCGTTGCGCGCGGACAGCTGCGCGAGCCGGCTGGCCGACTCGGCGAGGCGCTGTTCGAGCACGCGCACATGCCGTGGGGATTCGGCGAGCTTGCGCCGCAGCAGCGCTACTTCCTCCTCGAGGAAGCGAAGCTGCGCCGCGGCCTCCGCAGGCGACAACTCACCGCGTTCACCTGGACTGCCACTGCCGGGACCGTCGTAGGGGTTCACGGCATCCTCCCTCCGTGTTCCGTTTCCATACGGTACCTGCGAACGGGGAGTTCAACCTTGCGGCGAACCGGTGATCCACCACTCAACCGGTCGGCACCTTGACTCGGGGCGGGTGTGGCTGATGCGTGACGGACCGCTCGGCACCCGGACCATCCTTGCGCGGCGCACGGCTCAGCGGCTGGTCGGACGGCGTTGCTGCCGGGGCGGAGTGACACCCTCGGCGAGTTTTCGGGCCGACACGAGGAACGCGGTGTGGCCCTGCATCCGGTGGTCGGGGCGGACGGCGAGCCCGACCACGTGCCACGGCCTGACCAGGCACTCCCATGCCTGCGGCTCCGTCCAGCACTGCTGCTCGCGCAGATCCTCGACGAGCCGCGAGAGCTGCGTGGTGGTCGCGACGTAGCCCACGAGCACCCCGCCCGGGATGAGCGCGGTGGCCACTGTGGACAGCTGCTCCCATGGCGCAAGCATGTCCAGAATGACCCGATCGACCGGTTCTGCGGCTCCGTCGTGAGTATGAAGATCAGCCACCCGCAAGGTCCAGTTGGGTGGCTCCTCGCCGTAGAAAACTTCCACATTGCGCCGGGCGTGTTGCGCGTGGTCGTCCCGGATCTCGTACGAGAGGACGCTTCCCTCGGGCCCGACGGCCTGCAGCAGTGAGCACGTGAGCGCTCCGGAGCCCGCGCCGGCCTCCAGCACCCGCGCGCCCGGGAAGATGTCGCCCCACATGAGGATCTGGGCCGCGTCCTTCGGGTAGATCACCTGCGCGCCGCGCGGCATCGACAGCACGTAGTCGGCCAACCGGGGACGCAGCGCGAGGTACGGGGTGCCGCTCGGCGAGTGCACGAGGCTCCCCTCCGGCTGCCCGATGAGGTCGTCGTGGCGCAGCCCGCCGCGGTGCGTGTGGTACTCGGCGCCCGCCTGCAGCGTGACCGTGTAGTGGCGACCCTTCGGGTCGGTCAGCTGGACCCGGTCGCCCGAGCGGAAGGGGCCGCCTCGCGCGCGCAGGGCAGGGGCGGAAGCGGGGGCGTCAGGCACGGCCGCCACCGTAGCGGCGGGTGGCGACGGGTCAGGACACGCCCTCCACCCGCCACGTCCCGTCGATCCGGGTCAGCGTCGCTTGAGGCCGGTGACGGGATTGCCGGCGACGGCGCCGCTGTAGGTCACCGTCGCGGTGTCGCCGGCCACCTCGACCGACTCGATCCTGATCCCCCGGCCGGCCTCGTCGAGCCCGGCCGCCGCCTGCGGGACCTGTAGATCGCCTCGAACGCCTGGACGCAGGTCAGACCGGACGGTCCGCCGTTGCGCACGATGGCGGACGTGATTTGTCGCGGCGGCGTCCTCGGTCATGATGGCGCAGGCCGTCGCGAAGTCCCGGTCGAGCAATGACTTCGTGTACCTGTCGAAGACGGCCCTGATCTCGGCCTCCGCATCGGCCGGGGCAGCAGTGGGAGGCGGGGCGGCCGTCGCGGGAGCGGCCTGCGGAATCCCGGCCGCCGACGTTGCGCAGCCGGCGAGCGCGGCCCCGAGCACGAGTGCGATGAGGGCGGCGCCGGCGCGCTGGACGATCATGCACCGACGATAGTGAACCACGACAACGGCAGGTGTGAGGCGGGGCGGGCAGGCCCGCGAGGTTGTCGGGGTGGCGGCCTAGGCTCAGCCCATGAGCGACGCGGACGGCGATGCGACCGAGCCGGCGGGCGCCGATTCTCCCGCTGCGGAGTCGCCCACGGAGATGCCGCGCCGGCCGGCGCTGTCGCCGTCGCGGGCCGCCGACTTCAAGATGTGCCCGCTGCTCTACCGGTTCCGGGCGATCGACAAGCTCCCCGAACGCCCGGGCCGGGCCCGGGTCCGCGGCACGCTCGTGCACTCGGTGCTGGAGCGCCTGTTCGATCTCCCGGCCCCGCAGCGCTCGCCGGAGGCCGCCGCCGCGCTCGTCGAGCCGGTGTGGCACGAGCTCATCGCCGCCCTGCCGGAGCTGGTCGACGGGCTGTTCGCCGGCTCCGACGACCCCGAGCTGGCCGAGTGGCTCGCATCGGTGGCGCCGCTGCTGGCCACCTACTTCCAGCTGGAGGATCCGCAGGCCGTCGAGCCCGTGGCCAGGGAGCTGCTGCTGGAGACCGAGCTGGCGTCGGGCGTGGTGCTGCGCGGCTACGTCGACCGGCTCGACGAGGGGCCCGCCGGGCTCCGCGTGATCGACTACAAGACCGGTGCCTCGCCGCGCCCGGTCAGCGAGCTGAAGGCGCTGTTCCAGCTGAAGTTCTACGCGCTGGCCCTCCTGCAGGATCGCGGCGTCGTCCCCGACGAGCTGCGCCTGTACTACCTGGCCGACGGCGAGACGCTCACCTACCGTCCCGACGAGCCCGAGCTGCGCCGCTTCGCCCGCATCCTCGACGCGCTGTGGGTGGCGATCCGCGAGGCCGGCCGCACCGGCGACTTCCAGCCCAACCCCGGCCGGATGTGCCAGTACTGCGACCACCAGGCGGTGTGCCCGGCCTGGGGCGGCACGCCACCGCCGTATCCGGGATGGCCGGTCGTGCCCGAGGCCGACGAGCCCGTCATCCTGGCGTCGTGACAGGAGCGATGTGACAGAGGCCTACTACCTGCCGCTCGACAGCCCGGACGGGGAGCGGTTCGTCGCCACGGCCGCCACCACCGGGCCGTGGTCGGCCGATGCCCAGCACGCCGGCCCACCGTCGGCGCTGCTGGTGCGCGCCGTGGAGCGGTGCGCGCCGCGCCCCGAGCTGCAGCTGACCCGGTTCTCCGTCGACGTGCTGGGGCCGGTGCCGCTCGGGGAGGTCACGGTGCGGGCCGCCGTCGAGCGCGGCGGGCGCGGCGTGGAACTCGTCGCCGCGGAGCTGACCGCCGGCGGCCGGGCGGTGCTGCGCGCGCGAGCCTGGCGCACCGCGCGAGCCGACACGGCGCAGAGCGCGGGCCCACCCGTCGATCTCCTGCCCGGGCCCGACGGGATCGCCCCGCAGGGCGAGCTCGAGGCGCAGTGGCGGTGCGGCTTCCTGGAGTCGGTCGAGTGGCGCTGGATCAAGAGCGGGTGGGGCGAACCCGGCGACGGCGCGGTGTGGGCGCGGCCGCGCCTGCCCCTGCTGGCCGCTGAGCCGACCTCGGCCACCCAGCGGGTGGCCATGGTCGCCGACTGCGGCAACGGCATCTCCGGCCGGCTCGACCTGCGCGAATGGCTCTACGCGAACGTCGATCTGACGATCCACCTGCACCGCGAGCACACCGGCGAGTGGGTGGGGCTCGACGCGCGCACCGTCATCGGGCCGACGGGCGCGGGCACCGCCGTGAGCACCCTGTCCGACCTCGCCGGACCCGTGGGCCACGGCGTGCAGGCACTGGTCGTGCGCCGCCGTTGACGGCGCGCCGGCCGGTAGCGCTCAGAAGACGCTGCCGTCGACCGCGCGGCAGGAACGGATCTCCGTGGTCAGGATCGCGCGGGCCCCGAGCCGGGCCAGGTCGTCCATCACCTTGTTGGCGATGCGCTTGGGCACCATGGACCGCACCCCGAACCAACCCTCGTCCGACAGCGGCGCCACGGTGGGCGCCTGCATGCCGGGGGTGATGCGCTTGGCGTCCTCGAGCACGTCCTTGGGGCAGTCGTAGTCGACCATCAGGTACTGGCGGGCGTACACGACACCCTGCAGGCGAAGGGTGAACACCCGCTTCGCGGCGGTGACGGCCGGGAGCTCCTCGCGGTCGGGCCGCGGCTCCCGCTCGATGAGGGTGGCCTCGGACTCCGCGATCGGGTCGCCGAACGGGACCAGGTTGTGCTGGCGCAGCGTGCGGCCCGAGGAGACGACGTCGGCGATGGCGTCGGCGAGCCCGAGCTGCACCGAGATCTCGACGGCACCGTCGAGCTTGATGATGTCGGCCCGTACCCGGTTGCGCGCGAGGTGGGCGCGCACGAGCCGCGGGTAGGAGGTGGCGATCTTGCGCCCCTCCAGGTCGGGCAGGCTCCAGTTGCGCCCGTTGGCGTCCATCGGCGCGGCGAACCGGAACTTCGACGCCCCGAAGCCCAGCTCGATGACCCGCCGCACCTGGCTGCCCGACTCCTCCATCAGGTCGGCGCCGGTGATGCCCAGGTGCAGGTCACCGGATCCCACGTAGGTGGCGATGTCCTTCGGGCGCAGGTAGAAGAACTCGATCTCGTTCTCCTCGTCGAGCATGCTCAGATCGCGGGAATCCGAACGCTGCCGGTAGCCGGCCTCACGCATCATCGTCGCGGCCGGCTCGGCCAGTGTGCCCTTGTTCGGTAGTGCGATGCGGAGCATCGGAGCTGTCTCCTCGGTCGTGCCTGGCATGACTTGCAGCGGGTGTTGCCCGGAAAAATGGCTCAGAGGAACTTGTACACGTCGTCGAGCCGGATGCCCCTGCCGAGCATGAGCACCTGGAGCCGGTAGAGCAACTGCGAGATCTCCTCGGCGAGCGCGGCGTCGTCCTCGTGCTCGGCCGCGATCCAGACCTCCCCGGCCTCCTCGAGCACCTTCTTGCCCTGGGCGTGCAGGCCGGCGTCGAGCGCCTCCACGGTGGCCGAACCAGCCGGGCGCTGTGCCGCCTTCTCGGTGAGCTCTGCGAACAGCTCGTCGAACGTCTTCACTGTGCGTTTCTCCTCACCGGCTCAGTGTCATCTGCGGTGTGCCGGACATCAAAACGGCATTCCGCTCGTGCTGCGCCCGGTCATCGGTGTGCGCCGGGTGGCAGGCGGCCAGGCGCCACCCCGTCGCCCGTCTGATCGTGCCGCGCGTGGAATGGTCTCCTCGCCCGACCAACGGTCGCACGTGCACCCACTCCCCGCAGAACCGGTGTGCGCACCGACACGCGACGCGACCAGGCCGATCATGGCTCACACCTTGTGGGCCACGACCCCGTACCCGGCGATGTCGCGCCGGTCGATGGGCGGCTCGGCCGGAGCGCCCCTGATCCGCTCGGGGCGCCACGCCTGGATCTGCACGATGCCCGGCTCGACGAGCTCCAGGCCGTCGAACAGCTCGGCGATCTCGGCGTGGCCGCGGAACCGGTACTCGAACCCGCTGGCCGCGTAGACCTCGGCGAGGGCCTGCATGCGCTCGGGGTCGAACTCGTCGCTGCCGTGGGTCAACGCGAGGAAGCTGCCCGGCGCGAGCGCGCCCATCAGCCGCGCGAGAACGGCCCTGGCCTCGTCGTCGTCGGTCACGAAGTGCAGCAGCGCGATCATCGACAGGCCGATCGGCCGATCGGTGTCGAGCACATCGCGCAGCTCCTGCGAGCCGAGGATGGACTCCGGGTCCCGCAGGTCGGCCTGGAGGTACGTGGTGCGGCCTCGGGGGTCGCTGTCCATGAAGGCGGCAGCGTGCACGAGGACGAGCGGGTCGTTGTCGACGTAGACGACCCTGGCGGCCGGGGTGACCGCCTGCACCACCTGGTGCAGGTTCGGTTCGGTCGGGATGCCGGTCCCGATGTCGAGGAACTGGGTGATCCCCTGCTCGGCCATGAAGCGGGCGGCCCGGTGCATGAACGAGCGGTTCGCGAGGGCCGCGATCCGCACCGCGGGCCACAACCGCATGATCGCCTGGGCCGCGTTCCGGTCGACCGCGTAGTTGTCCTTGCCACCCAACAGGTAGTCGTAGACGCGGGCACTGTGTGCCCGGCCGGTCGACAGATCGGGCTCGTCGTACTCCACGTGGGTGATCCTAATATGGGGTTGATCACTCAACGCACAGCGGCGGCGACCTCGGCGAACGCGGCCCGGACGTCGCCGGCCGTCAGACCGACCAACGACTCCCGCAGCACCCTCGACGGCCCGGCCTCCACCGTCGTGTCGCACGGGACGACGAGCACCGCCGCCCCGGCCCGTTCGGCGGCGAGCGTGCCCGTGGGCGAGTCCTCGACGGCGAGGCAGTCGGTGGCCGCGACGCCGAGCAGCTCCGCCCCGCGCAGGTACGGGTCCGGGTCCGGCTTGCCGTGCGGCACCTCGTCGCCGCACACCGTGGCGTCGAAGAACTCCCGCCCGATCGCGTCGAGGGCGGCCTCGGTCAGCGCTCGCTCGGTGTTGGTCACCAACGCCATCGGCCAGCCCGCCGCGCGGACCGTGGTGAGCGCCTCGCGGGCACCGGGCCGCCACACGAGGCCCTGCGCGAACAGCTCACCGGTCCGCGCGCTCAGGTACTTCGCCGTCTCGGCCTGCCGTGCAGGATCCGGGGCGAGCCCGAGGTCGGCGAAGAGCAGGTCCATCGTGCGCGCCATGTTGGAGCCGATCATGGCCTCGCGGGCGGCGGCGGACAGCTCGCCGCCGAGCCGCTGCGCGGTGTCGCGCAACGAGACGGTCCAGACCTTCTCCGAGTCGACGAGGGTGCCGTCCATGTCCCACAGGACGGCGGCGGGGTGGTGAGCCTGGTATGGCTCGCGACTCATCAGCTCTCCGGTTCGTAGGCGAGGTTGGGCCGCAGCCAGCGCTCGATCTCCTCGAGCGAGGTGCCGCGGCGGCGGGCGTAGTCCTCCACCTGGTCACGGCCGATGCGACCGACGGTGAAGTAGCGCGACTCGGGGTGGGCGAAGATCAGGCCGCTGACCGCGGCAGCGGGCGTCATCGCGAACGACTCCGTCAGCGCGATCCCGACCTTCTCCGCCCCGAGCAGGTCGAACAGCTCCCGCTTGAGGCTGTGCTCGGGGCTGGCCGGGTACCCGAACGCCGGACGGATCCCGCGGAAGCGCTCGGCGTGCAGGTCGGCCAGCTCCGGCTGGGCGTCCGGCTCGAACCACTCCCGGCGCGCCCGCAGGTGCACCCACTCGGCGAACGCCTCGGCCAGGCGGTCGGCCAGCGCCTTCACCATGATCGAGCGGTAGTCGTCGTGCTCGGCCTCGAACCTCGCGGACAGCTCCTCCGCGCCCTGGATGGAGACGGCGAAGCCGCCCAAATGATCAGTGGAGTGATCTCCCTGCGGGGCGACGTAGTCCGACAAGCAGCGGTTGGGGCGGCCGGCGGGCTTCTTGGTCTGCTGGCGCAGCATCGCGATCCGCACGTCTCCGTCGACGAGGATGTCGTCGCCGTCGGAGTGCGCCTCCCAGAACCCGTACACGCCGCGCGCCCGCAGCGACCCGGCGGCGACGATCTCGTCGAGCATCGCGTTCGCGTCGTCGAAGAGCTCCTGCGCGACCGGGTTCTCGAGGATCTTGGGGTACTTGCCCTTGAGCTCCCACGCGAGGAAGAAGAACGTCCAGTCGACCATCTCGCGCAGCTCGGCGATCGTCGGCTCGACCGCGTGGATCCCCGTGAACGGGGGCACCGGCAGGTCGTCGAAGGTCACCGGCTCGGCGTTGGCGCGGGCCTGCTCCACCGTCAGCAGCGGCGTGGAGTGGCGGTTCTCGTGCTCGGAGCGCAGCCGGGCCTGCTCGACGCGGTTGTCCTCGTCCAGGGTGCCCGCGCGGTCGCTGTCCAGCAGCGCCGACACGACACCCGTGACGCGGGAGGCGTCCAGCACGTGGACGGTGGTGTTGTCGTAGGCCGGTGCGATCCGCACCGCGGTGTGCTGGCGCGATGTTGTGGCACCGCCGATGAGCAGCGGCAACGACATCCCCCGGCGCTGCATCTCGCTCGCGACCGACACCATCTCGTCCAGCGACGGCGTGATCAGCCCGGAGAGCCCGATGACGTCGGCTCCCTCGGCCAGCGCGGTGTCGAGGATCTTCGCGGCCGGCACCATCACGCCGAGGTCGATCACGTCGTAGTTGTTGCAGCCAAGCACCACGCCGACGATGTTCTTGCCGATGTCGTGGACGTCGCCCTTCACGGTGGCGAGCACGACCTTGCCGTTGCCCCGATGGGTGCCGCCGGCCGCGACGTGGGCCTCCTTCTCGGCGTCCATGAAGGGTTCCAGGTGCGCGACCGCGCGCTTCATCACGCGGGCGCTCTTCACCACCTGCGGCAGGAACATCCTCCCGGAGCCGAACAGGTCGCCGACGATCTTCATGCCGTCCATCAGCGGGCCCTCGATGACGTCGAGGGGGCGGTCCGCCTCCAGGCGGGCCTCCTCGGTGTCCTCGATGATGAAGTCGACGATGCCGTGCACGAGCGCGTGCGAGAGCCGCTCGCCGACGGTGCCCTCGCGCCAGGTCAGGTCGACGACCCGCTGCGTGCCCTTGCCGCCGATCGTTCCGGCGTGCGTGACGAGCCGGTCGGTGGCGTCCGGACGGCGGTCGAACAGGACGTCCTCGACCATCTCGAGCAGGTCCTTGGGGATGTCCTCGTAGACCGCGAGCTGGCCCGCGTTGACGATGCCCATGTCGAGCCCCAGCGGGATCGCGTGGAACAGGAACGCGGAGTGGATGGCTTCGCGCACGACGTCGTTGCCGCGGAACGCGAACGACAGGTTCGAGATGCCGCCGCTGATCCGCACCCCCGGGCAGCGCTCCTTGATCAGCGGCAGCGCATCGAGGAAGGACTTGCCGTAGCCGTTGTGCTCCTCCATGCCGGTGGCGATGGCCAGCACGTTGGGGTCGAAGATGATGTCCTCGGCCGGGAAGCCGATGCCCGTCAGCAGGTCGTAGGCGCGACCGCAGATGGCGACCTTGCGCTCGGTGGTGTCGGCCTGGCCGCTCTCGTCGAACGCCATGACCACCGCGCCCGCCCCGAAGTCGCGGATCTTCCGGGCCTGGGCCAGGAAGACGTCCTCGCCCTCCTTGAGGCTGATCGAGTTGACCACGCCCTTGCCCTGGACGCACTTGAGGCCGGCCTCGAGCACGCTCCATCGGGAGCTGTCGACCATGATCGGGATCCGGGCGATCTCCGGCTCCGTGGCGATCAGGTTCAGGAACGTCGTCATCGCCTGCTCGCTGTCGAGCAGGTCGGCGTCCATGTTGACGTCGAGGAGGTTGGCGCCACCGCGCACCTGCTCCAGCGCGACGTCGGCCGCCTCCTGGAACTTGTCGGACTCGATCAGCGTGCGGAACCGCTTCGAGCCGGTGACGTTGGTGCGCTCACCGATCATGACGAAGCCGGTGTCGCCGCCGATCGCGAAGGGCTCCAGCCCGCTGAACCGGGTGGCCCGAGCGGGCTGCGGCACCTGCCGAGGCGCCATGCCCTGCACGGACTCCGCGATCTTCGCGATGTGCGCCGGCGTGGTGCCGCAGCAGCCGCCGACGATGTTGACCAGCCCGGAGCCGGCGAACTCGCGCAGCTGGGACGCGGTCTGCTCGGGCGTCTCGTCGTAGCCGCCGAAGGCGTTGGGCAGGCCGGCGTTGGGGTGGCTCGCGGTGAAGGTGTTGGCGAAGCGGGCCAGGTCGGCCACGTGCGGGCGCATCTCGGCGGCACCCAGCGAGCAGTTCACGCCCACCACGAGCGGATCGGCGTGCTCGACGGCGTTCCAGAACGCCTCGACCGTCTGGCCGGACAGGGTGCGCCCGGACAGGTCGACGATCGTCACCGAGATCCACAGCGGCAGGTGCGGCGCCACCTCGCGGGCCGCCGACACCGCGGCCTTCACGTTGAGCGTGTCGAAGATCGTCTCGCACAGCAGCAGGTCCACGCCGCCCTCGGCGAGCGCGGCGATCTGCTCGGCGTAGGTGTCGCGCACCTGGTCGAAGCTCACCCGCCGGAACGCCGGGTCCTCGACCTTCGGCGAGAGCGAGAGCGTCACGTTCAGCGGGCCGACGGAGCCGGCGACGAACCGGCGGAGCCCGGTCTCCGCGGCGGCCTCGTCCGCGGCCTGGCGGGCCAGCTGGGCGCCGCGCACGTTCATCTCGCGCACCAGGTGCTCCAGGCCGTAGTCGGCCTGCGCGATGCCCGTCGCGGTGAACGTGTTGGTCGTGGTGATGTCGGCGCCGGCGTTCAGGTACTGCCGGTGGACGTCGAGGATCACGTCGGGCCGGGTGATGTTGAGCAGGTCCGGGTCGCCCGTGACGTCGTGCGAGTGCCCCGCCAGCGCGTCGTTGCGGTAGTCGGCCGGCGTGAGCCCGGCGTTCTGGAGCATCGTGCCCCAGGCCCCGTCGAGCACGGCGACCCGCTGACCGAGCAGCTCGCGAAGGTCGTGTCCGTGATCCGCCATGCGCAGGCCTCCCGCTGAAGTCGTGGGAGGCGCCCTTTCTGCTCGGTACACCGATCGAGCGTGGCGGGTGACGTGCCACCCGTTGCAGCGCCTCTCGATCGCGGTCCCGATGGTACCGACCCCGGCCGCGCGGCGCCGCTGTCGGACACGGACCGACCGGACGCCACCCGCGGGCCCCACCCGCCGTAGGCTGGACCGATGACCGACCGCGATCCGGACACCCCGGGGATCGAGGCAACCGAAGGCGAGCTGCCCCGTCTCGTCGACCCCGTGCTGGTTGCCGCCTTCGAGGGCTGGAACGACGCCGGCGAGGCCGCGAGCACAGCTGTCGAGCACCTCGAGCTTTCCTGGGACGCCACGGCGCTGGGCAGCATCGATCCCGAGGAGTACTACGACTTCCAGGTCACCCGACCGCACGTGCGGCTGTCCGGTGGCGTCACCCGTCGGATCGAGTGGCAGACGACGCGGCTGTCGGTGGCGGAGATGCCGGGCACGGGCCGCCACGTCGTGCTCGTCAGCGGCATCGAGCCGAACCTGCGCTGGAAGGCGTTCTGCGGCGAGCTGCTGGGCTGGATCGACCGCCTGGGTGTGACGAAGGTCATCACGTTGGGTGCGTTGCTCACCGACATCCCGCACACCCGGCCCACCGCCATCACCGGGGTGTCGTTCGACCGCTCGTCGGCCGGCCGGCTGCGCGTCGAGCCCTCCAGCTACGAAGGCCCCACCGGGATCGTCGGCGTGCTGCAGAACGCGTGCGTCGAGGCGGGTGTGCCCGCCGTGTCGTTCTGGGCGTCGGTGCCGCACTACGTCTCGCAGGCCCGCGTGCCCAAGGCCGCGGTCGCGCTCCTGCAGGTGCTCGAGGAGCAACTCGACGTCGAGGTGCCGCTGGGCGCGCTGCCCGAGCAGGCCGAGGAGTGGGAACGCACCGTCTCGGAGATGGCCGAGGCCGACGACGAGGTGCGCGAGTACGTCCGCCAGCTCGAGGAACAGGCCGAGGCCGAGGCCGACGTCCTGCCCGAGGCCGACGGCGACGCGATCGCCGCCGACTTCGAGCGCTACCTGCGCCGCCGCGGCACGGGCGGCGCGGGCACCTGAGCACCGGTTCGGTCCGCGCCCGACTGGCTCACGCCGGCCTGCTGGCGGGCGCGTTCCTCGGACCGTTCGGCGGCGGCGTCACCGTCGCGATGCTGCCCGAGCTGGGCGGTACCTACGGCGTCACCGCGGCCACCGCGTCGGCGTCCGTCACCGCCTACCTGCTGCCGTTCGCGGCGCTGATGCTGGTCTCCGGCACGCTGGGCGAGCGGTGGGGGCGCCGGCGCACGGTGGTGGCCGCCTACCTGCTCTACGGGGTCGCGGCGGTGGCCTCGGTGCTCGCGCCGACGTTCGAGCTGTTCCTGGCCACGCGCGCGCTGCAGGGGCTGGCGAACGCGTTCACCACTCCCCTGCTGCTGGCGGCGCTCGCAGGCAGCGCCGCGCCGGGGCGGTTGGGGCGGGCGCTGGGTTGGTTCGGGTCGCTGCAGGCCGCCGGGCAGACCTCCGCCCCGCTGCTGGGTGGCCTCGCCGCCGAGGTCGACTGGCGGCAGGCGTTCATCGGAGTAGCGGTCGTGGCCGCGTTCCTCGCGGCCATCGGCGTCCCGTCGGGCGCGCCCACGGAGCGGACCGCGCTGCGCTCCGCACTCGGCTCCGCGCTGCGCCCCGAGGTGCTGCGCATCGGGCTCGTCGCCGCCGTCGGGTGGGGGCTGATGGCGGGACTGGGGTTCCTGGTCGCGATCCGGCTCGAGGAGGCGTTCGACGTGCCCGCAGGCCAGCGCGGGCTGGTCCTGACCGGGCTCGGGATCGTCGGGTTGCTGTCGGCGCGGCTCGTCGGTGGCGCCGTCGACCGCATCGGTCCGCGACGCACCGTGCTCATCGGCGCCGGGCTCGGGACGTTCGTCGTGATCGGCGTCGGCCTCGCCCCGGCGGTGTGGGCGGTCGCCGCCATCTGGGCGGTGGGCGGGCTCGCCGGCCAGCTCGTGCTCGTCGGGATCAACGCGCTCACCCTCGCGCCCGGCCGGGAGAACGCGAGCGGAGCGATGTCGGTGGTGCAGGCGGTGCGGTTCGGCGGCGGCTCGCTCGCCCCCGTCGTGATCACGCCGATCTATCATGCCGATCCGCTGGCGGCGTTCCTCGCGCCCGCGGCGGCCATCGCGGTCGTCGTTCCACTGGCGCTCCCCCGCGCGTCCGAGCAGCGGCCCGCTCATGACCGGCCTACCCCGGAGCACTAGCGCGGTTCTGTTCTCAGACCTCGAACACCGCTCGGATGGCGTTGTCGACCTGCTCCATCTCCACGTCGGTGACCTCGCCCAGCTGCTCGACCAGGCGCTTGCGGATCGGCCGGTCGATCTCCGACGCGACGGCCCATCCGAATCCGTCGATGGGGACGGCCAGCAAAGACCCTGGGTCGCTGTCCACGACGTGCATCGCGTACACGACCGGCACCACGCTGCTGCGGTTGATCGCGTCGGCGGAGACGATCAAGCGCACCGTGGACCGGCCTGCCCGGGAGATGACCGGGTCGTAGCGCCAGAGCTGCCCGCGCCTCACAGCTCGTCGGCCGCGGCGATCGCTTCAGCTTCGGCGTCCTCCGCGTAGCCGGGGTTGGCTGCGTACCAGCGTCCCAGTGCGTCGACGCCCTCCGTGATCGCGTCCTGGCGGACCAGTCGTTCGAGGTAGCCGGATGCGCCGCCACGGGAGCGGGCGCCGCACTGCCGTACGCGGTCGGCGACTCCTTGATCGAGGCTGACGGTGATGCGCTCCTTGCTCACACGCTGCATCATACGATGGTGCACGCCTGGATGGCACCGGCGACAGGCAATGGCCGGGCGGCTCGGGATCACGCCGTGAGAACGGCCAGCAGCGCTCGGGCGTAGGCGCGCTCGGCGTCGGTGTCGACGTGGCGGTCGGTCCGCTTACCGGTGCGGTCGTCGACCGCGACCGTGACGGCCATCCCGTCGCCCACCGGTTCCAATGCGGAGAACGCCGGGCCCAGCGCTTCGCGCAGCTGGTCCTCGCGCGGGAGCCACACGGCGTCGTCCTGCTCGATCGAGTCGAGCGCCCACTCGGTGGTGCCGTTGAAGCGGATGTGCGGGCCGCTGGGCGTCTCCTGCACCTCGATCGTCAGCTCGGACACGACGAACACCTCGGCGTCCATGTCGCGGTCGGCGATGACGAACCGGTCGCCGGCCACGGGCTTCCACACCAGCCCGGCCGCCTTCAGCCGGGCCGCCAGTTCGACGGTGATCACTGGTGCCGGGCGTGGCGCTGCAGGTCCTTCAGGTCCACCCACTCCACCATGCTCGAGTGCGTCGCCTCCAGCACCACCTGCGGGGCCATGTCGGCCTCGAACGCCTCCACCCAGCGGTCCGCGCACACGCACCAGCGGTCGCCGGCCTGCAGGCCGGCGAACCCGAACTCCGGGCGCGGCGTGGACAGGTCGTTGCCCCGCTCCTTCGAGAACGCGAGGAACTCCGCGGTCATCTCGGCGCACACCGTGTGCACGCCGGTGTCCTCCGCGCCCGTGTCGCAGCAGCCCGTCCGGTAGAAGCCGGTCAGCGGGTCGGTGGAACACGGCTGGAGCTCGCCGCCGAGCACGTTGCGCGCCATGGGACGACTCAACCAGAACGGGTACCCCTCGCGCATGACCGAACCCGAAGACTCCCCTGCGGGCCCCTACGACGACGGCACCGACGAGCGGCATCCCCTCGACCCCGATCCGCCGCGGCCGCCCGGATCGCCGGACCTCGATCTCGACATCCCGCGCCCGGACGCCGACGGCGCCGAGGGAAAGCCCGACAACGAGGACGTGCCCGACGACAAGAAGGTGCACGAGCCGCCGGACTGATCAGCGGGCCGACCGGGAGCTGATCAGAGAGCGATGCCGAGCAGCGCATCCACCGCGCGGCCGACGAGTGCCGGCGCCGCTGCATCGGTGCCGCGGCGCTCCAGCGCCTCGGCCGCCCACCCGTCGACCGCGGCGAGGGCGGCCGGGGTGTCCAGGTCGTCGGCGAGGTGGGTGCGCAGGCGCGCCACGAGATCGTCGGCGGCGGGGCCGGCGTCCAGCGCGACGGCCTCGCGCCACCTGGCCAGGCGCTGCTCCGCCTCGTCGAGCAGCGCAGGGGTCCACTGGCGGTCGGTGCGGTAGTGCCCGGCCAGCAGCGCGGCGCGGACCGCGCTCGGGTCGACGCCCTCGGCGCGCAGCTTCGAGACGAAGACCAGGTTGCCGCGCGACTTCGACATCTTCTCGCCGTCCAGCCCGATCATGCCGGCGTGCGTGTAGTGCCGCGCGAACGGCGAGACGCCCGTGAACGCCTCGGCGTGCGCGGCGCCGCACTCGTGGTGCGGGAAGATCAGGTCGGAGCCGCCGCCGTTGAGGTCGATCTGCTGGCCGAGGCGGTTGAGCGCGATCGCCGCGCACTCCACGTGCCAGCCGGGACGGCCGGCGCCCAGCTCCGACTCCCAGAACGGCTCGCCCTCGCGTGCCATGCGCCACAGCAGCGGGTCGAGCGGGTTGCGCTTGCCGGGCCGCTCCGGGTCGCCGCCGCGCTCGGCGGCGAGCTTCAGCATCGTGGCCTCGTCGTAGTTCGACTCGTAGCCGAACCGGCCGGTGGCGGTGATGTCGAAGTAGACGTCGGGGAACTCGGGATCGTCGACGCGGTAGGCGGAGCCGCCGGCCAGCAGCTTGGCGACGAGCTCGGAGATCTCGCCCATGGCCTCGACCGCGCCGATGTAGTGCTGCGGCGGCAGCACCCGCAGCGCCACCATGTCCTCGCGGAACAGCGCGGTCTCCCGCATGCCGAGCACGACCCAGTCGTCCTGGTCGCGGGCGGCGCGCTCCAGCAGCGGATCATCGATGTCGGTCACGTTCTGCACGTAGTGCACGTCGTGGCCGAGGTCGCGCCACAGGCGGTTGACCAGGTCGAACGCCAGGTACGTGGCAGCGTGGCCGAGATGGGTGGCGTCGTAGGGCGTGATGCCGCAGACGTACATCGTGGCCGTGGCTCCGGGCGCCGTCGGCCGGATGCGGTCGGTCGCGCGGTCGTAGAGCCGCAACGGCGGTCCCTCGCCTGCCAGTACGGGGAGATCGGCGGCTGCCCAGGTCTGCATGTTCACAACTTACGTCGTGGCTGCTCCCACCATTCCCGGTCGAGGCGGGACTCGATGTCGCGGGCGTGATGGCGGGCACAGTCGGGACAGAGCCACGTGGTCTCCGGCCCCGGTGCGCATCCCCAGGCGAGCGCCGCCGGATCGTCGGGACGGCGCTCGGCGGCGCACTGCGCGCATGTCACGGGGACGGCGTCGGCCATCCGCCCAGTGTGCCCGCGAGACCTTGACGGATGCGTAGACTGCCACTCGAATTAGACCAAACATCTAGCCCGGAGGTGCGATGGCTGCGGTGATCGGGCTCGACGTGGGCGGGTCCACCACGCGTGCCGTCCGCAGTGTCGACGGCGTCGTCGTCGCGGAGGCGGACGGGGCCAGCGCCAACATCGCAGCGGTCGGCCCGACGACCGCCGGCGTGCGGCTGGGCGAGGTGCTCGCCGCGGTCGGGGTCGACGGCGTGGAGGCCGTCTGCGCGGGCGCTGCCGGCGCCGACTCCCCCGTCACCGAAGGGGTCGTGCGCGACCTCATCGCCGGGCACGTGCCGGGTGCGCGGGTGGAGGTCGTGCACGACGCGCGCCTCATCCTCGCCGCGGCCGGCCGCGCCATCGGGGTGGCGCTGATCAGCGGCACCGGCTCGGTCGCGTGGGGTGCCGGGCCGGACGGGCAACACGCCCGTGCGGGCGGCTGGGGACACATCCTCGGCGACGAGGGCAGCGGCTACCAGGTCGCGCTCGACGCCGTGCGGCACGCGCTGCACGCCATGGACCGCGGGGATCCCGTCGACGCGCTCGCCGCCGCGATCGTCACGGACTGCGGGATCGCCGGGCGCGAACTGCTCGTCGACCACGTCTACGCCACGCCGGACAAGCGCTACTGGGCGCGCCGGGCCGGGGTGGTGGCCGAGCTCGCCGAGCGCGGCGACCCCGCCGCCGAGCGGATCATGGACACCGCTGCGGCCGCGCTCGCCACGCTCGCCGGGCGCGTGCTCGACCGGCTCGCGATCGCCGGGCCGGTCGTCGTGGCCGGCGGCTTCGCGACCCACCGGCCCGCTCTGGTGGCGGCGGTGCAGCGGCGGCTGCCCGGTGTCGACGTCGACGTACTCACGGTCGCACCCGTCCACGGGGCGGTGCGGCTGGCCGAACAACTCGCTGCGGGGGTGGCATCGTGACTGTCGAGATGGACGCGAAGAACGAGGACCGACGGGCGGTGGCGGGCGAGCTGATGGCCGCCGAGATCGCCGAGCAGCCCGAGGTCTGGCGGCGCTTGCTCGCCGACGGACCCGAGGCGGGTCTCGCCGAGGCGATCTCCGCGATCCGCGAGCAGCAGCCGCGGATGGTGCTGCTGGTGGCTCGCGGCACCAGTGACCACGCCGCGCTCTACGCGAAGTACCTGATCGAGATCGAGCTCGGGCTGCCGGCCGGACTGGTCTCCCCGTCCACGATGACGGCGTACGGGGCGCAGCCGGACCTGCGCGACGTGCTGATGCTCGGCGTGAGCCAGTCCGGCGGATCACCGGACCTCGTGCGCTGCATCGAGGTCGGGCGGGCCGGCGGCGCGCTCACCGTCGCCGTCACCAACAACGCCGCGTCCGCTCTCGCCACGGCCGCGCACCACCACGTCGACGTGCTGGCGGGGGCGGAACGGGCGGTGGCCGCCACCAAGTCCTACACCGCGCAGCTGCTCGCCCTGCACGAGCTGCTCATGGGGGTCCGCGGCAACCCCGACGGTTCGGTGGCTTCCCTGCCCGATCTCGGATCGGTGCTGGTCGAGCGCGACGCGGACATCGCCGCGCTGGCCGTCCGCTACCGGTTCGCGCAGCGCCTGCTCACCACCGGCCGCGGCTACTCCTATGCCACCGCGCGCGAGGCCGCGCTGAAGCTGATGGAGACCGCCTACGTGTCGGCGCAGGCGTTCTCCGGCGCCGATCTCCTGCACGGGCCGCTGGCGCTGGTCGAGCCGCAGGTGCCGGTCCTGGCCGTGGTGGCCGACGGGGTCGGCGGCGACGCCATGGGGGCGGCGCTGGCACGGCTGCGCGAGCTCGACGCCGACGTGTGCGTCATCGGCCGACCCGACGCGGTGGCGGCTGCAGCCACAGGCATCGCCCTGCCGCCCGGTGTGCCCGAGCGGCTGTCGCCGATCCTGGAGATCCTGCCGCTGCAGCAGCTCGCGCGGCACGTCGCCGTCGATCGCGGCGGCGACCCGGACGCACCGCGCGGGCTGCGGAAGATCACGGAAACCCTGTGACCGTCCTCTTCACCGCCGGCACGGTCGTGGCCGCCGGGCAGGCGGCACCCGGCTGGCTCACCGTCGACGGCGACCGGATCACCGCCGTCGGCCACGATGACCCACCTACAGCGGCCGAGCGACGTGACCTCGGCGCCGACGCCGTGCTCGTCCCCGGGTTCGTCGACCAGCACGTCCACGGCGGCGCAGGCGCGGCCTTCACGGGCGGCGATCCCGACGAGGCGCTGCGCGCGATCCGCTTCCACCGCGCGCACGGCACCACCACGTCCGTCGCGAGCCTGGTGGCGGCCGGGCCGGCCGAGCTGCGCCGCGACGTGGCGGCGCTCGCCGAGCTCGTCACCGACGGCGAGCTGGCCGGTGTGCACCTCGAGGGGCCGTGGCTGGCGGCGGCGCGCTGCGGAGCCCACGACCCGGCACAGCTGCGCGACCCGGACCCTGCGGAGCTGGCGCCGCTGCTCGCCTCCGGGGTGGTGCGGATGGTCACCCTGGCTCCTGAGCGAGCCGGCGCGCTGGCCGCGATCCGGCAGATCGTCGACGCCGGTGCCGTCGCCGCGGTCGGCCACACCGACGCCAGCTACGCACTCACCCGGGAGGCGATCGCGGCGGGCGCCCGCGTCGGCACCCACCTCTTCAACGCGATGGCGCCGGTGCACCACCGCGAGCCCGGCCCGGCGATCGCGCTCATGGAGGACCCCCGGGTCATCGTGGAGCTGGTCACCGACGGGCTGCACGTCCATCCGGCGCTGTGGACGCACGTGCTGGCCGCGGCCGGTGCCGAACGGGTCGCCGCCGTGACCGACGCGATGGCCGCCGCCGGCATGCCCGACGGCGATTACCACCTCGGAGCGCTGCAGGTGACGGTCACCGACCGGGTCGCCCGCGTCGCCGGCTCACCACCCGGTCCGATCGCGGGCAGCACCGCGACCACCGCGGACCTGTTCTCGCTGATCGTCGCCCATGCGGAGGCACCGCGCGCCGAGGCGCTGCTGCGGGCAGCGGCGATGACGGCCACCACCCCGGCCCGGGTGCTCGGGCTCGACGGTGCCGTCGGCGCGCTCGCCCCCGGGTTGCGCGCCGACCTCGTGGTGCTCGGCCCCGACCTGCGTGTTCGCGAGGTGCTGCGCGCAGGGCGGGTCGTGGAGGCGGTACCGATCCCAGGCTGAGACTTGCGTTCGAGCGCGCTCGAAGCCATAGCGTCGCCCCATGAGATACCGCGTTCTGGGGGGCACCGGGCTCGAGGTCAGCGCCCACTGCCTCGGCACGATGATGTTCGGATCGGTCGGCAACCCCGACCACGACGACTGCGTGAAGATCATCCACTCCGCGCTCGACCGCGGTGTCAACTTCGTCGACACCGCGGACATGTACTCGATCGGCGAGTCCGAGGTGATCACGGGGAAGGCGCTCGCCGGCCGCCGCGACGACGTGGTGCTGGCGACGAAGTTCCACTTCCCGCCGCACGGACAGGAAGGCCCGAACCGGGGCGGGAACTCCCGTCGCTGGATCGTGCAAGCCGTGGAGCAGAGCCTGCGCCGGCTCGGCACCGACTGGATCGACCTCTACCAGGTCCACCGGCCGGACCACCGCACCGACGCGGAGGAGACGCTCTCCGCCCTCACCGACCTGGTGCACCAGGGCAAGATCCGCGCGTTCGGCTGCTCGTCCTTCCCGCCCTCGCAGGTCGTCAGCGCCCACCACGTCGCGCTCGACCGCGGGCTGATGCGCTTCCGCACCGAGCAGCCGCCGTACTCGCTGCTCGCGCGCGGCATCGAGACCGAGCTGCTGCCCGTCTGCCAGCAGCTCGGCATGGGCGTGCTGACCTGGAGCCCGCTCGCCTCGGGCTACCTCTCCGGCCGGATCCGCAAGGGCCGCGAGATCGACATGACGAGCGGGCGGGCCGCCATCACCCCGTTCCGGTTCGACCCGGCGACTGCCGGAGAACGTGGCGAAACTGGAGAAGGTGGAGCAGCTCGCGGCCGTCGCCGACGACCTCGGCGTGACGCTCCCCCAGCTCGCCGTCGCCTTCGCCGCCGCCCATCCCGGCGTCACGTCGGTGATCATCGGTCCACGCACGATGGAGCAGCTCGACGGGCTGCTGTCCGGCGCCGATCTCCTGCTCGACGACGCGGTCCTGGACCGCATCGACGCCATCGTCGCGCCCGGCACCGACGCCTACCGGGCCGACGGGGCGTGGCAGCCGCAGTCGCTGGTGGACCCCGCGGCGCGGCGCCGACCGGTGGGCGAGCGCGCCGCAGCCTGACGGCACACACGGTTGGGCCCGTTCACACACGTCCGAACATGTGTGAACGGGCCCGGCGGTGTGTGAGGACGTGGTGTCGCTACTACCCAGGGCGTAGGACCGGTGTCACCCGCAAGACGATGTGCGACGAGGCCCGTCCCCGCAGGATCGTCCCCATGAAGCTGCAGCCCAGGGCCCGCAAGGCTGCGGTCGTCGCCCACGTGGTGTCGAGCGCGGCGTGGATCGGGCTGGACGCCGCCAAGACGATCCTGGTGTTCACGGGCATGCTCGCGGGCGATCGCGACACGGTCGCGCTGGCCTACCGGGCGCTGGGCACGTTCCTGGGCTGGCCGCTGGTGACCGCGAGCCTGCTCGCGCTGGTCACCGGCCTGCTCCTGGGCCTGACGACGAAGTGGGGCGTTCTGACGCACTGGTGGGTCGCGGCGAAGCTCGCGATCACGCTCGTGCTCGTCGCGCTGGTGTGCTTCGTGCTCGCTCCGATGCTGCCCGAGGTCGCTGCCTACGGTGCGGAGCTGGCCGCAGGCACGGAGCCGGCGCCCACGGCCGTCGCCGACCTGGTCTACCCCGCCGTCGTCGCCCCCACCTCGCTGCTCGTCGCGACGATCCTGTCCGTGGTGAAGCCGTGGGGCCGCATCCGCCCGACGGTCAGTCCGCGGCCGGCACGGCGAAGGTCTGCAGTGCCGAGCTGAACGCGCGCAGTGCCTGCTTGGCCTGACGGGTGTTCCGGTCGACGACCCATTCGAGGGTGAGGCCGTCCATGAACGCCATCGTCATGCGGGTGAGCACCGGCAGCGGCGTGGTCCACCGCACCTCGGCGATCTCGGCGACCCGCACGAGCGCGTCCCGCACGGCACTCAGGTATCGCTCCTGTTGCCGATGGGCGACGGGAGCGGTCTCGGGGTCGCAGAGCAGGTGCTGGGTGAGCTGGTAGGACGCGACGCTGGCCTCGGGGAACTCCTCGACGCTCGCCCAGATCTCCTGCAGCATCCGGTCGAGCACGGAGTCCAGGTCGGTGCGGCGCGAGCGGCCGCAGCGTTCGAGTGCCGCCTCGATGACGGCGACGTCCCGGTTGGTCTGCCAATCGCTCAGCCCGACGTGCAGCTCGGACAGGGTGCCGAACCAGTAGTGGAAGGCGCCGGTCGGGATGTCGGCCTCGCGGGCGATGGCCCGCGAGCTCGCCGCGGCGATGCCGTCCCGGGCGATCACGGTGACCGCCGCGGCCAGCAGCGCCGCGCGGCGGTCCTCGACGAGTCGTCGTGCCATGTCGTCCTTCCGGTGCGGGTGCGGCAACCGTACCCGATTTTGGTCAGTCGCCTAGTCACGTGACCAAATAAGTCGGGCGAAACCATTGACCGCGATGGTTCCGACGGCACATCCTGGCGGCCCCGTCATCCCGCCTGCCGAGAGGCCTCCATGAGCGACGACCTGCCACGCTTCCCTGCCGGCTTCGGTTGGGGCGTGGGCGCCTCCAGCTACCAGACCGAAGGCGCGCTGGACCTCGACGGCCGGGGCCGATCGACCTGGGACGAGTTCTGCTCCCCGGCCACGGTCGTGGACGGCAGTTCGGGCGCGGTGGGCACGGACTTCTACCACCGCTACGCCGAGGACATCGAGCTCGTGCGAGACCTCGGCGCGAAGGTGTACCGGATCTCGATCGCGTGGCCACGGATCCAGCCGACCGGCAGTGGAGCGGCGAACGCGAAGGGCCTGGACTTCTACGACCGCGTCGTCGACACGATGTGCGCCGCCGGCCTCGACCCGGCCATCACGCTCTACCACTGGGACACCCCGACGCCGATCGAGGACGCCGGTGGGTGGCGCAACCGCGACACCGCACAGCGGTTCGGCGAGTACGCCGCGATCGTCGCGGACCGGCTCGCCGACCGGGTGGCCCACTGGATCCCGCTCAACGAGCTGATGGTGCTCACGATGATGGGCTACGCCACCGGCGAGCACGCCCCCGGCCAACGCCTCGGCTTCGAGGCGCTGCCCACCGCGCACCACCAGCTGCTCGCGCACGGACTGGCCGTACAGGCCCTGCGTGCCGCCGGCGCCCGCAGCATCGGCACGGCCAACCCGCACGCCCCGCAACGGGCGGCGAGTGACCGGCCGGCCGACGTCGCTGCCGCCGGGCTGGCCGATGGGCTGCTCAACTGGATGTGGGGCGACGCGATGCTGCTCGGCCGCTACCCCGACGGGATCGACGCGGCCATGCCCGGACCGGTCGCCGAGGACCTCGCGGTCATCTCCGCACCCCTGGACTTCTACGGCATCAACTACTACAGCCCCACCACCTGGGGTGCCCCCGACACCCCGAACCAGCGGGTCGGTGGGCAGGGCGACGTGCCGGAGGACGTCCCGTTCGTCCAGGTCGAGACGGGCCTGCCGAAGACCGGGCTGGGCGGCGACATCGACCCCGACGGGCTGCGCGAGATCCTCGTGACCCTGCAGGAGCGCTACGGCGACCGGTTGCCGCCGGTGATCATCACCGAGAACGGGACCTCCCAGGCGCCGGGCACCGAGGAACCCGACGCGGACGGCCGGATCCGGGACACCGGGCGCATCGCCTACCTCGACGCGCACGTCCGTGCGGTGCACGCGGCCATGGAGCAGGGCGTCGACGTGCGGGGCTACTGGCACTGGTCACCGACCGACAACTTCGAGTGGGCCGAGGGCTACACGCAGCGCTTCGGCCTCGTGCACGTCGACTACGCGACGCTCAAGCGCACGCCGAAGGACTCATACGCCTGGTTCCAGCGCATCGTCCGGGGTTGAGTCATGGCCGCCACCCCACCGACGGCCACCGGCGAGCCGGTCCGGCCGGTGACGCGCTCCTGGGCACTGCGGTTCAACCTGGCCTGGCTGTGCGTCATGATCGGGCTCTACGGGCCGATCCAGATCCTGCTGCCCAACCAGGCCGCCGCGCTCGCCCCCGACGCGAAGGAAGCCGCGCTGGGTGTGGTCTCCGCTGTCGGGGCCGCGCTCTCGCTGGTCGCGAACCCGTTGTGGGGAGCGCTGTCGGACCGGACGGTGTCCCGGTTCGGCCGACGGGTGCCCTGGATCGTGATCGGCGGGGTGGCCGGGGCGATCGGGTTGCTGGCGCTCGCCACGGCGCCGTCGCTCCCCGTGATGATCCTGGGCTGGGCGCTGGTGCAGACCGCGGTGAACGCGCCGTGGGCGGCGCTGACGGCAGCCATCCCCGACCAGGTGCCGCGTGCCCAACGGGGCGCGGTGTCCGGCTACCTCGGGTTGGCCCAGCTGGTCGGCGTGCTGGTCGCCACCGGACTGGCCACGCTGGTCTCCGGGCCGGCCGGTTACGTGGTCTGCGCGGCGGTGATGCTGCTCGGGCTGGTGCCGTTCGTCCTGGGGCGGCGCGACGAGCCGGTGCCGGAGCACCCGCCGGCATGGCACTGGGGTGCGTTCCTGCGCGGCTTCTGGGTGAGCCCGCGGCGGCACCCGGACTTCGCCTGGGCGTGGCTGACCCGCTTCCTCCTCAACCTGGGCTACTGCGTGGGCACCGTCTACCTCTTCTACTTCCTGACCGACGTGCTCGGCAGCGTGCACGCCGACGCCGACCTGCTCCTGGTCACCGTCGTCAGCACGGCGAGCACCGCCATCGCCGTGGTGGTGTCGGGGCGCTGGTCGGACCGGCTGGACCGGCGCCGGGTCTTCGTCACGACGGCCGGTGTGGTGATGGCGGCCGGAGCGCTGCTGCTGGCTGTCACACCGACCTGGAGTGTCCTGCTCGTCGTCGCGACGGTGCTCGGCGCGGGCTTCGGGATCTTCACTGCGGTGGACTTCTCGTTGATCACCCTCGTGCTGCCGGACGTGGCCACGGCGGGCAAGGACATGGGCGTGCTCAACGTCGCCAACTCCCTGCCGCAGGTCTTCGCCCCGGCCCTCGCGGCCCCGATCGTCGTCAGCCCCGGCGGCTATCCGGCGCTGTTCGTCGTCTCGGGTGCCCTGTGCTTGGCAGGTGCGCTGCTGGTCGGCCGGATCCGGTCGGTGGCGTAGCGCGGCGCCGCCATCTGCAGCAATTCACTACTGGGAAGTAACCGGCGGACGCCGCTCGGCGTTGCGGAACCACCGCGACTTGGTCGGAGGTCCAAGATGGGTTCACCCGCAGCAGTTGTGGGCGACGCGATCTCCGTGCCGCCCCGGAAGCCGCTGATCGGGTCGCTCCCCGTGCTGTGCGCCGTGCTCGTCGTCGCGGCCCTGCTGCAGACCCCGATCGCCCGGCTCGTCGACGTGCCGGGGCTGCGCACCGGAGCCACCGTGTTCGTGGCGGTCTGCGTGCAGGCGTTGCCGTTCCTCGTGCTGGGCGTGCTGCTCTCGGGCGCGATCACGGCGTTCGTCCCGCCGTCGGCGCTGGCCAGGCTGCTCCCGACCGGGCCGGCGGCGGTGCCGGTCGCGGGGCTCGCCGGCATGGCCCTGCCTGGGTGCGAGTGCGCCTCGGTACCGGTGGCGCGCCGGCTGATCGGCCAGGGCGTGCCCACCGCGGCCGCGCTCACGTTCCTCCTGGCCGCACCGGCGGTGAACCCGATCGTGCTGGTGGCGACCGCAGTCGCCTTCCCGGGGCAGCCCGAGATGGTGCTGGCCCGATTCCTCGGCTCGCTGCTCACCGCGATCGTGATGGGCCTGCTCTGGCTGCGCTTCGGGCAGGCCGGCTGGATGGCGCAACGAGTACTGGACCGCTGCGCCCCGGCGCCAGGCGCGAGCCGCTTCACGACGTTCACCGAGACCGCGCGGCACGACCTCGCCGACGCCGGCGGCTTCCTCGTGATCGGCGGCCTCACCTCCGCCGCCCTCACCACGCTCGTGCCGGCCTCGGTGTTCACCGGGCTGGCCGGGAACCTCCTGCTCGGAGTGCTCACCATGGCTGCGCTCGCCGTCGTGCTCTCGCTGTGCAGCGAGGCCGACGCGTTCGTCGCGGCCGCGCTCACCGCGTTGCCGATGCTGCCGCGGCTGGTGTTCCTCGTGGTCGGCCCGGCGATCGACCTCAAGCTGTTCGCGCTGCAGGCGGGCACGTTCGGCCACCGGTTCGCGCTGCGGTTCGCGCCCGCCACCCTCGTCGTCGCCGTGGTGTGCGCGTGCGCCGTCGGCCTCGTCGTGCTCGGGGTGGGCTGATGCGCCGCAACGCCCAGAACGTGCTGCTCGTGCTCGTCGGAGGCGCGCTGCTCAAGCTCGCGCTGACCGGGACCGACCTGCGCTACGTCAAGCCCGCCCACCACTGGCTGGTGCTGGCCGGCGGCGCGGTGATCGTGGCGCTCGGGCTGCTGGCCATCGTCCGCGACCTGCGCACCGCCGTCCCCGAGCACGAGCACGGCTCACGCAGCACGTGGCTGCTGCTGGTGCCGGTACTCACCATCCTGCTCGTCGCACCGCCCGCGCTCGGGGCCGATGCGGTCACCGGCACGGCGAACGCCGTCGCCGTCCGGCAGTCGGGGATGCCGGCGCTCCCACCCGGTGCGGCTCCGGAGTTGCCGCTGTCGGAGTTCGTCGACCGGGCGGTGTACGCGCCCAGCACGCTCGAGGGCCGGGACGTGACGATCGCCGGGTTCGTCGCCGACCTGGACGGCGCGCCGGTGCTGGCCCGCATGACGATCAGCTGCTGCGCCGCCGACGCGCAGGGCATCAAGGTGCGGGTGCTGGGCGGCGGCACCGCGGGCCACGGCCCCGACACCTGGCTGCGGGTGCGTGCCCGTCTGCAGCCCGGCAGCGCCACCTCCGCGAACGGCAACATCCCGGCCGTCGAGGTGCGCTCGGCGACCGTCATCCCCGTTCCCACCAACCCGTACGACGTGAGGTGACGATGCGCCGACTCGCAGGAAATGGTCGTCCCCGTGGTGGCGGCGGCAGCACTGACCGGCTGCGCAGCCGATCCCGTGCCGTGGGCCGACGGGTTCTGCGGCGCGCTGGCCACGCTCGGGACCTCGGTCGGTCCGGCGCCGAGCAACGCGCTCACCGACACCGCTGCCAGGCGCACCGAGATGCTCAGCTGGGCCGATCGCGCGATCGCGGGCACCGACCGCGCCGTCCACGACCTCGAGCAGCTGGGCACCGCGCCGGACGCCGCGGCCGAGCAGGCCACCGCCCGCATGACCGATGCGCTGCACGCCATGCGCGCCGCGTTCGGCGACGCGAAGTCGATCACCGAGCAGTCCGACGGCGCGGATCCCGCAGCGTTCGAGAAGAGCTACCAGCAGATCGTCGACCGGCTGGCTGCACTGCCCGATCCGGCGCAGAACCCGTTCGCAGGGGTGCCCGGCAGTGCCGCGGTGGCCGACGCGGCCTCCCGCGCCCCCAGGTGTCAGGTAGCCGCTCCTCCCGTCCCCCGCTCCCCCGTCCGCCGCTCCCCGGCCCGGAGAGAATCCATGAGACCCGATCGTCGCCGTGCCGCGCTCGGCATCGGCACCGCCCTGTTGATCTGTGCCTCGGTGCTCTTCGGCACCGGCACACCGCTCGGTGCCGGGGAGGCCCAGGCCGCGCCCGCGCAGTTCTGCCTGCCGCCACTGGTGGCGTGCGCGGCGCCGGCGGCGACCGGCCCCGAGGCCGACGTGAACGTCACCGGATTCGCCTTCCCGGACAACCCGGTCGGGGAGCCGGTGAAGGGCTTCTTCCAGAGCCACAACCACGAGTTCTCCTACGCCGGCTTCGGGCAGGGCCCGTTCTGCGGCAAGACATTCGATCCGGGTGGCGTGACCAAGGCGATGGTCGACTGCCCCGAGCACAACCCGGCCGGCATCCCGGCCTGGTTCGAGCAGCTCTCCAGCGGGCAGCTGCCGTTGACCCCGCACGACACCAGGGGCTGGCCGACGTTCAAGGACTGGCCGAAGCCGACCTCGCAGATGCACAACCAGACCTACTACAAGGGCCTGGAACGGCTGTGGCGCTCGGGCATGAAGGTGTACGTCAACGACGCGACCACCAACCGCGGGCTGTGCATGATCTACACGACGATCCGGTCGGCGTGCGACGACATGAGCAACATCCGGCGGATCAACGAGGAGACGCGCGGCCTCGAGGCGTACGTCGACCAGCAGTACGGCGGACCCGGCAAGGGCTGGTACCGGGTCGTCGAGAGCCCGGCGCAGGCGCGGGAGGTGATCTCCGAGGGCAAACTCGCCGTGATCATGGGGATCGAGGCGAGCGAGCCGTTCGGGTGCGGTCGCACGCTCGACAAGCCCAACTGCACGACGGCCGACATCGACAAGGGCCTCGACGAGATGCACGCGGCGGGCGTGCGCAGCATGTTCCTGTGCCACAAGTACGACAACGCCCTGTGCGGGGTGCGCTACGACGCCGGGGCCATCGGCGCGGTGGTGAACGTCGGTAACTTCCTCACCACCGGCCAGTTCTGGCAGGCCCAGACCTGCACCGGGCCGCGGCACGACAACACGGTCGCGATCTCCGACCCGGCGGTCCTGACGACGTTGCTGGCGAACGTGACCTCGATCCTCGAGCCGATCACGCTGCCGGTGTATCCGGCGGGCCCGCACTGCAACCCGATCGGCCTGTCCGCGCTGGGTGAGTACACGCTCAAGGCGCTGATGAAGCGGGGCATGATCATCGAGGTCGACCACATGGGCGTGAAGGCCGCGGACCAGGCGCTCACGGTGCTGGAGGCGGCCAAGTACCCCGGAGTGATCTCGTCGCACAGCTGGATGGACAGCGGTTACAACCAGCGGGTGCTCGCGCTCGGCGGGATGATCACGCCGATCCTGCTCGACCCCACGTCCACCTTGACGGCGTGGAAGGAGACCCGAGCCGTCGCTCCCGCCGGCAAGTCGTTCGCCTACGGGTACGGATCGGACCTCAACGGCCTGCACACCGGGCTGCCGCGGCCGGGCAGTTCCCCGATGACCTACCCGTTCACCTCACTGGACGGGAACGCGTCGCTGGACCGGCAGGTCTGGGGTGAGCGCACCTGGGACCTCAACAAGGACGGGCTGGCCCAGGAGGGCATGGTGCCGGACTGGATCGAGTCGGTGCGCGCCGCGGCCGGACCCGACGCCGACCAGTTCGTCGAGGACATGACGAACGGCGCCGAGGCCTACCTGCGGATGTGGGAGGCGGCCGAAACGGCTGCGTGACCGCCTCCCACACCGCTATCGACGGGTGCGGATGTAGTCCGCCACCACCTCGGCGCCGAGGCCGTCCAGGGTCGGCACCACGACCCGGCCGCCGCAGCGGCGGGCGATGCCGTCCATGAACTCGGCCAGCCGCGGGTCGTCGCCGAGCACGAAGAAGGTGAACGACGCCTTCAACCCGGTGAGCCGGTCCAGCTCGGCGACGGTGGCGTGCAGCGTGGCCGGGCTGGTCGGGTAGTCGAACACGGCGTGCCCGTCGCGTTCCAGGTGAGCGGTGGGCTCGCCGTCGGTCACGACGAGCACGACGGGCTGCGCGTCCGGGTTGCGCCGCAGGTGCTGCCCGGCGAGCAGCAGCGCGTGGTGCAGGTTGGTGCCCTGCTCCCACACCCCGTCCAGTGCGACCAGCTCGCCCAGGTCGACGGTGCGCGCGTGCCGACCGAACGTGACGAGCTTGAGGTCGTCACCCCGGAACCGCGTGGAGATGAGCTGGTGCAGGGCCAGCGCCGTGCGCTTCATCGGCACCCAGCGCCCGTCCTGCACCATCGACCATGACGTGTCGACGCACAGCGCCACCGCGGCGCGGTGCCGGGTCTCGGTCTCCACGATCTCGACGTCGGTGACGTCGAGATCGCGCGCGTCGCCACCTGCCCGGCGCAGCTGCGCGTTGAGCAGCGTGCGCGGCACGTTCCACGCCTCGGTGTCGCCGAATGCCCACGGGCGCGTCGCGCCCGTGGCCTCGCCGGCCGCGCCGGAGCGGCGGTTCTCCCGCTCGCCGCGGCGCCCGCCGATCCGGTCGACGACGTCGCTCAGCACCGACTCGCCGAGCCGCCGCAGCGCCTTGGGCGACAGCTGCAGCGACCCGTCCGGCGCTCGCTCGAACAGGCCCTGCCGTTCCAGCTCACGTTCCAGGTCGGTCAACGCCTGGACGTCGACGCGGCCCTCGTCGCCGAGGTGGCGCGCCAGCGCGTCGAGGTCGATGTCCTCCAGCCGTGCCCCCGGGTAGCTCTGCGCGAGCTGCTCGGCGAGCGCGTCGAGCTGGCCGAGCTGCTCCATGGCCCGGGTGGCCTCACCCATGCCCATGGGGTTCTCGCCGCGGAACCGGCCCTGGCCGTCCCAGTCCTCGCCGGGGCGCAGCCCCTGCAGCTGCGCGTCCAGCTGGGCCAGTGACTGCGCCAACCGCGGATCGCCGAATGCCTGCTGGGCCAGCTCCATCAGCTCGGCCTGCTGCTCGGCGGACAGCGAGTTCATCATCCGCTGGGCCGCCGCGGCGCGGGCCGCGAGCAGGTCGATGAGCTCCTCGGTGTTCTGCGGAGCCTCCGGGAAGAACTCGCCGTGCTGCTGCATGAACTGCGCGAACTGCTCGGTGGTGTCCTGCCCGGCGGCGTGGTTGGCGAGCAGCTGGTTGAGGTCGTCGAGCATCTCCCGGATGCGTTCGACGTCTTCGGGCGTGGCGCCTTCCATGGCCTGCTTCATGCCCTGGAACCGCTGGTCGAGCAGCTCCCGGCCGAGCAGGTCGCGGATCTTGTCGTAGGCCTCCTGAGCCTGCGGCGAGCGGAAGTCGTACTCGTTCAGCTCGCGGACCGCGCCACCGGTGTCGGACGGCAGCGCGTCCAGCTGCATCTCGCGGAACCGGGCATCGTCGCCGTCGTCGCGGGCCAGCGCGTCGCGCTCGGCCTCCATGGCCTGGCGCAACAGCTCGCGGACCTCCTCCAACGTGCCGTCGAGGCGGTTCTCGCGCTGCAGCTTGCGGCGCTGCTCCCACACCTTGCGGGTCAGCTCGTCGAGCCCTCGCCGGCCGTCCATGCCGCGGCGCATCAGCTCCTGCAGGGCCGTGCGCGGCGACGAGCCCTCCATCACGTCGCGGCCGATCTCGTCCAGCGCCGCCCGCAGATCCACGGGCGGGGCGAGCGGATCGGGGCCGTCGACGTACTGGCCGTACGAATAGCCGGAGCCGGGAGACAACTCAGCCATAGGCCACCGTCGTCCCGTCGTCTGAGGGGTCCTTCGACAGGCGCCGGGTCAGGAACAGCAGCTCCAGCGCGAGCTCGGCGGCGCTCGCCATCGGGCCCGGATCCTCGGTGCCGGCGGCGCCGAGCTTCTGCGCCACCTCGGTCAGCTCGTCGGTGACGCGCAGTGCCGCGACCACCTCGATCGCGGGCACCCGCTCCCCCGTGCGCACCGGTGAGGCGGCGACGGCCTCGGCCAGCGGGCCCAGGTCGATCCCTCGCAGGTGCCGACGGGCAGTGGCGGCGGTGGCGCTGCGCAGCAGGTGGGTGAGGTGCTCGTGCTCGCGCCCCTCCTCACCGGACGCGAACTCCAGCTTGCCGCGCAGCACTGCAGGCACCGCCTCCAGGTCGACGGGCCGGGCGTAGGGCCGCTCCTCCCCGGTGATGGCGGCGCGACGCAGCGCCGCCGCGGCGACGGTCTCGGCGGCCGCGACGGCGAACCGCGCCGACACGCCGGAACCCTGGTCGACAGCGCTCGACTCGCGCAGCGAGCGCGTGAACCGCGCGACGACCTCCAGCAGGTGCCGCGGCACCTCCGCCACCAGGTGCGCCTCCTGCTCGACCAGCGCGATCTCGTCGCGCAGGGCGGGCGGGTAGTGGGTGCGCACCTCGGCGCCGAACCGGTCCTTCAGCGGGGTGATGATGCGCCCGCGGTTGGTGTAATCCTCCGGGTTCGCCGATGCGACGAGCAGCACGTCCAGGGGCAGCCGCAGCGTGTAGCCGCGGACCTGGATGTCGCGCTCCTCCATCACGTTGAGCAGCGAGACCTGGATGCGCTCGGCGAGGTCGGGCAGCTCGTTGATGGCGACGATGCCGCGGTGCGCCCGCGGCACGAGGCCGTAGTGGATGGTCTCCGGGTCGCCGAGCGAGCGGCCCTCGGCGACCTTGACGGGATCGATGTCGCCGATCAGGTCGGCGACCGCGGTGTCGGGGGTGGCGAGCTTCTCCGTGTAGCGCTCGTCGCGGTGGCGCCACGCAACGGGCAGGTCGTCGCCGAGCTCGGCCGCGCGACGGCGTGACTCCGGGGTGATCGGGGCGTACGGGTGTTCGCCGAGCTCCGAGCCGTCGATGACGGGGGTCCACTCGTCGAGCAGGCCGACGATGGAGCGCAGCAGGCGGGTCTTGCCCTGGCCCCGCTCGCCGAGCAGGACCACGTCGTGGCCGGCGATCAGGGCGCGTTCGAGCTGCGGGAGCACGGTGGTGTCGAACCCGACGATGCCGGGCCAGGGATTGCGCCCTTCGCGGAGGGCGGTGAGCAGGTTCTCGCGGATCTCGTCCTTGACTCCGCGGAGTTCGTGACCGGAAGCGCGGAGCGCGCCGAGGGTGCTGGGTAGATCGTTGTGGGGTAGATCATTGGGCACGATTACAACGCTACGCCCGCATCGCCGGGTCGGCGCGCCAGTTGAATCCTTGATCTCGACCCGACTTCAGCTCTTAACGTCCGTGCCCATGCAGGCAATCGTGCAGGAGAAGCTCGGCGAGCCCGAGGTGCTGGAGCTGCGGGAGGTGCCCGATCCCGAGCCGGGCGCGGGCGAGGTGCGGGTCGCCGTCGCCGCCGCCGGGGTGCACGTCATCGACACCGCGATGCGTCGCGGCGACCCGCCGTTCCCGCCGCCTGACCTGCCCACCGTGCCCGGCCGCGAGGTCGCAGGGACCGTCGACGCGGTCGGCGCCGGCATGCCGCGGACCTGGCTCGGCCGCGACGTGGTCGTGCACCTCGGGATGGCCGGCGGCGGCTACGCCGAGCGCGTGCTCGCCAAGGCCGAGTCGCTGCACGCCCTGCCTGCCGGCCTGGACCCGGCCACTGCGGTGGCCATGATCGGGACGGGTCGCACGGCACTGATGATCCTCGACCAGGCCGCGATCACGGCGTCCGACGTGGTGCTGGTGACCTCCGCCGCAGGCGGGCTCGGCACCCTGTTCGTGCAGGCCGCCCACAACGCCGGGGCGCGCGTCGTGGGGCTGGCCGGTGGGCCGGCGAAGGCCGCGCAGGTGGCCGCGCTGGGCGCCGACGCCGTCGACTATCGCGAGCCGGACTGGGCACAGCAGCTGCAGGCCGTCGCCGGCGACGCCACCGTCGCGCTGGACGGCGTCGGCGGGGAGATCGGCCGGGCCGTCATCGGGCTGCTGCGCCCCGGCGGCCGGGCCCTCGTGTTCGGCTTCTCGTCCGGCGACCACGACTGGTTCACCACCGCCCGCGCCCTCCGCGACGACATCACCTTCCCGGCCGGTCTCGGGCAGCGGCCCACCGGTGCGACCCTGCGCGGCCTGGAGGCACGTGCGCTCGCCGAGGCTGCCGCGGGCCGACTCGTTCCGCACGTCACGCCGTTCCCGCTCGCCGACGCCGCCGGCGCCCACCGCGCCCTCGAGGAGCGGCGCACCACGGGAAAGGTCGTCCTCGTCCCCCGATCGGGAACATCGTGAGCATCGGCAAAGGTTGATGAGAGACGTGAGTTCTTCCGGGCGCACCGCCGCCCTCCTCGGCATCCTCTTCGGTCTGGCTGCCACCGGGACGTCCGCGGCCACGGTGACCCTGCCGCAACTGGCGGGCGAGCTCTACATCACTCCGAGCACCGCGGCCTGGACGATCAGCGCGTACGCCGTGGTGCTCGCCGTCGCCACCCCGCTGCACGGGCGGTTGGCCGATGCGTACGGCATCCGGGTGCCGCTGGTCCTCGGTGTGATCGCGATGGCGATCGGCGCGATCGGGTCCGCGCTCGCCCCGTCCTTCCCCGTGCTGCTCGTGGCCCGCATCGTGCAGGGTTTCGGGGGCGCGAGCATCCCGGTGCTGGCCACCGCACTCGTGTCCGCGATGTGGGACGGGCCGGAGCGTGGGGCCGCGCTCGGCAGGATCGCCGGGGTGTCGGCCACGTTCAGCGCGCTGGGACCGATCATGGGCGGTGCGCTCGAGGACCTCGGCGGTTGGCGGCTCGCGATGACGCTGCCCGCGCTCGGGCTCGTCGCCGTGCCCTACCTGCTGCGATCGGCCCCGACCGGCGGATCCGGCGAGCGCATCGACCGGATCGGCGCCGGGCTCGTCGCGATCGCGGCGTCCGGGCTCGTGCTCCTGCTGCAGTCGCCGTCCTCCGGGCGGGTCACCGCGGTCGTCGGCGCGGCGCTGCTCGCCGCGGGCGCACCCGCCGTCGTGGCGTGGGTGCGGAAGCGGCCGCAGGGGTTCCTGCCCCGCGACGTCGTCACCAACCCGGTGCTGCTGCGCAGCGCGTTCGCCACGGCCGCCATTCCGGCGAGCTGGTTCGCGCTGCTGGTCGGGGTGCCCCTCGCCGCCGCGAGCTGGGGCTGGACACCGCTGGCTACCGGCCTGTTGATGCTGCCCGCCGCGGCCGTCGGGCTGGTCACGCCGTGGATCTCCCGCCGCGCGCTCGGCCGGCTCGGGGCACGGCGCTCCATCGCCGTCGCGTGCCCCATCGCGGTCGCGGCCCTGCTGGTGGCAGCGACCGGCAACGCCGTGGCCTCCCCCGCCCTGCTCGCGCTCGGCGTCGCGCTGGTGACGGTGGCGTTCGGGTTCGGGCAGCCCGCCATGATCTCCGCCGTCCACGGCGCGGTGGCGGCGCCCGATCGCGGGGTCGCGATCGGCGTGGCGACACTGGTGTTCCTGGTCGGCGCGAGCGTCGGCGCCGCGCTGGTGGGCGGTCTCGGCGAGGTCGCCGGTCTCGCGACCGTGTTCTTCGTGATGATGGCGCTGCCGGTGGCCGGCCTGATCGTCCTGCTCCTCGGCGGTCGCCGGCCCGCGCTCGCCTGACCCCCGATCCGGGCTGGGGGTTGCCCCCACCCCGGATCGGGGGAAGACCGGATCACCATGGACGGCCTCGACAGGGGAGGCTTAGTCACATGACGACCTCGACGCTGGACCCGCCGCGCGCGGGCAGCGACTACGCCGAGCTCTCCCGACGGGTCAGCGCGGCCGGACTGCTCCGCCGCCGCCCCGGCTACTACGCGTTCCGGTTCGCGGCCGTCGGGGTCGGTCTCACCGCCACCTGGCTGGCGTTCCTCACCCTCGGCGACTCGCCGTGGCAGCTTCTCGTGGCGGTGGCCGCCGCGTTCGGCAGCGGCCAGCTGGCACTGCTCGCGCACGACGTGGCGCACCGGCAGGTGTTCCGCGGCCGCCGGGCATCAGCCGTGGCCGGCCGGATCATGGGCAACCTCGGGATCGGCATGTCCTACGGGGCGTGGCACGACAAGCACACCCGCCACCACGCCAACCCCAACCACGACGAGCTCGACCCCGACGTCGGGCCGGGCGCGCTGGCGTTCAGCGCCGAGCAGGCGAGCACCACCCGCAGCCCGCTCTTCCGCTTCGTGCAGCGCCGCCAGCGGCTGCTGTTCTTCCCGCTGCTCACGTTCGCCGGTGTCGACCTGCGCGTGACGAGCGTGCGCGGGCTGGCGTCCAACACCCGGATCCCGGCCCGGCGGCTCGAGGCGGTGCTGCTGGCGGTGCACGTGGTGGGCTACCTGGCGCTGCTGTTCACGCTGCTGCCTCCGTTGCTCGCCGTCGGGTTCCTGGTGGTGCACCAGGCACTGTTCGGCATCTACCTGGGCTCGATCTTCGCCCCGAACCACAAGGGCATGGAGGTACCGGTCGGCAAGCAGGACTTCCTGCGCAAGCAGGTGCTGACCTCCCGCAACGTGCGCGGGAACCGGTTCACCGATCGCCCGCTGCACGTCTTCATGGGCGGGCTCAACCACCAGATCGAGCACCACCTGTTCCCGAGCATGCCGACGGCGAACCTGCGTGCGGCCCGCACCCTCGTGCACGGCTACTGCGACGAGGTCGGCGTGGCCTACCACGAGACGGGCCTCGTCCGATCGTGGCGCGAGATCCTCGACCACCTGCACGAGGTGGGCGAGCCGCTGCGGTCCGAGCTGTAGCAACAGGGCTGTAGCTAACGGAACGACCGCCAGGGCACGCGCTGGTCGACGTGGACGAGGCCGATCACACCGGTGACGAACGGTGCGGCGAATCCCGTGATCAGCGCGGCCCAGAGGCCACCGGCCAGGTACGCCACACGGCCGGGGCCGATCACCAGCGCGGGGATCACGGCCGGGGCCGCGACGACGGCGACAACGAGACCGGCCACCAGCAGCGTGCCGAAGGTCCGCCACCAGTTGCCCGGCGCCAGCCGGCGGGACCGCGCCAGCGCACCCAGCACGCCCACGTCCTCGACGACGTAAGCGGGCCCGGCGACGATCAGCGAGATGTGCACGACCCACGCGTAGATGCCCATGGCAGCTATCGACAGCGCCAGCACGGGCCCGCCGACGAGGCGCCAGAACTGGCTCGTCCCGATCCACTCGAGCACGGCGACCGGGATCAGCCCGACCGCGGCGACTGCGGCCACCACCACGAGGTTCAGCAGGTACACCGCAGCCAGCCCGGGAGTTCGGCGCAGCCCGGCCGCCAATGCCGCGGCCGTGCCGATCCGCTCGCCACGGACAGCGCGATCGAGCACGACGAACGTCGCTGCGGCGGGGAGGCTGCCCAGCAGCACCCAGAGCGCCGCGACGGCAGCAGCGAGGTCCAGGGCCGCGATGCCCGTCAGGCGGGGATACGGCGGATCGACGACGAGGAACACCACGACCTCGACCAGCGCCGCGAGCATCGGGAGCACGACGGTCACCACTGGCGTGATCCCGACCAGGCGGAACGCTCCGCCGAGGATCTGGCCCAGCGTCAGCGTGCCGGCAGGTACGAGTGGGGGCCGCTCGTTCACCGTGACCGCCCCCGATCTGCGTCAGCGCGACATCCGACTCCGCGCACGCTGGTCGTAGTAGAGCAGGCCGATGACACCGGTGAGGAACGGTGTCGCGACGCCCGCTACCACGGCGACCCAGAGCAGAGCCACCATCCAACCGTGGACTTCACCCGGCAAGAGCACCACGAGGGTGACGACGAGCATGGCGGCGAAGGTGATGACCTGCACGACGAGGTACGACACCAGGAGCGTCGCGAAGGTGCGCCACCAGTTGCCGCGCGACTGCTCCCGGGCCGCCGAGAGCGCACGGCCGATGCCGATGCCCTCCACGACGTACGCCGGTCCCGCGGTGACGAGCGAGACCTGGAGGTAGAAGGCGTACCCGTACACGCAGAGCGCGAACAGCCCCAGCAGGAGACCGAACAACAACGACGAACCATCGGTCGAGCCGATGATCGCGGTCAGGTAGAAGGGCAGCACACCCACTGCGACGATCACCACGACCATGACCAGAACGGACAGGTACACCCCGGCCAGGCCCGGCGCGCGACGCAGCCCAGCGAAAAGCGCCGCCGCCGCACCGATCCGCCGGCCACGCACGGCGTGGTCGAGCACGACGAACGACGCGGCGGTGCTGACGGTCAGGAGCGCGATCCACAGCAGCCCCGCGCCGGCAACGAGCGCGACGACCGGCACCCAGTGCTGCGGACGGTCGGGGCCGAGGGCCACCACCCCGGCGATCAGAACGACGAACTCGATCAGCGTCGCCCCGATCGGGAACCCGACGGTCACCGCCGTCGTGATCCCGAGCAGGCGGAACGCTCCGCCGATGATCTGGCCCAGGTCCAGCGGCCCCATCGGCACGAGCGGAGGCCGCCCGCGCACCTCGATCTCCATACCCATTCCCCCCATCTGACCAGGCTATGTGCGACCTTTCCGCAACGGATCATGAAACGAACATCGTCGAAGCATTCGCCGACCCGGCAGCCCTGACCGATCCGTTCACGACGGGCACCGTGCCCGTCCGCGAAGGTGGAGGAATGCCCGTCATCGACCGCACCGACATCTCTGCTGCCACGACCTTCCTCGCCACCCACGGCCGACTGCTCGACCGTCGCCGGTTCGCCCTGCTGGACAGGGGCGAGTCGACCGGCGTCGCGGCTGCGTTGGCCGCCTACCGCAACACCGATGGCGGCTACGGCTGGGGCCTGGAACCGGATCTGCGCTCGACCACCAGCCAGCCGGGCCCCGCCCTGCACGCGTTCGAGGTGTTCGCGGAGCTGGTCGCCGCCGGGGAGCCGGTGCCGGACGCGGTGGCGCTGTGCGACTGGCTGCTGTCGGTCTCCGGGTCGGAAGGTGGGCTGCCGTTCGCGCTCCCCCTGACCGACGACGCGGGCTGCGCACCGTTCTGGGCCGATCCGGTACCGGGCCCGTCGCTGCAGATCACGGCGATCGCGGCCGCGCACGCCCACGATGTGGCCCGGCACGATCCCGCGGTCGCCGCGCACCCATGGCTCGCCGCCGCCACCCGGTTCTGCCTCGCCGCCGCGGCCGAGGTGGGCCCGACGACGCACGCGATCGAGCTGGCGTTCACGCTGCACTTCCTCGACACCGTGTACGAGACCGAAGCTGCGGCGCCCGAGCTGATGGCCGGACTCGCCCCCCTCGTCCCGTCCGACGGGATCCTGGCCGTCGCCGGCGGTGTCGAGGGCGAGGCTCTCCGCCCGCTCGACATCGCACCCGTCCCCGGACGGCCGGTGCGTGACCTGTTCTCCCCCGAGGCCGTCGCCACCGATCTCGAGCGGCTCGCGGGCCTCCAGCAGCCCGACGGCGGCTGGCCCGTCGAGTGGCAGACCTACTCGCCGGCCGCCCAGCTCGAATGGCGCGGCTACCTCACCATCGCTGCCCTGCGCAGGCTGCGTGCGAACTCCTGAGGGCGCGAACTCCTGATCGTCAGGGCAGGAACAGCAACGCCGTCGGTACCGCGACGAGCGCCACCGCCGCCAGCCGCACCGCCAGCTGCACCGCGGCCGGAAGCGGCGGCGGTGGATCGGCGATGCGCGCGAGCCGGCGGTCCAGCGCGGTGGTGAACGAGCTGAGCGCAGCGGCCGGGGTGGCGTGCCCCATCGACCCGAGCGCGGCGGTGAGCTCGGCGGGGGCCGAGCGGTTGGCCGCGACGTCGTCGGCGCGCATCTCGATGAGCGCCGCGACCGCGACCTGGGCGCAGACCATCCCGCGGACGAACGGCGCCGTCGCCCCCCACGCCACGAACGGCAGCACCACGAGATCGTGCCGCTCCTTGAGGTGCGCGTTCTCGTGCGCGAGGACCGCGCGGACCTGGGCGGGACCGAGCATGTCGAGCACGCCGGCCGACAGCACCAGGCGCGAGCGCAGCCCGGGCAGGCAGTACGCGACGGGCAGCGGATGATCGAGCACGCGGGCGTGCGGGGCGGCCGGCCACGGCGTGCCGAGCAGGTCGAGGAGATCGCGGTGGCGGGCCCTGGCACGCAGCGTCCGTACGGTCACGGTGACCAGCACCCCGACCAGCCGCAGTCCGATCACGAGCGCCACGACCAGCGCGGCGCCGTGCAGGACGTCGAACGAGGCGGTTAGGGCGCCGTCGCGCACGGCCCGGGCCGCGCCGACGGTCGCAGCGGGGAGCGAGGCGCCGAACGGCGCCAGCCCGTAGACCAGGCCGGAACCCAGCAGCGACAGGCCGCCGGCCAGGCCCACCGCCTGCCACAGCAGCAAGCCGCCCACGGGATCACGGGTCGGCCAGTGCGCCACGGCGAGCCCACGGCTCACCGGCTCGGCGAGCAGGATCCCGAGCACGAGCAGAACGAGGGCGGTCAGCTCCACCCGCCCCACCTCCCGACACCGCGACCTCGCCGTCGCCACCAGGGTGCCACCCGCGCGTCGGCGGGGCTGCGCCCGGGCGCTAGTCAGCCGAGCAGGTCGCGCAGCGCGGCGCGTTCCTCGTCGGGCATGTTGCCGAGGAACCTCGCCAACGCGGCACCCCGGTCCGGCGCGGCGTCGAGCGCATCGCGCATCAGCTCGGCAACGTGGTCCTCGCGGCTGGAGACGGCCCGGTAGCGATGCGCCCGCCCGGCCCGCTCCCGCGAGACGAGGCCCTTGCGCTCGAGCCTGCCGAGCACGGTGAGCACGGTCGTGGTGGCGAGATCGCGGCCATCGAGTGCGTCCTGTACGTCACGGGCGGTGAGAGGTCCGGCTGCCGACCACAGGGTCTCCATCACTGCACGTTCCAACTCACCCAGCGTCGCCACGCAGCCATTCTACATCGCGTAGAAGGGTAAGGGTACCCTCAGTTCAACGATCAGTGGACCTGGACCTGGTCGCCGACCTTGAGGAAGTCGAACCACGCCTTGGCGTCATTGCGCACCAGCTTCACGCAGCCCGCCGACGGGTTCTCCTTGTTGCCCTCGTGGAACGCGATCCCGCCCTCCGCGAAGAACACCGAGAACGGCATCTCGCGCTGGTACTCGCGGCTCATGTAGCTCTCGGCCTTCCACTGCACCGCGAACGTACCGAGAGGAGTGGGGTCCTCGTCGTCGCCGCTCATGATCCCGACCGGACCGCGGACGACCTTGCCGGCGTCGAGCAGCCACGCCCGACCGTTGGAGATGTCGACGCACGCCCGGGCGGACGCCGAGCACGGCGTGCCGTCGACCAGAGCACCCGTCGCCGCGGACGGCGGCACGTACGGCGCCCGCTCCTCGGCGGACCCGATCCCGACCACCGCAACGGTAGCCACGACAGCCAGCGCGCCGGCCAAACCGGCACGGATACCCGCACGCACGATGCGCCTCCAAAGGAGCTGATTACGACGTGCGACAGGTTACGCACACTGTGTGGTTTTTCTTTCAGGTGATCGACTTCGCCTACGGCGTGTCAGTGCCCGGTGAAGACCGGCGCTCGCCGCTCCGCCCGCGCCTGCCGACCTTCCCGCAGGTCAGAGCTGGCCCAACACCCCTCGAACGCCGCATCCAGCGCCGGATCGCCCACGGCGAGATCCACCCGATCGAGCACCAGCTTGTTGTAGCGCAGCGTCAGCGGCGCCATCGTCGCCATCTCGGCCGCCAGGGCCAGCGCGACGGCGCGGTCGCCGAGCCGGTCGACCAGGCCGCGCGCGTGCGCCAGCTCCACCGGCATCTGCTCGCACGCCAGCAACAACGACCGGGCCGTCCCGCCGCCGGCGAGCTGCGTGAGCCGACGGATCGTCCACGGGTCCACGGCCAGCCCGATCCGTGCTGTCGGCACGCCGAACACCGCCGTCGGTGCGCCCACCCGCAGGTCGGCCGCGATGGCGAGCTGGGTGCCGGCCCCGATGGCCGGCCCGTTCACCGCGGCCACGACGGGCACCGGGGCGTCGGCGACGGCGTGCAGCGCCCGGTACAGCGCGTCGCGGAAACCGTCGGTGTAGACCTCGCCGAAGTCCGCCCCGGAGCAGAAGCTCGAACCGGCACCAGTCACGACGATCGCGCGCGCCCCGTCGGCCACCACGGCCGGCACGGCATCCGCGATGCGCCGACACTGCTCGACGTCCAGGGCATTGCGCCGATCCTGCCGGTCGAGCTCGATCAACCCGACCCCGTCGGTCACCGACATCGTGATCACTTCTCGGCCACTCCTCTGCTCAGCGGCCCGCATGGCCCAGAGATCAGCGCAGAGATCAGCACGGAGATCAGCATCGTCGCAGTCTGGCACGTGAATTCCCGCCCGGCCCGCCGCTACGCTCCGGTCGTGACGGACACGACGGCCCTGCGGATGGGCACCCCGGCGGGGCGGTGGGTGCTCGCCACCACCGTCCTCGGCTCCGGCCTCGTGATGATCGACAGCACGGTCGTCAACGTGGCGCTCGACCGCATCGGCAGCGAGCTGGACGCAGGATTCACCGGTCTGCAGTGGACGGTGAACGCCTACGCGCTCAGCCTCGCGGCACTGATCCTGCTCGGGGGCTCGCTGGGCGATCACCTCGGCCGGCGGCGGGTGTTCCTGATCGGGGTGATCTGGTTCGCGGCCGCGTCCGCGCTCTGCGGACTGGCCCCCGACATCGGCACCCTCATCGCGGCACGGGCGCTGCAGGGCGTGGGTGGCGCACTGCTCACCCCGGGCAGTCTGGCGCTGATCTCGGCGTCCTTCCACGGCACCGACCGCGCTGCCGCGATCGGCGCGTGGTCCGGACTCGGTGGCGTCGCCGGCGCGATCGGACCGTTCCTCGGCGGATGGCTCGTCGAATGGTCGTGGCGGGCCGTCTTCCTGATCAACGTGCCGCTCGCGGCGCTCATCATCGCGGTCGCCCTGAAGCACGTGCCGGAGAGTCGCGACACCGAGGCGGCAGCCGGCCTCGACGTCTCCGGAACGGTGCTGGCCACGCTCGGGCTCGGCGCCACCACCTACGGCCTCACCGGCCTCGGCGAACGCGGCCCGGCCGTCGATCTCGTCGTCGCGCTCGCGGTGGGTGTGCTGGCACTGGCGGCGTTCGTGGTGGTGGAAGGGCGCTCGCCGCACCCGCTGGTGCCGCCGAGCCTGTTCGCCGACAAGGTGTTCACCGCGATCAACATCGCGACGCTGCTCATCTACGGCGCGCTCGGGGTGGTCTTCTTCCTGCTGGTGCTGGAGCTGCAGACCGTCGCCGGGTTCAGCCCCCTCGCCGCCGGCACCGCGATGCTGCCCGTTACCGTGATCATGCTGCTGCTGTCGGCCCGATCCGGGGCGCTCGCCGGCCGGATCGGCCCACGCCTGCAGCTCGTCGTCGGACCGCTGATCAGCGCGGCCGGACTGCTCCTGCTGCTGCGCATCGACCAGAACGCCAGCTGGCTGGGCCACGTGCTGCCCGCCGTCGTGGTCTTCGGGCTCGGCCTCGCCGCCACGGTCGCGCCGCTCACCTCGACCGTCCTGAACGCCGCACCCGACCGCTACGCGGGCTCGGCATCGGGGGTCAACAACGCGGTGGCCCGCGCGGCCGGCCTGCTCTCCGTCGCGGTGATCCCCGGCCTCGCCGGCATCACCGGCACCGACTACGCCGACCCGACCGTCTTCGACACCGGATTCCGCATGGCGATCGTCATCTGCGCGGCACTGCTCGTGCTCGCCGCCGTCGTCGCACTGGTGACGGTGGGCAGGCGTACGGAGCCCGCCCCGTCCGACCGCATCCGGATCGAGGAGTGCCTGCACTGCGGGGTGTCCGGCCCGCAGACCCTCCCCCGCTCCGCGGAACGCACTGGTTAACGGACCGCCACCACCACGAAGTCGTCACCGAACTGCCAGGCCGTCGATGCCGCCGAGAAGCCGGCCTCGCGCAGCATGCGCAGGTGGTCCTCGACGGACAGGCCGGTGTTGCCGTCGTGGCAGATCGACACCTCGGAGCGGGCATCGGCCTGCGAGGCCAGCGCCGGATCCGCGAGCACGGCGTCCCACCAGCTCGTCCAGTCCTCGTTCTCGGTCACACCCGCGCGGGTCGCCCGCGCCTCGCGCACGAACGTGCCGAGGCCGCGCAGCGCGTCCGGCGCGATCGCGCGGTTGTCGGCGTCGACGAAGACCCCGCCGGGGCGGAGCCGCTCAGCGAGCGTGCGGTAGAGCACGGCGAGATCAGCGACCTCCAGCCAGTGCAGCGCCGTCGACGACACAGCCGCGTCCCAGTGGCCTTCGAGCGGCACGTCCGCCGGCCAGCGCGGGTCGGCCAGATCGGAGCGCACGGCCGTCACGCCGGACGCCGTGGCGAGGGACAGGAGCAGGGGGTCGGCGTCCACGCCGACGATCCGGGCCGCGGGCAGCAGCGCTGCAAGCCGGGACGTGAGCGATCCGGGGCCGCAGCCGAGATCGACCACCTTCGGCTGCGCGACGCCCTGGTTGGCCCAGGCCACGACGTCGGCGACCACACGGAAACGCTCCTCGCGGTCGGGCAGGAAGCGTTCTTGCTGGGCGTCCCACCGGTCGAGCCAGTTCTGTGCAACGCTCGCGCTCACGATCGCCTCCGTCACTGCCGTATCCTTCGATGGCAGTTACGGTACGAGGAGATGGGTAACTGGTCAAGTGGAATTCGACAGTCACATCAACGGAGTTGTGCACTCGGCGATCGCGCTCGTCAACGCCGTGACGCCCGGATGGCACGGCGGCCGCCCCGTCCCGGCACTCGACGGCGACGAGCTCACCGCCGCCGTCGGCGCCGCCCTCACCACCGGCATGCGGTTCGACGGCGACGGCGAGCTCGTGGACGGCGCCGACGCCCTCCGCATCGCCGACCTCGCCGCCGAGTTGCGCGCCGTCATCGAGGACATCGACGCCGGGGCCGTCGACGACGCCGCCGGGCGCCTCAACGACCTGCTGCGCGAGACCGAAGCCCGCCCGACGCTCTCCCGGCACGACGGCGAGCCGTGGCACCTGCACTTCCACGCCGCCGACGCGCCCCCCGCCTCCAGCTGGGTGGCGCCCATGGCCACCGGGCTCGCCGTGATGGTCGGCAACCCGTCCGTCCAGCGCCTGGGCATCTGCACCGCGGCGGACTGCGACCGGGCCTACGTCGACACCTCGCGCAACGGCACCCGCCGCTTCTGCTCCACCACCTGCCAGAACCGGGTGAAGACCGCGGCGTTCAGAGCCCGAAGAGCGGCCGGCTAGGTCAGTAGGAACGTCAGCAAAGCCACTTTCAGGACGGATTCGGTCCTGAAAGTGGCTTTGCTGACAACCCCCGTACCCCCGCTATCGGGGCAGTGCTGCGCCCAGTGCCCTGATCCCCGGGACGAGGTCTGCGCCTTCCGGCACCACGATCTGCGCGCTGACGTGGTCGGCGCCGGCGTCCAGGTGCGCCGTGAGCCCGCGCACGACGGTGTCGACATCGCCGTGGGCGACGAGCGCGTCGATCAGCGCGTCGCTGCCGTCGGGGGCGACGTCGGCGTCGCTCCAGCCCAGCCGCTTGAGGTTGGCGATGTAGTTGCTCAGGTGCAGGTAGGGCATCGCGACGCGGCCGCGACCGAGCGCGCGGGCCTTGTCCGGGTCGGTGTCCAGCACGACCTTGTGCTCGGGCGCGAGCACGGCGTCGGCGCCGAGCCGGGCCCGGGCGTCCCGGGTGTACTCCGGGGTGACGAGGTAGGGGTGCACGACGCCCGTCCGCTCGGCGGCCAGCTTCAGCACCTTCGGTCCGAGTGCGGCCAGCGCGCGGTGCTGCACCGGCACGCCGGCGGCGTCGAGGACGTCGAGGTACTCGACGATCGTGCGGTACGGGTCGCGGTACTCCTGCGTCGCCTCCGGGTGCCCGATGCCGACGCCGAGCAGGAACCGGCCCGGGTGGCGCTCCTCGATGCGCTGGTAGGACTTCGCGACCTCACCGGCGTCGGTCGCCCACATGTTCACGATGCCGGTCGCGACCGTCAGGTGGTCGGTGGCGGCGATCAGCTGCTCGGCGAGCTGGAGATCACCGGGTGGGGACGCTCCGATCCACACCGTGCCGAAGCCGGCCCGCTCGATCTCCTGCGCGATCTCGGGCGAGAGATCGGACTGACTCTGCCAGATTCCGTAGCGACCCAGCTCGGGTCGTGATGCGTCGGCCATGATCCGTGCAACGTGGGACAGCCCGACCCATTCCCGGCCCGGCCGAATCCCGTCGGTGCCCGCCCGTAGGGTCGGCCGGTGCGATCCCCGGCCGGCACCGTGCTCGTCACGGCCGATCCCGTGCTTCCCCGACAGGCGCCGTCCGGCACGGAGGCGGTCGTCGTCGGCGGCGGCATCGCCGGCGTGAGCGCCGCGGTCGTGCTGGCCGAGCGCGGGGTGGCCGTCACCCTGGTGGAGGCCGAGCCGCAGCTCGGCGGGCGGCTGGGCGCCTGGCCGCACCAGCTGTCCGACGGCAGCACGCAGGTCGTGGAGCACGGCTTCCACGCGTTCTTCCGCCACTACCACTGCTGGCGCGCCATCCTGCGGCGCATCGATCCCGAGCTGGCCTTCCTGGCGCCCGCCGGCAGCTACCCGGTGATCTCGCGGCAGTGGCCCGCCGAGGATCTCGACGGGCTCCCCGCCCACGCGCCGTGGAACCTGCTCGCCCTGTTCGCCCGCTCCCCCAGCCTCGGGCTGCGCGACCTGCTGGGCTCGCGTCGGCGGCTGGCCACCGAGCTGCTCGCCTACGCGCCCGAACGCACCACCCCTGCGTTCGACCACGTCACGGCAGCGGCGTTCCTCGAGGCACTGCGGCTGTCGGACCGGGCCGTCGCGATGCTGTTCGAGGCGTTCGCCCGCTCGTTCTTCGCCGATCCCGCCCGCATGTCGGCGGCCGAGCTGATCGCGATGTTCCACTACTACTTCGTCGCGAACCCGCAGGGCATCGGCTTCGACGTGCCGGTCACCGACCACCGCACCGCGATCTGGGCGCCGTTGGCCGAGCACCTGCGCCGGCACGGCACGCGGATCGCGACCGGCTCGCGCGTCACCGAGATCGCTTCGGCCGACGGGCACCGGTGGGCGGTGCACGTCGGCGGCGAGGTCGTGCGCACCCGCCATCTCGTGCTCGCCGTCGACCCGGGAGCGCTGCGCGCGCTCGTCGCGGCGTCCCCCGGTCTCGCCGCCGAGGCGCCGCTGCTGGCCCGCCGCGCTGCGGCGCTCCAGCTCGCCGAGCCCTTCGCCGTGAGCAGGTTGTGGCTCGACCGCGACGTCGACCCGCGACGCGCCGGGTTCTCCGCCGTGAGCCGGGAGGCCACGCTCGACTCGATCGCCGTCTACTCGCGGCTGGAACGCCCCAGCGCGGAGTGGGCGGCCGCGACCGGTGGCTCGGTGCTGGAGCTGCATTCGTACGCCACCTCCGCCCCCGACGCAGCCACCGCCACTGGCCGCATGCGCGCCGAGCTCGCGGCGCTCTGGCCGGAGACGGCGCCTGCGCGCGTCCTCGACGTGCACGAGCTGTTCGCGGCGGCGGCGCCGGCGTTCCCACCCGGCACGGCGCACGACCGGCTGCAGGTCACGGGGGCCGCCCGCGGCGTCCGACTGGCCGGCGACCACGTCGCCACCCCGTTCCTCACGGGGCTGATGGAGCGAGCCGCGGTCACCGGGGTGCTGGCCGCCAACGACGTGCTCGCCGAGGTCGGCGCGGGCGCCGAGGAGGTGCGCGGCGGGCCGCAACGCGGCCTCCTGTGGCGGCTGCCGGCCTACCGGTGGCAGGGATCGTGAGGATCGCGCTGGATCCCGGCCCCCGGGACGGGCCGGTGCGGCTTCGGCGCCTCGCGGAGGACGGCACCCCGGCCGGGCCGGCGGAGACCGTCACGTTCGCCGAGGTCGCGGCGCTCGAGCTCCGGCATGCGCCGCGCTGGGTGCTCGCCCGCCAGCACAGCTACCGGCGCTTGCTCGCCGCCGGCGTTTCGGTGGGCCGCAACCACGACGTCGAGCTCGTCGAAGGCCTGCTGGTGGCGGCCGACGGGCGCTCCGGTGAGCCGCACGGGCTGGCTGCGGCGTCGGCCCGGTTGGCCGGTCGCGAGCCGGAGCCCGATCCGCCGCTGGCCGAGGAGGGCGCCGTCGGCCTGTTCGACACGGGCCCGGCGGACGAGCTGGCCGACATCGTCGCGGTGCACGCCGCCCAGCAGCGCAAGCTCGCTGCCGGCCCTGCGGGCATGCGGATGCTCGCGGCGGCCGAGTCGGCCGGGGCGCTCGTCGCCGGGGAGATGCATGCGGCCGGGCTGCCGTGGCGCGCTGACGTCCACGACCAGCTGCTCACCGATCTGTTGGGCCCACGCCCGACCCACGGCGGCCGGCCGCCCAAGCTCGCCGCGCTCGTCGAGGAGGTGAGCTCGGCGTTCGGGCGGCCGGTCAACCCGGACTCGCCCGCCGAGCTCATGCGGGCGTTCGGCCGGGTCGGCCACGAGCTCGGATCGACCAGGTACTGGGAGCTGCGCCGGATCGACCACCCGGCGGTGGGCCCGTTGCTCGCGTACAAGGAACTGGCCAGGCTGCACGCCGCGCACGGGTGGTCATGGCTGCGCACCTGGGTGCACGAGGGCCGGTTCCGCCCCGAGTACGTGGTGGGCGGGGTGGTGACGGGCCGGTGGGCCACCAGCGGCGGCGGCGCCCTGCAGATCCCGAAGACCGTGCGGGCCGCGGTGCGCGCCGATCCCGGCTGGAAGCTCGTTGTCGCCGACGCGGCGCAGCTGGAACCGCGGGTGCTGGCCGCCCTGTCCGGCGAGCACGGCCTGGCCCCTGGCGCCGACGACCTGTACTCGGCCCTGGCCACCCGCGAGTTCGGCGGCGACCGCGGCAAGGCGAAGCTCGCCCTCCTGTCGGCCATGTACGGGGGCACCTCCGGGGAGGCGGGCGAGCTGGTGGCCCGCCTGCGGCTGCGGTTCCCGGCGGCGATGGCGTACGTCGACGGTGCCGCGCGCGACGGGGAGGCGGGCCGGCTCGTGCGCTCCCACCTGGGGCGCACCTGCCCGCCGGCCGGGGCGCTGGCCACTCCGGCCGCAGCGCGGGCCCGCGGCCGGTTCACCCGCAACTTCGTCGTCCAGGGCACGGCGGCGGAATGGGCGTTGGTGCTGCTCGCCGAGCTGCGCGCGGCGCTGCGGGCGATGGCCAGTCCGGCACAGCTGGTGTTCTTCCAGCACGACGAGGTGATGCTGCACGTGCCCGCGGACGCGGCCGACGACGTCGTGGCCGCGGTGCGTGCAGCGGCCGCCACGGCGGGGCGGCGCCTCTTCGGTGACACGCCCGTGCACTTCCCTCTCACCCCTCGCGTGGTCGACGGCTACGACGAGCGGTGACGCGCGCGATTCACTACCCGGTCGGGTCACAGATCTCGGAACGGTCACGAATTGCACGCATGTCATTCAGCTGGCCCGCCCTGGAACCCCTCTGAGGTCACACGATCGGGTGGCAACTCTCGGTTATTGATGCAATGCTGTGCGTAGTAGCGCTGCACTATGAGGAGTACGCAGTTCCGCCGACCGCGACACGAGAGATCTCGGTTGCGGGAAGGAAGGGACCATGACCGGTACCGACCCGCCGGAGAGCACGACCGCCGCCTACACCGACCGCGAGCGCGCCATCGTCACCGCGCTCACCCGCCTGCGCCCCGCCGGCCCCGACTCCGATTCCGCGGCTCGCGTCAAGGATCGCCTCATGCTGCAGCTGACCGCAGAAGCCGCCGCCGCGCCGCCACCGCGCGCGGGCGCCGCCATCGCCTCCTGATCCGTCAGGGGAGCCCGGGCTGGGCGGCGAGCACCGGCCCGACCACCGCGCGCACCGTCGCGCCCACCTCTTCCTCTCCGCGCACCATGGCCGAGAACAGCACCCCGTCGAACGCCGCGAGCACCTGCGTCGCCGAGGCTTCCGGGTCGGTCGCCCCGAGGTCGGCGAGCATCGCGGCGGCCAGCCGTGCGACCGCGGTGCCACCTTCCGTCAGCAGCACCCGCAGCCCGTCGTCGTGCATGGCCGCGACGCTCAGCTCGTAGCGCGCCAGAGTGCGGGTGCGCTCCGGGCCGGCCATCACCTCCCCCGCAGCGACGACGAGGTCGAGGAACCCCGCGACGCCGGCGGAGACGGCCACCGTCGGCGCCGCGAGACCACGGTCGATCTCCACGAGCCGGTCGATGCAGCCGGCGACCAGCGCTGAGCGGGTGCGGAAGTAGTACGACGTGCTGCCGGGCGCGATACCGGCGGCAGCGTCGACGGCGCGGTGGGTGAGCGCACGCATCCCGTCGTCGGCGAGCACGGACAGGGCCGCGTCGAGGATCTCGGTGCGGCGGTCGGTCATCACAGTCACCTCTACATCCGCAGAGGGGAATGATAGCCTTCCTCTACACCTGTAGAGGAGTCACTGTGGATGTCACGATCGTCGGCGCCGGACTCGGCGGCCTCGCCGCCGCCGTCGCCGCCCACCGCGCCGGGCACGCCGTCACCGTCTTCGAGCGCGCGACCGAACTGCGCGAGAAGGGCGCAGGCATCGGCCTGCTGCCCAATGCCGTCCTCGCGCTCGACCGGCTCGGGCTCGGCGCCGCGGTGCGGGACCGGGCCACCCCACCCGGCTCGAGCAACGGCCTGTGCGACCGCCACGGCAACCGGCTGATCGCCGCCGACCAGTCCCAGCTCGTCGCGCGCATCGGCGCGCCGTGGGTCGTCGTGCCGCGCCCCTGGTTGCACCGCCTGCTCGTCTCGGCGCTGCCGGACGGTGCGGTGCTCACCGGAGCCGCCGTCGACGACGTCACCACGATCGCGGGCGATCTGGTCATCGCGGCCGACGGCGCCTACAGCGCCGCCCGCACCGTGCTGTTCCCTGGCCATCCCGGCCTCGTCGGCTCCGGCGAGACCGCGGCGCGGGCCATCGCGCCGCACATCCCGGCCGGCTCCGTCTTCGGGGAGTTCCTCGATCACCGCACCGGCGAACGGTCCGGCGCGCTGGCGATGTCCGACGGCCGGATCTACTGGTACGCGACGTGGCGCGAGTCCGTCGTCGGGCCGGCTCCGACCGACCCCGTGGAGCGGCTGCGCTGGCTGGCCACCCGCCGCGCCGACTGGCACGCGCCGATCGCGGAGATGATCACCAGCACGGCTCCGGCCGACGTACACGTCGGCGAGACCGCCCAGCTGGCACGTCCGCTCACGGCGTTCCACCGCGGCCGGATCGCCCTTCTCGGCGACGCCGCGCACGCCATGACGCCCGACCTCGGACAGGGCGGCGGGCAGGCGTTCGAGGACGCCGTCGCGCTGCAGTCGGTGCTCACGGGTGCCGGCCGGGACGACGCGGAGTCCGCCCTCGCCCGCTACAGCGCACTGCGGGTCCCCCGCACCACCGAGATCCTCGGCGCGGCCCGTACCGCCAACCGCGTGCTCGGGCTCCGCGGCCCGCGGGCGCGTGCGCGCAACCTGCTCATGCGGCTCGTCCCGCAGTCGGCGGCCACACGGACGCTGGCGCGTCAGCTGAAGTTCGAGCCGCCCGCGGCCCTCGTGGCGCGTTAGGAGCTCAGGCCAACCGCCGAGGGTTGTCGTCGATCAAGGGCAAGAGGTCGCCCGCGAAGATCGATCCACGACATTTTGCCCTTGATCAACGAAACATCGTCGAGCCGCGCCATTGCCGGGCAGCAGGCCCGATCAGGCCCGGGCGCCCAGCGTGTCGAGCACCGCCTGCGCCTGGCCCGCCGTACCGAGGGCGTTCGGGTGCACGGGCGCGGCGGGGCTCGTCGGGACGAGTCCCTCGATCCACTTGGTACCGGGCAGCGTGCACACGTCGTGGCCGATCGACGGCGTGTAGGTGTCGACGAACACCGCACCCGCGGATTCCGCCTCGTCGGCGAGCATCGCGTTCAGTGCCTTCTCGGTGCTGCGCAGGTACGCCACATCGCCGGCACTGAACGGCACGATCGGGAAGCAACCAGGGCCGCTGTCGGGCAGGATCGCCGGATACCCGACGACGACGATCTTCGCATCGGGGGCGCGATCGTCGATGCCCTGGAGGACGTCCGCGATCTTCGGCGCCGTCGCCCTGATGCGCGCGGCGAGCTGATCGGTGCCGCCCGAGTTGTAGAAGTCCTTGCAGGCGCTCCCGGTCGGCTTCAGGGGCGAGCGGGTAGCGCACTGCTGGATGATCGAACCGAAGCCGATGTCGTTGCCGCCGATCGTGACGCTCACCAGCGTGGCGGCAGCCGTGACCGCGTCGAGCTGCGGCGCGTTCCGGCCGCCCGGCACCTGCTGGGCCGCGGTCATGTCCCTGGTCGTCGCCCCACCGCAGCTCACGTCGCGGAACTCGCCGACTTCCAGCCCCTTGGCGACGAGCGCCGGGTAGTTGCGGTTGGAGCGCGAGCAGCCTGCCGGCTGCCCGTTCTGCACGGGGACGAGCGGCGCGGATGCGTAGGAGTCGCCGAGCGCGACGTAGCGTCCGGCCCCGGCGGCGCCGGCGGGACCCGCAGTCAGGACGAGGCCGGCGAGGGCAGCCACGGCGAGGGAAACGGCGGCCACGGCCGGGCGACGGAGGCGGGTCACGAACGTCACAACGACGCACTCTATCGGGGGTTACCCAGCAGTACGCACAATTCATGTGTACGATACCGTTTCGTACACCCCAGGGGGCGCTCGGTGGTCGAACGTGGTGCAGCCAGGGAGCGCGCGATCCTCGGCGCAGTGATCGACGTGATCGCCGACGTGGGCTACGAGGCATTGACGATGGACGCGGTCGCCGCCCGCGCCGGGGCAAGCAAGGCAACGATCTACCGGCGGTGGCAGGGCAAGGCCGACATGGTGCGCGCCGCACTCGACACCTACGACGCCGAGCGGAACGCCGAAGCACCCGACACGGGCTCGTTGCGCGGCGACCTCCTCGGGGTAGTTGAGACGCTGCGGGCCACGGCGACGCCCGCCTACGTGGCCCTCACGGGCGGCCTTGCCCGGGCGATGCGGACCGACCCCGAGCTGGCCGCCGGCCTGCGCGCGCACATGGAGGACGAGGAGCTCTCGCCGTTCGCCGCGGCGCTCGAGCGAGCCGTGGCTCGTGGCGAGCTCGCGCCCGACGTCGACGCGACGCTCCTGCACGACGTCGCCGAGTCGCTGCTCGCGCACCGCATCACCGTGCAGATGCCGATCGACGACGCGTTCGTCGTGCGGGTCGTCGACGACGTCCTGCTGCCTGTTCTGGCGAGGTGGAGGAACTCCGGATGACGGACGTGCTGATCGTCGGGGCCGGTCCGAGCGGGCTCACACTGGCCGTGGAGCTGGCGCGTCGCGGCATCGCGCACCGGGTGGTGGAGCGGGCGCCCCGGCTGTTCGACAGCTCGCGCGGCAAGGGGCTGCAACCGCGCACCCTCGAGGTCTTCGACGATCTGGGCGTGATCGACGAGGTGCTCGCGACGGGCATGGCGTTCCCGTCCTTCCGTCTCTACGCCGGCCGCGACGTCGTGTGGGAGCGCACGCTCGACGACATGCTCGGCGTCGGCGCGATCGAGCACCGCGACGACGCGCCCTACCCGCTGCCGTGGCTGCTGCCGCAGTGGCGCACCGACGAGATCCTGTGCGCGCGGCTGCGCGCGCTCGGTGGCGAGGTCGAGTTCGGCACCGAACTGGTCGACCTGCACCAGCGCGACGACGGGGTGACGGCGACGGTCCGCCGCACCGGCGGCGACGAGGAGATCCACGCCGCGTACGTGGTGGGCACCGACGGCGGCCGCAGCACCGTGCGGAAGCTGCTCGGCGTGGGCTTCGAGGGCACCACGTTCGAGAGCGAGCGAACCCTGCTCGGCGACGTGCAGGTCGACGGCCTCGATGGCGTGTTCTGCCACATGCTCACCCGCGACGGCGACATCGGAAGCAGGTTCTCGTTCTGGAACCTGCCGCAGACGCCGTACTACCAGTTCGTGGTGACCATGCCGACCGAGGAACTGCCGGCCCTCACGCTCGACGGGCTGCGCGGCCTGCTCCGCGAGCGCACCGACCGCGCCGATCTGCGGCTGCACGACCTGCGGTCGATGTCGGTGTACCGCGTGAACGCGCGGATGGTCGAGCGGTTCAGGACCGGTCGGGTGCTGCTGGCCGGCGACGCCGCGCACGTCCATTCGTCGGCCGGTGGCCAGGGGCTCAACCTCAGCATCCAGGACGGCTACAACCTCGGCTGGAAGCTCGCGATCGCGCTGCGCGGCGGGCCCGCCGACCTGCTCGACACCTACGAGGCCGAACGCTTCCCGGTCGCGGCGGCGGTGCTGGGACTCTCCACGGCGCTCGCGGCCCGCGGCTTCACGCCGCCGTCCGAATCGGGCACCACCCCGCCGATCACCCAGCTGGGCATCGGCTACCGAGGCGGCCCGCTGAGCGTCGACGACCGGCCCGCTCCTGGCTTGCTGCAGGCCGGCGACCGGGCGCCCGACGGCCGCCTGGCCGACGGCACCCGCGTGTTCGACGCCTTCCGCGGACCGCACGCGACCTTGCTCGGCTTCGGGGCAGACCTGACCGGGGCGGACCTCGGCAGCCAGGTCCAGGTCCGCTGCGTCGACGGACCGGCTGCCGCCTACGACGCCGCACCCGGCACGCTGGTGCTGGTCCGGCCCGACGGCTACGTCGGCGCGGTGAGCTCCTCCATCGCAGTGATCGAGGAGTACGTCGCCCGTTGGGGCCTCTGACCTGCCATCCTGTGCCGATGCCGGACGTCGACGTGCTCGTCGAGACGACGATCGACCGTCCGCGTGCGCTCGTCGCGGCCTTCGCCGCCGACCCGGACAACGTGACGCGGTGGTACCGCAACATCGAGTCCGTCGAGCGGGAGGCCACCCCGCCGGTGCAGGTCGGCTCGCGGATCGCGTTCGTGGCCCGCTTCCTCGGCCGGCGACTGGTCTACACCTACGAGATCAGGGAGTTGGAGCCCGGCCGGATGCTGATCATGAGCACCGCGGAGGGCCCGTTCCCGATGGAGACCACCTACACCTGGGCTTCGGTCGACGCCGACCGGACCCGGATGACGCTGCGCAACCGCGGCACGCCGGCCGGCTTCGCCCGCATCGGCGCGCCGCTGATGGCCGCCGCGATGCGCCGGGCCACCACGCAGGACCTGGCGGAGCTGAAGCGGGTGCTCGAGTCCGGCGCGGCCGAGCCCGATCAGTAGTCCTGGCGGAACGGCCACCACTGGGTGACCCACCCACCCCTCACGCGGCCACCGGCACGGGCGCCTGGCTGGGGGCCGTGCGCCACATCGCCGCGGCGAGCCACACCAGGCCGATGAGCATGACGACACCGTGCGCGATGCGGACCGGCGCCGGGGTGAAGAACTGCGGCAGGAACGTCGCGAACCCGATCGCGAACACGATGCCGCTGGAACGGGGCAGCACGCCCGTCCGCCGGATCGCGACGGCCGCCATGATCGCGCCCACCGCGAGCGCGATCAGGCCGACCGCGAACATCGTCACCGCCAGCGGGTTGTAGCGGGTGGCCTCGGCGACCGCGAGCAGGTCGGAGCTGTTGGTGGCGGCGGCGTGGAGGCCGAAGTCTTCCGCGCCGTAGTACGGGAGCGTGAGCCCGGCGCCGGCCGACATGACGACCATCGGCGCGAGGCCGATCACGTCGCGCAGGTCCAGCAGGGCGAGCGGCACCAGTACGAAGCCGATCATCGCGAACAGGTGGGCGGCCACCCACGCCGGCGACGCCATGGCCGCGTGCGCACCGTCCGCGGTGGTCTCGTCGGTCCACGGTCGGAACACCGGATAGAGGAGGAAGAGGACGCCGGCGGCGCCGAGGGCGAGGGAACCGAGTCTGGACATGGGAGCTCCTAAGGTCGTGGAAGGCCGTCGAGAACCATCTCGACGATCTGGTCGTAGGTCTCGTCGAGGTCCTCCGGAAGGCCGAAGCCGCCGTTGGCCTCGAGCGACGAGAAGCCGTGCGCGACCGCCCGCAGCATCCGGATCGTGTGGATGGCCGCGGAGTCGGCGAGGTTGAAGCCCCGCAGCGCGGAGACCACGACCTGCATCAGCCGGCCGCCGGCGGCGGCCAGCGCGGGGTCGTGCAGCGGGTCGAGCGGCATCGCCGCGTAGCGCCCCGGGTTGGCGAGGACGTACGCGCGGTAGGCGTGCAGCAGTGCGGACACCGCGTCGCGACCGCTGCGGCCGAGGACCGCGGCGGTGAACTGCTCGGCCATCTCGTCGAGCACCCGGACGCCGAGCAGCATCCGCAGCTCGGACAGCCCGGCCACATGCTTGTACAGCGACGGAGTGGCGACGCCGGTGCGCTGCGCCACCGCGGCGAGTGTCACCGCGTCGAGGCCCGCGTCGTCGACGATGGCCAGCGCCGCATCGACGACAGCTGTCTGGGACAGCCCGGCCCTAGGCACGGGCGCCTCGGCTACTGTCCATAGCTTATAGGCTAATGCACTTAGCCACGGTGTCAAGGCTGCCGCATCGTGGAGATCCACGGGCCGCGCGCCGGCACCGCGATACGGTCGGGCGGTGAAGGAGCAACGCAGGTCCCGAGCCATCGCCATGACTCCCGACGAGATCGACGCCTTCCTCGCCGAGGAGCACGTCTGCCGCGTCGCCACCCTCGGTACGGGCGGCCCGCACGCCACCCCGCTCTGGTACGTGTGGCACGACGGCGCGCTGTGGCTGACCTCGCTCGCGCGCAGCCAGCGCTGGACCGATCTGGAGCGCGATCCGCGCATCGCGGTCGTCGTCGACGCCGGGGGCGCCGACTACTCCCAGCTGCGCGGCGTGGAGCTGCGCGGACGGGTCGAGGTGGTCGGCGAGGTGCCTCGCACCGGCCAGCCGTGCCCCGAGCTGGACGGGCCCGAGCAGGTCTTCGCCGACCGCTACACCGGCGGCCAGATGGTGCACGACGGCCGGCACGCGTGGCTGCGGCTGAAGCCCGAGAAGATCACCAGCTGGGACTTCCGCAAGCTGGCCGGCGAGCACCAGCAGCCGGGCGGCGGCTGACGCGGCCCCCGAGCACCTACTCGAGGTCGTTGCTCGCGCGGGAGACGCGGAACCCGCGACCGGACGCCGTCCGGCACGCGATGCCGGTCTCCTGGCTCACGCACACGATGTCGCCGATCCGGACGCCCGTGCCGTAGTCGAGCACGGCTCCGGTGGCGGCGGGGATCGGTCCGCAGGTCAGCTCCGGGGCGCCGCCCAGGAGCTGCGCGCCGGTCGCGGCCGATGAGCAGCCGGCGGGCGGCGGCTGGACCCAGTCACGTTCGACGACATCGCACCGGGCCCGTCCCTCGCCGAGCGAGCAGGTGATGTTGCGCGACGGCGAGACGAACCGGGCGCTCGTCGCCGTGAACCGAGGATCGGCGGCCGCGTCGGTGATCACCGCCCCGACCGTCGGATCGGCGGTGCTCCTGCTGGTGGCGGGCGCGCGCGACGGCGACGGGGCATAGGTCGGCACCGCAGCGGCCGCCGGTGTGGACGGTCCGGCCGCGTCGGTGCCCCCGCGGCCGCCGAACAGCAGCAGGGCACCCGCGGCCACGGCCACGACCAGCACGACCACCGCCGCGAGCGCGCCGATCGGCACCCGCCGATGGGTCGGCCGCACCGGCTCCCAGATGTCGTCCCTGGGGCGGGGCGGCGGGCCGGGGAGTTGCGCGGACACTCGGTAGGCGGCGATCTCAGCGGCCCGTTGCTGCTCCTCGGTCGGCGCGGCTCGGGGAGCCGCTGCCGGTTCCGGCACGCTCATCAGATCGTCCAGCGGATCGGCCCCGGGCGCGGTGAGCAGGTACTCGCGCAGTTGGGCGGCCGTCGGGCGGGCCGCCGGATCGGCCTGCAGGCAGCCGAGCACGCCGTCGCGCACCCGTCCGGTCAACGGGTCGAGGTCCGGCTCCCCGGTCGGACCCGCCGCTGGCGCCCGGCCGGTCGCCGAGTGCAGCAGCAGCGCACCGAGGGCGTACATGTCGGCCGGCGGCCCGGGCTCGCTCTCCGGCGCCCGGAACCCGGCCGCGGCCGGCAGCACCCCGATACCGGTGTCGGTGACCCGCGGCCCGTCCTCGGCCAGCAGGACGGTGCCGGGATCGAGGTGGTGGTGCACCACACCGGCGGCGTGCAGCGCGACCAGCCCGTCGAGCAGGCGGGTGGCCAGCGCGAAGACGCCGTCGTCGTTGAGCGGGCCGTGGTCGGTGACGTACCGGGCGAGGGTCGGCGCGGGCACGTGCGCGGTCGCGATCCACGGCGGATCGGCGTCCGGGTCGGCGTCGAGTACGGGTGCGGCGAACCACGGCGGCGCGCCGGCGGCCCGCTGGACGTCGCGGCGGAACCGCTCCCGCGCGTCGGGGGCCGCGGCCTCGGGCAGCAACCGCACGACGGCGCGCCGGCCGGTCTCGTCCTCGCCGAGCAGCACGTCGTGGCCCAGGCGCGACAGCACCCGGAACCGTCCGACGCGCTCGCCTCCCGGTGCACCCACCGACCGGAGGCTACGGCGTTCCGGTGATCAACGACCACAGTTCGGCAGATCCGGCATCGATGGCGCGGCCGCCGATCAGGTCGTTCCACTCGGCCTCCGAGCCGTCCTCCTCGCGCCAGGCCCACAGGCGCGTGGTGGTGTGCCGCAGCCGGTGCTCGCGGGTGAAGCCGATGGCGCCGTGAACCTGGTGCGCGATGCGGGCGACGACACCGGCGGCCTCGCTCGTGCGCGACTTCGCGGCCGCCACGGCGAACAGCGTGGAGTCGGCGCCGAACCCGTCGGCGTCAGCGGTGCGGGCGGCGACGGCGACGACCGACTCGGCCGCCGCCACCTCCGCAGCCGCAAGCGCGAGCTGCTGCTGCACCGCCTGGAAGCGGCCGATGGGCCGGCCGAACTGCACCCGCTCCCCCGCGTACTGCACCGCCGCAGCCAGTGCCCCGTGCGCGGCGCCGGCCAGCAGCGCCGCGCGCCCGAACGCGGCGCGCACCCGCAGGTGCTCTCCGACCCGGTCGCCGGCACCTGACGCGGCGATCTCCCCGTCGACCGTGACGGTGTCGCGGGGTTCCTCGGCCAGGTTCGTGCCGTCGGCGATCTGCAGGCCGGCCGGATCGAACAGCAGCACCGAGTCGCCGGCGAGCATCACGATGCCCGCGGCGGCCCGCGCCCACGGCACCCGGTGCAGCACGCCGGCGGCGCGGCGCTCGGTGCGGGCGATGTCCAGGTCGCCGGTCGCGACCGTCAGCGGCCCGTCCGGGATCGGGATGCCGGCGGACTCGAGCAGCCAGCCGGCGAGCAGGTCGGTCTCCACCAGCGGGACGCGCGCGGCGTGCGCACCGGCCGCGGCGAGCACCACCGCGGACTCGGCGAACCCGGCGCCACTGCCACCCACCTTCTCCGACAGCGTGAGCCGAGCCAGGCCCGTCTCGGTGAGGGTGCCCCACAGCCGGTCGTCGAATCCGCTGCCCTCGGCGCCAGAGTCAGTGGCGCCGGCCGCGAACACGGAGTCCGCGAGATCCTGCAGGTCCGACATCTCACTCATCGGAGCCCCAGTCCGCGCGCGACGATGCCGCGCAGCACCTCGTTGGTCCCGCCACGCAGGGTGAACCCCGGCGCGTGCAGCACGGAATCGGCCAGCAGGCGGGCGAACCCGCCTTCCGCTCCGGGATCGGGCGGTGTCGCCACCAGCAACCGGGCCGCGTCGATCACCTCGTTCTCGTACCGCGTGCCCAGGTCCTTCACGACGGCGGCGGCGAGTTCGGGTGCGTGCCCGTGCTCCAGCGCGCCGGCGATCGCCAAGGACATCCCGCGCAGCGCGAACAGCCGCGCGACCAGCGAACCGACGGCGCGCCGGGTGCCGGGATCGGTGCTGCCGCGCAGCTCCCCCACCAGCGCCGCGAGCAGCGGGTAGGTGGACAGGAAGCGTTCGGGGCCGCTGCGCTCGAACGCCAGCTCGCTGGTCACCTGCTGCCAACCGTTGCCGACCTCCCCGAGCACCATCCCGTCGGGCACGAATGCCTTGTCGAACACGACCTCGTTGAAGTGGTGCGCCCCGGTGAGGAGCGGGATCGGCCGCACGGTGACCCCGGGCGCGCGCAGGTCGACGATCAGCTGGGACAGCCCGGCGTGCCGGTTCGCGTCATCCTTGGCCGAGGTGCGCACCAGCGCGAAGAACGCGTGCGCGCGGTGCCCGCCCGACGTCCACACCTTGGTGCCGGTGAGCTCCCACCCGCCGTCGACGCGCTCGGCGCGCGAGCGGACGCTCGCGAGGTCCGAGCCCGAGTCCGGCTCGCTCATGCCGATGCCGAAGTACACCTCACCGGCAGCGATGCCCGGCAGGAACTTCTGCCGCTGCTCCTCGGTGCCGAACCGCATCAGCGACGGCCCGATCTGGCGGTCGGCCACCCAGTGCGCCGCCACCGGCGCACCCGCCGCGAGCAGCTCCTCGGTGACGACGTAGCGATCGAGCGGGGAGGCGCCGTGGCCGCCGTACTCGGTGGGGATGGTCATGCCCAGCCAGCCGCGACGGGCCAGCTCCCGCGAGAACCGCTCGTCCCAGCCGGAGAGCCACACATCGGCCCGCGGTGTCCAGGCACCCGTGGCGAGCTCCTCGGCGAGGAACTCCCGGACGGATGCCCGCAGGGTGGCTGCCCGGGGCGGCAGCTCGGTCGGCGGTGGTACCAGCGCTGGCAGGCTCACGGGCCCATCCTGCACCACGCCTCGGCTGTTGTCGCGACTACGAACTAGTGTCGTCGCGACAACAACAATGGGAGGGCCCGATGCAGCGCACCGTGATCGTCGACGCCGAGCTCGGCGGCACCGTCGAATCGATCTGGGCCGTCCTCGCCGACATGCCCGGCTACGCGACGTGGGACCCCCGCGCCGGTCAGGTCCACCTCGACGGCCCGTTCGCCACGGGCACGACCGGCCACGTCGTGTCCCCCGCCGGGAAGAGTTCGCCGCTACTGCTGAGCGACGTCGTCCCCGGCGTGCGCTGGACGAGCGAGCTGCCGCTGCCCGGTGGCCGGCTCGTCATGACGTACGTGCTGGCACCCGTAGGACCCGGCCGAGTCCGGGTCACCAAGACCTATGTGGCCCACGGGCCGGTCTCGGTCGCCTTCCGCGTCTGGTACGCCCGCTCCATCCGCGCGGAGCTGCCGGCCACCTTCGCCGCACTGGAGGCCGAGGCAGCTCGCCGGATCCGGTCATGAGCGGCCCCATCGGTCCCCTCTCGAGTCCCGGCTTCTGGCTCCAGCGCGCCGCGGAGACCTACCTGCGCGAGCTGGACGCCCGGCTGCGGCCGCTGGAGCTCACCCACACCCAGTTCCAGCTGCTCGCCTCGGCGGGCTGGTTGGGTCGCGACGGCGCCGCGCCCACCCAGCAGCAGGTGGCCGAGTTCGCCGGCGCCGACCGGATGATGACGAGCAAGGTGCTGGGCACGCTGGAGGCACGGGGTTTGCTCGTCCGCGCGGCCGACGTGCAGGACGCCCGGCTGCGGCGGGTCACCGTCACCGATCCGGCTCGGGCACTGCTCCGCGAGGCCACCCGGATCGCACGCGCCGTCGACGCAGCACTGCTCGGGAGCGACGCGGAGCTGCGCGATCGGCTCGCTGCCATCGCCGAGAGCCCGTCCGGCTGATCACGCACGAACGGCACACCACTGCTGAGCCGGATGCTCCGGCCAGCGCTGGTGTGCCGTTCGTGGGATCGGTCAGTGGCCGACGGGCGCCCCTTCGGACGTGTCCGGCGTGCGCACGAAGAACGCCCCGACGATCCCGACCAGCGACAGGATCGCGGCCACCAGGAAGGCGCTGTGGATGCCGCCCACCGCGGCCTCCACCGGAACCGACCCGGCCGCGGTCAGCGAGTTCGACCGCGCGGTCATGATGCTCACCAGCAGGGCCACACCGGCCGCGCCGGCGAGCTGCTGGGTGGTGCCGAAGATCGCGCTGCCGTACGAGTAGTACTTCGGCTCGACCGCGCCCAGACCCGACGTGAACAGCGGTGTGAACACGAACGCCAGGCCCACCGACAGCAGGATGTGGAACGTCATCAGCAGCGGGATGCCCGTCTGCGACGTGAACAGCGTGGTGGACCACAGCGAGAGGCTGGTGACGACCATGCCGGGCACCAGCAGCGGCCGAGCGCCGAAGCGGTCGTAGAGCCGGCCGACGACCGGGCCCAGCAGGCCCATGACCAGGCCACCCGGCAGCAGGACCAGGCCCGCGGTCTGGGTGTCGAGGCCCATCACGGTCTGCATGTAGATGGGCAGCAGGATGATCGCCCCGAACAGGGTGGTCATCATCAGCATCATCAGCACGGCGGCCACGGTGAAACCACCCGAGCTGAACGTGCGCAGGTCCAGCAGTGCCGAATCGGTGCGCTGCAGCTGGAACTGGCGCCCGACGAAGATCGCGAGCACCACCACGCCGCCGACGATCGGCACCCAGGCGGGCAGCCCCCCGGAGCCCGTGACGTGCCCGAACGAGCTCAGGCCGTACACCAGTGCACCGAAGCCGAGCGCGGAGAGCACCACAGAGATCGGGTCGACCTTGACGTGCTCCGGCTCCCCGACGTCGATCATGCGCTTGATGCCGAAGATCAGCGCGGCGAGCGCGATCGGCAGCACGAGCCAGAACACGGCCCGCCAGCTGAAGTAGTTGAGCACGAGGCCGGAGATGGCCGGACCGATGGCCGGGGCCACCGAGATCACGGTGCCGATGTTGCCCATCACGGCGCCGCGCCGCTGCGGCGGCACGAGCGTCATGACGGTGGTCATCAGCAGCGGCATCATGATGGCCGTGCCGCTGGCCTGCACCACGCGGGCGGCCAGCAGGATCTCGAACGACGGCGCCAGCGCCGCGAGCAGCGTGCCCGCGCTGAACAGCGACATCGCCAGCACGAAGAGCACCCGGCTGCGGAACCGGCGGATGAGGAAGCCGGTGACGGGGATGACGACGGCCATCGTGAGCAGGAAGCCCGAGGTCAGCCACTGCGCCTGGCTGAAGTCGATGTGCAGGTCCAGGGTGAGCACCGGCAGCGCGATGCTCATGATCGTCTCGTTGAGGATGACGACGAACGTGGAGACGAGGAGCACCGCGATGATCGTGACGTCGCGCCGGGGCATCGCCCCGGGCTTGGTGTCGGCCACCTCGCTCCGCACCGCCGTGGAAACCGGCGGCGCCCCCTCGTCGAAGTGTGTGGTCTGGTCAGTCACGGAAAACCTCAGCTGTCTTGTCGTTCGTTCCATTCCCAATCTAGAGAGGGAGACCGACAGGAACCTCCGAATTCATCGCTCCCATGCAGAGCAACCGCGGGGATGCGAGGATCGGTCGCATGGCGAACTCCCCCACCCCACAGGACGAGAACCGCGTCGTCGAGGCCACGCCGACCGGCCTGTTCATCGGTGGCGAGTGGCGATCGGCCACCGGTGACCGCACGCTGACCGTCGAGGACCCGTCGACTGGGAAGTCTCTCAGCAACGTGGCCGACGCCACACCGCAGGACGGCATGGCGGCGCTCGACGCGGCGGTCGCCGCGCAGGCCGACTTCGCCGCGATGCCACCGCGCGAGCGCGGCGAGATCCTGCGGCGGACGTACGAGATCATGACCGCTCGCGCCGACGACCTCGCGTTGCTCATGACGCTCGAGATGGGCAAGCCACTGGCGGAGGCGAAGGGCGAGATCGCCTACGCCGCCGAGTTCTTCCGCTGGTTCGGCGAGGAGGCCGTGCGCATCGACGGCGGCTACGCGATCGCGCCCAGCGGGACGAGCCGGTTCCTCGTGCACAAGCAGCCCGTCGGCGTCTGCCTGTTCGTCACGCCGTGGAACTTCCCGGCCGCCATGGGCAGCCGCAAGATCGGCCCGGCGATCGCGGCCGGCTGCGCGATGGTCATGAAGCCCGCCGAGCTCACGCCGCTGTCGATGCACATGATCGGCGCGATCCTCACCGAGGCCGGTCTGCCGCCCGGCGTGCTCAACATCGTCACCACGTCCGACGCGGGCGGCGTGATGGAGCCGCTGATCCGCGACGGACGCGCCCGCAAGCTCTCGTTCACCGGGTCCACCCCGGTGGGGCGGAAGCTCCTCGAGCAGTGCGCCGAGAAGGTGCTGCGCACGTCGATGGAGCTGGGCGGCAACGCCCCGTTCCTGGTGTTCGACGACGCCGACCTCGACAAGGCCGTCGAGGGCGCGATGCTCGCCAAGATGCGCAACATGGGCGAGGCGTGCACGGCGGCCAACCGCTTCCTCGTGCACCGCTCGGTCGCCGGGCCGTTCGCGGAGCGGCTGGCCGAGCGGATGGGCGCGCTGACCGTGGGCCGCGGCACGGACGACGGCGTGCAGGTCGGCCCGCTCGTCGACGGAAAGGGCCGCGACAAGGTCGACGGCCTGGTGCGCGACGCGGTAGACCGCGGCGCGTCCGTCGTGGTCGGCGCCGAGCCCGTCGGCGGGCCGGGCTACTTCTACCGGCCGACAGTGCTGCAGGACGTGCCGCTCGACGCGCGGATGGGCACCGAGGAGATCTTCGGCCCGGTCGCACCGATCTCGGTCTTCGACGACGAGGACGTCGCGGTCGCGGCGGCCAACGACACCGAGTTCGGCCTGGTCAGCTACGTCTTCACGGAGAGCCTGGACCGCGCGCTGCGGGTGTCGGAGCGGCTCGAGGCCGGCATGGTCGGGCTCAACACGGGCCTGGTCTCCAACCCGGCGGCACCGTTCGGCGGGGTCAAGCAGTCCGGGCTCGGACGCGAGGGCGGCCGCGTCGGCATCGAGGAGTTCCTCGAGACCAAGTACATCGCCATCGGCTTCTCGGGCTGAGCCTTCTCGGGCTGAGCGGGCCCCTCCCGCCGGAGAGTCTTGTCGCCAGTCATTGGCGATTGCACCTGTGGCGCACTAGCCTCCCGTTGTCACCTGACGCGGGAGGTCCCACATGGTCGACACCGTCGTGGCGATGCACATGAGCGACGGCCTGCTGGACGTGCCGGCGGTCGCGATCTTCTGGATCGTCGCCGTCGCCGGGCTCGGGTTCTGCTCGGTGCGCGCGCGCCGCGACCTCGACGACCGGACGGCACCGATGGCCGGCCTGGTCACGGCCTTCGTGTTCGCCGTCCAGATGATCAACTTCCCGATCCTGCCGGGCGCCAGCGGGCACCTGCTCGGCGGCGCGCTGGTCGCGATCCTCGTCGGCCCGTACGTCGGGGCGCTGTGCGTCGCGATCGTGCTGGTCGTGCAGGCGCTGCTGTTCGCCGACGGTGGCCTCACCACGCTCGGCGCCAACATCACGAACATGGCGCTGATCAGCACGTTCGCCGGCTACGGCGTGGTGCTCGCGCTGCGTGGGCTCGCCCGCCGCGGTCGCGGCGGGCTGGTCACGACGGCGTTCGTGGCCGCCTTCCTCGGCACCGTGGCGGCCTCGCTCGGCTTCGTGCTGGAGTACGCGGTCGGCGGCGCCGCGGGCCTGTCGCTCGGCACGGTGTTCCTGCTCATGGTCGGCCTCCACGCACTCATCGGGATCGGTGAGGGCGTGATCACGGCAGCCACGGTCGGGGCGATCTCGGCGATCCGCCCCGACCTGGTCTACGCCCTGCGCGGCAGCGCACCCGCACTCGCACTGCGGATCGAACGGAGCGCCTCGTGAGCACCTCGACCCGCGACCGCCGGCTGGCGTGGTTCTTCACCGGGTTCCTGCTCGTCGCGCTCGTCGTCGCGGGTGGGCTGTCGTACTTCGCCAGCTCGGCCCCCGACGGGCTCGACTCGGTCACCCTCCACGGCTGCCAGGTATCCGAGACGGACGGCCAGGAGCAGCTCGACGGCACCTGCATCGCCCAGAACGCGACCGACAGCCCGACCGCCGCCAGCCCGCTGGCCGACTACGCCGTCGGCGGCGCGGACGGCTCGAACGGGCTCGCCGGGGTGATCGGCGTGATCGTGTGCGCCGCGGTCGGCGGCGGACTCTTCCGGCTGCTGCGCCGGCGCACGCCGCCACCGTCGGACACGTAGTGGGCGCCGGGCACGCGCATCCCCTCTACCGGCCGGGCGACTCGCCCGTGCACCGGTTGCCGCCCGAGGTCAAGATCGTCGCAGCGGTCGTGGGGGTCTGCTGCGTCGTGGCCACCCCGCGGGAGGCGTTCGGGGTGTTCGCCGGCTACCTGGTGCTGCTCGCCGGCATCTGGGTGGTGGCGGGCATCCCGGTCGGCTGGATGCTTCGGCGCAGCCTGATCGAGACGCCGTTCGTCGTGCTGGCGGTGCTCCTGCCGTTCGCGGGCGACGATCCACGCATCGACTGGCTCGGGGTGAGCCTGTCCGAACCGGGGCTCTACGGGGCCTGGAACATCCTCGCCAAGGGCACCCTCGGCGTGCTCACCTCGCTCACTCTCGCCGGCACCACCCCGCTGCGGGACCTGCTGCTCGGCCTGCAGCGGCTGCACGCCCCGCACCTGGTGATCACGATCGCGACGTTGATGCTGCGCTACGTCGACGTGATCGCCGGCGAGGCGCACCGGATGCGGCTGGCGCGGATCTCGCGCGGGCACGATCCGCGGTTCCTGTGGCAGGCCGGTGCCACCGCGCGGGGAGTCGGCACGCTGTTCGTTCGCTCCTACGAGCGCGGCGAGCGCGTCCACCTCGCCATGCTCTCCCGTGGCTGGACGGGCCGGATGCCGCAGCTCACCGAGCAGCGCACCACCCGTCGGCAATGGGTGGTCGGGCTCGCCCCCGCCGCCGTGGCGGCCGTGCTCGCCCTCAGCGGACTGGTGCTGATGTGAAGGCGCAGGCGGAGACCGGGGCGCTCGGCTCGACCGGGACGGCGCCCTCCCTAGACGTCACCGAGCTGGCCTACGCCTACCCCGACGGCCACCAGGCCCTCTACGGGGTGTCGCTGCGCGTCGAGCGGGGTGAGCGCGTCGCGCTGCTCGGGCCCAACGGCGCGGGGAAGACGACGCTCGTGCTGCACCTCAACGGCATCCTGACCGCCGGGCACGGCACCGTGGCGGTCGGCGGCCTGCCGGTGGCGCGGCCGCACCTTCAGGAGATCCGCCGCCGCGTCGGCATCGTCTTCCAGGATCCCGACGACCAGCTGTTCATGCCGACCGTCGCCGAAGACGTTGCGTTCGGGCCGGCCAACTTCGGGTACGCCGGTCCCGAGCTGGCGGCGCGCGTCGAGGACGCGCTCGCGACCGTCGGGATGGCCGAGCACCGCGACCGCTCGCCGCTGCACCTCTCGGGCGGCCAGCGCCGCCGGGTCGCGCTGGCGACCGTGCTCGCCTGCGACCCGGAGATCCTGGTGCTCGACGAGCCGTCGGCCAACCTCGATCCGGTGGCCCGCCGCGAGCTCGCCGACGTGCTCCTCGATCTCGAAGCGACCATGCTGATGGTCACCCACGACCTGCCCTACGCGCTGCAGCTGTGCCCGCGCGCCGTGGTGCTCGACGACGGCGTGGTCGTCGCCGACGGGCCGACGCGCGAGCTGCTCTCCGACACCGAGCTGCTGCGCCGGCACCGCCTGGAGCTGCCGTACGGGTTCCGGCTGGACTGAGCTCGCCTCTCAGCCCGGCGGTGACGTGCTCCGTTGATCAAGGGCAAAAGGTCGCCAGTGGATCTTCACGAGCGACCTTTTGCCCTTGATCAACGAACTACGTGCGGTCAGCCGGCCGGCGGCGACGGGTAGCCCGGGCGAGCCGGGCCCTGGTCCTGCGGGGTCTCCCGAGGCTGCGGTGCCGGCGGCACCGGCGGGATCCCGCGCGGTGGGGTCGGTGTGGCGCTCTCGGCGCGGGCCCGCTCGATCTGGCGTGTCACCTCGTCGGTGTCCGCCTGCGGGGGCAGGGGTGCGGGCACCGGGTTGACCGCCGGGATGGCGACGGGCGCCGCCCCCAGGGCCGGGACGTCCGCCCTGGCCTGTGCCTCCGCGGCCGCGACGGCCTGGGCGAGTTGCGGGTCGGTTGCGGTGTCGAACCAGTCCTTCACCGACTCGTCGTCCGCGGCCGGGTTCGACACGGTGTCGTCGGCGGCGGACGGTTCGAAGCGGAACACCCCGTCGTCGCCGGGGGCGCCGAGCATGCGGGTGAAGCCCTCGAGCGCCTTGCCGAAGTCGGACGGCACGATCCACACCTTGTTGGCGTCGCCCTCGGCCATCTTCGGCAGCGTCTGCAGGTACTGGTAGGCCAGCAGCTCCGGCGTCGGCTTGCCCGCCTTGATCGCCGAGAACACCTTCTCGATGGCCTTGGCCTGACCCTGCGCCTCCAGGTAGCGGGCGGCCCGCTCACCCTGCGCCCGCAGGATCCGGCTCTGCCGGTCGGCCTCGGCGTTGAGGATCGCGGCCGCCTTGTGACCCTCCGCGGTGAGGATCTGGCTCTGCTTCTGCCCCTCCGCGCTGCGGATCGCCGACTCCCGCTGGCCCTCCGCCGCGAGGATCGTGGCGCGCTTCTCGCGGTCGGCCTTCATCTGCTGCTCCATCGACGCCTGGATCGAGTGCGGCGGGTCGATGGCCTTCAGCTCGACGCGGGCGACGCGGATGCCCCAGCGCCCCGTGACGTCGTCGAGCTCGCCGCGCAGCTTGGTGTTGATCTGGTCGCGGGAGGTCAGCGCCTCCTCCAGGCTCATCCCACCGACCACGTTGCGCAGCGTGGTGGTGGTGGTCTGCTGCACGCCGTTGATGTAGTCGGCGATCTCGTAGACGGCACTCTTCGGGTCGTTGACCTGGTAGTAGACGACGGTGTCGATGTTGACCGTCAGGTTGTCCTTCGTGATCACCGGCTGCGGCGGGAAGGAGACGACCTGCTCGCGCAGGTCGATCCGCTCCCGGATCCGGTCGACGAACGGCACGAGGAACACCAGCCCCGGCTCCTCGACGGCCTTGAACTTCCCCAGTCGCTCGACGACGGCGGCCGTGGCCTGGGGAATGATCTGCACCGCTCTCACCAGCGCCACGACCACGAACAGGACCAGCAACGCCACCACGACCAACAGAACAGAGCTTTCCAACGCGGTCCTCCTCGAACGCCCCCGGATCGGCGGGGTGATCATTCACCTGCGGCTCCGAGCTCGTCACCCCAGGTGTACTCCACGTAGTTGTGAGTGGTCAGCCCTCCGGCACGACGAATGCCGTGGCGCCCGAGATGCGCATGACGATCACGGACTCGCCCTCGTCGATCGCACTGCCGCCGTCCAGCGGCCGGGCGGTCCAGACGTCTCCGCCGATGCGGACCCGGCCGCCGTGATCGTCCACCCGGGAGACGACGACGGCCGTGCGTCCGACGAGCGCGTCGCTGTGCAGCGCTCCGACGGCGCCCGTGCCACGATCGAGCCGGCGCCGCAGCGTCGGGCGCACCGCGAACACCAGCAGCACGGCCACGACGACGAAGACCAGCGCGCTACCGGCGATGCTGAGCCCGAGCAGGGCACCGACACCGGCCGCCAGCGCACCACCGCCGAGCATCAGCAGCACGAACTCGCCCGAGAGCACCTCTGCCGAGGCCAGCACCAGGGCTGCTGCAAGCCAGATCGCGGCGGGCCACATGCATCGATCCTGCCAGAAAACCGCAGCTTGAACGCGAAGGAGCGCCCGGCAATCGAGGGTCCGAGCTTGCGGCGCCCAGACGGCCCCTCGCGGCGTTGCCGCCCTTGCGAATGCCCCGGCATGAGCTGCGGGCGGCGCCTTGCGAAGAGCCGCCTGGACACCGCAAGCCGCACGAACCTCGATGCCGGACGCCTACTTCTCGATCTCGGTCACGAAGTCGATCAAGCGCTCGACGGCCCCGATCAGCGGGGTCTCCAGATCGGTGTAGCGGTGTACGGCGCCGAGCACGCGCCGGGCCCCGTCGGCGGGCTCGCCCCAGCGCAGCGCCGCGCACACCCCGGTCTTCCAGTCGGTGCCGCGCGGCACCTGCGGCCAGGCCCGGATGCCGACGGTCGCGGGCTTCACCGCCTCCCACACGTCGACGTAGGGGTGGCCGGTGACCAGCACGTTCTCCCCCATGACCTGCGCCGCCGCGCGGGTCTCCTTCGAGCCGGCCACCAGGTGGTCGACGAGGATGCCGAGCCGACGGCGCGGTGAGGGCGCGAAGTCGCGGACGGCCGCGACGAGATCGTCCATGCCGTGCATCGGCTCGACGACGATCCCCTCCACGCGCAGGTCGTGTCCCCACACCGTCTCGACGAGCGCGGCGTCGTGGATGCCCTCCACCCAGATGCGCGACGCCCGCGCGGTGCGGGCCTTGTGGCCGGCCACAGCCACCGAGCCGGACGCCGAGCGCGCCGGCCCGGCCGGCGCCCGTTTCGGCACGACCAGGGTGGCCAGATCGCCCTCGACGAGGAAACCGGCCGGAACCATCGGGAACACCCGGCGCCGGCCCTTGCGGTCCTCCAGCGTCACGTCCCGCACACTGACCTCGACCACCGCGCCGCAGAACCCGCTGGCCGGGTCCTCGACGACGAGTCCCGGCGCGGCCGGCACCTCGGGGATCACCTTGCGGGTGCGCGTGCGGGTGCCGTCGGAGGTGAACAGGCCGGCGTAGTCGTGAGCGCGGGGCACCCCCGGTTCGTACCAGCCGCGACCACCCGTCGGCGGCTGCGACACGCGTCCGGCGCAGTGTCACCGTGCGTGGCGGTGTTCACCCGCACGGCAGGCATGACGCCGTCGGGGTCGTGGTTAGCCTGGCCGGGTGCCCTGCCCCTCCGCCACCCTCACGGTGTGGGCGTCGGCGTGGCTCGCCGGCGCTGCCGCGCCGGACGACGTGCTCGATGCGCTGGCCCCCTGGGCCCAGCTGCACGAGGTCCACGCCGCCGACGACACCACCGCAGAGGCCGCGTCGCTCCCCACGCTCGCGAGCCGCCCCACCACTCTGACCTTCCTGTTCGCCGCGATGCGCCGGGCCGCCCCGCGCACCCCGGCCCGACTCGTCCTGCCCGCCCCCGGCGACGTGCGCGGCCTACCCGGCCCCGGCGTGTTCAGCCGGGAGGCCACGGCCGCCGGCGAGGGCGTGCTGTTCCCCGAGGTCGCCATGGTCACCGGCGGCCTCGGCATCGTGCCCACCCCCGTCGTCGACGGCGTGCTGCGCTGGACGGTGTTCCCGGTCCCGGAGGCGGGACCGGTCCCGGAGTACGTCGCCGTGTCGCAGGCCGAGCGCGACCTGCGCGAGCAGGTGCGGCAGTCGGCGTCGGTGCTGACCTCGCTCGGCGTCGCCCGACATCGGCCCGGCGTGCGCGAGGAGATCGCCGCCGCCCTGCGCGCCCGTCCGGAGTCGCGCTGGCCGGACGGCATGCCGGGCCAGCCGCTGCGGGTGCTGCAGCAGGCCGAAGAGGTGGAGGCGATCCTCGCCGCCGCACTGCTCGACGATCCGGGCGGTGCCCTGTCCGCGTCGGCGGCGAGTGCACGACGGGAGGCCTTGCGCCCGCTGGAAACGGCGGTGCGGGTGGCGCGGCGCGCGGCGGTGGCGGAGGCCGTTCGGGTGCTGGCCCCGGCCTGACAACCCCGCTCACGCACACCGTGGTGTGCCCACGCACATGGTCGACCATGTGCGTGAGCACGCGAAGGTGTGCGCCGGTTACAGGGTGACCACGATCTTGCCGCGCACCCCGCCCTGCTCCAGGGCCCGGTGTGCGGCGGCGATGTCCCCCAGCGGGAACACGCGGTCGACGTAGGGCCGGACGGCACCGCCGGTGGCCCAGCGGCCGAGCTCGGCGAACAGCGGCGTCGTCGGGTTGCCGCTGAAGAACCGCACCCAGCGCGTGCGCCGCACCGCGTGCGTCAGGAGGTACCCGGCCGAGCGGAACAGGTGCTCGGGATCGAACGCGATCGCGACCATCCGCCCGCGTGGCGCGAGCAGCTGCCGGAACGCCTCCTGGTCGGTGCCGACCGTGTCCAGCACGACGTCGAACCGGCCCAGCTCCCCCGGCTCCCGGTAGTCGATCGCCTCGTCGGCGCCGAGCTCATTCACGAGGTCGAGGTTCGCGGCGCTCGCCAGGCCGGTCACGTGTGCCCCCATCGCCCGGCCCAGCTGCACGGCGATGTGCCCGACGCCGCCGGTCGCGCCCCGCACCAACAGCCGCTCCCGTGGGGCCAGCGCGGCGACGTCGCGCAGCGCAGTGACGGCGGTCGTCCCCGAGGCGAGCGCTGCGGCCTGCACGGCGTCGAGGCCGTCGGGGATGCGGTCGAGCCGCTCCGCCCGGACGGCGACGTACTCGGCCACCGCGCCCATCCGCCGCCCCAGCAGGCCCCAGACGGGGTCGCCGACGGCGAATCCGCTGGTGCCGGGATCGACGACCTCTCCGGCGAGGTCGACGCCGATCCGCTTCGGGAACCGGTTGCCGCTGTAGGGCCGCACGTGCCCGGCGCGCACGTGGAGCTCGCCGCCGTTGACCGACACGGCGCGGACCCGCACCAGCACTTCCCCCGGGCGCGGCCGCGGCACGTCACCGGTGGTCACGTGCAGGACCTCGGGCGGTCCGTAGCGGTCGTAGACGGCGAGGCGCATCGAGCTGGGAGTCATGCGTCCAGGAGTAGCACCGGAAGTGGAGGGCGCCGTCCACTTCTGCCTAAAGTGAGAGACGTGCCGACGACTTCGACTCGCTTGCGTACCGACGCGGCCGCCAACCGGGAGCGGATCGTCCAGGTCGCGCGAACGGCGTTCGGCGACAACGGGCTGGACGTGCCGATGAGCGAGATCGCTCGCCGCGCCGGGGTCGGCGTCGCGACGCTCTACCGGCGGTTCCCGACACGGGAGGCGCTGGTCGTCGAGGCGTTCACGGAGGAGATGACGACCTGCGCGGGGCTGCTCGATCGCGCGCTCGCCGATCCCGATCCGTGGCGCGCGTTCAGCAGGGTGATCGTCGAGGTGTGCGCGATGCAGGCCCGCGACAAGGGGTTCTCGGCGGCCTTCGTCACCGCCTTCCCGCACGCCGCAGCGTTCGCGGCGCTGCGCGAGCGGACCGAACGCGGGCTCGCCGAGCTCGTCCGCCGCGCGCAGGCGTCCGGTGATCTGCGGCCCGACTTCGACGTGGCCGACATCGCGCTGGTGCTGCAGGCCAACCGCGGGATCCGCCTCACGACACCGGACGAGACCGCGGCCGCCTCGCACCGGTTGGTGGCCTACCTGCTGCAGTCGTTCCGCGCGGGGGCGGCACGGCCGCTGCCGCCACCCGTCGCGGTGCCGTTCGAATCTGCGCTGAGGTGACGATCGACGCTGGTCAGTCGAACAGGTCCGGGTCGGTGCGGACCACCTCGTCCCACAGCGGCTGGAAGGCGAACCATCCGGCGAAGTGGCTGCCCGTCTGCTCCTGCGTGAACCGGGCGTTGGCCGGGTCGATGAGCGTGGGCGTGCCGGCGGCTTCGGCCAGCAGCTGCGCCTGGCAGTTGCGCTCGGTGTTGACGAACCACCAGGCGGCCTCCGCCACGGTGTGGCCGACCGTGAAGATGCCGTGGTTGCGGTGGAAGCACATCGCGTTGTCGCCGAGCCCCTCCGCGAGCAGCCGGCCGGCCTCCTCGTCGACCACGACGGCCCCGGCACCCTCGGTGACGACGGTGTGGTTGCCGTAGAGGGTGCAGGCGTCCTGGGTGATGGGATCGAGCGGGCGGCCCAGCGACGACCACGCCTTGCCGTACACCGAGTGCGCGTGGCAGGCGGCGACGACGTCGGGGCGGGCCTTGTGGACCTGCGAGTGGATGACGAAGCCGGCCCGGTTGATCGGCTTGTTGCCCTGCACGACAGTGCCGGAGTGGTCGACCAGGATCAGGTCGGAGACCCGGATGTGGCGGAACGACATGCCGAACGGGTTCGCCCAGAACATGTCGGTGTGCTCCGGGTCGCGGACGGTGATGTGCCCGGCGACGCCCTCGCCGAAGCCGAACCGGCCGAAGATGCGGAACGCGCCCGCGAGCTGCTGCTTGCGGTGCAGCCGCTCCTCCTCGACGGTGTCGAACACCGGCGGACGGGGCAGGGAGAGCCCTTCCTGCGTCGGCTCGAAGGACGGCATTGTGGTCTGGGGCGTCGTCGGTGCAGTCGTGGGTGCAGCCATGTCCTCGACGGTGCGCCACACGGGCTCGGAGGTCAACACGATCGTCCGACCCGATCAGGAGTAGGACTGCATCCATGCACCCACTGCGCATCGGGCTCAAGGTCAGCCAGGCCGCCACCATCGACGAGCTGGAGGCGGTCTGGAAGATCGCCGACGACGCCGGCTTCGACCACTGCTGGAACATGGACCACTTCGCGAGCCTGCGCGACGACCACCGCAGCGACATCTTCGAGGCGTGGACCGAGCTCGCCGGTATGGCCGCGCGGACCACGCGCACCCGCATCGGCTGCGCGGTCACCGGTAACACCTACCGGCACCCGGCGGAGCTCGCGAAGATGGCCGTCACCGTGGACCACCTGTCGCGCGGCCGGTTGGAGTTCGGGATCGGTGCCGGGTGGGCCGAGAACGAGCACACGATGCTGGGTCTGCCGTTCGGCACGGTCGGCGACCGGGCCACCCGGCTCGAGGAGGCCGTGCCGATCATCAAGTCGCTGTGGACCCAGCCCAGCACGTCGTTCGAGGGCAAGCACTACCAGCTCGTCGACGCGATCGCCGAGCCGAAGCCGATGCAGCGGCCCTACCCGCCGATCTGGGTCGGCGGCACGGGTCGGCGCCGCACGTTGCGGGTGGTCGCCGAGCACGCCGACGTGTGGAACGCGCCGGGCACGACGGCCGAGGAGATCGCGGAGCTGTCCGAGGTGCTCGAACGGCACTGCGCCGACGTGGGCCGTGACCCGGCGGAGATCCGCCGTTCCGTGCAGATCCACCTCGCCAGGGACAGCGACCGACTGGAGGAGCTGATCACCGGCTACCTCGCCGTCGGCGTCACGGAGATCATCCTGACGATGTCGGACTCCCCGGTCGAACGCTCCGAGCAGCTGGCCGACCGGCTCCCGGCGCTGCGGGCGCTGGACGTGCGTTAGCGGCCGATCAGGTCCCCGGAGTTGCGCAGCCGGCGCAGCGCGAGCGCGAGCGCGGCTCGCTGCCGCCCGATCGGCGAGTCGACGTCGAAGCCCAGCTCGCGGCGCAGGTGCACGATCCGCTCCTGCAGCGTCGAGTGGTGGACGTGCAGCTCCGTCGCCGCCTTGCGAACGGTCAGGTGGCGGATCACCGCGTCGAGGGTGCCCAGCGCCCACGGGTGCGCGGCGGCGACGGCGTCGAGCGCGCGCACGTCGGCCACCTCCGCGGCGACGGCGCTGATCTGCTCGGCCACGACGGCAAGCCCACCGAGGTCGGCGTACCGGACGACGGTGTCGCCGGGTTCGCCGGGTGCGCCGTCGCTGGTCGTGCGCAGGGCGACCAGTGCCTGTGCCCAGGATTCGTGGAGGTGGTCGGGGTCGGCTTCACGGCCGATCCCGACCCGTCGGCCGGCGAGGTCGCCCGAGTCCCGGCCGGGTCGGACGATCGCGTGGACGCGGCCGATCCGCGCCACCAGGCGTCCGGCGTCACGCGGTGGCCCGTCCGGTCCGCCCGCGAGCGGCGCGGCGGCCAGCACCGTCGCCGGACCATTGATGCCCAGCCGGTCGGCGGCCGCGCGGCGCTGCTCCGGCCCGGTCTGCTCGTCGAGCAGCACGCGCAGCGACGGGCCGATCCGGTCGCGGTCCCTGGTGCGTTCCAGGGTGATGCGGACGCCGGCGGCGAAGCGTTCCAGCACCATCGCGTCCACCACCGACGGCGGGCCCGCACGCTCGAGCCAGACCTGCGCGCCGAGGTCGTCGAGCACCTCGACGGTGGAGACGCGCTCCGGCGCCACCGGGTCCAGCGCGCGGCCGGCGGCATCGGCTCGAATGACCTGACCTCGCGAGGGGTCCGCGAACCCTGCGGCGCACCCGGCCTGGGCAGCCGCGCCGCGGACGAAGTCACCGATCGACGCACCTCGCTCGACCAAGGTGTCGAAGTACGCGATGACGCGCAGCGCACCGGCAGCGTCGTCGTCGACGGCGCCGATGAGACCGATCAGCTCGCGCACACCGGCCAGTCTGCCGTCATCCGGCCAGTGCGCGGGCGAGGAAGTCGTTCCGGACGGCCGTGGCGGCCTGGCTGACCCGCGCCTGCGGGACGAACCCCTCGAAGCCGTGGAACGCGCCGCCCCACATGTGCAGGTCGACCACCACACCCGCGGCGGACAGCCGGTGGGCGTACTCGAGGGTCTCGTCGCGGAACAGCTCCGCGTTGCCGACGTCGAGGTAGGTGCGCGGCAGACCCGACAGGTCGGTGGCACGGGCGGGTGCCGCGTAGGGCGACACGTCCGGGCCTCCCCGGGCCGCGCCGAGCAGTGCGGTCCAGCCGAACTCGTTGGCGTCGCGGTCCCACGGCGCGTCGCCGACGACCTCCTGGCTGGACGGGGTGCCGAAGCGGTCGTCGAGCATCGGGCAGATCAGCACCTGGTGGGTGAGGTGCGGGAATCCGCGGTCGCGCGCCATGAGCGCGATCCCGGCGGCGAGCCCACCGCCCGCGCTGCCGCCGGCGACGAGGATCCGCTCGGGGTCGATCCCGAGCTCGTCCGCGTGCTGGGCGGTCCAGACCAGCCCTGCGTAGCAGTCCTCGACCGGTGCGGGATGCGGGTGCTCCGGGGCGAGCCGGTACTCCACCGAGACGATGACGGCGCCGTGCTCGGCCGCGAGGGGCGCGAACCCCTCGACGCCCAACCGGCGGTTGCCGATGACCATCCCGCCGCCGTGCGTGTGGTAGATCGCCGGCCACGGTCCGGTCCCGGTGGTCGGGGTCAACACCAGGAGCGTGATGTCCGGGGCACCGTCCGGCCCGGGGACGGTGACCTCGGACTCCGCGAGTGCGCCGCCGACGGTCAGGTCGGGCACCGGCCGGCCGGGCAGACCCTCGTCGATGATCGTGCGGATATCGGCGAGCGATGCGGTCCCGATCTCGGGAAACGGCAGCGTGGCCAGTCCCGCAGCCAGCTCGGGATCGAACGGCGGGTGGGTGGAGCGGGTGGCGGCCTCTGCGGTCATCGCTGGCATCTCCTTCGGCCGGGAACCGGAACGCCGTCGAGTCTTCGGCTGGCGCGCTCTCCCCGACAACCGCCGCGCGGCGGGAAGATCAGCGGTCCGCTCCGCCGGGTGGCTGGACGAGCCGGTCGAGGGTGCTGCGGCCCAGCTCAGCCATCACGGGGTTCGACTCCACGTAGTACCAGACCAGGCCCATGGCCTGCTCGAACGCCCAGGCCCGGCCGCGCGCCCACTCGACGTCGCCGCAGCCGAGCAGGCGGCGCAGCTCGGCGCGCGGCGCGGCATCGAGTAGGTGCCAGGCGGCGACGAGATCCAGTGCCGGGTCGGCCGGGCCGAATCCGCCGCCGTCGAGCACGCCGGCGAGCCGACCGTTCCGGACCAGGACGTTGCCCGGGATCAGATCGTGGTGCGACATCACGTCCGGGCCGGCGGACGGGAGGTCGCGCAGCTCGCCCCAGAGCGCGCGCAGGCGGGGCACGTCGAGCATCCCCTCGCTCTCCCGCAGGCACGTCCGCATCCATGCGTCGTGGTCGCGCAGGTCGCCGCCGCGACCGGTGCCGGAGAACCGGCGGCCGTGCGTGTCGGTGGCCCGCAGCGCGCCGATGAACGCCGCGAGATCGCGCGCGAACGCCATCGAGCCCGCCGGATCGTGCGGGGTGGCGACCCGGCCGGGCACCCACGTCTGGACCGACCACGGCAACGGGTAGCCGTCGCCCGGATCGCCGATGGCTACCGGCACCGGCGACGGAACCGGGCTGCAGGCAGCCAGCTCGCCCGCCGCCGCGGCCTCCGCCTGCAGTTCCGCCCGCACGGCGTCGGAGTCGTCCCTGCGCAGCGGGAACCGGGCGGCCAGCCCGTCGCCGATGCGGACGATGGCGTTCACCGTCCCGGCCCCGGGGACCGCCTGCAACGGCAGCTGCCGCCACTGCGGGAACTGGTCGTCCACCAGCCGGCGGACGACCTCGAGCGTCACGGTGATCTGGTCGACGTGCACCCCTGTGGGTATCAGTCGGCGAGCCGGAAGGCCAACCCGGTGTGCGGAGTTCGGGGCCGGTTCTGTCAGTCGTTCAGGATGCGCTTCGTCTCGCGGTAGAGGCGCTCGGCGTCCTCCACATCGACCTGGGTGGGAGTGCGGTCCTGCTTCTCGGCCGCCTTGTAGAACGACAGTTCCTGCGCAGGCGGTTGCTCGATCAGTTCGACGATCGGCTGGACGGCCTTCTCGGCAGGCTTCGCGAAGAGCGCGCCCAGCGCGCTGATGACGATCCTGACCGGCTTGGCGAACTCCCCCGAGAAGCTCGACCGCACGTAGACCGGGTTGAACATCACGTACTTGATCTCGGAAGTGCCGTGCTCGCGCGCGAAGCCGACGGCGAGCAGCTCGTTGGCCCTTCGGGCCTGCGCCCACACCTTCGACCCGGCGTGCTTCGCGGTGAACTGGAGGTCGTCCCAGTTCGTCGCCCGTGGGCCCGCGCCGACGACGGCGAGGTTGACGATGACCGGCGCCTCGGCCTGTGCCGGCACTCCCGACGAAGGACAGCCTGCTCGACGCTGCACTGGAGAACGACTTCATCGCCTGGTCGGCCGCCGTCGAGAACGCCGCGACGGCGGCCGATCCGTGGCAAGGCCTGTGCCGGTACTTGGAGGACTCGCTGGCACTGCTCGCCAAGCACCGCGCACTGCTCGACGGGCTGAGCGATCCGCTGATCAGCACGCCCGGCCTCGTCGAGTGCCGGGAGGCCCGTCGGGCCGGCCCCGAGCACGCGCATCGCGCCGCGGTCGTCCGTCGGCCCGGTCATGACCCGCATCGTCGAGCGGGCCAAGCAGGGGGGTGTCGCGCGTGCCGACGCCAGCGTCGACGACGTGTCGTTGCTGCTCATGGGGCTCGGCCGGATCATCCAGCTCACCGAAGAGGCGGCGCCAGCTCGCCGTGGTGCTCGACGGGCTGCGCGCCGGTTCACATGACCCGATTCAGTCGCGAGCTTGTAGGCCAGCTCCGTCTGCCACTGGGCAGGGTCGGCCACCTCGCGCGGATCGGTGAGGAACGTCTCGAGCCGGCAGCCCCACAGGTCGCCCTCGGCCGACGGCCTGCTGTCGAACTTGAGGCCTTGCGCCGCGGCCCAGTCCTGGAGGTGGGCCGACACCGCGACCAGCTCGTCGGGATGGCCCGCATGCAGGAGGGTGACGTAGCGGCCGGCCGGCAGCACCCCTGCGGCGATGTCGCCGGTGCCGGCCACCGGGGCCACCACCGGCACGCCCGCCTCGACGATCAGCTCCCGCTCCATGTCGATGCGGTGGTAGCGGAAGAACGGGGCGCCGGCAGGTGCCACCCCGCGGGCGCCCAGGTGTGCGAAGAGCTCGGGGATGCGATCGGCCACGGTGGCGAAGCTCGTCATCGTGACCGAGCCGGTGATGCCGATGTAGTGCTGGGCCGAGCGGTCCGCGACAGATGGTGTGTCCATGACCGCTACGACCGCTTCGCCGGCGCGCAATCATCGTGAACACCCCGTGAACTTCCGTTTCACGTTGGACACGATCGTGAACGATCTGTTCATGCTGGTCTATGGTGCTGCGCGTGCTACCCGTACTGGTCTTCGACTTCGACGGCACCGTCTGCCTCGGCGACGGACCCGTCCGCGCGTACGCCGAGGAAGCGGTGCGCGGGCTCGCCGACGACGTCGCCGCCGCCGTGCTGGACGGGCTGGCGGCCCACCTCGACGGCGCTCCGGACGGGCACCCGGACGGCTACTCCGCCGTCGCCGCGCTCGCCGCTCCGTACGTCACGCCCGACGACCTGCAGAAGGCCTACACGGTCAGCCGTGAGCAGCTGGCCACCGGCGTACTCGAGGTCACCGCACCGGCAGGCCTGGCCGGGTTCCTCGACCGGGTCGGGGGTCGCGCGCGTCGCGTGCTCGTCACGAACGCTCCGCGCACCGGCCTCGTCGAGACCCTCGACGCGCTCGGGCTCACGGCCGGCTTCGACGAGCTCCGCACCGACGCCGGAAAGCCCACCGGGCTCCCGCTCGTCCTCGCCGAACTGCTCGACGGTGCCCCGCCGGCGTCGCTGATGTCGATCGGCGACGTGTGGGCCAACGACATCGATCCCGCCCTGCGCGCCGGGTGCGCCACCGTGTACCTCCCGCGCGATCCCGCCGACGACCGGCCCGCCCACCTGCGGGCCCGGCACCTCCCCGAGCTCTACCCCGCACTCGACGCCTGGGTCACCGACCCTTCGACGCTGGAGACATGACATGTCGGTTCGTCGCACCACAGTGGCGGTACTCGCGCTGGTGCTCCTCTCCGCCGGTTGCGGCGTTCAGGAGGGCACCGGAGCAGGGAACCAGGGGGCAGGTGGCGCACCCGCCGGCCCCTGCACCGGGAAGAACGATCCCGCCGCTGCCGATCCCACCGCGCTCACCCTCGCGCTCGTCCCGTCCGGTGACGCGAACAAGCTGGTCCAGACGGTGAAGCCGCTCGAGCAGGCGCTGACCCAGCGCCTCGGCATCCCGGTCAAGGGCGTCATCACGCAGGACTACCAGGCCGCCGTCGAGGCCATCGGCGCCGACCAGGCGCAGATCGGCATGCTGCCGCCGCTGCAGATGGTGCAGGCGTGCAGCCGCTACGGCGCGCAGCCGGCGCTGCAGACCGTACGGGCCGGCAAGGCCACCTACGCGGCGCAGTTCTACACGAACAACCCGGCGAAGTACTGCGCCGACACCCCCACCCCCGACGCCAAGGGCAACCTGTTCTGCAACGGCACCGCGGCGGGGAACGGGCCGGTCGCCGCCGACTCCCTGGCGAAGGTCAAGGGCGCGAAGGTCGCCGTGCTGCAGGCCGCGTCCTCGGCCGGCTACATCTTCCCGATCACCGCGCTGAAGTCGCAGGGCGTGCAGCCCTCCGACATCACGCCGCTGCAGGTCACCGCGCACGACGCCGCGGTGCTGTCGGTCTACCGCGGCGACGCCGAGGTCGGTGTCTCCTACTGGGACGCGCGCACCGTCGTGCAGAAGGACACGCCCGACGTGGGCAAGAAGGTCGTCGTGTTCGCGCTGACCGACGAGATCCCCAACGACGGCGTCTCCCTGTCGGGCGAGCTCAACCCGACGTGGCAGAAGAAGATCAGCGACGCGATGCTCGACTACGCGAAGACACCGGAGGGCGTCACGGCGCTCACCGCGATCTACCAGATCACCGGGCTCGCCCCCGCCGACACCACCGCCCTGCAGCGCGCGCAGACGGCCGCAGCGGGACTGGGGTTGGGCTGATGACCAGCACCAGCGCGGCTTCCCCTGCCGGGGCAGCCATCACCTTCCGCGGGGTCGGCGTCACCTACCCCGGCGGGGTCACCGGTCTGCGCGACATCGACCTGGAGATCCCGGCGGGGCAGTTGGTCGCCGTGGTGGGGCTGTCCGGCGCGGGCAAGTCGACGCTGGTGCGCACCGTGAACGGGCTGGTGCCGATCACCGAGGGCTCGATCTCCGTCGGTGATCGGCACCTGCCCACCAGCCGCGGCGCCGAGCTGCGCGCCCTGCGCGGCGGTATCGGCATGGTGTTCCAGGGCTTCAACCTGGCCAAGCGCACCACCGTGCTCAACAACGTGCTGATGGGCCGGCTGCACCACGCGCCCACCTGGCGCACGCTGGTGGGCGCCTGGTCCGCCGACGACGTCGAGCTCGCCATGCAGTGCCTGGAACGCGTCGGCATCGTCGAGAAGGCGTACGTGAAGGCCGGCAACCTCTCCGGCGGCCAGCAGCAGCGGGTGGCGATCGCGCGCACGTTGGCGCAGCGCCCGTCGGTGATCCTCGCCGACGAGCCGGTGGCGTCGCTGGATCCGCCGACGTCGCACGTGGTGATGCGCGACCTGGAGCGCATCAACCGGGAGCTCGGCATCACCGTGGTGATCAACCTGCACTTCCTCGACCTCGCCCGCCGCTACGGGCAGCGCCTGATCGGGCTGCGCGAAGGGCGCGTCGTCTACGACGGCGACGCCGCCGGCGCCGACGAGCAGGTGTTCGCCGACATCTACGGCCGCTCGCTGACCGGCGAGGACGTGATGGACGCGAAGGCGGCGCTATGACCACCGGCGCCGTGACCACGGCGCGCCCCGTGAAACCACGCACCGCGTGGAAGGCGTGGGCGATCGGCGCGGTCGTCCTCGCGATCACCGTGTGGACGGCGATCGGCGTGGAGACGGACCTGGGTGCGCTGATCCGCAACTGGGACAACGCCGTCGACAAGATCGTGCTGCTGACCCAGCCCGACTACTGGTTCTTCCCGAACACGCTGCCGGCGTTGGCCCAGACGATGCAGATGGCGGTGATCGCGACGGCGATCGGGGCCGCGGTCGGGTTGCCGCTGTCGTTCCTCGCCTCCCGGGTCACCGACCCGTCGGCGCCGCTGGTGGCGATCACCCGGTCGGTGATGAACGTGGTCCGGGCGGTCCCCGACCTGCTCTACGCGTCGATCCTGGTGACGATCGTCGGCGTCGGCGCGCTGTCGGGCACGATCGCGCTGGTCCTGTTCAACGTCGGCATCGTGGTGAAGCTGGTGTCGGAGGCGATCGACGCGGTCGATCGCGGCCCGCTGGAAGCGGCGCTGGCCACCGGCGCCACGTGGGTGCGCGCGGATCGGGTCGCGGTGTTCCCGCAGGTCCTGCCGGTGTTCGCCTCCCAGACGCTGTACGTGCTGGAGCTCAACGTGCGCGCGTCGACGGTGATCGGGCTGGTCGGCGGCGGCGGGTTGGGCATCCTGATCGACCAGGTCCGCACGTTCTACCGCTACCACCAGCTGTCGCTGATCATCCTGGAGATCCTGGTCGCGGTGCTGCTGCTCGAAGCGGTGTCGTCCTGGCTGCGCCGGAGGCTCGTCTCGTGAGCGTCGCAACCGCGTCCCCGCCGGCGGTCGGGGCGACCCCGCGGCCGTCGAAGCCGCGCCGGATCCTCCCCAAGCTCGTCGCGCTCGTGATCACCCTGATCGTGATCGGTGCCTTCTGGAGCGTCGAGATCGACTGGTCGCAGCTGGCCGGGTTCCCGTCGAACCTGGTGCGCTACCTGGGCCTGATGTTCCTGCCGCCGGACCTGTCGGCGGTGCCCGAGGCCTTCGCGGCCACGGTGCTGTCGGTGCAGATGGCGTGGTTCGGCACGGTCATCGGCATCGTGATCTCGCTGCCGCTGTCGTTCCTCGCCACCAACGGGATCGGCCCGGTGTGGCTGCGGATCCCGCTGCGCGGGCTGTTCGCGCTGATCCGCGCGGTGCCCGAGGTGGTGATCGCGGTGCTGATCCTGTCGGTCACCGGGCTCACCGCGTTCACCGGCGCGCTGGCCATCGGGATCGGCTCCATCGGCACGCTCGGCAAGTGGGGCTACGAGGCCATGGAGGGCGCTGAGGCCGGGCCGATCGAGGCCGCCCGCGCGGCCGGCGGCTCGACCGCGCAGGTCCTGCGCTGGGGCCTGTGGCCGACCGTCACCCCCGAGGTGCTGGCGTTCTGGCTCTACCGCTTCGAGATCAACGTGCGCGCGTCGGCGATCCTCGGCCTGATCGGCGCCGGTGGCATCGGCAAGATGCTGGCCGACAACGTGCAGTTCCGGGTCTGGGACTCGGTGGGCACACTGTTGCTCGTGGTGATCGTCGTGACGGTGCTGATCGACCTCGCGTCGGGCGCCCTGCGCCGGCGGATCGTGCACGGGCCGCGCCGGTGACGGCTCCTCCAGGTGGCGTGTCGGCGCACATCAGGTCGCTGCTGCCGTCGCTGCTGCCGACAGAACGGGCCGTGGCGGCCGTGTTCCTCGACCAGCCCGACGCCGTCGTCGAGATGTCGTCGCAGCAGGTGGCCGAGGCGGCGGGTGCGTCCCGGGCCACGGTGGTGCGCACCTGCCAGAGCCTGGGCTACTCCGGGTACCAACAGCTGCGGGTGCTCCTGGCCCGCGACGCCGGACCCCGCCGCGGCCCGGCCGCTCCCGCGCCGCACGGGCCCGGCCCGATCGTCGCGTCGACGTTCCAGCAGGTGGCGGACTCGGTCCCGGGCATGCTCGCCCTCCTCGACCACGCCGACGTCGCCCGTGCCGTGGAGGCGCTGGCCACGGCACGGCGCGTGCTCGTGATCGGCAACGGGCTGTCGGCACCACTCGCCGCGGACACGGCCGGCCGGTTCGGGGGGATCGGCCGGCCGGCCGAGGCGCCCCCGGACGCGATCGCCCAGCAGATCGCGGCCCGCCAGCTCGGGGCGGAGGACGTCGCGCTCGTGATCAGTGGATCCGGCGCGAGCGGGGTCACCGTGCAGGCCACCCACGCGGCCCGCCGGGCCGGCGCCACCGTCGTGGCGGTGACCGCGTTCGCCCGCTCCCCCGTCGTCGCGGTGGCGGACGTGGCGCTGGTCGTCGGGATGAGCGACCTGACCTTCCGCGAGGAGCTGACCCTGACCAGCCGCATCCCGCAGGTCATCCTGCTCGAAGGGCTGGTCGCGGCACTCGCCGACCGACTCGGCGAGCAGGCGAGCGCCGCCACCGCGCTGACGTTGGAGATCGTCAGCGCGAACCTCGCCGACTGACCGCCGGTGACCGGGGTCAGTCCCCCTTCGCCGCCGGGCCGTAGAGCCGCGCGACGTCGGGCGAGTCCAGCCACGGGCTGTAGGTCGGCACCTTCGGCCAGCCCTCCGGCGAGTCCAGCCACTCCTCGCGCCGCCCGAACGGCAGCACGTCGGCCAGCGAGAACGTGTAGGTGAGGTGCTCGACGCCGCGCCCGCTCGTGTGCCAGGTCCGGTAGACGGTGTCGCCGTCGCGCAGGAACACGTTCAACCCGAACCCGCCGTTGAGCGGGGCGTCGACGTCCGCGCCGAACGGGCTGTCGGCCGTCGAGTACCAGGCCATCTTGTTGCCGACGCGCTCGGCGTACGCGAGCGCCTGGTCGATCGGGCCGGGGGTGACGATCACGAACCGCGCGTCGTAGTTGTCGAGGAAGTCCAGCCGCGTGAACGACGAGGTGAAGCTCGTGCAGCCGCCGCACTGCCATTCCTCGTCGGTGAACCACATGTGGTTGTAGGTGATGAGCTGCGACTTGCCGTCGAACACGTCGACGAGCCGGACCGGGCCGTCCGCGCCGACGAGCGTGTAGTCGGGCAGCTCCACCATCGGGAGCCGGCGCCGCTGCGCGGCGATCGCGTCGAGCTCGCGCGTGGCGGCCTTCTCCCGCGCGCGCAGCTCGCCCAGTTCCTTGCGCCAGGTCTCCTGGTCGGCGATCGGCGGCAGAGCCATGATCAGTTCTCCTCTTGTCCGGTGCCGGCCCGACGCTAGGGCGGCGCCCGCGGGCGGGCTTGAACGAAACGCGCGTCGTGAGCGCCGTCGAGGATGGCAGCCCAGGCGCGGACGACGGAAGTGACGATCACACCCTCTCGTCGCTGACAAATGTGGATCCGGACCGTGGTCAGGCCGAGCCCAGCGCCGTCCTGAGCAGGGCCGTGAAGTCCTCCGCCGCCGATCGCTCGGCCCGGAGCTGGGCCAGTTCGTCGCGGACGGCGCCGTGGGCGACGGCGTCCTCCGCGGACCGGATCTGCAGAGCTGCCAGCTCGTCGCGCGCTCGGACGGTCGCTGCCTCGGCGTCTCGACGGGCGCTCACCTCGCCGTCCAGCTGTGCCGCGACCTCGCGGTGCGCCGCCTGCTCCGTGGCCACCTGTGCCTCGAGTCGCGCGGTGCTCGCCCGGTGCGCCGCCTGTTCGGCGGCCCACCGCTCCGCCGCCACGTCGGCGCGGGCACGTGCCTCGGCGAGTGCCGATGCGTGCACCGCAGCCTGCTCGGTCAGCCGCTGCTCGGCCGCCGACAGCTGTGCGGCCAGCGCCTGCGCCCGCTCCTCCGCGACGGCGGCAGCCACCGCGGACTCCCCCGCCGTCCGGTCCGCCGCCACGGCTCGCGCCGTCGCGCGCTCCTGCTCGGCGCGGGCCGCGGTCGTCTCCGCGCGGGCCGCCCCCAGCGCCTCGGTGGCGGCCAGCGCCTGCGCTGCCGCTGCGGCCGCCCGCTGCACCGCCTCCTCGCGCTCCTGGACCGCCGCGTCCGCGGTGTCTGCGCTGCGCCGGGCGTCGCGCACCGCGCGCTCGCGCGCCTCGTCGGCCGTCACCCGGGCTCGCTCCGACTCGGTGGCCTGCCGGTTGGCCTGCTCCACCGCGAGCACGGCGTCGCGCTGCACCTCGTCGAGGCGGGCCAGCACATCGGCCAGCGCCGTCGACAGCGCGGCCACCGGCTCCTGCACAGCGAGCACCTGCTCGCGCAGGCGATCGGCGTCGAGCGCGTAAGCGGCACTCGCGCCGTCCAGTCCCAACGCCTCCAGCGCGGCCCGTTCGGCGCGGGCCATCTGGGCGCACGTGCGGTCGCCGTCCCAGCGGCGGTCGCGGCAGAACGTGCGGGGTCGCCCACCGCGCGTCCCCGGGGGCGGCAGCTCCGCCCGGCATTTCCCGTAAGCGCAGCGTGCGACCGGTTCCGTCATGATCAGAACGGTATCGCACAACGAATCTCATGGTTGTAGTTAGGTGCACGAAACCTGCCGCCAACGAAACCTGCGTTTCGTTGGCGGTAGGCGGCGCGCCGCGTCCTCGGAGCACAACCCCGGTGCGAGGATCGGGCGGTGATCACCGATGCCCTGGCCGTGATCGATCCGCTGCCGCCGGCCCGGCGCGCCCCCGAGGGGGAATGGCCCGGCGTCGACGATCCCGACGAGCTGCGCGAGCAGGTGGCCGGCTGGCTCGCCCAGTACGCCAACGCCGGTACCCGCCGGACCTACGCACTCACCCTCGGACTGCCCGTGACCTGGGCGGATGCGATCGGCGGAGCGCCGGAACCACAGCCGAAGGAGGGACGTCGCCCGCCCGCCGCGGCCCGCGGCCGGCTGCACGACCAGGCATGGTTCCGCTGGTGCGCGGCACGCGAGCTCGATCCGCGGCACGCCACCAGCGCCCACGTCACCGCCTGGCTGCACGCGCTGGCGTCGCTCGGCGCGGCCCGGCGCACCCGGCAGCGGATGCTCTCCACACTCTCGGCGCTCTACGCGCACCTCGCCGGTACCGGTGTGGTGTCCGGCAACCCGGCTGCCCTGCACCGCGGCCGGCTCGGGTTGACGGGCGGCGCGCGCGACGCGTCACCGACGGTGCGGCTGACCGCGGAGCAGCTCGCGGCGCTGCTCGCCGCGGCGCCCACCCTGCACTTCGCGCGGGATCCGGCGCTGGATCAGCTGCTCGCCCGGCGCGCGACGGCCGTCGTCGCCCTGCTCACTCTCGGGTTGCGGATCTCCGAGCTGACCGGCCTGGACCGCGGCGACCGCTACCGCACCGGCGGTGCCGACGTGCTGCGCGTCGTCGGGAAGGGCGGCCGGCACCGTGAGGTGTACCTGACCGACCTGGCCCGCGACGCGCTGGAGAGCTACCTCGTCGACCGCGACCGGTTCACCGGATCCGCGGCCCCGGCCGTGCGCGGCAGATCGGGGACGGCGGGCGGCCCGATGATCGCGACCCGGAACGGCACCCGCTGCTCCCGCACCGATCTGTACCGGCTGCTGCGGCGCGTCGCCGCCGCCGGTGGGCCGGAACTGGACGGCGTGGTCGAGCGCGTGCATCCGCACGCCCTGCGGCACGCCTACGTGACGATCGCGTTGGAGCAGGGCGTGCCCATCCAGCACGTGCGCGCCGATGTCGGACACGCGTCCATCTCGACCACCGAGCACTACGACCGCGGCCTGCGCACCCGCGCGACGACGGGCGCCGACGCGGTGGCGGCGGCGATCGCCGAATCCTGATCGCCCGCTCATGGTCGCGTCGAGATCACCGTTCCCGCCGCCCCTCCCGGCGACGTGACCTGCGATCTCGACGCGACCATGGCCGGCCAGGCACAGCCACCTGCACCAGCCGAACATCGGAGTCGGCGGCGAGCACACGACCCAAGATCACCGTTCCGGGCGGCCGCGCGCCACAGGCGACGCGTCAACTCCCCGAACGGCGATCGCGCCTTCCCGCGTAGCGATCCGCGAGCCTGTACGACCACAGCCTGACCGCTGACTCGAGCCGCGCCCGCCCACCCGAGCCGGCGAGCAACCCACAAGATCACCATTTCGGGAGGCCAGGCGCCACAGCTGACGCGTGAACTCCCCGAACGGCGATCACTCCTTCCCCCGTAGCGATCCGCGAGCCTGCACGACCACCAGCTCAACCGCCGGCTCGACCACCGCCCCGTCCACCGCGGCGCTGGAGGCCATGATCAGATCGTCCTCCGCCCAGGCGTCGCCGACGAGAACGAGCTGGCCGCCCCGCGGCGGAGGAGGCGAGCGACCTCGCCGCGGCCGGCCGCGGGTGCGGCACCGGGCTCGCCCGTTCATGACGGCACCGGCAGGCCCAGCGCGGTCACGGCCAGGACCGGCTCGGCGGCCGGGTCGCAGCCCAGCAGCTCCTCGAGCTCCGCGTCGCTCACGGCGGTCGCCGTCACCGCTCCCAACCCCATGGCGCTGGCCGTGAGGAGCACGGTCTGGCTGACGTGCCCCATGCCGATGAGCACGTCGCGGTAGGCGCGGCGGCTCTCGTAGCGCCACTGCACCCGCTCGATCACGGCGGAGTAGATGATCAGTGCCGGCGCCGCCGCCAGCCACGACTGCCCACCTAGCGCCGCCGCCAGCCGGTCGGGATCGGCCGCCGGGCCGATCATCTCCAGCCCGCAGCGAGCCGGCGAGAAGTGGTGGATCCCGGCCGGCAGCCCGGCGACGTCGCGGGCGTGCACGTAGAGCTCCATCGGGTCCCTGGCCCCGGCCGACGGGCTGGTCTTGAAGATCGACGGACCGGTCTCGGGGTCGTCCTGGATGTCGACGAACCCGCCGGCGACCTCCAGCACGGCGCCCAGGTCGGCCAGCGGCAACGGCTCCGGCGCGAACGTGCGCGTGGAGCGCCGGCCGTACGCGGCGTCGAGGAAGCCCGCGCGCGGCCACTTCACGTCGTCGGGACGACCCGTCGGGACCGGCATGAGCGGCGTGCCGAGGTAGGTCTTCACCGGCTCCGGTGGCGGCACGACGCCGGCCTTGGTGACCATCCGCTCGTGGTCGGCGGCGAGATCGAGGAAGCGATCACCGCCGGACACCCTGGCCGAGAAGTGCAGGTACCGCGCGGCCGGCCCCCAGTCCTGCCAGCGGAACAGCACCCGCTGCTCCTCCGCGTGCTCCGGCGACCCCTCCGCGACGAGCACACCCGCCTCCAGCAGGTGCCGGGCGACGGGCAGCAGGTCACCGTCGGGATGCGCGGCGAGCTCGTCGGGCTCGCGCCAGCCGGCGCAGAACCGCAGAACGGCCTCACTGGTCGGGGTCAGCGCGAACTGCTGCTGGCGCAGGTACCCGTCCCAGACCAGCTGCCCGCCGTCCCAGTGCAGCGCGGCGCATTCGGCGACCTTCATCCGTACCGTCATGCCGCAGTCCGCTCCACGCACGGGTCGCGCACCAACATGGGCAGCAGCGGCTGCATGGCACATCCTTCGGGCAGCGGACAGACGAACTGGCGGGTCAGCAGGCGGACCCCGCGCATCAGCCGGCGTGGGGGCCGCTGCAGATCTGCAGCGGCTGGCCGTAGTCGCTCGCGTACCCCTCGAACGCGGCGTCCTCCAGTTCGGCGAAGCGCTCCAGCGCCGCGGCGTCCTCCGCGTCGATCTCGATCGCCGCCCTGGCCATCTCCGGGAACGTCATACCGATCACCCCTCGGTCGGCCCGAGCCCTCGTGGCTCGGGTTCGACCTCCACTCTGGTGATCTACACCCACCGCTCGACAGCGCTGGGCGGCCAGGCCTGCCAGACGCCAGGGGCAGGAAAGTCTTACCCGCCGGTCAGCAACCGAACGGGTTCACGGCCGCCGAACAGGCGCGCAGCACCCGTCGGCGCACGGGGCACCGTCGATCGTGCACCCGGCCGCCGGGATCGTGGACATCCGGCGCGGCGGTGTGCCGTGGCGCAGCTCGTCCACCAGCTCGACGACCATGTCGGCGAACCGCGGATCGGGGCCGGCGGTGGCCGCGCGGGCGAACCCCAGGCCGAGCTCGCCGGCTCGTTCGCGGGCCTCGGTGTCGAGGTCCCACACCACCTCGACGTGGTCGGAGACGAACCCGATCGGCGAGATCACCACGCCGGGCACGCCGTCGGCGTGCAGCGCGTCGATGTGGTCGACGATGTCCGGTCCCAGCCACGGCACCTGAGGTGGGCCGGACCGCGACTGCCACACCACATCGTGGTCCGGGACGCCCAGCTCGGTGGCGACGAGCCGGGCGGCCTCGGTGACCTGGTGCGAGTAGCGCCGACCGCCCTCCGCGGGGAGACCCGCCGCACGGTCCGCGGAGTCCGGCACGGAGTGCGCGGTGAACACCAGCCGGGCCCCAGCGCCCGCGCGTGCGGCCACCGCGCGCACGGCGTCGGCGTTGGTGGCGACGAACAGCGGATGGTCGAAGAAGTGCCGCAGCTTCACCAGCTGCGGCGCCGCGGCACCGACCGCGGCACGGGCCGCGGCGATGTCGTCGTCGTACTGCCGGCAGGCCGAGTAGCCGCCGTAGGCGCTGGTGGCGAACACCGCCGCACGGCGCACGCCGGCGTCGGCCATCGCGGCGACGGTGTCCGCCACCATCGGGTGCCAGTTGCGATTGCCGAAGTACACCGGCACGTCGATGCGCTTCTCGATCTCGGCGATCAGCTCTCGGTTGCGCGCGTTCAGCGGGCTGACCCCGCCGAAGTGGCGATAGTGCTCCTCGACCGCGTCGAGCCGCTCCGGCGGGATCCCGCGACCCCGCGTCACGTTCTCCAGGAACGGGCGGACGTCGTCCAGCCCTTCGGGGCCGCCGAAGGAGAGGACGAGCAGGGCGTCGATGGGTGGAGACACTGGCACGTGGCGATCCTTGCAGCGTCCGGTGCACACTGCGCGACATGCCCCCGGCGACCGCACAGGACGTCCACGACCTCGCCGCCTCGATGCCGCACGTCACCGTTGTCACGGGCGGCAGCGGCAACCGCGTCTACCAGGTGGGCGGGAAGTCATTCGTGTTCTTCCGCACCCCGCGGCCCGACGCCGTCGATCCCGACACCGGCGAGCGGTACCAGGACATCATCGTGTTCTGGGTGCCCGACGAGCAGGACAAGTTCGCGCTCGTGCAGGACCCCGACCTGCCGTTCTTCACCACCCCGCACTTCGACGGGCACCGCTCGGTGCTGGTGCGCGCGTCGCGGCTCGCCGAGCTCACCCGCTCCCAGCTCGCCGAGATCGTCGAGGACGCGTGGCTGGCGCAGGCGTCGAAGCGGCGGGCCGAGCAGTGGCTGGCGAGCCGCTCCTAGGGATCAGCTGCTGACCGGTGCGACACCGATGGCGTGGAAACCGCCGTCGGCCCAGATCATCGAGCCGGTGGTGGTGGGCAGCCAGTCGGAGAGCATCGTGCAGACGGTCTTCGCGACCGGAATCGGGTCGTTGACGTCCCAGCCGAGCGGGGCCCGGCCGTCCCACGCGTCCTCGAAGGCGGCGAAGCCGGGGATGGACTTGGCGGCCATCGTGCGCACCGGGCCGGCTGCGCACAGGTTCACCCGGATCCCCTTCGGGCCGAGGTCGCGGGCCAGGTAGCGGGTGACCGACTCCAGGGTCGACTTCGCCACGCCCATCCAGTCGTAGGCGGGCCATGCCTGGCGGTTGTCGAAGTCCATGCCGACGATCGAGCTGCCCGGGCCGAGCAGCGGCAGGCACGCCGTGGCCAGCGACTTGAACGAGTAGGCGCTGACCTGGATCGTCTGCGCGACGTCCTCCCACGGCGCGTTCATGAACGCGCCGTCACCCAGGCACGACGCCGGGGCGAAGCCGATCGAGTGCAGCACGCCGTCGAGCCGCGGCTCGTCGCCCAGGTGCGGCGATACCCGCTCGACGAGGGAGTCGAGCTGTTCCTGGTTCGACACGTCCAGCTCGACGACGGGCGCGGGCTTCGGCAGGCGCAGCGCGATCCGCTCGACGAGCCGCATCCGGCCGAACCCGGTCAGGACGACCTCCGCGCCTTGCTCCTGCGCGATCTTCGCAGCGTGGAAGGCGAGGGAGGCGTCGGTGATCACACCGGTCACGAGCAGTCGCTTGCCGTCGAGGAGACCCATGGCGCCCACCCTATGGGTGATCGGGTCTCGCGAGCACGTCACCCGCCGCGCGTCACGTCCAGAGCCAGCTCCTCGAAGCCGCGCAGCACGATGGCGTGCTTCCAATCGTCGTGGCGTGGCCGCAGCTCGCGCACCCCGGCCTCGACGAGGCAGCGCAGCACCGTGGCCGCCTCCAGCAGCGCCAGCCGCGCCCCGAGGCAGTAGTGGATGCCGGAGCCGAACGCGAGCGGTGCCGGCCCGCCGCGGGTGATGTCGAACCGGTCCGGGTCGGGGTAGGCGTCCGGGTCGCGGTTCGCCGCCCCCAGCATCGTCACGACGACCCCGCCAGGCGGGATCTTCACCTCGCCCAGGTCCAGCTCGGCGCGCGCGATCCGCGAGTTCGTCTGGACGGGCGAGTGGAAGCGCGCCACCTCCGCCGCCGCGGCCATCGCCAAGCTCGGCTCGGCGACGATCCGCGCGAACTGGTCGGGGTGGCGGCTCATCATGTGCAGCGTCGTCGAGATGAGGTGCGCGACGGTCTCGAACCCGGCGAAGAACAGGAACGTCACGTTGGCGATCACGTCGTCGGGGGTCACGCCGTCGGCCCCACGGGCCTCGCCGAGCAGGTCGCGCAGCAGACCCGGACGCGCGTCGGCGAGCTCGGTGAAGTAGCCGGTCATCGTCACGATGGCGCTGACGGCCTCGAAGATCCGCTCCGGCGGAAGCCCGGGCTCGAAGATCACCGACGCGTCCTTCATGAGGCCGCGGAAGTTGTTGCGCTCCTCCGGCGGCACCCCGACGAGATCGCAGATCACGCGCATGGCCAGCGGGTAGGAAATGCCCTCGACGACGTCGAGCGGATCGCTGCGTAGGGCTTCCTGGACGATGTCGGTGGCCAGCTGGTGCAGCCACTCCCCCAGCCCGTCCATGCGGCGCCGGGTGAACCCGGTGTTCATGACCTTGCGGATCGGGGTGTGCTCGGGCGGGTCGACGAACGCGAGCGGCAGCACCATGCCGGCCGGCGGAGGCGGGACCGGGTCGCCGGTGACGAAGTCGAGCGCCAGGTACTCGGTGACCTTCACGAACCCCGGATCCACCAGCACCTGCCGGCAGTCCGCGTAGCGCGTGGCGTACCAGATGGGGTGCTCGCCGAGCTGGTGGATCGGCGAGATCCGGCGCAGCTCGCTCAGCAGCGGGAAGGGATCGGCGCGGTGGTCGGCGTCGAAGAGGACGTCGACGAGGAGCTGGTCGGCCGGGCTGCTGACGGGGGGCCGCCGCGGACCGCGTGGCCCGATCTGCACGCGTGGTGCATCGCGGGCCACTCCCGTGAGCGCACGTACGGTCGCGATCGCCTCCGGGTCCCCCGCTGCGATCGGGGTGACGCCGAGCGGCACCGCGGCATCCCGGTTCGCCGGGAGATCGTCGACGAACAGGGTCTCCGCCGCCGGGCTGCCCAGCCGCTCCAGCGCGGTGGCGACCATCCGCGGATCGGGCTTGCGCGCGCCGATGTCGCAGGAGCGCACGATCACGTCGAACACGTCGGCCCACGGGTAGAGGGCCTGCCACAGGGGCGCGGCCTCGCGCGGGGTGTTGGTGCAGAGCGCGAGCCGGTACCCCGCCGCGGCGAGCTGCTCGGCCAGCTCCAGCCAGTCCTCGTCGAGCACGTACGGCTTCGGCGGCTTCGGCGGTCCCGGCGGCATGTCCAGCAGCGGCAGCGCCTGGGCCATGGTCAGCTCGCCGCGCTCCAGGCGGTGCCACGGGTGGTCGGAGTCGGCGTCGCGGCTGCCGAAGAACGACGCCGCGAACTGCCCCGCCGCGGGGTGGGCCAGCACGCCACCGACATCGAAGATCACCGCGGTGACCGTGGCGGGTGCCGTCACCGTCATCGGACGCCCTGCCCGCGCACCTCGGCCACCTGCCGGAACACCTCGGGGTAGTCGGTGCGCTCCCACGAGGTGACCATCGCGTCGAGCCGGGCCAGGATCTGCTCGTAGATGGCGGTCACCAGGGCCACGCCCTGCTGCGCCGTCTCGGCCGAGACGGGCAGCCGCCAGAACTCGATGTCGTCGGCCTGCGGGTCGTCCTCCAGCTCGACGGGGTCGGGCCGCAGCCGCAGCGTCATGTACGGCAGGTCCAGCCCGGCGTCGCGGGCGACCCACTCGGCCAGGTCGCCGGTGGCGGTCGCGTAGGTCTCGGTGAGGCCCTTGAGCGTCGCGATCGTCCAGTAGCGCAGCACCGGGTCCAGGGTGACGTCGATGTGGTGGGTGATGATGCCGCGGGTGTCGCGGTGCGAGTCGGTGGCCTTGTCCAGGTAGATGAAGTCGAGCGTGCGGCTGACCGGCCAGTTCAGGCACTCGTCGAGCTGCAGGGACTGCCAGTCGACGAACAGCATCGCCGCGCGCCGCCCGAACCGCTTGGACAGCCGGTTGATCGCCCGCTGCTGGGCGTTCACCGGGATCGGGTACGGGAGCATGTACTTGTAGACCGTCGGCGTGCCGCAGGTGTCGGTGGCGCTGTAGAGCACGGCGAACCGCAGCTTGGCGATCGCCTCGTCGAGGTCGGCGGCGGTGAAGAAGCTCATGTGCTCCGAGTCGCGCAGCGCCCTGCGGAGCTTCCGCCAGGTCGCCTGGATCTCGTGCTGGCTCTCGTGCGCGTCGGTGTCGGGCCAGAAGTTGAAGTCGAACACCTCCGGGCCGGGGATCGTCTCCAGCTGCCGCGGCGGCGACGCGTGCACGGCGCGGCGGTAGTCGAACCCGCCTTGGGAGATCGTCTCCTGGGCCAGCCGCAGCATGTCGCTGTTCTGCTCGTCGATCAGCTCGAAGATGCGGGTCGCGCGCCGGCGGGCGGCCTCGCGCTGCGCTGGTGTGAGGACGGCGTGGTCGAACGCGTCGTCGTCGACGGCGTGCCCGGTCTCGCGGGCGAGGTGGAAGGCGCCCCAGTAGATGAGCTCCTTGCCCGTGCGCTCCTGGAACTCCGCTGCCGGCCCGCCGGTGTGCCGGAACAGCGCGTTGCCGCACGCCTCGATCGACTCGACGACCGCGAACCGCACCACCGGGTCCTCGGCTTCGATGACGAGCTTGGTGATCTGGGTGACGCGGCGGCGCAGGTCCTCGTTGACCCCGGACAGGAACAGCCACCAGTACAGCTCGGACGGCTTCCAGCCCAACAGGCCGTCCCAGTCCAGGGTGCGCAGGTCGCGCATGAACATCCGCGAGTGCGTCATGTCCTCGTCGGCGTGCGCGGAGATCGCCTCGCGCTGCGCGTCCAGCTTCCGCTCGTCGCCGTAGCTGATGTGGTAGAGGTTCAGCTCCCGGAAGTACATGATGAAGTTCGTGAAGTAGAGCGCGAACCAGAGCTTCTGCTCCGGCTCCACGCCGTCCTCAGGAGTCAGCAGCCAGGTGTGCAGAGGATGATCCTCGATGCGGTCGCGCCAGTACTCGATCGTGGGCATCACCTGGTCCATCCGCCCGAACCTAGGGCGATCACCCGTGCGGGCACCCACGGTTCGGCGATGTTCGAAGTTCTTCTCTAGTGCCCCATGCCCAGCCCGCCGTCGACCGGGATTACGGCGCCGGTGATGTAACCGGCCGCGGCCGATCCCAGCCAGGTGACGACCCCCGCGATCTCCTCGGCGCCGGCGTAGCGGCCCAGCGGCACCGAGGCCAGGATCTCCTTGCGCCGGGCGTCGGGAAGGGCACGGGTCATGTCCGTGTCGACGAAGCCGGGCGCCACCACGTTCGCGGTGATGCCGCGCGACCCGAGCTCGCGGGCGATCGAGCGGGCCATCCCCACGAGGCCGGACTTGGAGGCCGCGTAGTTCACCTGCCCCGCCGAGCCGGTCAGCCCCACCACGGACGACACGAAGACCATCCGCCCGCTGCGGGCCTTCAGCATGGCGCGCGTGGCCCGCTTGGCGACGCGGTAGGCGCCGCTGAGGTTGGCGTCGACGACGCGGGTGAACGAGTCCTCGCTCATCCGCATGAGCAGGCCGTCGTCGGTGATGCCGGCGTTGGAGACCAGCACCTGGACGGGCCCGTGCTTCTCCTCGACGGTCGTGAACGCGGCGTCGACGGCGTCGACGTCGGTCACGTCGCACTGCACCGGCAGGAACTCCTCCGGCAGCCCCTCCGCCGACCCGCGGTAGGTCACGGCGACCTTGTCGCCCTGGGCCGCGAACGCAGACGCGATCGCCAGCCCGATCCCCCGGTTTCCGCCCGTCACCAGCACGCTGCGCCCAGAAGCGCCCTCAGCAGTCACGGTCGATCACCCTAGGGCAGGGCGGGTACTTCCTGGGCGGTGTGGGCCAGGAGTTCGGTCACCACGACGTCCCAGCTCGACGGCGGCGGGTACTCGTGGCCCACTCCCTCCAGCACGACGAGGCGGGCGTTCGGGATCCGATCGGCGTACGCCTGGCCGTGCGGCAGGGGGAACAGCGGATCGGCGCTGCCGTGCCAGATGAGGGTCGGCACGGCGATCGAACCGATGTCGGTCGGCTCCTCGTCGTCGTCCCCGCCCACGAGCATCCAGTGGTTGTCCGCAGCAGCAGGCGCGTCGCTGCGGTCCACGATCCGCTCGACGAGGGCCCGCACGTGCTCCTCGTCGAACGGCAGTGTGCCGGTGAACAGCCGCAGGTCGGCCACCATCTTCTCGACGAGCGCGGCGCGGTCGGCCGGGTCGACGGGCGGCGCGGGTTCGGCGAACGAGGCTGAGATCGCGGGGCTCGGCGCCGGCAGGTCGGGGCCGCCGGGGCTCGAGGTGGCCAGGGTGAGGGTCAGGACCCGGTCGCGGTGGCGGGTGGCCAGCGTGGTGGCGATCGAGGCACCCATCGAGAGTCCGACGACGTGCGCGCGCTCGATCCCGAGCCCGTCGAGGACGGCCACGGGATCGGCGTTGAGCTCGGCGAAGGTGTACCCGGGCGCCCCGACCGGCCACGTCGTGGAGCGTCCGGTGTCGCGAGCGTCGTAGCGGACGACCCATCGGCCACCTGCGGCGAGTGACTCGCAGAAGCCGTCCTCCCAGTAGTCCATCGGCGAGGCTGCGCCGCCGATGAGCAGCACCGCAGGATCTGCCGGATCCCCGAAGGTCTCGACGCACAGGCGGGCACCGTCGCGCGCCGTCACGAACTGCTCCATCTGATCTCTCCCCCGTCGACTATCAAAACCGTATCAGCTACTATTGATTTGATACAAGGAGGCGAGATGAGTCGGACCTACGGCCAGGCGTGCCCGGTCGCGCGGACGCTCGACGTCGTCGGCGATCGCTGGGCGATGCTGGTCGTGCGCGATCTCCGGCTCGGCCCGAAGCGCTTCTCCGACCTCGCCGCCGGCTTGCCCGGCATCGCACCCACCGTCCTCACGCAGCGGCTGCGCGATCTCGCCGCGCACGGCGTGGTGGAGCGACGCGAGCTGGCGCCGCCCGCCGCGGCTGCGGTCTACGCGCTCACCCCGCGGGGTCGCGACCTCGAGCCCGTGTTCCAGGCGCTCGCCACCTGGGGGATGGGGGAACAGCTCGACGGCGCATTGCTGCCCGATCCCGCGGTGCTCGGGCTCCGCCGCTCGTTCCGCCCGTCCGGATCGCCTTGGACGGCCACTGTGCAGCTCCGCATCGGCCGCGACAGCTACGTGGCACGCGTCGTGAACGGGGAGCTCGAGGGGGTAGGGCGTGGCGAAGCGGTGGCAGACGCGGTGCTGACAGGCACTCCCGAGGCGCTCCAGGCGGCGATGCGCGGGGCGGATACAGCGGCGGCCGGGCTCGCGATCGACGGGGACCGGGACGCAGCGGAGCGCTTCCTGGCACAGGCGGGGCCGCGTACGGCACGTTGACACTGAAGATGTCGAATTGACATCATCAGTGTCATGACTGCGGACTCGCGGGACCTGTACGCGGTCCTCCGCCGGGTACGGCCACTGCACCTGCTCTCCGCCCGCGCCGTCACCGCCGCGCTGGAGTCGGAGCAGGTCACACTCGGCGTCCGGGCCCTGCTGGAGACCCTGAACGGCAGCGATCCGGCCACCGTGCCCGCCATCGGCCGCATGCTCTCGATGCCCCGGCAGGTGATCCAGCGGCTCGTCGACCAGGCGATCGAGCAGGGCCTCGTGACCACCCGGCCGAACCCGGCCCATCGCAGGTCCCCGCTCGTCGACCTCACCGACGAGGGCCGCGCGGCGTTCGAGCGGATCCACCGAGCGGAGCTCCACACCCTGTCCACGATCGCTGCCGCGCTCGATCCCGCCGACGTCGCGGCCGCCGTTCGCGTGCTCGACGCCCTCGTCGCCGGCGTCGCGCGCATCACCGGAGACCACGTCGAGGAGTCGACATGACCAGCACGATCGCCACCGGCACCATCCCCGTCGACGACGGGCACATCGCCTACGACCGGACGGGCGACGGCCCGCCCGTCGTGTTCCTGCACGGCGGCGCCATGGACCGGCGCATGTGGGATCCACAGCTGGATCTCGCCCGCACCCACACCGTCGTCCGGCTCGACGCCCGCGGCCACGGCGCCTCCTCCACGCCGAGCAGCCCGTTCCGGCACTACGACGACGTAGCCACCGTGCTGCGCACCCAGCGGCTCGGACGGGCCACGCTCGTCGGGCTCTCGATGGGCGGGGCGACGGCGCTGGACACCGCCATCGCGCACCCCGAACTGGTCGCGGCCGTCGTGGCTTGCGGCACGGGCGCGACCAGCGCAGCCACCGTGGACGAGCACCTGTTCCACGATCCGTGGACGCAGGGTCGGCTCGCCGCGATGGCCGCCGCGGCCGCCGCGTTCGATCCCCGGGCCTGGACCGAGGCGTTCCTCGAGATCGGGCTCATCGGTCCGTACCGCTCACTGGACGACGTCGCTCCCGAGGTCGTCGCCCGCTGCCGGGAGATGATCGCCCACACCCTGTCGACGCACGTCGTGCACGGGGGGCCACCGCCGAGCTCACTGCCCGACGCCACCGCTAGGGCTGCTGAGATCGCCGTGCCGGTGCTCGGCGTGACGGGCGCGATCGACTCCCCCGACCACGTCCGCATGGTCCGCGAGCTGGTCGAGACCGTGCCGCACGGCCGGCTCGCCGTCGTCGAGAACGCCGCGCACATGCCCAACCTGGAGCAGCCCGAGCTGTTCGGGGAGCTGCTGCGGCGCTTCCTCGAAGGCCTCTGATCCGCGCCCGCCGGGCGCTCGCTCAGGCGCCCAGGTCGCCGGCGCGGACGGCGGCGAGCAGCACCGTCCAGGCGGGCCCGGAGTAGACGTGCGGGGTGCGGGTGCGGTCCTTGGTGTCGCGCACGGCGACGCCGGCCGGGACGGGGGCGACCTCGACGCAACTGCCACCGTTCTGCCCGTCGCCGCTGAAGCTGCTCTTCCGCCAGGCGAGCCGCTCGACGTCCATGGCGACCTCTGCGGCGCTGTGCATGGCTGTGGTCCCTCCGCCGTTCAGGTGGCCGCGGCGATCTCCCGCAGCAGGGCCAGCGAATCCGCCGGGCCCAGTGCCAGGGTACGCAGCTGGTCGAACTTGTTCCGGGCCAGCAACACCTCCGGATCGCCCTCCAGGTGCGCCGCACCGAGCGCGTGCTCGACGTAGGCCATGTCCGGCTCGCCGAGCTCGCCGAAGCTGAGCACGAAGAAGCCGGAGGCCAGGGAGGCGTGCGGGCCGCAGCGGGCTGGCAGCACCTGCAGGGTCACCGTGCGCAGTGCCGCGGCCTCGGCCATGCGGGCGAGCTGGGTGCGCATCACGTCGGGCCCACCGATCGGGTTGCGCAGCGCCGCCTCGCCCACGACGGCCACGAACTGGAGCGGGTTCGCCTCGTCGGAGAGCCGCCGCTGGCGGATCATCCGCACGTCAAGCTCTGCAGCGAGCTGCTCGTCGGTCCACTCCACGACCCCAGAGGTGAACAAGATCCGTGCGTAATCCCGGGTCTGCAGCAACCCCGGCACGTACGCAGGGGCGTACTCCTGCACCTGGTCGGCGTCGGTCTCGACCTGCACGTAGCCGAAGTCCCCACCCAGCCGGTACTGCGCCCACCACGGCCGCTTGCGCGCCTCCTCGGCCAGGCGCAGGGTCTCGGTCCACCGATCGCCGCCGACGTCGTACAGGTCGAGCATGCTCTTCACCAGGTGCGGATCGATGCCCTGCTGCCCGGCCTCGACCCGGGCCAGCTTGCTGACCGAGCAGTACAGCTTCGGCGCGACCTCGTCGAGGGTGAACCCCGAGCCCTCCCGCATCCGGCGCAGCCGCCGCCCCAGCATCCGCCGCCGGACGCTCCCCCGCGAAGTGCCCACGCCCGCGCTGCCCCCTCGTGATCGATCGACAGCACATCGTGACACGCGTGAACGGCGATGTGGGATTCCCACCTCCGCCGGTCAGGGCAGGCGACGCCCCAGGGCCAGGCCGGTGCCCACGCCCCCCACCAGCAACAACACGGCACCCACCAGCCACGGCCGGCTCACGTCGACCCGTCTGGTCTCGTAGCCGATCTGCTCCCCCAGCTCGGCGTACACCTGCCGCAGCTCCTGCTCCGAGGCCGCGGTGAAGAACTGGCCGCCGGAGATCTCGGCGATCCGCCGCATGGCGGCGTCGTCGACGCTCACCGGGGTGCGCTCCCCCGGGTTGATCTCGATGGATCCGTACGCGGTGCCGAACGAGATCGTCGAGACCGGGATCTTCGCCTCCGCCGCGGCGCGGGCGGCAGTGAACGAGCCGCGGGGCTGGTCCTCGGGCCGGTCACCGCCGGGCAGGGTCTGCGCGCCGTCGCTCATCAGCACGATCCGGGCGGGCGGCGGGCCCTCGTCCGACGCGGCCGCGACCGACTGGGAGAACGCGTCGATCGACTGCAGCGCCGCGAAGATCGCCTCGCCGGTGGCGGTGGCCTCCGACAGCTCCAGCCCGTCGATGGCGCGTTTCACCGGATCGCGGTCCGCGGTCGGCGACACCAGCACCGCCGCCGTGCCCGCGAACGACACCAGCCCCAGGTTCACCCCGGGCGTCAGCTGGTCGGCGAACGACTTCGCGGCGGCCTGCGCGGCGGCCAGGCGGCTCGGCTGCACGTCGGTGGCCTGCATGGACAGCGACACGTCGATCACGAGCACGACGGTCGCGCGGTTGCGCGGGACCTTCGCCTCGGCCTGCGGCCCGGCCAGCGCGATCGCCAGCACCGCCAGCGCCATGATCAGCGCGGCGGCGGGGATGTGCCGCCACCAGCCGGGACGGTCCGGCGCGATCTTGTCGAGCAGCTCCAGGTTGGTGAACGCCATGGTGTCGCGGCGCCGGCGGCGCAGCAGCAACAGGTACGCGACCGCGAGCCCGGCCACGATCAGGAGCAGCAACAGCCACCATGGGTAGGCGAACAGACCGTCCACTACCGGCCGCCCCCCGACCACATGCGCTTGCGGGCCAGCGCGAACCGGACGATGTCGCCCACCCAGTCCGAGTCGGTGCGCAGGGTGAGCTGTGCGGCGCCGCAGCGCCGCAGGGTGCGCGCTACGACCTCGCGGTGCTCGGCCGCCGCCGCGGCGAACTCGCGGCGCAGCAGCGGCGTGGTGACGACCTCGCGCTGCTTGCCCGACTCCGGGTCGGCGAGCACGACCGTGCCGACGTCGGGCAGGTCCAGCTCCCGCGGGTCCAGCACCTCGACGGCAAGCAGCTCGTGCCGCGCCGAGAGGGCCTTCAGCGGCCGTTCCCACGTCGGGTCGCCGAGGAAGTCGGAGATCACCACGGCGAGGCCACGGCGGCGCGGCGGCCGGCGCAGCTGCTCCACGGCGGCGGCGAGATCACCGCGGGATCCGCTCTGCGCGCGTGGTGTCTCCGCGATCCGACGGATCAACGTGTGGGCGTGGGCGATGCCGCCCCGCGCCGGCAGCCGCAGCGTCTGCTCGCCGGTGGCGACGATCGCGCCGATCCGGTTGCCGCCGCCGCGGGTGAGGTGGGTGATCGCGGCCATCGCGGCGATGGCCAGGTCGCGCTTCTCGCACGACGCGGTGCCGAAGTCGAGGCTGGCCGACAGGTCGAGCACGACCCACGTCTCCAGCTCCCGGTCGGCCACGGTCTGGCGCACGTGGGGCTCCGTGGTGCGGGCGGTGACCGCCCAGTCCATGCGGCGCACGTCGTCGCCCGGCTGGTAGGCGCGGGCCTCGCCGGGCTCGCTGCCCGGCCCGGGCACCAGACCCAGGTGGTTGCCCTGCAGGAGCCCGTCGAGGCGCCCTCGCACGGTCAGCTCCAGTGCGCGCAGCGACGCCTCCATGCGGCCGTCGCGGAACGACGGAGGGCTGGTCGGCGGACGCCGCTTCCCCGGCGGCGCGCCGGTGGGCGGCGTGGCCGGTGCGGTCACGCCGGCGCGCCCGCCCCGCTGTACTGCTGGCCGGCCGAGCCCGGTGCTGATCCTTGGGGCCGCGCGCTGACCTGCGGCAACGGCACCGCACCGACCACCCGGCCGATGATGTGGTCCATCGGCACCCCGTCGGCGATGGCGTCGTAGGACAGCACCAACCGGTGCCGCATCACGTCGGGGGCGACGTCGAGCACGTCCTGCGGGAGCACGTAGTCGCGGCCCCGCACGAGCGCGAGCGCCCGGGCCGCGGCGACGATGCCCAGCGTGGCGCGCGGCGACGCGCCGTAGGAGACCCAGCCTGCGACGTCGGAGAGCCCGTGGTCGGCCGGGGAACGGGTGGCGACCACCAGCCGCACCACGTAGTCGACGAGCGCGTGGTGGACGAACACCTGCGAGGCCACGCCCTGCAGGCGCACCAGCTCGTCCGGGTCGATCACCTGCTGCGCGGAGGGCGGGGTGGCGCCCATGCGGTAGACGATCTCCCGCTCCTCCTCGACGTTCGGGTACTCGACCACGATCTTGAAGAGGAACCGGTCGCGCTGCGCCTCGGGCAGCGGATACACGCCCTCGTTCTCGATCGGGTTCTGCGTGGCCAGCACGAGGAACGGCGACGGCATCGGGAACGTCTGACCGCCGATCGACAGGTGCCGCTCCGCCATCACCTCCAGCAACGCCGACTGCACCTTCGCCGGCGCGCGGTTGATCTCGTCGGCGAGCACGAAGTTGGCCACGACCGGGCCCAGCTCGACGTCGAACTCCTCGCGGCCCTGCCGGTAGATGCGCGTGCCGAGGATGTCGGCCGGCACCAGGTCGGGGGTGAACTGGAGGCGGGCGAACGAGCCGCCGACGACCTTCGCCACCGTCTCCACGGCGAGGGTCTTCGCGACCCCCGGCACGCCCTCGAGCAGCAGGTGGCCCTTGGCCAGCAACCCGACGAGCATGCGCTCGACGAGCCGGTCCTGACCGACGATGACCCGCTTGATCTCGAAGACGATCCGTTCGAGCTTCTCGCCCTCACGGGCGGGGGCGGGCACGGAATCCTGCGCGCTGCTCACGGGGCCCATTCCATCGTGCCGGGGGTGTGACGCCCGTGAGGCCCCCACACAGAGCCCGCTCAGATCATCCGGGTCGCCTCCGGGAGCAGCCCCTTGGTGCGCACCTTCGTCACCCGCACGCTGGCGCCGGTGTAGGGCGCCTCGATCATCTTGCCGTTCCCGATGAACATCGCGACGTGGTGGATCGGCTCGCCCGGATCGGCCCAGAACAGCATGTCGCCGGGCCGGATGTCGGAGATCGGCACCTTCTTGCCGGCGTTGAATTGGTTGCGGCTCACCCGCGGCAGCGACACTCCGGCGCCGTTGAACGCGTAGAGCATCAGCCCGGAGCAGTCGAAGCCGATCCGGTCCAGCGGCGAGCCCAGCCCGTCGGGGATACCCGTGGTGGGGCCGCGGCCGGTGCCGCCGCCCCACACGTACTGCGTGCCGAGCGCCGACATCGCCCGGTCGATGACCCGCTGGACCGCGCCGGGCCCTCCGCGGCCGGGCGCCGATCCGGCCGCGGCCACCCGCTGCACGGCGGCGTTGCGCTCGGCCTGCTCGGCCCTGGCCTGGGCCGCGGCCTGGTCGGCCTGCCACTTCTGGAACCGCGCCCGCTGCTCACGCAGCCCGGCGTCGGACGAGACGGCGGCGTCGAGCTTGGCCTGCAGCTGGGCGCGCTGCGCGGCGATGGCGGCGAGCTGCTGGGCCTGCTCGCGCGCCGCGGCGTCGGCGACGGCGACGGCGCCGTCGGCGGTCGTCTTCGCGGTGACCGCCGCGGTCTGCCGGGCGCGGGCGTCGTCGAGCGCGGCCCGCGCGGTCGCATCGGCGTTCGCCTTGCCGACGCGAGCCTTCTCCAGCGACTCCTGCACCGAGCGCTGCTGCTCGGCGATCATGTTGCTGTACGCGGCCCGGTCGACGAGGTCGTCCGGCCCGGTCGCGGAGGAGAGCAGTCCCAGCGGGCCCAGGTCGGGCCCCTGCTCGTAGGTCTGGGCGAGCAGCTCGTCGAGCCGGGCCCGCGCGGCGTCGATCGCCGCGGTGGCTGCGTCGGTCTCGGCCCTGGCCAGGTCGGCCTTGTGCGTCGCAGCCGCGGCGGCATCGCGCGCCGCGGCGAGATCGACCAGCGCCGCCTCGGCGTCCTCGCGACGGGTGGCCAGCGCGGCCTGCAGGTCGTCGGTCTTCTCGTCGAGGTCAGCCAGCTGGGTGCTGAGGCTGCCGACCTCGGCCGCGCGGGCACCGATCGCGTCCTTGCTCGCGGACAGCTGCCCGTCGGTGGGGTTCGGCGGCGGGGTCGGGGGCACGGGATCGGCCGCCGCGACGGGCGCTCCCACCAGGAGCAGCATCGCCACGAGGACGGCCGTCAACGGCGCGACGACAGACCTGCCGAGCGCCCGCACCGGTCCTCCTGTCGCCCCTTCTCCGGGAAATTCGGGCGCAGCGTGCCATCGCCCGGCCGCGCGGCCCGTCGCGGCGCGCGGGGCCGCGCGCCAAGATCGTTCGGTCGGGCGACGCAGTGCACGCGAAAGAGGCGCGCCCCGCCGAATCGGTGACCGGCCGCTCAGCCGTCCAGCCCGAGACGCGCCCGCTCCGCCGCGAGCACCCGCTCCCCCACCGACACGGACTCGTCGTCGAGGACGTCCGGCCGGTGCCATCCGGCGTCGATCGCGCGGGCGTCGGCCTCCTTGGCCTCGCTGCGGCGGGCGAAGTGGTCGAACAGGAGGCGCTTGCCCTCCTGCACCTCGCGGATCCGCTCGTCGATGCTGTCCTGCGCGAGCAGCCGATGCACCTGCACGGTGCGCACCTGACCCATGCGGTGGGCGCGGGCGATCGCCTGCTCCTCGGTGCTCGGCTTCCACTGCGGCTCGACGAGCACCACCACGGACGCGGCCTGCAGGTTGATCCCGATCCCGCCCGCCTCGACCTGCGAGAGCAGCACGGCGTGGCCGGGCGCGGCACCGAACTCGTCGACGAGCTGTTGCCGGACGGCACCGGGGACGGCGCCGGTGATCGTGCCGACCGCCGTGAAGGTCTCCCCGCACAGTCGCAGCGCGGCCAGGTAGTAGGAGAAGACGAGCACCTTCATCCCGTCCTGCGCCGCCTCCTCGACGATCTCGGCGAGGCGTTCGAGCTTCGCCGAGCCGGCGGTGAACGTGGCCTGGCGCATCGCGTGCAGGTTCCGCGACGCGACCGCCTCCCGGTAGGCTGCGGCATCGGCCGGCGTGGGTTGCACCCAGGCATCGGTGTCGATGCGGTCGGGCAGCTCGCTCAGCACGTCCACCTGGTTGCGGCGCAGGTAGACCGGCGCCACCGCGCGGCGGAACGCGCGCGCCCCCGCCACCGCGTCGGCGGGATCGACCCGGCGCGCCACCTGCGGCTGCAGGTAGCCGACGAGAGTGCGGAACTCCTCGACGCGGTTCTCCATCGGCGTGCCGGTCAGGAACAGGGTGCGCTGCGCGGGCACGGCGGCGACCGTGCGGGAGCGCACGGCAGCCGGGTTCTTCACCATGTGCGCCTCGTCGACGACCAGCATCGCGACGTCGCTGCTGCGCACGTCCTCCGCCAGCCGCCCGAGGGTGCCGAACGTCGTGACGGCGACGCCGCCCTCGCGCAGCCAGCACCGGCCGGCGTCGTCGCGGCCGGTGCCGTGCAGCGCGTGCGCGGTGAGGTGGGTGTGCTTCGCCGTCTCCTTCAGCCAGTTCACCTGCACGCTGGCCGGGCACACGACGAGGAAGCGGCGCTGGCCGTTCGCGGCCAGGTGGGCCATCGCGGCGAGCGCCTGGACGGTCTTGCCGAGACCCATCTCGTCGCCGAGGATCGACCGCCCCTGGTGCAGCGCGTACTGCGCACCGAAGACCTGGTAGCCGCGCAGGGTCGCGGACAGCAGCGAGGTGTCCAGCGGCACCGCGACGATCCGCTGCCGCAGCTCGTCGGGGACGAAGCCGCGGGCCGCGTCCTCGTCCGGGGCCACGGAGTCGACGGTGGACAGCAGCGCGTTGACGCTCGCGGCGTCGCGCAGGTAGCGCGCCCACTCCTGGTCCACGCCGTAGGAGCGCGGATCGGCGGCCTCGCGCGCGGTGGCGACGTCCTCCGCCAGCCGCGGGTCGGCGGTCAGCGCGGCCAGCCCGGTGAGGGCCGACCAGGCCGCATCCTTCGTCGCGCGGGTGGTGAAGAGCATCGAGAGCCTGCTGCCGGTGCGCTCGGCCGCCTCCGCGAGCGGACCGGCAGCGATCAGGTAGCGGCGCAGCGGCGCCTGCAGCTGCGCCACGGCGGAATCCGCGGCGCGCAGCGCGGCCAGTGTCGTGAGCAACTGTCCCTCGGCTGGGTCTCGACGGTCGGGATCGAACCGGAACCGGACGTCCTGCCGAACCTGCATCGCGACGGTGTGCGCGGCCCGGCGCACCTCCTGCACGGTCTGCGCGCCCACCCCGGGCACAGCCCGCAGCACGTGGTCGGGGGCGTCGAGCACGGCACCCGCGGAGCGCACCCCCGCCTGCTCCAGCGCCGACCAGCGCACCCCGCGGCCGGCCACCTCGCGCAGCGCCCCGAGCGGCAGCGCGCGCATCCGCTCGCGGACCTCGTCGATCGTCAGGTGCTGCAGCTGGGTGCGTGCCCACGTGCGCAGCCGCTCGGGCGCGTCCAGCAGGTCGGTGGCACCGTCGGAGAGCTCATGGGCCGCGCGGAGCACGGCACGGGCGGTGCGGGGGCTGCGCTGCGGCGTGGTCACGGCCACCCGCGGAACCTACCCGGAGTCCCCCGCCGCGACGGGTCGGCGCGCCCCGATGAACAGCGACCCGATGAACAGCGCGACGACCGCGCCCGCCGCGCAGAGCACCGCCGTCAGCCCGAAGATCTCCCGGTACTCGACGAGCAGGGCGTGCCGCATCGCGTCCGCGTAGGCGGCCAGTCGCTGCTGGTAGACGGACGCCTCGACGAAGCCGGTCGCGTCGATCGGCAGCGGCAGCCGCAGATCGGCGGTGAGCTCGGCGAACCGGTGCAGCCCCCACGCGGTGAGCGCGGCGACCCCGACGAGCATCCCCGTCGTGCGCGCGACGACGACGGCCGCCGACGCCACCCCGTGCCGGTCCGCCGGCACCGCCCGCAGCACCGCCGCCGAGACGGGCGCGATCACCAGCCCGAGGCCGAGGCCGGCCAGCACCAGGTCGGCGTCGAGCATCGAGATCCCGAACGCCCTCGGCGCGGCCGTCGGATCGGCCGGCCAGCCCGACATCAGCCAGTACCCGACCGCGGCGACCGCCATCCCGATCGCCGCGATCGCCGCGTCGCCGACGCGGCGGGCCAGCAGCCCGCCGATCACGGCACCGACGGGCAGCGCCACGAGGAAGCGCGTCAGCAGCAACGCCGCGCCCGTCGCGTCGCGGCCGAGCAGGGTCTGGGCGAACAGCTCGACGTCGACCAGCGTCACCATCAGCGCGGCCCCCGCCAGCAGACTCACGACCAGCGCGGCGACCACCGGTCGGCCGCGCACCCCGGTCGGGTCGAACAGTCTGGTCGTGGTGCGCCGCTCCCACGCGACCAGCGCGACCAGCGCCACCGCCGCCGCGCCGAGCGCCGGCCACCCCCACGACGGCAGGACCGCGTGCTGCGGGTCGGGGTTGTAGAGCCCGACCACCATGAGCGCCAGCGCGACGGCCAGGAGCAGCCCACCGACGAGGTCGATGCGCGCGCCGGATCGCCGCGCCGTCCGCGGCACGGCGAGGTGCACGACCACCATCGCGACCAGCGCCAGCGGCACGTTGACCCAGAAGACCCCGCGCCACCCGACGAGCGCGGCCAACCCCGCCCCGTAGAGCGGCCCGAGGACGCTGCCGAACTCCTGCGCCGCCCCGACCACCCCGAGCATCGTCGAGCGCCCGCGCTCCGCCACCAGATCCCCGACGAGCGCCATCGTCACCGGCAACAGCGCCCCACCGGCGATGCCCTGCAGGGCCCGCCCTGCGACGACAGCCGTGAGATCGGTGCCCATCGCCGTGACGACCGACCCCACGGCGAACCCGAGCAGGCACAGCTGCACCACCGGCCGGCGGCCGTACCGGTCCGACACCTGCCCGAGCAGCGGCATCGCCCCGACGTAACCGAGCAGGTACCCGGTCACCAGCGGCGTCGCCCGCTCGAGCTGCGTCAACGGCACCGACAGGTCGGTGACGATCTGGACCAGCAGCGTCACCACCACGTACGCGTCCAGTGCGGCCAGCAGCACCGCCACCGCACCGGCGCCGACGGCCGTGCGGGAGCGGGCCGGCGTGACGCCCGTCGTCGTGCTCATCGAGCCGGACCCTACCGGCGCTCTCCGGCGTAGCGTGCCCGACATGGCGCCGGGACCGTCGCTCGACGAACAGCAGCTCGGACACCTGCGGCACTGGGACAACCTGTCGCGGCAGCTGCCCCACGACTGGTCGCTCATGCAGGGCAAGGGACTCGGCGAGGACGACTTCGGCAGTCTCCGGTTCCAGCTCGCCTACATGATCTACGGGTTGGCGCTCACCCATCGGCATCGCCTGCCGGCCGCGCCCGGCGTCTTCCGGCCGATGATCCAGCGGCTGATCGACAAGCTGCTCCTGCCTGACGTGTGGATGTACTGGCGCAACGTGTCCCGCGGCGGCAGCGTCTTCAACGCCCACCTCGTCGACACCCTCGGCGAGGAATGGGATCCCGTCGTGCGCGACAACATCATGTACTCCGCCTACGTGCAGTCCTGCGCGCTGCTGCACGACCAGGTCTTCGCCGACGATCGCTACGCGGCACCCGGATCGCTGACGTTCCGGCACTGGTCGTTCTTCTGGGGCGGCGCGGAGAAGCGGTTCTCCTACGACCGCAGCTCGCTGAACGACCACCTCTACTGGCAGATGGTCGAGAACGGCTACGTGGGCGTCGCCTGCGAGCCGAACTGCGTCTTCCAGATCTGCAACCAGCCCGCGATCATCGGCTTCCGGCTGCACGACCTGCTGACGGGCGGCAGCCGCGCCGCCGAGGTCACCGCGGGGTACGAGCAGGCCTGGGCCGACTTCGGCCGGCTCGACGCCGGCGGGCACTACAACATGATGGTGATGGAGGACAGCCGCGCCGTCCGGCCGAACGAGCGCACGGCCCCGTGGGTGGACGCCTGGTGCGGGACGTTGATGAACTCCTGGAACCGGGACTTCGTCCGGCAGCACTACCCGCGGCAGGTCGCGGAGTTCCTCGAACGCGGTCCCGAGGGGACGCTGTCGGTGCGGTCCGCGCCGGCAGCGAACGTGATGGGCCAGACCGTCATCAGCGACACCTGCGACATCGGCTGGGTGGCCGCGTGGGCATCGGAGATGGGCGACGAGCCGACCCTCGCCGGCCTGCTCGCGCACGCCGATCGCTACATGGCGCCCACGTGGCGCGACGGCGGCCTGTACCACCCGCGAAACGACACCCCCGCCGACGCGGCGGGGCACCGCACCGAGATGGACCCGATGACCGGCAACGTCCTGCTCGGGTACGCCCGCCTGAACGTCGCGGACGGGCTCTGGGGGCTCTACAACCAGCCGTTCGACCTCGCGCACTTCACCGAACCGGCACTGAGCGACGTCGACCGCGACGTCGAGGTCAGCCGGGCCGAGGTCGTCGACGGGGTGCTGCACGCGCGGCTGCGCCGCGACCTCGGCCTGCCCGGCTCCGGCACCGTCACCCTGTCGAACGTTCCCGACGACGCGCAGCTGCAGCTGCAGCTGCAGCTCGGCGGCGTCGCCGTCACCGGCCGACCGGGCGACGGCGCCACCGTCGTGCTGGACGTGCCCGACGGCCCGGCCGTCGATCTCGTCGTAGCGGTGCCGACGTGACGGCGCCACCGATCCGCGCGACCTGGTCCCTGGTGGACCACGACGGCGCACCCGTCACCGAGGCGACCTACCGGGGCCGCTGGCAGCTGGTGCAGTTCGGCTTCACCTCGTGCAAGGTCGTCTGCCCCCGCGCGCTGACGAAGCTCACCCAGGTGCTCGACGCGATCGGGCCCGCGCCGCTGGTGGCGCTCTACGTGACCGTCGACCCCGCGCGGGACACTCCGGCCGTCATGAAGGCGTTCCTCGAGGCGTCGTACCCGCGGTTCCGGGGGCTGACCGGCGCACCCGACCGGATCGAGGAGGCCCAGGAGTCGTTCCGGGTCTTCACCCGCCGCCGCGCCGCCCCGGACGGCTACGACGTCCAGCACACCGCCATCACGTATCTGCTCGACCCGGCCGGGCAGCCGGCCCACCACTGGCCCGACGTCGTCCCGGCGCACGTGATCACGCAGGATCTGCTGCGGTTCCTCGGCGAGGACCGACGCACCCGGTCACGCCCCGTGCCGGGCCCGCAGGAGGTCGGCGAGGCCGCCGTGCGCGCGGCCGTACAGCCGCCCGCTCGTGCGCACCCGGATCGACGTGGGTGACGCGGTCGGCAGGTCGGCCTCGACGATCGCGCGCAACAGTTCCGTGTCCTCACCGGCGCCGTCCGGCGGGAAGCCGCCCACCGCGAGGTAGGCGTCGGCGCGCACGCCCAGGTTGGCGCCGTAGACGTGGTCGTGGCGGCCGCCGGTGCAGGTCGGCTCGCACGCGGCGTGCAGGGGTGGGCCCGGGCCCATGAGGTCCACGGTGCCGGCGACCGCGGCCACCCCGGTCGCGGCGTACCGCAGGTGGTCGACGGCCCAGTCCGGCGGGACCACCGAGTCGGCGTCGGTGCACAGCATCCAGATCCGCTCGGTCGGCACCGTCAGCTGCGCGAACGCCGTACGGGCGCCGATGTCGCGGACCGCGCCGACGCCGGTGCCCACGCGGGCGGGCACGTGCAGCGCACGGGTCGACGACCAGCCGGCGAGTTCCCCGTCGACCTGACGGGCGGTGGCGTCGACGCAGCGATCGAGCACCACCGTCACGGACGTCGCGATCGTGGGCGGCAACGCCCTCAGCGCGGTCCGCACGCTGCGCAGGCACTCCGCGATCGTGTCCTGCTCGTCGCGGGCCGGCACGACGACGGCGACGGCGTCGATCGGCGTCATCGCCGCCTCAGCACGCACAGCAGGAACTCCTCGTCGACCAGCACGACGACCTGCTCCAGCGCGGGATGGGCGGCGAGCAGGCGATGGGTGGCCACCGCGTCCCGAGGTGCCTCCGGCGGCCACCCGCGCCAGTGCACGGCAACGACGTCACCGCCGGGCTCCAGCACGTCGGCGACGCGGTCCAGCGTGGCCGCGACCGTGGCGTCGTCCAGGTAGTAGAGGACCTCGCTCAGGACGACCAGGTCGACGGGGTCGGTGCCGATCGCGCCGGGCAGCGCAGCCTCGGCGACCTCGACGTCCATCAGTGCCCGCGTGCGCGCCCGTGCCGCCGTGACGGCCTCCGGTGCCGGGTCCGACGAGCGCAGCAGGTCGCAGCGGCCGGCCAGCTCGACGGTCAGCTCGCCCGCACCGCATCCCGGCTCGACCGCGCTGCGGTAGCGCCGGCGCGGCAGCAACGCGAGCACCGCGGCCCGCTTGCGCTGCTCGTACCAGGATCCGCTGTCCCAGGGATCGCGCCCGCCGGCGTACAGGTCACGGAAGCGCGCGATCGGTGCCGACGCGGTCGGCGGTTCGCGGAACAGCAGATCGGTGTCGCGGTCGAGGTGGTCGAGCTGGCCCTCGGCGAGCACCGGCGGCGAGCCGTCCGGGCCCGGTCGCAGCTGCGAGGTGAAGCAGTCGACGGCGGCGCGGCGCACCCGCCGCTCGGCCGCGTCGACCGGCACGGCGTGCGCCCGACCCCACGGGACGCCCGGACCGTCGGGTTCGGTCCACGGCCACATCCAGATCGGGTACGACCAGCAGTGCGCGGTGACCGGCGCCGCGGCCCGCGTGGCCGCCCCGGCCGCCTGGTGGTCCGGGTGCGGATCACCAGGCCACGGCGCGAGGCACAGGTCGGCGCCGGCGAGCAGCGGGCGCAGTGCCGTGGTCAGGTCGTCGACGTGCCCGGCGAGGTCGGAGTCCGGCAGCCCGAGCCATTCGACGTCGAGTTCGCCGAGGCCCTGCGCGCGCAGCGCCGCAGCCAGCTCGGTCCGCCGTTGCGCCCCCAGCTCGCGACGGGCGGCAGCGTCGAGCCCCGGGTAGGCGGCCTCCCCGTCGGTGGCGACGACGATGGCTGCGCGGGCACCGGCGGCGACCAGCGCGCGCAGCACGGGTCCCGCGCCCAACGTCTCGTCGTCGGGGTGGGCCGCGACCACCACGACCCGTTCGGCGTCGGTGGGGTCGAAGGCGGGCAGGCCGTGCGCGGCCACCGCCGCCTGCCACCGCTGCGGGGCGACGACGGCACGGGCCCCCGTCATGCCCGGTGCTCCCGCAGTTCCGCGGCGCCGAGCGCTGCGTGGTCGCGCTCGCCGTGGTGCTGGCGCACGTAGATGCCCAGGTCGGCGAGCCTGCGCGCGAGATCGGCGTCGCCCGACAGGGGTCCGGCACCGAGCATCCGCGGGACCCGGTCCAGCACCTCGCGCACCACCCGCTCCACGACGGCCCGCAGACGGGCGATCGGCAGCTCGAGATCAGGTCCGGTGGGCTCGTCGACGACGGCCGCGACGCGGTCGAGCAGCGCGTCCGCCGCCTCCAGCAGGGCGGTGAGCTCGCCCAGGTGGGCCAGCTGGTGGGCGTCGGGCTCTGCGGGTAGGTGCCGGCGGGCCATGTCGAGCAGGCCGGCCGCGCCGCCCCACCAGACGGCGGCGACGCCGCCACCACCGGCCAGGAACCCGCGCCGCGAGGTGTACCAGCCCGGTGGGCCGACGACCTCGTCGACGGGTGCGGCCACGAACTCGACGTCGAGGGTGTCGGAAGCGGCCATCGCGGCGGACCGCCACGACTCCGGGTCCGGCCGCGCGCCCGCAACGCCGACCTCGACGAGCACCGGCGGCTCGGCATCGTCCGCTGCGACGACGAGCGCCCGGTCGAGCACGCGGGCACCGGAGCAGAACCGGACGGAGCCGTGGACGAGCGACCTGTCCGCGGTGTGCTGCAGGCGGGCGCCGCGGCCGCCGGGTCGGGCCGCCCACACCCCGTAGAGGGCGCCAGGCGCGGGCCGGCGGCCGGCCTCGGCGAGGATCGCGACCGCATCGGTGTGCCCCTCGGCCAGCCGGGCGAACGGGAGGTCGGCACGGCCCCACGCGGCGAGCCGCGCCCATCGTCGCCGGGTCGCGCCCGATCCCGGCAGTGGCAGCTCCAGCTCGCCGGCGGCGAGCGCGGCACGCAGGTGTTCCGCGGTCGCGCGCATGATCCCGTCCGACAGTCGCGTCCGTGATCGTCAGGGTCACACGGGGAGCGTTCCCCGCTCCGGTGCTGCCAATCCTCACCTCGATCGTCAGCTGGCCGGCACGCCGGGGAACTCGCGGACCTTCGCCTGGACCGTGCCGGCGACGATCCGCGCGTCGAAGCAGGGCAGTGGCGACGTCGCCGGCCCGTGCACCACTGCGCCGTCGGCGACGCGGAAGGCGCTGCCGTGCCACGGGCAGGTCAGGATCGCGTCGCCCGTCGCATCGTCGAGGTCGCCGTCGCTCATCGGTGCAGCCAGGTGCGGGCAGGTGTTCGACAACACGCGCACGGTGTCAGCGGCACCGTCCCTGCCGCGCACGACCACGACGGGGACGTCGCCGGCCTGCCGGCGGACGGGCTCACCCTCCGGCAGGTCGGCGAGCGGGCCCAGCGACTGCCATTCGGCCGGGCCGACGTGCGGGACGTGCTCGGCGTGGTTCGCGCCGAGCGCCCTGCGGTAGGCGAGGTCGCCACCGAGCGCGGCCGCGAGCCCGGCCACTGCGCCCGCCGCGACCGAGACCACGCGCGCCGCGCCGCCGGCACCGCGGGCGCGCAGTGCGAGCACGGTGAGGAAGCCGGCGAAGCCGGCACCGTTCAACGCGGCGTGCACGATGCCGAGGCGCTGCTGCTCCTCGTGCGCGTCGGCGTAGTCCGCCCATCCCGCAGCGACCGTCGGCAGGGCCGCGACCGCACCGATGGCGATCAGGCGCGACGACGCCCGACTCGCATCACCGGTGACGTCCAGTGCCGCGGCCGAGACGAACGACCCGAGCGTCAGCTGCGCCAGTGCCGGATGCAGCGGATGACCGAGCCACACGCCGTGCAGGGCATCCTTGAGCCTGCGATCCGCCAGCAGCCGGGAGACGGTGTCCCGCGCTGCCCCCGCGATGCGGTCCAGCGCAGGTGCCGAGGCGATCCGGTCGAACGGGGTCGTGCGCAGGGGTGGTGTGCGCAGGAATGTCATGCACGGAAGAGTGGTCCGCACGGACCGTTCCGAAACCTCGTCGGTCCGGTGCGGATTGCCCTGCGGCCAACCCGGGTATCACCAGCGAGGCACAGACGGCGAGGAGAGGGTGTGACCGACCACCTGCACGTCGCCACGGACGCCGAACCGCACCTGGTCGGCGTCGTCCGCCACACGGTGCTGACGTGGCTGTCGGCTGTGCACTGGCCGGCGGGTGCCGCGGAGGAGCTGGTGTTCGCGATCGGCGAGGCGACCAGCAACTGCGTGGAGCACGCCTACCGCGGGCTCGTGGCGGGCCGCATGACGATCGACGTGACGGCGGTGGGCGACCCGCGAGCGATGCAGGTCGTCGTCACGGACTTCGGTCGGTGGCGACCGGAACGTCCCGGCAACCACGGCAACGGATTGGCGCTGATCAATGCCATGATGGCGTGGTCGCGCATCGAGACCGACGACGCCGGGACGCGCCTGACGATGCGCAGCAGCCCGTTCGGCTGATCCGGGCCCGGGCACGGCTCCTCCGTTCGCCCGAAGATCGTTCCTTCCCCCGAGGCCTTCACCGCGCGACCGGAGCGCGCCAGAATCACTGCACCCGCACCGCTCGTCGCCGAAGGATCCCGATGTCACTGTCGATCAGCACCGTCTCCGCCGCCGACGGGAGCGCCACCGTCGTCGTCGACGGCGAGGTCGACCTCGCGACGGTCGGCCAGCTGCGGGCGGCGCTCGGCAGCGCCGCACGCGCCGGTACCTCGACGGTGCTGGACCTGACAGCGGCCCGCTACTTCGACAGTGCCGCGGTCAAAGCCGTGTACGAGCACGCCGACGGGCTGCGTGAGATCGTCGTGCCGGCGGGCGGCATCGTGGCCAGGGTGCTGTCCATCAGCGGGCTCGACCAGCACGTGTCCGTGCGCCAGACGGATGGCTGACGAGCCCGGCACGTCGACCGATCCGCTGTTCACCGGCGGGGGTGTGCTCGGCACGGTGATGGCAGGCCACGACTGGGCGGCGAGCCCGGTCGGCCCGCCGTCGTCGTGGAGCCCGACCCTCCGCAACGCGGTGGGCATCCTGCTGACCTCACGCTTCTCGATGTGGCTGGGGTGGGGCCCCGAGCTGGCGTTCTTCTACAACGACGCGTACCAGCGCGACACGTTGCAGGCCAAGCACCCGTGGGCGCTCGGGCGACCGGCCCGCGAGGTGTGGGCGGAGATCTGGCACGAGATCGGGCCGCGGATCGACTCCGTCCTGCGCACCGGCATCGCCACCTGGGACGAGAACCTGCAGCTGGTACTGGAGCGCAGCGGCTATCCCGAGGAGACCTACCACACGTTCTCCTACAGCCCGTTGCGCGAGGCGTCGGGTGCGGTCGGGGGGTTCCTCTGCGTCGTCACCGAGGACACCGAGCGGGTCCTCGCGGCCCGGCGCACCGCGACCCTGCGCGATCTGGCGACGGCCCTGTCCGTCGAGCGCAGCGTCCACGGGGTCACCGAGGCGCTCGCGGCGACGCTGGCGGGTAACCCGGTCGACGTCCCGTTCGCGTTGCTGATCCTGCGCGACGAGGCCGGCGCGCCGGTGCTCTCGCGCGCGGTCGGGATGGGGGCCGACCATCCGGCCGCCCGCCCGGAGGCCTGGCCCGCAGCGGACGCGCGCACCGGACGGGAACTGGTGATCGACCAGCTCGGGGCCCGGTTCCCCGACCTGCCGTCGGGTCCGTGGGACGGGCCGACCCAGCAGGCCGCGGTCGTGGGCCTCGGCGCCCCAGGGGACTCCCCCGACTCGCCGCGGGACGTGCTCGTCGTCGGCGTCAACCCGATGCGGCCGTGGGACGACGCGTACCGGGTGTTCGTCGAGCTCGCGGCCGGCCAGGTCGCGGCGGCGCTCGGCGGGGCGCGGGCGTACCAGGCGCAACGCCGCCGCGCCGACGAGCTGTCGGCGCTCGACCGGGCGAAGACGGCGTTCTTCTCCAACACCAGCCACGAGTTCCGCACGCCGCTCACCCTCATGATGGGGCCGCTGGACGAGCTGCGCCGGGCTCCTGCGATCAGCGCCGACCCGGAGCTGCTGCGCGACGTCGAGCTCGCCCACCGCAACGGGTTGCGGCTGGGCAAGCTGGTCAACAACCTGCTGGAGTTCTCCCGGATCGAGGCCGGGCGGATCGAGGCGCAGTTCGAACCCGTCGATCTCGCCGCGGTCACCGCCGAGCTGACCAGCATGTTCGCCGCCGCCGCCGCACGTGCCGGGCTCCGCCTCGACCTCGCCTGCCCACCGCTGCCCGGCCCGGTGTGGGTCGACCTGGCCATGTGGGAGAAGGTGGTGCTGAACCTCCTGTCGAACGCGGTCAAGTTCACGTTCGAGGGCAGCATCTCCGTCCGGCTCGGCCCGGACCCTGCGGGCTTCACCGACGGCGTGGTCCTGGAGGTCGCCGACACCGGCGTGGGCGTGCCCGCCGCGGAGATCGGCCGGTTGTTCGAGCGGTTCCACCAGGTCCATGGCACGCGCGGGCGCTCGGCGGAGGGCAGCGGCATCGGGCTGGCCCTGATCAAGGAGCTGGTCGAGCTGCACGGCGGCCGGGTCGAGGTGACCTCCGTCGAGGACGTCGGCACCACGTTCTGCGTGTGGTTGCCCACCGGGTCGGCGCACCTGCCGCGCGCGCAGGTCGTCGACCACCGGACCCCCGCCGCCGTGCCGGCGTCGGAGCTGGCAGCGCCGTACGTGGCGGAAGTGCTGCGCTGGCTGCCGGAGGACGCTGCCTCGATCGCCGAGAGCGTTCCGGTCACCACCCTCGAGGGCACGCATGTCCTCGTCGTCGACGACAACGCCGACATGCGCGACTACGTGACCCGGCTCCTCGCCCTCGACCACCGGGTCACCGCGGTCGGTGACGGTGCGGCGGCGCTGGCCGCGGCCCGCGCCGACGTCCCCGACCTGGTCATCAGCGACATCATGATGCCCGGGCTCGACGGCATGGCGCTGCTCGCCGCGCTGCGCGCCGACCCGGCGACATCGGCGGTACCGGTGATGCTGCTCTCGGCCAGGGCCGGGCAGGAGGCCGCGCTCGACGGTCTCGCCGCAGGCGCCGACGACTACCTGGTCAAACCGTTCTCGGCGATCGACCTGCGGACCCGGGTGGCCGCCCGCATCGAGCTGGCGCGGCTGCGGCGCAACACCGAGCGCTGGTTCACCAACATGGCCGACGCCGTCCCGACGATGATCTGGGTGGACGGGCCAGGTGCGAAGCGCGTGCTGGCCAACGCGGCGTGGACGCGGTTCGTCGGCGACACCCGATCGGCGCCCGACGGATCCGGCGGACCGGCGGGGACCGACCTCGGGGCGGGCTGGCAGGAACGCCTGCACCCCGACGACCGCGCCCGCTACGCCGAGGTCCGGGCCACCGCGGAAGCGCACCGCACGGCGTTCGAGGTGGAGTACCGGATGCGCCGCGACGACGGCCGCTACCGGTGGGTGCTCGACCGCGGTGCCCCGTTCACGCTGGAGGACGGCTCGTCGGGATTCGTGGGTGGCTGCCTCGACGTCGACGACCGCCAGCGCGACCGCGAGCGGCAGCGGCTGCTCGCCGTCGTCGGCACGGTGCTGGACCTCGCGACCACGCTCGACCACCGGCGCCAGCTCCTGGTCAGGACCCTCGTCGACGAGGGTGTGGTCGACACCGCCCGATTGATCGCGTTCGATCGGCCCGGCGACGTCAAGAGCGGCCGACCCGTCGCCGCTGCGGCCGCGACCGCCGACATGGAACACCTGCTGGAGCTGCTGGACCCCTGGTGGTTCCCGGACGACCCGTCGATCCCGGAGCTGGGCCGGGCCGGGCCCTTCGACGACGCGATGATCGCCGGCCGGATCCCCGATCCGCGGCAGCAGGAGATGCGCCGGCAGCTGCGCGACCTGGGTCTGCACAGCCATTCGGTGGTGCCGCTGCGCACACGCGGCCAGACGATCGGGCTGCTCACCGGCGGCCGCGCCGGCACCGCACCCGCCTTCGACCAGACCGATCTCGCGCTGCTGACCGAGATCGGGGAGCGGGCCGCGACGGCGCTCGACAACGTCGCGCTCCTGGAGCGGGAGCGCGCCACGAGCCGGCGGCTGGCCGTCCTCCAGGCCGCGACGGGCGACCTGTCCGCCGCGGCGACCCCGGACGACGTGGCCAGGGTCGCGGTCACCCAGTTCGCCGCGCTCCTGGACGCGGAGATGGTGGCGGTGTGGGAGCTGCGCGACGGTGCGCTGGTCACCCTCGCGATGGCCGGGTTCCCCGACCACGAGCTGTGGGGCAGCCCGACCGCGCGCGGTGAACGCCCGATGCTCGTGGCCGATGTCGTGGACAGCGGGCACCGCATCTGGGTGACCGGACGCGACGGGTGGGCGAGCCGCCCCCCGCACGAGGCGGAGGTGGCCGCGCGCTGCGGGATCGCCGCGATGGGCGGGGTGCCACTTCGGCTCGGCGACCGGGTGGTCGGCGCCGTCGTCGTCGGCTACGCCGATCCGCAGGTGCTGGACGACGACCGGGCGAGCGCCGTCCAGGCGCTGGCCGACCAGTGCGGGCAGGCGCTCGACCGGGCCGGCCTGCTGGCGGCGGAGAGCATGGCTCGCCGCCAGGCCGAGGAGTCCGGCGCCCTCGTCGCTGCGCTGTCGTTCACCGAGAGCCCGGCGCAGGTCGCGGCCGTCGTCGACGCCACGGCGGTGACGATGGGTGCGCGGGCCACCGCGGTGGCCATGGTCGACGACGACGGCCTGCGGGTGCTGGCGCCTCCGGGTCGCCGCTCCCCCGGCGGTCCGCGGCGGCTGTCCATGGCCTCGGCGCACCCGCTGGCGGAGGTCGTGCGCACGGCGATCCCTCGGTGGCCGGAAGTCTCGCGCTCGACCGACGGCACGGAGGGCGCCGAGATCGGGCTGCCCGGGCAGGTGGTGATCCCGCTCGCGCTGGCCGGCACCGTGGTCGGAGCGTTCGCCATGGACTTCGCCGATCCGGTCACGATGAGCCCGGCCGACCGCGCCCTGCTGATGGTGCACGCGGAGCTGTACGCCCAGGCGCTCGACCGGGCCCGGCTGCGCGAGACCGAGCACGAGGTCGCCGAGATCCTGCAGCGCAGCCTGCTGCCGGGCACCCTGCCGGAGCTCGACCGCGTCCACAGCGTCGCGCGGTACCGCCCCGGCGGGCTGAACACGCAGGCCGGCGGGGACTTCTACGACGTGCTGGAGATCGACGAGCAGCACGTCGCGCTCGTCGTCGGTGACGTCGTCGGGCACGGCCCGCGGGCAGCCGCGGTCATGGGCCGGCTGTCCGCCGCCGCAACGGGCTACCTGCTCGACGGCCGCTCACCGGCGGCGACGCTCGAACGGGTGGACCGGTTCGCCGCCCGCCAACCGGACGCGATGGGCAGCACCTGCATCTGCCTGACGCTCGACCGTGCGACCGGGGAGATCGTCTGGGCCGGTGCGGGCCATCCGCCGCTGATCCTCGTCGAGCCGAAGAGCTCCGGCTTCCTCGAGCACGGCTCCGGGGTGGTGCTCGGAGTGCGGGGCCGGCGGCCGTACACGCAGGCGAGCCGGCGGATCGCCCCCGGCAGCCTGCTGGTGGCCTACACCGACGGGCTGGTCGAGCGCCGCGGTGAGGTCATCGACGTCGGGCTGGACCGGCTCCGCGCCATCGTCGACGAGAACCGGAGCCAGCCCGTCGACGTGATCGCCGACGCCGTGCTCGACGGGCTGGTGGGCGAGAACGCACCTGGCGACGACGTCGCGTTCGTGGTGCTGCGGTGGCTACCCGCGCCCGCGCGGACGTCCCTGCCCGCGGTGCCGGAGTCGCTGGCCGAGCTGCGCGAGCTCGTCACGGACTGGTCGACGCGGTCCGGGCTACCTGCCGCCCAGATCGACGACCTGCAGCTCGCGATCGGCGAGACGGCGACGAACGCCGTCGAGCACGCCTACGTGGACCGTCCCGCCACGGCACCGCCGGGCGGGATCGAGCTGGAGCTGGAGCAGCTGGCGTCGCGCGCCGTGCGCGCGACCGTCCGCGACACCGGCCGCTGGCAGCCACCGACACCCGCCGACGGCCGCCCCGGCGGCCTCGGCCTGGTGGTGGTGCGCCGCATCGCCGACGACGTCACCGTCGATGCGGGCGAGCAGGGCACCGCGGTGTCGTTCCTCGTGCCCGCGGCGCACCGCTGACCGGTCGCCACGATCGCGTCGCGATCGAGCCGATCAGGGCCGGCCGTTGCCGCGACTCATTCCGCGATTCGGGTCCGCATGGTCCAGAAGAAGCGCCGCGGCACGCAGTTGACCGTGGTGGTGTCCAGGTCGAAGTGCTCGTAGCCGTTGAGGTGCGGGATCTTGATGCGGTCGTTGGCAGATCCGCGCGGCGCCTGCATGGTCGTGGGGATGCCGTGGGGGCCACCCTCCAGGACCACCTCGACCAACTCTGCGTCGGTCCGGGCCAGGTTTCCGTCGATGCTCACGATGTCGTCCCCCGTTCTCGTGGTTCTCGGATGCACCGCCGTCGACGTGGAACGAGCAGGACCGAATACGCATGGATATCGTCCCGCCGGCACCGGATCCAATATCTGGCGACCCGGATCCCCCGCTGCCAACAGCTGTGGCGAATACAACAACGAGTTTAGCGAGAGATATTGGCCACTCAACCCCTGGCGGGCCCCTAGCCGCCCGCGGCGGGTACCCCTAACGGTGTGCTCAGCCGCCCGGGGCGAGTGTGAACTGCGCGAGACGCATGCGCAGATCGCGGCGACGCGCGATTCCCAGCTTTCGATACACCCTGGTGAGATGCTGTTCGACCGTGCTGACGGTGATGAACAGTTCCTTGCTGATGCTCTTGTTCGAATGACCGCCGGCAGCAAGAACGGCGACGCGTTGTTCGGCGTCGGTCAGGAACACCGAATCGGCGCCGGCCTCGTGCCCCGATCCCGGGCCGGTGCAGCGGACGATCAGCGGATCGGAGAGCAGTGGATCGGCGCCGCAGGAGCGCGCCAGTGCGGCGGCCCGCTGGGCAGCGACACGCGCGTCGGTGTCGTTGCCGGCGGCCTCGTGCGCGTGTCCGAGATCGACGAGCGCACCGGCCAGCGAGTACCGGTCGCCCGAGCGCTGCAGGAGATCGACGGCCTCGGCGAGGACCTCGAGCCGTTCCGGGCCTATCAGGGTGGCAGCCAGCACCTGGGCCGCGAGCCCCCGCACGCGCGGGCCCGCCGTCGCGTGCCGCTCCAGGTGCGCCCGTGCCAGCCGGTGGGCCGCGTCGTGGTCGCCGAGCATGAGGCTCGCACTGGCCAGATCGGTGCGCCACGGTGCGTAGGTGGGGGCGTCGATGTCCCAGGACAGCGCCAGCGACCGGCACTGCAGGAACGTCGCGTGCGCTTCCTCCGCCGACCCGAGGGCGAGGCTGGCGACGCCGCGCGCCCGGAGGACGGCCAGTCCGAACCGGGTCTCGAAGGTCTCGGGGGGCAGCGGGGTCTGCAGCAGCGACGCCGCCTCCGCGTGCCGACCCTGCGCGACGCAGGCGAGCACGGCCGTTCCCAACGGGATCGCGAGCCCGACCCCCCAGCCGTTCAGGCCGATGGTGGAGATCGAGGCCGCGGCCGTGGAGTGCGCGGCCTTCACCTCGCCGGAGCGCAGGTGCAGTTCCGCGCGCATGGACTGCAGGATCGCCATCCACGTCGGCGCGTTGCGCTGCCCCACCTCCTCGAGCAGTTCCTCGGTGTGCGCGATCGCCTCCGTGTGCCGCTCGGCCTGCAGCAGCGCGGTGAGCGCCGTGATGTGGGACTCGAAGGTCTCGTCCAGGAACGGCGAGGCGAGCATCGGGGCCGCCGCATCGGCGATGTCGCCGGCCGCCGCACCCGTCCGCATGGTGTGCACCAGCTGCGCGAACCGGCCCCGGCGCGCAACCCGGTCGCCCTGCAGCTCGCCCGGGGCGGGCTGGTCGGGCCGTGCGGGTCGGGGCTGACGGCCAGCGCTGGATCCGCCCTCGGGGGTGAACGCCGACGGCACGAGCAGGCCGACGAAGCGCTGGTCCTCCGGCCCGCGCGACGGGCCGGCGCCGCGGGCGCTCAGCGCGCGCAGGTGGTCGACGTGGCCGTACCACGCCAGGTACCAGTAGAGCTGCTGGACCTCGGCCGGGTCGAGGAGTCCGTCGACAGCGGCCTGGACCGACTGGTCCAGCAGCTCGCCGGCGGCGACCGGGTTGGTGCGCCACTCCGATCGCAGCCGCAGGAAGTTGACGGCCGCGGCGCGGGCCGGGTCGCGCGTGCCGCGGGCCGCCGCTGCCAGCCGCGGCAGGGCTGCGTCCACGCGGTCGCGCCGCAGGTCGTCGAGTGCGGCGGTCCACAGCACGTCGACCCCCCACTCGGGCGGCGCCTCGGAGGCCTCGTCGAGGAGCGGGGCGACGACCTCACCGCTGCCGCCGTCGAAGTGGACGATCTCGGCGATCCGGCCGAACAGCTCCGCCCGATCCTCGGGCGGGGTGCCCGCTACGACCGCCTCGGCCGCCACATCGCTGCGGAAGCGCCCCGCGGCGACCAGGCCCGCACTCTCGAGCTCGGCGAGCCGCGGCTCGACGTCGGCGACGTCGATGTCGAGGGCGCGCGCGATCACCGACACCATCTCCGCGGCGACGGTCTCGCCGTCGGCGCGGTGCAGGGCCGCGAGCACCCTGGCGACCGCTGCCGCCGACGGCCCGAGGCTGTCCAGGCAGGTCGTTACCCGCCGGGTGAACTCCGCGCCGAGCACCAACTCGCCGGATCCGGTGCTGCCGGGCGGCAGGATCGGCTGGTCGACGGCGAGGCCGGACGCGAGCAGCGGGCTGCCGCCGGTGATCTCGAGCGCGGACGCCGCGCACGCGCGGGCTTCCGCCCCGCCCATCCGGGCGGCGAGCAGGGCCTCGATCTCCACGTCGGTGAGCGGCTCGAGCAGAACGTGCCGGGTCCGCGGGTGCACGGCGACCTCGTCGAGCCATTGGTGTCGGCGCGCGGGCGCAGGCTGCTGGGCGGTGATCACGACGGCCACATCGGCCGTCGCCATCCGCCGCCACAGGACGCCGAGATCCTCGAGCGAGGCCTCGTCGGCGAGGTGGCTGTCGTCGAGCAGGATGACCACCGGCCGCTCGGCCGTCGCGACGACCAGGGCCTGCGCGAGCTTCTGCAGCGCCCGCCGGATCCGACCGTCCTGCTCGGCGGCGCCGCCGAGCTCGGCCCGCAGCGCCGTCAGCTCCTCGACCGCGGCCACGACGCCGGGTGCCAGATCCGGGTGTGTGAAGAGCTGCCCGATCACACCGTGGTCGTCGTCCTGCTCCGCGCGGGAGCCCGCGGCCCGCAGCACCAGGAAGTCGTCGGGGACCTCGTCCGCGAGCGCCCAGAGCAAGGACGTCCGGCCCGAGCCGACCGCTCCCCCGAGCACCACCGTCCGCTGTCGGAAGCACCGTTCGAACACGACGAACCGGAGCACGTCGTGCAGTTGCTGACGTCGATCAGCCCCCATGTCGCCCCCCCGCATGACGCGCCTGGTGTGGCGCGTCCGTGCCGACCCTGCGGCGCGGGCACCGATCCCGACGGGATCACGAGGCGATCACGCCGGGAAGAGCCGCGCATCGAAGATCGGCGTATCCACCCGGCGCGGGTACCTACGTCGCCAGTGACCGGCCGTAAAGTCACCAACCCTGACAACACGATCGGGTTACCCCGTCGGGTCGGACTCTAACCGTTGGTGCCCACCGTCTCACATCCCCGAAAGTCGCCTCGAGGTCGCGACCATCCGGGTTGAATGTACGGGTGCCGAACATATTGCTGCGATCCGTCAAACCGACGGTTTCCGATGTGCGGGGTTGCAGCACGACGGCTGTCGGCACACCAACTCGCGCGGATCGACCGTCAGATCGAGATGGAGCCAACACTCCGTGACAGGACAAGGAAAAATGCGTTCCCACTCGGTCGCAGGCAGGCTGTCGTCCCCGTAGGAGCACGCGGCCGGAAGCACCGGCGCGACCCCCACCGCCACGGTGGTCATGCGATCGACCGGACGTCGGAGCGGTCCAGCACGAGCGACCGCTTGTCGACCTCCGTGCCGAGGATCGCGGCATGGGTCCGCCGCAGCTCCGGCCCAGGTAGCACGCCCAGCTCCTCGTCGAGGAGCATGCACGCCCGCTGGTACATGATGAGCGCCTCGGCCTGGCGTCCGCGCTCGTACAGCGCCAGCATCAGGTGCGAGTAGAAGCTCTCGCGCAGCGGGTACTCGGCGACGAGCGCATGCAGGGAGTTGATCAGGCTCCGGTCTCCGCCGAGCAGCACGCGCGCCGACATGTTGATCTCGCGGAGCTCGAGGCGCAGTTCCTCCACGGACGCGGCGAAGCCTTCGAGGATCGGACCGGTGTCGGCCATCCGCGGGGCACCGCGCCAGGCCTTCAGGCCCGCGTCGGAGAGCCGCACCGCGGCCGCGTTGTCGCCGCCGACGAGCGCGGTCCGGGCGGAGCGGGCCGCGTCGAGGGCGTCGTGGAAGTCGAAGCGGTCCGGGCCCAGGTCGAGCCGGTATCCCTGCGGAACAGTCTCGAGGGAGCTGGCGGCCCCCAGGTCGGACAGTGTCTTGCGCAGCTGGGAGACGTAGACGTGCAGTCCTGCCCGCGGAAGGCGCGGCGGGCACTGCCCCCACATCTCCTGGATCAGCTGATCCCCCGACAGGCTGTGGCCATTGCTGACGAGAAGGCTGGTCAGCAGATTCTCGGTCTTACCAGAATTGATCTCTCGGGTCGTCATCCGGTCTACGAGTCGGAGCGGACCCAGAACCTCGTAACGCAACGTCGATCTCCCCTCCTGAACGTGGTGCCGAGGGTCGATCACGAGGCTGGAATCACTCGACCGGTTCCCCCCGGAACCGTTGCTGAGAGCAAAGCTAATGCCGGTCCGGGTGCCTGGGACCCCTAAGCGGGCCCCTCACCGGGACCGCGACCCCCTTATCGGGACATCCGGGTTCGAGGCCGGGACGGCTTGTCCCCGAGCGGGCCGGCCGCGTTGCGGTGCGCCACGAAGCGGTGCCCGCCCCGGGAGGGGACCGGGACGGGCACCTGTCAGAGGCCGCGGCGCGGCGCAGCAGCGCTATTGGCCGCGTCTTTCCTTCCACGACGCCATGAGCTGGGGAAAGTGCTCCCTGAGGAAGAGGAAGAACTGACGGGCGTCGTCGAGCCGGCGCTCCGCGGCCGATCCCGGCTCGACGGCGTCGACGGCCATGGCGAGCGTGGCCGCCCAGCTCGCGAACCGCTCGTCGGCACGGGCGAACGACTCGTACCAGACGTCGTCCAGGAGCCGGTAGTGGTCGCGCTTGCTGCCCCGCTCACGTTCCCGCGCGACGAGGCCGACGCCGGTGAGGTGGCGCACCGCGCCCGAGACGGCGGCCGGGCTGACGTCGAGCAGCTCGCACAGCTCGGCCGCCGACAGCCGGCCCTTCTCCGAGATCAGGATCGCCGCGAGCGCCCTGGCCGACATGCGCGGGAAGCCCTCTCGCGACCAGTCGAGCGCGAACTGCTCGACGAACCGGGCCGCGGCAGCGGCGGTGTCCGGGGCCGGGGTCGGGTCGACGTGCGTCATCCGATGTTCTCCTCGTTCGGGTCGCGGTGGGACTGGTTCTCGCGCTCGCGCGGACGTGCTGGGCCGGTCAGCCGATGTCCCGACGCTGCAGCGCCAGGACGCCGCCGACACCGAGTGCCGCGGCCACGGCGGTGAGACCCAGCATCGGGCCGAGGTGCGCCTGCCCGGCGAGCGGGTAGACCCACGAGAACGGCGAGACGGCGAACACGGCGTCGCTGACCTGCCCGAACTCCCAGCCGATCTCGAGCGCCAGCACGATGACGAACACTGCCCAGGACAGCGCCACCGACAGGCGGGGCACGAGCCCGAACAGCAGCGCAGCCACCCCGGCCACCACCCAGACGGCGGGCAGCTTGGCCAGCGCCGAGCCGACAGCCGCGGGCAGCTGCCCGGCGAGGTCACCACTGGACAGGCCGTAGGTGAGCCCGATGGTCACACCGAGCACCAGCATCGCCGCGGCGGTGCCGAGCACCACGATGACGAACTGGCTCAGCGCCCACTTGGTCCGGCTCGCCGGCGTGGCGAGCAGCACGAAGGCCAGGCCGCCCGTCTCGTCGGACCGCGGACGCAGCGTGACCATGATCGCGTACGCGGCCAGGATCTCCGCGAACACGTAGATCAGCAGGGTGACCAGCGCCTCGCCGCCGTTGGCGACGCCGAGCTTGGCCAGGAACGGGCCGAGCTGCGGTCCGGCCTGCGCGGCACCCGGTGCGGCGCTGCCCATCAGGAGGCCCAGCAGCCCGTACCCGACGAGCACGGCGACGAGCAGGCCGCGGTTCTGCCGCCAGGCCAGGCCGAACACCGAGCTCAGGCCACGCCCTGCGTGCGCAGGCCCCGGCCGGTCGGGCAGCAGACCTTCGCGGATGTCGCGGCGGTCGCGCACGCGGTAGGCGGCGCCGAGCAGAACGGCGGTGACCGCCAGGAACACGAGGAAGACCCACCAGCGCTGCTCGGAGAACGGCAGCACCTGCTGCATCCACCCGGTCGGCGTGAGCCACGCCAGCCAGGCCGTCGGACCGGTGCCGCCCCCGGCGTCGGCCCCCATCCGCAGGACGATGGCCAGCGCCAGCACGGCCACGCTCACTCCCACGGCAGCCCTGGCTGTGGAGCAGATCTCGGCCGCGAGAGCGGCGACACCCGCGAAGACCCAGCCGACCGCAGCCAGCGAGAACGCCAGCGCGAACGCACCGGCCGCCGGCAGGTGCTGCGCGGTGAGCGCGAGGCCGGTCAGCAGGGCCATGAGCAGCATGCCGATCCCGACGACCGCCAGTACGGCGGTCAGGTGGGCGCCGCGCCCGACGGCGGCCGCGCGCGCGAGTTCCTGCCGGCCCGCCACCTCCTCGGTGCGGGTGTGGCGCACGACGGCGAGGATCGCGATCAGCGCGACGATCATGGAGCCGGCGGTGCCGATGCGCCACGCGGTCAGCCCGCCGATGCCGGGACCGAGCACCGGCCCGATCACGGCGACGATCGCCGGGTTGCCCACCACGTTCTCGACGAACTCGTGCTGCGCCTGCGGTGTGGGGTAGGCCTGGGAGAAGCTCGACGCCGTGCCGGAGAAGAACGCTGTGACGAGCAGGATCCACAGCGGCAGGATCAGTCGGTCGCGGCGCAGCACCAGGCGGACGAGTTGTCCGGTGCCTGCGAGATTCATTTCGTCGCCCCCTGCAGATGCTGGGTGTGCCGGCCGCCGTGGCCCGCGTCCGCGGACCCGTCACCGGCGTTCTGGTAGTGCTCGAGGAACAGGTCCTCCAGCGTCGGCGGGTGGGCGACGAGGTTGCGCACGCCACCCTCGACCAGGATCCGCAGCACCGCATCCATGCGCTGCGGCTCCACCTGGAACTTCACGGCGGTGTGGTCGACGCTGAGGTCGTGCACGTCGGGATCGCGCTGCAGCTCCTGCGGGACGGTGGCCAGCTCGGCCTCGACCGTGGTGCGGGTGAGGTGCCGCAGCTGCGCCAGCGTGCCGGTCTCGACCGTGCGGCCCTTGCGGATGATCGTGACCCGGTCGCAGGCCGCCTCGACCTCGGACAGGATGTGGCTCGACAGCACGACGGTGCGGCCGGCGTTCTTCTCCTCGATCAGGCACTTCCGGAAAGTGACCTCCATCAGCGGGTCCAGCCCGGAGGTGGGCTCGTCCAGGATCAGCAGGTCGGCCCGCGACGAGAGCGCGGACACGAGTGCGACCTTCTGCCGGTTGCCGGTGGAGTAGGTGCGGGCCTTCTTGCGCGGATCGAGCTCGAACCGCTCGATCAGCTCGTCGCGCCGCGCGACGTCGATGCCGCCACGCAGGCGCGCCAGGAGATCGATGATCTCCCCACCGGTGAGGTTCGGCCACAGCGTGACGTCACCGGGCACGTAGGCGAGCCGGCGGTGCAGCTCCACCGCGTCGGTCCACGGGTCTCCCCCGAGCAGCCGGATCCGACCCGAGGTCGGCCGGATCAGGCCCAGCAGGATCCGGATGGTGGTCGATTTGCCGGCCCCGTTCGGTCCGAGGAATCCGTGCACCTCCCCCGAACCGACGGACAGGTTGAGATCACTGAGCACCGACGTGCTCCCGAAGGACTTCGTGAGTCCCTGGACGTCGACCGCATCGGACATGTCCACCCTCGATTCACGAACCGAACTGCTTCGTGGCTCCACCGTACACCTTCTTCACAAAGTTGTGAAAGTTCTGATGTCTGTGATTACCGTGACGGGTCACCCACCAGGGTGGCGTCGGACCGACCCCACATGACCTGCAGGTCCGCGATCCGCCCCGCACCGTCCAGACCGAGTACCCCGGCCACCTGGAACCTCAACAGGGTGCCGGCCGGCACCTCCGGCGCGGCCATCGTCACGGTCGCGCCGATCGCCGCGCTCCGCCCGTCCATCGAGCCGGTGGGCGCCAGCGCCTCCTCCCGCACCCCGCCCGCGACCGCCCGCGCCAGGTGGGCACGCACCGCCTCCCGCCCGTGCAGCGGCGGCGACCCGGCCGGATCGGCCAGCCGGGCGTCCTCCGCGAACAGCCCGACCACGCCGTCCACGTCGCCGGCGTTCATCAGGTCCACGTACCGCTGCGCGACCGCAGGACGATCGGCGATCGGCACGAACGCGCTGTCGGGAGCCGGGCCGGTCACCTCCGCCGCCCCCGTCACGACCGTGATGTCGCCGGGACCCCAGTACGCGCGCATCGTCGCGATGCGCCCGTCGCCGCCGACCCCGATGACCATCAGGTACCGCACCCGCAGCCGCGCCGCCCCCTCGTCGGCGGGCGGGCACAGCACCCCCGTCGCGGCCAGCGCGGGCCCGTTGGGCAGATAGGACAGCGACGCGGTCACGGAGATGGCCGCGTGCACGCCGTCCTGGGCAGCGACGACCGGGCCCATCTCCTCGACCACGCCCGCCTCCACCGCCATCCCCGCGTGGCGGCGCAGCGCGTCGTGCCCGACCTGCTCCCCCGACCCCATGGGGTCCTCGAACCGCACGTCCGGTGCGTAGAGGGCCAGCAGCCCGTCCAGGTCTCCGGCGTTGACGCGTTCGCAGTGCGCGATCGCGAGCCGCTTCCTCCGGGTCTCGGTCGCCACGTCGACCTCCTCAGTCGCGTCCTGCATGCGGGGCATCGCCGAACTCGCGGCGGATCAGATCGAGCATCTCGTCGGCAGACGCGTCCGCCATCCCACCGGACGGGCTCGGTTCCCCGCCCGGGACGCACGCAGCGAGCAGCGCCCGCAGCCGGCCGGCGAGCGCGGCGCGGTCACCGGGGGCCAGCCCCGGCACCACCGCTTCCACCTCACCCAGCGCGGCGAGCGCCGCCACGCCGGGCTGCTCGGCCGGGCCGGACCCGTCGAGCAGGTCGGCCAGGTGCGCGGCCAGCACCGCGGGTGTCGGGTGGTCGAACGCCACCGTCGCCGGCAGCGCGAGGCCAGTTTCCACGCGGAGGCGGTTGCGGAGGTCGACGGCGATGAGCGAGTCGGTGCCGGCATCGGCGAACGTCACGTCGCTGCGCAGCGGTTCCTGGTCGGGCGCGCGCCCCAGCGCCGCCCCCGCGGCGGCGGTGACGAGACCGAGCAGCACCCGCCCGGTGTCCTCCGGTCCGAGGCCCGTCAGCCGCTGCCGGAGCGCGGCGCCGCCGTCTCCCTCGTCCGCGGCGTCGGGATCCTCGCAGGTCTCGCCTGCGAGCCCCGCGACCAGCGGCGACGCGCGGATCGCCGTGAACGTGTCGACGAACCGCGGCCAGTCGGTGTTGCTGACCGCGACGGCCGGCGACGCGCCCGTGAGCGCGGCATCGAGGGCATCGAGGGCGGGACCGGGCGCCATCGGCAGCACCCCGCGCCGGGTCAGCCGCTCCGCGGCCGCGGTGTCGGTGGACAGGCCCACCTCGCCCCACGCGCCCCACGCGACGGACAGCGCCCGCTCGCCGCGGGCAGCGCGAGCGGCCGCGAGCGCGTCGAGGGCGGCGTTGGCCGCCGCGTACGAGCACTGGCCGGCACTGCCCCACACACCCGCGTTGGACGAGAACAGCACGAACGCGTCCAGCTCGGTGCCCGCTGTCAGTGCGTCGAGCGCCATCGCGGAGGCCGCCTTCGTGGCCCACACCCGTCCCAGCGACTCCGGCGTGATGTCGGCCAGCAGCGCGTTCTCCATGACGCCGGCCAGGTGGAAGACCGACCGGACGGGGGCGTCCGCGGGCACGTCGTCGAGCGCGGCCGCGAGTTGATCGGGATCGGTCACATCGCAGGCGCGGAAGGTCACGGCCGGGCCGGCAGCCGCCAACTCAGCACGCAGCTCGGCGACGCCCGGTGCGTCCGCGCCGCGCCTGCTCAGCACGAGCAGGTGGTCGACGCCCTGGCGGGCGAGCCGGCGGCACAGCTGCGCGCCCACCCCGCCCGTCCCACCCGTGACGACGGCGGTGCCCGAGGTGCGCCAGACACCCGTGCCGAACGCGCCGGCCGGGGCCGGTACGAGCCGGCAGGCCCGCATCCCGCTCTCGCGGACGGCGACCTGGTCCTCCGTGCCGCCCGCGACGAGCGGGCGGTCCAGCAGTCCGATCACCCGGTCGACGGCGAGCAGCCGCGGCTCGGCCGGGACGTCGATGAGCCCGCCCCAGCGGTCCGGGCGCTCCAGCGCGATCACCCGGCCGGCACCCCACAGCGCTGCGGCCTCCGGGTCCGGGGCGGGATCGTCCTCGGCCGCAGCGACCGCGCCGGTGGTCACGCACCACAGGGGCGCGTCGATGTCGTGCGCGGCCGCCGCGACGAGGCGGCGCAACGCGTCCGATGCCAGGTCGGTGGCGAGCAGCAGGACGGCGTCCGGTGGCTCGGAACCCGTGGATCCGAGCTCGACGACGACTCCCGCTTCTCGCCAGGCCTCGATCCACGCCGTGCCGATGTCGCCGGGGCCTTCGGGCCCGCAGAGCACGCGCCAGCGCCGCTCCGGGAAAGCGTCGGGCACCTGGTCGGGCACCGGCACCCAGTCGAGGGTCAGTCGCCAGCTCTCGCTCGTCGCGGCCGTCGCGCGGCGCTCGTGCCACTCGGCGAGCAGCGGCAGCGCGGGTGCGAGCCCGTCGAGGGTCCCGCGGGCGGCAGCGTCCCCGGGAGCGACGACGTCGGCGACGGCATCGGGATCGCCGCTACCCACGGCCGTCCAGAACGGGGCGGTGACGTCGGATCTCATGTCGGCGCCGGCCGGCGCCTCCAGCCAGTGGCGGCGCCGCTCGTAGACCGACGACGGCAACACCGCGCGGCCGGTGTGCGCGGGCAGTGCCGCTGCCCAGCGCACCGGCAGGCCGCGCGTCCAGGCCTCGGCGGCGGCACGCAGGAAGCGCGGCCAGCCGGGCCGGTCGCGGCGCAGCGTCGCGAGCGTGCCCGCGCTGTCGGGATCGAGGTGCTCCAGGGTGGCGGTGATCGCGCCGCCGAGCACCGGATGCGGGCCGACCTCGAGGAACGTGCGCCGGCCGGCCCCGACGAGCGCCGAGACGGCGTCGGCCAGGCGCACGGGGGCGCGCAGGTTGGCGTACCAGTAGGCGGTGTCGAGCGCGCCCTCCGTGACCGGCGCTCCCGTCACCGTCGACTGCATCGGCACCCGCGGCGCGCCCGACGTGACCTCGGGCAGCGCGCTGAGCAGCGGTTCCTCGATCGGCGCCATGAGCGAGGAGTGCGAGGCGTAGGCGATGTCGACGCGCCCGCAGCGGATCCCGTCGGCCCGGCACGACTCCTGCAGCGCCATGAGCGCGGGGGTCGGGCCGGACGCTACGGCGTTCGTGGGCGAGTTGAACGCGCCGACGGTGAGCCCGCCCCCTGTCGCGTCGATGCGGGCCTGCAGCGCGTCCGGGCTCTCGACGACGGCGAGCATGCCTCCGGTGTCGCCCGGCAGGTCGGCGATCAGCGCGCTGCGGACCGCGACGAGGCGCGCGGCTTCGGCCCTGGTCAGTGCCCCGGCGGCCACGGCGGCGGCCATCTCGCCCTGGGACTGCCCGACGACGGCGGCCGGGCGCACGCCGAGCGCGGCCCACAGTGCGGTCAGGCCCGCGCACACCGCCCACTGCACCGGCTGGACCACGTCGGTCCGGTTCCACGGCGGCGCGCCGGCGGCGCCGGTGAGGACGTCGTGCGGGGAGTGGTCCAGGTACGGGGCGAGCGCCTCGGCGCAGGCGTCGAACTCGGCGCGGAACGCCGGGCACGCCAGCAGGTCGGCGCCCATCCCGGCCCACTGCCCGCCCTGTCCGGGGTACACGAAGACGGCCGCGTCCTCGGCGGCCCGGCCGGTCACGACGGCGTCGTGGGAGGTGCCGTCGGCGAGGGCGGCGAACGCGTCGAGGACGGTGCCGCGATCGTCCCGCTCGGCGAGCACGACGGCGCGGTGCGCGCGGGCGGCCCGTCCGGTGGCGAGGGTGGCGGCGACGGCGGCCAGGTCGGCCTCGGGGTCGGCCAGCAGGTGCGCGCGCAGCCGGTCGGCCTGGGCGCGCAGGGCACCGGCCGTGTGGGCGCTCAGCGGCAGCGCGAGCGCGGTGGCGGCCGCAGGCGCGACGGTCGGAGCGCTCACCGGGGCCGGTGCGCGCCGGGGTGCCTCCTCGACGACGACGTGCGCGTTCGTGCCGCTCACCCCGAACGACGACACCCCGGCGCGGCGCACGCGCGCACCGGCGGGCCACGGCTCCGGCTCGGCGAGCAGCCGCAGCCCGGACCAGTCGATCCGGCTCGACGGGCTCGCGACGTGCTGGCCGTGTGGCAGCACCTGGTGCCGCATCCCCATCACGATCTTGAGCAGGCCGGCCACCCCGGCGGCGGCCTGGGTGTGCCCGATGTTGGACTTGATCGAGCCGATCGGCAGGTCGGCCCCGCGTTCGCCGAACACGGCGGCCAGCGCGTGCGCCTCGATGGGATCGCCGAGCACCGTGCCCGTGCCGTGCGCCTCCACCACGTCGATGTCGGACGGGGTGAGCCGCGAGTCGGCCAGCGCGGCCCGCACGACCCGCTGCTGCGCGGGCCCGTTGGGTGCGATGAGGCCGTTGCTTGCACCGTCGGAGTTGACGGCGGAGCCGCGCAGCACGGCCAGCACGGGCCGGTCGCCGTCCTCGACGTCGCTCAGCCGGGCCAGCACGAGCGCTCCGGCGCCCTCCGCGAGGCCCATCCCGTCGGCGGTGTCGCTGAACGCCTTGCAGCGGCCGTCGGCGGCCAGCCCGTCCTGCGCGCTGAAGCCGATGAACTCCATCGGGTTCGCCATGGCCGCCACGCCGCCGACCAGCGCCATCGTGCACTCGCCGGCGCGCAGGGCGCGCAGCGCGAGGTGGACGGCGACCAGCGACGACGAGCACGCCGTGTCGACGGTGAGCGACGGGCCGGTCAGCCCGAGGACGTAGGAGACCCGGCCCGACACCGCACTGGCCGTCGCACCGGTCGTCATGTGCCCGGCGAACTCGGCGGGCACCTCCGGCAGCGACAGGCCGTAGTCCAGCTGGTTTGAGCCCAGGAACACCCCCACCTGCTGCCCGGCGAGCGATGTGGGGTCGATCCCGGCGTGTTCGAGCGCCTCCCAGCACACCTCCAGCGCCAGCCGCTGCTGCGGGGCCATCGCCGTGGCCTCGCGCGGGGAGATGCCGAAGAAGTCGGCGTCGAAATCGGGCAGGCCGTCGAGGAAGCCGCCCCGGTGCGCGCCGATCGCGGGATCGCTGAGGTCCCAGCCCCGGTCGGCCGGCAAGCCGGTGATGGCGTCGCGACCCTCCACGACCGCCGCCCACAGCTGCTCGGCCGAACCGATCCCGCCCGGGTAGCGGCAACCCGCCCCCAGCACGGCGACGGGCGCGTGGCGGGTGGCGTCGAGCTCGGTGTCGAGCTCGGCCAGGCGCTGCTTGGTCACCTGCAGCTCGGCGGTGGCCCGGCGCAGGTACTGCAGCGCCCGCACGTCGCCGGCAGCGACATCGGCAGAGTCCACGGCGGTCATCACGCCCCCAGTTCGCGATCGAGGATGGAGTAGAGCTCGTCGGCGTCGACGGGAACGTCGAGGTCCCCGTGGGCGACCTGGCGACCGAGCTCGACGGAGGTCAGGAGCCGGACGGGTGGGCCGCCGGACGAGCCGGTGAGCCGGTCGGCCAGCGCGGTGAGCCGGCGGGCGAGCGCCACCCGCTCGGCCCCGTCCGCCCGATCCCGCAGCAGCTCCTCCAGCCGGTCCAGCTCGGCGTCGAGGTCCGGACCGGTCTCGGGGCGCGCGGCGGGCAGCACCTCGGTGAGGAGGTACCCGGTCAGCGCGGTGATCGAGGGATGGTCGAACGCGATCGTGCTGGGCAGCGCCGCGCCGGTGGCCTTGGCGAGCCGGTTGCGCAGGTCGACCGCGGTGACCGACTCGAACCCGAGTTCGGCGAACGGGCGCTCGGCGCCGATCGCGTCGGGATCGTCGTGGCCGAGCGCGCCGGCCACCTCGGCGCGCACCAGCGCGCGGACGATCTCGGTGCGGTGCTCGCCCTCGGTGCCGGCGAGCCGGGCCCGCAACCGTTCGGCACGGTCCCCGGGACCGGGGCCGTCGTCGGCTCCGTCGTCGGTGACGCCGTCGAACAGGGTGGTGGGTCGGGCCGAGGTGTACAGCTCCCGGAACCGCGGCCAGTCGACATCGGCCACCACGACGTCGGCGGGACCTGCGGCGACCACGGCGTCGAGCGCGCGGCCGGCCGCCTGCGGGTCGAGCAGGGCGAGCCCGCCGGCGCGGGACCTGTCGAGCAACGCCCTGGCGTCCGGCGCGTCGCCGACCTCGGCGTCCCACACCCCCCACGCGACGACGGTCGCGGTGATCCCCGCGGCGCGCCACGAGCGGGCGAGCGCGTCGAGGTGGGCGGCGGTCGCGGCGTGCGCGGCGTGCTCCGGCGCACCCCACACCGACACCACCGACGAGAAGACGAGCACGGCGGCGAGATCGGGGCCGGTCACCCGCTCGACCAGCGCGGCGGCGCTGCCCGCCCGGCGGGCGACGGCGGCGTCGAGGTCGCCGGGCGCCAGGTCGCGCAGCTCGACCAGCGGTTCGCCGGGTTCGGCGTGCACCAGGACGGTGACGCGGTGGTCGCCGGCCACGGCGGCGGGATCGGCGGGGTCGGGATCGACCACCTCGACGGTGCCGCCGAGCCGTTCCACCTCCCTGCGCAGCTCCTCCTCGGCGGCGGCGAAAGCCGCTGCGGGCGGCACGAGGTCGAGGTGGCGGTGCTCGTCGCGGACGACGACGACGTGCTCGACGCCGCGGCGCACCAGCCATGGCCCGATGTGGCGGCCGTAGGGCAGCACACCGCCGGTGACCACCGCGGTGCCGCCGGGAAGCCGCTCGGGGGCCGCGGACGTGCGCAACGGGGCCTCGACGACGCGACGGGCCAGCAGCTCGTCGTCGCGGACGGCGAGCTGGTCCTCGCGGCCGTGGCCGAGCGCGGCCGCGACCGTCGCGACGGAGGCCTCGGAGAGATCGGGCGGCAGGTCCAGTAGGCCGCCCCAGACCGCGGGCTCCTCCAGCGCCGCGACTCGGCCGATGCCCCAGACCTGGGCGGCCACCGGGTCTGCGGGCGCGTCTCCGGTGGCCCCGCTGGTGACGCACCACAGCCGGGCGGGCCGGGTGCGACCAGCTGCGGCGAGCGCGTCGACCAGCACCGGGACGGCGTCGGCGGCGAGTGCCGAGACGACCGCGACCACGTCGGGCTCGGCAGCCAGCTCGACGGCCGCCGCGGGCAGGTCCGCCGCGATCTCGCGGACCGCGGCGGTCCCGCCGGCAGCGGCCACGGCCGCGGACAGCAGCGGCGCGAGCGCCGGATCCGCTCCTGCCGGGGTCAACACCGCCCAGGTGCCCGGACGCGGCGCGGCCGGGGATGCGGGTGCGGGCACCCACTCCTCGGCGTAGCCCCAGCGGGACACGTCGACCTCGGCGTCGACCGCGCCGGCGCGGACGGGCGCCAGCCAGTAGCGGGTGTGCTCGAACGGGTAGGACGGCACGTCGGCGCGGCGCGGGTCGCCGGCGGGCAGCAGTGCGGGCCAGTCGATCCCCGCGCCGCCGATCCACGCCTGCGCGGCCGCGGCCAGCAGCACCTCCGGACCGTCCTGGTCGCGGCGCAGCGTCGTCGTGACCCGGCCGGGTGCGCCGTGGGCTGCCAGCACGTCCGTGACGGCCGTGGCGAGCGTGGGATGCGGCGAGACCTCGACGAAGTGGCGGTGGCCGGTCGCGGCCAGCGCCGCGACGGCCGGTCCGAACTCGACGGTCTCACGCAGGTTGCGGTACCAGTAGTCGGCGTCGGCGCCGCTCCCGTCGTTCCACTCCCCCGTCACGGTGGAGAACCAGGCGAGCTCTCCGCGGGTCGGTTCGATGCCGGCCAGCTCGGCCACCAGCTCGTCGCGGACGGCCTCGACGCTCGCCGAGTGCGCGGCGTAGTCGACCTTGACCCGGCGGGCGTGGACACCCTCCGGCGGGGCCGCCACCAGCTCGTCGATCGCGGCGACGGGCCCGGACACGATCGTCTCGGCGGGGCTGTTGCGCGCGGCCACCGACACGTCGGGCCGCTGGTCGAGGCATCGGCGGACGGCAGCGTCGGTGCCGGTCAGGACCGCCATGCCGCCCTCGACCGTGGCGACGAGCCGGGACCGCGCGCACACCACGCGGGCGCCGTCCCGCACCGAGAGCACCCCGGCGACGACGGCCGCAGCCACCTCGCCCTGGGAATGGCCGGCGACGGCGCCCGGCTCCACACCGATCGCGCGCCACCACCGCGCGAGCGCCACCATGACCGCCCACAGCAGCGGCTGCACCTGCTCGGTGCGCGCCAGCCACGCGTCGTCCCCCGAGGTCAGGACCTCGGTCGGGTCCCACGGCACGAACTCCCGCAGTGCCGCAGCCACCTCGGCGAAGGCCTCGGCGAACACCGGTGACGACGTCAGCAGTCCCGCGGCCATGCCGGCCCACTGCCCGCCCTGGCCGGAGAACACCCACACCGGCCCGCCGTCGTCGACGCGGCAGCCGCAGGCGGCACCCGAGGGCTGTCCGAGCTCGGCGGGCGCCACGTCGACGCCGCCGGCCTCGGCGGCCGCGATCCGGCGCAGCTCCCTGGCCAGCGACGCGGTGTCGGGGGCCCAGGCGGCGGCGCGGTGCGCCAGCGAACCGGCGGTCGCGGCCAGCGCATGGGCAACGTCGGCCGGATCGGTGCCGGGCTGTTCGGCGAGCTCGGCCAGCAGCGTCGCGCGGGTGCGCAGCGCACTCTCGGAGTGCGCGGAGAACGTCCAGGTGATGGTGCCGGTGCCGCGCTCGATGATCTCGGCGGTCTCGGGCGCCTGTTCCAGGACGACGTGCGCGTTGGTGCCCGACACCCCGAACGACGAGACGGCGGCACGGCGGGGTCGGTCGACCTGGGGCCAGTCCCGCATGTCCTCGGGCACCTCCACGGAGCCCGAGGTCCAGTCGACCATCGACGACGGGCCGCCGGGCAGCGGCGATCCGGGCACCGTGCCGCGTTCCAGCGCGGTCACGGCCTTGATCACCCCGGCCACCCCGGCGGCGGCCTGGGTGTGTCCGATGTTCGCCTTCACCGAACCCAGCCACAGCGGCCGGTCCGTCGGCCGCTCGCGGCCGTAGGTGGCCAGCAGCGCGCCGGCCTCGATCGGGTCGCCGAGCGCCGTCCCGGTGCCGTGCGCCTCGACGAGATCCACATCGGCGAGGCCGAGCCCGGCCGAGGCCACCGCCGCCCGGATCACCCGCTCCTGCGCGGGGCCCGACGGTGCGGTCAGCCCGTTCGAGGCACCGTCCTGGTTGACGGCCGATCCGCGCACCACCGCGCGGACGCGGCGGCCGTCGCGCTGCGCATCGGTCAGCCGCTCCAGCACGAGCACGCCGACCCCTTCGGCCAGCACCATGCCGTCGGCGCCTTCGGCGAACGCCTTGCACACCCCGTCGGGGGCGAGCCCGCGCTGGCGGGAGAACTCGATCGAGGCGGTCGGGCTCGCCATCACCGCGACGCCGGCGACGACCGCGCGGTCGCACTCGCCCGTCCGCAGCGCCGTGAGCGCGGTGTGCAGCGCGACCAGCGACGACGAGCACGCCGTCTCGACGGTCAGGGCCGCACCCTCCAGGCCCAGCACGTAGGCCAGGCGCCCGGACAGCACGCTCGCGCTGCTGCCGGTGACGAGGTAGCCGCCGCGGTCGGCGCCCTCTGGCACCGGGATGCCGTACTCGGGCTGGTTGGCGCCCACGTACGTGGCGGTGCGGGTGCCGGCGAGTGCGCGTGGGTCCAGGCCGGCCCGTTCGATCGCCTCCCACGCCACCTCCAGCAGCAACCGCTGCTGCGGGTCCATCCCCAGTGCCTCACGCGGGGAGATCCCGAAGAACTCGGCGTCGAACCCGGCCGCGTCGTCGAGGAACCCGCCGCGCGTGCAGTACGTGCGTCCCACGGCGTCCGGGTCCGGGTCGAACAGCCCGGCCACGTCCCAGCCGCGGTCGCCCGGCATCTCGCCGATCACCGAGCCGCCGCGCTCCACCAGCTCCCACAGCTCCTCGGGCGAGGACACCCCGCCCGGGTAGCGGCACCCCATCCCGACGATGGCGACGGGATCGTCGGCGGGCGCCGGAGCGGCGATCACCGGAGCGGCCGGCGCGGCCGCCGCGGGGCCGGCGAGCTCGGAGGTGACGAAGCGGGCCAGCGCTTCCGGGGTGGGCCGGTCGAACGCGAGGGTCGGCGGCAACGTCAACCCGGTCGCGACGGCCAGGGCGGAACGCAGCTCGACGGCCGTCACCGAGTCCATGCCGAGGTCGCGGAACGCGCGGTCGGCCGGCACGTCGTCGGGACCCGCGAAACCGAGCACAGCGGCGGTGTGCCGGCGCACCAGGTCCAGGACGGCGGCACCGATCCGCGCCGCGGGCAGCTCGCGCAAGGACGCGACGAACGCGGTCTTCTCCGGCTCCGGCTCCGCGCCATCCGGGATCGCGGCCGCGGTCACCTCGTCGAACAGCGCGGTGGGGCGGACCAGCGAGAACAGCTCCGCCATCCGCTCCCACTCCACGTCGGCGAGGATCTCGACGGGCTCGGTGCCGGCACCGGTGTCGAGCCGGCCCAGCGCCGCGTCGGGCGTCATCGGGAGTAGCCCCGAGCGCCGGGCCCGCGCGATCATCGCGGCGCGCTCGGCGGCCCGGTCGGGGGCGTCGCGGTCGCTGCCGGCGTCCCACACCCCCCACGCCAGCGAGCTGGCGGAGCGGCCGCGAGCCCGGCGGGCGGTGGCGAGCGCGTCGAGGAAGGCGTTGGCCGAGCCGTAGCCGGCGTGGTCGGCGCTGCCCCACGTGCCGGTGATCGACGAGCAGAACAGCACCGACTCGACGTCGTCGTCGAGGTAGGCGTCGAGGTTGGCCGCGCCCGCGGCCTTCGCGGCGTGCACCCGCCGCAGGTGGTCCAGGTCGAGGTCGGAGAACGCGCGCAGCTCCACGTAGCCGGCGGCGTGCACGACCGTGCGGACCACCCGGTCCTCCGACCGCAGCCACGTGAGCAACCCGCGCACCGCGTCGGGATCGGAGATGTCGCAGCCGACCACCCGCACCCGCGGATCGGCGTCCAGCACCGCGTCGACTGCGGTGGCGCCGCTCGAGCGGCCGACGAGCACGACGTCGTCCACACCCCGGTCCAGCAGCCTGCGCGCGATCCGCAGGCCGAGCGCGCCGGTGCCGCCGGTGACCAGTGCGGTGCCGCGCGGCGTCCAGGGGCGGCCGGCGGTCGAGCGCACCGTGACGATCCGCCGGACGTGCGCGACCCCGCCGCGCACCGCCCATTCGTCGTCCCGGCCGGCCGCGGCGGCCAGCACGATCGGCAGGGCCCGCACGTCGGGGCTCTCGCCGTCCCCGACGTCGCCGGGAAGATCGACGAGCCCACCCCACACGTGCGGGTCCTCGAGCACGGCGGCACGGCGCAGGCCGGCGACCGCGGCCTGGGTGGGATGCAGGTAGCTGCGGTCCTCGCCGACAGCCACCGCGCCCGTGGTGACGCACCAGAGCGGTGCGGTGCCGGGGGCGGCGGAGAGCGCCTGGCCCAGCGCGACGGTGGCGGCGAGGCCGCAGCTCACGCTGCGCGCCTGGGGATGGGGGCGCTCGTCGATCGCGAGCAGCGACAGGATGCCGGTGTGGCCGGCGAGGTCCGGGAGCTGGTCGGCGATGGTCTCCCGGTCGGTCCCGGCGGCGTCCAGCTCGACCGCGGTCACCTCGGCGCCAGCGGCTTCCAGCGCGGTGACGCAGGCGGTCGCGGCACCGGTGGGCACGCCGTCGGCCACCGGGCGCACCACCAGCCACCGGCCCAGCGGCGCGCCTGGCGGCGGCACTTCGGCCGAGATCCAGCGCACCTCGTGCCGCGGGGGCACCGCGGTGGCCGTGGACGCGGACGGGGCGCGGCGCTCGTCGAGCCAGAAGTGGCGGCGCTGGAAGGGGTAGGTCGGGAGCGCGACGGGCGCCCCCGCTGCCGGACCCGCGGCCGCCGCACGCAGGTCGACGGGCACCCCCTGCGTCCATGCCTCCGCCGCGGAGGTGACGAACCGGTCGCGCCCGCCGTCGTCGCGGCGCAGCGACTCGCACGCGCCCAGCTCGGCGTCGAGCGAAGCGGCGGTTTCGGTGATCGCGGGACGCAGCACCGGGTGCGGGCTGATCTCGATCACGGTGGCGATCCCGGCGTCGGGCAGCTGCGCCAGCACCGGGGCGAACCGCACCTGGTTGCGCAGGTTGTCGAACCAGTAGCGGGCGTCGAGCTCCGCGCCGGACACGATCTCGCCGGTCACCGTCGAGTGCATCGGCAGCCGGGTCGGCCCGGGCCGGACGTCGCCCAGCTCGGCCAGCAGCTCGTCGCGCACCTCGTCGACGACGGGGGCGTGCGAGGCGTAGTCGACGGCGACGGCCCGGGTCCAGACCCCGTCGGCGGCGCAGTCGGCGACGACGCGGTCGACACCGTCGACCGTCCCGGACACGAGCACGGTGGCCGGTCCGTTCACGGCGGCGACGGCGACCTCGCCCGCCCAGGGCGCGACCCGGGCGGCCGCGTCCTGCTCGGACAGCCCCACGACCGCCATCGCGCCGCGGCCGGCGAGGCTGCGCAGCACGCGCGAGCGCACGGCGACGAGCCGGGCGCCGTCCTCCAGCGAGAGGGCGCCCGCGACGCAGGCGGCGGCGATCTCGCCCTGCGAGTGCCCCACCACGACGTCGGGGCGCACCCCGACCGACTCCCACAGCCGCGCCAGCGCGACCATCTGCGCCCACAGCAGCGGCTGCACCACGTCCACGCGGTCCAGGTGCTCCGGCGACGGGCCGGCACGCAGCACGTCGACGACGGACGTGCCGAGTACGGGATCGAGGTGCGGGGCCAGCGCGGCCCCGCACTCGTCGAGCGCGTCGGCGAACGCCGGGTGGGTGCGGGCCAGCTCGGCGCCCATGCCGGCCCACTGCGCACCCTGGCCGGGGAACGCGAACGCGACCCCGCCGCCGGTCGGCACGCGGGAGCGGACGAGGCCGGCGGCCGGTTCGCCCGCGGCGAGCGCGCGCAGCCCACGGTCGATCGCGGCCCGGTCGGACCCGATGACGACGGCCCGGTGGTCCAGCGGCGACCGCTGCTCCAGCAGCGAGCCGGCGATGTCGTCGGGGGCGCCGGGCACGTCGAGCAGTGCGGTGGCCAGCGCGCTCACTGCGGCGCCGGAGCCGGCGGACACGGCCCACGGGAGGACGGCGTCCGTGCTCCCCGCGGCGGCGGCTTCCTCGGTGGGTGCCTCCTCGATCACGACGTGCGCGTTGGTGCCGCTGATCCCGAACGCCGACACCGCGGCCCGGCGCGGCCGGTCCCCCGGTGCCCACGGCTGTGGCTCGGCCAGCACCTGCACCGCGCCGGACGCCCAGTCGACGTGCGGGGTGGGCGCATCCACGTGCAGCGACGCCGGCAGCTGCCCGTGCCGCATGGCGGCGAGCATCTTCAGCAGGCCGGCGAGCCCGGCCGCGGCGGCCGTGTGGCCGATGTTGGACTTGACCGACCCGAGCCACAGCGGGCGGTCGCTGCGGTCGCGCCCGTAGGTGGCGAGCAGCGCCTGTGCCTCGACGGGATCGCCGAGGCGGGTGCCGGTGCCGTGCGCCTCCACGACGTCGACGTCGCCCGGTCGCAGGCCCGCGTCCTGCAGCGCCGCCCGGACGACCCGCTGCTGGGCCGGCCCGTTGGGCGCGGTGAGCCCGCTGCTGGCGCCGTCCTGGTTGATCGCCGATCCGCGGATCACGCCGAGGATGCGCCGGTTGTGGGCGCGGGCACGCGACAGCGGCTCCAGCACCACGGTGGCGGCGCCCTCGCCCCAGATCGTGCCGTCGGCGGCGGCCGCGAACGGCTTGCACCGGGCGTCGGGGGCGAGGCCGCGCTGCCGGCTGAAGTCGACGAACAGCCGCGGGCTCGCGAGCACCGTGACCCCGGAGACGAGCGCGGCCGAGCACTCCCCCGCCCGCAGCGCGCGCACCGCGTGGTGCAGCGCCACCAGTGACGACGAGCACGCGGTGTCGACGGTGACGGCCGGGCCCTCCAGCCCGAACGTGTACGACACCCGACCGGACACCACGCTGCCGACGTTGCCGGTCAGCGAGTACGTCTCGACGCCGGCCGGCACCTCCTCCATGCCCACGAGGTAGTTCGACGGGCCCGCGCCCACGTACACGCCGGTGTCGCTGCCGCGCAGGGACCGGACCGGGATGCCGGCGTCCTCCAGCGCCTGCCACACCGTCTCCAGCAGCACCCGCTGCTGCGGGTCCATCGCGAGCGCCTCCCGTGGGGAGATGCCGAACAGGGCGGCGTCGAAGCCGGCGACGTCGTCGAGGAAGCCGCCCTCCCGCACGTAGGTGCGGCCCTGCACGTCCGGATCGGGGTCGTAGACGCCCTCGACGTCCCAGCCGCGGTCGCGCGGGAACGGGCCGATCGCGTCGACCTGCCCGTCGACGAGCTGCCACAGGTCGTCCAGCGAGCGCACCCCGCCCGGGAACCGGCAGCCGGCCCCGACGACGGCGATCGGCTCCCGCGCCCTGTCCTCGATCTCGTCGAGACGCCTGCGGGTCTGCCGCAGATCGTCGGTGACCAGCCGCAGGTACTCGCGCAGCTTCTCCTCGTTGGCCATCAGGCCTGCCTCCCCGTGGAGCCGTCCCGCCGCGGCATGACTGCCGGCGTGGGCGCGTCGCGTTCCGTGGTTCCGATGCTCGGGGGCAGCGCTAAATCCGGGCTTGCACCCCGTCCTGGGGAACCGCGAACGTCACGTCGGAGGCGCCCCAGAACGTGCGGGCCTCGGTGATCCGGCCGCGCCCGTCGACCTGGAAGGTCATGATCGCCTCGACCTCGACGCGACCGCCGTCCGGATCCTGGACATTGATCATGTCGGCGGTGACGGACACGGCGATGCTGCGCCCGTCGTGCGCGGCCACCATCGGGCCGACCCGGTCCCGGATGTCACCCTGCTTGATGGTCACCTCGAAGAAGCGCCGCAACGCGTCGTGGCCGACCGCGGGTGGCTGCCCCAGCGGGTCCTCGATGCGCCCGTCCTCGGCGAACATCTCGACGACGCCGTCGAGATCACCGGCGTTGAGCCGGCGGTAGTACTCGGTGATGACGGCCTTGCGCACCGTCTCGTCCGGCTCGGTCCGCAGGTCCTCCGGCACGTCCTCGCTCGTGGCGCCCAGCCAGAACGGGCGGTTGCGGAACGGGTAGGTCGGCAGGTCCGCGACGGCGCCGGGGCCGAACGCGGCGGCCCAGTCGACCGGCACCCCGTGGCGCCAGGCCTCGGCGAGCACGTCCATCAGGGTCTCCGCGGCGGCACCGGCCACGCTGATCCGGTCCCCGTCCACGACGAGGGTGACGGGGGCATGGGCGGTCAGGTCGCCGGAGCTGTCGCCCGGCGCGACCGGGTCGATCTCGGCGCCCGCGGCGGTCAAGCAGGGCACCCGCGGCAGGCGCGGGGAGACCGGGCGACCGGCGACGACCGCGGCGACATCGTCCGCGGTGAGCAGACCGCCCACCTCGGCGGCCACGAGCTCGCCGCGGCCGGCACCGATCACGACGTCCGGGACGATCCCCAGTGCCGCCAGTGCGGCAGCCGCGGCGACACCTTCCGAGTCGGTCCCGCCGAACAGCGCGGACGTGCCGGCGGGGTTGTCCGTGAAGGCCAGAGCAAGCAGGTCCCCGCCCGGGGCGCGGACGGCAGGGGTGCCGGTGCGCAGCGCCGGGTGCTCGAGGTCGTCGGCCAGGGCGTCCAGCGCTGCGACCAGCTCAGCACGGTCACCGGTGACGACGGTGGCGCGGCTGGGCAACGCCGCCCGGCCGGTACCCAGTGTGCGGGCGATGTCGGGCAGCGCCTGCCCGTCGGCGACGGCGTCGCGCAGCCGGCCGGCCAGCGCCTGCAGCGCGTCGGTCGTTGCTGCCGAGAGCGGGAAGGCCAGCACCTGCGGATCCGGACGGTCTTCGGTCGGCAACGCAGGCGGTGCCTGCTCCAACACGATGTGGGCCTTGGAGCCGCTGCCGCCGAACGACGACACCCCGATGCGACGCGGGCGGTCGGCCCGCGGCCACGGCGCGGCGCTGGTGCGCAGCCGCACCCCGGTGGAGCCGTCGAGGCGCGGGAGCGGGTTCTCCGCGTGCGCCACGGCAGGCAGGTGGTCGTGCGCCAGCATGAGTGTTGCCGCGATCACGCCGAGCACGCCCGACGCCGCGTGCGGATGGCCGGTGTTGGCCTTGGTGGAGCCGAGCAGCACCGGCGCCGCGGCGCCGCGGTCGGCCCCGTAGGCGGCGATGACGGCTTCGGCCTCGATCTCGTCGCCGAGCAGGGTGCCGGTGCCGTGACCCTCGACGGCGTCGACGTCGGTGGCTGCCAACCCGGCCGCCTCCAGCGCGCGCTCCATCACCACGCGCTGTGACGGCCCGTTCGGGGCCGAGAGGCCGTTGCCGGAACCGTTGTGGTTGACCGCAGAGCCGCGGACCACCGCCAGCACGGGGTGCCCGTGCCGGCGCGCCTCCGACAGCCGCTCGACGAGCACCATCCCGGCGCCCTCGCCCCAGCCGGTGCCGTCGGCGTCGCCGGAGAAGGAGCGGCAGCGCCCGTCCGGCGACATCCCGCCGAGGTCGGGGAACGCGGCCGGGAACGCCATCACGGTGATGCCGCCGACCAGCGCCGACGTGCACTCCCCCGCCCGCACGGCCTGCGTGGCCAGGTGCAGCGCGATGGCCGACGACGAGCAGCCGGTGTCGACGGTCAGCGTCGGCCCGTCGAGGCCGAGCGCGTAGGCGACGCGGGCGCAGGCGAACGGCGAGCCGGTGGCGGTGGAGACGTAGGGCATGGAGGTCTCGGGGACGCGGCGCAGGTCGCCGATGTAGTTCTGGAAGAACGTGCCGAGGTACACCCCGACCCGGCTGCCGGCGAGGCCGTGCGGGTCGGTGCCGGCCCGCTCGAACGTCTCCCACGCCAGCTCCAGCAGCAGTCGCTGCTGCGGGTCCATGACCAGCGCCTCCTCCGGTGTGATCCCGAACAGCTCGGGATCGAAGCCGGCGGCATCGGCGACGAACCCGGCGTCGGTGACCACGTCGATGCCGGGCAGCATCGCCCGCAGCGCGAGGAACTGCTCGCGGTCCCAGCCGCGGTCCTCGGGCAACCGGCCGACGCCGATCGCGCCGGTGTCGAGCATCTCCCAGAACGCGTCGGGGGTCTCGACACCGCCGGGCACGCGCAGCGCGGACGCGACGATGACGACGGGATCGGCGTCGGGCTCGCTGTCGCGGACCGCGGGCAGGCCGGCCGCCGCCTCGGTGCGCACCGGATCGCCGGCGACGGGCAGCCCCTCGCCGAGCGGGCCGTCCAGCAGCCAGCCGGCGGTGGCGAGCGGTGTCGGGTGGTCGTAGCAGGCGGTCACGCCGACCGCGGTGCCCGTGGCGGCCCCGAGCCGGTTACGCAGGTCGAGCATCGTCACCGAGTCCAGACCCAGCTCCTGGTACGGGCGGTCGGGCGCCACCGCGTCGGCGTCGGCGTAGCCGAGCACCACCGCGACCTGGGCGCGCACGATCTCCAGCACCGTGCCCAGCCGGCGCCCCGGCGGGGTGACGGCGAGCCGGTCACGCAGGCTGGAGCTCGCGGGACCGGCTGCCGCGGCGGCCCGTCGGCGCGTGGTCGGCACCAGGGCCCGCAGCATCGCCGGCACGTCGTCGGGATCGGCCGGAGTCCGGCCCGCGGTGAAGGGGAACAGCACCCGCACCGCCGGACCGTCGACGGGCGCGGTGAGGGCCGCGTCGAGCATGGCCATGCCCTCGTCGACGCCGATGGCGCGGGTGCCGGTGGCGGCCAGGCGCCGCTTCGCGGTGTCCGACAGGCCGGCGGTCAGCTCGCTCTCCGCCTCCCACAGGCCCCACGCCAGCGACGTCGCTCGCCGGCCGGCGGCGCGCAATTGCTCCGCCGTGGCGTCGAGCACGGCGTTGGCGGCGGCGTAGTTCGCCTGGCCGGCGCTGCCCAGCACGCCGGCGACGGAGGAGAACAGCACGACCTGGGCGTCGGGGCAGCCGTCGAGCAGAGCCGTCAGCCCGCCGGTCTTGGGGGCGAGGACGGCGTCGAGGGAGTCGGCGGTGATGCCGGTCAGCGCGCTGTCGGCGAGCGTGCCGGCGGCGTGCACGACGGTGCCGACGTCGATACCGGCCAGCACCTCGGCCACGGCGTCGGCGTCGGCCACGTCGCAGGCGCGCACGTCCACCGTCGCCCCGGCGGCGGTCAGGTCGGCGGCCAGCGCGGCCGCGCCGGGCGCGTCCGGCCCGCGCCGACCGAGCAGCACGAGGTGCCGCGCGCCGTGCGCGGTGACGAGGTGACGGGCCACCAGCGCGCCGAGCGTGCCCGTGCCGCCGGTGACGAGCACGGTGCGCTCGGTGTCGATCGCCGGTCCGGTCCCGGCGGGCGGCGTGGCGGGCTGCAGCCGTGCCGCGAGCAGGGTGCCCGCGCGCAGCGCGAGACGGGGTTCGGCGGCTGCGTCGAACGCGGCGAGCGGGAGCGGCCCGTCGTCGAGATCGAGCACCGCGAACCGGCCGGGGTGCTCGGCCGCGGCCGACCCGAGCAGGCCCCAGGCCGCTGCGGCGGCCGGATCGGTCACCGGGTCGCCGGTCGAGGTGGTCACGGCACCACGGGTGACGGCGACCAGCGACACCTCGTCCCAGCCGGGGGCCGCGACGAGCGCCTGCGCGGCCGCGAGCACGGTCGCAGCGACGGCCGGTGCGCCGCTCGTGAGATCGAGCAGCACCCGGTCCGGGGCCGGACCTGCGGTCAGCTCGGCGAGCGTGCCGGCCTCCGCGACGACGGCGTTGGCGGCGCGCAGCGGCTCGGCGATGGCTCGATCACCCGCACCGACCACGGCCCAGCGGGCGGGCACGGCCTCGCCGATCTCGCAGGGCACCCAGCCGCGGACCAGCACGGCGGCGGTCGGCGGCGCGGTCAGGGTTCCGGTCACGACGCCGGTCAGCACGGCGACGATCTCGCCCGCCGGATCGGTGAGCAGGAGATCGGTGCCACTCGCGGTGACCTGCACCTGCGTCGCACCGGAGCGCAGAACGGCGACCGACCCGACGGAGACCAGCTCCGCGTCCGGATCGCCGAGGGTGCGGACGGCGGCGTCGAAGAGCGCCGGGTGCAGCACGTAGCCGGCCACGGCCTCGTCGACGGAGACCGTGGGCGCGTCCGGGTCGGGCACGATCTCGACGCCAGGTGGCGCCGCGGTGCGGGCGGTGGCGTGCCGGACCCAGTCCGCGCCCGCGCGGGCGTGCAGGGCGATCTCGCGGGTACCGTCCGGGCCCGGCGCACCGACGACGACCTGCACATCGACCGGCTCGCCCGACCGGCGGGCCAGCGACCGCTCCACGACCACGTCACGCAACCCGGCCGCGCCGGACTCGTCGGCGGCCCGCAGCAGCGCATCCAGCAGCGCGGCGGACGGCAATGGCCCGTCGCCGGTGAGCCGTCCGGTGAGGACGTGCTCGTCGCGCCCGGCGACGGCGACAGCGGCGCCGAGCAGCGGATGGTCGGTGCTGGTGAGGCCGGCTCCGGCGACGTCGGTGGCGCCGGCCGGGTCGGTCAGCCAGAACCGGTCGTCGGCGAATGCGTACCCGGGCAGCTGCGCGGCTGGCAGCGGCGCGATCCCCGCGAACAGCGCGGCCCGGTCCACCGGCAGCCCGTGCGCGACGGCGTCGGCAACGGCCGTGGCGAACCGGTGGTCGGCGTCCTCGCCGCGGCGCAGCGTCGCCACGACGGCGGCGGGTGCCTCGGCCGGGTCGGCGGCGATCTCGAGGCGCGCGGTGACATCGGCGGCGAGCACCGGGTGTGGTCCGATCTCGACGAACGCCGTGCAGCCCTCGGCGCGCAGTGCGGCCACCGACTCGTCGAACCGGACGGGCCGGCGCAGGTTGTCGAACCAGTACCCGGCGTCGAGCCGGGCGGTGTCGGCCCACGAGGCGGTCACAGTCGAGAAGAACGGGATCTCGCCCGTCCGCGGCCGGATCGTGGCCAGGTCGGTGGCGAGGCGCTCGCGCAGCGCGTCGACGTACGACGTGTGCGAGGCGTAGTCCACCGGCAGCACGCGGGCCCGCAGCCCGTCGGCCACGCAGGCGGCGACGACGGCGGCGACCTGGTCGGGAACACCGGCCACGACCGTCGAGGACGGGCCGTTGAGGGTCGCGACGTGCACACCGGGCATGTCTTCGAGGCGCTCGGCGACGGCGTCGGGCGGCAGCGCCAGCGAGGCCATCGCGCCCTGTCCGGCGAGCAGGTCGGCGATCGCGGCGGCGCGCAGCGCGACGACGCGGGCGCCGTCCTCCAGTGACAGCGCACCTGCCACGCATGCGGCGGCGATCTCGCCCTGCGAGTGCCCGACGACGGCGGTCGGGGTCAGGCCGTGGGCCTGCCACAGGCGGGCGAGCGCGACCATCACCGCCCACAGCGCGGGCTGCACCAGCTCGACGCGGTCGAGCCACTCCTCGGGCTCCCCGACCAGCAGGTCGGTGACCGAGTGGCCCAGCACCGGGGCGAGGGCACGGTCGCAGTCGGCGAGCGCCGCCGCGAACACCGGGCTCGTGGCCAGCAGCTCGCGGGCCATCCCCGCGTACTGCCCGCCCTGGCCGGGGAAGACGAACGCGACCTTCGGCCGGGCCGCCGCGACGGCCGTCACCACGCCGGGCGCGGCCGCGCCCGCAGCGAGCGCGTCGAGAGCGGCCACCGCCTCCTCGCGGTCGCGCACGACAGCGATCCCGCGGTGCGGAAATGCGGTGCGGGTGGTGGCCAGCGCCGCGGCGACGGCGTCGACCGGCAGCTCGGGCCGCCGCTGCAGCAGGTCGCGCACGGCGGCAGCCTGCGCGGCGAGCGTGTCGGGGCGGGCGGCGGACACCATGAGCGGCACCCGCTCCCTCAGCACCCTTGACCCGTCGGTGATCGGGGTGTCGATGGCGGGCGCCTGCTCCAGCACGACGTGCGCGTTCGTGCCGCTGATGCCGAACGACGACACGGCGGCGCGCCGCGGCCGGCCGGTCTCCGGCCAGTCGCGTGCGGTGCCGCACAGTTCGACGCCCCCGCCGTCCCAGTCGATCTGGGTCGACGGCTCGTCGCCGAACAGGCTGCTCGGCACCCGGCCGCGGCCGAGCGCGAGGACGGTCTTGACGATGCCCGCGACCCCGGACGCGGCCTGGGTGTGGCCCAGGTTCGACTTCAGGGATCCGAGCAACAGCGGCTGCTCGGCCGGGCGCTCCCGCCCGTAGGTGGACTGCAGCGCGTGCACCTCGATGGGGTCGCCGAGCCGGGTGCCGGTGCCGTGCGCCTCGACGACGTCGACGTCGGCGGGGCCGAGGCCGGCGTCGGCCAGCGCGGCTCGGACCACCCGCTGCTGCGACGGGCCGTTGGGTGCGGTCAGCCCGTTGGACGCGCCGTCGGAGTTCACGGCGCTCCCGCGGATCACGGCGAGCACGGGATGGCCGTTGCGGAGCGCGTCGGAGAGCCGCTCCACCAGCAGCAGCCCGGCGCCCTCCGCCCAGCCGGCGCCGTCGGCGGAGTCGGAGAACGCCTTGCAGCGGCCGTCGCGCGCCATCACGCCGTACCCGCTGAACCCCAGGAAGGTGCCTGCCGTGGACATCACCGACACCCCGCCGGCCAACGCCATCTCGCAGTCACGGCGGCGCAGCGCCTGCACGGCCTGGTGCACCGCCACCAGCGAGGACGAGCACGCAGTGTCGAGCGTGACCGCGGGACCCTCCAGCCCGAACGTGTACGCGAGCCGCCCGGAGACGACGCTCGTCGCGGTGCCGGTGACCATGTACGGGCCGACACCGTCGGGCACCGCGCGCAGGTTGGTGCCGTACCCGGTGCCGGCAGCGCCGACGAACACCCCGGTGGCCGAGCCGCGCAGGTCCGCCGGCACGAGCCCGGCCCGCTCGAACGTCTCCCACGCCGTCTCCAGCAGCAGCCGCTGCTGCGGATCCATCGCGGTCGCCTCGCGGGGCGAGATCCCGAACAGCGACGGGTCGAAGCGGTCGATGCCGTCGACGAACCCGCCGCGCGGGTGCACGTCGGCGCCGAGCCCGGCCTCCAGCGCCTGGCGCCACGGCCGGTCGGCCGGTACCTCCGAGGTGGCGTCGATGCCGTCGTCGACGATCCGCCACAGGTCGTCGGGGCCGCGCACGCCGCCGGGCATCCGGCAGCCCATCGCGACCACGGCGATCGGTTCCCGGGCCCGGTCGACGAGTTCGGCGTTGTGGGCACGCAGCCGCTCGTTCTCGGTCAGCGACGCGCGGAGCGCATCGACGAGCTCGTTCGCGGAAACAGTCATCATCAGGCTCCGTGGTCTGCGGGCGGCGGGCGGTCCGGGATCAGCCCCGGCCCAGCTCCCGGTCGATCAGGGCGAACATGTCCTCGTCCTCCAGCGGTGCCTCGTCGTCGGCCCCGGCCGGCTCGTCGGACTCCGCGGACAGCCGGCCCAACTCGCGCTCGAGGGCGCGCAGCCGGCCGCGCACGGCGTCGACGTCGGCGGTTCCGGGCGGGTGCTCGGTGAGCAGGGCTGTCAGCTGGTCGAGCGTGATGTGCGGGTCTTCGGCCGAGTCCCCGTCGTGGGTCTCGGCGAGGGCCTCGGCCAGCGCGGCCGGCGTCGGATGGTCGAACACCGTCGTGGTGGACAGCTCGATCCCGAGATCGGCCTGCAGCCGGTTGCGGAACTCGACCGCGGCCAGCGAGTCGAACCCGAGGTCGAGGAAGCCGCGGTGCTCGCCGATCCGGCCGGGGCCGGCGTGGCCCAGCACGTCGGCGGCGTGCCCGCGGATCACCGTGAGCAGCCGGCGGCGACCCTCGTCCGGGCCGAGCCTGGCCAGCAGCTCCGACAGCTGCTCGCCGCGCGGCGCGGGTGCCGCATCGGTACCGGCCGCGCGGCGCCGCGGCAGGGCCACCGGCACCGCCGACGCGGCCTGCGTGCCGAGCCGGGCGGCGACGACGTGCGGATCGCCGTGGGCGAGCGCGGCGTCGAGCAGCGCGAGGGCGTGCTCGGTGGGCATCGGCAGCACCCCGGTGCGGGCGATGCGGGCCCGATCGGTGTCCGTGAGCTGCGCCCCCATGCCGCCGGTGTCGCCCCACAGACCCCACGAGACGCTCTGCGCAGCGAGCCCGCGAGCACGCCGGAACCCGGCCAGCGCGTCGAGGAACGCGTTGCCGGCGGCGTAGCCGGCCTGGCCGGCGGTGCCGAGGACCCCGGCGACCGACGAGAACAGCAGGAACGTGCCCACCTGCGGCCCGGCGTGGGCGTGCAGGTGCCAGGCCCCGTCGAGCTTGGCGGCGAGCACCCGGTGCAGCGCCTCCTGGGTGAGCGTCGCGACGGTGGCGTCCTCGACGGTCCCGGCACAGTGCACCACCGCGGAGACGGCCCCGCCGGGACGGTCGGGCGCCAGCAGCGCGGCCGCCGTCGCGGCATCGGCGACGTCCGCGGCGACGATCTCCACCTCGGCGCCGGCCGCCCGCAGCCGTTCCGCGAGCGCGTCGGCGCCGGGGGCGGTGGCCCCGCGGCGGCCCGCCAGCAGCAGGCGGCGGGCGCCGTGGGCGGTGACGAGGTGCTCGGCGACGGCGGCGCCGACCCCACCCGTCCCGCCCGTGACGAGGACGGTGCCGGAGGTGTCGAGCGGGCGCGGCGGCTCCAGCACCAGCTTGCCGACGTGCCGGGACGCGCTCATGTCGCGGAACACGGCCGGTGCGGCCGCGACCGGTGCGGTGGTGACGGGCAGCGCCGGCAACGCGCCGGCGGCCACCAGCTCGCCGACGGCGTGCAGCATCTCGCCGATGCGGTCCGGGCCGGCGTCGAGCATGTCGAAGGGCAGGTACTGCACGTCCTGGCCGGTGGGCGCGGCGCGCAGGTCGGTCTTGCCCATCTCCAGGTAGCGCCCGCCGGGGGCGAGCAGCCGCAGCGACGCGTCGACCAGCTCGCCCGACAGCGCGCCCAGCACGATGTCCATCGGCGGGAACCGGTCGGCGAACGCGGTGTCGCGCGACGACGCGATCCGCTCGGCCGGCACGCCCAACCCGGTGACGATCCCGGTCTTGTCGGGATGCGCGGTGGCGTAGACCTCCAGGCCCAGGTGCTGCGCGAGCGCGACTGCGGCGTGCCCGACCCCGCCGGCGGCCGCGTGCACGAGCAGGCGCTCCCCCGGGTGGGCCGCGGCCAGATCGACCAGGCCGCGGTAGGCCGTCAGGTAGGCCACCGGCAGCGTCGCCGCCTGTGCCGCGGTCCAGCCCGGCGGCAGCGCGATGAGCTGGCGGGAGTCGGCGATGGCGAGCGGGCCGATCGCGTGCGGGACCAGCCCGACCACGCGGTCGCCGGGATGGAACCCGTTCCCGATCCCCGCCTCGACGACGGTGCCGGCCACCTCCGCACCCATGTCGGCGGCACCCGGGTACATGCCGAGCCCGATGAGCACGTCGCGGAAGTTGAGGCCGGCGGCGGCGACCTGCACGCGGACCTGGCCCGGTGTGAGCGGCGCGGTGGCCTCGTCGGCGGGCAGCAGGGCCAGCCCATCGAGGGTGCCGCGCTCGTCGCTGTCGAGCCGCCACGGCCCGTCCGGTGCGACGAGATCGCCGGCACGAGCCGCGACGGGCGTGTGCCGCACCCACAGCGCGCCGTCGCGAACAGCCACCTCGGTGCGGTCCGCGGCGTCGGCCGCAGCGAGCACCGCGGTGAGGGCGGCCTCGCCGGTCACATCGAGCAGGACGACGCGGCCGGGATGCTCGGTAGCGACGCTGCGCGCGAACCCGTGCAGCAGCGCACCGACCGGATCGGTGACGGCATCGGCGTAGCCGGTGCCGACCGCGCCCGCGGTGGCGACGGCGAGCCTGCGGCCGGGCAGGGCGAGCACCGCCCGCACGGCGCCGAGCAGCTCGTCGACCAGCGCATGGCCGGCGACGACCGCATCCGAGCGGTCGCCGTCGCGCGCGTCGAACACCACGGTGGTGGTCTCCGCGGGCAGGTCGTCGCACTCCGCAGCGGTGCGAACGGTCGCGATCCCGACGGGCGCGGTCCCGGCCTCCAGCTCGGCCCAGCGGGTCCAACGGGGCACCCGCAGGTCGGCACCGACCGTGGGGGCCGCTCCGGTAGGGAGCGGCCGCACGACGAGCCGGTCGATCTCCAGCACCGCGACGCCGGCCGGATCGGTGGCGACGATGCGCAGGTCCCGGCCCTCGCCCACGGGCGCAACCGCGACGTGCAGCGTGGTGGCGCCGGACGCGTGCACCCGCACGCCCGACCAGCTGAACGGCACGTCGGCGGTCTCGCCCGTCCCGGCCAGGAGCACGCAGTGCGCGGCCGCGTCGAGCAGCACCGGATGCACCACGAACCCGTCCGGGGCGGGTGCGCCGTCGGGCAGGGTGACGGTGGCGTGCACCGTCGCGTCTGCTCCGGCCCCGACCGCGGTGACAGCGCGCCACGCCGGTCCGTAGCCGTAGCCGCGGTCCTCCAGCGCGCGGTAGCGGTCGTCGGCGGGATCGCGGGGTTCGCCCTGCGGCGGTGCCGGGGCGTCCGGTCGTGTGGTGGCACCGAGGACGGCCGTAGCGCAGGTGGTCCAGGCACCGTCGGCGGTGCGGGCGGCCAGCCGCACCCGACCGCCGCCCTCGACGACGGCCTGGATCGGCACCGCGCGGTCGGCGGGCAGGTCCAGCGCCGCCTCCACTACCAGCTCGGTGACCTCGAGGGGCTCGCCGAGCTGCTCGGCGACGGCCAGCGCTGCGTCGAGCCACACCGCTCCGGCCACGACGACGCGGTCCCCGACGGCGTGCTCGCCGAGCCAGGTGTCCGTGCGGCGGTCAAGCTGCCCGGTGAACAGGCGGGTCGCGCTGCCGGCGAGCTCGGTCGTGGCGTGCAGGAACGGGTGCCCGGTCGGGCGAAGGCCGGTGTCGGCCGGCCGGGCCGGGGCGGGCCAGTAGCGCTCGTGCGCGAACCCGTAGGTGGGCAGGGACAGCGGCGGCAGCGGCGCGGCCGGCAGCACCGGCGACCAGTCGACGTCGACGCCGGCGGCATGCAGCGTCGCCAGGCCGGTGAGCAGGTCGAGCACCTCGTCCGGCGAGTCGCGGCCACCGATGGCCGCGGCCGCAGCTCCGGGCCGGGTGGCCCGCACCATCGGCAGCAGCGGGGCAGTGGCCCCCAGCTCCAGGAACCCAGTCGCGTCGCTTGCGGTGACAGCGTCCGCGAACCGCACCGGGGCCGTCACGTGCTCCACCCAGTAGTCCGGGCTCGCGATCACGTCGGGATCGGCGACCTGGCCGGTCACCGCAGACACGAACGGCCGGTCCGGCCGGTGGTAGTTCAGCGTGGCGGCGACGGCGGCGAACTCGTCGAGCATCAGCGCCATCCGCGCGGAGTGGAACGCGTGGCTGACGTCGAGGCGCCGGGTGCGGGTGCGGAGCCGGTCCGCCGCGGCCGTGATCAGGTCCTCGTCGCCGGAGAGCACGATCGACGACGGCGCGTTGACGGCCGCGACACCGAGCACGCCGCCGTCGGCGGTCAGCTCGGCGACCAGGTCGGCGACGTCGGGCTCCCCCGCCTCGACGGCCAGCATCGCGCCGCCGGGCGGCAGCGCCGCCATCAGCCGGCCGCGGGCGGCGACGAGCCGGGCGGCGTCGGCGAGATCGAGCACGCCCGTGACGTGCGCGGCGGCGATCTCGCCGATGGAGTGCCCGGCCACGATCGGTGCCCGCAGCCCGAACGACTCGACGAGCCGAGCGGCGGCCACGGCATGCGCGAACACGGCGGGCTGCGTCCAGGCCGTGGAGGCGAGCAGGGCGGGATCGGCGTCGGGATCGGTCATGGTGGCGATCAGCGAGGCGCCGATGGTGCCGTCGAACGCGACCGCGACGTCGGCGAGTGCGTCGGCGAACACCGGGAAGCGGGCGGCGAGCGCGCCGCCCATCCCGGGCCGCTGCGAACCCTGGCCGGAGAACAACCAGGCCGGGGCACCGGGCGGCGGGCCCGCCGGGGCGGGCCGCACGATCCGCACGCCGTCGCCGAGGTCCCCACGCAACGCGTCGGCCATGCCCGGACCGTACCCGACGAGGACCGTGCGCACGGGCAGCAGCGGGCGGCGGCGCACCAGCGTGTCGGCGACGTGCCGCGCGTCGACTGCGGGGTCGAGCGCATCGGCCAGCCGGCCGACCTGCCGCTCGACGGCCTCCTCGTCGGCGCCGGAGACGACCCACACGGTGGGCCCCTCGCCGGGCTCCGGCGCGGTGGGATCGACGGCCGGCGCCTCCTCGAGGATCACGTGCGCGTTGGTGCCGCTGGCCCCGAACGACGACACCCCGGCGCGGCGGGGGCGGTCGCCCTGCGGCCAGTCGCGGGCCTCGGCGGCCAGCGCCAGCCCGCCGTCCCAGTCGGCGTGGGTCGACGCGGCGCCGGTCGTGCGCGTGGCCGGCAGGGTGCCGGCCTGCAGCGCCATCACGACCTTGATCACGCCGGCGATCCCGGCCGCGGCCTGGGTGTGGCCGAGGTTGGACTTGACCGAGCCGAGCAGGACCGGGTCGGCGGCGCCGCGGTCCGCACCGTAGGTCGAGACCAGGGCCCCGATCTCGACGGGATCGCCGAGCGAGGTGCCGGTGCCGTGCCCTTCGACGAGATCGACGTCGCCCAGCGCGACACCCGCCGCCGCGGCGGCGGCCCGGATGACCTTCTCCTGGGCGGGCCCGTTCGGCGCGGTCAACCCGTTCGACGCGCCGTCCTGGTTCAGCGCCGAGCCGCGCACGGTCGCGAGCACGGGATGGCCCAGCTCGCGGGCGCGGGACAGGCGCTCGACGACGAGCACCCCGGCGCCCTCCGACCAGCCGGTGCCGTCGGCGGTGTCGCAGTAGGCCTTGCAGCGCCCGTCCGCGGAGAGGCCGCGCTGGCGGGAGAACTCGCGGAACACCTGCGGGGTCGCCATCACGGTTGCGCCACCGACCAGTGCCAAGTCGCACTCGCCGCGGGCCACCGCGCCCGTCCCCACGTGCAGCGCGACCAGCGACGACGAGCACGCGGTGTCGACGGTCAGGGCCGGGCCCTGCAGGCCGAACGTGTAGGCGATGCGGCCGGACATCACGCTGGGCGCGGTGCCGGTGAGCACGTGCCCCTCGGCGAGATCGGGCACATCGCGCAGCAGCTCGGCGTAGTCGTCGTACATCGAGCCGACGAACACGCCGGTCGAGGATCCGGCCAGCGACCGCGGATCGATCCCGGCCCGTTCCATGGCTTCCCAGCAGACCTCCAGCATCAGCCGCTGCTGCGGGTCGAGGGTGACGGCCTCGCGGGGGGAGATGCCGAACATGCCGGCGTCGAACTCGGCGGCGCCGGCGAGGAAACCACCGCGGTCGGTCGCGGAGTGCCCGACGCGGTCGGGGTCCGGGTCGAACAGGTCGGCGCCCCAGCCACGGTCGTCCGGGAACGGCCCGACGACCTCACCGCCGGCGCTGACCAGCTCCCACAGTGCGTCGGGGCTGTCGATGCCGCCGGGGAACCGGCAGCCGAGCCCGACGATCACGACCGGGTCCGTGGCCGGGTCGGCGACCTCCTCCGGGGTGACCGCCGCAGCGGCGTCGGTGGGAACGAGCAGCTCGGCGAGCCGGGCGACCACGGCGGCCGGGGTCGGGAAGTCGAAGAGCAGCGTGGCCGGCAGCCGCACCCCCAGCTCGGCGGCCAGCCGGTTGCGCAGCTCCAGCGCCATCAGCGAGTCGAGGCCGAGCGCGAGGAAGGGGCGATCGGCGCTGACCACGTCGGTGGGCCGGGCGAGCACGCCGGCGACGTGCCCGCGGACGAGCGCGGTGAGCCGGCGCAGCCGCTCGTCCGGCTCGAGGCCGGCCCAGGTGTCCGTGGCGGGAGTCGCCATCGGCAGGGCGGCCGGGGCCGCGGCGACCAGTCGCGGTGCGGCGAACGGTGGCCGGGCCGCACCCGCACGGGTCAGCGCGATCGGCAGCACCACCGGCTCGTCGACGGCGACGGCGGCGTCGAGCAGCGCGAGCGCGGCATCGGTGGGCAGCGGCACCACACCGAGCCGGTCGAGGCGGGCCCGGTCGGCGGCGTCGAGGTGTCCGGTCATGCCGGAGCCCTGCTCCCAGAGCCCCCAGGCCAGCGACTGCACCCGCGGCGCGCCGGGCGTGGCGGCAGCGAGCGACGCGGCGGCGTCGAGGTAGGCGTTGGCGGCGGCGTAGTTGCCCTGCCCGGCCCACCCGGCGAAGCCGGCGGCGGACGAGCACACGACCACCCGGCAGTCCGCGCCGGCGGCGCGCAGGATGCCGGCGAGGCCGGCCACCTTCGGCGCGACGACGTCCCACAGCCCGTCGTCGGTCAGGGTGTCCACGGTCGCGTCCGCCAGCACCCCCGCGGCGTGCACGACGGCGGTGACGGGCCCGGAGCTCTCCAGCAGGTCCGCGACAGCGTCGGCGTCGCACGCGTCGACGGCGACGGGTTCCGCGGTCGCCCCGAGCTCGGCCAGCTCGGCGACGAGCTCGGCGACGCCGGGCGCGGCGGGGCCGCGGCGGGAGGCGAGCACCAGGCGGGTGACGCCCTGGGTGCCGGCCAGGTGCCGGGCGATCGCGGCGCCGACCCCGCCGGTGCCTCCGAGTACTAGCACACTGGATCCCCACGGTTCGGCCGTCGGCTCCGGCGCGGTCAGCACGGCCGTGGCCGGCACGAGCGCCACCCCGTCCCGCCACGCGACCTGCGCATCGGCAGTCGCCGGGGCGGCCTGGTCCGGCCGGGCCGGGTCGTCGTCCAGCAGGGCGACACGGCCGGGGTGCTCGCGCTGCGCGGCACGGGCGAGCCCCCACACTGCGGCCTGCGCCGGATCGGCGGCGGGTCCCGCGGCCGCGACCGCGCCCCGGGTGCGCACGATGAGCAGGGGCCCGTCGGGCTCGGCGAGCGCGCCCTGCAGCCGGGCCCGGGCGGTGGTGAGCAGCTCCCGGGTCGAGCCGACGGGGTCGGTCGGGTCGCCGGTCGGGACGGCCCAGTCGTCGACCGGGCCGTCGGCCGTCGACGGGTCGGCGCGCGGCACCCACTCGACGATCCGCAGCTCCCCCGTCGGTGCGGCCGGCTGCAGATCCAGGGGCCGCAGGTCGAGGCGCTCGATGGTCAGCACGGGCGCGCCGGAGCCGTCGCGCAGCGCCACCCCCAGCGCGCGGCCGGTGTCGGCCGTGTCGAGCACGGTCAGCTCCGCGCGGGCCGCGGTGGCGCCGGCGCGATGCGCCCGCACCCCGCTGAACGTGAAGGGCACCCAGGGCACCCCGGCCGCTGCGTCGCCCGCCAGGTGCAGAGCGGCATCGACCAGGACGGGATGCACGACGTGGCCGGCAGGTTCGAGCCCGGCGGTCAGCCGCACGTCGGAGCGCAGGTTCCGGTCCCCACGCTCGGCCGCGGTGACGGCGCGGAAGGCAGGCCCGTAGCTGTAGCCGTGCTCGTCGAGCGCGGCGTAGAGGGCGGCGGGATCGACGGTCTCGGCCGGCCCGTCCGCGGGCGCGGGCACCCCGCCGGACACCGGTCCGAGCACTGCCGTCGCGCAGCGGGTCCACTCGTCCGCGGTCCGGTGGTGCATCCGCACGGCGTGGGTGCCGTCGGCGCCGGCCGCATCGACGACCAGCTGCACGTCGATGCCCTCGGCGGGCACCACGACGGGCGCCTCGACGGTCAGCTCGACGACGCCGTCGACGCCCGCCCGCTCGGCAGCCCACAGCGCGAGATCCAGCAGCGCCGCGCCAGGGAGCACGTCCTGGCCGGCCAGCTCGTGATCGGCCAGCCACGGGTAGACGTCGCGGTCGAGGCGGCCGGTGAGGATCGCCGAGTCCGTGCCGGCGATGCTCGTGCCGAGCCGCAGCAGCGGGTGGCCGGTCGCGGCCAGCCCCGGGTGCGGGCGGGTCTGCGGCGAGGGCAGCCACATCCGCCGCGGTCGGAACGGATAGCGCGGCAGCGGCACCGGCGCGGCGTCGGCCACGAGCGCGTCGAACCGCACCGGCACACCGTGGGCGTGCGCGGTCGCGGCGGCGGTGAGAAACTCGGTGGGCTCGTCGGCGTCGCGGCGCAGGGTGCCGAGCACCGCGGCGTCCGATTCCTGCTCATCGGCGACGTCCTGGGTGCCGACGGTGAGCACGGGATGCGGGCTGATCTCGATGAACGTGGTGTGGTCGCGGTCGAGCAGCTCGGCGACGCCCTCGGCGTACCGGACGGGGTTGCGCAGGTTGCGGAACCAGTAGTCGGTGCCGAGCTCACGGGTGTCGAGCAGGCCGGCGGTGACCGTGGAGAGGAATCCGCACCGCGCCCGCGTGGGGGTGACGGTGCCGATGCCGGCGAGCACGTCCTCGCGCACGGCGTCGACCTGGTCGCAGTGCGAGGCGTAGTCGACGCCGACGCGCCGGACGGGCACGCCGTCGGCGGCACAGGCCTCGACGAACGCCGAGACGGCGTCGACCGGGCCGGAGGCGACGGTGGCGGCAGGCCCGTTGTGCGCGGCGAGGGCGAGCGGCAGCCCCAGCTCGCGGATGCGCTCGTCGACGGCGGCGGCGCCCAGCGCGACCGACACCATGCCGCCGCGGCCGGCGATCCCCCGCAGCGCGCGGCTGCGCAGGGCGACCACGCGGGCGGCGTCGTCGAGGCTGAGCGCGCCCGCGACGTGCGCGGCGGCGATCTCGCCCTGGGAGTGCCCGATCACGGTGTGCGGGACGACGCCCGCGGCTTCCCACGTCCGCGCCAGCGCCACCATCATCGCGAACAGCAGCGGCTGCACGACATCGACGCGGTCCAGGTCAGGGGGCACGGCGCCGCTCAGCGCGTCGAGCACGGAGAAGTCGACGTGCGGGTCGAGGGCGGCCGCGCACTCGGTGGCAGCCGACGCGAACGCGGGCGAGGAGGCCATCAGGCCGGCACCCATGCCGATCCACTGGCTGCCCTGGCCGGGGAAGACGAACGCGATCTTGCCGCCGGCGGGCTCGGCCGGGCCGCGGACGACGTCGGGGTGCGTGGCGGCTGGGCCGGCGGCGAGCGCGTCCAGCCCGTCCAGCAGGGTGGCCGGGTCGGCGCCGACGACCGCCGCGCGGCAGTCCTGGGAGGCGCGGGTGGCGAGAGCTGCGGCAATCGCCCGCGGCTCGCTGCCAGGCTGATCGCGCAGGTGCGCGGCCAGATCGGCGGCGCGATGGCGCAGCGCCTCGGGATCGTGGGCCGACAGCGGCCAGGCCACCGTCGGGCCGGTCAGCACCGGCTCGGCCGTCAGGTCGGGCGCGGTATCGGCCTCCTCGACGACGACGTGCGCGTTGGTGCCGCTGATGCCGAACGAGGAGATGCCCGCCCGGCGCGGCCGCTCCTCGTCGGCGGGCCAGTCGCGGCCCTCGGTGAGCAGTTCCAGCGCTCCGGCCGTCCAGTCGACGCGGCTCGACGGGGTGTCCAGGTGCAGCGACTGCGGCAGGTACCGGTGCCGCAGCGCCTCCACGGTCTTGATCAGCCCGGCCATGCCGGCAGCCGCGGCGGCGTGCCCGAGGTTCGACTTGACCGAACCGAGCCAGAGCGGCCGGCCCGCCGGCCGCTCGCGGCCGTAGGTGGCGAGCAGCGCCTGCGCCTCGATGGGATCGCCGAGGCGGGTGCCGGTGCCGTGCGCCTCGACGGCGTCCACGTCGGCCACGGACAGGCCGGCGTCGGCGAGCGCATGGCGGATCACCCGTTCCTGTGCGGGCCCGTTCGGCGCGGTCAGCCCGTTCGACGCGCCGTCCTGGTTGACCGCGGAACCGCGCAGCACCGCCAGCACCGGATGGCCCAGCTCCCGCGCCCGCGACAACCGCTCCAGCACGACCACGCCCACGCCTTCGGCCCAGCCGGTGCCGTCGGCGTCGTCGGCGAACGCGCGGCAGCGCCCGTCCGCGGCGAGGCCGTGCTGGCGGGAGAACTCGACGAACAGGTCCGGCACCGACATGACCGTCGCCCCGCCGGCCAGCGCCACCGAGCACTCCCCTGCCCGCAGCGAGCGGGCGGCGAGGTGCAGCGCCACCAGCGACGACGAGCAGGCCGTGTCGATCGTAACCGCGGGCCCCTGCAGACCGAACGTGTAGGCGATGCGCCCCGACGCGACGCTGGCCGAGGTGCCGGTCAGCGCCCGGCCCTCGACCGGGGTGGTGCCCACCAGGTAGGCCGGTGCCCCGGCGCCGACGAACACTCCGGTGTCGCTCCCGCGCAGGCCCAGCACGTCCAGCCCGGCCGACTCCAGCGCCTCCCACGAGGTCTCCAGCAGCAGCCGCTGCTGCGGGTCGATCGCCAGCGCCTCGCGGTCGGCGATGCCGAACGGGTCCGGGTCGAACCGCGTCGCATCGTGCAGGAACCCGCCGGCTCGGGCGTAGGTCGTGCCCAGCTCGCGACCGTCGCCGCCGAACAGCTGCTCCAGGTCCCAGCCGCGGTCGGTGGGGAACGGACCGATCGCGTCGCGACCCTCCCGCACCAGCGTCCACAGCTCGTCCGCGGACGCGACCCCGCCGGGGAACCGGCATGCCGTCGCCACGATCGCGATCGGCTCACGGTCGCGCTCCTGCAGCTCGTGCAGCGCCTGCTGGGTGGAGCGCAGCTTGGCGGCGGTGCGCTTCAGGTAGTCCATCAGCTCGTGCTGCTCGGGCATCACAGCTCCTCGTTCAGCTCGGAGTCGAGGTAGGCCAACATCGCGTCGGCATCGTCGAAGTCGGTGTCGTGCGCCTGTGTTCCTGCGTGCGCGGGCACGGCGGCGCGAGCATTCGCGACCAGCTGTTCCAGCCGGGCGAGCGCATCGGCCGCGTCGGTGGGATCGGCGCCGTCGAGCGCCGTCGCGAGCGCGTCCACCTGGCCGGCGAGCGGGATGCCGCGCTCCTCCACAGCAGGCTCCGGCAGCCGTTCGGCCAGGTCGGTGACCAGCCGCTCGACGAGATCGGCTGGTGTGGGGTGGTCGAACACGGCGGTCGCGGGCAGCCGCAACCCGGTGGCGGCGTGCAGCCGGTTGCTCAGCTCCACCGCCGAGAGCGAGTCGAAGCCGAGATCGGCGAAGCTGCGCCGCGGCCGGATCTGCGTGGGCGACGCCATCCCGACCGTCGAGGCGGCCAGCTCGCGGACCAGCCCCGTGAGGGTGTCGGCGCGCTCGATCCCCGACTGCGCGGACAGCACCTCCAGCACGGTCGGTCCGGCCGTTGCCTGCTCGCCTGTGGAGACTGCTGCGGGATCTGCGTGCACGGCGCGCGGGCGACCGCGCAGCAGCGGCGAGCCATCGGCCTGCGCCGTGAGCCGTGCGGGCACGAGCACCGGCCCGTTCGCGGCCAGCGCGAGATCGAACAGCGCCAGCGACGCGTCCACGTCGAGCGGGCGGACGCCCGTGCGCGCCAGGCGGGCCACGTCGGCCGCGGCGAGCTCGGCGGCCATGCCGCCGCCGTGCGGGTCGGTGCCGGTGTCCCACGGGCCCCAGGCCAGCGACAACGCGGCCAGTCCGGCCGTGCGGCGATGCGCGACGAGCGCGTCCACGGCGGCGTTCGCGGCCGCGTAGTTGGCCTGGCCGGCGGTGCCCAGCTGCCCCGCGACGGAGGAGAACACCACGAAGTGGTCGAGCTCGCGACCGCGGGTCAGGTCGTGCAGGTGCATTGCCGCGTCGACCTTCGCGCGCAGCACCGCGTGCAGCGCGTCGGGGGTGAGCGCGGCGAGCGTGGCGTCGTCGACGATCCCGCTCGTGAGCACGATCGACCGCAGCGGGTGCGCCGGGTCGATCCCGGCGAGCACCTCGGCGACGGCGTGGACGTCGGCCGTGTCGGCGGCCACGATCCGCACCTCGGCCCCGGCAGCGCGCAACTGCTGCTCCAGCTCCGATGCGCCCGGCGCGGCGGGGCCGCGGCGGCTGACCAGCGTCAGGTGCCGCACGCCGTGCACGTCGACCAGGTGCTGGGCCAGCCGCCGGCCCAGCGCGCCCGTGCCGCCCGTGACGAGGACGGTCGCGTCGGGGTCGAACGCGGCGCGCGGATGCAGCACCAGCTTGCCGGTGTGGCCGCCCGTGCTCATCGTGCGCAGCATGGCCGGCGCGGCGGCCAGCGGGGCGCGGCGCACCGGCAGGGGCGTCAGCACACCCCCGTCGAACAGCGGGCCCAGCTCGGCGAGCATGCCGGCGATGCGGTCGGATCCGGCGTCGAGCATGTCGAAGGCGCGGTACCGGACGGCCGTGACCTCGGCGGGATCGCGGAGGTCCGCCTTGCCCATCTCGAGGAACGTGCCGCCCGGACGCAGCAGGGCGAGCGACGCGTCGAGCGCCGGCCCGGTCAACGAGTTCAGGACGATGTCCATCTCGGGGCAGGCCTGTGCGAACGCCAGGTCACGGGACGAGTGGATCCGATCGCGCGGCACCCCGAGCGCCGCGACGACGCCGGCCTTGTCGGGCCGGCAGGTGGCGTGCACCTCCAGGCCGAGGTGGCGGGCGAGCTGGATCGCCGCCTGCCCGACCCCGCCCGCGGCGGCGTGCACCAGCAGCCGCTGCCCAGGCCGGGCCGCCGCCAGGTCCACCAGCCCGCGGTACGCGGTGAGGAACGCGACGGGCACCGACGCGGCCTGCGCGGGCGTCCACCCGGGCGGCATCGGCACGAGGTGGCGCCGGTCGGTCACACCCACGTCGCCGAACGCGTGCGGCACCAGCCCGACCACGCGGTCACCCACGCACAGGTCGGTGACGCCGTCGCCGACCGCCTCGACGGTCCCGGCCGCTTCACTGCCCAGCACCGTGGCACCCGGGTAGGTGCCCAGCGCCATCAGCACGTCGCGGAAGTTCACCCCGGCCGCCTCGACGCGGACGGCGACCTGCCCGGGCCCGGGCGGCTCGGCATCGGCGGCGACCAGCCGGACCCCGTCCACGGTGCCGTCGGCGCCGGGTTCGAGGTGGTGGCGGGCGGAGCCGGCCGGCGGGAGCAGCTCCCCCGCCGCGCGTACCGGGCGCAACCGCGGTACCAGCAAGGCGCCCGAACGGACCGCAGCCTCGGTCTCGCCGTAGGAATCCAGAGTGGCGAGCGCGCCGGTGACCTCCGTGTCAGCGGAATCCAGATCGAGCAGCACGATGCGACCGGGATGCTCCGTCGCCGCGGACCGGGCCATGCCCCACACCGCAGCGGCCGCGAGATCGGCCGGCTCGTCGGACGCGCCGGTGGCAACCGCGCCCCGCGTGCGGACGACGACCCGCACACCGGGCCGTTCCAGCGCGGAGACGAGCGCGGGGTGCGTGACCGCGACCGTCGCGTGCACGGCGGCTGGATCGAGCACCGCCGGATCGAGCACCGCCGGGTCGGCTGCCGCCGGGCGCACGGCGAGCACGACCGGCCCGGACACGTCCTCGGGCAGGGCGGCCACCTCGGCGGCGCTGCGCACGACCGGGATCGGCGCGCCGGCGTCGATCGCCCCGGGCAGCGCGATCCAGACGGGTACGTGCAGGTCGGCGGCCGGGTCCTCGGTCACGTCGAGGGCGCCGGCAGCGAGCGGGCGCAGGGTGAGGCGGTCGATCTCCGCAACCGGCGCGCCGTCGGCCGCGGTGAGCCGGATCGCGACGGCGTCGGAGCCGGCCGGTTCGAGCCGGGCACGGGCGACGGGCACGCCGGGCCGGTGCACCCGCACCCCGTGCCAGGCGTACGGCACCCGGAGTCCGTCGGCACCGTCGAGCAGGGTGTGCAGGGCCGAGTCGAGGACGCCGGGATCGATCCCGGTGCCGTCGATCCCGCCCGGTCCGAGGTGGACGGTGATGCCGTCGGCGTCGCGGGTGGCGGCCGTGGCGACCTGGTACTGGGGGCCGTACTGCACGCCCCAGGCGTCGATCCGCTCGCGGAGTGCGGCGAGATCGATCGGTGTCCCGGTCTGGTCCGCGCTCGGCTCGTCCGCCGCGGGCCCGGCCGGGACGAGCGTGCCGGTCGCGCAGGTGATCCAGCTGCCGCCCGACTCGCGGGCGTGCACGGACACCTCGCGCGCCTCGACGCCGTCGACCGAAGGCGCCACGACGACCTGCACCTCCAGCCCACCGGCCACGGCGACCGGCGCGAGCAGGGTGAGATCGGCGACCTCGGGGCAGCCGGCCGCTTGCCCGGCCGCGGCCGCGATCTCGAGCCACACGGTGCCGGACACGACCAGCCGGCCGGCGACGGCGTGCTCGGCCAGCCACGGGTGGGTCGTCGTCGAGAGCGTGCCGGTGAGCAGGTGCGTTCCGGTTCCGGCGACCGTGGTGGCGCCCGTCAGCAGAGGGGTCGCGGGCCGCCCGGGCCAGAACCGCTGCCGAGCGAACGGGTAGGTCGGCAACGCCGGCAGCGGCTGCCCGGCCGGCGGCAGCAGCGGTGCCCAGTCGACCGACACGCCGGCCGTGGCGAGCGTCGCGAGCGCGACCGCGAGATCGGCGGGCTCGCCCGCGCCGCCACGGGCCCGAGCGGTGGAGGTCGCGGTGACGTCGGGGCGGGTGGCCCGGATCATCGGCAACAGCGGCGCGGTGCCGCCGATCTCCAGCAGCGCGGTGCAACCCTCACCGGCGGCGGCGTCGACGGCGTCGGCGAACCGGACGGGGGCCCGGACGTGCTCCACCCAGTACTCGGCCCAGTCGTCGGGATCGGCGGGACGACCGGTCACCGCGGAGACGAGCGTGCGGTCGGGCCGGTGGTAGGTCAGCGTCGTGGCGACCTCGCGGAACCCGTCGAGCATCGGCTCGACCAGCGCGGAGTGGAACGCGTGGCTGACGGCGAGCCGGCGGGTGCGGGTGCCCCGCTCCCGCAGCAGGTCGCCTGTCGCGTCGACGAGCTCCGCGCTGCCGGAGACGACGACCGAGCGGGGCGCATTGACGGCGGCGATCCCGAGCGCCCCGCCCGGCTGCTCTGCGGCGATCTCCGCGAGTACCGGGGCGATCTCGTCCTCGGAGATCTCGGCCGCGAGCATCGCCCCGCCGGCCGGCAGGTCCTGCATCAGGCGGGCACGGGCAGCGACGAGCCGGGCCGCGTCGGGCAGGTCGAGCACACCGGCCACGTGCGCGGCGGTGATCTCGCCGATCGAGTGCCCACCCACCACGGGCGCGCTGACGCCGAACGACTCCAGCAGCCGTGCCGTGGCCACGCCGTACGCGAACACGGCGGGCTGGGTCCAGGCGGTGGTGGCCAGCTCCTCGGCGCCGCCGCTGTCGAGCACGGGCCGCAGCGGGGTGTCGAGATGCGGGTCCAGCGCGGCACACACCTCGTCGAGCGCCGCGGCGAACACGGGGAAGCGGGCGGCCAGCTCGGCGCCCATGCCGGGCCGCTGTGAGCCCTGGCCGGAGAACAGCCACGCCACCGCAGCGGAGCCTTCGACGAGTCCGGTGACGACGTCCGCGGACGGCGTGCCCGCTGCGACGGATCGCAGGCCCGCGACCAGCCGTTCCGGGTCGGCATCGGGCACGACGACAGCAGCCCGGGCCGGCAGCTGGGCGCGGCCCTTGGCGAGCGCGGCCGCGACGGCCGCCGAGTTCACGATGGCCCGATCTGTCACATCTGTGTCATCCCGGGCCATTTCCGAGAGAGCACCTCCCGCGCCGCCGGCCTCGACGGCGTCGGCGACCCGGCCGGCCTGGCGGGCGCGTCCCGCATCGTCGGCGCCGGACACGAGCCACACCACGGGCCCGTCCTCCGCGTTCGTGACGGTCTCTTCCTGCGCCGGCGCCTCCTCCACGACGACGTGCGCGTTGGTGCCGCTGATGCCGAACGACGACACCGCAGCGCGCAGCGGGCGGTCCCCGCGCGGCCACTCGAGCGCGCCGTCGGCCAGCTCGATCCCGCCGTCAGACCACTCGACCTGCGTCGACGCGGGCCCGGTGAGCCGGGTCGGCGGCAGCACGCCGCGTTCCAGCCCCATGATCGTCTTCAGGACCCCGGCGATACCGGCGGCGGCCTGGGTGTGGCCGAGGTTGGACTTCACCGATCCCAGCCGCACCGCGCCCGTCGTGCGGCCGGCGCCGTAGGTGGCCAGCAGCGCCCCGACCTCGATCGGGTCGCCCAGGCGCGTGCCCGTGCCGTGGCCTTCGACGAGATCGACGCCGTCGGCGTCGATGCCCGCTGCGTGCCAGGCGGCCCGGACGACCCGCTCCTGCGCGGGCCCGTTCGGCGCGGTCAGCCCGTTCGACGCACCGTCCTGGTTGACGGCGGAGCCCGCCACCACGGCGCGCACGCGGTGGCCCAGCGCGCGGGCCCGCGACAGCCGCTCCACCACGAGCACGCCGATGCCCTCGGACCAGCCGGTGCCGTCCGCGGTGTCGCAGTACGACTTGCAGCGCCCGTCCGCGGACAGGCCGCGCTGGCGGGAGAACTCGCGGAACACCTGCGGCGTAGCCATGATCGTCGCGCCGCCCACGATCGCCAGCTCGCACTCGCCCGACCGGACGGATCCGGCGGCCAGGTGCAGCGCCACGAGCGATGACGAGCACGCCGTGTCGACGGTGACGGCCGGGCCCTGGAGACCGAACGTGTAGGCGATGCGGCCGGACATGACGCTGCCCGACGTGCCCGTCAGCACGTAGCCCTCCGTGGACTCGGGCACCCCGCGCAGCAGCTCGGCGTAGTCGTCGTACATCGAGCCGACGAACACCCCGGTCGACGACCCGGCGAGCGACCGCGGATCGATCCCCGCTCGCTCCAGCGCCTCCCAGCACACCTCCAGCACCTGCCGCTGCTGCGGATCCATCGCCAGCGCCTCGCGCGGTGTGATCCCGAACAGCTCGGCGTCGAACTCGGCAGCGCCGGCGAGGAACCCGCCGCGGTCTGTCGAGGAGTGTCCGACGTGCGTGGCGTCGGGATCGAAGAGGTCGGTGTCCCAGCCGCGGTCCGTCGGGAACGGGCCGACGACCTCGCCGCCGGACATGACCAGGTCCCACAGCGCGTCGGGGCCGTCGATGCCGCCGGGGAACCGGCAGCCCACCCCGACGATGACGAGCGGGTCGTCCGTGGCAGCAGGCCCGGCTACGGCTGGGCCGATCGCCGGGGCCGGCGCGAGCAGCTGCTCCACGTGGTCGACGACAGCGGTCGGGGTCGGGAAGTCGAACAGCAGCGTGGCCGGCAGGCGCACGCCCAGCTCGCCGGTCAACCGGTTGCGCAGCTCCAGCGCGGTGAGCGAGTCGAAACCCTGGTCGCGGAACGTGCCGTCGACGCGGACGGCTCCACCGACGATCTCCCCTGCGTGCCGGACGACGATCTCGGTGAGGGCACTGCGGCGCCGCGTCGGCGGGAGCGCCATCCAGTCCGAGCCCGCACCGGCCGCCGCAGGGGCGGCAGCGCGGCGAACCGGACCGGCCGGGCCGAGCGGACCGGCGCCGGTCCGGTAGGCACCCGCCGCGATGACGGGTTCGTCAGGCAGCCCGTCCGAGGCCGCCACATCGAGCAGGGCCAGGGCGTCGGCGGTGGGCAGCGGCCGCACGCCGAGGCGGGTCAGCCGAGCCCGCTGGGCGTCGCCGAGGTGGCCGGTCATGCCGGAGTCGAGCTCCCACAGCCCCCACTGCACGCTGCGCGGCCGCAGGCCGGCGGCGCGCAGGTCGGCGGCCCGGGCGGACACCCAGCCGTCGAGGAACGCGTTGGCGGCGGCGTAGTTGGCCTGCCCGGCCCAGCCGGCCAGCCCGGCGACCGAGGAGAAGACCACGAACGGGCCGGTCGCGGCGGCGGCCACGGCCGCGTCGGCGACCGAGCACACCCCGGCCGCCTTCGGCCGGACGACCTGGTCCAGCTCGTCCGCGGTGAGGGTGGTGACGGTGGCGTCGGCGAGCACGCCGGCGGCGAACACGGTGCCGGTGACGGGCGTCCCGGCGTAGGCCGAGGCCACGGCAGCGGGATCGGTCGCGTCGGCAGCGACGAGCTCGACTTCGGCGCCCGCATCGCGCAGGTCGGCAGCCAGGTCGGCGGCACCGGGCGCGTCCGGTCCGCGCCGGGAGACGAGCACGAGCCGGCGCACGCCGTGCGTCCCGGCGAGATGACGGGCAGCCGCGGCCCCCGCGCCGCCGGTGCCGCCGATGACGACGACGCAGTCGCCCCACGGGGAGCCGTCCGGCTCCGGGATCGCGCGCGGCTGCACGGCCGGGGCCAGCACGGCACCGGCACGGACGGCGATCCGGTCGCCGCGGCGCACGCCGGGCGGCACCTCGTCCCCGCCGTCGGGCTCGACATCGACGAGCGTGAAGCGATCGGGGTGCTCGGTGGCTGCGGAGCGCAGCAGGCCCCACACGGCAGCGTGCGCCGGAGCGGTGACGGGCCCGCCGGCGGCGACGCCGCCGCGGGTCACGACAGTGAGGTGGTCCCCGCGGGCGATGGTGTCCTGGACGCAGTCGAGCGCCTCGGCCAGCACTGCATCGGGCCCTGTGGCAGGCACGAACCACACCGGGTCGGCGAGCGCTTGCCCGTCCACGGTGATCGGCTCCCACCGCTCGACGTGCAGGGCGCCGGCACCGCGGGAGGTGGCGGCAGGTACCGGCGCCCGCAGCGTGACGGCGTCGATGACCAGCACCGGCTCACCCTCGGCGTCCCAGAGCGTGACGGTCGCTTCGTCCGCACCGCGGGGCACGGCACGGGCGATCCCGCCCCGCGCACCGGTGGCCAGCACCCGCACCCCGGAGAACGTGAACGGCAGCCGCAGCTGCTCGGGTCGCAGCAGTGGATGCAGGCAGGCGTCGAGCAGCGTGGGATGCACGGCGTGGCCGGCGGGATCGCCGTCGAGCGCAACCTCGGCGAGGACGGCGGACTCCCCCTCCTCGGCGGCACGGACCCCGCGGAACGTCGGGCCGTACCCGTAGCCGACCTCGGCCAGCTCCGCGTAGCGGGCGTCGGGATCCACCGGGCGTCCCGTGCCGGGCAGGGTGCGGGGCCCCGACTCCGGCGCGGTGCCGTGGCCCGGACGGGCGCGGCCGGTGGCGTGCTGCGTCCACGTCCCGTCCTCGCCGAGCCGGGCGTGCACGGAGAGCTCACGCGTGCCGTCACCGTCCGGGGCGCCGACGGTGAGCTGCACGTCGACGGCGCCGGACACCTCCAGCGGGACCAGCAGGGCCAGCTCGTCGATCTCGGCGCAGCCGGCGAGACCGGCGGCGTGCACCGCGGCGTCCAGCAACGCGACCCCGGGCACGAGCACCCGGCCGTCGACGACGTGATCGGCGAGCCACGCAGGCTCGGCAGCGGTGACCCGGCCGGTGAGCACGAGCGTGTCACCGGGATCGCGGCGCAGCTCGGGCAGCAGGGCGTGCCCGCTCGTCCGGGCAGCTGGGGCGGTGGGTGCGGTGGTCCAGTAGCGGTCCCGCCGGAACGGGTAGGTGGGCAGCTCGACGGGCACGCTGTCCGCGGGGAGCAGGGGTGCGAGATCGACCTCGGCACCGCCGGCGTGCACCCTGGCCAGCGCGGTCAGCAAGCGCGGCCGGGCAGCGTCGTCGCGGCGCAGCGTGGGCGTCACCGTGACCTCGGCGGCGCGCGCGTGCCCGGCAGCGACCCCGTCCACACCCACGGCCAGCACGGCGTGCGGCGACGGCTCCACGAACCGGGTCAGCCCGTCGTCGAGCAGCCGGGTCACGGTGTCGGCGAACCGCACTGGGCGGCGCAGGTTCTCGATCCAGTAGCCGGAGTCGAGGGTCTCGCCGTCGACGGGCGCGGCGTGCACCGCCGAGTAGAACGGCACGCGCGACGCGCGCGGCGCGACCGGCGCCAGTGCTGCCGCCAGGTCGTCGGCGAGCGCGTCGACGTGCGCGGAGTGCGACGCGTAGTCGACGTCGACCAGTCGCGCGTCGACGCCGCGGGCCACGAGCCCCGCGACCAGTCCGGCCACTGCCTCCGCGTCGCCGGAGACGACGGTGGTGCGCGGCCCGTTGAGGGCGGCGATGCCGATCGCGCCGTCCACCTCGGCGATCGCGGCACGGGTCTCGTCGGCCGACAGCGGCAGCGACGCCATCCGCCCGCGACCGGCGATGCCCGTCAGCGCGGCGGCCCGACGGGCGACGACCAGCGCACCGTCGTCGAGGGAGAGTGCGCCGGCCACGCAGGCGGCGGCGATCTCGCCCTGGGAGTGCCCGACGACCGCGTCCGGCTCGATCCCGCAGGCCCGCCACACGTCGGCGATCCCGATCATCATCGCCCACAGCGCGGGCTGCACCACGTCGACGCGGGCGAGCGACGGGCCGCCGGGCCGCCCGGCGAGCAGGTCGGCCACCGACCAGTCCACGTGGTGGCGCAGCGCCGCGTCGCAGCGGTGCACGGCCTCGGCGAACACCGGTGTGGTGTCGAGCAGCTCGGCCCCCATACCCGCCCACTGGCCGCCCTGGCCGGGAAAGACGAACACCGTGCGGCGTGACCCGCCGGCCTCGCCCACGACGGTGGTGGGCTGCGGGGTGCCCTCCGCGAGGGCGCGCAGCGCGGCGTCCAGCTCGGCGCTGTCGCTGCCGATCAGCGTGGCGCGGTGGGCGAACCGAGTACGGGTGGAGGTGAGCGCGCGGGCCACGTCGGAGGGGCGCGCGGCTGGGCGGTCCGCCAGGAGCTCGGCGAGCCGGCGGGCCTGGTCGGCGAGCGCGTCGGGGGTCCGGGCGGAGAGCTGCCAGGCCACCACCTGCTCAGCGGGGTCTGCTGCACCGTCCACCACCGACGGCGGGGCCTCTTCGAGCACGACGTGGGCGTTGGTGCCGCTGATCCCGAAGGCCGAGACCGCGGCGCGGCGCGGACGCCCGCGGTCGGGCCAGGGCACTGCGGCGGTGGCGAGAGCGACGCCGGAGCCCGCCCAGTCGACGCGGTCGGTGGGGGTGTCGACGTTGCCGGTGGCGGGGACGGTCCCGTGCTGCAGCGCCAGCACCGTCTTGATCACCCCGGCCACGCCGGCTGCTGCGGCGGCGTGCCCGATGTTGGACTTGAGCGAGCCCAGCCATACCGGATCCTCACCCTCGCGGCGGGCGGCGCCGTAGGTGGCGGCGACGGCGCGGGCCTCGATCGGGTCGCCGAGGCGGGTGCCGGTGCCGTGCGCCTCGACGGCGTCGACGTCACCGGGTGCCAGGCCCGCGTCGGCCAGCGCGCGGGCGATGACCCGTTGCTGCGCGGCGCCGCTGGGGGCGGTGAGCCCGTTGCTGGCGCCGTCCTGGTTGATCGCGGAGCCGCGGATCGTGGCGAGCACCGGGTGCCCGGCCCGCTGCGCGTCGGAGAGCCGCTCCAACAGCAGCATCCCGGCGCCCTCGGCCCACGCGGTGCCGTCGGCGGCGGCCGCGAAGGGCTTGCACCGCCCGTCCGCGGCCAGGCCGCGCTGGCGGGAGAACTCGACGAACATGCCGGGTGTCGCCATCACCGCCGCGCCGCCGGCGAGCGCGCTGCCGCACTCCCCCGACCGCAGCGCCTGCACGGCCAGGTGCAGCGCCACCAGCGAGGACGAGCACGCCGTGTCGATCGTGATGGCCGGGCCCTCCAGGCCGAGGGTGTAGGCGATGCGGCCGGACGCGACGCTGGGCGAACGACCGGTGAGCACGTAGCCGGCGTCGCCCTCGGGGGCGTCGGCGAGCCGCGCGCCGTAGTCCTGCGCGCTGACGCCCGCGTACACGCCGGTGGCGCTGCCCCGCAGGTCCGCGGGCCGGATGCCGGCACGCTCGACGGCCTCCCAGGCCGCCTCCAGGAGGAGCCGCTGTTGCGGGTCCATGGCCTGTGCCTCGCGCGGCGAGATGCCGAAGAACTCGGGATCGAAGTCGCCGGCGTCGTGCAGGAACCCGCCGCGGCGGGTGTAGGTGGTGCCGGGGCGGTCCGGGTCGGGATCGTGCAGGGCGTCGAGGTCCCAGCCGCGGTCGGTCGGGAACTCGGACGTGGCGTCGCCGCCGGCGGCCAGCAGCGCCCACAGATCGGCCGGGGTGCGGACTCCGCCCGGGAGGCGGCACGCGATCCCGACGATGGCGATCGGCTCGTCCGTGGAGATCGCGGGAGCATCCGGGAGCGCGACGGTGGCGCCCGCCAGGTGCGCCGCCAGCGCGGCCGGGGTCGCGAACTCCCACAGCAACGCGCTGTCGACGTCACGGCCCAGCCGCGCGGCGAGGTCGGTGGCCAGCTCCGTCGCCCCCGCCGAGTCGACGCCCTGCTCGCGGAAGGCCACGTCATCGGCGACCGTGGACGTGCCCAGGACGGTCGCGAGAGCGGCGCGCACCTCGTCGAGCGCGGAACCGCGCGGCCGGTCGGTGACCGGCGCGAGATCGGGGGTGGGCTCGGCCGGGATGACCGTCGCCGCCGCGCCCTTGCCCGCGCCCAGCCAGTGCGACTGCCGCTGGAACGGGTACGCCGGCAGCGGCACGCGCCGCGCCGGACCCGTCAATGCGGCCCAGTCGAGCTCCGCGACCCCGCGGGCAGCGAGGCGCCCCAGCGCAGCGACGGCGGTCTCCGGCTCGGGCCGGCCGGGCCGCAGGATCGGCGCGCACTCGGCGCCGGCCGCGGCGAGCCGGTCGGTCGCCAACGCGGTGAGCGCCCCGTCCGGGCCGATCTCCGTGACGGTGCGGACTCCGGCATCGAGCAGGGCGACGACGGCGTCGTCGAACAGGACGGGCTGTCGCAGGTGCCGCACCCAGTGCTCGGGGTCGGCCAGCTCGGCAGGCTCGGCCAGCCGACCGAACGTCGCCGACACGACCGGCAACGTCGCGGGGGCGAACGGCAGCCCGGAGATCGCGGCGCGGAAGTCCTCGACGATCGCGTCGACGTGCGGAGAGTGGAACGCGTGCGTGACCTCCAGGGGGCGTACCCGCAGGCCGGCCGCGCGGCACGCGTCCGCGATCGCGGCGACGGCCGCGCCCGAGCCGGACACGACGCACGAGCGGGGCCCGTTCACGCCCGCGATCGCGGCCTCGTGCTCGTGGCCGGCCAGCAACGGCGCCACGTCGGCGGCGGCCGCGCGGACGGCGAGCATCGTCCCGTCGGCGGGCAGGGTGTCGGTGAGCCGGCCGCGCTCGGCGACCAGCACCGCGGCCGCGTCCAGCGGCAACACGCCGGCGACGTGCGCCGCGGTGATCTCGCCGAGCGAGTGCCCGCCGACGATGCCGGGCCGGGCGCCGCGGGCGACAGCCCACCGGTGCAGCGCGACCTGCAGCGCGAACAGGGCGGGCTGAGCGTAGGCGGCGGTCTCCAGCAGGGCGCCGGAGCGCAGGGCGTCCCGCAGCGGCGTGTCCAGGTGCGGGCGCAGCACGTCGGTGACGGCGTCGAGGACGTCGGCGATGTCGGGGTAGGTGGCGGCCAGCTCGGCCCCCATGCCGGGCCGGGCACCTCCCTGGCCGGAGAACAGGAAGGCCGGGACGCCCGCCTGCGCCTGCTCGACCCGGCTGCCGGGCTCGGCCAGCGCAGCGAGCCGGGCGTCCAGCTCGGTGCGGTCGCCGGCGACGACGGCAGCGCGGTGCGGGTGCGCGGTGCGGGTCGTGGCGCAGGACCACGCCAGGTCGGCGACGCGGTGCTCCTCGAGGTGGGCGCGCAACTCGGCCGCCTGCGCGCGGACGCCGTCGGCGCTGCGGCCGGAGAGCAGCACCGGCCACGGCCCCACCGAGTCGCCGGCCGGCTGCGCGGGCTCGGGTTCGTGCGCGGCCAGCACGAGGTGGCAGTTCGCCCCGCCCATCCCGAACGAGCTGACGCCGGCCACGCGCCGCCCCGTCCACGGCTCGGCGGCGGTCTGCACCCGCAGCCCCAGCGCGTCGAGGGGAAGGTCGGACGGGGGCGCGGTGAAGTGCAGGCTCGGCGCCAGCTCGCCGTGCTGCACGCACAGTGCGGCCTTGAGCAGCCCGAGCACGCCGGCCGCCGATTCGAGGTGGCCGATGTTGGTCTTCACCGAACCGACGGGCAGCGCCGCGGCGCTGCCCGTGCCGAACACCTTCCCGAGCGCGGTCGCCTCGGTGCGGTCGCCGACGGGGGTGCCGGTGCCGTGCAGTTCCAGGTAGCCGATGTCGGCGGCATCCACTCCGGCAGCGGCGTGTGCTGCCCGCACCACCTCGCGCTGCGCCGGCCCGCTCGGGGTGGCGAGCGACTCGGCACCACCGTCGTTGGTGACCGCGCTGCCCAGCAGCACGCACAGCACCCGGTCGCCGTCGGCGCGGGCGCGGTCCAGCGTCTTGAGCACGACGACGCCGCCGCCCTCGCCGCGCGCGAAGCCGTCGGCGGTGGCGTCGAACGTCGCGCACCGGCCCGTCGGGGAGAGGGCGGCGAACTCGCCCGTCTCGGCGACGCTGGCGCCGAGCACCACGTTCACCCCGCCGGCCAGCGCGACGGCGGACTCGCCGCTGCGCAGGCTCTCGCACGCCAGGTGCACCGCGACGAGGGACGACGACTGGGCCGTGTCGACGGTCAGGCTGGGGCCGTGCGCGCCCAGCGCGTGCGAGAGCCGGTTGGCCAGCACGCCGCGGCGCAGCCCGCCGATGGAGTGCCGGGTGACCGCACCGCGATCGTGGGTGAGCCCGGCGTAGTCGTCCCACATCACGCCGAGGAACACCGCGGCCGGGCCGCCCGCCTCCAGCTCGCCGGCCGGGATCCCGACCGACTCGACGGCGTGCCAGCCCAGCTCCAGCGCCATCCGCTGCTGCGGGTCCATGGCGGCGGCCTCGCGCGGGGAGATGCCGAAGAACGCGGCGTCGAACAGGTCGACGCGGTCGAGGTAGCCACCCCGCGGCGGCGCGCCGGCACCGGACCAGCGGTGGGCGGGCGCCGGGCCGGTCGCGTCGACACCGCCGCGCACCAGCCCCCACAGCTCGTCGACGCCCTCGGCGCCGGCGACCCGGCACGCGGCACCGACGACCGCGATCGGGGCGGCCGGTCGCTCGCTCATCGCATACCCGTCCGCACCGGCAGCCGGGTCGGGCCGACCAGCATCGACACGCTCGGGTAGTGCTCCGGCGTACCGGCCAGCTCCAGCTCGGGGAAGCGGCGCAGCAGCTCGCCGAGCGCGACGCGGGTCTCCAAGCGGGCCAGTGGCGCGCCGATGCAGAAGTGCGGGCCGATCCCGAACGTCAGGTGCGGGTTGGGGCTGCGGTGCAGGTCGAACGTGTCGGGATCGGCGAAGACGGCCGGATCGCGGTTGGCGGCGGCCAGCCACACCACCAGCGGCTTGTTCGCCGGGATGGTGCGCCCGGCGATCTCGACGTCGCGCGTCGTGCGGCGCAGGCTACGCGGCAACGGCGGCTGGAACCGCATCGACTCCTCGACCGCCGCCGGGATCAGCGTCGGATCGGCCATGACAGCGGCGCGGGCCGCCGGGTTCGCGTCCAGGCACAGCAGGCTCGACCCGAGAAACACCGTCGTGGTGACGTGCCCGGCGATCAGCAGCACCACCGCGAACGTGGCGATCTCGGCGTCGGTGAGCCGTTCCCCGTCCACCTCCGCGGCCAGCAGGGCGCTGATCAGGTCGCTGCCGGGGGCCTGGCGGCGCAGGCTCACCTGGTCGAGGGAGTAGTCGTGCAGCGCCGCCATCGCCGGTGCGATCTTGTCGACGGCATCGCTGGAGAGCACGGCCTCGCTCTGGTCGATCTGGCTGGAGAGCAGCACGTCGGCCCATTCGCGGAACTTCCCGCGATCGCTCGCCGGCACGCCCAGCAGCTCCGCGATCACGATGATCGGCATCGGGTACGTCAAGCCGGCCACGAGATCGGCGACGCCGTCGGCGTCGGCCCGGGCGGGCAGCTCGTCGAGCAGCTCCGTGGTGATCGCGGCGATGCGCGGCTCCAGCGCCGCCACCCGTCCCCGGGTGAAGACCTTTTTGACCAGGCCCCGCAGCATCGGGTGCCGAGGGGCGTCCATCCGCACCATGTTGCCGCCGGAGAACCGCTCCAGGACCGGGCTCTGCGGCTGCAGCTCCTTGGGGTCGGAGGAGAACGCCGCGGGATCGGCGAGGATCGCCGCGATGTCGGCATGGCGGAAGACGTGCCAGGTATCGGACTGCTCGTCGTGGTACGGCTCCGGTGACTTCAGCCGCTCGGTGATCCAGTCGAAGAGCTGGAGCGACGCGGTCGGGAACCGGTGCTGCGCGGCGGCGGTCATTTCTCTCCCAAGGTCAGGGGTCGGCGTCCTGACCACCGTCGCTGCAAGGGCTAAAACGAGCCTTGCTCCTCGCCGGGCACAGCACCGGGCTCACATCCCTGCCCGGCCACCACCCATGGCCAGCCGCACCAGGTCGCCCGCGTCCATGCCGGCTATATCGTCGCCACCGCGCTCCGCCGCGTCGTTGACGCCGCCGTCCGAGGCCAGCGTCAGCAGCCGCTCCAGCAGTCCAGCTTCGCGCAGGCGATGCACCGGGATGCCGGCCAGCATCGACCGCACGCCGGCGTCGTCGAGCTCGGCTGCCGGCTCAGCGGGTGCGGGCTCGTCGCCGCCCAGCTCGGTGGCCAGCAACTCCACCATCGCGGCGGGTGTCGGATGGTCGAACACCACGGTCGTGGGCAGCCGGACCTTCGCCGCGGCCGCGAGCCGGTTGCGCAGCTCCACCGAGGTGAGCGAGTCGAACCCGATCTCGGAGAACGCCCGGTCGGGCACGACCGCCGCCGGCGACGCGAGGCCCAGCACGGCCGCGACCTGCCCGCGCACCAGCTCCAGCAGCAGCTCGCGGCGCCGCGCGGGCGCCACGGTGCTGAGGTCGCCCAGCGCGGGCGCCGCGTCCCGCCCGGCGGCCCGCGCCATCCCGCCGCGCACGAGCCCGCGGAACAGGGGGGGTACCGGACCGTCCCCGATGCTCGACCGCAGCCGGTCGAGATCGAGCGGGATCGGCACCAGCAGCGGATCGGCCGAGCGCAGTGCGACGTCGAACAGCGCCATGCCCTCGGCACTCGCCATCGGGCGGGCCCAGCCACGCTCGAGTCGTCGGCGGTCGGCCTCGGCGAGCCGGCCGCCGATGCCGCTGTCGGTGTCGGACCAGAAGCCCCACGCCAGCGACGTCGCCGGCAGGCCGAGCTCGCGCCGGTGCGCCGCGAGCGCGTCGAGGTGCGTGTTCGCGGCCGCGTAGTTGGACTGGCCGGGGTTGCCGAGCACGCCGCTCGCGGAGGAGAACAGCACGAACCAGGCCAGGTCGAGGTCCGTGGTCAACGCGTGCAGGTGCTCGGCACCCGCGCTCTTCGCCCCCAGCACGGTGTCCACCCGGTCCGGCGTCATCGTGTCGACGACGCCGTCGTCGATGACGGCGGCGGTGTGCACGACCCCGGTCAACGGGTGCTCGTCCGGGATACCGGCGAGCAACGCCGCGACCGCGGCGCGATCGGTGAGGTCGCACGCGGCGAACGTCGCGTCAGCGCCGGCCTCCGCGACGGCGGCCCGCAGATCGTCCGCGCCGGGGGCCGCGGGGCCCTGCCGGCTGACGAGCACCAAGTGCCGCACGCCGTGCTGCCGGGCCAGGTGCACGGCCAGCCGCCCGCCGAGCGCGCCCGTGCCACCCGTGACGAGCACGGTGCCGGCCGGGTCGAGCGGTGCGGGCAGGGTCAGCACCAGCTTGCCGATGTGGCGGGCCTGGCTCATCGTGCGGAACGCCGACGGTGCCGCGTGCACGTCCACGGCCTGGTACGGGAGCGGCGCGATGCCGCCCTGCTCGGCCAGCGCGACGGTGGCGGCGAGCATCTCGCCGACCCGGTCCGGGCCGGCCTCGGCCAGCTCGAACTGTCGATAGGCGACGCCGGGATGGGCGGCGGCCACCTCCGCGGGATCACGGACGTCGCGCCGACCGATCTCGACGAAGTGCCCGCCGCGCGGCAGGAGCCGCAGCGACGCGTCGACGAACTCGCCGGCGAGGCAGTCGAGCACCACGTCGACGCCCTGGCCACCGGTGGCGGCCATGATGTCCTGCTCGAACGCGAGATCGCGCGACGAGGCGATGTGCGCGTCGTCGAACCCGGCGGCGCGCAGCACGTCCCACTTGCCGGGGCTCGCCGTGGCGAACACCTCGGCTCCCCACGCCCTGGCCAGCGCGACGGCAGCAGTGCCGACACCACCTGTGGCGGCGTGCACCAGCACCCGCGTTCCTTCGCCGATGCCGGCGATGTCGGCCAGCCCGAACCACGCGGTGGTCGCGGCGATCGGCAGCGTCGCCGCTTCCTCGAACGACCAGTGGTCCGGGATGCGGGCCGTCATCCGAGCGTCGGCGATGACGACGGGGGCGATGCCGCCGGGCACCACGGACATCACCCGGTCGCCGACGGCGAGCGAGGTGACGTCCGGTGCGATCTCGGTGACGACGCCGGCGCACTCGTTGCCGAGCAGCCCTGCGCCGCCGTACATGTCCAGCGCGATCAGCACGTCGCGGAAGTTCATGCCGGCCGCGCGGGAGCGGATGCGCACCTGCCCCGGCTCCAGCGGCGCCACCACGTCCGGGGCGTCGACCAGCGCCAACGCGTCCAGCGAGCCCTGCTTGGTGGTGGACAGCCGCCACGGTCCCGCGGGCTCCACGAGCGTCGGGGCGTCGGTCCAGCGCTGCAGGCGCAGCCCGCGGACCGTGCCCGCGCGCACCGACACCTGGTTCTCCCCGGCCGCCAGCGCGGGCAGTGCCAGCGCAAGCTCGGCGCCGGGATCGCCGCCATCGGGCGTGAGGTCCAGCAGCGCGAACCGGCCCGGGTGCTCCGACTGCGCGGTGCGCACCATCCCCCATGCGGAGGCGTGCGCGCGATCGGCGACGGGCTCGTCCTCGCCGACGGGCACCGCGCCGCGGGTCACGACGACCAGCACGGCGTCCTCCGGCGCCTCGTCGAGCCACTCGCGCACTGCCGCCAGCGTCGCGTGCGCAGCGGTCCGCAGCGCCTCCACCGGCTCGGCACCGGTGGGCGACGGGTCGAGCGCGACGACGGCGAGCTCCGCGCCTGTGTCCTGCACTGTGACGCCGGTGGCTCGCAGCGGACCCGCCCAGTCCGCGGTTGCGCCGCGGAGCGTGACCGAGGCCGGTGCGCTGCCACCGGACGGCAGCTCCGCCCAACCGGTGCGGAAGAGCGACGCGTCGTCCTGCGGACGGGCCAGCGTCGCCGGGTCGGGCAGCGCCCGCAGCACCAGCGCATCGACGTCGAGGACGGGGTTGCCGGCCACGTCGCAGACCTCGACGGTGACGGCGTCGCCGCTACCGGCCGGCCGCACCCGCACCCGCAGGGCGGCGGCGCCGGCGGCGTGCAGCGTGACGCCGGTGAAGCTGAACGGGAGGTTGGGGCCGCCGGTGCCGCCCGGGTCGTCGCTCGGTGCCACGCCCAGCGCGTGCAGCGCGGAGTCCAGCAGCGCGGGATGCAGCAGGTAGCGGCCGGCTTCCTCGGCCTGCCGCGTCGGCAGCCCCACCTCGGCGAAGATCTCGCCGTCGGCGCTCCACGCGGCGCGCAGTCCCTGGAACGCGGGTCCGTAGCCCAGCCCGTTCTCGGCCAGCCGCGGGTAGAACCCGTCCAGGTCGGCGGGTTCGGCGCCCGGCGGCGGCCACGAGGTGGCCCACCCCGATCCCGCGACCGGTTCGGTGGGCGCGACGGCGCCGGTGGCGTGCAGCGTCCACGCGCTGTCGGACCCGTCCGGCCGGCCGAAGATCTCGACGTCGCGGACGCCGTCCGGGCCGGGCTCCCCCACGAGCACCTGCACCGCGGCCCCGGACCCGGCCGGCAGCGCGAGCGGCAGCTGCAGCGTCAGGTCGTCGAGCCGGGCACAGCCCACCTCGGTCGCGGCCCGCAGCGCCATCTCGACGAACGCGGTGCCGGGCAGCACGGGGGTGCCGGCGACGGCGTGGTCGGGCAGCCAGCGCTGCGTGCCCGCGCCGATCCGGCCGGTGAGCACCAGCCTGCCCTCGTCGGCGACGGTCAGCGCGGCCCCGACCAGCGGATGGTCGGTGGCGCGCTGCCCGGTCGCGGCCGGGTCGGCCGCGCGGCCGGTTCCGACGACCCAGAAGGGCTCGTGCCGGAACGGGTAGGTGGGCAGCTCGACGATGCCCTCGGAGCGCGGGCCCACGAGCGCCGTCCAGTCGACGTCGGCGCCGTGCGCCCACGCCTGTCCCGCGGAGGTCAGGAACTCGGTGGCGCCGTCGCCGTCGCGGCGCAGCGACCCGACCGCGATCGCCGATCCCTTGCCGTGGTCCTCGACGATCTCGGCCACGGCCGTCGTGAGCACGGGATGCGCGCTGGCCTCGACGAACAGGGCGTCCGGGTACCGGTCGAGCACCTCCCGGCAGGCGGCGTCGAACGCGACGACCCCGCGCAGGTTCTCGTACCAGTACTCGGCGTCCATCGTGGCGGTGTCGATGCGGGTGCCGGTCGACGTCGAGTAGAGCGCGACGTCGCCGGACCGCGGGGCGAGCCCCGCCAGCTCGGTGGCCAGCGGCGCGCGCAGCTGCTCGACGTGCGCGCTGTGCGAGGCGAACCCGACGTCGATCCGCCGGCACCAGACGCCGCCGGCGGCGCAGTGGTCGACCAGCTCGGTGATGGCCTCGGCGTCGCCGGAGACCACGGTCGATGCCGGGCTGTTCACCGCCGCGACCGAGATGCGGTCGGACCAGCGGCTGACCAGTTCGGCGGCCGCGACGGCCGGCAGCGCCAGCGTCGCCATGCCGCCCTCGCCGTCCATGCGCTCGCGGACCAGCCGCGACCGCACCGCGACGACGCGGGCGGACTCCTCCAGGGTCAGCGCCCCGGCCACGCAGGCGGCCGCGGCCTCGCCCTGGGAATGCCCGACGACGGCGACGGGCTCGATGCCGGCGCTGCGCCACAGACCGGCGAGCGACACCATCATCGCCCACAGCGCGGGCTGGACGACGTCGGCGCGATCGAACCCGGGGGTGCCGTCGGTGCCGCGCAGCACGTCCACCAGCGACCAGTCGATGTGCGGGCGCAGCGCGGCCGCGCACTCGGCGATCCGCTCGGCGAACACCGGCGAGGCGTCCATCAGCCCGGCCGCCATGCCCTGCCACTGGGCGCCCTGGCCGGGGAACACGAATACGCAGCGGCGCCGCCGGGCCGTCCCGGTGACGACGCCGTCGGGCAGCGGCGCACCGGTGGCGAGGGCCGCCAGCGCGGCGTCGCGGCGCTCGGCATCACCGACGACCACGGCGCGATGACCCAAGGCCGGACGGGTGTGGGCGAGCGCGCGGGCCACGCCGTTGGGCAGGTGATCGCCTCTGAGGTCCGCATCTGCGAGGTGCGCGCGCAACCGCGCGGCCACCTCCGGCAGCACCTCCGCGTCGGCGGCGGCGAGCGGCCAGGCCACGATCGGTCCGGCCGTCAGCACCGGCGGTGCAGCGGCGGGATCCGGCTCGGGCACCTCGTCGGGCGCCTGCTCCAGCACGACGTGGGCGTTGGTGCCGCTGGCACCGAACGCGGAGACACCGCAGCGGCGCGGCCGGCCCGTCGCGGGCCACTCGTGTGCGCCGTCGAGGACGGCGACCGCTCCCGCGGTCCAGTCGACCGCCGGCGTGGGCGTCCCGGCGTGCAGGCTGCGCGGCAACAGCCCGTTCCGCAGTGCCTGCACCATCTTCAGGACACCGACCGCACCGGCCGCGGCCTGGGTGTGGCCGAGGTTCGACTTGGCCGACCCGATCCACAGCGGCCGCTCCGGGTCCCGGTCGCGGCCGTAGGTGGCGAGCAGCGCCTGCGCCTCGATGGGGTCGCCGAGCGCGGTGCCGGTGCCGTGCGCCTCGACGGCGTCGACGTCGGACGGGTCGAGCCGCGCGTCGGCGAGCGCCGCGCGGATCACCCGCTGCTGGGCGGCGCCGTTGGGGGCGGACAGGCCGTTGCTGGCGCCGTCCTGGTTCACCGCGGAACCACGCACGACGGCGAGGACGGGGTGGCCCAGCCGGCGCGCGGTCTCGAGCGACTCCAGCACGACGACGGCGGCGCCCTCGCTCCATCCGGTGCCGTCGGCGTCGTCGGAGAAGGGCTTGCAGCGGCCGTCGGCGGCCATGCCGCCCTGACGGGCGAACTCGGTGAACCCGCCGGGCGACGACATCACCAGCACCCCGCCGGCGACGGCTGCGGTGCACTCCCCTGCCTGGATGGCGCGCCGGGCCTGGTGGATCGCCACCAGCGCGGACGAGCACATCGAGTCGATCGTCATGGCCGGGCCCTCCAGGCCCAGCAGGTACGACACCCGGCCGGCGATGACCGCGGCCGAACCGCCGAGCAGGAGATGCCCCTCGGATCCGCCGATGTCGGCGCCGGTCTCGCCGTAGCCGGAGTGCGCGGCGCCCACGTAGACGCCGGTGGCGGAGCCGCGCAGCGACCGCGGGTCGATGGTGGCGCGCTCCAGCGCCTCCCACGTCGTCTCGAGCACGAGCCGCTGCTGCGGGTCCATCGAGCGGGCCTCGCGCGGGGAGATGCCGAAGAAGCCCGGGTCGAACCCGGCGGCGCCCTCGACGAAGCCGCCGAGCCGCGCGAAGTCGGTGCCGGCGTAGAGCGCGGCGAACGGGCCGTCGTCCTCCCAGCCGCGGTCGTCGGGGAACGGGCCGATGGCGTCGCGCTCGTCGACGAGGAACTGCCACAGCTCGTCGGGCCCGGTGATGCCGCCGGGCAGCCGGCAGGCCATGCCGACGATCGCGACGGGCACGTCGGTGCCGGTGACGATCGTGGCCGGACCGGCTGCAGCCGGCGCGTCCAGATCGGGCAGCAGATCTGTGCCCAGGCGGGCCGCGACCTCCTCCGGCGTGGGGTGGTCGAACAGCAGCGTGGCGGGCAGCCGCAGGCCGGTGCGCTCCCCGAGCCGGTTGCGCAGATCCACCGAGGCGAGCGAGTCGAACCCGAGCACGGTGAACGGGCGGCGCACGTCGAGCGCGGAACCGCTGTCCATGCCCAGTACGCGCGCCACCTCCTCGGTGACCACGTCGAGCAGCAGCTGCTCGCGCTCCGACGCCGCGGCGCCGCGCAGGGCGGCCACGATCTCGGCCTCCTCCCCCGATAGCTCGGGATCGGCGAGCGCGGCGGCCGCGTCGGGCAGGGTGCTGATCAACCGGCTGGCCCGGCCGGCGGTGAACGCGACGGCGAACCGGCCCCAGTCGACGTCCGCGACGACCGCTCCGGTCGCGCCGGAGTCGACGGCGTCCAGCAGGGCCTCTGCGGTGAGGACCGGGTCCATGGGCAGCACGCCGCGGCGGCGCAGCACGTCCTCGACGCCCTCGCCGAGCATCATGCCGGTGTCGCCCCACGACCCGAACGCGATCGAGGTGGCGGCCAGGCCGGCGGCGCTGCGGCGCCCGGCCAGCCCGTCGAGGCCGGCGTTGGCGGCCGCGTAGACGGCCTGGCCACCGCTGCCCCACGCGCCGGCGCTGGACGAGATCAGCACGAACGCGTCGAGGGCGTGGTCGCCCAGCTGCTCGTCGAGGAGCTCGGCGCCGCGCAGCTTCGCGGCGGCGACGTGCTCGGCGTCGGCGGTGGTCGTGTCGGCGACGGGGCAGGACTGGCTGGCCCCGGCGGCGTGCACGACGGCGGTGAGCGGCCGGTCGGCCGGCACGGCGGCCAGCGCGGCCGCGACGCCGTCGGCGGTGGCGATGTCGGCGGCGACCACGTCGACGGTCACGGCGTCGCTCTCGAGGTCGGCCCGCAGCTCCGCGACACCCGGGGCGTCCGGGCCGCGACGGCCGACGAGCAACAGGTGCAGCGGCGCCTCGCCTGCCCGGCCGGCGGCGGCCCGCGCGATCCGCGCCCCGACCCCGCCGGTGCCGCCCGTGACGAGGACGGTGCCGGTGGGGTTCCAGCGACTGGATGCACCCGTCGCCGCAGGTCCGGGCACGAGCCTGCGCGCGGTCACCGCGCTCGCGCGGACGGTGAGCTGGTCCTCCTCGCCCGCCCCGAGCAGGACGTCGACGGCGCGGTCCCAGTCGGCGGCATCAGGGTCGGTGGGCAGGTCCACGAGCCCGCCCCAGCGCGTCGGGTACTCCAGCGCGAGTGTGCGGCCCATCCCGGCGACGCCCGCGTGCCGCGGATCGGTGTCGGCACCACGCGTGGCGGCCCAGAGCGGCGAGGTCACCCCGGCGGCCTCCAGCGCGGGAATGAGGTCGAGCAGCTGCGCGAGCTGCAGCGCCAGCCCGGGATGGCCGGGCGTGGTCGCGGTGCCGGTGACCGGCACGTACAGCACCCCGGTGGGATCGGAACCGAGCTCGACCAGCGCGTCGCCGAGGCCGTCCGGGGTGTCGGCGACAGCAGCGGTCCCGCCGCGACCCGTCACGGCGGCCACGGCCTCGGCGCCGTCACCGACGATCAGCCATGCCCCGGGATCGGCGCCGGCCGGCACGGTCACCGGCGCCCAGTCGATGTGGTGCTGCCAACCTTCGACGGTCCGCCGGGCACCGGTGCGCCGGTGATAGGTCGCCAGCGGCGGGGTCAGCTCGGCCAGCGCACCGGTCTGGGTGTCGGACAGCGGCGCGAGGTCCGCGGCGAGGGTGTCCAGATCGCCGTCCTCGACGGCCTTCCAGAAGCGGGCGTGCAGGTCCGGCGCCTCCGCGGAACCGGAGGGGGCCCCGTCCAGCCAGTACCGGCGGTGATCGAAGCCGTACGTGGGCAGGTCGGCGGCGATCCGGCCGATATCCGCGGCGGGCACCAGCGCTCGCCAGTCGACGGACGCACCCGCGACCCAGGCCGCAGCGAACGCGGCCCGCAGCGCCGACCTGTCGTCGGTGCCGCGGCGCAGCGTGCCGTGCACGGCGACCTCGCCCGCAGGGCCCGTACCGGCGAGTGCCTCGGCGAGGACGTCGCGGGCGGGCGTGGTCAGCACGGGATGCGGGGAGACCTCGCAGAAGTGCCGGTGCCCGGCGGCGGCGAGCGCCTCGATCGCGTCGGCGAACCGGACGGGCTCGCGGACGTTGGCGAACCAGTACTCGGCGTCGGCGTCCCCCGCGAACCAGTCGCCGCGGACCGTGGAGAACCACGGCACGCTCGGCCGCTGCGGCGTGATCCCGGCCAGGTCGGCCAGCATCGGCTCGCGCAGCACGTCGACCAGCGCGGAGTGGGCGGGGAAGCCCAGCGCGATCCGCCTCGCCGGCACCCCCTGCGCTACGGCCGCGGCGACGAGCGCCTCCACGGCGTCGACGGGCCCGGACACGACCGTCTCGGCGGGCCCGTTGCGAGCGGCGACGCAGAGGTCGGGGCTGGTCTCGGCGCACAGCTGTGCCGTGCGGTCGGCGGGCGCCGACACCAGGCCTGTCGTGCCGTCGACGGTGGCGATGAGGCGGGCCCGGGTGGCGACCACGCGGGCGCCGTCGGTGAGGGAGAGAGCGCCGGCCACGCAGGCTGCGGCGACCTCGCCCTGGGAGTGCCCCAGCACGGCGGCCGGCTGCACGCCCGCGGCCCGCCAGGTGGCGGCCAGCGCGACCATCGTCGCCCACAGGACCGGTTGGACCAGCTCGGTGCGGCCGAGCCAGATCCCGGACGGGTCGCGCAGCGCGTCCCGCGCGGACAGCTCGACGTGCGGAGCGAGCGCGTCGTCGGCCTCGGCCAGCGCGGACGCGAAGACCGGGGAGGACTCGAGCAGGCCGGCGGCCATGCCGGCCCACTGCCCGCCCTGCCCGGAGAACATCCACACCGGGCCGGGGCCGCCGACCGTGTGGCCGGCGACCGCGCCACCATCCGCGTCGGGCCGCGGCGGGGTGCCGTCCTCAGCGAGCGCGCCGCAGCGCGTGGCCAGCGCGGCCGGGTCGGTGGCCCAGGCGACGCCGCGGTGATCGAGGGTGGCGCGGGTGTCGAGCAGGGCGCGCGCGGCGAGCAGGCCGTCCAGCGATGTGGCCACGGCGGCGAGGCGGCCGGCCTGCGCGCGCAGTCCGCCTGCCGTGGCCGCGGAGAACACCCACGGGGCCGGTCCGTCCAGCACCGCGGCGGCCTCCACGATCTCGGCGGCGGCCGGCTGCTCGGCGGGCACCGGCGCCTGCTCCAGCACGACGTGCGCGTTGGTGCCCGAGACTCCGAACGACGACACGGCGGCCCGGCGGGGCCGGCCGGTGTCGGGCCACTCGCGAGCAGCGCCCGCGACGCGCACCTCACCGGCGGTCCAGTCGACCACCGTCGTCGGATCGTCCCCACCCAGCGACGCCGGCACCGTGCCCTGCTCCAGCGCGGCGACGGCCTTGATCACGCCGGCGACGCCGGCCGCGGCCTGCGTGTGGCCGATGTTGGACTTCACCGAGCCCAGCCACAGCGGCCGGTCCGCCGGCCGCCCGCGCCCGTAGGTGGCGAGCAGCGCGCCGGCCTCGATCGGGTCGCCCAGTGCCGTGCCGGTGCCGTGGCCCTCGACGAGATCGACGTCGCCCAGGTCGAGCCCGGCCGACGCAACGGCTGCGCGGATCACCCGCTCCTGCGCGGGTCCGGACGGGGCGGCGAGCCCGTTGGAGGCGCCGTCCTGGTTGACCGCCGAGCCGCGGACGACGGCACGCACGCGGCGCCCGTCCCGCTCGGCGTCGGACAGCCGCTCCAGCACCAGCATGCCGACGCCCTCGGACCAGCCGGTGCCGTCGGCACCGTCGGCGTAGGACTTGCAGCGCCCGTCGGCAGCCAGCGCGCGTTGCCGCGAGAACTCGACGAACAGGCCGGGGCCGGGCATGACGGTCACGCCGCCGACGATCGCCCGATCCACCTCGCCCGCCCGCAGTGCCGCGCACGCACTGTGCAGCGCGACCAGCGACGACGAGCACGCCGTGTCGACGGTGACGGCGGGACCCTCCAGGCCCAGCACGTACGCCAGCCGGCCGGACAGCACGCTGGACGCGTTGCCCATCGTGAGGTAGCCGTCAAGGCCCTCGGGCACCTCGGTCAGCTGGGCCGCGTAGCCCTGCGGCACCATGCCGATCCACACGCCGGTGCGGGTGCCGGCGAGCGCCCGCGGCGAGATGCCGGAGCGCTCGATCGCCTCCCACCCGACCTCCAGCACAAGCCGCTGCTGCGGGTCCATCGCCAGCGCCTCGCGCGGGGAGATCCCGAACAGGTCGGGGTCGAAGCCGGCGGCGTCGTCGAGGAACCCGCCGCGCACGCAGGTGGTGCGCCCGACGGCGTCGGGATCAGGGTCGTAGAGCCCGTCGACGTCCCAGCCGCGGTCGCGCGGGAAGTCGCCGATGGCGTCGCCGCCGGTGGCGACGAGCTCCCACAGGTCCTCCGGGGAGGCCACACCGCCGGGGAACCGGCAGCCCATGCCGACGATCGCCACGGGTTCGCGGCGCGCCTCCTCCGCGTCGTGCAGGGCCCGCCGGGTCCGGCGCAGGTCGGTCATGACGCGGTTGAGGTAGTCCCGCATCTTCGCGTCGTCGTTCGCCATGGTCTGCGTGCCCCCTTGACACGTACCCCGGGCCGGTCAGCCGGCCCCGAGCTCCTTGTCGATCAGCGAGAACATCTCGTCGTCGGTCACCGCGCCGAACTCGTCGGCATCCCCGTCGTCGTGCGCCTCGTAGGCGTCGATCAGCCGGCGCAGGCGGAGCCGGATGGTGGCGTGCTCCGGCGCGCTGTCGGGCACCTGCGCGAGTGCCGTCGCCAGCGCCTCGATGCCGTCGACAGCGCGGCCGCCTGCGTCGGCGGCCGGGTCCAGCTCGGCGGCGAGCCGGTCGGCCAGCGCGGCCGGCGTCGGGTGATCGAACAGCAGCGTCGGCGGCAACCGGACGTCGAGCCCGAGCACCAACCGGTTGCGCAGCTCCACCGACATCAGCGAGTCGAAACCCAGCTCGGTGAACGCGCGTTCCGGTACGGCCGCGGCGTCGGCGTGGCCGAGCGTCGCCGCCGTCTCCTCCTTGACGATCTCGAGCAGCGCGGCGCGGCACTCCTGCGGGTCGAGCCCCGCGAGGCGGTCGCGCAGCTGCCCGCCGCCGTCCGGTCCGCCGGCAGCGGCGGCTGCCGCGACGGCGTCGGGCAGCTCGGTGATCAGCGCGCTGGGCCGCTCGGCGGTGAAGCCGGGCGCGAACCGCTCCCACGCCACGTCCACGACCACCGGCACGGCGCCGGTGGCGGGATCGACCTGCGGATCGGCCGGGGTGCCCAGCACCGCGCCGAGCGCGGCCAGCGCCGTGGCGGGATCCATGTCGATCAGGCCCGCACCCTCGGCCTGGCGGGCGCTGGTGCGCGCCGCCATGCCGTCGCCGGCCCAGCGACCCCACGCGACCGCGGTCGCCGCGGCACCGGCCGCACGCCGGCGGGCGGCGATCGCCTCCAGCATCGCGTTGCCGGGCGCGTAGTTGCCCAGCCCCGGCCCGCCGACGGTCGCGGCGAACGAGGAGAACAGCACGAACGCGGCCAGGTCGCGGTCGCGGGTCAGCTCATCGAGGTGGCGGGCACCGCCGACCTTGACCCGCAGCACGGCGTCGGCCCGCTGCGCGGTGATGTCGGGCAGCATCGCGTCGTCGAGCACGGCGGCGGCGTGGAACACCGCGGTGAGCGGATGCTCGGCGGGCACCCGGTCGAGCACGGCGGCCACGGCATCGCGATCGGCGACGTCGGCAGCGACCAGCTCGGCCGTCGCTCCTGCGGCCTCGACCTCCGCGACGAGCGCGGCGGCGTCCGGGGCGTCGGGGCCGCGCCTGCTCACCAGCAGCAGGTGGGCAGCGCCGCGCTCGGCGAGCCAGCGGGCGAGGTGCCGGCCGACACCGCCGGTGGCGCCCGTGACGAGCACGGTGCCGCCGGCCTGCCACTCGGTCGCCGGCCCGGCACCGCTCGCGCGGACGAGCCGGCGGCCCAGCAGGCCGCCGTCGCGCACGGCCACCTGGTCCTCGGTGGCCTCCACGACCGTGTCGAGCAGGGCGTCGATCGACCCGTCCGACGGCTCGTCGAGATCGACGACACCGCCCCAGGACTGTGCGTGCTCCAGCGCGGCGACGAGCCCCAGCCCCCACACACCGGCCTGCTCGGCGGCCGTCACCGGCCGTCCACCAGCGGCGACGGCGCCGCTGGTGACGCACCACAGCGGGGTGTCGGCATCGGCCAGCACCGCCGCCAGCGCGGTCGTCGCAGCCAGACCGGCCGGCGTGTCCGGGGCTCCGGGTGCCGCGCGGTCGTCCAGCGCCAGGGTGCTGACCACGGCGGTGGCGCCGCGCACGGCCGTGAGCCCGGCCGGCACCTCGCCCGGCTTCGCGGCCACGAGCGTCGTGACGTCCTCGGCTCCACGCTCGCGCAGCCGCGCCGCCAGCGCGGCGGTCACGGGCTCGTCGGCGGCCGGGGCGAGCAGCACCCACCGGCCGCCGAGCGACCCTGGATCGACCGTGATCGGCCGCCATTCGACCGCGTGCCGCAGCGCGCGTTCGCGGCTGCGGGAGCGCCATGTGCGCAGGGCCGCGTGCGCCGGGGCGAACGCGGCGGTGTCGTCCGGCGCGCCGAGCAGCCCCGCGAAGGCGGCGGCGTCGCCGCGGTCGACGGTGTCCCACAGGGCGTCGGAGCCGGGGTCGACCGGACGGGTCCGGGTGCCGTCGGGATGCTGCTCGCACCAGAAGCGGGTCGGCTGGAACGCGTAGGTCGGCAGGTCGACGCCGCGGCCCTGCAGCAGCGCACCCCAGCGGACGCCGGCCCCGTGTGCCCACGCCTGAGCCGCCGCCCGCAGAAGCTGCTCGGCGCCGTCGTCGCCGCGCCGGGTAGTCGCGCAGGCGGCGGCGTTCAGCTCGCCGTCCTCGATCGTCTCCTCGATGGCGCCGCGGAGCACCGGATGCCCGCCGACCTCGACGAACACGGTGCCGGGACCGTCGGCCGCGGTGCGCACGGCGTCGGCGAACCGGACCGGCTCGCGCAGGTTGCGCCACCAGTGCTCGACGTCGAGGCGGGTGCCGGGCAGCAGCGTGCCGGTCACCGTGGAGACGAACGGGACGGTGCCGGCCGCGTGCGCCACGCCGTCGAGCGCGGTGCGCAGGTCCGTGCGCACCGGCTCGACGTGGTCGGTGTGGGAGGCGAAGTCGATGTCGACCCGCCGGGCCGACACCCCCTCGTCCGCGCACCGGGCGAGCAGCTCGTCGAGCGCCTCGTGGGCGCCGCCGAGCACGGCCGAGTGCGGCGCGTTGTCCGCCGCCAGCGTGAGCGGATGGGTGCAGCGGTCGGCGAGCGCCTGCGCGCCGGCCGGATCCAGCGCTACCGAGACGAGGCTGCCGCGGCCGCTCGCGTGCCGGCTGATGGCCGCCCCGCGCAGCGCGATGAACCGCGCGGCGTCGGTGACCGACAGGATGCCGGCGACGGTGGCCGCGGCGACCTCGCCCTGCGAGTGCCCGATCACGGCGCTCGGCTCCACGCCCCACGAGCGCCACAGCTGCGCGGTCGCCACCATGTAGGCCCACGAGACGGGCTGGGCGACCGCAGCCCCGTCGAGCGCAGGTGCGTCGGACGTGCCACGCAGGACCGCGACCGGATCGAAGTCGACGTGCGGGCGCAGCGCCTCCGCGCACTCCTCGAACGCCGCCGCGAAGGCCGGTTCGGCGTCGAGCAGCCGCGCGCCCATGCCCGCCCAGTGCGCCCCGCTGCCGGGGAAGACGAGCACGACGTCGGTCGGGCTGCCGGCGGGGCGGCCGCGGACGGCCCGCGTCGTCCGGCCGGCGGCCAGTGCCTCCAGCTCGGCGAGCGCGGCGGCCCGATCGTCGGCGACGACGACGGCGCGATCGCGCAGCGCCGCCCGGGTGTGGGCCAGCGACCAGGTGAGGTCGCGGTCGCTCGCGGTCGTCGTGCGCAGGTGGGTGGCGAGCCTCTCGGCCTGACCGCGCAGCGCCTCCGGAGTGGCGGCCGAGAGCAGCCACGGCAGCGCGCCGGCGGGCTCCTCCGAGTCGTCCTCCGCGTCCACCTTGGGCGCCTGCTCGAGGATCACGTGCGCGTTGGTGCCGCTGATCCCGAACGACGAGACCCCGGCGCGGTGCGGCTGGTCGGGCTCCGGCCACGGCTGCTGTTCGGCCAGCAACGCCAGCCCGCTGCCGTCCCACTGGACGGCCGGCGTGGGCGTGTCCAGGTGCAGGGTGGCCGGCAGGGTGTCGTGGCGCATCGCCTGCAGCGCCTTGATGATGCCGACCGCGCCGGCCGCGGCCTGCGTGTGCGCGATGTTCGACTTGATCGAGCCCACCCACAGCGGCCGCTGCGGATCGCGACCGGTGCCGTACGCGGCGGCGAGCGCCTGGGCCTCGATCGGGTCGCCGAGCGTGGTGCCGGTGCCGTGCGCCTCCACGGCCTGCACGTCGGCGGGTTCGAGCCCCGCGTCCTGCAGCGCCCGGCGGATCACGTCGGCCTGGGCCCGGTCGTTCGGTGCGGTCAGCCCGTTGCTGGCGCCGTCGGAGTTGACGGCGAGCCCGCGCACCAGCCCGCGAACGGGATGGCCGTTGGCTCGGGCGTCCGACAGCCGCTCCACGACGAGCACGGCCGCGGCCTCGCCCCACCCGACGCCGTCGGCGTCCGCGGAGAACGAGCGGCAGCGCCCGTCGCCGGCGAGGCCGCGCTGCCGGGAAAACTCGATGAACGAGCCCGGCGTCGCCATCACGGTGACCCCGCCGACGAGCGCCAGATCGCAGGCGCCCGAGCGCAGCTCCTGCGCCGCCCACGACAGCGCGACCAGCGACGACGAGCACGCCGTGTCGACGGTCGCGGCCGGACCCTGCAGCCCCAGCTCGTAGGCGACCCGGCCCGAGAGCACGCTGGCCTGGGTGCCGATGCCGACGTAGCCCTCCAGCTCGGGCGGGGTCTCGGTGAGCCAGCTCAGGTAGCCCGACGACAGCGCACCCGCGAACACCCCGGTGCGGCTGCCGCGCAGCGACGACGGGTCGATCCGGCCGTGCTCGATCGCCTCCCACACCACCTCCAGCAGCAGCCTCTGCTGGGGGTCCATGGCCAGCGCCTCCCGCGGGGAGATCCCGAAGAAGTCGGCGTCGAAGCCGGTCGCACTGTGCAGGAACGCGCCCTGCTCGACGTAGCTGGAGCCGGCCGCGTCGGGATCGGCATCGAAGAGGTCGGTGGTCCAGCCGCGGTCGGTCGGGAACGGGCCGACGGCGTCGCGGCCCTGCGCGACCAGGTCCCACAGCTCGTCGGGCCCGGTCACCCCGCCGGGGGCGCGCACGGCCATCCCGACGACCGCCAGGGGCTCGTGCGCGGCGTCCTGCAGGTCGCGCAGCCGGCGCCGGGCGACGTTCAGGTCGGTCGTGACGCGCTTGAGGTACTCGCGCAGCTTCTGCTCGGTCTCACTCATGGCGTTTTCCTCTCACTCGCTGCCGAGCTCGCGGTCGATCAGCCGGAACATCTCGTCGTCGTCGGCCGAATCGAGGCCCTGCAACACTCCGGCGCGGTCGAGGTCGTCGTCGTGCTGGCCGTCGGACCAGCCCGCGAGCACCCGTTCGAGCCGGCGGTTGACCTGGCGCCGCAGCGTCCGGTCGCCGGAGCCGTCCAGCTCGGCGAGGGAGGTCTCCAGGCGCGCGAGCACCTCCAGCACGCCCTCGTCCGGCGCCTGCGCCGCTGCCGGCGCCGGTGCCTGCTCGGCCAGGCGCGGCGCGAGCTGCTCCAGCAGGTGCGCGGCCAGCTCCGACGGCGTCGGGTAGGTGAACGCCAGCGTGGCCGGCAGGTGCTGCCCGGTGGCAGCGGCCAGGCGGTTGCGCAGCTCCACCGCGGTCAGCGAGTCGAACCCGAGCTCGGCGAACGTGCGGTCGTCGCCGATCTGCGCGCCACCCGCCCGGCCGAGCACCTGCGCGGCCAGCCGCGCCACCAGCGAGCGCAGCTCGCGGACCCGCGCGGCCGGCGGCAGCGCCGCCAGGTCGGCGAGCACGTCGGGCGTGGTGTCCCGACGACCGGCTGAGGCGACCGCACGGGAGCTGCGCCGGCCCGTGGCCAGCCCGCGCATCAGCGGTGCCGGGGTTCCGCCGGTGGCGGCGATCGCGGCGTCGACGTCGAGCGGGACGGCCACCAGCAGCGGATCGGGCCGGGTCGCGGCCCGGTCGAGCAGCGCGAGGCCCTGCTCGGTCGAGAGTGCCCCGATCCCGCTCGCAGCCATGCGGCCGGCATCGCCGCGGTCGAGGTGCCCGGTCATCTCGGACACGTCCGACCACAGCCCCCACGCCACCGACACCGCGGCCAGTCCTTCGGCCCGGCGGTGCGCGGCGAGCGCGTCGAGGAACGTGTTGGCGGCCGCGTAGTTGGCCTGACCCGCGTTGCCCGTCGTGCCCGAGAGCGAGCTGAACAGCACGAACAGGGCGGGATCGTCGGCGCGGGTCAGCTCGTGCAGGTACCACGCCGGCGCCGTCTTCGGCGCGGCGACGCTCGCGAGCCGCTCCGGGGTGAGGTCGGTCAGCAGACCGTCGTCGACGGTGCCGGCGGCATGCACGACCCCGGTGACGGGGCCGGGCAGGTCCGCGAGCGCGGCGGCGAGCGCCGCCCGATCGGTCACGTCGCAGGCGACGACGTCGACGTGCGCGTCCAGCTCGGCGCACAGCTCGGCGGCGCCTGGTGCGGCTGGGCCGCGCCGGCTCAGCAGCAGGAACCGCTCGACCCCGCGGCCGGCGAGGTGCCGGGCCACAGCGGCGCCGAGCGTGCCGGTGCCGCCGGTGATGACGACGGTGCCTTGTCCGGCGAGCGGGCCCACCAATGGCCGAGGCATGCGCGTGACGAGCTTGCCGACGTGCCGGGCGGCGGCCATGTCGGCCAACGCCTCCCCCAGGGCCCGCACGTCCCGTACCCGGACGGGCAGCGGCTCGACGGTCCCCTGCTCCAGGAGCGCGACGGCGGCGCGGAAGATCTCGCCCACGCGGTCGCGGGGCAGCTGGTCGAGGTCCATGAACCGGTAGCCGGGCAGGTCGTCGCGCACGTCGGTCTTGCCGAGCTCGACGAACCGGCCGCCCTCGGCCAGCACCGACGCGGACGCCTCCAGCAGCTCCCCCGACAGCGAGTTGAGCACGACGTCGACGCCGCGCCCGCCCGTCCCGTCGAGGACGACGTCGACGAAGCCGGCGTCGCGCGATGAGGCGATGTGGGCGGCGTCGAGGCCCATGTCGCGCAGCAGGTGGTGCTTGCCGGGGCTCGCGGTGGCGAACACGTCCAGGCCCCACGCCTGCGCCAGCCGCACGGCGGCGGTGCCGACGCCGCCGGTGCCGGCGTGCACCAGCACCGATCCGGGTCGGTCGGGTCGCAGCTCCCCCAGCTCGACGAGCCCGGCCCACGCCGTCACCCACGCGACGGGCACGGCGGCAGCGGCCTCCCACGTCCAGCCGGACGGGACGGGCACGGCCAGGCGGGCGTCGGTCACGGCGGTGGCACCGAACCCGCCGGTGACCAGCGCCATCACACGGTCACCAGGTGCAGGAGCGAGAACTCCCTCGCCGACCTCCAGCACCTCGCCGGCCACCTCGGTGCCCATGCGGGTCTGGCCGGGCACCATGCCCAGCGCCATGAGGACGTCGCGGAAGTTGACGCCGGTGGCGCGGACGGCGACGCGCACCGTGCCCGGGGGCAGGGGCGCCACGGTCTCCGGCGCGTCGATCACGGCCAGGCCGGTCGTGGTGCCGGAGCCGTCGGCGTCGATGCGCCAGCCCGGCTCCTCCGGCAGCTGGAGCGCAGTCGGATCGGGTCGGCCCAGCCGGGCGGCGAGCACGTCGTCGCCGCGCAGGGCCACCTGCGGTTCGTGTGTGGTCACGGCTGTCGCGACGGCGGTCGCGACGGTCGGCGCCATCGCTCCGGCCGGGGCCGGGTCGCGGTCGACCAGCAGGAACCGGTCGGGATGCTCGCTCTGCGCGGAGCGCACGAGCCCCCACACGGCGGCCGCGGCGACGTCGGCGCCCGAGCGCGGCCCGGTGCCGGCGGCCTCGACCGCGCCGGTGGTGACGACGGCCATGCGGGTGTGTGCGAGCCGCGGCTCGGCGAGCCAGCGCTGCGCCGCGGCCAGCACGCCTGCGGTGAGCGCAGCGGACGCGGCCGCAGGGTCGCCATCGGGCACCTGCACAGGCACCACCGTCATGTCGGGCAGCACGCCGCCCGCGTCCAGCGCGGCGACCAGGGCGTCGACGTCGGCGTACACCGGCACCGCGGACGGATCGGCGAGGCACTCGTCGGCGATCTCGGTAGCGAGATCACCCGCGCCCGCCGCCTCGAGAACGCACCACTGCATGAGCGCCGGATCGGCGTCGTCGCCGGCGTCGGTGAGCGCCGCCCAGTCCACGGTGAACAGGGCATCGTCGATCCCGGCGACGGGCGCGGTGAGCGCGCCGCGCGCCATCGGCCGCATGACCAGCGCCTCGGCCGAGGCCACCGGGGCGCCGGACGGGTCGAAGACGGCGATCGCGGTGGTGAGCTCGTCCGTGCCGGCATCGCTCGCTGTCAGGTGCACCCGCAGGTCGGTTGCGCCCGTCGCGTGCAGCGCCAGACCCGTCCACGAGAACGGCAGCCGGACCGTCGAGGCATCGGCGCCGAGGTAGCCGCTGGCGTGCAGGGCGGCGTCCAGAAGCGCGGGGTGCAGCGCGTAGTCGCCCGCCGTGTCGCGCACGCCCTCGGGCAGCGCGACCTCGGCAAACACCTCGCGCCCCGCCGCCCCGTCGCGCGTCCACACCGAGCGCAGGCCGGTGAACGCGGCGCCGTAGCCATAGCCGGCCTCGGCGGCGGCCGGGTAGAAGCCCTCGACGTCGACGGGCTCGGCGCCGGCCGGCGGCCACTGCTCCGGTGCCGCGGGCGGCTCGGCCGCGCCGGGGCGCACGACGGCCTCGGCGTGGCGGGTCCACACGCCCGCGCGGCGGGTGGCGACGGTGACGAACCGCCGACCGTCCTCGTCGGGGGCGCCGACGAGCACCTGGATGTCGACCCCGCCGGGCGGGATCAGCGCCGGCGTGTGCAGGGTCAGCTCGTCGACGTGGTCGCAGCCGGCCTCGTCCGCGGCCCGCCACACCAGCTCGGCGAACCCGGTGCCGGGCAGCAGTGCGGTGCCCTCGACGGCGTGGTCGGCGAGCCAGCCGGTGCGGGCCGGATCGAGCCGACCCGACAGCACCAACTCGTCCCGGTTGACCAGCTGGGTGGCGCCGAGCAGCAGCGGGTGGCCGGTCGGGTCGAGCCCGGCACCGCTCAGGTCGGTCACGGCACCGCGGTCGAGCCAGTGCCGCTGGTGGTGGTCGAAGGCGTAGGTGGGCAGCTCGGTGGCGGCGCGGGTCACCGCGTCCGCGGGGACGGGCGGCAGCAGCGCGCCGACATCGATCCGGGCCCCCGCGGTCCACGCCGACAAGGCAGCGGTGGCCACGGCCGCCGCGCCGTCGACGCCGCGACGCAAGGTGCCGTGCACGGCCGCGCCGTCGATGCCTGCGCCGGCCAGGATGTCGCCGATCGCGGTGGTGAGCGTCGGGTGGGCCGACACCTCCATGAAGTGCCGGTGCCCCCGCGCGGCCAGCGCGGCGACGGCCGGGTGGAACGCGACGGCGCGGCGCAGGTTGGCGAACCAGTACTCGGGACCGGCCTCCGGGCCCTCGACCAGCCGCTGTTCGCCGTCGTCGGTCTCGACGGCGGAGAACCACGGCACCTGCGCCGGACGCGGGGTGATGCCGGCGATGGCGTCGATCAGCTCGCCGCGCAGCCCGTCCATCGACGGGGAGTGCGCCGCGTAGTCGACGGCGACCCGGCGCACGAACAGCGTGCCCACGTCGGGATCGGCCAGCAGCGCCTCCACGGCCTCGGCTGGCCCGGAGACGACGGTCTCGGTGGCGCTGTTGCGGGCCGCGACCCCGACGAGCGGGTGGCGCTCGACGAGCAGTGTCGCAGCCTCTTCGGCGGGTCCGCCGATGATCGCCATCGCGCCGCTGGTGGCGGCGACGAGGCGGGACCGGGCGCAGACGACGGCGGCGGCGTCGTCGAGGTCGAGGACACCGGCGACGACCGCGGCCGCCACCTCGCCCTGGGAGTGCCCGACGACGGCGGCCGGCTCGGCACCCAGCTCGCGCCAGACCTGCGCGAGCGACACCATGACCGCCCACAGGATCGGCTGCACGACGTCGGTGCGGCCCGTCCACCAGCCGGTGCTGTCGCGCAGCACCTCGTGCGGGTCCCAGTCGACGCGGGCGGCGATCGCTGCGGCCGCCTCGTCGAACGCGGCGGCGAAGGTGGGCGAGCTCTCCAGCAGGTCGGCGGCCATGCCGACCCACTGCCCGCCCTGCCCGGAGAACACCCAGACCGGTCCGGCACCGCCGACGACGCGGCCGGTGACGGCCGTCCAGTCGTCGCCGTCCTGCACGGTGAGCCGCTCGGCGTCGGGGCCGGCGAGGTGCTCGGCGACGGCTGCCCACGCAGCGGCGACGGCGGCCGGGTCGGTGCCGCGGACGGCCGCCCGGCGGCGGTGCGGGCTGCGTGCGCTGTGCAACGCCGCAGCGACGGCGGGCAGGCGCTCGGCGGGCAAAGCCGCGGCGTGCGCGCCGAGCCGTCCGGCCAGCCGGGCGAGCGCCGACGGCGAGCCGGCGGTCGCCGTCCACGAGGCCGGCGCGGTCGCCTCGACCGGCTCGTCGGCCACGACCGCGGCCGGCGCTTCCTCGAACACGATGTGCGCGTTGGTGCCCGACACCCCGAACGAAGAGACGGCGGCGCGGCGCGTCTGCCCGTCCGCGACGGCCCACGGCCGCGACGCGTCGATCAGCGCTACCGAGCCGGAGGTCCAGTCGACCTCGGTCGTCGGGGTCTCGGCGTGCAGCGACCCGGGCAGCGTGGCGTGCTCCAGCGCGCCCACGATCTTGAGCACGCCGGCCATGCCGGCCGCGGCGCCGGAATGGCCCAGGTTCGACTTGACCGAGCCGAGCAGCACCGGCCGGTCCGCCGGGCGGGCCGTGCCGTAAGTGGCCAGCAACGCCTGTGCCTCGATCGGGTCGCCCAGCGTCGTGCCCGTGCCGTGCCCCTCCACGAGGTCCACGTCACCCAGGCCGAGCCCGGCCGAGGCAACAGCGGCGCGGATCACCCGCTCCTGCGCGGGCCCCGACGGCGCGGTCAGCCCGTTGGACGCGCCGTCCTGGTTGACGGCGGATCCGCGCACCACGGCCCGGACGCGCCGACCGTCCCGCTGGGCGTCGGCCAGCCGCTCCAGCACCAGCACCCCGGCCCCTTCGGACCAGCCGGTGCCGTCGGCGGCGTCGGCGTAGGACTTGCAGCGCCCGTCGCGGGCGAGCCCGCGCTGGCGGGAGAACTCGATGAACGCGCCCGGCCCCGGCATGACGCTGACGCCGCCGACGATCGCGCGGTCGACCTCGCCGGTGCGCAGCGCGGTGACCGCGCTGTGCAGCGCCACCAGCGACGACGAGCACGCCGTGTCGACGGTGACGGCCGGACCTTCCAGGCCCAGCACGTAGGCCAGCCGGCCGGAGATGACGCTGTTCATGTTGCCGGTGCCGAGGTAGCCCTCGACGCCGGCCGGCAGCTCCTGGACGTGGCTGGAGTACTCGGAGGTGACGGCCCCGACCCACACCCCGGTGCGGCTGCCGGACAGCGTGCGCGGCGCGATCCCGGCCCGCTCGACGGCCTCCCACGCCACCTCGAGGAGCACCCGCTGCTGCGGGTCCATCGCCAGCGCCTCGCGCGGGGAGATCCCGAAGAACTCCGCGTCGAACGCGGCCACGTCGGGCAGGAACCCGCCCTTGGCGCAGTAGGTCTTGCCGGCGGCGTCGGGATCGGGATCGTAGAGCGCCTCCACGTCCCAGCCGCGGTCGCGCGGGAACTCCCCGATCGCGTCGCCGCCGGACGCGACGAGCTCCCACAGCTCCTCCGGCGTCGTCGCACCCGGGTAGCGGCACGCCGCACCGACGATCGCCAGCGGCTCCCGCTGCGCCGCTTCGACGTCGTCGAGGCGGCGACGAGTCTCGCCGAGGTCGGTCGTGACCCGCTTGAGGTAGTCGAGGAGTTTCTGCTCGTTGTCCGACATTCGATGCTCCGAATCCGTGGGCGAGGTCAGTGGGCGCCGAGTTCGCGGTCGATCAGGCTGAGCAGCTCGTCGGCCGAGGCGTCGCGGACGGCGTCGGCCGACAGCGCCCGGTGGCCGTTCTCGGCGGCAGGTGCGGCGCAGCGCTCCAACAGGGCGGCGAGGCGCTTGCGCACCTGCGGGGACGCGGAGTCGGCGCTCTGCATCGCCCGCTCCAGCCGGTCGAGCTCGTCCTCCACCGAGCCCGGCGCTCCGCCGGTCGGCTCGGCGAGCCGCTCCAGCAGGTGCCGGGCCAGCGCGTCGACGGTCGGGTGGGTGAACAGCAGGGTCGAGGGCAGCTCCAGCCCGGTCGCGGCGCCGAGGCGATTGCGGGCGTCCACCGACAGGAGCGAGGTGAAGCCCATCTCGCTGAACGCCTGGTCGGGATCGACACCGGGATCGACACCGACACCAGAGCCGTGCCCGAGTACGGCCGCCACCTCCTCGCTGACCAGGCCGGTCAGCAGGTCCAGCTGCCGGTCCGGCGGGGCCGCGGCCACGCGCGGTCCCCACGTGGCGACCGGCTCGGGCGCCTCCGCCACCGGTCCCTCGGCGACCGTGACGACGTCGCGTTGCCGCTGGTCGAGCCAGTAGCGGGTGCGCAGGAACGGGTAGGTCGGCAGGTCGGGAAGACGGCCGGGCCGCGGCGGCAGCGCCGCGTCCCAGTCGACGGCGACCCCAGCCGCCCACGCCTCGCCGAGCGCGGCGAGCATGCGCACCGGACCGGGCTCGTCGCGGCGCAGGGTCGCGACGGTGGCAACCGGGCGGCCCGCGGACTGCAGGACGTCCTGCAGCGCGCCGACCAGCACCGGATGCGGCCCGACCTCGACGAGCGTGGCGGGCCCGTCGCCGGGCAGCGCCCGCAGCGCTGCGTCCAGCAGCACCGGTGAGCGCAGGTTGGCGTACCAGTAGCCGGCGTCCATGTCGGCGCCGTCGACCTCGCCGCCGGTCACCGTCGAGATGATCGGGACGGTCGCGGTGCGCGGCCGGATGTGCGCGAGTTCGGCGGCGAGGCGGTCGCGCAGCAGCTCCACGTGCGGGGAGTGCGAGGCGTAGTCGACGGCGACGCGCCTGCTCCACACCCCCTCCGAGGCCGTGGCGGCCAGCACCTCGTCGATGGCGTCCGAGTCGCCGGAGAGCACCACCGATTCCGGTCCGTTGTGCGCGGCCACGGCGAGCCGGCCGGGCCAGCGGCCCACCAGGTCCTCCGCGGCGGACGCGCCCAGCGCGACCGAGACCATGCCGCCGGCACCGGCCATCAGCTCGGCGATGGCGCGGGCCCGCAGCGCGACGACGGCGGCGCCGTCCTCCAGCGAGAGCGCGCCGGCCACGCAGGCCGCGGCGATCTCGCCCTGCGAGTGCCCGACGACGGCGTCGGGCCGCACCCCCCGGTGCTCCCACTCGGCGGCGAGCGCCACCAGCACCGCCCACAGCAGCGGCTGCACCACGTCCACCTGCGCGAGATCGTCGTCGGTGACGCCGGCCCGAATGCGGTCGGCCAGCGAGAACGGCAGGTACGGGGCCGCGGCGGCCGAGCACTCCTCGAGCCGGGCAGCGAACACCGGCGAGGTGGCGGCCAGGTCGGCCGCCATGCCGGCCCACTGCGCACCCTGACCGGGGAAGACGAACGCGACCGTGCCGGCGCGGGCGGTGCCTCGCACCACCGAGGCGGGCAGGACGTCGCCCGCGGCGAGCGCGCGGCACCCGGCCACCAGCTCGGCGTGGTCGCGCCCGGTCACCACCGCGCGATGGCGGTGCGTCGCCCGGGTGGCGGCCAGCGCCCGTCCGATCGCGGCCGGGTCCGCAGGATGGAGCTCCTGCTGCTCGGCGAGCAGTTCCGCGGCCCGGGCGACGCCGTCGGCGTCGGCGGCCGAGAGCGGCCACGCTGCCGGGCTGGGCTCGGCCGCGACAAGTTCTGCGACCGGATCACCGGCTTCCAGCACGACGTGCGCGTTGGTGCCGCTGATGCCGAACCCGGAGATCGCGGCCCGCCGCGGGCCCTCGCGCTCCGGCCAGTCGGTGGCCGACGTCGGGATGGTGACGGTGCCGCCCGCCCAGTCGACCTGGCTCGTCGGCGCGTCGATGTGGATCGTGGGTGCGACGCGGCCGTGCCGCATCGCCATGACCGTCTTGATCACGCCCGCCGCGCCGGCGGCGGCCGCGGCGTGGCCGATGTTGGACTTGACCGAGCCCAGCAGCAGCGGCCGGTCGGTGGACCGGTCGCCGTAGGTCGCGAGCAGCGCCTGCGCCTCGATCGGGTCGCCCAGCGGGGTGCCCGTGCCGTGCGCCTCGACCACGTCGACGTCGTCCGGCCCGATTCCGGCCGCGGCGAGCGCAGCGCGGATCACCCGCTGCTGCGACGGCCCGTTCGGCGCGGTCAGGCCGTTGGACGCGCCGTCGGAGTTCACGGCCGATCCGGCGACGACGGCGAGCACGTCGTGCCCGAGCCGCTCGGCGTCGGCGCGGCGCTCCAGCAGGAGCAGCCCCACACCCTCGCCCCAGCCGGTGCCGTCGGCGGCCTCGGCGAACGGCTTGCACCGCCCGTCCGGCGCCAGGCCGCGCTGGCGGGAGAACTCGACGAACGCGTCCGGGGCGGCGAGCACGCTCACCCCGCCCGCGATCGCGCGGTCGCACTCCCCCGACCGCAGCGCCTGCGCCGCCCAGTGCAGCGCCACCAGCGACGACGAGCAGGCGGTATCGAGCGTGACGGCGGGGCCTTCGAGGCCGAACACGTAGGCGATCCGCCCGGAGAGCACCGAGCCGACGTTGCCGGTGAGCGCGTGCCCGTCGGTGGCCTCGGCGACGGCGTAGCCGGACGCGCCGGCGCCGACGAACACGCCGGTCGCGCTGCCGGCGAGCGAGCGCGGATCGATCCCGGCCCGCTCGATCGTCTCCCACGCGACGTGCAGCAGCAGCCGCTGCTGCGGGTCCATGGCCACCGCCTCGCGGGGCGCGATGCCGAACAGGCCCGCGTCGAACCCGGCGACGTCGTCGAGGAAGCCACCCTGATCCACGTAGGACGTGCCGGGGTGGTCAGGATCGGGATCGATCAGCGTGTCGAGGTCCCAGCCGCGGTCGTCGGGGAACGCCGTGACGGCGTCGGTGCCGCCCGCGACCAGCTCCCACAGCTCCTCGGGGTTCGCGGCGCCCGGGTAGCGGCAGGCCATCGAGACGATCACGACGTCGTCGTCGCGATCGGTCCCGCGCTCCCGCACCGCCTGGACCGGGCCCGCGGCCGAGGTCTCGTGCAGGCCGAGCTGGTCGCACAGGTGCCGGGTCAGCGCAGCTGCCGTCGGGTGGTCGAACACCAGCGTCGACGGCAGGTCGAGACCCGTGTCGGCGACGAGCGCGCGGCTCAGCTCGACGGCCGTCATGGAGTCGAAGCCGAGGTCCGACAGCGCTCGCCCGGGCTCGACGGGTTCGCCGGGCCGGCCGAGCACCGCCCCGATGTGGTGGTGCACCGCCCGCTCGATTCCGGCGGTGTCCAGCGTGTGCGTGAGCTCGCGGCGGGCCGTCGGCTCGGGCGGCGGGGCCATCCCGGCCAGGAACGGGCGCGGCCGGGCCGCGGTCATCCCGAGCAGGAACCGGTCCCATGCCACGTCCGCGCAGGTGACGGCGATGTCGCCGGCGCCGACGCAGCGCGCCAGCACCGCGGTGCCCACGGCTGGGTCGATGGCGGCGAGCCCGCGGTCGGCGAGCTTGCCGTCGGTGTCGGCGGTGGCCATCCCGCCGCCCGACCACGGCCCCCACGCCACCGAGGTGGCCGGTACGCCGCGGGCCCGGCGGGCCTGGGCGAGCGCGTCGAGGGCGGCGTTGGCGGCGGCGTAGGCCGCCTGCCCGCCGCCGGATCCCCAGACGCCAGCGACCGAGCCGAACAGCACGAACTGCTCGACGTCGGCGAGCGCGGGATGCGCGTCGAGCACCAGGGCACCGGTCAGCTTGCCGGCGACGACGGCGTGCACGTCGTCGCGATCGGTGTCGAGGATCGGCGCGACCTGGCCGACGCCCGCGGCATGCACGACCGCGGTGAACGGCGTGCCGGCGAGGTCGGTGATCGCGGCGGTGAGCGCGTCCGCGTCGGCGGCGTCGCAGGCCACGACCTGTGCGCTGGCACCGAGGGCGGCCAGCTCGGCGACGAGTTCGTCGGCGCCGGGGCTCGCCGCACCGCGGCGGCCCAGCAGCACCAGGTCGGTGGCGCCGTGCTCGGCCAGCCAGCGCGCGACCGCACCGCCGAGGGCACCGGTGCCACCGGTGACGAGCACCCGCCCGTGCGGGGTCCACGTCGTATCCGGCGCGGCCGGGGCCGCGCGGCCGAGCCGGCGCGCGAACACACCCGACGTGCGGACGGCCAGCTGGTCCTCCACGTCGGCGGTCAGCGCCGTCCCGAGCCGGCCGATCGCGGCCGGGGACAGCTCCTCGGCAGGAAGATCCACCAGCCCGCCCCACCGCCGCGGGTGCTCCAGCGCGACGGCGCGGCCGTAGCCCCACACGGCGGCCTGCAACGGGTCCGGGGCGGCGTCGGCGGTGTGCGCCGCGACCGCGCCACGGGTGACGATCCGCAGCATGGCCGCGCCCGTCCGGGTCACGACGACGCGGGTCAGCGCGTCGGTCGCGGCGAGCCCGCAGGTCAGGCCGGGCGCGTCGGGCAGCGGACGGGTGTCGCAGCCGAGCAGCGACACCACGGTGATCGGGACGTCGGACCCGTCGCCGTCGAGCAGGACCGCGAGCTGCGCCTGGGTTGCGGTCGCGGCGTTGATCTCGAAGACGCGGGGGTTCGGCAGCGCAGCCGAGACGTCGGACGCGTCGATCTCGATGCCCGCCGGCACCAGCACGATCACCGGCTCGACGGCCGGGGACGAGTCGGGCACGAGCGGCTGCCAGCTGACCTCGTAGCGCAGGTCGTCGAGAGCGCGGTCGCCGCGGCGGCGCTGCCGCCACTGCGTGAGCCCGGGCAGCACGCCCTCCCAGCCGGGTCCGGCCAGCCCGTCGGGCAGCTCGCCGGCCTCGACGGCCGTCCAGAACTCCGCGTCGATCGGGTCGGCAGCAGCCTGTTCGGCGTCGGGGGCGAGCCAGAACCGCTGCCGCTGGAACGGGTAGGTCGGCAGGTCGGCCGGGGGCCCCGCGGGCTCCGGCACGATCGCCGTCCAGTCGACGAGCACGCCGCGGACGTGCAGCCGCGCGACCGCGGTGGCGAGCGCGTCCCGCTCGCCCGCCGTGCCGGCCGTGGCGAGCACCTCGACATCGGCGTCCAGGGCGCGCACGGTGTCGGTCGTCGCGCCGGTCAGCACCGGTGTCGGGCCGATCTCCAGCACGGTCCCGGCGCCCGCCTCGACGAGGTGGGCCACACCGTCGGCGAACCGGACGGTCTCGCGGGCGTGCCGCACCCAGTACTCGGGAGTCGTCATGAGGTCCGGCTCGGGCCGCCCGGTCAGGTCCGACACCACCGGCACGCGCGGCTCGCTGAGCTGCAGCCCGGCTACGACCTCGGCGAACTCGGCCAGCACCGGCTCCATGAGCCGGGAGTGGAACGCGTGGCTGACGGTCAGCTCGCGCACCCGGCGGCCGCGCTCACGCCACCGGGCGGCCAGCGCGGCCACCTCGTCCGCAGTTCCGGAGACGACCACGGCGGTCGGCCCGTTGACGGCCGCCAACTCCGGTCCGTCGAGCTCGGCGCGTACCTCTTCCTCAGTGCCCTCCAGCGCGCACATCGCGCCACCGGTGGGCAGTGCCTGCATGAGCCGCCCACGGGCGGCGACCAGGGTGACGGCGTCGTCGAGATCGAGGATCCCGCCGACGTGCGCGGCCGAGATCCCGCCGATGGAGTGACCCAGCAGCAGGTCGGGGACGATCCCCCAGGACTCGAGCAGCGCGTGCAGCGCCACCTCGTGGGCGAACAGCGCGGGCTGGGTGTACTCGGTGCGGTCGAGCAGTTCACCGTCCTGCACCACGGAAGCGAGCGGCCGGTCCAGCACCCGGTCGAACCGCTCGCACACGGCGTCGAACGTGGCGGCGTAGGCGGGGTGCGCAGCATGCAGCTCCGCACCCATGCCCGGGCGCTGCGCGCCCTGACCGCTGAACGTCATGGCCAGCGCTCCGGCCGGGCGGGCCTGACCGCGCACCGCCCAGCCGGGTGCGCCCGCGGCGAGGGCGGTGAGGCCGTCCTCGGCGTCGGTGAACGTGGCGACGGGCAGCACGGCCCGGTGCGCGAGCGGGGCGCGGGTCGTGGCCAGCGCGTGCGCGATCGCGGCCGGGGCGACGCCGGCGTCGGCGGCCGCGTCGAGCCGGGCCCGCAGGTCGCCCGCGAGGGCGCGCAGCGCGGGCTCGGTGGCCGCGGAGAGCAGCCAGGGCAGCCGCGGTGGATCGCTGTCCTCGGGCTCCATGGGAGGAATGGACTCGGCCGCCGCCTCCTCCACGATCACGTGCGCGTTGGTGCCGCTGATGCCGAATGACGAGACGCCGGCCCGGCGGGCCCGCTCCCCCCGCGGCCACGGCGTGGCCGCCGTCGCGAGCTCGACGCCGGAGCCGTCCCAGTCGACGTGCGGGGTGGGCTCGGCGACGTGCAGGGTGCCGGGCAGCAGCTCGTGCCGCATCGCCTCGATCACCTTGATCACGCCGGCGACCCCGGCCGCGGCCTGGGTGTGGCCGATGTTCGACTTCACCGAGCCGATGCGCAGCGGTGCGTCGCGCTCGCTGCCGTAGCAGGCGATCAGCGCCTGCGCCTCGATCGGATCGCCCAGCGCCGTGCCGGTGCCGTGGGCCTCGACGACGTCGATGTCGTTGCCGCCCAGCCGCGCGTCCTGCAGCGCCGCTCGGATCACGCGCTGCTGCGACGGCCCGTTGGGCGCGGTCAGCCCGTTCGACGCGCCGTCGGAGTTGACGGCGCTGCCGCGCAGCACGGCCAGGATGCGGTGGCCGCGGCGGCGCGCGGCGGACTCCCGCTCGAGCAGGAGCATGCCGGCGCCCTCGCCGGCGCCGAACCCGTCGGCGGCGGCGTCGAAGGCCTTGCAGCGCCCGTCGCGGGCCAGCCCGTCCTGCCGGGAGAACTCGACGAACAGCACCGGCGTCGGCATCACGGTGACCCCGCCGGCCAGCGCCATGTCGCACTCGCCGTTGCGCAGTGCCTGCGCGGCCAGGTGCAGCGCCACCAGCGACGACGAGCACGCGGTGTCGACGGTCAGCGCCGGACCTTCGAGCCCGAAGACGTAGGAGACCCGGCCGGCGACGACGCTGGTCGCGGCGCCGGTGGCGAGGTAGCCGGCGACCTCGTCGGGCACCTCGCTCCAGCGCGGCCCGTACCCGGAGGCGACGGCGCCGACGTAGACACCGGTGCGACTGCCGGCCGCCTGGGCAGGCGTGATCCCGGCCCGTTCCAGCACCTCCCACGTGGTCTCCAGGACGAGCCGCTGCTGCGGATCCATGGCCAACGCCTCGCGCGGGGAGATCCCGAACGGGTCCGGGTCGAAGTCCGGCGCCTCGTGCAGGAACCCGCCGTGCGCGGTGTGCGAGGTGTCGCCCGAGGCGAGCGCGGCCAGGTCCCAGCCGCGGTCGGCGGGGAACGGCCCGATGGCGTCGCCACCGCCGGCGACGAGCTCCCACAGGTCCTCCGGCGAGGCGATGCCGCCGGGGTAGCGGCAGGCCGTCGCGACCACAACGATCGGGTCGTCCTGCTCCGCCGCGGGCCGCGGCGCGGTGGTGACCGGGCCCGCGGGCGCCGAGCCCAGCACGTCCACGAGGTGCCGGGCCAGCGCGCCCGGGTTCGGGTGGTCGAACACGACAGTGCTGGGCAGCCGCACCCCGGTGGCGGTGGCGAGCCGGTTGCGCAGCTCCACCGCCGTCAGGGAGTCGAAGCCCATGTCGGTGAAGGACCGGTCGGCGTCGACGGATCCCGGGCCGGGCAGGGCGAGCACGGCAGCCACGTGCCGGCGCACCTCGTCGAGCAGCAGGCGAGTGGCCGCGCGGGGATCCTGCGCGACGCGCGCGGCCAGGCCCGAGGACGGGTCGTCGTTGGCGGCGGTCCGGCGGGTTCCGCGCAGGAGCGCCCGGTAGATCGGCGGCAACGTGGCGCCCGCGGACGCGCGGGCCAGCGCCGCCCGGTCGAACCGGACGGGCACGGCGAGCGCCAACCCGGAACGGACGGCAGCGTCCAGCGCGGCGAGGCTGTCGGCCTCCGACATCGCCCGCACGCCACCCGCAGCCATCCGCGCCGTGTCGGACGCGCTGAGGTGCCCGGTCAGCTCCGAGCGGGTCTCCCACAGCCCCCAGGCCAGCGAGGTGGCCGCGAGCCCGGCGCCGCGGCGGTGCGCGGCGAGCGCGTCGAGGAACGTGTTGGCGGCCGCGTAGTTGCCCTGCCCGACCCCGCCGAACACCCCGGCAGCCGAGGAGAACAGGGCGAACAGGGCCGGGGCGTCGTCGCGGACCAGCTCGTGCAGGTACCAAGCGGGGGCGATCTTCGGAGCGGCGACGGCGGCCAGCGCCTCCGGGGTGAGCGAGCCGAGGGTGGCGTCGGCGAGCGCGCCGGCGGCGTGGACGACGCCGCTGATCGGGCCCGCTCCGGCGACGACCGCGGCGAGCGCCTCGCGGTCGGTCACGTCGCAGGCCAGCGCCTCGACGTGCGCCCCGTGCTCGGCCAGCTCGGCGACCAGCTCGGACACGCCGTCGGCGGCGGGGCCGCGCCGACTCAGCAGCGCGATCCGGCGCGCGCCGTGCGCGGTGACGAGATGGCGGGCGACGGCCCGACCGAGGGTGCCGGTGCCCCCGGTGACGAGCACGGTGCCGTCGGCGACGGCCCGCGGCATCCGCACCACCAGCTTGCCGACGTGCCGGGCGGCGGCCATGTCAGCCAGCGCCGAGCCCAGCCCGCGCACGTCGTGGACGGTCACCCGGGCCGGCGGGACCAGCCCCGCGGCCAGCGCGTCGCGGACCGCGGCGAGGATCTCGCCCACACGGTCGCGGCCGATCGCGTCGAGGTCCATGAAGCGGTAGCCGGGCTCGCTCGATCCGCTGTCGGTGCGGCCGATCTCGACGAACCGGCCACCCTCGGCCAGCACCTGCTCGGAGGCCTCCAGCAGCGGGCCGGCCAGCGAGTTCAGCACCACGTCGACCCCGCGGCCGCCGGTGCCGGCGCGGACGACGTCGGCGAACGACGCGTCGCGCGAGGAACCGATGTGGTCGTCGTCGAGGCCCATGGCGCGCAGCACGTCGTGCTTGGCGGGTGCGGCGGTGGCGAAGACCTCACAGCCCCAGTGCTGCGCCAGCGCCACCGCCGCACCGCCCACGCCGCCCGCGGCCGCGTGCACGAGCACGGAGCCGGGACGGTCGGGTCCCACTCCACCGAGATCGGCCAGGCCGGCCCACGCGGTGACCCACGCGATCGGCACCGCGGCGGCCTGCTCCCAGGTCCACCCGTCCGGCACCGCGGTGACGAGCCGCGCGTCGGTGACGACGGACGGCGCGAACCCGCCGGCCACGATTCCCATCACGCGGTCACCCACGGCGAGACCCGAGACATCGGGCCCGACCTCGGTGATCTCGCCGGCCACCTCGGTGCCCATGATCCCGCCGGCCCCGTAGAGGCCCAGCGCGATGAGCACGTCGCGGAAGTTCACGCCGGCCGCGCGGACGGCGACGCGGACCTCACCGGCGCCCAGGTCGGCGTCGGGCGCCTCGACCGTGGTGACGCCGCTGGCAGTGCCGGAACCGTCGGCGTCGAGGCGCTCGCCCGGGCCGGGCATCGGCGGCATCGGGACGTCGGTCCGCACCAGCCGAGCGACGTGCGCAGCACCGGCCCGGACCGCGACCTGGTTCTCCCCCGCGGCGACGGCGGCCGCAACGACCGCAGCCGGGTCGCCTGCCGGCTGATCGACCAGCACGAAGCGGCCCGGGTTCTCCGACTGCGCCGAGCGCACGAGCCCCCACACCGGTGCGGCCGCGAGGTCGTCCACGCCCGATCCGCAGGCGTCGACCGCGCCGCGAGTGACGATCGCGAGCACGGCGTCGTCGAGTGCCGGGGCGGCGATCCAGGCTTGCGCGGCGGCCAGCACCTCGGTGGTGACGCGCAGTGCGGCGTCCGGCCCGGTCCCCTCGGGGACGACGGTGAGCATCGCGATGGCGGGCACGGCCCGCTCGCCACGCTCGATCGCCGCGACCAGCTCGGGGACGTCCGCCACGGCGAGCACGTCGGTAGCGGTGGCGGGCACGTCCAGCGGCACCCAGTCGACAGCGAACGTGGTGGCCGGCGCAGACGAGCCGGTGGCGCCGCCGCGGACAGGCCGCACGGTCAGCGCGTCGGCCGAGACCACGGGCTCGCCGCGGGTGTCGGCGGCCAGCACCGACCAGCGGCGGGAGCCGTCGGCGGCCGGCGGGCCGTCCGGGCGCAGCCGCACCCGCAGCGACGCCGCGCCCACGGCATGCACCTGCACGCCTGCCCAGGTGAACGGCAGCGCGAGGTCGGTCGAGGCGCCGTCGGCCAGGCCCATGGCGTGCAGGGCGGCGTCGAGCAGGACGGGGTGCACCCCGAATCCGGCGGCACCATCGCTCCCCTTGGCGCGCAGCTCGGCCGGCAGCTCGACCTCGGCGTAGAGGTCGGTGCCGGAGCTCCATGCCCGGCGCAGCCCGGTGAACGACGGCCCGTACCCGTAGCCCGCCTCGGCGGCGGCCGGGTAGAAGCCGTCGACGTCCAGCGGGGTCGCCCCGGCCGGCGGCCACTCCCCCGTCAGGCCCTCGGCGGGAACATCGGCGGCGGACAGGACGCATTCGGCGTGCGTGACCCAGTCCGTGTCGTCGGACTGGGAGGAGACGCGCAGCAGCCGCGTCCCGTCGGCCGTGGGCGCCTCGACGTGCAGCTGGACGCGGACGGGCCGGCGCGGATCGAGGACCAGCGGCTCCTGCAGCGTCAGCTCCTCGACGCGGGGGCACCCCACCTCGTCGGCGGCAGCGAGGGCGAGCTCGACGAACCCGGTGCCGGGGAACAGCACCGTGCCGCTGACGGCGTGATCGGCCAGCCACGGCGTCGCGGCGAGATCGAGCACGCCGGTGAGCAGCAGCTCGTCGCGGTCGGCGAGCTGGACGGCCGCGCGCAGCAGCGGATGGTCCAGGGCGCGCTGGCCCAGCGTGGATGCGTCGCCACCGGTGGGGTCGGGATCGAGCCAGTAGCGATGGTGGTCGAAGGCGTAGGTGGGCAGGTCGGCCGCGGCAGTGGCGATGGCGGCCGGGGTGGCGGCCGGCAGCAGCCGGTCCCAGTCGACAGGGGCGCCGGCCACCCAGGCCTGCGCGGCCGCGGTGATCAGCGAGACGGCATCGGGCTGGTCGCGGCGCAACGTGCCGTGCACGGCGACCGGCGCATCCTCGGCGCATTCCGCGACCGTGTCGGCGACGGGCCCGCCGAGCGTCGGGTGCGGCGAAACCTCGACGAAGTGGCGGTGCCCGGCCACGGCCAGCTCGGCGATCGCCGACCGGAACTCGACGGTGCAGCGCAGGTTGCGGTACCAGTAGCCGGCATCGGCCTCGGGCCCGTCGAGCGGGGCAGAGGTGACGGTGGAGTGCCACGCGACGGTCGCGCGTCCGGGCCGGATGTCGGCCAGCTCGGCCAGCAGCTCGTCGCGCACGGCCTCGACGGCGGGCGAGTGGGCGGCGTACTCGACGGCGATGCGCCGGGCGAACCCACCGTCGGCCTGCACGGCCTCGACCAGCGCCTCGACGGCGTCGACGGGGCCGGAGACGATCCAGTCGGTGGGCCCGTTGCGCGCCGCGACGCCCACGAGGTGATGGGCCGCGAGTCGCTCATGGACCTGCTCGGCGGAACCCGCGAGCAGGGCCATCGTGCCGTCGACGGTGGCGACCAGCCGGGAACGGGCGCACACCACGCGCGCACCGTCCTGCACCGACAGCACCCCGGCGACGACCGCGGCGGCCACCTCGCCCTGCGAGTGACCGACCACGGCGGCCGGTTCGACGCCCACCGCGCGCCACCACCGGGCGAGCGCCACCATCACGGCCCACAGCAGCGGCTGCACCTGCTCGGTGCGGGTCAACCACGCATCGTCGCCCGAGGTCAGGATCTCGACCGGGTCCCACGCCACGAACTCGCGCAGCGCCGCGGCCACCTCGGCGAAGGCCTCGGCGAACACCGGCGAGGACTCCAGCAGGTCAGCAGCCATCCCGGCCCACTGCCCGCCCTGACCCGAGAAGACCCACACAGGCCCGGGACCGCCGACCGTGCGACCCGTGACCGGCGCCGCGTCGCAGACCACCGCACGGTGTGCGTGGCTGCACGAGCGAGCGAGCAGGGCCCGCGCGATCGCGGGATCGGCGCCGTGCTCCGCCAGGCGCGCGATCTGGCCGGCGAGCGCGGGCGCCGAGGCCGCGGACGTGAGCCGGGCGATCGGAGCACCCCGCAGGACGGGCGACAGTTCGGCATCAGGCGCCGGCGCCTCGGGCCGGTCCGGCACCTGCTCCAGGACGACGTGCGCGTTGGTGCCCGACACCCCGAACGACGAGACGGCGGCGCGGCGCGGCGCGCCCGTCTCCGGCCACGGGTGGGCGCCGTCGGCGAGGGTCACGGCCCCGGTCGTCCAGTCGACGACGGTCGTGGGGTTCGCGCAACCGACGGATCCGGGCACGACCCCGCGCTCGAGCGCGGTCACGGCCTTGATCACCCCGGCCACGCCGGCGGCGGCCTGGGTGTGCCCGATGTTGGACTTCACCGAGCCCAGCCACAACGGCCGGTCCGCGGGGTGCGCGCGACCGTAGGTGGCCAGCAGGGCGCCGGCCTCGATCGGGTCGCCGAGCGCGGTGCCGGTGCCGTGCGCCTCGACGAGATCGACATCGCCCAGGTTCAGCCCGGCCGACGCCACCGCCGCGCGGATCACGCGCTCCTGCGCCGGACCCGACGGCGCGGTCAACCCGTTGGACGCCCCGTCCTGGTTGACGGCCGATCCGCGGACCACTGCCCGTACCGGGCGGCCGACGCGCTGCGCGTCCGAGAGCCGCTCCAGCACCAGCACGCCGACGCCCTCCGACAGCACCATGCCGTCGGCGCCCTCGGCGAACGCCTTGCACACCCCGTCCGCGGCCAGCCCGCGCTGGCGCGCGAACTCCAGGAACGGCGCGGGCGTCGACATGACGGTGACCCCGCCGACGACCGCCCGGTCGATCTCCCCCGCGCGCAGGGCAGCGGCCGCGCTGTGCAGCGCGACCAGCGACGACGAGCACGCGGTGTCGACGGTGAGGGCGGGCCCTTCGAGGCCCAGCACGTAGGCCAGCCGCCCGGACAGCACGCTGGCGGTGTTGCCGGTGCCGAGGTAGCCCTCGATGCCGGCGTTGCCGCCACCGCGGCCCCACCCGTAGTCGACCTGGTTGCTGCCGACGAACACCCCGACGCGGGTGCCGGCGATGCCGCCGGGTTCCAGTCCGGCGCGCTCGATCGCCTCCCAGGCCACCTCCAGCAGCAGCCGCTGCTGCGGGTCCATCGCCAGTGCCTCGCGCGGGGAGATCCCGAAGAACTCCGCGTCGAAACCGGCGACGTCGTCGAGGAAGCCGCCCTTGGTGCAGTACGTCCTGCCGACGGCGTCGGGATCGGGATCGAACAGCCCGGCCACGTCCCAGCCCCGGTCGGTGGGCATGTCCCCGATCACCGTGCCGCCGCGCTCCACCAGCTCCCACAACTCCTCCGGCGACGCGATCCCGCCGGGGAAGCGGCACGCCATGCCGAGGACCGCGAGCGGCTCGCGGCGGGCCTGCTCGACCTCGTCGAGCCGCTGCCGTGTGCGGTGCAGGTCGGTGGTGACCCACTGCAGGTACTCGCGCAGCGTCTCCTCGCCGGCCCGCCCGCCGGTGCTCGGGTTCGTGTTCCCGGTCGTCATCGGGGCTTCCTTCCGGACATCGGTCGGGCTGGAGTCGATCGGGCTGGGATCCGCGGTCATCAGGCCGGCTTGCCGAGCTGGTCGCGGATGAAGGACAGGAGGGCGTCGTCGTCGCCGTCGCCGGGCGGGCCGTCGGGCGCGGGAACCGGGCCGGGCGCGGCGCCCGCGCGGCGCCAGGCGGCGACCGCCTCGTCGATGCGGCGGACCAACGCGGGCATCTCGGGCGTCCCCGCCGGGTCGTCGAGCAGTGCCGCCTCCAGCCGGGCGACGGTCTCGGCAAGCGGAACCTCTCCCCCGCCGGTACCGCCCAGCACGTCGCGGAGGTGCCCGGCGAGCGCCTGCGGCGTCGGGAAGTCGAACACGATCGTCGCCCGCAGCGCGGTCCCGGCGGCGGCCTGCAGCCGGTTGCGCAGGTCGACCGACATCAGCGAGTCGAAGCCCAGCTCCTTGAGCGGCGTGCGCGGCGCCACCGCGGATCCGTCCTGGTGGCCGAGCACCTGGGCGCACAGGCCCAGCACCGCGTCGAGCAGGACGGCGTCGCGTTCCGCGGCAGGCGTCGCGTCCAGCCGCGCCCGCAGCCCGCCGTCGTCGGTTCCGGCTTCCGGCACGTCGATGATCTCGTCGAACCTGTGGGTCGCCCGCCGCAGCGCGTACAGCGACGTGAAGGTGTCCCAGTCGACGTCGGCGACGGCCACGCCGGTCTGCCCGGCCGCCCGCACCCGCGCGAACGCCGCGGCGGCGACGCCCGGGTCGAGCGGCGGCAGGCCGTGCCGGGTGGGCGACGCCTCATCCGGATCGGTGCCGGGTACCGCCCAGACCCCCCAGTACAGGGCGGACGCGGCACCGCCGGATGCCCGTTCCTGCTCGGCGAACGCCGCCAGCGCCGGGCCCGGGACTGCGAGCACGGCGTGGTCGGCGGCGCCCCACATGCCGGTGGCAGACGCGAAGGTCGTGAGGGGGACGTCGGGCCCGAACGAGGCCGCGAGCCGCCGCGCGGCGCCCAGCGCCAGGTCGAGCGCGGCCGTCAGCTCGTCGGCATCCAGCTCGGACAGCGGGGCGAGCAGCGCGCGCTGCGCCGTGTGCACGATCTCGCCGGCGGCGTGGTCGCCGGCCAGCGCGCTCACCGCGTCGTCGGAGGTCAGGTCGCAGGTGACGGCGACCGGCTCGGCACCGCGTTCGCGCAGGTCCGCGCACAGTGCCTCGACCACGGGATCGCTCAGGGGCCGGCGCGTCGGCAGCACGAGCCGGCGGGCGCCGGCGGCGACGAGCCTGCGGGCGACCTCGCCGCCCAGCTGCCCGGTCGCGCCCGTCACCGCTACGCACTCCGGCGGCGTCCAGGGATCGGCGGCGACGGCGGGCGCCGGCACGATCCGGCGGACGTACGCCGACCCGTCCCGGAGCGCGATCTCGTCCTCGGAGCCGGCGATGACCTCGGCGAGTCCGGCCGAGTCGCCGTCGACGGGCAGATCCACCAGCCCGCCCACGGTCTCGGGGCGTTCCAGTGCCGCGACCCGGACCAGACCCCACAGGGCGGCCTGGTCCGGATCGGGCGCGCCGGCGTCGGATCCGGCACGAACAGCGCCCCGGGTCAGCACCCACACGGGAGCCGGACCGGCGGAGCGCAGCAGCTGCAGGGTGGCGCGCACGGTCGCGTCGCCGCCGGCGAGACCGAGCAGCGAGACCACCGGCCCGTCCTGGTGCGCGGCGACGGCGGCGGCGATCGATTCCCCGTCGAGCGGCACCAGCGCGACCTGCGCGTCGAGCGCGGCAGCGCACCGCTCGGCCACCGCGGCAGCGCCCTCTGCAGCGCCCTCGGCGGCGAGCACGAGCACCGACCCGGGATCGGTGGTCGGCGGCGTTTCGAGCGGCACCCAGCGCTCGGCCAGCCGCAGCTCGTCAGCGGCGGGCGCGCCCGAGGGGGCGGCGGGGGCAATCCAGTACGGCGAGCGCTGGAAGGCGTATGTCGGCAGCCGATCCGCGATCGACGGGCCCGCCCCGCCCAGCTGAACGGGGGCACCGCGCGTCCAGGCGGCGGCCAGTGCGCGCCGCAGCGCGGTCTCGTCTCCGTGGCCGCGGCGCAGGGTCTCCAGGACCGCGCCGTCGACGCCGGTCGACTCCAGGATCTCCGCGACCGCACCACCGAGCACGGGATGTGGGCTGACCTCGACGAACAACGTCATGCCGGCACCAGCGGCGGCGCGCACGGCCTGCTCGAACCGCACCGGCTCGCGCAGGTTGGACCACCAGTGGTCGGCGTCGAGCGCCGCCGGATCGATCCGCGCACCGGTCACCGTGGAGTAGACGGCCACTCCGGTGGGCACGGGCGTGACCGTGCCGACGGCCGCGGCCAGCTCGTCGCGCAGCACGGCGACGTGGTGGGTGTGGGAGGCGTAGTCGACGTCGATGGCGCGGGCGTGGTCGGGGGCCGCGGCGACGAGCCGGGCCACCCCGTCCGGCGTGCCGGACACCACCACCGAAGTGGGGCTGGTGTGCCCGGCGAGCTCCACGTCGGGCGTGCGAGCCAGCAGCGCGTCGCGTTCCGGCGCGGCCATCCGCAGCGACGCCATCGCGCCGCCGCCGGCCAGCCGGGCCCCGACGAGCCGCGAGCGCTCGGCGATGATCCGGGCGCCGTCGGCGACGGTGATCGCACCGGCGACGACGGTTGCCGCGACCTCGCCCTGCGAGTGCCCGACGACGGCCGTCGGCTCGACGCCGTGCGCGCGCCACTGCGCCGCCAGTGCCACGTCGACGGCCCACATCACGGGCTGGACGACGTCGACGCGACCGAGATCGGGCGCGCCGGGGGCTTCGCGCAGGACATCGCGCACCGTCCAGGACACGTGCGCGGCCAGCGCTGCCTCGCACTCGGTGAGCGCCGCGGTGAACGCGGGTGCGCGATCGATCAGCTCGGCGGCCATGCCGGCCCACTGGGCGCCCTGCCCGGGGAAGACGAACACCACGCGGGGCGCGGGTAGCGCCCGGCCCGTGACGACGGCCGGATCGGGCTCGCCGGCGGCCAACCGCTCGAGGGCGGCGATCAGTTCGGCGGGATCGTCGGCGACGACGGCGGCCCGTTCGGGGAACTCGTGTCGGTGCGCGAGCGCCGCTCCCACCTGCGCAGGGGTGACGTCGGCGAGGGGTCCGGAGAGTGCGCGGGCGTGCGCGGCTGCCTGGCCGCGCAGCGCCGCGCCGTCGAGTGCCGAGAGCGGCACGGCCAGCATCGCCGGCCCGTCCGCGCCATCCGGCTCGGCGGCCGGGGCCTCCTCCAGGATCACGTGCGCGTTGGTGCCGCTGGCCCCGAACGAGGAGACCGCGGCGCGGCGCGGGGCGGGCCCGGCCGGCCATTCCCGCGGCGCGTCGAGCAGCGCGACACCGGCGTTCCAGTCCGCCTCTGTCGTGGGCTCCTCCGCGTGCAGCGTCGCCGGCATCCGCCCGTTCCGCAGTGCCATGATCGTCTTGATGACGCCCGCGAGCCCGCCGGCGGCCTGGGCATGGCCGATGTTGGATTTGACCGAGCCGAGCATCAGCGGCCCGCGGGGCCGGTCGCCGCCGTAGACCTCGGCGAGTGCTCTGGCCTCGATCGGGTCGCCGAGCCGGGTGCCGGTGCCGTGCGCCTCCACCACGTCGATCTCGTGCGGGTGCAGGGCGGCCTGCGCGAGCGCCGCTTTGATCACGGCTCGCTGGGCGGTGCCGTTCGGCGCGGTCAGCCCGTTGCTGCGGCCGTCGTGGTTGAGCGCCGAGCCGCGCACCACGGCCCACACTGGGTGGCCCAGCTCACGCGCCCGCGACAGCGGCTCCAGCAGGAGCACGCCGACGCCCTCGGCCCATGCCGTGCCGTCGGCGTGCGCGGAGAACGGCCGGCAGCGCCCGTCGGGAGAGAGGGCGCCCTGGCGGCTGAACTCGACGAACTCCGTGGGATCGCTGATCACCATGGCCGCCGCGGCCAGCGCGGTGGTGCACTCCCCCGCCCGCAGCGAGCGGGCGGCCAGGTGCAGCGCGACCAGCGACGACGAGCACATCGTGTCGACCGTGACCGCGGGCCCGTGGAAGCCGAACGTGTAGGAGAGCCGACCCGCCGCGACCGCCGGCGAGGCCCCGGTGAGACCGTGCCCCGCGTGCTCGTCGCTGCCGCCGCCGTAGCCGTTGTAGGCGACACCCGCGAACACGCCGACGTCGGTGCCGGCGAGATCGTCCGGGTCGATGCCGGCCCGCTCGAACGCCTCCCAGCTCGTCTCCAGCAGCAGCCGCTGCTGCGGGTCCATCGCCAGCGCCTCGCGCGGCGCGATGCCGAAGAAGCCGCTGTCGAAGCCCGCGGCGTCGTCGAGGAACCCGCCGCGACGCACGTACGACGTGCCCGCGTGGTCCGGATCGGGGTGGAACCACGGCAGGGCATCCCAGCCGCGCGCGTGCGGCACCTCGCCGGTGGCGTCGCGGCCCTCGTCGACCAGCGTCCACAGCTCGTCCGGCCCGGTGACGCCGCCGGGGAAGCGGCACCCGATCCCGACGACGGCGATCGGCTCCCGCGCAGCCGCCTCCTGGGCCGCGGCGGCGGCCCGGGCGGTGCGCAGCTGGGCGGTGACCCACTTCAGCTGCTCGAGTACCTGTTCCTCACTGGCCATGTGGCGGTTCCCCGTCGTGTCATCGGACGTCGCATTCGTCGGGTCGGGACCGGACGAGCGTCGGCGCGCGCCCTAAATCGGGCCTTGACGGCGGAACCGGCCATCGTTAGGTCCGTTTTAGGCGTGCTCGCTTGGCTCGCGAGTCATGAGCAGCGGTCCGACGCGCGGAGTGGTCATCGGTGGCGGAATGGCGGGCGCGCTGGTCGCCCGCGTGCTCGCCCGGCACGTCGAGGAGGTGGTGGTGGTCGAACGGGACGTCCTGCCGGACGGGCCCGACGACCGCAAAGGCGTGCCCCAAGGGCGCCACGCGCACCTGCTGTGGGCGGGCGGCGCGCGGATCATCGAATCGCTCTACCCCGGCGTCACCGACGAGCTGATCGCGGCCGGGTGCCGCCGGCTCGGCGTCCAGTCCGACCTGGTCTCCCTCACCGCCTTCGGCTGGCAGCACCGGTTCGACCCGACCCAGTTCATGATCGTCGGCAGTCGGCCGCTGATCGACTCGGTCGTGCGGCGCCGCGCGGTCGCCGAGCAGCGCGTGACCGTCGTCGACGGCGCGCAGGTCACCGGCTTCCTCGGCGACGCCGAGCGCATCACCGGCGTGCGGATCCACGCGCTCGCCACCGGCGAGGAACGCGAGCTGCCGGCCGACATCGTCGTCGACGCGGGCGGTCGCGGCTCACGCACCGCCGCCCGGCTGGAGGACCTGGGCATCGCACCCGTCCCGGAGGACGTTGTCGACTCGGGCCTGGTCTACGCGACGCGCCGCTTCCGCCCACCACCGCACCTCGCCGGGTTCCCCCTCACGTCGGTCTACGCCGACCACCGCACGGGCAGCCCCGGCCGCAACGGGCTCGTCATGCCCATCGAGGACGGGCAGTGGCTGGTGACGCTGTCGGGTACCCGCGGCGACGAACCGACCTCGAAGGACGAGGACTTCCTCGACTTCGCCGCCGGCCTGCGCCACCCCCTCATCAGCTCCCTCCTCGCGGAGGCGGAGCCGATCACGCCGGTGCAGCAGTCCCGCAGCACCAAGAACCGGCGCCTGCACTACGACCGCGCCGAGCAGTGGCCCACCGGGCTGGTGTGCCTCGGCGACGCCGTGGCGGCGCTCAACCCCGTCTACGGGCACGGCATGTCGTCAGCGGCCCGCACGGCACGCGCGCTGGGCAACCGCCTGCGCCGCCACGGCCTCGGCCACGACCTGTTCGCGGGCGTGCAGGCCGACGTCGCCGCCGCCCAGGCCGACCCGTGGATGCTGGCCGTCTCGCAGGACCTCGCCTACCCCGGATGCCGCGTCCAGCTCGTCGACCCGGCCGTCCAGGACACCGCGAGCCGCAACGAGTTCGTCGACGTGCTGGGGACCGCGGCGTTGCGCGACCCGCGGGTCAGCCGGGCGTACACCGACGTGGCGTCGCTCTCCGCGCCCGTCGCGAGCCTGCAGGAGCCGGGAGTGGTCGTCGCGTTGCGGGAGGCGCGGCTGCGCCCGGCGCTGGCGGAGCCGCCGCTGACGCACCGGGAGCGCCGCATGCTCGGCGTGGCCGCGGCCTGACCAGCGATTCTTGTCGGAGCTCGTCGCTACCGTCGGCACGTGGTCACCCTGGAACATGGCGATCTCCTGGCCGCTGACGACGAGGCCCTGGTCAATGCCGTCAACACGGTCGGGATCATGGGCAAGGGGATCGCGCTGCAGTTCAAGCACGCCTACCCGGAGAACTTCCGGACGTACGCGGACGCGTGCCGGAGCGGCGAGATGCGCCTCGGCCGGGTCCTCGTCACCGAGACCGGCGCGGCAGCCGACCCCCGCTACATCGTCAACTTCCCGACGAAGCGGCACTGGCGCTCCCGCTCCCGGCTCGACGACGTCCGATCGGGGTTGTCCGATCTCCGCAGCGTGGTCGTCGCACGGCGGATCCGCTCGATCGCCGTCCCCCCGCTCGGCTGCGGTCAGGGTGGGTTGGCGTGGGCCGACGTGCACCCGTTGATCGAGGCCGCCTTCGCCGATCTCGATGGTGTGCACGCCCTGGTCTTCGCGCCGACCGAGGGCCCGCGCTGACCACCCCGCACGCCGCCGGCCGGACATGGATCGGCCCCCGCCCGGATCGGGCGGGGGCCGGGTTGCGCCGTGGGCGGAGGGATCAACCGCCGGCGACGGCTCGCAGACCGGCCGCACGCCTGCGCACCAGTTCGGTCACGAAGCGGCGGTCGGTGTCGAGGAAGAAGTGCCCGCCGGGCCGCACGTACAGCTCGCTCTCCCCGGTCGTCAGGTCCTCCCACGCGCGCGCCTGCGCCTCGGTGACGCGCGGGTCGGCATCGCCGGTGAGGATCGTGATCGGGCAGCTCAGTGCCGGTCCCGGACGGTGCCGGTAGTTCTCGATGAGCGCGTAGTCGCGGCGGATGACGGGCAGGAACAACGCCCGGATGTCGGGGTCGTCGAGCACCGTGGTGCTCTGCCCACCGAGGGTCCGCAGCTCGGCCAGCACGCTCGCGTCGTCGGCCAGGTGCACGTTCTCGTCGACGAAGCAGGTCGGTGATCGCCGGCCGGAGACGACGAGCCGCTCCGGGCTGATGCCACGCGCGGCGAGCAGCCTGCTCACCTCGTACGCGACGACGGCGCCCATGCTGTGGCCGAGGAACAGGCACCGCCGCTGCTCGACGACGGGCGCGACGGCGTCGGTGACGGCGGCGGCGAGGGTCTGCAGATCGGGCGGCATCGGTTCGGCGCGGCGGTCGTAGCGGCCGGGATACTGCACCGGGGCCACCGCGAGGTCGGGCGCGAGGATGCCGGCCCAGGGGAAGAAGTAGCTGGCCGAGCCGCCCGCGTGCGGGAAGCACAGCAGCGCGGGGGCCGTGGGGTTCGCCGGCTCCAGCGGCACCAGCCACGGTCGGGCCGTCTCGAGCAGGTCCATGAGGGTTCGCCTCTCCGGTCAGTCGCGCCGCCGCTCCGGCAGCGCGAGCTCGTGGACGATCATCGAGTTGCGGAGTGGGCGCAGGAGGTCGTACAGGCGGTAGGCCAGGCGCCCCAGGAATGTGGGTGAGTCGGTGTCCAGCGCGGCGGTGACAGAGCTGGAGTCCACGGCCCGCAACCGCGGGTGCCGGCGCAGCACCGCGTCGATGTCGAACGCGGAGCGGAACGCGGCATCGGCCCGGCGCATCGCCGGGTGCAGGCCCGACGCCCGCACCACCCACGGCGCCACGCCGTCGAGCACCATCGCGCCGCCGCCCGGCCAGCGCTCGGCGCGGTCGAGCAGCGCGTCGACCTCGGCCGCCGGCAGGTACATCACCAATCCCTCCGCTACGACGAGCAGGGGGCTCGCGCCGGCGACGGCGTCCCACCAGTCCTGCTCGGTGGCCGACGCGGCGAGGATCTCCACCCCGTCGCGGGGCGGGTAGAGCGAGCGGCGCAGCTCGGCGACCTCCGGGAGATCGATGTCGAGCCAGCGCGCCGTGGAGGACAGGTCGAGCCGGGACGACCGGCTGTCCAGGCCGCAGCCCAGGTGCGCCACGGTCGTGCCGGGGTGGGTGGCGAGGAACGCCCGTACGCGGTCGTCGATCATGCGGGCACGCTCGACGATGAGCTCCTCGTTGCCCGTCAGCCCCGCGAGCTGGCGCTGGTCGTACTCGACCTGGGCGAGGACCTGCGCGGCGTGGGTGTCGCCGAGGATGGGCTCAGGTTCCTGCGCGTCGAGCGCGTGCAGGTGCAGCGACATCAGCAGGGTGCGTTCCGAGCCGTGCAGGTCGATGGGTTTCGTGGACATGGGCACCTCCCCCGGGAGTGGTCGCAAGCTGTGGTCCCTTGGGCAGATCTACCCGGCGGTCCGGTGGGCCGCCAGGTAGAGGTACCCGGACGTGGCGACGGTGGCGGCGCTGTGGGTGGCGAGCCGTTCGTACGCGTCGGCGAGCTCGGCCAGCTCCGGCGGGAAGTCCGGGTCGGAGCGGCCCTCCATGAGCGAGCTGTAGATCCGCGGGTACGAGTACACGATGTGGTCGCTGACGTCGGTCAGCGCCTCGATCTCGAACCCCGCCTCCGCGATCAGCCGTCGGTAGCTGGGCAGGTCGATGAGGTCCACGGCCCGCCACGCCGACATCACGGTGTCGAACTCGCCGCGGATGGCTCCGTCCACCGGCACCCGCTCGAACGCGTCGCTCAACGCCATCCGCCCACCGGGGCGCAGCACCCGTGCCATCTCGCTCAGCACGCGGAGCCGGTCGGGCACGTGCCCCAGCGACTCGAACGCCCACGCGGCGTCGAACGAGCCGGCGTCGAACGGCAGGTCCATCGCGTCCGCGACCTGGAACCGCACCCTGTCGGCCATCCCCTCGTCCTCGGCGAGGGCCGTGGCGAGTTCCACGTCGTGGGCGCTGATCGACACCCCGACCACCTCGGCCCCGGTGGCTCGCGCCAGGTCGAGCGCCGGCCGGCCGGTTCCACAGCCCACGTCCAGGATCCGGCTCGCGCCGTGCGCGGCGAGCGCAGCGGTCATCATCGCGGTGAACCGCGTGGACGCCTCCGCGAACGTCGCCGGATCCCCGGGCCCGTCCCAGTATCCGTAGTGCATGCTGCCGCCGAAGTAGCTGGTCAGCAGCTCATCGGTGCGGTCGTAGAAGGTACCGACGTCGCCGGTGCTCGGCGGGGTGGCTCCCACATCTGTCTCCTGTGCTCGGGTGGGGACGGGTTCCCGCCCGGGAGGAGGGGGAACGTCAGAAATGTCCGTCCCGGCCCTAAATCGGCCCTTGCGGCGGCGGCGAGGCCCGCGTGAGACGCCGGCGTGACGCCGGTGCAACTCCCGACGCCCACCATCGCCGAGGACGTTCCGCCGAGGGTCGGCGAGACCTGGCGTGCAGGACGACATCGTGTGCACGATCAGCGAGGGGGATGGTTCATCGTGTCGATCGGGAACGAAGCAGGTGCTCAGGAACCGGTCATCGAGGCACCGGTTGCCGGCGATCTCGCCGCTCCGCTGCGTGATCAGCAGCCGCCGTACCACCGCATGGCCAGCAGACCCGGATCGCCCTGGTGGCGCCCGATCGTCGCGACAGTCGCGTTGATCGCGATCGGGCTCGCCTGCCAGGTCGTCGTCGTACTCGGCATCCTTGCCGCCGCCGATCTGACCGACGTCATCGACGAGGCGTTCCTCGACCAGGTCATGGCATTCGCCGGGATCGGTGCGATCCTGCCTGCGTTCTTCCTCGCCGCGCGCATCTGGCGGCGCCGGGGCGGCGAGATCTCGTCCGTCGTCGGCCGCATCCGCTGGAAATGGCTCCTGCTGTGCGCTGCGCTGGCCCTGCCGGCCTTCCCACTGCACGTCCTCGTCGTCACGATGCTGTCCACCGTCGCCGATCCGGCAGTGCTGGAGGCCCCGCCGACGGACCCGGCCCCGACGGGCGGGATGGCCGCGACGACGATCGCGACCATCGCCGTCTTCCTGCTCGTCGTGCCCTTCCAGGCGGCCGCCGAGGAGTACCTCACCCGAGGGTGGATCGTGCAGGTGTTCGGCGCGTACCTGCGCACACCGTGGATCGGCGTGGGCGTCGGTGCGGTCGTGTTCGTCCTGATCCACGGTGAGAGCACCGTCGCGGGATACGCCGCCCTGTTGACGTTCGCGCTCGTCCTCGGCTGGCTGGTGGTCCGCACCGGCGGGTTGGAGGCCGGCATCGCGTTCCACGTCGTCTGGAACGCGACCATCGCGGTGCTCTCGGTGCTCGCCGGCGACACGGACTCCGAGTCGAACCTCGGCGACAGCCAGTGGCCCGTGCTGGCGGGTGAGCTGATCGTCATGCCGCTGTACGCGTTCGTGGTCGCGAAGCTCGCGACCCGGAAGCGTCTGCGCGCGGCCTGACGAGGACTCCGGGCGAAGATCGCGGCGCATCGGACTTGCCACAGCCGCCTCGGCCCGACCTTGTTACGGTGCTTCGAGGTCGACCACGAGGAGGGCGCGGGTGGCGGTCACACCGACCCGTTCCACCGCCTCCGCGAGGTCAGCTCCACCGAGGGGACACCGCGTGCTGCGCAGCCAGAGCTGGTTCGACAACCCCGACAACCCCGGGATGACGGCGCTGTACATCGAGCGCTACATGAACTGGGGGCTGACCAGGGAGGAGCTGCAGTCCGGGCGGCCGATCATCGGGATCGCCCAGACCGGCTCCGACCTCTCGCCGTGCAACCGGCACCACCTGCAGCTGGCCGACCGGGTGCGGGAGGGCATCCGCGAGAACGGCGGCCTGGCGCTCGAGTTCCCGGTGCACCCGATCCAGGAGACCGGCAAGCGACCGACCGCCGCGCTCGACCGCAACCTCGCCTACCTGGGCCTGGTCGAGGTGCTCTACGGCTACCCGCTCGACGGCGTCGTGCTCACCACGGGCTGCGACAAGACCACACCCGCCTGCCTGATGGCCGCCGCCACCGTGAACATCCCGGCGATCGTGCTCTCGGGCGGGCCGATGCTCAACGGCTGGTTCAAGGGCGAGCGCACCGGCTCGGGGACCATCGTCTGGAAGGCCCGCGAGATGCTGGCGGCCGGCGAGATCGACGAGGCCGAGTTCGTCGAGCTCGTGGCGTCGTCCGCGCCCTCCCCGGGGTACTGCAACGTGATGGGCACCGCGTCGACCATGAACTCGCTGGCCGAGGCGCTGGGCATGAGCCTGCCCGGCTGCGCCGCGATCCCGGCACCGCACCGCGACCGCGCCCGCATCGCCTACCGCACCGGGCGCCGGATCGTCGAGATGGTCCACGAGGACCTCAAGCCCTCCGACATCCTCGTCCGGGAGGCGTTCGAGAACGCGATCGTGGTGAACTCCGCGATCGGCGGCTCCACCAACGCTCCGGTGCACATCACCGCGATCGCTCGACACGTCGGCGTCGACCTGCCGCTGCAGGACTGGCAGCGCCTCGGGCTGCGGGTTCCGCTGCTGGTCGACATGCAGCCGGCCGGCAAGTACCTGGGCGAGGAGTTCCACCGGGCCGGCGGCGTGCCCGCCGTCGTCCACGAGCTGATGGCGAACGGGCTGATCCACGAGGACGCCCCGACGGTCAACGGCGCGACGATCGGCGAGAACTGCCGCAACAGCGCCGCCGGCGACCGGGACGTGATCCGTACCTTCGCCGACGCGCTGCAACCCGAGGCCGGCTTCCTGGTGCTGCGCGGCAACCTCTTCGACAACGCGATCATGAAGACCAGCGTCATCTCGGACGAGTTCCGCACCCGCTACCTCTCCGACCCCGCGGACCCGAACGCGTTCGAGGGCCGGGCCATCGTGTTCGACGGTCCGGAGGACTACCACAAACGCATCGACGATCCCGATCTCGCGATCGACGAGGACTGCCTGCTGTTCATCCGCGGAGCCGGGCCGCTGGGGTATCCCGGCGGCGCCGAGGTGGTCAACATGCAACCGCCCGCCGCCCTGATCAAGCAGGGGATCCACACGCTCCCCTGCATCGGGGACGGGCGCCAGTCCGGCACCTCCGGCTCCCCGTCGATCCTCAACGCCTCGCCGGAGGCGGCCGCCGGCGGCGGACTGGCGATCCTGCGCACCGGCGACCGGGTCCGGATCGACCTCAACACCGCGACCGCCGACATGCTCGTCCCCGACGAGGAACTGGCCCGACGTCGCGCGGAGCTCGAGGCCGCCGGCGGCTACCCGTCCCCGCCGTCACAGACGCCGTGGCAGGAGATCCAGCGGGGCATGGTCGACCAGCTCGGCGACGGGATGGTGCTGCGTCCCGCCGTCGGCTACCAGCGGGTCGCCCAGCGGATGGGCATCCCCCGCGACAACCACTAGACCATTTCGTGCGGGTTGGCCGGGACGTCGGGGATCGGCTGGACGACGTCCCAGTGCTCGACGATCTTGCCGTCGAGCACGCGCAGGATGTCGACGATCGCCGTGGGCGGCGCCCCGGCCATGGCGAGCCGGCTGTGCACCGCGACCAGGTCGTCCCCGGCGACGATGCGGCGGACCTCGGAGTCGGCCGCCATGAGCGCCCGGCCGGCCGGGCCGCGGAAGAAGTCGAGGAACGCGTCCCGGCCGCTCTGCGTGGCGGGATCGTGCGGGACGAGGGGGTTGTGGGACACGAAGTCGGGGTGCAGGAGGGCGCCGGCGGAGTCGAGGTCGTTGGCGTCGAAGACGAGGCGGAGCAGCTCTTCGACGATCTCTCGGTTGGTCATGCAGGGAAGACGGATGCCGCGGCAGCGACGTCACACGGCGGTACTCTCCGGGCAAGATGATCGACTACTTCGAGGCCGAGCGGCCGGCGCTGTTCGGCCTCGCCTACCGGATGCTCGGCACTCGCACCGACGCCGAGGACGTGCTGCAGGACTCCTGGCTGCGCTGGAGCCGCGTCGACCCGGCCGGTGTCGACGACCCGCGGGCGTACCTGTTCCGGCTGGTCACGAACACGGCGGTGGATCATCTCCGGCGGCTGCAGGCCCGGCGCGAGAGCTACGTGGGCCCGTGGCTGCCCGAACCGCTGATCGGCGACGCCGCAGCGGAGATCGAGACCCGTTCCGCCGCGTCGGTCGGGTTGTTGCTGGTGCTGGAGGCGCTCGATCCCGACGAGCGCGCGGTCTTCGTGCTGCACGAGGCGTTCGCGTTCAGCCACGCGGAGATCGCGACGATGCTCGGCCGCACCGAGCGGGCCGTGCGCCAGCTCGCCTACCGGGCGCGGAGGCACGTCAAGGATCGCCGCCCCCGTCGTCAGCCGGACCGGCAGGAGCACCACGAGCTGGTCGAGCGGTTCGCCGCCGCCGCCGTCCGCGGTGACGTCGCGGCACTGGTGGCCCTGCTCGCGCCGGACGCCGTGCTCGTCGCCGATTCCGACGGCCGCCGCGAGACCCCGCGCGTCCCGCTGCGCACCGCGGCCGCCGTCGCCGAGTGGTTCCGCGGCGCGCAGCCGTTCTGGCCGGCTGATCTCGACCTCGTCGCCACCACGGTGAACGGCGGGCCGGGCCTGCTCGTCACGACGGCCGGCGCCCCGTTCCTGGTCGCCGCGCTGGAGGTCGCCGACAACCGCATCCACGCGATCTACGCGCAGCTGGCGGCCGAGAAGCTCGGGAGGCCGGACCGGCCGGCGGAAGCTTGGCGTTGATCAAGGGCAAAAGGTCGCTCGCGAAGATCATCCAACGACCTTTTGCCCTTGATCAACGAAACCCCTGCGGGCCGCTGTCACGTCGGCTCGTCCGCCAGCAGCGCGCGTACCTCCGCCCCGGAGGCAGCGGCGCAGGCGGCTGCGGCGAGCCGGGCCGCGGCGGTGGTTTCGATCTCGCGGACGGCCTGCTTGACGGTCGGGACGGCGGGGGCGGTGACGCTCAGCCGCCGCACCCCGAGCCCGACGAGCAGGGTGGCCGCCCCGTCGTCCGCGGCGAGCTCGCCGCACACCGAGACGGGCTTGCCCGCCGCGCACACGTGCGCGATGAGCTGGGCCACTCCCGGATCGAACGGGTCGGCGAGGCTCGCGACGGTGGCACTGCCGCGTTCGGCGGCCAGCGCGTACTGGGTGAGGTCGTTGGTGCCGATGCTGAAGAAGTCGACGTGCGGAGCCAGCGCCCGCGCCTTCAGCGCTGCCGAGGGCACCTCGATCATGACGCCGACCTCGAGGCCTGCCGGGGTGCCGCGCCCTTCCACGGCCACGGCCTCGTCGAGCCGGGCCCGCGCCCACTGCAGCTCGTCGAGGGTGGCGACCATCGGGAACATCACGCTGACCGGGGTCTCGTGCGCGGTGCGCACGAAGGCCCGCAGCTGGTCGGCGAAGACGTCCGGGCGCGCCATCGACAATCGGATGCCGCGCAGCCCGAGGAACGGGTTGGCCTCGGTGGGCACCGGTAGGTAGCGCAACGGTTTGTCACCGCCGACGTCGAGGGTGCGCAACGTGATGCGCGCGCCACCCATGGCCTCGGCGAGCGCGGAGTAGGCGGCGTGCTGCTCGTCGATGTCGGGGGGCGAGGTGCGGTCGAGGAACAGGAACTCGGTGCGGACGAGTCCGGCCAGGTCCGCGCCGTTGGCGGTGGCGGCGGCCGCCGCGGTCACCGAATCGATGTTCGCCCCGACCGGCACCGCCACGCCGTCCCGGGTCAGCGCCGGAGCGGACCCGCTGCGCAGCGCGTCCCGTCGGCGGTCGGCGAGCGCCGCGGCGCTGCGTCGGTACTCGTCGATCACGCCGGCGGCGGGGTCGAGCACCACGACACCGCGGGTCCCGTCGACGGCGATCGTCGTGCCGTCCGCGACGTCGAGGACGCCGGCCCCGGCGCCGGCGACGGCGGGGATGCCCCGGGCCCGCAGCAGGATCGCGCTGTGCGCGGTCGGGCTGCTGAACGCCTGGACGACGGCCTGAACACGGCGGGGGTCCAGCTCCGCTGCCGCGGCGGGAGTGAGCTCGCCGGTCACGATGACCCCTTCGGCAAGCGGCAGCGGGGAGTGGACGCCGCCGAGAGCGCGCAGCACCTGCGAGCCGACGTCGGTGACGTCCGCGGCGCGAGCGCGTTGGTACGGGTCCGGCAGAGCGGCGAAGCGGTCGCGCAGCGCGCGCACCGACTCCGCCCACGCCGACTCGGCGGCGAGCCCGTCGGTCACGCGGGCGCGGGTCGTCGCGACGAGCTCGGGGTCGTCGAGCAGGAGCAGGTGTGCCTCGAACACCCCTGCTTCTGCGGCACCCAGCTCGCGCCCGGCGCGGTCGTGCAGCACCCGCAGTGCAGCGCGCGTGTCCGAGAGCGCGCTGGTGAGGCGTTCTTGTTCGACGGCGGGGTCGTCGGCCGCCGTCGAGGCAACGTCGAGCGAGCCGGTGTGCCACACCCGCGCGGGCCCGACGGCGACGCCGGGGGACGCCGGCAGCGGTCCTGCCGTGGCAGCCGATTCGGGGGCGCGAGCCGACGGTGACTCGTCGAACGCGCGGTCCGCCAGAGCCGTGATCTCGTCCAGCGCCTGGGGCGCGCGGTCGCCGCAGGCCTCGATCTCCAGCTCGTGGTCGTGCAGGACGCCGAGCGTGGCGATGGCGCTGAGGCTCTCGCCGGAGACCCACGCGGAGCCGGTCGTCCGGTTGCGCAGGCGCACGTCGGCGCCGAGCCCGCGGATCGCCTGCACAAGCCGGGCGGCGGGTCGGGCGTGCAGCCCGTGCGCGTTGGACACGCGGACGACCGCACTGTGGGCCGACCCGGACGGCACCGCGGCCGCCGGGTCGACGGCAGCGCCGAGCGCGGCGCGCTTGCCGTCGAGCGCAGATCCGGCCTCGGCGGCCACGGCACCGCGGTCCGCCCCGCCCGCCGCAGCGACCGCGGCGACGACGAGACCTTCGACCAGCGGCGCCGGGCACAGCACGACCCGCTCGGCGGTCTGCGGGTCGAGCAGCTCCAGCGCGACCTCCGCGGAGAGCACGGCGCTGCCCATGTCCATCAGGACCACGACGCCAGCACCGCCGTCGGCGTCGGTGACGGCGGCCGCGATGCGGGTGGCGTCGGTGCCGAGCGCGCCGTCCTCCAGCCCGGCGGCGGGGACGATCACCACGTCCGAGCCGTGGAGCATCTGGCGCGCCAGCTCGATCGCCGCCTCGGCGAGCGCGCGGCTGTGCGACACCACCACGAGCCCGACGAGCGTTGCAGTCCCCGTCACGCGACCACTGCGGCCGTGGCCGCCACGAGCAGGGCCGACGACGTCGCGCCGGGATCGACGTGCCCGACGCTGCGTTCGCCCAGGTAGCTGGCTCGACCCTTGCGCGCGATCAGCGGGCCGGTGGCGTCGCGGCCCGCGTCGGCGGCCTGCGCCGCCGCCTGCAGCGCGTCGGCCAGGGTTCGACCATCGGTCAACGCGGCGTCGAGCGCGTCGACGGCGGGCGCGAGGGCGTCGAACATCGTCTTGTCGCCCGCCTCGGCCCGGCCGCGGGCCACCACGCCGTTCAGCCCCGCCCGCAGCGCGGCAGCGAAGGCGGCCCCGTCCACCGTGGTCCCGTTGAGCGCCGGTGCCATGCGCAGGAAGAACGTGCCGTAGAGCGGCCCGCTCGCCCCGCCGACCTTGCTCACGAGCGTCATGCCGACCTGGCGCAGCAGGTCGGCGGGCTGCTCGGCCGCGCCGCCGTCGAGGACGGCGACCACGGCCTGCATGCCGCGCTGCATGTTCGCGCCGTGGTCGGCGTCGCCGATGGCGGAGTCGAGGGTCGTGAGGTCCGCCTCGTTCGCGGCGATCAGCTCCGCGAACCGGCGGAGCCAGCGCTCGACGGCGGCGGCGTCGATGACGGCATCGGAGCCACTCACCGCGGTCACCGCCCCCACCGCAGCGCCGTGGTCTGCACCGGCGCGTCCCACAGCGCCGTCAGCTCGTCGTCCAGGCGCAGCAGCGTGACCGAGCAGCCGGCCATGTCGAGGCTCGTGACGTAGGAACCGACCAGCGACCGCGTGATGCGCACGCCCGCCTTCGCCAGGATCGCGGCGACCTCGTTGTACATGACGTACAGCTCGATGTTCGGGGTTCCGCCCAGGCCGTTGACGAACGCGAGCACGTCCGCGCCGGTGTGGTCGAGGTCGGCGAGGACGGGCTCCAGGAGCTGCGCGGCGATCTCCGACGCCGGGGCCAGCGGCACCCGGCGACGGCCGGGTTCGCCGTGGATGCCGATGCCGAGCTCCATCTCCGTCTCGGGCAGGTCGAACGTGGGCCTGCCCGCGGCCGGGACGGTGCAGGACGTCAGCGCCACGCCCATGCTGCGGCTGCTGTCGTCGACCCGCTGTGCGATCGCGGCGACGTCCGCCAGCAGGCGGCCCTGCTCCGCCGCGGCGCCGGCGATCTTCTCCACGAGCAGCGTGGCCGCCACCCCGCGCCGTCCGGCGGTGTAGAGGCTGTCCTGCACTGCGACGTCGTCGTCGACGATGACGGACGCGACGTCGATCCCGCTCTCGGCCGCCAGCTCGGCGGCCATCTCGAAGTTGAGGACGTCGCCGGTGTAGTTCTTCACGATGTGCAGGACGCCCGCGCCGCTGTCGATCGCGCGGGTGGCCGCGAGGATCTGGTCGGGCACCGGCGAGGTGAAGACCTCGCCCGCGCAGGCGGCGTCGAGCATGCCGTGGCCGACGAGGCCCGCGTGCAACGGCTCGTGGCCCGAGCCGCCGCCGGACAGGAGGCCCACCTTGCCCGCGACGGGTGCGTCGGCCCGCCGGACGAACCGCAGCTCGTGGTCGACGGTGAGATCCGGGTAGGCGGCGTCGATGCCGGCGAGGGCATCCCTCACGACGTCGGAAGGGTGGTTGATGAGCTTCTTCATCGAATCCGTCCTCACTCTGCGGGCTCGGCGACCAGCGACCGTGAGATCGCACGGTCGGCGGGGGTGCGGGACACCAGTGTGTAGGCGATCGCGGCGGCCGCGCCCGCCAGCAGCTGGGCCAGCAGGTAGACGGGCAGCTGCGCCCACTGCACCGGACCGCCCGCGAGCGCCTGCACGACCATCGGACCGACGGTGCGGGCCGGGTTGATGGCCGCCGATGTCGCCGGCGCCACCGGGATGATCACCGCGAACACCACGAGGCCGATCGCGAGGCCCGCGAACCCGGTCGCCGACTTGCGGTGCACGGCCCCGAACACGGTGAAGACCAGCACGAACGTCCCGATGAACTCGGCCGCGAAGGCCTGTGCCACCCCGACGCCGTCCCCGAACGCGGCGACACCGAGCCCGACCTCGCTCGCGCGCGGCCCGAGGACGGCGAGGATCGCGGTGGCGCCGATGGTCGCGCCGACGAGCTGCGCCGCGATGTAGGCGGGCACCCGCGACCACGGGAACTTCCCGGTGACGGCGAGCCCGAAGGTGACCGCGGGATTGATGTGGTTGCCGGAGATGTTCCCGAGCGCGTACACGGTCGCGATGACGACGGTGCCGAACGCGAGCGAGATCATCCCCAGGTCGGCCATGGTGAACGGGGCGTCCCCGTTCACGATCAGGGTGGCCGGCACGGCACCGACCCCGACGAACACGAGCAGGGCCGTACCGATCATCTCCGCAGCGAGCTGCTGGAGCGGCGTCGGCTCGTCCATCGAGCCACCTCCCTGTGGATCTCGAATGTCATTCGATAATGTCGAATGAAGCTCGGAAAGTACGCTACTGTGGTGCCGGACACAAGATGCTGTTCGGGCTCATGGACGATGGAAGGAGCACCGGTGATCCAGTCGGTCGACCGCGCGCTGCGGATCCTGACGGTGCTGCAGGGTGCGCGCCGGTTGAGCCTCGGCGAGCTGGCGGTGCGGCTGGACCTCGCGCCGTCCACCACCCACGGGATCGTGCGCACGTTGCTGGCGCACGGGATGGTCGTCCAGGAGCGCGACTCCCAGCAGTACCGCCTGGGTCCCGCGACCCTGCGCATGGGCAACGTCTACCTCGACACCCTGGAGCTGCGCTCCCGCGCGGCCACCTGGGCCGAGGACCTCGCCGGCCGCACCGGGTGCGCCGTGCGCACCGGGGTCCGGCTCTTCGACGACGTCGTCGTGGTCCACCACGTGCCGCGTCCCGACGGCACGCGCCAGATGCCCGAGGTCGGCATCGTGATCCCCGCGCACGCCTGCGCCCTCGGGAAGGCGCTGCTCGCCTTCGCGGTCGAGCCGCCGCCGCCCGGACGTCAGATGACCGGGGAGACCGTCGTCGATCCCGCCTCGTTCGCCGCGCAGCTCGCCGAGGTCCGCCGCACCGGCATCGCGACCGAGATCGACGAAGCCGTCCTGGGCGAGTGCGGCGCCGCCGCCCCCCTGTTCGACGCCACCGGCGAGGTGGCCGGAGCGATCGGCCTGGTCACCCCGACGACGGACTGGCCGCTCGAACCCGCCGCGCTCGACGCCCTCCGCACCGCGGCGCGCGCGATCTGCCGCGAGCTCGGCGCCCCCGCCGGGCTGCCCGCCCCCGCGAGCCCGCCGGCCACGGCGTGAGCGCCGTCGAGCGGATCGGCATCGGCCTGGCCGCCCTCGCCCGTCCCGCCTACATCACCTCGGGCCGCGCTGCCGATCTCGGCACCTCCCGCACCGTCGATGACCTGCGCGAACGCACCCACACCGTGCTCGACGCCGCGTACGCCGCAGGGGTGCGGTACCTCGACGCCGCCCGCTCCTACGGACGCGCCGAGGAGTTCCTCGCCGGATGGCTCGCCGCGCACCCCGAGATCGACGACGTCGTCGTCGGCTCCAAGTGGGGCTACCGCTACGTCGGGGACTGGCGGCTCGACGCCGAGGTCCACGAGATCAAGGAGCACTCGGTCGCCGCGTTCACCGAGCAGCGCGCAGCCACCGAGGCCACGCTGGGCGACCGTCTCGACATCTACTACGTGCACTCCGTGACCCCGGGCAGCGCCGCGCTCGACGACCCCGCCCTGCACCGCGAGCTGGCAGAGCTGCGCGGCCGCGGCGTCCGGGTCGGCGCGTCGACGTCCGGGCCGAACCAGGCCGAGGTCGTCCGCCGCGCCCTCGACGTCACCGTCGACGGGGAGAAGCTGTTCACGGCGTTCCAGTCCACCTGGAACCTCCTCGAACCCTCCGCCGGCCCTGCACTCGCCGAGGCAGCCGCGGCCGGGGCGCTGGTCGTGGTGAAGGAGGCCGTGGCCAACGGGCGCCTCGCGCCCGGCGGCGATGCCGCCGGACTCGCCGCTCGCCTCGGCCTCCCGATCGACCAGCTCGCCATCGCCGCCGCCCTCGCGCAGCCGTGGGCCTGGCGCGTGCTCTCCGGCGCCGTCACCGTCGACCAGGTGCGCAGCAACATCGCAGCCGCCACGGCAGCACTCACCGACGACGCGGTCGACCATCTGCTTGCCTGCGCCGAGACCCCCGGTGACTACTGGGAAGCGCGAACCCACCGAACCTGGGCCTGACCGCGTCAGAGCCCGACGTGTGCGCCGAACGCCGTCGCGGTGCGCTCGGCGATCTCGCCCGCGTCGGCGTCCCAGATCTCCTGGTTGAAGATCTCGACCTCGACGTCGCCCGCGTACCCGGCCTGCTCGACCATCGCGGTGACCGCCGGGAGATCGATGTGGCCGTCGCCCATCATCCCGCGGGCGAGCAGCGCGTCGGGCGGCAGCGGGGTGATCCAGTCGTTCACCTGGTAGCTCGCGATGCGCCCGGTCCGGCCGGCGCGCGCGACCTGCTCGGCCAGCTGCGGGTCCCACCACACGTGGAAGGTGTCGACGACGACCCCGACACCGTCGAACTGCTCGGCCACGTCGAGGGCCTGGCCGAGCGTGGAGATCACGCCGCGGTCGGCCGCGTAGATGGGGTGCATCGGCTCGATCGCCAGCGTCACCCCGGCCGCTGCGGCGTCCTCGGCCAGTGCGGCGACGGCGTCGGCGACCCGGGCCCGGGCTCCGGGCAGGTCCCGGTCGGCGGCCGGCAGTCCCCCGGCGACCAGCACGAGCACCGCTGCCGAGCCGGGGGCGCCGGCTGCCGCGAGCGCGGCCGTCTCCTCGATGGCGCGGCGGTTCTCGTCGAGCGCGGCACGACGGTCGGCGTCGTCGGACGCGGTGAAGAACCCGCCCCGGCACAGGCTGGACACGCGCAGCTCCGAGTCGGCGACGAGCGCGGCGGCGGCCGCGAGCCCGAGGGCGGCGACCGGCTCGCGCCACAGCCCGATGCTGGTGATCCCGGCCTTCTGCGTGACCGCCAGCGCGGTCGGCAGGTCGGCGTACTTGATCGTGGCCTGGTTCAGCGACAGGCGCGGATGGGCGCTCACACCCCCACCGCCGATGGCACGTCCACGCCGTGCAGGGCGAGGTGGGCGTTCCATCGCCGCGCGGCCAGCTCGGGATCCTCCAGCGCGCCTGCCGCGTCGGCCAGCTCCACCAGCCGCGACAGGTGCGGCAGGCTGCGGCCGGCGTGCAGGCCACCGACCATGGTGAACGCGGGCTGGTGGCCGTTGAGCCAGGCCAGGAAAGCGATGCCGGTCTTGTAGAACCAGGTCGGCGCGGCGAACACGTGCCGGGACAGCTCCTCCGTGGGGCCGAGGATCCGCCGGTAGCCGTCCGGGTCGCCGGCGTCGAGCGCCGCGATGGCCGCCGACGCGTTCGGCGCGACGGCGGCGAAGGCGCCCAGCAGGGCGTCGGAGTGCCGGTCGCCGTCACCGGCGATGAGGTCGACGTAGTGGTAGTCGTCGCCGGTGAACATCGTCATGCCCGCGGGCAACTGGGCGCGCAGCGCGATCTCGTGGCCGGCGTCGAGCAGGCTCATCTTGATGCCGCGGACCTTCTCGGCGTTCTCCGCCATGATCCGCACGACGGTCTCGATGTTGGTCGGCACGTCCTCGGCCCCGAAGTAGCCCGCCAGCTTCGGGTCGAACGCGGCGCCCAGCCAGTGCAGCACGACCGGCGCGGACGCTCGGGAGAGCACCTCCCGGTAGACGTGCTCGTAGTCGGCCGGCCCGGTGGCCGCGCGGGCCAGGTGCCGGCTGGCCATGAGCACCGCGCCGGCGCCGTGGTTCTCGGCGTGGTGCAGCTGCTCCACGTAGGCGTCGATCACCGCCGGCAGGTCCACGACCTCGTCGTCGAGGTGGTCGGTGTTCACCCCGACCACGAGCGCTCCACCCACCGACCGGGCCTCGGCCGCGCTGCGGGCGATCAGCTCCCGCGTGGCCGAGGCGTCGAGGCCCATGTTGCGCTGGGCCGTGTCCATGGCGTCGGCCACCCCCAGCCCCCACGACCAGACGTGGTGGCGGAAGGCGAGCGTCGCGTCCCAGTCGATGTCGGCGGGCGCGCCGGGGACGTTCTCGCCGTCGATCCTGGGCACGACGTGGGCGGCGGCGTAAGCGACCCGGGTTTGCAAAGGCCCGGTGGGGCGGGTGAACGCGGGTGCGGGTGACAGGTCGCGCCGGCGCACCTGCCCGTCGGCGAGGAGGGCGACGGCCGTCATCCGGTCACCGCGGGCAGGGTCAGCTCCGCCAGGTCCACCCGACGGCCGGTGCGCGAGCTCTCCAGCCCGGCCTCGGCCAAGCGGACCCCGCGGGCACCGGACAGGAAGTCGTACTCGTGCGGCGCGTCCTCGAGGACGTGGCGCAGGAACTGCTCCCACTGAGCGCGGAACCCGTTGCCGAACACGTCGTTCGGCGGGACCTCCGCCCAGTCGGCGTCGTAGTCGCGGGTATCGGCCTCGTCCGGGTTCCAGACGGGCTTCGGGGTGGCGTTGCGGTGCTGGATGCGGCAGCGGTGCAGGCCGGCGACGGCGCTGCCGTGGGTGCCGTCGACCTGGAACTCCAGCAGCTCCTTGCGGTCGACCCGCACGGCCCAGCTGGAGTTCATCTGCGCGATGACCCCGTCGGGCAGCTCGAACACGGCGTAGGCGGCGTCGTCGGCGGTGGCGGCGTAGCGCTCGCCGTGCTCGTCGACCCGGCTCGGGATGTGCGTGACCGCGCGGGCGTACACGGACTGGACCCGTCCGAAGAGGTTCTCGAGCACGTAGTTCCAGTGCGGGAACATGTCGACGACGATGCCGCCGCCGTCCTCGGCCCGGTAGTTCCAGCTCGGGCGCTGCGCGGGCTGCCAATCGCCTTCGAAGACCCAGTAGCCGAACTCGCCGCGCACCGACAGGATCTGCCCGAAGAAGCCGGAGTCGATCAGCCGCTTCAGCTTCAGCAGGCCGGGCAGGTACAGCTTGTCGTGCACCACGCCGTTCTTGATGCCCGCGTCGCGGGCCAGCGCAGCCACCTCGAGGGCGTCCGCAGCGCTCTCGGCAGTCGGCTTCTCGGTGTAGATCGCCTTGCCGGCTGCGATGGCCTTCCGTAGTGCGGCGGGTCGCGCCTGCGTGACGAGGAAGTCGGAGTAGATCTCCCAGCGCGGATCGGCCAGGGCAGCGTCGAGGTCGGTGGTGTAGTCGTCGATGCCGTGGCGCTTGGCGATCTCCGCCAGCCGGGCCTCGCTGCGGCCGACCAGCAGCGGATCGAGCTGCACCCGCGAGCCGTCGCTCAGCAGGATCCCGCCCTCCTCGCGGAGTGCGAGGATGGAACGGATGAGGTGCTGGCGGTAGCCCATGCGGCCGGTGACGCCGTTCATGATGATGCCGATGCTCTGCTGAGCCATGTGGGTCCTATCTCAAGCGGGCGTAGGGGCGGGGATGCGCTCGCGCACCAGTGCGTAGAAGACGACGGATATGGCCATGACCCCGGCGGCGGTGAACACGCCGGGCGCCCAGCTGCCAGTGGCGTCGCGGAGGATCCCGCTGACCACCGGGCTGGCCACGGCGCCGATCTCGGCGACGAGGTTGAAGATGCCGAAGACCGAGCCGCGCTGGTCGTCGGGGACGAGATCGCCGGTGATCCCGTGCACGATGGGCTGCAGCGCGTTGAAGAACAGCCCCGACGTGAAGAGGATCAGCCCGAGCAGCAGCAGCGACGGGCGGCCGCTCATGATGCTCAGGCCGAACGCGACGGCGAGCAGCGTGTGCGCGACCGCGCAGGTGATCGCGAGCGGTTTGCGGCCCTTCCCTGCCCGGGCGCGCCGGTCGGCGATCCAGCCGCCGATCGGGAAGCCGATGATCCCGGCCCCGGCGTTGAACGCGGCGGTGAGCCCGGCGGCGACGAGGCTGCTCTGCGCGGTCTCCTTGACGATCTGCACCGACCAGAAGCTGAAGAACCACAGGTTCCACATGACCGCGATGAACGCGATGTAGACGTACCAGACGTTGCGGTTGAGCAGGGTGTCCGCCCGGCCGGAGCGGCGCACGTCCCGCACCACCACGGCGGTGACGATCAGTGCGAGCACCCCGATGCCCACCGCGGTGAGCCACTCGGACCAGCGCAGGGCCTCGGCCACGACGAACAGCACCACGATCGCGACGAACGTCGGCGCGGAGTAGGCGATCAGCCGCAGCGCGGGCGGTCCCAGGCGCAGCGGGCGGTCGCCGCGGGCCCGGAAGAACAGGTAGGTGGCCAGCGCGACCACCAGCGACACCACGCCGAAGACCCACATCGGCATCCGCCAGGCCTCGCCGCCCAACCCGGCTGCAGCGCCCCACCCGATCAGGTACGGGGTGGCCAGCAGGCCGATGGTCAACCCGATGGACAAGCCGGACAGCACGATGCCCAGGCCCAGCGTGCGCCGGGCCGGCGGGGTGTGGTTCATGACCATCGTGCGGTCGTTGGAGTAGAACACCCCCTCCCCGAGGCCGGTCAGCACGCGCGCGGCGACGAACGCGACCAGGCCCGCGACCAGGCCGGACACCAGGGTCAGCAGGCCGGCCCACAGCAACGAGAGCACGAGCATCTCGCGGTGGCCGAACCGGTCGCCGAGGCGTCCGCCCGCGTACTGGGTGAGCATGTAGCCGGCGAAGAACATCGAGCCGACGAGGCCGCCGAGCGTGGCGGGATTGCTCGCGTCGCCGATGAAGCCGGCCTTGTTCGCGATCATCCACGCGATCACCGGACCGGTCACCGTGCGGTCGGCGTAGCTGATCAGCCAGCCCAGCAGGAGGAAACCCCACAGGCTGCGGTAGTGGCCGCTGAAGATCGGTCGTGCACCGGCGGCGGCACGGGTCGCCGGGGGCGTGCCGAGCGTCTCGCTCATCGTTGCCTCCTCGGTGGTAAGCGCTTTCCACCGTAGGAATCGGCACCCGCCAGTGTCAAGGCATGCAACGTCACTTCTCGCGGAAAGCGCTACCCTGATCACATGCTTCCCGACGGGCCCGCGACGCTGGCCGACGTCGCCGCCCGCGCGGGCGTCTCACTGGCCACCGCATCACGCGCGCTGAACGGCAGCGCGAACCGGCAGGTGCGGGAGGAGCTGCGGGAGCGGGTGCTCCAGGCCGCCCGCGAGCTCGACTACTCCCCCAACGCACAGGCCCAGGCGATGGCCCGCGGGCGCACCGCGACCCTCGGGCTGGTCGTCCACGACATCGCCGACCCGTACTTCTCCGCCATCGCCTCCGGCGTCATCGAGGCCGCGGCCGCGCACGGGCTGCTCGTCACCGTCGCGAGCACCCAGCGCGATCCCCACGCCGAGCTGCGGCACGTCGAGATGCTGCACCAGTTGCGCGCGCAGGTCGTCGTGCTCGCCGGCTCCCGGCTGGACGACCCGGTGCTGCTCGACCAGATGCGCACCGCGCTCGCCGCCGTCACCAGGCACGGTGCCCGGGTCGCCTGCATCGGACAGGACGTCCTGGGCGTGAGCACCGTGGTCGTGGAGAACCGGCTCGGCGCCGCGGCGCTGGCCGACGCGCTGGTCGAGCTCGGCCACCGAAGCTTCGCGGTGCTCACCGGACCACACGACCACCTCACGGCGCGCGACCGCACCGAAGGCTTCTGCTACGGGCTCGCCGGCGCGGCGCCGCCGCCGGAGCACCTGCTGCCGGGCGAGTTCACCTGGGAGGGCGGGTACGACACGACCAAGGCCTTCCTCGCCGCAGCAGGTGGCACCGCCCCGGTCGACTGCCTGTTCGCCGTCAACGACGTGATGGCCCTCGGCGCCGTCGCCGCGCTGCGCGAGGCCGGCCTGCGGGTGCCCGAGGACATCGCGGTCGCCGGGTTCGACGACGTCCCGTCGCTGCGCGATGTCTTCCCCGGCATCACCACCGTGCGTCTGCCGATGACGCAGATGGGGGCCACGGTGGTCGAACTGGCCCTCGACGACTCCCCCGCGGCCCGGACCGCGCGAGTGCGCGTCCCGGGAGAGATCGTGCTGCGGGAGAGCACACGCCGAGCGGTGGGCTGACCTGGACACCCCGCATCTCCGTGCTGGCCGAACGGGGCCGTGCGATCGAATGACCGACCTACCAACGATCGGCGTGATCGGCTGTGCAGCAGGCGGCCTTGAAGGCATCCGTCAGAACTTGATCCAGCCGCTCCTCGATCAAGCTCTGCGAGTTGCGGTGACCCTGACCCCGAGCGCCTTCTCCTGGCTGCAGGCGATAGCCGAAGTCGACCAGATCCACGCAACCACAGGGTTTGAGGTGCGGGCCTCACCTCGACTGCCGAATGAACTCTCGCCACATCCGCCGGTGACGTGCTACGCAGTCGTTCCAGCGACCGCGAACACAGTCGCCAAGCTCGCGACTGGCATATCCGACAATCAGGCGACCACTGCGGTCAATGAGGCGCTGGGAAACCCCCACATGCCTGTCGTCGTCTTTCCCCGGATCAATGCCACACACGCCCGGCATCCGGCCTGGAGCAGTCACATCTCCGCCTTGAGGCGTGCCGGCGTCGATCTGATCTACGGCGATGACGTGTGGCCCTTGCACGAGCCCGGCAGCGCACCGCACCGAACGTTGCCCTGGGCAGAGATCCGTCGTCGGATCTGCAGTGCCGCCCTGGGCGCCTCCCCCGATCACGGCTAGGCGGCCAACCCGGACAGTTGTCCGGGTTGGCGTCGTAGCCCGACGATCAGGGCCACTCCGCGTTCTTCGCGACCACCATCCGCGGCATCCCGACGCCGCCTGCGCACACGTTGTTGTCCTCCGCCACCACACCGAGCACCACTCGGTACTCGTCGCCGGAGTGGACGCCGACCAGGTACGGCCCGTCGGGCCACTGGCCGAAGAGCGGGCCGCCGGAGTTCCCGTCGGTCGCGTCGCCCCGGTGCTCGACCTCGGTCCAGTCGCCGGAGGGATCGTCGTCGATCACGGGGATGCCGCCCTGGAACGTCGGTCGCTCGCCGCCCGTGACGCTGCCCGGGTATCCGACGAGCGTCCAGACTCCGCTGTCCTCCCAGTCGTCGTCGTAGGTCTTGACGCCCATCCAGCCGAGAGCGTCGCCCAACGGCTGGTAGAGCTTGAGGATCGCGAGATCGCGGTCCTGGGTCGAGTCGCTCACCGCGGTCGGCGCCACCACCGCGTGGTAGGCCTCGCACCACGAGGACACCCCGGCGGTGGACTGGCCGTCGAAGTAGCCGGGGATGAACAGGACCGCCCACCCCGCGCCGGGGTTGCGCGGCATCAGGTGCGCGCTGGTCAGGATCGTGCGCCTGCCGACGAGCGTCGCGGTGCCGATCCCCTTGGAGACACCGGCCTCGAAGACCTGGATCCGACCGATGCACGTCCAGGGATATCCCTCGGGCCGGAACGGGGTGCGGTTCTCCGGTGGATAGAGCTTGTGCAGCCGGACCCGGGTGCCGTCCGGGCCCTTGGGCTCCGTCCGGAGCTCCATCGGAGCGATCTTGGGGTGGTACACCTGCGGCTGCCAGTCCGGTCGGTACCCGGACGACTCCGGGTCTCCGGTCGATCCGATCTTGTCGTCGATCTCGTCGTGCCGGCCGAGTTGGCCGAGGAAGGCGCCCTCGGCCAACTGGAACGACGCAGAACCCGTGATCTCGTCGCCGATCCGGGCGAGCTCGCCGTCGTCGTCGGTGCCCGCGGTGGAGATGTAGACCCGTCTGTCGGACATCGACGACCTCAGGTCGGCCGGCATCTCCGTGGCCGCGATGGTGTTGTCCAGGCTGAGCAGCTCGTCCGGAGTGAACGGAGCCGAATGCCGATCTGCCATGAGGTACCCCTGTCCGCCGTGCTCGGAATCGTCCGTGGATGTGCAGGTCAACATGGCAGCGGACCGCGGCCAGGACACGAGTAGCGCGCTACTCGCCCAGGCCCCGCCCTACCGACAGGTAACCCGAGCGGGCCATCCCGCGCCCCCGCGTTGCATGATGCGGGGGCGCGCTGACAGTGTCGGAGCAGGCGTTGTCGCCCGAACCATGCAGAGACGAGGTCCGATGCGGTTGCAGCTGTCCCCGGAGGAGGAGTCCTTCCGGCAGGAGATGCGGGCGTTCTTCACCAGCCAGGTCCCCGAATCGACCCGGCAGGCGGTCGGTGCGAACCGGGACCTGACCCGCGAGCAGATCGTGGAGAGCCAGCGCGTCCTCAACGCCGCCGGCCTGGCCGTCCCCCACTGGCCGATCGAGTGGGGCGGGCGGGACTGGAGCCCGCTGCAGCGGCACATCTGGCGGGAGGAGATGCAGCTGGCGTGCGTCCCCGAGCCGCTGCCGTTCAACGCCGGCATGATCGGCCCGGTCATCGCGGCCTTCGGCAGCCAGGAGCAGAAGGAGCACTTCCTCCCGGCCACCGCCAACCTCGACATCTGGTGGTGCCAGGGCTTCTCCGAGCCGGAGGCTGGATCCGACCTGGCGAGCCTGCGCACCACCGCCGTCCGCGACGGCGACGAGTGGGTCGTCAACGGGCAGAAGACCTGGACCACCCTCGGCCAGTACGCCGACTGGATCTTCTGCCTGGTGCGCACCGATCCCGAGGCCAAGAAGCAGCGCGGCATCTCGCTGCTGGTGTTCCCCATGGACACCCCCGGCGTGACGTTGCGCCCGATCGAGCTCGTCGACGGCAGCTTCGAGGTCAACGAGGTCTTCTTCTCCGACGTGCGGGTGCCCGCCGCGAACCTGGTCGGCGAGGAGAACCACGGCTGGGACTACGCCAAGTTCCTGCTCGGCAACGAGCGGGTGGGCATCGCCAGGGTCGGGTCCACCAAGCGGATGCTGGCGCAGATCAAGGAGCACGCCCGCGCCGTCACCAGCGACGGCCGGCCGTTGCTGGACGACCCGCGGATGGCCGCGCGGATCGCCGAGGTGGAGAACGAGCTGCTCGCCCTCGAGCTCACCGCCCTGCGGGTGGTGGCGCACTCCGCCGACGGCCGGCCGCACCCCGCGTCTTCCGTGCTCAAGCTGCGCGGTTCCGAGCTGCAGCAGCGCGCCACCGAGCTGGTGCTCGACATCGCCGGGCCGCTCGGGATCGCCTCGTTCGCCGATGAGGGCTCCGACGTGCCCGAATGGGCCCGGGCGGCGGGCCCGGAGTACCTCAACTACCGCAAGGTCTCCATCTACGGAGGCTCCAACGAGGTGCAGCGCACCATCATCGCCGGCACGATCCTGGGGCTGTGAACTGACGTGGACTTCGAATTCGACACCGAACAGAACGATCTGCGCAGTGCGGTCCGCGCTCTGCTCGAGCGCGCCTACGGCGAGAACGAGCAGCGCCGCAAAGCCGTCGCCGCCGATCCCGGCTTCGACGAGAAGGTGTGGGCCCGGCTGGCCGAGATGGGCCTCCTCGGGCTGCCGTTCCCCGAGGAGCACGGCGGCACCGGCGCCGGCCCCGTCGAGGTGGCGATCGTGGCCGAGGAGATCGGCCGGGTGCTCGCACCCGAGCCGTTCGTCGAGGCGGTCGTGCTCGCCGGCGGCCTGATCGACGCCGCCGGGACCGACGCCCAGCGCTCACGCCTGCTCGCCGCCATCGCCGAGGGCACGCAGCTGGTGGCGTTCGCGCACAACGAATCTGGCACCCGCTGGTCGGCCGAAGCGTCGGCCGTCCGCGCGACTCCCGACGGTGACGGATGGCGGATCACCGGGGTCAAGGAACCCGTCCTCAACGGTGCCCGCGCCGATGTACTGGTGGTCAGCGCAGTCACCGACGACGGGACGCGCCTGTTCGTCGTGGCAGGCGACGCCGAGGGCCTGTCCCGCACCGGCTACCGCACCCACGACGGCGGCCGCGCCGCCCACGTCGCCTTCGCGGACACCCCGGCGGAGGCACTGGGCGAGGGACCGGACGACACCGCCCACATCGCGCAGGCGCTCGCGCAGGCCCGGATCGCCTACGCGCACGAGGCCGTCGGCGTGATGTCCTCGGCGATCTCCGCGACCAGCGAGTACCTGAAGACCCGCAAGCAGTTCGGGGTCCCGCTCAAGACGTTCCAGGCCCTGACGTTCCGCGCGGCCGACATGTACGTCTCCCTCGAGCTCGCCCGCAGCATCGCGCTGTGGGCCACGCTCGTGATCGACGCCGGCGGCGACGTCGTCGAGGCCGCCGACCGCGCGCGGCTGCAGACCAGCCGGGCCGGCCGGCACGTCGGCGAGGAGAGCGTCCAGCTGCACGGCGGCATCGGCGTCACGGCCGAGTACTCGGCAGGCCACCGGCTCAGCCGGCTCACCGCCATCGACCACCTGCTCGGTGACGGCGACTGGGCGCTCGCCCGCCTGGCCGGCCAGGTCGGAGAGCACGAGACCGTCGATCCCCTCGGGGCGCCGTTCGTGTGAGGCACGGGCGCCGGGCCTCCATGGCCCGGCGCCCGTCACACCCCCGCCAGTGCAAGGGCCGGCGCGGTCACCGAGGTGATCGGCGTCGACGGCGGGCTGACCGGATCAGATGGCCTTCCTCAACACCCGGCCGCGACCTCTTTCGCCAGTACGCGCTTGGCTTCCAGGCCAAGGGGCTGCGCCACCCGTTCCTGAGCGCGAACGCCTTCGGGCACGACGGATCGGCGGGCTCGGAGTCGTTCGCCGATCCCGTTGCCGGCATCGCCATCGGCTACACCCGCCGCCGCTTCTCCCCCACGTGGTCCTATCCCGAGCACGACCGGTTGGCGCTCCTGGCTAGGACTCCGTCGTCGTGAGCCTTTCGTCCACCCGGAGCCCGTCGGTGAAGTCGTGTTCCCGCGTCTCGGGGAGGCCCAGGATGCACAGGAAGCTGAGCACGGCGAGACCGATGAGCAGCAGCGACACCGGCGCGGACGAGCCGGTCGACGCCCAGAGGTCGGTGGAGACCAGCGGGACGATGCCGCCGCCGACGATGCCCGACGCGCTGTAGGCGAGCGCGGCGCCGGAGTAGCGGTACCGGACCCGGAACAGCTCGGGCAGGAACGCCCCCATCGGCCCGTACAGCATCGCGAAGCAGATCATGCCGACCACGAAGCCGAGGGTGATCAGGACCGGATTGCGCGTCTGCAGCAGCATGAACAGGGGGAACGCCCAGAGCCCTGTGCAGATCGTCGCCGCGAGGCAGATCCGGCGCCGGCCCCACCGGTCGGAGCGCACGGCGAAGACGAGTGTGGCCACGCCGAGCACGGCTGCCGCGATCAGCAGGTCGATCAGCAGGGTCGTGCGCGGCACGTTCAGCGCCGTCGTCCCGATCGACAGGCAGAACGTGGTGATCGTGTAGAACAGCGCGTGCGCGAGCACGAACGACAGCGTGGCGAGGATCAGCACCCGCGGCTGGCTGCGGACGAGCTCGACCAGCGGGACCTTCGCCTGCGCGGAGCTGTGCCGACCGGATTCCAGGGCCGCCTGGAACACCGGCGTCTCGGCGATCTTGATGCGGATGTAGAAGCCGACGACCAGCAGGACCGCGGAGAACAGGAACGGGAGGCGCCATCCCCAGGACTGGAACGCCTCGACCGACATCGTCGCGTTGAGCACCAGGAACAGCGCATTGCCGAGGATGAAGCCGACCGCCGGGCCGATCTGCGGGAACGCCGAGTAGAGCCCGCGCTTGCCCTCCGGCGCGTACTCCGTCGACATCAGCACCGCGCCGCCCCATTCGCCGCCGAGGCCCACGCCCTGCAGGAAACGCAGCGTCGTGAGCAGCACCGGCGCCCACACCCCGATGGTCGCGTACCCGGGAACGAGTCCGACCGCGACCGTCGACAGGCCCATGACGAGCAGCGACGCCACCAGCATCGACTTCCGGCCGAGCCGGTCGCCCCAGTGCCCGAACAGGACCGCGCCGATCGGGCGGGCGACGAACCCGACCGCGAACGTGCCCAGCGACGCCAGCACGCCCGCCGCCGGCGAGAAGTCCGGGAAGAAGATCTTGCCGAAGATCAGTGCCGCGGCCGTTCCGTAGATGTAGAAGTCGTAGAACTCGATCGCGGTGCCGATGAAGGTCGCCGTCGCGATGCGCGAGCGCGAGGTACCCGGATGAGCGGCGCTGGTCATGTCGAGCTCCTGGGTGGGCGGGCGCGTTGCCATGGTCATGTTCTCCGGCGTCGCGCAGGTGTGCGACCGCACCGTGTCGAAGCCTCGACGTGGCGTTTCCGCGGATTGTAGGAAACCGGCCCGATCCGGCGCCGCCGCCGCGCCGCTGGTGATGGTTGACAACCACGGGCCGCACCTGCGGAGATCGACATGGTCGGCGCGAGGGGGCGGTCGTGACGGGTCGAGGTCGGGTCTCGTGGATGCCGCGGGCGCACCCGCTGTCGTGGGTGACGCTGGGGATCACCACGCTGGCAATCCTGATGACAGCGGTCGACGGCGGCATCCTGCCCGCCGTGCTGCCGGCGATCCAGCAGGAGTTCGGGCTCAGCGCCGCCCAGGCCGGCCTGATCAACACGGTGTTCTTCGCCGGGCTGATCGTCGGGGCGCTGGCCTTCGGCTGGGTCTCCGACCGGATCGGCACCGGCTACCGGCGCAGCTGGACCTGGAACGTCGCCATGGCGATCGGGATCCTCGGCGGCGCGCTGACCTTCGGCTTCGCCGGCAGCTTCGTCGCCTTCCTGCTGCTGCGGATCCCGATGGGCATGAGCCGTGGCGGCTCGGAGCCGGTCAACGTGGCGCTGGTCGGCGAGTGGTGGCCGCGCGAGCACCGCGGCTTCGCCATCGGCGTCCACCACACCGGCTTCCCGCTCGGCCAGTTCCTCACCGGCGCCCTGATCGCCGTCGTGCTGGGGGTGGCCGGCTGGCGGGAGGCGTTCCTGCTGATCCCCCTGCTCGGCATCCCGATCATCGTGGCGCAGGCGTTCGTGGGCACCGCACGCAACCAGCAACGCGTCTACGACTGGATCGACCGGGCGGGGCTGACCCGGCCGCTGCCCGAGCTGTCCACCCGGCTCACGGGCGGCGTGCTCGAACCGGTCAAGGAGGCGCTGCGCAGCGCGAACGTCCGCTGGTCGGTGGTCCTGATCTTCCTGTTCCTCTGGGCCGAGGCCGGCGCGGTCACGTTCCTCACCGTGCAGCTGGTCGGTTCCGGCATCGATCTCGCGCTCGCCGCGCTGCTCTCCGGCGTCTCGGGACTCACCGGCTGGATCGGCCAGGTCGTGTGGGGCACGTGGTCCGACCACGCCGGCCGCAAGTTCGCGATCCGCTTCCTGATCATCGGCTGGTCGGTCACGCTCCTGGCGATGATCCTCATCACCAGCCCGGCCAGCGCCTGGATCGTCCTGCTGGCCTGGGGCCTGTTCCGCAACGCGCCGTTCCCCGTCGTCTATGCGCTGCTGATCGACTCGGTGCCGAAGGCGGCCGGCACCGCGATGGGCATCATGATCGGCGTGGCGCTCGGCGTCTCCGGGGCCCTCGCCGCCCCCATCGCCGGATTCATCATCGACACATGGGGATTCGGCGTGCACTACGTGGTGCTCGCCGCGATCTGCCTGCTCGGGCTGATCCCCCTCTCCCGCATGACCGAGACCGTGAGCGTCACGCGCGCGGAGAAGGCCGCCGGGTGATCGCTCAGGGCTTGCGGGCCACCCCGCAGTAGGAGTCGATCGAGGTCACCGAACCGATGGTGCTCGGGTCCTGTCGCCACTGCGGCGTCTGGACGATCCCCGGCTCGACCAGTTCGAGGCCTGCGAAGCATTCCCGGAACTCGTCGAGCGTGCGCATGGTGTAGCCGTTGACCGTGGAGGCCGCGCGGGCCGCGTCCCCTGCGTCGGCGCCGTCCAGCAGCACGAGGTAGCTGCCCGAGGGCAACGGGTCCATCAGCCGTCGGATGATCGAGAGCATGTCGGAGAACTCCGGAGCGGTGTGCCCGAGGATCCCGAGCAGCATCACGGCGATCGGCCGGTTCATGTTCAGCACGTTGCGCGCGTCGGCGATGATCTGCTCGGGCTCGTGCACATCGGCGTGGACGTAGGTCGTGACTCCCTCGGGAGTGGTGTTCACCAGCAGAGTGCGGGCGTGCGCGAGCACGAGCGGATCGTTGTCGACGTAGACGATCCGCGAGCTGGGCGTGATCGACTGCGCCACCTCGTGGGTGTTCTGCATCGTCGGCAGGCCGGTGCCGACGTCGAGGAACTGGTCGACACCGGCCTCTCCGGCGAGGAAGCGCACGGCCCGGACCAGGAACTGGCGACCGTGCCGGGCGATCACCTGTATCTCCGGGAACTTGGCGATCACGGCGTCGCCGAGCTCCCTGTCTGCCGGGTAGTTGTCCTTGCCGCCCAAGTAGTAGTTCCACACGCGGGCGGAATGCGGGATGTCGAATCTCAGCTCGGTCGCGTCGGCCACACAGCGCAGCGTAGAACCCGACTCGTCACCTGCACCACGGATGCGGAGGCCGCCGCGACGGCGCGGTCGTGGTGGGCAATCACATGGCCGTCCACGACCGTCACCGTTGCCGTTTCGTAAGATTTGTGACCCCGGTCACAGGGTAGCGTGCCGAGTTCGCACTCAGGACGTTCTGAGGAGGGACCATGACCCCCGACCCGACACGGCAGGAGGCATTCGCCGGCCTCATGGTCGACGTGCTCAACAAGGGGGCTCTGGCCCTGCTCACCAGCGTCGGCCACCAGACCGGCCTGTTCGACACCATGAGCACGCTGCCGCCAGCCACCAGTGACGTCGTCGCCAAGGCGGCGCACCTGGACGAACGCTACGTCCGCGAATGGCTCGGCGGCATGGTCGTGGGCGGGATCCTGGAATACGAGCCACACGGCGCGACGTACACGCTGCCCCCTGAACACGCGGCCTCGCTGACCACCGCCGCCGGCCCCGGCAACCTCGCCGGGATGATGCCCTACATCGGGCTGATGGGCGAGGTCGAGCAGCAGGTCGTCGCCTCCTTCCGAAACGGGGGCGGCGTCCCGTACTCGGCGTACCCCCGGTTCCAGGCCCTCCAGGCGCAGGAGACGGCCCGGGTGTACGACCTGGCCCTCGTCGACACGATCGTCCCGCTGGCCGCGGGTCTCACCGAACGGCTGCGCGTCGGCATCGACGTCCTGGATCTGGGCACCGGCCAAGGTCACGCCCCCGTCGTGCTGGCACAGGCCTTCCCGCACAGCCGCTTCCACGGCCTGGACCAGTCCGAGGACGGCATCGCCGCCGCCCGCCGAGAAGCCGACGCGCTGTCGCTGCAGAACGTCGACTTCACGATCGGTGAGACGTCGCAGATCTCCGGGCAGTACGACCTCATCACCGCCTTCGACGTCATCCACGATCTGGCCCGACCGCAGGAGACCCTGAACGCCATCGCCGCGTCGCTGCGCGACGGCGGCACGTTCCTGATGGGCGACATCGCCGCCTCCAGCAACCTGGAGGAGAACCTCGACCACCCCTTCGGGCCCGGGCTCTACGGCTTCTCGGTCTTCTACTGCATGACCACCTCGCTCAGCACCGGCGGCGCCGGCCTGGGCACAGTCTGGGGTGAGCAGACCGCCCGCCGCATGCTCGGCGATGCCGGCTTCACCGATGTCACGGTCCACTCGGTCGAAGGCGACCCGATCAACGTCTACTACGTGGCCACGACCACAGCATCCTGACACCACAGGTACCGCTCCTGAGCAGTGGCGACGCCTCGCCCGTGCCCACGAGCCCCATTTCGCGGCCGGACATCAGCGTCCGGCCGGACGGAGGTCACCCCAATGGCAACCATCGAGACGAAGAGCATGGACAGCCCCGACGAGACGCGGACCCCGGACAAGACGACCATGAATGTCGTCCACCTCGGTGACGCCACCGTCGCCCGCCTCACGGTCCAGCCGGGCTGGAGGTGGTCGGAATGCATCAAACCAGTGGTCGGCACCGAGAGCTGCCAGGCCGCCCACCTCGGGTACGTCGTCTCCGGCCGGATGCACATAGCTTCCACCGACGGGGCCGAAGCCGACCTCGGCGCGGGCGACACCTATTCCATCGCTCCCGGCCACGACGCCTGGGTTCTCGGCGACGAACCGGTCGTGGCGCTCGAGTTCGAGAGCAAGACGGCCGCGACGTACGCGAAGGCCTGAACGGTTCCCGGCGCGTGCACCGGACGATCCGGCGCACGTGCTGGTCCGGTCAGCCGCCCGGCCGGCCGGCCGCGGTGTCCGGCGGGCCCGCCACCGCGCTGCCCTCCAGCAGGAATCGACGGGTGGCGTGCTCGTCCAGCTCGACCCGGACGACCAGGTCGGGAGCCAACGCTTCGGGCGCGCCGCAGAACCGGGTGAGCATCACCCGCGCGGCGCGGACGGACTCGTTCAGCGACGTCTCGAAGACGGTCTCGTGCGGAAGGCCCTTGACGTCCGACACGAACCAGCCGTCGGCCCACGAGACGCGGAGGACGAAGACGTGTCGCCGCAGGAACGCCCACCCGTTCTCGGCCAGCAGCGCGCGGGCCTGCGGCGACAGGCTGCGGGACGCGTCGTCGCGCTCGGCGAGCCAGCCGTCGACCTGTTGGCGGTCGGTGAAGGTCCGGCACGACTGCTGCAGCGCGTCGTAGCAGCGGAAACGACCGTCGTCGGTCAGCGAGATCGAGAGGACGGCGGCGCCGAACGCGCCCCACGACCACACCGCCTCGCCGTGGTTGACCACGTCGAAGTGCCAGCCGGCCCGGTGGGCGAGCAGGTCGCCCAGGACGGTCCACTGCGGGACGAGCTCGGGTCCACCACCGAACCGCTCGCACATCTGCAAGTAGCCGGAGTTGCTGAAGTTCACCTCGACGGTGGCGTACGGAGGGGTCGTTGGAGTCGGTGACATTCGACCTTCATCGCGGGATGAGCAGCCCGCGGTCGGGGCAGCGGCGAACCGCGCCGACCGATCAGGCGTAGCTGGGCAGGAAACGGATGGACCGGTTCCGACCAGGTGGGCCACGGCCGGCGGCGGGCGAGAGCGGCGGTGTCGCCGGCCGGTCCGGATCGACGACGAGTGCCGATCGTTCGCGCTTGCTCCGCGCCGGGCACCACGCCGCTGCGACGAGCAGCGTGCGAACCGTGTGCCGGACGAGCCCGCTCCACATCCAGGGCGTCACGGCCCCCGTGGCCGTGTGCACCACGACCCCGATGAGCAGCAGCGCCTCCGGCGGCGCCTCGCCGCCGCGAACCAGGTACTCGCACGACTCGACCGCGATGAACGCCGCCGGCGCGACGACCGCCGTGACGGAGCCCGGCTGCAGGCGACCCGCCCACGCGGCACGCGGTGACCGCTGCGTGCCCGCCGTCGCCGCCGCGATGGTTGTCAGCACGAACGCGACGACCGCGACCACGGGTGGCCCCGCACCCTCCGGTACGTGGGCGAAGGCGTTCGGTTCGACGTGGCTGTGCGCGAACAACGCGTACGTGAGGATGTGCGCGACCGACCAGGTCAGCAACCCGAACGCGACAGCGGAAGCGGGCACGAGCACGTCCGAACGCGATCGCATACCGGCTCCCCCTCCCGCCCCTCCGATCGAGACGACTTTAGTCCGGATGGTCGATCCCGAGCACGACGTGGAGCTGGCGCGCCCACCAGCACACCTGCGCCGCCGAGCCGTCCGCTGCGGGGTGGACCAGTCCGGCGCTGCGCCGGAAGGCCTCCCCGTAGAGCGACTCCATGGCCATCGCCTGATGGAGGGCGGCGACGGCGAGCCGGGTGTCGTCGAGCGAGCTGCCCGGCGGCCGCAGTCGGTGCAGGGCATCGACGACCGGATCGAGCATTCCGGCACCGGGATCGCGCCATCCGGCCGCGTGCAGCGCCACCGCGAGCTCGCCGTAGCCGTGCCGGTACAGGGCCGCCAGCGACTCGACGAGCTCCAGCAGGTCGGCCTCGCGCTCCAACCACGCGGCCAGGACGCCGTCGAGGGCCGTCCGCAGCCTGCGGCCACCGTGGCGCAGGAGCGCGGCGAGCAGCTGGTCACGATTGCCGAAGTGGTGCGCCACACCGGCGTCGGTCATTCCGATCCGGGCAGCCACCGCGCGCACCTGGACGGCGACGAGACCACCCTCGGCGAGCAACGTCGCCGCAGCATCGAGGATCATCCGGCGGGACTCCTCCGGCGATCGACGCACTCTCGAAGCGGGCACGACGGCACCTTACCTTGACTGGCCAAGGTCAGCCGCCTACGTTGCCTTGGTGGCTCAAGGTAGAACGGTGGTCGTGACTCGCGCCGGTCACGGACCCGAGGTGCTGCTCGTGCACGGCGGCGCGAGCCCCGAACACACGTGGCGTGGTCTCGAGCCGCTCGGTGCGCGCTGGACGCTCGCCTCGATGCATCGCCGCGGGTTCCCGCCGAGCCCGCCGCCGAGGGGTGGACACGGCGACTTCAGCGAGGACGCAGCCGATCTCGTAGCGCTGCTCGCCACCCGACCGCACGTCGTCGCGCACTCCTACGGAGGCGCTGCTGCGATGCTCGCGGCGGCCGAACACCCGGTGCGGTCGCTCACGCTGATCGAGCCCGCCGTCCACCTGCTCCCCGACGACCGCGAGGCCGAGCACCTCAAGCGGATCGGCGAGACCGCGCTCGCCGAGGGCTTGCAGACCGATGCGCAGACACTGCGCGAGTTCCTGAGGATCGCCGGATCACCGGTACCCGACGACGGTCCCCTCTCGGACGAGGTGCTGGCCGCCGTGTGCCGCGCCCAGGGCACCCGCTCCCCGTACGAGGCGGACCTGCCGCTGGAGCGACTGCGTGACCTGCGCATCCCCACGCTCGTGGCATCCGGTGCCCACTGCCCTCCCATGGAGCGCTCCATGGATGCGCTGGCCGCCGCACTCGGCGCCCGACGGCTCGTCGCGCCCGGCGCCGGACACTTCGTCGCGGCCGCTCCCGGCTTCGCCGACGAACTCGACGCCTTCCTGCTCGACGTCAGCTGACCGCGGCAGCGACGACCGCGCGGGCCAGACCGACGGCATGGTCGATGCCTCGCTCGACATCTCCGGCCGGTTGGAAGGCGGCCTGCACGTAGAGGGCGTCGATGAGCATCCACAGCTGGTCGGCCACCACCGCGGGCTCGCTGGTCCCAAGACGTGCAGCGAGCTCGTCGACGACGGCGCGGGAGTCGGCCAGGTACGCGCGAGCGACACCGTGCCCGACCCCGGTGGGCGGTTCGGGATGCTCGACGAGGTAGTTGCGGAACGCGCAGCCGCGGAAGCCCGGATCGCGGCGCAGCTCCCCCACCTCGGCCACGACGGCCACCAGCTGGTCACCCGGATCGGTGCCCGCCGCGTCCATGGCCTGCCGGGCGGCGGCCGTCCGACGTTCCCGCACCAGCTCCAGGTAGGCGGCGACCAGGTCGTCCTTGGTCGGGAAGTGCTGGTAGAGCAGCTTCTTGCCGGTGCCGGCCGCGGCGACGACCCGGCCGGTGCCGACCGCGCGGACGCCGTGGGCGTAGAACAGGCGCGCGGCGGCACGCAGGATGCGCTCGCGGCTGTCGGGTGCGGGGATGCGCGCCATCGGATCGCCTCAGCCGGCGCCGACCGCGGACTCGGACTCGTACGGGGACGGGCGGTTCTCGCGGATCCAGCGCCGTTCCGCCGCGGAGTCGGGCGGCGGGGGTCGCAGCCCCTGGATCGACCACAGGTCCATGGGGGTCTCGTCGATGTGCAGCTCCCATCCCAGGTCGCGCTCGGCCATGAACGGGACGAGCACGCCGTGCACCCGGTTCATCCACCGCGTGCGGGCCTCCGGGCCCGGGAGCGTGCGGGCGATGTGCTCGACGGAGATCCGCACGAAGCGGTCGGCCCGCTCACCGCCGATGTAGAGCGAGCCCGCCGCTGCCTCGTTGAAGACGACTCCCACGTAGAACCGGGGCAGGATCGGGTAGAGATCGGCGATGGCGCCGGCCAGCTCCCGCCGGTCGTCCTCGGCGAGCGTGCCCGGGCTGTGGTGCAGGGTCCAGAGGGGCACTGCCGGGCTCCTTCGATCGTCTCCGCGAAAGGGACCGACCAGTCCGGGACCGATCGGTCTCTAACCGTGGCGGCGCCACCCGCGGCATGTCAAGCACGACTCGACTCGGCCGCGAGCCCTACGATCCGAGGCACCGTCGGTCCCGGGTGGTCCCGGAGAAGGGTGAACGATGCAGACGCACCGTTCCGCGGCGGAGTACGCGGCCGCACGGGTGGCCACGGCCCGCGACGATCCGGCGGGCCGCTTGGACCTGCTCGACCAGCTGTATCGGGACGGCGTCGGGAGCCGGCAGCCGTACCTGCCCTATCGCCGGGCGGCCGCCGCCTTCATGTCGTGGCAGCTGCGGCGACAGCTGCTCAACCCGCCGGACGGGTCCCCACCGGGCAGCCGCTGGTGGCGCGCGGTCAACGAGCGCCTGCTCCGCGACGGGTGGGAGGCCCGCGCGCTGACCGCCGGATACGGCGGATCACCGTCGTCTCCGAGCGTGGCCGCGTCGATGGCGTTCATCGCCCGCCCGACCGCGCGGAACTGGTACCGCGCCCACAACGCCAGCATCGCCACGGCCTACCTCGACCACGTGGAGCTCGCGCACACGGAGGGCCGCATCGAGCGGTACTTCCTCAACGTGGTGCTGGTCCGGGTGCTCTACGCCCACGCCATGGTGGCCGCGCCCCGGCTCGCGCTGGGCCGGCTGGGGCCGGCCGCACCGCTGCTCGGCGATCCCCGGCTTGGCATGACCGGGATCTTCCTGTCGATGTCCCGGATCCTGCCCGACCGGTACCCGCTCGGCGACGACGTCGAACGGGTCGTCGCGCTCGAGAGCGGCTTCGGGCACCTCGTCGACTTCGGGGTGATCCAACCGCGGATAGCTCGCCTCTACGAGTGGTCGGCGACCGAGCTGGAGATGCCCCGGTTGCGCGGGCTCGTCGACGGCCACACCCCGGCCTACGCCTGGCCTCCCACCGACACCGTCCCGTGGGCGCCCCGGCCGTCGCGACTGGCACGCGTCGCGCGGCGACTCGTGCGGTGACGAGAGGAGATCGATCAGGGCCGTCGATCAGGGGCCCCACGGCACGGTGAACGTCTCGACGAGGTGCACCTTCGGCACCACGCCACGCAGCTCGGCGACCGTGCGGGCGCGGGGCACCGTCTCGATGCCGAGCACGTGCACCTCGATCTCGTCGGCGCTCACGCGCAGGCGCAGATGGCTCTTGTAGTCGGCGATCCGCAGTCCCGAGAACGCCTCCAGGGTGTGGCAGCCGAACCGGTCCGCCACCTGCAGGTAGGTCACGAACACGGCGGTGCCGAGCACCACGAGCAGCGGTAACGCGAGGATCATGACGTACCAGGGCGCGGTCTGCGGATCCACCACGGCGGTCGCGAGCAGTGCCACCACCGCCGCGACGACGAGGTGCGCGAGCGTGTGCCCGACCGTCAGCAGCACCGTCGCCACATCGCGCGGCTTGCGGGTCCGGCGTTCCTTCGTGCCGCTCGCCGCGTAGACCCCGAGGAGGGCCGCGACGATCGCCGTCGGCACCCAGAACTGCCACGCCCGCGCCCAGCCGATCGGCCAGTTCAGCGCGAACGCGAGGAACAGCAGGTAGTCCGCGACCCCGACGAGCAGCGGCAGCGACGGCCCGTTGCGCCAACCCGCCGACAGGAACCGCGTGGCCCCGATCTGCCGCGACCGCTCCACGTCGGGGTAGCAGGTGCCGCGCTCGTAGCGGGCGCTCGCACCCGAACCGCTCGGCCAGGGCTGCAACGCGATCGCGATCGTCGACGGCAGGTGGTGGGTGGACGCGAGGAACGCGCCGCCACCGCCACACGTCACGAGCTCCGGATCGAAGGGCGCGACCGGCATCGCCTGGTCGACGGCGTCGGCTCCGGATCCGGCCCTGATCGCCGCGCTGGCGCCGGGCCCGGCGCCGCCCTCGGCTGCGGGTCCCTCATCGACAGCGGAGCTGTCCTCGACTTCGGCACTGTCCTCGGATCCGGCGCTGGCGTCGGTGCAGGTGTAGCGGGCGTAGTGGTGCTGGTCGCCGGTCAGCACCAGCCGCACCCGATGCCGGTCGGCCTCGCCCAGGACCCGGTCGAGGAACCAGAGCAGCGTGTACAGCGGGGTGTCGGCCTCCGCGGAGTACACGTCGTGCCGGGCGTTCCCCGCCTCCAGCCAGCTCGGACCCGCCGTGCAGAGGATGATCTTCGCGTCGCCGAGCAGCACCCGCGCGTCCCGGAAGTAGGCGAGCTGCTCGGCGTCGATCGGCGCGTCGAGCTGGCTGTCGACGGCCCAGAGCCACCACCGCTCCGACAGCGCGACGGCGAAGTAGCTGCGGGACTGGAACGCGCCCCACCCGCCGACGTCGTCGCGGGCAGCCGGCGGCGGCACCGGGGACGTGACGGGGCGCGGGTCCGAGCCGTGCGGACGGGTGCGCAGGATCCACGACTCGCAGAAGTTGCGGCGGAACGCGGCCAGCCCGTCGTACCAGTCGTGGTTGCCGGGAAGCGCCACGACCGGAGGCATGTCCCGTACGCGGTCGTAGCTCGCGGCCGCCCGGAACACCTCGTTGAGCCGCAGCTCGTACTGCAGCGCCGACGCCGTCGGGTACACCTCGTCACCGCCGAGGACGAGCAGGTCGGCCTGGGCGGGCCGGGTCGGGCTGCCGCTGCTGCCGAGTGCGGCGCCGAACGGCACCGCGGCACCGCCGGAGAGGCAGCGCGCCGTCGCGAAGGTGGCGTCGAACCCGTCGCCGGTGTCGGCGACGTAGTCGACCCAGACGTCGGGTCGTCCCGGGTCGGGGAGCCGGTAGAACTCGCGCGGACTGGTGGCCATCGCTTCCCGCTTGTCGGCGTACTTCGCGAACGACGACGCCTGCATGACCAGCAACGCTGTACGGACCAGCTGCGGCACCGACAACCACTGGACCGCGGGAGCGCCGTTCACTGCCGTCCGCGGCCGCTGGACGACGTCGAGGACGCCCCGCGCGAACTGCATCGGCAGGCCCATGCCACCTCCGGTCGTGAGCGCGGCACCACCGTGGTGACCGCGCCCCGCAGCATCACCCATCCGTGGCCGACGCACCAGGACCGCGCCCGGCCCGCCGCGTCATCCGTGCGAACTGCTCACGAAGGGGTGCGGCCGGTGATCAGCATCCACCGGATGAACTCCTTGCGGCTCGCCGTGCCGGTCTTCGCCAGGATGTTGCGGACGTGGCTCTCCACCGTGCGTTCGGAGACCACGAGCTCCGCGGCGATGTCGCGGTTCGTCCGCGCCCGCCCGACCAGCTCGGCGATCTCGCGCTCGCGCGGTGTGAACGGGTCGGCGGTGGCGGTGTCGGCGGCGATGCGGTCGAGCAGCGCCGTCGCCGCGCGCAGCAGACCGGGCAGGTCGAGCGCACGGGCCGCCGCGGCGGCCGCCTTCGCGTGCCGGGTTGCCGCGGCGTAGTCGCCGGTCGCATGGGTGAGGCGGGCCAGCCCGTCCCGGGTGTGCGCGAGGTACGGGCGCGTGCCCAGCACGGTGTTGACGCGTTCGGCCTCGGCGAACTCCGTCGTGGCCGCCGCCGTGTCGCCGCAGACCAGCGCGAGCTCCGCGCGGATGCGCGCGAGCGCGCCCGTGTAGAAGATCGTTCCGGTGCCGAACACGACCACGCCGCCGAAGCGCTCCGCCAGCACCGTGCGCAGCAACCGACAGCCGGCCACGTCCGCCAAGCCGATCGCCACCTCGCAGAGGTAACCGACGCAGGCGAGCGTGCGGGCATCCCGCATCCGGCCGAGCTGCTCGATCAGTGGCGCGTACAGCGCGCCGGCATGGTCGGGATCACCGTCGAGCAGCAGCGCCGCTGCCATGCCCGCCCTGGCCACGGCAGGGTGCCCGCCGAGATCGTCGAGCAGGGACCGCCACCCCGGGGTGATGTCGGACGGGTCGCCGCGCAGCAGCGCGAGGAACACCGAGTGGCCGATGTGGGCGCCCTCGGCGGACACGTCGCTCCAGCCCGCAGTCACGGACTGCGCCTCGTCCGAGAGCCGGCGAGACAGCGCGAAACTGCCGACCATCCCGGCCAGCGCCGCCCGCCGGCGCAGGTGGTGCCACCGCGCGACGGGCAGCCCGGTCTGCTCCGCGATCCCGCCGATCGCTGCGACGTGCACGCCCGCGGCGGCCAGGTCGCCTGCCTGCGTCACCGCATCGGAGATCCAGAGGTGGCCCCACAGCGCGGCCAGCGGCCGGCCGGTCGGCGCCGACAGCTCCACCGACCGGCGGCCGAGCGCGAGCCGGTCGATGCCCAGCCACGGGTTGTGCGCCACCATCGCTGCGGCCAGGATCGCGTCGAGCTCCGCGTGCCGGTCGCCCGCCGCGACAGCGGCCCCCATCGCCCGCTCGGCGTGGGCTCGCGCCTCGTCCAGATCGCCCACCTCGGTCAGCGCGCAGGCCAGCGCCGCGGACACCCGAGCGGAGAGCCCGGCGTCGAGGTTCCCCGCCAGCGCGCGCCGGCACAGCCCTTCGACGGCGCGGTTGACATCGGGATGTCCGTAGCCCTGCACCGTGACCGCGGCCCTGGCGACCACGTCCGGCCGGCCCGTGCGCTCGCCGACGGTCGCGGCGCGCCGGCAGGTGCGGATGCTCTCGTCGACCCGTCCGGCAAGTGCCTGCACGCGGGCGAGATCGAGGAGCAGCTCGGCCTCGTCCGCACCGACGTCGGCGCTGGCGTCCGGGGAGAGCGCGTCCAGCGCCAGCTGCAGGTAGTCCTCGGCCTCGGCGTAGCCGCCCCCGGACCGGGCGTCGTCGGCCGCGCGCACCGCCCACGGCACCGCCCGCGCCGGCTCCCCGGCGCGCACCCAGTGGCGGGCGACCGTGCCCGCCCGGTCGTCGCGGCCGACCGCCCGGGGTTCGAGCAGCTCGGCGACCCTCCGGTGCAGCGCGAGCCTGCGCTGCGGGGGCAGCGTCGCGTACACGGCGTCGCGCACGAGCGCATGGCCGAAGGTGACTGCACCGCCGTCGGACGGCGTGACCAGGCCGAGCGCGGCCGCCGGGCCCAGCAGCTCGACGGCGGCCGCCGCGGTCGGCGCACCGAGCAGGCTGGAGAGGACGTCGAGATCGGCGGAGCGGCCGACCACGCTCAACGCCGCGACGGCCTCGGCGGACGCCGGCCCGGCGGCGCGCAGCGCCGCCGCGACGAGGCTGCGCAGCTCCGCGGGGTCGGCCAGCAGGGCGTCCCAGGTGGCGTGCCCGCGCAGCTGCTCGGTCGCGATCCGGGTCAGCGCGAACAGCACCAGCGGGCTGCCGCCCGCCCGGTCGATCGCCTCGCGGACCGCGACCGGATCGGCGCGCTCGACGGCGTGGTCGAGCAGGGCGGCAGCGTCGTCGGGGCGCAGCGGCCCGAGGGTGACGGGCACGGTCGCGCTGCTGGCGAGCAGGCGGGGCAGCACGTCGGCGAACGGGCCGGTGTCGACCGGCCGGTGGGTCACGACGGCGAGCACCGGGACCCGCCGGATCCCGGCGACCAGCCGCTCCAGCAGCCGCACCGTGGCCGCATCGGCCCAGTGCAGGTCCTCGAGGACGAGCAGGAGCAGCGCCGGCTGCCCGGCGAGGGCGTCGAGCACGGCCGTGTCGGCGGCGAACGTCGTGGCTGCCGCGTCGGCGGGCCCGGCCGTCTCCGGCGTGATGTCAGCGGCGAGCGCGCTGCGCACCTCCGGCAGCGCCGCGACCGCCCGCGTCCAGGGCCACAGCATCGGCATGCCCTCGTCGTCGAGCGCTGCGCCCCAGCCGACCGTGATCTCGCCGGCCTCGGCGACGAGTTCCTCGACCAGGCGCGTCTTGCCGATCCCCGGCGGGCCGGAGACCAGCACCAGCCCACCCGTACCGCCGCGCGCGTTCGCCAGCGCGGAGCGGAGCACGGCGAGCTCGCGTGCCCGTCCGAAGAGGCGCCGGCCGCTGCGGTCATGGCGGGAGTATCGCGCCTGGTGACCTGCGTGCGAAGTTCCGTACCCGTCCTCCGTGCCGGCACTGATGTCCGTACCGGCCGGTCGCGCGACCGTTCCGGGCATGGATCTGGAGACCTCCGTGCGGCGCGCCTTCGCCCCTGCGACCCGGCCGGGACGCGTCGGCGTCGAGGTCGAGCTGATCCCGGTGGCGTGGGGCGGCCGGCCGGAGCCGGCGCGGCTGGCGGCCGTCCTCGACGCACCGTTCGCCTGTGCCGCACGGCCGACGTTCGAACCGGGCGGCCAGCTCGAGCTCAGCCCCGCTCCGCGCCCGGTGGACGCCATGATCGAGACGATCCTCGACCTGCTGCGCCAGGTGCGCGAGCTGGCCGCCCGCACCGGCGTCGCGCTGGTCGCCGCCGGGACCGATCCGCACCACAGCTGCGCGGACGTGCCCCTGCAGGTGTCGAACCCGCGCTACCGCGCCCTGCAGCGCGCGCTCGACGAGCACGGCCCCGACGGCCGCCGGATGATGCGGCTGACCGCGTCGCTGCAGGTCTGCGTCGATCTCCTGCCCGGCACGGCCGGGCGCGAGCAGTGGCTGGTCGCCAACCTCGCCGGGCCCCACCTGGCGGCGGCGTTCGCGAACTCGCCGACCCTCGACGGCCGCCCGTCCGGCGTCCCGGGCGCTCGCACCGGGATCTGGACGCGCGTCGACCACCGTCGCTGCGCCTACGACGGCCGCCACCTCGACGCGGTCGATCCCGTCGGCGCGTACCTCGCCTTCGCCGCCGCGGCCCCGCGCCTCGCGCTACCCGACCTCGACGCCGAGCGGCACCTCTCCACGCTGTTCCCGCCCGTCCGCCCGCGCGGCGGCTACCTCGAGGTGCGCTACCTCGACGCGCAGCCCGACGCGCGCATCCCGGCCGCAGTGCGCACCGTGCACACCCTCCTCACGCATCCCCGCGCCCGTCGCGAGGCGCTCGATCTGCTGCTGCCCGGCCTCGCCGACCTGCCCACGGCGTGGCGCAGGGCGAGCACGGGCTGGTCGCCGCTGGCCGCGGACCTGCTCGCGATCGCTGCACAGCCCGCCGAGTCCAGCGGGGCGGTGGCCTGATGGACGTCGTCTTCGTCGTCGACCCGCTCGACGGGCTCGATCCCGCGCTCGACACCAGCGTCGGGTTCATGCACGCCGCGCAGGAGCGCGGGGCGCAGGTGTGGGCCACCGACATGCTGCACCTGGAGGCCGTCGACGGCCGGGCCCGTTGTCTGGCGACGCCGCTGCGGCTCGCCCCGAGCGTGCCCGACGCAGGGCTGCCGGTGGACCGTGCCCGATCCCTGGTACCGCGCCGGCGCGCCCGCCCGCCTCTGGCTGGACGAGGCGGCGGCCGTGTTCGTGCGCACCGAACCCCCGCTCGACGAGCGGTTCGTCACCGCCACGCTGGTGCTCGATCTCGTCGATCCCACGCGGACGGCGCTGGTCAACGCCCCGGCCGGGCTGCGGGCCTGCAGCGAGCACCTGCTGCCGCTGCACTTCCCCGACCTCGGGCCGGCCACCGTGGTCAGCGCCGATCCGGCCACGGTCCGCGCGTTCGTCGCCGAGCACCGGGTGGTCGTCGCCAAGCCGGTCGACGGGTTCGCCGGCCGCGGCGTGCTGCGGCTGGACCGGCACGACCCGAACCTGGCCTCGCTCGTCGAGCTCGTCACCGGTGCCGGCTCCCGGGCCGCGGTACTGCAGCCGTACCTGCGCGAGGTCAGCGCGGGCAACAAGCGCGTTTTCGTGGTGGACGGCGAACCGGTCGCCGCCGTGCACCGCTACCCGGTCGACGGCGACTTCCGCATCGGCAACCCGGCCGCGGAGGCGCCCGTCACCGAGCGGGACCGGGAGATCTGCGCGCGTCTCGCACCGACCCTTCGCCAGCACGGCATCCACCTCGCCGGGCTCGACGTCATCGGCCGCCACCTCATCGAGGTCAACGTGACCAGTGTCGGCGGCCTGCGCAAGGCCGACGCCCTCCTGGGTTGGTCGCTCTGCGCCGACGTCGTCGACCGCGCCCTCGACGGCACCTTCCTCGCGCCGTCAGCGACCCTCCCTCGAACGGAGACCGGCATGACCACCCTGACCATCACGTCGTCCACGGCCTGGTTCACCGCAATCGGCGGCGTCGCCGTGCTCGGCGCGCATGCTGTTCCTGCTCGGCTTCAACGTCTCGCGGATGCGCGGTGTGACCGCCAAGTCCGGCGGCTCGCAGATGCCGACCGATCCGGCGTCCCCGCTGCTCATCGCGCAGCGGGCGCACGGCAACGCCAGCGAGTACGTGCCCGTCCTCGCCGTGCTGTTCCTGATCGTGGGCATCGGCAGCCCGGCCGGCGTCGCGATCCCGCTCATCGCCGGCGCCGTGCTCGCGCGGCTCATGCACGCCTACGGGATGCTGTCGTCACCCTCGCTGGCCCAGCACGGCCCGGTCGGCGTCATCGGCGCCATGGGCACGTACCTGTTCGGGATCGGGCTGGCCGTCGCCGCCGCGTTCACGCTGGCATGAGCCTGGACACCGCGGTCGGGCCGTTGCGCAGCTCCGCGTTCCGGCGCTACGCGGCGGGCCAGCTGCCCTCGATCACGTGCTCCTGGGCGCAGGTCGTGGCCCTGTCGGCCGTCGTGGTGGCGCTGGACCCGGGGGCGCTGGCCTGGGTGGTGGTGCTGCAGTTCGCCCCGACGCTGGTGCTCGGCGCGTGGTGCGGCGCGCTCGCCGACCGGTTCGACCGGCGCACCCTGCTGATGGCGGCCGAGGCCGGGCTCGGGCTCGTCGCCGCCGGGTTCGCCGTGGCCGCGGCCACCGACCGGCTCACGCTGCCCGTGATCGGGGTGCTGGCGGCGCTCTGGGGGATCGTCAACGCGGTCGACACCCCGGCGCGGCGCGCGCTCACCCCGCAGCTCGTCCCGCCCGCGGCCGCACCGGCTGCGGCAGCGCTCAGCGGGACGATGATGCTGGTCGGGATGACGGTGGGCGCCGCGCTCGGCGGGCTGCTCGTGCCGGCGTTCGGGGCGGCCGTCGCGTTCGGGATCAACGCGCTCTCGTTCTTCGTCGACGTGGCCGTGCTCGCGACGCTGCGGATCGGGCAGAGCCCGCGCACGCCCCGTGCGCCGCGGCAGGTCCGCGATGGGCTGGCCCACGTGTGGCGGACCCCGGCACTGCGCCTGCCCGTACTGGTGCTCGCCGCAGTCACGACGACCACGTTCGCCTACCAGGTCACTGTGCCGCTGCTCGTGCAGGAGCGCCTCGGCGGCGGGGCGGGCGGGATCGGGGCCGCGCTGGCGGTGTTCACGGCCGGATCGCTGGTCGGGACCATCGTCGCCGCCACCCGGGGCCGCTCGGACACGCGCACGGCTGCGGCGGGGACGGCGATCGTCGCCGCCGGGCAGCTGCTCGTCGGGCTCGCTCCCGCAGCTGCCCTCGCGGGACTGGCCGTCGCAGGTCTCGGCTGGTCGGTGCTGCTCCTGACCGTCGTCGCCCAGCTGCAGCAGGCCCGGCCCGACATGCTCGGCCGGGTCATGGCCGTGTTCGCCGTGGTGCTGCTCGGCGCGACGGTGGTGAGCAGCCCGCTCGCCGGTTGGCTCGCCGCTGCGGCGGGCGCGACGGCACCGTTCCTCGTCGGGGCAACCGCGGCGGCGCTGACGGCGGGAGTCCTGGCCACCCGGCGGACCGCGGAAGTAATGCCCGGTTAATATTAACTAGGTAAGATTTTGCTAAGATCGCCGCGTGGACGACGGGCTCGCAGATCTGCTGCATCGCGTGGTGCTCCTCCTCGGCGAGGCAGCGCGCCGGCGCACCGACGATCCCGACGGGCTGAGCTACAGCCAGCTGCGGCTGCTGGGCACCCTGGAGGACATCCAGCCGGTGACCCAGCACCGCCTGGCGCAGGCGCTCTCGGTGTCCGATCCGGCGATCAGCCGGGCTCTCCGCCCGCTGGAGACCGCGGGGCTCGTCGAGGTGCGCACCGATCCCGACCACGCCCGGCGCCGGCTCGTCAGCCTCACCGAGGCCGGCACCAGGGCCTTCCACGAGGGCGGGCAACCGCTCTACGACGAGCTGCGCGAGGCCCTGCTCGCAGCCGGCTTCCCGTACGAGCGGTACCTGCAGGACACCCTCCGGCTGGCCGAGCTGCTCAAGCCGACCTGACCGCGTCGCCGACGAGGTCCGGCCGGTCCCGCAGCTGGCGGCGCGAGTTGATGCCGAGCTTGCGGAACACGTTGCGCAGGTGGGCGTCGACGGTGCGCGGGCTGATGAAGAGCCGCGCGGCGAAGCCACTCCCCGTACAGCAGGTGCGCCCGGCCCCGGTCGCCCGGACTCGCCGAGCGACGCAGCCGGAGCCGGTGGCCGCATGACGCGACGTGGGCTCAGGTGTGATCGCGGGCTTCGACGCGTTCGTGGATCCATGCGATGAATCGGTCGTCCTGCACGCGCGGGCTCCGCAACTCGTTCGCCTGTGCCCGTCGATCCAGCGCAGGGCCCACATCGTCGCGCAGCATCTCCCGCAGCGACGTCTGGGCGGTCATGGACGCCATCGTGTCAGGCGTGCTGCAGCCCGCCCTCGCGGTCCTCGGGATTGACGTAGCCGTCCTCGAGCAGGCCGTTCCGCTCGACGACGGAGCGGAGCGCGGCGACCCAGTGCTGGTAGTACTCCCAGCGGCCGCGGGCGTCGGCCGGCGCGTCCTGCCAGCTGCCGATGGCGCCGATCAGCTCCTCCTGGAACGCGTCCCACGGATAGTGGCCGAACTCCGAGAGCGCCACCGCCAGCCCGAACGCGCGCCGCTGCCAATCGGCGTCGAACGTGGGCCGGGCCTGGTCGGTGACGCACGAGGGATGGAACCCCGCCTCGGGGTCGTACCCGTCGTGGTCGTGATCTCCGCTCATGAGGGGGCTCCGGCCAAGGCGACGCCCATCATCGACTCGGTGGTGACGAGCGCGGCCAGCTCGTCGTCGGACATGCCGTCGGTGCCGGCGGGGCGTTCGGGGATGACGAACCAGCGGGAGTGGCCGCTGGAGTCCCAGACCCGGACCTCGGTGTCGTCCGGGATCGGCACGCCGAGCTCGGCGAGCACGACCCGCGGTTCGCGCGCGGCGCGGGCGCGGAAGACCGGATCCTTGTACCAGTAGGGCGGCAGGCCCAGCACCGGCCAGGGGAAGCAGGAGCACAGCGTGCAGATCACGACGTTGTGCACGCCGGGCTCGTTCCGCACGGCGGCGAGGTGCTCGCCCTCGGCGCCGGCCATCCCGACGGGCAGGTCGAGCTGGGCCACCGCGGCGGGCGTGTCGCGCACGACGAGCTCGGCGAACTCGGGATCGGTCCAGGCCTTCACGACGATCGTGCGGCCGTTGAGCGGGGTCATCTCCGACTCGAAGTAGCCCAGCACCTTGTCGACGGTGCCGCTGGTGATGATCCCCTTCTCGATGAGGAGTGCCTCGAGCGCGCGCACCTGGGCCGCGCTGGCCTCCTCCCGGTCGGCGGGATATCCGAACTCGGTGGTCATCGGGGTCCTTCCGGCACGGGACCGAGGTAGGTCTCGTACAGCTCGGCGTAGAGGGGGCCGGCGTCGGCCTCCGTGGTGCCGCCCCACAGCTCCCCCGGCTCGAACCGGACGATGTAGACGGGCACGGGATCGCCCAGCCCGTCGGGTCCGGTGGAGCAGAAGTAGGCGTAGTTGCCCTCGAACACGCGCTCCACCCGGCCGGTGCGGCCACGCAGGTACCCGGGCAGCCGGGTGTGGTCGGACGCAGGCGGATCGGCGACGAGCACCGGGTCGCCGACGGCGAAGGACGGGGTCGCCGGGCCGCGCCGCGGGGTGTCGCCCTCGCGCAGGTAGCGCAGCACCTGATCGTCGATCTTCGGTTCGGTGCGCTCGGGCAGCTCGGCGTCGCGGTAACGCGCGATCGCTGCGTCCAGCTCCTCCTGCGTGAGGTACCCCTGCTCCACGAGGTAGGCGGTGATGCCGCCGAGCCACTTCTCGTAGTAGCGGAACTGGAAGTAGGCGAACGGGTTCATCGCCTCGGCGCCCTTGCGCAGGTCCGCCCAGGTCCACGTGGTGGCGAAGGCGGTGGGCACCGCGTCCATGTCGTAGCCGGGCACCGCGTCGCGCAGGGAGGCGGACAGGCCCATCATCGCCGCGTGGATCCCGAAGATCCGCTTCTCCCACTCCTGGACGAAGACCCGCTTCTCGAAGTCGAGTGGGGTGTCGAGGCCTTCGAGGCCGCCGAGGTGGTGCTGCAGCTTCATGGGTCGGGATCCTTCGTCAGGATTGCGTCGCCCACGTGAAGCTAGTGTCACCAGGCGGGCTGCATCGGCCGTGGAACGGTCGAATCCGGCCACAGGCCGCGCCTACCCTGACGCCGTGCACCCCGAGCGAACCGTCGCGATGCTGGTCTACGACGGCGTGCGGCTGCTCGACGTCACCGGGCCGCTGGAGGTCTTCGACGTCGCGATCGGGCTCGGCGCCCGCTACCGAATGGTGATCTGCTCACCTGATGGTCAGGACATCACCACCTCGGGCGGGCTGCGGATCGGGGTGTCCTGCCGCGCCGACGAGCTCGGCACCGTCGACACCGTCGTCGTGCCCGGTGGCGAGTGCCTGGTCGACCGCGGGCCCACCGCCGCGCTGATCGCGTCGATCGCCCACCTGGCCGCGGACGCTCGGCGGGTCACGTCGGTCTGCGCCGGATCGTTCGCGCTCGGCAGCGCCGGGCTGCTGGAGGGCCGGCGCGCCACCACGCACTGGAAGCACACCGCGACCCTGGGCCGACGGTTCCCCACCGTCACCGTCGACCCGGACTCCATCTACGTGAGGGACGGCCGGTTCCTCACCTCGGCGGGCGTCACCGCCGGCATCGACCTCGCGCTCGCGCTGGTGGAGGAGGACGAGGGCGACGAGACGGCCCACGCCATCGCGCGCGACCTGGTGGTGTTCATGCGCCGGCTCGGCGCCCAACCGCAGCTCTCGCTGCCCGCCCGGACCAGCAGGCCGCGCCGCACCCCGCTGCGCACCCTGTGCGACGAGATCGCCGCCGACCCGGCCGCCGACCACAGCCTGCCGGCGCTGGCCGCGCGAGCCGGGATGAGCGAGCGCCACCTGCGCAGGCTCTTCACCGCCGAGGTCGGCCGCAGCCCCGCTGCGTACGTCGCTGCGATGCGGCTGGAGGCCGCGCTCGACCTGCGCCGCGCGGGCGAGACCGCCGCTGCGGCGGCCCGCCGCAGCGGCCTGGGCAACGAGCAGAACCTGCGCCGGGCGCTGCGTCGCAGGGCTCAGGAGCCGTCCACCGGATCGTGACGCCAGAACTGCGGCCCCAGCACGTCCGGCTCCGGTGTGGACAGGGCCGCGCGGAGGAACCGCCGCAGCACGGGTGAGTCCTCGTCGGGCCGCCACAGCGCCGCCGTCTCGACCACCGCAGTGTGCTGGCGCAGCTGCCTCGCGACCAGCCCCTTCCACGTCAGCGCCACGTACTGGGCGGGCAGCAGCGTGACACCCGCGCCGGCCTCGACGAGCGCGAGCGCCTGCATCACCGAACCCGCCTCGCGCCGCGCACCCGGGTCGGCGCCGGTCGCCTCCCATGCGGCGCGCGCGTGCGCCGCGAAGCCCTCGCCCGCGGCGTCCGCGAGGACGACCCGCGGCTCCCGCAGGCCGGCGAGGTCCACGCGGTCCTCGGCCGCCGCCGGATGCCCGTCGGGGAGCACGGCGACCAGTGGCTCGCGAGCCACCACGGCCACCTCCAGGCCCCGGGCGCGGCCCTGCACGTGCCGGACCCGGCCCGGGGCGACGGGCGGGAGGTGCAGGAGCCCGGCATGCGCGTCGCGCCGGTGGACGCGCTCGACCACGTCGACGTCGGCGGCCTCGCTGATGACGAGATCGAGATCGGGCCCGAGCGCCGCGCTGTCGGTCAGGCGCGGCAGCAGGCGGGGCGACACGGTGTGGCCGACCGCCATGTGCAGCGTGCCGCGGGTGCCGGCGCCGACCGCGCGGACCATGTCGGTGGTGGCCGCGAGCTCGGCGAACAGCCGCCGGCTGCGCTCCGCGAGCAACCGCCCGGCGGCCGTGAGGTCCACTCCCCGCCCATGCCGGATCAGCAGGGCGACCCCCAGCTCGCGCTCCAGCGCCTGCAGCCGGACGGTCAGCGGCGGCTGGGTCATGTGCAGTACGGAGGCGGCCCGGCTGATGGAGCCCTCGTCCGCGACGGCGAGGAAGCACTCGAGCCCGCGCAGATCCATATGCGCAGGCTATATCCGACCTCTCCAAACAGTATTGGACGAATACATTGCCGGTTCACATACTCGTCAGCAGCGACATCCGCACCCCAGAGACGAGGCGGCGTGAGCGAGTCCGGAACGATCCTCACCACAGACGTGCTGGTCATCGGCAGCGGCCCGGCGGGTGCGTCGGCCGCGTTGTTCCTGGCCACCTACGGCGTCGACCACATCGTGATCACCAAGTACCGGTGGACGGCCAACACGCCGCGGGCGCACATCACCAACCAGCGCACCGTCGAGATCCTGCGCGACATGGGTATCGAGGACGACGTGCTGGCGCAGGGCACACCGTCGCACCTGATGGGCGACACCGTGTTCTGCACGAGCCTGGCCGGCGACGAGATCGGCCGCGTCCGCACCTGGGGCACGCACCCGGCGCGGCGCGCCGACTACACGCTCGCCAGCCCGTCGGACAACTGCGACCTGCCGCAGACGCTGCTGGAACCGATCCTCATCGGGCACGCGGCCGAGCGGGGCAGCCGGATCCGGTTCGACACCGAGTACCTGAGCCTCGAGCAGGACGACGACGGCGTGACGGTGACGGTGCGGGACCGGCTCTCCGGCCACACCTACCCGATCCGCGCCAAGTACGTGATCGGCGCCGACGGCGGGCGCAGCCAGATCGCCCGCGACATCGGGCTGCCCTTCGAGGGGCAGATGGACATCGCCGGCAGCATGAACATCGTCTTCCACGCCGACCTGACGAAGTTCGTCGAGCACCGGCCGAGCGTCCTGTACTGGGTGCTGCAGCCCGGCTCCAACATCGGCGGGATCGGCATGGGCCTGGTCCGCATGGTCCGCCCGTGGGACGAGTGGCTGGTGGTGTGGGGCTACGACATCGCGCAGGCACCGCCCGCGGTCGACGACGCGATGGCCACGAAGATCGTGCGCGACCTGGTCGGCGACGACACGCTCCCGGTGACCATCCGCTCCACGTCGCTGTGGGGCAACAACAAGATGTACGCCACGCGCTACCGCAGCGGTCGCGTGTTCTGCGCAGGTGACGCCGTGCACCGGCACCCGCCATCGAACGGTCTGGGCTCCAACACGTCGATCCAGGACTCGTACAACCTGGCGTGGAAGCTCGCCGCAGTGCTGTCCGGCAAGGCTGGCGAGGAACTGCTCGACAGCTACGACGCCGAGCGCGCCCCGGTCGGCAAGCAGATCGTGCTGCGCGCCAACAAGTCCATCGAGCAGTTCGGCCCGATCTTCGACGCACTCGGGTTCACCGAGTCCGAGGACACCGAGGCCCAGATCGCGAGCATGCGGGCCCGCGCGGCGGACACCCCCGAGGCTGCGGAGCAGCGCATCGCGCTGCGCAAGGCGCTGGAGCTCAAGGACTACGAGTTCAATGCGCACGGTGTGGAGCTCGGCCAGCGATACGCGTCCGGCGCCGTGATCACCGACGGCACCGCCGAGCCGGAGTTCGACCGCGATCCCGAGCTGTACTACCACCCGACGACCTGGCCGGGGGCCCGGCTCCCGCACTGCTGGCTGGGCAACGGCGGCCACAAGATCAGCACCCACGACATCACCGGCAAGGGCCGGTTCACCCTGCTCACCGGCATCTCGGGGCAGGGATGGGCCGAGGCCGCCGCGGGCGCCGCCCGCACCCTCGGCGTCGAGGTCGACGCGCACGTGATCGGGCCCGGGCGGCCGTACACCGACGTGTACGACGACTGGGCGCGCCTGCGCGAGGTGGCAGAGTCCGGCTGCGTGCTGGTCCGCCCGGACGCGCACGTGGGATGGCGGGCGCACGACCTGCCCGTCGACCCGGAGAAGGAACTCACCGTGGCTCTAGCGCGACTGCTGGCCCGAGGAGAGTAGGACCCATGGCGACGAACTTCGTCCACACCTCCCACCCGTCCCGCGTCGTGTTCGGCGTCGGCACCCTGGAGTCCGTCGGCGCGGAGGTCGAACGCCTCGGCCGCTCCCGCGTCCTGGTGCTCGCCTCGCCCGAGCTCGCCGAGGCCGGCGACCGCGTGGAGAAGGCCCTCGGGCCGCTCGCGGTCGCCCGCTTCGACGGCGCCGCCATGCACACTCCGGTCGCGGTCACCGAGACCGCGCTCGAGGTCCTGCGCGTCGGTCGGCGCCGACTGCGTCGTCGCCGTCGGCGGCGGCTCGACCACCGGTCTGTCGAAGGCCATCGCCGTCCGCACCGGCGTCGACCAGGTCGTCCTCCCGACCACGTACGCCGGATCCGAGGTGACACCCGTCCTCGGCGAGACGGCCGACGGTGTGAAGACCACCCGGTCGGCGCCCGAGATCCTGCCCGAGACCGTCATCTACGACGTCGAGCTCTCCGCGGGCCTGCCCACGCCGATCGCGGTGACCAGCGCGGTCAACGCGCTCGCGCACGCCGTGGAGGCCCTCTACTCCCCCGACGCCGAGCCCGTCGTCGACGCGCTGGCGCTCGACGCGATCGCCCGGCTGGCGAGCGGGCTGCGCCGGCTGGGGGCCGGCACCGACGACCTCGACACCCGCGCGGACCTCCTCCACGGCGCCTGGCTCGCCGGGACGTGCCTGGGCGCGGTCGGCATGGCCCTGCACCACAAGCTGTGCCACACCCTCGGCGGCAGCTTCGACCTGCCGCACGCCCCGACCCACACCGTCGTCCTGCCGCACGCCATGGCGTACAACGCCGCAGCCGCGCCCGAGGCGATGCGGCGCATCGCCGGCGCGCTCGGTGTGGACGACGGCGACGCGCCGGCCGCGGTGTTCGACCTCGTCCGCGGTGCCGGCGGGCCGACATCGCTGCGCGAGCTCGGGCTCGCCGAGGCCGATCTCGACCGGGCCGCCGAGCTGGCCACCGCCAAGCCCTACCCCAATCCCGCAGCCGTCACCCGGGACGGCATCGCGGGGCTGCTGCGCCGGGCCTGGGCCGGCGAACGCCCCGCGGGCAGCGCCGCGGTGAGCCCGGCACGCCGCATCACCGAGCAGGTCGTGGAGACCTTCGCCGGCACGGCCGACGCGCGGCTGCACACGCTGCTCACCGACCTCGTCCGGCGCCTGCACGCCTTCGCCGTCGACAACGACCTCACCCAGGACGAGTGGCAGCAGGCCATCGACTTCCTCACCCGGGCCGGCCACATCACCACCGACACGCGGCAGGAGTTCGTGCTGCTGTCGGACACCCTGGGCCTGTCCAGCGTCGTGGACGTGCTGACCAACTCGCGCACCCCGGACAGCACCCCGTCCGCGGTGCTCGGCCCCTTCTACGTGGAGGGTCCCCCGGACCTGCCCCAGGGATCCGACATCAGCCGCGGCGCGGCCGGGACCCCGCTGTACGTCGACGTGCTGGTCACCGACACGGCCGACCGACCGGTCGCCGACGCCGTCGTCGACGTCTGGCAGTCGAACGACGACGGCTTCTACGACGTGCAGCTGCCCGACCTCGACGGGCCGGTGCTGCGTGGCCGGCTGCGCACGGACGACGCAGGCAGGCTGCGGTTCTGGTCGATCCTCCCGTCGGCGTACCCGATCCCCGTCGACGGGCCGGTCGGCGCGATGCTGAACGCCACCGGCCGGCATCCCTACCGCGCCCCGCACGTCCACTTCATGATCCAGTCCCCCGCGCATCGACAGCTGATCACGCAGCTGTTCGTGCGCGGCGGTGACTACCTCGACTCGGACGCCGTCTTCGGGGTGAAGGAGGACCTGATCGTCGACTTCGTGCCGCGCAGCGGGCCGACACCGGACGGTCGCGCGGTCGACGGCGAGTGGAGCGAGCTCACCTTCACCTTCCGGCTGGCTCCTGCCTGATCCTTGACCTCCCTGCAGAGCCCCGACACTGTTGGTGGCGGTGCAGGGGGAACAGGAACGCGTCACCTATCGGAGCATCTTCGGCGAGCCGGAGTTCCGCGCGCTGTTCGTCAGCCGCGCGCTGTCGACGGTCGGCGACTACGTCGCCCGCGCCGCGCTCGTCGTCGCGGTCTTCACCGAGACCGGCTCGGAAGCGCTCATGGGCGTCACGTTCGCGCTGACCGTGCTCCCCGATCTCGTCGGCGGCCCGCTGCTGGCCGGTCTCGCCGACCGGTATCCCCGCCGCGGGGTGATGGTCGCCACCGACCTCACGCGAGCACTGCTGCTGCTGGTCATGGCGATCCCCGGGATGCCGCTGCTCGCGCTGTGGGCGCTGCTGTTCGCGGTCCGCCTGATCGATCCGCCGTTCAACAGCGCCTACATCTCCACGATGGCGGTCGTCCTGCCCGGCCGGCGGCTGGTCAAGGGATCCGCGGTCACCCAGCTCGTCAACCACGTCTCCTACACCGTGGGCTACGGCCTCGGCGGCGTCGTGGTCGCGATCAGCGGCCTGTCCGTGGTCCTCGTGCTCAACGCCGCCACCTTCCTCATCTCCGCCGTGGTGATCCTGCTCGGCGTCGTCGCCAGGCCGGCCACGGCTCTGGCCGGGGCGGCATCGTCGCTGCTCGGCGCCGGCGTCCGCTTCATCGTGGGCCATGCGCGCCTGCGCATCGTCATCCTCTTCACGCTGCCCATCGCCGCCACGCTCGCCACGGAGACGCTCGCGGCCTCCTACGCCGTGGAGATCGGCCACGAACCGGCCATCGGCGGGCTGCTCATGGGCGCCGGGCCCGCCGGCATCGTCATCGGGCTGTGGCTGCTGCCGATGCTCATCCGAGAGCAGGGACCCCGGCACGTGGCGGTCCTGTCCGTCCTGTCGTGTGCGCCGCTCGCGCTCTTCGTGCTGATGCCCGGGCCGGCGGTTGCCGTCCTCCTGATCGTCGCCTCCGGGATCAGCCTCTACTTCTTCATCCCGCTCGCGGCCGAGTTCACGCTGGCGGTGCCGGATCACATGCGAGGACAGTGCGTCGGGCTGCTCACCATGAGCATGCGCGTCACACAGGGGATCGCGATCCTTGGGTTCGGGGTCCTCGCGCAGAACGCGTCGTCGGGGCTCGTGATCGCGGGGGCCGGGGTCGTGGGGGTCTGCATCGCGATCGTGTTGTCGGTCGCGTGGGGAGCCACGCGGGACCCCACCCCACACCACGGCGCTCCCGCGGGTGGAGCGTGAACTGCCGCAGCTCTGCTCAGCGCCGGGCCGCGAGCAACAGCTCGATCGCCGTCGCGACATCGGGGAAGCTCTCCACCGGCTCTGCGCTCACCCTGTCCCGCAGCAGCGGAGCGCCGCCATCGAGATCGACGGTCAGCAGGTACAGATCGCTGTCCCCGAGCACCAGGTAGTCCTCCAGACCCGGCACGTCGCGCCACAGCAGGTTGGCCGCGACCAGGCCCTGCCAGAAACCACCCGGCCCACGCGCGTCGGGGCTCTGCCAGCTGCCGTAGAGGACCAGCCCATCGACGTCGACACCGTCCGCACGGCGCAACAGGTCGGCGTAGGCATCCGGCAACGTGGCACCGAACAGCGAGCGCAAACGCTCCCGCACCGCCGCGATCGCGGCTTCGTCGGCTCCGGGCTGCACGGGCTCCCCGATCGGTTGCCGCACGCACCCAATCTTAGGACCGCGCGGTGAGGTCGGTGGTGGAACCCCGGGCTCTCGAACTCTAAGGTCGTTCTGTGGACTTGGCCGATCTTCCCGGGCTTCGCGGACGGGATCAGGCGGTCTCCGCACTGCGCGACGCGCTCCGCGACGCGTTCTCGGGTCGTTCGGTCGCCGCGCTCGTCACCGGGAGCGCCGGCATCGGGAAGTCGCGGGTGGTCGCGGAGCTGGCCCGGCACGCCCGCGAGGACGGGGCCACCGTTCTGGTCGGCACCGCGGTCGACATCGCCGACGCGCCCCCGTTCTGGCCGGTTCTCGGTGCGCTTCGGCACCGGCTCCGCCACGAGGGCGGCGAGGTCGCGGAGCTGCTCCGGGCGTGCCTCGACGCGGTGCGGCCGGGTGGGGCGGACGACTCCCACGTCCTGCTCATGGACGTGCTGTACCGCCTCGTCGTCGACCTCGCCGCGCACCGGCCGGTGCTGCTGGTCGTCGAGGACCTGCAGTGGGCGGACCGCTCCACGCGCGACCTGCTCCTCAGCCTGATCGCGAACCTCGACGACGAGCCGGTGCTGGTCGTGGCGACGGTGCGGACCGACAGCCCCGGGCGCACCCCCGAGTTCCAGGCGACGCTGGCCGAGATCCGCCGGATGCGCCACGTCACGGCGTTCGAGCTGCAGCCCCTGCCTCGGCAGGTCGTGGCCGAGCTGCTCGCCGACTGGGCGCCCGGCCGTCCCGACCTGGAGGAACTGGTCTGGGAGCGGTCGGCGGGCAACCCGTTCATCGCCGAGGAGACGGCGCGGGCCGTTCTCGCAGGCGATTCCGACGGCATCCCGACCACGCTCCGCGAGATCGTGCTCGGCCGGCTCGAACTGCTCTCCCCCGCCGCCCGCCTGGCCGTGCGGGCGCTCGCCGTCGGCGTCGGCGCGCTGTCGCACGAGACGCTCGCGGCGGTGCTCGGGCCCGGCGCCGGGACGATGCACGAGGCGATGCGGGAGGCCGTCGCCCACGGCGTGGTCGTCGTCGACGACGCGGCACGGGGTTACCGGCTGCGGCACGGCCTGCTGGTCGACGTCGTGGCGGGAGACCTCCTGCCGGGCGAACGCAGCGAGCTGCACCGCCGGATGGCGGACGCGCTGGCGAGCGATGGCCCGGCCAGCGCCGAGTTGTCCGCGCAGCTCGCCCACCACCTCTTCGAGGCCGGTGACGTGATGGGCGCCCTGCAAGCATCGGCGGCCGCCGCCCGGGCCGCCGAGTCGGTCCATGCCTACGCCGAGGCGCACCGGCACTGGCTGCGCACGGCGGAGCTCGCCGAGCTGGTCCCGCCCGCGCTGACCTCGGTGCGGGCCGACGAGTGCCTCGACCGGGCCGCGCGCGCGGCCGCTCTCGCCGGCGACCACGACGATGCCGTGGCGCTCATCGAGCGGCTCCTGCTGCGCGATCCACACACCGACGACGGGCTGGCGGCCGCCCTGCTCACCGCCCGCGCCGGCAGCTCGCTGGCCGCGGCAGGGCACGCCGGCGAGGCCCAGCTGCGGTACCGGGACGCCGCCCTGCGGCTCCCGGCCTCGGGAGCCGAGCGGGAGCGGGCGCAGGTGCTCGCCGGGTACAGCACGGCCCTGCTGCAGGGGCTCGACTTCGCCGGGGCGCGGTCGGTCGCGCGCAAGGCGCTCGGGCTCGCCCGGACCGCGGCGGCGGTCGCGGTCGAGGCGCGTGTGCTGGCGGTGCTCGGCTTCAGCGCCGCATACCTGGAGGACGCCGAAGGGGGTGCAGCCGCCGTCGACGAGGCGCTCGAGGTCGCCCAGCGGACCGGCGAACCGGAGACGATCGGCGAGGCGTACCTGCGCCGGGCCGAGCTGATGGCAGGGCCGCTCAACCGGCTCACCGAGGGTGTCGACTTCGCGTTGCAGGGGGTCGCCCAGATGCGCGAGCTGGGGCTCGCCAGGACGGCCGGGGTCGCGCTGCTGACCTACGCCGCCAACGCGCATTTCCGGCTGGGCCACTGGGACGCGGCGGACCGCGTCATCGCCGACGCCTGGGCGCTGGGACCGACCGGGGCTGCCGCGGTCGACGTCCGGCTGGCCCGGATCCGCCTGCTGCTGGGCCGCGGCGAGCTGCAGGAGGCCGCCGCCGACCTCGAAGCGGTGGACCTGCTCATCCGGGCCGCAGCCGGGCCGCGCCACCGCATCCCGCTGCTCGTGCTGTTCGCGGCGCTCGAGCTGTGGCGGCAGGAGCCGGCTTCGGCCATGCAGTACGTCGAGGCCGGTCTGGCCGTCGCCGACCACGGTGCCGACGACATCTGGTCGCTGGCACCGCTGATCTGGCACGGCACCCGCGCCTGGGCCGATCTCGTCACCACCGGTCGCCCGGCACCCGCACCGGACACCGTGCAGCGGTTGGACCGCCACCGCGCCGAACTCGCCCGCCGGGCGCGGCACAGCGTCCCGGCCGTCCGCGCCGTCGTCGAGGCCTTCACCCTCATGTGCGCTGCCGAGGTCGCCCGGGCCGAGCACACCGCCGACGCCGCGATGTGGGAACGACTGGTCACCGTGTGGGAGGCACACCAGCATCCCTATCCGGCGGCGTACGCGCGGCTGCGCCACGCCGAGGCATTGCTCGAGCACGGGTCGCGCGGCGCGGCCGTCGCCGACGCCCTCCGCGCAGCCGGCCGCGCCGCACGCGATCTCGGCGCCAACCCGCTGCTCGACGACGTGATCGATCTGGCCACCCGCGGCCGGATCGCCCTCGCCGAACCCGCACCCGCGCCCGCGGTGCCCACCGGCCCGCGCAGCCCCCTCGACGAGCTCACCGTCCGCGAGATGGAGGTGCTCGCCGAGCTCGCCGAGGGCCGCACGAACCGCGAGATCGCCCAGCGGCTCTACATCAGCGACAAGACCGTGGGCGTCCACGTGAGCCGGATCTTCGCCAAGATCGGCGTGCATTCGCGGATGCAGGCGAGCGCCGTGCTGCTGCGCTCACGCCGCCGCGACGGGCCCTGACGCCGACCCGCCGCTGTCGAGCAGCCTGCGCAGCTTGCGCAACGCACGGGCCCGGGTGGGCCCGATGCTCCCGACGGGCACGCCGGTCCGGCGCGCGATCTCGGCGTAGCCGGGCGGCGCTTCGGAGAACAGGGCCCGGACGAGCGCCGCCGACCTCACCGGCAGGTGGTCGATGAGCCCGGCCACCAGCCGCATCGTGTCCGCGTCGACGACCAGCTGCTCGAGGTCGACCGACCGGTCCGGCGGATCCAGCGTCTCCACGTTCAGCGGACCCGTCCGGCGCCGGTCACGGATGATCCGCAGCCCCTCCCGTCGTGCGGTGGTCCGCAGCCATCCACCGAGCGCCTCGGGTTCCCGGAGCCGATCGCGGTGCTCGACCATGCGCAGCCAGGTGGTCTGCACGGCGTCGTGCGCGTCGTCGGGCTGCAACCGGAATCCGACGATGCCGGCCTTCACCGCCGGCTCGAAGCGCTCGACGAGCTGCCGCCAGGCCTGCGCGTCGCCGGCCGCGGCGCCGTTGAGCAGCTCGGCGGTCGTGGTGAGGGTGGATCCGGTGCCTGCGCCCTGCGGCACGGCGTGATCGACAACGGTCATCGGGGCCTCCAGCCACTCGCCCTTTCGGGGTCGAGTGGAGCCTCTTGGAACCCGATGCCGAGCGCGTCCGGTGAACGCCTTACGAGCGACCGCGAGCGCACCCTATTCCGGCGGTAACACCTACAGCTCGATCCGCGTCCAGTCGCGGCCACCGCGCCAGGCCAGGCCGCGGCCCAGCGCGCGTTCCACGAACCACATCGCCCGCCAGTCCGAGACCTCCTTGGCGAGCTGGTACGACTCCCAGTCGAGCTTGGCGCGGACGAGTTCGGTACCGCGCTCCACGTGCTCCTGCTCGGGATGGCGCAGCATGGCGGCGTAGGTGAGGGCGTCGCTCCACACCTGCTCGCGGTAGTGGCGCAGACCCACCGAGGAGAGTCGCTCGTCGAGCCCGCCCAGCACCCGGTCGCCCACCCCGAGCACGGGCTCGTAGTCGCGGGCGAGCGTTTCCTGGATCGAGCCCATCACGCGGATCAGCAGGTTGTTGACCTGGTCGTGGTCGAACCTGCGCCGGAGCATGGTGGCCGTGTCGTCGAGGTCGTCCTTCTCGAGGTTCTCGGCGATGGCCTGGGCCAGGTCCTTCTTGATGTGGGCGATGATGCCCAGCAGCGCGTTCAGCAGGACCGTGGAACGGGCGCTGCGGGCCGCTCCATGGGCGGCGCCCCACGCCCGCTGGCCGGCCACGGTCCCGTCACCGGTGACGGTGAGCGACCTGAAGTACAGGCTCGCGAACCGGCCGGAGAGGCGCTCGATCCACTCCGGAGCCATGAACACCGGCCGCCCGACGTAGGCGCCGGTGCCGTGGATCGCGGCGTGCACCTCCTGCGTCATCATGTAGTAGACGCGCAGGAAGAAGGCCCGGCGGTCGCGATCGGCGTGGAACTGCTGCAGCGTCGACCGCATGAACTTGAGCGCCTGGTCGATGTCCTCCGGCTGCTGGGCCGCGAGGGCGTTGTCGTTCATCCCCACTCCTGTTCGATCGCGGTGCTCGATCCCGGTCGACCACCCGCCACTGGCACCTGCGCCGGAGTCCGTCCCCTCAGAGGAGGCACGAACAGCCGTCCTGATGCCTCGGATTCCCCACCGATAGGAGTCAGTTGTGACGGCCCCGCGTTAACAGGCGGTCCTCACTGCTTCCCGAAGGCGGTGAGGAACCGGTCGCGGAACGACTCCATGGGCCAGACCGGGGACTGCGCGCCCGGCCGCAGGCCGTCCTGCCAGCCCCAGTCGGCGATGCGGTCGAGGACGGCGGGGTCGCGCGCGACGATCGTGATCGGCACGTCCTTGCCCGCGTTCTCCCCGGCGACGAACGGTGCGGCCTGGTGGTCGCCGAGGAAGACGAGCACGAGGTTGTCGTCGCCGAAGTTCTCCACGTAGGAGATGAGCGTCGACAGCGAGTACTCGATGGAGCGCCGGTATCCGTCCCGCATCCGGTCGGGGTTGCCCTCCACGGCCTCGACGGGATCGCTCTGCCCGGCCCCCGGTCGGTCGTACACGGAGCCGTCGCCCACCTCGTTCCAGTCGAGGAGCCGCGGGACCTCCGCCCACGGCCAGTGGCTCGTGACGAGGGGGATCTCCGCCATCAGCGGTCCGCGGCCGGGCCGCTCGCGCACGGCGTGCTGGAACGCCGACAGCGTGTACTGGTCGGGGGTCTGGAAGCCGGCGAAGGTCTGCGAGCGGTTACCGAGGTTGCCCGAGTCGTAGGTCCGGTCGAAGCCGTAGAAGGACTGCTCCGGCCAGGCTCCCGCGCTGGACGGCATCACCGCGGCGGTCTCCCAGCCGGCCTTCTTGAACGCGCTGCTGAGGGTCAGCCGATCGCCCGAGACGAGCTTGTCGAAGCTGTGCTGGTTGGTGACGCGGAGACCGGAGAGCAGGGTGGCGTGGGCGAGCCAGCTCCCGCCGCCCATCACCGACGAGGTCAGGAAGGCGCTGCGGGAGGCGAACCCGCGCGCGGCCAGCCGGCGGGTGCCGTCGTCGAGCACCGCGTCGACGGTCGGCGCGAACTCGGGGTCCTCCAGCGCCGAACGCCCGTAGCTCTCGACGTAGGTGAGGAGGACGTCCTTGCCGCGCAGCGCGGTCAGGAGGTCGGCGTCCGGGGTGTCGCGGAAGGCGTCGGTGGCGGCCTGCTCGTCGAACCGACGCTGGTCGGCCAGGCTCGTCGACACCAGCTGGGCGGTCTCGTAGCCGAGCGCTGCGGTGCTGCGCGCGGCGACAGGTACCGGTGCCACGAGCTGCGCACCGAACGTGAGGCAGACGAGCCAGGCGACGGTCAGCACGGCGAGGGTGCGGGCCGTGGCGGACCGGTGGCGGGCCACGACACCGGCCAGGCGCCGACCGGCCAGCGCCATGGCCACGACCAGCGCGAGAGCGACGAGGACGCCGCCGGCCACGGCGGCGACGCGGCCCGTCGGGCTATCGATCAGCGCGATGCCGCTCCCCAGCTGGGGCCAGTCGAAGAGCGGGTCGAACGGCCGGCCCACGGTGGTGCGGAAGCCCATCTGCAGGACCGCGAGCACCGTCAGCAGACCGAGCGCCGCCCCGGCGAGCACCGCGACGACCCGACGTGCCCGGCCGCGCAGCACGAGCAGGACCGCGCCCAGGAGCAGGCCCTCGACCGGGATCCGCAGGAACGCGAGTGGCGTGAGCTGCCCGACCTCTCTGGGCAGGACGAGCGCGAGGAACACGAGCAGGCCGGCGAGCAGCGTGCACACCGTCGCGGCGACGGGGCGGCGGCGCACCTGTGGGGTGGCCGGTGGCTCGTCGGTCCGCGGCAGGGTCTGCAGTCCAGGCATGGTTCTGAACACGGACGGGGGACCTACCGGGTTCAGCCGAATCGCAAGTCCGACTGAACCGTCCGACCGGACCATCCGTGTGCATGATGGAGAGCCCCGCCGCCAGCGGCGGCTCCGCGTCAGGAAGGCAGGTCACGGACATGGCCACGCGTCCTCAGGCACCCGGTTCCCACCGTCGGGACAACACCGGCAGCGCACTCACGATCGGGAAGATCCTCAGCGCCGTCCTGTTGCTGGCGATGGGCGGGATCCACCTCTACCTCGTCTTCGACGGAGTCGGCGGCGTGCTCGGCGTGCTGTTCGTGCTGAACGCCATCGGCGGTCTCGTGCTGGCGATCGCGATGCTGGTGCTCCGGGGTGGGCTGCTGTCGCTGGCCACGGTGCTGAGCCTGCTGTTCATGGTGGGCACGCTGCTCGCGCTGGTGCTCGCACTGACCGTCGGGCTGTTCGGCATCACCGAGAGCCTGGACTACACGCTGGTGCCCACCACCCTCGTCGTCGAGTCGCTCGGCACGATCGTCCTCGCCGTCACGACGGCGATGCTGCTCCGCGGTCGGCGCGCCGCCTGACTCCTACCAGGTCTGTTCGCCGGCGCGGACCAGGATCTCGTTCACCGCCACCCGTCGGTGGCGGGTGACGATGAAGGAGATCGCCTCGGCGATGTCCTCGGGGCGCAGCTTCTCCATGTCCCCGATCTGCCGGTCGATCGCGTCGCGCACGCCATCGCGGACGTGCGTGCCCAGCTCGGTGTCGACCGTGCCGGGCTCGACGAGCGCCACCCGCACGCGCTGCGGCAGCATCTCCTTCCGCAGCGCCTCGGAGAACGCCCCGACGCCGAACTTGGTCATGCTGTAGACCGCGTTGCCGGAGTTGGCGACGCGGCCCGCGGTCGAGCTGACGCTGACGATGTCCGCGACCCGGCGCAGCGCGTCCGCCGCGCCGCGCGCCAGGTGCGGCAGCGCAGCGCGGGTGATGTGCAGCAGGCCGTGCACGTTCACCGCCAGCATGCGCTCCCACTCGTCGCCGGGGGCGTCGGCGACGGGCCCGACCAGCATGAGACCGGCGTTGTTGATCAGGGTGTCGAGCCGGCCGAACTCGGCCACCACGAGCCGCACGGCTTCCTCCGCCTGCAGGATGTCGGTGATGTCGGCGGCCACCGCCAGCGCGTGGCCACCACCGGCACGGATCTCCTGCGCGACGGCGTCGAGCCGCTCCCGGCGGCGGGCCACGAGTGCCACTGCCGCGCCCTCGGCGGCCAGCGCTCGCGCCGTCGCCTCACCGATCCCGCTGCTGGCGCCGGTTACCAGCGCCACCGTGCCGGCCAGTCTTGCCGTCATGTCATGATCCCTTTCCGGAGCCGACTCCGCTTACGCTCGACCTTAAGTGGAGTCGGCTCCGCTTACAAGGGCGGGAGCGCGCGGATGGCCGAGAAGAGACCGAGGGCACTGCGGGCCGACGCGCTCCGCAACGAGACGCGCCTGCTCGAGGCGGCAGCACGCGCGTTCGCCCGCGACGGAGCGGACGCCTCGTTGAAGGCGGTGGCCCAGGACGCCGGAGTGGGCATCGGAACCCTCTACCGGCGCTTCCCCACCCGGGAAGCACTCGTCGAGGCGACCTACCGGAACGAGACCGAGCGCCTGTGCGCCGCCGCCACCGTTCTGCTGGAGAGCACCGACCCCCGACGTGCACTGCGGCAGTGGATGGATCGCTTCACGGACTTCATGGCCACCAAGCACGGGATGTCCGACGCCCTCAAGCTCGTGCTGCAGGCCGACGGCCACCTGCGCACGACGACCCGAGATCTGCTCGCCGACGCCATCGCCACGCTGGTCACAGCCGGCGTCGAGGCCGGGCAACTCCGCCCCGACGTCCCGGCGGAGGACGTGCTGATGGCACTGGGCGGCACCATGCTCATCGCCGGCGAGCCGGCTCAGCGGGCACTCGCCGGCAGGCTCCTCGACCTCCTGGTCGACGGCCTCGAGCGCCGCTGAGCCGGCTCGCGGCCGTCCCGGCCGGGGCGCACAATGGCCCGATGCGCAGGCGGAACCCGGCCCCGGTCGTGATCACCGACCTGCGCGAACCCCTCGTCGTGCAGCACGGTCGGCTCATCCGCCGCCGGCTCGTGCTCATGGTCGTGTGGATACTCGGCTGGGCCGCGACGGGCTTCGTCGCGGACACGGCGTGGCTCGCCATCGGCCTGCTCGTCGTCACCGGACCGCTGTTGTGGGTGATCGTCTGGCTGGTCGCGGAGCGGGAGCGGCCGGGCAGACGCGAGTCGCCGGTGCGGGCACTTCCCTAATAGGCCCCGCAGCGCTCATCCGATCGACACTTTCTGCGAAAGGCGGCATCGCTCCGCACATCGCACCGAACCTTTCACCTTTCTCGAAGAACATCGCGGGCCCCGAGCGCAACGACTGTGATGGGTAGCGCCCCGATGGAACCGGAGAAAGGCATCTGCATGGCTTCACGCACGATCAGTTCTATCCGCAACCTCGCCGTCGCTGCGGCCGCTGTGCTCGCCGTCGTCGCGTCCGTTCTCCTCGCGGCGCTGCCGGCGCAGGCCAGCGAGGCATCGTCGGTGTCCGGCGGCTACTACGCGAGCAAGACCAGCTGCGACAACCAGGGCGCGTGGCAGGTCCGCACCAACGGATTCACCCGATGGGCCTGCAACTGGGAGCCACACGACCCGCCTTTCCACCTCTACCTCTGGCGTTGAGCCCGACGCCGTGACCGTGCCTGGTGGCCGCACACTCGCGCGTCCACCAGGCAGCCGGTCATCCCATTCGTATTCGACCGGACTGCATTGCGCAGATGTTCGACGCGCTCGCCGGGAAGTATTGTCCTATTTCGTCGCTTTCGGCCCGGCGATCGTGCGCTCCGTGGTGCGAATCAGTGGTGGCTCCGTGGTCGGCACGGATGTCCCGACGCGCCGTGCGGCGCAGGCTTGTCCCATCAGCCCGCACCGCACCGGAGGCACCGAGATGACCAGCACCTTCACCCCCGCCCTTGCCGCCGAGCACCGCGCCGACCTGCTCGCAGAGGCCGCCCGGCACCGGCTCGCCCGCTCCGCCCGCACCCGCAGCGGCGTGCGTGTCACCTGGCTCGCCCGGTTCGCCGCCACCGCGCGACGCCCTCGGTTGGCGCTGGGGTAGCCGAGTGTGAGCTGCACCACTAGCGTCGCAATCATGAGCAGCGACACGAGCGGCAGCAACGTCTATCGCGTCACCGAGATCGTCGGGTCGTCACCGGACGGGATCGACGCGGCGATCAACAACGCCGTGACCCGCGCGAACCAGACCCTGCGCAACCTCGACTGGTTCGAGGTCACGGAGATCAGGGGTCACATCGAGGACGGCAACGTGGCCCACATCCAGGTCGGACTGAAGGTGGGCTTCCGGCTCGATCCGCCAGCCTGATCACTCCGAGCGGGTCGGCTCGCCGTCGTCGGTCTCGGTCGAGCGGGCCGCCCGCTCGGCGGCGCCGCCCGTTCCGCCGCTGTCGGTGTCGGTCGTCGACGGAGCACTCTCGGCCGCTCGGTAGGCCCGCTCGTCCTCCGTGGTCGCGGCAGTCGGACGGTCCACCCGGCGGGACACGACACGGTCGAGCTCTTCGTTGGTCACGCAGTGCCGTTCCCACCGACGCCGCGCCCGAAACGTCCTGCTCGGCGCTCGAACGAGCAGCAGAACGGCAGCTCGGCGGCCCAGCCGGCAGCCTCCCCTCCCCCGGGTTAGCGTCCGATCGACAGCGCTGTCAGCCGGAGATCGGGGGATCGCCGCCATGTCCGTCACGGAACCCGACGGGCCACAGGCCCGTGCCGATGCGCCGGGCCAGCTCACCGGTCCGATCCTCGTCGTCGCCCTGGTCCCCGCCGTCTCCGGCATGCTGTACGGCTACGACACCGGGATCATCTCCGGCGCTCTGCTCCAGATCACCGACGAGTTCCGGATCGCGGAGGGCTGGAAGCAGGTGATCGCCGCCAGCATCCTGCTCGGCGCCGTGATCGGTGCGCTGACCTGCTCCCGGATCTCCGACTCCCGCGGCCGCAAGGGCACGCTGGTGGTGCTCGCCGGGATCTTCGTCATCGGTGCGCTGTGGTGCGCGCTGGCACCTGATCCGGTCGTGCTCTCGCTGGGCAGGCTGGTGCTGGGCTTCGCCGTCGGCGGCGCCACGCAGACGGCCCCCATGTACGTCGCCGAGCTCGCCCCACCGAAGTACCGGGGCCGGTTGGTGCTGTGCTTCCAGATCGCGATCGGTGTCGGCATCGTGATCGCGACGATCGTCGGGGCGTCCGAGTCGATCGACTGGCGCGTCGCCATCGGCATCGCGGCCGTCCCCGCCGGGATCATGCTGGGTCTGATGTTGCGGCTGCCGGAGAGCCCGCGCTGGCTGGTCAAGCAGCGTGATCAGGATGCCGCGCGGACGGTGCTGCAGCGGGTCCGCCCGCAGGGCTACGACATCGACGGCGAGATCGACGAGATGGCCGAGACGACCCGGATCGAGGAGACCTCGAAGACCCGCGGCTGGTCAGGTCTGCGGGCGACCTGGGTGCGGCCCGCGCTGGTGCTGGGCTGCGGCGTCGCGATCTTCACGCAGCTCTCCGGCATCGAGATGATCATCTACTACTCGCCGACGATCCTCACCGACAACGGCTTCGAGACCTCGACGGCGCTGCTGGTGTCGGTCGCGCTCGGCCTGTCCTACCTGCTCGCCCAGCTCGTCGGGCTCGCGATCATCGACCGCGTCGGCCGCAGGCGGCTCACCCTCATCATGATCCCGGGGGCCGCGGTGGCGCTGTTCGTGCTCGGCACGCTGTTCGTCGTCGGCGCCGACGGCCGCGACCAGGTGCCGCTGATCGTCGCGTGCCTCATCGTGTTCATGCTGTTCAACGCGGGCGGGCTGCAGCTGATGGGCTGGCTGACGGGCTCGGAGACCTACCCGCTGGGCGTGCGGCCCGCGGGCACCGCCGTGCAGTCGGCCGCGCTGTGGGGCACCAACCTGCTGATCACCCTCACGCTGCTCTCGCTGATCACCGCCATCGGCGTGGGCCAGACGTTCTGGCTGTACGGGCTGTTCAACGTGATCGCCTGGGTGTTCCTGTACTTCCGCATGCCCGATCTCACCGGCCGCAGCCTGGAGGAGATCGAGAGCAGGCTGAAGGACGGGAAGTTCACGCCGGCCGACTTCCGCGCAGCGCCTGATCGATCAGCGCCTGATCGATCAGCGCAAGAGTTCGACCATCCGCGCGGCCGTCGCCACCGCGCGGTTGTCGCCCTGCCCGGGGGTGAATCCGAGGCGCACGACGACGAGGCGCTCGGACGGCACCACGATCGTCCACTGACCGTCGTGCCCTTCCGCGAAGAAGGCATCGGCCGGCAGCGCCGGCTGGACGAGCGAGCCGTCCGGCGCCCGGTTCGGCCACCAGCCCGACGCGTAGGGAGCGGTCTCGGCGCTCGTCACGTCGACCGCCGTCGTCGACTCCGCCACCCAGCCCGCGGGGAGCAGCCGCTCGCCGTTCCACACGCCGTCGTCGAGCGCGAACTGGCCGACGGCGGCCCAGTCGCGCGGCGTCGCCCACATGTACGAGCTGCAGACCGGGGTGCCGGCGGCGTCCGGCTCGAGCACCGCGCTGGACAGGCCGAGCGGCGCGAAGAGGAGATCGCGGGGCAGGTTCGCGCCGAGGCCGGTGCGCTCGGCCAGCACCGCGCACAGCAGCGTGGTGCTGCCGGAGGAGTACTGCAGGAAGGTGCCCGGATCATGGGCGAGCGGCTGGGCCGCGACGTAGGCGCCCATGTCGTGCTCGATGTAGAGCATCCGCGTGATCGGGGTGTTGAGGGCGTAGGTCTCGTCCCACGCCAGGCCGCTCGTCATCTGCAGCAGCTGCCGGACGGTGATGCGGGCCCGTGCGTCCCCCGCCCACTCCGGGCGGAGGTGGTCGTCGTCGAGCGAGACCCGTCCCTGCTGCACCAGCCGTCCGACCAGCAGGTCGGTCACGCTCTTGGCCATCGACCAGCCCAGCTGCGGAGTCGTGGAGGCGAAGCCCTCGGCGTACCGCTCGGCAACGAGCTTGCCGTCCTTGAGCACGACCACCGCGCGGGTGCCCAGATCCGCCCGGGCCGGTGCCGGCAGGTCGGCGCCGAAGGCCTGGTCCAGCGCCTCCCGCACGCCCGGCGACGGGTCCGCCGGGGCCGCCACCGTGTACGGGTTGCCCGTCGCACCGACCGCGGTGGGCTGCGGCAGCGTCGGCCGCGCCGCGGCCAGCGTGCATCCGAAGCCAGGGCCGGCCCACGCCGTCTGGCCGGCCAGCACACCGAGGATGCTGCTGGTGGCGCTGCCCTGCTCGACCGAGGTCCGCAGCACGGGCACGAGCGGATTGGGCGGCAGATCGCTCTCGAGATCGGCGCGCCCGGAGATCGCGGCGAGCGCGCACCCGTTGTGGGCCGCGTAGCCCGTGCCGGTGAGCAGCAGCGGTCGCTGCCACCAGTAGCCGGCCCCCAGTAGCACGACCAGGACCACGGCCAGCGCGAGCAGGGTTCGCCGGAGGCCACGTCGTGCCGTCATGGGCACATGATGTCGGTCGACTCCACCACGATCGACGCGACCTGCAGCGACATCTTGACCATCGGGTCGGCGAGATCCCGGCCGAGGACCGTGGACAGCTTGCGCATCCGCGCGTACGCCGCGGGCCGGCTCGTCCCGATGCGGGTGGCGAAGGCAGCCACCACCCCGTCGGCCTCGGCGTAGGCGCGCACTGCGCGGAGCAGCTCGGCTCGACGGGGAGCGTCGAGCCGCAGGACCGGCCCCAGCTGCTCCTCGACGAACGCCAGCAGGCGCGGGTCGTCGCGCAGCGCCCACAACAGGCCGCGCACGCCGAGATCACGGGCACGCCACACCTGCCCGGTGGGCCGATCGGGAAGCGCGGCGAGCACGTGCACGACCTCCGCGAGAGCACCGGCCAGCTGCTCGAAGCTCTGCGCACTCGCCGCTGCGACCACCGTCTCGCGGGCCAGCGCCTCAGCGGTGTCCGACGTGTCGGAGCTCTGCGGCAGGACGATCGCGGTCACTCCGCCCGGGAGCGCACCGACGAAGCCGGACCCGCGCACGGGCGACACCCGGCTCTCCGGCACCGCGACCGCGAGCACCTCGAAAGACCCAGCCGGATCCAGACCCAGCGCCCCCGCCCGTGCCCGCAGCTCCGCCGCGGCGGCCTGCGGACGGTCGAGCAGATCGGCGAGCAGCTGGGTACGCGCCCGCTGCGCGGGATCGACGTCGCCCGCACCGATCAACGCCGTGAGGGTCACCGTGTCGGCGGCCTGAGCCAGGACCATCGGCACGCGGGAGTCGTCCGTCCGGATCGGGACGACCAGCCGCCCCCAGCGAGCACCCCGCCGCCCGACCTGGGCCGTGACCCAGCCCTCCGGGCCGGCCGGTTCGGTCGGCGGGGCCGTCGGGCACTGCCGCGATCGCGACGTCCAGTCCCGCAAGGTCGTCTCGACGTCGGTGCCGGCCGTGAACAGCGCCCGGTGCGCGAGGTCCTCGAGCACGACCGGGAGGCCGATCAGGCCGGCTGCCCCTGCCACGACGATCTCGCGATCGGCGCCGTCGATGGCGAGGCCGCGGAAGGTGTCGGCGACGCGTTGCGCGAACTGCAGCTGCGCGTACTGCTCGCTCAGTACCCGGCCGTGGACGGCCTCGGTGACCTCGATGAAGCGGACGGTCCGACGCAGCTCGATCAGCGGGAAGTTCAGGGCGCGCGCGGCCTGGACCAGCGCTTCCGGCAGCGCTTTCAGGTGTTGGCCGAGCTCGATCATCAGGGCGACCGCGCCGGCGTTGCGCAGCGCCGCCAGGTACGCGGCGGGATCGGTGGTCGGATCGTTGACCGGCACCCCGATGGAGAGGATCAGCTCGCCGCCCGACAGCGTGCCGGCGGGGTCGCGCTGCTCGCTCACGTGGACCCACCGCACCGGTGCGGTGAGGGCCGAGCGGCCGGCCCGCACGACCGGTCGGCCGACGGCCACCGCCGGCAGTTCGAGGATCTCGGCAACGCTCGGATGCATCCACAGATCTTTACAGAACGTCGGCTCTGTGGCTCATGTGATACGAAGTGGGACCATCCACGGCGACGCCCAGCTCCGAGACTGAAGGACATGGCGTCGAGCGTGCTGCACGAGACCACTGTCGTTCCGCTCCACCACTGGGCGGGTGGTGCGCAGGTCGACGGCACGTCGGGGCGCGTCGCGGACGTGACGAACCCGGCGACCGGCGAGGTGACCGCGACCGTCCCGCTCGCGTCGGCGGCGGAGGCCGCAGCGGTGATCGCCGCCGCGAAGGCCGCGTTCCCCGCCTGGCGCGACACCTCACTGGCCCGGCGCACGCGCGTCCTCTTCCGGTTCCGGGAGCTGCTCGACGCCCGCGCCGGCGAGCTGGCCGAGATCATCACCGCGGAGCACGGCAAGGTGCTGTCCGACGCGCTGGGCGAGGTGGCCCGCGGCCAGGAGGTCGTGGAGTTCGCCTGCGGCATCGCGCACCTGCTCAAGGGCTCCGCGACGGAGAACGCCTCGACGAGCATCGACGTGCACTCGGTCCGGCAGCCGCTGGGCGTGGTGGGCGTGATCTCGCCCTTCAACTTCCCCGCGATGGTGCCGATGTGGTTCTTCCCCCTCGCGATCGCGGCCGGGAACACGGTGGTGCTCAAGCCGTCGGAGAAGGTCCCGTCCGCCGCGTTGTGGATGGCGCGGCTGTGGCAGGAGGCCGGGCTGCCCGACGGGGTGTTCAACGTCCTCAACGGCGACAAGATCGCTGTCGACGCGCTGCTGACCAGCCCGGACGTCAAGGCGATCAGCTTCGTCGGATCGACCCCGATCGCCCGCTACGTGTACGAGACCGGCACCGCGCACGGCAAGCGGGTGCAGGCGCTGGGCGGCGCGAAGAACCACATGGTGGTGCTCCCCGACGCCGACCTGGACCTCGCCGCCGACCAGGCGATCAACGCCGGGTTCGGGTCCGCCGGCGAGCGCTGCATGGCGATCTCCGCGCTCGTGGCCGTCGGCGACATCGCCGACGCGCTGGTCGGGAAGATCGCCGACCGGGCCCGCGCGCTGCGCACCGGCGACGGTCGGCGTTCCTGCGACATGGGCCCGCTCGTGACCGCCGCCGCGCGGGACCGCGTGACCGGGTACATCGACGCCGGGGTCGCCGCGGGTGCAGCGCTCGTGGTGGACGGGCGGCAGAGCGAGTTCGACGCGGACGGCGCCGGGTTCTTCGTCGGCCCGACCCTGTTCGACCACGTCGGCACCGACATGTCGATCTACACCGACGAGATCTTCGGACCGGTGCTGTCGGTGGTGCGGGTCGACACGTACGACCAGGCCGTCGAGCTGATCAACGCCAACCCGTACGGCAACGGGACGGCGATCTTCACCAACGACGGCGGCGCCGCGCGCCGGTTCCAGAACGAGGTCGAGGTCGGCATGATCGGCATCAACGTGCCCGTGCCCGTGCCGATGGCCTACTACTCCTTCGGCGGCTGGAAGAGCTCGCTGTTCGGCGACACCCACGCCCACGGCGCGGAGGGCGTGCACTTCTTCACCCGCGGCAAGGTCGTCACCACCCGCTGGCTCGACCCCTCGCACGGCGGCATCAACCTCGGTTTCCCGCGCAACTCCTGACCCCGCCTGATCCAAGGAGCACTCGATGACAGCGCTGCACGAGTCCACCGGCACGTCCACCAGCACGGCAGACGCCGCCGCCCGGCACCTGTGGATGCACTTCTCCCGCATGGGCGGCCGGGGCCCGGAGAACCCGATCCCGGTGATCACCAAGGGCGAGGGCGTCCACATCTGGGACGACAAGGGCCGCCGGATCCTCGACGGGCTCGCCGGGCTGTTCGTCGTCCAGGCCGGGCACGGGCGCCGGGAGTTGGCCGAGGCCGCAGCGAAGCAGGCGTCGGAGCTGGCGTTCTTCCCGGTGTGGGGCTACGCGACCCCGCCGGCCGCGGAGCTGGCGCAGCGGCTGGCGCACCTGGCTCCTGGCGATCTGAACCGGGTGTTCTTCACCTCCGGCGGCGGCGAGGCCGTGGAGTCGGCGTGGAAGGTGGCCAAGCAGTACTTCAAACTGATCGGGAAGCCGGCCAAGCACAAGGTGATCAGCCGGGCGGTGGCCTACCACGGCACCCCGCACGGAGCGCTGGCCATCACCGGGCTCCCGGCGATGAAGAAGGACTTCGAGCCGCTGGCACCGGGCGGGTTCCGGGTGCCCAACACCAACCTCTACCGCCACCCCGAGTTCGCCGACGATCCCGAGGCGTTCGGTCGGTGGGCCGCGGACCGCATCGAGGAGGCGATCCTCTTCGAGGGCGCCGACACCGTCGCCGCAGTGGTGCTGGAGCCGGTGCAGAACTCCGGCGGCTGCCTGACCCCTCCCCCGGGGTACTTCGCGCGGGTGCGCGAGATCTGCGACCGCCACGACGTGCTGCTCGTCTCCGACGAGGTGATCTGCGCGTTCGGCCGCCACGGCCACGCGTTCGCGTGCGCGAAGTTCGACTACGTGCCCGACCTGATCACCTGCGCGAAGGGCATGACCTCCGGCTACGGGCCGCTGGGCGCGCTCATCGCGTCGGACCGGGTGATGGAGCCGTTCCTGCGCCCCGGCGTGGCGTTCCCGCACGGCTACACGTGGGGTGGCCACCCCGTCTCGGCCGCGGTGGCGCTGGCCAACCTGGACCTCATGGAGCGCGAGGGCCTCAACGAGCGGGTGCTGGCCAACGAGGCGGCGTTCGAGCAGACGCTGCGCAAGCTGCTGGACCTCCCGATCGTGGGCGACGTGCGCGGCGACGGCTACTTCTGGGCCGTCGAGCTGGTGAAGGACAAGTCCACCCGGCAGACCTTCGACCCCGCTGAGCGGGAACGGCTGGTGCGCGGATTCCTGCCCGGCGCCCTGTTCGAGGCAGGCCTGTACTGCCGGCCCGACGACCGCGGTGACGTCGTCATCCAGCTCGCCCCGCCGCTGATCGCCGGGCAGGCCGAGTTCGACGAGATCGAGTCGATCCTGCGCCGCACGCTGCAGGACGCCGAGGCCGTGATCTAGGCGCTCACTGCCTGCCGCTCCCGGACGACGTAGGTCAGGTGCGTCACCCTCGGGGAGTACTCCGCGCGGACCGGTTCCAGGGCCACCCGACTCGCGTCCACGCCCTCGAATAGGCGGGTGCCGTCACCGAACAGCACGGGTGACAGCGCGATCGTGAACTCGTCGACCAGGCCGGCGTTCACGTACTCCAGGATCGTCGTGCCCCCGCCGGCGATGCGGACGTCGCGATCGCCGGCGGCCGCGCGAGCCTGGTCGAGCGCGGCCTCGATGCCGTCGTCGACGAAGTGGAAGGTGGTCCCGCCCGGCCGTTCCCAGGGGTCACGCTCCTCGTGCGTCACGACGAAGACCGGTGTGTGGAACGGCGCCTCCTCCGGCCATGCCAGCGCGCCGCCCTCGAACATGCGCTTGCCCATGACGCTCGCGCCGGTGCGGTCGAACGTCTCCCGCGCGATGTCGTTGTCGCGCCCTTCCTCGCCACCCTCGCCGAGCTTCAGGTTCTCCCGGAAGAACCGCAGCGGGAACGCCCATGCCTGCAGCTCCGACCACTTCGCCATCCAGCGCTGGACCCGCGGATCGTCCCGAACTCCGGGCGAGAAGACGTCCTCGACGGGCACGTCCTCCGGCGCCACGAAGCCGTCCAGCGACATCGACACGCTGAAGAACACCTTCCCAGCCATCAGCTCTCGGCTCCCTTCGGGGCGATCTCGGTGACGTAGGCAGCCAGGTTGTCCAGGGTCTGCTGGCCGCCCTCGATCGCGTGGTACCTCTCGACCGCCTCGTCGCGCAGTTCCTTGCTGGGGAACACGGTGCGCATCTCGATCCGGGTGCCCGCACCGTCGGGTGCGAAGGTCAGGACTGATGCGAAGGCGTTCGGGTCGCCGCGCGACTCACCGTGGCGCAGCGCGATCCGGTCGGGCGGGGCGAGCTCGGTCCAGGTGATCCACTCCTGGTAGTCCGTCCCGTCCGGTCCGTGCATCACGAAGTCCCACTCCCCGCCGACGCGGAACTCGAACGACTGCGTGGTCGTGGTGAACCCCGCCGGCCCCCACCACCTCGACAGGTGCCGGACCTCGGTGAACGCCTCGAAGACCAGCTCCCGCGGCGCGTCGATGAACCGGGAGACCGCGATCTCCCGGTCGGCCGTCGCCGGCGCTTCCTGTCGTGCTCCTACCATCGATCATTCCTCCTGCTGTGCCTGCTTGAGTTCCTGCACGTAGGTGTCCAGCCGGTCGAAGGTCTCGTTCCAGAACCGCTCGAAACCAGCGGTCCACTCGTGGACCGATCGCAACCCGCGGGCGTCCAGGCCGTAGATGCGCTGCTTCCCCACTTGGCGGTCCCGCACCAGCCCCACCTCCCGGAGCACCCGGAGGTGCTTGGACGCCCCGGGCTGGGTCATCCCCAGCTCCCTGGCCAGCTCGGTGACCGGTCGCTCACCCGTCCGCAACAGCGCCAGGATCTCCCGGCGTTGCGGCTCGGCGATCGCGTTGAAGACGTCCGACGTCGTCGCTGCTCGCGCCATGACACCATGGTATTCCCATATCGGTATGCGTCAAGCCCGAGTGCACCTGGCAAGGTCGGCGCTGCCCCTTCCACTCAGCTGCTCGGAGGTCGTCGTGGGGAACCTGCTCAGCACACCGCCGCCACCGCGGCGCCGGCTGCGCGCTCTGCTCGCCGGTCCCGACCCGGTCGTCGCCCCTGGCGCCTACGACGCGATGTCCGCGCGGTTGATCGAGCAGGCCGGGTTCGACGTCGTCTACATGACGGGCTTCGGCACCACCGCGGCGCTCACCGGGCGCCCCGACGTGGGGCTGCTGTCGGCGACGGAGATGGTCGACAACGCCCGCCGCATCGTCGCCGCCGTCGACGTGCCGGTGATCGCCGACGCCGACACCGGATACGGCAACGCGATCAACGTCGTGCGCACCGTCCAGCTCTACGAGCAGGCGGGGGTGGCCGGGCTGCACCTCGAGGACCAGGTGCTGCCCAAGAAGTGCGGGCACATGAGCGGCAAGACCGTGATCAGCGCGGCGGAGATGGTGGGCAAGATCGAGGCCGCTGTCGCCGCCCGGCGCGATCCCGATCTCGTGCTGATCGCGCGCACCGACGCGGCCGCCGTCGAGGGCCTCGACGCCGCCGTCGAACGTGCCCGCGCCTACGCCGAGGCCGGGGCCGACCTGCTGTTCGTGGAGGCGCCGCGCTCGGAGTCCGACATCGCGACCGTGGCCGAGGCGCTGGCCGGCACCGCGCCGCTGGTGTTCAACTGGGCCGAGGGCGGGCGAACCCCGCCGCTGCGCCTGGACCGGATCGCCGAGCTGGGCTTCCGGCTCGTGCTCTTCCCGATCGGAACGCTGCTCGCCGCCACCGCCGGCATGCGGTCCCTGCTGGTCACCCTGCGCCGCGACGGCACCCCGGCCGCAGCGCTGCCCGGCCTGCCCACCTTCGACGAGTTCACCGATCTCGTCGGCCTACCCGAGGTCAGCCGGCTCGAGCAGCGGTGGGCGGCAGACTGAGCTCCAGAGCCATGGCCGGACTCATCGCCGCCGTCGGCGACGGCAGCATCCGGCCCGGCACCCGGACGGTCTTCCTGCACACCGGCGGGCTGCCCGGCCTGTTCGGCCATCCCGCCGCCCTCGCCCGAGCCGCCGGCGCGCCACCCCGGATCCGCCGGCAACCATGATCGGCGCGGTCAGCGCCGCCGACCCGATGCAGAATCCGCACGCTCCGCCGTGACCATGTCGAGCAAGGCCTGCGGTGGTGCGTCGTCGCCGAACAGGCTCTCGAACAGGACGACATCGTCGATGGGGGTCTCGGCGCGGACGAACATCGCCTGCTCGTACTCGGCCAGTGCCGCCTCAGTGTCATCGGGACGCGCGGCGAGCGCGGTGCCTAGCTCTGCGCCGTCCAGCATCGCCAGGTTCGCGCCTTCGCCGTTGGGCGCCGCGAGGTGGGCGGCGTCGCCGACGAGTGTCACGCCCGGCACTCGATCCCATCGGTGACCCACCGGCAACGCGTAGTGCGGGCGCAGGATCGGTGGGGTGTCGCTCGTCGGTGATCAGCGCCGTGAGCTCCGGCGCCCAGCCGTCGAACTCCCGCGCGATCCGGGCGGCGGCCGCCGCCGGGTCGGTGAAGTCGATCGCCGCGAACCAGTCCAGCGGCTCGGTGAGCTGCACGTAGGCGTGCAACGTGGCGCCCCGCTCGCGGTGGGCATGGATCGCCCCACGCAACGTGGACCCGTGCGCGAACAGCGATCCACCGCCGACCGCAGCCGCTGTGGCGGGATGGCGGGTGTCGGCGTCGAACAGGTAGGTCTCGACGAACGCCTCGCCGACGTACTCGGGAGTCGCGGACGTCAGGAGGGGCCGCACGCGCGACCACGCACCGTCCGCGCCGACGAGCAGGCCCGTGGCGACGGTGCCGCCACCGGCGAAGCGCACCTCGTACCGGCCGTCGCCGAGGGCGCGGACGTCGGTCACCTTGTGGCCCCACCGCACGGTGCCGGCCGGCATCGAGTCGATCAGCATCTGGCGCAGTTCGCCGCGCTGCACCTCGGGGCGGCCGCCGGCACCGTCGTCGGCCTTGTCGAACACGACGCTCCCGTGCTGGTCCAGGATCCGCATCTGCTGGCGGCCCTCCAGGACGAGTCCGCGGAACTCGTCCATGAGGCCGGCCGCCTCGACGGCGAGCTGCCCGTTGTAGTCGTGGATGTCGAGCATCCCGCCCTGCCCGCGCTCCATCGGCGACGCCTCCGCCTCGTACACCGTGGCTGCGACGCCGTGGACGTGCAGCACGCGCGCGAGAACGAGCCCGCCGAGCCCGGCACCGACGATCATGACCGACGTGTTCATCGAAACTCCTCACGTATGGCGATTCGTTCCACAGCCTCGTCACGGTCGCTGACATCGGGCGGGCACCGAGCTGACAGCACCCTGACGAGCTTCAGAGCTCGACGTGCACCTGGCTCCCGCTCGACGGGGCCTTGCCGTGGCGCATGAACAGGGCCAAGACGGCGGCTCCGGCGCAGAGCACCGCGCTGATGAGGAAGCCGTTGGCGTAGGTGGTGGTCGTGGCCTCGGCGCCGAGCTGCTGGTAGAGGCCGAGCATCCCGGCGGTGCCCTGGTGCTGGGCCTGCGCCACGGCGGGCGCGGCCCCGGGTCCGGTGACCACGTTCGATCCCCAGTCGGCGATGATCTGCGCCGCCGAGCCGGTGTTGAGCGCGCCGAACACGGCCACCGCGATGCTGGAGGACACCCGCTGGACCACGTTGTTCATCGCGCTGCCCGCCGACGTCAGCTCGTCGCTCAGTGACGAGACGCCTGCGGTCATCATCGGCATCATGGCCAGCCCGATGCCGATGTTGCGGATCGACGTCCACATGATCAGGTCCCCGCGCGGAGTACCGGGTTGCAGCTCGGCCAGCAGGTACGAGCCGTAGGCGATGATCGCCAACCCGACGGCGACGGGGATGCGCGGGCCGATCTTGTCGTAGAGGGTTCCGGCAACGGGCATCAGCACCGTCATCACCAGCGCCGATGGCAGCAGGGTGAGCCCGGACTCCAGCGCCGACATGTGCTGCACCGACTGCATGAAGACCGGCAGGAAGTACAGGCCGGTGAACAGCGCCGTCATCGTGATCCCGATGAGCACCAGGGTCAGGTCGTAGGGGAAGCTCCGCAGGATCCGCAGGTCGATCAGCGGATGGTCGACCTCGAGCTCGATGACGACGAACAGGGCGATGCTCAGCAGGCCCGACGACAGCAGCGCCATGACGCCGAAGCTGGTCCAGCCCCAGCTCTGGCCCTCGGAGAACGCGAGCAGCATGGCGAACAGGCCGTAGCCCGCGGTGACGAACCCGAGGAGGTCGAGCTTCGGCCAGGTCGTCGGGCGGATCCGGGGGAAGACGGCGATCGCGGCGGCAGCGCCGAGGACGCCGATCGGAACGTTGATGAAGAACACGACCCGCCAGTCGACCGCGTCGACGAGCAGACCACCGAGCGTCGGCCCGATCGCGGGCGCGACGATCACGCCGAGCCCGTAGATGCCCATTGCCGCGCCGCGCCGGTCCTTCGGCACGATCTGGTACAGCATCGTGAGCGTGATGACGGGCAGGATGCCGGCCGGCACCGCCTGCAGGATGCGGAACGCGATGAGGCTGCCCAGGTTCCACGCCACCCCGCACAGCGCCGACGCCGCCGCGAACCCCGCGATGCAGGCGACGTAGAGGTTCGTCTGCCCGAACCGCAGGGCCAGCCAGCCGCTCACCGGAACGATCACGCCGAGGGCGAGGCTGTAGCCGGTGACCACCCAGGCCACCGACTCCGCCGTCGCCCCGAGCTCGATCTGCATCTCCGGGATGGCGACGTTGACGATGCTCGAGTCCAGCACGGACATGAAGCTGCCGACGACGAGCACGATCAGCGGCAGCATCCACGACTGCTCCGGCCGTTCCGCCGCCGTCGGCGGTGTGACCGCGCGTTCTGGCGATGCACGCAGCGGCTGGTCGACGGCCGGTCGATCATCGGCGTCGAGCACCACGGCGGGCGAGGTGTCGGTGGACATGACGATCCCTTCGGAGGGACGGTGTGCGAGAAGGGGTCGGCGGCGACCGGCTACGCCGTGGACACGCCATCCTCCGAAGTAGTCGTTCGACTACTATGACGCTAAGCCCGTGGCGAGACCCAAGTCAACGACTGACTACAAGGATCCCAGCGGTCTTCGTCACACTGGTGCGGCGACCCGCACGAAGGGGACGAGGAGGGAGTTTCGGGAGATGCAAGACGATCAGGAACAGACCACTCCGCCGCGTCGCCGCCGCGATGCCGCCGCGACACAGGAGGCGCTCCTGCAGGCGGCACGCACGTTGATGAACGAGCGCGGGATCGACGGCACCAGCACGCGCGACGTCGCGCAGGCCGCGGGCGTGAACCAGGGCCTGGTCTACCGCTACTTCGGCTCGAAGGAGAAGCTCTTCGCCGAGGCGGCCGCCGGCCCCGACGAGGACGACGAATCGGTCTTCGCCACCGCGCCCCTGTCCGAGGTGCCCCACCTGCTCCTCGACACCGTCCTGGAGCGCATCGACGCGTCCAGTCATCAGGCCCATCCGATGTCCGGGCTGCTCGGCGGCGCGCAGAACGAGGCGATCCGTGCGGTGGTGCGCGAGCGCATCGAGAAGGGGTACAGCGAGCAGCTCGCCCCCCGCCTGAGCGGACCCGACGCGCCCCTGCGGGCCGAGCTGCTCGCCGCGGTCATCGTCGGGATCGGGATGCTCCGCGGCAAGATCGGCAGCACCGCGCTCGTGAATGCGGACCGCGCCGATCTGCACCGGTACGTCGACGCCCTCGCCGCCGTCCTCCTCGGCGAGGACCAGGACTGACGCGCTCTCCGACCTATCCGACCCCGGTGTCGATCACTCTGATGACGCCGGCCCGCTCCTGGAGGTCGACGATGTACGCCCGGCCGCCCGCGGGACTGATCACGAACTGGCCGGACGCGCCCGCGAGCGGGATCTTGGTGAAGGCGAGGTTGCCGATGTCGACCGCGATCAGTTCGGCAGTCATGTTGGTGAAGTACCCGAGCAGCCGTCCGCCGTCGGGAGTGAGGGCCAGGTCGCTCGGCGGCACCCCACCGCTCGTGAAGAGTTCGACCCGCTGTGCCGGATCGGCGAGGTCGATGCGCTCCCCGCGCTGGTACTCCCCGACGTAGAGGAACCGCCCGTCCGGGGAGATCGCGAGCGACGTGGGCCCGCCCTCCGCCGGGATGCTCCCGACGACCGCGTTCGTGGCGCTGTCGATGACGGTGACCTGGCCCGCGTCCACGCGGGTGACGTAGACCCGGCGGCCGTCCGGCGCAACGAGGATGTCCCGCGGGCCACCGCCGAGATGGACCTCTCCCCCGGCCTGGACCGTGGCCACGACGGTGCCGCGGGCGGTGTCGATGACCACCACGTCCTCGTAGTTGACGTAGGTCACGTACAGGCGATCGCCCTGCGGGCTGAGTGCCGCTGTCCCGATGGCCTTGTCGACGGTGATCCGCTGCACCACCGCGCTGCTTGCGGTGTCGATCACCTCGACCGTGCGGCACGAGTTGCACACCGCGTAGATCCGCCCGCCGTCGGCCGCGACCAGAATTGTGGCCGGATAGTTCGCGAGCGGGATCGAGCCGACGACGGCCTTGGTCTGCACGTCCACCACGGACAGCCCGTTGGCGTCCGAGTTGCCGACGTAGAGGCGCGCACCGCGCGGATCGACGGCGATGGATCGGAAGGCACCGGGGATCTGCCACGTGTCGAGGACGGCCGGTGGACGCACGGTGGCGACCGGCGCCGGTGACGGGGTCGGCGCGGATGGGGTCGCGGGCAGGCCGACGGGGACTCCGGACGGCGCCGGCCGCGCGGGGATCAGCACGGCCATCGTCACGCCGGCCAGCAAGAGGAGCACCACCAGCACCGACAGCCACCTGCGCGGACCTGGTCGCGTAGCGGGTCGCTGCTCGATGACGGCACTGCGCCGGGGTGGGAGCAGATCAGGCGGGAAGAGATCCGGAACCTGCGTGGTGGCGCCGCCGGCCGGAGGGGACGCCGCCCGGTCGCCGAACGCGGTCGACCGCTGTGCCATGTCCATGCCGACCGGCTCGACGGTGCGGTCCGAGGTGGCGGCACCGGATCGGAGTGCCGCGCGGGCCGCGGCCGCGAGCGCACCGGCCGAGTCGTACCGATCGGCCGGGTCCTTCGCCATTCCGCGGGCCACGACCAGATCGAACCCCGCGAGATCGGCATCGCACAGCGACGGTCGGGGAGGCGCGAGGTTGAGGTGGCCGTGCAGGAATGCGCCGACCTCGTCCCCGGGGAACGGTCGCTCGCCGCAGAGGCACTCGTAGAGGACGCAGGCGAGGCCGTAGATGTCGACCCGGTGATCGATCGGAGCCGACAGGAATCGTTCGGGCGCCATGTACGCGGCCGATCCCATCACGGCGCCCGTCCCGGTCAGTGCGGTCTGGTCGAGGGTGTCGGTGGGTCGGGCGATGCCGAAGTCGGCGAGGTAGACGAACTCCGGCCGCCCGGCACGAGCGTGCGTCACCAGCACGTTGGCCGGTTTGACGTCGCGGTGGATGAGGCCCTCGTCGTGCGCGGCGTCGAGCGCGGCGGCCACCTGTTCGATGATCGGAACGGCACGTTCGGGCGCCAGCACCCCGTCGCGGGCCAGCACGGTCGCCAGGTCGTCACCCTCGACCAGGCGCATGTCCAGGTACAGCCGGCCGTCGATATCGCCGAAGCTGTGGATCGGGATCACGTGGGGATCGCGCAGCCTGGCGGCGATGCGTGCCTCGCGCACGAACCGCGCCCGGTACGTCGGATCGGCGGCAAGCCCCTCGACCAACACCTTCAGCGCCACGACCCGGTCGTGGACCGTGTCGAACGCGCGGTAGACCTCCCCCATCCCGCCCCGACCGAGCAGCGCGTCCAGCCGGTAGGAGCCGAACGACCGCTCAGCCATGCGCACGTGTCGAGTGTCGGCGGGGGTGGTGGCCGGCGCATCAGGGCCACCACCGAGAGTCGGGGGGCCAGTGCGAGGCGCGGGGGCGGTGGGAAAAGACTGAATCATATGGTCGGCCTGCGAGCCGTACCCGACTTGGTGCTCTTCTTGGCAGCCTTCACTCGCGCCGGGTAGATGGTTTCCTGGCTGTGGTCCCGATGACGTACTTGTACTGCGCACCGGTCGGCGTTGTTGTGGTGATCGTGTCGCCCTCGCGGCGCACATCCCAACCGCGTCCTTCTCGGACGTGATTGTGCAGTTCACACAGACCTCGGCCGTTGTCGAACGTCGTTAGGCCGCCATCGGCCCAGCGTTTGATGTGGTCGAGGTGACGAATCGGCGCGTCGCAGTAGGGTTCGGCGCAGCGGTGGCCGTCTCTGGCCTTGATGAACATGGCCAATGTGCCGGCGTAGGTGCGTTGACGGGAGTCGCCGCCGATGATGATGCCGTCCTTGGTGAGCAGTCGACGCCAGGCCTTGCACTGTGCGCGCGTGAGCAGGTCGAGCGGGATCGGGCCGTAGCCGGGGATCGCGGCCGGGAGCGGGCTGTCCGGGTCGATCAGTGCCTCGATCGGGACCAGGACCTGGATCTCGACGTTCACCTCGCTCGCGACGGCCTGGCCGGTGACCCGTTCGACCAGTGTGTCGGCCATGATCTGGCCCTGGCTGCGGGTGACCGGCTCGGGTGAGACCGCAGCCTCGTTGACCGCCTTCCGCAGAGCGGCGTAGCAGGCCACGGCCTCTTCGACGGGCAGGTGGGCGGTCAGGTTCGCCATCCCGTCGACGGCCGGGCGGACCGTGACCCGTCGACCGGTGCGGGCGGCGCGGCAGCGGGCCGCGAACTTCTCCGGCGCGACGTCTGCGGCGACCATCCGGGCGAGGTTCTCGATCTTGCGCACGCTGAGGGTGTCGAGTTGGTGCTCCGCGAGGCGCTGGTCGACCGCGGCGCGTTCCTCACGGGATAGGTGTGCGGTGGCCCCGACGATGAGTGAGGTCTTGTACTCGCTCAACACCCCGGAGGCGAACAACTCGCGCACGTGGGTGTGCCCGTCGTGCAGGTCACGCGCGATCCGCAGCCGCTTGCGCCCCTCGGACGCCGACACCCGACAAGCAAGCCCGATCTGCGCAGAAATGCTCTGCTCGAGCTTGACAGGATCAATCTCCCCGACAGCGATCCGCGCCGAAACATGAGCACGCGCGAACTCGCGCAAAGCAACAGCCTGCTCCGCCGCGATGGACGCCTTCATCTCCTCGAGATGAGCGACCCGCGCAAGCCAGTCGGCGTCGGTGGGCATGAATCAATGATACCACCGAACGGAACGTATGTTCGAGTTTTTAAGTCGGGACCACAGCCAGATGACCACGCACGCAGCCGGAGGAGAAGGCTCTCAAAAAGAGCACCAAGTCGGGTACGGCTCGCAAGCCGACCATATTGATCAGATTTTCACCACCGCCCCCCGCGCCAGTCACGGCTGGAAAGTCGGCCGACCGTAGACCTGCAGAAAACTCCGCCGGATCGGCGCCCCCCGAGCTCGCGGCCCTCAGCTCGTGCACGCGGTAGAGGCTCGCGGTCAGTCGAGCGCCCGCAACGCCTCCGCGACCTCGGCGACGGCGACCGCGTGCCCGATCATTCCGGCCCACGGATCGTCGCGCTGCTGCGCGAGCCGCCGCCGCACCGACGCGATGTCGTAGCCGTCGGGCGCCACCCGTCCCAGCTCGTCCCACGTGATCGGCACGGCGACGGGGGCTCCGGCGCGCGCCCGCGGCGAGTAGGGCACGACGACCGTCTGCCCGTAGGCGTTGCGGTTCGTGTCGAGGAAGATCCGGTTCCCGCGCTTCGCCTTGCGCTGCTCGACGGTCAGGCCGTCGGGATCCCCGACGATCAGCCGGTCGGCGATCGCGCGCGCCAATGCCCTGGCGTCGTCGAACCCCGCGGATCGGTCCAGCGGTGCGACGACGTGGTAGCCGCTCCCGCCCGTCGCCATCACGTACGGCGTCATGCCGATCTCGGTGAACAGGTCACGTGTCGCGCGGGCGGTGGCGCGCAGCGCGTCGAGGGCGGGCTTCGCCGGCGGATCGAGATCGATCACCAGCAGGTCGGGGTGGTCCACGCCGGGGCCGTCGGCGCGCGCGAGCCACCGGTGCAGCTCGACCGCCGCCTGGTTCGCCAGGAAGCGCAGCCCCTCGACGTCGTCGACGAGCAGGTGCTCGACCTCGCCACGGGTGTTGCCCGACGGCACCGTCACCGTGTCGACCGGCGGATGCGCGGGCGCCTGCTTCTGGAAGAAGCCCGCGTCGTCCACGCCGTCCGGGAACCGGTGGGTCACCAGCGGCCGCCCCTCCAGATGCGGCAGCAGCACGCCGGCGACGCGCTCGTAGTGCTCGGCGATGTCGGCCTTCGTCCAACCGGGTTCGGGGTAGAGCACCTTGTCCGGCCGGGAGATCTCCTGATGGGCAGTCACCTTCAGCTCGCCTCCTCGCGCACCACGTCCTCGGGTGCCTTGTCCTCGCGCAGCCCCAGGTATCGGGGATGGCGCAGCCTGCCGTCACGGGTCCATTCGCCGAAACCGATCTGCGCGACCAGCTCCGGTCGTACCCAGTGCACGCCGCGGTCCCGGACGGTCTCGGCGAACGGCGGCTCGTCCGCGGCCAGTCGGCGCATCCGCGACGCGAGGTCGTCGAGCACGTGCCGGTCGAACCCCGTGCCGACCTTTCCGGCGTAGCGCAGATCGCCGCCGTCGTAGTACCCGACGAGCAGCGCACCGAGGCCGGTGCGGGAGCCCTCGGGATCGGTCCAGCCGCCGATGACCAGCTCCTGCGCGTGGACGCACTTGAGCTTCAGCCAGTCCGGGGAGCGCCGCCCCGGGCGGTACGGCGCGTCCGCGCGTTTGGCGATCAGCCCTTCCCAGCCGCGGGCGCACGCGTCCGCGAGCAGTTCGGCGCCGGCCCCGTTGCGGTGCGGCGACAGCCGGATCGGGCCGCCCGCGGTCACCGCGGCCCGCAGCAGGGACTTGCGCCGGCGCAGTGGCAGCGCAGTGATGTCGTGGCCGTCGACGACGACGGCGTCGAACACGTAGCCGAACACGGGGATGCCGCTGGCCCGTGCCGCCGCGGCTTCGTGCAGGCCGCTGCGGCCCTGCAGTCGTTCGAAGCTGGTCCGGGAGCCGACGAACGCGACGATCTCGCCGTCGACGACCGTGCCGGGCCGGACCTGCTCCGCGACGGCGTCGACGAGCTCGGGATAGGTGGCGTCCAGCGAGTGCTCCGACCGCGACCACAGGTGCGCGCCGGACCCGTCGCGGGCGGCGACGAACCGGATGCCGTCGAGCTTGCGCTCGTAGATCCAGTCGGGATCGCTGAACCGGTCATCGGTGAGCGTGGCCAGCATGGGCGCGACGAACCCGGCGCGGGCCGGCTGCAGCAGCTCGCGCTCCGACGCGTCGAGGCGGGCGAACGGATCGCTCACAGATCCTCGTTCCGTCGGCCCGACAGCACCGGCTCCGGCTGCGTGCTGGCCGGCTTGCGCCGCCGATCGGCGCCCTCGTCGTCCAGCTTCACCATCAACCCGGCGTTCTCGTCACCGCCGCGCTCGGCGAGCCGGCGCTCCCGCGGATCCGTCGAAGTGCCCTTGGGCACCGCCCACGAGACCAGCACGCCGTCGATCTCCAGGCGCACGTCGAAGTGCAGGCTGGACGCGTCGTGGCGCTGGATCACGAAGCGCGGTGCCCCGTCGGAGCCGGAACCACCGCCGGGCTCGTCGGTGCGATCGGGATCCCGCTTCGCGCGGTGCTCCCTGAGCTTGTCGCGCGTGGTCATCCCGCCCGCACCTCCTCGGCGAGGTCCTTGTCCAACGCCACTCTGACCAGCGCGGACGCGAGCGTCGCCACCTGTCCGGGGCGCACGAGGCCCGCCAGCTCGTCGGCGTCGGCGGGCAGCCCGACCGCTTTCGCGCCGTCGATCGCCTTGCGGTCCAGGGTCGGCCGCAGCTCCGGCCACACCTCCTGGGCCTCGCGGCAGAAGATCTCGGCGCCGACCGGCCCGAGCCGCGGGAACGCGGTGAGCAGCTCGCGGATCGCGCCGGGATCGCGCTCGGCGCGGTCGCGCAGTCGGCGCAGGTCGTCGCGGTACTCGGTGCGCATCAGCTCGGCGCCGTCGCCGAGCGCGGTGGCGGTGCTCTCGTCGTAGCGCTTGTAGTGGGCGCGGCCCAGCGCGTCCACGCGGTCCTGCCAGCTCGCCGCTCGCATCCGTTCCGGCGTGCCCATCCCGCTGCGCACCAGCTCGGCCGTCGCAGCCACCGCGATGTCGGCGGAGATCCGCGTCGAGAGCAGCACGGACATCACCAGCAGGCGGTACAGCGGAGCCGGGGTGTCGGCCAGACGGATACCGGCCTGGTCCGCGTAGGTGGACCCCGCGCGGTCCAGCAGCCGGTCGACGGTCTCGCGTGCCACGGCTCCTCCTTCTCCCACCTGGACCGGTCGGGTACCCCGTGGCGCGCGTCCCATTCCCTGTGGTTGAACGCGGTGGCACCGGGGACGTCGTCGACGACGTCCTCCGCCGGTCAGCGGGAGTGACCCGCCAGACAGATCAGCGTGCCTGTCCGCGCGCGCCGTCGGCTTCGCTGTCGCGCGATTCCGTCTCCATGGCATCGACGGGATCGGCGCCCTCCGGACCTGCCGAACGTTCCAGACTCGCCTGGGCCGCCCGGTGCAGGTCCTCGTGCGCGCGATCCTCGCCGTCGATCTCCGCCACGTCGTCGGGGTGCCGAGACCGTTGGGCCTGCGACGTCGTCGGATCGCTCGATGGTCCGCTGCTCGATGGCTCTGTCATGGTCGGGCCTCCTGTCCGTTGTCTCCGACTACCCACATCTGCGGCCCGACACGCACGACCGCGTGGCCCTGAGCTCGCCGGCTCGGCGTTTGATCGTCCGGCCGTGGGGAACGTGTCGTCCATGGGCGTGCGCACGTGGATCGAGGGGTGGCCGGTCGTTCGTCAGCTGACGGGCTCCGATCCGTTGGGCCGCGGCACGGCCGCCCGCTCGGACGGCACCGATGCGCTGCGGGCGCGCACGCTGGACGCCGACACCGTCACGAAGTCGATCTGCCCGTTCTGCGCGGTCGGCTGCGGCCAGCAGGTGTTCTCGAAGGACGGGCGGGTGACCCACATCGAGGGCGATCCCGACTCCCCGATCAGCCGTGGCCGGCTGTGCCCCAAGGGCTCGTCGTCGCTGTCGCTGGTGACCTCGCCCAGCCGCGTCACGACCGTCCGCTACCGGCGCCCCCACGGCACCGAGTGGGAGGACCTCGATCTCGACACCGCCGTCGACATGATCGTCGATCGGGTGCTCGACACGCGCCGTAGGACCTGGCAGGACACGGACGAGGAAGGCCGGTACCTGCGCCGCACCATGGGCATCGCGAGCCTCGGAGGAGCGACCCTCGACAACGAGGAGAACTACCTCATGAAGAAGCTCTACACGGCCATGGGCGCGATCCAGATCGAGAACCAGGCCCGTATTTGACACTCCTCCACGGTTCCCGGTCTGGGGACCTCCTTCGGTCGCGGCGGGGCGACGAACTACCAGCAGGACCTCGCGAACTCCGACTGCATCATCATCCAGGGCTCGAACATGGCCGAGGCCCATCCCGTCGGGTTCCAGTGGGTGATGGAGGCGAAGCAGCGCGGCGCCACGGTCATCCACGTCGATCCGCGGTTCACGCGGACGTCGGCGGTCGCCGACCTGCACGTGCCGATCCGGGCGGGCACCGACATCGCGTTTCTCGGCGGGTTGATCCACCACGTGCTGGAGACCGGCGCCTGGTTCGACGAGTACGTCCGCGCCTACACGAACGGCCCGATGCTGCTGCGCGAGGACTTCAGCGACACCGAGGACCTCGACGGCCTGTTCTCCGGCTACGACCCCGACACCGGCAGCTACGACACCGAGAGCTGGCAGTACGAGGGGATGGCCCCGGCCTCGGCGGCGGGGCAGCGCGACCAGACCGCGATCCACGAGCACGAGCGCGGCGAGATCGCCGGCTCCGGCGGCGTACCGACGTCCGGTGAGCCCGACCGCGACGAGACGATGCAGGACCCGCGCTGCGTGTTCCAGCAGCTGCGTCGCCACTACGCCCGCTACACCCCGGCGATGGTGCACGAGATCTGCGGCATCCCCGAGGAGACGTTCCGCGCCGTCGCCGACGCGCTGACCAGCAACTCCGGCCGGGAACGCACGAGCGCGTTCTGCTACGCCGTGGGCTGGACCCACCACACCGTCGGCGTGCAGTACATCCGCGCCGCCTCGGTGCTGCAGGCGCTGCTGGGCAACATCGGCCGCCCGGGCGGCGGGATCCTGGCGCTGCGCGGGCACGCCAGCATCCAGGGATCCACCGACATCCCGACGCTGTTCGACCTGTTGCCCGGCTACATCCCGATGCCGCACGCCCACCGCGACCAGCACCTCACCGGGTTCATCGAGGCCAACGCGGGCACCAAGGGCTTCTGGGGCGACATGGACGCCTACACCGTCAGCCTTCTGAAGGCGTGGTTCGGCGACGCCGCCACCACCGAGAACGACTTCTGCTTCGACCACCTCCCCCGCCTCGACGGCGACCACTCGTCGTTCCCCACGGTGATGGACCAGGCCGAGGGCAAGGTGCCGGGCTACTTCGTGATCGGCGAGAACCCCGCGGTCGGCACCGCCAACTCGCGCATGCAGCGCCAGGGCCTGGCGCAGCTGGAATGGCTGGTCGTCCGCGACCTGAACATGATCGAGACGGCGACGTTCTGGAAGGACGGCCCGGAGATCGCGACGGGTGAGATGCGCAGCGAGGACATCGGCACCGAGGTGTTCTTCCTGCCGGCGGCGGCGCACACCGAGAAGGACGGCACGTTCACCAACACGCAGCGCCTGCTGCAGTGGCACCACAAGGCCGTCGAGCCGCCCGGCGACTGCCGCAGCGACCTGTGGTTCTACTACGAGCTCGGCCGGCGGATCAAGGAGCGGATCGCGGGGTCCGACGATCCGCGCGACCAGCCGATCAAGGATCTGACCTGGGACTATCCCGTCGACGACACCGGCGACCCGAGCGCGGACGCCGTGCTGCGGGAGATCAACGGCGTCGACGCCGACGGCGCCGCCCTGCCCGGCTACACCGCCCTGAAGGCGGACGGGTCGACAAGCTGCGGCTGCTGGATCTACTGCGGTGTCTACGCCGAGGAGGTCAACCGGTCGGCTCGGCGGAAGCCCGGCGCCGAGCAGGACTCCATCGCGGCCGAGTGGGGCTGGGCGTGGCCGATGAACCGGCGGATCCTCTACAACCGGGCGTCGGCCGATCCCGCCGGCAACCCGTGGAGCGAGCGCAAGCGGCTCATCGCGTGGAACGGGGAGAAGTGGGCCGGAGCAGACGTCCCGGACTTCCCCGCCACCACGCCGCCCGAGCACGTTCCCGACGACGACGCGCGCGGCGCCGACGCGATCGGCGGCGCCGAGCCGTTCGTCATGCAGTCCGACGGCCGAGCGTGGCTGTACGCGCCCGCTGGCCTGACCGACGGGCCGATGCCCACCCACTACGAGCCGGAGGAGTCGCCGCTGCCCAACGCGCTGTACGGGCAGCGCGCCAACCCGGCCCGGCAGCGGTTCGACCGGCCCGGCAACCGCTACCACCCGGCGGCGTCGGAGATCTTCCCGTACGTGTTCACCACGTTCCGGGTCACCGAACACCACACGGCAGGTGGGATGAGCCGCTGGACGCCGCACCTCACGGAGCTGATGCCGGAGATGTTCCTGGAGGTCTCCCCCGCGCTCGCCCGCGAACGCGGCCTGACCAACGGGGGGTGGGCGCACGTCGTCACGGCCCGGTCGGCGATCGAGGGCCGGGTGCTGGTCACCGAGCGGGCGAAGCCGCTGCGCGCGGGCGGGCGCGTCATCCACCAGATCGGCGTGCCGTGGCACTGGGGCGCCAACGGGCTCTCGACGGGCGACGCCGCCAACGAGCTGCTCGGCGTCTCGCTCGACCCGAACGTGCACATCATGGAGACCAAGGCGGCCACCTGCGACATCCGGCCGGGCCGGCGGCCCCACGGCCCGGCGCTTGTGGCGTTCCTCGCCGACTACCGCCGCCGCGCCGGACTGGAGGCCGACTGATGGGTGCGCTCTCGGGCCCGCTGCCCGATCCGTCCGGTGACGCCGGGTACGCCGAGCATCCGCCCCGGGTCGGGTTCTTCACCGACACCAGCGTCTGCATCGGCTGCAAGGCGTGCGAGGTGGCCTGCAAGGAGTGGAACGCACTCCCCGCCGACGGCGCCGGCCTGACCGGCATGAGCTACGACAACACCGGCGGCCTGGGCGCGAGCACCTACCGGCACGTCGCGTTCGTCGAGCAGCGGGTGCCCGCCGTGGACCTGGGCATGCCGACGACGGAACGGCCGGGCGCCGACGGGCATGACGCCACCGAGGTCCGCTGGCTGATGTCCTCCGACGTCTGCAAGCACTGCACCCACGCCGCCTGCCTCGACGTGTGTCCCACGGGCGCGCTCGTGCGCACCGAGCACGGGACTGTGCTGGTGCAGGAGGACATCTGCAACGGCTGCGGCTACTGCATCCCGGCCTGCCCGTACGGCGTGATCGACCAGCGCCCCGGCGACGGGCGCGCGTTCAAGTGCACGATGTGCCAGGACCGGCTCGGCGCCGGGCTCATGCCCGCCTGCGCCACGGCGTGCCCGACGGAGTCGATCCAGTTCGGGCCGCTGGACGAGCTGCGCGAGCGGGCCGACGCCCGCCTTGCCGAGCTGCACGAGCGCGGTGTTGCCGAAGCACAGCTGTACGGCCGCGATCCCGACGACGGTGTCGGCGGCGACGGGGCGTTCTTCCTGCTGCTCGACGAGCCGGAGGTGTACGGACTGCCGCCCGACCCGATCGTCACGACGGCGGACCTGCCGTCGATGTGGCGGCACGCCGCCGCGGCCGCGCTAGCGGTGGCCGGCACGGTGGCTGCCGCGTTCCTGGGAGCGCGGCGATGACGCGCCGGCGCCGGGGTGAGCAGCTGATGGTCCCCGAGGCCGAGTTCACCAGCTACTACGGCCGGCCGATCATCAAAGCGCCCGTGTGGAAGGTGCCCGACGTCCCGGCCTACCTCTACCTCGGTGGCCTCGCCGGGGTGTCGGCGCAGCTGGCCGCGCTCGCCGATCTCACCGACCGCCCGGTGCTGCGGCGCGTCGGGCGGCTCGCGGCCGCCGGTGGAGCCACCGCCAGCGTCGGGTTCCTCGTCCACGATCTCGGCCGGCCGGCGCGGTTCCTGCACATGCTGCGGGTGCTCAAGGTGACCTCGCCGCTGTCGGTGGGGTCGTGGATCCTCGCTCCGTTCGGCACGTTCGCGGCCGCCACGGCAGCCGCGGAGCTGCTCGGTGTCGCCCCGACGCTGGCCCGCGCTTCCGGACTCGCCGCCGGAGCGATCGGGCCGGCGCTCACGACCTACACGGCGGTGCTGGTCGCCGACACGGCCGTGCCCGCGTGGCACGACGCGTTCCGCGAATTGCCGTTCGTCTTCGCAGGCAGCGCACTGGCGGCGGGCGGCGGCGCCGGACTCCTCGCCGGCCTCACCGGCACGGAGCGCGACGTCGCTCCGGCGCGGATCGTCGCGGTGGCCGGTGCGGCACTGGAGGTGGGCGCCATCGCCGCGCTGGAACGGCGGATCGGGTTCGCGGCGACGGCCTACCGCAGCGGGCGCGCCGGCACGGTCCTGAAGGTCGCGCGGGCCGGCACGCTCCTGGGCGGGATCGGCGCGCTGGCCTCGGCGCACCTCCGCGGCCGGAAGGGCAGGCTGCTCGGCGCGGCGTCCGGCCTGCTGCTCAACGCCGCGTCCGCCGCGACCCGGTTCGGGATCTTCGAGGCAGGGACGGCGTCGGCCCGCGATCCCGCCTACACCGTCGTGCCCCAGCGGGCGCGCCTGGACGCGGGACGGTGATCCCCGCGGCGGCGGTGTAGAAGCCCGCATTCGGGGGAACGCGACCATGACGACGAACGGAGGAGCAGTCATGCCTGCAGGTTCGAGCCCGAAACGCGAACGCCAGTACGAGCACGTCAAGGACTCCGCGAAGAAGCGCGGCGAGTCCGAGAGCCGGGCCGAGGAGATCGCCGCCCGCACCGTCAACAAGGACCGTGCGCAGTCCGGCGAGGCGAAGCAGAAGTCCCGCACGTCGACCAAGGACGTCTCGCCGGAGCACCGCGGCGGCAAGCGCTCGCACTCGGGCGCGCAGGGACGCACCAAGGCCCAGCTCTACGAGGACGCCAAGCGCCAGCACGTCAAGGGACGGTCCTCGATGTCCAAGGCCGAGCTGGAGAAGGCGGTCAGCTGAGCGGTACGACCATCGGATGCATGGTCCGGCGCAAGTGGGGTACCCGTTGGACAGGTGGTCGGGGTTCCGGGTGTTGAGGACACAGCACCCGGACTCGGCTGCCGTCCCGGTGTGATCCTGCCTCCCCGGCCGGTTCGACCGATCGGTGGATGTCAGGAGCTGCGCGGCGTGACCAGGCCGGACTCGTAGGCGAGGACGACGAGTTGGGCGCGGTCGCGGGCGTGCAGCTTGGTCATGGCCCGGTTGACGTGGGTCTTCGCGGTCATCGGGCTGATCACCATGCGGTCGGCGATCTGGTCGTTGGACAGGCCGTGCGCGACCAGTGCGACGGTCTCGCGTTCACGGTTGGTCAGTTCCTTCAGCCTCGTGGCGGTGCCGGTGTCGAGCGGCTGGGTGACGAACCGCTTGATGAGTGTGCGGGTGATCGAGGGCGCGAGGAGGGCGTCGCCGCGCGCTGCGACGCGGATGGCGTGCAGGAAGTCCTCCGGCACGATGTCCTTGACGAGGAAGCCGGCGGCGCCGGCGCGCAGCGCGTTGAAGACGTACTCGTCCAGGCCGTAGTTGGTCAGGATGACCACGTGCACCCCGGCCAGGGCGGGGTCCGCGGCGATGCGCCGGGTGGCCTCGATGCCGTCCATGACCGGCATCTGGATGTCGATGAGCGCGACGTCGGGCACGTGCGCCGCAACCAACGCCACGCCCTCGCTGCCGTCGGCGGCCTCGGCCACCACCTCGATGTCGTCCTCGATGTCGAGGAGCGCGCGGAATCCGCTGCGGATCAGTGGCTGGTCGTCGACCAGCAGGACGCGGATCACGGCGTGTGGTTCATGGGGAGTTCGGCGTGGACGGTGAAGCCGCCCTCACTCCGCGGTTCGGCCCGCAGCCGGCCGCCGAGCCCGGTGACCCGTTCGCGCATGCCGATCAGTCCGACTCCGGGCAGCGGCGCGGTGTCCGGCGTGGTCGGGCCGTCGTCGTCGACCTGGATGACCAGCGCGTCGGGACGGTAGTCGATCCGGACCGACGCGGTGGCGGCGTCGGCGTGCCGGCTGATGTTGGTCAACGACTCCTGGACGATCCGGTACGCGGTGCGGTCGACAGCGGCCGGTACGGCGTTGCGGTGGCCCTCGATCGTCAGCGTCGCGTCCAGGCCGGTCGTCCGGGCTCGTTGCACCAGGTCCGGGACGTGGTCGAGCCCGTGCCGCGGGTGCGCATCGCCGGTCGTGTCGACGCTGCGCAGTACCTCGAGGGTCGCCCGCAGTTCCCGCGACGCTTCCCGGCCGGCGTCCCGGATCGCCAGCAGCACGTCCGGTACCTGTTCACCTCGCTTGCGGGCCACGTGGACGGCCGCTTCGGCCTGCACCGTGATGACCGAGATCTGGTGCGTGAGCGAGTCGTGCAGCTCCCGCGCGATGTGCAGGCGCTCCTCGTCGGCGCGGCGGCGCGCGACTTCCTCGCGGGTGCGTTCGGCTTCGTCCGCCCGGCGTTCTGCCTGGCGCAGCGCTTCACCCGCCGCGCCGGCGGCGATCAACCAGGCGATCTCGAGCGCGCCGCGGGCCTGGGCGAACGCCCCGCCCAGGTCGTGCAGCGAGGCCAGGGCCGCGAGCGGGAGCGCGGCCAGCAGCGCCACGCTGGCGACCACCGTGACCAGGCGGTGCCCCGCCCGCACGGCCGCGTACACCGCGAACAGGTACGCGACGGCAGGCACGTCGACACCGACGGCCTGGTAGCCCAGCGCGCACAACCCGGTCACGGCCAGCACGACCAGTGGGGCCCGACGGCGCGCGTTCAGCGCCAGACCGCTGACGACGAGCAGCGCGTAGCCGAGCGGTGCGAGGTCCGTGGCGGGGTGCTGGCCGAACAGCCCCGTGACCAGCAGGGTCAGCGCCACCCCGAGGGCGATCGCCCAGTCTCCGACCCGCGTCGCGGTCACATCGGCACCCTAGCCAGATGTCCGCGCGGGCGACTCCCGCACGGGGATGATCCGGCGGGTACCGCGCCCGCGGTACTCCTCGTGGTTCTACCGCGTCCGCGGTAGGCGGATGCGGCACCGGCGGCAGTGCGAAGTGCCCACGCCCGCACGACGACGGGCGACGGATCGGGCGGACATGCTCTGGCGGCCACCCGCCCCAGGAACAGAAGGAGCACCCCATGTCCGTCCTGCTCGCGCTCGCCGTACCGATGGCCGATCCCGTCTGCACGTCGGCGGCGGAGTGCGCGGGCCAGGGTGTCGGCACCTTCGTCGGCACCCCCGCGCGGATCTGGGCCAGCATCGCCGCGCTCGTGGCGCTGGTCAGCGTGGTCATCGGCTGGCGGGCGCTGCGCTCCGTCCGTGCCGGCCGCGGCGGGCGGACGGGGGCCACCGTGGCCCTCGTGGCGGGGCTGATCGGCGTCGTGAACGGTGCCGTGAACCTGGCGGTCGCCGACGGAGGTCTCGGCACCGGCAACGGGGTGGCCGGAGGCGCCGTGGCGTTGGTGCTCGGCCTGGTCGGCGCCGTCCTCGGCGGGCTGGCCCTGCGATCGCCGGTCAGGCTTCCGCCAGCACCTGCCCGACCTGCTCGGCGATGACGAGGTCCTCGCGGGCCGCCACGGCGACCGCCGCGACGGCGGCGTCCCCGCCGGTGAGCACGGCGTCGCCGCCCTGCGCGGCGGCGTTGCGCACCGGGTCCAGCTCGACGCCCAGGAACGCGAGGCGTCGGGTGATCAGCTCCCGCAGGTGCGGTTGGTGCTCCCCCACGCCGCCGGTGAAGGCGAGCACATCGAGTCCGCCCATCGCGGCGGCCATGCCGGCGACGTGCGCCCGCGCCCGATGCGCCCACACGTCGAGGGCCGACTCGGCACGACCAGATCGGCCGCCGCCCGCGACCAGGTCGCGCGGATCGGAGCTGCCGGCCAGCGCCAGGAGGCCGCTCTCCCGATCGAGCGCCGCGGCCACCTCGTCGCGGTCGAGACCCTGGTCGACCAGCCACAGCGGGACGGCCGGATCGAGATCCCCGCAGCGCGTGCCCATCACGAGCCCGGCCGTGGGCGTGAACCCCATCGTCGTGTCGACCGACCTGCCGCGCTCGACCGCGCACAGCGAAGCACCCGAACCGAGGTGGGCGGTGACGATGCGCAACTCCTCCAGCGGGCGGCCCACCAGCTGCGCCGACCGCCGGGCCGCCCACTCGTGGCCCAGGCCGTGGAAGCCGTAGCGCCGCACGCCGAGCTCGCGCCACTTCTCGGGGACGGCGTAGGTGCGCGCCGCCGCCGGCAGCGTCGTGTGGAACGCGGTGTCGAAGCACGCCACGTGCGGCAGGTCGGGCAGCGCGGCGCGGGCCTGCTCCAGCGCCGCGACCGACGGGCCCTGGTGCAGCGGCGCGAGATCGCGCAGGGCGGCGATGCGGGCGAGCACGTCGTCGTCGACGACGACCGGTCCGGTGAAGTCCGGTCCGCCGTGCACGACGCGGTGGCCGACGGCGTCAGGCCGGTTCCCGCGGTCGAGGAGGCGCGACAGCGCGGGACCGGCATCGTCGGGATCGACGGTCTCGGCGTGCTCGGTGTCGTCCCCGTCCAGCACCGACACCTTCACCGACGACGAGCCCGCGTTCACGACGAGCACCCTCATCCCGGCCACACCCAGTCGGCCACATCGGGTGCATCCTCCCCGAACCGGCGGGTGTGGCTGCGGCAGCGCAGCCGCTCGTCGAGCATGTGCTGGCGCAGCGCGGTCTGCGTGACGCTCAGCCCGGGCACCCGGTCGATCACGTCGACGACGAGGTGGAAGCGGTCCAGATCGTTGAGCATCACCATGTCGAACGGCGTGGTGGTGGTGCCCTCCTCCTTGTAGCCGCGGACGTGGATGTTGTGGTGGTTGTGCCGCCGGTAGGTGAGGCGGTGGATCAGCCACGGGTAGCCGTGGTAGGCGAAGATCACCGGTTTGTCGGTGGTGAACAGGCCGTCGAACTCGCGGTCGCCCAACCCGTGCGGGTGCTCGCGCTCGTCCTGCAGCCGCATCAGGTCCACCACGTTCACCAGTCGGACCTTCAGCTCCGGCAGGTGGCGCCGCAGCAGCGACACCGCCGCCACCGCCTCCAGCGTCGGCACGTCGCCGGCGCACCCGAGCACCACGTCCGGTTCGGTGCCCGCGTCGTTGCTCGCCCAGTCCCACACCCCGATGCCGCGGGTGCAGTGCGCGACCGCCTCCTCCATCGTCAGCCACTGCGGGCCAGGGTTCTTGCCGGCCACCACGACGTTGACCTGGTCGCGGGTGCGCAGGCAGTGGTCGTAGGTCGAGAGCAGCGTGTTCGCGTCCGGCGGCAGGTACACCCGCACGATCTCGGCCTTCTTGTTGAGCACGTGATCGACGAAGCCGGGGTCCTGGTGGGAGAAGCCGTTGTGGTCCTGGCGCCAGACGTGGCTCGTCAGCAGGTAGTTCAGCGACGCGATCGGGCGTCGCCACGGGATGTCGCGGCAGGCGTCGATCCACTTGGCGTGCTGGTTGAACATCGAGTCGACGATGTGGATGAACGCCTCGTAGCAGCTGAACAGGCCGTGCCGCCCGGTCAGCAGGTAGCCCTCGAGCCAGCCCTGGCACAGCTGCTCGTTGAGGACCTCCAGCACCCGCCCGGCACGGGCCACGTGCTCGTCGCCGGGCCGGATCTCGCCGACGAACTGCCGGTCGGTGGCATCGAAGACGGCCTGCAGGCGGTTCGACGCCGTCTCGTCCGGGCCCATGATGCGAAAGTTGTCGGGGTTGGCCCGCACCACCTCGGCGAGCCAGCCGCCCAGCGTCGCCGTGGCGCTCACCGGCCCCGAGCCGGGCTCGGGCACCTCCACTCCGAACCGGGTGAAGTCCGGCAACCGCAGGTCGCGCAGCAGCGCTCCACCGTTGCTGTGCGGCGTCGCGCTCATCCGCCGATCGCCACGCGGACCGAACGCCGCGAGCTCGGGCAGCAGCCGACCCTCGCCGTCGAACAGCTCCTCGGGCCGGTAGGAGCGCAGCCACTCCTCCAGCTGCGCCCGGTGCCCCTCGTCGCTGCGCACCTCCGGCAGCGGCACCTGGTGCGCGCGCCACGTCCCCTCGACCTGCTTGCCGTCGACCTCACGAGGCCCGGTCCAGCCCTTCGGGGTCCGCATCACCAGCATCGGCCATGCCGGGCGCTCCACCGGTTCGCCGGCCGCGTCCTGGGCAGCGGCCCGCTCCCGGATCCGGCCGATCTCGGCGACGATCTCGTCGAACACCGCCACCGCCCGCTCGTGCACCGCCATCGGGTCCTCGCCGTCGAAGCCGCCCTCCAGCAGGTACGGCCGGTGCCCGTGCCCGCGCAGCTGGTCGAGGAGCTCCTCGGTGGGGATGCGGTCGAGGACCGTCGGGTTGGCGATCTTGTAGCCGTTGAGGTGCAGGATCGGCAGGACCGTCCCGTCGTGCACGGGATGGGCGAACTTGTTCGCCTGCCAGCTGCCGGCCAGCGCCCCGGTCTCGGCCTCCCCGTCCCCGATCACGCAGGCGACGAGCAGATCGGGGTTGTCGAACGCGGCCCCGTACGCGTGCGCCAACGAGTATCCGAGCTCGCCGCCCTCGTGGATGGATCCCGGCGTCTCCGGTGCGGCGTGGCTGGGGATCCCGCCGGGGAAGGAGAACTGGCGGAACAGCTGCTGGAGGCCTTCCTCGTCCTGCGGCACGTGCGAGTAGCGCTCCGAGTACGTGCCCTCGAGCCACGACGTCGCCACGACGCCGGGCCCGCCGTGCCCGGGCCCGCAGACGAACAGCGCGTCGAGCCCGTCGCGGTCGATCACCCGGTTCAGGTGGGCCCACAGGAACGTCAGGCCGGGGGTGGTGCCCCAGTGCCCGAGCAGTCGTGGCTTGACGTGTTCGGGGGCGAGCGGCTCACGCAGCAGCGGGTTGTCCATCAGGTAGATCTGCCCCACCGACAGGTAGTTCGCGGCGCGCCACCACGCGTCGAGCGTGCGCAGTCGGGCCCTGTCGTCGACGTCCCCGCGGGATGCGGTCGGTGCAGCCATGCCGACGGGTACCCGTGATCTCCGTGATCTACCGCGATCACCCGGCCGGTTCCCGCACCGCGGACGGTGCCGCGGCCTCGGCCGTTGCGGGGCGGCCGATGACCAGCAGCGCCACGACGCCGACCACCAGCCCACCGACCGCGCCGAGGACCAGCTGGAAGCCACGGAAGAAGTACCAGTCGCCCGACGGCACGTCCACCAGCGCGACCACCGCCGCGGCCACGACGAGACGGGGCGCCCAGCGCGGTGCCGCACCCGACGCCGCCAGTGGCAGCAACGCCCACAGCAGGTACCACGGCTGCACGACCGGAGCGAACAGCAGCAGCACTCCCATCCCCGAGGCGGTGCCCGGCACCGCTCCGAACCGGCCGCGCACCGCGGCGAGGAGCACGCCCGACATGCACACCACACCGACCGCCATCCCGATCGTCCGCGCGATCGTGAGCAGTCCCGGCTCGCCGGTGAGCACGGAGATGCCCAGCCCGGCGTCCGACACCAGCGACATCCAGGTCACGACCGTGCCGGGGGTGCCGAGGGTGTCCAGCCAGCCCCAACCACGACCACCGGCCAGATCGACGAGCGCGGCGCACACCACGGCGACGCCGACCACCAGTGCGAGCAGGGCTGCCGCGGGTCCGATCAGGTCGCGCGGGCGGCCACCGCGGCGGTGTGCCCACTCCGCGCCGACGAACGCCACCGCCACCACCATCGGCAACTTGATCATCGCCGCGGCGGCCAGCAGGACCATCCCCAGTGCCCGGGCGCGGCCGCTCCTGGCGGTGAGCTCCAGCCCGGCCAGCACCATCCCGAGCATCAACGCCTCCGGGTGGACGGCGCTGACCAGGTGGAACAGCACCAGGGGATGGGCGGGACCCCACCAGGAGGCCCGCACCGGATCAACCCCGCAGCGGCGGGCGAGGCGTGGCACGGCCCATGCGATCGCCGCCCATCCGGCCAGCGCCACGACCCGGTGCCCGACCACGCCGAGCACCGGATCCGACCCCGTGCCGCCGGTGATCACACGCTCGACGAGGGACCACAACGGGCCGTAGGGCGATGGCTGGTCCCGCCACAGCTCCGCGACCCCGCGGACCAGCGGATGGTCGAGGCCGAGCGCCGCCGGCCCCGCGGAGTAGGGATCCACACCGCGCTCCACCATCGCCCCGTGGGCCAGCGCCGTGTAGACGTCCCGCGAGAACAACGGCGGCGCGACGGCGAGCGGCAACGCCCAGCCCACAGCCGTCCCGACCAGGTACGCACCCACCTGACCGGGTACCGGGCCGTGCCGCACGATCCGGGCGACCCGCACCCAGGCCACCACCACCAGCACCGCGCCGGCGTACACCAGCGCCAACGACGGCGTCATCATCCGCGCCGGCAGCCCCAGCACCCGCACACCGGCCAGCGGGTTCGGGGACGGCAGCGCGCCCGCACCGGTGGCCCCGATCGCCATCAACAGGCTGCCGGTCAACCCGATCCGACGCTGCCGACGCAGGTCGGCGAGACCCGCGACGGGTGCGCTGATCGTGAACGCCATGCCCGGTCGAGTACCCGGAGCGGCGCACTTCGATCACCGGGACCGGGTGATTCTCCCGACCCGCCGGTTCTCGCTCGAGCCGAAGATGGACGGCTTCCTCAACCGGCTTCCGGCGATGATCGTGCGAGGAGGCTCGTGTCGGCGTGTGGTGTCCAGCCGGTCGCGGTGGCCCAGGGCTCGGCGACGGTGATGACGAGATCGACGACGGGATCCTTGACGTCGGCATAGATGCCGACCTCGCAGACGGTGTCTGCGAGGACGTTCTTGAAGCGGGAACAGGCGGGGATCGCCTCGGGGTGGCACACGAACCAGTCGCGGAACAGCAGGGCGGGTCGCTCGATGGGGGCGCCGAGGATGCGGACGTGCAGATTGACGTCCTCGCCCGAACTGCCGATGTGCTCGACGTGCAGTGCCAGAGGCAACGCCAGTGCAGCGGCGATCCCGCACTGATGCGACTCGCCTCGCGCACACGGCCCCTGTTGCGCCGACGCCGGGCCCGACCAGCATCTGGGCCGGCTGGTTCGCGGCCGTGCCGGAGTCGGCTCTCCTCGAGATCGTGGATGACGTGCTCCTGCCTCTGACGATGGGCCCGGTTGCGTTTCGAAAATCGGAACTGTAGCGTTTCGCTTTAAGAAACGCGAGGAGCTCGCTCGCTCGGTGCCGGAACCTGCCGGGACGGGCCCGAGTCGCTCCCCCGGCCGTACGTCAGGTGAGGAAGCTCGATGGAAGTTCTGGTGCTCGGACCCACCGTGGTCCGAGTCGGGGACCAGGAGGTCCAGGTCGATCGACTGATGGAGCGGGCCCTGCTGGTGCGGCTCGCTTCTGCGCAGGGCGCTGTGGTGTCCGATGCCGTCATCGCCGCGGATCTGTGGGCAGATGACGAGCTGGAGCGGCACTGCAGACGACTGCGTGTGGTGGTGTGCAGACTGCGCGCCGCGCTGGGAGGGCAGGCACGTCTGCTGACCCGTACTCCCGCCGGCTATCGGCTCGCGGCCGGCATCCCGGATCTGCGGCTGGCCCGCAGCGGCGCCAACCGGGTGCGCGCGGCCGTGCGGAAGGCCGATCACGTCGCCGTTCGGGCAGAGGCGCGTGCGGTGCTGGACCTGTGGCGAGGCCCGGCGCTGAGCGATCTGCGTTCAATGGCGCACGGGCTGGCCGAGGCGGAGCGGCTCGACGAGCTGCACCTCGAGCTCACGGTGGCGCGACTGCGCGCAGAGATCGAGCTGGGCGCAGGTGGGGATCTGGTCACCGAGCTGGGCGGGCTGGCGATGCAGCACCCGTTGCACGAGCCGATCCACTCGCTGCTGGCACTCGCCCTGTACCGGTCAGCGCGGCAGGCGGAGGCCCTGGATCAGTTGGCGAGGTTGCGCTGGACGCTGCTCGACGAGCTTGGCGTCGACCCGGCTCCCGACACCGTCGACCTCGAACTGCGGCTCCTCCGCCAGGACCCCGCTCTGCTGCCCCGCGAGCTGGTCCCGCCACCGCTGCAGACGATGCCGGCGCCGGCGGCACCGCGCTACGGACTGGCGGCGTCGTCGTCGAGCTTCGTGGGCCGCGACGGCGATCTCGCCGAACTGCTCGACGCACTCGCCGGCCCGGGCGTCGTCACCTTGCTGGGCGCTCCGGGGGTCGGGAAGTCGCGGCTGGCGGCGGAGGCATCGCGAGCCGTCGCCGCGTCGGGCCGCGCCGTCGTGGTGGTCGAGCTCGCCCGAACATGCCGCAGTGACGAGGTTGCGGATGCCGTGGCGCAGGCCGCGGGCGTCGGCGGCGGGGTGAGCGCAAGTGCGCGCGTGCTCGACGGCGCCTTGCTGGTGCTCGACGACGCAGAGCACGTCGTCGAGGAGGTCGGCGCACTCGTCGCTGTGTTGTGTCGAGCCGCTCCGGGGCTGACCGTGCTCGTCGCCTCGCAGCGCCCGCTGCTGGTGGCCGACGAGGTCCGGCACCGGGTCCGACCGCTGGATCCGAAGGCGGCGGAGACGCTGTTCCTCCAGCTCGCGGCGGCGGACGCGATCGCTCCGCATGGACGCGACGAGCAGGACATCGCCATGATCTGTTCGGCGGTCGACCGGCTACCCAGGGGCATCGAGCTGGCGGCCGGTCTCACCCGCACTCTCACCGTTGCCCAGCTGGCCCAGCGCGTACCGGACGGACTTCGGCTGCTGGTCGGTGGCCGGCGCGACGGCGGCGGCCGACACCGCAGCCTGCGCGCCGCACTGGACCGGAGCTTCGGCCTGCTGGGAGAGCTGGAACAGGCGGTGCTGCGCCGCGTGAGCGTCATCCCCGGCCCCTTCACGCTCGAGACGGCCGAGCAGGTCGTGGCCGACGAAGAGGTGGAGCTCGGCGACGTGGCGCCCGCCCTCGCCGAACTCGTGGACCGCAGCCTGATCACCGTCCGCAACGACCGCGGAGCCCGGCGATACGTCCTGCTGGGCACGATCCGCCAATACGCGTTCGCGCAGTTGGACGGCGTCGGCGAGACGGCCGCGCTGCGACGGTCGATGCGCCGGATCGCCGCCGCGGAACCGATCAGGGCCGGCGACCTCGCGGCCGCCGGCGTCTCCTCGCTGACTGCACGCCGCCCCCGACCGCGGGCGATCTGCGGCGAGTCGGCGGCCGGGTGACGGGGTCCGAGATCCTCCGCGGTCGGGCGGTACACACATGACCGCGACGAATACCGACAGTTGCCCAGATGTGGAGAAATCAGTGGGAATGCACGTCGTAGTAGGTGGAAATGGTGCCGCCGGCTCCATCGTCTGCACAGAACTGCTGGCTGCCGGGCACACGGTGCGCGGGGTCAGCCGAAGTGGCAAGGGGATCCCGGCGGGTGTCGAGGCGGTGGCCGCCGATGCGACGGACACCGCGAAGATGATCGAGATCTGCGCTGGTGCCGACGTCGTCTACCACTGCGCGCTGCCACCGATGCCGCAATGGCTGCCCGCCTACATCGACATCGCCTCTGCGCTCGTCACGGCGGCGGGCAAGGCCGGCGCCCGACTGGTCTACGCCGACGACACCTGGATGTACGGCCGGGTGGACGGTCCGATGCGCGAGGACACACCGATCCGACCCGTGGTCTACAAGGGCGTGCTGCGCGCGCTGGCCGCCGAGGTCATCATGTCGGCGCACACCCGCGGGCAGACCGAGACGGTGATCGGCCGCGCGCCGGAGCTCTTCGGGCCCCGGGTGGAGTCGTTGCTGGGATCGAACCTGTTCGCGGCAGCGCTCAACGGGCGCACTGCGCGCTGGCCGGGCGACCCGGACCTGCCGATGACCGCATGCTTCATCGGCGACTTCGGTCGTGGGCTGGCCGACCTCGGCCAGCACCCGGACGCCGCCGGCCGGGTCTTCCACGTCCCGGTCCCGCCGACCATCAGCGGCCGGAAGTTCATCGAGATGATCTGCGAGCAGGTCGGCACGACACCGAAGGTCGGTCGGATCACGCCGCGCATGGTGAGCGCACTCAAGCTCTTCGTACCGATCGTGCGCGAGGGCGCCGAGCTGCTCTACCAGTTCGAGCAGCCGTTCCTGGTCGACGACAGCCGCATCCGTGAGCTCACCGGGCGGGTGAGCACCAGCTGGGACGACGCCATCGGGCAGACCGTGGCCTGGTACCGGGCAGATCCGGCGCGGGCGAAGTACCGCCTCATTCCCGGACGGAGCTGACGCGATCCGCGAACTCCGCCGCCAGCAGTGACATGACGACGAGCGTGCTGTAGGTCCCGTCCGGTTCCTGCAGCGCGTCGCGCAACTCGCCTTCCTCGACGAACCCCGCGGACCGGTAGAGGGCGCGGGCCCGGGCGTTGTCGGTCTTGACATCGAGCCAGAGCCGGTGGGCATCGTGAGTGGTGAAGGCCCGCTCGGCGAGCGCGGTGAGTGCCGCTCGGCCGTGGCCGCGGCCACGGTGCGCGGGCAAGGTGACGATCCGGCGGAGCTCGAGGCTGCGGTTGGGGTTGGTGAGACCCGCGAGTACGGCGTAGGCGACGGTGTCCGTGCCCGCGGTTAACGTCAGGTGCTCCTGGTCGGGATCGGCGAGCGCGCCACGGTGCCACGCGATGCCGGTGCCACCGAGCCGGCGGCGGGTACCGGGGTCGGCCTCGGCGTCGACGGCCAGGGCGAGATCGGCGTCGGTCGAACGCTTGAGTGTGATCATGTCCGTTTCTGGGTCCTCGGAATCAGGTGAGGCCGCGGCCGCCGTCGACCACGATGCGCTGGCCGGTGATGAATCCCGCGTCCGTGGAGGCCAGGAAGCCGACGGCGGCGGCGACATCCTGCGGGGTGCCCATGCGGCCGGCGGGAACGCTCGACAGGTAGGCGGCCACCGTTGCGGGTGGCTCGTCGGCGTGCCGTTCGACCGGGATGAACCCGGGTGCGACGCTGTTGACGGTGATGCCGTGTGGTGCGAGTTCCCTGGCCCAGCTGCGGGTGAGGGCGATCTGCGCACCTTTCGCCGCGGCGTAGGCCGATCTGCCGGGTGGCGGCCGGTCGGCAACCTCGGAGTCGATCAGCACGATGCGCCCGAAGCTGCGGTCGATCATCGCCGGGACGAGCGCGAGCCCGAACAGGGCCGGACTCTTGACGAAGAAGGCCAGCTGATCGAGGTGCTCCGCCCATCCCACCTGGGTCAGCGGCGCCTCCGGCTGGGGGCCGGTTGCGTTCAGCACGAGGGTGTCGATCGGCCCGTGCGCACTGGTCACGCGGTCGACGAGGTCGATCACCTGGGCGGCGTCGGTGATGTCCGCGGGGAAGGCGCCTGCAACGCCGCCTGCGCGCACGATGTCGCCGACCACGGCGTCGATCTTCGGATCACCAGGGAGCCCATTGACGGCGACGACGAATCCGGCAGCGGCGAACCGGTGCGCGATGGTGGCTCCGATGCCGCGCGAGCTTCCGGTGACCAGCGCGATCCGCGGAGCCTCGCTCGGTGTCGTCATGCTCCGAACTCGCCGCACGATGAGGTCGTCAACCGTGACCCCATGTCAGCGTCGGGCCTGGGCATTGTCCTCCTGGTCCATGACGTGCGGGACGTGCGGGACGTGCGGGACGTCGACGACGACGGTCGCCGTCGACGCAGCTCGGCGATGGGATCCAGAACGCTAGTGTTTCTCAAATCGAAACACAAGAGTTCCTCGCACCCTCCGCCCGGCCAGGTGTGATGGACATCGTCACGATCCCTCCGGGCGGAAGGTGGTGTTCTGTGAACCGCAACGTTAGCTTGAGAGAGCGTTTCTCAGATCGAAACACCAGGAGGACCTGTGGTAGCACGGATCGACCCACTCGACGCGCCCTACGCACCTGACGTCGCCGAGCGCCTGACAGCCATGATGCCGCCGGGACAGACGCCGATCCGGCTGTTCCGCACGTTCGCCAAGAACCTGCCGATGGCGACCGGGCTCAACGCATGGGGCAGCTACTACCTGAGCAAGAAGCTGTCCCTGACGCTCCGCGACCGCGAATTGATCATCGACCGCACCACTGCCCGCTGTGGCTGCGAATACGAGTGGGGCGTGCACATCGCGTTCTACGCCGAGCGGGTCGGCATCGGCCCCGAGCAGATCCGGTCGATCACCGACGGCTCGCCGGCCGACCCGTGCTGGAGCGTCCGCGACGCGCTGGTGATCGAGGCCGTCGATGCGCTGCACGACACCGCGACGATCGGCGACGATCTCTGGAGCCGGCTGGCCGATGTCCTCACGGAGCCGGAACTGCTCGATCTCTTCATGTTGTCCGGCCAGTATCACGCGATCAGCTTTGCGGCGAACGCGGCGCGCGTGGAGCCGGAGGACTGGGCGCCGAGGTTCGCCGATGTCCGCGGATGACAGCCACGCGGCCGGCCGCAACGAGATGAACCAGGTCGCACCCCACTCGACCCGCGACGCCGAGCCACCCCACATGAAGCCGGTCAGCCGCCGACGAGCGGTGTCCACCCGTGGCCGAGCCGCCAGTGGCGTCCGCCGCGCAGGTGGTGCACGATCGCGCACTCCAACGCGGTGTCCTGCGGCAGCCGGTCGAGATCGGCCGTGCCCCGCGGAGCGTGGAAGACGAACTCCAGCACGTCGTCGTCAGCGAGTGGGCGGTTGCCGAAGCGGGTGAACCGCCGCTGGAAGTCGACGATGTTCGCCTCCTGCGGGAGGTACTCGGCGAGCTGCTCGTCGAGGAGCCAGGAGCTGCACGTGGCGAACCGGAACCGCGCATGGGGGAAGTACTCCGCCACGAAGTCCGCGGCAGCCCGGAACGACGCATCGCAGTCGGCGGGGCGCAGCGGCCCGTCGCCGGGGATGTGCACGGAGAGCACCGGCTCGCCGTCGGCGGGTCCGTCCGGACCCGGGGCCCCACCGGTAGCCCTCGCGTCGATCGGCAGGCGTTCGAACTGCAGGCGACCGAGTCGGTGCAGCGTGCCGCGGAAGTGGCGCACGGCCCACTGCTGGCGGTCGAAACCGCCGGTGTGGTGCCCGAGCCGATATGTGGTCAGCTTGGTGCCGACGTCGGCCAGGGTGGCGGCCACGACGTCGTCGGGGATGCCGATGCGCCGTTGCTGCTCGCACGTGCGCGGCAGCGCCAGCAGGTAGAGGTGCACGTAGAAGTAGCGGCCGGCGGCGTCGAGCGCAGCGGGCGCGTCGGGCCAGTTCGGCTCCTGCAGCGGCGGCCCGTCGAACAGCGTCACGAGGCAGGACCGCAGGGCCCGCCACAGCTGCGGGGTCCGCACCGGGTCCGGCTGGGTGGCGAGGACGGCGTCGTGATCGACGGTCGGGAGCGCGAGCAGCCGCATCCGCTGATGCACCTCGTCCGGCGTCGGTGGCGCGGGATCGGGGAGGTCTCCGCCCGCGGCCTGGCTGTTCAGGATCTCCAGCCACTCGTCGACGCCGGTCATAGCGCCGCCCGCTGCAGCTCGTGCCGGAGCCGGTCGATCTGCCGGATGCTGTCGTCGAGCCCGCCGGGGCGCGAGCGCAGCAGCCAGCAGGCGCGCTGCTCGGCGAGCAGCGGATCGAGCCGGTGCAAGAGGCGGCGAGCGGTGCCCGGCCGGATCTCGTCGGCACCACCACCCGCCCCACCACCGGCTGCCGAGCGCGCCCGCAGCACGTCCACCGCGAACTCCGAGAGATCGATCGCGTGGCCGAGCTCGCGGCGCACGACGTCGCCGTCGGCCGCAGCGAGATCGGCAGCGGCCAGGTCGCGGCGGCATCCGGCCAGCGACTGCGCCGCCAGGTCCAGCGCCGCCGGCGTGGGGAGGTCCAGCGGCGGCAGCGCCGGATCGGGGAAGAGCGCCCGCGCGATCGGCGACGCGTTGAACAGCGGAACGCCGAACAGCCGGTACACCTGCCCCAACCGGACCAGCACGCTCCCGGCCAGCCCGGCCGCGTCGAGCAGCACCCGCTCGTCGAGGACGGCACCGATGTCGAGGTCCCGGTTCGTGGCCAGGCACCAGCTCACCGCGCCGCCGACGACGGCGGGAGCGAAGGCGACCGAGGGCGGATCCCACATGCCGTGATCGCCCCACGACGTGAGCAGGAACCCGGTGGCACCGAGCTCCCGGCCGGCCGCGGAGGCGTCCACCATGTTCTCCACCGCGTTGTCGAGGCGGCCGATGACGCTGTTCCAGTTGCCGGCACCAGGCGCCACCCAGTACGGGATCCCGGCGTCGGCCAGGTTCGTGCCGTGCCCGCGGAAGCCCTCACTGAGTCGGTCGAGGTCGGCGCCGCGTCCCTGCCACCCACGCGCTTCCGCGCCATCGGCGGCGAGCACCTCCGCGGTCTGCTGCGGCGAGTCGTACTGCCACACGACGGGCACGGCGCCGGCCGGCACCCGGTCCAGCAGCTCCGGGTGCCGGACGAACACGTCGGCCCAGAACTGCACGGTGTACCCGGCGTCCAGCCACGGCTGCATCACGGAGGTGACGTAGTCGAAGTAGACGGTTCCCACGCCGTCGCGCTGGGCGCGCTCGCGGGAGTGGCCGGTGCCCAGCTCGAAGGGCTCGTCGGCGCCGATGTTGAGCCGCCTGCTCCGCACCTGCTCGGTGACCTCGGTGAGCAGGCCCTGCACGAACTCGACGTTCTCGACGGTGGGGGCGAGGGTGGTGGGTGCCCGGTGGGCGCCCCGTTCGACGCCATCGGGGTTCTCCGCGCGGTGCGCGTACGCGGGGCGGGCGAGGAAGCGCTCCATGTGCCCGAGGGTGTTCTGGTTCGCGACGAACTCGATGCCGTGCGCGGCGCAGCGCTCGTCGAGCCAGCGCAGGTCGTCGGCGGTGAGCGGCGACGCGTCCTGCCACACGTCCTGGTGGTCGCGGAAGGCGTAGGTGTGCTCGGTGTACAGCTCGAGCTGGTTGAAGCGGGCCGACGACAGGATCTCCAACCACCGTCCCAGCGTGCGCCGGGTGGGGACGCGGTCGCGGCTGATGTCGAGCAGGAAACCGCGCCGCTCGAAGTCGGGGTGGTCGGCGATCTCGTACCCGACGTCGCCGAAGTCGCGTCCCGCGCGCAGCTGGTCGAGGGTCTGCAGGGCGTAGCGCAGCCCGGCCGCGTCGCGGTGGTGGACGGTCACGCCGCCGGGGCCGGTGCGCAGGCGGTAGCCCTGTGCAGGCAGGTCCGTGTCGACGGTCGCGGTCACGGGCGCGTCGACGGCGGCCCCGCCGGGGCGCGTGACCAGCGAGCGCGGCGCGGGGAACGGGATGACGGGCACGGAAGAACTCCCGGAGCGACAGAGGTGCGATGAAGACGCGGTGGCGCCACCGACGACGCCGAGCGGCTCGCCGGTACCAGGATTGTGTCTGGTCTCGATCTTGACCGGCACAGCACGTGGCGGGAGCGGCAGGGTCCTAGCGGCCCGGCTCGGCGAGTTGGCGGCGGAGCTCGCCCAAGGTGCGGGCGAGCAGGCGCGACACGTGCATCTGCGAGATGCCGATCTCCTGCGCGATCTGGGTCTGGCTGCGCTCGCCGAAGAACCGCAGCAGCAGGATCGTGCGTTCCCGGTCGGGCAACCGGTCCAGCAACGGGCGCAGCGCCGCGCGGTACTCGACCAGGTCGAGCGCGGCGTCGACGGCACCGAGCCGCTCGGCGAGCGCGGCTCCGGTGTCCGTGTCGGTGGCATCGAGGGTGTCGGCCCGCTGGTTGGCCTTGGCGTGCAGCGCCTCGATGACCTCCTCGACGCTCGTGTCGAGGTGGGAGGCCAGCTCGCTCGGTCTCGGTGCCCTGCCCAGCTGCTGCGACAGCGGGCCGGTGACCCGGGAGATGGCCCCGGACAGCTCCTTGAGCCGGCGCGGGACCCGCACCGCCCACGTGCGATCGCGGAACCACCGCAGCATCTCCCCGCGCACGCACGGCACCAGGTACCCGATGAACTCGCCCTCCGCGAGCTCGGGATCCCACCGATCGATCGCCGCGATCAGGGCGATCCGTCCGGCCTGGGTGAGGTCGTCGATCAACCCGACATCGCTCGCGGCGTGCCGGCGCGCGAGGTGGTCCACCACCGGCAGGAACGCGAGGATCAGGTCCTCACGCAGCAGGGCCCGCCGCGGATCGTCGGGCGACATCGCGGCGTACCGCTGCAACTTCGGCATCTGGTCGGCGTAGTCACTCGGCGCCCGGGCAGCGGCCGGTGCCGGACCCTCGTCGATACGTGCAGCCGACATCACCGTAGGTCCTTCCGCGACCCGCATCCTGATGACGAGCTGGGGATGCCGTTCCGCGCGGGGCACGGGGGCGTCCACAAGCGACAGGGTCGAGGTTACGACTGCGGCGCCGAGTTCGCACGCCGGACGGCCGCACGCCGGTTTGGCCACCGGCCGCGCGGGGCACGGATCCCCCTACCTGCAGGGACCGGAGGACCACACCATGACCACTACATCCGAGAACGGACCCGCCGCCGAGCCGCCCGTGGGAGCCGTCGACGGTGTCGCGGTCATCCCCTTCACCGGCGCCGCCGATCTCGACGTCGCCGCGGCCACGAACGTGCAGCGCCTCGTCGATGCCCGGCTGCACCTCGCCGATCTCGTCGGCGTCCCGCTGCGGCACCTGATCATCGATCTCTCCGGGGCGCGCCGCATCGATCCGCGGGCCCTCCGCCCCCTGACGGACCTTCGACGCAGCGCGGCCCGTCGGCACGTCGGCGTCCACCTCGTCGGCCTCGGCGTCGCGACCGCCACCCTGGCGCCGGACGCACGGCACCAGCTCTCCGCGCTCGGTTGCTATCCCACCGTCGCCGTGGCGCGCTCCGCGCTCGCCTCGCGGCCGACCGCACGCAGCGCCGAGGACTGCATCGACGTACGGGGTGCGCGGCACGACGCCGGTCCGCGCAGCTAGGACTGCGTGTCCTTGCGAAGATCGCGTCGAGATCACTGTCTCCGCCCTGGAAGGGGCCAGAACAGTGACCTCAACGCGATCATGACCTGCCGCCGCGTCACGGCGCGGAGCCCCGGGTGCACCTGACCACGAGCCACCGCCGACACATGTCCTGCGCATCAGATGCAGGGCGCATATGATTCCTCGATGGACAACCGCGTCGTTCAGCTGCTCGGCGTAACGTCGCTGGCCGCCATGGATCGTCTCCGGACCGCCGTCGCGGCCGGCGAGGTCGAGGCCGGCGCGCTGGTGCACGTCCAGGCATGGCCGGGAGGCTCCGTCGGAGATCTGGCCGGTGTCGTGGGCCTGTCGCAACCCGCCACCGTGCGGCTGGTGGATCGGCTGGTCGACCAGGAGCTCGTGCGGCGGGAGCCCGGACGGGACCGGCGCACGGTCGCCCTGGTCCTCACCGAGGCCGGCTCCCGCGCGGCGGACGCGGTGCTGGTGGCGCGGACGCAGGCGCTCGCACCGCTGCTGGCCGACCTGTCCTCGGAGGAGCGCGCCACGCTGGAGGGCCTGCTCGGCCGGGTCGTGGCGCGTGTGGCCGAGGATCGTCCGGGCGCGGTGCGGGTCTGCCGGCTGTGCGATCGCGAGACCTGCACCTCCGACCCGGGCTGCCCGCTGGAGCACACGACTCGACCCGGCGACGCGCGACCGGCCAGGGGCCGCTGATGGAGCCGGACACCGACCGTGCTGCCGCGTCGCAGGTGCGCGGCCCGTCGCCGATGCTGCTCGCGGTGGCGGGCTCGGCGACCGTCGCGACGGCGTTCGGGATGGCCCGCTACGGCTACGGACTGCTGCTGCCCGACATCCAGGACGAGCTAGCCCTGGGAGTCGGCACGCTGGGCCTGATCGGGACGCTCGCGTACGTCAGCTACCTGCTCGGCACGGCGCTCGTGACCCGGTGCGTCGACGGTGTCGGCCAGCGGGCCACCGTCGTGGGCGGTGGTCTGCTGGCAGTGGCGGGGACGATCGTCGTCGCCGTGGCCGGTGGCCCGGTGCTGCTCGGGATCGGGGTGGCCGTCGCCGGTGCCAGCGCCGGCCTCGTGTTCGCGCCGTTCGGCGACGCCGTCCGCCTGCTCCCACCGGTCGCGCGGGCCCGGACGTTGGCCACGATCAGTTGCGGCACCGGGTGGGGTGTCGCCGTCGCAGCTCCGATCGCCGTCCTGACCGGCGATGCGTGGCGATTCGCCTACCTCGGGTTCGCGGCGTGCGCCGCACTGAGCACGGTGCTCGCCGCCCGAACGCTGCCCGCACGGACGGCGACGACACCCGATGATGCGACGGCGCGCGCCCCCGGCCGTCGGCGTGCGCCGATGCTGGTCGCAGCGCTGCTCATCGGGCTGGGCAGCGCGACCTTCTGGACCTTCGCGGTCGACCAGGTCCGCGACGCCGGTCTCGACCAGACCGCAGGACGGATCGTGCTCGGCGTCGCCGGAGTGACCAGCCTGTCCGGCCTGGCCGCCGCCGAGGTGATCACCCGCCTCGGCGCGCGGCGCACGTTCGTGCTCACCGCGGTGCTGGAGGCAGCCGCGATCGCAACGATCGCCGTGGCCCCGGACCGCCTCGCTGCCGTGCTGATCGCCGCCGCCGCCTTCGGCGTCGCCTACAACACCATCGTCGCCGTCTCCGTCCTGTGGGCCACGCGCATCTACGGCGATCGCCCGTCCGCCGGCGTCGCCGCCGCAACCGGCGCCCAGGGCGTCGGTCTCCTCGTCGGTCCCCTCACCAGCGGCATCCTCGCCGAGACGACGGACCTCACCACCGCACTGCTGGTCGGCGCAGCGATCGTGGCCGCCGCCGCGTTCCTCGCACCCCGCAGCGACGTGGTCCACGACCAAGGTGAACCTGCCCGGACCTGAACACCCGAGCAGCCGACCAGGGCTACCGGTTCTGTTCCATCCGCTCCCGCTGCTCGTCCGCAGCAGCCTTCGCACGTGCCTTCTCCGCGGCCGCTTCCTTCTCCGCGACCTCGCGCTGGGACTCGGCCTTGTCCTGTTGGGCCTGGCCCTCCCGCTTCATCGAGTCGTTGCCGAGGACAGCGCCGACGCCCTCCTTGGCGCGACCCTTCACCCCTTCGACTACGCCCTCGACGCCCTCGGCCGGTCCTGAGCTGCGATCGGTCATCGTGGATCTCCTCGTCTCGTCGTGCCGGACCCGCCACGCGACAGGTCCCGCTGTTGGTCTTGCCCGCCGCGCACGTTCCGAAACGCCGGGATGCGTGCGCTCGTCCGGTACGAGCGTTTGCGCCCGGCCCGGAGAGGTACGCGGAGGGCAGAGGGCCTGGTCCAGACCCAGCTCCCAGCACGCGCACATCCGTCACGCCGGCCGGGGGAGGTGTCGGATTGCCAGGCTTGACCATCACCACAACGGTCGCCGACGGGATCGAGACGATCACGGCGATCGGCGACGTCGACGGTGCGACGGCCGCGCAGTTCCACGCCGCGATCGCCGCGGCCACGGGAGAGCGCATCGTGGTGGACCTGACGGCGTCGAGCTACTTCGACAGGTCCGGGCTGCGGGTCCTGCTCGAGTTCGCGGGCAAGCTGTCCGAGGTCGTGGCCCTCAGGAACGGGGCGGTGCAGCGACTGTTCGCGCTCGTCGCGCTCGATCAGGTGCTGCCGATCCGCGTGGTCTAGCGAGTGGAGCCGGGCCGCGGTGGGTACGCAACCGTAGGTGAGCAGGCCGGGACGAGACGGGCAGAGGTGACGAGATGGCACGGGCGATCTGGACCGGATCGATCAGCTTCGGGCTGGTGTCCATCCCGGTCGGGCTGTTCAGCGCGACCGACGACCACACGATCCACTTCCATCAGTTCGAACGCGGCACGTCCGACCGCGTGCGGAACAAGCGGGTCAACGAGCGCACCGGCGACGAGGTCGACTTCTCCGACATCGTCAAGGGTGCCGATGTCGGGGGCGGCGAGCACGTCATCGTCGAGCCGGACGAGCTGGAGGCCATCGCGCCCGGGCGTTCGCGAGAGCTCGAGATCTCCGACTTCGTCGATCTGGACGAGATCGATCCCCTCTACTTCCAGAAGACGTACTGGCTCGCCCCCACCGCCGAGCAGTACAGCCGCCCGTACGCGCTGCTCCTGGAGGCGATGACGCGCACGAACCGGGCGGCGATCGGCATGTTCGTCATGCGCGGCAAGCAGTACCTGGCGGCCATCCGGCCCGACGACGACGTCCTGGCGTTGGAGACCCTGCACTTCGCCGACGAGGTCCGCGATCCGCGCAAGGAGCTGGAGCACCTGCCCGGTAAGGCGCCGGCCAAGGGCAAGGAACTGGACATGGCGACCCAGCTCATCGAGTCGATGAGCGGCCCGTGGAAGCCGGAGAACTACCGCGACACCTACCGCGACAAGGTCGATGCGCTGATCGCCGACAAGGAGCGCGGCCGCGAGACCGTCGTCGAGGCCGAGCCGCCGGACCCGACCGCGATGGCCGATCTGCTGGCCGCTCTCGAACGCAGCGTCGCCGACGCCAAGGCGGGCCGGCCCCGCGGCACCGGGACGTCCTCCCCGAAGAAGAGCAGTCAGAAGAAGAGCACGAAGAAGAAGGGCGAGAAGCAGAGCAACGACCTCGACCTGGACACCGCGTCGAAGGCCGAGCTCGCCGCTGCCGCGAAGAAGCTCGACATCAGCGGCCGCTCCACCATGACCCGCGACGAGCTGGCCGACGCCGTACGGAAGGCCTCCTGACGCGCCGGCGGGGTTCACTAGACGCTCGGCAGCTCCTGGTGCTGCCCGACGAGCGGGGCGAGGGGGTCGCCCACCTCGCGGACCCGTTCGAGCACGGTGTGCAGCGTCCAGGAGTCCGGGCGCAGGTCGGGATCGTCCAGCTCGTCCCAGCAGATCGGCACCGACACCGGAGCACCGGGTGACGGGCGCGGGCTGAACGGGGCGACGAGCGTCTTGTTGATCGCGTTCTGGGTGTAGTCGAGGCGGGCGAGCCCGCGCCGTTGATCCTTGTACCACTCCCAGCTGATCAGCTCCGGGACCGTGCGGCCGATGGCCCGCGACACCCGCTCCACCCAGGCCCTGGTCTCGGCGAACGTGTAGCCCGGGGCGATCGGCACCCAGATCTGCACCCCGCGGCTGCCCGTCACCTTCGGGGCCGCAGCGACACCGAGGTGGTCGAGGGCGGTGCGGTAGAGCCGCGCCAGCACGAGCACGTCGGCGAAGGTGCTGGAGGTGCCGGGATCGATGTCGATCAGGGCCCACGTCGGCGCGTGGACGTCGGGCAGTCGAGACGTCCAGGGATGCAGCTCCACCGCGGCGAAGTTGGCCAGCCACACCAACGCCGGCAGCCCGTCGGGGACGATGTAGCACTCGGTCTCGCCCGCGTCGGCCTCCGGGTTGTGCCAGCGCAGCAGCCAGTCGGGGGCGTGGTCGGGCACCTCCTTGTGCCAGAAGCCGGGCCGGTCGACGCCGTTCGGGTAGCGGTGCATGTTCACCGGTCGCCCGGCCAGGTACGGCAGCATCCACGGACCCACCTCGGCGAGGTAGCGGATCAGGTCGCGCTTGGTCACCGCGGCGCCACCCGGCCGGGCCGGGAACAGCACCTTGTCGAGGTTGGTCACAGTCAGCTCGCGGCCCGCCAGCTCCCACCGCCCCTTGCGGCCCAGCGCGTCGAGGGCGGCGAGCTCGTCCGCGGTCGGCCCGGGCCACGTGCGCGGTGTGTCCAGGCGCAGCTCGGCCGCGGCGGCGTCCACCCCGCTCTGCCACAGCGCGGGTGGGGCGGCGGCCACCTCGTCGTTGGTGCGGCCGCTCTTCACCGACTGCGGATGGTCTTCGGGATCCCAGCCCTCGACGGCGTGCGCGTCGCGTTTGTGGATCATGAGCCACTGCTCCTTGCCGCCCTCGCGACCACGCCGGACGAGCGCGAACCGGCCGGCGAGCTTCTTCCCGTGCAGGTCGAAGTGCAGCTCCCCGGCCTCGACGGCCGCGGCCGGATCGTCGGTGCGCGCGGGCTCCCACGTGCCGCGGTCCCAGACGACGACGTCACCACCGCCGTACTGCCCCTTCGGGATCACGCCCTCGAAGTCCGCGTACGCCAGCGGGTGGTCCTCGACGTGCACGGCCGTGTGCCGGGCCGCCGGATCCAGCGTCGGTCCCCGTGGCACGGCCCAGCTCACGAGCACCCCGTCGATCTCGAGCCGCACGTCGTAGTGCAGTCGCCGGGCGCGGTGCCGCTGCACCACGAACCGCCGACCATCCGCCGGGTCGCCGGCACCGGCCGGCTCCGGGGTGCGATCGAAGTCGCGCTTGGCGCGGTAGGACTCCAGGGCCATACCGACGGGTACCCCGGGGCCGCGGTCCCACAACTCCGGCGTGCTTGGTTGCGATGACGACGGGGTACGCGTTCCGGAACGTGATCCCCGAACCGAGGAGCGCCACCACCATGTCGACCGACGCGATCACCTTGCTCAAGGACGACCACAAGCAGATCAAGAAGCTGTTCCGCGAGTTCCAGTCCGCCGGCGAGAACGCGACGAAGGCCAAGGGCAGGATCGTCGACCGGATCCTCGAAGCCCTGACCGTGCACACCTACATCGAGAACGAAGGCATGTACCCGGAGGTCCGCAAGCTGCTGCCGGCGGTGGAGGACGACGTCCTCGAGTCCTACGAGGAACACCACGTCGCCGACGTGCTGTGCACCGAGCTCGCCGCGATGTCCGCCGACGACGAGCGGTTCGACGCCAAGACCACGGTGCTGATCGAGAACGTCAGCCACCACATCGAGGAGGAGGAGGGCGAGTGGTTCCCGACCGTCCGCCAGGCGCTGGGCCGCAAGCAGCTCCAGGAGATCGGGGCACGGATGCTGGAGCTGCGCGAGAAGGCACCACGGCGGCCCAGTGCCCCGGGTGCGTTGAAGAAGGCGGCCGACGCCGTCCTGAGCTGAGCTGAGGCCATGCTCCGACTCGGCATCCCCGTCATCGGCGTCACCGAGATCGACCGCGCGGTGACGTTCTGGACCGCCGCGCTCGATCTCGTCACCGCCACCGAGTGGTCCTCCCCTCGGTGGCGGACCCTCTGGCACCGCGACGGATCCGGCCGCGCGCTGGGCCTGATGCTCAGCGAGTCACCGGTCGAACCCGCGCCCCGGCTGCACCTCGACCTGTTCGTCGACACCGCCGCCGAGCAGCAGACCGAGGTGGCCCGGCTCCTCGACCTGGGCGCGACCGCACCGGACCGGTACCACTACCCGCCGGATCCCGACTTCGTCGTGCTGGCCGACCCGGACGGCAACCTCTTCTGCGTCGTGGATCTCGGCAATGCACCGTCCGGGCCGGACACGAGTTGACCGTCAGCGGTCGCGCACCGTGATTGCCGGGTCGTCCGCGGCGCCGAACTCCTTGCGCAGAGCCGGGAGCAGTTCCGCCTGCGCGAACTCCAGGAAGTCGGGCTGGGTCTCCCCGCCGACCTGGACGAGCGCGACGTGGCTGAACCCAGCCTCGACGAACGGGCGCACCGCCTCGACCTGCGCGCCCGTGTCGGGACCGCACGGGATCGCGGCCGCCGTGTCCTCGGGGCGCACGAAGCTCGTCGCCGCCGCGAACCCGGCGGTGCCGGGCAGCTCCGCGTTGACCTTCCAGCCACCGGCGAACCAGCGGAACAGCTCGTGTGCGCGGTCCGTCGCCACCTGCGGGTCCGGGTCGTAGGAGATCGGCAGCTGTCCGATGGTCGGCACCTGGGCCCCGGCCGCCGCGCGGAACCCGTCGACGAGATCGGCCTGCGGCTCCACCGCCACTAGCGCGTCGCTGATCGGCCCGAACCGCTGCACCGATTGCGTTCCCGACACCGCGGTGGCGATCGGGACCCCGTCGTCGGGCAGGTCCCACAGCTTCGCGGAGTCGACCCGGTAGTGGCGGCCCTCGTAGGTGACGTAGCCGCCGGCGAGCAGGGCGCGGATGATCTCGACCGCCTCGGCCAGCTTGTCCTGGCGCACGTCGGCGCTGGGCCAGCCCTGCCCGACGACGTGCTCGTTGAGGTTCTCGCCCGATCCCAGGCCGAGGGTGAACCGGCCCTCGGACAGCAGCGCCACCGTCGCCGCCTTCTGCGCGACGACGGCCGGGTGGTAGCGGAGGATCGGGCAGGTCACGTACGTCATGAGCCCGACCCGTTCGGTGGCGGCAGCGACGGCGCCCAGCACGCTCCACGCGTACGGCGCGTGCCCCATGCTGTCGAGCCACGGGAAGTAGTGGTCGCTCATGACCTCGAAGTCGAACCCGGCCTCCTCGGCGGCGACAGCATCGGCGACCAGGTCCCGCGGGCCGCGCTGCTCGGTCATCAGCGTGTAGCCGAAAGCAGTCATGCGACCGTGGGTACCCAGCATCCGACGCACCGATTCCTCATCGGGAGTGTTCCGCCGGTGGGTGCACCGGCCGGTGGCAGCGGGTACGTCTGCCGCATGGATACGGCATCGTTCGGTGTGACGCGGCTGCGCGAGACGATCCGCGGCCGCGGCTCTCGCGAGCGCGAGGCCGTGCTCCAGGCGGCGAAGGCCGGGCTGGCAGCCGTGCTCGCCCTGCTCGCCGCGCAGTTGGTCGACGGGGGTGCGCAGTTCCTCGCGCCGTACGCGGCCGTCCTCGCCGTGACCTCGACGGTGCGCCGCTCGTGGTCCGGGGCCGCGCGGCAGGCCGTCATGCTCGTGCTCGGTGTGCTGCTGGCCTACGCCGCGGCGTCGGTGATCCCCGCTCCCCCGCTCGCGCTGGCGATCCTCGTCACCGCGGGACTGTTGCTGGGCCGGTGGCGGCGTTTCGGCGGCGACCGGGAGTGGATCGCCATCACCGCGCTCCTGTTGACGGTCAACGGTGCCGCGCACCACCCGTCCGACCTCGCGGCGTGGATCGTGCTGAGCGTGCTGGGGTCGACCGTGGGCGCGGTCGTCAACACGCTCGTCCTCCCCCCGCTGCACATGCGCGATGCCCACGACGCCGTGCAGTCGCTGACCGCCGAGATCGCGCAGCAGCTGAGGGCGATCGCCGACGGTGTGCGCACCGGGTGGAACGCCGAGGACGCGGCCGGCTGGGTCGCCACGGCGCGCGGCATCCGCTCCGAGGTCCGGCGCGCCGACGACGCGGTGTGGTTCGGCCGGGACAGCGTGCGGTGGAATCCCCGCCGCCGCTCGATCCGCCCGTCCGACGTTCGGATGGCGGTCCCCGAAGCCGTCGAGCAGGTCGCCCGACTGAGCGAGCGGACCGTCCAGCTCGCGGTGCTGCTCGGCGACCTCGCCGACCTGGCCGACCAGCCGGCCGAACCGGAACTTGCCGACCTGCTCGAGCAGCTCGCCGGCGCCGTGCGCACGACCGCCGAACGGTTCGGCACGGAGGAGGGGCCGGCCCAGGCGGTCGCGGATGCCGCCGCGCAGGTGCAGCGCGGCCGCGATCCGGAGATCGAGCCGGCGCAGGTGCGCGCGACCTGCCGGGTCACCATCGCCGACGCGCTGGCCGACATCGCCCCGCGCGGCGGGTGATCCCGCCCGCCGTCCCCATCTTGGATTGATCACCCGCGCAGTGGGTACGTGCCCGGTCCGGCATCGCATCCGCGCGCCACGGGGAAAGGGACCGGCCATGGGTGAGCTCTCGATCGCGGTCGAACGCATCGGTGTCGGGATCCACCTCCTGCGCTGCGCAGGCGACCTCGACCGCGAAGCCGGCAGGTACCTCACCCGGCTCATCGACCACACCCCGGGACTCGCGCACGCCGTCGTCGACTTCGGCAACGTCCGCACCTACGGCGAGGGCGCCCTGGATCCCCTCCACGACGACCGCATCGTCGTCGTCGGCGTCGACGCGCACCTCGCGCTGCTACCCGGCCGGGTCGCCGTCCAGCTCGCCGGCCTGCGCAGCGCCCGCGACCTCGACGACGCACTCGCCCAACTGCAGGCCGACGACGGACCACGCACCACCGTCATCCGCGAACGCCTCCAGCACTCCCCGATGATCCCGCGGCCCCGCGACCCGCACAGCGATACCACGGGCGTCTCCACCCCGGCGTGACGCTGTCTGACCCGCGGGTGTCGACCACGGGAGATCGGGTATGCGCCGGACATGGCGAGCATCGGATACTTCCTGTCCTGCGAGCAGTACGGGCCCAAGGAGCTCCTGCACCAGGCCCGGGCCGCGGCCGACGCCGGTTTCGAACGGCTGTGGATCTCCGACCACTTCCATCCGTGGAACGACGAGCAGGGCCAGAGCCCGTTCGTGTGGTCGGTGATCGGCGCGTTGTCCGAAGCCGTGGACCTGCCGGTGACGACCGCCGTCACGTGCCCGACGATGCGCATCCACCCCGCCGTCATCGCGCAGGCCGCCGCCACCGCAGCCGTCCAGCTCGACGGTCGGTTCGTGCTCGGCGTGGGCAGCGGCGAAGCGCTCAACGAGCACGTGCTGGGCGACGCGTGGCCCTCGGTCGGTGAGCGGCTGGCGATGCTGGAGGAGGCGGTCGAGGTGATCCGGCTGCTGCACACCGGATCGGAGATCAGCCACCGCGGCGAGTTCTACGAGGTGCAGGAAGCTCGGATCTACACGTTGCCGGAACAGCCCGTCCCGATCTACGTGTCCGGGTTCGGTCCGCAGGCCACGGAGCTGGCCGCGCGCATCGGCGACGGCTTCTGCACTGTGGGCCCGCAGGCCGACCTGGTGCGGACGTTCCGGGAGAAGGGTGGTGGCGACAAGCCCGTCCAGGCCGGGTTCAAGGTGTGCTGGGACCGCGACCGCGCCGCCGCCATCGACCGCGCGCACCGGCTGTGGGCCAACGACGCGCTCCCCGGCCAGCTCGCCCAGACCCTGCCCCGCCCGCGGGACTTCGCCGACGCAATGGGGCTCGTCCCCAAGGACGACGTCGCCGGGTCCATCGTATGCGGCGACGATCCCGGCCAGCACATCGACCAGGTCCGGGCGTTCGTGGACGCCGGCGTCGACGAGATCTACGTCCAGCAGGTCGGCGCCGACATCGACGGCTTCTTCCGCGATTGGGCCGAGAACGTGCTGCCGGAGTTCCAGGCAGCGCACGTCCGCGGATAGCCGACGTCACACACCGCCGGGCCCGTTCACACACGCCCGAACGTGTGTGAACGGGCCCGCGGATGTGTGACGTCGTACCGAGCCGGGTTACGCACCAGCGTGCCCGGCGAGGCTGAGCACCTCGCCGGCTCGCAGGACGAGTGGCCGGGTCCACGTCACGATGCCGGGCCCGGCTGCGGTCCCGTCCTTCCCGGCGAGGGCGCCGAGCGCGGCCGGGAGGGTGAGGCTGCGCAGCTCGATGCGCCCGTGCCGGCAGGTCAATGCCACGCGGGAGCCGTTGCGGGCGACGGTGCCCCAGCCGCCGGCGACGACGGGCACCTGCCACTGCTCCCCGCAGCCCGGCGGATCGACGCAGAGGGCTGCGGAGTCGGCGTCGTAGGCGACGGCGGTGGCCGCCTCCAGCACGGTCCACCCCGCCATCGACCGGACGTAGTGGTCGCCGCACTCGATCTCGTTGAACGGGTTGCGCCGGGTGCCGTCGTAGCGCGCCCACAACCCGTCGAGCACCGCGCGGGCCTCGTCGGCGAGCCCCTCCTGCAGGCACAGCGCCGCGACCGCCCACTCGGTCCCGGTCCACACCTCGTCGGCGTAGCGGATCGGGACGTCCGGGCGGCCGCCGTGCGGCCAGGTGCACACCAGCAGTCCGGTGTCATCGCGGTCGGCGAAGACGCGGAAGTCGTGCTGGTGGTCGGTGAACCCGGTGCGCAGGTTGTGCCGCACGATCGACCGCAGCGCGGTGCGGACGTGCTCGGCGGGCAGCAGGTGCCCGAGGTCGACTTGGTGCGCCCACCACTGCCCGATGAGCTGGTCGGACAGGCATCCCGCGCCATAGCTCTGCTCCACGGGATCGTCCGGCGCCAGCACTTGCCGGTAGTACTCGCCGGTCCACAGCAGCTCGTCGTAGGCGGTGCGCGCGCGGGCGAAGCACTCCCGGCACCAGGACGCGGTCGGCGCGTCACCCGCGATCTCCGCGAGCCGTTCGCCGGCCCGCAGCGCGGCCAGCCACAGCGTGCCTACGAAGGTGTTGGCGCCGAACAGGTCGATGTCGTGGGTGACGGGCTGACGGCCGCGCAGCACGCCGTCGTCGGCGGTGTCCGCGCCGACCCGCTGCAGCAGCGAGCGCACCGCGGGCCAGTGCGCCACCGCCCAGTCGCGACCGGCGCCGCAGCGCAGCTCCCGGTACACCTTGAGGACCGTGCCGAGCATCCCGTCGACAGCCGGTGTCGTCGGGCCGGCGATCGGCCGCCCGTGCAGCTGCGGCAGCCACACCGGCGCGACGACGCGGTGCGGGAGCGTGCCGTCGGTCGCCAGCACGTCGTGCAGCTCGGTGTCCCGCAGCGAGCGCTCCAGCTGCGGGAACACCCGCGCCGGGACCCTGGGCGTAGTTGCCGACGTGGGTGCAGTCGAGCGGGCAGGAGCCGCCGTAGCGCGGCCCCCACATGCCGGTGGACGCGCCGCGCACGCCCTCGAAGAAGTGGAAGCGCCCGTCCGCGGCCCGGAAGGCCGTCGGGCTGCGCACCGGTACCAGCTGTGCGGCCATCCGCGGGCCGAGCTCGCCCGGCAGCGCGCCGAGCGCTTCTGTCCAGGTCCGGGTCGCCGCCTCCAGCGGCGCCCACTCGCGGGCCACGTGCTCGGCGACGTCGACGGCGTCGGTGAAGCGGGTCGCGTAGTGGTTGCCCAGGAACAGTCGGCTCTCACCGCGGTCGAACCGCGGGCCGGCCAGGTCGCCGTCGACGAACCGGTGCGGGAAGTGCCAGGCCAGCAGGAACCGCAGCCGCACGGTCGCACCCGGCTCGACGTGGAAGGGCACGGCGAGCGCCGCGTTCCAGGTCTCCCCGGCCGGGCTCGGCCCGTGCGGGACACGCATCGGGCTGCGCTGTGGGTCGGCGCCCACGCCCAACGGCGGCACCGGGTCGCACGAGGTCGGGAAGCCACGCCCGTCGAGGAAGGCGGCCAGGTCGCGCGGCGTGCGCCACCGCGGGAACGGGGCGGCGCCGGACCCGTCGGTCGCGAGCACCAGCTGCCCCTGGCCGGGATCGCCGTCCGGGAGTGACGGGTTGTCCATGACGACCTGCGTCCAGCCGTCGGGCCGGTGCCGCACCCTGTTCACGTTGCCGCCGTAGAGCGCGCAGCGATTGCCGTCGATCGGGGTGACGCCGTCCCAACCGACGGCGTTCTGCGCGGTGGCCGCCAGCCAGCCGGGCACCGGCTCGGCGCCCGGGTTGGTGAGCACGACGGTGAACAGGGCGACCGGCAGGCCGCTCGCCTCGACATCCCCGGGCACCAGCGGGTTGAACGCCTCCAGCGCGACCTGCAGCGGCAGCTCCGGCTCCTCGACGTCCAGGCGCGCGACCGGGTAGGTGGCGTGCAGGGTCGTGGCTGCGACGGGCGGGAACGCGTCGAACATGTCGGTCAGGCCGGGCGGGATCTCGCCGTCGGTGACCAGGGGTGCGGGCTCCGCGACGGCGACCGGCCGGGCCTGCAGGATCCGCACGACGTCCCGCGGCGGGCTCGGCGGCCCGGCGCGCAGCGCGAAGAACCCGTGCGGCACGTACCCGCGGTGATTACCGGTGTTCGCGAGCTGCCACTGCCGCAGGCTGCCGTCGGAGTGCAGCGCGACCGTGCCCGTGCCGATGCCGCCGATCGGCATCGCCGTGGCGGGATGGCTGGCATGCCCGTACTCAGGCGGCACGGGCGCGGCCCACCTCCCGCAGCACGTCGCGCGCCGCCTCCAGGGTGCGGTCGATGTCCTCCGCGGTGTGCGCGCCCGAGACGTGGTTGCGCTTGAGCGACATCGGCAGCATGAGGAAGCCGCGGTCGGTCATCCCGCGGTGGAACGCGACGTAGCGGGCGTCGTCGTTGCGCATCAGGTCGCGGTAGCCGTGCACCTCGCCGTCGAGGAAGTAGAGGCAGAACACCGAGCCGAACCCGCGCACCACACCCGGTACGCCCAGCTCCTCGACGATCGAGGTGAGCCCGTCGCGCATCCGCTGCCCGAGCGCGGCCGCGCGGGCGAGTACGTCGGTCTCGCGCAACGCGGTGATGGTGGCGACGGCCGCGGCGCAGGTCGCCGGATGCCCGGTGAACGTGCCGGCGAGCAGCACCGGCCCACCGGCCGCGGAGAAGTTGCGCATGAGCGACGTAGGGCCCGGCCAGCCCCGCGATCGGGTAGCCGTTGCCCATCGCCTTGCCGAACGTCGTGAGGTCCGGGAGCACCCCGCTGATCTCCTGCCAGCCGCCGACGGCGTGCCGGAAACCGGTGATGACCTCGTCGAACACGAGCAGCGAGCCGTGCTCGGTGGCGAGGCGCCGCAGGTCCTCCAGATAGCCGGGATCGGGCAGCAGCGCGCCCACGTTGTGCGGGATCGGCTCCACGATCACGGCGGCAATCTCGTCGGGGTGCTCCACGTACAGCTTCTCCAGCGACGAGGCGTCGTTGAACTCGGCGATCAGGGTGGCGTCGAGGTTCTCCGGCAGGATGCCCGCGCTCATCGGGTCCATGCCGTACGCGAGATCGGGCGGGGAGATCACGTTGCGGGCGACGGCGTCGTGCCAGCCGTGGTAGCCGCCCTGCACCTTGACGATCAGCCGCCGCCCCGTCGCCGCGCGGGCCAGCCGCACCGCGTGGAACGTCGCCTCCGAGCCGGACGTGCAGCAGATCATCTGCTCCGCCGACGGGATCACCGACGCAGACCAGCTCGGCCAGCTCCACCTCGGCCTGCGTGACGCCGATGCCGATGAGGTCGATCGGTTGGGCGGCCGCGGCCACCGCCGCGTCGACGGCCGGATCGTTGTGGCCGAGGACGATCGCGCCGAACGCCGCGTGGTAGTCGACGTACCGGTTGCCCTCGAAGTCCCACAGGTACGCGCCGCCGCTGCGGGCGAACCCGAACGGGGCGCCGAGCTTGCGGCTGAACGAGTTGAGCCCTCCCGGGATCACGCGTTCTGCCCGCCGTGCCCACTCCGCGCCGAGCGGGTGTGCCGTCGTGTCCATCTCGTTCCCCCATCTGGAATATCGTTTCATGTTGAAGTGGGGCCGTGTCGGGCCGCGGAGCCGCGGCGGGCGTCGGATCAGGCGGGCCGTACCTCTGCTTCTGGCGCGAACCGCTCGCCGGCGAGCACGTCGGCGCGGTCGGGGAAGTGGCAGGCCACGGCCCGGTCACCTGGTCCGGCGAGCGGCGGCTCCTGTTCGGCGCAGATGTCAGCCGCCTTCCAGCAGCGGGTGCGGAAGCGGCAGCCGCTGGGTGGGTCGACCACGCTGGGCAGGTCGCCGCTCAGCACCACCCGCTCGCGCTTGCCCCGCTGCGTGGGGTCCGGGATCGGGATCGCCGAGAGCAGCGCCTGCGTGTACGGGTGCGCGGGCCGCGCGTAGAGCTCGGCGGTCGGCGCCTCCTCGACGATCTTGCCGAGGTACATGACGGCCACGCGGTCGCAGACGTGCCGCACCACGGAGAGATCGTGCGAGACGAACAAGTACGCGAGCCCCAGCTCGCGCTGCAGCTTCTGCAGCTGGCGCAGCACCTGCGCGCGCACCGACACGTCCAGCGCCGACACCGGCTCGTCGAGCAGCAACACGCTGGGCGCCAAGGCGAGCGCGCGGGCGATGCCGATCCGCTGGCGCTGGCCGCCGGAGAACTCGTGGGCGTAGCGGGTCTCGTGCTCGGCGGCGAGCCCGACCAACTCGATCAGCTCGCGCACCCGCGCGGCGCCGCCGTCCCGGTAGAGCCCCTGGATGCGCAGCGGCTCGGCCACCAGATCGTGCACGGTCATGCGCGGCGACAGCGACGCGTACGGGTCCTGGAACACGATCTGCACCTCGCGGCGCAGCGCCCGCAGCGCGGCGTCGCGGGCGTGAGTGACGTCCTCGCCGTGCAGCAGGATCCGCCCGGATGTCGGCTCGAGCAGCCGCACCGCGAGCCGGCTCGTGGTGGTCTTGCCGCACCCCGACTCCCCCACCAGCCCGAGCGTCTCGCCCTTGCGCAGCGCGAACGACACCCCGTCGACGGCGCGGGCGGCACCGTGCGCCCGGCGCAGGAACCCGCCGCGGACGGGGAAGTGCTTGACCAGGTCCTCGACCCGCAAGAGTTCAGACGGAGACATCGGCCAGCTCCTCGTGGAAGTGGCAGGCGCTGCGGCGGCCGCCACCGAGGTCGATCGCCTCCGGCCGCTCCAGCCGGCAGCGTTCCCGGGCCATCGCGCAGCGCGAGGCGAACGCGCAGCCCCCCTCGACCGCTCCCCGGCTCGGCGGGCTGCCGGGGATCGGTTCCAGCAGCCCGGCGTCGGTGTCCAGCCGCGGCACGCTGTGCAACAGCCCGACTGTGTACGGGTGGCGCGGCTGCGCGAACAGGGAGTAGACGTCGGCCTCCTCGACGATGCGGCCCGCGTACATCACCAGTACCCGCTCCGCCATCTCCGCGACGACGCCGAGATCGTGCGTGATCAGGACGGTCGCGGCGCCGGCTTTGCTGCGAGCGACCGCGAGTAGATCGAGGACCTGCTGCTGGACGGTGACGTCGAGGGCCGTCGTCGGCTCGTCTGCGATCAGCAGGTCGGGGTCGTTGGCGATCGCCATCGCGATCATGACGCGCTGGCGCATGCCGCCGGAGAACTCGTGCGGGTACTGCCGCGCCCGTTCCTCCGGCTGCGCGATCCCCACCAGCCGCAGCAGCTCGACGGCGCGGTCGTGCGCGGCCGCGGCCCCGACGGAGGAGTGCAGCAGCACCACCTCGGCGATCTGCCGGCCCACGCGGTGCACCGGGTTGAGCGCGGTCATGGGGTCCTGGAAGATCATGCCGACGTCGCCGCCGCGGACCGAGCGCAGCTCCCGCTCGGACAGCGCGAGGAGGTCGCGCCCGCGCAGCAGCACGCTGCCCGAGCGCTCGGCAGCCGGCGGGAGCAGCCCGAGGATCGACATCGCGGTGACGGTCTTGCCCGAGCCCGACTCCCCGACGATCGCGACGGTCTCGCCGTCGGCGACGTCGAACGACACCCCGGCAACGGCGGTGACGGGGCCTTCGTCGGTGCGGAACCGGACCGTGAGGTCGCGGACGGACAGCAGTGCGGCGCCCTTGGTGAGGTCCATCAGCGCGACCTCGGGTCGATCGCGTCGCGCAGCCCGTCGCCGACCACGTTGACGGCGAGCACGGTGATCGCGACGGCCAGGCCGGGCGGCACCCACAGCCACGGCATCTGGCTGATCACGGTCAACCGCTGCGCCTCGGTGAGCATGTTGCCCCAGCTGGCCGCGGGCGGCTGCACGCCCAGCCCCAGGAACGACATGGTGGCCTCCAGCAGGATCGCCTGGGCGACCTCCAGCGTCGCCACCACGACCACCGAGCCCAGCACCGCGGGTACGACGTGCTGGGTGACCAGCCACGGGATCCGCGCTCCGAACCCGCGGGCGGCCTGCAGGAACTCGCGCTCGCGCAGCGAGAGCGTGATGCCCCGCACCACCCGTCCCGACGTGGGCCAGGTGAAGATGCCGAACGCGAGCACCATCGTGGTGACGCTCGGCCCGAGGATCCCCGACACCACGATCAGCACGACGATGGACGGGAACGACAGGAAGATGTCGGCGGCCCGCATGATCGCGGCGTCCACCCAGCCGCCGACGATGCCGGCCACCGCGCCGAGCACGGTGCCGATCGTGCAGGCCAGCAAGGCGGCGACGAACCCGACGAGCAGCGACACCTGGCCGGCGTGCAGCAGCCGCGAGAGCACGTCGCGCCCGGAGTTGTCGGTGCCCAGCCAATGCGCGCCACTGGGCGGCTGCCGCACCGCGGCGAGATCGACGAGGTCGGGATCGTGGCCCGCGAGCGGGCCGGCGAACACCGACACCAGCACGACGAACAGCAGCACCGCCAGCCCGGCGACCGCGAGCCGGTTGGTCAGGAAGCGGCGCATCGCCATGCGCCCGGGCGAGCGCAGGTCCTTGACCAGCTCGCGGGTGGTCGGGAGCGGGGAGATGGCGGTCATCGCAGGCGCACCCTCGGGTCGACGACCGTGTAGAGCACATCGGCGACGATGTTGCAGATCAGCACGAGCACGGCGACGACCATCGCGAACCCGATCACCACCGGGTAGTCGCGCGCGGTCACGGCCTTCACCGCCAGCTGCCCCATGCCCGGCCAGGCGAACACGGCCTCGATCACCACCGCCCCCGCGAGCAGCTGCGGGATCAGGATGGCCACCACCGTGATCACCGGGATCAACGCGTTGCGCAGCACGTGCCGGGTGAGGACCCTGGCCTGGCCCGCCCCCTTCGCGACGGCGGTGCGCACGTAGTCGAGGGTCAGCTCCCCGATGACGCTGCTGCGCACGTACCGGGTCAGCACGCCGGCGTAGGCGAAGCCGAGGATGGCCAGCGGCATGATCAGGTGCAGCAGCGCGTCCCCGGTGCTGCGCCGGCCCGGCGTGGACATGCCCGCCGAGGGCAGCAGGCCCAGCTTCAGCGAGAACACGTAGATGCCCATGATCCCGACGAAGAACGGCGGCAGGCAGACCGCGCCGAGGGTGAGCACGCTGGCGGTGTAGTCGACGCCGGAGTTCTTCCGCACGGCCGCGAACAGGCCCAGCGGCACCGCGATCAGCAGCGCCAGCAGCAGGCTCAGGCCCATCAGGTACACCGTCGGACCGGCCCGTTCGGCCAGCATCTCCGCGACCGGCTGCCCGGTGCCGATCGAGTAGCCCAGGTCGCCGGTCAGCGCGTGGCCCAGCCAGAGCACGTACTGCACGGGCAGCGGCTGGTCGAGGCCGAGCTCGACCCGCTTCGCCGCCACGAACGCCTCGCTGCCCGGGCCCATGTTCTCCGGCGGGATCATCATCGCCACCGGGTCGCCCGGCGCCGACCTGATCAGGACGAAGATCCCGATGGAGATCAGGACGAGCACGCCGAGGCTGACCAGCAGTCGCCGCAGCAGGTGTGCCGCCATCAGCCCTCGACCTGCCAGTTCTCCGGGTGCCAGAACCCGCCGCCGATCGGGCTCAGGCCGGTGAAGTTCTGCACGCGCTTGTTCACCGCCCAGAGCGCGCCCGAGTTGTACAGCCACAGGTAGGAGACCTGCTGGTTCTCGATCCCCGCCGCCTGCTTGTAGAGGCCCAGCCGGGTGCCCTCGTCGGCGGTGGCGTTGGCCTGCTTCATCAGGTCGTCCAGCTTGGGATCGCAGAACTTGCCGATGTTGCCGCCCACCGGGGTGCCCTGGTCGCAGCCGACGATCGTATTGATCGTCCAGGAGTCCGCCGCGTAGTTGCCGCCGCCGAACAGGAACATGTCGAACGCCATCTTCTTGAACGCCTCGGTGGGCCAGGACGGGTCGACCGACTGCAGCTTCGCGTTGACGCCGATCGCCGCCAGCTGCGCCTGCACCGCTGTCGCGGCCGCGTCGCGGTCGGGGTTGCTGCCGGCGATCCAGGCGAGCGTCACCGGGGCGGCGAAGTCGAAGCCGGCGTCGGTGAGCAGTTGCTTGGCCTTCGCCGGATCGGCGGCGTAGTCGGGCAGGTCGCCGGACACCGACGGATCGAACGACGAGTTGCGGACCGTGCCCACACCGGGCAGCGCCGCGTTCACGATGCCCTTGCGGTCGATCGCGTACAGGAACGCCTGGCGCACCCGCGGATCGGCGAACCGCGGCTGGGTCTGGTTGAGGGTGATGCGGACGAACCCGCCGTCCTTGGACGTGGACAGGGCGACGGAGTCGAGGCCCTCCACGGTGGACCGCTCGGTCGGCGAGATGTTCGCGATGTCCATCTCACCCGTGCCCAGCTGGGCGGTGGCGACGTCGGCCGTCACCGGCTTGAGGAACAGCCGCTGCACGCCGACGGGCTTGCGGTAGTTCGGGTTGGCGGCCAGCTCGACGTACTGGTCGACCCGGTTGGCCACGAACTGGTAGGGCCCGGTGCCGACGGTCGGGTTGCGGAAGAACGGGTCGGCGGCGAGCTTCTCGATCGGCACGGAGCTCAGCACGTGCTTGGGGATGATCACCGTGCGCGCGACCTGGGCGAGGATCCCGTAGTTGGGCGCCACCGTGCGGATCACGAACGTGTGGTCGTCCGGGGCGCTGAACCCGCTGGCCTCGGTGGCCTTGCCGGCGGCGACGTCCGCGACGCCCTCGACGGCGCGCATCGTGCCGGCGAGCGCGCTGGTGCTCTTCGGGTTGGCCATCGCCTGGAACGTGAAGACCACGTCGGCGGCGCTGAGCGGCTGGCCGTCGCTCCACTTCAGCCCCGTCGGGAGGGTGAAGGTGAACGTGCGGACGTCGGGCGAGACGTCGACCTTCTCCGCCAGCTGCGGCACCAGCTTCAGATCGGGATCGGTGGTCATCAGGCTGTCGTAGATCAGCGACATGACCTGCTGATCAGGGCCGGAACCGGGCGCCAGCGGGCTGAACACACCGGTGGGCTTCTGGTACAGGAAGATGCTGAGCGAGCTGCCCTCGCCCGAGGCCCCGCCACCCGTCTCGGGGCCGGAGCAGGCGGCCACCGCGGCGAGCGCCGCGACCACTGCCGTGATCAGTCGAACCGGTCTGGACACGCGCACCGACCCACTCCTCCCGCAACACGAAAAGATGTTTCAGGTTATCGCCGGATGTGACGTGGAACAAGGTTTTGCGTCAGTGACGAGCCGTGATCGGCCAGTGATCGCGGACGGCACCGGCGCCGTCCACCACCGTGGCGCCGCTCCACATGTTGACCGTGCCGCAGGCGTGGTTCGGCACGATCCGCAGCAGGTCGCCGACCGCCAGCGCGTCGGCTGCGCCACCGGTCACGAACCCGTGCTCCTCGTGGGCGGTTCCCAGTTCCAGGCCGTCGACCGGTTGCGCATGGGCATCGCACACCAGCCCGTGTCCATTGAGGATGTTGCTGGCGTCGGAGCTCAGCGCCTTGATCCCCGCGTCGACGATCGCGGTGCCGGCCCGCGGCCGGCTGACCACGCGCGTGAGCACGGTCAGCGCGCACTGCTCCACGCCGGCGCTGCCGAGGTTGACCTGGTTGCGGTCGAAGTAGACGTAGGTGCCGGGGCGGGCCTCGGTGATGCCGTCCACGCGCGGCCCTGACGTGATGCCCGGCGTCGAGCCCATGGACACCACCTCGACCGGGTGCCCGGCGGCGCGCAGCGCGGCGGCCGTCGCGGCCAGCTCCTCGGCGGCCGCCCGCCCGGCTGCCTCCAGCCCGGCCCGGTCCCGCCCGTAGCGGGCGAGGAAACCCTCGTGGGTGAAGACCCCGCGCAGGCGCAGGCCCGGCAGCGTGGCCAGCTCATCGGCCAGCGCGACCGCGGCATCCGGCGCGACGCCCGCGCGGCCCGTCCCGACGTCGATCTCGATCAGGTACGGGATCTCGCCGCCATCCGCGGCGGCCGACAGCGGCGCGGCGACCGCCACCGAGTCGACGGCCACGGTGAGCGCGCCCGTGCGGGCCGCCTCGACGGCGAACGCGACCTTCGCCGGCCCCACCGGCTGGTGCGCCCACAGCACGTCGGGCACCCCGGCGTCGAGCAGCAGCGTGACCTCGGCCGGGGTGGCGGCGGTGAGCCCGATCGCGCCGTGGTCGAGTTGGCGGCGCAGTACCGCGGCGCTCTTGGACGTCTTGACGTGCGGGCGCAGCGCCACCCCGGCCGCGCGCATCTGCGCGGCGACGTCGTCGAGGTTGCGATCGAGGCGATCGGTGTCGACGAGCAGGCAGGGTGTGGGCAGGTCACCAAGACCCGTCACAGGCCGAGTGCCTTGCGTGGATCGTGCTCCAGCAGCCGGTCGAGCGTCTCCTGCTGCACGTAGGGGAGGTTTCCGGCGCGCAGCTCCCCCACCGCGCGCAGGCCCTCGGCGGCCTCCAGCGGGGTCCACATCGGGTAGTCCGAGCCGAACAGCAGCTTGTCGACCACGCCCCACTCCTGGGCCCGCACCAGCGCGTGGAAGCCGTCGAACGGGCGCGCCCACGAGGCGCTGACGTCGGAGAACACCCGCGTGTTCTTGCGCAGCACCAGCATCGTCTCGCGCTGCCACGGGTGTCCGAGGTGGGCGATGATCTGGGTGAGATCGGGGTGGCGCACCGCCACGTGATCGACGAGCAGTGGGTCCGAGAGCGCGAGATCACCGGCCGCGCTGGGGGTGGCGCCCATGTGCCAGAGCACGACCAGCCCGTTGTCGGCGGCCGCTCGGTAGACGGGATCGTGGGCCGGGTCGCGAGGGTCGAAGTGCGCCAGCACGGGATAGAGCTTGATCCCGCGCAGGCCGCGGGCGAGCCCGTCGCGCAGCTGGTCCATGACGTCGGGATCGGAGAGGTCCAGCGACATGAACCCGAGCGTCGGGGTGCTCGTCGCGGCGCAGAACCCGGCGGTGTACTCGTTCGACATGCCGACGCCGGCCTTCGTGGCCTTCATGCCGAACACGAACGCCAGCTCCACGCCGGCCTCGGCCATCGCCGCGTCGTAGACCTCCGGCTCGACGTCGACCCAGTCGTGGCCGTAGACCGGCTTCCAGTTGTCGTCCCACTCCGGTCCCCAGTGCTCGTGGCGCTGGCAGTGGGTGTGGACGTCGATCACCGTGTGCCTCCAGGTCAGATCAGGTCAGGTGTGGCCGGTCGTGATGGTGGCGAGCGCGTCGACGACCTCCTGGTCGGCGACGAGCGCCGCGGCGGCCTCGTGCAGCAGCTCCAGGTAGCGGCTCTGGTTGGCGGAGCCGAACTCGGCGGCGGGTCCGGAGACGCTGACGGCGGCGATCGTCGTGCCCGCCACCTCCACCGGGACGGCCAGGCAGCGCAGCCCCTCGCTGTGCTCGTTGTCGTCGAACGCGTAGCCGCGCCGCCGCGTCTTCGCGAGGTCCCGCTCCAGCGCGGCGAGGTCGCCGATGGTGTGCTCGGTGAACGCCTCGAACGGCTCGACGTGCGCGGCGACCTCCGCCGGGGCCAGCCGGGAGAGCAACAGCTTCCCCAACCCCGTGCAGTAGGTGTGGGCCCGCGCGCCGACCGCGGTCTCGAACCGCAGCGGCCGGTCCGGTACGCGCACGCACACGTGCAGCACGCGCGTCCCGTCCAGCACGCCGAGGTTGGAGGTCTGCCGGGTCTGCGCGGCCAGCTCGTCCAGGTAGCCGCCGGCGGCCTGCGAGATGTCGAGCCCCTTCGCGTAGGCGCGGCCCAGAGCCAGCACCTTGTGCCCCAGCCGGAAAGCCGGCCGCTCGTCGACGCGCACCACGTACTGCAGCTCGACGAGCGCGGTGAGCAGCCGCACCAGGGTCGGCTTGGGCAGCTCGGTGCCGGCGTGCAGGTCGGTCAGCGTCAGCGGCGACACCTCGCGCGCCAGCAGCTCCATCACCAGCAGGCCGCGGTTCAGGGCCTGGGTGTGGTAGTTCGACGTGCCGCCCGGGCTCTCGGCCACCGCCTCCACCTTCGTGGATCGTCTGGGGGGCATCGTCACTCCATCCTCGGGCCGAGCACGGTGCCGGGGCCGGCGCCGGTGTGGCGTGCATCGTCCACGACGACCTCGCCGCCCACGATCACCACCACCACGCCCTCGGGGTGGCGCTGCGGATCGGCGTAGGTGGCGACGTCGCGGAGCCGGTCGCGGTCGACGACGACCAGGTCGGCGCGCCCACCGGCGGCGATCCTGCCCAGGTCACGGCGGCCGATCCGCGTCGCGGGTGCTGAGGTGCACCGTCGCACGGCTTCGGTGAACGGGAGCCCGCCGGGCCCGGTGTGGTCGCGCAGGAACCGCGGGAAGCAGCCGAACGACCGGGGATGCGGGACACCGACGCCAGTGGGGCCGGAAGGGTCGATCGCCTGCCCGTCCGACGCGACGACCGCGGCGGGATGGGTGAGCACGTCACGCAGGTCGTCGGGGCTGCGGCCGCCCGCGGTGATCATCACGTCGTTGCCGTGGACGGCCAGCAGATCCAGCGCCGCGTCGTCGCCGCCGAGCTCGGCGACGGTGGTTCCGGACAGTGCCCGCGTCGGGCGCGCGGCTCACCGTGATCTCGTCCCAGCCCACCGGCTGGCCTACCCATGCGTCCCGGATCCGCTGCCGCACAACGTGATCGCGGAGATCCAGCGCTCCGACCGGCTGCGCCCACGCCGGCAGCAGCTGGCTCAGCGGGCAGTTGCCGGCCAGGTACGGGTAGACGTCGACGCCCACGTCGACGCCGTCGGCCAGCGCCTCGTCGACGAGGTCGAGCGCGGCGCGCACCCGGCCCCAGTTGCGCCGCCCCACCCCGACGAGGTGCGAGATCTGCACCCGGGCACCGCTCGTCCGCGCGACGCGCAGCACCTGCGCCACCGACTCCAGGAGCGCGTCGCCGTAGTCGCGCACGTGCCAGGCGAACAGCGCGTCGTGCGCGGCGACGACCTCGGCGAGCGCCACCAGCTCCGGCTCCTGCACGGTGGTCAGCGGCGCGTAGGCGAGCCCGGTGGACAGGCCGAGCGCGCCCGCCTCCAGCTGCTCGTGCAGCAGCCGGCGCAGCGTCGCGAGCTCGGCAGCGTCGGGCGCCCGGTCGGTGTACCCGAGCACCGCGGTGTGCAGCGGCAGGTGCGCGGCCAGCACCCCGACGTTGGTGCTGGGCCGGGCAGCAGCGAGCGCGGCGCGGTAGCCGGGCAGGTCGCGCCACGTCCACGCGACCGTCGGATCGAGATCGAGGTAGGCCACCGCGGCCCGGAGCTGCGCCTGCTCGGCCGGGTCTTCGGGGACGGGCACGGTGCCGAGCCCGCAGTTGCCGACCACCGCGGTGGTCACGCCCTGGTGCACGGCGCTGCGTGCGGCGGGGCTGGAGAGCAGGGTCAGGTCGGAGTGGGTGTGGATGTCGACGAACCCGGGCAGCACCAGCCGACCGGCGGCCTCCACCACAGGCACCCCGGGCAGCGGCGCGACACCGCCGTCGGCCACCGCGAAGATCCGCCCGTCCCGGACGAGGACGTCGGCGCGGCGCGCGGGCGCACCCGTGCCGTCGACGACGTCGCCCCCGCGGACGAGCAGATCCGGCACGGTCAGCCTCGTCCAGCTCGAAGATGCCGTCCACCTCGACGGCGCTGCCCAGCGGGAGGCCGGCCACGCCGATCGCCGCGCGGGCGTGCGCACCGCGCTCAGACCCCAGCACCTCGTACAGCACGCGCGTGGCCGCGTCCGCGACGAGGTGCTGCTCGGTGAACCCGGGCGCGCTCGCCACGTAGACGGTGATCCGCACCGCCCGCACGGAGTCCAGCCCGCCCGCTTCCACGCGCACGGCCTCCAGCACGTTGCGGGCGCACACCCAGGCGGCGAGCTTGGCGGTCGCGAGGTCCACCGCATCGCCGACGAGCCCGGTCGCGACCAGCCCGTCCGGCCCGGCAGCGACCTGCCCGGATGCCACGAGCACCCGACCGTGCCGCGCGACGGGCTGCACCTGCTCGCGCGCGGTCAGCTCGGGCGGCTCGGCGGGAAGGGCCGCGAGCAGCGCATCGGCAGTCATCAGGCCACCTTCGTCGTCAGGGAGCCGAGGCCGTCGACGGTCACGGTCATCTCGTCGCCGGCGGTGAGGAAGCGCCCGCTCGCGGCGCCGACCCCGGCCGGGGTGCCCGTGAGCAGCACGTCCCCCGGTTCGAGCGTCATCAGCCGGGAGGCGAAGGCGACCAGCTCGGCCACCGTGAAGATCATGTCGGCGGTGCTGCCGGACTGGCGCACCTCACCGTTGAGCGTCAGCCGGACGCCGAGCTCCTGCGGGTCGAGCACCTCGTCGGCGGTCAGGATCCACGGGCCCATCGGCGCGAACCCGTCGCACCACTTGCCCTCGAGCCAGTCGAAGAACTTCACGGCGGCGTCGTCGGTGTCGCGCTCGTAGCCCAGGTCCAGCGAGCGGGCCGACACGTCGTTGGCGGCGACGTAGCCGAACACCGCTTCGAGCGCGTCCTCGACGGCGAGGTGCCGGCCCCCGCGCCCGATGACGACGCCGAGCTCGGCCTCCCAGTCCATCCGGCTCGTCACGTCCGGCACCGCGACGACGGCGTCGGGCCCGACGATCGCGGTCGGCGGCTTGAGGAACAGCCGCGGCGAGAGCCGGGAGCGGTCCAGCGCGGGCCCGCCGCCCTCCTTGACGTGGTCCTGGTAGTTCGCGGCGACGGCGAGCAGCTTCCCCGGCCGCTGGATCGGGGCGAGCAGCTCGACCTCGGCGAGCGCCACCTCGGCGCCGCCCTGCTCGTCGGCGCCGGTGATCACCGCGGTGACGTCGCCATCACCGAGCTCCGTGACCACGTCACCGTCGAGGCGTCCGTGCCGCACGGCGCCCGCGCGCCGGTAGGACACCAGTCTCATGCGCGCTCCTCCTCCTTGATCGCTTCGGGGCGGCCGGACTCCAGTGAGCGCCGCGCCGCGCCGAGCACCTCGGCGACCGCGACCGCCTCGCGGATCGACGCGCGGGGCGGGCGGGCGTCCCGGATCGCGTCGTGCCAGTCGGCGACCAGCAGCGCGACGCTGTCCGGCCCGGTTCGCCGGCGCTCGTGCGTGGTGGCGGTGCTGACGTCGAGCGCCGGCTTCGTGAGGTCGAACGTCGCGGTGCCGTGGGTGCCGGCGACCCGGTAGCGGTGCACCGCGGTGCTGGCGGGCAGCATGCCCAGCCGCGGCCCTGTCCGGCCGACCAGGATCGTGCTGGTCAGCTCCTGCTCGTGGTCGAGCAGCAGCAGGACCAGCCCGTCGCCCGGCGACCGGGCGTACACCCGCTGCACGGCCAGCCCGGTCATCGCGAGCACCGCGTCGACGGGATGGCAGGCCAGGTTGTCCAGCTCGTCCGGCACCGGATCGCCACCTGCCACCAGCAGGTCGGCCTGCACGTTCCACGGCAGCCCGACGCGGCCGGCGGCGAGCGCCGCGGCGGCGGCCGCCACCATGGGCTGGAACCGCTGGTGCAGGGCGACGGCGAGCGCGGTGCCGGCCCGCCGCTGGGCGACGGCGATGCGCGCCACCTCGGCGGGCGCCATCGCGAGCGGCTTGTCGGCCAGCACGTGCAGGCCCGCGTCCAGGGCGGCCACGACGGTGCCGGCACGCTCGTCGGGCGGCACGCACACGCTGACCGCGTCGATCTCGGCGAGATCCGCGGTCGCGAGGTCGGCGACCGAGCCGACCACCGTGAACCCCGGGTGCGCACGCAGCGCCGGTTCGAGCATCGCGGTCTGGTGGTCCTGGCCGTCGACGAGCCCTGCCCGGCCGACGAGCAGCACCCGGGTCACGCGTCCCACCCCTCAGGCAGCAGCTCGGCGATCGCGACCGGCGCTCCCGTCTCGATGGACCGCTGGGCCGCGACGGCCATCGCGATGGAGAACACCCCGTCGGCGGGCCCGGCCAGCGGGGCACCACCGGCGATCGCGTCGAGGAAGCCGTCCAGCTGGAGCGCGAACGCGTCACCACCCGGCGCCGGCAGCCCGCTGACACCGGACTCGTCGGCCAGCTCACCCGCGTCCCCACCGGCGGGCTGCGCGATCGTGCCCTCGGTACCCACCACGAGGACGTCCCGGGCGGCCAGGCGCGCCGGCCGGTGCGCACGGCTCATCTCGCAGGCCGCGACCCCGCCGCCGGGGAACGACAGCACCAGCTCCAGGTGGTCGTCGAGCGTCTGCTGCGCGGTGGTCTGCCGGCGGCCGCGGGCGAACATCGTGTGCGGCCGCTCCCCCATCCACCACGAGACCGTGTCGAGCAGGTGCACGCCGTTGTGCAGAACGTGCCCTCCCGACCGGTCGGGATCGAGCACCCAGGCCCGCCAGTCGCCCCAGATCCAGCCGCCGAGGAACGCCAGCCGCACCGCGAGCGGGCGACCGATCGCCCCGGAGCGGATCACGTCGTGAACCGACCGCGAGTAGTCGTAGGCCCGATGGGTGTGCGCTACCGCGAGCACCCGGTCGGAGAACGCGGCACGAACGGCCAGCGCGTCCTCGACGGTGATCGCCATCGGCTTCTCGATGAGCAGGTGCCTGCCCGCAGCCGCGACACGTCGCGCGATCGGCGCATGGCTGTCGTTCGGCGTCGCGACGATCACCGCGTCGGCGTCGCCCCAGGCCAGGGCCTCGTCGAGGTCCGTCGTGGCGCGTGCCCCACCGTTGGTGCGCGCCGCCGTGGCTGCGCGTCCGGGATCGGTGTCGACGAGCCCGGCCAGGTGCGCGCGGTCCGAGACCCGGATGGCGGCCAGGTGCAGGTCGGCGATGAACCCCGTGCCGACGACGACGATCCCGGTCATCGGACGGGATGGCTCGCGCGCAGGTCGATCGTGGAGTACGTGCGATGCCGCGTGAGCGGGTCCACCTCCCACGCCCGCTCCGCCACCGGAAGCGCGTCATGGGTCTCGCACCGCATCCGGTAGAACGCCTCGGCGAAGTTCACCCCGGCCACGCGGCCGTGCTCGCCGTTGTTCGACTCGATCAGCTTGCGCGCGAACAGCCCGTCATAGCCCTGGCTCACGAACTGGTCCATGGCCGCGACCTTGGTGCCGACCACCGGAGTGATGTCGACGTAGACGTCGTTGCGCATCCCGTTCGTCGACAGGCCGTCGGTGGTGAACACCGGCAGCGACGTGAAGAACACCTGCTTGACGTCGAACTCGGCCTGGCCGTCGAGGTTGCGCAGGTAGGTCGACGCGCGGCCCAGGCCGGCCAGCGCCGTCACGGTGGCCGTGGTGTGCGGGTTCCACACCGTCGGGTTCATCGGGTAGTCGCAGATGACGACGTCCGGGCGCTGCGCGGCGACCTCCTGCGCGACCCGGTCGGCCATGGCCTCGGCCGGGAACGCGCCGGAGTCGTCCTCGTCGAGGGTGATCACCTCGCGGATCCCGACGATCTCCGCCGCCCGCGCCAGCTCCGCCTTCTTGTTCGCGACGACTGCGTCGAGATCGGCGTCGACGACGGCGGACGTCGGGTCGTCCTTGCGCCATTCCTCGGCGTAGACGTTGGGGTGGATGCGACCGCCGTGGGTGAGGATCAGGGCGACGACCTCGTCGCCCCGGGCCGCGTGGCGCGCGAGCGTGCCGCCGCAGTTGGTGATGGTGTCCGCCGGGTGCGCGTAGATCGTCATGATCTTCACGTCTGCCAGTCTGGCGAACATGGAACATGATTTCAAGTGGTTGTGCGCGGAGAGCTGTCAGCCTCCGCCGGCTCCACCTGGGACGGAGGCGCGGGACCGCAGGAACGCCTCCATCGTGGCCCACCGGTGGTTGCGCGCAGCCAGCTCGATCGCCAGCGCGTCGGCACCCTCCGCGACCAGGTCCAGGATGTGGTCGTGCTCGGCGACCGACTCCCGGGCGCGGGACGGGACGAACGCGAACGTGGAGTCCCGCAGGCCGGCCAGGCGGGCCCAGCCGCTGTGCACGAGATCGAGGAGCTGCGGGTTCGGGCACGCCTGGAACAGCAGTGCGTGGAACTCCTGGTTCAGCACCGTGAAGGCGTGCGGGTCGAACTCGTCCAGCAGTGCGGCCAGCCGTCGGTTGACCTCGCGCGCCTGCTCCAGCTCGGCCGCTGCCAGCAATGGCGCGGCCAGCGCCGTGGCGATCCCCTCGACGACGCCGAGCGCCTGCATGGAGTGGACGTACTCGTCGGGGTCGACCATCGCCACCCGCGCACCGACGTTGCGCTCGAACGTCACCAACCGCTCGGCCTCCAGGCGGCGCACGGCCTCCCGGACCGGCACCACGCTCATCCCCGTCGCGTCTGCGATCTCGGAGAGCACCAAGCGGTAGCCGGGACCGAACTCGTGCCGCGCGATCCGCACCCGCAGCCACTCGTAGGCCAGCTGCGACTTGCTGACGGCCGTGCTGTCGGCGGGATGGGACCCGGTGTCGTTCGTCCGCCGTGCCGACATGTGCCCTTTCCCGACATCGCTCGTCGAGCCACACCGCGACGGGCGGGCCCGGATGCACCGTACCGGGACACAGAGCACCCCCGGGGTGGCCCAGCTCCGCGACTGATCAGCGGCCGTAGGGCTTTCGTCGATCAAGGGCAAAAGGTCGTTTGATGATCTCCGCGAGCGACCTTTTGCCCTTGATCAACACCAACTCTCGCCGAGCGGCCAGGTAGCCGGCCACCGACCAGGAGGTGCCGAACGCGCCGCCGATGATCGCGCCCTGTGAAACCGCGTGCAGGAGGACGTATCCCCGGGGTGTGTCAGCCGCCGGAGAGCAGTGCCCGGTCCGCCGCCCGGCCCGGCACCGCGTCGAGCAGCTGCTGCGTGTAGGCCGCCTGCGGCCGGTCGAGCACCTGGTCGGTCGCGCCCTGCTCCACGGCACGGCCCTCCCGCATCACGACGATGTCGTGGGCGATCTCCCGGACGACGGCGAGATCGTGGGAGACGAACAGGTAGCTCAGCCCGAGATCGTCCTGCAGCGTCCGCAGCAGCCGCAGGATCTGGTCCTGCACGATGACGTCGAGCGCGGACACTGCTTCGTCGCAGACCACCAGCTGCGGATCGAGGGCCAGCGCGCGGGCGATGGCGACGCGCTGGCGCTGCCCGCCCGACAGCTCGTTGGGGTAGCGCTGCGCCACGGCGGCGGGCAGCGCGACGTGATCGAGCAGCTCGCGCACCCGCCCCGCGCGGCCGGCCTTGCTCCCGACCTTGAAGATCCGCAGGGGTTCGGCGATCAGGCGCTCGACGGTGAACATCGGGTCGAGCGAGCCGTACGGGTCCTGGAACACCGGCTGCATCGCCCGCCGGGCCGCGCGCATCCGGGCGCCGCGCATGCCGACGATGTCGTCGCCGTCGAGCCGGATGACACCGCCGGTGACCGGCACGAGCCCGAGCACCATCCGCGTGACCGTCGTCTTGCCCGACCCGGACTCCCCCACGATCGCCGTGGTGCGGCCGCGCCGGACCTCGAACGACACGTCGTCGACGGCGCGCAGGACGCCGCCGCGGCCGCGGATCCGGTAGTCCTTCGAGACACCCTCCAGGGCCAGCACGGGCGGCTCGGGGTCGGCAGCGACGGCCGGGGCGGCGACGCGGGCCGCGCTCAGTGACGGCGCGGCCGCCACCAGCCGCCGGGTGTACTCGTGCTGGGGCTTCGTCAGCACCTCGCGCGTCGGACCGGTCTCCACGACCCGTCCCTCCGACATCACGACGATCCGGTCCGCCCGGTCGGCCGCGAGCCCGAGATCGTGGGTGACCAGCAACAACGCCGTGCCCAGCTCGCTGGTCAGCGCCTCGAGGCGGTCCAGGATCTGCTGCTGCACGGTCACGTCGAGCGCCGAGGTCGGCTCGTCCGCGACGAGCAGCTGCGGGCGGCACGCCAGCGCGATCGCGATCAACGCGCGCTGGCGCATGCCACCGGAGAACTCGTGCGGGTACTGGCGGGCCCGCCGCGCAGGTTCGGGGAGTCCCGCCTCGGCCAGTACCTCGACGGCGCGCGCCGCGGCCTCGCGCCGCGTCGCCAACCCGTGCACGAGCAGCGTCTCCGCGACCTGCTTCCCGATCCGCGCGACCGGGTTGAGGTTGGACATCGGATCCTGCGGCACGAGCCCGACCTCGCGACCGCGCAGCCGGAGCAGCCGCGCCTCGTCCGCGTGCGTGACGTCCTCACCGCGCAACAGGATCCGGCCGGACGTGACGCGCCCGTTGCCCGGCAGTAGGCCCATGATCGCGTGCGCCGTCGTCGACTTGCCGGAGCCGGACTCGCCCACCACCGCCACCCGTTCACCGGGCTGCACCGCCAGGCTCACCCCGTGCACGACCTCGGCGCCGCCGAACGCGACGTGCAGGTCGACGATCTCCAGCAACGGGGTGTCCATCAGTGCCCCTCGCTCACGGTCTTCGGGTCCAGCGCGTCGCGCAGTGCGTCGCCGAACAGGTTGAAGCCCAGGCAGATCACCGCGATCGCGATCCCGGGGAACACGCCGGGCCACAGCGTCCGGAACAGGAACTGCTGCGCGTCCGACAGCATGATCCCGAGGCTGGGTGCCGGCGGTTGGATGCCGAGCCCCAGGAACGACAGCACCGCCTCGCCGAGCACCGCCGCCGGCATGATCACGGTGGCCTGGACGATGATCGCCGAGATCGCGTTCGGCAGGATGTGCTGGGCGAGGATGCGCACCGGGCCGGCGTCCATCGCCGTCGCCGCCAGCACGAAGTCGCTCTCCTTGAGCCGCAACGTCTCCGCGCGCACGATCCGGATCATCGTCGGGATGTTCGCGATCCCCAGCGCGACGGCCGCGTTGCCGATCCCGCCGCCGTTGATCGCGGCCAGGCCCACCGCCAGCACCAGGAACGGGAACGCCAGCATCAGGTCCGTGAGTCGGGAGACGAGCGCGTCGAGCCGGTGCCAGTAGCCGGCGACGAGCCCCAGCGGCACCCCGACGACCACGGCGAGCAGCACCGAGAGGAACCCGACCTGCAGCGACGCGCGGGTCCCGTGGAGCACCCTGGAGAGCACGTCGCGGCCGAGGTCGTCGGTGCCGAGCGCGAAGCCGACGGTCGCGGGCTGCTGGAACGGGGTCGCGAAGTGGACCTCCGCCGGCGGGTACGGGGCGAGCCACGGCGCGAACACGCCCGCGACCACGACGATCAGCAGCAGGACCGCGCCGACCAGGCCCATCGGGTTGCGGGCGAGCTTGCGCAGTGCCCGCCGGCGGGCCGGGGCGGCGATGGTGCTCATGCGGCCCTCCCGGACACGCGGATGCGCGGATCGACCAGCGTGTACAGCACGTCGACCAGCAGGTTGATCAGGATGTAGGACGTGGTGATCACCAGCACGACTGCTTGGATCACCGGGTAGTCCCTGGTGAACACCGAGTCGAGGGTCAGCTTGCCGATCCCGGGCAGGGTGAAGATCCGCTCGGTCACGACGGCCCCGGCGATGAGGCCGCCCAGCTGCAGGCCGATCACGGTGGTCACCACGATCAGGCTGTTGCGCAGCGCGTAGCGGAAGACCACGGCGGCCCGGCCGAGGCCCTTCGCGCGTGCGGTGCGCACGTAGTCGGCCGTGAGCGCCCCGACCATCGACGAGCGGGTCTGCCGCTGCACCACCGCGGCGTGGGACAACCCGAGGATCGCCGCCGGGAGGGTCAGGTAGTAGACCGCGCGCAGCGGGCTCTCCAGCGGCGAGACGTACCCCGATGCCGGGAACCACCCCAGCTGCACCGCCAGGTAGACGACCGCGAGGATGCCGAGCCAGAACGTCGGCACCGAGAGCGCCGTCAGCGAGAAGCCGTTGGCCAGCCACTCCGGCCAGCGCCCCCGGTACACCGCCGCGAGCACCCCGCCCGCCATCCCGGCGAGCACCGCGATGACCATGGCGTAGACGGCCAGCTGGACGGTCACGGGCAGGGTCGCACCGATCATCTCGATCACCGGAGTACCGGTGCGGGTGGAGCGGCCCAGGTCGCCGCCGATTGCGTTCCCGACGAACCGCAGGTACTGCACGGGCAGCGGCTCGTCGAGCCCGAGCTGGGCCCGCACCGCCGCGAGCGTCGCCGGATCGGCCTCCTCCCCCGCCATCGCGAGCGCCGGGTCACCGGGCAGCGCGCGGACGCCGAGGAACACGACGATCGACGCGAGCACCAGCGTCAGCGCGGACTGCCAGAGCCGGTCCACGACGTAGCGCACCACGGGATCAGTCCTCCTCGTCCGGCAGGAAGGCCGCGCGGCCGAGCCGGACCACGCCGTCGGAGTAGACCTCGATGCCGGCAACCTGTGCGGAGTGCACGGTCAGGCTCCGCAGCCGGTAGGTGTAGACGATGGGGTTGTCGCGCTGGATCACCGCGGTCGCGCGCCCGTACAGCTCAGCCCGCGCCGCGGTGTCCGTGGTGCGGGCCGCCCGGGCGATCAGGTCGTCGAACTCGGGCGAGGAGTAGCCGCCGTAGTTCGCCGAGGCGCGCGTGCTCAGGAAGCGCGAGGTGTTGCCGTCCGGGTCGATCCGGCCCGACCAGCCGAGTTGCAGCAGCTCGAAGCTGCCGCGCTTCTGCACGTCGAGCAGGGTCGAGTACTCGACGGGCACGATCTGGAGGTCGAACCCGCCCTCGGCCACGCTGGCCTGCAGCGCCTGGGCGAACCGCAGCTGGTCCTGGCTGTTGGAGACCAGCATCCGCACCGGGAGCGGCACCGGCTGGCCGGCCTCGGCGAGCAGTTGCCGGGAGCGGGCCGGGTCGAACGGCGGGCAGGCATTGCTCGCGGCCGAGGCGAACGGCGTCTGCGGGGCGATCGGCGAGCAGGCGGGCTCGAACCAGTTGTTGAACACCGTGGACACCAGCGTCTGCCGGTCGATGGAGGCCGCGAAGGCCGCGCGGACCCGTGGGTCGCGGCCGAGCGGGGTGTCGACGGGTTTCGGTGGCGTGCCGGCGCCGTCGACGTTGCCGGTGTTGATCGTGACGGCCTGGTAGCCGAGCGAGCCGACCTGGAGCACCTGCAGGGTCCGGTCCTTCGCCAGCGCGTCGACGTCCTGCGGGGAGATCGTGTCCGCCACCTGCACGTCGCCCGAGCGCAGGTTGGCGGCGCGGGTGATGGCGTCCGGCATGATCCGGTAGCTGATGGCGTCGAGGTGGACCTTCGCAGCGTCGTAGTACAGCGGGTCCCGCACGACCTCGATCGAGGTCTGCGGCACCCGCTTCGCGAACGTGAACGGGCCGACGCAGACCGGCTTGTCGCCGAAGTCGGCACCCGCGGACTGCAGCGCTGCCGGCGACATGATCATTCCGGCCCGGTCGGCCAGCGCCGCCGTGATCGGCGCGAACGGGGTCTTGTAGCGCAGGACGATGCTCGTCGGCGTGGGTGCCTCGATGCCCGTGATCGCGCCCATCTCGCTCTTGCGCTGCGAACCCTTCAGATTCAGGTGCCGCTCGAGGCTGGTGCGCACGGCCGCCGCGTCGAAAGGGGTGCCGTCGGCGAACCGGACCCCGGTGCGCACCGGGAAGGAGACCGTCAGCCCGTCCGCCGAGATCGTCGGGAGGGCCGTGGCGAGCTGCGGGACGATGGTGCCGGCGGCATCGAGGTCGTAGAGCTTCTCGCAGATCGAGCTCATCACGTAGCGCGTGTAGAGCGAGCTCGACGTCGTCGGGTCGAGCCGGTCGGGTTCGGCCGACAGCCCCATCACGAGCTTGCCGCCCTGGCGGACCGGCCGGTCACCGACCGGGGAGCCGACGACGTCGACGTGCTCGCCGGCCGGGGCGAGCGGCTGCACGGGCACGCAGCCGGCGAGCAGAACGGACACGAGCACTGCTGCCGCGACGAGCGATCGTCGGATCATTCCCAGCTCCCCGATGGTCTGGTTCCCACGGCTCACCTGCCGGCGGCGTATCCCTGCATCCCGCGGGGATTCGCACCGGCCGACAGCACCCCGGTGCCCGGATCCCTGGCGACCGCGCACATGCGGCCCTCCGACCACGGCTCCCCCACCGTGACGTGGTGCCCGCGGCGGCGCAGCTCCGCGATCGTGCGTTCGCCGATCCGCGACTCGACGACCACGCTCCCGGGGTTCATCGCACGTGGGTAGAAGGAGCTGGGGAAGCTGTCGGTGTGCCAGTTCGGCGCGTCGATCGCGCCCTGCAGATCGAGCCCGCCGCGCACGTCCTCGCGGAGCGCGACGGCGAGCAGGAAGTGCAGCGACCACTGGTCCTGCTGGTCGCCGCCGGGAGTGCCGAACGCCAGCACCGGCTCGCCGTCGCGCAGGGCCAGCGACGGGCTGAGGGTGGTGCGCGGGCGCCTGCCCGGCACCAGCGAGTTGGGCAGGCCGGGCTCCAGCCACGCCATCTGCAGCCGTGTGCCGAGCGGGAAGCCCAGCTCGGGGACGACCGGGTTGGACTGCAGCCAACCGCCGCTCGGCGTGGCGGCCACCATGTTGCCCCAGCGGTCGACCACGTCGACGTGGCAGGTGTCGCCGCGGGTGGCGCCGTCCGCAGCGACGGTCGGTTCCCCGGCGCCCGCGCTCACCGGCGCGGTGCCGAGGCCGCTCGCCGCGGCCAGCGCGTGCGCGCCCAGCCGGGGCTCGCGACCGTCCGGCCGGCCGGGCCGCAGCTCGTGCGACGCCTGCTCGCCGACGAGCGCGCGACGTGCGTCGTTGTAGGCGGGGGCGAGCAGCGCGTCGAGCGACACGTCGGTGCTGTCGCCGTACCAGGCCTCGCGATCGGCCATCGCGAGCTTCGTGCCCTCGACCAGTGTGTGCACGTAGTCGGGGGTGTCGTACTGCAGGCCGTCGGGCAACAGGGCCAGCTGCTGCAGGAACACCGGGCCCTGGCTCCACAACCCGGGCTTCGCGACCGTCCAGCCGTTCCACGTGAAGGTCGCGGGCTCTTCGTAGGAGGCTGCGAAGCCCGCGAGGTCGTCGCCGTCGAGGCAGCCGGTGTGCCGCTCCCCGGAGGTGTCCATGGTGGGTCGGGCGGCAGCCGCGGCCAGGTGCTCGGCGACGAACCCCGAGCGCCAGACCCGGCGCGCGGCGTCGATCTCGGCCTCGCGGTCGGCCCCCGTCGACTCCGCGATCACCCGTCGCCAGGTGGCCGCCAGTGCCGGGTTCCGCAGCAGCGCGCCGGGCCGCGGCGGGCGCCCATCCGGCAGGTAGAGCGCGGCCGAGGTCGTCCACTCCGTCTCGAAGAGCTCCTGCACGGTCGCGACGGCCGACCCGATCCGCTCGACGGCGGGATGCCCGTGCTCCGCGTACCCGATGGCGTAGGACAGCACGTCGGCGAGCGACCGGGTGCCGTGGTCACGCAGCAGGAGCATCCAGGCGTCGAACGCGCCGGGCACGGCCGCGGCCAGCGGTCCGGTGCCGGGCACGAGGTCCAGCCCGAGGCCCGTGTAGTGCTCGACGCTCGCACCGGCCGGGGCCGGGCCCTGCCCGCACAGCACCTCGACGCGTCCGCCGGCCGGCGCCAGGATGATCGGCAGGTCGCCGGCCGGGCCGTTGAGGTGCGGCTCGACGACCTGCAGGACGAACCCGGCGGCGACCGCGGCGTCGAAGGCGTTGCCGCCACCCTCCAGCATCGCCATCGCCGTGGACGACGCGAGCCAGTGCGTGGAGGAGACCATCCCGAAGGTGCCCTGCAGAGTCGGGCGGGTGGTGAACATGCGCCCCTCATCTCGATGATCGGATTCCGGGAAGTGGACACCGGATCGCACGCGATGTCCAAGACATGCGTGACACCACCGTCATAGCCGTGCGCTATGAATGGCCATGGAGCGCCGCCAGCTCGAGTACTTCGTGGCCGTCGTGGAGCACGGCGGGTTCACCAGCGCCGCCGCCGCGCTGCACGTCGCGCAGCCCTCGCTGTCGCGCTCGATCCGCAACCTGGAGCACGAGCTCGGCGTCGAGCTCTTCCACCGGGTCGGACGCAGCGCCGTGCTCAGCGCCGCAGGTGAGGCGCTCGCCGATCGCGCGCGGCTGGTGCTGCGCGACATCGAAGCACTGCGCGCCGCGGCCCGCGCGCTCGGCGACGGCGCGGCCGGTCGCGTCGAGGTCGCCGCGACGTCGTCGTCCGGGCTGGAGCCGGTGATCAGCATCGTCGCGCAGCTGCGGCAACGGCACCCCGGTGTCACGGTGAGCATGACGTCGGCGCTGTCCGCCGCCGAGGTCGTCGCGATGGTCGTGCGGGGGCACTGCGAGGTGGGCGTGTGCGGCAGCGCCGAGCGCCCGGGCGGGCGCGGGCTCGTCAGCCACCACCTGCGCGACGAGGAACTGCTGCTGGTCGTCCTCCCGGGAGCCCTCGATGTGCCGGGAGCCACGATCCGCCGGGAGGTGCTGCACGGCATGCGGTTCGTCGTCCCCGCGCAGGCCACGGCCGTGCGCAACCTGTTCGACCGGCTCGCGGCCGAGGTCGGCGACATGACGATCGCGGCCGAGGTCGGCGACCGCAGCATGGTGCTGCCGATGGTGCTCACGGGGATCGGCGCCGGTCTGATGCCCGACGGCTGGGCCGATCTCGCACGTCGCGCCGGTGCGGACCTCTACCGATTCGACCCGCCCGAGCTGCTCCCGCAGTGGCTCGTCCATCGCAGCGGCGCGGTCACCGCGCAGGCCCGCGCGTTCATCGACACCACCCTGCAGTGGTCACGAGCAGCGGTGGAGCGGCCGCTGCCGTCCTGATCAGGGGGTCCCCGCGGTGGTCGCCCGCTGCGCCCGCACCATCGCGCGGGTGGCGAACGGCGAGTAGCGCGGCGCCCACCGCGCGAGCCCGGCGGCAGCGAGGAGCCCGATCCCGCCGACCGCGACGATGCCGGCCGACAACGCCCACGTCGCGGCGATCACCGAGACCACGACGGGACCGAGCGCGTTGCCCGTATCGCTCATCAGCCGCCACATCGACAGGAAGCGCAGTCGGTTGTCGGGCGGCGCGGTGTCGGCGCCGAGCGTCATCACGATGCCGGACCCGATGCCGTTGCCGAAGCTCATCACCATCGCGACGGCGGTCAGCCCGACGATCTCGCCGGTCAGCGGCAGCACGGCCGTCGCCGCCCCGAGGATCAGCATCGACGGCACCGCGACGGCGAGTCGCCCGTAGCCGTCCATCACCTTGCCCGACGGGTAGAACAGCGCCATGTCGACGGCGCCTGCGATGCCGAACACGATGCTCGTCTGCGCGGCGTCGAGCCCGAGGTGCGCCGCCCACAACGGCAGCACGACCTGGCGGGCCGCCCGGGCAGCGCCGATCGCGAGCACCGCGACCCCGAGCGTGCCCAGCAACCGGCGATGCGCCCGCACGGTCTCCCGCAGCCCGAGCGCCGATCCGGCGCGCGACCCGGCCGGCCGTTGCGCCGGCGCCGCGGCCTCGATGTCGGGCACCACCACCAGCAGCAGGACGGTCAGCGCGCCGGTGACGATCGCGACGGCGTAGGCGGCGTGCACCGACGTCATGGCGATCACGGCCGCGCCCACGAACGGCCCGATGAACAGCCCTACTCGGTGGGAGCCCCCGAGCATGGACATGGCCCGCGCCCGCAGGCCCACCGGCGCGACCTCGGTCAAGTAGGACTGCCTGGCCAGGTAGAACGTCGCATTGCACCCGCCCAGCACGAACAGGCAGACGCCGAAGAGCACCAGCGACGGCGCCAGCAGGCAGCCCGCCATCGCCGCGACCGACAACGACCCGGCGACGACCATCGCCCGCCGGTCCCCGATTCGGGCCGCCAGCGAGCCCGCGGGCACGTCGCCGGCCAGCTGCCCCAGCCCCAGCAGCGCGACCAGGAACCCCGCGACACCCGGTGACGCGCCGAGCTCCAGTGCGGTGATCGCGACGATGGGCGCCACCGCGCCGTTGCCGATCTCGAAGACCATCGCCGGCAGGAACACCGACGGAACCATCGCCCGCAGCGCCCCCGCGGGAGCCGGCTCCCCTGATGCGTTCATCGAGCTCCGACGATAGCCCTTGGCATAGCTAAGGACACCCCAGGATCACGGAGCCGGGCGGACAGCGCGGCACGCGGCACTAGGCTGCTCGCATGGAGTGGTTCGCCGCGGCGCGCGAGTGGGCCGGCGCGGCGCGCGGGCGGCTGTACTCCGCCCCCGCCACCCCGTTCGACGCGTCGGGCACGGCGCGACCCGAGCACGCGGCGGACTACTTCCGCGCGCTGGTGGCGGCCGGCGCCGACGGTCTCGCGATCGCCGTCCACACCGGCCGCGGGCCACACCTGTCGGCCGCGGTGCGTGCGGAGCTGATCGACGCGGCGCGCAAGACGGGCGCTGCGGTCGTCGCGGGCGTCGAGTCGGCCGCGGACGTGCGGGCGGCGGCGGAGGGAGGCGCCGAGGCTGCGCTGGTGTTCCCGGCCGAGCGCGACCCCGCCTCGGCCGTGGCGCAGCTCGACCGGCTGTGGGAGGCGGGCGGCCTGCCGCTGGTGGCGTTCGACCTCTACACCGCGCCGTACCCGGACGACGCGTTCGTCGCCGTCGTCGAGCACCCGGCGGTGGCCGCGGTCAAGCTCGCCCGGCTGGCCGACGCGGTGGCGTGCCAGGACCGCATCGCGCTGGTCCGCGAGCGCGGCAAGCTCGCCGTCACCGGGGAGGACCGCATGTTCGGTCCATCGCTGACCTGGGGCGCGGAGGCTGCACTCGTCGGGATCGCCGCCGCCGCGGTGGGACGTACGCGCGCCGTGCTCGACACCTTCGCCGGCCGTGACCTCCCGGCCTTCCTCGACGCGACCCGGCGGCTGGACGCGCTGGCGGCCTGCACCTTCCGGGAACCCTTCGACGGCTACGTCCAGCGCATGATGTGGATCGCCGCCGCCGAGGGATCGCTGCCGGCGGATCTCGCGACCGATCCCTACGCGCCGGCGCTCCCCGCCGACGAGCGGGCACGGGTACTTGCCGCGATCGAGCGGATCGACCCGGCCCGCACCCGCTGAGCCGCGGTCAGCGTCGTCCGCAGCACCTCGCGGCTGCGCTCCCACGGCACCGGGGAGGCCGCGCCACCGGCCATGGCCAGTACCGCACGGAAGCAGTCGAGGTAGCCGAGCCCTTCGGGATCGAGACCCGGCGTCGCCCTCCGCACTCCCGATCCGGTGTGCACGACCACCTCGTAGCTCTCCCCGGTGCCCGCGCCGACGACGTCCACGGTGACGGGCACGCCGGAGTGGGTCAGCCCGTGCACGGCCACGGTGTTCTCGGAGATCGTGCGGCTACCGGGGATCCGCGCGGCCACCCCACCCAAGGCCGTCACCGGGCCCGGCAGGACGGCGTCGAGCATCTCCCAGGCGTGCAGGCCCATGGAGATCGCCGTGCCGCCGCCGTCGCGCGGATCGTCCTGCCACCGGCGCTCGGCGGTGGTGAAGACGTCGATGTCGTGGCGCACCGAGACGTGCACGGCGACCGGATCCTCCCCGGCCAGCTCCTCCCCCAGCGCCCGGACGGCCGGGGCGAAGCGCAGCACCGACGCGGTGAGGAACCGCTCGGCGCGCGTGCCGATCGCCGCGTCGAGGGCGTCGAGGGCCTCCGGGCTCGCCGCAGGCACCTTGTTGAGGAAGCAGGCGATGCCACGGTCGAGCACGGCCGACACGACCGGGACGATCCGCTGCGGCCGCGGGGTCACGACCACCACGTCCGGGTCGTGGTCGAGCATGTCGGCCAGGCTGCCGTGGGACCGCGCCGACCAGGTGCTCACGAAGTCTGCGCGCCGGTCGGGGTCGTCGGCGTCCCAGACGGCGAACTCGTCCACGCCCAGTCCGCGGGCGCTGCGCGCGTCGCTGAACGGGTGGGAGTGCGCCACACCCGCGAACGCGATCCGCATGCGATCTCCCTCGGCTCAGGTCGAACTCACGTCGAGCTCATGTCGGCGTCGCGGGTCTCCGGGCTGAGCAACCCGCCGACGACCGTGAGCAGGCCACCGAAGCACAGCAGCACCACCGCGGTGTAGGGCAGGGGCATGAACGCCGACAGCCCGCTCTGGATGTAGGCGTAGAAGGCCGGCACCACCATGCCGAGCGAGTAGCCCAGCCCGTAGCCCGATGCCCGCACGCCGAGGGTGAACCGCTCGGTCAGGTAGGTCGTCAGGCAGCCCCACGGCACGCTGATCAGGACCGTGACGGCGATGAGCAGGGCCAGCACACCACCGAACGACCGGACCCCGCCGGACGCGATGAACGCGTACGGGATCGGGGCCACGAGCAGGCACAGCAACCCGCCGGCGACCAGCACCGGTCGCCGTCCGACCCGTTGCGAGAGCAGGCCGCTGCCCAGGTACACGGCGACCACGATCGCGTTGGCGATCACCAGTGCCAGCGTGGTGGCGGTGGAGCTGAGGTGCGCCTCGCTCTTCATCAGGCCGGGCAGCACGGTGGTCAGCATGTAGCTGGTGAACCACAGCCCCGTCGTGAGCACGAAGACCTGCAGGAAGTCGCGGCCGGCGCGGCCCTTCAGCAGTTCCAGGACCGGCGCCTGCACCTTCTCCGACCGCTGCCACTCGTCGCTGTCCTCGACGTTGCGGGCGTACCAGATCGCGAAGCCGACCGAGATCACGGCGCCGACGACGAACGGGATCCGCCATCCCCACTGCACGTACGCCGAGTCGATGTCCTGCGCCGGCATGATCTGCAGCAGGCCGAGCGTGATCAGGGCGATCGAGCAGTACGCGAGCGGGAACCCGGTGGAGATGAGCCCGCCGTTGAGGCCACGCTTGTCCTTCGGGCTCTGCTCCAGCGCCGTCGGGGTGGCGGAGGTGTACTCGCCACCGAGGAACACCCCGTCGATGAAGCGGAGGGCGATCAGCAGGACCACGGCGAGGATGCCGATCTCCTGGTAGCCGGGCAGCAGCGCGATGGCCAGCGTGGTCAACCCGAACCCGGTCACCGAGATGACGGTGATCTTGCGGCGGCCGAACCGGTCGGCCAGGTGCCCGAACAGCAGCGCCCCGAGCGGCCGGCCGATCAGGGTGGCGGCGAACACCGAGCCGACGATGAGCGCCTTCGTGCCCTCCGAGGCACCGGTGGCCTCGAAGTACACCGCGGCGGGCGCAAGCACGATGACGGGCAGGTAGATGTCGAACAGATCGACGTAGAAGCCCAGCCAGGCGCCGAACACCGCCTTGCGTCCCCGCGTTGCGGAGCCGGTCTCCTCGACAGCCGACGAGGTCATGCCATCCACCCTTCGATCCGGGCCGCGATGAAGCTCTCTTCGGCGCGCAGCCAGTCGTACGCAGCGATCGTCCTGGTCAGCTCGTCGGCCTGGTCGGCGGAGAGCCCTTCGTCGGGGTCCAGGCACCAGGTCCCGACGAGCAGGCCCTGCCGCCGCAGCACCTCGTGCACCCCGGCGATCACGCCGGCGAACCCGTTGCGCACGTCGAAGACCGCCGCGTTGAGATCGGTGACGGCGGCGGCCATCGCCCACGCGTCCGTCCGGGCCTGCTCGTCGCCCGCCCAGGCCTTCTGCACGAGCTCGTGCAGCGCCACGGCCGACCGCGTCCACACCGACCAGTGCCCGAGCAGGCCGCCGACGAACCGGCGGGTCAGGGGGCCGGGCAGCACGTGCGGGGTGAGCAGATCGGCCACGATGTTGTCGTCGTTGCCGGTGTAGAGGGCCACCTCGCTCCCCCGCTCGGACTCGACGACGCCCTGGACCAGCTCCAGCGTGCGGTACCGGTCGAACGGTGCCGCCTTCACCGCCACCGTCGAGACCTGGTCGGCGAGCCGACGCCAGTACGCGCGCGGCAGGTAGCGCCCGCCGACGGCCTCCTGGAGGTAGAAGCCGATCACGGGCAGCACCTCACCGACGGCCGCGGACCGGTCGAGCAGGTACTCGAGATCGCGGTCCGCAAGGCCGCCCGGCGACACGAGCACCGCGTGGTACCCGAGGTCGCGCGCGAGCTCCGCCTCCGCCACCGCCTGCCCGGTGGGCCCGGCGACCCCCGCCACGCGCAGGAACGGGCGGGCGCCGACACGGGCGTCCAGCTCCTCGGCGGCGAGCTCCAGCACGGGCCGCAGCAGGCCGATCCCGGGACGGCGGATCTCGAACTGGGTGGTGTGCACGCCGACCGCGACACCCCCGGCACCGGCGTCGACGTAGTAGCGGGTCAACGCCCGCTGGCGGCGCTCGTCGAGCGCGCGCGAGGCGTCGAGCGCGAGCGGGTGGGCGGGGATCACCGTGCCGTGGCGCAGCAGCGCCGCCTCGGTCTCGGCGAGCTGTGCCGCCATCAGAACTGCCCGTCCCGCCGCTCGAACTTCGTCGGCTTGTTCCAGAGCGTGCCGCCGGCCCGGATCCAGTCGGCCTGCAGGTCGATGAGCTGACCCAGCGTGCGATCCGGGTAGCCGAAGAGCGCATGGCACCGCGCGGCGTTGCTGAGCAGGCTGGTCTCCCCCGCCGCCCCGACGAACTGCGGTTCCATGCCGAGCTGCTGCCCCAGCCGGTCGGCGATGTACCGCACGGACGCGATCTCGGGTCCGGTCAGGTTCAGCACGAACGGCGGGCTGTCCGCGTGGTCGAGCACCCGCAGGACGACCTCGTTGGTGTAGCGCTGCCACACCACGTTCACCGCCCCGATCGACAGGTCCACCGGCTCACCGCCGTGGACGCGGCGCGCGATGTCGGCGATCACGCCGTAGCGCGGCTCGCACGCGTAGTTGAGCCGGACGAGCGCCACCCGGGTGCCGCGGGTGCGCGCGCCGTGGGTGAAGACCTGCTCCCGGCCCCGGCACGTGATCGCGTACTCGCCGACCGGCGCGGTTTCGTCGGTCTCCACCGGCCCGCCCGTCATCGGGGCGGTCAGCGGGTAGACGTTGCCCGTCGACAGGGCCACGATCCGCGAGCTCGCGTAGCGGCGGGCGACGTGGGCCGGCAGCACCGTGTTCGTCATCCAGGCCTCGTCGGTGTTGGTCGACGTGCCGAACTTCGCGCCCACCAGGAAGATCACGTCGCCCGCGTCGGGGAGCGCGTCGACCACGGAGTGGTCCGACAGATCAGCGACGACCGTGTCGACGCCCTGCGCATCGAGGCGGGCCCGCGCCTCGGTGTCGGTCCAGCGCGAGATGGCCGCGACCCGCACCTCCTTGCGTCCCGCCTCGTCCAGCGCTCGGCGGGCCATCGTCGCGACGCCGGAGCCGATCTTTCCCCCGGCGCCGAGGACGACCAGGTCGTCCTGCCAGTCCCCCGCGGCGGTGATCAGTGCTTCGCTCGGTCGGCTCAGCTCGCGTTCGAGCTCGTGATCGTCGGCGAACATGTCTCCCCTAGTTTCGGTCAGGACCGAAATTGTGCGCGCGTTGGGCGCTCTCGCGCAAGTGCCGGGGCTCCGCCGCCTTCCCCCGGCACCTCCCCCTGGTGGAGCTTTTACGTGCCGGCTCCACCGTCGATCGGTCGCCCTTCGGGATGCCATGTTCTCGGGTGGGACGCAACCGAAAGACGTGGTTGCCTCCCACCCGACAACATGGCTTTGCTGTGCACGCCCGATCGACGGTGGAGCCTCCCAGGCCCCTTCCCTGGCTGGCGCCAAACGGCCACTGAGCTGCGACAATCGGCCCACATCCGCACATATGTTCGGATAGAATGGAGGCATGACCGAGGACCCGCTCGCCCAGGCCGCGCGCCTGCTCGAGCAGGCATTCGCGCTCATCGACTCCAGCGCTGATCCCCTCGCCGCGCTACTCGTTGCCGAGGGTGCGTCACGCCGGGCGGACCGGGCCAAGATCTCCCAGATCGCCGCCATCGACCGCGACGGCACCCTGACCCCGAAGGGCTGCAAGTCCACCACTGTCGGGTTGAAGGACCTGCTCAGCTGGGATCCCGACGTTGCCCGTCAGCATGTGCGGGTCGCGCAGCAGGTCGGGCCGCGGTTCGCCCTCGACGGCACTCAGCTGGAACCGGTACTTCCGGCCACAGCGGCGGCGTTCGCGGCCGGCGCGACCACGATGCGCCACGTCGGCGTGATCGCCACCCTGATGAACTCCCGGTCCGCGTCGCGGATCAGCCTGGCGGATCGGGTCTCGATCGAAGCCAGCCTCGGCGAAGCCGCGATGATCTTCTCCCCGCGGGATGTGCGGATCATGGGCGAGAACTTGCTGGCTGCGGCGGATCAGGACAGCCCCGAGCCGGATGATCGGCCCGGCCGCAACGAGCTGCACCTCGGCACCAACCCCGACGGTTCGGGCTGGATCCGGGGCAAGTTCGAGGACGCGGAAGCGTTCGCACCATCACCACCGGGCTCGATGCCCGCACTCGGCCGTCGCCGGAGAACCGGGGCACCACCGCTGGGGAGCGCAACGCTGCCGCGTTGGTGGAGATCTGCCGGTTCGCCCTCGGCCACGACGACATCGGCGAAGTCAACGGGGAACGCCCGAACCTGGTCGTCACCATCAAGCTCGAAGACCTCGAAAACCGGGCCCGCGGGGCACTCCTGCACACCGGCGGCACCCTCACCCCGGCGCAGCTGGGATACGGCGGAGAACGCAAGGGGCGTTGGGGCAGCGTTCATCGGCCGTGCTGCGGCCGTGGAGCCGCAGCACGGCGGTCGCTGCGTTTCAGCCCTTGACAGCGCCGGCGGTCATGCCGCGGACGAAGTAGCGCTGGAGGGATAGGAAGACGAGGACCGGGACGATGATTGTCACGAAGCCTGCCGCTGCGATGAGTTCGCGATTTTGTCCGGTCTGTCCTTGTAGGCCTTGGAGGGCGACGGTCAGGACGGTGTTGTCGCCGCGGCCCAGGAAGAGCAGGGCGATCAGCAGGTCGTTCCAGACCCAGAGGAACTGGAAGATGGCGAAGGAGGCGAGGGCGGGGACCGACATGGGAACGATGAGGCGCCAGAACGTGGTGAAGTGGCTGGCTCCGTCGACTTTGGCGGACTCGACGACCTCGACGGGCAGGCCGGACATGTAGTTTCTCAGCAGGTAGACGGCCAGTGGCATGCCGAAGCCAAGGTGGGTAAGCCAGACGGCGAGGAAGGTCTGGTTGATTCCGATCTCGCCGTAGAGCTTGAGCAGCGGCACGAGGGCGACTTGGTTCGGGACGACGAGCAGGCCCACGATGATGACGAAGACGACGTCGCGTCCGCGCCAGGTCATGAAGGTGAAGGCGTAGGCGGCGAACGCGGCGATGAGGATGGGGATGATGGTCGCGGGCACGGTGACCACGAAGCTGTTGACGAACGCCTGACCCAGGTTGACACCGGCGGCGTCGGTGCTGCTCAGCACTCGGTCGTAGTTGCTGAGGGTCCACTGAGTCGCATCGAGCGGGTTGCCGAAGATGCTCCACCAGCCGGAACCGAACTGGATGTCCCGGGGGCGGAAGGAGTTGATGAGAAGCCCGACGACCGGGATCATCCACACGACGCAGACGAGGGCCAGCACGACGCGCACCGGCCAGTTCGCGCGGCTGGCGCCGATGCCAGGTCGCGCGCCGACGGGCTGGGGGCGAAACCGGCGCGGAAACGGTGTGCGTTTGCTGCCGCGCTGGGGTGTGGGCGTGGGCGTGGGGTCGATGCTGATCGTCATCTGCCGGCCTCCTCGGCCTTGAAGTGCCGCACCTGGTAGATGAGGACGGGGGTGATGGCCAACATCAGCAGGACGACGATGGTCGCGGCGTAGCCCGCGTTGCCGTCGGTGAAGAGTTCGTTGTAGAACCGCCGGCCGATGACGTCGGTGTTGAAGGCGCCATTGGTCGTCACGTAGACGATGTCGAAAACCTTCATGACGCCGATGAGCACGGTGATGAAGACGGTGATGATGGTGGCTTTGATCTGCGGGATGATGATGCTGAAGAAGACCCGCCGTTCGCTCGCGCCGTCGATCCGGGCTGCCTCGATGGTGTCCTCGGGCGTGCCCTTGATGGCGGCGGACAGCAAGACCATGGCGTAGCCGACCTGCGTCCAGATGAGGATGATCATGAGGAGCAGGCTGTTGAAATGCAGAGTGTCGATCTGAAACCAGGAGAACGGCCCTTTGTCGAACAGTCCGAAGACGGCATTGAGCAAACCGGTCTGAACTTCGCCCTGCGGCTGGAATTCGTAGATCGTGCGCCAGATCGTCGCTGCGCCGACCATGCTGATCGCCATCGGAAGAAAGATGACGGTCTTGGTGGCCTTCTCACTCCGGGGCCGCAACCGGTCGGCGAGAAGGGCAACCCCCAGCCCGAGCACGACGGTCGCGGCCGGCACGATGATGATCCACAGCAGGTTGTTGAACAGAACGCCGAGGAAGTCTGGGCTGGTCAGCAGGTCCTTGTAGTTCGCCAGTCCGACGTACGCGGTGGAGGAGGCGTTCGCGAAGCTGAGCTGGACGGTGACGACGGCCGGGTAGATGAGGTAGACGCTGATGGCGAGGATCGCCGGACCAGCGAATGCCAAGGGCTTGATCCGGTCCTCCCAGCGCCGACCGAGGGACTCGACGAGCTTGTTGAGGAACCAGAACAGCAGCATCGCGCCCCCGATGCCTCCGAGGATCGCGAGTGCCGCGTTGGCGAGCTTGATGACCATTGTGCGGGTCCTTCCGTGCGCGCAGTGGCGAGGGACGCCATGAGGTCGCGTGAGTAGCGGCCGCGGGGCGGTGAGGCCCCGCGGCCACGGAAGTCAGCTGCTGGTCTTGGGCCAGCTGGCGTCGATGTTCTTCAGGGCCTCGTCGAGGGTCTTCGTGCCCGAGATCCACGCGACCGGCTCGGTCCAGAAGGTGCCGGCCCCGACCTTGGCCGGCATCAGGTCGGACCCGTCGAACCGGGCAGCGCTGGACTTGTAGAGGACGTCCTTGGCGATCGTCCGGAGCGTCTCGCTGGGGTAGGACGCGACGTCGAAGGACGTGTGCGGCGAGAAGTAGCCGGCCTTGCCGACCTCGATGCCGTTCTCCTTGCTGGCGATGAAGTTACGCAGCTTGAGGGTGTTGGCGTCGTTGTTGAAGGCAGCGGCGAGGTCCCCGCCGGCCAGGACCGGATTGTTGCCGGCATCCTTCGCGGGGAAGGCGGCGACGCCGACCTCGGTGTCCAGTTTGGCGAGGACGGCGTCCGGGAAGCCGCCCTTCCCGGCGATGAACGTGGCCTGCTTGAACAGGTAGCAGCCTGGTGGCTGCTTGAACATGGCGTTCCCACCGGTCTGGAAGTCCGTCGCGACAATGGCTTTGGTGCCGCCGAGGACGTTGCCGTCGGTGAAGGCGATCTTCTGGAAGTAGTCGAAAGCGGGCTTGATCTCGGGGCTGTCGAACTTCAGCTCCCCCTTGACCCACTTGTCGTAATTGTCCGGGCCGGCCAGCCGCAGGACGAGGTCCTCGATCCAGTCGGTGATCGGCCAGCCGGTCGCCTGGCTGGACTCGGCGGCGATGCACCAGGGCGTCTTGCCCTGCGAGCGGATCTTGTCGGTGAGGGCGGTCAGTTCGTCGAGCGTCGTCGGCACTGTGTAACCGGCAGCTTCGAAGGCCGGCTTGTCGTACCACAGCAGGCTCTTGACGCTGACGGCCGCGGGCAGGCCGTAGACCTTCCCATCCGGGCAGGTGCCCGCGCCGACGAACCCGGGAACGAGGGTCTGACCGTCCGTATGGACCGTGGCGTCGTCATACGGGAGGACCTTGTTCTGCTTGGCCAGGTCGCACATCAGGCCCGGCTGAGGGAACAGGCCCACGTCGGGCGCGCTGTTACCGGCGACGCGGGCGCGGATCTCGGTGTCCCAGGAACCCGCCTTGGTGAACTTGATCGTGAATCCGTTGGCTTTGGCGAACACATTGAGGTCCTTCTGGAAGGCCACCTCCTGGCTGTCGCCGAACCCGTACATGACCTCGACGGTCGACTTGCCTGGACCAGATGCGGTTCCGGTGGAACCGCTGTCACTGGGTGACGCGCTGAGGCACCCCGAGGCCAGCGATGCCACGACGGCTGCTGCGACCATCGCCTTGGCTACATTCGATACACGCATGGGCGTTCCCTTTCTCCAGATGGATGGAGCTCGTGTCCGTCAGGTAGTGCGGTCGTGCGACCCCGATGCGATCGAGCTGCGGCGGGGAGTTGTGTGTTTGCGGCCGGTGTCAGCGGGCATGGCGGAGTCACCCACGTGGTGCACGGCTGCTTGCGGCGAGGTCAGGTGGGTCGCGACGTAGGTGATGTGGCTGGGGCCCGCTATCGGGCCGTCACTGTGGTGAGATGCGGAATTCGGCGCTCAGCTGCTGTTCTCGGCGGGAGTTGGGGCCGACGCGGAGGCTGAACTGCCCGGGTTCGACCAGCCGGTGGTTGTCGGCGGTGACCAGAGAGCAGCGCGAGGCCGGGATGTTGATGGCGACGTCGAGGGTTTCGCCGGCCGGGATGTCGACGTGGGTGAAGGCCTTCAGTTCCTGCTCGGCCCAGGTGACGCTGGTGGTCAGATCGCTGACGTACGCCTGAATCGTCTCCAGAGCGGGACGGGTTCCGCTGTTGGTGATGCGCAGTGTGGCGCTGATGGTGCCGTCGGCGGGGACGTCGGGCTCGTGGATGACAAGGGCGGAGTAGGTGACGGTGGTGTAGCTGAGGCCCTCACCGAAAGCGAACAAGGGTTCCTGGGTGAGATCCGCGTAGCGGTCTCCGTGCTGGCCACGCACCTGGTTGTAGTAGACGGGTTGCTGTCCGACGTGGCGGGCGAAAGAGACCGGCAGTCGGCCGCTGGGTTCGATGAGTCCGAGAAGGAGTTCGGCGATGGCGCGGCCGCCGCGCATGCCCGGGTTGAACGCCTCGATGATTGCTGCCGCGTTCAGCGCCGAGTCCGGCAGGGTGCTCGGCTTGGACTGGACCAACACGACGATCATCGGTGTGCCGGTCGCGGCCACTGCGTCTAGCAGGGCGGTCTGGCCTCCTTGCAGATCGAGCGTGGCCGTGGAGCGCCCCTCGCCTGTCAGGGCATCGGTGTCTCCCACCACCACGACGGCGTAGTCGGCGATCGTGGCGGCGGCGACGGCTTCCCGAAGTTGCGCCTCGTCGACCGGGGCGGAGGTGAAGACGGGCGGCTGTGGTTCACCGTGGGGTCCGATGGACCACTGCGAGTCAGACCGACCGATGTCGGCCCCTTGGGCGTACGTAATGGTCCAGTCAGCAGGCGTGACCTGGCGAAGCCCATCGAGCACCGTCTCTACCAGCTCACGGGGATGTCCGTCGGGCATCCAGCCGACCTGGCCGGAGGCACCCGCCCAGTCGCCGAGCATCGCTGCGGGGGTGTCAGCGTTGGGGCCGACGACTGCAATCGTCCGCGGTGTACCCCGGCCTGCGGCGCGGCCTGTTCCCTCCGACGTCAGGCCACCGTCCAGCGGCAGGATCCCGTCATTGCGCAACAGCACCAGGGAACGACGAGCGGTTTCCAGGTTGAGGTCGGCGTGTTCGCGGCAGCCGATCTCCTGCCGTTGCCGCTCGGGGTCGGGCGCACGAGGATCTTCAAAGAGCCCGAGCATGACCTTCAGGCGCAGCACCCGCCGCACCGCGTCATCGATCTGCTTCTCGTCGATCAGACCCCGGGTGACCGCAGCCTGCGCGGCCTCGAGGAACGCCGGCGTAGCCATGATCAGATCGTTGCCGGAGTTGACAGCAACTGCCGCCGCTTCGACCTGGTCGGCACAGATCCGCTGATCCCAGACCATCCGGCCGACGTTGTCCCAGTCAGTCACCAGCGTGCCGGTGAAGCCCCACTCGCCCTTGAGAACGTCGTTGAGCAGCCACCGGTTCGCGGTGATGGGTACCCCGTCGATCGACTGGTAGCCGAGCATGAAGGTATGGCAACCGGCGCGTACCGCCTGCTCGAACGGGGGCAGGAACCACGAGCGCAGCCGCCGCGGGCTCAGATCGGCTTCGCTCGCATCGCGCCCGCCCAAAGTCTCGGAGTAGCCCGCGAAATGCTTGGCGCAAGCCAGCACAGCCGTCGGGTCGCTGAGACCATCGCCCTGATAGCCGCGCACCATCGCTGCACCGAGTTCACCGATCAGGAACGGATCCTCGCCGAACGTCTCGTTGACCCGGCCCCAGCGCAGATCCCGCGTGATGCACAGCACCGGCGAGAGCGTCCAGTGAATCCCGGTGGCCGCCATCTCGGTCGCCGCCACCCCGGCGACCCGCCGAAGCAAGGAAGGATCCCAACTGCAGGCCATGGACAGTTGCGTCGGGAAAATCGTCGCCCCCGGCCAGAATGAGTGGCCATGGATACCGTCCTCGGCCACAAGCGGCGGGATGCCGAGCCGTGTGCGACGAGCCAGGTCCATAACCTCCGGCATCCGATCCGGAGACACATGCAGAACGGACCCGGCCAGCTTGGCTGAAACAATGTCCGCCACGTCCGCGTGCTGTGCGTCCAGCATCAGCAGCTGCCCCACCTTTTCCGGCAGGCTCATCCGGGGCAGCAAATCCTCGACTCTGGCCTCAACGGAGGCATACGGATCGAGATACACGGCAGAGTCGACCGGGGGTTCCACTGAGATCTCCAGAAAATGAGTCGGCACAAGCCGGCGAACTCATCGCCGACAGAGAAATGCAGAATAAATGCGCATGCGTCAGTCCTTGCGCATCACGGTGGTACCGCGACTCCTGAAAACGGAGACGAGGTGGTTCAGTTCGGGAAAGTCAGTCCATCAGTTCGGGTGGGACTGCTATGTCGAGCCGCGGACCACGAGGCTGGTCGGAATTATCCGCGACGGCGCCGCTTCCGGTGACTTTCGCACGTGCTCCAGCAGGAGCAGCGCCGCCGCCTCACCCATCTCCCGCATCGGCTGCCGGATGGTGGTCAGCGCCGGATAGGTGTAGGACGCCAGCTCGACATCATCGAAACCCACCACGGCGACCTCCCGCGGAATCTCGCGGCCGGCCGCGTGCAAGGCGGCGAGCGCCCCGGCAGCCGAGGGGTCATTGTGCGCGAAGACCGAGTCGAACTCCACACCGTCAGCGAAAGCCCGCTCGACCGAGCACCGGCTACTTTCGAACTGGAAATCACCCCAGACGACACAGCGAGGATCGATCTCGATCCCTGCCGCCGAAAAGGCATCAACGAAACCGCCCAGTCGGTCCCGACTACACCCGTACGCCTCGGGACCCGTGATCACCAGCGGACGCCGGCGCCCGCCCTCCAACAGGTGACGCGCCGCCTGCGCACCTCCCTCACGATTCGTGGTCGCCACATAGGGAAACCCCGGCCTGTGGAAGCGGTCGTCGATCAGCACGATCGGCAGGCTCGCTTCGTGCAACGCGGTGATGTAGTCCAAGGCGCCCTCGGGCTCGATCACCAGCAATCCGTCGAACGACTTGGCAGCCACCTTCAGGCCCAGACTGCGCAAGGACTCCTCACCGCGGCTGACGCTCAGCATTCGCAATCCGAAGCCCTCGGCCTCCAGCGTGTCGACGACACCCTGCACGATGCCCGAGTACACCCACGCCAGATCGGGAACCAGCATGCCGATCGTCCGTGTACTACCGCGGGCGAACGCGAGAGCCCCAGCGCTCGGCACATAGTCGAGCTCCGCGATCGCCTGCCGGACCTTCAAGGCGGTGGTCTCGTTGGTTTCGCCCTTGCCGTTCAGCACTCGCGAGACCGTCGTCTTGCTGACCCCTGCATGCGCGGCCACGTCACCGATGGTGACCCCCATCCCTGCCTCCTCTCACCGCGACGGTCGGGCCGTCGCCGGAACTAGCACCGGAACTAGTTCCGGAACTAGTTCCGGGAGTAAAGCACTCGTGAACTTGCTGGTCAAGAGCGGTAAGCGCCCCGTCAGCAGGACATGCTGGACGTCGTTGATCCACATTCGCCCCTACCCAGGGCTTTCACGGGTGATCGCGGCGGAGGTCTGTCGGGCAGCTGAAAGGTGCTCCTGAGCAGCGAGGATGTGGATTGCTGAGGTCCATGTCCGCGCCGAGACAGGAGCACCTTCCAGGTGAGCACGCGTAGTGGGTTCTACCCGTGTCCCGACGTTGACCGGGCCGGAGCACAGGTCATGTCGCATGCCGGGGCGGTGCTGCTGACCGAGACGATCCGCGTCACCGGGCTGGACGTGGCGTTGTCGAGGTCGCTGGCACGGTGGCGGCCCGCGGCCGCGGTGCACGACCCGGCGAAGGTTCTGCCGGATCTCGCGGTCGGGCTCGCGGTCGGCGGGGACTGCCTGGCCGATGTTGCGCTGCTGCGCGCAGAGCCGAGTGTGTTCGGGCTGGTCGCGTCGGACCCGACGGTGTCGCGCACGATCGGTCGGCTCGTCGACGACGCCGATCGGGTCCTGGCCGCGATCAACACCGCCCGCGCGAGTGGCCGGGCCCGAGCATGGGATCTGGCCGGCGAGCACGCCCCCGACCACGGCGTCGACGCGAGCCGGCCGCTGATCATCGACGCAGACGCCACCCTGGTCACCGCGCACTCGGAGAAAGAAGGCGGGCGGAGCCCCGACACATCCGGGTCTATCCGGCAAACAAGGCCCAACCGCGGAGCTTCTCCGGGTTCCGCACCGCCCACACCCGGTCGATGTGGTCGCCCGAGACCCGGAGACTGATCACGGCAACCGTGTCGTGGGACGACTCGGCGACCAGTCCGGGCACGCCGTTCACGAGGGCTTCGCGGACGGTCAGATCCGGCTGACGTTCGAACACCTCGATGAGGAAGCGGGCGATGGCGGCCGGGCCTTCGATCGGGGTGGTCGCTGCGCTGACCAGGCCGCCGCCGTCGGTGACGGCGACCGCGGCCGGGTCGAGCATGCGGACCAGCGCCGCGACATCGCGGGCCTCCCACGCTGCTCGGAACGCCGGCACCGTGCGGGCGTGCCCGGTATCGGCTCCGCGAGCCGCGGCGTCGGCACGGAGCCGGCGCCGCGCGGAGGCCGCGAGCTGCCGGCAGGCCTGTTGCGAACGGTCCAGCACCGCGGCGATCTCGACGAAGGGGTAGCTGAAGACGTCGTGCAGGACGAACGCGACGCGTTCGGCCGGCGTCATGAGCTCCAGCACGGTCAGCACGGCCATGTCCAGCGAGTCGGCGAGGGCGGCGTGCTCGGCCGGATCGGCGGTCCATCCCGAGGCGGCCTGGCTCGTCCACGGCGCGTGTGCCGGGACGGGCTCGGGCAGCCACTCCCCGACGTAGCGCTCACGCCGAGCACGCGCCGAGCCCAGCACGTCGAAGCAGATCCGGGTCACCGTCGTGACCAGCCAGGCGGACGGGGAAACGATCGCGGCGCGGGCCTGCGGCGGTTGCGCGTACCAGCGGGCGTAGGCCTCCTGGACGGCATCCTCGGCATCCGCGACCGACCCCAGCAGGCGATAGCCCACGTTGAGCAGCAGGCCCCGATCGACGTCCGTCGCGTCCATGAATTCCCCCACCGCACATCCGGTGCTGCTGCGTCGTCATGTGTGCATGTCGACCATCGCTGTTGTCCTCTACTCCATCACGATCGCGGCGAACGCCGTCATCGCCGCCGCCGACCTGGTCCGGGCGCCGTTCGTGCTCGCGAACTCCGCGGCGGTCGGCGTTCCGTCGTCGTGGCTGCCCGCACTGGGCCTGGCCAAGGCGGCGGGAGCGGCCGGGTTGCTGCTCGGGTTGCTGGGAGTGCCGGTGATCGGGTTGGCCGCGGGCATCGGGCTGGTGCTGTTCTTCGTCGGTGCTGTCGTCGCCCACGTCCGGGCCGGCGTCCTGCGCAACATCGGGGTGCCCGCGGCCTTCCTCGCGCTGGCCGCGGCCACCGTCGTGCTCACCTGACGTGGCCGGCCGGACGTGCGTCCAGGTGAGCGCTGATCTCGGCGGCGTAGGCGAACAGGGCCGGGATGCCCCCGGAGTGCAGCAAAGCCACGCGGGCGTCGGGTCCCCAGCGGTTCACGCCGCAGTGCGCGAGGAACCCGGCCGCCATCTTTCCGCTGTACACGGGATCGAGGAGGATCCCGTCGCTGCGCGCGAACCGCACGATGGCATCGAGGCAGCCGTCGGTCACCTGGCCGTATCCCGCACCGACGAACTCGTCATGGATCTCGTAAGGCCCGAGGTCGCCGATGCCGTCCAGGCCGAGCACCTCCGTCAACGCGGTCGTCCAACGCTGCAGGTGCTCCAGGCACGTCCTGCGGTCGCTGTTGACGCTGATCCCGATCACCGGCGTCGTCGAGCCGCTAGCGCGGAGTGCGACGAGCAGGGCCGCGAAGATCCCCCCGGTACCGAACGGGGCGTAGAGCGCGTCGAGCGCGAGATCCCGATCGCGGAGCTGGTCGATCAGCTCGAAGCCGCCGCGCACGTAGCCGAGGCAGCTCGTCGCGGTCGTGCCGCTCACCGGGATGAAGTACGGCCGCCGCCCGGCCGCGCGCAGCCGGGCGCAGAGCTGCAGGCAGGGTTGCTCGAGCTCCCACGGGTCTGTCGCGTCGACGAAGTGCGTCTCCGCGCCGAGGATGGCGACGGTCAGCAGGTTTCCCTGCGACTGTGTGTACTGGTCGCGACCGAGCACGACCGCGGCGTCCATCCCCAGCACGCGCGCTGCCGCGGTCGTCAGCCGTGCGTGGTTGCTCTGCGACGACCCGCACGTGACGATCACGTCCGCGCCGTCGGCCTGCGCGAGGGCCAGCTCGTACTCGAGCTTGCGGGGCTTGTCGCCGCCGAGGGCGAGGCCGGTGAGGTCGTCGCGCTTGAGGTGGATGCCGACGCCGAGCTCGCCGGAGAGGTTGGCGAGTCGATCGAGCGGTGTCGGCGTGTGCGCCAGCCGCACCCGTGGATGGGCCTCGAGCGCCGACCGGACGGTCTGCTCGTCCATCTGTGCCATGTGCCGACCTCTCTTCATCAGCGTTGCGGGACAGTCCTCGTCCGCTCCAGCCGTCGACGGACCGACGGCGGCAGATCCTCGACGCCGAGGACGTTGCGCACGCGGCCTGCAGGTGCTGGCGCACGATGCTCGCCGCGGCCGCGGAGTCGCCGTCGGCGATGGCGCCGATCAGCCGCAGATGATCATCGGTCCAGGCGCGCAGCGCGCGTTCGTCGTCCCAGGCCGCGCGCTGCCCGGCCTGCCACAGCGGACCCGAGGCCCGATGGAGAAGGACCTCGATCTGCTCCACCAGCACCGTGTTGCGACAGATCCGCGCCACCGCCGCGTGCAGGCGGTGGTCGGTCGAGTCCGTGAAGTCGGGTGTCGACACGGCGATCGACATGCCGCGCGCGAGCTGGTGGGCCTCGTCGAGCGCGCGTTGATCAGGATCCTCGGCGGCGATGCCGGCCGCGGCGGGTTCCACGACGAGCCGTGCAGCCAGGAGATCCGCGACCTCTGCCCAGGACGCGGCGGCGTTGTCGGCGGTCGTCAGGCGCGGCCGGTCGGCGATGACGACGGACGCGAGCCCCCGTTGCGAGGAGATGTACCCACCGAACTGCAGGGCGCTCAGCGCCTCCCGGACCGACGGCCGGCTGATGCCGAAGCGCTCTCCCAGGTCGGCTTCGCTCGGCAGAGCCGTCCCGACGGGATGGGTGCCGGCACGGATCGCCTCGACGAGTTCGTGCGCGACCCGGACCGCTCGTGGAGGGGGCACCGCAGCAGGATAGTTGCCTGGCAACTTGCCAGGTAACTGCGGACACAGGGTGGTAAGCATCGGCCGTGGACCACATCATCGTCACCGAACTCGCGGCCTTCGAGGAGGAATGGGGGTTCTCCCACGTCGTCCGGCACCGCGGGCTGCTCCACCTCTCGGGGGTCACAGGAACCGGCGTCGACGGCAGCGTCCCGCTCGATCCGACCGACCAGTTCGAGCAGGCGTTCCGGCACCTGCGCCTGTACCTCGCCGCGGCGGGAGCCGAGCTGACCGACGTCCTGGAGATGACCACCTACCACGTGCACCTGCGCATGCACCTGGCCGCGTTCATGGCGGTGAAGCGCCGGCACCTGCCGGCGCCCTACCCGGCGTGGTCGGCCATCGGGGTGTCCGAGCTGATCACGGCCGGCGCACTGTTGGAGATGCGGGTCGTCGCCCGCGATCCGAACGCCTGATCCCTTCGGCGCTCCCCGCTGCTCAGCCCTTCGTCGCCCCGGACAGCATCCCCTCGATGAAGCGGCGCTGCAGGAACAGGTAGAGCACGACGATCGGCGCGGCGACGATCACCGAGGCCGCCGCGAGCAGCGCGGTGGCGGTGCTGTGCTGGCCCTGGAACAGGGCCAGTCCCAGCGGTGCCGTGCGCAGGCGGTCGCCCGTCGTCATGATCAGCGGCAGCAGGAACTCGTTCCACGTCCACATGGCGATGAGCAGCGCCATCGTCATCAGTGCCGGACGCGCGGACGGCACGAGGATGCGCCAGAGCAAGCCCCGGTCGCCGACGCCGTCGAGGCGGGCGGCCTCGACGATGCTGCGCGGGTAGGCCGCGAAGTGGTTGCGCATCCAGAACGTGCCGAACGCCAGCGACTGCGCGGTCTGCGGCAGCAGCAGCGCCCAGTAGGTGTCGGTGAGGCCCCAGTCGCGCAGGTCGTAGTACAGCGGGATGACGAACGCCTCGGCGGGCAGCACGAGCCCGAGCAGCATCACGTAGAACAGCACCGTGCGGCCGGGGAAGCGCATGAACGCGAACGCGTAGCCGGCCAGCACCGCCAGCAGCGAGGTGAGCACCACGACACCCGTGGTCACCACCAGGCTGTTGACCATGTAGGTGCCGAAGTGCCCCGTGGTCCAGGCCTCGGCGAAGTTGGACCAGGCGAGCTCGTCCGGCAGCGCGAACCCGGTGCGCGCCTCGCCGGCGGGGGTCACCGCGGCGAGCAGGATGTGGACCAGCGGCGTGAGCGCGAGCAGCGCGAAGAACGTGAGGACGACGTAGTTGAGCGCGAGCTCGCCGCGGCGGATCCTCATGGCTGCTGCTCGTCGCGCGGCTGGATGCGCTGGATCAACGCCGTGATCAGCATGATGATCAGGGTCAGCGTGAGCGCGATCGCGCAGGCCGAGCCGACCTGGTTGGTCAGGAACGCGCGCTCGTAGGCGACGAACGCGGGCACGGTAGTGGAGTCGCCGGGGCCACCGTGCGTGGTGACGTAGACGAGGTCGAACGTCTTGAGCGCGGCGATGACGGTCAGCGTGAGCGCGACGGCGATGTGGCGGCGCAAGTGCGGCAGGACGACGCTGACGAACTCGCGCACGAGCCCGGCCCCGTCCAGCCGGGCGGCCTCGAACAGGTCGCGGTCGATCTGGCCCAGCCCCGAAAGGAACAGCACCAGGCACAGCCCGACGCCGACCCAGGTGCCGACGAGCCCGACGGCGGGCAGCGCCGTGGCGAAGTCGCCGAGCCAGGCGCGGGCGAGCGCGCCGAGCCCGATCGCCCGCAGCACTTCGTTGACCAGCCCGTCGGGGGCGTAGATGGCGAGGAACGCGGAGGCCACGACGACCGACGCAACGACCTGGGGCAGGAAGAGCACGACCCGGAAGAACCCGAGCCCCCGCGCCCGGACGGCCCGGCCCATGACGGCGGTGAGGAGCAGCGCGATCACGATCGGCAGCCCGGCGAAGAACACGATGAGGACCGCGGCGTGAACGAACCCGGCACGCAGGCCCTCGTCGGTGAGGATGTCGACGTAGTTGCCGGCACCGACGAACGTGGCGACGGTCAGGCCGTTCCAGTCGAACAGCGAGATCCACGCTCCCTGCAGCGTCGGGAGGACGAGGAACACGCCGAGCACCGCCAGCGCCGGGGCGAGGTAGAGATAGGCCTTCCACTGCCGGTTCGCCGCACCGCGCCGCCGCGGCGGGGCTGTTGCCACCGCTCTGGTGGCCGTCGCAACCACTAGCGACCGGCCTGGAACGCGGCGGCGTCCTTCTGCAGCGCCTCGGTGAACTGGGCCGGGGTGTACTGGCCGGCCGTCAGCTGCTGCACGGCACCGGTGATCGTGTCGTAGAACGTGGGCGTGGCGTAGTCGAGGTAGGGGACGAGACCGCCGTGCTGGCTGACGTCCTTCCAGGCGGCCTGGATGTCGCCGGCGAGCGTGCCGGGCGTCGCGGCCACGGAGTCGGGGAGCACGACCGGCAGGTTGCCGGTGTCGACGAGGATCTGGCTTGCCGCAGCGTTGGTGACGTGCTCGATGTAGGCGGCGCCGACGTTGGCGTTCTTCGACCGCGACGTCAGCGCCCACGACAGCCCGACACCGCCGAGGGTCTCGGGGCGCTTCGAGGTGCCGGCGAGGGCGACGAACCCGGCGTCGGCGCCGAGCGCCTCGGCCAGCTCGGCCTGGCGCCAGGTGCCGTCGAAGTGGAAGACGCCCTGCCCCTTGCCGAAGGCGGCGCTGGCGGCGTCCTTGGAGACACCGTTGGCGCCGTCGGTGAGGTAGCCGTCGCGGGCCCATCCGGCGAGGACCTCGGCGGCACGGGTGGGCGCCGGATCGGTCCACGCCCCGCCGGCGCTCGCGACCAGCTTGGTGGCGGCGTCGGAACCGGCGATCGCGGAGATCAGCGCCCCGTAGACGTGGATGCCGGGGGTCTTGTCGGCGTCGCCGTACTGGAGCGGCAGCTGGCCGGCCGCCTTGATCCGCGGCAGCATCGCGACGAGCTCGTCCATGCTGGTGGGGGCCGTGAGCCCGAGTCGCGCGAGCAGCGCCTTGTTCGTGTAGAGCCCGACGATCTCACCGGTCTGCGAGATGCCGTAGAGGTTGCCCTGCCGCCAGGTCTTCCCGTCGCCGGTGAACCTGTTGAGCGCCAGCAGGTCGGCGGGGAAGCGCTTGGTCCAGCCGTAGAGCGCGTCCCACGGGTCGGCCGGCTGCAGCAGCCCGGCCTCGACGAAGGCGCCCATGTCGGGGTAGCCCTGGTTGGCCTGCACGACGTCGGGCGCGCTGGCGCCGGAGAGGGCGAGCTTCAGCGTGGTCTTGAGGTCGCTGAACGACTGCGCCACCCGCTGGATCGTGACGTTCGGGTACTTCTGCTGGAACAGGGCGTTGAGCTGCTCCTGCGCCTTGTTAATGCCGCCGTCGGTGTTCTGGTCCCACACGGTGAGCGTGACGGGTCCGGCGCCGGCGACGTCGCCGGACACCGGCACGGCGGTGGGCGCGGCCGGGGCCGAGGAGCTGCCGGGGGCGCACGCGGCGGCGCCGCCGAGCGCGAGCATCGACAGCGCGGCGAGCACGGTTCGGCGCGAGAGCGGGTCGGGTGTCATCGGGTCTCCTCCTCGGGGGCACTGCGGTGTGCCCAGTCCTCGATGTCGGTCCAATCCTTCTTGGCCGAGTCCCCCGGCGGGCGCTGCGCACGCAGGAACGTGGCGACGTCAGCGGGGCGGGGCGCACTACTGGCACCGCCGAGCGCGCGCACCGACAGCGAGGCCAGCAGCCCGGCGAACCGGACGCGCGTCGACAGGTCCCAGCCCTGCACGGTGGCGGTCATCAGCGCGGCGACGAAGACGTCGCCCGCACCGGTGGGATCTGCGACGGTGACGGGGATCGCGGGCAGCTCCACCCACTCCCCCGTCGCGCTGTCGGCGGCCACCGCGCCACGCCCGCCGAGGGTCACCACGACCGTGCCGACGTGCTCGGCCAGCTGCTTGACCGCGGCCGTGACGTCATCGGCGCGGGTGTAGCGCAGCGCCTCGACCTCGTTGGGCACGAAGACGTCGACGCCGGAGAGCCGTGCCACCACCTCGGCGGACCAGGCGCCGGTCGCATCCCATCCGACGCCGCCGAACACCGTGGTGCCGGCCGCGCGCAGCTGCCCCGCCCACGACGGGGTGCCGTGGGCGAGCCCGATGTGGCACGTCGCGGCGGCCGGCAGCGGGCCGGGCCACCGGTCCGGGACGGCGGTGCCGGTCTCCTCGTAGGTGACGAACGTGCGGTCGTGCGCATTCGTCAGCGCGACCGTCACGGCGGTGTGCGTGCTCGGGTGCCGCTGCAGGAATCGCAGGTCCAGGCCGTCCTCCGCGGCCAGCAACGAGGCCACCTGGTCACCGAGCGGATCACGGCCGAGCACACCGAGCAACGCGGTCGCGCTGCCGCAGCGCGCCGCGGCGACCGCGCGGGTGGCCGTGCCGCCCGGTGTGAGCGCGAAGCCGTCGGCGAAGACCTCCTCGCCGCTCTGCGCGGCATCGGGCAGCGTCACGCCCGACAGCACGAGATCGCAGAACACGACGCCGCCGAACACCGCGTCGAACCGGACGTCGGTGCGGGTGTCGGGTACGGATCGCACGGGTGGCCACCTCTGGTTCCACGGTCACGATCGGGCGAGTATGCGCATGAACGGTCATCGGCGGCAAGATCCGCCAGCGAATCCGGCGGATTGTGACCGACCTTGACCGAGTCTGCGCGACTTTCTAGGCTGAGTGCCATGTTGTCCCGCGACCGCCAGCGCCGCATCGTCGACGCGGTCGCGATCAGCGGCGCCGTCTCGGTGCAGGAGTTGGCGACGCACCTGGAGGTCAGCGAGTCGACGATCCGGCGCGATCTGCGGTTGCTCGACCGCAACGGCGAGCTGGAACGCACCTTCGGCGGCGCCGTCGCGGCCAACACGCTGCCCGCGCGGGAACTGGCCGGAGTCGAGGTCGAGGACCCGTACGACCCGGAGGCCGGCCCCGATGTCGACGAGCGCCGCCGCATCGCCACGGCCGCCGCCGCGCTGGTCCGCGACGGCGACGTCGTGCTGCTCGACATCGGCACCACCACCACGCTGCTCGCGGCCGCGCTGCGGGGCCGCGACATCACGGTGATCACGTCGAACCTGGGTGTGCTCGACCAGCTGCGCGACGATCCCGCGGTGCGGCTGGTGATGCTGGGCGGGGTGCTGCGGCGCAACTTCCAGACCCTCGTCGGCTCGCTCACCGAGCAGGCGCTGCGCGAGGTCAGCGCCGACGTGCTGTTCCTGTCCTGCACGGGGGTGCGCTCCAACGGGCGGGTCGTGGACAACATGGCCGTCGAGGTGCCGATCAAGCTGGCCATGGTGGAGGCGGCGGAGAAGACCGTGCTGCTGGCGTCCGCGCCGAAGTTCCCGGGCACCGGGAACTTCCGGGTGTGCTCGCTCGCCGACGTCGACGTGCTGGTCACGACCGCGCAGGCCGAGTCGACCACCACGCAGATCTGCCGGGATGCCGGCGGGAGGGTTCTCACCGTATGAAGCTGTGCATCCTCGGCGGCGGCGGCTTCCGCACGCCGTACGTCTACCAGGCGCTGCTGCGCGACCAGGGATCCCCGCGCGTCGAGACCGTCGTGCTGCACGACACCGATCCCGACCGGCTGGCGAGCATGACCGCCATCCTGCGCGCGCTCGCGACGGGGTTCCCGGACGCACCGCGCGTGCTGTCGGAGCCCGATCTGCGCGGAGCGCTCGACGGTGTCGACTTCGTCTTCGCCGCGGTGCGGATCGGCGGGCTGGCCGCGCGCTGCTGCGACGAGCGCGTGGCACTGGACCTGGGGGTCATCGGCCAGGAGACGACCGGCCCCGGCGGGCTGGCGTACGCGCTGCGCACGGTGCCGTTCATGCTCGACGTCGCCCGGGTGGTGCGCGAGGTCGCGCCGCAGGCGTACTTCCTGAACTTCACCAACCCGGCGGGGATCATCACCGAGGCGATGCAGTCGGTGCTGGGCGATCGCGTCATCGGGATCTGCGACACCCCGTCCGGGCTCGGGCGACGCATCGCCGGGGTGCTGGGCCTGGACCACCGTCGCGTCCAGCCCGACTACGTGGGCCTCAACCACCTGGGCTGGATGCGCGGGCTCCACCACGACGGGGTGGACGTCCTGCCGCAGCTGCTCGCCTCCGACGCCCTGCTCGACCGGCTCGAGGAGTCGCTGGTCTTCGGCAAGGACTGGCTGCGCACGCTGGGCCTGATCCCCAACGAGTACCTGTACTACTACTACTTCCACCGCGACGCCGTCGCCGGGGTGCTGCGGTCGAGCCAGACCCGCGGCGAGTTCCTCCTCGACACCCAGACAGCGTTCTTCGACAAGGTGCGCCACGCCAACGATGCGGACGCCGCCGACCAGTGGCGCGCCGCCGTCGCCGACCGCAGCGCGAGCTACATGGCCGAGGCGAAGGGTGGCAAGCAGGGCGCGCCGGCGCACGTCGACGTGCTGGAGCCCGACCCGGCGCACCAGGGCTACGCCGGCGTCGCGCTGGGCGTGATGACGGCGATCAACCGCAACGAGCGCGCCACCATGATCCTCAACGTGCGCAACCGCGGCACCGTCGCGGGCCTGCCGACCGACGCGGTGGTCGAGGTGCCGACCACCGTCGACGCCAACGGCGTGCACCCGCTGACCATCGACCCGCCCGACCTGCACCAGCTGGGCCTGATGCAGCAGGTCAAGGCCGTTGAGCAGCTGCTCGTCCAGGCCGCGGTGCACGGCGACCGCGACACGGCGCTGCGCGCGTTCGCGCTGCACCCGCTCGTGGACTCCGTGACCGTCGCCCGTGAGCTCCTCGACGGCTACGTCCGGACGATCCCGGAGGTCGCGGCCGTGTTCTCGACGTGAGTGGAGCACACGTCGCGACCAGCCCGATCCCGCTGCACGACGCGGTGGCCGACGGGTACCGGGCTGACCACGGCTTAACGGTCCGCCGCCGGCCGCGATCTCCCCACCTCAGACCAGGTGATCGATCGCCGCCCGGTGCGCGGCGGTGTAGTTGGCACCGGTGATGATCGTGGCGACCCGTCCGTCGGGGACGGGATCGGTCCCGCTCGCCAGCAACGCCGCGATCCCCAGTGCGGCGGCTGGTTCGACGAGCACGCCGACGGTGTCGTGCAGGCAACGCATGGCCTCGAGGATGGCGTCGTCCTCGACCGCGACCATGTCGTCGACCAGCTGCCGGGTCGCCGCCACGGCGGCCGGGATCGGTACCCGCACACCGACCCCATCGGCGAAGGTGTCGATGCGCGGGTAGTTCACGACGGTGCCGCGCTGCCAGCTGTGCAGCATCGCCGGCGCGCCGGCGGCGCACACGCCGATCACCCGTGTGCGCGGCGCGAAACCGGCCAGCCACGACGCCACCCCGATGATCAGTGCACCGTTGCCGACCGGCACCAGCACGACCTCCGGGTCGAGGGCGGCGAGCTCGAGACCGACGGTCGCGGCGCCGACGGTCACCTCGTCGTCGGCACCGTCCTCGACCCAGACCGCGGCCGGATCGTCGGCGACCGCCGCCCGCGCAGCGTCCTTGGCCGCGTCGTAGTCCTCGCCGACCACCTCCAGCTTCGCGCCCAGCTCCCGCATGCGGTCGAGCTTGTTGGGGCTCGCCGTCGTCGCCGCGAAGACGGTGACCTCGACGTCCCGGCCCTGCGCCGCCCACGCGACGCCCTGACCGAAGTTGCCTGCCGACGCACACACGACACGCGTGCCGTCGGGCACCGACGCCAGGAAGGTGTGCGCGCCGCGCGCCTTGAACGACCGCACCGGGTTGAAGCACTCGAGCTTCACCGCCACGTCGCGGCCCAGCGCGCTGCTCAGCTGCGGCTCCCAGTACTGCGGCGTATCGCGTACTCCGATCGGCAGTGCTCGATGCGCCCGCGTCACCGCGTCCAGGTCGATCATGGCCGCATCGTAGGCCGCAACCGGGTCGACCGGACGACCCTCGCCGGCAGCTGGTCTCAGTTCGACCAACCATATATGCTGTAACCGATGCAGTATCTCTCCACTCACAAGCAGGCCTTGGATGGGCGTGATGGTCGCTCCTGCGGATCCCTTCGGTGAGTCCTGGCGCGCTGATCAGCTGTCATCGCGGCGCGCGGCATTGGTCATCCATGGCGCGGTCGGCCGTCGGAGGGCCGTCGGCGCCAGCGATGCCGACGTGATCGGGGATGACGGCGACGGTGAGGGCGTGATCCGTGGCCGGCGGAGTCAGCTCCGCGACCGCCACATCGCAGCAGTCGCGCCCACAAGATAATCTTTCGCCCGAGCTGGAGATTTTCACGGCCGGGCGCGGCGACGTTCGACCATCGGAAAGGACGTTGTCGTGGTCAATGCCCGTGCGCGGGGCGACGGTGCTGGTGGCTCGGCCACCGGAGACGGTGCTGGAGCGCGTGGCCTGGGCCGACTGGACGATCAGGACTACCCGGTGGCCACGATGGGCCAGGCGGCGGATCTGCTGGCGGTGCAGCCGGCGTTCCTGCGGAGCCTGGATGCGGCGGGGGTGGTGGAGCCGCACCGGTCCGGCGGTGGGCATCGGCGGTACTCGCGGCGGCAGCTGGCGATGGCCGAGCGGATGCGAGGGCTGTTCGACGAGGGCCTGACCCTGGACGCGGCGGCCCGGATCGTGGCGTTGCAGGATCAGCTGGCTGCCGCGCTGACGCGGATCGAAGAGCTGGAGCACGAACTGGGTCGCCGCGACGGCAGAGACTGAGCGATCACCGACGAGCCCGTCGAGCCGTTCACTGGGGCTCGGCGGGCTCGTCGATCTGTCGGATGTGAGCTCGGTTCCTCGATGGATCACCTCCGTTCCCGTGCAGTGGCGCTGATCAGGGTCGGTGTTCGGCCGTGAGGCGGGCTGCGTTGGCGGGGCCGGGACCGACGGTGCGCGGCCGTGCCGGCCCGGCCAGGCCTGACGCGCTGGCCGGTGCCGGCGGTCGGCCCGGGCAGCAGCGTCGCGAGCACGCGAGCCGGGCGTAGCGGTGGGCGGCGTCGCCGCCGACCGACCGCGACTCCCTCGCGGGCGCCGGTCACGAACGGATGCCCCGGGTAGTTGGCAGCGATGATCGACACGAACTGCGTGCGCACCAGCTCGTCCGCACCGATGTCGCCCCCGCTCACGGCCCGCGCTGCCACAGCGGCAGGCGTGCGCGACGAGGAGGACATCGCTCGATCAGGCGTTGATCTCCTTGCGGTCGCTGCCGCCGCTGATGCTGATCTTGCGCGGCTTGGCCTTCTCCGCGACCGGGATCCGCAACGTCAGCACCCCGGAGTCGTAGTGCGCATCGATGTGCTCGGTGTCCAGGGTGTCGCCCAGGAACAGCTGACGGGAGAACACACCCAATGGCCGCTCCGCGACCTGCATCTCCACCTGCTCACCCGCAGCCACCGGACGACGCTCAGCCTTCACCGTGAGCACGTTGCGCTCCACGTCCAGCTCGATCGCATCGGCGTCGACTCCAGGCAGATCGAACGCCACCACGAACCGGTCGCCATCCCGATAGGCATCCATCGGCATCGCAGTCGGGCGAGACCACGTCCCGCTGGTACCGAGCACCTGCTGTGTCAGGCGGTCCAGCTCCCGGAACGGGTCGGTACGCATCAGCATCGCTGTCCACTCCTTCCATCGACAACACAGCGAGTCCAACACGGTGATGCGAGTCGGAACAGTCAGAGGGTGACCCCGACCGCTCCGATAGCTGCAATGCTAGCTACAGATTTACTGTCCCGCAACATGTCGGAGTGAACGAGTCGCGGATGAAGTGTTGCCGACATGGTCCGCCCACCCGGAGCCCGGACGGCCGCCAACGCCGTGACGAGCGGGCCGGCGAGACCCGGCCCGGGTTCGACGGCCTCGATCATTCCGCGCACCGTGTTCGCCCAGATCAGTGATGGCAGGCGGACTAGCGCTCGGCTGCCGGGCGGCCCAATACTCCCCTTGTAACACGACGCGCTGGGTGAGCGAGCACCGACTAACACATCCCACGGCGAACCGGGAGCCGCTCATGGATGTCAAGGTGGGCACATTCGACGTCCCCGAGCGCACGGACGCCGACGCCGTCGGCTTTCACGAGCTTCTCCCATGAGGAAGCGGATACCTGACCGGATCCGGTATCAGGCGCATCGACCCGGTGCTCACTGACGTGGCCGCCGAATGACCATTGTTCCGAACTCTCCCAGGTACGCGAACCGCTCGACGGCTCCGTCCGAAGCTAGGGGATGATCGAGATGCTGGTGACGAGCCCTCTCGAGTTCAACACCAACCGGCTGTTCGTCGACCTCCGGTCGCTGCTGGCCGTGCCGCTGTACCTGAAGTGCGAGGGTTTCAACTTCGCCGGCTCGGTGAAGATGAAGGCCGCGCTGGCGATGGTGGAGGACGCCGAGCGGACCGGGTGGCTGAAGCCGGGTTCGGTGCTGGTCGAGTCCTCGTCGGGCAACCTGGGTGTGGCGCTCAGCGTGATCGCGGCGAGCAAGGGCTACGGCTTCGTCTGCGTGACCGACCTGCGCTGCAACGAGACCACCCGGCGCACGATGGACGCCCTCGGCGCCCGCGTGCACGTCGTCCGCGAGCCCGACCCGGAGGGTGGCGGCCTGCTGGGCGCCCGCATCAAGTACGTGAAGGCGCTGGTCGCCTCCGACCAGCGCTACGTGTGGCTGAACCAGTACGCCAACCCGGCCAACTCCGGTGCGCACTACGCCACCACCGGACCGGACATCGCGGCCGAGTTCCCCGAGCTCGACGTGCTGTTCGTCGGCGCGGGCACGACGGGCACCCTGATGGGCTGCTCCCGCTACTTCCGGCAGCGCCACCGGGACGGGCACAAGGCCGTCCGTGTGGTCGCCGTCGATGCCGTCGGCTCGGTGACCTTCGGCGGCCCGCCCACCTCGCGCATGATCCCCGGTCTCGGCACCGGTGTCCGGCCGCCGCAGCTCGACGAGGAGCTGGTCGACGACGTCGTGCTCGTCGAGGAGGTGGACACGATCAAGACGTGCCGCTGCCTGGCCGGCCGCGGGTTCCTCTTCGGCGGCTCGACGGGCACCGTCGTCAGCGGCGCCGCGACCTGGCTCGACGTGTACGGCACGCCGGACCTCACCGCCGTCGCGATCGCCCCCGACCTGGGCGAGCGCTACCTCGACACCGTGTACCACGACAGCTGGGTCGAGGAGATCTTCGGTCGCGAGGTCCTCGACGCGTCCGGCACGGCGGCTCCGCACCGGGCGGCCTGACATGTCCACACCGTCACCCCAGCCGAAGCCGCCCCCACCACAGCCGCCCGTGGACGATGACCGGACCGTCGTCCACAAACCGGCGCGCGGCGACGACGCGGACGCCACGGTCGTGGGCAAGGAGACGGCGATCCCGGATGACCGGACCGTCGTCCACAAACCGGCGCGCGGCGACGACGCGGACGCCACGGTCGTGCGCAAGGAGACGGCGGTCCGTCCGGAAGATCCGACCGTCACCTTCGTCCAGCGCCCCCGCCAGTCCGGGTCCTCCGGGCACACCGTCGAGCTGGGCCGGCTGCGCAACGAGGTGGCCAAGCTGCTGGACCGGGTGCACCAGCTGGAGGAGGGCGGCAACCCGAAGGCGACGGCGGCGCCGGTCGACCAGCCGCCCGCGCCGCCGGCGCCCCGGCCCGGCCCGGCCCCGTCAGGCCGTCCGGCGCCCGCGCAGCCCGGCACCCCCGCGAGGAGCCCGCGGCCCGGACCGGCCGCGCCCGCGCGCCCCGGCGGCGGCCCGGCCACGCCGGCCCGACCCGTCGGCGGCGCACCCTCGGCCCCCACCGCACCGGTACGACCCGGCCCCTCCGCGCCCGCACGACCCGGCACCGCACGCCCGGCGCCCGCAACACCCCCACGGCCCGGCAGCGGCGCGCCCGCCCGACCGAACAGCGCCCCCTCCGCACCCGCCCGACCCGGAAACGGTGCCCCCGCCACGCCGGCCCGACTCAACGGCGCGCCCGCCCGACCCAACGGCACCCCCGCCACGCCCGCACGTCCCCACGCCGGTCCCGCCAAGCCCGCGCGGTCCGCGCCGCCCAGCAGCCGCCCCGCTCCCCCGCGGCCGGCCGAGACGCCCGCTGCCGGTGGCAAGGCCGGCGCGACCCCGGCGTCCGCGCCGGCGGGCGACGGCGACCTGGAGGCGGGGTACGCGGCGGTGCTGGCCGACGTCCTCGGTGTGCCGAAGGTGGAGAGCACCAGCAACTTCTTCGACGACCTCGGCGCCGACTCGATGATCATGGCCCGCTTCTGCGCCAAGGTACGCAGCAAGCCCGATCTGCCGAACGTCGCGATCAAGGACATCTACCGCGCCCCGACGATCGCGGAGCTGGCCGCGGTCGGAGCCAAGTCGGCCACCAAGGCGCCGATCAGCCCCACGGACACGGTGACGATCAAGCTGGCTGCCCTCCGCAGGACGGACGCGGTCGTCGTCGAGAACGACCCGGCCATGGCACCGGTCGGGACGCTGACCTACCTGCTCTGCGGGTTCCTGCAGCTGCTGGTCCTGCTCGGCTACCCCGCGCTGATCGCGTTCGTGTTCACCCTGGGCGCGGAATGGGTGCTGGCCGGGGTCGACCCGCTGGACATCTACACGCGCGCGGCGGCGTTCACCGGGGGCATGTTCCTCGGCACCGCACTGCTGCCGATCGTCGTGAAGTGGATGCTCGTGGGCCGCTGGAAGCCGACCCAGTTCCCGGTCTTCGGCTTCCGCTACTTCCGGTTCTGGCTGGTCAAGACGCTGATCCGCACGAACCCGCTGGTCCGGTTCGTCGGCACTCCGCTCTACGCGTTCTACCTGCGCCTGCTCGGCGCCAAGATCGGCAAGGGCGCGACGATCCTGTCGCCGACCGTGCCGGTGTGCACCGACCTGATCACCATCGGCGCGAAGTCCGTCATCCGCAAGTCGTCGTCCTTCACGGGCTACCGGGCCCAGGCCGGCATGATCCAGACGGGCCCGGTCGCGATCGGTGCCGACGCGCTGATCGGCGAGGCGACGGTGCTCGACGTCTTCACCTCGGTCGGCGACGGCGCCCAGTTGGGCCACACCTCGTCCCTGCACGCCGGGCAGTCGGTGCCGACCGGCCAGCGCTGGCACGGGAACCCGGCCGAGCCGACGACGGTGAACTACCGCGGGGTGCCGTCCAAGAAGGGCGGTTCCCTGCGGAAGGCGCTGTACGCCCTCGTGCAGGTGGTGGTGCTCTTCGGCATCGCCCTCCCGATGGGTGAGGCCGCGATCGTGCTGCTGATCAAGGAGGTGCCGCAGGTCCAGCAGCTGTTCGTGAGCCTGGAGGCGGCCAGCGACACCCTGCCGCTCGCCGTCGACGCGCTCGTCATCGCGGCGATCTGGCTGTTCGGTGGGATCATCGGCGGGCTGCTGGTCATGACGACCGTCCCGCGGATGCTCCGGCTGTTCGTGCGCCCGAACAAGGTCCACCGCATGTACGGCATCTCGTACTGGTCGCTGCGCACGGTGACGCGGCTGACCACCAGCCCGTTCCTGACGCGTGTCACCGGGGACAGCTCGTACGTGGTGGGCTACCTGAAGGCCATCGGGTACCGGTTCGACCGCGTCGAGCAGACCGGCTCGAACTTCGGCACGGTGGTCAACCACGACAGCCCGTTCCTCTGCCACGTCGGCAGCGGCACGGTCGTCGCCGACGGGCTGACCTTCGTCAACGTCGACTACTCGAACAACGCCTTCATGGTCTCGCCGGCGAAGATCGGCGCGCACAGCTTCCTGGGCAACGGGATCTTCTACCCCTCCCGCTCCCGCGTGGGCGACGACTGCCTGCTGGCGACGAAGGTCATGGTCCCGGTCGACGGGCCCCTCCGGCACGGCATCGGGCTGCTCGGCTCGCCCAGCTTCCCGATCCCGCGCTCCACCGACCGCGACGCCCGACTCGGCGTCTCCGACGAGCAACGGCGCCGCGGCGTGAAGGCCAAGGACCGGCACAACGCTGTGAGCATCGTGCTGTTGCTGCTGAGCCGGTTCGTCTACCTCGCCCTGGTCGTCCTGCTCGCCCGCGTCGCGCTCGATCTCTACCCGCAGTTCGGCGCGGCCACGATCACGGTGCTGGGCGTCGTCGAACTGCTGTTCACGTTCAGCTACTTCGTCGCGCTCGACTTCGTGATGCGCCGCCTCGTCGCCCTACGGCCGGAGGGGGTCTCGATCTACGACCGCGGATTCTGGGGCCACGAGCGGTACTGGAAGGTCACCGCCGACCTCTACATCCAGCGCCTCAACGGCACGGCGTTCAAGGCCGGCCTCTGGCGCGCGCTGGGCGTGAAGGTGGGCCGCAGGCTCTTCGACGACGGCCTCGGGATGACCGAGCGGTCCCTCGTCACCATCGGCGACCACTGCTCGATGAACGATCGCAGCCTGATCCAATGCCACTCCCAGGAGAACGACGCCTTCAAGTCGGACCGGGTCGTGATCGGCTCCGGTGTGACCGTCGGTGTCAGCGCGTTCATCCACTACGGCACGCAGCTCGGTGATCGTTCGCTCATCGAGGCCGACTCCTTCCTGATGAAGGGCGAGGAGACCGAGTCCTTCACCCGCTGGGGAGGTAACCCGGCAGCCGAACTGGGGGCCGCCCCGCAACTACCCATCCCATCGCGGAGGAAGCAATGATCGTCCCTGCGGGTTCCCAGCGCCTCTACTGGAACGACCTGCTCGACAAGGCAGGCCGCACCGCCATCCCGCGATGGCCCGGACCTGGCACCTCCACCGTCGCCGAGCACGTCGAGCCGCTCCCCGCGGACCTGCCGGCGCTGCGTCCCGGCCAGCTGCCCGCTGCGCACGCCGTCGTGCTGGCGGCCCTCTCCGGCGAGCGCGAGGTCACCGCCGGCTACGTCACCGCGCCCGGCGCTGAGCCCGTGCCGCTCCGGCTGGGCACCGAGTCCACGTGGCGCGAGCTGGTCACCGCGGCCGCCCGCGCCGAGCAGTGGGTGCTGGCGTGTCACGAGGTCACCTTCGAGACCGTCGCCGCGGAGCGGGGCCACACCGAGGCGCTGTTCGAGACCGAGCTCGACCTGCACGGCTCGGTCGACTCGCGGGCAGGCGAGTTCGCCCGGCACACCGTGCTGCGGGTCGCGGTCGTGGCGGCGGAACCGGACGGCCAGCCCGCGCTGCACCTGCGGTACCGCACCGACGCGATCGACGACGCCGCCGCGGCCCGCATCGCGGGCTACCACGTCACCGCGCTGACGCAGCTGAGCACCGATCCCGACGCGCGACCCACCACCCTGCTCTCGGACGCCGAGCGCACCTTCCAGATCGACGGCCTCGCCGGGCCCGAGCGGGAGCTGCCCGACCAGCGGTTCCACGAGCTGTTCGAGCAGCGCGTCGCCGCCCACCCCGACGCGATCGCCGCCGAGCACCAGGACCGGCAGTGGACCTACCGCGAGCTCAACGCCCGCGCCAACCGGCTCGCCCGCGCGCTGCAGGCCCGCGGCCTGCGCCGCGAAGGCGTCGTCGCCGTCGTCTCCGAACGCAACCTCGACTGGCTCGCCGCCGTCATCGCGATCTTCAAGGCCGGCGGCGTGTACCTGCCCATCGAGCCGCACTTCCCCGCCGAGCGGGTCGCCACGACCCTCACCCGCTCCGACTGCGGTCTCGCGCTGACCGAACCGGGCAGCAACGACATGCTGCGCAGGGCACTGGCCACCGCGACCGACACGCGGGCCGTCCTGTTCGAGGAGGCCTATGCCGAGGCGCGCGCCGACGACGACCTGCGCATCCCGGTGGACGCCGACCAGCTCGCCTACATCTACTTCACCTCCGGCTCCACCGGCGAGCCCAAGGGCGCGATGTGCGAGCACGCCGGCATGCTCAACCACCTGCTCGCCAAGATCGAGGACCTCGGCATCGACGAAGGCGCGGTGGTCGCCCAGATCGCGCCGCAGTGCTTCGACATCTCGCTGTGGCAGCTCGTCTCCGCCCTGCTGGTCGGCGGGCGCACGGTGCTCGTGCCCCAGGAGACGATCCTCGACGTCGAACTGTTCGTCGACGAGATCACCGCGCGGCGCGTCGCGGTCCTGCAGGTCGTGCCCTCCTACCTCGAGGTCATCGCCACCTTCCTGGAACACCGCGGCCGCGAGCTGCCCGACCTGCGGATCGTCTCCGCCACCGGCGAAGCACTCAAGTTCGACATCGTCGCGCGGTGGTTCGCGGTGGTGCCGACCGTCCCGCTCGTCAACGCCTACGGGCTGACCGAGACCTCCGACGACACCAACCACGAGGTGCTCCGTGAGGCGCCCACCACCGGACGGATCGCGCTCGGACCCGCCGTCCGCAACGTGCGGGTCTACGTCGTCGATCCCGACCTGAACCCCGTCCCGTTCGGCGCGCCCGGCCTGATCGCCTTCTCCGGGGTCTGCGTCGGCCGCGGCTACGTCAACGATCCCGTGCGCACCAGCCAGTGCTACCTGACCGACCCGCACAAGCCCGGTACGCGGCTCTACCTGGGCGGCGACTACGGGCGCTGGCTGCCCGACGGCAAGCTGGAGTTCCTCGGCCGGCGCGACAACCAGGTCAAGATCCGTGGCTTCCGCATCGAGATCGGCGAGATCGACAACGCCCTGCTGCTCGTACCCGGTGTCCGCGACGCCGCGGTCGTCGTGGCGCAGCGACCGGACGGCAGCGCGCACCTCGTCGCGTTCTACACCGCCGACAACCCGATCCTGGCCGAGGAACTCGCGTGGCGGCTGGGCGAGACACTGCCCGACTACATGGTGCCGGTGGCGTTCCACTGGCAGAGCTCGCTCCCGCTGACCCCGAACGGCAAGATCGACACGAAGACCCTCCAGGTGTTCGCCGCCGAGATCGCCGACATGGAGGACGAGGTGATCGTCCCGCCGGCCACACCGACCGAGAAGATGCTGGCCGAGGCGTTCGCCAAGGTCCTGGACGTGCCCGTGGACCGCATCGGGCGGCAGGACAACTTCTTCGACCGCGGCGGCACGTCCCTGACGGCGGTGAAGCTCGCCATCGCCACCGGTCGGGTGGTGTCGCTCAAGGCCATCACCCAACAGCCCGTCCTGGCCGACCTGGCCGCCCACATCGACCGGCCCAGCGCGTGATCACGCCGCTTGACCTCTGGTGGAGGATCCGATGACCATGACGAACCCCCTGCCCGTGCAGACCGCCCCCGGCAAGCCGCCGCTGCTGATCGCCGACAGCGGCCCCGACGCGTTGGGCTGGACCAGCCACCACCGCAGCGCGATACGCGGCGCAGTCGCCCACTACGGCGCCCTGCTGGTGCGCGGTCTCGGTCTGCGCAGCCACGACCAGGTCGCGGCCGTGCTCCGGACGATCGGCGGCAACCTGATCCCCGAGCGGGAGGCCTTCGCCCCGCGCGAGCACTTCCCGAGCGGCCTCCAGTCGACGACCCCGTGGCCGGCCAACCAGCAGATGTGCATGCACCACGAGCAGAGCTTCGCCTCGGACGCGCCCGGCCTCATGATGTTCGCGTGCCTCACGGCGCCGACCAGCGGCGGCGCGACCGGGGTGGCCGACGGCGCCGCCGTGCTCAATGCCCTGCCGCCGGCTCTCGTCGAGCGGTTCGAGCGCGAGGGCTGGGTGCTGGCCCGCAACTACAACGACGAGATCGGCGCCTCGTTCGCCGATGCCTTCGGCACCGCCGATCACCGCGGTATCGAGGCGTACTGCCGCGCCAACGCGATCGACTTCCAGTGGCAGCCCGATGGCGGGCTGCGCACCTGGCAGCGCCGCTCCGCCATCATGACCCACGCCCCCACCGGCCGGCGCAGCTGGTTCAACCAGATCGCCTTCCTCAGCGAGTGGACGATGGACCTCGACGTCCGGGAGTTCCTGGTGGAGACCTATGGCCCGCAGGGCCTGCCGTTCACCACCCTGTTCGGCAATGGCGAGCCCGTCGGGAAGGGCGTCGTCGACCTGATCGCCGAGGTCTACGTCGCGCACACGATGTCCGAGCCCTGGCGCCCCGGCGACGTGCTGCTCGTGGACAACCTGCGCTGCGCGCACAGCCGCGACCCCTTCGAGGGAGATCGCGAGGTGCTCGTCGGGATGGCCGAGCCCATCCGTCCGGCACTCCCGGCGCCGCTCCCGGGGCGGCCGGCATGAACGCACCGCTGATGCCGCCGCCGTTCGCCGTCGTCTCCGGAGCCCAGGTCCAGGGCGCCCTCGTCGGCCGCGAGCAGGAGATCGTCGACCTCGTCGAGGCGGCCTACCGCTGGCACGGGGCCGGCGACTCGGTCAACCCCCCGTCGTACTTCCTGAAGTTCCCCGACCGGCCGACCGCGCGCATCATCGCGCTGCCGGCGTCACTGGGCGGCAAGGTGCGCGTCGACGGCCTGAAGTGGATCTCCAGCTTCCCGGACAACGTCGCCGCCGGCATCCCGCGCGCCTCCGCCGTCCTGATCCTCAACGACCACGACACCGGCTACCCGTTCGCCTGCCTGGAGAGCTCCATCATCAGCGCCACCCGGACCGCCGCCTCGGCCGCGCTGGGCGCCGCCCAGCTGGCCTCCGCCGCCGGCCGGTCACGACCGCGCCGGGTCGGGTTCATCGGCACCGGACTGATCGCCCGCTACATCCACACCTTCCTGGCCGGCAGCGGCTGGACCTTCGACGAGATCGGCGTGCACGACACGCACGCCGCCAGCGCGGCCGGGTTCTCCGGCTACCTGGAGCAGTCCGGGGCGGCCCGGGTGACGGTGCACGACACCGCCGAGGAGCTGATCCGCTCCAGCGACCTCGTCGTGTTCGCGACGGTCGCGGCGAAGCCGCACGTCACGGACCCGGCACTGTTCGATCACCACCCGCTGGTGCTGCACATCTCGCTGCGCGACCTGGCGCCGGAGATCCTGCTCGACGCCGTCAACGTCGTCGACGACATCGAGCACTGCCTCAAGGCCGACACCTCGCCGCACCTCGTCGAGCAGCGCACCGGCAACCGCGACTTCCTCGCCGGCGATCTCGGCGGCACCCTCGACGACGTCATGGCCGGCCGGTTGCCGATCCCGGCCGACCGCACGGTGGTCTTCTCGCCGTTCGGGCTCGGCGTGCTCGATCTCGCGGTGGGCAAGTACGTCTACGACAGGGTCCGCGACACGGGCGAGCTGAACGTGATCGAGGACTTCTTCCACGACCTGAAACGACACGGTTAGGTTCGCTCACGCCGAGTGGTCGATCGCCTCCCTGTGCGCAAGGGTCATGCACCGCGGCTCGTGGCGAGCCTGACGGCGTCGCGGAGGTCGGCGTCGGGCAGGTACGCCCTGGCCAGCGCGATCCCGATGCGGGGAAGGTCACCCTCGTCGCGGTAGGCGAGGAACAGCGGCGCGGAACGCGGGCTGAACTTGTTCTTGAACGCGTGCAGCGACCGGAAGCCGTAGTGCGGCTCCATCGCGGCGCCCAGCGTCTCGAGCAGCCGCTCCACCGCACGCCCGGCCGCTTCCCCACCGCTGCGGGCCAGCGGCGCCCCCGACAGCGAGACGAACAGCCCTCCGCGTTCCTGGAACGCGCGGCACGCCGAGGCGATGAGGAACTCGATCACCGGACGGAAGCCGCCGTCGCGCCGGCGCATCAGGTCCAACGTCCATCCGTGCACGTCGCCGCCCGGGCCGTGCACCGGGAGCCACGACGTCACGCCGTGGACGCCGCCGTCGGCGTCGACGGCGAGCCCGACGGTGACGGCGGGATCCATCGCCTCGTCCACACCGCCCAGCGTGAAGCCCATCTCGGGCATCCCCTTGGTCCCGACCCAGCTCTCGGAGATCGCCCGGACCTGCGCGCGCACGGCAGACGGCTCGTCGGCCAGCGCGACCTCCCGGTAGGTGATGCCCTCCGCGGCGGCGCGGTTGAGCGCGGATCGGACGTCCTGCCACTTCTTGCCGCGGAACTGCAGGCCGGGCAGGTCGACGATGGCGTCCTCCGCGATCTGCACGTGGTGCCAGCCCAGTTCGGTGGTGACGGCGACCGTGGCCGCACCGACCGAGAACAGGCACGGGACGAGCCCGGTGCGGTCACACATCGCCGTGAAGTCGTGGATCGTGGCGCTGTGCCGCGCCGGCGCCGCGATGGGGTCGCCGAGACCGACGGCCACGCCGGCGTGCCGCTGGAACGCGACGATGCCGCTGCCGTCGGAGGAGCGGAAGTGGGCGTTCGACGGCCACGTCGCCATCCACGACAACGTGCCGCCGCCGTGCTGCTCCAGCAACCTGCGGGCGCCCTCGTGGTCGGCGGCCACGCTCGCGCTGCGCCGCGCGGTGAAGGCGCGGCGGTTGGTCACCAGCACCGCCAGTTCGGCGCCCCAGATCACGGCAGCGGCGACCGAGAACGCCGTCGTCGCAGGTCCGCTCAGCACGTCGACGAGGCGGGCGCCGACGTTGAGAACGCTCAGTGCCAGCGCCCACCGCCACGCGGTCCGGCGGCCCTTGCGCAGGCCGTTGACGACGAGCGCGGCGATCGCGACGGTCACGAGCGCGCTGATCAGCGACGCGTCGGGGTCGAACGTCGGGCCGAGCGGGGAGTCGGCCGGGAACAGCGCGAGCACCAGCTCGGCGACGGCGATCAGCGCAACGCCGGTCGCTGCGAGCAGGCGCCGGTCGCGGTACGACCCCGCCCGCACCGGGCCGGTCACCGCGTGCACACCCACCAGCCGCGTGCTGAGCGGGAGCGCGACCGCCACCGCCCAGAGGTGCTCGAGGTCGGCCAGCGAGCCCAGGAACAGGTAGGACACCCCGACGTAGCCGAACAGGCCGGCGACCTGTCGAAGCCGCCACGGCGGCGGCACCGCGGCGGTCATCGCCGCGCCGCACGCCAGTGCGCCGGCGGAGAACCCGACGTCCAGGTCCGAGGCCAGCGACAGGGCCCACGGCCAGCCGCTGCCGCCCAGCAGCAGCAACGTCAACGCCGCGCCGAGCACCCCGACGAGCTGCCCGCCGACGCAGATCGCCGCCGCGCGTGCCGTGCCCAGCCGCCATTCGGCGAAGCCGACGAGCAGGGCGAACACCCCGATGACGGGCAGGTAGAACGCCGGGGTGAGCGCGAAGAACGCCCCCGCCACGACCGTCCACCAACGCCCGTCGGACAGCGCCGGCAGCCCGTAGCCGACGGCGGGGAACCACGGCTGATCGACCAGCGGAGTCCACAGGGAACCGGTCGCGACACCCACCGCCACCATCGCGAGCAGCACGCTCGCGGTGAACGGCAGCCGGCGCGCCAGCACCAGCACCCGGTTCCGAACCGTCCTCGTCTCCGCCATGCCCCGAGCGTCGTCGCGGAGCGCGCCCGGTGGCAGCAGGCCAGCCCCGGCGCCGGGCAGGGTTGACCCTGCCCCGCTGACCTGGTGATCCCCGTACCCGGGCCGGCCGTCGCCGCGAAGACTCGGACCTCCACCGGTTGGAGGACCCATGGTCGACGTGCAGCTGTCCCGCAATGCAGGGCCGATCGCACTCGTCACGGGCAGCGTGTTCGCTGCCGTCGACGTGGCGCTGTTCGCCCTGATGGATCCCGATCATCGGGTCGAGATGCTCACGGATCCGACGTTCCGCGTGTTCAACGCCGGCTACTTCCTCGCCTTCGTCGGGCTGGCGGTCGGCCTCGTCGCCGTTCGTGCGCGGCAGGCCGACCGGAGCAGCCGGCTGGGCCTCGCCGGCTTCCTCGCCGCGCTGGTGGGGACCATGATCCAGGGCGGCAACATGTGGTTCGACGGCTTCGCCGCGCCGTGGCTCGCCGAGGTGGTTCCCCAGGCGTTCGTCGCCGAGAAGACGACGATCCTGCTGACCGGCGCCCTGCTGAGCTACGCGTCGTTCGCGCTGGGGTGGCTTCTCTTCGCGGTCGCCTCCTGGCGGGACCGGGCGATGCCGGTGGGGATCGCGCTCGCCGTCGCCGTCGGCGGAGTGCTCGGCTTCCAGTCCGGCTGGCCGCCCTACGGCGTGCCGATCGGCCTCGCCGTCGCCGCGCTGGGCGCGTGGCTGATCCGTACCGACCGTGCCGCCGCCCGTGCCGCGAGCGTTCCGGCCCGCACCACGACCGCCTGACCGGGATCAGGCCGGATCTGCCGCTCCGTCCCGGTGGAGCGGCAGATCCGCGCGCACGACCGTGCCGCCGTGCGCCGCATCGGACACGCCGAACCGGCCGCCGAGCGACTCCACGCGATCGGCGAGTCCGCGCAGCCCGGTGCCCGTCCGGGGATCCGCCCCGCCGACCCCGTCGTCGACGATCTCGACGACCACGAAGTGCGCGGGACGGGTGACCCGGACCGACGCGGACGTGGCCCCGGCGTACTTGGCCGCGTTGGTCAGCGCCTCGGAGACGACGAAGTAGGTCGCGAAGGCCACGGACTCCGGCAGCAGCGGCCCGGCCTCCACCGTGACGGTGGTCGGCACCGCCGACCGCATCGCGAGCGCCTCCAGCGCGACGTCGAGGCCCTGGTCGAGCGCTGCGGGGTGGATCCCGCGGGCCAGCTCGCGCAGCTCGGCCAGCGACCGGGCCAGCTCGTCGCTCGCCGAGCTGGCGAGCTGCTCGGCGTCGGCCGGGTTCGCGCGGATCTGGCGCTGGAGCAGCGAGAGCTGCAGCGCGAGCGTCACCAAACCCTGCTGTGCGCCGTCGTGCAGGTTGCGCTCGATCCGGCGCCGCTCCGCGTCCCCCGCGGCGATGATGCGCTCCCGCGACGCCTGCAGCTCCACGAGCCGCGCCTGCGCCTCCGCGTGCAGCTGCCGGTTCTCCAACGCGATGGTGGCTGCCGCCCCCACGGCCTCGACGAGCTCCGGGTCGTCGTCGAGGCTGCGGTCGTACACCAGCGCTGCCACCTGCTCGCCGGCGCGCTGCACCGCCGCGACCGACCGTCCCTCGCCGGGTTCGGGCAGCGTGACGGGCAGGCCGCCGGCGTCCACGAAGGATCGGTCCGGGCGCGGATAGGCGATCTGCAGGTCGGGGTCACCGAGCACCTTGGCCAGCGCGTCCTGCAGCTGTGCGGGGCGCATCGTCGGCAGTTCCCGGAACAGCTCCGCCAGGCCGCCCCTGGCCAGCCGCGAGCGCAGCAGCCCGCCGAGGAACGCCACGGGCACGGCGACCAGCGAGCAGATCGCGATCCAGAGCAGCACCTGCGAGCGTTGGCCCGCCACGAGATCGACGACGAGCAATGCGCTGAGCAGCAGCAGGCACGCCGCCCCCGCGAGGCTCGGCAGCATCGCGCGGCGCCCCGGCCGTGACGCCGTTCGCCACCGCAGCGCGACGACCGCCGCGGCCACGAGCGTGACTGCAAGGAAGTCGGCCCGCTGGGCGGTGTCGGCGATGGCCGAGAGTCCCGGGTGGGCCAGCACGAGGAAGACGTTGCCCTCCTGCTCGCTGAACATCAGGAAGAGCGGGGCGAACACCAGCAGCTCGACGAGGATCGCGCCGACCAGCAGGCGGTCGATCCGCGCCCGCAGCCGGCCGCCGGTCCGGTAGGACAGCAGCAGCGGGACGAAGAAGAGGATGAACAGGTCCGGGAGCCACAGGGCCACGGTCTTCGCGAGCGGCGCATCCAGCTGGTTGACCAGCGGGGACACGAAGAAGGCGAAGCCGGTAGCCGTCATCAGCATGCCGCTGCGGTTGTCGGGTCGCCGATGCCACGCGATCAGCCCGCAGGCGGCGAACGATCCTCCGACGAGCCGGAAGGCCACGTCGATGAGCTCGACGGGTTGGTTGCCGACCAGGACGGGTGCGAGCGCGCCGAGCTCCGCCCCGATCGCCAGAGCCCAGAGACCGATCCAGAAGGCCGGCGAGCGCTCCTGCACCGCGAAGCGGCGCACCAGTCGCGCGCTGCCACGGCTCAGCGGTGCCAGGGCCGCATCGGCCACCGTCGCCTCGGATCCTCGGAGGCTGGAACACTACGACGGCGGGCACCGACGTGGCACCGCTGAACGGCGCCTCTGCACAACCGGTCACACAGGTGTGCAGAGTGAGCCTCACAGACCGCGCGTGAGGTCGTTCGTGTGCTTGATGACGCGGTCGACCCGCCGCCCGGCCTCCTCGGCGTCGAGCGCGGAGCGTTGGGCGTCGTTCGGCGGGTAGGCGAAGGTCGGCTGATGATCGGGGGGGATGGCGCCGACCATCGTCGCCGCCGGGCCCTCGTGGTGGGTGGGGTCGTCGCAGACGTAGCCGCCGTACTCGAACACCCAGGACCACGCGACACCGTGCCGGCAGTAGACGGGCCGCATGTCCGCGGACTCGGCCGGTGGCTCGGGCCCGGTCGCATCGAGCTCGGGAGGTATGCGGTCGCCGGGGAGGCTCATGCGGACACCGTCGAAGGTCCGGTCGTGCTGCTCGCCGCTCTCGTCATGGCAACTCCCCGGTGGGTCGGTGGATGGCTCATGGAGGGCGTTCCCGCTCGGCGATCCGTTCAGCTGCTGCGTTCGGCCGCATCCTGCGCGAGCACGCGCCGCCGTTTGCGCGGCCGGGCACGGCCGAAGGTCACGGCACCGACCGCGCGCTCCCCGGCAGCCTCGCCAGCTCGTGCCGCCACGCGGTGGCGGTGGTGAAGGCGGAGCCGAGATCGGGGAGCTCGGCGAGGTCCCCGGCCGGGATCGGTCGCGGCACCCCGCCCGCGGACGCGACCGCGAGCGCCATGCGGGCGAGGGTGTCGACGCTGATCGCGCGCAGGACGGCGTCGGCGGGGCCCTCGCCCGTCGCGGTGAGGCCGTGCCCGCGCAGAAGGACGACCGGCCGGTCGCCGAGCGCAGCGACCATCTCCCGGGCGAGCTCCGGGGTGCGGACCAGCACGCTGCGCGGGTAGACCGGCACCCCGCCGGCCGCGAGCTGGGCGCCGGGGATGTCGTAGGCGCCGAGCAGCGGCACGACCGGGTGCCCGGCCAGGTCCGCCGCGACGACCGCGAACGGGTGGGCGTGCACCACGCACCGCACGTCGGGGCGGGCGCGCAGCACCTCGGTGTGCAGCGGCAGCTCGTTCGGGACCGCGTAGCCCCCGGCCAGATCGCCGTGCCCGTCGAGGTCGACGAGCCGGATGTCCGCGGGCTCGGTGAACGCGAGCCCGCGCTCGCGCGGACCGCGGCAGCGCACCAGCACGTGCGCCTCGTCGACGCGGACGCTGATGTGCCCGAGGATGCCGTCGGCGAGGCCGCGCGCGGCCAGCACGCGGCACGCGTCGGCGATCTCCGCGCGCAACCCGCCGAGATCAGATGACATGGGTCTCCCTGGTCTCGGGGACGAACAGCTCCTCGGCGCTCAGCAGGCGCGGGGTCAGCCCCTGCTCGTGGGCGTAGCGGAGGAAGACATCGAGGGTTCCGCGGTTGGCGTCGAGGCCGTAGGGCCAGAAGTCGTGACCGAGCAGCGACCGCGTGCGGGCGAGCTCGTCGGTCAGCCACGGCACCATGTACGGGTTGGCAGCCACCTCGCCCATGCGAGCCTCGGTCAGCGCCTTCGCCTGCTCGAACGCGCCGAACAGGGAGCGCGCGAGCCACGGCCGGGCCGCGTACACGTCGCGGCGCAGCACCACCGTGTGCATGATCGGGAAGACCCCGGTCTCCGCGGCGTAGCGCTCCTCCTCGGCCCGCGGATCGGCGAACAGGTGCCGCACGGCGGCGTCCCCGTCGAGCATCGGGCGCGGCGTGCGCGGGGCGTACAGCGCGTCGATCTCGCCGGAGAGCAGCATCTCCAGCAGCGTCCGGTCCGGCGGGATCGGCGCCACCTCGATCTCGGGCGGCAACGCCAGGCGCTGCTTCTCGATCCGCCCCGGGGCGTGCATCCCGCCCGTCCGGTAGCGCACGGCCGAGACGGGCAGGTCGTGGCGGTCGGCGAGGATGCCACGGATCCAGACGTTGGCCGTGAGCTGGTACTCCGGCACGCCCACGACACAGCCGGCGAGATCGGCGGGCTTGGTGAGATCGCTGTCGCCACGCACGTAGATGCCGTGGTGGCGGAACGCGCGCGAGGGGAACACCGGGATGGCGACGAGGTCGGGCTCCGGGTGCGTCGCCACGTGCGTGACGTACGAGCCGAGCGACATCTCCGATGCCTCGAACTCCCGGTGCCGCAGCATCCGGAAGAACGTCTCCTCGACGGGCAGGTTCAGGTAGGTCAGCTCGACGCCGTCGGGGCGCACGCGGCCGTCGGCGAGCGCGCGGGTGCGGTCGTAGTCCCAGCAGGCCAGGGTGATCGGGACGGCGCTCACGCCGCCTCCAGCCCGGCGAGCTGGCAGAAGTAGGCCCAGCGGCCCGCGACGCCCGCCACCTGCCCGCGCAGCGTCGCGATCTCGTCGGGCGGGATGACCCGCGGCTTCGCACCGATGGACGCGGCGATCAGCGCCGCCTCGGCGAGCTGCTCGAGCACTGCGGCTCCCACGACGGCTTCCCGCACGTCCGCCGCGACGCTGACGATGCCGTGCCCCTGCAGGTGGCAGAAGGGCTCCGCCCCCAGCGCGGCGGCGAGCTGCGCACCCCGCTCGGCCGTGTCGACGAGCAGCGGGCACGGCCAGGTCGGCGGATCGTGGTCGACGAACGTGGCCGGCACGTGCAGCACCGGCTCGATCGGGAGCCCCACTACCCCGCAGAGCGTTGCGCTCTTCTGGTGCGTGTGCACGACGGCGCCGACGTCGGGCCGCGCGCGGTAGATCTCGGTGTGGATGAACACCTCGGCGGGCGGGGCGGCGGCACCCTCGATCAGCCGGCCGTCGAGATCGACGACGATCATCTGCTCGGGCCCCAGCCCGGCCATGCTGCGCACGGTCGGCGAGTGCTTCGGCTTGATCACCACGCGGTCCGTGCCGGGCACGCGGGCGCTGGCGTGGCCGAGGTAGTCGACCAGCCCCAGTGCGGTGAGCACCTGCCCGGCCTGGGCGACCAGCTCTCTCACGCCTGCACCTGCGCCCGGTCGGCCACGTACTGCCGGACGGTCTCCGCGTCGAGCACGACCGACGGGTCGTACTCGGGGGCATCCTCCAGCTGCTCCAGGTCGTCGAGCCCGCAGTAGCGGTAGACCCGGTTGGTCGCCGAGATCAGCCGCGCCGGCCGCGCCGGGTCGGCGTTGACGTGCTGGTGGATGGTGTTCGGCGGCACGTAGATCACGTCGCCGGCCTCCCACTCGAAGCGCTGCACCTCCGGGCGCGGCGTCCAGTGGTAGGTGTCGGTGATCTCGACGTCGCAGTCCTGGTGCAGGTCGTACCCGCGGCCCTCCAGCACGTACAGGCACTCCTCGGCCAGGTGCCGGTGCTTCCCGGAGCGCGAGCCGCCCGGGATGATCTGCATGTACGCGTCGACGGTCTCCATGCGCGTGTTCAGGTCGGCGTTGATCAGGTGCTTGAGCAGGCCCTGCCGCGACATCTCCCACGGCATGTCCGCGGGATGCAGCACCTTCCGCCGCCCCGCGTCGCGCACCGGGGCCTCGGCCGCGCGGGCCAGCTGCTCGGCGTAGGTCACCACCGTCTCCGCGCCGGCGATCCACGCGCCGGTCTCGCCCCACGCCATCAGTAGCTCTCCTCGGGGTGGTTGTGGTCGATCTCCTCTTCACGGGCGGTGAACCCCTCGCCGCCCGGCGCGGGCTCCAGCGACCGCGGCTCCACCTGCTTCTGGAAGAGCATGTTGAGGAACAGGTACATCGGCTTCGTCTTGATCACGAGCGCCCGCGCCGGCAACGTGGCGCTGGCGTTGAAGTGCTGGTGGACGCAGTTGTTGTGCACGATCGCGACGTCACCGGCCGCCCAGTCGTAGCGGACCTCGTCGTGGACCTCGTAGCCCTCGCCGTCGAGGATGTAGAACGCCGCCTCGTTGACGTGCCCGTGCTTCTGCGACTTCCCGCCCGGCCCGTACTCCTCCAGGTGCAGGTGGAACGTCTGCGTGATGCCGTCCTTCGGCTCCACGTAGTGGCGGCTGTAGGCCTGCGGCCCGTCGACGAACCTGATCTCGCTGGCCTTTCGGACGCGCGGCACCGCGCGCAGCCGCTCCAGCTCGGCGTTGAGGCCGTACTCGCCCTGGATCGCGCGGACGAACGTCCGGTTCTTCTGCGAGTGGTAGAGGTGCGCGTGCGCCTCGTCGCTCCCGTCGCTCATGCAGGGGTCTCCTAGTTCTTGACCTGTTCGACGCCACGCAGCTGCGCGTCGTAGCGGTCGTCCCAGGACTTCGCGTCCGCGACCAGGTCGGTCGTGTCGAAGGGGACGATGTTGAGGCCCTCCAGGCTCTTGTCGCCGGGGACCTCGGTGGACGGCGTGAGGTGCTGCTGCACGAGGATCTGCTGGCCCTCGTTCAACATCCAGTCGTAGAAGAGCCACGCGGCGGCCGGGTGCGGGGCGGCCGCGAGCATGCCGACGCCGTTGGGGCGCGGGAACGCCGGGATCGGGTTGGTGCCGTCGGCCAGCCGGTACGCGACGGGCGCGCCCGCGTCCTGCGACTGCTGCGTGATGTACGTGTAGTTCATCGCGTCGATCGGCGTCTGGCCCGCGCTGAGCAGCTGCATCATCACGGTGTGGCCCTTCGCGGCCTTGCTGTTGGCGACGATGCCCTTCCACAGCGCGTCTATGTCCGCCTGGGTCTTGCCGTGGCTGAGCCAGTAGCGCGTGACGTTGGCGTACCAGTCGCTGTCCGAGAGCTCCATCGTGATCTTGCCGCGGTACTTCGGGTCGGCGAGGTCCTCCCAGCTGCGCGGCTCCTCGCCCGGCTTGATCAGGTTCGTGTTCCAGGCAGGCAGGAAGAGGTTGAGCCGGGTGGCGGTCCAGTGGTCGAACCGGCCGTCCTTGACCTTGTCGAGCGACGAGCCGGTGAAATCGGCGAAGACCTGCTCTCCCGACAGCGTGGCCATCTCCAGGAAGTCGCTCTCGACGACGTCGGCGACGGGCCGGCCGGCCTGGCCCTCCTGCAGCGTGCGCTGCACGATCGTCTCGGAGTTGGCCCGGAACAGGTTCACGGGCACGCCGAACTGCTGCTGGAACTGCGCGGCGACGGGCTTGGCGAGGTCGTCCGTCATCGACGTGTAGAGCGCGAGCCCGCCCTCCTGCTTCGCCAGCTCGACGGCCTCGGCGCGCTGCTGTTCCTTCGGCAGCGACTGGATCTGCTGGTAGACGGCTTGGGCGGGCGACGGGCCCGACGCGGGCTGGGCGCCGGCGTCGGCGAGCCCGCCGCCGCACCCGGCCAGGAGCACGGTCAGGGCGGCACACAGGAGTAGTGCGGGCGAACCAGTCCTCATCGACTGTCCTTCCTCGCTGGCGATTCTTTGGACTAACGGTATTACTGTTGTTCCTCTATGGGAAGAGGTCGTCGCAGCAGCCACCGCCGGATCCCGACCGCGCAGGTGACAGCGGCCCCGCCCATCACCATCGAGGCGGGCGCCAGCGCGGTCGCGGCACTCACCGCGCCGATCACGATCGGCCCCAGCCCGTTGCCGATGTCGGAGACGAACCGCCAGGCGCCCAGGAACACCTGCCGTCCCGCGGCGGGCGAGGCGTCGGCGCCGAGCGTCATGTTCACGCCGCTGCCCAGGCCGTTGGCCAGCCCCATCAGCACGGCGAGCAGTGCCAGCACCAGCGGCTCCCGGGCCAGCGGCATCGCCAGCAGCGCGACGCCCAGCCCCGTCATCGACGTGGTGACGACGAACCCGCGCCCGAGCCGGTCCATCGCCAGCCCGCCCGGGTAGACGGTGACGAGCTCCATCGCGCCCGAGAGCCCGAACACGAGCGCGGCTCCCGCCGGCGAGAGGCCGATCTGGTCGGCCCACAGCGGCACGACGACCTGCCGCGCGGTGCGCACGGCGCTGATCACGAGGCTGCCGGTGCCCAGCGTCGCGAACACGCCCAGGTGCGCGCGCAGCACCCCACGCGCCCGTTCGACGGGTTCCACGGCCGCTGCCGGCCCGCGATCGGGCAGGGCCAGGAGCACCCCGGCGGCCAGCAGTGCCGCCCCGACGTGCACCCAGTACCCGCCGGCGAGCCCGAGCGGGCCGACCGCCGCCGCGGCGAGCAGCGGCCCCACCACCAGCCCGACCCGCTGCATGCCGCCCAGCAGCGACAACGCGCGCCCGCGCATCCGGTACGGCACGACCTCGGTCAGGTACGCCTGCCGCGCCAGGTTCCACACGGCCGACGCCACGCCGACGATCCCGAGGCCGACGCACAGCAGCGCGGGGCCCGCGGGCACCAGGCAGGTCGCCAGCCCGCCGACGGCCACGACGGTCGCGAGCAGCATCGCCCGCCGCTCCCCCACGCGCTGCGCCAGCGCGCCCGCGGGCACGTCGCCGAGCAGCTTGCCGACGCCCATCGCCGCCACCGCGATCGCCGCCACCCCGACGGACGCGCCGCGCGCCGTCGCCGAGAGCGCCGCGAGCGGCACCACCGCGCCCTGCCCGATCCCGAACAGCAGCGACGGCAGGTAGACGGCGACGCCGAGGGACCGCAGCGAGGGCGGTTCGGTCACGAGAACAGGAGCGACTTGATCACCACCGGCACGACCCCTGGTGGATCGAGCAGCTCGCCGACGTCGACGAAGTCCAGGTCGGCGAGCTCCACCCCGTCGATCACGACGAGCGGCCGACCCAGCCCGAGCTCCTGCTCCAGCAGCCGGCCCAGGTTCTGCGCGACGTCCCCGTCGACCACGACCAGCAGGGGCTCCGGCCCCTCCCCTGCGAACGCGACGATCCCGCGCCCCAGCCCGGCGAGCCGGTCGTAGGTGGGCGGGCCGCTCCAGTGCAGGGCCAGTGCCAGCGCCTCGTCGGGATGGCGGTCCTGCCGCTGCGCCGCGCGCCCGAACGCGGCCGCGATCGCCGCCGGGTCGATCTCCTCGCCGAGGGCTTCGCCCAGGTGCACGACCGGCACGTTCTGCAGCCGCAGCGCGCCCTTCCCGAGGTGGACGGTCTTGCCGCTGACCTGCACCGTGAACTGCGACGCCCCGATGACGGTGGCGCGGATGCGCTGGCCGGGATCGAGCACGGGCAGCCCCACGCGGGCGTCCAGCCGCGCGGCCACGGCCGTGGCCAGCTCCCGCGCGATGTCGCCGTGGTCGGCGTCGGTGTGCCCCAGCACGTACTCGGCGACCCCGCCGGAGAACGTCAGGTACTGCGGCACGACGGGCCAGGCGAGCGGTTCCGTGAGCTGCAACGCCTGCCCGAGATCGTCGAGCGGGCCGCCGGCGAGCTGATCGACGAGCAGGTCCGCCAGCCGCTGCGTGATCGCGGAGCGGCCGGCCGGCGCCACCGGGTCCACGCCCAGCTCCGCTGCGACGAGCCGCGCAGAGTCGTCAACCCGCGTCCATTGCCTCGAGCGGTCCTGCGCGATCAGTCGCCCGCCCACCGCGAACGCGGACACCCCGACGATCTCGCCGCGGTCGATCAGCGCGAGCTTGGTGGTGCCCCCGCCGATGTCGACGTGCAGCACCACGGCGTCGCGTTCCCGCGCGACGCGGGTGGCCCCGGAGCCGTGCGCAGCCAGGATCGCCTCCAGCCGGTGCCCCGCCGTCGCGCACACGAACCGGCCCGACTCGGCGGCGAACAGCTCGTCGATCGCGCGGGCGTTGCGCCGTTTGATCGCCTCCCCGGTGAGGATCACCGCGCCGCTGTCCACGTCGGCCGGCGTGAACCCGGCCTTCACGTAGCTGTGGCGCAGGAAGTGCGCCAGCTCGTGCACGTCGATCGAGCCGTCGGGAAGGAACGGGGTGAGCACGATCGGCGAGCGCCACACGACCTCGCGGTCGACGACGGTGAAGTGGCTCGACAGGTTCTCCCGCGCGAGGTGCACGCGGGCGAACAGCAGGTGCGACGTCGAGCTGCCGATGTCGATCCCGACGGTGAGCAGCTCGAGGGTGTCCTGCTCGAGGATCGCGTGCGCGACCGCCGCCCGTTCGGCGTCGGTGAAGGCGTCGTGCTCGTGCTCGAAGTCCAGATCGTGCATCTCAGACGGCGGGACCCACGGAGCGCGGCGTGCGGATCACGCCGGTCAGCTCGGACGGCGGCAGCGCGCGGATCGCGGGCTCGTCGAAGGTGTCGCCCATCTTCGAGTCGACGCCGGACTCGGCCAGCGCCTCCAGGAACATGCGGTGCACCCGCGGGTCCTGGTCCTCGTGCTCGATCTGGCGCCCGCCCTGCGAGACCGACACCGCGCCCGAGCCCTCCGCGCTCTTGCGGCGCAGCGCGAGGAACGGGTACTTGCGGCTGCCCAGGCTGCACGCGAGGTAGCGGGCGGGCGTGTGGCCGGTGTTGAAGTGCTGGTGGAACATCCAGAACGGCGGCGAGTACATGAACCCGTGCTTCCACTCGAAGCGCCGGAACTCGCTGTCGCCCTCGTACCAGAGCAGCGAGAAGCCCTCGCCGTCGACGGCGTGCACGTGCGTGCCGGCGGCGTGCCGGTGCGCCTTCTTGTAGCGGCCGACGGGCATCTGCGAGACGTGCGAGTGCATCGTGCCGTCGGCCAGGATGAAGTTGACGTTGAGCGAACCCTTGCCGCGGCCCTCGAACTCGTAGAGCTGGAACGAGGTCAGGTCGTGGACGAAGTTGGTCTCCCAGACGTTCTGCACCTTCGCCGAGCCCTGGTTGTACGTCGAGTGCTCGCCCTCGCCGGCGAACCGCTCGCGCCCGCCGACGCGGTCGGGGAAGCGCGCGTCGCTGCCGAAGACGAAGCCAGGATCGTGGAAGACGCCCAGCACGAGCGGCGCATCGGTGGTGACCGAGAGCCGCGCCGGCTCCTTGCCGGAGGCGTTCATGATCCGGTAGGTGCAGTTCAGGGGGATCGCGAAGAGCGCCTTCGGACCCCACTCGAACGTCTGGTCCGTACCGTCGGGCAGCGTGACGGTGGTCGAGCCGTAGCCGGAGAGCACGTAGAAGAACGCCTCGTAGAGGTGGTGCACGGGTGCCGTCGCGCGGGTGGGTTCGATCTCCAGCACGTAGTTGCTCATGAAGTCGCCGCGGCCCAGCGTGTGGGCGAAGCAGCCGCGCGCGTCGTAGCGCTCCCACGGGCCCGTCTCCAGCGCGAGCAGGTCGAACCCGAACTCCTCGTGGATCGGGATGCCCTCCCCCCGCGCCCAGTCGACATAGGGATCGAGCAGGAAGCGGCCGGTGCCGTCGTCGGTCCCCGACGGGGCCGGGGTCACAGCGGTGGACATCAGGTCTCCTTGGTTCAGGCGGGAGCAGCAGTGGGATCGGAGGCGGCGATGCTGTAGCTGCGGACGGTCTTCCCGCCCACCGCGGTGCCGAGCGCGGCGGCGATCGGGACGAGCCCGCCGAGGGTCAGCGCTCCTACCGGGCCGAGCGCACCGGCGACGGCACCCATCAGCCCGTCGCCGACGGCGGGGCCGCCGCGGGAGGCCATCTGGTAGATCGCGGACACCCGCCCGCGCAGCTCGTCGGGCGTCTCGACCTGCACGGCGGCGTGCCGGACGGTCGTCGCGACGGCGTCGGCGACGCCGAGCAACCCGGCCAGCACGAGCGCCAGCCAGAAGACCGTCGCCTCCGCGAACGCGAGGATCACCAGCCCGTACAGCGCCGTCGAGACGAGCACGAGGACGCCCGAGCGACGGGATCGGACCAGCTTGAACACCAGCACCGAGCCGATCAGCGCCCCTGCCGAGGGCGCGGCGGAGAGCAGGCCGTACCCGGTGGGCCCGGCGTGCAGCACGTCGAGGGCGAAGGCGGGCAGCAGCACGCGGTAGGCGCTGAACACGGTCGCGGCGAGGTCGAGCGCCACCATCTGCCAGACGATCGGCCGCCGCGTGAACTCGACGACGCCCTCGCGCAGGGAGTGCAGCAGTGGCTCCCGCGGCCCGTCCGGCAGCGGGGTGGCGGCGCGGATCGCCAGCAGCGTCAGGACGAGCACGGCGTACGTCGCGGCGTCGAACACGTAGACCGCGCCGGGGCCCGCCAGCGCGATCAGCACACCGGCCAGTGCGGGGCCGACGAGCACCGCCAGCTCGCGCGACGGGTTGATCAGCGCGATCGCGTCGACGAGCTGGTGGCGCGGCACGAGCGCCGGGATCAACGCCTGCCGAGCGGGCTGGTCGAACGTGGCGGCGGCCGTCGCCAGCAGCGAGGAGAGCACCACCATCCACGTCGTGGCGACCCCGGCGAGGGTCACCGCGGCCAGCGCCACCGACACGATCAGCGCCGCCGCCTGGCTGTACTGCAGCAGGCGCTTGCGGTCCATCCGGTCGGCGAGCACCCCGCCCAGCGGCGAGAGCACGACCAGCGCGACGGCCTGCGCGATCCCGACCAGTCCCACCTCGAGGGTGGAGTGCGTGAGCTCGTAGACCTGGTACAGGTTGGCCGCGACGGCGGCGCGCGTCCCCACCTGGCTGAGGACCACGCCGCCCCAGTAGAGATCGAAGTCCCGGTGGCGCAGGACGGCGGGCAGCAAAGGGCTCATCCGGCCGGGACGAGGGTGACCTTCGCCGGATCCACGGTGAGGTGCACCCGGGTCCCCGGGGCGATCGAGAGCGTCGGGTTGGAGCGGGTGCGCAGCTCCATCTTGCTGACCCCGACCACGTGGTCGACGGCATCGCCGAGGAACGCCCTGGTCAGCACCTCCCCCTGCCACGCGTTGACGGCGCCGGGGCGCGCTGAGAGGAACACGTCGACGCACTCCGGGCGGATCGACAGGAGCACGTCGTCACCGACCGCGGGACTCAGGTGCGAGCCGCGGCTCACCACCCGCCCCTCGACGGTGTCGACGGCGATCTCCTGCTCGTCGCCCGTGCCGTGCACCGACGCCACGACCCCGTTCACGAAGTTCGAGGTGCCGATGAACTCCGCGACGAACTTCGACGCCGGGTTCGCGTAGATCTCGCGCGGCTTGCCGACCTGCTCGATGAGGCCCTTGTTCATCACGGCGATCCGGCTCGACATGACCAGCGCCTCGGACTGGTCGTGCGTCACGTAGATCGCGGTGAGGCCCAGCTCGCGCTGCAGCCGCTTCAGCTCGAAGCGCATGTTCTCGCGCAGCTTGGCGTCGAGGTTGGACAGCGGCTCGTCGAGCAGCATCAGGTCCGGCTGCACGACCAGCGCCCTGGCCAGTGCGAGCCGCTGCTGCTGGCCGCCGGAGAGCTTGGTGGCCGAGCGGTCGGCGTAGGCGGCGAGCTCGGTCACCTCCAGCGTGCGCTCGACGCGTTCGGCGATCTCGGCGCGCGTCGGCCGCTCCTTGCGGGGCAGCACGTCGAGCGGGAACGAGACGTTCTTGAACACGCTCATGTGCGGCCAGATCGCGTACGACTGGAACACCATGCCCAGCTCGCGGCGGTTGGCGGGCACGTCGATCCGCTTGGCGGCGTCGAACAGCGGCCGGTCGGCGAGGGTGATGCGCCCGCTGTCGGGGCGTTCGAGGCCGGCGATGGAGCGCAGCGTCGTGGTCTTGCCGCAGCCCGAGGGGCCGAGCAGGGTGAACAGCTCGCCCTCCGCCACCTCGAAGCTCGCGCCCCCGACGGCGAACACGCGCGCCGGGTCCGCGGCGGCACGGCGGCCGCCTCCGTAGCTCTTCTTCAGGTCGTCGACGATCAGCATCGGACTCTCCTCTACCGGGCCGAATCGGCTTGCAGGCCGACCCGGGCACCGAGGCGGTAGGCGACGAACACGAGGGCGACGAGGATCGCCACCATGAGGACGCCCAGCGCGGCGAGCGTCGTGAACTGCCCGTTCTCGAACTGCTCCCAGATGAGCACCGAGAGCACCTCGTCCCCGGGGCTGTAGAGCAGGATCGTGCTGGACAGCTCGCGGAACGAGACGACGAGGATGTAGACCCAGCCGGCGAGGATCCCGCTGCTGGCCAGAGGCAGGAGGATCCGCCGGAACGTCTGCGTCCAGGAGGCGCCGAAGACGGTGGCCGACTCCTCCAGCTCCTGCGACATCTGCGTCATCGCCGCCGACGCGTACCGCATGCCGTAGGGCAGGTAGCGCGTGCAGTAGGAGATCAACAGGATGAGGAGCGTCCCGTAGATCGGCAGCGGCACCCGCAGGTACACGAACGAGAGCGCGAGCCCGAGCACCAGGCCGGGAATGACGATCGGCGTGAACGCGAGCGTGTCCAGCACCCGGCGCCCCGGCAGCTGGGTCCGCACGACCACCCACGACACCACCGCGGCCAGCAGCATGACGACGGTCGCCGAGCCGACGCCCAGCAGCAGCGAGTTCTTCAGCGCCGTGCCGGCCAGCGGGTTCGCCAGCACGGCCGCGTAGTTGTCGAGCGTCATCGTGCGGATCGCCTCGGCCGAGGGTGCTGCGTAGAACTTCAGCAGCGACGCGTAGATCAGCACGCCGACCGGCAGCACCACGGTGATCCCGAAGAACAGCACGACCGCCGCACCGACCCACGGCCGCGCGCGGCCCAGGTGGATGGGCTGCGGGCGGAACGCCTTGCCCGTCACCGTCTGGTAGCCGCGGGCGTTGCGCTGCAGCCAGCTGGAGAGCAGCACCCCCACCGCCGCGATCGCCAGCAGCCCCAACGCGTACGCGCCGGCGGCGCCGTAGTCGATCGGGTACTGGCGCAGCACGAAGTAGATCCGGCTGGTGAACACGTAGATGCCGTTCTGCAGGCCGAGCAGGCCGGGCACCTCGAAGCTCTCCAGGGACTGCACGAACATCAGCAACGCCGACGAGATGAGCGCGGGTCGCAGCAGCGGGATGGTCACCCTGCGCAGCACGGTGATCCGCGAGGCCCCGGACATCGCGGCGGACTCCTCCAGCGACGGGTCCATGGCCCGGAACGCGGCCACCATCAGCAGGAACGCCACCGGCGCCAGGTGCAGGCCCTGCACCCACACCATCCCCCACAGGCTGAACACGTTGACCGGGCTGGCGCCGAACAGCGGCTGCAGCAGCAGCGTGTTGATCAACCCGATCGACGGGTCGCCGAGGAAGATCCACGCCGCCGCGTAGAGGATGCCGGGCACGATCAGCGGCACCAACGAGGCCGCGAACAGCAACCCCTTGAACGGCACGTCGGTGCGCACCTGCACGTAGGCCAGCACGGTGCCCACGACCAGCGCGAACGCCGCCGAGCCGAACGCGAACGCCAGCGAGTTGAGCATCATCTCGCCGGCCTGCGTGCCGGCGCCGTACGCTCGGGCGAACGCCTCGAACGTCAGCCCGTTGCGGCCGGTGAAGGTGCCCTGCAGGAGGTAGAGCAGCGGGACGACGGCCAGGTAGCCGACGACCACGATGGCGCCGCCGACGATCAGGGTCTGCGGCCCGATCCGGCGCCGGCGCCGCGGCGCGGGGACCGGAGCGACGGTGACGGGCGCGCTGGTGGGTGGTGGAAGCGTGACGGTCATCGGGGGCTCCTGCTCAGCTCGCCTGCGGGACGCCGCGCAGCAGGTCGTCGTAGGCCTTGTTCCAGGTGTCGGAGTCGCTGACCACGGAGTCCGGGACGTTGTAGACCGGGGTGCCGTCCGGGATGGGGCTCTTGAAGCCCGGGACGTTCGCGACGGCCGGGATGCGGTTCGACTTCGCGATGACCTGCTGCCCGTCGCCGAGCACCCAGTCCGCCCAGAGCAGCGCGGCCGCCGCGTGCTTCGGCGCCGCCATCAGCCCGAACCCGTTGGGGCGCAGGATGACCGGGTCCGAGATCGGGTGCCACGCGACGGGTGCGCCCTTGGCGGCGGCGTTGTCGACGGTGTGGCTGTAGACCGAGGCGGCCGCCGCGAACTGGCCGGCCGAGAGCAGCTCACCCTGCACGGTGTGGCCCTTGGTCACCTTCGCGTTGGCCACGATCTTCGTGAACAGCGCATCGACGTCCGCCTTGGGCATCTTCTTCTCGTCGGTGAGGTAGGTGTGCATGGCGGCGTACCAGTCCCAGTCGCCGACCTCGAGCGCGACCTTGCCCTTCCACTTCGGGTCGGCGAGATCGGCGAAGGTCTTCGGGCCCTGCCCGCCGGGCACCTGCGCCGTGTTCCAGCCGACGACGAACGCGTTGAAGCGCTCGGCCTGCCAGCCCGGGAAGACCGCGTCCTGGCGCAGGTTCGCCTTCGCGGGGCCGTCGTAGGTGGCGAGCGCGCCCTGCGAGTTCAGCACGCGCAGCTCGAAGTCGTTGGTGTCGATGACGTCGTTGCCGACCTTGCCCGCCGAGGTCTCCTGCAGCACGCGCTGCAGGACGGTCTCGGAGTTGGCCCGGAACGCGTTGACCTTGACGTCCGGGTAGGCGGCCTGGAAGCCGTCGACCAGCGCCTGGATGTCGGTGTTGGACGTGTAGAGATCGAGCTCGCCGCCCGCTGCCTTCGCGTCGGCCACGAGCTTGTCGGTCCGGGCCTGGCCGGTCAGCCCCGTGTAGGCCGCGTAGGCGGTGGACGCGGCACCCTGACCAGCGGGTACGGCAGCACCGGGGCCGTCCGCGAGACCGGACGAGCAGCCGGCGGCGGCCAGCAGGAGGGCCACGCCAGCGGCGACGGCCGCGAGCAGCGGTGGGTGGGGTCGGGATCGGCGCATCATCGGGCTCCCTGGATATGGGCAGGTCGAAACGGATCGACGTGCGTCGGGCGGTCGCGGGGCGACGGCCCGGAGCGCCTGCACGGCAGGCAGGCGGGTCCGGCAGCGGCGAGTGCTGCCGGAGTGCGCCAGACCATAAATCTATTGGTCTGACATATGACCGTTCGTGACAGAACCGTTATCAGCGAGGAGCTCGCGCAAGGACGCGACCGTGACGCCGGGCATGGTCTGCTCACACATCCGCGCGACCGGGGTCGTCCGGCCCACGTCGGCACCCAGCCTGCTCAGCGAGGCCAGGTCCTTCTGCCACCACGTCAGGCGCATCCGCTCCAGCTCACGCAGAGTGCGGCTGTCGGTCGGGCCGTCGGTGAGCGCGGCCCGCACCGCCGGCACGGACAGGCCGTGCCGGCGGGCGAGGTCGAGCGCCTCCTCGATGGCGCAGATCTGTGCCCAGTGCACGAGGTTGTTGGCGCTCTTGGCGATCTGCCCGGCGCCCAGGGGCCCCAGGTGGTGCACGGTCGTGCACCACGGGTCCATTGCGGGACGGGCGTCGGCCAGGTCGGCCGCCTCCCCGCCCACGAGCAGGTTCACGGTGCCGTTCACCGCGGCCTGGAGGCCGCCGGTGAGCGCCGCGTCGATCATGCGGGAGCCGGTGGCGGCCAGCTCCCGCACCGTGTCGGGATGCACGGAGCTGCAGATCACGAGCAGCCCGGTCGGGCGCCCGATGTCCGCGTGCACCGCCCGCACGTCGTCGTCGGACGGGACGACCACGAGCGTGACGGTGCTCGCGGCGTCGACCTCCGCCGCGTCGGCTGCCGACGTGCATCCCGCGCGCACCGCCTCGGCGACCCGCACGGGATCGCGGTCGTGCACGGTGACCACCAGCCCGGCGCGGGCCAGGTGGCCGGCGATCGGCAGGCCCATCGCGCCGAGCCCGATCACCCCGGCGCGCACTCTCAGTCCCCGTCCACGGCGGCGAGCAGGTCGCCCGCCTCCAGTAGGTTCGGGTCCAGCGCCACCTCGCGCCGCTGCGCGAGCGCGGCGAGCACGAGCTTGCGGACCTTGCGGCCGTTCCAGCCGGCGCAGCGCGCCGCGAGCTTGCGGTGCAGGCCCTCGTCACCGACCAGCGGCCGCACCCCCTCGAACACGCCCGCAAGCTCCGCCAGCGTGCGCTGCAGGATCGCAGCGATGGTCGCCTCGTCCGGCAGGTCCAAGGTCAGCACGAGGTCCGCGCGCGAGAGGAACGCCTCGTCCACGGCCTCCGGGAAGTTGGTCGTCGCGACGACCACGAGCCGCGGGTAGCTCTCGGCGAGGAAGTCCACGCCCGCGAGCACCGCGTCCGTGGCCCGGTGGACGTCGACGGGGTTGCTCCCGAACGACGCCGCCGAGCGGCTCACCGCGAACGCCTCCACCTCGTCGATCAGCACGACCGTGTGCGGCCGGCGGGCCGCGAACTCCGGCAGCGTGTCCGTCATCAGCTTCGTGACGTTGCGCTGGCTCTCCCCCAGCATCTCGCTGGGGAACGCGTGCGGATCGATCTCGATGTAGGTCGTCGCCCCGACGGGGGCCAGCGCCCGCGCCGCAGTCTGCGCGAGCCCGCGGGCGAGCGTGGTCTTGCCCGTGCCGGGCGGCCCGGCCAGCACGATCAAGCCGTGCGGCATGCCGGGCAGGTTGCCCAGTGCACGCCCGTGCTTGAGGCGCAGGAGCGTCTGGCTGAGCAGCCGTTCCTTGACGCCGTCGGGCACCAGGATGTGGTCCCACGGCCCGTCGTGGTGATCGGCGGGCAGGGCGTGCACCGAGAGCAGGCCCTGCGGCAGGCGCCCCACTGAGACCGCGCCGCTCACGGCCACGTCGGCCGGACGATCTCCGGCCACACGATCTCGTGGTAGTTGCCCGCCTGCGCGTCGCGGACCGCCTCCGGCGGCTCCTCGAAGAGCACCTTCGGGTCCATCAGCACGCGCATGGTCTCCAGCAGGCTGTCGAACATGTGGATGCGCACGACCTTCGCCGTCTGGTCGGGCGAGTCGTTGAAGTGCTGGTGCCACAGGAAGTGGTCGACGACGATCAGGTCGCCCTTCTTCCACGGGTGGTTGACGCCGCCCTCGGGCTCCTCGCCCAGGTAGCTGTGCCCCTCGCCCTCCACCACGTACAGCCAGGCCTCGCCGGGGTGGCGGTGCATCGACTGCCCGCGGTTCGGGCCGATCTCGAACATGGCCATGGTGATGCCGGAGGCCTCGTAGCCGATGGCGCGGTCGAGCAGGAACGTGGTGCGGGTGCCGCGCGGGGTGGGCAGCAGCTCCAGCCCGTCCCAGTCGGTGTGCAGGCGGCCGCTACGACGCTTGGCGGTCTCCTTGGCCAGCCGGCGCACCCGGCGGGCGTACGGATCGGCCCCGTCGACCTCGCCCGAGAAGGCCGGGCGGCCGGGCAGCTCGGCGACGGGGGTGTGGCCCCGGTCGTCGATCACCGCCATGCCCATCGTGGAGAGCATCGGCTCGCTGGAGAACGTGAGGTAGCGGGCGGTCTCGGCGTTGTCGTTGCCCGAGCGGTGCCAGGCCCATGAGGGGATGTGCAGCGAGTCGCCGGGACCCCACTCGACGCGCTCGCCGTCGATCTCGGTCCAGCCGCGGCCCGCGACGCAGAACACCATCGCGTCCCAGGAGTGCCGGTGGATCGTGGTGACGACGCCCTGGTCGAACTCGTGCGCGAGCGCGTCCATGGTGCGGGTGGGGCGGTCGCCGTCCTCGCTGCAGTAGACGCCGACGCGGCTGCCGCGCGCCGTCTCCTGCATGTCGACGTCCTGGAGCGCGATGACGGTCTTCTGGTAGCTGCGCCACTCCTCCACGAACGCGGCGCGGCGCTTCTTCTGGATGTGGTAGTGCGTGGTCTCGGTGGTGGTGCGGGACGCTGCCGTCACGTGCGGCCTCTCTCGGTGAAGGACGGGTCAGGTCGCCGGGGCGAGGTAGCTCGCGTCGACGATCGTGGACAGGTCGAGGCCCTTGACGCCCGGCACCGTCGGCCCCAGCTCGTCGACCGAGGTCTGGAGCTGAGCCACCGTGGGTGTGGGGACGTCGGGCAGGACCTCGCCCGCGTAGTAGTCGTAGGTCTCCTTGATCGCCTTGGGGTCGGAGATCTGGAGATGGGCGGCGAGCACCTGTGAGGCGTAGGCCTCGTCCGTCTTCTCGCGCTTGATCGCCTCCTGCAGCGCCGCCATGAAGCGGCGGACCTGGTCGCCGTGCCCGGCGAGCCAGTCCGAGGTGGCGGCGATGCCGACGTTGGAGGTGGGGATGTTCTGCTTCGCCAGGTCCAGCAGCGAGTGGAACCCGGCCGCCTCGATCGCCGTGGTGGCCGGCGGGTGCGAGAGCGCGGCGTCGATGGTGCCGGCGACCAGCGCGTTGTTGACGTTGGTGACGGAACCCAGCGGGGTGAGCTGCACGTCCGTCGGCTCGAGGTTCAGCTGGCGCAGCGCGGCGAGCGTCGCGATGTAGAGCGAGCCGCTGGTCGACGTGATGCCGATCCGCTTGCCCTTGAGCTGCTGCGGGTCGCTGACCTTCGCGTACAGCTCGTACGGGAAGACCGGGGTGAGCGTCGCGAGGTAGCGCACGTCGGCGCCCGACCCCGCGCCGGACACCATCTCCGATGCCCCGATGGACGCCATCTGGGTCTGGCCGGAGATCAGGGCCGGGAAGCCGTCGGAGCTGCTGAGGCTGACCAGCTTCACGTCCAGCCCGTGCGCCTTGAAGATGCCCGCCTCGTCGGCGATCCACAGCGGCAGCTCGTCGGCGACGACCTGGCTGAAGCTGAGCGTGATGGTGTTGTCGGTGGCGGTGTCGCCGCCGGAGCTGCCGCAGGCGGCCAGGGCCGTCGCGGTCAGCGCGGCGACCAGCGCGCCACCGAGTCTGCGTGCCGTGCGCGACGTCATCGTCGTACTCCTCGTGGTGGTGGGAAGCGCGCCGGGGATCAGTGCTGGGGGCGCCAGGCGGCGTAGCGGCGCTCGACGCGCCGCAGCAGGCCGGTGAGCACGACACCGGTGATGGCGAAGATGAACAGACCCGCGAACACCACCGACGTCTGGAACTGCTGACCCGCGGTGTTCATCAGCATCCCGACGCCGTGGGATGCCCCCGACAGCTCGGCCACGAAGACACCGATCAGTGCCTGGCCGACGGCGAGCCGCAGCCCGCTGACGATGAACGGGACCGAGCCGGGCAGCGCGATCGTGCGGAAGATCTGGAGGTGGCCGGCGCCGAAGCAGCGCGCGACCCGCAGCACCTGCGGATCGAGGCTCTGCACGCCGCTGGCGGTGTTGATCAGGATCGGGAAGACCGCCATCAGGAAGACGATCGCGATCTTCGACGCGTCGCCGATGCCCAGCCAGATGATCAGCAGGGGCGTCAGCGCGATGCGCGGGGTGGCGTAGAGGAACGTGATCAGCGGGTTCAGCACGTAGGACAGCCGCGCGTACCAGCCGACGAGCAGCCCGATGGGCAGCCCGATCAGGGTGGCCAGCACCAGCCCGTACAGCAGCTCCTTGCCGCTGGTGCCGAGGTCGGTCCAGATCGCGGCGGTGGAGAAGAGCTGGCCGAACGCCTTCACGACGTCCCACGGCCCGGGCAGCACGATCGCCGGCTTGATCCGCAGCGCGGCCACCAGCTGCCAGAGGGCGATGACGACGACCACGGCGCTCGTGCCCCACACGAACTTCGGGTCGAGCCGGCGGCGTGGCCGCGGGCGGGGCGTCGGGACCGAGGGACCCGTCGTCTGCACGGGAGCCGCGGTGGTGGGCTGCGCCATCAGTGGACCTCCAGCTCGTCCGCGGCCGAGCCGCCGTAGAGGGTGTCGGCGATGTCGTCGACGAGCTCGAGGAACTCCCGCGAGCGCCGCAGCCGCTGCGCGCGCGGCCGCTCGAACGGCACCGCGACCTCGCGCACGATGTGGCCCGGTCGCGGGCTGAACACGCACACCCGGTCGGCCAGGAACGCGGCCTCGGTGATGTCGTGCGTGACGAACAGCGCGGTCACGTTGCGGGCGGTGCACACGCGCAGCAGCTCCGCCTGCATGACCTCGCGGGTCTGCGCGTCGATCGACGCGAACGGCTCGTCGAGCAGGAGCAGCTCCGGGTCGACGGCGAGCGCGCGGGCCAGGTTGACCCGCTGCTGCATCCCGCCCGAGAGCTGCGCGGGATAGCGGTCTTCGAAGCCGGCGAGCCCGACCAGGTCGAGCAGCTCACCGGCGCGCTCGCGCGCCTCGGCCTTCTTCATCCTCCGCCCGAGCTCGAGGCCGTACGTGACGTTGTCGCGCACGGTCCGCCACGGCAGCAGGCTGGGCTGCTGGAACACCATCGCCCGATCCGGACCCGGCCCGGGGATCGCCCGGCCGTCCAGCTCGAGGGTGCCGCCCTGGATCGGCAGGAACCCGGCGACGGCGTTGAGGAACGTCGTCTTGCCGCACCCGGAGGGGCCGACCACGCAGACGAAGTCGCCCTGTTGCAGTTCCAGGTTCGCGTTGTCGACGGCCAGGGTGACCGCCGACTCGCTCGCCCCGGGGGCGCGGTACTCGATCCGCACGTCCCGCGCCGTCAGGTGCGCCGGACGCACGGTGCTCGTGACCCCCGGCTCGACCATCGGGGGCGTCTTCGCCAGTCCCGTTCTCCTCGGCATGTCGGGAGCCTACGGTCTAACAACATACCAATGCAAGACATGAGTCGCCTGACGAACCGCATCGGCCCACCACACCTGCACAAAAGCTTAGCTCCGCAAGTACCCCTGGGTCCGCACCTCGGCGATACCTGCCCGTGCCGCAGCAACATCGAGATAGGTCCCGCCGCGACGGAGAGGTCGCAGGTCAGGGCCCAGGTCGTAGCGCAGCGGGACCCCCGTCGGGACGTCGCACTCCGCCACTTCCGCCTCTCCCAGATCGTCGAGGACCATGCAGAGGGCTCGCAGCGAGTTGCTGTGGCCCACCACGAGCACGACGCCGTGCGCCTGGAGATCGGCGAGGAGCGCGGGCCACCACCCCTCCACCCGTGCGCGAACGTCCGCGAGCGACTCCCCGTTCGGCACCATCACCGCAGGTACGGTCCCGTCACCGTCCTTTGACGCAGGGTGATCGGTGGGTGCCGGCACGGGCGGTGGGACAGCCCGGTAGCCGCGCCGCCACCACCGGTAGCACTCCTCCCCGTACCGCGCGCGGACGTCGGAGCGGGCAAGGCCCTGCAACGCGCCGTAGTGCCGCTCGTTGAGCCGCGGGTCCGGGCGCACCGGAGGCCGCGCGACGCCGGCCGCGACGAGCACGTCGGCCACGATCTCAGCCGTGTTCAGGGACCTGACCAGCACCGACGAGTGGATAGCGCCCGGCACGCAGCCGTGCTCGACGAGCAGTTCGCCGGCGCGGGCGGCCTCTTGCCGACCGCGGTCCGTGAGCGGGACGTCGAGCCATCCGGTGAACGTGCCGGCAGCGTTGCCCGCGCTGTGGCCGTGGCGGAGCAGGACAAGGGTCGCCCGCCGCAGCGGGTAGACGTCAGGCACATAGGTATGATGTCATACCAATAACTTGACGAGAGGGAGTTGCGGTGCCCAAGGTCGTTTTCGTGCTCGCCGACGGTACCCAGACCGGCGTCGACGCCCGCGTCGGCGACTCCGTGATGCTCGCTGCGACCCAGAACGGGATCGACGGCGTGGTCGCGGAGTGCGGCGGCAACCTGAGCTGCGCGACCTGCCACGTCTGGGTCGACGCCGAGTTCGTCGAGCAGGTCGGGACGCCCGACGACATGGAGGAGGACCTGCTCGACCTCGCCGTGTCCGAGCGGCGGGCGGGCAGCAGGCTCTCCTGCCAGATCGCGGTGACCGAGGATCTCGACGGGCTGACCGTCGAGATCCCGCCGGAGCAGCCGTGAGCGCCGGGACCCTCGTCGTCGGCGCGAGCCAGGCCGGTGCGCAGCTCGCGGCCTCGTTGCGCGACGCCGGCGACACGGCGCCGATCACGCTCGTCGGCAGCGAGCCGCACCACCCCTACCAGCGCCCGCCGCTGTCGAAGGGCTACCTGCTGGGTCGCACCGACACCGCCGCTCTGACTCTGCGCTCCCCCGCCTACTACGCGGACCGCGACATCGCGGTCCGCACCGGGGAACGCGTCGTGGAGCTGACGGCCGGTGAGGCGCGCACCGACACCGGGCGCGTCCTCGCCTTCGATCGGCTCGCACTGACCGTCGGTGCCCGCGTGCGCCGGTTGACGGTGCCGGGCGCCGAGCTCGCCGGGGTCCATCACCTGCGCGATCTCGCCGACGCCGAGCGGCTGCGCGCCGCGCTGCCCGCAGCCGCACGGGTCGTCATCGTCGGGGGCGGGTTCGTCGGGCTGGAGGCGGCCGCGGTCGCCCGCACCCTCGGCGCCGAGGTGACCGTGGTCGAGATGGGACCGCGGCTCGTCGGACGCTCCGTCGCGCCCGTCGTCTCCGAGTTCTACCTGTGGGCACACCAGCGCCGCGGTGTCACCGTGCTGCTCGACTCGGCAGTCACGGCCGTGCGGGGCAGACACGGCGCCGTCACGGCAGTCGTGCTGGCCGATGGCACCGAGATCCCCGCCGACCTCGTGCTCGTCGGCATCGGGGTGGTGCCACGGACGGAGCTGGCCGAACAGCTCGGCCTGTCCTGCGCGGGCGGGATCCGGGTCGACGACGACGCCCGGACGAGCCTCCCGCACGTCGTCGCGGCCGGCGACTGCGCCGTGCGCCCCGGGCCGGACGGTCCGATCCGGCTCGAGTCGGTGCAGAACGCGATCTCCCAGGCGAAGCTCGCGGCCGCGACACTGACCGGCAGGCCGCGGCCGGCCGTCGAGGTGCCGTGGTTCTGGTCGGACCAGGGCGACCTCAAGCTCCAGATCGCCGGCCTGTCCGCAGGCCACGACGAGGTCGTCGTGCGCGGTGACGTCGACGCCGAGCGGTTCGCCGCACTCCACTACCGCGACGGCGCGCTCGTCGCCGTCGACGCCGTCAACTCGCCCGCCGACTACCTGGCCGTTCGGAGGGCTCTGGCGAAGGGCCTGACCGTTCCCGCGACGCAGGCCGTCGACCTGGACCGACCGCTGAAGGACCTCCTGGTCGCGGCATCGCTCACAGCGTGATCACTGGACCGCAGCGGACTAATGGTATTACTATTCCACTGCTGCATCGACGCAAGGCGAAAGGAGGCCGGCGTTGCTCAAGCAGGAGATCAACGAGCTGCTGACCCAGACCGGACCCGGCACCACCATGGGAGCGCTCTTCCGGCAGTACTGGATCCCGGCACTGCTCGCGGAGGAGCTGCCGGAGAACGACTGCCCCCAGGTGCGGGTCAAGCTGCTGTCGGAACGCATGATCGCGTTCCGCGACAGCGAGGGCCGTTACGGGCTGATCGACGAGTTCTGCGCGCACCGCGGGGTATCGCTCTGGTTCGGCCGCAACGAGGAGGGCGGGCTGCGCTGCGCGTACCACGGCTGGAAGTTCGACGTGACCGGCCAGGCCGTCGAGGTGCCGTCCGAGCCCGAGAACAGCAACTTCTGCGCGCACGTCAAGCTGCGCGCGTACCCGCTGGTCAAGATCGGTGACGTGCTCTGGACGCACATGGGCGATCCGGACAAGCGCCCGCCGCTGCCCGAGTTCGAGTTCGCGCGGGTGGCGCCGGAGCAGAACTACAGCTCGAAGCGCTGGCAGGAGTGCAACTGGCTGCAGGCCTTCGAGGGCGGCATCGACTCCAGCCACGTGTCCTGGCTGCACTCGGGCGGGCTCAAGAACGATCCGCTGTTCAAGGGCGCCAAGGGCAACGAGTACAACATGCGCGACTTCCGCCCGTTCTTCGAAGTGGCCGACGCCGAGGGCGGGCTGTTCGTGGGCGCCCGGCGCAACGCCGAGGAGGACAGCTACTACTGGCGCATCACGCCGTGGGTGCTGCCGAGTTTCACCCTCGTTCCGCCGCGCGGAGACCATCCCGTGCACGGGCACTGGTGGATCCCGATCGACGACCACAACTGCTGGGCCTACTCGTTCGACTACCACCCCACCCGGCCGCTGACGGAGTCCGAGCTGGACGCGATGCGCGCCGGCCACGGCGTGCACAGCGAGAACATCCCGGGCACGTACCGGCCCGTCGCCAACAAGGACAACGACTACCTGATGGATCGCGACGCCCAGCGCCGCGGCGAGTACTTCTCCGGCATCAAGGGCATCGCCATCCAGGACTCGTCGCTGCAGGAGAGCATGGGCCCGGTCGTCGACCGGTCCAAGGAGCGGCTGGTCTCGGCCGACGCCGGCATCATCAAGGCGCGGCAGAAGCTGCGGAAGGCCGCGCTCGCGCTGCGCGACGAAGGTGCGGTGCCGCCCGGTGTGAACCCGGCCCACCACCACGTCCGGTCCGCGGCCGTGGTGCTGCCCCGCGATGCGGCGTTCATCGACTCCAGCCGCGACGCGCTCACCGCTGAGCTCGGCAAGCCGCACGCGTCGGTCTGAGCCCAGATGATGACCAGGGTCCCGATCCTGCAGAGCAGCTGTGCCCGGGCCACGACGCTCGAGGAGGCCCGCTACCGGATCGACGCGCCCGTCGTCGGCCGGCACGGCGCGCGCGTCGTCGCGCTGGACGACGGCGCCGCCACGCTGGTCCGGAAGCTGGCCCGCGAGCCGTGGAACGCGGCGCGGTTCTACACCCTGGCCGCCGGACGTGCGGACATGTGGCTGCACCGCACGAGCGGCAGCCCCACCGCCCTGGCCGACGAGCTGGTCGACGGCGACGTCGTCGTCATGATCGCGACGCGCGACGGTGCCGCGCCCGACGCGGTCGCAGCCATCGGCCGCGCCTGCGCCGAGCGGGGCATCATGACCGCCGCCGTAGCGGTCGGCGACCAGGAAGGGCTGCGCACGACAGTGCACGCCCTGCGCCCGTACGCGCGCGTACTGCTGGTCAGCAAGGACGAGTCCGACGTGACGGATCTGCTCACAGCGCTCCGCGCCTGACAGCTCACGCACACCCTGGTGTGCCCACGCACATGGTCGACCGTGTGCGTGAGAACACGACGCTGTGCGTGAGCGCCTTGAGGAGGCACCCGTGACCACCCTGCCCGAGCTCCACGCCATGAAGCGCGCCGGAACCAAGATCGTCGGCGTCGTGGCCTGGGACTACCAGATGGCGCGGATCGTCGATCGCGCCGGCGTCGACATCGTGTCGGTCGGCGACACCGTCGGCATCAATCTCTGGGGCCAGCCGAACCCCCTGGAGATCACGATGGACCAGCTCCTCGTGGTCTGCCAGGCGGTGCGGCGCGGGGTCTCGCGCGCGCTGCTGTCGTGCGACTTCCCGTTCGGTCCGCTGCAGGAGGGCCCGCGCGAAGCCGTCCGGGCGGCGATCCGGCTGGTCAAGGAGGGCGGTGTCGACATGGTCAAGCTGGACGGCGCCGCCGACCACCTCGACGCCGTCACCGCCGTCCACAAGGCGGGCATCCCGGTGTTCGCCCAGTTCGGCATCACCCCGCAGACCGCGCTGCGCTACGGCGTCACCTACAGCGCCACTCCGGGCGCCGAGACCGAAGTGCCGCCCGAGATGCGCGACGAGCTCGTCGCCGAGGCCAAGGCCCTCGAAGCAGCGGGTGCCTCGCTGCTCAACTTCACCAACTCCGGCCCCGTCGTGGGCCCGGCCGTGGTCGACGCCGTGTCGATCCCCGTGCTCGGCGGGCACGGCGGCGGCCCCTGGCTCGACGGGCGGGTGCGCATGGCCACCGCGGCCGTCGGCTACGCCGCATCGGGTCTCGACGACCCGCCGGACACCTACGCGAACGTCGCGCAGACCATCCACGACGCGATCGGCGCGTACGCCGCGGACGTCCGCGCGGGCACGCAGATCCGCGGCGGCCGCTGACGTGCCCACCACCACGATCGACGGCCTGAGCACACGCTACGAGGTGCGCGGGGACGGGTTCCCGCTGCTGCTCTTCTCCCCCGGCGGCTTCGACGCCCGGCTCGAGAACTGGGCGACGCACGGCGTCTACCAGCGCACCGGCCTCGTCGCCCGCCTCGCGGAGCGCTACCGCTGCATCGCGTTCGACCGCCGCGAGGCGGGCGAGTCGGGCGGCCGGGTCGAGCGCGTCACCTGGGCGCACTACGCCGAGCAGGGCCGCGGCCTGCTCGACCACCTCGGCATCGAGAGGGCCGCGGTCATGGGCGGGTGCGTTGGCGCATCGGTCGCGGCGGTGTTCGCGACGCGGCACCCGCAGCGCACGGCCGGCATGGTGTTGTACTCCCCCGCCGGTGGCGCCCGCTACCGGCTGATGCAGCACCGCCGCTTCGCCGAGCACGCCGCGTTCGTCGCCGCGCAGGGGCTGCGCGCGGTCGTCGACCGCGCTGCGACCTCGGCCGCCGGCTTCAGCAAGGACCCCGCCGTCGGACCGTGGGCGCCGGTGCTGCGCAGCGATCCGGCGTTCGCTCAGGAGTACGCGGCGCTGGATCCCGACCGCTACCGGACGATCGTCGACGGCCTGTGCCGCACGATGTTCGACCGCGACAGCGTCCCCGGCCCGGAGCCGGAGGAGTTGCTGGCGTTGGACGTGCCCGCGCTCGTCGTACCCGGCCAGGACGCCTCGCACACCCGCTCGGCGGCCTGGTTCCTGCACGAGTGCCTGCCGGGTTCGCAGCTGTGGGACGTCCCGGTCGCCGAGCAGACGGCCGAGACGGCCCCGGCGCGCGTCTCAGCCTTCCTCGACGCGCTCCAGCAGTGACTCCCCGCGCTCCAGCGCACTGATCATCGCGACCCGTTCCGCGTGCCGACCCCCGCGGAACGAGGTCGCGAGCCACACCTCGAGTACCCGCTCCGCGGCGTCGGGCGCGATCACCTTCGCGCCCATGACCAGCACGTTCGCGTCGTTGTTGCCCCGGGCGATCTCCGCGAGGAACGTGTCGTGGCACAGCGCCGCGCGGATCCCGCGGATCTTGTTGCAGGCCATCTGCTCGCCGCTGCCGCTGCCGCCCAGCACGATCGCGAAGTCTGCGGCGCCCGCACGCACCTGGGCGCACACGTCCTCGCAGAGCAGCGGGTAGTCCACGATCTCCTCGGCGTGCACGCCCCGGTCGTCCACGGAATGGCCGCGCTCGGTCAGCCACGCGCCGATCCGCCCCTTCATGAGCACGGCGTTGTGGTCGGCGACGATCGCGATCCGCATGTGCTCTCTCCTCAGGCCGTCGCGAACAGGTCGTCGAGTGCGGGTCGGGTGGCGAGGATGTGCTGGGCCACGGCGTGGTCGAGCAGCCGCTCCAGCACCGGGCGGTTCGGTTCCAGCCCGTAGGGCAGCGGATCGGCCCCTGTCTCCTGCAGCACGCGCAGGTTGAGCCGGTCCGTCGCGTCGGGCTCGGCGATCTTCTCCAGGCCCGCGACGTAGCAGTCCTTGGCCAGGGTGAACGCGTCGACGAGGTCCGCGGCGAGGCCGGGATGCTCGGCGAGCAGCTCGTCGCGGACGACGACGAGGTGGTTGATCGGGTGGAACCCGTCGCGGTGCAACGCACGCACCCCGGCTTCCCGCACGTCGGGGATGAGCGGCTCCACATCGCCGGTCAGTCCCGCACCGACCACGGCAGCCAGCTCCCCCGCCGCCAGCAGCTCCGCGAGGTCGCCGCCTGCCGGCTCGACGTTGGCGGGAGGCACGTACGCCTCGACGTGCTCGTCACCCGACAATGCCCAGGTCACCGCGTCGAGATCGACGCCATGCTCGGCGGCCAGCACCGAGCGCGCCCACACCCCCGTCGTCACCGTGTAGCCGCGGCTGACCCCGACCCGGCGGCCTGCGAGGTCCTGCGGCCGGACACCCGATCCGGCCGCGACCTGGATCGCCTCGTGGTGAAACCCGCGCACCAGGAAGACGGGCAGGGCGGTGAACCGCACGCCGTGCGCCTTCGCGACCAGGTAGGTCGTCACGGCCATCTCGGAGACGTCGAACTCGAGGTCGCGCACCATGCGCCGGAACGCCCTCGGCAGCGGGGCCACCTCCTCGAACGCGAGGCGCGCGTGCCGCGGCGCGACCGTGCCCTCCTTCAGCGCGGCGTTCGCGCCCTGCGTGCGCGTGACGGTCCGCAACTGCAGCTCTGCCATCGGTGGCTCCCCCTCCGCGCGGCCGCCTCTGGCCACATCGACGTCCGCAGATTAGCATTGGTCTTACACCAGACCATAAGACCGAAAGAGAGGCCGTGATGGCTGACGACGTCCTGGCGGCGGTGCGCACGGGTCCCGGGCGCACCGAGCTGCGCAGCTTCGCCCTCCCGGAGGTGCCGCGGGACGGCGCCCTGCTCAAGGTCGAGGTCGCGGGCATCTGCGGCACCGACGTGAAGATGTACGCGAAGCCCCCGTTCGCTGCTCCGGTGATCATGGGCCACGAGAACGTGGGCGTGATCGCGTCGGCGGGACCGGAGTTCCCGCTCCGGCACGGGCTCGCCGAGGGCGATCGGGTGTTCGTCGAGCACTACGTGGGCTGCATGCACTGCGAGTGGTGCCACGCCGGCGAGTACCGCCACTGCGAGAACACCGACTGGCGCACCAACCCCGACGCGCGCCGCTACGGCTACACGTCCGCGGAGCACCCGTTCCACCTGTGGGGCGGCTTCGCGCAGTACATGTTCCTGCCCTGGAACGCGATCGTGCACAAGGTGCCCGACGGCGTCTCCGCCGAGCTCGCGGGCCTGGTCACACCGTTGTCCAACGGCATCGAGTGGGCACTCAACGCAGGCGGCGTCGGCTACGACTCGACCGTGCTCATCCAGGGCCCCGGCCAGCAGGGCCTCTCCCAGGTCGTGGCCTGCAAGCAGGCGGGCGCCTCGACGATCATCGTCACCGGCACCACCCGCGACGCCGCCCGCCTCCAGCTGGCGAAGGACCTCGGCGCCGACCACACCGTCGACGTCCTGACAGAGGACCCACTGACGGTCGTCAGGGACGTGACCCGCGGCAAGGGCGTCGACGTGGTGCTGGACTGCACCGCCGGTGCCGGTACCGCGCCGGTGCTGCTGGGCGTCGACGCGCTGAAGCGGCGCGAGGGCGTCATGGTCGTGCAGGGTGAGCTCGCGAAGTTCCCCGACTTCCCGATGAAGCTGCTGACCGAGAAGTCGATCACGATGCGCAGCGCCCGCGGCCACGGCTACCGGGCGTGCGAGCTGGCCCTGGCGCAGCTCGCGTCCGGCCGTTTCCCCTTGCACCGCCTGGCGACCCACAGCTTCGGGCTCGACCAGGTCGATCACGCCATCCGCGCCGTCGGCGGCGAGGTCGAGCAGGACGTCGTGCACGTGTCGCTGCTGCCGTGGGCGGGTGTCTCATGACGGAGCACGTCGTCGTCCGAAATCCGCCGCGCCCGGAAGAGGCCGCGGTCAAGGAGCTGGCAGCCTTCGGCGTCGCGACCGTGCACGAGGCGCAGGGCCGCACCGGGCTGCTGGCCCCGCGGCTGCGGCCCATCTACCGCGGCGCGCACATCGCCGGCACCGCGGTGACGGTGAGCGTCCCGCCGGGCGACAACTGGATGATCCACGTCGCCGTCGAGCAGTGCCGGGCCGGCGACGTGCTGGTCGTGGCGCCGACGACGCGCTCGGACGCCGGCTACTTCGGCGAGCTGCTCGCCACCTCGCTGGCCGCCCGGGGCGTGCTGGGCCTGGTGATCGACGCCGGCTGCCGCGACATCGCCGAACTCTCCGAGATGCGCTTCCCCGTCTGGTCGCGCTGCGTCTCGGCGTTCGGGACGGTCAAGGAAACGCTCGGCAGCGTCAACGTGCCGGTCGTGTGCGCCGGGCAGATCGTGGATCCCGGCGACGTGATCGTCGCCGACGACGACGGGGTCGTGGTGGTCCCGCGCACCGAGGTCGCCGCCGTCGCCGCGGCCGCGGCCGCCCGCGAGGAGAAGGAGGCCGCGGTCCGCGCGCGGTACCGGCAGGGCGAGCTGGGCCTCGATGTGCAGGGCATGCGCGACCGCCTGGCCGCCGCGGGACTGCGCTACGTCGACCACGAGGAGTCGGTGTGATCATCGACTGCCACGGCCACTTCACCACCCCGCCCGCCGCGCACACCGACTTCCGCAAGGCGCAGCTCGCCCGGCTGGCCGATCCCGACCTCGACGAGCCGGTGCTGGCGCCGGCGAGCGACGACGAGGTCCGCGAGGCCGTCGAGACCAACCAGCTGCGACTGCTGCGCGAGCGCGGCGGCGACCTCATGCTCTTCTCGCCGCAGGCCTCGGTGATGGATCACCACATCGCCGATCCGGCTCTGGCCCGGACCTGGGCGCGGACCTGCAACGACCTGGTCGCGCGGGTCACCCAGCTCTTCCCGGAGCACTTCGCCGGCGTCGCGCAGCTGCCCCAGACCCCCGGCGGGCGCATGCCCGATCTCGTCGCCGAGCTGCGGCGCTGCGTCGTGGAGCTGGGCTTCGTCGGGGTCAACCTCAACCCCGATCCGTCGGGCGGGCACTGGACGAGCCCGCCGCTGACCGACGAGGTCTGGTACCCGCTCTACGAGGCGATGGTCGAGCTGGACGTGCCCGCCATGGTCCACGTGTCGGCCTCGTGCACTCCCGCCGCGCACACGCTCGGCGCGCACTACCTCAACACCGACACCACGGTGTTCATGCAGCTGCTGCAGGGTGACCTGTTCAGCCGCTTCCCCACCCTGCGGTTCGTGATCCCGCACGGCGGAGGTGCAGTGCCCTACCACTGGGGGCGGTTCCGTGGGCTCGCCGACCGGCTCGGCCGGCCGCCCCTCGACCAGCACCTCATGGGGAACGTCTGGTTCGACACCAGCGTCTACCACGAGCCCGGTGTGCGGCTGCTGCTCGACGTGATCGGCCCGCAGAACGTGCTCTTCGCGTCAGAGATGTTGGGGGCGGTTCGGGGGATCGATCCCACCACCGGGCACTACTTCGATGACACCAAGCGGTACGTGGACGCGTGCCTCACCGACCCCGCCGCACGGCAGGCCGTCTACGCGGACAACGCTCTGCGCGTCTATCCCCGGCTAGCCGGGCGGCTCGCGTTGGTCTGACCTTCCCGGGGCTCCGGCGCGCCATGATCGACTACTTGTCCGTGCCGCTCGCGCGCAGCCGCTGTGCCGTGCGGGCGAGGTGGGTGGTCATCACGGCCGTGGCAGCGGCGACGTCGCGCATCCGCACCGCCTCGACGAACTCGCGGTGCTCCTGGTTACCCTTCGCCCCGGCCTGCGGGTCGCCCTCCTGGGCCCGCAGGAGCGAGCGCAGCAGCGGACCGTGGAAGGACCGGGCCAGCAGCTCGAGCGCCGGGTTGTGGGTGGCCTTGGCCACGCGGACGTGGAACTCCGCCGACAGCGACATCGGGTACTCGCCGTCCTCCTGCTCGATGACTTCCGCCCGGTCGCAGATCTCCAGCAGCTCGCGGATGTCGGTCTCGTCGGCGCGCCGGCACACGAACGGCACGATGCCGAGCTCGAAGACCTGCCGCGCCTCGGTGACGTCCGCGGGCTCGACGACCGAGAAGGTCAGCAGGTCGGAGATGCCCTCGCCGATGCGCTCGCTGGTCGGCGCGGTGACGAACGCGCCGCCACGGGCCCCGACCTTGATCGTGACGAGCCCGTTGGCCTCGAGCATCTTCAGCGCCTCGCGGACCGTGACGCGGCTGACCCCGAAGCGCTCCCCGAGATCACGCTCGGACGGCAACCGGTCGCCCGCCTTCAGGGTGCCGTCGCGGATGAGCATGCGGATCTGCTCCACGATCAGGTTCGAGACCCGACCTGCGTTGACCCGGCTGAACATCTCCGGGCGCTCGCCTGCGGACGGGAGCGCGGCCTGAGACTCGGGACTCATGGACTGATGATAAGGCCACCGGCTCCATACGCGCAGCCGACTGATCACTTTCGGTCCGCGTGTCGGGCGTCATCACACCACGGTCGGCCCCGGAAGGTCAGCTCCTCATCGACACCGACTACGGCGCGAAGATCAACTGCGCGAGACCGTCGAGCTGGCGGGCCTGCGAGCCCAGGAGGACGCGCCGGGCCCGTGCGCGCTTGAGGTACACGTGCGCCGGGTGCTCCCAGGTGAAGCCGATGCCGCCGTGCACCTGCAGGGCGTCGCCCGTCGTCGCATCGGCCGCGTCGCAGGTCGCGATCACGGCTGCCGCCACCGCCTCCGCCGCGCCGGCATCGCCGGCGTCGAGCGCCTCTGCGGCTGTGCGAACCAGCATCCGGGCCGCGTCGAGCTGGACGTGCCGGTCCGCGAGCAGGTGCTTGATCGCCTGGAAGGAGCCGATGGGCCGGCCGAACTGCCGCCGCTCCTTGGCGTAGGCCACCGCTGCGTCGAGGGCGCGCTGGGCGGTGCCGACGAGCTCGGCGGCGAGCGCGAGCCGGATCAGCTCGGTCGAGAACCCGGCGATCGGGAGGAGCGGCGCGGCCACGAACTGCACGTCGATCGCGGCGAGCGGCTCGACGGCGTCGAGCGCAGGCACCGCCTGCACCCGGACGGCGTCCGTGCTGGTGTCCATGAGGACGGCGGTCACGGGGTCGGCGAAGGCCAGGACCAGGTCCGCGTCGGCCCCGAACGGCACCGCTGCGAGCGCGCCGTGCACCCGGCCGTCCGTGCGCCGCAGCGCGGCGCGGCGGCCGGGCACGAGCTGCGCGGGGAACGTCTCCCACGCCGGAGCGACGACGAGCGTGCCCTTCACGACCTCGGCCAGCACCTGGCGAGCGGTGCCGTCGTCCGCGCAGGCGGCGAGCACCCCGGTGACGGCGACCGTGCCGGCGAAGGGAACGGCGGGCAGCGCCGCGCCCACCTCCTCGGCCAGCACGCACAGTTCGGTGGCGCCGCCACCCGAGCCACCGAGGTCCTCGGGCACGGCGAGCCCGAGCAGCCCCAACCCGGCGAAGGCGGACCACAGCTCGCGGTCCAGCGCCGCCGGCGCCCCGAACGGCGGCGGGAACGGCGTGGTGCGGGCGGACCGTTCCAGCAGGCGCCTGGACGTGGTGCCCAACTCGCGAAGCTCGTCGCTCAGTACGTCCATTCGCTTCTCCTCGACTGCTCAGGCGGACTGATCCGGCGCCGCGTCCCCGGCGAACCTGCGCTGGACATCCGGTCGCTGGGCCAACCGCGGCGGGTATCCGGGCCCCATCCGCATGACCATGTCGTCGGCATCGAGCGGCTCCCGGCAGTGCGCGCACACGACCTCGGCGTGGGTGTCGTGCCCGCACGTGCGGTGGTGGAAGGTGACCGGCGGGCCGGCCTCGTCGGCCATCCAGCGGTCGCCCCACCGCGACATCGCCGCGATCACCCCGAAGAAGTCCTTCCCCTTCTCGGTGAGCACGTAGTCGTGGCGCACGGGATCGCGCTGGTACGCGCGCTTCTCCAGCAGGCCCTCCTCGACCAGCCGGCGCAGCCGGTCGGCGAGGGTGTTGCGGGCGATGCCCAGCCCCTGCTGGAACTCGTCGAACCGGCGGATCCCGTAGAACGCCTCGCGGAGCACCAGCGGGAGTCCACCAGTCGCCGAGCAGGTCCATCGTCCTCGCGACGGAGCAGGGCCAGTTCGCGAACGAAGTGCGCTTCATGACATCACATTCTAGCCGTTGCGGAATGAGACCCAGCAGCTCAGAGAGCTGCCGCGATGCGTGTGCCCTGGTCGATCGCGCGCTTGGCATCGAGCTCGGCCGCGACGTCGGCGCCGCCCACGAGGTGCACCGACAGGCCTGCGCCGCGCAGCCCGTCGAGGAGGTCGCGCACCGGATCCTGGCCCGCGCAGACGACGATCGTGTCCACCTCCAGCACCCGGTCGTCCACGTGGTCGGGACCGAGGCTCAGGTGCAGGCCCTCGTCGTCGATCTTCTCGTAGTTCACCCCGCTGACCAGCTCGACGCCCTTCGCGGCGAGCGCGGCCCGGTGCACCCACCCGGTGGTCTTGCCGAGCCTCGTGCCGATGCGCCCGCCCGTCCGCTGCAGCAGGTGCACCGACCGGGGCGAGGCCTCCGGCTCCCCCACCGTCAGCGCGCCGGCCGCGACCTCGGGGTCGGCGACGCCCCACTCCCGTCGCCATGCCGGCAGGTCGAGGGTCGGCGAGCTCGCGTGCGTGAGGAACTCGCTGACGTCCACCCCGACCCCGCCGGCCCCGATCACCGCGACCCGGGCCCCGATCGGCGCCTCGCCGCGCAGCGCCTGCGGGTAGCTGACGACCATCGGGTGGTCGATGCCGGGGATGTCGGGCAGCCGGGCCGACACGCCGGTGGCGAGGACGATCTCGTCGTAGCCCCCGGCCTCCAGCTCGGCGCCCGTGACCCGGCGGCCCAGGTGCAGCGCGACGCCGGTGAGCTCGAGCTGCCGCGTGTAGTAGCGGATGGTCTCGGCGAACTCCTCCTTGCCGGGGATCCGGCGCGCCAGGTCGAACTGGCCACCGATCGCGTCCGCGGCCTCGAACAGCTCGACCCGGTGCCCACGCCCGGCCGCGGTCACCGCCGCGGACAGCCCGGCCGGCCCGGCGCCCACCACCGCCACGCGCTTCGCGCGCCGCACCGGCCGCAGCACCAGCTCGGTCTCCCGGCCCGCGCGCGGGTTGACCAGGCAACTGGCCTTCCCGTCGTCGAACACGTGGTCCAGGCAGGCCTGGTTGCAGGCGACGCAGGTGTTGATCTCGTCGGCGCGGCCACGGGAGGCCTTGCGGATCCACTCCGGGTCGGCGAGCAGTGGCCGCGCCATCGACACCATGTCGGCGTCGCCGCGGGCGAGCACCTCCTCGGCGACCTGCGGCATGTTGATCCGGTTCGAGGTGATCACCGGCACCGGCACGTGGGGGCGCAGCCGCGCGGTGAACGAGGTGAACGCCGCCCGCGGGACCGAGGTCGCGATCGTCGGCACCTGGGACTCGTGCCAGCCGATCCCGGAGTTGAGCAGCGTGGCGCCGGCAACCGCCACCTCCTGGCCGAGCGCGACGATCTCGTCCCACGTCTGCCCGCCCTCGACGAGATCGGCGAGCGAGATCCGGTAGATCACGAGGAAGTCGGGTCCGACGGCGTCGCGTACCCGGCGCACGACCTCGACGGCGAAGCGCCGCCGGTTCTCCGGCGTGCCGCCCCACTCGTCCGCGCGGTGGTTGGTCCGGGGCGCGAGGAACTCGTTGATCAGGTACCCCTCGGAGCCCATGATCTCGACGCCGTCGTACCCGCCGTCGCGAGCGAGCGCGGCGCACGTCGCGAACGCGTCGATGTGCTCGAGCACCTCGTGCTCCGCGAGCGGCCGCGGGGCGTACCGGTTGATCGGTGCCCTGATCGCCGACGGGGCGACGAGATCGGGCTGCTTGGAGTACCGGCCGGCGTGCAGGATCTGCAGGGCGATGCGCCCGCCCGCCTCGTGGACGGCGTCGGTGACGACCCGGTGGGCCGGCAGCTGGTCGGAGGCGGTGAGCAGCGAACCGCCTGCGCTCAGTACCCCGAGCGGGTGCGGGGCGTACCCACCGGTCACCATCAGCCCGACCCCACCGCGGGCCCGTTCGGCGAAGTACGCGGCGAGCCGCGGCGCGTCGGCGGGATCGTCCTCCAGCCCGGTGTGCATGGAGCCCATGAGGACCCGGTTGGGCAGGGTGAGGAAGCCCAGGTCCAGCGGGGCGAACAGGTTCGGGTACCCGTGGTCGACCGTCACGCCGTCACGACCGGACCGGCCGCGCGGGCCCGCAGCTCCTTGCGGAGGATCTTGCCCGCCGGCGACTTCGGGATCGCGTCCACGAACTCCACGGCGCGCACCTTCTTGTACGGCGCCACCGCCGCGGCGACGAACGCCATCACCGCATCCGCGTCGAGGCCAGGAGCACTCGCCGACCGGACGACGAACGCCTTCGGGATCTCCTCGCCGTCGAGGTCACGCACCCCCACCACGGCGGCGTCGGCGACGCCCTCGTGACCGAGGAGCACGGCCTCGAGCTCGGCGGGCGCGACCTGGTAGCCCTTGTACTTGATCAGCTCCTTGAGCCGGTCGACGACGTGGAACGCGCCGTCGGCGTCGACGGTGACGAGGTCGCCGGTGTGCAGCCACCCCTCCTCGTCGACGGTCGCGGCCGTCGCCGCGGGGTTGTTCAGGTAGCCGCGCATGACGTTCGGACCGCGGCACCACAGCTCACCGCGTTCCCCCACCGCGACGTCGGCGCCGGTGCCGGGATCGACGACACGCGCCTCCACGTTCGGCATCGGCAGGCCGATCGACCCGCGGTCGAGGTCCGGGCGGTCCACCGGGATCCCGTGGGTGCACGGGCTGGACTCGGTCAGGCCGTAGCCCTGCACCACGGTCGCACCGAGCCGCGCCGCGACCAGCTCCGCGAGGGCCGAGTCGAGCGGCGCCGCGGCCGACATGACGAGCTCGACGCTGCTCAGGTCGTACGCGGCGACCAGCGGGTGGTGCGCGAACGCCAGCGCGACCGGGGGCGCGATGAACACGTGGTCGACGTGGTGCTCGCCGATCGCGGCGAGGAACCCCGCCAGCTCGAAGCGCGGCATCGTCACCACGCAGGCGCGGCGGTGCAGTGCCCCGTTCATGACCCCGGTCAGCCCGTAGATGTGGAACAGCGGCACGGCGGTGAGCAGCCGGGACTCCGGGTGCACCCGGAGCAGCGGCTGCATCTGCAGGAGGTTGGCGACCAGGTTGCGATGGGTGAGCTGGACACCCTTCGGGAGCCCGGTCGTGCCCGACGAGTAGGGCAGCGCCGCGAGGTCCTCGCCGTCGACGGGTACCCGTGGAACGGGAGCGTAGGTCGCGAGGAGATCGGCCAGGCGGGACTCGGGGACCGGGCCCCCGCCCGGCGCGGGATCGCCCAGCACGACGATCTCGGTGACCCGCACCCCCGGCTCGGCCACCGCCGCGCGCGCCCGCTCGAGCCCGGCGGGTGCGCTGAACAGGATCCGCGCACCGGAATCGCGCAGCTGATGGGCGAGATCGGCCGGGGTGTAGAGCGAGTTGACGGGCGATGCGGCGGCTCCCGCCGAGAGGATCCCGTGGAAGACGAGCGGGTACGCGGCGCAGTTCGGGGCGAACAGCGCTGCGACGTCGCCGCGCCCGATGCCCCGCGCGCCGAGCGCGGCGGCGACCCGGCCGATCCCATCGAGGAGCTCGCCGTAGCGGTGGGACTCACCGGTGACGGCGTCGACGATGGCGACGCGCTCGGCGTCCTCCGCGGTGAGCTCGCCGAACAGGAACTCGGGCAGTCCGACCGCCGGCACGGTGACGTCGGGGTAGGGACTCCGGAAGATCATGGTGCTCCTCGCTGGGGTGACGGGATCGGTCAAGCCGCGGGACGAGGCTCCTTGGGCAGCCCGAGCAGGAGCTCGGCGACGATGGTGCGCTGGATCTGGGACGAGCCGGCGTAGATCGTTCCGGCCCGCGAGTTGAGGTAGACCGAGGTCCACGAGGCGGCGGAGTTCGGCGCGCCCGGATCGTCGGTCTGGTACCAGTTCGCGGACGGTCGCCCGGTGGGCGCGAGCGCGTCGAGGCCGAGGACGTCGAGCGCCAGCTCGGTCACGACCCGGTGGTACTCGCTCCACAGCAGCTTGAACGGCGCCGCCTCCGGGCCCGGCTCGCCGCCGGCGAGCAGGGTGGCCGCGGCGCGCCTGCCGTGGCAGCGCAGCTGCTCCACCTGCACGTGGCACCAGGCGATCCGGCGGCGCACGTCCGGGTCGGTGTCCAGGCCGCGCTCGCGGACCAGCGCGACGAGCCGGTCCAGCTCGTTGCGGAACCGGATCGGGGCGTGGATCGCCGTCTCCCCGCGCTCGAAGCCGAGCAGCGTCATCGCGACCGTCCAGCCGCGGTCGACCTCGCCGACGACGAGCCCGGCGTCCGTGCGGGCGCCGTCGAAGAACACCTCGTTGAAGTCGCTCTCACCGGTGATGTTGCGGATCGGCCGCACGTCGATGCCGGGCTGGTCGAGCGGCACGAGCAGCATCGTGATCCCGCGGTGCGGGGCGACGTCGCGGTTCGTCCGCGCGAGGACGAACATCCAGTTCGCCTTGTGCGCCCCGGACGACCAGAGCTTCTGCCCGTGCAGCACCCACTCGTCGCCGTCGCGCTCGGCGCGCAGCGCCAGTGACGCCAGGTCGGACCCGGCGCCGGGTTCGGAGAAACCCTGAGCGAAGACGTACTCGCCCGTCACGATCCGAGGCAGGAACCGGCGCAGGAGCGGCGGCTGGGACCACCGGAGCATGGTGTTGCCGAGCATGCTGATCCCGAAGGCGTCGTTGTCGGAGCCGAACGGGATCCCGGCCCCGGTGAGCTCCTCGACGAGCACGATGAGCTCGGCGGGCCCGAGCCCGCCTCCGCCGTACTCCCGCGGCCACATCGGAGCCACCCAGCCCCGCTCGGCGAGCGCCGTGCGCGCACGTGCCCGGAACGTGGCCGCTTCGGCCTCGGGCAGGGCGCCGATGCCGGTCCAGCCCGGCGGCACGAGGCTGGCGACGAACGCCCGCACCTCCGTGCGGAACGCGTCGGGTTCCACGGGTCAGCGGCCTTCGAAGTCGGTGTTGGCGGTGATGCTCTTGCTACCGCCACCGAGCACCTTCGCCACACCCGCCCGCATGTCACGGGTCTCGAACAACGGGGCGCCGTGGTCCAGCACGCCGCGATCGGCGTCCCGGATGCCGTTGTCGAGGTAGCGGCGGATCAGGGCCTTACCGGCGGCGAGCGCCTGGGTCGGGCCGCCGGCGTAGCGCCGGGCCAGGTCGATGGCGCGCTCCGCGAGCTCGGCGTCCGGCACCACGTGGTTGACGATGTTCCAGTCCGCGAACCGCTGCGCGGAGTACTGGTCGCCGTCGAAGACGATCTGCTTGGCGCGCGCCGATCCGGCCCGTTCCGCCAGCCGGTGGATGCCGCCGAGCAGCGTGGTCGTGCCGATGTGCCGTTCGACCTGGGCGAACCGGGTCGACTCACCGGCGAGCACGATGTCGGCGCACAGCGCCAGCTCCAGCCCGGCGGCCAGGCAGACGCCCTGCACCGCCACGACCGTGGGCACCGGTAGGTCCTCGAGCCGGGCGAACACGGGCAGCGTTCGGCTGAACAGGGCCCGCGCGTCGGCGGCGGACCGCTCGTGGAAGACCCGCACGTCCGCGCCCGCCATGAAGTGCGGACCAGCCGAGCGGATCAGGAGCGCACGGATCGGCGCCCGTTCGATCGCGTTGATCACGTCCTCGAACCCGGCGATGACCGCCGCGGACATCAGGTTCAGTGGCGGGTTGTCGACGGTGAGGACGCCGAGCGCATCCTCCTGCGTGAACTGGACGACCTGCTCGGGGCTTGCGTCGCTCATGCCGGCTTCCCTCCGGTGATCAGCTGCAGGACCCGGTCCCGGTCGTGCTCGCCCTGCGCACGCTCCGCGGCCGTCGCGCGTTCCAGGCGCACGGGCACGTCCTTGTGGTGCGGCGTGCCGGCGATGGGGTCGCGGTCGGTGGCGTCGGTGATGAGGTTGATCCGCGGACCGTGCGTGACACGTCCGCCGTGCCCGTCGGGGACCGACATCCCGAAACCGTGCGGCAGCGCCACCTGGCCACGGCGGAGGCTCTCGTCGATCTCGGCCCGGACGACGATGCGCCCGGTCCTCGTCACGACCGCGGCCCAGTCACCGTCGGCCACGCCGACCGCGGCGAGGTCGTCGGCGCGGGCGCGGAGCGTGCCGTCGGGGTCGGTCTTGCGCCATGCGGGCGGGCGCATGATCTGGTTCGCGTTGTGGCTGCGGCGCTGCCCGTTGATCAGCGAGAGCGGGTAGTCGGGGTCGGCGGGGTCGGGCGACAGCCCGGTGAGCCGGTCGAGCAGTTCGGGCACGGCGAGCTGGATGCGCTCGTTGCGCACGAGGCTCCAGATCTCGTCGTAGGTGTGGCGGCTGAAGGCGAACCCGCTGGGGCTGGCCAGTATCCGGTCGAACAGCGCCTCCCCGAGGGCCGGACCGGTCAGGTCGGTGTCCAGCGCCCGCTGCACCTGCACGGGCATCCGCCGGGCCGCGGTGTGGCAACCGGGCCACAGCACGGCAGCGGACGCGGCGCCGTCGGGCAGGGTGCGCCCGAGCGTGCGGTAGAGGAGCACGGGCGCGACAGCGGGGTTCTCCCGCAGCAGCGGTCCGACGTGATCCAGCAGGTGCGGCCGGTCGGTGCGGGCGATCTCGGTGAGCCGGTCGAGCGTCGAGCTGTCCGGCAGCAGGCCGAGCTCGCCGAACAGCCGCGCGTACATCTCGGCCTCCACCAGCGTGCCGGGCAGCGGTTCGAACACCGGCCGGCGCAGGTGGAAGTAGTTGGTCGGCCACTCGAAGTCGAAGAACGTCCACTCCCACTTCTCGAACTGGGAGGCCGCGGGGAGCACGTAGTCGGCCAGCGCGGCCGTCTCGGTGTAGGCGACGTCGATGACGACGGACAGGTCGCATTGCCTGATCGCCCTCTCCACCGACGCGGTGTCGGACGCGGTGTTGGCGGGGTTGGACGACTCGACCCAGAGCACCCGGGCCCGGTGCGGATGATCGGCGAGGATCTCCTCGGCGAGCGTGGTGAGCGGGAGCAGGCCGCCGATGTACTCGAACCCGGTGATCTCCGAGCGCTGCCCGCGCGACTCGCTCCAGAGCGGGACGAGCCACGAGTGCAGCGCGTTGGTGCCCGGCCGCCCGAAGTGCCCCGTCACCAGGTACAGCAGCTTCTCCAGGTAGCTGTTGAGCGTGGAGTTGCGGCCCTGCTGGATCCCCAGCTCCACGCGGACCGTCATCGCCCGCGCGGCGAGGATCAGGTCCACCGCGCGCTCGACGTCGGCCCGGTCGACCTCCGCGTGCGCGATCCACGCGTCCACCGGGATCTTCCCCAGCGCGGCCGCGACCTCGGCGAAGCCCTCCGTGTGCGCAGCGAGGAACTGCTCGTCCGTGCCCTGGCGTTCGACGATCAGCGCCAGGACGGCGCCGAGCAGGTAGGCGTCGGTGCCCGGGCGCAGCGGCAGGTGCACGTCGGCGACGGCCGCGGTCTCCGTGCGCCGCGGGTCGAGCACGATCATCTTCCGGTCCGGATCGTTCTTGATCATGTTCACGACGTTGCGGGCGCGGTTGAACCCGTTGGCCAGCCAGGGATTGCAGCCGATCACGACCAGCAGGTCGCATTCCTCCACGCCCTCGGCCGTGTGGCAGGTCTGGCCGCCGTAGAGCTTGCCGTTGACCCAGAAGTCGCCGGTCTTCTCCTGCGACAGCGCCCCGAAGAAGCGGGTGGAGTTCATCCACCGCAGCAGCGCATGCCCGTACCCTCCGCCGGAGTGGTTGCCCTGGCCACCGCCGCCGACGTAGGCGAACGAACCGGGCCGGCCCTGCTCCAGGTCCTCGTCGCGAACGTCCTGCAGCCGCGCGGCGATCTCGCTCAGCGCCGTCTCCCAGCTGACCGGCTCGTGGGTGCCGTCGGGACGGCGGCGCAACGGAGTCGTGAGCCGGTCGTCGTGATCGCCGTACCAGGTGAGCCGTTGCGGCTTCTGGCACAGGTAGCCTGCGGTGCGCGGATTCTCCTTGTCCCCGCGGATCCGGGTGATCGTCGGGCCGTCGGTCTGCACCTCCAGCCCGCAGTTGACGTAGCAGAGGTTGCACGCGGTCTTGTGCCACTCGCTCACGAGGTGCTCCCGATCTCTCGCACGAGGTCGATGGCCCTGGCCAGCGTGGACAGCCGCGCGTCCAGGGTGTCCCCGGCCGGGTAGAGCCGGACGGTGTCGACGCCGGCGTCGCGCCACACGCGCAGCCGCTCGCGCACCATGGGTTCGGTGCCGATGAGCGTGGTGCCCAGCACCATCTCGTCGGTCACCAGCGCGGCGGCGCCGTCGCGGTCCCCGGCCTGCCACCGCTCGCGCACCTCGGCCGCGATCTCGGCCCAGCCCTGCCGGCTGTAGGCCTTGTTGTAGTAGTTGGTCGACCCGGAGCCCATCCCGCCGAGGCTGAACGCCAGCTCCTTCTTCCGCCCGGCCACCATCTCGCGCAGGGCGTCCTCGTCGCGGGCGAACGCGACCTCCGCTCCCTGGCAGACGTCCAGATCGGCCCGGGACCGCCCGGCTCCGGCCGCGCCCTCGTCCAGGTAGCGGAAGTAGGCGTCGGCCGCGCCCTCCGGCACGAAGCTGGTGCCCAGCCAGCCGTCGGCGATCTCGCCGGTCAGGCGCAGCATCGCCGGCGACAGCGTGGCCAGGTAGATCGGGATCGGGTGCCGCGCGCGCATCGACAGGCGCATCGGCACCGCGTCCCCGCCGGACCGCGGGATCTCGAACTCCGCACCCGAGTACGAGATCTTCCCGCCCTCCAGCACCCGGCGGACGATCTCCACCGTCTCTCGCGTCCGGGCGAGTGGATGCGCGAACGGGACCCCGTGCAGGCCCTCGATCACCTGCGGCCCGGACGCGCCGAGGCCGAGCAGGAACCGGCCGTCGGAGAGGTTGGAGAGCGTGATCGCCGTCTGCGCCACGGCCACCGGGGTGCGGGTGCCGACCTGCATGATGCCGGAGCCGAGCAGCATCCGGTCCGTCTTCGCCGCGTAGTAGCCCAGCGCCGAGGGCCCGTCCGAGCCCCAGGCCTCCGCGACCCAGCAGATGTCCAGACCGAGCTTCTCCGCCTCGACGACGAAGTCGACGTGCTCGGACCACTGGTCGCCCGCGGAGGCCTCGATCGTGGTCGCTGTACGCATCACCCCTCGACCAGTTTCTTGATCTGCTCCAGCGTGGCGGTCATGTTGCGTTCGAACTCCCGCATCCGCACGAAGACGATCTTCTGCTCCTTCTCCGGCATCCGGTCGATCGCGAACGACAGCCCCGAGCGCCCGGGCCCCATCTGCATCCACTGCGACAGCTGGGTGCCGCCGTCCTTCGGTTCGAGCCGGAACCGCCAGATCGCGGTGGGGTCGTCCGGGTTCTCGACCGCCCAGGCGAGCACCCGCGGTGCATCGCACTCGACGACGTGCGAGGTGGTGGCCCACTCCCCCAGCGACTCGTGCGCGCTGCGGCCGATGAACCGGGCCCCCACGGCCGGGCCGGTGGCGCCATCGAGCCACTCCACGGACTGGAGCTCATTGCTCATGCCCGGCATCAGCTCGACATCGGAGACCACCGCCCACACCCGCTCCGGTGGGGCATCGATCCAGGTGTGCACCTCGACCGTCGGCTTGTCCGCATAGCGGGCACCCGTCCACTCCATCGGCCAAACTCCTCCGCGCTAAGGGGTTTGACCAGTAGAGTTGCTCAATAGGACTGACTAGTCAAGAGCGTGGCGCCCCGATCAGTACCGCACCGGGCTCTGCAGCAGCGGCGGATAGACGGTCGAGTGCTCCCCGTCGACGGTGGTGCCGGCGAACTGGAGCATCGCCCGCAGCTCGCCGTTCATGGCGGCCGGGTAGCCCAGGGTCGGCGCGGAGACCTCGTCCAGCCGGCCCATCTGCTCGGCGGTGAACACCACGTCCAGGGCGGCGAGGTTGCCCTGAAGGTGCTCGACCCGCCGCGCACCGAGGATCGGCACGACGGTGCTGGGCCGGTGCCGCAGCCAGGCCAGCGCCACCGCGGCCGGTGTGGTGCCGAGCTCGTCGGCGACCGCCGCGACGACCTCGATGACGTCGTACTCGGCGTCGGTGGGGCCGCCGACGTAGGCCGCGCGGGCGGAGTCGGTCACCTCGGCGCCGCGCCGGTACTTGCCGGAGAGGAACCCGTTGCGCAGCGGGCTCCACGGAGTCAGTGCCATGCCCTGGTCGAGAGCGAGCGGCGCGATCTCGCCCTCGACGGTGCGGGCCAGCAGCGAGTACTCGACCTGCAGCGCGATCAACGGCGTCCAGCCCTTCAGGAGCGCCGTGGTCTGCGCCTGGGCGGTCACCCACGCCGGGGTGTTCGAGAACCCGATGTAGCGGATCTTGCCGGCGCGCACGAGATCGTCGAGCGCCCGCATCGTCTCCTCGATCGGGGTGTTCCGGTCCCAGTTGTGCATCCAGTAGAGGTCGACGTGGTCGGTCTGCAGCCGCCGCAGGCTCTCGTCGAGCTGGGCAATGATCGACCGGCGGCCGGCTCCGCCGCCGTTCGGGTCGCCCGGGAACAGGTTGAAGACGAACTTCGTGGCCAGGACGACGTGGTCGCGCCGGCCGGGATGCGCGGCGAACCAGTCGCCGAGGATCGCCTCGGAGTGGGTGTTGGAGTAGAAGTTCGCGGTGTCGACGAAGTTCCCGCCCTGGTCGAGGTAGGTGGCGAGGATCTTCTCCGACTCCTCGACGGTGGTGCCGGCGCTGCCGGGATCGTCGCCGAAGGTCATGGCGCCGAGGGCGAACGGGCTCACGCGCAGGCCGGACCGGCCGAGGGTGACGTAGTGGTCGAGTGGCATGCCTCCATGCAACTGGTGGGCCGGATCCTGCGGTAGATCGTTCCGCGCTACCTCTTGCACGATCCTCTCGGGATCGGTCGGATCGGGCTTGCCAGCGGGAACCGGGCGTGCTTACGTCGAGAAGTGCGCACCAGCTCAGCCCTGCTGGCCGAGATCCGTGACGTGGTCGCGTCGCGCGCCCGGCCGGACATGTCCACCTCGATCGACGGGGTGTTCGTGTCACGGTCGGAGACGAGCGAGGTGCACCACTCGCTGACCGAGCCGCTGCTGGTCGTGATGGCGCAGGGCGGCAAGCAACTGCTGTTCGGCGAGCACGTGCTGGAGTACCGGACCGGTGAATGCCTGGTGGTGACTACGGAGCTGGCGGTGTCAGGGCACTTCATCGGGGCCACGCCGCGGACCCCTGCGCTGGGCGTCGGCCTGGCGCTGCGGCCCGCCGCGATCGCGCCGTTGCTGCTGGAGACACCCACGCAGCGACGCCTCCCGACGGGCCCGCCGGCGATCGCCACCGGCGCGGCCGATCTCGATCTCCTCGACGCCGTGGCGCGCATGCTCCGCCTGCTCGACCGGCCGGTGGACGCGCCGGTGCTCGCCCCGATGGTCGAGCGCGAGATCCTGTGGCGACTGCTCACCGGACCGCACGGTGCCGTGGTCCGCCAGATCGGTCTTGCCGACAGCAGCGTCTCCCAGATCGGGCGGGTGATCAGCTGGATCCGCGCCAACTACGCCGAGCCGGTGCAGGTGGCGGACATGGCACGGATGGCCGGGATGAGCCCCGCGGCGTTCCACCGGCACTTCCGCGCCGTCACGGCCACGAGCCCGGTGCAGTTCCAGAAGCGCGTCCGCCTCCAGGAGGCGCGCGCGCTGCTGGTGGCCCGGCCCGACGACATCGCCGGCGTGGGACACCTCGTCGGCTACGACAGCCCGTCCCAGTTCAACCGCGAGTACCGCCGGCTGTTCGGGGAGCCGCCGGGCCGGGACGCGACGCGGCTGCGGGCGGCCGCGAGCACCGCGCCCGTCGGTCAGCTGCCGTGACCGACCCCGCACTCGACTCTCAAACAGGACAAGCGTACTGTTTAGAGCCAGGGGTCCGCGGCGACCACGGCGAGTAGGTGCGCCAGACTCCGGGAAACCCGAGCAGAGCACCGCATGACGCGCCCACCACCGCGCAGGAGGACCAGCCCAGTGAGCAACGCAGGGACCAGACCGGACAGCTTCGGAGCCAAGGGCACCATCCAGGCCGGCGGAGCCGAGCACGAGATCTTCCGGCTCTCGGCGGTCGAGGGCGCCGAGCGCCTCCCGTTCAGCCTCAAGGTGCTGCTGGAGAACCTCCTGCGCACCGAGGACGGCGCCAACGTCACGGCCGACCACATCCGCGCGCTGGCCGGATGGGACCCGGCGGCCGAGCCCGACACCGAGATCCAGTTCACGCCGGCGCGCGTGATCATGCAGGACTTCACCGGCGTGCCTTGCGTCGTCGACCTCGCCACCATGCGCGAGGCCGTCACCGAGCTGGGCGGCGACCCGGCGAAGGTCAATCCGCTGGCGCCCGCCGAGCTCGTCATCGACCACTCGGTGATCATCGACGTGTTCGGCACCGCCGACGCCTTCGAGCGCAACGTCGACTTCGAGTACGGCCGCAACAAGGAGCGCTACCAGTTCCTGCGCTGGGGTCAGGGCGCGTTCGACGAGTTCAAGGTCGTCCCGCCGGGCACCGGCATCGTCCACCAGGTCAACATCGAGCACCTGGCACGGGTGGTCATGACCCGCAACGGGCAGGCCTACCCCGACACGCTCGTCGGCACCGACTCGCACACCACCATGGTCAACGGCCTGGGCGTGCTGGGCTGGGGCGTCGGCGGCATCGAGGCCGAAGCGGCCATGCTCGGCCAGCCCGTCTCGATGCTCATCCCGAAGGTCGTCGGGTTCAAGCTGACCGGCGAGATCCCGGCCGGCGCCACCGCCACCGACGTCGTGCTGACGATCACACAGATGCTGCGCCAGCAGGGCGTGGTCGGCAAGTTCGTCGAGTTCTACGGCGAGGGCGTCGGCGCGGTGCCGCTGGCCAACCGCGCCACGATCGGCAACATGAGCCCCGAGTTCGGGTCCACCGCCGCGATCTTCCCGATCGACGACGAGACGATCCGCTACATGAAGCTGACCGGCCGCTCGGCCGAGCAGCTGGAGCTCACCGAGGCCTACGCCAAGGAGCAGGGCCTCTGGCACGACCCCAAGCGCGAGCCGGTCTTCTCCGAGACCCTCGAGCTCGACCTCGGCACGGTCGTCCCGTCGATCGCTGGGCCGAAGCGTCCGCAGGACCGCATCGAGCTCACCGACGCCAAGTCGGCGTTCCGCAAGTCGGTGCACGACTACACCGACGACCCCGAGGGCGCCCCGGTCGGCATCGACGAGTCGAACGAGGAGTCCTTCCCGGCCAGCGATTCGCCCGCCCCGGGCAGCGGTGCCGACGAGAAGCCGGTGCTGTTCTCCGCGGCCGAGGGCTGCGAAGGCCGGCCGTCGAAGCCGACGACGGTCCGCTCGGAGTCGCGCGGCGAGTTCGTGCTCGACCACGGCGCCGTCGTCATCGCCTCGATCACCAGCTGCACCAACACGTCCAACCCGTCGGTCATGCTCGGCGCGGCCCTCCTGGCGAAGAACGCCGTCGAGCGCGGGCTCACCGTGAAGCCGTGGGTCAAGACGTCGATGGCGCCTGGCAGCAAGGTCGTCACCGACTACTACGAGAAGGCCGGCCTCTGGCCGTACCTGGAGAAGCTGGGCTACCACCTGGTCGGCTACGGCTGCACCACGTGCATCGGCAACTCCGGTCCGCTCTCGGACGAGATCTCGGCCGCGATCAACGAGGCCGACCTGAGCGTCGTCTCGGTGCTGTCGGGCAACCGCAACTTCGAGGGCCGGATCAACCCCGACATCAAGATGAACTACCTGGCCTCGCCGCCGCTGGTCATCGCCTACGCCCTCGCCGGCACGATGGACTTCGACTTCGCGCACCAGCCGCTCGGGCAGGACACCGAGGGCAACGACGTGTTCCTGAAGGACCTGTGGCCCTCGGCCAAGGACGTCCAGGACACGATCGACAACTCGATCAGCCAGGAGATGTTCACCAAGGACTACGCCGACGTCTTCGCGGGCGACGAGCGCTGGAAGGGCCTCCCCACACCCGAGGGCAACACCTTCGAGTGGGACGAGCAGTCCACCTACGTCCGCAAGCCCCCGTACTTCGACGGGATGGCGCCGGAGCCCTCGCCCGTCGAGGACATCTCCGGGGCCCGGGTGCTGGCCCTGCTGGGCGACTCGGTCACCACCGACCACATCTCCCCCGCCGGCGCGATCAAGCCGGGCACCCCGGCCGCCGAGTACCTCACCGAGCACGGTGTGGAGAAGAAGGACTTCAACTCCTTCGGCTCCCGCCGCGGCAACCACGAGGTGATGATCCGCGGCACGTTCGCGAACATCCGGCTGAAGAACCAGCTGCTCGACGACGTCAGTGGCGGCTACACCCGCGACTTCACCCAGGACGACGCGCCGCAGGCGTTCATCTACGACGCCGCGCAGAACTACGCCGCCCAGGACATCCCGCTCGTCGTGCTGGGCGGCAAGGAGTACGGGTCCGGCAGCTCGCGCGACTGGGCAGCCAAGGGCACGGCGCTCCTCGGCGTCAAGGCCGTGATCGTCGAGTCGTTCGAGCGCATCCACCGCTCCAACCTGATCGGCATGGGCGTCATCCCGCTGCAGTTCCCGGAGGGTGAGTCGGCGAAGACCCTGCACCTCGACGGCACCGAGACCTTCGACATCGAGGGCATCACTGCGCTGAACGACGGCTCCACCCCGCGCACGGTCAAGGTCACCGCCACGAAGACCGACGGCGAGACCGTCGAGTTCGACGCGGTGGTGCGGATCGACACCCCCGGCGAGGCGGACTACTACCGCAACGGCGGGATCCTGCAGTACGTGCTGCGGGGCATGCTGCGCAGCTGAATCCACCCGTAACCGCAGGTGACGGCCGGGACCGAGACATCGGTCCCGGCCGTCACGCGTTCCGGGGGTGGTCAAGTTACCGACGGTAGGTAACACTGTTGCCATGACCGTCCCGACCGCGGCGCTGCGGGCTGGCCCTGATCACGGCACCGGCGAACCCCTGCTGTTGCTGCACCCGTTCTCGATGTCGCACCACGTGTGGCGGGTCGTCGCACCGACGCTGGCCGACGAGTTCGACGTGTTCGCGCCGACGCTGCCGGGGCACTGGGGCGGACCACTGCTGCCGGCGCGCCACATGGACGTGCCGCACATCGCCGACGGCATCGAGCGCATGCTCGACGAACAGGGCATCGACACCTGCCACATCGCCGGCAACTCCCTCGGCGGCTGGACGGCGTTCGAGCTGGCCCGCCGCGGACGCGCCCGCAGCATCACCGCGATCGCGCCGGCCGGTGGCTGGGTCGGGCACACGGTGGCCTCGGTGGCGCTGGGCCTCGGCTTCTTCCTCTCCTGGCCGGCGATCCGGCTCGCCGCGCCGTACGCCAACGACCGGGCGCTGCTGCGCACCCAGTACCTGCGGTTCGTCAGCGGCAACGTGCGGGCCGTCCACCTGGACGACTCCGCCCACGCGCTCGCCGCCGCCTACGGCTGCACCGGATACCTCCCGCTGCTGTGGAACGCGCTGCGCACCGGCCATGGCGTGCAGGGGCTCGACCAGGTGGAGTGCCCGGTGCAGCTGGTGCTCTGCGGACGCGACCGGGTGGTGCCGGCGCGGTGGTTCGCCCAGCACTTCCTCGACGGGCTGCCGGACGCCACCGTCACCCGGCTCGACGGCGTCGGGCACGTGCCGATGCTGGAGGCGCCGGACGTCGTGGCTGACACGATCCGCGGGTTCGCCCGCGCCGCGGCGTACCCGGCTCAGCGCGACATCGGCTAAGAGCGTCCGGCAATTGAGGGTTCGTGCAGCGTGCGGCGTCCAGGTGGTTCGTCGCAAGGCGCCGCCCGCAGCTCATGCCGGGGCATTCGCAAGGGCGGCAACGCCGCGAGGGGCCGCCTGGGCGTCGCACGCTCGGACCCTCAATTGCCGGGCGCTCTAAGCCACCGGCACGACGGCGCGGCGGTCCACCAGCACCGTGCCGGTGAGGCGCCCGCCGACGCCGCGGCGACCGACGCTGCGCACGATCCCGATCAGGCTCACGAGCCCCCACAGGAACGCGAGCCCGCCGGTCAGGTCCGCGGCCTGCAGGAGCACGTAGCCGCCGACACCGAGGATGCTGCGCGCCAGCAGCCGCCCCCGACCAGGCACCTCGCCGTCGGGCAGCGCCGGGCGCAGCAGGACCGCGCGCTGCCCCACGGTGCCGCCGCGACCGATCATCGGCACGACGACGAACAGCGCCAGCCACGGCAGCCAGCCACCCAGCGCCGCCTCCACCGGTGCGAGCCACACCGGCGGCGGCACCAGGTCGTCGCCGGTCAGCAGCAGCACCATCCGCAGCGCCACCGTCAGCACCGCGCCGGTCAGCCACACCCCGAGCAAGTCGCACAGCACGCCGAGCAGCCGCCGCGGGATCGTGACGGGCCGCGGCTCCCCCGGTGCGGCGACGTGCAGCCGCTGCCCGGGAACGAACCGCAGCAGCGGTCCGGCCAGCGCACCCAGCAAGGCGCCCGCGGTGTTGGCGATCAGATCGTCGACGTCGAACAGCCGGTACGGGCACGGGTAGAGGAACCAGTCACCGGTCAGCTGCGTGACCTCGATCAGCAACGACACCGCGAACCCGGCCGCGGTCGCGACCACCACCGAGCGGCGGCCCAGATGGCGCAGGAACGCCCCGAGCGGCACGAACAGCGCCACGTTGAACAGCACCTGCTGGATCGCGGGATTCCGCAGCGGGTTCGCGACGTGGTACTTCGCCACGTCCCGGACGAACTCGAACGGTCGCCACTGCGGCCCGGCCGCCGCCACCCCGCCCGAGCACACCTCGTCGGCCGCCGGCAACGGCAGCACCACGTACGCGACCAGCGCCAGCGCGTACACCAGCGCACCGGCCGCGAGCATCGCCCGTCCCCAACCCAGCTCGCCGCGCCGGCGGTAGCTCGCCGCCACGAACGGCACCAGCAGGACGATCGCCAGCGCCGCCCCGACCATCACGGCGATGACCGCAGGCATGATCCGCGTACTCATTTGATCACTCTCGCAGCATCATTGGTCACGCCGCGTCACACGTCGGGATGGTTCGGCTGCTCCTTCGTCCGGCGCAGCAGCCAGTCCGGGCCGGTGTGCACCAGCACGTAGCGGACGGGCTCGGCGCGGCCGTGCAGCGTGAAGACGATCCGCCGCTCGGTGCGGCTGTGCTCGTCCCACCAGCCGATGTCGGCGATCGACTTGTGCTCGTCGGTGTATGTCAGGTGCTCCAGCTCGTGGTCGGGGACGGGCACGGCGAGGCGGCTCTCCCCCGGCCCCGGCAGCCCGCGCGGCACCGCCCACGACCGGAGGACCCCGCGCTCCTCCAGCCGCAGGTCGAAGTGGGGGCGCGGCTTGCGGTGGTCGTGCAGGACGAAGGCCGGCCCGGTCAAGCCGGGTGCGTCGGATCGATCCACGGCACGTGCTCGGGCTCGGGCAGGTCGTCGACGTCGAGATCGAGGTTGATCACGATCGGCTCCTGGCCGCTGCGGGTGAGCACGCACTCCAGCGGCTCGTCGTCGAGCGCGTTGATCTCCTGGTGCGGCACGAACGGCGGCACGTAGATGAACCCGCCGGGCCCGGCCTCCGCGGTGAACTCCAACCGCTCGCCCCACCGCATCCGCGCGCGGCCGCGCACCACGTAGATGACGCTCTCCAGCTCGCCGTGGTGGTGCGCGCCGGTGCGGGCGCCCGGATGGATCGTCACGGTGCCGGCCCACAGCTTCTCCGCGCCGACCCGAGCGCCCGTGACGGCCGCGGCGCGGTGCATGCCGGGGGTCTGCGCCGTGTTGATGTCCAGCGCGTCTCCGGGGATCACGCGGACACCGTCGTCCCGCCAGCTGCCGCTCTCTCCAGGGCTCACCGAGCCGACCCTAGACGCTCCGCCCGGCGCAGGCGCACCGTGAAGCCGTCGAGCAGCAGGTCCAGACCGTTGCGCACCATCGCGTCGAGATCTAGGTCGTAGCCGATCGCGAACATGCGCTCCAGCGTGGGGAACTCCCCGGACGCCACCAGCGCGTGGAAGGCCGGCATGTTGCTGTCGATCCACTCCTCGATGTCCACACCGGTGGCCGCCATGGCAGCGGCCTCGTCCTCGATCGACATGGCCACCCCGCGGACGAAGTTGAACAGGATCATCTGCACGTCGAACGCCTCCTGCAGCGTCAACGGCGTCTCCGCCAGCGCTGAGAGGCACCACTCGGTGAACCTGATCCCGCCGTGGATCGGCTTCGGCCGGCTCAACGACAGGACCGACGGGAGCCATGGATGCGTGCGGAAGGCGACCCACAGCGCGGTGGCGGCGATCTCCAGCCGGGGCCGCCAGCCCGGCGGGGCTGGCATCGGCGGGGACCACTCCGCGAGCACGACGTCCTGCATGCGCAGGACGAGGTCGTCCTTGTCTCCGACGTGGCGGTACAGCGACATCGCCGCCGCGCCCAGCTCGGACGCCACCCGTCGCATCGAGACAGCCTCGATCCCTTCCACGTCGGCCACCCGCACGGCCGCGGCGACGATCGCCTCCCTGGTCAGGGCGTCGGACTCCTCGGCAGCGACCCGGGCCCTTGCCGTCGCCGACGTCTCGGCCACCACCGTGCCGACGCCGGCGATCGGCTGCACCAGGCCCTCGTGCCGCAACGCCGACAGCGCCTTCGTCGCCGTCGCCATCGCCACCCCCCACTCGCGAGTCAGCTCCCGCGTGGACGGCACCCGATCTCCGGGGGCGAGCTCCCCCGACATGATCCGCGACCGCAACGCGGCGACGATCCGCGCCGCCCCGGCAGGCTCTGCCATCGCCACCCCCGTACTAGTGCACCGACCCGCGGTCCGGGCGGCGATCTGCACCCTAGTGCACCTGGTGCACTAGATCCATGAAAGCACTGGTAGACACCCGTTCGTACACCATACGCTCAAAGTCATGACCACACGAACCGCACTCATCAGCGGCGCCGGGATCGCCGGCGCGACCGCCGCCTACTGGCTGCAGCGGGCCGGCTACGCCGTCACCGTCGTCGAGCGCGCCCGGTCGGCGCCGAAGGGCGGCCAGACCGTCGATCTGCGTGGCGCCGGCCGCGACATCGCCCGCCGCATGGGCGTCTACGACGAGATCGTGGCCCGCAGCGTCCACCAGCTCGGCATCGCCAACGTCGACGACGTCGGCGCGATCCGCGCGACGATGGGCGTGGAGGCGTTCGGCGGCAACGGCGTCATCTCCGAGGTCGAGATCCTGCGCGGCGACCTGGCCGACATCCTGCTCGACGCCGTCCAGGACCGCATCGAGATCACCTGGAACGACTCGGTCACCTCCATCGCCGACGGGCCCACCGGGGTCACCGTCGAGTTCGAACGCTCTGAACCAGCCCGGTTCGACCTGGTCATCGGGGCCGACGGAAGCCACTCCACGGTGCGCAGGCTGGCGTTCGGCCCGGAGTCGGAGTTCGTGCGGCCACTCGGGCTGTACCAGGCCTGGTTCACCACGCAGGACAGCCCCGACCTCGACAACTGGTACAAGCTGTACCGCGCTCCCGGCGGGCTCGTGGCCTCGCTGCGGCCCGGCCGGCTCCCTGGCGAGGCCAAGGCAGCGATGTGCTTCCGCGCCGAGTCCGACCCCGGGATCGACCGCCGCGATCCCGCCGCCGTGCGCCGGCTGATCCGCCAGAAGTTCGCGGGCCGCACCGGCTGGAAGGTGCCGTGGTTGCTCGACGCCCTCGACGCCGCCACCGACGTCACCTTCGACTCCATGGACCAGGTCCACATGGACTCCTGGACCCGCGGCCGGGTGGCACTGGTCGGCGACGCGGCCTGCGCGCCCGGGGCGATCACCGGGATGGGCACCAGCCTCGCGCTCGTCGGCGCGTACGTGCTGGCCGGGGACCTGCAGCGCGCCGGAGGCGACCACACCGCGGCGTTCCGCGGCTACGAGGAGATCGTGCGGCCGTACGTCGACCAGGCCCAGGAGCTGCCGCCCGGCGGGATCAGCGGTTACGCGCCGCGGAGCCGGCTGATGATCAGGCTCGGCAACCTGTCCGTGCGCTCCATGACGCGCTGGCCGATGCGGCCGCTGCTGGAGAAGCAGTTCAGCAAGGCCGACGCGATCGAGCTGCCCGACTACTCGATCGTGGCGTGACCGGAGATCGAGTCGGCGCTCCCGCCGAGGGTCACGATCACTCGATGATCTGCTCGTCGCCCTCCACCGCGGCCGCGAGGGTGAGAGCGAAGCGCTCGTCGGGATCCGTCCAGGTCTGCACCGGCGCGAAGGCACTGGCCTGCAGCATCTGCCGCACCCCGGCGACGTGGAACTTCGCCGAGATCTCCGTGCGCATCTCCTCCCCCTCCGCGAACTCCGCGACGAGGTCGAGGGCACGCACGTGCACGGTCATCGCGCGGGTCGCGCGCAGCCGCATCTCGATCCACTCGTCCACCGGATCCCACAGCGCGACGTGCGCGAAGGCGTCGACGTCGAAGTCGGCGTCGAGCTCCCGGTTGAGCACGTGCAGCACGTTGCGGTTGAACTCCGCGGTGACGCCGGCGCTGTCGTCGTAGGCGGCGACCAGGGTGGGTTCGTCGATCACCAGGCCGGTGCCGAGCAGCAGCTGCTCCCCCGGTTGCAGTACCGCGCGCAGCTGGTCGAGGAACACCCGCCGCTCGTGCGGGCGCAGGTTGCCGATGGTGCCGCCGAGGAACGCGACCATCCGCTGCTCGCCGCCGGGCAGGCGGTCGAGGTGCGTGGTGAAGTCGCCGACCACGCCGTGCAGCTCGAGACCGGGATAGTCGACCGCGAGCGCGTCCATCGCCTGCCGCAGCGCAGGCGCGCTCACGTCCTGCGGCACGTATCGGCGCAGGGTGCCGGCCCGGGTGAACGCGTCGAGCAGCAGCCGGGTCTTCTCCGACGAGCCCGAGCCCAGCTCGACCAGCGTGTCGGCACCGGACGCCGCCGCGATCGCGTCGACGCTCTCCGCGAGCAGCGCCCGTTCGGTGCGGGTCGGGTAGTACTCGGGCAGCTCGGTGATCTCCTCGAAGAGGGCGCTGCCGCGGGCGTCGTAGAACCACTTGGGCGGCAGGTGCTTGAACGGGGCGGTGAGCCCGGAACGCACGTCCGCGCGCAGTGCCGCTTCGGCGTCGTCCTGGGTGAGGTGGATGTCGAGCAGGCCGGTACCGGCGCTCATGGGTTCCCCGTCTCGTCGAGCGGTCGGATGGTGAGCTCGCCGGGCCTGGCGACGACGAGGTGCCGGTCCGGCACCGCCTGCCAGCCCGGGTCGTGGTCGATCGGTTCGGAGGCGACCGTCACGGCGGCGTCGCGGTCACGGACCGACAGCGCGTGGTCCCAGGTGGTGGCCCAGATCGTGGCGCCGTCGGTGAGGAGCAGGTTGAGGCGTGAGCCGGGGGCGACCCGCTCCAGGTCGGTAACGACGGTGGCGAGCACGGCGGCCGGATCGCGGCCGGCCCGCAGCCCGTGCCGCACGAGCGCCCAGACGAGCGCCGCGTCGGTGGGGGCGTCGAGGGTGATCAGGTCGGTGACCGGCAGCTGCGCGGCGGGCCCGGCCATCGACTCCGGCCAGCCGCGCACGACGCCGTTGTGGGAGAACAGCCAGCGCCCCTCCTGGAACGGGGCGGCGGCGGTGACGGTGACCGGCATGCCGGTGGTGGCGGACCGCACGGCCGCGAGCACCGCCGACGAGCAGCTCGCGAGGGCGAGGTCCGGGAACGACTGGTCGGACCAGATCGGCGCTGCGCTGCGGTAGCGCACCGCCTCCCCGCCCGGGTGCGGGTACCAGCCGGCGCCGAACCCGTCGGCGTTGACGGTGCCGCCGCCGCGCATGTCGGCCGGAGCGTAGGACTGGTGGAGCAGCCCGTGCTTCGGCTCCAGCACCAGTGACGCGACGGACACAGGTGGGCCCAGGTAGGCCAGGTGCCTGCACATGGTTCAGCCGCGCAGATCCGACGGGCGGGCGTCGCGGGCGGTGCGGAAGCCGCTGAAGATCTGCCGGCGGATCGGGTGGTCCCAGTTGCGGAACGTCGCTCGGGCGACGGACGCGTCCGTGGCGAACGAGCCGCCGCGCAGGACCCGGTAGTCGCCGCCGAAGAACACCTCCGAGTACTCGGGGTACGGGAACACCTCGAACCCCGGGTACGGGTGCCAGCCCGACGCGCACCACTCCCACACGTCACCGATGAGCTGGTGGACACCCAGCGGCGACGCCCCCGCCGGATAGGCTCCGACCGGTGCGGGCTGCAGGTGGCGCTGACCGAGGTTCGCGTGCTCGGCGGTGGGTTCGGCATCGCCCCATGGGAAGCGCCGGGAGCGGCCGCTCTCCGGGTCGTGCCGGGCGGCCTTCTCCCACTCGACCTCGGTGGGCAGCCGGCGGCCCGCCCACGCGGCGTACGCGTCGGCCTCGTGGCAGTTCACGTGCACCACCGGCTCGTCGACCGGCACGGGCTCGAGCCGCCCGAACCGGCGCCGGAACCAGGTGCCGGAACTGTCCGGCTGCCAGAACCGCGGTGCGACCAGGCCCTCCTCGGTGCGATGCCGCCACCCGGCCGGGCTCCACCAGCGCGGATCGTCGTAGCCGCCGGCGGCGATGAACTCGAGGTACTGCCCGTTGGTGACGGGATGGGTGTCGATGACGAACGCGGGCACGTCGACGACATGGGCCGGGCGTTCGTTGTCGAGCGCCCACGGCTCGGTCGAGGTGCCCATCGTGAACGGGCCGGCCGGCACCAGCACCTCGCTACTCGGCAGCGCGCGGCCCGCCGGTGGTGCCGGTGCCTCGAGCACGGCGGGCCCGGTGCGCAGCTGGTGGGTGGCCAGCATCGTCTCGTCGTGCTGCTGCTCGTGCTGGACGATCATCCCGAACGCGAACGCGTTCTCCACCAGCTTGTTGCCGGTCAGCGTGGAGCGGCCGAGCACGTCGAGGGCCTTGTCGCGCACCTCGGCCACGTACGCCCGCGCCTCGGCCGGGGTGAGGAGCGGGAGCTCCACGCGGCTCGCGCGGCTGTGCTGGAACGCGTCGTAGAGCCCGTCGATCTCGGGGCGCAGCGGTGCGCGGCCGCCCACGTCGCGCACCAGCCACAGCTCCTCCTGGCTGCCGATGTGGGCGAGGTCCCACACCAGCGGCGACATGAGCGGCGAGTGCTGGGCGACGAGCTCGGTGTCGTCGATCTCGGTGAGGCGGCTGCTGCGCTGCCGGGCCTCGACGAGCAGCTCGGCCACCCGGGTGCGGAGGGTCTCGGGATCGGTGGTGGTGACGGTCATCGCTGCTCCTCCGGGGTCTCCGGTAGATCGGCGGGGCTCAGGTCTGCGGGGCACAGTCCGAGTCGGACCTGCCGTTCGGTCATCTCGTCGAGGTCGTCGACGAGCCACTGCGGTGCGCCGAGGGCGGGCAGGCGGCTGCGGGCCAGCTCGAAGACCGCGAGGGCGGATCTGGCCAGCTCCGGGTGGCCGAGCCCGTTGCGCGTGGCCTCGCCCCACAGCGCCGCGGCGGGCTCGGCGTGGCCCAGCGCGGCCGCCGTGGTGGCGCGATCGGACGTGAGCGCCATCAGCACGGCCACCGGCAACGCCCACCGGCGGCCCGGTTGCATGTCGACGTAGCGCACCTCGAGGTGACCGTGCGGCCGCACCGGCGGGAACATGGTGGAGATGTGGTAGCGCAGGTCGTCGGTGGTGGGCAGGCGTGGACCACCGCCCTCGATCCACTGGGCGAACGTGAGGTGGTCCGGCACGATCCACCGCGATCCGCCGCGGATGCAGAGCACGGGAGTGTTGAGCACGCGCCGTGCCCAGGCCCCGGCCGGATCGGCCTCGCCCACGGGCGGGGGCCCGCTGCGCCACGGGTCGCACAGCTGCCAGCTGCGCCAGCGCGAGGACTTGAAACCCGTCGCCCGCCCGCCCAGCCGGGCCGAGTTGGCGAACGCTCCGAGCAAGACCGGACCCAGCGCGTGCAGGGTGTTCCAGCGCAGGGTGAGATCGGCCGCTTCGCCCACGTCGAGGCACACCTGCACGGCGGCCGTGGAGCACATGCCGGCCCGGCCGTGCGGCCCGTGGCGGTCGAACACCTGCTCCATCGCGGCGTAGCGCGGGAGTTCCAGTACCCGCACGGGCGGCCGCTCGGGGTCGGCCGCGAGGGGGATCGCGTCGATGCCGTGCGCGGCCAGCAGGCCGTGCAGCACGGCGGCGTCGGTGGAGGTGGTGTGCACGAGCGCGGCGATGGTCTCGGCGGGCGGGCTGGCCAGTTCGACCTGGCCGCCCGGCTCCACGGTGACGGTGGAGCCGCCGGGCAGCGGCAGTGCGGGCGAGTGCGGATCGAGCGAGACGGGGGCGTGCTGGCCCAGTGCGTCGCGGAGTGCGGCGACGCCGGGCCGGCTATCGGGGAGGCTCCGGGCGCGCAGTAGCCATTCGAGCTCCACACCGGTCAACCGCGGCGGCCCGTGCTTGAAGCACACCGACGCGACGTACGCCTCGGCGTCGGCGCAGTCACGCAGCACGGACGGGCCCGGATCGGGCCGCGTCTGCTGCGTCTCCTGCACCGCCGCGCCGGGTACGGCGAGCACGTCCTCTGACACGTTGCTCGACGCTACCCCCGAGGTCCGACAATTTCAGGGGAGCCCAGGATTACGGGCTGCTGACGAGTGCGTGGCCGATGCCGGGTCGGGACGGGCGGAGCAGGGCGACGACGTCGGCCAGCCGGGCCAGCTGCTCGTCGAACACCGCCGGCTCCGTGCTCGCGATCCGCAGCAGCACGTGCTCCGCGCCGGCGTACGCGCGCAGTTGCGACGCCACCTGCGCCGCGCTGCCCGTGACCTGCATCTGGATCCCCTGCACGAAGCTCGCGGGCGCGCCGTAGTTGCGCTGGCAGTACTCCTCGAGCAGCGCCGCCCCGCGCACCTCGTCCTCCTCGACGAGCACCGTCGCGAACAGTGCCGGGGTCACCGGCCGCGTCGCCGACTCCCGGATCGTCGCCAACCCGGACGCGTAGTCCGCCGGGTCCGGCGGGTACGGCAGCCAGCCGTCGTACAGCCGTCCGACGCGTTCCAGCGCACCGGGCGTGAACGCCGCCAGCCACACCGGCGGGCCGCCGGGGCGCGTCGGCTCGGGGAAGACCGGCAGCGTGTCGTGGTGCAGCACCTCGCCGTGGAACGACGTGGCGCCGCTCCAGATGTGGCGCCACAGAGCCACGATGTCGTCCAGCCGCGCGCGTCGCCTCGCCCACGGGACGCCGACGAGGTCGAACTCCGGCTCGCTGCGCCCGGCGAACCCGGCCCCGACCGCCACGACGAGCCGCCCGGAGCTGAGCAGGTCGATGCTGAGCAGCTGGTTCGCGGTGAGGATCGGGTTGCGCAGCGCAGGGAGCAGCGCGGACGTCCCCAGCGTGACCCGCGAGGTGCGCGCGGCGAACGCGCTGAGGATCGTCAGTGCGTCGATCGGGGCGCGGGCGAGGGTGTCCCCCACCCAGACCGAGTCGAGGCCGATCCGTTCTGCCTCGACGGCGCTGGCGATCAGCTCGGGCGCGGTCCGTCCGGCGTCGAGGATGGGCTGGTAGGTCGGGACGACCAGGCCGTATTTCGTCATGCCGCGGAGCCTGACCGCCACAGGGAATGCGCTCAATTCCCGCCGGGGAATCGCGCCGCCGGTGATGATGGGGCGGTGGACTTCGGAACGGCGCTCAAGGACTGGCGCACCCGGCGGCGGATCAGCCAGCTCGACCTCGCGTTGCGCGCCGGTACGACGCAGCGGCACGTGAGCTTCATGGAGAGCGGACGCTCGGTGCCCGGGCGCGGGATGGTGCTGCGCGTCGCCGAGTCGCTCGACCTGCCGCTCCGCGAACGCAACGGCCTCCTGCACGCGGCCGGCTACGCGCCGACCTACCCCGAGACGAGGCTCGACGACCCGGCGATCCGACCGGTGCTCGACGGCTTGCGCCGGCTGCTCGACGGCCACCGGCCCTACCCCGCGATCGTCGTCGACCGCTACGGCGTGCTGGTCGCGACGAACGACGCGTTCCACCTGCTGACCGAGGGTGTGGCACCGGAACTGCTGGAGGAACCCGTCGACACGCTGCGGCTCGCGCTGCACCCGAAGGGCATGGCGCCGCGCGTGCGCAACCTCGACGACTGGGCGCGGCACATCCTGGAGCGCATCCGCAACGACCTGGCTCGCACGCCCGACGACAGGTTGGCCGCACAGCTCGCCGAGCTCGAGGGGTACCTGCCGCCGGCGTCGCCACCGAGCCCTGACCACCTGGGGTTCGCGGTGCCCGTCCGGCTCGCCACGTCGGTCGGTGAGCTGCGGCTGATCACGGCGATCACGACCTTCGCGACCGCGGCGGACGTGACCGTCTCGGAGCTGAAGCTGGAGACCTTCCTCCCCGCGGACGCGGAGACCGCGGAACTGCTCGGCGCGGCCGGCGCCGCCGGCTGACGCCTTCTCAAGCCGTACGTACGGTCGGGACGGCGATACGATCAGCGCATGCCGCGCGTCAGCACCGACCGGCTGGCCGCCCGCCGCCAGGAGATCCTCGACGGTGCCCGGCGCTGCTTCGCCCGCTACGGCTACGAGGGCGCCACGGTGCGGCGGCTGGAGGAGGTCACGGGCCTGTCCCGAGGCGCCATCTTCCACCACTACCGCGACAAGGACGCGCTGTTCCTCGCGCTCGCCGAGCAGGACGCCACCCGCATGGCCGACGTCGTGGCGGACCAGGGGCTCGTGCAGGTCATGCGCGATCTCGTCGCGACACCGGCCAGCGAGGAACTGTCGTGGCTCGGCACCCGGCTGGAGGTGTCGCGGCGGCTGCGCACCGACCCGGAGTTCCGCGAGCTGTGGCGCGGCCACTCCGCCGCGCTGGCCAGGGCCACCCGCGACCGGCTCGACCGCCAGGCCCGCGCCGGGCTGCTGCGCGACGACGTGCCCGTCCCGGTGCTGGCGCAGTACCTGGAACTGGTGCTGGAGGGGCTCGTCGCGCACCTGGCCATGGGCCTGCCCGCCGGCGATCTGGAGGCGGTGCTCGACCTCGTCGAGGCCACGGTGCGGGCGTCCAGCAAATAGGGAGATCGAGTCGGGCGAAGATCGCGTCGAGATCACTGTCTCCGCCCTTCAAAGGGCGGAGATGGTGACCTGAACGCGATCTTCTGAGCAGCCGCGTAACGGGTGTGACCACCGTGACCACTGGTACAAGAGTGGCCAGCCGCCGCCCGAAGATCACGTCGAGGTCGGAGTTTGCGCGGTGAAAACAGCAAACACTTCGACCTGAACGCGATCTTGAGGCCAGGCGGCCCGCCACACGGGATACCAGAGGTTCCACCGTCGATCGGGCGTGCCTGCAACGCCGCAGCGCTGGTCGGACCGCAAACACGCGGTTCGTTTGCGGTCCGACCAGTGATGTGGCATCCCGAAGGGCGCCCGGTCGACGGTGGAGCCGACCGCAGTTGACAGCTCCACCAGAGTGAGGGCCGGGGTCCGGGGCGGAGCCCCGATGCACCTGACGAAGCACCCCGCTCAGAGCAGGAACGCCCGCACCGCGGCCGCCACCGCCGCGCCGACGAACACCGCCGCGATGCCGGGCGCCCGGAGCAACCTGGCCACGCCGGCCGCGGCCACCCCGACGACCAGCCCGGTCTCCATCCCCGTCCAGCGGTCCCCCGCGAGCTGCGTGACGATCAGCCCCGCCAGCAGCGCCGGCGCCAGCATCATGACGACGCGCCGGGCCGGGGCGGGCAGCTCCCGGTCACCGAGCACCGCCGGTCCGATCATGCGGGTCGCCGAGCAGACCACGATCAGCCCGAGCACCACCCACCAGACGGTGCTCACGTCGGCTCCTGCGCCGGTCCACCGGCGGGGAGACCGGTCGCGACGGCGGCGAGGGTCGCGCCGAGCAGCGCCACGCCCACCGGCGCCACCAGCAGCAGCACCCCGCTGCACAGGGCGCCGAGCGCGGCGGTGAGCAGCCGGCGCACGGAACGTTCGCCGCGCAGCTCGTCGATCAGCAGCACGAGGAAGAACGCCGGGAAGATCACGTCGAGGCCGAAGGCCGCCACGACGTCCGGTGGCGGGGCGAACGCGACGCCGAGCACCGTGCCCCCGACCCATGCCGGGTACTGCGCGGCGGTCGCCCCGAAGAGCCGGAAGCGGTCGAACCGGCCACCGCCGACGTGCGCGCCGGCCCACGACGCGTCGATGATGGCGAGGCTCTGCACCGCCTTGCGCACGCGGCCGCCCGACAGTGCCGACCCGATCGCCAGCCCCATCGGGACGAAGCGCGCGTTCATGAGCCCACCGGCCGCGACGGCCACCAGCGCGCTCCCACCGCCGGAGAGCACCGTCGCGGCGGCGAACTGGGCGGAGCCGGAGAACGCGATCGCCGAAGCCACGATCGGCGCCCACGCACCCCATCCCGTGCTCACGGCGAACGCCCCGAAGGTCATGCCCAGCGGCAGGGTCGCGGCCGCCGGGCCCAGCCCGAGCCGCACTCCGGCCAGGAACCTGGCCCTGTGATCGCGCACTCCCCGACGTTAGAGGGTCCGGCCGGCTATCCGACGAGGTGCGTCTCGCGGTGGCGCGCGGTGCAGCCGGGGATGCCGCACTCGACGCCCTCGTCGATGCGGTCCTGATCCGACGGGGCGGCGTACTGCGTGCGGTACAGCGTCGCGTAGCGGCCGCCGGCCGCGAGCAGCTCGTCGTGCGTGCCCCGCTCGACGATCTCCCCGTGCTCGACGACGGCGATCTGGTCGGCGGCGCGGATGGTGGACAGTCGGTGCGCGATGACGATCGCGGTGCGCCCGTCCAGTGCCTCGGCGAGCGCGGCCTGGACTGCGGCCTCCGACTCGGAGTCCAGGTGCGCGGTGGCCTCGTCGAGGATCACCACCCGCGGACGGGCGAGCAGCAGCCGGGCGATGGTGAGCCGCTGGCGCTCACCACCGGAGAGCCGGTAGCCACGCTCCCCCACGACGGTGTCGAGACCGTCGGGCAGCGAGTCGAGCAGCTCGCCGAGCCGGGCCCTGCGTAGGGCGGCGCGCAGCTCGTCGTCGGACGCCTCGGGTGCGGCGTAGCGCAGGTTCGCGCCGATCGTGTCGTGGAACAGGTGCCCGTCCTGCGTGACGACGCCGACACCGCTGCGCAGGGCCGCGAAGCTCAGGTCGCGCACGTCGACGCCGGAGAGCTCGACCGCGCCCGAGTCGACGTCGTAGAGCCGCGGGACGAGCGACGCGATGGTCGACTTGCCCGCCCCCGACGATCCTACGAGCGCCAGCAGCTGCCCGCCCGCCACCTCGACGTCGACGCCGTGCAGCACCTCACCGCCCTCGCGGGAGTCGAGCACCGCCACCTCCTCCAGCGAGGCCAGCGACACGCGGGCGGCGTCCGGGTAGCCGAAGTGCACGTCGCGCAGCCGCACCGAGACGGGGCCGTCGGGCAGGTCCCGCGCATCCGGCTTCTCGCTGATCATCGGCTGCAGGTCGAGCACCTCGAAGACCCGCTCGAAGCTCACCAGTGCCGTCATCACGTCGACGCGCGCGTTGGCCAGCGCCGTCATCGGTGTGTAGAGCCGGGTGAGCAGCAGCGCGAGGGTGACGACAGTGCCCGCCTCGATCTGCCCGGTGACGGCGAGGTAGCCGCCCAGCCCGTAGACCAGCGCCTGGGCCAGCGCCGATACCAGCGACAACGCCGTCACGAAGACCCGCGACACCATCGCGGTGCGTACCCCGATGTCGCGCACCCGGGTGGCCTTCGCGGTGAAGTCGGCGGCTTCCTCGACCGGCCGTCCGAACAGCTTGACGAGCGTGGCGCCGGGCGCGGAGAACCGCTCGGTCATCGTCGACGACATGGTCGCGTTGAGGTTCGCCGACTCGCGGCGCAGGTCGGCGATCCGCACGCCCATGCGCCGCGCCGGGATCACGAAGATCGGCAGGAGTACGAGCGCCAGCACCGTGACCTGCCAGGCGAGTCCGATCATGACGGCCAGCGCGAGGATGAGCTGGATGGCGTTGGACAGGACCGATGCGAGCGTGGACGTGATCGCCGACTGCGCGCCGATCACGTCGTTGTTGAGCCTGCTCACCAGCGCGCCCGTGCGGGTGCGGGTGAAGAACGCGATCGGCATGCGCTGCACGTGGGTGAACACCGCGCTGCGCAGGTCGACGATCAGTCCCTCACCGATGCGGGTGGAGAACCAGCGCGAGACCAGCCCGACGCCGGCGTCCAGCACGGCCAGCGCGGCGATCGCCACGGCCAGCGTGACGACGACGCGGAGCGCGCCGGCGCCGCCGCCGACGATCGCGTTGACGACCTGGCCCGCGAGCAGCGGGGTCACCACCCCGATCGTCGCGCTGACGACCGTCAGCAGGAGGAACGCGAGCAACCAGCCGCGGTACGGGCGGGCGAACCGCCAGATCCGCGGGAGCGTGCCCTTCGCCAGCGATCTCGGTGCGCTCGCGGCACCAGCGATCCCGCGCATCATCATCCACGAACCGTCCACCGGCCAACTCCCTACTTACACGATTACAGGAGGCACAACGCGCGAGCGGCCGCGACGCTTCCATGAGGTCGAGTTGTGCAGAACCGTCCGGTTCGCCACGGTCGTCACATGGCGAAGACCCCGCGCGTACCCAAGTCGCTGTACGAGAGCGAGCTGCTGCGGCTGCAGGCCGAGCTCGTCGACATGCAGGAGTGGGTGAAGGCCTCCGGCGCCCGGCTCGTCATCGTCTTCGAAGGGCGCGACGCCGCCGGCAAGGGCGGTGCGATCAAGCGCGTGACGGAGTACCTCAATCCCCGGATCGCGCGGATCGTGGCGCTGCCCGCGCCGACCGAGCGCCAGCGCAGCCAGTGGTACTTCCAGCGCTACGTCGAGCACCTGCCCGCCGCCGGGGAGATCGTGCTGTTCGACCGGTCCTGGTACAACCGCGCCGGCGTCGAGCACGTCATGGGCTTCGCCACCGCGCAGGAGTACCAGCGGTTCCTGCACCAGTGCCCGATCTTCGAGCGGCTACTCGTCGAGGACGGGATCATGCTGCTCAAGTACTGGTTCTCGGTGTCGGACGGCGAGCAGGAGAAGCGGTTCGCCGAGCGCCTCGCGGATCCGATGAAGCGCTGGAAGCTCTCGCCCATGGACCTGGAGTCGATCTCCCGGTGGGAGGACTACTCGCGGGCCAAGGACCAGATGCTCGTGCACACCGACATCCCTGAGGCACGGTGGAACATCGTCGAGAGCGACGACAAGCGCGCGGCCCGGATCAACATGATGAGCCACCTGCTGTCCGCGGTGCCGTGGCAGCCGATCGAGCCGCCGGAGCTGGCGCTGCCGGCGCGGCCGCCGTCGAGCGGCTACCAGCGGCCGCCGCGCGACGAGTCGGCGTACGTGCCGGACCGCGCGGCGGAGCTGGCGAAGCAGCAGGAGGGCTGAGGCTCAGTCGTTGCCGGGGCTCACTCGTTGCCGGCGAGCCGGCGCAGGATGCGGATCTGCGCAGCGCGCTCGGCCCCGAACGCGCCCGCCGGATCCAGGCCCTCCGCGCACGCCGAGAGGAGCCGCAGCGTCTCGGTGGCCGCCATCCGCGGGCCACCGGTCAGCGCCGCCACCAGCTCGTCGGTGGCGGCATCCAGCTCGGCGGCGGGCACGGCGCGCAGCGCGAGGCCCGAGGTGACCGCCTCCTCGGCGCCGACCTTGCGGCCGGACAGGCAGATGTCCACCGCACGGGCGTACCCGACGGCGCGGACCAGCAGGAACGTGCCGCCCAGGTCGGGCACGATGCCCAGGCGCGGCTCGGCCATGCAGAACTGCACGTCGTCGGCCACGAGCCGGATGTCACACGCCAGCGCGAGCTGGAACCCGCCGCCGATGGCGTGGCCCTGCACGGCTGCGATCGTGACCCGCGACGGATCACGCAGCCACGCGAAACCCTCCTGGAAGGAGGCGATGATCTCGTCGGCCTCCGACTCGGGCAGCGAGCCGAGCCCGGCGATGCCGGGACGCCCGTCGACCTCTTCGGTGGTGAAGTACTTCTTGTCCAGGCCGGCGGAGAACGAGCGGCCGGATCCTCGGATCACGACGGCCCGCACGTCGTCGGGCAACGACTCACCGGTGGCGCGCAGGGCCTCCCACATGGCGGGGCTCTGCGCGTTCAGCTTCTCGGGACGATCGAGCGTGATCGTGGCCCGCCGGGCGTCACCGACGTCGGCGAGGTCGAGGCGCAGACCGCTGCGCTGCAGGAGATCCGGGTCCACCGGTGCCGTGGTCACACGCGGAGGTTACCGCGCGGTAGCTCCCGGTGGAGCCCGGAGCTCCCAGTCCGCTACTTCTTCTTCGTGCGCGTCGCGCCCCCACGACCGCGCAGCGTGACGCCCGACTCGCTCAGCACTCGGTGCACGAAGCCGTACGAGCGGCCGGTCGACTCGGCGAGCGCTCGGATGCTCGCACCCTTCTCGTACTTCTTCTTGAGGTCGTTCGCGAGCTTGTCGCGCTGAGTGCCGGTGATGCGGGCACCCTTCTTGATGTCGGCCATGCTGATCTCCTTCAGCCGGGGACGGCGAGCCGGGAGCGGGGCCGGTCGGCTCCGCGGTGCGCGCAATGATCGTCTACGTCACAGGGCCGCTGCCAGCGGTTCTGCAGCATGATCGGTGAGCGGTTCCGCCGAATGGATCACGCGGACGGGTGATCATTCCTCACGCTCGGACACCTGCACGTCACTCTCCCGCCATCTCGGCGACGCCTGGGATGGTGACCGCGGACCGTTACGACGCCACTCCGGTGATCAATCACCGATACCACGGGCTGCGACCACCACCGAACGGGTGGTAACCACCTTTGATCCGAGACGACCGGTTCGTCCGGTCAGGCCAACTGGACCAGCTCGAGGTAGTCCGCCGACCACAGGTCCTCGGTGCCGTCGGGCAGCACGATGACCTTGTCCGGCTCCAACGCCTCCACCGCGCCCGCGTCGTGGGTCACGAGGATCACCGCCCCGTCGAACCGGCGCAATGCGTCGAGCACCTGCTCGCGGCTGGCCGGATCGAGGTTGTTCGTCGGCTCGTCGAGCAGCAGCACGTTGGCCGCGCTGGACACCAGCCCGGCCAGTGCGAGCCGGGTCCGCTCACCGCCGGAGAGCGTGCCGGCCCGCTGCTTGAGCTGATCACCGGAGAACATGAACGACCCGAGCAGGGTGCGCAGCTGCTGCTCGGGGGTGTCGGGCGAGGCGTGCCGCACGTTCTCCCAGACCGTGGCCGACATGTCGAGCGTGTCGTGCTCCTGCGCGAAGTAGCCGGTGCGCAGGCCGTGACCGGGCACGACCCGGCCCGTGTCGGCCTCCTCGGTGCCGGCCAGTATCCGCAGCAGGGTGGTCTTGCCGGCGCCGTTGAGGCCCAGCACGACGACCTTCGCGCCACGGTCGACGGCGAGGTCGACACCGGTGAACACCTCGAGCGACCCATAGGCCTTCGACAGGCCCTCGGCCGTCAGCGGGGTGCGCCCGCACGGGGCGGGCGCGGGGAAGCGGATCCGCGCGACCTTGTCGTTCTGCCGCTCCGGCTCCAGCCCGGCCAGCAGCTGGTCGGCGCGGCGGGCCATGTTCTTCGCGGCCACCGCCTTCGTGGCCTTGGCGCCCATCTTCAGCGCCTGGGTGTGCAGGGTGGCGGCCTTCTTCTCGGCGTTGGCGCGCTCGCGGCGCCGCCGCTTCTCGTCGGTGGCGCGCGCGTCGAGGTAGCGCTTCCAGTCGACGTTGTAGACGTCGGCCTCGCCGCGGGTGGCGTCGAGGAACCACACCTTGTTGACGACGGCGGCCAGCAGCTCGGTGTCGTGGCTGATCACGACGAGCCCGCCGTCGTGGTTGGCCAAGAACGACCGCAGCCAGGTGATCGAATCGGCGTCGAGGTGGTTGGTGGGCTCGTCGAGCAGCAGCGTGGTGGCGCTGGGAGCGCCCCCTCCCCCGCCGTCGGACGCGGCGAACAGGATCCGCGCGAGCTCCACGCGCCGGCGCTGCCCGCCCGAGAGCGTCGACATCTGCTGGCCCAGCACCCGCTCGGGCAGCCCGAGGTGGGCGCAGATGCGGGCGGCGTCGCTCTCCGCGGCGTACCCGCCGAGCGCGGAGAACCTCTCCTCGATGCGTCCGTAGTCGCGGACGGCCTTCTCGTTCTGCGCGCCGTCGACCAGCTCGGCCATCGCCGTCTGGGCCTTCTCCATCTTGCGCAGCATCTCGTCGAGGCCACGGGCGGAGAGCACGCGGTCCTTCGCCGTGATCGTCAGATCGCCCTCGCGGGAGTCCTGCGGGAGGTAGCCGATCGGGCTGTTGGACGTGACGGTGCCGGAGTACGGCTCGCCCTCGCCGGCGAGCACGCGCATGGACGTGGTCTTGCCGGCGCCGTTGCGGCCGACGAGGCCGATCCGGTCGCCGGGTTGGACGCGCAGGGTGGCGCCGCTGAGGAGGATGCGAGACCCGGCACGCAGTTCCAGGTCGGTTGCGGTGATCACGGACGAACTCCAAGCAAGGGGGCGGTGCAGCGGGCAGCGGTGAACGTGCCCGCGCGGCTACTGGGTCCGGATCACGGCGTCCAGGTTACCTTCCGGTGCATCATGGTTTCCGAAGTAGGGTCGCTCGCATGACTGATCTCACGGCCCGGGCCGCCGTCGTCACGGGCGCGAGCCTCGGCATCGGGTTCGCCGTCGCGGGCGAACTGCTCGACCGCGGGGCGTCGGTGACGATCACCGGACGCAAGCCCGACCAGCTGCAGGAGGCCGCGGACAAGCTCGTCGCCGACCATGCGGCAGGCGACAAGAGCCGGGTGCTCGCCGTCGCCGGCAACGCCGGCTCGGCCGAGTCGCGCGAGGAGACCGTGACCCGCACCGTCGAGACGTTCGGGTCGCTCGACATCCTGATCAACAACGCTGGGATCAACCCGATCTACGGGCCGTTGGTCGAGGCCGACCTCGACGGCGTCCGCAAGATCTTCGAGGTCAACGTGGTGGCCGCGCTGGGCTTCGTCCAGCTCGCGCACAAGGCGTGGATGGGCGAGCACGGCGGCGCCGTCGTCAACGTCGCGTCGGTGGCCGGGCTGCGCTCGACCGGCCTGATCGCGGCCTACGGCGCGTCGAAGGCGGCGCTCATCCGGCTCACCGAGGAATTGGCGTTCCAGCTCGGCCCAGGCATCCGGGTCAACGCGGTGGCGCCCGGCGTGGTGAAGACGAAGTTCGCCACCGCCCTCTACGCCCACGGCGAGGAGAAGGTCGCGCAGGCCTACCCCATGAAACGCCTCGGGGTGCCCACGGACGTGGCCAAGCTCGTCGGCTTCCTGGTCTCGGACGACGCTTCGTGGATCACGGGCGAGACTGTGCGGATCGAGGGCGGCATCCTCGCGACCGGCGGCGTGGGCTGACCCCACCTCACCCTGTAGTCAGTAGTCGGACGATCGCTGATGTGACGTCGGCGGCAGCGGTGGACGCCGCGGGCCTCACGCGACGAGCATGGTGGGAGTGAGCGCCACCGTCGGCACCCCTGGCCGCACCACCGGCCCCATCGCGTGGTGGGTCGGCGCATCGGTGGTGCTGGTCGCGCTGAACCTGCGACCCGCCGTGGTCGGCGTCGGTCCCCTGCTGGCCGAAATCCGGGCCGACGAGGCGCTCACGGCCACCGCGGCCGGCGTGCTCACCGCGTTGCCGGTCCTGTGCTTCGGCGCGCTCGCACCGGTGGCGCCTCGGCTGGCCCGGCGGATCGGCATCGAACGGGCCCTGCTCTCGGCGCTGGTCGTGCTGACACTGGGATGTGTGGTCCGGGCACTCCCGGGCGCCGTGGCGCTGTTCGGCGGCACCGTCCTGATCGGCGCAGCCATCGCGACGGGCAACGTGCTGATGCCGGCGCTGGTCAAGCGGGACTTCGCGCATCGGACCGGACTGATGACGGCGGCCTACTCGGCGTCCATCTCGGTGGGTGGGGCGATGGGCGCAGCGCTCACCGCGCCGCTGGCCGACGGGCTCGGGCTGGGCTGGCGCGCAGCACTGGGCGCGTGGGCGCTCTGGGCGGTCGCCGCCGCCGTGTGCTGGTTGCCGCAGCTGCGCCGGGTGGCGCGCCCGCCCGCATCGGCGCCACCGGTGACGGCACTGCGGCGCAGCCCGATCGCCTGGCAGGTCACCGCCTACATGGGGCTGCAGTCGTTGGGGTTCTACGCGACGACGTCGTGGCTGCCCGCGGTGTTCACCGACCGCGGCTACCCACCGGCCACCGCGGGCGTGCTGGTGGCCACGATGAGCTTGACCGGCATCGCCGGAGGCATGGCCGCCCCCGTGTTGGCCGCCAGGTCACAGCGCCAACGGTGGCTGGCCGTCCTGATCACCGTGACGACCGCGATCGGGCTCGCGGGAATCCTCGTGCCGGGGGTGGAGCTCGTCTCGTGCGTCGTGCTCGGCATCGGCCAGGGAGCCGCGCTGGGGCTCGCCCTCACCCTGATGACGGTCCGCGCTCCCGACAGCGCGCACGCCGCGCAGCTCTCGGGAATGGCCCAGTGCCTCGGATACATGCTGGCCGCCGCCGGCCCGTTCGCGGTGGGCGCGCTGCACGATCTGACGGGTGGCTGGACGGTCCCGTTGCTGGTCCTGCTGGTGCTGATGGTGCCGCAGGCTGTGGTCGGCGCATTGGCCGGACGTGACAAGTCCGTCGCGGCGTAAGCGTGACGTAGGCGAAGTGGTCGGAATCCGACCGGAATGTTAAGCTGAAATGCTGCGGGAAACACGCGCAACTGCATTCTCTCCTTAATCTTACCACATTCCGGAGGTACCGTGGAAGAGGCAGGGACCATCCGTGAGCTGGCCGTCGAGAACGACCAGCTCCGGCACCTGCACCGCTTGCTCGCCGCCGAACTCGCCGACGCCACCGGCCACGCCGGCGCGGCCGCCGGCCTTGCCACCGAGGAGGACGACTCCTCCCGCTGGGAGCGCGATCTCGCCGTCACTCGCTGGTCCGACCGGGTCGCCCGGCTGCGTGCCGCGCGCTCCGGGCTCGCGTTCGGCCGGCTCGACCACCCGGCCGGTCCGCCCACCTACGTCGGCCGCACCGGCCTCGCCGACGCCGACGGCGAGACCGCGCTGGTCGACTGGCGGGCCCCGGCCGCCCGGCCGTTCTACTGCGCCACCGTGGCCACGCCCGAAGGTGTCACGCGGCGCCGGCACCTGCGGCTGGCCGGGGTCGGACCGCAGGAACGCGTCGTCGCCCTGCACGACGACGTGCTCGACCTCCGCGCGGCCGCGACAAGCGCCGAGACCGCGGCCGATCCGGCGCTGCTCGCCGCACTGACGGCGCCGCGAAGCGGGAGCATGCGCGACATCGTCGCCACGATCCAGTCCGAGCAGGACGCGATCATCCGGCTGCCGCTGTCCGGCACGGTCGTGGTGGAGGGCGGCCCAGGCACCGGCAAGACCGCGGTGGCGCTGCACCGGGTGGCGTACCTGCTCTACGCGCACCGCGCGCAGCTGGCGCGGCGCGGGGTGCTGGTCGTCGGACCGTCGGCGGGGTTCCTCCGCTACGTCGCCGACGTGCTGCCGTCCCTGGGCGAGACCGCGGTCGTGTTCACCACGCCCGGCGGGTTGCGCCACGGCGTCGACACCGCCGCCGTCGACGCGCCCGACGTCGCCCGCACCAAGGGCGGCCTGGGCATCGTCGACGTGCTGAAGCGGGCGGTCGCCCAGCGCCAGGAGCTGCCGCGCGAGCCGATCCCGCTCGAGCTCGACGACGTCACCGTCGAGATCGACGCCGAGCTCGTGCATCCGGCGCGCGACGCGGCACGGGCCTCCGGGCTGCCGCACAACGCGGCCCGCGACGTGTTCCGCGACGTGCTCGGCGCCGCGCTCGTCCGGGACGCGGTGCTGCGGATCGGCGACGGGTGGCTGGATCCGCGCGAGCTCGACAGCGAGCCGGCCCGCGAGATCGCCACGGACGTGCGCCGGGAGGTGGCTGCACATCCGGGCTTCCACGTCGCCGTGGAGACGTTGTGGCCGCGCTGCACGCCCGAACGGCTGCTGTCCGAGCTGCTCGGCGACAGGGAGCGGCTGACGGCCCTGGATCCCGGGCTGGTCGCACTGCACCGCGCGCAGGGCGATGCGTGGACCGTGGCGGACGCGCCCCTGCTCGACGAGCTCGTCGACCTGCTGGGGCCACTCGACCGACGCGCGGCCGGCGACGCCGGTGACAGCTCGGCGCAGCGGGTGCTCGCAGCACTCGACGAGGTCGAGCGGGACGACGACGACCAGCTGCGCGCCGCCGATCTCGTCGATGCCGAGCGGCTCGCCGAGCGGTACGGCGAGCAGGATCTGCGCACCGTCGCCGAGCGCGCGGCCGCCGACCGGGAGTGGACGTTCGGCCACGTCGTCGTCGACGAGGCGCAGGAGCTCTCGCCGATGGACTGGCGGGTGCTCCTCCGGCGCTGCCCGACCCGCTCGATGACGATCGTCGGCGACCTGGCGCAGCGCAGTGCCCCCGCCGGCGCGCGGGCCTGGGACGTGGGCGAACGGGCCGTCCACCGGCAGCTCACGATCAACTACCGGACCCCGGCCGAGATCATGGATCGGGCCGCGCAGGTCCTGCCCGCGATCGGGCCGGACCTGCGGGCACCGGAGTCGGTGCGGCACAGCGGCGAGCTGCCGTGGGAACGCACGGTGGACCGCGACGAGCTCACCACCGCGGTCACGGCCGCCGTACGGGCCGACCTGCCGAAGGAGGGCACGATGGCGGTGATCGCCGCCGACCCGGCGGCGCTGGCCGCGGCGGACATCCCGCTGGACGTGTCGCTGATCACGGCGGCCGAGGCGAAGGGGCAGGAGTTCGACGTCGTGATCGTCGTCGACCCGGACGCCATCCAGGCGAACTGCCCCGCCGATCTCTACGTGGCGCTCACCCGGGCCACGCAGCGGCTCGGCATCCTCGCCGTCCGGTAGGCCCCCGAACTCCGAACTCGCCGTCCCGAATCCCGGAAGGGGCCGGCGAGTTCGGAGTTCCGGGTCGGTCAGGACTCGGCGGACTTCGACCAGAGGTTGATCCCGGCGTCGACGGCGTGCTTGTCGATCGCGCTGAGCTCCTCGGCGGAGAACTCGAGGTTGTCGAGCGCGCCGAGGCTGTCGTCGAGCTGGTTGACGCTGCTCGCGCCGATGACCAGCGACGTCATCCGCCGGTCGCGCAGCGCCCAGGCCAGCGCCATCTGGGCGAGGGTCTGGCCGCGCCCGAGCGCCATGTCGTTCAGCGCCCGCACGTGCGCGATCGTCTGCTCGGTGAACTGGTCGGGCGACAGCGACTTGTCCTGCGACGCCCGCGAGCCGGCCGGGACCCCGTCGAGGTACTTGCTGGTGAGCAGGCCCTGCGCCAGCGGCGAGAAGGCGATGCAGCCCACGCCCAGCTCGCCGAGGGTGTCGAGCAGCGCCTCCTCGATCCAGCGGTTGAGCATCGAGTACGACGGCTGGTGGATCAGCAGCGGCGTGCCGAGCTCGGCCAGGATCGCGTACGCCTCGCGGGTGCGCTCCGGGCTGTACGAGGAGATGCCCGCGTACAGCGCCCGGCCCGAGCGGACAGCGGTGTCGAGCGCCCCCATCGTCTCCTCGAGCGGGGTGTCGGGGTCGAAGCGGTGGCTGTAGAAGATGTCGACGTAGTCGACGCCCATGCGCGCCAGCGACTGGTCGAGGCTCGCCAGCAGGTACTTCCGCGAGCCGCCGCCCTGCCCGTACGGGCCGGGCCACATGTCGTAGCCGGCCTTGGTGGAGAGGATCAGCTCGTCGCGGTACGGGCGGAAGTCCTGCGCGAAGATCTGCCCGAAGTTGCGCTCGGCGCTGCCGTAGGGCGGCCCGTAGTTGTTGGCCAGGTCGAAGTGGGTGACCCCGCGGTCGAACGCCCGGCGCAGGATGGCGCGCTGGTCGTCGAGCTTCCGGTCGTCACCGAAGTTGTGCCACAGGCCGAGCGAGATGGGCGGCAGGTCCAGGCCACTGCGGCCGGTACGGCGGAACGGCGCTGAGTCGTAACGGGTCGGGTCGGCGACGTACGTCATGGGAGAAGCATGCCCTCTCCGCGGATACGACCCGTGCGCGGTCTCAGGCGGGCCGCACCGCCTGGACGAACAGCTGCGGCCCCGGCGGGTTGGTGGAGCAGCCCTCACCGCCGTCGAACGGCACGAACATCGACGCGGTGTCGCCGGGCGGGTACACGCGGACGCCGCGCACCGCGACCGGCCGGCAGGCCGCCTCGTCGAAGTTGCGCACGTTCACCAGGCGCAGCTGGGCGCTGGCCGCCTTGCCCGGGGCGAGGTTCACCTGCGCGTTGCGCGGCCCGTCCATCTCGGCGGCGGGACCGACCTGGTGGCCGTCGTCGCCGGCGACGTACGACACGCCGGGGAACCCGACCAGCTCGCACGTCCGCGTGCCGGTGTTCGTGAGCAGCAGCGGCCGGAACACCGATCCCGCACCTGCGTCGCCGGTGCCCAGCGAACCGCGCAGCTCCGCGGTCGTGCAGCGCGGCACACCACCGGAGCCGGGGGCGGGCGACGCGGCCGGCGGCGCCGATGCCGAGGTGGGCGCTGCGGCGCTGGGCTGCTGGGTGGCCGGGGCCGCCGTGGTGACCGGCGGCGGTGGAACGGTGGGCGACGAGCACCCGGTCAGCACCGCCGCCGCCAGCGCCGTGAGCACCACCCGTGCGCGGATCCCGTTCGACATCCCCGACCCCCGATCGTCCGTTGCCGATCACAACGATGACGCCGTAGGCACGCACCGCGTTGCATCGGCCGACCAGCCGATCGGGTTGCCCCTGACGCAGGGTCAGGGTGGTGTGCTCCCGGCATCGGCCGCACCTGCTCGACGACGACGCCCTCCTGATCCGCGACGGGCACGGCCCTGAGATCCGGGTGCCGCTGGCGGACATCGTGTCGGCCCGGCGGATCGACGAGCCGGTGGCCGGCCGGTCCGGGCTGGTCGTCGACGGCGGACGGGCCACCCTGGCCCACTCCCGCGCCACGGTGCAGTTGCGCGTGGATCCGGCCCTCCTCGTCGGCGAGGACACCGTCCGCACCGTGCGGCTCACCGCGGACGACCCGGACCGGCTCCTCGCGGGGCCGGCCCGCTGAGCCCAGTTGTCACACTCGGCACCCCGTCGGTGTCGAAGAGGGTAAGGGAAAGGAGGGTGCATGCACGATCCCGATGCGGTGTTCACCGATCTGCGGCCGCTGCTGTTCACGCTGGCCTACGAGATCCTCGGCAGCGCCGCGGACGCCGACGACGTGCTGCAGGACGCGTACCTGCGCTGGCGCGACGTCGATCCGGCGGCTGTCGAGAATGCGCGCGCCTACCTGGTGCAGGTCGTGACCCGCCAGGCGCTCAACCAGTTGCGGACGGTCCGGCGCCGCCGCGAGGAGCACGTCGGCGCGTGGCTGCCCGAACCGATCCGCACCTCCCCGACGTCGCCGACGACGTGGAGCTGGCCGACTCCGTGTCGTTCGCGATGCTGCTGGTGCTCGAGACGCTGGCGCCGCAGGAACGCGCGGTGTTCGTGCTGCGCGAGGTGTTCGGCTACGGCCACCGCGAGATAGCCGCACTGCTGGACCGCAGCGAGGCCGCGGTGCGCCAGATCGCGCATCGCGCCCGCGAACACGTGCGGGCCGGCCGGCCGCGGTTCCGCCCCGATCCGGCGACGGCCGATCGCGTGGTCCGGGAGTTCCTGCGCGCCACGCACACCGGCGACGTGCCGGCGCTGTTGACGGTCCTCGCCCCCGATGTCGTCCAGATCGCCGACGGCGGCGGCACCGTGGCGGTGGCGCGGCGCCCGGTGCACGGGCGCGACCGGGTGGTCCGACTGCTCACCGGCGTGACCGGCACCCGGGTTGCGCCGGTGACCGTGGAGCGCACCCAGCACAACGGCCTGCCGTCGGTGCTGCTGCGCTCGGAGGCCGGGGAACTGGAGTACCTGCTGGTGCTCGACGTCGGCGACGACGCGCTCGTGCACGGCGTCTACGTCGTCGCCGATCCGTCCAAGCTCGCCTCCGCGGCCGACGTCAGGCCGCTGACCAGGAAGGACAGCCCATGGTGACGATGACGGTCGAGCGTGTCGTGCGTGCCCCGGCCGACGAGGTGTTCGACTGGCTCGCCGACGCGGGCAACTACTCGTCGAGCCGGGTCGTAGTACGCGCTCGGCTGGTGAGCGCCGGAGCCGGGGCCCCGTACGGGACGGGCGCGGTCCGCGTGCTGCTGTGGTTCATGGACTGGTTCCGCGAGCGGATCACGTCCTACGACCGGCCGCGCCGGTTCGGTTACGTCGTGGAGCGCTCCGTGCCGCCGGCGCGGCACGAGGGCGGCTCGCTCACGTTCACCGAGGTCGACGGCGGTATCCGGGTGGTGTGGACGACCACCGCCACGGTGGCGCTGCCGTTCGGAGCCGACGCGGTGACCCGGTTCGTCGCGGCACCCGTCATCACCTGGGCGTTCCGGCGGGTCCTCGTGGCCGCCGACGCCGCCCTGGCGCGCTGAGCGGATCTACCTGGCTACCCTCTGCCGCATGTCGGCGACGCGCCTGCTGGTGCTGGGGATCGTGCGCGGGTACGGCCGCGCGCACGGCTACCTCGTCGGCAGCGACCTCGTGTCGTGGGGCGCCGACGAGTGGGCCAACGTCAAGTGGGGATCGATCTACCACGCGTTGAAGGCGCTCACCCGCGACGGCTACCTGCGCGACTTCGAGACCGAGACCCGCACCGAGTACGAGCTGACCGAGCGCGGCGAGCAGGAGTTCATGCAGTTGCTGCGCGCGGCGGTGCGCGAGCCGCAGCCCCGTGCGGACTTCCTCGGTGCCGCGCTGGCGATGCTGCCCTCGCTGTCCCGCGCCGAGGCGATCGCGTTGCTGCGCGAGCGGCTGTCGATCCTCGAGGAGCGCCGCGACAAGGCGGCGGCACAGCTGGCCGCTTGGACCGATCCCCCGCACGTGAGCGAGCTCCTCGGACTCTGGGTGATCGATGCGGAGGCCGCGATCTCCTGGACCAGGGGCATCATCGAGCGGCTGGAGGGCGGCGCGTACCCGATGGCGGGTGAGCCGCTCTCGCCCGGCTGGCCGGGGATCTGGCCGCAGCTCAAGGTGGACTGGCCCGGCGGACGGTAACGCCTGCCCGGTATCAGGCGATTCAAGTTTGCATACCCGCGGATCGTCGGGCACACTCGGCGGCCCGCAGCTCAAGTTTGAATATGGAGGCCCATGTCCCTCGCCGTGCACGCCCAGGCACTGCGCTCCACGTATCCCGGACAGACCGTCCCCGCCCTCGACGCCCTCGACCTCACCGTTCCCGCCGGCACCGTGCACGGGCTGCTCGGTCCCAACGGCGCCGGCAAGACCACCGCCGTCCGCATCCTCGCCACCCTCCTGCGACCCGACTCCGGGCACGCCGAGATCGCCGGCATCCCGCTCTCCGACGCCGCGCGGGTGCGCCGGCGGATCGGCTCGTCGGGCAGTACGCCGCGCTCGACGAGATCCTCGACGGGCGGGCGAACCTCGTGCTGTTCGGCCGGCTGTTCCAGCTGTCCCACGCAGCGGCCCGGCGACGGGCCGACGAGCTGCTGGAGCGGTTCGACCTGGTCATGGCCGCGAGCCGCCCGGTGTCGACCTACTCCGGCGGCATGCGGCGGCGGCTCGACCTCGCCATCGGCATGATCCTGACGCCCGCCGTGCTGTTCCTCGACGAGCCCACCACCGGTCTCGATCCGCGCGGGCGCGCCGAGGTGTGGTCGGCGGTGCGCGACATGGTCGCCGACGGCACCACCGTGCTGCTCACCACGCAGTACCTGGAGGAGGCCGACCAGCTCGCCACCCGCATCTCGGTGCTGGCCGCTCCCCCGGGCGCGGGTGGGCGGGTCGTCGCCGAGGGCACGCCGGACGAGCTGCGCACGCTCGTCGGTGGCGACCGGATCGTCCTCACCCTCCGCCACGCCGCCGACCTCGGCACGGCCACCGCGGTACTGGCCGGGGTCGGGGACGGCCATCCGGAGGTCGACACGGACCTGCGACGCGTGACCGTGCCGGTGGCCGACCGCCTGGCCGCACTCGGGACCACGCTCGCGCGGCTGTCCGACGCCGGCGTCCAGGCCGAGGACCTGCAGGTCCGCCGTCCGACCATGGACGAAGTCTTCCTGCAGCTCACCGCGCCGACCACAGCCCGTTGATCAAGGGCAAAAGGTCGTCGATCGATCTTGGGACGCAACCTTCTGCCCTTGATCGACGCCACATCAGCGAATCCTGGAGGCAGTCCTGAGCACACTGACCGACACCCGGGTCCTGACCGGCCGCTACCTCGCCCACCTCCGCCGCCAACCCGGGCAGCTCGCCGTCACCGTCGCGTTCCCGGTGATGATCCTGCTGATCTTCGCCTTCCTGTTCGGCGGCATGATGGCGGCGCCGGGCGACTACCGGATCGCGCTCGTGCCCGGCATGTTCACCATGACGATGCTGTTCGGGATGTCGGCGACCATGGTCGCCGTCCTCACCGACCGCCAGCGCGGCATCACCGACCGGTTCCGCTCGCTGCCGATGTCGTCCGCGGCGGTCCTGCTCGGCCGGGCGGCAGCCGACCTGCTGATCTCCGCGATCGGACTGGCCGTGCTGATCGGGGTCGGGTTGCTCGTCGGGTGGCGCGCCGAGCGCGGGCTCGGCGCCGCCGCCGCAGCCGTCGGCCTGCTGCTCCTGCTCCGGTTCGCGCTGATCTGGGTCGGCATCCTCGTCGGCACCCGGGCCCGCACCACCGGGGCCGTCACCGCCGTGCAGACCATCGAGTTCCCGCTCGGGTTCCTGTCCGGGCTGTTCGTCGATCCCGCGACCATGCCGCCGGTGGTCCGCGAGATCGCCGAGTGGAACCCGCTCTCGGCCACCGCCGCCGCCGTGCGCGAGCTCTGCGGCAACCCCGGCTGGCAGGGCGGGTCGTGGGTGAGCGACCACGCCCTGCTCATGGCCGTGCTCTGGCCACTGGTGATCGTCGCGATCACCGCACCGCTCGCCATCCGCCGCTACCGCACCCAGGGAGGCCCCACATGACCGATCCACGCCACTCCATCCGCCCGCCCGAGTGGATCAAGGGCATGAACGAGGGGCTCGTGCGGGACGGCGTTCCGCTCGACATCCTGACCGTGCCGGGCCGCAAGAGCGGTGCCCCGCGCAGCACCCCGCTCACCGTCGCGGAGCTCGACGGGCAGCGGTACGTCCTGGGCGGCTTCCCGGCCGCCGACTGGATCAAGAACGTCCGTGCCGCCGGGGGCGGGTCCCTCACCATGCACGACCGCGACACCGAGGAGGTCCGCCTCGTCGAGGTGGACGACGCCGAAGCACTGCTCGTGCTGCGGGCGTGGCCCGAGGTCACGCCCGACGGTGTCGGGATGATGGTCGATGCCGGGGTCGTCTCCAACACCACTCCCGACGCCATGGCACAAGCGGTCGGGATCTGTCCGGTTTTCCGCGTAGAAAGGGCCGCATGACCGTCTCCCCCGCAGCGTCGACTCCTGCGTTCATCAAGGTCACCGGGGCCCGCGAGAACAACCTCCGCGACGTGACCGTCGAGATCCCCAAACGGACGATCACGGCGTTCGTCGGGGTGTCGGGTTCCGGGAAGTCGTCGCTGGTCTTCGACACGATCGCGGCCGAGGCGCAGCGCCAGCTGAACGAGACGTTCTCGGCGTTCGTCCGCGGGTTCCTGCCCAAGCTCGGCCAGCCCGACGCCGACCTCATCGAGAACCTCTCCACCGCGATCGTCGTCGACCAGAAGCGCCTGGGCGGTGGCTCCCGCTCCACGCTCGGCACGGTCACCGACATCAACCCGCTGCTGCGGCTGCTGTGGTCGCGACGCAGCGAACCGCACGTGGGCGCCGGCTACGAGTTCTCGTTCAACGAGCAGGGCATGTGCCCCACCTGCAACGGGATCGGCCGCAAGGTCGCGCTGGACCACGCGACGTTCTTCGACACCACCAAGTCGCTGAACGAGGGCCCGATGCGGCACCGCGACTTCGCCGTCGACACCTGGTACTGGGCGATCTACGCCAACTCCGGGCACTTCGACAACGACAAGCCGCTGGCCGAGTACTCCGACGCGGAGTGGAAGCTGCTCCTCTTCGGTGCCGATGAGCGGGTCACGCTCGCGATCCCCGGCAAGAAGGACGTCACGTTCGAGTTCGAGGGCGTGGAGACCAAGTTCAACCGGCTCTACATCGCCGCCGACGAGAACGGCGCGTCGGCGAAGAAGAAGGAGACGATCGATCGGTTCACCTCCGCGCAGGTCTGCCCCGAATGCCACGGGCAGCGCCTCAACGAGGCCGCCCGCACCGCCACGGTCGACGGCGTCACGTTGCCCGCGGCGTGCGCGATGGACCTCGGGTCGCTGCACGACCTGCTGCCGAAGATCGCCACCCCGCCGGTCGCGCCACTGGTCGCCGAGGCGACCGCCCGGGTCGGCGCGCTGATCGACATGGGGCTGAGCTACCTCACGCTGGACCGCGAGACCTCCACGCTCTCGGGCGGGGAGAGCCAGCGGATCAAGATGGTGCGCCACCTCGGATCGTCGCTGGTCGACGTCATGTACGTGTTCGACGAGCCGACGATCGGGCTGCACCCGCGCGACGTCGGCCGGATGAACGCGCTGCTGCACCGCCTGCGCGACAAGGGCAACACGGTGCTCGTCGTCGAGCACGACAGCGACGTGATCTCCGCGGCCGACCACGTCGTCGAGCTGGGACCGCGCGCCGGCTCGCACGGCGGCACCGTCGTCTACCAGGGCGACGTGGCGGGCCTCGCGTCGTCGGGCACGCTGACCGGCGAGTTCCTGCACCGCGAGGTGCGGGTCAAGGAGCAGGTGCGCACCCCGACCGGCACGCTGCCCGTCCGAAATGCGACGGCGCACAACCTGACCGGCTTCGACCTGGACATCCCGCTCGGGGTGCTCGTGGCGATCACCGGTGTGGCCGGCTCCGGCAAGAGCACGATGGTGCGCGAGGTGCTGGTCCCGCAGCATCCCGACACGATCGTCGTCGACCAGAGCGCGGTCGCCACCAACATCCGCTCCACGCCGGCCACGTGGACCGGGGTGATGGAGCCGATCCGCAAGCTCTACGCCAAGCGGACCGGCACCAAGCCGGCGCTGTTCAGCTTCAACTCGGCCGGCGCCTGCCCCACCTGCAAGGGGCTCGGCGCGGTCTACGCCGATCTCGCGTTCCTCGATGGCGTGCGCTCCACGTGCGCCGACTGCGGCGGCCGCCGCTACACCGAGGAAGTGCTGGCGCTCACCGTCGACGGGAAGTCGATCTCCGACGCGCTCGACCTCACGGCCGCCGACGCCGTCGACTTTTTCACGGGCCGCGACATCCGCCCGAAGCTGCAGGCGCTCGTCGACGTCGGGCTCGGCTACCTGACGCTCGGTCAACCTCTCTCCACCCTGTCGGGCGGCGAGTGCCAGCGGCTCAAGCTGGCCAGCCGCCTGCACGAGGAAGGCAACGTGTACGTGCTCGACGAGCCCACCACCGGGCTGCACATGTCCGACTGCGGCCACCTGCTCGGGCTGCTCGACCGGCTCGTCGACGGCGGCAGCTCCGTGATCGTCGTCGAGCACAACCTCGACGTCATCGCGCACGCCGACTGGGTGGTCGACCTGGGCCCGGACGGTGGCGACGCCGGTGGGCGGGTCGTGTTCGAGGGCCCACCGAAGGCGCTGGTCAAGGCCGATGGTTCGTTCACCGGGGAGCACCTGGCACGGTATGTCGGTGCCTGATCAGTTGGAGCATGAGGCGTTGTTCCTGCCGGCCGATCCGCCTCGGGACGGCATGGTCGCCGTGGCGGGCGGGTCGGACCGGTTGACGGTCGTGGTCGCGCCCGGGGACCGCGCTGTCGAGGTCGAGGTCACCCGATTGCCGGTCGCCGACGCGCTGGCGTCCGTCGACGGCTTCTGGGGTGCCGCCGTGCAGCTGGCGCTGCGGCTGGTCGCGCGCGGTCGGATCCTGCCGGGGGTCTCCCCCGGCGGGTTCGACGCGTGGCGGATCGGGCCGCTCGACGAGGCGGAGGCGGCTGCCGTCCGCGACCTGGCCGCGGCCATGCCCCCGGCCGCCCGCTCCGTGCCGCTGCCCGGCGCGGCGCTGCGGCTTGCGGCTGCCGAGCCGCTGCTCCGCGCGTTCCTCGACGCCGTCGCCGACACCCTCACGCGCGACGTCGACGCGACGCTGCCGTTCGCCGCGCCGGCGCCGCAACCCGTCGAGCACCTTCGGGAATGGGCGGCGGAGGCCGCGGCCGGGGTGGACGCCGGGCTGCGGGTCGCGCTGCGGGTCGAGGCACCCGACGATCCCGCGACCGGCCGGTTCCGTGCCGTGGTGGTCGTGCAAGCGCTCGCCGATCCGACGCGGGTGGCCGATCTCGGCGACGTCTGGTCGGGGGACGCCACCGGGTTCGGATCGAATGCGCGCCTGGACGGGCTCACCGCCGTGCGCCGCGCCGCCCGGTTCTGGGACCCGCTGGCCCGGCTCCTGAGCAGCGCCGTGCCCGACGTCGTCGAGCTGGCGGATCCCGATCTGGCCGACCTGCTCGGCGACGGCGGTGACGCGCTGTCGGCCGCGGGCATCACCGTGCACTGGCCGCGCGAGCTGCATCCCGTCGTCGGCACGCGGGCCGTGGCGCGCGGACCGGCGCCGACCTCGTTCGCGCCCGGCGCACCCGGAGGGGGCCTGGAGCTGGACTGGGAGGTGGCGCTGGACGGGGAGCCGCTCACCGCCGCCGAGCGGCAGGAGCTGGCCGCGAGCCGGCGCCCGATCGTGCGGCTGCGCGACCGCTGGGTGCTGGTGGACGCCACGACCCGACGCCGGGCCCGGGCAGGCACGGCCGGCCCGGTGACGGCCGTCGCCGCGCTCGGTGCGGCGCTGACCGGCGAGATCGAGACGAAGGACGGGCGGGCGCGCGTCGCGCAGGGCGGCTGGCTGACCACACTGCGCGAACGCCTCACCGCCGCCCCCGAGCCGGTCACCGCCCCCGACGGCCTGCACGCCACCCTGCGCGACTACCAGCTGCGCGGGGTCGGCTGGCTGCAGCGGATGACCGGGCTGGGCCTGGGTGCCTGCCTCGCCGACGACATGGGGTTGGGCAAGACGATCACGCTGATCGCGCTGCACCTGACCCGGACCGGACCCACGCTCGTCGTCTGCCCGGCGTCGCTCATGGGGAACTGGGAGCGGGAGTTCGGCCGGTTCGCACCGGATGTCGCGGTGACCCGGTTCCACGGGGAGGGCCGCGCGCTCGACCCGGCCGCCGATGTCGTGCTCACCACCTACGGCACGCTGCGCCGCGACGCTGCCGCGCTGGCCGCCCATCCGTGGGACCTGCTCGTCGCCGACGAGGCCCAGCACGTCAAGAACCCGGCCTCGGCCACCGCAGCCGCGCTGCGCGCCGTCCCCGCCGCCGCGCGGGTGGCGCTCACCGGCACACCGGTCGAGAACGACCTCACGGAGCTGTGGGCGATCCTCGACTGGGCGACACCGGGCCTGCTCGGCGCGCAGGCCGAGTTCCGGCATCGCTGGGCCGACCCGATCGCCGACGGCGACTTCGAGGCCGCGGCGACGTTCGCCCGGCTCGTCGCGCCGTTCCTGCTGCGGCGCCGCAAGACCGATCCCGGCATCGCGCCGGAGCTGCCGCGCAAGACCGAGACCGACCACCCGGTGCGGCTCACCCGGGAGCAGGCGGCGCTCTACACCGCCGCCGTCGACGAGGCGCTGGCCGCCATCGCCGACGCCGACGGCATGGCGCGGCGGGGGCGGATGCTCGCACTGTTCACCGCGCTCAAGCAGATCTGCAACCACCCAGCCCAGTACGTGCGCGAGGAGGCGCCGGTGCTCGCCGGGCGCTCCGGCAAGCTCGACCTGCTCGACGAGCTGCTCGACGAGATCACCGCCGGTGGCGGATCCGCGCTGGTCTTCACGCAGTACGTGACGATGGCACGGCTGCTGGAGCGGCACCTGGCCGACCGCGGCATCGGCGCGAGCTTCCTGCACGGCGGCACCCCCGTCGCCGAACGGGACCGGCTGGTGGACGCGTTCCAGCGGGGCGAGGCGCCGGTGTTCCTGCTGTCGCTCAAGGCCGCCGGGACGGGGCTCAACCTGACGCGCGCCGACCACGTCGTGCACTTCGACCGCTGGTGGAACCCGGCCGTCGAGGAGCAGGCCACCGACCGGGCGTATCGGATCGGGCAGACCCGCCCGGTGCAGGTGCACCGGCTGATCGCGGAGGGCACCATCGAGGACCGCATCGCGGCCATGCTCGCCAGCAAGCGCGAGCTGGCCGACGCCGTCCTGACCGGCGGCGAGGCCGGGCTCACCGAGCTAACCGATGCCGAGCTCGCCGAGCTCGTCACGTTGCGGGAGGGATCATGACAGCGCTCGGCTTCCCCGCGTTCCCGCCGCGCCCCGGCCGGCGCGGGCGCTCGTGGTGGGCGCTGGAGTTCGTCGCCGCGATGGAGGACGCGGCGCTGGCCCCCACGTTGCTGCGCCGGGGTCGGCGGTTCGCCGGCAGCGGCCGGGTCGGGCCGATCACGGTGTCGCCGGGCCGCATCGGTGCCGTCGTCGACGACCCGGACGGGACGTTCGCCGTCGAGGTGCGCCTGGGCGTGCTCGACGACGCCGAGTGGGGGCGGCTGCTCGATCAGGTCGCGGCCGAGGCCGGCCATCTCGCCGCGCTCGTCGAGGGCGAGCTGCCGCGGGCACTCGTCGACTCGGCGGCCGCGGCGGACGTGCACCTGCTGCCGACCATCGGCGACCTGGAGTCCGACTGCGGTTGCCCCGACATCGGCGATCCCTGCCAGCACGCCGCCGCGCTCTGCTACCAGACGGCGTGGCTGCTCGACGATGATCCGTTCGTGCTCACGGTGCTGCGCGGCCGCGACCGGGCCGCGTTGGTGGGCGACCTGACGCCGCGTGCGGCCGCCACGGAGGGCGAGCCGGCCGCTGATGTGTTTGCGCGGCCGGTGCCGCAGCTGCCCCTGCCGGGCCCGGTGCCGGCCCGTACGGTGCCGACTCCCGTTCCGCCGCCCCCGGGCCTGCCCGTGGACCTGTTGCCGGCGCTCGTGACCGCGGCGGCCGCCCGCGCCCGATCCCTCCTCGACTGAACCTGGCGCTGGATCTCACGACGGCGAGTTGGCCATCCGCGCAGGGCGAGTTGGCCTCCGAACGGGCGAGTTGCCCTGTCGAGAGGGCCAACTCGCCGTCGTGAGCACGGCGGCATCGCCGTATGCCGGTCCGCCCGTGGGAGAGGTCACCCGGCGATCATCCGGGCCCGGACTAGGTTGGACGGGTGGAGATGGCGACCGTGTTCCTGCTGCTCGCAGCGGGTGTCGCGGCCGGCATCACCGGTTCCGTCGCGGGGCTCGCGTCGCTGTTCTCCTATCCGGCGTTGCTGGCCGTCGGCCTGCCGGCCACCACGGCCAACGTCACCAACACCGTGGCGATGACCATCTCGTCCGTCGGTGCCACTCTCGGGTCTCGGCCGGAGCTCACCGGCCAGGCCCCCGTGCTGCGCCGGTACGCCCTGCTGGCGCTGGCGGGCGGCGCGACGGGCGCCGGGCTGCTGCTGGTCACTCCGCCGGGCACGTTCGAGTTGATCGTCCCGGTGCTCGTGGGCGGCGCGGCGGTCGTGCTGCTGCTCCAGCCGTGGATCCGGCCCGCCGGCCTGGTCGATGCCGGCGACGGCACGTCGACGTCGGCGCCCGTCGTCACCGCGGGGGTCCTCGCCGTCACGATCTACGGCGGGTACTTCGGCGCCGCCGCCGGCGTGCTCATGCTCGCGCTGCTGCTGGTCGGTCTGCCGGTGTCGCTGCTGCAGGGCAACGCCATCAAGAACGTGCTGCTCGGCCTGTCGAACGCCGCCGCGGCCATCGGTTTCGCGGTGCTCACGCCGGTGCAGTGGTGGGCCGTGGCACCGCTTGCCGTTGGTCTGCTCGCCGGCAGCTTCACCGGCCCGGCACTGGCCCGGCGGGTGCCCACCATCGTGCTGCGCACGGCGATCGGCGTCGCCGGGTTGGGGCTCGCGGTAGTGCTCGCCGTCGAGGCCTGGCACTAGGGCGGCGCGGAACCGGTCGGTGCGCTCCCGCGCACCCGGTCGCGCGCCGCCCGGCTCGCCGCGCCCACCACCGCCTCCAACGGGCCGCGCGCGTTCATCGCGCGCAACGCGACGCCGGCGACCGTCAACAGCAGGACGTGCCCGGCGAAGACGTACGGCCGGGTCGCATCGGGCCCGACGCCGGCCGTGGTCAGGATCACGTGCAGGGCGTAGAGCGTGAGCGGTGCGGACCCGATCGCGGCCGGGACCCACAGCAGTGACGCCGCCCAACGGGCCAGCAGCAGCATGAGCCCCAGGACGGCCAGCGCCGAGCCGATGGTCCGGGCGAGGTCGAACGGGGTGCCCGAGTGCGGGGCGTCCAGGGCGAGCCACCACCACGTCCCCGTCGGGACGGTGCCGTAGAACTCGGTGTCCGCGGAGCGGCCGAGGACTGCCGCGCCGCCGGCGGGCCCGAGCAGCAACGCCGACGCGCCCGATGCGGAAGCCGACAGCGCCGCGCCACCCAACAGCAGCACGACCGCTACGCGCGGGCTGCGCAGGTCCGACCGACCCACGGCCAGCCCGGCCAGGAGGTAGGTCGTCCAGGTCAACACCGGGTAGACGCCGGTCACCGCGAGCGTCCACAGCAGCTGCAGCGGATCCGCGAGATCCGCCAGCCCGACCTGCGTCGGGTAGCGCACCTCGTCGCGCACCAGCTGCGACAACACCGGCGACACCCCGCACCACACCACCGCGAGCGCCCCGAGCACGCCCGCCGGCAACCGCAGCAGCGGGATCGCGACCAGGAACAACAGCCCGTAGTACGCCAGGATCACCAGCGGCAGCGGCTTCAGGTCGGCCAGCGCGAGCCCGATCAGCGCGATCAGCACCGCCCGCACGACGATCCCGGCTCCGGCGGCCAACCGCTCCCGCTCGCTCGACGGGCGCCGGGGCCCGCCCGTCGACAGCGCCAGCCCGACCCCGGCCAGCACCGCGAACAGCGCGGACGCCCGCCCGTCGAACAGCAGAGCGACCGCTGTCGGGCTGCCGTCGCGGTGCTCGGTCTCCAGGATGTGCGTCGCGACCATCCCGATCAGTGCGACCGCCCGGGCCGCGTCGACCCCCTGAATTCGGTCCCGACGCGGCACACCAGGCACTTTACGGACGATGACGGAGCCCCAGCACCCCGCCGCAGCGACGGGATACGCTGTCGAGTCATGGGAGCGATCGCCTGATGTCCTTCGCCGCGGTTCTCGCCGCCATGCCGGACCTGCTGGCGCGCGCGCTCGCCGAGCACGTCCCCGACGACCACGGCCGCTGCCGTGAGTGCCGAGCCGATGACGGCACGTCAGCACCGTGGCCGTGCGCCATGCGGCTGCTCGCCGACGAGGCCCGCGGGATGATCAACGGCTCGAGGAACGGGACCGTCGGGAACAACGGGGGCCCGCACCGGCCGCCGCAGCACCCGTCCGGGCCCGTGCGCCCGCTCCTGCCGCCGCAGGCGCCCCCGCGCCCTGCGCAGCGTCAGCAGGCGCCGCAGCGGCCGCATCAGCCGCTCCAACATCCGCCGCACCTGGAGACCGCGCCGGCGCCGATCATCGACGCCGGGCCGGTCACGGCGCCCCAGCCGCCGGTCTCGGACGGCTGGGATCCGCTCGCGGACCGCCGTGCCTTCCGGCGGGACCGCTACACCAACCTGCCCTGATCTGCGCGCCGCCCAGAGACGCCGCCAGGCCGCCGCGTGACCGCGGCGGTCAGCGCACGCGGATCTGCGTGCCGGTGACCGGGCCGTCGATCGGGACGCCGGAGCGGCGCAACCACTGCGCCAGCGCCGCCTGCACGGCCGAGAGCGGCGGCCGCTGTTCGGGGGCCGTGTCGAGGGCCGCGCGCAGCAGCGCCAGGTGCGCGGTGCGCTGCGGGAGGTGCGACAGGGACGCGCCGGCGGCCGCGGCCCGCAGACCCGACACAGCGTCCGGGTGCGAGCCCCGCGGCGGATGCCCGGTGAGCGCGTAGGAGACGGTGGCGGCCAGCTGCCAGCTGTCGGACGCGGGGGTCGCCCGGTCGCCGCACGCCACCTCCGGCGCGAGGAAGTCCGGCGTGCCGAGCACGAAGCCGGCCTGCGTGAGGGTGGCGTCGCCGGTGCGGCGGGCGATCCCGAAGTCGATGAGGTGCGCCAGCCCGCTCGCGTCGACGATGACGTTGCCGGGCTTGACGTCGCGGTGCATCACGTCGCGCCGGTGCGCGGCGTCCAGCGCACCGGCGACCGACAGCCACACGCGGGCCGCTGCGACGTCGTCGAGGATGCTCTTCTCCCGGACCAGCTCGCCGAGCGAGATGCCGTCGACGAAGCCCATGACGATGACCATGCCGTCGAGCTCGGCGAGCCCGGGGTCGCTGCGCGCGGGCAGCATGTCGTAGATCCGCACGCAGTGCGGGTGGCGGATCGCGGCCAGCGCCTTCGCCTCGCGGCGGATGCGCTCCTCGGTGTCGCTGTCGGGGGCGTGCGCGGCCTTGAGGGCGACGAGGTGGCCGAGCTTGGCGTCCTGGGCGAGCCAGACCCTGCCGAACCCGCCGGCCCCCAGCTTGCGGATCACCCGGAAGCGGGCCGGGCCGCCGCGGGAGATGGCGGCCGACGTGCCGGTGTTGCGGGGTACGGGAGCCGACTTGGGAGGTGTGGGGGGCGCGACGTACCGCTGCTGGTGCGGCACGGGCGGAGCAGGTGGTCGCCGGGACGCGGTGCGGGCCGGTTCGGGCTGGCGGGCCGGCGGATCCGGGCGCGGCGCGCCGCACGCCAGTACCAGCGGGATACCGATGATGCTGCCGCCGAGGAAGCCCAGCCACAGGTGCCACATCGTGCCGGCCGGCACGCCGGCGGTGAGGAACGCGAGCAGCAGCACCGGGGCCCAGAAGAACTTGGCGGGCCAGCTGGGACCGCGGCGCAGGGCGATGCGCGCCTGCAGGGCCACGAACAGTGCAGCCGCGATCGGCACCAGCACCAGCAGCAGACCGGACACGAGCAGGCGGGCGGGGTCGCCGAAGCTGAAGGACTCGGCGACGCTGCCGCTGCCGAGGTACTTGGCCTGGTTGATGTCGACGCACGGCTGCACGACGCCGAGGGTCTTCTGCTCTCCGGTAGAGAGGCCCCGCACGGGCGTCCCGGCGAAGGCGACCTCGAAGACCCGACCGGTCGCCAGCGCCACCAGCAGCGGCAGCAGGCCGGCCGTGACGAGCCCGGCGCCGACGAGCACCGCCGACTCCGGCGCGCCGTACCGCGAACCGATGCTGCGGCGCAGCAGCGCGACCGTCACCAGGCCGATGGTCGGGAACAGCCCGACGACGATGCCGAACAGCGAGACCGACCACGTCCAGTCGCCGGGGCAGATCTCCGCCGCCCCACTGCCCAAGGACGCGACCACGCGACGCAACGTCGCCAGCAATCCGGCGAGGAGCGCGGCCAGCCCGTCCACCGGTCCCCTCCCCTGCTCTCCGGACCACTCGGCGCCCGTGACAGGCGTCAGCGTTCACTATTCCATCACTGCCGGTGGACGGCGTCGGTGGTCTCGCGAAGACCACGGGATCGGCGTCCTGGACGGGCCGGTATCAGTGGCGCGTGCCGGCTCGCGGGTCGTGGTGCTCCAGCAGCCTGGACAGCAGGTCGCTCAACCGTCGACGGTCCTCGGGCGACAGCGGAGCCAGCAGTTCGTCCTGCGTCTCGGCCAGCCGCTCCTCCAGTCGCCGCAGGTGGCGCCGGCCGGCGTCGGTCAGCGAGATGATGTTCCGCCGCCGATCGACGGGGTCCGGGGCGCGCTCGACCAGTGCCTGCTCGGCGAGCTCGTTGATCGCCGCGACCATGTCGCTGAGGTGGATGCCGCTGCTGCGGCCCAGCGCAGCCTGGCTGGCCGGACCGAACTCCTCCAGCGTCGCGAGCAGGCGGTAGTGGTAGCCGCGCGCGCCGACGGCGGAGAACCCGTCGCTCACCAGGCGGTGCGCGTGGCCGGCGGTCTGGGTGAGCAGCCAGCTGGGCAGGCTCTCCCACGCGGCGGGTGTCTCCCCGGAAGGGCGCTCCATGTGGCGAGTCTAACTAATCGTTGGGCGGACTAACGATCGTGCTATCGTTCGGACGATAAACGTTCATTGTCCGAACGAATGCCCTCGGAGACCAGACCATGATCACGCCGTTCCACATCGACATCCCCCAGGCCGCCCTCGACGACCTGACCGACCGGCTCTCCCGCACCCGGTGGCCCAACGAGGTCGCCGACGCCGGGTGGGACTACGGCTTCCCGCTGGCACGGCTGAGGGAGCTGGCCGAGCACTGGCGCACCGGCTACGACTGGCGCGCGCACGAGGCCGAGCTCAACGAGCTGCCGCACTTCACCACCGAGATCGACGGCCAGAGCATCCACTTCGTCCACGTCCGGTCGGCGCGACCCGACGCACTCGCGCTGATCCTCACCCACGGCTGGCCGGGTTCGTTCCTGGAGTTCCTCGACGTGATCGAGCCGCTGTCGCGCGACTTCCACCTGGTGATCCCGTCCATCCCGGGCTACGGCTTCTCCGGGCCGACCCACGAGCGCGGCTGGGACACCGTCCGGATCGCGCGGGCGTGGGCCGAGCTGATGCGCCGACTGGGGTACGAGCGCTACGGCGCGCAGGGCGGCGACTTCGGCTCGGGCATCTCCATGGCGCTCGGCGCGGTGGCGCCTGAGCACGTCGTCGGCGTGCACGTCAACTACCTGCCGACCCGGCCGGACGCGGCGGTCGAGGTGTCCGCAGCGGACGAGGCGCGCCTGGACACGGTCCGGCACCTGATGGCCAACCGTCCGCCGTACCAGGCCCTGCAGGCGCTCACCCCGCAAACCATCGGCTACGCGCTGACCGACTCTCCGATCGGCCAGCTGGTCTGGATCGCCGAGCGCTTCGCGCAGTGGACCGATCCGGCGACGCCGGTCAGCGACGACCGGCTGCTCACCGACGTGTCGTTGTACTGGCTGACCGCCACCGCTGCGTCGTCGGCGCGCCTGCACCACGACACTCCACGGGGGACCGATCCGTGCCCGGTACCGGTCGGCGTGGCCGTGTTCCCGCACGACATCACGCTGTCGGTGCGACCGCTGGCCGAGCGGCTCTACGACATCAGGCACTGGTCGGAGTTCGAGCGCGGCGGCCACTTCGCCGCCATGGAGGTGCCGGATCTGCTGGCCGAGGACGTCCGGGACTTCTTCCTGACCCGCGTCGCATGACCCGAACGCCTACCCCGTCCCGACTGCCCGAGGAGGCCGTCATGGCCAGCACCGACACCCTGATCCGCGCACTCGCCGACCGCGCCGAACTCACCGACCTGATCGCCCGCCACAGCCTGTGGCTCGACGAGGGCCGCTACGACGAGACCGGCCTGCTGTTCACCGAGGACGTCGCCGTCTCGTCCCTGCGCGGAGAGGCCCACGGCATCGAGGCGCTCATCGGACTCGCGCGCTCGGGCCACGACACCTACGCCCGCACCCTGCACTGCAAGTCCAACCTCGTCATCGAGGTCGACGGCGACACCGCCACGGTGCGGGCCCACGACATCGCCGTGTTCGTCATCGACGACCGGACCGAGGCCATCGCGGCCGGGGTCCACCAGTACAGGGCGCGCCGGACCGAGCACGGCTGGCGCTTCGACCGCCTCGTGATCACGCCGGTCGCTCTGACGGAAGCCCTCGAACGCGCCCTCTGAGGCAGTTGTCTCTCCGGCCGGTCAGCCGGCCCGGTGCGCGTCCAGGTCGACGTTCAACCGGGCGAGCAGCGTGCCCAGCGCGTCGCGGTCTTGGTCGCTCCAGCCGCAGAGGACGGCGGCGAGGCGTTCGCGGCGGGCGGCGCGGAGACGGGCGACCACCCCGTCGCCGGCCGGGGTCAGCACCACCAGCAGTGCCCGGACGTCGCGCAGGTCGGCGCGCGTGACGACGAGCCCGGCGGCGGCGAGGCGCGCCACGTGCCGGCTCGTCGTCGGCTTCGTCAGGCCGAGCCGGTGGGCGAGCTCGGTGAGGCCCAGCGGCCCGTGCCCATCCAGCAGCGACAGGACCGGATACGTGTACCGGTCGACCGGTTCGTCGCCGTAGCCGCTCGCCCAGACCGTTTCGAGGGTGCGGCGGATCAGCGCGGTGATCTCGCGCTCGACCTGCTCGGTCGGGTCAGTGACGGAGCGCACACCAGCGGTAACTGGACATTCCGGCATCAACAGATCCTACCGGCGTTGCGCCATGCAACGTTGCGCGGTGCAATCGAGTAACACCACGGAAACACGACACTCGATGCGTTGGGGGCTTGCGATGTGCGGTATCTGCGGATGGATCGACCACGACCGGGATCTCGGAGCGCCGGACGCCCGGCGTGAGCTCGACGCCATGACCGCCACCATGGCCTGCCGCGGACCGGACCAGGAGGGCACCTGGGTCGACGGGCCGGTCGCACTCGGGCACCGCAGGCTCGCCGTCATCGACGTGCCCGGCGGTCGGCAGCCGATGACCCTGCCCATCACCGGCGGCGAACTGGCGATGGTCTACAGCGGAGAGACCTACAACTTCCGCGAGCTGCGCGAACGCCTCACCGCCCGCGGCCACCGGTTCACGACCTCCAGCGACACCGAGGTCGTTCTACACGCCCACCAGGAATGGGGCGAGCGCGATCCGCGCACCGCCGTCCAGGAGCTCAACGGGATGTTCGCCTACGCGCTCTGGGACACCCGCACCCGAGAGCTCGTGCTGGTCCGCGACCGGTTGGGCATCAAACCGCTGTATTACTACCCCACTCCGCACGGCGTGCTGTTCGGGTCGGAGCCCAAGGCCATCCTGGCCAACGCCGCGGCCGAGCGCGTCGTGGACGCCGACGGGCTGCGCCGCGCGTTCGGCTTCGTCCACGATCCGGCCAATGCCGTGTTCCGCGGCCTCCGGGAGGTGCCGGCGGGTTACGTCGTGCGCATCGGCCGGGACGGGATCCCGCGCGAGCTGCGGTACTGGGCGCTCGCCGAATCTCAGCAGGACACCGGCCACACCGACGACGTCCCGACGACCGTCGCACACGTCCGGGACCTGCTCGCCGACACCGCACAGCGCCAGCTGTACTCCGACGTGCCGCTGTGCACGCTGCTCTCCGGTGGCCTCGACTCGTCGGCCCTCACCGCGCTCGCCGACCGCGGCGTCGAAGGGAGGATCCGGTCGTTCGCCGTCGACTTCGTCGGCTACACCGAGAACTTCACCGCCGACGACGTGCGCGGCACCCCGGACGGGCCGTACGTCCAGGACGTCGTCAAGCACGTGGGCACCGACCACACCGACATCACCCTCGACACCGCCCGGCTGATGGACCCCGCGATGCGCCGCAAGGTGCTGCACGCCCGCGACCTGCCCATCGCGATGGGCGACATGGACACGTCCCTGTTGCTGCTGTTCACGGCGATCCGGGAGCGGTCGACAGTGGCGCTGTCCGGCGAGTCCGCCGACGAGGTCTTCGGTGGCTACCGGGACTTCCACGACGCCGACACCGTCGCCGCCGACATGTTCCCGTGGCTCGCCGGCCGGATGATGAAGCAGGACCATTCCCGCACGTCGCTGCTCGATCCGGCGCTGGCCAAGCAGCTCGACCTCGAGGGCTACCTCGACGCGCAGTACCGGCACGCGCTGACCGAGGTCCCGGCGCTGAATGGTCCGGCAGCCGGTGACGCACACGAACGGCGCATGCGCGAGATCTGCTACCTCTACCTGACCCGCTTCCTGCCGATGCTGCTCGACCGCAAGGACCGCATGAGCATGGCGGTGGGGCTCGAGGTGCGCGTGCCCTTCTGCGACCACCGCCTCGTCGAGTACGTGTTCGGCACGCCGTGGGCGCACAAGACCTTCGACGGGCGCGAGAAGAGCCTGCTCCGCGCGGCGACGGCCGACCTGCTGCCGGAGTCGGTCGTGCAGCGCGTGAAGAGCCCCTACCCGTCGACGCAGGACGTGCACTACGAGGAGATGCTGCGCGCCGAGGTCGCCGGGCTCGTCGCCGACCCGGACGCCGCGGTCGCGCCACTGCTGGACCACGAGGCCGTCCGGGAGCGGCTGGCCGAGCCGATCGGCAGGTCCGGCATGGCCGAGCGGATGCAGTGGGAGCAGATCGTCACGATGCAGAACTGGCTCACCGACTACGACGTGTCGGTCCAGTTGTAGCGACCGGGGCGGCCCACGACGTTTCGTTGATCAAGGGCAAAAGGTTGCTCGTGGAGATCATCCAACGACCTTTTGCCCTTGATCAACGACAAATCCTCGGCGGCCGGCGCCCGGCTCAGTCGTCGACCAGCAGGGCTTCGAGCGCGGGCATGGCCGCGGCGATGGTGGCGCGCTGGGCGTCGTCGAGGCGGGCCAGGCGCCGGGCGACCAGTGCGGTGCGGGTGGTGCGCACCTCGTTGACCTTCGCCGCTCCGACGTCGGAGAGGGTGATCAGGACACCCCGGGCGTCCTGCGGGTCGGGCGCGCGGTGGACGAGCCCCTGCTCGTCGAGGGCGGCGAGGACCCTGCTCATCGTCGGCGCGGTGACGGCTTCGCGCCGGGCCAGCTCCGACAACCGGAGCGGCCCGTGCAGCTCGACGGTGACCAGCGCGGACAGCTGCAGCGGCGGGATCGACTCGTGGCCGTCGATGCGGATGCGCCGGTTGAGCCGCCCGACGGCGAGCCGTAGCCCGGCGGCGAGCTCGGTGAGTTCCGCCGTGTCGGAGGCGGTCTCGGCAGGCGCGGCCCCGACCTCTGCACCAGGGGCGAACGACGTCATCGCGCCATGGTGCCAGGCCATCGGGGACCGCGCAGCGACCCCCACGAATCGGTCATACCTTCCGCAAACGGATACCGGTGACGTTGTGCTCGGGCCCCTTGCGCAGGACGAGGCTGGCACGGCCACGGGTGGGCTTGATGTTCTGCTCGAGGTTGGGCCCGTTGATCTCGGCCCAGATGCTCTCCGCACGGGCGATCGCGCCCTCCACGTCGAGCTCGGCGTAGCGGCGGAAGAACGAGTCGGGGTTGCGGAACGCGGTCTCGCGCAGCCGCAGGAAGCGCTGGACGTACCAGTTGCGGATGTCGTCGGTGGCGGCGTCGACGTAGACGGAGAAGTCGATGAAGTCGCTCACCGCGAGCGCCGCCCGCCCACCGGGGGCCGGCTGGGCCGGCTGGAGCACGTTGAGGCCCTCCAGCAGGAGGATGTCCGGCCGGTGCACGACGGCGCGCGCCTCGGGGACGATGTCGTAGGTGAGGTGGGAGTAGACAGGCGCGCTGACCTCCGTGCGGCCGCCCTTCACCTCGGTGACGAACCGCAGCAGCGCCCGGCGGTCGAACGACTCCGGGAAGCCCTTGCGGCTCATCAGCCCGCGCCGCTCGAGCTCGGCGTTGGGGTGCAGGAACCCGTCCGTGGTGATCAGCTCGACGCGCGGGTGCTGTGGCCAGCGGGCGAGCAGCAGCCGCATGAGCCGGGCGGTGGTGGACTTCCCGACCGCGACCGATCCGGCGATGCCGATCACGAACGGGGTGCGGGCGTTGGTCGCGCCGAGGAAGGACCGGTAGGCGCGGTAGAGCCGGGCCCCCTCCTGCACGTGGAGGGTGAGCAGCCGCGAGAGCGGCAGGTACACGTCGCGCACCTCGTCGAGGTCGACGGCGTCGCCGAGGCTGCGCACCCGTTCGAGCTCGTCGGCGGTCAGCGGCAGCGGAGTGGCCTCCCCCAGCTTCGCCCACGACTGGCGGTCGAAGTCGACGAACGGCGAGGACGACCCCCGGGAAGGGCTGTGGTCCCGCGCACCGATGCGACTACCCGCCATGACCGGTCAACCTAGGCCGCGGATCGCCTGATCGCCCTCGGAGGTGACGCGCATCGCTCCACCGGGTTGCTCAGCAGGTCCGGTGCTGCGCGCCGGGCCCGCCGCTCTAAACTGTCGGCTTCCACATCAAGGGGAGATCCTCCGTGCCCACCGCACGTGCCCGAGGCGCCGAGCCGGGTTGCAGTAGGAGGCCGGGCAGCGCCCGGCGTCGTGCTCTCGTCCTCGTTCGTGGTGGCCCGCGGTGACCATCCTGTGGTCGGTCCTCGGCCTCGTCGCCGTCGCCGCGCTCACCGCCGGCACCGCGATCTCGGTGGCGTCGGAGTTCGCGCTGACCGCGCTGGAACGCAGCCAGGTCGACGCGCACGTCGCCGATGTCGGTGATCGCCGCGCCCGCACCCTGCAGCGGGCGCACCGGGGCCTGTCGTTCCAGCTGTCGGGGAGCCAGCTGGGCATCACCGCCACGACGCTGGTCACCGGGTACATCGCCGAGCCGGCGATCGCAGCCCTGATCGCACCGGGCCTGATCGGGCTGGGGCTCTCCACCGCTCTCGCCGAAGGCGTGGCACTGGCGGTGGCGTTGCTGCTGGCCACGACGCTGTCGATGGTGTTCGGCGAGCTGGTGCCGAAGAACCTCGCGATCGCCGACCCGATCCGCACGGGCCGGGCGGTGGTGTGGCTGCAGAGCGGGTTCGCGCACGCGTTCCGCTGGTTGATCAACGCCTTGAACGCCACGGCGAACGCGGTCGTGCGCCGACTCGGCGTGGAGCCGGCGGAGGAGCTGCGTTCGGCGCGGTCACCGCGGGAGCTGAGCTCGCTCGTCCGGTCCAGCGCCGAGCGCGGCACCCTCGACGAGGGCACCGCGGCGCTGCTGGACCGGTCGCTGCGGTTCACCGACCGGGTCGCCGAGGACCTCATGACCCCGCGCGTGCGGGTGGAGATCCTGGAGGCCGCGGACACCGTCGACGATCTGGTGGCCCGGTCCCGGCACAGCGGCTTCTCCCGGTTCCCGGTGCAGGACCGCGACCCGGACGTCGTGCTGGGCGTCGTGCACGTCAAGCAGGCCTTCGGGGTGCCGGCGGCCGAACGCGACCGGGTGCCGCTGCGCGGGCTGGTGCAGTCGGTGCCGACGGTGCCCGAGTCGCTCGACGGGGACGCCCTGCTCACGGAGCTGCGCGGCGCCGGGCTACAGATGGCCGTCGTGGTGGACGAGTACGGCGGCACGGCCGGGATCGTCACGCTCGAGGACCTGATCGAGGAGATCGTCGGCGACGTCCGGGACGAGCACGACGGCGCGGAGCTCGCGCAGGTGCGTCCGATGGGCCGCGGCACGTGGCTGGTGTCGGGGTTGCTGCGCGACGACGAGGTGGCCGAGGCCACCGGGTTCGTGATGCCCCGCGGCGACCACGAGACCATCGCCGGCATGGTGCTGGCCCGGCTCGGGCGCATCCCCGACGTCGGCGCCACCGTCGACGTGGACGGCTGGCGGCTCACCGTGATGCGCCGCGACCGCAACCGCATCGCGGAGCTGCGCCTGGCCGATCCGGACGCGGTCGCGGAGGTGCGCCGTGCTCGCTGAACCAGTCGTGGTCGCCGCAGTCGATCCGGGAGTCGGTGTCGGCACGGACCTGCTCGCCCTCGTCGCCGCGGTGGCGCTGCTGGCCTGCAACGCGTTCTTCGTCGGCGCCGAGTTCTCGCTCGTGTCGGCCCGGCGCGACCGGCTGGAGGCGATGGCGCAGGCCGGGATCTCGGGCGCGCGCACGGTGCTGGGCGCCAGCGCTGACCTGTCCAGGATGCTGGCCGCGTCGCAGCTGGGCATCACCATCTGCTCACTGCTCCTGGGGCGACTCGGCGAACCGGCGGTGGCACACCTGCTTGAGCGACCGTTCCTCTGGGCGGGTCTGCCGGAGGCGGTGCTGCACCCGCTCGCGTTGACGATCTCGCTGGGCATCGTGGTGATCGCGCACATCCTGCTCGGCGAGATGGTGCCGAAGAACATCGCGATCGCCGGCCCGGAACGCACCGCCATCTGGCTGGTGCCGCCGTTCCTCGTGTTCACCACCGCGATGCGACCGCTGATCAACCTGTTCAACTTCCTCGCCAACGGGGTGCTGCGCCTGATCGGGGTGGAGCCGCGGGACGAGCTGGAGGCCGCCTTCACCTCGGGCGAGCTGGCCGACCTGATCGCCGAGTCCGGCCGGGAGGGCCTGCTCGACCAGCAGGAGTCCTCGCGGCTCACCCGCACCCTGCACTCGGTGGAGGCCACCGTCGCCGACGTGGTCGTGGCACTGCCCGACCTGGTGACCCTGCCGGCGCGGCCGACCGTCGGCGACGTCGCCGAGGTGGTGGCCCGCACCGGGTTCTCCCGCTTCCCGCTGCGCGGCCCGGACCGGCGGTTCACCGGATACCTCCACGTCAAGGACATCCTCGACCTGATCGACGACCCGGCGACCGCCGTGCCGCCGCAGCGGATCCGGGCGCTGCCGGAGGTCGCGGTGGACGCACGGCTCGAGGAGGCGCTGGCGGTTCTGCGCCGGCCCGGCGCCCACCTGGGACGGGCGGTCGACCGCGGTGGCCACACCGTCGGCCTCGTGGCGTTGGAGGACCTGATCGAACACGTCGTCGGCACGGTGCGCGACGGCACCCACGCCCGTCCCGAGCGCAGCGGCGCGACGCCGCGCATCGACCCGGGGTGATGGCAGCTACCGTCGACGCCGTGGAGGTGCTCGACGAACCGGTGTGGCGCGCCCGCGCGGCGGCGCACCGGGCGCGCGTCGAGCAGTGGACGGTGCCGCACCGCGAGCGCAGGCGCCGCCGAGAGGCCCATCCGGTGCTCGACTTCCTGTTCACCTACTACTCGCTGCGCCCGCACCGGCTCGAGTTCTGGCACCCGGGTCCGGACGTGGTGCTGCGCGGCGGCCAGGAGTACCTGGCGCATCCCGGCTACGTCCCGGCCGGCGACGGCGTGCGCCTGGAGCTCGCTTCGCTGCCCGAGCGGCTCGTCGGCACCGCGGAGTTCGTCGGCGCCCTGCTGGCGGCGACGGCGGCTCGGCCGCCGCGGCTGTCCTGCTTCGGGCTGCACGAGTGGGCGATGGTGTACCGCACGGACCAGCCCCGCCACGGTGCGGTGCCGCTGCGGCTCGGTTCGACGGGCACCGACGCCGTCGTCGACTCCCTGCCGATCCACTGCACCCACCACGACGCGTTCCGGTTCTTCACCGACGCCGCCCGCCCCCGCAACGCCGTCGCACCGGCCCGGACCGACCAGGTGGCGATGGAGCAGCCGGGCTGCCTGCACGCGACGATGGACCTCTACAAGTGGGCGTACAAGCTCTTGCCCGCCACCCCGGCGGAGCTGCTCGCCGACTGCTTCGCCCTCGCCGCGGACGTCCGGGAGCTGGACATGCGCGCGAGCCCGTACGACCTGAGCGGCTGGGGCTACTCCCCCGTCCCGATCGAGACACCGGCCGGCCGGGCGGAGTACGCGAAGGCGCAGGCGGCGTTCGCGGAGCGAGCGGCCCCGCTGCGCGCCCGCCTCCTCGACCTCACAGATCGCTGGGCCCGTTCACACACGTCCGGACGTGTGTGAACGGGCCCAGCGATCTGTGTCGTCAGCTGTAGGCCTCCACCGGCGGGCAGCTGCACACCAGGTTGCGGTCGCCGTGCGCCCCGTCGATGCGACGCACCGGCGGCCACACCTTGCGGTCGTGCACGCCCGGCGTGCCGCCGAGCGGGTACGCGGCGAGGTCGCGCGGGTACGGGTGGTCCCACTTGTCGACGAGACAGGCCGCGGTGTGCGGGGCGCCGCGCAGCGGGTTGTCCGCCACCGGCCACTCCCCCGCCGCGACCCGGTCGATCTCGCCCTTGATGCCGATCATGGCGTCGACGAACCGGTCGATCTCCGCCAGGTCCTCGCTCTCGGTGGGTTCCACCATGAGCGTGCCCGCGACGGGGAACGACATCGTCGGCGCGTGGATGCCGTAGTCGGCCAGCCGCTTCGCCACGTCGTCGACGGTGACGCCGGAGTCCTTCGTGATGCCCCGCAGGTCGAGGATGCACTCGTGGGCGACGAGCCCGCCGGCGCCCGCGTAGAGCACCGGGTAGTGCTCGCCCAGCCGCTTCGCGACGTAGTTGGCCGCCACCAGCGCGGTGAGGGTGGCGCGGCGCAGCCCGTCGGTGCCCATCATGCGCAGATAGGCCCACGGGATCGGCAGCACGCCGGGGCTGCCGTACGGGGCGGCCGAGACGGGCCCGACCTCTCCACGACCCGGCAGGAACGGCGCCAGGTGCTCCGCCACCGCGACGGGCCCGACACCCGGGCCGCCGCCGCCGTGCGGGATGCAGAAGGTCTTGTGCAGGTTCAGGTGGCTCACGTCGCCGCCGAAGGCGCCCGGGCGGGCCACCCCGACCAGCGCGTTCAGGTTGGCGCCGTCGACGTAGACCTGGCCGCCCGCGGCGTGCACGGCCTCGCACACGTCGCGCACCTGGGTCTCGTACACCCCGTGCGTGGACGGGTAGGTGATCATCAGCGCCGCCAGCGACGAGCCGTGCTCGGCGATCTTCGCGTGCAGGTCGTCGAGGTCGACGTCGCCGGTGGGGGCGGTGGCCACCACGACCACCCGCATTCCCGCCATGACGGCCGAGGCCGCGTTGGTGCCGTGCGCGCTGGCCGGGATCAGGCAGATGTCGCGGTGCGCCTCACCGCGGCTGCGGTGGTAGGCGGCGATCGCGAGCAGGCCGGCGAACTCGCCCTGGCTGCCCGCGTTGGGCTGCAGGGAGACGGCGGCGTAGCCGGTGAGCTCGGCGAGCCAGCGCTCCAGGTCGTGGATGAGCTCGAGCGAGCCGGCGGCGTCGGCCTCCGGGGCGAACGGGTGCAGGTCGGCGAACTCCGGCCAGGTGATGGGCTCCATCTCCGCGGCCGCGTTGAGCTTCATCGTGCACGAGCCCAGCGGGATCATCGTGCGGTCCAGCGCCAGGTCCGCGTCGGCGAGGCGGCGCAGCCAGCGCATCATCGCGGTCTCGGAGCGGAACTCGTGGAACGTCGGGTGCGTGAGGTACGCGCTGGTGCGCAGCAGCCCCTCGGGCAGCGCGTCCGCGGTGGCGGCGTCGAGCGCGCCGACGTCGGCGGTCACGCCGAAGGCCTGCCACACCGTCTCGACGTGCGCGACGGTCGTGATCTCCGACGTCGCGATGCCCAGGGTGTCGGCGTCGATCCGGCGCACGGCGATGCCCGCGTCGTGCGCCGCGTCGGCGACGGCCTCCGCACGCCCCGGTACGCGGACCTGGACGGTGTCGAAGAACGCGCCGTGGACGACGTCGATCCCGCCCTCCCGCAGGCCGGCCGCGAGCACCGCGGCCATCCGGTGGGTCCGCTGCGCGATCTGCCGCAGCCCGTCGGGGCCGTGGTAGGCGGCGTAGCAGGCCGCGACCACGGCCAGCAGCACCTGCGCGGTGCAGATGTTGGACGTGGCCTTCTCGCGGCGGATGTGCTGCTCACGCGTCTGCAGCGCCAGGCGCAGCGCCGGGTTGCCGTCGGCGTCGACGGAGAGTCCGACGATCCGGCCGGGCAGCTGCCGGGCGTGCTTCTGCGCCACCGACAGGTACGCGGCGTGCGGGCCACCGAACCCGAGCGGCACCCCGAAGCGCTGCGTGGTGCCCAGCACCGCGTCGGCGCCCAGCTCGCCCGGCGGGGTCAGCAGGGTGAGTGCCAGCAGGTCGGCGGCGACGGCGACGAGCGCGCCGCGCGCGTGCGCCGCCTCGATCAGCGCCGACGGGTCGCGGACCTCGCCGGATGCACCGGGGTACGACAGCAGCAGTCCGAACAGCTCGCCCTCGGGCAGACCGCCCTCGAGGTCGGTGACGACCAGCTCGATGCCCAGCGGCTCGGCGCGGGTGCGCAGCACATCCAGGGTCTGGGGCAGGGTGTCGGCTTCGACGACGAACCGCGTGCTCTTCGCTCGCCCGGCGCGGCGCAGCAGGGTCATCGCCTCGGCAGCGGCGGTCGCCTCGTCCAGCAGCGACGCGCCGGCGATGGGCAGGCCGGTCAGGTCCGCGACGGCGGTCTGGAACGCCAGCAGCGCCTCGAGCCGGCCCTGGCTGATCTCGGGCTGGTACGGCGTGTAGGCCGTGTACCAGGCGGGGTTCTCCAGCACGTTGCGGCGGATCACCGGCGGGGTGAAGGTGCCGGCGTAGCCCAGCCCGATCATCGGCACGGTCACGGTGTTGCGGGCCGCGAGAGCGCGCAGCTCGGCCAGTGCCTCGGCCTCGCTGGCGGCGGGCGGCAGCGTGGAGGCGGCCGGTGTGAGGTCCTGGATGGAGTCGGGCACCGCCGTGGCGGCGATGTCGTCGAGCGAGCCGGCCCCGACCACGGCGAGCATGAGCTCCAGGTCCGCCGGACCCGGGCCGACGTGGCGGTCGGCGAACGGGACACCGCGGGTGAGGTCCTGCAGGGTCGGGCGGTTCACGAGCGCCTCCGGAGGGATCAGCGGGCAGGGCTGAGCTGCCCTCCCCCTCTGTCACCGCCCGCGAACCGGGCACCTGAGAGATTCACCCGGCCTGATCGGTCGGACTTTCCCCGTCGGCGGACGGCCTGCCCGCAGGGGCCGGCCATCACTTTCCAGAGGCGTCTCACCCGCGCGGTCCTGGGGCCTGAGAGATTCCGGGGAGGACTTGCTCCTTCGGCGCCCCGCCCACAGATCGAACGTGGGCCGGGCTCTCCCGCACGGGGTCGGCGACTACACCCGTGATCCTACGACAACCCGGGGGCGGCGGCCGGATCGTGTGCGGACCTCCACAGCGTCCACGACGCTCAGGCACCCCGCGAGGTAGCGGGCGACACCGCGGGCGAGGTCGGGGCGCCGGGCGGCGTCGGGCGGCCGCGAGGCAGCAGGAAGCTCAGCCCGAACGTCACCACGCACAGGACCAGTCCGACGCCGGTGACCCACTGCATCCCGGTCACGTAGTCGACCAGCGTGGGGCCGGCGCCCGAGGCGCTGAAGAAGATCACTCCGAACACTGCGACGCCGATCGTGTTGGCGAACTGCTGCGCTGTGGTCAGCAGACCGGAGGCCAGTCCGGCGCGCTGTGGCGGGAGCTGCGAGACCACGACGCCGGTCAGCGACGGGATCGTGATCCCGGTGCCGAGGCCCGCGAGGACCAGGGGCACGATCATCCGTGCCGCGCTCGCGGCGACGCTGTCCACCGCCAAGTCCACCAGCATCAGCAGCGCGCCGAGCGCCAGCAGCGCCTGCCCGACGATGATCACCTTGGTGCCGGTGCTTGAGCACCAGCGGTCGGGCGACCAGTGCGCTGAGCGCGAAGCCGATGCCGAGCGGGCCGAACGTGAGGCCGGCCTCGAGCGGGGTCAGGTGCAGGCCGGCCTGCAGGAACAGCGTCAGGCCGAAGATGAAGCCCGAGAAGAACGTCATGGTGCCGACGACGGTCAGCACGCCGACGGTGAAGGGGCGGGTGCGGAACAGCGTCACGTCGAGCATCGGCTCGCCACCGCGCGCAGCGAGTGCCTTCTCGTAGGCCAGCGTCGCGATGATCGCGGGCACGGCGAGGCCGAGCCCCACACCGGCCACCCTGAGGTGCGGCCGAGGATGATCGGCAGGATCGCCAGGCCGAGGCCGAGCGACAGGCCGATGGTGCCGATGACGTCCTGCCGGGGCCGGCGCGCAGCTCTGGTGTCGGGCAGCAGCCGCGTGGCCAGTACCAGTGCGACGACGCCGACCGGGATGTCGACCAGGAAGATGATCCGCCACCCGATGCCCCACGCGTCGAGGGAGAGCAGCGCGCCGCCGAGGATCTGGCCCCCGACGAGCGCGAGACCGACCGCGACGCCGAACCAGGACAGCGCCTTCGGCCGCTCGTCCGGCCCGAAGGTGACCGTGATCAGCGCAACGACCTGCGGCACCATCAGCGCCGCGCCGGCGCCCTGGAACAGGCGCACCACGACCAGCTGGTCGGCGGTCTGGGCGATGCCGCACAGCAGCGAGGTGACGGTGAAGACCGCCATCCCGGCGATGAACACCCTGCGGTAGCTGAAGACGTCGCCGAACCTGCCGGTGGTGACGAGCAGGGTCGCGTAGGTGAAGGTGTATCCGCCGATGATCAGCTCGAGGGCCGCCTCGCTCGCGCCGAGCTGGGTCTGCAGCGACGGCGTGGCGATGTTGATGACGTAGAAGTCGAAGATCGCCATGAACATGGCCGCCAGGGCCACCAGGGCCCCTTGGGCGAGTTCATGGACGCGTTCGTGCGCGCGTCGAAGGTGATGCGGGCCGCCCAGGAGACGGCGATGCGGCGCCACTGGCGAACGCCGGGTTGCTCACGCGACGCCGCGACCATCCCGACAACCGGCTCGTCCTGCTCTACCTCACCGAGTCCGGCCGTGCGGTGCGCGGCGCGGGTCGAGGACGAGATGGAGCGGTTGGTGGCACGGGTCACCGATGGCCTCACCGCACCGGAGCTCGCGGCGCTGACCTCCGCGTTGCGCATCGTCGGCGACAACACGCTCGAGCTCCTCGGCGGATCGGTCGCGGAGCCCGACTAGCCGGCACTTCGGGCTGGCCCTACCTCGAGGATTCGACCGCACCCCGCCGACCGGCACGCCCGTGATCACTACGGTCGACGCCATGCTCGCCGAACCACCCACCGCTGCCCAGGCGCTGGCCACACCACGGTTCCTGCTGACCTCGTGGCCGTGGCGCGCGCTGCTGCATGTGGCGACCAGCGGTGTCGTCGCGGCGATGGCCCTGTTCCCGCTGCTGGCCGGGTTGCTCCCGCTGCTCGCCGTCCGCTCCGGCCTGGAACGCGGAGCCGTCGGCCTGACCGTCGCCGGCGCGCTCACAGCGGCCTTCCTCGTCGCGGTGTTCGTGCTGCTGCTGGCACCGGCCGTCGCGTGGCTGGAACGGGCGCGGTTGCCGCTCGTCGACCGCCGCCCGCTCCGATCGCTCCCGCCGCGCACCTGGCGGCAACGGTGGTCGGACCCGCTCGCCTGGCGGGAGTGGGGCTTCACGGTGGTGCTGGCCGTCGCGGCGGCCGTCGTCGGGCCGGTGCTGGCCGGCCTGTTCATGCTCGAGCTGGTCACGCTCCTGCTACCGGTCCTGGCCGACGGCACTCCCGCGCAGTACCTGTGGTGGGAGGTGCGCACGGCGTCCGACGCGGCGCCCTTCGCCGTCGTCGCGTTCCTCCTCCTGCCCGTCCTGCCCTACGCGTGGACGGCTGTCGCAGCCGCGCACGGCGCGCTGGTGCGGGCGCTGCTGGTGCCAGAGGCCGACGAGGTCGTCGCCGAACTGGTGGAGGTCACGCGCTCGCGGGCCCGCCTCGTCGACGCCTTCGAGGCGGAGCGCCGACGGATCGAGCGCGACCTGCACGACGGCGCCCAGCAGCGGCTGCTCGGCATGACGATGCAGCTGGGCGTCGCGCAGCTCGACACCGATCCGCGCTCCCCCGCGGGCATCGCGCTGGCCGACGCCCACCAGCAGGCGAAGGACCTGATGGCGCACCTGCGCGAGCTGATCCGGGGCATCCATCCGCCGGTGCTCACCGATCACGGCCTGCCCGCCGCCGTGGCCGAGCTGGCCGACCGCTGCGCCGTGCCGGTCGACGTCACCGCCGACCTGTCGCGCCGGCTCCCGTCCGGCATCGAGAGCGCGGCCTACTTCGTCGTCGCCGAGGCGCTCACCAACGTCGCCAAGCACAGCGGCGCCTCCCGGGCGGGCGTGACGCTCCGGGAGACCGCCGGCGCGTTGCTGGTGGAGATCCGCGACGACGGCCGCGGCGGCGCTCGTCCGGGGGCCGGCAGCGGACTGACCGGGCTGGCCGATCGGGTCGCCGTCGCCGGCGGGCGGCTGCTGCTCACCAGTCCGACGGGCGGACCTACCGTGCTCCAGGTGGAACTGCCGTGCCCCGCATAGTCCTGGCCGAGGACGGGGTCCTCCTGCGGGAAGGCGTCGCGAGCCTGCTCGGCCGGTTCGGCTTCGAGGTCGTCGCCGCCGTCGGGGACGCCGACGCGCTGGTCGAGGCCGTCGCCGACCAGCACCCCGACCTGGTGCTCACCGATGTGCGGATGCCCCCCGGCTTCCGCGACGAGGGCCTGCGCGCAGCCGTCGCGCTGCGGGCCGCCCACCCCCGCCTCGCCGTGGTCGCGTTCAGCCAGTACGTCGAGCAGAGCTACGCCGCCGAACTGCTCGACTCCGGCGACGGGACCGGCGTCGGCTACCTGCTCAAGGACCGGATCGCCGACATCCCCGAGTTCGTGGCGACGCTGCGCACCGTGCTCGACGGCGGCACCGTGGTCGATCCCGAAGTGGTGCGCCAACTGCTGCGGCGGCGCGCCGATCCGCTGGCCCGGCTGAGCCCACGCGAGCGGGAGGTGCTGGGGCTGGTCGCGGAAGGCCGGTCCAACGCCGCGATCATGCGCGAGCTCGTCGTCACCGAGGCGACGGTCGTCAAGCACGTCGGCGCCATCTTCACCAAGCTCGACCTGCCGCCCACGGACAGCTCCCACCGCCGGGTGCTCGCCGTCCTGACCTATCTGCGGGCCACCGGTGGCTGACCCTGATACTGGGATGTGACCCCGACCACGTAGTTCCACCGACCCAACCGATCCGGCCCCGCGGCCATCATCTCCCGCATGACCACACCGAAGCCGCCGTCCTCGCCCACCACGGCCGCGTTCTACATCCAGTCCGTCATCGCGTTCTCCATCGCGCTCGGCGCGCTGCTCGTCGCACTCTGGGCGATGCCCGGCGACGTCTGGGTGCGCGCGTTCCTCGCGCTCGGCATGCTGTTCCTGGTGTCGTCGACGTTCTCGCTCGCCAAGTGCGTGCGCGACCGTCAGGAGTCCGCCACCGTGCTCAGCCGCGTCGACCAGGCTCGCCTGGAGCAGATGCTCGCCCAGCACGACCCGTTCCGGGCCACCTGAAGGGCTCCGTGAAGGGCGCGATCAGGAGATGGCTCGTCGAGCCCGTCGGCGCGACAGCTCGTCCTCCGGCGACTCGTCGACGGACCCGCCGTCGGCCCGCTCCACCGGGAAGTCCTTGATCGAGCCACTGATCTCGCGCATCGCGCCGCTCACGGCGATGCCGAACACGCCCTGACCCCCACGCAGGAGATCCACGACCTCCTCGGCGGACGCGCACTCGTACACGGTCGTGCCGTCACTGAACAACGTGATCCCGGCGAGGTCGCGGATCCCGCGTCGGCGCAGGTGCTCCACCGCGACCCGGATGTTCTGCAACGACACCCCGGCGTCGAGCAGCCGCTTCACGACCTTGAGGACCAGCACGTCCTTGAACGAGTAGAGCCGTTGCGAACCCGAGCCCGCAGCACCCCGGATCGACGGCACGACCAGACCGGTGCGGGCCCAGTAATCGAGCTGCCGGTACGTGATGCCGACGACCTGGCACGCAGTGGGACCGCGGAAACCGACCAGCTGGTCGGGCAGCCCGTCGAGGCCCTCGCCCACCAACGGGTCGGGGAACAGCTCACCCTGCTCCGGCGAACCGGACTGCCGGTCGTCCACCGAGCTCCTTCCCGCCGGGTGCCAGCACCCGTTCCAGGACCTTCGGATGATTCCGAAGTGCGTATGCTGACGGTAAGCGGGGTACCGCGGTGGGTCAACGCGCCGCGCCGTGGTGTGGCATCGGTGCACTGCTCGTTCGTGACCGGATCGCGACCCGAGTGCCCCGGAGCAGCCGTGAGTGGCAGCGATCCGCGGCGCGCGAATCACCCGTTGGGGTTAGCGCCCCGGAAGTCCTCCGGCGAGATCGAGTCGAGGAACTCGCGGAACTTCTCGACCTCGTCCTCCTGCTCGTCCGGGATCACCAGACCGGCGGCGGCGAGCACGCTCTCCTCGGCGAAGATCGGGACCCCGACGCGCAGCGCCAGCGCCACCGAGTCGCTCGGGCGGGCCGAGACCTTCACGCCGCCGTCGAAGATCAGCTCGGCGTAGAAGGTGCCCTCCTGCAGGTCGGTGATGCGGACCTGCTCCAGACGGCGGCCCAGCGCGGTGACCACGTCCTTCAGTAGATCGTGCGTGAGCGGCCGGGGCGGCTTCACACCCTGCTGCTCGAGCGCGATCGCGGTGGCCTCCACCGACCCGATCCAGATGGGCAGATACCGCTCACCCGCGGTCTCCCGAAGAAGGAGGATCGGCTGGTTCGCGGGCAGTTCGACGCGGACGCCCACGACGCGCATCTCGCTCATGCGCTCTCCTCCTCCACACGACCCTGCTGGTATCCGACGCTACACGGCGATCCGGGTCGGCGCGCGCCTCCGGACGGCTCACGGAGACCGCCCGGCGAACTACCGGCCCGGGTCGGATCCGTCGGCGATCAGTTCCGGGGACCGGTGATGAACACCAGTCGGAACTTGCCGATCTGCACCTCGTCGCCGTTGACCAGCACCGCTGTGTCGACGGGCTCGCGGTTGACGTAGGTGCCGTTGAGGCTGCCGACGTCGACGACGATGAACTCGTTCGCGTCGGACCGGAATTCCGCGTGCCGACGCGACACCGTCACGTCGTCGAGGAAGATGTCGCTGTCCGGGTGCCGGCCTGCGCTGGTCAGCGTGCGGTCGAGCAGGAATCGCGATCCCGCGTTGGGCCCGCGCTTGACCACCAGGAGAGCGGCCCCATCGGGTAGCCCCTCGACCCCGGTGACCGGCTGCTCCTTCGCAGGGGCCTCGGCCTCGGAGAAGAAGTCCGCGCGAAAGACCGATGTCGTCTCCGGGGCGCGCTCCGGGGGCACTCCGGGCCCGTCGTTCGTGGTCACCTTTTCGGTCTCCTCCTGGGTGGTGCCGGGCAGCTGAAGCGGCGGACATCCTGTCCGTCCAACCTACTCCTTCGACCTCACCGCGACCGGGTGGGCCGCAGCCTGGCGGGGCAATCGGTGATGCTCAGGTCGGTGCCGGTCAGTCGCCGACGAGGTCGGCGTAGGCGGCGGCGTCGAGCAGCCCGGACAATACGTCGGCGGCGTCGCCGTCGACCCGGACGTCGATCATCCAGCCCTCCGCGTACGGGCCGGAGTTGATCAGCTCTGGCTTGGCGTCGAGCTCGGCGTTGACCGCGGTCACGGTGCCGGCGACGGGCGCGTACAGATCCGACACCGACTTGGTCGACTCCACCTCGCCCACCGCGGCGCCGGAAGCCAGCGCCTCGCCGACGGCCGGCAACGACACGAACACGATGTCGCCGAGCTGGGACTGCGCGTGGTCGGTGATGCCGATGCGCACGACGCCGTCGCCCTGGTCGCGGACCCACTCGTGGGCCTCGGTGTAGCGGAGATCATCCGGGATCACGCGGGCGAGCCTACGGGGTGCCCGTCGTGGCTTCGTCCGGTGGTGCGGGCCGGCCCGCCGAGACCGGCGGTCGGCGCATGGCCAGCACGAACTGCACGAGGTAGAGGACCCCTGTGTAGAGGTAGAAGATCGTGCCCCAGACCGCGAACGCGTAGCCGAGCGGGCGGGCGAGATCGGCGAACCACCCCTCCTGCAGCCCGGCCAGCAGCAGCGGGAACGCGTAGAGCAGCAGGAAGGTGGCGGACTTGCCGAGGTAGGTGACGACGAACGGTCCGTAGCCGCGGCGGCGCAGCACCGCAAGACACACCCCGAGCACCGCGTCGCGGGCCACCAGCACCAGCACCGCCCACCACGGCACCACCTCGCGCACGCCGAGCCCGATGAGCGCGGCGAGGATGTAGAGGCGGTCGACGGCCGGGTCCAGCAGCGCACCCAACCGCGAGTACTGGTCGAGCAGCCGCGCGAGCTTGCCGTCGAGCCAGTCGGTGATCCCGCCCGCCGCGAGCACGACGATCGCCCAGACGTCGGCGGCGGCGTGGTGGGCCGGATCCTGGCCAGGGCCCAGCAGCAACCAGAGGAACAAGGGAACACCGGCGAGCCGCACCACGGACAGCAGGTTCGGGATCGTCAGCACGCGGTCGGGCCGTGCGGCTGTCGCACTCTCGGGTACGGGGTCCGACGGCACGGCCGAAGGATAGGACGGCGCGTGCGCGATCCGGACCGGCCGGGCACGATGCGCGCATGGATGTCACCGCAGCTTCCGCGTCGCTCAAGGAGAAGCAGGGCCCGCTCAAGGAGCGCTACCGCGCCGAACCCGAGTCCGCGGTCGTCACGCTCACGGCGGACGGCGAGCTGGACGGCAGCGGGATCGCCTGCAAGGTCCGCACGTCGACGGCGCTGGCCGAAGCGGGTCTGCACCCCGCGACCGGCGGTGACGGCACCCAGCTCTGCTCCGGGGACATGCTGCTCGAGGCGCTCGTCGCCTGTGCGGGCGTCACGCTGCGGGCCGTGGCGACGTCGCTGGGCATGGCCGTGAGCGGCACGGTGCACGCGGAGGGCGACCTGGACTTCCGCGGCACGCTCGGCGTGGCGAAGGACGCCCCCGTTGGCTTCCGCGACATCCGGCTGTCGTTCGCGCTGGAGACCGACGCCGCGGAGGACCAGGTCGCCACGCTGATGAAGCTGACCGAGCGGTACTGCGTGGTGCTGCAGACGCTGACGACGTCGCCGGCGACGTCCGTCTCGGTCACCACCTCCTGACGGCGGGCAGGCGATGACCACCGGCGCACGTGCCCTGCTCCGCACCCTGCTGGCGGGCGGTGTCGACGTCTGCTTCGCCAATCCCGGGACGTCCGAGATGCACGCGGTCGCGGCGCTCGACGCCGAACCGGGGATGCGCGGCGTGCTCACGCTGTTCGAAGGGGTGGCCACCGGAGCCGCCGACGGGTACGCCCGGATGGCGGGCCGACCGGCCGCCACACTGCTGCACCTGGGCCCCGGCCTGGGCAACGGCATCGCGAACCTGCACAACGCCCGCCGCGCCGGCTCCGGCATCGTCAACATCATCGGCGACCACGCGACCGACCACGCCCAGTACGACGCGCCGCTGCAGTCCGACATCTCGGGGCTCGCCGGAACGGTCTCGGCGTGGGTGCGGCACACGGCCGGGCCGGCCGACGTCGCCGTCGACGCGGCGGCAGCCGTAGCCGCGGCGCGCGCCGGCCAGGTGGCGACGCTGGTGCTGCCGGCGGACGCGAGCTGGAGCGAGGGCGCGGCGGACGAACCGGCCCCGATCCTCGAGCACCCGGCGCCGGGCTTCGGCAACGCCGAGGCGCGCACCGCCGCCGCTGCCGCCCTGCGTTCCGGTGAACCGTGCCTGCTGCTCCTCGGCGGCGACGCCACCCGGGCCGACGGCCTCGACGCCGCGGGCCGGATCGCCGCCGCCACCGGGGCGAAGGTACTGGTGGAGACCTTCCCCGCCCGCCTGGAGCGCGGGGCCGGTGTCGTCGCGGCCGATCGGCTCGCCTACCTCCCCGACATGGCCGCAGGGCAGCTCAGCGGCACCCGCCACCTCCTGCTGCTGGGGGCCCGCTCCCCCGTCGCCTTCTTCGGGTACCCGGGACGGCGCGGCGATCTGGTGCCGGAGGGGTGTCACGTGCACGCGGTGGCCGGGCGGACCGACGCCGCCGCGGCGGCCTTGGCCGAACTGGCCGCCGAGGTCGCTCCCGGAGCAGTGGCCCGGCCCGCGGACGCGCATCGGCCGGCACTGCCCACCGGTCCGCTCGGCATCGACACCGCGGCCGCCGTCGTGGGCGCGCTGCTGCCGGAGGGCGCGATCGTCGTCGACGAGGCGAACACCTCCGGACTGACGCTGCCTGCAGCCACCGCGGGCGCGCCGCGCCACGACTGGCTCACCCTCACCGGCGGCGCGATCGGCTGGGGGCTGCCGGCCGCCACCGGGGCCGCCATCGCCTGCCCCGATCGCCCGGTCTGGTGCCTGCAGGCCGACGGCAGCGCCATGTACACGATCTCCGCGCTCTGGACGCACGCCCGCGAGGGCCTCGACGTCACCACCGTCGTCTACAACAACGCCGCCTACGCGATCCTGCGGCTGGAGCTCGCCGCGGTCGGGGTCGACGCGGCCGGGGCCAGCAGCAGCACCGCCAGGTCATTGCTCGACCTCGACCGACCGCGGCTGGACTTCGTGGCGCTGGCGACGGGCATGGGCGTGCCGGCGATCCGCGCCGAGACGGCGGAGGAGCTGGCTGCGGCGCTGACGAAGGCGGCCGCCGAGCCGGGACCGCACCTGGTGGAGGCGATGGTGCCCCCGCTCGTTCCGTGATGGCCGCTGCAGGTGCAAGAACGATCGTGTCGACACCCGCAACGGCGATCGGAACGACGATCCGACCGGGCCACCACCCACCTGGGTGATAAGAGCGTTATCCGAGGTAGCCGGCTGTCCCCGCCGGTCACCGTTCGTCGCCGAACGGCGACTGTTCGGCGCGCTGGACCGGCCCTCCACCCCATGTGGGACGGTCGGTCGGACGTACAGTGGCTCCAGGGTGACGCAGAGTTCTCGGTCCTGGAGGGCCGGAACACCCCGCGTATCCGGGGCTCCTCGGCGCCCGCACGGGCTACGGACACCGCCCACCATCCGACGACGCGGAGTGCGCGATGACGAGATCGGTCGAGGACATGTCGTCCTTCGGCTCGACCGTCCGGCACGCCTGCGCCGTCGCTGTCAGCGACGAGCACTTGTGGGAGCTGTCGTCGTCGTTCATCTCGGCCGGCATCGCCGCCGGGGAGCAGGTCAACTACTTCGACGACGGCACCTCCGAGCACGTGATGGAGCGGCTGCTCGACGACGGGGCCGATCTCGACCGGATGCTGGGCACCGGCCAGCTCGTCGTGGTTCCGCAGGAGTCCACCCGTGCGACCCTGCTGAGCCCGCTCGACCAGATCGCCGGCATCGTCGAGCAGGCGGTCGACACGGCGCTGGGCAGCGGATTCTCCGGCGTGCGGATGACCGGACAGCTCAACCACGGCGTCAGCCGCACCAACGGCATCTCCATGCAGGAGTACGACGAGACGCTGGACAAGGCGCTCGACGGTCGGCCGGCCAAGGCGCTGTGCCTCTACGACCGCGCGCACTACCCCGACGACGTCATCGAGCACATGCGGGCGATCCACCGCGTCGAGATCGAGTCGGCCACGATCTACGACGACAACCTCCTGCGCATCACCTCCACCGGCCCCGGCTGCGCCCGACTCGCCGGGGAGGTCGATCACTCCAACCGGCCCCAGGTGCGCAAGCTGCTCCTCGGTGAGCTCGACCGGGCGCTGCGGTCGCCCGCCTCGCCGCACGAGATCCGGCTCGACGTGTCGTCGTTGCGGTTCACCGACGTCGCCGGGGCGGTCGCGGTGGTGCACGCGGCCGAGGAGTTCCCGTCCAGCCACAAGCTGGTCCTCGAAGGGGTGCGGCCCCGGGTCGCCCGGGTGCTGGACCGCTGCGGCGCACCGTTCGCCGGCCAGCTGGTCGCCATCGCGCGGTCGGACCAGGAGATGCCGAGGCTCCAGGTGGGGGCCGACGCATGAAGATCGAGAACACGCGCGTCGCGCAGTCCGTCGCCCTGCAGCACCGGTGCGCCTTCTACTCCTCGCCGAAGCACCTCACCACGCAGCTGATGCCGCTCATCGCCGCCGCGCTGGCCCGCGGCACCACGGTGGCCCTGGCCGTGGCTCCCGACACCGCGGCCGCCGTCGAGGACGTGCTCGGACCGTCCCCGCAGCTGGTGCGGCTGAGCGAGCCCGATCCCGCCGTCCTGTCCGGTCAGACCCTGGCCGCGCACCGGGCCAGGGAGCTGCGCGAACTGATCCGCGTACACGGGCCGGTCGCGATGATCGGTCAGCACCGCAGCGAGCTCGACGGCGCCGACGGCTCGTTCTGGACCGAGCTCGACGCCGCCTTCGGCATCGCGCTGGCCGAGATGCCCGTCGAGCTCACCTGCTTCTACCCCGAACTGCCGCTGCACCAGGCGATCCTCGACGGGGCCCGGCGCACCCACCCGGTCCTGCTCGTCGGCGGCACGCCGGCGGCCAACCCGGATCACCTGTGCCCGCGCACGGTCCTGGCCGAGCACCCGGCCCCCAGCCCCACCCTCCTGGGCGCGCCCGACCTGCAGCTCGAGTTCGGCGCGTGGCAGCTCAACGAGATGCGTGAGCTCCTCGAACGCGCCCTCCTCACCACCGGCTACGGCCGCGACCGCGCCGAGGATCTCGTGCTCGCCGTCAACGAGGTCGCGACCAACGCGGTCGAGTACGGCAGCGCCGACGCCCGTCTCTACGTGTGGCTCGACGGCGACGGCCACACCGACGGCGCGGTCTGCGAGATCCACGACCGCGGCACGCTGCGCGACCCGTTGCCGGGCCTCGCAGCGCCGCACTCGTCCGACCCACGGGGGCGCGGCGTCTGGATCGCCCGCCAGATCTGCGAGTCGCTGCACGTGTGGTCCGACAGGTTCGGCACCCACGTCAGACTGCACGCGGGACGCCCCGTATGATGGCGCTCGGTACGCCGCCGGCCACTCGACGTGGCTGTTGTGACGTAAACACCCCTTGGCAATCGGGCTCGGTCGGAGAACACTCGTCCGCGGCTCGGCCCTCTCGGGGCAATGGCGAGTCCATAAACGTGACATACCGAACCCGGGGCAATCATGTCTGACGATCAACGACGACTTCGGACGACGGGCACGGTGCGCGTGTCCGTGCTGGGCTCTTTCACGCTGGCCGCGGACGGCGTCTCACTGCCGCTGGGCGTCGACGCCCGGCGGCTGGTGGCCTATCTCGCGGTGCACCCGCGGCCCCAGCAGCGCCCGGCGCTCGCCGCCGACCTGTGGCCCGGCGTCCCTGCCGCCACTGCGTTGCGCATGCTGACCGAGGCCGTTGATTCACTCGATGTGCCCGGGCTGCTCGCCGAGGACCCCCACGACACCGCCGACGCGCCGCTCGCGCTGGCCGCCAAGGTCGAGGTCGACCTCGCGGAGGCCATGGCGCTGATCCGTGCGCTGCCCGAGATCCCGCCGTCCGACGAGCCCAACATCACCCCGCTCACCTGCGACATCCTGCCCGGCTGGTCGGCCGCCTGGATCGCCGTCGAGCGTGAGCGCTTCCGCCAGCTGCGGCTGCACGCGCTGGAGGGCCGCAGCCTGCGGCTGTCGACGCAGGGCCGCGCCGAGGAAGCCGTCGAGCTCGCGCGGATCGCCGTGCGCACCGCGCCCAGCCGGGAGAGCGCCCGCCGCGCCCTCGTGGAGGCGCTGCTCGCCGAGGGCGACGTCGCCGCCGCGATCGCCGAGTACGACGAGTACCAGGAGCTGCTGCGGTCGAGCCTCGGCCCGGCCAGCAGCGGCCTCGACGGGCTGCTGCCGCCCACGCCGGCCTGGCCGGTGCTGCGCGCGCGCAGCCTCATGCCCCGTTCGGCGGTGCAGCTGCCGCGGCTGCACGGCGCCACGCGCGGCAGCACCCGCCGCCTCGTAGCCGGCGGCTCGGTACCCGGCTCGTTCCGCTAGACCGCACGCAGACGACGGCGGCCCCGTACCCCGATCGGGTACGGGGCCGCCGTCGTGCGTGCCGCGACCCGTATGTCAGCAAAGCCACCTTCAGGACGGATTCGGTCCTGAAGGTGGCCTTGCTGACGCGCGACCTGAGCCCGCCCTACCCCAACTCGCGGAGCTTCGGGACCACGTCCTCTGCCAGCTGGGTGAGGAAGCGCTCCTGGTCCTGACCGGGACCGTGGAACACCAGGTGGTTGAGTCCCGCGTCGAGGTAGGGCTTGATCTGGGCGACGGCGTCGTCCGGATCGGAGGCGACGATCCACCGCTTGGCGACCTGCTCGATGGGCAGCTCGTCGGCCAGCCGCTCCATCTCGACGGCGGAGTCGACGCTGTGCTTCTGCTCGGGGGTGAGCGAGAGCGGCGCCCAGAAGCGGCAGTTCTCCAGGGCCGTGTCGCCGTCGCGGTCGTACGACATCTTGATCTCGATCATGCGATCGACCGCGCCGGCCTCCTTCTCGGCGACCTGCTCCCCCTCGGCGACGGCCGGCAGCAGCTTCTCGGTGTAGAGGTCCATGCCCTTGCCGGAGGTGCAGATGAACCCGTCCCCGGCGCGCCCTGCGTACTTCGCCATCTGCGGACCGCCGGCGGCGACGTAGATGGGGATCTGCTGCTCGGGCTTGTCGTAGATGGTCGCGTCGACGGTCTTGTAGTACTCCCCGTCGAAGTTGACGTTCTCCGATGTCCACAGCGCGCGCATGAGCTGGATCGACTCGCGCAGCCGCGCGTAGCGCTCCTTGAACTCGGGCCATTCCCGACCCGAGACGGCGATCTCGTTGAGCGCCTCGCCGGTGCCGACACCGAGCATGACGCGGCCGGGGTAGAGCAGCCCGTAGGTGGCCCAGGTCTGGGCCAGCACGGCCGGGTTGTAGCGGAACGTCGGCGTCAGCACCGAGGTGCCGAGCATGATCCGTGAGGTCCGCTCCCCCACGGCCGTGAGCCAGGCCTGCGCGAACGGGGCGTGGCCGCCGTTGTGCCGCCAGGGCAGGAAGTGGTCGGAGACCACGGCGGAGTCGAGCCCGAGCTCCTCCGCACGCACCCCGAACTCGACGAGCTCGCGTGGGCCGAACTGCTCGGCCGACGCCTTGTACCCGATCCGCAGTGTTGTCGGAGCTGACACCCTCTACACGTCCTTCGTTCTCGACGGAAGCCGACCTCGACGGCTGTACCGGCTTGACCTCGACCCGGGTTCAACCGCGAGCGTGCCAGTGTGCGCGCACCCTCGCAGTCGAAACTCGCATGCATCGCGGAGCCCCGCTTCGTACGGTGGGTCAAGCCATGAGCAGCCCTGATCATTCCCCATCCGATGATCCCACCGCGCCATCTCCCACGGTGCCATCTCCCACAGCGCCATCTCCCACAGTGGGCGGCCGCGTCCCACTCGGGACACTGCGCCGACTCGCACCGTACGTCGCGCCCTACCGCGCCGCCTTCATCGGCGGCGGTCTCGCCGCGCTGGCGGCCACCCTCGCCGGGCTCGCGATGCCACTGCTCACCCGGGAGATCGTGGACGGGCCGATCGGGCACGGCGACCTCGCTGCGCTGCCGTGGCTGATTGCGGGGGTGCTGGCGCTGGGGATCGCCGAGGCCGTGCTGATCACGACCCGGCGCATGCTCGTCGCCGGCCCGGCCAGCGACGTCGAGAAGGCCATGCGCATGGACCTCTACCGGCACCTGCAGCGGCTGCCGGTCGCGTTCCACGACGGCTGGCCGTCGGGCCAGCTGCTGTCGCGCATCTCCTCCGACCTCACCACGATCCGCTGGCTCGTCGCCTTCACCGGCCTGTTCCTCGTCGTCAACGTGGTCGCCGGCGTGGTCGGCATCCTGATGCTGGTCTGGCTCTCCCCCTGGATCGGGCTGATCGTCGCGGTGCTGTCGATCCCGACGATCATCGCCACGCGCTCGTTGGAGCGCCGGTACTCCACGGCGGCCCGGCGGTCGCAGGACCAGTCGGGCGATCTCGCCACGATCGTCGAGGAGTCGGCGCTGGGCATCCGGGTGCTGAAGTCGCTGGGCCGCGGCCGCACCCTCGCCCGGCGGTTCATGGCCGACGCGCGCGAGCTGCGCGGCACGGAGCTGGTGAAGGTCCGGCTGCTGGCCTGGCTGTGGTTGTGGATCATGTCGATGCCCGAGCTCACGATCGCCCTGGTGCTGGCGATCGGCGCCTACAGCGTCGCCCAGGGCGCGATGACGCTCGGCACGCTCGTCGCGATCGTCACGGTCCTGACCTACCTGGCCTGGCCGATCCAGTCGCTGGGCTGGCTGCTGGCCGAGGCAAGCAACGCGGCGGCCGCGACCCGGCGCTTCGTCGAGGTCCGCGACGTGGTGCCCGACATCGTCGACCCCGCGGCGCCGGTGGCACTGCCGACGCCCGTGCGCGGCGAGCTGGTGCTGCGCGACGTCGCCTTCACCTATCCCGGCGGCGACCGCGAGGTGCTCACCGGCATCGACCTGACGGTGCGGGCGGGCGAGACGATGGCGCTCGTCGGCGCCACGGGATCGGGCAAGACCACCCTCGTGGCGCTCGTGCCGCGGCTCTACGACGTCACCGGCGGCAGCGTCACCGTCGACGGCATCGACGTGCGCGACCTGCGGCTCGAGGAGCTGCGCCGCACCGTTGCCACCGCGTTCGAGGACGCCGTGCTCATCTCGGCGAGCGTGCGCGAGAACGTCGCGCTCGGCATGCCGGACGCGACCGACGAGGAGATCTGGGAGGCGCTGCGGGTCGCGAGCGCCGACGGGTTCGTCGCGGCGCTGCGGTGGGGCCTGCACACCCGCATCGGTGAGCAGGGCCTCGCCCTCTCCGGCGGGCAACGACAGCGGCTGGCACTGGCCAGGGCAGTGCTGGGGCATCCGCCCGTCCTCGTGCTGGACGATCCGCTCTCGGCGCTGGACGTGCACACCGAGACCGAGGTGGAGTCCGCCCTGCGCCGCGTGCTCGGACCCGATCCCGCGCGCGGCCGCACCACGGGGGTCACGGCACTGGTGGTCGCGCACCGGCCGTCCACGGTGCAGCTGGCCGACCGGGTCGCGATGCTCGTCGACGGCCGGATCGCCGCCGTCGGCACGCACCGCGAGCTGCTCGCCGTCGATCCGGCGTACCGGGCGCTCATGTCCAGCATGGAGGCCTCGGACGAGGAGGTGCGGGCGTGACCACCACCGACGCCCCGGAGTGGGAAGGCGTGGCCGACCCGACCGTGCAGGGCAGTGACGAGGAGGCCGACGTCGTCGGCCGGGTGGCCGGGCTGCGGCTGCAGCAGCGGGCGCGCGAGCTCGTGGCCGATCTGGTCCGACCGCACCGGGCCGCCGTCGCGCTCGCGCTCCTGCTGCAGGTGGGCGAGGTCGGGCTACTCCTGGCGGGGCCGCTGCTCGTGGCGTTCGCGATCGACACCGGCATCCCCGCCGCGCTCGCCGGGCAGCCGGGCCCGCTCGCGCTCGGCATCGCGGGGTACGCGGTCACCGGCCTGGCCGGTGCCGGCCTGCACGCGGTGTTCACCGTGCTGGCCGGCCGGGTCAGCCAGGACATCCTGCTGGACGTGCGCCGCCGGGTCTTCCGGCACGGTCAACGACTCTCGCTCGACTTCCACGAGTCGTTCACGTCCGGCCGGTTGATCTCCCGCATGACCAGCGACGTCGATTCACTGGCCGACATGCTCGAGAAGGGCCTCGACGGCCTCATCGGAGCCCTCCTGTCGGTCGTCGGCATCGCGGTGCTGCTGCTGTGGCTCGACCCGGTGCTGGCCGTCGTCGTGCTGGGCGGGTTCGTGCCGCTGCTGCTGCTCACCCGGTGGTTCCAGCGCAGCTCACGGGCCAGCTACCGGCGCACCCGCACCACCGTCGCGCGGCTGATCGTCCAGTTCGTCGAGTCGATGAACGGGATCCGGGCCGTCGCCGCGTACCGGCGGGAGCAGCGCAACGACGAGATCATGGGCGGCCTGGCCACCGACTACCGCAACGCGAACGCGGAAGCGTTCCGCACCCTGGCCTGGTACACGGGCGCCGTGCGGCTGGTCGGCAACCTGACGCTGGCCATCGTGCTGGCGCTGGGCGCGGCGCGCGTACTGGGTGGGGCGCTGGAGCTCGGCGCGCTCACGGCCTTCCTGCTCTACCTGCGGCGGTTCTACGACCCGTTGGACGAGCTGGCGCAGTTCTTCAACTCTTACCAGTCCGCGGCCGCCGCGTGCGAGAAGATCGCCACGGTGCTCGACACCGAGCCCGGGGTGCCCGAGCCGGCCGAGCCGACGACGCTGCCGACGCCGGTGCGCGGGGAGCTGAGGTTCGAGCAGGTCCGCTTCGCCTACCGGCGGGCGGCCGAGCGCACCGTGCTGCCGACGTTCGACCTGCGCATCCGCGCAGGTCAGTCGGTCGCGATGGTGGGCGCCACCGGAGCCGGCAAGTCGACGATCGCCAAGCTCGCCGCCCGCTTCTACGACCCCACCGAGGGCGCGGTCCGGCTCGACGGCACCGACCTGCGAGACGTCGCCGACGCCGATCTGCGCCGCGCGCTGGTGATGATCACCCAGGAGTCGTTCCTGTTCTCCGGCTCGGTGGCCGACAACATCGCCATGGGCCGCCCCGACGCCACCCGCGCCGAGATCGTCCGGGCCGCCGAGGCCGTCGGGGCGCGGGAGTTCATCGACGAGCTGCCGGAGCGGTTCGACACCGACGTGCGCAAGCGCGGCGGGCGACTCTCCTCCGGCCAGCGACAGCTCGTCTCGCTGGCGCGGGTGGTGCTCGCCGATCCGGCCGTGGTCCTGCTCGACGAGGCCACCTCGTCGCTCGACATCCCGTCCGAGCGCGCGGTGCAACGGGCCCTGGAGACGGTGCTCGCCGACCGCACTGCCCTGATCATCGCGCACCGGCTCTCCACCGTGCTCATCGCCGACCGCGTGCTGGTGCTCACCGACGGCCGGATCGTGCAGGACGGCTCGCCGGAGGAGCTGCTGGCCGGTGGCGGCGAGTTCGCCGACCTCCACGCGGCCTGGCGAGCCAGCCTCACCTGACCCGCGGAGCGCTGGTGACGCGGGTGGCGCTGACCTCAGCGACGAGCAGCATGCGGGTGGGGAACCCGGGCAGGTCGATCCTGCGTACGTGGCAGCCGGCGTCGACGAGCCATTCGGTGAGTGTCGCGGTCGGGTAGACCCGACCCCCCTGGGTGTGCCAGAGGTGCAGGTCGAAGAACCGGGTGAACGCCTGGTCGACGTGCGGCACCAAGCCGCCGCGCGGCTCGTCGGTCGTGTCCAGCAGGAGCAGCATTCCGCCCGGTCGTAGCGCTCGCACGCATTCGGTGACCAGCGACCTGGCCCGGTCCGCCGCGAACCCGTGGACGACGTTGCACAGCAGCAGCACGTCGTGGTCGTGCTCGTCGACCTCGTGGGCCAGGTCCGCGCCGCGCATCGTGATCCGATCGGCCAGCCCGGCCGCGGCGACGCGCGCTGCGCCCGCCGCGACGACGGACGGCAGGTCGAGCACCGTCGCGGTCAGCGACGGGTGCCGGGCGCAGAGCGCGATGCTGAAGGTCGCCTCGCCCCCGCCCACGTCGAGCAGCCGGCGGGCGGACGAGGGGATCTCGACCAGGTCGGTGAGCGCGGCCGCCGACGCGGCGCCCAGCCCGCCCTGGAGGGCGTGGAACTGCTCTCGCTCATCAGGGTGGCGGTCGAGCCACGCGTAGAAGCCGGCGGCCGGCTTCCCGGTCCGGACCGAGTGCTCGAGGTCGGACCACTGCCCGCCCACCATGGCCACCCACAGCGGGAGCGCCACGTCCCACCCGCCGCCCCCGGTGAGCCACCGGGCCGCCGGCGCGTTCGAGTAGGTGCCGGCGCTCGACTGCAGGTATCCCACCTCGACCAGCGCCTGCAGCAACATGTGGAGCCCGTCCGGGTCGACGCCGAGCCGGTCGGCCAGCTCGTCCGGCCGACCGGCGCGGGTGGCGAGCGCGTCGAACACGCCGAGTCGCAGTGCGGCGACTGCGGCGTGGCAGGCCAGCAGGCTCATGAGGTCGAACTGGGGTGCGGAGGCGTCCGCGGTGTGCAGGATCGCCGCGCGCTCGTCGTCGGAGAGGTCAAGAGGCACGGGTGGGCTCCAGGTCGGCAGAAGGCGTGGCACCCGACTCGACGGAGCGCAGGGCGGGCAGGTAGGCGGCGACGGCGGCCAGGGCGGCCAGCAGCACCGCGCAGAACAGGAAGAGGGCGGCGATCCCACGACCCGGGCCGACGCCGGTGAGCAGGCCGACGCTGCCCGCCAGCGCCCCGTCGGGACGCAGCAGCGGTTCGGCGACCTGCTCGGCGAGTGGCCCGGCAAGCAGGTACGCCAGCGGCTGCGCGGCCTGGCCCAGCGCCTGCGTCGTCCCGAGGACCCGGCCGAGCGCCGCGGGCTCGACCTCGGTCTGGAAGATGGTGCGCCCGCAGCCCTGCACCACCGGCAGGGTGAACAGGAACAGCGGTGCCGCGATGCCGATGAGCAGCGCCGACGGGCCGAGTGCGTGCAGCGCCAGCGCCACCGCGCCGAACGCCATGAACAGCGACACACCGGTCATCCGACGCCGCGGTCCGCCCCAGACTCCCATCACGAGGCTCCCGGCGAACACCCCGCTGCCGCCCGCGAGCACCAGCAGGCCCAGGGTGGCGGGCGACTCGAAGGACAGGATCAACGGCCGGATCAGCACCCCCGCCAGGCCGAAGATGAAGTTGTAGCCGGTGAACACGAACGCGAGGGTGAGCAACGCCGGGCGGGCGCGCAGCCGGGTCCAGCCCTCCACGAGGTCGCTGCGCCACGCCGACCCGGCAGCGTCCTCCGCCGGGGGGTGGTCGGATCGCAGCACCGAGCGGGGCAGCCGGACGAGCAGGAACGCGGTGATCGCGATCGCGAACGTCGCGAGGTCGATCAGCAGCACGCCCACCACCCCGAATGCAGTGAGCAGCACGCCCGCCATCGCCGGCGCCGCGATCTGCGCCGCGAAGGTGATCTGCATCAGCCCGTTGGCTCTCCCCAGGTGCTGCCGCGGGATGAGCAGCGGCGTGAGCACCTGGTAGGCCATGAGGTGGAAGACACCGCAGACGGCGGAGAGCGCACCTGCCACGGATACGTGCCATGTCGCGAGCTGGCCGGTGAGCGTCAGCACGGTCAGGACGGCGGTGATCGCTGCGCTGCCCACGTCCGCCGCGATCAGCACCACCCGCCGGTCGAACCGGTCGACGACCGCACCCGCGATGGGCCCGAGCAGCACCGCCGGCAGCAGCGCCGACAGCATCACCAGCGCGAACACGGTGACGGATCCGGTGGTCTCGAACACCCACACGCTGAGCACGAAACTCGAGAGCGCGGAGCCGATGCCCGACAGCAGCGAGGTGGACCAGATGCCCGCGAACCGGAGGACGTCGCGGTTCATCTGCTGACTCCCTCGGGGATCCGCCCCGTCGACACGAGGAAGTCCAGCTGACGGCCGACGAGCTCCCGGTCCGCGGGCGGGAAGGTGCCTGCCGACCCGCTCGGTGGCCGCGCAGTCGAAGTCCGGCCGCGAGACCGCGGGGCACTGCTCGGGCAAGGAGGTGACGAAGGGTGCGAGCGCAAGCGGCGCGCCCGAGGCCAGGCGGCCGTTCACCGCGGCCCGCCACGTCGCCCACGGCACCAGCTGAACGCCGTACCCGCGGTCGACGAGTGCCTCGGCCAGCTCCGGGTAACTGATGGTCGCGGGGTTGAAGTAGTGGAAGTCGCGCCCTGCCGGCTCCCCCAGCAGCCGGACGATCCCGGCCGCGACGTGGTCGACCGGCGCGAGGTCCTCCGTCCACGGCAGGTCGGGCACGCACCCGGTCTGCACGAACGTGGTGAGCAGGCGATTGAAGTAGTCGTCGGGGTTGCCGCTCCCGGTGATGCTGTGGCCGCCGATCCGCGCGGGCCGGTGCACCGACACCGCGAGCCCCGCCCCGCGCGCGTCCCGGCACAGCCGGTCCGCCACCGACTTGGTCTGCTCGTAGCCGGTCGACAGTGCCGCCGGGTCCCCCGGCGCGTCCAGCTCGGTGATCGGCTTTCCACCGTGGGTGGCGCCCGCGTACACGCTGAGCGTCGAAACGGCGTGCACGCTCGCCCCGCCGAGCGCCGCAAGGCGCAGCGCCTCCACGGTGCCGCCGACGTTGGCCGGCCGGAGCCGCGCGTAGGACTCGACGCTGTTGACCGCGCCACCGTTGTGGCAGATGACGTCGCAGCGGTGGGCCAGCTCGGACCACGCCTGCTCGGTGAGCCCGAACCGGGGCTTCGCCAGATCTCCCGCCAGCCCGACGATCCGGCGCGGGTCTGCGGCCAGCCCGTAGCCGCTCAGGTTCTGCAGCACCCGTTGCCGGGCCTGATCCGCGGAACCTGCACGCACCAGGCACTCCACGGTGGTGTCGGTCGTCGCCAGCAGCTCGGCGACCAGGTGCGCGCCCAGGAAGCCGGTGGCCCCGGTGACGAGCACCCTCCGCATCGGCGACGACCGCCTGACGGTCGGCACGACGTCCGCGGGGAGCCGCTCCGCGAGCAGGTCGGGGGCGGGCGCAGGTGCCGTGGTCAGGGCGCGGGCGAGGTCGGCGAGGTCATCGGCCTCGAGGAGGACGGCGAGCGGGACGGTCAGCCCGAGCTCGCGCTCGATCGCGGCGAGGACCCGCGTGGCCAGCAGCGACGACCCACCGAGAGCGAAGAAGCTGTCGGTCCGCCCCACGTCCGGGACGTCGAGCAGGGCCGACCAGATCGCTGCGAGGGCGGTCTCCACGGGGCCTTCGGGCGCAGCGGTGGCGACCGGCTCGATCGTCACCGGTGGCAGCGCGTCGAGGTCGACCTTCCCGTGGGCGGAGCGCGGGATGCGCTCCACGAGCAGGAACTGGTCCGGGACCAGGTGGCGCGGAAGTCGGGCGCGCACGAATCGCCGCAGCTCCGCCGCCGGCGCGGCGGTCGCCGCGTAGGCGACCAGCCGTCCGTCCACCGCGGTCACGGCGGCGTCGCGCACCTCCGGGTGGGCGGTGACGGCGGACTCGACCTCGGCCGGCTCGATCCGGTGCCCACGGATCTTGACCTGACGGTCGAGCCGGCCGAGGAACTCGAACGAGCCGTCTGCTCGGCGGCGGACCAGGTCGCCGGTCCGGTACATCCGGCCCCCGTGGAAGGGATCCGGCGGGAACGCCGCCTCGGTCTCCGCGGGTTCGCCGAGGTAGCCGAGCGCGACACAGTCGCCTCCCAGGTACAGCTCCCCAGGCGCCCCGGGGACCGCCGGCCTCCCCGTCGGGTCCAGTACGTACGCCCGTACGTGGTGGAGTGGCCGGCCGATCGGCAGGTGCGTGGCGTCGATGCCGTCTCCGTCCACCGTGCGGTGGACCGTCGCGCACACCGTCGCCTCGGTCGGCCCGTAGTGGTTGAACAGGGTGATGCGGCGGTGGGTGGCCTCCGCCCAGGCCCGTACCGCGGCTGTCGGCACCCGCTCCCCGCCGACCATCATCGTGGTCACCGGCCAGTCCCGTGGGACGCGCACGGTGCCGGCCGCCAGGTCGTCGGTCCAGCTGCGCCACAGCGACGCGGGCGCGTCCACCGCGGTGACGCCGTACCGCGCACAGAACGCCACCAGCTCCGCGGCGTCCAGCCGCGCGGGTTCGGGGTGCAGTACCAGCGCTGCACCCGAGGTCAAGGCCGGGAACAGATCGCCGACGGAGGCGTCGAACGTCAGCGGGGGCAGCATGAGGATCCGCTGCCCGGGGCCGAACCCGTGCACCTCCCGGAACGCCGCGGTGAACCGCGCAAGCGTGTCGTGCCCGACCAGCACGCCCTTCGGTCGGCCGGTGGACCCGGACGTGAAGATCACGTAGGCGAGTCCGGCGGCGCGAGCCGTGCCGGACTGCGGGAGCGCCGGCGGCACGCCATCGGCGATGACGTGGTCCGCGCCGGCCGCATCGAGCAGCGCGGCCGTCCGACCCGGCGGATCCGCCGGGCTGAGCGGCAGGTAGGCCGCACCGGCCATGAGCGCACCCAGCACCGCGACCACCGCGTCGGGTTCGGTCGGCAGCACGATCCCGACGAGTGCCGCCCCGGCCACCCGCTCGGCGACGGCACGTGCCCGCCGATCGAGCTCGCCGTAGGTCAGCGTTCCCTCCGCGGAGACGAGCGCCGGCGCGTCCGGCTGCGCCGCGGCGATAGCGGCGAACTGCTCGCTCACGGACGCCGGCGATGGGATCACCCGACAGCGCTGTGTCGCCCACCAGTGCCGCCCGGTCGGCCGCGTCCAGCAGCGGCACCGCCGATACACGCTGCTGGGGGTCGCGCACCAACGCGTCCAGCACCGCAACGACGTGGTCGCCGAAGCGCCTGATCTGGGCCTCCGGGAACAGGTCGGCCGCGTAGTCGCAGGCGAGCATGATCCGCTCGGCCAGCGTCACCACGAGCGTGAGGTCCATCCGTGCGCTGGTCGCTTCCAGCGGCCAGTCCTCATCGGTCAGGTCGTCCGCGGTGCTCGCCGGGACGGCGGATCCGACCACCAGCATGGTCTGGAACAGCGGGTTGCGCCCCGGGTCCCGCGTGGCTCCCGCTGCGCGCACGATCTCCTCGAGCGGGATCGTGCGGTGGTCCAGAGCATCGAGCAGCGCGTCGCGCACCTCGTGCAGCAGCGTCCGCAGGCTCAGGTCCGCGCCGACGTTCACCCGCACGGGCAGCGAGTTGACGTAGAACCCGACCGATCGCTCCAGACCCGGCCCGTCCCGATCGCTCAAGGGGGTGCCGACGACGACGTCCGGCTCGCCGCTGTGCCGCGCGAGCACGGCCATCATCGCGCTCATGAACACGATGAAGGGGGTGCAGCGTTCCCGCCGCGCCACGTCGAGGACGGCGCTCGACAGTTCCGGGGTCAGGTGTCGGGTCCAGCGGGCGGCCCGCATCCCAGCTGCGGCGGGGTGTGCATGGTCGCTCGGCAGGCTCTGCACCGCGGGGGCGTCCCGTAGCTGCTCGCGCCAGAACTCCGCGCCGCCGGTCGAGTGCGTGCGCTCGGCGAGCGCTGCGGCGTAGTCCGGGAACTGGACGGGCGGCTCGCCGACGTCCTCCCCTCGGTACAGCGTGAGCAGCTCGTCCATCACGACCTGCTCGGACGCGGCGTCGAAGATGATGTGGTGCCAGCACCAGACGAAGACGTGGTCGTCGGGAGCCAGCCGCAGCAGCAGCGCGCGGTGCAGCGGCGCTCGGGTGAGCGGCAGCGGCCGGGCGATGAACTCCGCACCCAGGCGCCGGGCCGCGCGCTCGGGCTCGGGCTGCCCGGTGAGGTCCACCGTCTCCAGCACCTGGCCGAGCGGCGGGTCCACCACCACCAGGACCGGTCCGCCGGCCGTGACCTCGACGGCGGACCTGAGTGCTTCGTGGCGGGCGACCACGGCGTGCAGCGCGCGGCCCCACGCATCGGGATCGAGCGGGCCGGAATAGCGCCTGCTGAACCAGAGCAGGTAGGTGGTGTCGCTGCCGCCCGCCTGGTCGAGGAACCAGAGCCGGGACTGTGCCGGGGTGAGCGGTACCCCGGCACCGGGGGCTCGGCGGTGGATCAGCACGACACACCACCGAAGTAGCTGCGATGCGCGTCGAGCAGCTCGGGGGAGCTCGTGAGGAACGGGAGGTCGGTGGGAACCATGTGGCGGATGGCGAGCAGCGGGACCGGGCTGAGCAGCGGGCGCCACTGCGGGTTCCACAGACCCGGCTTGTCCGGCGGCCCGTCGTGGAACTCGCCGACCATCAGCCCGTCCTTCACGAAGATCGCCTGCAGCGCGCGCTGGGCCTCGTCCACCAGCGCGTGGTCGTGCAGCCCCGGGAAGGCGTTGAGGATCGTGGTGAAGATCCCGTCCGGGTGCTCGCGCGGAGCCAGCTCGAGGAACCAGTCGCGGAACGGACGGATCGCGAACGCCAGCTCGGCGGCGGTCCGCGGGGTGCCCTGCACGATGTTCACGTAGAACCGCCTGCGCGTGAGCGAACCGCGGGCGTACGGGCACACCGGGCCGCTGCGGCCCAGCTCCGGATGCGGCTGGACCAGGTACTCCGACGCCCATTCGATCAGGGTGGCGACCTCCGGCTGGTCGGTGTCGGCCGGCTCGAACAGACGCAGGGCGCTGGACGCGGGGTGCACGATCACTTGCGCTCCGATCGGAGGGCGGCGGTCGCCGCGGCGGTGAGCGCGGCGCCGGTGGCCGCCGCGGCGATGCCCAGAGCGCGGTCCTGCCGGCGGGCCCTGCGCAGCGCGTCGGCGTAGGGGATCGAGGTGTGCGAGATCATCGTGTAGAGCGGCAGCCAGGTGCCGGGGAACAGGCGGGCGAGCACGCCGTCCGCGCGGTTGCGGGCCAGCCGCAGCGGCGAGCGGGTGCCGTCCCGCAGCTCCACGAAGTTCCGCGCCGACAGGTCGGCGAGGACGTCGGTGTGCGGCTTGCGCAACCGCTGGTAGGTGGCGAGTGCGCCGGCCCGGTCGCGCGGATTCCGCGCCAGGCACTCGTCGAGGACCAGGCAGTCCTCCAGGGCGGAGTTCATGCCCTGCCCGTAGAACGGGTAGACCGCGTGGGCGGCGTCGCCCACCAGCACGGCGCCGTCCCCGGAGCACCACGGCGATGTCGAGGTGGTGACGAGGTGCCCCACCGGGTGCTCGGCGAACTCGCGCGCGAGGTCGGGCACCAGTGCCGGGAACCGGGGGAAGTGCTCGCGGAAGAACTCGGCCGCAGCCTGTGGCGAGTCCAGCGACGCGAAGCTCGGCCGTCCCGTCAGCGGCAGGAAGAGCGTGCCGGTGTGCGAGCCGTCCGGGTTCGGGTGCGCGACGATCAGCCCGGCTGCGGACGGCCACACGTTCAGCGCCTCCAGCGGGATCGGTGCGCCGGCCGGGATCGTCAGCTCCTTGTAGCCCCACGGAAGGAACTCCTGGCGGTAGTCCGCGGGCGTTCCGTGCTGCATGAAGCGCCGCACCGCCGAGAACGCACCGTCCGCGCCGATCACGAGATCCGGGCGCCGCGTGTGTGAGCGTCCCGTCGCCTCGTCCGTGATCGTCAGGAGGCCGTTCGCCAGCCCTGCGCACCTCGTGCGGAACCGGAACCGGGAGTCGCCGGCCCGGTCGATCAGCAGGCCGTTCAGCACGTTGCGGTGCACCGAGTGCAGGATCTGCGACGGTCCCGTCCCGTAGCCCTGGAACCCGGACCGGCCGTTGCGGTGGTGCACGACCCGTCCGTGCATCGGCACGAGCGACGGGCCGAGCGAGTCCCACACCCCGATCCGACGCAACGCCCGGATTCCCCGTGCCGAGATGCCGAGGTTCACCGACCGGCCCTCGGACGCGACAGCGCGGGGGTCGGGTCGCTGCTCGTACACCACGACGTCGTGCCCGCGGTCGGACAGCAGGGCCGCCAGCAGCGAACCCGCCAGCCCGGCACCGATGATCGCGATCTCCATCGGCCGATCACCGGAGGTGGCCGGCTCGACCGCGCGCCGCGGCTCGTCGGACATGGTGGGCGTAGTGGACAGGGTGGTCATCGGGCGATCCCCTCCCCGGCGGTGAGCAGCCGGTCCTGCACCGCGGCGGCCAGCTCGGCGACCGTCGAGTGCGTGAACAAGATGCGGACGGGCAGTTCGATCTCGGTCACGGCGCTCAGGCTCGCCATCACCCGCATGGCGAGCAGCGAATGCCCACCGATCGCGAAGAAGTCGTCGTCCATGCTCACGACGTCCCGTTCCAGCACCTCGCGCAACACCGACGCCACCAGCTCCTCGGTGGCGGTGCGCGCAGCGACGGGTGCGGCACGTGGTGCGGGCCCCGAATCCGGCAGTCCCGAATCCGCCAGTCCCGACTCCGGCAGCGCCTGGCGATCCACCTCGCCGTCGGGCGTGCGCGGGAGCGCCGCGAGGGCGACCCATGCTGTGGGCACCAGCGCGCTGGGGAGGAGCGCAGCGGCATGGTCGACCACGCCGGCCGGGGTCGTGCTGATCCCCGCCGCGGGAACGACGTAGGCCACGAGCCGTTCGCCCCGGATGACCACCGCCGCCTGGTGCACGGCGGGATGCGCCTCCAGCACGGCCTCGATCTCGCCCTGCTCGATCCGGTGGCCGACCGCGCGCTCGCCGCCCAGGTCGTGGGCCGGCCCGGTGGAGTCGGGGGCGAGGTCGGCATCGGTCTGCAGGTCGGCCGGCGGCGCGTCCGGCGCCGCCGCGATCGACTCCAGCAGCTGACGGAACAGGGAGGCCACCTGCTCGACGACGGGGGCGGCGAACTGGTCGGTGCGGTACCGGAAGCAGAGCTCGTAGTCCTCCGGCAGTTCTCGCACGATGAGGACCAGGTCGAACGCGGCCTCGTCGACGGGCCTCCCCCACCGCTCGGTGGCCAGGTCGGCGGGCCAGTCCTGCCGCTCGGCGTGCGCCTGTTGCCAGATCACCGTGCTCTGGAACAGGGCGGCCATCCGCCCGCCGCGCGCGGTCGCCACAGCGGAGGTCAGCTCGTCGAACGGCACCTCGTTGGCCATCGCCGCCCCGAGCGCGGACCGGACCCGCGCGGCCGCGTCCCGGAACGGGAGGGTCAGGTCCAGCTCGGTGCGCAACGGCAGCAGGTTGATGAAGCAGCCGATCAGCGGTTCCAGCTCGGTGCGCCCGCGGCCGCCGGTCACCGTCCCCACCGTGACCGAGCGCTCGCCGGTCAGCCGCGCCAGGAGTGTCTGGTAGGCGGTCAGGAACGCCACGTACGGGGTGGTGCGCGCGCCCCCGGCCCGCTGCACCGCCAGTGCCAGTTCCGCCGGGATCGTGCTGACCACTTCGCTGCTTCGGGTGACGCCCGGCACGGGACTGCCGGGCTGCAGGATCGGCTGCGGCTCGGCCAGCAGCTCCCGCCAGTAGGACAGGCGTTCCCGGAGGGTGTCCGGCCCGAGCCGCGACCGCGACCATGCCGCGTAGTCGGCGTACTGGATCGGCAATTCGGGAAGCTCGGGAACGGTGCCGGCGACCATGCCGCGGTACGTCGCCGCGAGCTCGGCCACGGCGTTGTCGACCGACCAGCCGTCGGCGATCGCGTGGTGCCACACCAGCAGGAGCCGGTGCTCCTCGGCCGCCAGCCGGTACAGGTGCGCCCGGAACAGCGGGGCGCGCGCGAGATCGAAGCGCTCCCCCGCCGCGCGGCGGGCCAGCGCGGCGGCCTGGGCCTCACCGTCGTCGGTCCCGGTCAGGTCGACGGCCGTGAGCGGGGCGTCCAGCTCCGGCAGGATCTGCTGGCAGGGTTCGCCGTCCACATCCACCAGGACGGTGCGCAGCACCTCGTGCCGCGCCACCAGCATCGCGACCGCGGTCCGCAGCGCCTCGGCGTCCAGCGGCCCGTGCAGGCTGAGCCCGGCGGTGACGTTGGCGACGCTGTCGGGATCGACCTGCGCGGACAACCACATCCGCCGCTGCTCGAACGAGCACGGCAACGGACCGCCGTCGCGAGGCACGCAGACGATGCCCGCGGCCTTGCGGGCCCGCAGCCGGGCCAGCGCCGCCCGCTGATCAGGAGACAGGTCCCGCAAGTTGGTGACCGTGGTGGTCATTCGGGCGCCTCCGCCTTCAGCGCGTCCCGCAGCGCGGACAGGAAGCGCAACGCGTCCCGGCCGGTCACGAGCCGGTGGTCATAGGCCAGGCCAAGCGTCGCGACCATCCGCTGGCGCACGATCCCGTCCTCGGCCAGCACCAGTTCCGGCCGGGGCGCGCACAGCGACACCGCACACGCATGGCCGGGGAACACGATCGGGACAGCGACGACGGCGACGACGGCGTCGGTGTCGGTGTTGAGCGCCAGCAAGATGGTCGAACCGGCGAGGTCGTCGGGGGTGAACGTGCCCCGCAGCGCGGTCATCCGCAGCCGCATCGCGGCCGCGGAAATCTCCTCCAGCGTCAGCCGATCCGCGTCCCGCACGACCGGCGTGTACAGCCCCGACCCGAGGTCCATGGTGATCCCGACGTGCGGATCACGCGGCCGCACCTGCTGCCCGTCGAGCTCGGCGAACATCTCCGGGAACTCCCCGTGCGCCCGACCGATCGCCTGGATCAGCAACTCGGGCAGGCCCACCAGGGTCCGCAGCTCCTTCGTCAGCCGCTTCGCCCGCTCCAGCGCAGGCCCCACCTCGACGGTGACGGCGGTGAACGCGGCAGGGATCGTCTGCCAGGACCGGGTGACGGTGGCGGACATGCCGCGCTGGGCCGGCGTCAGCGCCCGAGCCGGCGGTCCGGCATCGAGCAGCGCCGTCGAAATCAGCGACTCGACGTCGGCCCGGCGGACCAGCGCGATCCCCAGCGCCCGGACCTGGTCCTCCGTCACGCCGTGCGCGTCCATCAGCTCCCGCGCGGGCGCAGTGATGGTCGGGCCCTGCTCCACCGCCGGTGCGGCGACCGGTCCGGCCGGGACCGCCCCGGGCCCGCCGATCCGGCCGATGACCTGGCCCGGCGCGCAGGTGGCACCGGCAGGTAGGAGCCGGTGCAACACCCCGCCGTCCGCGCACTCCACGTCCTCGACGGCCTTGGAGGTCTCGATCATCACCACCGGGTCACCCGGCTCGACCTTCGCGCCGTCCTCGGCCAACCAGCCCGCGATCACGTACTCGACGTCGTTGGAGTTGAGCTTGGGGATGGTGAGATCAGCCAACGAACGTCTCCCGGCAAGCCATGCGCAAGTCGGTGTCCTGGACGACGACGGCGTCGATCATGCAACCTCCGCGGTGAGAGCGCTCTCACGATGAGCGCAGCAACCTAAGATGAAGATCATCAATTGTGGTGACCACCAAGGCCTGGACTGACGGGGGGTGACCGGAGAGGACGCGGCACCGACGCCGCCGCCCCTCCACCTCACATCGGCGCACGCCGTGCTCCGCCGTGAGATGACCGACACATTAAGCGCCGTCCAGCGCTCTGGGCAAACACAAAATTCTTGATCTCGAGGCGGCGCAGAGGCGGCATCACTCACGGCAGTTAGACAGTCACTCCCAGTAGTGATCGAGACAGACCCGCTGAGTAGCGACCTTTTTGATCTTGTCAGCGGTTACCCGAAATGTTCCGATTGCCGTATCTCGCGATACCGCGGCGGCTCGGCGTCGGTCCCGTTCCGCCTCGGCAGCGCCGTCGCGCACATCGTCACGGCCCGCACATTCCCGATCGTCGAACGCCTGATCAGAATGCATCATATTACTCTTCGCAGTCAGTCGGTCACTTCTATTCCGGGAAACTCGCCGTCATCGTTTCCACAACTCGACGTCGCCATTTCCACGACTCGCGGTCAGGTGTCACCGATGAGGGCTGCGCCGAGGGCGGTGCGCCGGTGGCGCACCTCGCGGCCGGCCCGTCGCGCGGTGACGAGACCGGCGGCGCGCAGGACGCGCAGGTGGTCGGACGTCGTGGGCAGGCCGAGGCCGACACGACGGGCGAGCACCGAGGTGGACGCCTCCTCGTCCAGCACCGCGAGAAGCCGGGCCCGCGAGGCGCCGAGCAGCTCGCCGAGCGCGGCCGGTGGGCGGGCGGTGCCCGGCGGCCACAGGGTGCCGACGCCGCGGGCCGGGTAGACGACGGTCGGCTGCCACGGCGGGTCGGTGGCGGCCACGGTGTGCGGCCAGGTGAACACCCCCGGCATCAGCACGAGCCCGCGACCGCGCGCGTCGTCGGACGAGCCGTGGTAGCTCCCGGCGAACACGAGCACACCATCGGCCCAGCCGATGCTCGGGTGCAGCCCGTCGATGACCGCGGCCAGCCCGTCGCTGGCCAGTTGCGCGGCGCGGTGGGCGATGTCGGCGGCGAGGAGGTCGTCGATGGCCGCCCAGTACGGGCGCAGGAGATGCTCCCAGCAGGTGCGCTGCGCCGCGACGATGCGCTCGAGGCTCGCTGCCGGGTCGGCGAGCAGGGCCCGCACCCCGGCCCGTACCTCGTCCGACGCCGGCGGGGCGTGGAGCGAGCGCTCCAGCTCGGCCACGACGATGTCGAGGGAGGTGCCGGCAACAGCGGCGAGATCGTCCTCGATGGTCGTGGTGGGCCCCGCGGGGATCGGGATGAGGAAGTCGGGTTGGTTGCCCCCGCGCGGGGTGAGCGGCGCGAGCACCGCCAGCGCGGCGGCGCACGCATCGAGGTCGACCGCGCGCAGCCACGACAGGTGATACGCCTGCCGAGGCGGTTCGCGCACGGTGCGCGTGGCCTCCATGGTCTCCCACATCGGCGACCGGGCGAACCGGATGCCGGTGACGTCGACGGGTCCGAGTCGCAGGTCGAGTGGCACGTTTCGATTGTGACCGAAGGGTTCGCGATCCGGTGAGCCGGTGTCGGATCCTGCCGCGGTGACGTCCTACCGCGCTGTCCTGCGCCATGCCGAGTTCCGCGCGATGCTCGCCGCACACGTACTGACGATGCTCGCGATCATCCTCGCCGACGTCTCGCTCGCCGTGCTCGTCTACCAGCGCACCGGTTCGCCACTGCTCTCGGCGATCACCTTCGCGGTCGGGTTCGTGCCGATGGGGATCGGCTCGGTCCTGTTCGGCGGGGTGGGGCGCACCCGCCCTGCGCGGGACGTGCTGGTGGCCACCGAGCTCGTCGTCGCCTTCCTGGTGGCCCTCATGGCCGTGCCGGGCGCGCCGATCCCGGTGGTGCTGCTCCTCCTGGCCACCAAGGGGTTCATCGACCCGATCTTCACCGGCACCCGGGCGGCCACCCTGCCGGACATCCTCGGCAAGGACGGGTTCCCGTTCGGCCGGTCGCTGTTGCGGATGATCGGCCAGAACGCGCAGCTGGTCGGATTCGCGGCCGGCGGCGTCGCGCTGGTGTTCGTGACCCCGACCCAGGCGCTGATCGCGGCCGCTGCCGGGCACGCGCTCGCCGCGCTCGTCCTGCTCGTGGGCACCCGCCGGCACCCACCGACGTTCGCCGAGTCCACGTCCCTGCAGACCGGCGTGCTGCACGAGTTGCGGACGCTGTTGGCGGTGCCGGGCATCAAGCCCGTACTCGCGATGACGTGGCTGCCGGGCTTCTTCGCCGTCGCCCCGGAGGCGCTGGCGGTGCCGTACTCCCACCTGATCGACGGCGGCCCGGTCGCGGCCGGCCTGCTGCTCGCCGGGCTCCCCGTCGGCGCGGTGCTCGGCGAGCTGCTCGCCGGCACCCGGCTGTCGGCGGACCGGCGCGCCCGCCTGGTCGTGCCGATGGCCGCCTTCGGGTTCGTGCCGGTGCTCGGCTTCGCGGTCGAGCCGTCCCTGCCCGTCGCGATCGCGCTGCTCGTCGTGGCCGGGTTGGGCACCAGCTACATGATCGGGCTGGACCAGATCGCCGTCGTGACGATCCCCGACGACGTGCGCCGTCGGACGTTCACGCTGCTGGGCGGCGGCATGATGGTCACCCAGGGCCTCGGGTTCGCCGCGGCCGGCGCGCTGGCCGAGTACCTGCCGATCCCGGTGGTGGTGCCGCTGGTCGCGCTGGCCGGGATCGGCACCGTCCTGCTCGCCGGACGTTCACTTACCAGGCTGTCAGCAAGTCGGGTGGCCGACATGGCAGAGTAGGCCCATGACCGATCGACCTGCGGAAACCGCTCCGGTGACGCGGCTGTCCGACCGCGCGCGCAAGCGCCGCAGGGAGATCATGCAGGCCGCCCACGAGGTGTTCGCAGCCAGGGGTTACCGCAACGGCTCGCTCGGCGAGATCGCCGATCGCGTCGGCATCACCCACCAGGGGATCCTGCACTACTTCGGCAGCAAGGAGCAGTTGCTCGTCGAGGTCCTGCGCGACCGTGACACCAGCGGCCGGCAGGTGTTCGAACGGGCCGAGCGCCCCGAGGGCGTCGACTTCCTGCAGCACGTGCTGCGCACGATCGCCAAGAACACCGAGCGCACCGGCATCGTGCAGGCCTACACCGTGCTCTCGGCGGAGTCGGTCACCGATGATCATCCCGCGCAGGAGTGGTTCCGCGACCGCTTCGACGGCCTGCGCACCGACCTCGCAGAGGCCCTGCGCATGGCGTGCGGGCCCGGCGAGCCGGTCAGTGACGAGCAGCTGGAGATGGGCGCCTCGGCGCTGATCGCCGTGATGGACGGGCTGCAGGTCCAGTGGCTCCTGCAGCCCGCCGCCATCGACATGCCCGCGGTCGTGCGGATGACGCTCGACGCGCTGCTCAGCTCGTGGGGGCGGCCCCCGTTCCAGGAGTGATCGTCCCGACGGCGGCGGCCGAGCCGGCGTCGCGACCGACGAGCACCGTGAACTCCCCGGACTCGACGGCCCAGTCGCCGGCCTGCTCGTCCCAGTGCGCGAACGCGCGCCACGGGAGCTCCACCTGCACGTCCGCCCGCTCCCCCGCGGCCACCGTCGCGGCGGCGAAACCGGCGAGCCAGCGCACCGGACGGTCGATCGCGCTGCCCGGGCGGGACAGGTAGACCTGCACCACGTCGCGGCCGGACCGGGTTCCGGTGTTGCGCAAGCCGACGGTCACCGCGTCCGCCGCCACGTCCACGTCCTCGTGCGCCCACGTCGTGTAGCCCAACCCGTGCCCGAACCAGTAGGCCGGCTCCGCGCCGTCGCGCAGGTAGCGGCGGTGCCCGATGTGCAGACCCTCGGTGTACTCCATGACGCCGCCGGTGACCTCGGTGGTCGGTAGCGGGTCGGCCGCGGTGTCGGGCCATGTGACGGGCAGGCGTCCACCCGGCTCGGCGGCCCCGGTGAGCACGTCGGCCAGTGCGGCACCGAACTCCTGGCCGGGGAACCACGTGGCCAGCACGGCCGCGACGTCTCCGCGCCACGAGAGCAGCACCGGAGCACCCGCGTCGACCACGACGACCGTCCGCGGGTTGGCGGCCGCCACACGGCGGACCAGCTCGTCCTGGCGACCGGGCAGGCTCAGGCCCTCGGCCGTGAGGGCGCGGTCGAAGCCCTCGCCCTCGGACTCCTCGGTGGTGCCCACGACCACGACGGCGACGTCGGCGGCCCGTGCTGCGGCTTCCGCAGCCGCGAGCGCCTCGTCGTCGCTGGGTCCGGCGGCGGTGACGTTGATCTGCAGGGCGATGATCGTCAGGCGACCGGGTTCGGGAGCCACTGCCCGCCGCACCACCCAGTCGACCTGCTGCCCGGCCGCGAGGTCCACCGTGTGGCCGGCCTGCGGCGGCCGGGTGAGCCCCTCGACCCCGTCGGCGCCGGGCGGCAGCGCCAGCTCGGTCTCGACGACGGTCCGCCCGTCCAGACGGATCGCGTGCCGGCCGACGCCGGAGCACCCGAAGACGTGCGACCCGGTGGTGGCCGCGGTGTATGTGGTGTGCACCTCGACCGCGCGCAGCTGCTGCGGGTCCACGCCGTCGGCGAAGGCGTTGTTCCAGTTGTAGGTGCTGCTGGTGCGCTCGTCGGTGCCCAGAAGGCGATCGTCCTCCCCGAGGAACCGCACGGCCACACCGGCGCGGTCGGTGCCGGGCACGCGCAGCGCGCTGGGCTCCGGCGCACCGATCCGCTCGCTGATCGCGACCCCGGCGACGATCTCGACGGCGGCGCCGAGCGCGTCCCGCAACGCGGCGGCGGGGGTGGACACCCCGGTCGGGAAGACGAACGCGCTGCCGCCGCCGAGGATCCGCGGGTGCACGGCGTGCTCGCCGATCAGCGCCACCCGCGTGCCGGCGGCGAGCGGGAGCACGTCCTGCTCGTTGCGCAGCAGCACGAAGCCCGCCGCGGCGGTCTCGCGCAGCTGCGCGGCGATCGCCTCGGGATCGGCCGGCGGCGGCGCGTACGTGCCGTAGGGCACGCCCGGTGTGGCGTCCGGGCCGGCCGCTCCGACCTTCTCGCCCAGCTCGACGATCCGGCGCACCTTCTCGGTGACGACCGCGACGGGCACCCGCCCGTCGGTGACGGCGTCGACGAGCGCCGGCCCGAACGGCGTGGTCGGGCCCGGCATCACGAGGTCCAGCGCGGCGGCGGCGGCGGCCAGGCTGCGCGCGGCCCCCCAGTCGCTCATGATCACGCCGTCGAAGCCCCAGTCGCGCAGGAGCTCCAGCAGCGGGTTCTCGGTCATCGTGGTGCCGCGCACCGAGTTGTAGGCAGCCATGGCCGCCCACACGTCGGCCTCGACGACCGCGGCCTCGAACGGGAGCAGGTACAGCTCGCGCAGGCTGCGCTCGTCCAGCCGGACGTCGACGGTGAGCCGGGAGGTCTCGAAGTCGTTGGCGACGACGTGCTTGATCGTCGCGGCGACACCGCCGGACTGCACGCCGCGCACGTACGCGACGCCGACGCGGGAGGTCAGCACCGGATCCTCGGAGAAGCACTCGAAGTGCCGGCCGCCGACGGGCGTGCGCTGGATGTTGACCGTCGGCCCGAGCAGGACGTCGACGCCCTTGCGGCGGCACTCCGCGGCCAGCAACGCGCCGATCGCGTGGACCCGGTCCAGGTCCCACGCGGCGGCCAGCGCCGTCGGCGACGGCACGTTCACCGACGGGTCGCGCTCGTCCCACAGCTCCCCGCGCACTCCGGCCGGGCCGTCCGAGGTCACCATACGGCGCAGACCGAGGGCGGGCTCGTCGTTCAGCGCCCAGAAGTCCGCGCCCGTGAGCAGGCGGACCTGGCGGTGCAGTGGCAGATCGCCCGGCTTCATTTGACTCCTCCCGCTCCGAGACCGGAGCGCCAGAACCGCTGCAGCATCAGGAAAGCGATGATCAGCGGCACGATGGACAGCAACGCCCCCACGATCACCGACAGCAGCAGGTACGGGGCGTGCCCGATCTGGGAGTACCAGGTCTGCAGCCCCAGCGTGACGGGGTAGAGGCGCGAGTTCTGCAGCATGATCAGCGGCAGGAAGAAGTTGTTCCAGGTGGCCACGAACTGGAACAGGAAGATCGTGACCAGTGCCGGCGCCATGAGCTTGATGGAGATCGTGAAGAACGTGCGCAGCTCACCGGCCCCGTCCAGGCGGGCGGCCTCCAGCAGCTCGTCGGGCACGCTGGAGGCGGCGTAGATCCGCGCCAGGTACACCCCGAACGGGCTGACGCAGCTCGGCAGCAGCACCGACCACAGGGTGTTGGTCGCCCCCACCTGCGCGAACAGCAGGAACAGCGGCAGCGCCAGCGCCGTGCTCGGCACCAGCACGCCGGCCAGGATCACGTTGAACACCGCCTCGCGACCCGGGAAGACGTACTTCGCCAACCCGTAGCCGGCCATGGCGGCGATCAAGGTCGCGATCGCGCCGCCGAGCCCCGCGTAGACGATGCTGTTGAGCATCCACTGCAGGAACAGGCCGTCGTCGAAGGTCAGGGTCTCGGCGACGTTCTGCGGCAGCACGAACGAGTCGCCGAACCACAGGCCCGTCGCGGTGGTGAGCTCCGAACGCGGCTTCGACGCCGAGACCACCAGCCACCAGATCGGGGCCAGGAAGTACCCGGTGAAGATCACCATGAACAGCGTCGCGGCAGCGACGGAGATGGGGTTCTGCTTCGTCGCGCGGTGGTGGCCGACCGGGAGAACGGTGGCGGTCATCCGGCGGCCCGCCTCTCAGTCGATCTCTGGGTGAACTTGAGGAACGTGAACGACAGCACGCACGTCACCAGCGCGAGCACCACCGAGTAGGCGGCGGCGAGGTTGTAGTTCGGGATGTTGGCGGCGGCGTGCACCATCATGTTGGGCGTGTAGTCGGTCTGCACCGCGCTGGAGACGCTGCGCATCACCAGCGGCTCGTTGAACAGCTGCAGCGTGCCGATGATCGAGAACACGCCCGTCAGCACCAGGGCCGGAGCCACCATCGGGATCTTGATCGACCAGGCGATCCGCCACTGCCCGGCGCCGTCGATGCGCGCGGCCTCGGTCAGCTCGGTCGGGATCGCCTGCAGCGCCGAGTAGATGATCAGCATGTTGTAGCCCGTGTAGACCCAGTTGACGATGTTCGCGATCGCGAAGATCACCAGACCGGGCCCGAGCAGGTCGAGGTTCTGCGCGATCAGCGTGAACGGCGAGAGCTGCGGTGCGTAGAGGAAGCCCCACATGATCGCCGCGACCACCCCCGGCACCGCGTACGGGACGAAGAACGCCAGCCGGAAGAACCGCTTGGCCTTCAGCACCGGCGAGTCCAGGAGCAGCGCGAACACCAGCGCCATGCCCAGCTGCAGCGGCACGGAGATCACGAAGAACACCAGCACCCGGCGCAGGCTCGCCCAGAACTGGGCGTTGGAGAACACCGCCTCGTACTGGACGAGCCCGCCCCAGACCTCCTGCACCGGCCCGAACGTGCCGCTGCGGGTGACGGTGCGCAGCGACTCGACGATCGAGTAGCCGATCGGGATCAGGTAGAACGCCGCGAACAGCACCAGGAACGGTGCCAGGAACATCAGCCCGGCCCGGAGGTTGCGGGCGCGCCGCGGACGCGCGGACGGGCCGGCGCCGATCGCCGGCCCCGACCCATCCGCGACGCCGGGCCCCACCGTCGTCCCCTCGATCGAGACAGTCATGGGTCTACGCCCTCCCTGGTCCGGCTGGCTCAGCCGACCTGGATCGCTTGCGCCTTCATCGTGTCGACCGACTTCTGCTGCGCAGTGCGCAGCACGCCGGCCAGATCGCCCTGCCCGTTGACGACCTGGCCGAAGCCGTTGGACATCGTGTCGAACGTGTCGGTCATGGTCGGGCCCCACGTGAACGACGGATCGACCTGGTCGTTGGCCGTGGCGAAGTCCTTCCAGATCACCTGGCCGCCGAAGTACGGGTACGGCTGCGACAGCGCCGGCAGGTTCGTCTGGCCGTCGTGCGCCGGGAACTGGCCGCCGTTCTGGTTGTTCAGCGCCAGTGCCGCCGGATCGCCGAACGCCCACATCGCGAACTGCGACGCCTCGTACGGGTGCTTGGACGTCGTCCAGACGACAGCGGCCGAGCCACCCCAGCTACCGCCCGACGTGCCACCCGCGGTCCACTGCGGCAGCGGCGCGACGGCCCACTTGCCCGAGGTCGACGGCGCATTGGTCTCCAGCAGCTTCGCCGTCCACGGCGCGCCGATCAGCGTCCACTCCTGGCCGGTGTCGAGGGCCTTCCACTCGACGTTGCCGATGCCGGGCACGGTGTTGACCTGCTTGGCGGAGATCAGCTTCTGCCAGAACTCGGCGACCTGCGTGGTCTTCGGGTCGCTCATGTCGACCTTCCACACGCCGCCCTGCTGGGAGAACCAGCGGGCACCGTTCTGCCAGGCCAGCGCGGTGAACCAGGCGGGCTGGTCGGACATGAAGTTGCCGATGAACCCGCCCTTGCCCTGGACGACGGCCGCGGCAGCCGCGTACTCGTCCCAGGTGGTGGGCGCCTTGAGGCCGGCCGCGTCGAACAGGTCCTTGCGGTAGTAGAGCGCCAGCGGTCCGACGTCCATGGGGACGCCGTAGGCGGCGCCCTGCTCACCGAAGGAGACCTGCGACTGCGTCCACTCCGGGTACTGGCCGATGCCGTCGGTCACGGGCTTGCAGGAGCCGATGTTCGACAGGCCGTTCTGCAACCGGAAATTGGGCAGGTTGCCGAACTCGATCATGCCGAGGTCGCCGGTCTGACCGGCCTTGATCTGGTTGGCGTAGGACTGGTACGTGCCCTGGTTGCCGCCGACGACCTCGGTGTACTTGACCTGGATGTCGGGGTGGGTCTGGTTCCAGAGGTCGACGGTCTTCTGCATGCCGGGCACCCAGGAGGTGAACGTCAGCTCGACCTTCGTGCCGGGCGGGGCGGGCTCGCAGGAGCCGCCGGATGCCGGCGCGCTACTGCTCGTCCCTCCCCCGCAGGCAGCGGTGACGGCGATGGTGGCAAGAGCGGCCGCGGCGGCGAGGAACCGGGCCGGACGATGAGTGCGCATGGCGCTTCCTCTCCCGATCGACGCCGACCGGACAGGGGTGTGGTGCGGGGACCCAATCACACTTACTTACCTGTCAGCAAGTGGCCGCCATCACAATTCAATGCGTGCCTCCGGCGCGCGTCCACCGCGGTGCGCGACGGGTGAACTACCGTCAGTGGTGGGGGTGAGAACACTGCGGGCACGGATGGTCGTGATGGCCGTGACGGCGGTCGCGGTCCTGCTCACCGGTGCCTCCGCCGGCCCGAAGGCTGCTCCGGCCCGGCACCCGGCCGTCCCGCTACCGGCGGTCGCCGCCGTCCTCCCGGACCCTGCGGTCGTCGTGCTCCCCGACGACGGGCCGGACGCCATCGCCGTGGCGACGAGCCGGCAGCTGCTGCGCCGTTCCCCCGCCGCGGTCGTGGTGGCTGCCGACGATCCCGCGACACCCACCGCGGTCGCCGAGGCCGTCCGTCGGGGGATCCCCGTGTTCCCCGTGCCGACCTCAGCCGGTGATCCGGCCGGTGTCCAGGCCGAACTCTCCCGGCTCGGCGCCGCAGCGGTGTGGGCAGTCGGGGTCGGGGCGCAGCGCTGGGCGGCGGCGGCCGAGCTGGGAACCGTCCCGTCCGCCGACCGCTTGCCCGCCGTCGCCCCGCCGCGGCCTGCGGATCTGCTCGTGCTGACCGATGGGTCCGCGGCGCAGGTCGGGGCGGTCGCAGTGGCGCAGGCCGCCGGGGCCCGGGTCGCGACGGTACGCGCGGGCGATCCCCGCACCGGCCCGGCGCCGGGTGTGGCAGGACACGTCGTGGCGCTGGGTGCGGCGTTCGGGCCGCCCGCACGGCTCGCCGCCCGGCTCGCGACCAGCAACGCCGGCAGGCAGCTGCCCGGGGGCGGGCAGGTGCTCTTCCCCGGTCGGACCATGGTGGCGCTGTACGGCCACCCGGGTGCGCCGGCGCTCGGTGTGCTCGGCGAGCAGGACGTCAGCGGCGCCGTGCGCCGTGCGCAGCAGCTGGCGGCCCAGTACGCGTCGGTCGCCGGCGAACCTGTGGTGCCGGCGTTCGAGCTCATCGCCACCGTCGCGTCGGCGGGGGCCGGTCCCGACGGCGACTTCTCCGCCGAGGCGTCGGTGGCGCAGCTGCGGCCGTGGGTCGACGCCGCCGCCGCTGCCGGGGTGTACGTGGTGCTGGACCTGCAGCCCGGCCGTTCGGACTTCCTCTCCCAGGCCCGGCGCTACGCGGACCTGCTCGCCGAGCCGAACGTCGGGTTGGCGCTCGATCCCGAGTGGCGGCTGGGACCGGCCCAGGTGCATCGCGCCCAGATCGGCTCGGTGGGCATCGACGAGGTGAACGCCGTGATCGACTGGCTCGCCGGGCTCACCCGTGAGCGGGCGCTGCCGCAGAAGCTGTTGATGGTGCATCAGTTCCGCTCGTCGATGATCAGCGGACGGGAGCGGCTCGACACCGGCCACGACGAGCTGGCCGTCGTGATCCACGCCGATGGCTTCGGCACGCCGGCGCTGAAGTTCGCCACCTGGAACGGCCTGCACGCCGGGCCGCCGTCGAACATCCACTGGGGTTGGAAGAACTTCATCGACGAGGACTCCCCCACGTTCACGCCCGCCCAGACGATGGCCGTGGGCCCGACGAGGCCGGTGTTCGTCTCGTACCAGTAATCCCGTTGCCCCGTACCGGATGATCTACCGCATGGCCTTCTTCCTCCTGGACGGCGCAGAGCGCTGACCCCTCCCCACCAGTCCTGACGTGACCCCGTGGGCAGGGGTCGCCCCGCTGCGGGGTCACGCGTCCAGGGACAGGAGTCAGGGGAAAGGTCATGGCCAAGCAGGCCTACGTGCGGTCGAAGCCGCACCTCAACATCGGCACGATGGGGCACGTCGACCACGGCAAGACCACGCTCACCGCGGCGATCACCAAGGTGCTCGCGGAGCACGGCGGGGCGAAGTACACGCCGTTCGAGAAGATCGACCGGGCGCCCGAGGAGGCCCGCCGCGGGATCACCATCACGATCAGCCACGTCGAGTACGAGACGGCGAGCAGGCACTACGCCCACGTCGACATGCCCGGCCACGCCGACTACGTGAAGAACATGATCACGGGTGCCGCCCAGCTCGATGGCGCGGTGCTGGTCGTGTCGGCGAAGGACGGGATCATGCCGCAGACCCGTGAGCACGTGCTGCTCGCGCAACGGGTGGGCGTCGAGCACCTCGTCGTGGCGCTCAACAAGGCCGACGGCGCCGACCCGGAGCTGCTCGAGCTCGTCGAGCTGGAGCTCGGTGAGCTGCTCGCCGAGCACGGGTACCCGGGCTCGCCGATCGTGCGCACCTCCGGGCTGCGCGCGCTGGAGGGTGACCCGGTGTGGGTCGCGTCGGTGCTGGAGCTGCTCGCCGCTGTCGACGAGCACGTGCCGCTGCCGCCGCGCGACCTCGACGGGCCGTTCCTGCTGCCCGTGGAGAACGTGCTCACCGTGACCGGGCGCGGCACCGTCGCGACCGGGGCGATCGAGCGCGGCACCGTCGCGGTCGGCGACATCGTCCAGGCCGTCGGCGGCGGGTTCTCCGCGGTCGTCACCGGGGTGGAGACGTTCGGCAAGCCGATGGACCGCGGCGAGGCGGGCGACAACGCGGCCCTCCTGCTCCGCGGGATCGACCGTGATCAGCTGCGGCGCGGGATGGTGCTCGCGGCGCCGGGCACCGTGGCGGCGCACGCGTCGTTCATGGCGCGGTTGTACCTGCTCACCGAGGCCGAGGGCGGGCGGCACAAGCCGGTCGTCGACGGGTACCGGCCGCAGTTCTTCCTGCGGACGGCGGACGTGCCCGGCCGGCTGGTGCTGGCCGCACCGGCTGCGCCCGGTGACACGGTGGAGGTCGGGGTCGTGCTCGGCTCCCCCGCCGCCGTGGAGCCCGGCCTGAGCTTCGCGGTGCGCGAGGGCGGCCGCACGGTCGCGGCCGGCACGGTGCTCGCCGTCGGCTGACCGCGCCCTCGGTCGCACGGTCGTCGTCCCACCACCGAGATGCCGGATGGCCCGGTGGTGGGACGATCACCATCGTGACGATCAGAAAGGGCCATGCCGCGTAAGCGCCCCGGCCGGCTCCGCACCCTCCACCCCCGCGCCCTGCGGCCGGGAGACACGATCCCTCAGGTCGATCGAGTGTCCGCGTCGACGCTCCGCGCGATCGCCGAGCTGGAACGCACCCGGCTACGCGCCGGCGCGATCGCCGAATCCGTCCGCCGCTGGGCCGTGTTCGTCCGCAGCCCCGCCCGCGAGCTGGACGACTGCGCACCCGAACCGTGCCCATGCCCCAACTGCCAGCGGCGCGATCCCGTCGTCTGCCGTGCGGAGCTGCGCACCGCGCTGCACGCACTGCCGACCACGGCCGCACGTGAGCTTCGCACGCTCGTCCAGCCGCTGGACGAGACGTACCTGGCCCGCGCGCTCCCCGACCCGAAGACCGCCCACATCCGCGAAATGCTCACGATCGCCCCGTCCCGCACCCGGTTCCAGCCACAGTCGCCGGACGCGTTCTCCGTCGAGCTCGACCTGGTGCACATGGGCTGGTTGCTCGCCGTCCTCGGGAGCACGCACGGCGAGCGCCGGCTGTACGCGTCCTATCTCACCCCAGCCCTGGACGACCTGCTCGCCGCCCTGGTGCGGGTCACCACCGGCCACCGACACGAACGACTGTCCTGGGACTCCGAGCCGTCCGAGTGCCGCTGGCTCATCACCGTCGACCCGTTCGCGCACGCACATGTGCGCATCCTGGAGTTCCCCGACCGGATTGCGGAGCAGCCCGACCGCGAGGGTCACGAAATCCTCCACTCCGACGTACCCCTGCGTACTCTCGTCCGCTCGGTGGCGACCGCCGCACGTGCACTGCTGACCCGGGTCGGCGAGGACGGGTACGCACGCAGATGGCGCGCCGGCCGATTCCCCCAGAACGACCTCCGCGCCCTCGAGCACTGGCTCCGCCGACCAACGACGTGACGTCGATCCGGAGTTGGGGTTCGACCCGGCGGCCCGCCGCCACCGGCTGAGCTCACACACCGTCGGGCCCGTTCACACATGTCCGGACGTGTGTGAACGGGCCCGACGATGTGTGACGTCGAGGTCTGGGTCCGACTGTCGGGCCTCGGGCCTACCCTGGGCTCGTGCTCCCCGACACCGTCGCGACCACCCCGCTCGATGTCCTGCGCCGCGTCTTCGGCTACGACGCGTTCCGCGGCGATCAGGCGGAGATCGTCGAGCACGTCAGTGGCGGGGGCGACGCGCTGGTGCTGATGCCCACCGGTGGTGGCAAGTCGCTGTGCTACCAGATCCCCGCGCTGGTCCGGCCCGGTGTCGGGGTGGTGATCTCGCCGCTGATCGCGCTGATGCAGGACCAGGTCGACGCGTTGCGGGCGCTGGGCGTGCGGGCCGGGTTCCTCAACTCCACCCAGGACTTCGACGAGCGCCGGTTCGTCGAGCAGGCGTTCGTGTCAGGCGAGCTGGACCTGCTGTACCTCGCTCCTGAGCGGCTGCGCGTGGAGTCCACGGTGCGGCTGCTGGAGCGCGGCACGATCGCGCTGTTCGCGATCGACGAGGCGCACTGCGTCTCCCAGTGGGGCCACGACTTCCGGCCCGACTACCTGATGCTCTCGAGCCTGCATGAGCGGTGGCCGGACGTGCCGCGCATCGCGCTCACCGCCACCGCCACCGCGGCCACCCGCGCCGAGATCGCCACCCGGCTCGATGAGCTCGATGCCCGTTCCGCTGACGCTCCACGGAATGCGAAGCACTTCGTCGCCAGCTTCGACCGGCCCAACATCCAGTACCGCATCGCCCCGAAGAACGAGCCCCGCAAGCAGCTGCTCGACCTGATCCGCAGCGAGCACGACGGCGACGCCGGCATCGTCTACTGCCTGTCGCGCAAGTCCGTGGAGCAGACCGCGGAGTTCCTGACCGCCCAGGGCATCAAGGCGCTGCCGTACCACGCCGGCCTCGACGCGCCCGTCCGCGCGGCGAACCAGTCCCGCTTCCTCCGCGAGGACGGGATGATCATGGTGGCCACGATCGCGTTCGGCATGGGCATCGACAAGCCCGACGTGCGGTTCGTCGCGCACCTCGACCTGCCGAAGTCCGTCGAGGGCTACTACCAGGAGACCGGCCGCGCCGGCCGCGACGGGCTGCCGTCCACGGCGTGGCTCGCCTACGGCCTCGCCGACGTCGTCCAGCAGCGCAAGATGATCGACGACTCGGAGGGCGACCGCGCACACAAGCACCGGCTCTCCCAGCACCTCGACGCGATGCTCGCGCTGTGCGAGACGGTGCAGTGCCGGCGGGTGCGGATGCTCAACTACTTCGGCGAGGACCTCACAGGCAGGACCGGGCAGCCCTGCGGCAACTGCGACACCTGCCTGGCCCCGCCGGAGTCGTGGGACGGCACGGTGGCGGCGCAGAAGGTGCTCTCCACGGTGTACCGGCTCGACCGGGAGCGGCGGCAGAAGTTCGGCGCCGGCCAGATCATCGACATCCTGCTCGGCAAGCGCACTCCCAAGGTGGAGCAGTTCGACCACCATTCGCTGTCGGTGTTCGGCGTGGGCACCGAGCTGTCGGAAACTGAGTGGCGGGGCGTGATCCGGCAGCTCATGGCGCAGGGTGTGCTCTCCGTGGAGGGCACCTACCAGACGTTCGTGCTCACGGAGGCCAGCCGCCCGGTGCTGCGCGGCGAGGTCCAGATGATGATGCGCCGCGAGCCGAAGAAGGCGGCCCGCACGCGCACCCGCACCGGGAAGCCGCAGGTCGACCTGCCCGCCGAGGCCGCGCCGGTGTTCGAGCGGCTGCGCGAGTGGCGCGGCGCCACCGCCCGCGAGCAGGGCGTGCCCGCCTACGTGATCTTCCACGACGCCACGCTGCGCGAGATCGCCACCACCATGCCCGCCGACCTCGCCGCGCTCGGCCGGATCAGCGGGATCGGCGAGAACAAGCTGGCCAAGTACGGCGAGGGCGTGCTGGCGGCGCTCGCAGGCTGACGTCACACACCCCTGGGCCTGTTCACACACGTTCGAACGTGTGTGAACGGGCCCGGCGCTGTGTGCGGTCGATCAGGTGCGGACCCGCTCCCCCTTCGGGTCGTACAGCGGGCTGCGTGCCACCTCGGCACCGACCGGCACGCCGTCCACAGCCACCTCGACGCGACTGCCGAACTCCCACACGTCCGCGGGCAGGTAGGCAAAGGCGATGGACCGTTCCACGGTGTACCCGAAGCCGCCGGACGTGACCTGCCCGACCACCCGGTCGCCGGCGAGCACCGGCTCACCGCCGAGCGCGACGGCCCGCGGATCGTCGAGCACCAGCGCACGGAGCCGGCGGGTGATCCCCTGCTCGCGCGCAGCCGCGAGGGCCTCGGCACCCACGTACCCGCCGCCGTCGCGGACGGCGAACCGCAGGCCGGCCTCATCGGGGGTGGTCTCCGGGCCGATGTCGGAGCCCCAGGCCCGGTAGCCCTTCTCCAACCGCAGGCTCTCGATCGCCTTGTACCCGCCCGGGACTGCGCCGGTGGTGGCCAGCTCGCGCCACAGCGCCGCGCCGAACTCCGTGGGGCAGTACAGCTCCCACCCCAGCTCGCCCACGTACGTGACGCGCAGGGCGCGCACCGGCACGTCGGCGACGGTGGTCTCCTGTGCGGTCAGGTACGGGAAGTCGATCGTCTCCAGCGACGCCGGGGTGAGCGGCGCGAGCAGCTCCCGCGACTGCGGGCCCCAGATGCCGAAGCACGCCCAGGCCGCGGTGACCTCGGCCAGGTGCACGTCGGCGCCGGTGAGCCGGGCCTGGCGGCGCAGCCAGCCGAGGTCGTGCGGGCCGAACGCGGTGCCGGTGACCAGCGAGAACGCGTGCTCGCCGAGCCTCGTGACGGTGACGTCGGCCTCGATGCCGCCGCGCTCGTTGAGCGCCTGGGTGTAGGTGCAGGTGCCGGGAGCGCGATCGACGTGGCCGGCGAAGACGTGCGCCACGAACGACGCCGCGTCCGGGCCGGTGATCTCGATCTTCGCGAACGACGACTCGTCGAAGATCGCCGCCGACTCGCGGACGGCCGCGTGCTCGGCCTGGACCGACGGGGACCAGTTCCGGCCCGCCCAGCCGCTCGGCCGCAGGTCCTCGATGCCCGTGGCGGAGTAGTTGTTGACCCGCTCCCACCCGGCCTTCTCACCGAAGACGGCGCCGTGCTCGGCGTGCCAGCCGTACGCGGGCGAGGTCCGCAGCGGCCGGCCGGCCTCCCGCTCGGTGCCCGGGTAGCGGATGTCGTAGTAGCTCTCGTAGTTCTCGGTGACCTTCGCGAGCGTGTAGCGCGGCGACCGGTACTGCGGGCCGAAGCGGCGCACGTCCATGTGCCACAGGTCCATGCCGGGGTCGCCGTCGACGATCCAGTTCGCCATGACCAGGCCGATGCCGCCGGCGCCGGCGATGCCGTGGGCGCAGAACCCGGCCGCGACGAAGAACCCCGCCACCTCGGTCTCGCCGAGGCAGAACTCGTTGTCGGGGGTGAAGGCCTCCGGCCCGTTGATCATCGACTGGACACCGGTCTGCGCCAGGATCGGCACCCGGATCTGCGAGTTCTCGACGATCTCGTCGAACCGGTCCCAGTCGGGAGGCAGGAGCTTGCCGTTGAAGTCCGACGGCGGCCGGTGGTCGGCCCACGCCGGTGCCGACTGCCGCTCGTACCCGCCCATGACCAGGCCGTCGATCTCCTGGCGGTAGTAGACGAGCAGATCGGGATCGCGCAGCGACGGCAGCGTCCGCCCGTCCGGCAGCGAGCCGGCCGGCAGCGGCGCGGTGACGACGTACTGGTGCGACATCGGCACCACCGGCACCCGCACGCCGACGAGCTCGGCGATCTGCGCGGCGAACATGCCACCGGCGTCGATGACGATCTCGGTCTCGACGTCTCCCTTGTCGGTCCGCACCCGGGTGACCGAACGGCCCTGCCGGCCCTCGGCGGTGTCGATGCCGACCACGCGGGTCTGCTGGGCGATGCGGACGCCCTTCGCCCGCGCGGACGCGGCCAGCGCCATGCACAGCCGCGACGGGTCGACCTGCCCGTCGGTGGGCGTGAACGCGGCGCCCAGCACGCCGTCCGTGCTCATCAGCGGGAACAGCTCGCGGGCCGCGTCGGGCGAGATCAGCTCGAGCGGCAGGCCGGCGCGGCTGGCCCAGCCGTGCTGGCGCCGGATCTCCTCCATGCGCTCCGGGCTGGACGCCAGCCGCAGCGAACCAGTCTCCACCCACCCCACGTCGAGATCGCGGTAGAGCTGGGCCGAGTGCACGTTCATGCGGGTCAGCGCCGGGTCGGAGCGCAGCTGGCCGACCAGTCCTGCCGAGTGGAACGTCGAGCCGCTGGTCAGCTCGGAGCGTTCGACGAGCAGGACGTCGGTCTCGCCGCGTTCGGCGAGGTGGTGGGCGATCGAAGCGCCACCGACGCCTCCGCCGATGATCACGATGCGGGCGCGGGCCGGAAGATCGGTCACGCAGCCACACTACGGGTGCGCCTGCGAGCGACGCGCGAACGCGGCGTGCAGCGCCCGCCCTCCGACGTCACACACGGCTGGGCCCGTTCACACACGTTCGGACGTGTGTGAACGGGCCCGGCGGTGTGTGAGGTCGTGCCCGGAGCGCACCCGGTCGGCGACCCTCCGCATAGGACCCGCCGTACCCGCCGACCACCCGGAACGTGACCCGTAGTGTGCGCCCCATGAGGCAGGGGATGCTCACGCTGGAGCAGTTGCGCACGCAGATCGACGACGGCCGGATCGACACCGTGCTGCTGGCGTTCACCGACATGCAGGGGCGGCTGCAGGGCAAGCGGTGCGCCGCGCCGTACTTCCTCGCCGACGTCGTGCCGCACGCCGCGGAGGCGTGCAACTACCTGCTCGCCGTGGACGTCGACATGAACACTGTCGATGGCTACGCGATGTCGAGCTGGGAGCGCGGCTACGGCGACTTCGTGCTGCGCCCCGACTTCTCGACGCTGCGGCTGGTCCCCTGGCACGAGGGCACGGCTATGGTGCTGTGCGACGTGGTGTGGGCCGACGACTCCCCGGTGGTCGCTTCGCCCCGGCAGATCCTCAAGGGTCAGCTGGACCGGCTCGCCGAGCGCGGGCTCGTCGCCGACGTCGGCACGGAGCTGGAGTTCATGCTCTTCGCCGACACCTACGACGCCGCGTTGCAGGCGAACTACCACAACCTGCGCCCGTCGAACCTGTACAACGTCGACTACTCGCTGCTCGGCACCTCCCGGGTGGAGCCCGTGCTGCGCCGCATCCGCAACGGGATGGCCGGTGCGGGCCTGGTCGTCGAGTCGGCGAAGGGCGAGTGCAACTACGGCCAGCACGAGATCGCCTTCAAGTACGCCGACGCGCTGACCACCTGCGACAACCACTCGGTCTACAAGACGGGGGCCAAGGAGATCGCCGACCAGGCCGGGATGTCGCTGACGTTCATGGCCAAGTACGACGAGCGCGAGGGCAACTCCTGCCACATCCACATCTCGCTGCGCGGTGACGACGGCAACGTCTTCGCAGGTGACGGCGAGCACGGCTTCTCCCCGACGTTCGAGCACTTCCTCGCCGGCCAGGTGGCGTGCCTGCGGGAGTTCACCTACCTGTTCGCACCCAACATCAACTCCTACAAGCGCTACGCGGAGGGCTCCTTCGCTCCCACCGCGGTGGCCTGGGGCCTGGACAACCGCACCTGCTCGCTGCGCGTGGTGGGGCACGGCCCGTCGATGCGGGTGGAGAACCGGGTGCCCGGCGGCGACATGAACCCGTACCTGGGCGTCGCGGCGCTCATCGCGGCCGGCCTGCACGGCATCGACAACGAGCTGCCGCTGGAACCGGCGTTCGCCGGCAACGCGTACAGCAGCGACGCGCCGCGGGTGCCGTCCACGCTGCGTGAGGCCGCTGAGCTGTTCGCCGGATCGACCGCCGCCGTCGACGCGTTCGGGCAGGAGGTCGTCGACCACTACTCGAACGCGGCGCGGATCGAGCTGACGGCGTTCGACGCGGCGGTGACGGACTGGGAGCGGCGGCGTGGCTTCGAGCGGCTCTGAATCCCGACCACTTGTCGGCATCACCGCCTACGGCGAGCAGGCGGCCTTCGGGGTCTGGGACCTCGAGGCAGTGCTGCTGCCGTTCACGTACCCGAACTCGGTGATCGCGGCCGGCGGAGTGCCGGTGCTGATCCCGCCGCTGGTCGAGGCGGCGGCTGCGGTGGAGCGGCTCGACGCCGTGATCGTGTCGGGTGGTCCCGACGTGGCTGCGGACCGGTACGGCGCGATGCCGCATCCGCGCACCGGCGCACCGCGCACCGGCCGCGACGCGACGGAGCTCGCCGTGATCGAGCGCGCGCTGGAGCTCGGCATCCCGCTGCTCGCGGTCTGCCGCGGCCACCAGCTGCTCGACGTCGCGCTGGGCGGCACGCTGCACCAGCACCTGCCCGAGGTGGTCGGGCACGAGAAGCACAACCCGGCGCCCGGCGTGTTCGGCACCACCGAGGTCGCGCTCGAGCCCGGTAGCCGGGTCGCGGCCGCGCTCGGTGCCACGGTCGCCGGGCAGTGCCACCACCACCAGGCGATCGACCGGCTCGCCGACGGCCTGGTCGTCACCGGCCGCGCGCCGGACGGCACGATCGAGGCTGTCGAGCTGGACGAGCGATCCTTCGTGGTCGGTGTCCAGTGGCATCCCGAGCAGGACGATCCCCGGCTCTTCGGCGCCCTGGTCGCCGCAGCACGAGAGAGGAACAGCACGTGAGGTTCGGCGCAAGATTCGAGGGCAGGACGGCTGTCGTCACGGGTGGCGGCAGCGGCATCGGGCTGGCATCGGTGCGGCGACTGGCCCAGGAGGGCGCGAAGGTCGTCATCGGCGACATCGACCCGACCGCGGGTGAGGCCGCCGCCAAGGAGGTCGACGGCCTGTTCGTGCGCACCGACGTCACCTCCGAGGTGGAGGTCAACGCGCTGTTCGACGCGGCCGCCCAGACCTACGGTTCGGTCGACGTCGCGTTCAACAACGCCGGGATCTCCCCGCCCGACGACGACTCGATCCTCACCACGAGCCTGGAAGCCTGGAAGCGCGTGCAGGAGGTCAACCTGACCTCGGTGTACCTGTGCTGCCGGGCCGCGATCCCGCACATGCAGCGGGCCGGCAAGGGCTCGATCGTGAACACGGCGTCGTTCGTGGCCGTGATGGGTGCTGCGACCTCGCAGATCTCCTACACCGCGTCCAAGGGTGGGGTGCTGGCGATGTCGCGCGAGCTGGGCGTGCAGTTCGCCCGCGAAGGCATCCGCGTCAACGCGCTGTGCCCCGGCCCGGTGGACACCCCGCTGCTGCAGGAGCTGTTCGCCGCCGACCCGGAACGGGCGCAGCGCCGCCTGGTGCACATCCCGCTGGGCCGGTTCGCGAGGCCCGAGGAGATCGCGGCCACCGTCGCCTTCCTGGCCAGCGACGACGCGTCGTTCATCACGGCGAGCACGTTCCTGGTGGACGGCGGGATCAGCGGGGCCTACGTCACCCCGATGTGAGCAAGCAGCCGGCCCGGCCGTTCCGCCGGGCCGGCATGCATCACCAGCTCACATCCACTGCACGAGCTGCCACACGATGCCGTTGGGGTCGCGGAACTGGCAGTACCGCTCACCCCACGGCTCCGTCTCCGGCGGGGTGGCGACGGGCGCGCCGGCGGCGGCGATGCGGGCGAACTCCTCGTCGAGGCCTTCGTCCAGGACGAGGACGACGAGCAGGCCCTCCCCTGCCGATCCGGCGATGTCGACCGGCTTGAAGGTGCCGAGGCCCGTGCGCAGGAAGATCACCTGCAGAGCCGAGGCCTCGTGCCGCAGCGACACGACGCCGTCGGTGGACATGATCTCGACGAACCCGAAGTGCTGCTTCGCGAACTCCGCCGAGGCGATGACGTCGGGAACGTTGAGCGACACGGCGGCCGAGGTAACCGGCACGAGCACCTCCTGAGACTCTGTACGTCGTACGATGTACATCGTACGGAGAAAGGAGTGATCGTGCCACCCGATCTCACGGACCTGCTCTGGCGCGACCATCCGGCCGCGCCGCCACCGAGCCGACGCGGGCCACGGCGGCGCACCACGGTGTCGGCGATCGTCGAGGCCGCCCTCGCCGTGGCCGACCGGGACGGCCTCGCCGCCGTAGGCATGCGTGACGTCGCCGCGGCGCTCGACCTGCCCGCCATGTCGCTCTACACCTACGTCGGCAGCCGCGACGACCTGATCGTCCTCATGGTCGACACCGCCCTCGCCGCACTCCCCGCCGGCACCGTCGAGGGCAGCTGGCGGTATCGCGTCCGAGCTGTCGCCGAGACCAACGCGGAGCTGTACCGGGCCCGGCCGTGGCTGCTCGACGCGGTCGACGACCGGGTCGCCGTCGGCCCCGGCACGATCGCGAAGTACGACCGCGAGCTGCGCGCGTTCGACGGCACCGGCCTCACCGACGTCGAGCGCGACGCGGCGCTCTCGTTCGTGCTCGACTACGTCCGCTCCGCCGCCGACCGGGCGCGCCGCACCTCCACCACCGAGGCCGCCCAGGAGTTCTGGGCCCACGCAGGACCGCGGCTCGCCGGCTACCTCGACGCCGCGGCGACACCGCTCGCGGTGCGGGTCGGCGCGGCCGCCGGGGAGCACCAGCAGGCGGCGTACTCCGCCGACCACGCCTTCACGTTCGGCCTCGCCCGCACACTCGACGGGATCGCGGCACTGGTCGAGCGCAGGTCAGGGGCTGCTCGTTGAGCCGGCCGGGGGTCAGAACTCGACCTGCTCCCAGGTCGCGAGCTCCCGCCAACCGTCGCGCTCGAACGCCCACGCCGTGAGCAGCTCGTGCGCCGCGCGGAAGTCGACGGCGCCGGTGCCCCAGTGCCGATCGGCTCCGCCGTCGCGGTACTCGACGGTGTAGCTCCCGTCGTCGTGTCGGAGCACCTGCCCGTAGGTCTGCCCATTCGGGTCGGTCAACCGCTCGACGATGAGGAACGAGCCTGCCTGGCCCTCCTCGATGTCCTCGAACAGCATGAAGAGCAGATCCTCGGACGGGTCGTCCCAGGTCTCGCCCTCCTCCGGCGTCGCGCGCAGGATCGGCCCGACCTCGGCGGCGGGGTCCGGCCGCCTGAACCAGGGCACGACGGCTCAGTTCAGCCGATGCAGCAGATCCGGCAATGGCCCGGTGTGCACCACGGCGAGCCGCTGGGTGGAGCGGGTCAGCGCGACGTAGAGGTCGTTGGCGCCGCGCGGGCTCTCCGCCAGCACCTCTGCCGGCTCCACGAGCACCACGGCGTCGAACTCCAAGCCCTTCGCGGAGCTGATCGGCAGCACCACGACCGGTGCCTCCAGGTCGACCTCGGACCCGGACGAGCCGTCCGGCGGTCCGACGATCCGCTCGCGGAGCGCATCGACCCGGGCGAGCGGGGCCAGCACGACGGTGCGGCCCTCCCCCACCTCGGCCGACTCCTCCATCACGATCTTCGCGACGGCGTCGTCGAGGCCGGCGGCGTCGACCGCCACCGCGCGCGGCGGCACACCGGTGGTGCGCACGGAACGTGGGGCGGCCAGCCCCGGCTCGATCACGGCCAGCACGTCATCGGCGACTACGGCGATCTCGGCCGGGGTGCGGTAGTTGACGGTGAGCTGCTCGAGCCGCCACCGGTTCGCGACGTACGGGCCGAGCGCCTCCTGCCACGACGACGAGCCGGACAGGTCGCCGGTCTGCGCGATGTCGCCCACGATCGTCATCGACCTGGTCGGGCAGCGCCGCATCACCAGGCGCCACGCCATCGGCGACAGCTCCTGCGCCTCGTCCACGATCACGTGGCCGTAGGTCCATTCCCGGTCGGCGGCGGCCCGGTCGGCCGTCGAGTCCCAGCGCCGGACGGCCTGGCGCTGGGCCAGCCGGTCGGCGTCGACGACGTCGCCCGCGCGCAGCAGCTCGTCGTCGAGGTCCTCCTCGAGGTCCAGCACGTCGAGCACGCCCTGCGCGTAGCTTATCTCCTCGCGCAGCGCCTCGGCCTCCCGCGCCGCCGCCTCGGACCCGTCGTCACCCAGCAGCTCGGCCGCCTCGTCGAGCAGCGGGACGTCGGCGGGCGACCAGACGGTGGCCGGGTCGGCATCGGCGTCGGAGCGCTCGCGCAGCAGCAGCGCCCGCTCCGCCGCAGGCAGGCGGCGCGCCGCGGTGTTCAGCTTGCGCTCGTCCGCGAACAGGTCGGTGATCAGCTCCTGCGCCGAGAGCGTCGGCCACAGCGTGTCGAGCTCGCGGGCCAGGTTCCGGCTCTCGCTCAGCTCGTCGCGGATGTCGGAGAGGTCGCCGGCGTCGAGCAGCCCGCGGGTGCCCGCTGAGCCGATGATGCTGCGCGCCACCTGCTCGGCGAGCAGGCGGATCGCCTCCTTGCGGAAGATCCGGCGGGCCTCGTTGTGCGACTTGCGCGAACGCCGCGCGCGGGTGCGTGCCGCACCCACGACGTCGCGGTCCAGCCGCACCTCCTGCTGCTCGACGACGAGCCGGATCGGGCGCCGGGGCAGCTGCTGGCGGTCGCGCACCGCAGCGGCGATCACCGCGGCCATCTCGGCGCGGCCCTTCACCTCCGACACGGCGACAGGCTCGGCCCGGCGCGCGTCCAGCGACGGGAACAGCTGCCCGACCGTGCCGAGCACCACGCTGGTCTCGCCGAGCGAGGGCAGCACCTGGCCGATGTAGCGCAGGAACGTCGGGTTCGGGCCGACGACGAGCACGCCGCGGCGCGCCAGCCGGTCGCGGTGGGTGTAGAGCAGGTAGGCGGCACGGTGCAGCGCCACGGCCGTCTTGCCGGTGCCGGGGCCGCCCTGCACCACCAGCACCCCGGAGGGCTTCGAGCGGATGATCGCGTCCTGCTCGGACTGGATCGTGGCCACGATGTCGGCCATGCGGCCGGTGCGGCGCGCGCCGACCGCGGCCAGCAGCGCAGCCTCGCTGGTCAGGCCGCTGCGCGACGTGCTGCCGGCGGTGGGGTCGTCGAGGTCCAGCACCTCGTCGTCGACGGCGAGCAGCTCACGGCGGCGGGTGCGCAGGTGCCGGCGGCGGCGGATCCCCTCCGGGGACGCCGCGGTGGCCGTGTAGAACGACCGGGCCGCTGGCGCGCGCCAGTCCATGAGCAGCGGCTCGTACTCGTTCTGCTCGTCGAGCAGCCCCAGCCGGCCGATGTAGCGGCGCTCGTCCTCGTCGGTGTCGAGGCGGCCGAAGACCAGGCCGTGCTCGGCCGCGCGCAGCGCCGCGAGCCGGTCGGTGTACATCGCGGCGGCAGCATCGCGCTCGGTCAGCGCCTGCGGCGTGCCGACCGTCTCGTCGTGCAGCACCGACTGCAGCCGGCCTGCCGTCTCGGCGCGACGTGCGTCGAGGTGCCCGTACAACATCGCGACGTAGTCGCGTTCGTGCTCGATCCCGTCGTCCGTGTCGGGTGTGGTCGGGGTAGTGCTGTTCGACACCGGCAGGTCACCTTCACGCCGTGGCTCCAGGAAGCAGACTGACCAACTTACCAGCGGTACAGAGCCGGTGCCGCGGGAACGTACCGATCCGGGTCGATCAGCCGCCGGTGCGAGGTGAGCGGTCCGGCGGCGTCCCCTCCCTGCCGGATAGCGTGCGGCGGTGAACCGCACCGACCGCCTCTACGCGCTCGTCGAGGAGCTGCGGGCGGTCGCGCCGCGGTCACGCAGTGCCAGCTGGCTGGCCCGACGCTTCGAGGTGAGCGTCCGCACGATCGAACGGGATCTCGACGCGTTGCGGCAGACGGGCGTGCCGATCTGGGCCGAGCCGGGGCGCACCGGCGGGTACGCACTCGACCGCGACCGCACCCTGCCCCCGCTCGCGCTCACCCCCGCCGAGGCACTGGCGATCACCGTCGCCGTGCGGACGGCGCAGGGTTCGCCGTTCCAGGTCGACGCCCGCTCGGCGGCGCAGAAGGTACGTGCCACGCTGCCGGCCGACGTGCGGCGGGTCGAGGAGCGACTGGCGGGACTGGTCTTCGACACCGTCGGCGCGGATCCCGTGCCGGCGACGGGCGCGGTGATCGCCGCGGCACTGGCGTCGGGACGGGTGCTCGACCTGTCCTACGTCGACGCGGTGGGGGCGCGCACGCGGCGCGCGGTCGAGCCGCTCGGGGTGCTGTGGGGCCACGACGGCTGGTACCTGCTGGCGTGGTGCCGGCTGCGGTCCGGTCTGCGCGGGTTCCGCGTCGACCGGATCGAGGCCACCACCGCGACCGCCGAGACCGCCCCGCGCCGCGACGTCGACCTGCAACCGGAGCTGGACAGGATCCGGGCCCGACCGATCCGGGACTGAACCGATCCGGGACTGGGCCGATCCGGGACTGGCCGGAATCACCGACAGGACGGTGTCGCCGACGGGCTCGAAGCTCGACCCATGACCGAGACCGAGAAGATCCCCGACACCTGGTGCGCGATGTGGAGCCACGACGCCGCCCTCGCGCACGACCTCATCGCCCCCGGCGGCCGGCAGTGGGCCGGCACCGCCGCAGGCCTCGACGACATCGTCGGGCCGGCCGCCACCGAGCAGTTCGTCGCCGCCTACCAGCGCAGGCGCGGCATCCGGTTCGCACCACGCACGCTCGTGATCGACGGCAACGACCGCCTCGCCTACACCTGGGACGCGACACTGCGCGACGGCACCGTCCTGACCGGCGCCGACGTCTGCGTCCTGCGCGACGGTCTGGTCGAGGACAACTGGACGATCGTGGGCGAGCGGCGCGCTCCGGCACCCGACGTCGCCGGTTCCGGCACCGCGTCCAGGGCGGAGCTCGCCGCCACCGTCGCGGCTTGGACGTCGCTGTGGAACGGCGACACCTCCCGCGTCGCCGACGTCGTGGCCCCGGACGTGACGATCTGGCTCGGCCGGCAGCCGGACAGCGCAGACTCGGACGGGGCAGACTCGGACGGCGCCGACAAGGTCTGCGGCCCCGATGCGCTGGCCGCCTACGTGGAGCGGTTCCGGGCGTCGCGGGCCGGGTTGGTGCTGGCGGCGCACCGCGAGCCCGTGCTGGACGTGGAGCGCCGCACGGCGGCGATGCTCTGGACCGGCACGGTCGACGGACGGACCGTCGCGGGCGGGATCGACGTGCTGGCGATGCGCGACGGGCGGGTGGCCCACGCGTGGACGCTGGTCGGCAAGCGGCCGATGCGTTATTGAGGCGCGCCGCGCAGCAACCGCAGCGGCAGCACGAACCACAACCCGCCCAGCACCAGCACGGTGCCCACTCCGACCGCGATGCCGAAGGCCCGTCCGACGACGACGTCGAGCACGAGCAGCACGGCGCCCGAGAGCGTCAGCACGAGCGTGCCCAGCCCGTAGGTGAACAGCCGCTGCCCGAGCGCCACCGTCTCGGCCTTCCGGCCGCGGGCGAACGTGCGCCGATGCACCGCGGCCGGGGCGATCATCAGCCCGGTGGTCGCGACGGAGAGCAGCAGCGTCACGACGTACATGACGCGCTGCGCCCCGTCGAGTTCGGCGAACCGGTCGGTGAACGACAGGGACAGCAGGAAGGCGAACAGGATCTGCACGCCGGTCTGCGCCACCCGCAGCTCCTGGAGCAGCTCGATCAGGTTGCGGTCGGCCCGCTGCAGGGGACCTTCCTGCCGACCGTCCGGCTCGCGACCGACCTCGGGGTCGGTCACCGATCAGCCACCGGGATGCCGCGCCCGCGGCGCCCGACCGTACGGCTGCTCCACGGGGTCGACGGCTTCGGCGGGCGGGATCGGCAGGCTCACGGGCTCGTCGGCGAGCGCCACCGGTTCGCCGTGGTGGGTCAGGCGCATCGGCGGGCCGTCGACCAGCGTGTACTCGACATCGCCCTGGGTGAGGGCGACCCGCAACCTGCGGCCGTGCCACATCAGCCCGAACGAGATCCGGCTCAGTGCGGGCGGCAGCCGCGGCGCGAACGAGATGCCGCCGTTGTCGCAGCGCATCCCGCCGAACCCGTTCACGATGGCCGTCCACGTGCCGGCCATCGACGCGATGTGCACGCCGTGGTCGGAGTTGCCGGCGAGGTTGTTCAGGTCGATCAGCGCCGACTCGGCCAGGTAGTCGTAGGCGAGGTCGAGGTGTCCGGTCCAGGCCGCGATCACCGCCTGCGTGCACGCCGACAGGGACGAGTCGCGCACCGTGACGGCCTCGTAGTAGGCGAAGTTGCGGCGCATCTGCTCGTCGGTGAAGGCGTCGGGCCGCAGCTGCATCGCGAGCACCAGGTCGGCCTGCTTCACCACCTGCTTGCGGTACAGGTCGAAGTACGGGTAGTTCAGCAGCAGCGGGTACTTGTCCGCGGGGGTGTTCTCGAAGTCCCACGGCTCGTGGTTCGTGAAGCCCTCCGCCTGCGGATGCACCCCGAGGACGTCGTCGAACGGGATGCGCATCGCCTTCGCGGCGTCGCGCCAGCTCGCCATCTCCTCGGAGTTCACCCCGAGCTTGTGGGCCGCCCGCGAGTGCCGGGCGACGACGTCGGCGGCGACACGCAGGTTCAGCTGCGCCATCACGTTCGTGTAGACGTTGTTGTCGACGATCGCGGTGTACTCGTCGGGCCCGGTGACCCCGTCGATCCGGAACTGGCCGGACGCGTCGTGGTGGCCGAGCGACCGCCAGAACCGGGCGGTCTCGATCAGGATCTCGAGGCCGACCTCCTTCTCGAACGCGACGTCACCGGTGGCGGCGACGTGGCGGCGCACGGCGTCGGCGATGTCGGCGTTGATGTGGAACGCCGCCGTGCCGGCCGGCCAGTAGCCGGAGCACTCGTGCCCGCGGATCGTGCGCCACGGGAACGCCGCGCCCAGCAGCCCGAGCTGCTCGGCCCGCTCCCGGGCCAGCGGCAGGATCGACTGCCGCCAGCGCAACGCGTCAGCGGCCGCGTCCGGCGCCAGGAACGACATCATCGGCAGGCTGAACGTCTCGGTGTCCCAGAACGTGTGCCCGTCGTAGCCCTCGCCGGTGAGGCCCTTGGCGCCGATGGCCCGCCGCTCCGCCCGGGCGGTCGCCTGCAGCACGTGGAAGATCGCGACACGGATCGCCTGCTGCAGCTCGGCATCGCCGTCGAGCTCGACGTCGGCGGTGGCCCAGAAGCCGTCGAGGTACTCGCGCTGCTCGGCGAGCAGGCCGTCCCAGCTGGTGTAACGGGCGGCGGCGAGCGCCGCCCGCACCTGGTCGTAGAGCGCGGGCTGGGAACGCTGCGACGACCAGCCGTAGCCCAGGTACTTCACGACCGACAGGGTCGTGCCCGGCTCCAGGCGGGTGATCACCGTGGTGCGCGCGATGTCCGCGAACGCCTCGGTGGAGATCTCCGTGCCCTTCGGGCCGCGCACCTCGTGGTCCATCGCGGCCGCCATCCGCAGCCCGGACTGCCGGGTGCTGTGGATCAGGGTGGCGCTCGTCTCGCCGGCCCGGTGGAACTCCCCCATCAGCGGGTCGGTCAGCGCCGCCTCCACCCGCGGGTCGCCGCCCGCCTTGATGGGCAGCTGCTCGTTGGCGACCAGCTCGCTCTGCAGGACCAGCAGCGCGGGCGCGTCGAGCACCTCCACCTCGTAGCGGATCGCGGCGATGGCGCGCTGGGTCAGCGACACCATCCGCACGCTGCGCACCTTGATCGCCCGCCCGGCGGGCGAGGTCCACTCCACCTCGCGGGTCAGCGTGCCCGCCCGCAGGTCCAGCGTGCGCTCGTGGTGGCGCAGCTGCCCGTACCGCAGGTCGAACGGCTCGTCCTCCACCAGCAGCCGGAACAGCTTGCCGTTGGTGACGTTGATGATCGTCTGCCCGGACTCGGGGTAGCCGTAGCCGCCCTCCGCGTAGGGCAGCGGCCGCTTCTCGTAGAACGAGTTCAGGTACGTGCCCGGCGTGGCGTGCGGCTCGCCCTCGTCGAGGTTGCCGCGCAGCCCGATGTGCCCGTTGGACAGGGCGAAGACCGACTCGGTCTGCCCGAGCGCGGCCAGATCCAGCTTGGGCTCGCGCACCTGCCACGGCTCGACCAGGAACGGGCGGGGATCCGGCGTCATGAGTCCTCTTCCAGCAGGTCCGCGAGATCGGAGACGACCACGGTGGCGCCGTGCTCGCGCAGCGCATCGGCCTGCCCGAGCCGGTCGACGCCCACGACGAACCCGAAACCACCGGCCCGCCCGGACTCGACGCCGGCCAGCGCGTCCTCGAACACCACGGCCGTGGACTTGTCCACGCCGAGATCGGCGGCAGCGGCGAGGAACGTGTCGGGAGCGGGCTTGCCGGGCAGGCCGCGCTCCTTGGCCGACACCCCGTCGACGCGGTGGTCGATGTACTGCGCGAGGCCGGTCACCTCGAGCACCTGCGCCGCGTTGGCCGAGGACGACACGACCGCGGTGGCCAGCCCCGCGGCCTTCACCGCTTTCAGGAACGTGACCGAGCCGGGGTAGACGTCCACGCCGACCGTCCTGATCTTCTCCTGGACCAGGTCGTTCTTCTTCGAGGACAGCGCGGTGAGGGTCTCGGCGTCCGGCGCGTCGCCGTCGCCGCCCAGGGGCAGCTCGATGCCGCGCGAGCGCAGGAACGAGTCGGTGCCGTCCAGCCGCGGCTTCCCGTCGACGTACGGGCCGTAGTCGGCCTTGACGTCGAACGGTTGGAACGGCGTACCGTCGCGCTCCGCACGGGCCCGCAGATAGTCGTCGAACATCTGCTTCCAGGCCGCCGCATGGACGCTGGCCGTGTCGGTGAGGACGCCGTCGAGATCGAAGAGGCACGCACGCGTGCCATCGGGCAGCCCGAGCATGCGCGAACGGTACCGACCGCACGCGATCAGCACTGAACAGGTCACACGGTTGCGCCGAGCGGAGACGCGGCGACCACCACCGCGTCGCCCGCGCCGCCACGGATGTGCAGCTCAGCGCCGTCGGCGCCGTCCTCGGGGGCCGGCACCGCGGTCACGGAGAGCACGCCGCCGTCGGGCAGCGGCTCGATGTCGCGCTGGACCGCGTCACGCACCGCGGTGATCAGCGCCATCGGGGTGACGGACAGGCCGTGCAGGTGCTGCGGCACGTCGATCTCGACGCGCAGCCGCGCCCCGAACCTGGCCTGTTCGAGCGCGAGGTAGCCGCGGACGGCGTCAAGTTCGCCACCGAGCCGGGCGCGGGCGTCGCCGGGCTGGTCGGCGGCCCGGGAGAGGTCGGCGAACCCGAACAGCAGCTCACGGGCACGTCCGGGATCGGTGCGGATGAGCGCCGCGATCGTGTTGAGCGCGTTGTAGACGAAGTGCTGTTCCAGCCGGCGCGGGGCCTCACCGGCCGGCGGGACCGGCGGCTCGACCGGCTCGGTCGGCGGCCCCGGATCCGGTGGCGCCTCCGCAACCGGCTCCGGCTCGATCGCCGGCTCCGGTGCGGGCGGCGGTTCAGTGGGTGGCTCGGTGGGGAGCGCGGCTTCGGGACGGGCCCAGCGGGCGGTGTCGCCGGCCTGGCCACGGTCGCGCAAATCCGCCGGGTCGAGCCGCTCGGCCGGGTCGACCAGGCCCAGCCAGCGCGGCAGCCGCAGCCGCCCGCCGGCACTGAAGCCGGTGAACTCGACCGACCCCACCAGCTCCGGCGCGACCCACACCGCGTGCCGCGCCACCTCGCTCGGCACCGCCCCCGAGAACGGTGCGAGCGGGCGCCGCAGCTGCACCAGCGCCGACATCCGCCTGCGGTGCTCGCCCGTGACGCCGACGCGGCCGACGTAGCGCAGCCCGCCCGCCCCGTCGGGCACGCCCAGGAGCAGGCTCGCGATCGCGTCCGCGCGGTGCACGTCGGTGGGTGTCCACCCGCCAACCACGACCTGCCGCACCCGCGGCACGGGCACCTTCACCCACAGGGGCGACCGTCCACCGGGGCGGTAGCGGGCGCCCAGGTGCCGGGCGTGCAGCGCGTCGACGCCCTTGGCGTCGGCGATCCGCAGCATCGTGTCCAGCTCCGAGAGCGGCAGCGGCGAGGTGCTCCACACCGGTGCGCTGTCGAACCCCAATCCGTCCAGGAGGGCCCGGCGGTCGCGGTAGGGCAGGTCGACGGTGCTGTGGCCGTCCAGCCACAGCAGGTCCGCCACCTGGAAGTCGACGGGGACGCTGCGGATGTGCGCCTCGCTCGGCCGGTGACGGGCGCTGCGGCGCGCCAGTCGCCGGGCCCGGGGCGCGTGCTCCTCGCCGCGGGCGACGACGATGCCGTCGAGCACCATGCCGCCGGGCGGGCAGCGGCGCTCCAGCGGCGCAGCCAGCTCGGGATAGGCCGCCGTCATGGACACGTCCTTGGCCGACAGCAGCCGGACGCGGCGCCCCGGCTCGCGGGCGGGGTCGACGTAGGCGATGCAGCGATGGCCGGTCCAGGCCAGCTCGACCACCCAGTCCGGCCCGACGGGTGCCTGTCCGGATCCGGCCGAGACGTGCATGGGCGCGACCAGGTCGGGCACCCCCTCCGGTGCCGGCTGCGCCGTCACCTGCACAGGGTATGCCGGGCCGCGACCGGGTTCGCCGCTCAGGTCTTCTTGAGCTTGCGCCAGCCACCGGCCCGGTTGTCCGCGACGATGCGGCGGAACATCTCGAGCAACGGCTCCGCCGGCACCGTGCCGCCCTGCTGCACGGCGACGGTGCGTGCGGTGGAGTTGTCGTGCCCACCGGTGATGATCCCGTCCGGGTCCGGGACGATCGCCCCGTCGTAGAGGAAGACGTTGACGTGCGTCTTCGCGGCCAGGAGCGCGGCCACGTTGCCGTGGCAGACGAAGTACGGCCGCACGGTGCGCTTGATGGTCTCGGTGACCTCGGGATCCGCGGCGAGCACCAGTTCACGGACCTCGCGGCAGATCTCCTGCTGCCACGGCAGCAACCCGTCGATGTAGTCGTCCACGCGGGGATCGCGCCGATCGTCGCCCATGGCCGCGGACGGTACCGGTGGCCGCCGCCGCAGTCCTCCCCTCACCGACTGCGACGGCGGCACGGGGAACGACCGCTCGTCTCGGGAGGGGGTTGGTGGTTGTGACCCTGTTCACACTGCAGAAACGGTCAGGAGGCTCTCGGGGCACGGTTCGGCACACCGGGACCATCGACGGCGAGGGGGCCGCGCGCAGCATCCGCGAGCTCGACGACCCGTCGCAGCCACTGCTTCCCGCGCATCACCTGCGCGACGTCAGCAGCGGCCTGCTCGGACACCGGTCCGTTCTCGCCGGCACCATCGCGCCCGGTGCCACGTGCATCCTGCGTGCCAGCCATGGGCGGGAGTACCCACAGTTGGCGTCCGCCATGCACCCGACTCGGTGACGTTCACGCATCCGGCCCATCACGGTCGCGACACGGGAGCAAGCTCCGGCCCGTATCGGCCAGAGATCAAGTCGGGCGAAGATCGCGTCGAGATCACTGTCTCCGCCCTCCAAAGGGCCGAAACAGTGACCTGGACGCGATCATGAGGCGAGGCGGCCCGCCACTAGGGAGCGGCGCCGATCACGCCGAGGGTGTTGCGGCCGCGGTCGGCCACCCGGACCTCGGCCGGCAGCACGACGTGCCGCAACGGGCCGGTGTCGCCTCCGAGCCGGGACGCGATGAGTCGTGCGGCCTCGCGGCCCATGACTCGCGTCGGCAGGCCGGCGGAGACGACCGAGAGCGGCGACGCCGAGTCGAACGGGAGCGACTGGTCCATGCTGGCGATCTCGAGGGAGCCGGGGAAATCGGTCCGCAGCGCGAGGAGATCGTGCACGACAAGAGCGACGGTCGGGGCGTTGCCGCCGATCAGGGCGGTCGGCCGGGTGGCGGAGCCGAGCCAGTCGAGCAGCCGTTCCTGGCGCGCGACCACGCCGAGTCCGCTGTAGGTGCGCAGCGCCGACCACTCCGGCAGCTCGGGCAGGCCGTGTTCGCGCAGGGCCCGGCGGTGCCCGGCCAGCCGGTCCCGGACGCTCGTGACCGCGACCTCGCTCCACAGCACGGCGAGGTGCGTGTGGCCGCGCTCGATCATCGCCACGGTGACGTCGTAGCCGACGGCCTCGTCGTCGAACAGCACGGCATCCGTCGGGCCGTCGGAGAAGTAGCGGTCGACGAGCACGACGGGTCGGCCGGCGCGGCGGAGCTCCTCGACGACGCCGGCGGCGAGGGTGCGCTCGCGGGGGAAGAACACGATCCCGTCCACCGGATGCTCGCCGGTGCCGAGCGCGCGCAGCACCTGCACCTCGTGCTCGATGCCGCTGGTGTGCTCGACGGTGACGCGGTGGCCGAGCTCGCCGCACTCGGCGGTCAGGCCGGCCAGCAGCACCGACTCGTGGCCGCTGCCGGCGTCCGGGCTGATGTAGGCGATGGTGGCGGCGCCGGACGCGGTGCGCGCGACCGCCGGTCGGGCCGCGACGAAGGTGCCGCGGCCCCGCCTGCGCACCACGACGCCGTCCGCGACGAGCTCGTTCAGCGCGCGGACCGCGGTCGTGGTGGACACCCCGAACCGCTCGACGATCTCCCGCTGGGTGACGAACGGCTGGTCGGGGGTGAACTCGCCGCGGGCGATCGAGTCGAGCAGAGCCTGCTTGACCCAGGCGAAGAGCGACATCCCGCGCGGTGGCTCCATCGCCCCTCCTCCCGTCACGCAAACGGTACGGCCGCTCACGTGAACGACCATTGACGCATTAAAGCATTGAATCTAACGTCCCCCCTGCCCGTCCGACCAGCTCATTGCTGAGCCGAGGAGCCCGCATGCACGACGACCGAACGCTGGTCGAAGCCCGCATCGACCGGATCCTGCGGGAGCGCGTGCGCCCCGCGGTGTACGGCGAGACCGCACCCCTGCAGACCGAGGTGTGGCACGCACCCGGTGAACCCGTTCCCGCCGCGGAAGGCATCGCGGCCGACTACCGCCCGCTCGAGGGCAACGAGGCCTGGGGACCGGCGTGGGGCACCAGTTGGTTCCACATCACCGGCACGGTGCCGGCCGCGTGGACCGGCCGAGCCGTCGAGGCGGTGATCGACCTCGGGTTCGCCCAGGGCCAGAGCGGGTTCTCCGCGGAGGGACTGGCGCACCGGCCCGACGGCACCGCCATCAAGGGCCTCAACCCGGCCAACACCTGGATCCGGATCGCCGACAAGGCCGAGGGCGGCGAGGTCATCGATCTCTACGTCGAGGCCGCCGCGAACCCGAACGTCTCGCACAACGAGCCGACGCAGCTCGGCGACATCGAGACGGCCGGCGACGAGCCGCTCTACCGGATCCGCCGCATCGAGCTGGCCACCTTCGACGCGGAGGTCTGGGAGCTGGTCCACGACGTCGAGGTGCTCCACGGGGTGATGCACGAGCTGCCGTTCGAGGAGCCGCGCCGTTGGATCATCCTGCGCGCTCTCGAGGACGCGCTCGACAAGGCGCTGGACCTGCAGGACGTCGCCGGCTCGGCGGCCGCGGCGCGGTCGGTGCTCGCTCCGGTGCTCGCCTCCCCCGCGGTGGCCAGCGCGCACCGCGTCAGCGCGGTCGGGCACGCGCACATCGACTCGGCCTGGCTGTGGCCGCTCCGCGAGACCGTCCGCAAGGTCGGGCGCACCGTCGCCAACGTGACCGCGCTGATGGACGACCACCCCGAGCTGATCTTCGCCATGTCGTCGGCGCAGCAGTGGGAGTGGATGCGCGACCACCGCCCCGACCTGTGGGAGCGGATGAAGGAGAAGGTCGCCACCGGCCAGCTCGTGCCCGTCGGCGGCATGTGGGTCGAGTCCGACACCAACATGCCCGGCGGCGAGGCGCTGGCCCGCCAGCTCGTGCACGGCAAGCGCTTCTTCCTCGACGAGCTCGGCGTGGAGACCGACGAGATCTGGCTGCCCGACTCGTTCGGCTACACCGCCGCGTTCCCGCAGCTGGTGCACCTGTCGCGGTCCACGTGGTTCTTCACGCAGAAGATGTGCTGGAGCCAGTTCAACAAGTTCCCGCACCACACGTTCTGGTGGGAGGGCCTCGACGGCAGCCGGGTGTTCACGCACTTCCCGCCCGTCGACACGTACAACGCCGAGTTCAACGGCAACGAGATGGGCCGGCTCGTCCGCAACTTCGCCGACAAGGGCCGCGCCAACCGCTCGGTCGTCCCGTTCGGCTGGGGCGACGGCGGCGGCGGACCCACCAGGGAAATGCTCGGCCGGGCGGCCCGGCTGGCCGACCTGGAGGGTGCGGCGCGGGTGGAGATCGAGGCGCCCGCCGCGTTCTTCGCGAAGGCGCGCGAGGAGTACCCGGAGGCCCCGGTGTGGGTCGGGGAGATGTACCTGGAGCTGCACCGCGGCACCTACACCAGCCAGGCGAAGAACAAGCAGGGCAACCGGCGCGCCGAGAGCCTGCTGCGCGAGGCCGAGCTGTGGAGCACGACGGCGGCGGTGCGCGCCGGGCACGCCTACCCGTACGAGGAGCTGGACCGGATCTGGAAGACGGCGCTGCTGCACCAGTTCCACGACATCCTGCCCGGCAGCTCCATCGCCTGGGTGCACCGCGAGAGCCGCAAGACCTACCTGCGGCTCTTCGGCGAGCTGGACGCGATCATCACGGCCGCCCAGCAGGCACTCGCGGGCGAAGGAGCCGGAGAGCTGGTCTTCAACGGCGCCCCGCACGAGCGGTCCGGCGTGGCCGCGGGTGGCGCGGCCCCGGCGGCGCCGGTCGAGCCGGTGTCGGTCACCGTCGACGGCGACGGGTACGTGCTCGCCAACGGGCTGGTGACCGCGCGCGTCGACGGCCGCGGATTGCTGGTCTCCGTCGTGGACGCGGCGAGCGGCCGCGAGGCCATCGCCCCCGGGCTGGCCGGCAACCTGCTGCAGATCCACCCCGATCTGCCGGCCCACTGGGACGCCTGGGACGTCGACCACACCTACCGGCGCGTCGTCACCGACCTCGACGGCGTCGACGAGATCGAGCAGGTCCCGCAGGGCGTGCGGGTCACGCGCCGGTTCGGCTCGTCCACGGCCGTCCAGACGATCACGCTCGCGCCCGGCGAACCGCGGGTCGACTGCACCGCCGAGATCGACTGGCACGAGACGGAGACGTTCCTCAAGGCGGCGTTCCCGCTGGACGTGCGGACCGAGCGGTCCACCGCGGAGACCCAGTTCGGGTACCTGCACCGGCCGACGCACGAGAACACCAGCTGGGACATGGCCCGGTTCGAGATCTGCGCGCACCGGTTCCTGCACGTCGGCGAGCCGGGCTACGGCGTCGCGGTCGTCAACGACTCCACGTACGGCCACGACGTGCGCCGCGACGTCCGAGCAGACGGTGGCACGACCACCACGCTGCGGCTCTCCCTGCTGCGGGCCCCGCGCTACCCCGACCCGGAGACCGACCAGGGCGAGCACGTGCTGCGGTACGCGCTGGTGCCCGGCGTCGACGTCGACGGGGCCACCCGGGAGGGCTTCCGCATCAACCTCCCCGAGCGGCGCGTCTCCGGCACAGGCGAGGTCGCACCGCTGGTCACCTCCGACCACGACGGCGTGGTGGTCTCCGCGGTGAAGCTCGCGGATCCCGATGCCGACGGGCAGGCGTCCGGCGACGTCGTCGTGCGCGTGTACGAGGCGCACGGGGCACGTGCGACGGCGACGCTCGCGCTCGGGTTCGACGCCACGTCCGTCGCGGTGACCGACCTGCTGGAGCGGCCTCTCGAGGACGACGCTCCGGCGCTGTCCGACGGTGGCGTCCAGGTGGCGCTGCGGCCCTTCCAGATCCTCACCCTGCGGTTCGCGCGGGCCTGATCCGCGCTTCGACGAGAGGGAAAACGATGGCACGGCAGACAACGACGTCGGCCTTCCGGCGTGGCAGGCGGGTCCTCGCCGTCGCGACGGCCGCCGCCGCGATGGCGACGGTCGCCGCGTGCGGCGGCGGGTCCGGTGGTGGCCCCGCCGCGACGGGTGACACGTCGAAGATCACGGTCAGCTACCGGCAGTTCGGCGCGTCGGAGGTGCAGAAGAACTACCTGACCAAGGTCAAGGCGGAGTTCGAGAAGAGCCACCCCGGCGTCACCGTCGACCTGCAGCCGGTGCTGGCCGGTGAGGCTGAGTACCCGACCAAGCTGCAGCTGGCCATGCGCTCGGAGCGGACCTCGCCGGACCTGGTCTACGAGGACACGTTCCAGATCAACTCCGACATCCAGGCCGGCTACCTGCGCCCGCTCGACGATCGCATCGGCGGCTGGCAGGACTGGTCGAACTTCACCGAGACCGCCAAGAAGGCCGGTAAGGCGCTGGACGGGAAGACCTACGGCATTCCTGACGGGACCGACACCCGCGCGATCTGGTTCAACAAGGAGCTGTTCGCCAAGGCCGGCCTGCCGGCCGACTGGCAGCCCAAGAACTGGGACGAGATCCTCGCCGCCGCACGCGCGGTCAAGGCGAAGGTGCCCGACGTGATCCCGCTCAACGTCTACGCCGGCAAGGGCGTCGGCGAGGCGTCGTCGATGCAGGGCTTCGAGATGCTGCTCTACGGCACGCCCGACAGCCTCTACGACGACGCGTCGCAGAAGTGGATCACCGGTAGCAAGGGCTTCGCCGACTCGCTGCGGTTCGTCGACACGGTGTTCAAGGAGGGCCTCGGCCCGACGGCGCAGCAGGCCCTGCAGACCACCTGGACGAACAAGGTCGGCCAGGAGCTGCTCCCGCAGAGCAAGATCGCCATCGCGATCGACGGCTCGTTCACGGCCCTGAACTGGCTGCCGACCGGCGCCACCCCGTGGCCGGACTGGAACAAGGTGATGGGCACCGCGTACATGCCGACCCAGACCGGCCAGGCCCCCGGCAAGATCAGCCTGTCGGGCGGCTGGACCTGGGCGATCCCGAAGAACTCCGACAACCCCGACGGCGCGTGGGAGCTGACCAAGCTGCTGTCGGACCGCCAGCAGCAGCTCACGTGGGCGATCGACAACGTGCAGATCCCGGTCCGGTCGGACGTCGCGAAGGATCCGTCGTACCTGTCGGCGAACCCGACCAACGAGTTCTTCGCCGGGCTCGTCGCGGTCACGAAGTACCGGCCCGCCTACGCCGTGTACCCGCGCATCTCCTCGGAGATCCAGGTCGCCACCGAGAAGCTGATCACGGGGTCGGCCACCGTCGAGCAGGCGGCACAGGGCTACGACGAGCAGGTGAAGTCCATCGCCGGCGACGCCGTGAAACCCGCCGGGTCATGACGGTCGCCGCCGGCGGCCCACCGGCGGACCGCCTGGCCCACGGCAAGCGCGCGCTCGTGCGCGGCCTGCCGGTGGGCCCGGCGGTGGTGCTGCTGGCCGTCTTCCTCCTCGGCCCGATCCTGTACGGGATCTACATCTCGTTCACCGACCTGCAGCTGACGGGCGCCTCGGAGACGAACTTCGTCGGCGTCGACAACTTCGTGAAGGCGTTGACCAGCACCGACTTCCGAGCGTCGGTGCTGTACACGCTGTTCTTCACCGTGGTGTCGGCGATCATCGGGCAGAACGTGCTGGGGATGCTGCTGGCGCTGCTGATGCGCTCGGCGGCGGCCCCGGTGCGGGCACTGGTGAGCGCCATCGTCGTCGGCGCGTGGGTGCTGCCGGAGGTCGTGATCGGCTACCTCTGGCTGAGCTTCCTCGGCGACGGCGGCACGCTCAACAACGTGCTGGCCTGGTTCGGCGGGTCCGGGCAGCAGTGGCTGTTCACCATCCCGATCCTGGCGGTGTCGGTGGCGAACATCTGGCGCGGCACCGCGTTCTCGATGCTCGTCTACTCCGCCGCGCTCTCCGACGTGCCCCAGGACGTCGTGGAGGCCGCGCGGGTCGACGGTGCCGGCACCTGGCGCACGCTGTTCTCGATCACGCTGCCGATGGTCCGGCGCTCGATCGCGACCAACCTGATGCTGATCACCCTGCAGACGCTCTCGGTGTTCGGGTTGATCTGGGCGATGACCAAGGGCGGCCCGAGCGGCAAGAGCACCACGCTGCCGGTGTTCGCCTACGAGCAGGCGATCCAGTACTCGCAGCTGGGTTACGGCACCGCGCTCGCACTGATCCTGCTGCTCATCGGCGGCGTGTTCTCGCTGATCTACCTGCGGATCTTGCGGTTGGAGGAGAATCCGACATGACCGTTCAGGCATCGCCTGCCGCGCCGCCGGCTGCCCGCACCGCAGGTCCGGCGGCGACGGTCCGGCGCCCGTCTGCCCGCGGATGGCTCAGCAAGGGCGTCGTCAACCTGGTGCTCATCGGCATCGGCGCGTGCTACGTCGTCCCGCTGGTGTGGCTGCTGTTCGCCGCGTTCGACGCGAAGGCCGGCCTCGCGGTGGCGTGGCCGGGCGAGTGGTCGATGGACAACTTCCGGGCCGTGCTCAACGAGGAGACCACCTACCGGCCCATGCGCAACGGGCTGGTGCTCTGCGGGTCGGCGACGGTGGTCACGATGGTGTGCGCGGTGCTCGCCGCCTATCCGCTGTCGCGGTACCGGTCGCGGTTCAAGCGCCCGTTCCTGCTCACGGTGCTGTTCATGACCGGCCTGCCGATCACCGCGATCATGGTTCCGGTGTACGGGCTGTTCGTCGCGATGGAGATCGACAACACCTACTACGGAACCATCCTGTTCATGGCCACGACGGCGCTGCCGATCGCGATCTGGCTGGCGAAGAACTTCATGGACTCGGTGCCGATCGAGTTGGAGGAGGCCGCCTGGACCGACGGGGCCTCGCCGATGACGGCGCTGCGCCGGATCGTGCTGCCGCTCATGTGGCCGGGCCTCTCGGTGGTCGCGCTCTACACGTTCATCGGGCTGTGGGGGAACTTCTTCGTCCCCTTCATGCTGCTGACGCGCAACGAGGACCTGCCCGCCTCGGTGAGCATCTACTCCTTCTTCAGCCAGTACGCAGGTGTGGTCTACGGCCAACTGGCCGCCTACTCGATGCTGTACTCGGCGCCTGCGGTGCTGCTGTACCTGTTCCTGTCCCGCCGGCTCGGTGGCGCGTTCACCTTCGGCGGTGCGGTGAAGGGTTGACGGACGTCCGGCGCCGGACGTCGGTTCCCACTAACGTGTCCCGTCATGAGCACTGGTGACCGACCAACCATGGCCGTCGCGGTGGCGCCGGCCGGCGACGCCGCCACCGTCGTCACCGTCGAGGGCGAGGTCGACCTGCTCACCGCACGTCAGCTGATGGACGCGCTGGAGCAGGTCTGGCAGGAGCGCCCCGACTCCACCACCGTGGTCATCGACCTGTCCGGGGTCACCTTCCTCGGCTCCTCCGGGCTGGGCATCCTCGCCGACCTCGCCGGGCGCACCACCACCCGCACGCCCGGGGGCGCTCGGCCCGGCGGTGCGGCTGGTCGCCCCGGCGGAGAACGACGCGGTGATCCGCCCCTGGACCACGATGAACCTGCAGCAGATCCTGCCGCTGCACCCCGACGTGGAGTCCGCGCTCAGCGCCTGAGGGTGATCCGGGCGCTGACGCTCACCCGTGCCAGTGCTGCCACAGGCGCGCGTACACGCCACCGGCCGCGATCAGCTCGTCGTGCGGGCCGCACTCGACGATCCGGCCGTCGTCCATGACGGCGACGCGGTCGGCGTCGTGCGCGGTGTGCAGCCGGTGCGCGATCGCGATCACCGTGCGGCCGCGGAGCACGGCGAACATCGACTGCTCCGCCGAGCGCGCCGTGGCCGGGTCCAGCAACGACGTGGCCTCGTCGAGCACGACGGTGTCGGGATCGGCGAGCACCACCCGCGCGAGCGCGATCTGCTGCTCCTGCCCCGCGTCCAGCTCGACACCACCGGCACCGAGTGCGGTGTCCAGCCCGTCCGGCAGCGCCGCGGCCCAGCGGGCGCCGACCCCGTCCAGGGCGGCGACCAGCTCACCGTCGGTGGCGTCCGGCGCGGCCAGCGCCAGGTTGTCGCGCAGCGTGCCGAGGAAGACGTGGTGCTCCTGCGTGACCATGACGACCCGGCGGCGACGCTCGTGCGGCCCGAGGTCGGCGACCGCCCGGCCGCCCACCGTGACCGTCCCGAGCCGCGGCCGGTCGATGCCCGCGACCAACCTGCCCAGCGTCGACTTCCCCGCGCCCGACGGGCCGACCAGCGCCAGCCGCTCCCCCGGCGCCACGGTCAAGGCGACGTCGTGCAGCACGTCCCGGCCAGGCACGTACGCGTGCCGCACGCCGGACACCCGCAGCTCCCCCTCCGGGCCGGCAGCAGGCGGCACCGCCACCTGCGCGGCCTGCGGCACCTCACCCACCCCCGCGACGCGCGCGAGTGACGCCAGCGCGCTCTGCAAGGGCTCCATCCGCTGCAGGATCCGGTCCACCGGCTCGATGAGCTGCCACGCGTACAGGCTGCCGGCGACCACCGCCCCGAGGCTCACGATCTGCGGTGCCAGCCCGCCGACCAGGAGGATCGCCGCCGACGGGAGGGCGTAGGCGAACTCGCACACGGGGAACAGCCGACACCGCAGGCCGAGGGTGCGCAGCCGCGCCGCGAGCAGGGCGCGGATCGCGGTGTCCGCGGCGACCACCCGCTCCGGCCCGAGCCGCAGGGCCTCGACGGAGCGCCCACCCTCCGCCGTCACGGCCAGCTCCTCGGCGACCGCCGACGCGGCGCGTGCCCTCGGCGAGGTAGGCGGGCCCGGCGTGCCGCAGGTAGCGACGGGTGGCCGCCACCAGCACCGGCACGCCCGCCAGCGCACACGCCCCGACCAGTGGGATTGATCACGAACAGCGCCACGATCAGCACCACCACCTGGGCGATCGCGACGACGACGTCGGGCATCGCGTCGCGCAGCGTCGTGCTGACGACGGCGACGTCGGTCGAGCTGCGCGTGGTCAGGTCGCCGGTACCCGCCCGCTCGACGACGGTGAGGGGCAGGTCCAGCACCCGGCCGACGAACGTGTCGCGCATCCGCCGGGCCACCCGCTCCCCCAGCCGAGCCGCCGCGCGCCGTGCCGTCCGCACCAACCCGATCTGCGCGAGCGTGGCCGCCAGGATCAGCAGCGCGACCACGTCGACGTCGACGTGGGGGCCCGTCCCGGCGATCCCTTCGACCAGCACCCCGACCAGCCACGGCGGCACCGCGGCGGCGATCGCCGCCACCCCGGTCACCGCGATCACCCCGACGAGCGCGCGACGGTCGTCGGCCAGCAGCGCGCGCACCTCCCGGCGCACCGCCGCCGGCCCGGCGACAGGCAGGGTCGTCGATCCCGTCACCTCGGTCACCGGACCGCCTCCGCCTCGTCCTCGCGACGGACGAGCGCCGCGTACTCCGGATCGCTCAGCAGCTCCCGGTGCGTGCCGCACGCCCGCACCCGCCCGTCGACCAGGTGTACGACGTGCTCGGCCTGGTCGACCAGCAGTGGCGTGGTCGCCGCGACGAGCGTGGTGCGGCCGCGGCGAGCGATGCGCAGCCGCTCGTAGATCGCCGCCTCGGTGATCGCGTCGACCGCCGAGGTCGGTTCCACCAGCAGCAGCACCTCCGGTTCGGCGGCCAGCGCGCGGGCCAGGCGCAGTCGCTGCCGTTGCCCGCCGGAGAGGTTGCGACCCTGGGCGTCGAGGCGGCCGTCGAGCCCGCCGGGCAACCCGTCGACGACGTCCTCGGCGACGGCGGTGTGCAGCGCGGAAGCGACCGTCGCGGGGGCAGCGGCCGAGAACGTGGTGCGCAGCGGTCCGGGGAACAGGTGCGCCAGGTTGTCGGCCACCAGCACCCGCGCCCGCAGCTCGTCCACCGGCACGTCGGTGACCGGCACGCCGCCCCAGGTCGCCGCCGGGACGGTGGAATCGGTGGCGAAGCGGCCGAGCCGGTCCACGACCGCGACCGCGTCGGCAGGATCGTCGGCCACCAGCGCGGTCAGCACGCCGGCGGGCACCCGCACCCCGGACGCCGGGTCGTGCAGGTCGTCGCCGACCGCCGGCGACCGCGCCCCGTGGTCGACGTGGTCGGGTCGCACCGCCAGCACGGCCACGACCCGCCGGGCCGCGACCAGCCCGCGGCCGAGCCCGGCCGCCCCGTCGACGAGGAACGCCACCGGCGTGATCAGCTGCGCGACGTAGCCGTACACGGCGACCAGCTCGCCGACGGTGATCTCCCCGCGCACCGCGAGCCGCGCCGACAGCCACACCACGCCGCAGAGGAACAACGCCGGCGCGCCCAGACCCAGTGCCTGCACCCAGCTGTTGGTGGCGGCGACCCGGTAGCCGGCGTCCTGCAGGTCCCGCGAGCGCGCCACGTACCGCTGGTGGAACCCGTGCTGGCCGCCGAGCCCCGCGAGCACCCGCAGCCCGGCCACGATGTCGCCCGCTCCGGCGGTCAGCTCGCCCTGGCTGTGCCGGTAGTCCCCCTGGACGGTCTGCAGCCTGCGCAGCATCGGCCCGAGCAGCAGCAGGATCGCCGGCACCCCCACCAGCACCACCACGGCGATCAGCGGGGAGATGCCCACCAGCACCACCCCGACCACCACGTAGGCGACGATCGCGCCGACGCCCGGGCCCGCGAACGTCATCGACTCGGCGATCGCGCGCGTGTCCGTGCCGCCGACGCTCGCGACCTCCCCCGAGCTGACCGTGCGGGGCAGGGCCGCCCCCACCGAGGCCGCGTGCCGGACGAGCACGCGGTGCGTGCGGGTGGAGGCGTCGGTGCGGATGAGCGTCATCGTGCGGTGCCGGTACATGCCCACCAGCGCGATGAGCAGGCCGACGAGCAGGACCAGGCCCGTCCACATCAGCAGCCGGCCGGTGTCCTTGGCCAGCAGCCCTTCGTCGATGGCGCGGGAGACCAGGTAGGGCGGCAGCGCCAGGCTCGTCATCCAGGTCGAGCTGAGCACCACCGCACGCAGCAGCCGCCAGGGCTGGCAGCGCAGCAACCAGAGCAGGTAGCGGGCCGGTCCGCGCAGGTCGGGATCGAGATCACGGTCGTCGAGCCCCCCACGCAGCCGCACCCCCGTGATCGTAGGAAGTCACCGCCCCGGCGGCATCCGGGTTAAGAGCGTCAGCCGCGCTGGGCGTCGATGCGCAGCGCGTCGGCCAGCGCGAGGAACACGAACACGTTGGGCACCTCCGACACCGCCACCGTCCAGGGTTTGCGGGCATCGAACAGCCAGACGCGCACCGCACCCTGGTGGGCGTCGACCGCGCGCACCTGCGTCCACTTCACGACGCCCTTCGGCGTGCTCAGCGTCGCGATGTCGAGGGCGAACGGGCCGTAGCGCACCGTGCGGCCGCCGGCCACCGCGTCCAGGTCGAGCGGCGCCCTGGCGGCCGTGAGCCGGCGCTCGATCTCCGGGCCGAGATCGGCGAGCTGGAACGCCGTCGACTCCAGCCACAACTCCGGAGATCCCGGCCTGGTGAGTCGATACACGTAGTCGGTGCTGGTCACCGTGCTGCCGCGGACGTTGTTGGTGATCTCCCGTCGCACCTCGGCGTCGGTCCACGGGTAGGCGTCGGCCCGGCCGCCCGCGGCGTGCACGAGTCCGCGGTCGAACAGGTGGAGGGTCGAGCCCGCCCGCATCAGGGCCCGGCCGGCCGAGTACACCGCCATGGCCCCACCGACGGAGAAGGCGACGGCCAGCACCACCAGGAATCCGGGATTCTTGGTGGACGCCACGCCCGACCAGAGGAAGATCGAGATGGCGACGCCCACCACCGCGGTCAGGCACGTGCCCAACACCTTCGACGCGGCGGCGCCGTACTCGAAGTAGCGCTCCCCGAACCCGTGCGCGAACGCTGCGGCACGCACCGCATCCGGTGCCTCGGCCACGGTCCGGGTCGGCCCGGGCGCGGTCACGACCGGCCCCCACGCGACGCGATGCCCACTCCGCCGACCGCGGCGGCGACACCGCCGGCGATCAGCACCCACCCGGCGATCTCGTCACCGGGCGCGTCGCCCTTCCACGCGGTGCGGGCCGCGGTCTGCTCGGCCATCCGCTCCTCGTAGGTGAAGCTCGAACCGCTCCCGCGCACCACTACGCACTTGTCGCCGGGGCCCATCGTCTGCCCATCGCAGACGGGCGTGCTGACGGTCGGCGCGGAGTCGGGTTGGACGAGCCAGAAGCCGATCCCGGCGGCCACGATCGCGCCCAGAACCAGCAGCACCCCGCGGCCGACGGCAGCGGACCGCTGTTTCTCAGCTGCTCTGGACAGCGCGACCGGCTCGCCGGCTGCCGAGGCCCGGCCGAGCCAGTCGGCGGCGGCGAAGCTGTCGCCGCGGCCCTCGGCGATCTCACCGAGGATCCGCATCGCCTGCGGGTCCCCGGCCTCGGCCAGCGGCCGGTAGCGCCGGTCGGTCCGCTCGTGCCAGCCCTGCGACATCTGCAGGAAGAGCCGCGTGGCGTGCTGCTCGGACAGCGACCGGTGCTCCCGGCGGCCCGAGTACTCGTCACCAGCCTTTGCAGCCAGCCCGCGGTACATCTCGGCGAGGGTGGGGTGCCCGGTCCGGGCCTGCAGGATCCACAGGTGCCGCAGGGCGACCGGGTTCTTGTCGATGCGCTGGTAGTGCCGGACGGCCTCGTCGCTGCGGCCGAGCAGCTCGCACAGCCAGCCCAGCTCGACGCGCGCGCCCTCGTCGCCCCGGTCGGCAGCAGCAGTGAGGCGGGCGCGAGTCGCGTCCAGGTCCTCCGCTGTGGAATCGGTCTCCGGTGGCATCGTCATGCGGTCCTCCCCGTCCGGCGTTGCGGGGGCAGACCGGGGGCAGAAGAGCCACGTTGGGCCTACGTGACGACCGTCACAGCCATTCGGCTCAGCCGCGCGCACCACTGGTCGTGACGGCCCGTGCCGCGGCTGCGTTGGCCGCCCGCGCTGCCGCGACCACGTCGTCACCGGCCGTGAGTCGCGCGGCGAAGGTGCCGTTGAACGCGTCCCCCGCCCCGGTCGTGTCGACGACCGTGACCGGCTCCGCCGGCAGGTGCACCGGGTCCCGCCCCGGCTCGACGACCAGCACCCCGTCGCCCCCGAGCGTGACGACGACGGGCGCGCCGGTCCGCTCGGCCAGCGCAGTCGCGAGCGCAGACGGGTCGTCGCCCGGCACGCCCGCCGCCGCCGCGAGGTCGGCCAGCTCGCCCCCGTTCGGCGTGAGCACCGGGCCGCGCTCGAGCAGGTCGGTGAGCTCGGGCAGTACCGGGGCCGGGTTGAGCACGCAGACCAGCCCGGCGGCCGTGGCCGCCTCGACCGCCGCCACCACGGCGGCGGCGGGGATCTCCGTGCTGACCAGCACACCCGCGCCGCCGGCGACGGCCGTCCGCACCGCCTCCGCGTCGACGCGACCGTTGGCCCCCGCGCCGACGGCGATCTGGTTCTCCCCGCGCTCGTCGACGACGATCAGCGCGACGCCGGTGGCGACCCCGTCCAGCAGGGCGACCGCGGACACGTCGACCCCCTCGGCACGCAGCTCCGCCAGTGCGCTCGCACCCAGCTCGTCGTCGCCGACGGCCCCGGCGAACCGCACCCCGACCCCGTCGACACCGGCACGCGCGGCCGCGACCGCGGCGTTGGCCCCCTTGCCGCCACCGAACCGGTGCATCTCCGGCCCGACCACGGTCTCCCCCGGACCGGGCAGCCGTGGCGCCCGCACGACCAGATCGACGTTCACCGCACCCACGACCACGAGCGTCCGCACCCGACCCACCCTGCCAGGCCCCGCGAACCTGACCGTCGTGGCAGGTCACTCGGCTACGACGGTGCGGCAACCCTTCCCCTCCGCGCGACGATCGGGTTGGTTCGGGTGGAGGCGTCGCACCGGGGCGGCGTCGCTGAGCGGAGAGGCCGATCCATGACCCAGACCCTCGACCCGGCGCCCGACCCACAGGCCGCCCCCGCGCGGCACCGTGCGGAGCAGTGGCTGGCCGACCTCGAGTCCGCCCTCACGGACGGGGACGTGGAACGGGCCGTCGGCCTGTTCGCCCCCACCTGCTTCTGGCGCGACCTCGTCGCGTTCTCGTGGAACATCACGACCGTCGAGGACCACGACGGCGTCCGGAAGTTGCTCACGGAGACCGCGGCACGCACCGGCGCGTCCGGCTTCCGCATCACCGACGGCGACGAGCCGACGGAGGCCGACGGCGTCGTCACCGCCTTCTTCACGTTCGAGACGGCCGTGGGCCGCGGATCCGGCGTGGTCCGCCTCACCGACGACGGCGCCTTCACCTTCCTCACCACCCTGGACGAGCTGAAGGGCCACGAGGAGCCGAAGGGCGCCAGGCGACCCAGGGGCGTGACCCACGGGGCGTTCAAGGACCGGGTGACGTGGAAGGAGCAGCGCACGGCGGAGCTGGAGGGGCTCGGCAGCGAGCGCCAGCCGTACGTGGTGGTGATCGGCGGCGGTCAGGGCGGGATCGCGCTGGGCGCGCGCCTGCGCCAGCTCGGCGTCGACCACGTGGTGCTGGACAAGCACGCGCGCCCCGGCGACCAGTGGCGCAGCCGCTACAAGTCGCTCTGCCTGCACGACCCCGTCTGGTACGACCACCTGCCCTACCTGCCGTTCCCGTCGAACTGGCCGGTCTTCGCGCCGAAGGACAAGATCGGCGACTGGCTCGAGATGTACACGCGGGTCATGGACGTCAACTACTGGGGCTCGACCACCGCGAAGAGCGCCGAGTGGGACGCGGAGACCCAGGAGTGGACGGTCACCGTCGACCGTGCCGGCGAGGAGCGCGTGCTGCGGCCGAAGCAGCTCGTCTTCGCCCTCGGGGTCTCTGGGAAGCCGAACATCCCGGTCCTGCCCGGGCAGGACGTCTTCCGGGGCGAGCAGCACCACAGCTCCCAGCACCCCGGCCCGGACGCCTACGCCGACAAGAAGGTCGTCGTCATCGGGTCGAACAACTCGGCGTTCGACATCTGCGGGGCGCTGTGGGAGGTCGGCGCCGACGTCACGATGGTGCAGCGCAGCTCCACCCACATCGTGAAGTCCGACTCGCTGATGGAGTTCGGCCTCGGCGACCTCTACTCGGAACGCGCCGTCGCCGCCGGCGTCACCACGCACAAGGCCGACACGATCTTCGCGTCCCTGCCGTACCGGATCCTGCACCAGTTCCAGATCCCGGCCTACGAGGCGATGGCCGAGCGGGACAAGGAGTTCTACGACCGGCTGGAGAAGTCCGGGTTCCGCCACGACTGGGGCGACGACGGGTCCGGCCTGTTCATGAAGTACCTGCGCCGCGGCTCCGGCTACTACATCGACGTCGGTGCCGCCGACCTCGTCGCGAACGGCGACATCCCGGTCGTCCACGGCCAGGTCACGGAGCTGACCGAGACCGGGGTGAAGCTCGCCGACGGTACCGAACTCGCCGCCGACCTCGTCGTCTACGCGACCGGCTACGGCTCGATGAACGGGCTGGCCGCCGACATCGTGGGCCAGGAGATGGCCGACAGGGTCGGCAAGGTGTGGGGCCTCGGCTCGGACACGACCAAGGACCCGGGCCCGTGGGAGGGCGAGGAGCGCAACATGTGGAAGCCCACCCAGCAGGACGGGCTGTGGTTCCACGGGGGCAACCTGCACCAGTCGCGCTACTACTCGCTCTACCTGGCGCTGCAGCTCAAGGCGCGGCAGGAGGGCATCGACACGCCCGTCTACGCGCTGCAGGAGCGGCACCACCTGTCCTGACACCCGTTCGGCCGTATCCGCTCGGCGACGGACCGAGCCACCGCGCAGGACGCAGTCGTCCTGCTCACACCGTCGCCGAGCGGTGCCGCGGTGATCGACTACCGCAGCGGCACGCCATAACCGCACGTCGCGCGGTCACCCACGGTGAATCGTTTCCACCCCGCCCGTCACTCGTTGGCATGAGCGTAAGGAGCACAGCGGTCGGGCAGGCGTGCCCGGCCCGGAGGTGGGGGCATCCGTGACCGCAGCAATCCTGGACGGCTACAGCACGACCATCGGTGCCGGACCCGGCATGGACGGCATGACCGTCCTGGCCGTCGACGACGAACGCCCTGCCCTCGACGATCTCGTGTACCTCCTCGACGCCGACGACCACGTCGGCACGATCCTCACGGCCAGCAACGCCATGGACGCGATGCGGATCCTCACCGCCGACCCGCGGCGCACCGGCAGCACCGCACCGGGCGTGGACGTGGTGTTCCTCGACATCCGCATGCCCGGCGTCGACGGGCTGGAGCTGGCCAGGATGTGCAACGCGCTGCCGTCGCCGCCGCTGGTCGTGTTCGTCACGGCGCACGAGGACAAGGCCGTCGCCGCGTTCGACCTGGGCGCCGTCGACTACCTCCTCAAGCCCCTGCACTCGGCCCGGCTCACCACGACCCTCCACCGCATCGCGGCCGCCCGCACCGGCTCGGCAGCGCCCGCCGCCGAGGAGGTGGTGCCCGTCGAGCTGGGCGGCACCACGACGATGGTGCCCCGCTCGGCGGTGCGCTGGGTGGAGGCGCAGGGCGACTACGTCCGCCTCCACACCGATGGCGAGAGCCACCTGGTCCGGATGCCGCTCGGCGAGCTGGAGGGTCGCTGGCGCGACGCCGGCTTCGTGCGCATCCACCGCTCGTTCCTCGTCGCGCGCGGCCGGATCACCGCGCTGCGCAAGACCACCCCCGGCCACGTCGTGCACGTCGACACCGGCGGCGACCCGGCCGAGGTGGAGCTGCCGGTGAGCCGCCGCCACCTCGCCGCGGTGCGTGCCGAGCTGCGCGGCGACTGGTCGGACCTGGCCTGAGAGCTCGGGCTCAGGCGTCCGGCGCCAGCCCCAGCACCGCGTCGTAGGCGCGGCGGCGTGACCATCCTGGGACCTTCGCCAGCGCCAGTGCGGCCGACCGGGCCGACACCCCGTCGGCGAGCAGCGCGCGCAGCAACGCCGTCAGCTCCTCGCCCAGCTCCGCGTCGCCGGGCACCCCGTCGAGGGCGACGGCGAGGTCGCCGCTGGTCCGCTCCGCGCGCAGCCCCTCGACCGGTCCCCATCGGACGAGCCCACCCGAGGCCGGGTCCAGGACGGCGGCGGTGCCGGTGCCGCGGCGCTGCGCGGCCCGTTGCAGCAGCGCCGGGAGGTCGCCGGCCGCGACGGTGACGGCCAGCGTGGTCTCCGGGGGCGCCGAGCGCAGCACCGCGTCGATCCGCGCCCGCGGCACGAGCCCTGCCAGCTGGACGGGCCCGCGCACCGGCGAGGCCGCTGCGACCGCGACCTCCGCGGGCAGGCCCGCCACCTCGACCACGATCCGGTCCGGGAGCTGCAGGGCCGCCGTGGTGGACGCGCCCGGCAACCCGGCCGTCGCCACCACCAGCACCCGGGCGAGCCGACCGGCGAGCAGGCCCGCGACCGCGTCCGAGGCGGAGAGCCGCTGCGGGCCAGAAATGCTAATGCACCGCGTGAGGAGCCGGCCCGCGTCGGCGTCCTCGGCGACCACCGCGTCGGCGGCGGCGAGCTCGGCGATCAGCCGCGGCGACGGCAGCGTTCCCGGCGCTGCCCAGGCCAGCACCAGTGCGGCGCGCCCGTCCGGGCGGCGGGCCAACCGTTCGAGCTGCACCGTGATCCGCGTGGCGGGATCGGTGATGCGGCGTGCGCAGCTCCGGCGGCAGCTGCGCGGCTCCGGCCGAGGCCTCGGTGGCCAGCGTGTCGGGCCTGCGGTCCGTGCCGCGGCGCACCACCGCGGAGCCGCCTGCCCAGTCCGGGTTCGCCACGGCGTCCACCGTCGCCACGGCGTCGCCGGCCTCGATGCGGATCCTGACCGGGCCGGCGACAGCGGATCCGACGACCCGGCCGGCCACGCCGATCACGCAGGTCGCGCGCTCGGTGACGTCACGATCCGGGGTGAACTCCAGCGTCTTGACGTGGGTGGCGCGCAGCGCGGGATGCCCGGTCAGCTCCAGGCGCGGCAAAGCGTCGTCCACGGGTCGGGAACACTACCGCTCGTGCACCGGATCATCGGCAAACGCGTGGTGGATCTTCCACCCGCCGAGTTCGCGGCGCTGCGCGCGCAGCATTCCGGCGTGCTCCTCGACGTTGGCACCGGCGACGGGAAGCACGTCCTGCACCTGGCCCGGCACCGTCCCGAGATGCTCGTCGTCGGCCTGGACGCGAGCGTCGACGCCCTGCGGAAGACCTCGGCGAAGGCGGCCGCCCGGGCGGACCGGGGTGGGCTGCCCAACGTCGTGTTCCTGCGAGCGGCCGCCGAGCGACCACCGGACGGGCTCGTCGGCGTCGACGAGGTGCACGTGCTCATGCCGTGGGGCAGCCTGCTGCGCGGCGTACTGGGCGACGGGACGGTGCTGGAAGCCCTGGCAGCGGTCTGCGTGCCCGGCGCGCCGTTCCTCGTCACGCTCAACCTGCACGCGTGGCGGCCGCCGGTGCCGGAGGTCGGCGAACGCCCCGAGCCCGACCCGGAGTCCGCCCTCAGCGGGCTCCGCGACCGCTACGCCGTCGCCGGATGGCAGCTCGGCGAGGCGCACTACCTCGACGACGCCGGGATCGCCGCGCTCGCCACGTCGTGGACGAAGCGGCTCGGCTCGTCGCGTGATCAACTCGACGTCCTCGCGCTGCACGGGAAGGTGCACGCGCAGGTGCACGGATAGACCTCTGCCCTGCGAAAACCGACCGCGGCAGGGGCGCAGCCCCGTTGATCCCGGCGGGTATCGACTGGCTACGATCGCGCCGACGGTGTACGACGCCCGGTTCTCCGGGCGAGCAGGGAGACCCAGTGACCGACGACGAGGCCGCCGCACCCGGACCGGACGGTGTGGACCTGTCGTCGGAGATCGACGCGAACCGGCCCTCCATCGCGCGCGTGTACGACTTCATCCTCGGCGGCAAGCAGCACTTCGCGATCGACCGCGAGGTCAGCAGGGCGATCTTCGACGTGCTGCCGGAGTCGCGGCTGCTCGCCGAGAGCGGGCGGATCACGCTGCTGCGCATGGTGCGCTGGCTGATCCAGGAAGCCGGCATCACCCAGATCGTCGATCTCGGCTCGGGCCTGCCCACCGAGGGCAACGTCCACGAGATCGCGCACGAGATCGATCCGGCCGTCCGCGTCGTCTACGTCGACAACGACCCGATGGTGCTGGCGCACGGCCGCGCGCTGCTGGATGCCAGCACCACCGTCACGATGATCCGGTCCGACGTGCGCGAGGTGGAGAAGACCTTCGCGCACCCCGAGCTGCGCGCCCTGATCGACCTCGACGCACCGTTCGCGATCATCGCCGCCAACGTGCTGCACCACCTCGAGGACGACGAGGCCTACCCGACCGCCGCCGCGTTGCGGGCCCGGCTGAGCCCCGGCTCGTACTTCGTGAGCTGCAACTTCCTCGACGACGACGAGAAGCGCGCGAAGGACATGGAACGGGCGATGATCGAGGGCGGGCTCGGCACCGGCCGGTTCCGCAACTGGTCGGAGCTGCAGCAGTTCTTCGAGGGCCTGGAGATGGTGGAGCCCGGTCTCACCTACGCCCACGACTGGCGGCCCGACGAGGAGACCCCGGTCGACAGCCCCGTGCACACCCTCCATTCCGGAGGCATCGGCCGCAGGCCGAGCTGACCCGATCCCGCTCCCCGTGGGGCAGGTCGTCGATCGCGATCGACCGTTGGCCGGGTCCCTGCGAGCCGTGGCTCGCGAACGGCGCAGCGCCGCTAGGCTTGGTCAACACGGGGGTGTACGGCGACTTCGCCGGGAGCGCTCCCCTCGACTTCGTGAGTTGCACGACGCCCGACGCCGGGCGATGGAGGTGGGTCCGTGACCGACGACCAGACTGCTGGCCAGGGCATCGACGGCACGGTGGTGTCGCCCGAGATCGACCCGAACCGGCCGTCGATCGCACGCGTGTACGACTACGTCATCGGTGGGAAGCAGCACTTCGCGATCGACCGCGAGGTCAGCAAGGCCCTCTTCGCGGCCGTTCCCGAGGTGGGTCAGCTCGGCCGCAGCGGGCGCACCACGCTGCTGCGTTCGGTGCGCTGGCTCGTCGAGGAAGCCGGCATCGACCAGATCATCGACCTCGGCTCGGGCCTGCCGACCGCCGGCAACGTCCACGAGATCGCGCTCGCGAGCAATCCCGCCACGCGCGTCGTCTACGTCGACAACGACGCGATCGTGCTGGCCCACGCGAGGGCGCTGCTCGCCGACCACGACAACGTGACCGTGATCCAGGCCGACATCGGCGACGTCGACGAGATCTTCGCCAACCCGGAGCTGCTGCGCCTGATCGATCTCGCCCGCCCGTTCGCGGTGATCACGTCGAGCATCCTCCACCACTTCGAGGACGGGCCGGCGCAGGCCACGGCCGCGGCGCTGCGGGCGAAGCTCTCCCCCGGCTCCTACCTGATGTCCGCCAACTTCCTCGACGACGACGAGCCGCGGGCGAAGGAGCTGGAGACGGCGTTCCTCGAGGGCGGTCTCGGCACCGGCCGGTTCCGCACGTGGGCCGAGCTCGCGGAGTTCTTCGAGGGCCTGGAGATGGTGGAGCCGGGCCTGGTCTACGCCAACGACTGGCGCCCCGACGCGAAGACGCCCAGCAACAGCCCCGTCCAGACGCTCTACGCGACGGGCATCGGCCGCAAGCCCGTCGAGTGACGACGCTGCTGGCCGGGCCTCAGAACTCGGCCAGCAGCTCGCGGACTCTCGCCCGGCTCTGCACGGGCGTCATCGCGGCCACACCGAGGCGTTCCATGGCCCACAGGTAGTCCTCGACGTCGGCGCGGCGGTCGAGGTAGGTGGCGCTGTTGTACTGCTCGAGGTAGACGATGTCGGGCAGTTCGGACTGGGCGAACCGCAGGATGGTGAACGGGCCGCCCATGGCCGCGTGGCCGCCCGCGAGGAACGGCAGCACCTGCATGGTGACGTTGGGCTGCGCGGTGATCTCGAGGATGTGCTCGAGCTGGGCGCGCATCACCGCGTTGGAGCCGACAGGCCGGTTCAACGCGCTCTCGTCGACGATGGCCCAGAGGCGGGGACCACCGGGCTGCATCAGCACCTTCTGCCGCGTGAGCCGCATCTGGGCGCGGCGGTCGACCTCGTGGGCCGGCACGCTGGGGAAGAAGAGGCGGATCACGGCGCGGGCGTAGGCCTCACTCTGCAGGAGGCCGGGCAAGAGCTGCGCCTCGAAGGTGCGGACGGACTGGGCCTCCTGCTCGAGGCGCAGGTACATCTCGAACCAGCCCTGCACGAGGTCGCTGTCGCGGCTCCACCAGCCGCGCTCGTTCGAGCGGTTGGCCATCGCCAGGAAGGCGGCGCGCTCCCGTTCGCTCGTGACGTTGTAGAGGTCGAGCAGGTCCTCGATGTCGCGGGTCTTGAACCCGACGCGACCCAGCTCCAGCCGGCTGATCTTGGCGTGCGACGCCCGGATGTGCGACCCGGCCCGCTGGGGGCTGATGCCCGCTTCCTCGCGGAGGCGGCGCAGCTGGGTGCCCAGCAGGATGCGGTTGACGGTGGGGCCACTGTCCAGGGGATCGGGTTCCGGGCGGACTGGCACGACGGAGCTGCTCCCAGGGGGCACGGCGGACGAGCTGGCCCGTCAGCTTAGCGTGTCGGCCCGATCCCGGCACAGTTCAGCGTTGGTCGATCAGCCGACCAGGTCGTCGAACTCGCCGTTGCGGGCCCCGGCGACGAACGCGGCGATCTCGGCGCCGGTGTAGATCAGGGCCGGTCCGTGCGGGTCGAGCGAGTGCCGCACCGCGACGGCACCGTTGCCCACGGGCGCCAGCTCGACGCAGTTGCCGGCACCGCTGGCCCGGCTCTTGCGCCACGCGACCGCACCCAGGCGATCGGCGGGGACGCTGCGACCCGGCTGGATCTCGATCTCGAACGACATCTCCATCACCTCTTCCATCACCGACGTGATTGCCGTCGGCGTTGCAAACGTGTTTGCAGATGATGTTGCACGAGCCGTTGCGAATGCAAGCCGAGCACGGCAGAATCACAGTCGTACGGGATCGGGGAAGGGTGGATCGATGAGTGTGAGCGAGCCGGTCGGAGTATGGCCGCCGCAGGTTCGTGACACGTCATCTCAGCCGACCGTGATACCTGCTCCCGCCCCTGCACCCGTCTCCGCCGTCCCCGAGCGCGAGGCCGACACCGGCCCGATCGTCACGGTCACCGTCACCTGCGTCCACGACGGTCAGTCCCACGCCGTCCCCGACACGGAACTCACCAGCATGACTGCCGGCTCCGGCTACTACCGCGCGGTGTGCGGGCACGTCGTCACGGCAGCGCCGATGGTCGCCCCGGAAGGCGCCCCCTGCCCCCACTGCGACGAGACCCGCGAGATCAAGGTGTCGCCCCGGGCCCGACGGCTCGGGCTCCGCCTGCTCGGCGGCTGACCTCCAGCGCTGGACGGCCACCCCCGCGTCAGGTCGGTCAGGCCCGTGATGGCTCCGGGCCGGCGATCGCGGCCGCGAGCAGTGCCTGCGCCGCCGTGTAGGTGATCATCACCCCGGCCTCGACCGCAGCAGCCGGCCGGCCCGCGCGCGGGCCGCCGAACAGGGACAACGCCACCAGCCCGTCGGAGACGACGAAGAGCGCACCGCCAACAGCCAGCGCCCGTCCACGGGCATCACGGCGTCGGAGCCCGGAAGCGACGGCGGCGTGCCCCATGGACGTGACGAGCGCGGCGTAGGCGGCCACCGGACCGCGCAGGACGGGACGGTCGGCGAGCCGCGGGATGATCGCGGCGGTCGCGGCGAGCGCGGCCGCACCGAAGACGGCGGCACTGATCCGCTCCCCCGCGACCGGGGCCTCGACGGTCCGCAGCGCGCGGACGTCGCGCAGGTAGGCCACGTGCGCGGCGGCGAAACCGCCGATGCCACCGGCCAGTGCCGCATCGCCGGCACCGAGGAGCGCGACGTCGCCCGCCCATGCGCCGGCCAGCGCCGCCCGCGGCGCCCCGGGCCCCGCGGCGTACGCCAGCAGGGGCATCAGCGCCGGCTTGGTCAGGAGCCGCAGCCGCCGCGCACGGGCCGCCGCGGCGGCGACGTCCACGAGCGCCACAGCGCTGTAGGCCGCCCATCGGGCCCGCCGGGAGATCACCATCCCGGCAGTGTGCCCGATCCCGATCAGGTGGCGCGGGATCCGATGGCGCGCATCGGTCGCGTGCGGCCTGCATCTGCAACAACAGCCGCAACACGCCGCGGTCGGGTCAGCCGATGAGCTCCGCGTACCAGGAACCGACGATGTCGACGAACCGCTCGGGCACGTGCAGCTGCGGGACGTGCCCGACAGCCGCCAGCTCGACGTAGCGCCAGGTCGGGTTGCGCCGCGCGACCCGGCGTGCGGACCCGACGGGCACCAGCCGGTCGACGCTGCCGTGCATCAGCAGCACGGGCACCTTGATGCCGGCCATCGTCGCCCAGTAGCGGGCCGGCCGGGCGTTGACCAGCACGAGCGAGCGCGCCGCTGTGATGAACCCGCGATCCATGCCCTCCGGGTCGACACGGGCATCCACGAGCGCTGCCGAGCGGTCGAGCAGCTCCGCCGGCACCGCCTCGGGATCGACACCGCACAGCCGCAGTGACGCCACCGTCATGCCTCGGCTGCCCAGTCGCCTGCGGCGCACCGCCAGCGCCCGCGCACCGAACCCCGGCAGCGCCCCCGCGACGAACGCCGTGGTCACGGCGGGGTCGATGCCGGACATGCCGGCCGGCGGCACCGACGGGTCGACCAGCACGAGGCCCCGCACCAGGTCGGGAGCGGCGGCGGTGGCGAGGATCGAGATCATCCCGCCCATCGAGTTCCCGACGAGCACGACCGGTTCGCCGACGACCTCGCGCACGAACCGGACGAGCAGCGCCGCGTTCGCCTGCACGGTGGTCGCGCGGCCCGCCGGCTCGGTGCCGCCGAACCCCGGCAGGTCCAGCGTCCACACGGTGCCGTGCTCGGCGAGCCCGGACGCGACCAGGCTCCAGTTCAGGTGCGACCCGCCCAGCCCGTGCACCAGCACCAGCGGCGGCGCGTCCGCCGGCCCGGGATGCACCTGGTGGTGGACCGGTCCGCCGAGGTCGACGAACCGTGCCCGCGGGTCGTCGGCGAGCGGGGAGCGGATCGGGTGGGGCATACGGTGTTCCTTCCGGGGCAGGGCCCCGTGCAGCGCGTCGATCGCGACGGGGGACGATCGAGCACATCATGACGCTGACCGACCGTCTCCCCCGCGATCCCGACGATCAGGACGCTCTCGTCGAGGCCTTCACCGACTGGGCGTTCGAGGAGCGCGGGCTCTCGCTCTACCCCGCGCAGGAGGAGGCGCTGCTGGAACTCGTGACCGGCAGCAACGTCATCCTGTCGACGCCGACGGGCTCGGGGAAGTCGCTCGTGGCGGTCGGGGCCCACGCCGCGGCGCTGCAGCGTGGACACCGCACTTTCTACACCGCACCCATCAAGGCGCTCGTGTCGGAGAAATTCTTCCAGCTCATCGACACGTTCGGCGCCGACAAGGTGGGCATGCTCACCGGCGACGCCGCCGTCAACGAGCAGGCGCCGATCATCTGCTGCACCGCCGAGATCCTGGCCAACATCGCGCTGCGCTCGGGAACGGCTGCCGACGTCGGCTCCGTCGTGATGGACGAGTTCCACTTCTACGCCGACCCGGATCGCGGCTGGGCCTGGCAGGTGCCGCTGATCGAGCTGCCGCAGGCGCAGTTCCTGCTGATGAGCGCGACGCTCGGCGACGTCACGTTCTTCCGTGAGGACCTCACCCGGCGCACGAAGCGCGAGACCGCGGTGATCGCCGGGGTGGAGCGGCCGGTGCCGCTGCACTTCCGCTACGTCACGACGCCGCTGCACGAGACGATCGGCGAGCTGCTGGCCACGCGCGAGGCGCCGGTCTACGTCGTGCACTTCACGCAGGCGTCCGCAGTGGAGCGGGCCCAGGCGCTGATGAGCGTCAACGTCACGTCGAAGGAGGACAAGGCTGCGATCGCCGAGCTCATCGGCAACTTCCGCTTCACGGCCGGCTTCGGCAAGACGCTGTCCCGGTTGGTGCGCCACGGCATCGGCGTCCACCACGCGGGCATGCTGCCGCGCTACCGGCGGCTCGTGGAGACGTTGGCCCAGGCCGGGCTGCTCAAGGTCATCTGCGGCACCGACACCCTCGGCGTCGGGATCAACGTTCCGATTCGGACTGTGCTGTTCACGGCGCTGGCGAAGTACGACGGCACCCGCACCCGCCCGTTGAAGGCGCGGGAGTTCCACCAGATCGCCGGCCGTGCCGGCCGCGCCGGCTACGACACGGTCGGCACGGTGGTGGCGCAGGCGCCCGAGCACGAGGTGGAGAACGCGCGTCGCCTCGCCAAGGCCGGCGACGATCCGAAGAAGCGCAAGCGGGTGGTGCGCACGAACGCGCCCGAGGGGTTCGTCGGCTGGTCGGGGGTCAGCTTCGAGAAGCTGCAGAACGCCCAGCCCGAGGCGTTGACCAGCCATTTCTCCGTCACGTTCGCCATGCTGCTGAACGTGATCACCCGGCCGGGCGACGCGTTCGCCGCGATGCGGCACCTGCTCGAGGACAACCACGAGCCGCGACACCGCCAGCGCCGCCACATCCTGCGCGCCATCGCGATCTACCGGGCGCTGCGCACCGCCGGCATCGTCGAGGAGCTGCCCGAGCCCGATGCAGAAGGACGCCGGGTCCGCGTGGTCGGCGACCTGCAGCTCGACTTCGCGCTCAACCAGCCGCTGTCGCCGTTCGCGCTGGCCACCTTCGAGCTGCTCGACCGCGAGTCCCCCACCTACGCCATGGACATGCTGTCGGTGCTGGAGGCGACGCTCGACGATCCCCGGCCCGTCCTCTACGCGCAGCAGAGCAAGGCGAAGGGCGAGGCCGTCGCCGCGATGAAGGCCGACGGCATCGAGTACGAGGAGCGGATGGCCCGGCTGGAGGAGGTCAGCTGGCCCAAGCCGCTGGACGAGCTGCTGCACGCCGCGCTGGAGACCTACCGGCGCGGTGCCCCCTGGGTGGAGGACGCCCGGCTCGCGCCGAAGTCCGTTGCCCGCGACATGTACGAGCGCTCGATGACGTTCGTCGAGTACGTGAGCTTCTACCAGCTCGCCCGCTCCGAGGGCCTGGTGCTGCGCTACCTCGCCGACGCCTACCGCGCGCTGCGCCAGACGGTGCCGGACGAGGCGAAGACCGAGGAGCTCGCCGACGTCGAGGAGTGGCTGGGCGAGCTGGTGCGCCAGGTCGACTCCAGCCTGCTCGACGAGTGGGAGGCGCTCGCGGCGGGCGCGGGGACCGGCGACGAGCCGCGGCCGCCCGCGCTCGACCAGGGACCGGCCGGCGTCACGCGCAACGCCCGCGCGTTCCGGGTGCTGGTGCGCAACGCGATGTTCCGGCGCGTCGAGCTGGCCGCGCTCAACCGGTGGGACCTGCTCGGCGAGCTCGCCGGCGACTCCGGCTGGACCGGCGATGCGTGGCGGGAGGCGTTGGAGCCGTTCTTCGCCGAGCACGGGTACGGCGGCATCGGCACCGGCCCGAACGCGCGTGGGCCTGCGCTGATCACGATCGAGGAGGAGCCGGACCGCTGGCTCGTCCGGCAGGCGATCGACGACCCAGCCGGAGATCGCGACTGGGCGATCACCGCGGAGGTCGATCTGGCGGCCTCCGACGAGGAGGGCGCAGCCGTCGTGTGGATCACCGACGTGGCACCCTAGAAGCGCCCTGAACGACTGAGGCCTACTGCGCGACGCCCAGGCGGCGCCCTCGCCGCGTTGCGCGAATACGTCGATACAACAGCGGTATCGCCGCATCCGCGCGCCTTGCGAGGACACCACCTGGACGCCGCTCGCTACGGCCCCAGTCGTTCAGGACCCTCCTAGACGGATGAGAGCGCGGTCACCGTGGCATCCGCCGGGTGGCGGAACGGCCCACGCACGGTAATCTCGGCGCGGGATCGGTGCCCACCGACGGGGCACCCCAAGCACGACGCGGGGGTCGCTCTGTGGTGTCGGATCGATCACCGGTCGGTTCGGACGCTGCGGCAGCCGCGCGCCGCTGGGCCGATGCGCTGGCCGCGCGCCTACCCCGACCCGTCGCCGGCCTGTTCCCCCTGGTGACGAGCTCGGTGGAGCGCCTCGCCGCCGCGCTGCACCTGGACGAGATCGATCTGGCTTTCGCTCCGCGCACCCCGGAGGAGCTCGGCGAGGTGCTCGGCGCACTGCTGTCCGGGTTCGCCCACGGTCTGTCCGGCGATCGCGCACTCCCGGCCGGGAGGTTCGACACCCGCCGGATCGGGCTGTGGATCAGCGATCCGGCGGGCACCGTCGTGCAGGTCAACCAGGTCTTCGTCGGCCTGGTGGGCCGAACTCTGGAGGAGGTCGTCGGCCGACCACTGCCCCGGAAGGTGCTGGAACCGGACGCCGTCGAGCAGCTTACGAGCGGTGCCGTCGAGCACCTCCGGGTCCATCGCACCTGGCTGGACGACGAGGCCAACCCGATGCACACCGACGTGCTGGCGCTGCGCACCGCGGGCGGATCCGACACCGGTGCCTTGATCGTCGGGCTCGTGGAACGGACGGACGCGCGGTCGGCCGCGAGCCTGTTCCCCGACCATGACGCGTTGACGGGCCTGCTGGACCGGGCCGCGCTGTTCGACGCGCTGGCCGCCGACCCGGACACGCTGATCGGGCTGGTCTACCTCGATCTCGACGGGTTCAAGGCCGTGAACGACACCGTCGGCAACGACGGCGGTGACATCGTCCTTCGCGCGGTCGCGCAGCGGCTCGACGACGAGCTCGTCCGCGACGGGCACGTGGTCGCGCGCACCGGCGGCGACGAGTTCGCCGTGCTCGTCCACGGGGCGTCCGGCGACGCCCGTCAGGACTTCGACGAGCTGCAGCGGGTGTCGCACCAGGTGCTGGCGATCGTGCGCCGACCGGTGCGGATCGGTGGGCACCGGGTCGCGGTCACCGCCAGCGCCGGGGTCGTGCGCCGCGACCGCGGACGGCGGCAGGGCGCCGAGCTGATGCGTGCCGCCGGCACCACCCTCAGCAGGGCTAAGAAGGCCGGACGTGACCGGGTCGCGTTGTTCGACCCCGAGCTGCACCTGCACGACGTGTCCCGGTTCGCGATGACCGCCCGGATGCCGCAGGCGCTGGCCGACGGCGAGTTCTCCCTCGAGTACCAGCCGCTCGTCCGGCTCGGCGACGGCACGCTGGTCGGTGTGGAGGCGCTGGCGCGCTGGACGTTGCCCAGCGGGGAACGGATCACCCCGGACCGGTTCGTCCCGCTCGCGGAGGAGACCGGCATGATCGTGCCGCTGGGCAGGTGGGCGCTCGCCGAGGCCTGCCGGCAGGCTGCGGTCTGGCTGCGCGCCGGCGGACCGTCGCTGATCATGAGCGTGAACCTGGCCGCTCGGCAGGTGGACGACCCCGGCATCGTCGACGCCGTCACCCGGGCGCTGAAGCAGAACGACCTGCCGCCGCAGCTCCTGCAGCTGGAGCTGACCGAGAGCGAGGTCATGGGTCCGACGACCGGGGCGCGCGCCACGCTCGAAGCGCTCGCCGGGCTCGGTGTGCGGCTGGCGATCGACGACTTCGGCACCGGCTACTCGAACCTCGCCTACCTCCGGTCGCTGCCGGTGCACGGCCTCAAGCTCGCCGGCCCGTTCGTCACCGGAGCCGGACCCGACAGCACCGTCGACGTCGAGATCACCTCGACGCTGGTGGGCCTGGCGCACGCGCTCGGGCTGAGCGTCACGGCCGAGTCGGTGGAGACCGCCGAGCAAGCCGCGCAGCTCCGCGAGCTGGGCTGCGATCTGGGGCAGGGATGGTTCTACTCCCCCGCCGTCGGTCCGGATGCCGTTCCGGGGCTGGCCGGGCGCCCGCTGGGCGGCACCGCCTGACGGCGGGCTGACGGCGCTGTGGTCAGAGGCGGTGCAACCCGATCAGCACGCGGCGCATCAGATCGACGTCGGCGGCCACCGTGGCGTGCACCGTGACGGCGCCGGAGTCAGCAAGATCCGCGACGAGCACCCGCGCCACCCCGAGCGGCACCCGCACGAGCGCGGCCACCTCCGCGATCGACCGCGGCTGCGCGCACAGGTCCACGACCTGCCGCTGCTCCAGCGTGGCCACCGGGCCGCGGGGACGGCCGCCGGACAGACCGCCAGAAATACCGATGGACACGAGTGACTCGATCGGCAGCTCCCGCGAGGCGCGGGTGCGGCCGCCCGTGAGCACGTAGGGGCGGACCCGGAACCCGTCCGCTGCCGTGGTCTCCGCACCGTCGCTCTCCGGACCGTCGATCGTGACTGGCGGAGCCAGATCCGGGAGCCGCACGGAGACCGGCGGTTCGGGCGCAGGTTCGGGCACAGGCTCCGGCGCGGCCGGTTCGCGTTCTGCGCGGCCGAAGCGGGCGCCGGTCAGGCCGACGACCGGGTTCGCGGGCGGCGCGGCCGGGCTGTCGGGTGCGGCAGAAACGGCGGATGCCGGCCCGGGCGCAGGTCGGCGCTTGCGTCGCCGCTGCGCGCCGCCGAACCGGGCACCCGTCATGCCGACGACGGGTCCGTCGTCCGGCTCACTCATCTCTGCGCCCCCTCCGCTCGATGTTCGTCGAACACGATCTCCACGCTCTGTGTCCGGTTGGTTACAGGGATGTTCCCGCGGAGCTAAGTGTGGCCAGTCGATCACCGCAGGTAACCTCCTTCGGGTGACGACGATCAGTGCAGGCCTGCTGCTCCACCGGTCGCATGCCGAGCCGCCGGGCGTCGAGCTGCTGCTCGGCCACATGGGCGGTCCGTTCTTCGCCCGCAAGGACGACGGCGCGTGGTCGATCCCGAAGGGTCTGATCGAGCCGGAGGAGGACCACTTCGCCGGCGCCGTCCGCGAGTTCACCGAAGAGCTGGGCAGCCCGCCGCCGGACGGGCCGGCCGTCCCGCTGGGTTCCACGCGCGGTCGCGGCAAGACCATCACCGTGTTCGCGGTGGCGGGCGACTTCGACGCCAGCGCGATCACGAGCAACCTGTTCGAGATGGAGTGGCCCCCGCGGTCCGGCCGCATGCAGTCGTTCCCCGAGATCGACCGGGCAGCCTGGTTCGACGCCGACACCGCGCGGCGGAAGCTGTCGACCGCGCAGGTGCCGTTCGTCGACCGGCTGTTGGAGCACCTCGCCGATCGCGCATGATGTCGACATGGCCGTCACGCGCGGGTTCGTCGGGAAGCGCCGCGACCGGAGCTCCCGGTTGCCACCGGGGCAGTACGACGCCCGCGACGAGTGGCCGGTGCTGCACGCCGAGGCCACTCCCCGGTTGGACACCGCGCGCTGGACGTTCACCGTCGAGGGCCTGGTGGAGCAGGAGACCACGTGGACGTGGGACGAGATCCACGCGCTACCTCGCGACCGCTACGCCGGTGACATCCACTGCGTCACCACCTGGTCGAAGCTCGACATGACGTTCGACGGGGTCTCGGTCGACACCCTGCTCGAAGCCGCCGGCCCGCTGCCATCGGCGACGCACGTGGTGGCCGTCGCGCACACCGGTTACACCACGAACCTGCCGCTGGCCGACGTCACCGACGGCAAGGCGTGGGTCGTGTGGGACGTCGACGGCAAACCGCTGACCACCGAGCACGGCGGACCGGCCCGGCTGCTCGTCCCGCACCTGTACTTCTGGAAGAGCGCCAAGTGGGTCTCCGGGCTGCGCCTGCTCGACCACGACGAGCAGGGCTTCTGGGAACGCAACGGCTACCACGACCGCGGTGACCCGTGGCGCGAGCAGCGGTACCAGGGCGACACCTGATGGCGCCGCAGGCGTTCCCCGAAGGGGCCGCGCCGAAGGCGCCGGGAGACACTGCGACGCGCCCCGACGAGGTGGTGCACCGGCGCACCCTGCGCTGGCAGGATGCCACCGTGCTCGCCGTGCGCGACGAGACCCCGACCGCGCGGACGTTCCGGCTGCGGCTGCCGGCACCCCACCCGCACCTGCCGGGCCAGCACTACGTGGTGCGCCTGACCGCGCCCGACGGCTACAGCGCCACCCGGTCGTACTCGGTCGCGTCGGCAGCCGAGAGCAGCGGCGAGATCGAGCTGACCGTGGAGAAGCTCGTCGACGGTGAGGTCTCGGAGTTCCTGCACGACGTCGTGGTGCCCGGCGACGAGCTGGAGGTGCGCGGGCCGATCGGCGGGTTCTTCGCGTGGCCGGGCGACCGGCCGGCGCTGCTGGTCGGTGGCGGCTCCGGGGTGGTGCCGCTGATGGCGATGCTGCGCGCCGCCCGTGCCGCAGGCGATCCCGACTTGGTGCGGCTGGTGGTGTCGGTGCGTACCCCGGCCGATCTCTACTACCGCGACGAGATCGGCGGGCCGCAGACCCTCGTGGTCCACACCCGCTCCGCCGCGGCCGGGGACCCGCGCAGGGCCGGCCGGCTCACCGCCGCCGACCTCACGCCGCTCGTGCGCGGCGGCGAGGACGTGTTCGTCTGCGGCTCACCCGCGTTCTGCGACGCCGCGACGGACCGGCTGATCGAGGCCGGTGTGCCCACGGCGACGATCCGGGTGGAGCGGTTCGGCCCGTCCGGCTGACCGGACTCATCACTGGATCGAGTGATGGATCGTTCGTAGTGCCGGTGACCCCTCGTGGCCACTGGGACACCGTTCGACACCTTCGGGTGGGATCATGCCCGGAGCCGCGACGCCACGACCTCAGCGCGTCAAGCTGGGACACATGCACCGCAGGACAGCGTTCGCCGCGGCCGTCGCCGCGCTGGTCGTCGCCGTCGTGCTGGGCGTCGCACCGGCCGCGTCTGCAGCCTCCGACCACCATCCGACCAACCGCGGCTGGGACTCCGGCAGCAACCGCGGTTGGGGATCGCACGACGACAACGGCGGCAGCCACTCCGACGACTGACCACTCCGCCGACCGAACCCACCGACTGACCCCACCGACTACCGGCTCCGCCGGTACCGCCGCCGCCGCACACACCCCTCCGTGCGGCGGCGGCCCCATGTCGCGGGTCAGGAGTCGATGCCCCACACGGCACGGCGCTCGTCCGGATCGGCATCGGCGATCTGCCGGTAGACCTCGCCGGCCGCCGCGGAGAACCCGCCGGGCAGCCCGGCTGCGGCGAACGCGGCGGCCGCCTCGTCCATCTCGCCGGCCCACCGCCACGCGACCCGCGCGACCCGCGGCCCCACCTCCGCCATCGGCCGGCTCGGTGCCGCGCCGTCCCGATCCAGCTCCGCCTGCAGCGCCTCCTCGACGCCGTACGTGCGTGCGGCGGCGAACAGGGCGAGCCACGCCGCCGGGATCGCCTTGCTCTGCACCGCGAAGCAGGCCTTCAGCGCACTCGCCGCGCCGAGCCGGGGACCGAGCACGCGGGCGTCGAACGGGCTGTCGGCGAACAGGTCCGCCACCACCTGCGCCCGCGCACCCGCCAGCCACAGCACGGTGGTGCCGCGCTCCCAGCCGGGCGGACCGATCACGGCGCCGTCCACGACGTTGGCCGGCCCGAGCAGCTCGGCGACGGCGGTGACGGTCTCCGGGGAGACGGCGTTGGCCTCGACGAAGAGCGGTGGCTCCCGGTCCGCCACCGCGGCCGCGACCTCCTCCGCAACGGCCGGCGCCGCATGCGGCGGGCAGATCGACACGATCACGTCGGAGCGGCGGGCCAGCTCGGCGACGTCCGGCACCGCGATGAGATCGGCGATCTCGGCCCGCTTCGCCGTGGCGTCGCTGCGCCCGGCATCAGCCCAGATCACCGCACCGGCGCGGGCCTTCAGCGCGGAGCCGATGGCAGCACCCATCAGGCCCGGGTGCAGAACGCCGACGACGGGACGAGCGGGGATCTCACGCACACCGGCATCCAAGCAGACGCATCAGCCTCGGTGACTCCGGTCACTCGCCGACCGCTTTCCCCTAGGTACCTATCAGCTCGCCGACCGTAGCTTTGCCGAGTCCAGAACGAGCTCGGATCAGGGAGCGAACATGAAGCCGTTGTCGGCATCGGCGGAGGTGTTCCTGAGCGAGGCGACGGTCGCAACGCTGACGACCGTCCGCCCCGACGACTCCCTGCACGTTGTGGTCGTGCGGTTCACCTGGGACGACGAGGCGGGGCTGGCGAGGGTGCTGACCGTCGCCGACTCGCGCAAAGCCAGGAACCTGGCCGCACGCCCCGGTGGCCGCGCCGCGCTGTGCCAGGTGGCGGGCTTTCGGTGGCTCACGATCGAAGGCACGGCCGCGGTGTCCGACGACCCCCGGCGGGTGGCCGAGGGGGTGCGCCGCTACACCGGGCGCTACGGGTCCCTGCCTCCGAATCCGCCAGGGCGGGTCGTGATCGAGATCGCGATGGACCGCGTGACCAGCCTCAACATCTGACGAACCACACAATGCGACAAGAGGAATTCACGTGATGTACAACAATGTCCTGGACTCGACGATGTTCCATCGTGAGGTGGGTGCCGGGGCGCCGATCGTCTTCCTGCACGGCAATCCCACGTCGTCGTACGGATGGCGGCAGGTCATGGCGGCCGTCGGCGACCCGGGCCGACGACTGGCGCCGGATCTGATCGGCATGGGCGACTCGGGCAAGCCGGACATCGACTACTCCTTCGACGACCACGCGCGCTATCTGGACGCCTGGTTCGACGCGCTCGGTCTCGACGACGTCGTGCTGATCGGCCACGACTGGGGCGGCGCGCTCGCCTTCGACTGGGCGGCACGCCACCCCGGCCGCGTGCGGGGCATCGCGTTCACCGAGACGATCGTGAAGCCGATGTCCTGGCAGGAGTTCCCCGAGGCCGGTCGCGACCTGTTCCGGGCGATCAAGACCCCCGCGGTGGGCGAGACACTGATGCTGGAGCAGAACGCGTTCATCGAGGCACTGCCCAGCATGGTGGCCCGGCTCACCGCCGAGGACTTCGAGACCTATCGCAAGCCGTACCCGACGCCCGCCAGCCGCCGGCCGCTCCTGCGCTGGGCACGATCGATGCCGCTGGACGGGGAGCCGGCCGACATCGTGGCCAGGGTCGACCGCTACGACGAGTGGCTCGCGACCAGCCCCGACGTGCCCAAGCTGCTGATCACCTTCCAGCCGCTCTTCGGCGCGATGATGGGCCCGGAGCTCGTCGACTGGTGCGCCGCCAACATCGCCGGTCTCGACATCGCCGGGCACGATCTCGCTTCCGGCCACCAGACCCCGGAGGACCAGCCCGAAGCGCTCGCCGCCGCCATCGTCTCCTGGCTGGAGAAGCACGATCTGCGAGCAGCCGGCTGAGGGCGCGCTCAACCAGCCGCGAGCAGCCGCACCACCCGGTCCTGCAGATCCAGGAGCACCGGCGCGACGCCGGGCACGACCAGCGCGGCCAGCACGAGCACGGCCACCGTCAGCGCGGGTGCCACCACCCACGCCTCGACCGCGCCGCCGGTGCGCATGCGCATCGGCCGCGGACTGCCCACCGGGTACCAGCTGCGCCGCCGGATCCGCAGCGGCCAGAGCAACGGCGCCCCGGACTCGGTGATCGCGTCGCCCAGCGAGTGCACGACCATGCCGATCACGACGGCGGCGCCGAGCCAGCCCGCGGTGCCCGCCGTGCCGCCCGGCACGTACTCCTCCACCGCCAGCGTGAGCCCGGCCGCGATCACCAGTGACGGCGGACCGGGCACCAGCTCGTCCAGGCCCTTGATCGCCAGAGCCAGGCACACGAACAGCGTCCCGATCAGCACCGGGGTGCCCCATCGGGCCGACGCGAAGTTGATGCCCAGCCCCAGCGCGAGGGCGCCGAGGATCGTGTGGGTCAGCCCGCGGTGCGTGCCGCGGCCGGTGTCGCGCCGGCCGCGCGTGAGGTCGTAGACGAGCGCCGACAGCGGGCGCACCAGGTGGCAGGCCACCCACGAGGCCGCCGAGAACCGCCGCGTCGCCACCGACGACGGGTGGTCGAGGTCGGGCAGCAGCGCCGCACCCGCGCAGACCGCGGCGAACGTGACCACGCTGCCGGCGCTCGGCGTCACGCCGACGGCCAGCGGCGCGTAGCCGACCACGGCGAGCCCCGCGGCCGCCCCCGACATGGCATGACTGACCCCGAGCACGGATCCGACGCTACGGCGGTGGTTCGGCGTGTCGGCGGAGCCACGCCGATGGGTGAATCTTGGAGGGCCTAGCCGTGCAGCCGGCGGTAGGCAGCACGGGCCCCCGAGTGCAGCGGCACCCCGCCGGTGTCGATGAGAGAGCCCAGGTCGAGGTAGTGGGTGCCGAGCGCTGGACGGGGCACCAGGTGCGCGGCCGCGGTGGCGAGGGTGGTCGCGATCGCGTCGACGACGTCGTCGGCCGTCCCGGGGGCGCAGGTGATCAGGTTGGCCACACCGACCGTCGTGACGGCGGTCGTCGCGCCGTAGACGGCCGGAGGCACGGTCAGCGCGCGGTACACGGGCCCGAAGGCGCCCTGCAGTCGCGCCAGCTCCCCGTCCAGCGGCAGGAGCCGGATCGACCGGCGCGCGGCGAGATCGGCCAGTGCCGGGGTCGGGATGCCGCCCGACCAGAGCAGGGCGTCGATCCGGCCGCGCTCCAAGGCGTCGATCGCCCCGCGCAGCGGAAGGCGCTCGGTGCTGGCGGTCGCCACCCCGGCGAGCAGCCGATCACCGAACACCGCAGCGCCCGATCCGACGGCGCCCGGCGACACGACGCGACCCGCGAGGTCCTGCGGGGACCGGATGTCGTCCTCGGCCCGAACGACGAGCTGCATGTAGTTCTCGTAGACCCGGCCCACCGCGAGCAGGGGCACCGCGGCCGGCAGGACGGGCAGGGTGCCGCGCCGGGCGCCGTCGACCACGTCGGCGAGGGTGAGCGCGACGGTGGCCCGGCCGTCGCGCACGAGCTCGATGTTCTCGACGCTGCCACCCGTGCTCAGTGCGTCGGCCGGCATGCCCCGAGCGGTCAGCTGAGCCACGAGGAGCTCGGCGAACTCCAGGTAGAAGCCGCCGTCCTCCCCCGCCGCGACGGTCAGCGGCGGCGGTCGGCCTCCGCTGCACGCTCCCAGCGCCGCCACAAGAACGCCCAACCCGCTCGCACGCAGGACGGATCGCCGCGACGGGCTCATGTCGGCAGCTCGATCGTGACCGTCAGGCCGCCACCGGGTGTGGTGGACAGCCGCAGCGTTCCGCCGTGCCCCGCGGCGAGCTGCGCCGCGATGGCCAGGCCGAGTCCCGATCCACGAACAGCGGTGGATCGCGGGGCTCGCCAGAACCGCTCGGTCGCCATGGCCAGTTCGGCGGGTTCCACACCGGGGCCGTCGTCGACGATCTCGAGGACGCCGGGCCGGCAGGTCACCTCGACGGTGGCGCCGCCGCCGGTGTGCCGGATCGCGTTGTCCAGCACGACGTCGAGCATCTGCGCGACCTCCCCGGCCGGGCAGGCGACCGGAGCCGGCCCGATGAGCGGTTGCTCCCGCAGCACGACTCCGGCCGCCTCGGCGACGGGTCGCCACACCGCGACCTGCTCGGCGACCACAGCGGTCAGGTCGGCGGTCCCGGCCGAACCGTGGCCGCGGGCGGTGCGGTCGGTGCTGCGACTCTCGGCCGCGGCGAGATCCAGGATGCCGCCGAGCAGCTCCTCGAGCCGTTCCAGCTCGGTGGCGGTGGCCTCGTACGTCGCCTGCCCGTCCGGTCCGACGTGCCGTTGCAGGGTGTCGAGGCGCAGCCGCAGCGCCGCCAGCGGGTTGCGCATCTGGTGCGACGCGTCGGCCACCAGCCGGCGCTGCTGCTCCGCGCTCGCCGTGATGGTCTCGGCCATGCGGTTGAACGCCGTGGTGAGGGTGCGCAGCTCCGGCGGGCCGCTCCCCGCCGCCACCGCCGTGTCCGGCGAACCGGCCGCCAGGGAGCGGATGCCGGCGTCGAGGCGGGCGAGCGGCCGGGTGATCCAGCGGGTCAACAGGACGGCGAGGCCGATCGCCAACGCCGCCAGCGCGAGCGCGCCGAGGCCCTGCCGCGTCCAGGACGCCGCGATGTCGGCGACCGCCGTGGCGGGCAGCGCCCTGATCACGACGGCGCCGACGATGCCGGTGCCGGTGCCCACCGGCCAGCCCAGCAGCAACGGTTCGTCCTGGCCGGGGGCGAGCACGTCCGGCATCTCGGTGGGCTGGTTGCGCAGCGCGGCGTCGACGGCCGCCTGCACGCCGGCGCCCGCGGGATCGAGACCCTCGGCCACGACGGGCACCCCGCGCGCGTCCGTGACGAGCACGCCCTCGTCGTAGACGCTGTGGTGGGCCGCGACCTCCTCCCGCAGCGCGCCGGTGTCGCGGGTGAGCGTCGCCTGGACGGCCAGCGCGGCGAGCCGGTCGAGATCGGCGGTCCGCGAGAGGACGAACCGCTGGGTGCGCTCCTGCGCGGTGGCGCCCAGCAGCGGCAGCGCGAACGCCGCCACGCCCGCGAGCGCGAGCACGGTCAGCACCACCAGCAGGCGGAGGCGCACGGGACCTATCCCTCGCCGAGTCGGTAGCCGAAGCCGCGGATCGTGGTGAGCAGGCCGGGAGTGCCGAGCTTGGTCCGCAGGTTGGCCACGTGCACGTCCAGCGACCGCGAGACGGCCAGGTAGGCATCACCCCAGACCGCGTCGAGCATCTCCTGGCGGCTCACGGCGCTGCCGGGTCGCCGCGCCAGCACGGCCAGGATGTCGAACTCCTTCGACGTCAGGTCGAGCACCTCAGCGCCCACCTTCGCCGTCCGCGCGCCGAAGTCGACGGTCAGCGGGCCGATCAGCACCACCCGTTCGTCGCCGGCCTCGGCGGCGGCCGGCAGCCGTCGTCGCACCGCCTCGATCCTGGCCAACAGCTCGCCGAGCCGGACGGGTTTGACGAGGTAGTCGTCGGCACCCAGGCGCAGCCCGCGGACGATGTCGCGCTCGGTGCCGCGGGCGGTCAGGACGAGCACGCCGGGTCCGCCGATGCGGCGGATCCGGCGCAGCACCTCCAGGCCGTCGCCGTCGGGCAGGCCCAGGTCGAGCAGCACCAGGTCCACGTCGTGGACGTGGTGCCACACGTCCACCGCGCGGCCGACGGAGGTCGTGCGGTACCCGTGCTCGGACAGGGCGGCCACGATCGCCTGCGCCACCCCGTCGTCGTCCTCGACCACGAGGACCCGCACCTGCACCAACCCGACCTCCGTCACCACCGACCGCACCATCATGGTCGGGTTCCGCGCCGGCGCGGACGGCGGTCAGACGCGGGTGCCTCCGTCGGTCCGGGCGAACGCACTCCCGTACTCGGCGTCGAGCGGGGTGTCGGCCTTGTTCTTCAGCATGAACACGTACACCGCCAGCGAGATCGCGATGCAGACGGTGACGTAGCCGATGAACAGCGGCACCTGATTCTGTGCCTTGGCCACCTGGTAGATCAGTGGCGAGGTGCCGCCGAAGATGGAGTTCGCCAGCGCATAGCCGAGCCCGACACCGAGCGCCCTGATGTGGAACGGGAACAGCTCCGCCTTCACCAGCGCGTTGATCGACGTGTAGCCCGTCAGGATCACGTATCCCACGGCCACGAGCAGGAACGACAGGAAGGGGTTCCGCGTCAACGGCAGGAAGGTGATCAGCACGTAGGTCCAGATCACACCGCCGATCCCGAACCCGACCAGCAACGGCTTGCGCCCGACCCGGTCGCTGAGCATGCCGCCCAGCGGCTGCAGCAGCATCAGGAAGATCAAGCCGATCAGGTTGATCCAGGTCGCGGTGAGCGCGGCGTCCTTGTAGGTGTCCTTCACGACCGCCGGTGCGTTGACGCTGTAGGTGTAGAACGCGATCGTGCCGCCCATCGTGATCAGGAAGCACAGCAGGAGCGGACGCCAGTACTCGACGAAGAGCGTGCGCAGCGAACCCGCGCGAGTGCCGCTGCGCGCTTCGGAGAGCTGGTCCTCCGACAGCGACTCGTCCATCGTCCGCCGCAGCCACAGCACCACCAGCGCACCGAGCCCGCCGATGACGAAGGGGATCCGCCAGCCGAAGTCCCGGATCTGGTCCTCGGTGAAGAACGTGAACAGCAGCAGGAGCGTGAGCTGCGCCAGCACGTGCCCGCCGATGAGCGTGACGTACTGGAACGACGAGAAGAAGCCGCGCCGCTCGCGGGTGGCGGCCTCCGACATGTACGTGGCCGACGTGCCGTACTCGCCGCCCGTCGCGAAGCCCTGCACGAGCCGGCAGAGGATCAGGATGACCACGGCGTACACGCCGATCGACGCGCGTGTCGGGGTGATCGCGATGACGAACGAGCAGGCCGCCATCATGCTGACGCTGAACACCAGGGCGGCGCGGCGGCCGTACCGGTCGGCGTACCGGCCGAAGAACCACGAGCCGACCGGGCGCATCAGGAACGTGACGGCGAAGATGGCGTAGACGTAGATGGTGGAGTTGGTGTCCTCCGCCGCGAAGAACTGCTTCTCGAAGTACGAGGCGAACACCGTGTAGATGTAGACGTCGTACCACTCGACGAGGTTTCCGGACGACCCCTTGAGGGTGTTGAGCACGGCGCGTCGGTTCTGCTCCGCCGCTGTCTTCTCGGCCAACGTCCCATCCTCTGCTTCGGCGATGAAGGCTGGGGCAACCGTAGAGCGTTCGGCCGATCCCGACAGTGCAGCGGCGGCTTCTTTACGTCCGCTTAGGAGATCAGTTCCCGAGCAGGTCCAGGATCGACCGGGCCGCCATGGTCGGGGTCTGCCCGCCGGTGCGCACGGCCTGCTCCAGCTCCGGGACCGCCTGCTTGACCTGCGGGTCCGTGCGCAGCCGGTCCATGAGCTGGTCACGGACCATCGCCCACATCCACTGCACCTGCTGGTCGGCGCGCCGCGCGGTCAGCTCGCCGTGCTCGTCGAGGGTGGCGCGGTGGCGCTGCACCGCCTCCCACACGTCGTCGAGCCCCGCGCCGGTGCGCGCGCTGCACGGCAGGACGGGCGGCGTCCAGTTCGCGGAGTTCGGCGTGAGCATCCGCAGCGCGCCCTTCAGCTCCCGAGCCGCGGCCTTGGCGTCCTTCTCGTGCTCGCCGTCGGCCTTGTTGACCGCCAGCACGTCGGCCAGCTCGAGGATGCCCTTCTTGATGCCCTGCAGGGAGTCGCCGGTGCGCGCGATCGTGAGCAGCAGGAACGTGTCGACCATCGCCGCGACGGCGACCTCGGACTGCCCCACGCCGACGGTCTCGACGAGCACCACGTCGTAGCCGGCGGCCTCCATCAGCACGATCGTCTCGCGGGTGGCGCGGGCGACCCCGCCGAGCGTGCCGGCACTGGGCGACGGCCGCACGAACGCGTTGTCGTCGGCCGCGAGCTGCCCCATGCGGGTCTTGTCGCCGAGGATCGAGCCCCGCGTGCGCGTCGAGGACGGATCGACGGCCAGCACCGCCACCTTGTGGCCGGTCCCGGTCAGCCGGGTGCCCAGTGCCTCGATGAAGGTCGACTTGCCGACGCCTGGCACCCCGCTGATGCCGATCCGGGACGCGTTCCCGGCGTGCGGCAGCAGCTCCAGGAGCAGCTGCTGCGCCGCGTCGCGGTGATCGGGCCGGGTCGACTCGACCAGCGTGATCGCGCGCGCCAACGTCGCCCGGGAGCCGTCCAGGACACCCTTCGCGAGCGCGGGGACGTCAGGAATCCGCGGCATGAGCCTCGATCAGCTTCTCCAGCAGGTCGACGGCAGCCTCGGAGATCACCGTGCCCGGACCGAACACCGCAGCCGCACCGGCCTCGAACAGCGCCGGGTAGTCACCGGGCGGGATGACGCCTCCGACGACCACCATGATGTCGGCGCGGTCCAGCTTCGCCAGCTCGTCGCGCAGCTCCGGCACCAGAGTGAGGTGCCCGGCCGCGAGCGAGTTGACGCCGACGATGTGCACGTCGGCCTCGACGGCCTGGCGCGCCACCTCGCCGGGGGTCTGGAACAGCGGGCCGACGTCGACGTCGAAGCCGAGGTCGGCGAACGCCGTGGCGATCACCTTCTGGCCGCGGTCGTGGCCGTCCTGACCCATCTTCGCGACGAGGATGCGCGGCTGGCGGCCCTCGTCCTCGGCGAACGCGTCGACGAGCTCCCGGGCGCGGTCGATGGCCGGGCTGCTGCCGGCTTCCTTCCCGTACACACCGGAGATGATCCTGATCTGGCCGGAGTGGCGCGAGAACACCTTCTCCAGCGCGTCGGAGATCTCCCCGACGGTGGCCTGCGCCCTGGCCGCCTCGACGGCCAGCTTGAGCAGGTTCGCGTCGTCCCCGCGCTGCTCCCCTGCGTCGATCGCCGACGCCGCGTTGGTGAGCGCCGCGAGCGCATCGTCGACGGCCCGGGAGTCGCGCTCGGCGCGCAGCTTCCGCAGCTTCTCCAGCTGCTCGGCCCGCACACCGGCGTTGTCGACCTTGCGCACCTCGATCTGCTCGTCGTCGTCGACCACGTACTTGTTGATGCCGATGACGGGCTGGCGGCCGGAGTCGATGCGCGCCTGCGTTCGCGCGGCAGCCTCCTCGACGCGCAGCTTCGGGATGCCCGCGTCGATGGCCTGGGCCATGCCGCCGGCGGCCTCGACCTCCTCGATGTGCGCCCACGCGCGCCGCGCCAGGTCGTAGGTGAGGCGCTCGACGTAGTGCGAGCCGCCCCACGGATCGATCACGTTCGTCGTGCCGGACTCCTGCTGCAGCAGCAGCTGGGTGTTGCGGGCGATCCGCGCGGAGAAGTCGGTCGGCAGCGCCAGCGCCTCGTCCAGTGCGTTCGTGTGCAGGCTCTGGGTGTGGCCCTGGGTGGCGGCCATCGCCTCGATGCAGGTGCGCATCACGTTGTTGAACGGGTCCTGCGCGGTCAGCGACCAACCCGAGGTCTGCGAGTGCGTGCGCAGCGACAGCGACTTGGCGTTCTTCGGGTCGAACTGGTTCACCAGCTTCGACCACAGCAGGCGGGCGGCCCGCAGCTTGGCGACCTCCATGAAGAAGTTCATGCCGATCGCCCAGAAGAAGGAGAGCCTGGGTGCGAACGTGTCGACGTCCAGCCCCGCGTCGATACCGGCCCGCAGGTACTCCACGCCGTCGGCGAGCGTGTAGGCCAGCTCCAGGTCGTTGGTGGCCCCCGCCTCCTGGATGTGGTAGCCGGAGATGGAGATCGAGTTGAACTTCGGCATCTCCCGCGAGGTGAACGAGAAGATGTCGGAGATGATCTGCATCGACGGCTGCGGCGGGTAGATGTAGGTGTTGCGGACCATGAACTCCTTGAGGATGTCGTTCTGGATGGTCCCCGTGAGCTTCGCGTGCGGCACCCCCTGCTCCTCGGCCGCCACGATGTAGAGGGCGAGCACGGGCAGCACGGCGCCGTTCATGGTCATCGAGACGGACATCTGGTCCAGCGGGATGCCGTCGAAGAGCTGGCGCATGTCGAGGATCGAGTCGATCGCCACCCCGGCCATGCCGACGTCGCCGGCCACCCGCGGGTGGTCGGAGTCGTAGCCGCGGTGGGTGGCCAGGTCGAACGCGATCGAGAGGCCCTTCTGCCCGGCAGCAAGGTTGCGCCGGTAGAACGCGTTGGACTCCGAAGCCGTGGAGAAGCCGGCGTACTGGCGGATCGTCCACGGCTGGGTCACGTACATCGCCGGGTACGGGCCGCGCAGGTACGGCGCGATGCCCGGGTAGGTGGCCAGGAAGTCCAGGTCGGCAGTATCGGCGGCCGTGTAGAGCGGCGCGACCGCGATGCCTTCCGGTGCCTCCCACGGCGCGGCCGCGGGCGGCGGCGCCTCGGCGGGCCCCGAGCTCGACGAGAGCGGGACCTGCGTGAAGTCGGGAATGGTCATCGCGAGCCCTCCAGCGCGGTCCAGACGGTGCCGAGCGTGGCGAGCGCGTCGCCGCCGGCGGCGAACACGGCGTCGACCCCGGGGACCTCGGCCTTCCCCGCCAGCAGGACAGTGGTGGCGCCCGCCTCCCGCAGCGCGGCGGCGGTCTGCGCGCCGCGCTCGGCGTACAGGTCGTCGGCGGAGCAGAGCACCGCCACCGGGGTCGCGGCCTCGCGATAGGCGACCACGACGTCGTCGGCGGACTCGGTGGGACCGGCGTCCACCGGCTCGATGCCGCCGGCCTGGAGCAGGTTGCGGGTGAACCCCGCACGCGCGGTGTAGGCGGCGAGCGGGCCCAGCGTGGCGAGGAACGCCCGCGGGCGGACGCCCGTCTCGGCGAGCACCGCGTCGGAGCGGTCCCGCAGCTCCTCGTACGGCGCGGCGGGGCGGTGCAGCGGCAGCCCGGTGCGCTCGGTCGTGGGCGGCAACGGCTCGCGCGGGACCGGCTTCTCGGCGAGATCGGGGAACTCGCTCACCCCCGTGATCGGAGCCTTCCGCGTGGCGGCCGAACGCTCGCGACGCGCCCGCACCTCCGAGATGCGCGCTGCGAGCGACCCGTCCGCCAGCACCGCCTCGGCACCGCCGGCGGCCTCCAGCTCCTGGAAGAACGCCCACGCGGCCGCGGCGAGCGCGTCGGTGAGCGACTCGACGTACCAGGAGCCGCCTGCCGGGTCGATCACCCGCGCGACGTGCGACTCCTCGACGAGCAGTGCGTGGGTGTTGCGGGCGATCCGCCGGGAGAACGGTGTGGACAGCCCGAGCGCGGCGTCGAACGGGGCGACGGTGACCGCGTCGGCCCCGCCGACTCCCGCGGCGAAGGCGGCGATCGTGCCGCGCAGCAGGTTCACGTACGGGTCGCGCCGGGTCAGCATCGTGGGCGACGCGACGGCGTGCTGGGGCGAGGTGGTGGTCGGGTCGGCACCGCTGGACTCCAGCACGCGCGCCCAGAGCCGGCGCGCGGCGCGCAGCTTCGCGATCGTGGGGAACTGCTCGGCGGTGGCCGCGAGCCGCAGCTCCACCAGGTGCGCGGCCCGGTCGATCCCGACGCCGGCGGTGGTCAGCGCGCGGAGGTAGGCCACGCCGGCCGCGAGCAGGAAACCCAGCTCCTGCGCGTCGGAGCCGCCCGCGGTGTGCACCGGCAACCCGTCCACCGACAGGGCCGTGACCTGCGGAAACTCCTCGGCGACGCGAACGGCGAGCGCGACGGCCGGCCCGATCTCGGCCGATCCGCCCGTGCGCGCGGCGCGGCCCAGCGGATCGAGTCCGAGGTGCCCGAGCAGCTCCGCCGCAGCGATGTCGCGCTGAGCGGCCAGCTCCAGGAACGCGGTCGCGGCCGTGACCGCGTCGTCGATCGGGGCATCGCCGGGGTCCAGCGCGACCCTGGCCAGGTCCAGCAACACCCCGTCGAGCGCGGCCGGCAGGGCCGTCGCGTCGACGCCCCCGTCGACGACGGCCAGCCAGATCGACGTGACCCCACCCTCCAGGTCGGCCAGTACCGCCTCCCGCACCGCTGCCGGATCGGTGCCGGTGTGGCGCTGGCGCACGTCCCAGCCGTGCGGGCCGCGGCTGCCCCGGACGAACGGGCGCGCCCCGGGGGACCCTGCGGGCGGCAGGTCGACGACGTCGTCGGCGGTGTAGAGCGGCCGCACCGCGATGCCGTCGAGTGATGTGCGGACCAGCTTCGCGAACCCGGTGCCCAGCTCCGCGTCGGCGGGGATGCGGCGCGACTTCGCGAGCACGCCGTCGACGAGCTCCAACCAGGCGTCCCGGTCGGGAGCGGGGAAACCGCCGGCGAGCTCCAGCTCCTCAGGTTCTTCCGGCGCGGCCGCCTGCAGGGCGGCCTCGTCGACCTGTCCGGTGTTCATCGACGTCCTCCGCCCACCGCGGCCGCGGTGGCGCGGAATGCGTCGGATTCTAGTGAGGGGTGGTCGCTCCCACCGGATCGAGCGGGTGTGACGATCGCCCCATGGAGCCGCGCGTCAGGGATCTCGAGGGCGTGTTCGCCCTTCTCGACGCGCTCATGGCGCCGACGGACGGTGCCTGGTGGGACGGCTTCTACGCGGACCGGTCGCGGGAGATCCCGTTCTTCGTCGACAAGCCGGACGAGCACCTCGCGGAGGCGATCGAGCAGGGCGTCGTCCAGCCGGGACGGGCGCTGGACCTGGGCTGCGGTCCCGGGCGCAACGCGCTGCACCTGGCCGCCGCCGGGTTCCGGGTCGATGCCGTCGACCTCTCGGCCGCGGCGATCGCCTGGGCTCGCGAACGGGCTGCCGCCGCCGGCGTCGAGGTCGGATGGCAGGTCGCCGACGCCTTCACGGCGGAGCTGCCGGGCCCGTACGACCTCGTCGTCGACTCGGGGTGCTTCCACCACCTGGCGCCGCACCGCCGCCTCGACTACCTGCAGCTGCTGCAGCGGGTGCTCGCACCCGGCGGGCTGCTCTGCCTCACCTGCTTCACCCCCGACGGTGGCGTCGCCGGGCCCGACATCGAGCTCTACCGATCCGGCACGCGTACCGGTGGGATCGGCTACTCGGCCGCGGACCTGCGGTGGATCTTCGACGGGTACACGGAGGTCGAGCTGCGTCCGATGCAGGCGCACGGACCGGACTCGCCGCTGTTCGGCGAGCCGTTCCTGTGGGCGGTGCTGCTGCGGCGCCGGGCCTGACGAGCCGGGAGAAATCTTCCCGCAACGGAACCATCCCGTAGCGGATGGTCGTATCCTGGACGTTATGGACAAGCGCAGCGACGCAGAGATCCGAGCCGATCTCGCCTACCTGTTCGACAAGGCGAGCCAGTCGCTCGCGGCGCGGATGACGGCCGCACTCGACGAGGTCGGGATCACGCCGCGCGGGTACTGCGTGCTGTCGAAGGCGGTGCCCGGCGAGCTCACCCAGGGCGAGCTCGCCGAGATCGCCCTGCTGGACAAGACCACGATGGTCGTCACGATGGACCACCTCGAGGGAGCCGGCCTGGCGCGGCGCACGCCGTCGCCGACCGACCGGAGGGCCCGCATCGTCGAGACCACCGACGAGGGGGTCCGCGTCGTCGGCGCGGCCCGCTCGATCATCGACGGCGTCTTCGACGACGTACTCGGCGTGCTCGCACCGGAGGAGCGCACCGTGCTGCTCGACGCCATGGTCAAGCTGGTCGGCGCCGGCGGCCCGCTCTCGGGCGCTGGTCAGTCGACCGGCGCGCCTCGGCGCCGTTCGTCCCACGCGGTTCAGTAAATTTCAGGATAGTCTATTTCGGAACTATCTGTTACGGTCTCTCTTGGTTGTCCACCAGGAGGCTCACATGACCGTCCCGACCCACTCCCCCGACCAACGCGCGACGTCGTCGCGGTGGCTCGCGCTCGCCGTGCTCTGCGGCGGCCTACTCATGATCATTCTCGACGGGACGATCGTCAGCATGGCGCTGCCGTCGATCCAGGCCGACCTCGGTTTCTCACCGGAAGGCCTGGCCTGGACGGTCAACGCCTACCTCATCCCGCTCGGTGGTCTGCTGCTGCTCGCCGGCCGTCTCGGCGACCTCGTCGGACGCCGCCGCATGCTGATCTCGGGCCTGGCGCTGTTCGTCGTCGCGTCACTGCTCTGCGGCCTCGCAGTCGGCGCGGAGATGCTCATCGCCGCCCGCTTCCTGCAGGGCATCGCGGCGGCCATGACCTCGTCGGTGATCCTCGGCATGATCGTCGAGCTGTTCCCGGACCCGGCGGAGCGCGGCAAGGCGATGGGCGCGTACGCGTTCGTCGGCGCGGCCGGCGCATCGATCGGCACCTTGCTCGGCGGCATCCTCACCGAGGCCGCCGGCTGGCCGTGGATCTTCTTCGTCAACGTGCCGATCGGGCTCGTCGTCGTGGTGCTCGCCCTGCGGACGCTCGCTCCTGACGGGGAGCGCCGCGAGTCGGGAACGGCCGATGTACTGGGCGGAGCGCTGGTCACCGCCGGACTGGTGCTGGCCGTGTTCACGATCGTCGCCGAGACGGGCGTCGTTGCGCGGGTCGGCACCGGTGCGCTCGCGGTCGCGCTGCTGGCCGCGTTCGTCGTGCGGCAGCGGCGGATCGCCGAGCCGCTGGTGAACCTGCAGATCTTCGCCTCGCGCGCCGTGACGGGCGGCAACATCGCGCAGCTGCTCGTGGTGGCCGGGATGATGGGGTTCCAGTTCATCGTGGCGCTGTACCTGCAGCGCTCGCTCGGCCTGCCCCCCGCACAGGCCGGCCTCGCGCTGCTGCCGGTGCCGGTCGTGATCGCTGCGGTCTCGCTGACGGCGGCCGGGCGGCTGATCGCCCGGTTCGGCACTCGTGCCGTCCTGCTCGCCGGCGAGGCCGTGCTGGTGGTCGGGCTGTCGACGCTCGCCATCGCCCCCGACAACGGCTACCTGCTCGGCGTGCTGCCCGTGATGGTGCTGCTCGGCATCGGCGCCGGCGTCGTGCTCCCGGCCGTCACCACGATCATGATGTCGGAGGCGACCCCCGCCGACGCGGGCCTCGCATCTGGGCTGGCGAACACCAGCCAGCAGGTCGGCGCGGCGTTGGGCACCGCGGTGCTCGCCGTGCTGGCGGCCGCCCACACCGAAGCGCTGCTCGGGAGCGGAGCATCGGCGGCCGTGGCGCTGACCGGTGGCTACCAGCTGGCCTTCGGGGTCGGCGCGGCGCTGGCCGCGGCCGGCACCCTGGTGACGCTGACGGTGCTGCGCAGGCCCGGCGCACGAGCGTGATCGAGGTGCCCGGCACCGTGCCTCCATGATCTGCGCCATCTCGGGTGAACCACCTGGGCCGCCGATCCGTGTACCTCGCGACAGGCCGTAGGGTCCGCACACCCGATCGAGATCCGTGCTGGGACTGGAGGTGCGACGTGCACGCCGACGAGGCGCTCGTCCACGCCGTCTACCAGGAGCACGGTCGGGCGTTGCTGGCGTACGCGACCCGGCTCACCGGGGATCGCGCTGCGGCGGAGGACGTCGTGCAGGAGACGATCGTGCGGGCATGGCGGCATCCCGAAGTGCTGACGAACGGCAAGGGCTCCACCCGCGGCTGGCTGCTCACGGTGGCCCGCAACATCATCACCGACCGGGTCAGGGCCCGGGCGGCCCGACCGCAGGAGGTACCCGCCGAGCAGGACGGGGTCACGGTCGCGCCGATCGAGCGCGACCACGCCGACCAGGTCGTCGCGTCGGTGACGGTGCTGAAGGCGATGGACTCCCTCTCCGACGACCACCGCGGCGTGCTGGAGGAGATCTACTTCCACGGCCGGAGCCTCGCCGAGGCCTCGGCCGCACTGGGGGTCCCGGCCGGCACCGTCAAGTCCCGGTCGTACTACGCCCTGCGGGCGCTGCGCGACCACCTCTCGGATACGGGCAGCACCAAGGGGGTGCGCGCATGACCGGACCACACCCCGGCCCGCACCCCGAGCCCGGCGACCTGAGCGCCTTCGCGCTGGGCCTGCTCGACGCCGGACAGGCGGGTGCGATCGCCCGCCACCTGGAGGGATGCGCCGTGTGCCGGCGCGAGCAGGAGGAGCTGCGGGAGATGGCCGACATGCTCGGAGAACTGCCGCCGGAGGTGCTGCTCGACGGGCCGCCGGACGGTGGCGATCTCCTGCTGGCGCGCACGGTGCGGCAGGTGCGCGGCGAGGTCACGCAGCGGCGGCGCCGCCGGATGCTCGCGGTGGTCGCGGCGTCGGTGATCGGGTTCGCGGCAGCCATCGGGGGCGGTGTCCTGATCGGGCAGGCTTCCGCACCATCCGTCGAGTCGATCCAGGCGGCTGGCACCCGCGTGCTCGACGGCGCGTCGGGCGCCGTGCAGATGAAGGCGACGGTCTCCCCGGCCGCGGACTGGGTCCGGCTGGCCGTCACGGTGTCCGGGGTGCCTCGCGGCGAGCACTGCAAGCTCATCGTGGTGCGCAAGGACGGCACCCGCGAGGTCGCCGGGTCGTGGACGGTCGGTGCACACGGCGAGACGGGCGGCGTCACCGTCGACGGGGCCGCCGACGTGCCCATCGACGACATCGCGTCGGTCAACGTGGAGAGCACGGGCGGAAAGATCTACGTGGCTGCGGTCACCTGATCACCCATCGATCTTCTACATCCGGTAGAACTACTACAGGACGTAGAAGTTCGGAGGCGACGACATGGACGCGCTCGACCTGGCCCGGTGGCAGTTCGGGATCACGACCGTCTACCACTTCCTGTTCGTGCCGCTGACGATCGGCCTCTCGGTGATCGTCGCGTCGCTGCAGACGGCGTGGCAGATCACCGGCCGCGCCGACCTCCTGCGCGCCACCCGCTTCTTCGGCAGCCTCTACCTGGTCAACACGGCCATGGGCGTGGTCACCGGCATCGTGCAGGAGTTCCAGTTCGGCATGAACTGGAGCAACTACTCGACCTTCGTCGGCGACGTGTTCGGCGCCCCGCTCGCGCTCGAGGCGCTGCTCGCGTTCTTCCTCGAGGCCACCTTCCTCGGGCTGTGGATGTTCGGCTGGGACAAGCTCCCGCGCCGCGTCCACCTGGCGACGATCTGGGCCGCCGCGATCGGCTCGAACCTCTCGGCGTTCTTCATCCTCTCGGCCAACGCCTGGATGCGGCACCCGGTCGGGTTCGCCGTCGACCCGGTCACCGGACGGGCCCGGATGACCGATCTCGGCGCGGTGCTCACCAACCCGCAGGCCATCTCCACCTACGTGCACGTCGTGGGCGCCTCGTTCGTGGTCGCCGGTCTGTTCGTGGTCGCGGTGAGCGCCTACCGCCTGCTGAAGCACGCCGACCAGGACCACGCCCTGTTCCGCACCACCCTGCGCACCGGGCTGGTCGTCACCGCGCTCGCCGGGGTCGTCGTCGCCGGGTCCGGCGACCACCAGGCCAAGCTCATGAACGAGTACGAGCCGATGAAGCTCGCGGCCGCCGAGGCCCACTGGGAGACCGGGGAGTACGCCGGGTTCTCGCTGTTCGCGATCGGCGACCTCACCGAGCGCCGCAACGTCATCGACATCGCCGTCACCCCGGTGCTGAGCTTCCTCGCCACCGGATCCATGGACGGCGAGGTCCGCGGCATCAACAACCTGCAGCACGAGTTCGAGGCCAAGTTCGGGCCCGGCGACTACATGCCGAACGTGCCCGTCCTCTACTGGGCGTTCCGGCTGATGATGGGCCTGGGGCTCGCCGGGATCGGCGTCGGGATCGTCGGGCTGTTCCTCACCCGCAAGGGCCGCGAGCCCGCGCCGTGGGCCTACCGGGTGGCGATGCTCGGCCTGCCCGCCGCGCTGGCCGCCAACATCTTCGGCTGGATCCTCACCGAGATGGGCCGCCAGCCGTGGACCGTCGTCGGCGAGCTGCTCACCGCGGCCAGCGTCTCCCCCGGCGTCTCCCTCGGCGAGGTCGCGTTCTCGCTGGCCGCCTTCACCACCGTCTACGCCACCCTCGCCGTCGTCGAGGGCCGGATCCTGTGGCGCTACGTGAAGGCCGGCCCGGAACCCGTCGAGGCCGAGCAACCCGCCGCCCCTGCAGCGATCTACTAGAGCGTGTTTAGGAGTCTGCGATGGACCTCCCGACAGTCTGGTTCGCCGCCGTCGCCGTCCTCTGGACCGGGTACCTGGTGCTCGAGGGCTTCGACTTCGGCGTCGGTGTGCTCGCCCCGCTCGTCGGCCGCGACGAGCAGGACCGCCGCGACGCGCTCGCCACCATCGGCCCCGTCTGGGACGGCAACGAGGTGTGGCTGGTCACGGCCGTCGGCGTGATGTTCGCGGCGTTCCCGCCCTGGTACGCGGCAACGTTCTCGGGCTTCTACCTGGCCGTGGTGCTGGTGCTGCTCAGCCTGATCGGCCGCGGCGTCGCGCTGCACTACCGCAGCAAGAGCGAGGACCGGGCGTGGCGGCGGCGCTGCGACGCCGCGATCGTCGTGGGCAGCGTGGTGCCGCCGTTCGTGTGGGGCGCCCTGTTCACCGCCACGTTCACGGGGGTGCCGCTGGGCGCCGACGGAGTGGTGCGTGGCGGTGCGATCGCCCTCCTCGCGCCGGTGCCGCTGCTCGGCGGGCTCGCCACCGTCGCGCTGTGCGTCCTGCACGGGGCGACGTTCCTCGCGCTGAAGACCCGCGGGCCGGTCCGGGACCGGGCGCGGCACGCGGTCCGCTGGGCCGCGCCGCTGGCGGCCGTGCTGCTCGCCACCCTCGCCGTGCCGTTCGGGCCGGTCGCCTGGGCGCTCCCGGTGGTCGCGGCGCTCGGCGGGCTCGCCGTCGCCCTCGGCCGGGACGGGTGGGCGTTCCTCGCCACCGCGATCGCCGTCGCCGGGCTCGCCGTGCTGCTCGTCGCCTCGCGCTTCCCGGTGCTGATCACGTCGGCGACCGGGACGGACCTCACCGTCGCGAACGCTGTCGCGGGCCCGTACACGCTGGGCATCCTCACCGTGATCGGGCTGGTCATGCTGCCGATCGTGCTCGTGTACCAGACCTGGACGTACTGGGTGTTCCGCACGCGGATCGTTCGCGCGCCAGCAACATCGTCAGCAGTGTGATGCGCCCGCTCGATCCGCGGCTCGTCGCCACCACCCGTCCGGTGCGGGTGCACCTGGCGCTGTCGGTGGCTGCCGGCGTGGCGTTGACCGCGCTGGTGCTCACGCAGGCGTGGGTGCTGGCCGACCTGCTCGGCGGCGGCGCCCTGGAGCTGTTCGGGTTCACCCTCCCTGACCTCGATGTCGGCACCGCGGTCGCGGCGGTCGCCGGCATCGCGGTGGCCCGGGCGGTGCTCGCGGCCGGCGCGGAGACCGCCGCGCTGCGCAGCGCCGCCCGGGTCGTCTCCGACCTGCGGCGCCGGCTCGTCGCGCACCTCACCGGGTCAGCCGTCGATCCCACCGATGCCGACCCCGGCGAGCTCGTCACGCTCACCGGCCACGGCATGGACGGCCTCCACGACTACGTGGCCCGGTACCTGCCACAGCTCGTGCTCGCCGTGCTGGTGCCGGGCGCGGTGCTCGTGGCCCTCGCCGCGACCGACGGCCTCTCCGCGCTGGTCGTGGCGCTGTCGCTGCCGCTGATCCCGTTGTTCATGGCGTTGATCGGCTGGCACACCCAGGCCCGGACCGAGCGGCAGTGGGCGCTGCTGCAGCGGCTCGGCGGGCAGTTCCTCGAAGCCGTCCAGGGTTTGCCCACGCTCGCGGTGTTCCGGCGGGCCAAGGCCACCGCCGCGCTCGTCCGCGAGGCATCGGACCAGCACCGCGTGGCCACGACCGCCACCTTGAAGGTCGCCTTCCTGTCCGCCCTCGTCCTGGAGCTCGCGGCCACGCTGTCGGTGGCGCTCGTCGCCGTCGAGATCGGGCTGCGGCTGCTCTACGGGCAGCTCGACCTCACCACCGCACTGTTCGTGCTGGTGCTGGCCCCGGAGGCGTACCTGCCGCTGCGCGAGGTCGGCGCCCGGTTCCACGCCAGCATCGAGGGCGTCACCGCGGCGCAGAAGGCGTTCGCCGTCCTCGACGGGCCTGGTGGCGACCGGCCGAGCCCGGCCCGGGCGTCGACGGTCGATCCGCGGGCGGAGATCGCGTTCCACGGCGTCGGCCTCACCTACGACGCTCCCGTGCTGGAGCACCTGGACCTGCGGCTGACGCCGGGGAGCACGACCGTCCTCACCGGGCCCAGTGGCGCCGGCAAGACCAGCCTGCTCGCGCTGCTCCTGCGGTTCCGCGACCCTACGGCGGGTCGGATCACCGTCGGCGACGTCGACCTCGCCGACGTGCCCGTCGACGTGTGGCGGCGGGCGATCGCCTGGGTGCCGCAGCACCCGTACCTGTTCGACGCGTCGGTCGCCGACAACATCCGGCTCGGTCTCCCGGGAGCCTCCGACGCCGCCGTCGGGGAGGCTGCGCGCCGCGCCGCGATCCACGCCGAGATCGTCGCGCTGCCCGGCGGCTACGCCACCCGGCTCGGTGAGCGCGGCACCCGGCTGTCCGCCGGACAGCGCCAGCGCATCGCGCTGGCCAGGGCGTTCCTGCGCGATGCCCCGATCCTGCTGCTGGACGAGCCGACGGCACACCTGGACCCGGCCTCCGCGGCGCAGGTCCGCGCCGCGGTCGCCGACCTGGCCCGCGGCCGCACCACCCTGATCGTCACGCACGACTCGCAGTGGGCGGCGGCCGCCCAGGTGGCGTTGATCAAGGGCAAAAGGTCGCCAGTCGATCTCCAAGAACGACCTTTTGCCCTTGATCAACGCCCTCCCGCGGCCGTCGCTGAGCCCGCCGCTCCCGCTGCGGCCGCCGCCGAGCGTGGCGACGGGCTCTGGCGGCTGATCCGGTTCGCCCGGCCCCGGGCCGGGCGGTTCGGGCTGGGCGTGCTCGCCGGCGCCGGGGCCTCCGGGTCCGGGGTGGCGCTCATCGCCGTCGCGGCCTGGCTGCTCGCCACCGCCGCCACGCACCCGCCGTTGACGGCGCTCTCGGTCGCCGTCGTCGCCACCCGCGCGCTCGGCGTGACCCGCGGCCTCACCCGCTACGCGGAGCGCCTCGTCACCCACGATGCCGCCCTGCGCACCCTGGCCGGGCTGCGGGCGCGGGTGTTCGACCGGCTCGCCGTCTCCGAACCGGTCCACCGGTTCCGCTCCGGCGATCTCGTGAACCGCTTCGTCGGCGACGTCGACGCCACGCAGGACCTGCTCGTCCGCGGCCTCGCCCCACCGCTGGCAGCGCTGCTGGCCGGGGCGGGCACCGTCGCGCTCGCGACCGCGCTGCACGGCCCGTCCGGCCTGCTCCTCGCGGGCGGGCTGATCCTCGCCGGGCTCGCCGTCCCGGCGACCGCGGCACTGGCCGGCCGCGGCCCGGGGCGGCGCCGCGCCGCCGCCCGCGCCGAGCTCACCACCACGCTCGTCGACACCCTGCACGGCGCCCCTGACCTGCACGTCCACGGCGCGATGCCGGCCGCCGTCGCCCGGGTCGTCGACGCCGACGACCGGTTGCTCGACGACGCTGCGCGGGAGGCGCGGATCCTCGGATTCGGCGCCGGTGCGACGGCGCTCCTCGCCGGGGCGACGCTGTGGGCGGTGCTGAGCGAGGCGATCGCGGCCCAGGTGGGCACCGTTCCGCTCGCCGTGCTCGGGCTGACCGTGCTGGCCGCCTTCGAGATCGTCGCGCCGCTCCCGGCCGCGGCCACGCGGTTGGGTGCGGTCCGCGCCGCCGCGCGCAGGCTCTTCGCTGTGCTGGACACCCCGCCGTCGGTGCAGGTCAGGCCGGCCCCGACGGTTCCAGGGGCGGCCGGGCTGCAGATCCGTGGGCTGCGCGTGCGCTACGCCGACGACGAACCGTGGGTGCTCGACGGCCTCGATCTGGACCTGCCTCCGGGCCGGCGCGTCGCGGTGGTCGGGCCGAGCGGCGCCGGGAAGAGCACGCTCGCCGCGGTGCTGTTCCGCTTCCGCGACGCTGACGCCGGCACCGTCCACATTGACGGCACCGACATCGGGAGCCTGCCACCTGACGAGGTCCGGCGCACCCTGAGCGGGATGCCGCAGGATCCGCACCTGTTCGTCGGCACGGTCGCCGACAACCTCCGCATCGCCGCACCCGACGCGTCGGACGCCGAGCTGCGGGCCGTGCTCGGCCGCGTCCGGCTGGGCGATCTCGACCTGATGGCCCAGGTCGGGGTGGGGGGCACCCGTCTCTCCGGCGGGATGCGCCAGCGCATCGCGCTGGCCAGGGCGCTGCTCACCGACGCCACGGTGCTGGTGCTGGACGAACCGACCGCGCACCTCGATCCCGGCACCCGGGACGCACTGCTCGACGACCTGCTCGACGCGGCCGCGGGACGGTCGCTGCTCGTGATCACCCACGACCGGACGCAGCTGGACCGCTTCGACGAGGTCCTCGAGATCGGCGCTCAGGCGACCTCGTCGCTCTCCTCACCGCTCTCGTCGTCGTTCTCCTCGCCGCCGTCGGCCGATCCTTCGGACTGCGTCGTCGCCGCCGGCGTGAGCGTGTCGGGCAGCCCCGGGAGCACGTTCTCCACGTAGGACCGGGCGGCCGTGGTGGTGCGCACGCCTCGACCGGCCGCCTCCGACAGGAACCAGCGGTGCTCCAGCACCTCGTGGAAGATCTCGGCCGGCGCGAGCCGCCCGGCCAGCTCGGCGGGCACCAGCCCCAACACCTTGTCGAAGATCTCGGCGCGCCAGCGGTGCGCGGCCACGGTCTCCGGGATCGCGCGGCCCTCCTTGACCTCCAGGTGCCCGCGGTAGGAGACGACGTCGTTGAGCAGCCGGCGGGCCTGCCCCTCCGTGACGTCGAGCCCGGTGAGCGCGAACAGCTTGGCGCGGTAGTGCCCGCTCACCCCGACCTTCGTGCGCACCCGCAGCCGGGCCCCGTCCGCCGCGGTGACCAGCTCCAGCTCGTCGACGTCGAAGCCGAGCTCGTTGAGCCGCTCCACCCGCTTGGTCACCTGGTAGCGCTGATCGCCGGGGTCGATCGGTTCCTCGCGGGTCAGCTCGTCCCACAGCGCGTGGTAGCGCTGCGGCAGTTCCGCGGCGATCGCGATCGGGTCGACGTGCTCGGGCAACAGCCCGCCGGCCTGCAGGTCCAGCAGCTCGCCGCCGACCCGCTCCGCGGCGTAGCTGATGTCGTAGTCGCGCTGCCCGTCCGAGAGCGAGGGATGCAGCTCTGCCGTCTCGGCGTCGACCAGGTAGGCCTCGATGCTGCCGGCGTCGGGTCGGAACAGCGTGTTCGACAGCGAGCAGTCACCCCACAGCAGCCCGGCGAGGTGCAGCCGCACCAGCAGCTCCACCATCGCGTCGACGAGCTTGCCCTCGGGGAAGGAGGCGTATCGGTTGGAGAACAGGTAGCGGTAGGACATCGAGAAGTCGAGGAACCGCGTGACGAGGATGGCGTCGAGCTCGACGCCGCTGTGCGGCCCGCGCTCCACCGCGATGCCGAGCACCTCGACGGCCGGCATGCCCATGGACTCCAGCTGGCCCAACAGCCGGTACTCGCGGCGGGCCAGCCGCTCGTTGATCTCCTTGAGGGCGAAGATGTGCCCGTCGTCCTCCACGAATCGCACGATGTGGCGGGAGATGCCGCGGTGCGGCATCTCCAGCAGCCGATCGTCGGTCCACTCCTCGAGCGGAACGTCCCACGGCAGGCTCAGCAGCCCGGCCGCGTCGGCCGCCGGAGGTCGGAAGATGAAGCGCACGCCAACAGTGTCCCGCTGGGCCGATCAGGCCTTCGGACCGCCTGCCACATAGATGACCTGGCCCGACACGAACCCGGCCTGCTCACCGGTGAAGAACGCGACGGCGTTGGCGATGTCGTCGGGCACCCCGGCCCGCGCGACCGGGATCGCCTTGGCCCTGGCCTCGACGTAGGTCTCCCAGTCCTGCCCGATCCGCTCGGCCGTCGCCTTCGTCATGTCGCTGACGATGAACCCGGGCGCCACGCAGTTCGCGGTGATGCCGAACTTGCCCAGCTCGATCGCCAACGTCTTGGTGAAGCCCTGGAGGCCGGCCTTCGCGGTGGAGTAGTTGGCCTGGCCCCGGTTGCCCAGCGCCGACGTGCTGGAGATGTTGACGATGCGACCCCACTTCGCGGCCACCATGTGCTGCTGCACGGCGCGGCTCATCAGGAACGAGCCGCGCAGGTGCACGCCCATGACGAGGTCCCAGTCGGACACGTCCATCTTGAACAGCAGGTTGTCGCGGGTGACACCGGCGTTGTTCACCAGGATCGTCGGCGGCCCGAGCTCGGCGGCGACGCGCTCGACGGCGGCCGCCGCCGCGGCCTCGTCGCCGACGTCCGCACCGACCGCGAGCGCCCGACCGCCGGCGCCTTCGATGGCGGCCACGGTCTCCTTGCCGGCCCCCTCGTCGAGGTCGAGCACGGCGACGGCGTGCCCGTCCGCGGCCAGGCGCACGGCAGTGGCCGCGCCGATCCCGCGGGCGGCACCGGTCACGATCGCCACGCGAGCGGCGTTGTCGGTCATCTGTTCTCCCTGTGTGGACGATCTGCGGATCCGCCTGAGTCTCTCCGCTGCGGCGGACGGGCGCCATCCCCGGGCCTCCGGCATCCGGACCTGCGCCTTCCGCCCGTCCGACACAGCGCACCGCTGATCGACAACAACGGTTGACAATGACAACCCGTGTCCGAGCTGTCACCGTCCCGTGATCTGAATGGGCGACTGTTCCTGCAGTCACGGTTAGTGATCATGTGGTGCCGTTCGGCCGCCGCACCGTGACGCCCGTCCGCAACGCACTCCGACATGCGAGGGCCCTGTGAGTGAGTCCCCCGGCGACCGTCCCGCCTCCCGCAAGCCTGCCTGGCTCCCCCTCGGCGCGGCGGCGCTGATCGTCCCGACCGCGCTGGCCGGCATCACACTGGCCTGGCCGCGTCCGCAGATCGAGACCGAGCTGGGCCAGCACGCCACCGAGGCGCTCGCCGCCGCCGGCATCCCCGCGGGGAACGTCGCGTTCTCGGGCCGGGACGCCACGATCAGCGGGGTCCCGGTCGCCCTGCGCGACAAGGCGCGCGCCACCGTCGAAGGTGCCAGCGGGGTGCGGGCCGCGACCTTCACCGAGGCGGGCGCCGGCGGATCCGGCACCGTCGTGCCCTTCGGGTTGAAGGAGACCGGCGACGCGATCGTCCTCACCGGCGCCGTCGGCTCCGAGGACGAGCGGACCCCGCTCGTGGCGGCCGCGGCCGCGCAGGCCGGTGGGCGTTCCATCGAGGACCAGCTCACCGTGCAGGCCGGAGCGAACCTGCCCGACGGGGTCACCCCGCAAGCCGTCACCGCGGTGGCCGCCGCGCTCGCGGGCGCCAACGGCGAGGTCACCGTCTCGGTGTCTGGCCAGGGGCTGACCATCACCGGGGAGGTGCCCGACCAGTCGGTGAAGGACGCCATCGGCCAGAAGGTGGCGGCGGCCCTGCCCGGGCTCGCCGTCGACAACCAGCTCACACTCGCTGTCGCCGCCGCACCCACGGTGGCGCCCGCCGCGCCCGCGGCTCCCGCCGCCCCGGGTGAGCTCGACACGGCGGCCAAGCAGGCGCTGCAGGGCCAGCTCGCCCAGCTGGTGGCCGGGTCGCCGATCAGCTTCGGCCCGAACAGCCCCCAGCTCACCCCGCAGGGCAGCGCCACCGTCGCCAAGGTGCTCGACCTGATCAAGGGCGCATCCGGCGCCCGCATCCGGATCGACGGCTACGTGGCGGCGGGCCCCGGCGACGGCCGGCTCACCGCGCAGCAGCTGTCGGACGCGCGCGCGGCCACCGTCCGCGACGCCCTCGTCGCCGGCGGCGTGCCCGCCGACCACATCGCCGTCCGAGGACTCGGTGAGGGCACCTCACCGGCCCAGACCGCGGCCGCGCGCCGGGTCGAGATCACCGTCGTCTGAGGGAGTACGCCGTGTTCTATCTCTTCACGCAGGTCTGGGTCCTGATCCTCATCGCGTTCCTGCTCGGACTGGCCGCCGGATACCTCTTCTGGGCCCGCCCGATCGCACGCGCCGCCGACCAGCTCGACAAGCGCTGACCGACTACTCCGCACACTCCCCATCCCTGGAGGACCTCCCGTGTCGTGGCTCTTCGGTCAGACCTGGATCTGGTACCTGATCGCTTTCGCTGTCGGCGTGCTGCTGGCGTGGCTGCTGTTCGTGCTGCCGGCACAGCGCCGGCTGCGCAGGCTGGAGGCCGGCGGCGGGGCGCGTCCCGCCGACGACCAGACGTCCGTGCTCGACCGCGGCAAGGTCGGCGCACCAGCAGGTGCCACAGCCGGCGCCGCAGCGGGCGCCGCAGCCGTCGGAGTGGCCGGCGCAGCGGTCGCAGCCGGCGCGACCCGTCCCGACGACGACGCCACGCGGAGCGACTCCGCCACCGGCACCGCCGACGTCGACGATGCGCCGACCGAGCAGATCCCCGCGGTCGATCCCGCACTCGCGACCCTCGACAAGACCCGCAGCGGTCTGCCGGTCGCGTCCCAGCCGACCTCGCGGTTCCCGGTCGCCGGCAGCGCCGATCCGACCACGGAGATCCCCATCGTGCCCGCCGAGGGCGACGCGCCGACGTCGGTGTTCCCGGCAGCCGGCGCGGCGGCCGCAGGTGTGGCCGGGTTGGCCGCAGCAGGCGTGGTCGGGGCCAGCAGCAACGGCTCGGACGCCGCGGACAGCGCGCCGGACACTGCAGCCCTGGAGCCGGACGAGCCCGCCGTCGACGAGGAGCTCGAACCGGACGAGCCGGCCGTCGAGGACGAGCTCGAGCCCGACGAACCCGCTGTCGAGGAGGAGCTCGAACCGGACGAACCCGCTGTCGAGGACGAGCTCGAACCGGACGAACCGGCCGTCGAGGACGAGCTCGAACCCGACGAACCCGCCGTCGACGAGGAACTCGAACCCGACGAGCCGGCCGGCGAGGAGCCTGCGGACGAGGCTGCCGGGACAGAGGCCGACACGACAGGCGTGACGGCGGCGGACTCCAACGGTCATGCCGGAGCCGGCGCTGCCGCGGCGGCGATCGGTGCGGTCGGACTGGGTGCGGCCGGCGTTGCCGCGACCCGCTCGTCCGACGAGGAGAGCACCGACTCCCCTGCCGCTGACACCACTGCGGCCACGGAGTCCGCTTCGGACGAGAGCGCGACTGCTGCCGCGCTGCCGGCCGACGGATCGGAGGACGAGACCACCGCCATCCCGGTGGTCGACGCCGATGCTCCCGCCGCGGACGGTGCGACCGAAGCACTGCCGACCGTCGACGACACGCAGACCGAGGCATTGCCGACAGCCGACGGCGACGCCACGATCGTCGATCCCGCGGCCGCAGCGGGTACCGACGAGACCGTCGCCGAGACCCCGACCGCCGCGCCGGCCGATGACGCCGACGCGGACACCGGAGGGTCCGGTCCTGGTTGGGGCGCTGCCGCAGCCGGCGCTGCCGGGCTGGGCGTCGCGGGTGCCGCAGCGGCCGGGCACCGCGCCGACGACACCGCTGACGAACCAGCAGCCGACGACACCGCAGCCGACGAGGGTGGTCGGCACACCCTCCGCGACAGCCCTGAAGGCGCGGCCGATCCGACGGAGGTTCTCCCCGTCCAGCCCGCTGGCGAATCCCCGGCAGATGCCACGACCCAGTTCGACGCCGTCGCGGCAGGGACTGCCCCGGTGGCCGACGCCACCGTCGAGCAGACGGTCGGCACGGACGGCGACGCCACCGTGGCCGGCGACGTACCGGCCACTGCAGCCGACTCCGGTGCCGGCACCGCTGTCGCGGCGGGCGCAGCCGGCGCCGGTGTGCTGGGAGTCGCCGGTCTCGCTGCCGCGGGATCCAGCCCGCAGCCGGCCGAGGCACCCGCCGAGGAGCCTCCGTTCGGTCCCGGCTCCGCCCGGTCGAACGCGGACGGCTCCGCGCCGGGCCCGGAGTACACGATCAAGGGCAACGCGGACTCGATGCTCTACCACTCGCCGGAGTCGCCCTACTACGTCCGCACCCGGGCCGAGGCGTGGTTCAACTCCACCGAGGCGGCGGAGGCCGCCGGCTTCGCCCCGTGGTTCCGCCGCCGCTCGGGCGCGGGCGCGGCTCCCACCGCCGCCGACAAGGCCACCGAGGAAGGCGGCCCTGAGTAGTAGAGGCAGCGCGGGGTTCCGGCGGAGATGATCGGACCGATTTCGCGGGAGCGGGCGTCACCGACGGGTGGCGCCCGCTCTCGTCACGTACCCGACAGAACGCCCGGATCCCACGATGCGGACACCCAACGTGTCCATAAACTACAGTGAGTAACGAACATGATCGATCAAGTAGTTGATTCGTTACGTCAACGGCTTTACGACACGTGGGCACATCCGGCTAGGGTGCCTAAGTTCCGCGACAGCCCCGCGACCCGGGTGCTGCGTGATTGGTGGGGAGACAGGTGAACGTCCGTGATCGGCATGTCGTCGTGCAGTTCGTGAAAGAGCGCGGGAGCGCGCCGACCGCCCGTCCGATCAGCCACAGCGCATGACCGCCCCTCCGCAGACAACGGGTTCGGCAGCCGAGGCGCACCCCGAAGCGATCATCCAAGGCGTCAGCGCACAGGCGATCCAGGGCCGTTCACTCGGTCAGATCGCCTGGATGCGCCTCAAGCGCGACCGGGTCGCGCTAGCAGGTGGCGGCATCATCGTCGTCTTCATCGTGCTGGCGATCATCGCTTTGCTGCTGGACCGGGTCTTCGGTGTCCTCGAGCCGAACGTCGGGCACCAGGATCTGATCGACAAGTCCACCTTGGCACCCCTCGGCGGTTTCGGCGGGATGAGCGCGGCGCATCCCCTCGGCGTCGAGCCGCAGAACGGTCGCGACATTCTCACCCGGATCTTCGTCGGATCCTGGATCTCGTTGCTGATCGCCATCGGCGCGACGCTCCTGTCCGTCGCCATCGGCACCGCCATGGGTCTGCTGGCCGGGTTCTTCGGCGGCTGGGTCGACGCCCTCATCGCCCGGATCATGGACGGCTTCCTCGCGTTCCCACTGCTGGTCTTCGCCTTCGCGATGGCGGGCGTCATCCCGGACGCGGCATTCGGTCTGTCCGGCGACCAGCTCCGCATCCTGCTGCTCATCTTCATCATCGGCTTCTTCAACTGGCCCTACATCGGCCGCATCGTGCGTGGCCAGACGCTGTCGCTGCGCGAGCGCGAGTTCGTCGACGCCGCCCGCAGCCTCGGCGCGAAGAACCGGTGGATCCTGGTCAAGGAGCTGCTGCCCAACCTCGTGGCGCCGATCCTCGTCTACGCCACCCTGCTCATGCCGACGAACATCCTGTTCGAGGCGGCGCTCTCGTTCCTCGGGGTCGGTGTGAAGCCGCCCACGGCCACCTGGGGCGGCATGCTCTCCGACGCGGTGCGCTACTACACGCTGCCCTACTTCATGCTCTGGCCCGGCCTGGCGATCTTCGTGACGGTGCTGGCCTTCAACCTGTTCGGCGACGGCCTGCGCGACGCGCTGGATCCCCGATCGCGCTGAGCTTCTCCCTCGACGCACGTCTGGCGGATCCGCCGGCTGGCACACAAGAAAAGGTGTCGTACATGAGAAAACGCGTGTTCATGGCGACCGCAATAGGTGCGGTCGTCGCGGTCGGCCTCTCCGCCTGTGGCGGCGGAGGCAGTGGGGGCACCGGCGGTGGCGATGGTGCGACGCCGGCGGCCGACGCGGCTATCGGCGCGGTCTTCAACGTGTCCGACAAGAAGGGCGGCACGCTGAAGTTCGCCTACTCCAGCGAGTGGGACTCGCTGGACCCCGGCAACACGTACTACGGCTTCTCGTGGGACTTCATCCGCCTGTACGAGCGTCAGCTCGTGATGTTCAAGCCGGGCCCCGGCAAGGAGAGCCAGGAGATCGTCGGCGACCTCGCCGAGGGCAAGGGTGTCCCGAGCGACAACAACCAGACCTGGACCTACAAGCTCAAGCCGGGCCTGAAGTTCAGCGACGGCACCCCGATCACGTCGAAGGACGTCGCCTACGGCGTGCTGCGGTCGATCGACAAGACGACCTTCCCGAACGGCCCGACGTACTTCGACGAGGTCCTCAACCTGCCGGCGGGCTACAAGGGGCCGTTCACGACCCCGAACATCGACGCCTCGCAGGCGATCCTGACGCCCGACGACCTGACCGTCGTCTTCAAGCTGAACAAGCCGATCGGCCAGTTCGACCAGCTCGCTCAGCTGCCGATGACCTCGCCGGTGCCGAAGGCCAAGGACACGGGCGCGAAGTACCAGGAATCGATCGTTGCGACCGGGCCGTACAAGTTCGACAACTACAGCGGCGGCAAGTCGTTCGCGCTGTCCCGCAACCCGAACTGGGATCCCGCGACGGACCCGAACCGGAAGGCGCTCCCCGACAAGATCGAGGTCACGCTCAACGTCGAGGCCAACGACATCGACAACCAGCTGATCTCCGGTGACCTCGATGTCGACGTCGCCGGCACGGGCGTCCAGGCGGCCGCTCTGCCGTCGATCCTGGGCAACCCGGACGTCAAGGCACGCACCGACAACCCTGACGTCCCGCGCCTGTGGTTCACCTCCGTGAACCCGCAGATCGCGCCGCTCGACAACGTCGAGTGCCGGCGCGCCATCATGTACGCGGCCGACAAGAAGGCGTACCAGAGCGCGCAGGGTGGTGACGTCGCCGGTGGCGCCATCGCCACCACGGTGATGCCGCCGCTGGTGCCGGGCTACGAGAAGGCCGACCCGTACCCCTCGGGGCCGAACCAGTCGGGTGACGTCGACAAGGCCAAGGACGCGCTCACCAAGTGCGGCCAGCCCAACGGCTTCGAGACCAGCATCTCCTACCGCAACGAGCGGCCGAAGGAGAAGGCGATCGCCGAGGCGCTGCAGCAGTCGCTGGCTCGCGTCGGTATCCGGCTCAACCTCAAGGGCTTCCCGGCCGGCGGGTACTTCTCGCAGTACGCGGGCCTCCCGCCCTTCGCCCGCGCGCAGGGCCTCGGCCTGGTCGTCAACGGCTGGCAGAGCGACTGGAACGACCCGTACGCGTTCCTGCAGCAGATGGTGGACAGCCGGGTCATCCGGGAGACCGGCGGCTCGAACAACATCAGCGTCCGCATCCCCGAGGTCGACCAGATGCTCGACCAGATGCTCGCCTCCTCGGACGAGAACCAGCGGCTCGACCTGGCCAAGAAGATCGACGCCAAGGTGCTCGAGCAGGCGGAGATCCTGCCTGGCGTGTACTCCAAGGCGCTGCTGATCCGCGGGTCGAAGCTGACGAACGTGTACTACAACGAGCAGTTCGGCATGTACGACTACACCGCACTCGGCGTGGCTCAGCCGTAAGCATGCCCACCGGCCGGCCCGGGACCACCAGTCCCGGGCCGGCCGTCGGTCCCACCACCACCGTCCGGGGACGTCCGTGATTGCCTTCATCGCCCGACGACTCATCGCAGCCGTCATCCTTCTCGTGGCCGTCAGCGCCGTGACGTTCGCGATCTTCTTCGTGCTGCCGCAGCTCGCCACGGGCGGCGGGCCCGACTCGCTGGCCGGCCGCTACGTCGGCCGCACCGCGACGCCGGAGATCGTGCACGACGTCGCCGTGAAGCTGGGCTTCTGGGATCCACTGCCGGTCCAGTACTGGCATTGGCTCCAGGCCGTCTTCGTGGGCAGCACCTACAACTACGGGCCTGCGACCGCGGTGTGCCCGGCGCCCTGCCTCGGCTACTCCTACATCACCCAGCAGGCCGTGTGGCCCGATCTGCTCGACCGCGCGCCGGTCACGTTCTCGCTGGCCATCGGCGCGGCGGTGCTGTGGGTGCTGATGGGCGTGTCCACCGGTGTGCTGTCGGCGCTGCGCCGGGGCACGCTGTTCGACCGCGCCGCGATGGGCATCTCGCTCGCCGGCGTCTCGCTGCCGATCTTCTTCACGGGCCTGGTCTGCCTGGCGTTCCTCAGCTACCAGCTGCGCCTCACCGCCCCCGGCGGCAGTTTCACCTCGTTCTTCACCAATCCCGGCAGGTGGGCCTACTTCCTGATCCTGCCGTGGGTCACCCTAGCTTTCCAGTTCTCGGCGAACTACGCACGCCTCACCCGCGCCGGCATGCTCGAGACGATGAACGAGGACTACATCCGCACCGCGCGGGCCAAGGGCCTCCGCGAACGCACCGTGGTCGTCAAGCACGGCCTGCGTGGCGCGCTCACCCCGCTGCTGACGATCTTCGGGCTCGACGTGGGCCTGCTGCTCGGCGGCGCCGTGCTCACCGAGAGCACCTTCTCGCTGAAGGGCCTCGGCAAGTACTCCATCGACGCCATCAACGCAGGTGACCTGCCGAAGGTGTTGGGAGTGGTCGTGTTCGCGTCGACGTTCGTCGTGATCGCCAACCTCGTCGTCGACATCCTCTACGCCGTCGTCGACCCGAGGGTGCGCACATGAGCGAGCCGCAGAAGCCCACGGAGGACGTCCTGAGCGAGCCGAGCAAGACCGCTGTCGCAACGCCGCACCGCCCCCGCACCTCGGGCGAGGCGCCGCTGCTGCAGGTCTCCGACCTGCGGGTGCAGTTCAACACCGACGACGGCGTCGTGAAGTCCGTCGACGGGCTCAGCTTCACCCTGGAACGGGGCCGGCGGCTGGGCATCGTCGGCGAGTCCGGCTCCGGCAAGAGCGTGACGAGCCTGGCGATCATGGGCCTGCACCAGCACGCCACCATCACCGGCTCGATCAAGCTGAACGGCGAGGAGCTCGTCGGCGCCGACCCGGAACGCATCCGCGCGCTGCGCGGCGAGGACATGGCGATGATCTTCCAGGATCCGCTGTCCGCGCTGCACCCGTACTACACGGTGGGCTCGCAGATCGTGGAGGCGTACCGGATCCACCACAAGGTCAACAAGCAGCAGGGGCGCCGGCGCGCGATCGAGCTGCTCGACCGCGTGGGCATCCCGCAGCCCGACCGCCGGGTGGACGACTACCCGCACCAGTTCTCCGGTGGCATGCGCCAGCGCGCCATGATCGCGATGTCGCTGTCGTGCAACCCGGCGCTGCTGATCGCCGACGAGCCGACCACGGCCCTGGACGTGACCGTGCAGGCGCAGATCCTGGACCTGATCAGGGACCTGCAGAAGGAGTTCGACTCCGCGGTCATGATGATCACGCACGACCTCGGCGTGGTGGCCGAGCTGGCCGACGACATCCTCGTGATGTACGCCGGTCGCGCGATCGAGCAGGGCAGCGCGCAGGACGTCTTCTACCGGCCGCAGCACCCCTACACCTGGGGCCTGCTGCAGTCGCTCCCCCGCTGGGACCGGGAACGCACCGACCGGCTGCTGCCGATCCCGGGCAACCCACCCAGCCTCATCAACGTCCCGTCCGGCTGCCCGTTCCATCCGCGGTGCGCGTACGCCGACCGCAACCACGGCCGCAGCGAGACCGAGCGGCCGCAGTACCAGAGGGCAGGCGGTGAGCACGTGGTCGCCTGTCACCTGGCGCCCGAGGAGCGCCAGTCCATCTGGGAGAACGACATCAAGCCGACGCTCTGAGAGGGCGACCACCACCATGACCGAGCCGACCACCACCTCCACGGTGAGCCCCGGAAACGGCCCTGGCAAGCCCCGCGGCGACGTGTTGATGTCCGCGCGCGGGCTGCAGAAGCACTTCCCGATCAAGGCCGGGTTCCTGCGCCGCACCGTCGGCGCGGTCCAGGCCGTCGACGGGCTCGACTTCGACGTCTACCGCGGCGAGACGCTGTCTCTGGTGGGCGAGTCCGGCTGCGGGAAGTCGACCACCGGCCGCCTGCTGACCCGGCTGCTGGAACCGACCGACGGCACGATCGAGCTGGAGGGGCGCGACATCTCGCACCTCTCCCAGGGCGAGCTGCGGCCGATGCGGCGCGAGATGCAGATGGTGTTCCAGGACCCGTTCGGCTCGCTGAACCCCCGGCACACCGTCGGCACGATCGTGGGTGCCCCGTGGCGGATCCAGGGCGTGAACCCCGAGGGTGGCATCAAGAAGGCCGTCCAGGAGCTGCTCGCGCTGGTGGGCCTGAACCCGGAGCACTACAACCGCTACCCGCACGAGTTCTCCGGCGGCCAGCGCCAGCGCATCGGGATCGCCCGCACCCTGGCGCTGCGGCCCAAGCTCATCGTCGCCGACGAGCCGGTCTCCGCCCTGGACGTGTCGATCCAGGCGCAGGTGGTCAACCTGCTGGAGGACCTGCAGGACGAGCTCGACCTGACCTACGTGATGATCGCCCACGATCTCTCGGTGGTCCGCCACGTCTCCGACCGGGTCGCCGTCATGTACCTGGGCAAGATCGTCGAGATCGGCGACCGCGACGCCGTCTACGAGCAGCCGATGCACCCGTACACGGTCGCGTTGATGTCGGCCGTGCCGATCCCCGATCCGGCCCGCCGCGACAAGCGCGAGCGGATCCTGCTCACCGGGGACGTGCCCAGCCCGATCAACCCGCCGTCGGGGTGCCGGTTCCACACGCGGTGCTGGAAGGCCCAGGAGATCTGCAAGACGGTGGAGCCGCCGCTCGCGGAGAAGGCCGGCGGGCACCGGGCGTCCTGCCACTTCCCGGAGAACATGCCGGCCGCGTGACCTAGGTACGGTGGTTCGAGCACCGGCCGCCGTGACGAAGGAACCGCATGATCCCCCTTGCCGAGAACGAGCACCTCTTCACGTCGGAGTCGGTGACGGAGGGCCATCCCGACAAGATGGCCGACCAGATCTCCGACGCCATCCTCGATGCGGCCTTGATGGCTGACCCGGCATCCCGGGTGGCCTGCGAAACCTTGATCACCACAGGCCTGGTGGTGGTCGCAGGTGAGATCACGACGACCGCGACGCTGGACTTCCAGGGCATCGTGCGCGACACCGTCAACCGCATCGGCTACGACCGCGGCGAGTACGGGTTCGACGGTCACCACTGCGCCGTGATGGTCACGCTGGACAAGCAGTCCCCCGACATCGCCCAGGGCGTCGACTCCGCGTACGAGAACCGCCGTTCCGACGGTCTCCCGTCCGAGGACGAGCTGGACTCCGACGGCGCCGGCGACCAGGGCATGATGTTCGGCTTCGCGTGCCGGGAGACCCCCGAGCTGATGCCGCTGCCCATCGCGCTGGCGCACCGCCTCTCGCGCCGGCTCGCCGCCGTGCGCAAGGACGGCACGCTGGGCTACCTGCGACCCGACGGCAAGACCCAGGTGACCGTCCGGTACCGCGACGACGTGCCCGTGGCCGTGGAGAAGGTGCTCATCTCCACCCAGCACGCCGAGGAGGTGGCGACCGAGCAGATCCGCGCCGATCTCTGGCAGCACGTGGTGGTGCCGGAGATCCCCGCCGAGCTGTACTCGGCCGAGGAGCTGCAGGAGAGCTTCTACGTCAACCCGACCGGCCGGTTCGTGATCGGCGGCCCCGTCGGCGACGCGGGCCTCACCGGCCGCAAGATCATCGTCGACACCTACGGCGGGTTCGCCCGGCACGGCGGCGGCGCGTTCTCCGGCAAGGACTCGTCGAAGGTCGACCGCTCGGCCGCCTACGCCGCCCGCTGGGTGGCCAAGAACCTCGTCGCGGCCGGTCTGGCCGACAAGGTCGAGGTGCAGGTGGCATACGCGATCGGCGTGGCCCGGCCGCTGTCGCTGCTGGTGGAGACCTTCGGAACCGAGCAGGTGCCGCTCTCGACCATCCGCAAGCTCGTCGACGAACACTTCGATCTGCGGCCTGCGGCCTTCCGACGGCACCTGCAGCTCAACCGGCCGATCTTCAGCAAGACCGCGGCGTACGGCCACTTCGGGCGCGACGATCCCGACTTCACCTGGGAGCGCACCGACAAGGCCGCGGAGCTGCGCGCCGCTGCCGGTCTCGCCCCGGAGGACGACGCTGCCGTTCGCTCGGCGTAGGACGTGCGCACCGCGGCCGACGCCCCCACCGTTGCCGGCAGCCTCGGAGCCCAGGTGTGGATCGGGCCCGGCCGAGCGGTCTACGTGGGGCCGTCGCTGCACCTGGCGCCGCACAGCGGTTCGGTCGCCTGCCTCGCCATCGGCGTCGACGACGTGCTCGAGGTGCACGTCGCCGACCAGGTGCTGACGGCCAGGACGGTGCTGGTCCCGGCCCGGTTGACCCATCGGGTCGTGGCCCGTGGTGGGCGCACCGCGTTCTGCTACGTGGATCCTGCGACGGCCGGCCGCAACGGCCTGGTCGCCCGGGTCCGGGCTGGCCACGACCGGGAGGACGAGCTGGTCGAGCTGGCCGCTGAGGGCGACGTGGCAGGCCTGATCGCCCTCGCCGTACCCGGCGACGCGGTCGGGCCGGACCCGCGGGTGCGCCGCGCGGCGCGCCGCCTGGCCCAGCCGGGCAACACCGAGCTGTCCGCCGCCGAGCTCGCCGCCGGGGTCCACCTCTCCACGTCGCGGTTCCTGCACCTGTTCGCCGGGCAGACCGGGACGGGCGTGCGTCGCTACCGGCTGTGGGCGCGCATGCTCGCCGCCGCGACGGTGCTGTCGAACGGCGGCGACCTCACCCGCGCGGCCGCCGACGCCGGCTTCGCCACCCCGTCGCACCTCAGCTCCGCGTTCCGGCGGATGTTCGGCCTGACCCCCGGGCAGCTGCTCGGTAATCGGCCGAGGATCACCGTCGAGGACAGCTACTGCAGCTGATCGGTGACAGCGGCGGATCCACCGCCAGGCCACGCTGGCGGCATGGATCACGTGATCGTCGGCATCGCCGCCGCGTTCTTCGCCGGCATGGGGCTGTACGGGCTGGCCGCGCCTCAGGCGCTGGTGGCGCCGTTCCGCATCGACCTTGCGGCGGGCGCCGCCCGGACCGAGGTGCGCGCCGTCTACGGAGGCTTCGGCATCGGGATCGGCACGCTGCTCGGGGTCGCCGCGGTCGACCCCGGCGCGCACGGCGGTGTGCTGCTGGCGGTCGCGGTGGCGCTCTACGGCATGGCCGGCGGCCGCCTGGTCGGCAGGGTGTTCGACCGACCGGACGCCCTCTACCCGGTCTGGTTCTACTTCTGGGTCGAGGTGGTCGCAGCGACAGCGCTACTGATCGCGCGTTGATCGTCGGCCGGACCTGATGCTCAGGAGCAGGTGCCGTCCCCGAGGAACTTGTTGGCGTCCTTGTCGGTCGACTCGCCGCTCAACACCTCGAGGTTGTCGTACATGCTGAAGTGCCCCGTGAATCCGAGTCCCGGCTGGGACATGCCGAACACCTCCGAGCGGTCGTACTTCCCACTGCCCCACACCCGCGGCTTGTAGGTGTGTCCCGGCTCCAACGGCACGACGGCAGCCGCGCTGCCCGAGTGAACATCGTCGGGGGTGCCCTTGGGGTAGGCGATGGTCCTCGTCCGCAGGTCGCTGATGTCCCCCGTCTGGCAGTCGACCAGCTGGTAGAAGAAGCCGCCTTCGTAGAGGTGCCCGATCGCCTTCCAGTTCAACGCGATCCTGCCCTCGGTGTCGCTGCTCCGGGTGAAGCAGTTCGTCGCCAGGATCTCACCGTCGTGCGTGCCCGACCCGTCCTTCCCGGTTGCTGTGCCCTTGCCGTCGCCACGCGCCTGTGAGCCGGTCGGTGCGACAGCGCCGACGATCGCTCGGTCCGCTTGCGCGCAACCCTTTGCTGTCGGCTCGGCGGCCGACGCCACCGAAGGCGTGAGCACCGCGAGGAGCGGAAGTGCCACCGCCGCGAGACCTGCCATCGCCACCTGTCGAGCACGCATGCTCAGCTCCCCTCGTGATCACGACCATGTCCACCACCGCAGACACTCGACTGGATGGTGTCCGCTATCGAATACACGAATACTCGCGTCCGGCGCGCACAGCGGCAAGGGAGTTGATCGGAACTTGAGGTAGGTGTGTCAGCCCGACGTCAGGCACACCACGTGCCCGTCGGGATCGGTGACCACGCTCTGCCGCTCTCCCCACGGCTGGTCGGCGGGCTCGTCGAGCACCGTGCAGCCTGCCGCGGCGGCGGCCTTCGTCACCGCGTCGACGTCGGTGACGGTGAAGCTCGCCGCGACTCCGGCCAGGCCGGGGGTGGGCGGGCGCTCGTGCAGCATCAGGTCGATGCCACCGGGCACGGTCAGTACGGCGAACCCGGGAAAGGCCTGGGCGCTGGGCAGCTCCAGCACGTCGCGGTAGAAGCGCAGGGCACGGTCGAGATCGGCGACGGAGACGATCATCCGACGCAGTCCGGTGGTGATCACACCGCCATTCTGGTCCAGCGTCGACCGGCCGACGGGCCGGGTCTCGTCGATCACTCCCCGCGTGCGATCCCGCGGCACGCGACGATGATGGGTCCTGATGACGATCTCGACCGCCACCCGCTGGATCGCGCTGATCGCGCTGACGGCAGGGGTGACGGCAGCCATGGCCGCGGTGGCGGTGCCCTCCCCCGCACTCTTCGCCGGCCTGCTGGTCGCGACCGCGCTGGCGCTCGCGGGCCGCGGTCCGGCGACGGTGCCGCAACCGGCCACCACCGCTGCGCAGGCCGTGATCGGCGTGGTGATCGGGCTGTTGGCCCGCCCGGAGACGCTGACCGGACTGGCCACCGACTGGCTGCCGGTCCTGCTGATCAGCCTCGCCACGCTGGCGGTGAGCATGGCCGCCGGTCTGCTGCTCGGGCTGCGCCGGGGTGTCACGCCGCTGACCGGCATGCTCGCCCTCACCGCGGGCGGCGCCTCGGGTCTGGTCGCGGTCGCGCGGAACCTGGGCGGTGACGAGCGGCTGGTCGCGGTGGTGCAGTACCTGCGCGTCGGCATCGTGACGGCGACGATGCCGCTGGTCGCCGCGCTGGCGTACGGCGCCGCGGCGGGTGCGGGGCCGGTACCGGTCGGTCCGGTCGGGCCGCCGTGGTGGTTCGCGCTCGTGCTGCTCGTGGTGTGCGTCGGCGTCGGGGTGCCGCTGGCACGGCTGACCCGCATGCCGGCCGGGGGCCTGCTCGGACCGATGCTCGTCGCGATCGCCCTGAACCTGGCCGGGGTGGCCGACGGTGCGTCAGTGCCGGCGGTCGTCGTCGAGCTCGCCTACGCGGTGATCGGCTGGCAGGCGGGCGTGCGGTTCACCCGGGCGAGCCTGCGGACGGTGCTCGGGGCGCTGCCGGCGGCGCTCGGCCTGATCGTCGCGATCGTCGCGGCCTGCGCAGGCCTCGGCGTGCTGCTGTCCGCGCTGACCGGTGCGTCGCTGCTCGACGGGTACCTGGCCACCACCCCGGGCGGGGTCTACGCGGTGCTGGCGACCGCGATCTCCTCCGGCTCGGACGTGACGTTCGTCGTAGCCGTGCAGGTTCTGCGGGTGATCGTCATGCTGTTGGTCGCACCCGCACTGGCGCGACTCGCCCGCCGATCAGACCGCGGTGACGAGCCCGAGGAGCACCCCGCTGGCCAGCACGGCGTAGCTGGCAGCGGTGACGCCGGTCGTGGCGAGCACGGTGGGCAGCACGGGTTGGCGCACCAGCTGGTAGGCGATCAGCCCGGGCACGACGAAGCCGAGGGTCTGGTGGGCGAACAGCAGCGGGAGCTGGTTCTGGACGAGCAGGAACCCACCCGTCGTCACCAGCACACCGAGCAGCACGACGGTGGCGAAGAGCCGTTTGCCGTAGAGGATCAGGTGCCGTCGAAGGACCGCTGACCCGGCCCACGTGAGCAGGGTTGCGGCGAGGACGACGCCGAGCTGGCGCACATCCTCGACGAGCATCAGGGCCAACCATCCGGGTGTGATCATCCCGCCGGGCGAGACGTCGACGACCAGGTAGCAGACCAGCGAGAGGACGAGCCCGACGGCGAGGCCGAGGGTCGCGGTCTCGGGTGGGAGGTTCACGGGTTCCGTTCCGGGGTCGGGGACGTTCTGCGAGCCAGTTCGTGGAGCAGGGCCTCGCCCTGCCCGTGGATGTTGCCGACGAGCACGAGGGAGGCCGCTCCGGTGATGCCCGCGGCCAGCCCGCCCACCACCTCGGTGGCGTCGCGCCGACCGCCGAGATCGTCGACGGGGCCGGTCCAGTCGTCCGGTATCGCGCTGCGGGCGCTGCGGGTCGGTTCGCCGACGAGCACGACCCGGTCGGGACGGATCGCCCCGACGAGCTCGCCCATCTGCCTGTTGCGCTCGATGCGATCGGGCCGGCAGTTGACGACGAGGTGGACGGGGTCGGGCACCGCGCCCTGTTCGCGGAGGGTGGTGACGTTGAGCAGGGTGGACTCGGGGTCGTTGGCGGCGAACAGGTTCGCGATCTGCACCTGGGCGACACCCAGCCGCCCGCTCTCCACCGTGACGACGCCGGGGTCCGGTGCAGCAGCCTGCATACCGGCCAGTGCCCGCCCGCGGTCGATGCCCACCAGCTCGGCGACGGCCAGCGCGATGGCGACGTTCTCCCGGAACGTGGTGGAGGTGAAGCCGGCCAGGTCGGCTGCCGACACGGTGTCGGGATCGACGGCGACCAGCCGGCAGTCGCGGTGCCGCGCCTCCTCGTGCAGCACGTCGAGCCGCTCACGCTCGGCGGTGACGCAGATCCCGCCGCGCGGCATGGCGCGGGACAGGGAGCGGGCGACGTCGTCGAGGGTCGGCCCCATCTCCTCCAGGTGGTCGGCCCGCACGTTGGACAGCACGCCGATCGTCGAGCGGATGAGCGTGCTCTGGTTGAACTCCTGCAGCTCCGGCGCCACGGCCATGCACTCGACGACGAGCACGTCCGGGCTGTACGCGGCAGCGCGGCGCACGACGGCGACCTGCTCGATCACGTTCGCGACCCCGAAGCGGCGGTAGAGCGGCTGCTCGCTGCCGTCGGGATGGACGAACCGGGCGGCCGTCCCAGTCGTCTTCGCCACTGTCGTCAGGTCCCCGGCGCGCAGCGCGCCGGCGACGAGCCGGGTGATGGAGCTCTTGCCGCGGATGCCGTTCACCATGACCCGGACGGGGATGGAGCCGAGCGCGGCGTCGTGGCGGCGGCGCTCGACGATCCCGGCGGCGAGAAGTGCGAGGCAGCACCCGAGCAGGACGGCGAACAGGAAGATCACCGCAGGTCCTCCCAGCGCCGCTCGGGGCGACGACGGCCGAGTGCCGCCCGACCGTCACGCACAGCGCGGCGGCAGATGTCGAGGCAGGACAGGATCGTTGCGCTCGGCCCGAGGTACTGGCCGTAGACCACGGAGTCGAGGTCGGGAACGCCGGCAGCGCCCCGCAGCCCTCGCGCGATGCGCGCCGCCCTGACCAGCGGGAACACGTGCCAGATCAGGTAGAACACCCAGGTGGCGACCGCGACCGCGGAGGCCAGCAGGCCCAGCAGTGCCGCACCGCGCTGCACCGAGTTCTCCCGCAGTGCCAGCGTGTCGATCGGCTGGCGGTCGGCGGCGGTCCACACCAGTGCGCCCGCCCGCACGGGCGCGGCGGCGACCACGGCGTCGTCGGTGACGGCGGCGGCCGGCCCGGACACGGCCTTGCGAGCGACACCCGCCTCGGCGTCGGGCGGTTCTTCGAACGCCGCGAACCCGTCGGTGGCGGCGATGGTGCGCAGGCCGCCGTCGAGGAGCCGGGTGTGGTGGTCCGGGGTTGCCAGCACGCCCGCGAGCCGGGCCACATCGAACTCGGCGACCACCGCCGTCCCATCTGGGCGACCGGCCCGCGCGACCGGCACCGGCACGCGGGACTCCCCCGCCGCGACCGACACCCCGTCGACGGCGCCAACCGGCCCGGTCAGCAGCGGGCGACCCACGCTGAGCACGTCCGCTCCGCTCGGGTCGACGACGCGGATCCCGCGGAACCGGCCGTCGGCCGCCAGCAGGTCGGTGAGTGCCGGAGCGAGGCGGTCGGCAGGCACAGCCGCAGCCTCGGCCACGTCCTGACGGCCCTCGACCAGGCTCGCGGACGTCCGCGACGCGACGAGCCCCGCCGACTCCTGTGCCTGGGCGGCGAGCTGCGCCGGCACCTCGGGGTGGGCCGGGACCAGCGTCGCGGTCAGCACCGACCACGTGACGACGCCCAGCATGGCTGCCGTCACCCCGAACCCGGCCGGAACGCGCAGTCGCCTCGACCGCGCCGGTGACATCGGACCGCCGGTGATGCGGGACCGGCACCACGCGAACGCCGACGCCAGCTCGTCCAGCTCACGGACGCGGGTTGCTGGCAGAGCCGCGTGCACCCGCCCGGAGGCGATCCGCAGCGCCGCCGCACGCAGCCGTTGCTGCGGCCGGACCAGCGACCGGTAGCACACCAGGCCGGTGCCGACGGCCAGCAGCGCGAGCGTGGCCATGGGCAGGATCGCTCGGCTGCCCGGGCGCGCCGCGGCCGGGACGGCTCGCTGCGCCGACACCAGCCGCACCTCCGTACCCGCCGACAGGCGCTTGCCGGCCAGCGGTGCGACAGCGACGACCGGCACCGCACCGTCCGGCTGATGCTGCTGTCCCACCGTGACGGGCGGGGCGCCCGCCCCGACCGCGGCGTGCGCCGCCGCGCCGAGCTCCTGGTCGGCCCCCGTACCGGGTGCTGCGGGCAGCAGGACGGCGCCGTCGGCGATCCACAGCGGGCCGGCGACCGTCCGGTCCGTGCGCGTCGTCGCGGTGAGGGTGCCGCCAGTGCCGAACTGGACCGTGACGAACAGGCGTGCGGTCCCGTCGGGGCCGGCGGCGAAGCGGACGGGCGCGGCGTTCGGCGGCACGGCAGGTACCGGTTCGCCGGCTACCGCGGGCCGGGGCGACCGGCCGTCGACCCGGGCTCCGGTCCAACCGGCACCCGCGGCCGCCGAGTCCGCGATCTGCTGCGCGGACACTCCGGGGCCCACCCGCTCGGCGATCCGTCGCAGATCGGTCACACCGTCGGCCGCCGACCCGGCCAGGGCGGTGGCCGTTGCCGTCAGGGTGCGCTGCTGCGCCTCGACGACAGCCGGCGGCACACCGCCGGGATCAGGACGATCCAGCAGGAACGGGCAGGCTGCGGAGAGCGCCAGCAGCAGCACGGTCGCCAGCGCGGCGGGTAGCCGCAGCCGGGCACCGAGGCCGGCCTCCGGCAGTTCCACGGCGAGCTCGGATCCGTCCGAGCTCAGCTCACGGTGCGCCGCAGTAGCGGTCACGGTCACGCATCGACCCCCAAGTCATCACCCGGTCGGGGTGCCGGGTGCCCGCAACGGGTTGACGGCATGACCGATTCCGAAACGCCATGTGGCCGATGCCACCGCCAGTCGGCGCACACCGCACGTCAGCACGTACGGTCGGGCGGATGCCGACTCCACGCCCGTCCCGCCGCCGGTTCCTCGCCGGTGTTGCCGGAGCCGCCGCACTCTCCACGGCCTGTGGTCGGGGGGTGTCCCAGGCTGCCGCGTTCGCACCCGGCCTCGATGAGCTCATCGCGCGGCTGAGCGCGGACGCGGACCGTGACCAGCGCTACCGCCCGCCGACGCCGGCCGAACGCGACGGCGTACTGGCCGCGCTCCAGCCGCTGCGCGACGGGCGGCCCGCCGCGCAGGAGCTGAGCGGGTTCGGGCTCGACCCGGTCGCCGGTAGCGACGCAACGACCGGGAGGCAGTGGATCGGCGCAGCCAGCCGTCCGGACGACGAGCGCAGCTGGGGCGCGGTGTTCGCCGAGGCCGGCCGGCCGGCGTCCGCGCTGGTCGAGGTGCCGCACCTGCGCGCGGACCTGCACACGGAGGACCTCGGCCTGGCCGTCTTCCGGGCGCTACCGGGCGCGGTGCTGTTGGTCGCCGGTGCGCATCGGGACGCTGCCGGCGGCAGCGCCGACGTCGCACACCGTGCGGCCTCGCTTTTCCACGCCATCGCGGCGACCTGGGGAGCCGTCGGGCTGCCGCAGCTGCAGCTGCACGGCTTCGATGACGACAGCCTGCCCGAGCACAACGCCGTGGTGTCGCCGGGCGCCGCCGCGCCGACCGCTCTGGTGGGCCGGGTGGCCACCGCACTCCACGACGCAGTGGGGCTCGGTGTCTGCCGGGCCGACGAACAGGACTGCGGCTCCCTCGAGGCGCGCACCAACGAGCAGGGCAAGGCCGCCGCCGCGTCGGGGACCCCGTTCGTGCACGTCGAGCTCAACCGCACGACGCGCGACGACCGCGGCACCCGGCAGCGGGTGGCCGACGCACTGGCCGGCGCCGTCGCGTGAGCTGATTCAGGACTGCTCGCGCGTCTCGATCAGCCGGTCCCGGGCCCGCTGGACGGCCGGCGGGTCGGCGGCCAGCAGCCGAACTGCATCGTCCACCCCGGCCCGCAGCCGGGAGCACTCCTCAGCCTGGTCGAGGACCTGGCGGTGCATGTTCCACAGGTCGACGAACACCGCCACCTTCGACCGCAGCACCCACGGATCGAACGGCTTGGTGATGTAGTCCACCGCCCCCGCCTGGTATCCGCGGAAGGCCAGGTGCGGGTCGTAGTCCACCGCGGTGAGGAACAGGATCGGGATGTGCCGGGTCCGTTCGCGCTGCTTGACGTGCCCCGCGGTCTCGAACCCGTCCATGCCCGGCATGTGGGCGTCGAGGAGGATCACCGCGTAGTCCTCGACGAGCAACCGCTTCAGCGCATCCTCACCGCTGGTGACCGCGACGATCTCGACGGGCAGCCCCTCCAGGATCGCGGTCAGGGCCAGCAGGTTCTCCCGCCGGTCGTCGACGGCCAGCACCCGCGCCGTGCGTGAACTCATGCGGTGACGTCCTCGATGGGTTGCAGCGTGAGGTGCCGGATGGATGAGGTGATCATGCCCGACCTCGGCACGCCCTGTGTGATCACACCCTGCTGTGGTGTCACGAGCTGGGCCGTCACGAGCTGGGCGATCACGCGCTGCGCCCCTCTCGACGGGCCGCGGCCCGGGCCTCGGCGCGGGCCGCACGGGCCGGCCCGACCCACGTGGCCATCAGCGACAGGAGCTCGTCGAGGTCGACGGGCTTGGTGACGTACTCGGTGGCCCCGGCGGCAAGGCTGGACTCCCGGTCGCCCGGCATCGCCTTCGCGGTCAGGAACACCACGGGCAGCTCGCGGCCCTGCGGCAGCGCGCGGATGCGTCGCGTGGTCTCGTTGCCGTCCAGATCGGGCATCATCGCGTCCATCAGGACGACGTCGACCTCTCCGTTCTGGGTGAGCAGCTTGATCCCTTCGGCACCGTTGTCGGCGTAGAGCACGGTGAGCCCGTGCAGCTCGAGCGCGCTGGTCAGGGCGAACACGTTGCGCACGTCGTCGTCGACGATGAGCACCGTGGCCCCGGACAGCTCGGGCACCGCGCGGGCGCCGGACCCGGTCGGGTTGCCGCGCAGGATGGCGTTGCCGGCGCTGCGCTGCGGCGCGGCCGGGGTGGTCGTGGGGATCATCTCCGCACTGCGCCGCTGCGCGCCGCGCGGCGGCACCGCGGCCGCCGCCGGCAGGTACTCCGGGAGCAGCAGCGTGAACACCGAGCCGACGCCGACCTCGGAGGCCACCTCGATCTTGCCGCCGAGCATGCTCGCCAGCTCCTTGGAGATCGACAGGCCCAGACCGGTGCCGCCGTACTTGCGGCTGGTGGTGCCGTCGGCCTGCTGGAACTGCTCGAAGATCATCTCCAGTTTGCCGTCGGGGATGCCGATGCCGGTGTCGCGCACCGCGAACGCCACGACCACCGGCGACGCGTCCAGCGCCGGCACGCCGTACACGGTCTCCGGCGGCACCGGCGCCACCTCCAGGGTGACGGTCCCGGAGTCGGTGAACTTCACGGCGTTGGCCAGGAGGTTGCGCAGCACCTGGCGCAGCCGCTGCGCGTCCGTCGTGATCTCCCGCGGCAGGTCGGGCGAGAGCTCCACGCGCAGCTCGAGGCCCTTGTCGTCGGCCTGCGGCGCGATCGCCTGCTCCAGCTCGCCGCACAGCTCGACCAGGTCCACGGGCGCGGTGTCGACGTCGACCCGGCCGGCCTCGATCTTCGACAGGTCGAGGATGTCGTCGATGAGCCGCAGCAGGTCCGATCCCGCGCCGTGGATGGTGCGGGCGAAGTCGATCTGCTTCGGGGAGAGGTTGTCGTCAGGGTTGTCGGCGAGCAGCCGCGACAGGAGCAGCAGCGAGTTCAACGGGGTGCGCAGCTCGTGGCTCATGTTGGCCAGGAACTCCGACTTGTACTGGCTGGCCTGCGCGAGCTGCTGGGCCTTCTCCTCCACGCCGCGCCGGGCCGCGTCGATCTCCATGTTCTTGATCTCGACGTTGCGGTTCTGCTCGGAGAGCTGCTCGGCCTTCTCCTCCAGCTCGGCGTTGGCGCGCTGCAGCTCGGCGGACTGGTCCTGCAGCTCCATCGCAAGCCGCTGCGACTGGGCGAGCAGTTCCTCGGTGCGCCGGTTGGCCTGGATCGTGGTGATCGCGACGCCGATCGTGGCGATCACCCGCTCCAGGAACATCAGGTGCAGCGCCGAGAACGGGACGACCGAGCCCAGCTCGATCACCCCGAGGCACTCCCCCTCGTACTGGACCGGGAGCACGACCACGGCACGCGGGGCGGTCTGGCCGATGCCGGAGCGGATCGGCAGGTAGTCCGACGGCACGTTCTCCACGAGGATCCGCTCGCGGCTCGCGGCCGCCTGCCCGACCAGCCCGTCGCCCGACCCGAACGACAGCGGCGGATCCTCCACGGTGGTGCCGTAGCCGCCGGTCATCACCCAGCGCATCTCCGGTGCACCGTGACCGGACGCCGACGCGGCGGTGGATCCCAGGAAGAAGGCTCCTACCTGGGCGTTGACCAGCGGGGTGACCTCATTCATGATCATCCGGCAGATCTCGCCCAGGTCGCGCTGCCCCTGCATCAGCCCGCCGATGCGGGCGAGGTTGGAGTCGATCCAACCCTGCTGGGCGTTCTCCCGGGTGGTCTCGCGCAGGTTCACGATCATCAGGTTGATCGTGTCCTTCAGGTCGGCGATCTCTCCGGCTGCGGTCACGCTGACCTGCTGGGTGAGGTCGCCGCTGGCCACCGCGGTGGACACCTCGGAGATGGCGCGCAGCTGGATGGTCAGGGTCGACGCCAGCTGGTTGACGTTCTCGGTGAGGTCGCGCCAGGTGCCGGAGACGCCCTGGACCTGGGCGAGCACCCCGAGCCGGCCCTCGCTGCCCACCTCGCGGGCCACGCGCGTGACCTCGGCGGCGAACGCCGAGAGCTGGTCGACCATCGTGTTCACCGTCGACTTCAGCTCGAGGATCTCGCCCCGGGCGTCCACGGTGATCTTCTGCGACATGTCACCGCGGGCCACGGCGGTGGTCACCTGCGCGATGTTGCGCACCTGGCCGGTCAGGTTCGACGCCATGTAGTTGACGTTGTCGGTGAGGTTGCGCCAGGTACCGGCGACGCCCTTCACCTCGGCCTGCCCACCCAGCTTGCCGTCCGTACCGACCTCGCGAGCCACCCGGGTGACCTCGTCGGCGAACGACGACAGCTGATCGACCATCGTGTTGATCGTCGACTTCAGCTCCAGCATCTCGCCGCGCGCATCCACGGTGATCTTCTGGCTCAGGTCGCCCCGCGCCACCGCCGTGGTCACCTGCGCGATGTTGCGCACCTGGTCGGTCAGGTTGCCGGCCAGCTGGTTCACGTTTTCCGTCAGGTCGCGCCAGGTACCGGCGACGCCCTTCACCTCGGCCTGCCCACCCAGCTTGCCGTCCGTACCGACCTCGCGAGCCACCCGGGTGACCTCATCGGCGAACGACGACAGCTGATCGACCATCGTGTTGACCGTCGACTTCAGCTCCAGCATCTCGCCGCGCGCATCCACGGTGATCTTCTGGCTCAGATCGCCCCGCGCCACCGCCGTGGTCACCTGCGCGATGTTGCGCACCTGGTCGGTCAGGTTGCCGGCCAGCTGGTTCACGTTCTCCGTCAGGTTCCGCCAGGTACCGGCGACGCCCTCGACCTCGGCCTGACCACCCAGCTTGCCGTCGGTGCCCACCTCGCGGGCGACGCGCGTGACCTCCGCCGCGAACGACGACAGCTGATCGACCATCGTGTTGACCGTCGACTTCAGCTCCAGCATCTCGCCCCGGGCATCCACGGTGATCTTCTGGCTCAGGTCACCCCGCGCCACCGCAGTGGTCACCTGCGCGATGTTGCGCACCTGGTCGGTCAGGTTGCCGGCCAGCTGGTTCACGTTCTCCGTCAGGTCGCGCCAGGTACCGGACACGCCCTGCACCTGCGCCTGGCCACCCAGCTTGCCGTCGGTGCCCACCTCACGCGCCACGCGCGTGACCTCCGCCGCGAACGACGACAGCTGATCGACCATCGTGTTCACGGTCGACTTCAGTTCCTGCATCTCGCCGCGCGCGTCGACGACGATCTTCTGTGAGAGGTCGCCGGTCGCGACCGCGGTGGCGACCTGGGCGATCCCGCGCACCTGCGCGGTCAGGTTCGCAGCCATGTAGTTGACGTTGTCGGTGAGGTCCTTCCACGTGCCGGCCACGTTCGGCACCGTCGCCTGCCCGCCGAGCAGGCCGTCGGTACCCACCTCGCGCGCGACCCGGGTGACCTCGTCGGCGAACAGCCTCAGTGTCGCCGTCAGCGCGTTGATCGTGTCGGCCAGCTCGGCGACCTCACCGCGAGCGTTCACGGTGATGGTGCGCGACAGGTCACCCTGGGCGATCGCGGTGGCTGCCGTCGAGATCGACCGCACCTGGTTGGTCAGGTTCGACGCCATCGTGTTCACCGAGTCGGTGAGCGCCCGCCACGTGCCGGCGACGCCGCGCACGTCGGCCTGACCACCCAGCTTGCCGTCGGTGCCGACCTCGCGGGCCACGCGCGTGACCTCGTCGGCGAACGACGAGAGCTGGTCGACCATCGTGTTGACGGTGCGGCCGATGCGGCGGAACTCGCCGCGCAGCGGGCGGCCCTCGATCTCCAGCGCCATGTGTTGGGAGAGGTCGCCCTCGGCGACCGCCTCGATCACGCGCGCGATCTCGGCGGTCGGGGCCGCCAGGTCGTCGATCAACGCGTTGACGGCCTGGGCGCTGGTGGCCCAGCCGCCGTCGCCTGCTTCCTCGTCGAGGCGCTCGGACATGCGGCCCTCGCGGCCGACCACTCGCGACAGCCGCAGCAGGTCGCGGTTGCGCCGCTCCTGCATCGCGACCATCTCGTTGAAGCCGTCGACCACGGCCGCCGCGCCCTCGTGCCGTGGCAGCCGCACGTCGAACCGGCCTTGGCGCACCTGCTGCATCGCGTCGGCCAGTTGGGTGAGCAGGTCCTGCTCGCCCAGCACGACCGCACTCTTCGTGCCCGTGGCGTCGCCGGGAGCGACCGCCTCAGCACGGACTTTCCTCGTCGTCACGACCGCAGCCCTCCCACGCTTCTCGGCGAGGACACCGGACCCCGCCTGTCGCTGAGCCGCTCGGGGCATCGGGGAGCCGGGCGCCCACCGCACCGCCGACCCTAGTCGATCGGCGGACAGCGCCTGCCGGCGTTCGCTGATCCCATCGTCCCCCGGCGTCATCCGGGGCGCGACCCTGCAGTGGAGCGGGGCGGTAATCGACGCGATATCGATGCGGGCCCGGTGCGGCGAGCGGTTCGCGGCACAGCAGTGCACACTGCACCCCGTGCCCGTACAGCTCGAGCGGCGGATGCGCCTGCCGCCCGATGCCCGCTCCCCTGCGCGAGCTCGGCGCATGCTGCAGGACGGGCTGCGGGAGGCAGAGGCCGCCGCCCCGACCGATGCTGGCGTCACGGGTCCGATCGACCCCCTCGCCGACACCGTCGTGCTGCTCGCCAGCGAGCTGTGCGAGAACGCCGTGCTGCATGCCGGCACCGAGTTCGACGTCGAGCTGACCGTCACCGACGCGGACGTGCAGGTCGCCGTCGCCGACCGGGGCGCCGGTGCGCTGGAGCTGCACCTGGCGCAGCCCCGCCGCCAGTACGGCCGCGCCGCCACCCACGGCCGCGGCCTGGAGCTGGTGCAGCGGCTGGCCTCCACCTGGGGTACCCGGCACGAGCCCGGCGGGCGGCACGTCATCTGGTTCTCACTGGCCCGCGTCCCCGCCCAGCCGGCGCCCGAACGTCCGGTCAGCCCGCCAGACCCGGAGCGCGTGTGGTCGGACGCCGAGCAGGCCCGCTGGCTGCTGCACGTGCCGCCGTCGCTGATGGAGCGGCTGGAACCGCTGGAGCTGGTGGCGGAACTGGTGCGCCGGCTGCGCGAGCTGCTGCGCGCCGAGGCCGTGACCGTCGAGGTCGACGAGGGCGACGGCTCCGGCGCGCGCGAGGTGGCCCGTGACGGCACCGGCAGCTCGCCGCTGGACCAGCGCACCATCGTCGAAGTGCCCCTGCCGGTGACGCCGCCGTTGCGGGGCAGCCTGCGCGTCGCGCACCGCAGGCGCCGGCAGGAGCACGGGATCGACGCCGACCGGGTGCGCGACCTCACCGAGCTGATCGCCTACCGCGTCGCCATGGCCGTCGAGTCGCGGTGGCTGCGCGCGGTCGACCAGCACCGTCGCGCCTGGATGACGTACCTGGCCGAGACCAGCGAGCTGCTCGGGCAGTCCCTCGACGTCGATCTCACCGTTGCGGTCGTGCCCCAGGTGGTGGTGCCGCGCCTTGGGCAGTGGTGCGCGGTCCACCTGCTGGAGGCCGACGGGCGGCTGCGGCTGGCCGCCCTCACCCACGCCGACGAGAACGAGATCACTGAGCTGCGCACCGTCCTCGATCCCGAGGCGCGTCCCGGCATGCCCGGCGAGCTGCGCGCCGTGCTGGGCGAGCTGGTCCGCGACGGCCTGGCACCCGTCCGCATCGTCGTGCCCGCCGAGGGTCTCGCCGTGCCCCTGCGGGCCAGGGGCCGCACCATCGGCGTGCTCGTCGTCGGCCGGCCGGCGGGGCGTGCACACAGCCCCGAGGACGTCGTGCTGGCGAGCGACATCGCCCGGCGCGCCGGGCTCGCCATCCACAACGCGCAGAGCACGGCCGCCCACGTCGCGGTGTCCCAGGCGCTGCAGCAGGCGCTGCTGCCGCGTGCGCTGCCGGTGGTGCCAGGACTGGACTTCGCGGCCGCCTACCTGCCCGCCAGCACCGGCAGCGACGTCGGAGGCGACTTCTACGACGTGCTCACCGTCGACCACTCGCACTGGCTCGTGTCGATCGGCGACGTCTGCGGCAAGGGGGCTCGCGCCGCGGCCCGGACCGGGCTGGTGCGCGACGTGCTGCGGGTGATGGTGCGCGACCACCGGTCGTTGCGGCAGTCCATCGAGATGCTCAACGCCGTGATGATGGAGGCCGCCGATCCGCTGCAGTTCTGCACGCTCGCCGCGGCGATGGTGAGCCGGCCGCCGCGCAGCACCACCGGGGGGCTCGACGTGGAGCTCGTGCTGGCCGGGCACCTGCAGCCGGTCGTCGTGCGCGCGAACGGGACGGCCGAGCTGATCGGCGCGTTCGGGACCGCGGTCGGGCTCGTCCCCACCGTCCACCTGGAGTGCACCCGGCACCGCCTGGAACCCGGCGACACCCTGCTCGTCTACACCGATGGCGTGACCGAACGGCGGCGCGGCATCGAACAGTTCGGGTCGGCCCGGCTGCTCGCCGCCGCAGCAGCCGCCGCCGGGGGGCCCGCCGCGACGGTCGTCGAAGCCACCAGGGAAGCCGTCGAGCGCTTCTCGGCCGAACCGATGGACGACGACGTCGCGCTCCTGGCAGTGCGGGCGGCCCCGTGACGGGTGCGGTGATGCGCCACAACCACTCGCGCGACGGGGTGGCGCCGGAGCATGCTTGGGCACGTCCGCGATCGATCGTCACGAGGGAACCGAACGCTGACTTCCGGCCCTGAGCACTCCGTCCCGCCTGAGCACTCCGTCCCGCCTGAGCACTCCGACCCGCCTGAGCACTCCGACCCGCCTGGGCACTCCGTCCTGCCGCCCGCCGTCGGGCTCCGGCGCGAACTGCGCTCCCGCCCCACCATCGCGTTGCTGCTGTTCTGCCTGCTCGTCGGGCTGCCCGTCACCATCCTGCTGACGCCTCCCCGCGACGTCGTGGCGTTCGGCCAGCACATCACCGTCGGCGCCCGACCGCCCGAACCCACACTGGCCGGGCCCGCGCGGCTCGTGCAGGTCGGCAACACGGCGCTCGACGTCGACCGGATCCGCGTGTACGGGCCGCTGCGGCCGCAGATCACGCTCGGCCCGGTGCAGCGCAACGCGGCGTCGGAGGCGGTGTTCGATCCGCAGGCCGGGCCCGCGGCCGCGGCGGCCGCGGTCCGGGCGGTCACCGACGGGTTCGCGACCTGGTACGTGCTGGGCGGGCTCGGGCTCGTCGCCTTCGCGCTGGTCGCCGCGGCGGCGGCGGCCGGCCTGCGCACCCTGCTCGTGGTGCGCAGCCAGAGCCGGGCCGGAGCGGCGCACCAGCCGCTCGCGGAGATCTGGGCGTACTGCGTCCGCGCCGCCGGCCGCATGACACTGCTGGCCACCGTCACGTCTGCACTCGCCTGGCTGGGTTGCGGCGCGCTGGCCTACGACGGCGCCGCGGCCGGGCTGCAGGGGGTCAACTCGCTGTCCCAGCTGGTCGGCTCCCGGCACGTGTCCCCACCGGCCGCCGGCCCACCCGTCACCGGGTACACCGGGGCCGTGATCGGCGACTCGCGAGCCGTGCGCGTCGGAGGCCCACCGATCGGGGCGCGCGGCGAGCGCGCCGACGACGCGGCGTGCGCCCGCAGCACCGACTCCGTCGCTGCTGAGATCGGCCAGCTCATGCCCAGCAAGGTGCTGAACCTGGCCTGTCCGGACGCCACCATCGCGGCCGGACTGCGCGGGCCCCAGACCCGCGGCGACGTCACCGTGCCGGCGCAGATCGCTTCGCTCAAGCAGTTGCAGGGCCTGAAGTTCGTGGTGGTCGAGATCGGCCCGAACGACGTGGGCTGGGCCGACTTCCTGCGCTACTGCTACGGCGTCGCCGAGTGCGACGACGCCCTCACCTCAGGCGAGTTCAGCTATCGACTGGCCGCGTTCGACCGCGCGTTCGGCGAGCTGCTGGTCGACCTCAACGACCTGCCCGGTCGACCGCAGGTGATCATCACGACGTCCTACGACGTGTTCCCGCCCAGCGCCGAGTTGCCCGCCGACTGCCCGGACCTGCGCTTCAGCGGCACCCCCGGCCTGGACGCGCGCAAGGTCGACCTGTTCGCCGCGCGCAACGTCCAGCTCAACGAGGTGCTCACGGCCGGCGCCGGGAAGTACGGGTTCGCCGTGGCGCGTCCCGAACTGCGGCCGCTCTGCACGGACGGACCACCCGCCGGCCTCGCGGAGCTGGGGCCGGACCTGCAGGGCATCGCGAGTCCCAACGCGTTCCACCCCACCGGCGTGGGTGCGCTGCGCACAGCATCGGCCGTGGTGCGCCTGATCGCGCCGAACGCGACATCATGAACCGGTGGGCTACTGGGTCCTGCACGTCGATCTCGACCAGTTCATCGCGGCCGTGGAGATGCTCCGCCGCCCCGAGCTGGCCGGGCAGCCCGTCGTGGTCGGCGGCACCGGCGACCCGACGCTGCGCGGCGTCGTCGCCACCGCGTCCTACGCCGCCCGCGAGTTCGGCGTGCGCTCGGGCATGCCGCTGCGCACCGCGCTGAAGCGCTGCCCCGACGCCGTCTTCCTCGCCGTCGACAAACCGGCCTACGACGCGGCCTCGGCGGACGTGATGGCGGTGCTGCACGAGTTCCCGCTCGTCGTCGAGGTGATGGGGTGGGACGAGGCGTTCGCCGGCGCCGAGACCGACGAACCCGAAGTGCTCGCCGCCGACATCCAGGTGGCCGTGCTGGAGCGCACGCAGCTGTCGTGCTCGATCGGCATCGGCGACAACATGCTGCGGGCGAAGATCGCCACCGAGTTCGGCAAGCCAGCCGGCCGCTACCGACTGACCGTCGCCAACTGGGACGAGGTCATGGGCGACCGGCCCACCGAAGCGCTGTGGGGCATCGGCGCGAAGACCGCCCGCAAGCTCGCCGACCGCGGTCTGCACACGGTGCGGGAACTGGCCGCCGCTGATCCCGCGGCGCTGGCCGCCGACCTCGGGCCCACGATGGGCCCGTACTACGTGCAGCTGGGCCGCGGCCTCGGGCGCCGCGTCGTGGAGGGCACGCCGTGGGTGCCTCGCTCGCACGGCCGCGAGGTGACCTACCAGGAGAACCTCACCGACTGGGCCGACGTGCAGCGCGAGATCGCCGAGCTCGCCCGCACCGTCGCGGCCGAGCTGCAGGAGGAGGGCCGGCCAGCGGCCCGGGTCGGGGTGAAGGTGCGGTTCGCGCCGTTCGCCACGCACACCCGCAGCGCGACGCTCCCCGCGCCCACCCTCGATCCGGCACTGTTCGAGTCCGCGGCGCTCGACGTGCTCGGGCTCTTCCGACCCGGCCGGGCGGTCCGACTGCTCGGGGTGCGCGCGGAGTTCGAACGCCCGTAAGTTGATCCCGTGCGGGTATGGGTGAGTGGGGCACGGGGCGGGCTCGGCACGGAGGTCTGCCGGCAGCTCGTCGAGGGCGGGCACGAGGTCGTCGAGGCGGATCTGCACTCGGATCCACCGGTCGATCTCCTCGACGCGGCGGCCGTCGCGGAGTCGCTGCGCGGCGCCGAGGCGATCGTGCACTGCGCGGCGATCCCGCGGCCGGGGAACATCGATCCGGCCGAGCTCGTGCGGATCAACACGATGTCCACGTTCATCGCGCTCGAGGAGGCGTGGAAGCAGGGCGTGCGGACGGCGGTGCTGGCGTCCACCGTCTCGATCTACGGCACCGCGTTCTCGCCGGAGGAGCTGCCGCACCCCGTCGTCCCGATCGACGAGGACGCGCCGCTGGGCTACGTCGACCCGTACGGGCTCAGCAAGGACTTCCTCGAGCGCACGGGCGCCATGTTCGCCCGTCGCGGCATGACCGTGACCGCGCTGCGCTTCCACTGGATCGCCGATCCGGAGGAGGTGAGCGGCCACATCGCCGACGCGACCCCCGTACGGGGACGGCGCAACCTGTGGGGATACGTGGAGCGGGCCGACGCGGCCCGAGCCTGCGTGCTGGCCCTGCACCCGCACGACTGCACCGAGCGCTACCACGCGCTGCTCATCGCGGCCGAGGACACGGGCTCGCACACGCCCACCGCGCAACTGCTCGACGAGTACCTGCCCGACACGGAGCGCCGCCGGCCCGTCGAGGGCACTGCCGGGCTGTTCGACTGCCGGCGCGCGGCCGAGGTGATCGGCTGGCGGCCGCGCAGCACGTGGCGGGAGATGTAGCCCCGCATCGCGCGTCTCGCTCAGTGCGGGATGCGGGTTTCCGCTCGAGACAGCCCGCCGACGACGTGCTCACTCGTCGCGGACCGGCTCCGGTGACGGCAGCGGCGCGAGTACCGCCTGGGCGTCGTGGCCGGCGAACCACAGCCCGATGGCGGCGGCTGCGGTGGCTTCGAACATCCATGCCCGGTCGAGTCCGCCGGCATCGATCGGTTCTGCGCCGAGGTCGCGAACGAGCGTGGCAACCGTGGACACTGCCGTCGGGTCGTTGCCGAGCAGTGGTACGTGCAGCGGTCTGCCGGCGAAGACCGGCGGTGTCATCCTCCAGATGTCGACGTGGGAGAGGTGGAAGGCCTTGACCACGTGCGCGTCCGGGACGAGCGTCGCGATCCGCCCGGCCATCGACGTTCCGGCCGGTGCTGCGGGGGTGGTCGTGCCGGGTTCGAACCAGTTCGACGGGTCGATGAGGACGCGGCCGGGCAGCGGGCCCAGCTGCGCGAGCACGCCGGGGATCGCGTCGGCCGGCAGCGCGAGCAGCATGACGTCGGCGGTGCCCGCGTTCTGGAGCGGGCCGCTGGAGGCTGCGCCGATCGCCCTGGCGAGCCGGCGGGCGCGTTCCGGGTCTCGTCCGGCGATGCCGACCTCGTGGCCGGCGCGCACCCATTGGGTGCCCAGCGCCTCCGCGATACCGCCGGTGCCCAGGATGCCGATGTGCATGGTTCCTCCGTGTGGTGGTGTTGTACTCGTTCGACGGTAGGGAGCACGGAAGGAACCGAACGGTAACCATGGAGCTGCTGGCTGACTGTCGCACCCGGCTCGCGTTCGACCTGATGGCCAACACCTGGAATCCGGTGGTGTTGTGGGCGTTGCGGGACGGGCCGTGCGGGCACATGGCGTTGCGCCGCGGGATCGGCGGGATCAGCGCGAAGGTGCTCACCCAGACGCTGCGCCGGCTCGAGGGCAATGGCCTGGTGGCCCGGGTGGAACAGGGTTATGGCCTCACCGCGTTGGGAGAGACGCTGATCGGTCCGATCGAAGGGTTCGGGCGATGGGCCGTCGAGCACGGCGACGCGGTGCACGACGCTCAGGACCGGGCCGTCGGATCCAACTGACGGCACCGCAGTCCGCGAGTCGTGTCCTCACCCGTCGCGGCGCCGCAGCAGGTAGGTGTCCATGATCCAGCCCTTGCGCGCCCTGGCCTCCGCGCGGACCCGCACGATCCGGTCGCGCACGGAGCGGAGGTCGCCGGCGACCAGCACCTCGTCGGCGGTGCCGAGGTAGGCGCCCCAGTAGATGTCCAGATCGGGGTCCGGCAGCGCCGCGAAGGCGGTGCGCCCGTCGAGCATCACCACGACGTCGTCGAAACCGGCCGGCATGCCGTCGTCGACGATCCGCCGCCCCGTCGTGACGACGACGGGGCGGCCGGGCCGGTTGAGGATCAGGCGGTGGGCGGCGGCGAGGGCGGCCACGCTGCTGATCCCCGGGATCGACGTGACCTCGATGCCCGGCACGTCCTGCAGCAGCCGCAGGGTGCCGTCGTAGAGCGCCGGGTCGCCCCACACCAGGAACCCGCCCACACCGCCGTCGGGGAGCTCCTCGGCGATCATGCGGGCGTACGCGGCTCCGCGTGCGGCCTGCCAGTCGGCGACGACGGCGGTGTAGTCGGCGGCGGAGTTGTCGAGGGTGCGGTCGCGATCCGCCTCGGGTGCGGCGACCACCCGGTACGGCCGGTCGACGTGCCGGGCGAGCAGCTCGGTGCGCAGCGCCGCGAGATCGCCGGCGTGCGCGCCCTTGTCGATCGTGAAGAACACGTCGACGGTGTTCATGGCGGCGATCGCCTGCAGGGTCAGGTGCGCGGGATCGCCGGCGCCGATCCCGATGACGTGCACGGTGCGGCTCATGTGCCGGAGGACCCCGCAGGCAGTGCCAGCGGCTCGGGCCCGGCCGGGATGCGCACCACCAGCACACCGGGGTCCACGCGCAGCGACAGCACCGAGACCTCGCCGATCGGGTCGCCGTCGATCTGGGCGGCCTGCGGCGCCTCGGTGGTGATGACGACGGACGTCGCCTGCCAGTGCTCGATCCGCTGATGGCCGCGGCGGCGCCGGCTGATCACGCGCAGCACCACGGCGACCCAGCCGGCCAGACCCTTGGGCGCGATGTTGACGATGTCGAGCACGCCGTCGTCGAACGTCGCTTCGGGCATCAGCACCAGCCCGCCGATCAACGTGCCGATGTTGCCGACGACGACGGTGCGCGAGCGGCGGCGCACGGCCTGCGCACCGTCGAAAGCGACGGTGACCCGGGTCTGCGGACCGAACATGGCCCGGAAGCCGGAGATGAAGTAGGCCAGCCTCCCGACCCTGGCCTTCATCGCCTCGCCGGTGTTCTCCATGACCACGGCGTCCAGGCCGGTGCCGGCCATGACGAGGAAGACGCGCTCCTCCTCGTCCTCGTCCACGCGGATGCGCCCGACGTCGATCGTGCGGTCGTCGCCGGTGAGCGCCACCCGGGTGGCGGCACCGGGATCGGACGGCACCCCGACGGCCTTGGCGAGCAGGTTGCCGGTGCCCATCGGCACCAGCCCCATCGCCACCCCGGTGCCCGCCAGCGCCTGCGCCACGGATCGGACGGTGCCGTCGCCGCCGCACGCCAGCACGACGTCGGCGCCCTGCTCGACGGCGGCGCGCGCCTGTCCGGTGCCGGGATCGTCGACGGTCGTCTCCAGCCACAGCGGCTCGGTCCAGCCCAGCGCCGTGCAGGTGGCGGTGACGCGAGCGCGGGTTCCCGGCTCGATGCGGATCGGGTTGGCCACGACGGCAGGCACGGGCCGGTCCTCCGGCTCGGCCTGCAGCGACTCCTCCGGGGTCGCCGCGCCGCGCCGCCGCAGTACGAGCACGACGCCGAGCATGACGACGAGGAGAACGACTGCGACGACCAGCGCGAGCACCCACCACGGGTTCATGCCGATCACGGCCCCGACCCTATGTGATCAGCACGAATTCCCCACACATACGTGCGCCACACCGCGCCGTCCTCGTGAGAGGGCGCGGTGTGGCGCACGGAGGGTGCACGACGTCCACGATGAAGAACGAGCAGATCGCCGTGCGGGACGGGCGGCGGCGTGAGGGGTGTACGCCGCGCGCCGAAGATCAGATGACGTGGATCAGGCAGAGACCAGCGGGCCGAACGTCGGCTCGGTGTAGGGCAGCCCGAGGTCGTGGGCGACCTGCAGGCTGTGCAGCGCACCGGCGTGCGTGGACAGACCCGCGGCGAGCGCGGGGTCGGCCGTGAGCGCCGCCTCCCAGCCCTGGTCGGCCAGCTTCAGCACGTACGGCAGGGTCGCGTTGGTCAGCGCGTAGGTGGAGGTGTGCGGCACCGCGCCGGGCATGTTGGCCACGCAGTAGAAGACCGAGTTGTGCACCTGGTAGGTGGGCTCGGCGTGCGTGGTGGGCCGCGAGTCCTCGAAGCAGCCGCCCTGGTCGATCGCGATGTCGACGAGCACCGAGCCCGGCTTCATGCGGCTGACCAGCTCGTTCGACACCAGCTTCGGGGCGCGGGCACCCGGCACGAGCACGGCGCCGATGACGAGGTCGGCCTCGAGGCAGGCGACCTCGAGCTCGTGGGCGTTGGAGACCACGGTGCGCACGCGCCCCGCGTAGCGGTCGTCGAGCGCGCGGAGCTTGGAGATGTCGAGGTCGAGGACGGTGACGTCGGCGCCGAGGCCGACGGCCATCGCGACCGCGTTCTGGCCGGACACACCGGCACCGATGACGACGACCTGCGCGGGGCGGACGCCGGGCACGCCGCCCAGCAGCACGCCGCGACCGCCCGCCGCCTTCATGAGGGTGGCGGCGCCGGCCTGCGGGGCCAACCGGCCGGCGACCTCGCTCATCGGCGCGAGCAGCGGGAGGGAGCCGTCGGCGAGCCGGACGGTCTCGTACGCGATCGAGGTGGTGCCGGACTCCAGCAGCGCCTGCGTGCAGGGCAGCGACGCGGCGAGGTGCAGGTAGGTGAACAGCACCTGGTCGGGGCGCAGGCGGTGGTACTCCTGCTCGATCGGCTCCTTCACCTTGAGCAGCAGATCGGCCGCGGCCCAGACATCGTCCGCGGTCGGGAGGATGCGGGCACCGGCCGCCTCGAAGTCGGCATCGGTGATCGAGCTGCCGAGGCCGGCGCCGCGCTCCACCACCACGTGGTGCCCGTGGCGGGTGAGCTCCTTGGCCCCGGCAGGGGTGAGAGCAACCCGGTACTCGTGGTTCTTGACCTCGCGCGGCACACCGATTCGCATGCCATTAGGATGAAGATAATGCGTTCAACCTGCAATCCATCTGCATAAGATTCGCAAAGAGGCGCCCGTGCCACTACCTCCTGCATCGCCCCGTCCTTCTGTACCGATCCCGCCGAAGGATGTTCGGCTCGACGACACCGACCGCGCACTCCTGCACGCGCTGGTCGCCGATGCGCGCATCTCCAACAAGGACCTCGCCGAGCGCGTGGGCATCGCCCAGTCCACCTGCCTGGCCCGGGTGCGCTCGCTGCGCGAGCGCGGCGTGATCCGCGGCTACCACGCCGACGTCGATCCGCACGCCGTCGGCCACGACCTCCAGGCGATGATCGCGATCCGCCTGCAGCCGCACGCCCGCGGCGCGATGAACGACGTCACCGCGTCACTGCGCGCCCGGCCGGAGGTCCTCGACGTCTACTTCGTCGCCGGCGCGAACGACTTCCTCGTGCACGTCGCCACCCGCAGCACCGACGAGCTGCGCCGCTTCGTCGGCGACGTGCTCAACCGCGATCCCGCCATCGCCGGCACCGAGACCAACCTGATCTTCGAGCACACCCGCGCCCTGAACCACTACGTGGCCGGCTGACCCGCGACCATCGGCCGCCCGGACGACGTCACACACCGTGCCTGGTCCTCACACATGCTGCAACATGTGTGACGACCACACTGGATGTGTGACGTCGCACCAGATCGCCCACTGCCCCCGGCGGGTGCAACCACCGCGAGTGGCCCGTCGCTGAGTTGCGGAGGAGGCGCGCAGCGCCCCGGAGGAACGACGCGGGCGTGAGCACCGGGGGAGCAACTCAGCGACTCAAGGGGGCCGCGAGCCGGAGCGCCGCAGGCGCGACAGATCAAGCGCAGAATTCGGTCAGACCCGCCAGCAGTCGGTCGACGTCGGAGTCGTCGACGTAGGGGGCGAGCCCGATGCGCAGGGCGCCGGTGTCACCGAGGCCGAGCCAGCGGGATGCCTCGAGCGCGTAGAACGAGCTGGCCGGGGCGTTGACGCCGCGCTCGGCGAGGAACGCGTAGGCCGATGCGGAGCCGCGCTCGAGGAAGTCGACGAGCAGCGTGGGGGTGCGGTGCGCGGCCCGGGAGTAGACGGTGACGGGCAGGTCGGCGAGTGCCTCCTCGATCCTGGCGCGCAACCGGTCCTCGTGCGCTTCCACGGCGGACATCGAGGTGACGACGCGTTCGCGGCGAGTGGTGCCGACGCCGGCGATGTCGGCGAGGAAGTCGACGGCTGCGGTGGTGCCGGCGAGCAGCTCGTAGGGCAGGGTGCCCAGCTCGAACCGTTCCGGGACGGCGTTGCTGGAGGGTGCGAGCTTCTGCGGGGTGAGCATCTCCAGCAGTGCGGGGTCGGCGGCCAGCACCCCGCAGTGCGGGCCGAGGAACTTGTAGGGCGAGCAGACGTAGAAGTCCGCACCGAGCGTCTCGGCGTGCACCGCGGCGTGCGCGGTGTAGTGCACGCCGTCGACGTGCACCAGCGCCCCGACCTCGTGCGCGAGGTCGGCGATGGCGCGGACGGGCGGGCGGGTGCCGATCAGGTTCGATGCGGCCGTGACGGCGACGAGCCGGGTGCGCGGCGAGAGCACGGCTGCGACGGCGTCCTCGGACAGCTCCCCCGTCTGCGGATCGAACTCCGCCCAGCGCACGCTGGCGCCGGCAGCGTGCGCCGCGAGCACCCACGGCCGGATGTTGGCGTCGTGGTCGAGCCGCGAGACGACGATCTCGTCGCCGGGCGCCCAGCGGGTGGCCAGCGTGCGGGCCAGGTCGAACGTCAACGCGGTCATGCTGCGGCCGAACACCACGCCACCCGGGTCGACGCCGAGCAGGTCGCCCATTGCGGAGCGGGCCGCGAGGACGATGCCGTCGGCGATGCGCTCGCTCGCCGTGACCGTGCCGCGGTTGGCCAGCGGCGAGGTCAGCGCCGCCGCCACGGCAGCGGCGACCGGTTCCGGGGTCAGCGAACCACCCGGCGAGTCGAAGTGGGCGTACCCGGCGTCCAGCGCCGGGAACTGCGCCCGAACGCGGGCGACGTCGTAGGACCCGGTTGCGCTGTCGGAGGGCAGGTGGCGGATCTTCACCCTGCCACCCTCGCACGCATGGGGTGGGCTTGCGCTACCAGAACTCGGGATCGCCGGGTTCGGTGCCGGAGCCGGGTTCAGCCCGGTGCCGACCCCGTTCGACGCCGCGCTGGTAACCGCTCAGCCGCTCCCGGACGTGCTCGGGCGCGACGGCCTCGGCCGGTTTGCTGGGTCCGACGTCGCTGCGCTGGCGCGGTGGGGGCACCAGTTGGCCGCCGGGGCGCCGCATGGGCAGACCCCGCGCGGTGAGCTTCGTCGGCTCCTCGTGGGTGGCCTTCTCCGCTGCGGCGCGCCACTCGCGGTCGCCGGGGGTCTCCCAGTCCAGCGAGCCCGCACCGTTGCCGTTGCCGTTGGCTCCGGACTGCTCGGTGCCGTCGTCCCGGAACCAGGCCGACGCGATCGCCTCGAAGATCGGTGTGGAACCCATCACGTCGTCGGGACTGATGGGGATGTCGGCGATCGAGCCGAACAGGGCGTCGAGCTTCGGGCGCGGGCCGGGAAGCACGCCGTTGCCCGTGCCGTTGCCCGAGCCGTTGCCGTTGTAACTGCGCTCGGAGGACGCGGCGAACGCGGGCTCCAGCGCGGGCAGCGCGACCGGATCGAAACCCGACTCCGGGGTGGGCACCATGTTCAGCTCGGCCGCCGGACCGGAGGTCGACGACACGGCGAGCGGGTGCGCCGGCAGGTCCTCGATCGGCAGGCCACCCAGGTCGCCACCCAGGTCGCGGCCGTTGCGGCCGGAGTGCCCGTTGCTGCCGTTGCTCCCATTGCTTCCGTTGCGGCCCACGGAGTTGGACCGTGGCCGCTCCGGGACGAGCACGGCCGCGCGCGGGCAGGTGAGGCTCGCGACGAGGTCGTCGCCGCCGAATGCGCGCTGCAGCGAGATGCCGTGGCGGGAGCGTCGGGCCAGCCGCTCGGCGGCGTCCAGCGCCCGCTGTCCGCCGAGGCCGTCGGGATCGTGGCGCGCGGCACCCAGTGCCTGCACCTCGATGATCAGCGCACCGGAGCTCTCCACCCGGGGGGCGACGTGGACGGTGGCCCCGGGGAAGACCGCCGTGGCGTGATCGAGCAGCTCGGCCAGCACGTGCAGCACCTCGGTGGCGGCGCCGGCCACCACGGACGCGGTCGGGGCCGGCGCGATCTCGACGCGCCGCGGCTCCTCCGCCGCGGTCGCCGCAGCGAACAGCAGCGCCTCGAGCTCCTGCGGCGCGGACTCGCGCACTCCCGGATCGCGTCCGGCGAGCAGGAGCAGGCTCTCGCTGTCGCGGCGCATCCGCCGGGCCAGGTCGATCAGTTCGGGCAGTTCGGCCGGCTCGGTCTGCAGGGGATCGCCCTGCAGTCGTTCCAGCAGCCACAGCTGCCGGTCGAGTCGGGTCTGCAGCCGGTGCGTGACACCGGCATGGGCGTCGGCGTCGTCGACGACGCGGCGAGCGTCGACGTCGAACGGCTTGCGCCGCGCGCCCGCATCGGCGTGCGGCGGGTCACCGTCGGCCGCGAACGTCCGGTCAGCCACCAGTCGGTCCTCTCACGACGTGTCGATGCGCGTCGGGTGCCGCTCGACGTCTGAGTACCCGGTTCGGGGTGGCCGGGAACCGCCGACGGCGCGACACGCATGTCGTTGCCGAAACGCTACATCGGGATCAAGCATCGACACAGCCTTCGGTGCCGGCTGCGCTCAGGACGCTGCTGCATGCGACGGGCGGTGGGCGGATCGCACGGCTCCCGGGCCCCGGACCTGGCCTGATGCGGCGGGCTGTCGCTCAGACCTCAGCAACGGTCGGCGCCGGGGCGGGGACAGGGGTGGCCGCGGGTGCCTCGACGTTGGCCCGCAACCGACCCAGGAGCTCGCGCAGGAGCGTCAGGTCGGCGGAGCTGAACCCGGCGCGGAGCCGGGCGTCGTGCTCCCCCGCCGCCACGGCCAGCCGCAGGAACGCCGCCTCGCCGGCGTCGGTCATCTCGAGGATGTGGACCCGCCGGTTCTCCGGGTCGCGCCGCCGCAGGACCAGCCCGTCGTGCTCCATCGCGTTGAGGTGGTGGGTGAGGGTGGCGCCCTGGATGCCGATGGCCGCGGCGAGCTCGCGCTGGTTGCGGGTGCGACCCTGCTTCAGCGCGAGCAGCACCAGCCACGTCGGACGGGAGCCGCCGGCGGTGGCCAGCCGGTCGTCGAAGGCCCGGCCGACCACCCTGGCGGCGGTGGCGAGCTCGAGCCCGATCGGCGTCTCGGCAGGTCGCATCATCTGATCATACCTCAAAGATAGACGTCGTATGATTAGACAACAATCAGCCGTGATCGGCCCCGAGGTGCACCGGCAGCCGCTCCAGCCCGAACACGATCGACCGCTTCCGGTAGGGGATCTCCGCTGCGTCCAGCGCGAGCCGCATCTCCGGGAACCTGCGCACCAGCGCCGGGAACGCCGCGCGCATCTCGATCTTCGCCAGCTCCGCGCCGACGCAGCGGTGCGCGCCGTACCCGAAGGCGACGTGCCGGGTGCTGCCGCGGTGCAGGTCGAACGAGTCGGGATCGGTGCCGGCCAGCCCTGGATCGCGGTTGGCCCCCGAGAGCGAGGCGATCACCACATCGCCCTTCGCGATCTTCTGCCCGCCGATCTCGACGTCCTCGCGAGCGAACCGCGGGAACGCCACCTGCACCACCGTGAGGTAGCGCAACAGCTCCTCGACGAACTTCTCGACCGCCCTGTCATCACCACTGTCGTCGCTGCGCAGCTCGGCGGCCACCTCGGGCCGCTCCAGCAGCACGATCGTGCCGAGCGCCAGCATGCTGGTGGTGGTCTCGAGGCCACCCGTGAGCAGCCCGTCGGCCAGCCCGGCCAGCTCGGCGTCGGACAGCTCGTGGCCGTGGTCGGTGACCAGCCGCCCGAGCATCCCCTCGCCCGGCTCCGCGCGCTGCGCCTTCACGAGCCGGTCGAGGTAGGGGATCGCGTCGTTGATCGCCGACAGCGCCCCCTGCGCGCCCTCGAGCATGTCGAACCGCGCCGTGGACAGGCGCTGGAACTCCTCGCGGTCGGCGTAAGGCACACCGAGCAGCTCGCAGATCGAGAGCGACGGCACCGGCAGCGCGAACGCCGACATCAGGTCGACGACGCCCTCCTGAGCCGAGGCCGCCAGCACGTCGAGCTGCTGCTCGACGATGCCCTCCACGCGCGGCCCGAGCCGGGCCAGCCGCCGCCCCGTGAACTCGGGCATCACGACCCGGCGCAGCCGGGTGTGGTCGGGCGGATCGGCCATGCCGAGACCGCCGGGGGTCTGGGCGTCGGTGATGCCGACCATCCCCGCCACCTGGCGGTAGTCGTTCGAGAAGCGCTCGGTGCTGCCCAGCACCGCCCGGACATCGTCGTACCCGCTGACCAGCCACGCCCCGATGCCGAGCGGGAACTTGATGCGGCTGACCCCACCCTCTTCGCGGTGGCGGCGCAGGTCGGGCACCGGGTCGAGCCCGTCGCGCTTCACCGGCATGAGGATGTGGTCGGGCAGCATCGAGATCTTCGCGGACGACAGGCCGCCACCACCCCCGCCCAGCGCCTTGCGTGCGACGTAGCCGATGACCCGGGAGCGCAGCCGTTCGCCCAACCCCCGCAGCAGCCCCGTCGCGCCGCGCAGCCGTGCTCGGGGCACGTCCGCACCGCCCGTCCCGATGACCTGCTCGCGTGGCTCCACGCTCCGATTCTGCCGAAACCGGGCGCGGGCGGATCAACCGCGTCTCAGCCGCAACCCATCCGTGACACCGATCACGCCCTCAGCAGGGTTCGAGCGGCCGCCGTGACGTCGGCCTGCGACACCAGCACGTGCAGTGCTGCCGCCCCGAGCGGGACGTAGCTGTCCGTGCTGGTCACCCGCGCCATCGGCCCGGTGAAGCCGGCGTCGACGAGCTCGGCGAACACGCCTTCCGACACCCCGCCGGACCGCCGCGTCTCGTCCACCACGAGCACCCGTTCGGTGGCCGTGGCGGCCGCGAGGATGTCCGCGACGGGCAGCGGCGCCAGCCAGCGCAGGTCGAGCACCCGCACCGCGACCCCGTCCGCCGCGAGCTCGGCCGCTGCCCGCAGGCTCAGCTGCAGGCCGTTCGCCCAGGTGACGATGGTGAGGTCGGTGCCGTCGCCGTAGCTGCGGGCGCGCCCGATCGGGACGTGCTCGGCCGGCCCCGGGTAGGGCGCGAGCCAGCCGCCGTCGCCCTCGGTGTGCAGGTCACGGGTGTGGTAGAGCGCGATCGGCTCGAGGAACACGCACACCGACCCGTCCACCGCCGCCGCCGCGGCGCAGGTGCGCAGCATCGCCGCCGCGTCGTCCGGTCGGCCCGGCGAGGCGACGACCAGACCGGGGATGTCGCGCAGCACGCCCACCGCGTCGTCGTTGTGGAAGTGGCCGCCGAACCCCTTCTGGTAGCCGTAGGACGCGATGCGCACGACCATCGGGTTGCGGAACCGACCGTTGGAGAAGAACTGCAGGCTGGCCGCCTCGCCGCGCAGCTGGTCCTCCGCGTTGTGCAGGTAGGCGAGGTACTGGATCTCCGGGATCGGCAGCAGCCCCGACACCCCCGCGCCCAGCGCCAGCCCGAGGATCGTCTGCTCGTCGAGCAGGGTGTCGAACACCCGGGCGCTGCCGGCGGCCGCGGCGAGCCCCCGCGTCACCCCGTACACCCCGCCCTTGACGGCGACGTCCTCGCCGAACACCAGCGCGCCCGGATGGGTGGCCAGCACGTCGCGCAGGGCCCGGTTGATCGACTGCGCCACGGTGAGCGGCGCCGGCCCGGCGACTCCGGCACCCGCGGCCACCACCTCGGCGACCTCGGCCGGTCGGCGCGGCGCGAGCGGCGCCACCACCTCCGCGGCCGAGGCCAGCGTGCGCCGGTCCAGCATCCCGAAGGCCCGGTCCATGACCTCGCTGCGCACGGCCTCGTAGCGGTCGAGCACCTCGGCCGGGCTCGCCACCCCGGCGTCCACCAGGAGCTGTGCCGTGCCGAGCAGCGGGTCGCGGGCCAGGTCGGCCGCGATCTCGGCCGGTCGGCGGTAGGACGATTCGACGTCGGACCCGGCGTGGCCCATCAGCCGCACCGTCCGCAGGTGCAGGAACGCCGGCCGGCGGTGCGTGCGCACCCAGTCCGCCGCCTCCGTCGCCCCGCGGACGGCATCGGCGAGATCGAGCCCGTCGGCGGCGACGTAGTGCAGGCCCGGCCGGGATCCGTAGGCGTGCGCGATCCAGCCGGCCGGTGTCGGCACGCTGATCCCGATGCCGTTGTCCTCGCAGACCAGCAGCAACGGCGACGGCAGGCCGCGGTAGCCCATCTGGATCGCCGCGTTGATCGCGCCGGTGGCCGTGGAGTGGCTCGCCGAGGCATCGCCGAAGCTGGTCACCGCGACGGCGTCGGCCGGCCACTCCCCCGGCACGCCGATCTTGCGCGCGCGCTCGATCGCGAACGCCACCCCGAGCGCCCGCGGCAGGTGCGACGCGATCGTCGAGGTCTGCGGGATCACCGCCAGGTCCGGATGCCCGAAGACCTTGTGCCGACCGCCGGCGATCGGCTCCTCCACGGCCCCCACCAGGCCCAACAGCACGTCACCGACCGGATCGGAGCCCGGCACCTGGCGGGCGCGCTCGACGTAGAAGCCACCGGAGCGGTAGTGCAGCAGGGCCGGGTCGGTCGGGCGCAGCGCCGCCGCGACGGCCACGTTGCCCTCGTGCCCCGACGACCCGATCGTGTACCAGCCCGCGCCCTGCGTACGCAGCCACCGCGCGGCGAGATCGAGGTGCCGGCTGCGCAGCTGCCCGTCGAACAGGGCGAGCGCCCGCTCCGGGGTCAGGTGCGGTCCCAGCTCGCGGGGCGGCCCCGCGGTCAGGCGGTTCTTCACGACGTCGAGGAAATGCCCGTCGACCTGCTCTCTGGCCTGCTCTGGAACGTGCTCCACACCGATCACCCTGACCGGCCGTCGCCGTCCCGTCGAGAGGGCTGCACCGATCGTCGCCGACCACGAACGGACCGTTCGTGACGTATCCGGTCCGGCGGCGCCCGTGCGAAGGTGGCCGTACCGACAGCTGCACCCACCGACTACTGCACTCACCCACTACGGAGGAGGACCCGTCCGTGTCCCTGCCCACGACGGACGCCTTGCGCGATCTCGCCACCATCACGGCCAGCCGCTGCGGAGTACCCACCGCCGCTCTGACCGGCGACGCCGGCGCGCGAACGCCGATCACCGGCGGCACGATCGGGGCGGTCGGCCGGACCGACGCCGCCGGCGTGGACGCCGCGGTCGAGCGAGCGCAGGAGGCCTTCCGGCAGTGGCGGGTCACCCCCGCGCCGGTGCGCGGGGCGCTGGTGCGGCGGTTCGGCGAGCTGCTCACCGAGCACAAGGCCGAGCTGGCGATGCTCGTCAGCCTGGAGGTCGGCAAGATCACCTCCGAGGCACTGGGCGAGGTCCAGGAGATGATCGACGTCTGCGACTTCGCCGTCGGTCTCTCCCGTCAGCTGTACGGCCGCACGATGCCGTCCGAGCGGCCCGGGCACCGGCTGATGGAGACCTGGCACCCGCTCGGTGTCGTCGGGGTCATCTCGGCCTTCAACTTCCCGGTCGCGGTGTGGGCCTGGAACACGGCGATCGCGCTGGTGTGCGGCGATCCGGTGGTCTGGAAGCCGTCCGACCTGACTCCCCTGACCGCGCTGGCCTCGGCCGCGCTGCTGGACAAGGCCGCCGCCGAGTGCGGTGCGCCGGCCAACCTGTCGCAGGTCGTGCTCGGTGGCGCCGAGGTCGGCGAACGGCTCGTCGACCACCCCGGGATCGCGCTCGTGTCCGCCACCGGCTCCACCCGCATGGGACGCGCCGTCGGTCCGCGCGTGGCGGCGCGCTTCGGTCGCTGCCTGCTGGAGCTGGGCGGCAACAACGCCGCCATCGTCGCGCCGACGGCCGACCTCGATCTCGCCACCCGCGGCATCGTGTTCTCCGCCGCCGGCACCGCCGGCCAGCGCTGCACCACCCTGCGCCGCGTCATCGCCCACTCCCGCGTCGCCGACGAGATCGCCGAACGGGTCGCGAAGGCCTACGGCACCCTCGCGATCGGCGATCCCCGCGCCGACGGCGTGCTGGTGGGCCCGCTCATCCACGACGCTGCCCACCGCGGCATGACCGACGCGCTCACCGCCGCGCAGGCCGATGGCGGCACGCTGCTCGCCGGCGGCGGGCGGCGCCTGGCCGACGAGGCGCCCGACGCGTTCTACGTCGAACCGGCCGTCGTGCGCATGCCCGGCCAGACCGCGGTGGTGGCCCGCGAGACCTTCGCACCGCTGCTCTACGTGCTCACCTACGACGACCTCGACGAGGCCATCGCCCTCAACAACGCAGTGCCCCAGGGGCTCTCCTCGTCGATCTTCACGAACGACCAGGCCGAGGCCGAGCGCTTCCTCGCCGCCGACGGCTCCGACTGCGGCATCGCCAACGTCAACATCGGCACGTCGGGCGCGGAGATCGGTGGCGCGTTCGGCGGGGAGAAGGAGACCGGCGGCGGCCGCGAGAGCGGCTCGGACTCCTGGCGCGCCTACATGCGCCGCGCCACGAACACCGTCAACTACTCCGGTGAGCTGCCGCTCGCGCAGGGCGTGCAGTTCACGTAGGACCCGGCCCGGTCGGGGGCGGAGCGAGCGGCGCGGACGTCGACCCGCCCGTTCGCTCCGATGGGGCCTGCGCTGCGGTCATGATCGCGTCGAGGTCACGGTTTCCGCCCGTCGAAGGGCGGAACCAGTGATCTCGACGTGATCATGGCCGACGAGGGCTCGCTGCTGGTGTGCCGGCCGGACCCGGATGCCGGAGGTCCTTGCGCGCCTCCAGCTCGGCGGGCTCGACGAAGGTCAGCATCTCCTCGCCGGCCTTGCAGGCCATGACCACCACGAACCGCGTCCACGCGTCGCCGGGGTTGGCAGCCTGGTAGTGGATCCGGTCGCCGCCGGGCTCCCAGACGGTGTCACCGGCGCGCAGGACGACCGGCGGGTCGCCCTCGAGCTCGAAGACCAGCTCGCCCTCCAACACGTACCCGTACACCGGGCCGGAGTGCCGGTGCGGCGGCGTCCCGGGGTCGTTCGGCGGGATCGAGACGACCACCGTCATGAGGTGGCCCTCCGCCGGGAGCTCGGCGAGGGAGTGCTGGTCGAGTACCTGGATCCGGGTGCCGTTCAGGTCGATCTCCTGGGGTGCGGGAGTGCTCATGCCGTTGCTACCTGCCTTCCGTTCGCTCTGTCGGACTAGCGGGCCTCTGCAAGCACCTCGGTCCGCACCGAGATGCGGTGGTCGGACAGGCGCAGGATCGCCTCGGCGTCGTCCACCGGCGGATAGATCAACGTCGAGTTGATCGCCTGCTTGCGCTCCTTGGCGGCGGCGCCCGTGCGGGCGACCTGCCGATCCCAGCCCTGCGTGACGACAGCGCCGTAGGAACCGAGGTCGAGGCACGTCACGTACGGGTCGGGGGCGAACGGCGCGAGCGGGAGCCCGAGCACGTCGGCCGTCACGTTGGCGCCGGCGAGCTTGCCCTGCGGCATGGCGTGCTGGCAGCTCTGCATCACCACGTGGCCGTTCTCGGCGACGGCGGCAGCCGTGTCGCCGGCCGCGTAGACGCCGTCGACCCCGATCACCCGCAGGTGCTCGTCGACCGCCAACCGGCCGAGCGCGTCGTGCGTGCCGGGAACGTGGCCGGTGAGGCCACTGGCCCGCATCCCGCCTGTCCAGACGACGGTGCGGGTCGGGATCACGGTGCCGTCGGAGAGGACCGCCCGCTCGCTGTCGAGGGACCGCAGCTCGATGCCGAGCCGGACCTCGACCCCGGCGTGCTGGAGTGCCGCCTCGATCTCCGCCCGCGGGCCCGGCCCGAGCTCGGGTCCGACGACGTCGGCGCGCTCGACGAGCACGACCCGCACCCGCTCTCCCCCGGACACGGCGCGCAGCCGGTCGGGCAGTTCCGTGGCCAGCTCGATGCCGGTGAAGCCGCCGCCGACCACGACCGCGGTGAACCGCTCGGCGCCACCGGGTCGGCCCGGGAGACGGCCGAGGTGCGCCTCGAGCGCGGCCGCAGCCGGCAGGGTGTCGATGTCGAACAGGTGCGGTGCCCCGTCGAGCACGGGGGTCCGCGCCTGGCTGCCCGTGGCCAGCACGAGCCGGTCGTAGGCGAGCCGGCGCTCGGCGCCGTCGCGGGCGAGCGCGGTGACCGTCCGGGCGGCGGTGTCGATGCCGGTCACCGTCGCGGCGACCCGCCGGACGCCGATCGGGCCGAGCACCCGGTCGAGCGCGACCCGCATGCTGGCGGGGTTCGCCTGGTAGAGGCGGGGCCGGATGACCATGTCGTCCGCAGGGGCGATCAGGGTGACCCGGACCACGCCCTCGTCCACACCCGCCTCCTGCCGCGCACGCACCGCCCCGGCGGCGGCCCAGACTCCGGCGAAACCGCCACCGATAATCAAGACATCAGACATCCAGATTCTCCATCTGCAGAGGCGCCCGACCGGACGCCGGTGGTTTTAGAGGTCAGTCGGTGCGCCCGTAGGCGCGGCGGGTCACACGCCCGGCCGCCGGCGCGTGCGCGTCGGCCTCGGCCTGGATGTCGGCGATGGTCTGGCCGGCGAGCTCCCGCCGCCACGCCAGCTCGGCCCGCCGCATCGACGCGTGGATCGCGCACGGCCCGTCGAAACGGGGCTTCGGCATGTCGGCACCCACGCCGCGCTGCCGCATCTCGGTGCAGCGGAACGCCTCCTGGGTGCCCTCGATCGCCGCCACCACATCCATCAGGGTGATCTTCGACGGCGGCCTGGCCAGCCGGAAGCCGCCGCGGGCTCCGGGCAGCGACTCCAGGATCTCGGCCCTGACCAGCGCCTGGAGCTGCTTGTTCAGGTAGGCGGCCGGCAGGTCGTGACCGGCCGCGAGCTCGGCGACCCGGACCGGTTCGTCGTCGTCGATCCACGCGAGGGTGAGCAGCACGTGGAGGGTCCACTCCACGCCCTGGCTCATCCGCACACCGAAACCGTACAACCTGGATATTGAATGTCAAGGATTGCCGAGGACGAGTGGCCCCGGCGCTGTGCCGGGGCCACTCCTCGCTCAGTCCAGCGCCGAGGCGGCCGCCTCGAACTGCGCGTTGTACAGCCGGGCGTACGCCCCACCGGCGGAGAGCAGCTGCTCGTGGTTGCCCTGCTCCACGATGCGACCGGACTCCATCACGAGGATGAGGTCGGCGTCGCGGATCGTGGAGAGCCGGTGGGCGATCACGAAGCTGGTGCGGTCGGACCGCAGCGCCGCCATCGCCCGCTGCACCAGCACCTCGGTGCGGGTGTCGACGGAGCTGGTGGCCTCGTCGAGGATCAACAGCGACGGATCGGCGAGGAACGCCCGCGCGATCGTGATCAGCTGCTTCTCCCCCGCGCTGACGTTGCTGCCCTCCTCGTCGATGACGGTGTCGTAGCCGTCGGGCAGGCTGCGCACGAACCGGTCGACGTAGGTCGCCTTCGCCGCCGCGAGCAGCTGCTCCTCGGAGGCGTCGGGATTGCCGTAGGCGATGTTGTCGTGGATCGTGCCGCCGAACAGCCACGTGTCCTGCAGCACCATGCCGATGCCCGAGCGCAGGTCGGCGCGGGCCATCTCGGCGATGTCCACGCCGTCGAGGGTGATCCGGCCGGAGTCGAGCTCGTAGAACCGCATGATCAGGTTGACCAGGGTGGTCTTGCCCGCACCGGTCGGTCCGACGATCGCGACGGTCTGGCCGGGCTCGGCCTGCAGCGTCAGGTCCTCGATCAGCGGCTCCGCCGGGTCGTAGGCGAACGAGACGTGCTCGAACGCGACCCGTCCGCGCCGCTCGGTGCGCGTCCGGGGCGATTCCTGGGGCGTCGCCGGATCCGGCACCTGCTCCGGCTCGTCGAGCAGCTCGAACACCCGCTCGGCCGAGGCCACGCCGGACTGCAGCAGGTTCGCCATCGCCGCGATCTGGGTGAGCGGCTGGGTGAACTGGCGCGAGTACTGCACGAACGCCTGGACGTCGCCGAGGCTCATCGAGCCCGACGCCACCCGCAGCCCGCCGACGACGGCGACCAGCACGTAGTTCAGGTTCCCGATGAACATCATCAGCGGCATGATCGTGCCGGAGATGAACTGGGCCTTGAACGCCGCCTGGAACAGGTCGTCGTTGCGCCGGTCGAACTGCTCCTCCACCTCGGTCGTGCGCCCGAACACCCGCACCAGCTCGTGCCCCGTGAACGCCTCCTCGATGTGGCCGTTGAGCGCGCCGGTGGCCCGCCACTGGGCCACGAACTGACCCTGCGACCGCTTGGCGACCGCCGAGGTCATCCAGACCGTCAGCGGGATCGAGATCAGCGCGATCAGCGACAGCAGCGGCGAGATCACGAACATCATCGCCAGCACGCCGAACACCGTCAGCACCGAGGTGAGCAGCTGGCTCATCGTCTGCTGGAGGGTCTGCGAGATGTTGTCGATGTCGTTGGTGACCCGGCTGAGTACCTCACCGCGCTGCTGCCGGTCGAGGTACGCCAGCGGCAGTCGGTGGATCTTGTCCTCGACGTCGCGGCGCATGGTGAAGATCACCCGCTGGACGATGCCGTTGAGCAGGTAGCCCTGCCCGTAGGCCAGCAGCGACGCGAACAGGTAGAGCGCGAGCGCCCCGATCAGCACCTGGGCGAGCGCCGTGAAGTCGATTCCCACACCGGGGATCACGTGCTGCGCCAGGATGATGCCGGCGAACGAGTCGTTGCCGGCGGCCCTGGCCGCAGCCGCCGCCTGCTCGGTGGTCTGCCCGGCGGGCAGGCCACGGCCGATCACGCCGGCGAAGATGACGTCGGTGCCGTGGCCGAGCACGAGCGGCCCCAGCGCCCCCAGCACAGCGCTGACCAGCCCGAACCCGACGACGGCGAACAGCCCCATGCGTTCGGGCGCCAACCGCGCGACCAGCCGCTTGACCGACGGGCCGAAGTTCGACGCCTTCTCCACCGGCTGGCCGAGACCGCCACCCCAGCGGTTGCCGCCGCCCTGGTTGCGGGCGACCGTCATCTCGCGGGCGGCCTTGGCGTCGTCGACCTGGTCGACGGCCGGCGCTTTCTCGGGCGCGCTCATCGCAGCCCTCGCTTGCGCTCGGGCAGCGCTTCGCGCAGACGCTGTGCTGATGATTCGCTCGCAAGCTCGCTCATGCGACGTCCTCCACCGCGTGCTGGGACTCGACGATCTCGACGTAGGTGGGGCAGGACTCCAGCAGCTCCGCGTGCCGACCGGCACCGACGACCTCGCCGTCTTCCATGACGACGATGCGGTCGGCCCCGACGATCGTCGACACCCGCTGCGCCACGATCACGACGGTTGCCTGCGCGGTGTAGGGCCGCAGGGCGGCGCGCAGGCGCGCGTCGGTGGCGAGGTCGAGCGCGGAGAACGAGTCGTCGAACAGGTAGATCCGGGGCTTCTTGACCAGCGCTCTGGCGATCGCCAGGCGCTGGCGCTGACCACCGGAGACGTTGGTGCCGCCCTGTGCGATCCGCGAGTCGAGCCCGTCGGGCATGGCGCGCACGAAGTCGGCGGCCTGCGCCACCTCGAGCGCGGCCCACAGCTGCTCGTCGCTGGCGTCGGACTGCCCGTAACGCAGGTTCGACGCCACGGTCCCGCTGAACAGGTAGGGCCGCTGCGGCACCAGCCCGATGCGGCTCCACAGCTCCTCGGGATCCATCGTGCGCACATCGACCCCGTCGACCCGGACCTGCCCGCTGGTGACGTCGAACAGGCGCGGCACCGTGGAGACCAGCGTCGTCTTGCCGGCCCCGGTGCTACCGATGATCGCGACGGTCTCGCCGGGCCGGGCGCTGAAGCTGATGTCGCGCAGCACCGGCGAGACGGCGCCGGGGTAGCAGAACGTGACCCGGTCGAACTCCAGGGCGCCGGTGCGGATCTCCGGGACCACGGGCGCACTCGGCGGCGCGACCGAGGACTCGGTGTCGAGCACCTCGCCGATCCGGTCGGCGCAGACCGCGGCCCGCGGGATCATGATCGCCATGAAGGTGGCCATCATGACCGCCATGAGGATCTGCACGAGGTAGGCCAGGAAGGCGGTCAACGCCCCGACCTGCATCTCCCCCGCGTCGATGCGGGCCGACCCGAACCACAGGACGGCCACGCTGGAAGCGTTCAGGACGAACATCACGACGGGGAAGATCCCCGCCTGCAGCCGGCCCGCGCTGGTGGCGACGTCGGTGACCTCGGTGTTGGCCGTGCCGAACCGGCGGGACTCCTGCGGCTCGCGCACGAACGCGCGGACCACCCGGATGCCGGTGATCTGCTCGCGCAGCACGCGGTTGATCTGGTCGATGCGGGTCTGCAGCAGCCGGAACTTCGGCACCATCCGCACGATGATCAGCCCGATGGCGATCACGAGCACCGGTACGCAGACCGCCATGAGCCAGGACAGCCCGGCGTCCTCGCGCAGGGCCATGACCACGCCGCCGATGCACATGATCGGCGCCGCGACGAGCATCGTGCACGACATCAGGACGAGCATCTGGATCTGCTGCACGTCGTTGGTGTCGCGGGTGATCAGCGAGGGCGCGCCGAACCGGTTGATCTCGCGGGCGGAGAAGCCGCCGACCCGGTGGAAGATGCCGGCGCGCAGGTCGCGGCCGAACGCCATCGCGGTGCGCGAGCCGTAGTAGACCGCGCCGATCGAGCACGCGATCTGCAGCACCGTGACGACCAGCATCCAGCCGCCCATCTCGATGATGTAGTCGGTGTCTCCGGTGGCGATGCCCTTGTCGATGATGTCGGCGTTGAGGCTCGGCAAGTAGAGCGAAGCCATCGTCCCGACCAGTTGCAGCCCGATGACCAGCCACAACGGGCCGGCGTATGAGCGCAGATAGGTGCGCAGGAGCGATACGAGCATGGCGGTCAGTTCCCCCCGGTGGTACTGAACTCGTGGTGGTGGGTGGGGTGGGTCGGGCAGTCGTGCGCGGGGTCCCGGCGGCGGGCGCCGTCGAGGACGGAGTCGACGATCTGCGCGGCGCTCAGCGGGTGCCCGTCGTTGATGGCGGGGTGGCTCGCGGAGAAGACGAGCAGGCGCAGCACGTGCGCCACATGCGACGCCGGGACCGCGAGGTGCGGCTCGTCGGGTTCGATCAGGCCGACGACGGTGGCGGTGAAGGTGTCGTTGATCTGGCGGCGCCGGGCGTCCGACTCGGAGTCCTTCGGCGGGCTGGTCAGGCCGAGCGCGGTGATCAGCAGGAAGGCTCGCTGCAGATTGCTGGACAGGATGTCGACCACCGCGACGAGCCGCTCGCGCAGCGGCAGCTCGGGATCGACGGCGGCGAGCGCGCGCAGCGCGGTCTGCCCGTCGAACGCCCGCTCCCGCACGGCCGTCATGAGGGCGTCCTTGTCGCGGAAGACGGTGAAGATCGTGCCCTCGGCCACCCCGGCCGCCTCCGCGATCATCCGGACGGTCACACCGTTGCCGTGCTCGTAGACGAGCGGGAGAGTGGCCTCGACGATCGCAGCGCGGCGCTCGTCGGGTGGCATCCGTTCGGCACGGGGTCGGCTGGGCACGAGGCGGCACGCTACTGAGTGCGCGCTCAGTAGCGCAAACCGGTTTCTGCATCGCCGCCGATACCGTCCGGCGCAGGGACTCGACCGCCGGGCCTCCCGTCGCCGATCGATGATCGTCAGTAGTCGAGCGATCGCTGTACGTCACAGCGTTCGTCCGTCGACGCCCCGATACGAATGGCGGTGCTCGACTGCTCCGCTCAGCCCAATGCGAACGGGCGGCGGCGCCGACCGGTCGACGACGAGCGCCCGGTGGTCGCTTCAGTGACGGCGACCGGCGCAGCGGGGGTTCGGGTGAACGGGGTGTAGCGCTTCGCTGTGAGACGCGAGTACCACGATGCACCCCCGATTCGTCGCCCTGCACGCGCCGAGAGGACCTACCGTGGCATCGCCCCGCCGACACTCCAGGACCCGGCGTGGGGCACCCACACCACAGCCGGCCGAGGAGATCATCATCCGGTGCGGCGGGCGGCCGGTGACCCTCGGCGCGGACGACGGCCCCGTCGTGTCGGTGGCCGCCCTCATGCGGCGGGAGGGTCGCGGCCCCCACGCAGCGGACGGACCGCTGCGCCGGCGCACGCACCTCGGACCGGCCGGCATGCTCCCTCCACCGCTGCCGCCGCGCCGCGCCGTCCGCAAGGTCACCGTCGCGGCGACCGCGTTCTTCGCGTTCGGCGCGGTCATGGGCCCGTCCATCCTGAACGACGCCGCTCTCCCCCGCGCCGAGGCCGAGCGGCCGTCCCCCGACTCCACGCACAGCGGCATCGGCGGCGGCTCGACGGTCCGGGGTGGTCAGCTCGACGACCTGTTCGACGGCTCGCTGGCCGCGCGGTTCCTGCCGGCCGGCCTGGAGACGGTCCGGTTCGACGGCGCCGGCGGTTCCGGCGTACGCGGGGCCACGGCGGTCGCACCGGGGTCCGGGGGACCCGGCGGTCCGGTCCCGGGCAGCCCCGGCACGCCGCCGGGACAGAGCCCCGGCACCCCGAATCCCGGCACCCCGAACCCTGGCACGCCGTCTCCTGGCACGCCGTCTCCCGGCACCCCGTCACCCGGCACTCCGGGCAGCCCCGGCACTCCAGGGCCCGGCGGTCCTGGTGGCCCTGGCACCCCAGGGCCCGGCGGTCCTGGTGGCCCTGGGAACCCCGGCAACCCCGGCGGTCCGGGTGGCCCCGGCGAACCTGGCGGCCCGGGCACCCCCGGGGGTCCAGGTCCTGTGGTGATCGTGCCGCCCGGTGTCGAGACCCCACCCGTGACGGTGCCGCCGATCGACGTCCCCGTCCTGCCCGGCGTGCCCGTCACCACCCCTGGGATCGTGATCAGCCCGGGTGTCGTGAGGCCGCCCTCGGTGACGGTCGGGGTCTCGGGCCGGGGTGTCACGGTGGCGACCTCGCCGGCGGGTGTCACCACCCCCGACGTCGCGACGACCCCGGCGCGGGTCGGCCCGGTGACCGTCGGGGAGGCGGAGGTCGTGCTGCCCAACGTCGGCGTCTCCGGCGCATCGGTCTCGGTGAAGCCGTCCGGCGCGGAGGTGGTGCTGCCCGACGTGCACGTCTCGGAGACCGCGGTCCGCACTCCCGACCTGACCGTCGCCGGCACCAAGGTGCCGTTGCCCGACGTCGAATTGCCGGCGGTCGCGGTCGATGACCTGGCCGAGGACCCCGTCGGGGCGGTCACCGACACGGTCACCGACACCGTGTCGGGGGCGGGGAAGACCGTCTCCGGCGTCGTCGAGGGCACAGGCGAGACCGTCGACGCTGTGGGTGACGCGGTCACCGGTCTCCTGGGCGGACGGACGGACGCGAAGACGGCCACCGCGGAGGAGCCTGCGGACCGAACCGACGACCGGTCCGCGGCCGCGGACAGCAGCCGGGACGACAGCTCCACCGACGACAGCTCCACCGACGGCAGCTCCACCGACGACAGCTCCACCGACGACAGCTCCACCGACGACAGCTCCACCGACGACGGATCCGACGATGCCTCCGGCGGGGCGTCCACCAGCGACGACGGCGACCGGGCCGACGACAGCAGCGATGAGCAGCGCGAACCCCTCGGCGACACCGTGGACGCGGTGGGCGACGCGGTCAGCGGTCTGCTCGGCGGGGTCACACGAGGGGGCGGCCGCTCCTGATCCGGCGGCGCAGGTCCCAGAGCATCAGCGGGAACGGGAACGCGCGCACGGGTACCGGCAGCCGGCGCACCACCGCGCGGGCGACCGCGACGAGCCGGTCGAAGCGGCGCTGCCGGCGCGCGTCCCACTCCAGGTGCAGCTCGGCGCGGAAGCGCGGCGGCAGGAAGCCGGTGGTCACGAACCGGTGCGCCGGCCCGAACAGCACCGACACCGGGCGCGGCAGGAACCGCAGCATGACGAGATCGGTGAGGTAGGCCCGCACGGTGTCGTCGACCGAGACGGCATCGACCTCGGCGTCCCACCACGCGTCGAACGCGGCGCGATCGGCCGGCCAGCGGGACTGCGGCACCTGCAGGGTCGTGCCGAGTGCGGCAGCGGCCGCGTACACCCGATCTGCCGTAGCCGGGTCGTCGGGGCCCAGGAACGCGGCGCGGACGTCGGCGATGCCGCGGTAGAGGCAGCCGGCCACCCACAGCTGCAGGTCGGGATCGAAGGCCGAGTACGCGACGGGGCTCTCGGCCGTCGAGCGGACCGCCGCGTGCGAGGTGCCGACGGCGCGTCGGTACGCCCGGCGCTCGGTGTCGGTGCCCGCGAGCGCGACGGCGAGGTAGGTGAAGGTCGTGCGGGCCCGCTTCAGCGGGTGCCGGAACAGCTGGCCGCTCTCGACGGTGCTCTCCACCACCCCGTGCCCGACAGGTGGCCGGGCGAGCTGCATGACGACGTTGGCCGGGCCGGCCAGCAGCCCGATGCCCAGCAGTTCCTCCCCCGCGCGCACGGCCCCAGTCTGCCCTGATGCACGTCGCGGGATGGGTGCCGGTACTCGGCCGGGTGGCTCCTCGGTCGTGGTCGACGGAGCGGGGGTAGCGTCCCCGTCGACGTGTAGTGGATCACCGCTGGTGGGGGGATGCATGCCGGAGTGCCTGTTGCCCCAGCACGACGGGCGGGGGGAGCGCGCCGAGCAGCTCGCCGCCCTCCGCGCGACCTACTCGTACAACATGGAGATGGGGTTCCCCGTCGCCGCGGGCACGCAGAGCTCCGACGAGCCGGTGCTGCGCTGGCGGATCGAGGCGCTCGCGCTGCAGGAGAAGATGCGGCTCAACCTGCGGCTGCTCAAGCGCCGGGGCAAGTGGAACTTCGTCAACGACCTGCAGCCGCTCGCGCCGCAGAAGCTCGCGGCCATGGTCCGCGAGAACGACATGGGCGGCATCGTCGACTACTTCATGCCGGTCCCCGGCGGCGTCACCGGCGGCGTGCGCGACCGCAACCTGCAGGACTTCCGCGACGTGTTCGCGCTGCTGCAGCCGCCGTCGGTCATGGAGCGCTTCCACACCGACGCCTACTTCGCGGAGAACGTCGTCGCCGGTCCGGACCCGACCCGCCTGCGGCGGATGACGCACGTTCCCGGCAAGTTCCCGATCACCACCGCGCACCTCGCGACCGTCGCCGAGCTCGCGGGCGACGACCTGGAGACCGCGATCGCCGCGGGCCGGGTCTACTGGATCGACCACGAGGCGATGGCGGAGCTGGACAACGGCAGCCACCCGCAGGCGCCGAAGTTCATGTACGCCCCCATGGTGGCGTTCTGCGTGCCGCGCTCGGGCGGGCCGATCCGCCCGTTCGCGATCCAGTGCGGCCAGGACCCGGCCGGGCGAACCATCTACACCCCGGCCGACGGCTACTCGTGGCGGCTGGCGAAGAACTGCGTGCTGGCCGCGCACAACACCTACCACGAGGTCCTCACCCACCTCGGCTTCACGCACCTCATGAGCGAGCCGGTGCTGCTCGCCGCGGTGCGCAACCTGGCGGTCAACCATCCGGTCGCGGTGCTGCTGCGCCGCCACTTCGAGGGCACGTTCTCGATCAACAAGCTAGCGGTCGAGCTGCTGATCCAGCCGGGCAAGGCCGTCGAGTACCTCATCGGCTCCGACCTGAAGAGCACCTACCCGTGGCTGGCCAAGCACCGCGCCGAGCACTCCTTCCGCGACAGCTACCTGCCGGCGAAGCTGGCCGCCGCCGGCACGGCGACCCCGCGCGAGCTGCCTTACTTCCCCTACCGCGACGACGGGCTGCTGGTGTGGGACGCCATCGGCGCGTGGGCCAGCGACTTCGTCGGCGGCTTCTACCGCAGCGACGCCGACGTGCGGGCCGACGTCGAGCTGCAGGCGTGGGCCGCCGAGGTCGCCTCGGCCGACGGCGGGCAGGTGCGCGACTTCGGCGCCACCCCCGGCCAGATCGGTGACCGCCAGGATCTCGTCGAGATCCTCACCATGGTCATCTGGACGGCGGGCCCGCAGCACGCCGCCGTCAACTTCGCGCAGAAGGACCACGTGGCGTTCCTCCCGGCCAACCCGCTCGCGGGCTACACCGAGGAGCCGCGCGGCAGCGAGCACACCGAGGCCGACTGGCTGGCGAACCTCCCGCCGCTCGACGTCGCCGTGCAGCAGCTGTGCGTGATGACGTTCCTCGGGTCGCTGCACCACACCGTGCTCGGCGACTACGACGACGACTTCACCGCCACCCCGGTGGCGGCAGCGCACGGGCGGTTCGTCACCGACCTCACCAGCATCGAGGACGAGATCATCGCGCGGAACAAGCGCAGGCCACAGGCCTATCACTACCTGCAGCCATCGCTGATCCCGAACAGCACCAACATCTAGGGAGCGACGTGGCCACGCAGATCGCCGCCAGCACGCAGTGGCAGGAAGCCGTCGCACCCGACGAGGCAGAGCGCCACCAGCGCCAGGCCGAGCTGTTCTCGGCGCTGCAGCGGCAGAAGTCGCAGAAGTTCGGCAACGGCCGGGCGCTGCACCGGAAGCAGCGGCTCGCGCTGCGGGCCTCGATCGAGGTGCTCGACGAGCTGCCGGAGCCGGCCCGCCACGGGCTCTTCGCGGAGCCGCGCACCTACGAGGCCCTGGTGCGGCTGTCGAACGGCGGCTTCAACCGCGACCCCGACAAGGTGCCGGACGTCCGTGGGTTCTCGATCAAGGTGCGCGGCGTGCACGGCACGGCGGCGCTGGGCGGCGATGCCGTCTCCCAGGACTTCGCCCTGATCAACCACGAGCACTTCAGCTCACCCACCAGCGAGACGTTCACCCACGTCGTCACGGCGGCCGGGAGCGGGCCGGTCGGGCTGCTCGGACGCGTGCTGCGCAACCCCGGTGTGCTGCCGCAACTGCTGAAGGTCGGCGGGGCGCTGCGGACGTCGTTCACCGGCTTCGCGACGCAGAACTTCTACAGCGCGGCGCCGCTGTCGTGCGGCCAGTACGCGGTGCGCGTGCGGCTGTGTGCCGCGTCCGACCGGCCGGCACCGGACGCGAGCGCCGATTGGGCGACCGACATCTACACGCGACTCGCCGCGGGCCCGCTCGTGCACGACTTCCAGGTGCAGTTCTTCACCGATGAGTCGACGACACCGATCGAGGACGCCGCAGCGGTGTGGAGCTCGCCGTTCCACACGGTCGCCCGGCTCACCATCCCCGGGCAGGAGCGCGACGCCGCACTCGACGAGGAGGTCGAGGCCGGTCGCTTCGATCCGTGGAACGCGCTGGTCGAGCACCGCCCCCTCGGTGAGGTGATGCGCGCCCGCAAGGTGGCCTACTACGCGAGCCAGCAGAATCGCGGAGCGTCGTAGGACTCCGTCACGCGAGGGGTAGGACCTCGAGGTGTCATACCGGGAGGGTGCGCCGGATCAGACCACGGAGGCCGGTCGGAGCGGGCCGGGCGGAGCCTGACGGCGCCGCGGCGGTGGCCTCGCGGACGAGGCGGGAGTGGGCCGCTGCGGCGTGCAGGTCGCGACGGTGCTCGGCGGCGATCGCGCTGGTCAGGCTCTGGTTCGTCATGCATGCAATGGTCGTCCGGGATGCCCTCACAGACATCCGTGCTCACCACGGAACGACCACGGATTCCGCAGCTCAGGGCACGTACGTGGCACCCAGCTCGGCCATCGCGGCGGACGCGCCCGGATCATCGGCGAGCTGCAGGCTGCGGGCCTGCTGGTAGCGGCAGCCGGCGCGGGCGAACCGTTGCGCCGTGACCAGCACCGCGGACGTGTCACCGGCGAGCACCGCGGCCGCCCGGTCGACGATGGCCGCCGCGATCACGTTGTCGGCGACCAGTTCCCGCATCCGGGAGACGTGCGCGGCGGCGTCCGGCAGGCCGGCGAGCACGTACGCCTCCGCCTGGACCGCGCCGTACCACTGGACCCAGGCGCCCTCGCTCCAGGTGTGGAAGTGGGCGACGTCGTCGCGCACCGCCTCGACGGCCTCCGTGTGCTCGCCGCGGTGCAGGTGGAGCATGGCGTCGAGGACCTGGCGGCACCGGAGGTCCCCCTGCCGACGGTCGTCGGGGTTGCTGACCGCCGCGAAGACATCCTGCCATTGCGCGGCGGCCGGCTCGTCGCCGCGCAGCCGGTGCACCATGATCACCGCCGCCACGCTGCGGCGCAGCGTGCCGAGCCGCGGGCGGCTGGCCCGCTCCCAGCCCTCGCGGAAGAGCTCGGCCGCCGCAAGGGTGTCCGCCCAGTCCCCGGCCAATGCGGTGACCAGCAGGAACCGTGCCCCGCCCACGTGCGGGATCTCATGGTGCATCGGAAGCGCACGGGACCGCTGCGCGAACCGTCGCGCGGAGCGCAGCTCCCCCGCCGCCAGCGCGCTCTCCGTCGACATCACCACTGCGTCGGCCATCTCGAAGCCGAGGTCGGCGTCGGGTGGGAGCGGTTCGAGCAGCTCGATGCGGCGCACCGCGGTGGCCAGTGCCGAGCGGGCGGCGCCCCGGGCCAGGTGGAGCGTGGTGAGCCGGTCCAGCGCCGCACTCTCGGCGAGCGGATCCCCGCTCGCCCGCGCGAGCGCCACAGCCCGCTCGATGACCGGCGCAACACCCCCCGCCCGGTCGGCGTCCCACCACTTGGTCCCGAATGCCTCGGCGATGGCGATCCGGGCCAGTGCGAGCGGATCGTCGCCGCCCAGCGACGCGGCGCGCTCGAGCAGCGTGGCGACGACCTCGCGTCGGGGCAGAGTGTGCAGCGCGCCGTGCGCCCGGTCGACCAGCTCGGCGGCGCGGGCGAAGGCGCATGCAGCCATGACGGGCTCCGCCGCCGCGAGGTACTGCTCGCCCGCTCGCCGGTGCAGCCCCACCGCATCGACCCCGGCCAGGCGCACCTCGGCACACCCTGCGGCGCGGTGCAGCGCGGTGGCGGCAGCGCGCGGGTCCGGGTCGAGCTCTGCGGCCTGCTCGTAGCGGCGCTGGGCCTGGGTGGGCAGCCCTCTGCGGTAGGCGAGGTCCGCGGCGAGCGCGGCGGCCTGCGCCACCTCGGCCGCGGTCACCGCAGCGGCTGTGAGCCCACCGGCGACCGCCCACGCCAGCGCCGCCCGCAGCTCGTCGGCGAGATCGTCGTAGCGCGACCGCCAGCCCGCCTCACCCTCGGCCGCGCGCGGTTCGGCCGCCAGCGCCGTGCCGCGTGCGACGGCCCAGCGCAGGTGGGCCGCCCGGCAGCGGTCCAGTTCGCCCGCCTCGGCGAGCAGCTCGACGCCGTACTGACGGATCGTCTCCAACCCCTGGTAGCGGGTGCCGCCCGGCGCCGCGACGGGCACGAGCAGGCTGTGGTCGGCCAGCTCGGCGAGCTGCTCGGGCACCTCGCGCGGCGCGACCGGCGCCCAACCGACGACCTCGCGGGCGGCGTCGACGGACACCGGGAGGGCGAACACGACCACACGGCGCAGCACCGCCTGGGCCTGCGGCCCGAGCAGCTGGTAGCTCCAGTCGAGGGTGGCGCGCAACGACCGGTGCCGCGACTGCGCGCGCCGGCCGCCCGTGAGCAGGTGCAACGGGTCGGTCAGCCCCTTCTCCAGGCCGTCCAGCCCGACGGCCGGCAGCCGCGCCGCGGCCAGCTCGATGGCCAGCGCCACGCCGTCGAGCGTGGCGCAAATCTGCTCCACCCGCGCGCGGTCGGCCGCCTCGACAGGTGCCGCGGCCGCCTCGGCCCTGGTCAGGAACAGGGTGACGGCGTCGGCGCCACCGCCACCGTCGTCGAGCGACAGCCCGGTGACCGGGAACACCCACTCGAACGGCAGCTGCAGCCGGGCCCTCGTAGTGACCAGCAAGGTGATCCCCGGCGCACCCGCGAGCAGGCGTTCGGCCAGGTCGGCCACGTTGTCCAGCACGTGCTCGCCGTTGTCGAGCACCAGCAGCGCCGTGCGGTGCGCCAGCCACGACAGCACCATCTCCTCGGTGGAGGTGCCGGGCTGCTCACCGAGCCCGAGTGCCGCGGCCAGCGTGGGCGCGATGGTGGCGCCGTCCGGCACGGGGACGAGGTCGACGAACCACACGCCGTCGGGGAACGGCGCCGGATCGGCCGCCGCGAGCTCGGCGGCGACGGCGAGCGCGAGCCGGGTCTTGCCGACACCGCCCTGGCCGACCGCGGTGACCAGCCGGCGGCTGCGCAGCGCCGCGGTCAGCTCGACCCGCTCGTCCGCCCGTCCGATGAACGGGGTCAGCGGCGCCGGCAACGTGGTCGGCGCCGCGGGCCGGGTCGGCCCGGTCGATTCCCCGAGCTGCGGTGTGACCTGCGCTGTGACCTGTTCTGCGGCCAGCGCGGCCAATGCTCGCCGGTCCGCGGCACCGAGCTTGCGCAGCAGCGACGACACGTGGCTCTCGACGGTGCGGACGGAGATGAAGAGCCGCGCGGCGATCTCGGCGTTGGTGAGGTGGTCACCCAGCGCGGCGAGCACCTCACCCTCGCGCGCGGACACACCTTCGCGCACCTCGCCGATCGTCACGAGACCATTCTGCCGGGCGAGCCAACGCATTCGGTGACGCGCTCCGTCTTGCACGTGCAGAGCGTTCTACGACAAGGGGGACGAGACGATGAGGCGATCCATCAGGACGGGTCTGGCCGCGGCCGGTCTCGCCGTGGCCGCAGCGGTGCTCGCCGGCTGCGCGCAACCGGCGCCAGGACAACCGGGGGCCCCTACCACCGGAATCACCGCCAGGGGTGTCGGGGAGGTCACCGGCACACCCGACAAGATGACCATCGATCTCGCCGTCGCCACCCGCTCGCCGAACGCGCAGACGGCGCTGAACGACAACGGCCAGCGCTCGGGCGCGCTGCGGGAGCAGCTGAAGGCCAAGGGCGTCGCCGACGCCGACGTGAAGACCAGCCGGTTCGGCATCGATCCGACGTTCGACAACAACGGCCGGATCTCGGGCTACGAGGTCTCCAACCAGCTGACCGTGACCATCCGGGACATCAGCGCCGCTGGCGGCATCATCGACACCGCGGCGGCCGCGGCGGGCGACGCGGTGCGCGTGCAGTCGCTGGGGTTCGCCATCGACGACGACTCGAAGCTGCTCGCCGAAGCCCGCGCGGCCGCAGTGAAGAAGGCCCAGGAGCAGGCCAAGCAGCTCGCCGACGCGGCCGGGGTGTCGCTGGGTTCGATCCGCACGATCACCGAGACCTCGTCCGGCAACCGGCCCCCGCCCGTCCCGTACGCGGCAGGCGCGGCGGACGGCGCGGAGCGGGCGTCGCAGGTCTCCCCCGGCACGCAGCAGCTGTCGGTCAGCGTGGAGATCGTCTACAACATCGGGTGATCACGGCGTCGCCGTCACCACCGCCGGGGTCTGGCCGAGGAGCCCGATCCGGCGGGTGGTGACGGTCAGGCCGTGCCGGCGCAGCCGTGCCACCAGCGCTTCCTCCTCGGTGGTGAGCAGCACGGCGGCGCCGTCCGGGCCGACCCGCTGCGCCACGAGGTGGGCGACCGCGTCGAACAGCGCGATCCGGCCGTCCACCCGCTGCTGACTCCCCCACGGCAGGTTGCTCACCACGATGCGGGCGGAGACGCGCTGGTCCGGGCCGCGCAGCACGTCGCGGACGAAGACGCGATGGTCGAGATCGGGCGCGCCCAGCGCGGCCAGCCGGTCGCGGGTGAGCACCACCGCCTCCTCCGCGCGGTCGGAGGCGAACACGGCCGCGCCGCACCGGACCGCCTCGGCGACGATCGTGCCGCTGCCGCAGAACGGGTCGTAGAGACCGGACGCCACCGCCGCCGGTCCGCTCGCGGCGAGCGCGGTGCGCACGAGCGCCGCCGCCACCGTCGGGCGCAGCGCGCCGCGCCAGGCCGGCCCACCCGCCGCGGGCTTGCCCAGCGGCCGCTCCCACAAGCTCACCGAAAGATGAGCCTCGTCCTCGTCCACCTGCAGCCGCAGGTCGACGGGCCGGCGCTCGGTCGCCGTCGGGTCGGCACCGTTCAGGGTCGCTGCCAGCACCGGCGCCGGGTCCCAGCGCGGTCGACGCCGCCAGGGCGGGTTGCGGGCCGCGAGCGTGACCGACCACGGGCCGGCAGGTGGTGCGAGCACGTCGACCACAGCGTCGGCCGCGGCCGCACCGATGCGCCGCAGGTCGTCGGCGCCGGCCACGGACGCGGGCCCGGCGACGAGCAACCGCACGTCGTCGACGGTGCGCGCACGGGCGCCGAGCTCGGCCAGATCGGCGGGGGTGAGCCGGACGAGCAGGAAGCGGTCGGTGCGGACGGTGACCACCGCCGCGGGCACGAGCTCGGCCAGCTCCGCCGCGGCGACGTCGACCAGGCCCTTGGTCGCGTACAGGACGGCGGTGACGGGCGCGTCGGGCGCCGCACGCAGGGATCGCACCTGCGCAGCGTAGGTGGGGGATGCGCCACCCCGCCGGGCGTTTGACACCGCCGACGGCGGTCCGCAGACTTCTCGACGTCTGACGAACTGCTCAGATGTCGATCGTGAACCTGGAGGTCGCCGTGTCCGAGGCCACAGTCGCAGCCACGCCCGTGGCGATCCCGCTCCGGGAGATCCTGCCCTGGGCCGTGTTCGCCGGGGTGATCCTGCTGAGCCTGCTCTACCTGCTGGGCATCGACCAGGGCGCCACCCAGCTCGTGCCGGGCAGCTTGCTGCACGAGTTCGTGCACGACGGCCGGCACCTGCTCGGCTTCCCCTGCCACTAGCCCTGCCACGATCCCGCCGGTCGAAGGAGCACGTCCATGGTTCGGGCACTGCTGGTCCGCGGGATGCTCGCCGGCCTCGTCGCCGGCCTGTTCTACGCGATCGTCGCGTACGTCTTCGGGGAGCCGACGGTCGACGCGGCGATCGCGTACGAGGACAAGGTGGCCGCGGCCGCCGGCGAGACACCGGGTGCCGAGCTGGTCAGCAGGGGCGTGCAGTCGACGCTCGGGCTCGGGGTCGCGTCGATCCTCTTCGGCGTCGCGCTCGGCGGCATCACTGCACTCGTCTACGCCGCGGTGCAGGGCCGGTACCTGCGCCTGCCGCCGCGGTCGGCGGTGCTGGCGCTGGCCGTCGCCGGGCTGGTGGTGACCTACGCGGTGCCGTTCCTCAAGTACCCGGCCAACCCGCCGGCCTCGACGCTCGACGACACGATCGGCGAACGCACGCTGCTCTACCTGGCAATGGTGCTCGCCTCCGTCGTGATCGCGTGGGCGGCACTGGTGGCGCGGGAACGGCTGCGCACCCGGCTCGGCTCATGGAACGCCACCCTCGCGGCGTGCGCGGGGTACGTCGTGGTGGTGGCGATCGTGATGGCCGTGCTGCCGACCGTGGCCGAGACCCCGGTCGACTTCCCGGCGACGGTGCTCTACGACTTCCGCATCGCCTCGCTGGGCGGCCAGGTGGCGTTCTGGGTCGCGCTGGGGCTGATCTTCGGGGCGCTCGTGGAGCGCGCCGTGGGCCTGCCGGGCCGCAGCATCGACTCGGACGCGCTCCGCTCGTAGCGAGGCACTCCGCTACTGCTTGCGCAGGTCGGGCCGGCCCGGCGTGACGACGAGGTGGCCTTCCTCCACGTCGGCGCGCACCCGACCGCCGCCGCTGAGCTCCCCCGCGATGATCAGGCGGGAGAGCCTGCGGTCGAGCTCGCGGGTGATGGTGCGGCGCAGCGGGCGCGCACCCAGCTCGGGCTGCGCGCCGTGGTCGGCCAGCCACGCCACCGCGGCGTCGCTGACGTCGAGCTGGATGCCCTGCGCGGCGACGCGCGCGACGGTGTCGGCGAGCAGCAGGCGCGTGATGCTGTGCAGCTCGGCCGGCCCGAGCTGGTGGAACGGCACCACCTCGTCGATGCGGGCCCGGAACTCCGCCCGGAACACTCCCGGCAGCAGCTCGATGCCCAGGTTGCTGGTCATGATCACCACGGTGTTGGTGAAGTCGACGGTGCGCCCGTGGGCGTCGGTGAGGCGGCCGGCGTCGAGCACCTGCAGGAGGGTGTTGGCGACCTCCATGTGCGCCTTCTCGATCTCGTCCATCAGCAGCACGGCGTACGGGGTGCGGCGCACGGCCTCGGTGAGCTGGCCGGGCTCGTCGAACCCGAGGTGCCCGGGCGGCGCCCCGACCAGCCGCATCGCCGAGCCGCGGTCGGCGTACTCGCTCATGTCGAAGCGCAGCAGCGCGTCGGCGGAGCCGAACAGCACCTCGGCCAGCGCGCGGGCAAGCTCCGTCTTGCCCACCCCCGTCGGGCCGATGAACAGGAACGATCCGACGGGCCGGTCGGGAGCGGCGAGCCCGGCCCGCCCGGCCCGGACGGCGTCGGCGACCGCGGCGACGGCGACGTCCTGGCCGACGACGCGGCGGTGCAGCAGCGCCTCCAGGTCGAGCAGCTTGTCGCGTTCGGCGGTGGTCAGCTCGGCGACCGGGATGCCGGTGCTGCGGGCCACGACGGCGGCGATGTCGGTGGCGGAGATCAGCGGCGGGCCGCTCGACACCGGCGCCTCGGCGGCGTCGAGCTCCCGGGTGAGCTGCATGGCCCGCTCGTAGTCCTCGGCGTCGACGGCGACGTCGCGGGCGCGGCGCAGCTGCCCCAGGTGCGCGGCCTGCGCGGCCGGATCGGTGCGAGCCGACATGCGCGCGCGGGCGCTGGCCCGGTCGAGCAGGTCGATGGCCTTGTCGGGCAGGAAGCGGTCGGTGAGGTAGCGGTCCGACATCGTGGCGGCGGCGATGAGGGCGTCGTCGCCGATGAGCACGTCGTGGTGCTCCTCGTAGCGGGCCCGCAGGCCGCGCAGGATCTCGACGGTGCCGGCGACCGTGGGCGGCGCGATCCGCACCGGCTCGAACCGGCGCTCCAGCGCGGTGTCCTTCTCGATGTGCTTGCGGTACTCCCCCGGCGTGGTGGCGCCGATGAGCTGCAGGTCGCCGCGGGCCAGCGCAGGCTTCAGCAGGGTCGCGGCATCCATCGGCGCACCCTCGGCCGAGCCGGCGCCGACGATCGAGTGCACCTCGTCGATGAAGAGGACGACCCCGCGCTGCGCGCGGGTGACCTCGGCGATGATCCCGGTGAGCCGCTGCTCGAACTCGCCGCGGTACTTGGTGCCCGCCACCATGGCGCCCACGTCGACCGACACCACCCGCACCCCGCGCAGCGACTCGGGCACGGTGCCCTCGGCCACCCGGGCAGCGATACCTTCCACGATGGCCGTCTTCCCGACGCCCGGATCGCCGATCAGCACCGGGTTGTTCTTCGTGCGCCGCGCCAGCACCTCGAGCACCTGCTCGATCTCCGCCTCCCGTCCGATGACGGGATCGAGCTCGCCGCGGGTGGCGCGCGCGGTGAGGTCGGTGCCGTACCGGTCCAGCTTGGGGGTGGCTCCGCCGCGCGGCGGAGCCGGGCGCTCCCCGGGCTCGGCGGGCTCGTCTCTGTGCTCGTCTCTGGGCTCGGTGAACGGGCGGAACGCCTCGCCGAGGTTCTCGGTGAGGTTGCCGAGCAGCCGCTCGACCATGTCGTCGAGCGGACCGAAGCCGCCGGGGCGGTCGTTGTCGGGCACGGGCACCTCGGTGTGTCGGCAGGGCACGGACGGGCGTTCCCCTCGATGGTGCCTGAAACGGGCGCAACATGACGGCGGCGTGCCGCCGAAGGAGTCAGGGTTGACCGCCTCTGCGCGGGACCCGAGGATGAGCCCGGCCCCGGCCGATCCGGGCAGATCGCTCAGCGAGGAGCCGCCGTGTACCCCGGGAAGTTCGCCGCTCTGACGCCTGACAAGGCCGCCGTGGTCATGTCCGACACCGGCGCCGTGCTGACCTACGCGGAGCTCGACGAGCGCTCGATCCGGCTGTCCAGGGTGCTCTGGGACGCCGGTCTGCGGCCCGGCGACGACGTCGCCGTACTGGCCGAGAACTCGCTGCGCAGCTACGAGGTGTTCTGGGCGGCGATGCGCAGCGGGCTGTACCTCACGGCGATCAACTTCCACCTCCACCGCGACGAGGTCTCCTACATCGTCGCGGACTGCGGCGCCAAGGCGCTGATCGTCTCGGCCGCCATGGCGGAGATGGCCACCGCGATCCTCGACGCCACCCCCGACGTCGACCTGCGGCTGTCGTTCGGCGCGGACCCGGTCGCCGGCCACGGCGACTACGAGGCGGCGCTCGCCGCTGCCTCCGCCGAGCCGCTGCCCGAGCAGCCGCGGGGTAGAGACATGCTCTACAGCTCCGGCACCACCGGTCGGCCCAAGGGCGTCAAGGGGCCGCTGCCGGGGGTGTCGGTGACCGAGGGCGGCGACATGCTACTGGGCCTGTTCGGCCCGCTGTACGGCTTCGCCGACGACACCGTCTACCTGAGCCCGGCTCCGCTGTACCACGCCGCCCCGCTGCGCTTCGGGGGCATGATCCACCAGGTGGGCGGCACCGTCGTGGTCATGCCGCGGTTCGAGCCGGGCGCCGCGCTGGCCGCCATCGAGCGCCACCGCGTCACCCACAGCCAGTGGGTGCCGACGATGTTCGTGCGGATGCTGAAGCTCCCCGAGGACGTCCGCGCGCGGTACGACCTGTCGTCGCATCGGGTGGCCGTGCACGCCGCAGCGCCGTGTCCCGCCGAGGTGAAGCGGCAGATGATCGACTGGTGGGGGCCGATCCTCGCCGAGTACTACGCGGCGACCGAAGCCATCGGCCTCACGGTGATCGACTCACCGACGTGGCTGACCAGGCCGGGATCGGTCGGACGGGCGATCCTGGGCACGCTGCGCGTCTGCGGCGACGACGGTCGGGAGCTCCCGGCCGGCGAGGTCGGCCTCGTCTACTTCGAGCGCGACGCCTTCCCCTTCGCCTACCACAACGACCCCGACAAGACCGCTTCCGCGGCACACCCCGAGCACCCGACCTGGGCCACCACCGGCGACGTCGGGTACGTCGACGAGGACGGGTTCCTGTTCCTCACCGACCGCATGTCGTTCATGATCATCTCGGGTGGCGTGAACATCTACCCGCAGGAGATCGAGAACGCCCTCGCGCTGCACCCCGCGGTGCTCGATCTGGCCGTGATCGGCATCCCCGACCCGGAGATGGGCGAGCAGGTCAAGGCCGTCGTGCAGCCGTCGTCCGAGGCCGTTCCCGGGCCGGAGCTGGAGGCCGAGCTGCTGGAGTTCCTGCGCGCCCGCATCGCGGGCTACAAGCTGCCGCGCAGCATCGACTTCTCCACCGACCTGCCCCGCACCGAGACCGGCAAGCTGCAGAAGCACAAGCTGCGCGCCCGCTACAGCACCCCGGCGTAGGAGAGCTACTTCTTCGGCTTGGTGTAGATCCCCTCGATGACCTCGGCGTACTTCTTCACGACGACCGCCCGCTTCACCTTGAGCGACGGGGTCATCTCCCCGCCCTCCTCGGTGAAGTCGACCGGGAGGATGCGGAACTCGCGGATCTGCTCGGCCCGCGACACCTGGGTGTTGGCGTCGTCGACGGCCTTCTGCACCTCGGCCCGCAGCTCCGCGTCGTCGACGAGCTCGGCCAGCGGGGTGTCCTCGGCCTTGCCGGCGGTCTTCAGGAACCGCGGCAGCGACTCCGCGTCGACGGTGACGACGGCGCCGATGAACGGCTTGTTGTCGCCCACGACCATCGCCTGGCTGACGATCACGTGCGAGCGCAGCCGGTCCTCCAGCACGGCCGGGGCGACGTTCTTCCCGCCCGCGGTGACGATCAGCTCCTTCTTGCGGCCGGTGATCGACAGGAAGCCGCCCTCGTCGAGCTCGCCGATGTCGCCGGAGTGGAACCACTCGTCGGACATGGCCTCCGTGGTGGCGGCCTCGTTGCGCCAGTAGCCGCGGAAGACGATGGGGCCCTTGAGCAGGATCTCCCCGTCGTCGGCGATGCGGACCGCGTGCCCGGGCACCGGCCGCCCGACGCTGCCGATGCGCTGCGCGTCGAGGGTGTTGACCGTGATGCCGGCGGACGTCTCGGTGAGCCCGTAGCCCTCCAGCACGGGCAGCCCGACGCCGCGGAAGTAGTGCCCCAGCCGCTCGCCCAGTGGCGCGCTGCCCGAGACCGCAGCGATGACCTGCCCGCCGACCGCCGCGCGCAGCTTGCTGTAGACGAGCCGGTCGAACACCGCGTGCTTGACCTTGAGCACGACCCCGGCGCCGCCGGTGTCCTGCGCCTTGCTCCACGCGATCGCCGTGTCGGTGGCGGTGTCGAAGATCGCGCCCTTGCCGCCGTCGTGGGCCTTCTGCCGGGCACCGTTGAAGACCTTCTCGAACACCCGCGGCACCGCCAGCAGGAACGTCGGCTTGAAGACGGCGAGGTCGCCGAGCAGGTCGGACACGTCGGCGGTGTGCCCGATGATCGTGCGGGTGTGCATCGCGCCGCACTGGATGGCCTTGCCGAACACGTGCGCGAGCGGCAGGAACAGCAGCACCGAGCCGCCCTCGGTGAGCAGCTGGGGGAACGACGCGTCGCCGACCGTGCGCACCTCGGTCTGGAGGTTGGCGTGGGTCAGCTCGCAGCCCTTGGGGCGGCCCGTGGTGCCGGACGTGTAGATCAGCGTGGCGAGGTCCGCCGCGCGCACGGCCGTCCGGCGCTCGTGCACCTGCTCCTCGGGCACCGCCGCACCGTTCGCGACGAGCTCGTCGACGGCGCCGCCGTCGATCTGCCAGACCTTCGGCAGCTCGCCCAGCGCGGAACGCACCTGGTCGAGGCGCGCGACGTGCCCGGCGTTCTCGACGACGATCCCGACGGCCTCGGAGTCGGAGAGGATCCACCCGATCTGGTCGGCCGACGACGTCTCGTAGATCGGCACCGTCACACCGCCGACGGCGAGGATCGCGTAGTCCAGCAGCGTCCACTCGTAGCGGGTGTGCGACAGCAGCGCCACCCGGTCGCCCGGCGCGACCCCGGCCGCGATCAGGCCGCGCGCGACGGCGGTGACCTGCGCGGCGAACGCGCCGTAGGTGACGTCGTGCCACTGCTTGGCCTCGTCGCGGCGGCGGAACCCGACCGCGTCGGGGACCTCGCGCGCGTTCTCGTACACGGCGGCGACCAGGTTCTCGTCAGCGGTGACCTGGAACGTGGCGGGGACGCTGTACTCACGCAACGGAGGGACCTCCTGGGCCGGCACTGGCTCTTCGAACGTCAGAAACCTACCCTCCGGTAGCGCCGAAGGGCAGAGCCCCCAACACCACGATTCCACAAAGAATGCACCGGAATGTCCGGATGGCCGTCGCCGTCAGCGCGTGAAATTCACCCGGGATCGCACCGGAGCCGGCCGGTAGTGTCCGGTCAGATGAATGATCATCCGGCCACCGGCCTACTGCCGCTCCCGTCCTCCGTCGAACTCCGATCCGGCCACGTCGAGCCGCCGGTGGACGCCGTCGTCGCGACCGATCCCGCGCTGCGCCCGGCCGCGCTGCGCTGGCGCCGCCTCGCCGAGGACGCGTTCGGCGCGGCGTGGGACCTGCGCGGTCCGGGCCCGGCCGACTCCGAGTTCCGGCTCGATCCGGCGCTGCCCGCCGGGGGCTACGTGCTCGACGTGGACGGGTCCGTGCTGGTCAGCGCGGCCGACCTCGACGGCGCGCACGCCGCCGTCGCGACGCTGACCCAGCTGCTCGGCCCCGCCGCCTGCCGCAGGTCGGGCACGGGCCCGGTCCGGGTGCCGCGGGTGCTGATCACCGATGCACCCCGGTGCGCCTGGCGTGGGGTGCTGCTCGACGTGGCGCGGCACTTCCTGCCGAAGGACGGCGTGCTGCGGATGCTCGACCTCGCCGCCGCGCACAAGCTCAACGTGCTGCAGCTGCACCTCACCGACGATCAGGGCTGGCGGATGGAGGTGCGCTCCCGGCCGCGGCTGACCGAGGTGGGCGCGTGGCGCCACCGGTCGATGATCGGGGCCTGGCGCGCGGGTACCCGCGACGACACCCCGCACGGCGGCTACTACACCCAGGCCGACCTGCGCGAGATCGCCGCGTACGCGAAGGCCCGCGGGATCACCGTGGTGCCCGAGATCAACGTGCCGGGCCACTCGCAGGCGGCGATCGCGGCCTACCCCGAGTTCGGCGTGCCGGGCACCGCTCCCGTCGAGGTGAGCACCACGTGGGGGATCATCGACGCGATCCTCGATCCCTCGCCGGCCGTCGTGGACGCCTACCGCGAGATCCTCGACGAGGTGCTGGAGGTCTTCGACTCCCCCGTCGTGCACCTGGGTGGCGACGAGGTGCCCCTCGAGCCGTGGGAGCGCGCGCCCGAGGTCGTCCGGCGGGTCGCCGAGCTGGGTCTGGCCGGGGTCGGCGATCTGCACGGCTGGTTCTCCGGGCAGCTCGCCCAGCACGTGGTCGCCCGCGGGCGGCGCGCGGCCGTGTGGGACGAGGCGCTGAGCCCAGCACTGCCCGAGGGATCGATCGTGACGGCCTGGCGGTCGGGCGCCCGGGGCAGCGCGGCGATCAACGCGGGCTACGACACCGTGCTCGCCCCCGAGCAGCACGTCTACCTCGACCACCGCGCGGGCGACGGGCCGGACGAGCCGGTCCCGGTGGGCTTCGTGCGCACCGTCGACGACGTGTACGCCTACGAGCCCGTCACGCCCGGTGGCCCCGGCGCGATCCTGGGCGCGCAGGCCGCGATCTGGGCCGAGCACCTCGACTCCGGGCGGCGCATCGACTTCGCGGCGTTCCCGCGCCTGTCCGCGTTCGCCGAGACCGTCTGGTCGGCACCGGAGCAACGCGACCTGACCGACTTCCGGCGCCGGCTGACCGAGCACCACCTGCCGCGCCTGGACGCCGCCGGCGTCGAGTACCGGCCACTGGCCGGGCCGCACCCGTGGCAGCGCCGCCCCGGCGTGCCCGGCTACTTCCGCGACCTGGCCACCGAGCAGGAGCCGACCTAGGCGCGGACCGGCCGCAGGTGCCGATAGTTGAACGGCCGCAACCGCATGGCGTGCAGTACGGTCACGGGACGGCCAGGGGCCACCACGATCTCCAGCAGATCCTTCTCGGCGGTGACCCCGATGTGCAGGACAGTGTCGCCCTGCGCCACCGATCGCAGCGGCGCGTCCAGGACCGACCGGATCTGGGCGACGGTGACGCCGTGCTTGCGGGCGTTGCTGGTCACGTCCACCCGGTCAGGGTAATCGGCTGGTGGAAGCCACCGTTCGGCGCCGTTCGCCGCGGCGGACGGCGGGCACTGCGACGGGCATCACACTCCACATCAGGGTAGGACAGGCTGGGCGCACGGATTCACCCGTTCGCGGCAGACCGTCCCGGGGGGTGGGTCGCCACGACGGATACGCACGGTAGTTTTCGCAGGGGCGACATGAGGGAATCCGGGAGGGGTTCGACGGATGGCGTGGTGGTCGGCCAGGGGCAGGCGGGACCGCGTCGAGGTCGCGCGCCGGCACCTCGCCCTGCTCGCCGACCAGAACAGCGAAGCGGCCGCGCACTTCGCCGCCGATCGCCCCGACCGCGCCGTCGCCGTCCTCCTGCAGGTCCGTGCCGAGTGCGAGCAGCTGTTCGGCGCGCACCACTCCGCCACCCTCGTCGTCACCGGCAACCTGGGTGTGGCGTTGGTCGCTGCCGGCCGCGGGGCCGAGGGCATCCTGGTGATCGAGGCCGCGGTCTTCGAGCGCTCCCGCGTCTACGGCACCGAGCACCCGCTCACGCTCACCGCGCGCGACGCCCTCGCCACCGCGTACCGCCTCGCCGAGCGCTGGGAGGACGCGATCGCGGTGTCCACCGAGGTGGAGGCCGCTCGCCGCCGCGTGCTCGGCGCGACGCACCCCGACACGCTCACCACGCGCATGAGCGCAGCGCTGGCCATCGCCGCGACCGGCGACGTCCGCTCGGCCACGGCGCTGCTGGAGGACGCGCTGGCCGACGCGGAGCGGACCCTCGGGGCGCAGCATCAGGCCACGATCGCGATCCGGGCCGCGGCGGCCGGCTGCCTCGCGGTCGGTGGCCGCACCACCCGCGCCATCACGATGTTCGAGCGGGCGATCGCCGACAGCACCGCGCTGCTCGGGCCCGCCCATCCCGAGACGGCCGCGCTGCGCGACGATCTCGCCGACGTCCACCAGCCGGAGCGGCTCGGCATCCACCGGGTCGTCCCGGCCTGAGCAGCCGTCGCGCACCTGTCGGCGGGCGGCGGCCCATGAAGTTTCGTTGATCACGGGCAAATGGTTGCTCGTTGATCTCCGCGAGCAACCATTTGCCCTTGATCAACGCCAACCGGCGGGGATCTGCCCTGCCCCGGTCAGCTGTGCCCTGCCTGCAGGATGCGCAGCACCCGCTCCTCCAGCGCCGCGAACGCCGCCGTCGTGACGATCCCGTGGTCGCGCGGGCGTGGGAGGTCCACGACGACCTCGCCGACCACCCTGGTCGGCCGCGGCCCCAGCACCACGACGCGATCGGCCAGGTAGACCGCCTCCCGCAGGTCGTGGGTGATCATCACGATGCTGCGGTCGAACGTGGCGCGCACGCCGTCGAGCCAGGCCTGCATGTCCGCCCTGGTCAACGAGTCGAGCGCGCCGAACGGCTCGTCCAGCAGCAGGACGGGCCGCTCCTGCACGACGGTGCGAAGCAACGCCGCCCGCTGCCGCATCCCGCCGGACAGCTCGCGGGGGCGGGCCCGTTCGAACCCGGCGAGGCCGAACGGTGCGAACAGCTCGCCGGCCCGCTGCCGTGCCTGCGCCCGCGACACCCCGGCCACCTCCAGGCCGAGCGCGGTGTTGTCCAGCACCGTGCGCCACGGGAACAGCAGGTCCTGCTGCGGCATGTACGCGAACGGTTCGGTCTCACCGGTCGCGTCCCGGCCGTCGACGAGCACCCGTCCGGAATCCGGCGGCTCGAGGCCGCCGAGCACCGTGAACAGCGTCGACTTGCCGCACCCGCTGGGCCCGACGATCGCGACGAACTCCCCGGGTGCGACGTCGAGCGACACCCCGTCGAGGACGGGGCCGGTGCCGGGGAAGGCCTTGTCGAGTCGGTCGAGCGGTGACCCGCACCAGGCTCACCCACGACGGTTCCACGGGATCACCAGGCGCTCCACCACGTAGGTCAACGCGAACAGGCCCACCGACAGCACGGCGGTGACCCCGACGGCCGCCAGCACCAGGTCGGTGCGGAACGCGTTCTTCTGCAGGCTCATGTAGATCCCCAGCCCGGCCGTGGCGCCGACGTACTCGGCGAACACCGCACCCGTCACGGCGTAGGTGATGCCGATGCGCAGGGCGGTGAAGAACCGGGGCAATGCCCCCGGCAACCGCACGTAGCGGAACTGGTCGAAGCGCGACGCCCCCATGCTGCGCAGGAGGTCGGTGGCGGCGCGATCGGTGGCGGCGAACCCCTCGATCAGGCCCACCGCCACCGGGAAGAACGTGACCAGCGCGATGACCAGCACCTTGGGCAGCAGCCCGAACCCGAACCAGATGATCAGCAGCGGGGCGACGGCGATGATCGGGATCGTCTGCGACGCCACCAGCAGCGGGGTGAAGGCGCGCTTGATCCACGACACGTTGTCGGCCGCGATCGCCAGCGCCCAGCCGAGCACGAGCGAGACCGCGAACCCGATGGCCGTGACCTGCAGCGTGGGCACGGTGTTGGTCCACAGCGCCGCGCGGGCGGCCCAGCCCTGCTCCAGCACCCGCCACGGCGACGGCAGCACCTGCGGGCGGATCCCGGACACGGTCACGTAGAGCTGCCAGGCCGCGATCAGCACCGCCAGCAGCGCCAGCGCCGGCCACACCCGCCGCCACGGCCCCGGCCGCGGCTCGACCGGCGCAGACGTGCGCGGCGGCGCCTGCAGCGGTGCGGGAGCCGTGGCCGTCATGGCGTGGCCAGGTAGTCGTCGGTGAACCAGGTCGCGAAGTCGGGCTTCGCCGCGAGCGGCGCCCCGTCCGGCCCGGTCAGCACGCCCTGGTCGAAGACCCAGCCCGAGTAGCCGGCCCAGCGGTCCAGCGTCTGCGTACCGACGCGGCCGTTTGCGTCCTTCAGGTAGGTGGTGGCCAGCAACTGCTGGCTCTGCCGCACCAGCTCCGCGTTGGACGCCAGATCGGGGTTGGCGTCGAGCAGTGCCTGGGCCGCGGCCGCGGGATCGTCGGCACCCAGCTGGTAGCCGCGCTGCGCGGCCTGGACGAACTTCCGGGCCAGGTCGGGATGGGCGGCGAGCCACGGCGAGTTCCCGATGACGATGACGCTGTAGGAGTCGGGCAGGCCGAAGTCGGTGTAGGCGAAGGTGCGGAACGGGTGCCCGGCGAGCTTCGCATCGATCCCCTCCCAGGCCACGAACGGCTCGGTGAAGTCGGCCTGGCCGGACTGCACGGCCTCGTACGCCGACGAGCCGAGCACAACCGTCTGGAAGTCGCCGCGGCCGCCGGCGTCCTTGATCACCGCCCGCATCTTCGGGCCCTCGCTGGGGCTGCCGAACCCGCCGTAGATCTTGCCGTCCAGGTCGCGCGGCGAGGAGATGTCGGTGCGGTCGCCGCGCACCCCGATCGCGCTCCCCCAGTGCTGCAGCACCGCCAGCACCGACGTGGTGTCGGCGCCCGAGGCCTTGGCGAAGGTGAACGAGTCCTGGAAGGAGACTCCGAACTCCGCGGCGCCCGACGACACCAGAGTGTCCGGCGACGCCGACCCGTACGGCAGGAACTGCACGTCCAGCCCGGCGTCGCGGAACCAGCCGCGCTGCTGGGCCACGTAGAGGCCGGTGTGGTTGGTGTTGGGTGCCCAGTCCAGCGCGATGCGGATCGTCTGCGGCTCGGGCGGCGCGCCCCCGGGCTGGGCAGGGCCGCCGCAGGCGGCGAGGGCCAGTGCCAGAGCGGCAGTGAGCAGGGCAGTGCAGATACGTCTCATCGACGGTTCCTCCCTACGCCGGTGCTAACCGGGTCAGGTACGAACGGTCGGCGGCCGGTCCTGCCACCATCTCAGCCTCGGAGCGCGAGGTTCCCGCGGGTCGCCGACGACACTACCTCGCGCCGGCCCGCGCCGCCCTCGCCCGTCCGTAACCTGCAGCGGTGCTCCACGAGGAGATCGACGAGCTGGCCGCGGAGACCGGGTTCTCCGGCGTCGTGCGGATCGACCGGGCCGGGCAGGTCGAGCTCGCGACCGCGCACGGGATGGCCAACCGCACCTACGGCGTACCCAACACCGTCGACACCCGGTTCGGCATCGCCAGCGGCGGCAAGGGGTTCACCGCACTGGCCGTGGTCTCGCTGGTGCAGGACGGCGCGCTGGAGCTGAGCACCACGGCCCGTTCCCTGCTCGGCACGGATCTGCCGCTGATCGCGGACGACGTGACCGTCGAGCACCTGCTCACGCACACGTCCGGCATCGGCGACTACCTCGACGAGGATGCCGACCACGCGATCACCGACCACGTCGTCGGCGCGGTGCACGAGCTGACGACGACCGAGGCGTTCCTGCCGCTGCTGGAGGGGCATCCCACCAAGTTCCGGGCCGGTGCGCGGTTCAGCTACTGCAACAGCGGGTTCGTGGTGCTCGCCCTGCTGGCGGAGCGGGCCACCGGCATCGGCTACCACGATCTCGTCCGGGAACGGGTGCTGCGCCCGGCCGGCATGCGCAGGACCGACTTCCTCCGCTCCGACGAGTTGCCCGCCGATGCGGCCGTGGGCTATCTCCCGTCGGACGGAGGAGATCGCTCCAACGTCTTCCACCTGCCGGTGCTGGCGACCGGCGACGGCGGCATCCACAGCACCGCCGCCGACATCTCCACCTTCTGGCGCGCGTTCTTCGCCGGCGACATCGTGCATGCCGTCGACGACGTGGTGCGTCCACGCCGCGAGGTACCCGCGGAGTCCCTGCGCTACGGCCTCGGCCTCTGGCTGCACGGGAGCACCGACACGGCGATCCTCATCGGGTACGACGCCGGCGTGTCGTTCAGGTCCAGCCACGATCCGCGCACCGGCACGACCGTCACCGTGCTCTCCAACACCTCGGACGGTGCCTGGCCGATCGTCCGCGCTCTCGAGGGCTGACGGCCGGATCGGATGCTCCTCAGAGCAGCCCTTGATGGGCCCCTCCGTCGACGGGCAGCGCGGTCCCGGTCAGGTAGTTGGCCTGCGCCGAGCACAGGAACGCGACGACCGCGCCGAAGTCGGCGGCCTCGCCGGCGCGTCCGGCGGGAACCGCGGTGAGGTCAGGGCCGCCCGGTCCGGCGGCCTTCCGCAACCGGGCGGTGTCGTGCAGGCCCGGCAGCACCGAGTTCACCGTCACGCCGTCGGCGGCGACCTCGGACGCGAGGGTCCGCAGGAACCCGGTGGCACCGGCGCGTGCGGTGTTGGACAGCACCAGGTTCGGATAGGGCTGGCGCACGCCCAGCGACGTGATCGCCACGATCCGGCCCCAGCTCTGCGCCCGCATGCCCGGCACCGCGGCCAGGCACATCCGCACCACCGAGAGCAGGTTGGCGTCCAGCGCGGCCCGGTAGGCCGACGCCGGGGTGTCGATCGCGGTGCCCGGGGACGGGCCCGGCCCGTTGACGACGAGGATGTCGAGCCCGCCCAGCGCTACGGTCGCCTCCTCGACGAAGCGCTCGCACGCGTCGGGATCGGTCAGGTCGGCGACGAGGTGCCGCGCGCCGATGCGCTCGGCGGCCGCGCGGGCCCGGCCGTCGTCCGAGCCGCACAGCACGACCTCGGCGCCTTCGGCGGCCAGCGCGGCCGCGCTGGCGAACCCCAGCCCGGCACTCGCGGCCGCCACGGCCGCCCGACGTCCAGCGATCCCCAGATCCATCGACCGCATCACACCAGATCGACGGAGCCCGGCGGCACGGGGTGGTGCTGGCCGCACCCCCGATCCACATGCCGGCACCGGCGCGCGCGGACCGCCTGCGCGGCGATCCTCGACGTGCCCCACCCGCCCATCAGGAGGACCCGTGCGCACCTCCCCCGCCGTCACCGCGACTCTGCTCGCCGCCGCCGTACTCGGCCTGTCGGGCTGCGGCGCCGTCACGACGACCAGCTGTTCCCCCGTGCGCTGCTCGGCCACCGTGGCCAGCGCGAAGACCGTCACGATCAAGCTCGGATCCCTGGAACGGTCGGTGCGCGTCGGGGAGATCGACCAGCGCGGCGTGGCGCTGTCGGTGCGCGGCGCCGAGCAGTTCGTGCTGCCCGGCAAGGCCACCAGCCTCGGCGGCCTGCGCATCGGCGTCGTGCGCATCGATGGTCGGACCGTCGAGCTCGACGTCACGCGCGGCTGACCGCGGGGCCGGCCCTCGGACTCAGACCGCGCCCTCGCGGAACCACCCGCGCTGCTGAGCCACGTAGAGGCCGGTGTGGTTGGTGTTGGGCGTCCAGTCCAGCGCGATCCGGATTCGCGACCGAGCGCGAACCCCGACTGTTCGCGCTAGGACGACAGCAGTGCGCTGAGCGACCAATCGGCCCGCCCGCACCTTGGTGAGGTATCTCCCACCTGCCGGTCGCGCATCGCGACCGAGCGCCGCAACGTTCGGGAGGACCGCCGGTGACCTCGCTGTGTCGACTGCACCCCCGCACTCCCGTCGCGGCCGACGGATGACCGCCGTGGTGGAGGTGGCGCTCGCGGCGCTCACCCAGTTCGGGCTGTTCGCGCTGCTGACGCTGTCACTGGCACTGGTCTTCGGAGTGAGCCGCGTCGTCAACCTGGCCGTGGGCGACCTCGCGGCCGTCGGGGCCTACGCGATGATCATCACTACGGGCCTGCCGTTCGTGGTCCGCATCGTCGTCGTGCTGCTCGCCGTCGCCCCGGCCTGCTACGTCCTGCAGCGCGGCCTGCTCAGCCGGATCCACGACGGCCTGGCCGGCATGCTCCTGACCTGGGGCATCGGCATGGCGATCAGGCAGCTGTTCGAAGTGTTCTACACCTCCACGCCCAGGTCGGTGCCCGTCCCCGTGGAGGGCGCGGTCCCGGTCCTCGGTGCGGTCTACCCGACGTATCGCCTGGTGATCGCCGGGGTCAGCCTGCTGGTGGTCGTCGCGCTCCTCGTCCTCGCCCACCGCACGCGGGCCGGGCTCCGCCTGCGAGCCGTCTCGGACAACGCCGACATGGCCGCCCTGCTCGGCACGAACCCCACCCGGATGCGGGCCGCGACGTTCGCGGTCGCCGGGCTGCTCGCCGTCCTCGCCGGGGCCCTCTACAGCCCGCTGCTCGGGGTCTCCCCGTCGATGGGCTTCGCGCTGCTGGTTCCGGGATTCGTCGCCCTCCTGCTCGCCCGCCCCGGCTCCTTCCGCGGCGCCGTCCTCGCCGTCGGGCTCGTCGTCGTGCTCCAGGTCGTGCTCCGCCGCCTGTTCACCGACACGGTGGCCGACTCCTTCTTCTACGTGGTCGTCCTCGTCGCCGTGGTCGTCCGCGCCAACCCGCACATACGGAGGTTCACGTCATGGTTCGTCCGACCGGTTCTGGCCCTGCGTGGGCGACCCGCATGACCGGGCGGCCGCTCGCCGTGGCCCTCCTGCTGTCGGTGGCGCTGGCCCTGGCCGCGTGCGGGTCGAGCATCGGGCAGACGGCCGCTCCGGCCGACGACGACCTGCGGATCGGGGTGATCGTGCCCGCCACCGGACCGGTGTCGGCGACCGGGCTGGCCATGCAGGCAGGCTTCGAGATCGCGGCCGCCGAGGTCAACGCCGCAGGTGGGGTGAACGGGAAGCCGATCGCGTACGAGGTCAGTGACGACGCCGGTGATCCGGCCACGTCGACGCAGATCGCGCGCAGGTACAGCCAGGACCCCGGCGTCGACCTGCTGTTCGGGACCATCACCGGTGACACCGCCGCGGCCGTCATCCCGGTTGCCGAGCAGGCCGGCATGGCCTTCGCCACCGCGATCCTCGGCGACCCCTCCGACTGCTCGGCGATCAGTTTTCCCTTCGGCGAGACGAGCCGCCAGCTACTGATCCCGCAGATCAAGGCACTCGTGGCCGACCACGGCCCGCGCATCGCCTTCGTCGGTTCGGACTACAACTTCCCGCGCGACTACGCCGCTGCCGCGATGTCGATCGTCGGCGCCGCGGGAGGCCAGCTGGTGGCCCAGGAGTACAGCCGCTTGGCACGACGGACTTCGAGTCCACCATCGCCCGGCTGGCCGCCGCGCGGCCCGACGCCATCCTGTCCATGGTCGTGGGCAGCGACGCGGTGACCTTCACGCAGCAGGCGGCCGCGTTCGGGTTGCTGACCCCGGAGATGGGCTTCGAAGGCGCCCGCTGGACTCGGACTACTACCCCGCGGTCGCCGCCCAGGTCACCGGGCGCAAGCACGTCGTGCGATGGGCCGACGGCCTCGAGGATCCGCAGAGCCGGGCGTTCGTCGCGGCCTACCGCCAGAAGACCGGCAGCACCGCTCCGATCCCCGAGGTGGCCGCCAACGCCTACTTCGGCGTGACGTTCACCGCCGCGGCGATCAACGGTGCGAAGGCCGGCTCTCGCGCGGCCATCGTGACGGCGTTGGGGTCGTTCTCCATGGACTCCCCGCTCGGGGACGGCACCCGCTTCGTCACCGACAGCAAGGGCAGCCACGTCTTCCAGGCCGACATGCTCACCGCGACCATCGGTGCCGGGGGTTACGCGGTCACGGCCGACCACGGCGTCATCCAAGACGTGACGACGTCGTGCAGGTGACGCGGGCGGACGCCGTCCGGCACAGCCCCGCGGCGCCGGTCGGCGCGCCGGACGCCCGACGACGGCGACTGGCTGCTCCCGCCGCGGTCGTGATCGTCGCCGTCCTCGCTGCTGCGCCGTTCGGGCTGGCGCCGTACGCCCTCGGCATCCTCACCCTCGGGCTGGTCCACGGGTTGTTCACCTACGGCCTCGACCTGTCGTGGGGCCGGGTCGGGTTGATCAGCGTCGGGCACGCGGCATTCTTCGGTACCGGCGCGTACAGCGTCGCCGTCGGGACGGACGCGGGCCTGCCGATGATCGTTGCCGGCGGGGCCGGGGTCGTGCTCGCCGCGGCGCTCGCCGCCTTCGTGGGCACGGTGGCTCTGTCGGTGCCGGAGTCCACCGCCGTGCCGCTGCTCATCCTCCTCACCCTCGGGATCAGCCAGCTGCTCCAGCGCGCGGCGACGTCGCTGCCCGACCTCACGGGTGGTGCCAACGGCGCGTCCGCGCCGGTGCTGGACATCGTGGGCGCCTACTACCTGGTTCTGGTCGCGTGCGTGCTGGCGGTCGCGCTGACCCACGCCTGGCTGGGGAGGGGCCGCCGCGCGCTGTTCCAGATCGCCGCGCAGAGCAACCCCGTGCGGGCCGAGCACCTGGGCATCGATCTGCGGTCGACGCGGCTGGTCGCGTTCGTCGTGTCGGGCGCGGTCGCGGCGCTGGCCGGCGCCCTGTTCGCCCCGGTCGCCGGCATCGTCACCCCGGCCGTGCTGGGGCTCGCCCTCTCCACCAGCGTGCTGACCTGGCTCGCTGTCGGGGGCAAGGGGTCGGTGGCCGGCCCGTTCCTGGGCGCGGTGCTGCTCACCGCCGGCACCCAGGCGCTCGGTGGCACCTGGCAGAGCTGGTACGTCTTCGCCACCGCCGCGCTCTTCGTCGTCGTGGTCCAGGTGGCCCCGTCCGGTCTCGCGGGTCTGGTCCGGCGGCTGCTCGGAGGCGGCCGTGACGTCCCGACTCTGCCTGCCCGGCTCCGGCCGGTCCCGCGGGCGGCGACACCGGCCCGCGCCGACGACCGCCGCCTGCTGGAGGTCGTGGACGTCGCCGTCTCCTTCGGGGGCACGCCGGTCCTGCGCGGCGCCTCCCTGACCGTCGAGCGCGGGGAGTGCGTCTGCCTCATCGGTCCCAACGGCGCGGGCAAGTCGACACTCCTGGGCGCCGTCGCCGGATCGGTCGAGGTGTCCGGCGGCTCGGTCACCTTCCGCGGCGAGGACATCACGCACCAGCCGAGCCACCGGCGGGTGCGGCGCGGGATGGGCCGCATGTTCCAGGTGCCGCGCGTGTTCGACGACCTGACCGTCGCCGACAACCGTCGCGCCGCGGCGTACATGGCCGGGCAGGAGTGCGTGGTCGACCCGACAGAGGTGGGCATCGTCGCCGGTGGGCTCTCGATGGCCGATCGTCGGCACCTGGAGCTGGACATGGTCCTGACGGGACCGCCCGACCTGCTGCTCCTCGACGAGCCCGCAGCCGGGCTGTCGCACGACGAGACCAGGGAGCTCGCGCGCAGGATCCGGGCGGTGGCCACCGCCGGGCACTGCGGCGTGGTCGTCGTCGAGCACGACATGGAACTGGTCCGGGACATCGCCGACCGCGTCGTGGTGCTCTCCCGCGGCGAGGTCATCGCCGAAGGCTCGATGGACGAGATCGTCGCGCACGACGCCGTGCGCACCGCGTACCTGGGGGTCGGATGACTCTGTTCCGGCTCGCCGGCCTGACCGGTGGCTACGGCGAGGTGCCCGTCGTCCACGACCTCGATCTGGAGGTCCGGCCCGGCGAGCTGGTCGGCGTCGTCGGCCGCAACGGGATGGGCCGCTCGACCGCCCTGCGGACGGCGTTCGGGCTGGCCACGCGGTTCGGCGGGACGGTCACGGTGGCGGACGAACCGATGCCGCCGCGCCGTCCCGACCTGCTCGCCCGGCGTGGCGCCAGCCTGATGCCGGAGGACCGAGGCGTCTTCCCCACGCTCACCGTCGAGGAGAACCTCCAGCTGGCCCGGGTGCGCGGGTACCGCCCGATCATCGAGCCGCGCGACGTCTTCCCGCTGCTCACCGAGCGGGCCGGGCAGCCGGCGGGCACGCTCTCCGGCGGGCAGCAGCAGCTCGTGGGGCTCGCCCGAGCCGTACTGGCCGGATCGCGCCTCGTGGTCGTCGACGAAGTGACGCAGGGCCTGCAGCCCTCGATCGTCACAGCGGTCATGGAGCTGGCGGCCGCACTCGCGTCCGCCGGCGTCGGCCTGTTGCTGGTCGACCAGTCCCCGCAGACCCTGACCCGCTGGTGTCACCGCGTGCTGGTCATGGAGGCCGGCCGCCTGGTCCTGGACGAGCCGGTCACCGACGCGACGGCCGCCCGGGTCGCCGATCTGCTCCAGCTCCGCTGAGCCGAACCCCACGATCCATGTCGGAGGTCCTCTTGTTCGACCCCTTCCTCCCGGTGACCGAGCTCGCCGGGCTGATCCGCACGCGTGCGCTCAGCTCGACCGAGGTGGTCACCACCTACCTGGAGCGCATCGAGCACCTCGACCCGCAGCTCAACTCCTTCGTCTGGCTCGACGCCGACGCGGCGGTCGACGGGGCGCGCCGTGCGGACGCCGCGCTCGCCGCCGGTGCGGAGGTGGGCCCCTTCCACGGCGTGCCCATCCCGGTCAAGGACCTCACCCAGGCGGCCGGCCAGCCCTGCTTCTACGGGTCGCTGGGCATGTCCGACCGGCCGGCCGAGACCAGCGATCCGGTCGTCGAGCAGCTCCTCGCCGCGGGGTTCGTGCTGATGGGGCGCACGGCAGCCCCGGAGGCGGGGACGATGACGGTGACCGAGAGCAGTCGCTTCGGGGTCTGCCACAACCCGTGGGACCTGGGCCGCTCCCCGGGCGGTTCCAGCGGGGGCGCCGCCGCCGCGGTGGCCGCCGGGCTCGCCCCGGTCGCGCACGCGTCCGACGGCGGTGGGTCGATCCGGGTGCCGGCGTCCAGCTGCGGGCTCGTGGGCCTCAAGCCCGCCCGCGGCCGGATCCCGGTGCGGGTGGCGGGATGGGAACACGCCGGGACGGACGGTGTGGAGGCCCGCACGGTCCGCGACTCCGCCGCCGTCCTCGACGCGATCAGCGCGCCCGACCCCCTCGCCATGTACAACGCTCCGCGGCCGGCCCGACCGTTCGTCGAGGAGCTCGGTGCCCCGGCCGGCCGCCTGCGCATCGGGCTCATGCTGGAGACACCGATGGGGGTGCCCGTCGACGAGGAGTGCATCCGGGCGGCGACGGCCACCGCCCAGGTCCTCACCGACCTGGGTCACGTCGTGGAACCGGTCCGGCCCACGCTCTACAGCGAGCGCGCCATCGCCGGCTACCTGACCCACATCATGGACGCCTCGGTGACCGCGCTCCCGTACGAGTCGCCCGAGCTGGCCGAGCCGTACCTGCGGTTCCGTATGAACCGCGCGCGCCGGGCCACGGCGGCGGACTACGTGGCGAGCGCCATGCTGCTCCAGCACGAGAGCCGGGGCGTGGTCGCGCAGTTCGGCCGCGACGTCGATCTGCTGCTCAGCCCGACGATGGCCACCCCGCCGGTCCCGGTGGGCGTGCTCGTCCAGGAGGCCAACGCGGACCCCGAGGGACCCCGCCTCACGGAGATGCGCATGGTCGCGTTCACCAGCTGGGTGAACCTCGCCGGTCTCCCGGCCGTCTCGCTCCCGCTGCACGTCGGTGCCGGCGGGCTCCCGGTGGGGGTGCAGCTCGTGGCCGGTCCGTGGCAGGAGGACGTCCTCGTCCGGGTGGCCGCGAGCCTGGAGGAGGCGATGCCGTGGGCGGACCGGCGGCCGCCGGCGTTCGCCGAACCGGTCAGCTCCCGATCTGCCGGGTCCGGTACTCCCGTGGGCTGACCCGGAACCGGCTCCTGAACGCCTTGCTCAGATAGCTGGGATCGACGATGCCCCGCCGGCGGGCCAGGGAGGACACCGGTTCGTCGACGTTGTCGGGATCGGCGAGATCCCGCCGGACCAGCTCGAGGCGGCGGGCCCGGACGTATCCCGCGACGGTCACGTCGTGCCGCGCGAACACCTTGTGCAGGTACCGGGTGGAGATGTGGTGGGCGGCCGCGATCGCGTCCGGGTCCAGGTCCGGATCCGGCAGGTGGCCCTCGATCCAGAACAGGATCTCGTCGAACAGCCGGTCGGTCACCGGGGTCGCGTCGCACAGCGACCGCAGCCCGCCCGTCAGGAGCGTGGTGACGACGTCGGCGGTGTCCTGGCGCGAGGTCGCGTTGAGCCGTGGGAGCTGATCGGGCAGCTGTCCCAGCAGGCCCGCGAGCAGGCAGGCGGAGGGTGTGGATCCGAGCTCCTCGTTCGCCGCCGCCAGCCGCAGCCGGTGCTCGTCCAGGCCGAGCTCGGCGGGTGCGAGCTCCAGCACGAGGTAGTGGTACGGGCCCGTGAGCGAGAGGCGGAACGGCCGACTACGGCTGTAGACGACCACGCGACCGGGAGCGAGTTCGACGGTCCGCTCCGTGCCGTCCGAGCAGCGTTGCGCCAGGCTCCCACGGCCGTCGAGCTGCAGTCCCAGGTAGAACAGCCCGCTCCTGCGGGCCGGCTGCTGCCACGGTGTGACGACCACGTCGGCCGGGTCGCGGAAGTCGCAGGCGGCCATCCGGCCCAGCTGCCAGGAGTTGGCGTCGGCCGTGTACGCCGCCGCGGTGTTCACGAGCACCGCGTCCCGATCGTCCTGGCCGGCCGAGCCCGGCTGGCCGAGGTAGGTGTGCACGACGGTGCCCCGGGATCGCTCGACGCAATGCACCCTTGCTCCCATCCACGGCCGTGAGGTGACGCACAGGCTGCCGGCAGCCTAAGCCGTTCGCCGCGGATGCGGGCTTACCCGTCGAACTGGAGACTTGCGGAGGGATCAGACGGCGCCCAGGACCGGCTCGAAGGCCAGCTCGGCAGCGCCGACGAGCTTGGCGTCGCGGCCGAGCGGGCTGGTCTCGATGCGGGTGCCGCCGGTGGCGCGGCTGACCAGGCTGCGCTCGTGCACGAGCCGACGGACGTGGTCGACGATCGACTCGGGCAGCGCCGCGAAGAGGTCGCCGAGCACCACCATCTCGGGCGCCATCATGTTGACGACGCCGACGAGGCCGGTGGCGAGCCATTCGACGTACTCGTCGAGCGGGCCGGGCATCGGTGAGGCGTCCAGCGACCGCAGCTCCGCGACGATCACGCCGCGAGTCGAGGACTCGGGCAGGCCCAGCGTCCGGCACAGCGCCGCCTCCCCCACCTCGGTCTCCCAGCAGCCGCGAGAGCCGCAGTAGCAGGGCCGCCCACCGGGTCGGACGGGGATGTGCCCGAGCTCGCCGACGTACCCGCGGGCGCCGCGCAGCGGCGCGCCACCGGAGATCACGCCACCGCCCACCCCGCGCTCGGCGGCGATGTAGACGATGTCGGTGAGCTCGCGGGCGTTGCCGCGCACGTGCTCGGCGAGCGCGCCCAGCTCGGCGTCGTTGGCCACCTGGACGGGCATCTTCAGCACGGCCGTCAGCCGGTCCCCGACGGCGACGTCGCGCCAGCCGAGGTTGGGTGCTTCGTGCACCCAGCCGTCGTCGCGGCGGACGACGCCGGGCACCGACACCCCGACACCCTGGGGCTTGATCGCCACCTCGTCGGCGAGCAGTTGCGCCGACTCGGCGACGTGGGTGATCACCTCGCCGGGTGTGCGGGTGCGGCTGTGCAGGTTCCAGCTGTGCCGGCCGAGGATCTGCCCACCGATGCCGACCATGGCCAGCGCCACCTGGTCGACCCGGACGTCCACGGCCAGCACGGCCGCCGCCTCCGGGTCGGGGATCACCATCAGGGACGGCCGCCCGGCGCCGCTGCGCTGCGCCGGGACGGCCTCGGTGACCACGCCGGACTCCGCGAGCCCGTCGACCACCGCCTTGATCGTGCTGCGGTTGAGGCCCAGTTCGGCGGCCAGCGTGGCGCGGGTGCACGGCCCGGCGACGTGCAGCCTGCGCAGCAGCGCCGCGCGGTTGTGTCGCCGCACCTCGTCGGGACGTGCCCCGGCCGCCAGCGCCGGAACGCCGTTGGCCCCCCACGCGCGGCTCACCGGCCGGCGTTCGCCGATCGCCGGCGCGACAGCACGTCGACCGCCGCCGCGAGGAGCAGGACCAGCCCGGTGATGATGAAGACGACTGCTGCGGGCTGCTTGAGCAGGCCGAGCCCGTTGTTCACCGTCGCCAGCACCGCGCCGCCGATGACCGCGCTGGAGACCCGGCCGCGGCCGCCGAACAGCGACGTACCGCCGATGACGGCGGCGCCCACCGCGAACAGCAGGGTGTTGCCGCCACCGGCGGTCGGCGACACCGAACCGACCTTCGACGAGTAGACGATCGCGCCGATCGCCGCGAGCGCCGAGGCGATGATGAACACCGCCGCCCGGATGCGCACCACGTCGATGCCCGCGCGGCGGGCCGCTTCCCGGTTGCCGCCGACCGCGTACACGTGCCGGCCGAAGCGCGTCCGGTCGAGCACGAACGTGCCGATGACCAGCAGCGCGAGCACGATCGGCACCACGTAGGGCACGCCGGAGATCTCGACGGCGCCCGACGAGCGGTTCACGGTGAGCAGCGCCGTCGCGATCGCGCCGAGCACGATGACCGCGGCGATCTTGATCAGGACGAGGCCGGTCGGCTGCGCGACCAGTCCCAGCCGGCGCCGTGACGCCTGCCGGGTGAGCATCACGGCGGCGTAGCCGCCGGCCGCGACGACGAACAGGACCCAGCTCCACAGCGTGTCCAGGTTGCCGTTGGCCACCGCGAAGATCACCGGGTCGCGCAGCGCCAGGGTGCCGCCCTCACCGATGAACTGCAGGATCACGCCCTGCCACGCGATGAACAGCGCCAGCGTCACGACGAACGACGGCATGCCGATGCGCGCCACCAGGAAGCCGGTGACAGAACCGATGACGACGCCGATCGAGACCGCGAAGACCATCTCCAGCCAGGGGTTGGGCGGGAACCCGATGATCAGCAGCACGAGCGCGAGCGTGGAGAACGCCGCGGCTGCCCAGATCCGCACGAGCATCGCGAGTGCGATCGCCACCACGACGAGCAGCACGAAGACGATGAACACGGTGTAGCCGAGCGACCCGAGCAGGTTGCCGTTGCGCACGAAGTGCAGCGCCATGACCGCGGCTGTGACGCCGGACGCGGTGCCCGCGGCCAGGTCGATCTCGCCGATCAGCAGGACGAACACGAGGCCCATCGCGATGATCGTCGGGCCGGCACCCTGCTGGAGCAGGTTGGCGAGGTTGCCAAGGCTCGAGAACGTGCCGCCGCTGCCGTTGGGCAGGAACCGGTCGAGCAGCAGGAACAGCACGAACAGGGCCAGCAGGCCGAGCAGCGCCGGCAACGCGCCCAGCTCGCCGTTGCGCAGGTTCTTGACGTAGTCGTTGATCGCCTCGCTGGTGGTGCGGGCGGTGGTGTCGATCCCGAAGTCCTCCGACCGCAGCGCGGCCGGCCCGGCCTTCTCCGCAGCGCCCTGGGGTCCCTGCTTCGAGCCGGCCTTCTCGGACTCGGTCTTCTCCAGATTGGCCATCAGTGGGTCACCGCTTCGGGGCGGGCGAGGCCGAGGTCGCCGGACCGGCCCGCCGTGATGAGCTCGACGACCTGGGAGTGGGTGACGTCCTTCGTGGCGACGTCGGCGACCATCCGGCCGAGGTAGAGGGTGGCGATGCGGTCGGACACCTCGAACACGTCGGCCATGTTGTGGCTGATCAGCACCACACCGAGGCCTTGCTCGGCGAGGCGGCGCACGAGGTCGAGCACCTGGCGGGTCTGCGCGACGCCCAACGCGGCGGTCGGTTCGTCGAGCAGGACGACCTTGGAGTCCCAGAGGACCGCCTTGGCGATCGCGACCGTCTGGCGCTGGCCGCCGGACAGGGCCGAGACCGGCATCCGCACCGAGGTGACGGTGCGCACCGACAGCGACGCCAGCGTGCGGCGCGCCGCCTGCTCCATGTCGGCCTCGTCGAGCAGCCAGGAGCGGCCGCGCTCGCGGCCGAGGAACATGTTCTGGACGATGTCGAGGTTGTCGGCCAGCGCGAGGTCCTGGTAGACGACCTCGATCCCGAGGTGCGAGGCATCGGTGGGCGAGTTCACCGTCACCGTCTCGCCGTTGAAGATCACTTCGCCGCTGTCGATCGGGTGGATCCCGGCGACGCACTTCACCAGCGTCGACTTCCCGGCACCGTTGTCGCCGACCAGGGCGGTGACCTCGCCGGCCTGCACCGCGAAGTCCACGTCGTGCAGCACCTGCACGGCGCCGAAGCTCTTGTTGACCCCGCGCAGCGCGAGGATCGGTTCGGTCATGTGTTCACCTCGCACGAGATGTGGACCGGTGCGGGCGCGCGAAGTCGGGGGTCCAGCGCGCCCGCACCGGAGAACGAGTACTTACTTGATACCCAGCTGGTCGCACGCGGGCTGCGTGGCGGCCACGCAGATCTCGCTCGCCTTGACGAAGCCGGCGTCGATCACCGTCTTGACCTTGTCCTTGGTGATCAGCTGCGGGGTGAGCAGCACCGACTTGACCGTCCGGTTGCCCTTGCTGTCCTGGACGGAGCCGGTGGCGATCGCGTCGGCCGCCGCCTTGTCGCCCTTGGCCAGTGCGGCCGCGAGCTTGGCGGTGGCGTCGGCCTCCTCGTTGATCGGCTTGAAGACCGTCATGTACTGGTCCCCACGCAGGATCGCCTGCAGGCCGTCGGCGGTGGCGTCCTGGCCGGTGACCGGGACCTTGCCGTTGAGGCTGTACTTCTGCAGCACGGTGATGATCGCGCCCGCGAGGCCGTCGTTGGCGGCGACGACGCCGTCGACCTTCTGGCCGTTGGCGGTCAGGATCTGCTCGAAGGTCTGGCCGCCGATCTGGTTGTCCCACTTCTCGATCGGCTGGCTGCGCACGAGCTTGAGCGCGCCCGAGGTGTAGAGCGGCTTGAGGATGCTCTGCTGGCCGTTGTAGAACAGCGTCGCGTTGTTGTCGGTCGGGGCGCCCTCGATCTCGATGACCTGCGCGCCGGCCTTGTCCTTCAGCGCCTGGGCGAGGCCCTCGCCCTGGAGCGCGCCCACCTTCTCGTTGTCGAACGAGACGTAGTAGTCGCTGGTGCCGCCGAGGTTGAGCCGGTCGTAGTCGATGACCGGGATGCCCTGGTTCTTGGCCTTCTGCGCGACGGACGCACCGGAGTCGCCGTCGATCGAGGCGATGACCAGCACCTTCACTCCGCTGGCGATCATGCCGTCGGCGAGGGTGGAGAACTTCTGGACATCACCCTGGGCGTTCTGCACGTCGGCGTCGAGGCCCTGTGCCTGCATCGCCTTGGTGATCAGCGGCTTGTCGAAGCCCTCCCACCGAGCCGACGAGTCGGTCTCGGGCAGGATCACGCCGACCTTCACGCCGCCGGCAGCCGGGGCGGCGCCGCCGCTCGGGGCCGGGTTGCTCGGCGCGGCGGCGTTCTGGCCGCAGGCGGCGAGCGTGAGCGCGAGGCCCGCCCCCGCCACCGCGAGCGCGGTCTTCTTCAGGCGCATGTCGTTCCTTCCACAGCGTCGGGGAATTCCCCGCCGGGGCGGGTAAATGTTGTGCACGGCAACGTATGTCCCCGAACCCAGTGGCGCCAAGCACACTTGATCGATAAAGTTGCTACAAGAAGGTAACTATTCGGTCACACGGACCCGGGTTTGTTGTCGAGACCCTGGTTGCCGACCGCTCACACGTCCGAACGGACCTGTCCCCGATCGATCATCCGCACGACATCCGTTCGACGTCCCGTCGGCCACCCGTCGTTCACGAACCGGCCACCTCGAGGAGCGATCGTGCGCCCGTGACGATCCCCGCCGACCACCTCAACACGCTGCTCGCCGACCACGCCAGCCTGCGGGTCGAGGACGGCGACGACGACGATCCGGTGCTGCTCGGCCCCGACGGTGCCCACATCGACACCTGGCGCGAGGGCTACCCCTACGACGAGCGGCTGGAGCGCGCCGAGTACGACCGGGTCAAGCGCCTGCTGCAGATCGAGCTGCTCAAGCTGCAGAACTGGGTCAAGGAGACCGGCCAGCGCGTCGTGATCCTCTTCGAGGGCCGCGACGCCGCCGGCAAGGGCGGCACGATCAAGCGGCTCATGGAGCACCTCAACCCGCGCGGCGCCCGGGTGGTGGCCCTGGAGAAGCCCTCCGAGCGGGAGCAGACCCAGTGGTACTTCCAGCGCTACATCGCCCACCTGCCCGCCGCCGGCGAGATCGTGATGTTCGACCGCAGCTGGTACAACCGCGCCGGCGTCGAGCGGGTCATGGGCTTCGCCGAGCCCAAGCAGTACATGGAGTTCCTGCGCGAGGCCCCCGAGCTGGAGCGGATGTTCGTGCGCAGCGGCATCCACCTGATCAAGCTGTGGTTCTCGGTGTCGCAGAACGAGCAGCGCACCCGCTTCACCATCCGCCAGGTCGATCCCGTGCGGCAGTGGAAGCTCAGCCCGATGGACCTCGCCTCCCTCGACAAGTGGGAGGCCTACACCGAGGCCAAGGAGGCGATGTTCTTCTACACCGACACCGCCGACGCGCCCTGGACGGTGATCAAGTCCAACGACAAGAAGCGGGCCCGGCTGGAGGCCATGCGGTTCGTCCTGCGCCAGTTCGACTACCCGCGCAAGGACCTGGAGGTCGCCACCGATCCCGATCCGCAGATCGTCGGGCCGGCCGCCTCGCTGTTCGAGCACGGCGAGGGACCGAGCCAGTTCCCCGCGCTCGGGAGCCACAGCGCCACTTCCTGAACGGGTCCGACCGCACCACTGAGGTTCACCCGAACGTCACAGAGCCACTCTTCAGGATGTAGCGCGCACCACGCTTTGTCACACGCTCGGGTACTACTCAGCGTGACCATTTCACGAACGGCCCTCGACGGGTTCGCCCCCGGTGATCGCGCCGGGGCCGTCCCCGTCACCGCGGTCGCCGTCGCGCGAGCGCAGCGCGACGGCGGCCACCACGGCCGCGATGCCCACCGCCTCCAGCGCCCCCGGCACCTGTCCGAGCGCCACCAACCCGATGATGGTCGCGGTGGCGGGCAGCAGAGCCAGCAGCACCGCGAACCGGCCCCGGCCCAGCCGGCGCAGGACGATCTGGTCGAGGGCGTAGGGCACCAGGCTCGACAGCAGCCCGACCCCGACGGCGAGCAGCAGCACCATCGGTGAGCCCAGCGGTGCGAGCCCGGTCGGGCCACCGAGCAGCAGCAGGGGCGCGAGCACCACCGACGCCACCGCGAACCCGACGGCCATGTCGTCGAACCCGTTCCCGGCCGTCGCGACCCGCTTGCCGAGCACGATGTACGCGGCCCACATACCGGCCGCGACCAGGGCCCATACGACTCCGGCCGCGCTGCCCGACCACTGCACGTCGGCGATCAGGACCACGCCGGCGGCGGCGAGCAGCAATGCCCCGACATCGCGGAAGCGACGGGTGGCGAGGGCCGCGACGGCGATCGGCCCGACGAACTCCAGCGCCACGGCCGTGCCCAGTGGCAGCCGCGCGATGGCCTCGTAGAAGGCGATGTTCATGACCGCGGTGGCCAGCCCGTAGGCGCCGGCGCGGCGCAGCGTGGGCCATCGCCAGGCCGCCCGCGCGGGCCGGCGCCAGATCACCAGCACAACGGCCGCACACACGACGCGTAACACTGCGACCACGGTGGGCGATAGTTGATCAAACAGTCCGACCGCGAGCGCCGCCCCGACGTACATCGAGACGGCGCCCACGACGAACAGTGCGGGAGCCGGGACCCGGCTACCGATGCCGCTCGTCACGCTCCCCGTCACAGTCCCACCATTGATTGCACAGCGTAGTCATCGTCGGGAAGCACGGTCATCACTGTTAACACGTCACGGCTTGCGGTCCCTCACCGGGGGCACGCATGATTCACCCGTAGTCAACGGAAGCCAACTGAATCTGCAAACGGTCATCGGGGCGTCACCCTGCTCCTGAGCTGGACTTCGGCGGGGTGGATCTCGAGCGATCACGACGACGTGACGGTCGTCGCGACGCGCCCCGGGAACACGTGCAGGGGTGTCTGACGTCTGGGAGAGTGGGACGTACCGCGCAAGCGGTCGTCACAGGACGGTGGTGGGCCTCCCGCCCCCCACCCGATGGAGAGGGAGACCGCTATGCAGCCTGGAACCCTGACCCGGCCGGAACTGACCCTTGCCGACCGCTGTGACCGATGCGGCGCTGCCGCGAAGGTCCGGGCCGTGCTCCCGTCCGGCGGCGAGCTGCTCTTTTGCGGCCACCACGGGCGAGCGCACGCTGACAAGCTCAAGGAGATGCAGGCTCAGGTCGAGAACGGCTGACCGGAGAAACGACGACCACGGGGCGAGAACTCACCGAGTTCTCGCCCCGTCGTCGTAGCAGGGACGTCAGGCCGGCACGCCGGCCAGTCGTTCGGCGACCCTGCGCCGTGCCGTGTGGTGCGGGCTCTCGCCGCGCTCCGCGGCCTCGTCCAGGAGCATGTCGAGCGTCACACCGATGCCGCGGACGCGTTCCATGGCCTCCTGCGGCCGGAGACCGTCGATCTCGCGAGCCGCGACCCCCACGATGCCGCCCGCGCTCACCAGCCAGTCGGGGGCCCACACGATCCCGGCGGCGTGCAGCAGGTCGGCCACCGGCTCGGCCGCGAGCTGGTTGTTGGCCGGCCCGGCCACCGCCCGGCACCGCAGCCGCCCCACCAGCTCGGCGGTCAGCTGGCCGCCCAACGCCGCCGGCACGAGCACGTCGACGTCGGCTGTGAGGACCGCGTCGGGATCCGTCCAGACCGCTCCGCACTCCTGCGCCACCGCCCGCCGCGCCGGATCCACGTCCGCCACGACGAGCTGCGCCCCGGCGGCCGCCAGGCCGCGCACCACGAGCGTCCCCACGTGCCCCAGACCGGACACGGCGACGCGGAGCCCACCGGAGCCACCGGGCGCCCCGAGTCGCCCGGCCAGCACCTCCAGGGCCGCCAGTACGCCCGCTGCCGTGGCCGGTGAGGAGTCGCCGCTGCCACCGTCGGACGTCGGCCGGCAGAACACCCGTGCGGTGCGCTCCCCCACCACGGCCATGTCGGCCGGGCCCGTCCCGACGTCCGGGCCGGTCGAGTAGCGGCCTTCGAGCGACTCGACGACGTCACCGATGTCGAGCAGCAGCGCCCGTCGGCGCGCGTCGTCCAGCACGGTTCCCGGCTCCAGCACGGCCACCGTCTTGCCGCCGCCGTGCGCCAGACCTGCGATGGCAGCCTTCGCCGTCATCGCCTCGGACAGGCGCAGCGCGTCGGCGACCCCCTCGGACCAGGTCGGGTAGCGCCAGATCCGGCAACCGCCCAGCGCCGATCCGAGCACCGTGGAGTGCACCGCGACGGCGACGGTGATGCCGGACCGCCGGCCGCGCCGGACGACGAGCTCTTCGTGCGGAAGTTCGTTCGGAAGCATGGGCTGAAGTTAGGTCGATCAGTCGGATGATCGGCAAGATTCCGACCATATGGTCGTTGATGGGGCAGGATCGTGTCACATGGACGAACTTGATTCGGCGATCGTCGTGGAGCTGCAGCGGGATGCGCGACAGACCAACCGCGAACTCGCTCGCCGCCTGGGTGTCGCCGCGTCCACCACGCTCGAGCGGGTACGGGCGCTGGCCAGGCGCGGGGTGCTGCGCGGCTACCACGCCGACGTGTCGCTGCGCGCGCTCAACCGCACGGTCCAGGCACTCGTGACGGTGCAGATCCGGCCACTGCACCGCCCGGTCATCGACGCCTTCGAGGCGTTCGCCGAGGGCCGACCCGAGGTGCTTTCGACGTTCTGCCTCGCGGGCAGCGACGACTTCGTGCTGCACGTCGCGGTACAGGACGTCGAGCGCCTGCACGGGTTCCTCATCGACCACCTCAGCAAGCGCAAGGAGGTCGCAGGCTTCCGCACGTCGGTGGTCTACCGGCACACCAGGACGCCGGACGTGGCCGCCCTGGCCGAGTAGCAAAGCGGCCCCCACCGGAGGTTCGCCAAGTGTCTCGGCGGCCCAGCTCCACGCTGGACGCACCGGCGAACAACCCAAGTACAACCCGGTACGAGGGTTGCCCGCCGGCACGCCCAGCGAGAAGCTGGATCCACCGATACCCCAGACGAACCTCCGGTGGGGGCCGCTACTTCCAGGTCCGAAGCGTGACGATGCGTTCCTCGAGCTGCTCGATCGACGCCATGGCGGTGGGCGGTCCGCCGCACTTGGCCCGCAGCTCGTTGTGGATCGCGCCGTGGGGCTTCTTGGTGCGGTGGTGCTCCAGGGCGACGAGGGTGTTGAGCTCGCGGCGGAGCGACGCGATCTGCTCGCGGACCGACATCCCCTTGCGCTCCACGGCGGCCGGCGGCGGCTTCTCGGGCTCCGGCGCCTTCTTCGTGCGGCCTCGGGAGATCCACTCCTGCTGGCGTTGGGTGAGCAGCGTGCGCACCTGGTCGGGCTCCAGCAGGCCGGGCAGGCCGAGGTAGTCCTCCTCGTCGGCGGTGAACGAGGTGCCCTCGTAGATGAGCTGGTCCAGCTCCGCCTCCGCGCCCAGCGCGGTGAACGCCTTCTCGTCCTCGCCGGGCTCGTCCTCCTGGCGCTGCGCGGCGGCGAGCAGCTCGTCGTCCCACGTCTCGTCGGCGCGGTGCGGCTTGCCGAGCACGTGGTCGCGCTGGACCTCCAGCTCGCTCGCCAGACCCAGCAGCACGGGCACGCTCGGCACGAACACCGACGCGGTCTCCCCCGGCCGCCGCGACCGCACGAAGCGGCCGACGGCCTGTGCGAAGAACAGCGGGGTGGACGCGCTGGTGGCGTAGACGCCGACCGCCAGGCGCGGCACGTCCACGCCCTCGGACACCATCCGCACGGCGACCATCCACCGCTCGTCGGACTCGCGCGAACCGGGCGATCCGCGCCGACGCGCCCACCTCGTCGGAGAGCACCAGCGCGGGCGGGGTGCCGGTGATGTCGGCGAGGATCGCGGCGTAGGCGCGGGCAGTGGTCTGGTCGGAGGCGATGACGAGGCCACCGGCATCGGACATGCCGCCCGTGCGGTGGCTGTCGAGGCGCCGGTCGGCCGCCTTGAGCACGGCCGGGATCCACTCGCCGCCGGGGTCCAGCGCGGTGCGCCAGGCCCGCGCGGTCTGCTCGGCCGTCATCGGCTCGCCCAGCCGGGCCGTGATCTCCTCGCCCGCGCTCGTGCGCCAGCTCGACAGGCCCGAGTACGCGAGGAACACGACCGGTCGCACCACGCCGTCGGCCAGCGCCTCGGCGTAGCCGTAGTTGTGGTCGGCGCGGCTGCGCAGCGCCCCGTCGGCGTCAGGCACGTAGTCGACGAACGGGATGGGCGTGTCGTCGCTGCGGAACGGGGTGCCGGTCAGCGTGAGCCGCCGGGTGGCCGGCTCGAACGCCTCCCGCACCGCGTCACCCCAGGAACGGGCGTCGCCGGTGTGGTGCCCCTCGTCCAGGATCACGAGGGTGCGCCGGTTCTCGGTGCGGGCCCGGTGGAGCAGCGGATGCGCGGCCACACCCGCGTACGTGACGGCGATGCCGGTGTAGTCGCTCGACGTCGATCCGGTGGAGTTGCGGAAGTCGGAGTCGATCGCGATGCCGACCTGCGCGGCCGCGTTCGACCACTGGTGCTTCAGGTGCTCGGTCGGTGCGACGATCGTCACGTTCGCGATCGTGCGGTCGGCCAGCAGCTCGCTCGCCACCCGCAGCGCGAACGTCGTCTTGCCGGCGCCGGGGGTCGCCACCGCCAGGAAGTCCTGCGGGGCGGCCGCGAGGTACCGCGACAGCGCCACCCGTTGCCAGGCACGGAGGGGGCGGCCCCCGTTCGAACCTGACTGGGCGATCTGGAAGGCCTGGGACACGCGTCTCCCTGACTCGCTCGACGACTGAACCGGGCGCACCCGACGCTGGGGGCGGGCGGAGGAATCTGAGGTTAACCCGGGGCTGCCTGGACGCCGACGAGCCCCGTGGCGCCCCCCGATCGGGGTGGCGTGGTAGCGCTCGTGCTTCCGTAGCCGTGACCGGCGCGGGGGGCGGTGGTGAACTGCTGATTCATATGGTCGGCCTGGGAGCCGTACCCGACTTGGTGCTCTTCTTGCGAGCCCTCACCTCCCGCTGCGTGCGTGGTCATCTGGCTGTGGTGCCGATCCAGAACCCGTTCTTCGTCTCCATTTTCGCTGGTCGCGGGGGATGTCGTGCGGTAGAATCGAACGTATGAGCGATGTCGACGAGTGGGTGGGTGTTCCTGACACCTTGCTGCTCGACGGCTCCCCATCGCCCGCCGCCATCGCCCCGTCCGGATGGTTGGCTGTCGAGCTCGACCAGTACTTCTCCGAGCCCGATTCCCTCTCCGATCCCGCACTCGTCGATGCCATCGTCGGGTACGAACGGCTCGCCGCGTGGGCGCAGGCCCGCCAAGCCCGGTTGATCGCCTCCTTGGCTGAGCGGCGGGCCGAGCCCGGGTCGGTGACCGACTGGGCCGCCGACGAAGTCGCCACCGCTCTGCACCAGTCCACCGGCACCGCCGCGTTCCGCACCCGACAGGCCACCGCCCTGATCGAGCGGTTGCCGGACACGCTCGCGGCGTGGGAAGCCGGGCTGCTGGATCAGCGCCGGGTCACCGCCATCACCCAAGGCACCGTGAACCTGACCGCTGAGCATGCCGCTCTGGTCGAAGCCCGGGTGCTGCCGAAGGCGCCGTCGCAGACCGCGGCACAGCTGCAGGCTGCGATCAAGCAGGGCGATCATCTCCGTCGACCCCGACGGCGCCGAAGAACGCCACGAGACGGCGCGGAAAGGGCGGCGGGTCGCGGTCAACCCCGAAGACGACGGAATGGCCTCACTCTGGGCACTGCTACCCGCCCCGGACGCGATCGCCGCCTACGAATGGCTCACCCGACTCGCCCGCGGCTGCGGTGCTGATGATCCGCGCACCATGGATGAGCGCCGCGCCGACCTCGCCGCCGCCCTGCTCAGCGGCCGGCTGCGCAACCCCGACCTGAACCTGCCCACCCCGGTCAACCCGGGCAAACCGCTGGTCAATGTGCTGATGCCGATGACCGCACTGTTCGGGCTCACCGACGACCCGAGCGAACTCCTCGGGTACGGCCCGATCACCGCCGGGATGGCCCGCGAGCTCGCCGCCAGCGCGACCTGGCGGCGGCTGTTGTTCGACCCGGAGTCCGGGGCGCTGCTCGACCACGGCCGCACGACCTACACCCCGCCCGTCGCGTTGGCTGATTTCGTCAAGGCCCGGGATGTGTACTGCCGCTTCCCCCGCTGCCGCCGCAAGGTGGTCAACGGCGAGCTCGACCACGTCCGCGCCTACGCCGACGGCGGCACCACCAGCCATTTCAACCTGGCCGGCTACTGCACCCGCCACGCCGAGTAGCCGGGGGGAATCTCACCCCCCGGCCCTCACAGATCCGTACGTGACAGTCTCCCGTCATACGGCTCTTGTTGTCCTGGTCATCAGGCTCTGGGGACTGTGGCGACCCATTTCCAGTGTGCGTAGTACCGTGGCCGGTCTTTAACGGCTTTGGTCCACGCTTCTCGGGCCTTCTTTAGGCCTCGTAGCCGTTCATACTTGTTGCGGACGCGGCGCATCAGGTAGGTGTTGATGCGCGCCAGAAGGGGATACATCGCTGACGCATAGAAAGCGCCGTAGTAATTGATCCAACCCCGCACGATCGGGTTGATCCGCCGTGCGACGTCCGCTTCGGTCAGCTCGGTTCGCCGGTGCAGCCGCCAGGACCGCACCTGCGCACCGATCTTGTTCATGGCGTCCTTGCTGATCGCTGGGTTGAAACCGAGAAACACCCCTGTTTCGGTGCGCACCCGTCGCGCCCGGAAGGTGAAGCCGAGGAAGGTGAACGCGGTGTGCTCGTGGGCACCGCCTCGTCTGCCGTCCTTGCAGTACACGATCCTGGTCTTCTCTGGGTGCAGTTCCAACCTCATCTCACGCATCCGTTCCGCGAGGGCCGCCAGCACCTCCTGCGCTTGGGCCTCACTGACGCAGTGGATCACCGCGTCGTCCACGTAGCGTTCGAACTCGACAGCCGGAAACTCCCGGACCATCCAAGAATCGAACGCGTAGTGTAGGAACAGATTGGCAAGCACGGGAGAGATCGCTGACCCTTGCGGGGTTCCGCGTTCCCGCCGTTGCAAGGAACCGTCGGGGGCCGCGAGCGGCGCTTGTAGCCACCGCTTCACGTACAGCACCACCCACGGCTGGTCGGTGTTCGCCTCGACCGCCTTTACCACCAGGTCCCACGGCACGCTGTCGAAGAACTTGGCGATATCAAGATCGATCACCCAGTCCGTCTTCCAGCACCGCCGTCGACACGCGGCCACGGCATCGAGCGCGGAACGCTGCGGGCGGTACCCGTAGGAGTCCGGATGGAAGATCGGTTCGACCCTCGCCTCCAACACCCCGGCCACCACCGTCTGCGCGACACGATCGGCCACGGTGGGCACGCCCAAGATCCTCGTACCTCTCCCGTGAGCCTTAGCGATTTCCACCGCACGCACCGGCGGCGGGAAATAGCTACCCGAAGACATTCGATTCCAGATCTTGTACAAATTACCCTTCAGATCCTTCTCGAACTCTTCGATTGCCACCCCGTCGACACCCGGCGCGCCCTTATTCGCCCTGACTTTCCTCCACGCCTCCCAGACGGCCAGCTTCGAAATATCGAACGGCTTGCCTGGTGCTTTCAACTCGTCCACGCGACTCCTCCCGGAAACCCGGTTGATCGAACGAACACAGTCACGGACAACCCGACCCCTTCGCTCCCACTCCATTACAGGGTGTTCATCGCTACTACGAGCCGGTCCGTCAGCGCATCCCGCATCGGTACTCAATCCCTAACGGTTTAGGACCGCTTGAGACACTCCCTTGACGCCCTCTCCGAATCCGGAGCGGGTATATCGGGATACGCCTTCTCCTGTTCCGCACGGAAGCAGCAGATCAGGCTCGCGTCGTCTGCATGCCGGACGCCACCTGGCCAATAAACGGGCACCCGCCAGGCTCATCCCGGAAGAGCGGTGAACCTCCGGTTTTGACGTCATCTCCGTTTGTTACGACACGTCAGCAACGATTCGCTTGCGCTCGCCTTCCTGATCCCTACCTGACATCTCCTGGATGCCTTTTCCTCAACGCTCACCACGACGGTCTTCAGCCAACGCAGCTTGAGGCGGTTTGAAGCCTCCCCCCGCAGGGCGACTCCGAAGGGCCAACCTTCATCTCCCATGCAGCACCGAGTCCAAAAGTGATTCCTACATCTCACTTCCCTCCTCGCTCAGGACACAACACCACCTCAAACACGCCGGCGGCGGCTGGCAGGTCCGCGCACTGCCCGACGGCGGGCTGGAGTGGACCACCCCGACCGGGCATCGGCACGTCACCCGGCCCTACGACTACCGCAGCGACTCCGATCCGCCCTGAGAGCCCGTTCTGCTCAGGCCGCCCTGGGGGCTGCGCCCGGCACGGCGACGGCGAGGCGGTGGGAGTACAGGCGCGCCTCGTTGATGATCGACAGCTCCACGAGCTCCGCGCCGGCGGCGGCGAACGCCGCGCGGAACTCCGGCTCGTAGGTGACCTTGCCGAACTCGATCGTCGTGAGGTGGCGCAGCACCGGCTTGGCCCACTCCATGAACCGCGACCGGCGGTGGTAGAAGGTCTGCGTCGCGAACAGCTGTCCGCCCGGGGCGAGCAGCCGTGTGACGTGCGCGATCGCGGCTACCGGGTCGGGCAGCAGCATCAGGCTGGCGCTGAAGTAGACCGCGTCGTACGGGCCGTCGGTGTGGTCGTAGACCGACGCGTGCACCGGCCGTACCCGATCACCGAGACCCGCCTTGGCCACCTCGCGGTGGCAGCGTTCGAGGTAGTCCACATCGATGTCGAGCCCGACGATCTCGAGGTGCTTCTCCTCGACCGTCGACGCCGACCGGACGAGCGCAGCACCGGTCCCGATGCCGACATCGAGCACGCGCGCGCCGTCGGGCAGCCGCTGCAGGACCTCCCGGTACCAGTCGGTGGTCATGCCGACGATCAGGCGGTCGTACAGCCATGCCCGGAGGGCCCGCGCTCCCGCAGGCGGGGCCGCCTTCGAACGGGCGGCCCCCGGCCCCCCGGTCAGGATCGGAGCCGTTCGTAGATCTTCTTGCACTCCGGGCACACGGGGGACCCCGGCTTCGGCGACCGGGTGACCGGGAACGTCTCGCCACACAGGGCGACCACCATGTTGCCCAGGACGGCGCTCTCCGCGATCTTCGACTTGCGGACGTAGTGGAACATCTTCGGGGTGTCGTCGCCCGTGGAGTCGGTCGCCTCGGGGCTCGTGTCGGTGTCGGGAAGCACCTGCGTGGCCATGCCACCATGATGCATCACTCCCGGTCGGAGCCCCAGTCGGAGATCGGTGGTCGGGGCGTCGGACGTATCGTCGTCCGGCCATGACGATCACACCCATCGCCTCCCCCGACGTCGCCGCCGCCCTGGATGCCGGCCGGCCCGTCGTCGCGCTGGAGAGCACCATCCTCGCCCACGGGCTGCCCGCGCCGAGCAACCGCGCCGCCGCCACCGACCTGGAGGACGTGGTGCGCGCGCACGGTGCCGTGCCGGCCACGATCGCCGTCCTCGACGGGGTGCCGCGGATCGGGCTCGGCCCCGACGAGCTGGACCGGGTGTGCGGCACACCGATGGCGAAGCTGTCGGCCCGCGACCTCGGGGTGGCCGCCGGACTGGGTCTGGACGGGGCCACCACGGTCGCCGCGACGGCCGCGCTGGCCGCCGCGGTCGGCATCGGCGTGTTCGCGACCGGCGGGCTGGGCGGTGTGCACCGCGGCGCCCGCGAGACCTGGGACGTCTCCGCGGACCTCGGGGCGCTCGCCACCACACCGGTGCTGGTGGTGTGTTCGGGGGTGAAGTCGATCCTGGACGTCGGCGCCACGCTGGAGGTGCTGGAGACGCAGTCGGTGCCCGTCCTCGGCTACGGCACCGACGCCTTCCCCGGCTTCTACCGGCGCGACTCCGGCCACCCGGTGCCGTGGCGGGTCGACACACCCGAGCAGGCGGCCGCGGTGTGGACCGCGCACCGCGGGCTCGCGGGATCGGGCATGGTCGTCGCCCAGCCCGTCCCGGACGCCGACGAGCTCGACGCCGACCTGCACGACCGGTTGCTCGCCGAGGGTCTCGCGCTGGTCGCCGGCCGCGGCATCACCGGGAAGGACGTGACCCCCGCGCTGCTCGAGCACTTCCACACCGCCAGCGCCGGCGCGAGCCTCGCCACCAACATCGCGCTGGTGCGGGCGAACGTGGCCCTCGCGGCGCAGATCGCCGCCGCCGTCGTCGCGGCGTGACGCAAGTGGTCGTCGTCGGCGACATCGCCGTCGACGTGCTCGTGTCCCTGCAGGTGCCGCCCGTGCCCGGCGCGGACGTGCCCGCCCGCATCCGCACGCTCGCGGGCGGGGCGGGGGCGAACACCGCAGCGTGGCTGGCGGCGCTCGACGTCGCGGTGACGCTGGTGGCCCGCGTGGGCGACGACGTCGCCGGCCGGGCCGCGACGGCCGAGTTGGCCGCCGCCGGCGTCTCGACAGCCGTGGCCGTCGATCCGGCGCTGCCGACCGCCACGGTCGTCGCGCTGCTCGCCGACGGCGACCGGACGCTGCTGTCGGACCGCGGTGCGGCGGCCGCGCTCGCCGCGGCCGACCTGCCGCCGCTCACCGGCGTGCGGCACGTGCACGTGTCCGGCTACGTGCTGCTCGATCCCTCCTCGCGCCCGGCCGGGCTGGCAGCGATCGCAGCGGCTCGCGACCTCGGCGCCACGGTGTCGGTCGATCCGCAGGTCGCACCGGCACTCGACGCGACGTTCCTGCAGCTCGTCCGCGGGATCGACCTGCTGCTGCCGAACGCGGCCGAGCTGGCGGCGCTGGGCGGGATCGACACGGTCCTGGACGCCGTCGCCGCGGTCGCGTGGACCGACGGACCGGCGGGGGCGTCCTGGGCGGACGGCCGGGGCCGCTGGACGGTGCCCACCCCTCCTGTCGAGGTCGTGGACGCGACGGGCGCCGGCGACGCGTTCGACGCCGGAGTGCTGGCGGCCTGGCTGGGCGGCGCAGAACCGGAGGAGGCGCTGCGGGCGGGCTGCGCGGCCGGCGCGCGGGCCGTGACCCGGCCGGGCGCGCGCCCCTGACCGGCCAGTCCCGTGCTCACTCCCGCCACCGGCCGAGCGCACGGCGCATGTCTCTGGTCCGCTCGTCTGCCAGCATTTCCTCGCGCCCGGCCGCCACGGCGTCGAGCACCAGGTCGGCGACCGCGTCCGGGGAGTGCTTCGGCAGGTCGATCCCCGCGGCCAGACGCGTGTCGATGAAGCTCGCGTGCACGCCGACGACGAGGGTGTCGGGCAACTCCAGCCGCAGGCTGTTGGTCAGCGACCACGCCGCGGCCTTCGTCGCGCACAACGACCCGAGGCCGGGGTGGCTGAAGAACGAGGTGATCGACAGGATGTTGACCACGGCGCCGCCGCGCAGCACGGGGGCGAAGGCCTGGCACATCGCGAGCGTCCCGAAGTAGTTGGTCTCCATCTCCCGGCGTGCCGTCTCCATCGTCGCCGGCTCCGCCACCGGCGCGGCCGTGGCGATCGCGGCGTTGTTCACCAGGATCGTGACGTCCGCGCAGCGCTGCGCAGCGGCCGCCACTGCGGCGGGGTCGGTGATGTCCAGCTGGATCGGAACGACATCGGGGTCACGGACGTCGGCGGGGTCGCGCGCCGCGGCGTACACGCTTCGTGCGCCGCGGCGCACGAAGGCCGCTGCCAGCGCGCGGCCGAGGCCGCGGTTGGCGCCGGTGACGAGGACAGTGGATCCAGCTATCTGCATGCCCCTCAGCGTTGCGAGCTCCCGTCAGTGGGTGGGAGACGCCGGCGATACTGGTAGCAGCAGCACCCGGTAGGGCACGGCAGGGTGCGATCAGATGGGCTGGTGCACATGGCGGCGCGTCGACGCGGAGAGCTGGCGGCGTTCCTGCGGAGCCGCCGTGCCCGCGTCTCCCCCGCCGACGTCGGTATCCCGCCGGGCCCTCGCCGCCGCACCGCCGGGCTGCGGCGCGAGGAGGTGGCGCTGCTGTCCGGGGTCGGCGTCACCTGGTACACGTGGCTCGAACAGGGGCGCCCGATCAACGCCAGCGCGCAGATCCTCGATGCCGTGGCCCGGACGCTGCGTCTCGACGCCACCGAGCACGCGCACCTCTACCGACTCGCAGAGGTCCCCTCCGCGCCCACCAGCACGGTCGACGCCGCGGCGTCCGGCGACGAGGTGCAGGAGATCCTGGACCGGCTCGCACCGCTGCCGGCGTGCGTGCAGGACAGCCTGTTCACGGTCGCAGCGTGGAACGCGCCCTACGCCCTGCTGTGGCGGCGCACGCTCGCGTCGCCCGACCGCAACGTCCTGCGCCAGTGCCTCGTCATCCCGCCGTGCTGCTCACCGTTCGCGACCGGTCGCGAGGCGGAGCTGCGCGCCATGGTCGCCACCTTGCGGACCTCGACCCACCCCGGCCTCGACGCACTCGTCACCCGGCTCGGCGACGAGAGCGCCGAGTTCGCGCGGATGTGGGCCGCGCACGACGTCGCACCACCCGGTAGCAGGGTCAAGGCATTCCGGCACGCCGGCGCAGGTGATCTACGGATGACCGTGACCGACCTGCAGCTCGCCGCCACGCCGGGCCTGCGGATGGTGGTCTACGTGCCCGCGGACGAAACCAGCCGAGCCCGGCTGGACCAGCTCGTCACGCACCCGGCGGCCCCGGTGGCCGACCATGTCCACCGGTGACTGCGACGTCTCAGCTGCCCTCGACGATCGGGTGCTCCCGCGACTCCAGCGCGGGCCGGTCGGGCCGGTAGTGGTTCGGGGCCTCGGCCTTGCGGGGCAGCCGGTCGTTGGCGATCAGGACCGCGCACCACGGCAGCGGGATCGAGATGACCAGCAGGGTCACCGCGAGCCACGGGATCTGGTAGAAGACCGCGGCCAGGATCATGAGCGGGATCCGCATCCCCATCATGATCTTGTAGCGCTGCTTCCGGGTGGCGAGCTCGTCCTCGTAGGAACGCGCGGCATCGGTGATCAGTACCGCGTTCTCCGTGCCGTGTGGGTCGCTCACGACCTCATGGTGCCACTCGGGCGGGTGCCCCGCGCGTCGACCCGACGTGGTCGTGCGGAACGGCGTGCGCGTGCAGCTCGATGTCGCCCACCACGCCCTCGCTGACCACGTCCAGCAACCGCCGGGTCAGCTCGCCGGCGACGCTGTAGCGGACGAGCCGCCCCTGCCGGTGCGCCTCCACCATGCCGAGCGCCCGCAGCAGTCGCAGCGCGTGGGAGACGGCGCTGTCGCTCATCCCGACAGCGACGGCGAGATCGGAGACGCAGAGATCGCCGGCGTGGTGCAGGGCCAGCAGGATCGACAGCCGGTTGGCGTCGCCCAGCCCGTCCAGCACGGCAGCGGCGTGGCGCACCTGAGCGCCGTCGGCGAGCACGGCCGAGGCGTCGCACACCTGATCCGGGTCGATCACCCGCAGGTCACGGCGTGTCTCCGGGATCTGGTGCACGGTTACCCCTTCTGCGCTGCTGGCTTTTGGGCCTTGGCTGCCGCCTTCGCGGCCTGCTTGAACTCTCGCACCTTCGCGAGCGATCCGGCGTCGACGACGTCGGCCACGGACATGTGCACGCCCTCGCGGCCGTAGTCGCCCGCGGCCTCCCGCCAGCCCGGCGGGGTGATCCCGCGCTGCTTGCCCAGGAGCGCGGTGAAGATCTTCGCCTTCTGCGCGCCGAAGCCGGGCAGCGCGACCAGCCGGTCGTAGAGCTGCTTGCCGTCGGTGACGTCGGACCAGATCCGGGTGACGTCGCCGTCGTAGTGCTCGACGATCGCCGCGCACAGGGCCTGCACCCGTCCGGCCATGGACTTCGGGTAGCGGTGCAGCGCCCGCGGTGTGGCGAAGATCGCGATGAGGTCGTCGGGGTCGTGGTTGGCGATCGCGGCGGCGTCGAGCTGGGACACGCCCAGCCGCGCGGCGAGCTGCGACGGCGCCCAGAAGGCGTGCTCCATCGAGATCTGCTGGTCGAGCAGCATGCCCAGCAGCAGCGCGAGCGGGTCGCGGTCGAGCAGCGCGTCGGCGTCGGCGTCCTGGCTCAGGGAGAGCGGCACCTGGGAAATAATGCCAGAACACCCGGTGCGCAAGACTGCAGCCGTGCTGCCCGACCTGTCACCCGCCGTCGCCGACGCACTGCGCACCGCGTTCCTGCGCGCCCGCTACACCCCGGACGGGGTGCGCGCGCTGCTCGGCGCGGCCGCCCACGCGGCGCTCGGCCGCGGCGAACCGGAGCCCGCCCACCGGGCCGCCGCCGACGCCGACGAGCTCGGCGTGCTCGTGCGCATGCTGCTGCTCGGGGCCACCGAGCCGGACGCCGCCGTTGCAGCGGCGCTCGCGCCCTGCTCCCCCACCGACGCCGCCGCAGCCGGGTTGATCACCCGCGACGGGAGCGGCTGGCGTGCCGCGCTGGACGTGCGCCCGTACGCCGAGGAGGACGGGCCGCCCTGGTGGGTGGTGTCGGACCTCGACGCCCGCCGCCAGGACCGCGACCACGTCACCGGGGTCGGCGCGGCCTCGCTCACTCTCGCGGCGGCGACCGTCCGCAGCGCTGCCGGGTCGGTGCTCGACCTCGGCACCGGTTGTGGGGTGCAGGCCCTGCACGCCACCCGGCACGCCCGGACGGTCACCGGCACCGACGTGGCACCGCGGGCGCTGGCCACCGCTCGGGCCACGTTCGCGCTCTCGGACGTCGACGTCGAGCTGCGGGAGGGGCCGTGGCTCGCACCCGTCGCCGGCCGCACGTTCGACCGGATCGTGTCCAATCCGCCGTTCGTGCCGGGCCCGGCCCGGGTCGACCTCGTCTACCGCGACTCCGGAGCCGCCGGCGACGACGCGCTGGCCGCGCTGGTGGCCGACCTGCCGCGGCACCTCGCTCCCGGCGGGGTGGCCCAGCTGCTGGGCTCGTGGCTGCACGTCCGGGGCGAGGACTGGCCCGACCGGGTCCAGTCGTGGCTGCCGCCCGGCGTCGACGCGTGGATCCTGCAGCGCGAGGTGGCGGATCCGGCGCTGCACGTCGGCACCTGGCAGCGCGACTCCGGGCTCGACCTCGCGGCACCCGCCACCAGGGCGCAGGCTGGGGCGTGGCTGGACTGGCTGGACTCCGCGGGGGTCGAGGCGATCGGGTTCGGGATGATCACCTTGCGGATGCCGGAACGCGGCCCGGGCACGGTCGTCGTCGAGGACCTGCCGGGCGCCGTCGACGACCCCCTGGGCCCCGAGGTGGCCGGCTGGCTCGACCGGATCGACTGGTTGCGCGCGCACGCCGCCGACGCCGACCTGCTCGCCGCACGACTCGCCGTCGCGCCCGGTGTGGTGCTGGAACGCTGGTCCGAGACGGGTGAGCTCGGTTGGACCGAGGCCGGCGCCTCGGTGGCCCGGATGGACGGGCCGCGCTGGCGGCACGAGGTGGACGAGCCCGGCGCGGCGCTGCTCGCGGGCTGCCGCGGCGAGCTGCCGCTCGGCGACGTGGTGGAGCTGCTGGCGTTCGCCCACGACCGGTCCACCGACGCCGTCGTGTCGGAGTCGCTGCCGGCGGTGCGGGAGCTGGTGCGCCACGGGTTGCTGGTGCCCGCATGAGGGCCGTCGCTGCGCGTGTCACCCGAGCCTCGGTGACCGTCGAGTGCGAGATCGTCGGCGAGATCACCGAGCCCGGGCTGCTGGTGCTGCTGGGCGTGCACCGCGAGGACACGACCGAGCAGGCCACGATCATGGCCCGCAAGCTGCACGAGCTGCGCATCCTCGACGACGAGCGCTCCTGCGCCGAGATCGGGGCACCGCTGCTGGTGGTCAGCCAGTTCACCCTCTACGGCGCCACCCGCAAGGGCCGCCGCCCGTCCTGGGTGGACGCCGCGCCGCCCGAACACGCCCGTCCCCTCGTCGAAGCCACCGTCGCCGCGCTGCGCGAGCGCGGCGCCACGGTGGCGACGGGCGTGTTCGGCGCAAAGATGGCCGTCGAGTCGGTGAACGACGGGCCGTTCACCGTGCTGGTGGAGGTCTGATCAGCTCTTCTCGGGCAGCAGGGCCGCGACCACGGCCTTCTGGCCCTCGAGCACGCGCTGGGCGACGTCGAACGACGCCTGCATGGTCACCTCGACGACGTCGGTGACGACGCGGAGGGTGTCCTCGGCTGCGGCCTGGACGCGCGTGGCGATCTGGTCGACGGGCATGGTGACCTCCTGATGGGCGATGTGCGCACCATCCTGATCAGGATCGTTAACTATGTCAAGCAGGCGGGCCGTCGACGAAGCTGCGGTAGACCCCGAGCAGCGCGGCCCGCTGCTCCGGCGTGAGCCGCGGATCGGCCCGGATCGCGTCCTCCGTGCTCGGCGCGTCCGTCTTGGACGCAGAGCTGCGCATGGACGGCCAGCCCGCCTGGCTCAGCAGCTGCTCCGTCGACAGCTGCAACGCGTCGGCGATCGACTGCAGCACCTTCAGCGACGGCTGGTGCAGCCCGCGCTCGATCTGGCTCAGGTACGCGTTCGAGACGCTCGTCATCGCCGCCATCTCGCGCAGCGACAACCGTGCCAGCTGACGCTGGGCCCGGATGAAGTCACCCAGCACGTTGATCTGCCCGGCCCAGCCCGACGCCGGCGGCGGCGGATCCTCGTCCCGCGGGCCGTCGCCGAGGTCGTCACGTGCCGTGCTCATGCACCCATCATCGCCTGTCGAGGGCCACAGGTCAGCTCTCCCGTACGTAGCGACCCGGCGCCGCCTCGAGCACGGGATGCGCGGCGCTGCCCATGGACGGCGGTTCTCGCAGCTCACCGGCTCGCGCGGCGATCCACGGAGTCCAGTCGTCCCACCAGGTCGCCGGTCGCGGCACGACGCCCGCGCGCCAATCTCCGGGGTCGGCCGGCAGCGGCCCGTCCGCCGCGCGGTGCTGCGACCTCGGCGACGGCGGGTTCACCACGCCGGCGATGTGCCCGGAGTTCGACAGCACGAATCGCACGTCCCCGCCCAGCAGCCGGGCACCGGCGTAGACCGACGTCCAGGGGGCGATGTGGTCGGCCTCCGCGCCGACGACGTAGGCCGGCACGTCGATCGCCCCGAGGTCCAGGCGGAGCCCCGCGAGGGTCGACGTGCCGGCGGCCAGCCGGTTGCCCACGTAGAGGTCGCGCAGGTACTCGGTGTGCATCGTGGCCGGCATGCGGGTCGAGTCGGCGTTCCACGCGAGCAGGTCGAACGCCGGCGGGTCCTCCCCCATGAGCCAGCCGGAGACGATCGGGCCCCACACGAGCTCGGCGGGGCGCAGCGCGTCGAACGTGACCTTCATCCACGCGCCCGGCAGGTAGCCGGTGGCGCTGATGGCGCGCTCCAGCCGGTCGACGGCGGCCGCGTCGGTGAACACGCCGAGCGGCCCTGGCTCGGCGTAGTCGAGCAGGGTGTTGAGCAGGGTGAGGGAATGCACGCGCTGGCGGCCGCCCGCGGCGCACCAGGCGGCGGTCGCGGTGGCGAGCGTGCCGCCCAGGCACAGTGCCACCACGTCGACGTGGTCGGCGCCGGTGATGTCGGAGACGACGTCGAGCGCGGCGAGCGGACCCTCCCGCAGGTAGTCGCTCATCGTCAGGTCTGCGAGCTCAGCGCCCGGATTCCGGTAGCTGATCATGAAGACGGTGTGGCCGGAGCGCACGGCCCGTTCCACCAGGCTGCGACCGGGCGCCAGGTCCATCACGTAGTACTTGTTGATCCACGGCGGCGAGAAGAGCATCGGCACGGCGTGCACGCGCCCGGTCTGCGGCGCGTACTGGACGAGTTCGATCAGCCGGTTGCGGAACACGACGACGCCCGGGGTGGCGGCCAGGTCGGTGCCGACGGTGAACCGTCCGGGCAGGACCTGCCGTGGGCCGCCGTCGGCGATCAGGTCGCGCACGGCGTTGCGCGCTCCGCGCACCACGGAACGCCCGCCGGTGTCGATCGCCTTCTTCAGGACGGCGGGGTTGGTGAGCGGCCAGTGCGCCGGCTCCGCGGCGGCGAGCAGCTGCGTGAGCAGGAACGCCACCTTGGCCCGGGTGGGCGGCGCGAGGTCCAGGTCGGCGGCGACGCCGCTCAACGCCCTGGCGAGCAGTGCGTGCTCCTGGCGCAGCAACCAGAGGGCGGGGGCCTCCCACGCCGGGTCGGCGTAGCGCGCCGCCGCGGGCGGGGTGACGGGCCCGTCCATCGTGCCGCCGGCACCGCGGACCACCGCAGCGGTGACAGCCGTCACACTGCCCGCGGCCAGATCTGCGAGCCCCCGCGCCACGACGGCCGGGCTGCGCAGTGCCGCCAGCCCGGCTGTGCCCGCTGCCTCGAGCAGGCCGCCGGGATCGAGGCGGTCCAGCACGCCGGGCGAGGCCGGTGGACCGGTGAGCCGCGACATGCTCCCCATCATGACGCCACCGTTAACGTCGGCCACCCCTGCCAGCGAGTTCATTCGGTGCCTGAGGGGTAACTGAGAGCACCGTCGCATCGATCGGGCAGCTGGGAACGATCGGCGGAAGGGTCGCGTTCTACCCCATGAAGGCCGGGTGTCTGGCGGCTGCCACCGCCATCCCACCGAGCCAGCCAGGGGAGGAACGCATTCACATGACAGTCACCCAGTCCGATCGACCCACCCGATCGGCCCGCACGACCATTCCGGCACAGCGTACCGAGTTCGAGTTCGACAGCGCCACTGAAGCCGTCGAGAGCACTCGTCCGCAGCTGACCGCCGACGATCTCGACGCCCAGAGTCCCGCAGCGGACCTGGTGCGCGTCTACCTGAACGGCATCGGCAAGACCGCGCTCCTCACCGCCGCGCAGGAGGTGGAGCTGGCCAAGCGCATCGAGGCCGGCGTCTTCGCGCAGCACGTGCTCGACACGGCTGCCGAGGAGGGCACCGCGCTGGACCGCGACTACGCCCGCGACCTGCGCGCCGTGGTGCGCGACGGCGCCCGGGCCCGCAACCACCTGCTGGAGGCCAACCTGCGCCTCGTGGTGTCGCTGGCCAAGCGCTACACCGGGCGCGGCATGCCGCTGCTCGACCTGATCCAGGAGGGCAACCTCGGCCTGATCCGCGCCGTCGAGAAGTTCGACTACGCGAAGGGCTTCAAGTTCTCCACGTACGCCACGTGGTGGATCCGCCAGGCGATCACGCGCGGCATGGCCGACCAGGCCCGCACCATCCGGCTGCCCGTCCACCTCGTGGAGCAGGTCAACAAGCTGGCGCGGATCAAGCGCGACCTGCACCAGAAGCTGGGCCGCGACGCCACCCACGAGGAGCTGGCCAGCGAGTCCGGCATCCCCGAGGAGAAGATCGCCGACCTGCTCGACCACGCCCGCGACCCGGTGAGCCTTGACATGCCCGTCGGTTCGGACGAGGAGGCGCCGCTCGGCGACTTCATCGAGGACGGCGAGGCCACCGACGCCGAGACCGCGGTCATCTCGCACCTCCTGCACGACGACCTGCGTCGGGTGCTCTCCACGCTGGAGGACCGCGAGCAGCTGGTCATCCGCATGCGGTACGGCCTCGACGACGGCCAGCCGCGCACCCTCGACCAGATCGGCCGCCGGTTCGGGCTCTCCCGCGAGCGGGTGCGCCAGATCGAGCGCGAGGTGATGGCGAAGCTGCGCATCGGCGAGCGGGCCGACCGGCTGCGCGCCTACGCCAGCTGAGCTGCACGGCACCGCCGGCCATCCGGCGGTGAGGAGGGCCACCGCAATTGTGCGGCGGCCCTCCCGTGTGGCACCGGACCCGAGGTCGGGCTCCCACGCCCCCCGGACCGGTCGGACAATGTTATTGCTAGCACTCGGTAGGCGTGCGTCACCCCAGGGTGAACGGGTCCCGCGTGTCGCCGCTGAGCTCCACCCAGACCGCCTTCTCCTCGAGGTACTCCTCGACGGCGCGGGATCCGTTCTCGCGGCCGAGCCCGCTGGCGCCGTACCCGCCGAAGGGCACGCTGGGTGAAACCACGCGGTACGCGTTGATCCACACCGTGCCTGCCCGCAGCTTCGCGGCCACCCGGTGCGCGCGGTGCACGTCCTTCGTCCATACCGCTCCGGCCAGGCCGTACGGGGTGTCGTTGGCGAGCTTCAGCGCCTCGTCCTCGTCGGTGAAGGTGAGGGCGGAGAGCACGGGGCCGAACACCTCCTCGCGCACCACGGTGGCGTCCGGGGTGAGTCCGGTGAGCACCGTCGGCTGCACGAACAGGCCTCCGAGACCGGCGTCGGCGGCGCCGCCGTAGGCGATCGTGGCGCCCTCCGCGGCTGCGGTCTTCAGGAACCCGAGGACCTTCTCGTACTGGGGCCGGTTCGCCACCGGGCCCATCTCGGTGTCGGCGGCGTTGGGGTCGCCGAGCTTGATGCGCGACGCCCGGTCGGCCACCAGCCGCACCAGCTCGTCGTGGACGTCGGCGTGCACGATGAGCCGCGACCCGGCCATGCAGGTCTGCCCGGTGGCGGCGAAGACCCCCGCCACCAGCCCGTTGGCCGCGGCGGCGAGATCGGCGTCGGGGAACACGATCTGCGGTGACTTGCCGCCCAGCTCCAGCGTGACCTTGTTGAGGTTCTCCGCAGCCGCCTTCGCCACCGCCCGGCCGGTGGCCGTGGATCCGGTGAACGCCACCTTGTCGACGCCCGGATGCCCGGCCAGCGACGCCCCCACCTCGCGGGAGAGCCCGGTGACGACGTTGACGACGCCGGGCGGGAACCCCGCCTCGGTGACCAGCTCGACGAACGCGAGGGTCGACACCGGCGAGTGCTCCGACGGCTTCACCACCACCGTGCAGCCCGCCGCCAAGGCGGGTGCGAGCTTCCAGCTCATGAGCAGCAGCGGCGAGTTCCAGGGCGTGATCGCCGCGACCACCCCGACCGGCTCGCGCCGGGTGTACACGAGGTAGTTCGGGTTCGGGGTGGGCAGTTGCCGCCCCTCGATCTTGTCGGCCAGCCCGGCGAAGTAGTGGTACCAGCCGCCCAGGCCGGCCATCTGGCCGATCATCTCCCGGTAGAGCTTGCCCGAGTCGTTGACCTCCAACCGGGCCAGCCGCTCGGCGTTGTCGGCGATCAGGTCGCCGAGCCTGCGCAGCAGCGCGGCCCTGGCGAACCCGGTGGTCGCACCCCACTCCCCGACGAACGCCGCCCGGGCCGCGGCCACGGCCACGTCGACGTCCTCGGGGCCGGCGTCGGGCACGACCGCCCACGGCCGCCCGGTGTACGGGTTCTCCGACTCGAACGTGCGGCCGGAGAGCGCGTCGACCGATCGTCCGCCGATCGTCATCCGGTACTTCGTCAACTCGCCCGTCATCTCCGGCACCGTCCTCCCCGGTGGCGGTGCACGCCGCCGTGCGCTCGACCGTACGACCGCCATGTGGTGGACACCACGGCCGATTGGTGAGGGCGGTGCGCCGCGCCTAGGGTCGTGGGATGACGGGAAGTGCACCGCCCGGCCCTGTGTCGCCGGCGGTGATGCGCGAGGTGCTCGGCCATTTCGTCTCCGGGATCGTCGTGGTCACGGCGGCCGGACCGGACGGTCCACTCGGCTTCACCTGTCAGTCCTTCGCGTCGTTGTCGCTGGATCCGCCGCTCGTCGCCTTCGCTCCGGCCCGCACGTCGAAGACCTGGCCGCGCATCCGCCCGATCGGCGCGTTCTGCGTGAACGTGCTGGCCGCCGGCCACGAGGACATCAGCGCGGGCTTCGCCCGCTCGGGCATCGACAAGTTCGTCGACGTCGACTGGCGGCCGGCGCCGTCGGGCGCTCCGCTGCTGGCCGGCGTGAGCGCGTGGATCGACTGCTCGCTGTGGGCCGAGCACGACGGCGGCGACCACACCATCGCGATCGGGCGCGTCCTCGATCTCGGCGCCGACGCGAGTCGGCCGCCGTTGCTGTACTACCGCGGCCAGTACACGGGTGCCGCTGGACCGGAGGCAGGGGAATGACGCTCTCGATCATCGGGATCTCCGGCGGCCCGGAGGCGGGCGGCCGCACCAGCACGGCGATCGCCGCGGTGCTCGCCGGCACCGGCGCCGACCGCACCGAGCTGCTCGAGCTCTCGCAGGTGACGACCGAACAGGCCGTCGCCGCCATCGCCGCCGCCGACGGCGTGGTGTTCGGCAGCCCGGTCTTCCGGGCCACCTACAGCGCCCAGCTCAAGGACCTGCTGGAACGCACCGAACGAGGCAAGTGGGGCGAGCAGACCGATCCGCTGCGCGGCACCGTCGCGGCCACGGTCATCACCGGCGCGACCGGCCACCACTTCCTCGCCGCCAACGACCTGCGCAACGTGCTGGCGAGCTTCTTCGCTGTGCAGGTGCTCTCCCCCGGCCTCTACTTCGACCACGCCGCGTACACGAGCCGCACCGAGCTGACCGAGGCGAACGCGGCACTGGCCGGGGCGCACGGTGCGGCACTGGCGGATCTCGCGGTCGCCGTCGGAGCGTCGAAGGCACTGAGCACGATCACGCCCCAGATCTGACAGCAGGTAAGGTACGCCTAACCAACCTTGGAAGGTGTACGGCGTGCTGCGTAAGGCCCTGCTCATCTCGTGTCTGGTGGGACTGCTGGCGGGGTGCGCGGGCCCCGCGCCGACCGCCACCGGCACAACGTTCACCGACGATCTCGGCCACCAGGTGACCCTGCCCGACCGGCCGCTGCGGGTCGCCGGCCTCACCGACGTCGTCGCGGCCCTGTGGAACTACGGCGTCGAGCCGGTCGCGGCCTTCGGGTTCACCGGTGTCACGCAGGACCGGCGACTGGCCGGGCGGGACCTCTCCGACGTCGTCGAGCTCGGCCGCGAGTACGGCCGGATCGACCTGGAGGCGCTGGCCCGTGCCCGGCCCGACGTGATCGTGACCAACGCCTATCCCGTCGACCAGGCCGGCACGATCGACCCCAACGCCCCGCTCTACGGGTTCGCCGACCTGGCCCAGCAGGAGGCGGCCGCGCGGATCGCGCCGATCGTCGCCGTCACGATGGACGGGTCGGCGGTCGAGGTCGTCGACCGCACCGAGCGGCTCGCCACCGCGCTCGGCGCGGACCCGGCCAGGATCGCCGAGGGCCGGACGACCTACAGCCGCCGCCCGCGAGCGACTGCGCACGGCCGCGGCGGCCAACCCCGTGACGATCGCCGCACTGGCCGCCTACCCGGCCGACGGGCTCTACGTCGCGAAGCACCCCGACGACCCGGCACTCACCTCCTACGCCGATCTCGGCGTGCGGATCCTCGACCTCGGCGGCCCCCGCTACTACTGGAGCGTGCTGAGCTGGGAGACCGTCGATCAGCTGCGGGCCGACGTGGTGCTGGAGTCGCAGATCGACCCGATGACGCCGCAGGACCTGGCCGCCCGCCCGACCTTCGCGCAGCTGCCGGCGGCCCGGGCCGGGCAGGTGCGGCCGTGGACCTTCGCCAGCATGGACGGCTTCGCGCAGGCGCAGTACATCGACGAGCTGGCGACGGTGATCGCGGGCGCGCGCAAGGTCGTCTGACGCCTGCGCCAGGCGGCCCGATCAGTTGGCCACCGATCTGGCCCGCAGGCCCGTGAGCCGCGTGGGCAGCCCGTCCGGATCGCGACCAGCCGAGGGGCACGGCACTGCGGTGCGGAGCAGAGGATCGCGGTGTAGCCCGTCACCAGCTCGACTTCCGCACGCCGGGCAGCATCCCGTCGTGCACCAGCTCACGCAGGCGCACCCGCGACACCCCGAACTTGCGCAGGTAGCCGCGTGGCCGCCCGTCCACCGCGTCGCGGTTGCGCACCCGGACCGGGCTCGCGTCGCGCGGTTGGCGGCGCAGCTCCGCCCACGCGGCGGCGCGCTCGCCGTCGGGCGTCGTGGGACGGGCGACGATCCGCTTCAGCTCGGCCCGCCGCTCGGCGTGCCGGGCGACGATCGCCTTGCGCCGCTCGTTGGCGGCGATCTTGCTCTGCTTGGCCATCAGCGCTCCTCCCGGAACTCGACGTGCCGCCGGGCGACGGGGTCGTACTTGCGCAGCACCAACCGGTCGGGGTCGTTGCGGCGGTTCTTGCGGGTCACGTACGTGAACCCGGTGCCGGCCGTCGACCTGAGCTTGACGATCGGCCGCACCTCGGTCGCGCGTGCCATGAGCCACCCCTCTCGCTAATGACTTTCATTTTCATTTAGAGTACACCTCATGGCCCGCCGCACCGAACTGGTCGTCCTCACCGGAACCCACGCCGCCGGAGCCGAGCGGGTGATCGCCACGTTGCGCGGCCTGCGCCGCAGAGCCGCCGTCGTGCAGCACGATCTGCGCGACGTGGCCACGGGCGCGTTGCGCAGGCGGGTCCGGCTCGGTCGCTACGACGAGACGACCACCGTCCGGCTCGACCACGGATGCGTCAGCTGCACCCTCCGCGAGGACGTGCTGCCCGTCGTCCGTGCGCTCGGCGCCCGGCCGGACGTCGATCTCGTCGTGCTGCACCTCGATCCGGCGCTCACCCCGGAACAGGTGTGCTGGGCGCTGCTGCACGTCGTGAGCGGCCCCGGCCCCGTCACCGATGAGGAGACCGGCACCGTCGACCTGCGCGGCGTCATCGCGGCGCTCGACGGCGCGACCTGGCTCACCGACGTGACCGGCCTGGACGACGTCGCCGACCGGCCGGACCTCGCCGGCGTTCCCGACGACGAGCGCACCGTCGCGCAGCTCGTGGTGGATCAGGCCGAGTTCGCCGATCTCGTCGTCGTCGATCCGGCCGGTGCCGCCACCTGGGAGCTCCTCCGCACCGAGGCCGTGCTCGCCCGGCTCGCGCCGCGCGCCCTCCTCGTCGCCGAGCCGGACGAGCGGCTGTTGCTCCGCGACCTGCCCACGGACGCCCGTCGCGGGCGCACCGACCCCGTCCACGCTCCCCTGCTCACCGGCGAACCGCCGCTCACCGCGATCGCCGACATCGGCCTCACGCTGATCACGGCCCGACGCCCGTTCCACCCCGAACGGCTGCACACCGCGCTCGACCACCTGCTCGACGGCGTCGTCCGCGCCCGCGGCCGGATCTGGCTCGCCACCCGTCCCGCGGACGTGCTGTGGCTGGAGTCGGCGGGCGGCGGTCTGCAGATCGGGCACATCGGCACCTGGCTCGACACCGACGACGATGCCTGGCGCCAGGCCGATCCGGAGCGCCGGGCGGCGGCCGCGCTGCACTGGCACCCGCGCTGGGGCGACCGCATGCAGCAGATCACCGTGCTGACCTGCGACGGCGATCCCGAGGCGATCCGCGCCGCACTGCACGGGGCGCTGCTCGACGACGCCGAGGTGGCCGCGGGCGCCGACGCATGGGCCGCGCTGCCCGACCCGTTCGGCTGGTGGCACACCGACCCGTGCGACGACATCGCACGGGCGCCGCAGCACTCCGGCAACCCCGACGCCGGCGAGATCACCCCGTGACGCGCGAAGCCGAGCAGAGCGCCGACCCGACCGGCCTCACCCCGGACCGGCTCGCCGCAGAGCTGACGGAGCAGTGGCTGGCGGACGAGGAGTAGCCCGCCCGGGGACACCCCGTCAGCAGGCCTACACCGGGTCGACGGTCGGACTCAGCAGAGCTCTCCCGTTTCATAGCAGGTGCCGCAGTTCACGCCGCAGCAGATCCGGACGCTGCGCTGCAGCACCAGCGGGTTGCCCGGCATGGAAACGCAACCGCAGAACTCCTCGCGTTGCTCACACGCCAATGCCGTCTGGTTCGGCACGAACAGTGCGAGCAACCGATCGGCGATCCGGGCGACGCTCTCCACGACCTGCTCACGAACTCCAGGTGCCCCCGACATGACTCCCCCTCGTTGATCGGCTTGCAATTCAGCGGCGGACCCTACACGACACCGCCTGGGTCGGCGGCAATTCCGTGCGGTCAGCCGCAAGCGTGACCGCCATGCCTTGGTGTCACTCCAGGCGTCCGCGTAGCTGCCCGTGGACCGTGCGGATACGGTGCGTAACTGGTTATGATCATGCGGCACAAGTCCTGGGGGAAGTGCGCGGTGCGCATTCTCCAGGGCAAAGGTTGCGGCCAGGGGGAATGGCGAGTCGGTTCTGCACCGTGAGTATCCGGGCTGCCTGGAATCGACGCCGTCGATTGCGTCGTGAGCCAATCTGTTTGTCGTGCTGGGGGGCGTGGCGATGGTGTCGCGGAAGGAGCGCCGGGACGGCACGGGTGGGCGCGGGAAGATGGTGGGCACCGCGCTGGCCGCCACTCGCTTGGCCGTGCGGGCGGCGCCGCTGCTGATCGTCGGTCAGTTGCTGGTGGCCCTCGCGGTCGCGGCACTGCCGGTGCTGACGGCGTGGTTCACGAAGCTGGTGATCGACGCGCTGGTCGGCGGCGCGCCTGGCGGGCTGGACCGGCTGCTGTGGCTGGCGGGCGGGCTGCTCGGCGCCGGGCTGATGATGGCGTTGCTGCCGCGGGTGCAGATGTTCCTCGGGCAGGAGGCGAGCCGGGCGATCGCGCGGCGGGTCCAGGACGACCTCTACCGCGCCGTGGAGAGGTTCTCCGGGTTGGCGCGGTTCGAGACGCCGGCCTTCCTCGACCGGCTGCGGCTGGCGCAGCAGACGGGCGCACATTCGCCGGGCAGGGTGGTCGAGGACGGGATCGCGGTGGTCGGCGGGGTGGTGACGGCCGGGGGGTTCCTCGGATCGTTGACCTTCATCAGTCCGGTGATGGCGGTGGTCGTGCTGGTGGCGGCGGCGCCCACGCTGGTGGCGCAGCTGCGGTTGTCGCGACGCCGCGCCGGGATGATGTGGTCGCTGGGCCCGGTGGAGCGACGGGAGTTCTTCTACAGCTCGCTGCTCACCAACGTGCAGGCGGCCAAGGAGATCCGGCTGTTCGGGTCCGGCCGCTTCCTGCGCGGGCGGATGATGGCCGAACGGCACGCCGCCGACGCGCAGAAGCGGCGGATGGACCTGCGCGACCTCTGCACCCAGGGCGGACTCGGCGTCCTGGCGGCCGCCGTGGGCGGGGCAGGGCTGGTGTGGGCGATCGTGAACGCCTACCACGGTGTGATCACCGCGGGCGACGTGACGATGCTGGTCGCGGCGATCGCCGGGATGCAGGGCGCCCTCACGTCGCTGACGATGTCGCTGGCCGGCACCCACCAGCAGTTGCTGATGTTCGAGCACGTGCTCGCCGTCGTCGAGCGCGGGCCCCGACCTCCCGGCCTCCGCGGATCCGGTGCCGACCCCTGGGTTGGAGCGCGGGATCGAGCTGCGTGACGTGTGGTTCCGCTACTCCGACGAACACCCATGGGTGCTGTCCGGGGTGGACCTGTTCCTGCCCGCGGGTCAGGCGGTGGCGTTGGTCGGCCGCAACGGCGCCGGCAAGTCCACGCTGGTCAAGCTGCTGTGCCGGCTCTACGACCCGACCAAGGGCGTGATCCTCTGGGACGGGGTCGACGTGCGCGACATGGATGTCGCCGAGCTGCGGCGCCGGATCGGCGCGGTGTTCCAGGACTTCATGCACTACGACCTGACGGCCGCCGAGAACATCGCGCTCGGCGACATCGACGCGTGCGGTGATGCGCCGGGTGATCGCGACCGGATCACGGCGGCCGCCCGGCTGGCCGGCGTCCACGAGATGATCGGCGCCCTGCCGAACGGGTACGACACGATGCTGTCGCGGATGTTCACCTCCGAGCAGGACAAGGACGACCCGGAGACCGGGGTCGTGCTGTCGGGTGGGCAGTGGCAGCGGCTGGCGCTCGCGCGCGCGTTCCTGCGGGACAAGCGCGACCTGCTGATCCTCGACGAACCGAGCTCAGGGTTGGACGCGGTCGCCGAGCACGAGGTGCACACCCGGCTGCGCGAGCACCGCCACGGCCGCACCAGCGTGTTGATCTCGCACCGGCTCGGCGCGGTGCGCGGCGCCGATCAGATCGTGGTGCTCGACGACGGCGCGCTCGTCGAGCGCGGCACGCACGACGAGCTGATCGCCGTCGACGGCGTGTACGCGGAGCTGTTCCGGCTGCAGGCTGCCGGCTACCAGGAGAACGTGGGGGCACGGTGAGCGGGGCGCGGTGGTGACGGGTTCAGCGCATCCTCCGCACGACGCCCCCGAGCAGGCGGTCTGCGGAGAAGTAGCCGGCCACCCGGGAGTCGAAGCTGGCGTCGGCGTTGTCGCCGAGCAGGACGAGCTTGCCGTCCGGCACGACCGCGTCGGGCACCGGGATGCCGTGCGGCACCGGCTCGCCGGCCACCGCAGCCACCCGCTTGATCACGAACCCGTCGCGGCCAAGCCGAGGTGGCCGGATGACCACGACGTCACCGGTGGCGACCGCGAACCGTCGCCGGCGCACGGCGACCCGGTCGCCGTTGTGGAACGTCGGCTCCATGCTCAGGCCCTCGACCGTGACCACCGCCCAGCTCCGGCGCAACGACCACACCGCGACCGACGCCGCGGCCACGACGAGCGCAGCACCACCCGCGAACGCTCGACGGAGAACCACATGATCAGCGTAGAGCGTCCGGGCGCCCTCGCTATCGGGGCGGCCGCGGCAGGTCGTGGCGGATCAGCCGCGAGCTGTTCGCCACCACCGCCACCGACGACGCGTTGTGCAGGATCGCCGCCACCACGGGGCTGAGCGCCCCGCCGGCCGAGATCAGCAGCCCTGCCGCGTTGACCGCGATCGACATGCCGTAGTTCTGGCGCACCAGCCCGATGCTGCGCCGGCCGAGGTCGCGCAGGACGAGCAGTGCGCGCAGGTCGTCGCCGGCCAGTGCGACGTCAGCCGTCTCGACGGCGACGTCGGTGCCACCGACGCCCATGGCGATGCCGATGTCGGCGAGCGCCAGCGCCGGCGCGTCGTTGGTGCCGTCGCCGACGACGGCGACGGTGTGTCCGGCCGCCTGCAGGGCCCGTACGAGGTCCTGCTTCTGCTCGGGCAGCACCCGCGCGTGGTACTCGGTGATGCCCAGCTCCGCGGCCACGGCGGCGGCGGTGTCGGGGTGGTCGCCGGTGAGCAGCACGATGCGGCGCACGCCGTCGGCCCGCAGCGCGTCGAGGACGGACCGCGACTCCGGCCGCACCGTGTCGCGAAGCGAGACCAGCCCGACAAGCACCCCGTCGACTGCGAGCAGCAGCGGCGTCTCGGTGGCGCGCTGCAGCCGCCGCACCCAGCCGGCGGCGTCGCGCCCGATCGACACGCCCTCCTGCTGGAGCAGCTCGCGGCTGCCGATGAGCAGCGTCCGCCCGTCGGCCGAGACCCGCATGCCCTGCCCGAGGAGCACCTCGCACTCCTCGTGCGGCGGGATCGCGATGTGCCGCTCCTCGGTCGAGCGGATCACGGCCTGCGCCAACGGGTGTCGCGAGTGGATCTCGCCGCTCGCGGCGTGGGCGAGCACCTGCTCGGGTGTCCAGTCGTCGCGGAACGACACCACGTTGGTGACGACGGGACGGCCGAGTGTCAGCGTGCCGGTCTTGTCGAAGACGATCGCGTCGACCCGGCCGGCCGCCTCCAGGTGCGCCCCGCCCTTGATCAGCACACCGCGCCGCGCGCCGTTGCCGATGGCTGCGCTGATCGCGGTCGGCGTCGACAGCCCGACGGCGCACGGGCAGGCGACCAGCAGCATCGTCATCGCCCGCCGCACGTCCCGCGTGACCAGCAGGGTCAGCCCCGCCAGCGCGAACGAGGCCGGCACGAAGCGCCGCGAGAACTTCTCCCCGACGGTCTGGATCGGTGCCCGGTCGAGCTGGGCCTCCTCGACGCGAGTGATGATCCGGCCGATCGCGGTGTCGGAGCCGACGGCCGTCGCCCGCACCACCAGCCGGCCGCGCAGCAGGACCGAGCCCGCCGGTACCGCGATCCCGGCCCCGACCGCGACGGGCAGCTGCTCGCCCGTGATCGCGGCCTGGTCGAGTACCCCGTCGCCCTCGACGACGACGCCGTCCACCGGGAGCACGTCGTGGTCGTGCAGCACCACCTCGTCGCCGACGCCGAGCTGGTCGATGTCGATCTCGACCTCGATCCCGTCGCTCAGCCGCGCCCAGATCCGGGTACGGGTGCCGGCGAGCAGCTCGGAGATCGCCCGCCGGCTGCGCCGCAGGGTGATGTCCTGCAGGTACTCACCGATGTTGAGCAGCCAGAGCACGGTCAGCGCGACGACGTTCTCGCGCAGCACCAGGCTGGCGATCGTCGCGACGGACACGAGCGCGTCGGTGCCGGCGCCCTTGCCGCCGGTGAGGCTGCGCAGGGCGCCGCGGAGGAACGGATAGCCGGTGAAGATGGTGACGCCGGTGGCGACCGTGCGGCTGCCTGCGCCCAGCATCGGCGGCCGGCGCAGCCCGTAGCGGCGGACGCCCAGCGCGGCGAGTGCGAGCCCGCCGACGGACAGCCGGACGAGATCGCCGGTGCTCGAGTCGGCCGAGCGCGGGCTCCGGGACGGGACGGCGGCCGCGTCGGCGCGCAACGCCCGCTGCAGGGTGGCCAGCAGCGCCTGCCGGTCCACGCGCTCCGGAGCGCACCAGACCACGACGCTGCCGGTGCGTGGATAGGCGTGCACCTGGCGGACGTGCGGCACCGCGTCCAGCGCATCCTCGACGGCGACCGCCCGGGCGGCGCTGCCGACGATCAGCGGCGCCTCGTAGCGGATTCGGCCGGCGGCGTCGGAACGCAGGCGCACGGCGACGGGCGCCGCCTCCCCCGCGACCTCGGGCAGCAGGCCGTCGCGCGTTGCCTGGAATGCCATCAGTGCTGGTGGCCGTGCCCCGACCCGGCGGGCGGCTGGGCCTGCTCACCGATCCGGCCGCGGGCCTCGCTGACGATGTCGGCGGCGCCGAGACGGGCCCGTTCGGCCCCGGTCTCGACGACCCGCGCGCCGCGCAGGCCCCACGAGGTCACGGTCACCGCGCTGTCGCGGACGACGGTGCTGCGGACGATCCGCTTCACACCGTCGTAGGCGACGGCGCCGGCCAGCCCGCCCACGACCATGCCGGCGGCCTTCCCGACCAGTCCTGCGAGCATCCCGAACTCCCGTTCTCCAGCGGTTACGATAACGACAATCATTACCGTACGTGATCACCGCCGGCAGTGGGGGGTCAGTATTCGTAGGGATCCCGCGGCGGCGCCACTTCGTCGACGCCGGACACCTCGATCGTGGGAACCCCGTCCGGGGGACGCGGACCCGGCCGCAACCGGCCCTGCACCCGCAGCCACGTGTCGGCGGCGACCAGCGATGGCGCCCCGTCCAGGCGGACCCGGTGCACCCGCGCGTCGGCCGCGCAGCACTGGATCGTCAGCCGGGCCAGCTCGAGCCCGCCGTCACGGGGCACCGCGAAGCCGGTCAGCACCACCTCGCGGCCGGCCACGGTGCCGCCGGTGTCCCACACCGCGCGCTGGACGAACTCCGCCATCCCGAGCTCCACCACAGGGTCCGCCGGCAGCGGCGGCAACGCGATCGCGGCGACGTCGACCTGGCCGGCGCGCGTCACCGCGTCGGCGCCCAGCGCTGGCGGGGCGATCACCGCCATGGCCAGGGCGGGCAGGAGCAGCAGCCAAGGGGCGAAGCGCTCCGCGCCCCCGTGGTCGTGTGCGGGAGCACGTCCACGGAGATCGCGGATCGTCCCGACGGCGGCCAGCGCCACCATGACGATCCCGGCCGCCACCAGCAGCGGCCGGTGCCCGGCTCGGACGTACCGCAGGAACGTGTCGTCGGCCGCGATGCGCAGCAGCGCGCCGCCGAGCAGCGCGAGCAGCACGTGCTGGGCCTGGCGGTTCACCGGCTCCCCCACAGCAGCAGGCCCGTCGCGCTCCCGCAGAGGACGGCGACGGCGAACGTCGCAGGGGCGAAGCGCAGCGCGAAGCTCCGGCCGAACGTGCCGGCCTGCAGCGCGATCAGCTTCACGTCGACGGCCGGTCCGACCACGAGGAACACCAGGCGGGCGGTCAGCGGCAGCGCGGACAGCGACGCCACGACGAACGCGTCGGCCTCGCTGCACAGCGCCAGCACCACCGCGAGCACTGCCATCACGAGCACGGCGAGCACGAGGTCCCGGCCCAGCGCAGCCGTCCACGACGCCGGGACGACCACGGCGAACACCGCCGCCGCGAGACCGCCGACCACCAGGAACCCGCCGGCGGACACCAGATCGTGCCGCGCCGTCTCGGCAAACACGGCCCAGCGCGACGCTCCACCCTCCACGTCGGCGGTGCGCACCCGCGCCGCGATCCACTCCGGGCGGCCGCGGCGTTGCCACAGCAGTCCCATCACGCAGGCTGTCGCGAAGGAGGCGATCCCGCGTGCGGCCACCATCAGCGGCTCGCCGGGGAATGCTACGGCGGTCGCCACGAGCACCACCGGGTTGATCGCCGGGGCCGCGAGCAGGAACGTCAGCGCGACGGCGTCCGGCACACCGCGACCGATCATGCGCCGCGCCACCGGCACCGACGCGCACTCGCAACCGGGCAAAAGCAAGCCCGCCGCGCCGGCCACCGGTACGGCACCCCGGCGCGGCAGCCGCCGCTCGACCGCACCGGCCGGCACGAACGCCGCGATCGCGCCGGACGCCACCACACCGAGCACCAGGAACGGCAGCGCCTGCACGCAGACCGCGACGAACACCGTGGCCGCCGTGCGCACCCCGGGCGCACCGAGCAGCGGGATCAGCACCGGACGGGCGAGCATCACCGCCACCAGCACCGCGCAGCACACGTGCAACGACGTGATCCGCCGCCCGGCGGCAGCCAACGCGACGACCATCGCGTCATGATCGCAGCGCGACCGCACCCCGCGGGCGCGGTTGCGCGAACCCGCGCCGGCTCTCAGCGGGAGGCGGCGATCCTCTCCCAGTTCGCCATGCCCGCCTCGGCGGAGCGGTGGGCGGCCGCCGGCTCGTCGCCGAACCCGATCGCCAGGTTGACCGTCTGCGGCACCAGCACGTCGCGCACCGCGTAGCAGGGATCGGGATCGGGGCGGAGGAAGCCCGACATCTCCAAGGTCACGACGCCGTGCTGCGCCGTCCACAGCTGGGTCGCGGCCGAGCGCACGTCGACTCCCCGGAACCGCTCGGCCTCGATGGCCCGTCGGACCAGTGTGCGCAGCACCCCGAAGCCGACACGGCCCTCCTCGGCCGCCGAGCGTTGCCCGTCGTCACCGGGATCGGCGGGCGCGGATTGCGCGAAGGCGAGCACGAACAGATGCGGTCCGTCCACGGCCGCCTGCCGGTAGGCGAGTGCCCCGGACACGAGGTCGGCGACAGGATCGTCGGTGTGGCGGACCGAGCTCACGGATGCCGTCACCCGCCTGTACCCCTCGGCCCGGACGGCCGCGAGGATGCCGGGCATCCCTGAGAAGTACGTGTAGACGGCCATCGTCGACGTGCCGACGGCCGCGGCGAGCTTGCGCACCTGCAAGCCGTCCGCGCCGTGCTCGTCGACCAGCCGGATCGCCCCCTCGACGAGACGCGCGCGCATCACCCCGTTCTCCCCCATCAGCACCCGTACCCCCTCGTATCACGTACCGACGGGGCCATGATGGCATTCTTCGCTGACCTGCGCGTACCGCCGGTAGCACCCGGGCGTGTCGAGGATCCCCTTCGGTATCGAGTCAGTTCCGGACGAGGTGGGTGGGCGGCTCGGGTGCGGACCTTTCGGCTACCGGCCGCCGACGAAGGTCGTGATGGCGTGCCGCAGCCCGGGCACATCGATCCCGTGCGCGGCGTCGTGTTCGGCCACTGTGCCGTAGCGGCGCAGCTCCGCCGGTCCCGGTCCGAGACCGAGCACCCGGTGCCGGGTGCCGCGCAGTGCCCGCGCCACCTCCGCGGTGGACGTGTCGCGCAGGTAGGGCTCGACCAGCACGACGTCGGGCTCGGCGAGGGTGGCGCGCAGGGTCGCGGCGTCGAACGGACGGACGGTGGCCGCGTACAGCACGGTGACGTCGAGGTCGACGGTCGCCTCCAGCACCCGGTCGGCGAGCGGCCCCACCGCGACCACGGTGGGCCCGAATCCGCGGCGCAGCACCTGCATCCGACCGTCCGTGCCGGCCCGCGCCGCAGCGTTGGAGGTGCCGCCGAGTCGCAGGTAGACGCGGTCGTTGCCGGGCAGCGCGGCCCGCAGCAGCGCCTCGGCCTCGTCGGGGTGTCCGGGCACGTGCACCGTCCAGCCGTCGAGCGTGTCCAGCAGCGCGACGTCGCGCCGGCCCATGTGCGTCTCGCCGCCGGCCGGCCAGTCGTGCGAGCCGCCCGCACTGACCAGCACGGCACCGCTGCCCTGGTGCCCGAGATCCAGCTTGACCTGCTCGAAGGGCCGCTCCACGAGGAACGGCGCGAAGGTGTGCACGATCGGGCGCAGGCCGGCCAGCGCCAGCCCGCCCGCCGCACCGACGAGCAGCTGCTCGCGGATGCCGACGTTGACGACGCGGTCCCGCACCGGCGCCACCGCCGCGGGATCGAGGTAGCCGTAGCCGATGTCGGCGAAGACGGCGACCGCCCGCGGATCGTGCGCGAGCAACTCGGGCAGCAGGCGGTAGAAGCGCTGCCGCTGGTCCTCGACGACGGGCGCAGCCAGTAGTGCGGTCATCAGGAGTCCTTCCGCTCGACGTGGGCGACTGACGGCGTGCGGGCGGTCCCCGGTGCCGGCGGCGAAGGCGCGCTCCAGCGCGTCGTGGTCACGGCCGTCCACGTCGACGATCGACCAACCCTCGACGGCAAACCGGGCGGCGATGCCGCCGGGCCAGCGCTGGGTGGCGGAGTCGTTGTCGACGACGACGGCGGTGAGCCGGTCCAGGACGGCGCGTCCGGCGTACTGGATCGCCTCCATGTTGCTGCCCTCGTCGAGCTCCGCGTCGCCGGTGAGCACCACGACCCGCGCGGTCCGACCGCTGATCCGCAGGCCCAGCGCGGTGCCGACGGCGAGGCCGAGTCCGTGCCCCAGCGAGCCGGAGCCGATCTCCACGCCGGGCAGCAGCGTCCGGTCGGGATGGTGACCGAGCAGCGAGTGGTAGCCGCCGAAACCGTCGAGCGCAGCCGGATCGAGGAACCCCTTCGCGGCCAGCACCGCGTAGTACGCCATCGGCCCGTGCCCCTTGGACAGCAGGAACCGGTCGCGATCGGGATCGTCGATGCGGCTCGGGTCCACCCGCAGCACGCGGTCGTAGAGCACCCACAGCACGTCCAGGGTGGACGTCGCGCTGGGTCCGTGCTTCTCGTCACCCGTCATGCGGGTCATCAACCGACCCAGATCGGTGAACCCGCTGCTCACGCTCGTCATGGGAGCCACCGTGACACCTGAACCGGAGTTCAGGTCAAGCGCAGGAGGGGTGGCCGGGACCGGGACGGGGTACCCACCAGGCGCCGCCGAGGGGCGGGGAGACGGAGGATGCCGTGCAACCGGACAAGGTGCTGGTCCCGGCGCTCGTGGGGCTCGACATGACCGACGCGACGCGGCTGGCGTACACAGCCGGCGTCGCACTGGACCCGATCACCGGGCCGGCCAGGACCGGCGAGGTGACCGGCCAGCAGCCCCTGGCCGGCACGCAGGTCGATCCCGGCAGCACCGTCCAGATCACGGTGGACGAGTCGGGCGGCGGAGGTGGTGGCGCGGTGCTGGTGCCGCCCCCCAACCCGATGGATCCCAGCGGCGCCCAAGATCCGGCGGGCGTGTGAGGAAGCAGCGTCGAGCGACGCTGATAGGTTGCGCGGAGCCGAGGTCACGCCTGTGGACAGGCTGGCGAGGACGCCGAGCAGAGGTGACCGGGCCGGTTCAGCAACGAGCCGCGACACCGCGTCGGACGGGTTCCCCCGCCGTGCCGTCCGAGAAGAGCGATGCAGACCTGATGAGCGCCGATGCGACGTCCGCGGAGTCGGACATCGACCAGACCCCGCTGTGCGTGCTGCTCGTCGAGGACGACGAGGGTGACGCGCTGCTGGTGCACGAGCTGCTGTCCGACACCGGCCAGCCGATCGAGCTCGTCCGCGTCCGGTCGCTCGCCGAGGCCGAGGACAAGTGGTCCTCGAAGATCGACTGCGTGGTGCTCGACCTGGCCCTGCCCGACAGCGACGGCCTCGACGGGCTCGTGCGCATGCGCGCGCGAGGTGCCGGCGCCGTCGTCGTCCTCACCGGGTTCGCCGACCGTGCGCACGGCCTCGCCGCCGTAGCCGCCGGCGCGCAGGACTACCTCGTCAAGGGGCGGATCGACGGGCCCACGCTGGAACGCGCGGTGCGGTACTCGGTGCACCGGCACCGCGCCGACCGGATCACCCGCGAGCTGGCACAGGCCAACCTGCTCGCCGCGGAGAACCTGCGCCTCTCGCGCGGGCTGCTGCCCGCCCCCTTGCTGGACCCGAGAGAGATCGGTTACGCCGCCCGCTACCTGCCCGGCGGGGCCCGGCTGCTGCTCGGAGGCGACTTCTACGACGCCGTCCAGGACCCGAACGGCTCGATCTGGGTGATCGTGGGCGATGTCTGCGGGCACGGCCCGGACGAGGCCGCGCTCGGCGTCGCGCTGCGGATCGCCTGGCGCACTCTCGTGCTCGCCGGGCATCCGGCCGTGAAGATCCTGCCCACCTTGCACGAGGTGCTGGTCAACGAGCGGCACCAGCCGTACCTCTTCGCTACGGCGACGATGCTGCGGATCTCGCCGGACCGCAACGAGGCTCTCCTGTGGTCGGCCGGCCATCCGCCGCCCGTGCTGCGGCGCGGTGCCGATGTCTGGCACGAGGTCGACCTCATCCCGCAGCTGCCGCTCGGCGTGCTCGCCGAGCACCACTGGGAGCCCACCGAAATGGCGCTCGGACCGCAGTGGGACCTGCTGCTCTACACGGACGGACTGATCGAGGGCAGGGCCGTGCCGAGCGGGGAGCAGCTGTGGGTCGACGGGCTGTGCGAGCTGTTGCCGACCGGGCGGCTCGCCGACCGGGGCGATCTCGGTGCGGTGGTCGACGAGGTGCTGACGAAGGTGGCCGGCTCGACCGGCACCCACGACGACGACATCGCGGTCGTGCTGCTCAGCCACCCGGCCCCGACGGGTCGGGCATGACCTACGGACGGACCACGTCGAAGAACGGTCTGCGGAACCACTGGTCGTTGCGGCGGTGGTTCCGGATCGTCGCCGTGCTCGGCATCACCGGACTGATGGTCACCGGCGCGCTGGGGGTGCTGGCGCTGATGCGGCTCGACGCCGCACGGGACGCACTGATCGAGCGCACCGGCCCGGCGTTGATCTCCGCGCAGCAACTGGGCGCGTCGCTGGTCAACCAGGAGAGCGGGGTCCGCGGCTACCTCGCGACCCAGGACCCGGAGTTCGCCGCGCCGTACCGCGACGGCCGGATCGCCCAGGACCGCGCCGCCGCCGAACTGCGCGCGGTGCTCATGACCGCGCCGAGCGCACCGTTGCAGGCCGATCTCGACACCGTCCTGGAGCGGGCCGTCGCCTGGCAGCGGGGCTACGCCGAGCCGAGCATCGGCGCGGTGGCCGGCGGGCGCCCGCCCGTCGATGCCGGCACCGGCAAGGCCCTCTTCGACGCGGTGCGCGCCGCCCTCGACACCGAGCTGGGCCATCTGCAGGACGAGCGCGCGGCCGGTCGCGCCGCCCTCGACGGGGCCATCACCGGCATGGCCGTGATGGGCGCCGTGATCGCCGCGCTGCTGTTGGCGCTGTTCGCCGGCACCTGGGTGTGGGCGCACCGGGTGATCATGCGCCCGATCGACTCGCTCGAGGTGGCGGTCAACGCCGTCGAGCGCGGCGAGTTCGATCGCCCCGTGGTGGTCGAGGGCCCGCGGGAGCTCGAGCAGCTCGGCGGCGCCGTCGACGAAATGCGCCGGCGGATCATCGGCGAGCTGACCACCGTCCAGGCCCTCAACGCGCAGCTGGACGCCCAGACCGCCGAGCTGGCCCGCTCGAACTCGGATCTGGAGCAGTTCGCCTACGTCGCGAGCCACGACCTCCAGGAGCCGCTGCGGAAGGTGTCCTCGTTCTGCGAACTGCTGGCCAAGCGGTACGAGGGACAGCTCGACGAGCGCGCCGACCAGTACATCGCCTTCGCGGTCGACGGCGCGCGCCGCATGAGCGCGCTCATCAACGACCTGCTGGCGTTCTCCCGGGTCGGCCGCACGACCGGCCGCGACAGCTGGGCGACGACGTCGGCGGAGGCAGTGCTCGCGCACGCCGAGCGCAACCTCGCGGACGCGATCGACCGCACCGGCGCCGTCGTCACCCACGATCCGCTGCCCACCGTCATCGGCGAGGCGTCGCTGCTCACCACCGTGCTGCAGAACCTCGTCGGAAATGCCGTCAAGTTCCACGGCGCCGACCCACCGCGCGTCCATGTCGGGGTCCGGCGCGACGACGGGTTCTGGGAGTTCTGGGTGACCGACAACGGGATCGGCGTCGATCCCGCCTTCGCCGAGAAGATCTTCGTGATCTTCCAGCGGCTGCATGCCCGGGACTCCTACCCGGGTACCGGCATCGGCCTGGCACTCTGCCGGAAGATCGTCGAGTTCCACGGCGGCCGGATCTGGCTCGACCAGACCGACTCGACCGACACCGCTACCGGCACCACGTTCCGCTTCACGCTCCCCGTCGCCCCCGATCCGATCACGGAGAAGCCATGAACTCCCCGCCCGACCACGGCTCCGATCATGTGCACGTCCTCCTCGTCGAGGACGACCCGGGCGACGTCCTCATGACGAAGGAGGCGTTCGAGCACCACAAGATCCGTAACCCGCTGCACGTCGTGGCCGACGGCGCGGAGGCGATCCGGTTCCTGCGCAGGGAGGGCGAGTACGCGGACGCACCCAGGCCCGGGCTGGTCCTGCTCGACCTCAACCTGCCGCGCAAGAACGGGCGCGAGGTGCTGGCCGAGGTGAAGTCCGACCCCGAGCTGAGGTCCATCCCGGTGGTCGTCCTCACCACCTCGGCCGCGGAGGAGGACATCCTGCGCAGCTACGACCTGCACGCCAACGCCTACGTCACCAAGCCCGTCGACTTCAGCCGGTTCATGGACGTCATCCGCCAGATCGACGACTTCTTCGTCAGCGTGGTGAAGCTGCCCGGCCGCTAGATTGACGATCATGACCATCTCGCTGGACCAGGCCCAGACGATCGTCGCCGCTGCGCTGGCGCACGGCACCGAGCAGGGCTACAACCCGCTCACGGTGGCCGTGCTCGATCCGGGTGGCGCGATCGTCGCGCTGGCCCGCCAGGACGGCTCCGGGTTCCTGCGGCCCGATCTCGCCGTCGCGAAGGCGTCCGGGGTGCTCGCGCTGGGCATGACCAACCGGGCGATCGCCGCCCGCGCCGCCGACTCCCCCGAGTTCTTCACCTCGGTGGCGGCACTGGCCGGCGGCAAGATCCTCTCGGTGCCTGGTGGGGTGTTCGTGCGCGACGCGGACGGCGCGCTGCTCGGCGCGGTCGGCGTGACCGGCGACGCGTCGCTGAACGACGAGGCCGCAGCCGTGGCCGGCATCGCGGCGGCCGGGCTCGTGGCCGTCACCGGCGCGGAGTGATCGCCGGCGCCTCCCAGCGCAATCGCCAACCGCGCGCGTCGCGCAGACACCGGGCGTAGCCGCGCAGGGTGTCGGTGGCGAGGATCTCCCGGCAGAGCGCGACGTGCTCGGCGGCCAGCGCGAGGCACTCGTGGTGGGTGCGCGGCGGAGCGGCCACCGCCAGGCGCAGCTCGTCGGCCGTGATCCCGACCAGCAGCGCGCCGAACCGCTCCTCCCAGCTGCGCAGCACCGCGCTGATCCCCACCGGGTCCGGCCCCGCACCGGCCCAGCCGATCGCCGCCGGCACGTCGGCGGGCCGGGTGACCCGCACGACCGCCGCCGGCTCGACTTCGCAGGCCACCGCCTGCGTGGCCACCGCGACGGCGCGCACGACCGGCACCCGCGGGCGCGCGAGCAGGCCGGGGAACCAGTCCCCGAACGGTGCCGTGCAGTCGTCGATCGGGCAGTGCCCGCCCCAGCGCAGGGCCAGCTCCGCATCGGCGGCACGCATCGCGAGCGCGGCCGGCCGCCGCCCCGGCGCCCGCCCGTCGGGGATGTCGCCCGCGACCCACACCGGGCACCGACCGGTGCGCGGTGCCGTCGCGAGCGCGAACGCGTAGTCGACCGTCGGGCACAGCAGCGCCAGGGTGCTCGTCATGCGCACTTGGACGGGCGCCGGGCCCGTCCGGTTCCCGGACTACGGTGATGCCGTGTTCGATGATCCTGTGCTCGATGATCCGGTGCCCGGTGATCTCGACCAGCTGATCTCACGGTTGCGGTCCTTCGCCGCGGCACGGCAGTGGGAGCCGTTCCACACGCCGCGCAATCTCCTCATGGCGATGACGGGCGAGGTCGGTGAGCTGGTGGCCGAACTGCAGTGGCTGACCGACGCCGAAGCGGATCCGCAGCAGTGGGACGCCGACCTGCGCGCCCGCGTGTCCGACGAGCTGGCCGACGTGCTGCTGTACCTGCTGCGCTTCGCCGACGTGTGCGACATCGACCCGGCCGCGGCCGCGCACGCGAAGATCGACCGCAACGAGCTGCGGTTCCCCGCCGGGGGTTAGGCGTCAGCCGCGACGACCCGAGTCGAGACCCCGCAGCAGCGCTTCCACCAGCTGCACCGCCCGGTCGGTGTCGGGTCTGCGGTCGGCGATGAGGTCCGCGTACAGGAAGCCCTCGGCGATCCGCACCAGCGCGTAGGCCAGCGTCGGGGCGTCGATGTCGGTGACGAGCTCGCCGCGCTCCGACTCCATCACCAGCAGCGTCTCCACCGCCTGCAGCACGCCACGGCCGACCCGGCTGCGGGTGCCGGTGAGGATGCGCAGGCCGAGCTCCGGGTCGGCCTCCAGGAGCGCGCGCAGCGACGCATCGCCCTCCACGGCGTGCAGGACCGAGGCGAACACCGCGACGACCCGCTCGATGCCCCGCACCTCGCTCGCGCTGTGGACCGCAGCGACCAGTGCTCGCCGGGTGCGCCACCACAGCACCTCGTCGAGCACCTGCTCGCGGTTGCCGACCTTCCGGTAGAGGGTGGCCCGGGGCACCCCGAGCTGGCGGGCCAGCGCCTGCATGTCGAGCCGACGCCGGGACGCGTAGGTGTCGACGGCGGCGGTGAAGACCTCGGCCGGCACGGTGGCGGGCAGGCTGGTGCCCTCCGGGACCATCCGGTCGATGTCGTCGGCGACGCCTGCGGTCATGCGGCTGCCTCCGCGGGAAAGAGCAGGCGCAGGGCGGTCGGCGGCACGAACCGCTCCTGCCGTCCCGATGCCGTGGCCAACCGGTCGGCCACCACCCACAGCGTGGCCGGGTCGACCCCGAACCCCAGGTGCCCGCAGCGCACCTCGACGTTGCGGTGCAGCTCGGTCTCCGGCGCCGTGCACGCCTCCCAGGCGACGATGCCGTCGCGGCGGGAGTAGACGGCCGTCGACGGCACCTGAAGCGGCCGGGACACCTGCGCGCGCGTGGGCACGCGGCCGCGCGCATGCGTGCCGGCCCAGCGGCGGTAGACGCCGTCGGCCCGGCTCTGCCGCGGATCGTCGAGCGCGAACGGGCTGCCGAGCGTGATCACCTGCCGGACGAGGTCCGGACGGCTGCGGGCGAGCTCGCGGCCGAAGATGCCGCCCAGGCTCCAGCCGACCACCGAGACGGGCCCGCCCGAGCGCTGCGCCAGGCGGTCGAGCGCGGCGGGCATGCCGTCGAGCGCCCGTGCGGTGGGGCCGACGTTGCGCCCGAGGGCCCAGCCGGCGACGTCGTGCCCGAGGCCGCGCAGGACGCCGCGCAGCGCCACGGTGCTGGCGTCGGTGGCCATGAGGCCGGGCAGGACGAGCACCCCGTGCGGTGTTCCGCGCGGCGCACCGGCCAGCAGCGGAGCCAGCGCGGCGAGCTGACCGAGCCGCCACGCACCGCGCGCCGGCTCGGTCAGCAGGAGGCCGAGCGGGGGCGCGGGATCGTGCTGGTTCGGGTCGGGCACAGCAATCACCCTCCGTCGCACTCTTGATACACAACGGCAATGTGTCTCAGTATGTCACGGGCGTGCCACGTCGGGGCGCACTCGATCGGTCATAACCGGACACACCGACGATCTGTGCAACGAAGGGGTTGCTCCACCTGATGGACCAGATGAGCGTGATCGACGCGGCCTTCCTGTACGCGGAGTCGGCCAACACCCCGATGCACATCGGCGGAGTGGCGGTGTTCGAAGGACCGCCGCCGAGCCAGGACGAGCTGCTCCCCCGGTTCGCCGCCAAGATCGGCCTCGTGCCGCGCTACCGGCAGGTCGTTCGCCACCTGCCGCTCGACGTGGGCCGGCCCGGCTGGGTCGACGACGAGCACTTCAACCTCGCCTACCACGTGCGGCGCACCGCCGTCCCGTCCCCGGGCGGCCGCGCCGAGCTCGACGCGCTCGTCGGTCGCGTCATGTCGCAGCACCTCGACCTGCACCGGCCGCTGTGGGAGATGTGGGTCGTCGAAGGCCTCGAGGACGGCCAGTGGGCGATCGTCTCGAAGGTGCACCACTGCATGGTCGACGGCGTGGCCAGCGTCGACCTGATGGCTCTGTTGTTCGACTTCGAGCGCAAGCCCGCGCCGCTGCCCGAGCCGCCGCCGTGGACACCCGCGCCGGCCCCGTCGACCGTCGAGATCGCCACGACCTCGCTCGCCGGGCTGGTCAGCCCGATCGAGGGCTGGCGGCGGCTGGCCGGCGCGCTGCGCACCCCGCGCTCGTCTTTCGGCAGCGGCATGGAAGCCGCCAAGGCGATCGCGGGGATGGCCCCCAAGCTGCTGCCGCCCGCGTCCACCTCCCTGAACGGCTCGTTCGGGCCGCACCGGCGCTGGACGTCGGCGCACGGCCGGCTCGCCGACGTCAAGGCCATCCGGGCCGGCCTCGGCGGCACCGTCAATGACGTGGTGCTGGCCGCCATCTCCCGCGGCTTCCGGGATCTGCTGGAGGTCCGCGGCGAGCTCGTCGACGGGCAGATCGTCCGCTCGATGGTGCCGGTGTCGGTGCGCACCGACGAGGAGAAGGGCGTGTTCGCCAACAAGGTGTCCAGCGTCTTCGTCGATCTCCCGGTGGGCACGGCCGATCCGCTGGCGCGCCTCGCCGCCGTCCGCGCCGCCATGGACGACGTCAAGCGCACCAAGGGCGCGGTGGCCGGCGCCCGGCTCACCGAGCTGTCGGACTTCGCGCTGCCGCTGCTGCTCGCCGCCGGTCAGCGGTTGGCCATGCAGCTGCCGCAGACCAGCTTCCACACCGTCACGACGAACGTGCCCGGCCCGCAGCGGCCGGTCTACTTCGTCGGCCGGCGGATGCTGCACACCGCCCCCACCATCCCGCTGGCGGCGTCGCTGCGCACCGCCGTCGGGATCTTCTCCTACGACGGCACCCTCACGTTCGGGCTGACCGGCGACTTCGACACCGTCCCCGACCTCGCCGTGCTCGCCCGCGGGATCGAGTCCGGGATCGAGGAGCTGCTGGCGCTGGCCACAGCTGCACAGACGGAGACCGCGGCCGCGCCGCCGCCTGCCCCAGCCACGACCGATCGCGCCACGGAGGGTGCCCGATGACCGCCGAGACCGCCGAGAGCGCCGCGTCGCTCTCCGACCTGCCGTCCACGCTCGCCGCCCTGCCCGGGTTCGCCGCCCAGCGCTTCGGCGACCGGCCCGCCCAGCGGTTCGCCCGCGACGGCGCCTGGCACGACGTCTCCTACATCGAGCTCGACGGCATCGGCCGGGAGATCGCGCTCGGCCTCATCACCCTCGGTGTCGCTGCCGGCGACCGCGTCTGCGTGCTCGCCGACACCCGTCCCGAATGGCTGCAGGCCGAGGTCGGCATCGCGCTCGCCGGCGCCGTGACCGTGCCGATCTACCCGTCCAGCTCCACCGACGAGTGCGAGTGGGTGATCGGCAACTCCGGTGCGGTCGCCGTCGTCTGCGAGAACGCCGCCCAGGTGGCGAAGGTCGAGCAGGTGCGCGGGTCCCTGCCGAACCTCCGCCACATCGTCACGATCGACGGGGACGCCCCTGGCGTCCCGACGCTGGCCGAACTGCGCACCGAGGGCGACCAGTCGGAGATCGAGCGCCGCATCGCCGCCGTCCGACCCGACGAGCCCGGGCTGATCATCTACACGTCCGGCACCACGGGCCGTCCGAAGGGCTGCGTGCTCAGCCATCGCGCCCTCACCGCGTGCTGCCGCGTCACCGTCGCGCTGGACTTCACCTCCGACGAGGACGTCGTCTATCTGTTCCTGCCGCTCGCGCACGTGTACGCCCAGGTCATCGTGCTCAGCGCGGCCGGAGTGGGCGCCGCGGTGGCGTACTGCAGCGGCGGCGCGAAGTCGATCATGGGTGATCTGGCGGCGGTGTCGCCGACCGTCCTCCCGTCCGTCCCGCGGATCTTCGAGAAGGTCTATGCCGGGGTCAGCAGCCTGATCCCCGACGAGCTGCGCGAACGGGCCGTGGCCGCCGGGCTCGCCGTGCGCCAGTTGCAGAAGGCCGGCCAGCCCGTCCCGGCCGAGCTGCAGGCCGGGTTCGACCGCGCCGAGGAGCAGCTGTTCAGCAAGGTGCGCGCCGCCTTCGGCGGCCGGATCCGCAACGCCATCTCCGGTGCCGCCCCGATCGGGGTCGACATCCTGCGCTTCTTCCACGCTGCCGGCGTGCCGGTCAACGAGGGCTACGGCATGTCCGAGACCGCGGCGATCGGCACCGTCAACACGCCCGACCACGTGCGGATCGGCACCGTCGGGCGGACCGTGCCCGAGGCCGAGGTCCGCATCGCCGACGACGGCGAGATCCTCATGCGCGGCCCGCAGCTGTTCAGCGGCTACTGGAACAACCCGGAGGCCACCGCCGAGACCATCATCGACGGCTGGCTGCACAGCGGCGACCTGGGCTCGATCGACGACGACGGCTACCTGTCCATCACCGGTCGCAAGAAGGACATCATCATCACCGCCGGGGGCAAGAACCTCACCCCCACCAACGTGGAGAACGACCTGCGCAGCAGCCGCTGGATCTCCCAGGCGGTCATGCACGGCGACCGCAGGCCGTTCCCCGTCGCGCTGATCACCCTCGACATCGAGGAGATCGGCCCGTGGGCCACGCAGCAGGGCCTGCCCGCCGACCTTCCCACCCTGTCGGAGCACCCCAGCGTGCGCACCCTCGTCCAGGGCATCCTCGACGAGGTCAACGAGCGCTACGCGAAGGTGGCGCAGATCAAGAAGTTCCGCATCCTCGACCACGACCTCACGGTGGAGGGCGGCCAGCTCACCCCGACGCTCAAGGTCAAGCGCCGCGTCGTGGACGAGCGGTACGCGGAGGTGCTCGACCAGCTCTACAGCGGGTAGGCCGCTCTCCACCCTTCGTCGGATCATCCAAACCACCGTCGCGGGACCGGCGTTGCTTCGTCGGTCCCGCCGGTGTCCGGGGGCCGTGGCGCCGGGGGATCGTGACCGGGATCCCACCCGAGCCACGAAGAGGTGTCCCGTGCGCGGTTCCGTCACACGCCGCCCCCACCCCGTTGACGAGGTGCTGCCTGCGGGCAAGCTCGCCGTCTACGGCTTCCAGCACGTCCTCGCGTTCTACGCCGGTGCGGTCATCGTGCCGATCCTGCTGGCCGGCGCCATCGGGTTGTCCGAACGCGACCTGATCCACCTGATCAACGCCGACCTGTTCACGTGCGGCATCGCGTCGATCATCCAGTCCGTCGGGTTCTGGAAGGTCGGGGTGCGGCTGCCCCTGCTGCAGGGGGTGACGTTCACGGCGGTGTCGCCGATGATCGCCATCGCGCTGGCGGCGGGCGGCGGCACCCAGGGCCTGCTCGTGATCTACGGGTCGGTGATCGTCGCCGGCCTGGCCACGTTCCTGATCGCGCCGGTCTTCGGCAAGCTGATCAGGTTCTTCCCGCCCGTGGTCACCGGTTCGGTGATCACGATCATCGGCATCGCGCTGCTGCCGGTGGCCGCGCTCGACGCCGTCGGCGGCGGCAGCAACACCCAGCCCGGCGATCCGCGCAACCTCGCCTACGCGCTGGGCACCCTCGCCGTCATCGTGCTCATCCAGCGGATCTTCCGCGGCTTCATGGCCACGGTCGCCGTGCTCATCGGGCTGGTGCTCGGCACCCTGGTCGCCTGGGGGCTGGGTGACGCGCACTTCGACTCGGTCGGCGACTCGTCGTGGTTCGGCGTGACCACGCCGTTCTGGTTCGGCTGGCCGCAGTTCAGCGCCGCCGCGATCATCTCGATGATCGTCGTCATGCTGATCACGGCCGTCGAGACCACCGGCGACGTGTTCGCGACGGGCGAGATCGTCGACAAGCGGGTCGGCAGCGAGGATGTGGCGCGGGCACTGCGCGCCGACGGCCTGGCCACCACGATCGGCGGCGTCCTCAACTCGTTCCCGTACACCTGCTTCGCCGAGAACGTCGGCCTCGTCCGGCTGACCAGGGTGAAGAGCCGCTACGTCGTCGCGGCCGCCGGGGTCATCATGATCCTGATCGGGCTGATCCCGAAGGCCGGCGCGATCGTCGCCGGCATCCCGCACCCCGTCCTCGGGGGCGCCGCGCTGGCCATGTTCGCGACCGTTGCGGTCGTCGGCTTCCAGACGCTGTCGCGGGTCGACTTCAACGACCACCGCAACGTCGTCATCGTGGCGTCCAGCGTCGGGCTGGCCATGCTCGTCACCGCCCAGCCCGACGTGGCCAAGGCCGTGCCCGAGTGGGCGCAGATCATCTTCGGCTCCGGCATCACGCTCGGCAGCATCACCGCGATCCTGCTGAACATCCTGTTCCACCACGTCGGCAAGGACTACGGGCCCGCGGTCGCCGGCGCCCCCGGCTCCCCCACCGTGCGGCTGGACCAGGTGAACGCGATGAGCCGCGACGAGTTCGCCGCCACCTTCGACCGGCTGTTCCAGGGCGCCAGCCCGATCGCCGCCCGCGCGTACGACCACCGTCCGTTCGCCGACACGTCCGACCTGCGGAGCGCGTTCCAGGAGGCGCTGTTCTCTGCTCCCGCGGAAGAGCAGCGGGCGCTGATGGGCACGTACCCCGATCTCGGGGAGGACGACGGCGAGGAGTCGCACCGCGACCAGGCCACGGCAGGGCTCACCCACCTCGACGAGACGTCACGCGCCGAGTTCGACGGTCTCGCCGCGGCCTACCGGGAACGCTTCGGCATCCCGCTCATCGCGTGCGTGCGCGACGCCGCCGGCCGCGATTCCCTGCTGCGCGAAGGTCTGCAGCGGCTGGAGAACTCCGCCACCCAGGAGCACGCCGCCGCGCTCATCGAGATCGCGAAGATCGCCAACCACCGCTTCACCGACCTCGTCGCCGAGGCCAACCCCATCCACACCGCCCGTACCAGGGCGTTCGGAAAATGAACAGGAGCACAGGAGTGGGCATCGTCCTCGGAGCCAACCAGTACGGGAAGGCGGAGAACCGCCTCGTCCGGATCTACCGCGAGAGCGCCCGGCACGAGATCCGCGACGTCACGGTCTCGACCGCGCTGCGCGGCGACTTCACCGACGCGCACCTCGCCGGCGACCAGGCGCGCGTGCTGCCGACCGACACGCAGAAGAACACCTGCTACGCCTTCGCCAAGAAGCACGGGCTGCGCGAGATCGAGGACTACGCGCTCGCGCTCGCCCGCCACTTCGTCGACGACGTGGAGCCGGTCACCGGCGCCACGATCTCCGTCGACGAGCTGGGCTGGCAGCGCGCGCAGGAGCACGACCACACCTGGGTGCGGACGGGGCCGGAGGTGCGTACCACGGAGGTGGTCGCCGACGCAGGCCGGCGCGGTCGTGACGTCCGGGTTGAAGGACCTCGTGCTGCTCAAGTCGACGGGCTCGGAGTTCGCCGGCTTCCTCACCGACGAGTACACGACCCTCGCCGAGACCCACGACCGGATCATGTCCACGTCGCTCGTCGCGACCTGGCGCTACACCGGCACCGACGTCGACTGGGACAAGACCTGGGCCGACGTGCGCACCATCCTCGTCGAGCGGTTCGCGAACGTGCACTCCCTCGCGCTGCAGCAGACGCTGTGGGAGATGGGGAGTGCGGTGCTTTCGGCGCACGCGTCCATCGCCTCGATCAGCCTCTCTGCGCCGAACAAGCACCACTTCCTGGTGGATCTGGCGCCGTTCGGGTTGGAGAACCCTGGGGAGGTCTTCTACGCCGCTGATCGGCCTTACGGGTTGATCGAGGCTGTGGTGACTCGTTCGTGAGCTTTCTCTGAGCGCTCACGGTCTCCGCTTTCCGGGTGTCCTGTCTCAGTTGGTCGAGCGGGGTTGTCGGCCTCGGTACTCCGTCTCGTTGCGGAGCTACCGGGGCTTTCACTGCATATTATGGTCGGCCTGGCAGCCGTACCCGACTTGCCACTTTCGTTGACTGCCTTCACTCCATTTGCGTGCGTGCTCAACTTGCCCTGGTCCCGCTATCGAACTCTTGTTCGATGAGGTCTTCTTCGATAGAATCAGGGCATGTCCCAAGGCCTCCTCACCGTGCAGCTCGCAGAGCAGGTTGCACTACTCGAAGAGGAGAAGAACGCCGTCGCTGCACGGCAGGCCGATGCCATTCTTGCGCTCGGACGGGCCATCGCGGCCGAGCAGATCGACGCTGGTGTGGACGATCCGGCGCAGGTGGAGCGGGTCGTTGCTAACCGGGTCGGCGTTGCCTGCCGGGTCTCCGCGCATCAGGGTGGCAAGCGGGTCCGCATCGCCCGGGATCTGCACGCCGGCCACCCCCTGATCCGGGAGATGTTCGCCGCCGGGATGCTCAACGAGCAGAAGATCGCCGTGATCACCGACGCCGGTACCCATCTCGACCCCGACGAGCGCGCCCAGGTCGATGAGCGGCTCGCGCAGGAGCGCATCGAGACCTTCGGTGTCCGGCGGATCCACGATCTCGCCCGCAAGATCGCCGCCGAGGTGGCCCCGGAGAAGTTCGAAGCCCGCCGCCGTCGGGCCAAGTCCGGGCGACGGGTGACGGTGCGGCCATCGAGCGAGCCCGGCATGGCCGATCTGACCGCGCACCTGCCTGTTGAGCAGGCAGTGGCCTGCTACGCGGCGCTGCGCAAGGCCGTCAACGAGGTGTGGGTGAAGCCCGAACCGGTACTGCGCGGGCAGGGCCAGATCATGGCCGACACCCTCGTCGAACGCCTCACCGGCCAAGCCACCGCCGAAGACATCGACATCCAGGTCCACATCATGGTCCCCGTCGAAGCCCTGCTCGACCCCGACAGCCCGCTCCCGGCCGAGATCCCCGGCTACGGCCCCGTCCCGGTCGACTTGCTGGCCACCGGTGAGGGTCGCAAGACGTGGCGGCGACTGATCATCCGCGACGGCATCGTCATCGGCGGCGACTCCGTCCAACGCAACTTCACCGGCGTCCTGGCCAACCTGATCAACATGCGCGACGGCGGCCGGTGCACCGCCCCCTACTGCGACGCTCTCATCGGCCACTACGACCACATCATCCGCCGGCGCCACGGCGGCCGCACCGAATTCGACAACGGCCGCGGCCTCTGTGTTTTCCACAACCATCTGCGAGAAATCGGCACCACAGCCGGTCGACCACCCAGGAAACGGAAGCGAAGGCCGTCAACCGCAGTGGCAAGTCGGGTACGGCCGCCAAGTCGACCACATAATTCAGTGAAGAACCCCGGCAGCGCTACAACCGAAGCGGGCACATAAACCCGGTAACCCCGCTCGACTACAGCGATGCCGGGGACTCAAAAGCGTGCGCTGAGAGCGCGCAACGGAAGCTCTCCGGCGGAGTACTACACCGCCCGAAGCGTCCCGTGCGACTGACTGCGCAGCCGCTCCATCGCTCGTGATGTGGCCTCGTCGGCAGGCAAGAAGACCACGACCTGTTGTGCATCCGTGTCACGCAGCTCCAGCGACTCCCGCTCCCAGCGCAGTTCCCCTGCGATCGGGTGCAGGAGTCGCATCGGGACCCGCGGCGGCGGGATGTGGATGGCGATGCGGCGGGTGAACTCGGGGCCGGCGACGGGGGCGAGTTCGGTCCTGAACCACTCGGAGGTCTCGGCCGACGGGCCGAGCCACAGGTCGAAGGCCTGTTCGTCGGCGACCTGGTTCCAGTCGGGGAACAGGTCCCGTGCTCGCGGATCGGTGAACACGTAGCGGGTCAGGTTCGGATCGTCGGCGTCGAGCAGTCCGACCCCGCGCATGAGCAGTTCGAACCCGGTCGTGTGGGCGAGGACGTCTCCGACCCGGTTGGTGATCATGGCGACGCCCGGTTCCAACAGGCGGAGGGTGTCGAGCGCGGCGGGCCGCACGTCGCGTGGCGGTGGTGCCGGCTGCGGATGTGCGGAGCACGCGCCGCCGGTGATCTTGGCGAGGTACCGGAGGTGGGCGCGCTCGCCGGCGTCGAGGCTCAGGCCGTCGGCGAGGGCGTTGAGGATGGAGGCGGACGGGTTGCGGTCGCGGCCCTGCTCGATGCGCGTGAGGTACTCGACGCTGATCCCGGCCCGGGCGGCCAGGTCCGAACGCCGCAGGCCAGGGGCCCGAGCGCGATCGCGTTCGGGCAGCCCGATCGACTCCGGCCGGGTCGTGTCCCGCTTGGCGCGGACGAAGTCGCCCAACGGTGTTCCCATACTGGGAACTCTACGACGGGCACCCCGCCCGGGGCTGGCATCGAGGGTGGCCCTGCGGGGGCCAGCCTGCAGCCGGGCTGGCTAGGTGATCATCGTCGGCGCACGGTGGATGCATGAACGAAACAGCGAAGCTCCTCATCCTCATCGGCAGCGTCCGCGATGGCCGGTTCGGGCCGGTCGTCGCCTCGTGGGTCGCCGATCGCGCCCGCGAGCACGGCGGCTTCGACGTCGAGGTCGTGGACCTCGCCGACGTGGACGTCCCGCTGGCGATGCCCGCCGAGTCACCGAAGTTCGCAGGCGCCGACTACCCCCGCCCGGCCGGCATGGCACCGCTGACGGCCGCGCTCGAGGCGGCGGATGCCGTCCTGCTGGTCACGCCGGAGTACAACCACAGCTACCCGGCCTCCTTGAAGGCCGCGATCGACTGGCACTTCACCCAGTGGACCGCGAAGCCCGTCGGTTTCGTCAGCTACGGCGGTGCGGCCGGGGGCCGCCATGCCGCGCTGCACCTGGAGAACGTGCTCACCGAGCTGCACGCCGTGACGATCCGGGACGGGCTGGCGTTCCCCAACTACTGGACGGCGTGGGGCGACGGCAAGCCCCTCGACGGCGACGCGCCCACCTACGCCAAGGCCATGCTCGACCAGCTCGCCTGGTGGGCAGGTGCACTGCGCACCGCGCGCGCCGCCGTCCCCTACCCGGCCTGACGGGCGACCGTCATGGACTACACCGATCTCGGCGGCTCCGGCCTGACCGTCAGTCGCATCGCACTGGGCTGCATGGGCTTCGGTGCGCCGGACCGCGGCCGCAATCCCTGGGCGCTCGGCAAGGATGCTGCGGGGCCGATCTTCCGCCGCGCCGTCGAGCTGGGCATCACGTTCTGGGACACCGCCAACGTCTACGGCTTCGGCGCATCGGAGGAGCTGGTCGGACATGCGATCCGGGAGTACAGCCGGCGCGAGGACATCGTGCTCGCCACGAAGGTCGGCCTCCCGATGCACGACGGTCCGGGCGGCTCGGGGCTGTCCCGCCGGGCGATCACCGAACAGATCGACGGCTCATTGACCCGCCTGGGCACCGACCACGTCGACCTCTACCAGGTGCATCGCTTCGATCCGAACACACCGGTCGAGGAGACGATGGCTGCGCTGCACGATGTCGTGTCGGCCGGCAAGGCGCGGTTCATCGGCGCGTCCTCGATGTGGGCGTGGCAGTTCGCGAAGATGCAGCACGCCGCCGACCGCAACGGGTTGACCCGGTTCGTCTCCATGCAGGACCAGTACAGCCTCGTGCAGCGCGAGGAGGAACGGGAGATGTTCGGCCTCCTCGACGACCAGGGTGTGTCCAGCCTGCCCTGGTGTTCTCTGGCCAAGGGCCGGCTCGCCCGGCCCTACGGCCGGGAAACCGCGCGGTCGCGCGTCGATCCCATGGGACAACGGGCCTTCGGCGACTCCGATCGCCGCATCATCGACGCCGTGGAGCGCATCGCCACGGCACGAGGAACGTCCATGGCCCACATCGCGCTCGCGTGGGTGCTCGACAACCCCGTCGTCGCCGCTCCCGTCATCGGCGCCACCGACCCGAGCCACCTCGACGGGGCCGCGGCGGCCCTGGGCATCGAGCTGAGCGCCGCCGAGGTCGCAGCGCTGGAGGCTCACTACACGCCGCGCTCGACGTCGGGGTTCTAGAGCGACCGCAGCGCCAGGAACACGTCCACCCGGTCGGCGAACTGCCCCAGGTCGCGCCCGGTCAGCTCCTCTACCCGGCCGATGCGGTAGCGCACGGTGTTGACGTGCAGGTGCAGCTGTTCCGCCACTCGGCTCCAGGAGCCCGAGCAGTCGAGGAACGCCTCGAGCGTCGCGAGCAGCCCGGCGCCGGTCCGCTCGTCGTAGTCGAGCACGGGCGCGAGGACGCGCGCGGCGAAGGCGCGGCGCATGTCGTCGGGCACGGCGGCGAGCAGGGCGACGTGGGAAGTCAGCTCCGCGCCGGTCACGACGGGCAGGGCGCCCTCGCGCATCCGGGCCAGGTCGCGGGCGTGCCGGGCCTCCTGCATCGCGCCCGAGAGCGCCGCGGAGCCGTAGGGGACGCTCGTGCCGACGGTCAGGCGCAGCGTGCCGAGCGCGGGCTCCAGCCGGCGCAGCGCGGCGGCGAACTGCGCCGGATCTCCGGGGAACACCGCGACGGCCACACCGTCGCGCACGCCCACTACCGGCGGGCTCGCGCCCGGCGTCACGTGCGAGGCGGCGTCGACCAGCACCGATCGGGCGGTCTCCAGCATGTCCGGCCGGTCGACGAACGCCGCGACGGCCACCACCAGCGGGCCGGCGGGATCGAGCCCGCCCTGCCGCAAGCGCACCGCGGTCTCCGGCCGGTCGCCGCCGCCCTCGGCGATCAGCTCGATGGCGTCGTCGGCGATGTCGCGGGCCACCCGCAGGCCCTCGCCGCGCCGGGCCCGGTCGAGCGCGGCGATCGCGACCAGCCCGCTGACGGCGTCGGCGGTCTCTGGATCCCAGTCCGGGTACGCGCCGTCGACGGCGACGAACCACGAGGTCATGCGCTGCTCGGACGCCGGGCCGACCGGGAACACCGAGAGCACAGTGCCCTCGGCGCGCGTGACCGCGGGCAACCGGACCGCGGTGAGGAACGCGCCGACGACCCGGTCGAGCACCTGCTCGGGCACCGGAGCCGACGCGGCCACCGCCCGTCCGGTGGCGGTGAGCACGCGGCACGCCCTGCCCGTCGACGCGGCGATGCGAGCCGTCACCTCGTCGAGTCCGAGACCGCCCGCCACAGCGGTCAGCAGCTCGCGCTGCCGGCTCAGCGTGAGGGCGAGCCGGTCCCCGCGCGCCGCCGCCAGCGCCCCGACGACCAGCTCCGTCACGTCGGAGAACGACGTGTGCTCGGGCACGGCGAGCAGCGGGAGGCCGTGCCGCCGGCACGCCTCGACGACGTCGTCGGGGATGCCGCCGAACACCGCGTCGCCCGCGGCCAGCGCTGCCGCGCCCGCGCCGGCCACGGCGGCGACGAAGCGCTCGCTGTCGGCGGGCGTCGAGCGCCAGACCATGCCGCTGATGACCAGTTCGCCGCCGGACAGGTAGCGCGAGGGATCGATGAGGTCGGTCGTGTACACCCAGCGCACCGACCGCTCGAGCGCCGCGGCGTCCCCGTGCAGGACCCTGAGGCCCAGCCGGGGATGCTCGACGAGCTCGCGCAGCAGCATTGGAGGAACGTACAACCCCATCGTGGGATCACGGAGGCCTCTTCGTGACGGCAGCGACTTCAATCCGGCCTCTGGGCGCGGTGTACTTCGTGGCATGGACTTCCTGGCGCCGACGACCTGGGCAGATGCCCTCGCGGCCAAGGCCGAGCAGCCCGACGCCGTTCCGGTGGCGGGTGGCACCGACGTCATGGTCGAGATCAACTTCGACCACCGCCGGCCGCCCGCTCTGCTCGACCTGACCCGCGTGCCCGAGCTGCGTGAATGGGCAACCGACGGGGAGCTGATCCGGCTGGGCGCCGGCGTCACCTACAGCCGCATCATCACCGAGCTGGGCGCGACGCTGCCCGGGCTGGCGATGGCGTCCCGCACCGTCGGCTCGCCGCAGATCCGCAACCGCGGCACCGTCGGCGGCAACCTGGGCGCGGCCTCCCCGGCCGGCGACAGCCACCCGGCGCTGCTGGCCGCCGACGCGATCGTCGAGGTCGCCTCGGTGCGCGGCACGCGGCAGATCCCGGCCACGGAGTTCTACACCGGCGTCAAGCGCAACGCGCTGGCCCCCGACGAGCTCATCTCTGCCGTGCTGATCGCGCCGGCGGGTGGGCCGCAGCAGTTCTGCAAGATCGGCACCCGCAACGCGATGGTGATCGCCGTCGCCGCGTTCGGGATCGCGCTGCACCCAGACCGCCGCGCGATCGGGACGGGCATCGGCTCGGCCGCGCCCACCCCGCGCACGGCCCCCGAGGCCGCCGCGTTCCTGGCCGGCGAGATCGAGGCAGCCGGCCTGTGGGACTCCCGCGGCGAGCTGCCCGAGGGTCTCGCCGTCGAGTTCGGCCGCCGCGTCCGCGACGCCGCCTCCCCGATCGACGACGTGCGCGGCAGCGCCGCGTACCGACTGCACTCCCTCTCGGTGATGGCGCGCCGCGCCGCCACCTGGGCATGGGACGAGTTCCGCACCGAGGACCGGAGGGCCGCCTGATGCGGATCCAGCTGACCGTGAACGGCACCCGCCACGAGGTGGACGACGTGTGGGAGGGCGAGAGCCTGCTCTACGCGCTCCGCGAGCGGATGGGCCTGCCGGGCTCGAAGAACGCCTGCGAGCAGGGCGAATGCGGCTCCTGCACCGTCTACATGGACGGGGTGCCGGTGTGCTCGTGCCTCGTCGCGGCGGGCCAGGCGCAGGACCGCGAGGTCACGACCGTTGAGGGCCTCGCGACCGACGACGCGCTGCACCCGGTGCAGCAGGCCTTCGTCGACAAGGGCGCGGTGCAGTGCGGCTTCTGCACGCCCGGCCTGATCGTCACCACGCACGACCTGCTCGAGCGCAACCCCAGCCCGTCCGACCCGGAGATCCGGGAGGCGCTGGCCGGGAACCTCTGCCGCTGCACGGGCTACGAGAAGATCATGGACGCGGTCCGGCAGCCGGGGGCCAGGGATGATCATCGAGGGTGCGCACGTCGTCACCGTCACCGGTGCCGAGCATCCCGACGGCTACGTCGTCGTCGAGGGCAACCGGATCACCGCGGTCGGTGCAGGGAGACCCGAGCGGGGCGACCACACCGATCGTCGACGGGCGAGGCTGCCTGCTCACCCCGGGCTTCGTCAACACGCACAACCACCTGTTCCAGTGGGTCACCCGCGGCCTGGCCGTCGACAACACGCTCTTCGAGTGGCTCACCGCGCTCTACCCGGTGTGGGCCGGCATCGACGAGCACGCGGTGCACACCTCCGCGTCCGGCGCGCTGAGCCAGCTGGCGCTGACCGGCTGCACCACCGCGAGCGACCACCACTACCTGTTCCCCCGCGACGGCGGCGACGTGCTCGGTGCCGGCATCCGCGCCGCGCAGGACGTGGGCCTGCGCTTCCACGCCACCCGCGGCTCGATGAACCTCGGGCAGCGCGACGGCGGCCTGCCGCCCGATCACGTCACCGAGGACCTCGACGCGATCATGGCGGCGTCGGAGGCGGCCATCGACCGCTGGCACGACCCGTCGCCGGACGCGATGCTGCGCGTCGCGCTGGCCCCGTGCTCGCCGTTCTCGGTGACCGGGCAGCTGATGCGCTCCTCCGCCGAGCTGGCCCGGGCGCGCGGCGTGCTGCTGCACACCCACCTCGCCGAGACGATCGACGAGGAGGACTTCTGCCGCGAGCGCTTCGGTGTCTCGCCGCTGGAGTACGTCGAGGAGCTGGGCTGGACCGGGGACGACGTGTGGTTCGCCCACGCGATCCACCTCGACGACGACGCCGTCAAGAAGGTCGGCGCGACCCGCACCGGCATCGCGCACTGCCCGTCGTCGAACGCGCGGCTCGGCGCGGGCATCGCCCGCACCCGGGACCTGCGCGACGCCGGCGCCCGCGTCGGCCTGGGCGTCGACGGGGCGGCCAGCAACGAGGCCGGCAGTCTCCTGGAGGAGGCCCGCCACGCCGTGCTGTTCGCCCGCGCCGTGGGCGGCCCGACCGCGCTCTCGGTCCGCGACGGGCTGGAGCTGGCCACGATGGGCGGTGCCGCCGTGCTCGGCCGCGCCGGCGAGATCGGCTCGATCGAGCCGGGCAAGCTCGCCGACCTCGCGCTCTGGCGGATCGACGGGCTCGGCCACGCCGACGTCGCCGATCCGGTCGCCGCGCTGGTGCTCGGCGCGCCGCCGCCCCTGGACCTGCTGCTCGTGAACGGGAAGCCGGTCGTCGAGCAGAACCGCGTGGTCACCGTGGACACCGACGCGATCGCCCGCGAGTGCACGGCCGTGCACCGCAGCCTTGTGGAGAAGAACCGATGACCACCACCGAGACGGCGACCGCGGGCAAGATCGGCGACAGCCCGCTGCGTCCTGACGGCACGCTCAAGGTGACCGGCCAGTTCGCGTACTCGTCCGACCTCTGGCACGAGGACATGTGCTGGGGCGTCACGCTGCGCAGCCCGCACCCGCACGCCCGCATCGTGTCGATCGACATCGCGGCGGCGCTCGCGCTGCCCGGCGTGTACGCCGTGCTCACAGCCGACGACGTGCCCGGCGAGAACGCCGTCGGGCTGGAGCACCTCGACACGCCGGCGCTGGCCGCCGGGGTCGTCCGCTACGAGGGGGAGCCGGTCGCGCTCGTCGCCGCCGACCACCCCGAGACCGCCCGCCGCGCCGCCAAGCGCATCGAGGTGACCTACGAGGAGCTGCCCGCGCTGACCGATCCCCGCAAGGCCCTCGACGACGACGCCCCGCAGGTCCACGCGCACGGCAACCTGGTGCGCAAGATGCAGATCCGCCGCGGCGACCCGGCGCCCACCGCGCCCGTCGTGGTCGCGCTGGACTTCGAGGTCGGCATGCAGGACCAGGCCTTCCTCGGCCCCGAGTCCGGCCTGGCCGTGCCCGCGGAGGACGGCGGGATCGACCTGTTCGTCGCCACCCAGTGGCTGCACGTCGACCAGGGGCAGATCTGCCGCGTGCTGGGCATGCCGGCCGAGAAGGTCCGGCTGTCACTGGCCGGGGTCGGCGGCGCGTTCGGCGGCCGCGAGGACCTGTCGATGCACGTCCACGCCTGCCTGCTCGCCATGCACACCGGCAAGCCGGTGAAGATGAGCTACTCCCGCGAGGAGTCGTTCTACGGCCACGTGCACCGGCATCCCGCCTGGCTGCGCTACGAGTTCGGCGCGCAGCCCGACGGCACGCTGGTCTACGGCAAGGCCGACATCCTGTTCGACGGCGGCGCCTACGCGTCGTCGACGGGTGCGGTGGTCGGCAACGGCGGCACGCTCGGCATGGGCCCGTACAACTTCCCGAGCGTGCAGCGTCGACGCCCGCGGCGTGTACACGAACAACCCGCCGTGCGGCGCGATGCGCGGCTTCGGCTGCGTGCAGGCCGCGTTCGCGCACGAGGCGCTGATGGACGAGCTCGCCGACACCGTCGGTGTCGACCGGATCGAGATCCGCGCGCTGAACGGGATGCGCGAGGGCGACCACAACATCACCGGCCAGCTGATCGACTCCGCGGCGCCCGTCGCCGAGCTGATCAGGATCGTCAGGGACCTGCCGCTCCCGGAGGAGCGCACCTCGTTCGACATCCGGGAGCTCCCCGGCGGGGTCTCCAACACCACCCACGGCGAGGGCGTCGTGCGCGGCATCGGCTACGCCGTCACGTACAAGAACGTCGGCTTCTCCGAGGGCTTCGACGACTACTCCACCGCCCGCGTGCGGCTGGAGCTGACCGCAGGCGAGCCCGTCGTCACCGTGCAGACCGCGGCGGCGGAGGTCGGGCAGGGCCTGATCACCGTCGAGCAGCAGATCTGCCGCACCGAGCTGGGTGTGGAGCGGGTCGTCGTGCACCCGAAGGACACGACGGTCGGGTCCGGCGGCTCCACCTCGGCGTCGCGGCAGACGTACGTGACCGGCGGCGCGGTCAAGGCGGCCTGCGAGGCCGTCCGCGCGACCCTGCTCGCGCGGGTCGATCACCCGGGCGTCCGGCTGGACGGCGACAAGATCGTCTCCGCGACCGGGGAGGTCGTCGCCACGCTCGCCGAGGTACTGGGTGACGAGGCGGTCGAGGAGACCGTCGAGTGGCGGCACCGGCCCACCTTCCCCATCGACCCGGAGACCGGGCAGGGCACCGCGCACGTGCAGTACGCGTTCTCCGCGCACCGCGCCGTCGTCGACGTGGACGTCGATCTCGGCCTGGTCAAGGTGGTCGCGCTCGACACCGCGCAGGACGTCGGCAAGGCGATCAACCCCGACGCCGTCATCGGCCAGATCCAGGGCGGCAGCGCCCAGGGCATGGGCCTCGCGCTGATGGAGGAGATCCTCGTCAAGGACGGGCACGTGCGGAACCCGTCGTTCACCGACTACCTGATCCCGACGATCCTCGACATGCCGCCGATGAAGATCGAGGTGCTCGAGTACGCCGACCCGCACGCGCCCTACGGCGTGCGCGGCGTGGGCGAGCCGCCGACGATCTCCTCCGGGCCCGCCGTCGCGGCGGCCATCCGGGCGGCGACGGGCAAGGCGCTGCGGCGCGTGCCCGTCCGGCCCGAGCACATCACCGGCACCTGAGCCCCGCCCGGTAGCCGCACGTCACGACGTGCGGCTAGCCGGCGTGCCCGAAAACGGAAGGACCCGACGTGCCCCGCATGTTCCTCAACGGCACCGCCATGGCCGGCGGCGCCGACCACCACCTCGTCGGCGACGCCCCACTCGTGGCCGCGACGACCACCGCGCCGCGCTACCGCTTCCACGCTGTCGACGACCGCTACCCCGCGCTGGAGGACATCGGCACGGGTGCCGCGGTGGAGGGCGAGGTCTACGACCTGAGCTACGAGCAGCTGCGCGAGGTGCTGCTGCCCGGTGAGCCGCTGGGCCTGGAGCTGGGCGTGATCGAACTGGCCGACGGCTCGGGTGCGCTCGCGATGGTGCTACGCCGAGGCAAGCCGAAGGTGCACACGGTCGACATCAGCGCGGCAGCCAGCTGGCGACGTCACACAGCGAGTGTGGTCGGCACACATGCTGCAGAGTGTGTGAGGACCGCACACGATGTGTGACGTCGTCCTGCGGGCGCGGCGTGCTGTCGTCGACGGGACCGTGCGGCCCGCCGCCGTGCTCGTCGAGGGGGAGCACATCTCCGCCGTGCTGCCTTTCGATGCGCCCGTCGCCGCCCCGGAGGTCGTGCTGGCCGACGACGAGGTGCTGCTGCCGGGGCTCGTCGACGCGCACGTGCACGTCAACGAGCCGGGTCGCACGGAATGGGAGGGCTATGCCTCGGCCACCCGGGCCGCCGCCGCCGGTGGGATCACCACCATCGTCGACATGCCGCTGAACTCCCTGCCGCCCACGATCGACGTGGCCGCGCTGGAGATCAAGCGCAAGGCCGCCGACGGGCAGTGCGCCGTCGACGTCGCGTTCTGGGGCGGTGCGGTACCGGGCAACCTCGGCGAGCTGCGCGCCCTGCACGAGGCCGGCGTCGCGGGCTTCAAGTGTTTCATGATCGACAGCGGGGTGCCGGAGTTCCCTCCGCTCCTCGATCCCGAGCCCGCCATGCGGGAACTGGCGTCCTTCGGTGGGCTGCTCATCGCGCACGCCGAGGACGGGGAGCTGGTCACCGCGGCCACTGGCGACCGCTACGCCGACTTCGTCGCCTCCCGACCAGATGCCTCGGAGACGTCGGCGATCGCACGGCTGCTCACCGCGGCCCGGGCCACCGGCGCCCGCGTGCACATCGTGCACCTCTCGGCTGCCGCGGCACTGCCGATGATCGCAGCCGCCCGCGCCGACGGCGTCGCCATCACCGTCGAGACGTGCCCGCACTACCTGAGCCTCACCGCGGAGGAGGTGCCCGACGGCGACACGCGCTTCAAGTGCTGCCCGCCCGTCCGGGAGGCCGGCAACCGCGACGCGCTCTGGCAGGGGCTGGCCGACGGGACGATCGACATGGTCGTCAGCGACCACTCCCCCTGCACCCCGGAGCTCAAGCGAGGCGACTTCGGGCAGGCCTGGGGCGGCATCGCGTCGCTGCAGCTGGCGCTGCCCGTGGTGTGGACGGAGGCCCGGCGGCGCGGTCACGATCTCGTCGACGTCGTCCGATGGATGGCCGAGCGGCCGGCCGCCCTGGCCGGCCTCGCCACCAAGGGCCGCATCGCCCCTGGCCACGACGCCGACCTGACGGTCTTCGCTCCCGACGCGACGTTCACCGTGGGAGAGCTGCAGCACCGCCACCCGACCACCCCCTACGCCGGCCGCGAGCTGATCGGTGTCGTGCGCGGCACCTGGCTGCGCGGAGCACCGATCGCCGGCCCGCGAGGGCGACTCCTGGAGAGGAACCGATGATGGAGCTGCCCGACCTGGCGCGCCGCGACCTCGGCGGGGCCGTCGTCACGGCCGACGACGAGGCGTTCGCCGCCCGCCAGAACCTGATCACGCCCGGTCCCCCGGTGTTCGACCCGACCACCTTCGGGCCCGACGGCAAGGTCTACGACGGCTGGGAGACCCGCCGCCGCCGCGAACCCGGGCACGACTCGGCGGAGGTCCGGCTGGGCACCCCCGGGATCGTGCGGGAGATCGTCGTCGACACCGCGTTCTTCGTGGGCAACTACCCGCCCGAGGCGGCCATCGAGGGGTTGGCCGTCGACGGGACGTGGATCGAGCTGGTCCCCCGCAGCGGCATCAAGGGCGACACCGAGAACGTGTTCGGCGTGGCCTGCCCGCGGCCCGTCACCCGGGTGCGCCTGTCGATCTTCCCTGACGGCGGGGTCGCCCGGTTGCGGGTGCACGGCGAGGCCACCCCGGATCCGCAGCTGGTGGACGCGTTGGGGACCGTCGATCTCGCGGCCATGGAGCTGGGCGGACGGGTCACCGGGTGCTCGGACGGCTTCTTCGGCTCTCCGAACAACCTGCTCCTGCCCGGGCCTGCGCGGTCCATGGGCGAAGGCTGGGAGACCGCCCGGCGCCGCGATGACGGGCACGAGCACGTCGAGATCGCGCTGGCCTGCGAGGGCACGATCGCCGTCGCCGAGCTGGACACCAGCTGGTACCTGCACAACGCGCCCGGCTGGGCGTCGCTCTCGGGCCTGGTCGACGGCGAGTGGCACGAGCTGCTCCCCCGCACCAGGCTGGAACCCGACGCCCGCAACCGCTTCGTGCTCACCGACGTACCCCCGTGCACTGCCGTGCGCTTGGACGCTTTCCCCGACGGCGGCATGGCCCGGCTGCGCCTGCACGGCACGCCGACCGACCGTGGCCGCGCTGCCCTCGCCGCCCGCTGGCACTCATGATCGCGTCGAGATCACCCTTTCCGCCCTCCGAAGGGCGGAAACCGTGCACTCGACCCGATCTTCGTCGAAGGAACCCGTGATGACCCTCCGCTACTCCGTCAACTGCTCGATCCTGTTCACCGAGCTGCCGCTGCTGGAGCGGCCCGCCGCGGCCCGCGACGCCGGCTTCGAGGCCGTCGAGTTCTGGTGGCCGTTCGCCTCCGCCGCCCCCGCCGATGCCGAGGTGGAGGCGTTCGCCCGCGCGATCGAGGACACCGGGGTCGAGCTGACCGCGCTCAACCTCGCCGCGGGCGACATGGCCGGCGGCGACCGCGGGCTGATCTCGTGGCCAGGCCGGGAGAACGAGGTCCGCGACAGCATCGACATCGCCGCCGCGCTCGGGAAGCGCCTGGGCACGATCGCGTTCAACGCCCTCTACGGCAACCGCCTCGACGGCGTGGATCCGCGCGACCAGGACGACGTCGCGGTCCAGAACCTGGGCCGTGCGGCCGCGCTGCTGCCCGGCACGGTGGTGCTGGAGCCGCTCTCCGGGGTGGCCGCCTACCCGCTGAAGACCGCGGCCGAGGCGTTCGCCGTGGCGGACCGCGTTCCGCGCGTGGCGCTGCTGTTCGACCTCTACCACCTCGCCGTCAACGGCGACGACATCGCGGCCGTGATCGAGCACCACGCCGACCGGATCGGGCACGTGCAGATCGCCGACGCGCCCGGGCGGCACGAGCCCGGCACGGGCGCCGTGCCGCTGCGCGCGCACCTCGCGGCGCTCGACGCCGCCGGCTACGCCGGCTGGGTCGGCCTCGAGTACGTCCCGTCCACCACCAGCGAGCGCGCGTTCGACTGGATGAAGGAGCAGACATGACCGAGCTTGCGAGGTCATCAATCAGCACAGCACCACGGGGCATGGCGCCGACGAGCGCCAGCGAGGAGGGGTCATGACCACCATCGCTTTCATCGGGCTCGGGATCATGGGCGCCCCCATGGCCGGGCACCTGATCGACGCCGGCCACGACGTGATCGGCCACAACCTCTCCCGCCCCGCCGTCGACGCGCTCGTGGCGCGCGGCGGGCGGGCCGCCACCGACACCGCCGACGCCGTCCGCGAGGCCGACGTCGTGATCACGATGGTGCCCGACAGCCCGGACGTGGAGGCCCTGGTCGAGGGCGAGGCGGGGATCTACGCCAACGCCAAGCCCGGCACCCTGCACATCGACTGCTCCACCATCCGTCCCGACGTCGCCCGCCGGGTGGCGGACGCCGGCGCCGAGCGCGGCATCCGCGTGGTGGACGCCCCGGTGAGCGGCGGCGAGGCCGGCGCGATCGAGCGCAAGCTCTCGATCATGGTCGGCGGGGCCGCCGACGACGTGGCCGCCGCCCGGCCCTACCTCGAGACCGTCGGATCGACGGTCGTGCACGTGGGCCCGGCCGGGTCGGGACAGACCGTCAAGGCCGCCAACCAGCTCATCGTCGCCGGCAACATCCAGCTGCTCGCCGAGGCGCTGGTGTTCCTGGAGGCGCACGGGGTCGACACCGAGGCCGCGACCGCCGTGTTGGGCGGCGGGCTCGCCGGCAGCACCGTGCTCGACCGCAAGGCCGCCGGGATGCGGGCCCGCACGTTCGAGCCCGGCTTCCGCATCGACCTGCACCACAAGGACCTCGGCATCGTCACCGCCGCCGCCCGCGAGGCCGGCGTCGCGATCCCGCTGGGGGCGCACGTCGCCCAGCTGGTCGCGTCGCTGCGCGCGCAGGGGCACGGCGGCCTGGACCACAGCGCGCTGCTGCTGCAGGTCCTGCAACTGTCCGGCAGGGAAGGAATCGAGCCATGACCCGCATGCGCGCCATCGACGCCGCCGTCGCGATCCTCGTCAAGGAGGGCGTGACGCACGCCTTCGGGCTGCCCGGCGCCGCGATCAACCCGTTCTACTCGGCCCTGCGCCTCAACGGCGGGATCGCGCACGTGCTCGCCCGACACGTCGAGGGCGCCTCGCACATGGCCGAGGGCTACACCCGCGCCCGGCCGGGCAACATCGGCGTCTGCGTCGGCACGTCCGGCCCGGCCGGCACCGACATGATCACGGGCCTCTACTCGGCGTCGGCCGACTCGATCCCGATCCTGGCGATCACGGGTCAGGCGCCGGTCGCGCGGCTGCACAAGGAGGACTTCCAGGCCGTCGACATCTCCTCGATCGCCGCGCCCGTCACGAAGTGGGCGACGACGGTCCGCGAGCCCGGGCAGGTGCCCGGCGTGTTCGCGCAGGCGTTCCACCTGATGCGGTCCGGCCGGCCCGGGCCGGTGCTGATCGACCTCCCGATCGACGTGCAGCAGGCCGAGATCGAGTTCGACATCGAGACGTACGAGCCACTGCCCGTGCACCGGCCCGCGGCCTCCCGCGCGCAGGTCGAGAAGGTCCTCGACCTGCTGGCCGGTGCCGAGCGGCCACTGATCGTCGCCGGCGGCGGCATCGTCAACGCCGACGCGTGCGACGAGCTGGTGGAGCTGGCCGAGCTGCTCGACATCCCGGTCGTGCCCACCCTGATGGGCTGGGGCGCGATTCCGGACGACCACCCGCTGATGGCGGGCATGGCCGGGCTGCAGACCGCGCACCGCTACGGCAACGCGACGATGCTGGCGTCGGACCTCGTGCTGGGCATCGGCAACCGCTGGGCCAACCGGCACACCGGTGGCCTGGACGTCTACCGCGACGGGCGCACGTTCGTCCACGTCGACATCGAGCCGACGCAGATCGGCCGGGTGTTCTCCCCGGACTTCGGGATCGTCTCCGATGCGGGCGCGTTCCTGCGGGAGATCCTGGCCGCTGCCCGCGAGCGGACGCTGCCGCAGCGGATCGCAGTGGGTGCGCGGAGTGCGCCGAGCGCAAGGGCACCATGCAGCGCCGCACGCACTTCGACGACATCCCGGTCAAGCCGCAGCGGGTGTACGAGGAGATGAACCTGGCGTTCGGCCCGGACACCCGCTACGTCACCACCATCGGGCTCTCGCAGATCGCGGCGGCGCAGTTCCTGCACGTCTACCGGCCGCGGCACTGGATCAACGCCGGGCAGGCCGGCCCACTGGGTTGGACGGGACCGGCCGCGCTCGGGGTCTGCGTCGCCGACCCGGACGCGACGGTCGTCGCGCTCTCGGGCGACTACGACTTCCAGTTCATGATCGAGGAGCTGGCGGTCGGCGCGCAGTTCAACCTGCCGTACCTGCACGTGGTCGTGAACAACTCCTACCTGGGGCTGATCCGGCAGGCGCAGCGCGGGTTCGAGATGGACTACTGCGTGCAGCTCGGCTTCGACAACATCAACTCCCCGGAGCTGGGCAAGTACGGCGTCGACCACGTGAAGGTCGCCGAGGGGCTGGGCTGCAAGGCGATCCGGGTCACCGATCCCCGCGAGCTGCAGTCGGCGTTCGCCCGGGCCCGGCAGCTGATGGCCGTGCACCGCGTGCCGGTCGTCGTCGAGGTCGTGCTGGAGCGGGTCACGAACATCGCGATGGGCACCGAGCTGGACAACGTCACGGAGTTCGAGGACTTGGCGGCCTCGGCCGCCGACGCCCCGACCGCCACCGTCCCACTGCGCTGATGGGACTGCGCTGATGGGGCACGTCCTGGTGGCGCCGGACAAGTTCAAGGGCTCGGCCACCGCCCCCGAAGTCGCAGCTCGCCTGGCATCCGGGCTGCGCGCGGGCGGGGCGGTGGCCGTGGAGCTGCCGGTGGCCGACGGCGGGGACGGCACACTCGACGCCGCCGTCGCCGCCGGGTACCAGCGGGTCCCGGTCGAGGTGAGCGGCCCGACCGGGGCCTGCGTGCGCAGCGCGTTCGCCCTGCGCGACGGGACCGCCGTCGTCGAGCTGGCCGCGGCGTCCGGGCTCGTGCTGCTGCCCGCCGGACCCGATCCGCTCGGCGCCAGCAGCCGCGGCACCGGCGAACTTGTCCGGGCCGCGCTCGACGCCGGCGCCACCCGGATCGTGCTCGGGGTCGGCGGCAGCGCGGGCACCGACGGCGGCACCGGGATGCTCGCCGCGCTCGGCGCCCGCTTCCTCGACGACGCGGGCAGCGTCCTGCCCGACGGCGGCGGCGCGCTCCACCGGCTGGCCGCCGTGGAGCTGGACGGGCTGGACCCGCGGCTCGCGGGCGTGGAGATCGTCCTCGCGAGCGATGTCGACAACCCGCTGATGGGCCGACGGGGCCCCGTCCGTGTACGGGCCGCAGAAGGGTGCGTCCACATCGGACATCGCTCTGCTGGAACGGGGCCTCGCGCGGCTCGCCGAGCTCGTCGATCCCGCCGCCGCGCAGCTGCCCGGCGCAGGTGCGGCCGGTGGGGTCGGGATTCGCCGCCCTCGCCGTGCTCGGCGCGCAGATGCGGCCGGGGATCGAGGTCGTGCTGGAGGTCGTCGGGTTCGCCGCGGCCCTCGCCGGCGCCGACCTCGTCGTCACGGGCGAGGGCCGGCTCGACATCCAGACGCTGCACGGCAAGGCCCCGGCCGGGGTGGCGGCCGCCGCCCGCTCGGCCGGAGTGCCCGTCATCGCAGTCTGTGGTGTGCGCGACCTGGACGACGCGCAGTTGGCCGCGGCGGGGTTCACGGCCGCCCACGCGCTGACGGAGCTGTGCCCGGACGAGGCGCAGTGCCGCGCCGACCCCGGTCCCCTGCTGGAGTCCGTCGGACGGAGACTCGCCGCGTGAACCTCACGGCCTTCAACGACCTGACCCGGGAGCAGGCGGTCGCCGCCCTGCTCTCCTCCTGCACCGCGCCGGAGTGGGCCGGCCGCGTCGCCGACGCCCGCCCGTTCCCGTCGATCGAGAAGCTGCTCGACGCCGCGGACGCTGCCCTCGCCCCGGCCGATCTCGACGCCGCGCTGGCCGGGCACCCGCGCATCGGCGACCGCGGCGCGTCCGGGCGCTCGGCCGCGGAGCAGGGCGGGGTCGGAGACCACGTCCTGGACGCGCTCGCGCAGGCCAACCGCGCCTACGAGGACCGGTTCGGCCGCGTCTACCTCGTCTGCGCCGCGGGCCGCAGCGGCGAGGAGCTGCTCGCCGACCTGACGGTCCGCCTCGACCACGACGACGAGACCGAGCGCCGCACCGCGCTGCGTGAGCTGGCCGCCATCAACCGACTGCGACTGGCGAAGGCGATCTCATGAGCGAGCTTGCGAGCGAATCATCAGCACTGCGTCTGCGCGAAGCGCTGCCCGAGCGCAAGCGAGGGCTGCGGTGAGTCTGTCGACCCACGTGCTGAACGCCGTGACCGGGCAGCCGGCGGAGGGTGTGTCCGTCCGGCTGGAGCGCGCCGGAGCCGTCGTCGCCGAGGCCCGCACGGACGCCGACGGGCGGGCGCGCGACGTGGGTGACCTGGAGACGGGCGTCCATCGGCTGATCTTCGACACCGCCGCGGTCTTCCCGCAGGGCTTCTACCCCGAGGTCGTCATCAGCTTCACCGTCACGGACCCGTCCGCGCACCACCACGTGCCCCTGCTGCTCTCCCCGTTCGCGTACTCGACGTACCGGGGAAGTTGATCGACGGCGAACTCGCGACACACCCCTGGGGCCGATCTGCACCGTCATCGGCCCCAGGGCGCTAGGATGTAGAGGACCCGCCGTCGATGCATGCTGCTCGCGCGGTCGGGTGCGGTGAGATCGACGGGTGGTCGCACGGTCCCAGTCTGGGGGCCGGTCGGTGCACCGATGTCGATCACCCGCTGCTCCGAGGGCCGAATCGCGTCCCGGACGAGCCGCTGCGGCGCTCGTTCCGTGATGTCGTTGCCGACCCCCTGCTGTGCCGAACATCCCCGAGGAGGAGTTCGTGGCTCGACAAGGCCAGCCCGCTACCAGGGCTCGCCGCAATGCTCCGCAACGACGACAGCGCCGTGAGCGCGACGACGTCGTATCGGTGCTCTCCCGCACCGTCCGGGAGATCGAAGCGGCACTGCGGAGCGGTCGGGTCACGCTCACGACACGTACGAAGTTCCAGGCCGTCGCGCTGATGCTGCGCGAGGAACGCGCCCGCGTCCGCGCGGACGAGGCCATCAGCGAGAACAACCGCAACGACCAGCTCAAGCGGCTCGACGAGATCGCGATGCTCCTGGCGAAGACCGCCGTCCGCGACAGCGGGCTTCTCTCGCTCCTCGACGAGAACGCCGCGGTCACCTCCGACGCGCGGTCGGTCATGCGGGACATGATGCGCAGCGCCGGCCTCGAGCCGGTCGTCGAGGAACCGCCGCCCGCGGAGCCCTCCGCCGCCGAGGCGAAACCCAAGGTCGTGCCGCAGTCGGTCATCTCACGACAGCTGGCCAACCCGTTCCTCGCCCCCGACTTCTCGGCCTCCCGGCCGGCCGCGCCCAAGGCGACCAGGCTCGCCACCTGGGAACTGCTCGGCCCGCTCCTCAGCTCGTTCGAGCGTGCCGGCGCCGGCGCGTCGGCGTGCATGGAGCTGCCGGAGCCGTCGACGCGCAACACGCGGCAGGGCCGCGAGCTGATGCTGCACCAGGCGCAGCTGGTCGCGTCCGCGGCGGCGGGCCACCGCACCTTCCTGCTCGCCGACGAGCCGGGACTCGGCAAGACCGCCCAGGCGCTGCTCGCCGCAGAGGCGGCCAACGCCTATCCCCTGCTCGTCGTCGTGCCGAACGTCGTCAAGACGAACTGGGCACGCGAGGTGGGGCTGTGGACACCCCGCCGCTCGGCCACCGTCATCCACGGCAACGGCGACACGATCGACGGGTTCGCCGACATCGTGATCGTCAACTACGAGGTGCTCGACCGGCACGTCGGCTGGCTCGGCGACTTCGGCCTGCGCGGGATGGTCGTCGACGAGGCGCACTTCATCAAGAACAAGTCGTCGCAGCGCTCGCAGAACGTCCTGCGGCTGGCCGAGCGCATCCGCGAGCGCACCACGCGCCCGCTGATGATGGCCCTCACGGGCACGCCGCTGATCAACGACATCGAGGACTTCCTGGCCATCTGGCAGTTCCTCGGCTGGATCGACGAGAAGAAGCCGCGCGTCGACCTGATGCACGCGCTCGACGACACCGGCCTCACCCCCGCCATCCCCGGGTTCTACGGCGCGGCCCGCCAGTGCGTCGTCGACATGGGCATCGTGCGGCGCCGCAAGATCGACGTCGCGGCCGACATCCCGGCACGCCGCATCGCCGACCTGCCCGTCGAGCTGGACGGGCCCGCCGGTCGCTCGATCCGGGCGGCCGAGCGCGACCTCGCCCGTCGACTCGTCTCGCGGTACGAGACCGCGCTGGCCGCGCGCACGTCCGACGGCCGCGCCGGTGGCGACGTCGTGGGCATCGACCACGACCTCGTCGCGCAGGTGGCCCGCTGGGAGCTGAAGGACGCGGCCAACGCCAAGTCCGGCGACAACGTCTTCAGCATGATGCGCCGCATCGGGCAGGCGAAGGCCGAGCTCGCCGCCGACTACGCGGCGCAGCTCGCGCGCAGCGCCGGCAAGGTCGTCTTCTTCGCCAAGCACGTCGACGTGATGGACGCCGCCGAGGCGACGTTCACCCAGCAGGGTGTCCGGTTCTCCTCGATCCGTGGCGACCAGACGTCCAAGGCGCGGCAGCAGAACATCGACGCCTTCGTCAACGATCCCGAGGTCGCCGTCGTCGTCTGCTCGCTGACCGCGGCCGGCGTGGGCATCAACCTGCAGGTCGCGTCGAACGTCGTGCTCGCCGAGCTGTCCTGGACGGCCGCCGAGCAGACCCAGGCCATCGACCGCAGCCACCGCATCGGCCAGACCGAACCCGTCACCGCCTGGCGCATCATCGCCGCGCAGACCATCGATGCCCGCATCGCCGAGCTGATCGACAGCAAGGCGGGCCTCGCGGCCACCGCGCTCGACGGCTCCGGCGAGGAGGTCGGGTCCTCGACCGACGTGCAGCACGCGGCGCTCGTCGCGCTGCTGGTGGACGAGCTGTCCAAGACCCCGGCGAACCGCTAGCAGCTGAATGGCCCGACATGATCACGATCTCGGCTGAAAACCAGGCGTGTCCAGGGTGGGCGCAGCGCTAACGTCGCGCGCATGAGGCCCTACGACGTGCTGGTGGCCGAGGCGCTCGACGCGCCCTTCCGGGGCTGGGATTTCAGCTGGCTCCGCGGTCGGTCGCATCAAACCGAGCCGTCATGGTCGTACGACGGCCGAGTCCGGCAGCTCGCCGGCGCCGCGACGAGTCTCCTCGATCTGTGCACCGGCGGCGGCGAGCTGCTCGCGAGTCTCGCTCCCCTGCCCGAGCACAGCGTCGCCACGGAGAGCTGGGAGCCGAACGTCTCCCTCGCGCGCAGCCGCCTCGCCCCGTTGGGCGTCGAGTTGCGGGTACCCGACGGCGACGAGCTGCCCGCCTCGGACGGTGAGTTCGACCTCGTCGTCAACCGCCACGGTGATGCGCCGGCCACCGAGATCGCTCGCGTGCTCCGCCCGGGCGGCACCTACCTCGTCCAAGGCGTCGGCGGGCACAACCTCGCCGACCTGAACGCGGCGCTGGGTGCGCCGGCCGGCGACTACGCGGAGACGTCGACGCTCGACGCCACGAGCACGGCCTTGCAGGCAGCCGGGCTGGCGATCGTCGACGGGCAGGAAGAGGTGCTCGAACACGCCCTCCACGACATCGGTGCGCTCGTGTACTTCCTGAACGCCGTGAGCTGGCAGGTGCCCGACTTCGACGTACATCGGTACGACGCGAAGCTGCGAGAGCTCGACGGGGCGATCCGGGAGCGCGGTCCCGTCGTGTTCCACGACCACCGCTACCTCGTCGAGGCGCGCAAGTCCTGATCCGCCTCCGGCGGGCCGGTCGGTTCCGGTCACCGATCGGTGGTATCAGCAGGTCGGGCCCGTGGCTCGTCCTTCCATGGCGGATGACCGCGCGACGAGCACCGACGTAGTGGTGTGAGGCCCGGTGCCGCCCAGCGCAGCGGAGCATCGCCTCCACGTCACCGTCGGGGAGGCGGTGGCGGGCAGCTACCCGGTCTCGTTCCGCCGCGTCGACGGCTGCGGGGCCGTCGTGGCGGAGAGTGCCGGCCGGTTCGGCTGTGACGAGCTGCCCGAACTCCCCTCGATCGTCCGGCCGGGCCCGTCCGAGCCGCAGGTGAAGAAGGCCGGGCTGCTGCTCTACGACCTGCTGGACGCGGCCGGGCTGGCCGCAGCGTGGCAGGTGCCGGAGCTGTGCCCGCTGCTGCTCGACGTGCGCGCGCAGGAGCTGGAGGCCCTGCCGTGGGAGCTGCTGCGCACCCCGCAGGGCGTGGTCCCTTTCCGCGACGCCGCACTGCCCGCCGCGCGGGCGCGGCTGCCGTTCACGGACCCGGCCCCGCGCTCGCCGCTGCCGGTGCACCTGCTGGTGATCGTCGGGGATCCCGGTGATGCCGGGCTCGCCACCGACGACGAGATCGACGCCGTCCACGAGGGCCTGCGCGGCACCCCGTGCTGCTGGCAGGTGGAGGTGCTGACCGCGCCGACCGAGCGCGCGCTCTACGAGGCGTACCCCGACATCGCTCCCGACGTCGTGCACGTCATCGGGCACGGGATCCGCACGTCCGACGGGCCCGGCGTGCAGATGCGCCCGCCGGGGGCGCCGCCGTGGAACCTCACCGCGGACTTCATCACCGGCGCGATGCTGTCGCTGCCGACCAAGCCCCGACTGGCGGTGCTCAACGCCTGCCGCACCGCCGACGAACCGAACAAGGCGTCCCGGCTGGCCAGGGCGCTCACGTCCGCGCTGCTGGAGCGGGGCACGTCCGCGGTGGTGGCGATGCAGGGCGATGTGGCGTCGGGATCGTCCGCGATCTTCACCCGCGCGCTGTACCGCGCGCTGGCCGCCCGCAGGCCCCTCGACGAGGCCGTCGTCGCCGGCCGGGCCGCCGTCTGCTTCACCGACGGCGTCGAGCCACGGGACTGGGCGCTGCCGGTCGCCGAGCTCGCCACCGCACCCGACGCCGTCCTCGGCCTGGAGCTGCGCGTCGATCCCGTCACCGTGATCAACACCCATCGCGGCTTCCGCTCGGTCGGCTACGTGGTCGACCGCGCGCAGCAGCGTCGCACCGTGCAGCGCCGGGTCCAGCGCGCGGCAGGCGACAGCCTGCTGCTGGTCACCGGCGGACGCCGGGTCGGCAAGACCGCGCTGATGCGCTCGTGCGTCGTCGCGCTCGCGGTCCGCGGCGACAGCGTCGTCCACCACAGCCTGGAGGAGCGCGGGACCGTGTGCGCGGCCGACTTCGTGCTCGGCATCGTCGACGCGGCGCGGTGCTGGCTCGGCCCGTGGGCGGCCCAGCGCTGCGCCGAGACGGCCGCCGGGCTGCGCGCCACCTTCGCCCGCGCCGAGCCGGGCGCTCCACCACCGGGTCCGGCCGACCTCGCTGACCTCGCCCTCTACACACCGGCTCGTCCGAACGTCGCCTTCGCGCCCGCCGACGACGCGTACCGGTCACTGCAGGCGCTGCTGGTGAGCCTGGCCCGGACCCAACCGTTCGTGCTGGTCCTCGACCACGTCGGCAAGATCGACGAGCGGGCCGCGTTCGTGCGCGGGCTGCTCGCGCCGGCCGCAGAGCCCGGCGGGCTGCCCGGCGTGCAGGTGGTCGTCGTCGAGGGCTCCGAGCGCCTGTCGGACCTGCTGGGCGATCCGGAGGCCGGTGTGTCGGTGGCGCTGGGCCGCCAGATCACGGTGCCCCCGTTCGGCGCTGCGGAGGCACCTGCGCTCGTGCGCGAGTACCTGACCCGGATCCGCCCGGATCCGGTGGACACGGGGAAGTGGGCGGCGATGCGCGCGAACATGCTCACCTGGGCCACGGAGAAGGCCAGGGTCGCCGACGGCCTGCTCGAGCCGGAGAGCATCCTCAACGCGGCGCGCTACCACGCCGACCTGGCCGGCATCGTCATGGACTCCGTGCTGGGGGCGGCGTCGTGACCCGGCCACTCACGGCACAGGTGCTGGCGGCGGCCGTGCTCGACGGCCTCCCGGCCGGTGTGCGGGACGCACTGGCCCGGTGCTCCGTCGTCACGCTGTTCGACGAGGCGATGTACGCCGCGGTCCTGCGCCCCGACGGCGGGCCGGCGCTTCGCGGAACTGCTGGGGCGACGGCTGGTCGAGGAGCTGCCGGGCACCGACGACGCGTTCCGGGTCACGCCCGGCGTGGCGGATGCAGCGTGGGAGTCGTGGTTCACCGGCGACACCGCGCGTGGCCCCGACTCCGTCGCCCCGCCGTTGCGGAGGCTGGCCGACGCGGTCGCCCGCCACTGCGCTGCCAGCGGCAACAAGGTCGAGGAGCTGCGGGCGCTGCTGCTCGTCGACCAGGAACGGGCCGAGGAGTTGTTCGACCGCGCGTTCACGGGGTGCGACGCCCGGCTAGACCTGGCCGGCTGCGCCAACCTGCTCGCCGTGCTCGACGACCCGACCCGGCAGCCGTTCGTCGGGCCCCGGCTCGTCGAGGCCCACCACGACCGCAGCCGCTACCGGGTCGCGCGCGACCTCTTCCGCACCGCCTACCTGGCTTCGGAGCCCTCGCGGTACCTGCGCCGGGAACCACTGGAGGCCGCGCTCGCCTCGGTTCTCCGGCCCGACGGCCCACGCGTCGTCCGGCTGCACGGCTCCGGCGGATACGGCAAGTCGACGCTGCTGCGCTGGCTGATGGCGCGCCGTTGCGTGCCCGACCGCGTGCCGTGCGCCTACGTCGATCTCGATCATCCCGTCGATCCGGTCAACGCGACCCGCTATCCGGCCCTGCTGGTGCTGGAGATCGCCCACCAGCTCGCCGGGCAGATGCGCGGCCACCCCTTCCGCGGCCTGCTGCGCAGCTACGGGTCCTACCGGGCGGCGTTGTCGGTGCAGTCCGCCGGCGCGGCGCGGGCCGCCATCGCCGGACTCGGCACCACCGCATGGGACGTCGACGGTGAGGAGATCACCGAACAGTTCCTCGACGAGCTGCAGTCCGTGGCCGGCCCCACCCCGGAACCGGTGCTGATCGTCCTCGACACCGTCGAGGAGGCGATGCTGCGCCCGGAGGCCGACACGACGGTGCTGACGGCGCTGCTTCGCCGGCTCACCAGCGACGACTCCGGCCTCCGGCTGGTCGTGTCGGGCCGGCGCACCCGCACCGAGACCGAGCTGCGCGAGCGGGACGGGTTCGGGCCGGCGCTCGCGGTGGAGGTCCCCGGGTTCACCGACGAGGAGAGCGCCCAGTACCTGCGCACGGTGCGCCACGTCGCCGATCCCGCGCTCGTCGACGGCATCGTGGCCAGGGCACAGGGGCTGCCGTGGCAGCTCGCCGTGTGGGGCGACGTCGTCGAGCGGTTCCCGACGCTGACTCCCGCGCTGCTCGACAAGGTCTCCCCCGAGCTGGCCTGGGTGGTCGACCGGGTCGTCGCGCGCGTGGCCGACCCGGTGGCGCAGTGGCTGCTCCGCTACGGCAGCGTGCTGCGCACGATCCGCCGAGACACCGCCGAGCAGGTGCTGCTGCCGCGCATCGCCGCCGCGTTCGCCGGCACCCCGGACGACGACCCGTCGCTGGACGCCCGCCCACCGGGCGCGCTGCCGGTGTTCCGCACGGACGCGCCGCTGCCCGCACCCGGCGCCGGTTTCGCGGCGGTGTGGGACCACTTCCTCCGCTACGCCGCCACCACGTCGTGGATGTGGCTCGCCCCGCGCACCGACGACACCGTGGAGCTGCATCCGCAGGTCAAGGACCCGTTGTGCCGGCTGGTCTCCGCCCGTCCGGTGGGGCGGCTGTTGCACCGCGACGCCGCGGCCTGGTTCACCGACCGCGCCGAGCGGGATCCCGAGCACTGGACGGACTGGACGTGCGAAGCCCTGTTCCACCGGTTCCAGGCCGACGGACCGGCCGCGGAACCGCTGTGGCGCGCCGCGGTCGCCAAGGCCCGCCGGGGCGGGCTCGGCGGCGTCGAGATCGCCCGGATCGCCGGCGAGGTGCTCCGCGACGAGTACGTCGACGGGAACGGCGACCCGCGTGAGCTGCCCGGCGGCGGCCCGGTCGTCGATCGCGCGACGCTCGCCGCCGCGCACTCGGAGCGGGCGTGGGCACTGTGCCGCATCGCCCTGCGCGACCGGCTCCCTGCCGGGCATCCGACGTGGAGCCAGGTCGAATCAGCGCTCGCGGCTGCGCAGCAGCACGGGCCCGACCGCGCATCGCAGCCACGACGAGACGCTGCTGCCGCGGCACTGCTGCTGGTCCACGGTGATTCCGCAGCGGCCGCCGTGCAGTTCGCGGCGGTGGCCGCGGCGGATCCCGTGCCGTCGGTGGATCGGTGCATCGTGCTCATGGCGCTCGCCGATGCGCAGCTGACCACCGGGCAGCGCGCGGGCGCGCGCACCACCCTGCGGGCGGCCGTCACGGTGGCCGACGCGCTCGACGTCCGGGAGGTCACGGCCCGGCTGGCCGTCGCGCTCGCCGAGAGCGCAGCCATGCTCGGCCGGCTCGACGAGGCCGCCGTCGTGCTGGACCGCACCGCCGCCCGCGACCCGGGCACGGCCGCGGAGCCGGAGCTGCGGCGGGCCAGGGCCCGGCTGGCCGTGCAGACCGGGCGGCCGGCCGCTGCCGTCCAGCTCGCCACGGGGCCCGAGCCAGGTCCGGAGCTCGGCCCCGGGCAGGCCGAGGCCGAGCTCGCCGTCGGCGACCCGGCCAGGGCCGCCGCCACCTGCACGCAGCTGCTGACGGGCGCGCTCGAGCCCCAGCGCCGCGCCGAGGTGCTGGTGCTGCGGGCCCGGGCACAGGGCCGGGTCCTGCGCGTCGACGCGGCGCTGGCCGACCTGGAGAGCGCGCGCGAGATCGCGATCCGCATCGGCGACGTCGAGGGGGCCGGGCTGTGCGCCGCCCACGCCGCCGCCGTGCTCATGCGGGCGATCGGCAGCCTGCGCGACGCCCAGCAGCACCTCGACGACGCGTCCCGGTTGGCCCTGCAGCCCGGTTCGCCGGTCTGGGCCAGGTGTCGGCTCCTCCAGGCCGAAGTGGCCGCCCGCCGCGGGTCGACCGACGCTGCCCTGCACGCCGCGCGCGAGGCGCTCGACACCGTCGCGATGAGCAGCACGGATCCCCGGCGGATCGCCGCCGTGGCGCTGGCGGCGTGGTGCTGGGCGCCGGGGCTCGAGGCCGAGGTCGTCACGCACCTGACGACGCAGCTGCCGCGGATCAGCCCGGAGACCGCGCGGCTGACCGCGCTCGGCGCGCTCCCGGACTGCCCGGTGTGGCCGGCGTGGGGGCGCGGGCTGCTCAAGCTGGCGCTGCCGCTGGGCCGGCGGTGGGTGAGCGACAACCCCGAGGACCGGGCGTGGCTCGATCGGCGAGCCGCGGAGCTCATGCGCGTGGCGGGGCGGGCGACCGACGCTGCGGAGCTGCTGTGGACGGCGGTCCCGCGGCGGCCCGGATCCCTGCTCGCCGGCTGGACCTGGTTGCGGGCCGCCGACCGGATCCACCCCGACGGCTGCGACGAACACCCCGCCGCCGCCCGCATCCCCGACCCGGTGACGTACCCGCTGCTGGCGGCCGCCCAGTCGCTCACCCTCGCGCAGCGCCGGCTCCGCGCCGGCGACCGCGCCGGCGCCGCGGCGCTCGTCGACGACGCGGAGGCGATCCTCGTCGGCGGGGCGCACCGGCTCGGTGTGTGGCAGGCGCGGCTGACAGCTCTGCGGTCCCAGCTCGCCGACGACCCGACGACCGCGGCACAGCAGCGGCTGATGACGACCGCCACCCTGCGGGAGCTGGGGCACCCCGACCCACCCGATCAGCCGGAGCAGATCGAGCCCACCGGTTCGACCCTGCGGGTCACGTTCGGAGCCCAGGGACGGCTGGTCGTCAGCGCGCATCCCGGCCATTCCCCGGTCGAGTTGCCCGCCGCCCATCCGCTGGTCGCCGGACTGCACCGGGAGAGCCGGACCACGGGCAAGTCGTCGCTGGTGGGGTGGGTGCGCCGGCAGCTGGCCGACGGCTCGCTCCTGCCCCTCGACGAGACGCTGGCCCTGCCCGCGCACGGCGACGGCCTCGACGTGCGGATCGTCGCCGAGTCGCCGTTCGCCCAGCTGCCGTGGGAGCTCGCCAGGATCGACGGGATCCCGCTCGTGGCCCACCCCGGTGTCCGCTCGGTCATCCGCGGCACCGACGCGACCGGGGGCCGGGCCGCGGTCCGGGTGCTGCAGGAGGCCCTCGCTGCCGACGGCGTCGACCCGGGCCCGATCGACGGGCTGCACGGCCCGCTCACGACGCGCGCGCTGGTCGCGTTCCAGCGCACGGTCGACCTCGACGCCGACGGGGTCGCGGGGCCGCGGACGTGGGCCGCGATCCGGGCACTGGCCGCGCCGGGGCCACGGACCGTGCTCGTCGTGCGGCGCGCCCAGGATCTCGATCCCCGGTCGGGCGGGACGGATCTGGAGTCGGCCTACGCCCGGCTGGGGTGGACCGTGCACAGCGTGCCGCGCGAGCAGCTGGTCGCCGTCGACGCGCTGGTGCCGGGCCCCGTCGACGTCCTGCACGTGAACGCGACGATGGACGTCACCGGCGCGATGCCCTACCTCGGGTTCGGGCACGACCCGTCGGCGTGGACACCAGGCGCACCGGAGACGGTCACCTGCTCCGTCCTGGACGACGTCGTGCGCCGGCTGGCGCGGCGCGGGCACACCCCGCTCGTCGTGCTGGACATCGCGGGGCGACCGAGCTTCGGCAGCGCCACGGTCCGGCAGCTGATGCTGCGCAACGACTTCGCGCACCAGCTGGTGGCCCTCGGCCAGTGCACGGCGGTCCTCGCGACCGGGCTGGCCGCCGAGGACGAGACCGGGCGAGCGGAGGCCCGGTTGCTGGCTGCGCTCACCTCGGCCCGCACGGCAGATGAGCTCGTCCGCGAGCTGCGCGCCGGGCCGCCGGCCGGGCGGGTCCTGCCGTGGGCCGGCACCGCCCTGTTCGCGACGGTGTCCGCCGACCAGCTGCCGCCGCTGCACCGCGCCGTCGCCGGCACGACCTGAGCGTCGGCTCAGGGCAGGAGCCAGCCGCCGTAGGCGGCCGACTCGTCCAGCGGTGGCAGCGGCTGACCGGCGAGCGCCGCGTACCGCTGGGAGTCGATCAGCTCGACCCGCACCGATGTGTCGATAGACCCGGACACCGCCACCACATCGATCCGGCGGCACACCGGCGCCCCGTCGGCGTACCGGGCGATCGCCCACAGCGGGCCGGCTCCCGATGCACCGGGCATCCCGGCGAGCGCATGCACCGGCGGCACCCGGACGGTCAGCTCTGCGTCCAGCGCCCGGACGGTCACGGCGCCGCCGGCACCGACCGGCAGCAGACCGATCCACAGCGCCTCGCCGTCCGGGCAGGGCACGAGCAGCACGCCTGGTACCGGGCGTGAGCACGGGGAGCGCACCGCAGCTGGCGGCGGGAGCGTCCACCAGGCCGGACGCGGGGCAGCGGTAACGCTGGAACGACACCACGAGCGCCGGCCCGACCGGCACCTCGAACGCCGTCACGTCGTGTAGACCGTGCGGACGAGCTCGCGGTCGAGGTCCGACAGCTCGATGTTGAAGCCGGTGGAGAACCCGTTGCAGGTCCAGGCCCGTGGGATCGGGTACATCATGATCGAGTGCGGGTCGAGATCGGTGGCCACGACGCGGCGGGGCTCGTGGGTGGCGAAGATGTTCCGCTCGATCGTCGCGATGTCCCACCGGTTGGGTGGGCCGGACAGGTCCGCGATCACGGCCGCGCGGTTCCACGCGATCGGGTGCTGCGGGCTCTGGTGCTCGTGGACGAGCCCGACGACGTGGCCGAACTCGTGCAGGACGACCGGGCGCAGCACGGCGTCCGCGGAGTCGTCGGTCAGCCAGCCGAAGTTCATCGTCGGGTCGCCCGCCGGCACGTCCCGGCAGGCCGTGCCGATCGCCGACCACGATCCGGCGCCCGCCCGGAACGCGACGCGGACGTCGGCCGGCTCGTGGTCGACCACCAGCAGATCGAGCTCGGCCATGCCGGGTGCGAACCACTCGTGCGCGACGGCAGCGATCCGCCCGCGCAGCGCAGCGCTACCGCCTCGGAAGCAGACGGTGATCGTGTCGCCGCGGTCCCAGCGCAGGTCCTCGCGGAGAACGGCCCGCAGGCCGGGAACCTCCGGCGCAGGCCCCAGCTCGGTGCAGAAGTGCCGGTCGTTGATCACGCACGTCCCCCGTCATCGGGTCCCGGACGCGCCGGGGGCCCACCGCGGGCAGGCCCCCGACGGCGATCACCAGGGGTAGGCCGCACGGATGAACGACCGGTCGGTCTCCGACAGGTCGGTGTTCAGGCCGGCGGAGAACCCGTCGGTCGTCCACGAGCTCGGGATCGGGTACATCATGATCGACGACTTGTCGGTCGGCGTTCCCGACAACGCCGCCGGGTCCTCGCGGTGGAAGATGTTGTTCTCGATCACCGACAGGGGCCAGTTGTTCGGCGGCCCGGACAGCGACGCGATCACCGCGGCCCGGTTCCACGCGATCGGCGTGTCCGGGTTCTGGTGCTCGTGGATGAGCCCCAGCGCGTGTCCGAACTCGTGCCGCACGACCCGGCCCACCTCGTCGTCGGAGGAGTCCGGGGTGAGCCAGCCGTAGTTCATCGTCGGCTCGGGATTCGGGATCTGCTGGCAGACGATGCCCAGGTAGGACCACGATCCCTTGTCCGGTCCGAACGCGATCCGGATGTCGGCCCCGCTGGTCACGAACTGCAGGGTCAGGTTGGCCATGTCGGGGCCCGTCCACTCCTTCGCGGCGGCCACGACGCGGTCCTGCAGGCCGGGATCGCCGCCCAGGAACGAGACCTTGATCTCCTCGCCCGGCTGCCACTGGGTCTCCTTGAGCAGGGCCGCGCGCGTCCCGGTGCTGACGTTCTCCGGGCCGAACACCACACAGAAGTGCTGGTCGTCGCTCATGGTGCGTCTCCGTTGTCGGTGTCGATGGATCGTGCTGATCGGACGACCCGTAGGCAGGGATGTCCGAAGAACAGGTAGGCGAGCCGGGTCCCGCCGGGCGCGTTCCAGTCGGTGGTCGCGGCCCGCTCGCGGCGCAGCTGCTCGGCGGGACCCACCGGCTGCCCCGCGGCCTGCGGGAGCACGGCTGCCCAGAAGGCCTCCGCGACCTCACGGGCGATGCCGTCGTCGACCTGCCACAGCGGTGCGACGACAGCGCCCGACCCGACGCCGATGAACGCCGACGCCATGCCCGCGTACTCCCCCAGCAGCTGCTTGCCCTGCCCGACCTGGCAGGCGTTGAGGAACGCCATGCGGATCTGGCTGGGCCGCCCGTCCAGCACCCCGGCAGCGCCGCTGACGGACACGGGGCTGAGGAAGGTCTTGTCCCGCATGAGCAGGCCGTCGTTGGTGCCGCTGTAGGTGCTGTTGCCGTGCAGCGCCATGTGCAGCGCGTCGGCGCGCGGGGTGCCCTCGATGCAGTCGAGGATCGGCCGGGTGAGCGCCTCGACCGTGACGGCGCCGTAGCTCGCCCGCAGCGTGTCGGCCTCCGCCTCCGCCTGCGGGAGCGCCAGCGTGCCCACGTAGTCGCCGGTGACGACGGCCAGCTCGTCGACCGTGATCGACGAGGGCGGGCCAGCGGTGCGCAGCGCTGCGCTGTAGGTCCACCGCCCGAGCACCGCCTGCGCACCGAGGATCGGGGGCGCGTCCGGGATCCACCGCTCGGGCACCCGCGCCAGCTCCCACGGCAGGTACGGCTCCCAGCTGGCGAACAGCACCGTCGGCGGGCCGCCTGCGTGGGCGGCGATCGCCGCCAGCGCCGCCCAGACCTGCGTCGGGACGGCCTCGCCGATCCGCCGGCTCACGTCCAGCAGGTACTCGCGGCGGTCGATCCCCGCGGCCCGCTGCTCGATCCCGGCGATCGACTGGCGGACGAAGTCGGCGCTGCCCTCCAGCACCGTCTGGATCGGCCCCTTCGGCACGTCGATGTCGTCGTGCCGGCTCCGGCACAGCCACACCAGGCGGGCCCCACCGAGGTCGTTGCCGCGGGAGACCACGATCTCCAGATCGGGTCGGCCGGCACCGTCGTCGACCGCGGGATCGGGCAGTACCCACACACCGCCGGGGGCGCCGGGGGTCTGCGGCGGATCGGCCTCCCCCCGGTCCGCCCCGTCGACCTCGACGACCCGGGTCGCGTACCCGAGCGGGCGGCCGTCGATCGCGAACTCGGCGACGATCGCGCGCGCCTTCACGAAACCGTCGAGCGCGACGAGGCGCAGCACGTCGTAGGCGTACGGATCGTCGGGCGACACCGCGATCGTCCGCTCCCAGTCGGTGCCGCCGAGCAGCCGGAACCCGGGGGCGATGACCTGGACGGTCAGCGAGAACGCCGCTACGGGCACACCGAACGGTGCGTCCTGCACGACGGCGTCGGACGGCGCCTCGGCCAGCCCCACCCGCAGCTCGAACGCCGCGCCCGGAGCGACCCGGTCGGGTGCGTCGAGCCGGGCGTAGGCGGGCCGTGTGGCCTCTGCGGCGATCGTCGGAAACTCGAGGCTCGCCGCAACGTCGATCTCAGGGGGCGCAGAGAACAGGGGCGGCGCGCACACGAGGTCGCAGAGCTGCTCTTCGGCGCCCTCCGCCGACCCGTCGGGATCCAGGACCGAGCGCAGCAGATCCAGCACGTAGAGCCGGGTGCCCACATCGGGCGCCCCCAGCCACGGCTCCGTCAGCCAGAGGATCTCCGCCGCGGCGACGAACCGGAGCAGGCCGCCCAGCGCCGGACGCATCTCGGGATCTCCCGGTACGGCGTCTGCCGGCAGCCCGGCCCGGGCGGCCGGCAGGGCCGCAGCGACCCGGGCGAGGCGTGCGCTGCGCCGATCTCGGGAGTCGCCGCGACCCAGCGGGGCCAGCGCCGCGGCGACGAGATCGGTGAGCAGTGCCTCGGCGTCCGCGCCGGAGAGCCCGGCCAGTGCACCGAGCCGGTGCGGGAACCCGGTCCGCACCCGGAAGCGGGCCCGGACCGTCGCGGCCAGCTCGATCGCCGCCGCCCCGCTCGTGCTCGCGACGGCCGCGCCGTCCCGCTCCGACACGAGGGCCAGCACGCTCTCCGCCAGCTCTCGGACCTCGACATCGTCGTCGGTCTCCGCCAGCGCGCGCAGCACGTCGACCGGTCCCGTGCGTCCCACCGGCCGTATCGGGTTCGCCACCGGCGCACCTCCCGCCACTCCGTCCTGCAGGAGGTGGAGTGACGGGCAGCGGACCCGGATACGTCAGGCGCGGGCCTATCGGCGAACGGTCGGAGCGCCGTATCGCAGGGGCGGCAGGACTCGAACCTACAACCTGCGGTTTTGGAGACCGCTGCTCTGCCAATTGAGCCACGCCCCTCGATGAGCATCTCGAGCGTATCCGAGACGGCCCGGCACCGCGCGCGGATTGGCGCCGCCGCACCGCAGGCCTCCGGCACCCCGGGATGGTGCGGTCGGCCATGAAGCACCAAGGTGACAGGACACCCGGCTGCCGAGGAGCAACATGTCCGTTCTGTCCGCCGTGCTCGATGCGACGCGTTCCGGCGCGGTCGAGGTCGTCGACCTCACCACCCCACTCCAGGAGTCGACGCCGATCCTGGAGCTGCCGCCGCCATTGGCGAACACGAGCCGGTTCCGCCTCGAGGAGCTCAGCCGCTACGACGACCGGGGCCCGGCCTGGTACTGGAACGACATCCACACCGGCGAGCACACCGGCACCCACCTCGACGCGCCGGTCCACTGGGTGTCGGGCAAGGACGGGCTCGACGTGTCGCAGGCGCCGCTGCGAACGCTCGTCGCTGCCGCGGCCGTGATCGACATGACGGCCGAGGTGGAGGAGAACCCCGACTTCCTGCTCGAGGTCGAGCACGTCACGGCGTGGGAGGCCGTGCACGGACCGCTGCCGGAGGGCGGGTGGCTGCTCCTGCGCACCGGATGGTCGGCGCGCGGGGACGACGCGGCCGCGTTCGCCAACGCCGACGAGAACGGCCCGCACACCCCGGGCGTCTCCCCGGAGTGCGCCCGCTGGCTCGCGCAGGAATCGCCGATCACCGGCTTCGGCACCGAGACGGTGGGCACCGACGCGGGCGCGGCGCACAGCTTCGACCCGCCGTTCGCGTGCCACAACTACCTGATGGGCGCGAACAAGTGGGGCCTGACCAGCCTCCGCAACCTCGACGCGCTGCCGCCCACGGGCGCGGTGCTGATCGTGTCCCCGCTGCCGATCGTCGGCGGCTCGGGCAGCCCCGCGCGCGTACTCGCGCTGGTCGAGCGGTGACGGCTGAGCCGACGGTCGCGGACGTCGTCGGGTCGGTGCTCGCCGAGCTCGGCGTCGGGCACGCGTTCGGTGTGGTCGGGAGCGGCAACTTCCACGTCACCAACGCCCTGCGCGAGCACGGCGTGCCGTTCACGGCCGCACGGCACGAGTGCGGGGCGGCGACGATGGCCGACGCGTTCGCGCGCACGTCCGGCGAGGTCGCGGTGGTCACGCTGCACCAGGGTTGCGGGCTCACCAACGCCCTCACCGGCATCACCGAGGCCGCGAAGAGCCGCACCCCGCTGCTCGTGCTGGCCGCCGACACCGGCGGTGCCGCGGTGCGATCGAACTTCCGCATCGACCAGGACCTGCTGGTGACGTCCGTGGGCGCGGTGCCGGAGCGAGTGCACTCGGCCGCGTCGGCGGTGGCCGACGTGCTGCGGGCGTACGAGACGTGCCGGGGGCAGCGCCGGACGGTGGTGCTCAACCTGCCCCTCGACGTGCAGTCGCAACCCTGTGCACCGGCGACCGCGCAGTTCGCGGCGCCGTTCCCCGCCCGGCCGGGCGCAGCCGCCGTCGCCGCCCTCGCCGACCTGCTCGACCGGGCCGACCGGCCCGTGTTCATCGCCGGCCGCGGCGCCCGGCACGCCGGCGCGGAACTGGCCGCGCTCGCCGACACCTGCGGCGCGTTGCTGGCCACCTCCGCCGTCGCGAACGGGCTGTTCACCGGCCATCCCTGGGCGTTGGGCATCGCCGGCGGGTTCGCCACCGATCTGGCCGCGGAGCTCATCACCGACGCCGACCTCGTCGTGGCGTGGGGCGCGTCGCTGACCTCGTGGACGACCCGCCACGGCGCGCTGCTCGGTGAGGGCGCGACCGTCGTCCAGGTGGACGACACCGCGGCGGCACTGGGCGCGCAACGGCCCGTCGACCTGGCGGTGCTGGGCGATGTGGCCGAGGCCGCCCGCGATGTGGCCGCGGCCGTGACCGGTGGTGGAGCGGGCTACCGCTCCCCCGCGATCGGCGCGCGGATCGCCACCGAGGGCCGGTGGGCGCAGATCCCGGTGCCCGAGCAGGACCCGGATCCCGAGCGCATCGATCCGCGCACGCTGTCCGCCGCACTGGATGCGCTGCTGCCGGTCGAGCGCACCGTCGCGGTGGACTCCGGCAACTTCATGGGCTACCCCAGCTCCTACCTGGCGGTCCCGGACGTCGCGGGGTTCTGCTTCACCCAGGGGTTCCAGTCGATCGGGCTCGGACTCGCCACCGCGGTGGGCGCCGCGCTCGCCCGCCCCGATCGCCTCACGGTGGCCGCCCTCGGCGACGGCGGGTTCCTCATGGGGATCGCCGAGCTGGAGACCGCGGTGCGGCTGGGGGTACGGCTGCTGATCGTGGTCTACGACGACGCCGGGTACGGCGCGGAGTTCCACCACTTCGCCGGCGCCGACCACACCACGGTGCGCTTCCCCGAGACCGACCTCGCCGCGATCGCCGAAGGATACGGCGCCGCGGCGGCAACGGTGCGCTGCGCAGCCGACCTCGACGCCGTCCGCAGCTGGCTCGACGGTCCCCCGTCGGGGCCGATGCTCGTCGACGCGAAGGTCCGTGCCGACGAGCCCTCCTGGTGGCTGGCGGAGGCGTTCCGGTAGCCGATCAGGACGGGTCCTCGCTGCTCGGGATGTAGGCCAGCTGGTGGGCCGAGAGCTCGCGCTCGGCGAGCTCCGGGTCGCCCGACAGCAGCGCTTCCATGACCGGCCGGTGGCTGCGGGCAGCGGCTACGGCGTCGGTGTCGTGGTGCACCAGCGCCATCACGGTCATCACCTCGATGCCCAGCGCCTCCCATGCCCGTCGCAGCGAGTCGTTGCCGGCCATCGTGATGATCCGCCGGTGGAACGCGGTGCTGGCGTTGGCCAGCGCCAGCCGATCACCGGTGTCGGCGACCTCCTCCATGTGCCGCAACGCCTCCGCCAGCTCGGCGTCCAGCCGGACGCCGCGCTCGGCGACCAGCCGGCCGGCGATGCCCTCCAGCGCGGCTCGAACCGGCACGGCATCGGAGAGCTCCTTCGCGGTGAAGTGCCGCACGCGCGTGCCGACGTGGATGCGCGTCTCCAGCAGTCCCACAGCGGCCAGCTTGCGGAACGCCTCCCGCACCGGGGTCTGGCTGGTGCCCAACCGCTCGGCGATCTCCAGCTCCCGCAGGGTCGCTCCGGGCGCCAGCGCGCCCCTCGCTATCTCCATCACGATGTGGTCCCGCACCTGGTCGGCGAGCGTCGTGCGGGGCAGATGACTCGACATGGTGCCGGCATCCTAGATCTCCCCGACCATTATCGATAATGCTTGACGGGTCGGCACCCCTTCCCTAGCCTCGGGCGTCGCGGAGGGGGAAACGTCTGCCGTCGGATCGCGGCGACACGGAGCCACCAGGGTTCCCACAGGTGCGGATCGAGGTCGATGCCATGACACCCGTGTTCTCCCAGCGCCAGGAGGTCGCGCTCACCTCCGCGGCCCGTGCCCTCTACCCGCACGTCGCCCTCGGTGACGGGCCCTACCAGCGGGTCGTCGCGGCGATCGCGCACCAGGCCGTAGCTGATCCGGCCCTCGGCGAGGTGCTGCGCTCAGGCATCGACGAGCCGTCCATCCTGTGCGCCGACGGACCCGACGCGCTGGAGGCGACGCTGCGCACCGTCGAGCACAGCGCGTTCTTCCGCGCGCTGCGGCCGCTGGTGGCCCGCTACCTGTACGACGACGGCGAGGTGCGCGCGCGGATCGGGTACCCCGGGCCGTCCTACGCGTTGGGTGGGTACCTGCACCGCGGGTTCGACGACCTGAGCTGGCTGCCGGAGCCGCGGGTCGAGGAGGCCACGGAGCCGCTCGTGGAGATCGGCCCGCTCCCCTACGCCCTGCGCGACGGCGAGCCGCGATGAGGGAGTTCGACGCCGACGACGCGGTCGTCGTGGTGGTCGGTTCCGGGCCGGGCGGGGCCACCGTGGCCCACCAACTGGCGCTGCGCGGGCTGCCGGTCGTCGTGCTCGAGGCCGGGCCGTGGATCACCGGCGACGAGTTCGTCAACGACGACAACCAGGCGTTCGAGCAGCTCAGCTGGCTGGAGCCGCGGCTGGCGACGGGCGGATGGAGCCTGGCGACCGACTTCCCGGGCCTGCCGGCGTGGAACGCGCGGTGCGTGGGGGGCACCGCGATCCTCTGGACGGGCGTGTGCCCGCGGCTCAAGGCGCACGAGTTCCGCGCGCTGCAGACCTACGGTCCGGTGGCGGGGTCGACCCTCGCCGACTGGCCGGTCGGCCTGGCGGAGCTCGCGCCGTTCTACGCCGAGGCAGAGCGCGCCATCGGCGTCACCCACCGGCACGGGAAGCCGCCGCTACCGGCGAACAACAACTACAAGGTGCTGGCCGAGGGCGCCCGCCGCGTCGGCTACCGCCACTACGCCACCGGCCCCTACGCGGGCAACGCCGAGCCGTACGACGGGCGGCCGGCGAGCGTGCAGGACGGGTTCAACTCCCAGGGCGACAAGCACGGCTCGAAGTGGAACCCGCTGGTCCGGGAGATCCCGCGCGCGATCGCCACCGGCAACGTCGAGGTACGGGCGCAGTGCCGGGCGGTACAGATCACCCTGGACGCCGCCGGTCGCGCCGACGCCGTGATCTACGCGGACGAGACGGGTGCGCTGCACCGGCAGCAGGCCGCCGCGGTCGCGGTGGCGGGCAACGCGATCGAGACCCCACGGCTGCTCCTGCTCTCGGCGCAGCGGGGCCATCCCGACGGGCTCGCCAACTCCTCCGGCCAGCTCGGGCGCAACTACATGCGCCACACCACGGGGGTCGTGCACGCGCAGTTCCCCGAGCCCGTCCACCACTACCGCGGCGAGAACATGGCCGGCGTCGTGAGCGACGAGTCGCGCCACGACCCGGCGCGCGGGTTCGTCGGCGGCTACTACCTGGAGATGATCTCCCAGGGGCTGCCGTCGTTCGTCACCTTCGCGACTCCCGGGGCGTGGGGCCGGGAGTACGCGGAGATCGTCGAGGCCTACCCGCGCACGGCGTCGGTGTGGGTGTGCGGCGAGGACATGCCGCAGCCGACCAACCGTGTCACGCTCAGCGCAACGCTGGCAGACGGGCTGGGCCTCCCCGCACCCGAGGTGCACTACGACGACCACCCCAACGACGTCGCCATGCGCGAGCACGCGTACGGCCGCGCGGAGGCGATCTACCGCGCGGTCGGCGCGACCCGCCTCATCCGCTCCCCCGCCATGCCGTCGGGGCACAACCTCGGCACCGCCCGCATGAGTACGGATCCAGCCGACGGCGTCGTCGACGCGTTCGGGCAGGCCCACGACGTCGCCAACCTGTTCATCGCCGACGGCTCGGTGTTCACCACCGGCGCCGCCGCCAATCCCACCCTCACGATCGTCGCGCTGGCGATGCGGCAGGCGGAGTACCTCGCCGATCAGCTCGCGCATCCCTGAAGGAGGCCGGACGCCGCGGTCGTGCCCCGAGCACGAGGGGTCGGGGCACGACCGCGGATCACTTCAGCTCACGTGCGGTACCGGAAGAGGATCCGGCCGCGCGTGAGGTCATACGGGCTGATCTCCACGAGCACCCGGTCCAGCAGGACGATCTTGATGTAGTTCTTCCGGATCTTCCCGCTGATGTGGGCGAGCACCATGTGCCCGTTCTCCAGCTGCACCTTGAAGGTGGCGTTGGGCAGGGACTCGATCACGGTGCCCTCGACCTCGATGCCTCCCGACGCCTTCATCGGATGCTCAGCTCCAGCCCGCTGCCGACGCGCTGCCCGCCGACGCCCTCGAACAGCGCCATGGCCGCCACGTTGAACTCGTCGATGTCCGCGGAAGCGGTGTCGATCCCGTCGCGGTGCAGCGCAGCGAGCACGTCGACCAGCAGCGCACGGCCGATCCCGCGGCGGCACCGGTCGGCCCGGACCGCGATCGGCCCGATCCGGGCATGCCGGCGCCGCGCCACCACGCGGACCAGCCCCTCGTAGCGGTCGGGGCCGGCCGCCACGGCGTACCGCGCCGGATCGGTCGGGGCCCCGACCGGTCGGGCCGGCACCTCGACCGGCATCGCGGCCCAGCCCACGGTGGCCTCGATCTCGGCCCGGATCGCGGCGTGCGCCTCCTGGAGGAGGCTGTCCTCGGCCGCGCCGATGGGCAGCAGCGTGATCCCCGCCGGGGCGGGCACCGCGTCGGGTCGGGATCCGATGGGCACCTGGTACAGCCACTCGCGGCGCCGGACCGCCAGTCCCGCCCGTTCCCACCGCGTGGTCGTGTCCTGGTCGGTCCCGTCGACCATCGTGTGGAGCGGCCTCGGCAGCTCGCTCAGCATGGCGTCGGCGAGCCGGTCGAAGACCGCGCCGTGCCAGGCGTCGATGCTGAGGAAGATCCGCCCGTCGGGTCGGCGCGACGCGTCGCCGCGACCGATCTCCCGGTCGTCCGCCACAGCGCGCCAGTGCCCCTCGGTGACTCGAGTGATCACCGCGCGCCTGGCGTCGGATTTCACAGATTCCATGGTGTCGCCTTTCAGGAATGCCTGTCATGACGGGCACTCCTGGCGACAGCTACATCAGCCGCCCGACCGGGACGAGGGGAGCACCCAGGTGCGTACTGCGTTCATGGGGGCTCACCTCCTCAGGTGGGTCGCGGTCGGGATCACCGTAGCGGCTCGCGCGCGGGTCCCCCACCGGTTTTCCACGGCGGTCAGCGCGCCCACCTGCAGGTAACGACGAGGTAACGGCCCTTGACTGCCGGCTATGACTACGTAAACATATCGCTCGGCACGGACCTGGCTACGTAGTCACACACCCTCGGGAGCGCGAGTGGCCGGCCTGATAGAACAAGACGTGGCAGATGGCGAACGGACGCGGCGGCGGCCGCCCGGGAGCACCGACGTGGCCCGCCTGGCCGGGGTGTCGCAGAAGTCCGTCTCGCGCGTGTTCAACGACGAGCGGTACGTCTCCGCCGACGTCCGCGAGAAGGTGCTCCGCGCCGCCCGCGAGCTCGGCTACCGCCCCAACAGCGCAGCCCGCGCACTGCTGTCCGGCCGGAGCCACCGGCTGGGCGTCATCTCGCTGGGCACGGCGCTGTTCGGGCCCGCGTCCCTGCTCGTGGCGATCGAACGGGCCGCACGGCCACTCGGCTACTCGCTGAGCATCGTCAACACCGCCGAGGGCGACGCGGACGGCGTCACGGGCGCGGTCGACGCCCTGCTCGAACAGGGCGTCGACGGCATCGTGCTGTCGGAACCGATCGACGTCGGCCCGATCGACCTCGTCGTCGACGTGCCCGTGCTCGTACTCGGGCAGTTCCCGGCCCTGATCGCGCCACTCGTCATCACGAGCGGGACGGGCGCCGACGCCCCGGCGCGGGCAGCGACCGAACACCTGCTCGGGCTCGGGCACCGGACCGTGCACCACGTCGCCGGCCCGCACCGCTGGTACGCCGCCCGCGAACGCACCGCGGGCTGGCGCGCGGCGCTGCTGGACGCCGGGATCGAACCGCCGGAGATGGTCGAGGGCGACTGGTCCGCGGAGTCCGGGTTCGCCGCGGGCCGGAAGCTGTGCACCGACCCGTCCGTCACCGCCGTCTTCGTGTCCAACGACGACATGGCGATCGGCGTCATCCGGGCCATGACGCTCGCTGGGCGCACCGTGCCCACCGACGTCAGCGTCGTCGGGTTCGACGACATCCCGACCGCTGCCTACCTCAACCCACCGCTCACGACGATCGCGCAGCCCTTCGACGCCCACGCCACCGCCGGGCTGAGCGCGCTGGTCCGCGGGATCGAGGACCCCGACGCGCGGCCAACGGTCGAGAGGTCACCGGCCGTCGATCTCGTCGTCCGTGGAACGACCGCGCCGTACCCGCACTGACGGACAGCCCGACCGCTGTCCCGCACGACCGAGCGGAACGGGCCCCGGTGTCATCCGGGTCCCGCTGATCCGTCGGCCGCACTCATGCATCCGCGCCGTTCCGGCGCGCGGTCATCCCTGCCTGAACGAAGGAGTTCTCATGGATCCGTCCGCGTCCGTCCGGCTCTCCCGCCGGCGAGTTCTGGCCACAGCCTGCGCACTGGCGACCGGGCTCGCGCTCACCGCCTGCGCCGGAGCTGCCGGTACGCCCGCTGCCCCGCCGACCGCCGCCGTGTCTCAGGCCGAGATCGACGCGGCCATGTCGAAGCCGACCGAGCTGACGTTCTGGACGTGGGTGCCCAACATCGACAAGGAGGTGGCCCTGTTCGAGAAGAAGTACCCGGCCATCGACGTGAAGGTGGTCAACGCGGGCCAGGGCGAGCCGCAGTACACCAAGCTCAGGACAGCGCTGAAGGCCGGCGCCGGCGCGCCCGACGTGGCGCAGATCGAGTTCCAGTACATCCCGACGTTCTCGATCACGAAGAGCCTGCTCGATCTCCGCCCGTACGGCGCGGACAAGTACGCCGACACGTTCGTGGACTGGACGTGGCAGCAGGTCAGGGGCGCCGGTGGCGAGGTCTGGGCCTACCCGCAGGACACCGGCCCGATGGGGATGCTCTACCGGCAGGACATCTTCGACAAGTACGGCATCGCGCCGCCGAAGACCTGGGACGAGTTCGCGAAGGCGGCGCAGACGCTGCACGCGGCCGATCCTGACCTGTACATCACCAACCTCGCGGCGAACCAGAACGGCGCCTTCATGGGGCTGCTCTGGCAGGCCGGCGCCACGCCGTTCGCGACGACGGCACCCGACGCCGTGGACGTGTCGGTCAACGACGCCGCGTCGAAGGAGGTCGGTGCGTACTGGCAGAACCTGCTGCAGAGCGGCGTCGTGTCGGCGGACCCCGACTTCACCGACAGCTGGTTCCAGGGCCTGGCCCGCGGCAAGTACGCGACCTGGCTCACCGCGGCGTGGGGCCCCGTCTTCCTGACGGGCAGTGCGGGCGAGAGCACCGGGAAGTGGCGCGCAGCACCGCTGCCGCAGTGGGACGCCGCGCGGCCGGCCTCCGGGAACTGGGGAGGATCGACGACCGCTGCCATCACCGGCACCAAGAACCCCATCGCCGCGGCGAAGTTCGCGGAGTTCCTCAACACCGACCCGGAGTCGACGAGGACGTTCACGACCGAGCAGTTCTTCTTCCCGGCGGTGAAGGCACTCCTGACCGATCCCTCGTTCACCCAGCAGAAGCCGGCCTTCTTCGGCGGCCAGCCGGTCAACCAGGTGTTCGCCGACGTGAGCTCGACCGTGGACGTCCGGTTCCAGTGGCCGCCCTTCCTGGACCAGGCCGTCAACGACTGGGACGAGACGGTGGGCAAGTCCTTCGCCGATCGGACCGACGTCGGCGCGTCCATGGACGCCTGGCAGCAGCGGATCACCGACTACGCGCGGAACCAGGGATTCACGGTCACCACGAAGTGAGACCGGAGCTCGGCCGCCCGACGCCGCTCGACCGAGAGGTCCCCCCATGACCAGTTCCACCATGACGCACGTCCCGCCCACGCACCGGCGCCGCCAGGGGGCGGCGCAGTCGACCGCCGGTTCCCTCTTCGTCGCGCCCTTCGTCGTGCTGTTCCTCGCGCTCTTCATCCTGCCGCTGGGCTACGCCGCCTATCTCAGCCTCTTCAAGGAGCGGCTCGTCGGCGGCGTGACCTTCGCCGGCCTGGACAACTACGTCCGCGCCCTCACCGACGAGCGGCTGATCTCCGGCATCGTGCGGGTCGCGCTGTTCTTCGCGGTCCAGGTGCCGATCATGCTCGGCCTCGCGCTCCTCGCTGCCCTGGCCATCGACAGCGGGCTCCTGCGGTTCGCCAAGGTGTTCCGGCTGGGGATCTTCGTGCCCTACGCCGTGCCCAGCGTCGTCGCGACCCTGATGTGGGGGTACCTGTACGGCCGCGACTTCGGGCCCTTCGCCCAGCTGGCCGACGCGGTGGGCATCCAGCCGCCGGACCTGCTGGCGCCGGCCACGGTCCTCTGGTCGATGGGCAACATCGTCACCTGGGCGTTCACCGGCTACAACATGATCATCCTCTACGCGGCGCTGCGCGCGGTCCCCCAGGATCTCTACGAGGCCGCCGCCGTCGACGGGGCCGGGGCCTGGCGCATCGCGTGGAGCATCAAGATCCCGGCAATCCGCCCCGCGCTGCTGCTGTGCGTCATCTTCTCGGTGATCGGCAGCTTCCAGCTCTTCGCCGAACCGCAACTGCTGCAACGGATCGCACCGAGTTCCATCGACAGCGCCTACACCCCGAACCTCTACGCCTACACCCTCGCGTTCACGGGGCAGGAGGTGAACTACGCCGCTGCGGTGTCGTTCCTGCTCGGGCTGGTCATCGTCATCGCCTCGTACACGGTCCTGTTCCTCACCGGGCGCGGGAGCCGGACGTCATGACGACCGACACGGCTGCAGCGCCGACCGCACCCACGACCGATGCCATCGCGGCGCCGCGCCGGCCCTCGTCCCGGGCACAGCGGCGCAGCTCCGTCCTCACCCTGGGGATGCTCGCCCTGCTCGTGTACTTCCTGCTGCCGTTGTTCTGGCTCGCCGTCGCGGCGACCAAGACGACCGGTGACCTGTTCACCACGTTCGGTCTGTGGTTCGGCAACGACTTCGACCTCGGCGCCAACATCGCCACGACGTTCACCTACGGCGGCGGCGTCTACGTCCGCTGGATGCTGAACACGTTCCTCTACTCCGTCGTCAGCGCGACGGCGGCAGCGCTGCTCTGCGCCATGGGCGGGTACGGGTTCGCGAAGTTCCGGTTCCGCGGGAACAACGCGATGTTCGGCGTGATCCTGGGATCGATCATGGTGCCGACCACTGCACTGGCGATCCCGACGTACCTGCTCTTCAGCCGGGTCGGCCTGGTGAACACGCCGTGGGCGATCATCCTGCCCTCGCTGGTCAGCCCGTTCGGGCTCTACCTCATGCGGGTGTACGCGCAGGACGCCATCCACGACAACCTCCTCGAGGCAGCGCGGATCGACGGCGCCGGCGAGCTGCGCATCTTCTTCCAGGTCGTGCTGCGCAGCCTGGCCCCCGGACTCGTCACGGTGTTGCTGTTCACGCTGGTCGCGACGTGGAACAACTACTTCCTGCCGCTGATCATGCTGAACGACCCCGATCTGTACCCGATCACCGTGGGGCTGTCGGCCTGGTCGTCGCAGTCCGTCGGCGGGAGCGGATCGAGCAGCGAGCTGCTCCCCCTCGTCATCACCGGATCACTGCTCTCCATCGTCCCGCTCATCGCGGCGTTCCTGCTCCTGCAGCGGTACTGGCAGTCCGGGCTGACCGCAGGCGGGATCAAGGAGTAGCGCCCACGATTGCGTTGCTCACGCACAGCACTACGAAGGAGTCACGTCCCTTGCCACAGCTCCCGCCGCGGGTGCTCTTCGGAGCGGCGTACTACCACGAGTACCAGCCCACCGATCGCCTGAAGACCGATCTCGACCTCATGCTGGAAGCGCACTTCAGCGTGATCCGCGTCGGGGAGTCGGTCTGGTCCACGTGGGAACCGGAGAACGGCCGGTTCGAGCTCGAATGGCTCGAACCCGTCCTCGACGCGGCCCACGAACGGAACATCGCCGTCATCGTGGGCACCCCGACCTACGCCGTCCCGCCCTGGTTGGCGCGCCTCTACCCCGAGATCGCCGGGGAGACCCGTACCGGCCAACGCATCCCGTGGGGCGCGCGGCAGGAGGTCGACATCACCCACGCCGCGTTCCGCTTCCACGCCGAGCGCGTCATCCGCGCGATCCTCACCAGGTACGCCGATCACCCGGCCGTCATCGGCTTCCAGGTGGACAACGAGCCGGGCAACGTGCTGCTGCACAACCACGGCGTCTTCCAGCGCTTCGTCGATCACCTGCGCCAGACCTACGGCGACGTCGAGACCCTCAACCGGGAATGGGGGCTGGTCTACTGGTCGCACCGCCTGACGACCTGGGCAGACCTGTGGACACCCGACGGCAACGCCCAGCCGCAGTACGACGTCGCGTGGCGGCGCTTCCAGGCCGCGCTCGTCACCGAGTTCATCGCCTGGCAGGCGGACATCGTGCGCGAGTTCGCCCGACCGGACCAGTTCGTCACCACGTGCATCGCCTACGACCGGCCGGGCATCGACGACGACGAGCTGACCGACGGCCTCGACGTCACCGCGGGGAACCTCTACTACACGATGCAGGACGGGTTGGCGCTGCCCGACGACCGCATCCAGGAGCAGACCTGGACCACGACCGCGACCTGGTCGCTCTACCTGAGCGCCGACCGGATGTACTCCTCGCGGCAGGAGCCCTTCCTCGTCACCGAGACCGATGCGATGCACATCGGTCTCCCCTGGAACAGCCGTCCCGCCTACGACGGCCAGTGGCGACAGGCCGCGTGGGCGCTGGTGTCGCGCGGCGCACGCATGATCGAGTACTGGCACTGGCACACGCTGCCGTACGGCACGGAGACCTACTGGGGCGGCGTGCTCCCGCACAGCGGCGAGCCCGGCCGCACCTACGCCGAGCTGGCACGCCTCGGTGGCGAGCTCGACCGGGCCGGCGACCTGGTGGCCGGGGTCGTCCCGGACGCCGACCTCACCATCGTCTACTCGACGCCGAGCAAGTGGCTCATGCAGAAGTACCCGCCGCTCGCGCGGGCGGACGGCGGTCCCGACGACCGCGCGTACCAGGGTTTGTTCGAGCCCTTCTACCGCGGCGCGATCGACGCCAAGCGCCAGGCGCGCATCGTGCACGCGCGGCAGCTGGTCGGTCCCGAGGGGTCCGGCACCGACCCCGCCGCCGCGGCCGTCGAGCACCCGGTGCTGGTCGTGCCCGGCCTCTACATCGCCGACGACGCCACCCTCGACTGGCTGGAGTCCTACGCCGCGCACGGCGGCCACCTGGTGATCGGGCCGCGCACCGGGTACGCCGACCACGAGGCGCGGGCCCGGCCCGAGGCCGCGCCGGCGCGCCTGAGATCAGCGGCCGGGGTCCGGTACGACGAGTTCAGCAACCTCGTCGCGGACGTGCGCGTCGTGGGGACGCCGGACGGGCCGCTGCAGCTGGGCGCCGCGGCTGCGGGCACCCGATGGGTCGACGGGCTCACGGTCACCGACGCGGACGTGCTCGCGACCTACGAGCACCCGCACTTCGGCCGCTGGCCCGCCATCACCACCAGATCCCACGGGCACGGGCGGGTCACCACCGTCGGCACCCTTCCCGACCCGACCCTGGCCAGGGCCTTGGCCGAGTGGTTGGCGCCGGTGGCGCGCAGTGGCTGGATCGACGTCCCCGAATCGGTCACCGTGACCACCGCCCGCTGCCCCGACGGCCGCACCGCCCACTTCGTCCACAACTGGTCGTGGGACGACACGGCGCTCGTCGCTCCCGTCGACCTCGACGACGTCCTCGCGGAAGGCCGCGTCCCCGCCCGGACGTCGGTCTCGCTCAGACCGTGGGACGTCCGCGTCTTCGTCACGAGCGGGCCGGCGCCCGGCGGTCAGGACGGCTGAACCTCGTCGAAGAGCGCGTGGGCCCGGGTGGGATCCGGGCTCACGAGGCGTTCCAGACCGGCGTTGGTGATCGTCGCCCACTTGCCGGCCCGGGCCCACATCTGTTCCTCGAAGGCGCGGACGACCTCGTCGAGATCACCGGACGCTGCGGCGACGGACTCGGCGAGCTCGGCGCCTTCGAGCATCGCGAGGTTCGCACCCACCCCGAGCGGGGGCATCAGGTGGGCGGCGTCGCCCAGGAGCGTCACCCCGGGCACGTGCGTCCAGGTGTGGGACACGGGCAGGACGTAGAGGTGGCGGCGGACGAAGGTCGTGCCGCGACGGAGGAGGTCGAGGACGGGAGCGGCCCAACCCTCGTACAGGGCAAGCAGGCTCGATCGCACGGCCTCGGTGTCAGCCGGCCCCTCCAGCGGCGCACGGAACGTCGCATACACCTTGACGTGACCGCCGCTGTTGCGTTGGGCGGCGAGGTTGCGGTTCACGCCGTACACGGCCACGGACCCGTCGCCGATCAGCTGGGCGAGGTCCGGATGGCGGTCGTCGACGTCGTCCAGGGAGGTCTCGACCGTGGTGACGCCGGTGTAGTGCGGCGTCGCGGACGAGACCGCCGGGCGAACCCTGGACCAGGCGCCGTCCGCGCCGACGACGAGGTCGAACGCCTCCTGCCGCCCGTCCGCGAAGTGGACCAGCACGCCGTCACCGGTCCCCGGCACCACCTCCGTCACGCCCCGCCCCCACTCGACGTCGAGCGGTCCGAGCAGCAGATCGCGGAGTTGCCCCCGGTCGATCTCGGGGTTGGCCCGCTCGTCCGGACGAGGTCGCCAGTCACGCAGGACGGTCCCGTCCGCGTCCAGGATGCGCATGGCCTGTCCCTCGGGCCGCGCCAGCGCATCGAACTCCGCCAGCAGCCCCGCCTTGTCCAGCGCGCGCTGCCCTAGGCCTTCGTGCAGGTCCAGCGTGCCGCCCGGCGGCCGGGCATCGCGGGAGGCATCGCGTTCGAGGACGGTGACGGGGTGGTCGTGGCGGTGCAGGACGCGGGCGAACGTGAGGCCGGCCGGCCCACCCCCGACCACCGCGATACGGTGTCTCATATCGATTCACTGTATCGCACGTCTCGGGCGCGGCGCTCGTAGCCGCTGCCGAGACGGCCTCCGAGTCGGTCGAGTTCTGCATCGCCGCAGCCGATGAGGACGCGCGCGTCGCCGTGGACCGCAGCGGACAATCCGGCCACGAGGTCGTCGGAGAGCGCGGCGTCGACGTCGCGGAGACGGCGGGTGAGCCATCGTCCCGCTCCGCTCCACCGCCCTCGGGTGATCAGGGCGAGATCCGCGACGTCGGTGAACACGGCGGCGGCGAGTGCTGCGCGGTCGGCCGGATCGGCCTCGTCGGCGAGATCGTCGAGCATGGCGGTGAGCCGGTAGCGGCGGTCGTCGAGTTCGTCGTCCACGAGCGGGGCCGGGCCGGCCGACCAGCGGTCGCGTGCGAGGACCTGGAGTCGCGCAAGCCGCTGGTCCTGGTCGCTGATGATCAGGCCGTGCGCGCACATGTGCAGCAGTGGTGATCTGCGGAGCCGGCGCTCGCGATCGATGAAGTCGATCAGCGATTCCTCGGTGTGGACGAAGAACTCGACGAGTCGTCCCTGAAAGTCCTCCGTGCTGCGCATCGGCGCCGGAGGCCCCGAGAGCAGGACGATCAGGTCGAGGTCCGACGAGGGAGTGGCTTCTCCGCGAGCCGTGCTGCCCGCGACGAGTCCACCGATCGCGTCGGGGAACCGGGCACCGAGGACCTCGTGGGGCAGCACGCTGCGCAGGATCGATCACCCTGTCCGGGCGTGCAACGAAGAATCACCGCGGGTTCGCCGGTGCGGCGGGCTTGCCGGCTCGGATGATCGCCGCGGCGGCGTGGGTGTGGACGCGGTGGGTCTCGGTGATCGTGACGTCGACGAGGCCGGCGTCGGCGAGGGCCTGCTCGAACTGGCTGCGGGTCAGCGCGCCGGCGATGCATCCGGTCCATCGCTGCATGTCGGCGCGGGTGGCGTCGTCCATGTCCGGATCGGCGATGACGTCGGAGACGGCGAATCGCCCACCCGGGCGCAGTACCCGGGCCGCTTCGCGCAGCACGACCGTCTTGTCCCCGGCCAGGTTGATCACGCAGTTGGAGATGACGACATCGACCGTCTCGTCAGGCAGCGGGATGTCCTCGAGGTAGCCCTGCAGGAACTCGACGTTGTCGACGCCGGCGTCGGCGGCGTTGCGGCGGGCGAGCTGCACCATCTCGGTGGTCATGTCCAGCCCGATCGCGCGTCCACCCGGTGCGACCCTGCGGGCGGAGATCAGGACGTCGGCTCCGGCACCGGAACCCAGGTCCAGCACGGTGTCGCCGGGGTGCAGGTCGGCAACGGCGGTCGGGACCCCGCAGCCCAGCGATGCCGCCACGGCCTCCTCGGGAGCACCTGCAGTCTCGGTGGGGTCGTAGAGCTGGGCGCCGAACACCAGCTCGCCGTGCTCGTCGACGGTGGAGACCGGCGGCGGCCCGCTGCACGCGGCGGCTTCGATCGTGTGGGCGCGGGCGTGGTCGCCGGCCGCGGATCGGGTGGCCGCGGCCGCGTAGCGGGCCCGGACGGCCTCGCGCAGGTCGTCGGTGTCGGTCATGATCAGCTCCGGGTCTCGAGGGATCGGCGTTCAGGCGCGTGCCGGGACCAGCTCGGCGAGCAGGGCCCGGACGCGCGCGTCGATGTCGTCGCGGATGGGTCGGACCTCGTCGACGGCCTTCCCCGCAGGATCGGTGAGGTCCCAGTCGAGGTAGCGCTTGCCCGGGAAGATCGGGCACGCGTCGCCGCAGCCCATGGTGATCACGACGTCGGCAGCGCGGACCGCGTCGGTGGTCAGGCGGGTCGGGACCTCTCGGGAGAGGTCCAGCCCGATCTCCGCCATCACGGCACGAACGGCGGGGTTGATCGTGTCGACAGGTGCGGAGCCGGCGGAGCGCACGGTCACGCTGCCGGCGGCGTGGTGGTGCAGCAGCGCGGCAGCCATCTGGGAGCGTCCGGCGTTGTGCACGCAGACGAACAGCACCTCTGGGATCGCGGTCATCGGAACTCCAGGTCAGCGGATGGGGTGGCGGCACGCCATCGGCGCCGGGCGGCGAGGGACACGTAGACCAGCGCGACCAGGACGGGCACCTCGATCAGCGGGCCGACGACACCGGCCAACGCCTGACCGGAGGTGACGCCGAAGGTGGCGATCGCGACGGCGATGGCGAGCTCGAAGTTGTTGCCGGCCGCGGTGAACGCCAGCGTGGTGGTGCGCTCGTACGACAGGCCGATGGCCCGGCCGAAGGCGAAGGACCCGGCCCACATGATGGCGAAGTAGGCCAGTAGCGGCAGTGCGATCCGGGCGACGTCCCACGGGCGGGACGTGATCGCGTCGCCCTGCAGCGCGAAGAGGACGACGATCGTGAACAGCAGCCCGTACAGCGCGAACGGCCCGACGCGGGGCAGGAACCGCGACTCGTACCAGTCGCGGCCCTTCGCGCGTTCCCCGAGGTGGCGCGACAGGTAGCCGGCGACCAGCGGAACGCCGAGGAAGATCAGGACCGAGCCGGCGATCTGCCACGGCGACACCGTCAGGTCGGCCTGGGGCAGCCCGAGCCGGCCGGGCAGGACGTCGAGGTAGAACCAGCCGAGGGCGGCGAACGCGACCACCTGGAACACCGAGTTGACCGCGACCAGCACGGCGGCGGCTTCGCGGTCGCCGCACGCGAGGTCGTTCCAGATGATGACCATGGCGATGCAGCGCGCCAACCCGACGATGATCAATCCGGTGCGGTACTCGGGCAGGTCCGGCAGCAGCAACCAGGCGAGCGCGAACATCAGCGCGGGGCCGAGCACCCAGTTCAGGACCAGCGACGACACCAGGAGCGTGCGGTCGCCGGTGACGGTGTCGAGGCGGTCGTAGCGGACCTTCGCCAGCACCGGATACATCATCACCAGCAACCCGAGTGCGATCGGCAAGGACACCCCGTCCACGGAGATCGCATCCAGTGCCGGACCGAGGCCGGGCACCAGCCGTCCGCCGAGCAGTCCGACGACCATCGCGGCGATGATCCACACCGGCAGGAACCGGTCGAGCATGGAGAGCTTCGCGACCGTGCTCATACCCGGGGCGCTCATACCCGGGCGTCGTCGAGTACGAGCACGGCCGACAGCTGCCGAAGGGCATCGGGGAGGATCCGGTAGTAGACCCAGGTCCCGCGCCGCTCGCCCGTGATGAGCCCGGCTTCGCGGAGCACCTTCAGGTGGTGCGAGATCGTCGGGCCGGACAGGTCGAACACATCGGTCAGGTCGCACACGCACGCCTCACCGCCCTCGTGCGAGGCGATCAGCGACACCAGCCGCAGCCGGACCGGGTCGCCCATCGCCTTGAACAGCCGCGCCAGCTCGATCGACTGATCGGCGCTCAGCGGTTCGCGGGCCAGCGGCGAGCAGCACCCGACGACGTCGGTCAGCTCGATCAGCATCCGCTCCTGATTCGACATGCGTCTACCTTGACATCCATCAAATCAACGCGCAACCTCTGTCTCGACAACCATCGAAACAAGGAGTGATCTCATGTCGCGTGTGCAACTGGCCCTGCGGGTCGCGGATCTGGAAGCCTCCATCACGTTCTACGAGTCGCTGTTCGGGGTCGCGCCGGCGAAGCGCCGCCCCGGCTACGCCAACTTCGCGATCGCCGAGCCGCCGCTCAAGCTGGTCCTCATCGAGGGAGAGGCCGGCCAGCCCACCGCGCTGGACCACCTCGGAGTCGAGGTCGAGACCACCGACGAGGTCAACACGGCCACCACGCGGCTCTCGGAGCTGGGCCTGTTCACCGCGGTGCAGAACGACACCACGTGCTGCTACGCGGTGCAGGACAAGGTGTGGGTCCACGGCCCCGGCCAGGAGCCATGGGAGGTCTACACCGTCAAGGCCGACGCCCCCGACGACACCAGCATCCGTCCGGCCGACCAGCCCGACCCCGCCTGCTGCGCCGGGCCCGCACCCACGGAGCAGGCAGTGAGCAGCTGCTGCTGACCGGGCCGAGTGATCGGCAGGAACGATCATCTTCATCGCAGAAGGTCGTTATACGCAGCAACCGCCCGGGGATAGCGTCGATCGCACCACGACGCCACGGGAGGCAGCGGCGCATGAGCACCTTCGCGTTGATCCACGGCGCCGGCGTCGGCGGCGGCTGGTACTGGCACCTCGTGGAAGCCGAGCTCCGGTCCCGCGGCCACACCACCGTCGCCCCCACGCTGTGGACGGGCGATGACGCGGAGACCTTGGACGGCTACGCCGACACCGTCGTCGCCATGATCGACGCACCGGAGGAGCTCTTCGTCGTGGCGCACTCGTTCGGCGGGTTCACCGCGGCCCTGGTCGCCGAACGCCTGCCCACCGCCGGGTTGATCTACGTCACCGCCATGGTGCCCCGGCCCGGCGAACCACCGGCCGCTTGGTGGAACAACACCGGGCACCCGGAAGCGGTCCGGGTCCAGGCTGCCGCGGACGGCGGCCGCACCGGCTCCTCCGATCCCTACGTCGGCTACTTCCACGACGTACCCCGGCACCTGGCCGACCAGGTGTCGAGCAGGGAACCGCCCCCGCCCTCCAACACCGCCTACTACGAGCCCTGGCCGGGCAAGGCTCAACCCTCGACCCCGACCCGATACGTCCTCTGCACCGAGGACCGGCTGTTCCCCGCGGCGTTCCAGCGCCGACTCGCACTCGATCGACTGGGAGTCACACCGGACGAGATCGCGAGCGGCCACTGCCCCGCCCTGAGTCGACCGACAGAACTCGCCGTGATGTTGGACGCCTACACCAGCGAGGCACTGAACGGACAGCCGACGTCGGCGGACCGATCATCCCCCGGCCGGACCGTCGGGACGCTTCGCGGACCGCTCGGCCCGCAGTTTGGCCTCGGCGCGCTGCGCCTCGGCCCGGATGTTGCGCTCGCGGCGCAGCCACTCCGGCTGCTCCTCCTTCAACGCCGCGATCTGGGCGGTGGTCAGCGCCTCGGTGATCTCGGCACGGGCCAGACCGGAGATCGACACACCCAGTCGGTCGGCGATGACCTGGCGGGGATGCGGACCGTTGCGGCGCAGCTCGCGCAACCACTCGGGCGGATCGGCCTGCAGAGCGTTCAGCTCGTCGCGCGAGATCACCCCGGCCCGGAACTCCTCGGGCGTCGCATCCGGGTGCACGCCGAGCTTCTTCGCCGCCGTCGCGGGCTTCATCGTCTGGGTCGACCTCTGCCGCGTCATGTGCCCACGATATCGGGGTCGGACCGGCCGATAGCCTGGGCCGGTGACCGAGCCGGGCGACGCCGCAGCCTTCCGCCTCGGCTACGTCCCGGGCGTCACGCCGGGCAAGTGGGCGCGGATGTGGGCGGAGCGCCGTCCGCACGTGACCCTGGAGCTGGTCACGGCCACGACGGACGAGGCGGTGGAGCTGATCCGCACCGGCGCGGTGGACGCCGCCGTGGTCCGGCTGCCGATAGACCGGACCGGGCTCCACACGATCCCGCTCTACACCGAGACCACCGTGGCCGTCGTCCCGAAGGAACACCTGGTCGCCGCCACCGACGAGGCCACGCTCGCGGACCTCGCCGACGAGATCGTCCTGCACCCGCAGGACGACACCCTCCCCTGGCCCGGTGCCCGGCCGGGGCGGTCCGCTGCGATCATCCCCGCGACGACGGCTGCGGCGATCGAGCTCGTCGCCGCCGGTGTCGGCCTGCTGGTCGTCCCCCAGTCGCTGGCCCGCCTCCACCACCGCCGGGACCTCGTCCACCGACCGCTGGCCGACGCGCCGGTGTCGGGCGTCGTCCTCGCCTGGCCGGACGCGGAGAACACCGAGCTGATGGAGGAGTTCATCGGGATCGTCCGCGGGCGCACGGTCAACAGCTCACGCACTGCCCGCCGGGACGCCGCCCCGACACCGGGCAGACCCGCCCCCGCGAAGAAGAGCGGTGCCCGGCGCCCCGCCGCCCGGCGCGGCACGCACCGTCGTTGAGTTCATCCACCGACCCGGCCGGTCGCCGCGGGGGCGGCGATGTGCATCGATGACACCCGGGTCGCGGCGTCGTAGGCCGCGCGTGCGCCGGTGGCCCCCATCCCGCTGTCCCCGCTCGGCTCGTAGATGCGCTCGGGTCCGCCGCCCTGCCACTGATTGATCCAGGTGACACCGGCGGGGATCCGGGCGGCGGCGGCGATGTGCTCCGGGTCGCCGGTGTAGACGGTGGCGCCGAGTCCGAACCGCGACCGGGACGCCCGCTCCACCCCCTCCTCGAACGAGGAGACGACGACCACGGGAGCGACCGGGCCGAAGGTCTCCTCGGTCATGATCAGCATGGACTCGTCGACGTCGGTCAGCACGGTGGGCGGGTAGAAGAAGCCCTTGCCCTGCGGCACGACGCCGCCCGTGCGGACGGTGGCACCGCGATCGACCGCGTCGGTCACGTGCCGGTGTACGAGCTCGCGCTGGCGCTCGTCGACCAGCGGGCCGAGCTCGACACCCTCCCGTCCGGCTTCGATCGTGAAGCCCTCGGCCGCGGCGACGAGTGCATCGACGAACACCTCAGCGACGTCGCGGTGGACGTAGATGCGCTCCATCGAGGTGCAGATCTGACCGGTGTTGACGAACGCGCCGAAGGCAACCGCATCTGCGGTGGCGACGGGGTCGACATCGGCATCGACCACCACCGGGTCCTTGCCGCCGAGCTCGAGCACCGTGCGGTGCAGCAACTTCCCGGCGCCGGCGCCGACCATGCGACCGGCGTCGACCGAACCGGTGAAGTGCACGAGCCGGACTCCCTCGTGCTCGGCCAGCCGCGCCCCCGCGCGGGCATCCCCGAGCACCAGGTTCACCACCCCCGGCGGCAGTGTCAGCAGCTCGAACAGCCGAACGGTCGACAACGGCGACCGCTCGGACGGCTTGACCACGACGGAGTTGCCCGCCGCGAGCAGCGGACCGAGTGCGGCAAGCACCATGGCGACGGGGAAGTTCCACGGCGTGATCACCGCGGTGACGCCGAGCGGGTGTCGCAGGATGCGCGTGCTGCCGCCGTCGGGGCGCTCGACGGTCTCCTCGAACGGGTAGGTCAACGCCTCCTCCGCCGAGCCCCTGAGCCCGGCCACCGCAGCGTCGATGAAGGTGCGGCCGATGCCGGTGGGCTTGCCCATCTCCTGGCGTTCGAGCTCGGCGAGCTCCTCGGCGTGCTCGGCGACGACGTCGGCCCACGCCGAGATCCGAGCCACGCGCTCGGCGACCGGCAGTGCTGCCCAGCTGCCCTGCGTCTGCTCCGCTGCCTCGACCGCCCGGTCGACGTCGTCGGCCGCGCCGGCCGGGAACCGGGCGATCACGTCCTCGGTCGCCGGATCGACCAGGTCGAGGACAGCGTCGTCACGGGACTCCGACCACTCGCCGCCGATCAGGTTCAGCAATGTCTCCATGGAACGGGGCTCCTTCGTGGTGCAGGGTCGGAGGAGGTGATCAGTCGAGGCGGTCGGCCATGAGCTCGCCGGCCATGATCGTGGCCAGGTTGGTGTTGGCCCGCGGGACGGACGGGAAGATCGACGCGTCGACCACGCGCAACCCCTCCACACCGAGCACCCGGCATTCGGGGTCGACCACGGCGTCGGCGTCGTCCGGGCGCCCCATGCGGCACGTGCTGGTGCCGTGCTGCGCGTCGCCGACCGTCGTCAACAGGTAGTCGTCCAGCTCGCCGTCGTCGTCGAGCACGGCGAACAGCGCCGCGTTCTCCCTCTCCAGCGATCCGCCGAGGATCGCGGCCGTCTCGTCGCGACGAGCCAGTTCCACCAGTGCCCGGATCCCCGTCCGCAGCCGGGCGAGGTCGCGCTCGTCGGAGAGCATCCGCTGATGCACCTGCGGTTGGTCGGCCGGGTCGGTCGAGGTCAGCGTCACCTCCCCGCGCGAGTAGTTCTGGTTGAGCCAGACCCCGTAGGCGCCGGCCCCGGCGCCGGTGTCGGGCCTCGCCATGGCCAGCACGTTCTGGTTCAACGAGACGAACATCAGGTCGTCGACGGGCGCCCCCGCGCCACTGGTCCAGCGCACGCAGACGTTGGTGTGCCGGTCGTCGGGAGTCGTGATCGCCGCGGTCGGGGTCAGCGGTAGCGAGACCAGCGCCATCGGGTGGTCCTGCATGCCCCGCCCGACCGGGAGGTCCTCCCGAACCTCGATGCCGAGAGCGCGGAGCTGCCCGGACGGCCCCACGCCGGAGCGGATGAGGATCCCCGGAGAATGGATGGCGCCGGCGCTGAGCACCACCGTGTCGGCGTGCTCGGTCACCGCCGTCGCGCCCGTGAGGTACCGGACACCGACGGCGCGGCGCCCGGCGAACAGGACCCGGTCCACCAGCGCGTCACCACGCACACACAGGTTCGGCAGGTCCCGGGCCTGCTCCAGGTAGGCGTCGTTGACCGACACCCGGCGCCCGTCGCGGGAGTTGATCGGGTAGGGCGAGACGCCCGTCGCTCCCGGCGCGTTGACGTCCGGAGCCCACCCGTACCCCGCAGCCAGCGCCGACTGCGCCAGCGCGGCATCGACCCCGCCCCAGCGGTCCTGCGGCGTCCGGTGGATCGGCGTCGGCCCGCCACGACCGTGGTAGAGCTCGTCGCCGAAGTCCTCGTCGTCCTCCAGCTTCGCGAAGTAGGGCAGGACCTCCGCGGGCGACCAGCCGGTGCAGCCGAGCGCCACCCAGTCCGCGAAATCCTCCATCGGAGGTCGGATCGCTATCTGCCCGTTGACCGACGAGCTGCCTCCGACACCGCGTCCTCGCCAGTACGGCGCCTGCTCCTGCTTCTCGGTGCGGGCGGAGGTCAATCCCTGCCAGACCATGCCCTCGGCCGCGGTGGGATGCGTCAGCGCGACGATCGGATTGGGCGAGCGCCACGCTTCGTGCATCTCGGCGGATCGGTAGTCGGCTCCGGCTTCGAGCAGGAGCACGCGCTTGCCCTTCTCCGCCGAGCGGACGGCCAGCGCCGCGCCTGCCGAGCCCCCGCCCACCACGATGACATCCCAGCCGTTGTTCGCCACGTTGTCTGATCTCCCGCCTGGAGGTCGGCACTCGTCAGGTCCTGAGCGACCCGGTCGCCTGTAGCCCGGTACTCTGGTCCGCGCATCAGCGTTCAGTCAAGACTGAACGTTCATTTTTCTCTGACCGCGACGGAGGGTGCGCATGTCACTGGAACCGGAGAGCGACGCGGTTCCGGGACCTGGCTCGCTCATCGAGGACTTCGGTCGGCGCATCGGGCGGGCGATGGGCTGGCCGCCGATGGCGGGCCGCACCGCGGGCGTGCTGATGCTCGCCGAAGAGCCTCTGACCTTGGCACAGCTGCAGCACGCCCTGGACGCCAGCAAAGGGTCGGTGTCGGAGATGACCAGGCTGCTCATGGTCAACGGCGTCGTGGAGCGGATCAAGGAACCAGGCCGCCGGCAGCTCGTGTACCGGTGGCGCGCCGACGCGTGGGTGGGTTGTCTCCAGCACCAACTGGGGGCGACGACCGAGCTGCTGGAACTGGTCGAGAACTCCACGCAGCGCACCGTCGACCTGTCCGCCCTGCAGCGCGGGCGCCTGGGAGACATGCACGACTACTACCGGTTCATGGCGTCACGCATGGCAGACCTGCTCGACGAGTACACCGTCCATCGGGATGCGCGCCGCTGACCTCGACGACGTCGGCCTGCTGGTCCTCAGACGGCGAAGAGCTGCTCGGGGTCGGCGAACGCCTTGAACTCCAGCGCGTTGCCGGCGGGGTCGAGGAAGAACATCGTCCACTGCTCGCCGGGCTCGCCCTCGAACCGGACGTAGGGCTTGATCACGAAGTCGGTGCCGACCGCCTCCAGTCGCGCGGCGAGCTCCTTGAACTCGGGCACCGACAGGACCAGGCCGAAGTGCGGCACCGGGACCTCGTGCCCGTCGACGGGGTTGGTCCCGGCCACGGGGTCGCGCTTGACCGAGCCGTCGCCGACCTGGTGGGTGACGAGCTGGTGGCCGCGGAGGTTCCAGTCGGTCCACTTGGTGTCCGAACGGCCGCGCTCGAAGCCGAGGACCTCGCCGTAGAACGCGCGGGCGCTCTCGATGTCGTCGACCGGGATGGCCAGGTGGAACGGAGGCAGGGTGGTGCTCATATCAGCCCTTCATCTCTCGGCGTCATCTCCAGCGGCCGGGTGATCATCGCCTCGACCTGGTCGTCGGTGACGGTACGCGGACGCCCCGGGTGTGGGTGCTGCCCCACACGTCCAGCCGTATGCGGTGCCCGGGCAGGAACACGTTCGAGGTGACCGAGAGGAGCGATTACACCCCCAGCGGCAGGCCCGCGAGGTCGACGATGTCCTGCCCGGTGACCCACTGCTCGTGGGCCCGGGAGCTGCACTGCGGCCCGAGGTAGGCGGGGCACGGCGCCGTCGGCGGCAGCGCGTCCGCCGGGGCACTCGCGAGTACCTGGGCAGGAACTTCCTCGGCTGTCGTGTGGGCTGCGGGAGTCACACCGGCCGGGGCGGACGCGAGCAGCGCGACGAGAACCGTGGGCGGCACCAGGGGGAGCTGCATGGGCGGGAGTACCCGCATCGGGATTCGCTAACCGCACCACGCCGACGTCCGGTCGTCATCGTTGCTCCGTGCGCTCGTGCCACCGCTCGACGAGCTTGTCGAGGGTGTCCTGGTCGAGGCTCATCCTGGGGAACCTGGCCAAGGCGGACATCGGCATGGAACCGATGATCGCGACGAGTTCCTCGTTGCGGGTCGGATCGGGCTGACCGGCGGCGACGGCCTCGGCGATGAGCCCGACGGCGACCGGGTCGGCCAGCCACTCGTGCAGGGTGGAGTCGGCCGTGATCGGGGCGGCGATCGACGGTGCGTCCACGGCGACGGTGTGGGTGAGGGGCAGGTCGCGCGAGTGGTGGCCGACCTCGACGGCGAACTCGCCCGCCTCGACCACCCACCGCCCCAGCAGCTCCGACCAGAACGCGAACGCCCGCTGGTCGAGGGTGATCCGCACCTGCCGCGACTCCCCCGGCTCCAGGGCGACCTTGGCGAAACCCTTCAGCTCCCGCACCGGCCGCGCGACCGAGGCCTCCACGTCGCGGACGTAGACCTGCACGACCTCGGCCCCCGCCACCGCACCGGTGTTGGCGACGGTCACGCTCACCTCGGCGGCCAGCGTGCCCTCGGCCACCGACCCCGATGTCGCGACGCCCAGGTCCGACAGCGCGAAGCTGGTGTAGGAGAGACCGAACCCGAACGGGTAGGCGACGTCCATGCCGGTCTTGTCGTAGCCGCGGTACCCGATGAACAGCCCCTCGCCGTGGCGCACGACCTGCGAGTCGCCCGGGAAGTTCAGGTAGGACGAGTTGTCCTCCAGCCGGTGCGGGATGCTCTCCGCCAACCGGCCGGAGGGATTGACCGCACCGGAGAGCACGTCCGCGATCCCACCCCCGGCCGCCTGGCCGCCGAGCCAGGCCTCCACGAGCGCGACCGCGTGCGGGACGACGTCGCCGAGCACGACCGTGGCACCATTGACCAGCACGACCACCACGTTCGGGTTCGCCGCCGAGACCGCCTGCAGGGCCGCGATCTGGTTGGCCGGCAGGTTCATGTGGGTGCGGTCGAACCCCTCCGACTCGTCGGCTCCGGGCAGCCCGATCAGCATCACCACCGTCTCCGCGGCCGAGCCGCCACGCCCACCGCCTCGGCCCGCAGCTCCTCGTCGGCGGTCGTGTCGCCGATCCCGTATCCCGCCGCGAACGTGACGTCGGCGAAGGTCGCCCGCAGCTCGTCGAGCGCGCTCTCGACCTTCGTCGGGACCACCTGGGAGCTGCCCGCGCCCTGGAAACGGGGGGTGCGCGCGAACTCGCCGATGACCGCGATCCGGCTGGTAGGAGCCAGCGGCAGGACCGCGTCGTCGTTCTTCAGCAGCACCACCGACGCGCCGGCCGCCGCCCGCGCCAGCCGGTGATGGGCGTCGAGGTCGACGTCCTCGTCCAGGTCGAGCACCGCCATGCCCTTGCTCACCAGCTCCAGGACGGTGCGGGCGCGCGCGTCGAGCACCTCCTCGGCCAGCTCCCCCGAGCGCACGGCCGCGACGATCTCGTCCGGGCTGCCCGGCAGGTTCGGCGGCATCTCGAGATCGAGCCCGGCGGCCAGCGCCGGCACCCGGTGGTAGACCGCGCCCCAGTCGGACATGACGAGGCCCTCGAAGCCCCACTCCTCGCGGAGCACGGTCGTGAGCAGCCAGGGGTTCTCCGACGCCGACAGCCCGTTGACCTTGTTGTAGGAGCACATGATCGTCCACGGCTGGCACGCGGTGACGATCCGCTCGAAGGCGGGCAGGTAGATCTCGCGCAGCGTCCGCTCGTCGATCCGGGCGTCGACCCGCTGCCGGTCGGTCTCCTGGTTGTTGGCCGCGTAGTGCTTGACGGAGGTGCCCACACCCTGGGCCTGGATCCCGTCGACGATCCCCACCCCCAGCTCTCCCGCCAGGTACGGGTCCTCGGAGAAGTACTCGAAGTTGCGCCCGCACAGCGGCGAGCGCTTCATGTTGATCCCCGGGCCCAGGATCACCGACAGGTTGATCGCCCGCGCCTCCCGGCCGAGCGCCGTACCGATCCGCTCCAGCAGCTCGGGGTCCCACGTCGACGCGATCGCCGATGCCGTGGGGAAGCAGGTGGCCGGAAGGCTGCCACCCAGCCCGACGTGGTCTCCGTCGCCTGGTTGGGCGCGCAGACCGTGCGGGCCGTCCGACACCATGATCTTCGGTATCCCGAGGCGCTCGACCGGTGCGGTGTACCAGAACCCGGAGCCCGACGTCAGCGACGCCTTCTCCGCCAACGACAGCTCGGTCAGCAACACATCGATATCCAGGGGCACGGAGCTACCTCACACTCTTGATGGGCAGGACGACGAGCGCGCCGACGAGCGCCAGCACCCCTGCCGTGTACAGCATCAGTTCATAGTTCTGGTTGCCGACACTGTTCACCGCGAGCAGTGCGGCCCCGATGACCGGCGCGGCGGTCTGGGGCAGTGCGTTCGCCATGTTGAACACCCCCAGGTCCTTGCCGCTGTCGTCGGGGTTGGGCAGGCAGTCGATGACCAGCGCCAGGTCGACCCCGACGTAGATCCCGTAGGCCAACCCCAGCAACGCCTCGACCCAGTAGAAGCCCGCCACCGTGTCGACGTGCGCCAACAGCACGATCCCGAGTCCGAACAGCAACGACGACCCGGCCACCAGGATCTTGCGCCGGCCGGTGCGGTCGGAGATCTTCCCGGCGACCCAGCCCGACGCGACCAGCGTCAGCGTGTAGATCAGGACTCCGAGGCTCACCACGGCCGGCGCGTCCGCCTCGGTGACACCGACCTGGTCCTGCAGGTAGAACAGCCGGAACGTCGTGAACATGAAGGTCGCCAGGATGATCAGGAAGCGCGACCACCACGCCAGCGCGAAATCGGGGTACTTGCGCGGGCTCAGCCAGAAGGTGGTCACCCACTCGGCGAGGTTCATCGGCGGCGGCTTCACCGGCATGTGCTGGTCGGGCAGGATCACCGCGAACAGGACCATGGCACCGATGGCCAGGATCGACGGCGCGACGAACAGCATCAGCGGGTTCGTCGCGAACATCTGCGCGACGTACGCGCCACCGAGGATGCCGACGTTCTGCGCGATGCCCAGCCACGCGCTGACGCTGCCGCGCTGGAGTCTCGGGACCTGGTCGGCGACGGTCGCCACGAACGGGCCCAACGTCGCGTTCGCCCCGAGCTGCGCGAGGCACCATCCCGCCGTCACCACGGCGACGTTCGTTCCCAGGGCCATGATCAGGAACGCGATCGTCATGACGATCGTGCCGCCGACGATCCACGGCCGCCGCCGGCCCCACCGCGACGTCGTGCGATCGGAGAGCCGCCCGAACAGCACGTTCCCGATCACGGCGCAGAGCGCACCGAACCCGGCCACGATCCCCAGCGCCGAGGTCTTCTGGTCGTCCGGGACGATCTGCTGGACCTTGATCCCGATACCGATGATCGCCGGGCCGAGGAGCGCCACGAAGAACACGAACTGGGCGACCACGATCCCGGACACGAACTTCACGCCCACCGGCTCGGTGGGTTCGGAGAACCAATGGTGCTCTCGGACCGTTGTCTCTTCCGGGCTCACCATGTCGGCCTCCTTGCCGTCTGACCTGCTGAAAAGTCCGAGGTAGCATAACTTCTGCCGATCACTTGGCAGGTATCGTTACCGTTCTGTTATGGGAGTTCTCATGAGTGAATCAGGCCGGGGCGGGAACGCCGCGCGGAGTGAGGCCACCCGGGAACGCGTGTTGCAGGCGACCCTGCGGGCGCTCGCGGCCAACGGGTACCAGGGCTCGTCCCTCGCGGGGATCGCCGAGGCGGCCGGCATGACGACCGCGGGCCTCCTCCATCATTTCCCCAGCAAGGAGCAGCTGCTGGTCGCGGTGCTGGCCGAGCGCGACCGGAGCGACGGCGCACGACACAACCTCCGCGGCGCGCAGGGTCTGGCCGCTCTGGATCGCCTCGTCGAACTCGTCGAGTTCAACGCACTCGTGCCGGGACTGGTCCGGGCCTTCACGGTGCTGATGGGTGAGGCGGTCAGCGAGGACCATCCCGCCCGCGAGTGGTTCGAGCAGCGCTACCCACGCCGGCGCGACAACATCGCCGCGGCGCTGCGGGCCGGCATCGACACCGGCGAGATCCGCCCGGACGCCGACACCGACGCCGTCGCCGCGGAGATCATCGCCATGATGGACGGGCTCCAGGTGCAGTGGCTGCTCAATCCCGACCAGGTCGACCTGGCGGCGGTCTTCGCGCACTACATCCGTGGCGTGCGCGACGCGATCAGCGCCGGGGGCCGACCGTCAGATCGGTGACGAGGCGCAGGTCGCCGACGGACCGACCGACGTGGACGTGGAAGACGCCGGGTTCGGTGACCCACCGGCCCGCGCGGGTCGACCAGTGCTCGAACGCCCGACCGGCCACCTGCACGACGGCGACGACGTCGGCACCGGGTCCGGCCCGCACGACGGCGAACCCGGCGAGCCACCGGATCGGTCGCTCGACATCCGATTCGGGTCGGGACAGATAGACCTGCACGACCTCCTTGCCCTCCCGCGGGCCGGAGTTGCGCAGTCGCACCTCCACCGTCGCTCCCCCACCGGTCGCCTGGGCGTCGACCGCGAGGTAGGACCACGAGGTGTAGCCCAGACCGTGCCCGAACGGGTACGCCGGCTCGGCTCTCGACCGCAACCAACCGCGGTAGCCGACGTGCAGACCCTCGGCGTAGCGCAGGACACCGTCCGTCGGCCGGGTCGTGAGTACGGGCGCGTCCTGGTCACGGGCCGGCCAGGTGCACGGCAGCCGACCGCCCGGCTCGGCGAGCCCGAGCAGGACGTCCGCCAGCGCCGAGCCGAACTCCTGCCCCGGGAACCACGCCACCAGCACGGCGGCCACCTCGTCCTGCCACGGCAGCAGCACGGGCGCCCCGGCGTTGACGACCACGACCGTGCGCGGGTTGACCGCCGCCACCGCGCGCACCAGCTCGTCCTGCCCGTCGGGCAGCGCCATCGTGGTGCGGTCGCGGCCTTCGGTCTCCACTTCCGGGCCGGTCCCGACGACGACGATGCACGCGTCGGCGCCACGGGCGAGGTCCACTGCCCGCGCCCACTCCGGCTGGGGTCGTCGGATCCCGAAGGTGAGCCCGACGAAGGCGTCCGACGGCGCCACGTGGTGGACCAGCTCCACCGCGACCGTCGCGCCCTCCTCGAGGTGGCGCACGACGGACCGTTGTGGCGGGTCGAGGAACGACCCGGCGAAGTTGTCCGGGTCCGGCACGTGCTCGTCGATCACCGTCTCGCCGTCGAGCCGCATGACGAGCCGCCCGACCCCGGCCGTCCCGATCCGCCACGCACCGGTGACATCGGCACGCAGCAGCGCCGAGACCTCGACGGTGCCGCCCCGGACGATGTCGTCGCCGAACCACACCAGGTGGCCGAGTGTGCGGTGCTCGGTGCGTAGCTCCGCACCCGATCCGTCCAGGTACCGCACGCCGAATCCGGGTTCCCCGCAGCGCGGGCAGGTGACGACCGTGCTCGGGGCCGGGGTCAGGCGGTCGACGGGCACGCCCTCGGCGTGCACGACCCGCGCCTGCCCGTCCAGAGCCGCGGCCATCCCGTCCACGGGCGTCACCAGGTACCGCACCGCCACCCCGGAGGATCCTCCGCCACGCATCGCGGCACCCTCCCCGGCGTGCGGTCCGAGCACGGCGACCCGGCCCAATCTGTGGCGATCGAGCGGGAGCATCCCGCCCGCGTCGTGCAGCAGGACCATCCCGGCCGCGGCCGCCTCACGCAGACCGTGCTCGACGGGCACGGGCGGCGAAGGGGGCACAGCTGGCGCATCGGCCAGGGCACCGACCCGGGCGGCCAACCTCAGCATCCGTCGAGCACCGTCCGTCACGATCTCGGTGGAGATCTGTCCCCCACGCACCCCGGCGAGCACCGCGTCCCGCCACTCGTCCGCCGGGCCGGGCATGACGAGGCCGATCCCTGCCCGCGCCGCGTCCGTCGACCGCGTCGCGTACCAGTCGGAGATCACCACGCCGTCGAACCCCCAGTGCCCCACCAGGGGTTCGGTCAGGAGGGGGTTCTCCGTCATCGTCGTGCCGTTCACGCTGTTGTAAGCGGCCATCACGACCCAGGCGCCGCCCTCGACGACCAGGTCCTCGAACGGCGCCAGGTAGATCTCCCGGAGGACGCGCTCGTCCACCTGCACGTCGGTCGTGAAGCGCTTCGTCTCCGCATCGTTCGCCACGTAGTGCTTCGCGGTCGCGCCCACGCCGCGCACCTGCACCCCGCGCACCAGCGCCGCTCCGATGCGCCCCGAGAGCAGTGGATCCTCCGACAGGCACTCGAAGTGGCGGCCGGCCAACGGGGACCGTTGCAGGTTCACCGTGGGCGCCAGCACGACGTCGACCCCTCGGCTCAACGCCTCCTCTGCCAGCAGGTCACCGACGCGACCCGCCAGGTCCTCGTCCCACGACGCGGCCACCGCGACCGGGGCCGGCAGACACATCGACGGTTCCCGCTCGTCCCATCTCGTGCCGCGCACCCCGACCGGTCCATCGGAGAACACGATGCGCCGCATCCCCACCGAGTCCTCGGCGACCGAGGCCCAGAACGCGCCGCCGACCAACAGCCCGACCCGCTGCTCCAGGCTCAGCCGCGACAGGGCCCGCTCGACCACCGTCTCCAGCCCGACCGGCTCACCCTGGGACACGTCCATCCGCCCTCGCTCCGTCCCAGCAGTGCACGGTCTCGTTCTCGGTTGATCCGCTGCAGAACAGCATCAGACCACGGCCGTCCGGTCGGCGTGCTCGTCCACTCGTCCGGGGATCCAGAGCTTTCCGGCGCCGTCGAGGCGTTGGTCAGCGCGCTCGGCCCACGTGAGCGGGATCGATCTCCATCGGGCGGCGAGGACGGGTGTCACCTGTCGAGCAGGTGGAGGCGGTGGGCCGCGGTGGCGGCCTGCACGCGGCTGGTCACGCCGAGCTTGGCCAGGATGTTCGAGACGTGCGTGCTCGCCGTCTTGGTCGAGATGAACAGCTCCTCGGCGACCTGCCGGTTGGACCGGCCGTCGGCCACCAGTGCGAGAACATCCAGCTCGCGCGGGGTGAGGCCGTGCGGAGCGGTGGCCGGCGGATCCGCCAGGTCGAGATCGACGCGCGCCAGTTTCGCCACCCTGTCGATCTCGACGAGCAGCGGGGCGGCGGCCAGCGGACCGGCGGCCCGCGCGGCAGCACGCAGATGTGCCGCGGCCATGGAGCTGCGCGCGCCCGCGGCGACCTCCGCGGCCCGCACCGACGCTTGCGCGGCCGGGTACGGCTGGCCGAGTTCGAACCACGCCGTCGCGCACCGCTCCCACGCGGGGAGATCATCGATCGCGGTCTCCGCCTCGAAGGTCAACCGGTGCGCCTCCTGCACCGGGCCGACGACGGGAAGCGCGCACGCGAATCCGCGCAGGTCCATCCCGGCCGCAGCGCCCGCCGCGAGCACCGGCCAGAGGTAGCGCGGGCTCTTCTCCTCCCCCACGCCGGCCATCGTCGCGTGCAGCCGTCGCACCGCGTCGGCGCGTCGACCCGTCGCCAGGTCCAGATCCAGCTCGAAGCGGGTGAGCAGCAGCAGGTCCTGCGCGTACGCGGTGCCACCGGTGAACACCGGGCGGGCATAGGCCCGGGCGTCGTCGGCCGCCGCGAGATCGCCGCGGGCCAGCGCGATCGTCCCGCGCAGCACCAGCAGGTAGGCGCGCAGGCTCGGCGCCGGTGACGGTTCGAGAGCCCGTTCGATGATCTCGACGGCCTCGTCCCACCGGCCCAGCGCGCTCAGCGACTCGGCCCTGTTCCCGGCGTGGACCGGCCCGTAGGTGCGGGCGAGGTCCGCCCGCGTCGCCGCCGCGATGCCGAGACGAGCCACGTCAGCGGCCCGCTCGTGCCGACCCACGCCCTGGAGCAGGTCGGCCTCGTAGCGCAACACCTGCATGAGCGCGGCATGATCACCGAGTCGGGTGGCGACCGTCCGCGCCTCGGCGAGCGTCGGCAGGTGCGCGTCGAGGTCGCCGGCCCGCGCCTCGGCGTAGGCGAGGCTGATCGTGGCCATCAGTTCCGACCGCGCCTCCCCGACCTCACGCGCGGCGCAGAGGGCCTCCCGCGACACCGCGCGTCCCTCCGCGTCTCGGGGCACGGAGAGCACCCGGTGCGCCAGCGCGACGAGCGCGCTCGGCCGTTCGGGATGTCCGGCAGGGACCAGCTGCGCCGCGGCGCGCAGATCGTCGAGGTCACCGGGCTGCCCCAACGCCTGGCGCAGCTCGCCGCGCCGCTGCAGCGCGCGGGCGGCCATGGCCGGGTCCTGACCGGCGTCGACGTCTGCGATCAGGGCCGACACCAGCGCCAGCGCCCGCTGCTCCGCCCCGGCTGCGGCCGACGCCACGACTGCCTGTTCCAGCACCACCGATCGCGCCATCCCGAGCTGTTCGGCCGCGCCGGCCACCTGATCCCAGAGCTCGAGCACGCGCTCGAGCATCTGGGCCTGCTCGGCGTAGGCCAGTGCCGCGCCGGCGTCGACGGCGGCGCGCCACGCCGCCGTGAGCGCGCGTGCTCCGTGGTTGCGGGCGACGGCGTACCAGTGGTGGGCGAGCGCGCTCGGTGCGCCGAGTGACGGGTCGTGCTCCAGTGCCGTCGCGTACCTGACGTGCAGCGCTGCCCGCTCCCCCGGCAGCAGATCACCGACGACCGCCTCGCGGATCAGGGAGTGCCGGAACACGAAGTCGTCGCCGTCCACGAGCAGGACGTTCGCCTCGACCGCCGGCCGCAACGCGGTGGCCACCACACCGTCATCGAGCTGCAGGACCTCGGCCAGCAGCGCGTGGCCGACGCGCACCCCGCCGACAGCTGCGGCGTGCACCACGTCACGGGTCTGCTCGGACAGCTCCTGCAGCGGTGCGAGCAACAGATCGCGTACCGCGATCGGGACGTCGTCGCTGCGTGCCAGCGCTTCGACGAAGAGCGGGTTGCCGTCGCTGCCGCGGTGCACCCGTTCGGCGAGCTCGCGCGGAGGGTCGTGCCCGAGCAGCCCACGAAGCAGCGCCGTGACTTCGCCGGCGTCGAGGCGATCCAGCTCGATCCGCCGCGTCCCCCGACTCCTCGACAGCTCGACGAGCAGCGCTCGCAACGGGTGCGCGCGCTGGATCCGGTCGGAGCGATAGGTCGCGACGACGAGCAGCCCGGGCGCCGCCTGCTGGTTGCGGACGAGGAACAGCAGCAGGTCACGGCTCGACCCGTCGGCCCACTGCAGGTCCTCGATCACGAGGATCACCCGCTGCCGCTCCGCCAGCGCCGTCAGCAGGGCGAGGACCTGCTCGAACAGCATCGCCCGCGCCAGGTGGGCATCGTGCGCGGGCGGCGGGCCGAGCACGGGCAGGAGTCTGGTCAGCTCACCGGGATCGCTGCGGGGCAACAGGTCGATCACGGCGTCTCCACCGAGGTCGGCGACGAGCCCGCGCAGGATGGCGGTGAACGGCGCGAACGGGAGGGCGCCGGTGCCGAGCTCGAGGCATTCGCCGCGCAGCAGCCGGGCGCCGGGGTGCACCGCGGTGAACTCGTCGACCAGGCGCGACTTGCCGATGCCCGCCTCGCCACCGATCAGGACGGCGGCCGGCGTCGTGGCGAGCGCGTCGTGCAGGACGACGAGCTCGCGGTGCCTCCCCACCAGTGCCACTGGCCCATCCAACCCGTTCACGCAAACCGACTGCCGCCGGGATGGCGACAGAACGGGGCTGACGGCTGCTCCAGTCACCTGGTCGAATTGCAGGCAACACCACGGGCCCGGGTTGACCTCCTGGCCGGGGCGGGGTCGACGGTAACCACGATGCCGTTGCCGAGCGAATGGATCGCCAAGGCACCCGTGCAACGCCGGCGGCGTCACTGCGGATGGGCGGAGGCGTGCTGGCTCGCCACGGTCGGTGAGCCGGTGGCCGGCGCGGCCGAGCCGGCTCACCAAGATCGCCGATTGGGGAGCCAGGCCGTCAATCCTGACGCGCTGGCTCCCCAATCGGCGATCATGGGGTCAGCGCACCAGGCGGAAGAAGGTGCGCAGCTCGTGGGTGAACAGGTGCGGCTGCTCGAACGCGGCGAAGTGGCCGCCCCGTGCGGGTTCGCCCCAGTGACGGATGTCGGTGTAGCGGTTCTCCGCCCAGCGACGGGACGGGCGCGGCATCTCCTTGGGGAAGATCGAGCAGCCGGTCGGCACGCGCACCGTGTCACTGGTCGCCGTGCTGAACCACTCGCCGACCTCGCGGAAGCTCTCCCAGTACAGCCGCGCCGACGACGTGGCGGTGCGGGTGAGCCAGTAGAGGGTGACGGTGTCGAGCATCTCGTCGCGGGTCAGGACGGTCTCGGGCCGGCCGTTGCTGTCGGTCCAGGAGGCGAACTTCTCCACGATCCACGCGCACAGCCCGGTGGGCGAGTCGGTGAGCGCGTAGCCGACCGTCTGCGGCTTGGTCGTCATCTGCTCGGCGTACCCGGACTCGTGCGCCTCGGCGTGTCGCAGGTCGGCGAGCGCGGCCTCCTCGGCGGGGGTGAGGTCGTCGAAGGTGGCCGGGTCCGGCGCCGCGATCGGCGGGATGACGTGGATGCCGGCGAGCTGGCCGGTGTCCTGCTGGCCCATGCTGGTGGTGACGCTGGTGCCCCAGTCGTTGCCCTCTGCGCCGTACCGCTCGTAGCCGAGCCGGGCCATCAGCTCCCGCCACGCACCGGCGATCCGCTGCACGGTCCAGCCGGTCCCGGTGGGCCGGTCGCTGAAGCCGTACCCGGGCAGTGAGGGGATGACCAGGTGGAAGGCGTCGGCCGGGTCGTCGGGCTCGGTCAGCGGGCCGATGACCTTCTCGAACTCGAGCACGGAGCCGGGCCATCCGTGGGTGAGCACGAGCGGTAGCGCGTCCGGGTGCGGGGAGCGGACGTGCAGGAAGTGGATGCCCACCCCGTCGATCTCGGTGCGGAACTGGGGTATCGCGTTCAGGCGGCGCTCGGTGGCGCGCCAGTCGTAGTCGGTGGCCCAGTACTCGCACAGCTCGCGCAGGTAGGCGAGCGGCACGCCCTGGGACCAGTCGTCGACGGGCTCGGCGTCCGACCACCGGGTGCGCCGCACCCGGTCGGTCAGCTCGGCGAGATCGGCGTCGGGAACGTCGATGCGGAACGGGATCATCGGGGGGCTCCTGTCGGTCGGTGCGGCGCCGCGGCGGATGCGAGCACGGCCAGCACGTTCTGGTCGAACGGCACTCCGGCGATGGCGGTGAGGCCGCCGGCCCAGCCGGCGACGAAGTAGTCCCAGCCGTCCATCGTGGACGCGCCGCGGGCGGCGGCCTGGCGGAGGAAGGTGAGGTCGCCGCGGTAGTTGAGGTCCCAGGCCACCACACCGGGGTCGAGCGGCGCGTGGTCGGTGAGCGGGCTGCCGGGCCGGTCCTTGCCGAGCCCGGTCGCGTTGACGACGAGCGATGCGCCGGCGACGATCTCGTCGGCCGGACCGGTCAGGTGGACCATGGTGGGTCGGGCGCCGATCCGGTCGGCGACGGCCAGCAGGTCGGTGAGGGCGGCGACATCGATGTCGGCGAACACGAGTGACGGCGGGTCGTGACGGGGCGCACCCGTCTCGATGTCGAGGTGCAGCGCGAGCAGCAGCGCGGTGGCCGCGCCGCCCGCGCCGAGGCACACGATCCGCTGCCCGGCGTACGGGTCGAGGATCGCGGTGAGCGAGCGGGCGTCGTTGGCGTACCCGGCGACGCGCCTGCCGTCGACGACCAGCGTGTTGATCTCGCGGGTCAGGTCGACGAGCCGGTCGCTCGACGTCAGCTCCGCAGCACAGCCCCGGTGCAGCCGCAGTTTGTGTGCGGTGATCACCGCGCCGCGCACCTGCGGGTTGTTGCGCATCGCGGCGAGCAGGTGTCGGTAGGTCTGCGGTGCGGTGTCGGCCGGCAGGTCGACGCCGCGCAGCGTCCACGGCTGGTCGAGCGCGGCCGCCCACGCGTCGAACACCGTGTGGGCGATCGACCCGCCGGTGTCGATGCCGATGAACAGGACCAGCGGTGGGCCGGTCCAGCCGTCGATCTGGTCGATCGGGATGACGCGGTCGGTCATCGTTCCCCGTCCGGTGTGAGTGCTCGCCGCCACGCGGTGACGGCCTTGTCGAGGTCGGGTGCGCGTTCGAAGGCCGACGCCCCGAAGAATCCGAAGTGGACGCCATCGTGCCCGTGGCCCGGGAATCCTGCAGGGTCGGTCAGCGGGCCGCCGTGGGCGAGCAGCGCGACGTCCGGCCGGGCGGCACGAGCCGCTGCGGCGACTGTTGTCAGGGTGTCGAGGTGCTCGGCGGTCACCGGCCCGGCCCGGGTGATCCCGAGGTGGACGATGACCGCGTCGGCACCGTTGCCGGCCAGCGCGCGTGCCTGGTCCGGGCTGCATGCGTAGCCCCATGGCCGCAGTCCGCGCTCGGCGGCCAGCGACATCAGCTCGACCTCCCGCGCGAAGCCGAGCCCCGCTTCCTCCAGCGCGACCCGCACCGGCCCGGTCAGCAGCGCGGTGGTCGGCGCGTTGAGCACGCCGGTCATGCCGTGCTCGACCAGCTCGGCGACCACGCGGTCCGGGCGTCGGAGCTGGTCGTTGGCGCACACCGTCGCGAGGACGGGTCGTCCGGCGCTCGCCGCGACCACGCCGGGGACGATCCCCAGGGTCAGCTCGTTCGCGCTGGCCCACGGCAGCAGACCCGCGACGGACGGCAACCCGCGCAGGCGCAGCACGCTGGAGTGGTAGGCGACGACCACGTCCACGCCGGCTGCGGCCAGCCGGGCCGCGGTGCGGGCGTCACCGGCCGCGGCGGCGAGCACGGGGCCGCTCACAGCAGGTTCGCGTGGCGCCGGTCGAGCGCCGCGTGCGGGATGGCGCCGGACTGCTGGAACGTCCCGCACATGGCGTCGCCGATCACGAGGCAGGTCTGCTCGAACAGCGACCCGGCGTGCTGGGCGCTCTCGACGGGCGGGACGGCGACGACGATGTCGGCCGCCGCGGCGAGCGGGGAGTCCGCGGCGCCGGTGAGGACCCCCACCCGTGCGCCCCGCGAACGCGCGACCCGGGCGTTGGCCAGCGGGCAGCCGGTGCGTCCGCTCGAGGACAGGCAGATCAGCAGGTCGTCGGGCCCGATCGCGGGCGTCACCGTCTCGCCGGCCACGTGGACGTCGAGCCCGAGGTGCATCCAGCGCATCGCGAGCGCGCGTGCCACCAGACCAGAGCGCCCCCCTGGCATCGAAGTACACGGCCTGCGCCGCGCCGACGGCGGTCAGCAGCGCCGCCACGGCATCCGGGTCGACGGTCGCCACGGCGCGGCGGACCTCGTCGAGCACCGCATCGGCCCTCGCCAGCACGTCAGACATGGCGATGTCCGCCGATCCAGGCCCGGGCCGCGGCCAGCAGGCGGTGGGCCGGGCGGTCGTCGTCGCGGCTGGCGAACCTGGCCTGCAGCGCCGCCGTGAGCACTGGCGTGGCGATGCCCTGGCGGATGGCCTCCTCGGCCGTCCACCGGCCCATGCCGGAGTCGGCGACGGCGGCGGGCACGCCCGCCAGCGCGGGGTTGGCCGCGAGCGCGTCGACCGTCTGGTTCAGGAGGAACGACCGCGCCGAGCACCCGGCCTGCCAGACCCGCAACGCGGTCAGCGGATCGAGCCCGTCACGTGCCGACAGCAGGGCGAAGCCCTCCGCGTAGGCCTGCATCAGCCCGTACTCGACGGCGTTGTGCACGGCCTTGACGAAGTGCCCCGTGCCCGTCGGCCCGACCGTGGCCACGGCGCCGGGCGCGGCGAGCGCCTCCAGCACCGGACGGACGCGCTCGGCGTCGGCGGCCGCGCCACCCACGGTGAGCCCGTATCCGTGGCGCCACCCCGACCGGCCACCGCTGACGCCCACGTCCAGGAACCGCACGCCCGACTCCGCGAGCCGCTCGGCCCGTCCGCCGGCCAGCCGCCAGTCGCTGTTGCCGCCGTCGACGACCAGGTCGTCCGCGGTCAGCAGCGGCGCGAGCGCGTCGAGCACCGAGCCGGTGATCGGGGGCGGCACCATCACCCACACCGCACGCGGCGCCGGCAGCCGGGCGACCAGCTCGGTCAGCGAATCGGTGGCGTCGATCCCGCCCGCGCGCGCCCGTTCCACGGCCTCGGGGGCCACATCAGCGCCGACCACCCCGTGGCCGGCGTCTGCCAGTCGTCGTGCCATCGGGCCGCCCATCGTCCCGAGTCCGACCAATCCGAGTCGCATGCCCCGCCTTTCGTCGCACCACGTATTAGTGCCAATATGGGTCCAGCATCTCCTGAGAAGTAGAGCCAATCTCGGTCCTATTGGCAGGAACTCATGAACATCCACGACGCTCTCGGCGATTGGTCTGCCCGGCCCGGTCCGCTGTACGCGCGGCTGGCAGCGGCCGTCGACGCCGCCATCGACCGGGGCGACATCCTGGCGGGCACCATGCTGCCGCCGGAACGAGCGCTGGCCGTCAGGTTGGCGGTCGGCCGCAACACCGTCGTGCACGCGTACGCCCACCTCCGCGAGCGCGGGCTGGTGGAGAGCCGGCAGGGCAGCGGCACCTGGGTGGCCGGGGCGGACCGGATCACGGGCGCGGAAGGACCGCGCGCGGCACTCGCCGCCGCCGCGCTGCGCGACCCGACGGCCCTGGTCGACCTGGCCACGGCTGCGTTGCCGGCGCACGGCCGGATGCGCGAACTCGTCGCCGCGATCGGCCAGGACGACGAGGAGGCGGCGGCAATCCTCGACGCGCCGGGCTACCAACCAGCCGGGCTGCCCGCACTGCGCACCGCCCTCGCCGACCGCCTGACCGCGCAGGGCCTGCCCACCGCGGCCGACCAGGTGCTCGTCACCACCGGCGACCAGCAGGCATTGTCGCTGCTGGCCGGGCACGCGCTGGCCGACCGGGACACCGCGGTCGTGGAGGACCCGACGAGCCCCGGCATCCTCGACGTCCTGCACGGGCTGCCCGTGATCGTGCGCGGCGCCCGACCGGTCACGACGGGCACGGCGGACCTGCTGCGGGCCGTGGAGCGCTTCCGCCCCGGCCTCGTGTACCTGATGCCCACGCTCGGGCCGCTCGGCAGCGTGCTCGACGCCGAGCACCGCGCCGGGCTGGTCCGCGCACTGGCCGAACGGGACGTGCTCGTCGTCGACGACGTCAGCCAGGCCGGGCTGGCCTTCGATCCCGCACCGCCGCCCCTCGCCGCGTACGCGGCGGCGGCGAACCTGGTCACGGTCGGCTCGCTGAGCAAGCTGCACTGGGGCGGGTTGCGGCTCGGGTGGGTGCGCGGGTCGGCGCCGCTCGTCGCGGCGTTGGCCCGCGCGAAGGCCCGGGCCGACCTCGGTACTCCCGTGCTGGACCAGCTGTTGGCGACCCGGTTGCTCGCGATCGAGGACGAGGTCCGCGCCGAGCGGGTCGACGCGCTGCGCCGGCAGCTCGCGCACGCGACCACCGTGCTGTCCGCGTCGCTGCCCGACCTCACGTGGGCGCCGCCTGCCGGCGGGCTGAACCTGTGGCTGCGGCTGCCCGCCGGCACCGCGACGGCGTTCAGCGAGGTGGCGCTGCGGTGCGGCGTCGCCGTGGTGCCCGGCGCTGTGCTGTCGCCGCGTGGCGCGGCCGACGGCCACGTCCGGCTGGTGTACGCCCGACCGCCGGAGGTGTTCGACGAAGGGGTGCAGCGGCTGGCCACCGCCTGGGCGACCTATCGGCAGACCACCGCGGACGTGCGGCCGGTGCTGCTGTGACGACTGCTGTGACGACTGTCGGCATCGACCTCGGCGCGACGCACATCCGGGCGGGCCTGCTCGACACGGCCGGCCGGCTCACCCGCATCGTGCGCCACCCGCTGCCCCCGGATCCGGCGGCCCGTCGGCGCGCGCCGGCGCAGGTGCTCGCCCGGTTCGCGGACGCCGGCGTGGACGCAGTCGGTCTCGCGGTCGCGGGCACGGTGACCGATGGCGTGCTGACCTGGTCGGCGAACCTCGGACTGGCCGACGTGGACTTCGCCGCCGAGCTGCCCGGCCACCGGGTGACCGTCCTGAACGACGCCCGGGCGGCCGCGCTCGCGGAGGCCCGCCTGGGTGCGGGCGCCGGTGCGCCGTCGGTGCTGATGGTGACGGTGGGCACCGGGCTCGGCGGCGCACTCGTCCGCGACGGCCGGCTGGAGGTGGGCACCGGGCACGCCGGGGAGATCGGGCACCTCCGGCTCGATGCGGACGGACCGCCCTGCCGGTGCGGCAACCGCGGATGCTGGGAGCAGCTGGCCGGCGGGGTCGCGCTGAACCGGACGGGCGCGGCGCTGGCCCGACGCAGCTGCACCGGGGAGCCCGTCGGGGCAGCCCTCCTCGCCGATGCCGCAGTGGCCGGCGAGCCCGCCGCCGTCGCCGCGCTACGACAGCACGCCCAGCACTTCGCGCGGGGCCTGGACAGCCTGTGCGCCGTGCTCGCGCCCCACGTTCTGGTGCTCGGTGGCGGCCTCATCGCCCGTCACGGACCCGTCCGCGACGCCTACCTCGCCGCCGCGGACGGGTAGCGGTGGCACGGCGGCCGCACCCGCACCGCCGTGCTCGGCGACGACGCGGGCGTGCTCGGCGCCGCGCTCGCAGCCAATTCGGCCGGCATTGGCTCTGGCGACGGCGGACCGGACTAGGTCTTCTTGAGGCATGGATGATCGTCCGTGGTTGCACGACGCCGTCGGCTACCAGGTGTACCTGCCCTCGTTCCAGGACAGCGACGGTGACGGCTGGGGCGACCTGCCCGGGCTCACCGGCCGGCTCGACCACCTCACCGATCTGGGCGTCACCCTGCTCTGGATCAGCCCGTTCCACCCGTCGCCGATGCGGGACAACGGCTACGACGTGGCCGACTACCGCGGCGTCGACCCCCGCTACGGCTCCACGTCCGATGTGGACAAGCTGCTGTCCGCGGCGCACGAGCGGGGCATGCGCGTCGTCGCCGATCTCGTCGTCAACCACACCAGCTCGGCGCACCAGTGGTTCGTCAGTTCCCGCCGGTCACGCACGGATCCGCTGCGGGATCGCTACATCTGGCGCGACCCGGCACCCGACGGCGGCCCGCCGAACAACTGGCTCTCCCACTTCGGCGGTCCCGCGTGGACGCTGGACCCGCGCACCGGCCAGTACTACCTCCACCTGTTCACGTCCGACCAGCCGGACCTCAACTGGCAGCACCCCGACGTCGCCGACGAGGTCGACGACATCCTCCGCTTCTGGTTCGACCGCGGGCTCGACGGCTTCCGGGTGGACACCGCGCACTACCTGACCAAGCACCCCGAACTGCTCGACAACCCGCTGCTGGCGCCGGACGCCGTCCCGACGCTCGGTGGCGTGGCCGCCGAATGGCTCACCCAGGACCACCGCCACGACATCGAACAGCCCGCAACCATGGCCGTGCACCGCCGGTGGCGGGCCATCGCCGACCGCTACGACGCCGCGCTCATCGGCGAGGTCTACATCCTCGATCCCGAGCGGCTCGCCGCCTACGCGCGGGCGGACGGCCTGCACTCGACGTTCTGGTTCGGCCTGGTCGAGTCCGAGTGGGCGCCCGCGCGCATGGCGACCGCCGTGCGCGCCGCGGCCGCCGCCGCGCCGAACTTCAGCTGGGTGCAGAGCACCCACGACCGCAGGCGCGCCGTCACCCGGTACGGCAGCGCCGCTCGTGCGCTGGCGGTGACCACGCTGCTCATGGGCCTGCCCGGCATCCCGTTCCTGTACAACGGCGAGGAGCTCGGCCTCCCCGACGGCACCGTCTCGCCCGGGGAGTCACGGGACCCGCTCGCCGCCGCCGACGGCGGCCGGCACTCCCGCGACGGCGCCCGAACCCCCATGCCGTGGTCTCCGGAACCGGGGCTGGGCTTCACCACCGCGCCCACCGCGTGGCTCCCGTTCGGCGACCGCTCCCCCTCCGACACGGTTGACGTGCAGCGCCGGGACCCGGCCTCCCCCTTGTCCACGCACCGCAGGCTGCTCGCCGCCCGGGCCCGCACCGCCCACCGACGGGCCGACGGCGCACCGACGTGGCTCGACCTCGGCGAGGTCACCGCCTACCGCACCGGCGCGCTCGTCGTCGCCGCCAACCTCACCGACCGCCCGCACCCGTTCCATCCGGGACCCGGGAACTGGCGCTGCGAGTTCGACACCGATGCCCCGGATCCAGAGGTCGTTCCGCACGCACTGGACCCGGCCCAGGCCGTCATCCTGAACCTGGACGCGGGGTAGCGACGGGGAGATCTCAGGTCCCGTCTCGGGCACCTGACCGATGCGCCGGCTGGTCGTGCCGGCGAGGGTCGTCGGGTGGACATCACCGCTCGCCCGCCGATCTTCACCCGGCAGGTGGTGTTGCTGTTCCTCGCCGCGTTCGGCGCCATGACCAGCTTCTACCTCCTGCTGTCCGTGGTGCCGCTGTACGTGGTGGCAGGCGGCGCCGGAGACGTCGGCGCCGGGTTGGCGACCGGCGCGATGATGCTCGCGACGGTGCTCGCGGAGCTCGTCGTGCCGTGGTGCCTCGTCCGGTTCGGCTACCGGGGTGTGCTGGGTGCGGGGCTGGTGCTGCTCGGGGGGACAGCACCGGTCCTGCTCATCGGCCCGGCGTTGCCGCTGGTGCTGATGGTGAGCCTGGCGCGGGGTGCGGGGCTGGCGATCGTCGTGGTCGCCGGCACCGCGCTCGCCGCCGAGCTCGTTCCCGCTCAGCGGCGGGGCGAGGGCCTCGGGCTGTACGGGGTCGCCGTCGGGGTGCCGGCAGCGATCGGTCTTCCGGTGGGGTTGTGGCTGACCGAGCACGCCGGCTTCGGGTCGGTCTTCCTCGTCAGCGCCGTGGTCGGGGTCGCGATGCTGCTCGCGGTGGTCGGGCTTCCCGGCGCAGCAGCGGTGGTGGTCGAGGATGCGAAGGCCGTTCCGTCGGGTCGGCGTTCCGGCGGCGTGCTCAGTGGGTTGCGCACGACCGATGTCCGACGTCCGACGGTGATCTTCACCGCGACCACGGTCGCGGCCGGCGTGCTGGTCACGTTCCTTCCGCTCGCGGCGGGCTCGACCGAGGTCGCCGCGGCCGCGCTGCTCGTGCAGTCGTGCGTCGCACCGCTCGCGCGATGGGTGGCCGGACGGTTCGGCGACAGGCACGGCTCCGGCGTGCTGCTCCTGCCGGCCTCGGCGCTGGCCGCCGCCGGCATCGCGGCGCTCTTCTGGATCCCCGATCCCGTCGCGACGATCGTCGGCGCCGCCGTGTTCGGCATCGGGTTCGGGATCGCGCAGAACGTCACGCTCACGCTGATGCTCGAGCGGGTTCCCACCGCCGAGTTCGGCCGCACGAGCGCGCTGTGGAACCTCGCCTACGACGCCGGCATGGGGATCGGCGCCGTCGGGTTCGGCCTGCTCGTGGCCCCGTTCGGCTATCCGGCGAGCTTCGCGGCCACGGCCGCGGTGCTCGCACTCGCGCTCGTGCCGGCGTGGCGCGACGCGGTCGTCCGCAAGGAGAGGTGAGACATGCTCAGCAACAACGAGTTGCGGTCGGCGGTGCGCGAGGTGCTACCCGGTGTGCGTGCGGATCTGGAAGCGCTGGTCCGCATCCCGTCCGTCGCTGGTGACCCGTCCCTGCGCGCCGCCGCCGACCTGACCTCGAAACTGCTGCGCGCGGCGGGGATGCCCGACGTCCGGGTGCTCGACGACGTGGCGGGCGGTGCCCCCGCCGTGCTCGGGCGCTTCCCGGCACCGCCCGGGACGCCCACGGTGCTGCTCTACGCCCACTACGACGTCCAGCCGGCCGGTGACCTCGCCGACTGGACGAGCGAGCCGTTCACCCCGGACGAGCGCGGCGGGCGTCTCTACGGCCGTGGCTGCGCCGACGACAAGGCGGGCATCGCCGCGCACCTCGCGGCGCTGCGCGCGTTCGGCGGCACACCGCCGGTGGGGGTGACCGTGCTCGTCGAGGGCGAGGAGGAGATCGGCTCGCCGACGCTGGGCGCGTTCCTCGCGCGGTACCGCGACGAACTGACCGCCGACGTGATCGTGCTCGCCGACTCCGACAACATCGCGGCCGGCACACCGACGTTCACCACGAGCCTTCGCGGCGTCGCGGCCTGCGTCGTCGAGTTGCGGGCACTGGAGCGCGCCGGGCACTCCGGCAGCTTCGGCGGCGCAGTACCCGACGCGCTCACTGCGCTCTGCCGCCTGCTGGCCACCCTGCACGACGACCGCGGCAACGTCGCCGTCGATGGCCTGACCAGCGAAGATCCGCCGGAGTTCGACTACCCGGAGACGCGGCTGCGGGCCGAAGCCGGGATGCTCGACGGCGTCGAGCTGATCGGCGAGGGCACGCTCGCGGGGCGGTTGTGGACCCGGCCGGCCGCGACCGTGCTGGCGATCGACTCCGCCAGGATCGCCGGCGCCGCCAACGCGCTCGCTCCGGTGGCCAGTGCGAAGGTCGGGCTGCGCGTCGCTCCTGGCGACGACGCGCGGTCGGCGCGCGCCGCGCTGGCCGCGCATCTCCGTGCGCACGTGCCGTGGGGCCTCCACATCACCGTCACCGAGGCCGACGCCGGGGAGCCGTACGCGATCGACGCCACCGGCCCGCACTACGCGGCGGCGCGACGCGCGTTCGCCGCCGCCTACGGCGCCGACGTCGTCGACGTCGGCCAGGGCGGCACGATCCCGTTCATCGCCGCGTTCGCCGCCGAGTACCCCGAGGCGACGATCCTCGTCATCAGCGTCGGCGCGGACCCCGACTCCCGCCCGCACTCGACCGACGAGAGCCTCCACCTGGGCGACTTCGCCCACGCATGCCTCGCCGAGGCGCTGCTGCTGGCCGAGCTCTCGCACACCTGAGGGCGACGGGCGTGTTCGACATCATCGGAACCCTGCTGACCACGCCCCGCCGACCGCTGGCAGGCTCGGCGTTGCCCGACGCACCGGTCGTCGACGACGCGCACCGCTGGGCACGCCCGGCGCGCCGGGCCATCGCCGCCGCGCTGCGGAGGCTCGGCCGCGGCAGTCGCAGATGTGGTCGTTGTGCGACTGTTCGAAAGGTGCATTGAGTGCGACTCGGTCGGTTCGAGCTGACGGCCTTGTTGAGTGCGGGCCGGACGGCCAGCACGTACCTCGGCAGCGCGCCCGACGGCTCGTCGGCCGCAGTGTCCGTCCCGCACGACACGTTCCAGGTCGACCGTGAGATTCGCGCGGCACTCACCGCCGCGGTCGAGGCGGCACGAAGGGTACGCGCACCGTGGGTCCTGGGAGTTGTCGATGCCGGCGTCGAGAACGACCGGATGTGGTGGGCGACCGAGTACGTCGCCGGGCCCACGCTCGACGAGCACGTCCGTAGCCGCGGCCCACTCCCCGAGAGCATGCTCGTCGCCGTGGCCGCCCGGATGGCCGACGCCCTCGCCGGCATAGAGGCAACGGGCGGATCTCATGGGAGCCTGACCGGAGCGAGCATCATCCTCGCCGGCGACGGCCCCTATCTGACCGATATCGTCGCAGCGATCACGACAACGGGTGGCGATGGTCGGCAGCGCCCGTCGGATGTGTTCTCTCTGGCCGACGTGCTGCTGTTCGCCGCGTCGGGACGATCCCTGGTCGACATCACCGGCGATTCCTCGTCGATACCCGACCGGACCATCGTGCTGCAGTTCGTGCGAGAGCACCTCCCCCCGCCGCTGCACGAGCCCATCGCACTCTGTCTCGCACCGGACCCGTCCGATCGACCCAGCGCTCGAGCCCTCGCCAGCATGCTCACACCCGGAGCGGTCACACTGACGACGTCCAATGACCCGACCACCCCTGCGGGAGATCTGGGTAGCGTTTCCGGTCACCCATCGGCCACTCGCCGACGACCGACCCGAAAGCAGATCACCATCGTCCTCGCGTGCGTCGCCGTTGCGTGCGTACTGGGTGTCTTCATCGTGGCGCCGAGCAGGGCGCCGTCATCCCCGGCGCCGACGACGGCACGGGCGAGCCTTCTACCGCCGGACGGCCCTGGTGCAGAAGAAGTCCGCGTGATCAGGTCGATGAACAAGTACGCGGACTGGATCGCCGTCTCCCCCGACGGTGCGACGATCTACGCGAACGCCGAGAAGCCGTACCCGGTGGCGATCGATGCCGCAGAAGGGACACTCCTCGGCAAGATCGATGTACTCATCAGCTCTGATACGGCACTGGCCGTCTCCCCCGACAGCAAGCTCCTGTACACGGTCCAGGAGGGTTTTCGAACCGCGAACCAGCTCCTCGTCATCGATGCGAAGACCTACCGCCAGGTCGACGCGATGGACGTGCCGAACGTCGGCAACGATGTGGCTGTCTCCAGTGACGGTCGGCGAGCCTACATCGCTTTCAACAATTCGAAGAGCAACGGCGTGGATGTCGTCGACCTCGCCGACCGGAAGGTGATCGCCAGCATACCCTTTGACGTTTCTCCGACCTGCCACATGACGTTCAGCCCCGATGGGCGCTATCTCTACGTCCCGGGCTCGGAGAACGCGGTCATCGACACGACCACCACTACCAAGGTTGGCGTCACTGCCGAACCTCCGCCTCCCGGAAGAAGGTTTCCCGTCGTCGGATCGACCGCGTTCTCCGCAGACGGATCTGTCGGGTTCCAGCACCGTCAAGAGCGAATCGTGATGATGGATGGTCGCGTCATGGGCGACATGCAGACCTTCGTTCCGGAGCTGGAGGGTGCACTTCCCGCGGGAGCTCGCACCACGATCTGCGCCGTCGCCGCGTCCCGAAGTGGACGGCACCTGTTCCTGGCCGTGCGAGACCAGAACTCGCTCGGCGACGTCGCGGACAGCGCCATAGCAGTCTTCGACACCGTCATGCTTCGGCTGGTGGACTCCATCGAGCTGAGCGGCGTCGTGGACGACATGGTCTCGTCCCCGGACGGTCGCACGCTGTACGCGCCTGCTGATGACGTGCACGGCATCGTCATGGTCGTCGACGTCAGCAGGTTCGAGTGACCATCGGCTACCGGTGGTCGACACGGGCGGTGGCGTGCCGGAACTCCAGGAGATCAGCGACGAACAGATCGGGCTGTTCGGTGGCCATGAAGTGGCCACCGCGAGGGAGGACCGCCCAGCGGTGCTCGCCGTACTGGCGGTGGGCGATGCTGCGCGGTGGAACGCCACCGATCTCGGCTTCGCTGGCGTAGAACGACAGCGGCGCCATGGGCTGCACCCCGACGGGCCGGGGGCCTGGGGGGAGGTCGTGCGCGTGGTAGTGCAGCACCGACGAGCCGATCGAGTTGGTCGTCCAGTAGAGGGTCAGCAGCGCCAGCAGTGACTGCCGGACCTCGGGGGCGGCCAGGTCCAGCGAGTCCGACCAGGCGTGCCACTTCTCCACGACCCAGGCAGCCAGCGCCACCGGCGAGTCGGACGTGGCGAGCGCGGCGGTCAACGGTTTGGTCTGCTGCAGGTGCATGTACGCGCCTTCCGCGGCCCGCCACTCGGCCATGCGCGTGAGCCAGTGCCGCTCCGCATCGTCTGCGGTCGCGCCGGCGGTGGAGTCCAGGGCGTTGACGCTCATGTGGGCACCCAGCACCGTGCGCGGATGCCGGGCCGCCAACCAGGCCGTCACCCGTGCGCCGATGTCACCCCCGGACGCCATGAACCGTTCGTAGCCCAGGGCCGACATCAACTGCTGCCACCGATCGGCGATCGAGGCGGCGGTGAGCAGCTCCAGGCGCGGCAGTGCCGGGGAATGGGCGAACCCGGGCATCGACGGGATGACGACGTGGAAGGCATCGGTCGCCGGCCGGCCGTGCTCCTGCGGTCGCGTCAGGCGCGAGATGACCGGGATCAGCTCCAGGAACGAGCTGGGCCAGCCGTGGGTCAGCACGATCGGCACGGCCTCGGGGTGCGGGCTGCGGACGTGCACGACGTGGGTGTCGACGCCGTCGATCTCCACCAGGAACTGCGGAAGCAGCGCCATCGACCGGCGGAACGCGTCGAAGTCGAACCCGGACACCCACTCGTCCATCAGCTCCCGCGCGTAGGCGATCGGGGTGCCCGCCATCCAGGGAGCGGCCGCCTGTTCGGCGGGCCACCGCGCGCGGGAGAGCCGATCGCGCAGCTCGACGAGGGCGGGGCCGTCGTCCGGCTGGACGAAGGGGCGGACGGTCGGGGCGGGTCGCGTGCCGCTCATGCCGTCACCGTACGGCGAGGACGAACGCCGGGTGATGCTCGGGATGTTGGCGCTGAACTCACCCTGGAAGGTCCACAGCGACAGCGGCAGCACCCGCAGTTCCGGGCTCTGGGTCAGGATGAGCGGGAACAGGAAGCCGTTCCACACAGTGAGGGCGTCGCAGATGCCCACACTGACGACTGCCGGGCGCACCATGGGCAGCGCCAGGCACCACATCATGTCCCACTCGCTGCAGCCGTCCAGCCGCATCGATTCGAACAGCTCCTTCGGGACGTCGCGGAGGAAGTTGCTCAGGATGAGCACGGTGATCGGGATGGCGAACGCGATCGACGGGAGGATCAACGCGCCCAGGGTGTCGTACATCCCGATCTTGATGATCATGAAGTAGATGGGCACGATCGTGGCCTGCACCGGGATGGCCAGCCCGAGCAGGAACATGCTGGGGCTCTACCAGAGCCGCGTGGCAGCCGTCGTGCAGTCGTTCTTCGCCGGGGAGGAAGGTGGCGCGGCGATAGCGGGTGTCCTCTCCGGCCGGATCAACCCCTCGGGCAAGCTGCCCGGCGGGATCCCCCGGGAGCCCGGCGGAGCGCCGCACACCTACCAGCTCTACATGGACGACCCCGTCGCCTCGGTGCCCGGCCCACCACGCAACTGCTCGGCTTCCACCGCGTCGAGCTCGCCGCCGGCGAGGCCGCCGACGTCCTGTTCGAGATCCACACCGATCGCTTCTCCTTCACCGGCCGGGACCTGGATCGCATCGTCGAGCCGGGTGCGATCGAGCTGCGGGTCGGCACCGCGGGCGCTGATCACCTCCCCCCGGCGTCCATCGCGCTCGTCGGCTCGGTCCGCGTCGTCGACGGGGCACGCGTCATGGACACCCCGGGCCGCGCCGAGGCGGTCACACAGGATCGGCGAAGCGCACGACGGGCTTGACCGTGGCGCCGTGGTGCATGTCCGCTGCGGCCTGGTCGAGCTGGTCGAGACCGTAGTGGCGCACGAGCCGCTCGAGCGGCAGCTTGCCGTGCCGGTGCAGCTCGACGAGCTGCGGCAGGAGTGCTTCCGGCTCCCCGTCGCCGAGGGTTACGCCGACGATGCGCTTGCCGGGCAGTAGGCCCTGCACGTCGAACGCGGCCTCCGTGCCGGCCGGTGGGGCGCCGACCACCGCGCAGGTCCCGCGCGCGGCGAGGGTGTCGATCGCGGTGCGGAGGACCGCCGGGACAGCGGTGGTGTCGATGGCGTGGTCGGCGCCGCGGCCCCCGGTCGCGGCCGACACGGCAGCGGCGACGTCCTCGGTGGGGCTGTTCACCACGTGGGTGGCGCCGAGGTCCTTCGCCAGGTCCAGCCGCGCCGGGAGGCGGTCGACGGCGATGACGGCCGACAGCGGCAGCAGGTTCGCGGCCATGATGGCAGCGAGCCCCACGGCGCCCACCCCGAACACGGCGATGGTGCTGCCCGGCTCGGGGGCGAGGACGTTCCAGACGGTGCCGAAGCCGGTCTGCACGCCGCAGCCGAGCGGGGCCAGGTACTCCAGCGGCGCCTCCGCGTCGACCTTGACGATGCTGCGCTCGTCGACGAGGGCGTGGGCGGCGAACGACGACTGGCCGAAGAAGTGGCCGCCCAGTGGCGCGCCGTCGCGGCTCACGGTGTGGGTGCCGTCGCGGCGGACACCGGTGATCAGGTTGTCGGGTACCCAGGTGGCGCAGTACGCGGGATGCCCGGCCCGGCAGTTCGGGCAGCTGCCGCACGAGGTGAAGCTCAGCAGCACCTTGTCGCCCGGCCGGACGCGGGTGACACCGGCGCCGACCTCGGCGACGATGCCGGCGCCCTCGTGGCCGAGGATGCCGGGCAGCGCGAACGGGATGCCGCCGGCCTGGACGCCCAGGTCGGTGTGGCAGAGGCCGGCGGCGACCATGCGGACGAGGACCTCGCCCGGCCGGACGTCGTCCAGCGTCACCTCCTGCACGACGAACGAGGCGCCGGGCTGCTCCACGACGGCGGCCTGGGTGGTGGTGGTCATGGGTGGACGTTCCTCTCCATCGAGGTTTCGCTCAGCCGAGGTTGATCAGGACCGACTTGGTGCGCAGGTACTCGTCGAGCGCCTCGGGGCCGTTCTCCCGGCCGTAGCCGGACCGGCCGGTGCCGCCGAACGGCATCTGGACGTCGAGCATCGACCAGCCGTTGACCCAGACGATCCCGGCGCGCAGCCGGGCCGCGACGCGGTGGGCGCGGGCGACGTTCGTTGTCTGCAGGCCTGCCGACAGGCCGTAGGGGGTGCCGTTGGCCATGGCGACGGCCTCGTCCTCGGTGTCGAACGGCTGCACGGTGACGACCGGTCCGAAGACCTCCTCCTGGACCAGCGGCGATCCCTGGTCGACGCCGGCGATGACCGTCACCGGCGCGAAGAAGCCGGGACCGTCGCGCTCCGGTCCGGAGGCGACCCGGTAGCCGGCATCGGCGGCCAGCTGGACGTACCCGCGGACCTTGGCCTCGTGCGTCGGGCCGGCCATCGGGCCGACGACGATCCCGTCCGCGAACGGGTCACCGACCGGTACGTGCCCGACGGCGCCGCTCAACGCGTCCACGACGGCGTCGTAGACCGGCCGCTCGACGAGTAGGCGTGAGCCCGCCATGCAGAACTGCCCGGTGTTGAACACGAACGCGTTGACGGCGGTGCCGATCGCGGCCTCGATGTCGGCATCCGCGAAGATCACGTTCGCGCCCTTGCCGCCCAGCTCCACGACGACCGGTGTGAGCGCGGCGCCCGCCGCCTGGGCGACCGACCGGCCCACGGCGCTCGACCCGGTGAAGGCGATCTTGTCCACGCGCGGGTCGGCCACGAGCGCCCGACCTGCGTCCGCGCCGCCGGTGACCACGTTGAGCACCCCGTCGGGCAGGCCCGCCTCGTGGAACAGCTCGGCGATCCGCAGCGCCGTCAGCGGCGTCTCCTCGGCCGGCTTGTGCACGACGGTGTTCCCGGCGACGAGGGCGGGCGCGAGCTTGGTCGCCGACAGGATCAGCGGGAAGTTGAACGGCGTGATCGCGCCGACCACGCCGTAGGGCTCGCGGCGGGTGTAGGCGAACGCCGGGATCGACGGCGTGCGCGCGGCGCCCTCGATGCCCGCGGCGAGCTGGGCGTAGTAGGCGTAGGTGTCGGCCGCCGTCGGGACGTCGATCATGCGGGTGAACATCAGCGGCTTGCCGACGTCGAGCGACTCCAGCCGGGCGAGCTCCTCGGCGTGCTCCCGGATCAGCGCCGCAGCCCTGGCCAGCACCTCGGCGCGCACGCGCGGCGCCAGGCCGGACCACACACCCGAGTCGGCGGCCGCCCGGGCCGCGGCGACGGCCAGCGCCACGTCGTCCGCGCCGCCGTCCGCCACCGTCGTCACCGGCTGCGCGGTGGCCGGGTCGAGGATCGTGCGGGTCGCCCCGTCGGCCGCGGCCTCCGGGCGTCCGCCGATCCACAGCGCACCCGGGGCGACGCTCGGCCGAGCATGTGTCGCGTCCTGACCAATCACGGCTGTCATCGCCGACCTCCTCGTCACGGGTGGCGAGCATCACCGTGCGCACCGCGGGGCGAGGAGGGTGGAACCACCCGATCGGCTACCTGTTCGCGGGCTACCTGTTCCCCGAGTCGATGCGGCGTTCGGCGACCCACCCCGCGATCTGGGTGCGGGAGGTGAAGTCGAGCTTGGCGAGGATGCGCTCGAGGTGCCCGTCGATGGTCCGCGGCGAGAGGACCAGCCGGGCGGCGACCGCGCGGTTGCTCATCCCCTCGGCAACCAGCTCGGCCACCTGCAGTTCGCGGTCGGTGAGCGCCACGGACGGCCCGGTGTGGCCCGGCGGGGCGGGCGGCGGGCCGCCGAGCACGCCGGCGATGATCTGCGCGATGGTCGCCGGGGCGCCGGCGGCGGGTTCGGCAGCGGTTGGCCGGCCCGCCGCGCGCACCGCCGCGGCGGCAGCCTCGTGGTGGACGAGCAGCGGCGGCCCGAAGGCCGCGATCGAGGTGCCCGCCGCCGTCCACGCCGCCTGCACGGAGGTCAGCCGGGCCGCGGCGAGCGGCATGTCGCCGGCCGACGCCGCGATCCACGCGAGCGTCTCGATCATGAGGGCGGCCCCGACGGCGTCGTTGAACGCGCTCTGGATCGTCAGTCCCTCGCGCACCCGCCGGGTCGCGACGGCCGTGTCGCCCTGGCGCCAGGCGGAGAACCCCAGCACCCAGAGGGTGTAGGACCGGCAGAGCAGCTCGCCGTGCCGCTCGCTGATCTCCATCGACCGGTTCAGGATCTCGGCGACGACCTCGCCCTCGCCGCGGTGAGCCAGCGTGATCGCCAGCTGGAACAGCCCCCAGACGAGCCCCTCGTGGTCGTTCAGGCGCTCCATCCGGGCCAGTGCCGCGGCGAAGAGGTCAGCGGCGGGGTCGAGTTCGCCGCGGAACAGGGCCGCCGTCGCCCGCAGGCTCATCGCGTGCGCGGCGGCCGGCTCGTCGCCCAGCCGGGCCGCGAGCTGTTCGCACTCACCGAGCCGGGTGTTCGCGGTCGACTCGTCGCCCTGCAGCAGGGCCACCCAGGCGGCGACCCACAGCACGCGGGCGCGGAGCGCGTCGGCCTCGCCGGGCAGCGCCAGCGCGGCGTCGCACCAGTGCCGGCCGTCGCCGAGGAAGTCGTCCGCGCACCACAGCGTCCGCAGGCCCGCAGCCAGCCGCAACGCCGCGCGCGAGTCCGCCGCCGCGCCGGACGTCGCCGCCTCCAGCGCGCTGCTGAGGTTGCCGTGGTCCGCCCGCAGGCGGGCGAGGTCGGCCTCCTGGTGACCGCTGCACCACCGCGCCGCCGCGGTCTCCACCACGTCGACGTAGTGGTCCCGGTGCTGCCGCACGAGCGCGGCGGCCTCGCCCCGCTCCGCGAGCTGCTCGCGCCCGTACTGCCGGATCGTCTCCAGCAGCCGGAAGCGCACCGCGCCGCCGCCGTCCCGGTCGGCGAGCACGATCGACTGCGCGACCAGGTGGTCGAGCAGGTCGAGCACGTCGCCCGCCGCGAGGCCGCCGGTGGCCCCAGGATCCGCGTCCGCGCACACCGCCTCGGCGGCAGCCAGGTCGAACGACCCGGCGAAGACCGACAACCGGGCCCAGAGCACGCGTTGCGCGGGCGAGCACAGCGAGTGGCTCCAGTCGACCAGCGCCCGCAGTGTGCGCTGCCGCGGCTGGGCGGCGGACGATCCCCCGGTGAGCAGGGCGAACCGGTGTTCCAGCCGCTCGACGACCTGGTCGACGGACAGCGTGCGCAGCCGCGTCGCCGCCAGCTCGATCGCGAGCGGGATGCCGTCGAGCTGGGCGCACAGCCGCGTGACGGACGTGGCGTTCCGGTCGGTGACGGCGAACGCCGGGTCGATCGCCGCTGCGCGGTCCGACAGCAGCTGGACCGCGTCGAACCGGCTGGTCGCCGCGGCGCTGTGCGGGCCGCGCGGGTCGGGGACCGCGAGCGGCGGGACGGCGAAGACGTGCTCGCCGTCCACTCCGAGGGTGTGCCGGCTGGTCGCGAGCACGCGCACCTGCGTCGTCATCCGCAGCACCCGGTCGACGACGTGCGCGGCGTCCGCGGCGATGTGCTCGCAGTTGTCGATCACGAGGAGCACCTGGCGGGTGCGCAGGTGCTCGACGAGCTTGTCCAGTGCGGGGCGGGCGGACCGGTCGGTGATCCCCAGCGCGGTGCCGACGGCGTCCGCGATGCGCTCGCCGCTGGTGAGCACGGCGAGCTCGACGAACCACACGCCGTCGGCGAAGGCGCGCCGCGCCTCCTCCGCGACGTGCAGCGCGAGGCGGGTCTTCCCGACCCCACCGACCCCGGTCAGCGTCACCAGCCTGGCCTGCTCGAGCAGCCGGCGGACCTCCCGGCTCTCCTGGCGGCGGCCCACGAACCGGGTCGCTGCGGCAGGCAGCATCGCCGCTGCCCGGCCGAGCAGCTCGTCGCTCATCGGCTGATGGTAGGGGCCGGCACATCAGCCGATGAGCAGTCTTTTCAGGGGCTGACCGCCGGCGTGCGGCTCCAGGCCCGGGTGAGCGCGGCGCACACCTGGTCACGGGCCTGCTCGGCGGCCGGGATCACGCCGCCCAGCGCGAAGAAGGCGTGGATCATGCCGTCGTAGCAGGTGTGCTCGACGGGCACCCCGGCCGCCGCCAGCCGCGCGGCGTACGCCTGTCCCTCGTCGCGGAGCGGGTCGTACCCGGCGGTGACGACCAGGGCCGGCGGCGCGGCGGCGAGGGTCTCCTCGGCCGCGTACAGCGGCGAGACCTGGGGGTGTCGGGGATCCTGCGATCCGAGGTACTGATCGGTGAACCAGGTCATGGCGGCCCGGGTGAGCAGGTGGCCCTCCCCGTTCTCGACGACGGACGGGTGCGACATCGTCAGGTCGGTGCCCGGGTAGAGGAGGACCTGGAGCGCGAAGGTGCCGGGCATCTCGTTCGCCAGCACCGCGGCGAGGTTGCCACCGGCCGAGTCGCCGACCACCGCGAGCCGGGCCGGGTCCCCGCCGAGCGACCCGGCGGTGGCGAGGACCCACTCGGCGACGGTGCGGACGTCGTCCACCGCGGCCGGGAACGGGTGTTCCGGCGCGAGCCGGTAGTCGACGCTCACGACGATGCATCCGGCGCCGGCACAGAGGTCGCGCGCCACGGTGTCGTACCCGGCCGCGCTGCCCACGACCCAGCCACCGCCGTGGATGAAGATCAGGACCGGGCGTGTGCCCTGCTCGTCGGGCCAGTACAGGCGCACCGGAACCCCGTCGGCCGGCACGTCCTCGGTGCGGGCGACCGCCACGGGGGCACCGGCGAAGCCGGCCAGCTGGTCGTAGGCGGACCGCGCCTCGGGCACGGGCAGCTCGTCGAGTGGTGGGGCACCAGAGGCGGCCAGGATGCCGAGCACTTCCCGGCAGGCAGGGTCGAGCGGCATTCGAGGACCTCCGAGGGATTCGCCGATGAATTCGCGTCGGCGATCCTCACGCGTGCTCCGCCAGCACGGGAGGGTGATCCCACCCCCTCGACCACCCGTCCTCCAGGCAGAGCACGGCGAGGATCAGCCGCGGGCGGCCCGCACCGAGCCGCTGCCGAGCTCGACGGCGATTTGGGCGGTGGTTGCCAGCAGCTCGCCCGACACGCGGGCCACCTCCTCGGTCGTCGCCTGGCGCGCGGGCAGCGCGATGCCGACGACCAGGGGAAGCGAGTCGCCTCCCGCAGCCACCGGCGCGGCGATCGAGGTCACTCCGGGGATGACGCCTCCCGAGGTGACCGCCGTTCCGGTCCGCAAGACGTCCTTCCGTATGCGGGCGAGCTCCGCGGCGGAGACCGCGGCACGGTCGGGGCCCGTCTCGTCCTTGATCACCGGGGCTGTCAACGTCTCCGGGAGGTGGGCGAGGAAGACGCGGCCGACCGAGGACGTGAGCAGCGGGAGGGTCGCACCGACCCGGACGGTGATCGGCAGCGCGTAGCTGCCGTAGTCCCACCGGACGACGACGGGACCGTGGTCGCCCCACACCGCGAGGTTCACCGCGTGCGTGGTGCGGTCGCGCAGACCGGGCAGGTACTCGGAGGCGAGGCCGACCTCATCCATGCGGCGCAAGGACTCGATGCCCAGCCTCCGCAGCGCCGGCCCGAAGTCGTACAGGCCGGAGCTGCGGGACTGGGCGACCAGACCGGCGCGGGTCAGGCTCACCAGGTAGCGGTGCACCTTGCTCGGGGACATCGCGGCGGCCGCGCCGATCTGGGTGAGGCTCATCGGGCCGAGACCCTGCTCCATGGCCTGCAGCACGGTGATGGCGATCTCGACGGACTGGATGCCCTGCCGCTCGTCGGATCCTGCTGCCACCGGCCAACTATACGAAGCCACGCTCGACCGAGCGGTCGTCGGTCCGCTGGTCCGCAGATCGCGCCGCGCGGATCGCCGGGACCAGTGCTGCGAGCGCGGCGCCGAGGACGCCGGGGACGGCGAACAGGTAGAAGTTCCACTGCACTCCCGCGCCCGAGGACAGGATCGCGCCGCCCATGATCGGTCCGGTGATGGCGCCGAGCCGCCCGACCGAGAGTGCCCAGCCGATCGCCGGGCCGCGCAGCGCGTCGGGGTAGCGGGTCACGATGAAGGCGTTGGTCAGCACCTGCGAGCCGATGAACCCGAGGCCGCTGACGAACATGAGCAGGAACAGGAACGCCAGTCCGGGGCGCAGGCTCATCAGCAGCAGGCTCACCGATCCGGCGAGGAACGCGACCACGACGACGGGCTTGACCCCGATCGCGTCCGCGACGCGGCCGCCGGCCACCATCCCGACGCCGGCACCGACCCACATCGCCGCGGTCTGCAGCAGCGACGAGCCCAGCGAGTACCCGGCGGCCTGCATGATCGTCGGGAGCCAGGTGCTGATGCCGAAGACGAGCAGCAGGCCGCAGAAGGAGACGACCCAGAACAGCAGCGTGGCGGCGCGTACGCCGGGGCTCAGCAGGCTGCGCAGCCCCAACAGGTCGCCGGTCCTGGCCGTAGTGGTGACGGTCGGGGTGACCGGGCTGTCCGGCAGGAGCTTGATCGCGACCGGGATGACGATCAGGGCCGGGAGGGTACCGGCGAGGTAGATCCACCGCCAGGACGCATCGGGCAGGAGCGCTGCCCCGAGCAGTGGCGCGATCAGGGCTCCAGCCGCGTAGCCGGCCATCATGATGCCGACGTTGCGGGCGCGCCGCTCCGGCTGGGACATGTCGGCGACGTAGGCGGTGACCGTCGGCAGGACGATGCCCAGCCCGATGCCGACGACGAGCCGGGCCGACCCGAACAGGGCGAAGTCGTGCGCGACGGTGCAGACCAGCATCGCGGCGGAGAACAGGGTGGCGCCCCCGATGAGCAGCCGCCGGCTGCCGAAGCGGCGGATGAACGCCGCCGAGAGTGCCGCACCGACCAGCATGCCCACGGCGACGAGCGAGCCGACCGTGCCTGCGGCCGCCTTGCTCGCCCCCACGCCGGGATCGGCGAGCAGCGACGGGACCGTCACGCCGTAGCACGCGAGGTCGTAACCCTCGAGCGCTGCGAACAGCGCCGCGATCAGCAGCACCGGGGGCCGGAACGCCCGGCCGGTGGTGGGGACGGAGGTGGACATGGGACCTGCCTTCGTTGCCAGGTGGTGCGCGGACGGACGGGGTGGTGGAGTCTCAGTTGCGGCGTGCGCCGGCAGTGACCAGCGGGGATCCCGTGGATGCCGGGTTCGGTGCTGCCAGCGCGCTCAGCAGCGCGTCGACGAGGGCGACGACGTCGGGTCCGCTTGCCGTGCCGAAGAGGTAGAAGTCGGGCCGCACCACCGCTGCATCGGCTGCGAGCTCGGCGAGCCAGCTTGCGTAGGTGCCGTCGACGTCGCGGACCAGCGGGGACGGGCCGCTCTGCTCGCCCGGCGCCACGATCACGACCCCGGCGTCGCGCAGTGCCTCGACGCGCTGCCCGAGGGCGGCGACCAGCTCCGGGCGGACGACCAGGTGGAACCCGGCCCCGCAGACCTGGTCGAGCAGCCCGGTCCGGCGGCCGTCGTCGACCACGCCCTGGACCGATAGCGCGCCACCGCCGTCGACGTGCAGGCCGGGGCCGAGTCCGGGGAAGCGGATCTTCTCCGGGGACCCCAGGCGCGCCATCAGCTCGGCGTCGCGCGCCGCGGCCCGCTCGGGGTCGCGGATGGTCTGGATCCGGCCGAGCTCGATGCCCTTCTCGATCACCGCACGGACGTGGGGCTCGCGCTCGGTCTGGTACGTGTCGAGGAGTTCCACCTCCCGCAGCCCGCGCAGCACCAGGTCCAGCTTGAACGCGATGTTCTGCGCGTCGCGGACCCCCGAGCACATGCCCTGCCCGAGGAAGGGCGGCATCTGGTGGGCGGCGTCGCCGGCGAGGAGCACCCGGCCGACGCGCCAGTCGTCGGCCACCAGCGACCGGAACGTGTACGTGGCGACGCGGATCAGGTCGGCGTCCTCCGGGGTCAGGAAGCGCGCGACCCGCGCCCACACCTTCGCCGGCTCCCGCTCGACGGCGAAGTCCTCCTCGGAGTCGAGCATGAAGCTGAAGCGGTGGTGGTCGGGACCCAGGGAGATGATCGACGTGGGACCGGCCGGATCGCCCAACTGCAGCGCGGTCGGGATCTCGGTGGGGCGGCGGAACCGGAAGTCGCACACCATCCACGGCTCGGAGAACCCGTAGTCCTGCTGCCGCACGTCGAGCGCGGCCCGCACGAAGCTGTTGCCTCCGTCGCAGCCGACGACGTAGCGGGCCCGGACCTGCTCGCCGCCCCCGACGATGAGGGTGACGCCGTCGGCGTCCTGCTCGATCGCGGTGACGGGACTGTCGTGCCGGACCTCGACGCCGGCGGCCGCGGCGCAGACGCCGTTCAGGGCGTCCTCGAGCTCGGGCTGGTACATCATGTACCACTCGGCCCAGCCGCTCCGTCCCGTCTCGGCGAAGTCGTGCTCGATCAGGAGCTCGCCGCGGCCGTTGCGCCACTCGTAGTTGCGCTGCACGTGCAGCTTCGGCAGGAGCCCCTCGGCAATGCCCAGGCGGGCGAAGGTGCGCATCGTCTCGTCGTCGAAGATCGCGGCGCGGGGCAGGGCGTAGAGGCCGGAGTAGCGCTCCAGCGCCAGTACCCGGTGGCCTGCCTGGCCGAGCAGCGCAGCCACGGCCATGCCCACCGGCCCGTACCCCACGACGGCCACGTCGACGGTGCCCGGCGCGACATCACCCGCGTTGACGTGCGAAGACGGTACGTCGTTCGGCATATCCACTCCCTTGTGAGCCTTGACGGATGCCCACGGTAGGTTTCATTATTAGTGAAGTCAATGCACAATGTTGAATTATCGAAGGGGATCACGATGCGGACGATCGGTCTCGAGGAGCACTTCGTCACCCCGGAGCTGGCGGGCTACGGCGCCGGCACGGCGTCGATCGCGCAGCCCGCGGCGTGGGCGGCCGCGTCGAGGCGGCTGCTGGACCTGACCGGCGAGCGCCTCGCCGGCATGGACGCCGCCGGCCTGGACGTGCAGGTGCTGTCGCTGAACTCGCCGGGGATCCAGGCCGAGGCGGACCCGGCCGTCGCGGTGGCCAATGCGGCGGCGGTGAACGACCTCCTGGCCACGACGATCACCGAGAACCCCGAGCGGTTCGCCGGGTTCTGCGCGCTGCCGCTGCAGGACCCGAAGGCCGCGGCGAAGGAGCTGGAGCGCTCGGTCACGCAGCTCGGGCTGCGCGGCGGTCTGGTCAACGCCCACACCCACGGTCGCTACCTCGACGATCCCGAGCTGCGGGTGGTGTGGGAGTACGCCGAGGGCCTCGACGTGCCGCTCTACCTCCACCCCGCCAACGGGGTGGACACGGCGCACGTGCTCTCCGGGCACCCCGAGCTCATCGGCCCGATGTGGAGCTGGGGCACCGACACCGCCTCGCACGCGCTGCGGCTGGTCTTCGGTGGGGTGTTCGACGACTTCCCCGAGGCGAAGCTGCTGCTCGGTCACATGGGCGAGGGCCTGCCGTACGTGCTGTGGCGGCTCGACTCACGATGGGGCTTCCACGCCCACAACGGCATCGAGCTGCGCCGCGGGAACCCGTCGGAGTACCTGCGGCACAACCTCTACATCACCACCAGCGGCGTCTGCTCCCCCGCACCGCTGATCTGCGCCCTGCTCGCGCTCGGCCCCGAGCACATCCTCTTCGGCACCGACTACCCGTTCGAGGAGATGGACATCGCCACCGAGTTCCTCCGCGACGCCCCGATCAGCGAGGCCGACCGCGCCAAGATCGCCCACGGCAACGCCGAACGGCTCCTCCGCCTCTGAGCCACTACAGCTACTACGCCGACCACGTGGGCGACGAGGACCGCGCGATCATGGCCGTGCTGGTGCGCGAGTGCGGCGGCAGTCTCACCGAATGATCACGGAGGCGCAGCAGTGGGCCAGGGCAGGTGGCGATGACCAGAACCGCGCCTGCGACCAGCGGCCCGAGTGCGTGCTCACGTCTCGACCGCCGCAGGTCGCCCCGCAATGCGTGCCCGACAGCGCGCGTCATGCCGCACGCCACGCACGGCCGTCCGGTCACCAGCCGGAACGGGCACAGCACCGGCCCGCTCCCCCGGCGGAGGGCGAGCGCCGCGAGGACGTAGCCCACAGCGACCGTCCGCAGCCGGCCTGCGGTGTTCAGCGCGCACCGAGCGAGATCGAACGGGCGTAGTTGACCCGAGCGTTGAGTTCCCAGACCTGCTCCGGCGACCACACCGGCAACTGCACGTGGTGGAGCAGACGCGGACCCTGCACCACGATCTGCACCCAACCCTGGGTGCGCTCCTCCTTGACCAGCAGGAACAGCAGCCCGAGCAGGCAGAAGAGGAAGAACAAGACCGCGCACACGATCGCCCACGCCGGGATCGACTGCGTGGTGCGACTCATGTCCGTGAAGCTGAACCCGACCTGCCCGACCGGCGCAGTGCCCGCGGGCGTCACCACGGACTCGGCGGTCACCAGGACATCACCGAACTCGACAAGGACCGGCCCGGAGGGATACCCACCTGCCCATGGAGCCACGTACTGGTTGCTCATCACCCGCTTGCTCGTCGCGCCGGCCCGGTCCGTTAGCGACATCCACCGCCCCGTGGCGACCGCTCGCTCATCGCAGTGCCGGCGGTCGTACCCGCTCCACCCACCCGGTCGCCTCCTCGTAGCTGCGCCCGAGCCCCAGCACCCGGCGGTCGGCGCCCGGTGGTCCGATCAGCTGGACACCGGCCGGCAGCCCGCGGCCGTCGAAACCGGCCGGCATGCCCAGCACCGGCACACCGGCGAGCGACCACGGGGCGACCGTCTCCATCCACCGGTGGTAGGTGTCCATCGGCCGCCCGTCGATCTCCGTGGGCCAGTGCACGTCGGCGCTGAAGGGGAACACCTGTGCGCTCGGCGCGAGCAGCGCGTCGTACCGCTCGAACAGCCCCAGCACCGTCGCGTACCAGGCATCCCGGACGGCCATGGCGCGGGTGACGTCGAGCGCCGACAGCTGCAGACCACGCTCGATCTCCCAGACCACCTCCGGCTTGAGCAGCGCCCGGGTGGCCGGGTCCGCGTAGAGCGGCTCGAGCGCGAGTGTCCCCCACCAGCGCCAGGTCAGGAACGCCGTCCACAGCTCGTCGAAGTCGAAGGCGGGCAGCACCTCCTCGACGGTCGCGCCCAGCCCGGCGAAGGCCTCCGCAGCGCCGCGACAGACCTCCAGCAACCCCGGCTCGGTGGCGAGCCGTCCACCGAGGTCCCCGAGCCACCCGATCCGCACCGCCGAGGCCGCGATCTCCGCCGGGCCGTCGTGCGGGCGGTCGGCACGAGCCAGCGGCGCATCCGGGTGCGCCCCGGCCATGACGTCGAGCAGCATCGCCACGTCCGACACAGAGCGGCCCATCGGCCCGACCTCCGACAGCTGCGCGACGAAACCCGGTCGCGGCACCCGACCACGCGACGGCCGGAAACCGAGCACGTTGCAGAAGGCTGCCGGGTTGCGCAGCGACCCCATGTAGTCGCTGCCGTCGGCGACCGGCAGCATCCGCAGTGCCAGCGCAGCGGCCGCACCGCCGCTGCTGCCGCCCGCGGTGCGCGACACGTCGTACGGGTTGCGCGTCGTGCCCCAGACCGGGTTGTAGCTCTGGGAGCCCAGGCCCAGCTCCGGCACGTTGGTCTTCCCGATCACGATCGCGCCGGCAGCGCGCATCCGCGCCACGAACGGCTCGTCCGTGACGCCGACCCGCTCCGCGTACAGCGGCGACCCCGAGGTCCACGGCAACCCGGCCGCCTCCGACAGGTCCTTCACCGCGACGGGCAGGCCGTGCAGCGGCCCGCGGGCACCGCTGCGGCGCAGCTCGGAATCCCGCTCGCCCGCTTCCGCGAGCAGGGACTCGCGGTCGCGCAACCCCACGATCGCGGTCACCGCCGGGTTCAGCACCTCGATGTGGTCGAGATGGGCCTGCATCACCTCCACGCACGACACGACACCCGTTGCCACCTGGGTCGCGAGCGCACCGGCACCGAGCCCGACCAGCTCGTCACTTGCGTGGGTCATGCGGCCATCCCCTCGTCGGTGTGGTCCGCTCAGTGTGATCGTCCCGCCGGCCGCGAGTCCTCCCCCTGCCCGAGGAACGTCAGCGGGTTGACCTCGACCAGTTGGCGGAACTCGCCGTCGTCGACGCCTCGCTCGCGCAGCAGGTCCCGGAACGCGCCGAGCACGGTGGTGAACCCGGTGCCGCCGCCTGCGACGAGCTCGGAGTGGGTGCAGACGTCGTGACCGAGCAGGACGCGGTCGAGGAATCCGGCGCGGGCGACGGCGACGACCCGGTCCGCGATCGGGGGTAACTGGTGCCGCGGGAAGGAGGACAGGGTGTCGAAGCCGACGTGGACACCGCGACGGGCGAGGGCGATCGCGTACCCGTCGTCGTGCCCATCGTCCGGGACGGTGTCGACGTGGCCGACCGCGATCCGTGCCGGGTCCATACCGGCGTCGATGAGGATCGCCACCTGATCCAACCCCACCCGCCAGCGCGCCGAGTGGGTGTAGACGGCGGCGCCCGTGATGGCGTGGGCGCGGGCCGCCGCGCGGTGCACCCGCTCCTCCAGGGCGGAGACGTACCAGGCGTCGGCGCCGATCTCACCGATCAGCGCAGCCTTGGCCGAGGTGCCGGGGAAGCCCTCGGTCAGGTCGCGGACCATCTCCTCGGCCAGCTGTTCGACCGACGTGCGGTTGATGGCGTCCGGGTCGAGGTACGGGTCGCGGTAGTGCCCCGTACCCAGCAGCACGGTGACGCCGGTGGCCGCCGACACCGCCTGGACCGCAGCGATGTTGCGCGGGGCTCTCGTCTGACCGGGCGCGGTGCCGGTGAATGCCGGATCCGCGTCCGCGGTGGAGCCGGCGGTGAGCTCGGCGGTGGTGAGGTCGAAGATCGTGCCGCCGCCCTGCGCGGCGAAGCGGGCGAGCTCAGCCGTCATCAGGACCGGGTCGTTGAGCAACCCGTCGCCGCGCCGTTCGCGCATCAGGTTGATGAACAGGTGCTCGTGCGCCGAGATCGTGCCCAGGTCGCGCACGTCGACCGGTCCGAGCGCGGACTCCACCACGCTCATCGGGCGCACGTCACAGATCGGCCCAGCGCGCCCAGGGCGATGTCGAGCCTGGCGCCGAGCTCACCGAGCTCGTCCACGCCGATGGTCAGGGGCGGCGCGACGAGGACGGCGTCGTTGAACCCGCCGGTGGCCTGGTAGACGATCAGTCCCGCCTCGGCGGCACCGGCGGTCAGGGCCGCCGCGACCGCTCCGGTCGGGCCGTGCGGATTGTGCAGCTCCACGCCCCACAGCATGCCGATGCCGCGGACCTCGGCCACGACGTGATGTCGGGCGGCGAGCCCGTCCAGCATCGCGCCGAGTTGTGCGCCGAGAGGCGCGGCCCGCTCGGTCAGCCGCTCCTCCGCGACGACGGCGAGCACGGCCCGGGCGACGGCGGCCGACAGCGGGTTGGCGGCGTAGGTGTGTCCCCCGAGCACCCGCCGCGAGCCGCTCGCGATCGCGTCGACGATCGGCGCGGACAGCAGCGTCGCCGCGATGGGGGTGTATCCGCCGCCGAGGCCCTTCCCCACGACCTGGATGTCCGCGCGCACGCCCCAGTGCTCGGCGGCGAGGGTGCGGCCGGTGCGGGCCAGCCCGGTCATCACCTCGTCGAAGACGAGCAGGACGTCGAACTCGTCGCAGAGCTCGCGCAGCCCGTGCAGGTACCCCGGCGGCGGGACCACGGCGCCCAGGGTGGCGCCCCCGACGACCTCGACGACGACGCCGGCCACCGTGCCCGCCGTGCGTTCGAGCTCCGCGCGCGCGACGCGCAGCAGCTCCGCGGCGCCGTCGCGTCCGGGGGCGGGCAGCGTGGGCCACGGCGGCACCAGCCGTTCGACGACGCGGCGGCGGCCGTGGCCCGAGAGCGAGAGCGCGCCGAGGGTGTTGCCGTGGTACCCCCGCCGGTGCGAGAGGAACAGGTGGCGGCCGGAGCGTCCGGTCTCGTCGAGGTACTGGAGAGCGAACTGCAGCGCGGCCTCCACCGCTTCGGACCCGCTGTTGACCAGCCACACCCCGGGGTAGCCGGTGAGCGCGGCGAGCTCGTCGGCGAGCCGTTCGGCGGGCTCGCTGGTGAAGGCACCGCGATGGGTGAACGTGGCGCGGGATGCCTGGTGGGCCATCGCCGCGAGCACCCGGGGGTGGTTGTGCCCGACGAGTGCGACGACCGCGCCGGAGGATCCGTCGAGGTAGCCCTTGCCGTTCGTGTCGTACAGCCACACGCCGTCGGCCCGGTCGACGACGGGCAGGCGGGCGTCGAGACTGTTCTGGACCAGCGCAGATCGGCTCATCCGCGCCCCACTTCGGCTGCACCGGAGAGGGCCCCCGATCGCTGCCCGTCCCGCACCCGCCCGAAGGCCTCGGCGTAGGCGTCGGCCACGGCGGCGAGGTCACCGGGCGAGAGCGCGGTCGAGAGGTTGATCATTCCGCGCGGGGTGGTGTAGATCCCGGCGTTCATCAGGGCGATGTGGAGTGCGGTCGTGCGGGGGTCATCGGTGCGGACCTCGGATCCCGTCGCCGGCGCCACGTCCGTGAAGTGCACGTTGAGGATCGACCCGGCCCGGGTCACCGTCACCGGCAACCCAGCGGCCCGGCCACCGGTGGTGATCTCCTCCCCCAGCCGGCGGGCGGCCCGCTCGAGCCGGGCGATCGCAGGGGCGTCCAGGTCCCGCAACGTGGCCATACCGGCCGCGGCGGCGGCGACGTGGCCGTTGAAGGTCCCGGAATGCGAGAGGTGGCCGGGGCTGCTCGATGCGGTGCGGGCGAGCAGAGCGGCGCGTCCGCCGACGGCACCGATCGGCAGCCCGCCGCCGATGATCTTGCCGAGCATGGTCAGGTCGGGTCGGAGGCCGAGCGTGGACTGCATCCCACCGAGCCCGTTGCGGAGCGACTGCACCTCATCCAGCAGGAACAGCGCGCCGGCGGTGTGCGCGAGCTCCTGCAGTGCGGCCAGGAAACCGGGCGCAGCCGGGACGGCTCCCCCGGCGCCGAGGAAGGGTTCGGCGACGACGGCGGCGAACTCCTCGCCGACGGCGGAGCGCGCGGCGTCGACGTCGTTGTACGGCACGGTGACCGCGTCGGGGTCCTCCGGCAGCAACGAGGGCGCGCTGCCGTGATAGCCGCCGTCGAACAGCAGCACCTTCCGGCGGCCGGTCGCATGCTGTGCAAGGCGCACGGCGAGGATGCCCGCCTCGGTTCCCGAGTTGGTGAAGCGGACCCGCTCCACCGACGGGATCCGGTGCACCAGCTCCTCGGCCAGGTCGACCTGCTTCTCGTGCACGCTCGCGAAGGCGATGCCCCTCTCGATCGCAGCGGCGATCGCCTCCGTGGCAGGCCGAAAGGCGTTGCCGTGCACCAGCGACGTGTAGTTGTTGACCAGGTCGACGTACTCGTTGCCGTCCGCGTCGAACAGGCGGGCGCCCCTACCCTCGACGATCACGGTCGGGTACGGCGGGTAGTAGGTGACCGACCGCGTCTCGCCGCCGGGCAGGAACCGCCCGGCCCGGGCGAAGGCCTCGGCGGACCTGGGCGTTCGCCCGCGGTACTCGGCGTCCAGCTCGCCCGTCACGCCGCACCCCCGAGGGTGAGGAGCCGGCGCGGAGTCCCACGGGTGATGACGTCGATCTCCGCGGCCGAGATCCCGCGGGCCCGCATCAGCGGCAGCACACGGCGCAGGATGTGCCCGTAGCCCTCACCGCCGTACCTCGTCAGCTGGGTCCTGCGGCAGATGTCGGAGGAGATCAGCAGCTGCCGCTCGAACCCGGCCTCGATGAGGGCGGCGATCCAGCGGACGCGCATGCCGTCGTTCGGCAGGTCGACGGACGGGTCCTGCGGGTAGTAGCTGGACTCGGTGCCGAACAGGTCGAACTCGAGCACGCAACCGGTGGCCGCGAGCGCGACCATCGACTCCGGCGCGAACAACGTGCGATCGACGTGCGCCATGATCGTGCGCGCCGGATCGCCACCGGCGGCGATCACCCGCTCCAGGTGGTGCATCGGCGCGTCGACGTGCCGGCCGGGATGGATCAGCAGCGCGGCCCCGGTGCGGGCCTGGGCCGCCGCTGCCGCGTCGAGGACCTTGAGCTCGTCGGGGTGCGGCGGCCACGAGAGCCCGATCTCCCCGATGATCCCGGCCCGCACCCCGTCGACCCCCACGGTCACGTCGGCCACGATCCGCTCGGTGATCTCGTCGCGCGACAGCGTCGCGATCTCCGGCGGGTGGAACGCGGCGACGTAGTAGCCGCTGCCCATCACGATGTGTGTGCCGGATCGTTCCGCGATCTTGCGCAGACCCAGCGGATTGCGGCCGAGCCCGCCGGAGGTCGCGTCCACGACCGTGCCACCGCCGGCCGCGCGGAACGCGGCCAGCTCGGTGACGGCGAGGTCGGCGTCGTCGAGCACGAAATCGCGTCGGTTGTCCCTGTCCACCCGCGACCGGTAGCAGTTCTGCAGGGTGATCTCCTCGTCGCGGGCATCCACGGGCGCGTAGCGCCGCAGATCCGCCAGCAGGTGCTCGTGGGGTTGGACGTGGCCGAGCTCGTCAGCCGCAACGGGTCCGAGCACCGTGTTCACCGTCATACGTCCTCCAGTGCGGTCCCGGCCGACTCCCTGGCCAGCATGGCGGCGACCGCGGTGATCAGGCAGCAGCCGGCCATGAAGATCGAGACGTAGAGCGCATGTGGCGCACCACCACCTGCGGCGAGGAGGCTGGTCGCCACCAGCGGGGCGAGTCCGCCGCCGAACACGGAGGCGATCTGGTAGCCGAGCGAGGCTCCGGTGTAGCGGCGCTCGGTGCCGAACATCTCGGCGATGAACGCGCCCATCGGTCCGTACATGATCGCGTGGAGGCTCAGCGCCAGCACGTAACCGAGGAGGAACAACCCGGTCGAGAGCGTGTTCACGAGGTAGAACAGCAGGAACGAGTTCGCGCCGAGCAGCAGCGCGCCCGCGATGTAGACCGGGCGGCGCCCGATCCGGTCGGAGAGTGCGGCGAACAGCGGCACGCAGACCATCGACGCCGCGGACGCGAGCATCAACCCGTTCAGCGCCGTCGATCGGGGGAAACCGACCTCGGTCGCGTAGGACACCACGAACACGATGAGGACGGAGTTGGCGGCGAACGGGCCGAGGCCGATCAGCGCGGCCAGCAGCAGCTCGCGGGGTTGGGTGCGCAGCAGGTCCACGATCGGCGGACGGCGCTTCCGTGGCGTGTGGCGCTTTGCCTGCTCGAACACAGGGCTCTCGGCGACGCCGAGGCGGATCCACAGCCCGATGCCGATCAGCACGACGGTCACCAGGAACGGGATCCGCCACCCCCACGTGAGGAAGTCGTCCTCGGGCAGCGCGGCCACGAGGGAGAACGCCAGGGTGGACAGCAGCAGGCCGGTGGGGGCGCCCATCTGGGAGACGCTGCTCCACAACCCGCGCCTGCCCGAACCTGCGTGCTCGAGGGTCATCAGCACCGCCCCGCCCCACTCGCCGCCGACCGCGAAGCCCTGGACGAGCCGCAGCGTGACGAGGAGGACCGGGGCCCACAGGCCGATCTGCGCGTAGGTCGGCAGGAGCCCGATGAGGACGGTCGCGGCGCCCATCAGGAGCATGCTCGCCACCAGCATGCTCTTGCGGCCGATGCGGTCGCCGAAATGACCGAACAGGACACCGCCGAGAGGTCGGGCGAAGTAGCCGACGGCGAGCGTGCCGAACGACGCGATGGTCCCGATCCCGGGTTCGAGGGTGGGGAAGAACAGCTTCGAGAACACCAGCGCGGAAGCAGTGCCGTACAGCAGGAAGTCGTACCACTCGACGACGCTGCCCAGGAAGCTGGACACGAGCACGCGGCGACGATGTGGGGTAGCCGCCGTGGTCGACGGCGGCGCGGTGACCGTCCTGTGGGACTCCTGCTGATCCGTCACGGCGTCTCCTCCGCTGCGTCCTACGATCCTTGTACGTGGGACATGATGTCTTGTACGTCGGACAAGCGCAAGGGTCGTGGAGGTTAGCCCTCCCGGGCGCGCGCTACCGTCGTGGCGGGGCACCACTACAGGGGGCAGGCGGCTCGATGACGACTCGGAGCAACAACCGTCGACGGGCGGAGCGCGCACCGCTGTCGCGCGCGGAGATCGTGGAGGCCGCCCTCCGCTACGTCGACGAACACGGCCTGGACGCGCTGACCATGCGCGCGCTGGCCGCCCAGATGCAGGTGTACCCGACCACTCTCTACTGGCACACCGGCAGCAAGGCGGAACTCGTGGCCGCCGTGTCGGCGAGGGTCCTCGAGGGCATCGTCCTGCCCACCGACCACGACATGCGCTGGGATCAATGGCTTGCGGCCGTGGCCCGGCTGTGCCGCGAGGCGATGCACAGCCACCCCAATCTGGCTTCGATCATCGGCTCGCAACTGGTGGTGACGACGACCGCCCTCCCGTTCGTGGAGCGGGTGGTCGACGTCCTCGAGCGGGCCGGGTTCTCCGGGCGCACGCTGATCGACGCGTACAACACGGTGATCGGGTTCGTCCTCGGCTGGGTGACGCTCGAACTGTCGCAGGGCCCGTCCGACAGCGGCGACTGGCAACAGGAGTACGCGACCCAGCTCCGAGCGGTGAACCCCACCGCCTATCCAGCCCTGAGCCGCAACCTCGACCTCATGGCGAACAACGCCTTCCTCACCCGCTGGGACTCCGGTCGGGACCGCCCGATGGACGCGAGCTTCGAGACTGCACTCGAGGTGTTGACCCTCGGGTTGCGCGCCAAGATGGCCGGCATCGACGGGACGCGGCTGCGGGGAAAGTAGAGAGGCCGGCGCCACAGCCGTGGCGCCACCCGGCGGGTTCTTCCGGCCGCTTGGCGGCGCAGCGAGCCGAGCTGGCCACGAACGTCTGGCGACCGGACTCAGCGGAACCGGCGCCGGTGCTGCTGCCGTACGGCAAGCAGGCGTTCATGATCTACGCGGCACCTCCCCCAACATCTTCGCGCTGATGACGGTGACCTTCTGCGTGTCGGTCATGTCCTGCGATTCCCTGTCGGTGGTGGTTCGTCAGAAGTCGGTGCTGATGCTCACGTGCTCCCACGCGTCGACCTCGGCGCGCAGCCCGTCGGTGACGGACCGGATCACGCTCAGGGCGTCCGAGCCCAGTACCAGCAGCTCGGGTGCCGTGCCGGAGCCGACCACGTCGATCAGGGCGGCGGCGGCACGGGCCGGGTCTCCGGGCTGGGTGCCGTGCACGGTGTCGTGCTCCTTGCGGCGCTTGCCCGCCGTGTCCGCGTAGTCCGCGATGGCCTCGGCGGACTGGGTGAGCGAACGCCCGGCGAAGTCCGTGCGGAAGGCACCGGGCTCGACGGACATCGCCGTGATGCCCAGCGGCGCGACCTCCTTGCGCAGGGCGCTCGTCATCGCCTCCATCGCGGCCTTGGTCGCGGAGTAGTACCCCGAACCGGCCGGGCAGGCACGGGCCCCGATCGAGGAGACGTTCACGATCGTCCCGGAACTCCGGGCACGCATGCCCGGCAGCACTGCCTTGATCATCGCGATCGCACCGAACAGGTTGGTGTCGAACAGCCGCCGGACGTCGACGTCGTCGCCCTCCTCGACCGCCGCGCGGTAGCCGTAGCCGGCGTTGTTCACCAGGACGTCGATCCGTCCGAACCGCTCCTCGGCCCGGCCGACGATGTCCGCCACCTGCGCGTGGTCGGTCACGTCGAGGGCAAGGCCGAGCGCGGTGTCGGGGTGCTCGTCCACCAGGTCCTGCACGGCGGAGTCCTGCCGCGCCGTCACGACCGCCTCGTGCCCGGCGGCGAGCACCCTCTCGGCGAGCGCCCGACCCAGACCGGTCGAGCACCCTGTGATCAGCCAGGTCGCCATCGTCGCCACGCTCCTCGTAGGTCGTCGTTGCGATCAGTCAACGCGCCTCGGGCAAGGGGTGGGAGGTTCTGTCAGGGCCGGTCTGCCGCCGGCGCCGGGGTGCGTGCCGCGATCACGAGCGCCACGCCGGCCGCGGCAGCGGCCGCCAGGAAGATGATCGTGTACGCCGAGCCGGCGGGCAGCAGGTGCCCGTCGGCCTGCACGACCAGCACCCCGCTCACCGCTGCCGCGACGGCGGTGACCGTCGAGGTGCCGAGCTGGCGCATGAGCGTGTTGAGGCTGTTCGCGGCGGCGGTCTCCGTCCGCGGAACCGCCGCCATGATCAGCAGCGGCAGGGCCGAGTACGCCAGCGCGGCACCGATGGCGCCGACGGTGGCTGCGACCACCATCAGCCACACCGATCCGGGTAGGCAGGCGATCCCGGCGTTCCCGACGACCAGCAGGGCCGACCCGCCGACGACGGTGGTGCGCGGGCCGTGGCGGTCCGAGATCCGCGCGGACACCGAGGAGAAGATCACCATCGATCCGCCGATGGGAAGAAGCAGCAGACCCGCGACCAGCATGGACAGCCCGAAGCCGTAGCCCGTCGCCACGGGTGCCTGGAGGATCTGGGTGGCGAGTGCGAACGTCGCGAAGATCGAGAAGCCCAGCAGGACGGACGCGAGGTTCGTGCGCAGCACCGCAGGACGCGCAGCGACCCGCAGGTCGACGAGCGGGGACGCGAGGCGCAGCTCGTAGCGACCCCACACCACCAGCACGACCGCCGAGGTCCCCAGCAGGCCGAGGACGGTGGGGCTCGTCCAGCCCCACTCCGCGCCCTTCGAGATACCGAGCAGCAGGCAGACCAGGCCTGTGGTCAGACCGATCGCGCCGACCGTGTCGAACCGCCCGCCGCTGCGCACTCCTGACTCCGGCACCATCCGCCGCACGACCACGAGCAGCGCGAGGGCGCCGAGGGCGACGGCGAGGAACAGCACGCGCCAGCCACCGTGCTCGGCGACGATCCCGGTGACGGGTGGCCCGATCGAGCCGCCGACCCCGAGCGACGAGCTCATGAGCCCGACGCCGCCCGCCACCTTGGCCGGCGGCAGCACGTCACGCATGAGGCTCATCCCGAGCGCGATCACCCCGAAGCCCACACCCTGCATCGCCCGCGCCACGAGGAGGACGGTGAAGTTCGGCGCGATCGCAGCGAGCACCGCACTGGCGAGGATGATCATCAGCGAGACGATCAGCATCCGCCGCTTGCCGTACATGTCACCGAGCCGCCCGAGCACGGGCGCCGACACCGCGCCCGCGACCAGCGTGGCGGTGAGCAGCCAGCTCGCCGATGACGCGCTCACCGACAGCAGGACCGGGAACTGCGGGATCAGCGGGACGACCGCGGTCTGCAGCAGCGACACGAGCAGTCCGCTCAGGCCGAGGGCGACGACGGCGCCGGTGGCGCTGCCGGTGCCGCTGGGAGTGTCGGTGGTGGAACGAACGGGCCGGACATCAGCCACAACGGCGGTCACTGCAACTTCTCCTCGATCACGGGTGCGACCTCAGAGGACCACAGTTAGTTATCCACAAACAAGTACTTCGTTGCCATTGCGAAGTTCATCACCGCGCCGACGGGAACCTCCACGAAGGGGGCAACGACAGACCCTCCCCCGCATCACCGGCAGCTTCCTAGGCTGGACTCATGGTCAACGTGACACTCAACAACGGCGTCGAGATGCCGGCCCTCGGCTTCGGTGTCTTCCAGACGCCGCCGCAGGAGACCATCGACGCCGTCGAGGCCGCCCTCGCTACGGGCTACCGCCACGTCGACACTGCTGCCGCCTACGGCAACGAGCGCGAGGTCGGCCAGGCCATCGAGCGCTCCGGCCTGCAGCGGTCGGACGTCTTCGTCGAGACGAAGGTGTGGATCAGCGACTTCGGCTACGACTCCACCCTGCACGCTTTCGACAAGAGCGCCGGCAAGCTGGGGATCGACCAGATCGACCTGTTCATCCTGCACCAGGCGCTGCCGAGCCGCTTCGACCTGACGCTCGCCGCCTACCGCGCGCTGGAGAAGCTGCTCGAGGACGGCAAGGTACGCGCCATCGGCGTCTCCAACTTCATGCCAGGCCACCTCGACGAGCTGCTCAAGAACACCTTGGTCGTGCCCGCGGTCAACCAGATCGAGGTGCACCCGTACTTCTCCCAGCCCGAGGTCCGCGCCGCCGACGACGAGCACGGCATCCTCACGCAGGCCTGGTCACCGATCGGCGGGATCACCTTCTACCGCGCGGGCCAGCACACCAGCACCCTCGAGGACCCCGCCATCGCCGACATCGCGAAGGGCCACGGCAAGACACCCGCGCAGGTGATGCTGCGCTGGCACCTGCAGGAGGGACGCTCCGCGATCCCGAAGTCGACCAAGCCGCACCGGATCACGGAGAACTTCGAGGTCTTCGACTTGGAGCTCACCGCGGACGAGCTGGCCGCCATCGACGCCCTGGACACCGGCGTGCGCGGCGGACCCGAGCCCGAGGCGATCACCCTCGAGACGTTCGGCCGCGACATCCCCGAAGCCTGAGGACGTGCATGGCCCGACGACCGCGGGCCGGACGATCGGGAAGCCGGCGGCGTCGCCTGCGGGGCGGTCGAGAACGGTGGACGGACTGCTGGTGAGGAGTCAGCGTTGCGCGGCCAGGGTCGCCGACCAGCTGGCCAGCAGATCGAGCGCGTCCTGCGAGGCCGAGCCCTTCTCGGCGCTGTAGGTGACGACGGACAGCCCTTCGTCCGCGGGTAGCTCCATCAGCTCGTACGCGAGGTGGAGGTCGCCGACGACGGGGTGGCGGACGTGCTTCGTCCCGGCCCGGTGCCGGCGCACGTCATGGGCGGCCCCCCAGGTGCGGAACTCCTCGCTGCGGGTGGAGAGCTCCCCGACGAGGTCGGTGAGGGCCCGGTCGTAGGGGTTGCGGCCGGCCTCGGCCCGCAGCGTGGACACGATGTCGCGCGCCGAGCGCTCCCACTCCCCGAAGAAGTCCCGGGCCTTCGGGTTGAGGAAACTGAAACGGGCGGTGTTCACCGGGCGCCGCGGATCCTCGAACAGCGGCGCGTACAGCGCCCGGCCGAGCTCGTTCGCCGCCACAGGATGTCGGTGCGGGAGTTGCGGACGAACGCCGGCGCCGTCATCGACTCCACGACCCGTAGCACCGTGGGCCGCACCTGCTGCTGCGTCGCGCGCCTGCGGGTGCGACCGATCGACGTGCCTGCGTTGCGGGCCAGGTCGAACAGGTGCGACCGCTCGGCGTCATCGAGCCGCAGTGTCTCCACCAGCGCGCCCAACACACCCTCCGGGTCGATCACCATGGTCGGTTCGCCCACAGGCTGTGGCGTGCACCACAGGTCCCTGGCGCCATCGCTCGTTCTCCTGGTCAACTCCAGATGTGCAGATGTCCAATATTTGGGGGTTTGATGGAGGGATTGCGACAGCCGCGCCGGGCTTCGACCCTGGCTGCGCAGGTGGCCGACCAGTTGCGCGAACAGCTCGTGTCGGGGCGCTGGCCGGTGGGCACCCGCATCCCCGGCGAGCAGGAGCTGGCCGAGATGCTGCAGGTGAGTCGGAACACCGTCCGCGAAGCGTTGCGCGCACTGGTGCACCTCGGCCTGCTCGAAGCGCGGGTCGGCGACGGCACCTACGTCCGCGTGACCAGCGAGCTGGAGGCCGTCCTGCTGCGGCGGGCCGCCACCACGCGGCCGACGGACGTCCTGGAGTTGCGCGCAGTGCTGGAGGAACACGCCGCCGGCCTGGCTGCCGAGCGACGCTCGGCGGCCGAGGCCGCTGAACTGCGGGAGCTGCTCGCGGCAGCGCGCGCGAGCAACCACACCGGATCCATGACCCAGATCGCGGCGGCGGACGGCGCCTTCCACCGCGCTGTCGTGCGGGCCAGCGGCAACGAGCTGCTCGTCGAGATCTACGAACACCTGGGCAGTGCCGTGTCAGCCTTGCTCGCCGGACTGTCGTGGGACGGCGAGATCGCGACCGAGCACGATCATTGGCACGGCGCGCTCGTCGACGCGATCGCCGCCGGCGACGCGGTCGCTGCCCGGTACGCGGCGTCCATGCTGGTGCGGGTGACCGGCCGGTTGAGCGCGGAGGCGGCCACCACGCAGGACGGCGCGGCAGAAGGCGGTCGTCGTGCGGGCGACTGACTCGCGCGACCCCGCGGATCGCACGAGCAGAACCGGACCGGGTCGGTGGTCCGGCGTGTGGCTGCTCGTCGGCATCGTCCTCGTCGCGGCGAACCTGCGGGCCGCACTGACCGGGGTCGGGCCGCTGCTTCCCGGGATCGAGGCCTCGACGGGCCTGTCCGGCACCGGAATCGGGCTGCTCAGCGCCTTGCCGCTGCTCACGTTCGCCCTGACGTCGCCGCTGGTCGGCCGGACCGCACATCGCCACGGTGCGCCACGAGCCCTGTTCGTCGCGCTGGCGGTGTTGGTGGTCGGCCTCCTCGTGCGCTCCCTGCCCGGGACCTCCTTCCTCTTCGCGGGCACGGTCGTGATCGCCGCCGCGATCGCGTACGGCAACGTGCTGCTGCCCTCCGTCGTCAAGAGCACCGTGCCGGAGGATCGGATCGCGCAGGTGACCGGCCTCTACGTCACGGCGATGGGCCTGCTCGCCGCCGTCTCGTCCGGGATCTCGGTGCCGCTGGCCGAGCACCTGCCGGGCGGCTGGCGCACCGCAGTGGGGTGCTGGGCCGTGCTCGCGGTGCTGGCGCTCGTGGTGTGGATTCCGCAATGCCGGCGCGCCCGTCCCACGGCGGCCACGGCTGCCCCACGCGCGCACATCCCCTGGCGTTCACCCCTGGCCTGGCAGGTCAGCGTGTTCATGGGGCTGCAGTCCCTCGGCTTCTACACCACGATCGCGTGGTTCCCGAGCATCGTCCACGATCACGGGGTGGGCGAGGCCGCCGCCGGGTGGCAGCTGTTCCTCTTCCAGATCGTCGGACTCGTCTCCAGCACTGCCCTGCCCGTCCTCGTCCGCCGGGGGATGGACCAACGGCTCCTGGCCGCGGCCTGCTCCGCGATCGTCGCGCTGGCCTTCGCCCTGCTCGCCGTGGCCCCGCAATTGGCCGTCGTGTCCAGCGTGCTCACCGGCCTGGGCGGCGGAGCGTGCCTCGTCCTCGCCCTGACCTTCCAGAGCCGGCGGGCCGCCGACGCCTCACAGGCGGCAGCACTGGCCTCGATGGCCCAGTCCGTCGGCTACCTGATCGCCGCCGTCGGACCGCTCCTGCTCGGCGCGCTGCACGACCTCACCGGCAGCTGGACGCTGCCCCTCCTGCTGCTGGTCGCCCTGACCCTCGCCCAGGCCGTCGTCGGCGCCGGCGCCGGCCGCGACCTGCACGTGAGCCCCGCCACTCCCACACCGTCGACGATCGGACAGTGACCCCGTGACCACGACCTTCAGCTACCTGGACACCCCGGACAGCAGCCCCGCTGTCGATCACCGAGCTGATGCCCGGCGCCTACAACCTCATGGAGTACGCCGCGGTCACGGCCGGAGAGCAGGTGCTGATCCTGGCCGAGCACGGCACCGACACGGTGGTCATCCAAGCCATCGCCGCCGCGGCCGCCTACCGCAACGCCGAAGCGCACGTGCTGTCCACCACCCCGTTCAGCGCCGGCGGGTGGGACCGCGCGACACCCGCACCGTTGGTGTCCGCCGCCCACGCCGCCGCCGACGCGGTGATCTCGCTGACCTGGTGGGGCGAGGGTCGCCGATGACCGGCCACTCCAGCGCCCCGGTCACTCCCGGGATGTGGCGGCCCCTTCCCCTACGGAGGCGCCAACTTCTCCCCCGACCGGACCGACGGCGTGGCCGTCATCGAGGAATCCACGGTCACCGGCGTCCCCGCCGAACCGACCACGCTGGAACTGGTGGACAACCGCGTCACCGCCATCCACGGCAGCGCGGCCGGCGAGCTGCGGCGCTACGCCCCCGACGGCTACTACATGCGCCACGCACTCATCGGGCTCAACCCCAAGGTCCGCCTGTCAGGGGGCACCCAGTTCGAGCGCGAGAAGCACGCCGGAGCCTTCTACTTCGGCATCGACGGCCTCACCCCGCACGGGGCGATCGACCGCGCGGCTCCCGGCCACGCCCACTGCGACTGCCAGTTCGACCGACCCACCATCACCCTCGACGGCCGGCCCTTCGTCGACGACGGCCACCTCCTGCTCCTCGACGACCCCGAGATCCGGGAGCTGGCCGGGAAGTTCGGACCGGCCGACATCCTCCTCGACCCAACCCCCGCCTCGTCCTGCCAGCCCGATACAGCCGCTGACACCAGCAAAACAGTTTGACTGGTGTCAGCTCTGCGCCGCACGATGGCGGTGTGGGTGAAGCGACGGAGATTGAGCCGCGCGCACGGCCACGCGAGTGGGTCGGTCTAGGGCTGCTCGTACTGCCCTGCATGCTGATCTCGGCCAACTCGAACCTGCTCAACCTCGCCATGCCGGCGCTCGCCGCCGAGCTGAAGCCCAGCGCCGGTGAGCTGCTCTGGATCGCCGACGTCTACGTGTTCCTCGTGGCCGGCCTGCTGCTGCCCATGGGCGCCCTCGCGGACCGCCTCGGGCGGCGGCGGATGCTGCTGATCGGCGCGGGCATCTTCGCTGCGGCATCCGTCGGCGCCGCTCTTGCGCCTACAGCCCTCGCTCTCGTCGCCTGGCGCGGCCTGATCGGAGTGGGCGCCGCGATGATCGCCCCGTCGACGATCTCGCTCATCCGCTCGATGTTCCGCGTGCCGCAGCAACGGGCCGCGGCGCTCGGGATCTGGACGGCCGGCTTCGCCGTCGGCGGCATCCTCGGGCCCGTGATCGGCGGGTTCCTGATCGCGGCGGTGACGTGGCGGGCGGTCTTCGTGGTGACGCCACCGGCGATGGCCGTGCTGCTGGTCCTCGGTCCGCTGTTGCTTCCCGAGCATCGCAGCGCGACGTCTCGGCGCATCGACGTCGTCGGCGTCGCGCTGGGCATCGCGGGCATCCTCGCGACGGTGTACGCGATCAAGCAGGTCGCTGCGGCGGCCGCGCCCGTGCTGTCGCTGGTCATCGGCATCGGCGGCGTGGCACTGCTGGTCGGGTTCTGCCTCCACCTCCGCCGAACCGCCCATCCCGTCCTGGATCCGGGCCTGTTCCGCGAGCGGGCGTACACCGTTCCGCAGGCCGGCAACGCGCTGGCGTTCGGCGTCCTCTACGGCACGCAGCTGCTGATCGGCCAGTACCTCCAAGCCGTTCTCGGCATGTCTCCGCTCGAGGCCGGGCTCTGGACGATCCCCAGCGCTGTCGCCTACGCCGTCGGCGGTCTGCTGGCTCCGCGGCTGGGCGCACTGATCGGAGCAGCGCACGTCCTCGCGCTCGGGCTCACGGTCTCGGCGACGGGGTTCGCGATCGTGGGGTTCATCGGCACCGACTCCGGTCTTCTCCCGTTCGTCGCGGGGAGCATCGTGTACTCCCTCGGGCTTGCGCCGCTGTACCAGGCCACGACCGCGTCCGCGATGAGTGCGGCCCCGGGCGACCGCGCCGGGGTCGCCGGCGCGACGCTGGAGACGACCACCAATCTCGGCGGAGCGCTCGGCATCGCCCTGTTCGGCAGTGTCGCGAGCGCGGCCTGTCGACTGGGCACGGCGGGCGTCGGGGGCGGCACGCAGAGCATCGGCGACGTGCAGGCGGCGGCCGGCCTTCCTCCCGCGCAGGCCGAGGCGCTCCTGGATGCCGCGAGCGCTGCATTCGTCGAGGGGTTCCGGCTCGTCGTGCACATCGGCGCGGCAGGTCTACTGGTGGCTGCCGGAATCACCGCGCGGATGTTGCGTCGCACGTGAACACGGGCACCGACCGCCGGTCTCCCTATGCTGGCGCCATGGCCAGCCGCGCGGCGCGCGCCTTCGCCGAGGAGGACGACGCCATCCCCTCCGACGTGCGGATCGTGCGCGACTTCGTCAACACGGTGGAGTTCCAGATCGACGACGAACGGCTCCGCACACCCGACGACCTCGGGGAATGGCTCACCGCGCGGGGACTGCTCGACCACGGCGCACCAGTGACCCTCGACCACCTCGCCCTCGCCACGACGCTGCGTGAAGGTCTGCGCGGGGTCCTGCAGCGGCACGCCGGACACGAGCCGGATGCGGCGGCGATGCGCCGGTTCGACGACGCGCTCGGCGCACTGCCCGTCCGGGCGAGGTTCGACGACGACGGCGGATTCGGGCTCGTCCCCGTGAACACGGACCCGGCGGAAGCCGCCCTCGCGAGCCTGCTGACCGCCGTGCGCTCGGCCGTCGACCACGGCACGTGGCCGCGGCTCAAGGTGTGCTCGCGCGACTCCTGCCGGTGGGCCTACTTCGACCGGTCGCGCAACCGGTCCAGCAGGTGGTGCACCACCGCCGGCTGCGGCAACATCATGAAGATGCGCCGCGCGCACACGTCCGCGGCAGAGCCGGGCTAGCGTTCAGCCACTCTCGGCCGACACGGCCGCGCGGAGCGCCGTGGATCTACTCGAGTCCGATGTCGAGCAAGATGTCCGTACAATTGGCGGGCCGTTTCAAATGTCATGCCGCTCTCGTACCATTGACTTTCGCTGACTGCGCACCATAACTTGCATCGCGGGTCGCATCAGGGCGACCAGACGGATCGAGCGCGGAGACAGCGATGCACACGGTTTCGGACACGGCGGAGTGGGGCCGATACGGCCGCTCCACCTTGTCCGCGCGCCGGCACATCGACCTCCTCCGCGTCAGCAGCGCGCTCTGTCGGGCCTGATCACAGCCCTCTGCCGTCCCGTCATCAGATCGGGAACGGCGCCCCGAACACGCCGTCATCCTCCGCGTTCGGCCTCCTGAACCACCTTCACCCGTAGGCATCCGCACTTTGCGGAATGCGCTGCGCACATTTCTGTGCGCGCACTCGGCACCACCATCGCGAAGGACATCTCCATGCCCGCTTCCCCCAGGGCCGTTCGATGACGAAACGCCTGATCCTGAATCTGTTCGAGATGAACTGCGTCAGCCACATCACCCACGGGCTGTGGCGGCTGCCGGGCAACAACCGGGAGCGGTTCAACGACATCGAGTACTGGATCGAGCTGGCGCAGCTGCTCGACGCGGGCGGATTCGACGCGGTGTTCCTGGCCGACGTGGTCGGCACCTACGACACGTTCCGCGGCTCGGCCGACACGGCGATCCGGCAGGGACTGCAGATCCCGAACAACGACCCGGCCGTGGTGGTGCCGGCGATGGCGGCGGTGTCGAAGCACCTCGGTTTCGGCATCACGTTCTCCACGACGTACGAGCCGCCGTTCGCGTGGGCGCGCCGTGCTTCGACGCTCGACCACCTGACCAAGGGACGGGTCGGCTGGAACATCGTCACGTCGTACCTGCCCAACGCGGCGCGCAACCACGGCCTGTCCGGCGAGATCGAGCACGACGACCGGTACGAGATCGCCGAGGAGTACCTCGACGTCCTCTACAAGCTGTGGGAGGGCTCCTGGGACGACGACGCGATCATCGGCGATCGCGAGCACAACGTGTTCGCCGATCCCGCCAAGATCCGCTCGATCGACCACAAGGGCACCTACTTCGCCGTCGAGGGACCGCACCTGCCGTCCCCCAGCCGGCAGCGCACCCCGGTGCTGTTCACCGCGACCCAGTCCCCGGCCGGGTCCGCGTTCGCGGGCAAGCACGCCGAGGTGGTGTTCACCGGTGGCCCGAACGACGAGTTCGTCCGGCAGACGACGGCGCGGCTCAAGCAGGCCGCACTCGACGCGGGCCGCGAACCCGGCGACCTGAAGGTCATCACGCAGGCCGGGATCATCGTCGCGCCGACGGAGGCGCAGGCGCGCGCGAAGCTGGCCCGCTACCAGGAGCTCTCCGACCGGGAGGGCTACCTCGCCCACTCCGGGCTGCCGTGGGACCCCACCTCGTATCCGCCCGCCCTGCCCCTCGAGCAGGTGCCCGATCTCGCCGAGGGCCGCGCCGGCCGGTTCCACCGCATGCAGCCCGGGCAGACCGTCGGGGAGTTCCTGGCCGGCTTCGGCGATCTCGCGCGGCGCCCGCTGTTCGTCGTGGGCACCCCCGAGCAGGCCGCCGACGAGATCGAGCGCTGGCTCGACGAGCTCGACATCGACGGCATCAACCTCCTGCAGTACCACTCCTACGAGACGGCGCAGGACTTCATCGAGCTCGTCGCGCCCGAACTCCGCGCGCGCGGCCGGCTGCGCAGCTCCTACGACGAGTCCGAGTCGCTGCGGCACCGCATCTTCGGTGCAGGCGACCGGCTGCCCGACCGGCACTACGGCGCCCGCTACCGCGGCGGTGCCAACCTCCCCGCCCATTCCCCCGCGAAGGACCCGTCATGACCAGAACCAGCCCCTTCCGCCGTGCCGGCGTCGCCGGCGTCGGCCTCGCACTCGCGGGCTCGGTGCTGGCGGCCTGTGCCGGCGGGCCGGCCGGAGGCGGCGGCACCCGCGTCGAGGGCGGCACGATCACCTACGCCCACGTCCAGGAGCCGCCCTGCATCTTCGGCGGCTGGATCCAGCAGGCCTACATCTCCCGCCAGGTGCTCGACGGCCTGGTCACCCAGGACACCGACGGCTCGATCAAGCCGTGGCTCGCGACGTCGTGGGCGGTGTCGCCGGACGGGCTGACCTACACGTTCGCGCTGAAGGACGGTGTGCGGTTCACCGACGGCACCCCGCTCGATGCCGCCGCCGTGGCCTTCAACTTCGACCAGTGGGAGACCACCCAGCTCAACGGCACCGCCAAGGTGTCGATCGACCCGTACTACCGCGCAGCCGAGGCCGTCGACCCGACGCACGTCGCGATCCACCTCAATGCCCCGTACCCGCAGTTCCTCACGCTCGTCAGCCAGGGCTACTTCGGCATCCAGTCGCCGACCGCGCTGCGCACCCGCACCCCGGCGGAGAACTGCGAGAAGCCGATCGGCTCCGGCGCCTTCACCGTGCAGGAGTGGCGGAAGGGCCAGGAGGTGGTGTTCAAGAGGAACCCGAACTACACGTCCTGGCCGGCGACGGCCAAGCACCAGGGCCCGGCCTACGTCGACGAGCTGCGCTGGAAGTTCGTGCCCGACGCGCTCTCGCGCTACGCCTCGCTGACCACCGGGCAGAGCGACGTCGTCTACGAGATCCCCACCGTGAACTGGAAGGACGCGCAGGCGAAGTTCACCACCACGATCCGCTACATCACGCCCGGCAAGCCCGTGTCGTTCTTCATCAACACCGCCGCGGGCGTCTTCACCGACAAGCTGGTCCGGCAGGCCTTCGCCTCAGGCGCCGACCGCAAGGGCGCGGTGGAGGCCGGCTTCCACGGCGTCATCCCCTACGAGGGCAACCCGTCGGTCAGCCAGTCGACGCCCGACTACAACGCCGCCACCGCCGACGCGTACCCGTTCGACCAGGCCAGGGCGAACACGCTGCTCGACCAGGCCGGCTGGACTGCCCGCAACCCCGACGGCACCCGCACCAAGGACGGGAAGCCGCTGTCGGTGAAGCTGGTCTACGGCGCCGGATCGATCTTCACCTCGGAGGGCGCCACGGTCCTGCAGGCGCTGCAGGAGCAGTGGCGCCAGGTCGGCTTCGCCGTGACGCTGGTGCCGGCCACCCGCGCCGAGCTCTCCAGCGGGCAGTACTCCGACCCGTCCACCTACGACGCCATGCCCTCGTACTGGACGAGCCCGAGCCCGGCCATCCTGTGGATCGTCTGGCGCCCCAGCACACCGGACAAGCCGAACGGCAACAACCGGTCCTTCTACAACAACCCGGCGCTGTCGCAGGTGATCCAGGACGCGAACACCTCGACCGACCCGGAGCGGGCCTCCCAGCTGTACGAGCAGGCGCAGCAGATCATCTCCGACGACGCCGCCGGGATCGGGCTGTACACGCAGAACACCCTGGTGGCGGCATCGAACGGCCTGAAGGACTTCTGGCTGGAGCAGAGCCAGGGCGAGCCCGTGTTCTCCGACGCGTACCTCGTGAAATGAGGGCCGTACTGCCCAAGCTGGCGTCGGCAGTCCTGGTGCTCGTCGTGGCCGCGTCGATCACGTTCTTCGTGCAGCTGCTGCTGCCCGGCGACCGCGCGACGGTGATCCTCAACCTGCTGAACGGCCGCGATCAGGAGTGGCCTGCCGCGGAGGTGGCCGCCGTCAACGCGCGGTTCGGCTTCGACCAGCCGCTGGCCGTGCAGTACCTGGACTACCTGGCGGGGTTGTTCCGCGGCGATCTCGGCACCTCCTACACCGAGTACCGGCCGGTCACCGAGGTGATCGGCGCGCAGCTGTGGCCGAGTGTGATGCTGACCGTCGGCGCGCTGGTCGTGGCCTGGGTGATCGCCGTGACGATCACGGTGCTGACCGTGCGGCGCGGCCGGATCCTGCCCGGCCTCGGCGCGTCGTTCGAGGCCTTCACCGCGAGCCTTCCGCACTACTGGGTCGGGATGCTGCTGCTCGTCGCCTTCGCCGTGCAGATCCCGATCTTCCCCGTGATCGGCGGCGACGGGCTCGCCGGCACCGTGCTGCCGGTGCTCACCCTGGCCATCCCGCTCTCGGGGTTCCTCGGCCAGGTGCTGCGCGACGAGTTCGACAAGGTCCTCGACCAGCCGTTCATCACCACTGCCCGCACCCGCGGCATGGGCGACACGGCGGTGCGGCTGCGCCATGCGCTGCGGCACGCCGTGCTGCCCGGCATCACCCTGTCCGGCTGGGCCCTCGGCGCGCTCGTGTCCGGCTCGGTGATCGCGGAGAACATCTACGGCCGGCCCGGCATCGGGCAGGTGCTCGTCAGCGCGGTGAACAACCGCGACGTCCCGACGGTGGCCGGGATCGTGCTGGTGGTGGCCGCGATCTACGTGATGGCCAACCTGCTCGTCGATCTCGCCTACGCCGCCGTCGATCCCCGGTTGCGCGTCTCATGAGCACCCTCATCCGCCCGGTCGTGCGCCCCGGGACCGTGGTGGCCGGCGCGTTCGTCGCGCTGGTCGTCGTCGCGGCCGTGGCTCCGCAGCTGCTCACCAGCGACACCCCCACCCAGATCGACCTGCGCAACGCGCTGGCGGCGCCCTCGTGGAGCCATCCGTTCGGCACCGACGAGGCCGGCCGCGACCTGCTCACCAGGGTCATCCACGGGACCGGGCTCTCGCTCGGCATCGGCCTCGGCGCAACCGGAGTGTCGATGGCACTGGCCATCGTGCTGGGCGCGGTCGCGGCACTGGTCGGCGGCGTGGTCGACACCGTCGTCACGCGGGTGCTGGAGGTGACCTTCGCGTTCCCGTCGCTGCTCGCCGCACTGCTGATCGTCGCGGTCTACGGGCCGTCGGTGACCACGTCGATCGTCGCCGTCGGCATCGGGTCGATGCCCGGCTACGCACGCATGGTGCGCGGCCAGGTGCTGGCCGTGAAGGAGTCCGGCTACATCGAGTCGGCCCATGCCCTGGGCCATGGACCGTGGCCGGTCTTCCGGCGGCACCTGCTGCCCAACGCGATGCGCCCGCTCGTCGCGGTGGTCACGCTCGGGATCGGCCAGTCGATCGTCTGGGCGTCCAGCCTGGCCTTCCTCGGGCTCGGGGTGCCGCCACCGAGCCCGGAGTGGGGCGCGCTGCTCGACGCGGGCCGCAACTACATCACCACCTCCTGGTGGCTCGCGATCCTGCCCGGGCTGGTGATCGTGGCCTTCGCGATCGCCGTCACCGCGCTGGGCCGCAGCCTGCAACAGCGACTGGAAGGAGCGGCGCGATGACCGCCGGCACCACGGAGATCGGTCTGGTGACGGCAGGAGTTGCCGCACCCCTGCTGCAGGTCGACGGCCTGCGGGTCCGCTTCGGCGACCGCGAGGTGGTGCGCGGTGTCTCCTTCGCCGTCGCGCCCGGACGGTGCCTGGCGATCGTCGGCGAGTCGGGGTCCGGCAAGTCGGTCACCGCCCGCACCCTCGTCGGCCTCACCGGGCCGGGCGCGCAGGTGGACGCCGAGCGGATCTCGTTCGCCGGCACCGACCTGATGGGGTGCACCGAGCGCGCGTGGCGCGACATCCGCGGGCGGCAGATCGGGTTCGTGCTGCAGGACGCACTGGTCTCGCTCGACCAGCTGCGCCGCGTCGGTGACGAGGTCGCCGAACCGCTGCGGGTGCACGGGCGCGGTACCCGCGTCGAGCGCGCACGACGGGCGATCGAGCTGCTCGACTCCGTCGGGGTACCTGAGCCCGAGGTGCGCGCCCGGCAACGCCCCTACGAGCTCTCCGGCGGGCTGCGGCAGCGGGCTCTGATCGCGTCGGCGATCGCGCTCGATCCCCCGCTGCTGATCGCCGACGAGCCCACCACCGCGCTCGACGTGACCGTGCAGGCCCAGGTGCTCGACCTGCTCGCCGAGGCCAAGGACCGCGGCCGCGCGATCATCCTGATCAGCCACGATCTCTCGGTCGTCGCGCGCATGGCCGACGACGTCGCCGTCATGCGCCACGGCGAGATCGTCGAGCAGGGCCCGGCCCGCGAGGTCCTGCAGCGCCCGCGGCACGAGTACACGCGTGCACTGCTCGACGCGGTGCCGTCCGAGCACACCCGCGGCCAGCGCCTGGTGCGGGGTGAGTCCGTCGTCGAGCGGGTCCGTGCACCGATCGACCGCACCCGCACCGTCCTCGACGCCCGCAGCCTCACGAAGGTCTACACCGGCCCGGACAAGGTCGATCGCACCGTCGTCGACGACGTGTCCTTCCAGCTCTACGCCGGCGAGACGCTCGGCATCGTCGGCGAGTCCGGCTCCGGCAAGACCACGACCGCCCGCATCGCGCTCGCCCTCCTCCCACCCACAGCCGGGGAGGTGCTGCTGCACGACGAGCCGTGGACGGCGCTGACCCGGGCGCAACGACGGCCCCGGCGCCGCCGGATCGGCGTGATCTACCAGGACCCGCTGAGCTCCTTCGACCCACGTTGGTCGGTCGGGCAGGTGCTCGTCGACGCGCTGGCCACCGGCCCGCGGCCAGCCGCCTCGCGGGAAGAGGCGCGGGCCCGCGCGGTGCGGTTGCTGGAGCAGGTCGGGCTTGGCTCCGAACGCCTCGCCGCCGCGCCGCTGCGGCTGTCCGGCGGGGAGCGGCAGCGGGTCGCGATCGCGCGGGCGCTCGCCCCCGAACCCGAGGTCATCGTCTGCGACGAGCCCGTCTCCGCGCTCGACGTCTCCATCCAGGCCCAGGTGCTCGACCTGCTCACCGACCTGCAGGACGAGTTGGGCGTGAGCTACCTGTTCATCTCGCACGACCTGGGCGTCATCCACCACGTCAGCGACCGCATCCTGGTCATGAAGGACGGGCGGGTGGTGGAGCACGGCAGCGCCGACCAGGTCTTCGAGCGGCCGCAGCATCCGTACACGCAGCGGCTGCTGACCGCCCTGCCGAGGCTGCGGGCGGCATGACCACCGACGAGGCTGTGCCCACCGATGAGGCACTGACCGAGCGGTTCGCGCCGGTCTTCGAGCGGATCGCGGCCGGCGCGCTGGAGCGGGAGGCCGAGCGCCGGTTGCCGTTCCCGGAGGTCGAGTGGCTGCGCGCCGCCGGCTTCGGGCGCATCCGGGTGCCGGCGGAGGACGGCGGCCTGGGCGCGACCCTGCCGCAGTTCTTCCGCCAGCTCGTCGCGCTGGGCCGGGCCGACTCCAACCTGCCGCAGCTGCTGCGCGGGCACATCGGCTTCGTCGAGTCGCGGCTGGGCCACGCCGATCCCGACGTCCGCAAGCGCTGGCTGCGCCGGATCGTCGACGGGGCGCTGGTCGGCAACGCGCAGAGCGAGGACGGCAGCCCGTCGTTCTGGCAGAACGCCACCACGGTCCGCCGCGACGGTCACGGTTGGCGGCTCGACGGGCGCAAGTTCTACTCGACGGGCTCGCTGTTCGCCGACTGGATCCTCACCACCGCGAGCATCGACAGCGAGAACAGCGCAACGGTCCTCGTACCCACGGACGCGCCCGGGGTGCGCCGTGACGACGACTGGGACGGCTTCGGGCAGCGGCTGACCGGCAGCGGCACGACGATCTTCGACGCCGTCCCCATCGCCGACGAGGACGTCGAGCCGTACGCGAACGGCACCAGCGGCCCGTCCCGACAGCTGGCGGTCTACCAGCTCGTGCACCTCGCGACCCTCACCGGCATCGGCCAGGCCGCCGTCGCCGAAGCCGTCGCGTTCGTGAACCAGCGAACGCGCAACCTCGCCAATCCCACTCAGCCGAGCCCGCGCCTCGATCCGCAGGTGCAGCAGGTGATCGGGCGCCTCGAGAGCAAGTCGTTCGCCGCGACCGCGACGACGCTCGCCGCCGCCGACGTGGTCGAAAGCGGGGTGAGCGACACCGCGGATGCCGCGGTGTTCGCGGCCCAGACCGCCGTCATCGAGCTGGTGCTCGGGCTGACGACGGAGCTGTTCGAGGTCGGCGGCGCGTCCGCGGTGACAGACCGCTTTCGGCTCGACCGGCACTGGCGCAACGCCCGCACCCTCGCCTCGCACAACCCCGCGATCACCCGCCAGACGATCCTCGGCGACCACCTGCTCAACGGCACCTCCCCCGGCACCTGGGTGCAGCGCGTCTGGACCGGCCTGCAGGAGTGAACCCCGGGCGGCCCGGCCGTGCGCAGTCGGCCGAAGGCCGCTGATTCAGCGGGTGGGGACGATGATCCCCTCGACGATGCGGCGGACCCTGTCCGTTGCATCGTCGTCGCCCAGGCGGAGGGCCGTGTTCGTCGCGCCGAGTACGGCGTCGATCTGGAACGCGGTGAGTTCGACGTCCAGCTCGCGGATCTCCTTCGCGGCCACCGCGTGCCGCAACTCGGCGGCGATGAGGGCGGTCCACTCCTGCTGCTGGCGTTTCAGCGCATCGCGGATCGGACCGGGTCTGCTGTCGTAGTCGGCGAGGTTCGCGACCCAGAAGCACCCGCCTGCGAACAGCGGCCGCTCGGCGTAGCCGATCCAGTTCTCGATCAGCGCGCGCAGCCGCGCGACCCCGTGGGTGATCGCCCGGGCCGGCGTCACGACAGCCTCGGCGAACAGCTCCTGGGCATACTCGATCGCGGTCAGCTGCAGGGCTTCCTTGCTGCGGAACAGGGTCTGGACGCCGGCCTTGCTGATCCCGGTCGCGGTCGCGAGCCGGCCGAAGCTGACCCCCTCCAGCCCCTCGAGGGAGGCGATGTCGACAGCCTCGCGAAGCACGATCTGGCGCGTCCGGGCGCCGCGCAGGAGCCGCTTGTCGGTGATCTCACCCTGGTTCGGCGGGAGAAGCGCAGCGGCGCCGGCCTGTCGGGCCGGTCGCTTCCCGGTCCCAGTATCCATACGACCGATCATACGCTGGATCGGGCCGGCCGGGCTCGATAGCCCTTGTGATGTACATACGGTCGCCCGTACGTTTATGTTAAGGGCGAACCGAAGATGTTCGCGCGCTGCTCCGCCGCGACACGCCGATCCACGCGCTCCGACGAGTTCGCCCGGCCCACTGGGTCATACCCGCGCAACGAACCCACGGAGGACCCTCACATGACCGAGCTGAACGCAGACCGCGCCCGTCGAGCGATCATCGACCACACCCGACAGCTGGCGGAGTCTGCCGTGGCGGCCGGGCCGGACACCTCCGTCCCGACCACCCCCGAGTGGACCGTCGCCGATCTGGTCGAGCACGTCGGCCGGACCCAGCACTGGGTCGCCGAGATCATCGAGCGGCGCATCACCGACCCCACCCAGCTCCCGACGGAACTGGCCGCACTCCCCGCCGGCCCCGGTGAGTGGCAGGCGTGGCTGTCGGAGGCCGCGCAGCGCGTCGCGGACGCGTGCGCCGACGACGCGCTCGACGCGCCGGTGTTCAACCCCGCGGCGGACGGCCGGACCGGCACTCGGTTCTGGATGTCCAGCATGCTCAACGAAGCAGTCGTCCACAGCTTCGACGCCGCCAACGCCGCGAACCGACCGGTCGAGGTCGACGCCGACATCGCCGCCGCGCTGATCACCAACCACCTCGCGATGCTCACCGCCCCCACCTGGGAGATGCAGCGGGCCGAGTCCGCCCACGCCATCCGGGGCACCGGGCAGACCCTGCAACTGCGGGCCACCGACACCGCCGACGGCGCCTGGTCCGTCGAACGCCGACCCGAGGGTGCGACCTGGCACCCCGGACCCGGGCCGGCCGATGTGACCCTGACCGGCCCGGCCCGATCACTGCTGCTGACCTTGACCCGCCGACTCCAGCTCACCGACGGCGACGCCAACGACATCCGTATCGAGGGCGATGCCGACCTGGCCCGGCACTGGCTCGACAACACCGCTCACGTCAGCGACTGACCGCGTCAGGTGAGGTGGTCAAGGTTCCGAGGGCGCATCCCTGATGATCACATCGCCGTTCATCGGTGCGGGGCAGCAGGATGTTTGTCGTGAACGGGACTCGTGACGGCGCGGACGTACGGGTGGCGACGCTGAACGCGTTCGGAGTGCGGGAGGACTGGGCCGCTCGGCGCACCGTCATGCAGACCGGCTTCGCGGAGGTGGGTGCTGAGCTCGTCGCCATGCAGGAGGTGATCGCCACGAGCGAGTACGACCAGGTTCGTGACGTCCTCGGAGAGGAGTACGACGTCGTGCACCACAGCGAGCGAGAGGCTGACGGGCAGGGCATCTCCATTGCCAGCCGCTGGCCCGTCACCGCCCGCCACGAAGTCGACCTGCATCTCTCGACCCGCCCGGCCGGGTTCGCGTGCTCGGCTCTGTTGTGCGAGATCGTGGCCCCTGACCCCATCGGCAAGCTGGTGTTCGTCAACCACCTGCCGGACTGGCAGCTCACCCACGAAGCCGAGCGCGAGCAGCAAACCGTCGCGGTCGCCCGGTTCATCGAGCACCTCGTCGCTGCCGAGCCCGCCCACGTGGTCGTGGCCGGCGACATGGACGCCACCCCCGATTCCGCCAGCATCCGGTTCTGGACCGGCAAGCAGTCCCTGGACGGGCTCAGCGTCTGCTACCGCGATGCTTGGGCCGCCTGCCGTCCCGAAGAGCCCGGCCACACCTTCACGCCCGAGAACAACCTCATGCCGACGGCCGAGACCGGTGACTGGGAGCTCGAGCTCGGCCGTCGCATCGACTACGTCCTCGTCCGCTGCAGCGACCACGGACCCACGCTGCACACGCGCAGCTGCCGACGCCTGTTCGACCGGGCCGTCGGCGGGGTCTGGGCCAGCGACCACTTCGGTGTGACCGCCGATCTCTCGGCCACGGCACCGAGCGGGCGACGAGTCCCGTGACTGCACCGAGGCGGGCCGCAGAGCGCCAGAACCCGCGGTCTCGAGGAGCGTCCCGGCGCGTCAGTGACCAACGCCGACATCGCCGAGCGGCTCGTGAGCAGCGCCCATTTCCTCGTGTTCACCGACGAGGGCGGGAGGGCACTGCCCCGGCCGGTGGAACGACAGTCAGGCCAGGCCGCCCGTGGCGGAGATCGACTGGCCGGTCACCCACCTGCCGTCGTCGCCGGCGAGGAAGGCCACCACGCCGGCGATGTCCTCGGGTGTGCCGAAGCGGCCGAGCGGAGTCTGCCGGATGTAGGTGTCGGCCTGGGCCCGCACCTCGGCGGCGACGCCGTCGGTGTCGGTCAGACCGGGCAGCACGGAGTTGACCGTGATCCCGCGCTCGCCCAGCTCCTTGGCCAGCGAGTGACCGAACTGCTCGACCGCGGCCTTGGACCCGACGTACGCCCCGACGTACGGGTTCGGGGCGCGGGTGTAGCCGGTGGAGATGTTGATGATCCGGCCACCGTCGCGCACGTGGTTGGCCGCGTGCTTGAGCGACAGGAAGGTGCCCTTGATGTTGATCGCCAGCGCGCGGTCGAGGGCGTCCTCGTCGAAGTGTGCCGTGGGGCCGATGACGGTCGTGCCCGCGTTGTTCACCACGATGTCGAGGCCGCCGAAGGTGGACAGGGTCTCCTTGTACAGCCGCTCGATGTCGGCCGGGACGCCGATGTCGGCGCGCACGGCAACGGCGTCGCTTCCGGCAGCCTTGATCGTGGCGACGACCTCCTCGGCGGCGATCTGGTTGGCGTGGTAGTTCACCACCACCCTGGCCCCTTCGGCTCCGAGGCGCAGCGCGATGGCCCGGCCGATGCCCCGTGACGCGGCCGTGACGAGAGCGGTCTTTCCGTGCAGGTTCATGAATCTGAAGGTAGGAAGGAATTTCGATAATGTCCAATAGTGAGACGTGAGCTCAATGATAATATCTCATTATGGACATGTCGCTGAAGGGCTTGCGGTGCCTGGTCGCAGTGGCGGAGGAGCTGCACTTCGGGCGGGCCGCCGAACGGCTGGGCATCGCCCAACCGGCCGTCACCCAACAGCTGCAGCGGCTCGAGTCCGCGCTGGGGACGCAGCTCGTGCACCGCGATGGGCGTCGGGTCGTGCTGAGCGACGCCGGACGCGCACTGCTGCCGCACGCCCACCGCACCCTGGAGGCCAGCGATCAGGGTCTCAAGGCCATGCTGGCCGCGGCCCGAGGTGAGGGCGGGGAACTGGCGATCGGGCTCACTGCCGCGGTGGCACCGGCTCTGCTCGTCGACCTCCTGCGCCGGTACGGGACCAGCCGTCCGGACGTCCGGGTGACAGTTCGGGAGACGACGCTGGAGGACGTGTTCGGCCAGCTCGCTGAAGGAAGTGTCCACGCCGCTGTCACCACCGGGTTCGCACCGCCACCCGGACCGGCCGAGATCGCGTTCGTCGAACTGTCGCGAGAACCGCTGATGGCCGTTCTGCACGAGGATCATCCGTTGGCATCCGCTGGGCGGCCGTTGACTCTGTTGGACATGGCTGCCGAACGGTTCAGCGTCATCGCCCGGGACGCGCTGGCCGGGCGCCCGTTCGGCGTTCACGGGATGTGCGAGCGAGCCGGGTTCGAACCCCTGGTGTTCGCGGAGGTGCGCGACACCATGATGCAGCTCGCGATGGTGGCCACGGGCCGCAGCGTGGCCATCCTGCCGCGCAGCGCAGCCCGATACGCGCCGCCCGAGGTGCGGATGGTGCCCATCGACTACGACCGTCCATTGCAGACGCTCCTGGGCTACCACTCCAGGACGGTGTCGCCCGCACTCGAGGCGCTACTGGGCATGAGCAAAGAGGTGAGCGCGGCCTAGGACTTCGGGGTATCGCCATCACGTACCGGAGAACGGGAGCAACGTCGACGGCACCATGGCCTCACCCTGTCGGCGGCGCCGCGACGATCTCGGCGGCCACCGCGGCGAAGGCTCGGATGGCGGTGTTCTCCCGGTCGGTGAGCCACACCAGCACGCTCTCGGTCGGCGTCGTGTCCACCAGCGGGACGTGCGTGACGTCGGGATGGCGGTAGTACGTGGTGAACGACGAGACGGTCGGGTGGACGATGTCGCCGCGGGCGACGAGGTGCAGGACGTCGCTGCTCATGGTGATCGCCGGGCCGCGCCGGACGGGGCGCCCGCTCGGGGTGGTGGCCGGGAAGAACTCGTCGTACATCCGTGCCGGGATCCCGGCACGGGAGATGACGGTCCAGTCCCCCAGGTCCTCGAGCGTGGCGTGGCCGCGCTCGGCGAGCGGGTGGCCGACGTGCACCAGCAGGATGCGCTCGTCCAGGCTCAACCGCGGGCCGATCGTCAGGTCCGGCTCGGAGATCGGCTGCCGCTGGCACATCAGGTCGTAGGCGCCCTGGCGCAGCCGCCCGAAGTCGCCGGGGAACTCCTCGGTGACCACCAGCCGGCACGCCGGGTAGCGGCTCTGGAAGGCGCGGGCGATCTCGGTGAAGGACGGGCCGGCCATCGAGTAGGTCGGCACGCACAGGCGAAGGACCCCACTGACCCCTCTGGCCAGGTCGGCGGCACCGGAGAGGGCGCGCTGGATCTGCTCGTAGCCGGGCCGCAGCTCGTCGCGCAGGTGTTCGCCGAGCGGCGTCAGACCGACCCGCCGGCTGGTCCGCTCGAACAGCTTGCCGCCGATGCGGTCCTCCAGCGCGCGGATCGTCTGGCTGATGCGCGGCTGGGTGAGGTAGAGCCGCTCGGCGGTGCGGCCGAAGTGCAGTTCCTCGGCGAGAACGAGGAAGATCTCCAGCTCCCTCAGCTCCATGCCGCCATCGTACCGATCAATTAGTGCGTCTTATCGTTGGCGTGCAGAGTCGGCCGTTGATCACCGATCGGCGCGACAGCATGCTCGTAGACATGACAGACACACAGTTCTCCACCGCCGCCTACGCCAACGTGAACGGCCTGCGGATGTACTACGAGATCCACGGCAGCGGCGGAACGCCGCTGGTGGTGCTGCACGGCGGCGTCCTGACGATCGACGTGACCTTCGGCGCCATGCTGCCGGCACTGGCGACGAACCGGCAGGTGATCGCCGTCGAGCTGCAGGGCCACGGGCACACCGCCGACATCGACCGCGACATCACGCTGGACAACCTCGCCGCAGACGTCGTGGCGCTGCTCGACGAGCTGGGCATCGAGCAGGTCGACCTGTTCGGGTACAGCCTCGGCGGCCTCACGGCGCTGCGGGTGGCCATGCAGCACCCCGACCGGGTCCGCCGGCTCGTGGCCGCCGCCACCCACTTCCGCAGCGACGGCTACCACCCGGAGATCCGCAAGGAACCCAACCCGGCGTCGGACCGGCTGCCGACCGCCGAGGAGTTCCAGGTGTGGCAGGCCGCCTACGACCGCGTCGCCCCGGACCCGGACCACTTCTTCACCTTCGTGGCGAAGGCCTCGATCGCGCCAGACGACGTCGACGGTTGGTCGGAGACCGAGCTGCGCGGTATCACCGCCTCCACCCTGCTGGTGATCGCCGACAACGACTTCGTCCGCCTCGATCACGCCGCCGCGATGCGCGACCTGATCCCCGGCGCCCAGCTCGCGGTCATCCCCGGATCGACCCACACCGGCCAGCTGCGCCGCACCGACCTCCTGATCCCGCTGGTGGAGTCGTTCCTGTCCGAGCAGAAGGGCTGACGGCTGTGCGCCGCATCGTCAACGCCACCTACATGTCCCTCGACGGCGACATCACCAACATGGCCGACTGGCACTGGGACTACTTCCGCGACGAAGCCCGCGCGTCCGCCGACCAGCAGCTGTTCGGCAGTGACGCGATCATCATGGGCCGCGCGACCTACGACGGCTTCTTCCCCGTGTGGACGGCCAGGGGCGGCACCGGCGCGTACGCGGACCGGATGAACGAGCTGCCCAAGTACGTCGTCTCCTCGACCCTCACCGATCCCGCATGGACGAACACCACCGTGATCAGCACGAACGTCGTCGACGAGATCCGGAAGCTGAAGGAACAGCCGGGGCAGGACATCATCCAGTACGGCTTCGGCCCCGTCACTAGGCTGATGCTCGACAACGACCTGCTCGACGAGATCCGCATCTGGCTGCACCCCGTGCTCTCGGGCCGCGCCACCGCCACCGAGCTGCTCCACCGCGACGGTCTCCAGCACAAGCTCGAACTCACCGGCACCGAGGTGCACGCCACCGGGATCATCATCCTGAGCTACCGCCCGGTGCAGGCCGAGTGAGCACGTCGCGCCGAGGACCCGCAACGGGTCGGCGGCGGACCGATGAGTCCGGGCGGCGCTGTCGGTCTCCTCTCGCAGAAGAAGCCTCTCCACCGCCGAACGAGCTGAGGAAGCCGTGACCGAGCAGACTTTGCTGGAGGACCGGGCGCCCGTACGGGCGCCCGGGATGCCGACGACCAAGCCGGGGGCGATGTCCCCGCGTGACGTGATGATCATCGCCGTCCTGCTGGTCTCCACCTTCGTCGTGATCCTCAACGAGACCATCATGAGCATCGCGCTGCCGGTGCTCACCGCGGACTTCGGCGTCGACTTCGCGGCGGGCCAGTGGCTCACGTCGGGCTTCCTGCTCACGATGGCCGTGGTCATCCCGATCACCGGGTTCCTGATCCGGCGCATGCGCACCCGCGTGCTGTACGGCCTGGCGATGACCCTGTTCAGCGCGGGCACGCTCCTGGCGGCGCTCGCGCCGGTGTTCGGGATCCTGCTCACGGCGCGAGTCGTGCAGGCCACCGGCACCGCGATCATGATGCCGCTGCTGATGACCACCGTCATGAAGCTGGTGCCGCAGCAGCGGCGCGGCGCCGTCATGGGCAACATCGCCACGGTCATCTCGGTCGCGCCGGCCATCGGGCCCGCCATCTCCGGCTTCGTGCTGCACACACTGGGCTGGCGCTTCATGTTCTGGCTGGTCCTGCCGATCGCGCTCGCCGCGCTGATCTTCGGGATCCTGCGGATCGTCGACGTCGGCGAGCCCGAGCACGTGCGCATCGACCCGCTGTCGGTGATCCTGTCGGCCTTCGGCTTCGGCGGGCTCGTCTACGGCCTGAGCAGCCTCGGCCACGGCGGCGGTGCTGGCCTGCCGATCGTCGTCGGTGTCGTGGTGCTGGCGCTGTTCGTCGCCCGCCAGTTCCAGCTGCAGCACACCGACTCCGCGCTGCTCGATCTGCGCACGTTCCTCGCGGGCGGCTTCACCATCGCCTCGCTGCTGATGATGCTCATGATGACCACCCTGTTCGGGGCGATCATCCTGCTGCCGATCTACACGCAGACCGTGATGGGCCTCGACACCCAGACCGCCGGTCTGGTGGTGCTGCCCGGCGGCCTGATGATGGGCCTGCTCGGCCCGTTCGTGGGCCGGCTCTACGACCGCTACGGTGCGCGTCTGCTGCTGGTGCCCGGCATGGTCGCCACCAGCCTCGCGCTGTGGTCCACCACGCTCTTCACGTCGCAGACCGGCATCCCGCAGCTGATGACCTTCCACATGCTGCTGTGCGTGGGCCTGGCGTTCGTGTTCACGCCCCTGTTCACCTCCGGCCTGGGATCGGTCGAGCCGAAGTACTACTCCTACGGCAGCGCGATCTTCGGCACCACGCAGCAGCTGGCCGGCGCAGCCGGGGTGGCCCTGCTGGTCAGCATCATGACCTCGCAGCAGAACTCGCTGGCCGCCGCCGGCACGGTGCCCGTCGAGGCCACGGTCGGGGGCATCCACGCGGCGTTCCTCGTGGCAGCGTGCCTGTCGCTGGTCGGGATCGTCGGCGCGTTCTTCGTCCGCACCCCCGGTGCGTCCGAGGGTCACGCCCCCGCGAACCAGTGATCCCCACCGACACCGCTCCGACGGAGCAGTTGCCCCCTGCACCTCCGCCTCGTCCGGAGCTGGGCGGCGAGTCGATCCGGTACCGCGATGCCGTCGTGGCGCAGCCGTGGGGCTATCGGCCGCTGACGCTCGACCTCGTGGTGCCGAAGGCTGCGGAGCAGGTGCCCCTGGTCGTTCACATCTACGGCGGGGGTTTCGCCCTGGGCTCGCACAAGACCAGCTCCCTGGGCGCTCAGCTCGTCGACCGACTGCTCCCGCAAGGTGTTGCGGTCGCTGCCATCCAGTACCGGCACAGTCGAGAAGCGCCTTTCCCCGCACAGGTCCATGACGTCAAGGCAGCAGTGCGGTGGCTGCGCCACCACGGAGAGGCGCTGGGAATCGACGGCCGTCGATTCGGTGCCTGGGGGTCGTCCGCCGGCGGCTACCTGGCCGCCATGTTGGCCGTCACGGCCGACCGCACGGAGCTCGAGGGTGACCTCGGAATCACCGAGCCCAGCAGCGCCGTGCAGGCGGCGGTCAGTTGGAGCGCGCCGGTCAACTTCTCGCGGATGCCACCTCCACCGACCGAATCGCCGTTCCACGAACTCGACATCGATCCGCACGACTGGTTCCTCGGTGCCCGGGCCGCCACCGCGCCCCACATCGCGATGGCGGCCAGTACCAGCACCTACGTCGCGGCCGGCGCCGCGCCGCTCCACCTCGTCCACGGCGAGCAGGACACCGGCATCCCGATCGATCAGAGCGAGGAGCTCGCCGCGGCCTACGACGAGGTCGGGTCGACCGTCGAGTTCGTGCGGGTCCCCGATGCGGGGCACATGTTCGGTGAGGCAGATCGTGAACGGCTCGTCTCTCGTGGGCTCGATTTCCTGCTGCGTCACTTCGCTGGATGATGACGTCCGTTGTGGTGGAGGGCCGGCTCGAGGCGCTCGGACGACTCCGCGTACACCTCGGTGGCCGCTGATCTGATGGCCGTCAGCATGGGTGCGACGGATGGTGGCCGGTAGCCGTCCGGCCGCGTCGCGACGCTGACGATGCGCGTGAGGACCTCGTCGGAGAGCGGGCGCAGCACGATCCCGGGGTGGACGGTGATGGCAGCGACGAGGCGGGGAACGAGCGCGATCCCCACTCCGCACGCGACCAGGCCCTGCATCGCCACGTAGTCGGACGTTTCCGACACGACATCGAGCTGGAAGCCCGCAGTGCGGCAGGTGGCGACGATCGCGCGGCGGCACGGGCATTCGTGCGGGACCACCCACTGCTCATCGCGCAGGTCCGCGAGGTGCACCTCAGGCTGCTCGGCGAGCGGGTGGCCGACCGGTAGCGCCAGCGCCATCCGGTCGCTGAACAGCTCCTCCTGCTGCATGGTCGTGATCGCCGGGCTGCCCGACGGCCGGGTAGGTGTAACCGATGGCGAGGTCGACCTCTCCCCTGGCCAACATCGGCATGCCCACCTGCGGCTCTGCCTCGGCGAGGTGGAGGCGGACGCCGGGGTGGTCGTGCCGGAAGGCCGCGACTGCGCGCGGTACGAGGGTCGCCGCGGCGGTGGGGAACGCGACCACGCGGATGCTGCCGGCGGTCGCCTGCACCTCGCGCTGCAGCCCGAGCAGGTCGCCGGTGATCCGGTGGGCGTAGCGCAGCGCCACGTGACCGGCGGCGGTGAGCTGCACCCGTCCGCGTGGGGTGCGGTCGATCAGCGGGATCATGTCGAGCTCCCGCTCCAGCCGGGCGATGCGGTAGGAGATCGCGGGCTGGGTGTAGCCCAGGTCCGCGGCTGCCTTCGAGAACGAGCCGTGCTCGGCGACGCTCTCCAAGATGCGGAGATCCTGGATCTCAATCATAAATCCTCTTAATCAGAATGGCGGCTAATCTTTATTGGAGTTTACCGAACGGTCATGATGGTCTTCCTGCATGGACCGCGACGACAACCCGACGATCGAGCACCACCGGGCAACGGTGAACGGTGTCCTGCTGCACTACCTGCTGGCCAGACACGATCCGGCGCGGGACGAGGCGGTCGTGCTCCTGCACGGCTGGCCACAGACCTCCTACGCGTGGCGGAAGATCATCCCCGGCCTGAGCTCGCGGTACGACGTCCTCGCGCCGGATCTGCGCGGACTCGGCGACTCGCAGCGCCAAGGCCCCTACGACAAGACGACGGTGGCGCTGGACGTCCTGGCGCTGTGCGATCTGCTCGGCTACCGGCGGCTGCACGTGGTGGGCCATGACATGGGCGCGGCGGTGGCCTACCCACTGGCGCACGAGGCTCCAGGACGGGTGGCGTCACTCGTCGTGCTCGAGATGCTCCTGCCCGGGATGGGACTGGAGGAGGCGACGTACATCCGGGAGGGTGGCACCAGCTTCTGGCACATCCCCTTCCACCTCGCCGAGGGCAACCACGCGGAGACGCTCACCGAGGGCCGCGAGGAGGCCTACCTCCACCGGTACTACAACGACAGCCTCTACGACCCGACGGCCTTCAGCGTCGCCGACCGTGAGCACTACGTGCGGGCCTACCGCGCGCCGGGCGCCATGCACGCAGGATTCGAGTGGTACCGCACCCTCTTCGCGGACGCCCGTGACAACCGGCGCCGGGCGCAGGAACGCGCGCTGGACATCCCCGTGCTCGCGATCGGTGGTGCGCACCGCATGGCCGAGCGGGTGCAGCAGTCCCTTGCCCAGGTGGCCACGTCGGTGACCGGCGAGACTTGGGCCCGGTGCGGCCACTACCCGCACGAGGAGCAGCCCGACCGGCTCGTCCACCGACTCCTCGACTTCGTCACCGCCTCCCCGCGGCCGACCGCGCAGCCGGCGAATGGCCACCAGCAGCGGTGAAGCCAACTGGGTCAACCAGATCGCCGCCGGCCGCCGCGCCGTACACCCGTCAGGAACTCGCGGTCGCTCGGTGCAGCAACCGTTCCAGGCTGTCGAGCGCCCCGTCGGCGTCGGTGCCGGCTCGCCGGCTGATCGCCAGGTCCACCAGGGGTGCGGGAGGCAGGTCGTGGCGAGGCGAGAGGCGGCGCGCGGTCGGCGGAACGTTGTTCGCCAGGAGTGCGCCGATCCCGATCCCAGCGGCGATCGCCGTCTGCACGGCATGCACGCTCGTGCTCTGGAACGCGACGCGCCATCGCCGTCCGTGTCTGCTCAGCCCGTCCAGCGCCGGCTGGCGCCATGAGCACGGGGGCGAGAACAGCACCAGTGGCAGTGGGTCGGTGGACGGATCGAAGGCCGGGGCAGCGACCCATTCCAGGGTTACTCGTCGGCGCCACCGCACAGCGGCGTCGTTCATGATCGTCGGATCGCCCAGCGTGAGGTCGACCGCGCCATGATCCGCCAAAGCCCGCAGGGTGGCCGCCGGGGCGATGAGCACCTCCAGATCGACGTGCGGGTGGAGTGCCGCGAAGTCGGCCAACACGGCCGGGAGTGTGGTGATCGCGAGATCGTCCAGCAGCCCGACGGTCCGGCGGCCGGTCGCGTCGTCTGCTCGACCGCCGAGTGCGGCGCGGGCCTCGTCATGCAGGGCCAGGACGCGCTCGGCGTAGGCGAGCAGCGTCTCGCCGGCCGGCGTCACCCGCGCCCCCCGCGTCTCCCTGATGATGACCGGTTTGCCCGCTGCCCGTTCCAGGCGTTGGATGCGCTGGCTCACGGCCGGCTGCGTCAGCCCCAGGACCGCCGCGCCGCGGGTGATGCTCCCGGCGCGCACGGTCGCCACGAATGCGCGGAGATCACCGGTCTCGAAGTCGCGAGGCATAACAGAACCTTATGTTCCCTACGTCAATATCGTCGTATCGGTGGGCGGTGATTGGCTTCTACCCTCGCGTGGTGACCGGTTACCACCATGTGGATGTCTTCTCCGCGGTGCCCTACGGGGGCAACAGCCTTGCGGTCTTCATCGATCCGCCTCCGTTGACGGCCCCGCAGATGGCCCGGATCACCCAGGAGCTCCGGCACTTCGAGACGGTGTTCGTCAGCACGTCCGATGCGTCCACGACGGTACGAGCACGCGTGTTCGACCTCGCCGATGAGCTCGACTTCGCCGGGCATCCGCTCCTCGGCGCCGCCGGTGTGCTGCACACGCTCACCGACGTCACTCCTGGCGATGTCCGCGAATGGACGTTCGAGCTCCCCGCGAAGACCGTGCGAGTGAGCACGCGCCGGCACGCCGACGGCCATGTCTCGGCGCTGATGGACCAGGGTCGCCCGGAATGGGTGCGGGAGCCGGCGCCCGCCGATCCCGCCGTGATCGCCGCGGCGCTGAACCTCGATACCTCCGACCTCGACCCCACCCTGCCGCTGGAGGTCGTGTCGACCGGCCTGCGCTACCTCGTCGTCGCGGTCCGTGGCGACGCGCTCGCTCGGGCCCGGATCATCGACTCGGACTTCACCTCGCTCCTCGGCCGCGTCGGCGCCGAGTTCTGCTACCTGCTCGACGCGGAGGCGATGGAAGGGCGGCACTGGAACAACGACGGAGTTCTCGAGGACGTCGCGACAGGGAGCGCAGCGGGCTGCGTCATCGCCTACCTGATGAAGCACGAGCGCGCCCGTCACGGCGAGGAGGTTCTCCTGCACCAGGGCCGTTTCCTCGGCCGGCCGAGCACGCTCTCCGCCACCGCCTACGGCTCCGCGGCCGAGATCGAGCGGGTCGCCGTCGGCGGCGACGTGGCACTGGTCGGGACGGGCACACTGCGCACACTGCCGCCCCCGGCCGAGACGTGAGGGTGTACTCCGCTGCACCCATCCGGCGCGCCGTCGGGTTCGAGGACCTCGTCGAACCCGTCGCCGAGATCTTCGGGAAGTTCAGTCAGGGGCACGGCGGCGCGCCCATGACGGTCTTCGCTCCCGCCGGCGCGGACGGCGACGTGCACGTGAAGTCGGCGTGGATGCCGGGTCGAGCGATCTTCACCGTGAAGGTGGCCACCTGGTTCGCCGCTCGCGCGACCGACCGCTGCTCCGCCGGCAGCGGATTCGTCGCCGCCCACGACGCCACCACCGGAGACCTGCTCGCGGTGCTGCAGGACGAGCACCACCTCACCGACGTCCGCACCGCGGCTGCCGGAGCCGTCGCGAACCGGCTACTGGCCCGCGCGGACGCCCGCACCCTCGCGGTGCTGGGGACCGGACCGCAGTCCTACCTGCAGGCACTCGCGGCCTGCTCCGTGCGCCCCATCGACACCGTGCTGATCTGGGGACGGCGCGCTGCCGCCGCCGCGGCCCTGCGCCGAGCCGTCGCGACGAGGCTCCCCGACCTGGACGTCACGGTCGTCGACGACGCCGAGGCCGCCGTCGTACAGGCCGATGTCATCGTGACGGCCACCAGCAGCAGGGTGCCCGTTCTGCACGGCTCCTGGCTCCGACCGGGCCAGCACATCACCTCGGTCGGCGCCGACGATCCGACGAAGGCCGAACTCGATCCGGCCAGCTTCATCCGCGCGGACCTGGTGGTCGTGGACAGTCGCGCCGACACGCCCCGGCTGGCGGGCGACCTGCACCGGGCCGTGGCCGCCGGCAGCGTCGCGGCAGTGGATCTCGTCGAGATCGGCGAACTCGTCCTCGGCGCCGCTCGGGGTCGCCGCGCCGACTCCGAGATCACCGTTGCCAAGCTCGTCGGCCTCGGCTCGCAGGACCTGGTCGCCGCCGAGATCGCGCTCTCGCGCCTGCTGCAGGGCTCGGCCGTCCCTTCCCGAGAGCCGGCGTCCGGCCGGGACCTGCTGCACGCCGTCGACCCCATCGACGAGCCCGCTCCGTGATCGCTCGCACCTGGACGGCCGCGTCCCGCACGCCCACGCCGACCGGTTCGAGGAACACCTGCGCGCCACCGGCGTCACGGAGGCCGCCCGGATCAGCGGCCGCCGGGATGCCCAGATCCTGCGCACCGACGTCGCCGTGAAGTGCTGGGGACGCACCGCCGACGACATGGTGCTGCGCGACCCCGTGGGTGTGAAGGGGGCGCTCGGCGAGAACCCCAAGCGGGTTCACGGGAGCCAGAACAAGCTCCCGTCGACCAGGCTCGGCATCGCCGCGGTGATCCGCGACGCGTTCCGCGCTGCCCAGGACTACCGGACCCGACGCGACCATGCCGACACGCAGGGCGTCGCGTTCGACCGTGATCCGACCTCCGAGATCCTGGTCCGGGTGCTGGACCGCGAGATTCCGTTCCTGCAGCACGTTCATCGGGCCGACGACATCGCGACCGCCATCCGGTTGGCGGACGAGTTCGGCTACCGGTTGGTGATCAACCACGGCACCGAGGCCCACCTGCTGGCCGACCTGATCGCGGAGCGGGGCATCCCGGTGATCAGCGGGCCGCTGTTCGGTGGCCGCTCCAAGGTCGAGCTGCGGAACCGGACGCTGCGCAGCCCCGGCATCCTCGCGCGGGCGGGAGTGCAGGTGGCCATCGCGACCGACCATTGGGAGGTGCCGGCCGCCTTCCTCGTCCACCAGGCGACGCTCGCGGTGAAGGACGGATTCGACCCTGCGACGGCTTTGCGCTCGATCACCGTCGACCCCGCCGCGATCCTGGAACTCGACGACCGCGTCGGCGCGCTCAACGCAGGGCTGGACGGCGACGTGGTGCTGTGGTCCGGGGACCCGCTCGACATCATGAGCCGCGCGACCCGCGTCTTCATCGGCGGTCGCCAGATCTACCACTACGACGCCGACCGGGCCGTCGGCATCAGGCCCGAGTCTCCCGCTACGTCGATCTGGTGCCGGTCGGCGGGCCGTCTGCGACGCGCCCGCGGAGCTCGTCGACGCGGCGACCCGGCTCGCGCGGCTCCTCGACCGGCCCCGTGACCGGCCGGTGCTCGCACCCCTGATCAAGAAGGAGATCCTCTGGCGGCTCATCACCGGCGACCAGGGCGCCCTGGTCCGCCAGCTCGGGCTCGCCGACAGCAGCCTCACCCACGTCGCCGCGGCGGTGCGGTGGATCCGCGACAACTACGCCGAGGCCATCCGCGTCGAGGACGTCGCGCAGCTGGCCGGCATGAGCGTCTCCGCGCTGTACCGCAACTTCCACGCGGTCACGGCGATGAGCCCCATCCAGTTCCCAGAAGCAGATCCGGCTCCAGGAGGCCGGCCTCCTGCTCGCCACCCGCGCCGACGACGTCAGCGGCGTCAGCGCGCGGGTGGGCTACGAGAGCCCGTCGCAGTTCAGCCGCGAGTACCGCAGGCAGTTCGGTGCTCCGCCGTCGCAGGACGCAGCGAGGCTGCGGGACGCGACGCACGCACCTTCCGTCGGAGCGCTCAGCTGATCACGAGCCCGCGCAGGACGATGTCGAGCATCTCCTCGAGCGCCGCCGCCAGCTCGAACGGCTCCGGATCGGCCGAGATCCAGCGCAACACCGTCGCGAAGTAGCCCGCGGCCAGCAGCGCGCCCACCTGCGCGGCATCGGGCTCGGGCCGCAGCTCGCCCTGCTCCTGCCCGCGCCGGACCACGGCGCTCAGATCGACGTCGAGCGCCGGGCTGCGCAGCAGGCCGCCGAACCGCACGGACGCGTCCATCAGGACGACCGACTCGTGGCGCGATCCCGTGTTGAGCAACGCCATCTCGTGCAGGTAGCGGCCCAGCTGGCGAGTGGCCGGAAGGTCCGCGACGCCGGCCGCGGTCAAGGCCTCGGCCACGGCGGCGCGCCGCCGACTCCCCCATTCCTCCAGGAACGCCACCTTCTGGGGGAAGTGGTTGAACACGGTCGCCCTGGCGAAGTCGGCGCGCTCGGCGATGTCGTTCATGGTCGTCGCCTCGAAGCCGCGGTCGAGGTAGAGCTCGACGGCGGCCCGGTACATCCGATCGCGCGCCTCCTCCCGCTTGCGCTCCCGGCGGCCGGGCTCCGCGCTGGTCGACGCTGTGCTGGTCGAGGCTGCGGACTGGCTCATACCCGCAGTGAAGCAGACGGTTGACCATCGCGCCGATCGCCCCTACATTACCGTCCATATTTGGACTCAAGTCCAAATATAGATGCGAGTCCAACAGGGGTGCTGGATGGCGACGACGTCGACGATCACGGAGGTCCGCGCGCTGGGCCGGGGATGCCATGCCTGGCTGCAGCACCGGCCGGGCTGGGGCCGCAGCAACGCCGGACTGGTCGTCGGCCACGGCGAGTCCCTGCTGGTCGACACCCTGTTCGACATCCCGCTCACGGCCCGGATGCTCGACGACCTCGCCCCGCTGATCGCGTCGGCTCCGATCGCCACGGCCGTCAACACCCACGGCAACGGCGATCACTGGTTCGGCAACGCGGCGCTCACCGACGTCGAGATCGTGGCGGCGACGGCGACGGTGGCCGACATGCGTGCGGTCGGGCCGACCGAGGTGGCCGGCCTGATGCGCATGCCGACGGCGGCGGGTCGCTTCGCCGGCTCGGTCTTCGCGCCCTTCGACATCGCCGGCGTCGCCGACATCGGGGTGGCGTACCCGACCCACACCTTCGACGGCGAGCTCGACCTCGTCATCGGCGGTGTCGACGTGCAGCTGATCGACGTCGGTCCGGCGCACACCAGCGCCGACACCATCGTCCACGTCCCGCACGCGCGAACCGTGTACGCGGGCGACATCGTCTTCGCCGGCGCGACCCCGATCGCCTGGAACGGTCCGATCGGCAACTGGATCGCCGCCTGCCGCCGGATCGCCGAGCTCGCGCCGGAGAGCGTCGTCCCCGGGCACGGACCGGTGATCGCGCCGGAGCAGCTGCAGGACGTCGTCGACTACCTCGACTTCGTCGCCGAACAGGCGACGGCGGGATTCCGGGCCGGCAGGTCGTTCGAGGAGACCGCCGCCCGGATCGACCTCGGCCGCTACGCCTGGCTCCCCGAGCGGGAGCGGCTCGCCGTGAACGTGCACACCGTCTACCGAGAGCTCGACCCCACCCTGCCCGCACTGACCGGCCCCGAGCTCTTCGGCTGCATGGCCGCACTCGACACCGCACTCGACACCGCACCGATCCACGATCAGCAGGAGCGCTGACATGTCATCGACGACAGCACGTTCTTCCACCGCCCCCAGCGGCCGGCTTCCGGTCGCCACCCTCGTCGCCGGGTGCGCCGCCGTGTTCCTCGCTCAGATCGGCCTGGTGTGGCCGGCCGCGATCAACGGCGTCATCCAGGCGACATTCCAGACCAGCGGCGCGCAACTGAGCTGGGTCAGCGACGCGTTCCTGGTGCCGATCGCGATGACCAGCCTGACGTTCGGGGTGCTCGGCGACCGCTACGGCCGCAAGAAGATGCTGGTCGGCGGCGCATTCGCGATGGCAGCGGGCTACCTCGTCTCCGCACTGACCGGCACCGTGCAGGTGCTGTGGATCGGTCAGGCCATCTGCGGCGTGGGCGCGGCGGCCCTGTTCGCGTCGTCCCTGACGATGATCACCGCGGCGACCCCGGAGCCCGCCCTGCGGGCACGTGCCCTCGCCGCCTGGACGACCGCGCTGTCCACCGGGGCACTGCTGGCACCGGTGCTGTCGGGCGCGGTCGTGGAGATCGCGTCGATCAACTGGGCATTCGCCGTCGTCGGCGTGATCGCGCTCGTCGTCGCCGTGGTCTGCGCGGTGCTGGCACAGGAGTCGAGCGCTCCCGAGGGGCGCCCGCTGGACTGGCCGGGGCAGATCAGCATCGCGCTCGCTCTGCTCACCCTGCTCTTCGCGGTGATCGAGGGTCCGACGCTCGGCTGGGCCTCGCCGGTCGTCATCGGGTCGTTCGTGCTGGCCGTGCTGTTGCTCGTCACGTTCCTCCGCATCGAGCAGAGGTCCCCGTCGCCGATGCTGCGGCTCGATCTGTTCAGGATCCCCGCCTTCTCCGCGTCGGCGGTCGTCGCCGTCGTGGGCATGTTCGGGTTCCTCGGCGGTGCCTACATCCTGAGCATCCGACTCGGCGTCATCGCCCACCTCAGCCCGCTGGCGGCTGCCGTGCCGTTCGTGATCGTGCAGGGCATCACGCCCTTCATCTGGCCGGTGCTGGCACGGCTGCTGCAGCGGGTCGGACCACGACCCATGCTGGTCACGGGACTGCTGAGCCTCGCCGCGTCGCACCTGTGGCTGCGGGAGCTGCCCGCCGCCGACACCGCACTGCTGCCGATGCTGCCTGCGCTCGTGTTCATGGGGATCGGCTTCGGCCTGGTCGTCTGCGCCATCACCGCCGCCGCGGTCAACGCCGTGCCGGTGAGCCAGGCCGGGATGGCCAGCGGCACCACCAACATGGTCCGCGACCTCGGGCAGACGCTCGGCCCGGCCATCATCGGCACCATCGCACTGAGCCAGGCAGGCACCCTGCTCGGCGCGAGCCTGGCCGCGTCCGGGCTGCCGGCAGCGCAGCTGGGCGTCGCGCAAGGCGTCCTGGCCGCGGGCGGCCCGCTCGCGCTGGCCACCGCACCGCTGGGACCGATCTCGACCACGGTCGCTCCGCTCGCCCGCACGGCCCTCACCGCCGGCTACGACGCCGGCCTGCTCGTCACGGCCATCTCGTGCCTGGCCGCAGCGATGATCGCCGCGATCTTCCTCCGCGGCGGCAGAACCCCCGCATGAAACCGGCAACCATGGAGGTACACACCATGAATCAGGCCTCGCCCGGCACAGCCGTTCGACGGGCGGGCGCCGCCCTCCTGGCCATCGCCGCGATCATCCACATCGTGCTGATCCCGCAGTACCCGCTCCCGGTCCTGCAGACGCTATTCGCACTGTCGGCACTGGGCCTGGCAATCGGCGCCGCCGTGGTCGCAGAGGTGCAGGACCGCAGCCGCAGTCGGGCATCATGAAGGTCGCGACCGTCGAGGAGTCGGACGGCAGCGTCCGCTGCGGAGTGGTCGAGGGCGCGACACTGCGCCGGTTCCCGGTCGGCACCACGGTGCTCGACCTGCTGCGCACCGGCACCCTGCACGAGGCGGGCGACGCAGCCGACGACCCCGTCCCGCTGGCCGGGCTGCGCCTGCTGCCGCCGCTGGAGGTTCCGACGGTGCGTGACTTCGTCGCGTTCGAGGAACACATCGAAGCAATGGCCGGCACCACACCGGACGCCTGGTACGACGCGCCCACCTTCTACTTCGGCAACCCGTACGCCATGATCGGCGCCCACGACGACGTCGCCGTACCGCCAGGTTGCACGCTGCTCGACTTCGAGCTCGAGGTCGCCGCCGTCATCGGCCGATCCGGCACCGACCTCACACCCGAAGCCGCCCGCGAGCACATCGCCGGCTACACGATCCTCAACGACTGGTCGGCGCGCGACCTGCAACGGCGCGAGATGCAGGTCAACCTCGGCCCGTGCAAGGGCAAGGACTTCGCCACCACGCTCGGCCCCGTGCTCGTCACCGCCGACGAGCTGGACTCCCATCGCGACGCCGACGGCTTCCTGCGCCTCACCATGACCGTGGCCGTCAACGGTGCAGAGGTCGGCCGCGACCTGCTGTCCAACATGGCCTGGCGCTTCGAGGACCTCGTCGCCCACGCCAGTCGCGGCGCCCAGGTCCGACCCGGCGACGTCCTCGGCTCGGGCACCTGCGGCAACGGCGGCTGCCTCGCCGAGCTGTGGGCGCGTTCCGGAGAGCATCAGCCACCGCCGCTGCAGCCCGGAGACGTTGTCACCATGGTCGTCGAGGGCATCGGCACGATCACCAATCGCGTCGTCAAGGGCATCCGTGACGCCGCAGCCGTGAGGACCCAGCCGCCACGAGCCGCCAGACAGCCGGCCCTCGGCAGTGCCGATTCACGGTGATGGAGAAGTCTCAGCCGAGTTTGTTGCTGGTCGAGGAGCCGCTCAACGACCGCGTTCCGCCACGCTCGCCGAAGCCCGCCGCCGGCCGCGCCTGTCGTGCACGACGTGCCCGGCGAACCGGTAGCCGACCGACCGCGCGAAGGCCATCTCCGGCACCCGATCCGAACCGGTCCACGGGTGAACGGCTGCCCGGACGCGCCCTCCGACGAACGAGCCGTAACAGCACTCGCATCAACACCGAGTTGGCCGGTACGGGGAGCGCACGGACTGGACGGACGAGGAGCCGCGCATGTTGGCGGAGGTGTGGGTCGGGCCGTCTACCGCGCCAGATACCTACGGGCTCGCCACGCTCCTCGGCGGTGGTGGTGAGGGCGAGGTGTGGAAGGCGGAGCTCCCGCTCTCCGCCGGCGGCCGACGCACTGTCGCCGTCAAGATCGTCCAACCGCGGCCGGGGCCGGAGGCCGAGCAGCTGTGGGAGCGGTCCGGGTACCTCCTCCGGGGTCTGTCCCATCCTGGCCTCGTCCGGGTCACCGACGTCTTCCGCGGACCTGAGATGCACGCCGCGGGGCACGCCGACCACAGCACCATGTCCCACTACGTCGTGATGGACCACATCGAAGGCCCGACGTTGACGCAGTGGCTGAGCGAGCATCAGGGCGCCGCCGCCTGGATGCGGCTGTCCACGCTGCGCACGGTCGCAGCAGCCCTCGACGAGATGCACTCGGGCGCATCCACGCATGTGCCCGTCGTGCACGGCGACGTCAAACCGGCCAATGTCGTCGTGCGGGCGGACGGTTCCGCGGTACTGGTGGACCTGGGGCTCACCCGGCTGACCGACGCGACCGGCCTCGCCGGACTCAGCGCCGCCTACGCCGCCCCGGAGATGCGCGGCGGGCTGCCCCTGCCGACGCCGGAGTCGGACGCGTTCTCCTTCGTCGCGACCGTCGCCCAGGCGCTCACCGGCCGTCGCCCACCCACCAACGAGGACGGGTGGCTCGACGTCACGGCGTTGGAGACCGAGCTGCGCACGAGTCCGGCCACCGCCCACCAGCCGGCCGTCGTCCGGCACGTCATCGACGCCCTGCTCGCTCCGCCGCACGCCCGTCCGCGACGGCTGCGGGCATGGCTCGATGCCGCCGGGCAGGCACCCGCACCGGTCAGCCGGCCGGCCGTCATCGCGACAGCGAAACCCGAGCCGATGACCGCGGCCGTTCCGGTGCCGTGGCCGGTGCCGCGGACGGAGCTCGAGGTGCCGGCCGAGGCGCGGCCGAGCGCGAGGCCGCGCCGACGAACGGCGATCGGCTTGCTCGCTGTGGCTGTGCTGAGCACGGTCGCCGTCGTCGTGTCGGTCTCCCCCACGACCGCCGCGTTCCAGACCCCGGCTGCCGCCCTGTCCACGGGTGCGGAGATCGTCCGCGAACCGGTCGGCGAGCTGGGGGCCGATCCGTTCACCGACTCGGTCGCGCTCGCCGAACGCCCGTTGCTGAGCCCGACGGTCATCGATCCGACGACCGGCCCGAGCGGCGTCCAGATACGGGGCGACCGCCCCGGGCTCTACAGCGGCACGCGCAGCAACGGCAGCTGCGACGCCGCCCGGCTCGTCACGTTCCTGCAGGCCAACCCGGTCAAGGCGACCGCATGGGCGGGGGTGCTGAACATCGGCACCGACCAGGTCGCCGCGTCCGTCGCCGGGCTCACCCCCGTCGTGCTGCGCGCCGACACCCGCGTCACCAACCACGGCTACCGCGACGGACGCGCCACCCCGCTGCAGTCGATCCTGCAGGCGGGCACCGCCGTCCTCGTCGACCAGCACGGTGCGCCGCGCGTGAAGTGCGGCACCGGCAACCCGCTCACCGAGCCCGTCGCGCAACCCGTCGGCGTCACCTACCGCGGCGCCGCGTGGCTCGGATCGGACCGTCCGCCGCTCGTCGTGACAGCCGCGCCGGCCCTGCTGAGCCGTTTCACCCTCGCCGACATCGCGACCGGCCGCCCGGTCATCCGCCCGATCGGGACGAACGGCCAAGCAGACTCCGACCCGGGCCCGGTCGCCCCGACGGCGACCGTCGCGCCCCGGAACCCCCGCACACCTCCGCCGGGCTAGGGCCCGGTCGACGTCGAGTCGCAGAGCGACGGGGATGCAGGAGGCCGGCCGCGCTGCTGGCCGGTGAGCCCACTCACCATCACTGGATCGATTCCGTAAGCGGTCCCATCCTGGATGGAGCGCACCGCAGCGCACCCCCGCTGTCTTTCGCGATGGATGAAGCGCATGCCATTCCCCCTCGATCCCGGTGCGGCGCGACGTTCGCTTCGGCGCCGGGTTCCCACCCCCTCGATCCGCACCCGCCGCATCGCGGCCACCGCGGTGTTCGTCACCGACGGTGCCGTGTTCGGCACCTGGGCCGCCCGCATCCCCGACGTGACGTCCCAGGTCGGAGCATCGCCGGCCACGCTCGGCCTGGTGCTGCTGTGCATCTCGATCGGAGCGCTGGCCGGGATGCAGGTCACCGGCGCGTTCTGCGCCCGCCTCGGCCCCGGGGCCACCACCGCGCTCGCCGCCGCAGCGACCGGTATGACCGTCGTGTTGCCCGGACTCACCGGGTCGGTGATCGCGCTCGCCGCCGCGCTGCTCGCGTTCGGGGCCGCGACCGGGATGCTCAACGTCGCGGTCAACGCCGTCGGCGTGCAGGTGGAGCAGGTGGCCGGACGGCCGGTCGTCTCCTCGATGCACGCCGGTTTCAGTGCCGGCGGGCTCGCCGGCGCGGGACTCACCGCGGTCCTGGCGTCGGTGCCGGTCGCCGAGCACCTGCTGGCCGTCGGCATGGCCGCGCTCGTCGTCACGGCAGCCGCGACGCCCACGCTGCTGGCTGCCGACACCGGCATCGCCACACCCGCAGGTGCACCTTCCGGCGGCCGCCCGACGGGCAAGGCGCGCACCCTCATCGTGCTTTTCGGCGTGGTCGCCGGCTGCACGGCGTTCGCCGAGGGAGCCGTCACCGACTGGGGCGCCCTCTACCTGCGCCAGGACCTCGGGGCCGCACCCGGAGTCGCCGCGGTGGGCTACGCCGTCTTCTCCACGACGATGGCCGTCGGCCGGCTCGCGGGTGGTGCGCTGCTCATCCGCTTCGGCGAGACGGCGCTGCTCGTCACGGGCAGCCTGCTCGCGGGCCTCGGCGCACTCGGCGCCGCCACCGCTTCCGGTCCGATCGCAGCCCTCGGCGCCTTCGCGCTGGTCGGCTTCGGACTGGCCAACGTGTTCCCCGTCGCGCTCGCCCGCGCCGGCGCGCTGGGTGGCGCCGGTGGCGTCGCGCTGGCCTCCACCATCGGCTACACCGGGCTGCTCGGCGGGCCCCCGCTGTTCGGCTTCCTCGCGGACGCCACCGGCATCGGCGCGGGGTTCGCCGTGCTGGCGCTGGTCACGCTGCTCGCCGCCGGGCTGGCTCTGCAGGCTGCGCACGCCTGGGAGCCCGCCCTGTCGGCCGCCGGACGGTCGGTGGCCGCCGCCGTGCGCCCCGCGATCGTCCACAGCACGTCGGCTCTACACACGCACGCCGCCGCGCTCACCTCGCTCTGGCCGCAGCCCGAGCCCGAGCCGGAACACCGGCAGGGCGGCTACCGCGACCACCCGGGCCTCGCCGCGCTCGGCATCTGACATCCCCGTTTCCTCCGTCCGAGAGGACCTCCTCCCGTGCAGTTGCTCCTGCTTCCCGGCGGCGCACCGGTCGACGAGCTGGCACGCGCCGCGCACGGCGCCGGCCACCACCTCGTGCTGGCCACCGCACCCGGCTCCGTGCCCGACGCCGTGATCTCCGTCGGCGACTCCCCCGATCCCCGCAACCAACGCTGTGCCGACCGTCCCCCGGCGGCCGAGCACCCCACGCTCGTCGTCACCTCCGACGACCTGCGCGACGAGCCCGACACGATCGTCGCCCGCGCGGCCGCCCTCGTGCCCACGCCCGCGCCCACCGCCCGCCCGGCCGGCCTGCGGCGCGCGCTGGCAGCGGGGGTGAGCCACCTGACCCCGCTGGTCACGGCGGGCGGGCTGCTCGCCGCCGTGGGCTACCTCCTCGGCGCCCCGCACCTCGTCACGACACACCTCGGCGGCACAGCGCCGGCCCTCGTCCAGGAGGCCGCACTGACGTGGAACCCCGCGGCCGGCCCCGCCGCGATGCTCACCCAGCTCGGCTGGCTCTCGCTGAGTCTCATCGCACCGGTGCTCGGTGCCGCCGTCGCGCACGCCATCGCCGGCCGGCCCGCCATCGCGCCCGGGGTCGTCGGCGGCGCGGTCGCGCTCGTCACGGGCGCCGGCTACCTCGGCGGCCTCGCCGCAGGCGTCGTCGCCGGGGCGGTGGTGCTCGTCGGACGGCGGTGGCGTCCGGGCCGATCGTTGACCGGTCTCTGGTACGCGATGCTGCTGCCGATGCTCGCCACCGGGGCGTCCGGGCTCGTCGTTGCGCTGGCGCTCGCCCAGCCGCTGGGAGCCCTCGCAACCCTGATCACGACGTTGCTGAGCTCGCTGTCCGTCACCGGCGGGCTCGTCTTCGGGCTGGTCGCCGGGATGCTCGTGAGCATCGACCTCGGTGGGCCGGTCAGCAAGACCGTCTACGCGTCCGCGGTGACCGGGCTCGCCGCCGGCGCGCCCGACGCGCCCACGGTGATGGCCGCCGTGATGGCGGCTGGCATGGTTCCGCCGCTCGCGGCTGGAGTGGCCGCGCTCGTGCGCCCGTTGCGCTCCCCCGGGCAGGAACGGGCGCAGGGCAGGACCGCGCTCGTGCTCGGCGCGGGGTTCGTCACCGAGGGCGCCATCCCGCTGGTCGCGGCGGATCCGCTGCGCGTGATGCCGTCGGTGCTGCTCGGGTCCGGTGTGTCCGGTGCCCTCGCGATGCTGCTGAGCGCCGGCGTGCCCACACCGCACGGCGGGATCGCGGTCATCACGTTGACAGCGAATCCGGCCGGGTTCGTCATCGCCCTCACGGCGGGCACAGCGGTCGCCGCCACGCTGATCATCGCGCTGCGGTCCTCTGGTGCGACCCGCACGGGCCGCACCGTGCGGGACTGGTCGCGTCGCGAGCAGGTGCCCGCCGCCGCCTGACGCAACCGCAGCGCATCGCAGGCCCGCGCGGCCGGGCGGGGAAACGGTTCGTGCCCGCTGCGGAACGACAGTCCGACTACCCCGCGAGAATGACCGGGACGTCAACCGGGAGGTGCGTCCCGCCACGCGAAGGCGTCCACGTCTCGGCTGCGACGCCCGCCGGGGTCATCCCGCTCAGCTCCTGCAGGTCCCGGTGCAGGGCGACTGGTCGACGTGGCCGCCGGCCGCTGCAACACCGGCCGTGTCCTCCCCCGCGGCGCGGCGTGGTCGAAGCGGACCAGCTTCGCCGCGCGCTTGGGCGGCATCCCGATCTGCGCGCGGAACCTCGACCACAGCCGCCGACGGCTCCATCCGAGCTCCGCCGCCTGACCGTCGAACCGGATCCGGCCGCGGCTGCCGGTGATCCGCGCCCACGCCCTCGTCACCGCGGGATCCACGGTCGATCCCGCCACACGCCGACGGGCGAAGGCTGCCTCGGTCAGCGCGAACCGGTCGGTCCCCGAGCGGGTGTGGCCGAGCTGCTCCCGCAGCCGTGCGGCGTCGCGCCCCCACAGATCGTCGAGCGTCACGACGAGGTGGTTCAGGTTGGCGACGTCGTCGAGCCCGTGCCAGATCCTCGGGTCGTCACCGGCTGCTCGACGACGGGCTCCAGCGAGGCCTGCATGCTGGCGGGGATGGCGCTCAAGCACCCCCGGTCTCGTCACCGCCGCCGCGCTCATCCTGCTCGGCGACCGAGTGGTGATCGACTGCTCGTGCACAGCACGCACCTGGACCACTGGTGATCAATCTGAGGCTGCGGCCCGGCTCATCGACCCTTGAACGGAGCGAGCGCCCCGGCATCGACGACATGGGTGGTCCCCGTGACGTACCGGGTCTCGTCCGACGCGAGGTACAGGACCGCGTTCGACACGTCCGCAGGCTCGATCCACGGCACGGGGAGCGCGTTGTGCGCCGTGCTGGCCGCCTCGACGTCCGCCCAGGTGGCGGACTCGTTCCCGCCGGTGAACAGCGTGTAGATGGCGTCGTTGTCGATCATCGGAGTCCAGACGGTGCAGGGACACACCGAGTTCACCCGGATCCGGTGAGGGGCGAGCTCGACCGCGAGAGTGCGCATCAGGCCGTTCACACCGTGCTTGCTCGCCGTGTAGTGGGCGAGGTTGGGCTCGGCGACCAGACCGGAGATCGAGCTGGTCAGGACGAGCGATCCGCCGCGGCCCTGTTCGATCAGCGTCGGGATCGTCGCGACGGTCGTCTTCCACACTCCGGTGAGGTTGACGTCGAGCATGTCCTGCCACTGCTGCTCGGTCAGCTCCCACGCCCTGCCGAACGAGCCGATCCCCGCATTGGCGACGACGATGTCGAGCCCGCCCAGTTGCGCGACCCCATCGGCCACCGCGTCGCGGAGGCCGGGAAGGTCGCGCACGTCGACCACGCGGGTGACGATCTTCCCGCCACGCTCCTCCACGAGCTCGGCCGTCTCGGCGAGCTCCGCCTCGGCGGCCAGGGGGAAGGGCACGGAGGCGATGTCCCTGCACGCATCGATCGCGATGATGTCGGCGCCCTCCTCCGCGAGCCGCACGGCGTGCGAGCGGCCCTGTCCGCGCGCGGCGCCGGTGATCAGCGCAACCTTTCCCTGCACACGACCCATTCGATGACCTCCCGGAATCGCTGAGCTTCGCCGACCGTGGTCTCGATGGTGGGCGCCCGGCACGGCCGGCACGTTGAACCTGGGTGCCAACGTTCGGACCTGGACTGCCACGAACCGCCGGCCGCAGGCGTCCGCCCGACTCCTCCTGGCACGACCGTCCCGGCCCCTGGCAGGCCAGATCTATGCCTCCGGCGACCTAGGCGACTGCACTGTGCGGACGATCTCGAGGCGAGGGAGCCCATGCCGGTCATCGACCACAAGCACGCGCCGAGCTGGCCGGATTCAGTGGGGCCGATGTGGGGTCGGATGCCGTTCGGCACGATTCCGGACGTCGTCTTCCCCCTGCTCGAGCGAGACCCGGACGCACCCGCGATGACCTTCGAGGACGGCCTGGAGATCAGCTGCGGAACCCTGCTCACCGAGGTGCGCAGATTCACCTCGCATCTCCGCGGCCGTATCCGACCCGGGGACAGGGTCGTCGTCGCCGTCGGCAATCGGGCGGAGTTCTTCGTGGCATGGCTGGCCGTCCTCGCCGCGGGCGGGGTGGCCGTGAAGATCAACCCCGCGGTCGGGACCGCCGATGCGAGGCACATCGTCGATGACTCCGGTGCCGTTCTGGCCGTGTGCGAGCAAGTCGCGGTCGACGCTCTGGAGCAGGCCACGCAGAGCCGGGACCAGCTCGTCGTGCTCGACGGCGCCGAGCCGTTCGGCCTCGCGGGGCTCCCGGCGGACCTGCCACCGCTGGAACCCGCCTTCGCCGGGCCGTCGATCACCGACCATGCCGGCTTGACCTACACGTCGGGCACCACCGGTCCTCCGAAGGGGTGCGTTCACGACCATCGTCAGTACCTGCGCTACGCCGACCTGAAGCTCCGACTGTTCGGCTACCGCAGCGACGACGTGATCCTCAATCCCCTGCGGTTCTACTACGGCGACTCCATCTGGCTCTGGCTCGCCGGCCTCAGGGTGGGAGCGCGCTTCGTCTCCGTGCGGAGGTTCAGCGTGTCGCGCTTCTGGCCGACGGTGCGACGGTTCGGGGTGACCACGTTCCTCGGTATCGGCGCCATCCCGAACCTCCTCCTCAAGGCGCCGCCCCACCCCCAGGACCGCGACCACAGCGTGCGGTTCGCCGCACAGATCGGCGTGCCGCCGGACCAGCACCGGGAGCTGGTCGACCGGTTCGGCTTCCCCTGGATCGAGGGCTACGGCCTCTCGGAGTGCGGATCGGCCATCGCGATGCCGATGGCCGCCGGCGCCGCCTACATCGGCACGGGCGCGATCGGCATCCCGGTGCCCGAGGTCGACGTCGTGCTGGCCGACGAGGCCGGGCAGGAGCTGTCCGGCCCCGCGACAGGACACCTGCTCGTCCGAACACCGGACATGATGCTCGGCTACCTCAACCGCCCGGAGGCGACGAGCGAGGTGCTCCGGGACGGCTGGCTGCACACCGGGGACCTCGCACGCCGCGACGCCGACGGCGTCTACTACTTCGTCGGCCGGTCGAAGCTCATCATCAGGCGCGGCGGCGAGAACATCGCACCCGAGGAGGTCGAGGCGGTGCTCCGCCAGCACCCGGCCGTCCTGGACGCCGCCGTGGTCCCGGTGCCCGACGAGCTGTGGGGCGAGGAGGTCATGGCGTACGTCGAGCTCGCCCCGGCCACGGCATTCGACCCGGCGGCGCTGACCGCCTTCTGCGAGGGCCGGCTCAGCGCGTTCAAGGTCCCCAGGTACCTCCGGCACCGGACCCACCCCTTTCCGCGGACACCGAGCATGCGCATCAAGAAGTCCGAGCTCACCGTCCGCGGCAAGCACGTGACAACCGGCGCCTGGGACCGCACACATCGCTGACCCCGGGAACGACCGAGAAGGGCATTCCGACGATGACGGACGCGCTGATCGGACGCGCACGCGGGTGCGCCGGGCTCGTCGGCGGATACCATGCTGCTTGCGTGTGGCACGTGCCTTCGGCCAGGAGGTCGCATGTACTCGGATGTCGAGACGTTCACACTGGACGAGGTGGACTCACGCGAGCGGATCGACCGCTGGCAGGAGATCCTCTCCACCACCCACGTGCCGTTCGCCGTGCAGTCGCCGAAGCGCGACCGCTCCCGCCCCTTCCGGGCCGGCATGCGGCTGCGGCGCGTGGACGACATCACGATCGTCGACACGTACTCCGACCTCTGCCGAGGCCGACGAACCCGCCGTGACGTGAGAACGAACGTGGGCGAGTTCGTCCAGCTGACGATTCCGCTCGACGGATTCCGGCTGATTGTCCCGCTCGACAGCCGGGAGACTGTCGGCCTCGACGATCAGGTGATCGTCGGGCCCGGAACGATGTTGTTCAGTCGCCACGACCGTCCGTGGAACCTCGACATGAGGGACGCCGCGCGCGTGCGGACGGTCCTCATCCCGCTGGAGACGCTGGAGGCGGCGGCGGGCAGATCCCTGACGTTCCCGATCCGCGTGTTCACCACCTCGGAGCCGACTGTCCAGCTCCTCGCCAGCCACCTCGCGGCGCTGCAGGCCGTGTCGGGCCCACTGCCCGGCGCGGCGGCGACCGCGGCACGGAACGCCACTCTCGAACTGCTGATCGGCGCATCGCGAAGCCAGCTCCCCGCAGGCTCGCCCGCGACCCTGGTGGCCCTGCGCCACAGCATCGAGCGCTGGATCGACGGGCGACTGTCGGTCGGCACATCGGACAGGGACCTGACGGCGGCAGCCGCGGCCGCAGCACACAGCATCTCGCTGCGGACCCTGCACCGAGCGTTCGCCGACGGCGACACCTTCGGCTCGGTCGTTCGTCATCGGCGGATGCAGCGGGCCCGGCGCGACCTGGGCGACCCGAGCGCGACGATCCAGTCGATCGCGACCCGCTGGGGGTTCGCCGACGCGAGCCACTTCTGTCGCGCCTTCAAGAGCTCCTACGGGCAGACACCCACCGACTACCGGACCATGACCGGACGGGACGCCGGGAGCGCCTGACCCCGCCGACCCGCGTGGCTCCCGACCGCCGCCGGCCCGACACGCGCCTGTGTGCGCCGGTGTCGGGCCGATGACGACTCGTTCAGACCGCGACGCCCCGGGGAAGGACGTACGACCACCAGTCCGCCACCATGGCGGGAGTGCTCGTCCCCTCGACCGTGAAGGTGAACCGGCGGAGGACCTTGTAGCCGCGGCCCTTGGGCGTCACATCGAGTGCCTCGATGCTCGGCACGATGCGGTCGCCCCGGTGGACCATCCGAACGAAACGGACCTTGTCGAGTCCGTAGTTCAGGCCCCACAGGGTGTCGGACCGCTCGTTCGCGAACCGGGCGACCGCGTCGAGCATCGCGAGCAGGTGGAATCCCTCGACGAGCGTCTCCGGGAACTCCTCGGCATAACCGCCGGGGTACGCCTTGTCCAGCCAGGTGGCCCGCTGGAAGTGGGCACTGTCCTCCTCTCCGATGGTGAACGCATCGCCGACGATCACGCGCCCGACGGTGGACGGCAGCTCGTCGAAAGCCAGATCTTCTTCTGTCGCCATCTTCCACTTCCCTACTCGAATGATTCCCGGCGCGGTTCCTGGCCCGGCAGCATGCGGATGGCCGTGTCCACCGAGATGCGCCGATGGGTCTCTCGGACCCGCCCCTCGGCGTCACGCCGCGATTCCCATGTTCTTTCGGCGCCGTCGACGTGCGACATGATCTCCGCCAATCGCCGACAGCGCTGCTCGAGGAGTTCCGCGTGGTTCGACTGCCGCTCCATCTCCGATCGGATCGACGCCCACGTTCCGGGATGGAGCGCTGCCACGGTGTTCTGTTCCACGGCGGGCTCCAGGCCGGTGAGGGAAACGGTGGATCCGCTGGCCCTGCCGTCCGGAGAATAGGCATACGCACTGGTGATCCGGTCGATCGCCGACTGCCGCTCGGCCCTCGATTCGGGCTTCTCCCATTCGTGCCCCAACTCGCCCGGTGCGCGATCCGGGACGAGGAGCCTGGTGATCGCCCGATCGTTGACGGCCTCCAGAACGGCTCGAGGATCGGAGATCCCCTCGACCTCCTTGCGCGCCGGGTAGAGGTCGAAGGGCGAGTGGTCGCCCCGGTAGCCGCCGGTGTGAAAGAGGTAGATCTCCGGATAGATCGCGTGCTCCGGGCTGCGTCGCGAGGGCCGCTCGTCGTAGAAGGCCGTGATGGCCAACTGCATGAGGAGAGCGGCACCGAGGGCGCCGAACGGTCGATCGGCGACCACGCCGACGCGGTCGTGCGGACCCCACTGCGGCAACACATCGTGCCGACTCGCCGGCTTGCCGCCGACCTCGATGGCGAACATCCCAACCGACAACTGCGTGGCTGTGTGCACGGCCCGGCTATTTCTCGACCCTGGCGGCCTCGTCCAGGGTGAGCCCCTTGGTCTCCGGCGCCCAGAAGTAGCAGACGATGATCGCCGACGCGGTGAGGAGAGCCGCGATCAGCATGATGTTGCCCACCCCGATCGACTCCAGTCCGACAGGGAGGAGATAGGTCCCGGCCACGGCGCCGATGCGGCTCGCGGCCACCATGAAACCGAGTGCCGTCGCCCGGATCTCGGTCGGGAAGAGCTCGTTCGGGTAGGACCAGATCAACATTCCGGGCCCGGCGATGGTCAGCGCGTACACGCTGAAAGCCGTGATGACGAACCAGGCGGGCCCGTCCGGCACGAGCCAGAGCGCGACGAACGGCACGACGGTGATGCAGAGCGGCACCAGAGCGAGTGCGCGACGGCCCGAGGTCTCGATGAACCGGAGGGCGGGGATCGCGCCCAGGATGCTGATCGCCGTGATGACGAACCCGCCCAGGACGTCCAGCGAACCGCCGGCGAGGTTGAAGCTCGCGAGGAGGACCGGGGCGAAGATGAAGATCGCGTATTTCGGCGTGACGTTGGCGATGTAGAGGACGGTGCACATGATGGTGCGCTTCAGGTATCGGCCGCTGAAGAGCAGTCCGAGCCCGCTGAGCCCCCGAAGACTCTCGTCCGGCGACGAGGCGCTGGCGAACGCGGCGGCTTCGACGTCCACGCCGTAGATCTGCTTGACGACGGCTTGGGCCTCCTCGATCCGGCCCTTGCTGGCCAGCCATCGCGGGGACTCGGGCACGCCGCGCCGGAGGAGGACGATCAGGAACGCGAAGGCGGCGCCACTCGCGAGCATCCAGCGCCAGAGGTCGTACCCGCCCGAGAACTCGACCATCAGCCAGCCGATCAGATAGGCGGTCGCACTGCCGAGCGCCCACGCCGCCGCCGCATAACCCAGCATTCGCCCGCGCCGTCGAGCCGGGGCGAACTCCGTCATGAGGGACGTGGCGATCGGGAGATCGGCGCCGATGGCCAGGCCGAGGATCAGGCGGATGACGATGAGCTGCCAGGCATCGGCGACGAACGCAGACAGCAGGCAACCGACCACGAGGACGGTGAGGTCGATGGCGTACATCTTCTCGCGACCGATCCGGTCGGTCAGCACACCGAACAGGAGGGCACCCAGACCGATGCCGACGAGGGCGGCGGCCCCGATCATCCCGCTCTGGGAACTCGTCAGCTCGAAGTCCGTGCCCACCCCGGCGAGCGCGACGCCCACGATGCTGATGATGTATCCGTCGAGGAACGGACCACCGCAGCACGCCACGACCAGGCGCTTGTGGAACGACGATGACGGCGCGGCGTCGATGACATCTTGATATGTCGCAGTCACGTCGATTCCGTTCTGCTGGTCGAGGACTCTCGATCCGTCGGGAAAGCGCGCCCCTTCATCGGTGACAGGTCGTGTCGAGCTTCTCCATGCGCGCCTTGAGCTGCAGGCCGAGGAAGCGGGAGTAGAAGCGGACCGATGCCAACCCACCGCCGGTCAACCAGAGATTGCCGTGCGGCGTAGGCATGTAGTAGTTGCGGGTCTCACCCGCCCATGGCCCCGGGTCGCCGTCCAGGCCCGACCCGATGCCACCGCAGCGGCCGAGCCCGGCAGCGATCTCCGGAGAAGTCAGGCGCTCGATGACCGAGATCAACGGCTGGTAGCCCGTCGCCAGCACGACGAGATCGGCGTCGATCTCCGCGCCGGTGTCGAGAACGACGGAGCCGGTCCTGATCTCGGAGATGCTCCCGCGCTGCAATTTCACCTCGCCCGAGGTGATGAGCTCGGTCGCCCCTTCGTCGACGTACCATCCCGCCCCTCGGCGGAGCGCCTTGATGGCGATGCCGGCACCGTCCTCGGCGAAGTCGAGTGCGAAACCGACCGCTTCCAACTTGTCGTAGTAGTCCTTCTCGCGCTCCCGGATGTCCTTCCACATCTCCTTGTGCGCCTCGGTGAGCAATCGGAGCGGATACGAGGCACGCAGCATGTCCGCCCGCTCCGTGGTCATCCCTTCGGCGAGCGCCTCCTCCGAGTAGAGGCCACCGAGCAGATCCTTGATGAGCACGTCGGAACGGACGACGTGGCTGGACGACCGCTGCAGCATGGTGACGTCCGCGCCGTGCTCCCACAGGTCCAGGCAGATGTCGTGCGCGGAGTTCCCCGATCCGACCACGACACATCTGCGTCCCGCGTAGGCGGCGCCACCGGAGAACTGGCTCGAGTGGATGATGTCCCCGCTGAACGTCTCGCTCCCCACCAGCTCGGGAGTGTGCGGGGCCCCGTGGTTGCCGATGGCCAGAACGAGGTGCTTGGGCCGGACCGTGACGGCCACCCCGTCCCGGAGCAGCTCGACGACCCATTCCTCCTCGGCCTCGTCGAACCGGGCGGACACGCACTCGGTGCTCCCCCAGAAGCTGAGTTCCATGATCGACGCGTACGCCTGGAGGAAGTCGCCCATCTTGTCCTTCGGGCAGAAGACGGGCCAGTCATCCGGGTAGGGAAGGTAGGGCATGCCGTTGTACCAGACTCCGTCGTGCAGGCAGAGGTGCTCGTAGCGCCTGCGCCACGCGTCGCCGGGGCGAGCATGCCGATCGACGATCAGGGCCGGGACGCCCAGCCTGCGCAACGTCGCACCGATGGCGAGCCCTGCCTGGCCGCCACCGACGACCAGGCAGAAGGGCTGGGTCTCATAGCCGAGACCGGCCGCTTCACGGCGTCGCCGCTCCTGCCAGCTGACCCGCCCCCGACGGGCACCGTGCTCGGTCCCGGCGATGCGGCGAAGTCCGGTCGGCTCCTCGAAGCCCTTGAGCTCGACGGCGGTCGTGAGCAGGACCCAGCCGAGGCCGTTCCGCAACCTCAGGACCCCTTCGCCGCGGAGCTGCTCCGTCTCGAAGCTGATCCCGGCTTCGATGACCTCGTCGGTCCGGGTGACCGGTCCGGAGACCTTCCACTGCCGGGGTCGAACGCTCGGGAGGGTCACGCGAAGCATGTCCGCGATCTCCGCCCTGCCCTCGTACGTGGCGATGTTCCAGGTGAAGGCGACGAAGTCGCGCCAGAAGCAGTCCTCCACGAACAAGGCCGTGGCGCCGTCGACATCTCCTGCGGTGAGCGCGATGTCGAGCTTCTCCAGCCACGCCTCGACCGCCGACGACGCGGTCGGGCTACCGGGATCCGAGTTGACGGTCGGAGTCATCTTCACCTCGATGTGACGCACATGAACCGGGAGAGCGCTCATCACCGTTCGGCTCGGCGAGTTCGCCCTGGGGCCCAGGGTGGGTCCCGGCGGCCGACCCGACATTGATTCGGCGTGCCGGCGAGCAGGACGCCCGTGCCACAGTTCCGGAGTCCGCGACGGTGCCCACCCACCAGGACGTCGACCGCACCTACGCAATCGTCGGCAAGGCTCTTCCTTTGCCGCGGACCAGGGACCAGGACCGACGATCGGCGATCAGGTCGTCGACTCCGCCGGCGCCACTCACCCATCACCTGTCACCGTGCAGCTGAGAGCAGCGCAGGGCCGTTCAGGACGGTCTGACGCATACTCGTGCCCCACATTTGCTCCAGGTCGCACAGTCGATGCACGAAGCCCCGGCTGATCTGGCAGGTGGACTCCGCGTCCGTGTCGAGCTTGACGAAATTGTCGAGCGTCAGTTCGCCCAAGATCGGAAGTGATGGGGGCTGATTCAGCCCAGCACGGTGACGGTGCCCGCAGTGCCGTCCACCCGTACCCGCATGCCGGTGCGCAGGCGCTCCGTCGCGGTCCCGCAGCCCACCACCGCGGGCACGCCCAGCTCGCGCGCGACGATCGCGGCGTGCGACAGCGTGGCACCTACGTCGGTGACCACGGCCGCTGCCAGCGGGAACAGCGGCGTCCAGCCCACGTTGGTCGTGGCGGCCACCAACACCTCGCCCGGCTCCAGGCCCTCGCTCATGTCGACGAGCACCCGCACGGTCCCGATCGCGACACCCCCGGACGCGCCCGTGCCGCGCAGCGGGCCGGTTCCCGGGTCCGCCACGGTCGCGTCCCGCCCGTCGCGGACCAGCGGCGGCGGCGCGGGCAGCGCGCGGTAGTGCTCGTAGGTGGCGCGGCGCACGGCCAGGTCGGGCAACGCGGCGCCGGCCAGCGCGGCGCGCAGCTCGGTGATCGAGCACAGGAACGCGTCGTCGCCGATGTCGAGCAGCGCACCCGCGCGCAGCACCCACGCCCGGATCACCCCGAACACGCGGACACACTCCGACCGCACGAGCTCGCGCAGCTCCGCCGCCCGCGCCCAGGCCGCCAGATCGCGATCGAGCCGACGAGCCCGGCGCGGATGCGCCCGCAGCAGGCGGTCGCGCGCCGCCGTCCGCACGGCGGCCTGCCGGACCATCAGCTCCGCGGGGTCCGGCCCGGTCGTCGCCAGCTCCTGCTGGCGCGCCCGCCAGTGCGGCTCCTCGGCGGGACGCGGGATCGACAGCTCGAACTCGTGCGGCCCGCGGTGCCCGTGCCGCTCGGCGAACCCGTCGACGTCGAGCGTTCCGGCGCGCAGCTGCGCGAGACCCAACACCGGCCCGAGGCTCGCCATACCCGGCGCGGCGGTGAGCAGCGCCGCATCCTCCGGCCCGGCGAGCCGGGTCAGCCGGGCGGGCACCCGCACCAAGGCGCTGCCCTCCCGGCGCGCGACGTCCATCAGCGCCGAGGTCTCGTCGAACAACGGCGCCACCCGCCCGGCCCAGAGGCCGGCGAGAGCCGGCCGGTCCGCGGCCTCGATCTCGCGGCGCACCGCGGCACACCGGCCCGGGACCGCGGCCAGCGTGCCCGCGACCCCCGCGCGCAGCCGCCGCGCCCGCCGCGCCGCCTCGACGGTGCCCACGACCAGCCCGCGGAGCGTGCGCAGCCGCGGCAACGCCACCGGCGGCACCTCCAGCCCGACCGGCAGCTCCCCGAAGATCGGCGCGATCCTGCGCAGCAGCCGCCGCCGCGGCATCCCGGCCGTCCCGGCCAGCGCGACCAACATGCTCAGGTCCAGGTAGAACCGCCCCGCGACCCGTCCGAACGCGTGGCGTCCGGCCACCTCGGTGCCCGGCATCGCGTGCGCCATGAACGGGGCGACGACCGACCACGTCGCCGGGGTCATCACATCCGGGATCGCCTCGCCGACGTTGCCGTTCGTCCACAGGTGGTCGGAGCCGATGCTGTCGTCCCACACCTCGAGCGTCATCGTTCCTCCGGCGGGGCGATGCCCGCGGTCTCGTAGAAGGCCGTCGCGGCCTCGGCGCGGCCTCGGGCGAGGTACGCGCCGGTCGCGCGGGCCACCTCGGCACGTGCCGCATCGTCGAGCGCGCGCCCCGTGTCGAGCAGGCGGCCCACCGTCTCAGCGATCAGGGCCGGCGCCGCGTCGGCGGGTAGTCCGATCGCGGTGTCGGCGATCGTCAGGTGGCCGATCAGGACCGCGGCGACGGCAACGGTCAGCTCGGCCGCCGGGCGGTCGGCGCGCGCCAGGCCGGCCGACTGCAGCTCGGCGAGATATCTCGCGAACCCCGCTGCCGCACCTCGCGGATCGCCGGGCACCCCGGCCGGCAACTCGCCGCGGCGCAGCACCGCGACCACCAGCGGCCGTCGGCGCAGCTCCCCTGCAGCGGCCCCGGCCACCTCACCGGGGGTATCCCCGGTGAGACCCTCGGCCAGCAGCAACCGCTCCCGGCGGAGCACCGCCGCGAGCAGCGCATCCCGGCTGCGGAAGTGCAGATAGATCGTGCCCTTGCCGACCCCGGCGGCCCGGGCGACGGTGTCGATCACGACCGTGTCGTCAGCGATCAGCAGCTCGGCCGCGACCCCCAGGATCCGCTCGGCGCGCTCAGCCCAGGCGGCCGCATCGCGTCGCCCCGGCGGGCCCGGAGATCTATGACCGATTGGCTGCACATGGTCAAAGTTAGCGCGCGTGGTGCGCCGCTGCTCGCCGAACTGCAGCTGTTCGTGACCACCTACCTCATCGACCAGCACGGCGACACGCCGCCGAGGATCGCTCGCCCGTGGACGACTGGCACCCCCCTGTGCTCGTACCGATGACTGGCGTCGAGCTCGTTGGTGCCCGTGATCTCGGTGAGCCGACGCTGTCGGCGATCTTCGCGGGTCTCTTCGGGCCGGTCCCGGTGGCGCGCCCCGGGTCGACGTCCTGCCCGACCGGCTCGTGCTGATCGGGTGGGAAGCCGCCGCGGTGCCCACTGTCGTCGGCACGGCCTTCCGCTTCGACCTCACCGCCGCCCAGGTGGTCGACGGCTTCCGGCGGCTGGTCGTGCTCGGCGTCCGGCTCACCTACACGCCGGAGGCCGGGGCGAGGGGCGTGCTGGTGCGCGATGCGATCTTCCCCGACGAGGGCCCGCCGCGGCAACGCGGCCGAGCTGATGCTGGACGTGTCGGACGCGGGTCAATGCCCGACGGCGTCGCCGAGGTGCCGGGCTGTGGGACCGTCACCGGTGGCGACGAGGTCGGCGGGCCGGCCCGCGAAGGTGATCGTCCCGCCGTCCGTGCCGGCGCCCAGGCCCACGTCGATGATCCAGTCGGCGTGCGCCATCACGTCGAGGTCGTGGTCGATCACCACGAGCGTGGTCCCACCGTCGACGAGCTCGTCGAACAGGCCGAGCAGGCGGGCGACGTCGCTGCCGTGCAGGCCGACCGTCGGCTCGTCCATGGCATACGCGGTCGCGGGGCGGGCGAGGGCGCGGGCGAGCCGCAGGCGCTGGCGTTCCCCGCCCGAGAGCGTCGCGAGCGCCTGGCCGAGTCCGAGGTAGCCGAGCCCGACGCGGCACATGCGTGCGACGGCGCCGGCGATCGCCGGCTGTTCTCCTTCGTCGAACAGGTCCTGCGCGTCGGCGGCCGTGGTGTCGAGGACGTCGGCGATCGACCGTCCGCGCCACCGGTGACCAAGAGCGGTGTCGTTGAACCGGCGGCCCCCGCAGGCCTCGCAGGGCAGGTCGACGTCGTCCATGAAGGCGAGCTCGGTGGTCACGACACCCCTGCCGTGGCAGACGAGGCACCCGCCCGTCGAGTTGGCGGAGAACCACTCGACGCCGACCCCGTTGGCGGATGCGAACAGGGTGCGCAGGGCGTCGGAGGCGTCGAGGTAGGTCAACGGGGTGGAGCGGCGGCCCCCGCGCAGCGCGGACTGGTCGAGCAGGTGCAGCTCGGGGCACTTCCGCGTGGCCGCGGTCAGCAGGCTGCTCTTGCCGGAGCCGGCCACCCCGGTGAGGACGGTGAGCACCCCCGCCGGGATGTCGACGTCGACGCTGCGCAGGTTGTGGTCGGTGACCCCGCGCAGCTCGACCAGTGATCCGGCGGGGCAGCGGGGACGGGGCCGCAGGGCGGGCCGGCGACGCAGCCACTCGCCCGTCGGCGTCGACGCTCTGCGCAGCTGCGCCACGGTGCCCTCGAAGGTGATCCGGCCGCCGTCGACACCCGCGCCCGGCCCCAGGTCGACGACGTGGTCGGCGACGGCAATGACGTCGGGATCGTGCTCGACGACGAGCACCGTGTTGCCCTTGTCCCGCAGCCGCCGCAGCAGCGCGGTGAGCCGGGTGACGTCGGCCGGGTGCAGACCGGTCGACGGCTCGTCGAGGACGTAGATCAGGCGGGTCAGGGAGCTGCCGAGGTGGCGCACGAGCTTGACGCGCTGCGCCTCTCCGCCGGAGAGCGTCGAGGACACCCGGTCGAGCGTGAGGTAGCCCAGCCCGATGCCGATCATCTGGTCCAGGCCGGCCACCAGCCCGTCGACGACCGGTGCGACCGAGCGCTCGTCGACGGTGGCGAGGAAGGCGCGCAGCTCGGTGACGGGCAGCGCGCTCGCCTCGGCGATGTTGACGCCCCGGATCCGGCTGGCGAGCACCTCCGGCCGCAGCCGCCCGCCACCGCAGACCGGGCACGTCCTGGTCGTCACGACCCGCTCGAAGTCCGCGGCGTAGGTCCGCCGTACCCGCTCCGCCGCCGCGGTCCGGCCCGTCAGGTAGATGCGGCGGAAGCGCGGGACCACGCCCTCGAACTTCGACGAGCGGTACCACTGCGGCGGCGGGTCGGTCAGGGTCCGCGGCTCCGTATGGAGCAGGTCGTCGAGCTGCGCCTTCGGCCAGCGGCTGAGCGGGCGGGTGTTGTCGAACAGGCCGGAGTGCGCGTAGCGCTTCCAGTAGGCGGTGCCGACGGCGAAGGTCGGGAACCGGCAGCGCGCCGCCGTCGAGCGACAGCGACCGGTCGACGAGCGCGTCCTCGTCGACGTCGTCGACGTGGCCCAGACCCTGGCAGCGCGGACACATGCCGGCCGGCTGGTTGAAGGAGAAGACGTTGGAGTAGCCGGCGTGCGGTTCGCCCAGCCGGGAGTACAGCAGCCGCAGCAGCGGTGCGAGATCACCTGCCGTGCCGACGGTCGAGCGGGCGTTGCCCGAGAAGGGCTGCTGGTCGACGACCACCGACACCGACAGGTTGGTGATCTCGTCGGCGTCGGGTTTGCCCAGTTGTGGTAGTCGGTTGCGGAGGAACGCCGGGAAGGTGTCGTTGAGCTGGCGCTGGGACTCCGCGGCGATCGTGTCGAACACCAGGGACGACTTGCCCGATCCCGAGACCCCGGTGAACACCGTCAGCTTGCCCAGCGGGATCTCGACGTCGACGTCGCGGAGATTGTTCTCCCGTGCTCCCCGAACGACGATCGAGCCGTCGTCACTGATCATTCCCCCACACTCCGCATTCTTCCCCGCCAGCACTCGATCCGTCGACATGTCAGCGCAGCGAATCCACCACTGCGCCAAGTGAGTTCACCACCAGCAGCGACGCTGACGTCGAAGACCTCTTCGGGCCGGACTTCTACCTCTGGATGCTCGCCGACATGCCTGGTCTGTGGCTGGCAGCATCCCAGCAATCCTCGGGCTGACCTGCCGGCGGACATGTAGCCCAACCCCGAGCAGGCTGGTGCCGAGGCTGTGGACGATCTGGTGCCAGAGTTCGCAAGCGGGGCCACAGCTGTCAGGTGCGGTCCCGGTGCCGCTGTGGGCTGATCCCGCGGATCCGCTTGAAGGCGTTGCTGAGTGCGAACGCGCTGCCGTACCCGACCTGACGGGCAACGGAGTCGAGCGTGGCGTCGGAGTTCACGAGGAGATCGGCGGCCAGATCGATGCGCCACGTGGTGAGGTAGGCCATCGGTGGTGTGCCGACGAGGTCGGTGAAGCGGCGGGCGAGCGTCGGTCTGGACACGCCGCTCCTTGCGGCGAGCGCGGCGACCGTCCAGGGATGAGCAGGGTGGCCGTGGATCAGCCGCAGGACCGGGCCGACGACGGAGTCGCCGTGGGCTCGGTACCACGCCGGCGCGTCCGCGTCCGGGCGGGTGAACCACGCGCGGAGTACGGCGATCAGCAGGAGATCCAGGAGCCGATCGAGCACGAGGTCCTGGCCCGGCTCGTCGCGAACGGTCTGCTCTTCGAGCAGCGACACCAGCGCGGATCCGGTGTGGGTGGCGTTCGCGACCAGCAGCGGCGGTAACGCGCTGAGCAGGCCCGCGGCGATCTCGCCTGGCTTCCGGTACTTGCCGATCAGCAGTGTCGCTGAGCCGTCCGCGTTGTCGTCGCCCGGTTGCCGGCCGTTCGTCCAGGTGCGAATTCCCGGGTCCTCGTCCTCGGGCAGCTCCGCACCGGTTGTGGTCGTGCGCCGGGGGCCAGGATGGATCACCACCTGGACCGGCGTGCGGGGATCGTCGGTGAAGGTGAATCCGTCCGGGCCGCGCAGCATCGCGACGTCGCCCGCGTCGAGCCGGACTGCATCGCCGGCACCGGGCACCACCCAGGGCGTTCCCCGGGCGACGGCCACGACGCTGAGCGGCGCGCTGTCGCGCACCTGCACCGACCAGGGCGGGTTCTGGATGGTCCGCAGCATGAACGCGCCTCTGGCCCGTGACCCGTCGAGCAGACCGGTCAAGGGATCCACCGGGGCAGTGTAATTCGCGCCGTTATGGTCCCGAGAGCCTCGAGCATGGCCCGAATTCCGTCGAGCACGTGGACTGTTCAGCATGACAACTACTACGCCGACGACGTTGGTCCTCGCCGGAACGGGCAAGACCGGACGCCGAGTCGTATCCGGGCTCGAAGCGCGTGACGTGCCGGTGCGGATCGGCTCCCGGCGCGCCGAGCCCCCGTTCGACTGGCAGGACGACACCACGTGGGCACCCGCGCTGAGCGGTGTCGACGCAGCCTACGTCGCGTTCTACCCGGACGCGGCGTTCCCGGGCGCGGCCGCGGTCGTGCGTTCGTTCGCCGACCTGGCGGTGGCCAGCGGCGTCCGTCGCCTCGTCCTTCTTGCCGACCGCGGTTCCGCCGAGGCCGAACGGTGCGAGCAGGCGGTGCAGGACTCAGGTGCTGAGTGGACCATCGTGCGGGCGGGGTTCATCACGCAGAACTTCAGCGAAGCGTTCCTCGTCGAACTGGTGCGGGCCGGTGTGGTCGCGCTTCCGGCGGGCGAGGTCGCCGAGCCGTTCACCGACGCCGAGGACATCGCAGACGTCGCCGTGGCGGCGCTGACCGGGAACGGCCATACCGGCCAGATCTACGAGGTGACGGGCCCCCGGCTGCTCACCTTCGCCGACGCCGTCGGCGAGATCGCGGGGCTGGCGCGCAGGGAGTTGCGCTACCTGCCGGTCACGGCAGAGCAGTTCATCTCCTCCCTGACCGCACGAGGTGTGCCGACCCGCTACGCGACGCAGCTGGCCGGCCTGATGATCGAGGTCTTCGACGGCCGCCGAGCCACCGTGACGGACACCGTCGCGCGGGTTCTCGGCCGGCCGGCCCGGGACTTCACCGAGTACGTCCGAGAAACCGCTGCGACGGGAGTCTGGGACAGCCGCACGACATCGAGCGGTGCGGGCTGACGTGTTCGGCAGGACGGAGCGCCGCTCGCCCGAATCCGACCCGACCCGAACCGCCGCCCACCGTCGCGTGATTCAGGCGCTCACCATGTGGCTGGCGATCTACCCAGCCCTGACCCTCACACTGTGGCTGCTTGAACACTTCGGACTGTGGCAGCTCGCCCTGCCGCTGCGCACCCTCGTCCTCACCGCCGTACTCGTGCCGACCATGGTCTACGTACTCATGCCGGCGGTGACGAGCGCGATGCAGTGGGCCCGCGATCCGACGATGCCCCGCCGCCCAACCCGGAAATCTGCCGGTGACGGGTGCGGGTGACCCACTTGCAGCTTGTGTGTGGTGGCGAGCCACTGCTCGGATCACCTGGTACGACACGCGTACCCGCTCGCGATGCTCTACGACGGCGTCGGGCTGTTCATCGCCCTGTTCTCCAGCTCGGGCAGGCTCGGGCTGGGCTTCACCGGCGACCACGACAGCCTGCCGCACCTGCAGCGCCTCGCCGTCTACACCGGCGAGGCGGTTGACGAGCTCGAGAAGTCGCTGCAGATCACGCCGCAGCGTCAGAGCTCATCGCCGGCTCGTGTCCAGCCGCGCGAGGTGGTCGGGCGGGTCGACCCGAGGCAACGGCGGGGATCACGTGACCTCCGCGCGGCCCCACAATGCCGTCAGCGCCTCGTTGACCAGTTCGGGCTCCTGCACCTGCGGGTAGAACCCAGGGACCTCCAACAGCTGAGCGCCCACCTTCTCGGCGACCACCCGGGCAGCGATCGTCAGTGGTTCTCCCGCGAGGCGCCGATAGTCCTCCGGCGCACCTGCCCAGTCGCCCACGATGACCAGGGTTTCCCACGGCGCTGAAGCGATCGGTTCGAGCGGCACCGGGGCGTCCCAGCACGGGCGTTCTCCCATCGAGGTGCGTGCCACGCGGAGCCGTCGCGGGGTGGGCGGCGGAGCGGGCATGCCGACGCTCTCGGTGACGAGCCGTAGGTATGCCTCGGCGGTGAGGTCGGCCGGGAGCGATCCGACCGACGCGCGGCTGCGGGTCAGGAACTCTGCGATCACCGGATGGTCCTCGGCGACCCGCAACGATCCCGGCTGGATGAGGCAGAGCGATCGGACCAGATCCGGGCGCGCCGCTGCTGCCAGCATCGCTGCGACACCGCCGTAGGAATGTCCGACCAGGTGCGCACCGTCGCCCAGCAGGGACACGACATCGTCGGCATCGACGGCGTAGTCGGTTCGGTACGGCCCCTCCAGATCCGGGCTCGCGCCGTGTCCCCGCCTGTCCATCAGCATCAACCGCCGGGTCGCGGCGAGCGGTCGCTGACGGCCGAATCCGTACCTGTCGTCGTCTCCCCAGGTGAGAACGCCGTGAACGAACACAGCCGGGGGTTCGGCGGCGTTCGCCTCGGCGAGCACCGTCGCGCTCGGGCCGGTCACGTGGTCCATGAGAACGATCATGTCCCTTCCGCCGGGTCGAGGTCGAGAAGAGGCGGAGCTCGACCATGTCGGCCGGTTCTCGACCATAGGGGCGGGGGTCGAAGGCGGGGGGCGCCGTCGCGCCTGCCCACACCCGCACGCTGATGCCCCGAACGACGTTGTCCGGGTTCTCGATCAGGCTGCTGCTCGGACGGCGGCGAAGGCGTCGTCGGTGCGGAGCAGGATCGCGTCGATGTCGTCGTCGGTGTGGGCTGCGGAGAGGAACCAGTTGTGCCAGGGGTGCAGGTACACCCCGCGCTCGACGGCGGCCTCGGCCCATGCCGTGACCAGCCGGTGGTCGGTGTCGCCGGCGAAGGCGAGCATCGGCATCTGGACGGGCCCGGTCTGGCGGATCTCGAAGCCGTGGGCGCTCGCCTGCGCGGCGAGTCCTTCTCGCAGCCGGGTCCCGGTGCGTTCCATCGCCGGGAGCGCGACGCCACGGCGCAGCTCGGTCAGGGTCGCCAGCCCGGCGGCCAGCGGGACCGCGGCGGTCCAGAACGAGCCGGTCACGTAGATGGAGCGGGCCGCGTCGCGCAGCGCGTCGGTGCCGGTGACCGCGCCGAGCGCCTGCCCGTTGGCGATCGCCTTCGACCAGGCCGAGAGGTCCGGTCGCACCCCGAGGGGTTCCCAGCTGCCGCCCAGGTCGAGGCGGAAGCCGCAGCGCACGTCGTCGAGGATCAGGACGGCGCCGGTGCGGTCGGCCAGCGCGCGCAGGCCGCGGGCGAACGCCGGATCGACCAGTTCCTGGTCGCGGCGCACGTCGTGGCGCATCGGGCAGACGATGATCGCGGCGAGGTCGTCGCCGGCCTCCGCGGCGGCGGCCTCGGCGGAGGCGAGGTCGTTGTACTCGTAGTGCACCAGGTGGGCCTGGTCCTCGGCGGTGACGCCGGCCCCGCGGATCGAGCACCACGGCACGGCACCGTGGTAGGCCCCGTTGGCGACGAGCACCTTCCGCCTGCCGGTGGCGGCGCGGGCGGTCGTGACGCAGGTCGTGGTCGCGTCGGAGCCGTTCTTGACGAACATCGCCCAGTCCGCCGAGGGGACGGTGTCCACGAGCAGCTCGGCGAACTCGACGGCGACCGGGCTGGCGCCGTCGAGGCAGTCGCCGCGGCCGAGCTGATCGATCACGGCGGCGGTGACGCCCGGGTGCCGGTGCCCGAGCACGACCGGACCCCAGCCGCACATCAGGTCGAGGTACTCGCGGCCGTCGGCGTCGGTGACGCGGCACCCCTCGCCGGAGACGATGAACTGCGGGTGCGCGGAGCTGAAGGCCGCCACGGACATGTGCCCGTACATGCCACCGGGGATGACCCGGCTGGCTCGTTCGCGCAGCGCGAGCTCGCGCTCGCCGAGTGTGGACGCGACGGTGGTCATGCGGTGTTCCCCCTGGTCGTCAACAGCTCGCGGGCGACGTCGGCGATGCCGGGCCCGTCGAGGCGGTAGTGGGCGTAGAGAGCGGCCGGCGGTCCGACGGGTACGTGCTCGTCCGGGATGCCGTGGCGGCGGAACGGCACCCGCTCGCCGGATTCGTAGAGGCACTCCGCGACGGCGGTGCCGAGGCCGTTGGTGAGGTTGCCCTCCTCGACGGTGAGGATCGCCCCGGTGGTGCGGGCGGCGTCGAGCACGGCGGCGCGGTCGATCGGCGACACGGTGAACATGTCGACCACGCGCGTCGAGATCCCGTCCGCGGCGAGGGCCTGGGCGGCCTCGAGCGCCGGATGGACCTCGGAGCCGGTCGCGATGATCGTCAGGTCGCTGCCGTCTCCCCCGTCGCTGCCGTCGTGGACGGTCTCGGCGCGGCCGATCTCGATGTCGGGCACCACGTCGTAGACCTGCGGGTCGCGGCCGCGGCCGAGCCGGATGTACATCGCGCCCGGGTGGTCCATCGAGGCGCGCAGCAGGGCGCGCAGGTGGTTCGCGTCGGTGGCGCACACGACCGTGAGGTCGGCGATGCAGCGCATCATCCCGATGTCCTCGAGGCTGTGGTGGCTGGTGCCGTAGAAGCCCATGGACATGCCCGAGTGGTGCCCGACGATGCGCACGGGCAGATCGGGGTAGGCGCAGTCGGTGCGGATCTGCTCGGCACCCAGCAGCGCCGCGAACGATCCGAACGTGGCCGCGAACGGCACGTAGCCGCAGGACGCCATCCCGGCCGCCACCGTGATCATGTTCTTCTCGGCGATGCCGACGTTGACGAACCGGTCGGGGTGGCGCGCGCCGAAGTCGGTGGCGCGGTTGGAGCGGCCCAGGTCCGCGGTGAGCACGACGACGCGCTCGTCGTGCTCGGCGATGTCGGCGAGCTCCTCACCGAAGACGAACGCGGGGATCGCGCGTGTATCGGTGCCGTCGACGGACCGGGCGTCCCGCAGGCCGGCGGTCCCGTTGAAGATCTCGGACTGGTCCTGGGTGTTCGTGCTCATCGGGTCTCCCGCGGCCGCAGGCCGGCGGCGAGCTCGGCCATGACGTCGTCGTAGTCGGCGCCGGCGAGGTTGCCGACGTGCCAGTCCGGGCTCAGCTCCATCCGCGCGCTGCCACGGCCCTTCACGGTGTCGGCGACGATGAGCTGCGGCGGCCCGTCCGGGTCGGTCGGGAGCCGGCCGAACACGTCGAGCAGGGCGCCGATGTCGTGACCGTCGACCCGGTGGGTCTGCCAGCCGAACGCGGCGAAGCGCGTGTCGATGGGTTCGGCGGCCATGACGTCGCTGACGAACCCGTCGATGCCCAGCTGGTTGGCGTCGACGATCGCGACGAGGTTGCCGAGCCGGAAGTGGCTCGCCGACATCGCGGCCTCCCAGATCTGGCCCTCGGCGAGCTCGCCGTCGCCGAGCAGGCAGTAGCTGCGGTAGTCCAGCCCGGACATCCGCCCGGCCAGCGCCATGCCGACGCAGATCGACAGTCCGTGGCCCAGCGACCCGGAGGAGAAGTCGATCCCGGGGATCCGCTTCATGTCCGGGTGATCGCCGAACGGGCTGCCGAGCCGGGTGTAGGAGTCCAGCTCCGACGGGTCGAAGTAGCCGAGGTCGGCGAGCAGCGGATAGAGCCCGATCGCGGCGTGGCCCTTGCTCATGACGAACCGGTCGCGCCCGGCCCAGTCGGGCCGAGCGGGATCGATGCGCAGCTGCCCGTAGTAGAGGACCGCGAGCAGTTCGGCGCAGGAGAACACGGCGCTGTAGTGGCCGGCCCCCGCGATGCGGGTCAGCCGGACGGTCTCGGTGCGGACGAACCGCGCCCGCTCCGTGAGGTGGGCGATCTGGTGCTCCGTCGCCGGAGCGGTGCTGGTGGGCACGGAATCTCCTTGCTGGGTCACGGGACGAGCACCGGGCCCGGTGTGTCGCGGAAGCGGTCGAGGACGTTGCCGGTGATCCGCGCGGTGTCGTTGTCGCCGCCGTCGTGGGTCATGGCCGTCGACCACGCGATCGAGCCGACCGAGAACACGGCGCCCCCACCGGGTCTGCCGAACAGGACGACGTCGGCGCGGACCTTCGGGTGGATCCCCGGCGGCGGGGCGGCGTAGGAGTGGTCGGCCTCCTCGGGCACCAGCCCGATCTTCGTGGAGTGCCCGACCGAGGAGGCGAGCACGACGGCGTCGGCCGGAGTGCCGAGCGCGACGTCGGCGCGGTCGAGCTCGTCACCGGCGGCGCCACCGAGGCCCGGTCCCTCGGCGCCGAAGACCTCGCCGACCCCGGCCTTGACCCCGTCGAACACCCAGGACACGGCCGGATCGGCGCTCGCAGCGGTGCGTTCGTAGCCGGATCCCTTGTCGAAGCCCTGTGCGGTGAACCCGACGCCGGCGAGCAGGTTCGGCGTCCGTCCCCGCATCCGCCAGAGCCCGCCGGGCTCCCCGGTCGCCGACAGGTGCTCCTCGCCGGGCTCGGACACCCACGTGGCGACGCCGGCGTGCCCGCGGCGGATCTCGATGGCGTCCGGGTGGCCGGGGTGCCGCGCCGTCACCTGGTAGAAGCCGTTGCCGCCCAGGTACATCAACCGCCCGCCGGTGCGGGTGTGGTGCAGGTAGCTGTCGAGCATCCCCGCCGAGCAGTACTCGGGGTGCGATCCGGTGATCACGACGCGGTAGCGAGACAGCAGCGCGGCGCCCTCGCGTTCGACCTCGTCGTCGGTGGCCACCGCGTACCGCTCGCCGCGGGCGTCGAGCCAGTCGAGCAGCTGCAGGTCCTGGGCGAAGTGGCGGAACCCGCGCGTGGTGGGGGTGAAGTAGTCCGGCCGGATGTTGACGATGGGCCGCAGCCGCGTCGAGCAGCACACGCCGCTGCCGTCGGTGTGCACGTCGTACAGCGAGCGCCCCAGCTCCGGGTGTTGAGCGAGCCAGTGGTCGCGGGGATCGACGCCGCGGCGCTCGCCGTAGATCACCAGGCGTTCGGCCTCGTACTCGGCGTAGGTGCGCCAGTTCGCGTAGGCGAGGTAGGTCCACGTCGGGAGGACGACGAGCACGGGTGCGTCGTGCTCGGCCGGCGTCACCGCGAACGGGATGCGGTCCACGTCGGCCGCGGCGCTGATCTTGAGCGCGTACACGCCGCTGGGCAGCGCGGCGGGCACGGTCCAGGTCAGGTCGACGTCCCAGCCGGCGTCGGCGAGGTCGTCGTCGTGCAGGTGCAGCGCGTCGAACTCGGCGGGAGCGCGGCGGAAGTCGGTCTCGCCGCCCGTCCAGAACGGGCCGGGGATCCCGCGGGTGGGCAGCTGCCGGATCTCGGCCCCGGAGGTGAGCTCGCCACGATCCGGGACGACCGTGCCACCCGGGTCGGCGGCGAGATCGAGGGCGCTGGTGACCGTGGGGCTCAGCAGATCGAGCGGAGCAGCGCCGGCGGCGAGTGCCGCCGTCGTCTCCGGCGACCACGCCGCGGAGACGACCGGGCGGGCCACCTTCCCGTTGAAGGTGTGGCCGAGCCCGGCCGGCGCTGCCCCCGATGCACCGATCCGCAGCGCGCCCTCGATCCGTACCGGATGGCCCGCCGTGCTCGTCACCGCGTCCGGTTGGCCCGGGCGGTGCAGCGACAGTCGCACCCGACCTGACCTGTCGACGGTGGCGGCGGCGAAGGCCCACTGCCGTTCGACGACGTCCACGTCCAGGGTCGCCAACGGCGTCGCGCCGTCGCGCAGGACCACCCCGCCGGCACCGACCTCGAGCACCACCTCTCCGGCGGCGAGCAACGGACGACGGTCGGTGCCCAGCAGGGTCGGGAGAAACCACACGGCCATCCCGACGGCGTCGAGCCCGCCGGCCAGCCGCGCGTCGACCGACGAGCCCGAGCTGGTCACCTGCACCCTGCCCGGCAGGCTCGCCGGGAGATCGGCCGCGACCGGCTCCTCGACCAGCGGCGAGCCGTGCAGGTCGGACCCGCCGCGGCGCAGCCGCACGATCTCCGGCCGGTACGCGGGATGCGCGGAGCTGACGTGGAACGCGATCCGCTCCCCGGCCCGTGCGGACAGCCGGTCGGCGTAGCCGAGCAACCTCACCGGTTGACCCAGCTCGTCCAGCGGCGGGTCGCCTCGTCGAGGTTCTGCGACCACCAGGCGTTGTCGCGCACCACCGTCGTGCCCTTGGACTGCGGACCGTCGACGAACGCCGCGATCTGGGCGTCCTTCGACGGCGCGGCCTGGGAGTTCGCCGGCCCGTACGGCAGGCGGTTCGCGATCGCTTCCTGGTTCTTCGTCCCGATCAGGCTGTTGATCAGCTGGTAGGCCTGCTCCTGGTGCGGGGAGCCCTTGACGATGGTCAGTGCGTCGAAGTAGCGCAGCGGCTGGTTCCAGACAACGCCCAGCTGCGCGCCGCTCTTCATCGCGTCGTAGGCGCGGCCGGGCCAGGCGAGCATCATGTCGACCTCGCCGGACTGCAGGGCCTGCGTCTGCTGGGCTCCGGTGTCGAAGAAGCGCACCACCGGACGGATCGCGTCGAGCTTGCGGAAGGCGCGGTCGTAGTCGAGGGGGTAGAGCTTGTCGCCCGGGACGCCGTCGGCCAGCAGCGCCGTCTCCATACCGGCGTCCTTGGCGTAGTTCATGATCCCGCGGTTGCCCGGGAACTTGGCGGTGTCGTAGAAGTCGGCCCAGCTCGTCGGCGGGTTCGCGCCGTACTTGGTCTTGTTGTAGACCAGCAGGAACACCGAGTTGATGACCGGGACACCGCATTCCGACATCTGCGACTTGTCCAGGCCGGACACGTCGATGCGGCCGTAGTCGATCTTCTCGAACATCGTGCCGCACTTGCCGATCGCCGTGTACGGCGTGGAGTAGAAGACGTCCCACGTCGGCTGGCCCGCCTGCACCATCGCCGTCAGCTTCGCCTCGTTGTTCGGCGACTCCTCCGCGACGGTGACGCCCTTGGCGGCCAGGTCGGCGTAGGCGTTCTGCTTGAAGACCTCGGCCAGCGCTCCACCGGTGTTGGCGAAGACCACGGAGCCGGACCCACCCGCCGCCGAGTTGCCGACCGGGCCGAAGCAGCCCGTCGTGGTCAGAGCGATCAGACCGGCCAACGCCAGCGACGTGACAGCTGTTCTGGGCAACCGCACGGGGAACCACCTCCGAGGAGAGGACTGAGCGGGAGCCGTTAGCAGATTTCATAATCCGAAACGCTCACCGCATTGCAGAAAGCATGCTCACGTGCCACGCTGCCCGTCAAGACCCGATCGGCCGGCTTGGATCGCAGTTCCCAGCCATTGCGTCAGGCCGGTTCTGGGTCGCAATGACAAGCTCGCCGCCATCCCCGTGTTCCGCTTCGTGAAATGCGTATCGATCGGATGTCCACATGGCCGTGACCGCATCACCACCGACGAGGGCCGCACCGACAGCGCGCGCCGCCCCTCCCCCACCGACTTCTCGGCGGGCCCGCTCGGCCCGCGTCGCCGTGCTGCTCGCAGCGCCGGCGCTCGTGGTGCTGGCGGTCTTCTTCGTGGTGCCCGCCCTGCGCCTGCTCTGGCTGTCGGTGACCACCCCCGAACCCGGCCTGGGCAACTACGCGGCGCTGGTCACCGACGACGTGGCGGTGACGGTGGTGCTGCGGACGCTCGGGATGGCCGCAGTCGTGACGGTGGTCTGCCTGCTGGTCGCCTACCCGTACGCCTACCTGATGACGATCGTGTCCGGCCGTTGGCGCGCGGTGCTGCTCGCGGTCGTGCTGGTGCCGTTCTGGACCTCCCTGATGGCCCGCACCTTCGCCTGGGTGGTGCTGCTGCAGGACAACGGGGTCGTCAACACGCTGCTGGGCACGATCGGGCTCGGCCCGGTGCGGTTGCTCGGCACCGCCGCCGGCGTCACCCTCGCGATGGCGCAGGTGATGCTCCCGTTCGTGGTGCTGCCGGCGTACTCGACGATGCGCGGCATCGACCGCAGGCTCGTGGACGCGGCGCTGTCGCTGGGTGCCCGCCCGGCCGTCGCGTTCCTGCGGATCTACCTCCCGCTGTCGTTCCCCGGCGTGGCGGCCGGCGCGACGCTGGTCATGGTGCTGTCGCTGGGGTTCTACGTCACGCCGTCGCTGGTCGGGTCACCGCAGCAGTCGATGCTGGCCCAGTTCATCTCGGTGCAGGTCAACCAGCTCGTGAACTTCGGTGCCGCGGGCGCACTGGCGGTGGCCCTGCTGGTGGTCACGCTCGTGCTGGTCGGTGGCGTCCAGCTGCTGACCCGCACCAAGGGCACGCGCGGCGCCGGTGTGGCCGGGGGTGGGCTCGTATGACCGGCAGCGCAGGTCTGCGGCGCGTGCTCATCGCCGTCGGGGTGCTGGTGGGCGCGTGGCTGGTCGTGCCGACGCTGATCGTCGTCCCGATCAGCTTCTCCGGCGACGACAGCTTCGCGTTCCCGCCGAGCTCGTGGAGCATGCAGCACTACGTCACGTTCTTCACCGAGTCGAGCTGGCTCACGGCGCTGGTCGTGTCGCTGCAGCTCGCGTTGATCGTCACCGTCGTGGCGACGGTGCTGGGCACCATGGCGGCGTTCGCGCTGGCCCGCACCCGGTTCGTCGGGAAGGGCGCGGTGGACGGGCTGTTCCTCGCTCCGCTGATCGTGCCCGGCATCGTCGTGGCCGTCGCCATGTACGCCGCGTTCCTGGGTTGGGGACTCATCGGGACGCCCACCGGGTTCGTCGCGGCGCACACCGTGCTCGCCCTGCCGTTCGTCACGGTCAACGTGACAGCGGCGCTGGCCGGCTTCGACCGCACCCTCGAACGGGCCGCCGCCGGCCTCGGGGCGTCGAGCTTCGCCACCTTCCGCGCGGTGACCTTCCCCTTGATCCGACCGGGCGTGCTCGCCGGCGCCCTCTTCGCGTTCGTCACGTCCTTCGACGAGGTCGTGGTCTCGCTGTTCATCCAGTCACCGACCCTGCAGACGCTGCCGGTGCGGATGTTCACCTCCGTCACCAACGAGGTCGACCCCACGATCGCGGCCGCGTCGACCGTGGTGCTCGTCGTGTCCACCGCCCTGCTGGGCCTCGCCACCTTCTCCCGGAGGAACCGCAGCCATGCCTGACACCCCGCGCGACGACCGCGGTGCCCGCATCGAGGCCGAGGCCCTGACCAAGGTGTTCAAGGGATCCGATCGACCAGCCGTCGACGCGGTCGACCTCACGATCCGGGCCGGCGAGTTCATGACGCTGCTGGGCCCGAGCGGCTCGGGGAAGACCACGACGCTGAACATGATCGCCGGGTTCGAGGCCGTCACCGCGGGCCGCATCCTGCTCGACGGCGACGACATCGCCCGCCTGCCGCCCTACCGCCGCAACCTCGGCATGGTCTTCCAGAGCTACGCGCTGTTCCCGCACATGACCGCGGCGCAGAACATCGCGTTCCCGCTGCAGCAGCGCAAGGTCGGCAAGGCCGAGATCGCCCGCCGGGTCGGCGAGGCGCTGGAACTCGTCCACCTCGGCGAGCACGGCGACCGGCTGCCCGCGCAGCTCTCCGGCGGTCAGCAGCAGCGCGTCGCGCTCGCGCGCGCCGTCGTGTTCTCACCGCGCGCGCTGCTCCTCGACGAGCCGCTCGGCGCGCTGGACAAGAAGCTGCGCGAATCCCTGCAGCTGGAGATCTCGCGGTTGCACCGGGAGCTGGGCATCACCTTCGTGTTCGTCACCCACGACCAGGAGGAGGCCCTCGCCCTGTCCGACCGGATCGCGGTGTTCCGCGAGGGCCGCATCGAGCAGGTCGGCACCCCGGCCGAGCTCTACGAGTCGCCCGCGTCCCGCTTCGTAGCGACGTTCCTCGGCGACTCCAACGTGTTCACCGGCCGGCTGCGCGACGGGCTGCTCGACACCGGCTGGTGCACGCTGCACGCGTCCGGCGATCCCACGGGGGATGAGTCGGTGGCGCTGGTCGTGCGCCCCGAGCGCCTCCGCCTCGGACCGCCCGACGGCCCCGCCAACGCCCTGTCGGCGACCGTCACCGACGTCGTCTACCAGGGCGCGTTCCGCCGGGTGCTGGTCCGGTTCGACGGCGGCGACACCGGCCAGGTGCGCGACACCGCCGGCGCCGGCGCCGGCGTGGCGATCGGCGACCGGGTGGAGGTCCACTGGCCCGTCGACGCCGGGGTGCTGGTACCCGACGACCAGTCCGCGCTCACGACGGCGGGCACCCGATGACCGACCTCGACAGCGCCCGCAACGCTGTGGCCGAGTGCGGAAACCGCCTGGTGGCCGACGGCCTGGTGCTCGGCACCGCCGGCAACATCAGCATCCGGGTCGGCGACCTCGTCGCCGTCTCGCCGTCCAGCATCCCGTACCACCTGGTCGAACCCGACGACGTCAGCGTCGTCGACCTGGCCGGCAACCGCGTCGACGGCCGCCACGTCCCCTCGTCGGAGACACCGCTGCACCTCGACGTCTACGCCACCACCGACGCCACCGCCGTCGTGCACCACCACGGGCTGCACAGCGCGGCGCTGTCCACCGTCCTCGACGAGCTGCCCCCGATCCACTACTACGCGTTGCGCCTCGGCGGCTCCGTGCGCGTCGCCGGCTACGCCACCTACGGCACCCCGGAACTGGCCCGCTCGGTGCACGCAGCACTCGATGGCCGTACCGCGGCGCTGATGCAGAACCACGGAGCCGTCGCCCACGGCGCGACGCTCGACGAGGCCTACGACCGGGCACAGCTGCTGGAGTGGCTGTGCGCGATGTACGCGATCGCCACCCGCGTCGGCAGCCCGCGCGTGCTCACCGACGACGAGCTCGCCGACGTCGCCCGCCGCCGCACAGCGGTGCCGGTATGACGGAACCGGGCCCTCGCGTCGTCTGCCTCGGCGCCCACATCGTCGACGTGCTCGGCCGTCCCGTCACCGACATCCCGCCCGGCCAGGGCCGCCGCGTGCTCGACGAGATCCGCATGACGGCCGCCGGCACCGCGGGCGGCACCGCTGTCGACCTCGCGAAGCTCGGCGCGTCCGTCACCAGCATCGGCGCCATCGGCGACGACACCCCCGGCCGGCTGCTGCTCGACCTGCTCGCCGACCACGGCATCGACACCGCGCACATGGCCCGCAAGCCCGGCCTGGCCACCCCGTGCACGATCCTGCCGATCCGGCCCAACGGCGAACGACCCGCGCTGCACGCGCCCGGCGCCATGGCCACGCTCGGCGCCGCCGACGTCGATCGGCGCCTGATCGCCGAGGCCGACGTCCTGCACGTCGGCGGGCCCGACGTGCTGGGCGAGTTCACCGTCGACGTGCTGCCGGAGCTGCTGCGCTTCGCCAGGGAGCACGACACGATCACGACCATGGACCTGCTCAGCGCCGGCCGGCCCGAGCTCGTCGAGGTGCTGGCGCCGGCGTGGGAGCACACGCAGTACCTGCTGCCCAACGACGACCAGATCCGCGCCGCCACCGGCATCGAGGACCTGCGCGAAGCCGCCGCGACCGTGCGCGCCCGCGGCGTCGGCACCGTGATCGTGACGATGGGCGGCGCCGGGTCGCTGATCGTCGATGACGACGGGGCGCGCCGGATCCCGGCATTCGACGTCCAGGTCGTCGACACCACCGGCTGCGGCGACGGGTTCACCGCCGGGTTCACCACCGGGCTGTGGCGCGGGTGGTCACCCGCCGACGCCGCGCGCCTCGGCACAGCGGCCGCAGCGCTGGTGGCGCAAGGGCTCGGGTCCGACGCCGGCATCGTCGATCTCGCGGAGACCGTGCGCTTCTGGGCCGATCGCACAGGTCCGGACATGCCCGCGCCACCGGCGATCCGGTCCGGCCTCGACCACGAGGTCGCGTAGCGTGATCGGCCCGGCCGGAAGTGGCGCGGAAGGTGGCACGGAACGTCGGACGGAAGGCGGGGCGATGGCCGAGAAGGCCGCGGGGACCGGGGAATCGGTCCGGGTACTGGTCAAGGCGATGGCCGTGCTGGAGCTGCTCGCGGAAGCCCCGGACGAGCTTTCCCTCGGCGACATCGCCGGCCGGCTCCAGCTCAACAAGAGCACCTGCCACCGCATCCTGACCACGCTGGCCGCCGGCGACTTCGTCGAGCGCCCCTCACCCGGCACCTACCGCCTCGGCATCGGCGCGTTCCGCATCGGCAGCGCCATGGCCCGCCGGCTCGGCGTCGACGAACGCGCGCTCCCCGCCATGCGCGAGCTGTACCGCAGCAGCGGCGAGACTGTCTTCCTGCTCGTCCTGCGCGGCGACGAGGCCGTCTGCGTCGAACGCCTCGACGGCCGCTACGCCTCCACCCACACCCTGCGCGTCGGCGGCACCCTGCCCCTGCACATGGGCGCCGGGCCGCGCCTGCTGCTGTCGGCCCTCACCGACGACCAGGTCGAGAGCTACCTCGCCGGACCGCTGCAGCGCCGCATCTCGCCCGTCCAGATCACCGCGGACGAGCTGCGCGAGGACGTCCGCCGCATCCGCCGCGACGGCTGCTCGATCAGCAAGGACGACGTCGAGCTCGGAGTCACCGCCCTCAGCGTGCCCGTCCGCGATCACACCGGCGCGATCATCGCCGCGCTCAGCCTCAGCGGCCTCACCGCCCACCTGCCCGAAGCGGAGAACGAGACCAACCTCGCCCTCCTGCGCACCGCCGCACAGGCCGCCTCGCGGGCATTGGGGCTACGGCCCTCGGCGTAGACCCAGGTCCGCATTCGGCCGAACCTGCGCCTGCCGACGCCGGGTGTGCGCACTCGAGAAGCTGTCGATGCAGCCTTCCGAGCGCCGACCCGCACGACCACCGTGGTCCGCGGATCGACCTCGGCGCGCACTCTTCCGATTCGCTCGGCCCGCGTCGACGCCGATCCACGAACGTGACATCGCCGCCGTCGCAAACTCGCGGTGCTCCACATCATGTGGTCGTTCGCGCAGATAGTCGGCCCCAACGGCATCTCCGTCAACGCGGTGGCACCAGGCCCGGTCAACACCGCGATGTGGGCGCAGTTCGCCGAGGACTCCGGTCCGGACGCAGCCGCCAACCGAGTGGAACGGGCCGCACAACTGCCGATGCGTCGGTTCGCCGAGCCCGACGAAGTCGCCCGCGCCATCCTCTTCCTCGCCGACCCGAACAACCGGTACATCACGGGCGTGACACTCGACGTTGCAGGCGGAGCACACCTGGGCATGGGCACCTGACGCAGGAGCCGTCACGAGGCCAGAGTTGTGGCACAGGTTGTCGCGCACGGGGTTCGGGCCGCACGTGCGGCCCGAGCTGGCGCAGACACCCCGTCTTCCGGTCGATGAAGAAATGGGTGTTGCCCGGGGAGGCGAAGGCACCGAAGGCCGCGTCCGGCGAGACCTCCCCGACTTTCGGCGAGGCGCTCGGCATCCGTGGTGCGATGTCGACCTCGAAGGCGTCCCGGTGGTCGACGGGCAAGCTGCGCGCGGTGCCGATCGTGTGGCGACCACGGCAACGTGGTGGGCCGCGATGCTGGCCTTCACCCGTCACGCTGGCAGGACGGCCACGTCGCTGCGAGACGTGCCACTGCCCGGCGCGGCCGCATCACTCGCAGCCGTATGGCAACGATCTGTGCTCGAACGGCCGAGCAGAGGTGGTGCGATCAGGTCATTGCGACCCCGCCGAGACCGGAGGATGGTGTGGCGCGACCGGCGGCGCCGCCGGGGCGCTGCCCTGTTGTGGAAGGGGACCCCATGCACGCACGCTCCATCACGATCATCGCAATGCCGGACTCGATCGACGCGGGTGTCGCATTCATCCGCGACGAGGTCATGCAGATGCTCATGGGCATGGACGGCTGCATCGGGCTGTCACTGCTGGTCGACCGGTCCTCGGGCCGTTGCATCACCACCAGCGCATGGCAGGACCGGGACTCGATGCGCGCCAGTTCAGAGCGGCTGCAGCCGGTGCGGGAACGCGCGGCCGAGATGATGGGCGGCGGTGCGCCGGAGGTCGAGGAGTGGGAGATCGCCCTCCTGCACCGCGATCACACCTCAGGGCCCGGGGCGTGCGTGCGCGCCACCTGGGTGCGGATGGACCCTCAGCAGGTGGACCGCGCCGTCGACATCTACAAGAACGCCACCCTCCCGGCGATCGAGGGGTACGACGGGTTCTGCAGCGCCAGCCTGCTGATCGACCGGCAGAATGGCCGCGCGGTGAGTTCGGTGACCTTCGACAGCCACGAAGCGATGGACCGCAACCGTGAGCGGGCGCAGGAGGTCCGCAAGCAATCCGTCGGGGAGATGAAGGGCGAGGTCACTGACGTCGCCGAGTTCGAACTCGCGCTCGCCCACCTGCGCGTGCCCGAGTTGGTCTGACCCGAGAACGGCGCCCGTCCCCGCGGCAGGGGGCGGGCGCCGCCGATCGCGAAGAACGGCCGGCCCGCGTCGAACGCCGCCACCACCCGGACGAAGTGGCGGCCACCGAGTCCGGGCGGCCGCTCCCCTGCGCCCCCGGACTCGTGTCACGACGCCGTCAGGCCGGCGGCGCCGGTGTCGGCAGGACTCCGAGCTGGACGAGCATCGGCTCACCGTCGCGAAGCGCTTGTGGGTGGCGGGGAAGCCGAGACCGTCGTCGGTGTGCCTGCCGGTGGTCCTGACCAGCCATGCCCACCGGTCGACGTAGACGATCACGGTGTAGAGCTCGCCGTGCACGTCGGGGACGGCCTCCCGCCATCGGTCGCAACGAGCATGCGCGAACGCATCGCGGTCCAGGATGTCGCCCAGAGTCGGGCCGTGGTCGACGTGTCCTCGGTGACCGATGGCATCGTCACGGTCCGAGCACCGGGCGACGGGGACGCAGAAGCGCTCGTGACGGGCCGCCACGAAGGTCGGCACGATGCCGCTGGATACGGGGCGATGCCGCGACGGAGGAGTCCAAGGCACCGCTCAACTTGATCGCTGCCACGCGCCGATTGTGACGCACATCATGTTCGATTTGTCCGAATACCGGGGGTCCGGGATCCCGCATCATCCATGCGCATCACAGCCGAGGCGTGAGGGAGATACGGGTGGAACAGCAACGTGGGACGGGGTCGTGGGGAGAGCTGTGCCGTTACGGCGGCGCAGCCTCGGTCTTGGCCGGTGGGGTACTGGCGGGTGCGACGAGCATCTACGTTGCAGCGAGTCTGCTGCCGACCGCCGTCGCCGAGATCGGCGGCGGGGCGCTCTACGCCTGGAACATGACCGCTTTCCTGGTCGCGCAGGTGGTGGGCACGACACTGGTCGCGCAGGCGCTGGCCCGGATCGGGAACGTCGCGGCCTACTTGACCGGGTTCGGGCTCTTCGCAGTCGGGTCGGTCATCTGCGCGCTCAGCCCGGTGATGGTGGTGATGTTGGCCGGCCGCGGGGTGCAGGGCCTGGGTGCTGGCTTGCTGACCGGACTCGGGTTCGCGGCGATCTACTCGGCGCTGCCGCAACGACTGTGGGGCCGGGGCGTCGCGTTGGTCTCGGCGATGTTCGGGGGCGGCCCTCGTCGAGGCCGGCAACATCCTGGGCCCGGCGATGGGTGGGTTGTTCGCCCAGTTCGGGTCGTGGCGCTTGGCGTTCGTGGTGCTGGCCGTCGCGGCTGTGGGCATGGCGGCCCTGGTGCCACGAGTACTTCCACCTGGCGGCCGGGGCGAAGCAGCGACGTTGCCGGTGGGATCACTGACTCTGATCGTCTCCGCCGCCGCGGCGATCAGTATGGCCGGGCTGTTCTCCACCCTGCTCGTCACCGCGGCGTTTCATCGTCGCGGGCCTCGTGTTCGCCGCTGGGTTCGTCCTCGTCGAGGTCCGCAGCGCCGCACGGCTGTTGCCGTTGGCGACCTATCGAGGGCCGTCACCGCTGCGCTGGATCTATCTGACGATCATGTTGCTGGCCTGCGGTGTCGCGGTCGAGATGTTCCTGCCGCTGTTCGCGCAGGAACTCGGCGGCCTCCCGCCGGCAGCCGCCGGCTTCTTCGCTGCCGCGTTGTCACTGGGCTGGGCGCTGGGCCAGATCGTGAGCTCCTCGATCCACCGTCCCACCACGGTGCGGGTCGTGCAGATCGGCGGACCAGCCGTCCTCGCGCTCGGGTTCGCCGTACTGGGCCTGCTCCAGCGCACAACCCCGTCGCTGGAGATGGTCCTGGTGTGGTTGCCGATCGTGTTCGGCGCCGGCGCCGGGATCGGCGCGGCGATGCCACACCTGTCGGTCGCCGCGATGAGCAGCGTTCCCGACCCCGACGAGAGTAGCCAGGCCGCCTCGTCGATCGCCACGGTGTTGACCATGGCCACCGCCTTCGGTGCCGCAGTCGCTGGGCTGTTGGTCAACCTCGGCGGTCCCGACCTGGCCACCTCCGCGCGCCTACTGCTCGCCGGATTCACGATCCTCGCCACGCTCGGCGTACTCACTGCGTGCCAGGCGACCCGCCCCTCCGCCGCCACCACGACGACGAGCCCGACTCTCAACGGTTGCAGCGATGACGATCGATCGACGGAAGGGGCCAGATGGTGACGGTGACCTCGGTGAAGGGACTAGGACCACGTCCTTGCGCAGGTGCACTGGCCGTGCTCGTCAGCACCAGGATGAGATCGGCCTACTTGGCGCAGTCGTGGGCGCGTGCCGCTCGATCCCCCAACGGTCGAAGCTCGACGAATCGAACCGCTGCCTGAGTGGGGCCAAATAGGGCGAATGAGCGGGACCAGTTCAGATCGTCAGAACCAGAGCTCCGAGCCCGTCAGCGGTGGGTACGGCGCAGTAATCCGAAGGTCAGCGGACTGGAGGTCTGAGCGGAGTCGAACGAACCGCGCTCCATGGCGCCAGCGGTGGCGAGCTCTTCGCGGCATCATCAGCCTATGGCCATCCTCTCCCATCCCGAGCCCCTGTTCGACGGGGTTCCCATCCGGCCTGCTCAACCTGGCGAGGAGGACATCGTGCTCGACCTACTGGCCGAGGCCGCTGCCTGGCTCCAGGCTCGAGGCATCGCACAATGGCCCCCACGCTTCCCGACCAACTCCGTCCAAGCGCAGATCGCCGCGGGAGAAGCGCTCCTGGTGGAACACGCCCAACATCCCATCGCCACCCTCGCCGTCGCCGTAGACGACATCGAACTCTGGGGTTCAGACACGGCGCCGGCTTACTACATCTCCAGGCTCGCGGTCACACGCCGCGCGAGCGGCGCCTCCCTCGGCTACCGCCTCATCGACTGGGTTGCCGGCAAAGCTGCCGAGGGCGGCCGACAATACGTGCGCCTGGCCACAGCCAGCAACAACCCAGCACTACGGCGCTACTACGAAAGAGCGGGTTTCGAGCACATCGTCGATCCACCACATGCACGGTGGCCAACGAGCCTCTACGAGCGGAAAGTCAGCAGCACGCAGCACTGTCGGCTGGAAGGATGAGCCAGATCTCGCCGCCGCAGAGCAAGTAGGAAAGCCCGCTCCCACCTGACGTCCGCCACGTCACGAACCGAGAAACACAACACGGCCTGCCTCATTGGTCACGAACATCGCCGGCGCCGAAGCAGCAGCGGAATCACCCCACGGATCAGGCCGCACACGACGACTGCGGACACAAGACGCCTGTTCACCACTGAACTTGTCGGCGCCGGAACTCCTTCGGGAACGGCTTGGGCACGATGTCGATTTTTCCAGCGAGGAACACGTCCTCACAGATCAGGAGTCAACCGAACCCTGGGCAGTCCCGGTTGCTCCGGGGTCGCCTGAGCCCGTGACTGTGCTCCTGCTGCTATTCGCCGTCGACGTGGTAGGCGCCCGCGCGCAGTGGCTGGGTGTAGTGCTCGGCGAAGAACTTTGCGGTGAGCTCGCCCCGGCTCGAGACTCCTACCTTCTCGAAAACCGTTTTGATGTAGTCCCGCACAGTGTGGGGTGAGACGAACAGCGTCGCCGCAATTTCGGCCGTGCCTGCGCCGCGGGCGATCAGCTGGGTGATCTCTTGCTCTCGCGGTGACAGCGCGTAGGCCTCGACGATGATCGGGGCGATCTCCTCGCCCCGCGCGGGCTCGATCACGACAGCGACCGAGCCCGGTTCGCCTTCGAGGTCGCGCAGGCACGTGGCGTGCAGGACCAGCCAGCGGCCGCGGGGTGAGCGCACCCGAACGCGGGCCGGTGGGTTCGCCCGCCCGTCCGCGACGGCTCGGGCGCGCGCGACGACGCCGATGACCTCGGTGGACAGCGGGCGTCCTAGCGGGCGTGGGCCGATCGGCGGTTCGGGCAGCTCGCCGAGCCACGCGCGCGCCTCGTCGCTGGCCGAGAGCAACTCGCCGTGCGGGTCGAACAGCATCAGCCCCGGCGCGGCTGGGGCCCGCAGCGGCGCCGGACATCGGTCGAGCGTTGCCCGTCGCAGCGCGGTGCCGATGGGGCTGGACAGGGCGTTCACCAGTGCGACCTCGTGCGGGCTGAACGATGGCCGGCCCGCTCCACGCATCAGAGCGGCGACGCCCCAGGTGTACCTGCCCACGCGGAAGGCGACGCGCAGCTCGTCGCCGTAGCCCTCCGGCCGCAGGAAGTCGCGGTAGCGGGCGCTGCGTGACGGTAGGTCGTCGGTCGCGGACCACAACGTTGCTGCGGGTCGCTGTGCACGGGCGAGGTCGGAGAAGAGATTGACGTCTTCCACGAGGAACTCGCGTTGCCAGTAGGCATAGCACTGGTTGTTCGCGACGCCGTCGATCCGGGCCGGGCAGATGGCCATCACGGTCGCCGGATCGGTGGCGAAGAAGACCGAGGCGTCGAAGGGGACGAAGGGCGTGAGCCGGGCCGCGAGCTCGTCGAAGACCGTCGCGCTCTCGGCGCCGGCCACCCCCTTGACGATCCCGTCGATGCAGGTCACGTGGCTGAGGCTCGCACTCACGACACCCCACCACAACCCCGCAGATGAGGGGTACGGCGAGAGAACATCCCTTGATCCGGGGCATCGCCGCACCGCGACCGGGCGGGCATCGTGGCCTGCCACACCCGCAGTCTGATCGGAGGTGAACCGATGAAGGTCGGCATCGGACTACCCGCGGCCCTCCCGCAGCTGGCGACGGGGAGGCTGGTCCGTTGGGCCCGCAGCGCCGAGTCGAACGGGTTCGACGCGCTCGGGGTGATCGACCGGGTGGTGTACGACAACCACGAGCCCCTGGTCTGCCTGGCCGCCGCGGCGGCCGTCACCGAGCGCATCGAGCTGGTCACCGACGTGCTGATCGCACCGGTCCGCGCCACCGCGCTGCTGGCCAAGCAGGCGGCGACACTGGATCGGATCTGCAACGGCCGGCTCACCCTCGGGCTGGGACTCGGTGGACGGGCGGAGGACTACACCGCCCTCGGCATGCTCACCGACGGTCGCGGGAGACGCTTCGACCAGCAGCTGCACACGCTGCGAGAGCTGTGGTCCGGCGACCGGATCGGGCCGGTGCCCGCGTGCCCCGGAGGTCCCCCGCTGCTGGTGGCCGGCTACGCCCCGCGTGCCATCGAGCGAGCGGCTCGGCTGGCCGACGGCTGGTGCATGGGGGTCGGCACGATCCAGCAGTTCCGGGACGGCCTCACGATCCTGCGCGACGCGTGGGCCGCCCACCGGCGCACCGGCCGACCCCGGGCGCTGGCGATGGCCTACTTCGCGCTCGGCCCCGGCGGGCAGGTGGCGGTTCGGCGCGATCTCCACCACTACTACGGCTGGCTCGGCGCCGATGTCGCCGCGGACATCGCGGACGCTGCGTTGACCGACGTTGACGGGGTCGGTCGATGGCTGACCGCGTGCGCGGAGGTCGGGGCGCAGGAGGTGCTCCTCATGCCGTGCAGCCCGGAGCTCGAACAGGTCGACCTCCTCTCCGAGGCCGTGTCCAGGTGGCGAGCGCTCCGCGCCGTCGCTTAGGCGTCGACCGTGGTGGGCCGCAGCGCTCTCCACGGCCGTGCTCCGTTCCATCGAACCGAGAGGAGGGGTCATGGACCCCAAGCTGCGGCCGGGTACGCCCGAGGACGCTCAGACCTGCGGGCGCATCTGCTACGAGGCGTTCAGCACACTCGCCGGGGAACACGATTTTCCCGCGGACTTCCCGAGCCCCGACGTCGCGGCCGGGTTGTTGTCGATGATGCTCGAACATCCCGGGTTCTATGCGGTGGTCGCCGAGGTGAACGGGACGGTCGTGGGCAGCAACTTCCTCGATGAGCGCTCCGCTATCCCCGGCGTCGGCCCGATCACCGTCGACCCCGACTTCCAGAACCACGGGACGGGCCGGATCCTCATGCAGGACGTGATGCGGCGTGCGGCGGACCGTGGCTCCCCCGGGATCCGGCTGCTGCAATCGGCGTACCACAACCGTTCGGTGTCGTTGTACGCGAAGCTCGGGTTCCAGGTCCGTGATCTGCTTGCCTGCATCCAGGGAACCCCGCCCAACGGCGAGATCTCCGGCTACCACGTCCGGTCCGCCGCCGCGATCGACGCCGAGGCATGCAACGCGCTGTGCTACCGCGTCCACGGGCACGACCGAGCCGGGGAGGTGGCCGACGCCATCGCGCAGGGCACCGCGCTGGTGGTCGAGCACGACGGGCGGATCAGCGGCTACGCCACCGAGCTGGCCTTCTTCGGCCATGCCGTCGGCGAGAGCAATGAGGACCTCAAGGCACTCATCATGGCCACGGACGATTTCGGCGGTCCCGGCATCCTGGTTCCCACCACGAACGCCGATCTGTTCCGGTGGTGTCTGGAACGGGGACAGCGGGTGAAGTACCTGATGACGCTGATGACCCTCGGCCTGCACTCCCCGCCGCAAGGGGCCTACCTGCCGAGCGTCCTGTACTGAAGCGCTGCACACGGCCGCGCCCGAGCCATCGACGCGCTCCCCCGCGACGACGGCCTCTCGACCGGCTGGCGGCTCACTGCGTGAAGCTCCTCGCCGCGGACGCCGTCGGGATCATGATCAGCGACGACCAGCACAGACTGCGCGTCGTCGCCTCGACCAACGAGCAGTCCGACTGGATGGAGCTGCTGCAGCTCGAGGCCGACGAAGGTCCCTGCATGGACTGCTACCGCACCGGCACGGCCGTCAGCGTCGCCGATCTGAAGACCGCGGCCCAACGATGGCCCCGCTTCGTACCGGCGCTGGCCCAACGCGGGGCCTACGGATCGGTGCACGCGCTCCCGCTGCACCTGCGCGGCGAGGCCATCGGCACCCTGAACCTGTTCCACAACGAGCCCGGGCCGCTGCCACCCGCCGACCTGGCACTCGGCCAGGCCATGGCCGACGTCGCGACGATCGGCATCCTGTCCGAACAGGCGATCAACCGCGCCGAGGTGTTGAGCGGACAGCTGCAGACAGCCCTGGACAAGCGCATCGTCATCGAACAGGCCAAAGGCGTGCTCGCCGAACGCGGCCGCCTCAGCATGGACGAGGCGTTCGACCGGCTCCGCCGCTACGCCCGCAACAACAACCAGCGCCTCTCCGACCTCGCCGCCAAGGTCGTCACCACCCCGGCACCGCCGCCGACGAGGTGCTGTCAGCACCGACGACCCGTCCTCCACGTCGGGGGTGACGTGCCAGCGTCCGGTCAGCGGTGCGGATCTCCGTGGAGATCCTCCAGCTCGTCCCCCACCGGGCACGCACCATCGCAGTCCGGCGGGACGACTGCCACCGGGCAGGTCGCGTGGTGCAGGAGGGCGAGTCCCACCGAGCCCAGCACGAGCCCACGCAACTGCTTGCGACGCCGGGACCCGACGACGAGCAGCGCCGCGCCGACGGCCGCGTCCAGCAGCGTGGCGGCCGGCTGGTGCATCCGCACGATCTCGTGGATCACCAGGTCCGGGTACTTGTCGCGCCACAGCTGCACCTGGTCGGCCAGCCACCGGCGCTGAGCGGCGACGACGTCCCGGTGGCCGTCGGGATCGACGCCACCGCCGAGGCCGCGATCGCCTTCGCCTTCGACGCCGCCGCAACCCGCCAGGTGCCGCTCGTGGCCGTACACACCTGGTCCGACCTGGCATTCAGCTCCGCGATGGCCGGGGTCGGTCGTTCTCGACTGGGCAGCGATCGAGGTAGAGGAAGCCGAGCAGCTGTCCGAGCGTCTTGCCGGGTGGTCCCAGAAGTATCCCGACGTGCCGGTCGAACGTGTGATCACGCGCGAGAGCCCGGCCGCCGGCCTGCTGACGTGGGCAACCCGAGCGCAACTCGTCGTCGTCGGATCCCGAGGGCACGGCGAGTTCGCCGGGTTGGTGCTCGGATCGGTCAGCAACGCACTCCTGCACCGCGCCGCGTGCTCCGTCGCCGTCGTCCGCGACGTCGCCGACCTGCCGTCGTGAACCGCAATCGTGGTGCTGGCGCCCGGAATGCGAGCTCGTTCAAGGCGGCGCCTACAGGATCCAGGCTGGCATCCACGTTGGGATCAGTCGAAACTTGCGCATGAGGCAAGCAGGACGGGGTACCTATTTGACGGGCGGCACGTGAGAGCGATTCCGTGAGCTGCCTAGGTCGTGGGGGTTCGACCCAAGAGCTTCCACGACTCCCGAACGAGCCGTAGGGAGCGCGGATCTGTGCCTGAGGAACCCAGCGACCAGCAGCACCTCGCGGCCCGTGTAGCGCAGTCCCGGCGTCGCGGCGCTGCCCTCGCAGCAACCGTTGGGCAACTTGCGGAGTCCATCGCCGACACCGAGATCCGACTCGCCGAAACTCTCGACCAGGCAGCTGCCCAACAGCCCGACCGGGCGGAACGGCTGCGAGCACTCGCCGCAGAGGCCCGGCGTTTTGCGGAACAAGAGCGGTGTGAGGCGACGAGATGGTCCGCAGTCGCCGCAGCTCAGGAACCGCCCGGCAGCTAGCCCAGGCGGCACTCTGAGAACGGTCGGCCGTCACAGAGTGTCACCGATGTGGGACCATCCACATCGGACGATCAACTCCGCTACGGGAATTCCTTGTGCCATGGAATCTCGTATCGGGCACATAATCGCAGGTCAGAAGCTTAAAGCGGACGAGCTGGCCTGTAAGCCGGACGAGGTTCGAGGCCTTCCGGCGTTTGCCAGCACCTAGCGAGACCTGCCGCCACCTGCGGTGGAACACGTTGAACGCTTTCGGCGCTCATCAACGTTTTTCATGATCATGCGCCAAGCCTGCGCCAGTTGATCATCATCGATGCCGTCCTCGTGGCGCAAACCGATGTCACTCACTGCGAGCATCACCGAGGGCCGCGCAGCAAGAATCAGCGGCGTCATCGCGACCAACTGCCCGACGCCATCCTTGCACCCTCGACACGCATCCGCCGCAGAGCGCGAGCCCGACTGACGCGCTATCGGCACATGGCCGACACGGTCGGCCGAAGCCGTCAAACGGAACGGGCAGAGCACCGGGCAGCTACTGACCACGGGTCGATCCGCTGATGACCACGGCCCGTCTGAGGCCGCCGCCCACCGTCGCCTACATGACCAACCGTGTTCGGAACCTTACGCAATTGATCCAGGGCGCAAGTGGTGCGCCATGACCCCCGACCCCGCAACATCGGAATCCAGCGACAGATTCGCGGTCGTTCTCCGGGCGGAGGTCGAACCACCCGCCGTCGAACCGATGCCCGCCGAGGCGAACCTGCTGCAGACGTTGTACGACCGCATCGGGTGCAGAGCCGTTGATGCCGTCGGCCTCCGCATCGATCGCACGGAACTCACCGGATGGGTCGACGACGAAGGAGCCATCACCCCGGCCCACCGCATGAACGTTCAGGCCATGAGACTCGCGGCCAATGCCGGACGACCAGGACTGATCCTCTTCGGCACCGCCGTGATCACCGGCGGGCCCGATCCCGGCGGAGCCACTCTCGGCCTCTCTGCGCAGCTCGCAGATCGGGTGGTTTCTCACGCAGCCGACACCCGGCGCAGCGTCGACCGCCTCATCGTCCGTGCCCTGCTCATGCAAGAAACACCTGCCACTGTCGTAGAGCGGGTCGCCTCAAACCTGTACTGGAGCCGAGTCCTGACCGCGCCTCCGTGGGAAGCGGCCCCTACCACAAGCGCCGGTGACGATCTCCAATCCAGGAAAGACGTTAAGGGCGGGCACGATCAGGCCACCAGTCATGGTGGCTCGGAGTCGTCGATGCCAACCGCGCAACCGAGGCGACCTCAACCCCGACGAGATCAAGGTCCAAGCGCTACGCCTGGCGGACTATGAGTCATCGTCGCGGCAACTCGATCCCCATCACTCCTGACCGTTGACCGTTATACGGAGGAGCGGTCGCCACCATTCGTGGGACCCGACGCCGAGTTCCTTACCCGTCACCATGATCCTCGGCCTTCGTCCGCGCCAACTCGGTGAGCAAAGATCCGGCCTGCCAATGGTCGAGCACGGGCCGAATCACTCGGCACCTAGTCGGGATCGACAGTCCCGTGGTCGCCGCGTGGTCACACCAACGCCACCGCACCTACTGCAACCTCGTACGTCCTCAGAACGAGCTCCTCTGCGGAGGTTTGAGGAACCCATCATTGACCACGGTTCCACCGATCGCCGTCGGCATCGTCACCGCTGTGATCATCAACCGAACGAATAGCCATACCCATCAGCCACCTCCCGCTCGGAGGGTCGGCCGGCATCGTCAATCGAGAACATGGTCTTTGGCTCCATCGGGTCGAACACCGCGAATGGGGACGATCACGCTCGCGGCTGTGCTCGCTGGATCAGCACTGGCGCTCTGCGGCGCCACTGCGGGACCAGCAGCGCCGCGATCGGCGTTCACTGCTCTGAGTAATCCGGTAGATAGTCGACTTCTGTCGGATCCGACCAACCCGGCCGCGTTCAACAACCTGATAGATCCGGGATTGCTGGAGTCCTTGCAGCGGTCAATCGTCGGCGTGGTCACAATCTGGAAGGAACCGGTTGACCCGCTGTCGGAACTGTTCACCGTACGCGCGGAGCAGTTGTCTGAGTCGGGCGGGCGGACGGAGGTTCCCGTCGTGTCGTTCTGCACCGGTTGGTTCGAGGCGGTGGACACGATCGTGACGGCGGGTCATTGCGTTGATCCGAAGGAAGGCCAGTTGGCATTGGATTGAGCCTGGATGCACCGTGGATTCGTGCGACTGTCGAGTTGATCTTCGTTTGGGTTGGTGGTCGTCGGTGGGCGTGGTCGAGCTGCCGGTCTGTCCGGCTGTTCCACTGGTGGTTCCGGTCGGGGCCGCGCGGGCCGGTGGTCAGGCTGTGGCCGGTAGTGGGTCGTGCAGCGCGTGGCGCGGATCAGTTCGTCGAGGCCGGGTTCCCAGGGCCAGTGCTGGGGCAGGTGCAGGGTGAGCCGGCCCGGCGGAGCGGGCCAGCCGGGCGGGGACGGTGATCAGGCGGGTGCGCAGAGTTGCGGTGCGGGCTCGGGCGTGCAGGGTGCCGGCGAGCGCGCCGGCGGCGCGGGTGAGGTTGTAGGCCATCGCGGCGCAGGTCAGCCAGGCCGCGTTGGCCGCGAACCGCCCGGAGGGCAGGTGGGCCAGGGCGGAGTCTTTGAGGTCGGCGATGACTTGCTCGATGATGGCGTGGTCGCGGTGGGTGGCTTCGGCGTCGAGCATGGGTTCGGGGTTGTCGGTGAAGATCGCGTGGAACCGGTAGACCGCGAACATCTCCGCTTGCCCGGCCGGGATCGAGCGGGGGTTGAGCCGCCGCACCCGGCGCACGATCAACCGGGCGGTGACGTGCTCGGCGTGGCGGCGTCCGGTGAACGCCGTGAACTCGATTTCGGCGACCTCGGCATCGGAGACCCACCGCTGCTCCTGGTCGTCCCACAGGGCGTTGCGGTAGCGGATCGGGGTCCACGGAGGTTTGGTCGATGGTGGCGATCGCGCGGGTCATCGTGGGGGTCATCCGGGCGGTGATCGAGAATCGGGCCCCGGCTCGGCGGCAGGCATCGACGATGTCGTAGCCGTAGAACGCCGAATCCGCCCGCACCAGCAGCAGGGCGTGTCGGGCTGTGGCAGCTCCGGCTCGTCGGGCGGTGGCCAGCGCTTGGGTGAGCAGGCTGGCCGCGCCGCGCACCGAGTTGGTCGAGCCCCGCCGTAGTCGGGCGGCGGCGATCACCGGCACCGACAACGGCGTCGAGACGACCGCGAGCAGGGCGTTGAGGCCGTTGACGCCGGTGTAGCCGCGACCAGCGCCCTGCTTGGCGTAGCCGTAGGTCTGGCGCACGGTGTCGTCGATGTCCACGAACGCCACCTGGGCTGCGCCGGGCAGGATCGGTGTCGCCCGGGCCAGCGCGGCCAGCAGACGGGCGGCGACGGCGTCGAGTTGGCGGACGTGGCCGAAGGTGAACCGGCGCAAGAACGTGCCCTAGCGTCGACGGGGCGCGCACCCCGTCGAACAAGCGGGTCATCCCGCCGTGGCGCAGCAGGTCCATGTCGGAGATCGAGTCAGCCCCGGCAACCATGCCGGCCACCAGCGCCACGACCTTCCCGGCGGCGTTCGCCGCGCCGGCGCCGGTCAGGGTGAGCCGCTGGGCGAGCAGCCGTGGCAGGCCACATCGCGTGGCCAGCGCGAGCACCGCCGCCAAGCCGGCGCACGACACGAGATTCGGATCGTCGAACCGCGCCGAGATCGCGCGGCGAGCGTGGGATAGTCGCATCCAGCGGATGCCCTTCTGGTCGGGACCGATGTGACCGTCGCAAGCCACATCTTCCCAGCTCAGAGGGGCATTCGTGCGTTACGACCCGCCAATGAGAGACCGTTCATCGGTGCATCCAGGCTGAGTCGCGAGCTGGAAGTCGATCCTCAGACGGGAATGCCGGTGCCGTTGCCGCAAGTGCGACCGGACCCGGAACGGACAGTGTTCGTGTTCCAGCCGCGCGAGCTGCCCGGGCAAGTGATCACGGCGCCGACCGAGGTGCGGGTCCACAGTTTCCGGTCGGCGGACGATGGCGACACGGCGAAGCTCGAGGTACATGGGATGCCGGCCGGTCATCCGTTGCCGATCGCGGAGGTCGCGCCGCGGTTGGGTGAGACGGTGACGTCGATCGGCTTCCCCGGAATCAACATCAGCCAGACCGACGGTGTCGAGCTGGATGCGTTGATGAACGGGAAGAATCCAGCGGAGGTGTTGCAGGACTCGCGGCTGCAGCCGGTCTCGTCCTCGGGCACCATCACGGCCAGGCAGTTCCGTCACGGTTCAGCCGTGTTCCAGACCAACGCCGACGTGGCGAGCGGGACGTCAGGTGGGCCGACGATCAACGGCCGCGGCGAAGTGCTGGGGGTGAACTCGATGATGAGCATCTCGTTCACCGCACAGAACTTCAACGTCATCACGGACACCAGCATGCTGCGGGAATTCCTCGGCCGCGACGCCGAGCCCGCCGACGGCGGCGACCAGGGCGGCGAGGAGGAGCCATCCCCCTCAGCATTGGACTCGTCGATCACACCGCTGCCCGGTTCGGCTACGAGCAGGTCATCGGAGCCCCCACCGATGTCTGACCCCGAGCCCAAGGGGGCCTCCGCGCCCTCGACGACGTCGGTGGTGGACGACGTGCCGGTGGGCTGGTGGGTGAGCCTGGCGGCGCTGGGTGCGCTCATGGTCGTCGGGTTCTCGTGGCTGATCCGTCGAACGCGGATCCGTCGGTCTGCCGCCGGCAGCACCGCCGAACGTGGCAGGGAGTCAGACGTGCCGCCGGCACCCGAGGAGAAGGCCGGCGCTCAGGAGCCGACGGCGTAGACGTCCCCAATATGCACTGCCTGCGATCCCGGATCTTGCGCCGCATCAGCGCAGCACACGATCCGGGATCGCGGCGTTACGGGCAGCCCACTCCCGACAAGCAGCTGCCATGTTCGCCGGCCCTGCCGACGACCCGACAGCACGAGCTGTCGGGTCCGCTTACGCCCCGGCCGGGTAAATGCGACCCGGCCGAACCTTGCGCGCGGGCTGCTCCGCTCCGTCGATGTACCACGCGATCGCGAACCGCGTGCCGAGCTCATCGACGACGAATCGCGTCACGCTCGCCGCGAGGACGCCGAAGTCGCGCGAGCGCTCGGCAGCGTAGGTGCGGGCGTTCCGCTCGCTGGCGAAGACGATCTCCACCAAGCCGACGTCGTCGGCGCGGGTGGCGTGGACAGCAAAGACAGTGTCGAACGGCACTACGCCATACTACGACATACAACGTCATAGCACGTCAGAGCCCGACTCCAGGCGTTGATCGCCACCTACGGTGACTAGGTGGCGGATCTGCTGACAACCAGTGAGCTGGCGAAAGCTCTCGGGTTGTCGCTGCGCTCGATCCAGCGCTACATCGCGGCCGGCCACATCACCCCCGAGCTGACGACACCAGGGGGACATCACCGCTGGAACCTCGACGACGTGCGCAACCAGCTCCGCGAACAACGTCGGCGCGCCGAGGACTGACCGCCGCGGGTCACTACTTCTGGCCCTGCTCCGGCGCAGCTCGTGGCGCTTCGTGCGCTCGCGGG
>CAVSHL010000016.1:0-570799 GCA_963727745.1 uncultured Actinomycetota bacterium
TTCGCCTTCCTGCAACTGTCGTGCACGAATGGTGCCTTGTGTCGCAGGTCGGGACCGTCCTAGTCGGATGCGTATGCCCAACCTGGACTCGATGTCAAAGCACAGTGCCAGGCCAACGTCGGCGATCATTCTCTCAAGCTCGTCGGTGGTAGATCCTTCATAACTGAAAGACATAGACGCGCCGCCGTCGCGACCGGGCGTGAGCAGCCGAAGTGGGTTGAAATTCCAATGAAGGCCAGCGACACCTGGGCTACTGCTGGCGTCCGCTATGGCCACATCTGCGCTTGCTGAGGTTGATTCGTCCGACGCATCGCCAAACAGCGCGATCCATGCCGCCGATGCTCCGTGTAAACGAACATGAGCGATCATTGATTGATTATCCAGGATTCCCTCAAAGCCTAGGAGGTTCGAGTACCTTGAGAAATCGAACCCCTCGTACTTTGCGACCCAGAAACGTGATATTAGGATCTCTTGTCGCGCCGTTGCGCCGGGAAGTCGGACGCCGATAAATCCATCGTTTCCCGAAATTGTCACATGAGAGACCCTGCAGCCCGCGGCAAGTGCGCGGCCAACGACGTCGGAAATCGAGCGCAGTTCGGAGGCGCTGCCCGGCATTCGCGGAATGTCGTCAATGCTCTCAATGGGGACGTCATCGCTTGTGGCTCGTGTCGGGCCGTCGGGCATGCGCGAATCGTATCCCGGCGTCATGCCGGGCCGCTCACCAATCTGCCCTCGCCGGGCGGCAAATCTCCGGGATGGTGGGGTGCGGCATCCCATCGACCTCCCCGAGGGCTACCACACGGCACCCCGGGCGCAGGCCTGGCAGGAGCGGCGACGGTTGGCGCGTTCGCTGGGCCCGGGGTGCCGCGCGGTCGGGCTACGCCAGGTCGACGGGATGCCGCACGAGTCCCGTAGGGGCAAGGGCGGAGGAGTCGGGTGGGTGGCCGAGCGGCCGCGCCTGCTCTACCCCTTCAATTGGGCGGCAAACGACCACGAAAGTCCCGGCGCGGGTGGCAACCTTGCTCGACCGCCTGCCCTGGTTACGGCGCACAACGGGCAACATCGAGCACCGTCCGAAGTAGTGGATCTTGATTCGCGGGATTGTCGGTCCGTGCGACTCCACTCGCGTGGGCCTACGCCTCGTCGCCGTGTAGCTGCTGGCGAAGCCACTGCCGGTGCAGCTCGCGGTCGCTCTCGTCCACCGCTGCCTTTACTTCCCTAGCCTTCTGCGCGGCCACGGCTTCGTTCCACTCACGCCACTTGTACGCCGCCCTCCAAGCGACGTAGCAGGCCACGACGCAGCAGAGGAACGTGGGTCCTCCGCCACTGGTGCCGACGGTGAGGCCGAGCGTGATGCTCGCGACCAAGAACACAGCCGAGATCATGAGCCAGGCGCGCACGGATAGGAACGGGCGGAAGACCGTGCGTTCGCGTGCGTGGTGGGTGGTGACTGGCCCCCAGTGCACCGAGTGCCCGACACGCTCCGACACTTCGTCTCCTTCGACGAGGGTGGACAGCGGCGCATGGGCCGGTCGTTGCTGGGAGGTTCGTGCTCCCCATCCTGGCCGTTACGAACCTGCGGACCGCGCGGGCGCCGGGACACCACCGGGTCGCACGGCCAGCAGGGAGGCGGAGCATTCCCGGAGCGCGGTGCCTGGACGTCGCTGAGACCAGATGACAGTGACGTCACGAAAGCGCAGCTCAGACGGCATGCGACGACATCTGTTGCCGGGCCGGGCACTCTGCTTCCGCGTTCACACCGAGACAGCAGTGGTTCAACCCGTCCGTCAACCACGAGCGCGAGACGTTGCGCAGTACAGCCATGTCCCGAGCAACGGGCCGGAACCGAGCGGCCGTAGGCTCGCCTAGCGTGGCCGTCGGTTCGAGTGAAGTCAGGCAGTTCGGGACTGCCGAGGCTCTGCGGGCCCTGGCCGTAGCCTGCTCGGTCACTGGCATGAGCCCCGCCGGCGCGGCGTCGATGCGCCTGGGCGAGAACGCCCTCTTCCACCTGCCGTCCGACGGCGTCGTCGTGCGAATCGCGCGCACGATGGGGTACTGGGACGACGCGGTCAACGAGGTCGAGGTCTCGCGGTGGCTGAACGCTTCTGGGGTGGCCGCGGCTGAGGCACTCGACATCCCGCAACCCGTCGACGCGGACGGCCACCCGGTCACCTTCTGGCGCTTCATCGAGGGCCGGGCCGGAGGCGAGGACGACATCGCCGCACTTGGGCACGTGCTGCGACGCGTCCATGACCTCCCCGCCCAAACGACTTCGGGCTGCCGGCGGAGGACATCCTCGGGCGGGTCGGCTCGCGCGTCGCCAAGGCCCCGGTCTCTGGCGAGGACAAGCAGTTCCTCATCGATCTGCTCCGCCGTCTGGAGGACGAGGTGGCGGCGCTCGACTTTCCGATGCCGCCTTCCCCCACCCACGGCGACGCGCACTCCGAGAACTTGATGATCGAGCCCGATGGTCGGGTCGTGCTCATCGACTTCGAGCGGTTCGCGTGGGGCCAGCCGGAGTGGGACCTCGCGATGACCGCCACCGAGTTCGTCACGGCCAAGTGGTGGACGCAGGAGCAGTACGACGAGTTCGCGACCGCCTACGGTTACGACGTAATGACGTGGGAGGGGTTCGACACTCTGCGTCGCGTCCACGAGATCAAGATGACGACCTGGCTCATGCAGAACGTCGGGGTCTCCCAGCAGATCGCCGACGAGTACCACCTACGCATGCGAACGATCCGCGGTACCGGATCGGGAGAGGGATGGCGGCCGTTCTAACGAGTCCCATTGGAGGTGCGACGCGAACCAGCTCGGTGAAGGCGACCGCCTCGGCCGTCCTGATGTGTGCGATCGACTGGTGGAAGTCACGCACGTACGTCCGGTATCGATCGGACTTCATCGAGCCGGCCAGCTGCAACGACTCAGTCGCAAGCACGAGGGCGGCATCGACGTTTCCCGCCCGGAGCTCCCCCGCCGCCGTCACCATGCTGATGAATGACCGGGTGCGCGGCGGCGTACGGATCGGATCGATCGCCTGCGTTGCGAAGGAGAGCGTCTCCGTCGAGCGGCCGAGGTCCCGGAAGCAATGCGCTGCTTCGCCGGCCAGCTCCAGCTCGTCGAAGTACCCAATCCAGTCCGGGTCGTCGGCCTCCCGCCGGCGCTCGAACGCCTGCTCAGCGCGCGTGAGCGCTGCGATGCATCCGCGGTCGTCTCCGACACTGGCGAGAGCCCGAGCCTCCATCGCCAGGAACATCGACTCGACGGTGCCGGTCGCCTTGCCGGCTGTCGCCGACTGTGCTGCGCGAGCCAGCTTCACGGCGTCGTCGAAGCGGCCGAGGTAATTCGCCTGGTGGCTCAGGTTCGACAGGATCTGGCCACCCATGAGCGCGTCGCCGGCCTCCCGGGCGAGCCGCAGTCCTTGGATGAAGTATCGCTGTGCCGCTCCGTGCCGTCCGTCGTCGTAGGCGCTCCACCCGAGCACCTCCGCCGCGTCAGCGGCAGCGCTGAACAGGTTCTTGCGTGCTAATGCAGGTTGCGTCTTCCGCAGCTCCGGCATGATTTCGGACTTCCAGTACGAGAGCAGCAGGGCGCGGACATGGCCCCCGCCGAACCGGAAGTCGAGGTCGGCGATACCGCGAACCGTTGCGCGGATCCGATCTGCCACAAACTCTGGAGTCGACGATGGGGCCGTCGCCGGCACCCACAGCGAGTCGGCGAAGAGGTAGCCGGCGATGACGGTCGGGGTGGCTCCGGGCACCCACGCCGCGGCCATCACCGTGGAGTCCCCGGCAAGGTCCGCACCCGTCAGCTGGTCGAGCAGTTCGACCGATCGATCCGGTGAGTCCGGGTAGTCGGCGCCGGCCACCACGACCTCACCCACGCTGCTCGACGGCTTGACGTCGTGGGGCGGAGGTTCGTTGACGGCAACCGGCCCGGTTGGAGGCAGCGGCGCGCCGAGTCGGTGAGGAGCCGACGGTAGACGCCCTGGGGCCGCTGGACGTCTCCGTTCTCCCAGCGTCGGACGTGCCGGACGTCGCAGTGCGTACCGCGCTCCTCGCGCCGCTGGAAGGCGAGCCGCACGATCTCTTCGGCGAGCTGCTCCTGTGACCAGTTCTTGTCGCGGTCCCGCCATCGGCGAAGGCGGATGCTCCACGGCTCGACGGTCCCGACCGCCGCGGCATCGGCGTCTTCGCCATCGCTGTTCTCGGGTCGGTTTGTCCGGCGAATGTCCGCCTCTGACCGGGCTTCGTCCTCTGTATGCCCGGCTGTCGGCGGCACGCTCATCGCCATGAACAGAAGTCCACCACAGCTACCCCAGCTCCGTGAGGCGATTGCGGCAACTCGGCTGCTCGTTGTCCAGCTCGACGAGCGAGTCGATCAGCTCAGGAAGGTTCGGCTTCGCTTTCTAGCCGATCTTCGATGGCATCGAGCCGTTGGAAGATCGACCGCAGATCCTCCTTGATCCCGTCCAGCTCGGCGAGCACCGGATCACCGGCATCGACGTCGACGACCGTCTGGCCATCGGCGATGCGCGCCAGATGGTCGTCCGGCCATCCGAGCGCCGACGACACGGCAGCGAGCGTGCGGGCGCTTCGGCGGCGCGACTGCAGGTTGTGCTGCAGCTCCCGAACCGTCATCAGCGCCACTCCTGCGCGCGCGGCGAGGTCCGCTTGGGTCATGTCGATATCGGTCAGGCGGCGCTGGATGGCCGACGCCACCGCGTCCCAGTCCTTCTCCACGCGCTCCCCCTGACCTGCTGGTTTCGGGCCTGAGGTTGGCCGCCCAGTTGGCATCCAAGCAGGTGCGACGCGCGAGATTCTCGTGAACTACTGATTCAAGTGCTAATATCAGTACTTAGGTCAGCCCATTGATCACTCAGAGCCAGGAGACACCAATGAGGTCAGCTGGAAGCCGTCGAGCCGGCGGCGCCGAAGTTCTACAGCGTGGCGGCCATCGCGCGAGCCACGGGCATGTCGAAGATGACGATCTACCGAGCGATCGCGGCGGGGGAGTTTCCCGCAATCCGGGTCCGCGGACGCGTAGCGATCCCAGCTCGGGCAATCGAGGCGATGATCGACGCCGCAACGTCCGAGCAGACGGTCATCGACGCCGCGGTGTGGGTCGGCGGTGCCCGATGAGCGGCGGTCGGACTTCTCATCGTGTTTGCCATCCTCGGCGCCTTCATCTGCGCGAAGTCGCGAGTGCCGGGCGGAGCAGTCGTGTTTTCGCTGATCGCGCTCGGACTGTTCGTGACGACTCCGATCGGGGCCGGCCTGCCCGGGATGCTCTCCGATGTCGTGTCCGTTGTCGGCCGGGCGTCGGCCTCACTGACTGGTCCGACGGGTGCGGTCGGATGAGCGCGCCGACTCGTGCTGACCGCGATTGGCGGCAGCTCGCTGCATGCACGTCGGTCGATCCCGAGTTGTTCTTCCCGCCGGTCGAGGACGGCAAGGCGTTCGAGGCCCAGGTGCGGCAGGCCAAGTCGGTCTGCAGCCGGTGCCCGGTCATCGACACCTGCCGCGACTTCGCCCTGAACGGGCTGGCGCACGGCATCGCCGGCGGGCTGACCGCGGAGGAGCGCCGCGTGCGGCGAACGGCGGACGTCGGCCGTGCCCAGATCGCCGACGGTCGACGCCCCGCGGTGGTCGGGCTCGAGTTCGGCGTCTCGAAGCGCACCGCCCAGAGGTGGGCCGCTCGCGCTCGCACCACCGCCATGAAGGAGGGGAGCCACGGCTGCAACCGGGCTCCCCTCGGGATCTCCCAGAGCAATACCCAGGCAGGGACCGCAACGGAAGGACACCGATCCTAGATGCGCACCACCGATTCCGGCACCGACCACGCGGTCGCAGCACAGCACGCCGAGGCCGGCGCCGATGCGTGGCGATCCGCCGCGAGCGCTCACCGCGTCGGCGCCGCCGACCACTCCACGATGTACGCCGTCTGTGGCGAGACGGTCGAGACGCTGCACGCGCTCGCCGACCTCGCCGGCCAGCTCGCCCATCAGATCGCCGGCTCTACGGCAACGGCCGAGTCCTGCGCGACGACCAGCCCGGCCACGACCCGGCCGAGCGACTGGCCGCGGCGTGCAGCTGGGCCGTGCAGCTGCAGACCGACCTCGATTACGCCGAGCGGTCGGCAAACCGGCTCTGGTCCGACATCGGCCACATCGCGGTGGAGGTGGACCGGTGAACCGGCGCGCCGTCCTCTACGCCCTGCTCGCCATCGTGGCCACCGCCGCCGCGGTGCTGTCGTTCTCCGCGCTGCGCGATCTCGCGCTCGTGTGCGGGTTCGCCCCGCAGCTGGCGTGGCTGCTGCCGGTCGTCGTCGACGCCGGCGCCGCTGCCGGGTCGCTGGTGTGGCTGGGCGGGCAGGTCGCCGCCGCGGCCCGGACGTTCGCCCGCGCGCTCGCGCTGACCCTGCTGGCCCTGTCGGTCGCGGCCAACGCGCTCGGCCACGGCCTGGCCGCGTTCGCGCTCGCGCCGGCGTGGTGGGTGGTGGTGATCGTCTCGGCCATCGCCCCGGCGGTGCTCGGCGCCGTCGTCCACCTGGCCGTGCTGGTCGGTCGGCCCGAGCCGACGCCATCGGCGAGGACGACGCCGACGAGGAGCCGGTCCCGTACGAGCTGACCGCCGAGGCCTACGACGCCGGCCTGCTCGACGAGCACGGCCTGTCGCGGCTGTGGGAGGACGCGCCGCCCGCCCAGGTCGAGGACGACCGGACGCCGAGCTGATCGCCGCCGGGGTCGGCCGGCGCCGGCTCTCCCGCGAGCTGGGCGTCACCGAGTACGAGGCCCGCCAGCTGCTCGGCCCGCACCCGGGCCACCACCAGCACAACGACACGCGACGGCGAGCACGTCGTGAACGGCTTCGGAGGTGAGTCATGGACGTCCAGGTCCTGATCCTGCTGGTTGTCTCGGTCGTCGCGGCGCGGATCGCGTGGCGCCGCGGCGCCCGACCGTGGGCGTTCGGGTTCGCCGTGTTCGCGCTGCTGCCGTTCCTGTCGCTGCTCAAGACCACCCACCCGCTGGTGCTGGCCGCGATCGGCTCCGCTGCCGTCGGGTGGGTCTGGCACCGGCGTGGCTCGCACGTTCACGACGGTGACCCGGTGGGGCGCCTCGTCGCGCCGCAAGGCCGGCGTCGCGTCCAGCCTGGACATCGCCCGCTCCGCCGGGGTGCTGGCCATGCGGCGCCAGGCCGCCGATCGTGCGGCCGTCGCTGACGCCGCCGAACATCCGGGCCCGGATCACGCAGCTGACGACGCCTGCCGCCGGCCGAGGTGGCGGTGCAGCTGTGCCGGGTCGGGTCGGCAGCGGGTGTGGTCTGCTCGATCGAGGACGTGCGTGCTGATGTTCGGCGGTCCCGCGCCAGGGCAAGACCCAGTGGCTGGCCGGGCAGATCGTCGACGCCCCGGGCGCGGTGCTGGTGACCTCCACCCGCACCGACCTGCTCGAGCAGACCGGCGCCGCTGCGGGCGCAGAAGGGCCCGGTCTACGTGTTCAACCCGGTCGGGCTCGGGCTGCTCGACGTCGACGATCACGTTCGACCCGCTCACCGGGTGCGAGCGACCCGGTGACCGCGGCGGAGCGGGCCGCGGACATGATCGGCGCGGGCAGCCACGGACACCAGCGGGGACCGGGAGTTCTGGGACGACCTGGCCCGGATGCAACCTCGCCGCGCTGCTGCACGCCGCCGCGCTGGGCGAGCTGACCATGGCCGACGTGCAGCAGTGGGTGTCCAACCCGCGCAAGCACGAGCCGCTGATCGTGTCGCTGCTGTCGGAGAGCCCGGAGCCGGCGTTCGAGGCCGCGATCGCGCAGTTCATCAACACCAACGACCGCACCCAGTCCTCGATCACCATCGACGATCTCGCCCGCCCTGGCGTGGCTGACCCACCGCCCGGCCCGCGCCGCGGCGCTGCCGGTCGCCAAGGGTGGGCACCCGTTCGACGTCGCGGACCTGCTCGCCGACCAGGGCCACGGTCTACATGCTCGGCGGCACGAGGCCCAGGTCGCGCCGCTGGTCGCGGCGTTGACCGGGCACATCGCCCGCGAGGCCCGCCGAGCTGGCCGCCCGCCAGCCCGGCGGCCGGCTGGATCCGCCGCTGTCGCTGCGGCTGGACGAGGCGGCGCTGATCTGCCCGGTCCCGCTGCACGAGTGGTCGGCCGACATGGGCGGGCGCGGGGTGTCGATCGTGGCGTGCTTCCAGTCCCGCGCGCAGCTGCTCGACACCTACGGCGCCGGCGAAGGCCGCCACGATCCTGAACAACGCCGGCGGCAAGGTGCTGTTCGGCGGCACCGGCGACCGGGACGACCTGCAGTTCTGGTCGACCCTGGCCGGGGAGCGCGACGAGCCGGTCATCACCACCGACATGAACGGCCGCGTCGCCTCCCGCACCACCCGCCGGGTCCCGGTGCTGTCGCCCGCGCAGCTGTCGCAGATGACCGGCCGGGTGGTGGTGTTCCGGCGCAACCTCCCACCGGCGATCGGGCGCCCGGAGCTGGCCTACAAGCGGATGGACCTGCGCCTGATCCACCAGCCCAACGCGCTCACGGTGCGGTTCCACCGCTGGCGCAAGGGCCTCCGCATCGCCGCCGCCACCCGGGCACGGGCGGTCGCAGCAGCGGTCGCGCTGTGGCTGCACCCGCTCACGACCCGCGTCGCGCGCTGGGTCGGCGAGCTCCGCGTCGGGTTCGCCCGCCGGTGGGCGGCGCTGCGGTTGCGGGTCACCGGGATCGACCCGCGACTCGACACCGAGCAGCTCGGAGAAGCCGACGCGGGCGATCGAGTCGCGCCCGTCCCTGCCCCGCCAGCCTGGCCAGCCGTCATGGCTGACGATCCCCAAGATCGCGCCGCCATCCAAGCCGCCCGCGCTGCCGCCGGTCGACGGTGAGGTCATCGACCTCGACGCCCACCGCGACGACGACGACGGGCCGGACCGCGACCGAGCGGGGTGCGTGATGGCTCAGCCGCAGAGGGCCGGCCGTCCGCAGCACGTTCCGCTGCCGGTCGCGGCGGGCGCCGGTCGCGAGCAGCTCGCCGGGTACATCGCCGACGTCGAGCCGATGGTGCGGTCCATCTGCCGCAGCCGCCTCGGACGCGACCGCGGCGACGATGCCGCGCAGAAGGTGCTGCTGAAGATCTGGGAGGACCTTCAGCCGGCCGCGAGTTCGACGACCTGCGCGCCTACGCCGCGGTGTCGTCCACGTTCGCGACCCGGCCCGAAGCCGACCCGCGAGGCCGTTCCCGTCGGGGACAAGACCGACCTGTGGGCCGACCAGGTCAGCGCCAGCCCGGCCGAGGAGTACCTGCGCGCCGAGGACGCCGGCGAGGCCGCGCAGAAGGTGGCCGCCCTGCTCGATCGGCTCACCCCGCGCGAGGTCCAGGTGGTGCGGGCGCGCTCGCTGCAGGAGCGCCCGACCACCGAGGTCGCCGCGGAACTGGGCATCACACCGAAGTCGCGTGCGGTCGGCCCAGCTGCGGGCGATGGCCCGGATGCGGGAGATCTGCGGAACCCGCTCGCCGAACCCGCTCGCGTCCAACCTCCCCATGGCCGAACGCGAACGGATCAAGTGGCAGCGGATCAAGGCCCGCAACGCCCGGACCGCCGCCACCCGGGCGGCAGAGGGCGCCGGGCCGCCGCCTGATCCCGCCCCGACCGCGATGACGGGCCAGGCGCCGACCCGCACGGCCGAGGAGGCCGCCCGACGCCCTCGCCCACAACGGGCGGTCGCTGGAGCAGGCCCGGGCGATGGTGGGCGAGTACCTCGACGCCGCATCCGCCCGCGCTCGGGCATGCCGGTGCACGACGCTGGGCTCGACGACGCCGACATCGCCTGCCTCGACACCGGCGACGACGCCGGCCGGTTCGCCGCGGTTGCCGAGGTCACACGTGCCGCAGCCGCGGACCAGGCGCCGAGCGCCGCGGAGGCGGTCGCCGAGACGAGCTCAACCGCTGGCACGCCAGACGACGCCGCGCGGCCGCCGGCGCGGTCGACGAGACGAGCACGACGACAGCGCGGTGCGGTCGTGAACCTCGAACCCGACGATTCCGCGGGCACACCCGAGATCGGCCGTGGCCGCGCTGGCCCGCGCGATGGAACGGATCTCGCGCAAGCTGCTGCAGCTCGACCGCAAGGTCAACGCTCTCGCCGCCCAGATCGCCGCACGGCCTGACGGCCCGCCAGCCAGGCGACGATCGCCCTCTGGCGCCCCGGTCGAGACCGGAGACGGCCGCTGAGACGGTCGTGGAGGCGCCGCGGTGCTGGTTGCTGGCCAACGACCCGGTCGAAGCCGCGGCGGCGCTGGTGGACCTCGTGGAGTGGCTCGATCGCGTCTACGCGCAGTACCCGGACTCGGCGCTGTCGTCGTGCTGGCTGTGGCACCCCGCCGTCGTCGAGGAGCTGTGGTGGCTGCGCTGCGCGCACGCCGACGCCTACAGCGACGACGTCGGTAACTGGATGCGCGTGGGGGACTGGCACGACCGGCAACGGCCCGGGGTGGCCCGCCGCGTGCGCGGCGTGCTCAGCAAGTGCCAGCTCTCCCGACACCTGCCCAACCGCGACCGACCCGGCTCCGTCACCGCACCCCCAGCAACACCGCTGGCCGAGCACGCCGCCGCGATCGCCGCCGCATGGGCCACCGACCACGCCCTGCCGCAGCCGACCGCGCAGCAGCTCGACGACGGCAACACCTACCAGCGCGAGCACCTCTGGAAGAACACATGAACGCCACACACGCGATCACTCAGACGATCACGCCAGCCACCCAGAAGACGACTCCGACACGACAGCCAGACAACGACCGACGACACCACAACTACGAGACCACGACAGCACCAGACCAGAACAACTACCAAGATCACAAACCCAAGCACACCAATGCATCACGATCCGTTGGTGATCTTCGCTCCGCTCGATGGGGCGCGAGTGATGATCTTGGTGGCGTCGTGCTGAGCGTGTTCCGCGGGCACTCGGTCCGCTACCTGACCGACGAGGTCGCGAAGGCCCGGGAGGGCTACTACACCGGCGCCGTGGCCGCCGGCGAGCCGCCGGGGCTGTGGTGGGGCAAAGGCGCGGAGACGCTCGGGCTGGCCGGCGAGGTGGACGCCGATCTGATGGAGGCGGTCTACACGCACATGCTCGACCCGCGCGATCCCGCGTCGCGCTCGGCCGCGACGTGGGGCGAGGCGGCCACGCTGGGGTCCGGGCATCGCAAGTACCGGACCGCGGAGCAGATCTACGAGGGCCTGCTGGAGAAGAACCCGGGCGCCGGCCCCGACGTTCGTGCGCAGCTGCGCGCGCAGGCCGCCCGGTCGGCGCGGCACGCGGTGTCGTTCACCGACGTCACGTTCTCGGTGCCGAAGTCGGTCACGGTGACCGGGCTGGCGTTCGAACGGGCCGCGAGCGAGGCCCGCGCCGCCGGCGACGACGAGGCCGCCGCGGGGTGGGACGCGCGCGCCAAGGCTGTCGAGGACGCGGTGATGGCCGGCGCTCGCGCGGCGCTGGAGTACCTGCAGGACCACGCCGGCTACTCCCGCGTCGGGCATCACGGCGGCGGGGGCGGTCGGTGGATCGACGCGCACGAGTTCGTCGTCGCGCAGTTCCTGCAGCACGACTCCCGCGAGCGGGACCCGCAGTGGCACGTGCACAACGCGATCCTCAACCGCGTCCTGTGCGCGGACGGGATGTGGCGCAGCTTGGACGGGGCGGCGATCGATGCGCACAAGGCCGCCGCCGGCGCCTACGCCGAACGCGTCATGGAGGCCCACCTGGCCCGCTCGGTCGGGCTGCGCCAGGAGACCCGCCCGGACGGCAAGGCCCGCGAGGTGCGTCGGGGTCGACCCGGCGCTGATGGACCTCTACAGCAGCCGGCGGCGCCAGATCGGCCCGAAGGCCGAGGAGCTGATCCGCGGGTTCACCGCGTCGCAGGGGCGGGAGCCGTCCTCCTACGAGCGGACGATCATCTTCGAGCAGGCCACGCTCGCCACCCGGCGGGCGAAGTCCCACGACGGGGAGACGCGGGAGGAGCAGTTCGCCCGGTGGGCGGAGATGGCCCGCGAGCGGGTGGCCGGCGGGCTGGTGCCGCTGGCGGAGCAGCTGCGCGACCGCGCCGCCGAGCCGGGCGAGGCGGCGGTGTTCTCCCCGCTGGATGTGATCGAGCGGGCGGTCGCGACGGTGGGGGAGTCGCGGCAGCACTACAACCGCTCGGACTTGTTCATGGCGGTGTGCAACGCGCTGCCCGCCAACCTGTGCCTCGACACCGACAAGGAGCTGCTGGAGCTGCTCGACGGGCTCACCGACGCCGCGCTGGAGCGCACCCAGCGGCTCGGCCCCGCGGTCGACGACGACGCCGTGCCCGCCGACGTGCGGCTGGCCAACGGCGAGTCCGCCTACCGGCGCCACGGCTCGGCCCGCTACTCCACACCCGGCCAGCTGGCCGCGGAGCGGTCGCTGATCGCCGCCGCGGTCCAGCGCGGCGCCGCCACCTTGCCGGCGTCGGTGGTCGACGAGGTGGTCGCCCGCTATGCCGAGTCCGGCCGTCCGCTCGGCGCCGATCAGGAGGCCGCGCTGCGCGGTGTGCTGACCTCCGGTGCGCAGGTCGAGGTGCTGACCGCCGCGGCCGGGACGGGCAAGTCGTTCGTCGTCGGCGCGATCGCCGACGCCTGGTCCGGCCAGCACGACCCCGACGTCGAGCCGGGCCGGGTGTTCGGGCTCGCCCCCTACCAGAACGCCGCCGAGGTGCTCGCCGGCGAAGGGCTGGCGACGAAGAACGTCGCCGCCTGGCTGGCCACCCAGGGCCGGCTCGACCGGGCCCGCCCCGGCGTGGCCGCGACGGGTCCGAACGGTGACGACGAGGCGTGGCGGCTGCGCCGCGGCGACCTGGTGGTGCTCGACGAGGCCGGGACCGCCGAGACCCCCGCCGTGGTCGAGGTCCGCCGCCGCTGCGAGGCCGCCGGCGCGAAGCTGCTGCTGACCGGCGACACGAAGCAGTTGACCACGATCGGCCAAGGCGGCGCGCTGGCCGACCTCGAGCGGCACGGCATCACCTACCAGCTCGCCGAGGTCCGCCGGTTCCGCAACGACTGGGAAGGCCCCGCCTCGCTGCGGCTGCGCGACGGCGACGCCGACGTGCTCGCCGAGTACCGCAAGCACGGCCGGATCGTCGACGCCGGGACCGCCGAGCAGGCCGAGGCCGCCGCGTCGCGGGCGTGGCTGGCCGACACCCTCGACGGCCGCGAGTCGCTCCTGATGGTGCCCACCAACGCCGCCGCGGCGCGCGTGTCGGCCGCGCTGCGGGCCGAGCTCGTCCGGCTCGGCCGCGTCACCGAGGACGGTGTCGCGCTGGGCATGGGCGAGGATCTGGCCGACTGGCGCGGGGTCACCGCCGGCGTCGGCGACCTGGTCCAGGCCCGCGCGCTGGCCTGGCACCTGCGCGGGTTCGAGGGCAACACCGCCGCCCCGATCACCCGCCAGACCTACCGCGTCCTGGCCACCCGCGCCGATGGCGGGCTCACCGTCGCCCCGATCGCCGCCCGCCGCACCGACAGCACCACAGCCGAGGACGAAGCCGGCGCCGAGGCGGGGGAGTGGAACGCGTGGGGCGAACGGGTCGGCGCGCCGATGCAGCTGCCCGGCAGCTACGTCCGCGAGCACCTCTCGCTCGCCTACGCCAGCACGAAGGACGCCGCGCAGGGGCGCACCGTCGACACCGGGCACGGCGTCACCGGCCCGGGTACCGATCTGAACAGCCTCTACGTCCAGTTCACCCGGGGTCGCGACGCGAACACCCAGTACGTGATCACACGCCACCTCGCTCCCGACGCACAGACCGGGGAGACGTTCGAGACCGCCGAACGCGCCGGGGACGCGGTGATAGCCGACGTGTTGGCCCACGCCCGGCAGGAGCGCTCCGCCGTCGCCGAGGACGCCCAGGCCGTCGCGGACGAGCGGTCGGTGATGACCAACGTGGACCGGATGGTCGACTACATCGCCACCGTCACCGCCGGCCGTACCGCCGCCGCTCTCGACCGGCTCGCCGCCACCGGCGACCTCACCGAGCAGCAGCGCCAGCGCCTGGCCGCCGACGACGCGTTCGGCTCGCTGGACCGGCTGCTGCGCACCGCCGAACTCGCCGGCCACGACCCGGACCAGGTGCTCACCGAGGCGGTGACCGCGCGCGGCCTCGACGACGCCGTGGCGCCGGCGCAGGTGCTGCACCACCGGATCAGCCACCGCCTCACCGGCCGGCTGACCCCGAACGTGCAGGCCGGCATGGCCGACCTGATCCCCGCCGACCTCGGCCCCGGTGAACAAGGCCAGCAGCGCCGCCAGTGGCTGCACGGTCTGGCCGAGGCCGCCGACACCCGCCGCCACGAACTCGGCGCCGAGACCGCGCTGGAGGCGCCCGCGGTGGGCGGTCGACGCGCTCGGGCCGGTCCCCGACGCTGGCGAGGTCATCGCCCGCCAGGACTGGGAACACCGCGCCGGCTGGGCCGCCGCCTACCGTGAACTCGCCGACCACACCGACGAGCACGACCCGCTCGGCAACGCCCCGGGTCGCGGCCGGGTCGAGCACCGGATGCTGTTTCGCGCCGCCCACGACGCCCTGCAGCTCCCGCACGCCGGCGAGGAAGAGGCCGGCATGACCGACGGGCGGCTCCGCGCCCGGGTCGCGGCGTGGGAGCGCGAACGCAACTGGGCACCGGCGTGGGTCGACGAGCAGCTCGCCGCCACCCACCAGCGGCGCGACCAGCTCGTCACCGACGCCACCGTGTGGGACGCCCGCGCCGACGCACCAGGTGTCAGCGACGCCGACGCGGCCCGGCTGCGCGCCGACGCCGCTGCGGCCCGGACGGAGGCCGCCCAGCTCGCCGAGCAGCTTGCGCAGCTGGAGTTCGTCGACGACGCCCGCGCCCAGTGGGCCGCCACGACGGCGGTCACCCGGGACAAGGCGGAGCGGTCGGACTTCGAGCTGCGCGCGCGCGGTGTCGACCGCGACACCGGCGAGGCCAAGGTGACCGGAGATCAGTGGTTGGAGATCCACCGCGCCGAGCAGGCCGAGGCCGACCGGTACCGCGAAGTCCGCGACGACTTCGAACTCACCGACAACCACGCCGACGCCGTCGCCGACGAACCAGTGATGGCCGTCCAGCCGCAGCGCGACATCCGTGAAACGGCGGTCCGCGATCCCGGCGAGGACGGCGACCGCCGGCCGCGGGTGCCTGTCGTCGACGAGACCACCGCGACCGTGGCGCGCGCCGGCGCCGCCCTCGACGAACTGCACGCCCGAGGTGCCGCCGAGCAGGCCCACGCCGACGAGGAAGCCGCCGAGCGGGACGCCGCGGAGCAGGAGCGGCGCGCCGAACTCACGCGCTGGTCTGCCGAGGAAACCGAATCCGGTCGCGGCGACTCGCACTCAGCGGAGCGCGATGACGAATCGATGGTGCGTGAGTGATGCCGCCAACCGAGCGACAGCAATTCCGAACGGCCACGCCGAGCAAGCCGATCACCACATACTGCGGCGGCGAACCCGTCCCGCCGGCGCCGACCACGCCTCATCGCCCACACCAGCAACGGAGGTAGTACGACCATGTCCTGGTTCAGAAGGTGGCGCCGCGACAACGGATCCAGCGCAGCCGACGAACGAGCCGCCCAGGAGCTGCTCGACGACTACCACCCCCGCGCCAGCGTGCGCGACGGCGACACGATCACCATCGCTCCCCACAAGAGCCTGGAGAACATCGCGTTCGCGATGGAGCGGATCGACAACGACATCACCACGTCCGTCAGCCTCGAAGAGGACGTCATCACCGCCGACGAGCTAGAGGTCCTGATCCGCACCATGCACCTCGGACCGACGCTCGCAGTCCACGTCGTGAACAACGCCATGCGCATCATGGCCGCGCGCTACCCCGCCGACCTCGTGCACAACCCCCTGCCGCCGGACTATGACCTGCGCGTCATGGCACCGCTGATGATGGACGACCACGTCCACGAGATCGCCAAGGACATCTTCAACCTCCGCACGGTCAGCCAGCTCGACCTGACCGAGAACGACGTCGCCGGCAAGCTCCGCGACCTGGACGTGCCCGAACAGATGACCGTGTTCGTCGCGCTCTTCTACATGTACGGAACGAAAGTCGGAGCCCTCAAGTACCGAACCGGGATCGAGTAGACCCGAGCAGCGGCGGACCGGTCGACCGCGAGCTTGGCTGCCCCCCGGCCGGCACCGCCCGCGCGGCGGACTCGACTACCGAGTGAGGACACGGCTACAGGCCGTAGGTCACCCATCGAGGGGATCGAACGGATGTTCTATCCGGTCTAGCCTTCTCGCGCACGGCCGGCCGCCGGGGAAGGGCGTGCCGGCCGTGGCCCGCGCTGGCTATCGGAAGGACCGTTTGATGCCCGCCGTCCCGTCACCCACGAGCAGCCGACGCGACTTCGTCGACGCGGCGCAGGTCTTGCTCGAAGTCGCCGGGCACGAGCAAGGCCTCGATCCCCGCCGGGCTGCCATCAGCGCCAGCGTCGCCGCTCTCGTCACCGCGTGCGGGCGCCACGTGGATCACCTCCCGCCCGACGTCACCCGCGAAGCGCTGGCCCTGGTGAGTGCAGTCGACAAAGCAGCAGGACTACACCGCTAGACGCGCCGTTGGAGGTCGGCCACCGGTCGGCGCTTAGCGCCGAACCGGCTGACCCACCCCATCACAGTTCGACCGCCACGAGGTCAGGAACCCGGCTGATTCCAGACGGGCCAGCTCCGCGGCGACGTCGCCGCCGCGGACCTCACGCCATGTCTCCAACAGCCGGACCACCGGCGCGGGCAACGTCGCGTTCTCGTGCCGGACCGGCTCACCCCACTCCGGCAGCACCACGGACGCGTCCTCGTCGTGTTCGCCCGGCAGCCGGAACCGCGCCGGGTACCAACGCACGACATGGTCGAAGAAGCCCGCGTCGAGCACCACCACGCCGTTTGGGCAGCTGGCTGCGCGCGGATCCTGCAGTGAGACCAGCAGATCCTGGTGCTCCCAGATCACCACCAGGCGGGTCGCGCGCGCCACCGACGCCAAGCTGCCGAGCTCGGCCACCGCAGCGGCTGCGTCCGATCCCCGGCGGTACGGCCGAGCCGACACCCCGCCCAGGTACGGGTCCGGCAGGAACTTCGTCAGCAGATACACAGTCGGCGGCGGCAGGCTCCCGTCAGCGCGCAGCAGCTGCTCCGCCAACTCAACACCGGTCCGCGCGAGCACCTCGACCACGCCATCCGTGTCCATGACCGCGATTGTGCGACCCACCACTGACAATTTCCGCACGTCATCAGCGCCAAAGGAACCCGCGGGGGCGCTGCCCCCACACCCCCGGCCCTCCTCCGGTGGAGGGGGACGTGCGACAGCTCCACCGCCAGTCGGTCGCCCGGAGGGATGCCACACCGACACCCGGGCCGCGACGAAGAACGTGTCGCAGCCCGGCCGCCGGCGCGGCCTTGCTACGCACGCCCGATCGACGGTGGAGCTGCAAAGGCTCTCGGCGGAGCGGTGCACGGCGGGCAGTCCGAGTCAGTCACGAGGCGGTGTTCGAGGTACATGGATGCGCGGTTGTCGGGGAAGACGCGGACCGGTCCACGCGAGTCGCGGGTGCTCTAGCTCGATCGATGGTGTTCAGGTTTCATCACCGGAGGAGCTGTTTGACGACGACGTCGATGTCGGTGTTCGGGGTGCGGTTGTAGGGCAGCTTCATGAGTGCGGCGCCCATAGCGCAGGTGTTGCTGAGGGCGGCGAAGACGAGGCCGGCGCCGATGCCGCCGGCGAGGAATCGCAGTTTCGGTGCCCAGACGCTGCCGATGATGCTGGTGGCTACGATTCCGCCGGCAACGAGGCGGACCTGTCGTTCCAGGGCCCATGTCGTGGGTGTGCTGCTCTGGACGGGAGCTCCTGCGGTTGACCAGGCGTTCATGCCGCCATCGAGGACGGTGATGTCGGCGAGTCCGGCGTCGGCGAGTGCTCGGGCCGCGCGGGTGGCTCGACCGCCGGATTGGCAGATCACGACGATGGGGCCGTCGGTGTGGTCGGCGATGCGTGTTCGGTGTGCCTCGACCTGGTCGAGGGGCAGGTTGACTGCGCCGTCGATGCGTGCGGCTTCGAACTCGCCGGGGGTGCGGACGTCGAGCAGAACGGGCCCGTCGCTGGTGGAGAGTTCAGCGCGCAGGGCTGAGACGCTCGTTGTCGTCGTGGCCTCGTTCGTGGATGCCATCAGTGCTAGGTGTCCTTTCAGGATGACGTGGTCGCGGCGGGTACGGGCCGCATGGGCTCGAGAGGAGGTGGTGTTACAGCGCGATCAGGCTCTGGACCCCGACGAAGATGCCGACGGCGACAAGCATGACGGCGAAGGCGTTGGTGAGGGTGGCGCCGGAGAGTTTGTCGGCGACCCGTTTGCCGATGAGGGTTCCCACGACGGCGGCGATGGTGAACGGGGCGATGACGTGCCAGTCCAGGTTCATCGTCCCGAGTCGGGATGCGACCGATGAAATCGAGTTGAGCACGATCACGAACAGAGAGGTGCCGATCGCGGTGGCCATCGGCATGCGAAGGACGATCACCAGGGCGGGGACGACGAGGAATCCGCCGCCGACGCCGAGGAAGCCGGTGAGGAACCCGACCGAGGCGCCGCACAGCACGACCTTGGCCAGGGTGGAGAGGAGTTGACTCCGGTCGGCGTGGCGCCGGGTTTCGAGCGCGGTTCCCGCTCCGCCGGAGCTGTTGGCGGGGCTGTCGTCGGCGTCGGGGTCGCTGGAGCTGTGTGTGCTGCGGGCGTCGAGCAGCATCGCTGCCGCGGCGACGATGGTCAGTGCGGCGAACGCGAGCAACAGCACCGGTTGGCTGACGTGGCGGTTGAGCAGTGTGCCGAGGTAGGCGGCGGGGATTCCTACCGTGCCCAGCGCGATCCCGGTGCGCCAGTCGATGCCGCGCCCGCGGATGCGGGCGATAGCGCCGACCGCGGCGGTGATGCCGACGATGATGACGCTGCTGGTGGTGGCGTCCTGGGCGTTCTGCCCAAGGACGTAGACCAGTGCAGGGACGGTGAGCACTCCGCCACCACCGCCGAGCCCTCCGACGACGGCGCCCACCACCAGCCCGAGGGCGAGGGCCGCGAGGAGCATCAGGCGACCGTGCCGGCGGATCCGTCGTCGCGGGCCACGGTGCGTCCGTCCTGTGCCCAGGCCTTCATCCCGCCGGCGAGATTGCGCACGTCGATCCCGGCGGCAGCGAGTGCGGCGGCGGCTCGTCCGGAGCGGCCCCCCGACAAACAGACCGTTACCACAATTCGGTCCGCGGGCACGTCGGCAGGGTTGAGCGATCCGAGCGGCATGTGTACCGCACCGGGGATATGGCCGGCGGTCCATTCCGCGGGTTCGCGGACGTCGAGCAGCAGGGCACCGGAGACGGCGAGATCGTTGGCCTCGGCGGGTTCGACCTGGGCGATCGGATCGGGCGTTGTCTGGCTGGTCATCGGGTGGCCTTCCTGGGGGCGGCTGTGGAGGCGAGCTGGTAGCGGTCGCGGCTGGGGAATTCGGCGGTGACGCTGAATCGGTCGCCGCGGATCACGGTGTGTCGCCATTCGACGGGTTGGCCGTTCGAGCACCCGAGCCGGTCGATGACCAGCACAGCGACGCTTAGGTCGGTGATTCCGAGAAGGTCGCGTTCGGCCGTGGTGGGCACGATTGCGCGGATCTGCTCCTGACCACCGGTGAGGCGGACACCGCACAGCCGGGCGTACTCGTCGTAGAGTCCGGTCCGGGCGAAGTCGACATCGAGCAGCGGGGCCGCCAGCGCGGCTGGTAGCCAGACGCGGTCCATCGCGAGGGGTTCGTCGTCGGCCAGGCGCAGCCGTTCGAGATAGACCAGCGGTGTCGACTCTTCGAGCCCGAGCCGGGTCGCGACGACACCATCGGCCCGCACGTCGAGGGTCTGCACGACCGAACGCTGGACCTGGCCGGCATCTTCGACGGCGTCGAACAGGCTGTAGAGGGTGCCGAGGCTCTGTTCGATCGGCGCCGGTGGCAGCAGGCGGGGTGCGCGCCCGCGTTGCCCGGACACCGCACCCTCACGGCGGAGTCTGGTCACGGCCTCGCGGGCGGTGTGGCGGCTGACCCGGTACTCGCGAGCCAGGACCAGCTCACCGGGGAACGCGTCGGCGAAATCACCGTCGGTCATCCTGCGGCGCAGATCGGCCAGAAGCTGCTCCCACAGCGTCTCCCCGGCCCTGCGGGCGAGCGGTCGAGCGGTCATGATCGTCAACTCCCACTGTTCGGGACGGCTGCCAGTAATGTACGGTCATTAGTAGTCAACAGCAAGGGAGACTCCGGTGAGTCTGTCCGTCGCAGTGATCGAGACCAGCGAGTTGGGCGACCGCAGCTACGTCGCTCACGACGGTGAGGTCGCGGTGGTTGTCGACCCGCAACGCGACCTCGACAGGGTCGAGGAGCTCGTCGCCGATCTCGGAGTGCGGGTGGCCCTGGTCGTAGAGACACACATCCACAACGACTACGTGACCGGCGGATTCGAGCTGGCGCGGCGGACCGGCGCCGGGTACCTGGTGGCTGCGGCCGACCATGTGGAGTTCGACCGCGACGCGGTCTCCGACGGCGATGAGCGCACGGTCGGCACGATGTCCGTGCGGGTGGTCGCGACCCCCGGCCATACCGACACGCACCTGTCCTACATCGTGAGAAGCGACGATGATACGCAGGCGGTGTTCACCGGTGGCTCGTTGCTGTTCGGCAGCGTGGGACGAACCGACCTGGTCGACCTCGACCGCACCGAGGAACTGACCCGCGCGCAGTACCACTCGGCACGCCGGCTCGCAGAGCTGCTCGCCGACGACGCGGCGGTCTACCCGACACACGGGTTCGGCAGCTTCTGCTCGTCCGGCTCGTCGGCTGGGGGAGACGCGAGCACGATCGGGCAGGAACGCGCTCGCAACGACGCTCTGGTCGAGCCGGACGAGGACGCGTTCGTGGCGAAGTTGATCGCCGGCCTGACCGCCTACCCGAGCTACTACGCCCACATGGGTGCACGCAACCGGCAGGGTCCCGCCGCAGCTGACCTGTCGGCCCCGCAGCCGGTGGATCCTGACGAGTTGCGAACCCGGATCAAGGCCGGCGAGTGGGTCGTGGACCTGCGCGATCGCACCGCCTACGCCGCGGAGCACATCGGCGGCACGATCGGCATCGCGTTGGGCACCCAGTTCTCCACCTATCTGGGCTGGTTGATCCCGTGGGGCACACCGTTGACCCTGATCGGAGAGTCCGCCGAGCAGGTCACCGCCGCCCAGCGTCAGCTGGTGCGGATCGGGATCGACCGCCCGGCCGGGTCAGCGTTGGGCCGTCCCACGGACCTGGCCTCCCCTGATGAGTTGCGCACCTATCCGACCTCGTCGTTCGCGGCGATGGCGGAGGCGCGCGAGCGCGGCGACGACCCCACGATCCTCGACGTCCGGCGCCACGACGAGCGCGCCAACGGGTTCATTCCCGACTCCGCGCACATCCCGCTCAACGAGATCCTCGAACGGCTCGCCGAGGTTCCCGACGGGACGTTGTGGGTGCACTGCGCGGCGGGATTCCGGGCCAGCATCGCCGCGAGCCTGCTCAACCGCGCGGGGCACGGCGTCGTCCTCGTCGACGACGACTACGCCACGGCCGTCGAATCGGGGTTCGCGACCGGCTGAGCCTCAGAACGGGACGGCCGCCGAGTGGGCTGAGCGCACGGCCTCGCTGACGCGGGTGGCGAGGCGGCGCAGACGACCCCGCTCGGCGCGATCACCAGAGGTGGCCGCGCGGCCGGCGGTCGGGACGACCACGGGCAGAGTGGGTGCGGGGAGAGCGGTGCCGGCGTGGGTGGCGGGAGTGGTGCTCACAGGGGACGTCCTCGGTCTGGTGCGGGCAGTTGGGCTCGTGCAGCACCACTCCGACCTGAGTGTCGGAGGAGCTACCAGGCCTGCCTACACAGCCGGTCGTCGATGGAGAGCTGATCCGTCGCCAGAAGGCACACGCAGTACGCGCAGCGCATCGACGGTCCCTCAGCCCTCACGTCCACCAGTGCACCATCTGCAGCGACGATCGCGCAACCAGCTGTGACGTGCTCTCGCGCCCGGTCCATCCCGCGCGCGGGGCTATCGTCGGGCTGTGGCCGACTCCTCAGCACCGGGCCGGGGGCACTGGATTTTCGCTGCCCTCTACGACCGCATGGCGGCGCCGGCCGAACGAGCGGTGCTCGGCCCTCGCCGGTCGTCGCTGGTCGGTGACCTCACCGGGCGGGTGATGGATGTGGGGGCGGGGACGGGTGCGAACCTGCCGCACTACCGGCGGGCGGCCGAGGTGATCGCCGTGGAGCCCGATCCAGCCATGCGGCGTCGGCTGGCCGAGCGAGCTTCCACCTGCCCGGTGCCTGTCACCGTCAGCGAGGCATCCGGAGACCGGCTACCCGCGGACGGCGACAGCGTCGACGCGGTCGTGTTCACCCTCGTGCTCTGCACGGTGCCCGACCCCGCACGAGCGCTCGTCGAAGCGCGCCGGGTCCTGCGTCCCGGCGGCAGCCTCGTCGCCATCGAACACGTGCTCGGTCACGGCCGACCGGCGGTGTGGTGCCGCCGCCTCGCGACAGGCAAATGTCCGGGTCAGCGGTCTTTCGTCGTTCCGTCGCCGAAGACGATCATTGCGACGAGACTAGCGACGACGAGGACGGCGATCCCGGCTACGCCACCCCAGCCACCCAGGGCCGCGAGGGCGAGAACGACGACCGCGCTCCCTAACGCCAGGAGCAGAAGGACTCCAAGACGCAAGCTGCCGTCCTCGCCAGTAAGGATTCGGCGGGGCGGCATGAGCGGGACGATAGCGATCAGTCGCTGGCCCGGGCATCCCGGCCCGTTTATGCGGCAGTCATGCGCGGGCTGCCGGAGCAAACAGACCACGTTCATCGAGGGCGCTGGCGGTACAGCGTCGGAAGCTCGATCCGTGGCATCGCCGCGGAGTTGTTTGATGGTCCGGTCGAGGTCGGTGACCCGGGTTAGCTGAGGTCGTGGTCGCGGGCCCATTCGGCGAGCTTCGCAGCCGGGCGTTCCGGGCCGGGCGCGGTCAGCGCATCGACGGTGACGGTCGTCGCCGTGAACAGGAGCGCGCACGCCAACAGCAGCGCGATGGTGCAGGCGTCGGCCTGCGGCAGGCTGGCGTCGTGCCCGATGGCGCGCGGTGGTCAGGGGCGGTACGGCCGCACTATCCCGCCTCGTCCTGTGAGGTGGAGGTGTACTGCTTGTCCGACCATGCGGCGCGGGCACCCGAGTCGCCGATCCGGTAGACCTGAACAGCCGACACGACCGAGAAGGCGATGATGAGCCCCGCGAGGCTGGCCCCGGCGATCCGCATGCTGCCGGTGAGTTGCGGTGGGGCGGTCGTGGTGCCGGGACCTTCCCGTGACGCCGGTGTCTCGTTGCGGTGGTGCAGAAGGACGAACGCGGCCAGTAGCAGCACCATGGGGACGACGAAGATCAGGAGTTCGTCGCCGAGGTGTGCGTGGGTCTGGATAAGCGCTGACCGGGGGAGGCTGTGTTCGAGGTCTTCGCCGCTGCTCGTGGCGATGGGGATGCTGATCGCGGCGAGGACGGCTTCGGCGACCAGTAGCCATCCGTACCGCCGGCGGGCGGCCGGCCAGAGACTCACCACGATCCCGCCCAGCACGGCGATAGGGACGAGGACCACGACTGCGTGCACGGCGAGTGCGTGCAGGGGTATTCCGTTGATGAAGGTCGGCATCGTGCTCCTCGGCATGGCCCGGGGTGGGGAGGCTGGCATCCACTGCGTGGACTCAGCCATCCTCAGCGGCGGACCTGAGAGAGTTCTGGGAGCCGGGGCGGAGCCGCTCAGCAATGAACGGGAAGGCGGAGGGTGAACCGGGCGCCGTGCCCGAGTTGTCCGTCGGCGGTGATCGTGCCGCCGTGGGCGTGTGCGATTTCGCGCACGAGCGCTAGGCCGAGGCCGAAGCGGGGGCGGGCGCCGCGGTCGGTGTGCTGTGTGCGGACGAACAGCGAATCAGCGGTCGACCGGTCGAACCCGATACCGGTGTCTGTCACGACCACTTCCGCGCGACCGTCGCGGATGCCGGTGTGCAGCACGATGGTCCCGCCCGGCGGCGTGTGCGCGATGGCGTTGTCGACGAGGGCGGTCATGGCCCGGCGCAGCGCGGCCGGATACCCGTCCACCAGCAGCGGTCCTGGCTCGGCACAGCCGTGGGTGTGGGCGAGGTGGAGCTTCTCCGTGGCGGCGTGGGCGGCCATGCTGCGGCACACCGCTGCGGCCAGGTCGTCCAAGTCCACCGGCTGTGTCCGGCGGGGATGGTGGTCGAGCTCGGCGGAGACGAGTAGATCCTCGACCACCTCGCCCAAGGCGCGGGTGTCCTCGACCAGGCCGTTCAGACTGGTCCCGAGCGAGCTGTCGGGGTCGATGTCAGGTCGGGCAGCGAGGATCTGGGCGCGGGTGTGCAGCACCGTCAATGGAGCGCGCAACTCGTGCGAGGCGTCGGCCACGAACCGGCGTTGCAGCCGCAGGGCACGGGCGAGCGGTGCCACGGCGCGGCGGGACAGCAGTGCTGCTGCGGCCAGTGTTCCGGCCAACCCGGTGGCCTCGGCCAGGAGGATGGCCTGCAGGACCTCCTGCTGAGCGGTCCGCAGTCCCGCGAGATCGTTCGCGATCGCCCACTGCTGCCCGTCGGGTCGTCGGACCAGCTGGACGCGGTAGATGCCGGCGCCGGGCAGCGCGACGTCGTGCGGCCGGTTCAGCGCAGGATCGTCGGGGGAGCCGCCGGTGGTCCTGGTGAGCAGTGCCGCGACCGGATCCGGTGTGCGGGGCGTCGTCTCGACGGTGCCGTCGTCGCGAGGCTGGGCGAGGTAGAAGCCCGGTGGTGGGTCTCCGACGTCGTCGGCGATCGCCAGGATCTGGGTGAGCTGGTCGTCGAGCGCAGCGGACTGGTGCCGGTTGACCAGCACCAGAGCCACACCGCCCATCAGCACCAGCACCACCGTCATGCCGACGGCGGTCTGGACGACGCTGCGCCACCATGCGCGGCGCAGCAGTACCCGGTCCTCCCGCGGTGCCGGCGGAGCTGTGCGTCGTGGTTGGAGGCGCCATCCGGTCACGCCGTGCCCCGTCGATACCCCAGCCCATGGACGGTGACGACGGCGTCCTTGCCGAGCTTGCGGCGCAGGTAGCTGACGTAGGTGTCCACGGCGCCGGGTGACTCCGCGTCGAAGACCCGCTCCAGCAGTTCCGCCCGGGTGAACACGCGGGCGGGCCGGGACGCGAGGACTGCCAGCAGCGCGCATTCGCGCTCGGTCAGTTCGACATCGGCTTCCGCCGGTTCGGTGCGCGATCTCCCCGTCAGGTGGGTGCCGTCGTCGTCGACGACCCTGCGCGCGGCGAGATCGAGCCTGCGCCGGCCCAGGGCGAGCGACTCGGCGCGATCGGCGTGGCGGCGTAGCAGGGCACGGAGACGGGCGAGGAGCTCGGGGACCTCGAAGGGCTTGGTCAGGTAGTCCTCGGCGCCCGCGTCGAGGCCTTCGACCCGGTCGGTGAGGGCGCCGCGGGCGGTGAGCACGAGGATGGGTGTGAGGATCCCGCGCGACCGCAGCCGGGTGATCAGGTCGACACCTTCGATCCCGGGCAGGCCGCGGTCGATCAGCAGCACCTCGTAGCGGCGGGTCAGCCCGGCGTGGAGCCCGGCCTGCCCGTCGGCGGCGATCTCGACGGCGAAACCCTGAGCCGTCAGCAGCTCGTCGAGCAGCGTGGCCAGGCGGCGGTCGTCCTCGACCACGAGGACCCGGGGAGCCAAGACCTGGGCGTCGTCGCCACGGGACGGCTCTGGAGCGGACGGTGCGGCCACGCGTCCCAGTGTGGCGGAGCCCTGGCGGCGCGCTCGTGTGCCACCGCCCTTTCTCAGAACTCTCACAGATCCGGCCGCAAGTCTCGGACAGGACGAGGGACCCCCGATCCCGCAGTCGCCAGACACGCACGAGGAACGGTGATCTATGAGTTCGACCTCCCCCGGCGCGCAGCTGGGGCCGGAACATCCACAGGTACGCCGCGCGGCCGGCCTGCGCCGCGCCGGTTTCGTGACCGGGTGGACCGCAGCGGGCGGGACCGCGCTCGCTGTCCTGTTCGGTGTGGTGTTCGCCGGCGCCGCACCGTCGGCTACCGCAGGAACAGCAGGACTCGACACGGCGTCCGGCCCGGACGCGACGCAGCAGGCGGCTCCGAGCGCTCTGCCATCGGAAACTGCGACGCCCGCACCGGTTACCGGGACCCCGAAGCCCTCCAGCGCGCCCACCGCAACGCCTCACCGTCGACTGTCACCGCCGAGCCAGGCGCCGCAGCCCGCAGCGCCGTCGACCAACCGGCGGCACGCTTCGACAGGTGCGTCGTGATCGACGAGCAGGTCCCGAGGTGGGCGATCCACCCGGCGCTGGGGACCACCGCCCAACTCGCGGTGGCCGACCCGGACGGGTTCGCGGCGGCTGCGGACGTCCTGCACGACGAACTCGCCGCGATCGATGCGGCGTGCAGCCGGTTCCGGTCGGATTCGGAGATCTCCGAGGTGCACGACCAGGCTGGAGCCTGGGTGACCGTCGCCCCACTGCTGGCCGAGGCGGTCACGGTCGCGCTACGCGCGGCGGAGCTGACCAACGGCGTCGTGGATCCGACGGTGGGCACAGCCGTCCGCGCCCTGGGGTACGACCGGGACTTCTCCGGGATCGACCATGACTCCGAGGCAGGGGCCGCGCCGGCGGTCCCGGCGCCCGGATGGTGGCGGATCGGCTGGAGTCCGGAGGATCGCAAGGTACTGGTGCCGGTCGGTGTCGAGCTCGATCTCGGCGCCACCGCGAAGGCACTGGCTGCGGACCGGATCGCTGTCAACGCGGCCGCTGCGGCCGGGTGCGGAGTGCTCGTCGGCCTCGGCGGGGACGTACGTGTGGCCGGCGACGCGCCGCCCGGTGGCTGGCGGCTGGCGGTCGGCGACGACCACGTCGAAGCGCTCGCCGAACCCGACTCGATCGTCACCATCGCCTCGGGCGCCGTGGCGACGTCGGGGATCGGTGTCCGCACCTGGCGTCGCGCGGGCCGGACCGTGCACCACATCGTCGACCCCCGCACCGGCGACGTTCCTGAGGAACACTGGCGGACCGCCAGCGTCGCCGCTGCGACCTGCGTCGACGCCAACACCGCGAGCACGGCGGCGATCGTGATGGGCGCACACGCACCGGCGTGGCTCGAGCAGTGCCGGCTGCCCGCCCGACTCGTCGCGATCGACGGGACGATCACGACCACCGCGGGCTGGTCGGCCGAGACGGTGCAGGACTGAGATGGGGCAGGACTGAGATGGGGCAGAGCATGTGGTTCGCCAGCCGCGGAACCGGTCTCGTCACCGCGCTGCTGCTGACGGCGACGACCGTGCTGGGTGCGATCCACACCGGCCGCGTCACCAGTGCCCGCTGGCCCCGCTTCACCCTGCACGCGATGCACCGCAACCTGTCGCTGATCACGCTCGTGTTCCTGGGCGTGCACATCGCCTCGGCGATCGTCGATCCGTACGCGGGCATCGAGTGGCTCGACGCCGTGGTGCCGTTCGTGTCGGGCTACCACCCGTTCTGGCTCGGGCTGGGTGCGGTCGCGCTGGATCTGGTCCTCGCGGTGCTGGTCACCAGCCTGCTCCGCGCGCGGATCGGACTGCGCCTGTGGCGGGTCGTGCACTTCTCGGCCTACGCGCTGTGGCCGGTCGCGATGCTGCACGGGATCGGCATCGGTGGCCCCGACACGCAGCTCGGCTGGGTAGTGCTCATCTACGCGGCCTGCGCGATCGCGGTGATCCTCGCGATCGCGCGTCGGCTACGCGTCCGCGATCCCGGCCGGGATGCCCGCCGGCAGGCGTGGATGTCGTGAGCACCGCCGACGAGCGCAGCGCGGCCGTGGTCGACGTCTCGGCCACGACACCGTCGGGGGTCGCCGTGCAGCCGGCCGTGCGCGAGGTGCGCCTGCTCGCGGGATGGGCCGACACGGGGATGCCCGCGGATCTCGCCGAGCACCGTCGCCGCTACGGGCCGGTGCCGACCGGCGCATTCCCCGGCCGGGACGGCGCGGCACGGTTGATCGCCTTGGTCGAACGCTCCGGTCTGCGGGGCCGCGGGGGCGGCGGCTTCCCGACCGCGCGCAAGCTCGCCGCCGTCGCAGCCGGACGCGGACCGCGGACGGTCGTGGCGAACGGATGCGAGGGCGACCCGACCAGCACCAAGGACCGGACACTGATGGAACTGGCGCCCCACCTGGTGATCGACGGCATCGAGCTCGCCGCGCACGCTGTCGGCGCGACCGATGCGGTGGTGTGCGTCCACGAGCGCAGCACCGCGATCCCGGCGCTGGTCGACGCCCTGCGCGAACGGGGGCCGAGGCGCACCGCGATCCGCATCGTGGAGATACCGCGCCGCTACGTCGCCAGCGAGGAGACCGCGCTGGTCAACTTCCTCGACCGGGGTGACCCGCGACCGCGCGGTCGCCACCCGCGACCGACGGAACGCGGTGTCCGTGGCCGGCCGACGCTCGTCGACAACGTCGAGACCCTCGCACACCTGGCACTGATCGCCCGCAACGGCGACGCCTGGTTCCGTAAGGCCGGGACGGTCGAGTCGCCGGGCACCATGCTGGTCACGGTCGGCGGGGCCGTGGACGACCCTGGCGTGTACGAGATCGCGCAAGGCACCCCGCTCGGCGCGATCCTGCACATGGCAGGCGGCCCCCTCGTGCCTGCGCAGGCCGTCCTCGTCGGTGGCTTCGGCGGCACCTGGCTCGGCACGGAGGCCGAGACGATGCCCTTCTCCCACGAGGGCGCCCGGGGAACGGGCTCGGCGCTGGGGATCGCCTCGGTGATCGCACTGCCGGTGGAGGCGTGCGGGGTGGCCGAATCCGCACGGGTCCTCCGCTACCTGGCCGGCGAGTCGGCCGGCCAGTGCGGGCCCTGCATGTTCGGGCTGCCCGCCATCGCCGACGACATGAACGAGCTCGCGGCGCGGCCCGACCGCGCGGGCGAGGTCGCGAGCCGTCTACGTTCGCGCCTGGCCGTGATCCCCGGCCGGGGCGCCTGTGCCCACCCCGACGGGGCCGTCGAGCTGGCGGCGTCGACATTGCGCGTGTTCGCCGAGGACGTCGCGCGCCACGCCGCGGGCCGGCCGTGCCGCTGGATCGGGCAGCCGTCCTGGATGCCCGTCCCCGGCGGGCAGCCACGATGAGCCGCCCGGCCCGGCGCCTGCGCGTCGAACCCATCACCTGCCACGCCCACGGGATCTGTCGGGAGCTGCTTCCCGAACTCGTCCGGCTCGACGAGTGGGGATACCCGGTCGTCGAGGACGGTCCGGTGCCGGCCGCTCTCCACGCGGCCGCGCGAGGAGCCGTACGGGCGTGTCCCTCGCTGGCGCTGCGCCTGGATCGAGGTCACTGAGGTGTCGCAGGCGTCCCGTTCTCACCGCACTCCAATGTGGCTGCCGCAACGTGGGCGCTCGTGACCGTTCTGGCGTTCAACCCGTTCTGAGCGGGTGACGTGCTCGCTTCGTTCGGCTCGATCGGGATCCTGCTCGTGCTGGGGTTCTTGAACCATCTCGCCGCTGGCCGCGCGATCGCCTGGTCCGGCGGGTCCGAGCCCGGTACCTCGGTCAACGCGGCCGCGGTCGCAGCGATGGCGGAGCGCGGGATCGACATCAGCGGCGAGTACCCCAAGCCGTGGACCGACGAGGTCGTCCGGGCTGCCGATGTCGTGATCACCATGGGCTGCGGTGACGCCTGCCCGGTGTTCCCCGGCCGCCGTTACGAGGAATGGGTTCTCGACGACCCCAACGGCCTCGACGTCGCCGCCGTCCGCCCGATCCGTGACGAGGTCGAACGCCGCGTCCGCGTGCTCGTCGACGAGCTCGTCCCGGCCACCCCCTGACCAGCCTGCGAGGAGCACACCGTGTCCGACATCCCCAGCGTGCTGTTCGTCTGCGTGCGCAACGGCGGCAAGTCCCAGATGGCCGCCGGCCTCCTGCGCCAGGTCGCCGGCGACCAGGTCGAGGTCCACTCCGCCGGAACCAACCCAGGCAGCTCGATCAACGAGCTGTCCGCCATGGCGCTCACCGAGGTCGGGGCCGACATGTCCGGCGAGACCCCCAGACCCGTCGACCCCGAGCTGCTCCACCGCGTCGATCTGGTCGTCACCCTCGGCCGCGACGCCCGCGTCGATGTTCCTGACAGCGTCGAGCTGCGCAACTGGGACACCGACGAGCCGTCCGAACGAGGGATCGACGGCATCGCGCGCATGCGGCTCATGCGCGACGACATCGCCCGCCGCGTGCAGGCCTTGGCCGTCGAACTGCGTGCTCAGGTGCACGCACCGGGCCTGCCGGCCGAAGGCCCAGCTACCGCGCGCCCTGATGGCCGCCGCGCTGCAGGGTGAGCTGGCGGGCGTGGAAATCGAAGTGCTGGATCGGGAACCGGTAGACATCGGCCAGGGTCATGTAGTCCTGGAAGTACGGGTCCCATCGGGTCGGGTAGTGCATCCCCCGGCCGAGATCGGCGTCGGTCTCCCGGTCGAGCCGGCGACCCAGCGCTGCGACCACCCAGTCGAAGAGCGCGGTCATCCGGCCCGTCGTCAACACCGTGCCTGCGACCCGCGCACCGGCGTAGTTCACCACGTCGAAGGGAACGGTCACCGCGTTCAGCAGCCGGGCGAAGCCCCGGCTCACCGAGGCAGGCAACCGATCGAACAGGCGGACCAGGACCAGCAGGATCCTGACCACCAGGAAGCCGAGCAGCATGTGGAACAGCAGCTGCCGGTTGGTCCAGCGCGTCCCCTGCGACGGCTGCCGCAGGTCGGTCACCGTGGCCTCGTCGAGGAAGCGATGAAAGTCCGCGCGGACCCGCTCCATCTCCTCGTGCACTGCCTGTTTGTCCACCGTTGGAGTCTGCGCTGCATCCACGCTGCTGACCAGTACGTGCTGATCGCCACGGTCAGTTCGCTGCAGGTCAGCGCGCTGTGACGTGCCTAGAGTTGGTGGGTGGGAGCATCTGCCGGTTTCGTCGAGTTGCTGCCTCCCCTTGCGCCGATGGTCGCGCGTGCCGCCGCCGAGTTGCCTGTCGACGATGGCGGCGGGCGGTGGTCGTTCGAGCCGAAGATGGACGGGTTCCGCTGCCTGGCCTTCCGCACCGGTGACGACCGGGTGCTGCTGCAATCGCGCCAGCAGCGGCCGCTGACCCGCTACTTCCCCGAAGTCGTCGCCGCCCTGCACCAGCGGGTACCACCCGGGACGGTGCTCGACGGCGAACTCGTCGTCTACAGCGGGAGCCGACTCAGCTTCGCTGCGCTGCAACGTCGCATCCACCCATCCTCGGCACACCACGCCGCCCGCGTCGTCGACAACGGAGCGGCGTGGTCGGGGGTGTTGGCGCCGGCGGTGCTGGCGGTGTTCGACGTGCTCACCCTCGCCGGGCAGGACCTGCGCGGCGAGCCGTACAAGCGCCGGCGCAAGCGCCTGCGGAAGCTGCTGGCCGGAAGTGGGGAGCCGCTGCTGCTGATGCCGGCCACCCGTGAGATCGCCGGAGCAGAAGCGTGGATGGAGCAGCACGCCGACGCGGGTATCGAGGGCGTGGTCGTGAAAGACCGCCGCCGCGGCTACCGCCACGACCGCAGCCGGGCCGCATGGCAGAAGGTCCGCGCCCACCACACCGCGGAGGCCATCGTCGGCGGGGTGGTCGGCCCGCTGAACGCCCCCGACGCGCTCCTGCTGGGCCGTCACGACGATGAGGGCCGGCTTCGGGTCGTCGGCCGCACCGGCCCGCTTCCGCTGGCGGCCCGCCGTGAACTCGGCAAGCTCCTCACCGGACCAGACGGTGCCCACCCGTGGCCGGCGCTGCTACCGGCGAACCGGTTCGGGCACTGGTCGACCGACGACCTCGTCTACACCGCGACCGAGCCGAACCTGGTGGTCGAGGTCGACGCCGACGGGTGCTTCGAACACGGACGCTGGCGCCACCTCACCCACTACCTTCGCGTCCGGCTTGACCTGCAGCCCGACGAGATCACCTAATCACCGGCACATCGAACACGGTCGGTGAGGGGCGGCAGTGTTGTGTCCTGGGTTGTCGCTCAGGGCCGCTCGGGCCAAGCAGCTACTGGTGGACCCGCCTTCGGCGGGGCGGCCAGTCGGCCCGGAGCTTGACTCGGCCGCCCTCACTGTCAAGGGTCGCTGCGCGATCGCCTGCGGCGACGGACTGCGTCCGCCCTTGAGAGTGAGCCTCTGCGGCCGGCCTGGCCGCTCGTGCGGTGGCGGGGTGAAGCGCCCGCCACCCACAGCCGGGCCGACAGGCCCCTGGCCTGCCGGAGGCGACCGCCATGTCCACCACCAGCACCGCGACCGCGCCGACCACCGAGCCACTGGTCGATCCGAACGCCCTGATCTGTCCCGGGTGCGGAGAGGACGTGATCCCGGTCCCGCCGGCGTTCTGGCGGGTGGCTGATGGACTCCCCGCGCCGGCGTTCTCCCATTGGGACCGCTCCGCGCTGTGCCGCACCCGTGGCGGCGACGTGGCCGAGCCGGTCGAGGCCCGCTGGTGGCCGGTGTGAACACCCCCGCCGGACAGGCCGGCGCGACGATCACCGAGCACCTGGTGGCGGCGTTGAGCGCGACATGGCGTGGCGAGGTCACGCTCGGCCACTTCGCGGCGTCGCGCTGGTACGTCACCGACACCACAGACCCTGGTCACGACGCCGCCGGCGGCCGGCCGGGCGCGCCGGGGATGGCGGAGTTGTTCGTGGGTGGGGAGGGACTGAGTCGGGGTGCGCGGGCGGTAATGGCGACGCTGCTGCACGAGGCCGCGCACCGGGTCGCGTGCAGGCGGGGGATCAAGGACACCAGCCGACAAGGCCGCTACCACAACCGGCGCTTCCGCGACCTGGGACCGAGCTGGGCATCAGCGTCGACCTCGACGGCAACCGGGGCTGGTCGGGCACCCGACTGCCCGACGACACCGCTGTCGTCTACGGCGACGAGCTTGCCGGTCTGACTTCGGCGATCATCGCGTTTCGCCGCGGCGAGGCTGGGCCCGGCCCGGCGGGAACCAGCCGCAACAGCCCGTCCGCGGTCTGTGCGTGCGAGCCGGCGCGGCGGATCCGGGTCGCCCGCTCGGTGCTGGCCCTCGGTCCGATCACGTGCGGTCTGTGCGGATCCGAGTTCGTCGTCGACGAGCCCGACACCACTGACGACGGGCAGGGCGGCAGGGTTGAGGGGTTGGACTCGTGATCGTCGATGAGGTTTTGCTCGGGCGGGTGGTTCGGTTCGCAATTCACTGGCAGGTGCTGCTCGAGCTGCACGTCGCTGGCCGGGCCGCGGCGGTGGCGAGGGTCCGCAGCGAGCAGTTCCACGGCTGCGCCGGCATTGACCCGGACGGTGTCTGGCGCAACCTCACCCACCGAGGAGCGTGGATCGAGGTCCAGGAAGGCGACCACAGCGCCGTACCAGTCCGGGTGCCGGTCGCCGTGACGGTCGACTTCGCCGCCGTTCGCATGACCGCCGATGACGGGATCCGCTTGGTCGAGCTGAACCAGCGGTGGATCGAGGCAGGCCGAAGCGCTGCGCCACCTGCTCGGTGGCATCGCGGCTACCCGATGCCGTGGGAGTCCGAGGCCGACCGCCAGCGCTGCCGCCTGTCCGCGACGTTGGAGGCGATCGCGCGCGACGTGCTCGCCCGCGACGTCGGTGCACAACTGTCCTTGTTCCGCTGACCCCTCGTGGTCCGTCGCCAGCGCCGCCACCGCGAGTTGTCCACAGCCTCTGGTTCCGCTCGTCGAGGTCACACAGCACGGGACTTGCCCGGCCACGGCGGCGGCCCGCACGCTGCTGCCGGTCCTCGCTTCCCCCGGGTGACCCCGTCATCGTCGTACCCACCCGGGGAGAGCCCATGGACATCGACCCGTCCCTCGTCGGACCACGCATCCGCGCACCGTTCATACCGACCGCCGACGGCTGTGGCGCGTTCGTCACCGGCGCCACGACCCAACCCCGCCAGTGCGGCGCACAGCCGGTGTGGGCAGGCCTGATCTACTTCGAAGATCCCCGGGCCGCCCTGTTCTGGTCCTTCACCTGTGATCAGCACGTCGGGCACCTCCACGCCGCGCGCCGGTTCCTCGACCGCGACCGCGCCGAAATCTGCCGCCGCCGCGATCAATCAGCCCTCGCCATGGCAGGGCGCCGCTTCGCGCGCACCGAGGCGCTGGCCACCGGCCAGGAAGCCCGCCGTCGAATCGTCCGCGCAGTCGAACTCCACACAGCCACGCAGCGCGGCGACAACCTCGACGACCCAGGGACGGACCGGCCAACCGGTTGACACGTACGCGTCACGTGCGCTGCGACGTGTCCCGGTCCGGCTCCATGGAACCGTTGGGCCCTTCGACACTGTCTACTGCACTGGGGGCGGAGCGTCGTCGGGAACGAGCGCTGCCCCGATCTTTCTCCACAGGACGTTGGCTGAGTTCTCGTACGCGCCGGTGGTTGAGTCGAAAGCGGCCGGGCCGTAGGTGACGGCGACGGCGATGGCGACTTTCTGCGAGGGCAGGTAAGCGAATGCTCCGGATTCACCGCTGAACAGGGGGGTCTGCGTGACCCAGTTGCCGGAGGAGACGATTCCGAGTCCATAGGTGTAGCTCGTGGATTGGGCCCGGCAGGTGGTGCATCCGGGCACTGCGCTCGTCCTGCCGATCAGGTCCTTGGTCAGCATCTTCTGGTAGGACTCGGGCGACAGGAGCTTCCCGGTGCCGATCGCGACAGCCGTGGCGTTCACGTCATAGATGTTGCTGTTCTGGATGGCGCCGCGGGTGATGCTCCACGACGGGTTCCAATAGGTCGATTCCTCGTAGAACGGCATGCCGGCAGGGACGTTGACGGCCCCACGGCGCTCAGAGGAGAAGGCGTGCAGCGCGGGCTCTGTGATCGCCGGTGTTCCCGGATCGGTCGTGTTGTTGAGCCCGAGGGGGCCGAGCACCTTCTCCTGCATCAGCGCCGGCATGGCCTTCCCGGTGATCTTCTCCAGGGCCAGTCCGAGGATGACGTAGTTCGTGTGCGAGTAGTTCCAGTTCGTTCCGGGCTCGTAGATCAGCGGCCGCTTGGTGCTGAACGCGATGAGGTCTTGGGGCGTGAACGTGCGGAACGGGTCCGCGTAGAGAATTTCGGCCAGCTCGGGGCCGGCGTGCACGTAGTCAGCGTAGCCCGCGGTCATCTGGGCCAGCTGGCCCAGAGTCACCTTGTCGGAGTAGGGGATCTCGGGAAGCCACTTCGACACCTTGTCGTCGAGGCTGACCTTCTTCTCGTCGACGAGTTGCAGCAGCAAGGTGGAGACGTAGGAGATGGCAACCGCGCCATTGCGGAAGTGCATGTCGGTTGTAGCGGGCACGCCGGTCATCGAGTCGCCGACAGCCTCGGTGACGATTTCCCTGCCATCGATCGTGACACGAACGATCACGGCTCTCAGGTGGGCGTCCGCCATGGTGTCCTTGACGACCTTCATCACCGCCGCGGCCTTGACCGGATCGGCAGAGGCAGAGGCAGAGGAAGAGGCAGAGGAAGAGACGGGGCCGCTGGCCGATGTGCACGCACTGCACAGCCCGACGAGACACACCAGGACCAGAAGCGTCCGCGAAGCCCGTTTCCCCGTGCGCAAATCGTCCATCGCCGACTCCTGCTTCCTGGTGCGCGGATGTAGCCGGCGCATCGGCTTGACAGCCTCGGAGCTGACTGGCTCCTCAGTGGACGGAGTCTTGCAGTGACCGTGAGAACGACCAAGCCTCGCGAAGGGCCTGCAACCCGTTGGTGTCGGTCTGAGGTTGGAATGCATCTCTCAGGGCTCCTGCGGGAGGAGCTGTCCGGTCTCCAGGAAGGACCCGACGAGCGTGACGCGGTAGGGCCGTAACCCCGTTCCCCGCCCGGTCCGGCAAAGGTGATCACTAACCGCTTCGGAGGCGTGGCCTGGTTCCGGTGTGTCCGGTCAGGGCGTGTGGCAGGGGTCGTGGGGTACGACGTCGAGGCGTTGGGTGGTGGAGGCGACGGCGACGTAGTGCTCTGGCGGGACGACGCCGGCCAATCGTCGCGGCGCGGATTGGCTGGCACTCCGCCGCACGTGCCGTCGGGCCCACGGAAATGCCCACGATTTACTCTTGCCCACTACCGGTCGGCACTGAACACGGCTAGTCATGGACAGATAGGAGGAGCAGCACGGACGCCGATGCTGGCCTACCGTCGAACATCGGGTCGAAGAGCCGTCAGGTCGCGGGGTCGAGCCTCTCCAAACGACCTTCAGGACGAGGTGCGCCGCCACTTCGGCTGCTCACACGCACAATGCCTTCATCGTCGGGCTGGGCGGAAGCTCGCGTGGCCCTGGCCGTCGGTGATCGTGACGACGTAAGCCGAGGCTGAACTGGGATTGTCAGTCCGTGCAGCGATACATGTGAACGTCGTTCCGGGCGGGCCGATGACGAACGCACGGCCGCCACTGTTGCAGGTGACGGTGGTCGGAACACGGAACTGTTGGGCAAGCTGTTGTGTCATCCCGTTGGCGACTTGGCGCGCGATGACGAATCCCGATGGGGCGAAGCGCACGGCGCCTCCGGCGGAGGTGGTCGTCGCGGTGAAAGCCACTCGCTGGCCGTGAAGCTGGACTTGGCATCGCACCGAGGCCCCAACAGCCGCTGGCGCTGGCGGGCAGCTCACGTCGTCAGGAGCGATGCCGACTTGCTCTCGAATGCCAGTCGCCAACTGCGCCGCCGAGGTGCGTTGACTGTCGACCTGCTTTGCAATGTCGGACGCCTTGGCCAGTTGCGCGGCTTGCTCCTCTGCGGTGCGTTGTGCGACGGGGAGACGTGCGGCGCCGCTGTTCACTGTGGCGTCTGAAGCGGTGGGTGGAGGCCGCATGATCTGGGCCGTCGCGCCTGCGATGAGCACCACGATAGTGATCCCAACCAGGATCATCACGGTGTCGCGTCGGTGATGGGTTCGGAAGGCGCCGCTGAGTCGCGTGGCCAGCCGCGTTCCCGTGGGTGTCGTGCGTCGAGGGGATCGACTTGCGCCCGCGACTTCCGGACCTTCGTGGTCAGTGGTCATACCTTCGACCAGTTCCGCTGCAGTCGGTCGAGCGTCGGGATCCTGTGCGAGCGCGGCATCAATGACGGCCCGTAGGTCTTGCGGAAGCGTCGAGGTGTCGAGCGTGTCGTGGGCGGCTCGATGGGCCAGGGCGACGGCTGGTCCGGTACCCAGCGGGGGGCGACCCGTTGCCGCGTAGAGGACCGTCAGCGCCCATGAGAAGACATCAGCAGCGCTGCCGGCCTGACCTGTGAGTTGTTCGGGTGCCATGTAGCCGGGCGAGCCGATCGCGAATCCCGTCCCGGTGAGTGCGACCGCGTCAGCGATCTGCGCAATACCGAAGTCGATCACGCGAGGCCGTGCGGGGCCGAGGATCACGTTGGACGGCTTCAGGTCTCGATGTACGACGCCGACGGCGTGGATCGCGACCAGGGCTTCGGCGAGTCCGAGGGCGAGCTCGCGCAGCTGCCGGCCGGAGAGCGGTCCGTCGGTGCTGACCTGCTCGGAGACTGAGCTGCCGCGGACGTACTCCATGACCAAGAAGGGGCGAGCTGCGTCGCTGTCGATGGCCAGGACTCGGGCGGTGTATCTGGATTGCACCGTGACGAGCGCGGTCGCCTCGCGGGCGAACCGGGACCGGAACGATGGGTCGTCGGCGAGTTCGGCGCGCATCTGCTTGATCGCGACGAAGCGCCGGTCGACTCCTTCGGCGAGGTAGACCAACCCCATCCCGCCGGCTCCGAGCCGTCCAAGCAGGCGCATACCGGCGATTCTGCGCGGATCGGCATCGTGCAGCGGCGTAAGTGCCATGCGATCCCTCCGATCGTCGCCGCCGGTTCCGTTGCCGTGCGTCCGGCGCACTGGCACTCACCTGGTCTCGTCGCTGACGATCGAGGCGCGTGTGCGATTGCTGCTGGATGGCCGGGGGGAGCGGCGCCAGTGATGCTGGCGATTCTGTGTCGCCGGCACCGCATCCGCCGTTACCGCGTTCGTGGCGCCGTGACGTCAGCTCTGGGCCTGGGCACGAGCAGCAATGAGGCCCGGGTGGTTCACGCTGCCGCGTGGCCTCTCCGCAGCCTCTGCCCGATGCCGGTGGGTCAGCTGGGTCGCGCGACCTGGCACTCGATTTTGCTGCGGGTCTCTCGTCGGATGACGCGACCGGCTATCGGAGCGCGGCGTCGAGGAAGACTGCGGCGTCGGGATGCAGCTCACCTCTGCTGACGTAGGTGTCTTTGAGGAACTTGGACTGGCCAAGGAGGTCTGCTTTGGCGCGGTCTGTCAGGGTCATCTCGTCGTCCAGGATGGTCGCGTAGGTCCGCCGCCAGGTGTGCGGGGTCATCCACTCGAGCCCGACCTTCGCGCGTTCGACACGCACGCGGCGGCGCAGGGTCGACGGCCACCGGTACGTGGGTCGGCCGTCGCGGCCGGCGGAGGCGAAGACGGGCATCCCCGGCGGCTCGTCGCCGAGCCGGCGCGCGCGGAGGCGCTGAACCACGAACTGGGGGAGCGGAACGATCCGCAGTGCCATCGGTGACTTGCCGCCGTGGACAACCAAACCCTTGCCCGTCACCGGGTAGACGTTCTGACGGACGGCGAGAACCGGGACCAGGCGCATGCCGTCGCCGTCGCCGACGACCAGGCCGTCGAGATTGACGTCCATCCAGCGGACAGCGCAGATCTCGCCGATGCGCAGGCCGGTGCCGATCCCGAAGCGGATGATGTCGGGGAGATCTGCGGCGGCTGCGCGCTTGTCGGTGTCGACGTGGTCGAGGAGCCGGCGCCGTTCGTCGGGTGTCAGGCCGCGCGGCTTCGTCGGCGCGTGGCCCTTCACCGACTCGATGCGCTCCAGCTCTCGGACCGGGTTCGTCGGGATCGCCTGATGCAGGACGGCCTGCTGCAGAATGCCGGACACGACGGAGCGGACCGTACGCCGACTGTTTGCCGCGTACTTCGGTCGCTGGGTCACCGTGCCGTCGTCCGCCACGATCTCCTTCTGAGCGCGTTCGAGCCGGCGGAAGAAGCCGTCGAGATGCGCAACGTCGCACTCGCGCAGTAGCAGCTCGCCGAGTTCGGGAAGGACGACGTTCTTGAGCCAGTTCTCGTACGTGCCGGCGCTGGAGTCGGCACGGCGCTCGCGGATCTTCTCGAGCCAGATGTCGGCGGCTTCGCGGAACCGAGACGTAGATCTCAGGGCGACGGTGGCGCGTTCGCCGCGCTGGTGCTGCAGCTCGTCCTGCAGGGACGCGAGGGCGGCCGTCTTGGAGCCTCCCCAGCGCTCCAGCTTGCGCGTGACACCGTCGTAGCCTCGATAGCGGCAACGGGCCACCCAGCGCCCACCAGAGCGCGATGCCTTGACGTTGCCGTGGTGCCCGAGCGGCAGAGGAGGGCGTGCCATCGAAGGCCTCCGGGAGAGTAAGCGCCGGGTTTCCGGCGGGTTTGATCTCCCGAAACAAGTAGCAGGCCAGAGCGACAAAGCTCTGACCTGCTAGTTTGGTGCGCCGTCAGGGACTCGAACCCCGAACCCGCTGATTAAGAGTCAGCTGCTCTGCCGATTGAGCTAACGGCGCCTGTCGTTGCGCCCCACCGCTCGGCGCTGGATCAACGCTAACAGACGTCGATCCCGAACCGTGCGGCGGGGTGAGCCGCGACATGGGGTGAGTGACGGGACTTGAACCCGCGGCCCCCTGGACCACAACCAGGTGCTCTACCAGCTGAGCTACACCCACCATGCCACCCGGCGAACCGGGTGCCGGATCAGCTTAGCGTGCCCCTTGCTCGTCCCGGAAACGGGTATCAGCCACCGGCGAGCAGCTTCGCGGCGACGGCCTGGGCCTGCTCGGACGTCGGGCCGGGCGGGGGGACGAAGAGGGTGTCGCGGTAGTAGGCGAGCTCGCGGATCGACTCCTCGATGTCGGCGAGCGCGCGGTGGGCGAGGCCCTTCTCGGGCTTCGCGTAGAACACGCGCGGGAACCAGCGCCGGCACAGTTCCTTCACGGAGCTGACGTCGATCATGCGGTAGTGCAGGTGCTGGTCCAGCTCGGCCATGTCGCGGGCGATGAAGCCGCGGTCGGTGCCGATCGAGTTGCCGGCGAGCGGGGCGACGCGCGGCTCCGGCACGAACTCGCGCACGTGGTCGAGCACCATCTGCTGTGCCGTGGCCATGTCGACGGTGGAGGCGCGGACGGCGTCGGTGAGCCCGGACTTCGCGTGCATCTCGCGCACCACGTCGGGCATTCCGGCCAGCGCGTCGTCGGAGGCGTGGATCACCACGTCGACGCCGTCGCCGAGCACCTTCAAATTGCCGTCGGTCACCAGCACTGCGATCTCGATGAGGGCGTCCTTCGCGAGGTCCAGCCCGGTCATCTCGCAGTCGATCCACACGATCCGGTCGTTCACAACGGGTCACATTAGCCCCGCAGGTGCTGGTCGGCCGGGTTGCGGCACTCCGGGGGTGTCGTGCCGCTAGGCTCCGGCGCCGTGGGGAACACCGCTGCGCAGGAGATCGCCGCCGGTTACGCGACCGAGGGGGAGGCACTCGAACTCGGCACGGTCGTGATCGACGGCGCCGTCGACCCGTCCGCGCGTGTCCGCATCCCGTTCGCGACGCTGAACAGACACGGTCTGGTCGCGGGCGCCACCGGCACCGGCAAGACGAAGACGCTGCAGGGCTTGGCCGAGCAGCTCTCGAACGCCGGCGTGCCCGTGCTGCTCGCCGACGTCAAGAGCGACCTGTCCGGCATGGCGAAGCCCGGCGAGCCCGGGCCGAAGATCGACTCCCGGGCCGCGGACACCGGCGACGACTGGGTGGCCACCGGGTTCCCCGTCGAGTTCCTGTCGCTGGGCGGATCGAGCAGCGCCGTGCCGATCCGGGCGACGCTGACGCAGTTCGGTCCGATCCTGCTGTCGAAGGTGCTCGGCCTCAACGACACGCAGGAGTCCACGCTCGGCCTGATCTTCCACTGGGCCGACCAGCAGCAACTCCCGCTGCTCGACACGAAGGACCTGCGCGCGGTCATCCAGCGCCTCACGAGCGACGAGGGCAAGGCCGAGCTCAAGGGCATCGGCGGGGTCTCGGCCGCGACAGCAGGGGTCATCCTCCGCGCGCTGGTGAACCTCGAGGCCGCGGGCGGCGAGGACTTCTTCGGCGAGCCCGAGTTCGACCCGGCCGACCTGCTGCGACAGATCGACGGGAAGGGCGTCGTCACGCTGCTGGAGCTGGCCGATCAGGCCGCCAACCCGCGGCTGTTCTCGACGTTCCTGATGTGGCTGCTCGCCGAGCTGTACGAGGACCTGCCGGAGGCGGGCGACCTCGACAAGCCCAAGCTCGTCTTCTTCTTCGACGAGGCGCACCTGCTGTTCAACGACGCGTCGAAGGCGTTCCTGGAGCGCATCGAGCAGACCGTGAAGCTGATCCGGTCCAAGGGCGTCGGCGTGTTCTTCTGCACGCAGCTCCCCACCGACATCCCCAACAACGTGCTGTCGCAGCTGGGCGCCCGCATCCAGCACGCCCTGCGCGCGTTCACGCCGGAGGACCAGACGGCGCTCAAGAAGACCGTCCGCACCTACCCCAACACCAAGAACTACGACATGGAGGAGGCGCTCACCTCGCTGGGCACCGGTGAGGCGATCGTCACCGTGCTGTCCGAGCGCGGCGCGCCCACCCCGGTCGCGTGGGCCCGGATGCGCGCCCCGCGCTCGCTGATGGCCTCCATCGGCGGCGAGGCGGTCACGGCGGCGGCGAAGGGGTCGGCGCTGTACCCGAAGTACGGCGAGACGATCGACCGCGAGTCGGCCTACGAGAAGCTCACCGCGAAGATCGCCGAAGCGCCCCCGCCGCCGCCCGCCCCCGTCGACGCGCCGCCGCCGCCCGCCCGTCGGGAGAAGGAGGAGCCGGGCATGGTCTCGGAGGTCCTGGGCTCGCCCGTGGTGAAGTCCTTCCTGCGCTCGGCCGCCAGCGCGCTGGGCCGGGAGATCACGCGCGGACTGTTCGGCACCCGTCGCCGCTGACCTCGTGAGGGTGTCGCGACGGTAAGGAAGCCCTGACGCGCGGGGCGTGACACCGTTGCTCCACGTCGATGGTGCGGGGGCTCGCCCGTGGCCCACGCTCACCCTGTTCTGGCACCGGTCGGCGGTGCCGTTCGGGGAGGGACGCCATCGTGGATGTGCGCGAGATCGATCAGGGCGAGCAGCGGGCTGAACCGGCGCTCCACGGCGCGGCGACCGCGTTGGCGATCGACGGGTTCACCAAGCGGTTCGGCGCGACCGTCGCGGTCGACGCCCTGTCGCTCACCGTGCCGAGCGGCTCGTTCTTCGGTCTCGTCGGCCCGAACGGGGCCGGCAAGACGACTGCGCTGTCGATGGCGGTGGGGCTCCTGCGCCCCGACGCCGGCTCGGCGCGGATCTTCGGCCACGACGTGTGGGCGGATCCCGTCGCGGCGAAGGAGGTCGTCGGGGTCCTGCCCGACGGGCTGTCGATGCCCGAGCGCCTCACCGGGCGGGAGCTGCTGACCTACACGGCGCGCCTGCGCGGCCTGGATCGCGCGACCGCCGCCGAGCGCGCCGACGAGCTGCTGCGGGTGCTCGAACTGACCGAGGCCGACGGCACGATGGTGATCGACTTCTCGGCGGGGATGCGCAAGAAGATCGGGCTGGCGACGGCGCTGATCCACGCCCCGAAGCTGCTCGTGCTCGACGAGCCGTTCGAGGCCGTCGACCCGGTGTCGGCGTCGACGATCCGCACCATCCTGCAGCGGTTCGTCGCCGCGGGCGGCTCCGTGGTGCTGTCCAGCCACGTCATGGCGCTGGTGGAGGCGCTGTGCGACCGGGTCGCCGTGATCACGCGCGGCCAGGTCGTCGCCGCCGGTGAGCTCGCCGAGGTGCGGGGCGCGGGCAGCCTCGAGGACGCGTTCGTGCACCTCGTGGGTGGGCGCGTCGGCGGTGGGGAGGGGCTGTCGTGGTTGGCGTCCTGATCAGCATGAAGGTGCGCGTGCTGCGCAACTCGCTCCGCGGGAAGGCCGGCGTCTCCTTCGCCATCGGGGGATTCGTGGGTCTGGTCGCGGCCGTCATCGGCGTGTTGCTCATCGCGGTCCATGACGGCGGGCTCACGGTCGGCACCGACATCGCGTCGGCGATCTTCGCCGTCTGGATGCTGGGCTGGCTGTTCGGCCCGATCTTCACCGGCGGCGGTGACGAGACCCTGCGCCCGGAGAACTTCGCGCTGCTGCCGGTCCGGCCGCACCGACTGGCCGTCGGGTTGCTGGGGGCCGCGGTGGTCGGCGTGTCCCCGACGGTGACCCTCGTCCTGTTCAGCGGCCTGATCCTGGTGGCGGTGCCGGCCGGGTTGCTGACCGCGGTCGTGGCCCTGCTCGCGGTCGCGGCGCAGCTCGCGCTGGTGGTGCTGCTGTCCCGGGTCGTCATCGCCGGGGTCGGCGCCGTGCTCGGCTCCCGCCGGGGCAAGGACCTCGGGGTGCTGCTCGGCGCGCTCGTCGGGCTCGCGTACCTGCCGGCGCGGGCGGTGTTCGAGCAGCTCGGCCCGATCATCGTCGGCCAGAGCTCGCCGGCGCTCACCGCGACGCTGCGGGCCCTGCCGAGCGGCTGGGGCCCGAACGCGGTCGCCGCCGCGGCCGCGCAGGACTGGCTACCGGCACTGGGTTGGCTGCTCGCGCTGGCCGTGCTCGACGCACTGCTCGTCGCGGCCTGGTCGCGGTTGCTGGTACGGCGCCTGACCGCCGGCGGTGCGAGCGCCGGGCCGCGCAGGACGGGCTCCCGCGACGCCGGTGCGCCGCGCCGGACCCTGCTGCCCGACAGCCCGCTGGGCGCCGTGATCGGCAAGGAGCTCACCCTGTGGCGGCGCGACGCCCAGCGCCGCACGATGATGCTCGTCTCGATCATCATCGGCCTGCTGCTGCCGGCGTTCTCGCTGACCCAGAGCGTCGGTCCCTCGGGCATGGCGTTCGCCGCGCTGTGGATCGTCGTCTTCGCGACGATGCAGGTGAGCAACCTCTACGGCATGGACGGCTCCGCCGTCTGGCAGACGATCACGACGCCGGGCGCGGCACGCGTCGACGTCCGCGGCCGCCAGTGGGCGTGGGCCCTGATCGTCAGCCCGGTCGCCGTGCTGGCGGCGCTCGTCCTGCCCGGTGTCACCGGCGCCACCGACAGCTACCCCTGGGTGCTCGCGCTGGTCCCGGCGCTGCTGGGCGCGGGCGCCGGCACGGTGTTGCTCGCCTCGGTCCAGTCGCCGTACGCGATGGCGACCGGCAAGGGCCGCAACCCGCTGGGCGCCAGCACCAGCGGCGGCGGGCTCGCCCACGTCATGCGGCGGATGCTGCTGGTGCTCGTGCAGCTCGCGGTGGCCGTTCCGGTCGTGATCCTGCTGGTGCTCGGCAGCACGGGCGTGCTCCCGGCGGCGACCTGGATCGCGATCCCGTTCGGTGTCGCGGTCGGGATCGGTGCGGCGTGGTGGTGGGGCCGGCGTGCCTACCGTCAGCTGGAGTACACGGGCCCGGAGGTGCTCGCGGCGCTGCGCGTGCCGGTCTGAGCCGCCGTCAGAGCGCGACGGGATCGCCGGCGTGCCAGCTCGTCGACGGGGTGGGTGCGGCGCCGCAGGACGCGGGCCGCGCCGGCCGCGTCGACTGCCACACCGGCACCGACCAGCGGGCGCCCTCGACTGAGGCGACGACGACGTTCGGCCCGGTGCCGTCGGCGACCGTGAGCGCGGCGGCGTCGCGCAGCCCGGTCAGCTCGCGCACGGCCAGCTCGGCCACCTGACCTGCGGGGGACCAGGCGGAGCGGCCGCGGCACTGGCCCAGCTCCATCTCGCCGAGGCCGGCGGCCTTCCCGGCCGCGACGGCGCCGGCGATGTCGATCCGCCCGTAGAGGTAGCCGGTGGGCAGGACCAGCGCGGTGGGGGCGAAGCGGTGCCCGCCGAGGTGGCTGCACTCCCACACGTCGGGTTCGCCGATGCTGCGCACCGCGGTGGCGAGCGCGCGCCCGTCCAGCGCGCAGCAGCGGTCGCGGCGGCCGTGCGTGCAGACGAGCAGCACCCCGCCGGGGTACTCCGCACCGATGGTCTCGCCGGGGACGATCGCGTCGAGCTCGCGCGGGCCCGTCGACGGTGAGCGTGGTGAGCCGCGGCGCGGCGGGGGAGGTGTCGGCCAGCAGCACGCGGGTGGGCCCGGACGGTGCCCGGCCGGGCCGTGCGGATCAGGAGGAGCTTCCAGCCTGCGGCAGTGGCGCGCTCGTGCAGGGCCCGGATCGACGGATCGGTGTGCTCGTCCGCGCTGCGCGGCCAGGCGCCGCGCTGCTCGACGCAGACCCACCCGGCCGCGACCGGCGCCGTGCCCGCGACCGGCTCGGTGAGCGCGAGTACCGCGCACCGGAAGTCGAGGGCGTCCGCCATCGCCGAAGTCTAGCCCAGGCTTGCCTAACTCGAACGGGTCACCTGTCACACTTCGAGACGGGGCAATTCCTTCTTCGCGACCTTGCCGGTGGCGTTGCGCGGCAGCTCGTCGAGGAAGTGCACGTCGCGCGGCACGGAGAACCGGGTCAGCTCGGCCTTCACCCAGCCCCGGACGTCGTCCTCCGAGACGCCGGCGCCGTCGCTCAGCACCACGAACGCCGCCAGCGCCTGCCCGAACTTCTCGTCCTCCACCCCGACCACGGCGACCTCGCGGACCTCGGAGCGCTTCTCCAGCAGCTCCTCCACCGGCCCGGGATGCACGTTCTCCCCGCCGCTGACGATCATGTCGTCGGCCCGGCCGGTCAGGTGCAGCCGGCCGTCCTCGTCGACCTTGCCGACGTCGCCGGTGCCGAGCAGGTCACCGTGCCGTTCGACGTCGGCGCCCTCGCGCGTGTAGCCCTCGAACGGCATGTCGTTGCCGACGAACACCCGCCCCTCCACACCGGGCGGCACGGGCTCGTCGTGCTCGTCGAGGATCACCAGGCGGGTGCCGACGGGGGCGCGGCCGGTGGTGCCCGGGGCGGCGCGCAGGTCGGCCGGGCTCGCGATCGACACCCACGAGACCTCGGTGGAGCCGTAGAGGTTGTAGAGGATGTCGCCGAAGCGGTCCATGAACGCCGTCGCGAGGGGCGCGGGCAGCGCCGATCCGCTCACCGCGACGATCCGCGGCCGGTGCTGCTGCCAGGCGTCGGCGAGCTGGTCGGCCGGCAGCTCCAGCCAGCGCTGCAGCATCACCGGCACCGCGATCACGGCGTCGCAGCGCTCCCGCTCCACCAGCTCCAGCGCCGGACCGGGCGTGAACTGCGGGTCAGCACCACCGGGGAGCCGTGCAGCACGGCCAGCAGCAGGCCGGCATTGCCCCACGTGTGCAGCAGCGGCGCCGCGATGAACACCGGCTCGCCCGCCTTCAACGGGATCGCGGAGAGCACCGCGGCCACCGGCGTCAGCCCGCTCGGCTTCGGCCGGCGGGCGCCCTTCGGCGGGCCGGTGGTGCCCGACGTCAGCACGATCGTGCGGCCTTCCGCCGGACGCAGCGGCAAGGTGCCGGGCCCGTTGCGGGCGATCAGCTCGTCCAGGGTCGGCTGCTCGACGGGCCCGTCGTGCCATGCGATGACGACCGTGGTGTCGTCGGGCAGGTCGGCGAGCTTGTCGTGGAGGTCGGCGTCGGTGACCACGACGCGCATCTTCTGCTCCTCGGCCACCGTGGCCAGCTGCGCGGCCGGTAGCCCGGTGTTGAGCAGCACGACGTCGGCGCCGAGCTTGGCCACCGCCACCTGCGCCTCGACGGCACCGCGGTGGTTGCGGCACAGCACCCCGACCCGGGAGCCGGGCTCGACCCCGAGGCCGGCCAGCGAGCGGGCCAGCCGGTCGGTGCGCCGCGCCAGCTCGGCGTAGCTCACCCAACCGTCGTCGTCCACGATCGCCGTGCGGTCGGGGTGGCGGGCCGCGCCGGCGGTGTAGCCCGCGGCCATGGTGAGGCCGTAGCGCAGGCCGCCCACCCCCATGCCGAGGATGCGGTCCGGCCGGATCGGCCGGATCACTCCCGAGCGGACGAGCTCGACGACAGCCCGCGCGGACACGGCGGTCTTCTCCACGGCGGCGGACACCGCGCCGAACAAGGAATCGGGCACGTGGCCATCCTGCCCCGCGCAGCCCACGTCACACATCCCGTGGCCCGTTCACACACGTCCGGACATGTGTGAACGGGCCACTCGGTGTGTGACGTCCTACTTCGGAGCCGTCAGGTCGTAGAGCGTCTGCTCGCCGACGGTCCGTGCGGTGAAGTGCTGCTGCACCCACGCGGCGATCTGCCCGCCGGTGCCGCGGTCGCCGCCCGGGCCGCCGCGGCCCTCGTTGCCGACGAACCAGTGGATGCGTCCGGCGGCGACGTCGGCCTGGAACTCCTCGAGCGTCGGGGCCGGGTCGCCGCCGTTGAAGCCGCCGATCGCCATGACGTCGGTGTCGCTGGCCAGCGCGAGCCCGGCGGCGCCCATCGAGCCGACGGTCGCGGCCGACCAGTCCGTGCCGGCCGATCGCAGCAGACCCACCACCTCGGCGTCGACGCGCGCGGGTCCGCCGGGGCCGAACTGGCGCGCTCCCGCCGGCGCCGCCTCCCGGTCGCCGGCCGGGCGTTGCCGGCCGGGGCCGCCGTCGAAGCCCGCAACCTGCGGCCCGGCCGACGGCATGCTGCCGTTGTGCGCGGTGCCCACCGTCGTCACCGTGTACGCCGCGGGCCCGGCCAGCCCGGCGACGACGACTGCGGCGAGCGTCCCGGCCGTGACGGCCCGGGCGCGCAGCGGCACCAGCATCCCCAGCACGGCCACGGTGCCTGCGGCGAGCACGACCCAGCGCAGCCACGGCAGGTACTCGGGCGACCGGTCCAGCAGCACGAACGACCACACGGCCGTCCCGGCGACCGCGAGCGCGAGCACCGCGCGGACCCACCGCGTCGAGCGCTCCCGCCACAGCAGCACCCCGCCGATGCCGACGAGCGCCGCGATGCCCGGGGCCAACGCCACGGTGTAGTACGGGTGGAAGATGCCTTCGGCCAGCGAGAAGACCAGGAACGTCACGACCGTCCAGCCGCCCCAGAGGATCAGCGAGGCACGCAGCTCGCGGTGGGTGCGCGCCAGCCACAGACCGGCGGCGAGCAGGACGAACGCCGCCGGCAGCAACCAGGTCACCTGCCCGCCGATCTCCCCGGAGAACAGCCGCTGCAGGCCGGACGCGCCTCCGAAGCCACCCCCGCCGGGGCCGAACATCTCGCGCGGGCCGCCGGCGGCTCCGCCCGGTGGTGGACCTTCGATGACCAGGCCGCCGGCCCGACCACTCCCGCCGCGCTCGTTGCCGAAGATCCGGCCGAGCCCGTTGTAGCCCAGTGCCAGCTCCAGCACCGAGTTGTTCGTCGAGCCGCCGATGAAGGGGCGGCTGTCCGCGGGCCACAGCTCGGCGATCGCGATCCACCAGCCCGAGCCGACGCCGATCGCGCCGCCGGCAGCGAGCAGCTGCCACACCCGGCGCCACATCCCGGTGGGCGCCGCGATCAGGTAGGCCAGCGCCAGCGCGGGGAGCACCACGAACGCCTGCAGCATCTTGGTGAGGAACCCGAACCCGATCAGCAGCCCGGCCAGCAGCAGCCAGCGCGTGCCGCCCTTCTCGATCGCGCGCACCGTCGCGTACGCGGCGGCCACCATCATCAGCGCCAGCAGCGCGTCGGGGTTGTTGAACCGGAACATCAGCGCCGCGACCGGGGTCAGCGCCATCGCCGCGCCGGCGAGCAGGCCGGCCCGCGGACCTGCGACCCGGCGCACCGCCGCGTACAGCACGGCGACGGTGGCGACGCCCATCAGCACCTGCGGCACCAGCATGCTCCACGCGTTCACGCCGAAGACGCGCCCGGACAGCGCCATGATCCACAGTGATGCGGGCGGCTTGTCGACGGTGACGGTGTTGCCGGCGTCCAGCGAGGCGAAGAAGAACGCCTTCCAGTCGGTCGTCATGGAGCGGACGGCCATCGCGTAGAAGTCGTTGGCCCAGCCGTTGGCCGACAGGTTCCAGAGGTAGAGCACGCCCGTGCCGACGAGCAGGGCGGCCAGCGCGCCGTGCTCGCCGCGGGAGCGTCGCGGCGGCGCCGGGGCTGTGCTGACGACGGGCGGGGTCAACGTTGCGGTCATGCTGCGTTCTCCGTGGGGGTCGGGGAGCGGAAGATCCAGGCCCGGAATGCGACGAACCGCAGCACCGTGGCCAGCAGGTTCGCGACCACGAGCACGAGCATCTCGACGGCCTGGTGCGCGCCGGGCGCGATCGCGTTGAGCGCGGCCAGCGCGCCGGTGGTGAGCGCCAGGCCGAGACCGAAGACGACGAGGCCCTGGAACTGGTGGGTGGCGGCGCGGTCGCGGCCCCGCACTCCGAAGGTGAGCCTGCGGTTCGCGGCGGTGTTGCCGATCGCGGTGACCACGAGCGCGAACAGGTTCGCCCCGAATGCCCCGAACGCGTCCCGGGTCAGGGCGTACAGCACGAGGTAGGCGAGCGTGGAGGCGATGCCGATCGCGGCGAAGCGCATCAGCTGACCGGCCATGCCGCGCGGCACACCCGGCACCGCCAGCGGCTCACGGCCGAGCTGGTGGCGCAGCGACGCGAGGGGGATCCGGCCGCTCGCGAGGCCACGGGCCAACCGCGCCACCCCCTTCAGGTCGGCCACCGCTGTGGCCACGACGTCGACGCTGGAGTTCGGGTCGTCGATCCAGTCGACGGGCACCTCGTGGATCCGCAGCCCGGCCCGCTCGGCCAGCACCAGCAGTTCGGTGTCGAAGAACCAGCCGGTGTCCTCCACCAGCGGCAGCAACCGCCGCGCCACGTCCGCGCGGATCGCCTTGAAGCCGCACTGGGCGTCGGAGAAGCGGGCGGCCAGGGTGCCGCGCAGGATCAGGTTGTAGGTCCGCGAGATGAACTCCCGCTTGGGCCCGCGCACCACCCGCGAACCGTGGCCCAGCCGGGTGCCGATGGCGAGGTCGGAGTGTCCCGACAGCAGCGGTGCCACCAGCGGCAACAGCGCGTTCAGGTCCGTGGAGAGATCGACGTCGCAGTAGGCGAGCACCTCGGCGTCCGATGCCGCCCACGCCGTGCGCAACGCCCGTCCGCGGCCCTTCTCCGCCAGGCGCAGGACAGTGACCCCGTCGAGCTCGGCGGCCAGCCGCGCGGCGATCGCCGGGGTGGCGTCGGTGCTGGCGTTGTCGGCGATCGTGATGCGGAACGAGAACGGGAAGCGGTCGGCCAAGTGCGCGGCCAGCCGACGCACGGACTGCTCGAGATCGGCCTCCTCGTTGAAGACGGGGACGACGATGTCGAGCACCGGGCCCGAGCGGTCGAGCGAGGGACCCCGTTGGCCGGCGGCGGAAGCGGTCGCGATGGACATGAGAGCCACCGTCGAGGCCGGCGCTGTCGAGGCCTTGTGGCCGACCTGTGCGCCGACTGTGGGCGCGCCCCGATCGGGTGTGAGCGCGGTCATGCCGGCGCTCCGGGTGCGGTCAGGTCGTACACGGCGGTGCCGTCGACGGTCATCGGCGAGTACGTGGCAGCCACCCACTCGGCGATCTGGCGGGCGGTGTCGCTGCCGCCGCTCGCCGTGCCGCCCGGGCCGGCGCCACCGATGAACCAGTGCACCTGGCCGGCGGCCACGAGCTGCTGGAACGGCGCCAACGTCGGAGATGGGTCGGTGCCGTTGTAGCCGCCGAGCGCCATGACGGGGTGCCCGCCGGCGAGCTGGTAGGCGGCGGCGTTCTGCGAGCCGACCGCCGCGGCCTGCCAGGTGAATCCGCTCGCGCCGTCGGCCAGCAGCGTGGTGAGGGCCGGTCCGACGGTGGGCGCGTCGAGCAGCCCGGCCATGCCGGCGCCGGCCCTGATCATCCGTCCGTCCATGGCGGTGCCGGGTGGGCCGGCGTTGCCGAACACGGCGCCGGCCGGCCGGCCACCCGGGCCGCGGCCGTTGCCGAACCGGCCGCCGTCCGGACCGGCGCTGGGGATCGCGCCGCTGTGGGTCGTGGCCGCCGTGGCCACCGTGTAGGCCGCCGGGCCCAGCAGGCTCGCGACCAGCGCGGCCGCGACCGTGCCCAGCGCCAGCACCCGCGGCGACCGGTGGACCGCGGCCAGCGCCACCACCGCGACGATCCCCGCGCCGGCCACCGTCCACAGCACCCACGGCTGCCACGACGGGGTGCGGCGCAGGACCACCACCGCGGTGCCGGCGGCCACGGCGACGGCGCTCGCCAGCACGGCGCGGCCGGCCACCGTCCCGCGCCGCCGCCAGGCCGCGACGGCGCCGAGCCCGACCAGCGCGGCCACCGGCGGGGCCAGCACCACCGAGTAGTAGGGGTGGATGATCCCGTTCATCAGGCTGAACACCAGCCCCGTGACCACCAGCCAGCCGCCCCACAGCAGGGTCGCGGCGCGCGTCCCGTCGGTGCGGGGCGCGCGCCGGGTCCACCAGAGCAGCACCCCGCCCAGCAGCACTGCGGCCGGCAGCAGCCAGGCGATCCCCCCGCCCATCTGGCTGCCGAGCAGGCGCAGCACGCCGGAATCACCCCAGCCGCCACCTGCACCACCGCCGACGGAGCCGACCTCGTTGCCCGTCAGCCGGCCGAACCCGTTGTAGCCGACGATCAGCTCCAGCACGGAGTTCTCCTGCGAGCCGCCGATCCAGGGCCGGCTGTCGGCGGGCCACAGCTCGACGAGCAGCACCCACCAGCCGGCCGACACGATCAGCGCGGCGGTCGCCGCGAGCAGCCCGGTCAGGCGCTGGCGCAGTGGCAGCGGCGCGGCGAGCAGCCACACGATCGCGAACGCGGGCAGCACCAGGAACGCCTGCAGCATCTTCGTGAGGAAGCCGAACCCGACCAGCGTCGCGGCCAGCACCAGCCAGCGCGCCCGTCCGGCCTCGACCGCCCGCAGCGTCGCGTACCCGGCTCCGACCAGCAGCAACGTCAGCAGTGCGTCCGGGTTGTCGTAGCGGAACATCAGCGCGGCGACCGGCGTCAGCGCCAATGCCGCGCCCGCCAGCAGCCCGGCCGCGGTGCCCGAGGTGCGGCGCACCGCGGCGTACAGCAGCGCCACCGCCGCGACGCCCATCAGCGCCTGCGGCACCAGCACGCTCGCGCTGGACAGCCCGAACACCCGTACCGACAGGCCCATCACCCACAGGGCGGCCGGGGTCTTGTCGACGGTGATCGAGTTCGCGGCGTCGGACGAGCCGAACAGCCACGCCGTCCAGCTGGTGCCGCCGGCCTGCGCCGCTGCGGAGTAGTAGGCGTTGGCCCAGCCGGAGGCGGTCAGGTCGATCAGGTACAGGGCGGCGGTGCCGGCGAGCAGCACGGCCAGCGCCAGATGACGGGGGCGGACGGGCCGGTCGCGGCGGGGCGCGCCGCGACCGGCCGTCCGAGGGGAGAGCGTGGCGGTCACCGGTGCGACGCTGCCGCCCGCCGCTGTGCGGGCCCGGTGTCGCGCCTGTGCACCTGCTGTGACTGATCAGGCCGGCACTCGGCGTACGGGTGTGATGATCGCGGCGACCACCGCGGCGGCGAGCGCGCCGACGGCGGCGGCGCCGAATCCTCGCTGGAACCCATCCAGGGTGCCGCCGACGAGGCTGGCGGCGGCGATGCTGGAGATCGCGGCGGCGCCGACCGAGGCGCCGAACTCGTGGAACGTCGAGACGATCCCGGAGGCGACGCCCGCTTCCTCGGGTGCGACCTGGCCGAGTGCGGTGGCCGAGGCGACGACGTACATGACGCCCGTCCCGGCCGCCGCGACGGCGACCCCGACGACCGCGGTGACCGGGCCCAGCGCGAACGCGGGGACGGCCATGCCGGCGGCGGCCAGCAGGAGCCCCGTGACACCCAGGCGGCGTGCGCCCTGGCTCGCGATGAGGCGTCCGGCGAGGTTGGCGGACAGGATGGTCGCCACCGCGACGGGCAGGAACAGCAGCCCGGTGTGCAGCGGACCGTAGCCGAGGGTGTTCTGGAAGTAGAACGTGCCGAGGAAGAACACCGCGATCATCAGCGCGGTGGCCAGCGTGATGTGCAGGACTCCGGTGGCCACCGGGCGACGGATCAGGAGCCGGACGTCCATCAGGGGAGACGCACTCGCTCGTTGCCGGACGACGAACAGCACGTACCCCGCGGCGGCGGCGAGCGCGAGCCAGATGGTGAGGGTGCTGAGCCAGCCGCGTTCCCCCGCGTTGATCAGCGCGTAGATCAGCGCGGCCGACGAGGCGGTCACCAGCATGGCGCCGAGGATGTCGAGCCGTGGCCGCGTGGCCGGTCGGAGGTTGGTCGGGAGCAGGGTCAGCAGGCCGACCGCGGTGATCACCCCGATGGGCACGTTGACGTAGAACACCCACGGCCAGCCCGGTCCGGCGGTGAGCACGCCGCCGGCCAGAACACCGATCGCGGAGCCGGCGCCCCCGAGTGCGGACCAGATCCCGAGTGCGCGCCCGCGCTCCTCGCCGTCGAACAGCGTGACCACGAGCGACAGTGCGGCCGGTGAGAGCAGTGCAGCGCCGAGGCCTTGGGCGATCCGGCCGCCGACGAGTGCCGCGGGGACCTCGGCCAGGCCGGTGGCCAGCGACGCGACCGTGAACACGGTGAGGCCGGTGAGCACGACCGGCTTGGCGCCGAGCAGGTCGACAAGCCGCCCGCCCAACAGCAGTAGGCCGCCGAAGGTGAGGGTGTAGGCGCTGACGGTCCAGGTCAGCGCCTCGCGCGAGAGGCCGAGATCGGCCTCCATCTGCGGCAGCGCGACGGCGACGACGGTGACGTCGAGGATCAGGATGAGTTGGGCGATCCCCAGGAACCCGAGGATGCGCCAGCGGGTCGGATGCGCCGGCCCGGTGGCGGCGGAGTTGTGCGACACGGTCTCTCCAATTAACTCGTACGGGAATGTACGAACTGTGAACCGGCACTGTAGGTCGTACATTCCCGTACGAGCTAGTCTGATGAGGTGGGATCATCACCGAGCACCTCGGCGGCGGCGCCGCGGCCCGAAGGCAGGCCGCGACGGGCCGACGCGGAGCGGAGCATCGCGCGCATCCTCGCGGCGGCCCGCCGCGTGCTGAGCCAGAACCCCGGCGCGAGCATCGACGAGATCGCGCGCGCGGCGGGCGTCGGCCGGATGACGCTGTACGGCCATTTCCGGTCCCGACCCGAGCTGGTCGAGGCCGCGCTGGTGCAGGCACTCGCCTCGGGCGAGGAAGTGCTGTCCCGGATCGACCTCTCCGGGGACCCGGCTGCGGCCATGCGTCGGTTGCTGACCGCGTCGTGGTCCCTGGTCGCCGAGTCCGGCGGACTCCTCGCCGCCGCCGACGGCATCGTCGCGGCGGAGCGGCTGCGGCAGCTGCACGATCGCCCCGCGGAGCGCGTCACCTCGCTGATCCAGCGAGGTCAGGCCGAGGGCGCCTTCCGCTCCGATCTCCCGCTGACCTGGTTGACCGCGGCCGTGCACCTCCTGATCAAGGGCGGCGCCGGCGAGATCCAGGCCGGCCGTCTGGACCCCGACCGTGCACCGGACATCGTCGGCACGTCCGTCCTCGCGCTGCTGGCCCCGCCGCGCACCGGGCCGGCATAGGTCGTCCTCCGGGGCTGCTGCTCGGACTGGGCGCCGGATGTTCGTCGATCAAGGGCAAAAGGTCGCTGAACAAGATCGAACAACGACCTTTTGCCCTTGATCAACGCAACCGCCACTGCCGTGTCTCGGCGCGCGCACCTGGCCGAGCTGCTGCATCTGCGTGTCGCCGCCGGACCAGGGCGAGCGAAGGTTCCCGCCACTCCGGGCCCCGTGGGTGGCTACTCCGGCAGGCAGCCGCAGAGGCGCAGGATCTCGCCGATCACGACGTGCGGTTCGGTGATCGGCACGAGGTGCCCGGAGCGGCCGGCGAGGACGTGTCGGCCGTGCGGTGACCGGGCGGCGCGGAGGGCGTGCGCGGCGTTGATCTCGGCGCGGATCCGGCGGGGCAGCCCGCCGGGACGGGCCCCGGAGATGACGGTGACGGGGATGTCGCCGAGCGCGGGTGGGCGCTCGCGGAACTGCGCGACGTCGTCGACGAACGTCCTGGCCTGGGCGTTCATGGTGGCGACCACGCCGGTGGTGAAGCCTTCGGCGTCGATGTCGCGGCGCGCGTCGGCCGGGAGTCGGGTGCGCATCGACCGCTGCACGTGGGGGAGCAGTCCGGTGCGGGCCAGCACCATGAGGACGCGGAGCGAGGCTCGTTCCGTGCGTCGGAACCCGGGGGTGAACAGGGTGGGGCTCGCCTCGTCGGTCGGGTCGACGAGCACGAGCCCGGCGATCCGCTCCGGCTTCAGCGCGGCGGCGGCTCGCACGATCGGCCCGCCGGCGCTGTGCCCGACCAGCACGAACGGGCCGGGGCCTGCGTGGTCGAGCACGGCGGCGAGATCGTCGGCCATGCGGGGCAGGGTGCGGGCGGCGGGGTCGGACGCGCTGCGCCCGAGGCCCGACCGGTCGTAGACGATCGCGCGGGTCCGGGCGCCGACGGCCGGCTGCACCAGCGCCCACGTCGAGCGGGAGGCACCGGCGCCCGCCTCGAACACGACGGTGGGCGTGTCGCCGCCCGGCCCGGCCAGCGCCATGGAGTACAGCTGCCGACCGTCGGGCGTCGTGATCCACTCCGGCGTGCCCTGGACGTGCGAGGTCATCGCGTCGCCGCCATCTTCTCGAGGTTCGGGCGCAGCTGGTCGAGGAGCCAGTCGACCGCCACGACGTTCGGCGCCTGGAGCGCGACCGCCTGGTCGAGGGTGAGCGGCATGAAGGTGCCACCGCGCACGGCGCGCAGCTGCTGCACGAGCGGACTGCCCTCGAACCGTGCCTGGTCGCCGGTGCCGGCGAAGGTGATGAACATTCCGTCCGCGCCGTCGAGCATGCCCACGTTCTCGTAGCTGACGCCGACGGTGCCGGGGGCGAGCGCGGCAGTGGCCGGTGCGTTCACGAACGCGTCCGGCACGCGCAGGCCGAGCGAGCGCATGAACACGGTGGACAGGTTCTGCTCGCCCACCACCATCGGCAGCACCTCGCCGCGCGCCTGCCCGAACAGGTAGGTGCGCCCGGCGAGCCCGGGCAGTTCCTGCTTGAGCGCCGCGACCCGCGCGTCCGCGGCGGTGATCAGCTGCGCCACGTCCGCGTCGGCGCCGAGCGCCTTCCCGATCTGGCGGGCGTCGTCCTGCATGGACGCGCCGTAGAGCGTGGTGGCGTAGACGACGGTCGGTGCGATCGCGGACAGCCGGTCGTAGTGGGCCCGGTCGAGGACCAGCGGGGAGGCCACGGCGAGGATCAGGTCCGGCCGGTATCCGGCGACCTTCTCCAGGTCGAGGTTCTGATCGTTCGCGATGCCCAGCACGTCGGCGGGGAGCGGCGGCTGCACGTAGGGCAGGTTCGGGTCACCGGTGAAGTTGCGCAGGGCGCCGACGATCGGGGCACCGACGGCGTGCGCGATGGCGACATCGCCGGTGCCGAGCGCCACGATCCGTTGCGGCCGCGCGGGCACGACCGTCGAGCCGTAAGCATGGGTGATCGTCACCGGGAAGCCGGCGTCCGCGGCGGCCGGCGCGGACGCGGGTGCCGGGCCGGCGCACGCGGTCAGCAGCGCAGCGAGGACGAGCAGGACGGGAGCGAGCACCCGGCGGTATGGCGACACCATGCAGTGAACTTAGCCTACCCTTGGTGGCTCGCCATCGATCGGCAGCTGCACGCGGAACTCGGTGTGCCCGGGCCGGCTCGTCAGTTCCACCCGGCCGCCGTGCGCCGCCACGACCGCGTCGACGATCGAGAGCCCGAGCCCGGTGCTCCCGTTCTCGCGGGAACGCGACTCGGAGCCGCGGGCGAACCGCTCGAACACGTGCGGCAGCAGCTCGGGCGCGATCCCGGGCCCCTCGTCGAGGACGGACAGGGCCACCGTCGACCCGTTCGGCTCGAGCGCCACGGTGATCGCGGTGCCCGCCGGGGTGTGCGTGCGGGCGTTGGCGAGCAGGTTGACCAGCACCTGCGTGAGCCGCGACCCGTCACCCGTGACGACCACGGGCTCCTCGGGGAGATCGAGCCGCCAGCGGTGGTCGGTGCCCGCGGCGTGGGCGTCGTTCACGGTGTCGAGGACGAGCCGGGTCAGATCGACCGGCCCCCGCTCCAGCGGACGACCGGCATCGAGCCGGGCCAGCAGCAGCAGGTCCTCCACGAGCGTGGTCATCCGCTCCGACTGCGAGGAGATCCGGCCCAGCGAGTAGGCCGCCTCCGGCGTGAGCTGCGCGCGCCGGGTCAGCTCGGCGTAGCCGCGGATCGCGGCGAGCGGGGTGCGCAGCTCGTGGCTCGCGTCGGCGACGAACTGGCGCAGCCGCGTCTCGCTGTCGTGCCGGGCCGTCAACGCCGATCCGACGTGGTCGAGCATCGTGTTCAGCGCCGCCCCGACCTTGCCCACCTCGGTCGCTGGATCGGCGACCGGGACGCGCTCGACGAGCGACACCTCGCCGCGGTCGAGGGGAATGGTGGTGACCTTCGCCGCGGTCGCCGCGACCCGCTGCAGGGGCCGCAGCTCGCGCCGGACGAGCAGCCAGCCGAGCCCACCGGCGCCGATGAGCACGATCACCGACACGATCAGCTCGTCGCGCACGAGCCGACCCACGGTCTCCTGGACCCGCGACTCCGACAGCCCGGTAACCCGGATACCGGCCGCGGTGGGGGTGGCGAGCACGCGGAAGTCGCCGGCGGCGCCGAGATCGACGGACTGCTGCACGTCGCTGGGAGGGAGTGTGGCCAGTGCGCTCCCGAACGAGGGGTCCAGCTGGTTGTCGTCGCCGTCCCGGCTCTGCACCAAGATCCACACGACGCGCCCGTCCCGCACGAGGGCATTGACGGTGTCGCCGCCCCGCCAGCCCGGACCGCGGACACCGGGCGGCGGAGGGGGCCCGAGCGCCGCCTTCGACGCGGTCAACCGCAGGTCGTTGTCGAGCTGCTGCATCAGGAAACCGCGCAGGTTGAGCGCCGTCGCCACCGCGATGATCGCCGCCGCGACGGCGAGCAGCAACAGCACCACCGCCACGAGGCGCGCCGTCAGCGTCCGCGGCGCGACCCTCATGTGGCCTTCAGGACGTAGCCGGCTCCGCGGACGGTGTGGATCATCGGCTGGCGTCCGAGGTCGATCTTCTTGCGCAGGTAGGAGATGTAGAGCTCGACGACGTTGGACTGGCCGCCGAAGTCGTAGTGCCACACCCGATCCAGGATCTGCGCCTTCGACAGCACCCGCCGCGGGTTGCGCATCAGGTAGCGCAGCAGCTCGAACTCGGTGGCCGTCAGCTCCACGATGTCGTCGCCGCGCCGCACCTCGTGGCTGTCCTCGTCCAGCACCAGATCGCCGACGACCAGCTCAGAGCCCTGCCGCGCCGCGGCCGCCATCCCGGAGCGGCGCATCAGCCCGCGCAGCCGCGCCACCAGCTCCTCCAGGCTGAACGGCTTGGTGACGTAGTCGTCGCCGCCCGCGGTCAGCCCGGCGACCCGGTCCTCCACCGCGTCCTTGGCGGTGAGGAACAGCACCGGCACGTCCGGGGTCTCGCCGCGCAGCCTGCGCAGCACCTCCAGGCCGTCGAAGTCGGGCAGCATCACGTCGAGCACGACGGCGTCGGGCCGGAACTCCCGGGCCACCCGCACCGCCGAGAGCCCGTCGGCCGCGGTGCGGACGTCCCAGCCCTCGTAGCGCAGCGCCATCGACAGCAGGTCCGACAGCGTCGACTCGTCGTCGACCACCAGCACCCGCACCGCGCCGCCGTCGGCACGCCGCAGCGACGGCACCTGCTCACTCACCGGGATCATGCTAGTCAGGCTCGCGCGCGCAGCTGTGACATCGATGGGTGGTTCCTGTGCGTCGGCTGTGCGCGTCAACGGCACGAGATCCGCCGCAGAAACGCGGAACCGAACCGGCCCCGGATCCGTCAAAGCCCCGACCGTTCATCGGAAGGGGTTCCTCATGTCCGTGCCCACCGCCGTGCCCACCATCGCCTTCACCGGCTGGCCCACCGACGCCCTCGCGTTCCTCCGCGAGATCGACACCGACAACACCGCCGCGTTCTGGGCCGCTCAGCGGCATCGCTACGACACGTGCGTCCGCCCGCCCACCGTCACGCTGGCTGCCGCGCTCGGCGCCGAGTTCGGCGAGGTCCGGGTCTTCCGGCCCTACCGCAACCGCCGGTTCCGGCCCGACATCCCGCCATACCGCACCGACACCGGCGGGGTGTTCCGCACCGCAGGCGGCACCGACCTGGGGTTCGTGCTCTCGGGCAGCGGGCTGGCCGTCACGGTCGGCCGGTTCGCGTTCACGGGGTCCTCGCTGCGCCGCTACCGGGAGGCGGTCGCCGGGCCGGCGGGTGCGGCGCTGGTCGGTGCGCTCGAGTCCGCGGGTGCGGCCGGGCTGGCACTCGGCCCCGCGGCGCCGGCGGCGCGCGTGCCGCGCGGCTACCCGGCCGACCACGAGCGGGCAGCGCTGCTGCGGCTGCGCGCGCTCCAGGTGGGCCTCGCGTGGCCGGCCGGGCCGTGGCTGGCCACGCATGAGCCGCTCGCGCGGATCGCGGGCGCCTGGCGGGCCGCCGCGCCGCTGGTCGCGTGGCTCGACGAGGTGGCGCCGGTGGAGGAGTAGCCGAGGCGGCGCCGCTTCCATGATCGAGACGCGCCAGATGGACGTGACGGGGGTTCTGGTGGCTCAGAACCCCCGCCACGCCCATCTCACCCGTGTTGATCATGAGAAGCTCTGATGTGACAGCCGGCACACGGCCGGCAACCTACTCGGCGGTAACGTGCCGGGTGTGACTGCCGAGCGCACGCCCGTACTGGTCGGGGTGGGGCAGGTCAGGGGCAACCGGTCCCGCGACGTCGCCGCTGCTCGCGAGCCCGCGGAGCTGGTGGCGGCCGCGGTCTCCGCAGCCGCCACCGATACCGGTGTCCCGACGCTGCTCGCGGCCGCCGACACGATCGCGACGGTCCGCACCACCACGTGGGCCTACGCCGATCTCGGCGGCCGCATCGCCGCACAGATCGGGGCGCGGCACGCACACACCACCGACTCGACGGTCGGCGGCCAGTGGCCCGCCGTGCTGCTCGAGCAGGCCGCCGCGCGGATCGCCGATGGCTCGTCCCAGGTCGCGATCGTGGCGGGTGGCGAGGCGATGGCGTCCCTCGGGGCGCTCCGCGCGGCGGGCATCGACCCTGCCGACGCGGGCTGGAGCACCGAGCCCGGCGGCCCACCCGCGTTCGATCCCGCCGAGCTGGGCAGCCCGGCCATGGTGGCCGCCGGGATCGTGCTGCCGCGGCGGGTCTACCCGCTGTTCCACTCCGCCCATCGCCATGCCGCCGGGCTGCCACCGGACGCCGCGAGCGCCCGTTCGGCGGGGCTCTACGCAGCGTTCACCGAGGTCGCGGCGGCCAATCCGGCCGCATGGAACCCGCAGGTCCGCACCGCTGCGGAGATCGCCGAACCCGGCCAGGGCAACCGCATGGTGTGCGAGCCGTACCCGCTCGCGCAGAACGCGATGCCGCACGTCGACCAGGCCGCCGCCGTCGTCGTCACCTCGCTCGCCGCGGCCCGCGCACACGGCGTGCCCGCGGACCGGATCGTCCACATCGCGGGCGGTGCCGGGGCGGTCGACGCCCCCGACGTGCTGGCGCGGCCGTCCTTCGCCACGTCCGCGGCCATGGCCGATGCGCTGGACCGGACGCTGGCCGGGCTGGATCCGCGCACGCTGGACGTGATCGACGTGTACAGCTGCTTCCCGATCGTCCCCGAGCTGGTCGCGGCCCACCTCGGGCTGCCGGTCGCCGCGGTCGTCGGCGTGACGGGCGGGCACAACGCGTTCGGCGGCCCGCTGTCGAGCTACACCCTGCACGCGCTCGTCGCCGTGACGCAGCGGCTGCGCGCAGCCGGCGGTCGGGCACTGGTGCACGGCAACGGCGGTTACCTCACCCACCAGCACGCGCTGCTGCTCTCGCGCGAGCCGGCGCTCTACCGGGGCGATCCGCAGCCGCGCGACACCGCGGGCCCGGCGCCGCGCCTGGTGCCGGTGCCCGACGTCGCCGAGGCCACGGTCGAGGCCGCCACCGTCGAGTACAGCCGCGACGGCACACCTGAGCAGGGATTCCTCGTGGCCCGGCTGCCCGACGGGGCGCGCATCGCCGCCACCACCCCGCCCGGCGACCCCGATGCGGCCCGCGCGCTCTCGCTGCACCGCCACGGCCCGCCTCGCGAGATCGTCGGCGTGCGCGCCCGCGTCACGCGCAAGGACGGTCACGTCGCCGTCGACCCCCTGGAGGATCAGTGAGTGACCCGTGGCTGACCAGCGAGCGGCAGGCCCTCCGGGCGCTGGTGGCCGACTTCACCACCCGCGAGATCGTCCCGAACCTCGCCGAGTGGGAACGGGTCGGCGAGCTGCCCCGCGAGCTGCACAAGAAGGCGGCGGACGTCGGCCTGCTCGGGGTCGCGTTCCCGGAGGAGGTCGGCGGGGGCGGCGGTGACGCGATCGACGGGTTCATCGTCGCCGAGCAGATCCTGCAGTCCGGTGGCTCGGGCGGCGTGGTGGCATCGCTGCTCACGCACGGCATCGCCGTCCCGCACATCGTGGCGAGCGGCGATGCCGACCTGATCGACCGGTTCGTCCGTCCGACGCTCGCCGGCGAGACCATCGGTGCGCTCGCCATCACCGAGCCCGGCGGCGGGTCGGACGTCGCCGGGCTCACCACCCGCGCACGACGGGACGGTGATCGGTTCGTCGTCGACGGCGCGAAGCTGTACATCACCTCGGGTGTGCGCGCGGACTTCGTCACCACGGCGGTGCGCACCGGCGGGCCCGGGTACGCGGGGGTCTCGCTGCTCGTCGTGGAGAAGGGCACGCCGGGGTTCACGGTGAGCCGCAAGCTCGAGAAGATGGGCTGGCTCTGCTCCGACACCGCCGAGCTGGCGTACGCGGACGTGCGGGTCCCGGCGGCCAACCTGATCGGCGCCGAGGGTAGCGGCTTCCTGCAGATCGCGCAGCAGTTCCAGGCCGAGCGCCTGTCGTTGGCCGTGCAGGCCTACGCCACCGCGCAGCGCTGCTTCGACCTCACGCTGCAATGGATCCGGGACCGTGAGACGTTCGGCCGGCCGCTCGCGACGCGCCAGGTCGTGCGGCACCGGATGGCCGAGATGGCCCGGCAGATCGACGTCGCGCGCACCTACACCCGCGCGGTCACCACGGGCTGGCTGACCGAGGGCGGCCGGCTCAAGGAGACCGCGATGGCCAAGAACACCGCCGTCGCGGCCGCAGAGCACGTTGCGCACGAGTGCGTGCAGTTGCTCGGCGGGATGGGCTACATGCGCGAGCACGAGGTGGAGCGGCACTACCGCGACGTGCGCATCCTCGGCATCGGCGGCGGCACCAACGAGATCATGAACGAGATCATCGTGAAGCAGCTCGGCCTCTGAACCTGAGAACGAGCTGGCGGCTCTCTGTAACGTCTATACACCCTCGTGACGATGACCACACGATCGGGTTACAGCGCGGGGGTGGTCGGAATGGCATCAACACTGGCAGAGACGGCGAGACGATATCGCGCGTTCTTCGCCGTGCTCGTGGCGTTCAGCATGGTGGCCAGCCTCTTCGGGGCCGCCGTACTGACCGCCCGCGCCGCGCAGGCGCAGCCGGTGTTCCTGGAACCGGCGCAGGCCCCGGGCGAGGACCCGTTCGTCCCGTCGCTGCTGGATCCGGGCCCCGCCGCCCCGGCGGGGACCGTGCCCGAGATGGCCGGCACGGGCGACCAGGCCACCTGCGATCCCGCCATCGCTCACTGCGTACCTCGACGGGCACCCTGACGCCGCCTCCGCGTGGACCGCGGCGCTCAACGCCGACGCCACCCTGAAGTGGAGCGGCGGCAACAAGGTCGCCATCGACCAGATCTCCGCCTACGTCGCCGAGCTCACCCCGGCGGTGCTGGGCGGCGACATGCAGGTCACCAACCACCGGTTCGCCGACGGCGTGCTCGGGACGGTGCAGTCGGTGCTGCAGGAGGGCACCGCGGTGCTCGTCGACGCCGATGGCACCCCGCGTGTCCGGTGCGCCTGCGGCAACCCGCTCGCCCCGGCCGCCTACACCTCGGACGAGGACACCGACAACGAGTACGTCGGCGAGCCGTGGGACGGCTTCACCTACGACGACGACGCGGACGACGACTCCGACGCGAAGGCCGCCGCCTTCAACGACGACGATCACGACTGGGACCGCCCGGCCGCCGACGACTGCCGCCGCGGTGAGTTCCGCGACGACGACGGCAACTGCGTGCGGCACTGCCCGCGCGGCACCTGGCGCGACGACGACGGCCGCTGCCGCGCGCCGATCGACCGCTGCGACGTCAAGGACCACGAGAAGCCCGACTGGTGCAAGCCGCGCCCGGGCTGCACCCCGCCGTCGCGGCCGGATGCCCCGGTGGCGACCGACAGCGACCGGCACGGCCCGCCGTGCCACCCGCAGTGCCCCGACGGGAAGAAGTCCCGCGACGACCGCTGTGGCTCGCCACCCGATTGCCCGAGCGCCGCAGAGGCCATCTCGGACAACGCGGAGAAGACCAGGCACTGCCAGCCGCCGCCGTCGCACCCGCAGCCGTGCGCCGATGGCAAGGCGTGCCCCGGTGAGCCGCCGGTGAAGGACAAGGACGACAAGGACGACAAGGACAACAAGGATCCGATCAAGGACCCGGCGGTGTGCCAGGTCGTCGGCACGGTCACGTCGACCCTGAACAACGTCGTCGCCCCGGGCACCGAGGCCAAGCCGTGCACGGAGCCCGAGAAGGCGAAGGCCGGCGCCGAGGGCACGCCCGAGTCGCCGGAGGGCACTCCGCCGGTGGACAAGAAGCCGACGGACGCCGTGCCGCCGGCCACCGAGAACGGGCAGAACCCGCCCGTGGTGCCGAGCGTGCCGGACGTGGTCGAGAAGGTGCTGCCGCCGCCCGCAGGCGACCAGCCCCCGACGCCGCCGAAGGCCGACCCGCCGGCGAACACGGACCCGGGTGCGAAGCCGGCCCCCAAGCCTGCCGAGGAGCCCAAGCCTGCTGAGCAGCCCAAGCCGGCCGACCCGCCCCCGGCCGCGGAGGGCAAGGCGGACCCGCCCCTCCCGGCGGTGGTGAAGCCGCTCCCGATCGTCGGGTCTAAGCCGGAGACGAAGCCGGCCCCGGCACCCGAGCAGGCGCCGCCGGTCGTGGCTCCGGCCCCGAAGAAGGCGGCTCCCGAGCCGTCGCCGTCGCCTGCGGCCAAGCCGGCGCCGAAGAAGCCGGCCGTCCCGGATCCGGTCGCGATCGTGGTGCCGAAGAAGGAGCCCGCGGCAGCACCGGCAGCGCAGCCCGCTCCGGCGCCCAAGCCGGCGCCCAAACCGTCGCCCAAGCCGGCAGCCAAGCCGGCACCCGCCGCCGGCCCCGCGTGCCCGAACGGAACGGCCATGCCGGCCGCCGGCTGCACGATCCCGGCCTCCGGTGTGCCGGCGGGCTGGGTGAAGCAGGGCGCCCGGATGGTGCCGGCCTGATCGACCAGCCGGCTCAGCGGGCGCGCCAGTAACCCGTCGCGTAGACCGCGCGGCGGTCGAGGCCGCGCTCGTCGAGCAGGTGCTTGCGCAGGTCCTTCACGCACGCCGACTCACCCGACAGCCACGCCTGCCCCCGCCCTGCGGGGAACGTCGCGGCCTGCACGGCGTCGGTGAGCGGCACGCCGGGGGCAGCGCTGCCCCGGTGGACCCAGGTGAGCTCGGCGGAGCCGGGCAGTTCCTGCTCCTCGCCGGCGTCGGCGACCTCGAGGAATGCCCGCGCCGGTACGCCGGCCGGCAGCGCCTCGAGCACGGTCGCGATGGCCGGCAGCGCGGTCTCGTCGCCGATGACGACGTGGAAGTCGGCAGTCGGGTCGGGGTCATAGCGACCGCCGGGCTCGGAGACGCCCACCCAGGCGCCGGGCTGCGCATCGCGGGCCCACGCGGCGGCCGGGCCGTGGCCCTCGTGCAGGACGAAGTCGACGTCGAGCTCGCCGCGATGTGAGGGTCGAAGCGGCGCACCGTGTAGGTGCGGATCGCCGGACGGGCCTCCCCGGCCGGCCAGACAGGGCCGCCGGTGCTGGCCCGGGGCACCGCGGGGCGCTCCTGCCCGTCGACGGGGAAGAACATCTTGATGCGCCGGTCGGGCCCGGTCCCGGTGAAGCCGGCGAGCTCGTCTCCGCCCAGGGTGACCCGCACCATGCGGGGGGTCACGCGGATGCTGCGGCGCACCTGCAGCAGGCGCGGGGCCGTGGTGGTCACGGACGGAGATTCTGCCCGGCCTCGTCCTGACGCTGCTGCAGGCCCGTCCAGGCCAGGTCCATGAGGTACTCGGTGGCCTGCTCGGCGGAGACCGCGCCGCCGCCATTCCGTCCGCGCCACAGCGCGAGCCGCTCCGTGGCGCCCACGATGATCTGCGCCCAGCCCTCGACGCGCTGCGGCTCGACGTCTGGTTTGCCCGCCGAGAGCAGGCCGACGATGAAGTCGACCTGCTGCTGACGGATGGCCTCCAGGCCGCCGGAGCCGGCCCCGGTGTCGGACTCGGTGTAGAGCAGCATCCAGGCGGGACCCTGGGCGTCGAGGTAGTCGAAGAAGGCGCGGGTGCCGCGGCGCAGGGCGTCCTCGGCGTCGGTGGCGGCGGCCACTGCGGTGGTGGTGACCTGCAGCAGCTCGGCGCGGGCGCGGGCGATGCAGGCCAGCAGCAGGCCGTCCTTGGAGCCGAAGTGGGTGTAGAGCACCGGCTTGGTGACGCCGACGAGCTTCGCGACGGCGTCCATCGACGCCTGCTGGAAACCGCGCTCGCTGAAGACCCGGACGGCGGCGTCGAGGATCTGCCGCTCGCGTTCGGCGCGGCCGAGGCGACGCCGGGGCGCTCTGGTCTCCACCGAGCGATTCTAGCGCAGGAACTTACCTTCGGTAACTTTCGCGCAGGTACGGTGCGTGCGTGAGCGTGATCGTCGTCGGGGCAGGGATCGCCGGCATCGCGTGCGCCCGCGAACTGGCGGATGCCGGGGTCGCCGTTCGCGTGCTGGAGCGGACCGATCGGATCGGCGGGCGGATGCATTCGCCGCGGATCGACGGGCGGCCCGTCGATCTCGGGGCCGCGTACTTCACGGTCCGCGACAGCGCGTTCAGCAGGGTCGTCGTCGACTGGCGGATCCGCCGGCTGGCCCGGCCCTGGACCGACACCCTCGCGGTGTTCGAGGACAGCAGCCGGGTCGGGTCCGTCGGGCCGATGCGCTGGGCGGCACCTGACGGACTGGGCAGTCTGGTCGAGGACCTCGCGACCGGGCTCGACGTCGAGCTGAAGCGGGACGTGCGCAGTGTCGGGCCGGGACCGACCGTGGACGGCGAGCCCGTCGACGCCGTCGTGCTCGCGATGCCGGATCCGCAGGCGGCCGCGCTGGTCGACGTGCCGCAGGTGCAGGACCGCGCGTGGAACCCCGTGCTCGCGGTGGCCATGCGCTGGGCCGAGCGGATGTGGGAGTTCCCGGCGGCGTTCGTGAACGGGCATCCGCTGCTCACGGGCCTCGCCGACGACGGAGACCGGCGCGGCGACCGGAAGCCGGTGCTGGTCGCGCACGCGCGCGGCGGCAGCCCGGACGAGGTCGTCACCGCGGTGCGGGAGCTGCTGGACCTGCCCGTGCCGGACCGCGTGCACGTCCACGAGTGGCCGTACGCCGCTCCCGTCGAGGCGCGGGAGGAGCCGTTCCTGATCACCGAGGACGGCATCGCGTTCGCGGGCGACGGGTGGGGCAGCAGCCGGGTGGAGACGGCCTGGCGTTCCGGTCACCTCCTGGGCCGGGCCCTCGCCGCGAGGTTCGGCCCGGGTTAGCGTTTTGGGCATGACGACCGTCGTGCCCGACCAGGTGGTTGCCGAGCTGGAGGCGGCGCTGCCGCAGCGCCGGGTGCTCACCGATCCCGACACCGTCCGCAGCTACCTGCACGACGAGGCCGAGTGGGCCGCGTACGGCGAGGCGATCGCGGTGGTCCGCCCGGAGTCCACTGCCGAGGTCGCGGCGGTGGTGCGGGTGTGCGCGCGGCATCGGGTGGCGGTGGTGCCGCGCGGCGCGGGCACCGGGCTCTCGGGCGGCGCGAACGCGGTCGCAGGGTGCGTCGTGCTCTCCACCGAGAAGATGAACGCGATCCTGGAGATCAACCCGGCCGAGCGGCTCGGCGTGGTGCAGCCGGGCGTCGTCAACGACACGCTGCGGGCGGCCGCCCGCGAGCAGGGCCTCTGGTACCCGCCGGACCCGGCCAGCGCGCCCTGGTCGACGATCGGCGGCAACGTCGCCACGAACGCGGGCGGGCTGTGCTGCGTCAAGTACGGGGTCACCCGCGACTACGTGCTCGCGCTGGAGATCGTCACCGCCACCGGTGAGGTGCTGCGGATCGGCCGGCGCACCGCGAAGGGGGTGGCCGGCTACGACCTGGTCGGGCTGATGGTCGGCTCGGAGGGCACGCTCGGCGTGATCACCGAGGTGACCGTCAAGCTGCGGCCGATGCGGACCACCGAGCCGCGCACCGTCGTCGGCTTCTTCGACACGCTGGAGGCTGCGGGCGACGCGGTCTCGCGGGTCACGGCCGCCGGTCTGCAGCCGGCTGCGTTCGAGCTGATCGACCAGTTCAGCCTCAAGGCCGTCAACGCGTGGAAGCACGCGGGACTGCCCGAGGACTCCGCGGCGCTGCTGCTCGCCCAGACCGACCTGCCCGAGCCCGCCGCGTCGATCGAGGCCGAGGCGATCCTCGCCGAGTTCGTCGCGGCCGGGGCGAGCGATGCGGTGCAGTCCACCGACCCGGTCGAGGCGGAGGCGCTGTTCGACGCGCGGCGGCAGGTCTACCCGGCGTTGGAGCAGCTCGGCCAGGCCATGCTCACCGAGGACGTGTGCCTGCCGCGGCAGAAGCTGGCCGAGATGATCGCGCGGATCGTCGAGATCGGGGAGCGGCGCGGGGTGCAGATCGCGACCGTCGCGCACGCCGGCGACGGCAACCTGCATCCGCTCATGCTCACTCCGCACGGCGACGAGGAGGCCAAGGCGCGCTCGCAGGGTGCGTTCGACGACATCGTCGCGGCGGCGATCGAGCTGGGCGGCACGGTCACCGGGGAGCACGGTGTGGGCCTGCTCAAGATGCCCGGCATGGCCAGGGAGCTGGGCGAGGGTGTGCTGGCCCTGCAGCGCACCGTCAAGCAGGCGCTGGACCCGCACAACATCCTCAACCCGGGCAAGGTGGTCGGGCCGGCTTGAGGTTGATCACGGGCAATTGGTGGTTCGGAATCGATCCCGAAGCAGCCATCTGCCCGTGATCAACAGTCCCGGGGCGAGGATGGACGTGTGCTGCTCCCTGTACTCAGCGACCCGCCCGACCGTCCCGCGCTCCGCTTCGGCGACCGCGAGCTGTCCTACCCGCAGCTCGCCGGCGCCGTCGGGGCACTCGCCCCCGACATCTCCGGACGGGCGCGCGTGGCCGTGCACGCCACCGCGAGCCTCCACACCGCGGTCGCGGTCGCCGCGGCCCTGCACGCCGGGGTGCCGATCGTGCCGGTCAACCCGAAGCTGGGGGAGCGCGAGCTCGCCCACGTCCTGGGTGACTCCGCCCCGGAGCTGGTGCTCGCCGCCCCCGGCACCGAGCTCCCCGCCGGGTACGCAGGGTTGGACCGCGTCGACGTCGACCTCGAGGCGCGGGCCGAGTTCGCCGCCGCCGAGCTGCCCGACAGCGCGCCGGCGCTGGTGATCTACACCTCCGGCACCACCGGACCTCCCAAGGGTGCCGTGCTGTCGCGCCGCGCCGTCGTCGCCAACCTGGACGGGCTCGCCGAGGCCTGGGCGTGGACGGCCGACGACCTGCTCGCGCACGCGCTGCCGCTGTTCCACGTGCACGGGCTGGTGCTGGGCGTGCTCGGCCCGCTGCGCAGGAGTGGGCGTCTGCACCACCTCGGCGCGCTCGATGCCACCACGCTCGCGGTCAGCGGCGCAACGCTGGTGTTCGGCGTGCCCACCCAGTACCACCGGCTCGCCGACCAGCTCGAACGCGACCCCGAGGCGGCTGCTGCGGTCGGGCGCGCCCGGCTGCTGGTCTCGGGCTCGGCCGCGCTCACGGCCGTCGACCACGCCCGCATGCGCGCGGTCACCGGGCTGGCGGTGCGCGAGCGCTACGGGCTCACCGAGACGCTCATCCTCACCGCGGCCCGCGCCGCCGACGACCCCGAACCCGGATCGGTCGGGCGGCCACTGCCCGGCACCGACCTGCGGCTGGTGCCGGTGCCCGACTCCGACGACCTGGGCACCGTCGAGGTGCGCGGACCGTCCCTGTTCGACGGCTACCTCAACCAGCCGCCGCGGCACCCCGACGACTGGTTCGCCACCGGCGACGTCGGCCGCTGGACGGAATCGGGGCAGCTCGCGCTCGTCGGGCGCAGCGCCACCGACCTGATCAAGTCCGGCGGCTACAAGATCGGCGCCGGGGAGATCGAGAACGCGCTCCTGGAGCACCCGGGGGTCGCCGAGGCCGCCGTCATCGGCGTGCCCGACGAGGACCTGGGTGAGCGCGTCGTGGCCTTCGTCGTACCGGCCGGTGCTGCGCCGCCCGAGCCGCGGGAGCTCAGCGACCACGTCGCGCAGCTGCTGTCGCCGCACAAGCGCCCGCGCACCGTCCGGTTCGTCGAGGAGCTGCCGCGCAACGACATGGGCAAGGTGCAGAAAGCACGGCTCCCCCGAGATTGACGGCCCGTGATTGAACGGGCCGGTCGCGGGGCACCCGATACGGGTGAGTGCCACCACCGACCTGCCTGCCCCCCTGACCTTCCGCGGACCCGCCGAATCGGGCGCATTGCCCACTGCGGGGGTGTCCGATGTGCACCACACCGACGTGGTGCCGCAGCAGGTGCTGGAGATCGAGCGGTACGACACCGCGGACCTCCGGCTGGCCGCCGCGGGGGTGGGCCTCGCCGTCCTGCGGGACGACTCGCCGCCCCGGTGGGAGCTGCACACTCCCGGGGAACGCGAGCCGCTGCACCTGCCGGTCGACGCGAAGGCGCCGGCCGGTGCCCGCCTCCCGCTGCCCGCGGAGATCGACGAGTTGGTGCGCGGCGTGGCCCGGGGACGCAACGTCCGCCCGGTCGGACGGGTCCGCACCACGCGGACCGAGCACCGCCTGCTCGACGAAGGCGGGACGCGGCGCGCCACCGTCGTCCATGACCACGTGACGCTGTCGACGCTCGGGCACAGCACCCACGTGGAGGCGTGGACCGAGGTCACGATCGACGCGCCGGAGCCGCTGCGCGGCACGCTGGCCGAGCGGGCCGCCGAGGCCGGGTTGCGTCCGGCGGCGCCGTGCGGCGCGGCCGAGCTGTCCCGGCTGCTCCGTCCGGTGCGGACCACGTCGTCGCGGCCTTCGAAGAAGACGGCCGGGGGCGCGCTCGTCGCCTACCTCGCCGCGCAGAACGACCGCATCGCGGCCGAGGACCTGCGGGTGCGCCGCGGCGAGCCCGACTCGGTGCACCAGCTGCGGGTGGCCGCCCGCCGGATGCGCAGCGCGCTGCAGGGCTACCGGAAGCTGCTCGACCGGGAGCGCACCGAACCCCTCGTCGACGGGTTGCGGCAGCTCGGTCGCGATCTCGCGCCGGCCCGGGACGCCGAGGTGCAGCGCGAGCGCGTCCTGCACGGGCTCGCCGAACTGCCCGGCGAGCTGCGGATGGGCGGCGCGGCCGCCGTCGCGAACCGGTACTTCGGGCGGATCGAGAGCGAGGGCGCAGCCGCCGCGCTGACGACCCTCGACAGCCCCGCGTACGTCCAGCTGCGCGAGCAGCTCGACCAGCTGATCGCCGATCCGCCGCTGCGCAAGCAGGCCTGGAAGTCGGCCCGGAAGTCGGCGAAGAAGGAGCTGCCCCGCCACGTTGCCAAGCAGGAGCGCCGGTTCGCCGCCCGCGTGACGCGCGCGCTCGATCCCGAGCAGCCGGTGGAGCAGCGCGACCTCGCCCTGCACGCGGCTCGCAAGGCCGGCAAGCGGCTGCGGTACGTCACGGAGGTGGCCCGCCCGGCGGTCGGGAAGCCGGCGAAGCGCCACGCGAAGGCCGTGAAGGGCATCCAGCAGGCACTCGGCGACCACCAGGACACCGTCGTCGCCCGCGGCATCCTGCGCAGCCTCGGCGCGCTGGCGCACGTCGACGGCGAGAACGGGTTCGCCTTCGGGGTGCTGCACGGCCACGACACGGCCCGCGCCGCCGCCGTCGAGGCCCGGCTGCCGGAGCTGTGGAAGGCGGCATCGAAGAAGAAGCTGCGACGCTGGCTGCCCTGATGATCGAGCGCTGATGATCGAGCGCTGACGGTCGTGTCGGTGGCCTGTGCCACGATCGGGACGTGAGCGAGCCCCGTGACCCGGTCGCCGACCTGCGCCGCATCGCGTTCCTGCTGGAACGGGCGCACGAGTCCACCTACCGGGTGCGGGCGTTCCGCGGCGCCGCGAACGGGCTCGACGGCTGGGATCCCGGCGAGCTCACCCGCATCGCGCTGTCCGGCGAGCTGACCCGGCTGAAGGGCGTCGGCGACGTCACGGCCAAGTGTGTCGTCGAGTCGCTCACCGGCGTGGTGCCGAGCTACCTGCAGCGGCTGGAGGAGTCGCCACCGGCCCCGCTCGACGCGCCCGTGCAGGAGCTGCTCGACGCGTTGCGCGGCGACTGCCACAGCCACACGGACGCGTCCGACGGCGGCTCGCCGCTGCGCGAGATGGTCGACACCGCGCGCGGCCTGGGTCATGACTACCTCGTCGTCACCGACCACTCGCCGCGGCTCACCGTCGCCAACGGGCTGTCCGCGGCCCGGCTCCGGGCGCAGCTGGAGCAGATCGCTTCGTTGAACGACGAGTTGACCGATTTCCGCGTGCTGACCGGCATCGAGGTCGACATCAACGAGAACGGCACGCTCGACCAGGATCCCGGCCTGCTCGCCGAGCTCGACGTCGTCGTGGCGTCGGTGCACTCCAAGCTGCGGATGGCCGCCCCGGAGATGACCCGGCGCATGCTGCGCGCGATCGACAACCCGCTCGTCGACGTGCTCGGCCACTGCACCGGGCGCATGATCATGGGCAGCCGCAAGCGCCCCGAGTCGCAGTTCGCCGCCGAGAAGGTGTTCGCCGCCTGCGCGGCCAACGGCGTGGCCGTGGAGATCAACTCGCGGCCGGAGCGGCTCGACCCGCCGAAGCGACTGCTGAGCCAGGCCGTCGAGGCGGGCTGCGAGTTCACCATCGACACCGACGCCCACGCCCCCGGCCAGCTCGACTGGCTGCGCAACGGCTGCGAGCGAGCCGTCGCGTGCGAGGTGCCCGTCGAGCGGGTGCGCAACACCTGGAGCGTCGAACGGCTGGTCACCACCCGAGCGTGAGGGCGTGTCGCCGGCTCGCCCCGATCGGGGGACCCGCAGGCGGGTGGAGTGTCTCGCCCTGTGACCGCGCGCGCGGTGGAATGTCCTGGCTGGGCGGGCTGGTGGCGAAAGGATCTGGGGCCGTCACCGGCCCGCCCCGGCGCCGGGCACAGCACCGCGTATGTCAGCAAAGCCACCTTCAGGACCGAATCCGTCGTGAAAGTGGCTTTGCTGACACACGGCCCGGGCCTCCCGCCGCTCTCAGTAGTGGTAGCCCCTCTTCCTGCCCAGTTCCGCCGCCGTGGGCGGGTCGGCGCCGCGGCGGGAGCACGTGATCGACGCCGCCTCGGCCGCCCAGTCGAGCAGCCGGTCCAGCGTCTCCGCGTCGACCGCGCGGAGTCGTTCGCGGGCGGCGGCGCCGAGCAGGTCGCGGCCGTGCAGCCCGGCGAGCAGGGCCGCGGAGAACGTGTCGCCCGCACCGACGGTGTCGACGACCTGCACCGGGATCCCCGGTCGGCGGGTGCGGAGCCCGCCGGCGCTGCCGGCCACGACGCCGTCGCCGCCGAGGGTGACCGCGACGATCGCGGGTCCGCGGGTGAGCCAGTCGTCGAGCACGTCGCCGGGGGTGGCGCCGGGCAGCAGCCACTCGAGGTCCTCGGCGCTGACCTTCACCACGTCGGCGAACGACAGCACCTCGTGCACGCCGGCGAGCACGTCGGCCGGTTCGCCCATGAGCAATGGCCGGCAGTTCGGGTCGTAGCTGATCGTGGCGGTGGCCGCGGCGGCCGCCAGCAGCGTGCGCAGCACCGCCGCCCCCGGCGGCGTGGTGAGCGCGAGCGAGCCGGAGTGCACCGCCACCACGGACTCGTCGACGGCCCCCGCGAGCTCCTCGGCAGTCCACTGCCAGTCGGCGGTGCCGGCGATGCGGAAGTCGTAGCTGGGGCCGCCGTCCTCGCCCACGGTGACCAGCGCGAGCGACGTCTGCTCCCGTGCGGTGACGACGTGGTCGAGCTGCACGCCGTTGCTGTCGAGGTGCTCGCGGATCCGGCGGCCCATGGGGTCGTCGGCGATGCGGGCGAGCAGGCGGGCCGGGATGTCGAGCCGAGCCAGCCCCAGTGCCACGTTCGCGGGACTGCCGCCAGGGCGGGCCTCGAAGTAGTCCCCGACCGGGGCCGGGACGAGGTCGACGAGCGCTTCGCCCGCGACCGCGACGACTCCCGTCATCGCGTGACCACGGCGTCGAGCTTCTCCAGCACCCCGTCGTGGATGCGGGCCAGGCCGCGCGGCGCGAACGTGCGCTCGAAGAACCCGCCGATGCCGCCGGCGCCGTTCCACGAGGTGTCGACGGTGACGGTGCTGCGGTCGCCGTCGGCGGCGACCGTCCACACGGTGACCATGCTGGAGTTCGCGTCGGACTCGACCAGCCGGTGCGCCGCCGGCTCGGTGACCTCGACCACCTGGTCCCGCACCCGCGACTTCGTCGCCTGCAGCTTCCACGCCACCCGGCTGCCGGCGCCCTGCCCGCCGGACTCGACGCGGTAGTCGTGGTAGCTCTCGGTGAGGATCTTCGGTCGGGTCGTGGCGTAGTCCGCGAGCGCGGCGAACACCTTCTCGGCCGGAGCTGCGATGGTTCGCGTGGCCTGCGCCGTCACCTGTGCCATGGTCGTCATCCTGCCCCAAAGCCGACGACACGGTGCCGTCCGCCTTCCTACACTCGCAGGGGTGACGACAACCGCTGCTGGTACCGGTCAGATCACCACCCTCGAGGAGCTGGAGGCGCTGGTCGGGACGCCGGCGCCGGCCGCGGCGAACAAGTCGCGCAGCGCCCTCGACGAGCTCGACGTCGAGTGGATCGCCCACTCGCCGCTGCTCATGCTGGCCACCAGCAACGCCGACGGGCAGTGCGACGTCTCGCCGAAGGGCGACCCGGCAGGCTTCGTCCGCGTGCTCGACCCGCACACGGTCGTCATGCCGGAGCGGCCGGGCAACCGTCGCGTCGACGGTTACCGCAACATCGTCGTCAACCCGCACGCCGGGATCATCTTCCTGATCCCCGGTCGCGACGACACCCTGCGGATCAACGGCAAGGCCCGCATCGTCACCGACGGCCCGTACTTCGACGACATGATCGTGAAGGGGCACCGGCCGAAGCTCGCGCTGGAACTGACCGTCGAGGAGGTCTTCTACCACTGCGCGAAGGCCTTCCTGCGGTCGAAGACGTGGAAGCCGGAGACCTGGGACGCCGAGAGCGTGCCGAGCCGCGCCCGGATCGCGCACCGCCTCGAGCGGAAGGACCAGCCGCTGGCCGAGGTCGAGGACTACTACGGCCCGTCGTACGCGGAGAAGATCTACCGGGAGATGTAGCCGGGCTATCCTCGACCCATCGGCTGGGACATCGGGCCGGGGTCGGGCTGATCGGAGGTCGCGTGCCGGAGCGCGTGCGCGGCGGCGGGGTGCAGTCGCTCGATCGCGCGTTCGCGCTGCTCGAGCACCTCGCCGACGGAGTGGGGCCCGACGGCGTGGCACTGTCGGAGCTGGCGACCCGGTCGGGTCTGCCGCTGCCCACGATCCACCGGCTCGTCCGCACCCTCGTCGCGTCGGGGCACGTGCGGCAGCTGCCGTCGCGGCGCTACGCCCTGGGGCCGCGGCTGATCCGGCTGGGCGAGGCCGCGTCCCGCATGCTCGGGGAATGGGCGCGCCCGCAGCTCACCGCGCTCGTCGCGGCGACGGGGGAGTCGGCGAACCTCGCGATGCTCGACGGCGACGCGGTCGTCTACGTCGCCCAGGTGCCGTCGCAGCACACGATGCGCATGTTCACCGAGGTCGGGCGCCGGGTGCCGGCGCACTGCACCGGGGTGGGCAAGGCGCTGCTCGCCACGCTGCCGACGTCCGAGGTGCGCGCGCTGATCGCGCGCACCGGGCTGCCGGCGGCCACCCCGCACACGATCACCGATCCGGCGCTGCTCCTGCGGGAGCTGGACCGCATCCGGGCCCGTGACTACGCCGTCGACGACGCCGAGCAGGAGTTGGGTGTGCGCTGCGTCGCCGTCGCGGTGCCGGGGGCCCCGTCGGCGACGGCGCTGTCGGTCTCCGGGCCGGCCGCGCGCGTCACGTGGGAGGCCGTGGAGGGGTTCGTCCCGCAGCTGCGCACGGCGGCGGTGGCGCTGGCGGGTCAGCTCGCGGCGGTCGTTCCGGGCTGACCGGGCCGGGCCCACTCCTGCACCGGGCCCTCGTGCAGCGCTGCGTAGACCCGGTCGCGCAGGACGTTCGCCTCCTCCGCGGTGAGGGTGCGGTCGACGGGTCGCAGCAGCAGCCGGACCAGCGCGTTCACCTGGCCGGGACGGGTGCCGAGCCGGGCCGGCAGCTCCTCGTGGGCGGTGACGGCGCGCAGGCTCAGCTCCTCCAGCGCGTCGGCGTCGGGGCCCAGTGCGGCGCGGGCCCGGTCGCCGAGCAGCTCGGCGTCGGCGTCGGCCGCGTCGAGGACGAGCGAGAGATCGCGCCGGGCCGGCGGCTGCTGCGACACCGGCCGCCACGGCGCCAGGTCGTGCAGCTGCCCGGAGATGCGCGGATCGGTGCTGCGCAGCAGCCGGATGTCGGGGATGCCCTTGCGCAGCATCACCGCGCGGTCCAGGCCCATGCCCAGCGCCAGACCCGACCAGCGGGACGGGTCCAGCCCGGCGGCGGCGAGCACACCGGGTGCGGCCAGCCCACACTCGGCGAGCTCCACCCGGTCGGCACCGCTGCGGACGTCGATCTGGCGCCCGTCGACCGTGTACGGATGGACGGCCGGTTCTGCCCGCACCTGCGCGCCCGGGACGACGGTCGCGGCCACGGTCTCGATCATCTCCGCGAGATCGGCGGCCCGCATCGGGTGATCGCGCACGATCCGCCACAGATCCAGCTGGTGCGGAGTGCCGACGTGGTGGCGGTCGACGGCGTCGCGCCGGTGGACCATGCCCGGCAGCACGAGCAGCACGTCCTGGACCGGGGCGGCGGCCAGCGCGCGCAGCGCCGGTGGCACACCCGCGCTGACGTGGCTGCGCAGCATCGTCGTCGGCGTGACGTAGTGGCTGTACCGGACGTCGCGGGTCACCGCGTCGGGCGCGTAGCCGAGGCGGTCGTAGTTGTCGGCGACATCCACGACGGGATGCGGACGGTGCTCGACGACGGCGACCGGCCAGCGGTGGGTCAGCGCGGCGACGACCTCGTCGACGACGAGCCGGACGGCGTGCGCCGGATCGGCGCTCAGATCGGGAATCGCGAGCGCAGCGGCGAGAGCGGAGGGGGAGAGCAGCATCGGAGGCGTCCTCACGGTGGCGGGGTAGGGGAGAAGACCCCCGGCCACCGGGCACGAGGACGCGTCAGCAGCGCCCCCCGCCGCGCCGCGGCCGGGGGCGACCGAATCGCCGCACCGTGTGCATGTGAAGCACGGTAGGCGGCAGCGGTCCGGGCCGCCAACGGGATTCGGCGCCACCCTTGCTGCAATCCCCCCGGGCCGCCGAGCGGTCAGGGGACGAGGACCAGGCGCCCGCGTAGCCCGCCTGCCGCCAGTCTCCGGTGCGCTTCCGCGGCCTGGTCGAGCGGCAGCACGTCCGCAACGCGGGCTGTGAGCCGTCCCTCGCCGGCCAGCGTGGAGAGCCTGGCCAACTGCGCGCCGTCCGCCCGGATCGCGATCTTCACCACACGGGTCCCGCGCAACGGCGGCGGCGCCGAGCCCAGCTGCACCGACACGAACGCGCCGCCCCCGCGCAGCGCGTCGTGCGCGGCGACGCCGACGACCGCGGCGTCGAGCACGCCGTCGACGCCGCCGGGCACGAGCGCCCGCACCGAGGCGCCCAGGCGCTCGACCGTGCGCGGTACGAACCACTCCGCGCCGAACCCGCGCACCAGCTTCTCGTCGTCCGGCCCGGCGACTGCGACGACGCGCAGCCCCGCCGCGACCGCCAGCTCCACCGCGTACCCGCCGACGGCGCCGGCCGCGCCCGTGACCAGCACGCTCGCACCCGACGGCAGCGCCAGCAGGTCCAGGGCCTGTGCGGCGGTCAGCGCGTTGAGCGGCAGCGTCGCCGCCTCCGCGGCGCTCCAGCCCGCCGGGGCCGGGGCGACGGCGTCCGCGTCCAGCACGATCGCCTCGGCGTAGCCGGCGGTCGGCACGTCCAACCGGTCGGAGACCCCGACCACCACGTCGCCGACGGCGAACCCGGGCACCCTGGGGCCGACTGCCTCGATCGCGCCGGCCACGTCCCATCCCAGGCCCAGCCGCGCGCGGGCCGCCACCAGGCCGGCCGCCGCCGCGCCGCCGGAGCGGACGAACGCGTCGACGGGATTCACCCCGGCTGCCTGTATCCGGATCCGCACCTGTCCCGGGCCCGGCTCGGGCACACTCACCTCGATCAGGACGGCTGCCTCGGGACCGCCGGGCTCGTCCACCACAACCGCTCTCATGGAGCGCTGCGCTGCAAAAGTCATGCTGCACACTTTCGGAGCGCTACTCTCTATTGGGAAGTAGGCACCTAGAAGTGCGTAGCGCTCCAGGAGGTACGTGTGACCACCCGAACCGCCGCCCAGCGCCGTGATCGCGCCGCCCTCGAGTACAACGCGTACGTTCGCGAATGCCCCACGCACAAGCTGCTGTCGCGGATCAGCGACAAGTGGGTCAGCCTCACGCTCGTCGCCCTCGCCGGTGGCCCGCAGCGCTACAGCGAGCTGACCCGCACGATGCCCGGGATCAGCCAGAAGATGCTCACGCAGACCGTCCGCGCGCTGGAGCGCGACGGCATCATCGCGCGGACGGCGCACCCGTCGGTGCCGGTGCGCGTCGACTACCGCCTTACCCCGCTCGGGGAGACGCTGCTGCCCGTGATGCGCCAGATCAAGGCGTGGGCCGAGCAGCACATCGAGGAGGTCGAGGAGGCCCGCGACTACTTCGACGGCGTCGCGAGCGAGAGCGCGTAGGAGGCGTACCAATCGCCGGCCGACGGGGCGTCGCCGCCGCAGTCGCCGTCCGACTCGCCCGGCCGCTTGATCCACAGCAAGGCGTCCACCAGCGGGATGCCCGGGTTGAGCGTCGGTGCCTGGCCGATGCGCCGGCCGGGCGGGTTGCACCAGCCGTCGGCTTCGTCGGGAGCGCCGTTGCGGCTCGTGTCGATCACGAAGTGCTTCCCGCCGAGCGCCCTGGAGATCGCCGTGCCGTACGTGACGTTCTCGGCGGTCGAACCGAAGTTGGCGACGTTCAGGCTGAACCCGGCCGCCTGCGCCACCCCGGAGCGGCGCAGCGCGTCCGCGGTGGCGGCGGCGTCACCGGTGAAACCGGGATGGCCGGCGTCGAGGTAGACCGCCGCACCGGCGGACGCGAGCTTCGCGGTGGCGTCGGCGAGCAGCGCGTACCGCGCACCCGCGTCGCCGGCGCAGCTGCCCTGCAGGGCGTGCGGGATCGCGTCGGGCTCGAGCACGACGATCGCGCCGCTGCCGCGCACGGCCGCGGCGAACGCCGTCGACCAGGCCTTGTACGCCGCGGCGTCACCCGCGCCGCCGCCCGAGTAGCCGGCGCCGCAGTCACGTCCGGGGATGGCGTAGCCCACCAGCAGCGGGCGGCCGCCGGCGGCCTTGGCCCGTGCCAGGTACGACCCGACCTCGCCGGCGACGTCGTCGGCGCTGCCCGTGACCCATTCCGGCTGCGCCTGCCCGGCGATCCGCTCGACGGCCGCAGCGTCGGCCGTGCGGCCCTGGGCGCGATAGGTCCGCACCTGGTCGGGCGCGGCGCCCATGGGTGTCGACGAACAGGTGATCGGGGCAGGCGATCCCGGCTGCGCACGGCACCGCGCTAGGTGCGCCGACGGGAGTCAGCGCGATCGCGACGAGCAGTGCGGCCAAGCCGGGGAGCATGATCGAAGACTCGCAGAGCGAACGGGGTCGCGCGGCCACTGCAACCCGGTCGAGCGGCCGGGACCGCCCGATCCGGGGTGATCCGGCTCGCTCGTGCGACGATTCCCCGACATCTGAAGAACTGTTCAGGGGAGTAGATCGTGTCGTCCGTACGTCGCCTGGCCGCCACGGCTGCTGTCGCCATCGTGGTGCTCGCAGGTTGCGGTGCCGCGCCACCGGCTGCCGGCCCCACCGGCGCCCGGCTGCATCACCGCGTTCGATCCGCAGACCGACTACTTCCCGGTCAAGGCGCAGTTCGAGCACGCCACCAACGTCACGCTGACCTACGAGCGCAGCTACCGCGTCCTCACCGTGACGCAGCCGTTCCCCGGTGGCGCTCCCGAGTCGTACGTGCTGCTGCAGTGCGGTGCGCCGCGCCCGCAGCTGCCGCCGGAGCTCGCGACGGCCGCGGTGATCGAGACCCCCGTGCGCAGCGTCTACGCCGCCTCCACCACCCAGCTCCCGATGATCACCGACATCGGCGCCCTGGACCAGCTCACCGGCGTTGCGACCCCTGCCTACGTCTCCGACGCCGCCGTGCGGGCCCGGATCGCGGCCGGGGCCGTGCGCGGGTTCGCCACCAATGGCCAGACCAACGGCGAATCGGTCCTGGCGGCGGCGCCGTCGGTGCTGCTCAGCCAGGGCACCGAGGACCCGGCCTTCCCGGCGCTGCGGGCCGGCGGGGTGCCGGTGCTCGGCTGGGCCGACTACCTGGAGACGGGCCCGCTCGGCCAAGCCGAGTGGATCAAGGTGATGGGCGCGCTGACCGGTCACGAGGTCGACGCCGCCCGCGTCTACGACGACATCGCCCGCCGCTACGCCGACATCGAGGCGAAGGTCGCGGGTGCCCCGCCCGTTCCGGTACTGCTCGGCGCGGCCTACCAGGGCACCTGGTCGATGCCGGCCGGGGCCGGCACCGGCGGCATCCTCGTCAGGGACGCGGGCGGCACCTGGTCGCAGGCCGGCAACCCGGCCACCGGCCTGCTGGCGCAGGACATGGAGACCGTGTTCGCCGCCGACGGGCAGGCCGCCATCTGGATCACCGACGGCCCGCTGCCCACCAAGGCCGCCGCGGTCGCCGCCGACGCCCGGTACGGCACCCTGGCCGCCGTGCGCGACGGCCAGGTGTGGACGCGGGACAAGCGCATCGGCCCGACGGGCGGCAACGACGTCTTCGAGCGCGGGGTCACCCACCCCGACGAGGTGCTCGCCGATCTCGTCGCGATCCTGCATCCCGACCGCCTGCCCGGCCACGAGACCGTCTACTTCAAGCAGGCCACCAGGTGAGGGGAGCCGGCTCGCTGCTCGCACTCGGCGCAGCCGTTGCCGTCCTGTTCGTGCTGGCCGTGGCGCTGGGGCCGGTACCGGTCCCGCTCGGCGACACCGTGGCGGTGCTCGTCGGGGCCGAGCCGTCCGACCCACGCTGGACCGTCGTGATCGGCACGTTCCGCATCTCCCGCGCTGCCACGGCCGTCCTCGCCGGGGCCGGGTTGGGTGTGGCCGGCCTGCTGATGCAGACGCTGTTCCGCAACGCGCTGGCCGATCCGTACGTGCTCGGCGTCTCGGCCGGGGCGAGCCTCGGGGTGGCGCTGTTCCTCGCCGCCACCACGACCGCCGCGGCCGGTGCCACGTTCGGGGCCGGGCTCGTCGGCCTCGGGCGCATCGGTGCGGTCGGCTCGGCCGCGGCCGGGGCCGCCGCGGTGCTCGGGCTGGTGCTCGTGCTGGCCCGACGGGTGCGCTCGGCAGTGACCCTGCTGATCGTCGGCGTGATGGTCGGGGCCGTGGCGGCCGCCGTGGTCAGCCTGGTCCTGGTGTGGACCAACCCGTTGACCGCCCAGCAGTACCTCGTGTGGGGGCTGGGCAGCGTCGACGCGACCAGCGGCGCCGACCTGCCCGTCCTCGCCACCGTCGTCGCGGTCGGGCTGGTGCTGGCCGGGCTGTGTGCCGCGCCGCTCACCGCGTTCCTGCTCGGCGAGGACTACGCCCGTTCGATGGGCGTGGACGTGCGCGCCGTGCGCATCGCCGTGCTCGTCGCGGCCTCGCTGCTCGCGGGTGCCATCACCGCGTACTGCGGGCCGGTCGCGTTCGTCGGCATCGCCGTCCCGCACCTGGCGCGGCTCGTCGCCGGCACCTCCGACCATCGCCTGCTGCTGCCGGTGACCGCGCTCGTCGGCGCCGTCACGCTGCTGGTTTGCACGATCGTCGCGCACCCGCCCGGCGCCGAGCTGGTGGTGCCGTTGAACGTGGTGACCTCGCTCGTCGGCGGACCCGTCGTCATCGCGGTGCTGCTGCGCAGCAGCCGGTTCGCGGGCGCTGCCACATGACCCTCACGCTCGACGGGCTCGACGTCGGCCATGGGAGCGGGCGCCACCGCCGGACCGTCCTTGCCGGCCTGCACGCCACCGCTGCTCCCGGCGAGCTGACCGTGCTGATCGGGCCCAACGGTGCCGGCAAGTCGACGCTGCTGCGCACCGTGGCCGGGCTGCTGCCGCCACTGGCCGGCACGGTGCGCCTCGACGGCGTCGACCTGCTCGCCCGTACCCCGGCCGAACGAGCCCGGCAGGTCGCGGTCGTCCTCACCGACCGGGTCGAGCCTGGCCTGCTCACCGCGCGCGAGCTCGTCGGGCTCGGCAGGTTGCCCCACACCGGCCCGTTCCGACGGCCGGGACCGGCCGACCTCGCAGCCGTCGACCGGGCCCTCGACGCGACGGATGCCACCCGGTTCGCCGACCGGCGGGTCGCGGAGCTGTCCGACGGGGAACGCCAGCGCGTGCTCACCGCGCGCGCACTCGCCCAGGCGCCGCAGGTGCTGCTGCTCGACGAGCCCGGAGCGTTCCTCGACGTCGCGGCCAGGGTCGGGCTGCTCGCGCTGCTGCGCGACCTCGCCCGCGCGGAGAAGATGTGCGTCGTGGCCTCGACCCACGACCTGGAGCTCGCGCTGCGGCTGGCCGACACCGTGTGGCTGGTCGGTGCGGACGGCGAGCTCCGCACCGGTACCCCGGAGGAGCTGGCTGCGGCCGGGCACATCGGCGCGGTCTTCGACACGCCCGCACTGGCCTTCGACGCGGAGTCGGGCACGTTCGCCGGAACCGGCGCACCCGGCCCCACCGTCCGCGTCCGCGGTGAGCACGCGGCCCTGCTCGGCCGGGCCCTGCGCCGCGAGGGCTGGACCCCGGTGGCCGACGGGCCGGCCGACGCCGAGGTCACCGGCCGGGCACGAGGTTTCCGAGCCCAGGCCGCCGGTGTGACCACGCAGCTCGTCGACTGGTCGGAGCTGGGGGAGTGGGCCCGCACCACCGCGGTCGCGCTACCGCGCCGGGCCGGCGCCGCCGAGGTGGCCGCCGCGCTGGACGCCGCGGCCGCGGTCGGTCCCTACTTCGCGGTGCAGGCCCGCGACGGAGCCGAGTGGGTAGCGCTCGACGCCACCGGTCTGGCCGCGCTCACCGACACCGTCGGCGAGCGGCTCGGCACCACCGAACGCCGGGTCGCGGCGTCGATCATGTTCCAGGGACTCGCCGCGCGGCTCGTGTCGCCGGTGCTCGCCGGTCTCGGTCACGGCGTCGTCCTCGATCTCGATCCGGCCGCCACCGCGGTGCGCAGCCGCGCCGGCGAGGCCATGGGCCTGACGTGCGCGCACGTCGGCGGCTGGCTCGCGCCCGAACCCGACGTCGCGCTCGTCGCCGACGTGCTGCTGGAGCAGCAGTTGCGTCCGCTCGTCGATGCGGTGGCCGCGGACGGGCCCGTCGCGGCGGGCCTCTTGTGGGGCAACGCGGCGTCGGCGCTGGTGGGAGCGCTGACGGTGCTCGGCGGCGGCTCGGGATCGGTGGCCGCGCGGGTGGTGGCGGAGCTGCTCGACCACGGCCCGCTGGCGGGCACCGGAGCCCTCGGGCGGGATGGCTTCCGACGCCGCTCCTGCTGCCTCTTCTACCGGACTCCGGCAGGGGGTTACTGCGGCGATTGCGCCCTGATCAACGCGGGAGGGTGAAGCCGTCCGCCGGCGGAGGTGGCGGCTGCCGACGCGGCGGCGCCGGGATCCACTGCTGCGACGGCGCCGGGGTGGCTGTCGCCGCCGAGTGATCGACGGCCAGGCGCGCCGCTTCCCGCCGACTGCGCTCGGCCAGCACCGCGGCGAGGAACGCCTCGGGCGGGGTGCCGTGCGGTGCGGGCGGGCTGACCAGCGCCGCCGTCTCCGTCGCGAACGTGGTCGCCATGGTCGCGCGCGCGTGCGGATCCATCCCGGGTGCCCGTAGCAGGAATTGTCGCACCGACAGGGCCAGCGCGTCCGGCACCTGCGAGACGGCCAGTGTGCTCGCCCACCCGGCCAGCTGCGGCGGCATCAGGATCCCGTTGCCGGTGGTGGTGCGCACCCGGTCGCGCACCACGACCGTGCCGGCCAGCAGATCACCGATCCGCTTGCCGCGCGGCGAGATGAGCGACGAGAACAGGGCGACGGCGCCGGTGAAGCCGCTGATGATCCCGAAGTCGACGACGAACCCGGCGAGGCCGCGGGCCAGCGCGTGCCGGAACCGGATGGGGCCGCCGTCGTCGCGCACCACCCGCAACCCGACGATCAGCTTGCCGAGGCTGCGGCCGCGGCTGAGCGTCTCGACGGTGACCGGCACCCCCACCAGCACCAGCACCGACGTCCCGATGACGAGCGCCGCGGAGAACGCGGCATCGGAGTCGAAGAGCCCGGTGAGCGCGAAGCCGAGCAGGATCAGCGCGTCCACGAGCAGCACGAGCGCGGCGTCGATCGCGAACGCCAGCGAGCGGGACGCGAGCTGGGCCACCGGCAGCTCCACCACCACGGCCTCGCCGGTGATCACGTCGCGCATCCGGCCATTGTGCCGCGGTTAGTCTTTGGGCGTGGACGTCGACGCCTACACAGCCCGGCACGGGCCGGAGTGGCAGCGGTTGCAGCGGCTCGTCGCGCGGTCGTCGCGGCTGTCCGGCGCCGAGGCGGACGAGCTCGTCGCGCTCTACCAGCGCACGGCGACCCACCTGTCCACGATCCGCTCGTCCTCTCCCGACCCCGCGCTGGTGCAGCGGCTGTCGCAGCTGGTCGCGAACGCGCGCGCGGCCATCTCGGGCGTGCACACCCCGGCCTGGAAGGTGGCGCTGCGGTTCCTCGTGGTGGGCTTCCCGGCCGCGCTCTACACGGGTCGGCGCTGGTGGCTCACCACCGCTGCGATCAGCCTCGTCCTGTCGGTGGTGATCGGTTCCTGGGTGGCCGCGTCGCCGGACGTGCAGGCGTCGATCGCCTCGCCGGAGGAGATCCGCAGGCTCGTGGAGGTCGAGTTCGAGCAGTACTACTCGTCGGCTCCGGCCGGTTCGTTCGCCGCCAGGGTGTGGACGAACAACGCGCTGATCGCCGCCATGTGCCTGGTGTCGGGGATCCTGCTGGTGCCCGTCGTCTCGGTGTTGTGGCAGAACGTGCTCAACATCGGGGTCACGGCCGGGATCATGGCCGGGGCCGACCGGCTGGACCTGTTCTTCGGCCTGATCACCCCGCACGGGCTGCTCGAGCTGACCGCGGTGTTCGTCGCCGCCGGTGCCGGGCTGCGGCTGGGCTGGACGCTCGTCGATCCCGGTCCGCTGCCGCGCACCACCGCTGTCGCCGCCGCCGGGCGGGCCACCGTCGGGATGGCCATCGGCGTGGCGATGCTGCTGGCCGTCTCCGGTGTGATCGAGGCGTTCGTGACCCCGTCGGGCCTGCCCACGTGGGCGCGGATCGCCATCGGCGTGGTGGCCGAGCTGGCGTTCGTCGCGTACGTGTGGGTGCTGGGTCGCCGCGCCGCGCTCGCCGGTGAGACCGGCGACGTGGCCGAGGACGAGGCCGGGGACCTGCTGCCCACCGCGGGCTGATCGATCACAGCTCCACGAGCAGGTGGTAGGCGTACAGCGCGGCGAGTGCGGCGACGGCGACCCATCCTCCGCGCCATGCCGTCCGCGACACCGGCGGCGCCGCCCGCCACGCCGCGATCCCGAGCGGGACGAGCGCGGCGGCCAGCAGCGCGGCCGCGAGCAGCGAGTTCAGCGCGCTGCCCTTCAACACCCCGCTGGAGTGGGTCAGCATGATCGCGATACCGGCCGCCGGCACCCAGCCCAGCACCCCGGCGCGCACCGCTCCCACGGCCAGCACCACCCAGCCGAAGTTGTCCAGGAACGTGAGCGGGTAGAGCACGTACCAGGACTGGTAGGTGGCGGCGACGGCGTCGGTCGCGGGCCCGACGCCCTGCACGTCCACGAGGTGCAGGGCCAGGAAGCTGATGCCGTCCTGGAACAGGCGCACGGCGGTGCCGAGCACGGCGGTCGTGGCGCCCCAGAACGCCCAGCCCGGCGCCCGCACCCCGATCATCGCGGTCAGCGCGAGCAGGGCCGGGATCAGCGCGAACAGACCCGCCGTGAACAGGGCGTACGACAGCAGGATGGTGGTGCGGTCGGTCGCCATGGCGGCCAGCTGGGCGGGGAAGTAGTAGTAGTGCCCCATGCGGACGGCCTCGCCGAGCAGCAGCAGGAGCGGTGCGGCCACGAGCGCCACTCCACCCAGCCGCGGCCCTGGCCAGGACGACTGCGGCGCCGCCCGCACCGCGGCCGCGGGCAGCTCGCCGGGCCGCAGGAACACCCCCGCGACGAGCGTGCCCGCGACGGCCCCGATCAGGGCCACGAGGTCGTCGGCCGGCGACTGCCCCCACCGCACCCCCGACAACCCCGTCGCGGCCAGCGACCCGAGCCCCGCGCCGATCTGCTGCGCGACCACCAGCACCAGCAGCACCCGCGTCACCGGTGCTGCGAGCGTGTCCCCCACGCGCTCCCGTAGATCCACGCCGATGAGTGTCGTGGCCGGACCGCCGGCCGCGGATGCGGGATGTCCCCGATCCGTCCCGGGGTCAGAGCCGCCCGGCCGCCTTGAGCGCCAGGTACGCGTCCGCGACGGCCGGGGCGAGCTTGTCCGGCGGCTCGTCCACCACCGTGACGCCGCGACGGGTCAGCTGCGCCGCGGCGGTGCGCCGCTCCGCGCGGGCCCGCTCGGCCGCGGCCGACCCGTAGACGGCGTCGGCGTCGGAACGGTCGGCGGCGAGCTCCGCGATCCGCGGGTCGGCGACCGCCGCCACCAGCACCGTGTGCCGGGTGAGCAGCGACGGCAGCCCGGGCAGCAGACCTTCGGTGACCGTCGCCGGATCCAGCCCCGTGAACAGCACCACCAGCGAGCGCCGGGTCGTGCGGGCGAGCACGGCCGCGACCATCCCGCGCACGTCGGTCTCCACCAGCTCCGGCTCCAGCGGGGCCATCGCCTGCACCAGCCCTGGCAGCAGGTCGCCACGGCCGGCGCCGCCCACCTGCGCCCGCACGGCGCGGTCGTAGGCCATGAGGCCCACGGTGTCACCGGCCCGGGCGGCCAGCGCGCCGAGGAGCAGCGCGGCGTCCATCGCGGTGTCCAGGCGCGGTGCGTCCCCGACGCGGCCCGCTGCCGTCCGGCCGGTGTCGAGCACGATCAGCACCTGCCGGTCGCGTTCGGGACGCCACGTGCGCACCACGACGTCGGCGGCGCGGGCGGTGGCCCGCCAGTCGATGGACCGCACGTCGTCGCCGATGACGTACTCGCGCAGCGAATCGAACTCGGTGCCCTGCCCGCGCACCATCACGGCCGTCCGCCCGTCCAGCTCGCGCAGCCGGGCCAGCCGCGACGGCAGGTGCTTGCGGGACGCGAACGGCGGCAGCGCCCGCACCGACCACGGCACGTCGTGGCCGCCCTGGCGCGCGGCCAGCCCGAGCGGTCCGATCGAGCGGACGGTGACCCGGTCGGCGCGCCGGTCGCCACGCCGGGTCGGGGTCAGCGCGACCGACAGCCGCCGCCGTTCCCCCGCGGGCACGGTGATCCGGTGCCGGGTGGGGGCGGCGCCGGCGCTGGGTGGCCACGCGTCCCGCACGACGGCGCGCAGGGTGCGCCGGCCGGGGTTGGCCACCACCAGCTCGACGTGCACGGTGCCGCCGAGCCGCACGGCGGTGTCGCCGGAGCGGCGCAGCTGCAGCGCCGAGACCGGCGCCGCCAGCAGCACGTCCACCAACACCCCGAGCAGCAGCACGACCAGCACGCCGATGAACGCCGGCAGCCCGGGCAGCAACCCGCACACGACGGCCCCGATGCCGGCGAGGAGCACCAGCCGCCCGGTCAGCGCCACAGCGTCCTCACACAGCGAGTGCGGACGTCACACACGTTGCAGCATGTGTGACGTCCACACTCGGTGTGTGACGTCGGGGTCACCGGGGGACCGGGACCGTGGCCAGCACGCCGTCGATCACCGCGTCCTGCGTCACGCCGTCCAGCTCCGCTTCCGGCCGCAACCGCAGCCGGTGCCGCAGGGTCGGCCGGGCCAGCGCCTGCACGTCATCCGGCGTGACGTACCCGCGGCCCGAGAGCCACGCCCATGCCCGCGCCGCCGCGAGCAGGGCCGTCTCGCCGCGCGGCGACACCCCCAACGTGACGGACGGCGCGGTGCGCGTGGCCCGGCAGACGTCGACGATGTAGCCGAGCACCTCAGGGGCCAGCGTGACCCCGGCCGCGGCCCGGCGGGCGGCCTCGATGTCGGCCGGCCCGGCGACGGCGGTGACGCCGGCCGCGGCGAGGTCGGACGGGTCGAACCCGTCGGCGTGCCGGGAGAGGATCGTGATCTCGTCGGCCCGCTCGGGCAGCGGCATCGTCAGCTTGAGCTGGAACCGGTCCAGCTGCGCCTCCGGCAGCGGGTACGTGCCCTCGTACTCGACGGGGTTCTGCGTCGCGATCACCACGAACGGGTCCGGCAGCGGCCGCGGCTGCCCGTCGACCGACACCTGCCGCTCCTCCATCGCCTCCAGCAGCGACGCCTGCGTCTTCGGCGGGGTCCGGTTGATCTCGTCGGCGAGCAGCAGGTTGGTGAACACCGGGCCCGCGCGGAAGGAGAACTCGGCGGTGCGCGCGTCGTAGACGAGCGAGCCGGTCACGTCGCCCGGCATGAGGTCGGGCGTGAACTGGACGCGCTTCGCGTCGAGGGTCAGCGTTGCGGCGAGCGCCCGCACCAGCAGCGTCTTCGCCACCCCCGGCACGCCTTCGAGCAGCACGTGCCGGCGGCACAGCAGTGCCACCACCAGCCCGGTCACTGCCGCGTCCTGGCCGACGACGGCCTTCGCGACCTCGCGCCGGACGGCGTGCAGAGCGGCGCGTGCCGCATCCGCGTCGGGAACGGCTTGCGTGGTCATGCGCGTCGTACCTCCGCTTCGCAGGCGTCCAGCGCCCTGGCAAGTTCGATCATCGCGGAGTCGTCCACAGGGGCTGGACCGTACAGCAGCTCATCGACCTGGACGGCCGGGCGCCCGGTCCGGGCTGCCACCGCAGTCACGAGCACCGCCCGCTCGGTGTTACCGACGAGCCCGGCCATCCGGGCCCTGGTCGCCTCGCGCAGGACGTCGGCGGCGTGCCCGCGCGCCCGGACCTGCCGGTAGAGCCGGGCCCGGCCCTCCACGGCCTCCGCCGCCCGCACCGTCACCGGCAACGGCTCGGTGACGACCCGGCCGAGCCGCCGAGCACGCCAGGCGACCGCGAGCACAGCTGCCACCCCGAGCATGTACGTGGCCCAGAGCCAGCCTTCGGGCACCAGCTCGTCGATGCTGCGTTGCTGGTCGACCGGCGCTCCCTCGGGCAGGGCGCGAAACCACACCAGCCGGGAGTGCCCGCCGAGGAGGTTCAACGTCAGCGCCGCGTTGCCCTCGTCGGCGAGGTCGTCGTTGGTGAACGCGTCGCGGCCGCCGAGCACCACCACCGTGCGCCCACCGGCCTGCACCTGCACGAGGGCGGCCCCCTGCGGCGTGGGGTAGCACGTGATCGCGTCCGGCGTGGCGGTGTAGGTCATGGCCCCTGTGACGGCGACGCCGGCGGCTCCCGCGGCCGGCAGCAGGCAGCCGGGTTCCAGCGGCGCCTCACCGCTGCCGCTGTCGACGGCGACGCCGGGGGCGAGCACGCGCAGCTGCCCGTCGATCGGCTGGAGCAGGACGAGATCGGCCGGGGTCGCGGCCAACGCGTCGAGCTGGATCTGCGAGAGCGCCTCCGGGAAGGGCACGAGCACCGTGGTGTCGCGATCGACCCCGCGCAGATCCGCCGACGTCGCCGCCAGATCGACCTGCACGCCCCGCTCGCGCAGCAGCGTCACCAACGCCCGGCTGCCCTCCCCGCCGGCCGAATCGGGATCCAGGTAGCCGCGGGTCGCCTGCGGGCTCAGCGCGGCCACGACCACCGCCAGCACGATCAGCACGCCCGCGATCGCGAGCGGGCCCCGCGCCACCAGCCACAACGCTCGCGGATCGCGGCGCACCGCTGTGGTCACGCCGACACCGCAACCGGACGAGCACGCGTCACGGCGGCGTCGACGGCCCGCAGCTGCGCGTCCATCTCCGCCGTGGCCTCCCGGCCGCCGTACCAGACCTCGTCGAACACCTCCGCGGCCGCGGCCAGGTCGGCCGCGCACTGCGGCAGCACCGCCCCGGCCTCACGGGCGGCCTCGTCGGCCGTCCGGCCGGGCCGCACGTCGAGCAGGTCGCGCTCCTCCAGGCCGCGCACCACGGCCCGCAGCCGGGCCCGCACGGCCTCGGCCCACTCACCGCGCGCGGCGAACGCCTCGGCGGCGCGGCGGTGCTCGGCCGCCGCCACCGGCCCGCCCTCGAACAGCTCCTGCGCACCGCCGGCAGCCCGTCCGACCGCACCGATCCGCAGCCGGATCACCACCACCGCCGCCACGACGACCACGAGCAGCACCAGCAACGACAGGTACCCGCCGGGCGCCACCGTGGCCGCTAGCGCGAAGAGGTCCACCACGCGCTCGACGATCCAGTTGAAGATCGTCGCCACGATGCCCTGACCCTCGTGGTAGACGGGCTTGGCCAGCTCGCGGGCCGCCCCTTCGGCGGCCTCGTCCCGACCGATGTCGATGGGCGGTGCGGCGGGTACCGGTATCACTGGTCGAGAGCGCGCTGCAGCGTGATGTCCAACCCCTCGCGACGGATCCGCTGGTCGAAGTAGAGGAGCCCGGTGACCCCGGCCTGGAACGGCGTGGTGAGCGTGGCGGCGATCACCGCACCGAGCGCCGAGATCACCTCACCCCACGGTGAGAACCGGCCGGCGAACTCGACACCGCTCACCGCGCTCGCGATGCCCAGGAACGGCACCGCGATGATCGCCGCGATGAAGAAGGCGATCACCATGGCGAGCAGCAGCGTGCCGAAGATCCGCCACCACTGCGGCTGCACGAGCCGGCGCGAGCGGCGGAACGAGTCGATGACGCCCGCGTGCTCCAGCACGTACACCGGGCCGATCAGCGACCAGCACACCCACAGGTAGATCGCGGCGCCGAACCCGCCCAGCACGCCGAGCAGCATCAGCGTCACGATCGCGACCGCGCCGGCGTCGAGCAGGCTCGCGGCCAGCGCCGGAACGAACCCGACGAACATCGCGGCCGCCACACCGAGCGCGGCGAGGAACGTGATGCCGATCAGGCCGGGCAGCCGGCCCTTGGCCGTCCGCCAAGCTTCCGCGATGCCCATCCGGCGCCCCAGCACCGCCTGCGACAGCACCACGATGAGCAGGCCGGTCAGTACCGAGACCCCGAGGAACCCGATGCCGGCCGAGATCATCGACTTCCCGAAGAACTGGGAGAAGTCGTTGACGTAGCGCTCGATGTTCTGCGTGGCATCGGTCGGGTCCGGCTGGACGGGGAAGCCGGACAGGAACCCGACGAGGAGGTTCACCAGCTGCACGACGGCGGCGACCGCGGCGGAGAGGCCGATCGTGGCCACCGGGTGGCTGCGGATGAAGCTGATGGCGCCGTCGAGGATCTCGCTCAGCCCGAGCGGGCGCAGGGGGATCACGCCGGGACGGATCGCCCGCTGGGGCTGCCACTGCGGGTTCGGCTGGCCGCGCGGCGGGGGCTGCGATCCCCAGGGCTGCTGGCCAGCCGGTGGCTGCCACGGCGGCGGGTACTGGGCGCCGAGGTTCGGGTTGGTCGGGGTCGGGTCGGTGTGCACCGGCTCGGCGGGCGCTTTCTCCAGCGACGGACCGCCCGGGACGGCGTCGTCGTAGCCGCCGGGGGAGGTGGGGTCGGGGAGCGGCGGGTCGGCGGCCCGCTGCTCGTCCTGCGCCCGGTCGCCCGGCCGCGTCGACTCCGATGGCTCGTTCATCTTTCCCCCGTCGTGACGTCTGGTGTCCCATCGTGCCAGGTGGTGGGAGTGGACTCGTGCCGGATCGGCGTCGGCATCATCGGCGCGTCACCACGGCGACCGCGAGCGCGGTCGTCACCGGCACCGACGCGACGATCCCGATGCTGCCGACCAGCGTGCGCACCACCTCCACCGCGATCACGTCGGCGGTCAGCGTGTCCACCAGCCCGCGCTCCGCCACGGAGAACAGCAGCAGCAACGGCAACGCCGCGCCCGTGTAGGCCAGCACCAGCGTGTTCACCGACGACGCGACGTGATCGCGGCCGATCCGCATGGCAGCGGCGAACAGGGCCCGCGGGCGCATCCCGGGATCGGCGGCGTGCAGCTCCCACACCGCGGAGGTCTGGGTGACGGTGACGTCGTCGAGGGCGCCCAGCGCGCCGATTATCAGCCCGGCGAGGACCAGCCCACGCGCGTCCACGCCGGTGCCGAGTGCGCGCGACAGCCCGGCCGTGTCCTCGCCCAGGCCGGTGATGTGCGCTGCGGCGACGAACACCGAGCCGAGCACCCCGATCAGCACCAGCGATGCGAGCGTGCCCAGCACCGCCGTGGACGTGCGCGCGGAGATGCCGTGGGTGAGGTACAGGACCCCGAACATGATCGCGCAGGCACCGGCGACGGCCACCGCGAGCGGGTCCCGGCCCGCCAGGATCGCCGGCAGCACGAACGTCACCAGCACGATCAGCGACAAACCGAGCGCGACCAGCGCCGCCAACCCGCGCCAGCGGCCCAGCGCCACCACCGCCGCCGCGAACAGCGCCGCCAGCACCAGCAACGGCGTGGAGCGCTGGAAGTCCACGACGTCGTACGAGGTGGGATCCGCCGGGTCCCCGGCCTGCACCAGCACCACGTCGTCACCCGCGCCGTACGGAGCCGCGCCGCGCACCTTCGAGATCACGGTCTGCACCGGCCGCCCGTCGGCCAGCGTCACGGCGAGTGCCACGCAGTCGGGAGCGGCGGCGGGGTCGGTCGGATCGCACGGAACCTCGTTCGCCGTCGTGACGTGCCCCGGCACCCGAGGTCCGGCAGCTTCGGCGGCGTCCGTGCGGGCGAACCCCGACCACGGCGCGAGCACCACGATCGCAACGGCCGTCGCCAGCGCCGCGGGAACCAGCAGGGCGGCGATCGCGATCCGCACCGCCCGACCGGCCGGGGCCGCCGGTTCGTGGCCCCCGTGCCCGTGCCCCCGGTGGTACCCCGGATCGGCCGGTGGATCCGACGCGGCTCGGCGGCGGTGGCGCGCGGGTCTGGTCACCCCCAGATCGTCCCGTCCGCACCGGCGTTCGCGTGTCCGGGATGGGTAGCGTGTATGGATGACGGTGCCGCCGCGCGTCGAGCTCGCCGTCCGGCTGCTCGATCCGGCGCCCACCGACCGGGTGCTCGAGTTCGGCTGTGGCCCGAGGGTCGCCGCCGCGCTCGTGTGCGATCGCCTCACCGCGGTCTCGGGCAGGCGGGCGTGATCGCGAACGGTCGGGGTTGGCGTTGATCAAGGGCAAAAAGTCGTTCTGGATCGATCCTGAAACGACCTTTTGCCCTTGATCAACGAGGCCGGCCCCGCTCCTGGTGCACGTCAGCCGAAGCGCAGCACCGTGACGGTCGGGCGGACGTCGCGGACCACCGGCAGGTTCCACCCGAGCTGCACGACGGCGGCGGCCAAGCCGCGCCCGGCCGGGGCCGGCACATCGATCGCCTCGACGATGCCCGGCACCGTGCCCACCAGCTGTGCGGCCTCGCGGCGCGACAGGTGGAACGGCATCGCCGGGAGGCGGTAGTCGGCCGACAGCCACGCACCGTCGGCGGTGCTGGCCCAGTCGGGGATCGTGTCGAACACCAGTGCCCCGCCGGGGAAACGGGCCGCGCAGCCGCGCAGGAGCGCGCGCACCTCGTCCGGCGGGAGGTACATGAGCAGACCCTCGGCCGTGATCAGCGTCGGCGCGCCGGGCGCCACCGCGTCCATCCACGCCCGGTCCAGCGCCGAACCGGGGAACGCGCGCACCCGCGGCTCGACCGGCAGCAACCGCCTGCGCAGCGCCACCATCTCCGGCAGGTCGACCGTCAGCCAGTCGACCTGCGGGTCACCGATGCGCCAGAACGACGTCTGCAACCCCTCACCGAGCGCCACCACCGTGGCGCCCGGGTGCTCGGTGAGGAACCGCCGGGTGACGTCGTCGAAGATCCGCGCGCGCAGCGCGATCACCTGGTCGGCGTGGGAGAACGTGGCGTACCGCTCCGTACCCCCTACCCGTTCCAGCAGCGCGACCGCCTGCGGATCCGACAGCACCCCGTCGGGCCGTGCCGCCTCGGACGCGCGGTTGCGCAAGGTGATGAGCGCGGTCTCGGGAACCCCGGTCAGCTCGGTCCGCACGGACCGACGGTAACCCCTATTTCTGCTCGAGCGTGTAGCGCACCGTCTGGGCACGGATTCCGTCGGCGCTGAAGACGAACGTGTCGATGCCGTCGGTCGCCTGGGAGCTCGCCGACACCGCCTGCCACTCGATGAACAGCACGTCGCCGACGAAGTGCTGGGTGGGCACGGCCCACTCGGCGCTCGGCAGGTCGGACAGCAGTTTCTCGAAGCTCTCCCGCACCCCGGCCTTGCCGTGCTTGACCCCGTCCGGGGTGATGAAGACGGCGTCGTCGTCGTAGTCGGCGACGATGCCGTCGATGTCGCCGGCGATCAGCACCTCGGCGTGGTGCTGGAAGATCTCCTGAGGGGTGCGTGCCATGGTTCTGCTCCTCGACCGGACGAAGTGGCGTGGATCACTGTGAACGTAGGCCGTGGCCGGCGGCGCCGACACCCACCGTTCGGGGAGGGTCGGCGTGGGTAGCCTCGCCGGGTGGCGCGGTTGTCGGTCGACGAGCGGCGGCGCGCCCTCGTGGACGCCGCCATCCGGGTCATGGCTCGCGACGGGGTCGCGAAGGCCACCACCCGTGCCGTCGTCACCGAGGCCGGCATGCAGCTGGGGTTCTTCCACTACTGCTTCAGCTCGAAGGAAGAGCTGCTCGTCGTGGTCGTCGAGACGATCACCGAGCGCAGCGTCGCGGCCGTGATGAGTGCGGTGGCCCCGCGTCGGCAGGTGGCGGACATGCTGCGGGAAGGGATGCGCGCCTACTGGCGCGGCGTCGAGGACGACCCGGCGATCCACCAGCTCACCTACGAGCTCACCCAGTACGCGCTGCGCCAACCTCGGCTCGACGCCGTGGCCCGCCGCCAGTACGCCGCATATCTGCAGGCCACGACCCGGTTCCTGGACGCGGTCGCGGCCGCGGCCGGCGTCATGTGGACGGTGCCCGTCCCGGTGCTCGCGAGGCAGGCCGCCGTCGTGCTGGACGGGGCCACGCTGTCGTGGCTCGTCGACCGCGACACCGCCGCTACGATCGCGGTGCTCGAGCAGGCGGCCACCGCGATCGCCACCAACGTTCGACCTGCGTGAGCCACCGAACGGACCGGTAACGAACCGGCCGTTCGCGCAGACACCAATCCCGACAGCAGTGTGTCGGTCAGTCGGAGCCCGGAGCCATCGTGAACCAGCCTTATGACCCGCAGCAGTACGGGCAGCAGTACGGGCAGCAGTACGGGCAGCAGTACGGGCAGCAGCCGGGCAACGGCCAAGCAGGGGAGTACGGCCAGCAGGCGCAACCGCCCTACGGCCAGCCCGGGTACGCGCAGCAGCCGGGGTACGGCCAGGCGGGGCAGTACGGGCAGCAGCCGCAGGCGCAACCCGGCTACGGCCAGCCGCAGTACGGCCAGCAGCCCTACGATCCGTACGGCCAGCAGGCGTACGGGCAGCAGCCGTACGGGCAGCCCGGCTACGGCCAGCCGGCCTACGGTCAGCCGCCCGGCTACGGCGTGGCCCCGCACCTGGGCCAGCTCGCCGAGTGGCCGGCGCGCGCCGGGGCGTTCCTGATCGACGTCGGCATGGTGATCGTCGCCGAGATCGTCTTGATCTTCCTGCTGCTCTTCCTCGCGAGTCAGTCGTCGACGATCGCGATCATCCTCGGGATCGTGGGATTCCTCGGGCTGTTCGCGTTCTCGATCTGGAACCAGTGCTACCGACAGGGCGTCACCGGCCAGTCGATCGGCAAGAAGGTCGTCGGACTGCGGCTCGTCGGCATCGAGACCGGTGCGCCGATCGGGTTCGGCATGTCGTTCCTGCGCCAGTTGGCGCACGTCATCGACGGGATGCCGCTCTACATCGGTTACCTCTGGCCGCTGTGGGACCCGATGAAGCAGACCTTCGCCGACAAGATCTGCAGCACCGTCGTGGTGTACGCGCCGAAGGACTGATCCCAGCTCACTGGTGGCCGGTGGTGCAGGCCCAGCCGATCACGCGGGCCCCGGAGCCGGCGGTGTGGTCGATCGCGATCCGCTCGGCTCCGGCCCGGGAGCCGCTCCACGCCGTGCCCCAGGCGCCGTTGCGGGCCTGCGCGATCGCGACGCAACCGTTGGTCACGTACACCGCCACCCGGCAGTCGGACACGCCGCACTTGTTGATGGCCGCGGAGTTGGCGGCGTTCTTGCTCGCGTGGTCGTACGCGTACCCGACGTTGCCGGTGCGCTGGGAGACCGCGATGGACGCCCAGTAGCCACCGGCGCTGCTCGCGGGCGTGGCGGCCTGTGCCGCGCCGGCGGTGGCGAGGCCGGTGCCGGCGACCGTGGCCGCGACGAGGAGGGCGGTGGTGGCGCCGCGGGCGACGCTGGTGCGGAGCGACATGGGGATCGACCTCCCGGTTCGGGTGTCCGTGCTGACACCCGTGGAGAGCACCGGACGGGCCCGAGGGTTGGTGTGATCGCTGTCACTCCACCACGTTGACGAGCTCTGCGACCGAGCCCACGACGTGATCGGGCGGAGCGCAGTAGTCCGGGTAGGGCGCCCCGTCGCGGTCGAGCCACGCGGTGCGCAGCCCGGCCCGTGCCGCACCGTGCAGGTCCCACGGATGCACCGCCACCATCAGCAGGCCGTCCGGATCCGTTCCGCAGGTGCGCGCCACGTACCGGTAGGCGGCAGCGGCAGGCTTCCACACCCCGGCGTCCTCGACCGAGAGCAGCGCCTCGAACGCGTCGCGGACCCCGGCCCGTTCCAGCAGCTCCTCTGCCACGGCAGCCGCACCGTTGGAGAACGTCACCATCCGCACCCCGGCCGCGGCGAGCGCCCGCACCCCGTCCGCGACATCGGGATGGACGGTCAGCTCGCCGAATCCGGCGAGCACGTGCGCGACGGCGTCATCGGTCGATCGGTCCAGTCGGCGGCCGTGCAGCAGCACCCTGGCCTGCCACTCGGCGATCGTCGCGAACTGCGCGAGGTCGCCGGCCGCGCCCATGGCGAACCCCTCCCGCAGCACGGCCGCGAACCATGTCGCCGCCAGCTCGGGCGGTGCACCGACATCGGCGAAACGGCCCGTCAGCGGGGCCAGGTCGGACAGGGTCTCGTTCACGTCGAAGACGACGACGGGAGTGGCCATCGGGCAAGTCTGCGCCGGCGACGTAAGGTCGACCACGACACGGGGTGCCCGGATCCGTCCGGGCTGAGAGCAGACCCGTTGAACCTGATTCAGGTCATGCTGACGAAGGGATGTCTCCATGTCGACCGTGCCACGCGTCCTGAGCATCGCCGGGACCGATCCCACCGGCGGTGCCGGGATCCACGCCGATCTCAAGAGCATCGCCGCCAACGGCGGTTACGGGATGGCCGCCGTCACCGCGCTCGTCGCGCAGAACACCCGCGGCGTGCGATCGATCCACGTGCCGCCGCCGGCGTTCCTGGCCGAGCAGCTCGACGCCGTCAGCGACGACGTCGAGATCGACGCCGTCAAGATCGGCATGTTGTTCGACAGCGACATCGTCGCGGTCGTGCAGGACTGGCTGGCGCGGGTCCGCCCGCCGCGGGTGGTGCTCGACCCCGTCATGATCGCTGCGAGCGGCGACACACTGCTCGCGCCGGACGCCGTCGAGGCGGTGCGGGCGCTCGTCGCGCACGTCGATCTCGTCACCCCGAACATGCCCGAGCTGGCCGCGCTGCTGGGCGAGCCGCCGGCGACCCGATGGCCGGACGTGCTGGACCAGGCCCGCCGGCTCGCGGCCGCGCAAGGCGTGCGGGTGCTCGCGAAGGGCGGTCACCTCGCCGGAGCGCACTCCCCGGACGCGCTGGTCGGACCGGACGGCACGACGACCGAGTTCGCCACGGTCCGGGTCGACACCCGCAACACCCACGGCACCGGCTGCTCGCTCTCGTCGGCCGTCGCGACGCTGCGGGTGCGGACGGACTCGTGGGAGGCGGCGCTCGAGGCGGCGAAGCAGTGGCTGACCGCGAGCATCGCCGCCGCCGACGAGCTGCGCGTCGGCGAGGGCAACGGCCCGGTCTCGCACTTCGCGCAGCTGTGGGAAGCGGCCGGTCAGGCAGGCGGCCAGGGATCGCCCCAGCCGGCCGCGCGAGCCATCCGGTAGCGGTCGCCCTCCCGCTTGGACACCAGCGCCGGCGCGGCCGTGCCCGCGGCCGTGCAGAGCTCCAGCGCGACCACCCCCTTGCGGTAACGGGGATGGCGCAGCACGCGGCCCGCCACGGCGGGCGCCGGCCCCGGCATCGCGACGACCACGGCGAACTTCTCGTCCTCCCAGCCCAACTGCCCCTCCTTCAACCGCCGGTGCAGCGCCGAGCGCGGCACCCTGGCCGCGAAGTGGCACCAGTCGCGCCCGTCGAGGGGGCAGGCGAGCTGGTGCGGGCACGGCGCCACGACGCTGCGGCCGTGGGCGATGAGCGCGGTGCGGGCGGCGAGCACCCGGCGGTAGCCGTCCGGGGTGCCCGGTTCGATCACGGCGACCGCCCCGCCGGCCGCGATCGCCGCGTCCAGCACCGTCGTCTGCTGCGCGGGGGACAGCTCGCCGAGCAGGTAGGAGATCGTCACGAGATCGGCGGCCGGCACCGCGGAGCCGACGCGCCAGCGGTCCCACGACGCGTCGCGCAGCGCCGGCTCGACGCTGCGCCGGGCCAGCCCGCGGCCGAACGCCAGCGCGTCACCGACCTGGTCGAGCACGGTCACCGACCGCAGGCTGGGCAGCGCCGACACCGCGGCCCACGTCGCGGCACCGGTGCCGCCGCCCACGTCGGCGAGGGTCTGCGGGGCCCAGTCCGGCAGCGCATCCGTGACCTGCCCCAACGCCGCGCGCACCGCCGCGAACGTGGCCGGCATGCGGTAGGCCGCGTAGGCCGCGACGTCGACCTCCGACGCCAGCACCGGCGCCGTCTGCGCGGCCCCGGAGCGGTAGGCGGTCATGAGCCGCTGCACCGACCCCGCCAGCCGCGCTGCCGGCACTCGCGCCAGCGCGGCGTCGAGGCCCTCGCGCAGCGCGTCGGGGAGGTCGGTCATGGCAGCTCCGTCGTCGTGGTGGGGCACCATGATCCGACGACCGTCGGACCGCGCGACCGGCCGGGTCGGTGTGATGATGTGCTCGCCTGCCCACCGTCGAACCGTGCCCGCCGCGGAGTTGCCATGACCGTCGAAGAGCTGCTCGAGATCGAGCAGATCCGTGCGCTGCGCGATGCCTACTCCGCCTGCCTCGACGGTCGCGACGCCGCGGCGTTGGCCGAGCTGTTCTGCGCCGACGCGGTGTGCGAGTTCCCGGACCGGCTCGGCGGCGACCGGATCGGGCGGGACGCGATCCTCGGCGAGTTCACCACGCTCGTCGCGGCCCTCGGCGAACCGTCCGGCGCTGTGCACGTGGTGACCAACCCGTGGATCACGCTCACCGGTCCCGACACAGCGCGCGGCAGCTGCTACCTGATCGATCTGCGAGGGTCGGAGCCGGCCGCGGCGCAGAGCCCGGTGCTGCTCATCGGCCGGTACGAGGACGAGTACCGCAAGGTCGACGGGCGGTGGCGATTCGCCAGGATCCGCATGCCGATGCTCTGGTCGGACGCCACCTAATCGGTGGCTTCCCAGTCCCTGGCGATGCCGATGAGCCAGGCGAGCAGCGCTGCCTCGGCAGGGGTGGCGACGTTGCGCATCAGCCGTCGATCCAGGTCATGTGCGCGGCCACGGAGCTCGTCGAGCACGGAGACACCGGTCTCGGTCAGGTGCAGGAGCCGCTTGCGACCGTCCTCGGGGGCACGCGCGCGGGTGATCAGTCCACGTTCCTCCAGGCGCTTCGCGATGCCGGACATCGTGGGGCGATCCAGCGCGACGGCGCGGGCGAGCGAACCCTGCTCGGCGCCGGGGTAGCTGGCGACGGCCGAGAGGACGGCGAACTGGGGCCCGGTCAGCTCCGCGTCGACGTGGCGCTGCCAGGAGGCGACGTAGGCGTGATGCATCCGGCGCACCACGTAGCCCGGCATCGCGGTCAGGTCCTCCGGGGCAGGTAGCTGCTCCGGGCCCGACTCGACGCTCGCGCGGTCGTCGTCCATCCACGTATTCGACCACGACGGCGACACTGGTTGGAAAGTCAACTATCGATTCGGCATCCGATGCTGCTTGCGTGGCTGATACTTGACGGAAGGTAGTTGGGATTCTAACTTACTGACGAGTAGTCGAGATGAAGGAGCGGATCATGGAGCGCACACGGACCTACGGCTGGGCAGACCCGGTCGAGCTGGCGATGGCCGCACGGACGACCTGCGGGCTCGAGTTCGTACGCGGCCTCGCCTCGGGCGAGTTGGGGCCGACCCCGATGTTCGCCACGCTCGGCTACACGATCGCCGAGGTCGAGCACGGCCGCGTCACCTGCGTCGGCGTGCCGACCGAGCACGTGCACAACCCGCTGGGCTACGTCCACGGCGGGTACGCCGCGGCCATGCTGGAGACCGCGACCGGCTTCGCCGTCCAGACGACCCTGCCGTTGGGCACCGGTTACACCACCCTCGACTGCTCGGTGCACTTCCTGCGCCCGGTCACCGCGGACCTCGGCCCGATCCGCGCCGTCGGCACGCTCGTCAACCGCGGCCGCCGCACCGCGCTCGCGCACGCCGAGCTGCGGGACCCGTCGGATCGCCTGCTCGCCCACGCGACGAGCTCCTGCATGCTCTTCCCGCCCGCCGCATGAGCACGATCGAGACCGACTACCTGGTGATCGGCGGCGGCGCGGCCGCCATGGCGTTCGTCGACACTCTGCTGGACGAGACCGACGCCCGGATCGTCATCGTCGACCGCCACGACCAGCCTGGCGGCCACTGGAACGACGCGTACCCGTTCGTCCGCCTGCACCAGCCCTCGGCGTACTACGGCGTCGGCTCGCGCGAGCTAGGGCGCGGCATCCGGTACCCGAGCGGCCCGAACGCCGGCGGGTACGAGCTGGCCACGAAGGCCGCGATCCTCGACTACTACGACCAGCTGATGCAGGAACGGTTCCTGCCGTCGGGGCGGGTGGTCTGGCTGTCGATGAGCGAGTACCGCCGCGGTCCTGGCGGCGCTCATCGCGTGACGTCCCTGCTCGGCGGGGCCGACATCGAGGTCGCGGTGAAGAAGAAGCTGGTCGACGCGACGCAGGTGCGGACAGAGGCGCCGGCGACCCACGGGCCGCGCTACAGCGTGATGTCGCAGGTCCAGCTCGTCCCCGTCAACGGGTTGCCGGAGATCCGCCGACCGCATCCGTGCTACACCGTCGTCGGCGCCGGCAAGACGGCCATGGACGCGTGCCTGTGGCTGCTGGCCAACGGGGCCGCGCCGGAGCGCATCCGCTGGATCCGATCGCGGGACCCGTGGCTGCTCGACCGCGCCTACATGCAGCCGTTCGCCGAGAACTTCGAGACCACGATGCGAGGCAGCATCGAGGGCTTCCGCGCGATCGCAGCGGCGAGCTCGCCGGCCGACCTGATCGCGCGCCTGGAGGCCTGCGGGATCTTGATGCGGTTCGACAGCGACGTCGAACCGCATGCGTTCCGCGCGGCCGTCCTCTCCCGCGGTGAGCTCGCGCAGCTGCGACGGATCACCGACGTCGTGCGGCTCGGGCGCGTCACCACGATCGAGCCGACCCGCGTCCATCTCGTCGACGGGACCGTCGAGGCCGACCCGGACACGCTCTACATCGACTGCAGCGCGTCGGCCCTGCACCAGCCGGCGCCCGATGCCGAGGTCTTCGCGCCCGGGCTCGTCACATTGCTGCCGACGCGCTGGGCTCAACCGACGTTCAGTGCGGCGCTGATCGCGTTCGTCGAGAGCCGGTTCGCCGACGATGTCGAGAAGAACCGGATGTGCCAGGTCGTGCCGTACCCGGCGGATCCGATCGACTGGCTGGCGCTGTGGCAGCCCACCCTCGCGAACGCCGCCGAGTGGGCCCGGCGACCAGAGGTGGCAGAGTGGGTGTCGCGGAGCAGGCTCAACTCGAGTGCCGCCGCCGAACGGGGTCTGGATCCCGCTGACCCGCGCCGGCGCCGGTTGCGCGGCCTCCTGCGCGCGACCGGGGCCGAGGCTGCAGTGCGGATCCCGCACCTGCTGGCGATGGCGGCCGGCGCCGAGGCTGAGCGGCGCACCGCGTGAGCGATGAGGAGATCGGAACGGTGACGGACAACGTCCTCCACGTCCTGCGGGAACGCATGCGGCACGGCAGCACACCGCGGAACCGGCAGGACGGCGCGCGGGTGGTGCTGCTCGTCGAGGGCGGGAGCTCGCGCGGTGCCTACTCGAGCGGCATGACGGTCGCCATCGAGGAGTTGGGCCTGCTCCAGGCGTTCGACGCCGTCTACGGCAGCTCGGCGGGCTCGCTGAACGGCGCGTGGCTGCTGTGCGGCCGCGCCGAAGCCACCATGCACGCGTGGTGGGATCCGGCGATCATGCGGACGACCATCGATCCGCGGCGGGCGCTGCGCGGGCGGCCGATCGTCGACACCCGCTTCCTCGTCCACACCGTGTACACCGAGATCATGCCGATGGGGTTCGAGGAGATCCTCGGCAGCGCCGTCGAGTTCCACCCGATGGCCACCGACGCCCGCACCGGGGCAGCCGTCGACCTCCACGACCAGCTCCGTGATCGAGCCGGTCTGCAGGCCGCGCTCCGCGCCTCGACGGCGATGCCGGTCCTCGCCGGCGAACCCGTCGAGATGGGCGGGCAGCGGCTCATCGACGCCGGCGTGAGCGCGGCGATCCCCGTGCAGACGGCTCTCGAACAGGGCGCGACGCACATCGTCGCCCTGCGCACCCGCCGCGCCGACGAGCTGGTGGCAGCACCTTCGCGCCCCGAGCGGATGGTGCTGTCGCGCTGGTTCGCCAGGCACGCGCCGGGTGCCTCCGACGTCTGGCTGCGCCGCGACATCGCCAGAGCGGAGGAGGAGGAACTGCTGGCAGCGCACCCCGCTGTCGTGCAGATCCGCCCGCCGGTGGGGAGCGCGCGCATCGGCCGCACCGAGCGTCGCCCACACCTGCTGCGCGCCGCCGTCGACACCGGACGGGAGGCGGCGTGGGACGCGCTCGCAGGGTGCGTCGACGCGCCGCTGCGGGACCGTTCGCTGCCGGGCACGGCCTGATCACGCCGCCGCCCGGGCTGCGGCAGGTGCGGGCGCCCGCCCGCTACCCTTACGTCCGTCCGGTTCGTCCGGGCGCGCCCTCGTAGCTCAGCTGGATAGAGCGGGAGCCTTCTAATCTCTAGGTCGCAGGTTCGAATCCTGCCGGGGGCACCAAGTACCAGGTCGGCCGCACGGTCGAGTTGACCTGCCAGCAGCTCCCCGATCCGGCCGCGATCAGGCTTGCTGCGGGATGCGTTCGGGGGGCATGCCGGGCCCGAACACGGCCTGGATCTCGGCCGGGTCCTCCACGTGACCGCAGTGCGCACACATCGTCTGCTGGGTCACTCCGACGCCGCACGTCGAGTGGAGGTAGAGGATCGGCGGCTCGCCCTCGGTCGCCCACTGGTCGCCCCACTCGGAGAGCGCGACCAGCGCGGGCGCGAGCGCCCGTCCCTTGTCGGTCAGCAGGTACTCGTGCAGATCGGGCCGTTCAGAGTACCGGTGGCGGCGCATGATGCCGGCTTCGACGAACCAGTCGAGGCGGGCCTTGAGGACGTTGGTCGCGATGCCCAGGCTGCGTTGGAAGTCGTTGTAGCGGGTAGCTCCCCCGAACACAGCCTCGCGAACGATCAGCAGGCTCCAGCGCTCACCGACGACCTCCAGGGAGCGCGCGATGGAGCACACCTGCGAGTCGTATGTCTTCCCGAGCATGTACCCCACCGTACCGATGACACTTGCGTGATGCCAGTTGCTGGCTGGGTGAGCGGAGGCGAGGTGGCCTTCAGCTCAGACCGAGCATGGTCACCGGCGATTGCGGGAGTGGTTTGCCGGTCTCCAGGTAGGTCTTGAGGTTGGACAGGACCGCCGCCCACACGGAGGCGACGACCGAGCGCAGTTGCTCACCGGCCAGTTCGCTGTGGGTGAGCGTGAGTCGAACGATGTCCTGGTAGGGCTCGATCCGGAAGCTGACCTTCGAGGGGACGCCGGAGGGGAAGGTGAATGCCAGTTGCTCCGGGCGGTCGCTGACGAGCACCCGGCCGGTGCCGTCGAGCTCGCCGCTGGGCTTGCGGTGTTCCCACGAGGACCCGACTTCCCAGTCGGACACGTTGCGACGGCCCCACCAGTCCGTGGTGGCATCGGGGTCGGTCAGGGCGTGCCAGACCTGCTCCGGGGTGCTGTGCAGGTAGATGACGTACCCGCAGGTGAGATCGGCGTTCATGAGGTCTCCATCTCGGTCGCGCATTCAGGTGGTCGGGGTAGGCGCCGAGTCGCGCGACTGCGCGATCGGTCGATGGTCGGTCGGTGGGTCGAGGTAGCTGGTGGCCCACGCGACGGGGATGGCGATCACGGCGATGACCAGTCCGGTGACGATCGCGATCGAGGCGTCTCCGCCGTTGATGGCGACGCCGCCTGCGAGTGAGCCGAAAGCGATGCCGACGTTGACCGCGGAGACGGGCAGCGAGGACGCCAGCGCGCCACCCGGACCGGCCAGACTGACCACCCGGAACTGCAGTGACGGCCCGGTGGCCATCGCGAACAGGCCCAGGGCGAACAACGCCACGGCGGCCAATATCGCGACACTGCCGACGAGGTGGAGCACCAACAAAGAGGCAGCGACGCCGACGGATCCCGCGATCAAGGTGCGCGCAGCGTTCGAGTCGGCGAAGCGGCCTCCGCCGATCGCGCCCGCCGCCGTCGCCACGCCGTAGACCAACAGGAACACCCCGACCAGCGAACCGGACACGCCGGTGACGGCGCCCAGGAACGGCACGATGTAGGTCATCGCCGCGAACAGGGCCGCGAACAGCAGGAAGTGGAGAACCAGGACGGCGAGCACTCTCGGCGCGAACGCGTACCGGGCCTGCCCCTGCTGCCCACTCGTTCCGGGCACGGACGGCGCGATCGTGACCACCGCAACCAGGGCGAGGGTCGCGAGGACCAGCACGGCGACGAAGCTGCCGCGCCACCCCAGCGCCTGCCCGAGCAGGGTGCCCAGCGGAACCCCTACAGCGGTCGAGACCGCGAAGCCGGAGATCACGACGGAGATGGCCCGACCCTGACGCCCTGGTGACGCCACGGACATGGCCGCGACGAAGCCGGCCGCGATGAACGCCCCCTGCACTGCCCCGGCGACGAATCGTGCCGCGATCAGCATGCCGACCCCGCCGCTGAGGACCACGGCCAGGTTCGCGATGACGAACAAGGACATCGCGCTGATCAGCACTGTGCGCCGGTCGAGCCTGGTCGTCAGGAGCGTCAGGGCAGGACCGCCGATCGCGAGTCCCAGTGCGTTGGCGGTCAGCGCGCCGCCGGTGGCGGACAGGGAGACCCCGAGATCGTCGGCGATCAGATCCAGCAGCCCGACCACGAGCAGTTCCGCGCTGCCCATCGCGAACGTCGCCACGAACAACGTGGCCAGGACGAGGCGCGAACTTCTCGCGCTCCTCGTCTCCGAGGTCGTCTTCATCCAACGCCTTTCGTACGTGCTGGCGAGCGAGGGGGTCGTCGGCTCGCGGACCAGTGAGCTCGGAACCGCGGCGCGGCTGCCGCGGCCAACCCAGGTTTTCGATGAACTTGCGTGATGCAAGCTAGCGCAGCCGCTTGCATCACACAAGCCGCTCGGACCGGGTCGCCGGCGCGTTCAGCGCCGCAACGAGTCAGCCGACGGTCAGCGCGATCTCCGTACGGCCTCCCGCGACCGATGGCGCGAACCACCTGCAATGAGGCGGACGGAGCGACACGACACGGCTAGTGTTGCGGGCCCGCACCCATGACGCGCCGCGCAGAAGGAGTCCATGACGTGCGCGAATCCGAATGGAGCAAGCGATCCCCGGAGGCAGACGCGCGGATGCGGAGGAGCGGATGGTGCCAGGCGCTGTACTGCGAGGGGTGACTCTGGACTGTGCCGACCCGCAGGCGCTGGCGGGCTTCTACGGTGCACTGACCGGGATGCGTGAACTCTTCAGCACGGACGGGTTCGTCGCTCTGACGGACGGCTCCGGCTGTGATCTGGGATTCCAGAGGGTTGACGGATACCGGGCTCCGCAGTGGCCGGGTCAGGAAGTGCCCCAGCAGTTCCACCTGGACTTCCGCGCTGACGACCTCGATGCGATGGAAGAGCTGGCTCGGGGACTCGGCGCGGCCACACCGGACCATCAGCCCGGCGATGGACGCTGGCGGGTACTCCTGGATCCGGCTGGCCACCCCTTCTGCCTGACGTCTTCCTGACATCACCGCCGTTGTCAGGTATCCCCTTCAGACGCAGTAACGCGCCCCTTCCGCGAAGAACCTGGAGGCACTCGGCCGTGAAGTACACCGTCTCGATCGAGATCGCCCTGACGCGGGAGCGGGTGGCCCAGCTGCTCGCCGACCCCGCGCACGTGCCGAAGTGGCTGCGGGGCCTGGTGCTGCACGAGCCGGTGAGCGGGGAGCACGGGCAGGTCGGTACCGAGTCGCGCGTCGTGATGCGGATGGGGCAGCAGGAGATGGAGCTCACCGAGACCATCACGCGACGGGAACCGGCGAACCTGCACGGGATCCCGCGAGAGAGCGTCGTCCACTTCGAGCGCGAGATCGTCGCCGAGGGCATGTGGAGCGCCGCGCGCGAGCGGCTGACCGAAGCCGGCCCGGAGACGACGCTCTGGGAGAGCGAGAACGAGTACCGGTTCAGCTTGCCCATGCGACTGGTGGCGCCCTTCATGCGCGGCGCCTTCCGCAAGCAGTCGCTGCAGCACATGCAGGATTTCAAGGCATTCGCCGAGCAGGGAACGGACGTCCGCGGAGCGGAGGGCTGAGCGCCCGGCCCAGGTTCGGCCGGATGTGTCCATCCGGCCGAACCTTCGAGGTCAGCCGTTCAGCAGGTCGGCTGCCAGCGGCAGCCTGCCTGACCCTGCGCCCTGGAAGGCGCCGAGGTCCGTGCTGCCCCCTGCCGGCCGGGGCGCGCCGGAGATGTCGAAACCGGGTGCCTCGTCCGGCACGCCGGCGTTCAGCGCAGGCGAACCGGGGGCGAGGCGCAGGTCCTTGCCGGCGCGGTTCACGAAGAGCAGCGGATCGGTGGCGCCGGGCTTGGACAGGAACAGGTTGTGGTCGATGACGAACTTGCTGGTGTCGCCGATCAGGTCACCCTTGCCGTTGCCGGCGAAGATGTTGTTGCGGATGACGTTGCTGCCCTCGAAGCCGCCGGAGATGACGTGCAGTCCGCCACCGGGGTTGTCGACGACGCTGTTGTTGAGGATCTTGATGTCGACGAAGATGCCGGCGGCCTCGTCCTCGGTGTAGAAGCCGATCCCGCCGTTGAGGCCGTCGGTGATCACGTTGTTGAAGATCTTGACGTTGCGGGTCCGGCCGGACGCCTCGGCGGCGAACCGCGCCATCATGGGGCGCTCGAACTCCTCGACCTGCTCGACACCCAGCAGGATGCTGGGCTTGGTCTCGTGCTTCGTGCCGGTGACGATGTTGTTGTAGATCTGGATGTCCTGCGCGGAGTCGACGTAGACGTCGGGTCCCCGGTTGTCCTTGACGATGTTGTCGTGGATCCGGCCGTTGCGGGCGCCGTACTTGGCGTCGACGCCCTCCTCGCCGTTGTCGCTCACGATGCTGTTCGCGAACTCGAAGCCGTCGAGGTTGTCGCCGAACGAGATGGCCTCGTGGTCGGCCTTGGTGCCGCGCGCGTTGTTGCGGCTGATCACGCTGTGCAGGACGCGGGCGTTCGATCCGCCGAGGAAGACGATCCCTCCGTCGAGCGAGTCGGTGACCTTGACCTTCCGCAGCTCGATGCCGGTGGTGCCGGCCGCGAAGATCCCGAACCGGGTCGAGCCCTTGACGGTGATGTCGGCGATCGTGATGAAGGAACGGTCGGAGAGCAGGATCAGGCCGTCGTCCTCCTCGCCGACCGGACCGCCCTCGATCTTCACGTCGGCCCCGGGCGCTGCGGTGAAGGTGATGCGCGCGTCCGCCGTGCCGTCGTTGGGCACCCGCACGTGCTCGGCGTAGGTACCCGCGGAGATGACGACCGTGTCTCCCGGCCGGGTCGCGTCGGCAGCGGCCTGGATGGTGCGGTAGTCGCCGGATCCGTTCTGCGCCACGGTGATCGTGCGGCCTGCGGCGGCGAGCTGCCGGACCTGCGGATCCCCGCTGCCGAGGGGCGCCGCAGCGAGGGTGACCAGCAGCGTGGCGACGGCCACGGCTCCGGTGGTGTGGACCGCTCTGCGGCGGGTGCTCCGTAGGGGTGCTGGCATCGTGCGCGTTGTCCTTTCCCGGACGGGGAGCTGGGTGGGAGGAGAGGCCGTGGTGTGGAGCGATGTGCGGCGGTCAGTGCGCGCCGCTGGACACACGTTCAGCGCAACCGCTGCACGGATGGTGCAGAGCTGGGATACGCCATTTGTTCCACTACGACCCCCATTCGAGTGAACAGGTTGCACTGTAGAGACGCGCGGTCGGGTTCCTTCCGTCCCTTCAACGATCTTCAATGCGATCGCGGGCATCTTGACCGTGCGCCTAGACTTACCGTTCGTGGCGGCTTACGAAGATGGTGGCTTGGGTCTGCTCGGCGACCCGAGCCGGCGCGCCATCTTCGAGATGCTCGCCCGACGTCCGTGCTCGGTGCAGGAACTCGCCGACGCGCTGCCGATCAGCAGGCCGGCGGTGTCGCAGCACCTCAAGGTGCTGCGCGAGGGTGGTCTCGTCGTCAGCCGCGCCGAGGGCACCCGGCGGATCCACCACCTGAACCCCGAGGGCGTCACCGCGCTGCGCGCCTGGCTGGACGGCGTCTGGAGCGACGCCCTCACCACGTTCCACAAGATCGCCGAGAATCCGCGAACCTGAACTGCGACCGTCAGCAGGAGAAATCATGACGAGTACGGCCCCGATCTCACCCATCACCGGCACCGTGACCCTCGCGGTGCCCGTCGAGCGCGCGTTCGAGGTGTTCGCCGGCTCGGTCGACTCGTGGTGGCCGCACCAATACCACATCGGCGCGGCCGAGGTTGCCGAGATCGTGCTCGAACCGGCGGTCGACGGCCGCTGGTACGAGCGCGGCGTGGACGGCACCGAGTGCGACTGGGGACGGGTGCTGGTGTGGGAGCCGCCGGCGCGGCTCGTGCTCACCTGGCAGATCAACGGCTCCTGGCAGTTCGATCCCGATCCTGCGCACGCCAGCGAGATCGAGGCCCGCTTCACCGCGAACGGCCCGGAGGAGAGCGTGGTCGAGGTCGAGCACCGCCATTTCGACCGCCTCGTCGGCGGCCAGGCCATCCACGGCGCCATCAACGGCGGTGGCGGCTGGGCGCAGCTGCTCGACGGGTTCGCCAAGACCGTCGCCGAGGGGAGCTGACCGCCGTGGCCACGCCCCACGATGCCGACGTCGACGCCATGGTGATGGCCCGCGACGAGCGGTCCGCGCTGGTAGAGCTGCTCGAGTCGCTGACTCCTGAGCAGTGGGAGGCTCCCACGCTGTGCGAGCAGTGGCGGGTCCGCGAGGTGATCGCGCACATGTTCAGCTACGACGAGCTGTCCACCATCGGTGCCCTCGGCCGGCTCCTGCGCAACGGCATGTCCCTGGACCGCGCCAACGCCGCCGGGCTCGCCCGCTACGCCGGCCACACTCCCGAGCAGCTGCTCGTCATCGCCCGCAGCCACCTGCAGCCCAAGGGGCTGACCACGATGTTCGGGGGGCGCATCGCGCTCGCCGACGCCATGATCCATCAGCAGGACATCCGCCGGACGCTCGGACTGCCCCGCCAGATCCCTGCGCTGCGGATCACCACCGTGCTCGAGTTCGCCACCACCGCGCGTCCGCTCGGCGCGGCACCGCGCATCGCCGGGCTGTCGCTGACCGCGACGGATGTCGACTGGAGCAGCGGGACGGGCCCCGAGGTTCGTGGCCCGGCCGAGCCACTGCTCATGGCCATGGTCGGCCGGCGCGGCATCACCTCGGAGCTGAACGGTCCGGGCGTCGAGGCTCTGGCTGCGCGCATCGCCGCGTGAGGCGAGGTGAGCTCGGCTCGCACACCGCTCAGCGCCGTGGCGTGCGCGAATCCGCCCCGGTGGATGCAGCGGAAGGTGCAACGGGAGCTGCGGCAGCCTCGACGATGCCGGCAACGGCGTTCCGGATGCGGATGGCCGCGAGGTCCGGGTCGGGCCGGCCTGCGTCGAGCCAGGCCGTGATCGCCGCGATCGTCGCCGTCGGGGTGAGGTGCGCGGCCCACCGCAGCCATTCCGGATCGTCGATGTGTGCCGCGAGCTGCTGCTCGGCGGTGGCGATCATCTCGGCGTGGAACAGGTCGGACGCGGCGCGGAACTGCGGCTCGCGTGCCGCGTGGGTGAACAACAACCTGAACCCCGCGGGGTCGCGGGCTGCGCCGGCCAGCAGCGCGTCGATGATCTGCGCGCCGTAGTCGGGTGGCCCGACGGCCGCGCCGAGGTTGGCCCGGGCCCGGTCGAGCACGGCGCGGTAGAGGTCGGCCTTGGAGTCGAAGTGCCGGTAGAGGATCACCCGCGTGATCCCGGCCTCGGCGGCGATGTCCTCCAGTCCCGTGCCGGCGAACCCGTTGCGGGCGAACGCCTCGGTGGCCGCGGCCAGGATCTGCTCGCGTCGCTGGGCCCGCGGCATCCGCTGGGTCTCGCTCACACCGTCACAGTAGACCGGCAGATGTATATGCTGAAGTACACATCGGCGCGGACGCAGGAGGTTGACCATGGCGACCGACGAGGAAAGGGCGCGGTGGGCCCGGTACTGGGATCGGGCGGCACCCAGCACGGACGCGTCGATGCGGTTCATGGACCGGGTCCTGTTCCGAGACAGCCGGGCCTGGGTGTGTGGGCGGGCCGTCGGAGTGGTGTTCGAGGTCGCTGTCGGCACCGGCCTGAACCTCCCGCACTACCCGGCCGGGACGACGGTCCGGGGCATCGATCTGAGTCCGGCGATGGTCGAGCTCGCGCGCGCTCGGGCGGTCGAGCTCGGGCGGACGGTCGATCTGCGGGTCGGCGACGCCGAGCACCTCGACCTGCCGGACGGCTCGGTCGACTCGGTGGTGTGCACGTTCGCGCTGTGCGGGATCCCCGATCATCGACGTGCGCTGGGTGAGATGGCGCGGGTGCTGCGTCCCGGCGGACTGTTGCTGCTCGCCGATCACGTCGCGGCCGCCGCTGCGCCGGTTCGTGCCGTGCAGTGGCTCGCCGAACTGGGATCCGTGCGGTTCATGGGCGAGCACTTCCGTCGTCGACCCGCCGATGACGTGCGTCGACTCGGGCTCGAGGTGGTGGAGGTCGAGCGGTTCGCCGCCGGGGTCGTGGAACGGCTCGCTGCGCGCAAGCCGGCGTGACCGAGCCGGTGGAGCTCGGCGCTGTCGTCGTGGGTGGTGGCCAGGCGGGGCTCGCCGCCGGCTACTGGCTGCAGCGCCACGACCGCTCCTTCGTCGTCCTCGACCGGGAGACCGAGGTCGGCGCGAGCTGGCGGCGCCGCTGGGATTCGTTGCGCCTGTTCACCCCGGCCGGGTTCAGCCACCTCCCGGGGCTCCGATTCCCCGGCCCCGCGAGTGCCGCGCCGACCAAGGACGAGATGGCCGACTACCTCACCGCGTACGCCCGGCACTTCGCGCTGCCCGTCGAGCCGACCACCACCGTCGAGTCCGTGGGCCCGGAGGGTGCACATCTGCTCGTCACCGCGACGGACGGCCGCCGCTGGCGCGCTCGCGACGTCGTACTGGCCACCGGCGCCCACACGCGGCCGCACCTACCCGGGTTCGCCGGCCGGCTCGATCCCGCGGTCGTCCAACTCCACTCCCGCGACTACCGGCGGCCTGCCCAGCTCCCCACCGGCCCGGTGCTGGTCGTCGGCGCGGGCAACTCCGGTGCCGAGATCGCCGCCGACCTCGCGGCCGGCGGACGAGAGGTCGCACTCTCCGGCCGCGACGTCGGGCACATCCCGCGGCTCGGGCCGTGGACCTATCCCGTGCTTCGCCTGCTCGGTCGGCCCGGTGCCGCGCTCGCTCGGCGGGGCCTGCGCGGCGGCGCCGAGCCGTTGGGACGCATCCGTGCCGGGGACCTGGAGGCGGCCGGTGTCCGCCGGGTGCCCCGAACCGTGGGAGCGCGCGACGGGCTCCCCCTGCTCGATGACGGCTCGACCTGCACGGTCTCGGCGGTCGTGTGGTGCACGGGCCTGCGGCCCGACCACCGCTACGTCCGGTTGCCGGTGCTCGACGATGCGGGCCGGCTGGTCCACCGCCGCGGCGTCACCGCCTGGCCCGGGCTCTACGCCGTCGGCCTACCCCACCAGTCCTCGATCACCTCGCACCTGGTCGGCGGCGTCGGCACCGATGCACGTCGGGTCGTCCGCCGCCTGGTCCGTAGGCCGCTCGCACGTCAGCGCGCGTGATCGCGACCGTCGGGGCTACGTCATCGCGCGGCGGCGCCGCACCGGCGTGAACGCGACGATCGGGAGGATGAGCAGCGCGACGAGCCCGCCGAGCAGCGACAGCGCCGGGTAGCCGGCCGCCGCGACGACGATCCCGGATGCGAGACCGCCGCCGGCCCCGGCGAGGGCGATGGTGACGTCCACCTTGCCCTGGGTGCGCGCCCGGACGGCCAGCGGGACCGCCGCGAGGATCGCTGTGCCGCTGACCAGCCCGAAGTTCCATCCCAGGCCCAGCAGCGCGAGGGCCAGCGTGAGCAGGGGTACGGAGTCGACGGGAGCGGTCGCGGCGAGCACTCCCGCGGCCAGCAGCGTGGCCCCGGAGGCGACGGCCACGGGGATCGGCCCGAAGCGGTCCACCATCCACCCGCTGACCGGGGACGGCAGGAACATCGCGGCGACGTGCACCCCGATCACCAGCCCCGTGACCCCGACCCCGTGGCCGTGCCCCGCCAGGTGCACCGGGGTCATCGTCATGACGGCGACCATGACGAGCTGGGTGAGGACCATGATGGCCGCCCCGACCGGCACCGAGGCCCGGGCGGCGACGACCGGCGGGGGCGCCGGGTCGGACGCGGCCCGGGCCAGCTCTGCGATGGCGAGCTCGCGAGCACGCAGTAGCGGGTCCGGGCGCAGCAGCACGCCGAGCACGACAGCGGCCGCGGCGTAGGCGATGGCGGCCAGCAGGAACGGGCCGGCCAGCGACGGGATCCCCCACGGCGCGACGAGCGCGCCGCTGGCCGCGGTGAGGTTCGGGCCGAGCACTCCACCGATGGTGGTCGCCAGCAGGACCGTGCTGACGGCGCGTCCTCGCTGCGCGGGCGCGGCGAGGTCGGCGCCGGCGTAGCGGGCCTGCAGGTTGGTCGCCGAACCCGCGCCGTAGACGACGAGCGCGGCGAACAGCAGCACGACGTTCCCGAGCACCGCGGCCAGCACCACGCCCAGCGCGCCGAGCGCGCCGACGCCGTATCCGACAGCGAGGCCGAGCCGGCGACCACCGGCATCGGAGATGCGTCCGACGCCGGCCGCTGCGGCCGCGGAGCCGACGGTGAACAGGGCGCTCGGCAGTCCCGCCAGGGCGGTCCCGCCGAGCATCTCCTGCGCCAGCAACGCGCCCACGGTGATCCCGGCGGCCAGCCCGGCGCCGCTCAGCACCTGCGCCGAGACCAGCACCACCATGATCCGGCGCTGGTGCGGATCTCGATGCTGCACGTCCGCGTCCCGGCGCCCGCCGAGGTCCCGTCGATCCGTCCGGCCATCAGCTCATCCTCGCACCGAGATGCGTGTGTACGGGGTCAGCCGCTGCCCGGGGTGGCGAACTCGCGGGCCGCGGCGGCGCCGAGGAACTCCAGCAGGCCCGGGAACCGCTCCTCCAGTTCGGCGCGCCGCAGCTCGACGGAGCGGGTGCGGCCCTCGACGATCGTGTGGGTCAGACCGGCCTCGCGCAGCACCTTGTAGTGGTGCGAGAGGGTGGACTTGTGCACCTCGACCCCCCAGAGGTCCGGCGCGCACGAGCGCGGGTCTCCTTCGTCCAGCAGCAAGGTGACCAGGCGCAGCCGGATCGGGTCGGCGAGTGCGTGCAGCACATCGGTCAGCCTGACCTCCGACATCGCCGGGTGGGCGAGGGTCGCCATGGATCTCCCTCAATTGTTTGACGAACATCCAACAGTGTGGATAGTTTGAAGCTCATCAAACGTACCTGAAGGAGTCTTCGTGCTGCGCATCCTCGTCCTCGCGACGGCGACGTTCGCGGTGGGAACCGACGGCTTCGTGATCAACGGGCTGCTCCCTGCCATCGGTCACGACCTCGCCGTGCCCACCGCGACCGCCGGCCAGCTCGTCACCGTGTTCGCCCTCACCTACGCCGTGCTGTCGCCGGTGCTCGGCTCGCTCACGGCGCGGACGGACCGGAAACGGGTCGTGCTGGCCGGTCTCGGCGTGTTCGTGCTGGCCAACGTCCTCACCGCGACCGCGACGACGTTCGGGGTCGCGGTGGCCTCGCGCGTGCTGGCGGGCGCCGCCGCCGCGGTGATCACGCCGACGGCCGTCGCGGTGGCCGTCAGCCTGGTCGACGAGGGTCGACGCGGTCGGGCGCTCGCGGTCGTCATGGGCGGACTGTCGGTGGCCAGCGCGGTCGGCGTGCCGCTCGGCACCTGGATCGGCGGCACGGACTGGCGCCTGACCCTCTGGCTGGTGGCGGCGGTCGGCGCCGCGGCATGGCTCGGGATCATCGTCGGAGTGCCCGCGGTGGTGCTGTCGGCGCCGGCCCGGCTGCGCGACCGCCTCGCCCCGCTCGGCGACCGCCGGGTCCTGATGTCGGCGCTGACCACCGTGCTCACCTTCGCCGCTCTCTACACGACGTTCACCTACATCGCCCCCGTCGTCGCCCCGGCCACCGGTGGTGATGCCGGGCTGCTCGCGGTGCTGCTGTGGGTTGCCGGGGTCGCCGGCGTGCTCGGCAACATCGCCGCAGGTCACCTCACCGACCGAACGGGCGCCCGCCCGGTCGTGCTCGTCGGCCTCGCCGGCCTCGTCGTCGTCCAGGCGATCCTGTTGCTGCCGATCTCGATGGGGCTCGCGGTCGTGTGGGCGATCGGTGGCGGCATCATCTGGCTCGTCGTCGTCGGCCAGCAGCACCGGATCGTCTCGCTCGCCCCGCAGAGCGCACAGGTCGTGCTGGGCCTCAACGGCTCCGCCCTCTACCTCGGCATCTCGCTCGGCGCCGCGATCGGCGGGATCGCGCTGGGTGTGGGCGGCACCGGAGCCGTCGTCGCGACGGCCGTCGGGCTGGCCGCGCTGGCCGCCCTGTTCACGGCCGCGACCTTCCGCGGGCCCGCGCCGGCGCTGCCACCGCTCGCCGCCACGACGTAACCTGTCGACATCTCGTGCGGTGGCGCGGCCGACCCGGTGATCCGGGGAACGGACGGCTGCTCGCGCGCGGACCGGAGGCCCAGACCCGACGCTTCTGGCGGTCCGTGCGCCCGGACCGCACCCAGAGGGCGTCGACGTGCCGACGACTGCACTGCGTCAGTACCTGTTCCTGCTGTCCCTGCCCGGGGCGGCCCACTTCTTCCTCACGGCCGTCGTCGGACGGGCCGGGATCGCGATGTCCGCGCTCGGCCTGGTGTGGCTGGTGGCGTCCGCGACTGGTTCGTACGCCGTCGCCGGCGCCGCGACGGGCTGCTTCGCGGTGGGGGAGGCGGTGGTCGGTCCGCAGCTCGCGCGGCTGCTCGACCGGTACGGCCAGCCGGTGGTGCTGCCGTGGCAGGCGGCGGGGCACGCCGGCGTGGCCGTGCTGGTCGTCGTGCTGGTCGACGGGTCGCTGCCGACCTGGCTCCTGTGCACGATGACCGCGCTGCTGGGTGCGAGCATCCCGCAGCTGGGCGGTGTGTCGGCGGCGCGGTGGGTGGCGCTGCTCGGTGCGCAGGGGCGGCACCGGCTGCCGGCGGCGTTCGCACTCGAGGCCGTGGCCAACAGCGTGGTCTTCCTCGGCGGTCCGGTCCTGGTCTCCCTGCTGGGAGCGTTGGGCATCCCGAAGCTGGGCACGCTGCTGGCGGCCGGGCTGATCCTCGTCTCGGGGGTGTCGCTCGGTCTCCAACGCCGGACGGCCCCGGCCTGCGCTAGCACCGGCAGTACCGGGTCCATGTTGTGGTCACCGGTCTGCGTGGTCCTGCTGGGCCTCAACGTCTGCGTCAGTCTCTACTTCGGCTCCGTCCAGGTCGGCGTCGCGTCGTTCGCGACGGGTGCCGGTGTGCCGGCCGCTGCCCCGGCCATCCTCGCGATCGCCGGGAGCGGCCGGCGTCATGGGCGGCGTCGTGTTCGGTCTGCTGAGCCCGCGACGATCGCCGGCCGCGCAGCTGCTGCTCGTGGCGAGCGCGCTGAGCGTGGTCGGGCTCGTCCTGACGACGGACACGAACGTCGTGGTCCTCGGGGCCGCGGTGGCGGCGTCGGAGCTCCTGATCCCGCCGACGCTCGCGCTCTACGGCGTGCTCGCCGAAGCCCTGCTCGCGCGGCGGGTGCTCACGCAGGCCTTCAGCTGGATGAACTCGGCCAGTGCCGCAGGCAGCGCCGTGGCGGTGCCGGTGGCCGGCAGCATCGCCGACGCCCATGGCGGCGGCGCGGCGTTCGTGCTGGTGGTGGTCGCGTCGCTGACCATCGTCGCGCTGGCGGTCTGGTTGGAGCGGTCGGAAAGCAGTTGATCGGCCCGGCGTCCCACCGGGAGGGTGTCTCAGCGGACGAGGGGGACGTCGACCATGGCAGCTGGGATCGCGGACGCGCTGTTCACCGGATCGCAGCGCCGTGCCGAGCATGCGCTGCGGTCGGGTCCCGTGAGGTGGGACGAGCGCTTCGAGGGCTGGGCCGTCTCGTCCCACGCGCTGGTGACCGACGTGCTGCGCGCGCCGCAGGTCTTCTCCGCCCGTGAGCTGGCGGTCGGCCCGCCGGCCCCGCATGCCGAGACGCCGATCCTGCGCAGCCTCACCGGCCTCGACCCGCCGGAGCACGACCGGCTGCGCGAGGTGGTCGGCCTGGCGTTCACACCTCGCGCGCTCGCGCAGGTGGAGGCCGCGATCGAGCACACCGCGGCGCAGCTGCTGCGCGCCGGGCCCGTCGCGGACCTCGATGTCGTGGGCGGGTTCGCCGCGCCGTTGACGACGTCCATGATCGCGCAGCTGCTCGGCCTGCCGACGTCGCGTGGCGCGGACTTCGTGCGCTGGACCCACGTCGTCGCGGCCTTCATCGGTCCGATCGCCGAGGATCCCGCGCGCCGGGCGGAGTTCCGGCAGGTGGTGGCCGAGATGGAGGCGTTCCTGCACGAGAGCCGCACCGCGACCATCCCGTCCGACACCGTGCTCGCCACGCTGTCGGCCGCCTGCGACCGGGGCGAGCTCACCGAGCGGGAGCTGCTCGACTTCCTGATCCTGCTCATCGCCGCCGGCCACGAGACCACCACCAGGTTGATCTACCACGCGGTGCTGTGCCTGGAGCGCGAACCGACCGTGCTGGACGCGCTGCGCGAGCGGCCGGAGCGGATCGCGGTGTTCCTCGAGGAGGTGGCGAGGTTCCTGCCGCCGACCGGGGGCGTCGACCGCTTCACCGCGGAGGCGACCGTACTGGGCGACCGGAAGATCGGCCGCGGCGAGCGCGTGGTCGCCCTGCTCGCGGCCGCCAACCGCGACCCAGCGGTCTTCCCCGACCCGCACCGCTTCGATCCCGAGCGCTTCGATCCCGCCCGCCGCCCGACCCGGCACCTCGCCTTCGGTCGCGGGGTCCACGTGTGCCTCGGCGCCCATCTCGCCCGCCGCGAGGCCCGGATCGCGCTGGCCTGCCTGATCGAGCACGTCCCCGGCCGCTGGCACGTGCCGGAGACGGGCATCGAGGTGAGCGCGACGCCGGTCGGCATCGACATCCACCGGATGACGCTGACCGCGGAGTAGTGCGCCCGATCAGCGACCCGTGCCGGACGAGCCCAACCCCGACCGTCGAGCCAGCAGCGCCGCCTCGGTGCGGTTGCCGACCCCGAGCTTCGCGAAGATCGTCGAGAGGGTGTTGCTGACGGTCTTCGCGGCCACACCCAGCGAGCGGCTGATGGCGAGGGTCGTCAGCCCGTCGGCGAGCAGTTCCAGCATGCGCAGCTCACGGGGCGTCAGGCCGGCCAGCGGACCGGACGGGCCGCTCGTGCGCGGCCCGTCGAGCACTCTGCGCGCGACGCCGCTGGTCAGGACGGTGTCCCCGTCGGCGACGGCGTGGATGGCGCGCACGATCCGTTCGGCGGGGTCGCCCTTCAGCGCGTAGCCGGCGGCCCCCGCGGCGAGCGCTGCCCGCACCGACTCGTCGTCGTCGAGCATGGTGAGCATGAGGATGCCCACCGACGGCGCCGCCTTGCGGATCTCGGCCGCCGCCGCGACACCGTCGAGCCCGGGCATGTTGATGTCGAGCACCAGAACGTCCGGCTGCAGCGTCACCGCAGCCCGCACGGCCTCCCGCCCGTCGACGGCCTCGCCGACGACGTCGATGTCGTCGGTCGAGCGCAGCATCGCGGTGAGGCCACGCCGGACGACCGGATGATCGTCGGCGAGCACGACCCGGATCGTCATACCAGCACCTCCACGGGCAGATCTGCGGTGACCAGGCCGCCGGACGGGGTCGGGGCGGCCTCGAACCGGCCGCCGAGCTCGGCCGCGCGGTCGCGCAACGAGTGCAGGCCCACACCCGCGATCCACGGCCGGCCGGGCCGGCCGTCGTCGCGGACGGTCAGCCGCAGCGTCCCAGCCGTGGCCGTGATGCCGACCTCGACCACCGACGCCGTCGAGTGGCGGACCGTGTTCGTCAGCGCCTCGGTGACGATCCGGTAGGCCGCCACCTCGACCGCGGCAGGCAGCACCGGCAGGGCGTCGTCGGCGGCGACCCGGACCACCATGGGCTCGCCCGCGCTGTTGCGGTCGAACCGGTGGGCGTGCCGGCGCACCGCCTCGATGAGCCCGACCTCGTCGAGCGCCGCGGGGCGCAGCTCGTTGATCAGGCGCCGGACGTCGGCGATCGCGTCGCGCACGGTGTCGCGGATGTCGGTGCCCAGCCGGCGGACCTCGTCGGGATCGGTCGCCGCCAGGTTGACCACCGCGTCCGCCTGGAAGGCGATCCCGGTCAGCGTCGGGCCCAGCCCGTCGTGCAGGTCGCCGCGCAACCGGCGACGCTCCTCCTCCCGACCCGCCACGATCGCCAGCCGCGACGCCTGCACCTCGGCCGACAGCGCCGACGCCCGGACGGCGACGGCGATCGGCACGGCCAGCATGTCGAGGACGGCCCGGTCCGCGGCGTCGAGCCCGCGCTGCCCCGACCGCACGCCGATCTCGAGCTGCCCGACCGACTCGCCCGCGTGCCGCAGCGGCACCGTCTCCACGAGGTCGGGCCGCGTGCCGTGCTCGCCGAGCACCCGGTCGCCGTCGACGAGGCGCGCCCACGGAAGGCGCAGCGCCGAGCAGAGCGCCGGCAGCACGTCGGCGGGACCGACCGCGCCGACCGCCAGCTCGGCCGTCACTGTCGTGGCCGCCCGCACCGGATCGGACCGCCGCCCGTAGAGCAGGTGCTCGACCCCGCGCTGCAAGCGCACTCGCAGCGGGTTGAACGCGATCGCGACGACGAGGGTCGCCAGCACCGACGTACCGAGCAGGGACTCGGCGAGGACGCGGTCGGCGAGCGTCACCAGCCCCAGGTACGCCGCCACGACCACGGCCGTGAGCACCGCATAGGTCAGCGCCCGCAGCCAGAGCAGCCGGATGTCGAGCAGCCGGTGGCGCACCACCGCGATCGCCATCGAGGCCGGGACGAGCGCGACCGCTGTGAGCAGCACGACCGGGAAGCCGCGTTCCTCGATCCGGCCGGGCAACCGCGACAGCACGACCAGCACCACCGCCAGCGCGGTGGCGAACAGCAACCACAGCAGCTGCCGGCGCACCTGCTCGTCGCCGCGGCGGAACCGCACGACCTGCGCGACGAACATGACCAGGAACGTCGCGCCGAGCACGGCCTGCGAGGCCAACTCCACCGCCCCTCCCACCGGCAGCCAGTCCAGGGCGAGGTACGAGGACGCCGGTGGGGCCCCGGCCAGCTCGGCCACCGTGGAGAGCGGGAATGGTTCGGCGCTGAAGACCAGCACCTGCAGGACGGAGTTGGCCACCACCACGGGCGGCAGGAACCGCCAGCCGCGCGCCGGCAGCTGCCCGTCCGGGAAGTAGAGCAGGGCGAGCGGCAGGAACAACGACGCCGACCATGGCCAGAAGCCGTCGTAGAGCGTCGAGAGCAGCCGCAGCTGCGTCTCGGGTGCGCCGTCCTGCAGGGCTTGGACGAACCACGGCGTGAGGGTGGCCGTCGCCGTCTGGAAGACCCCCGAGCCCAGCAACAGCCAGCCGAGCCGGTTGTCCGGGCGGTAGGCCGCGATCACCGCGCCGCAGATGCCGCAGCAGGCGCCGATCGCCGTGTTCGGGATCATGAAGCTGTCGACGGCGGCCGCGCCGCTCATCCCGGTGGCCAGCACACCCGCGACGGTCACGACGACCTCCGCCACGACGAGCGCGAACAGCACGAACGCCGCCGTCGCGCCCGCCCGGACCGGTGCCTTCACGGCGCACATCATCCGCCGCGCGCGAGTACCGCGTCTGCCCCGGAGTACCCCCGTCGCACGGGAACTTCTGCCCGGCATCGTGCCCTCGTGCACGGGAGCCGCCGGCCGCGACGCTGCTCGCACCATCCCGACGCACCGCTGGAGCCGTCATGACCGACCTGCAGAGCCCACCCCGTTCGGCCCCCGCCGTCGCTGCCGCCGTCGGCGGCTCGCTCACCCTCGTCCTCGGCGCACTCGCGCTGATCGCGCCGGCCAGCACCGAGGGACCGGCCTGGTTCCTCGTCGCCGCTGTTGCCGCTGCACTGCTCGCGGTCGGCACCGCCGGACTGCGCACGGCGGTCCGGTCCGTGCCGCGCACCGGGCCACCACTGCTGGTCGCGGTGGTCGGCCTCGCGCTGTTCGCGCTCGCGCACGTCTACACGCTGGTCGACCTCGACACCGCGCTGCTGCTGTTCTCCATCCTCATGGTCGTCGGCTCGCTCGGCCTGGTCGTCGCCGGTGTGTTCATCGCACGGGCGTGGCGCGGCGCCGCGCGGTTCGTCCCGTTGCTGTGCGGGCTGTGGCCGATCGCGGCCATCCCGCTCGGGGCAGCGCTCGGCGACGTGCCGCACTTCGGCGCGATCGCGCTGTGGGGGGTCTGCTGGATCGCGCTGGGTGCCGTCCTGCGAACGGCGCGTTGAGCCGGTCAGCTCGGCGGCGGCAGCTTCGGGACGACGCGGGCGGCGAGCTCGTCCACCGCCGGGCACAGCACGGACTCCGCACCTGAGCCGATGACGGTGATGCGGACGTACTCCGCACGTGCCGAGCCGTTGGGGGCGGTGAAGGAGCGCTGTGGCAGGTAGGTGCGGCAGTTGTCCTCGTCGCGCCGGTGCATCGCCAGGCGTCCGGCGACGATCGACGATTCCGGCCCGGGGGCGTCCCGGACGAAGTCCAGCCGCACCGCCCCCCACGTGCACGTCCAGCCGGCGAAACCACGCACTGCGTCTCCAGCCACCGGCCGCTGCGCCGCTGCGGTTGCCCGGTCGATCCCCGCACGGTCGAGCAAGGCGCAGGCGTCGAGCCCGGAGAGTGCCCGCCGGTCGGCGGTGTCGGGACGCTGGGGCAGGTCCTTGGTGGTGTTCCAGCGGTCCGCGGCCGCGGTGGCCGCGGCCACCGCGATTGCGCACGGATCCACCGCGTCGAACGGCGCGTCACCACCAGCGGAGTACGGGACAGCGTCGATGGAGACGCCGTGCCCGTCCGGGAGGAGGAGATGGTGCTCGCATCCCCCGTTGACCGGCGGGTGGGTGACGACGACCGCCGTGTCCGGCGAGCGGGCGCCGGCGACCTCGTCGCTCGCCAGCTCGGCGGCGTCGAGCAGGCGCACGTCGACGTGCATTGCCGACGTCGAGATCGGGATGGAGGCCGTGCAACTGGTGAAGATCCCGTAGTCCTGCTCGATCCGGGCATACCCGAATTGCGCGAGCACTGCCGTGTCGAGCAGCGCGCACGGATCGGCGGTGCGCTCGTCGGCGATCCCGGCCGCCGACGGTGGCGCGGGCGCCGGAGCGGTTCGCCCGGGCAGGAGCAGCCAGGCGGCGACGGCGGCGGCCACGATGACGGCGGTCCCGGTCACTGCGGGCCATCTCCTGCGCGTGCGGGGCGGGCGGTCCGCCGCCTGCGGAACGGCGACGGTCCGCAGCTCGGCCGCCGCCTGGACCGCGGTCGGCCTGGCCGCCGCATCGTCGGCCAGCATGCGGGTCAGCAGCGGCCGCAGCGGACCGGCCGCCGCGGGCACCTCGGCGCCACCGCGGCCGACCCTGGCGAGCAGCGCCAGCAGCTCCCCGGTGCCGAACGGCGGCTGTCCCGTCACGGCGGCGAGGAGGGTCGCGCCGAGCGCGAACACGTCCGACCGGGAGTCCGCGCCCTCACCGCGGGCCGTTTCGGGAGCCAGGTAGGCGGGCGTGCCGATCAGGACCCCGCTCGCCGTGACGACCGGCGCGGCGACAGCGCGGGAGACACCGAAGTCGGTGAGCTTGACCGCGCCCGAGTGGGCGAGCAGCACGTTGTCGGGCTTGACGTCCCGATGGACGATGCCGGCGGCGTGGGCCGTGGCGACCGCGTCGGCGACCGCGGCGCCGATGCCGGCCACGACCGGCGGTGCCAGCGGCCCGTCCGCGGCCAGCACCTGGCCGAGCGTCCGGGAGGGCACGTACTCCAGGACCAGCCACGGCTCGCCGCCGTCCTCGACGGCGTCGAAGATCGACACGATGGCAGGATGGTGGACCCTGGCGGCGATCCGCGCCTCGCGCAGCGTCCGGTCGCGCGCCTCCGCGATCTCCGCGGCCGGCAGACCGCCGAACTCCACGCACTTCAGGGCGACGTCGCGGTCGAGCAGCTCGTCGGTGGCCCGCCAGACCGTGCCCATGCCGCCGGTGCCCAGCACCTCCTGCAGGCGGTAGCGACGAGCCACCACCGAACCCACATCCCGCACGTTCCCCCCGTACCGCGCGACCCGATCGAACCTCAGGGGCGCCAGGTCCGCAGCCACACCGTGTGCGGCGATCGGCGCAGATCGGCCAACATGGCCTCGGTCAGCTCGATGTCCGTGTCGGTGAGCACGTAGCCGCGATCGCCGAGCGTGGTCAGCGCCTGTCCGACGACGTTGGCCCCGGCGTCGGCGATCAGCTGGTGGATGGACGCCAGGACGCCGGGCGCGTTGACGTGCAGGTAGCCCATGCGGAACTGGCCGTGGGGGTGCGGCGGCGCCACCGCCGGCATGTTCACCGACAGCGCGGTGTTGCCGCGCTGGACGAACCCGATGAACTTGCCGGAGACGAAGTGGCCGATCTCCTCCTGCGCCTCCTGCGTCGAGCCGCCGACGTGCGGGGTCAGGATGACGTTGTCGAGGCCGCGCAGGGGCGACTCGAACGGGTCGCCCTGCGCCTTCGGCTCGATCGGGAAGACGTCCATGGCGGCGCCGGCCAGATGCCCGGACAGGATGTTGTCGCGCAGCGCGTGCGCGTCGACGACCATGCCGCGGGACGCGTTGATGAACATCGACCGCGGCTTCATCTGCGCGAACTGCTCCGCACCGAAGAGCCCGGCGTTGCCGGGGCGCCCGTCGACGTGCAGCGTGACGACGTCGGAGGCGGCGAGCAGGTCCTGGAGGCTGTTGACCCGGCGCGCGTTGCCGTGCGCGGGCCGGTCGGCGGTGTCGTAGAAGAGCACCCGCAGCCCGACGGCCTCGGCGACGTTCGACAGCTGGGTGCCGATGTTGCCGTAGCCGACGATCCCGAGCGTGCGGCCGCGGATCTCGTGGCTGCCCTTCGCCGACTTGTCCCACACGCCCTCGTGCATGCGCTGGGTCTTCTCCGGCAGGCGGCGGGTCAGCGCGATGATCTCGCCGAGCACCAGCTCGACGACGCTGCGCGTGTTCGAGTAGGGCGCGTTGAAGACGGCGACGCCGCGCGCGGCGGCGTCGACGAGGTCGACCTGGTTGGTCCCGATGCAGAAGCACCCGACCGCGAGGAGATCCTTGCCGGCGTCGAGGACCCGGGGCGTGATGGTGGTGTTGGAGCGGATCCCGAGCAGGTTCACCCCGGGCAGCGCCTCGACCAGCTCGTCCTCCGACAGCGATCGCGAGCGGGTGTCTACCTCGTATCCCGCGTCGCGCAGCGCCTCGGCCGCGACCGGATGGATGTTCTCGAGGAGGAGAGCCTTCACCCCACCAGGCTAGTTCGGCCGGCAACCGCCGATCGGCACACCCCGGACCGACCAAAGTAGCTATCGTGCTGACCGTCCGGTCAGAGATCCTTCCCTTTGGTCGAAAGGGGGTGACGCATGATCACCGTGGACGGTTTGACGAAGAAGTACGGCGAGCTGGTGGCGGTGGACGATCTGTCGTTCACCGTCGAGCCGGGTGCCGTCACCGGGTTCATCGGTGCCAACGGCGCCGGCAAGTCGACGACCATGCGGATGGTGCTGGGGCTCGACGCCCCGACGAAGGGCACGGCGACGATCGACGGGCAGCGCTACCGCTCGCTCGCGCGGCCGGCCCGCACCGTCGGTGCGCTGCTGGACCCGCGGTGCGTGCACCCGGGGCGCAGCGCCCGCGACCACCTGCGCTGGATGGCCGCCGCGGCGGGCATCGGAAGGGCCCGCATCGGCGAGGTGCTGGAGCTGACGGGGATCGCGCACGCCGCGGACCGGCGGGTCGGCGGGTTCTCCCTCGGCATGCGCCAGCGGCTCGGCATCGCCGGGGCACTGCTCGGTGACCCGGAGGTGCTGCTGCTCGACGAGCCCCTCAACGGCCTGGACCCCGACGGCATCCGATGGGTGCGGGAGCTGCTGCGCGGGATGGCCGTGCAGGGGCGCACGGTGTTCGTGTCGAGCCACCTGCTCAACGAGATGGAGCACACCGCCGAGCGGATCGTGGTCATCGGACACGGCAAGCTGCTCGCCACCGGCACGGTGGCGGAGCTGCGCAGCCACACCATGGTGCTGCGGATCGCGCCGGCCGACCCGCAGGCGTCGCCGATGCTCGCCGAGGCGCTCGGCCGCGCGGGCGGGCACGTCGAACCCGATGCGGAGGGTCTGTCCGTGCGCGGGCTCGCACCCGAGGTCGCGGGGCGGATCGCGCTGGAGTGCGGGGTGGCGCTGCGCGAGCTCGCGATGCACGACCGCGGCCTGGAGGACTCGTTCCTGGCCCTCTCACACGGAGCGGCACCGGAGCCGGCCGCGGCACTGTCACGTGGAGGTGTGTCGTGATCACGACGGTCCGGTCCGAGATGGTGAAGGCCACGACGGTGCGTTCGGTGCCGACACTGGCGATCGTCGCGGTGAGCGCGGCGGTGCTGCTGGCCGCCGTCTTCGTGCTGAGCCTGCCGATCACGCAGGGCAGGACGATCGCGGACATGCCGCCGTCCGACGTCGTCGGGGCCGCGCTCGTCGGCATCGACGTCGCCGCCGTGGTGCTGATCGTGCTGGGCGCGCTCGTCGCCGGCGCCGAGTACCCGACCGGCACGATCGCGCCGACCTACCTGCTCACCCCGCACCGCGAACGGGTGGTCGTGGCGAAGGCCGTCGTCGTCGTGGTGATCGCGATCGTCGTGGCGATCGTCGCCGCCGTGCTGTGCGCCGCGATCGGGCAGGGCGCGCTGCTGCTGGCCGGGCGCGACGCCGTGCCCGTCGACGGCCGGTTGCTGCGCACCCTCGCCGGCACCGCGACGGGCCCCGTCGTCTACGCCGTCGCCGGGCTGGTGATCGCCGTCATCACGCGCAGCACCGGTGGCGGCGTGACCGGCGCCCTCGCCCTGCTGCTGGTGCCGGGCATCGTCGGCTGGATCGACGAGCTGGGCTTCCTCGCGCCGCTGCTGCCGTCGGCCGCCGTGCACGGGCTGGCCGGGGCATCGCAGCCGGGCACCGCCGAGTACCTCGCCGCCGCCCCGGCCGCGCTGCTGCTGATCGGCTGGATCATGGCGCCGGTCGGGATCGCGGCCTGGCGGGCCGGCGCCCGCGACGTGTGACCCACTGGCTGTGCTGACCGGGGTTGCGGCGAGCGCCGCGCCCACCGATGCGGTAAGGAGAAGTGCATGACGACCCTCGCAGAGGATCTCGCACAGTTGCTCGTCGATCCCGCGATGGGCAAGCCCGTGGTCGACCGCACCGCGTTCGACCGGGTGATCGGCGGTGCGGTGCTGCTCGACCTGGTCGAGGCCGGCCGCGTGACCGTCGAGGGCTCCGGGGCCAAAGCGCGGGTCGCGGCCACGGGCAGAACCGCCGGCAGCCCGCTGCTGGACGCCGCGATCGAGCGGCTCGGCACGAAGGAGCGCCGGGCCTCGTCGGCGGTGGAGCGGCTCTCGTCCAGGATGCGCGCGGCCACGTTCGACCAGCTCGTCGACGCCGGGATCGTGGTGGGGGAGCCCGGCCGCATCCTCGGCCTGATCCCGACCACGACGTGGCGGTTCACCAAGCCCGAGCCGCGGGCCACGCTGCAGGCCGCCGTCGCGACCGTGCTCACCGGCAAGGGCGAGCCGGACGAGCGGCTGGCCGCGCTCGTGTCGCTGCTGTACGCGGTGAAGGCCGAGCACAAGGTCGTCGACGGGCCGCGCCGCGAGCTGCGCGCCCGCGCCAAGGAGATCGCAGAAGGTGAGTGGGCAGGCTCGGCGGTATCGCAGGCCGTACGGGCCGTGCAGGCCACCGTCACGGCCGCCATCGTCGCCTCCACCGCAGCCGGCTCGGCGGCGAGCAGCGGCTGAGCACATCGCGCGGTCGTCGGATCCCGGACCGCTAGACGGGCGCCGAGATCGCCAGCCCCCGGTCGATCGCTGCCGCGAACCGTCGGGCGTCGGCAGGTGCCTGGTCGAGGGCCCAGTCGTAGGCCCGGTCGCGGAATCCGGCGAGCCGCAGCCGCGCACGTTCGAGCATCTCGGTGAGCTCCGCTCGATCGAACTCGATGTGCGGCGCGTCGGACGGGATCGGCTCGCCGTCGTCGACGTACACATCAGCCCACACCCGGATCTGCGCGCCGGCGTGCTCGACCACCGTGGTGACGTCGTGGCCGGTGTAGACCGACCCGCCGTCGAGGACGTCGAACCACTCGCGCCAGTCCTCGAGGCTGCAGCAGCAGCCCGGAACGGCGACGAACCCGCCGTCCTGCACGAGCAACCCACCGGACACCGCCACGAGTGTGTCGGGAGCGCAGATCAGCTCGATGGCGCGCTCGGGGCGCACCGCCTCCGAGCTCGGCGTGTGGTCGACCACGACGTCGCGTGTCACGAGCCTGCGCACGGCGGCGCCGACCTGCTCCGGTGTCATGTCTCCGGCCAGCAGCAGCCATGCAGCGCTGTCGTCGCACCGCCAGGACACCAGCGGTTCCGAGCAGGTCCAGCGTTCCAGCACCGGCAGCAGTTCGGCCATGGCAGCGATGGTCGCGAAGCCGCTGTGGCCCGTCACCCGGATTGCGGCGACACCGGATCCGGTGCCCGCCCCCAGACCCGTGCGTAGCGCCGTCCGGCGTCGCGGTTGCCGGCGAGGAACCCCGGCAGCTCCGGGAGGTCGACGGCGAGCGGGGCGAGCCGTTCGTACAGCTCGCCGGCATCGGCCGGCCGCTGCGCGGGATCCTTGGCGAGGAGCTGCGCCACCACCTCGGCGAGGAGCGGCGACACCCCGGTCAGCTCCTGTGGTCGGTCCCGCACCTGCTTCTCGAAGATCGCGTACGCGGTGGGGCCGGTGAACAGCTGATGGCCGGTGGCGAGCTCGTGCAGCACGCAGCCCAGCGCGTACAGATCGCTGCGGGGGTCCGCCGTGCCCTGCTGGATCTGCTCGGGCGCCATGTAGGACGGGGTGCCGAAGATCTGGCCCACCCGGCTGAAGCGGGCGGCGCCCCCGAGCACGGCCAGCCCGAAGTCGAGCACCACCACGCTCCCGTCGGTGCGCAGCATGAGGTTGGACGGCTTGAGGTCGCGGTGGGTGATCGTCAGCTCGTGCGCGGCCGCGAGCACCGCGCAGGTCTGTGCGGCGATCGCGGCCACCCACGCCGACGGCAACGCGCCCAGCTCGGCCACGACGTCGTCGACGGCCACCCCGTCGACGAACTGCATCACCTGGAACAGCCGCTGCTCGTGGGTGCCGAGGTCGTAGAGCGCGGGCACGCCCGGGTGTTCGAGCCGGGCGAGGATGCGGGCCTCCCGCACGAACCGTTCGCGCAGCTCGTCGGAGCCGCCGGGGACGTGCAGGAACTTCACCGCGACCCGCCGGTCGAGGTGGGTGTCGTGGCCGGAGTGCACCGCCCCCATGCCGCCGCGACCCAGCGGCAGCTCGTCGATCTCGTATCGACCGGCGATGCGCACGGCTACCTCCCGGGCTCGGGCGCCAACCACCCTTCCACGAGCCCGACCCCGCCGATGCGCTGGAGTTCCTCGGCGCGCTCCGCGGCCGCCCGCGCGGCGTCGGCGGCGGCCTGCAGCTCGCGGAACGCCACGCCGTAGCGACGTTGCTCGGCGAGCGGGAGCAGCGGCACCCTGGCCCGCTGCCCGTGCCGGGTGGATCCGGTCGGCGCGGGTGCGCAGCGCAGCACCCCGGCGAGGAACTCGGCGTCGACCCGTTCCGGATCCACGCGGTAGGCGACGAGCCCTGGCCCCAGCACGGCCCGGACGGTCGCCACCCGCACCCGTCCCATCGCCGAGGCGACGACGTCGCCCGGGCGCACCCGCACCAGCGTCCGGCCGGGCGTCGTGCGCCCCGTCGGGTGGGCTCCGGTGGCCAGATCGGCGACGGTCAGGACGGCCACGTCCCCGACACCGAGCGCGGTGCCCGCGGCCGCCGGACGGGCGCGCAGCGCGCCGGTGCGCGACAGCTCGGCGACGGTGGCGGTGGGGAGGTCGCGACGCTCCCCGAGCGCAGCCAGTCGCGGAGCCTCGGCAGCGGTCGGGACCCGCGCGTGCAGCGCGACGTAGGTAGCTGCCGGATCGGCGCCGTGCGCGCGGGGCAACCTGCGGTCCGGCGCCAGGTCCACCACGTCGTCGAGCAGCTCGACGACGGGTACGGCGTGCGCGTCCGCCGGCAGCTCGCGCCCGGTGCGGAACGCCGTCCAGACGTCGGCGATCTCCTCGGCGGTGGCCCGCGCCACCAGCATCGTCGACGGCGCGACTGCCCCCGGTCGGGGCCGCACCAGCACCCACAGGTCACCGTCGGGCACCGTGAGCACGGCCCGCAACGCCCCGGCGCGCAGCAGGTTGGCGCGGATGCGCCGCCCGGCCCGTCGATCGGCGGCGGCGGCGGGCATCCGCACGACCACCGTCCCGCCCGGGACCACAGCGGCGAGGCCGTGCTGCACCCATGCCAGCTCGGGTTCGGTGCGCGGCGGCAGGCCGTACCCGAACCGGCCGTCGGCGGCGAGCTCCGCGTCGCCGTGGCTGCGGTCGGCCGGCGGATCGCAGACCACTCCGTCGGCGAGCCGGTCCGGCGGGCCCGCCCGCACGGCGTCGACGGTGTCGACGCGCCCGTCGATCCCGGTGAGCAGCAGCCGGGCGGCGGCGATGCGGGCGAGGTCGGGATCGGTGCAGCAGCCCCACGCGCGCTGCGGGGCGGCGGTGAGCAGCAGCGTGCCGACGCCGCACGCGGGATCGAGCAGCGTGCCGGGCCCAGGCAGGGCGATGCGCGCCATGGCGGCGGCCGTCTCCTCCGACGGCTCCGATCGGGAGCGCAGCACCCCCCGCAGCCGCGCACACAGCTCCTCGAACGCGGCTGCGGGTCCGATCGCGTCGGCCAGCTCGTCCAGGATGCGGCGCAGCTCGGGGCCGGGCTCGATCTCGGCGTAGGTGTGGCCGGTCCGGGCCGGCAGCAGCGCAACGGCGACGGGATCCGCGGCCAGCAGGTGCTCCCCGGCGGCGGCGAGCCGGGCCGCGAGGCGCAGGTCGTCCCCGGCGGGCCGGAGTCGTTGCCAGGCCAGGTCGGCGGGGGAGAGGCGGTAGGTGCGGCCGTTGCGGCGCATCCAGGCCTCGATCTCGGAGAGCGCGAACCGCGGGCTCGACGGCGTGCCGGCGACGGGATCCGGGAAGTCGTCGTGCCGTCGCCGCCAGTTGCTGACCGCGGCCCGGCCCACGCCACCGAGCCGGGCGATCTCGCCCGTGCTGACGGTGGGATCCCCGGCCACGTGCACGACGGTAGTTCACACATCACCCGCTTGTGAAGCGTGTTCACAGCATGAGAGTCTGTGCAGTATGTCCCCGACGCTGCGCTCCGCCGCCGGTTCCGACACCGGCCGGCGGCGGTCGATGAACCAGGACTCGGCCGTCACCAGCACCCGGTTGCTCGCGCTGGCCGATGGCATGGGCGGCCATGCGCACGGTGAGGTGGCGAGCACCGTAGCTGTCACGTCGTTCCTCGATCTCGCCGGGCGGCTCAACGGCACCGACCTCGCCGAGGTCGACCTGCTCGACAGCCTGTCCGAGGCCATCGAGGACGCCTCCGCCCGCATCAACGCGCTCGCCGACGCCGAGCCCGAGATGCGCGGCACCGGCACCACCGTCGTCGCCTTCCTCGTCGACGGCACCCGCATCGGCGTCCTGCACATCGGCGACTCGCGCGCCTACCTGCTGCGGGACGACGAGCTGATCCGCATGACCCGCGACCACACGCTCGTACAGGCGCTGGTCGACGAGGGCCGGATCTCGGCGGAGGAAGCGGCTGATCATCCCCGCCGGTCCTGGCTCATCCGCACCCTGCAGGACGGCACCACCGCCGAACCCGACCTCTTCGAGCACGAGGGCCGGATCGGCGATCGCTACCTCATCTGCTCCGACGGTGTCACCGCCGTGCTCGACGACGCCGCGATCCAGGACGTGCTGGCCGGCGAGCCGGAACGGGCAGGCGCGGTGGCCCGTCTCATCGAACGGGCCAATGCCGGCGGCGGCCCGGATAACATCACGTGCATCGTCGCCGACCTCGTGGACGAACCTGCTCCCACGGAGCAGGCGCCCTTGATCGTCGGGGCGGCGGCAGAGCAGTCCGACAGGACCTGAAGGACCGGACGAGGCGGCCGCCCACCGGAGAGGACGCGTGTGGCGCACGACCTGGAACTGCACCCTGACGTGCTGCTCATCGCAGCGACCGCGGCAGGGATGGCCCCAGCGGCGATGGTGGTGCTCGACGAGCACGGCGTGCGGTGGCACAACGCCGCTGCCGCGCAGCTGGTCGAGCCGTACGGCGGGTGCTGGGGAGGCGATCCGGCCGCAGCCGGGGCACCTTCGGCCGTCGTCGCCGGTGTGCGCGGCGAGCGGGTGTGCCTGCGCTGGGCGGCGCCCGACGGATCCGTCCGCTGGTGGCGCGGCGAGGAGCGTGAGGTCCCCGGCGCTCGCCTCGTCGTGCTCGTCGACGAGACCGACTACGACGGCGGACCGGTCGCCGCGGTCCCCGGCACCGTGACCTGGGACTGGGACGTCGTGGCCGATCGGGTGCACTGGTCGCGCGCGCTGCCCGGTCTGCTGGGACTGCCGACCAACGCCGTGCTCGACCGCAAGCAGGTCGCCGACCTCGTGCATCCCGACGACGCCCCCATGCTGCGTTGCACGATGGCGGCCGCCGCCCGGACAGGGGAGGCGTGGATGCGCACGGTGCGGATGTACCGCGCCGACCGCTCCTCGATCCGCACGTTCGAGGTGCACTGCGAGGGTCGCCGCGATGCCACGACAGAGCCGCCGACGCGGCTGGTCGGCACGGCCCGCGACGTCACCGAGATGCAGTCCGCCCGTCGCGAGGTCGCCTTCCTGACCGGGCACGACCCGCAGACCGGGGTGGCGAGCCGGCATCGGGTGATGGCCGGGCTCGCCGAGTGCGCCGGCGGCCACGATCGCGGCACCGTCGTCGTCATCGACGTCGACCGGTTGGGCGAGGTCAACGAGCTGCACGGCCTGGCGGTCGGCGACGAGGTGCTGCGTGGGCTCGCGAGCGTGCTGCACCGCGAGCTCGGCGTCGACGCGGTGCTCGGCCGGATCAGCGGCGACCGCTTCGCGGCCGTACTGCCCGGTCGCGGCGTCGCCGACGCCCTCGAGGCCGGTGCGCGGCTGTGCGCCGCGGTCGATCGCACGCTGATCCCGTCGGGCGCCGGCACGGTCCACGTCGGGATCAGCGCCGGCGTCGCCGAGATCGTCCGCGACGACGTGGACGCGTCGCTCGAGCACGCCGGCCTCGCGCTCGACGAGGCCAAGCGCACCGGGCGCAACCGCGCGATGCCCTTCACCGACGACCTGCGACACACGGGGCGGCGCTCGGCGCTGCTGCGGCGGGTCGCCGGCGCGCTCGACGACGGGTCGATGTGCCTGGACGCCCAGCCGATCGTCGACCTGCGCACGCACCGCATCACCCGGTACGAGCTGCTCGTGCGGCTGCGCGACGGCCAGCATCCGCCGCTCGGACCGGCCGAGTTCCTGCCGCCGGTGGAGCGCACCGAGCTGGTGCACCGGCTCGACCGGTGGGTCGTCGGCAAGGCGATCGCCGCGCTGGCCACGCCGCGGGCGCGGGCATCGTGCCTGCGGTTGGAGGCGAACCTGTCGGGCCGCTCGCTGGAGGATCCGGAGCTCGGGGGATGGATCCTCGACGAGCTGCGCCGCCACGACGTCGAGCCCGGGCGGCTGGGCGTGGAGATCACCGAGACGGCGGCGGTCACCGAGCTCGCCGCCGCCCGCGGTCTCGCTACCCGGCTGGTCGAGGCGGGAGTCGGGTTCGCCCTCGACGACTTCGGCGCCGGGTTCGGCTCCTTCGCCTACCTCAAGCACCTGCGCTTCACCTCGGTGAAGATCGCCGGTGACTTCGTCGCGCACGTCGACCAGTCCGACACGGATCGGGCGCTCGTGGGCGCGGTGGTGGCGCTGGCCGGGCAGATGCACCTGGTCACCGTCGCCGAGCAGGTCGACCGCCCGGAGCTCGTCGCAGAGCTGCGTCGGCTGGGTGTCGACCACGGGCAGGGCTACCACCTGGGGCGGCCGGAGCCGCTCGACAGGCTCATCGGGGACGCCGCCGCGAGCGCGTAGCGCGCGTCGCTCAGCGGCGGGCGATCAGCCGCCGAAGCGGTACCGGCCACGGTCGGCCGGGCGCGTCGCCGAGCCGGGCGGCGACGTGGGCCGGCACCTGCGGCGGCCACAGACCGGCCGCGGAGAGCTCGGCCGCGAACCGGTCGGGGGCGCCGGTGCCGGGCACGTCGACGGAGAAGGCGACCCGGTCCTCGGCGAGCAGCGCGAAGTCGGCGGCCGCGAGCAACCAGCCGACGTCGTCGAGCGCGGACCGGTGCTGCCAGCCCTGCCGGTGCACGGCGCGCAGCCGCAGCTGCCCCGGCGTGCGGACGGCTGCCGACGGGGTGATCACCACCAGCGTCCCCGCCGGCCGGAGCACCCGTCGGACCTCGGCGAACAACGCGTCGACGTCGGCGGTGCCGGCGAGCACCGCGGTCAGGCAGAGCCCGTCCAGCGCGTTGGTCCAGATCGGCAGGGCGGCCGGCTCCGCGCGGACCCGGCCGTCACGGGTGAGCAGAACGACCCCGCGGCCGTCCGGCACCAGCTCCACCGCGTACTCCGCATCAGCCAGCGGCGCGGTCGCCCACTCCGCGGCCGTGCGCCCCCGGCCGTCCGTGAGCCGACCCAGCAGGGGAGCCCGGGAGCGGAGCGGTGTCGATGGTTCGCTCATCTCGCTCCCTCGCTCATCTCGCTCGCTCACTTCGGCGGAGTCTCGCGTGCCGGTCCGGCCCACCGTCGCAGGGGTGCAGCCATGCAGGCATAGCCTGGTCGCCATGGCGCAGGTGACGGCCGATGACACTCGATCTCGAACCGATCGGCGCCCGGCGCGCACCGCCGCACTGCTGGTGCTGGCGGTGGTGATCGCCGTGCTGGTGGCAGCGGCGATCGTCGCGGGCAGCGGCTCGCGACCGCTGGTGGCGCTGGGACTGCCCGATCCGGGCGAACTCACGACGGTCGGGCTGCCCGCGATGCGGGCGCTGTCCGAGGTCAGCATGGTGCTCACGATCGGGGCGTTGCTGCTGGCCGCGTTCCTCGTGCCGCCGCAGAAGTCGGGCTACCTGGACGTCGCCGGGTTCCGCGCCGTCCGCGTCGCCTCGTGGACGGCGGGCGTGTGGGCGGTGGCCGCGCTGCTGCTCGTGCCGCTCAACGTTGCCGACGCGCTGGGCCGTCCCGTCACCGACGTCCTCGATCTCGGGCTGCTCGTCCAGCTGGTGCCACGGTTGTCGGCCGGCATGGCGTGGACGCTCACCGCGCTCGTCGCGCTGGTGGTGCTCGCCGGCACCCGGACGGTGCTGAGCTGGGGCTGGGCAGTCGTCCTGTTCGGATTGGCGATGGCCGGCCCCCTGCCGGTGACGTTCACCGGGCACTCCGCCACCGGCGGCGCGCACGACGTCGCGTCCAACAGCCTGGTCCTGCACGTGCTCGCCGCGGCGCTCTGGGTCGGCGGTCTGGCGGCGGTGGTCGTGCTGGCCGCCGCCCGCGGGTCCGACCGAGCGACAGCGCTCGCCACCGCGGTGCCGCGGTTCTCCCGCCTGGCGCTCGTCTGCTGGGCAGTTCTCGCCGTGACCGGCGTGATCAACACGCTGGTGCGGATCCCGATCTGGGCACTGTTCGGCTCGCTCTACGGCTTGCTCATCCTGCTCAAGGTCCTGGCGCTGCTGGTGCTGGGCGGGCTGGGCGCGCTGCACCGTCGGCGCACGGTCGCCGGAGCCGCGGCCGGCCAGGCGGCAGCGCTGGTGCGTCTCGCCGGTGTCGAGGTGCTGCTCATGACGGCCACCATCGGGCTCGCCGTCGCGCTGGGTCGGTCGGCGCCGCCCGACACCGGAGAGGGGCGACCCTCCCGCACGGAGGTGGTGATCGGCTACGACCTGCCGGGGCCGCCCGACGTGGGCACGCTGCTGTTCGCCTGGCGGTTCGACCTGATCCTCGGCACGGCCGCCGTGGTGCTGGCGGTGACCTACCTGCTGGGCGTGCGCAGGCTGCGCATCCGCGGGGACGCGTGGCCGGTCGGCCGCACGGCGGTCTGGCTCGTCGGCTGCGCGACCCTGCTCATCGGCACGAGCTCCGGCATCGGGCTCTACGCGCCGGCCATGTTCAGCGTCCACATGGCGCAGCACATGATCCTGGCGATGCTGGTGCCGATCCTGCTGGTGCTCGGCGGTCCGGTCACGTTGGCGCTGCGCGCGCTGCCGGCGGGCGGCCGCGACGGGCCGCCAGGACCGCGGGAGTGGCTGCTCGCCGGGGTGCACTCCACGGCGGCCCGCTGGCTCACGCACCCGATCCTGACCCTGGTCCTGTTCGTGGGCAGCTACTACGCCCTGTACTTCTCCGGCCTCTTCGCCCTCGCGCTGCGGGAGCACTGGGCGCACGTGGCGATGAACCTGCACTTCCTCGTGGTGGGCGCGCTGTTCTTCTGGCCGCTGATCGGCATCGACCCGGCCCCGAGGCGGCTGCCGTCGGCCGCGCGGCTGGGCATCGTCTTCATCTCGGTGCCCTTCCACGCCTTCTTCGGCATCGCGCTGATGATGGACAAGACCGTGATCGGCGGGGACTTCTACCGCACCCTCGGCCTGCCATGGGTGCTCGATCCGCTGCGCGACCAGCAGCTCGGCGGCGGCCTGGCGTGGGCATCGGGGGAGTTGCCGCTGCTCATCGTCGTGATCGCGTTGCTCATCCAGTGGTCCCGCCAGGACGAACGGTCCGCGCGGCGCGCCGATCGCCGGGCCGACCAGGACGGTGACGCCGAGCTGACCGCCTACAACGAGATGCTCCGCCGCTTGGCAGTGAACGGGTCACCGCTCGTCGCCGACGAGCGGATTTCGAAGAATGGCCCAGGTCACACGATCGAGTCCGAGGCAGCCGCGGACGCTGCCCCGGAGGGTGGTCGGGGTGCCGGCCGATGAGTCGTTCATGCAGTTCACGGGCCGTTAACGTGACTGCGGGCCCGTCCCGCGGTACGCTCTGGGGGCCGGACCGTTCGTCGCGGTTGCACCGCGTTGGACGGCGTTTCCGCAGGTCATCGTCATGGGGTACCCCGGTTTGACGGGCCCGAACGGCGTGGCGTAACTTAGTTCCTGTCAGCGAGACAGCCGGACAGAACGGGTGCTAGAAGCCCGGTCAACAGGCCCGCTGATCACCCTACCGGGGCCCCTCGATCCTATCGGATCGCGGCAGTGCTACGGTGGAAATCGCCCCGAGCGAGAACCTAACGGTTCGAACTAGGTGTGCGGGTGTCTTTTGAGAACTCAACAGTGTGTCGAGCTATTGTTTGAACTGGATTTTGTGCCAGTTTGAGTTTGGCGGATCTTACCTTTCCCCGTCGGGTTTGGGGGTCTGCCTATTGTTGGGCCAGTTTTTGTTGGAGAGTTTGATCCTGGCTCAGGACGAACGCTGGCGGCGCGCTTAACACATGCAAGTCGAGCGGTAAGGCCCTTCGGGGTACACGAGCGGCGAACGGGTGAGTAACACGTGGGTGACCTGCCCTCAGCTCTGGGATAAGCCTGGGAAACTGGGTCTAATACCGGATATGACTACTGATCGCATGGTTGGTGGTGGAAAGTTTTTCGGCTGGGGATGGGCCCGCGGCCTATCAGCTTGTTGGTGGGGTGATGGCCTACCAAGGCGACGACGGGTAGCCGGCCTGAGAGGGCGACCGGCCACACTGGGACTGAGACACGGCCCAGACTCCTACGGGAGGCAGCAGTGGGGAATATTGCGCAATGGGCGGAAGCCTGACGCAGCGACGCCGCGTGGGGGATGACGGCCTTCGGGTTGTAAACCTCTTTCGACCGGGACGAAGCGCAAGTGACGGTACCGGTAGAAGAAGCACCGGCCAACTACGTGCCAGCAGCCGCGGTAATACGTAGGGTGCGAGCGTTGTCCGGAATTATTGGGCGTAAAGAGCTCGTAGGCGGTGTGTCACGTCGATCGTGAAAACTTTCAGCTTAACTGGGAGCTTGCGGTCGATACGGGCATCACTGGAGTTCGGCAGGGGAGACTGGAATTCAAGGTGTAGCGGTGAAATGCGCAGATATCTTGAGGAACACCGGTGGCGAAGGCGGGTCTCTGGGCCGATACTGACGCTGAGGAGCGAAAGCGTGGGGAGCGAACAGGATTAGATACCCTGGTAGTCCACGCCGTAAACGGTGGGCACTAGGTGTGGGGGCCATTCCACGGTCTCTGTGCCGCAGCTAACGCATTAAGTGCCCCGCCTGGGGAGTACGGCCGCAAGGCTAAAACTCAAAGGAATTGACGGGGGCCCGCACAAGCGGCGGAGCATGTGGATTAATTCGATGCAACGCGAAGAACCTTACCTGGGTTTGACATGCACTAGACGCGTCTAGAGATAGGCGTTCCCTTGTGGCTGGTGTGCAGGTGGTGCATGGCTGTCGTCAGCTCGTGTCGTGAGATGTTGGGTTAAGTCCCGCAACGAGCGCAACCCTCGTTCTATGTTGCCAGCACGTTATGGTGGGGACTCATAGGAGACTGCCGGGGTCAACTCGGAGGAAGGTGGGGATGACGTCAAGTCATCATGCCCCTTATGTCCAGGGCTTCACACATGCTACAATGGCCAGTACAGAGGGCTGCGAGACCGTGAGGTGGAGCGAATCCCTTAAAGCTGGTCTCAGTTCGGATTGGGGTCTGCAACTCGACCCCATGAAGTTGGAGTCGCTAGTAATCGCAGATCAGCATTGCTGCGGTGAATACGTTCCCGGGCCTTGTACACACCGCCCGTCACGTCATGAAAGTTGGTAACACCCGAAGCCGACGGCCTAACCCGTAAGGGAGGGAGTTGTCGAAGGTGGGACTGGCGATTGGGACGAAGTCGTAACAAGGTAGCCGTACCGGAAGGTGCGGCTGGATCACCTCCTTTCTAAGGAGTCTCACCGTGTGGTGAGGTGGCTGGCAACTCTGAAGGTTGTTGGTTCTCCTTTTCATGATTCCATGCTCACCGAGCACGATCGGAGCAGCCCCGCGAGGGGTTGTGGTGGGTGTGGCTGGGTGGAACACAAAATCATTTCTGGTTCAAACATTCCGGCTTTGATCTTCGCGAACGTTGCGGGGGTTGGGGTTGGTGGCTTGGCACACTGTTGGGTCCTGAGAAGACACCTGCTGGTGTTTTTTCAGTGCCGCCGGTTGCTCTTCTTGTCTAACGCTTCCCGCTTCGGTGTGGGGGTGGTGGCGGGTGTGTGGAGTGGCTTGTGTGGTGGTGTGTTGAGTGTTGCATAGTGGATGCGAGCATCTTGTTGTGGTCAAGTTATTGAGGGCACATGGTGGATGTCTGGGCATCAGGAGCCGATGAAGGACGTGGGAGGCCGCGATAGTCCTCGGGGAGTTGTCAACCAAGCTGTGATCCGAGGGTGTCCGAATGGGGAAACCCAATACCCGTCATGGGGTATTACCAACATCTGAATAAAATAGGGTGTTGGGGGGAACGTGGGGAAGTGAAACATCTCAGTACCCACAGGAAGAGAAAACAACCGTGATTCCGTGAGTAGTGGCGAGCGAAAGCGGATGTGGCTAAACCTTTACCGTGTCAAGCCGGCAGGCGTTGCGGTGGGGGTGTTGTGGGGTTGGACCGTGTGGATTCTGCCGAGTCTGCGAAGTCGTGTATCAGTGTTAGCGGAAGACTTCTGGAAAGGGTCGCCGTAGTGGGTGAGAGCCCCGTACGCGAAAACATTGGTAGCGGTTTGGGTCTTGTCCCCGAGTAGCAGCGTACACGTGAAATGTGCTGTGAATCTGCCGGGACCACCCGGTAAGCCTAAATACTCCCTGATGACCGATAGCGGACTAGTACCGTGAGGGAAAGATGAAAAGTACCCCGGGAGGGGAGTGAAATAGTACCTGAAACCGTGTGCCTACAAGCCGTCAGAGCTGCACTTGTGTGGTGATGGCGTGCCTTTTGAAGAATGAGCCTGCGAGTTATGCTTCGTGGCGAGGTTAACCCGCGTGGGGTAGCCGTAGCGAAAGCGAGTCTGAATAGGGCGTCTGAGTCGCGGGGTATAGACCCGAAGCGGAGTGATCTACCCATGGCCAGGGTGAAGCGACGGTAAGACGTCGTGGAGGCCCGAACCCACCAGGGTTGAAAACCTGGGGGATGAGCTGTGGGTAGGGGTGAAAGGCCAATCAAACTCCGTGATAGCTGGTTCTCCCCGAAATGCATTTAGGTGCAGCGTTGCGTGGTGGATACCGGAGGTAGAGCACTGGATGGGCTATGGGGCCGACAAGCTTACTGATCTCAGCCAAACTCCGAATGCCGGTATTTCTAGCGTGGCAGTGAGACTGCGGGGGATAAGCTTCGTAGTCGAGAGGGAAACAGCCCAGATCACCGGCTAAGGCCCCTAAGCGTGCGCTAAGTGGGAAAGGATGTGGGATCGCACAGACAACCAGGAGGTTGGCTTAGAAGCAGCCACCCTTTAAAGAGTGCGTAATAGCTCACTGGTCAAGTGGTCCTGCGCCGACAATGTAGCGGGGCTCAAGCGCACCGCCGAAGCCGTGGCAATGCCACAAGAGATCCGCCCCGAGGCTTGTCTTCGGGGTGTAGTCGTGGTGTTGGGTAGGGGAGCGTCGTGCATCCGGTGAAGCGGCCTAGTGATGGAGTCGTGGAGGGTGTGCGAGTGAGAATGCAGGCATGAGTAGCGAATGCAGAGTGAGAAACTCTGCCGCCGAATGACCAAGGGTTCCTGGGCCAGGTTAATCCGCCCAGGGTGAGCCGGGACCTAAGACGAGGCCGACAGGCGTAGCCGATGGACAACGGGTTGATATTCCCGTGCTCGTGACAGTGCGTCCGTGTCGAGGCCGGTGATGCTAACCATCCGAACCTACCTGTGATCCCTTCGGGGTGAGTGGGATTAGGGGAGCGTGGGACCCGAACCGGTAGTAGGCAAGCGATGGGGTGACGCAGGAGGGTAGCTCCGCCAGGCGTTGGTTGTCCTGGTGTAAGCGTGTAGCCCGATATCCAGGTAAATCCGGGTATCGCGAAGGGTGAGACGTGATGCATAGCCGATTGAGGCGAAGTAGAGTGATCCCATGCTGCCGAGAAAAGCCTCTAGCGAGTGCTGTTGCGGCCCGTACCCTAAACCGACACAGGTGGTCAGGTAGAGAATACCAAGGCGATCGAGTGAACTGTGGTTAAGGAATTCGGCAAAATACCTCCGTAACTTCGGGAGAAGGAGGACCATCTGCTGTGAAGCCCTTCGCGGGCTAGCGGTGGGTGGTCGCAGAGACCAGGCCCAAGCGACTGTTTACTAAAAACACAGGTCCGTGCGAAGTCGTAAGACGATGTATACGGACTGACGCCTGCCCGGTGCTGGAACGTTAAGAGGACCTGTTAGTCCCTTCGGGGGCGAAGCGGAGAATTTAAGCGCCAGTAAACGGCGGTGGTAACTATAACCATCCTAAGGTAGCGAAATTCCTTGTCGGGTAAGTTCCGACCTGCACGAATGGCGTAACGACTTGGGCGCTGTCTCGACCACAGACTCGGCGAAATTGCACTACGAGTAAAGATGCTCGTTACGCGCGGCAGGACGGAAAGACCCCGGGACCTTTACTATAGCTTGGTATTGGTGTTCGGTTCGGCTTGTGTAGGATAGGTGGGAGACTGTGAAGTGGCCACGCCAGTGGTTGTGGAGTCATTGTTGAAATACCACTCTGGTCGAATTGGATGTCTTAACCTCGGGCCATGATCTGGTTCAGGGACAGTGCCTGGTGGGTAGTTTAACTGGGGCGGTTGCCTCCCAAAGAGTAACGGAGGCGCCCAAAGGTTCCCTCAGCCTGGTTGGCAATCAGGTGTTGAGTGTAAGTGCACAAGGGAGCTTGACTGTGAGACCGACGGGTCGAGCAGGGACGAAAGTCGGGACTAGTGATCCGGCACCACCTTGTGGAAGGGGTGTCGCTCAACGGATAAAAGGTACCCCGGGGATAACAGGCTGATCTTGCCCAAGAGTCCATATCGACGGCATGGTTTGGCACCTCGATGTCGGCTCGTCGCATCCTGGGGCTGGAGTAGGTCCCAAGGGTTGGGCTGTTCGCCCATTAAAGCGGTACGCGAGCTGGGTTTAGAACGTCGTGAGACAGTTCGGTCCCTATCCGCCGCGCGCGTTGGAGACTTGAGGAAGGCTGTCCCTAGTACGAGAGGACCGGGATGGACGAACCTCTGGTGTGCCAGTTGTCCTGCCAAGGGCACGGCTGGTTGGCTATGTTCGGAAGGGATAACCGCTGAAGGCATCTAAGCGGGAAGCTCGTTCCAAGATGAGGTCTCCCACCACCTTGAGTGGTTAAGGCTCCCAGCAGACCACTGGGTTGATAGGCCAGAGATGGAAGCCTCGTGAGGGGTGGAGTTGACTGGTACTAATAGGCCGAGGGCTTGACTACAACATGTTATTTGCATCCACTATGCGACCCTGAGCGCATCACCCGTTGGGTGGTGAGGGCTCGAAGGCTCGGTCTGTGCACCTGATGGTTGGGTGTGTGGGTCGGGTTGGATAATTGGATAGTGTTGTCGGTGGTTATAGCGGAGTGGGAACGCCCGGTCCCATCCCGAACCCGGAAGCTAAGCACTCCAGCGCCGATGGTACTGCACTCGGTAGGGTGTGGGAGAGTAGGTCGCCGCCGACATCAAACATGGAAAGAGGCCCTTGCATTCGCAAGGGCCTCTTTCGTGTGTCTGGACATTCTCCGTCATCGTCCCACAGGGCACCGACAGTTCCGGTGCGTTCGCGCGCAACCGTCCCCAATGGCGCTCGACTGTCCACAGAATCGACGACCCTCTTGGCGCCGGCTTCTTCCCGGAGCACGCTCGAAGGAGTCCGGGAGCGCCGGACGACGCAGAGTTCAGGAGGAACGCCATGTACGAAACCTTCGTCACCGCCGTCGGCCGGGTCGCCACCACGGTGTCCAGCCACCGTTTCGGCGATGGTGCCGTGAAGACGTCGTTCCGGCTGGCGTGCAACGAGCGACGCCGGGAATGGGCCACCGGCAACTGGGTCAACGGCGACACCCTCTACATCTCGGTGATCTGCTGGCGGGCACTCGCGGAGAACGTCCAGCACTCGCTGCGCGTGGGCGATCCCGTGGTCGTGCGCGGCCGGATGCACACCCGCGAGTACGAGACCGAGGGCCGGCGCACGGCCATCGTGGAGCTCGATGCTGTGGCGATCGGTCCTGATCTGGCCCGCTGCACGACGGTCGTCACGCGCTCCGGATCGGGCGGGCGCCCGTCCGGCCCCCAGGAAGCGGCCGAGGAGATGCTCCAGGAGGCCGGGAGCGCCGTCGCGCGCGTTCCCGCGCAGCAGGGCGCCGACGCCTCGGAGCGCGAGCTCGTGGGCGCTGCCACAGGCGGCGGAGGTGCAGAGGTGCCCATGAATCCGTAGGGCGCGGCGCAACTACGATCGAGGAGTGGCAGAGTTCATCTACAGCATGCGCCGCGTCCGCAAGGCGCACGGCGACAAGGTCATCCTCGACGACGTCTCGTTGAACTTCCTGCCTGGTGCGAAGATCGGTGTGGTCGGCCCGAACGGTGCGGGCAAGTCCACCGTTCTGAAGATCATGGCCGGGTTGGAGCACGCCAACAACGGTGATGCGCAGCTCGCTCCCGGAGCGACTGTCGGCATCCTGGAGCAGGAGCCTCCGCTCAACGAGGAGAAGACCGTTCTCGGCAACGTCGAGGAGGGGCTCGGTGAGATCAAGCAGCAGCTCGACCGCTTCAACGCGATCGCCGAGCAGATGGCCACCGACTACTCCGATGCACTCATGGAGGAGATGGGCACCCTGCAGGAGATCCTCGACGCGAACGACGCGTGGGAGATCGACTCGCAGCTCGAGCAGGCGATGGACGCCCTGCGGTGCCCGCCGCCGGACCTGCCGGTCACCCAGCTCTCCGGTGGGGAGCGCCGCCGGGTGGCGCTGTGCAAGCTCCTGCTGAGCAAGCCCGACCTGCTGTTGCTCGACGAGCCCACCAACCACCTCGACGCGGAGAGCGTGCTGTGGCTGGAGAAGCACCTCGAGGACTACGCCGGCGCTGTACTGGCCGTCACCCACGACCGGTACTTCCTCGACAACGTCGCTGAGTGGATCATGGAGCTCGACCGCGGTCGAGCCATCGGTTACGAGGGCAACTACTCCACCTACCTGGAGAAGAAGGGCGAGCGGCTCGCCGTCCAGGGCCGCAAGGACCTGAAGCTGCAGAAGCGGCTCGCTGACGAGCTGGCCTGGGTGCGGTCCGGGGCCAAGGCCCGGCAGGCGAAGAGCCGAGCGCGCCTGCAGCGCTACGAGGAGATGGCCGCCGAAGCCGAGAAGTACCGCAAGCTCGACTTCGAGGAGATCCAGATCCCGGCCGGTCCGCGGCTGGGCAGCATCGTGGTGGAGACCGAGCACCTCGACAAGGGCTTCGACGAGCGGGTCCTGATCAAGGACCTGTCGTTCACGCTGCCGCGCAACGGCATCGTGGGCGTGATCGGTCCCAACGGCGTCGGCAAGACCACGTTGTTCAAGACGATCGTTGGCCTGGAGAAGCCCGACTCGGGCACGGTCCGGGTCGGCGACACGGTCCTGCTGTCCTACGTCGACCAGAACCGGGGCGGGATCGACCCGAAGAAGACGGTGTGGGAGGTGGTGTCGGACGGGCTCGACCACATCAAGGTCGGCAACGTCGAGATGCCGTCGCGCGCCTACGTCGCGGCCTTCGGGTTCAAGGGACCGGACCAGCAGAAGCCGGCGGGGGTGCTCTCGGGCGGTGAACGCAACCGGCTCAACCTGGCGCTGACGCTGAAGATCGGCGGCAACCTGATCCTGCTCGACGAGCCCACCAACGACCTCGACGTGGAGACGCTGTCGTCGCTGGAGAACGCGCTGGAGCAGTTCCCGGGCTGCGCCGTCGTGATCTCCCACGACCGGTGGTTCCTCGACCGCGTGGTCACCCACATCCTCGCGTGGGAGGGCACCGACGAGAACCCGGCGGCCTGGTTCTGGTTCGAGGGAAACTTCGAAGCATACGAGGCCAACAAGGTGCAGCGGCTCGGGGTGGAGGCGGCGCGGCCGCACAGAGTGACGCACCGTAGGCTGACTCGCGACTGACCGCAAGCAAGCCTCCGCTCGGTCGGGTGCTGATCGGTCCTCCGGTCGCGCACACCCCCGCCGATCGAGCGTCGTGCGGCACGTGCTGCCAGGAAGGTGGGTACGTCACGTGGGTGTCGACCTGCTTGCCGCCGCGGAGGCGTTGCTCCCGGCGCGCCCCGACCTGGCCGGCGCTGTTGCCACGCAGGCCATGGATGCCGCCGCTGCGGCGGGCGACCGTGATGGTTGGCTCGCCGCGGCGGGCGTCGTCCTCGGGGCCCGTGGGCGCTTCGGCGACGGCCGCCGCACCGGGATCGACCTGCTCGCTGCTGCGCGTCGATGGGGACCCACGGCGCTGACGGCGCCCGCGGCGCGTCGGTTGCGGGTCGAGCTCGCGCTGCTGGCGGCCGGAGCCGGCGCGGCGGAGACCGTCCGGGCGCTCGTCGCACCCGTTCTCGCCGCCGGAACGGGCGGCTCCGATCGTGCACTGCGTCCGGCTGCGCGGATCGCGCTCGCCCGCTCCGCCACCGATCCCGTCGAGAGCACGGCAGCGCTGCGCGCCGCGCGGGAGGACTGCGCAGATGATCGGGCCGGGCGGCTCGCGCGCGTCGAGGTCGTGCTCGTCGGCGCGGCGATCGCGCGGCACGACGGAGCGGCACGCACAGCAGTCGAGTTCGCCGAGGAGGGACTGCGCCTGCTCGACGGCGACATGAAGGCGGACGACCAGGACCTTCGCCTGTCACTCGTCGCGGAGTCGATCGCCGCGCTGCTCGACGTGGGGGACGCCCAGCGCGCGCGGCACCGGGCCGAGATGGCCGCAGTGCTGCTGCGGACCACACCCGGGCCGCGACGGCAGCGCGCGCTCCTGCAGCTGACCGTGGTGAGTGCGTTCGCCGGTGTGCGGGACATGGCCGACACGGTGGCTGCGCTGGCCGCCGCGGCGCAGGAAGCCGCCGACAGCGATGCTCCCGAGCTGGAGGCGATCTGCCGTTCCGCGTTGGGTGCCATCCACGAGAAGGCCGGCCGGCTCGATGCCGCGCTGGCCGAGTTCCAGGCCGGTGTGGACGCGCAGCATCGTGATCGCGACCGCGAGCACCGCTTCGTCGCAGCTGTCGACGCGCACATCGCGCTGGAGGCGCCGGCCGCGCCCGCACCCTCGGCGCCTCGTGCGCACGGATCCTCTGTCACACGGCCCTCTGTCGGCACGCAGTCGGTGGCCGAGCCGGGTGCGATCGAGCCGGCTGCGATCGAGCCGTCCGAGGTCGGGGCCGCTGCCGCCGACCCGGAGGCCGACGGGATCTCCTGGTTCGCCGGTACGGCGCGGGGAGCCGAATCGGAGGCGCGTGATGAGGATCGGACCGAGACCGCCGGTTCGGCCGTGATCGACCCGTGGTCCGGTGGAGCGTGGTCCAACGGCAGCCACCGCGTCGCCGCGGCCGACGGTCCTGCCGAGGCGTCCGGCGGTCGCAGCGCGCGCCGCGACGTGCGGACGTCCGGGCACGCGACCAACGGCCACGATCGCACCGCGGCGCGACCGTCGCGCCACGCCAAGCCGGACCCCTCGCAGCTGCGCGCGCAGGACCCGCGTGACGGCCGGGAGGACCGTGAACCTGCGCCGGAGCTCGATCCACTGGCGCCCGGCTGGGCCGGCGCGCAGGAGCTCGGCAGCGGGATCCCTGCGGACGACCGGGTCGTCGACAGCGACGACGTCCAGTCGTGGATGCAGACGGCGATGGAAGAGCTCGATCGCGTCTGGGGACCGCTGCCCGAGCGAGGCTCCGCGGTCACCTCCGGCCCGACCGGGGCGAGGAACGGTGGCTCGGGTACCGCTGCGGGCCGCACCGGCAGCAACGGAACCGGTGGCCCGGCGAAGCATGACGCGGCGACGGACCGCTCCGCCGACCACTCGGCAACAGGGGGCGACGCCTCCGGGGGCTCCGCCGATACCGGCAGGCAGACCGCGGATCGCGACCTCGGTCGAGCTGACGGCGATGCGAACCCGCTGTGGCCCCCCTTCGGACAGCGGTCGGGCTCACCGACCCGGAAGCCGGCCAGCAACGGATCGGGATCACATCGCTCGGTGGATGCCGAGGAGGACGGGCGGAGCCGGCGGACGGCCGCGCGCGTCAACCCGGACACCGCGTCGCGCGAACCGGCCGAGCCCGCGGCTGCCGAGGAGTGGCCGCTGGGCCCATCGGCTCGCGAGAGGGCCGGCGAGCGCGGAGCGGGTGGGAACGTCTCCGGCAGGTCGCGGCAGGCGCCGGATCGCGCGGCTCGCGGTGGCACCGACGAGCGCCCAGTGGCGGGAGACGCGTCCGGCGGATCGCGGCGGAGGTTGGATCGCTCGCTCGGGGACGAGTGGCCGCTGAGCCCCTCGGCTCGTGCTGGGAGCGATGAGCGAGGCGGGTCGGCGTCCGGCGGATCTCGCCATGCGCCCGATCGCTCGGGCGAGCATTTGGAGCGGTCGGCTCGCGGTCGGGCTGACGAGCGCGGGGCAGCGGAGAAAGCGGGTGGGTCGCGACGGGCACCGGGTGATTCGGCCGGGGTCGGCTGGCCGCTGGGTCAGCCGGCTCGTGGTGCGGCTGGTGAGCGAGCAGCGGGTGGGTCGCGGCGGGCACCGGCTCGCTCGGGCGAGGAGGAGTCGCCGCAGGGTCGATCGGCTTCTGGCGCCGACGGCGGGCCGGGCTCGGATGCGAACGTGCCCGGCGGGTCGCGGCGGGCATCAGGTGGTTCAGCCGGGCAGGAGCCGCAGGCTCGATCGGGTGGTGGTGCCGACGGCGGCCGAGGCTCGGATGCTGACGTGTCCGGTGGGTCACGGCGGGCAGCGGGTGATTCGGTCGGGGACGGCTGGCCGCTGGGTCAGCCGGCTCGTGGTGCGGCTGGTGCGCGAGTAGCGGGTGGGTCGCGGCGGGCACCGGATCGCTCGGGCGAGGCGCCGAGTCGATCGGATCGTGGTGCCGCCGGCGTGCGGGGCTCGGATGTGAACGTGCCCGGCGGGTCGTGGCGGGCACCGGATCGCTTGGTCGAGGACGAGGCGCCGAGTCGATCGGATCGTGGTGCCGTCGGTGTGCGGGGCTCGGATGTGAACGTGCTCGGCGGGTCGTGGCGGGCACGGGATCGCTTGGTCGAGGAGGAGCTGCCGAGTCGATCGGATCGTGGTGCCGCCGGTGTGCGGGGCTCGGATGCGGACGTGTCCGGCGGGTCGCGGCGGGCAACGGGTGACTCGATCAGTGACGGCTGGCCGCTGGGTCAGCCCGCTGGTGGCGCAGGTGGTGAGCGAGCAGCGGGCGGGTCGCGGCGGGCGCCGGATGGTTCGGCGGAGGACGAGTGGCCCCTCGGCCGGTCGTCGCGCAGCGAGCGCGGGGTCGCTGGAGCCGAACCGTCGGATCCGGAGTCCGCGCCTGACGAATGGGCTCCGGGCCGGCTGGGCTACACCGACGTCAAGGCGGGGGGCGAGGAGCGGACCGGTCGCCGCAGCCGCGCGGAGCGCGACGCGTCCGGCGAGCCGGGTGTGTCCGCTGAGACGGACCCACTGTTCGCGCTGCTGCGGGCCCCGAAGGCGCCGGTGTCGAAGGACGCGTTGGCCGATCTTGCGCGGCGGCTGACCGTCGCGCCGCAGCGATTGTCGATCACCCCGGACGCCCCCACACGCGGGTCGGACGCCGTCGGCGACCGGAACGGATCAGCGGACGGTGCCGGGATCCGCTCGGAGACCGGTGCGGTCGGCTGCACGGTCGTGATCGACCTCGCGCGGGACGGGCGGCGGTTCGCGGGCGTCCGGGCTGCGACGGTGATCCGGGAGGTTGCCGGGCTGGTCGCTGAGCTCGTCCCAGCCGGGTCCCGGGTCCGTTTCGACGAGCCCGACGTGCTGTCGCTCGTGCTGCCCGGCTGGGAGGGCCCGGACGCGACCCGCTGGATGTACCGCACGCTGCCGGGGCTGCTGGCGGGGTTCGTCGCGAGCGAGGACATCCGCGGCGTCCAGCTGCGGGCCACCGTCCACGACGTCGACGGACCCGTCGGCGCGCAGCTGCTGCACCGCATCGACGGAGGCAGGAGCGGCACCGCAGGGCGCCACGGGGCCGCGGTCGAGGAGCCGGGCTCCCGGCGGTCCGACCCGGAACCCGAACCGCCACGCTCCGCGCGGACGACCAGCGAGGCTCCCGACCGTGTTCCCGACCGGCCGCCGCCCCGCCCCGTCGAGCGGGCCGCGCACCGCGCAGCCGATCGACCCGGCCGCGGAGACGTCGCTACTGTGCCGTCGGATCGCGTGAAACCCGACACACCTGCGCCCGCAACGACGCAGGCGCCCTTCACCCCGGACGAGGCCGACGGTCTCGGACTGGCCGATCTCCTCGCCGGAGCACTCGCCGCCTACCGCTCCATCTGACTCGATCACTGACTCGATCCGACCGGCGGCGGAGCGGTTCGGACGGTCGGGGATCGGGGCCTCGGAAAGCGGCTCGAAACGCCGTTTCGGGCCGTCGGCGGCGCGGTCGGCACGCCGAGATCTGACCGGATGCGGGCATGGAAGCCGGGTCCGGCTTCACTAGGGTGGAATCTCGCCGAGGTCATCCGGAAGGTGGCCAGCGTCGACCAACGGAGTTCACTGTGACAGGCCGGAACCCGGAGCACCCGCTCGCGAACGATCCGGAGCTGGCGGCCGTGAGCGCGCTCTACGCGCGCCACACCCCAGATCTGCGCGGCGAATCGGGTGACCGGCTGCCACTCCTGCACGCCGCCGCGGAGAACCATCTCCGCCTGGCTGCCGAACGGCCACCGGGCGAGGCGCTGGTCCAGGTGCGCGCGGAGACGAACGGGGTGGGCGCGTCCGTCGAGATCGTCACCGACGACATGCCGTTCCTCGTCGGGGCGGTGCTGGTGGCGGTGTCGAAGGCCGGCGCCGAGGTCCGCCGACTCATCCACCCGATCGTCGTCGTGCGGCGTGGACCGGACGGGAAGCTCGCCGAGGTGCTCGGCGACGCCGACCCGGCCGAGCCGCCCGCCGACACGGTGGTCGAGTCGTGGATCCACCTGGACCTCGACCGGCTGCCCGAGCCCCGGGACGAGCTGCGCCAGGCGGTCGTGCTGGCGGTCACGAACGTCCGCCGGGTCGTCGGCGACGCCGCGGCGATGACCGACCGGGCCCGCGCCGTGGCGGACCGACTGACCCGCCAGCAGCGCGGAGGCCCGGAGGCCACTGCGCCCGCGGAGATCGCCAGGTTCCTGCAGTGGCTGATCGACGGCCACTTCACCATCCTCGGCCACCGTGCCTACAGCGCGGACGGGGCGCCGAACGACGCGGGTCTGGGCGTCCTGCGCGACGACGTGACGGCCGCGGCGTTCGCCCCGCGCGCCGGCGTGATCGCGGGCGGCGACCAGGACGACTTCGTGGTCACCCGGGCCAGCGCGCCGAGCTCGCTGCGAGCCGTCCACCCCTACGTGATCGCCGTGCTGGAACGCGACGCGCAGGGCGCGGTGATCGGCGAGGACCGCTTCGCCGGCATGCTGACGGTGCCGGCCCTCTACGAGAGCGTGCTCGACATCCCGGTGGTCGAGCACCGGGTCCAGGAGGCGATCCGCAGCGCCGGTTTCCCGCTGGAGTCCTACTCCGGCCAGCGGATGCTGGAAGTGATCTCCGGTCTGCCGCGGGAGGAGCTGTTCAGCGCGTCGGAGGAACGGCTGCGCGACACCGCCGTGGGTGTGCTGTCGGTGATCGGGCGGCGGGCCGTGCGGGTGTTCGGGCACCGCGACCCGTACCGCCGGTTCATCTCCTGCCTGGTCTACCTGCCCCGCGACCGCTACACGACGTCGTCGCGCCTGGCGATGGCCGATGTGCTGCAGCGCCGGCTGGGCGGCACGTCGGTCGACCACACCGCGCGGGTCTCCGAAGCGCGGTTGGCGCAGGTGCACTTCACCGTGCACACCGATCCCGATGCCGTCAGCTACGACGAGGTCGACCTGGCAGCGCTGCAGGAGGAGCTGGGTGCGGCCGTGCGCACCTGGGAGGACCGCCTCCTCGGGGCCGCCGGCAGCGAGGCGTCCGAGATCACCCCGGCCCAGATCGCCGAGGCACTGCCGGGGATCCCGGAGTCGTACAAGGCGGTCGCACCGCCCGAGCGGGCCGTGGCGGACCTGCGCCACGTGGCTGCCCTGTCCGGCCCCGGCGACATCGGGGTGCGCCTCTATCCCGGCACGACGGGCGAGGACCGGCGGTTCACCTTCTACCTGGCGGGCGAGCCCGCCACGCTGACTGCGGTGCTGCCCGTGCTGCAGCAGCTGGGCACCGAGGTGCTCGACGAGCGCCCGGCCGAGCTGACCCGCCCCGACGGGTTGCGGGTGCACGTCTACGACTTCGGCCTGCGTCTCGACGAGCCCACCCGGGCCGCGACCGCCGGCCGCTCCGACCACGAGATCGAGGCCGGGTTCTGCTCGTCGTTCCGCGCGGCGTGGAGCGGCGACGCGGAGTCCGACGGGTTCTCCGCCCTGATGCTGCGCGCCGGGTTGGCCTGGCGCGAGGTGGCGGTGCTGCGTGCGTACGCCCGCTACGCCCGCCAGCTGGGCAGCCCGTACGGGCACCAGTACATGGCCACCACGCTGCTGGCCAACCCGCCCGTGGCGCGCGCGTTGGTGGAGCTGTTCCGGGCCCGGTTCGATCCGGCGCTGACCGGCGACCGCGGCGCCGACTGCGAGACCGCGCTGACGAAGGTGCGCGAGCTGATCGACGCGGTCACCGGCCTGGACACCGACCGGATCCTGCGCGGGTTCCTCGGCATGATCAACGCGACGCTGCGCACGAACTACTACCGCAACCGCCAGTTCGTGTCCTTCAAGTTCGATCCGTCGCTGGTGCCGGACATGCCCGCGCCGCGCCCCAAGTTCGAGATCTTCGTCTACTCGCCGCGGGTCGAGGGCGTGCACCTGCGCTACGGCGCGGTCGCCCGTGGCGGGCTGCGCTGGTCGGACCGCCCGCAGGACTTCCGCACCGAGATCCTCGGCCTGGTGAAGGCGCAGGCGGTGAAGAACGCGGTGATCGTGCCCGTCGGCGCGAAGGGCGGGTTCTTCGTGCGCAACTCGGAGAAGGGGCCGGAGGAGGTCGAGGCGTGCTACCGCACGTTCATCTCCGGCCTGCTCGACGTGACCGACAACCTGGTCGCCAAGGAGAACGGCGCCGTGGAGACCGTGCCGCCGCCAGACGTGGTGCGCCACGACGGCGATGACTCCTACCTGGTGGTGGCGGCCGACAAGGGCACGGCGAAGTTCTCCGACACCGCCAACGAGGTGGCTGCCTCGTACGGGTTCTGGCTGGGCGACGCCTTCGCCTCCGGTGGCTCGGTCGGCTACGACCACAAGGCGATGGGCATCACCGCCAAGGGTGCGTGGGAGAGCGTGAAGCGGCACTTCCGCGAGCTGGGTGTCGACACCCAGTCCGAGGAGTTCACCGTCGTCGGCGTGGGCGACATGTCCGGCGACGTGTTCGGCAACGGCATGCTGCTGTCGGAGCACATCCGGTTGCTCGCGGCGTTCGACCACCGTCACGTGTTCGTGGATCCCAACCCGGATGCGGCCACGTCGTTCGCGGAGCGGCAGCGGATGTTCGCGCTGCCGCGGTCGTCGTGGGACGACTACGACCGGTCGTTGATCAGCCCGGGCGGTGGCGTGTGGCCGCGCACCGCGAAGGCGGTGCCGGTCGGGCCGGAGATGCGCGCGGCGCTCGGGCTGGCCGAGGACATCGAGAAGATGAGCCCCCCGGCGCTGATCGCGGCGATCCTGCGCGCGCCGGCTGATCTGTTGTGGAACGGCGGCATCGGTACCTACGTGAAGGCGTCGGACGAGTCGCACGAGGCCGCGGGCGACAAGACCAATGACGGGGTGCGCGCGGACGGTCGCGAGCTCCGGGTCAAGGTCGTCGGCGAGGGCGGCAACCTCGGACTGACCCAGAAGGGGCGCATCGAGTTCGCCCGCCACGGCGGCAAGATCAACACGGACGCGATCGACAACTCCGCCGGGGTGGACTGCTCCGACCACGAGGTCAACATCAAGATCCTCCTGGACCGGCTCGTCGCGTCGGGCGATCTGGCGCGCGAGGACCGCAACGCGGTGCTGGCGGAGATGACCGACGAGGTGAGTCGGCTCGTGCTGGCCGACAACACCGACCAGAACGTGGTGCTGGGCATCGCCCGGATGCACGCGGCGTCGATGGTGAGCGTGCACGCCCGGCTCACCAGCGATCTGGTGGCGCGCGGCGGCCTCGTGCGCAAGCTGGAGGTGCTGCCCGACGACGCCGGGTTCGCGGCGCTGGAGGACGCAGGCTCCGGGCTGTCGAGCCCGGAGCTGTCCACCCTGCTCGCCCACACCAAGCTGGACCTGACCGCGGCCGTGCTCGCGACCGACCTGCCCGACACGCCGGCGTTCGCCGGCCGGCTCCCGGAGTACTTCCCGCGACCGATCCGCGAGCGGTTCCCCAGCGCGATCGGCGGCCACCCGCTGCGCCGCGAGATCGTGGCGACGTTGCTGGTCAACGAGATGGTCGACGGTGCCGGCATGACCTACGCGTTCCGGCTGGGGGAGGAGCTGTCAGCCTCCCCGACCGACGCGGTGCGCGCCTACGCGGTCACGACGGCGGTGTACGACCTGCCGGCCCTGTGGACGCAGCTGCGGGAACCGCACATCCCGACGGCCGTGGCCGACTCGGTGGTGCTCGAGACCCGGCGACTGCTCGACCGCGCATCGCGCTGGTTCCTCAACAACCGGCCGCAGCCGCTCACCGTCGGCTCGGCGATCTCCCGGTTCGCCGAGCCGGTGCGGGAGCTGCAGGGGCAGATCCCGGAGCTGCTGCGCGGCAAGGAGCGGGAGGTCGTGGCCGAGTCCACGGCAGCGCTCGCCGGTGCCGGGCTCTCGCCGGAGCTCGCGGCCCGCTGCGGGTCGCTGATGTACTCCTACGGGCTGCTCGACGTGGTGGAGCTGGTGGAGCTGGCCGAGCACGACCGCGAGCCGCGCGAGCCGCGCGACGTCGCCGAGCTGTACTACGCGATGTCGGAACACCTGGGCATCGATCTCGCACTGACGTCGGTGAGCGCCCTGGAACGCGGCGACCGCTGGCACGCGCTGGCCCGGCTGGCCCTGCGCGACGACCTGTACGGGTCGCTGCGCTCGATCACGCTGGACGCGATGCGCGAGGCCGGTCCCGGCGCGTCGATCGAGGACACGATCGCCGGGTGGGAGCGGGCCAACGCGTCGCGCCTGGTGCGGGCCCGTTCCGCGCTGGCCGAGATCGGCAAGGCCGGGCAGCTCGACCTGGCCACGCTCTCGGTGGTGTCGCGCCAGCTGCGTGGGTTGGCTCGATGAGCTCTCCTGAGGCTCGATTCGCTGCGCTCGTGCCGATGCGGTGGAGCGATCTCGACGACTACGGGCACCTGAACAACGCGCGCGCCGTCACGATGCTCGAGGAGGCGCGCATCGCCTTCCTGTGGACGGCGAAGGCGGAGTCCGCCGGGGTGTCGTTCCGCGGCGGACTGCTCGTGGCGGGCCTGAACGTCGAGTACAAGCGGCAGGTGAACTACCGGACGGGTCGGTCGCTGCGGATCGCGATGGCGATCGACCAGGTGCGGGCGGCGTCGTTCCGCATCCTGTACGACGTGCACGACGGCCCGGAGCCCGAGGACGACGTGGCCATCCGGGCGTGGACGCGGATGGCGCTGTTCGACATGGACGCGCAGCGGCCACGGCGACTCACGGCCGAGGAGAAGGACTACATGGCCGGGTTCGCCGCGGCGGAGGTTCCATGACCGGGCTGGCACTGCCGGATGCGGACGACCGAGCCGATCTCGGCGCGTTCGTCGCGCGCGTGGTGCGGCTGGACGCGGCGGCGACCGTCCGGTTGCGGGCGGGGGACGGGCGGGTCAGCGCGTGGGCGAGCACGCCGTTCGACGTGCTCGCCACCCGGTCCGTGGCGGGCAGCCTGGAGCCGCCGGATGTCACGGCGCCGGCGTCGATGCTGCTCACGGCGCTGACCGTGGAGCGGTCGACGACGGTCGATCCGGGGCGGGGCGGATTGTGGGCGGGTGATCTGCCGCCGGACACCGGCTGGGCGCTGGTCGACGAGGTACCGGCGGCGGAGCTGGAGGCGCTCACCGAGCGCGGTCTCACCGTGGCACGGGAGAGTTCCGGCCCGCACGGCATGCCGCCTTCGCTGCTGGACCAGACGGTGCTCACCGTGACCGGCGGGGACCCGTCGATCACGGTGAAGGTGCCGATGCGGTGCCTGTTCGCGCTGTCGGGCATGGGCTTCATCGGCGCCGACGCGTCGCCGGTCAGGGTGTCGGCGACGGGTTCGTGGCTGCGCCTGGACGCCCGTTACGGGGCAGTGGCCCGACGCCGCCTCACCGCTCTTCCGCTGTTGCTCTGACCTGTTCCAGCAGGTCCGGGTCGTGGGCATTGACCACGGTCACGCCGGCGCTCGGGCTGCGGTGCAGCTCGGCGAGGCGGGCGTGGTTGTCCTGCACCCGCGCGAAGTCGTGGGCGACCGCGCGCTCCATCAGCGTGAGGAGGGCAGGCTGGCGGCCGCGCCCGTCGACGACGCTGTGGTGGTAGAAGGCGTCGCCCGCGTGCAGCAGGGTGCGATCACCGAGCTCGATGGCGTAGGCGGCGTGTCCGCGGGTGTGGCCGGGCAGCGCGACCATGGCGATGCCGGGCGCGATCTCGTCCAGCGGCCGGACCGCGGCGAAACCGTGCCACGACTCGCCCTTCGGTTCGTGGGTGACGACGCGCGGCCCGTGCGCCCACACCGTGGCGCGGTACCGCGCCCGCTCGATGGACGTGGCGGGTGAGCGCGCCGCCGACCACTCCGCGGCGGTGGTGTGCACCTGGGCGTCGGGGAAGTCGGCGATCCCACCGGCGTGGTCGGTGTCGAGGTGGGTCAGCAGGATGTGCCGGACGTCGGCGGCGGCGAAGCCGAGCCGCTCGACCTGGCGCAGCGCCGTCTCCTGCGGGTCGAGTGCGGGCCGCAGGAGGTGCCGGGTGCCGCCCAGCCGGAGGCCCGGGGCGGCGATGTCGGCCAGGCCGTACCCGCTGTCGACGAGCACCAGCCCGTCGCCGGTCTCGATCAGCAGCACGTGGCAGACCACCGGCGCCCTCGGGGGGCGCATGGTGCCGCAGTTGAGGTGGTGGACCTTCACGTCAGCTCCGGAGGGGTGGTGGCGGTGAGCCGGAGGTCGGGTTCGCGCCCGGCCATGCGCAGCATGCCGAGCACTGCGCGGGCGAGCAGGAGCAGGTGGCGCGGCTTGCGCCGATCGAGGCTGCCCAGCAGCTGGCGGAGCACGGTGAGCTGGTCGAAGTAGATGCGTTCGGCCACGAGGGTCTCGTGCTCGTCGAACACGAAGTACGCGGTCATCCGGGTGCGGTGGCGTCCACCGGTGGCCGGGATCGCGCCGAACGGGCCCAGCTGGGTGCCGGTCAGCCAGAACTCGACGATCACCGCATCGGCGCTGTGCCGGAACGAGATGATCTCGTGGTCCTGGTCGGGGAACGCCGTGCGCGTGGCGGCGTAGTAGCCGCGGACGGCCTCGTCGCCGTCGTGCACGGTCATCGGGGCGACCAGCTCGTAGCGCGGATGCGGGAAGGTCGCCAGCACGTCGTCCCACGCGTGCCGCACCTCGTCGTGGAAGTGGTCGAGGACGAGCTTCTGCCGGGCCCGCAGGACGTCTTCCGGCGGAAGCGCGAAGGCGGTCATGGTCGTAAAGATGCCATGGCGATGATCGGGCAGGGGCGATCAGGCGAGCCAGGCCGCCGTGTCGGGTGGCAGCTCGCCCGACTCCAGCGGGCCGCTGGCCAGCAGCACCTCCCCTGGCGGCAGGGGGACTGGTGCGGTGGAGGCGTTCAGGGCGCACACCAGTGTCGAGCCCGACCGCCGGAACGCCAGGCAGCCCGGTGGTGCGCCGAACCACTCCACCGCGTCGCCGGCGAAGCCCGAGTGGCTGCGGCGCAGCTCGATCGCCGTGCGGTAGGCCGAGAGCATCGACTCGGTGTCCTCCAGCTGCTCCTCGGCCACCAGCTCGCCGTACGCGGCGGGCATCGGTAGCCAGGGCGCCCCGGTGGTGAACCCGTAGCCGGGCGCGGTGCCTTCCCACGGCAGCGGAACGCGGTAGCCGTCGCGGCCGCGTTCGCGGCGGCCCGAGCGCTCCCACAGTGGGTCCTGCAGCACCTCGTCGGGCAGGTCGACGTCGAGCAGGCCCAGCTCCTCGCCGTAGTAGACGAACACTGCGCCGGGCAGCGCGAGGGTCAGCATCGCCATGGCCAGCGCGCGCGCCCGGCCCACCGCGTTGCCGGCCGGGACGCCGTAGCGGCTGACCGCCCGGCTCACGTCGTGATGGCCCAGCGACCAGGTGGGCGGCGCCCCCACCGACGAGGCCGCGGCCAACGCGCGCTCGACGGTCTCGCGGATCGCGTCCGCGTCGAACGGGGTGACGGCCAGCTCCCGGGACAGCCCGAGGTGTAGCTCGTCCCCGCGCAGGTAGGCGGCGAACCGTTCGTCCTCCGGCACGCCGATGTCGCCGATGACGACGCGGCCGGGGTAGTGGTCGACCACCGACCGGATCATGCGGTGGATCTCGTGCACCGGCTCCTGGTCGAACGGGCGCAGCCGGGCCGACGCGGCGTCGGTGAGCGAGGCGGGCTTGCTCATGCCGTGCGCCGCCTCGACGCGGAACCCGTCGACGCCGCGGTCCAACCAGAACCGCATCGTCTTCTCGAGATCGGCCCACACCTCGGGGTTGGTCCAGTTGAGGTCGGGCTGCTCGGGGGCGAACAGATGCAGGTACCACTCCTCCGGCCGGCCGTCGGCGTCGGTGACGCGCGTCCAGGCCGGGCCGCCGAACGTGCTGGTCCACCCGTTGGGCGGGGTGGCGCCGTCGGGTCCGCGGCCGGGGCGGAAGTGGTAGCGGGAGCGTTCCGGGCTGCCCGGCGCCGAGGTGAGCGCGGCGCGGAACCACTCGTGCTGCACGGACGTGTGGTTGGGCACGATGTCGAGCAACAGCCGCAGGCCGTGCTCGTGTGCCCGGTCGACGAGCGCGTCGAACCCGGCGAGGTCGCCGAAGACCGGATCGACGTCGCGGGGATCGGCCACGTCGTAGCCGTGGTCGGCCATCGGGGAGGTGAAGATCGGGGTGAGGAGCACGGCGTCGGCGCCCAGGAGCTCCACGTAGCCGAGCCGGGACGACACGCCGTCGAGGTCGCCGACGCCGTCGCCGTCGGCGTCGGCGAAGCTGCGCGCGTAGACCTGGTAGATCACCGCGTCGCGCCACCACTGCGCCGTCAGGTGCACGAGTGATGATCCTGCCAAACCTCGGCTCGATTGACCTCAGAAGTCGGAGTTCATCATGCTCATGGCGGCGTACTGGAGGTACTGCCAGAGCTGCGCGCGGTGCTCGTCGTCCAGCCCGGCCTCGTCGACGGCGATGCGCATGCACCGCAGCCACGCGTCCCGCTCGATCGGACCGATCTTGAACGGCGCGTGCCGCATCCGCAGGCGAGGATGCCCGCGCTGATCGGAGTAGGTGCGCGGACCACCCCAGTACTGCTCGAGGAACATCCGCAGCCGGACCTCGGCGGGACCGAGATCCTCCTCGGGATAGAGCGGGCGCAGCACATCGTCGGCCGCGACCTCCTCGTAGAAGCGCGAGACGATCTTGTCGAACGTCGGCGCGCCGCCCACCACGGCGTAGAAGTTCTGCGGCTCCGTCACCACACCATCATCCCGTACGGTCGGGGGATGGTCGCCCGGTGGACCGCCGAACTCTGGTTCGACCCCTCGTGCCCGGCGAGCCGGACCACGGCCCGCTGGCTCGCCGGGGTCGCGGCAGACGCACCGATCGACGTGGAATGGCGGGTGATGAGCCTGTCGGTGCTCAACGAGCACCGTGCCGTCGACCCGGAGGGCGACGAGCACGGGTACCTGTGGATCGCCGCTCGGATCGGGGCGGTGGTGCGCGAGCGGTACGGCTCCGCGGCGCTGGCGGCCTTCCACGACGCGTTGTGGACCGCCGCCGGCGACGCCGAACGGGACTGGGTCGACCCGGCCGATGCACTGCGCCGCAGCGGCCTGCCGCCCGACGCGGTGGCCGAGCTGGCTGCGGTCGGGGAGTCCACGGAGTACGACGCGATGCTCCGCGCGTCGCACGCGGAGGCGATGGCGCTGGTGGGGGACGACGTCGGCACACCCGTCCTCGCGATCACGCCACCGGACGGGCAGCGCAGCGGCGTGTTCGGGCCCGTGCTCACCGACGTGCCCACGGATGCGGCGGCGCGCAGGTTGTGGGACGCGGTGGCGCTGATGGCGCAGGTACCGCAGTTCCGCGAGCTGAAGCGCTGAGAGAGCGCTGACCGGCCGAGCGGGTCAACCGCACTTCTTGTCGACGGCCACGAGGGCGCCGGTGGGCTCGAACCCCTGCACGGTGTTGTTGCGGAACGTGTTGCCGCAGCCGGACGTGGCCGGTTCGGTGATCACGTGGGTCTCGATCACGTTGTGCAATGCGGCGCTGCGGCCCTTCGTGACGTTGTCGACGACGGTGGCGGCGTGGCCCTTCACGTCGACCACGGAGTCGGCGCTGTTCTTGCCGAGCACGCCCGAGCCGTCGAAGAGGTTGCGGGCGAGCACCGTGCCGGCCGTCTCCTCCTTCACGTCGACGTTCTCCGCGGCGATGTTGGCGAAGGTCGTGTCGAGCACGCGGTTGCGCATCGAGAGATCGGGGCCGCCCCCGGCGCCGTACTTGCTCCAGTTGCTCTTCGCGCTGCCGATGTACACACCCTCGCCGAACTCCGGCTTCTCCAGCCCGGTGTCGTGCACCCGCGAGTGCTGGACGACGTTGTCGCTGGACGCCGAGCGGAAGTGGATGCCTTCCTCGCCGGTGCGGCCGACGGTGAGGTGGTCGAGCACGTTGCCGCTGCCCTCGTCGACGACGATGCCCTTGGCGCCGCCGGTGACGGTGAACCCGGTCAGCTGCCAGTGCGAGGCTTTGTCGAGGTGCACGGCGTAGCCGGACTCCCCGCCGCTGATCACGGCGTCGGCCGGGCCGGCCAGGCTGATGGGGGCGGCGGCGCTGCCCGAGCGCGAGATCTCGATCGGTCGGTAGGTGCCCGACGCCAGCCGGATCACGTCGCCGGGTGCGGCGGCGCGCAGCGCGCGATCGAGCGAGTCGTCGTCGGTGGCTGCCAGCTGGCGTCCCCGGCCGGCCAGGAGCTGGACGGGTGCGGTGCTGGGATCGGGGGGCTGGGCCGCGGTCGGTGCGCGGCGCGCGGACTCGGGCGCGACGGTGGTGGGGGCACGGGCAGCCGATCCGGGGGAGGCAGCCACCGGGGCCGCCACACCGAGCGGTTCGCCGGGGCGCGGCGCTGGATCGGGGCCGCCACCGGCGGACACCGTGACGGCAGCAGCGCACACCGCCGCCGCCAGAGCCGCCGAACCGATCATCACGGCGTCAATGGTGGCCCATCGACGCCGTCCGCGGGGCCGGTTCGGCCCGTTCCCCACCCGGTCAGTGCTGTTCCTAGCCGCGACCGACCCCGATCCAGGTGAATCCGGCGCGGCGCAGGATGTCGCCGTCGAGCAGGTTGCGGGTGTCGATCACGACGGGTGCGGCGGCCACGCCGGCCAGCGCGGTCCAGTCCAGGGTGCGGAACTGGGGCCACTCGGTGAGCACCACGAGCGCGTCCGCCTCCTTCGCCACCATCAGGGGGTCGTCGACGACGGTGACGCCGTCGGTGGCCCCAGCTACCCCGACCTGATGCGCCGGATCGTAACCCGTCAGTTCGGCGCCTTCGGCCCGCAGCAGCTGCGCGACGGCCAGGGCGGGGGAGTCGCGGAGGTCGTCGGTGCCGGCCTTGAAGGTGAGCCCGAGCAGCCCGATCCGCCGTCCGGCGAGCGATCCGCCGACGGCCGCACGCACCTTGTCGACGACCAGCGCGCGGGTCTTGGTGTTGACCGCGAGACTGGCCCTGACCAGGTCGAACTCCATGCCGGCGGCCTCGGCGATCTGCAGCAGCGCGTGGGTGTCCTTGGGGAAGCAGGACCCGCCCCAGCCCGGGCCCGGCGAGAGGAAGGTCTGGCCGATGCGCCGGTCGTGGCCCATGCCTTCGGTGACCTCGACCACGTCGGCGCCGAGGCGTTCGCACAGGTCGGCGAGGGAGTTGACGAATGACAGCTTCATGGCCAGGAAGCAGTTGGCGGCGTACTTGACCATCTCGGCGCTGGCGGCGTCGGTGAGCAGGGTCGGGGCGCCCAGCCGCGCATAGAGAGCGGCCACCCGTTCGGCCGCCTCCTGCGAGGCGCTGCCGACGACGATGCGGTCGGGGTGCAGGAAGTCGTGGACCGCGCTGCCCTCGCGCAGGAACTCCGGGTTGGACACGACCGCGACGTCGGCGCGACCCAGGATCTCCAGCGTGGTGGTCGCGGTGCCCACCGGGACCGTCGACTTGTTCACGACGACGCAGCCGGGTGGCAGCAGGTCGCGGACCTCGTCGGCGACCGCGCGGACCGCGGCCAGATCGGCGGCGCCGCCGGCGCCCATCGGGGTGGGCACGCACAGATAGACGATCTCGGCCGGCAGGTCGGCACCGCGGCCGGCGCCGGTCACCGCAGCCGACGCCCCCACGACGAACCGCAACCGGCCGGCCGCGGTGCCTTCCTCGACGAGATCGGCGAGGCCGGGTTCGAGGATGTCGACCTGTCCGGCGCGCAGGCGGGCGACCTTGGCGGCGTCGATGTCGGCGCACACCACGTGGTGGCCGAGCGAGGCCAGGCAGGCCCCGGTGGTGAGCCCGACGTAGCCGGTCCCGATGACGGCGATCCGTCGTGCGAACACGGTGGCTCTCCTCTTCTGGTGCGAGTTCAGCTGCAGGGTTGGCGGGTGACCCCGCGCGCGGCGCCGACCGTGACGTTGTCGCAGGTGACGGTGTTGCGGTCGGCATTGCGGGTGACGTTGACCGCGTAGCCGTCGGCGGCGACGGCGGCAGTGTTGGCGGAGAAGGTGTTGCCGATGCCCCAGCCGGGGGCGACCTCGTGGACCTGGAACCCGTCCGTGGGGGCGGCAGTGCCGCGGTTGCCGGCGACCGTCCAGCCGTTGCCCTTGACGTCGACCCACGCATCGGCGGCGGTCATGCCCGAGCCGTCGAAGGTGTTGCCGCGGACCACGCCGTCCGAGGTGCCTTCCTTGACGTCGACGGACTCGGCGGTCGTCGCGGAGATCGTGTTCTCCTCCACGACGTTGCGGTCGCTGCGATCGGGCCGGCACGCGGTGAGCCCGCACCAGTTGCTCTCGGCGCTGCCCACGTAGATGCCCTCCCCGAACTTGGCCCGGCGCAGCCCGGTCTGTCGCACGGTGAGCCCGCGGACCACGTTGTCGCTGCTGTCGCGGCGCAGGTGCACGCCCTCGTCGCCGGTGCCGGTGACGAGCAGCCCGTCGAGCACGACGTGCTGGGCGCCGTCGAGCATCACGCCCTTCTGCCCGCCGCGGACGGTGAACCCGCGCAGCGTCCAGCGGCTGGCGCCGTCGAGGTGCACGGTGTAGCCGTCCTTGATCGCGCCACCGTCGACGACGGCGTCGCGCGGCCCGCACACGGTGATCGGCGCGTCAGCGCTGCCTGCTCCCGTGATCACGACGGGCCCGTCGTAGCGGCCCGGCGCCAGCGCGATCACCGCGCCGGGGTGGGCAGCGCCGATCGCCGCGGTCAGTGCCGCCGTGCTGTCGACGAGCGTGACTGTCGTGCCGCAGTCGGCGACGGTCCGCACCGGCGGCAGCGGTTCCGGCGGGCCTGTTGCGGGCGCAGGGGACGGGACCGCCGGACCCGCGCAGCCGACCAGTACGGCGGCGAGCAGCGCGAGCAGGACCGCGCGGCGCCTCGACGACCGGTTCACGCGTCCACCTGCGACACGATCGTCACGCGCGTGACCGGCATGGCCATCGTCGTCTCGGGGTCGACGACCGGAGGCGCGGCCACCGATTCCGGCTCGGCCACCGGACCCACCACGGGGCTGGGGCCCGTGGTGGGGTCCGGCAGCCGCCTGCGGTGCCGCGTCCACAGCCCGGCCGCCACCGGCAGCACCAGGATCAGCAACCACAGCAGCAGCAGCGGATGGTCGGCGAGGTAGGTGACGAACCGGCCGCTGTCGTCGCGCTGCACGACCCATCCGGTGTCGTCGTTGGTGCCCACCTGGACGGCGCTGCCGTCGGCGACGCGCGCCGTGTCGATGGCGGACGGGCCGTGGCCGCCGAGCCGGTTGGCCGCCACGGTCGTGCCGCCGGATGCCCCGACGAGCGACACGCCGTACCGGCGCGCCGCGCCGACCGCGTTGTCCCGCAGGTCGGCGCGGGCATCGGCCACCTGCATCGCGATGGTGGCGGTGCGCACGGTGTTGCCGATGAGCCGGGTGTCGGTGGCGCCGTCGCGCACCGCGATGCCGAAACCGCTCGCCTCCACGGTGTTGCCGCGCACCTCCTGTCGCGGCCCGGCACCGCGCACGAGGATGCCGTCGGGGCTGCCGGCGACGCTGTTGTCGAGCAGCGCCAGCTCGGCGGCGGTGTCGGCGACGATGCCGGCCTCGCGGTTGCCGTCGAGCACCGAGTGCTCCAGCGTGAACGTCCGTCCGGGATCGGGCACCGTGCCGGGCGGGGCGGCCGGATCGGCGCGCGGGGTTCCGTCGATGCGCACCCCGGTCACGGCGTTGGCGCGCACGCTCAGCTCGCTGAGCACCACGCGGCTCGCCCCCGCCGAGACGGTGACGCCGTTGCGGCCGTTGCCCGTGGCCTCCAGCCGCCGGACGGTCACCCCGACGGACGACCGGTGCACGAGCAGCCCGTCGAGCTCGTTGTCGCGGACCGAACCGCTGTCGATCGTGAGGTCGGTCGTGCGCGCGGCGAACATGCCGTAGTGGCTGTGGCGCACCACGGTCCGCAGTGCGCTGCCCGTGCCGGGCTCGGTCTGGCTGCCGGTCCACGCGACGCCGCCGGTGCGTCCGCTCCAGAACCCCAGGTCCGATGCCGAGACGTCGGTGAGGACGAGGCGGCCGCCGGCGGTGCGCAGGTAGGAGCGACCGTCGCTCAGGTCGCCGTCGGCGGCGCCGGTGGTCGGGTCCCAGCTCGTGATGGTCAGCGGGTTGTCGAGCGCGCCGACCAGCTCGACCGTGCCCTTCGCCGCGACGATCGACGTGAACCCGGCGTGCCCGCTGGCCATGCGCAGCGCCACGCCGGGGGCCTCGATGCGCAGGGTGGCCCCGCGCTCGACGACCACCGACATGAGCAGGTCCCAGTCGCCGTCCGGGCGTTGCCGGGCGGCGGCCAGCTCGGCCAGGTCGGGCAGTCCGTAGGGGAGCGGCCGGGCGGGTAGCACCGCGGTCGGTACGACCGACGGCGCGGTGGCGGGGGCGACGTAGGCGGTGCGGCTGCCGGGGTCGACGGCGGACACGGCGTAGATCCGCTCGTCCTCCACATCGACGAGCCGGGCCTGCCCGGCCTGGGCGACGTCGCCGGCGACCGGACCGGTCTCGGCCTCGGTGCCGGGCACGGCCGGGCCGGCTGCAGGGGTGGCGGGAGCGGCGGTGCACCCAGCGCCGGCCAGCACGATCAGCGCGGCGCAGGCCGCGGCCGGGATCAGCCGGCGATCAGGCTGCCGCACTGGCGGTCCCGAAGGTCAGACTGGCCTCGTCCTGGCCCTCGCCGCCGACGAGGTCGGCGCGGCGGGTCAGCCAGCCCTGCTTGTTCATCGTGACGAACGCCCAGGTCTTGATCGGCAGCGCCACCATCATGATCACGACGGTGACCAGCGGGAGGATCAGGAGGTCGGCGGGCCGCCGGCGCAGGTGGGAGAACGAGCGGATGGCGCGTCCGACCAGCAGCCACGCCGCGCCGAGCGTCAGCGCGAGCCCGGGCTGCGGGTTCCAGAACGCCGCCACCAGGAACCACACGGTGGCGAACATCGTGACCGGGGTGAACAGGATCTGGAACACGGTGAGCTGGGAGATCAACGGCTGGCGCCACAGCCAGCCGTTCGTGATCGCGGTGAGGTAGCAGCGGTAGGAGTTGCGGCTCCAGCGCACCCGTTGCTTGCAGAACGCCTTGAACGTCGACGGGAACATCGAGAGCGCCCGCGCCGAGTCCTGGTGCTCGGTGCGGTAGCCCTGCGCGAGCACGAGCCAGGTCAGCCGCCCGTCGTCGCCGGCCACGCAGCGGCGACCGCGGAAGTACTCGTTCTCCAGGTCGTCGAGCACCGGCAGCACCGCCGCCCGTAGATAGGCGGCCGTGCGGCCCGACAGGCAGACCACGCCACCGCGCCGCGCGGTGGCTGGCACGTAATCGAGGTAGCGCAAGTCGATGATCCAGTCGGCGACGCGCCGCCAGATGCTCGATCCCGGCTGGTAGACGTTCTGCCGGGTGCCCACCCCGCCGACGCGGGGATCGACGAACGGCATCTGCACGTGCGCGAGCAGCCCCGGCTCCCACGCCGTGTCGGAGTCGGTGAGCACGAGGATCTCGTGCTTCGCGGCGCGGATGCCGACGCCCAGCGCCGAGCGCTTGCCGGCGTGGGCGAACATCATCACGTGGATCCGCCGGTCGCGCCGCGCGATCAGCCGGTCGCGCGCTTCTGTGTCGGCCAGGTCGAGCACGATGATGACCTCGGTGGGGTCCTCGGCCAGCCAGGTGTCCATGCAGCGGTCGATGACGTCGGGATCCTCGTGGAACGACGGCACGACGACGCTCGTGGTGGTGCGGAAGTCGTTCACCAGCGGGCGGTAGGTCAACGACATCAGCTTGCGGATCAGCCAGACCGACCAGCTGATGACGCCGATGACCCCGATCGGCAGGAAGAGCTGCCAATGCTCGGCGAGTCCGGCGAATGAGGACATGCGAGGGCCCTTACGAGAGTTCGTGGACGGCCCGCGGCGGCAGCGTCGGTGCGGCGTCGCGGAGGCGATGATCTGCGAGGTGATCTGTCATTCAGACCAACGCGCGCAGCCCGTTCGGGGGTACACCACGTCCGCCCTTCGGGCGGCGCGCCTCACACGACAGGTGCGGACCGTGATCGAAACGTCGAGGATGGCTCCTCGAGCCACTGGGCTGTTCGGGGGAGGAGCCGCCGGCCACGACGCTGGATCGGCCCAACGCCGTGACCGGCCGTCACATGGGGTCTACAGGCGCGGGTCCACCGGCTCCGACTCCAGCGCGAGCACCGCGAAGACGCACTCGTGCACCCGCCACAACGGCTCGCCCGCCGCGAGCCTGTCCAGCGCCTCCAGCCCCAGCGCGTACTCGCGCAGGGCGAGCGAACGCTTCCCCGCGATGCGCCGCCGCCGCACCCGCGACAGGTTCTGCGGCTCGGTGTAGTCGGGCCCGTAGATCAGGCGCAGGTACTCCCGCCCGCGCACCTTGAGCCCCGGCTGCACCGGCGATCGCTTCCCGCGCACGTACGCCCCGGCGGGCTTGACGACCATGCCCTCGCCGCCGGCGGCGGTGAGCTCCTCCCACCACGCCGTGCCGGCAGCGACCGACGCCGGATCGCCGACCTCGACCGTCCGGGAACGGGTGGGCGCGAACAGCTCGCTCGCCGTCGCCAGCCGTGCCGCCACCCCGAGGTGCCACTCGTGCTCGACGACCGCCAGGTTGCGGCCCTGCGCCGCGAGGACCTGGAACGGCGCGATGCGCACACCGTCGAGCCCGTCGGTGGGCCACGTGTAGCGCCGGTGCACGGCATCGAACGCGGCGGCCGCCTGATGCCGGCCCGCGATCCGCTCGGCGAGCTCCCCGACGTCGACGCCCCGGCCGGCGGCAGCCGCCAGCGCAGCTCCCGCCGGCGGAAGGGAGGTCAGTGCGGCCGCGCCGACCGCGGCGTACTGCTCGCGGATCAGCCCCGCCGCCTTCGCGCTCCACGGCAGCAGCTCGGCGTCCAGCAGCAGCCACCCGGTCTCCAGCTCGTCCCACAGCCCGGCCGCGCCGACGGCGGTGCGCAGGCCGGCGAGCAGCTCGTCGGCGAGCGCGCCGTCGAAGAACGAGCGGCCGGTGCGGGTGTACACGGCGCCGGGCCCGTCGATGCCGAACCGCGCGGGGCCCACGGCCTCGTCGCGCGTCACGAGCAGCACCGCGCGGGAGCCCATGTGCTTCTCCTCGCACACCACCGACGGCACACCCTCCCCGGCGAAGTACGCGAACGCTTCCGCCGGGTGCTCCAGCAGACCTTCCTGCGCGGTCGTGTCGGTCGGGGCCATCGTCGGCGGCAGGTAGGCGAGCCAGCGCGGGTCGATCGCGAACCGGCTCATCACCTCCAGTGCGGCAGCTGCCCGCTCCGCCGGCACCGTCATCCGACCCAGGTGCCGGCTCTCGACGATCCGCTTGCCGGCCACGTCGCCGAGATCGAGCAGGTACGGCGCGCGCTCGGGTGCGGCAGGCGCGCGCAGCGGCCGCGCCGGCTCGTACCAGACCTTCTCCGACGGGACCGCCACGACCTCGCGCTCCGGGTAGCGCAGCGCGGTGAGCGCGTTGCCGAACACCGCGCCCGTGTCCAGGCAGAGGGTGTTGTTGACCCACTCCACCTCCGGGATCGGCGTGTGCCCGTAGAGCACGGTCGCCCGCCCGCGGTAGTCGTTCGCCCACGGGTAGCGCACCGGCAGCCCGAACTCGTCCGTCTCGCCCGTGGTGTCGCCGTAGAGCGCGAAGCTGCGCACCCGCCCCGACGAGCGGTTGTGGTAGTTCTCCGGCAGCCCGGCGTGCGCGACGACGAGCCGGCCGCCGTCGAGCACGTAGTGCGAGATCAGCCCGTCGACGAAGCCGGTGACCTCGGTGCGGAACTCGGCGGTCTCGCCGGCCAGCTGCTCCAGGGTCTCGCCGAGCCCGTGCGCGATGCGCACCTTCCGCCCGGCCAGCGACTTCGCCAGCTTGTCCTCGTGGTTGCCGCGCACGCACAGGGCGGTGCCGGCCGCGGCCATGCCCATGACCAGCCGCAGCACGCCCGGCGTGTCCGGCCCGCGGTCGACGAGATCGCCGACGAACACCGCCGTGCGCCCCTCCGGGTGCCGGGCGTCGACCGCGCGCCCCTCGCCGTCGCGGACGAGCTCCCACCCCAGCTTCGCCAGCAGCGCCTCCAGCTCCCCTCGGCAGCCGTGCACGTCCCCGATCACGTCGAACGGGCCGGTGACCGTCCGCTTGTCCGTCCACAGCGGCTCCAGGACGATCTCGGCCGCGTCGATCTCCTCCTGGCTGTGCAGCGTGTGGATGGTGCGGAAGCCCTCGCGGCGCAGCCCGGCCATGCCCTTGCGCAGCTGGCTGCGCTGCCGCGCGATCACGTCGCGGCCGAACGCGCGGTCCGCCCGGCCCTCCGTGCGCTCGACGCACAGCGCCATCGGCACGTCCAGCACGATCGCGACGGGCAGCACGTGGTGCTCCCGCGCCACCTTGACCAGCGCTGTGCGGGCCGAGGGCTGCACGTTCGTCGCGTCGACGACGGTGAGCCGGCCGCCGGCCAGTCGCAGCCCGGCGACGTGGTGCAGCGCGTCGAAGGCCTCGGTGGTGACGGACTGGTCGTTCTCGTCGTCGCCGACCAGGCCGCGGAAGAAGTCGCTCGACAGCACCTGGGTTGGGCGGAAGTGCCGCGCGGCGAACGTCGACTTGCCGGACCCCGACACCCCGACGAGCACGACGAGGGCCTGGTCCGGGATGCGCAGGGTGTTCACGCCGCCTCCCGGGTGAAGAGCGCGAGCTGGGTGGGCGGGCCGACCTCGGGATCGTCGTCGCCGACGGGGCGATAGGCCACGGCGTAGCCGTACTGGACGGCGACGTCGTCGGCCCACTCGCGGAACTCCGCGCGCGTCCACTCGAAGCGGTGGTCGCGGTGGCGCAGCTGCCCGGCCGGCAGCGTCTCGTAGCGCACGTTGTGCTCCACGTTCGGCGTGGTGACGACCACCGCGCCCGGCTTGGCGTGCCCGAACACCGCGCGTGCCAGCGCCGGCAGCCGCGGCGGATCCACGTGCTCGACGACCTCCATCAGCACGGCCGCGTCGTAGCCGGTCAGCGCGTCGTCGGTGTAGGTGAGCGCGGACTGGCGCAGCGTGATGCGGTCGGCGGCGCGATCGGACATGCGGTCCAGGTGCAGCCGCCGCTCGGCGGTCTCCAACGCGTGCGTGGACACGTCCGCGCCGAGGATGCGGGTGAACTCCGGCTCGTGCAGCAGATCCCGAAGCAGCGCTCCGGCGCCGCAGCCGAGGTCGGCGACCGAGCGCGCATGCACGTCCTTCAGCGCGGCGACCACCGCGGCCCGGCGACGCACCGCCAGCGGCTCGTGCCGCACGGCCGGCTCGGCCAGCGCGTCGTCCACCTCCTCCGCCGGGAGATCGTCGGCCTCCGCGAGGCGGGTCAGCGCGGCCGCGACCAGCCGCGGCCGCCGCAGGTAGCGGCGGCTCACCAGGTCGCGGTCGGGATGCGCGGCCAGCCAGTCGCCGCCGGCGCGCAGCAGCTTGTCCACCTCGTCCTCAGCCATCCAGTAGTGCTTGCCGCCGTCGAGCGCGGGCAGCAGCACGTAGAGGTGGGAGAGGGCGTCGGCGAGCCGCAGCGTGCCCGCCAGCCGCAGCTCGGCGTACGGGCTGGTGCCCCACCCGTCCATCTCGACGGGGGTGGCCTCGACCTGCCAGCCCAGCGGGCCGAACAGGCGCCCGATCAGCTCGGGATCACCGCGCACCACGGGCACGTGCACGGTCAGCGGGATCGGTGTGGCGGCCAGCTCGGGACGGGCGTCGCAGCGGCCGGAGAGCGCCGTGCGGAAGACCTTGCCGAGCGCCGTCGCGACCATCGACGACGCGACGTACGGGCGGTCGTTGACGTACTGGCCGAGGCTGAAGGCGTCGTCGCGCCCGCGCTGGACCAGTCCGATCGGGTCGATCTCCAGCAGCAGCGCGACGGTGCACACGTCGTCGGTCGCCTCGGGGTAGAACACGTGCGCCCGTCCGCCGGCCACGTCGAAGGTCTGCAGGCGCTCGGGGTGTTTGTGCAGCAGGAACCCGAGATCCGTCGCAGGCGTGTGGGTGGTGGAGACGGTGATCAGCACCTGGCCGAGTATGGCGGGCCCGCGGTCGGGGGGTTGACCGATTTCTTTGGTTGCTCCAGAGTAACCGTTGCTCATGAGCGACCAAGTGGAAGCCGTGCTCGACGCCCTCGGCGACGCGACCCGCCGCCGCATCCTCGAGCGCCTCGCCGCCGGCCCGACCCCCGTCGGCGAGCTCGCCGCCGACCTGCGCACCGGCCGGCCGGGCATCAGCAAGCACCTCAAGGTGCTCGCGGGCGCCGGGCTCGTCACGCACGAGAGCGTCGGCACCCGCAACCTCTACGCGCTGGCGCCCGCCGCGCTCGTGCCGCTGCAGCAGTGGCTCGTCGGCATGTGGGACTCCGCACTGACCGCGTTCGCCGAGGAGATGTCGGAATGACGGTTCCACCCCTGCGCCGCGAGGTGCTCGTCGATGTCACCCCGGACGTCGCGTTCGACAGGTTCACCGCCGGCATCGGCCGCTGGTGGCCGCTGGCCCGGCACAGCGTCGGCGGTGCGTCGAGCACCGTCGCGTTCACGGACGGGCGGCTGGTCGAGACGCTCGCGGACGGCAGCACCACCGTGTGGGGTTCGGTGCTCGTCTGGGAGCCGGGGCAACGCTTCGTGATCACCTGGCATCCAGGTCGACCCGACGGCCCGGCCACCGAGGTGGAGGTGCGGTTCGAGCCGGCAGGCGCGGGCACTCGCGTCCTGCTGGAGCACCGCAACTGGGACGTGCTGCCCGAGCCCGCGGCCGCGCGCGAGGAGTACGGGAGCGGCTGGCCCGGCGTGCTCGCCGCCTACGAGGAGCACACCGCGCCCGTCTGGGTGGCGTTGCTGCACACCCCCGGCCCCGGCGTGGCGGCCGAATCGCTGATGGCCGACCCCGGCTTCGGCGAGCACCTCGCGTTCCTGCAGCGGATGCGCGAGCGGGGCTGGCTCGTGGCCGCCGGCCCGTTCGGTGACGTCCCCGGCAGCGGCATGACGGTGCTGCGCGTCCCGGCGGAGGACGGACTCGCGGAGGCGGAACGGCTCGCCCGCACGGACGACAAGGCCGTCGCCTCGGGGCTGCTCGACGTGGCGGTGCGGCGGTGGCAGGTGGCCGTCACGGGATGACGGGCGGGGCCGGCGGCGGCACGGTGCTCGGCGGGACATGATCGCTGAACGGGGAGGCAGGGCGAAACAGGTGTCGTGCCAGCTCCCCGTCCGGCGATCACGGACTGCGGACGAGCACGGGCCTGTACGGCCCGACCGCCCTGGCATGGTCGCCGAACGGGGCGGCAGCGCGTCATCGGTGACGCTCCAGCGCCCGAACCAGCGATCATGGCCCGGCGCGGCCCCGACTCAGCCACATGATCGTCGAAAAGGGCGGCAGGGCGACACCAGTACCCGGGACGTGCCGCAGGCCTACGGCGCGGCGGGCTGAGCGGGGAACACTGCGGGCCGCGGCACCTCGGCGTCGTCGAACGCGTCGCTGATCGCCGCGTTGAGCGCCCGTTGCACGCCGAACTGCTGGCCGGGCTGCACCTTCACGGTGAGCCGCAGGGTGACGCCCTCGGTGGCGATGCGCTCCACCCCGAGGACCTCCACCTCGCCCAGCACCTGCCCGGCGAGGTCCTTCCCGGTGATCCGTTCCGTCGCCACCCGGCCGGCCAGTGCGGTGGCGTCGGCGACGTCGGCGCTGTGCGCCACCGGGATGTCGATGACGGCGACCGCGTAGCCCTGGCTCTTGTTGCCCACGCGCAGGATCTCGCCGTTGCGCACGTACCAGACGGTGCCGCCGACGTCGCGCAACGTCGTGATGCGCAGGCCGACGGCCTCCACCACGCCGCTGGCCTCACCGAGATCGACGATGTCGCCGACCCCGTACTGGTCCTCGAGCAGCATGAACATGCCGGACAGGAAGTCGCGGACGAGGTTCTGCGCGCCGAACCCGACCGCCACTCCGACGATGCCGGCCGACGCGAGGATCGGCCCGAGGTTCACCCCGAACTCGGCCAGGATCATGATCGACGCGACGACCAGCACCACCGCCGACGCGATCGAGCGCAGCACCGAGCCGATCGTGCGGGCCCGCTGGACACTGCGCGGGCTGTCCGCGGGTGTGGGGTTGCGCGGCAGCCGCGAGGCCAGCCGGGTGAGCCGCGAACTGGTGGCGCCGGCGACGACGCGGGTGATGCCCCGGTGCAGGAAGTAGCGCACCAGCAGCGCCACGACCACGATCAGCACGATGTGCAGCGTCGTGCTGACGATCGTGTCCGCCGAGCGCGCGAGCACGTCGGAGTTCGTCAGCTGGAAGAACGTGGCGCACCACGACCCGGGGTCGTCGGCGCACGGCGGGCGGAACGGGAACAGCTGCTCGTCGGCGATGTTGTCGGCCGTGACGAACGCTGTGGGCGGGGACATCAGGGGAGCTCCAAACCGGTGTGGGCGGCGAGGAAGGCGAGCTGGTCGACCGCGAGGTCTACGGTGCGCCGCACCGAGCGGGCCCCGTGGCCGACGTCGGTCTCGCGACGCAGCAGCACCGGGCGGGTGTCGGGGTCGCCCGCGGTGGCGTGCTGCAGGGCTGCGCACATCTTGCGCGCGTGGCACGGGTCGACGCGGCTGTCGGACTCGAACACGGTGAACAGCACCGCGGGATAGCTGGTCGCGTCCTGCACGTGGTGGTAGGGCGAGTAGGCCAGCAGCCACTCGAGCTCGACGGGATCTGCGGCGGTGCCGTACTCGTCGTTCCAGGTGCGCCCGAGGGAGAACTCCTCGTAGCGCACCATGTCCAGCAGCGGCGCCGAGCACACGACGGCCCGATACAGGTCGGGGCGCTGGGTGAGCGCGGCGCCGACCAGCAGCCCGCCGTTGGAGCCGCCGAGGATCGCCAGCTGCTCGGGCGTGGTCGTCCCGGCGGCGATCAGTGACTCGGCGGCCGCGTGGAAGTCGTCGAACACGTTCTGCTTGTGGCCGCGGTTGCCGGCGAGGTGCCACTCCTCGCCCTCCTCGCTGCCACCGCGCAGCGACACCACGACGTACGCGCCGCCGGCCTCCACCCAGGCCAGCGCAGCCGAGGAGTAGGCCGGTTCGCGGGAGATCGCGAACCCGCCGTAGCCGGTCATCAGGGTCGGGACGGGACCGGGGCGCGCGGGCGTCAGCACGAACATGCGCACCGTGGTGCCGTCCTTGCTGGTGAAGGTGCGCTGCTCGCTGTGCACCGCCGGCACCGTGACCGCACCCGGCGCGGTGGACTCCCGCAGCACCTCGCCGGTCGCCGCGTCGAACCGGTGCACCTCGGTGGGTGTGACGAAGTCGGTCCAGCCGAACCACAGCCGGCCGTACTGGTCGGGGGTCCGCACGTCGGCCACCGACAGGCTGGTCAGGGAGCCCGGACCGGGCAGCACCACCGCGCCCCGCGCCGACCCGTCGAGGGCGTGGAGGGCGAGCTCGCCGACCGCGTGCCGGCTGCGCGCCAGCACCAGCAGCGGCTCCCCGCCTGGCACGTCGAGGTAGCGGACGGCGTCGAGGTTCGCGCCCGGATCCTCCGCGACCAGCGCGCGCCAGTGCTCCCGCCCGGGCGTGCGCGGATCGGTGACCGCGAGCCGCCAGCGCGGAGCGCCGTCCGTGGTGCGCACGTAGAGGCGACCGTCGCGCTCCACCCACATCGTGGCGCGCACGTCGTCGGCCTGCGTGAGGACGGGCGTGAGCGGCGGCACGGGCTCGTCGGGCGCCAGCTCGGCGATCCACACGCTGTCGCGGCGGGCCGTGCCGACGCTGCCGGTGACGACCAGCCAGCGCCCGTCGTGCGACAGCCGCAGGTCGTAGTAGGTGTGCTCCTCGTACAGGCCCGGCCCGTCGAGGAGCACGTCGTCGCCGGTCGGGGTGCCGACGCGGTGGCGCCAGATGCGCCGGTGGAACGCCTGCTCGCCGGGAGGTGCCTCGTCCTCGGTGACCATGCGGACGTAGAGGAACTCGGTGCCACCGGGCAGCCACACGACCGCCGAGTACCGGCAGCGGTCGATCGGCTCCTCGGCCTGCTCGCCCGTTGCCACGTCCAGGACGTGCAGCACCGAGTTCTCGTCGCCGCCGAAGGAGAGCTGGTAGGCCAGCAACCTGCCCTCGGGATCGACGACGCCGCCGTCGAGCGTGGTGCGGCCGGACGGGTCGATGGCCATCGGATCGACGAGGGCCCGCCGCTCGCCGTCCGGTTCGACGACGTGCAGCACGGCGTGGTCCTGGTCGGGCTCGCGGCGCGTGACGAAGCGGCGGCCCGCCTTCCACGCCGGGGCCGACACGGAGCCGGTGGCGGTGAGCCGCTCCAGGGTGGTGGTGAGCCCTGACCGGCCGGGCAACGCGCCGAGCCGCTCGGCGGTGAGCTCGTCCTGGGCCTGCGACCACGCCTTCGTGCGCACGTCGTCCGCGTCCTCCAGCCACCGGTAGGGGTCCGGGACCCGGTGGCCGTGCAGTTCGTCGACGAGATCGAGCCGGGGAGCCTCGGGGTACTGGTCGGTCGTCGTCACGCGGTCCGAGGTTAGTTCAGCCCATCAGGTGGCCCGGCAGCGGTCAGGGGCGCCGGCGCAGCCCGGCCGCGTCCGCGCCGGTCAGGACGAGTGGCCGCTCCTTCGGGTCGGGGTAGCGCCCGACCCGCACCGTGACCCGGCCCGGCGCAGCCTCGACCAGCATCACCGGCACCCACCGGCCCTCGCGGTGCAACCACCACGGCTCGGCCAGCGCAGCCAGCCCGGCATTCAGCACAGCGGACTCCGCCGCCCGCTCGTCATCGGTGACGGCCAGCTGCGCGCCGAACACCGTGCGGGCGGCCCAGCGGCCGTCGTGCTCGGCCACGAAGCCGACCAGCTCGCCGTCGCCCCGACGTACCTCGATCCCGTGCATGGGACGATGCTGAGACCTGACGTAACGTGAGGTTCAATCGCATTGTGAGCTACGGCATCGGTGAGCTGGCCCGGATGGCCGGGATCAGCGTGCGCACCCTGCACCACTACGACGCGATCGGGCTGATCTCCCCGGCCGGCCACAGTCGCGGCGGGCACCGGCGCTACACCGACGACGACGTCGCCCGGCTGCGGCAGGTGCTCACCTACCGCGAGCTCGGGTTCGCGCTCGACGAGATCGCCGAGATGCTCACCCACGGCGACGTGCGGGCCCACCTGCTGCGCCAGCGCGAGCTGCTGGCGGAGCGGGCCGCGGCGATCCAGCGGATGGCGGCGGCCGTCGAGGACGAACTGGTCGCCGAGCTCACCGGCGTGGCGCTGCCGCCGGCGAAGCGGCTGGCCGTGTTCGGTGACTGGCGCCCGCCCGTCGGGTACGCCGCACAGCTGGAGGCGGCCTGGGCCGGCAGCCCCGAGTGGGCGATGAGCCAGGAGCGGATGGCCGCCTACTCGGTCGAGGAGCTGCGCACGATGGCGCGGGAGACCGACGCGTGGGTGGCCCGGTTCCGGGCCGCGATCGCGGCCGGGACAGCGCCCGGATCGCCGACGGCACTGGCGCTCGTCGCTGAGCTGCGGGCCTCCGTCGAGCGGTGGTGGTTCCCGTGCGATCCCGCGATGCACCGCGCCATGGCCGCCTGGTACGCCCAGGAACCTGAGCGGCTGGGCTTCCTCGTCCGGCCGGAACAGCAGCTGCCCGGCATGGCGGAGTGGCTGCTCGCGGCCACCGAGGCGGCCGTGGCCGCGCACTCCGCCTGAGCTCACTCCACCTGACTGGGGGTCAGCCGGCGCGGCGGTCGGCGACGTGCGCGGGGACCGACTTGTCGCTGGGGACGGTCGGGCACGGCTCCGGCGCCCCGAACACCGTGCGGACGGGGAGGATGCCGGCCCAGCGGTCGAGGTCGCCGAGGTCGTCCTCGTCGTCGCCGACCTGCTCGGCGCGCACCTTCACGCTGGCTTCGGTCAGCGACAGCGCGAACACGGCCGTCGCGGCCAGCTCGCGCCGGTTCGGCTCGCGAGCGTGCTCCCACGAGCCGGGAGAGAGGTGCTCGACGATGGCGCGCAGCCCAGCCGTGCGCTCGTCGGGGTCGGTGACGAGCCGGGCGGCGCCGTGCACGACGGCGCTGCGGTAGTTCATCGAGTGGTGGAACACCGATCGCGCGTAGACGATCCCGTCGAGGTGCGTGACGGTGACGCACACCGGGGCGCCGTCGATGCCGCGTGTGTAGCCGGCGCCGGTGGAGCCGTGCAGGTAGAGGGTGTCGTCGATGCGCCCGTACCCCGTCGGGATGATGACGGGCGCGCCGTCGCGGACGATGCCGAAGTGGCACACCAAGCCGGCGTCGAGGACGGCGTACAGGTCGGTGCGGTCGGTGCGGGCGCGTTCCCGGATGCGGGTGATCGTGCTGCGGGTGGTGGTGGACAGCGACGCGGTCATGATCCCAGGGTCGCCGCCGCAGTGGCATCCTGACAGGGCCACTTCGCCATCGAACGGGAAGGCCACTCGGGTGGATCTGCCGCCGTTGCCGCTCGACCGGACGAGCGGGCTCCCGCTGGCCGTCCAGCTGGCCGACGCGGTGCGTTCCGCCGCCGCGGCCGGTGCGTTCCGCCGCGGCGACAGGCTGCCGTCGACCCGGGCGCTGGCGGCCACGCTCGGGCTGAGCCGCACCGTCACCGCGGCTGCCTACGACCAGCTGCTGGCCGAGGGCTGGATCGCCGGGCGCCATGGCGCGGGCACGTTCGTCGTCGGAGTGCCGCAGGGGCCGCCCGGGCCGCCCGGGCCGGCCGTGCGACCGGAGGGCGCGGCCGCCGCGCCGAGCGCCGTCGCCGGCACGAGCCTGGAGCCGGGCGCACCCTGCAACGAGGCGATGGATCCTGCGGCGTGGCGGCGGGCCTGGCGGGCCGGCGCCGACTCCCCGCCCGCCCTGGTCGCCGACGACAGCGGCCTCCCGGCGTACCGCGCGGCCGTCGCCGACCAGCTGCTGCGCCACCGCGGCCTCGTCGTGGGGGCCGACGCCGTGCTGGCCACGGCCGGCACCACGCCGGCGGTCGCCGAAATCGCGGGGCTGCTGCCGCGCGGCGCCCGGGTGGCGGTCGAGGACCCGGGATACGACCGCGTGGCCGCGGCGCTGCGGAGAGCCGGCGCCGAGGTGGTGCCGGTGCCCGTCGACGACGAGGGCCTGGACGTCGGCGCCCTCCCGGACCGGCTCGACGCGGTCTACTGCACGCCCGCGCACCAGTACCCGCTCGGCGCGCGGCTGTCGGCGCGCCGCCGGCTGGCGCTGGTCGAGCGGGCGCGCGCCGGCGGGTTCCTCGTCCTCGAGGACGACTACGACGGCGAGATGCGCTACGACGTCGCGCCGCTGCCGCTGCTGGCCGCGCTCGGCCCCGACGTGGTGGCGCACCTGGGCACCACCAGCAAGGTGCTCACCCCGACGCTCGGCGTGGGTTGGCTCGTGGCGCCGCCGGCGATCCGCTCGGCGCTGGTCGTCGCTCGCGCGGCAGGTGCCCGGCCCGCGGAGGCCGGCCAGCGGGTGTTCGCGGCGCTGGCCGCCCACGGTGATCTCGCCCGGCACCTGCGCCGGCTGCGCCGCGTGCTGGGGGAGCGGCGCGCGGAGACGGTGGCGGGAATCCGCGCCACCGGCCACGAGGTGCGCGGCGACGCCGCCGGAGGGCACGTCGTCGTCCCGCTGCCGGACGCCGCAGCCGAGGCCGCGGTCGAGGCGGCGCTGGCCGTGCGCGGTGTGACCGTGCGGCTGCTGTCGAGCTACGGTGCCGCCGGACCGACCGGGTACGGCATCGTCGTCGGCTACGCCGGGCCGGAGCGCGCGGACCTGCGGCGCGGGCTGGCGGCGCTGCGCGCGGCGCTCGGGGGAGGGGAGTGAGGATGGTCATCTACACGGCGGATTCATCGCAGGCCCCGGCGGCGACATGTCGTAGCTCACGCCGCACATGGGTCAAGCCCCGCCAGACCCCGCGCGTTCGGGGTTCGGGCCCGGTGCGTTCGGAGTCGTGGGTCTCGCGAGTTGGCCATTCGAACAGGGCGAGTTGGCCATCTGAGCAGGGCGAGTTGGCCATCGAACAGGGCGAGTTGGCCATCCCGCCGGCCAACTCGCCCTGTTGAGCGGGCTAACTCGCCCTGTCGAGCGGGCCAACTCGCGGGAGGCGGCCGGCCCGCGCGCAGCCTGCGGTGGCGGCACGCGGCTGTTCGATCGAGCCGACGGCCCGCCCGTCCAGCTGGAGCGCACCCGGGTGGTCACCGTGCCGCACGCGGTCAACGTGTGGTTCCGGGTCGTCGGTTAATCGAGGAACTCCAGCACGATCGAGGCGAACGCGGCCGCGGCGTGCTTGTGCACGTTGTGCCCGGCGTTGATCTCGACGAGCCGGGCGTCCGGGATCGCCGCCGCGGCCGCGTGGATCCGGTCCTGCGACACGAGGCTGGTCGCCCCACCGGCGATCACGAGAGTGGGTGCGGCGATGCGGCCCAGCCGGGCCCACCACTCGGGATCGGGGGTGCGGAAGGCCCGCACGATCGGCCGGACGACCTGCCAGTCGAACTCGACGGGATGCGGTGGGTCCAGCGGCGGATCCGCTGGCTGGTCCGCGGGCGCAACGTGCGGGGGCGGCGCCGCCTCCTCGATCACGAGCCGCCGCACCCGGTCGGGGTACCGGCCGGCGAACAGCTGCGCGACGCCGCCGCCCATCGAGTGCCCGATCAGGTCCACCCGGTCGACGGCGTGCTCGTCGAGGAAGCCACGAAGATCCTCGACCATCGCGGCGAACGTGTACTCCGCCGTGCGGGAGCTGGCGCCGTGCCCGCGGGCGTCGATCGCGAGCACCCGCCGCCCGGCGCCGGCCAGCGCCGCCGCGAACCCGTCCCAGGTCGCGGCAGAGCTGCCCATGCCGTGCAGCAGCACCGCGGGCGGCCCGGCCGGGTCCCCGGTCTCGTGATGGGCGAGGAGGACCTCGCCGACGGGGGTGGTCGCGATGGCCGTCACCGGGGTGAGTGCGCTGCCGGCGCGTCGACGACCAGCTCGCTCGGCCCGCCGGCCTCGCCCGCCACGGCCGCGAGCTCGGCGCCCGCGGACTCGCCCGGCGCCGCCGGCTTCCGCGATCCCGAGAAGTACGACGCGACCGCGGCCACGACGCACGCGATCACGGCGAACATGAACGCCGCGGACAGCCCGTCGGCGAACGGACCGGCGATGAGCTGCGGGAAGAACGAGCGGCCCGTCAGGAAGGCGGCGTGATCGGCCGGCAGGCTCGCCAGGGTCGGCCCGAGCAGCTGCTGGATCGGGTTGTAGCCCAGGAACGAAGCGAACAACACGGCTACCGGCGGCAGCGCGGCGATGTGCTGCGCCTGCACGGCCGGCACCCCGTTCTGGACGAGCCCGGCCGACATCACCGACGGCAGGTCGGTGGACAGCCCGGCGATCATCAGGCTGAAGAAGAACCCGATCGACAGCACCATCGCGGAGTTCTGGAACGTGGCGGTCATGCCGGCACCCGCGCCGCGCGCGTTCGGCGGCAGGTTGTTCATGATGTCGGCGCGGTTCGGCGAGGAGAACAGGCCCATGCCGATGCCGTTGAGCAGCAGGATCGCCGCGAACGCCCAGTAGTCGAAGTTGATCGGCAGCTCCATCAGGAGCAGGAACGTCACGGCGGAGAGCAGCATGCCCCCGGTGGTGAACCACCGTGCGCCGACGCGGTCGGAGAGCACCCCGGACAGCGGCGCCGAGACGAGGAAGCCGACGGTCAGCGGCAGCATGTAGATGCCGGCCCACAGCGGCGTCTCCTCGAAGGAGTAGCCGTGCTGGGGCAGCCAGATGCCCTGCAGCCAGATGATCAGCATGAACTGCAGGCCGCCGCGGCCCAACGACGCGAGCAGGTTGGCGGCGTTGCCGAGGCTGAACGCGCGGTTGCGGAACAGCGACAGGGTGAACAGCGGGTTGGGCACCCTCGTCTCGATCACCGCGAACGCCGCGAGCACCAGCAGCCCGCCGATCACGCAGGTGAGCACGAGCGGGCTGCCCCAGCCCATGACCGAGTCGCCGTAGGGCTGGATGCCGTAGGTGATGCCGACGAGCAGCGCGATGAGCCCGACGGCGAAGGTGATGTTGCCCCACCAGTCCATCCGGGCCCCTCGGGGATGGCAGCCGGCGGAGCTTGCGGAGCCGGCGGGGCGGGTCAGATCAGTGCGCACGCCGTTGTCGCGCAGTTTGAGGTACGCCCAGATCGTGCCGAAGACCCCGAACGGCACGGAGACCAGGAACACCAGGTGCCAGTTGACGGGCCCGAGCAGGCCGCCGATCACCAGGCCGAGGAACGAGCCGGCGATGGCGGCGACCCCGTTGATGCCCATGGCGGTGCCGCGCTGGTGGGCGGGGAAGGCGTCGGTGAGGATGGCGCTGGAGTTGGCCATGATGAACGCGCCGCCGACGCCCTGGATGATCCGCCAGATGATCAACCACCAGGCGGCGGCGTCGCCGGTCTGCCAGGTGACGGCCAGGAAGATCGACGCCGCGGTGAAGACGGCGAATCCGAGGTTGTACATGCGGACGCGGCCGAACATGTCGCCCAGCCGGCCGAACCCGACCACCAGCACAGCGGTGACCACGAGGAATCCCATGATCATCCAGAGCAGGTAGCTGGTGTTGCCGGGGCCGAGCGGGTCGATGCCGATCCCGCGGAAGATGTCGGGCAACGCGATCAGCACGATGGACGAGTTGATCGTGGCCATGAGGAGGCCCAGTGTCGTGTTCGACAGGGCAACCCATTTGTAGTGCACGTCGCTACCCCACGTGATCGAAGATTAGTTGTTTAAGCTAAGCATCTTCGACGCGATCGGGGGAAGTGGAACTCGTCACTCCGGTTCGTGACCGGTCAGCGGGCCACGCGCAGGGTGCGCGCGCCCGTCCGGGCCTCCTCGGGCGTGACGGTCGTGCGGTGCACGGGTGGCGGTCCGAAGTGGTGCCGCCGGTAGGCCGCGGACGTGGCCGGCAGCGCGGTGCTGAGCACTGCCAGCGCCACCGACGGGGTGGTGGCCGCGATCGCCGCGCGCACCATGGGCCGGTAGGCCCGGCCCACCGCCGCCGGTTGGCCGAACCCGCCGACCTCGCCCATCCACGCCGGTAGCGACGCGATCGTCGCCGGCGCGATCAACCTGCTCAGTGCGGCGAAACGGGCGCCACCCCTGCGCAACGGGGTCCGCAGCAGGTGGTGCATCCCCGCGTGCGCTCGCTCCGAGCTGCAGAGCCGCGGCCGGACCTCCGCGAAGTACTCCCGCACCTGCGCCCGCGACGCCGGCACGTCCGACGAGCGGCAGGTCTGCAGCTCCGCGGCGATCACGGACTCGCGCCAGTAGCGCCGCTCCTCGTCGGGCGTGAGCGGACCCGGCCCGTACATCTCGTAGCACTTGAGCACCGAGTGCCAGCCGGTCACGTGGATCCACAGCTGCGACGCCGGCGCGTTGGCGCTGTAGCGCCGCCCGCTGATCGGCTCGATGCCGGTGGCCCTCGCGTGCACCTTCTGCAGGTGCTCCGACGCCGCGATCGCGGTGGCGCCGTCCGCCGTCGCGACCGTCAGGAAGTACGCGAGCGTGTGGTCGAGGCGCCGCGCCGGATCGGTGTAGATCCCCGCGCTGTCGGCGACGGCGGCGGCGAGATCGGAATCGAAGTGCTCCAGCACCACCGAGCGCTGGAACCCGATCAGCGCCGTCGGGTGCGACCACACCTTCCAGGTGGGCGAGTCGGGGCCGAAGAAGCCCCAGTCCTCCGGCGCCTGCAGTGCCGATGATTCGCTCGCAAGCTCGCTCATGGCTTCATCTCGTACACGCCCGACAGCGCGGCCACCTGCTGCCACACCCGCTCGTACGTCTCGCCGTCGGTCTGCGGTGCCCGCAGCACCGACCGGGCCCATTCCTGCTGCGCAGCCGTCGCGGCGCGCTTGCCGTGCAGGTCGGTGGCGCGGGCGGAGAAGTCGCGCACGAGCGTGTCGAAGATCGAGGAGAGCAGGTCCTCGTCCAGCCCGACGATGTCGGCCTGCTCCAGGATCAGCTGCCCGTAGACGATCAGGGTGAACAGCTCGCCGAGCACGAGGGTGAAGTCGAGGTCGCCCAGCTGCTCGGGTGTGGGCGACGCGGTGGTGAGCAGCTGCACGAACGCCTCGGCCTGCTCGGTGAAGACGGCGACGTTGGCGTTTCCGGCGTGCGCGGCGTAGGGCGCGCGCCAGTCCTGGAACCGCACCTTCGACAGGCCGCGGGCCGGGCCCTGGCGGAAGAGGAACTCGTCGTCGCCCGCTTCGAGGCGGGTGCCGACGTCGGGCAGGTCGGTGGGCTGGAAAAGGTATGCCGGCATGAACTTGCCGATCAGCGCCAGGTTGACCGCGACCGTGCCCTCCAGCTTGGGCAGCCCGGTGACGTCGGTGCGCGCGACGGTGACGTACGTGTCGGACTCGAAGCCCTTGGCCGCGACGACGTCGGCGAGCAGCGCCATCACCACCTCGGCCTCGGTGGTGACCTTCATCTTCGTGACCGGGTTGAACAGCAGGTAGCGCCGGTCGTCGGGGCTCGCGCTGCGGAAGTAGTCGATCGCGCGGTCGGAGAACAGCCGCATGGCGACCAGCCGCGTCAGCGCATCGGTGAACTGGCGGCGGACCTGCGGGAACGCGGTGACGGGCTTGCCGTACAGCACGCGGTTCTGCGCGTGGGTGATCGCCTCGTAGAACGCGTGGGTGGTGAGCCCGATGCCGCCGAAGCAGAGGTTGAACTTGCCGATGTTGACCGTGTTGAGCGCCGCGGAGAACGCCGCGTCGCCGGTGTGCAGGATGTCGGCCTGCGTGACGGGATAGTCCTCGAGCCGGAACTGCGCCACGTACATCTGCGAGGGCACCACGTTCTTGACGACGTGGTAGTTCGGGTGCGTGGAGTCGGCGAGGAAGAAGACGTACTGGTCGGCGCCCTCCACCCCGTCGATCCGGCCGAACACCGAGACCGTGGTCGCGCAGTTGCCGTTGCCGATGTAGTACTTGCCGCCGCTCGCGGTCCAGCCGCCGTTCCCGTCGGGCGTGAGCACCATGTCCGACGAGTAGATGTCGGCGCCGTGCTCGCGCTCCGAGAGTCCGAACGCGCCGACGCCGCCGGCGTCGAGCTTCGCGGCCGTGCGGGCGCGGGCCTCGGCGTTGTCGCTCTGCCAGACCGGGCCCAGCCCGAGGATGGTGACCTGCCACGGGTACCAGTAGTTCAGGCCGTAGAACGCGAGGATCTCCGACAGCGCCGCCACGCGTGCGGTGTCCCAGCGCTTGTCGGAGTGGCCGTCGCCGTCGCGGGCCGGGGTGAGGAACGTGGCGAAGAGCTTCTCCTCGGCCACGAAATCGAGGAAGTCCTGGTAGAAGACGTGGCCGTGGTAGTCCTCGAGCAGCTTGGTCTTGCCGCGGGACTCGAACCAGTCGATCACCGCGCGCAGCGAGCGGCGGGTCTCGGCGTCGAAGTGCTCGGGGTTGTAGCGGTTCGGATCGAGCAGCAGCTCTCGCGCGCCATTCCTACTCATGAGTAGCAATATCCTACGGTAACGTAGCTTTGTCGAGAGGGGATGCGGTGAACGAACCCGGACGGCGCGTCTACGCGCCGCGCGTGCCCGTCGGGCAACGCCGCACCGCGCTGCTCGACGCCGCGCTCGACCTCGTCGTCACAGAGGGGCACAACGCGGCCACCATGGAGGCCGTCGCCGAGCGCGTCGGGGTCTCCAAGCCGGTCGTCTACGGGATCTTCGAGAACCGGGCTGCCCTGCTGGGCGCGCTGCTGCGGCGCGAGCAGGAGGCCGCGCTCGCGCAGCTCGCCGCGATCGCGCCGGGCCGGATCGAATCCGGACGCCCCCTCGCCCCGCAAGTCGCCGCCGTGCTCGACGACGTGCTGGCGGCCGCGCAGTCCGCGCCGCAGCGCTGGTGGTGCGTGGTCATGTCGATGCCCGACATGCCGGCGGCGTTCCACGTCGCCCGCGAACACGCCCGCACGGTGCTGCATGCCCGGATCGAGCGGCACGTCCGCGCGTACCTGACGGGTACGGACATGGCCCCCGACGTCGTCGCGCACGCGGTCCTGGCCCTGGTGGAGACAGCGATCCGCCTGGTGCTCACCGAGCCCGAGCGCTACCGACCCGAGCGGATCACGGCGACGCTGCTCGCCCTGCTCAGCCCTGGTGCGGGTACCCCGACGCCGTCGGCGGCACGAACGTCTCCTTGATCACCCGCGGGCTGGCCCAGCGCAGCAGGTTGTAGATCGAGCCGGCCTTGTCGTTGGTGCCCGAGGCGCGCGAGCCACCGAACGGCTGCTGGCCGACGACGGCGCCGGTCGGCTTGTCGTTGACGTAGAAGTTGCCGGCGGCGAACCGCAGCGCCTTCGACGCCTGCTCGACGGCAGCGCGGTCACGGGCGATCACCGAACCGGTGAGCCCGTAGGCGGCGCCGCGGTCGATCTGGCCGAGCACCGTCTCCACGTCGGAGTCGTCGTAGACGTGCAGCGCGAGGAACGGGCCGAAGTACTCGGTGGAGAACACCTCGTGCGTCGGGTCGGAGCCCACCACGATCGTCGGGCGCACGAAGAAGCCGGTCGAATCGTCGGCCGTGCCGCCGGCGACGACTTCCAGCGACGGGTCGGAGTGCGCGAGCCGCTGAGCGGCGCTGACCTTGTCGAACGCGCGCCGGTCGATGACCGCACCCATGAAGTTGGAGAAGTCGGCGACGTCGCCCACGCTCAGCGCGTCGGTCTCGGCGACGAGGTCGTCGCGCATGCGCGTCCACAGCGACCGCGGCACGTACGCGCGGGAGGCCGCCGAGCACTTCTGGCCCTGGTACTCGAACGCCCCGCGCACGAGCGCGGTCCGCAGCACGTCGACGTCGGCGGACGGGTGGGCGAACACGAAGTCCTTGCCGCCCGTCTCGCCGACGATGCGCGGGTAGGTGTTGTAGCCGGCGATGTTCTCCCCGACCCGGCTCCACAGGTGCTGGAACGTGGCCGTCGAGCCGGTGAAGTGGATGCCGGCCAGCGCGGGATCGGCCAGCAGCACGTCGGAGACGTCCTTGCCGTCACCCGTCAGCAGGTTGATCACGCCCGGGGGCATGCCCGCTTCCTCGAGCAGTCGCATCACGAGGTGCGCGGCCAGGCCCTGGGTCGGCGACGGCTTCCAGATCACCGTGTTGCCCATCAGCGCGGGCGCAGTGGGCAGGTTGCCGGCGATCGCGGTGAAGTTGAACGGGGTGATCGCGTAGACGAAGCCCTCCAGGGGGCGGTAGTCCATGCGGTTCCACACGCCCGGCGAGCTGGTGGGCTGGTTCTCGTGGATCTGGCGGGCGAACGCCACGTTGAAGCGCCAGAAGTCGGCGAGCTCGCACGCCGAGTCGATCTCGGCCTGGAAGCACGTCTTGGACTGGCCGAGCATCGTCGCAGCGTTGATCCGCGCGCGCCACGGGCCGGTGAGCAGGTCGGCGGCGCGCAGCAGCACGGCCGCCCGCTCGTCGAACGGGAGATCGCGCCAAGCCGGGGCGGCGCGCAGCGCGGCCTCCACGGCCGCCTTCGCGTCCTCGTGGCCCGCGTTCGCCGTCACGCCGAGCACGTGCGCGTGATCGTGCGGAGCGACCACCTCGATCGGCTTGCCGCCGGCCATGTGCTGGCGCCCGTCGATCGTGACGGTCAGCTCGTGCTGCTCACCACCGACGGCGACCAGCGCCGCCTCCAGCTCCGCGCGTTCCGGCGATCCGGGCGCGTAGGTGAGCACGGTCTCGTTGCGGGGCGCGGGCGTGCCGGTGATGGCGTCCATGAGGTGAGAGTAGGAAGGCGGCGAGATCGGCGGGCTGTCCGATCGGACAACGTCCATGATGATCGGTTGTCCACCAAGCCACCGGGACAGCCCACGAGTGTGTCAGCAAGGCCACTTTCAGGACGGAATCCGTCGTGAAAGTGGCTTTGCTGGCATTCGTGGACCCCGGGGCACCTCAGCGGCGGGCCAGCAGCAACTGCAGGTGCGTCACCAGGCGGGCGCGCGGGTCGCCCAGGGCCACGCCGCTCACTGCCGTCGCCCGGCGGAGGCGATGGCGCAACGTGTTCGGGTGGACGGTCAGCTTGTCCGCGGCCGCGCGGACGTCGCCGTGCGCGTCGAGCCAGGCGAGTACGGAGTCGGCGAGGTCGGAGCCGTGCTCGGCGTCGTGCGCGACGAGGCGGGTGACGGCGGGGTCGCGCACGTCGGGGGCGTCGGCGAGCAGGTCGAGGGTCTCGTCGAGCAGGATCTCCGCGCGCAGGTCGGCGAGCGCGGCGACGGCCGTGTCGGCGGGCATGGTGTCGAGCACGCGGTCGGCTTCCGCCCGCGAACCGGGGATGCCGGCGAGCCCGACGGTCGGCGCGCCGATCCCGGCCTGCACGCGGCCGCCGGTGCGCCGCGCCGCCAGCGCCACCACCTCCGCGCACATCGCGCGCAGCCCGGGCTCGATCTTCTCGGCCGGCACCCCGGGCAGGATCGCGTGCACCCGGACGCCATCGGTGCTGGCCAGCGCGCCGCGCCGGTAGGTGGCGGCATGGACGGCGACGACGTCGGCCAGCTCGGCGACGGCCACGGCGTCGGCCTCCGGCGCGGCGAACGCGGCGACCACGGCGGGCGCGGCCGGGTCGAGCCCGTAGGCGCCGGCCACCAGCTCGGGCGCCACCCGTCCGGCGAGCAGCCCGGCGACGAGGTCGGTGCCGGGGGAGCGGCGGGTGCGCCGGCGCACGAGGTGGCCGGCGGCGACCCGGGCAGCGCCGAGCAGCGCCTCCTCGGCCCGCGCGGTGAGCGCGACGGCGCCTTCCTGCACCCAGATCGTGCCCAGCCAGCGCGGGCCGGCGTGGATGCCGGCGGCGAGGCGGCGGCGGATGCCCAGCTCGGGGTGCTCGTCGATGCGCACCACACCCTCGCCGGCGCGGACCCGGTCGAACACGCCCCACTCGCGCAGCAGCCGCAGGTAGTCGGCGGGCCCCTGCCAGCCGAGCACCGAGAGCCGGCGCAGCTCGTCGGCGGAGACGCTGTCGGAGCGGGAGTAGGCGAGCACCCGGCTGCCGGTGTCCTCGATGCTCACCAGCCCGCCGGTGAGCAGCCCCGTCGTCTGCGCCAGCGTGAACAGCTCGCCGGGGCCGGCGTCGGTCTCCAGCACCTCGCGGGCGAGCTGCTCGACGTGGTCCCAGCGTGCGTCGTCGCGGACGGCGACGACGGCGGCTCGGGTAGCGGCGCCGCGCAGCACGTCCGGGTCGACCCCGCCGGTCTTGACGGCGACGGCGACGGCGCCGCGCCGGTCGACCCCGCGGACGGCGGGCAGGGCGTCGCGCCCGCGCGCCCCGATGACCAGCACGAACCGGCCCGCGTAGTCGTCGGGCTCGTCGTCGGGATCGACGATGGCCAACCCGGAGACCGGGGCGTCCAGGCCGTCGGGAGTGGAGAGGGCCTCGGCGAGGGGCGTGCCCAGCGCGGCCAGCACGCTCCGCAGCGTCGTCTCCATGAGCCGATCGTACGACGTGATCACGTCAGCGTTGTCCGATCGGACAGCACGGGTGGCTCGTGGCGGCTCTACCGTTGCGCCATGCTGAACTCAGCGCTGCGGACGGTCATGCTGGCCGCCGCCCGGTCGCAGGCGTGCCGCGGGCTCGCGGAGAACACCGCGCTGCTGCGGCCGCTGGTGGATCGCTTCGTCGCGGGCGAGACGGTCGACGCGGTGCTGGCCGCCACCGCCGCGCTCACGACCGACCGACTGGTGACCATCGACCACCTCGGCGAGGACACCCACGACCGGGCCCAGGCCGACGCCGTGGTCGATGCCTACGTGACGCTGCTGCAGCGGCTCGGCTCCGCCGGGTTCGCCGACCGCGCCGAGGTCTCGGTGAAGCTCTCCGCGCTGGGCCAGGCCCTCCCCGGTGAGGACGCCGACAAGATCGCCCTCGACAACGCGCGCCGCATCTGCGCGGTCGCCGCCGACGTGGGCACCACGGTCACCGTCGACATGGAGGACCACACCACCACCGACTCGACGCTGGGCATCGTCGCCGAGCTGCGCGCCGAGCACCCGTGGGTGGGCGCGGTGCTGCAGGCGCAGCTGCGCCGCACCGAGGCCGACTGCCGCGCACTGTCCGGGTCCGGATCGCGGGTGCGGCTGTGCAAGGGCGCCTACGACGAGCCGGTGTCGGTGGCCTACCGCGACCGCCACGAGGTCGACAGCTCCTACGTGCGCTGCCTCAAGATCCTCATGGCGGGCGACGGGCTGCCCATGGTGGCGACCCACGATCCGCGGCTCGTGTCGATCGCCCGGCACCTGGCCGGGGAGAACGGGCGCGGGCCGGAGGCCTACGAGCTGCAGATGCTCAACGGTGTGCGCCCCGACGCCCAGCAGGAGCTGGCCGCTGAGGGCCTCACCATGCGCGTCTACCTGCCCTACGGCACCGAGTGGTACGGCTACTTCATGCGCCGCCTCGCCGAGCGCCCCGCGAACCTGGCGTTCTTCGGGCGCTCGCTGCTGACGCGGTCGTGAGCGGAAGTTAGCCTCGCCTGCATGACACGGGTGATCGAGACCGAGGACGCCCTGCGGGAGATCGTCGACCACCCGCACCCGACGATCGCGAACAAGGCCGTCGGCCAGATCGACGACGTCTCGCGCCGGTTCCTCGAGGCCAGCCCGTTCGTCCTGCTGGCCACCGCAGCCCAGGACGGCACGTGCGACGTCTCACCCCGCGGCGACCCGCCGGGCAGCGTCCTGGTGCTCGACGAGCACACCGTCGCCCTCGCCGACCGCAGGGGCAACCGGCGCCTCGACAGCATGCGCAACATCCTGGTCAACCCGCAGGTCGGGATGCTGTTCCTGGTGCCGGGCATGGGGGAGACGCTGCGGCTGAACGGGGTGGCGCGCATCGTCACGGCGGCCGAGTACCTGCCACGGATGGCGGTCGCGGGGGTCACGCCGACGCTCGCGATCGAGGTGACGGTGCGCGAGCTGTTCCTGCACTGCAGCAAGGCGTTCGCGCGGTCGGACCTGTGGGACCCGTCGTCGTGGCCGTCGCGGGAGAAGGTTCCCAGCGCCGGGCAGATCGTGCGGGGCCAGCGCGGCGGCCCGACACCGGCGACGGAGATCGACGCGATGCTGGCGAGGGACGCCGAGGTCAACCGCTACTGAACCGGCTCCTCCGCAGCCTGGGAGCCCAGCTCCACCACTCGCTCCATGAGCCTGCGCTGCGCGGGCGGCAGGCTCGTCGCCCAGTCTGCGACGAGCCGCTCCGTGCGCAGCGACGGGTCGCCACGATCCTGATCGAGCTCCGCCGTCCGGTCCCGGACCGTCGCGACGATCTCGCGGGCGATCGCGTCCAGCTCGACGGGATCCGGCTCGCGGTCGGAGAGGGCGTCGAACCGCGCGAAGAGCTGCGCGAACCCGGGCCGCGCGTACGCGGCCTCGGCGTTGCGCTCGTACTCGGCGATCAGCTCGTCGGCCCGTTCGGGATGCAGGGCCAGGTCCATCAGCAGGAACTCCTTGTCGACCATCAACGCGCGCTCCGGCACCCCGTCGGCGATGGCCTTGGCCTGCAGTGCGCCGAGCCGTCCCGGCAGTTCCGGATCGGTGCCGGCGGCGCGCAACCGGGCCAGCGCGGTCCGCCGCGCCGCGATCTGCTCGGCCTGCTCCGCCAGCTCGACGTCCAGCTCGTCCAGGGCGGCGTGCATGGCCGCGACGGGCCCGGCGAGCAGCGTGCCGATGCGGTCCAGCGGCAGCCCGATCTCGCGCATCCGGCGGATCCGCAGCACGCGGATCAAGGTCGCGGACCCGTACCGGCGGTAGCCGGACCCGTCGCGCGGCGGCTCGTCGAGCAGCCCGATCGCGTGGTAGTGGCGCACCGCCCGCACCGTGGTGCCGGCGAGCCGGGCGAGATCACCGATGGTCAACACGGACGCCCTCCAGGTTCCGCAACGCCGGCGCGACGATCGCCAGCACGGCCACGGCGATCCACGCGACGATCATCGATCCCCCGGCAGCTGCCACCCCGGCGCCCTCGATGAGGAAGCCTGCGACCAGCAGCCCCGCCGGCCCGGCGACCATCATGCCCGCTGTCTGCAGGCCCAGCGCCCGGCCCCGGACGGCGTCGGGGATCCGCTCGGCCGTGAGCACGAACACGAGTGCCGGCAGCGGCCCGGAACCCAGACCGGCGAGCCCGGCGGCGGCCAGCAGCAGCGGCACGGGCGGCAGCAACCCCAAGCCGACGATGCCGAGCGCGGTGACCACTGTCGAGCCCACGAAGACCCGCCGTCGCGACCAGGTCGTGCCGAACCCGGCGTACAGACCGGCCCCGACCATGCTGCCCAGCGCCATGGCGGTGATCACCAAACCGGCGCCCGCGGGGAACCCGGAAGCGAGCAGGTGCGCCGGCAGCAACAGACCCTGCAGCGGCGCCAGCACGGCCACACCCGCCACCGTCAGCACGGTCAGGGCCAGCAGCACCCGGTCGCCACGCAGCACCGCGATGCCCTCGCGGAGCTCCGCGAGCGTGCCACCACGAGCCGTCGTCGCGGGGCCGCCGACCCCGTTCGGCAACGTCATCGTGACCAGTGCGGCCAGCAGCGAGCACGACGCCGTCAGCCAGAGGACGGTCGCGGGATCGACCAGCGCGATCAGGCCGCCGGCCAGCGCCGGACCGACAACCAGCACCGTGCCGCCGACACCCTCGCGCAACCCGGCCAGGCGCTCCAGCGGGATGCCCGTGGCCGCGGCGATGTCGGGGCCGAGCGCCTCACGGGCGGTCATGCCCGGGACGTCGGCGAGCGCGCCGGCCACGCCGAGCAGGACGAACGTGGTCACGGTCAACCCGCCCGCCGCGTCCACCAGCGGCAACGCGGCCACTGCCGCGGCCGATGCGAGATCGGCGCACACGGACGTGCGGCGCCGCCCGACGCGGTCCACCACGAGCCCACCGACGACCGCGGCCAGGAGCATCGGCAACGCGCACGCCGCCGCTATCACCCCCGCGGCCGCGGCATCACCCGTCCTGGACAGCATGAGCAGGGGCAGCGCCACCGCGGCGACGCTGTTGCCGAGCAGGGAGAGCCCGTCGGCGAGCAGGTACCGGATCACCATGACGACAGCGTCGAACCCGGACGCCGCGTCAGGGTCAAGCGTCAGCCGTTGCCGAGTGTCCGGGTCGGCGTGACGAGCACCGCCACCCGGCGCTCCTCACGCATGGCCGTGTCGTAGGCGTCCCAGTCGTCGTGCGTCCCACCGCAGGCGGTGAACACCTCGCGCAGCAGCAACCGCAGCCGCTCGGCGTCGATGCCGTCGGCCGGGTCGTCCGGGCCGATCAGCTGGGCCGGTCCCTCCACCCCGGCCCACTGCCAGCCGACCCGCCACAACACCGCTGTCGCCGGCCGCGCCCGCAGGTTCGCCAGCTTCACCTTCCCGTACGTCACGTAACCCACGACCGGCTCCCCGGTGAGGGGGTGGTCCAGCACACCGGCGTTCACCATGGAGCTGTGCGGGGTGCCGTCGGCCCGGACGACGGTGACGGTGGCCAGGCCGTGGTCCTGCGCGACGAGCGCACGGGCAGCACTGAGGTCGATGGTCATGGCGTGATTCTGCGCCCCTCGCGGGCCGGGTCGGCGCCCAGCGGGCCACCCACCTACCCTCGATCCCCATGACTGGTCGGCGGACTCGGGTCGCGGTGGTGTTCGGCGGACGCAGTAGCGAGCACGCGGTGTCCTGCGTGTCGGGAGGGGCGGTGCTCTCCCACATCGACCGCGAGCGATACGAGGTGGTGCCGGTCGGGATCACCCCGCAGGGCGCCTGGGTGATCGCCCCCGACGACCCCGCTGCGCTCACGATCTCCGATCGGGCCCTGCCGGCGGTCGACCCGTCGGGTACGGCGATCACGCTGTCGTCCGATCCCACCCGACGCGCGCTCGTCACCCTCGAGCCGGGCCGGGCCAGCGAGGTGTTCTCCGACGTCGACGTCGTGTTCCCGGTGCTGCACGGCCCCTACGGCGAGGACGGCACCATCCAGGGACTCCTGGAGATGGCGGACGTGCCCTACGTCGGTGCCGGAGTGCTGGCCAGCGCGGTCGCCATGGACAAGGCGTTCGCCAAGAAGCTGCTGGCGGCGGACGGCCTCCCCGTGGGCGACTACGTGGCGCTGCGCTCGGGCACGCTCGATCTCGACCAGCGGGAGCGGCTCGGCCTGCCGGTGTTCGTCAAGCCGGCCCGTGGTGGCTCCTCGATCGGGGTCACCAAGGTGCACGACTGGGCCGATCTCGACGCCGCCCTCGCCGCCGCGCGCGGCTACGACCCGAAGGTGCTGGTCGAGGCCGCGATCGCCGGCCGCGAGATCGAGTGCGCGGTGCTCGAGTTCCCCGACGGGGAGGTCCGCTCCAGCGTGCCGGCCGAGATCCGCGTCGTCGGCACGGACGGCGTGGTGCCGGAGTTCTACGACTTCGAGTCGAAGTACCTCGACGACGTCTGCGAGTTCGACATCCCCGCCAAGCTGGACGACGCGGACGCCGAGCGCATGCGCGAACTCGCGGTCGCGGCCTTCCGCGCCGTCGACGGGCAAGGGCTGGCGAGGGTCGATTTCTTCTACACCCCGGACGGGCAGATCCTCGTCAACGAGGTGAACACGATGCCGGGGTTCACCCCTGTCTCGATGTACCCGCGGGCCTGGGCGGTGACCGGCATGGACTTCTCCGCGCTGGTCACCACCTTGATCGAGACCGCGCTGGCGCGGGGCACCGGCCTGCGCTAACGAGCCGCCCGGTAGCTGAGGATCACGATGCCGGAGCCGAGCACGGTCGAGTCGACGAACTCGAAGCGGCTCGCGGCCCCGTCGCGGTAGATCAGGCCCTCGGCGGTGCCGGTGCCGACCATGAACGGGTGCACCCAGAGGTGCAGCTCATCGAGCAGACCCGCGGCCATCAGCTCGTGGGTCACCGAGCCGAAGCCGTACTGCACGATGTCGGCGCCCGGCTGCTGCTTGAGCTCGCGGACGGCCCCGACCGGGTCGCTGTCGATCACCGTCGTGTTGTTCCACGTCGGGTCGGTGAGGGTGGTCGAGACGACGTACTTGGGGAGTGCGTTCATGCGGTCGCTCATGGGATCGCCGGAGAGGCTCGACCACACCGGAGCGAAGACGTCGTAGGTGTGGCGGCCCATCAGGACGGCGTCGCAGCGCTCCAGCAATGCGTACTGGATCTTGCCGCCCTCCTCGCTGAAGCTGCCGAGCGACGGCCAGTGCTGCGGCTCCTGGATGACGCCGTCGAGGGTGATGTAGGTCGAGTTGATGATGCTGCGCATGGCCGGGAACGTAGCGACGGCAGCCGGGCGCGGTCTTGTACCGAACCGCCGCTCTAGAGATCCAGGAACATTCCGCCGCAGACCAGCTCGCCGGGTGTGTGGCCGATCATCCGGCGCAGTGTCCGGGTCAGGTGCGGCTGGTCGTGGTAGCCGGCGTCGCCGACCACCTCGGCGATCGATGCACCAGCGCGCAGCCGGCGCGCGGCGGACCGCGCGCGCTCGATCACCAGCAGCGTGCGGCGCGACACCCCGACCGCGCGGACGAACCGGCTCTGCGCGGTCCGCTCCGCCATCCCGCGGATCCGGCCCTCGTGTCGCAGCTCCTCGACCAGCGGGTCGACGACCAGCAGACCCGTACGCACGAGGCGCTCGACGAAGACGTCGACGTTCTGCGGCGTCGGCAGCTCCCACTCCCGCCCGTCGAGCAGGATCCGGCCGCCGGGCAGGGTCGGCAGCACGATCTCGCCGTTCACGAGGCCGGCGCGCGGGAACAGCGTCAGGTGCGCGCCGAGGCGGAAGTCGACGCCGAAGTACTCCGAGTCGGGCGGGCACGACAGGGTCTTCGCGACCGTCACCGGGCCACGCAGGTGCACCGCCGTGGTGCCGCCGATCCTGGCGAACCCGAGCCCCGGGGTGGCCGAGGCGATCGAGCTGAAGTCGGTCGCGCTGTCGCACGAACCGGTCCAGATCCGGCTCAGCGGCCCGACGGGTCCGCAGAGGTCGTCGTTGTGCAGACCCACGTGGGGCAGTGAATCAGCTCCCGGTGAAGAACTGCCAGAGCAGGAAGCCGTTGAGCGCGATCACGACGGCCGCTGCCGCGCCCGCAGCCCACGTCGTGATGCGCTTGTTCACTAGCTCGGCCATGACGTCGCGGCGACGGGTGAGCATCACCAGCGGCACCAGCGCGAACGGGATCCCGAACGACAGCACCACCTGGGAGATGACCAGCGCCCGGGTCGGGTCGACGCCGATCCCGAGCACGACCAGCGCCGGCGCGAGGGTGAGCAGGCGGCGCAGCAGCAGCGGGATCTGCCGCTGGATGAACCCCTGCATCACGACCTGGCCGGCGTAGGTGCCGACCCCGGAGGAGGCGAATCCCGAGGCGAGCAGCGCGATGGCGAACGCGAACGCAGCCGGCTGGTCGAGCACGCGGGCCAGGCCGGCGTGCACGCCTTCGAGGGTGTCGGTGTCGGGCACGTCGGAGCCGAAGAACAGCGCTGCCGCGATGACGAGCATGGCGGCGTTGACGAGCCCGGCGAGCGTCATGCCGACGACGACGTCGACCTGCTGGCGGCGCAGCAGGAAGCGCCGCTTCGCCGGGGTGTCCGCGGGCATCCGGGACTGCGTGAGCGCCGAGTGCAGGTAGATCACGTGCGGCATGACCGTCGCGCCGAGGATGCCGGTGGCCAGCAACAGGCTGTCGGCGCCGTCGAACTGCGGGACGAGCCCCGCGACGAGGTTGCCGCCGTCCACGGGGATGCGCAGCAGGGTGGAGAGGAACCCGAGCAGGATCACGCCGAGCAGGCCCGCGATGGCGAGCTCGAAGGGCCGGTAGCCCCGGCCCTGCAGGGCGAGCAGCGCGAACGCGACGATGCCGGTGATCACGCCGCCGAGGAACAGCGGGATGCCGAAGAGCAGGTGCAGGGCGATCGCGCCGCCGATGACCTCCGCGAGGTCGGTGGCGATCGCGACCAGCTCGGCCTGCACCCACATCATCCGCGAGACGGGCCTGGGGAACTGCTCGCGGCAGTTCTCCGGCAGGTTGCGGCCGGTGGCCATGCCCAGCTTCGCCGAGAGGGTCTGGACGAGCATCGCCATGAGGTTCGCGGCGACGATGACCCACAGCAGCAGGTACCCGAACTCGGCGCCGGCCGAGAAGTTGGTGGCGAAGTTGCCGGGATCGACGTAGGCGATGGCGGCGACGAAGGCGGGCCCGAAGTACCGCAACCGGCCCCATCCGCCGGCGTTCGGCAGGTCGACCGACTTGTCGGTGGCCGTCACGGTCGCTCCGCTTCCGTCGTGGAGAGGATGTGTCCGTGCACGAGCCCGACGAGGGGGCCGCCGAGTGCGTGGCGGGCGCCGTCGACGACGACCCAGCGTGGTCCGCCGAACGGCTCCTGGTCTGCGACGTCGATCTCGGCGCCGGGCACGATGCCCAGCTTGCCCAGATGACGCAGGGCCGCGCTGTCTCGATCCGAGACGCGTTGCACGCAGAAGCGTGAACCGGGGGGTGCTGCGCCGAGCGGAGTGCCCCAGCGTTCGTCGTGATGACCGGTGCGCGGCGGGATGGGATCGCCGTGCGGATCGTGGGACGGGTGCCCCAGCGCCGCGTCGATCCGTTCCTCCAGCCGTTCGGACAGCGCGTGCTCGAGGAGCTCGGCCTCGGCGTGGACCTCGTCCCACGGGACGCCGGCAGCGCGGAACAGGAACGTCTCCAGCAGCCGGTGGCGGCGCACGACGCGCAGCGCGGCCTGCTCACCGGTGTCGGTGAGGCGCAGCGACCGTGGATCGGGCCGGTCGACGAGCTCGCCGTCCTCGAGCCGCTTGACCATCGCCGACACCGACGGGGACGAGACGCCCAGCTCGCGGGCGAGCTGACCGGTCGTCACGACCTCACCGCGGGTCGTGAGCTGGTAGATCGTCTTGAGGTAGTCCTCGGTCGCCCGCGACATAGCCACCATGACGAGCGATCGTAGACGAGGCTACCGAACGGGAACGGGCTGGACGGGGAGTTTCTCGCGCACGATGTCGGAGATCTCCTGCAGCGGACCCGACCCGGTGGCGACCGGCACGGTGACCGCGATGAACACCTGGCGGTCGACGGCGATGTGGGTGAGCACGATCGGATCGGGCACACCGTCGTCGAGGGTCAGCCAGGCCACCCCGTTCACCTGCACCAAGGGTGAGGTCGGGCCGAGTTCGGCGGGGCGGGGAAGCCCGCAGCGCAGCACGACCGGTCGGGGCGCCGCGGCCCAGGCGCGCACGCCGGGAGTGGGCGGTGTGATCTCGCGCGCCGGCAGCGGTCCGCCCAGCGTCGCCGGGAGCGCGGCGAGCACGCCGGCGCAGGCCGGGTCGGTCGCTGCCGGTGCCTGGACCGGTGCGACCGCGAACGGGCCCGTCTCGGCGACCGGCTGCGGATCGAGGCCGCCCGTGCGTCCGAGGATGGCGAGCACCGCCACCGCCGCGGCGAACAGCGCCGGGATGGCGACCGCGAGCACGACCGGCGGCGACCACACCCCGGTGCGGCTCATCCGAGCTTGACCACCGGGCAGGTCAGGGTGCGGGTGATGCCGTTGACCCCCTGCACCCGCGCCACGACGAGCTGACCGAGGAGGTCGACGTCGGGCGCCTCGGCCCGGACGATGACGTCGTACGGGCCGGTCACGTCCTCGGCCGACACCACACCCTCGAGCGCGGCGATCTCGGTGGCCACCGCCGCAGCCTTGCCGACCTCGGTCTGGACCAGGATGTAGGCCTGCACCACGGCGCGCCCCTCTCGAACTGATGAGATCGTGAATTACGACTGTCGGATGCCGAAAGTACCGGAGGTGACGCCCGTGCCCGCAGCACCGTCGAGGGAACCCGCACCCGCTCGACCGGACGGGCCCGATCCCGCGACCGTGGCCGCCACCGGTGAGTTCGGGCTGATCGCCGCTCTGACCGGCGATCTTGTCCAGCCTCCCACGACGCTGCTGGGGCCCGGTGACGACGCCGCTGTCGTCGCAGCGCCGGACGCTCGTGTGATCGCCACCACCGACGTGCTGGTCGAGGGCGTGCACTTCCGCCTGGACTGGTCGGCGCCCGAGCAGATCGGGCGCAAGGCTGCCGCGGCCAACCTCGCCGACGTGGCTGCCATGGGCGCGACCCCGACGGCGCTGCTCGTCGGGTTCGTGTGCCCGCCGAGCACGCCGACCGCGACCGCCGTCGCGATCGGGCAGGGCCTGCGGAACGAGGCCGAGTCGGCGGGGGCCTCCGTCGTCGGCGGCGACGTCACGTCCGGCCCCGTGATCATGCTGGCGATCACTGCGCTGGGCAATCTCGGAGGCCGCCCACCGGTCACCCGCAGCGGTGCCCGCCCGGGCGACGTAGTGGCGCTCTGCGGTGCTGTTGGTCGGGCGGCGGCCGGGTGGGCCGTGCTCAGCCGCGGCTTCCGCTCGCCGCGGGAGTTCGTCGAGGCCCATCGCGTGCCGAGCCCGCCGTACGCGGCCGGACCGCAGGCCGCGCAGGCCGGCGCCACCGCAATGATCGACGTCTCGGACGGGCTGCTGGCCGATCTCGGGCACATCGCCGACGCGTCCGGCGTCGTGATCGATGTGGCGGTGCCGCCGGTGCCCCCGCGGATGGCGGAGATCGGGTCGGCGCTGGGCATCGACCCGGTGGTGTGGCTGCTCACCGGCGGCGAGGACCACGCGCTGGCCGCCACGTTCCCGTCGGGCACCGCACTGCCGGACGGCTGGACGCAGATCGGTGCCGTCCGCGAGGGCCCGTCGGCGGTGCTGGTGGCGGGCCGGCCGTTCGACGCGGAATCGCTCGGGTGGGACCACTTCCGCTGACCAGCCGGCCGCCGCGGGTTTGGCGTTGATCAAGGGCAAAAGGTCGTTCGCGGAGATCAACTAGCGACCCTTTGCCCTTGATCAACGAACTTCAGCTGCCGTGCGCTTGCCCGGCGGCCGCTGGTCAGAAGCGCGCACGGTACAGATCGCGCAGCAGGCACACCTCGGCGCCGTGGTGGATCGCCTCGCGGTTGATGTGCAACACGAGCGCGGCCATCGGGAGCTCGGCGAACGGACCCTCCGCCGGCCCGACGGGCCGTTCGAGCGCGGCAGCGTCGAGCCCGCGCACACCGTTGACCCAGCGGTCGTGGGTCTCGTCGAGCTGGGCGAGCGCCTCGGTCGCGGTGCCCGCGTACGGCCAGGTGCCGTAGTCGGCGGGCGGGCCGCCGAAGTGCGATGCCGCCCGCAGTCCGAACACCCCGACGATGACGTGCGCGAGCCGCCACGCGATCGTCGTGACGGGCGGCGGCTCCGGGTTCGGGAAGGCGAAGTCGATGGTCACACCGTCGTCCGTGCGGCGCAGGTTCCAGCAGCCGGGAACGGGTTCCCAGAAGTACTCGTCGTCCGTGAGGCCGTCCAGGCGCGGGCGGAGCTGGTTGGTCCAGTGCCATTCCAGCTGGTCGGTCAGCTGTGTGGTCCAGTCCATCGTCCGACGGTAGCGGCGCGGCACCCGCCGTGCCGGCCACGACGACCGGTGCGGGACAGTGGCCGTGTGGACCCCGACGACGACGCCCAGTTGCGTGCCGCCGCGGAGGCCGGGGATCGGTCGGCCATGACCGCGCTGGGTACGCGCGCCGAGCGAGCGGGCGACGACGCCGAGGCGTGGCGGTGGTGGCGCCTGGCCGGCTTCGCCGGGGACGAGCCCGCGATGCGCCACCTCGCCCGCGCGCTGCGCCGCACCGCTCCGGCCGAGGCACAGCTGTGGCGCTGGCACGCCGTCGCCGCCGGGAAGCGGTTGGCGACGGGCGATCCGCCGGCGGAGATCTCTGCGACGGCGGCCGGGCTGGGGCCGTTCCGGCTGGCCTTCGGCCACGGCGACCGCTCCCCGGCAGAGGCCGGCCTCGGCTGCGGCCTGCTGCTGGTGCTCGCCGCGATCGCGGCCGGCGTCGTCGCACAGCTCTACGGCGCGGGCACCGTCGCGATCGTCGCGTACGGGGCCGCTGCGGCAGGTGCGGTCTGGATGGTCGCGGGCTGGCTGCGGGTCCGCGGCCGGCGACACTCCGGCGTGTGGGAGTACGCCGACGGGCTGGTCGTGCGCACCCCCGACGGCAGGCTGACCGCCGTCCGCTGGGCGGCGGCGACCTTGGACCGGACGGTCGATCCCCCGCGGCTCGGCCTGCCCGGCGGTGATCTCGAGCTGGCCCCCGATGCGTTCCCGACGGGGGAGCAGCAGGTGCTCGTGCACCGCATCGGCCATCACGTCGATCATCACGTCCCGCCCGGTGACCGGCCCGCCACGGACGTGTCGTAGCGTCGAGGCCCCGCGGTGCCGAAGGAGAGACCCGTGCGCAGATCCGTCCGCTCCGCTGCCGCGCTGCTCGTCGGAGCACTGCTACTCGGCGGATGCTCCTCGTTCGGCGGAGCCGCGGCTGCCCCGATCCGGCAGAGCGTCGACACCTCCGCGTTCGTCCCTTCGGCGAGCAACCCCGACCCGTCGAAGAAGATCAAGGGCATCACGATCCAGAAGTACGCCGCGGGGCAGCACGTGGCCGGTGACATGCGGGTGGCCTACACCCACACCCCGCCGTTCGGCGGCCGCCACGACGCGATCTGGGCCGCGTGCAACGGGATCGTCTACAAGACGCCGGTGCGCAGCGAGAACCTGGTGCACGCGACCGAGCACGGCGCCATCTGGATCGCCTACGACCCGGCGCGCATCCAGGGCGGCGACGTGGCGGCGCTCGCCGCGCTCGTGGAGGGCAAGCCGTACACGGTGATGTCGCCGTTCCCCGATATGCCCTCGCCGATCTCGCTGCAGTCGTGGGGCCACCAGCTCGCCGTCGACTCGGTCACCGATCCGCGGATCGACCAGTTCATCACCGCGCTGCGGCTCAACCCGAACACCTACCCCGAGCCGGGCGCCTCGTGCGACGTGCCGAGCCAGTACTTCGACCAGGACAGCCCGCCGGCCTACGAGCCGCCGCCCGGCTTCAAAGAGGTCGACGGCAAGAAGATCGTCAAGGAGACGAACTAACCCGTGCCGATCCGCTTGATCCTCGTCGATCTCGACGCCGAGCTCGTCGACGCCTGGCGTTGGCACTTCGTCGCAGAGATCGAGAGCGGCACGGTCGAGGTGCGCCACGGATCGATCCTCGACGCCCTGGCCGACGTCGACGCCGTCATGACGGCCGGCAACAGCTACGGCCAGATGGACGGCGGCGTCGACCGCGTGCTGGCGCAGCACCGGCCGGATCTGCAGCGGGCGGTGTGGGCAGCCATCGGCGACGTCCACCACGGCTACCAGCCGGTCGGCACCGCCACGCTCGTGGCGACGGGCGGCGAGCCGTGCCGCCTGCTCGTGCACGCACCGACGATGCGTGTGCCCATGCCGTTGACCGGTGGCCTCGACATCGCCGTGCACGACGCCTTCTGGGCGGCGCTGGTCGCCGTCGAGGACCACGGCGGCGCGCAGCCGATCACCACGGTGGCGGCGCCGGGGTTCGGGACCGGATTCGGCCGGGTGCGTCCCGAACGCGCAGCGCAGCTGATGTACGCCGCCTACGCGATGTGGCGGCTGCCGGTCACCACGCCCATCTCCCGGCGCGAGGAGCTGCTGCGCCCCGCCGCTACGGAAGCATCCAGCCCAGCACCGGGGTCGCCTGCAGCGCGATGAGCACGGCCAGCACGAGGAGCATGCCCAGGCTCCAACCGATCACCTTCCGCAGCAGCGTCCCTTCCTCGCCCTCCAGCTTCACCGCGACGGCGGCGATGGCGAGGTTCTGCGGCGACAGCATCTTGCCCAGCACGCCACCGGAGGAGTTGGCGGCGGCCAGCAGGTCGGCAGGCAGCCCCGCACCCTGGGCCGCGGTGACCTGCAGCGCACCGAAGAGCGCGTTCGCCGACGTGTCGGAGCCCGTCACGGCCACCCCGAACCAGCCGAGCACGGGTGACAGGAACACCAGCGCGCCGCCCGCTCCGGCCACGAAGAGCCCGATCGCAGCGGTCTGCGCGGACGCGTTCATGACGTAGGCGAGTGCGAGCACGCCCGCGACGGCGAGGATCGCCCACTTCAGCTCATTGACCGTGCGGCCCCACGTGCCGACGGCCCTAGCGAAGCCGACGCGCAGCACGATCGCGATGATCACGCCCGCGACCAGCATCAGCGTGCCGGCGGTGGTGAGCACGTTCAGCGAGAACGCCGAGGTGCTGTGCGCTTTGCCCTCTGCCGTGACGACGTCGAGGCCGGGGAACGGGAAGGCGATCTTGACCGTGTCCAGTGCCTTCTTGATGACGGGGATCTGCACGACGGAGAAGACCACCACGATGATCACGTACGGGGCGTAGGCCAGGCGGACCTGCGAACGGGAGTCCGGGGCGGGGGCGGTGCCCGGCCCGCCCGTGGCCGCCACCGCGGGTCGCCGGGCCGCCCAAGTCGCGTTCGGGAGGAGCCAGGCGAGCGCGAGCACCACGACCGCGCCCAGCAGCGAGGCGACGATGTCGGTCAGCGGCACCGAGATGTAGTTGGAGGTGACGAACTGGCCGATCGCGAACACGACCCCGCAGGACAGTGCGGGCACCCACGCCTCACGCAGCCCGCGCGTGCCGTCGACGATGAACACCAGCACCAGCGGCACGAACAGGGCCAGCAGCGGGGTCTGGCGACCGACGACCGACGCGACCTGCTCCAGTGGCAAGCCCGTGACCTGCGCCAGGGTGATCACCGGGGTGCCCATCGCGCCGAACGCCACCGGAGCGGTGTTCGCGACGAGCGCCACGACTGCCGCCTTGATCGGTTTGAAGCCCAGCGCCATCAGCATCACCGCGGTGACCGCGACCGGCGCGCCGAACCCGGCGAGCGCCTCCAATAGCCCGCCGAAGCAGAACGCCACGAGGATCGCCTGCGTACGGATGTCGGACGACAGCGACCCGAAGCTGCGTTGCAGCACCTCGAAGTGCCCGCTGGCCACGGTCATGTTGAACACCCACAGGGCGTTCACCACGATCCACAGGATCGGGAAGAGCCCGAACAACGCCCCGTGCGCGGCCGCGAGCAGCGACATCCCGACCGGCATCGCGAACCCGACGACGGCCACGACCAGCGCGGTCGCGAGGCCGGCGAGCGCTGCCCAGTGGGCGCGCACGCGCAGCACCCCCAGCAGCACCAGCACGACGGCCAGCGGCAGCGCCGAGACCAGCGCCGAGAGGCCGAGTGAGCCGCCGACCGCGTCCGGATCCTGCTGGTATGCCGCCAGATACGCAGTTGTACCCCACATGGGTGGGCATTGTGCGCCCGTTCGCAGGTAAGCGCTATCCGGGAGTCAGGTCCGGGGTATGGCCACTCCGCGGATCGACGCGTCGAGCAGCTGGACGGGGTGCAGCAGCGGCCGCTCACCCTCCAGGTGCTTGCCGATCTGCAGCAGGCAGCCGGGGTTGGCGGTGACCACCACGTCCGGCTCGACCGACCGGACGTTCGCGGCCTTGCGCGCCCCCAGCTCGCCGGCCGCGTCGGGCTTCAGCAGGTTGTAGATGCCGGCCGAGCCGCAGCAGAGCTCCGCCTCGGGCAGGTCCACCAGCTCCACGCCCGGGATCGACGCCAGCACGGCGCGCGGCTGCGCCCGCACCTTCTGCGCGTGCCCGAGGTGGCAGGCGTCGTGGTAGGCGACCCTGGCCCGGACGGAATGGCGCTGTGCCCGCGGGCCGCCGTCGGCGAGCGCGTCGGCGAGCACCTCGTGCACGTCGCGCACCGACGCCGAGAACTGCGCGGCCCGCTGCGCCCACTCCGGGTCGTCGGAGAGCAGGTGCCCGTACTCCTTCATCGACGAGCCGCAGCCCGCCACGTTCGTCACGACGGCGTCGACGCCGAGCACCTCGAACGTCTCGATCGTGCGCCGCGCCCGGCCGAGCGCGGGCGCCTCGCGGCCGGAGTGCAGCTCCAGCGCCCCGCAGCACTGCTGGTCGCGCGGCACGACGACGTCGAAGCCCTCGGCGGCGAGCACCCGCACGGTCGCTGCGTTGACGCGGTGGAAGAACACGTCCTGCACGCAGCCGGTGAGCAGCGCGACCCGGCCCCGACGGTTGCCGCCGACGGCCGGGGTGAGCCGGGGGAGCTGTGCGAACGCATCCCGGACGGTGACGGGTGGCAGCAGCGACTCCATCGCGGCGAGCCGGCCGGGCAGCTTCGCCGTGAGCTTCGAGATGGCGGGCGACCGGCGGATCCGCTGGTAGAGCGCGCCGGGCAGGGCGGCGACGCGCAACCGGCGCTTGTACGGGAAGAGCGCGAAGATCGCGTTGCGGAAGAGGCGGTCGCCGACCGAGCGGGACACGTTGCGCTCGATCTGCGGGCGCACCGACTCCAGCAGCCGGTCGTACTGCACGCCCGACGGGCACGCCGTCACGCACGCCATGCAGCCCAGGCAGGCGTCGATGTGCTGGGTGAACGAGCCCTCGAGGGTGATCTCGCCCTTCGCAGCGAGGTCCATGAGCAGGATCCGGCCGCGCGGGGAGTCCATCTCCTCGCCCCACAGCTGGTAGGTGGGGCAGGTGGGCAGGCAGAACCCGCAGTGCACGCAGTCGTCGAGCAGGTCGCGCTCGGGCGGGCGGTGCTCGTCGAAGGCGCTGGGGCCCTGCTGCGGGATGTTGGTCTCGGCGGATCCTGCCGGGGTGTTCACGATCGTCACATCCAGGGATCGAAGCGGCCGGGGCCGAGCCGGCCGTCCGGGTCGAGGGACTGCTTGACGGCGCGCAGCACGCCGAGCGCCGAGGGGGGCGGGCCCCACGCGGGCGCGGTCGCACCTGCCGGCCGGTGCCGCAGCACCGAGGTGCCGCCGGCCGCGGCGACGGTCTCGTGGGCGGCTGCGACGTCGGCGGGGTCGAGGGTCACGGTGGCGACTCCGGTGCCCAGCCCAGCCGTGATCGTCCGCGCCGGGAGGGCGGTGAGCACCACCGGCAACCGGGACGGGCGCGTGCCGATCCGCAGCACCGCGTCGTCCGGGCCGCCGCGGACCGCCGTGGAGTGCTGTGCCCAGTCATCGGTCAGCGTGGCCCCGGGCAGCACCCGGCGCAGCCGGCCCAGCCGGGCCTCCATCGCGGCATCGGTGCCGTCGAGGCGGGTGAGCAGGGTGCCGCCGGCGCCGGTGGAGACCCACTCCATCGCGGCCGGCTCGTACGGCCCGCCGAGCACGGCTGCGGCCAGCTCACCGGCGTCGGCCAGGGTGCCGGGCACCGCGAGGGTGGCCCGGCGCTCGGGCACCGGGTGCAGTCGCAGCACCACCTCGGCGAGCACGGCGAGCGTGCCGTACGAGCCGTGGACGAGTTTGGCGAGGTCGTAGCCCGCCACGTTCTTGATGACGTGGCCGCCGCTGCGGGCCACGGTGCCGTCGGCCAGCACGAGCGTGACACCGATGACGAGGTCGCGCAGCGAACCGAACACCAGCGCCGACGGGCCGGCGTCACCCGTGGCGATCAGCCCGCCGACGGTGGCCCCGTCGGCCACCCGCGCGGCGTCGAGGCTGACCTGCTGCCCGTGCGGCGCGAGCTCCTCCTGCAGGGTGCGCAGCGGAGTGCCGGCGTGGACGGCGACGGTCATGTCGCCCGGATTGTGCACGATCACGCCCGACAGGCCGGTGGTGTCGAGCACGGCGTCGACCGGGCGCAGGGCGGCGCCCCAGCCGGCGGCGGTGCCGGCGCCGGCGATGCCGATGGTGCCGGTCGAGTCGAGGATCGCCGCCTGCAGGGAGGCGAGATCGTTGGGCCGCAGCATGGACGCGGTCATAGCCGTTCGATCACTCCCGCCTCCTCCAGTGGATGGGCCCGGTACTTGCCCGGCCGCTCCCCGCACAGCCGCGGCGTGGGCAGCACCTTCCCGGGGTTGCAGATCCCGTGCGGATCCCACGCGTCACGCACCCGCGCCATCACCGCGAGATCGTCGATGCCGAACATCTTCGGCATCGAGCACGCCTTGTCGGTGCCGATGCCGTGCTCGCCCGACAGCGATCCACCCATCTCCACGCACAGCTCGGCGATCTCGCCCGTCAGCTTCTCGGCGGCCGCGCCCTCGCCGGCGGCCGCGCTGTAGAGCACGAGCGGATGCAGGTTGCCGTCGCCCGCGTGGAACACGTTGGCGACCCTGATGCCGGCCTCCCGGCCCATCTCGGCGATCCGGTCGAGGGTCTCGGCGAGGCGGGTGCGCGGCACCACCCCGTCCTGCACGAAGTAGTCGGGGCTGATCCGGCCGACGGCGGCGAACGCCGCCTTGCGGCCGCGCCAGATCGCCGCCCGCTCCTCGGTGGAGCCCGCGATGTGCAGCCGCGTGCAACCGTGGCGCTCGCAGATCTCCTTGACCTGCTCGAACGTCGAGTCGCACTCCTCGACCGGCCCGTCCAGCTCGACGACGAGCGCGGCCGGCGTGCCGATCGTGTAGCCGGCGTGCACGGCCTGCTCGGCGGCCTCGATGGCGAGGGTGTCCATCATCTCTACGGCGGCGGGCACGATGCCGGCCGCCACGATGTCGGAGACGACGTCGCCGGCCGACGCGATCGACGGGAAGTCGGCCAGCAGCGTGCGCACCGACTCGGGCGTGCGCAGCAGCCGCACGGTGACCTTGGTGGTGATGCCGAGGGTGCCCTCGGAGCCGAGGAACATCCCGCGCAGGTCGGGGCCCTGCTGCTCGCCCGTGTCGGAGCCGAGCGTGACCACGGATCCGTCGGGCAGCACCACCTCGATCGCCAGCACGTGGTTGGTGGTGAACCCGTACTTGAGGCAGTGCGCGCCGCCGGAGTTCTCCGCGACGTTGCCGCCGATCGTGCAGACCTGCTGGCTGGACGGGTCGGGCGCGTAGTAGAGCCCGTGCTGCGCGACGGCCTTCGTGACGTCGAGGTTGGTGACGCCGGGCTCGACGGTCGCGCGCCGGTCGACCGGATCGACCTCCAGCACCCGGTTGAGCCGGTTCAACCCGATCACCACGCCCTCCGCGACGGGCAGCGCGCCGCCGGAGAGCCCGGTGCCCGCGCCGCGGGCCACGAAGGGCACCTCGTGCTCGGCGCAGACCCGCACCGCGGCCGCGACCTGCTCGGCACTGCGCGGCAGCAGCACGAGCTGCGGCACCACGCGGTGGCCGGTCAGCCCGTCGCACTCGTACGCGCGGCAGGCGACCGGGTCGCTCAGCACGTCCCGCGGGTCCAGGACGCTCTCGAACGCTCGCTGCACCGACCTGTCCAGCATCGGCAAAGCGTACGACGGCCAGCGCACTTCCGCAATGCGGAAAACTTTATCCGTATGTTAGAATCGGGCCGTGGCTGCCCTGGACATCGATCCCGCCCTGCGCACGTTCGTCGCCGACGAGCTCCTCCCCGGGCTCGACCTCGACGCCGACCACTTCTGGGATGCGCTCACCAGCCTCCACCAGCGCTTCGCCGGCCGCATCACGGAGCTGCTCGCGCGCCGCGACGAGCTGCAGCAGCGCATCGACGCCTGGCACACCGAGCGCGGCGGCGCCGGCGATCCCGCGGAGTACGAGCAGTTCCTCACCGAGATCGGGTACCTGCTGCCCGTCGAGCAGCCGCAGATCGACGTCGACGGCGTCGACGCCGAGATCGCCACCATCGCCGGCCCGCAGCTCGTCGTGCCCTCCACGGTGCCGCGCTACGCGCTCAACGCGGCCAACGCACGCTGGGGCTCGCTCTACGACGCCCTCTACGGCACCGACGCGCTCCCGCAGACGCGGCAGCTCGCCCCCGGCTACGACGAGGAGCGCGGCGCCGAGGTCATCGCCGAGGCCGACCGCCTGCTCGACGAGCTGTTCCCGCTCGCGTCCGGCAGCCACGCCGACGCGAGCGACTACACGGTCCACAACGGCACTCTCGTCGTCGTCACCGCCTCCGGCGAGACCGGCCTGGCAGATTCCGACCAGTTCGCCGGATCGAAGGAGGACGGCCTGCTGCTCGTCCGCAACGGGCTGCACGTCGAGCTGCACGTGGACCGCGAGCACCGCATCGGCCGCCAGCACCACGCCGGCATCGCCGACGTCGTGCTGGAGTCGGCGGTCACCGCGATCGTCGATCTCGAGGACTCCGTCGCCACGGTCGACGGCGAGGACAAGACGAACGCCTACCGCACCTGGCTCGGCCTGATGACGGGGAAGCTCACCACCACGTTCGAGAAGGGTGGGACGACCGTCGAGCGCGCCGTGCACGGCGACCGCGAGTGGACCGCGCCCGACGGCTCGCCGCTGACCCTGCCCGGTCGCGCGCTGCTGCTGGCGCGCACCGTCGGCCACCACATGACGACCAACGCCGTGCTCGTGGACGGGCAGGAGGTCGCCGAGGGCGTGCTCGACGCGCTCGTCGTCGCCGCTGCCGCGCTGCACGACCTGCGCGGCCTCGGCCGGTACTCCAACTCGCGCGCGGGCAGCGTCTACATCGTCAAGCCCAAGCAGCACGGGCCCGACGAGGTGACGCTCACCGTCGAGCTGTTCGCTGCCGTCGAGGAGGCGCTGGGCCTCGCGCCGCGCACCCTCAAGATCGGGATCATGGACGAGGAGCGGCGCACCTCGGTCAACCTGGGCGCCTGCATCGCGCGGGCCGCCGATCGCGTCATCTTCGTCAACACCGGCTTCCTCGACCGCACCGGCGACGAGATCCACACCGACTTCCTCGCCGGCCCGGTGGTGCGCAAGGACGCCATGAAGGCCACCGAGTGGCTCACCACCTACGAGGACGCCAACGTCGACGTGGCGCTGGCTGCGGGCTTCGCCGGGCACGCGCAGGTCGGCAAGGGCATGTGGGCCAAGCCCGCCGCGATGGCCGCGATGCTGGAGCAGAAGGGTGCGCAGCCGCAGGCCGGCGCCAGCACCGCGTGGGTGCCCTCGCCGACCGCCGCCACCCTGCACGCGCTGCACTACCTGCGCACCGACGTCTCCGCCCGCCAGCGCGCGCTCGCCGACCGCCGCACCGACCGGCGCGGCATGCTCACCGTCCCACTGCTCGACGGTGACCTGAGCGACGACGAGAAGCGCCACGAGCTGGAGACCAACGCCCAGTCGATCCTGGGCTACGTCGTCCGCTGGGTGGGGCTCGGCATCGGCTGCTCCACGGTGCCCGACCTGGAAGGCGTCGGGCTGATGGAGGACCGCGCCACCCTGCGCATCTCCAGCCAGCTCATCGCCAACTGGATCCACCACGGTCTCGTCGACGACTCGACCGTCCGCGAGACGTTCGCGCGCATGGCCGCACTCGTCGACGAGCAGAACGCCGGCGAGCCCGGGTACCAGCCCATGGCCAAGGACCTCGAGGGCAGCGCGTCGTTCCAGGCCGCGCTCGACCTCGTCTTCAGCGGTCGGACCGAGCCCAACGGCTACACCGAGCGCGCGCTCACCACCTGGCGACAGCGCGCGAAGAGCAGTGGCTAGAACGTCGTAGGGTCGGCCCGGTGATCGACATCCGGGTCGTCCCGATCGACCATCCCGATGCGCAGAAGCTGATCGCCGAGCTCTACGCCTTCTACGGCGAGGCGTACGGAGATGCCGGCGACGAGACCGTGGTCGCCGTCGACGATTTCCTCCCGCCGCGCGGCGTGTTCCTCGTCGGCTACGTCGACGGCGAGCCCGTCGCCTCCGGTGGGTGGCGGGCCCGCGACTCCGACCCCGATGACCCGGCGGTCGGCGACGGGGACGCCGAGGTCAAGCGGATGTTCGTGGCACCGCACCGGCGTGGGCACGGGTTCGCCCGCGCGATGCTCGCCGCGCTGGAGGGCAGCGCCGTGGCGGCCGGCCGGACCCGCGCCATCCTGGAGACGGGGACCCCGCAGTCAGCGGCCATCGCGCTCTACACCGCGGCGGGCTACACCCGGATGCCGTCGTTCGGCCACTATCGGACGTACCCGATGAGCCGCTGCTTCGCGAAGGCACTGCCGGCCTGAGCTACCACGACGGCGAGTCGGCTGTTCCGGCCGAGACCGCCGGATCGTGATCAGGGTCGTGGCTGCCGGTCGCCGGAGCAGCCGCTGGTCAGCGCGCCACCTGCTGCCAGCCTTCGGTGAGTTGGGTGCGGAGGGCGGCCAGGTCGATCCGGTTGCCCAGGTAGCGCTGCAGTGCCGGGGTGGCGATCTGGTCCTTCCACTGCGGGTAGCGCTGCACCGACTGGAACGGGGCTTTGATCAGGTTCGGGGCGCCCGCCAGGGTCGCCGACCAGCCGTCCTGGCCGCCGGTCGCGGCGACGACAGCGGCGCGGGCAGGTGCGGAGGTGGGGATCAGCCACTCGCCCTGCGCCACCGCCGCGAGGTTCTGCGCCTGCACGAAGTTCTCGATGAACTGGACGGACTGGGCGATGTTGGGGCTGTCGACGGGCACCGACAGCGTCTGCGGGTTCGCCGACTGGTGGGCCGAGGTGCCCGCGAGCGGCGGCAACACCGTCCACCGGAAACCGGGCGGCGCGGTCTCGGTGAGCTGCTGGGCGATGAAGCTGCCGGCGACGACCATCGCGTACCGGCCGTTGAGGAAGCCCTTGATCACGTCGGAGCCGCTCTGCGTGAGCGACGTGGTGTCGAGCGAGCCGTCCACCCACGCCATGTCGTGGATGCGCCGCGGGAGCTCCAGCTCGGCGTCGCCGACCGTGATGTCGTCGCCGTCGAAGTACCGGGCGTCGAAGTTCATGCCCAGCGACATGACGGGCGCGGTGGGCTGCCGCAGCCCCCAGCCCAGGCCTTTCACCGATCCGGTCGTCGCCCGGCGAGCGAGGGCGGCGAGGGCGTCCCAGCTCAGCGACTCCCCGGTCGGGACCTCGCCGAGCAGCGCCGGGTTGGCGAACACCACGTAGGACTGGAGCATCGTGGGGACGGCGACGATCTTCCCGTCGACGGTGACGGTGTCCCAGATGCCCTGCGGGATCGCGCTGCGGGTGGCGGGGGAGAGGTGGGGCCCGAGGTCGGCGAGGTAGCCCTGGCGCGCGAAGCCGGTGATGTCGGCCGACTCGTCGTGGATGACGTCGGGTGCGGTGCCGGCCATGAACTGCGTGACGAGCTGGCTGTGCACCGACTCGAAGCTGCCCTGCCGCAGCGACACCGCGATGTCGGGACGGGCGGCGTTCCAGTCGTCGACGATCTTCTTCGTGGCGGCGACGCTGGTGCTCTGGAAGGCCAGGCTCTGGAACCTGATGTTGGTGGGGCCGGTGTTCTGCGGTGTCGGCGGGATCGCGGCCGTGGCGCAGCCCGTCAGGGCGAGAGCGAGGCCGGCGAGGAGCGCAGCGAAGCGGGTCATCCCTTCACCGCCCCGGAGAGCATGCCGGAGGTGAGCCGGCGCTGGACCGCTGCGAAGAACAGCAGGCTGGGCACGGTGGCCAGCAGCGCGCCGGCAGCGAGCGCGCCGAGCTGCACCTGCCCCTCGGCGCTGACGAAGCGGGACAGGGCTAGTGGCAGGGTGACCTTGTCCGGGTCCTGGATGAGCACGAGCGCGAAGAAGAACTCGTTCCACGACGAGATCAGCGTGAACATCGCGGTGGCCACCAACCCCGGTACCAGCAGCGGCGCGATGATGCTGGTGAGGATGCGGGCCCGGCCGGCCCCGTCGACGGCACCGGCCTCCTCGATGTCGCGCGGGATCGCCGCGATGTAGCCCTGCATCATCCAGAGCGCGAACGGCAGCGCGTACACGGCGTGGACGAGCGTGAGCCCCCACAGGCTGTCGACCAGCCGGAACTGCCGCAGGATCAGGAACAGCGGCAGCACCACGAGGATCACCGGGAACACCTGGCTGATCAGCACCCACCCGTTCGCCACGATCTTGAGACGGGTGCGGAACCGCGCCAGCGCGTACGCCGCCGGCAGCGCCATCACCAGTACGGCCAGCGTCGCGCCGAGGGCGACGCGGGCGCTGTTCCAGGCCGCGACACCGAGATCGGCGCGCACGATCGCGTCGCCGAAGTTCGCCAGCGTGGGATCGGCCGGCAGCAGCCCGGTGCCACCGATGGCGAGCTCGGCGGCCGGTTTCAGCGCGCTGGACAGCAGCCAGAGCAGCGGGAACCCGAGGAAGACCAGGTACGCGGCGAGGGCGAGGTACTGCGCCGGCCGGCCGAGGGCCCTCACTTGGCACCCCGCAGCTGCGAGCGCAGGTAGAACAGCAGGAACCCGACGATCAGCACGACCATCACGTTGGCCATCGCGGCGGCGTAGCCGAAGTTCCCGGCGCCGAACGCCTCGTTGTAGGCGAACAGCATCGGCAGCATCGTCTGGCCGCCGGGTCCGCCGGCGGTGAGCACGTAGACCAGGCCGAACGAGTTGAACGCCCAGATGAAGTCGAGGGTCGTGATCGCGACGGCAACGGTGCGCAGCCCGGGCAGCGTGACGTGCCAGAACCGGCGCCACAGCCCGGCGCCGTCGACGGCGGCGGCCTCGTGCAGCGACGCGTCGACGGACTGCAGGCCGGCCAGGAGCGTGATCGTCGTCTGCGGCATCCCGGCCCACACCCCGACGACGATGACGGCGGGCAGCGCGGTGCTGAACTGGCCCAGCCAGTCGACGTTGCCGGCCACCCCGTACTGCGGGTTGAGCAGCAGCTTCCACATGATCGCGATGATCACCGGCGGCATCGCCCACGGCACCAGCGCGAGCGTGCGGGTGAGCCACCGCAACCGCAGGTCGGCGTTGAGCAGCAGCGCGAGCCCCAAGCCTGAGACGAACTGGAGCACGGTGACTGCCACCGCCCAGATCAGGCCGATGCGGAACGACGACCAGAAGAGGCTGTTGTCCAGCAACGCGACGTAGTTGTCGACACCGGTGAACGACGTCGTGACGTTGCGACCGGCCCGGCTGTCGGTGAAGCCGAGCGCGAGCCCCTGCACCAGCGGCCACACGCTGAAGAGCGCGACGGGCAGCAGCGCGGGGAGCAGGAGCGGCCACGCGTCACCGCCGGGACGGGGCCGGCGGGCTGCGGGTGCCGGATCGGGCCCGATGTCGACGACCGCCGTGTCCGGTGGCTCCTGGCGTACCGCCCCGACCATCCCCGCCCCCCGCCGTTGGATGGCTGACGGTGACACGTCACCGCCGGCCGATCAACCCGATAGGCCGTGGAAGATCCGGGGCGCGCCGTCGAGCGTCAGCGTCACGTGGCCGCCCGTCACCGGTAGCGTCGTGACCTGGCCGATCGCGTCGACCTGCCGGACCGACGGCCCGGTGGCGGGCACCGTGATCGTCGTCTTGGTCGGCCACGGATCGACCCAGACCTCCGGCGCCGGGAAGTGCCAGTCCGTGCGCGTGCCGGCGGTGTTGAGCAGGTAGCCGTCGGCGCGGTTCCACAGCACGCTCACCGGTCCGTCGGGGGTGCTGAAGCGCAGGCCCTTCGTCAGTGGATCGGGGAAGGTGTGCCAGCCGGCGGAGGTGGCCCGGTCCAGCGTCCTGGCCGCGGTCGCGTACGCCAGCAGCGACGGCTTCGGCGAGAGATCGCGGTTGATGAGGCCGTAGTGGTACTCGGCGTTCTCGTGGTCGGCGACCTGCGGCATGCCCAGCACCGAGTCGAAGAACTGGTACCAGCAGACGCACCGGATCCCGTCCGCCTTGGCCAGCGCCAGCGTGAGCAACACGTTCTCGGCGGCATGCCGGTAGGTGTCGTGCCACCAGCTGTTCGGCTTCGTCGCCGCGTACGCCTCCGTCAGCCAGATCTCCTTCGGGCCGTGCTGCGCCATCAGGGCCTTGAGCTGTCTGAGGCCCCCGTAGAAGTTCCAGTAGTTGCCGTTGCTGCCCGGGTCGAGGACGTCGCCGGGGTCGTAGTCGGGAGTGAAGTTGCCGCGGCCGGGGTGGTAGGCGAAGGCGTCGATCAGCGGCCAGCCGCCGGCCTCGACGAACTTCTCCACCCACGGCTTGTCCATCCCGGCCAGGCCGTTGTTCATGAGCTTGATCTGGGCGCCGGTGGCCGCCCTGCGGTCGAAGACGGGCCGCAGCGCCTTGTCCAGGTACTTCTGCGCCGCCTGGCCGGTGTTGAACGGACGGTTCAGCTCGTTGCCGACCTCGAAGTAGGGGGCTCCGGCGCCGACCGCGATCGCGAGGTTGTCCGCCGCCCACTTCGCCGGGTCGGCCGCGTCGAGGTCGGGCTGCAGCTCGATGTTGTGCCCCATCCCGCGGGCGTCGAAGTCGGCCGGAGGCAGGCCGGGGCCGCCGGCGTAGGAGATCCGCACCAGGTTGATCCCGACCTTCTGCCACAGATCCAGGACCGCCGTCTTGGACGGGCGCAGCAGCCACGGGTAGTTCGCGATCCCGAACATGCTGGTGGCGCCCGCCTGGTAGCTGAACGGCGGCAGCGTTGCGAGGGTGGTCCGGGCGAACGCCTGGTCGCCGCCGGAGCGGACGACCACCTCGGCGGTCACGATCCCGGCGGCCTGAGCCGGCACGGTGAACGTGTGCTGCCACGTACCGGCGGCAGCCACCGTGCCGGTGACCGTCGTCGCGGCAACCTGCGCCCCGTCGAACGCGCGGACCCACAGCTCCAGCTCGACGGGCCGGGCGGCGCCACCGTTCGCGACGAGCGCGGTGAGCTCCATCGGTGCGCCCGCGGTGGCGTAGAGGTTGAAGTCGGCGTTGGTGGTCAGCTCCAGACCGAGCTGGGCGCCGCGGCCGATCGTGGCGGTGGCCGAGGGCCGGGTCTCGGAGAAGAAGAAGTCGGCCGTGCTGGTCCAGCCACCCGCCGGATCAGCGACGCCGGGCGCGTGCACCCAGGTGGCGTTGGTCCAGGCCTGCCGGGAGCGCTCCAGCAGGAACATCCCGTGGGTCGCGCCCCAGCTCGAGGTGTGTGCGACCCCGACCGTGTCCTCGTACGGGATGCCGCCGGCGGAGTCGCGGACCCATTCGGCGATCGCGATGTAGTCGTCGGGTGCGGTCGGGCTCTGGATCGCCCGGCTGAACAGGAAGCCGTCCGGCACCAGCGTGCTCGCGCCGGTGATCCGCCACTCGAGCCGTGCATGGTTCGTGCTCACGCTGAACCAGCCGGTGACGGTGGTCGGACCGGCCGCGGCGTCGAAGGTGTAGTCCATGCGGATCGCCTGGGTGCCGTCAGGCAGGGCGGACAGCGTCGGGGTGCCGCCGACGGAGGTGTGAATACCGGAGGCACTGTCCTTGACCTGGAACTTCGAGCCGACGCTGCGGGTGACCCCGGCGCCGTCGCGGATGGCGAGCCGGCCGCCGACCGACGCCAGCAGGCTGATCCCGCCGGCACCGAGAGTCACGTCGCCCGCGGCGGCGTGGGCGGCGATCGGGGTGGGGTCGGCCACCAGCACGACCCCGGCCGCGATCGCGGCGCCGAGGAAGCCGCGCCGACCGATGCGGGGTGACGTCATCGTCTGCTCCTTGGTCTCACTGATAATGGCTATTATCTGATCAGCGGGCGGAACACTCTCAGTGACGATCGCGGACTGTCAAGGGCGGACTTGCGATCTGTCACGACCCGCGCTAGCGTCCACTCAGCTCGTTGCCAATAGGCATTATCAGCGTGGAGGAACGATGCCAGGAAGGCCGCGTCGGGTCACCCAACGCGTGATCGCCGAGATCGCCGGGGTCAGCCAGACCACCGTCTCGATGGTGCTGAACGACCGCGACGGCTCGAACGTGCGGATCCCGGAGGCCACCAGGGCCCGGGTCAAGCAGGCGATCGAGCAGGCCACCTACGTCGCCGATCCGGCGGCGCGGCGCCTGGCCGGGCTGGACAGCCAGATCGTCGGCATCTTCACCTACGAGCCCGCCCTGTCGCCGGAGAGCATGGACTTCTACGGGCCGCTGCTCAACGGCATCGAGCGGGCCGCCGAGCAGGTCGGCTGCGACCTGCTGTTCTTCACCTCCTCGCCGGTGGAGAACGGCACCCGTAGCCTGTTCCACCGCAAGACCCGGCTGCGGCTGGCCGACGGGGCCATCCTGTTCGGCCAGCAGATGGTCGGCTCCGACCTGGAGCGGCTGGTGGCCGAGCAGTTCCCGTTCGTCGCCGTCGGCCGCCGCGACGAGACCGCGGCCGCCGTGCCGTACGTGGGGATCGACTACGTCACCCCGACCGCGACGCTGATCGTCCAGGCAGCAGCCGCCGGGCACCGGCAGGCGCTCTACGTGCACCGCGGCCGCGAGACCCCGTCCGCGCGCGACCGGCGCACCGCCGTGGAAGCCGCCTCGGCGGCCGGGCGGCTGGCATTCCTCCTGGTCGGCGAGGAGCGGATCGACGACCTGGCCCGGCTGGCCCTCGCCACCGAGGCATCGGTGATCATCGCGGAGGACGCCATCCTGCTCGACGACGTGATCCACGCACTGACCGCGGCCGGTGTCGCGGTGCCGGCGGAGATCTCGGTGGCCGCGCTCGGCGAGGTGGGCGCGCATCGCGCCGACGGTCGGACGCTGACCGGGTTCCACATCCCCCGCGAGCAGGTCGCCGCCGAGGCGCTCGACCTGCTGCAGACCCTGATCGCCACCGACCCGGCCGACTGGGCGGGCCTGGAGATCCAGCGGCTGCTGCAGGCGGAGATCGAGCCCGGCGAGACCATGATCGGTCGCCCGTCATGAGCACCACGATCACCGCGGACGTCGCGATCATCGGGGGCGGGCTCGGCTCGGTGGCGGCGGCTTTGGCGCTGCTCGAGCGCGGCCGCCGGGTCGTGCTGACCGAGGAGTACCCGTGGCTCGGCGGGCAGCTCACCTCCCAGGCGGTGCCTCCCGACGAGCACATCTGGGTCGAGCGGTTCGGCGTCACCGCCCGCTACCGGGCGCTGCGCGACGGCATCCGCCGCTACTACCGCGACCACTACCCACTGACGGCGGCCGCGCGGGCCGACCGGGAGCTCAACCCCGGCCGGGGTCGGGTCAGCCGGCTCTGCCACGAACCGCGCGTCGCGCTCGCAGTGATCAACTCGATGCTCGACCCGTACCGGGCGAGCGGTCGGCTGACCGTGCTGATGCCGGCCGTGCCCGTGGCCGCCGACGTGACCGACGGCGTGGTCCGCACGGTCACGGTCGCCGATCCGCAGACCGGGATCGAGACGGTCGTCGCGGCCGAGTTCGTGCTGGACGGCACGGAGATCGGCGACCTGCTGCCGCTGACCGGCACCGAGTACGTGGTGGGGGCGGAGTCGCGCGCGCAGACCGGCGAGCCGAGCGCCCCGGAGGTCGCCGATCCCACCAACGTGCAGTCGATCGCCTGGTGCTTCGTCGTCGACCACGTCGCCGGCGACCACACCATCCCCCGACCGGCCGACTACGACCTCTGGCGATCGTTCGAGCTGCCGTTCTGGGGCGCGCCGATGCTGTCGTTCGTCGCGCCCGACCCGCGCACCGGTGCCCCGGTCGAGCGGACCATGGTCGTCAACCCGGCCGCCGACGCGACGGGGGACCCGCGGTTCGACGCCGGCGATCGCGACCTCTGGCAGTTCCGCCGGATCGCGGCCCGCCACAACTTCACCGACGGCTTCTACGACAGCGACATCGTGCTGGCCAACTGGCCGCAGCTGGACTACGTCGGCGGCTCGATCATCGACACCCCTGATCGAGATCGGCACCTGACCGCCGCCAAGGCCCAGTCCAGGGCGTACGTGCACTGGCTGCAGACCGAGGCGCCCCGCCCGGACGGCGGCCACGGCTGGCCGGGGCTGCGGCTGCGCGGCGACGTCGTCGGCACGGCGGACGGGTTCGCGCAGGCCCCGTACATCAGGGAGTCCCGGCGGATCCAGGCGCTGACCACCGTGCGCGAGCAGGACGTCTCGATCAAGGTCCGCGGGTACGACGGGCCGGCCCGGTTCGAGGGCTCGGTCGGGATCGGCATGTACCGGATCGACCTGCATCCCTCCACCGGCGGCGACAACTACATCGACGTCGAGTGCGCACCGTTCGAGATCCCGCTCGGCGCGCTGGTGCCCGTCAGGACGCAGAACCTGCTGCCGGCGGCGAAGAACATCGGCACCACCCACATCACCAACGGGGCGTACCGGCTCCATCCCGTCGAGTGGAACATCGGCGAGTCCGCCGGCGAGCTGGCGGCCTTCTGCCTCGACCGCGGGCTGAGCCCGCAGCAGGTCGCCCGCGACCCCGCGCTCGTCGAGCAGCTCCAGGCCCGGCTCGTCGCGGCCGGGGTCGAGCTCAGCTGGCCAGAGATCATCGGTTACTGAACAGAGGAACGCGCAATGCTCACAGCAAGGAAGCTGCTCGGCGCCGTCGCGCTGACCGCCGTCGTCGCGCTGACCGCGGCCTGCGGCGCCCCGGCCGCCGCGCCGGCCGGCCCGGCCGCGCTGCGGATGACCGTCTGGACCTCCAACGCGGATCAGCTCAAGCTCTTCACCTCGATCGGCGACGCCTACCGCGCCGCGCACCCCGACGTGTCGTCGATCAGCTTCGAGAGCCTGCCCTTCGCCGACTACAACACCACCCTCACCACCCAGATCGCCGGCGGCAACGCCCCGGACCTGGCGTGGATGGGCGACCTGTCGAAGGACCTGATCGCCTCCGACGCGCTGCTGCCGCTGACCGACAAAATGCGGGCCACGCCGGGCTGGAACTACGACGACCTGCTCGGCAGCGTGACCGCGGAGTTCAGCCGGGACGGGCAGCTGTTCGCCTACCCGTTCTCCAACTCGCCGTACGCGCTCTACGTCAACAAGGACCTGCTGGCGGCGGCCGGGCAGACGATCGACCCGGCCACGCTCACCTGGGACCAGGTCGCGGCCGCCGGCGCGGCCGTCGCGGCGAAGACGGGCAAGGCCGGGTTCGTGATCCGCGACTTCGACTACGCCTCCTGGAACATGCTCGCTACGGTCTGGACGGGCTGGGGCGCGAGCGCCTGGACCCCGGACGGTCGGACCTGCACGCTCACCAGCCCGGAGATGCAGCAGGCGTTCACGTTCCTGCACGATGCCGCGTTCACGTCCAAGGCGATGCCCGGTCCCGGCGTCACGGCCGACTTCTTCGCCGGTGACGCCGCCTTCACAGTGGCCCAGGTGTCGCGGTCATCGCTGCTGAAGGGCACCTTCGCCTACGACCTGGTGCCGTTGCCGGCCGGTCCGAAGGGGCACTACTCCGTGCTCGGTCAGGCCGGGGTGGGCGTGCTGGCCTCCAGCAAGCACCCCGAGCAGGCCGCGGACTTCCTCGCCTACCTGACCAGCCCGGAGAACGCGCGCAAGCTCGCCCAGTACTTCCCGCCGCCGCGCACGTCGCTGCTGACGGCCGACCAGCTGGCCGCCACCAACAAGGTGCTGAGCGCGCCACAGCTGCAGTCCGCGGTCATCGATCAGCTGCCGAACGCGGTCACCCTGCCCAACCACACCAGCCCGGCCGAGATCGCCAAGAAGGGCCGGACGGCGCTGGACGCCATGTGGAAGCCGAACGCCGACATCCCGGCCGTACTCGGCTCCGTCTGCGCCGCGATCCAGCCGATCCTCGCCAAGTGATGACCTCCGTCCTCCACCGGCCGCCGCCGACCGAGGTGCGGCAGCCCGAGCGGCGCACCGCCTTCTGGACGACCCGGCGCCGGGACGTGCTCACCGGCTACGCCTTCATCGCCCCGCAGCTGCTCGGGGTGGCGCTGTTCGTGCTGTTCCCGGTGGGGCTGGCGATCTGGTACAGCCTCAACGACTGGAACGTCTTCACCGGCCGGCAGACGTTCGTCGGCGGTGCCCACTACGCCGAGCTGGCCGCCGATCCGCAGCTGGGCGCGGTGCTGGGCGCCACCGCGGTCTTCTCGGCCGGCGTGGTGGTGCTGAACATCGCGGTCGGGCTGCTGCTCGCGGTGCTGCTCAACCGGCGGTTCCGGGGCGCCACCCTGTTCCGCACGCTGTTCTTCTCGCCCGTCGTGGTGTCGGTGGTGGCCTGGACGCTGGTCTGGGGCTTCCTGCTGCAGGACAACGGCGGCATCAACGGGATGCTCGGGGTGGTCGGCATCGAGGGCCCCAACTGGCTGCAGCACGGCGACACCGCGATGGCGTCGGTGATCGTCACGCAGATGCTCCGCAGCGTCGGGGTGAACATGGTGCTGTTCCTCTCGGCCCTGCAGGCGGTGCCGCGCGAGCTGTACGAGGCGGCTCGGATCGACGGCGCCGGGCCCCGGACGCTCTTCTTCCGGATCACGCTGCCGCTGATCTCGCCGACCGTGCTGCTGACGGCGATCATCACCGTCGTCGGGGCGCTGCAATCGTTCGCGCAGATCGCCGTGCTGACCGGCGGCGGGCCGGAGCTGTCGACCACCGTGCTGGTCTTCTACGTCTACCAGCAGGCGTTCGCGTTCAACGACATCGGCTACGGCTCGACGCTCGCGCTGATGCTGCTGACCTTCGTCCTGCTGCTCACGCTGCTGCAGTGGCAGCTGCGCCGGAGGTGGGTGTTCCTTGAGAACTGACGTCTTCCGCCGGTTCGTGCTGGTCGCGGCACTGATCGTGCTCGCGCTGCCGTTCGTGGTGCCGACGGTCTGGATGGTCGCCGCCTCGGTCAAGCCCCTGGAGGAGATCTTCGCGGCGCCCCCGACGCTCTGGACCGCGCACCCGACGCTCGACGCGTACGGCGAGGCGTTCACCTTCCAGCCGTTCGCGCGGCAGTACCTCAACAGCGTCTACATCGCGATCGCCGTCACGGCGATCACCATGGTGGTGTCGGCCATGGCCGGCTACGCGTTCGCCCGGATCCGGTTCCCCGGCGCGAACGCGCTGTTCCTGGTGGTGCTGGTCGGGCTACTCGTGCCCAGCGAGGTGACGATCGTGCCGCTGTTCCAGATGTTCAAGCAGCTCGGCCTGGTCAACACGCACTGGCCGTTGATCCTGGTCACCGCGCTGGCCGCGCCGTGCGTGCTGGCCACGTTCATCATGCGGCAGTTCTTCCTCACGCTGCCCGTGGAGCTGGAGGAGGCCGCCCGGCTGGACGGGCTGGGCCGGCCGGGGATGTGGCTGCGGATCTGCCTGCCGCTGGCCAAGCCGGCGCTGTCGGCCGTGGCGATCCTGACGTTCCTCTCGTCCTGGAACCTCTACCTGGAGCCGACGGTCTACCTCACCTCGTCCGAGCTCTTCACGCTGCCGCAGGCGCTCACCCGCTTCACCGATGCCTACGGCGGCGAGATGTGGAACACCCAGCTGGCCGCGGCCACCATGACGGTCGTCCCGATCCTGGTCGTCTTCGTGGTGGCCCAGCGCCAGTTCGTCGAGGGGATCGCGCACTCCGGGCTCAAGTAGCCGTCAACCGGATTGACGGACCACGAGCTCAGGCGCGAGTCGCTCCGACTCCGGAGTCCCGCCGCCGAGCACCTCGATCAGCAGCTCGACGCCGCGCCGCCCCATCCGGTGCATGGGGGAGCGGACCGTGGTGAGCGGGACCAGGATCTCGGCGGCGAGCGGGGTGTCGTTGTAGCCGATCAGCGCCACGTCGTCGGGCACGCGCAGGCCGCGGTCGCGCAGCACACCGAGCGCGCCGATGGCGGCGAAGTCGTTGGTGGCGAAGATCGCGTCCGGGAACGGTTCGGCAGCCAGCAGCTGCTCTGCCGCACGGCGTCCGCCCGCAGCGTCGAACGGGCCCCAGACGACCCGGTCGTCCGGAACTTCCAGACCGGCCGCGCGGAAGGCGCCCACGGCGCCCGCGGTCCGTTCCTGCGCCGTCGACGCGAACTGCAGGCCGGCCAGCACCCCGAGCCGACGACGACCCGACGCGACCAGGTGCTCGCCGACGAGCCGCCCGCCGAGCGAGTCGTCGCAGGTCGCGGAGACGTGGTTGCCCACCCGCCGGGAGACGAGCGTGAACGGCACGCCACGGGCGGCGATCGAATCCAGGAACCCGTCGCCGATGTGGGCGTCGCCGAAGATCATCCCGTCGACCCGGCGCTGCAGCATCATCTCGGTGCGCGCGATCTGGTTGGCCGGGACGTCGAGCGAGTTCGTGACGAACGTGGAGAGGCCGTTCTCGGTGGCCGCCTCCTCGATCCCCTCGTAGATCGTGGCCAGCACGAAGTCCTGCAGTCGCGGGACGAGCACGCCGACCAGGCCGGAGCGGTTGGTGCGCAGGCCGACGGCCTGCGGGTTGCGGCGGTAGTCGCGCTTGCGGGCCAGCTCCCGGATGAGCTCGACGGTGCCGGCGGCCGCCCAGCGGTGCGCGTCGGTGCCCTCGGCGCTGAGCACGCGCGACACCGTCGACACGCTCACGCCGGCCTCGTCGGCGATCATCCGGAGCGTCACGGGCGCGCCCGGTCGCACGTCGCCCATCCGGCGCACCGCCTCTCCCCGTCCAGCCCGTCCACCACAGCCTAGCGACGGATCCGGTTTACACAAACGATTGCCACAAACGATTGTGTCTGCTTGACTCCCTGCCACACGAACCCGCCGGAGCTCGGCAGAGAGGTCGGACCTGATGCCCCACGTCGTCGTTCTCGCGACCGGAGGCACGATCTCCGCGCGCCGCTCGGACGCCGATGGGGCGCTGCTCGCGACCGACGGCGCCGATCGGCTCGTCGGTGGTGCGACAGTGCCGGCCGGCATCACCGTCGAGGCGCACGACGTCCTGCGCGTCGGGTCCTACAACCTGACGCTGGCCGACCTCCGCACGATCGCCGACGCGGTGGCCGCGCACCTGAGCCGGCCGGATGTCGACGGCATCGTCATCACCCACGGGACGGACACCCTGGAGGAGACGGCGATCCTGCTCGATCTCGTCCACGCCGACCCGCGGCCGGTCGTCCTCACCGGGGCGCAGCGGAGCGCGGACGTCGCCGACACCGACGGCCCGCGCAACCTCGCCGACGCCGTCACGGTGGCCGCGGACCCGCAGCTGCGCGGGCACGGGGTGGTCGTGGCGTTCGGCGGGGCGGTCCTCGCCGCCCGCGGCGTGCGCAAAGCGCACACCGTCGACCTGGCGGCGTTCACCGGGAGCACGGGCCGGCTCGCGACGGTGCTCGACGGCTGCGTGACGGTGCACGCGCTCCCGCACCGGCCGGTGGTGATCGAGCACCCGACCGCCGCGCTCGACGACGTCCGGGTCGATGTCCTGCTGGCCTATCCCGGCGCGCAGCCCGACCTCCTGCTGGCCGCGGCCGACGGCGGCGCCCGGGGGGTCGTCGTCGCCGGTACCGGGGTCGGGAACGCGCCGCCCGGATTCGCCGGCGCGGTCTCCGACCTGACCCGGCAAGGGGTGGTGGTGGGCCTGTCGACCCGGGTCACGTTCGGGCCGGTGCGGCCCGTCTACGGCGACGGCGGCGGCGCCGACCTCGTCGCCGCCGGCGCCGTCCCGCTCGCACTGCCCGCGGTGCAGGGCCGCATCGCGCTCGCCCTGCTCCTGTCCACCGACCTGGCACCCGACCAGGTCGCGAAGCAGCTCGGGTCAGTGGCCTGAGCACCGACCCCGAAGGGGGACCCAGCATGGCCAAGGAGATCTTCGTCGCGTTCGGCGTCGACGTCGACGCGGTCGGCGGCTGGCTCGGCTCGTACGGCGGGGAGGACTCGCCCGGCGACATCTCGCGGGGCATCTTCGCCGGTGAGGTCGGCGTGCCGCGCATCAACAAGCTGTTCGAGCGCTACGACCTGCCGTCCACCTGGTTCTGGCCGGGGCACTCGGTCGAGACGTTCCCCGAGCAGTTCGAGCAGGTGGTCGCGGCCGGCCACGAGATCGGGGTGCACGGCTACAGCCACGAGAACCCGATCGCGATGAGCCGCCAGCAGGAGTCGGACATCCTCGACCACTGCATCGAGCTGATCCAGGGCCGCACCGGCCGGCGTCCTACCGGGTACGTCGCGCCGTGGTGGGAGTTCAGCCGGGTCACCAACGAGCTCCTGATCGAGCGGGGCATCGCCTACGACCACTCGCTCATGCACCGCGACTTCGAGCCGTACTACGTGCGCGTCGGCGACGAGTGGACCCCGATCGACTACGACCAGCCCGCCGCGACCTGGATGAAGCCACTGGTGCGCGGGCAGGAGACCGACCTCGTCGAGATCCCGGCCAGCTGGTACCTCGACGACCTGCCGCCGATGATGTTCATCAAGACCAGCCCGAACAGCCACGGCTTCGTGAACCCGCGGCACATCGAGGAGATGTGGCGCGACCAGTTCGACTGGGTGTACCGCGAGAGCGACTACGCGGTCTTCACGTTCACCATCCACCCGGACGTCTCGGGCCGACCGCAGGTGCTGCTCATGCTCGAGCGGCTGATCGAGCACATCTCCGGCCATGAGGGCGTCACCTGGACGACCTTCGACGCCATCGCCCGCGACTTCGTCCAGCGCCGCCCCCGCACGTCCTGACCCCCGCACGTCCTGATCTGCTGCGGAAGGACCCACCCGATGTCCACCTCACCCACCTCCGTGCCCGGTGGCACGGCCGAGCCGGCCCTGCGCCGGGTCCCCGTGCGCGAGACGCGCCGGGCGACCCGCATCGCGTTCCTCGCGTGGACCGTCGCCGTCTACGACTTCATCCTCTTCGGCACGTTGTTGCCGCGCATCGAGGAGTCGTTCGGCTGGACGACGAGCCACGCCTTGCTGGTGTCCACGCTGGTCAGCGTGGGCACGGCGATCGTCGTGCTCGGTGTCGGCCCGATGGTCGACAAGCTCGGCAGGCGCAAGGGAATGATCATCACGGTGGCGGGCACCGCGGTGTCCTCCGCGGCCACGGCGGCCAGCGTCGGCGCCGCGTCGCTGATCGGGGTGCGGTCGGTCAGCGGCCTCGGCCTCGCCGAGCAGTCGGTCAACGCGACCTACCTCAACGAGCTGTACGCCCTGACGGATGACGAGAAGATCCGCCGCCACCGCGGGTTCGTCTACTCGATGGTGCAGACGGGCTGGCCGATCGGCGCGCTGCTCGCCGCGGCGTTCGTCGCCGGAGTGACGGCCGTCTTCGGGGCCGACGCCTGGCGGCTGGCGTTCCTGCTCGCGACGATCCCCGCGCTCCTCATCGCGCTGCTGTGCCGCCGGCTGCGGGAGAGCCCGCAGTTCGAGGCGCAGCTGCGCATCCGCGCCCTGCGCCGCTCCGGAGAGGTCGCGGAGGCCGATCGGCTCGCCGACGGGCTCGGCCTCGGCGGGCACACGGGTGCCCCGTTCGCGCAGATCTTCCGGGGCGCGCACCTGCGCAACACGCTGGTGCTCTCGCTCGCGTGGTTGCTCAACTGGTTCGCGATCCAGACGTTCTCCGTGCTCGGCACGACGGTCCTGGAGAGCGGCAAGGGGATCGACGCGTCGAGCACCCTGCTGCTCGTCGTGGTGTCCAACCTCGTCGGCGCGCTGGGGTACCTGGCGCACGGCTGGGCGGGCGACCGCTTCGGGCGGCGCAACACGATCGCCGTCGGCTGGCTGCTCTCGGGCGGCTTCTTCGCCGCGATGCTGCTCGGCCCCGACAACGCCGGCTACGTCGTCGTCACCTACATGATGGGGCTGTTCTTCCTGCTCGGGCCCTACGCGGCGATCATGTTCTTCCAGGCGGAGTGCTTCACCACCGACTGCCGCGCCACCGGCAGCTCCTTCATCGGCGCGATGAGCCAGCCCGGGGCGATCATCGGCGGGTTCGCGCTGACCGGTCTGGCCGCGGCCGCGGTGCCGTACTCCACGGCGGCGCTCTACGTCGGCGCGTTCGGGGCGGTCGCGTCGGGGCTGGTGGTCCTCGGCGCCAGGCGGGTCACCCCGGAGGTCGACCCGAGCGACGCCTCGTGACCGGCCGCGTCGCCGTCGTCACCGGCGCGGCGTCCGGGATCGGTGCCGCGACCGCCGTCGCGCTCGCCCGTCAGGGCCACCGGGTCGTGATCGGTACCTTCCCGCGCGACCCGCACGATCCCCTGGAGACGCTCGCGGCGGTCCGTGCGGAGGGTGGCGAGGCGGTGGTGGTCGACGTCGACGTCCGGGACTCGGCCTCGGTCGATGCCTTCGTCGACGCGGCCGTGCAGCGGTGGGGGCGGCTCGATGTCGCCGTCGCGAACGCGGGCATCCTGCGGGCGGCGCCGTTCGTCGAGATGACCGACGCGCAGTGGGTCGAGATCATGCAGGTCGATCTGCACGGGGTGATGCGCACCGCCCGTGCGGCCCTGCGCCATCTCGGGAGCGGCGGTGCGATCGTCGCGATCTCCTCGATCGCCGGCGGGATCTACGGCTGGGCCGAGCACGCGCACTACGCTGCGGCCAAGGCCGGTGTGCTCGGCCTGATCCGCAGCCTGGCGGTGGAGTTCGGCCCGCGCGGGATCCGCGCCAACGCGATCATCCCCGGCCTGATCGAGACGCCGCAGTCGAGCGACCCGGTCAACTCGCTCGGGCCCGACGGCCTCCGCGCCGCCGGCGACTACATCCCGTGGGGTCGGGTCGGGCGGCCGGAGGAGGTCGCCGAGGTGGTCGCGTTCCTGGCCGGCCCGGCCGCGTCGTACGTGAGCGGGCAGGCCGTCACGGTCGACGGAGCCTTGACCGTCGCCATGCGCGACTGAAGGGAGACGGTATGGACGTCCCGACGACCACCCTGCTGTCCGGCCGGCACGCGCTGGTGACCGGTGCCTGCGGCGGCATCGGCCGCGCGATCGCCGCGCACTTCCTGGCGGCGGGCGCGACGGTCGTTCTGGCCGATCGCTCGCCGGCCGTCGAGCAGGTCGCCGAGGAGCTCGGCGCCATCGCCGGCCTGGTGCTGGACGCGACCGACGAGGCCGCCGTGACCGCAGCGGTCGCAGCAGCCGGTGAGGTCGACGTGCTCGTCACCGCGCACGGGGTCCTCACCCAGGCGCCGTTCGAGGAGCTGTCCACCGAGACGTGGTCGCAGACCCTCGACATCGATCTGACCAGCGTCTTCCTGCTCAACCGCGCGGTGCTGCCCGGCATGCTCGCCCGCGGCGGCGGGCGGATCGTCAACATCGCGTCGCAGCTCGGGATCAAGGGCGGGGAGACGCTGGCGCACTACGCCGCGGCGAAGGCCGGCGTGATCGCCATGACGAAGTCGCTCGCCCTGGAGGTGGCGCCGCGCGGGGTGCTGGCCAACGTGATCGCGCCGGGGCCGATCGACACGGCGATGGTCGAGGGCATCGACGAGGAGTGGAAGCGGGCGAAGCGGGCCGAGCTCCCGCTGGGCCGGTTCGGCACGCCCGACGAGGTCGCGCCGACCGCGGTGCTGCTCGCGTCCGACCCCGGCGGCAACCTCTTCGTCGGCCAGGTGCTGGGCCCCAACTCCGGCGACGTGATGCCCTGATGTGCGGCGGCTGCGGCGGTGCGCCGCTGGACCCGGACGCGGCGCTGGTCGCGGGCCCGCGTCGACGGGCGGCCGTGGCCGCCGCGGCGCAGGAGCTCGCCCCGGCGCTGCGGGTGCGGGTGATACCCGGCGGCTGGACGGTCGCGACCCGCACGGGTCGCACGCACGTCCATCGGACGCTGGCGGCGCTCGCCGCTGCTGTGGCCGCCCCCGACGCCGGGGCCGCGGCCCACGAGCACCTGATCATGATCGCCCGAACGGCCGCACCTCACTGATCCGTTCGCTACGAATTGGCAGCGACGCGTGTCACCGCTGGCGCCGGTCCGTGCGCGGGCACATGATGCCCAGCGGCGCACCGGGGCGCCCTGGACGGCGGGAGACACGTGACGATGACGACGGTGCTCGCACAGGCGGCGGCGGAGAACCGCCTGGACACGGCTTGGTACGACTACGTGTTCATCGCCCTGTACTTCGTGCTGGTGCTCGGCATCGGCGTCGCCGCCAGGAGATCGGTCTCGAGCAGCCTGGACTTCCTGCTCTCGGGGCGGTCGCTGCCGGCCTGGGTCACCGGTCTGGCGTTCATCTCGGCGAACCTCGGTGCCATCGAGCTGATCGGCATGACGGCGAACGGCGTCAAGTACGGCGTGCCGACCGTGCACTACTACTGGATCGGCGCCATCCCGGCGATGGTGTTCCTCGGCATCGTGATGATGCCGTTCTACTACGGCAGCAAGGCGCGCTCGGTCCCGGAGTTCCTGCGCAAGCGGTTCAACACCACCACCCAGCGGGTCAACGGCGTCACCTTCGCACTGGCCTCGGTGCTCATCGCCGGCGTCAACCTGTTCGCGCTCGGGCTGGTGATGCAGGCGCTGCTCGGGTGGTCGCTCGCGGTGGCGATCCCGGTGGCCGCGCTCGTGGTGCTGGCCTACACCTTCCTCGGCGGACTCTCGGCGGCGATCTACAACGAGGTCCTGCAGTTCTTCGTGATCCTCGCCCTGCTCATCCCGCTCACGGTGGCCGGACTGGCCAACGTCGGCGGCTGGGACGGGCTGAAGGCGAAGATCGAGGCCGCGGGCTACTCCGACGACCTGTCGTCGTGGCCGGGTACCGCGCTCACCGAGATCCCCAACGGCTTCCTGTCGGTGGTCGGCATCGTGTTCGGTCTCGGGTTCGTGCTGTCGTTCGGCTACTGGACCACGAACTTCGCCGAGGTGCAGCGCGCGCTGTCGGCGAAGAGCATGTCGGCCGCGCGCCGCACCCCGATCATCGGAGCCTTCCCCAAGGCGCTGATCCCGCTGGTCATCGTGGTGCCCGGCATGGTCGCGGGAGTGCTCGTGCCGCAGCTCGTCGAGCTGAAGAAGAGTGGCGGCGACGCACCGCCCGGCGGCGTCACCTACAACGACACGCTCACCCTGCTGATGGGCCAGGTACTGCCGAACGGGCTGCTGGGCGTGGCACTGGCCGGCCTGCTCGCGGCCTTCATGGCCGGGATGGCGGCCAACGTCAGCTCGCTCAACACGGTGTTCACCTACGACCTGTGGCAGGACTGGATCCGCCCGGGCCGTGAGGACGGCTACTACCTGCGGGTCGGTCGCGTCGTCACCGTGGTCGGGTGCCTGCTGGCGATCGGCACGGCGTTCATCGCCAGTGGCAGCCAGAACCTGATGGACTACATCCAGACCCTGTTCAGCTTCTTCAACGCGCCGCTCTTCGCGATCTTCATCCTGGGCCTGTTCTGGAAGCGGATGACGGGCCCGGCGGGCTGGACGGGGCTGGTGTCCGGCACGATCGCCGCGATCGTGATCGACCGCCTCGTCGCGGCCGAGGTGATCGCCGTGTCGAGCCAGGCGGGCAGCTTCATCGGCGCGGCGGCCGCCTTCGTGGTCGGTGTCGGTGTCGGTGTGGTGGTGTCGCTGTTCACCACGCCGAAGCCGGACTCCGAGCTGGTCGGTCTCGTGTGGTCACTGACCCCCAAGGAGTCGCGCACCCACGAGACCACGGGTGAGAACGCCGGGTGGTACCGCTCGCCGACCACCCTCGGCGGGCTCGTGATCGCCCTCACCGTCGTGCTCTACATCGTCTTCTGATCAGGAAGGACGGAACTCCCATGGCTGACCTCTCGAAGGAGCCGGAGACCGACGAGGTCCCCAGCGCCGCGTCCTCCCTGTTCGACCTGCGCACCGTGATCGCGATCCTCTTCGGCTCGTACGGCGTGCTGTTGCTGATCATCGCCGTCGTCGACACCCCGCAGGAGGAGCTCGACAAGTCCGCGGGCATCCACATGAACCTGTGGGCGGGCATCGTGATGCTCGTGGTGGCGGCGGTGTTCTTCGCCTGGATGCGGCTGCGGCCCAACCAGTAGCGCTTCTCCCCGCAGACGCACTACGCCCCCGTACCCGGGATCCGGGCTACGGGGGCGCGTCGCTGGGGAGCGGTGGTTCGGGGCTGGACTGGCTCAGCGGCGGCGCAACACCGGCTGCGGGTTGAACGCGATCAGCGTCCACTCGTCGAGGCGGCGCACGGCGCGGCGGAGTCGGTCGGTCATTGGCGTTCAGTCCTTTCGATGCGTGTGTCGTGCTCGTACACCCTCTATAGCGTCGACGGCGTCTGGATCGTTCCAGAACCGGCGGGTGAGGCCGCTCACGGCCGTGGACGGCCGCCTCATAGGCTGCAGCGATGCCCGTCTATGCACTCGGCGACAGCGAGCCGGACATCCATCCCGAGGCGTACGTCCATCCCGACGCGGTCGTGATCGGCAACGTCACGATCGGCGCCGAGTCGAGCGTGTGGCCGACGGCGGTGCTGCGCGGCGACGACGGCCGGATCGAGATCGGCGCCCGCACGAGCATCCAGGACGGCTCCATCATCCACACCACCGCGTGGGAGCCGACGATCATCGGCGACGAGGTCACCGTCGGGCACAACGTCCACATCGAGGCGGCCGTGATCGGCAACCGGGCGCTCATCTCGTCGGGCTCGGTGGTGCTCAACGGCTCGTCCGTGGGGGAAGGCGCGATCGTCGCGGCGGGCGCCGTCGTGTCGCCGCGGATGCAGATCGCGCCGCTCACGATGGTGATGGGCATCCCGGCGCGCGTGCGGGAGGGCTTCGCGGTGAACCCCGAGCTCGTCCAGTACGCCGTCGACAGCTACGTCCAGCGCGGCAAGCGGTTCCGCGCCGAGCTGCGGAGGATCAGCTGATGGCCAGACCACTGGAAGAGGTCGTAGAGGCCGGGTGGGCACGCGCGCTCGCGCCCGTCGCGCCGGTGATCGCCGAAATTGGCGAGTTCCTGCGCGCCGAGAACGCCGCGGGCCGCCGCTACCTGCCCGCCGGCGCCAACGTGCTGCGCGCGTTCCAGCAGCCGTTCGACGCCGTGCGCGTGCTGATCGTGGGGCAGGACCCGTACCCGACGCCAGGGCACGCCGTGGGTCTCTCGTTCTCGGTGTCGCCGGAGACCCGACCGCTGCCGCGGTCGCTGATGAACATCTTCCGCGAGTACTCGGAGGATCTCGGGCACCCCGCGCCCTCCAACGGTGATCTCACGCCGTGGGCGGAGCAGGGTGTGCTGCTGCTCAACAGGTGCCTCACCGTGGCGCCGGGCGCGCCTGCGTCCCACCGCAACAAGGGCTGGGAAGCGGTCACCGAGCAGGCGATCAAGGCGCTCGTCGAGCGCGACGCTGATCCGCTCGTGGCCATCCTGTGGGGACGCGACGCGCGCAACCTCGTGCCGCTGCTGCAGGACGTGCCGTGCGTCGAGTCCGCGCACCCGTCGCCGATGTCGGCCGCCAACGGCTTCTTCGGCTCCCGCCCGTTCAGCCGGGCGAACGCGTTGCTGGAGGAGATCGGCGGGGATCCCGTGGAGTGGAAGCTGCCGTAGCAGGTACGCCCTGGCCGGCGGCCCGCAGCAGGAACGCGCGGCAGGCCAGCGCCGCAGGCGGCAGTGATCGCCCGGCGAGGTGCAGGAGTCCCACGGGCCGCAGCAGCGGCCCGGGATCGACCTGGTGGACCGCGACCGGCCGGCCCGGCGCCTCGGCCACCGACCTCGCCAGCAGCGCCACCCCGAGCCCGTGCGCGACGAGGTCGCGCAGCTGCGGCAGGTTGGCGCTCTCGAACGGGATCCGCGCCACGAACCCGGCGTCGGCGGCCAGCCGTTCGAGCCGGCTGCGCAGGCCGCTGGCCGGCGGCAGGCTGACGAACGGCTCGTCGCGCAGCGCCGCGATCGACAGCGCGCCGGCTCCCGCCGTCGGGTGCTCTGGCGCGGTGATCAGCACCAGCTCGTCGGCGAACAGGTCGGCGGCGGCGAAGCGCTCGGGCAGCTCGGCGGGCACGGGGCAGATGGCGAGATCGACGCGGTCGTTGTCCAGGTCGTCGAGCAGCTCGGCGACCCGGCCCGGGCGCAGGGCCAGCTCGACGCCGGGATGGCGGCGGTGGAAGGCGGCGAGCGCGCCGGACAGGTCGAACGGGTCGAGTGCCTGGATCGCCCCGATGCGCACCCGCCCCAGATCGCCGCCGGCGAGCAGTTCGAGATCGGTGCGGGCAGCGGCGAGCTCGCCCTGGACGGACCGGACCCTGGCGAGGAACAGCTCGCCCGCGCGGGTCAGCTCGACCCGTCGCGTGGTGCGCCGCAGCAGCGTGACGCCCAGCTCCGCCTCCAGCTTGCGCACCTGCATCGACACGGCGGGCTGAGCGATGCGCAGGTGCTGCGCGGCGCGCCCGAACCCGCCGTGCGTGACGACGGCCTCGAAGTAGGTCAGTTGGCGCAGCTCCACGCGATTCATCATGCATCGCGATGAATGAGGCTGCCAAACGGTCTTGGACGGCTCCGAGGGCGGGCGCTGATGATGAATGCATGTCAGATTTCTCTGCGCCACTTCGGTGGCTCATCACCGGCGGCTCCAGCGGCTTCGGCCGCACCATCACCGACGCCGTCCTCGTCCGCGGCGACGCCGCTGTCGTCACCGCCCGCGATCCCGGCACCCTCGACGACCTGGCTGCCCGCGGCGCCGAGACAGCTGCCCTCGACGTCACCCGGGCCGACCAGGTGCGCTCCGTGGTCGAGTCCGTCGCCGCGCGCGGTCCGATCGACGTGCTCGTCAACAACGCCGGCTTCGGCCACGTCGGTGCCCTGGAGGAGGTCGCCGAGGCGGACCTGCGGCGCGTGCTGGAGACCAACGTGTTCGGCGCGCTCGCCATGACCCGCGCGGTCCTGCCGCACATGCGCGCCGCCCGCAGCGGGCACATCGTGCAGATGTCGTCGGTCGGGGGCGTGATCGGCAACCCGGGCCACGCGGCGTACGCGACGTCGAAGTTCGCGCTCGAAGGAGCCTCGGAGGCGCTCGCGGGGGAGGTCGCGCCCTTCGGGATCCGGGTGACGATCGTCGAGCCGGGCCCGTTCCGCACGCGCTTCGCCGGCGGCAGCATGACCTGGGCCGATCCGATCGTCGACTACGCCGACACGCCCGCCGGGGTGCTACGGGACCGGTTCTCCCAGCAGGACGGGGTCCAGCCCGGCGACCCGGTACGGGCCGCGGAGATCATCGTCGACGCCGTGCACGCCGGCGACGCACCGCTGCGGCTGCCCCTGGGCCGGGCCGCGGTCGAGCGCATCCGCGAGCGGCTGACCACGCGGCTCGCCGAGCTCGAGGAGGTGGCGAAGCTCGGCCTCTCGGCAGACTTCGCCGGCTGAGTTCCCGCTGCGCACACGACGAAGCCCCTCCGGCCGATGGGGCGGATTCTCGGGGTCCTCGCAACACCTGATGGCTTACGTGGTCGTCAGTAGATCACGCAGACGCTCGGCTGGAGTTCTCCAGTCGAGCGTTTTGCGTGGTCGGCCGTTGAGTTGCTGGGCTACGCGTTCGAGGTCCTCAGCGCTGTGGACGGACAGGTCGGTGCCCTTGGGGAAGTACTGCCGCAGTAGACCGTTGGTGTTCTCGTTCGAACCGCGCTGCCATGGCGAGTGCGGGTCGCAGAAGTAGACCGGCACTCCGGTGGCCACTGAGAACTGCTTGTGCGCGGCCATCTCGCAGCCTTGGTCCCAGGTCAGCGAGCCGCGTAGGTGCTCGGGCAGGGTCTGGATCAAGGGCACCAGCACGTCACGGACCTCTTCGGCCGTGTGCCCGCCAGACAGATGCCCGAGCATGACGTAGCGGGTGGAGCGCTCGACCAACGTCACGATCGCGCTCTCGCTGCGGGTGCCCACGATCAGATCGCCTTCCCAGTGGCCAGGCACCGCCCGGTCCTCGACCTCGGCAGGGCGGTCGGCGATCATCACCATCTCGTCGACGAACCGCGGCGTGCGCTGCTCCGGTCGGCGGTGCGGTTGCGGCGGGTGCGCCCGGTGCGCAGCGCGACCGCGACCTCGCGCCGCAACCCACCACGGGCCTGGACATAGATCGCCTGGTAGACCGTCTCCGGACTCACCCGCATCCCCTCGTCATCGGGGAACTCGATGACCAGAGCGTGACAGATCTGCTCAGGCGACCAGCGCTGCTGCAGCTTGTCCGCGACGTAGCCGCGCAGGCGACCGTCCTGGGCAAGCTTGGACTTCTTGGGCCGCGGACGGCACTTCGCCCACGCCCGCTGCGCCCGATGCGGCTGATAGACACCATCGACTGAACGGGCATCGATCTCGCGCTTGATCGTGGACGCCGGCCGGCCCAGCGCCCGCCCGATCGCCCGCAGCGACTGACCGCAACGACGCAGATCAGCGATCAACTCCCGCTCTGCCACCGTGAGGAACCGAGGGTGCAGTCCGGCCTCGACCGCCGCAACAGACGGGTCCGAGGCAACGGAAACAAAGGTGGTCACACCCGTCTTGTAGTCGATCCGGCGTCCATCACTGTGTAGGCGCGCGTCGCCGATCTTGCGGATGCCGTGGTCCCAGTCTCTGGCCGTGCGTTCGTTGACACCGACCTGCGCAGCAGCATCGCGCCGCCGCACGCCGGCCGGCGCGAAGCCTGTCGTAGTCCGCCCGACCCGGATGCACTGCTTTCCCACGGCCACGGACACCGGCCTTCCGCGCCCACCCGAACGCCGTCTCACGGTTCACTCCGACCGCCCGAGCAGCACCCGAGATGCTGCCGTTCTCCCGGTCCAGGGCCTCGAAGAACCTCGCCCGCAACTCCTCAAAAGCCACGATCCCCGCAACTCCCTGAAATCCAGGGTGTTGCGGGGATCGCTAGAACCCGCCTGGCCGGAGGGGATTCGTGGAGCTCTGACGATCAGGCGGAGACGGCGCGCTGCACCTTGCCGGACTTGATGCACGTGGTGCACACGTTGACCTTCTTGGTGTTGCCGCCGTCGGCGACGCGCATGCTCTGGATGTTCGGGTCCCAGCGCCGCAGCGTCTTGGCCTTGATGCGGCGCTTCAGGGCGCCCTTGCCGAGGCGGGCATTGCGCTTGCCGAAGCCTGGCGACTTGCTGCAGATCTCGCAGACTGCGGCCATGATGGTGAATCCTCTCCGTACCCGCTGAAGTGCGCGTGCCAGCGGTCAAGTCTACAGACCTGCTCCGACACACCGCGTCGTGGGGCGGGGCGGCGCTACGGCCGACCACCCGTTCCGCCCTCGATGTTAGCGTCCGGCGATGTCCGCCTCCGCGCCCGGGTCCGTTCTGTACTCAGCATCGGAGGAGAACCTGGAGACAGCGGGCCACGAGCTGCGCAGCGTGTTCGGTCGCGGGATCACGCTCGAGCGGGTAGGACCCGATCTCGGAGCGCTCGGCGGGCCGTCGATCGCGGAGGTCGCGCAGGCCTGCAGCGACGGCCGGATGGCGTTCGTGCAGCACCTGGCGGTCGAACGGGCCCGGCTGGCACCCGGTGCCGGGCTGGACGAGGTCGTCGCCGCGGCGGTCGAGCTGGCGCCGGCGGGTGCCGATCTCGCCGTGCAGGCGTGGGCGAGCGGCGCCCCCAAGGCCGGCTACGGCGCCGGTGAGGTCTTCGCGGGAGTCCGCGACGCCCTGGCCGAGCGCGGCACGACCGTCGCGCGGTCGGGCCAGGAGCACGTCCTGTCGGTGTGCACCACCGAGCGCGGGGTGGTGCTCGGGCTGAACCGGGCCGCCGACGCGCTGTCCGACTGGCCCGGCGGCCGGGTCCGGCTCGCCAAGGGGCCGGGGCACGTGTCGCGGGCGGAGTTCAAGCTGGAGGAGCTGTTCGGGCTCGTGCCGCTGGATCTCCCTCGCCGCGGCAACGCCGTCGACCTCGGTGCCGCTCCCGGCGGCTGGACGCGCATCGTGCGGCTGCGCGGGCCGCAGGTGTGGGCCGTCGACCCCGGCGACATGGATCCGCGGGTGCTCGGCGATCCCGGCGTGCACCACGTCCGCACCACGGCGGGGGAGTTCTTCCGCGCCACCGACCTCGAGTTCGATCTCGTCGTCAACGACATGCGGATGGACCCGCTGCTGTCCTGCGACGTGATGCTGGAGGCCGCGGAACGGCTGCGTCCCGGCGCACTCGCCGTCATGACGTTGAAGACGGGCCTCAACCGTCCGCTGGAGACGCTCCAGCGGTGCCGGCAGCACCTCTCGGCCCGCTACGACGTGGTGTTCACCCGGCAGCTGCACCACAATCGCCACGAGCTGACGGTCGTGCTGAGAGCCCGCGATAACGTGGGAACGTGACGCAACGCAAGGTCTCGCTGACCGGCATCAAGCCCACCGGTGAGCCGCACCTCGGCAACCTCATCGGCGCGATCCGCCCGGCGCTCGGCCTCGCCGACACGTACGAGGCGATGTACTTCATCGCCGACTACCACGCGCTCACCTCGATGCGCGACGCCGCGCTGCTGCGCCACTACACGCGCTCCGTCGCAGCCACGTGGATCGCGGCCGGCCTCGACACCGACCGCATCACGATGTACCGCCAGTCCGACGTGCCCGAGACGTTCGAGCTGGCCTGGGTGCTGTCCTGCGTCACCGGCAAGGGCTTGATGAACCGGGCGCACGCCTACAAGGCCGCGCGCGACCGCAACGCCGAGGCCGGGATCGAGGACCTCGACGCCGGCATCAACATGGGTGTCTACAACTACCCCGTGCTGATGGCCGCCGACATCCTGCTGATGGACACCGACGTGGTGCCCGTCGGCAAGGACCAGTCGCAGCACGTCGAGTACGCCGCCGACATCGCGAAGTCGTTCAACGCGCTGTTCGGCGAGATCTACCGGCTCAAGGTGCCCGAGCTGGTGCTGCCCGCCGCCGACGCCGGCAAGACCCTGCCCGGCACCGACGGTCGCAAGATGAGCAAGAGCTACGACAACACCGTGCCGCTGTTCGTGCCGTCGGCGCAGCTCAAGAAGGTGGTGCGGCGCATCGCCACCGACTCCACGCCCGTCGAAGAGCCGAAGGACCCCGACAGCTCGTCGGTGTTCCAGATCCTCGAGCAGTTCGCCGCGCCGGATGTGCTCGACGACGTGCGTTCCCGGCTCAAGGCCGGCGGCATGGGCTGGGGCGACCTGAAGAACATCCTGTTCGAGACCCTCGACGAGCAGATGGCGCCGCTGCGCGCCCGCTACGACGCGCTGATGGCGCCGGACAGCGAGCTGGACGAGTTGCTGGCCGCTGGAGCGGCGAAGGCGCGGGTCCGAGCGGGCGAGGTGCTCGCCGGCGTCCGCGCGGCCGTCGGCATGGGCTGAGGTGTTGCGTTGATCAAGGGCAAAAGGTCGCTCCCGGAGATCAACTAGCGACCTTCTGCCCTTGATCAACGGCATGCCCGGGGCCGTCGCTCAGCGCCGCCGCAGCACGTAGATGCGGGGGTGGTGGCCCTTGTTGAACACCTTCTGCTCGCTCACCGGCCGCCAGAGCTCCTTCGCGGCCGTCAGGCAGCGGGCCATGATCTTGATCTCGTGCGTGAGCACGACGAGCCGGGCGCCCGGCGCGGCGACGTCGTGCGCGCGCTGCAGCAGCAGCGTGTGCAGCTCCTCGTTGCCGGCGTGGTCGCCGATCTTGTCGCCCCACGGGGGATCGGACAGCAGCACGTCGAACGGCCCGAGACCGGCCCAGCCCGTCTCGGCGATGTCGGACGTGACGAGCGTGGCCCGTCCCGCGAGGCCGGCACCGGCGAGGTTCTCCTTCGCCGCTCGGATGGCGTCCGCCGCGACGTCGACACCGACGGCCTTGCCGGCCGGGGCGGCGAGCAGCCGCTCCACGAGGATCGTGCCCGAGCCGCACATGAGCGCCGCGACCCGATCGGTCGGGGCGGGCCGGGACAGCCGCACCATCGCCGCGGCCACCGTCGCGTTCGCCGCCGCGACGTAGCCGGACCGGCGCCACGTCCGCGCGGAGAGCGGCCGGTTGCCCAGCCGCACCAGCACGTCCCAGCCCTCCCCGGACCGGCGGAACCGCAGGAGCGTGGTGCCCTCCTCGGGATCGTGGCGCATCCGGGTGGCGGCGGCGAGCTGGTCGGCGACCTGCCGGAAGCCGGCCGAGTCGCGGCCCGCGGCGTCGATGCGGAACGAGTTCGACACCGCGCGGCGGTCCGCCGTCGCCGCCTCCCGCACCGTCGCCACCAGGCGCGGGAACTGGCTGCCGTCCAGGAACGACGTCGGCCGCGGCACGTCGGCGTGCAGCACCAGGAAGGGCGCCACCACCGTGCGCAGCGCCATCAACGTGTGCAGCGGCGCGGTCACCATCGCGCTCACGGCGTCCTCGCGCACGCTCGTAACCGGTTTGTCCCCGACCACCGAGCGCAGCTCGTCGCGGACCACGTCCTCCAGCCCGGGCAGGAACATGAACTCGATGCGGCGGCTCGGCTTCTCGGGCGCCCTGCGGCGCTGCAACGATCCCCGGGTCGATCCGCGGGTCGACCGGTTGCCGCGTGCCACGAGCTGCCTTCCGCCGTACGTACCTGCCGGCTCCGAGTGTGGCAGCCGCTCCACCGGATACCCTCCGCGGCGTGGTCCCCGCTCTCGACGCCGCCCTGTTCGTGCGGTGGGCGGCTGCCGCGGCCGACGGTCTGGAGCGGCACCGCGCCGAGATCGACCGCATCAACGTCTTCCCCGTCGCCGACGGCGACACCGGCACCAACATGCTGCTCACGCTGCGGGCGGCGCTCGACGAGGCCGAGGGAGCCGCCGATCCGGCGGCAGCGCTCGCCAAGGGTGCGCTGATCGGGGCCCGTGGCAACTCCGGGGTGCTGCTGTCGCAGGTGCTGCGTGGCGTGGCCGACGCCGTCGCGGAGCGCGGTGACCTGGGCAGCGCACTGGACGGGGCGGTGGTCGCGGCCCGCTCGGCGCTGTCGCGGCCACGGCCGGGCACGATGCTGACGGTGCTGGAGGAGGCGGCCGCCGCCACGGCCGGCCAGGAGCTGACGGCGGCCGCACCCGCCGCCGCGGCCGCCGCCGAGCGCGCCGTCCGCCAGACCACGGCGCAGCTTCCCGAGCTGGCCAGAGCGGGCGTGGTGGACGCCGGCGGGCTGGGTCTGTACGTGGTGCTCGACGCGCTGGCGGGACTGGTCACCGGGCGCGCGCCGACCGAGACGGTGCCGCTGCCTGCCACCACCGGCCGGCCGCCGCTGCGCAGCCGGGACGCGTTGGTCGGTGACCGGGAGGGCGGCTCGACCGACTTCGAGTACGAGGTGATGTACCTGCTCGACGGTGCGAACCCGCGGGCTGTCGCCGTGCTGCGCGACGAGCTGGACGAGCTGGGCGACTCGGTCGCCGTCGTCGGTGACGGCGTGAGCACCTGGAACGTGCACGTGCACTGCAGCGATGTCGGCGCCGTCATCGAGGCCGGTCTGGCGGTGGGCAGGCCGCGGCGGATCACCGTCGTGCGGTTCGGCGACGCACCGCAGGCAGGCGCGGTGGCGCCGCCCACGGACGCCCGGTTCGTCAAGGCCCGGGCGGTGCTGATGATCGTCACCGGGACCGAGGTGGCGGAGCTGGCCCGCTCGGCGGGAGCCGAGGTCCTCGAGGTGGCGGCCGACGAGCGGGTCACGGAGACCACGCTCGCCGCGGCGCTGGCCGACACCCGCGCCCGGCACGTGGTGCTGCTGCCGGACGACGCCGAGCTCACGCAGGTCGCCGAGAAGGCCGCCGGCCGGGCCCGCCGGGCCGGCCAGGACGTCGTCGTGGTGCCGACGTCGTCGGTGCTGCAGGGGCTCGCGGCGCTGGCCGTGCACGATCCGCACCGCCGCGCCGGTGACGACGTCGTGGCCATGGCCGAGGCGGCCGCCGGCACCCGCACGGCCGGGTTGATGGTGGCCGAGTCGGAGGCGCTCACCTGGGTGGGCCACTGCGAACCCGGCGACGTGCTCGGCATCTCCGACGGCGAGGTGGTGCTCATCGCCCCCGACCTCGCTGTCGGTGCACTGTGGTTGGCTCATCGCATGCTCACCGCGGGAGGCGAGATCGTCACGGCGCTGCTGGGCGCCGACGCCGAGGAGTCGCTGGGCGAGGGCCTGGCGCTCGACCTGCGCCGCACCCATCCCGAGGTCGATGTCGTCGTCCACCGCGGAGGGCAGACCGACTTCCCGTTGGTGCTGGGGGTGGAGTAGTGCCGCAGTTCGATCACATCGATCTCGAGTCGCCGCTGGAGCCGCTGCTCGGGCGCAAGACCGCCGACGTGCTCGAGGCCCAGCTGGAGCTCCGCACCGTCGGTGATCTGCTGCGCCACTACCCGCGCCGCTACGTCGACCGTGGCCGGCTCACCGACATCGCCGGTTTCGAGATCGGCGAGCACGTCACCGTCGTCGCGCAAGTGGAGAAGGCGTCGCAGCGGCCGATGCGGCAGCGTCGCGGCACCCTGCTCAACGTGGTGATCCGCGACGAGAAGGGCGCCACGCTCGACTGCACGTTCTTCAACGGGCAGAAGGTCGGCCACGTCGTGAAGCCGGGGTTGCGCGCGGTGTTCTCCGGCAAGGTCAGCGTGTTCAACCGCGCCCTGCAGCTCACGCACCCGCAGTTCGAGCCGCTCGAGGAGGAGGACGAGGTCCGCCCGTTCATCTCCGTGTACCCGGCCACGGCGAAGATCGGCTCGTTGCAGATCGCGCGGTGCGTGCGGCAGGTGCTCGACATGGTCGACGATCCGACCGATCCGCTGCCGGAGAGCCTGCGCCGCCGGGAGGGGCTGGCCGAGCTCGGTCGGGCGCTGCGCCGCATCCACGTGCCCGAGTCGGAGGCCGACCACCACGCCGCCCGCGCCCGCCTGGTGTGGGACGAGGCGATGGGTGTGCAGCTCGCGCTCGCGCTGCGCCGCGAGGCCACCGCGCAGCGCCCGGCGCCCGCCTGCCCGCCGCGCCCCGACGGGCTCGCCGCCGCGTTCGAGGCCCAGCTGCCGTTCGTGCTCACCGAGGGGCAGCAGGAGGTCGGCAAGGAGATCGCCGCCGATCTCGCCCTCGAACACCCCATGAACCGGCTCGTGCAGGGCGATGTCGGCGCGGGCAAGACGATCGTCGCGCTGCGGGCGATGCTCCAGGTCGTCGACTCCGGCAAGCAGGCGGCGCTGCTCGCGCCCACCGAGGTGCTGGCCGCGCAGCACGCCCGCTCGCTGCGCGCGATGCTCGGCCCGATCGGGCAGGCCGGTGAGCTGGGCGCCGCCGAGCAGGCCACGAAGATCACGCTGCTCACCGGCTCGCTGGGCACCAAGGCCAAGCGCGCTGCCCTCCTCGACGCGCAGTCGGGCGAGGCCGGCATCGTCGTCGGCACCCACGCCCTCATCCAGGACCGGGTCGGGTTCGCCGATCTCGGCCTCGTCGTCGTCGACGAGCAGCACCGGTTCGGTGTGGAGCAGCGCGACGCGCTGCGCTCCCGAGGCGAGCTCGCCCCGCACATGCTCGTCATGACGGCCACGCCGATCCCGCGCACCGTCGCCATGACGGTGTACGGCGATCTGTCGGTCTCGGCCCTGCACGGCCTGCCGGGCGGCCGCTCGCCGATCTCCACCACGGTCGTGCCGCTGGCGGAGAAGCCGAGCTGGTTCGAGCGGGTGTGGCGGCGGGTGCGCGAGGAGGTCGAGGGCGGCCACCAGGCCTACGTGGTGTGTCCGCGGGTGGGGGAGAGCGCAACCTCTGACGAGGACGCATCCGACGAGCCGCCCGAGGACGACGAGGTCGAGGAGTCCGAGTCGGCCCGGCGGCCCCCGCTGGCCGTTCTCGACGTCGGCCCGAAGCTGGCCGAGGGCGCGCTGCACGGGCTGCGGCTCGGGATCCTGCACGGCAAGCTGCCGGCCGACGAGAAGGACGGCGTCATGCGGGCCTTCGAGCGCGGGGAGCTCGACGTGCTCGTCGCCACCACGGTGATCGAGGTCGGCGTCGACGTGCCCAACGCCACCGGCATGGTGATCCTCGACGCCGACCGGTTCGGGCTCTCCCAGCTGCACCAGCTGCGCGGCCGGGTCGGCCGGGGTTCGGCGGCGGGAGTCTGCCTGCTCGTCACGGAGATGCCGGCGGCGAGCGCCGCGCGCGAACGGCTCGACGCCATCGCCGGCACCACCGACGGGTTCGAGCTGGCCCGCCTCGACCTCGAGCTGCGCCGCGAGGGTGACGTGCTGGGCGCCGTGCAATCGGGGCGGCGGTCCAAGCTGCGGCTGCTGTCGCTGCTGCGCCACGAGGAGATCATCGCGAAGTCGCAGGTGTACGCCACCGATCTCGTGGCCCAGGACCCCGGCCTCGCCGAGCACCCCGGCCTGCGCGCGCTGGTCGCGGAAACGATCGGCGACGAGGAACGCGCGGCCTACCTCGACAAGGTCTGAGCACCCGACCCCGGCTCACGCACACCCTCGCGCGCTCACGCACACGGTCCACCATGTGCGTCGGAACCCCACGGTGTGCGTGAGCGGTCAGGCAGCAGGCAGGCTGCCTCGCGCCGCCGAGTCGAGCGCGGCCCTCGCCAGCCGCGGCACGTGCACCACGCCGGCGCGGTCGAGCTTGTCCAGTTCGGTGCGGGCCAGCGCGTAGGCGGCGTGGCGCTCGGGGTCGCTGTCGGAGTCGCGGGCCGTGGTGAGCAGCTTGACGACGCGCTCGATCGTGCGCCGCTCGTCCGCCGTCAGCGCGGACAGCCGGATCCGCTCGGCCGCGTCGCGGGCGGCCTGCCAGGCTCGTTCGGCCTTGTCCACGGCGCGCGCGAACGCGATCGCGTGCGGCGGCGGTGGGAAGAGATCGGTCTCCAACGCCTGGGCCTCGGCGAACGCGTCGACGAACCGTGCGGTGCTCGGCACCGAGACGTCCGAGAGCGCCGGCAGCCGCAGCACGGCGAGGGTGTCGCACTCGTGCGCGGCGTAGGCGTCGCGCAGGGCGTGGAAGCGGTGGCGGGTGTGCGCCCACGCGAGGTCGGGACGCGGCGGCGGCGGCATGGGTGGGCGCCGCGGCATCGGGGGCCGCGCCGGGCCGCGGTACGGCCCCTGCACCATGCGCCGCTGGGCCGCGTGCCGCATCCGCCGCCGGTGCCGTCGGTGCGGGTTCGTGAGGAGCAGGATCAGCCCGATGCCCACGAGCATGGGGGAGACCGGGATGCTCGCGACCGCGAACCCGACCGAGATCGTGATCAGGGCGGCCGTGCCCATCGTGATGAGCATGACCATGGCGAGGACGACCAACGCCCGCGCGGGCGGGAACGAACGCCGCATTCGTGCCTCCTCGCGGAGCCGCCGGCCTTCGGCGAAAGCCACTGCGTGAGCGTGGTGTCGCATCTTTTCTTGGTACCCGAGCCCTGCGGTGCTCGCAGGGGCCGATCGGGTGCACCCGCGTACTGGACCGATCAGCGACCGGCCGGAAGGGCGAGCCGCGCGGAGCCGGCCGCAGCGGCCAGTGCTGCGGCGGTGACGGCGGGCAGGGCGAGGGTGCCGGAGCGTTCCAGCCCGTCCAGCGCGGTGCGCGCCTTCGCGTAGGCGACGCGGCGCTCGGCCGCGTTGTCGGTGAGCCGGGCCGTGGTCAGCATCTTCACGACCCGCTCGACGGTGCGTCGTTCGGCCCGGCCGAACGTCGAGAGCCGGATGCGTCCGGCCACGTCGACGGCCGCGGTGTGCGCGCGCTCGGCGGCAGCGACGGCGTCGACGAACCGCTGTGCGTGGGTTCGGCGCGGCATCCGATCGGACTCGAGCGCCTGCGCCTCGGCGAAGGCGTCGACGAAGCGGGCGGTGGCCGGCACGGACACGTCGGCGAGTGCCGGCAGCCGGAGGACGGCGAGCGGGTCGCACTCGTAGGCCGCGTACTGCTCACGGAGCCGGTCGAACCGGTCGTGGGCGGCCCGCCACAGCACGTCGAGCTCGTCGACCGCGGCGGTCTGCCGGGCCACTGCCGGCCGCCGCGCGACCCGCGCCGGCCACTCGCCCACCGCCGGCGACTCGCCCACCGCCCGCCTGCGCGCACGGTTCGCCGCGAGTTCGTCGCGGGCGAACGCCACCACGAGGCCGCCGAGCCCGAGTACCCCGATCAGGACGGCGATGACGGCCGCAGCGACCGCGCCCCCAGCGATCCCGGCGATGACGACGACGACGCCGGCGAGCACGCCGACGAGCATGAAGCCCCAACCGCTCAGTGCGGTCGACCGCCGCGGACCGGTCATCCGGTCAGCCGGCCGCGCGCCGCCGCAGTGAGGGCGGCGACGGCGGGGCGGGGCACGACGATGCCGGTGGTGCGTTCGAGAGCTGCGAGCTCACTGACGGCGATCGAGTAGGCGGCGCGGCGCTCGGGCTCGCTGCCGATGTCGCGGGCGGACACGAGCAGTTCGATCACGCGTTCGACGGCGCCGCGTTCGGCGGGATCCAGCGCGGAGTGCGCGAGCTGCCGGGCACGGTCCTGCGCTGTCACCCACGCCCGTTCGGCGGCCTTGACCGCCCGTTCGAACCGCATCGTGAGGCCGGTCTCCGGCTGTGCCTCGGTGAGCAGTGCCTGCGCGAGCGCGAAGGCGTCGACGAACCGGGCGGTCTCGGTCACGGACATGTCCGCCAGCCCGGGCATCCGCAGGACGGCGAGTGCGTCGCACTCGTAAGCGGCGTACCGCCTCTGGAGGGCGGCGAACCGGTCGCGGGCGTCGATCCAGTTCTGCGCGAACGAGCACGGGGGAGTGGGCGGACTGCTGCCCGGGCGGGGCCGGAACTCCGGGAGCTGCGGCAGCGCCCCCCGTTTCGGTGGCGGGGTGGGGTTTGCGTAGGTCATGACGAAGGCGGTGAGCACGCCGATCCCCGCCACGACGATCCCCGCCACGATGGCGCGCCCGAGGTTCCACTCGACCTGCGTGGCGATCATGAGTGCGGCGAGCGCCGCAGTGAGCGCGGACGCGGCGAACCTGCCCTTCCGCCGATCCGGTGTTGTCCCGTTGCCGAGCGTGCTCATGAATCCCCCCACCCGTGGTTCTACCAGGGCTGGTCCGGGAGTGGTCCCGCTTTGACCGGCGACGGTAGGGGTGCGCGTGGGCTGCCCGGACGATCTCGCCCGGGTACGGTTCGCCCGGCGAGATCCGCCGGTGTGCGAGGAGGTTCAGCGTGTTCGAGAAGGTCCTGGTCGCCAACCGCGGCGAGATCGCGATCCGCGCGTTCCGCGCAGCGTACGAGCTGGGCATCTCGACGGTCGCGATCTTCCCGTACGAGGACCGCAACTCGCTGCACCGCGCGAAGGCCGACGAGTCGTACCGGATCGGTGAGGTCGGCCATCCGGTGCGCGCGTACCTGTCGGTGGACGAGGTGATCAAGGCCGCGCGGCGGGCCGGCGCCGACGCCGTCTACCCCGGGTACGGGTTCCTGTCGGAGAACCCCGACCTGGCCGAGGCGTGCGAGGAGGCCGGCATCACGTTCGTCGGCCCGCCCGCATCGGTGCTGCACCTGACCGGCAACAAGGCCCGCGCGGTGGCCGCGGCGCGCGAGGCGGGGGTGGCCGTGCTCGCGTCGTCGGAGCCGTCGGCCGACGTGGACGCGCTGGTGGCTGCGGCCGACGAGGTCGGCTTCCCGATCTTCGTGAAGGCTGTGGCCGGCGGTGGTGGCCGCGGCATGCGCCGTGTCGCCGAGCCCGCCCAGCTGCGCGACGCGATCGAGGCGGCGATGCGCGAGGCCGAGTCGGCGTTCGGCGATCCCACGGTCTTCCTCGAGCAGGCGGTGGTGAACCCGCGCCACATCGAGGTGCAGATCCTCGCCGACACCGCCGGCAACGTGGTGCACCTCTACGAGCGCGACTGCTCGGTGCAACGGCGGCACCAGAAGGTCGTTGAGATCGCGCCCGCGCCGAACCTGGACCCGGAGCTGCGCGATCGGATCTGCGCCGACGCCGTGAAGTTCGCGACGCACATCGGCTACATCAACGCCGGCACCGTCGAGTTCCTCCTCGACGAGCGCGGCTCGCACCACTTCATCGAGATGAACCCGCGCATCCAGGTCGAGCACACGGTCACCGAGCAGGTCACCGAGCGGGACCTGGTGATCGCGCAGCTGCGCATCGCGTCCGGGAAGACGTTGCCGGAGCTGCGGCTGCGCCAGGAGGACGTGACGATCTCCGGCGCTGCCCTGCAGTGCCGGGTCACCACCGAGGACCCGTCGAACGGCTTCCGGCCCGACACCGGTGTGATCAGCACGTACCGCTCGCCGGGCGGCCCCGGCGTGCGCCTGGACGGCGGCACCACCCACACGGGCGCCGAGGTCAGCGCCCACTTCGACTCGCTGCTGGTGAAGCTCACCTGCTCCGGGCACGACTTCGGCAACGCGGTGCGCCGCGCCCGGCGCGCGATCGCCGAGTTCCGCATCCGCGGGGTGGCGACCAACCTGCCGTTCCTGGCCGCGGTGCTCTCCGACCCGGACTTCCAGGCCGGCCGGGTCACCACGAGCTTCATCGAGGAGCGGCCGGAGCTGCTGTCGGCCCGCCAGCCCGCCGACCGCGGCACCCGGCTGCTCAACTACCTGTCCGAGATCACCGTGAACCGGCCCAACGGGAAGCGCCCCGCGATCGTCGAACCGGTCGACAAGCTGCCTCCGATCGACCTGTCGGCCGAGGCCCCGGCCGGATCGCGGCAGCTGCTGCGCGAGCTGGGTCCTGAGGGCTTCGCGCAGCGGCTGCGCCAGCAGACCGCCGTCGCCGTCACCGACACGACGTTCCGCGACGCCCACCAGTCGCTGCTCGCCACCCGGGTGCGCACGCGCGACCTGCTCGCCGTCGCGCCCGTGGTGGCCCGTACGGCCCCGCAGCTGCTGTCGCTGGAGTGCTGGGGCGGCGCCACCTACGACGTCGCGCTGCGGTTCCTCGCCGAGGACCCGTGGGAGCGCCTGGCCGCGCTCTCCGAGGCGGTGCCGAACATCTGCACCCAGATGCTGCTGCGCGGCCGCAACACCGTCGGCTACACCCCGTACCCCACCGAGGTCACCGACGCGTTCGTCGAGGAGGCCGCGGCCACCGGGATGGACATCTTCCGCATCTTCGACGCGCTCAACGACGTCGCGCAGATGCGGCCGGCGATCGACGCGGTGCGGGCCACCGGCACGTCCGTCGCGGAGGTGGCGCTCTGCTACACCGGCGACCTGTCCGACCCGGCCGAGCAGCTGTACACCCTGGACTACTACCTGCGCCTCGCCGAGCAGATCGTCGACGCCGGCGCGCACGTGCTCGCGATCAAGGACATGGCCGGCCTGCTGCGTCCGCCGGCAGCGAAGAGGCTGGTCACGGCGTTGCGGGAGCGGTTCGACCTGCCCGTGCACCTGCACACCCACGACACCGCGGGCGGGCAGCTCGCCACGCTGCTGGCGGCGATCGACGCCGGGGTCGACGCCGTCGACGGGGCGGTGGCGTCGATGGCGGGCACCACGTCGCAGCCGTCGCTGAGCGCGCTGGTGGCCGCCACCTGACCACACCGAGCGGGCCACCGGGTTGTCGCTGACCGCGGTCGGCGACCTGGAGCCGTACTGGGAGGCCGTGCGGAAGGTCTACGCGCCGTTCGAGTCGGGGCTCGCCTCGCCGACGGGCCGCGTCTACCACCACGAGATCCCCGGCGGGCAGCTGAGCAACCTCCGGCAGCAGGCGATCGCGCTGGGCCTCGGCGACCGGTTCGAGCTGATCGAGGACCTCTACGCCGCCGCCGACCGCATGCTCGGCCGGCTGGTCAAGGTCACCCCCTCGTCGAAGGTCGTGGGCGACCTCGCGCTGCACCTCGTCGGGGCCGGTGTCTCGGCGGAGGACTTCGAGTCCGACCCCGGCAAGTTCGACGTGCCCGACTCGGTGATCGGGTTCCTCCGCGGCGAGCTCGGTGACCCGCCCGGCGGCTGGCCCGAGCCGTTCCGCACCCGGGCGCTGGAGGGGCGGTCGCCCGCGAAGTCGATCGAGGACCTGTCGATCGAGGACCGCCGCGGGCTCAGGGAGGAGCGTCGCGCCACGCTGAACCGGTTGCTGTTCCCCGGCCCGGCCAAGGAGTACGCCTCCCACCAGGAGGCCTACGGCGACACCTCGGTGCTGTCGACCAAGGACTTCCTGTACGGCCTCGAGGACGACCTCGAGCACACGGTGACCCTCGAGCAGGGCGTCACGCTCCTGATCGAGCTGGAGGCCATCAGCGAACCCGACGAGCGCGGCTACCGCACCGTGCTCGCGTCGCTGAACGGTCAGCTGCGGCCCATCACCGTGCGCGACGAGTCCGTCGAGACCGACGTGAAGGCCACCGAGAAGGCCGACCGCGGCAACGCCCGCCACGTCGCCGCGCCGTTCGCCGGCGTGGTGACGCTGCAGGTCGCGGAGGGCGCGCAGGTCTCCGCCGGGCAGACCGTCGCGACCATCGAAGCCATGAAGATGGAGGCGAGCATCACCGCCCAGCAGGCCGGCACCGTCGCGCGGCTGGCCATCGGGAAGGTGCAGCAGGTCGAGGGCGGCGACCTGCTCATCGAGCTGGAGTGAGACGTTCCCTGGCCGGCGTCCAGATCCGCGACGGGATGCCTGCGGTGAGCTCCCGACCGAGCAGCAGCTGGATCCGGTAGGGCGCCAGCTTCAACACCTGCCAGCCCTCCCCGTCTGGGCCGTCCGGCCAGAACAGGGCGGGCGGGTAGCCGACACCGGTGGGTGAACCCTGCTCGTAGAGCCGCCACGCGTGCCGCCGCTCCTCGGGATCGGCGGTCCAGGTGGCGACCGCGTCGAACGAGACGGTGTCCTGGCGCTGGTCCCAGTAGGAGAACGTGGTGTGCGGGTTGGCGGCCAGGTGCGCCTCCTTCACCGGGGTGCGGAAGGTGCCCAACCAGCCCACGGGCTCGTCGGTGTCCAGCTCCCAGACCGCGATGAGCACCCGCGCGCGGGGCCGGCCCCGCTGGTCGACGGTCGTCATCGTGGCGTAGTTGATCCGCCCGAGGACGTCTGCAACATTTGTGCGCATCGCGGCGAAGGACTCCACCCGGCGGCTCACCGCAGCACCTCCGCCACGCTCGCGAGGCCGTCGTCGGCGTGCCCGGCGGTGATCGCCCGCCCGAGCACGGCACGCAGCGCGTCCGGCAGGTCGGTGGCGACCCCGCGCGCCACCGACGTCGCGATCAGCTGGTCGACAGCCCCCGCGATCACCGCGACCGACCCGTCGTCGACCGGGTATCGGCCGGCGTCGATCTGCTCGGCGTGCTGGGTGAGGACCCCGGCGACGAACGGGAGGTGGCCCACCGCCACCTCCGCCATCCGCGCGGCCGGGTCGCCGACCAGAGCCGCCGCGTGGTGGAAGCCGGCCAGCGCGCCGAGGATCACCGCCAGCAGTGCGGTGTCCCACAACGACGCCGCGCCCGGATCGGTGCCGACGTGGCGGGCGGTGCCCAGCGCCCGCAGCACCGGTTCGGCCGCGGCGAACGTCGCCGGGTCGCCGGCGTAGAGGAACAGCGCGGCAGCATCGCCGACGCGCCGGGTGCCGCTCATCGCGGCGCCGTCGAGGTAGCCATTGCCCACGCGCGCTGCCAGCGCGCGTGTGGTCTCCGGGGTCGTGGAGGTCAGGTTCACCACGGTCGCGCGGGCGACGGCGTCACCGAGCCCGTCGAGCAGCTCGTGGACGGCCGCCTCGTCGACGACGGCCAGCACGACGACGGTCGCGTCCGCGACGGCCGCGACCGGGGTGTCGGCCGGCCGGACGGCGGGGTCGGCGGCCACGAGGTCGGCGAGGCGCTGCGGGCTGCGGTTCCACGCGGTGGTGGGATGGCCCGCGGCGGCGAACGCGCGGGCCACTACGCCGCCGAGCGCGCCGGTGCCCAGCACCGCGACGGGTTCGAGATCGGTCATGGGTGCCAGTCAACACATTGACGAGCGACGGAGAAATATCCGCAAGCGCCCTCTCGATACGCCTGCGTCTAGACTGGCCGCTGTGCACGACGCCCTGTCCCGGCTGCTCGCCGATGTCCGCCCGCGCGGTGCCGTGATCGAGAGCGCCGACCTGACCGCTCCGTGGTCGGTGCGCTGCACCGAACGCCCCGCCCTGTCGGTCGTCGCGGTGGCTCGCGGCAGCGTCGTCGTCGAGATCGCCGGCGCGCCCCCCGTCCGGCCGGCGGCGGGGGAGGTCGCGCTGGTCGTCGGGCCGCATCCGTACACCATGACCGGCACCGACGGCGACACGTCGCTCGTCACCGGCTCCTACGACCTGCACGGCGGCGTCTGCGACCGGGTGCTCGGCGGCCTACCGCCGCTGCTGCACGTCGAGGGGCCAGCGGTCAGCGGTGCGGTCGCGCTGGCCGCCGCCGAGCTCGACGGGGAACGGGCCGGCCGCCACGCCATGCTCGACCGCCTGCTGGACCTGCTCCTGCTGGCGGCCCTGCGCGAGTGGCTCGACCGCCCGGGTTCGGGGGCCCCGCCCTGGTACGCGGCGGGGCGCGATCCCGTGGTCGGCCGGGCGCTCGCGCTGATGCACGACGATCCGGCGCACGCCTGGACGGTCGCGGAGCTGGCCGGTCACGCCGCCGTCTCGCGGGCCGCGTTCTCCCGCCGCTTCCGCGACCTGGTGGGGGAGCCACCGATGTCCTACCTCACCTGCTGGCGCCTGTGCCTGGCCGGCGACCTGCTGCGCGACACCGACGACACCCTCGCCACCATCGCCCGCAAGGTCGGCTACGCCAACGCCTACGCCCTCTCCGCCGCGTTCACCCGGGTCAACGGCGTGCGGCCCGGCGAGCACCGGGCCCGGGCGGTCGCCTGATGACCCGCATCATCGCCGGCACGGCAGGCGGACGACGGATCGCCGTGCCACTGAAGGGCACCCGGCCGACCTCCGACCGGGTGCGCGAGGCGCTCTTCGGTGCGCTGACGCACGATCCCGGCCTCGACGGCGCCGCGGTGCTCGACGTGTGCGCCGGCTCCGGTGCGCTGGGTCTGGAGGCGCTCTCCCGGGGCGCGGCCCACGCGCTGCTCGTCGAGTCCGATCGCCGGGCCGCCGGTGTGCTGCGCAGCAACGTGGCCGCGCTGGGCCTGCCGGGGGCGGAGATCGCTGTCGTCGACGCGGGCGCGCTGCTGCGCGGACCGGCGCGGCGGACCTACGACATCGTCCTCGTCGATCCGCCTTACGACGTCCCCGCCGAGGCGGTGGCGGGCTGGCTCGCCGACGCCGCGACGAACGGCTGGCTCGCCGACGACGTGGTCGTCGTGGTCGAGCGCACGGCACGTGACGGCGCGTTCCCGTGGCCGGCGCCGCTGCACGGCGTGCGTGAGCGTCGTTACGGCGACACGGTCGTGCACACCGGTGCCGGGTAGCCTCCCGGCCATGCGGCGCGCCGTCTGCCCAGGATCCTTCGATCCGCCCACGAACGGACACATGGACATCGTCGGTCGGGCCGCTGCCCTCTTCGACGAGGTCGTGGTGCTGGTGGCGGTCAACCCGGCCAAGCAGGGTCTGTTCACCGTCGACGAGCGCATCGCGATGCTGGAGGAGATCGCGAAGCCGTTCGGCAACGTCCGTGCCGTCGCCTTCCAGGGGCTGCTCGTCGACTACTGCCGCGATGAGGACGTGCAGGCGATCGTCAAGGGTCTGCGCGGTCCGGGCGACTTCGAGTACGAGCTGCCGATGGCGCAGATGAACCAGCACCTCATCGGCATCGAGACGCTGTTCATGGTCGGTGACCCGAGCGCCAGCTTCGTGGCCAGCTCGTTGGTGAAGGAAGTGGCGAAACTCGGCGGCGACGTCGCTGACCTGCTGCCACCGGTCGTGCACAGCCGGTTGATCGAGCGGCTCGCCGAGCGTTCCTGACACGCGCTGCGCGGTCGAATGCGGGGGCCGACGCGGCCGCGGTGAGATGATGCGGCGCGTGTACCGGGTCTTCGAATCCCTCGACGCGCTGGTCACCGTCGTCGAGGAGGCGCGCGGGGTCCCGATGACGTCCAACTGCGTCGTGCCCCGCGGCGAGGTGCTGGAGCTGCTCGACGACGTGCGTGAGGCGCTGCCGGCGGAGCTGGACGACGCGCAGGACGTGCTGGACCGGCGCGACGAGCTCGTCGACGAGGCCGCGCAGGAGGCCGAGCACACCCGCAGCACCGCCGAGTCGGAGGCCGAGGAGCTGCGTGCGAACGCCCGCGCCGAGGCCGATCGCATGGTCGCCGAGGCCCGTCAGCAGGCGGAGCAGCTGGTCGCGCAGGCCCGGCACGAGGCCGAGCGGGCCATCGCCGAGGGGCGCCGGCAGTTCCAGGAACTCACCGACCGGGCCCATGCCGAGGCGGAGCGGCTCGCCGACTCCGGCCGCGCCGCGCACGACCGCTTCATCGCCGAGGGGCAGGCGGAACAAGCCCGGTTGGTGGCGCAGACCGAGGTGGTGCGCGCCGCGCACGCCGAGTCGGTCCGCATCGTGGACGGCGCCGAGGGCGATGCGGCGCGGTTGCGGCAGGAGTGCGACAGCTACGTCGACACCAAGCTCGCCGAGTTCGAGGACACGCTGGGCCGCGCGCTGCGCACCGTGTCCCGCGGGCGCAGCCAGCTGTGGTCGGGCGGGCCGGCACCGGCCGGGGTCAACGGGCGCTCCGGCACCGGTATGGACCTGATCGACTGACCTGATCGGCCGGCGCTGTCGCAACAGGGGGCGGTCGTGCTCCGGTTGTGATCGACAGCAGGTCCCGTTGGATCACGAGCACGCCCCGATCGAGGTATTCTCCCGGGCGTGGGGGACCGCCGGGTTGAGCCCGATCCAACGACCTGGTGGGATCGCTATGGCCATCGCCTGGAGCCGCGGGATCTGACCGGCCAGGGTGCGGACCCGCACGGCACGCAGCAGGAACAACAAGGGGGCAGCAACGGCATGACGGCACCGACGGGTCCGCCCTACCCACAGCAGGGCCAGCCCGCCGGTCCGCAGAACGCCGGGCCGCAGAACGCCGGGCCGCAGAACCCCGCTCCTCAGAACCCCGGGCTCCAGAACCCGGGACCTCAGAACCCCGGCGCGCAGAACGTCAGGCCACAGGGTCCGCCGGGACCGGGGCCGCAGGGGCCGCCGCCGCACACCGGTCCGCAGCCGCCCGTTCCCCAGATGCGGGGGCCGCAGCCCGGTGCGCCGCTGTTCGCGCCGCAGGCGGGGCAGTACGGGCCGCCGCAGCAGCCGCCGCCCGGTCCCAAGTCGGCCTCGGAGCTGTCGAGCGAGTCGATCCTGCGCGCCCGCTCCGACGAGCCCGTCGGCGGGTGGCGCCGCGCGATCCTGCGCATGTCGGGCGGGATGCTCAACCCGGGCCCGAGCTCCGAGGAGCTGCGCGAGCGCGAGGTGCTGCACCGCATCCGGCGTCCGCTGCTGCAGTCGCACCGCATCGCCGTCACCTCGATCAAGGGCGGGGTCGGCAAGACCACCGTGTCCACCCTGCTCGGCCTGGTCATGGCGGAGAACCGGGGCGACCGGGTCATCGCGCTCGACGCCAACCCCGACGCCGGCACGCTCGCCGACCGGCTGACCGGCGAATCCAACATCACCGTCCGGGAGCTGCTGCGCGATCTCGATCGCATCAACACCTGGACCGAGGTGTCGCGCTACACCAGCCTCGCCGGGCGCCTGCAGGTGCTGGCCTCCGAGCAGGATCCCGCGGCGGGCGACGCGTTCAGCCGCGAGGAGTACGAGCACATCTGCGCGCTGCTCGACCGGTTCTTCAACGTCATCATCACCGACTCCGGCACCGGCCTGGTGCACTCGGCGATGGAGGGCACGCTCAAGCTCGCCGACAGCCTGATCATCGTCGGGGCACCGACCGTCGACGGGGCGGGTCGCGCCAGCAAGACCCTCGACTGGCTGCTCGCCCACGGCCACGGTTCGCTCGCCACCGACGCCGTCGCGGTGCTGTCGTGCGACCGCACCAGCCACGAGGTCGATCTGGGCCGCATCCGCGACCACTTCGCTGCCCGCTGCCGCGCCGTCGTGGAGATCCCGCACGATCCGCACCTCGCCACCGGTGGCCGCGTGCAGCTCAACAGGTTGCGTCCGCAGACACGGGCCGCCGCGTACGAACTCGCCGCGCTCATGGCCGATCAGTTCGTCACGTAGGCTCACCGCGAGCGAGCCGCCGGTCAGGGGCCGGCGCGGGGGAGTGACACACGAGTGACCCAGACGACCATCTTCCAGCCGGCCCGACCGACGACCGGGCCGACCTTGACCCACACCGCTGCGGAGATCGCCGAGGACGCCGTCGTGCGGTTCCGCGGCGACCGGCCACGCCACGGCTGGCGCGGCGCCGTGTACTCCGCCACCGGTGGTTGGGTGAATCCCGGCCTCGGAGCGGCCGAGACCGCCCGCCAGCAGTGGCTGGCGCGGATCCGGCACCCCCTGCGCGGCGTGCACCGGGTGGCGGTCACGTCGGTCAAGGGCGGTGTCGGCAAGACGACCGTGGCCGCCGGACTGGGCCTGGTGCTCGCCGAGAACCGCGGCGACCGCATCATCGCGATCGACGCCAACCCCAACGCGGGCACCCTCGCCGACCGGCTCACCGCCGACACCGGCGTCACCCTGCGCGAGCTGCTGCACAACTTCGAGCACACGCACTCGCTCACCGACGTCGCGCACTTCACCAGCCTCGCCGGCCGGTTGCACGTCCTCGCCTCCGAGCAGGATCCGGCGATGAGCGCGCTGCTGCAGCGCGAGGAGTACGAAAAGGTCAGCGCGCTTGCTCGAGCGCTACTACAACGTCACGATCACCGACTCCGGCACCGGGCTCATCCACTCCGCGATGGAGGGCACCCTCGCCGTCGCGGACAGCCTGGTCGTGGTCGGTGCGCCGACCGTCGACGGCGCCAGCCGGGCCAGCCTCACCCTCGACTGGCTCGACGCGCAGGGCCACGCCGCGACCGCCGCCGACGCCGTCGTCGTGCTGTCGTGCGACCGCATGAGCAAGGACATCGACATCGCCCGCGTCCGCGAGCACTTCGCCGCCCGCTGTCGCGCTGTCGTCGACATCCCGTTCGACCCGCACCTCGCCACCGGCGGGCGGATCCGGCTCGACCGGCTCCGGCGTGCGACCCGCGACGCGTTCCTGCTGGTCGCCGCCCACGTGGCCGACGGGTTCGATCCGGGCCGGGTGCCGTCGGCGCCCGCCCCGTCCGAGCAGGTGCCCGCGCTGACCTGAGCCGTCGGCAGCCCGCACAGGACATACGACGAGGCCCGGCGCTCCCTACGGAGCACCGGGCCTCGGTCGCGCTTCAAGCGTCAGTCGTCGGAACCGCCGTTGTCGCCGCCGCCGTTGTCGCCGCCGTTGTCTCCACCGTCGGAGCCCTTGTCGCCGCCGTCGTCGGAGCCCTTGTCAGAACCCTTGTCGCCGCCGTCGTCAGAACCCTTGTCGGAGCCCTTGTCGCCGTCGTCGGAGCCCTTGTCCGACCCCTTGTCGGACGAGCCGTTCGAGTCGTCGCCGGACTTGTTCGCGTTCCGCTCACCCTTGCCCTGCGGCTTCGACGACGAACCGCTGTCGTCGGACCCCTTGGAGCCGTCGTCGTCGGAACCGGACTCCTTGTCCGAGCCCTTGCCGGAACCCTTGCCCGACTCTGAGTCCGAGCCGTCGTCGGAGCCGTGCTTGCCACCCTTGCCGGGCTTCTCGCCGGACCCCTCGTCCTGGCCGCCCTTGTCGCCCTTGCCGGGCGTCTTGTCGCCGCCCTTGCCGGGGCTCTTGTCCTCGCCCTTGCCGGGAGTCTTGTCCTCGCCCTTGCCAGGCGTCTTGTCGTCGCCCTTGCCAGGCGTCTTGTCGTCGCCCTTGCCGGGAGTCTTGTCCTCGCCCTTGCCAGGGTTGTCGTCGTCGCCCTTGTCGGGGCCACCGCGACCGAGCCATTCGTTGCCGTTGCGGTTCTGGTGCTCCTGCTTGCCCGACGGGCGGTGGTTGCCGAGCAGGCCGCCGAGCAGCCCGCCGTCGTCATCGCCGTGATCGTCGGAATCCTGGCCGCGGTCGTTGCCCCAGCCGTTGCCCTGTTGTTGTTGCCGTTGTCGTGGCTGTCGCTGTCGTCGCCGCCGTTGTCGCCGCCGCGGTCCGACTCGTCGCTGCCGGTATCGCCGCCGTTGTTGCCGCCGTCGTCGGACTGGTTCCCGCCGCCCAGCAGCGTGCTGCCGACGTTCGAGACCGTGCGGCCCACGGTGTTGACGGCGCCGCCGAGGCCACCGCGCTCGCCGCCGCCGCCCTGGCCGCTGTCGTTCGAGCCGGCCGAGCGATCCGCGCCGGTGTCGACGAGGCTGCCGCCGCTACCCGGGAAGGGGCCGGCCGCGCTGGACGACTCCTGCCGCTCCGCGTTGCCGTTGCCGCCGTCGTTGTCGCCGCCCTTGCCCACACCGGCCGCCACGACGTCGACAAGTCCGTCGCTGTGGTCGCCGTCGCTGTTGCCGTCGCTGTTGCCGCCCCCGTTGTGGGAGCCGGAGCCGTCGACGAGTGCCAACACGTTGTCGAGGACGGAGCGGGTGTCGTCGTCGCCGGAGTCGGGCAGCGGCGCGGACATCGCCGACGCCACGTCGGTGCGCAGCGAGTCGACCGCCGCCTTGCTGCTGTCGCGCTGCTGGGCCCGTGCCTTCCGCTGGTCGCCGAGCGTGTCGGCCGCGGCGACGGCAGTGGGGCTCGTCGAGGCCTGCGGCGCCGACGCGATGGTGCGTTCGACCGCCGCCAGCTGGGTCTCGGCGTTGGCGAGGTTCTTCTCCGCGTCAGGGAGGGTGCGCCACGCCTCCAGCTGCGCGGCGAGGGTGGCGCGCTGCTGCAGCAGCAGGTTCTTGCGCGCGATCAGGGCCTGGACGGCCTCGGGCTGGGTGCTCCCGGACTTGGCGAGCCCGCTCGCGTTCCATGCGCTCTCGACCTGCGTGACGTCGTCGAGCTGCTTGCTCAGGCCGGCCAGCGCGATGTTGGCCCTGGCCGCCCAGTCGCGGCTGTCGTTCTGCGGCGCGACCGGCAGTGCGGTCGGCTCGGGGGAGGCCGTCGGCGCGTTGGCGACGACGTACCCGCTGCCGCCGACGACCAGGCTGGCGATCGCGATGCTGGCGACGGCGCGGCGCCGGCGCTCGGTGGCCGTGGCCTTGCGCTCGCTGCGCAGGGTGGGCCGCTTCTCCGGGCGGAGCACCCGCTTGGTCTGCGTGCCGGAGGCGGTGGCCGCGACCCGGAACGGGTTGCGGAACGCGGCCGGCCGCGTGGCGGCGCCGGACAGGGCCGGGCGGATGCGGACGGTGACCGGCTCGGGCTCGGGTTCCGGCGCGACCTTCGGTTCGAGATCGGCGGGCCGGACGACCTCGGTCATCGGGTCCTCGTCCTCGTCGACCGCTGAGATCGCCGGCGCCGGAGCTGACGCAGCCACGACCTCGGCGACAGGTGCGCGTTCGACGCGCTCCGTGACGGGTTCCGGGTCGGGCGCGGTCAACGCGATGCGCTCGGTGACCGGCTCGCGTTCGACGGGCTGGGTCTTCTGCCCGGACTCGGCGACCGCGGCGGTGAGCGCGGCGGTCAGCTCTGCCCTCGCGACCTGCCGGTGCTTGCGTGCGGCGGCGCGGTGCGCGGACGAGCAGTAGCGGCGCGGCGGACCGCCGGCGTCGGCCTGCTCGATGACTTCGGTGCAGCCGGGCAGGGCGCAGGTCGTCGGATCCGTGGGCTGGTCGCTCATACGGTGTCCCCCCTAGGACAGTTCACCCGCCGGTCGGCGCACCCGCCGGTCGCAACGCCCGCGACCGAACCCGGCCCACCAGCCATGACGGTTCGTGGGCGACGACGGCGAATCACCTTTCATCGCCTCCATCGCCCGCCCGTGCACGCGCGTTAGCCGAGAATCCGAAAGCCCCCCGGCGTTCGACGCTCGTCGACTCCCGTGCGTGCACATCCTTACAGCGCCACGGAGTCTATCGGGTGAACGACGTTCCCGCCCTCGTGGGATCCGCATGGACACTTCCAGTTTTCGTGAACTGTTCGTGTCGCTCGGGAGTGGACGCGACTACACGTTCAGGTGGTCGCCGGTACTCGTCGCGGACGGTGACCGTGCCATCGCGGTGCGCGCCGGAACCGCGCCGGATCCGGCCCCGCGACGGTCCTCTGCGTAGGATCATCGGGCACTGACGGGCCGGTCGCCCGTGTCACCGGCGTACCGCGTCCGGCATCGGGGGAGAGGACACATGCCGAAACGAGCGTTCGTGCCGCCGCACCCGGATGCGCAGGCACCCGATCCCGGTCAGGACACCTCGGCAGAGAGCGCGCCCAGCGCGCCCGTCGAGTCCGCACCTGGTTCCGCATCGGATTCTGCGCCCGAATCCGGGCCGACTTCGGCGCTTCGGGCCGACTCCCGGGCCACCTCCCGGGCCCGGTTCCACACCGGAATCCATGCCGCCTTCGGAGGCCTCCGCGGTGACGACGCCGCAGGGAGCAGCGCCGCCGCGCCCCTCCGATCCGCGCCCCTCCGATCCGCGCCAGTCCGATTCGCGCCAGTCCGATCCGCGGGCGAGCGCGCCCGGCGCCATCGCGCGCCCCGGCCGCCCCGAGGACATGACCCAGCGCATCCCGCTGCCGAGCAGGATCGCGCCGACCCCGCCCGCCGGTGTGCCCGCCCCGCAGTCGCGCCCCGCGCCGCCGTCGAGCGCGCTCCCGCAGTCGGGCACCGTCCCGCTGCAGAAGCCGCAGCCGCCCCACCAGCAACAGCAGCCCCACCAGCAACCGGGCCAGTTCGGCCCCGGCCAGAACCCGCCCGGCCAGTTCGCACCCGGCCAGTTCGCGCCCGGTCAGATGCCGCCCGCCCGCTTCGCGCCCGGCGATCCCCGTTCTGCTGCCGAGCTGACCGACTTCACCATCGTCAAGCCGCGTTCGGACGTGCCCACCGTCGGCTGGCGCCGCGCGCTGTACGCACTGAGCGGAGGCGCGGTCAATCCCGGGCTCGGACCGCTCGAGCGGCACCGCCAGGACCTCGTCGCCCGCATCCAGCGCCCGCTCCCCGGCTCGCACTTCGTGTCGGTGCTGTCGTTGAAGGGCGGCGTCGGGAAGTCGACGGTGGCGGCGATGCTCGGTCTGGTGCTGTCGGAGCACCGCGGCGACCGCGTCGTCGGCATGGACGCCAGCCCGGACGCCGGCACGCTCGCCGACCGGCTCACCGGCGACTCGGAGCGTTCCGTCCGCGACCTGCTGGAGAACCTCGACGGCATCCAGGCCCTCCCCGACGTCGCCCGCTTCACGAGCCTGATCGGGCGGCTGCAGGTGGTGGCCTCCGCCCAGGACCCGACCGCGCGCACGGAGTTCGACCGGCGCGGATACGAGCAGGTCACCGGGGTGCTCTCGCGCTACTACGACATCATCATCACCGACTCCGGCACCGGGTTGCTGCACTCGGCGATGGAGGCCACGCTGCAGCGCGCCAGCAGCCTGATCATCGTGGGCACGCCGACCGTCGACGGGGCCAGCCGCGCCAGCAAGACCCTCGACTGGCTCGTGACGCACGGCTTCTCCGAGGCCGTCGAGCGGGCCGTCGTGGTGTTGTCGGCCGACCGCACCAGCGGCGAGGTCGACGCCTCGCGGCTGCGCTCCCACTTCGGCAACCGGTGCCGCGCCGTCGTCGAGATCCCGCGCGACCCCCACCTGGCTGCAGGCGGGCGGATCGAGGTGGGCCGGTTGCGGCCCGCCACCGCCGACGCCTACCTGGAGCTGGCCGCGCTCGTCGCCGACGAGTTCGGCAGCGCACCGCCGCAGCGGGCGGTCTCGTGAGGGTGCGCGCCGCCGCCCCCGTCCTGGCGGTTGCCGTGCTGGTCGCAGGATGTGCGGCGTCGACGGCCGGCACCCCGTCGCCGGCCGCGCCCGGTGCGCCGTCGTCCGCGGCGGCTGCGGCTCCCGACGGCCCGGGCACGTGCCGGATCGAGCTCGGCTCGGGCAGCGTCAGCATGCGGGGTGGCAGCGGCCGCGTCAGCACCGTCAACGGCGTCACCACGCTCACGTGCGGCAGCGGCCCACCCCTGCTGATCGCCGACATCGGCGCGGACGCCGTCGAGGTCAGCGTGCAGGGTGGACCGAACACCACGTTGCGGCCCGGCCCGGCGACGACGGTCGGCGCGTACACCATCGCGGTCGACACCGTGGCCGGCGGCAGGGCGACCATCAGGGTCACGCCGCCGCCGCGCTGAACCCGCCACTGGTGTGCCGGCCTCGCGGGCTGCTCGGGCACGGGCCTACCCTGGTCAGGGTGAGTACGCACCACCCCACCGCAGGCCGTCCCGATCCCGCGAGCCCATGGGTCTTCGGCACCCGTGAGCTGGGCCGCCGCGCCGGCACCATGCGCGCCTACGAGCGCACCATCCCGGCCCCGTCGACGCCCGCCCTCGGCGTCGAGACGATCGGTGTCCCCGCCGGGTCCCCGGTCGAGCTGGCCGTCCGGCTGGAAGCCGTCACCGAGGGCGTGTACGTGTCGGGCTCCGTGCACGCCGCGCTGGAGGGCGAGTGCGCGCGCTGCCTCGATCCGCTGCGCGACGAGATCACCGTCGAGATCGGCGAGCTGTTCGCCTACCCGGACAGCGCCACCGACGAGACCACCGACGCCGACGAGCTGCCCCGCGTGGTCGACGAGTACATCGACGTCGAGCAGACGGTGCGCGACGCGATGATCACCGAGCTGCCCCTCGCGCCGCTGTGCCGGCCCGACTGCCGCGGGCTCTGCGTGGGCTGCGGGGAGAAGTGGGCCGACCTGGAGCCCGGCCACGGGCATGAGACACTGGATCCTCGCTGGGCTGCGCTCCAGGATCGCCTTCCGGCCGAGTGAGCCGCCCCGAGTGCCGAACGACCCCGAACTGGCAGGAGACGATCACAGGTGCCCGTCATCCCGCGTCGATCCCTGTCGGCGTTCCGCCGGCACGGCACGTTCTGAGCCAGGGGATCACGTGGTGGAGCGGAGCCCGGTCGGGCCGATCGAGGATCGCGGCAAGTTGATGGACGCCGTCGGCGTCACGCTCGACGAGCAGCTGCTGACGCTCGCGCTGACCCACCGGTCCTACGCCTACGAGAACGGCGGGCTGCCCACCAACGAGCGGTTGGAGTTCCTGGGCGACTCGGTGCTGTCGATCGTCGTCACCGAGCGGCTCTACCGCGAGCACCCCGACCTGCACGAGGGTCAGCTGGCGAAGCTGCGGGCGAGCGTGGTCAACATGCACGCCCTGGCCGGGGTGGCGGCGGTGCTGGGCGGCGACGGCCTCGGCGCGTTCCTGCTGCTGGGCCGCGGTGAGGAGCTCACCGGCGGCCGGTCGAAGAGCAGCATCCTCGCCGACGCGATGGAGGCCATGATCGGCGCGGTGTACCTCGAGCACGGGCTGGAGACCGCCCGCGACGTGGTGCACCGCCTGTTCGACCAGCTGCTGGTCGGCGCCCCGCTGCTGGGTGCCGGCCTCGATTGGAAGACCAGCCTGCAGGAGCTCACGGCTGCCGCCGAGCTCGGCGTGCCCGAGTACGTGATCGGCGAGAGCGGGCCCGACCACATGAAGGTCTTCACCGCCACCGCGGTCGTCGGTGGTCGCTCGCTCGGCGGCGGCGAGGGCCGCACCAAGAAGGAAGCCGAGCAGAAGGCCGCCGAGCTGGCCTACCGCACGTTGAAGGCCGAAGCCGACGCCGCCGCTCAGGCCGACGGGTCGGCACCGGTCGACGGCTGACGCCCGTGCCTGAGCTTCCCGAGGTCGAGGTGGTGCGGCGGGGCCTCGCCGAGCACGTCGTCGACCGGAAGATCGCCGAGGTGTCGGTGGAGCATCCGCGTGCGGTGCGCCGCCACATCGAGGGCGATCTCGACTTCGCCGCGCGGCTGGCCGGCCGCACCATCACGGGCGTGCGCAGGCGGGGCAAGTACCTGTGGGTGGAGCTGGACGAGGCGGAGCCGGGCTCCGACGCCGTGCTCGCCCACCTCGGTATGAGCGGCCAGATGCTGGTGGCGGCGCCCGACCGACCACCGAACTCGCACATGCGGGTCCGGGTGCGCTTCGCCGACGACGGCCCGCAGCTGTGGTTCGTCGACCAGCGCACGTTCGGCGGCATGTCGATCCATCCGCTGGTGGCGGCCGTGGGCGGCGGGCTGCTGCCCGAGCCGGTCGCGCACATCGGCCGCGACCCGATGGATCCCCTCTTCGATCTCGACGCCGCGGTCGCCGGGATCCGCCGGCGGCGCACCGAGCTGAAGCGGGCCCTGCTCGACCAGACGATCGTGTCGGGCATCGGCAACATCTACGCCGACGAGGCGCTGTGGCGCGCCCGCCTGCACGGCATCAGGCCCACGGAGAAGCTCACCCGTGCACAGGGCCGTGCGGTGCTCACCGCCGCGGCCGACGTGATGGACGAAGCGCTGGCCGCGGGCGGCACCTCGTTCGACGCGCTGTACGTCAACGTCAACGGCGCGTCCGGCTACTTCGACCGCTCGCTCGACGCGTACGGGCAGGAGGACCGGCCGTGCCGCCGTTGCGGCACTCCGATCCGGCGCGAGCAGTTCATGAACCGCAGCTCGTTCAGCTGCCCGCGCTGCCAGCCGCGCCCGCGCAGCACCCGCTGACGAGGGCAGGGCGGGAGTCCCGACCGTGGCGGGTTGACGTTGATCAGCCGGCGTCTCGGCGCGGCAGGCCGTCGACGGTTTCGCGGCGCAGCATCGGCACCATCGCACCGCTCGCCACCGCCACCACCGGTGGGCGGCCCACGTGGTTGTACGTGGAGGCCGGCGACGCGTGGTAGGCGCCGGAGCACGGCACGGCGAGCAGTTCGCCGACGGCCACGTCGGCCGGCAGCAGCACGTCCTCGGCGATGACGTCGCTCGACTCGCAGTGCCGCCCCACCACCGTGACGGCGAGCGACGGCGCCTGCGCGGGCCGACCGACGAGCCGGACCGGATGGCGCACGCCGTACAGCGCGGGCCGCGGATCGTCGCTCATGCCGCCGTCGACGGCCACGAACGTGCGGCGCAGCCCGTGCTTGACCGCGCCGACCCGGTAGATCGTCACTCCGGCGCGGGCGACGAGCGCGCGGCCGGGTTCGACGGTCACCTGCGGCGCCGGGATGCCCAGCCGGCCGCACTCGTCGCGGACCAGCGCAGGCACGGTCCGGGCGAACTCGGCCAGCCGAATCGGGTGCTCGTCCGCCGCGTAGGCCACGGCGTGCCCGCCGCCGAGATCCAACTGCGGAAGGACCCGGCGATGGACGCGCGCGATCTCGGCCAGGAGCGCCACCACGGCGCGCGCCGCGTCGGTGTAAGGGCGGATCGAGCGCACCTGCGAGCCGATGTGGCAGTGCAGGCCGACCAGGTCGAGCTCGGGCCGGGCGAGCACGCGGGCCACCGCTCGTGCGGCGTCGCCGGTCGCGACCGACAGGCCGAACTCCTGGTCCTCGGTACCGGTGGTGAGGCCGGTGTGGGTACCGGCGAGGGCGATCTCACCGCCGGAGCACACGTCCAGCGACAGGCGCTCCTGCTCGACGAGCCGGGCCATCGACCGGCACAGGAACGCCTTCGCCGCGTAGGCGATCTCGACATCGGGCAGCGCGTCGCGGTAGCAGCGGGCACGCTCCCGCACGTCGCTCACGTCGAAGGCGATGACCGGGGTGCCGAACGCGGCCGCCAGCCGGGCGGTGTCCACCCCGCCGACCGTCAACGTGCCGGCGCAGGACTGGTGCGCCGTCACCGGCCAGAGGCCGTGTTCGAGGTGGCTGGCGAGACTGGTGCGCAGGGACGGGAGGAGATCGGCGAGGGTCACGCCCTCCGTTGTGCGCCTCCGTATCCCGTTCGGCATGATCACCCGCACGCTGTTGACGGGACGGAACGGCGTTCTGACGGTGTCTTGACGGCTCGTCGGGCACCGGCGTAGACCGAGACGTCGGTATCCGGCGCGGAACGGGGGAGCGATGTCGGAGACGGGGGACGGCCACGCCGAGGTGCGGACGGCCGAAGGGGAGCTGCCGGGGCGCACGATCTTCGGGCACCCGATCGGGTTGACCAACCTCTTCGGGGTGGAGCTGTGGGAACGCTTCTCCTTCTACGGGATGCTCACGATCCTGGGCTACTACCTGTACTACTCCCTGGACCAGGGCGGACTGGGGCTCCCGCAGGCCACGGCCACCGGCATCGTCGGGGCGTACGGCGGGTTCGTCTACTTCTCGACGGTGCTGGGTGGCTGGCTCGCCGACCGGGTGCTCGGCATGGAGCGCACGGTCTTCTACGGCGGGGTCGTGGTGGTGCTCGGCCACCTCGCCTTGGCCGTGCTGCCGGGCATGACCGGGGTCGGCGTGGGCCTGGTGCTGGTCGCGCTGGGCTCAGGCGCCTTGAAGGCGAACGCGTCGTCGCTGCTCGGCACGCTGTACGCGAAGGGCGACGTTCGCGCCGACGGCGGGTTCACCCTGTTCTACCTGGGCATCAACCTCGGCGCGTTCGTCGGCCCGATCGTCACGGGGCTGCTGCAGACGTCGCTGGGGTTCCACTTCGGGTTCGGTGCGGCCGCGGTCGGGATGGCGCTCGGACTGATCCAGTACGTGGTCTTCCGCAAGAACCTGGGCACTGCCGGTCGGCACCCGACGAACCCGCTGCCGCGGTCGGGATACCCGGTGGCGGCAGCCGTGATCGCCGCGGTCGTGGTGGTGATCGCCGTCGTGCTGCTCACCGGGCTCGTCCCGTTGGCGAGCGTGTCGACGGTCGTCACGGTGGTGCTCGTCATCGCGTCGATCGGGTACTTCACGGTGATGCTGCGCAGCCCGCACGTCACCGCGCCGGAGCGCAGCCGGGTGCGGGCGTTCATCCCGCTGTTCGTGGCGAACGCGGCGTTCTGGGCGCTGTTCCAGCAGATCTTCACGACCCTCGCCGTCTACTCCGACGAGCGCATGGACTGGAACGTCTTCGGCTGGACCGCGCCGTCGAGCTTCATCGGCTCCGAGGAGCCGATCTGGATCATCGTGCTCTCGGGGGTCTTCGCCGCGATGTGGACGCGGTTGGGTGACCGGGCACCGTCGACCCCGCGCAAGTTCGCCTACGGCGTGATCGGCATGGGCGTTGCGTTCCTGCTCTTCCTGTTCTTCGCGGGCGGCACCGGGAAGTCGACGCCGGCGATCGCGGTGCTGGTCATCCTCGGCTTCTTCGCCGTCTCCGAGCTGCTGCTCTCGCCGATCGGGCTGGCCGTCACCACCAAGCTCGCCCCCGAGGCGTTCCGGGCGCAGATGATGGCGCTGTACTTCTTCTCCGTCGGCATCGGCACGTCGCTGTCGGGGAGGCTCGCGGGCTTCTACTCCCCGGACCACGAAGCGGCCTACTTCGGCATCAACGGCGCCGTGGTGATCGTGATCGGGTTGGTGATGTACGCCATCGCGCCGTGGATCAGCCGGCAGATGGAGGGCGTGCACTGATGCCCGCGCCGGGGCCGAACCCGGTCCAGCCCTACGTGCTGCGGGCCGGAGAAGGCGAGGCCATGTGGTTCCTCGGCAACCTCGCCACGGTCAAGGCCACCGGCGCCCACACCCGCGGCGCGCTCACGGTCGTCGAGTTCCTCCACCCGGCCGGCTTCGCGCCGCCGCTGCACCGACACCTGGCCGAGGACGAGGCGTTCTACGTCCTCGAGGGGCACGCGCAGTTCCGCTGCGGCGATCAGGCCTTCGACGCCGGCCCCGGCGACTTCGTCCTGCTGCCGGTGAACCTCCCGCACACCTTCCTGGTCGGCTCCGGCGAGCCGCTGCGGGCACTGCAGATCACCACGCCGTCCGGCTTCGAGGCGTTCGTCGCCGAGGTCGGTGAGCCCGCTGCGGAGCTGCGCCTCCCCGATCACGGACCGATCGATCCGGCCGCGCTCGGCCACACCGCCGGCCGGCACGCCATCGAGCTGCTCGGGCCGCCGCCCCACCGGTGAGCGTCAGTGGATCAGCCGGCAGATGGAGGGCGTGCACTGACGGCCCGGTCCCCGGGATCGTCGAGCAGCGCCGCGCACATCTGGCCGCAGAGCCATCGCCGGTAGTCGCGTTCCGACCAGTGCCGCTCGAGCACGAGGGTTGCGTAGTGCGCGGGGTCGTTGAGGATCCACAGACCATCGACGGCGTGGCCGACGGTGAGCCCGGCGCGTAGCGAGCCGATCTCGACGACCCGCCCGACGACCATCTCGGCGCCCGCGCGCCGGTTGCGGCACAGGGTGCCCCAGAGTTCGGCGATCTCGGGACTCTCGTCCGCAGCGCGGTGCACGACCTCGAAGATCTGCGCCGCGCGGCTGCCGATCGTCGAACAGACCCAGGCGTAGGCGACGAGGACGGCACGCGGGTCGGCGGCCTGCCAGACGGGGGCGAACCACGGACGCTGCGCGACCGGCACCGGGTCGTCGTCGCCGGCGAGCGCCTCGTCGACGATCTGCCGCAGCAGCGCGGGTTTGGAGCCGAACGCTGCGGTGACGGTGGGCCGCGCGATGCCGGCGATCAGGGCGACCTCACGCAGCGAGGTGGCCGTGTAGCCGCGCTGGACGAACAGCTCGCGTGCCGCCGACACGATCGCCCGTCGGGTTCGCCGGGCCGACTCGGCGCGCGCGGGCGAGTGGTAGGAGCGGGTCCCACCGTTGACATCGGGCACGAGATGAGCATACTCGCGTCTATTCGATAGTCACCGTCTAGTGAAATGGAGGCGGCCGTGCCGACTCCGCCCCTGTTCAGCCCTACGTCCTGCGCCCGGGTGAGGGTGAGGCACAGTGGTTCCTCGGCAGCCTCGCCACGATCAAGGCAACCGGCGCCGGCACCCGTGGCGCGCTCACCGTGGTCGAGTTCCTCAATCCGCCCGGGTTCGCCCCTCCGGTGCACCGACACCTGGCCGAGGACGAGGCGTTCTACATCCTCGACGGGCACGCCGAGTTCCGCTGCGGCGACACGACCTTCGATGCGGGCCCCGGCGACTTCGTCCTGCTGCCGGTCAACCTCCCGCACACCTTCCTCGTCGCCCCCGACGAGCCGCTGCGGGCGCTGCAGATCACCACGCCGTCCGGCTTCGAGGAGTTCGCCGCCGAAATCGGTGAGCCCGCTGCGGAGCTGCGCCTCCCCGATCCCGGACCGATCGATCCGGCTGCCCTCGGGCACGCCGCCGGGCGGCACGCCCTGGAGGTGCTCGGGCCGCCGCCCCGCCACTGAGGGCGTCAGAGCCAGTTGCGCCTCTTGAACAGCACGTAGAGGAGGAGGGCGGCCAGCACCATCAGCCCGACCGCCATCGGGTAGCCCAGTGGCCAGTCCAGCTCGGGCATGTGGGTGAAGTTCATGCCGTAGATGCCGGCGACGAGGCTGGGCGCGAAGGCGATGGCCGCCCATGACGACACCCGCTTCATCTGCTCGTTCTGCTTGTACCCGGCCTCGGTCATGCGGGCCATCTCCTCGTTCTGGCGTTGCCCGACCAGTGAGGCGTTGACGCTGAGGATGTTGGTGAGCAGCTGGCGGAAGCCCTCGGTCTTCTCCAGCACCCGGGTGGCGTGGTCGGCGACGTCGCGCAGCGAGCGGCGCAGCTCCAGGTCGAAGGTGCCGGCCTTCTCCTTCAGCCGGTCGCGGATCCCGTCGAAGAGCTCCTGCAGCGGCTCGACGGCGCGCTGGAACTGGATCACCTCGCGACTGAGCGTGTAGATGCGCTTCGAGACGGCCGGGTCGCCGCCGAACACCTGCGTCTCGATCTCGTCGATGTCGTACTGCAGGCCCTGGAGCACCGGGAAGTAGTCGTCGACGACCTTGTCCATGACCGCGTAGAGCACCGCGTACGGGCCGTGGTCGAGCAGGCCGGGATCCTTCTCGAGACGCTTGCGCACCTCGCCGAGATCGGGCTGGGCGGCGTGCCGGACGGTGATGACGAACGACGGGCCGAGGAACAGGTGGATCTCGCCGATGCTGATGGTCTCCCGGCCGTCGTCGTAGCTGGCGGGCCGCAGCACCACGAACTCCACGTCGCCGTAGCGCTCCACCTTGGGCCGCTGATGGGCGTTCACCGTGTCCTCGACGGCGAGGGAGTGGAGCTCGAACTCCGCCGCCACCGCGTCGATCTCGGCCTGGGTGGGGTCGAGCAGTCCGATCCAGCAGAAGGCGTCGCGGGCCCGGGACTCGCAGTCCCGCAGCGTCTCGAAGGTCTGGTCGAGCGACTCCGGCACCACGGCCCGCTTGCCGTCGATGTAGATCGCGTTGTCCATGACCGACACCCGCGGCACCTCCTGCGTCACCCGTTCCGGCCGTCAGCGTAACCGCGCTGCGCGGCCCGCTGTTCGGTGCGCTACTGTGCGATGCGCAGTAGCTCGCGGTGCGTAGGAGGCGTCGGTGGACACGAGTCAGTTGCTCAAGGGCGTGCTCGACCTCGCCGTGCTGACCGTCCTGGCCCGCGACGACGGCTACGGCTACGAGGTGGTGCGCAGGCTGCGGGCGGCCGGCCTGGAGGAAGTGGGCGACGCATCGGTGTACGGCACCCTGCGCCGCCTCTTCAACGCCGGCCTGCTGACGTCCTACGTGGTGGCGAGCGACGAGGGGCCGCACCGCAAGTACTACAGCCTCAACGACCTCGGTCGGGTCCGGCTGGACGAGATCACGAAGGTGTGGCGGGCGTTCGCCGCCACCATGGAAGGGCTGGTGGGGGCATGAGTGCTGGCATGAGCTCGGACGAGACGACGACCGGCCCCACCGCCGCGCGGACCTACCTCGACGGCGTGCGCGCTTCGCTGGCCGATCTCCCCGCCGGCGAGGTGGACGAGATCCTCGACGACGTGCGGGGCCACCTGGACGAGATCGTGGCCGAGATCGGCGGCGACGCCGACGTGACGGCGTCGCTGACGAAGCGCCTCGGCACCCCCGCCGACTACGCCGCCGAGCTGCGCGCCGCCGCCGGGTACCCGGAGCCCGCGACGACCGCGACGGTCCTGCCCTCCCCGTGGCCCGCACGCTGGGCGCTGGGCGGGATGCTCGTCGGGGCCGCCGGCCTCGCACTCGGCCTCCTGTCCCGCAATCCCCTGCTGCTGCTGATCGGGGTGCTGGCCCCGGTGCCGGCGCTGGCCATCGTCGTCAAGGACGGCAAGGACGTTCCCGCGGTCGCGGCACTCCCCGCGGTGCGCAGGTTCGTCGCCGCCCGCCCACCGGCGGGGTCGACGGCCCGCGCGGCGACCGATTTCGTGGCGAGCCTGCAGCCGGCGTGGTGGCTGCTGCGGGCGCTGCTCGCGGGGTTCCTGATCGGCGCGGTCGTGGGCGGGTCCCTGGTGACGGTGGTCCTCGTGGTGGTGGGGATCCCCGTGTCCGTGTGGCTCGGGTACGCCAGCAAGCGCGACCGGCGCTGGCTCTGGCTGGTCGTTCCGCTCAACGCGCTGGCCGTGGCGCTCGTGCCGATCGGCCTCGACGGATCGGACCTGCTGCGGAGCCCGTCGCGGGCGGTCAGCTCCAGCCCGATGACCGGCCTCTACCAGGACGACGGGCGCCCGATCCGCGACATCCGGCCCGTCGACGCCGCCGGCCGGCCGCTCACCGGCGTCTACCTCTTCGACCAGGACGGCCGGCCGATCGACGCTCCGGCCAGGCACTACTGCTACGACCCGTCGGCCGCGCCGACCACCGGGCCCGATCTGCGCCCCTACCCGCGCGGGACGACGGACGAGGATCCGGCCACCGGCCGATGCCGCGCAGTCCCGCCGGGCCCGCTGGTCGTCGCGGTGCCGCAGCCGACCCCGTCTGCGACGGTGACGACCGCGCCGCCCCCGACCTCGGCGATCCCCACCCCCTTCGCGTCCCCGGTCCCGGCCACACCGACGGGCTGACCCGCGATCGGGTCCAGACGTCACACATCGTTGGGCCCGTTCACACACGTCCGAACATGTGTGAACGGGCCCGACGGTGTGTGACGTCGCGTGATCGCGACCACGCGACCGTCAAGATCGCGTCAAGGTGGACCGGTCCAGGCGTCAACGGACCGTTGCGGAGCCACCCGGTCGGGGGTAGGCGGACGACCCTTCAGCACGGCCCGCCACGGCGGCGGGCCGTGACGTTCCTGGAGGGTTCGACATGGCCGATCTGGCCTACGCGGTGTTGCTGATCGGCGGCTTCGCGCTTCTGGTGCTGATGCTGCGGGGGCTCGATTCCCTGTGATCGACACCGTGTCCTACGTGGTGGGCGGGCTGGTCGCGATCGCGCTGCTCGGCTACCTCGTCGTCGCCCTCCTGCGCCCGGAGAAGTTCTGATGCTCCCCGATGTCGTCGCGGGGTTGCTGCAGATCGCGGCCCTGCTGATCCTCCTCGCGCTCGCCTACCGCCCGCTCGGCGACTACATGGCGCGCGTCTACTCCGACGACCGCGACTGGCGCGTCGAGAAGTGGCTCTACCGGCTCGTGCGCGTCGACTCCGGCGCCGAGCAGCGCTGGAGCGGATACGCCGCCGGCGTGCTCGGCTTCTCCTTCGTCGGGGTGGTGCTGCTGTACCTGCTGCAGCGCCTGCAGCCGCTCCTGCCCATGTCGTTCGACCGCGGCGCCGTCGAACCGGCGATGGCGTTCAACACGGCGATCTCGTTCGTGACGAACACCAACTGGCAGAGCTACGTCCCCGAGCAGGTGCTCGGCAACACGGTGCAGACGGCCGGCTTGACCGTGCAGAACATCGTGTCGGCGGCGGTCGGCATGGCCGTGGCGGTCGCGCTGGTGCGCGGCTTCGCACGGTCGGCCACCGACCGGCTCGGCAACTTCTGGGTCGACCTCACGCGCGGCGTGTTCCGCATCCTGCTGCCCTTCGCGTTCGTCGCGGCGATCGTCCTGGTCGCGATGGGTGTGGTGCAGTCGTTCTCCGCGGGCCTGGACCTCACGGCCGTCGACGGCGCGCAGCACACGCTGCCGCTGGCGCCTGCCGCGTCGCAGGAGGCGGTGAAGGAGCTCGGCACCAACGGCGGCGGCATCTTCAACGCCAACTCCGCGCACCCGTTCGAGAACCCGAACGCGCTGTCGAACCTGTTCGAGATCTTCCTGCTGCTCGTCATCCCGGTCGCCATGACCCGCACGTTCGGCACGATGGTGCGCAACGTCCGTCAGGGCACCGTGCTCGTCGCCGTGATGGGTGCGATCTGGGGCGTACTGGTGGCGTTCGCGTGGCTCGCCGAGGCGAACCCGAACGGGCCGGCCGCGATCGCCGCGGGCGCGGCCATGGAGGGCAAGGAGACCCGGTTCGGCATCCCCGGTTCGACGCTGTTCGCCGTCTCCACCACCGGCACGTCGACGGGCGCGGTGAACTCCCTGCACGACAGCTTCACCGGCGGCGCGGGCGGGATCACTCTGCTCAACATGCTGCTCGGCGAGGTGGCGCCCGGCGGCGTGGGAGCCGGGCTCTACGGCATCCTCGTGCTGGCGATCATCGCGGTGTTCCTCGCCGGCCTGATGGTCGGTCGCACCCCGGAGTACCTGGGCAAGAAGCTGGGCCGACAGCAGGTCACGACCGCCTCGATCTCCATGCTCGCCATGCCGGCGATCGTGCTGCTCGGCGCGGGGCTAGCGATCGCCCTACCCGACACCCTGAGCGCGCTGACCAACGACGGCGCCCACGGGTTCTCCGAGGTGCTCTACGCGTACGCCTCGGCCGCGAACAACAACGGCAGCGCGTTCGGCGGCCTCACCGCCACCAGCGACTTCTTCCAGACCACCCTCGGACTGGCGATGCTGTTCGGCCGCTTCGTGCCGATCCTGGCTGTGCTGAAACTCGCCGGCACCCTCGCCGAGCAGCGCCGGGTCGAGGCCGGCGCGGGCACCCTGCCCACCGACGGCGCCCTGTTCGGTGTGCTCGTCGGCGGAACCGTGCTGCTCGTCGCAGCGCTCACCTTCTTCCCGGCCATGGCGCTGGGACCCATCGCGGAGGCCCTTTCATGAGCACCGTCATGAGTGTCCAGCTCGAGGAACGACCGGCCGCCCCTGTCGCGGCGCGTTCGGTCGCCGCGGGCGCGTTCGCACCGGCCCAGCTGTGGAAGTCCCTGCCCGACGCGTTGCGGAAGCTCGATCCGCGCACGCAGCTGCGCAACCCCGTCATGTTCGTCGTGTGGGTCGGATCCGTGCTGGTCACGGTGTTCGCGATCATCGCGCCGAGCGTGTTCGCGATCCTCATCGCGGTGTGGCTGTGGTTCACCGTCCTGTTCGCGAACCTCGCCGAGGCCGTCGCGGAGGGCCGGGGCAAGGCGCAGGCCCAGGCGCTGCGCGCCACCAAGCGCGACACCGTCGCCCGCCGGCTCACCTCGACCGGCGAGGAACTGGTGGCCGGCACCGAGCTGCGCATCGGCGACCGCGTCGTCGTCGAGGCCGGGGAACCGATCCCCGGCGACGGCGACGTCGTCGAGGGCATCGCGACGGTCGACGAGTCGGCGATCACCGGCGAGTCCGCGCCCGTCGTGCGGGAGTCCGGTGGCGACCGCAGCGCCGTCACCGGCGGCACCACGGTGCTCTCGGACCGGATCGTCGTGGAGATCACGACGAAGCCGGGGGAGTCGTTCGTCGACCGCATGATCGCGCTGGTGGAGGGCGCGGCGCGGCAGAAGACCCCGAACGAGATCGCGCTGACGATCCTGCTGGCCGTCCTCACGATCATCTTCCTGCTGGCCGTGGTGGCGGTGGCGCCGATGAGCGCCTACGCCGGCCAGCAGCAGAGCCTGATCGTGCTCACCGCGCTGCTGGTCTGCCTGATCCCGACCACGATCGGCGCGCTGCTCTCGGCCATCGGCATCGCGGGCATGGACCGGCTGGTGCAGCGCAACGTGCTCGCCACCTCGGGTCGGGCCGTCGAGGCCGCCGGTGACATCGACACCCTGCTGCTGGACAAGACCGGCACGATCACGTTCGGCAACCGGCGGGCCACCGAGCTGCTGCCGGTGGGCGGGGTGACCGGCGACGAGCTGGCCGCGGCCGCGCGGCTGTCAAGCCTCGCGGACCAGACCCCTGAGGGCCGCAGCATCGTGGAGCTGTGCACGCAGCGGTACGGCCTGCCGGCGGAGGCGACCGCCGAGGAGGCCGTCGCCCAGTTCGTGCCGTTCACGGCGCAGACGCGGATGTCCGGTGTGGACCTGCCGGGCCGGACGATCCGCAAGGGCGCCGCGTCCGCGATGGGGCAGGCCTCCGCGGAGATCGATGCGATCGTCACGGAGATCTCCGGCGGTGGCGGCACCCCGCTGGTCGTGGCCGAATCGATCAATGAGGACGGCCGCGCGCTGGGCGTTATCCGCTTGTCCGACGTGGTGAAGCCCGGCATGACCGAGCGGTTCGCCGAGCTGCGCGCCATGGGCATCCGCACGGTGATGATCACGGGCGACAACCCGCGCACCGCCCGGGCGATCGCCGCCGAGGCCGGTGTCGACGACCACCTCGCGGAGGCCACGCCCGAGGACAAGATGGCGCTGATCAAGAAGGAGCAGGAGGGCGGCCGGCTGGTCGCCATGACCGGCGACGGCACCAACGACGCGCCGGCGCTCGCGCAGGCCGACGTCGGCGTCGCGATGAACACCGGGACGGCCGCGGCCAAGGAGGCCGGCAACATGGTCGACCTCGACTCCGATCCCACGAAGCTCATCGAGATCGTCGAGATCGGCAAGCAGCTGCTCATCACCCGCGGTGCGCTGACGACGTTCTCCGTGGCCAACGACCTCGCGAAGTACTTCGCGATCCTGCCGGCCATGTTCGTGGCGATCTACCCGTCGCTGGGCGCGCTGAACGTCATGGCGCTGGCCACGCCGCAGTCGGCGATCCTCTCCGCGGTGATCTTCAACGCGCTGGTGATCGTTGCACTGATCCCGCTCGCGCTGCGCGGGGTGCGCTACCGCCCGACCAGCGCGGCCGCGCTGCTGCGGCGCAACCTGCTGATCTACGGCCTCGGCGGCGTGGTGTCGCCGTTCGTCGGGATCTTCCTCATCGACCTGCTCGTCCGACTGATTCCGGGGATCTGAACCATGCTGTCCCTCCTCACCCGCCAGACCGCGGCCGGCCTGCGCATCCTGGTGGCGTTCACGCTGCTCTGCGGGGTCCTCTACCCGGCCGCGGTGTGGGCGGTCGCCCAGATCCCCGGCCTCGCCCATCAGGCCGACGGCTCCGCGATCACCGCCGCCGACGGCACCGTCGTCGGGTCCTCCCTGATCGGGATCGACCCCATCGCAGCCGATCCGGGCGCCGATCCCTGGTTCCACACCCGCCCGTCGGCCGCACCCGACGGCGCATCCGGCGGCTCGAACAAGAGCACCGTCAACCCCGACCTCCTCGCCGCGGTCACCGAGCGACGGGGGCTCATCGCCCAGCGCGAGGGCGTCGATCCGGCGCTGGTGCCTCCGGACGCGGTGACGGCGTCGGCGTCCGGCCTGGATCCCGAGATCTCGCCCGCCTACGCGCAGCTGCAGGTCGCGCGGGTCGCCAAGGTGACCGGACTTCCCGTCGACCGGGTGCAGGCGCTGGTCGCGCAGGCCACGACCGGGCGAATCCTGGGCTTCCTGGGCGAGGCAGGCGTCAACGTGACGCAGCTGAACCTCGCAGTGCGGGGAAGATGACCTCATGAGACGGGGTGAGCTGCGCATCTACCTGGGCGCGGCCCCCGGCGTGGGCAAGACGTTCGCGATGCTCGGCGAGGCCCGCCGGCGGATCGAGCGCGGCACCGACGTCGTCGCCGCCGTGGTGGAGACGCACGGCCGCGCCAAGACGGCGGAGCTGCTCGACGGCATCGAGACGGTGCCGCTGGTGGCGCTCGGCGGTCCGCTCGAGGAGTTGGATCTCGACGGGGTGCTGGCCCGTAAACCCGAGGTGGCGCTGGTCGACGAGCTCGCCCACACCAACGCGACCGGGTCGCGCAACGCCAAGCGCTGGCAGGACGTCGAGGAGCTGCTCGACGCCGGCATCGACGTCCTGACCACGGTGAACGTGCAGCACCTCGCGTCGCTGGGCGACGTGGTGGAGCGGATCACGGGCGTCCGGCAACGCGAGACCGTGCCGGACGAGGTGGTGCGCCGCGCCGAGCAGCTCGAGGTCGTCGACATCACCCCGGAGGCGCTGCGACGCCGCCTCGCGCACGGCAACGTCTACGCCGCGCACAAGGTGGACGCGGCTCTGGCGAACTACTTCCAGCCGTCGAACCTCACGGCCCTGCGCGAGCTGGCGCTGCTGTGGGTCGCCGACGAGGTCGACGTCGCGTTGCAGCGCTACCGCGCGCAGGCCCGCACCGACGAGGTGTGGGAGACCCGCGAGCGGGTGGTCGTGGCGCTGACCGGCGACATCGAGAGCGAGACGGTGCTGCGCCGCGCGGCGCGCATCGCGAAGCGGTCGGGGGCGGCGGAACTGCTCGCCGTGCACGTCCTGCGCGGCGACGGGCTCGCCGGCCCGCCGGTCGGGGCGATCCCGCGGCTGCGGGCGCTGGCCGAGGAGGTCGGGGCGAGCTTCCACACGGTGGTCGGCGGGGAGGACGTGCCGGAGGCACTCCTGGAGTTCGCCCGTGGCGCCAACGCGACGCAGCTGGTGCTCGGCACATCGCGGCGCTCGCGCCTCGCGCGCGTGTTCGACGAGGGCATCGGCGCGCAGGTGCTGCAGGAGTCGGGCCCGATCGACGTGCACATGGTCAGCCACGCCGAGGCCGGCCGCGGGCTGCGGCTGCCGGCGCTGCGGACCGGGCTCTCGGCCCTGCGGAAGGTGGCGGGCTGGGTGCTTGCGCTGCTGCTGCCGGCACTGGCAACCGGGCTCGGGGTGCTGCTGCGCGACGTGATCGGGCTGTCCACCGACGTCGTGCTGGTCTTCCTGGCCACAGTCGTGGTGGCACTCGTGGGCGGGCTCGGCCCGGCGCTGCTCGCGGCCGTGTCGGGCGGGCTGCTGCTGAACTTCTTCCTCACCCCGCCGCTGTACTCGTTCACGATCGGCCAGCCGGAGAACGCCGTCACCGTCGTGGCGATGGCGGTCGTCGGGGTGCTCGTCGCGCTCGTGGTGGACCGGGCAGCGCGCCGCGCCGTGCAGGCCACGCGGGCGCGGGCGGAGGGCGCCTTGCTGGCTTCGTTCGCGCGCACCGTGCTGACCAGGACCGATCCGCTGCCCCGGCTGCTCGAGAAGGTGCAGGAGGCGTTCGGGCTGACCTCGGTGGCGCTGCTGGAGCAGGTGCCGCCGGGCAGCGACCACTGGACGTGCGTCGCGTCGTCGGGGCCGGCAGGCTGCCAGGATCCTGCCGGCGCGGACGTCGACGTGGCGGTCGAGTCCGACCTGCACCTGATCGGGACGGGCCGGGCGCTGCCCGCCGCCGACCGGCGGCTGCTCGAGGTCGTGGGCGGGCAGGCGCTGCTCGCGCTGCGCAGCCAGCGTGCCGCGGCGGCAGCCGACGACTCCCGGCGGCGCGCCGAGGCGACCGAGATCCGCAGCACCCTGCTCTCCGCCGTCGGGCACGACCTGCGCAGCCCGCTGACCTCGATCAAGGCCGCCGCCAACAGCCTCGCCGATCCGCACCTGACGCTGCCCGACGCGGACCGCCGCGAGCTCGCCGAGACCGTCGAAGAATCGGCGGACCGCCTCAGCGGACTCGTGGACAACCTGCTCGACTCCTCGCGGCTGGCCGCCGGTGCCGTCGAGCCGCTGCTCGCCCCCGTGGGGTACGACGAGGTGGTGGCCATGGCGCTGGTCGGGATCGAGGACCCCGGCCGGGTGACCGTCGAGATCGACGAGTCGCTGCCCGACGTCGTCGCCGACACCGGCCTGCTGGAACGGGTGGTGGCCAACGTCGTGGACAACGCGCTGCGCTACGCCCTCGACGCCCCGGTGGTGCTGCGGGCCAGCGCGTACGCCGACCGCGTCGAGCTGCGGATCGTCGACTCCGGTCCGGGCGTGCCGCCGCGGGACCGGGACGCGCTCTTCACGCCGTACCAGCGGCTGGGCGGCGCCGGTCCCAGCGACCGGGACGGCCGCACCGGCGTGGGGCTGGGCCTGTCGGTGGCGCGGGGTTTCATGGAGGTCATGGGCGGCACGCTGACGGCTGAGGACACCCCGGGCGGTGGCCTCACGGTCGTCGTCGCGCTGCCGGCGGTCCGGCGATGACGGCACACCGCGTGCTCGTCGTCGACGACGACCAGCAGATCCTGCGCGCGCTGCGGATCAACCTCACCGCGCACGGCTACCACGTGCTGCTCGCCCCCGACGGCGGTGCGGCCCTGCGAGCGGCCGCCGACGGGCATCCCGACGTCGTGGTGCTCGATCTCGGCCTGCCCGACATGGACGGGGTCGAGGTGATCGAGGGCCTGCGCGGCTGGACCACGGTGCCGATCATCGTGCTGTCGGCGCGGGTCGGCTCTGCGCACACGGTGCGGGCGCTGGACGCGGGCGCCGACGACTACGTGACGAAGCCGTTCGGGATGGCCGAGCTGCTCGCGCGGTTGCGGGCCGCGGTGCGCCGGGCCGCGGTCGCGACGGTCGACGGTGAACCGGTCGTCGACGCCGGCGACTTCCGGGTGGATCTCGCCGCGAAGCGGGTCATCCGCGCCGACGGCAGCGAGGTGCACCTCACGCCCACCGAGTGGGGCGTGCTGGAGCTGCTGGTGCGCCACCGCGGCAAGCTCGTGGGGCAGAAGGAGCTGCTGCGCGCGGTGTGGGGCCCGAACTACGGCTCGGAGACCAACTACCTGCGCGTCTACATGGCGCAGCTGCGCCGCAAGCTGGAACCGGAGCCGGCGCACCCGCGCCACCTCGTGACCGAGGCGGGGATGGGATACCGGTTCGAGGCGTAGCGGGCGGTGCCGGCCTGAACTACCGGCCGAAGTCCTGCGTCCAGTACGACCCGTCGGTGGTGTAGCCGACGCCGATCGTGGTGAGGTCGCAGTCCAGGATGTTGCGCCGATGTCCCGGTGACTCGAGCCACGCCGTCATCACCTCCGACGCGGAGGCCTGGCCGAAGGCGATGTTCTCTGCCCCCGGGCTCGGGTAACCCGCGGCGCGCATCCGATCGGCGAACGATCGCCCGTCGAGGCCGTCGTGCTCGAAGTAGCGCCGCCTGGCCATGTCGTCGCTGTGGGCCTGCGCGGCACGGGTGATGCGCGAATCGACGCGCAGCGGCGCGCAGCCCGCACTCGCCCGGGCCCGGTTGGTCAGCGCGACCACCTGGGCCTCCCGACCCGATCCGGAGGCGGCGATCCGCGGGAGGGCCGACGGGGACGGGGTGGCCGAGGCCCGTGGTGTGGCCGACGGGGTGCGCGCGGGGGTGGGGGTGGCGCTCGGGGTGCGGCTCGGCAGCGCGGGCGGCGTGGTGCGCGCAACGGCCGGCCGTTCGGCCACCAGCGCTGCCGGGGCACTCGTCCGTTGCGACGTCAGCGCCGCGATGCCGATGCCGCCGCCGAACGCGGCGAGACCCGCGAGGGCGATGAGGACGGCCGCTCCGCGCCGCCCGAGGTTGATCACGGAGCGATAACGTACCAGCGTGAACAGTGGTAACGGTGATTCGGCCGTTCGGCTTACAGCGTGGGTGAGCGGCAGTGTGCAAGGTGTCGGGTTCCGCTGGTGGACCCGATCCAGGGCGTTGGAGCTGGGGCTCAGCGGCGAGGCGCGCAATCTCCCGGACCGCCGCGTGGTGGTCGTCGCCGAGGGAGAGCGCCGCTCCTGCGAGTCCTTGCTCGGGCTCCTCCGCGGTGGCACCACCCCCGGCCGCGTCGACCAGGTCGCCGAGCAGTGGGGCACGGCCAGGGGTGGGATGCGCGGGTTCAGCGAGGCCTGAACGGACCGTCGACGGGTAGTCGTACGGAGCCGCGCCGCCGGCGCGGCGTGGTGGGCTCGGGCATGCTCGCCGTGGTCGTCGCCTCCAGTGTCGTCTCGCCGCTGCTCGGCCTGCTGGCGCTCTTCATGCTCGCGTTCTGGGACGTCCGCGTGCGCGGTGATCGTCCGGTGCTCGCACTGCTGGTCGCGATGCTGCCGGCCGTGGTGGTGGCGGTCATCGGGGGCTGGGTGCTGTGGGCTCTCGGATCGGGTGCCGCGGCGACGGTGGTCGCGCTCCTCCCGTTCGGGATCCTCGTGGTGCTGGTGCCGCTCTGGGTGCGGATGAGCCGGCTCGACAGCTGAGCCGGGCTCAGGCCCTACGCCGCACCGCCACCGTGCCCTGCGCCGCAGCTACCACCCGCTCGGTGCCGTCCTCGGCCACCGCCACGACGTCGCACCTGCTCAGCACCTGCCGCGCGGTGGCGTGTTCGGCCACCGCATCGGCCCGCAGCACGACCCCGGCCGCGGGCCGCAGGTACGAGATCGTGAGGCCCGCGGTCAGCACGTCCGGCCCGACGAGCGTGCCCGCGGCGAAGGTGAGGGCGTTGTCGGCGAGGTAGGCCAGCACCCCGCCGTGCACGAACCCGTTCTGCTGCAGCAGGTCGGGCCGCACGTCCACCTCCAGCACCGCGCGGCCCGCATCGACGGCCGCCACCCGCGTCCCGAGCAGCACCGCGAACGGCTGGGTCGAGAGGCCGCGCCGCGCCGCCTCGAGGTCGATGGCTGGTGCACTCACAGCAGCTCCCGCAGGTCGGCGATGTCGATCATCGGCAGGCCCCAGGCCAGCGCGAGCACCTCGGCCTCCGCCGCACCGGCCATCGTGCCGTCGGCCGACATGATCTCGCAGCACACGCCGACCGGTGCGAGCCCGGCCGCCGCGCACAGCGCCACCGTCGCCTCCGTGTGCCCGGGGCGCTCGCCGAGCAGGCCCGGCCGCGCCCGCAGCGGATGCACGTGGCCGGGGCTCAGGAAGTCGGCGGCGGTCGAGTCGGTGTCGGCGAGCCGCCGGATCGTGGCGGCCCGGTCGGGTGCCGACACGCCCGTCCCGGGCAGGCTCGCGAGGTCGACGGGCGTGCACCACGCGGTGCCGTGCCGGTCGCCCGTCCCCGGCAGCGGCGCGAGCTCCAGGCGGTCGAGGGCCTCCGGCGCGCACGGTACGCACGGCATCCCGCAGACCTCGCGGACGAGGAACCGCATCGTGTCGGCCGACAGCCGGTTCGCCGCCACGACGACATCGGCCTCGCCCTCGGTGGTCGGGTCCCACACCACGGCGGCGCCACCGGCGGCGATCTGTCGCACCACCTTCTCGACGCCGCTGCGTCCGTGCACCGCACCCGCCCACGGCAGGTTCGCGAGCACCCGGCCGGCCGCCACCGCGCGGCGCGTCGCCAGCCGGACGAGCCCGTCGAGCTCCAGGTTCACCCGACGCCCGGTCGGCACGGCGTCGAGCGTGGTCAGGGCACGGGTCTGGGGGAGCAGCACCACGCTGAACCGGTCACGCTGAACCTCCGCGACGGTCACGCTGACCCCGTCCACCGCGATCGGCGACTTCCCGACCAGCGTCTCCAGCAACCGGGCCGGCGGGCGGATCCACACCCGCGCACAGCCGTCCTCGTCGTCGACCCGCACGACCTTGCCGACGGCGTCGACGTACCCCTGCACGAGGTGCCCGTCGAGCGGATCGCCCACGGCCAGCGGCACCTCCACGTTGACGCGGGCACCCGCGCCGACGGCGTCGAACGTCGAGCGGTGGCGTGTCTCCTGCGACACCGTCACCGTGATGACGCCGTCGTCGACGGCGCGCACGGTGAGGCGCACCCCGTCCAGGCACACCGCCCCGCCGGGCCGCAACGTCTGCGCGGCCTTCGGTGCGCGCACCCGCACGTCCGCGCCGTCGATCTCCTGCACGTGACCGATCTCGGCCACCCGACCTGTGAACACGATCCACCCACCTCTGCGTCAGCACGTCATGTCGCGGACGGGCCCGAACCGCGTCGGGCCGGATGGCGGGGTGTCACCGCACGGTCCCGGACTTCCACCGGGTCACTCCGCACCGGGCGGAGGTGGCCGACTGTGACGGCCACACCTGGAATTGCACCAGCCCCATCACAACACACGGCGTTACCGATCGGTAGGGAGCAATCGGGAGGTGCCGTGCACCGCTCGCTACGCTTTCCTTCCGCCTCGTCCCCCGGAGACCCCGCCCGTGCACCTGAAGAGCCTGACGCTGAAGGGCTTCAAGTCCTTCGCCTCGGCCACCACCCTGCGCCTCGAGCCGGGGATCACGTGCGTCGTGGGGCCCAACGGATCAGGCAAGTCCAACGTCGTCGACGCCATCGCGTGGGTGCTGGGCGAGCAGGGCGCCAAGGCGCTGCGCGGCGGCAAGATGGAGGACGTCATCTTCGCCGGCACCTCCGGCCGCGCCCCGCTGGGCCGCGCCGAGGTCACGCTGACCATCGACAACTCCGACGGCGCGCTGCCCATCGACTACGCCGAGGTGTCGATCACCCGCCGCACGTTCCGCGACGGAGCGGGCGAGTACGAGATCAACGGGTCGTCCTGCCGGCTGCTCGACGTGCAGGAGCTGCTGTCGGACTCCGGCATCGGCCGCGAGATGCACGTCATCGTCGGGCAGGGCCAGCTCGACGCCGTGCTGCAGAGCAAGCCGGAGGACCGCCGCGCCTACATCGAGGAGGCCGCGGGCGTCCTCAAGCACCGCAAGCGCAAGGAGAAGGCGCTCCGCAAGCTCGAGGCGATGCAGGCCAACCTCACCCGCCTCACCGACCTGACCGGCGAGCTGCGTCGCCAGCTCAAGCCGCTGGGTCGCCAGGCCGAGATCGCGCGGCGCGCGCAGGCCGTCCAGTCCGAGCTGCGCGACGCGCGGCTCCGGCTCGCCGCCGACGACCTGGTCTCGCTGCGAGACGAGATCGCCCGCGAGGAGGCCGACGAGTCCGCCGCCCGCACCCGCCGCGCCGAGACCGAGGAGCAGCTCTCGGTCGCCCGCGTGCAGCAGGAGGACCTGGAGACCGCGCTCGCCGAGGACGCCCCGCGGCTCGCCGCGGCCCAGGACACCTGGTACCGCCTGTCCGCGCTCGCCGAGCGCCTCGCCGGCACCGTCCGGCTCGCGCAGGAGCGGCGCCGCCACCTGGCGGATCCTGTGGAGTCGCGCACTCCCGGCCGCGATCCCGACGAGCTCGACGCCGAGGCGGACGCCGTCGCCGAGGAGGAGGAGCTGCTGGTCGAGGCCGTCGTCGAGGCCCGTCGAGCACTCGCCGACCTGATGGAGGAGCGCGCCGAGCACGAGCGCACCCTCGCCGCCGCCGAGCGCGCCCACATCGCCGCCGTGCGGGCGTTGGCCGATCGCAGGGCCGGCCTGGCGACCCTCGCCGGCAAGGCCGAGGCGCTGCGCAGCGGAGCCGCCGCCACCGCCGACGAGATCGACCGGCTCTCCGAATCGCTCGCCGAGGCCCAGGAACGCGCCGCGGCCGCGCACGCCGAGCTGGAGGACGCCCGTGCCGAGCTGGGCGAGACCGGCGAGGGCGATCCCGCGCTCGACCAGCGGTTCGCCAGGGCCGGGGAGGCGGTCGAGACGGCCCGCGCCCGCGTCGCCGAGCTGGTGGCCCGCGAGCGCGAGCTCGAGCAGCAGCGGGCGCACTGGCGGGCCCGCGTCGACGCGCTGTCGATCGGGCTCGCCCGCAAGGACGGATCCGCCGCCCTCACCGACACCGAGGGCGTACTCGGCTCGCTGTCGGGCCTGATCACCGTCGAGCCGGACGCCCGCACCGCCGTCGCCGCCGCACTGGGCGAGCTGGCCGACGCGCTGGCCGTCGCCGGGCTGGAGGGCGCGCGCTCCTCGTTGGAGCTGCTGCGCGCCAAGGACGCGGGACGCGCCGCCCTGCTCGTCGCGCATGACACACACGCGCCCGCGAGCCCGCTCGACGATGCGGCCGTCCGCGCGGTCGGGGGCCGCTGGGCCGCCGAGGCCGTGCGCGGCAGCGGGCCGGCCGTCACGACCGTCCACGCGCTCCTGCGCGGTGTGGTGATCGTGCCCGATCTCGCCGCGGCCGTTCGGCTCGTGGAGACCGATCCGGCATTGACCGCGGTGACCGCGGTCGGGGACGTGCTCGGCGCGCACCGCGCCGGCGGTGGCTCCGGCACCGCGTCCAGCCTGCTGGACGTGCAGGCCGCCGTCGACGAAGCGTACGAGCGCCGCGAGACCGTCGAGCAGGAGCTGGCCCGGCTGCGCCCTGCTCTGGAGGGCGCCCGCGCCGAGGAGGCCGCCCGGCAGGCCGACCTCGAGCTCGCGCGGCGCGCCCGCGGCGACGCCGAGCAGCAGCGCGCCGCCGGAGCCGCCCGGCTCGGCCTGCTCGAGCAGGCCACCCGATCCGCCGAGGCCGAGGCCGCCCGGCTCAAGGACCGCCGCGACGGCGTCGAGGCCCGCCGGTCCGACGCGCTGCTCGCGCTGGAGGCCGCCGAGCAGCAGCTCGCCGTCGCCGAGGACGAACCCGTCGACGACGAGCCCGACACCGAGATCCGCGACGCTGCGGCCGACGCCTTGGCCACCTCCCGGTCCGCCGAGGTCGACGCGCGGTTGGCCCTGCGCACCGCCGAGGAACGGGCCCGCGCCATCGCTGGGCGGGCCGAGTCGCTGCGCCGCCAGGCGTCCTCGGAACGCATGGCCAGGGAACGCGCCGCCGCCGCCCGGCAGGCCCGCGATCGCGACGCCGCCGTGGCCGCCCGCGTCACCGACGCGGGGGAGCGGGCCTGCGCCGCCATCGCGCAGTCGCTCGCCGCTGCCGTCGTCGAGCGCGACGCCGCCGACGCCGCTCGCCGCGCCCGGGAGCAGGCACTCGGCGAGGCTCGTGTCGTCACCGGCCGGCTCACCGCGCTGATGGAGAAGCTCACCGACGCCGTCCACCGCGACGAGGTGCTGCGCGCCCAGCAGCGGATGCGGCTCGAACAGCTCACCGAGAAGGCACTCGCCGACCACGGGCTCGGCATCGACGACCTCGTCGCCGAGTACGGGCCCGACATGCCCGTCCCGGCGTCGGCCGCGGAGATGGCCGAGTACGAGGCGGCGAAGGAGCGCGGCGAAGCGGTCACCGTGCCACCGCCGATGCCGTACGACCGGGCCACGCAGGAGCGCCGCGCCCAGCGCGCCGAGAAGGACCTCGCGCTGCTCGGCAAGGTCAACCCGCTGGCGCTGGAGGAGTTCGCGGCGCTCGAGGAGCGCTACCGCTTCCTGTCCACCCAGCTGGAGGACCTCAAGAACACCCGGCGCGACCTGTTCACCGTGGTCCGCGAGGTCGACGACAAGATCCTCGAGGTCTTCGCGCAGGCGTGGGAGGACGTGTCGCGCGAGTTCGTCACCGTGTTCGCCACGCTCTTCCCCGGCGGCGAGGGCCGGCTCGTGCTCACCGATCCCGACGACATGCTCACCACCGGCATCGAGGTCGAGGCGCGCCCGCCCGGCAAGAAGGTCAAGCGGCTCTCGCTGCTGTCCGGCGGCGAGCGCTCCCTCACCGCGATGGCGCTGCTCGTAGCGATCTTCCGGGCCCGCCCCTCGCCGTTCTACGTGCTCGACGAGATCGAGGCCGCCCTCGACGACGTCAACCTGCGCCGGCTCATCGCGCTCATGGAGGAACTGCGCTCCACCAGCCAGCTCATCGTCATCACCCACCAGAAGCCGACGATGGAGGTCGCGGACGCGCTCTACGGCGTCTCGATGCGGGGCGACGGCATCACTACGGTGATCAGCCAACGGTTGCGGCCTGCTAGTTAGCTGCTGCTCTCTGTTCGATCCTCGTTCGAGGGTGCTTTCTGCACGGTGTGCGTGGTGCTGCCGCGCTGCTTCCGCTCCTCGGCCCTGGCGGGCCTGCGGTGCGGGATGCTCCTATGGATGTCAAGTCGCTGGTGTGGGCTCCTTGGCTGGTCGGTGGGGGTGGGTCAGGGCGGTGTAGATCTCGCGGGCGATGTAGCGCTTGAGGCAGCGGATGATCTCGGGCTTGGACAGGCCTTGGGCGGTGCGGCGTTCGGCGTAGGCACGGGTGCGGGGGTCCCAGCGCAGTCGGCAGCACACGACGCGGTAGAGCGCGGCGTTGGCGTGGCGGTCGCCGCCGCGGTTGAGTCGGTGACGGTCGGTGCGCCCCGACGATGCTGGCAGCGGTGCGACTCCGGTGAGCATGGCGAACGCGGCCTCGGAGTGCAGCCGCTGCGGGTTGTCCCCGGCGGTGACCAGTAGTTGCCCGGCGACGTCGGTGGCGACGCCGTGCAGCGCGACCAGGGCAGGATTGATCGCGGCGACGAGCGGGGTGAGCAGCGCGTCGAGCTCGGCGATCTCGGCGGACAGCTGCTGGTGGCGGCGAGCCAGAACCCGCAACGCCAGCAGGGTCGCGGTGGTGGGGTTGTCGGCTTGGGTGGGGTCGGGGCGGCGGGTGGCGCAGTGGCGGGTGGCGCAGTGGCGGGTGGCGCAGTGGCGAATCAACACTGTGATCGTCATGGGTTGTAGGTGGGCGCGCAGCTGCGCCGGGGCGGTCACGACCAGCGCTTTGATCTGGCGTTGGGCATCAGCGCGGGCCGCGACCGCGGAACGACGGGCGACCCGCAGCGCGCGCAGCGCATCGACCTGTCCGCCGCGGGTTTTCGGGATCCCGCTCGCGCGCCCGGACTGGGCGGCGCGGACTGGGCGGCGCGGGCGGCGGTCTCGGCGTCGATCGGGTCGGACTTGCCGTGTCGGCGTCGGGTCTTGCGGTCGGGGCGGTCGACCTCGACCAGCTCGATCCCGGCCTGTTGCAGAAACTCGGCCAGCCCGGCCCCGTAGACACCGCTGCCTTCCACGCCCGCTGCCTTCCGCACGCCCACCCGGACCACGTCACCGTGTTCACGCAGCCAGGCCAGCAACCCGGCGTAGCCGGCGGCGGTGGCCGGGAACTGGCGGTGGCCCAGCATGCGCCCGAGCGGGTCGAGCACGGCGGCGGTGTGGGTGTCTTTGTGGGTGTCGACCCCGCCGGTCACCTCCACCAGCTCTGCAGTCAGCTCTGCGGTGCTGGCGCCGGCCGGTGTCGGCTGTGTCATCGTGGTCATGTCGTCTCGCTTCGTCGCAGGGAGCGGGAGGGCACCGCACCGGCCGGGCGAGACGGACAAGACAGTGATGGGTACCTGCTGGTACAGGCTCCTATGAGGTCACACCGCCACGTCCGGTGGATGCACGAGCCCCGCAGCGGACCGCACGACAGATCCCGCACAAGACCCGAAGTCAGTCAGCTTGAGGGTCAGAACGACCGCTGCGGGGCTCGGCTACATCCTCACTGTCAGCTTGCCACTGAATACCCGGGTCACCCTGCTCTGGTGGTCACCCCACGTGGTCCATCTGGGTCCCATCGCTTCCTGTTTTGGCTGGTCACGAGCATCACCTTACGATAGAATCGAACGCATGGTCGAAGTCGACGAGTGGGTGGGCGTACCCGACGCGCTCATGCTCGACGGGTCCCCCTCTCCCGCCGCCATCACGCCTTCTGGGTGGTTGGCGGTCGAGCTCGACCAGTACTTCTCCGAGCCGGAATCCCTAGACGATCCCGCTCTGGTGGACGCCATCGTCGGGTACGAACGCCTCGCCGCGTGGGCGCAGGCTCGCCAAGCCCGGTTGATCGCCGCGCTCGCCTCGCGGCGGGCCGAGCCGGGGTCGTTGACCGACTGGGCCGCTGACGAGGTCGCCACCGCCTTGCACCAGTCCACCGGCACCGCCGCGTTCCGCACCCGACAGGCCACCGCGCTGATCGAGCGCTTGCCGGACACGCTCTCCGCGTGGGAGGCCGGGCTGCTGGATCAGCGTCGGGTCACCACCATCACCCAGGGCACCGTGAACCTGACCGCTGAGCACGCCGCGCTGGTGGAAGCCCGGGTGCTGCCAAAGGCGCCGTCGCAGACTGCGGCGCAGCTGCAGGCGGCGCTCAAGAGGGCGATCATCTCCGTAGACCCCGACGGCGCCGAAGAACGCCACGAGACGGCCCGGAAAGGGCGGCGGGTCGCGGTCAATCCCGAAGACGACGGAATGGCCTCACTCTGGGCACTCCTGCCCGCCCCGGACGCGATCGCCGCGTTCGAGTGGTTGACCCGGCTCGCCCGCGGTTGCGGTGCTGATGATCCGCGCACCATGGATGAGCGCCGCGCCGACCTCGCCGCCGACCTGCTCAGCGGCCGGTTGCGCAACCCCGACCTGAACCTGCCCACCCCGGTCAACCCCGGCAAACCCCTGGTGCAGCTGTCGATGCCGATGACCTCACTGTTCGGCCTCACCGACGACCCCAGCGAACTCCTCGGGTACGGCCCGATCACCGCCGGGATGGCCCGGGAGATCGCTGCCACCGCGACCTGGCGGCGGCTGCTGTTCGATCCCGAGTCCGGGGCGTTGCTCGATCACGGCCGCACGACCTACACCCCGCCGGTCGCGTTGGCTGATTTCGTGAAGGCGCGGGATGTGTACTGCCGGTTCCCGACCTGCCGGCGGAAGGTGGTCAACGGCGAGCTCGACCACCTCGTCGCTTACGCCGAGGGCGGCCCGACCAGCGCGATCAACCTGGCCGGGTTCTGCACCCGCCACCACCACCTCAAACACGCCGGCGGCGGCTGGCAGGTCCGCGCCCTACCCGATGGCAGCCTGGAGTGGATCACCCCGACCGGGCATCGGCACGTGACCCGGCCCTACGACTACCGCGGCGACCCCGACCCACCCTGAGCCCGCACCCCCGGTGGACTCCATGACAGGGTTAGCGCGTGACTCCGGCAACCCTGTGGATCGTCATCGCCGTCGTCGCGGCGGTGGTGCTGGTGGCCCTCGTGGCGGGCCTGGTGCTCTACCGTCGGCGCCGGATCAGTCTGCGCGAGGCCGAGCAGGTCGGGAGTGGCACCGACACGGCGATCGCGCCACCCCGCAAGGGCAACGAGTACAAGGCCGGCGGCGACTTCTCGTTCACGGCGGGCTCCGACGCGCCAGCTGCACCGCCGGTGCGCACACCGGAGCCGGAGCGGGCCGTCCCGGCCCCGGAGGTCGCCCCCGAGATCGCCCCGGAGATCCCTACTGAGACGGTCGCCGAGTCTGTGGCGCCGGTCGACGCCCCCGCTCCTGCGGTCGAGCCGGCGGCGCCGCCCGTCACTCCCTCTCCCAACGGTTTCGTCACCGCAACTCCCACCGAGGAGATCGCGCCGGCCGAGGGCCGCATGGAGCGGCTGCGCGGTCAGCTGGCCCGGTCCCGTTCCGGGTTCGGCCAGAGCCTGCTCGGCCTGCTCGGTGCCGGCGAGCTGGACGAGGACTCGTGGGAGGACGTCGAGACGACCCTGCTCGCCGCCGACCTCGGCCCCGAGATGACCGCCGATCTGGTGCAGACGCTGCGCACCGAGCTGGCGCGGCGCGCCGTCCGCACCCCGGAGCAGGCGAAGGCACTCCTGCGCGAGGTGCTCATCGACGCCCTTCAGATCGACAAGGACCGCTCGGTGAAGGCGCTCCCGCACGACGGTCGCCCCGCCGTGCTGCTCATCGTCGGCGTGAACGGCACCGGCAAGACCACCACCACCGGCAAGCTCGCGCGCGTGCTGGTCGCCGGTGGGCGCCATGTCGTGCTCGGTGCCGCCGACACCTTCCGCGCTGCGGCCGCGGAGCAGCTCGCCACGTGGGGCGAGCGGGCCGGCGCCACCGTGATCCGGGGGCCGGAGGGTTCCGATCCGGCGTCCGTCGCGTTCGACGCGGTGAAGCAGGGCACGGAGGAGGGCGCCGACGCCGTCCTGCTGGACACCGCGGGTCGCCTGCACACCAAGACCGGGCTCATGGACGAGCTGGGCAAGGTGAAGCGCGTCGTGTCGCGCCAGTCACAGGTCGACGAGGTGCTGCTCGTCCTCGATGCCACGACGGGCCAGAACGGGCTGATCCAGGCCCGCGTGTTCGGTGACGTGGTGGACGTGACGGGCGTGGTCCTCACGAAGCTGGACGGCACCGCGAAGGGCGGCATCGTGTTCCGCGTGCAGCGTGAGCTGGGGGTTCCGGTGAAGCTGGTCGGGCTGGGCGAGGGGCCCGACGACCTGGCTCCGTTCGAGCCCGCAGCGTTCGTCGAGGCCCTGCTGACCTGATCCGCTGTCCGATCCTGATCGTCGAGCCGGACACCGCGTAATCCTGATGTAACTCTCGCGGCTCGTTCGTTCACCGCGGCGCAACATCGGCACACCGTGGCCGAAACATGCCGATCAGAAGCTTCCCCGCGACGCCGCACCCGCTCTGAACCCGGACTTGCGGCGAGACGGGAAGGAGTTGGAGTGGACACCGGCGATACCGCGTGGATGTTGGCCAGCAGCGCACTGGTGCTGTTGATGACCCCGGGTCTGGCGTTCTTCTACGGAGGCATGGTCCGTAGCAAGAGCGTCCTGAACATGATGATGATGAGCGTCTCCGCCCTGGGTCTGATCGGGGTCCTGTGGGTGCTCTACGGCTACTCGATGGCGTTCGGCGCCGACATCGGCGGCGGCCTGCTCGGCAACCCCGGCCAGTTCCTGGGCCTGCAAGGCACGTTCGGCGGCACCTACCTCGCCACGGAGGGCGGCCCGCCCGCCGAGATCCCGCTGGTGGGCACGATCCCCGCCACGGTCTTCGTCGCGTTCCAGGCGATGTTCGCGATCATCACCGTCGCCCTGATCTCGGGTGCTGCGGCCGATCGCCTGCGCTTCGGCCCCTGGCTGCTGTTCGCCGGTCTCTGGGCGACCATCGTGTACTTCCCGGTCGCGCACTGGGTCTTCGCCTTCGACGGCGTCACGGCCGGTGCCGAGAGTGCGGGTGGCTGGATCGCCAACCAGCTCAAGGCGATCGACTTCGCCGGTGGTACCGCGGTCCACATCAACGCCGGTGCCGCTGCGCTGGCGCTGTGCCTCGTGCTGGGCAAGCGCCGCGGGTGGCCCAAGGAGCCGATGCGTCCGCACAACCTGACCCTGGTGATGCTGGGTGCCGGGCTGCTGTGGTTCGGCTGGTTCGGCTTCAACGCCGGATCGGCGGTCGCCTCCAACGGCATCGCCGGGATCACGTTCGTCAACACCCTGGTCGCCACCTCGGCCGCGATGCTCGCCTGGCTCCTGGTCGAGCGCGTCCGTGACGGCAAGCCCACCAGCCTCGGCGCCGCTTCCGGCATCGTCGCGGGTCTGGTCGCGATCACCCCGTCCTGCTCGTCGGTGTCGCCGATCGGCGCCATCGCGGTCGGTGCGATCGCCGGCATCCTGTGCGCGCTGGCCGTCGGCCTGAAGTTCCGCTTCGGCTTCGACGACTCGCTCGACGTCGTCGGCGTCCACCTCGTCGGTGGTCTGGTCGGCACCCTGCTCGTCGGCCTCTTCGCCACCACCTCGGCCCCCGCCGGCGTGGACGGCCTGTTCTACGGCGGCGGGCTCGACCAGCTGTGGCGGCAGGCCGTCGGCGCCTTCGCCGTGCTGATCTACTCCTTCGTCATCAGCCTGATCCTCGCCTACCTCGTCAAGGCCGTCACCGGCCTGCGCGTCAGCGACGAGAGCGAGGTCGCCGGCATCGACGAGGGCGAGCACGCGGAGACCGGCTACGACTTCTCCAGCCTCCGCGGAGGTGGTGGCCTGAGCGCGTCGTCACTGCCGCCGGCCAAGCTGCCGCAGGAGCCCGTCACCGCAGGCAAGGAGAGCTGAGAGATGAAGCTCGTCACGGCGATCGTCAAGCCGTTCGTGCTGGAGGACGTGAAGGGGGCGCTGGAGCAGATCGGCGTGCTCGGCATGACCGTCAGCGAGGTCCAGGGCTACGGTCGGCAGAAGGGCCACACCGAGGTCTACCGGGGTGCGGAGTACTCGGTCGACTTCGTGCCGAAGGTCCGCGTGGAGGTCGTCGCCGACGACGCCCTCGCCGACAAGGTGGTCGACGCGGTGGTCGAGGCCGCCCGCACCGGCAAGATCGGTGACGGCAAGGTCTGGGTCACCCCCGTCGAGAGCGTGATCCGGGTGCGCACCGGGGAACGCGGCAACGACGCCATCTGAGAACGGAACGGTCCGGGCCCGTCGCACCACGTGCGACGGGCCCGTGGCCACTCCATCGGTCATCCGGGCAGATCGGACAAAGCTCGTGAAGCTGGTCACTGCTGTCGTTCAGCCGTTCGCGGTCGACGACGTCCGGGCGGCACTGGACCGCCTGGGTGTCACAGCGGAGACCGTGTCCGAGGTGGCCGGGGTGGGCCGCCAGCGCGGCCACACCGAGGTCTACCGGGGCGCGGAGTACCGCGTCGACCTGGTGCCGAAGGTGCGGATGGAGGTCATGGTCGCCGACGAGACCGTCGAGCAGGTGCTCACGGAGATGACCGCGGCGGCACGGACGGGCAGGATCGGGGACGGCAAGGTGTGGGTCACGGCGGTCTCTCCGATCGCGGCCCACATCGAGCAATCCGCCCACATCGGGGAACGGAGTGCCGGAGCGCTGTGAAGACGGTGGCTGTGGCGTCGGGGGACGCAGGGGATCTGGTCAAGGCGAAGGCTGTGCTGCTCGACCCGGGACCCGGGAAGAAGCGGCTCAGCCCCGAGGCGCTGCGCGCTGCCCTGGTGGATCTGCACGATTTCTGGCTCTCGTCGCGGGCCGCGGCGATCGGGATCTCCGATCGCGCCGCACTGGTCGCGGTGGGGGCGCTGGGCCGGCGCGAGCTCGCGCCGTGGTCGGACCTGGATCTGGTGCTGCTGCACGACGGCCGCAAGGACGTCGACCGGCTGGCCGACGCGCTCTGGTACCCGCTGTGGGACGCGGGCATCGAGCTCGACCACTCGGTACGCACGCCCGGCCAGGCCGTGCAAGTGGCGGCGACGGACCTGCGGGCCGCGTTCGGCCTGCTGGAGGCGCGGCACATCGCCGGTGACTCCGCGCTCACCGACAAGGTGAGCGACGCCGTCCGCCAGGCGTGGCGGGCGGGCATCCGCACCCGCTACGACGAGATCTCCGACTCCGCCCGCACACGCTGGGAGAAGGTCGGCGACGTCGCCCACCGGATCGAACCCGACCTCAAGAACGGCCACGGCGGCCTGCGCGACGTCCAGCTGCTCACCGCCCTGGCAGCCGCGCAGCTGATCGACCGGCCGGCGGCCGACGTCGTGGAGGCCCGCCGGCTGCTGCTGGACGTGCGCACCGAGCTGCACCGGCTGGCCGGCAGGGCACGGGACGTCCTGCGGGCGCAGGACGCCGACGAGGTCGCCGCCGCGCTGGACATCCCCGACCGGTTCGAGCTGGCCAGAGCCCTGTCCGGGGCGGCGCGCTCGGTCGCGTTCGCGGCGGAGGTGGGGTTGCGCTCGGCACGCTCGGCACTGCCCCGGCGTGGGCTGGCCGCGCTGCGCCGCGCGCCGGTGCGCCGCCCGCTCGACACCGGCGTGGTCGAGCACGCCGGCGAGGTCACACTGGCCCGCGACGCCACCGCGGCCCGCGATCCCGCGCTGATGCTGCGGGTCGCCGCCACCGCCGCTCGCACCGGCTACCCGATCGCGGCCGGCACCCTGCACCGCCTCGCCGACACCGCGCCGGAACTGCGTGAGCCGTGGCCGCGGGCCGCGCGCGGAGAGCTGCTGTCGCTGCTGGGCGCCGGCCGGGCGATGGTCGAGGTCGTCGAGGCGCTGGACCGCACCGGGCTGTGGGGCCGGCTGTTCCCCGAGTGGGGTGTGGTGCGCGACCTGCCGCCACGCGACCGCGCGCACGTCTGGACCGTCGACCGGCACCTGGTGGAGGCGGCCGCGCAGGCCGCCCGGCTGACCACCCGGGTGGCCCGCCCCGACCTGCTGCTGGTGGGGAGCCTGCTCCACGACATCGGCAAGGGCCGCGGCGGCGACCACTCGGTGGTGGGGGAGTCGCTGGCGGCGCAGGTGGGGCGGCGGCTGGGCTTCGCCGAGCCCGACGTCACGGTGCTCGGGGCGATGGTCCGCCACCACCTGCTGCTCCCGCACACCGCCACGCGGCGCGACCTCGACGATCCCGCGACCGTCGCCCGCGTCGCGGAGACGCTCACCGCCGAGGTCGGCCCGCAGGCCGGCCTGCTGCTCGGATTGCTGGAGGCGCTGGCGGAGGCCGACTCGTTGGCCACCGGGCCGGGCGTGTGGAGTCCGTGGAAGCAGCAGCTGATCGGGGACCTCGCGCGCCGCTGCCGCACGTTCCTGGCGGGCGAACCGCTGCCCGCGCCCGTCGAGACGACGGCGGCGGAGGCCGAGCTGGCCGCGGCCGTGGTGGCGGAGGACCGTCCGCAGCTCGTCGTCACCGAACCCGGCGGGTCTGATGCGAATCGGGACGAGCCGGCCACGGTCGTCATCGCGATGCCGGACCGGGGCGGGTCGCTGTCCGCGGCCGCCGGGGTGCTCGCGCTGCACTCGCTCGAGGTGCACGCCGCCGAGTTGCGCACCGTGGCGTCCGGCGACGTCGAGGTGGCGGTCTTCACGTTCACCACGTCACCCCGGTTCGGGCGGCTGCCCGATCCGGCGCTGATGCGCTCCGACCTGGTCCGCGTCCTCCAGGGCGGGCTCGCGCTGGACGACGCCTTGGCCCGCAAGGAACGCGACTACGCCCCCACGATGGCCGTCGCCGACGCCGCCCCCGCCAGGGTGCTGTGGTTCGACGACGAGGCCAGCGGTGCGGTCGTGCTGGAGCTGCGCGGCACCGACCGCATCGGCCTGCTGCACCGGGTTGCCGCAGCGCTGGAGAAGGGCGGGGCGGACCTGCGCTGGGCGCGCGTCGCGACACTCGGCGCGTCGGTCGTCGACTCGTTCTGCCTGGAGTCCGCGCCCCCCGGTGATCGGCAGCGGATCGAGGAGGCCGTGCTCGCCGCCGCCGGCGTCGGGTGAGACCGGCCGACGCGGACGGCGGACCGGATCAGCGGGTCGGCGCGCAGGTCGCTGTGTCGTACTTCAGGATCGGGTCGGTGCGCAGCACGTCCGTGAACGGGCGGACGGACCTCGCGATCGCGGTCCCGCCTTCGAGCTGGTAGATGATCCGCTGCCCGTTGTAGCGCGGTCCGGGGTCGCCGGGACGGGGTTCGTGCGCCTCGGCCGTGACCGTGTAGAACGAGCGGCCGCTGCCTTCGCCCAGGCAGCCGTAGCCGCTCACCATGACCGAGCCGCCGCCCACGTAGAGGGGCAGGGCATCCCCGCCCCGGGTCCTTGATGGGTGCGAGCCCGGTCGCGCCGTCGAGGACGTAGATGTTGAACGTGGGTGTGGTCGTCCCGGAGTGGACCGGGGTGATGATCTCGTCGCGCCCGTCGGCGTCGACGGCAGAGGCGCTCAGGCCGACGCGCGCGAGGCCGTCGTCGTCGGGCGGCGGAGCCGTTTGCACGGCACCTATGGCCAGATCGGCCTTGATCGTCACGTTGCACAACTTCGCGATGCGATCGATCTCCGCCCGCCCCGGCCGTGCGGCCGGGGCGGGGGTCGGATCAGTGGGTCGGCGCGCAGCTGGCCGTGTCGTAGCGCACGATCGGGTCGGTGGGCGGCACGTCCTTGAACGGGTCGTCGGAGACCGCGGTGACGACCCCGTCGACGATCTTGTGGCTGATGCGGTGGCCGTCGTAGAGCGGGCCACCGGGACCCGAGTGCCCGGCACCGTTGATGGTGTAGAGCAGCCGCCCGTCCTGGCCGTCGGTGCAGCCGAACCCGGTCACGCCATGCGGATATCCGCCCGTGAGGAGCTGGAACGGCTGCCCGTCCTGGCCGCGCAGCGGTGCGAGACCCGTCGCGCCGGTGTCGCCGGATGCGACGTAGATGTTGTAGGCGTTCTGGTTCATCCCGACGTAGACCGGGGTCACGACCTCGTCGCGCCCGTCGGAGTTGACGTCGCTGGCCTGCAGGCCGACGCGGCCGATGCCGTCGTCGTCGGGCAGCGGCGCTGTGCGGGTGCCGCCCGAGGACAGGTCGGCCTTCAGCTGCCACCCACCCTCGGACGTCTGGACGGCGCTGACCGTGTCGGCGATGTGATCGCCGTCGAGATCGGCCGAGACCACGGGCGACCCGCTCGGTGCGGCGTGCGCGACGGCCGCGGTGCCGACGCTCAGTGCGGCGACCGCGGTCACCGTGAGCAGTCGGATGAATGTCCTACCAGCCATTGTTCGTGTCCCTCATCGTGCTTCCCCCCGGGACTTCCCGGTGACAGCCGCTCGGCTGTCGGTGTGAGGACGGCACCGATGATCACTGCGTTGCATCACCCAGCGGGGTGATAGCTCTCCGCCCGCTCCCGCACGCCGGGCTCGCCGGTGCCGTCCAGCTCGATCTCGGCGAGTTCGTCGGCGTCGAGATCGGGCTCGCCGGCGTGGGCGGCCTCGTCGGTGGCGAGGCGCTCGTCCGCGGCGGCGAGGAGGGTGTGGCCGCTGTACAGCACGCCGATCGCGAGCAGCACCGCGCCTGCGCCGACGTAGAAGGGCACGTGCACGTTGAGCGACTCGGCCATCAGCCCGGCGGCGAACGGGGCGAGTCCGCCGCCGATGAACCGGATGAACCCGTACGCGGCCGACGCGACGGGCCGGTCGACGGGCGAGACGAGCATGACGGCCTGGGTGGTGAGCGTGTTGTTGATGCCGATCAGCGCGCCGGAGACGACCACGCAGACGACGAGCGTCGGCGTCGAGGACGTGAAGGTGGCGATCACCGCGAGCACGATCGCGAACAGCAGCAGGTTCACGTACAGGGTGGGTGCGGTGCCGAACCGGGCCTGCACCCGCGGGGCGACGAACACCGAGAAGATCGCGACGAGCAGGCCCCAGCCGAAGAACACGGCGCCGAGCTGGTAGATTCCGAGCCCCATGGGGAACGGGACGTAGCCGAGCATGGTGAAGAAGCCCCAGTTGTAGAGCAACGCGGTGATGCCCATGGTGAGCAGTCCGCGGTGGCGCAGCGCCTGGATCGGCTCCGCGATCGACGCCCGGTGCTCGGGCTTGGGGGTCCGCGGCACGAACGCGATGGTCGCGATCAGCGCGATCGCCATGAGCGCCGAGACCCCGAAGAACGGTCCGCGCCAGCTGATGTTGCCCAGCACCGCGCCCAGCAGCGGCCCGCAGGCGATGCCGATGCCGAGTGCGGTCTCGTAGAGCACGATCGCGCCGGCGAACCCGCCCGTGGCCGAGCCGACGATGACGGCGAGCGAGGTGGCGATGAACAGCGCGTTGCCCAGTCCCCAGCCGGCGCGGAAGCCGACGATGCCGCCGATGGAATCGACGGATCCGGCGAGCGCGGCGAACACCACGATCAGCACGAGGCCGGCGATGAGCGTGTTCTTCGCGCCGATGCGCGTCGACACCCAACCGGTGATGAGCATCGCGACGGCGGTGACCACCAGGTAGCTGGTGAACAGCAGCGTGACCTCGCTGGGCGAGGCGTGCAGCTGGGTCGAGAGCGCCGGCAGGATCGGATCGACGAGCCCGATGCCCATGAACGAGATCACGCAGGCGAACGCGACGGCCCAGACCGCGCGCGGTTGGCGGAACGGGCTGGCGCTGGCTGTCGACGACATACAGGTGCTCCTGAGGGGAGACGATCGGTGCAAACATTTGTATAGCACAGCTAACTAACTGTCCCGAACCGATCGTGACCAACCAGACCCGGCAGGATGCCGGTGTGCGGATCGTGGTGCTGCGGCACGCCGAGAGCCTCGGAAACGTCGACGAGAGCGCCTACTGCCGCGTCCCCGACCACGCGTTGCCGCTCACCGATGTCGGTCGCGCCCAGGCCGCCGCGGCCGGGCCGGCCGTGCGCGCTCTGCTGGGGAACGGGCCGGTGGCCGCCTACGTCAGCCCGTACGTGCGCACCGTCGACACCTACCGGCTGCTCGACGTGGCCGACCTGGTCACCCACTACGTGCCCGAGCCGCGGCTGCGCGAGCAGGACTGGGGCAACCTGCAGGACCCGGCCGAGCAGGAGATCCAGAAGCGCCTGCGGCACGAGTTCGGCCACTTCTTCTACCGGCTCGCGCACGGCGAGTCCGGCGCCGACGTCGACGACCGCGTCGCCAGCTTCGTCGACCAGCTCGAGCGGCGGGTCGCAGACGACCCGCGGCATCCCGACACAGCGCTGGTGGTCTCGCACGGGTTGACCACGCGGCTGCTGTGCCGGCGGGTGTTCTCGTGGAGCGTCGAGCTGTTCGAGTCGCTCTCCAACCCCGACTATTGCGAGCCGCGGGTGCTGACCAGCGAGTACGGGGTCTGGCAGCTGGACCGACCGTTCCGCCAGTGGCAACCGAGCCCGGACGGGAGCGAGCAGCTCGGCACGCGCACGTCATGAGTTCGTAACAGTGATCGGGTAGTGGTTAACCGCACCGAAACAAGCGGTCTCGCGGCTGTAACACCGGGCTTCGACGATCTCCGCCGTGGACACCGGGAACACCGCTTACGTGCTGGGCTGTGCCGCGCTGGTCATGCTGATGACGCCCGGGCTGGCGCTCTTCTACGGGGGCATGGTCCGGGCCCGGAGCGTGCTCAACATGATGATGATGAGCATGGTGACGCTCGGCGTCGTCACCGTCGTCTGGGTGACCGTCGGGTTCTCGCTGGCGTTCGGCGACTCGCACGCCGGCCTGATCGGCGGCTTAGAGCACGCCGGTCTGCGCAGCACCGCCGTGGTCGGCGCAGATGCGAGCGGAGCGGCGGGGATCCCGCTGCAGGCGTTCGCCATGTTCCAGCTGATGTTCGCCGTCATCACGGGTGCCCTGCTGTCCGGCGCGATCGCCGACCGGGCGCGGTTCTGGCCGTGGACGCTGTTCGTGGGGCTCTGGGCCCTGGTGGTCTACGTGCCGATGGCGCACTGGATCTTCGCCTTCGACGGGTACGTGGGCGAGCGCGGCGGCTGGATGGCCAACGGCCTGGGCGTGCTCGACTTCGCGGGCGGCACCGCCGTCGAGATCAACTCCGGGGCGTCGGCGTTGGCGCTGGCGTTGGTGCTCGGCCGCCGTCGCGGCTGGCCGCGCGAACCCATGCGCCCGCACAACCTGCCCAGCGTGCTGCTCGGGGCCGGCCTGCTGTGGTTCGGCTGGTTCGGCTTCAACGCCGGCTCGGCGCTCGCCGCGGGTGCGGTGGCGAGCAACGCGTTCCTTACCACCATGACGGCGTCGGCCGCAGCCGTCCTCTCCTGGTTGGCGCTCGAGCACCGCCTCGACGGCCGGCCCACCAGCCTCGGGGCCGCGTCCGCAGCCATCGCGGGCCTGGTCGCCATCACCCCGTCCTGCGGGTTCGTCGACACGTTCGGCGCGCTGGCGATCGGGCTGCTCGCGGGGATCGTCTGCCAGCTCGCGATCCGACTGAAGTACAAGCTGGGCTACGACGACTCGCTCGACGTCGTCGCCATCCACGGCGTCGGCGGGGTCGTCGGCATGCTGATGATCGGGCTGGTCGGCACCGCTGCGGTCAACGAGGCCGGCGCGGACGGGCTGTTCTACGGCGGGGGCCTGCTGCAACTGGGCAAGCAGGCCATCGCCGTCGTCGCCGCCGCGGCGTTCGCCTTCACCGTCACGCTGCTCATCGCGTGGCTGGTCAAGCGGTTCGTCGGGTTCCGGGTCGAGGCGGAGGTCGAGGCCGGCGGGATCGACGAGGCGGAACACGCCGAGACCGCGTACGAGTTCTCCCCGCTCACGTCCACCACGTCGTCGATAATGGGCGCCCGCGCCACCGCTCCCGAGGAGTCCGCCCGATGAAGCTGGTCACCGCCGTCGTCAAGCCGTTCGCCCTCGGCGATGTGCGCGCGGCCCTGGAACAGATCGACGTGCTCGGCATGACCGTGTCGGAGGTGCAGGGCTACGGCCGGCAGAAGGGCCACACCGAGGTCTACCGCGGCGCCGAGTACACCGTCGACTTCGTCGCGAAGATCAAGATCGAGGTCGTGGTCGGCGACGAGCACGCCGCCCAGGTCGTCGACGCGGTCGTCGAGGCCGCCCGGACCGGCAAGATCGGCGACGGCAAGGTGTGGGTCACCCCGGTCGAGCAGATCATCCGCGTGCGGACGGGGGAGCGCGGCGCCGACGCCGTGTAGGAATCGCCCTGGAGTGGCGGAACGAAACGGACGAACTACGCGTTGTGTTCCCATGACGCCGCTGACACTCTCCGTGCCCGGGCGCACGCTCGTCCTCGTAGCCGGCATTCCCGGCGCCGGGAAGTCGACGCTCCTGGGCACGCTCGCGCCCGACGCGGGCACCGTGGTGCTCGATTCCGACGCCCATCGAGCCGCGCTGCGAGACGTCCTGCAACCCGTCCCGTACGGCTGGTACCGGTGGCTCGTCCACCTGTGGCACCGGCTGTCGGTGCTGGTCGCAGCGTTCTCCTCGATCCCGACGGTGGTCGTCCACCTGCCCGCCACCGCCGGCGACACGCGCGCAGCGGTGTTGCGCGTCGCGGCGTTCAGCGGCCGCACCCCGCACCTGCTCTGGCTCGACGTCGACGCCGCGACCGCACGGGCCGGTCAGGCCGACCGCGGCCGGATGGTGCCCGGCTCGTCGTTCGCCCGCCACGTCCGCGACGCCGCCGTGCCACCGGCCGCGAACGGGTGGGGGAGCGTCACCGTCGCCGACCGCACGGACGCCGCCGGGGGGCTGGTCCTGCGGCACGCACCGGCGGAGGTGAGCGCCGGGGTGCAGGCCCAGTAGGCTGGGACGGGTGTTCGACACCCTCTCCGACCGGCTGTCCGGAGCGCTCGCCAATCTCCGTGGCAAGGGTCGCCTCTCCGAGGCCGACATCGACGTCACCGCCCGTGAGATCCGCATAGCGCTGCTCGAGGCGGACGTCGCGCTGCCGGTGGTGCGCACGTTCATCGCGCGCATCAAGGAACGTGCCAAGGGCGCGGCGGTGTCGGAGGCGCTCAACCCGGCCCAGCAGGTCGTCAAGATCGTCAACGAGGAGCTCGTCACGATCCTCGGCGGCGAGACCCGGCGCATCGCGCTGGCGAAGGAACCGCCGACGGTCATCATGCTGGCCGGCCTGCAGGGCTCCGGTAAGACGACGCTGGCCGGGAAGCTCGCGCACTGGCTGAAGACCCAGGGCCACACCCCGTTGCTCGTGGCCTGTGACCTGCAGCGTCCCAACGCGGTCAACCAGCTGCAGATCGTCGGTGAACGCGCCGCCGCCACCACGTTCGCGCCCGAGCCCGGCAACGGCGTCGGCGATCCGGTCGACGTGGCCCGGCGGGGCGTCGCGCACGCCCGCGAGAAGCACTTCGACGTCGTCATCGTCGACACGGCCGGCCGGCTCGGCGTCGACGAGGAGCTGATGCGCCAGGCCGCGAACATCCGCGACGCGGTGCAGCCGGACGAGACCCTGTTCGTCGTCGACGCGATGATCGGCCAGGACGCCGTCACCACGGCCGAGGCGTTCCGCGACGGCGTCGGGTTCACCGGCGTGGTCCTCACCAAGCTCGACGGCGATGCCCGCGGTGGTGCCGCGCTGTCGGTGCGCGAGGTCACCGGCCAGCCGATCCTCTTCGCGTCCAGCGGCGAGAAGCTCGCCGACTTCGACGTCTTCCACCCCGACCGGATGGCCAGCCGCATCCTCGGCATGGGTGACCTGCTCACCCTGATCGAGCAGGCCGAGCAGGTCTTCGACCAGGAGAAGGCGCAGGCGACCGCCCAGAAGCTGGGCTCCGGCGAGCTCACGCTCGAGGACTTCCTCGAGCAGATGCTGGCCATCCGCAAGATGGGCCCGATCGGCAACCTCCTGGGCATGCTGCCCGGCGCGAACTCGGCGCAGATGAAGGAAGCCCTCGCCCAGGTCGACGACAAGCAGCTCGACCGGCTGCAGGCGATCATCCGCGGCATGACGCCGAAGGAGCGGGACGACCCCAAGATCATCAATGGGTCCCGGCGACTGCGCATCGCCAACGGCTCGGGCGTGTCGGTCAGCGAGGTCAACGACCTGGTCAACCGATTCTTCGAGGCGCGCAAGCAGATGAAGGCCATGGCCGGCCAGTTCGGCTTCGGCTCGCGCAGCGCCACCAAGAAGCAGGCCAAGCCGCGCAAGGGCAAGAAGAACCAGAAGGGCGTCCGCCGCGGGCCCACGCCGCGCGCCGGTGCACAGCCGTTCGGCGGCGGCGCGCCCGACCTGTCGGCCCTGCCGCCCTCGCTGCGCGAGCTGCCGCCCGCGCTCGACCAGCTCCCGCCCGGTTTCGACCCCAGCAAGCTCAAGTTCCCCAAGGGGAAGTGAGCGTGTACCGGCTGCACGGTGTGGTGCTCGGGCCGGACGGAGCGGAGGACGCGGCCGAGATCGTCGTCGGCGCCGACGGCCGGATCGCCGACGGCCCGATCGGCGGTTCCGAGACGCTGCTCGAGCGCGGGTACATCGTGCCCGGCCTCGTCGACGCGCACTGCCACGTGGGGCTCGGGTCCGGGGGTCCGGTCACGCTCGACGAGGCCGCCGTGCAGGCCGGGATCGACCGCGACGCCGGCGCGCTGCTGCTGCGCGACTGCGGATCGCCGATCGACACCCGTCCGCTGCAGGATCGCGCGGATCTGCCGGAGATCATCCGGGCCGCCCGGCACATCGCTCGGCCCAAGCGCTACATCCGCGGGGTCGCCGTAGAGGTCGACGAGCCGGCGACCCTGCCCGAGGTGGTCGCCGAGCAGGCGGCCGCCGGCGACGGCTGGGTGAAGCTGGTGGGCGACTGGATCGACCGCGACGAGGGCGACCTCGCCCCGCTGTGGCCGGACGACGTGCTGGCTGCCGCGATCGACGCGGCGCACGGGGCCGGTGCCCGCGTCACCGCGCACGTGTTCGGGGCCACGGCCATGCCGGGCCTGATCCGGGCCGGGATCGACTGCATCGAGCACGGCACCGGCCTCACCGACGACCTGATCGCCGAGATGGCGGCGCGCGGCACCGCGCTGGTGCCCACGCTCATCAACGTCGAGACCTTTCCCGGGATCGCGGCGTCGGCGTCGAAGTTCCCGAGCTACGCCGCGCACATGCGGGCCCTGCACGCCGGCGCGGCCGACATGGTCCGCCGCGCCGTGGAGGCGGGCGTGCCCGTCTACGCCGGCACCGACGCCGGCGGAGGCATCGACCACGGGCGCATCGCCGACGAGGTGATCGCGCTGCACCGGGCCGGCCACCCCGACGCGCTCGGCGCGGCGAGCTGGACCGCGCGGGCCTGGCTCGGGCGGCCGCTGCTCGAACCCGGCGCCCCCGCCGACCTCGCCGTCTACCGGGAGGACCCGCGGCGCCGGCCCGAGGTGCTGCACGAACCAGCGCTGGTGATGTTGCGGGGCCGGGTCGTGGGTGGCAGTGGTCATCAGTACGGCAGTGGGCGGTAGTACCTGCCCGGTTCCCGTCGGAGCGGGTGCGTCTGGCAGAATGGACCCCTGGCTGCGCGGTCGGCCCTCTACCAACCGCGCCCATCGAACCTAGAGACGCGTCGCACGTACCCCACGCGCGCAGCGCGGCCTCACGCCGAGCAAGAACCATCGCGAGGAGCAGCAAGCAGCGTGGCCGTCAAGATCAAGCTGACGCGTCTGGGCAAGATCCGCCAGCCGTACTACCGCATCGTCGTCGCCGACGCCCGTACCCGCCGCAGCGGTCGGGCAATCGAGACCATCGGCAAGTACCACCCGAAGCTCGAGCCGAGCCTCATCGAGATCGACTCGGAGCGTGCCCAGTACTGGCTCGGCGTGGGCGCACAGCCCACCGAGCCGGTTCAGCACCTCCTCGAGATCACCGGTGACTGGCAGAAGTTCAAGGGCCTGCCGGGCGCCGAGGGCACTCTCAAGGCCCAGAAGGAGAAGGTCGACAAGCTGACCCGCTTCCAGGCCGCCCTCGCCGCCGCAGGCGAGGAGCCCACCACCGAGGCCACCACCCCCAAGAAGAAGGCCGATCGCCGCGCCAAGGACGAGGGGGCCACCAGCGACACCGCTGCGGCCACCGAGTCCGCGGCGAGCGAGGCGTGACCGAGCTTGCGAGGTCACCATTCAGCACAGCACGTTTCGTCTCGATGCTGACGAGCGTCAGCGAGGAGGCATCGTGACGACTGTTCTGGCCGATGCTCTCGAGCACCTCGTCCGCGGCATCGTCGACCACCCGGACGAGGTCCGGGTGGATCTGGTGACCACCCGCCGCGGCCGCACCCTCGAGGTGCGGGTGCACCCCGAGGATCTCGGCAAGGTCATCGGGCGGGGCGGTCGCACCGCCACCGCCCTGCGCACGGTCGTCGGCGGTATCGGCGGCAAGGGTGTGCGGGTCGATGTCGTCGACACGGATCGTTGATCGATCTCGTTGACACAGCCCGATAACAAGCAGTTCCTCGTCGGCGTCGCCGTGCGGGCCCATGGCCTGCACGGCGAGGTCGCCGTCGAGATCAAGACCGACTCCCCTCAGGAGCGGTTCGCTCCGGGCACCCGGCTCGCCACGAGCCGTCCTGGTAGCCCGCCGGGCACGGTCACCGTCGAGGCGGCCCGCCCCCACTCCGGCCGGATGCTCGTCCGGTTCGTCGAGGTTCCCGACCGCACGGCCGCGGAAGCGCTGCGCGGCACCCGCCTGCTCGTGGGCGCCGACGAGCTGATCCCCGTCGCCGATCCCGACGAGTTCCACGTCCACCAGCTGGAGGGCCTCGCGGTCGAGCTGGTCGACGGCACCCCGGTCGGCACCGTGCGCGAGATCGTGCACGGCCCCGGCGGCGAGCTGCTCGTGCTCGACCGTCCCGAGCTCCCCGACGCGCTGGTGCCGTTCGTGCGCGCGATCGTCCCGACAGTCGACGTCGCGGGCGGCAAGGTCGTCATCGATCCCCCTGAGGGCCTGCTCGACCTCCACCTGTCAACTTAGGTTGACAGGCCGCGTGGTGTCAACGTAGGTTGACGCCATGACGGATGCGACGGAGGTGGCCGCAGCGGCCTCCAACCGGGATCCCGCGATCGGCCTGGCTGCCGTCGCCTCCCTGCGTGAGCTGCTCGAATCGCTCGAGGAGCTGCAGGTCGGGCACGCCCGCGAGCTGGGCTGGTCGTGGCAGCAGATCGCCGAGTCGCTGCGCGTGTCGAAGCAGGCGGTGCACAAGAAGTACCGCCGGCTCGGGTTCTGACCTGATCGAAGCAGTGGGGAGCTGACGCATGTTCGAACGGTTCACGGCCAAGGCCCGCGATGTGGTCGTCCGCGCGCAGGCCGAGGATGTCGCCCGCGGCGCCGACACGATTCGCAGCGAGCACCTGCTCGCCGCGCTGGTCCAGGTGCCCGACACGCTGGCGCTGATGGTGCTCACCGGCTTCTCGGTGACCCCGGCCGACGTGCTGGCCGACCTCGACGCGCTGGGCGCTACGCCGTCCGACAGCGAGGCGCTGGCCAGCATCGGGATCGATCTCGACGAGGTGCGCCGCCAGGTCGAGGAGGCCTTCGGGCCTGGCGCCCTGGACCGCACGATGGCAGCCCGTGGCGGCCGCAAGCGCGGCCACGTCCCGTTCGACCGCAGCGCCAAGAAGGTGCTCGAGCTGGCCCTGCGCGAGGCGATCGCGCTGCACCACAACTACATCGGCACCGAGCACATCCTGCTCGGGATGCTGCACAGCGAGACCGGCGCCGCCCAGCGGATCCTCGCCGCGCGCAACGTGCAGCAGCACGTCGCCCGCGTGATGGTCGAGGAGCTGGTCCGGGGGAAACGGGCCGGCTAGCTCACTCGTCCAGGGGTTCGCGGCCCGTCGCGGCGAACCGGACGGCCGGGAGCTCGGCCAGCTCGCCCGCGAGCGCGGTGAGGTCGCCGTTGCCGCTCAGGCGCAGCGTCACCGCGGCCACCCGCTCGCCGTCGTCGTCGACGTCCTCGCGATCGATGCGGATCCCGCGCACGGCCCATCCGCGATCGGTGCAGGCCGCGAGCACGGCCCGCAGCACCCCGTGGCCGTCGGCGTAGCCCAGCCGCAGCTCCGGCGGGTCCTTGCGGCGCCGGGCGGTGGCCCTGGCCAGCGGGGGCAGGCCGCGGGTCACCACGAAGTGGCCGGCCGTCGCGGCCACGGCGAGCACCGGCAGACCGGCGCCGCACGCCATCCCGACCGCCGCGACCAGCCACACGGTCGCGGCGGTGGTGAGCCCGCGCACGGCGTCCTTGCGCACGAAGATCAGTCCGCCGCCGATGAACCCGATGCCGGAGACGATCTGGGCCGCGATCCGGGACGGGTCCAGCGCCACGTGGTCCAGCGACAGCATGTCGGCGAACCCGTACTTCGACACGATCATGACGACCGCGGACCCGAGGCCGACCAGTGCATGGGTGCGCAGTCCCGCGCTCTTGGCACCCGCCTCCCGCTCCAGCCCGACGAGCACCGACAGCACGAGTGCCAGCGTGACCGGCAGCAGCACCGACCACTGCCCGTCCGTCGACCACAACGCGGGTGGCACGCCGTCCCCCTTCGCGGGCTCTGCGAGGATCCGCCGGGTGCGGATCGACGTCCTGACCATCTTTCCCGGCTATCTTGCGCCGCTGCGCGAGGCCCTGCTCGGACGGGCGATCACGGCCGGGCTCGTCGAGGTGGAGGTGCACAACCTCCGGGATTGGACGCGTGACGTGCACCAGGCCGTCGACGACTCCCCGTACGGCGGCGGGCCGGGCATGGTGATGCGCCCGAAGGTCTGGGGTGAGGCGCTCGACCACGTGCTCGGCGATCAGCCTGCGCGGCTGGTGGTTCCCACCCCGGCCGGCGTCCCGTTCACGCAGGCCACGGCGCACCGCTGGGCGGAGGAGCCGCGGCTGGTGTTCGCGTGCGGCCGCTACGAGGGCATCGACCAGCGCGTCGTCGACGAGTACGCCGACCGGATGCCGGTCGAGGAGGTCAGCATCGGCGACTACGTGCTGGTCGGCGGCGAGGTCGCGGTGCTGGTGATGGTGGAGGCGGTGGCCCGGTTGCTCCCCGGGGTGCTGGGCAACCCGCAGTCGGCCGAGCAGGACTCGTTCTCCGACGGGCTGCTCGAAGGACCGGCCTATACCCGCCCCGTGACGTGGCGGGGCCGCGACGTGCCGGAGGTGCTGCGCAGCGGCGACCACGCCGCGATCGCCCGGTGGCGCAGGGACCGGGCGCTGGAGCGCACCGCGGCGCGCCGTCCCGAACTCCTCGATGCGCTGCCCGCCGACGCGCTGGACAAGCACGACCGCGCCTTCCTGGACGCCCTCGACGGGTGAGTGCAGGCTCTCCGGAGTCGTCTGGCACTATTGACGTCGATGCCAGTGCCCCGACGGGGCCTGCCCGCGCGCTTGACATCCAACGACGCGCCGCACCACCGACATCACGCACCGAGGACGGATCTTCGCGATGAACACCCTGGACGCCCTGGACGCAGAGCAGTTGCGCTCCGACATCCCCGCCTTCCGGCCGGGTGACACGCTCAAGGTGCACGTGAAGGTCATCGAGGGCAGCCGCTCCCGTGTCCAGGTGTTTCAGGGCGTCGTCATCCGCCGCCACGGCGCAGGCTCCCGCGAGACGTTCACCGTCCGCAAGGTGTCGTTCGGGGTCGGCGTGGAGCGCACCTTCCCGGTGCACTCCCCGAACCTCGAGAAGATCGAGGTCGCCACCCGCGGCGACGTCCGCCGCGCGAAGCTGTACTACCTCCGTGATCTGCGCGGCAAGGCCGCCAAGATCAAGGAGAAGCGCGAGACCCCTTCGGCGTCCTGACCTTGAAGGTCAGTTGACGTAGCCTCGTGGGCGTGGCCCTTCCTGAGCTCCCCGACGATCGGCGGGGCCGACCTCGACGACACGCGCCGGAGGGCGAACCTCCGCCGCGCCGCCGAGTTCCGGCGCCCCCGGTCCGCCGTGGTCCGGCCGCGCCCGTCGAGGAGCCCGAGCAGGACAGCCGCCCCAGCCGCCGTGCTGCCACCGACAACGGGCAGGGCGAGGGTCGCCGACGAGCGGCTGCCCCGATCCGCGACGGTGTCCCGCCGCGTCGTGGGGCCCCGCCGCCCGACGAGCCCCAGCGGGAGGCGCCGGAGCGACGTGCCCCGCGGCGCGCCCCGGATCCCCGGCAGAGCCCAGAAGGCCCGGCCGCCGGCCGTCGGCGGCGCGCCGAACCTGCCGAGCCGCCGCAGCGCAGGCCGCGTGGTGCCGAACCCGGCCGCCGGCAGGCTCCTCCCGGACCCCGCGACGAGCGCGCGGGCGGTCCGGTCGGTGCCGAGCTGTTCACCCCGAACCAGCCGGTCGAACGGCGCCCGGAACCGGCCCGCTTCAACCCGGAGGACGGCCGCCGCAACGGCCACCCGCAGGCGGGTGTGCCCGGAGTCGACCGGGAGCCCGGTCGCCGACGGGCCCCCGACGGCCGCCGCGGCGTGATCGACGACCCCACGACGCGGGTCGGTGCGCGCTCGGCTCCGCCCGCCGCACCTGTCGAACCGCCCGTCCCGGAGGATCCGTACGACGCTGTGGCCCTCGACACGGAGGCCACCGCGCTCGTCGATCCGTCGTCCCCCGAGTTCCCCGGACGGCACCGGCGCCGCGCCGGCGAGTCCGCCGACGAGCGTCCTGCTGCGGCATACCGAGAGCTGGCTGCCGCCGACGGTCGCAAGCAGCGCACGGGGCGACGGCGCCGCTCGTCGTTCTGGAAGGAACTGCCGCTGCTCGTGCTGGTGGCGCTGGTGCTGACGTTCCTCATCCAGACGTTCATCGCGAAGGTCTACGTCATCCCGTCGGGATCGATGGAGACCACGCTGCACGGCTGCACCGGCTGCAACAACGACCGGGTTCTCGTCGACAAGGTGACCTTCCGGTTCTCCGATCCGCAGCCCGGCGACGTCGTGGTCTTCCGCGGCCCGGACAGCTGGAACAGCGAGATCCAGGTCTCCCCGCCGAGCAACTTCCTCGTCGCCGGCCTGCAGCAGCTGGGTTCGCTGATCGGGCTCGCGCCGCCGGACGAGAAGGACTTCGTCAAGCGCGTCATCGCCGTCGGCGGGCAGACCGTGCAGTGCTGCACCACCAACGGCCAGGTGATGGTCGACGGGAAGCCGCTCGACGAGCCCTACATCTACTACCTCCCCGGCGCCGGCGACGGGCCGCGCCAGGAAACGTTCGGGCCGATCCCGGTGCCGCAGGGCGAGCTGTGGATGATGGGCGACAGCCGCAACAACTCCTCCGACTCGCGCTTGGCGGGCCACGGAGCCGTGCCCGTCGACAACGTCATCGGGAAGGCCCGGCTGATCGTCCTGCCGTTCCCGCGGTTCGGCTGGATCCCCGCCGCCAACCCGCAGAGCAGCAGCGTCGGCCTCGGATCGAGCTCCGACGTCGCCGGTCTGGGGGCGGTCGCACTGGTGGCGGCCGTTCCGCTGATCCGACGTCGGCGCCGGCCCGGCCTGCTCGATCTCGACGACGCCGACACCTGGCCCCGGCCGCGGGACTGACGAACCCGGCCGCCACTAGACTCGATCCGATGTCTCGCTACGCCGCTTCGCGCCGTCGCGCCGTCCGCGCGGCGACCTCGGACCTCCGCCGCGAAGGCCTCCTGCCGGAGCGCGCGATCGTGCGCCGCAGCGGCAACTGGACCTTCCAGGCCACCCTGCAACGGCATGGTCTCGGACCCGTCGCAGGGGTCGACGAGGCCGGTCGCGGTGCGTGCGCGGGACCGCTCGTGGTGGCGGCGTGCGTGCTGCGCCCCGCCGATGCCAAGCGGCTCGACGGCCTCACCGACTCCAAGCTGCTCAGCCCCGTTGTGCGCGAGGAGTTCTACGAGGCCATCGTGCGGCGCGCCGAGCAGTACTCGGTCATCGTGATCCCGCCGACCGAGGTGGACCGGCGCGGCGTGCATGTCGCCAACGTGGAGGGGATGCGCCGGGCTGTGGCCCATCTCGCCGAGCCGCCCGGCTACGTGCTGACGGACGGGTTCCCGGTGCGCGGGTTCGGGCGGCCGGCGCTGGCGGTGCAGAAGGGCGACCAGGTCGCTGCCTGCGTGGCGGCGGCGTCGGTGCTCGCCAAGGTGACCAGGGACCGGCTCATGGTGGAGCTGCACGAGCAGTACCCGCAGTACGGTTTCGCCGAACACAAGGGCTACTGCACGCCGGTCCACGACGCCGCGCTTGTTGATCACGGTCCGTCACCGGTGCATCGCTTCTCGTTCGTCAACGTCAGGGCCGCGCTGGCCGCGGTCGACCGGTCCGGCGTCACGCGCGTGGCGGACCTGTTGGAGAATGAAGTGCTGCCCGAGCCGATGCCCGAGCTGCTGCCCGTCGGGACGTCCGATCCGGGCGCCGGAGGAGGACTGCAACTGTGAGCGCCGAGGATCTCGAGAAGTACGAGACCGAGATGGAGCTCACGCTCTACAAGGAGTACCGGGACATCGTTTCCCAGTTCTCCTACGTCGTGGAGACCGAGCGGAGGTTCTACCTCGCCAACTCGGTCGATGTGGCCGCGCGCAACTCCGACGGCGAGATCTACTTCGAGGTCCGCATGTCCGATGCGTGGGTGTGGGACATGTACCGGCCCGCGCGGTTCGTGAAGAACGTGCGGGTGCTGACGTTCAAGGACGTCAACGTCGAGGAGCTCGACAAGCCCGATCTGCGGCTGCCGGAGGGCAAGGAGTTCGGCTGATCCCGGCCCCCGAACGCTGCGGGCGATCGCCCTACCACGCCACTCCGACAGTTCCGCTCCGTCCCGGCCGGGTTGTCCCCAACTCGCCGGTCTATCCACAGATTTCGCAGGTCACGCCCACGACAGCCGCCCGAGCGTCATCGTTGAGGCATGGCAGCGAAGGACGAACTCGGCCGCCGCGGTGAGGACATCGCGGTGCGCTTTCTCGAGCACCACGGCCTCGTGGTGCTCTCGCGCAACTGGCGATGCCGGGTCGGCGAGATCGACGTGGTCGCCACCGACGCGCAGCGGCTGGTCGTGTGCGAGGTCAAGACCCGCTCCAGTGAGCGGTTCGGTGGTCCCGCCGAGGCCGTCGACCTGAAGAAGGCTGCGCGCATCAAACGCGTCACCCAGGCCTGGCTCGCCATCCATCGCGTGCGCTGGTGCGAGCTGCGGTTCGACGTCCTCGCCGTGCTGGCCGAGCCGGGTTCCCCGGTCCGCGTCACCCACTACCGGTCGGCGTTCTGATGGGCATCGGGCGCGCGTGGTCGGTGGCGCTGCACGGCGTCGACGGGCACGTCGTGGAGATCGAGGCCGATGTCGGCGACGGGCTGCCCGGCGTGCACATGGTCGGCCTGGCCGATACTGCGCTGCGCGAGTCCAAGGACCGGGTCCGCGCGGCCGTGGTCAACTCGGAGTGCACCTGGCCCAACCGGCGCATCGTGCTCGCACTGTCCCCGGCCACCTTGCGCAAGGCCGGCAGCGCGTTCGACCTCGCGCTGGCCTGCGGCATCCTCGCCGCCGAACAGGTCGTCGAGCAGCAAGCGCTCGCCGGCACGGCGCTGCTCGGAGAGCTGGCGCTCGACGGCCGGCTGCGCCCCGTCCGCGGCGTACTGCCGTGCCTGCTGGCCGCTCGCGCCGCCGGTCTGCGCCGCGTGGTCGTGCCCGAGGCTGTCCTCGACGAGGCAGCGCTCGTCGACGGCATCGAGGTCTTCGGCGCCGCCTCGCTGTCCGACGTGCTGGTGTGGTTGCGCGGCTTCTGCGAACTACCTCGGCCGGTACGGGCAGTGGAAGCGGCGCGAGTGCTCGACGAACCCGATCTCGCCGATGTCGTGGGGCAGGAGGGCGCCCGGTTGGCCTGCGAGATCGCCGCAGCCGGCGGCCACCACATGCTGATGATCGGCGCACCGGGCACCGGCAAGACCATGCTCGCCCGCCGGTTCGCCGGGCTGCTCCCGCCGCTCACCGACGAGGATGCACTCACGCTGGCCACCGTGCGGTCGGTCGCCGGCCGCCTGCCGGAAGGGCGCGGGCTCTCGCACAGCCCGCCGCTGGTCGCGCCGCACCCGTCCAGCACGCTGGCGGCGCTGATCGGCGGCGGCAGTGGCATCGCGCGTCCCGGGTCGGTCTCGCTCGCCCACCGCGGGGTCCTCTTCCTCGACGAGGCGGCCGAGGTGAGTCCCCGCCTGCTCGATGCGCTGCGCACCCCGCTCGAGGAGGGCGAGGTGCGGCTCTCCCGCACCGAGGGCACCGTCACCTACCCGGCCCGTTTCCAGCTCGTACTGGCCGCCAACCCGTGCCCATGCGCGCCGGCGCACGATCGCGACTGCACCTGCCAGTCCGTGGTGAAGCGCCGCTACCTGGGCCGATTGTCCGGCCCGCTGCTCGACCGGGTCGATCTGCACGCCCGCCTGTTCCCCGTCACCACCTTCGCCCTGCCCGACGACATCGAGAGCTCCGCCGTCGTCCGCAGCCGGGTGCTGGCGGCGCGCGCGGCCGCGAGGGAGCGGTGGGCAGGGGAGGGCTGGCAGACCAACGCCGAAGTGCCGGGGCCCGCACTCCGCTCCCGCTTCGCGCTGCCCGCGAAGATCGTGCGCCCGCTCGACATCGGGCTCCGGTCCGGGCTGCTCAGCGCGCGCAGCGCCGATCGCGCGCTGCGGGTCGCCTGGACGCTCGCCGATCTCGCCGGCGATTCGTTCCCCGCCGTCGAGCAGGTCGAGTCGGCGCTCTCCTTCCGGGAACGGAGGGCGGCATGAACCACGCAGCCGGCCCCACCGCGGCGCCCGAGCCGAGCACCGGTGTACCGGAGGAGATCCTCGCGGCCAGGGCGTACCTCTCCCGGGTCGCCGAGGCCCCGGCCCCGGCACTGGCGCGGTTCACGGCGCTCGTCGGCGCGGTCGAGGCCGCGGCCCGGGTGCGCGCGGGCAGCGTGCCGGAGGAGGTCGCGGCCGAGACGGCAGGCCGCCGCGCCACCGACCGCGCAGAAGCCGACCTCGACGACGCCCGCCGGTGCGGAGCCCGGCTGCTCGTGCCGGAGTCGCCGCAGTGGCCGGCGTGGCCGTTCGCGGCCTTCGAGGTGTGCGGAGCGCCCGCACTCGCCCCGCCGCTCGCCCTGTGGGTGCGCGGGCCGGGCGATCTCGCAGGGCTCACCGCATTGTCGGTCGCCATCGTCGGGGCCCGGGCCGCCAGCGGCTACGGCCTGCACGTCGCCGGGGAGCTCGGCGCCGGTCTCGCCGGCCACGACGTCGCCGTGGTGTCCGGCGCGGCCCTCGGCATCGACGGTGCGGCGCACCGCGGCGCGCTCGCGGGTGGCGGGCCGACCGTCGCTGTGCTGGCCTGCGGCATCGATCGTGCCTACCCGTCGGCCCATGAGGCGCTGCTCGTGCGGATCGCGGCCGACGGGCTGGTGATCAGCGAGTACCCGCCCGGTTCGGTGCCCGGTCGCCACCGGTTCCTGGTGCGCAACCGGCTGATCGCGGCCCTCGGCACGGCCACCGTCGTGGTCGAGGCCGGGCTGCGCAGCGGCGCCCACCGCACCGCTGCCGATGCGCTCGCGCTGGGGCGACCGTTGATGGCGGTGCCGGGGCCGGTCACGTCCGGCACCTCGGCGGGCTGTCACCGGTTGATCCGCGAGGGCGCCGAGCTCGTCACCCGCACGGAAGAGGTGCTGGAGATCGCCGGCCCGATGGGCCAGCACCTGCTCGATGTCGAGCCCGCGGTCGCCTCCCGACCCACCGACGGCCTGGCGCCGGTGGCTGCGCTGCTGCACGACGCGCTCCCGGTGCGCGGCGCCCGCCCGGCGCAGTGGCTCGCCGCCGAGGCCGGGGTTCCACTGACGGCAGCCCGGCCCGCGCTCGTCGATCTCGAGCGGCGTGGTCTCGCGGTCGCCGACGCGGGGCGGTGGCGACGATGCTGATCCAGAGTTGTTCGACCCCCGACCGGGCCGCACATCCCGACGCGCGGGCGCGGTGCTTGACCCGAGCCGAATGAACCCCGACCGTCGGGAGGTGGTCACCCAGCCGGCACCGGAGGAGCTCGCGCCTCCGCTTGCCGCGGCGCTCGAGAAGTTCGCCGAGCACCTGCAGTTCGAGCGTGGCCGGTCGGCGCACACCGTCCGGGCGTACCGCAGCGATCTTCGCGGGTTGCTGGCCGGCCTGCCGGAGATCGCCGCGCTCGACCTCGCGCACCTGCGGCGCTGGCTCGCGGCGGGGCACGCTGCGGGGCTGTCGCGCACCACCATCGCCCGTCGGGCGGCCGCGGCACGCACGTTCTCGGCCTGGGCGAAGCGCACCGGGCTCCTCGCCCTCGACCCGGCAGTGCGTCTCGGCTCACCACGTCCGCACGCGAACCTCCCCGCGGTGCTGGGCGAGCAGCAGGCGGCCGACGTGCTCGACGCCGCCACCACGGGCGCCGAGGAGGACGAACCCGTCGCCCTGCGCGACCTGCTCGTGCTGGAGCTGCTGTACGCCACCGGGGTACGGGTTTCGGAGCTGTGCGGGCTCGATCTCGACGACGTCGACGCGGGTCGGCGTGCTCTGCGGGTGCTCGGCAAGGGCAACCGCGAACGCACCGTCGTCTACGGGATGCCCGCCGAGCAGGCGCTGCGCCGCTACCTGGAATCCGGCCGCCCCGCTCTCGCCACACCGCAGTCGGGACACGCGCTGTTCCTCGGGGCCCGCGGTGGGCGGCTCGACCCGCGCATCGCGCGCACCGTCGTGCACCAGGCCGTCACCGCCGTGCCCGGTGTACCCGACATCGGTCCGCACGGCCTGCGGCATGCCGCGGCAACGCACATGTTGGAAGGAGGTGCAGACCTCCGTTACGTACAGGAGTTGCTCGGTCACGCTAAGCTATCAACCACTCAGCTCTACACGCACGTCACCGTCGAGCGGCTGAAGGTGGTTCATGAGCAGGCGCACCCTCGAGCTTGAGCTCCCGCGATCCGAAGATCTGCAGCTCAGGGTGCACGTCGATGCCGTGTCGACAGAGCGACGACGGCGCCGCTCCGTGCACCGCTCGGACGTGCAGACCCTGCAGCTCCCGCCGCCGCCCCCTGCTGAATCGGCCGAACCGGCCGCGGAGGAATCCACACGCACGGCGACCGACGAGCTCTGGACGGCCTACCGGGTTGCTCCGACACGCCCGACGCGAGATCGACTTCTGCTGCACTACGCACCGCTGGTCCGCACAGTCGCGCATCGGGTGGCGGCAGGGCTGCCGGCCTACGTCGAGGTGGCCGACCTGACGCAGATCGGCTACTTCGGCCTGCTCGCCGCGATCGAGCGCTTCGAGCCCGAACGCGGCCTGCGGTTCGAGACCTACGCCGCGCAACGGATCCGCGGGGCCATCCTCGACGACCTGCGCGCCCAGGACTGGGTGCCGCGGACGGTGCGCGGTCGCGTGCGTGACCGGGCCCGGGCGGCCGATCAGCTGCAGTCCCGCCTGCGCCGAGCAGCCACCGACGACGAGGTGGCCGCCGAGCTGAAGATCTCGGTCGAGGATCTGCGGGCACACCGACAGCCCGTGCAGCTGGTGTCGGTGGAAGCACTCGACGAGCAGGGCGGCAGCATCGCCGAGCTCGTCGAGGCCGAGGAAGCCGATCCGGGCGAGCTGCTGGACGCCCGGGAGACGGTCGCAATGCTGCGGGCGGCCGTGTTGCTCCTGGAGGAGCGCGACCGCACGGTGATCCGGCTGTACTACGCGGAGAACCGCACGCTGGCCGACATCGGACGGGCGCTGGGACTGACCGAGTCGCGGGTCTGCCAGCTGCACTCCAGGGCGGTGCTGCGGCTGCGCGGGAAGTTCGACGAGCAGGCCGGTTAACGTGCGCACCGGCGCTCATTCGGGCCGCGGCGGCCATTGCTGCGGCACCGGCAGCAACCGGACGCGCGGGGGACGCAGCAACACCAGCGGATCGACGTAGACCAGCCGGTCGCGGCGCGCACCCCAGTGCAGGCACGTGCCCGGGCAGGAGCCGTGCCCCGGTTCGAGCAGGCCCACCACCTCTCCGGCAGCCACCTGCTGACCGGCGGTGACGAGGGGCGCCACGGGCTCGTAGGTGGTGCGCAGGCCGTCGTCGTGCTGCACCGACACCGATCCGCGCCCGGCGACGGGCCCCGCGAAGATCACGGTCCCGCGGCGTGCGGCCAGCACGGCCTGGCCGGGGGCCCCGGCGAGGTCGGCGCCGCGGTGGCCCGGCCCGAAGGGCTGGTCCGGCCCGCGGAACGGGGTGACCACCGCCGGTGCCGGCAGCAGCGGCCAGGAGTAGCCGGCACCGGGCGCCGGAACGCCGGCCCCAGGAGGAGCCGGCGGGAACGGCGGTGGATCCTCGGCGCCAGGTGCCGCTACAGGTGCCACCGTGTCCGATCGCGGCGGCGCCGCGGTCAGCAGGACGGCATCAGCGCCGACGCGATCCACGGCGGGCGTGGTCGCGACCGCCGCTGCTGTCGCGACCGCCATGAGGACGAGAACAGCCGCCAGTGGGCGGGAGGTCCGGCGGTATGGTCGTCCCAGCGCCAGTTCCCGCCCTCCTCGGTCCATGCCCCAACGCTGGCACGGACCAGCCCGGATCGACCCCGCGATCGTGGATCTGTGGATGGCCGGGTCCCGATGTGGACAACTGAAGGCCTCGCGGCGGGTGGCCGGGGCCCCGGCGTACACTCGATCTGCACCTCGGCACGCCTGAGGTGACTTCGCGCGCTCGCGTGGCCCCGTTCGATCGGGGTGCGGTGGACGGGCGGTCCCGTGCAGTTGGAGGCGGGTCCGGCCACCGGCACGGGCGCCAGGGCGGTGCCGCCACCCGGCACACCGCGACAACCGCGTGCGTGGCCGTCGAACGGCCGCGCCAGAGCGAGAGGTGCACCCGGCCGTGGCCGTCGTCACCATGAAGCAGTTGCTGGATTCGGGTGTCCACTTCGGGCACCAGACCCGGCGTTGGAACCCGAAGATGAAGCGCTACATCCTCACCGAGCGCAACGGCATCTACATCATCGACCTGCAGCAGACGCTGTCGTACATCGACCGCGCGTACGAGTTCGTGCGCGAGACCGTCGCCCACGGCGGCACGATCATGTTCGTCGGCACCAAGAAGCAGGCGCAGGAGGCCATCGCCGACGAGGCGGGCCGCGTCAACATGCCGTACGTGAACCAGCGCTGGCTGGGCGGCATGCTCACCAACTTCCAGACCGTGCACAAGCGCCTCCTGCGCCTCAAGGAGCTCGAGGCGATGGAGCAGGGCGGCGGTTTCGAGGGTCGCACCAAGAAGGAAATCCTCATGCTCACGCGTGAGAAGGACAAGCTCGCCAAGACCCTCGGCGGCATCCGCGACATGTCGAAGGTCCCGAGCGCGGTGTGGATCGTCGACACCAAGAAGGAGCACATCGCCGTCGGTGAGGCCCGCAAGCTGGGCATCCCGGTCGTGTCGATCCTCGACACGAACTGCGACCCCGACGAGGTCGACTTCCCGATCCCGGGCAACGACGACGCGATCCGGTCGGCCGCGCTGCTCACCAAGGTGATCGCGCGCGCCGCCGCTGACGGCCTCATGGCCCGTGCCCAGAAGGCGCGCGGCAATGACGCCGACAAGCCCGAGGGTGTGGCCGCCGACGAGCCGCTGCCCGAGTGGGAGAACGAGCTGCTGCAGCAGGGTGCCGGTTCCGACGGTGCGAGCCTGACCGACACCGCTCCGGCGGAGGCTGCTGTCGCGGCCGCCCCGGCGACCACGACGAACGGCGCGTCGCAGTCCAGCTGAGCTGACGCAGGGCCGGGTCCGATCGGGCCCGGCCCTGCGCGCCGCCTCCGACCCATGCACCGCCCCAGAGAACGGACGAAAGGCAGATGGCGAACTACACCGCCGCCGACGTGAAGAAGCTCCGGGACCTCACCGGTTCCGGGATGATGGACTGCAAGAAGGCGCTCGAGGAGTCGGACGGCGAGTTCGACAAGGCCGTCGAGCTGCTGCGCATCAAGGGTGCCAAGGACGTCGGCAAGCGCGCCGGCCGCGAGACCGCCAACGGCCTTGTCGCGGCCGAAGGCGGCGCGATGATCCAGCTCAACTCGGAGACCGACTTCGTCGCGAAGAGCGCCGACTTCCAGAAGCTGGCGGCCGACATCCTGGCCGTCGCCGCCGAGAAGACCCCGAAGGACCTCGAGGCGCTGAAGGCCGAGGCGCTGGGCGCCGGCTCCGTCGCCGACGCCGTGCAGGAGCTCTCCGCCCGCATCGGTGAGAAGCTCGAGCTGAAGAACTACGTGCACGTCGACGGCCCGGTAGCGCTTTACCTGCACCGCCGCGACCCCGACCTGCCGCCCGGCATCGGCGCGCTCGTCGCGTACGAGGGTGCTGGAGACGCTGCTACGGCTGACGAGACCGCCAAGTCGGTCGCCATGCACATCGCCGCCGCCCGCCCGCAGTTCACCACCCGCGAGCAGGTGCCCGCGGAGCTGCTGGAGAACGAGCGCCGCATCGCCGAGGCCACCGCCCGCGAGGAGGGCAAGCCGGAGCAGGTGCTGCAGCGCGTGGTCGAGGGCCGCATCAACGGCTTCTACAAGGACGTCGTGCTGCTCGAGCAGGCCTCGGTGCACGACGCGAAGAAGACGGTCAAGAAGCTGCTGGACGAGGCGGGTGTCGAGGTCAAGGACTTCGCGCGCTTCGAGGTCGGCCAGGCCTGACCGGCCGGTCGAACGCACTGTCGAGAGGAACCACTGCCCGATGACTCTGACCGACCCGCGGATCGGCCCCAACGGCACCCGTACCGGATTCAACCGCGTGCTGCTGAAGCTCGGCGGCGAGATGTTCGGCGGCGGTGCCGTGGGTGTCGATCCGTGGGTGGTCGAGACCGTCGCGCGGCAGATCGCCGAGGTCGTGCGGACGGGTGCGCAGGTTGCCGTCGTGATCGGCGGCGGCAACTTCTTCCGCGGCTCGGAGCTGCAGGAGCGCGGGATGGATCGGGCGCGTGCCGACTACATCGGCATGCTCGGCACGGTGATGAACTGCCTCGCGCTGCAGGACTTCCTGGAGCGTGAGCACCACATCGAGACCCGCGTGCAGACGGCGATCACGATGGGCCAGGTCGCGGAGGCGTACATCCCGCGGCGGGCCATCCGGCACCTGGAGAAGGGCCGCGTCGTGATCTTCGGCGCCGGTGTGGGCATGCCCTATTTCTCCACCGACACCGCCGGTGCGCAGCGCGCGCTGGAGATCGGTGCCGAGGCGCTGCTGCTGGCGAAGAGCGTCGACGGGGTGTTCACCGCCGACCCGAAGACCGACGCGTCGGCGGAGCTGTTCACCGAGATCACCCATCGCGAGGTGCTGGAGCGCGGGCTCAAGGTCGCCGACGCCACGGCGTTCAGCCTCTGCATGGACAACAAGATGCCGATCATCGTGTTCAATCTGCTCACCGAGGGCAACATCGCCCGTGCCGTCCGGGGTGAGCGCATCGGCACCCTGGTCGCCACGCCCGACCGCCCGCAGGACACCGAAAGGGACGAGCCATGATCGACGAGGCGCTCTTCGACGCCGAGGAGAAGATGGAGAAGGCCGTCACGGTGGCCAAGGAGGACCTCGCCGGTGTTCGTACCGGGCGGGCGACGCCCAACATGTTCTCCCGGGTGGCGGTCGAGTACTACGGCGCGATGACCCCGATCAACCAGCTCGCCTCGATCAACGTGCCCGAGGCCCGCATGGTCGTCATCAAGCCCTACGACGCCGGCTCGCTGAAGGCGATCGAGAAGTCGATCCGCGAGTCCGACCTGGGCCTCAACCCGTCCAACGACGGCCAGATCATCCGCTGCGTGATCCCGCAGCTGTCGGAGGAGCGCCGTCGGGAGATGGTGAAGGTGGCCCGCTCCAAGGGCGAGGACGCCCGCGTGGTGATCCGTGGCGTGCGCCGCAAGTCGATGGACGAGCTGCACCGCATCGTCCGCGAGGGCGAGGCCGGTGAGGACGAGGTCTCGCGCGCCGAGAAGGAGCTGCAGGCCGCCACCGACAAGTACGTCCACCAGATCGACGATCTGGTGAAGCACAAGGAAGCCGAACTCCTCGAAGTCTGAGACCGGTGACCAGCATCCCCGCATCGGGAGCCGCATCAGGGGCCGTGTCCGAGCCGCCCCGGCGGTCGCGTGCCGGTCGTGACCTCGCCGCCGCGATCACGGTGGGCGTGCTGCTGGGCGCGGTGATCCTGACGTCGCTGCTGATCGAGCGGCACTTCTTCATCGGGGTCCTCGCGGTGGCGGCTGCCGTCGGCACCTGGGAGCTCGCCGGCGCGTTGCGCCGCGGGGCCGGCATCGCCGTCCCCCTGCCGGTCCTGCTGGTGGGCGGGCAGGCGATGGTGTGGCTCGCGTGGCCATTCGGGCTCTCCGCGATGGCCGTGGCGTTCGGCGGCACCGCGCTGGCCGTGCTGCTGTGGCGCATGCGCAGCGGTGCCGAGCACTACCTGCGCGACGTGAGTGCTGCCGTGTTCACCGCCGCCTACGTGCCGCTGCTGTGCAGTTTCGCCACCCTGATGACCGTCGCGCCCGACGGCACCGGGCGCATCCTCACGTTCATGATCTGCGTGGTGGCCTCCGACGTCGGTGGCTACACGGCGGGCGTGCTGGCCGGCAAGCATCCGATGGCGCCCACGATCAGCCCGAAGAAGTCGTGGGAAGGGTTCGCCGGCTCGCTCGTCTCGGGCATGGTGGCCGGTGCGCTGTCGGTCACGCTCCTGCTCAACGGCCACTGGTGGGCCGGCGCGCTCACGGGCGCGTTGCTGGTGGTGAGCGCCACGCTCGGTGACCTGATCGAGTCGATGATCAAGCGCGACATCGGCATCAAGGACATGGGCAACCTGCTGCCCGGCCATGGCGGGCTCATGGACCGGCTCGACTCACTGCTGCCCACGGCGCTCGTGGCGTGGGCGGCGCTGACCCTCGTCGTACCGGGGTGATGGGACGGGCCCGTCCGGTTCCCCGGCCGATCCCCAGCCCGAACATCTGGCACTGGCCGGACGTCTACGCCGCGGAGAACGCCGCGCAGGACGTCGACGGGGCGATCTGGACGGCGCTGCGGGAGCTGGCGCCCTTCGCCGGTCGGGACGTCGTCGATGTGGGCTGCGGCGAGGGCTTCCACCTGCCGGTGTTCGCCGCGGAGGCCGCGTCGGTGGTCGGGGTGGAGCCGCATCCGCCGCTGGTGCGCCGCGGCCAGGCGCGAGGCCTGGACGTGCGTGAGGGCGGCGCCGAGCGGTTGCCGCTCGACGACGCGAGCGTCGACGTGGTGCATGCCCGCACCGCGTACTTCTTCGGCCCTGGGTGCGAGCCGGGGCTGGCGGAGGCGGAGCGCGTGCTGCGGCCAGGTGGTGTGCTCGCCGTCGTGGATCTCGACGCGACGGTGCCGCCGTACGGCGAGTGGATGCGTGCCGACATCCCTCACTACGACCCCGTCGCGGCGGAGCGGTTCTTCGCCCGGCAGGGCTTCACCATGCAGCGGATCCGCACGACGTGGCGCTTCCCCGACCGGCGCACCCTCGATGAGGTACTGCGCATCGAGTTCTCCGCGGCGGTGGCCAAGCGCGCGAGCGCGTCGGTGCCCGGGGTGGAGCTGACGGTCGGGTACCGGCTGCACGTCCGTCGCACGGGGCTGCACCTGCGGTAGCGGCGGGGGGCAGCAGGTCGTGACCGCATCGTGACCACGGCGTCGCTACCGTGGAGGGCATGCGCGAGCAGCCGACCGTGCCCCACCGAGGGCCCAAGCGGGGACCCACCCCGGCCCGGCCGTCCACGCCGGAGCCCGCGACCGTGCCGCAATCGGTTCCGCCGCCCCGGGTGCCGCCCGGGCCGCCGCGTCCGCAGCCGACGTTGAAGGCCCCGCTGCCCGAGCTGGACAGTCCCGCGAAAGCGCGCGTTCGCCCGCCGCGGCCCGTGCGGCGGGCCCGCCCGATGGCGCTGCCGCTGCTGCTGCCGGCGCTGGGCGGGGCCTGGTGGGCGGTCGGGGCCTCCGCGCTCCCGACCGGCCCGGGCACGTTGGTGCTCGCACTGGGCCTCTCGCTCGCAGTGGCGCTGGGGATCGCTCTGCACCGCCGCTTCGGCCGGGGTGCGGCACTGCCGCCCGGCGGCCGGTTCAAGGTGCTGCGCATCGCCGTGGTCGCCGTTGCCGCGGTCCTGCTGGGCGGAGCCGGCCTTCGGCTGCTCGGGCTCGGCGAAGCGGAGGTGCCGCTGGCCGGCGCCGTCACCGCCGTGGCCCTGTTCGCCTTCGTGCGTGTGGTCGACGAGCGGTTGGTGCTGGCGCTCGGCGGAGCGCTGCTGGTGCTCGCCGCGGTGGGTGCGTCGCTGGCGTTCGGCACGCCCGGTGCGTTGTACCCGCAGGGCCTCGTCGGCATGGGCGCCGGCGCGTTGTGCTGCGTGGCCGCCGCAGTGCGCGGTGGCCTGGTGACGGAGCTGCTGGCCCGCATACGCGGCTGACGAGCCGCTCACGCACACCGTCGTGTGCCCGCGCACACGGTCGACCGTGTGCGCGGGCACCTCACGGTGTGCGTGAGCCGATCTCTTACGCCCCTGCGACCCCGGCGGGCACGGCCGGCACTTCCGCCGGCGCCGGTGTCACGATGCCGGCGGCCCCGTCGACCGTGATCCGGTCGCCCGTGGAGATGGCGATGGTGGCGTCGGGGACGCCGACGACGGCGGGGATGCCGTACTCGCGGGCGACGACGGCGCCGTGCGAGTTGGACCCGCCCATCTCCATGACCAGTCCGCCCGCGGTGAGGAAGAGCGGCGTCCAGCCCGGGTCGGTGGAGGGGACGACGAGGATCTCGCCGGGCTCCAGGTGCGCGCCGACGGGGTCGAGCACCACTCGCGCGATGCCCGTGACGGTGCCGGCGGAGGCCGCGGTGCCGGTCAACGCTCCGTCCGCCGCGACCGCGGCGGTGGCCAGCGCCTCCGGCTCGGTGCCGTCGGAGAGCACGATGCGGGGCACGTGCCGGCGCTGCAGCTCCCGGTCGTAGTCGGCACGCCGCTCGCGGATCTGCTCGCGCAGGTCGGCGCCTCCCACTGCCTGCCGCAGCTCGCCCAGATCGAGCCAGACCACGTCGTCGGCGTGGTCGAGCAGGCCGCGCCCGACGAGGTCGCGTCCGACGGCGACGAACTCGGCCCTGGCCACGGCGAAGAGCCGGACCAGGTAGTCCTTGTGCGTCTCGCGCAGCCCGGCGAGCTCCCGCATCCGGCGCAGCGCCCAACCTGTGACAGCGGCCCGGATCGCCGAGCGCTCCCGCACCGCCGCCACCACGTCGACCACCGCGGCGTCGCCGGCGGCCGCCCCGCGCGCGAACACGGCGTCGGGGGCCTGGGCGGGATCGGTGAGGCGCAGGTAGTTGGCGATCACGCCGAGCACGTAGGTGGGATCGTCCCACCAGCGGGGCATGCCGAGGTCGATCTCCGCGACGGCGCGGTGCCCGTGCGCGGTCAAGAACGCGGTGAGCCCCACCTGCGCGACCCGGGGCAGCAGGCCGTCGGTCCAGCGGGTGGCGAGCTCGGCGGGCGGCGCCTCGGCCAGTGCGCGAGCTGACTCGGGATCCTCCCGGAGCCGGACGGCGAGCGCCCACAGCTCCAGGTCCATCTCGGTGGTGCCGTTGTGCGGCAGCGACCGCAGCAGTTCGTGGACGGTGGGCGTGTCGATCGCCGGACCGGCGAGCACCCGGGCCAGCCCGAGCATCGCGAGCCCCGCGCCCGCGGACGGGACGACGGTCGGGAGCATCGGGAAGCAGTCGCGCAGGACGGCCGCGGCGTGGTCGATCCGCGCTACGGAGGTGGCGCCGTCGGGAAGTGGGGTACGGGCGTACACGCCCGCTCCGATCCGGTCGATGCGCCGCCGGGCGGCCCGCGGGCTGGCCAGCGCCAGCACCATCTGCGGCGGGATCCGGTAGCGAACCAGCACGCGCGCGACCTTGCGGACGAACGCCCGCTCCGAGCCCGGTCGCGGCGCGAACGCCGGATCGTCGACGAGGCGCTGGATGACGACTCCGGAGCGGGCTTCCATCACACCGAGGACCTTGGGCAGGAGCCGTCGGCCGATCTTGTTGCGCAGCGCCTCCGTGAAGTCGATGAACGTCCGCCCGCCGGCGGTGGCGAACGCCGTCGGGCCGGTCTCGTCGTCGGCGGGGAACCGGAACACCTCGCGCGACGCCGTGGCCGCGACGATGCGGAACGTGGCGATGCCGAGCGGGGTGATGGGCCGGGTGAGGCCCTGCGCGAGGCTGAAGTTCATGTACGCCCGCTGCCCCGGCCGAGTGGCCGCCGGCACGGGGTAGAGGGTGGTGATCGGGCGGGCCTGGGTGAGCAGCAGCTCGCCGGAGGTGTCGAGGGCCCACTCGATGTCCTGCGGGGTGCCGTAGTGCCGCTCGACGGCGCGGCCCAGGGCGGTGAGCTCCCGCACCTGCGCGTCGGTGAGCGCGTGGCCGGCGTCGGCGGCGAGCTCGACGCGTTCGGTGCCGCCGCCGGGCAGCGCGCGGATCGCGACGAGCTTGTCGCCGGGCGAGTAGTCGATCCGGTCGTCCTCGACGAGGATGTGGTCGGGGTTCACCGCGCCGGACACGACGGCCTCGCCGAGCCCCGGCGCGGCGTCGATCACGGTGCGGGTGCGCGTGCCGCTCACCGGGTCGGCGGTGAACAGCACCCCGGCCACCTGCACGTCGACCATCTTCTGGACGACGACGGCGAGCGCCACGGTGTGCTGGTCGATGCCTGCGGTGTCGCGGTAGGCGACGGCCCGGTCGGTCCACAACGATGCCCAGCACCGGCGAACGGCGTCGAGCAGCGCCTCGGTGCCGACGATGTTGAGGTAGGTGTCCTGCTGGCCGGCGAAGCTGGCGCCGGGGAGGTCCTCGGCGGTGGCGGAGGAGCGCACGGCGACGGGCTCGTCGGCACCGAGAGCGACGTACGCCTCGGTGACGGCTGCGGCGACCTCGGGCGCGATCGGCGCGGCGAGCAGCGCGGCGCGGGCGGATCCGGCGAGCTCTGGGCCGCCGGCCAGGAGCACCTTCTCGATGCCGGCCGCGGCCGCGGCGTCCCGGTACGCGGCGGTGGTGACGCAGAACGCCGGGGGCACGGCGAAGCCCGCGGCGGTGAGCTCCGCGAGGTTGGCCGTCTTTCCGCCGACGACGTCGAGGCGACGTGCGTCGGGGGAGTCGAGACCGATGACTGTCATGCTGTGAAGCTTAACTCAACACACGATGAATTCGATCGCCCGTTGCGGTGAACCACGGTGGCATCGACGGGGGAGCGGGATCCCCCGCAGGCGGGAGGTCCCGCGCCCCGCGCCGGACGACGCTTCCGGCATGGACACGAACACACTCACCGGGCGCTTGCCCCTGGCTGTCGCGGGCTGGTCCGCAGCCGCCGTCGCGATCGGCTCGTGGTGGTGGCTGCGACCCGCCGACTACCCGTTCGCCCGGCCCGGGGACGACGGCTTCCCCACACTGCTCGACCTCGTCCCGGGCACGGTCACCGCGCCGGTGCTGGTGGGCGTCGGCGTGCTCGGGATCGGCGCCGTGCTGGCCCGCTCCCGCCCCCTGCTGCTCGCCGTGGGCGCGGTCGTCGCGGTGGCGTTCGGGCTGCTCGCGGCCGGCGTCGCCCCGCTCGCGATGACCGGGTACGCGATGGCGATGTTCGGTCCGGTAGTGCTCGCCGCCACCCTCGTCGCCGGTGCGTGGCGCTGGCGGGGCGGTCCGGTGGCCGTCGGGGTGATGGTCGCGATCGGGGCGGTCGCCTGGTTCACGGGCATCGCCGACGGCGCCGTGCTGAGCCGCTACGCCGGCGTCATCGGTGGCAGTGCCGCGAAGTTCGGACCGCCGGCCGCGCTGATGTTCCTGCTCGGTGGGGCCGTGCTCTGGGCGGTGCTGGTGATGCGGACCCTGCTGGTCGGCCGGGATCGGCCGGCGTGGTCCGAGCCCGCTGCTGCGGCTCGCTGGGGCCGGGTCGCCGCGCTCGTGGCCGCGGCCTGCGCACTCCCGTACTTCGCTCTGCGCATGCTGTGGCTGACGCCGTGGCCGCTCGACCTGACCCCGGAGGACCTCGCCGCCTCCCCGGAGACGCGGTTGCACGGGCTGCTGCTCGGCCTCGCCGCGCTGGCCGGCGCCGTGCTCACGCTGGGGTTGATCTCGCGGTGGGGTGAGGTGTGGCCGCGGTGGATGCCGGTGGTGCGCGGGCGGGCCGTCCCGGTCGCGGCGGCCGTCGTGCCGGGCACGCTGGTCGCGGTGCTGCTCACGGCCGCGGCCGTGCCGATGGCGATCCAGGCGATCGCCGAGGCCTCGTACGGGATGCTGCTGATCTTCCCGTTCTGGCTGTGGGGGCCAGCGCTGGGGCTGGCGGTGCTCGGGTACGCCTGGCGCCGGGGTGATCGTCGGAGCGCCTCGTACACTTGAGCAGGTCATGACTCTTCCGCTGGTCTTCGAGGCGCCCAAGCGCGCCACCCCGCCCCGCCACTTCGCCGATCTCGAACCCGACGAACGGCGGGCCGTCGTGGCGGAGCTCGGGCTACCCGGGTTCCGGGCCGACCAGGTCGCGCGGCACTACTTCGGGCGGTTCGCCGCGGATCTCGACGCGATGACCGACCTGCCCGCCGCCGTGCGCGAGACCCTGCGGCCGCTGCTGCCGGCGCTCGTGCAGCCCGTGCTCGAGCAGGCCTGCGACGACGGTGCCACCCGCAAGACCCTGTGGAAGGGCCACGACGGCACCCGTGCCGAGTCGGTGCTGATGGCCTACCCCGATCGCGCCACCGTGTGCGTGTCCAGCCAGGCCGGCTGCGGGATGGCCTGCCCGTTCTGCGCCACCGGGCAGGGCGGTCTGCAGCGCAACCTGTCCACCGCCGAGATCGTGGAGCAGGTCCGGCAGGCTGCGGCCGCGGCCCGCGACGGGGCGCTCGGGCAGCCCATGCGGCTGTCCAACATCGTGTTCATGGGGATGGGCGAGCCGCTCGCGAACTACAAGCGGGTCGTCGCAGCGCTGCGGCGCATCACCGAGCCGACCCCGTCCGGGTTCGGGATCTCGCCGCGCGGTGTCACGGTCTCGACGGTCGGGCTGGTGCCGGCCATCGACAAGCTCACCGCGGAGGGCCTGCCCGTCACCCTCGCCGTCTCCCTGCACACCCCCGACGACGAGCTGCGCGACACACTCGTGCCGGTGAACAACCGGTGGAACGTCGCCGAGGTGCTGGCGGCGGCCCGGCGCTACGCCGTGGCCACCGGTCGGCGCGTCTCCATCGAGTACGCGCTGATCCGCGACGTGAACGACCACCCGTGGCGCGCCGACCTGCTGGGGCAGCGGCTCGCCAGGGAGATCGGCACCAAGCGCGTGCACGTCAACCTCATCCCGCTCAACCCCACGCCGGGCAGCGAGTGGGATGCCTCGCCGCGGCCCGTGCAGGACGAGTTCGTGCGGCGCGTGCAGGCCGCGGGCGTGGCCTGCACCGTGCGCGACACCCGCGGTCAGGAGATCGCCGCGGCCTGCGGGCAGCTCGCCGCCACCGGCGGATAGAGCTAGCCGAACATCTCGCTGAGCAGCTCCGCACCGATCGGGATGGGTGCGGGCCGGTAGGCGGGCGGCTGCATGCCCGTCAGCTCGCGCACCAGGAAGTCCCAGCTGCGCCTGCGGACGTACGACAGGCAGTCGATGAACGTGTGCTCGGCCCCGGGCACGATGAGCAGCTCGAAGTCCTTGTCGGCGGCGACGAGCCGCTCGGCAAGCCGCAGCGTGTGCTGCGGGTGCACCTGGTCGTCCAGCTCTCCGTGGACGAGCAGCAGCTTGCCCTCCAGCCGGTCCGCGAGGTCGACGTTCGACGCGCGGGCCCACGCCTCGGGATCGTCCGCGCCGTCGTAGGTCTCCACGAAGCCCGGGTTGAAGAAGCGCGCGTCGTGCGAGCCGGAGAGCGCGACGCCGACCTTGTACACCTCGGGGAACGCCAGCATCGCGCGTGCTGCGGCGAACCCGCCGCCGGAGTGGCCGAACACGCCCACCCGGTCCAGGTCCATCCACGGTCGGGTCTGCGCCAGCTGCTGCAGCGCCGCGACGTGGTCGGCCAGGCCGCCCGCGTCGGCGAGGTGGCCGTAGGAGGCGTCGTGGAAGGCCTTGCTCCGCCCCGGGGTGCCGCGCCCGTCCAGCGCCACCACGACGAAGCCCAGCGCCGCGAGCGGTTCCGCGTCGAGGCCCATCCCGCCGGGATCGAAGCACGGGGCGACCCGATCGACCTGCGGGCCGGGGTAGACGTTGTCCACCACCGGGTAGCGCCGGGCGGGATCGAAGCCCCGGGGCCGGTACAGCAGCCCGTAGACGTCGGTCACCCCGTCGGCGGCCTTGACGCGGAACCGCTCCGGCGGCGTCCAACCGGTGGCGACGAGCTTGCTGACGTCGGCCCGCTCCAGCTCGACCAGCACCCGGCCGGACCAGTCACGGACAGCCGTCACCGGCGGGGTGTCGACGGTGGACGCGGAGTCGACGAACCACCCGTCCGCCACGGTGACGACGTGGTCCAGGTCGTCGTCGGTGACGCGGGCGAAGCCGGAGCCGTCGAGGCTGATGCGGCACACCGTGCGCCGGTACGGGTCGGCGTCGACCAGCCCGGAGGCGGTGAAGTACACGACCCGCTGGGCCTCGTCGACGCGCAGGATCTGCCGCACCGCCCACTGCCCGGCGGTGACCTGCCCGAGCAGCGCGCCGGTGCGCAGGTCGTACCGGTAGAGGTGGCCCCAGCCGTCCCGCTGGGAGTACCACAGCACCTCGTCGGCCAGCACCCGCACGATCGGCGGTTCGAGCAGGTACTGGTTGGGTTCCACCCGGGTGGCGCCGGACTCGCTGATCACGGTGCTGACCTCACCGGTGGCCGGGTCCAGGCGGTGCAGGGTGAGCGTGTGCAGGTCACGCGTCCGGTCGAGGTAGTGGATCGCCGATCCGTCGGCGGCCCACCACGCCCACTTCGTGGCGATCGGCGACATCTGCGGCATGAGCAACGGCTCGGTCTGCGCGCGGACCACCGTGCCCGCGGCGACGTCCAGCACGACGAGCTCGGCCCGCGGCAGGTGCTCGTCGCCCGCGTAGGCGTACCGCTGGGTGTGCAGGACGGGTGCGCCGCCGTCGGCGGGTCGGGCCTCGACGAGGTGGGTCTGCCGGACGCCGCGCTCGTCGGTCCGGTGCGCGAGCACCTTCGTCGAGTCGGGCGACCAGGCCACCGCGGGCGGCAGGTGCGGCAGTCCGAACTTGCGCAGCAAGGTGGCGTTGCCCGTGCTCTGCGGGCCGGTGCCGTACCGGTGGTCGGCCGCCCCGTCGGTGGTCAGCGCCCACTCGCGGCCGTCGGACACTGAGCGCGCCCACAGGTCGTGGCCCCGCTGGGACACCGCGACCTTCCCGTCCGGGGACGGCACGTCCAGCGGGTTGCCCGGAGGCGTGGACTCCGCCCGCTCGCACACGTACCCGTCGAGGCGGCAGCTCCAGTGCTCGCCGAACGCGTCGAACTCCACGGCGTCTCCGCCCGGTTCGATGGCCGCGAAGGGCAGCGCCTCCGGATCGACCTGGTGCCCGGAGGCGGCGGTCAGCGCCGCGGCGAGACGTGCGTGGTCGAAGGCCGGTCGGCGGGTGCCGTTCGCCGGATCGACCAGGACGAACCGCCTGCCGGCGCCGGTGCTCACCGCGTACCAGAAGGGGGCGCCCCCGTCGATCCACTTTGGCCGGACCTTGTCGCCGACGACGAGCTCGCCGGGTCGGGCGGGTCGGCGCAGGAGCTGCTCCGCGGCTTGGTATCCCTCAGTGGTGCTCATGTTCGTGCCGTCCTCGATGTGTGCCCGTCGTTTCCAACGCCGAGAACGCTACGTTGCGTTCATGAAGTCAGCAACGTATTCATTGCATATAGATTCTAAAACTGCTGTTCAGATGGCAACAATCGTTGCAATGGCTTACAAGACAACGCAATGATAGTGCACTCATGCGTTGCAACAAGCCAGGCGGGGGCGCCATACTGGCCCCCGAGGGAGCAGAGGACATCGCGATGCCCGGAGGCAGGCTCACCCGGCAGGAACGCCAGCAGATCGCGCTGGGTGTGGCCGACGGCCTCGCGTACGCGGAGATCGCCCGCCACCTCGACCGGCCCACCTCGACCGTCACGCGCGAGGTGCTGCGCAACGGCGGCCCCACCGCCTACCGCGCCGACCTGGCCCACCGCGCCACGGAGCGCCGCGCCCGCCGGCGCGGGCAGGACGGCGCCCGGGGTCCGGCTGCGCCTGCACAGGCCCACGGCCGCGCCGCCGAAGCCGTGCGCGAGTACGAGGAGACGTTCACTACCCTGCTCATGCAGTCCGGCCTGCCCGCGATGATGGCCCGGGTGCTGACCTGCCTCTACATCACCGACGCTGGCAGCCTCACCGCTGCCGAGCTCGTCGAGCGCCTCCGGGTCAGCGCGGCGACGATCTCCAAGTCGATCGCGTTCCTCGAGGGGCAGGGGCTCGTCCGGCGGGAGCGCGCCGATGGTCGCCGCGAGCGCTACGTCGTCGACGACGACGTCTGGTACCAGTCGATGATCGCCAGCGCGCGGTCCAACGCCCAGCTCGCCGAGGGTGCCCGCCAGGGCGTCCACGTCCTCGGCCCCGGCACCCCGGCCGCCGTCCGCCTCGAGCGCATCGCCCGCTTCGTCGAGGTCGTCGGCGAGAGCATCGCCCGCGCCGCGGAGGAAGCCCGCGAGATCCTCACCACGACCGCCGCAGCGGGTACCGAGGTCCCGGACGTCAGCGGGGCACCACCCGATCCAGCCACGCCAGCAGGTCGGCCTCCACCTCGGCACGGTTGGTCTCGTTGAGGATCTCGTGGCGGGCCTGCGGCCACACCACGCTCGTGACGTCGGTGAGCCCGGCCGCCTCGAGTCGCTGCACGAGTGCGGTGGACAGGGCGAGCTGCCCGTTCACCGGGTCCATGTCGCCCACCGCGATGTAGACGGGGATGTCGCGGCGGATGCGGGCCAACCGGTCGGGATCCGTCAGGGCGCGGGCGCCGTGGAACATCGCCTTGCTGGCCTCGGCGTCCAGCCCGAACCCGCACAGCTCGTCGGCGATGTAGGCATCGACCTGGGCCTCGTCACGGGAGAGCCAGTCGAAGTCGGTGCGGGCCGGGGCGAACGGCGCGTTGAAGCCGGAGAGGTCCATCGGCCCGTCGAGGTCCAGTGCGGGTTCGAGCAGGTCGATCGCAGCGGTGCCGGACAAGGCGAGCGCGGTGATGTCGCCGGAATGGTCGAGCAGGTACTGCTGGGCGGCGAACGAGCCCATCGAGTGGCCGAACAGCACCAGCGGCAGGTCCGGGTGCTCGTCGTGCGCCTGTTGGACGAGCACGTCGATGTCGTTGACGAGCGAGGCCCAGCCCGCGGCGCCGATGTGCCCGGGCTCGCCGGCCATCGTGGCGCCGTGGCCGCGGTGGTCCTGCCCCTGCACGAGGAACCCGGCACCGGTCAGGGTCTCGGCGAGGTGCTGGTAGCGGAGCAGGTGCTCGCCCATCCCGTGGGTGAGCTGCACGATCGCGCGCGGCGGCCCGTCGGGCGCCCAGCGGTAGGTCGTGATCGTGGCGCCGTCGCGGCCGGTGACCGGGATGCGGGTGGGAGACGTCATCGTGCGCCCTTCGGGGAGACGGCCGGGACTCCTCCGCAGCCTCGCGCGTCGATGCCCACCCCGTCCAGCCTTCGACGTGCGGACCGCGTCGTTCGAAGATATGTTCGATCGTGCGCCACGAGCGCAGAAGGAGGTGCTGTAGGGGCATTTTCTGATGCGGTGCTGTGCAGATGATGAAGGTTGTGGCCCTTCGGTGTCGTCCTGCGGGGGATGGCGTCAAACCACCTCGTGCTGCGTTGGCTGAAGACCGTCGTGGTGAGCGACGAGGAAAAGGCGTCGATGAAGGCGTCAGGTGGGGATCAGGAAGACGAGCGTGAGCGAACCACTGATGAAGCGTCGTTACTTATATCAGGTGGCATCAGAACCGGGGAGTAATCGAGTTCCTGGGATGAGCAGGGCGGGGGCCCGTTTATTGGCCCTGCGGTGTCCGGCGTTGAGGTGGCGTGAGTCTGATCTGCTGGGTCTGCACGGAACGTGGGAAGGCAGGCGCTGATACGCGGCCACTGGGATTTGTGGTGGCCGGAGAGGGAGTGCGCCGACGGGAAGAACCCGGAGGTGTCGAGTACCGATGCGGCGTCTGCTGGCGGACCGGCTCGTAGTAGTAATGAAGCTTCTGTAATGGAAGTGGAGCGAAGGGGCCGGCTCATCTCTGGGGTGTGTACGCGAGAGCAACCGTGAGGCGTTGAGCCTTGTGGGAGGAGACGAGTGGGCACATCGGATGCGCGGGTGAAGTCGTTCGATATTTCGAAGCGGTTGGTCTGGGAGGCGTATCGGAGAGTCAAGGCCAACATGGGTTCCGCGGGGGTGGACGGTCAGTCCGTGGCCGAGTTCGAGGACGATCTGAGAAACAATCTGTACAGGATCTGGAATCGGATGTCGGCCGGGACGTACTTTCCGCCTCCGGTGCGGGCGGTGGAGATCCCGAAAGCGAGTGGTGGGGTCCGGGTTCTTGGGGTACCCACGGTCGCGGATCGGATCGCGCAAACGGTGGTGGCTCTGCAACTGGAGGCACGCACCGAGGCGATCTTCCACGAGGACTCCTACGGCTACCGGCCCCGGCGGTCGGCGCACCACGCCCTGGCCCGCTGTCGTGAGCGGTGTCGACGGTTCAACTGGGTGATCGATCTGGACATCCAGAAGTTCTTCGACTCCGTCGATCACGACCTGATGGTCAAGGCTGTGGAGGCGAACACCGACTGTCGGTGGGTGGTGCTGTACGTGAAGCGGTGGCTCGTCGCGCCGCTGCAGCTGTCCGACGGAATGCTGGTGGAACGAGACCGTGGAACCCCGCAGGGGTCGGCGGTCTCGCCGGTGTTGGCCAACCTGTTCATGCACTACGCGTTCGATGTGTGGCTGGCGCGCGAGTTCCCGTTGGTGGAGTTCGAACGCTATGCCGACGACGCGGTGGTGCATTGCACGACCGAGGCGCAGGCCCGTAAGGTCCTCGCCGCGCTCTCTACGAGAATGGAACAGGTCGGGCTGCGGCTGCATCCCGATAAGACCAAGATCGTGTACTGCAAAGACAGTAACCGGCGGGGTGACTTCTCGGTCACGTCGTTCACGTTCTTGGGCTACACGTTCCGCCCGAGAGCTGCCCGTAACAAGAAGGATCGTGTGGTGTTCACGGCGTTCCTTCCCGCGGCCAGTTCGGAGGCGCTCAAGGAGATGGGTCGCAGGATCCGCAGTTTGCGGATCCATCGATGGGTGAATGATGATCTGGCCGGACTCGCGGCGAAGCTCAATCCGATCGTCGCGGGTTGGATGCACTACTACGGAAAGTTCACGCGTAGCGTGCTGCATCCCCTCTTGGAGCGCATCAACTCCTATCTGATGCGTTGGGCTCGGAACAAGTACAAGCGACGGCGGTCCTATCGTCGATGCAAGCAGTGGTGGCGAGCGGTTCTAGCGCGTGAACCCACCCTGTTTGCGCACTGGGCGTGGGTCCGCACTTTCCGCGGGTTCAGATGAGAAGAGCGGAATGACGGGAGACTGTCACGTTCCGTTCTGTGGGAGCCCGGGGGTGAGATTCCCCCGGGCTACCCGACCATGAGCGATCAGCAGGACACCGCGATCGGTACCCCTGAGAAGGACCCGGAGGAGTGGGTCACCGGCGACGAGCCCATGACCGGCCCGCAGCGCTCCTACCTGCACACCTTGGCCCAGCAGGCGGGCCGCGAAGCGCCGGGCGACGGGCTGTCGAAGGCGCAGGCCTCGCAGCTCATCGACGAGCTCCAGGAGGAGACGGGCCGCGGCGCGTGACGCCGCTCAGCCGCGATGACGATGCCGCGCTCGCGGATGCGGTCCCACAGCGGGAACGGGACGTCGCACATGGTGCACCGCGGGTTCGCCGTCGTGGCGCAGCGTTGCTCACCGGTGCAGGCGCGCCGCCAGCCCGTCCAGCACCCGCTCGAGGCCGTAGGTGAAGCTGTCGTGCCGGTCGTCGGCGGGGTCCATGCCGCGGGTGGCGGCGTACATGTCGCGTAGCAGCGGGTAGGCCTGCGCGGCCTGTTCCGCGGCGGGCCAGAGGTTGTCGAGGAGGGTCCGCTCGTCGATGCCGCTGCGGGCCACGGTGATCTGCCACGCCGACTCGCCGCTGGCCACGCCGATCACGTACGCGATCAGGGTCTCCACTGCCCGGCCGGCCTCGACGAGCTCGAGCCCGGCCGCCACGAAGATCGCGAGGAAGCGATCCATGCCGATCATGAGGTTGGGTCCGAGGTAGGCCAGCCCGACCTCGCCGAGCGCCCCGGCGAGCCACGGGTGCCGGGTCATGACCGCGCGCATGCTGACGGCGGCAGCGGTGGCCGCGGAGCGCCAGCCGTCCGGGCCACCGGGATCGGGCAGGTCCAGCTCGCCGAACGCCTCGTCGACGACCAGCTCCATCAGCTGGTCCTTGTTGGCGACGTGCCAGTACAGCGAGGTGGCTCCGGCGCCGAGCTTGGCTCCGAGCTTGCGCATCGACAGTGCCTCGACGCCGTCGGCATCGAGCAGCGCGATGGCCGCGGTGACGATCTGGTCGCGGCTCAGCGCGTCCTGGGCGCGGCGCTTCGGCAGGTTCCGTGTCCACACCGACGGGACGGCCTGTTGATCGGTCGGCATGGCCCTCACGATAACCCCCTTTCGAACAGTGTGCGAGTTGTCGTACAGTGTGCGAGTCAATCGAACACTGTACGAGAGGAAGCGGCCGATGACCGCCACCATCACCACCGAACCGGAGACCCGGTCCCTCAGGCGGGCCTGGCTCAGCCTGCTCGCCGTCGTGCTCGGCATCCTGGTCGTCCAGCTCGACGGCACCGTCGTCGCGATCGCCAACCCGGCCATCGCCGCCGACCTGGGCGCCGATCTCGCCGGCATCCAGTGGGTGACCACGGCCTACCTGCTCGTGCTGGCCGGCCTGCTCATCCCCGCGGGCAACGTCGCCGACCGCATCGGCCGCAAGAAGGCCTTCCTCATCGGCATCGGCGGATTCTCGCTGGCCTCCCTGCTGTGCGGGCTCGCGCCGAACGTGGAGCTGCTCATCGGCGCCCGCGTGCTGCAGGCCGTCTTCGGCGCATTGCTCGGCCCGGCCGCGCTCGCCGTGGTGCGCGCCGCGTTCCCGCCCGAGAAGCTGCCGGCCGCGTTCGGCGTCTTCGGTTCGGCCTCGGCAGTCGCGCTGGGTGGTGGCCCGCTGCTCGGCGGCGTGCTCGTGGAGGTCGCGAGCTGGCACTGGGCGTTCTTCGTGAACCTGCCCTTCGGCATCATCGCGATCGCCGTCGGTCTCGCCGTGCTCGACGAGTCCGGCGAGCGCACCCGCACCCCGCTGGACCTGCCCGGCGCCGTCACCCTGACCCTCGCGCTGATCGCCATCGTCTGGGGTGTCACCCACGTGCAGCCCGTCTTCGTCTCGTGGAGCGGGCTCGGCGCGCTGGTGCTGGGCCTGGTGCTGCTGGCCGTGTTCGTGGTGATCGAGCGGCGCAGCCCGCACCCGATGGTGCCGCTCGAGCTGTTCGGCAATCGCTCGTTCGCCGTCGGCTCGGTGCTCACCGCGGTCACGATGGTCGCGTTCTTCGCCGTGCTCTTCTACCTGACGTTCTTCCTGCAGAACACGCAGGGCCGCACGGAGATCGCGACCGCGCTGGCGCTGCTGCCGCTCACCCTCACGTTCCTGGTGTCGTCGCCCGCCGCCGGCGCACTGTCTGCCCGGATCGGGGTGCGGCCGACGCTGGTGGTCGGGGCAGCGTTCATCGCGGGATCGTTGAGCCTGCTGCTGTTCCTCGACGTCGACTCCGGTGTCGGCCTCCTGGCGCCCGCACTCGTGCTCGCCGGTTTCGGGATCGGGTTCCTGATGATGCCGGCCGCGACCGTCGTGATCGGCAGTGCGCCCGTCGAGCAGGCCGGGGTGGTCTCCGGCATCCAGCAGTCGTTGCAGCAGCTGGGCAGCACGCTCGGGGTGGCCGCGTTCGGCAGCGTGCTGGCCGCGACCACCACCGCCCGGCTCGCCACCGCGAGCAGCGATCCCGCGGTGGCGGCCGTCCTGGCCGATCCGGTCGTGCAGCAGGGTGTTCAGCTCGGGTTCGGACCGGCGAGCGCCGCTGGCGTGCCGCAACACGTGGTCGCCGAGGTCACCCGGATCGCGCACGAGACGTTCGTGGCCGGTGTGCACACCGTCTTCGGAGTGGGCGTCGCGGTGGCGGTCGTGGCCGGTCTGCTCGCACTCTGGGTGCGCACCCCGCAGGCGTGAACGGACAGCTCAGTGTCCTGTCTGCAGCAGCACCGCAGCGGTCCCGAGCCGCGGGATCTGGACGGTCACCGCGCCGTCGGTGAGCGTCAGGTCGGCGAGCCGGTCGCCCAGGAACGTGGCCGTGGCCGCGCCCGTGACCGGCACCCCGATCTCGACGGGCACCGCCACCGGCTCGTCGGCGAACGACTGCAGCCGCACGAGCACGGTGTCGGGCTCCTGCCCGGTGACCGCGATCAGCCGCACGCGGTCGTCGCGCACCCGCAGGAGCTGCTGCTCCGGCGTCGGGTCGGGGACGGCGGGCCCGGTGGCGAGCACGCCGTGCACCGGAACCACGGTGTCCTCCGCGGTGCGGATCCCCAGGCCGGCGGCGGCGAGCTCCTCGCCGGCCCGCCGCACCCCCACCGCGTAGTGGAACGACGCCGTGAACCCCTGCTGGGACGGGAAGTTCGTGTCCCAGACGTTGTTGTGCACCCACGAGTAGACGGTCGCCGGCTCGCGCGGGCTGGTGGAGTCGGGGAACGGCGCGTACGGCAGCGCGATCGTCTGCGGGTGCACGAGCGGGGCCTCGTCGGTGACCCACGCGACGGCGTGTTCCCCGTCCTCGACGGAGACCCAGTTCCGCACCGCCCGCATGTGCTGCGGGGCGCCCGGCACGTGCTCCAGCCCGTCGCCGGTGAGGCCGCCGCTGATCTCGTACCGGACGACGGGATCGGCCGCCGCGAAGGGGAAGGCGAAGAAGGCGCTCTCCTTCGTCATCGTGGTGGGCTTGGAGAGGCGGTTCTCGATGTCCAGGCGCGGCTGGTCGTGGCGCAGCGCCACCGTGGTGCGGCCCCACCGCACGCCGTCGGCGCCGAACTCGTAGACCAGCCGCTGCTCGGTGTCGGTGACGACGCGCTCGAGGAACGCCGCCGGCCGCGCCAGCGTGCGGCTGCCGAGCAGTTCCAGCTCGGGCGACACCGAGGTCTTGTTCGACTGGTGGTTGTAGCCGCCGGCGGTGGTGTAGGTGTCGTAGACGTAGGCGTTGAAGCCGACGGTCGCGTCGGCGTTCACCAGCTCCCGCCCGGTGGCGAGCTCGACGACCGACGCGATGCACGCGCGCGCCAGGTCCACCCGCACCCGCAGGTGTTCGTTCTCGATGACCAGCGGATCATCCGGGTCGGGGAACTCGACGGGCGACGATGCCGCCACCTCCACCACGTCGAGCCGGACGAGCCCGAGCGGCGGCAGATCGGGCACGTGCACGGTGACGATGCGACCGGCGTCGCGGTGGTTCGGGTTCTGCTGCCCGGTGATCGTGACGGGCAACGCCTTGCCGGTGCGCCCGTCGCGAACCTCGATCTCGCGGTCGAGCGGTACCCGGCTCTCGCGCACGAACAGCCGCACCTGTGCCGAGCGGGCGGAGCCGACGGTGTTGGCGGCGTAGTAGGTGACGGCCGCCTCGGAGTTCGCCGGCAGCACCTCGCCGAGCTTGGCGGCGGCGTGGTCGGTGAACGTCGTCGCGTCGTCCTGCGCATGGATGCCGTGGGCGTACTTCCAGTGCCACTGCTGCTCGCCGGAGGCGAACCCGCTGTCGCCGTCGGTCCACGGGTCGGCTGCGCCCCAGGTGTGCTCGTTGAACAGCGAGATCGAGGAGTAGACCTTCGTCGACTGAGCGAGCTCGTCGGCGAGCGCACCACCGCCGAGCAGCGCGGACATGCCACTCATGGTCTGCGCGGCCGGCACGGCGGCCTGGGCCTTGCGGGTCATGGCCAGCGGCCGAGCACCGGAGCCGACGCCCTCCACCCACCAGTCGCCCCAGTCGCCCTCGAACTCCTGGATCCGGTCGCCGAGGCGCTCCTCCGCGTCGCGGAAGAAGTCCTCGTTGCGCGACATCCGCAGCTTCGGGAACAGCCAAGTGTCGTTCCACCGCTCGACGGTGTCGGCCATGATCAGCCGCGGCGGCGCGTTGTCGCCGAAGTGGCCGTGCACGCGCAGGTGCAGCACGTCCCATGGGTACGGATCGCGGTCGGTGACCTCCGGGCCGTGCCAGCCGAACATCCCGGGCGGGAACGGGTACGGGTTGCCGGCCAGCGCGGTCAGGTAGGCCGGGAGCATGCCGTCGACCTGCTCGTAGGAGGTGTCGAAGCCGAGCACCGAGCCCTCCATGTAGGCCAGGCCGTGCGGGCTGTCGGTCATCCACACCAGCACCTTGTTGCCGGCGGGGGAGCGCCACCGGAACAGCCGCGGCAGGTGCTGCCCGCCGTTGAGGTGCGGCACCGAGCGACCGGCCCAGTTGTGCGCCACCGACAGGTACTTGACGCCCAGCTGGGCCAGCGCGTCCGGCAGCCCGGCGACCGTGCCGGGCACGTCGGTCTGCATGGCCGAGGTGAACTCGATGCCGTACGTGTCGCGCACCGAGCGGGCGAGCCGCAACAGCTCGTGCAGCTCGTCGGTGGAGCAGGTATCGGTGTGCAGGTTGTACGGCAGCGCCGTCAGCTCGATCTGCCCGGCCTTCACGTACTCGACGAACTCCGCGACCCGTTCCGGCGAGCGCGCGGCGATCCACTGCTCGAACGACCACAGCGACTCCACGGCCCAGCGAAACTTCGCCTCGTCGGGCCGGTCGGCGGTGGCGCGCACCAGGTCGAGGCACGAGTCGAGGAACGCGACGTGCTCGGCGAGCACCGTGCCCTGCGGATCGGTGTACCCGATGTCGAGGTGTGAATGGTGCACGAGGTGAATCGTCCACTCGCGTACCGGTTCCAGGGTGATCTCGATGCTGCCTGCGGCGTCGAGTCCGGGGACGGAGAGCGAGAGCGCGGTCGGGCCGTCGACGGCGGGGAGCAGCAGTCGCAGCGAGCCCTCCGGCCCGTCCACGCCCTCTACGGGCACGGCGGTGCCGGACGCCGTGCGCACGACGACGTCGCCGGCCGACCCGTCGAGACCCTCGACGCGGATCGCCTGCTGGCGTCCGCCACCGGGTGCCGCGCGCAGCAGCCCCTCGGCGATCACGCGGATCGCGCGCCCACCGAGCGTGCCGCGCCCGGCGGAGGCGAGGTCGACCATCCCGTCCCGGGCCTTCTCGTGGGACCACGGGGTGGCGGCGATCAATGCCTTGGTCGTCATGGGGGAGAGCGACCCTTCCTAGGAGGTGAGCTTCAGGTTGGTCGTGAAGAACCGCTGGAAGACGAAGAACAGCAGGACCGTCGGGATGGACGCCACCAGCGCCCCCGCCAGCACCACGGGCGGGCCGACGGTCGAGTACGTGCTGGTGAGGTCGGCGAGCGCGGCCATCGCCGGCCGCACGTTCGGGCTGGTGGAGAGCGTGATGCCGAACAGCATGTCGTTCCAGATCCAGGTGAACTGGAACAGGAACGCCGCGAGCATCGCGCTGCGCGCGAGCGGCAGGTGCACGGAGAAGAACATCCGCGCCCAGCTCGCGCCGTCGAGCTGGGCGGCCTCGCGCATCTCCCGCGGCACGGTGGTGAGGTAGTTGCGCACCACGAAGAACGCGAACGGCACGGCGAGCGCGGCGTAGATCAGCAGCATCCCGTACTGGGTGTCGTAGAGCGACAGGCTCGCGTACCCGCCGAACAGCGGCGCGAGGAACATCTGCAGCGGCAGGATCGTGCCGACGTAGATCACCCAGAACCACACGGCGGGCCGCTTCACCGGCATCACCACCACCGCGAACGAGGCCAGCGCGGCCACGAGCACCGCCAGCAGCGCGCCGAGCACCGCGTAGATGAGGCTGTTGACCATGCCGGCACCGACGTTGGCGGTGGTGAAGGCCTCGGCGACGTTGTCGAGGAAGCCCCACGACGTGGGCCACCACGAGGGCGATCCGGTGTAGTCGGCAGCGGCGGTGAACGCGTTGACGATCAGCAACCAGCTCGGCACCAGCCACAGCAGCGCTGTCGCCACGATCACGACGTTCTTGACGGCCCGTCCCATGTCGACTCCCTCAGGTGGTCCGCAGCTGGCGGCGCAGGTACACCCACGACGCCGCGACGACGATGATCGTGAGGATCACGGCGACGGCGGCGCCGGCGCCGTAGCGGGCGAGCGTGAACGTCTCGCGGTACATGGTCAGCGCGAGCGTCTCCGACGCCGTGCCGGGCCCGCCCTGGGTCAGCAGCCAGACGATGTCGAACGTCTTGAGGCTGTTGACCACCGAGATGCCCACCACAACGATCGTGATGGGCCGCAGCTGCGGCAGCGTGATGTGCCAGAACAGCCGCCATCCCGTGGCGCCGTCGAGGCGGGCCGCCTCCAGCGTGGACGGCGGGATCGCCTGCAACCCGATCAGGAAAAGGATCACCGCCACCCCGGTGCCCTGCCACGTGCTCGCCAGGATCATCACCACGGTGTTGAGCGGCCAGTGCAGCAGCCACCCCTGCTCCAGGTCGGAGAGCCCGAGCGCGGCGAGCGCCCCGTTGAGCGCGCCGTCGTCGCGCAGCACGAACGTCCACACGACGGCGGTGGCCGCGCCGGAGAGCGCGTAGGGCAGCACCAGGCTGAACCGCGCGGCGGCGCCCCAGCGCAGCCCGAACGTGCCGACCGCGATCAGCAGCCCGATCAGCACGGGGAAGGCCAGCGTGCCGACCACCCACATCAGCGTGTTCAGCACCGTCACACCGAACCCGGAGCTGGTGAACAGCGTGACGTAGTTGTCGAGGCCCGCCCACGTGCGGGTGAAGCCGTTGTCGACGAAGAAGCTGCGCCAGAACGTGTCGAGGAACGGCACGATCATGAACAGTGCGACGAGCCCGACGGCCGGCATCAGGAACAGCGCCACTGTGCCGACGACCCGGGGGTTGCGCCGCTCGACCGGCGCCGCGCTGCTGCGCGCGTGTGCCTCGACGTCGGCCACGGACGGAGTCAGGACACTCATGCTCTCCAGGCCTTCCACTCGGCGTCCGCGCGGGTCTGCAGGTTCCGCAGCGTGGCGATCCCGTTCTCCGGCGTCGGCGTGACCATGAACGCGCTCAGGTCACGCACGTTGCCCTCCACCAGCACCGGTGGCGAGGCCTCCCAGTAGCGGGTCATCTCGCGGGGGCGGGTGGCGGCGGCGGTCTTCGCCAGGTCGACGACGAGGCTGCCGGCCGGCAGCGCGGCCGGGTTGGCCGAACTGTCGCCGAGCTTGTCGACCCACGCCTGCTGCACATCGGTCGCCAGCCACGAGTCGGCGACGGCCATCGCGGCGTCGTGCTTGTGGGCGGCGGCCGAGATGCACAGCGCGGCGCTCTCGACCACCACGGCCGGCTCGGCAGCCGGGTCGATCGGCGGCAGGAGGAACAGCCCCATGTCATCGCCGCCGAGGCCGGCCTTGATGTAGCTCTTGAGGCCGAACGTGCCGCCCATCGTCATGCCCAGCGAGCCCTCGGCGAACATCGCCGGGTAGCCCTCCGAGTCGATGTCGGGCTTGGAGAACAGGCGCTCGGCGTACATGCGGGACCACAGCTCCATCGCGGCCGGGCCGGCGCCGTCGAGGTAGGAGGCTCGCCCGGTGGTGACGTCCGCGTAGTAGTCCGGGCTGTGCCCGATGAGCAGCTGGGCGAACCAGATGATCGACTCCCAGGTGCTCGCGCCGCCGGCGCCGATCGGGGTGACACCCGCGTCGCGCAGGGCCCGTGCGGTGTCGAGGAACTCGGCGAACGTCCTCGGGACGCCGGCGCCGACCTTCCCGAACGCCCGGCGGCTGTAGAACACGGGGTAGTAGCTCTTGTAGAGCGGCAGCGCCCAGGGGCGTCCGTCCCAGGTGAACGACTCGCGCAGGGTCGGGTCCACCCAGCCCGCCGACTGCGCGTGGTCCCAGACGGGGCTCAGATCGGTCAGCAGCCCGCCGCGGGCGATGTCCTGCAGCCGGTAGCCGTTCCACCACTTGAACAGGTCGGTGGTGCTGTCGGTGCGCGCCGACATGCGGACGATCTGCTGGTACGTGCTCTGGTTCGGCACGCTGCGCACCGCCAGCCGGTAGCCGGCCCGCCGCTCCAGCACGTCGGAGGCGGCCGAGTAGGCGTCCGACCAGGTCGCGACGTCGTTGTTGAGCGTGAGGACGTTGCCGGGGGCCGGCTGCGTGTAGCTGCCGCGCGCACATCCGGCGAGGGCCGCCGCACCGCCGGCCCCGAGGAGGCCGAGCAGTGCGCGCCGGGACACAGCCATCAGATCTCCGATCGTCGGCGAACGGATCGGGTGGAAGGTATCCGTAACATGGATCGCAAGCAAGATGGCAGGGAAGATCTATGGTATCGATATCTCGTGCCCCGACGTGAGGAGCCCGGACGATGACCCCTCCCGGCTACGACCCCAGCCCGCGCTACCTGCCCGTGGGCCGTCCGGTCGGCACCGGCTGGTTCGGGCCGGTGGCCGAGCTGCCCCGCGGCCCGCTGACCCTCGCCGTCGACGGACCCGAGCTGCTCGACTGGGACCGCATCGTCAGCGATCTGGCGGCGACCATCGGCACGGTCACGCTGATCGACACGCACCAGCGCTTCGCCGACTGGGAGACGATCGTCGCGGCGACCACCTCCGCCGAGCTGCCCGACGATCCCGACTTCGTCCGGCTCGCCGAAGGATCACTGGCCGACGTGATGCGGCCGGGTCTGAGCCATCCGACCCGCGACGGGTTCGTGCTGGTCCACGGCCCGGGCGCGGCGCTCCTCCCGCACGACGTGCTCTGGTACGTCGACCGGCCCAAGCGCTTCGCCGAGGCGGACATCGTCGCGGGACGGGGCCGCAACCTCGGTCAGCCCGCCGGCCCGGGCACCACTCGCCGGCTGTTCTACGTCGACTGGCCGCTGCTCGACCGCCACCGCGACGGACTCCTCACGCGCATCGACCGCTGGTTCGACGTGCAGGACCCGACTGCCCCTGTCTCGGTCGACGGGGCGACGCTGCGCGCCACCGCGCAGGAGCTGGCCGGGCGCCCGTTCCGCACCCGTACCTGGTTCAACTCCACCTCGTGGGCCGGCCACTGGGCCCAGGAGGAGCTCGGCGTGCACCGCGACGCGCCCAGCACCGGGCTCGGTTACGAGCTGATCGCACCGGAGAGCGGGGTGCTGCTCGGGGCGAGCGCCGACGCGCAGGTCGAGATCCCGTTCTCCGCGGTGGTCGCGCTGCACCCAGCCGAGGTGATGGGTGCGGGTGTCCACGAGCGGTTCGGTTCGTCGTTCCCCGTGCGGTTCGACTACCTCGACACCGTCGGCGGCGGCAGCCTCTCGGTGCACTGCCATCCCCAACCCGAGTACATGTCGCGGATCTTCGGCTGGCCCTACACGCAGCACGAGACCTACTACGTGATGGCGACGACCGGCGACCGCTCGATCTACCTCGGCCTGCGCGGCGACGTCGACGTCGACGCGTTCCACGAGCAGGCGCACGCGGCCGCGCACGACGAGATCGCGTTCGACATCACCGACCACGTGCAGGTCCATCCCGCGGCAGCGCACCAGCTCTACCTGGTGCCCGCCGGCACCCCGCACGGCAGCGGCGAGGGCAACGTCGTGCTGGAGATCAGCGCGACGCCCTACCTCTACTCGCTGCGCTTCTACGACTGGCTGCGCCGCGACGCCGCCGGCCAGCCGCGCCCCGTCCACGTCGAGCACGCGTTCCGCAACCTCGACGCCACGCGGCAGGGCGACGCGGTGCAGAAGGAGCTCATCCAGGAACCGCGGGAGCTGCGGCGCGGGCCGGGCTGGAGCGAGGAGCTGATCGGGGCGCTGCCGGAGATGTTCTTCGAGGTCCGCCGCCTCGTGCTGGACGGCGCGACCACCACGGAGCAGCGCACCGGGGAGAGCTTCCACGTCTGGACGCTCGTGGAAGGGGACGCGGTCACCGTCGAGGGTGGTGGCTACTGCCACCATCTGGCCCATGCCGAGACGATGGTCGTGCCCGCCGCGGTCGGGAGCTACACCGTGACGAGCACCGGGCCGGGACGGGTCCGGCTGGTGCAGGCGCTGGTGCCCGACTCGTGACCGTCGCCGCCCTCGAGATCGGCGGCACGCACGTCTCCGCCGCCCTGCCCGGTCCGCCCGACTGGGTGCTCACCGACGCGCAGGTGCACCGCGCGCACGTCCGCGCCGACGGCACGGCCGCCGAGATCGTCGAGGACGTGCTGGGCGCCGCCAAGACCCTCGATGTCGCACCCGGCACCCGGTGGGGCGTCGCGATCCCCGGCCCGTTCGACTACGCGACCGGCGTCGGCCGGTTCACCGGCGTGGCGAAGTTCGAGGGCCTGCACGGCGTCGATCTCGGGGTGCTCCTGCGGCGCGGCCTGCCCGGCGCCGCGGACGTGGTGTTCCTCAACGACGCGCACGCGTTCGCGCTCGGGCAGTGGCGGACCGGCGGCACGGCCGGGCACGACCGGGTCATGGTGCTCACCCTGGGCACCGGGGTCGGCAGCTGTTTCCTCGACCGCGGGGTCGCGGTCACCACCGGGCCGGACGTGCCGCCGCACGGCGAGGCCCACCTGCTCAGCATCGACGGCGCCCCGCTGGAGGACACCGTCTCGCGGCGGGCGATCCTGGCCCGGCACCGGGCCGTACGTCCCGAGGACACCGGCCTCGACGTGCGCGAACTCGCAGAACGCGCGCTCGCCGGCGAGCCGTGGACCCGCTCGCTGTTCACCGACACCTTCCGTGCCCTCGGCCGGGCCATGGCCCCGTGGGTGCGCTCGTTCGACGCGTCGCTGGTCCTCGTCGGCGGCTCGATAGCGGCATCATGGGAGCTCGTCGCCGATCCGCTGCGGGCGGGACTGGCCGACGGCGGCGCCGCACCGGACGTTGCGCGGGCATCGTCGGCGCACGCCGGCCTCGTCGGAGCCGCGTGGTGGGCGCAGTCGTCGGGATCGGCGAGCTGACGCAGATGGGGGGTGGATCCGTGGACACGCCGACCATGCGGGACGTGGCCGCGCACGCCGAGGTCAGCCCCATGACGGTGTCGCGCACCCTGCGCGGTGATCCCCGGGTCTCGCCGGAGATGCGGCAACGGGTGCTGGCCGCGGTGGAGACGCTGCGCTACCGCCGCAACGACCTGGCCCGCGGCCTGCGCACCGGCCGCTCCAGCGGCCTGCTCGGGCTGGTGGTGACCGGCCTGGGCAACCCGTTCTACTCCGAGATGGCGCTGGGTGTGGAGGCACTCGCGGCAGAGCGCGGCATGCGGGTGGTGCTCGGCGACACCGCAGGCGACCTCGACCGCGAGCGTCAGCTGGTCGACGACCTGGCCTCGCGCCGCGTCGACGGCATCATCGTCGTCCCGGCGGGCAACGACCACCGCCATCTCGATCCCGCTGCGCTCCACGGGCTCCCCGTCGTGTTCGCCACCCGGCCGCCGTCGGTCCCGGACGTCGACTGCGTCGTGGTCGACGACTTCGGCGGCAGCCGCGCGGCAACCGCATCGCTGCTGGCCGAGGGGCACCGGCGCATCGGGTTCCTGGGCCTGGGCCGTTCGCTGTGGACGGGCACCGAGCGGCTGCGCGGCTACTGCGCGGCCCTGGAAGAGGCAGGATTGGCCGTCGACGACGCGATGCTGCGCAGCGTCGCGTCCACGTCGGGGGCTGCCGAGGAGGCGGCCGGCGAGCTGTTGGAACTGCCCGATCCGCCCACCGCGATCTTCGCCGCCAACAATCGCAACACCATCGGCGCCTACCGCGCGATCGCCCGCGCCGGCACGGGCACGGCACTCGCCGGGTTCGACGACGTGCCGCTGGCCGACCTGTTCGCTTCCCCGCTCACCGTCGTCGCCTATGACGTGGGGGAGGTCGGCCGATGCGCCGCGCAGCTCCTGCTCGACCGGCTCGATCCCGCCGGATCAGGCCACGCCCGCATGCTCACGGTGCCCACCTCGGTGAAGACGTACCGCCCGCTCGGAGGGAGCTGAGTGGACCTTGGGGCGGGGCGGCTCTCGGATGCCGGCGCCGACCAGGTGGCCTAATGTCGCCTCACCGTCTGTCACGAAGCCCTCGGGAGCGACCAGTGTCCGACCGATCGACGCCGTCCATCGGCAAGGAAACGCCAGCACACCGGCTGCCGGTACGGACGCTGGTCGCGGCGTCGGTCGGCAACGCCATCGAGTGGTACGACTGGACGATCTACGCGACGTTCAGCATCTTCTTCGCCACCCAGATCTTCCCGTCCGGCGATCCGGCGCTCGCACTGATCAACACGCTCGCGACGTACGCGCTGGCGTTCTTCTTCCGACCGCTCGGTGGCTGGCTGCTCGGCCGGTTCGCCGACCTGCGGGGGCGGCGCACGGCGATGCTGCTGACGATCGCCCTGATGGCGGGCGGCTCGTTCATCATCGGGGTCCTGCCGACGTTCGAGCTCGTGGGCTGGCTCGCGCCGGTCCTGCTGTTGCTCGCGCGCATCGGTCAGGGCATGTCGCTGGGAGGGGAGGTCTCCAACGCCTCGGCCTACCTGGCCGAGATCGCACCGCCGGAGCGGCGCGGCCGCTACTCGTCGTTCTTCTACATCTCCACCGGGTCCGCGGTGCTGATCGCGTCGCTCCTCGGGGCGCTCCTCACCGCGGTGCTCAGCCGCGACGAGCTGGCCGCGTACGGCTGGCGGATCCCGTTCATCCTCGGCGGCGTGCTCGGGATCGTCGGGTTGTGGCTGCGGCGAGCAATGCCGGAGACCGATCAGTTCGAGGAGAACAAGGCCAAGGCCCAGGAGCTGCGCCACCCCCTGCTGATGACGCTGCGCGAGCACCCGAAGGCCGTCGGCCAGCTCGTCGCGTTCACGCTGCTCTCGACGCTCTGCTACTACACCTTCTTCTCCGCGCTCACGCCGTTCGCGGTGAGCTCGCGGGGGGCCGACCCCAGCCAGGTGTTCGCGGCACTGTCGATCGCCACCGCCCTGTTCGTGGCGCTGCAGTACCCGATGGGTGCGCTGTCGGACCGGTTCGGCCGCAAGCCGCAGCTCCTGGCCTGGTCCGCCGCCACGGCCGTGCTGATCGTGCCGCTGTCTGCGCTGATCGGGCCCGGGTTCTGGAACATGCTCGTCGTCTTCGCTGTGGGGCTCGGGCTCTACACGGCGATGACCTCGATCGCGCCCGCGATCATGAGCGAGCTGTTCCCCACCGAGCTGCGCGGCTTGGGCATCGGCGCCTGGTACAACCTCACTGTCGCGGTGTTCGGCGGCACGGCCCCGCTCGTGATCCAGACCTTGTCCGCCGCGGGCTACGCGCAGGTCTTCTTCTGGTACGTCACCGCCGGCGCCGTGCTCGCCTTCCTCGTGATCCTCACGCTGCCCGAGACGCGGGGGCAGGTGCTGCGATGATCGTCGGGAACCCGATCATCACCGACGTGTTCACGTCCGATCCGACGGTGCTGGTGCACGACGGGACCGCCTACCTCTACACCGGCCACGACGAGGCCGAGCCCGGGTCGGCCGCCTACCTGATGCGCGACTGGCTGCTGTTCTCCTCGACGGACCTGCGCGAGTGGCGTGCGCACGGCTCGCCGCTGGCCCTGACCGACTTCGCGTGGGCGGCGGACACCGGGGCCAAGGCCGGGGCCGTGATCGAACGGGACGGCCGCTTCTTCTGGTACGTGGCCGTCGACCGGCCCGACCGGCCAGGAGGGGCGATCGCGGTGGCGGTCGCCGACAGTCCGATCGGCCCGTTCCGCGACGCCCGCGGCTCGGCACTCGTCACCGACGAGCAGCCGTTCCGTACGGAGTCGGACCACACGATCGACCCGGCCGTCATCGTGGTCGACGGGCAGGCGCACCTGTTCTGGGGCAAGCTCCGCTGCTTCCACGCGGTGCTCGACGACTCGATGACGGAGCTGGCGGGGCCGATCACCGAGATCGAGCTGCCCGGCTTCCAGGAGGGTGCGCACGTGCACCACCGGGACGGCTGGTTCTACCTGTCCTACGGCTACCTGTTCCCGCAACGCGTCGGTTACGCACGCAGCCGTTCGGTGACGGGCCCGTGGGAGTTCGTCGGCATCCTCAACGAGGTGGCCGGCAACTGCGAGACCAACCGCCCGTGCCCCGTCGAGTTCGACGGCGGGTGGTTCTTCTTCTACCACAACGGGGTGCTGCCGGGCGGTGGCAGCCGCCGCCGCTCGGTGTGCGTCGACCGGCTCCACCACCGCCCGGACGGGCTGATCGAGCGGGTCCGGATGACGACCGAGGGGCTAGCGGTCGGGTAGGCCCAGCACCTCGGCCAGGTCGAACGACACGGGCTGTTCCAGCTGCTCGTAGGTGCAGCTCTCGGGCGTTCGGTCCGGGCGCCAGCGCACGAACTGCGCGGTGTGCCGGAACCGCACGCCCTCCATGTAGTCGTAGCGCACCTCGACGACGCGCTCGGGCCGCAGCGGCACGAACGACAGGTCCTTGCCGTTGTTCCAGCGGCTGCCCTCGCCCTTGCGCGGGGTGCGCTCGCCCTCCTCCTGCTTCGCCCACGCCCACGGGTGCTCGTCGAACGAGGTGACGAGCTCCTGCATCTCCGCGAACAGCTCCCTCCGCCGCTCCATCGGGAAGGCGCCGATCACGCCGACCGACGCGAGCACGCCGCGATCGTCGTACAGGCCCAACAGCAGTGATCCGATCGCGTCCGGCCCGGACTTGTGCACGCGGTACCCGGCCACCACCGCGTCGCAGGTCCGCTCGTGCTTGATCTTGGTCATGACGCGCTTGTCGGGCTGGTAGGTCACCGCCGGGTCCTTGGCGATGAGCCCGTCCAGCCCAGCGCCCTCGAACTGCTCGAACCACTGCTGCGCCAGCGCGTGGTCGTCGGTGAGCGGGGTGACGTGCACCGGGGGAGCGGCCTTCGCCAGCGCCTCCTCCAACCGTGCCCGCCGCTCGGCGAACGGCCGCTCGGTGAGGTCCTCGTCGCCGAGTGCGAGCAGGTCGAACGCGACGAAGCTGGCCGGGGTCTCCTGCGACAGCTTGGTCACCCGGCTCGCCGCGGGGTGGATGCGCTGCTGCAGCACCTCGAAGTCGAGGGTGTTGTTCTCGCGGTCGAGCACCACGATCTCGCCGTCGATCACGGCGCGTTCGGGGAAGTTCGCCAGCACCGCCTCGACGACCTCGGGGAAGTAGCGGGTCATCGGCCGCTCGTTGCGGCTGCCGATCTCCACCTCGTCGCCGTCGCGGAAGATGATGGAGCGAAAGCCGTCCCACTTCGGCTCGTACAGCTTGCCGGCCGGGATCTTCGGCTGCGGCTTGGCCAGCATCGGCTTCACCGGGGGCATCACGGGCAGGTCCACGCACGACATCGTGCCCGACGCCGCAAGGCCCCGTTCGGGGCAGGATGAGCTGATGTTCCCCACCGCCCGCGAGGTGCTGGCCGATCTCGCCGCCCGCCGTGTCTCCGCCCGTGAGCTGCTCGACGCCCGCCTGGCCCGCCACGAGGCCGTCCATCCCGTGCTCAACGCCGTCGTCCAGACCGATGTGGAGCGGGCCCGGCGCGAGGCCGCGGCCATCGACGACGCGCGGGCCCGCGGTGCCGAGCTGGGTCCGCTGGCCGGGCTGCCGATCACGGTGAAGGACTGCTTCGACGTCGCCGGCATGCCCGCGGTCTCGGGCAATCCCGCGTTCGTCGGGCGCGGGGACTGCGCCGACGCCGCCACGATCGCGATCGCCCGTGCCGCCGGGGCGGTCGTCTGGGGCAAGACCAACACCCCGCTCAACCTCGGCGACATCCAGAGCTACAACGAGGTCTTCGGCACCACCACCAACCCGTACGACGCCAGGCGCACCCCGGGCGGCTCGTCGGGCGGTTCGGCGGCGGCGCTCGCCGCTGGCGTCACCGACCTGGAGATCGGCACCGACATCGGCGGCTCGCTGCGACACCCGGCCAACTTCTGCGGGGTGTACGCGCTGAAGCCGACGTGGGACCGGCTGCCGATGCGCGGGATCGTGCCGCCGCTGCCGGAGAACTGGATGCCGCCGGACCTGTCGGTCGCCGGCCCGATGGCCCGCACCGCCGACGATCTCGCGCTGCTGTGGGAGCTGCTCGCCGCGCGCCCCGCGCCGCGGGGTGACGTCGCCGGCATGCGGGTCGCGTTGTGGATCGACGAGCCCGGCTACCCCGTCGCCGCCGACGTCCGCGCCGCTGTGGAGCGGGCCGGCGACGCGCTGCGCGCGCGGGGCGCGAAGGTCGAGGTCGCCACCCCGCCGTTCGGCGACGGGACGGGCGCCGGGAACGACGTCTACCAGGCGTTGCTGCTGGCCGTCCTCGGCGCCCGCAACCTCACGCCCGAGCAGTGGACGGCGTTCGCGGCGAACCGACCGGCCGAGCCCGGGCCGCGCTACCGGTCCGGGTCGTTCGCCTACCACGCCACCGCGAGCTACCGCGAGTACGCCGGCGCGGCCGTGGCCCGGCAGCGACTGAAGGACCGGCTCGCCGAGTGGTTCACCTCGTGGGACGCGATCCTCTGCCCGGTCGGTCCCGTGCCAGCCTTCCCGCACCAGCACGAGGGCACCGTGTTCGACCGCGATCTCGACGTCGACGGCAGGGCCGTGCCGTACGGCCACCTGTTCGACTGGATCGCACTGGCCACCGCCTGCCACGCCCCGGCGATCGCCGCCCCGGCGGGAGCGACCGCGGCCGGGCTGCCGCTCGGCGTCCAGCTCGTCGGGCGGTGGGACGAGGAGCACCGGCTGCTCGATCTCGCGCGGGCGCTGGAGGCCGGGATCGGCCGCCCCGCGCCGCCGGCATAGGGTCGGTCGGTGCCCCGGTTCAGCCGTACCGAGCTGGAGGCGGCCCGGTCGCTGGTGGTGTCCGACCTGCTGCCCGGCCCGAACGATCCGCCGCTGCGGGTGCTGTTCTGCGGCATCAACCCCGGGCTGGTCACCGCGATCACCGGGCACCACTTCGGCCGGCCGGGCAACCGGTTCTGGCCGGCCCTGCACGGCGCCGGCTTCACACCGCGCCTGTTCGCGCCCGCCGAGCAGGAGGAGCTGCGCGGGCTCGGGCTGGGCATCACCAACGTGGTCGCGCGCACGACGGCCCGCGCCGACGAGCTCTCCGACGGAGAGCTGCGCTCCGGGGGAGAGCGCCTGCGATCCCTCGTGGAGCAGGTGCGCCCGCGCTGGCTGGCCATCGCGGGCGTCGGGGCCTACCGGACGGCGTTCGCCCGGCCGAAGGCGGCGGTCGGGCCGCAGGACGAGCGGCTGGGGGAGACCCGGGTGTGGGTGCTGCCCAACCCGAGCGGGCTGAACGCGCACTGGCAGCTGCCGGCGATGGTGGAGGAGTACGCCCGGCTGCGGACGGCGGCCGGGCACTGAGGCGACGTCACACACCCAGTGCGGACCTCACACACGTTGCAGCATGTGTGACGACCGCACTGGATGTGTGACGTCAGTCGAGCTCCTGCGCCTCCGGCTCCGGTGGCTCCTCCGCGCCCTCGCGGGCGTCGCGGTCGGCCCACTCCAGCAGCTCGTCCAGCACGAACACGTGCTCGTCGATGCCGGCGTGCAGGTCGCCGAGCTCGGCGAAGCGCGGCGGCACGGTGGCGATGGTGAAGTCGGCCGGCTCGGCGTCGTCGATCTCGTCCCAGCGGATCGGTGTGGACACCACGGCCTCGTGCACCCCGCGCACCGAGTAGGCGCTGCGGATGGTGTGGTCGCGGGCGTTCTGGTTGTAGTCGACGAACACCGAGTCGGGGTTGCGGTCCTTGCGCCACCACGTCAGGTCGACGAGATCGCAGCGCCGGCCCACCTCGCGGGCGAACGCGTGCGCGGCGCGCCGCACGTCCTGGAATCCCCAGCGCGGCTCGATCCGCACGTAGACGTGCATGCCCTTGCCACCGGACGTCTTGGGGTAGCCGACCGCGCCCAGCTCGTCGAGCACCTCGTGGGCCACGTGCGCGACCCGCCGCACGTCGGCGTAGGACGCGCCGGGCATCGGGTCGAGATCGATGCGCCACTCGTCGGGCTGCTCGACGTGGCCGCGCCGGGAGTTCCACGGGTGGAACTCCACGGTGGACATCTGCACCGCCCACACGACGTCGGCGACGTGCTGCACGCACAGCTCGTCGGCCGTGCGGTTCCAGCGCGGGAAGTGCACCCGGACGGTCTCGACCCAATCGGGCGCGCCGCGGGGCAGCCGCTTCTGGTGCACCTTCTCGCCGGTCACCCCCGTGGGGAACCGGTGCAGCATGCACGGGCGATCACGCAGTGCCCGGACGATCCCGTCGCCGACCGCGATGTAGTAGTTCGCGAGATCGAGCTTGGTCTCCCCGCGGGTGGGGAAGTACACGCGATCGGGGTTGGAGATCCGCACGGTGCGGTCGCCGACCTCCAGCTCGACCGCGGGCCCGGACATCCGAGCGGCCGGTCTCAGCGCCGCCAGGAGTTGCGCTTGTTGCGCACCGAGATGACCACCCCGAGCACGAGCAGCAGCGCGATGCCGACGAGGTAGAGGTCCTCGATCCTGCCGGTGTGGTTGCCGATCAACATGGCCAGCAGCGCGATGATGGAGAAGACGCCGCCGATCATGCCGCCGCGCGGGAACGACCCGTTCCAGCCCCACTGGCTCGTGGGGTCCGGCACGTCCTCGTCCACGATGGCCGGGCCCTTCCGGGCCACCTCGCGGGAGTTGCTCGCCACTGCCGTCCTCCTGATCAACCGATCTGCGGCCACATCCTCGCACAACATCTGAGCGAGCATGATGGGCGGCGATGTCTGAGATGACGACCGCCACGATCTCTGCGACGAGATCCGTCACCGTCCTGGGTTCGACCGGCTCGATCGGCACCCAGGCCCTCGAGCTGATCGCCCGGCACCCGGACGGCTACCGGGTCGCGGGACTGGCCGCGGGCGGCAGTGACGTCGACCTGCTGGTGGCGCAGGCCCGCGCCCACCGGGTGCCGCGGGTGGCGGTGGCACGCGCCGAGGCCGCGGCGGCCGTGCGGGACGCGTTGCCGGGTGTCGAGGTGCTCGCCGGGCCGGACGCGGCCACCGAGCTGGCCGGCGCCACCGGTGTCGACATCGTGCTCAACGGCATCACCGGATCGGTCGGTCTCGGGCCCACGTTGGCCGCGCTGAGGGCCGGGTCACGGCTCGCGCTGGCCAACAAGGAGTCGCTGATCGCCGGCGGCCCGCTGGTGCTCGCGGCTGCCGCACCGGGGCAGATCGTGCCCGTCGACTCCGAGCACTCCGCGCTGGCCCAGTGCCTGCGTGGCGGCCGCGCGGTCGAGGTGGAGCGCCTGGTGGTGACGGCGTCGGGCGGCCCGTTCCGTGGCCGCACCCGCGCGGAGCTGGCCGATGTCACCGTCGCCGACGCGCTGGCCCACCCGACCTGGGACATGGGTCCGGTCATCACCATCAACTCGGCCACGCTGGTGAACAAGGGCCTCGAGGTGATCGAGGCCCGGCTGCTGTTCGACGTGCCGTTCGAGCGGATCGACGTGGTGGTGCACCCGCAGTCGATCGTGCACTCGATGGTCACGTTCTCCGACGGCTCCACGCTCGCGCAGGCCAGCCCGCCCGACATGGTGCTGCCCATCGCGCTGGCGCTGGGCTGGCCCGAGCGGATCCCCGGCGCCGCCGCGGCCTGCCGGTGGGACACGGCGCAGAGCTGGACGTTCGAACCGCTCGACGAGGAGACCTTCGCGGGGGTGCGGCTCGCCCGCGCGGCGGGCGCCGCGGGCGGGTGCGTGCCCGCGGTGTTCAACGCCGCGAACGAGGAGGCCGTGGCCGCCTTCGTCGCCGGTCGGATCGGGTTCACCGGCATCACCGACGTCGTCGAGGACGTCATCGGTGCCGCCGACGGGTGGCGCGGCGATCCCGCTACCGTGGACGACGTGCTGGCCGCCGAGGACTGGGCGCGCGCGCACGCCCGTGAGCTGGCCGGAGCAGGAGTGACCACATGATGACCATCCTCGGGATCGTCCTGTTCTTCCTGGGGATCCTGATCTCGGTGGGCTGGCACGAACTGGGCCACCTGCTGGCAGCGAAGCGGTTCGGCATCAAGGTGCCGGAGTTCTTCGTCGGGTTCGGCCGCACCCTGTGGTCGGTCAAGCGCGGCGAGACCGAGTACGGGGTCAAGATGGTCCCGCTCGGCGGCTACATCCGGATGATCGGCATGATCCCGCCCGCGAAGGGCGAAGGCATGCTGGGCACCAGCCGGCGCACCGGCCCGTTCCAGGGCCTGATCGACGACGTCCGACACCAGTCGCAGTCGGAGGTCTCGCCCGAGGACGTCGACCGGCAGTTCTGGACCCGCACCCCGTGGAAGCGGGTCGTGGTGATGTTCGCCGGTCCGTTCATGAACCTGATCCTCGCGGTCGGCATCTTCACGTTCTCGCTGATGGTGATCGGGGCGCCCACGGGCACCAACACCACGGTCAGCGCGGTTTCCAAGTGCGTGGTGCCGGCGACCGCGACCACCACGGTCTGCCCGCCCGGCGCGCCGCTCACACCGGCGGCGGCCGCCGATTTCCGGGCCGGCGACCGCATCGTGGCCTTCCAGGGGCAGCCCTACGGGCCCACGGACTGGTCCGCCCTGCAGAAGGCCATCCGTGCGGCGAGCGGCACGGTGACGGTCGTCGTGGACCGGGGTGGGCAGCAGGTCGAGCTGCACCCCACCCTGGTGACCACCGACCTGCCGGACCTGGAGAACCCGACCGTCACGGTCAAGGGCAGCTTCCTCGGTCTCAGCCCGGTGTCGTTCTACGAGTCGCAGGGCTTCGGAGTGGTGATCGACCAGATCGGGGACGTCATCGGGCGCACCGGCCAGGCGATCTGGGCGTTGCCGCAGCGCGTGCCCGGCCTCTTCGGGGCGGTGTTCCTCGGTGAGGAGCGCGACCGCGAAGGCCCGGTCGGTGTGGTCGGCGCCTCGCGGCTGGGCGGCCAGATCCTCGACCTGGACCTGCCGGTCAAGACGGAGATCTCGTTCTTCCTGAACCTGCTGGCTCTGGTGAACATCTCGCTGTTCCTGTTCAACCTGCTCCCGATCCCGCCGCTGGACGGCGGCCAGATCTTCCCCGCCCTCTGGGAGAGCGTGCGCCGCCGGATCGCGAAGCTGCGCGGCAAGCCCGATCCCGGCCCGGTCGACGTGGCGCGGCTGATGCCCGTCGCCTACGTGGTGGCGCTGGTGTTCGTGGCGTGGAGCGGGCTGCTGTTCGTCGCCGACATCATCAACCCGGTCAACCTCGTGCAGTAGCGGCCGATCGGCCCTGGTCCCACCCTCGGCCGCGGCAGTAGCTTCCGCGGCGTGGACGAGGAGCTGGACGCCGCGTGGGACGCCCGCGAGGAGGCCTACGCGGCGGTCGTCGCCGCGAAGGAGGCGATGGTCCGCGACGCCGCATCACCGTCGCCGATCGAGCAGGCGAACGCGGCGTACGAGCAGCGGCTGGTGCTCACGGCGTACACCGGCGTCGTCAGGGCATCGGAACGGCTGGTCGCTCTCGTGGAGGCCGCCGACGGAATCGACCCGACGGTCCTGGCCGATCTCGTCGAGCACCACCGGTTGCTCGTCCTCGAGGCCGGGCGGCAGAGCAACCAGTACAACGCGCTGAGGCAGCAGGGCAGCCGCCGGACCGTGGAGGAACGGAGCCGCCGGCAACCGCGGCGCGGTCGTCGGGAGCGCTGACGCTCGGGCAGTCACGGAGTGCTTCTGACCACGGCTCGTTCGAGCGGCCCGTGGCAGGGGGATACTGGGGGTCGTGAGCGTTTCCCTCGGCATGCCCGTCCCGCCCGCCCCGACCCTGTCCCCGCGCCGGCCGACCCGGCAGCTGCAGGTCGGAGCCGTCGGCGTCGGTTCCGAGCACCCCATCTCGGTCCAGTCGATGACCACCACGCTGACCTCCGACGTCAACGCCACGTTGCAGCAGATCGCCGAGCTGACCGCGGCGGGTTGCGACATCGTCCGCGTGGCGTGCCCCAGCCAGGACGACGCGGAGGCGCTGCCGGCGATCGCGGCCAAGTCGCAGATCCCGGTGATCGCCGACATCCACTTCCAGCCCAAGTACGTGTTCGCCGCGATCGACGCCGGCTGCGCCGCGGTGCGGGTGAACCCGGGCAACATCCGCAAGTTCGACGACCAGGTGAAGGAGATCGCGGCGGCCGCGAAGGACCGCGGCACCCCGATCCGGATCGGCGTCAACGCCGGCTCCCTGGACAAGCGGCTGATGCAGAAGTACGGCAAGGCCACGCCGGAGGCGCTGGCCGAGTCGGCCATGTGGGAGGCGAGCCTGTTCGCCGAGCACGACTTCCACGACATCAAGATCTCGGTGAAGCACAACGACCCCGTGGTCATGATCCGCGCCTACGAGCTGCTCGCCGAGCAGTGCGACTACCCGCTGCACCTGGGCGTCACCGAGGCCGGCCCGGCCTTCCAGGGCACCATCAAGTCAGCCGTCGCGTTCGGGGCGCTGCTGCGCCAGGGCATCGGCGACACGATCCGCGTCTCGCTGTCGGCGCCGCCGGTGGAGGAGATCAAGGTCGGCACGCAGATCCTGCAGTCGCTGAACCTGCGCCCGCGCAAGCTGGAGATCGTGTCGTGCCCGTCCTGCGGGCGCGCCCAGGTCGATGTCTACAAGCTCGCCGACGAGGTCACGGCCGGCCTGACGGGCATGGAGGTGCCGCTGCGCGTCGCCGTCATGGGCTGCGTGGTGAACGGGCCCGGTGAGGCGCGCGAGGCCGATCTGGGCGTCGCGTCCGGCAACGGCAAGGGCCAGATCTTCGTCAAGGGCGAGGTCGTCAAGACCGTGCCGGAGCACGCCATCGTGGAGACCCTCATCGAAGAGGCGATGAAGATCGCCGCGACGATGGAGGCCGAGGGCGAGCCGCAGGTCACCGTCGGCTGACGTGGCACTCCGGGCGACACCGAACGGGGTTCCCCCGACGGCCTCCACGAAGAGTGGATCCGCCATGTCATCCGGCGCGTCCGTGTGGCACCGTAAGAGGGTGCTACGTGTCGCCGGCGCGCGGCTTCTCGATGATCGGGACCGCGTGGGAGTTCGCGCGGTCCTGGACGACGATCCGGTGGCCTCCTGCATGGTCGCGGCCCGCGTCGAGATGGCCGGGCTGGATCCGTGGCGTCTCGGCGGCGAGCTGTGGGGTGTCGGCTCCCGCTTCGACGGCCTCTGCTTCGCCGGCGCCAACCTCGTGCCCCTGCGGGGCGACCGGCACGCCCTGCGCAGTTTCGCCGACCGGGCCCGCCGGCACGGCCGCACCTGCTCGTCGGTGGTGGGCCGCCAGGAGCTGGTGCTCCCGCTGTGGGAGGAGCTGGCCGCGCACTGGGCGCCTGCTCGTGAGGTGCGCGACGACCAGCCGCTGATGGTGCTCGCCGGTACACCGTCGGTCACCCCCGATCCGTACGTGCGGGAGGTGCGGCCCGCCGAGATCGACGCCTACCTGCCGGCCGCGATCGCGATGTTCACCGAGGAGGTCGGCATCGACCCGTGCGCAGGCGACGGCGGTGCGGGCTACCGCGCCCGCGTCGCCGAGCTCGTCGGTGCCGGGCGGGCGTTCGCCCGGTTCGAGCACGGCCAGGTCGTGTTCAAGGCCGAGATCGGCGCGCTGTCGGGGCGGGTCGGGCAGATCCAGGGGGTCTGGGTGCACCCCGCCCACCGCGGGCGCGGGCTGGGCATCGCCGGCACGGCCGCGGTGGCCGACCGGCTGGCCGGGCTGGGCCGGATCGCGAGCCTGTACGTCAACAGCTTCAACCACACCGCCCGCGCGGTGTACCAGAAGATCGGTTTCACGCAGGTCGGCAGCTTCGCGACCATCCTGTTCTGAGGGCGGGTGCCGATCACCGAGAGGGTGGTCGGCCCGGCTCGGCGCACGCCGCGTCGTACGCGCTCGCCGACTACTGCGCCGACGTCGTCGCGCTGCTGGACGCCCAGGAGCCCGTGGTGCTCGCCGGACACTCGCTGGGCTCGATCGTCGCCGCCCAGCTGGCGAGCAGCCGTCCGGCGCTGGTTGCGGGGCTGTTCGTGGAGGACAGCCCGTTGCTGGCGCTGCACGACCCGGACCGGGCCGATGCGCCGTGGTTCGAGGGCTTCCGGCTGACCCGCGAGCTGCTGTCGGCCCCGCCGGCCGGCGACGATGCCTTTCTCGCCGCGGTCGGTGACCTGCCCGTCGGGATCCCGGACAGCGACGTGCGGATGCGCGACGTGCCAGCCCGCGGTTCCTCGCGCTGCGCGCGAGCGTGCTGCGCCCGGTCGATCCGCACGTGTTCGACCCGATCCTCGACGCCGCGTTGGTCCCGGCGCAGCTCCCGGACGCGTTGGGTGCGATCGAGTGCCCCACCGCGATCACCGCCGGCGTCTGGGCCAACGGCGGGGCGATGACCGCGGCCGACCTCGCGACCTGGCAGCGGCGCGTCCCGCAGGCGACCGTCACCGTGCTGGAGCAGGTGGGGCACGTGATCCACCTCGGTCCGACGCCGGTGCGCGGCGCCTACCTCAAGGCTCTCGACGAGCTGCTCGACCGGGCGGGGGCGCGGGTAGGACCTCAGCGCGAGGTGCGGCGGTAGCGGCGCACTGCCAGCGGCAGGAACACCGCCACGATCACCACCGGCCAGGCCACCGCCAGCAGCAGCGCGTGCTGCGCCGGCCAGCTCGCCGCCTGAGTGGTGACGGCGCCTGCGTTGCCGAAGAGGACCCGGATCGCGCCGACCGTGGCCGAGATCGGGTTCCAGTCGGCGACCACGCCCAGCCAGCCCGGCATCTGCTCGGGGGAGACGAAGGTGTTGGCCACCATCGTGAGCGGGAACAGCGGCGCCCACGCCATCCCGGCCGCCTCCGGGCTGACCACCAGGCCGAGGAAGATCCCGACCCAGATCATCGCGAAGCGCAGCAGGAGCAGCAGCCCGATCGCGGCGAGGGTCTCCACCGGGCCGGTGCGGGTGACCCAGCCGACCAGCAACCCGCAGCCGACGAGCACCGCGAGATCCAGCACGGAGTTCGCGAGGTCGGCGATGCTGCGCCCGATCAGCACCGCGCCCTGTGACAAGGGCATCGAGCGGAACCGGTCGGTCACGCCGCGCGCCTGGTCGGCCGCCACCACGGCGACGGTGGCCGCGGCGCCGTTGACCATGGCCTGGGCGAACATGCCGGGCATGAGGAACTCGCGGTAGTTGCCGCCGCCGGGCACGGCGATCGCGCTGCCGAAGACGAACCCGAAGAGCAGCACGAACATGACGGGGAACGCGATGCTGGAGACGATCACGGCGGGATTGCGCACCCAGTGGACGAGGTCGCGGCGGGCGATCGTCCAGGAGTCGGTGGCGAGCCACTGCATCGACGAGCCGGGGGCGGACGCGGTGAGCAGGGTCATGCGAGCACCTTCTCGGGGGTGCCAGAGATCGATCCGGAGGTCGATCCTGCGGCCGGTTTCGGCCCGGTGAGGTGCAGGAACACCTCGTCGAGCGTGGGACGGCGCACCGAGATGTCGTCGACGTCGAGCATGGCGTCGTCGAGGGCGCGGACCAGCGCGGTGAGCGCGGCGACGCGGTCCCGGACGGGGGCGCTGGCCCGCAGCAGGGTCCGGTCGAGCTCGGCTTCGGCGTTCGTGACGCGGGCGAGGATGGAGGCCACCGGGGTCAGGTCGTGCGCCTCCCGCACCTGAACGGAGATCCGGTCGCCGCCGAGCCGGGACTTCAGCTCCGCCGGCGTGCCCTCCGCGACCTTCCGGCCGTTGTCGAGGACGACGACCTGGTCGGCGAGCTGGTCGGCCTCGTCGAGGTACTGCGTGGTCATCAACACGGTGGTGCCGCCGGCGACCAGCCCGCGCAGGGCCGCCCACACCTCGCCCCGGTTGCGCGGATCGAGGCCGGTGGTGGGCTCGTCGAGGAAGAACACCCGCGGCGCCAGCACGAGGCTGCTGGCGATGTCGAGCCGGCGGCGCATGCCGCCGGAGTAGTGCTTGGCCCGACGGTCGGCGGCGTCGGTGAGGCCGAACTGCTCGAGCAGCTCGTCGGCGCGGCGGCGGGCGTCCCGCCGGGAGAGGTGGAAGAGCCGGCCCCAGAGCTCGAGGTTCTCCCGGCCGGTCAGGATGTCGTCGACCGTGGAGGCCTGCCCGGTGAGCCCGATGAGGCGTCGGACGCCCGCCGGGTCGGCGGCGACGTCGATGCCGGCGACCTCGGCGTGGCCGCCGTCGGCTCGCAGCAGCGTGGCCAGCACACGCACGGCCGTCGTCTTGCCGGCGCCGTTCGGGCCGAGCAGCCCGCACACGGTGCCCTCGGCGACCTCCAGGTCCAGCCCGTCGAGGGCAGCCTTGGCGCCGAAGCTGTGACTGAGCCCGACGGCTCGAATCCCTGCGTTCACACATCCTCCAAATTGGGTACGCTGTACGTCATTCGTACACCGTACCCAATTTCCGAACCGGCGTCGACCGGTTACCGCCGCATCCGTAGGCTCGAGCCTCGTGACGCGTCGATCCGTTTCGTCCCTGATATCCCTTCTGCTCGCCGGTTTCGTCCTGGTCGGCTGTGGGGGGCAGGGCTCGCGCACCGACTGCGGCCTCGACGGCTGCACGGTGACGTTCCCGCGCAGTGGCGATGTCGCCGTATCGGTGCTCGGCGTGCAGGCGCGCCTGGTCGAGGTGCGCGACAGCACGGCGCGGCTGGAGATCGCCGGACAGCAGGTCAGCGTGCCGGTCGGCGGCGAGACCGAGGCCGGCGGACTGAAGGTCGGCGTCGAGCGGCTGACCGACACCGACGTCGTGGTGCGCCTGCGCGTGTAACCACGCACCGACTGAATACCGTGTCGACATGAGCACGGAATCCGGTGGCGAGCTGCGCCGCAGCCTCGAGCTGATGTGGCACGGCGTGCCCGAACCGGCCCGCGGCCCGCGCCAGAGCCTGTCGCTGGCGGGCATCGTGCGGGCCGCCATCACCGTCGCCGACGCCGAGGGGCTGGCCGCGCTGTCGATGCGGCGGATAGCTGCCGAGCTGGAGTCCGGCGCGATGTCGCTCTACCGCTACGTCCCGGGCAAGGCCGAGCTGATCGAGCTCATGCTCGACGAGGTGTACGGGGAGGACCTGCAGGAGCTCGAAGCCGTCGAGGGTGACTGGCGGGCCCGACTCGCCCGCAACGCGCAGCTGCAGTGGGCGACCTATCACCGCCACCCGTGGATGCTGCAGATCCCGCAGGGCCGTCCGCTCCTCGGACCGAACTCCATGCAGGCCACCGAGACCTCCCTGCGCCACCTCGACGGCATCGGGCTCGACGAGCACGAGATGGTCGGCGTCGTCGTCACGGTGAACTCGTTCGTGGCCGGGCTGGCCCGCTCGACCATCGAGTACCTGCAGGCCGCCGAACGCACCGGGCTCAGTGACGACGACTGGTGGGCGGCGCACTCGGAGGTCTTCGTCACGGCCCTGCCGCCGGGCCGGATGCCGATGATGGACCGGGTCGGCGAGGCAGGGGTCTGGAGCGGAGGCTTCGACGTGTTCGGGTTCGGCCTGGAGCGGCTGCTCGACGGGATCGAGGTCTTCGTGGACTCCCGCCGAGGCGGCTGAGGGTCAGCAGGCCGGCTGCTTCACGAGTTCGGCCGCAACCGCCTTCACGTTCTCCTGCGCCATCGTCGGCAGTGAGGCGACGCTCGGGTGGCCGGGGTAGCGCTGGTCCACCGCGGCGGTGACGGTGCGCGCCTCGTCCGGGGTGACGGTGGTGCCCGCGGCCGACGACGGCGCGACCGCCTTCGTCACCTCGCCGCGGAAGAACTGCAGGTACTCGCGCTGCTGGGTGATCAGCTCGGCGGTGTCGGCAGGGTCCCCGTGGCCGGGGTAGGTCTGCCGCGCGGCCGGGAAGCGCCCCTGCAGGCGATCGAGGTTCCCGAGCCAGCCGCAGGAGTGCCCTTCCAGCAGGGCGGGGGTCACGCGATTGCCGGTCAGATCGCCCGGGAACAGCGCGCCGGTGCCGGGATCGAAGTAGACGGTGCCCCACTCCGATTCGCCGGCGCTGTACTCCGCGGTCTCCAGGCGCACGCCGGCGACGTCGATCGTGCTGTCGGGGGCGAACGTGTGGTCGGCGTAGGTGAGCCGGGGCGGGTAGTCCGAGCCGGGCGGGGACCTGGTCAGCGGGTAGAAGCCGAGCGGGTCGGTGCGCATCTGGGTGTCGGTCGCGGTCGAGGCGTAGATCGGCGCATCGGGGTAGGCCTCGTGGAACACGCCGGCACCGCCGACGTGGTCGGGGTGGGAATGGGTGAGGACGATCGCGGCCACAAGGGTCCCGGTCCTGCGGATCTCGGCGAGCGCGCTGCGGGCGTCGGTGAGGGTCCGACCCGTGTCGACGAGGACGAGCCCGTCCGGCGCGCGGAACCAGTGGACGTTGACCGACCCCGGGTTCGCGGAGGCGAACCGGCCGACCGGGACGGGTGGTGCCGGCGTGGCGGCGGGGGCGGCCGCGCACCCGGCGAGCGTGACGGCCGCGGCTGCGACGAGCGCGTGCGACACCCGGGTCCGCAGCGAGGATGTGCTAGGCATCGATATCCGTTTCGTCGTGGACGAAATGTTAGGGAACGATCCCTATCGTAGGGAGTGGGGCGAGGGGATTCCATGCGGCGCAGCGCTGCCGAGACCCGGCAACACATCCTCGAGATCGCGAGCGAGCTCTTCTACTGGCAGGGGATCCACGCGGTCGGCGTGGACCGCGTCGCGGCCGCCGCCGGCGTGGCACCCACCACGCTCTACCGCGTGTTCGCGTCCAAGGACGACCTCGTCGCCGCCTACGTCGAGCACAACTCGAACGGCTACCGGACGTGGTTCGACGCCGCGGTCGCCACCGCCGATGAGCCACGCGCGCAGATCCTCGCCGTGTTCGACGCGCTGGCCGTCCAGATCCGGCCCGAGCAGTGCCGGGGCTGCCCGTTCGTGATGGCGCTGGCCGAGTACCCCGACGCACAGCATCCGGCGCACGTCCACGCGGTGGTGACGAAGGACTGGGTCCGAGCTCGGTTCGTCGACCTGGCCGCGGCCGCGGGAGCGGCAACACCCGGCGACCTCGCCGACGACCTGATGCTGGTCATGGAGGGGGTCTACGCGACGGTCGCGTCGATGGGCGTCGACGGCCCGCCCCGGCGCGCGCGTGCGCTCGTCACCGCGTTGCTGGACGCGATCTGAGCCGTCCTAGCTCCCGATCAGCGCGTCGAGCTCGGCGTGCAGGTGCGGGCAGTCGTGCACGGGGCTGGGTGCGGGGCAGTCGCGGGCCTCGACCAGGAGCTCGCGGGCACGGCGGGCCCTGGCGATGACGGCGTCGAGCTCGGCGACCTGCGCGTCGACGGCGGCGGCCCAGCCGTCCGGGCCGAGGTGCACGGCCGCCCGGATCGCCGCGACCCCGAACCCGAGATCGCGGGCCAGCGCCACGAACGCGAGCGTGCGCAGGGCGGCGCGGTCGTAGCGCCGCCGCCCGTCGCGCCCGCGCGCCGGGGTGACGATGCCCTGCTCCTCGTAGAACCGCAGTGCCGTCGGTGCGAGGCCGACGCGGCGGGCCGCGGCCCCGATCGGCACCGTCTCCACCGGGCCCGGGCTTGACGTCGAGTGCACTGGAGGATCCACGGTGGTGGCCATGGAGCCATCGATACCACCGGCCTGGAGCACCGGCCAGCCGCCGAACCGGGTCGCGGCCTGCCCGCAGGGGCGCCTCGGCACGCTGGTCGGGCGGCTGATGGGCGCGGCCAACCGCAGCCAGCAGACCGAGGTGCTGAGCCTCCTCGGGCCGCTCGACGGCGCGCGAGTGCTCGAGATCGGCCCAGGCCCAGGCGTCCTGCTGGGGCTGCTCGCGGCGCGTCCGGACGTCGACCACGTCGTGGGGATCGAGCCGATGGAGGCCATGCGCCGGCTCGCGATCCGCCGGCAGGCCGCCGCGCTCGCGAGCGGACGGGTGGAGGTCCGCCCGGGCACAGCCGAGGCCACCGGACTGCCGGACGGTGCCGTCGACCTCGTCGTCACGATCAACACGGTGGCGATCTGGCCCGACCTCGACGCCGGCACGGCCGAGATCGCCCGCGTGCTGCGGCCGGCGGGCCGGGCGGTCGTCAGCTGGCACGGCGGCGAGCGGGGCGCCCGGGGCGGGCTCGGGCTCTCCGACGTGCAGCTGGACCGCGTCGAGGCGGCACTGGCTCGGCAGGTCGGGCCGGTCACGCGGCGGCTCACACCGCGGTGCACCGTGTTCGTCGCCGACCGTTCCTGACCCGACTCGCCGTGGCGTGAGGCATACGGTGCCCCTACGCCTGCCCTCGGCATACTCGGCCGATGCGCGCCCGGACGTTCCCTGCCCTGCTCGCTGCCCTGCTCGCTGCGCTGCTCGTGCTGGTCGGGGTCGCCGGCTGCGGCCTCTTCGGGGGCGGCCCCGAGCCGGCCGCCCGTGCGTTCGTCGAGGCCTGGGCCCGGGGCGACGACCAGGCGGCGGGGCTGCTCACCGACAGCGCCGGAGCCGCGTCCGCAGCGCTGCGCGACGCCCGTGCGGCGCTGGGCCCCACCGGGCTGACGGTGACCGTCGGGCAAGTGCGGGAGGCCACCGAGAAGGCCACCGCCTCGATCGACGTGACCTGGGAGCTGGGGCCGGGCCGGTCGTGGCACTACCTCGGCTCGATCGACCTGGTGCCGGCGGACCAGGCCGAGAACGGCTGGCTGGTGCACTGGGCACCCTCGGTGGTGCATCCCGATCTCGGCGCGGGGCAGCGGCTCGCGATCTCGACCACGCCGGCCGAACCCGGACCGGTGCTCGACCGTGCGGGGGCGCCGCTGCTCTCGGCCACCCCGGTGGTCACGGTGCAGCTCGACCGGCTGGCCGCCGGTGATCTCCCGGCCGTGACCAAGGCGCTGGCCACCGCGCTGCGGCCGATCGACGACCGGATCACCGAGGCGTCCATCACCGACGGCGCCGCGCGCACCCCCGACGGGCAGGGCTACACCGTCGCGGTGCTGCGCCGGCCCGACTACGAGCGGGCCAAGACCACCATCCACGACCTGCCCGGCGTGCGGTTCACCGCGTTCGACCGGCTGCTCGGACCGGCCCCGGCGTTCGGCCAGCAGGTGCTGCCCGGCATCCGCGCCGAGATGGCGACCCAGATCGACGGGGTGCCCGGGTGGTCGGTGCGCATCGTCGACGCGCCCGGCGCGAACACGGTGCGCACCCTCGTCGAGGAGGCGCCGAAGGCCGGCACCGCCGTCTCGACAGGCCTCGACCGGGCGATCCAGGCCGCCGCGGAGGACGCGGTCGAACCGCTGCCGCAGCAGGCGATGCTCGTCGCGGTCTCGCCGTCGACCGGCGACGTGCTGGCCGTCGCGCAGAACGGGCCGGCCGACACCGCCGGGGCGCTGGCGCTGACCGGCCGCTACCCGCCCGGCTCCACGTTCAAGATCGCGACGGCGGTGGCGGCCGTCGGCACCGAGGGGCTCACGGTCGACTCGCCCGTCGCCTGCCCGGGCCAGACCGTCATCGGGGGGCGGGCGGTGCCCAACGAGGACCGCTTCGACCTCGGCACCGTGCCGCTGCGCAAGGCGTTCGCGCGGTCCTGCAACACCACGTTCGCCCAGCTCGGGTCGTCCCTGGCCGCCGACGCGCTGCCCACGGCCGCGCGCACGCTCGGGCTGGGGGCCGACTACGCGGTGCCCGGAATGCTCACCGTCACCGGGTCGGTGCCCGTCGCCACCGATCCCGTCCTGCGCGCCGAGAACGGGTTCGGCCAGGGCCAGGTGCTCGCCAGCCCCTTCGGGATGGCGCTGGTCGCGGCCACCGTCGCGCACGCCGCCCCCGTCGTGCCGGAGCTGATCCGCGGCAAGCCCACCACCGTCACCGCGGCGGCCACCGCGCCCGACCCGGCGGTGCTCGCGCAGGTGCGCACGATGATGCGGGCCGTCGTCACCGAGGGCACCGCGACGAAGCTGAACGGGCTCGGCGAGGTGTACGGCAAGACCGGCACCGCGGAGTTCGACCTGAACGGCCGCCGCGGGGCGCACGGCTGGTTCGCCGGCTTCCGCGGCGACGTCGCGTTCGCCGTGCTCGTCGTCGACGGCGGCAGCTCCACGCCGGCGGTGGAGGCGGCTGGAAGGTTCCTGACGGCGATCGGGCGGTGAACCGACGTCACACACCCAGTGCGGTCGTCACACATGCTGCAGCGTGTGTGCCGACCACACCCGGTGTGTGACGTCGTGCGGTCCATCCGAACCGAGCGTGAGTTGTGGTGCTCCAGCGGTTACTCTGGTCACTCGTGGACCGCCGGATCCCCCCGCTCGCCCTTGCCGCCGACGTCGTGGCCGTGGTGGTGTTCGCCGGAATCGGGCGAGCCGACCACGCCGAGGCGTTCGACATCGCCGGCGTGCTCGCCACCGCAGGCCCGTTCCTGATCGGGCTGGTCGCCGCCTGGCTCACCCCGTACGTGCGGAGCGACCCGGCGAGCCTCGGCTCCGGCGTGGCGGTGCTGGCGAGCACCGCGCTGGTCGGGTTCGCGCTGCGGGCGATCCTGCTGGGGCGGCTGCCGATCTCGTTCGTGATCGTCGCCACGGTGTCGTTGGCGGTGCTGCTGGTGGGCTGGCGGGGGCTGTCCCTCGTGGTGGCCCGGCGCGCGATCGATCGGGTGGGCTGAGCCCGCTTACACTGGCCGGCATGCCTTCCCGCACGTTGCTCACCCCCGGCGTCGTCGGCCCGCTGCGCCAGGTGCCCGCCGATATCCCGCGCCCGGAGTACGTCGGGAAGCCGGGCCCGGCGAAGAGCACCGATCCGTGGGTGCAGACGCCCGAGATCATCGAGAAGATGCGGGTGGCCAGCCGGGTCGCGGCGCAGGCACTCGCCGCGGGCGGGGAGGCCGTGCGGCCCGGGGTCACCACCGACGAGGTCGACCGGGTGGTGCACGAGTTCCTCGTCGACCACCACGCCTACCCGTCCACGCTCGGGTACAAGAGCTTCCCGAAGTCGTGCTGCACGAGCCTCAACGAGGTGATCTGCCACGGCATCCCCGACTCCACCGTGATCGAGGACGGCGACATCGTCAACATCGACGTCACGGCCTTCCTCGACGGGGTGCACGGCGACACCAACGCCACGTTCCTCGCCGGTGCCGTCGACGAGGAGTCGCGGCTGCTCGTCGAGCGCACCCGCGAGGCCACGCAGCGCGCGATCAAGGCGGTCCGTCCGGGGCGCGAGCTCAACGTCGTGGGCCGCGTGATCGAGTCCTACGCCCGCCGGTTCGGCTACGGCGTCGTGCGCGACTTCACCGGCCACGGCATCGGCCGCAGCTTCCACAGCGGCCTGGTGGTGCTCCACTACGACGAGCCCAACGTGCACACCGTGCTCGAGCCGGGCATGACGTTCACGATCGAGCCGATGATCACCCTCGGCACCATCGAGTACGACATCTGGCCCGACAACTGGACCGTGGTCACGAAGGACCGCGCCCGCACCGCCCAGTTCGAGCACACCGTGCTCGTCACCGCGGAGGGTTCGGAGATCCTCACGCTGCCGTGACGGCCGTCGCAAAGCGTTTCTGAATCGATGTGAGCTGCGACAACTCCGGTAATGCCGGCACGGTGGCGCACGTTTGTACAGGTGTGAACACCGAGATCTCCGCCCGACTGCAAGCCCTCGACGAGCTCTACACCACCCGCGTGAACGAGGCCGTCGCCGAGGACCGTCCCGACCTGATCCGCGTGCTCGTCGCGGAGTACCCCGACGCCGTGGCCGCCGTGCTGGCCGACGCCGCCTGACCCTTTCCCGGCCCGCCCGACGGCCCTGACTATCGTGATCAGGTGCTGAGCGTGCGGGGGCTGACGAAGCTCTACGGGGGCCGCCCGGTCGTCGACAACGTGTCGTTCGACCTGCAGCCCGGCACCGTCACGGCGTTCCTCGGGCCGAACGGGGCCGGCAAGTCCACCACCCTGCGCATGGTCACGGGGCTGACCCCGCCCACCGCCGGCGCCAGCTGGGTGGCCGGACGGCCCTATCGCGAGTGGCCCAACCCCGGCCACGTCGCCGGCGTGCTCCTCGACGCGTCGGCCGTGCACCCCGGGCGCACCGGCAGCGCCCACCTGCGCAACGCCGCCCTGCTGATGGGCGTGCCGGCCCGCCGGGCCGACGAGCTGCTCTCCCGCGTGGGGCTCGCCGACGCCGCCCGCAAGAAGGTCGGCAAGTACAGCCTCGGCATGCGCCAGCGGCTCGGGCTCGCGCACGCGCTGCTCGCCGATCCGCCACTCCTCGTGCTGGACGAGCCGATCAACGGGCTCGATCCGGTCGGCATCCGCGACACGCGCGAGCTGCTGCGCGGGCACGCCGCCCGCGGCGGCACGGTGCTGCTGTCGAGCCACGTGCTCTCGGAGGTCGACCAGACCGCCGACCGCATCGTCATGATCGGCAACGGGCGGATCGTCGCCGACGCGCCGATCCGGCAGCTGCTCGCCTCCCACCGCTCCCTCGTCCACGGACCCGACATGAACGCCATCGCCGGCGCCCTCATGCGTGCGGGCATCCGCATCCAGCCCGGTCCGAACGGGCAGATCATGGCCGACGCGCCGACGGCAGCCGTGTCCGATGCGGTCTTCGCCGCCGGGGTGCGGGTGCACGGCATCGCCGAGCACCAGCAGAACCTCGAAGAGCTGTTCTTCCGGCTGTCGGGAGCGGGCCGATGACCGCGCCGACCATGCCGCGTGGGCCGTTCCAGGGGCCGATTCCTGGGCCGCCCCCCGGCCCACCGATCAACCCGCAGGCACAGCTGCGCACCCCGTTCCCGACGCTGGTGCTGGTGGAGCTGCGCAAGTTCACGGGCACGATGTCCGACCGGATCCTGCTCGCGCTCGCGCCCGTCGTGCTCGTCGGCGTGACGGTGCTCATCCACAACGTCGGGGACTACGCGTCGGACTACGCGACGGCGAAGGACCAGATCCTGCCCTCGTACTACGGGGTCCGCATCGGCGCCCTGCTGTTCCACGCCGCGCTGATCAAGCTGATCGCGGGGGAGTGGCAGCACCGCAGCGCGCAGCCGACCCTGCTCGCGCAGCCCTCGCGCACCCGCTACTTCCTCGCCCAGGGCTCGGTGGTGCTGCTGGTGTGGCTGGTCACGGCCGTGCTGCAGACCGCGACGACGCTGATCGTGGCGCCCGGCGCGGTCGCCGGCGCCGGTGCCGGCTACCTGCTCGGGTACCGGCTCGGCTGGGTCATCGGGGTCTGCGTGCTGGGCTCGTTGCTGACGCTGCTGGTGGCCCTCGCCGTCGCGATGCTGGTGCCGAACGCGGCCGGCGCGCTCGCGATCTACTTCGTCACCGTCCCGGTGATGATGACGATCAGCGGGATGGCGCCCAAGGTGTTCGTGTGGCTGGATCCACTGACCCCGACGTCGTCGCTCGCGACCATGGCGGCCGTCGACGGGCCCGGCCCGGTGATCGTGTCGCTGGTGCTGTGGGCCGCGGTGCTCGGCGTGGCGGGCTACCAGGTCGCCCGCCGCGACGTGGCCTGACCGGCCTCAGCGCGTGGCCAGTGAGCCGCCCTGCGGGTCGATGGCGGCGAGCATGGCCAGCGCGGCGTTCTCCACGGCCGGGCAGTTCTGCGCCATGAACCGGTCGGTGCCCGCCCGGTCGACCGTGTAGCCCCGCTGCGACGGGTTGAGCTGGCCGTACGTCGCCCCGTACTGGTCGGGGACGATGCCGCGGAACTGGATCGCCGACGGCGAGCCGGTGTCGACGGTCAGGAAGCAGCCGGGTGCCCCGCCGAAGAAGTCGATCTTCTCGACGGCGTAGTAGCGCCCGTCGAGCAGCAACCGCCGGAAGTAGGGCTCCATGCCGCTGCGCAGGTTCCACATCAGCGGGAAGTAGCGCGGCTCCGACGGGTTGGGCGGGCCCATGCCCTCCACCCACACCTGTTCCAGCTCCGGCGAGCCGACCTGGACCATGCAGCCGACCGGTCGGCCGAACGCGATCATGTCCCGCGCCGAGACGCCCCCGAACGCGCTCATCGCGGCCGGCGTGATCTGGTCGCACGAGTTCGCGAACGGGAACTCGCGATCGGTGGAGAGCAGGTCGTCGTAGGCCACCGCGTCCGCGGGGAGCGTGGGGGCGGGGGTCGCGGAAGCAGGGCCCGGCGGGGTGGAGCAGGCCGCCACCGTGCCTGCGGCGACGACGGCGAGCAGCAGGGGCAGGGCCCGGCCGAAGATCCTCACGGGGTGAGTCGACCACATGGCCGCCGATCGGCTGTCGCTACCCCGGGCCGAACCGATCCCGCAGCCGCACGAGCGTGTCGCTGATCGCCTTCGCGTTGCCCTTCGGGAAGCCCGTCGTCTCGATGAACAACCGCACCGGGAGCGGGGAACCCGACCAGTCGAAGGTCTCGGCGACGGTGGTGCCCGTGGCTGTCGGGGCCAGCTGGTAGCGCCACCGCGCCTTCGCGAAGTGGCACCACGCGATGCGCCGGCCCTCCTCGTACTCGACGACGGTGTTCACCACCCGGTACGGCGCCCCGATCTTCATGTTCATGCCGAACTTCGCACCGAGCGTGAGCCGTTCCGGCCCCGACACCACGCCCTGGACCGAACCGGACCCGTCGAACTCGGTGTGCCGGCGCGGATCGGCGAGCAGCGCGAACACGTCCTCGGGCGGGGCGGCGACATCGATCGACGCGGTCACCGTGCGGCCGTCGAAGGATGCCCACGGCCGGTCGGTCACGCGGACTCCTCGATCTTCGCGAGGATCTTCAGCGCCCGATCGGCGTGGTCGTCGAACTGCATCTCGCTGCCGAACGACTCGACGAGCCGGCGGTCGGTGTCGATCACGTAGGTCATGCGACGGGTGTGCAGGCCGCCCGGCAACCATGCCCGGTAGGCGCCCAGCTCCTTCGCCACCTTGCTGTCCTTGTCGGACAGCAGCGGGTAGCCCAGCGAGTGGGCGTCGGCGAAGATGCTCTGCTTGGTGACGTCGTCCGACGAGATGCCGACCGGCTGCGCGCCCATCGCGGCGAACTCGGCAGCCAGGTCGCGGAAGTGGCAGGCCTCCTTCGTGCAGCCGCTGCTCGAGGCCATCGGGTAGAAGAACAGCACGACCGGCCCGTTCGCGGCGAGCTCGGAGAGCGTGCGCTCGGTGCCGGTCTCGTCCTGCAGGGTGAAGTCGCTGATCTGGTCTCCGGGCTTCATGGGAGCTCCCCCTTCTTCGGCGGCAGCGGGAAGAACCCGCTGGTGCGCCGTACGTAGTCGGCGTACTCGGGCCGACGCTTGCCGATCGTGCGTTCCAGGAGCGCCGCGCCGGTGCCCTTGGCCAGCAGCCAGGTCATGAGCGCCGCGCTGACCAGGCCGATCAGTCCGGCGAGGTGGTGCAGGGCCAGCAAGGTCAAACCCCACCACACGGCCGCATCGCCGAAGTAGTTGGGATGGCGGGTGTAGCGCCACAAACCCTGGTCCATGACCTTGCCCTTGTTGCCCGGATCGGCCTTGAACCGGGCGAGCTGGGCGTCGCCGACGGTCTCGAAGAACATCCCGACCGCCCACGACGCCACGCCCAGCACCGTGACGAGGACCGAGAGGGCGTCGTCGGCGAACCCGTACTGGCCCAACTGGACGGGCAGCGACACGATCCAGGCGATCACGGCCTGCGGCACGTAGACCTTGCGGATCATGTGCGCCGTCGGGTGGCCCTTCGCGCTCTGCATGATCGCGACGTAGCGCGGGTCCTCGTCGGTGCCGCGGTTGCGCAGGAAGATGTGCGTGGCCAGGCGCAGGCCCCACACGCACGTCAACACGGTGATGAGCCAACGGCGCCAGTCGTCGCCCTGGCCCGTCGAGACGATCAGGGTGGTCACCGCGATGGCCGCGAACGACAGCCCCCACACGACGTCGATGCCGTCGTGGCGACCCTTCCGCGCCACGACGGCGACGCCGAGCGTCACGAGGAACACGGCGGCCGTGACCACCGCGGTGATCCACAGGTTGGTGCCCAGCGCACCCCACGGGTAGGTCATGCGGTCACCTTGGCGGAGCGGCGAGGATCTCGCGCGCCGATCCGTTGTGGCGCGCCGCTCGATCGGCTGCGGGGTCGACCCCGAGTACATCGCGGCGGGCGCGCGGCAGGCCCGAACGCCCCTCCTCGTCCGGTCGCACGGCCAGCACCTGGTGCACGCCCATGCGGTTCTCCGCGAACGCCAGCGACGCGCCGGCGAGGTAGAGCAGCCAGACCCGCCACTGCTCCTCGCCGACGAGCGCCACGGCCTCTGCACGGCGGTCCTGCAGCGCGTCGAGCCACGGCCGCACCGTCCACACGTAGTGCTCGCGCAGGGAGTGGACGTCGGCGACCTCCAGCCCGGCCGCCTCCAGGAAGTTCAGCGTCGAGCCGAGCGGGCGCATGAACATGTCGGGCGCGACGTAGCGCTCCATGAAGTCGCCGCCACCGGGCGCGGTGTTGGCACCCGCCGCGCCGCGCGACATCTGCTGCAGCAGCAGCCGGCCCTGCGGCTTGAGGAGCTTGTGCAGCTGCGCGGCGTAGACGGGGTAGTTGTCCTCGCCGACGTGCTCACCCATCTCGATCGACGAGACGGCGTCGAAGGGCTGATCGGGGCTTGAGCTGGTTCCTATGGCGCGATAGTCCTGCAGCCGGATCTCGATCTTGTCCGAAAGACCCAGCTCCGCGACCCGTGCTATGCCGAACGCGCGCTGCTGCGCCGAGAGCGTCACCCCCACCGCGGTCACGCCGTAGTGCTGCGCCGCGTGGATGAGCAGTGCCGCCCAGCCGCAGCCGACGTCGAGGAACCGCATGCCGGGGCGCAGGGCGAGCTTGCGGCAAATCAGGTCCAGCTTGTCGCGCTGCGCGTCGACGAGTCCGTAGTGCTCCGACGGCTCCTGCGTCCAGTACCCGCACGAGTACGCCATGCGCGGATCGAGCAGGAACTCGTAGAAGTCGTTGGAGAGGTCGTAGTGGTGCGCGATCGCGGCGCGGTCGCGGCGGCGCGTGTGCAGCCCGCCCGACAGCTGCGCCTCCGACGTCGGGGCCTTCGGGCGTGGACCGAGCACCCGCAGCGCCGCGGCCGTCCGCACGGCATCGACCATGTCGGCGGGGCGCGGCCGGATGCCCGACAGGTCCTGCGCCTTCGCGAGCGTCCAGAACCGGGACAGGCCCTCGGCGATGTCGCCCTCGGCCTCGATCTCGCCGGCGACGAACGCGCGGGCCAGGCCCAGTTCGCCCGGGTTCCAGAGCAGCCGGCGCAGCGCGCGCCTGTGCTTGATGACGACGACGGGCCCGTCGGGCGCGCCGGCCTCCGACCCGTCCCACGCCCGGACGCGGACAGGGAGCGGGGCACCGATCAGGCGCTCGGCGAGGCCGACCAGGCGCAGGGCAGCAGGTTGCGACACGTGAGAGCTCCTCTCATCAGAGCGCCTCCGGCGCAGCCCCTTCGGGGAACGCCTTCGGCGCAGAGGCGGGTCAGCGGCGGGCGAGCGAGAACTGGTGGACGTCGAGGTAGCCGACCCGGAAGCCCGCCTCGCAGTAGCCGAGGTAGAACTCCCACATCCGCCGGAACGTCTCGTCGAAGCCCAGTGCCGCGACCTCTTCCCAGCGGTCCAGGAACGTGCGGCGCCAGTGCGCGAGCGTGCGCGCGTAGTCCGGGCCGAGGCTGCGCCGCTCGACGGCCCGCAGCGTGGTGTCCTGGGCCAGGTTGGCCTCGATCGACTCGACCGACGGGATGATCCCGCCCGGGAAGACGTACTTGTGGATCCAGGTGTAGTCGCCCCGGGTCGCTCGCATCCGGCTGTCCGGCATCGTGATCGACTGCAGGCCGACCCGGCCCCCCGGTCTGAGCAGCCGGTCCAGCGCCGCGAAGTACGTCGGCCAGTAGCGCTCGCCGACGGCCTCGACCATCTCCACGCTGACGACCGCGTCGTACTGGCCCTGGGCCTCGCGGTAGTCGCGCAGCAGCACGTGCACCCGATCGGCCACTCCGGCCGCGGCGATCCGCTGCTCGGCGAGGTGCGCCTGCTCCGCCGAGATCGTCAGCGTGGTGACGCGGGCGCCGCGCTGCGCGGCCTGGATGGCGAGCGCGCCCCAACCCGTGCCGATCTCGAGGATGTGCTGGCCGGAGCGCACCCGGGCCATGTCGAGCACCCCGTCGATCTTGCGCCGCTGGGCGTCGATCAGCGGCTCGTCCGGTGCCTCGAACCATGCCGAGGAGTAGCTCATCGTCTCGTCGAGGAAGGTGGCGAACAGCTCGTTCGACAGGTCGTAGTGGCGGTGGATGTTCTCCCGCGAGCCCTCCACCGAGTTCTCCTCCTCGCGCGGCTGGCGGGCCTCGGCGATCCGGCGGCCGATCCGCTGCAGCAGCGGCGGGATCAACGTCGACAGCGTCGCCGCGAACGGGGTGAGCAGCTCGGGCAGGTCGTCGGCGGTCCAGTCGCCCACCATGTACGACTCGCCGAACCCGATCTTGGAGTTGGAGCCGAGGCGGCGGAAGAACGCCGCCGGGCGCTCGATCCGCATCACCGGGGCGTCCGCGCCGCCGGCTCCGAGCGTCCGCCCGTCGGGGAACACGACCCGTACCGGCAGCGAGCGCACCGCGCCGCGGAACAGCGCCTCCGCGATGCGGGCCCGCACCGGTGAGAACGGTGGCGCGGCCAGCCCCGGCCATTGACCGTCGTTCGGCCGCGGCAACTCGCGGCGCCGCCGCTGTGGGGCAGGCCTGCTCATGGGTTCCGTGCTCATTGCACGCCCTCCTGAGGACGGTGTGGGGGCCGGGGAACGACGGGAAGGCGGCGCAGCCACAGCGCGATGCCGTGGCGGCGGATGAGCGCCGACGTGCGCTGGGGCATGAACGGGCGGCGCAGCAGCATGCGGGTCAGCGCGCCGGGCCCGGCCGGCGTGCGCAGTCCCGTGACGGTGGCGGTGAAGACGCTGCGGCCCTCCTGGCGCAGCGACACCGACACGGTGAGCCGTTCACCGGGCTCGGGCAGCACCATCCGGTACTCGCCGTCGACCGTGAGGAACGGCGACACGTAGAAGTCCTTCGGCGTTCGTCGCCCGCCCGTCGCCGTCGGTCGCGAGCAGGTAGCAGTGGCGTTCGCCGTAGGTGTTGTGCACCTCCGCGACGACGCACGCGAGCTCGCCGTCGGGCCGGTGGCACCAGTACACGGTGATCGGGTTGAACACGTGGCCGAGCACGCGGGCGTTGGCGAGCATCAGCACCTGACCGCCCGCGAGGTGCACGCCCTGCCCGGCGAGCCACGCGTCCAGGTTCTCCCGGATCGTGCGCGTCGGGTCGCCGAGGTGGTCGCGCGCCTCGAAGCGGGCGAACTGGCGCAGGGCGCGCGGCACCGCCGGCAGCGCGTCGAGATCGACCAGCCACAGGTAGACGCCGTGGCGGAACGAGCGGTCCAGCTGCGTCCGGCGCACGTGCCGGATCTCGCAGTCGTAGAGGGCGGGTGCGGTCACCAGCCGACCCCCAGTGACGCCGCCGCGCGCACCCCGGAGGCGCAACCGTCCTCGTGGAAACCCCAGCCGTGGTAGGCGCCCGCGTAGGCGACGGTGCCGTCGTCGAGGGCGGGCAGCAGGCGCTGCGCGGCCACCGAATCAGGGGTGTAGAGCGGGTGCTCGTAGTGCATGGTCGCGAGGACCTGCGACTGGTCCACCTGGGCCGTCCCGTTGAGCGTGACGACGTGGGGCTCGGTCGTGTCGAGGCGTTGCAGCCGGTTCATGTCGTAGCTGACCAGCACCGGGGCGTCGGTGGTGGAGCAGCCGGACTTGAGGTAGTTCCACGACGCGCGGGCCCGTGGCGCGCGCGGCAGCACCGACGTGTCGCGGTGCAGCTGGGTGACGTTGGGGGAGTACTCGAAGGGCGCCAGCGCGGCCCGCTCGCCGGCGCTCGGGGCGTCCCACAGCGCCAGTGCCTGGTGCGGGTGGGTCGCGATCACGATGCGGTCGAAGGCGTGGACGGTGTCGGCGTCATCCCTCACCTCGACGCCGCTGCCGACGCGGGTGACCGTCCGCACCGGGGTGGCCAGGTGCACGGCCGACAGGCTCTTCACGGCGCGCTCGACGTAGCTGCGGGAGCCGCCGACCACGGTTCGCCACTGCGGCGAGTCGCCCACCGAGAGCAACCCGTGGTGGTCGAGGAAGGTGAACAGGTAGCGGGCCGGGTACTCCAGCGACGCCGCCTCGCCCGCCGACCACACGCAGGCCACCACCGGCAGCATGAAGTGCTCGACGAAGTAGCGGGAGTAGCCACCGATCGCCAGGAACGCGCCGAGGGTGACGTCGCGGGCGTCCGGCAGGGCCAGCACGCGCCGGGCGTGCCGGTGGAACCGCACGACCTCGCCGAGCATCCGCAGGTACGCGGGTCGGCGGGCGTTCGCGAGCGTGGGGAACAGCCCGCCCAGCTTCCGGGCGCCCGCGTACTCGAGCCCGCAGCCCTGACAGCGCACGCTCATCGACATCTCGGACTCCTGCGTCGCCACCCCGAGCTCGCGGAACAGGCGCAGCAGGTTCGGGTAGGTGCGCTGGTTGTGCACGATGAAGCCGGAGTCGACGTTGACGTTCCCCAGCTCGTGGGTGTGCGCGTGCCCGCCCAGCCGCCCGTCGGCCTCGAACAGGGTGACGTCGTAGCGGCGCTGCAGCAGGTACGCCGCGGTCAGCCCGGCCACCCCCGAGCCCACCACTGCCGCGGTGGGTCGGTCGTTGTCGATCATCGGTGCGCTCCGTGTCGGTCGGCCAGCGTGATCGCCAGTCCCTCGGGGGAGGGTTGCGTGAAGGCGTTCGTCAACCGCGGGTCCATCGGTTCGATCCCGGTGGCGCCGCGCACGAATCGGCGCACCAACGCCGCCCAGTCCCGCCAGCGGGCGATCATGAAATGACCGGCGCCGGGCAGGGAGAACCGCGCCACCCGCGGGGTCACGGCCTTGGCCCGCACCGCGTAGGCGTAGGAATTTCCGGGATCGGTCCACCGTTCCCGGTCGCCGTGCGCGATCAGCACCGCGCGCCCGGCCAGCTGCCGCACCGGGTCGGAGCCGTCGAGCCACGGCGCCAGCGCGCAGACCGCCGACACGTTCGGTGCGCCCGCCGCGCCCAGCGCCGCCCGGCCACCCATCGAGTGCCCCACCAGCACCACCGGCGCCCCGGGGTACCGTCGCTGCAGTTCGTCCAGCGCCCAATGCGCGTCCCGCAGTGCGTCGCGGACGGGCGCGTTCCAGCCGCGGACGCGGTAGCGCAGCACGAACACCGGCAGGCCTGCTCCGGCCAGATCGCGGGCGAAGGGCAGCATGCGCCAGTAGGTGAGGCGGCGGCGCTCGCCGCTCTCGTGGCTCGTCGCGCGCCCGCCGTGCAGCACGAGGACGACGGCGGGTCCGTGGGTGGCGGGGCGACCGACGGGTTCGAGGCGTGGCAGAGCCGGATCGGGCACGACGAGGTGTTCCGATCAGCACCACCGATCGGTTCGACCGTGGGACGGACGTCACACCTGGTGGGCGATCGGTAGGTCCACCGACGACGATCGTCGCGGCTCGCGGGACGATCTGCGGGTCCGGCGGTCCGCAACCGATCGCGCAGGACCGCCAATGGGAGGGACGACATGACCGAGACACCGGTGCCGCTGCTGACGTTCTGGCAGAAGGTGGTGCTCTCGTTCCGGCGGCGCTGGACGGACTCCGGGTTCTGGTACGGGTTCGCCATCACGCTGCTGTGGCCGTTCGCGATCTTCGGCGTGAAGCTGGGCTTCCGCGGCGGGGAGCACCTTCCGCGCACCGGGGGTGTGCTGCTCGCCTGCAACCACGTCTCGGGCACGGACCCGATCTACGACGTCGCCTTCGTCATCTCCCACGGGCGCATGCCGCGGTTCCTCGCGAAGGCCGAGCTGTGGCAGACGCCGATCGTGCGCAACGTCCTCGGTGGGGGCAAGCACGTGCCCGTGTACCGGGAGAGCACCCGCGCGGCGAACGCGTTCAAGGACGCGGTGGCGGCGCTGGAGCGCGGCGAGGTCGTCGCCTTCTACCCCGAGGGCACCTACACCGGTGATCCCGACTTCTGGCCGATGAAGTCGAAGAACGGGATCGGCCGCATCGCGATGATGACCGGCGTGCCGGTGATCCCGGTGGCCAACTGGGGCAGCCAGGACGTGCTGCCTCCGGAGGGGCGCCTCAAGCCGTTCCCGCGCAAGCGGGTGCTCGTCGCCGCCGGGCCGCCCGTCGACATCGAGCAGTGGCGGGGTGGCCCGCGCACCCGCACCGCCCTCGACGCCGTCACCGCGGCGATCATGGCCGACGTCACCAAGCTGGTGGGCGATCTGCGCGGCGAGGAGCCACCGGCCATCGCCTACGACCCGGACGCGGCCCGCAAGGCCGGCTGAGCCGACCCGCTCAGGCTTCCGCCTCCGCGCTGCGCCGGGCCCGCAGGGCCCGCACGCGGCCCCGGCTGGCGCAGGCCGGTGACGGGCACCAGCGGCGCCGTCCCGGTGGATCGACGAAGACGCCCCGGCAGTCGGACTCCGGGCACACCTTGAGGGCGTGCCGATCCGCGCCGGTCAGGTGATCTGCCGCCTGCCTGGCGACGCGCGCGAGCGCGTCGGCGACGGTGGCGGGTGGATCGCGCCGCAGCCGGTCCCCGGCCCGCAGCCGGATCGACTCGTCGTGCGAAGCCAGTAGCGCGGCCAGCTCCGCCACGGCGTCCTCGGGCGGGGGGCGGTCGTCGACGGTGGCGAGTGCGAGCAGGCGGAGGGTCTCGCGCAGTTCGCGGGCGCGGCCCAGGTCGTGGTCGTCGGGCGGGCGCACGGGGGTGAGCTCGCAGTGCTCCAGCCAGTCGGCGAGCCGCTGGGGTGTGCCCAGCCGCTCGATCGGAGCTGCGCTGAACGCGCGGCCCGTGGTGGCGAGCAGGTTCAGCCAGACGGCACCGCAGTCGAAGCGGAAGGCGTCCTTGTCGTCCATGGCCACCTCGGAAGTGTAACGCCTTGACCGTTACACGCGCGTGGTGCACCGTAACGCTCACACCGTTACGGAGGATCTCGTGCCTGACATCCCACTGGCTGACCAGCTGACCCCGGCCCGACTGGACCGGGACGAGGGCTACCGCATGCTCGACGCGCTGCAGGATGACGCGACCCAGCAGGCCACGCTCCCGGGCCTGGAGCAGATCGCGCCGGGCTTCGCGGACTGGCTCGTCACCGCCCTCTTCGGGGGCACCTACCTACGAGCCGGTCTCGCGCTGCGCGATCGACAGCTCGTGAACCTGGCTGCGCTCACCGCGCTCGGCGGCGTGGACCCGCAGTTGACCGGGCACGTCCGGACGGCATTGCGAGTCGGGCTGAGCCGCGAGGAGATCATCGAGGTCTTCGTCCACCTCGCCCCCTACGTGGGGGCGCCGCGGGCGCTGGCCGGACTGCGGGTCGCGGTCGCCGCGCTGCCCGAAGAAGCGACCGACGGGCCATGACCCGCACGGTCCGCACCGTCCTCGGCGACATCGCGCCCGAGCGGCTGGGCGTCACCGACGCCCACGACCACCTGTTTCTCGTCTCGCGGGCGCTGCCCGGCGAGGAGCTGGACGACACCGGTGCTGCGCTCACGGAGATCGCGGCCTTCGCGGCCCTGGGTGGGCGCGCGGTGGTGCAGTGGACGCCGTGGGGGATGGGTCGGCGCGCCGACGCGCTGCCCGACCTGTCGCGACGGTCGGGTGTGCACATCGTCTCCGCGACCGGGCTGCACCAGGCCCGCCACTACGAGCCCGCCGTCCTGCAGGCCGTCCACGGCGGGCTCGCCGAGCTGTTCGTGCGCGAGCTCACCGAGGGCGCGCCGCGGGCCGGGATGATCAAGGTGGCCGGCGCGTTCCACCACCTCGACGAGCACGCCCGGCACGTCCTCGCCGCGGCGGCGGAGGCGCACCACGCCACCGACGCGCCGATCGGCGTCCACCTGGAGGGCGGCACTGCCGCGCTGGACGTCCTTCACGCGTTGTGCGACGTGCACGGTGTGCCGCCGCATCGCGTCCTCCTCGGTCACCTGCACCGGTTCCCGGATGCGGAGATCCATCGGCAGGTCGCTGCCGCCGGAGCCTTCGTGGCGCTCGACGGCCCATCCCGCGCCCATCACGCCACCGACTGGCGGCTGCTGGGCGCCATCGCCGCCCTCGTCGAGGGCGGCCACGCCGACCAGGTGCTGCTGGGCGGCGACACCGTCACTCGGGCTGCGCGATCGACGGTCGACGGCCCCGGGATGCCGTTCCTGCTCAGCGGGTTGCGCCCGCGCATCGAGCGCGAACTCGGCGCGGACGTCGCCGATGCGGCCTTCGTCCGGAACCCGGCCCGCGCCTTCGCGGCGAACTGGCCGGTCTGACAGATCAGCTCAGTTCGAGGCCGAGCAGTGCGTTCTCCACGACCTCGGGCAGGCCCGGGTGGATCCAGTACTGGTCGGTGGCCATCTGACGGGCGCCGAGCCCGAACGACATGGCCTGTATCAGCGGCTGGATGACGGTCGCGGCCTGCGGACCCATCACGTGGGCACCGAGCAGCTGTCCCGTGCCGCGGTCGGCGATCACCTTGCAGAAGCCGGTGGTGTCCTCCATCGCCCACCCGTAGGCGACGTCGGCGTAGGCCTGGATCTTCACCGTGATGTCGAGCCCCTCGGCGCGGCACTGCTCCTCGGTCCGGCCGACGGCGGCGATCTGCGGGTGGGTGAACACCGCGTGCGGGACGAACCGGTGGTCGGTGCGCTTGGGGTTCTCGGGGTGGAGCAGGTTGTGGTGGACGATGCGGGACTCGTGGTTGGCGACGTGCTTGAGCTGGTAGGGCGAGCTGATGTCGCCGAGTGCCCAGATGCCCTCGACGGAGGTGCGCTGCTGGTCGTCCACGACGAGGCGGCCGTCGTCGTGGGTGGCGAGGCCGGCGCGGTCGACGTCGAGCAGGTCGGTGTTCGCCTTGCGGCCGGTGGCCACGAGCACCAGATCGGTGTCGACTGAGCTGCCGTCGGACAGCTCGAGGGTGACGACTCCGTCCCGCTCGGACGCGCCGGTCACCACGGAGCCGGTGCGCACGTCCCAGCGTTCGCGGGCCAGCGCGGTGAACCGTTCCCGCACGGTCTCGTCGTGGTCGCGCAGCAGCTGCGGCCCGCGCACCACCATCGTCACCTTCGTGCCGAAGGCGGAGAACACGTGCGCGAACTCGTTGCCGATGTAGCCGCCGCCGATGATCACCATCCGCTCGGGGAGGGTCTCGATCCGCATCACCGTGTCGGAGGTGTGGAAGCTGATGCCGCTCTGCGCGATGACGGGCGGGATCACCGGTCGCCCGCCCGCGGCGATGACGATCCGGTCGGCGGTGATCTGGTCGGTGCCCGATCCGTCGTTGCGTTGCACCGTCAGCGAGTGCGGGCCGGTGAAGGTGGCGTGGCCCTCGTAGACGGTCACGTTCGGCAGCCCGATCCGGTACTCCCGGCCACCGGCCGAGATCGGGTCGATCCGGCCGAACACCCGGTCGCGGATGTCGAGCCAGCGAACCTTGTCCACGGTCTCGTCGACACCGAGGCGGGCGGCCTCGCGCGCTGATTCGGCCAGGTCCGCGGGCAGCACGAACATCTTCGTGGGGATGCAGCCCACGTTCAGGCAGGTGCCGCCGAAGACGCCGTGCTCGATGATGGCGACGTCGAGACCGTCGAACCTGTGGTTGACGATCGAGTTGCCCGAACCGGTACCGATGATGACGAGATCGTGGTGACGCACGGGTTCGAGGCTAACCGCCGGACCGCCGGTCATCCCGCGCGGAACGCTGACGGTCCGGTGACGTCCGTCAGTCCCCCGTGGCCGAGAAGTGCTGCAGATCGACGGGCGAGCGCCACGTCCCGCCCCAGGTGAACCCGATGCGCGCGAAGGCCGCGACGACCGCGTCGCCCGGCCGGATCATGCCGGGTCGAACGTGGTCGCGGTCCAGGTAGGCCGACGCCAGCTCGGGCAACACGCGGTCGCCGCTGCGGTAGGGGTTCTGGAACGGATCGACGTCGACCGCGAGCCCGTACGCGTGGGCCGACCAGCGCGTCGACCCGCGCGCGGGTCGGCAGACGAACGCGCCGGTGGTGTTGCCGTCCCCGGTGGCGGGCGCGTCGCGCTCGGCGATGCTGGTGACGCGCATCCCCTCGATCGGGAAGTCGGCCTCCCACAGGTCGCGGAACGCCGCGGCCACCTTCGCCGCCACCGACGCGTGCAGCAGCAGCTCACCGGTGTGCGCGCGGCCGTCGAAGCCGTGGAAGGCGACCGTGACGTAGCGCAGGTCGGTGGCGGCGACCGGGCAGTCCGGTGCCCACGTGGAGCGGGCCAGCACGTCGGGCGGCACCAGCGCGACGGTGCTGGTGAACTGCCCGTTCGCGGGCGGGGGCAGCTCGTCGGTGGTCGGCAGCCGCCGATCGACGAGCTCGGGTGGTGTGGGCAGCACCCGCGGTGTGCCGTCGGTGCCGAGCGGCAGCGGCGGGCGCGAGGTCGGCGGGGGAGTGGTCAGCGCGGAAGTTGTCAGCGCGGAAGTTGTCAGCGGAGCAGATGCCGCAGTCGCGGCAGGCGCCGGCGGGGTGGCGGGCGCGCACCCCGCGAGCGTCGCCGCCGCGGCCACCAGCGACAACGCGAGGCGCCCCGGCACCTTCCCACCGTGCCACACCGAGGGCCATAGGCTCGCGTCCATGATCAGCGAGTCGGGTGAGTTCACCCTGCACCGCGCGTGGGCGACAGATCTGACGCCGGAACAGCTCTACGGGCTGCTGCGGCTGCGCACCGACGTGTTCGTGGTGGAGCAGCAGTGCGCCTACGCGGAGCTCGACGGCCGCGACCTGGAGCGGACGGCCCGCCATCTGTGGCTCGCTCCGGCGGGGGATCCGGGCACGGTGCTGGGGTGCCTCCGGGTGCTCGTCGAACCCGACGGGGTCCACCGCATCGGGCGGCTGTGCACGGCGGCCACGGTGCGCGCGGCCGGGCTGGGGCGGCGGCTGATGGCAGCCGGACTGGACGAGGTCGGCGGCCGCTCCTGCGTGCTCGATGCGCAGGAGCACCTCGCGCCGTTCTACGGAGGCTTCGGGTTCGTCGCGTCCGGCCCGGTATACGACTGGGACGGGGTGCCGCACGTGCCGATGATCAGTGCGGCGCGCTGAGCGGGCGACGGTGCGAGCGCGGGAGCCGCAGGTACGGAATACTTCGTTCGACCGTGGTACGAGCAAGGATGGCAACCAGATGAGCGAAGACCCGACGCGGGCTATGCCCCTGGAATCCGAGAAGCCTGTACACGGCAACGTCGGTCCGGACGACCCGAACGCCGACCCCGACACCCACCCCGGCCTGCCGGTGGTGCGGGATGTGCACCCCGGGTCGCACGACCCGGCCACCGACCCGAACATGCGGCCCGTCCGCCGGCTCGACGAGCCGCCGACCGTGCCGGTGCCCGGCGCGGGCCACCGGCCCGTCGAGCGCACCCGCACCGGCGGGCTCTACGCCGGGCTGATCCTCTCGGCGGTCGTGCTGCTGGTCCTGCTGGTCTTCATCCTGCAGAACCTGACGACCGTACCGATCCAGTTCCTGGGCTTCGTGGGCGAGCTGCCGATCGGGGTCGCGATGCTGCTCTCGGCGATCGCCGGGCTGCTGCTGGTGGCGATCCCCGGTGGGGTGCGGATCTGGCAGCTGCGCCGGGCTGCGACGAAGGCGCAGCGCGACCGCCGCCGCTGAGCCACATCCAGGGTCACACAGACCGAGGCCCCTGCCGCCGCCCCGGAGGGCAGAGGCAGGGGCCTCGGCGTGATCGTGTGGGTCAGGCGGCGCGCCGGCGGCCGCGGCCGCCCGAACGAGCACCGCCGCCACCGCCACCGCTGCGTTGCGGCCGCGACGACCGCTGGGGCCGCTGCGGGGCAGGCGGGGTCGGCGGCGCCAGCGGCACCCCGGAGGGCTCCCGCGCACCGGTGATGCGCACCAGCTCCGCACCGCCGGGCACCGCGTCGACGCGAGCCGGGCGGATACCGGCCTGACGGGTCATGGTGTCGACGTCGCGGCGCTCGTCCGCGGTGACGAGGGTGACGACGACGCCGCTCTCGCCCGCCCTGGCCGTGCGCCCGGCGCGGTGCAGGTAGTCCTTCGGGTCGGCCGGCGGGTCGACGTGCACGACCAGCCCGACGTCGTCGACGTGGATGCCGCGGGCAGCGACGTCCGTCGCGACCAGCACCGGGACGGACCCGGTGCGGAACGCCTCGATGGCGCGGGTGCGCGCGTTCTGGGCCTTGCCGCCGTGCAGCGCACCGGCGACGATGCCGTCGCGGCGCAGGATCTTCACCAGCTTGTCGGCGCCGTGCTTGGTGCGCACGAACAGCAGGGTGCGCCCGTCGCGGGACGCGATCTCGGCGACCACCCGCGGCTTCGAATCCCGCTCCACGAACAGCAGGTGGTGCTCCATGGTGGTGACCGAGCCGGTCGGCGGTGCGACCGAGCGGGTCACCGGGTCGGTGAGGTAGCGGTTCACCAGCGCGCCGACGGCACCGTCGAGCGTCGCGGAGAACAGCAGCCGCTGGCCGTTGGTGGGCGTGCGGTCGAGGATCGCCCGGACCTGGGGCAGGAACCCCATGTCGGCCATGCGGTCGGCCTCGTCGAGGGCGGTCACGGTGATGTCGCCGAGATCGACCGTGCGCTGCTGGATGTGGTCGGTGAGCCGGCCGGGCGTTGCGACCACGAGGTCGACGCCGCGGCGCAACTCGGCCGCCTGCTTGCTGAAGGACAGCCCGCCCACGACGACCGTGGTGCGGAGCCCGAGAACGGTGGCGAACGGCGCGAGCGCGTCGTCGACCTGCTGCGCCAGCTCGCGGGTGGGCACCAGCACCAGGCCGCGCGGACGCTGCGGGGTGCGGTGGCCGCCGGCGAGGCGCGACAGGATGGCCAGGCCGAAGGCCAGGGTCTTGCCCGAGCCGGTCTGGCCGCGGCCGAGCAGGTCACGCCCGGCGAGCGTCTCGGGCCACGTCGCGGCCTGGATCGGGAACGGGGCGGTGAAGCCGCGCTTGGCGAGCTCGGCCACGACGGGCGCGGGCAGGCCGAGTTCGGCGAATGTGGGCATGCCCGTCGAGGGCACGGTCCACGTGTGCTCCGGCTCGGCCGCCCGCGTGGGGGCGACGAAAGCGGGGGAGCTGGCACGCGGCGTGGTGCGACGGGACCTGCGGTTGGGCGCCTGGCGTGTGCCAGTGCGTCCGGTGGGGGACGGCACGAGACCTCCGGGTACGGGGCTCGCGGCACGTCATGTTCTCGACGGGTGGAGCCCAGGGCGCGCAGTGGCGCCCGTTGGTGGATGAAGCTTCGGTGTGGCGCTCCGCGATGACTCGCGGTGGGCCGGCGGGGAACTGGCCGGGCCGGGCGCTCCCCATGATCGTAGCGGAGCGCCGGGCCCGGCCGGGCATCAGTGCGGCGTGATACCCGCCTCCTCTGCCAGTTCCTCCAGCAGGAGGTCGGGTTGACCGACCTCCGGCGGCAGCCCGCGGGCCACGAACCACTCGCCGATCCGCGTCACGTCGCGGGCCAGGAACTCCGGCCCGTTCGGGTTGCCGACGATGTCGACGACCTGCGGCAGGTCGATCAGCACGAGCCGGCCCGCGGCTGCGCTCGATCCTGGCCGCTGCGCGGTGCCGGGCTCCACGAGGACGTTGTAGGCGGACAGGTCACCGTGCGCCCAACCGCGCCGGGCCATGCCGTGCAGGGCGTCGACGAGCTGGTGCCACAGATCGGCCAGCGCGTCCGGCTCGGGCCGCAGCTGGGCCAGCCGCGGCGCCGCGGCGGTCTCGCCCGTGCCGGAGTCGGTGCCGCCGAGGAACTCGATCAGCACCTCGGTCCCGTCGTAGGAGACGGGATAGGGCACCGGCACGCCGTCCGACCACAGCACGGCGAGCGCCGCGAACTCCGCGCCCGCCCACTGCCCGGCGATGACGTCGCGGCCGAACGCGGTGCGGTTGGCCATGGCCCGCATCTCGCGGGACCGGCGCACCCGCCGCCCCTCGAGGTACCCGGCGTCGCGGTGGAAGAGCCGGTGCTCGCCGGTGCGGTAGCGCTTCGCGGCCAGCAGGACGCGCCGGTCGGTGCCCGGCACCGACCGCTCGAGCAGGTGGACGTCGGCCTCCTTGCCGGTCTTGAGGACCCCCAGCTCGCTGTCGACCGCCGCGTGATCGGTGATCACCCAGTCGGGCCGTGGATCGGGGCCGTGCGACGCGCCGTCCCAGGTGGACCAGCGGTCACCTTCGGGCGGGCCGTCGATGTCGGTGCTGCCGCGCTCGTCCCACTCGGCCGTGTCGACGGCAGGTGCGTGGTGGCGACGCGGGGTGAACGGTTCGTCGTCGTCGAAACGGCGGCGACGCTGCATGCGTGATTCGTGCTGGGACAACGGGGGTGCTCCTGGAGGAAGGCCCCGCGGGCGAAAGGCTCAGCGCGGGGAGGAAGAGGGACGGTGCAGGCACACGTCAAGGACAGCGATGGACATGTGGCACCTCCTCAGGAGCACGCGCGAGCGATTGCGAAGAGCTTCTACGGTTGTCCGCCGGCCGGCAACGGGTTTTCGTCACCTGCCCGGCCGTCCCAGCTCGCGAGCACCCGCAGCTTGTCGAACGGGATGTTCTCCAGGCTGGCGAAACTGCCGGTCAGACCGTTGGCCGCGTAGCCGGGCTCGTCCGGGGCGTACTCGAACAGGAACGCCATCCGGGCCCCGCCGTTGTCGCCGCAGTAGGCGCCGTAGGTCTGCAGCGCCTTCGCGACCGCCTTCTCGGCCGGCGTGAGGTTCGGCAGCGCGTCGACGTCGAGGCTCGGGTCGAGCTGGACGCGGGCACCTTCCGGGATCGGGTTCGGCATCCCGTTGTCGTTGCTTCCGTCGGTCTTGGTGGCCGGATAGCGGAACTGGTCGGGTGCGGCCATGTTCGTCGAGAAGAACAGGGCGTGCGGGATGACCCCGGACGCGAGCTCCGCCTCCCGCACCACCGCCGCGAACCGCGCGATGCCCGCCCCGGTCGAGCTGCCGTTGATCTCGCGACCGTCCCCGTCGAGCGGGGTGATCGCGCCCCACCCGGCCGTCCACGCCGCGCCGCCGTCCTTCGCCATCCAGAGGTTGTAGACCGAGTTCGTGAGCGGGTCGGCGACGGCGAGGTGCCCGTCCGAGCCCGGGGCGATCGGGGTGCCCGGTGGGATCGGCATCAGGCGGCCACCGAACGGGTCCGGTCCCCAGTTGCCCGTCTCCGAGAACGAGACGGGGAACCGCGGCGTCGCGGCGGTGATGCCGTCCGGGCCACGCAGGGTCACACCGAAGTCGCCGATGTTGGCGATGTGCTCGCCCGTCGCCAGCCCTTCGACCATGCCGGCCGACCCGCTGTCGAGGACCGGGTTCGGCGGGATCGCGCCCCACAGCCAGTCCGCCTTCCCGAAGTACGGGCGGTCGCTGCCCGGGTGGCACACCACGGGCAGCGGGGCCGTCGCGCCGAGGATGCCGGGCGGGACCGGATCGGCCGCTTCGCGCGGGCCGCCGGGGGCGGCTGCGGGGGTGGCCGGGGCAGGAGCCGCAGCTCGGGTCGGGGACGCGGCAGGCACTGCGGGGACGGCCGGGGCCGCGGTCGGGGCCGGGACACCGGGGGCCGGCGGGTCGACAGCCGGTGCAGCCGCGCGATGGCCCTCGTCGGACCCGTCGCCGGACGAGTCGTCCGACTGGTCATCATCCGACCCGTCTTCGGGCTGGTCGGTGGTGGGCTGGTCGGTGGTGGGCTGGTCCGCGCCCGGCTGGTCGTCGGCCGGTGCGGCTGACGGGGTGGGGGCGGGCTGAGCGCCCGCGGACTGGGGGGTCGAGCCGGGCGCCGCGGGCCCCGGAACGGTCGGGGCGGAGCCGGGTGTCGCCGGGGCCACCACGCGGTGGAGCAGCGCGCACGGATCGATCGCGGCGTCCGCGGTGCCGGCGACGACCGGGACGGTGAGGAAGGCGAGGACGGCGGCGACGGCCACGGTCCGCAGCCGACGAGTCGGTGTGCGCGTCATGACGGCCTCCGTGCTCCGTGTGGCTTCTGGGGTTGCTGTTACAGCTGAGGCTGATGCGCACGGAGAGTCCAGAGAGGTCGCGGATGCTCACCTGATCGAGGCGGGAACGCGACCCCAATGGGGAAGGACGCTCACCCGGAGGGCATCCCAGCACCGGTCGGGGGCGATGATCACGGACAGTGATGCCCTAGGCGCGCTGTTGATCAAGGGCAAAAGGTCGCTTCCGAATCGCTTCAGAACGACCATTTGCCCTTGATCAACGCCACCTCAGGGCTGCTGCCGGGTTCTCAGGCCGGGACGATGATCTCCAGCGCGTGCGGTGCCGGCCGCTCCACTCGCATGCCGGCCCGGCGGGCCAGTGTCGCCACGGCCCCGGCGTCGGCGGGCTCGGCGCGACTGCCGGCGAGCACGCGGGCGAGCGCGCCCTTGTGCGCCTTGTTGAAGTGGCTGACGATCGTGCGCCGTCCGTCGGCGTGCTCGGCCAGGACCGTGGCTGTCACGGCGCCGGGGACGCGGGCGATCGCGGCGTAGGAGCCCGACCGCAGGTCCACCACGAGCTCACCCGCGGCGATCGCGGCGAGGACGGGCTCCAGCGCCGGCTTCCAGAACGCCGCGAGCGTGCCGCGGCCGGGCAGCACGGATCCGGCGGACAGCCGGTAGGCCGGGACGGGGTCGTCGGCGTGCAGCAACCCGAACAGCGCTGATCCGACGGCGAGGCGGGTCTGCGCCCGCGCCGCCGCGGCGCCCTTGAGCGACCGGACGTCGAGCGCGTCGTAGAGCACTCCGGTGTAGCGCAGCAGCGCCGGCGCGGTCGGCGCGGTCCACAGGGCGGCGTTGCGGGCGATCTCTCCGTCCTGCCGCGGCGAGAGGCCCAGCGCTGCGCGGCTGGCCACGACGTCGCCGGACAGCGCGACGACGTCCTCGACGAGCTCCTTGCGCGCCGCCGCCAGCTCGGGGTGGCGGAGCGCGTCGAGCTGCAGCGGGGGGCCGTCGCCCCCGTCGAGCTTCGTCTCCGACGGAGGCAGCAGGACAAGCACACTGTGACGCTACCCAGTGGGCCGCGTGACGATCGTCCCGGTGGGGCGACGGCGGTTGTGCCGATCAGAGGTCGCGGATACGTTGCTGGCGTGCTTCGCCTCGTGACCCGTCGCCATGTCGACCTCATGCGCGTCACGAGCGCCGTCTGTCGCCTCCCGCGCTGACTCGCTCCGTCCGCTCTTCCTCATCGCACGAGTTCCGGGAGATCACTGTGTCCACACCCGACCCCACCGCCGCCTGGTCGTTCGAGACCAAGCAGGTCCACGCCGGCGCCCAGTCCGACCCGACGACCGGCGCCCGCGCCACGCCGATCTACCAGACCACCTCGTACACCTTCCGCGACACGGAGCACGCCGCGAACCTGTTCGGGCTCGCCGAGCTGGGCAACATCTACACGCGGATCATGAACCCGACGCAGGACGTGCTGGAGCAGCGCGTCGCGGCGCTGGAGGGTGGCCTCGCGGCGGTGGCGTTCGCGTCCGGGCAGGCCGCGCAGACCCTGGCGATCCTCAACATCGCCGAGGCCGGCGACCACTTCGTCTCCAGCGCCTCGCTCTACGGCGGCACCTACAACCTGTTCCACTACACGCTGCCGAAGCTGGGCATCGAGGTCTCCTTCGTCGACGACCCGGACAATCTCGACGAGTGGCGGGCCGCCGTCCGCCCGAACACCAAGCTGTTCTACGCCGAGACGCTGGGCAACCCGCGCGGCAACGTGCTCGACGTCCGCGCGGTGGCCGATCTCGCCCACGAGGTCGGCGTCCCGCTGGTCGTCGACAACACCGTGCCCACCCCGTACCTGCTGCGCCCGATCGAGTTCGGCGCCGACATCGTGGTGCACTCGGCCACGAAGTTCCTCGGCGGGCACGGCACTGCCATCGGTGGTGTCGTGGTCGACTCCGGGAACTTCCCGTGGGGCGATCACGCTGACCGTTACCCCGGCCTCACCAGCCCGGACCCGAGCTACCACGGCCTCAACTACTGGGAGGCCCTCGGCCCGCAGAGCTACATCATCAAGCTGCGCGTGCAGCTGCTGCGCGACCTCGGTCCGGCCATCTCGCCGCAGAACAGCTTCCTGCTCATCCAGGGCATCGAGACGCTGTCGCTGCGCATCGAGCGGCACGTGCAGAACGCGCAGGCGGTGGCCGAGTGGCTCGAGGCGCGCGACGAGGTGGAGAAGGTCCACTACGCGGGTCTGGAGTCCAGCCAGTGGCACGCGCTGCAGCAGCAGTACCTGCCCAGGGGTGCCGGCGCGGTGGTCGCCTTCGAGATCACGGGCGGCGTCGAGGCCGGCCGCAGGTTCGTCGACGCGCTGGAGCTGCACAGCCACCTCGCCAACATCGGCGACGTGCGCAGCCTCGTCATCCACCCGGCCTCCACCACCCACAGCCAGCTCTCCGGTGAGGAGCAGCTGGCCACCGGGGTCACGCCCGGCCTGGTCCGGCTGTCGGTGGGCCTGGAGGGCATCGAGGACATCAAGGCCGACCTCGAGGCCGGTTTCCGGGCCGCCAAGGGCGCCTGAGCGAACACCGACAGAGCGAGTTCGAACGCGCCCGAGAGCAGCGAGGAGGTGTGAGCAGCACGGCGATCACCGTCCCTCCCGTCACCGGTGCGTGGCGGGAGGGCGATCCCGTCGGGCGCCGGCAGTGGATCACGCTGCCGGCGCCGCTGGCGTTGGAGGCGGGCGGCGAGCTGCCCGGGGTGCAGCTCGCGTACGAGACCTGGGGCACGCTCGCCCCGGACGGCTCGAACGCGGTGCTGGTGCTGCACGCCGCCACCGGCGACAGCCACGTCACCGGGCCCGCCGAGCCAGGGCATCCCACGCCCGGCTGGTGGGGCGACCTGATCGGGACGGGCAAGGCGCTCGACCCGCAGCGCTGGTTCGTGGTGGCGCCGAACGTCATCGGCGGCTGCCAGGGCAGCACCGGTCCGTCCTCGGTCGCGCCCGACGGGCACCGGTGGGGGAGCCGCTTCCCGCTGGTGACCCCGCGCGACACGGTGACGGCCGAGACCGTGCTGGCCGACGCGCTCGGCGTGCAGCGGTGGGCGTGCGTGATCGGCGGCTCGATGGGCGGCATGCGCGCGCTGGAATGGGCGGCGACGGCACCCGATCGGGTGGAACGGCTGATGGTCCTGGCCGCGCCGGCCGTGACGTCGGCCGAGCAGATCGCGTGGGCGGCCTGCCAGATCGCTGCCATCCGGGCCGACCCCGGCTGGCGGGGCGGCGACTACTACGACGCCGCACCCGGCGAGGGTCCGCACGCCGGGCTGGCCGTGGCGCGGCGCATGGCGCACCTGAGCTACCGCAGCCCGTTCGAGCTCGCGACGCGGTTCGGCCGCGAACCGCAGGCGGGCGAGGACCCCTTCGGCGGCGGCCGCTACGCCGTCGAGTCCTATCTGGACCATCACGGCGCGAAGCTGCTGCGCCGCTTCGATGCCGGGTCCTACGTGCGGCTGACCGAGATGATGAACGCCCATGACGTGGGCCGGGGCCGCGGCGGGGTGGCTGCGGCGCTGGCCGGGATCAGCGCGCGGACGGTGGCCGTCGGCATCTCCTCCGACCGGCTCTACCCCGTCGAGGAACAGGCGGCGATCGTCGCCGGTGTGCCGGGTGCCCGGTTGCAGACCATCGACTCGCCCTACGGTCATGACGGTTTCCTGATCGAGTGGGCGACGGTCGGCCGGCTGCTCGGGGGGCTGTTGGACGGCTGACCGTCCGCTGCGGCACAACGGGGTCGGATACCCCCGATCGGCGTAACGTCGCGTCAAGGATCGTCGTAATGAATCCGATACGAGATCCGACGTCTTGCCAGGAGACGATGACGCTCTTGTTGTTGTGACCGCCCGACGGGATCCTGTGCGAGGGGTTCGCTTCGGGTTACCGTTCCTGAAGGTGGTGAGATGAACCCGTTCCTGGAGGTGTGGCGCCAGGCCGGCGCGGATCTTGTGCAGCTCGACGGCGAGCGGTTGACGGTCGGCCGGGCCGAGGGCAACGACATCGTGCTGGCCGAGGACGGCCAGGTCTCCCGCGTCCACGCCGTCTTCGAGCGGCTGGCCGGGTCGTGGAGCGTCCGCGATGTGAGCTCACGCAACGGCACCTTCGTCAACGGCAACCGCGTGTCGGGCGAGGCTCGGGTGAGCCCCGGCGACGAGGTGCGCATCGGGCGCACCCGCATCGTCGTGCGCGGCGACCGCAGCCACGACACCGCCGATGTCACGGAGGCCCAGGCGCCGCCGCCCCAGCTCACTCCCCGTGAACGGGACGTGCTGATCGCGCTCTTCCGGCCCATGACGGGCGCGGAGATGTTCACCGAGCCCGCATCGACCCGGCAGATCGCGCAGGAGCTGTGGGTGAGCGAGGCCGCGGTCAAGCAGCACCTGCTGCGCCTCTACGACAAGTTCGGGGTCGGCGGCGAGGGTGAACGCCGACGTACGCGGCTCGCCAACGAGGCGCTGCGGCGCGGGGCGATCACCCTGGCGGAGGTCCGCGCCGCCACCACCGGCAAGCCGACCCCCTGATCGGGCATCCGACGTGGCTACCGACTTCGAGCACCCACCGACCGCAGGCGGCCGTCCGGCCGTCGTCGTCGATCTCGCGCGCGCCGGCTTCACCGATGCGGTGGAGGTGGGCCGCGGTGGCTTCGGCGTCGTGTTCCGCTGCCGCCAGGAGGAGCTGAACCGCACGGTCGCGGTGAAGCTGCTGCACACCGACCTCGACCAGGTCAGCCGCGAGCGGTTCTTCCGCGAGGGCCGTGCCATGGGCGGGCTGTCCGGCCACCCCAACGTCGTCGACGTGCTGCAGGTCGGCGTCACCGGCAGCGGCCGGCCGTTCATCGTCATGCCGTTCCAGTCGCTCGACTCCCTCGCTTCGCGGGTGCGCAAGGAGGGCCCCATCGGCTGGGCCGAGGCCGCCCGGCTCGGCGTGCGGCTGGCGGGGGCGCTGGAGAGCGCGCACCGCGTCGGCACCCTGCACCGCGACATCAAGCCCGGCAACATCCTCATGTCCGACTACGGCGAGGCCCAGCTCACCGACTTCGGCATCGCCCGCATCGAGGGCGGCTTCGAGACCGCGACCGGCGCGTTCACCGGGTCGCTCTCCTACAGCGCCCCCGAGGTGCTCAACGGCAACCCGCCCACCGCGCAGTCCGACATCTACGGCCTCGGGGCCGCCCTGTTCTCGATCATCGCCGGTCGGGCGGCGTTCGAGCGCCGCGACGGCGAGGAGATCATCGCGCAGTTCCTGCGCATCACCGGCCAGCCCATCCCCGACCTGCGCGGCCACGGGGTGCCCGAACCGCTCTGCGCCGTGCTCGAACGCGCCATGGCCAAGGATCCGGCGATGCGCCCCGTGTCGGCCGAGGCGTTCGGTCGGGAGCTGCAGGAGGTGCAGCGCGTCACCGGCCAACAGGTCGCCGAGATGGCGCTGCCGGCCGCCCGGCGCCATGGCCCGGACGTCACCGAGACCGCGCACGTGCCCGACGAGCACTCGCCGTCGCGGGTCTCCCGCTCCTTCGAGCTGGTGGATCGGCCGTGGGGGTCCACAACGGGCACCGACGCCGCCACTCAGGTCGTCCCGCCGCGACAGGCGACCGGTACCTATCGCAACCACCCGTCCGGGCCCACCGGCGGCGGTTGGCCCACCGGCGGTGGCTCGTCCGGCCGGATGCCACCGCCCGGCCTCACCATCCCCGACCAGCCGCCACCACCGCCCGAGCCGCCCGCCCGCAAGGGCCGGAGGGCGCGGGTGATCGCGCTCGTCACGGCCGCGGTGCTGCTGCTCGGCGGCCTCTCGGTGGCCGGGGTCTACCTGCTGAACGGCGCGACCCCGCCCGGCACGCAGATTCCCGGGCCGTCGCCCACCAACGTCCCGTGGACACCGCTCGCCAACACCCCGACCGCCCGCCAGCAGGTCGCCACGACCATGGCCGACGGCGTGGTCTGGGTCATCGGTGGACTCACCGACAAGGCCGCCACCACCGCCGTCCAGGGTTACGACGCTGCGATCAGCTCGTGGAAGGACGCCACCCCGCTGCCGGTGCCGCTGCACCACGAGATGGCCACCACCTACAACGGTCAGATCGTCGTGCTCGGCGGCTGGCAGCCGACCGGCGCCCAGCTCAACGCGGTCCAGAACACCAAGGTCTACGCGCTGCAGAGCCAGAACTGGACCGAGCTCCCGGCGCTGCTCGGCCCGCGCGTCGCCGGCGGCGCCGTCACCATCGGCAACCGGATCATCGTCACCGGGGGACAGGCGAACGGCCAGCTCGTGCCGACCACGGAGGTCTTCGACGGCACGAGGTGGACGCGCGCCGCGGACATGCCCACCCTGCGCGAGCACTTGGCACTGGTCACCGACGGCCGCTACGCGTACGCGATCGGCGGGCGCGCGCTGTCGTCGGACAAGAACACCGACGCCGTCGAGCGCTACGACCCCGAGGCGAACACCTGGGAGAAGATGGCACCGCTGCCCACCCCCCGCGGCAGCTTCAGCGGGGTCTTCGTCGACGGCCGCATCGTCGTCGCAGGTGGCGAGGCGCCGGCCGCCGTGATCGACCGGGTCGACCAGTACGACATCGTGTCCAACACCTGGTCGCCGCTACAGCGGATGAACACCCCGCGGCACGGGTTGGCACTCGCCGCGGTCGGCACCACCGTCTTCGCGTTCGACGGGGCCGCCAAGCCGAGCCACGAGGCGTCCACCGCGACCGCCGAGTCGCTGGTGCTGCCGCCGCGCCGGCTCGGTCCCGCCAGGCAGTGGCGCCCGCTCCACGACGCCCCGGTGGCCCGGCAGTTCACCGGATCCGCCGTCGTCGACGGGCGGCTGTGGGTGGTCGGCGGGCTCACGACCAACGTGGCCACCGCCGACGTGTACGCCTACGACGCGGCGATCGACACCTGGACCAAGGCCCCCGACCTGCCGATGCCGCTGCACCACGTCACCGCCGTCAACTACAACGGCGAGCTGTGGGTGCTGGGCGGCTGGACCCCGGCCGACGGCAACCAGTCCGGGCGCAACTCCGACCAGGTGTTCGCGCTGCGCGACGGCAAGTGGGCCGAGATGCCGAAGCTGCTGCGCCCGCGGGTCGCGGCCGCCGCGGCCGTCGTCGCCGACAAGATCGTCCTGTTCGGCGGGCAGACCAACGGGCAGCTCGCCCCGCAGACCGACGTGTTCGACGGCAAGGCGTGGACCGAAGGTGCGCCCATCCCGACCCCCCGCGAGCACCTCGCCGGCAGCGCCGGCGGCGGGTTCGTCTACGCCATCGGGGGCCGGCAGCTGTCGTCGTCGAAGAACCTGGCGACGTTCGAGCGGTTCGATCCCGCCACCAACACCTGGACGTCCCTGCCGCCGATGCCCACCGCCCGCGGCGGCCTCGGCGCGGCCTGCTTCGACGGCCGCCTCGTCGTGGCCGGCGGGGAACTGCCCCGCGACGTGCTCGGCACCGTCGAGGCCTACGACGTCGACACCGGCATGTGGACCACCCTCGCGCCGCTGACCACCCCCCGGCACGGCATGGCGTTCGACGTGATCGGCAACTCCGTCGTCGCCGTCGGGGGCGCGCAGAAGCCCACCCACGCCGAGTCGACGGCCAAGGTGGAGGCCCTGGACTTCAACTGAGCTGTGCTCGATTTGTCGCGCCTGCGGCGCTCCGGCTCGCGGCGGTTGCGCCGGGCTGGGGCAGTCGGCGGTAGGGGCTGCGCCGTTCGGTCTGGCGGTCCCCGGTTCTAGTGTCAGCAAGGCCACTTTCAGGACCGAATCCGTCCTGAAAGTGGCTTTGCTGACATCCCCGGCGAGAGCTTCGCCGCCCTGCCGTGCAGGATCGGGGCGTGCTCCGGCCATACGTGCTGCTGTCCGCCGCCATGAGCCTCGACGGCGCCATCGACGACACCTCGTCGTCCAGGCTCGTGCTGTCCGACGCCGCCGACCTGGATCGGGTCGACGCGGAGCGGGCCGAGGTGGACGCGATCTTGATCGGCGCGGGCACGTTGCGCCGTGACGATCCGCGGCTCGTGCTGCGCGACCGGTCACGCGGAGCGGACCCTGTGAAGGTGGTTCTCAGCGGTTCCGGAGAGCTGGATCCGCAGGCCCGGTTCTTCACTGTCGGTGACGCCCCGCGGTTGGTGTACACGTCGCGCCCGGAGCGGGCGATGGCCGGGCTCGGCGGGTCGGCGACCGTCGTCGACGCCGGGGACCCCATCGACATCGACCGGGTGCTGAGCGATCTGTCCGCGCGCGGGGTGGCGCGGCTGATGGTGGAGGGCGGCGCTCAGGTGCACCGGTTGATGATCGACGCCGGGGTGGTCGACGAGCTGCAACTGGTGGTGGCGCCGCTGGTGGTGGGCGACTCGGACGCTCCGCGGTTCGGCGGAACGTCCGCCGGACGGCCCACCGGGACGGTGGCGCAGCGGCTCGACCTGCACCTGGTGGAGGCACGGCCGATGGGCGACCTGGTGCTCCTGGTCTACCGGGCTGGGTAACCGGCGCGACCGGACGTGGACGACGTCGCTACCCTCGTCGCGTGTTGACCCGGATGTCGTCGTTGTTCCTGCGTACCCTGCGTGAGGATCCGGCCGACGCGGAAGTACCGAGCCACAAGCTGCTCGTCCGCGCCGGCTACGTCCGTCGCGTCGCCCCGGGGATCTACGACTGGCTGCCGCTGGGGCTGAAGGTGCTGCGCGCGGTCGAGGGGATCGTCCGCGAGGAGATGGACGCCATGGGCGCCCAGGAGATCCTGCTGCCGGCGCTGCTGCCCCGCGAGCCGTACGAGCAGACCGGCCGCTGGACCGAGTACGGGCCGAACATCTTCCGGCTCAAGGACCGCAAGGGTGGGGACTACCTGCTCGGGCCGACGCACGAGGAGATGTTCACCCAGCTGGTGAAGGGTGAGTTCAGCTCGTACAAGGACTACCCGGTCTCGCTCTACCAGATCCAGACGAAGTACCGCGACGAGTCGCGTCCGCGGGCCGGGATCCTGCGCGGCCGCGAGTTCCTGATGAAGGACTCCTACTCGTTCGATCTCGACGACGAGGGTCTGGAGCGCTCCTACCAGGCGCACCGTGCGACCTACCAGCGGATCTTCGAGCGGCTGGGCCTGGAGTACGTGATCGTGTCCGCGGTGTCCGGTGCCATGGGTGGCTCGGCGTCAGAGGAGTTCCTCGCCGTCGCCGAGACCGGCGAGGACACCTACGTGCGCAGCGCAGGCGGTTACGCGGCCAACGTCGAGGCCGTCACCACGCCGGCCCCGCCGGCCCGCCCGCTCGACGGGCTCGCCGAGGCGCAGGTGCACCACACGCCGAACACTCCGACGATCGCGTCGCTCGTCGCCTTCCTCAACGGTGCCGGCCTCGACCGCGAGTTCACCGCGGCCGACACCCTGAAGAACGTGCTGCTCAAGACCCGCGCGCCGGGCACCACCGAGTGGACGTTGCTCGGTGTGGGCGTGCCGGGCGACCGCGAGGTCGACATGAAGCGCGTCGAGGCCGCCCTGCACCCCGCCGAGGTGGCGCTGCTGGACGAGGCCGACTTCGCCCGCAACGGCTTCCTCGTGAAGGGCTACATCGGTCCCGGGGCGCTGGCCGCGAACGGGGTGCGCTACCTCGTCGACCCGCGCATCGTCACGGGCACGGCGTGGGTCACCGGCGCCGACAAGGCCGACCACCACGTCGTCGACCTGGTCGCGGGTCGCGACTTCACCCCCGACGGCACGATCGAGGCCGCCGACGTGCGCCCCGGCGATCCGGCGCCCGACGGCTCCGGCCCGCTCGAGGCCGCCCGCGGCATCGAGATCGGGCACGTGTTCCAGCTCGGCCGCAAGTTCGCCGACGCGTTCGGCCTCGACGCGCTGGACGCCAAGAACAAGCCGATCCGCATCACGATGGGCTCCTACGGCGTCGGGGTGTCGCGGCTGGTCGCCGTGCTCGCCGAGCAGAACCACGACGAGCACGGCCTCGTGTGGCCGCGCGTGGTCAGCCCGTTCGACGTGCACGTCGTGATCGCCGGCAAGACCGACGAGATCAAGGCGGGTGCCGAGCAGCTCGCCGGCGAGCTCGAGGCCACGGGGCTGCAGGTGCTGCTGGACGACCGCAACTCGTCGCCGGGCGTGAAGTTCGCCGATGCGGAGCTGATCGGCGTGCCGACGATCCTCGTCGTCGGTCGCGGGCTGGCCAACGGCGTCGTCGAGGTCAAGGACCGCCGCAGCGGTGAACGCGTCGAAGTCGCGGTGGCCGAGGCTGTGGCGCACGTGCGCGACGTCATACGGACGGGCTGACCGAGCCGGCTGGACCGGACGGTCGGGGAGGGCGACGATGCGGGGGCCGACGATGCAGGGGCCGATGATCGGGCGTCCAGCCGCACGCGTGCGCGGATGCGCTGCGTGGGCGGGCGCGCACCGCCCGTACTCGTCGAGGTTCATGCAGGTCGGCGGGGTGTGGCGGGCGTCCTTGCCCTCTTCGGCCGCCCCGGGGATAGTCGGATGGCTCCGGACGCAAGTACCGGTGTCGTCCGGGCCCGCCCGGGTCTGGGGGAGGGTGGTCTGATGGAGTTCGACGCGGCCCGCGTGGCGGTGCTGTCCGGTGACCCCGGAGAGGTGGTCGCGCGGTTCCCCGGTGTGGTCTGCGTGGCTCGCAGCCCGGAACCGGACCTGGTCCGTCGGCTCCTGCGCCTGTGCTCCGACGCCGCCGGGCCCGACCCGGGGCGTGGACTGGCCCGGTCGCTCGCCCGCTGGTTGGCGGGCGAGGACGACCTGCCCGACCGCATCGTGTTCGGCACGGTCGCCCCGGCCGGCGAGCAGCTGGCTGTGTTCCTGTCGGGGGCAGCCGCGGTGGAGGTCGGCGACGTCGTCCTGTCCGGCACCGATGCCGCCGCGTGGACCGACCGCCTGCTCACCGCGCCGGACGGGCCGATCCGGCTGGCGCTGCACGGGGCACCGAGTCGTGTCGGCGGCGTTCCCGACGTGCTCGACCTGCGTGCCGGCGTCGTGCCGGGAGCGGGCGTGATCGTGCAGTCCGGCGGCCTGGTCGGCATGCGCCCGACGCAGTCCGCCGCGGCCCGACCGCTCCCGCAGGAGCCGCGGCAGGTCGCGTCGCCGCTGGACCGCGCGCCCTCGGACCGCTCGCCGTTGGATCGTTCACCGCTGGACCGCTCGCCACTGGGCCGCACCCCGTTGGATCGCTCGCCGTTGGATCGCTCGCCACTGGACCGTTCGCCGCTGGCGCCCGATCCGGCCCCACGTCCGAACGGCAACGGCGTGGCGCCCGCGTTCGATGTGCGCAGGTCGGACGCTTCCGACGGGCTGCCGACGCCGCCCGCGCCGGTGCTCAGGTCGGTTCCCCTGCCCCCGGTGCAGCCCGACCAGTCGGCCCAGTCATCGCAGTCGGCCCAGTCATCGCAGTCGGCCCAGCCGGTCCCTCCATCGCAGCCAGCGCCCTCCGATCAGGCCGACGACCCTGGCTCCGACGAGGAGTTCAGCCCCGGCGAGTGGTTCGGCGCCCCGGACGGGGGACCGGAGGCGCCCGGCTCGGATCCGGGCCACGACGCACGGTCGCCGTGGGTCGCCCCGCCGCCGCCGGCGCCACCGGCCCTGCCGTCCGGGCAGCCGGGGCGACACTCCGTCCACACCCGGTCGGATCCGGCCGAGGAGCCGCCCGACACCGTCGCGGCGAGCGCCGAGGAGCCCCCCACACCGCGCGCCGGCAGCGAGGCGATGGTCGCCAGCACCCTCGCCGCGCCCCCCGAGGCCCAGCAGTCTCAGCAGAACCAGCAGGGCCGTCCGGGTGTCGAGCAGGCCACACAGGCAGCCCCCGTGCCGACGGGGCTGCCTGAGCGGGAGTCGTCGGGGCCGGTACCCGCGCCCCGGTCGGCTCCGGTCGAGCCCATGACCATCCGCAACGGGCACCTCAACGGCGAGGCACTCGGAGCGACGGCGACGGCCACGGCCGAAGCCCAGGAGGTGCAGGGCCACATGTGCCCGCGTGGGCACCTCAACGACCCGCGGTCGCAGTTCTGCAACCAGTGCGGTGCTCGCGTGGACGAGCGCGGCGCGCTCGTGGTGGGGGCCCGTCCGGCGCTGGGTGTGCTGGTGTTCGACGACGGCGCCTCGTACACCGTCGACTCCGAATATCTGGTCGGCCGGATGCCCGAGTCCGATCAGCGCGTGTCGGCCGGGGAGCTGGGCTCGATCGTGGTGGAGGACCGGTCGGGCGCGGTGTCGCGGGTGCACGCCGAGATCCGCATCGACGGGTGGGACGTGCTGCTCGCCGACACCGGATCGCGCAACGGCACGTTCGTCGCCGGCCCCACCCAGCAGGGATGGTCGCCGCTGCAGCCCGGGCGGTCCCGCCGGCTCGTGCCGGGCACGCGCGTCCGCATGGGCGGGCGGACATTCGTGTTCGAGGCGCCGGGCGGCGCGCACTGAGCCACTGCGCTCATGATCGCGTCGAGATCACTGTTCCCGCCCTTCGAAGGGCGGGAACAGTGACTTCGACGCGATCAGCCCGCCAGGAACGAGAGCCTGACCTGCCGCACCGGGTTGTCGCCGTTCGTGTCGACCAGGCAGATCGACTGCCAGGTGCCCAGCGCCGGGCTCCCCTGCAGCACCGGCACCGACGCCGACGGGGCGATGAACGCCGGCAGCACGTGGTCGCGGCCGTGCCCGGGGCTGCCGTGCCGGTGCTGCCAGCGGTCGTCGGCCGGTAGGACGGTGCGCAGGGCGGCGAGCAGGTCGGCGTCGCTGCCCGCGCCGGTCTCGATGATCGCGACGCCGGCGGTGGCGTGCGGCACCCACACGTTCAGCAGCCCGTCCCCGGCCGGGACGGAGCGGAGGAACTCCTCGATCTCGGTGGTGAGATCGACGACGGTCTCGCGGTTGCCGGTGCGAATCTCGATGACGGTCGACTCCATGTCGACCATGATGCGGGATGTGCGGAAGGCATTCGGCGAGCAGTTCGACGTCCCCGACGGGTACCTGAACACCCCCAGCGTGGGTATCCCGTCCGTCAGCGTTGCCGACGCGGTCGCCGGGGCGGTGGACGACTGGCGGCGGGGCGCGGTCGCGCCGCCGGACTACGACCCCGCGATCGCGACCGCGCGCGCGGCGTTCGCCGAGCTCGTCGGCGTGCCGCGGTCGCGGGTCGCGATCGGCAGTGCGGTGTCGCAGCTCGTCGCGCAGGTGGCGGCGGGCCTGCCCGCCGGCGCCAGGGCGGTGGTGCGCGCGGGCGACTTCACCAGCGTCACGTTCCCCTTCGCCGCGCAGGCCGGGCGCGGAGTGGTCGTCGACGAGGTGCCCGACGCCGAGGTGGTCGAGCGCGCGGTCGACGCCGACGTCGTCGCGGTGAGCGTCGTGCAGTCCGCCGACGGCGCGGTCGCCGATCTCGCCGGGCTGCGCGCCGCCCAGGCCGCCGGCACGATGGTGGTGCTGGACGCCACCCAGTCACTGGGCTGGCTCGACGCCGACGTCAGCTGGGCCGACGTCGTGGTCGGCGCCGCCTACAAGTGGCTGCTCACCCCGCGCGGCGCGGCCTGGATGGCGATCGGCGATGCCCTGCGGGAAGACCTGGCGCACGTGCCGCACCAGGCCGGTTGGTTCGCCGGGGCCGATCCGTGGACCACGGTGTACGGGTTGCCGCTGCGCGTGGCCCCGGACGCGCGGGCGCTCGACATCTCGCCGGCGTGGCACGCCCATGTCGGCGCGGCGGTGGCGCTGCCGTGGCTGGCCGGGCTGGACCGGGCCGCGGTGCACGCGCACTGCGTCGGGCTGGCCGATGCGCTGCGGGGCGAGTTGGGCCTGCCGCCGGCGGGTTCGGCGATCGTGTCGCTGCCCGGCACCGCCGTCGGCGAGCGGCTCGCTGCCGCGGGAGTGCGATCGAGCGTGCGTGCCGGCGGGGTGCGGGTGGGCTTCCACCTCTACAACGACCAGAACGACCTCGACCGCGTCGTGGCGGCCCTCACCTAGCTCAGCGCGCGGTCTCGGGTGCTCCGGGCAGCTCCGGCACCGCCGGCCCGGTGCCGACGACACCCCGCCAGCGCGCGCACCGCACGGTGGCCGAGGTGAGCGCGTCGAGCGCGGCCTTGCGCAGCGCGCGATCGGTGGTGCGCTCCAGCACCGACCGCCATGCCGTGAGGGTGTCGGTCTCGGCGACGACGAGCAGCCGCGTCGCCGACGCCGCCGCGGTGACCGGTTCCGGGGTGGAGTACGCCGGCTGCGCCGACACCGGCTGGGAGCCGAGGTCGCTGAGGGTGCGCGCGATCTGGCCGCGCAGCTCGCGATGCGCGTCGGCGTCGGCGCGGGCGGCGGCGCGTTGCTCGGGGCCGAGGAACGCGACCGCCAGCGAGTAGCACCACACGGCGGCGTGCTCGGCTCCCAGCGCGCGTTGGACGGCCGCGACCGCGGTCTCGTCGATGTTCGCGGGACGCGGCGGACGGGGTGCGGGAGTCCGGCCGGGGGTGACCGTGAAGGGGTTGGTCATCGAGGGCTCCGGTCGGCTCACAACAGCGCCGCGTAGGTGGAGCAGCAGGCCGCGACGGAGGCGACGAGCCCGACCTTCTCGGCCGGCAGGACGAGCGTGGCCTCCGACGCTGCGGCAGCCGATGCGGCGATCGCGTCGTGCACCTGCCGCACCCCCGGGGCATCCCGCCGGGCGGTGCCGGACGGTGCGGTGCCCGACGGAGCGGTGCCCGACGGCGGGGACGACGTGGCTGCGGCCGACCGCGGAGTCGCGTTCGGGTTCGCCGGGGCGGCCGGCACGGCGGTGCTCGGCGGGCGGCCGAGCATGCGGTCCAGCTCCGCGGCGTGCGTGGTGCGGGCAGCGCGCAGTGGCTCGAGCCGGCCGCGCAGGCTGGGGTCGGCTGCGATGGCCGCCGCGGCGAGCGCGGCATCGGCCCGTGCCCCGTCGGCGAGGCCGGGCAGTGGGTCGGGCGCCTTCGCCGAGCCCTGGCCGAACACGGAGCAACCGCTCACGACGGCCGGGAGCGCGACGGCGGCGGGGAGCACCCTGGTGAGCAGGTGCCGCCTGGTCAAGCGAGGGCCGGAGGGCCGGAGCAGCGGGTCCACGGGCCTCCTCACCACATCGCGTCGCCGGTGTGCGGCCCTGTCGTGTGCCGATCGTGCACCTGTCGCACACCCGAGCCGCCGACCCGCCATCCTGCCAGGCCCGTGGCCGCCGGCCTGCGGCGGTCGACTGTCGGACGGGCAGCCTGTCGCGGCGCGCTACGCTGACGGACCGCACCGCGTCCGCGGTCCGCGCCACGTCCGAGGATCCCCGCGTCGCAGGAGGAGTTCGTCATGCCGTCGTCCCGACCCGTACAGCCGGAACCCGGGCAGCTGCCCGGGCAGCTGTACGGCGTGCTGGAACCGGTCGTCACCGGCGCCGGTTTCGAGCTCGACGATCTCGACGTACGGGTGGCGGGCAGGCGACACACCGTCAAGGTGATCGTCGATGCCGAGGGCGGCATCGCGCTGGACGATCTGGCCGGGCTGTCGCGGTCGGTCTCCGCGGAGCTGGACCGCCACGACCACCTGATCAACGGCTCGTACACCCTGGAGGTCACCTCGCCGGGGGCCGAGCGGCCGCTGACCAAGCAGCGCCACTGGCAGCGCGCGCACCTGCGCAAGGTCGCGGTCACCACGAACGACGGTGCCAAGTTCACGGGCCGGGTCGGCGCCGCGGGCGCCGAGTCGGTCGTCGTGCTGGTCGACGGGAAGAAGCGCGATCTGCGCTACGCCGAGGTGCGGCGCGCAGCGGTCGAGGTGGAGTTCAAGCCGGCTCCCGAGGCGGAGCTGCGCGCCCTCGGCGCCACCCGTCCGGCGCCGGCGGAGGAAGGATCATGAACGTCGACATCGCGGCGCTGCGCGCCATCGAGCGGGACAAGGACATCCCGTTCGAAACCGTGATCGAGGCCATCGAGACGGCCCTGATCACCGCCTACAAGCACACCGACGGCCACCAGGCGCACGCGCGGATCGACATCGACCGCAAGACCGGGCTGGTCCGGGTGCTGGCCACCGAGACCCGCGAGGACGGCTCCACCACGGAGTGGGACGACACCCCGGAGGGCTTCGGGCGCATCGCCGCCACCACGGCCCGGCAGGTCATCCTGCAGCGGCTGCGCGACGCCGAGCACGAGCGCACCTACGGCGAGTTCGCCGCGAAGGAGGGCGAGATCGTCGCCGGCGTGGTGCAGCGCGACGCGCGCGCCAACGCCCGCGGCGTGGTGATCGTCCAGCTGTCGCCGCAGACCGAGGGTGTCCTGCCGCAGGCCGAGCAGGTGCCGGGGGAGCGCTACGAGCACGGTGAGCGGATCCGCTGCTTCGTCGTCGGGGTCACGCGCGGAATGCGCGGCACCCAGATCACGTTGAGCCGCACGCATCCGAACCTGGTCCGCAAGCTGTTCGCGCTCGAGGTGCCCGAGATCGTCGACGGCACGGTGGAGATCGTGTCGGTGGCGCGCGAGGCCGGGCACCGGTCGAAGATCGCGGTGCGCTCCACGGTGGCCGGGGTCAATCCCAAGGGTGCCTGCATCGGTCCGGTCGGCGCGCGGGTGCGCAACGTGATGAGCGAGCTGGCCGGCGAGAAGATCGACATCATCGACTGGTCGGACGATCCGGCGACGTTCGTCGGCAACGCGCTCTCGCCGTCGAAGGTGGTGTCGGTCACGGTCGTCGACGAGAAGATGCGCAGGGCGCGGGTCGTGGTGCCCGACTTCCAGCTGTCGCTGGCCATCGGCAAGGAAGGCCAGAACGCCCGCCTCGCTGCCCGCCTGACGGGCTGGGGCATCGACATCCGCAGCGACGCCGATCCCCGCGCGGGGGTCCCCACCGGCGCTGACTCCGGCGGAGCCGGGTCCGGCACCGACTGACGTCGCCGGGTCGCCGCCGCAACGGCCGTACGGGTCGCGGGGCGGCACGCCTCCCGATCCCTGGAGGGATGCTCGATGGGCCGGGGGATGGCAGGCCCGACGGAGGAGGCCGCTGTGGGCGGAGACGAGCGCGGGGGCACGACCGGTAGAGGTGCTGCGCTACACTCAGCCTCGGCCCACGATCGGGCGACCGGGCCGGTGCGCACCTGCATCGGCTGCCGCACCCGATCCGCGGCCGGCGTTCTCCTGCGTGTCGTCGTGGTGGATGGGGTTCTCGCCCCGGACCCGCGCCGGCGGCTCCCTGGACGTGGTGCCTGGTTGCACCCCGCTCCGGAGTGCCTCGCCCGAGCCGATCGCCGTTCAGCGTTCCCACGCGCCCTGCGCGTTCCGGGACCGCTGCCGGTGGATCAGGTGCGGAAGTACGTGGAAGAGATGCATCTGGACGAGCAGTTCGGGGCCCGGGACCGACCCGGGTCCGGCACAGCCGAAAGCAAGGTCGACCCGTCATGAGCCAGTCGTGAAGATCGCACCATGAACGTGCTTCGACACCAGGCCTAGAGGTCGTGCGGGTTTCGCCGCCGGCCTCCGATAATCAAGGAGTGCAGTGGCAGGCAAGGCCCGCGTGCACGAGCTCGCCAAAGAGCTCGGCATCAGCAGCAAACAGGTCCTGAGCAAGTTGCAGGACCTCGGGGAGTACGTGAAGTCGCCGTCCTCCACCGTCGAAGCCCCGGTCGCCCGCAAGCTGCGGGAGTCCGTCTCCGGGGGTTCCAACGACAACAAGGGCCGCCCGGGCGGTGGCGCCCGACCGCAGCGGTCCGGCGCGCCCGGTCAGTCCTCCGGTCAGTCCGGCCCGCGCCCGCAGGCGCCGGGTCCGCGTCCGGGTCCGCGTCCGCCGGTTCCCGGCCAGGCGCGCCCGTCGGTGCCCGGACCCGGTACGGATTCGCGTCCGTCCGCTCCGGCGGCCGGCCCGTCCACGGACCAGTCCTCGGCTCCGGCCGCTGGTCAGCCCGCGCCCGGCGCGGGTGCCACGCGTCCGGGCCCTCGCCCCGGTCCGCGCCAGCAGCCCGCCGCGCCTGCGGCACCCGCAGCGCCGGCCGCTCCGGCGACGCCTGCGGCCCGGCCCGCTGCCGCGCAGCAGGCTCCGGCCGCTGCTGCCGACGCCGGCACGGTGCCGCCGCGGTCGCAGTCGCCCAAGCCCGGCCCGCGTACGCCGCGGGTGGGCAACAACCCGTTCGGTGTCGGTTCCGGCGCTCCGCCGCGGCCGACCCCGCCGGCGCGTCCCGGCCCGCCCGCACAGGGCACCGGCCAGGCTCCGGCGCAGGGTGACCGGCCCGGTCCGGGCGGTCCGCGTCCGGGCCCGCGGCCCGGTGGTCCGCGTCCGGGTGCGCCCGGCGCTGGTGGCCCGCGCCCGAACCCCGGCAACATGCCGCCTCGGCCCAACCCCGGCATGATGCCGGCCCGACCGGCAGGTCCCGGTCGTGGTGGTCCCGGCGGTCCTGGTGGCCGTGGTGGCCCTGGTGGCGGTCGTCCGGGTGGTCCCGGCGGCGGCGGCGGTGGTCGTCCTGGTGGCGGCGGCGGTGGCTTCCGGCCCGGTGGTGGCGGCGGCGGTGGCGGTTTCCGCCCCGGCGGCGGTGCCGGCGGTCCTGGTGGCGGTGCCCCGGCCGGTGGCGGTTTCCGCCCCGGTGGCGGTGGCGGTCGTCCCGGCGGTGGCGGTGGCCGTGGTCGCGGCGGTGCCGCGGGTGCCTTCGGGCGTCCCGGTGGTCCGGCGCGTCGGGGTCGCAAGTCGAAGCGGCAGAAGCGCCAGGAATACGACGCGATGCAGGCTCCCTCGGTCGGCGGTGTGCGCCTTCCGAAGGGTTCCGGCGAGACGATCCGGCTGCCTCGCGGCGCCTCGCTGACCGACTTCGCCGACAAGATCAACGCCAACCCGGCATCGCTGGTGCAGGTGCTGTTCCACCTCGGCGAGATGGTCACGTCCACCCAGTCGGTGTCCGACGAGATCCTCGAGCTGCTCGGCTCGGAGATGAACTACGTCGTCCAGGTCGTCAGCCCGGAGGAGGAGGACCGCGAGCTGCTCGACAGCTTCTCCCTCTCCTACGGCGAGGACGACGGTGGCGACGACGACCTCGAGTTCCGGCCGCCGGTCGTCACGATCATGGGTCACGTCGACCACGGAAAGACGCGCCTGCTCGACACGATCCGCAAGGCCAACGTCCGCGAGAGCGAAGCGGGCGGGATCACCCAGGCCATCGGTGCCTACCAGGTCGTCACCGAGCTCGAGGGCTACGAGCGGCCGATCACCTTCATCGACACCCCGGGTCACGAGGCGTTCACCGCCATGCGTGCCCGTGGTGCGAAGTCCACCGACATCGCGGTGATCGTGGTCGCCGCCGACGACGGTGTGATGCCGCAGACAGTGGAGGCGATCAACCACGCCCAGGCGGCCGACGTGCCGATCGTGGTCGCGGTCAACAAGATCGACGTCGAGGGTGCCAACCCGGCGAAGATCCGCCAGCAGCTCACCGAGTACAACCTGGTCGCCGAGGAGTACGGCGGCGACACGATGTTCGTCGACATCTCCGCGAAGCAGGGCACCAACATCGATGCCCTCCTCGAGGCCATCCTCCTCACGGCGGACGCCTCGCTGGACCTGCGGGCCAACCCCAACATGGATGCTCAGGGCGTCGCGATCGAGGCTCACCTCGACCGCGGGCGTGGCCCGGTGGCCACCGTCCTGGTGCAGCGCGGCACGCTGCACGTCGGCGACTCGATCGTCGCGGGCGACGCCTCCGGGCGCGTCCGCCGGATGCTCGACGAGCACGGCGGCGACATCATCGAGGCCTACCCCTCGCGTCCGGTCCAGGTCATCGGGTTCACCTCGGTGCCTGGCGCGGGTGACACGTTCCTCGTCGTCGACGAGGACCGGGTGGCCCGCCAGATCGCCGACCGGCGGCGCGCTCGTGAGCGCAACGCCGAGCTGGCGAGCCGGCGCAAGCGCGTCAGCCTCGAGGACCTCGACGCGGCGCTCAAGGAGACCAACCAGCTCAACCTGATCATCAAGGGCGACAACTCGGGTTCCGTCGAGGCTCTCGAGGACGCGCTCATGAAGATCGTCGTCGGCGACGACGTCGAGCTGCGGGTCATCCACCGCGGTGTCGGTGGCATCACCGAGGGCGACGTCAACCTGGCGACCGCGTCCGACGCGATCGTGATCGGGTTCAACGTCCGCGCCGAGGGCAAGGCCACCGAGAACGCCAACCGCGAGGGCGTGGAGATCCGGTACTACACCGTGATCTACAACGCCATCGACGAGATCGAGCAGGCCCTGAAGGGCATGCTCAAGCCGGAGTTCGAGGAGGTCGAGCTCGGCCGCGCCGAGATCCGCGCGATCTTCCGGTCGTCGCGGTTCGGCACGATCGCCGGTTGCCTCGTGATGGGCGGGATCATCCGCCGCAACGCCAAGGCGCGCCTGATCCGCGACAGCAAGGTGGTGGCGGAGAACCTGACCATCGCCTCGCTGCGGCGCGAGAAGGACGACGCCACAGAGGTCCGCGAAGGCTTCGAATGTGGCCTCACGCTGGGCAACTACTCCGACATCAAGGAGGGCGACGTGGTGGAGACGTACGAGATGAAGGAGAAGCCGCGCGCCTGACCCGCGCGTCGGTGTCCGGGGCGGACCGGTGGTCAACCACCGCCCGCCCCGGACACTCCGCCGATCAGTGCGGCAGCCACACATGTTCGTAGGGGCACTCGAGCTGGACATCTTGCTCGGCGACGTCGCATCGCTGAAGCAGAAGCGCTCGGTCGTGCGGCCCGTCGTCGCCGAACTGCGTCGCAGGTTCGAGGTCGCGGTCGCCGAGGCCGGGCACCTCGACCTGCACCGCAGGGCGCTCATCGGGGTGAGTTGCGTGGCGGTCAACGCCGGCCACGTCACCGATGTGCTCGACCAGTGCGAGCGGCTCGTCGCCGCCCGTCCCGAGCTGGAGCTCCTCTCGGCCCGGCATCGCATGCTGGGCCCCGAGGACGAATAACTACTCTTCTTTCTGCACAGGAGCACGCCATGGCCGATCAAGCTCGCGCCCGCAAGCTGGCGAAGCGGATCTCGCAGATCGTCGCCGGAGCGCTGGAGCACGAGGTCAAGGACCCGCGGCTGTCGATGGTCACCATCACCGACACCCGCGTGACCGGCGACCTGCGTGAGGCCACCGTCTACTACACGGTGCTCGGCGAGCGCGTCGACGCCGAGCCCGACATGGCGGGTGCCGCCGCGGCCCTGTCCAGCGCGACGGGCGTGCTGCGCTCGATGGTCGGAGCGGGCACCGGGGTGCGCCACACCCCGTCGCTGACGTTCGTGGCCGACATCGTGCCGGCCACGGCCCAGCACATGGAGGACCTGCTGGCGCGCACGCGGGAGGCCGACGCCGAGCTGGCGCGGCTCGCCGCCAACGCCACCCCGGCCGGCGATCCCGATCCGTACCGCAAGCCGCGGGAGATCGAGGACGACGACGATCCCGGCGACGATCGCGACTGACGTCACACGGGTCCGGGTAGGACGCCGTGACGGTTACGGTGACGGCATGACGCGCACCGGGGGACAGGCCGAGACGACCGACCAGCGGGCGGCCAGGCGCGCCTTCCTCCGGGCCGCGCTGCGGGCGCCGGGCACCGTGGGTGCGGTGGCGCCCAGCTCGCCGCAGCTGGCGGCGGTGCTGGCGTCGATCGTGCCGCGCACCGGCACACCGACGGTGGTGGAACTGGGGCCGGGCACGGGCGCGGTCAGCGCCGTGATCGCGCAGCGGCTCCCGGCCGGTTCGCGGCACCTCGCCGTCGAGCTCGACGGCGACATGGTCGGTTACCTGCAGCGCACGCGGCCCGAGCTGGAGGTCGTGCAGGGCGATGCGCGCCACCTCTCCACGTTGCTGGCCGACCGCGGCGTGGAGCACGCCGATGCCGTCATCTGCGGGCTGCCGTGGGCGCTGTTCGACGACGACACCCAGCAGGCGGTGCTCCGTGAGCTGAGCCGCGCCATCGGCGACACCGGGGCGTTCACGACCTTCGCCTACCTCCACGGGATGACGCTGGGCGCGGCCCGGCAGTTCCGCCGCACCTTGCGCGGATCGTTCGAGGAGGTGCTGGTGAGCGCCACGGTGTGGCGCAACGTGCCGCCGGCCTTCGTCTACGTGTGCCGCCGGCCGATCGCTCGATGACCGAGGCGCAGACCAGGGGTTCCGCAGCGGACGTGCTGCGGCTGGCCGCGCCGGCGCTGCCGGTGCTGGCCGCCGAACCGCTCTACCTGCTCGTCGACACCGCGGTGGTGGGCCGGCTCGGGGCTGTGCCGCTGGCCGGGCTGGCCGTCGCGGGCGTGTTGTTCGCGCAGGTCACCAGCTCGCTGACGTTCCTGTCGTACGGCACCACCGCGCGAGCGGCCCGGCTGCACGGTGCCGGGCAGCGGCCCGCGGCCGTCGCCGAGGGCGTGCAGGCGACGTGGCTCGCGGTCGCGGTCGGGCTGGTGCTGCTCGCGATCGGGCAGCTCGTCGCCGTCCCGGTGACGGCGGCGCTGGGCAACGGGGGCGCGATCGCCGAGGCCGCGGTGTCGTGGCTGCGGGTCGCGCTGCTGGGCACGCCGCTGGTGCTGATCACGCTGGCGGGCAACGGGTGGATGCGCGGCGTGCAGGACACCCGTCGCCCGCTGTGGTTCGTGCTGGCCGGCAACGCGGTCTCGGCGATCCTGTGCCCGCTGTTCGTGTTCGGGCTGGGCTGGGGCCTGGTCGGCTCGGCGTGGGCGAACGTCGCCGGCCAGGTGATCGCGTCGGCGCTGTTCGCCGGGGCGCTGGTGGTCGAGCGCTCGCGCGGCCACATCGGGCTCCGCCCGCAGCCGCGGGTGGTCGTGGCGCAGCTGCGCCTGGGGCGCGACCTCATCGCCCGCAGCCTGGCGTTCCAGGCGTGCTTCCTGTCCGCGGCGGCGGTCGCGACCCGGTTCGGCGCGCAGACCGCGGCGGCGCACCAGATCGTCCTGCAGGTGTGGGTGTTCGTCGCGCTGGTGCACGACGCGCTCGCGATCGCGGCGCAGCAGCTGGTCGGCGCGGCGCTGGGCGCAGGGGACGGCGACCGGGCCCGGGAGCTGGCCCGGCGGATCCTGCGCTACGGCATCGTGATGGGGCTGGCGTTCGCGCTCGTGTTCGCGGCGCTCGTCGGCGTCGCGCCGCCGCTGTTCACTCCCGACGTCGCCGTGCTCGCGGCGGTGCCGGTGGCGTGGTGGTTCCTCGCTGCGATGCAGCCCGTGGCCGGTGCGGTGTTCGCGCTGGACGGGGTGCTGCTGGGCGCCGGCGACGCCGCCTACCTGCGCACCAGCACGCTCGTCGCGGCGCTGGTCGGCTTCCTCCCGCTGATCTGGGCTTCGCTGGCGTTCGGATGGGGCCTGGCCGGGATCTGGTCCGGCCTGGCCCTGTTCATGCTGCTGCGGCTGGTGGCGGTGGGCCTGCGCGCCCGCAGCGGCGCGTGGGCGGTCACCGGCGCGGTGCGGTAGGCCGTTTCGCCACCTCCCAGACCGGCTCGTCGGTCTCCACGACCTCGCCGTCGCCGCCGAAGAGCAGGAACCGGTCGAAGCCGCGGGCGAACCAGCGGTCGTGGGTGACCGCCAGCACCGTGCCCTCGAACACGGCCAGCGCCTCCTCGAGCGCCTCCGCCGAGGCGAGGTCGAGGTTGTCGGTGGGCTCGTCGAGCAGCAGGAGGGTGGCGCCCGCCAGCTCCACGAGCAGCACCTGCAGCCGCGCCTGCTGCCCGCCCGACAGCGACTCGAACCGCTGCTCCGCCTGGCCGGCCAGCTCGTAGCGGGCCAGCGCCTTCATCGCGTCCTCGCGCGTGCGGCCGGGCCGGTCGGCGTCGCCGGACACCAGCACATCCAGCGGGGTGCGGCCGGTCAGTTCCGGATGGTCGTGGGTCTGGGAGAAGTGCCCCGGCCGCACCCGTGCCCCCAGCCGCGCACTGCCGCCGTGGGCGACGGGCGCCAACGCCGCGCCGCTCGCCGGCACGGTGCCGGGCTCGGGATCGGAGCCGCCGCGGGCGAGCAACCGCAGGAAGTGCGACTTCCCGGTGCCGTTGGCGCCCAGCACGGCCACACGGTCGCCGAACCACACCTCCAGGTCGAACGGGAACGTGAGGTCGTCGAGCTCCAGCTGCTCGCAGATCACGGCGCGGCGGCCCGTCCGGCCGCCGCCGAGCTTCATGCGGATCGACTGCTCGCGGGCCTTCTCCTGCGGCGGACCTGCCTCCAGGAACTTCGCCAGGCGGGTGCGGGCGGCCTGCAGCCGCGACGCCATCCCGTCGTTGTGGCTGGCCTTGACCTTGTACTCCTGGACCAGCCGTTCGAGCTTGAGCCGCTCCTCGTCCCAGCGGCGGCGCAGCTCGTCGAGCCGCTCGTGCCGGGCGACGCGCGCAGCGTGCCACGACGCGAACCCGCCCGGATGCACCCAAGCCGAGCCGCCCTCCACGGTGACGACCCGCTCGGCGGTGTTGGCCAGCAGCTCCCGGTCGTGGCTGACGTAGAGCACCGTCTTGGGTGACTCGCGCAGGCGCTCCTCCAGCCACCGCTTGCCGGGCACGTCGAGGTAGTTGTCGGGCTCGTCGAGCAGCAGCACCTCCTCGGGGCCGCGCAGCAGCAGTTCCAGCGCGAACCGCTTCTGCTCACCACCCGAAAGGGTGGCCACCCGCCGGTCGCGGACGGAGTCCCACGACAGTCCCAGCGCCGCGACCGAGGCGGTGTCGAACTCGACCTCCGCGGAGTACCCGCCGGACTCACCCCACGCAGCCAGTGCGTCGGCGTAGCGCAGCTGGGTGGTCTCGCTCGCGTCCAGCGCGCGCTCGGCGATGCGCAGCCGGGCACCGGCCGCCGCCACGACGGGTGGGGCGAGCGACAACGCCAGGTCGGCGAGGGTGCGGTCGTCGGAGATCGAGCCGATGAACTGGCCCATCACCCCGAGCCCGCCGCTGCGCGTGAACGATCCCGCGTGCGGCGTCAGCTCGCCCGCCACCATCCGCAGCAGCGTCGTCTTGCCCGCCCCGTTCGGTCCGACCAGCGCCACCTTGCGCCCGTCGCCGACCCGGAACGACACGTCGGCGAGCAGTTCGCGGCCGTCCGGCAGCACGTAACCGACTGCCATGGCCTCCACATGTCCCACGAAGAAGGAATGGTGGCGGCCCGGAGGGGCCGGCGTCGACCGAGATAGGGCTTGTCTTACCCGCCCCGGTCCTCGTCCCTCGGACCTCCGTCCCCCACAATCGCCGGATGCCTGCCGAACCTGCACCCGGACTGGTCGTCGTCGACAAGCCGGACGGGATGACGTCGCACGACGTGGTGGGGCGGCTGCGCCGCATCCTGTCGACCCGCAAGATCGGGCACGCAGGCACCCTCGACCCGATGGCCACGGGCGTGCTCGTGTGCGGGGTCGGGCGGGCGACGAAACTGCTGGGCCACCTCGCGCTCGACACCAAGAGCTACACGGCCACGATCCGGCTCGGCGCCACCACGACCACCGACGACGCCGAGGGTGAGGTAGTCGCGACAGCCGACGCCCGCGGCGTCTCCGACACGGCGATCGATGCCGGCATCTCGGCGCTGACCGGCACGATCCAGCAGGTACCCAGCTCGGTCTCCGCGATCAAGGTCGACGGGCAGCGGGCCTACGCGCGAGTCCGCGCGGGGGAGGAGGTCGTGCTGCCCGCCCGTCCGGTCACGGTCTCGGAGTTCACGCTGGTCGCGCGGCACGGCACCGATCTCGAGGTCGTCGTCGCTTGCTCCTCCGGCACCTACGTGCGGGCGCTGGCCCGCGACCTCGGCGCCGGGCTCGGTGTCGGTGGGCATCTGACCGCACTGCGCCGCACCCGCGTCGGCCCGTTCGATCTGAGCCACGCCCGCACCCTGGACGAGCTGGAGGCCGACCCGCAGCTGTCGCTCCCGCTCGACCAGGCCGTGGACACCGCGTTCGCCCGGCACGACCTGAACGACGTCGCGGCCACCGACGTCTCGCACGGCAAGCGGCTCGCGCCGTTCGGCAGCGCCGGCGTCTACGGCGTGTTCGGCCCGGACGGGCACGTGGTGGCGCTGATGCGGGACGAGGCCGGGCAGGCCCGCCCGGTGGTCGTGCTCGCCCCCGCGACGACCTGACCCGGTGCAGTCCAGCCATTGACCAGCTGATCCCGCGGCCCCGCGATTCCGCCCGGATTCCGTGGCCACGCGCCGGGCGCTGACCGACGCCTGCATCCGATGGCGGACGCACACGTCCAGGTAGGCTCCGGCCCGTGCAGCGCTGGCGGGGACTGGAGGCCGTGCCGACCGGGTGGGGACGCAGCGTCGTCACCATCGGCGTCTTCGACGGCGTCCATCGAGGGCACCAGGAACTCATCGGTCGGGCCGTGGCGATCGCCCGGCGGCGGAACCTGCCGGCCGTGCTGATCACGTTCGATCCGCACCCGGCCGAGGTGATCCGCCCCGGCTCCCACCCGGCCCGGCTCACCACGCTGCGTCGGCGCGCGGAGCTCGTCGCCGAGCTGGGCATCGACGCCTTCTGCGTGCTGCCGTTCACGGTGGAGCTGTCGCACATGGAGCCCGCGACGTTCGCGCACGAGGTGCTCGTCGACCGGCTGCACGCCGCCGATGTGGTAGTGGGCGCCAACTTCACCTTCGGCCACAAGGCCGCGGGCGACGTCACGATGCTCACCGCGCTCGGGCGCCGGTTCGGGTTCGGCGTGCACGGGTTGGACCTGATCACCGACCACGACGTCACGTTCTCCTCCACCTACATCCGTTCGTGCATCGACGCCGGCGACGTGGCCGCGGCCGCGACAGCGCTGGGTCGACCGCACCGGATCGAGGGGGTGGTCGTGCACGGCGCGAAGCGCGGTCGTGACCTGGGCTTCCCCACGGCGAACATCTCGACCGCGCCGTTCACGGCGCTCCCGGCCGACGGGGTGTACGCGGGCCGGTTCGTGATCCACGGCCGCGAGCTGCCCGGCGCGATCTCGGTCGGGACCAACCCCACGTTCTCCGGCCGGGAACGCACGTGCGAGGTCTACGTCCTCGACGTCGACGAGGACTTCTACGGGTTCGACGTGGCCGTCGACTTCGTGGCCCACCTGCGCGGCCAGGAGCGCTTCGACGGCATCGAGGCGCTGGTGGCGGCGATCGAACGGGACGTGCAGCGCACCCGCGAGATCCTCTCCTGAGCGCAGTCCGGATCCCGGCGGGTTTCTCCGTTCGGCCCCGCGCGGGTGGTCCAAGCTGTCACCATCCGGCGGTGACGGTCGAGTCCCAGCGGGAGCGCAACGCGCTGAACCAGCAGCGGCAGCGCGTGCTCTACGGTGCCCCGCTCGGGGAGCGGGTCCGGCGGCTCACGGCGGTCCTGCAGATCTCGCAGGCCCGCCTGGCGAAGGCGCTGGGCATGAGTCCGGCGATGCTCAGCCAGCTCGTCAGCGGTCGGCGGGTGAAGATCGGCGACCCCACGGTGCTCGCTCGGCTGCTCGAGCTCGACCAGCGGGTGGGTGGGCGCTCCCGTCCCGTCCCCGACGATGCCGTGGAGGCACTGCTCGACGAGGTGGCGTCCGCGCGCTGGCCGTGGGCTGCTGCCCTTCCTGATGGGGACCCGGCGCAGCGGCGCACCGCGCGGGCGGCCGCCGATGCGCTGCGCCGCGTCGCCGAGCCGGGCCGGTTGGCCGCCGCGGCCGATGCGCTCACCCCGACCTTCCCCGAGCTGGCCGTCGTGCTGCGGGAGGCCGCCGCGGCGGCGTACGCCCCAGATGACGGCCCGGATCACGGTGCTTCCGTCCCGCGGCTCGTGCCGACGCAGCTGACACGCCGTTGACGCGGCTGTTCACCGCGCTCGTACCGCCCCCAGCGGCGGTGACAGACATGGCCGCCGCGCTGGCCGGACCGGTACCGGCCGGGTGGCGGTGGGTCGATCCGGCGAGCTGGCACGTCACCCTCGCCTTCCACGGGGATGCCGATCCGGTGACGGTCGCCGCCGCTCTCGACGCGACCTCCGGCATGTCCGCTCCGCGCCTGCGGATCGACGGCACCGGTGCCTTCCCCGGCGTGCACTTCGCCCGCGTCGTCGCCGAACCGGTGGATGCCCTGCTGGCGCTGGTCGCAGAGGTGGGCGGCGATGCCGACGGGTTCGTCCCGCACGTGACGGTGCTGCGCCGCCGCGGGCGTGGCCAGCCCGAGCCGCCGGCGCGGTTGCCCCGGCTGGCCGGTCCGTGGTGGCAGGTCGACGAGGTGGTGCTCATGGCGAGCGAGCGGCGTCCCGACGGTCCGGTGCACTCGGTCGTGCACCGGGTGGCGCTTGCCGTTCGGTGACACGACCCTTACCCCGGCCGCATCGAGCTGTGCCTGCGCGGGGGAGGGTGGCGAGCGGCGGATCCGGAGATCCTTGTGTCAGCCACAAGGAAGGGTGATCCCGATGTCCGCTCGCCGCGTCTCCGCCGCAGTCCTGTTCGCCGCACTCGCCGCCGCTGTCCTCTCCGGCTGCAGCACCGGACCTGCGCGCATCACGCCCGTCGTGGTGTCGTCACCGGTCGCGCAGGTCGACGAGTCGGCAGCCGACCCGGCCGCTGCCGCGGCCGTCGTGCCCGAGGTCGCGCCGGAACCGGCCCCCGCGCCGGCTCCTGCCCCCGCACCGGCCCCGGCGCCCAAGCGGGTCGTCCCGGCCGCCCAGACCGGCGGTGGGACCACGCACGAGAGCGACAAGTACGAGGAAGACAAGAAGCACGAGGAAGAGAAGAAGCACGAAGAGGACAAGAAGAAGCACGACGAGGACAAGAAGCACGAGGAAGAGAAGAAGCACGAGGACGACAAGAAGTCGGAAGACAGCCACCAGTCCGACTCGCACCAGTCCGACAGCCACTCCTCGGACTCGACCAAGTCGGAGTAGTCGATCGACGCACGTCAGTGGGCCCTGCCGCACGCGGCAGGGCCCACCGGTGCGAGGTCGGTGCATCGTGGCTGGTAACGTGGCGTCTCGGGTCCGGCTGCAGTCCGTGGCGGCCGCGACCGTCTTCCACCCGCCCCAGGGTTCGTCTGGGCTTGCGGGCAGGCCACACGGCACAGCAGATCGAAAGAGGAATACGTGGCACTCGACGCCGCAAGCAAGAAGACCATCCTGGACACCTACGGGATCCACGAGGGCGACACCGGCTCGCCCGAGGCGCAGGTCGCACTGCTGACCAAGCGGATCAGCGACCTCACCGAGCACCTGAAGCTGCACAAGCACGACCACCACTCGCGTCGTGGGCTGCTCCTGCTGGTCGGGCGCCGCCGCCGGCTGCTGAAGTACCTCGCCTCGGTCGACGTGGCGCGCTACCGGTCGCTGATCGAGCGCCTCGGCCTCCGCCGCTGAACCTCTCCGGCCCGGACCGCCTCCCGCGGTCCGGGCCGGCCCATAACTCAAGACCCATCAGTCATTGACGCCACGCCGCCGGCAGCCGATCCGCCGGTCCTCGGTAGTGGTCCCCGGGCCCCAGGAGACGATCCTGTGGCCCCGAGGACTTCGATCGAAGACCGGCTCGCGCCGAGGATCCGAAGACGGTGGCGTGGAGTCTCCCCACAGGAGAAACCACAACACATGACAGACCAGATCGACACCGTGCACGAGACCAGTGCCGTGATCGACAACGGGAGCTTCGGCTCCCGCACCATCCGGTTCGAGACCGGGCGCCTCGCGCGCCAGGCCGCCGGGTCGGTCGTCGCCTACCTCGACGACGACACCATGCTGCTGTCCGCCACCACGGCGTCCAAGCAGCCCAAGGAGCACTTCGACTTCTTCCCCCTCACGGTGGACGTCGAGGAGCGCATGTACGCGATCGGCAAGATCCCCGGCTCGTTCTTCCGCCGGGAGGGCCGTCCGGGTACCGACGCGATCCTCACCTGCCGCCTGATCGACCGGCCGCTGCGCCCGTCGTTCGTCGACGGCCTGCGCAACGAGATCCAGATCGTCGTGACGATCCTGAGCCTCGACCCGCAGGACCCGTACGACGCGCTGGCGATCAACGCCGCGTCGCTCTCCACCCAGCTGTCGGGCCTGCCCTTCAGCGGCCCGATCGGCGCCGTCCGCGTCGCCCTGATCGACGGCCAGTGGATCGCGTTCCCGCAGTACGAGGACCTGCAGCGGGCCGTGTTCGACATGGTCGTCGCCGGTCGCATCGTCGGTGACGACGTCGCGATCATGATGGTCGAGGCCGAGGCCACGACCGAGACGAACGAGCTCGTCGCCGGTGGCGCGCAGGCGCCCACCGAGGAGATCGTCGCGCAGGGCCTGGAGGCGGCGAAGCCGTTCATCCGCACCCTCTGCGTCGCTCAGCAGGCGCTCGCCGATGTGGCTGCGAAGCCCACGCGCGAGTTCCCGACCTACCCGGCCTACCAGCCCGACGTGCTCGAGGCCGTCACGGCCGCGGCGTCGGACGACCTGGCCCAGGCGCTCACCATCGCCGGCAAGCAGGAGCGCGACTCCCGCACCGACGAGGTCAAGGCGACCGTGCTGGAGAAGCTCGGTGCGCAGTTCGAGGGTCGCGAGAAGGAGCTCGGCGCCGCGTTCCGGTCGCTGAACAAGAAGCTCGTGCGCCAGCGCATCCTGCGCGACCAGGTCCGCATCGACGGCCGTGGGCTCACCGACATCCGGCCGCTCTCGGCCGAGGTCGAGGTCGTCCCGCGGGCGCACGGCTCGGCGCTGTTCGAGCGCGGCGAGACCCAGATCATGGGCGTCACCACGCTGAACATGCTGCGCATGGAGCAGCAGATCGACTCGCTCGGCCCGGAGACGCACAAGCGCTACCTGCACCACTACAACTTCCCGCCCTACTCGACCGGTGAGACCGGCCGGGTGGGTTCGCCGAAGCGCCGCGAGATCGGCCACGGCGCGCTGGCCGAGCGGGCGCTGCTGCCCGTGCTGCCGACGCGCGAGGAGTTCCCGTACGCGATCCGGCAGGTGTCGGAGGCGCTGGGCTCCAACGGCTCCACGTCGATGGGCTCGGTCTGCGCGTCCACGATGTCGCTGCTCAACGCCGGTGTGCCGCTGAAGGCGCCGGTCGCGGGCATCGCGATGGGCCTGGTGTCCGACGAGGTCGACGGCTCGACGCGCTACGTCGCGCTGACCGACATCCTCGGCGCCGAGGACGCCTTCGGCGACATGGACTTCAAGGTCGCCGGCACGCCGGAGTTCGTCACGGCGCTGCAGCTCGACACCAAGCTCGACGGCATCCCGTCCGAGGTTCTGGCCGCTGCGCTCGCGCAGGCCAAGGATGCCCGGATGACGATCCTCGAGGTCATCGGCGAGGCCATCGACCGGCCCGACGAGATGAGCCGGTTCGCGCCGCGCGTCGTCGCGATCAAGGTCCCGGTGGACAAGATCGGCGAGGTCATCGGCCCGAAGGGCAAGATGATCAACTCGATCACCGAGCAGACCGGTGCCGACATCTCGATCGAGGACGACGGCACGATCTACGTCGGCGCTGCCGACGGCGACTCGGCCGAGGCCGCGATCGGCATGATCAACGCGATCGCCAACCCGCAGCTGCCGAAGATCGGCGAGCGCTTCCTCGGCACCGTGGTGAAGACGGCCGCGTTCGGCGCGTTCGTCTCGCTGGTGCCGGGCAAGGACGGGCTCGTCCACATCTCGAAGCTGGGCAGCGGCAAGCGCATCGGCAAGGTCGAGGACGTCGTCAAGGTCGGCGACAAGATCCGCGTCGAGGTCACCGACATCGACAACCGGGGCAAGATCAGCCTGGTGCCGGTCGTCGAGGAGAACGCCGCCAACGGTGCCTCCAACGGCGAGGCTCCGGCCTCCGAGAGCACCGAGAGCACCGAGGGTGCCGACCCCGTGGAGACCGCAGAGGTTCCCGCCGGGTGACGGACCTGATCCAGACGCCGGGGGCGGGAGCAACTGCTCCCGCCCCCGGCGTCTCTCGTAGCGACCTCCCGGGCGGGCTGCGCGTGCTCACCGAGGAGGTGCCCGGCGTGCGCTCGGTGGCGCTGGGCATCTGGCTCGGCGTCGGCGCCCGCGACGAGGCACCCGACGAGGCCGGCGCGGCGCACTACCTGGAGCACCTGCTGTTCAAGGGCACCGCGAAGCGCACCGCCGCCGGCATCGCCGAGGAGTTCGACGCGGTCGGCGGCGACCTCAACGCGTTCACCGCCAAGGAGCACACCTGCTACTACGCGCAGGTGCTCGACACCGATCTGCCGCTGGCGGTCGACGTCCTCACCGATGTCGTCACGCGGGCCACGATGAACCCGGCCGACGTCGAGGTCGAGCGGAGCGTGGTGCTCGAGGAGATCGCCATGCGCGACGACGATCCCGAGGACCTCGTCGGCGAGCTGTTCGACGAGGTTATGTTCGCCGGCCATCCGCTCGCGCTGCCGGTGCTGGGCACCGAGGAGTCGATCCGCGGCATGCGCCGCGACACCCTGCAGACGTTCTGGCGCGACCGCTACGCCACGCCGGCGATGGTCGTGGCCGTCGCCGGCAACGTGCGGCACCAGCACGTCGTCGACCTGGTGGGGGAGGCGCTGACCGACGCCATGGGGCGGGCCGGTTCCGCCGATCCCGTGACGCCGCGCGGGGCGGTGTCGGCCGTGCCGGTGGTCACCGAGCCGCGGCTGGTGCTCTCCGCGGAGGACTCCGAGCAGGTGCACCTGCTGCTCGGGGTGCCGGCGCCGCACCGGCACGATCCGCGGCGCACCGCGCTGTCCGTGCTCAACACGGCGCTGGGCGGCGGCCCGAGCTCGCGGCTGTTCCAGCAGGTCCGGGAGCAGCGTGGGCTGGCCTACTCGGTGTACTCGGCGGTGTCCGGGTTCTCCGACGCGGGCGCCCTGTCGGTGTACACGGGCTGCGCGCCCGAACGGCTGGACGAGACGGTGGCCGTGGTCCGCGCGGTGCTCGCCGAGGTCGCTGCACACGGGCTCACCGAGGTCGAGATCGTCCGTGCTCAGGGCAACCTGCGCGGCGGGCTCGTGCTCGGCCTGGAGGACACCCCGTCGCGAATGAACCGGCTCGGCCGCTCCGAGATCGACCACGGGCGCCAGCGCAGCATCGCCGACAGCCTCGACCGCATCGCCGCCGTCACCGTCGACGAGGTCAACCGGCTGGCCAGGGAGCTGCTGGCCCAGCCGCTCACGGCCGCGGTGGTCGGACCGTACGACGACGAGGCGGACCTGCCGGGTTCACTGCGCGACCTGGCCTGACCGGCTCAGGCGGGGGTCGGCAGCGCGGAGGTGGGCAGTTCCGCGGTGACGACCGTCCCGGCTCCGGCCGGGGAGGTCACGCGCAGCTGCCCACCCAGCGCCTGCACCCGGTCGTCGAGGCCGCGCAGGCCGGTGCCCAGCGCCGGATCGGCCCCACCGATCCCGTCGTCGGTGATCTGGACGACGACCTGGTGCGGTTCGCGGGCCACGGTGATCGCTGCGGTGCCTGCCTGCGCGTACTTCGCGATGTTGGTCAGTGCCTCCGAGGCGACGAAGTACGCGGCGAACTCGATCGGTTGGGGCAGCCGTGGGCCGGGATCGACCGACGCCACCGTCGGCACGGCGGAGCGCTGCGCCAAGGCCTCGAGTGCGACGTCGAGGCCGAGTTCGAGAGCTGCGGGATGGATGCCGCGGGCCAGCTCGCGCAGCTCCTCCAGCGAGCGGGCGAGCTCGCCGCCGGCCGCGGTGACGAGCTGCTCCGCATCGGCCGGATCGGCCCTGATGCGGCGTTGAATCAGCGACAGCTGCAGCGCGAGGGACACGAGCCGCTGCTGCGCGCCGTCGTGGAGGTTGCGCTCGATCCGGCGGCGCTCCGCGTCGGCCGCGGCGATGATCCGACTGCGCGAGTCCTGCAGCTCGGCGTGGCTGAGCACCGCCGCGGCCTGCAGTGCCCGGTTCTGCAGGGCGATCGTGGCGGCGGCACCGACCGCGTCGACCAGTTCGGGATCGTCGTCGAGCGCGCGGTCGTAGACGAGCGCTGCCACCTGCACCCCGTCCTGCTCGACGGTCGCGACGGAGCGCCGCGAGTCGGGATCGGGCAGCACCACCGGCGCGCCGTCGGCGTCGGCGAGGCGGCCGTCGCCCATCGGGAAGGCGATCACGAGGGACGGGTCACCGAGCGCGCGGGCGAGCGCGGGCTGCAGGTCGGCGGGCTGGACGGCGCGCAGCTCCCGGAAGAGCGCTGCGAGCCCGCCGCGGGCCAGCCGCGAGCGCAGCAGCCCGGCGAGGAACGCCAGCGGCACCGTGACGATCGAGATGGCCGCGATCCACGAGATCAGCGTGGCGATCGGCGAGGTGCGGTCCGGGCCGATGACGAGGTCGAGCACGAGCAGGGTGAGGTACAGCAGCAGGCAGGCGGCGCCGGCCAGCGCCGGCAGCAGGGCCCGGCGGCCCGGGCGGGTCGCCGCGCGGAAGCGCGCGGCGAGCACCGCCGCCGTCGCCAGCGAGGCACCGGCGAACACGGATCGCTGCACCGTGTCGATGACAGCGGCCACCCCGGGATGCGGGGTGATCAGCAGCAGCGTCGGGACGTCCGGTGACACGGTCAGGTACAGCGGGGCCAGTACGAACACCTCCACCGCGATGATCCCGACCAGTGCCCGGTCCAACCGCGTCCGCAGCCGCCCGCCGGTGAGGTACGTGAGCAGCAACGTGAAGAAGAACAGGGCCCACAGGTCGGTGAACCAGTGGCCCAGCGTCTGCGGCAACGGTGCGTCCCACTGCAGGAGCAGGAGCTGGACGAAGAACGCGAACCCGGTGAGGGTCATCAGCACGCCGCCGCGGTTGTCGGGGCGCCGATGCCACGCGATCAACCCGCACGCGGCGAACGAACCCCCGACCAGCCGGAAGACGAGGCCGAGCGGGCTGACCGTGCCCGGGGCGGTGACCAGCGGCAGGAGCGCGGCGATCTCGGCGGCGGCCACGACGCACCACAGCGCCGTCCAGATCGCGACTGTCGGCGCGCGGGCCGCGCCCACCGCTGGCGGATGCCCGACGACGGCGGATCGGTACGCCATCCGGGCTCCTCACACAGACGACCCCCCGGCAGTGGATGTCGAGACTAGTCCGGGCACGGTTCGGACCGGCACCGCTGATCGGCGCCGGTCCGGTGGCCCGGTGGGCCGATCGGGTCAGACGGTGACGCGGTGTTCGGCCGTCGTCGTGGCGATCGCCGATGCCGGCGCGGCCCGCCAGGCGTCGCGGTCGACGACCACGAGCGCGATCGCCAGCACGATCCACAGCGCGCCGGCGAGCACTCCCATGCGCTCCGCGTCGGCGCCGTCGCCCGCGATCATCCCGTAGGTGATCGATCCCTGGACCACGTGGAACAGCAACGTCATCAGCAGGCTGCCGCCGGTGCGGTTGAACAGCCACACGTAGACGAACGTGATCGCGAACGTGACGGGGATGCCGTACAGCGGGAGCTGGCCCGAGACGACCAGCGGGACGTGCCAGACGGCGGCGAACGCGCCGAGCACGGTGGCGGCGCCCAGCGGGGTGCGGGTGACCTGCAGCAACGGCACCGCGTAGCCGCGGAAGCCCGGCTCCTCGCCGACGGGACCGTCGAGCGGGTCGAACCAGCGGCCCGCGAAGTTCAGCGCGACGGCACCCCAGGCGATGCTCGCGAGTACGGGTGCGGGCGCCCCGAAGATCGTCACGTTCGCGACGGCGGCGAGGGCGAGCACGGCGAGCGGGGTGCCTGCCGCGACCAGCCACCACTGCCAGCCGACCCGCCAGCGGATCAACCGGGATCCGAGGTCGCGGTAGCCGGCCGCGCCCTCGGCGATCCCGATGACGACGAGCGCGGCGAACACCGGCCCGATCGGCAGGTGGGCGAAGGGCAGCAGGCCGGCGGCCCAGAACGGCCAGGGCAACCACGTGACGAACAGGGTGAGACCGAAGAACGCGGCGAGGCGGTGGTCGCGGATCCATGTGGACATGACTGCTCCTCGGTGCGGGGTCGTGCGGCGGGCGAACAGAACGGCGAGTGCGTCGGTTCTGCCGGTAACGGTCCCTCCGGGCGGACCCGGGCAGTAGCAGGTGAACCCGCCGCGTGAGCAGGGTTGACCCCGTGGTCGCGGCGGACTCGCGGTGCAAGCATCAAGGCATGAGCGCGCGAGTGTTGATCGTGGACGACCACGAGTCGTTCCGGTCCGTGGCGCGGCGGCTCCTCGTCGCGGACGGGTTCGCCGTGGTCGGCGAGGCCGCCGACGGCGCCGCCGCGATCGCCGCGGCCCTCGCCCTGCGCCCCGACGTGGTGCTGCTCGACGTCGCGCTCCCCGACATCGACGGGTTCGCCGTCGCGGTCGTACTGGCTGCGCAGGACGTGCCACCGGCCGTGGTGCTGGTCTCCAGCCGGGCCCGGACCGACTACGGTGGCCAGATCGGGGCCAGCCCCGTGCGGGGTTTCATCGCCAAGTCCGAACTCTCCGGGGACGCCCTGCGCAGCCTGCTGCCGCGCACGGCGTGACCGGCGACGATGCTGGAGGTCCCCGTGCGCGTGATGATCGCCGACGACGCCGCCCTGTTCCGCGAGGGCCTCGCGCGGGTGCTGGCCGACGCCGGGTTCGACGTCGTGGCCAAGGTGGGCGACGCGCAGGCGTTGCTGGAGCAGATCCGCCTCGATCCGCCCGACGTCGCCGTCATCGACATCCGGATGCCGCCGACGCACACCACGGAGGGCCTGGACGCGGCCAAGGTGCTGCAGGAGAGCCATCCCGGAGTCGGGGTGCTGGTGCTGTCGGCGCACGTCGAGCCGCACTACGCGCTGCAGCTGATCGAGGCCGGCGCTGTCGGGGCCGGCTACCTGCTCAAGGAGCGGGTCGCCGACGTCGACGAGCTCGGGGACGCGGTGCGCCGCGTCGCCGCGGGCGGCCTGGTCGTGGACCCGGCGGTGGTGGCGCAGCTGGTGGGCCGCAAGCGCGCCCGCAGCCCGCTCGACGACCTCACCGAGCGGGAGCGCCAGGTGCTGGAGGTGATGGCGGAAGGCCGGTCCAACCAGGCCATCTGCCAGCAGCTCTACCTCAGCCCCAAGACCGTCGAGGCGTACGTGCGCTCCGTCTTCGGCAAGCTCGGCCTGCACCAGGGCGCCGACGACAACCGGCGCGTGCTGGCAGTGCTCGCGTACCTGCGCAGCTGAACGGCAGGCGGCTCGCTATCCGTCGAGCTCGGCAAGCCCGGCGATGATGCGGTCCAGCCCGAACTGGAAGTCCTCGTCGGTGTAGCTGATGGAGCGCCCGATGTCCGCGCTGCTGATCAGTCGACAGAACATCGGGTAGCGGTCCGGGGTCATGACCGTGCGCAGGAGCTGGAAGTACTCCGGCCCGTCGCCCTCGGTCGGGCGCTGTGCCGCGATGACGGGATCCACTGCCAGGCGCGCTTGTTCGCGGACATATCCGTTGATCAACGTGAGGGTGCGCAGCTGGTCGTCGGGGCTCAGGTCCGTGCGGGCGAGTGCCTGGAGCATCAGTTCACCCCACATCAGCTCGTTGGGCGTTGTGGGTGGGCCGATCTGCGGCACCTCGAGGACCCACGGATGCCGGCGGCACGCCTCGAAGGCGTGCCACGCGATGCTGGCCAGGGCGGCGCGCCACTGCTCGGGATCGGGAGCCGGCATGTCGTCCGGCGGTGCGCCTGCGGCGTCCCGCATGAGCACCACCAGGTCGTCCTTGGACCGGACGTGCCGGTAGAGCGACGTCGTGGCGCAGCCGAGGTGCTCTGCCACCTTCGCCAGTGAGACGGCGCCGATGCCGCCGAGATCGGCGATCGCGATCGCGGCGGCGACGATCCGGGACAGCGTCAGGCCGGGTTGCCGGCCCGGTCTGCGTTCCCGGGACGTGCGCCAGGCCAGCACGACGCTGGGCGGCAGCGGTGTCCTGTTCGCCTCGGCCATCGGTGCCGAGCCTCCTGACGTGACCGGTGATTGCCCGCCGAGCCTAGCGTGGCGTACGTTGTTCGCCATGAAGGCGAACGACGTACGCCATGGATTGAATCGCACGGTCGGCACGTGGGCGTGCGTCGCGTTCGCCGCCGTCGTCGTGATCTACATGGTTCTGCTCGGCGAGATGATGGTGGCGGAGCTGCCGTTCCCGCCGACCGGAGCACGCGCGACGGCCTTCCACGTCGTGCTCCTGCTGTCCGCGGTCGTTGCGGTGCCGATGTGGTGCAGCATCCATCTCGCCGCAGCCGAGCGGCTGCAGGTCTTCACCCTGCCGGCGCTGGCCTTCCTCGTGATGCACGCGCTGCTCGTGGCCGTCAACCGGTTCGTCGGGCTGACGCTGGCGAACCGATCGTCCGAGTTCGTCCCGTACGGGATGTCGTCGCTCACGTTCACGCTCGAGATGCTCGGGTTCGGGCTCTTCTTCGGGCTCGCCTGCCTGGCGCTGGTGCCAGCGTTCGGTCACCGACCCGCCATCGCCCTCGCGTTCGCGGTCAGTGGCGGGCTGAGCTTGGTCGGCGGTGTCGGTTTCGCGCTCGGATCGGTGGAGGTCCTGGGCATGGTCGCGCCCGTCGGATGGGGTGTCGCGCCCGTCGCGGCCGCCGTCCTGGTCGCCGTCCACCTGGGCGCAGCCGCCCCGAGGCGGGCTGCGGCCCAGTAGTGCGTGGACAGTTCCATCGAAACCCGTCAGGCGTCGCGCCGCCGGACCACCGCGATCGCGATCGCCAGCAGACCCACCGCCCACGCCGCGAGGACGGCGAGCGCCGTCCACGGCGAGTCGAGCCAACCCTGTGTAGTGCCGTCCGCGGTCAGGAACTGCTTGGCCGCGTGGAACGGCAGCCAGCTGCTGATCGCGGGCGCCACACCGGGGATGAGGTCGGCGAGGTTCTCGGCCACCAACGACCACACAAGCACGATCGAGACCGCGCCCGCCGTGTGCCGGACGAGCGCCCCCACGGCGAGCGCGATGACCGCTGTGAGCAGGTAGACCACCGCGACACCGGCTACCTGGCGCCACTCCTGCACGCCGTGCAGACCCAGGTCGGTTCCCGGCAGCAGCAGGCTCGAGAGGCCCCACCCGCCGAACGCCGCGACCAGCCCCGCCACGGCGGAGACGATCCCGACGACCACGGCCTTGGCCACCAGCGCGGTGCTGCGCCGCGGGACCGCTAGGAACGTCGTGCGGATCGTCCCGGTCGTGTACTCGCTGGTCACGGCCAGTGTGGCCATCACCATCACGACGGCCATGCCGGTGATGTAGCCGAGCTGGGTGGTGGCCGCCGTGACCGGCGGCCCGCCGTCGGTCTGCCCGGCGACGGCGATCGTCGCGCCGAGCGCGGCCGTCGCGACGGCCGCGACCCCCGCGCACCACCACGGCGAGCGCACGCTCGCCAGCTTGATCCGTTCCGCTGCGATGACGGACATGACCTACCTCCCTGCCGTGACGGGGGCCGTCGAGGAGTACTCGACGTCGTGCCCGGTGATCTGCATGAACGCGTCCTCGAGCGAGGCGCGCTGGACGGTGAGCTCGCTGAGCACGACGCCGGCTCCGGCGGCGATCCGGCCGATGCGGACGGGATCCGTGCCGGCCACCACCAAGGCGCCGTCGCCGGTCGGCGTGCTCGCGACCCCGGCGGAGCTCAGCGCGGTGGCGAGGTCGTCCAGGTCGGGGCTGCCGACCCGCATGCTCGCCTGCGCCGCGCCGTCGACGAACGCCGCGGTCGAGGTCTGGGCGACGAGCCGCCCCCGGCCGATGACGACGAGCTCGGCCGCGGTCAGTGCCATCTCCGGCAGGAGGTGGCTCGACACCAGCACGGTGCGGCCCTCCCCGGCCAGGCGCTGCATGAAGTGCCGGATCCAGACGATGCCCTCCGGGTCGAGACCGTTGACCGGTTCGTCGAACAGCAGCACGCCCGGGTCGCCGAGCAGGGCGGCGGCGATGCCGAGCCGCTGCGACATGCCGAGCGAGAACGCGCCCGCCCGCCGCTGCGCCACGGCCGTGAGCCCGACCTGGTCGAGCACGAGATCGACCCGTTCCTCCGGCAGCTTGTTGGCGCGGGCCAGCCAGCGCAGGTGGGCCCGCGCCGACCGGTTGGGATGCACCCAGTGCGCGTCGAGCAGCGCACCGACGGATCGCAGCGGTTGGCGCAGCTCCCGGTAGGGCACCCCGTTCACCAGCGCGGAGCCGGCGGTCGGCGCGTCCAGACCGAGGATCATGCGCATCGTCGTGGACTTGCCGGAGCCGTTCGGGCCGAGGAACCCGGTGACCCGGCCCGGCTCGACCGTGAACGACAGGTCGTCGACGGCGAGGGTGGTGCCGTAGCGCTTCGTGAGACCACGGGCCTCGATCACGATGTCCTCCTGGTGTCGGTCAGACGGTCGACGAGCGAACGCAACGCCGCCGGGTCCTCCTGCTGCAGGTCGCGGACGGCCTGCTCGGCCGCCCCCGGCCTGTGGTCGAGTACGCCCAGTGCTGCGTCGCGCAGCGCTCGGGCGGCGCGGGAGCGCAGGTGCGCCACGCGGGTCAGCCGGTCGGCGCGGGTGGCGACGGCCTGCACGGGCCGGCGGCGGCGCTCGGTGTAGCGGGCGAGCGCGGCCTCGACGGTCGGGCCCGCGTTCAGCTCGGCCGCCAGCACCGCGGCGTCGACGAGCGCGCTGTTGGCGCCCTGCCCTGCGGTCGGGGCCATGGCGTGGGCGGCGTCGCCGAGCAGCACCCGGCGGCCGTCGTGGAAGCGCGCGCAGCGCACGCGCACCACGTCGGTGACGATCAGGTCGTCGAACGCGCCGACGGCGGCCAACTCGGTTCCCGCTGAGGGCAGCTGCGCGCTCCACGTCCGGCGCAGGGCGGCCAGGTCCCGGTCGGCGACGGCCGCGCGCAGCGCCGGGGTGGCCGCGGAGGCGTACACGTAGCGGGTGCCGGCGTCGACGGGTGCGCCGCCGAAGATGCCGAGCGGGGTCCAGGTCTCGCTCGCCCCGCCGGGATCGGCCTTCGGGATCATGGCCCGCACGTAGAGCTCGCGGCCCGTCCGGACCCGGGCGCCGAAGGCGATCTGGTCGCGCACCACGGAGTGCACACCGTCGGCGCCGACGACGAGATCGGGCCGCAGCGTCTCGCCCCCGACGAGCCCGACGGTGCCGTGCCGGTCGGCAGCGACCACGCGGGCCCCCAGCCGCAGGGCGATGCGCGGTTCGGCGCGCACGGCGTCGAGCAGCACGGCGTGCAGGGTGCTGCGGCGCACCGCGAGGTGGTGGTCGAGCCCGGCACCGAAGTCCGGGACCCGCAGCTCGCTGATCCGTTCCCCGGCCGGGCCGTGGACGACGACCGACCCGATCGGCCGGCCCGCCTCTCGAAGCGGAGCGTCCAGCGCCAGGCCGCCGAGGACGGCCAGCCCGTTGGGCTGCAGCAGGATCCCCGCGCCGACGGCGCCGATCTCCGCGGCCCGCTCCAGCAGCGTCACCTCGGCACCGGTCCTGGCCAGCAGGATCGCGGCGGCCATGCCGCCGATCCCGGCGCCGGCGACCACGACGTGCCCCTTCACGACGCACCGCCCAGGAACGTCGCCGCCGCTTCCTGCATCGCGCCGGCGCGGTGCTTGGGCACGCCGTGCCCGTTGCGGGGGAACACCAGCAGCCGCCCGTCCGGCAGCGCGGCAGCGGTCTCCTCCAGAGTCGCGGCCGGGAAGAACGGGTCCAGTGCCCCGCCGATGACGAAGGTCGGGACCCGGACTCCCTGCAGCACGTCGCGGGTGTCGTGGTCCAGGTCGGCGCGGACCGTCGCGGTGAAGTCGGCGACCTGCCGCGCGGTGGGGGTGCGGCCGGTCAGCCCGATCAGGACCCGGGCGAGCGACTGCGCCACCCCGCCGTCGACGGCGATCGCGGCGAGGTCGCCGTGCAGCGTGCGCCAGCGACCCGCGGCGGCCAGTTCCAGCCAGCGCTCGCAGATCGCGCGGCCGGCCGGGGCCAGCCGGGTCCCCGTGACGACCAGGACCAGCCGCTCCACCAGCTCCGCGCGGCCGACAGCGAGGTGCTGGGCGATCAGACCGCCCGTCGAGAGCCCCATGAGCCGGAACGGGCCGAGCTCGGGACCGAGGGTCGCGGCGTACTCGGCGGCGATGTCGGCCGTCGACGCGCCGGCGGGCAGGCCCGCGGGGCGCGCCACGATGTAGACGGTGTGGTCTGTGGTCAGGCGCCGGAACCCGCGGGCGTAGGCGGCGACGGCCAGGCCGCGCGGCGCCTCGTCGGTGAGCGCGAGGCCCGGCAGCACCACCAGCGGGACGGGCCCGGCGCCGATCCGCACGTAGCCGAGCCGGTCGTGGAAGGTGCCGACCTCGGTGGTCATGACCGCACCTCGGCCGGGGTGCGGCGCTTCAGCCACAGCCCCGCCCCGACGAGGACGGCGTCCACGACGGCGAGCCCGAGGAGCGCGGCCGGTAGGTGCGCGAGCGCACCGGCGCCCTCGCCGTCGAAGAAGAACGTCCAGACGATCTTGAACAGGACCGCGCCGTTGATGACGACCAGCGCCCAGCCCAGCGATCGCCGCCACAGCGCCGCCGCGAGCGCGCCGAAGATCAGCGGGACCAGCAGGGCGATCGCGATCTTCCAGATCGTCCACTCGCCGAGCAGGTACTCCTGCTCCACGCGCAGCATCTCGATCACCGCGGGTGCGGGATCGGCCGGCGCCGGGAACCACGCCATCGACGTGATCAGCGCGAGCACCGTCGCGACGATGCCGGTGATGCTGCGGCGGTAGGCGAAGAAGCAGAACGGCAGGAAGAACAGCGGCCGGATGTACCAGCTCAGGATGTTGTGGTGCCTGTTCCAGGCCCAGGACACCAGCTCGGTCAGCCACTCGGACATCGGGGTTCTCCTCGAATCGACTGCAGTGGAGCCTGCGCCGATCGAGGTCGAGCGGGCAGCAGGTCAGCCCGCGTCCAGGGCAGGGACAACCCTGGGATCGGGGAAGGTGGCGAGCGCCGTCGTGCCCCCGCCGCGCGGGCTGTGCACGGTGAACACCCCGCCGGCGCTCGCGACCCGGTCGGCCAATCCGCGGAGCCCGGAGCCGTGCGGGTCGGCTCCGCCGGCCCCGTCGTCGCGGACCTGCAGCACCACCTGCCGGGCGTCCACGCGCAGGTCGACGACGACCCGGCTCGCTCCCGCGTGCTTCGCCGCGTTGGTCAGCAGCTCCGAGACCGTGAACCAGCAGGCGTGCTCGACGGGGGCGGCGAGCCGTCCCACGCTGTCGCTGGTCAGGACGACCGGGAGGGGCGCGCGCTCGGCGAGCACGTGCAGCGCGTCGCCCAGGCCGGCCTCGGCCAGCACAGCGGGATATGTGCCGCGGGCGAGGTCGCGCAGCTCCTCCAGCCCGAGTTCCAGCTCCGCCGCTGCCTCGGTGATGAGCGCGGCCGCCTCGGCGGACGAGCCGCGACGCAGCTGGCCGCGGGCCAGCCGGACGGCCAGCACCACCGAGAGGAGCCGTTGCTGGGCGCCGTCGTGCAGGTTCCGCTCGAGCCGGCGGCGCTCCGCGTCGACGGCCTCGACGATCCGCCGCCGCGACGCCGTCACCTCCGCGAGCTGGGCTCTGGCCAGGGCGTGCAACCGCTGGTTCTCCACCGCCGGTCCGACGCTCGCCACCACGGCCGCGACCAGATCGGGGTCGGGGGAGGAGTGCAGGACGACGGCGATCTGCGTGCCGCCGTGCTCGATCACGGCGATGTCGCGTCCCCCGCCGGGCTCGACGGGCGCGCCGTGCACGTCGACGAACCCGCCGCGTTCGGGATCCCGGAACGCCAGCTCGGCGGTCGGGTCGTGCAGCGCGGCTGCGACGGCGTCCTGGACCTGCTCGGGGCCGGCGGCGACATCTGAGGCGATCTCCGGTGCCACGAGCAGCGGCCCGGCCGCGGCCCGGTCGAGCCGCGCGCGCAGCAGACCGAGCAGGAGCGCGGCGGGCCAGACGACGAGCACCGACTCGGTCGACCAGGCGAGCGCGGCCTGCACCGGCGGGGCAGCACCCACGGCCGCCGCGCTGTACTGCACCGCCGTCGTGGTGACGATCGCCGCGCCGCCCCACACAGCCGGAGCGAGCTCCCGCCGGCTCGCGCTGCCCGCCTGCAACCAGCGCGCGACCAGCAGTCCCAGCAGGACGACGAGCAGGCCGATCCCGCCGAGCACGACGACGAGCAGCATCGTCGTGGTCGTCTGCGCCGGGGCCGCGGGCGGTGGCTGGATCACGACGACGTTCACCGGGCAGCTCCAGCACCCGCCCGATGCGGCCACCAGCGCCAGGTACAGGGCACCGGGCAGCGCGGTGAGCAGGTAGCCGAGCCCGACGAGCAGCCGCTGCCGCACCGTCGTCGTGCGGCCCGTCGGGAAGGTGACCAGCAGGTGCACGAGCACCCCGAAGTACAGCGTCTTCGTCACCGCACCCACCACGAACGCCGCCGGCGCGTCGATCGCACCCACCGTGTGCAGCAGCCACGCGAACCCGACCGCGCACATGAGCGCGCCGGACCGGCTCTCCGGCCGGCGGCGGCGCGCGACCAACCCCATGCCGACGAACGACCAGCCGACCGCCACGTTGAGCAGCACCGCAGGGACCAGCACGTCGGCCGGCACCGGGTAGCCGCCCAGGACGATCGCCGCCGCGGCGCCGAGCCCGGCGAGGAACCCGGCCGCGCCGAGCAGCCGGTCGCCGGTCACGGTGACCCGTCGGCGAGCGGCAGCGTCACGGTCACCGTGGTCGCGCCCGGCCCGGCGGCGGTGGCCAGGGTGCCGGCGAGGGCGGCGACCCGGTCGGCGATCTCATCGGAAGCGCCCGGCAGCTGTTTCGGCACCGCACCCTCGATGCGGATCCGCAGCCGCACGGACGTGTCGTCGACCTGCAGGTCGAGCTCCACCCCGGTCGCTCCCGCCGCCCGGGCGAGCACGGTCGCCGTCACCGCGTAGCAGCCCTGCTCGATCGCGGTCGGGAGCCGGCGCGCCGTGAGCTCGCCGACCCGGACCGGCACCCCCGAGCGGTCGGCGAGCGCCATCAACGCCGGGCCGAGTCCGGCATCGGTCAGCAGCACCGGGTAGATGCCCCTGGCCAGCTCGCGCAGGTCGGCCAGCGCCCCGGCCAGCTCGGTGTCGGCCTCGTCGAGCAGTGCGCCGCGCTCGTCGTCGCCACCCCGGTCGCCCGCGAGGCGCAGGAGCAGCGCGACGGCGGCCAGCCGCTGCGCGACCCCGCTGTTGAGGTCGCGCTCGAGCTGCTCGCGGGCGGCGTCGGCGGCCGCCACGATGCGGGCCCGCGAGGCCTCCACCTCGCGCACCCGGCTGCGGACCTCCGCGTGCAACCGCTCGTTCTCCAGCGCGATCGTCGCACCGGCCGCGACTGCCCGGACGAGATCCGGCTCGGCGGCGAGCGCGGCGTCGTGGAGGAGCAACCCGATCTCGTGCCCGTCGCGGTCCAGCCGGGTCGTGGTCCGGCCGGGAGCCGGCGCCGGGTCCACCTGAACGCCGTCCACGTCGACGTATCCCGACGGCAGGCGGTGCGCGAGCCGGACCGTCGGGTCGTGCAGCGCGGCGGCGAGCGCCGCCTGGAGCCGACCCGGCGGCAGGCCGGCGCGCAGCTCCGCGGCGAGGTCGTGCACCGCGGCCCGGTCGAGGCTGCGCCGCAGCAGGCCCGCCGCGAGCGCCAGCGCCCAGGCGAGCACCGCAGCGGCTGTGGCCGGGGGCCAGAAGCCGGCGGCGAGCTCGGCGAGCACCACGGCCACCGCGCCGGCCAGGGCGGGGAGGAGCGCCCGGCGATCGACGGGTCCGCCGTCCCGCCACCTGGTGAGGAGCGGGCCGAGCGCCGCGACCCACAGAACCGCGAGCGCGAGCGACGGCCCGAACGCCGCGAGCGGGATCCCCACCGCGTAGGCGGCGGCCACGAGGGCCCGGCGCGGCCAGGTGCCGGTGCGCCCCGTCGGGATCGTCACCAGCAGCTGGACGAGCACCCCGACGTGCAGCGCGGCGAGATCGGCGTCGACGCAGCGCAGCCACCACACGAGCCCGAGCGCCACCGTCAGCAGCCAGGTCCGGCTCCCGGGCCGCCTGCCCCACGCGCCGATGCCGGTCGCGACGGCCGCCCAGCCGACGGCCACGTCGAGACCGGTCGCGGCCGGGCCGGCCACGAGCAGCACGAGCCCGGCCGCTGTCGCCGCGACCAGCGCGCTCCAGCGTGTCGTTCGTGTCGGCCCGTCCATCAGGCGATCGTCGCAACCGCGGGACGGGCCCGGTAGCGGGTCAACCCTGTGCGGGAACGCGGTCCGCCCGCCGGACCCACACACCCGCCGCGACGAGCGCGAGCGCCAGCGGCAGCGCGAACGGGGGCTGCGCGGCCAGGAAACCGACGATGCCGCCCGCAACGACGGCCGCCGACACCGCGGTCGGCAGTACCTTGGCCCGCAGGCACGAGATCCCGAACACGATCCAGCCCACCGCGAACAGGACGTAGCTCGACAGGTAGCCGGCCTGCCAGTACGGGCTCTTCGGCGCCGTCAGCAGCTGCGGGACGACCTCCATCAGCCACGGCGAGGTGAACGCCTCGAACCACATGTCGGCGCCGAGCGCCATGGTGCCGAGGACTGCGGCGCAGAACGCCACGAAGCCGAACCGACCGGTCCGGCCTGCCTGACGCACGTGCAACCCGACGAGCGCGACGACCAGCACCGCGAAGCCCGCCGCGTAGCCGATGGAGAACGTGCGGAGCAGGGGATCGGCCGAGGTGGCGATGATGTCGCTGCGGTCGAGGGTCGCGAGTTGGCCGAGCTGGGCGACGGCGAGCACCGACCCGGCGAGGATCGCGGCGCTCCCGGCGGGCAGTCCGTCGGACACCGGGCGGGCTGCTGGTCGCAGGCTGGTCATGGAGTCCTCCTCCGCCGGGGCGCCCATCTCCGGGGTGCCCGGGGACGAGCGTCCGCCCAGCCGGCCGGCGCGGGTACAGGGACAGCCCTGCCCCCCGCCCCGGGCCGGCCCCGTGCCGAGACGCGCCGAAGGCGCCGATCGTCGACCTTCCACCCGAAGGAGGACCTCATGGCCGATCCGACCCGCACCGCAGGGATCACCGCGCTCGTCGCCGGTGTCGCGTTCGCCGTACTCGACCTGGGTCGGCTGCCCGTCGCAAACGCCGACGACCGCGCCACGGCACTGCTCGACCCGCTGCTGCGCACGCTCAACGCCGCCTACTTCTTCGGCTTCTGCGGGCTGGTGCTTGCGCTCGTCGCCCTCTACCCGTCGGCGGCCGGGACGTTCGGGCGGATCGCGTTCGGTGCCGCGATCGTCGGGACGATGACGATGGCCGGCGACATGTGGTTCGACGGGTTCGCGGCGCCGTGGCTCGCCGAGGTGGCGCCCGCGGCGTTCACCGTCGGCTCCACCACGATCCTGGAGATCGGCGCGCTCCTGAGCTACGGGCTCTGCGCGCTGGGCTGGGTGCTGTTCGGCGGCTCGATGATCACGGCGCGCACGTTCCCGGTCCCGCTCGGGATCGCCGTGCTGGTCTGCGGGATCGTCGCGTTCCGCTCGTCGTTCCCGCCCTACGGCGTCCCACTGGGCCTCGCCGTCGCCGCGACCGGGCTGTGGGCGCTGCGTGCCGCCCAGCGCCCGGTCGCGGTCTGACGGTCAGCTGCCGTCGACGGCCACGCTGCCGGTCCTCGAACCGACCTGCAGCGTGCGCGGCGCGCCCGGCACGTCCGGGATGGCGACGGCGACGGTTCCGACGGCCGCGTGCGCGTCGACGTCGTAGTCGGCGGCGGGGACCGTGAGCGCGATCGAGCCGAGCTCGGTCAGGAGCGATACGTGCGCAGGGGGCGCCGCGAACGTCGCAGCCACCGAACCGATGTCGGTGCGTACGTCGAGGGCCGGGACGTCGAGGCTGCTCGCTTCGACGGAGCCGGCCCCCAGCTGCACCCGCACGGGCGTGCCCGCGGGTACCGAGATGTCGTGCCGCACCGAGCAGCGGACGGCGCCGTCGGGGCAGTCGCCGTCGATGTGCAGCACGCCGTCGACGACCTCGGCCACGCTGCTCGGCGATGGCGTCGATCCCCACGCGCGGACCGTCGTGAGCTCCACGACGGAGCCTCGGGCCGGTCTCAGCGCGATGCTGCCGGCGTCGATCTCGACGACGATCTCCCGGACGTGGTCGAACGACGACGAGCTGACGGCGTGCTCGCGGGCCGTGACGGTGATCGCGGCGGCGGCACCGCCCAGTACCAGGGCGATGCCGGCGACGGCGAGGGCTCGGCGCCGACCGGTGAACGGGGACGGGGGCGGGGATGTGCGGATCGTTGTGGTCATGCCACGACGGTCCGCCGACGGCCGTCGTGCGACCACGGGGCAGACCCCCTCGTTCGGCGTGGCCAACCCTGGAGACGTCCGGGCGTGGGAGCATCCCCGCGTGACGGAGACCCTGATCGCCGGAGTACTGATCGTCGTCGGCATCGTCGGGGTCCTGCTGCCCGTGCTGCCGGGCCTGTTGCTGGTGCTGGCGGGCATCGCAGTGTGGGCGGTACCGCGCAACGACGCGGTGGGCTGGTGGGTGCTGGGCATCGCGGCCGCGATCATCGTCGTCGGGAGCGTGGTCAAGTACGTGCTGCCCGGGCGGCGGCTGCGCGATTCCGGCGTGCCGACCCGCACGATGCTCATCGGGGCACTGCTGGGCATCGTCGGCTTCTTCGTCGTGCCGATCGTCGGGCTGTTCCTGGGGTTCGTGCTCGGGGTGTACCTGTCGGAGCTGCAGCGGCTGGGCACCAGCGCGCTGGCCTGGCCGTCGACGAAGCACGCGCTCGCCGCCGTCGGCTGGAGCATCGTGATCGAGCTGTTCACCGGGCTGCTGGCCGCAGCCGTGTGGGTCGGCGCGCTGATCGCCTTCTAGGCTCCACCCCGTGAGCGGGATCAAGGTGGGTGTCCTGGGTGCGCGCGGGCGCATGGGTGCCGAGGTGTGCCGCGCGGTCGACGGCGCCGACGGGCTGGAGCTCGTCGCGCAGCTCGACGAGGGCGACGCGCTGGACGGGCTGACCGATGCCGGAGCGCAGGTCGTCGTCGACTTCACCCATCCCGGCGTCGTCCTGGGCAACCTGGCGTGGTGCGTCGAGCACGGGCTGGCCGTCGTGGTCGGCACGAGCGGGTTCGACGAGGAGCGCCTCGGCCGGGTCCGCTCGCTGCTCGACACCACCCCCGGGCACGTGCTGATCGCCCCCAACTTCGGCATCGGCGCCGTGCTGATGATGCAGTTCGCGAAGACGGCGGCACCGTTCTTCGAGTCCGTCGAGATCATCGAGCTGCACCACCCGAACAAGATCGACGCCCCGTCGGGCACGGCCACGCACACGGCGCGGCTGGTCGCTGCCGCCCGCGCCGAGGCCGGCTCCGCTCCGCTGCCCGACGCCACCACCAGCGCGCTCGACGGCGCCCGCGGCGCGTCCGTCGACGGCATCCCGGTGCACGCCGTGCGCCTCAGGGGGCTCATCGCGCACCAGGAGGTGCTGCTGGGCACGCCGGGGGAGACCCTGACGATCCGGCACGACTCGCTGGACCGCACCTCGTTCATGCCCGGGGTGCTCATGGCCGTCCGCGCGGTGGGGGAGCGCCCGGGGCTCACGGTGGGGCTGGAGCCCCTGCTGGGTCTCCGATAGACCCAGGGCCCACCCCGCCCGGCTGCAGGGTTGTCCCTGTGCCGGTGCGGTGGCGGGCGCGCCACGCTCGTCGCCATGACCATCGCCGCGCCCACCACTCCGCCGAGGCTGCTGAGCGGACGCACCGTCGGTGTCGTCGCGCTCGCGTTGACCGCGGTGGCCATCGCCGTGTTCGCGCCCCTGCAGTACCTCCTGCAGCCGTTGCAGGCGCTCGCCGCGGGCGGCGGCGAGATCGCGACGAACTACGCGCCCCGGCCGGGCTGGGTCCGGGTGGCCTTCCTCGCCCACGTGATCTTCGCCGGCGTCGCGCTGCTGCTCTCCCCGATCCAGCTCTCGGGCCGGCTGCGGGCGCGGATCCCGCGCGTGCACCGGGTGACGGGACGCATCGTGCTGGCCTCGATCGCGGTCGCGGGCGCCTCCGGCTTCCTGCTGTCCTGGTTCAACGTCGCGGGACCCATCGGAACGGCCGGGTTCGGCGCGCTCGCGATCCTCTGGATCACGTTCGCCGTGCTCGGTCTGCGCGCCATCCTGCGAGGTGACGTCCGCGCCCACCGCGCCTGGATGATGCGCACGTTCGCCATGACCTACGCCGCGGTCACCCTGCGGGTCTGGCTGATCGTGCTGATCATGCTGCTGGGTGACTTCCACAGCGCCTACCTGCTGGTGCCGTTCCTGTCCTGGGTGCCCAACCTGATCGTCGTCGAGCTGATCCTGCGGCGGCGGGACCGGGCCGCCGCTGTGGTGGGCACCAGCTAGCTCGCTCTGTTTGATCCTCGTTCGAGGGTGTCTCTGCTCGGCGTGCTTGGTGCTGCCGCGCTGCTTCCGCTCCTCGGCCCTGACGGGCCTGCGGTGCGGGTCAGCTTGCCACTGAACATCCGGGTCACCCTGATTTCATGGTCACTCCACGTGGTCCCGATATCGTTCGATCCGTACCTGTTTTGGCTGGTCACGAGCATCGCCTTGCGATACAATCGAACACATGGTCGAGATCGACGAGTGGGTGGGCGTACCCGACGCGCTCATGCTCGACGGGTCGCCCTCGCCCGCCGCCATCACGCCCTCCGGGTGGCTGGCCGTGGAGCTCGACCAGTACTTCTCTCCGACCCCGATTCCTCGCTCTCCGATCCCGCCCTGGTGGACGCGATCGTCGGGTACGAACGACTCGCCGCGTGGGCGCAGGCTCGCCAGGCCCGGTTGATCGCCGCATTCGCCTGACGGCGCGCCGAGCCCGGGTCGGTGACCGACTGGGCTGCCGACGAAGTCGCCACCGCTTTGCACCAGTCCACCGGCACCGCCGCGTTCCGCACCCGACAAGCCACCGCCCTGATCGAGCGGCTGCCGGAGCACGCTCGCGGCGTGGGAGGCCGGGCTGCTGGATCAGCGCCGGGTCACCACCATCACCCAAGGCACCGTGAACCTGACCGCCGAGCATGCCGCTCTGGTCGAAGCTCGAGTGCTCCCGAAAGCGCCGTCGCAGACTGCGGCGCAGCTGCAGGCCGCGATCAAGAGGGCGATCATCTCCGTCGACCCCGACGGTGCCGAAGAACGCCACGAAGCGGCGCGGAAAGGGCGGCGGGTCGCGGTCAACCCCGAGGACGACGGAATGGCGTCATTGTGGGCGCTGCTGCCCGCGCCGGACGCGGTCGCCGCCTATGAATGGTTGACCCGCCTGGCCCGCGGTTGCGGTGCTGATGATCCGCGCACCATGGATGAGCGCCGCGCCGATCTTGCTCGCCGCCCTGCTCAGCGGCCGGTTGCGCAACCCCGACCTGAGTGCTGCCGACGCCGGTGAACCCGGGCAAACCGCTGGTCAATGTGCTGATGCCGATGACCGCACTGTTCGGGCTGACCGACGATCCGAGCGAACTGCTCGGGTACGGCCCGATCACCGCCGGGATGGCCCGCGAGCTCGCTGCCGCCGCGACCTGGCGGCGGCTGTTGTTCGACCCGGAGTCCGGGGCGTTGCTCGATCACGGCCGCACCACCTACACCCCGCCCGTCGCGCTGGCGGATTTCGTGAAGGCGCGGGATGTGTACTGCCGCTTCCCGACCTGCCGGCGCAAGGTGGTCAACGGCGAACTCGACCACCTCGTGGCCTACGCCGAGGGCGGTCCGACCAGCGACATCAACTTGGCCGGGTTCTGCACCCGCCACCATCATCTGAAGCACGCCGGCGGCGGGTGGCAGGTCCGGGCGTTGCCTGACGGTGGCCTGGAGTGGATCACCCCGACCGGGCATCGGCACGTCACCCGGCCGTATGACTACCGCGGCGACCCCGACCCACCCTGAGGGTCGCGGCTGTTCGCCCCTGACCTCTAATCGACGAGCTTCAGGTCCAGCGAGCCGGTGATGCGCACCTCGCGCAGCGTGCCCTCGCCCGTGTCGAACGCGCGGACGGCGCCGTCGGGCTCCCAGCCGACGGCGGCGTAGAACTTCCGCGACGCGGCGTCGGCCTCGGGCACCCACGCCAGCCCGTAGACGGCGCCGGCGTCGCGCAGCGCGGCGGCGGCGCCGGCCAGCAGCCGGCCGCCGTGGCCGCGGCGACCCCACCGCGGCTCGACGAGCAGCACGCCGATCTCGCCCCACGACTCCGGGCTCAGCGTGGGTGCGTCGGTCGCCGTGGCGTTCTCGGGGGCCTCGGCGGGGCCCGCAGCGACGAACCCGACGGTCGCGTCGCCCTCGGTGGCGACCAGCACGTGCCCGGCGCCGGTGGTGACGGCCTGCTCCCACGCCGCGTGCGCCGCCGGAGCGGTGAGCTGGTCGATCGCCGCCTGCGGGACGAGCTCGGCGTACGCGGCGGCCCACGTCCCGGCCTGGATGCGGACGATCTCCGCGACATCGGAGGCGACGGCGGCACGGACCGCGGCGATGGCCATGGGCCCATGGATACCCCACGGTCGCGGTGCCAGCACGGTCGGGGCAGAACTGTCGGGGGCTCGTGGCAGCATCGCCGTGTGCGCACGTCTCCGGCCCCGGTCGACTCCGTCCCCGTCGATGCCGTGCGCCGCGCCGCGCTGGCCGCGCAGGGTTTCGCCGATCCACGCCCGTCCGGCCCCGTCACGCGGCGCCACCTCACCCGCGTGCTGGAGCGGGTGCAGTTGCTGCAGCTCGACTCGGTCAACGTCGCGGTGCGCGCGCACTACATGCCGCTGTTCGCGCGGCTCGGGCCGTACGATCCCGCGCTGGTCGACGACGCCGCGTGGGCGCACTCGGCGCGCCGGCCGCGGCTGCTCGTGGAGGCCTGGGCCCACGAGGCCAGTCTGTTGCCGGTGGCCGACTGGCCGTTGTTGATGTCGGGCGCGAAGCGCAGCGGCTGGTGGCGCCACTACCAGGAGCACGTCGACCGCAACCCCGGCATCGTCGACGACGTGCTGTCGGCGGTGAAGGAGCTGGGCCCGGTCGGCGCGGGCACGCTGGAGAAGGCGCTCGGCGGTGCCTCCACCCCGCGGCCGCCGGGGGCCACCTGGTGGGAGCGTTCCGAGGTCAAGCGCGTGTGCGAGCTGCTGTTCGGCGTCGGGCAGCTCACCACCGGCACCCGCGTCCACTTCCAGCGGCTCTACGACCTGCCCGAACGCGTGCTCCCGCCGGAGGTGCTCTCCACCCATCCCGCCGAGCCGCGTGCCGCTGCCCGCACCCTGCTGCTGCGCGCTGCCACCGCGCTGGGCATCGCCACCGAACCGCAGCTGCGCGACTACTACCGCCTCGGCCCGGCGAGCAGCCAGCAGGCGCTCACCGAGCTGGTCGAGGCGGGGGAGCTGGAGCCGGTCGAGGTGCGCGGCTGGCGCCATCGCGCCTACCGGCGGCCCGGCACCCGGGTGCCGCGGCGGGTCAGCGGCCGGGCACTCCTGTGCCCGTTCGACCCCCTGATCTGGGAGCGCGCGCGCACCGAGGAGATCTTCGGTTTCCACTACCGCATCGAGATCTACGTGCCCGAGCCCAAGCGGGAGTACGGCTACTACGTCTTCCCGTTCCTGCTCGACGGGCAGCTGGTCGCGAGGGTCGACGTGAAGGCCGACCGGGCGGCCGGGGTGCTGCGGGTACCCGGCGCCTTCGCCGAGCCGGGCGTGGACGAGCCGCGGGTCGTCGCCGAGCTGGCCGCCGAGCTGCGCACCATGGCCACCTGGCTCGGGTTGGAAGGTGTGGTCGTCGGCGAGCGGGGCGGCCTCGCCGCCCCGCTCGCCGACGCTGTCTGATCGATCAGCCCCGTCTGATCAGCTCCGGGCTCGTGTCACCAGCACGTCGCCCGAGCCGGTACGCCCGCGCAGGTGCACCGCCGTCGATCCACCGGGCGGCATCGCGTTCACCACCAGATCGCTGCGGGCGGTGCCGGATCCCGAGGAGAGGTCCACCTCGGCCCACACCCCCTCGTGCACCCCGATGGTGAGATCGCCGGAGCCGGTGGTCACGTCGCAGCGCCCCGACACCACGTCGGTCACCCGCAGATCGCCGCTGCCGGTGCGCGCGTCGAGATCGCCGTCGAGCCGGCCGAGCAGCACGTCCCCGCTGCCGGCCTTCACGTCGAGCGGTCCGCCGGCGGCGTCGACGGTGATGGTGCCGGTGCCCGTCCGCACCCTGGCGCGGCCGCGCGTCGAGCCGATCGAGACGTCGCCGGAGCCGGACTGCACGTCCAGGTCACCGTCGACGTCGTCGACGCGAACCCGACCCGTGCCGGTGCGCAGCGCGGTCCAGCCCGCCCGTCCCGTCGCGATGACGTCGCCGGTGCCCGTGCGGGCGGCCAGCCGGGACCCGGCCGGGGCGCTCACGGTCACCGACAGCGGCACGATCCGCAGCGGCATCTGTTGCGGCGAGCGCACCACGAGCCGCCGCCCACCCTCGGCCCAGCTGATCTCGGTGGCCCGCACTGCCTCCGCGGCGAGCCGGTCCATGTCCCAGTTCCCGGGTCCCCAGGCGCCGGCGTCCCACGGCGCGCCCTCGAAGGAGCCGCTCTCCCAGTTGCCGCCGAACCCCGGGAAACCCTTGCCGCCGCTCCAGTTCGAGGAGGCGTTGCTCACCCAGTTCATGACGCCGCGCACGCCCTGGCCGAAGAAGCCGCCGGCGTCGGGATCGTGGCGCACCTCCACGCGCACCTCACCGGTGCTTCCTTCGGGCACGTCCACGAGGTCGACCCGCACCCCGCCGACGTCCACGCCGATCTCGATCTCGGCGGTGCCGGCGCACTCCCAGCTCTCCTGCCGGACCACGTTGATCTCGTCCGGCCCGTCCTGCTGCCCATCCTGCGGCGGATTGTCCTTCGTGAAGTCGGTCATCCCTGCACCCATCCCCGGATCCGCTTGCTGTCCTGCTTGGCCTGCTTGAACGGCTTGCCCGGCTTGCCGGGCCTGCGGCTGTGGCCGGACAGCGCGCCCTGCACCGTCTGGGCCAGCCACGAGTTGAGCGACATCCCCTGCTGCGACGCGGCCTGCTCGGCCTGGTTCTTGATCTGCTCGACGAGCCGAAGCGTGATGCGGGAGATGTCGCCGGTGTCGCCGCCGAACGGGCCGAAGCCGTACTGCTGCTGGGGCTCTTCCTGCCGCTCCTCCTCGTGCTCGTCGGCACCGGGCTGACCGCTGACCGACACGCGCACGTCGCGGCCGTCGAGGCGGACCTCGACGACGTGGTCGGGCAACGCGGCGGTCACCTCGGCGGCGAGATCGGACAGTGCGCTCATGACGGCCAGCCGGGCCGCCGGTTCGATGGCGGAGCCGAGCAGGGCGGCGGTGCGCCGGGTCTGCTCGTCACCGGCTGCGGCGGCGGACGCGAGGTCCTCCCGCAGCTGGTTCACGTACTGGCTGAGGTCCATGACACCACTGTGGCGTCAAAGATGACGTCAGTCAAGGAACTGGTGACGTCACGAAGGTGTCGTCAGGTTCGGTCGGGACTCACGGCTACCCTCGCCAGCATGCCGCAGATCGTTCCGCTGGGCGTGCAGCTCGTCGCGAAGACCGAGTTCACCCCGCCCGAGGGCGTCCCGTGGAGCACCGATGCCGACGGTGGGCAGGCGCTCGCCGAGTTCGCCGGCCGCGCCTGCTACCAGTCGTGGTCCAAGCCGAACCCGGCCACCGCCACCAACGCCGGCTACCTGCGGCACATCCTCGAGGTCGGGCACCTCTCGGTGCTCGAGCACGGCACCGTCAGCTTCTACCTCACCGGGGTGTCGCGCTCGCTCACCCACGAGCTGATCCGCCACCGGCACTTCTCCTACAGCCAGCTGTCCCAGCGCTACGTGCCCGAGCACGACGCCGACATGGTCGAGCCCGGCGTCATCGCCGAGGATCCCGAGCTGCACGAGCTGTTCCGCGACGCCGCCGACGCATCGGTGCGCGCGTACGAGGCGCTGCTGGAGGGCCTGGAGAAGCGGTTCGCGGACGAGCCCAACGCCACGCTGCGCCGCAAGCAGGCGCGGCAGGCGGCGCGGGCGATCCTGCCCAACGCCACCGAGACGCGCATCGTCGTCACCGGCAACTACCGCGCCTGGCGGCACTTCATCGCGATGCGCGCCACCGAGCACGCCGACGTCGAGATCCGTGCGCTGGCCGTCGAGTGCCTGCGCCACCTGCAGCGCGAGGTGTCCAACGTGTTCGCCGACTTCGAGATCGGTGTCCTCGACGACGGCACCGAGATCGCCTCCAGCCCGTTCGTCAGCGAAGGCTGAGCCGATGTCTCTCGCAACGGCCGAACGCGCCGCGATCTGCGCCGAGTTCGCGGCGGTCGGGCCCGACCGGCCCACCCTGTGCGGCGACTGGAGCACCCGCGACCTGCTGGCCCACCTGCTCGTGCGGGAGCGCCAGCCGTGGTCGTCGGGCGGCATCCTGGTCAAGGCCCTGGAACCGCTCACCGAGAAGGCGATGCGTGGCTACGCCGCCACCCCGTGGGCGGAGATGATCGAGAGCCTGCGCTCCGGACCGCCGATCTGGTCGCCGTTCTGGATCGGCGTGGTCGACCGCTTCGCCAACGCGGCCGAGTTCTTCGTCCACCACGAGGACGTGCGGCGCGGCGAGCCCGGCTGGTCGCCGCGGCCGCCCGACGCCGAGCGCGACGCCGAGGTGTGGTCGATCGTCAAGCGGATGGGCACGTCGATGCATCGGGCGAGCCCGGTCGGCGTCCGGCTGCGCACGCCGCGCGGGCGCGAGATCGTCGCGCGCTCGGGTCGTGGCGTCACGGTCGTCGGCGAGCCGGGGGAGCTGCTGCTGCAGGCGTTCGGGCGCTCGGCCGTCGAGGTGGAGATCGTGGGCGATCCCGACGACGTCGTCGCGTTCGGCACAGCGGGCCGCGGGTTCTGAGCCGGGCGGTACCGTCATCGGCATGAGTTCCGCGCCTGCTTTGTCCCGCCCGTTCGGTCAGGTCCTCGTCGCGATGGTCACCCCCTTCGCGGCCGACGGCTCGCTCGATCTGGCGAAGGCGGAGCAGCTCGCCACCCACCTCGTCGACCTGGGGTGCGACGGGCTGGTGGTCAACGGCACCACCGGCGAGAGCCCCACCACCAGCGACGACGAGAAGGAAGCGCTGATCAAGGCCGTCGTGGGTGCGGTGGGCGACCGGGCCCGCATCCTCTCCGGCGCCGGCACGTACGACACCGCGCACAGCGTCCGCCTGGCCCGAGCCGCGGGGAAGGCGGGCGCGCACGGCCTGCTGAGCGTCACCCCGTACTACTCGCGGCCGCCCCAGTCGGGCCTGCTGGCCCACTTCACGGCGATCGCCGATGCCACCGAGCTGCCCGTGATGCTGTACGACATCCCGCCGCGCAGCATCGTCCCGATCGAGCTGGAGACCCTGCAGCGCCTGGCCGCGCACCCGCGGATCGTCGCGGTGAAGGACGCCCGCAACGACCTGCGCGTCGGCACCGAGGTGCTGGCCACCACCACGCTGGCCTACTACAGCGGCGACGACCCGGTGAACCTGCCGTGGCTCGCGGTCGGCGCGGTCGGCTTCGTCTCCGTCACCGGGCACGTCGTGGCCGATCGGCTGCGCGCGATGCTGGAGGCGTTCGAGGCGGGCGACGTCACGCGCGCCCGCGCGCTCAACGCGTCGATGCTCCCCCTGATCCGCGGGATCGGCCGGGTCGGCGGCGCCGTGTTCGCCAAGACCGCGCTGCGCCTGCGCGGCATCGACGTCGGCGACACGCGCCTGCCGCTGCCGCCCGCCACCGACGAGCAGGTCGCCGCCATCGCGGGCGACCTCGCCGCCGCCGGGGTCGCTCTCGATCCCGGCGCCGGCACCGGCACGGCACCAGGACTGGGCGCTCTCGGCGCCCGCGTCCCGGCCGACCTCGGTGCCGAGGTCGCCTACCGGTGACCCCTGAACTTCCCATCCGCATGACCGAAGGACATCACGTGATCCTGCGCACCGAGCGCATTCCCGCACGACCGGGAGGGCCGAGATGAGTCGTCCGCCCGCCCGCAACGACCGTCGCCGGCCGCCGCGCCGCGATCGCGGCCGGCCCGTCGCCGTGCCCGCCGACGCCGAGAACCCGCCGGAGGCCCAGCTCGGACCGCCGCCGGAGCTGCGTGCCGGCGGCCTGCGCGTGGTCGCGCTCGGCGGCATCGGCGAGGTCGGCCGCAACATGACCGTGTTCGAGCACGACGGCCGGCTGCTCGTCGTCGACTGCGGGGTGCTGTTCCCGTCGGAGGACTCGCCCGGCGTCGACCTGATCCTCCCCGACTTCCGGGCCATCGAGGACCGCCTCGACGACATCGACGCGCTCGTGCTGACGCACGGCCACGAGGACCACATCGGCGCGGTGCCGTTCCTGCTGCGGCAGCGCCCCGACATCACGGTCGTCGGCTCGAAGTTCACCCTCGCGCTCGTCGCCGAGAAGTGCCGCGAGCACCGGCTCACCCCGCACCTGCTGGAGGTGAAGGAGGGCACCCGGCTGACGCACGGCACGTTCGACTGCGAGTACTTCTCGGTCAACCACTCGATCCCCGATGCACTCGCGGTGGCGATCCGGACGCCGGCCGGGGTGGTGCTGCACACCGGCGACATCAAGCTCGACCAGCTGCCGCTCGACGGCCGGCTCACCGACCTGGGCGGGTTCTCCCGGCTGGGTGACGAGGGCGTGGACCTGTTCCTGGTCGACTCCACCAACGCCGAGGTGCCCGGCTTCACCATCGCCGAGCGCGAGATCGGCCCCGTGATCGACGGGGTGTTCCACCGCTCGCCGGGGCGGATCATCGTCGCCTGCTTCGCCAGCCACGTGCATCGCGTGCAGCAGGTGCTGGAGGCGGCGGTCGCGCACGATCGCAAGGTGTGCCTGGTGGGCCGCTCGATGGTGCGCAACATGGGCATCGCCGCCGAGCTCGGCTACCTGGACATCCCCGACGGGCTGCTCGTCGAGATGGACGAGGCGATCACCCTGCCCGACGAGCGGGTGCTGATCGTCTCGACCGGCTCGCAGGGCGAGCCGCTGTCCGGGCTGGCCAGGATGGCGCGCGGCGACCACCGGTCGGTCCGCATCCGCGCCGAGGACACCGTGATCCTCGCCAGCTCGCTGATCCCGGGCAACGAGACCGCGGTGTTCACCGTGATCAACGGGTTGACGCGGCTCGGTGCCACCGTGGTGCACCAGGGCACCGCGAAGGTGCACGTGTCCGGCCACGCGACGGCCGGCGAGCTGCTGTACCTGTACAACGCGGTCCGGCCGAGCAACGTCATGCCGGTGCACGGCGAGTGGCGCCACCTGCGCGCCAACGCCGCCCTCGCCGTCCTGACCGGGGTCGCCGAGGAGTCGGTCGTGATCGCCGAGGACGGTGTGGTCGTCGACCTCGTCGACGGCAAGGCCGCGGTCAGTGGCAAGGTCGAGGTCGGCCGCGTGTACGTCGACGGGCTCACGGTCGGCGACATCGGCGAGTCCACGCTGGGCGACCGGCTGGTGCTCGGCGAGGGCGGGTTCATCTCGATCACCGTCGCCATCGACGCCCACACCGGTCGCGCGGTCACCCGCCCCACGCTCTCCGGTCGCGGGTTCTCCGACGACCCGAAGGCGCTCGACGCCGTCCTCCCGCTGGTGGAGGACGAGCTCTCGCGCACCGAGGCGGAGAACATCACCGACCCGCACCGCGTGGCGCAGGCCGTGCGTCGTGTGGTGGGCAAGTGGGTGGGGGAGACCTACCGCCGTCGCCCGATGATCGTGCCCACGGTGATCGCCGTTTGACCTGGAGCCGGGTTCAGGTCCCAGACTGCGGTGCATGGAGATCCCGCAGGTCGAGGACCTGACCGACCACGCCGACGACGAGGCGGCGATCCGCGCGATCATCGCTGACGCCGAGAAGGCGTTCAACAGCGGCGACGCCGAGCTGCTGGTGGAGCACATGGCGCGCAATGTCGTCGCCGTCGGCGTCTCCGGTGTGGAGCTGGCCGGCCGGGACGCGATGCTGGACGGTGCCCGGGCCGCGTTCGCCGGGCCGCTCGAGGGGCAGCGGGCCCGCTACGAGGTCGTCGGCATCACGTTCGTCCGGCCGGACGTGGCGCTGGCGCGCAAGCACGCCCGCGCCGTGGACGGCGCGGGCGAGCTCGTGGACGTCGGGCACGCCATGACGGCGCTGTACGTGCTGACCAGGGAGGTCGGGCGCTGGTGGATCGTGGCCCGGCAGAACACGCTGGTCGGTTGACGCTCAGCTCTTCCTGTCGGGGTCGTAGGGCTGCTGCCCGGGCGGCAGGTTCGACAGGTCGGGCGCCACCACGAGTCCTTCCTCGGAGTCGGGCAGCATGAGGTGGGGTGGCTGGGGCCGGGTGAGCAGCAGGTCGGCGTCGCCCGGCACCAGGGTCTCGCCGCGGAAGAACGGCGGCGCGATCCGGCTGTAGACGATCATGAGGACCGCGCCGAGCACGAGCGATCCGATGCCGATCACGAACACCCCGCCGATGCCGAGGATCACGGTCTCGCCGCTGCCGGGATCGGCGTAGTCGATGCACGACAGCACGAATGCCGCCAGCAGCATCAGCCCGCCGAGCAGCGGCAGCACGCCCTTCGTCCAGAGCGCGCGGCCGCGCAGCTGCTTGCGGAAGAACCACACGCAGGCGAAGCCGGTGAGGCCGTAGTAGAAGGCGATGAGCAGGCCGACCGCCGCGATCGAGTCCGCCAGGACGTTGCTGGACAGCAGCGTGAGGCCGACGTAGAAGGCCACCGACGCGATCCCCATGCCCCAGGTCGCCCAGGTGGGGGTGAGGAAGCGCGGGTGGATGCGGGCGAACGTCTGCGGGATCGCCCGGTAGGCACCCATCGACAGCGCGGCGCGGGCCGTGGGCAGGATGGTGGTCTGCGTCGACGCCGCCGACGACGTCAGCACGGAGATGATCAGCAGGACCTCGAACGCGTGGCCGAGCCAGCTGTCGCCGAACACGGACGGGCCGATCGCGGCGAACACGTCCTCGGCGTTGTCGGGATTGCCGAGCCCGATGCCCTCGGTCCCGGTGCCGGCGAACGCCACGGTCGCCACGGCGACCAGTGCGAAGGTGACCAGCAGCAGGAGGGTCGACAGGACCGCAGCCCGGCCCGGTGTCCTGCCCGGGTCGTCGCTCTCCTCGTTGCAGGCCACCGCGCTGTCCCAGCCCCAGTAGAGGAACACGGCGATGAGCACGGCCGCGACCAGCTCGGTGAGGCCCACGCCGTTCGGCCACAGCCAGGAGATGCTCGGCACCATCGAGCCCTCGGGGGCGTCGCCGATGCCGACCTTGACCAATGCGACCACCGAGAACGCGAGCAGCACGAGCAGCTCGATCCCCAGCAACCCGTACTGCATCCGCGCCGAGACCTCGATGCCGCGGTAGCAGATCCACGTCATCAGAACGATCCACACGACCCCGGCGACGGTGGCCCACAGCGGGGACTCGGCCAGCTCGTCGAGCCCGAAGAGCAGGAACGAGTACTTCCCGGCGATCTGCGCCAGGTTGGCCATCACGATGATGTCGGCGGCGATGATGCCCCAGCCGCCCATCCAGCCGGCCCACGGTCCGAAGGCGCGTCCGGCCCAGGTGAACGTGGTGCCGCAGTCGGGCTCGGCCGCGTTGAGCTCGCGGTAGGCGACCGCGATCAGGTACATCGGCACGAAGGCCAGGATCATGATCCCGGGCGCCTTCTCACCGACGATCACCACGATGAGGCCGAGGCTGGCGGCGAGGCTGTAGGCGGGCGCGGTGGACGCCATGCCGATGACGACGCTCGACACGAGGCCGATCGCGCCGCCCTTCAAACCCTTCGATCCCGGTGCGCGACCTGCTTGATCCAGGTCCGTGGACGTCTCGGTGCTCACTGGCGAACCTCCGGGCGAGGTGGATGCGTCCGGGGGACTCTAGATCGATCGCCGGTTGGTTTCGAGGGCCGCTCGGGTTACGAACAACGAAATTCGTCGAGGATTGCCAGTTTGGCGACTGATTCCATACTCTGATGCGGTGACTGCTGCTGTACACGCACCTCTGCTCGACGACATCGGCAAGGCGATCGTCGAGCAGCTGCAGGCCGACGGGCGCCGGCCCTACGCCACGATCGCCAAGGCCGTCGGGCTGTCGGAGGCCGCGGTGCGGCAGCGCGTCGCCCGGCTGCAGGAGGCCGGGGTGATCCAGATCGTCGCCGTCACCGACCCGTTGCAGCTGGGCTTCCGCAGGCAGGCGATGGTCGGTGTGCGGGTCGACGGGGACATCACGGCCGCCGCCGACGCCGTCGCCGAGCTGTCCGAGGTCGACTACGTCGTGATCACCGCGGGCAGCTTCGACCTGCTCGTCGAGGTCGTCTGCGAGGACGACGACCACCTGCTGGAGCTCGTCGGCGGCCGGATCAGGGCGCTGCCGGGCGTCCGCAACACCGAGACGTTCGTCTACATGAAGCTGCGCAAGCAGCACTACGACTGGGGAACACGGTGAGCACCACCATTCCGTCCACCACCACACCGCGCGGCACGGACCGCGGCGACGCCGCCCGCGACCACCTCTGGATGCACTTCGCCCGGCACGCGCCGCTGGAGGGGGGCGCGCGCGTGCCGGTCATCGTCCGGGGCGAGGGCTGCAGCGTCTTCGACGACCGCGGCAAGGAGTACCTCGACGCGCTCGCCGGCCTGTTCGTCGTGCAGGTGGGGCACGGGCGCCGCGAGCTGGCGCAGGTGGCGGCGCGGCAGGCCGAGGAGCTGGCGTACTTCCCGCTGTGGGGCTACGCGCACCCGGCGGCGATCGACCTGGCCGAGCGGCTGGCCGCCGAGACCCCCGGCGACCTCAACCGGGTCTTCTTCACCAGCGGTGGCGGGGAAGCCGTGGAGAGTGCCTGGAAGCTCGCCAAGCAGTACTTCGCGCTCACCGGCAAGCCCGCGAAGCGCAAGGTGATCAGCCGCTCGATCGCCTACCACGGCACGACGCACGGGGCGCTGTCGATCACCGGGATCCCGGGTCTGCGCACCCCGTACGAGCCACTGGTGCCGGGCGCCTTCAAGGTGCCCAACACGAACGCCTACCGAGCTCCGCACGGCCTCGAGGGCAAGGAGTTCGGCCGCTGGGCCGCCGACCGCGTGGAGGACGCGATCCTCGCCGAGGGCGCCGACAGCGTCGCCGCGGTCTTCGTGGAACCCGTGCAGAACGCCGGCGGCTGCTTCCCGCCCCCGCCCGGGTACTTCGAGCGGCTCCGCGAGATCTGCGACACCCACGACGTGCTGCTCGTCTCCGACGAGGTGATCTGCGCGTTCGGCCGGATCGGTGGCCTGTTCGCGTGCGCCGAGATGGGCTACACGCCCGACATCATCACCTGCGCCAAGGGCATGACCTCGGGCTACTCGCCGATCGGCGCGATGATCGCGAGCGACCGCCTCTTCGAGCCCTTCAAGCACGGCGACACGTCGTTCCTGCACGGCTACACGTTCGGCGGGCACCCCGTCTCGGCCGCCGTGGCGATGGCCAACCTCGACATCTTCGAGCGCGAGGGCATCCTCGACCACGTCCGGCGGGAGTCGCCCAACTTCCGGGCCACCCTGGAGAAGCTCTACGACCTGCCGATCGTCGGCGACGTCCGCGGCGAGGGCTTCTTCTTCGGGATCGAGCTGGTGAAGGACAAGTCCACGAAGGAGACGTTCGACGACGCGGAGTCGGAGAGCCTGCTGCGCGGGTTCCTGTCCAAGGCGCTGTTCGAGGCCGGCCTGTACTGCCGCGCCGACGACCGTGGCGACCCGGTCATCCAGCTCTCGCCACCGCTGATCGCGGGGCAGGCCGAGTTCGACCGCATGGAGCAGGTGCTGCGCGACGTGCTGACGCAGGCATCGGACCGCATGTGACCTCGCTCTGGGCGGACCAGGTCGGTGTTGTCGAACGCCGCCCCGCACTGGATGGCTCGACCGACGTGGACGTCTGCATCGTCGGCGCCGGGTTCACCGGGCTCTGGACCGCCTACGAGCTGCTACGTGGCGCCCCGGACCTGCGCGTGCTCATCGTGGAGGGAGAGCACGCGGGGTTCGGGGCGAGCGGGCGCAACGGGGGCTGGTGCTCGGCACTGTTCCCGGCTGGCACGGCCGCGCTGGCCCGCCGGCACGGCCGCGACGCTGCCCTCGCGATGCGCACGGCGATGCGCGAGACCGTCGACGAGATCGGCAAGGTCGTCGCGGAGGAGGGGATCGACTGCGACTGGGTCAAGGGCGGCACGGTCTCGCTGATCCGCAGCCGGCCCCAGCTCGTGCGGGGTCGGGCCGAGGCGGCCGCGGAGGCCGAATGGGGGGTCGATCCCGTCGCGCTGCTGAATGCTGACGAGGCGTCGGCGCTGGTCGGGGCGGCCGGAGTGCTGGGCGCGACGTTCACTCCCGACTGCGCGCGGGTGCAGCCGCTGCGGCTCGCGCGGGGGCTGGCCGCGGCCGTCGAGCGGCGCGGTGGGCGGATCGTCGAGGGCACCCGGGCGCGCACGCTGCGCCCGCGGGAGGTGGTGACCGACCGGGGCACAGTCACCGCTGCGACGGTCGTGCGCGCGACCGAGGCGTGGAGCGCGCAGCTCGCGCCGCGTTCGGTGGTGCCGGTGTACTCGCTGATCGTCGCCACCCGCCCGCTGCCGGCCGAGTTCTGGACGACGGCCGGCCTCGCGGGCGGGCAGACGTTCACCGACCACCGGCACCTGATCGTCTACGGCCAGCGGACGGCCGACGACCGCCTGGTCTTCGGGGGCCGCGGCGCGCCCTACCACTGGCGCTCCCGGATCGATCCCGGCTTCGACCGCGACGAGCAGGTGTTCGCAGGGCTCCGGGAGGCGGCGACGGACCTGTTCCCGGCGTTGCGCCCCGCCGACTTCACGCACTCCTGGGGCGGGCCGCTGGGCATCCCGCGGGACTGGCACGCGACCGTGGGCCTCGGCCCCGACGGGCTCGGCTGGGCCGGCGGCTACGTCGGCGACGGCGTGGCCACCACGAACCTCGCCGGTCGTACCCTCGCGGCCCTGATCCTGGGTCGTGACGACCCGATCACGCGCCTGCCGTGGGTCGGGCACCGCTCGCGGCGCTGGGAACCCGAGCCGCTGCGCTGGCTGCTGGTCAACGCCGGTCTGCGCCTCATGACGGCCGCCGACGCGGAGGAGCGCGTCACCCGGCGGCCCAGCCGCATCGCCGCCACCCTGGCTCGGGCACTCGGGGGCTGAGACCCGGCGCCTCAGCAGCCGAGCCGGTCGGCGAGCTCGCAGAGATCCCGGACGTGCAGCGTCGTCGCCGGATCCGGTGCGACGTCCTTCCCACGCGGACCGAACTCCCGGGGACGCTCGACGTAGGCGGTGGGCAGGCCGCACCGGCGCGCGCCCGCGAGGTCGTCGTGATGGGCCGCCACCATCAGCACCTGCGCCGGATCGACGTCGAAGACGCGGGCGATCCCCAGGTAGGTGGCAGGGTCCGGCTTGAACCGCCCGACGTTCTCCGCCGACAGGATGCAGTCCCAGGGCAGCCCGGCGTGCTTGGCCATGCGGGTGAGCAACCCGACGTTGCCGTTGGACAGCGTGGAGATCACGTAGCGGCGCTTCAACCGGGTCAGACCTTCGACCGAGTCCGGCCACGGAGGCAGGCGGTGCCAGGCGCGGGTGAGGTGGCGCTTCTGGTCCTCGCTCAGGTCGTGCACACCGAACTCGTCGAGGCAGTCCTCGAGCATGAGCCGGTGGAGCTCGTCCAGCGGGGCATGAGCGAGCTCGCCGCCGGCGACCCGCTGCAGCGTGGGCACGTACCGGGCACGCCAGGCGAGCGCGAACCGGCCGGCGTCGACGGGGAGGCCGAGCTCGGTCACCGCGGCGGCCACCCCGGAGTACCAGTCCACGACCGTGCCGAACACGTCGAAGGCGAGGACCTGCACCCCGCGCAGCTGCGGCTCCGCGTTCATCGGGGCACCTCGTCCATCGGGAGCACGCCGTGCGGGGTGTACGCGAGCGCGCGGAAGACCTCGGCGAGGGCCGTGCGCGACCCGGCGAGGATCGTCACGCGGCCGTCCTCAGCGCCTGCGACGGGGTCAGCTCGCGCAGCGCGAGCAGGGTGAACGTCTGCAGGTCGCAGGCGACCTCGAGCGTCGGGTCGGATGCCGGGCCCGAACGGGGCAGGAACCTGCCGTGGCGCAGCTGCAGGTGGAACACCTCGTCGCCGACCCGGAACTGGAACGCGTCGCGGCGATCGGGGTCCAGCGGCTTCGTCTGGGTGCCCGTCAGGCACAGGGCGATGAGCTCGGCGCGCGCTGTGCGCGGGTCGATCCGGCCGTCGACGGGCAGCTCGAGCCCCCACAACCCGAGGGCGATCAGCGGCTCGCGCAGACGCTCGCCCTCGGCGGTGAGCTCGTAGGCCGCGACCGAGGCGGGCGCCGGCAGCGTGCCCTTGTGGATGATCCCCGCGTCCTCGAGCCCCTTCAGCCGCTCGGAGAGCCGGTTGCTCCCGATGGCCGGCAGCGCGGCGAGCAGGTGCTTGAAGCGCTTGGGGCCGAGCAGCAGCTCGCGGATCACCAGCATCGTCCAGCGCTCGCCGAGGACGTCGAGCGAGCGGGCGAGCGGGCACATCTGCCCGTAGGTCTTCGTCGGCACTCCCTCACCATAGCAATAGTACTTCGGTTGACATAGTTTTCGGAACAAGACACTATACGTTTCATATACAGAAGATCGAGGAGATCAGCCATGACCAAGGCCCACGCGCCGGAGGGCGCGGCCGACGCGACGTGGAAGCACGCGTCGACCCGCACGATCACCGCCGGCGGCGTGACGTTCGCCTATCGCGAGCTCGGGCCCCGCGGGGGCGTGCCGCTGGTGTTCCTGCACCACCTGGGCGCGGTGCTGGATGACTGGGATCCTCGGGTCATCGACGGGATCGCGGCTCGCCGCCACGTCATCACCTTCGACAACCGCGGCCTGGGCGCGTCGAGCGGTGCGGTGCCCCGCACGATCGACGAGATGGCCGCCGACGCCGTCACGTTCATCCGTGCGCTCGGCCACGAGCAGGTCGACCTGCTCGGCTTCTCGCTCGGCGGCGGCGTGGCCCAGTCCGTCCTGGTCGAGCACCCCGACCTCGTGCGCAGGGCCATCCTCACCGGCACCAGCCCGGCCGGAACCGGCGGGCTCGACGAGGTCACGAAGGTCGCCGTCGTGGCCTACGCCAAGGCGGCGCTGACCCTGTGCGATCCCAAGCACTTCCTGTTCTTCCCGCGCACTGCGACGGGCAAGCGCGCCGCCACCGACTTCATGGCGCGCCTGAAGGAGCGCACCGAGGGCCGCGACAAGCGCTCCACCTTCCGCGCCATGCGGGCCCAGCTCATCGCGATCCGCGCCGCCGGCGTCCGGCCGCCGCACGATCTCGGCAAGGTCCACCAGCCGGTCCTCGTCGCCAACGGTGACCACGACCTGATGGTCGCCAGCGCGAAGTCGACGGAGCTGGCGAGCGCCCTGCCCAACGCGGAGCTGGTGCTCTACCGGGACTCCGGGCACGGCGGGATCTTCCAGTACCACCAGCAGTTCGTACCCACGGCCCTGGAGTTCCTCGAGCGCTGACCGCGTCGCGGCCCAGCAATCCGTTGATGGAAGGACGTTGCGATGAACCAGCCTGCGATGGTCGGGCCGCGCCCGGACGGTGGTCGCAGCCGACGCCGACTGCAGTGGGTCCTGGCCGTACTGGCAGCGGTACCCGCGATCAGCGCGGCCGGCGAGATCGTCCGCGGTCCGCAGGGCGTGCCGGGCGGTTCGCCGGATGTGGCGCCGACGGTGGACAGCTCGCTGCGGTACGCCAACGCGTTCAAGTTCGCGGTGGGGCCGGTCATGTGGTCCCAGCTCGGCCGCGTGGAACGCTCGCCCGCCGTGACCGCCGCTCTCTCGACGATCTTCGCCGGCGGGCTGGTCCGGCTCTGGTCGTGGCGGCAGAGCGGGCGCCCCCATCCCGTCGCGGTGTCGGCGATCGTGCTCGAAACGCTGGGGGTGCCGGTGCTGATCGCCTGGCAGCGGAGCATCTCGAGGTAGCGAAGTGGAGGATCCTCCGTATAGCCTGGGAACCGGAGGATCCTCCACTTCGTCCACGTCCAGGAGCACGACCATGACCGACACGTTCGACCTCGGCGGTCACCCCGTCGCCCGCATCGGGTACGGCGCGATGGCGCTGGAGCGGTTCGCCGACGACCTGCCGGCCGGGGAGCGGTTGCTGCGCCAGGCCTTCGACCTCGGCGTCGACCACGTCGACACGGCGGACTTCTACGGCGACAGCACGGCGAACGAGATCATCCGGCGGGTGTTCGCGCCGGGCGACGACGTCGTCGTGGTGAGCAAGGTCGGGGCACGGAAGAACCCCGGCGGGCCGCTGCCGATCCGCCCGGCCCAGCAGCCCGCTGAGCTGCGGGCGGCCGTCGAGGACAACCTCAGCACCCTCGGTCGCGACCGCATCGACGTCGTGAACCTGCGGCGGCTCGACGTCGGACCCGGCGTCACGGCGACGGGGGACCAGGTCGTCGACCTCGACGACCAGCTCGCCGTGATGACCGCGATGCGCGACGAAGGGATCATCGGCGCGATCGGGCTCAGCGCTGTCGCGACGGACACCCTGAAGCGAGCGCTCCCGGCGGGCATCGTGTGCGTGCAGAACGCGTACGGGCTGGTCGCGCGGCAGTTCGAGGACATGCTGGAGCTGTGCGCGGCGGAGGGGATCGCCTGGGTCCCGTTCTTCCCGCTGGGCTCCGGCTTCCCCGGTGTGCCGAAGGTGGCCGAACAGCCCGAGGTGGTGGCTGCCGCGGGACGGCTCGGGGTGACGCCCGCGCAGGTCGGCCTCGCCTGGCTGCTGCGACACGCACCGAACACGCTGCTCATCCCCGGCACCGGCAGTGCAGCGCACCTGGTCGAGAACCTCGCCGTCGGCGACATCGAGCTCGACGTCGCGACCACCGCCGAGCTCGACGGGATCTGGGCCGCGCGCTTCGCCGACGCCGGCGAGACGGCACCGCGCTGGACCGACTGACCTGGCACCCTTAGTGGGTGACGGAACCACCGGAGACGGACTTCGAGGCGGTCTACCGCACGTCGCCGGTGATCCCGTGGGATCTCGGCGAACCCCAGCCGGCGCTGGCCGAGATGGTGCGGTCGGGCTGGTGCCGCGGCGACGTGCTCGACGTCGGCTGCGGGCCGGGGGAGCTGACGCTGGCCGTTGCTGCCCAGGGGCACCCGGTGGTCGGGCTGGACGTCTCGGCGCGGGCGGTGGAGATCGCCGGTGGCCGGGCCGCCGATCGCGGGCTGGCGGCGACGTTCGTCCAGGGTGACGCCACCGAGCTCGCCGGGTTCACCGACCGCTTCGACACCGTGCTCGACAGCGGCATGCTGCACTGCCTGCGGCCCGCCGAGCAGGTACGGGCCGTGTCCGCGATCCGCCGGGCCTGCCGCGCCGGTGCCCGGATCGCGGTGCTCTGCTTCGCCGACCGTCCCGGCGCCCGCACTCCCGACAGAGGGCTGACCGAGGAGTGGCTGCGCGAGCTGTTCACCGGGTGGCGCATCGAGGGGCTCGTGCCGGCGCCGATCCTGGGAGTCGTCCAGCCCGGCTACGGCGCGATCAGCGACTGGCCGCGAGACGCAGCTGGCCGCACCCCGATGGACGGCTGGTTGCTGCAGGCGCACCTCGCCTGACGCGGTTGCGTCAGAGCCAGCCGGCCCGCCGTGCGATCTCGATCGTGTCGATGCGGTTGCGGCCGCCGACCTTGGCGATCGCGTTCGACAGGTAGTTGCGCACCGTGGTGGGGGACAGGAACAGCTGGCCGCCGATCTCCTCGGTGGTGAGCCCGGTGGCGGCGAGGGCGAGTACGTCGGTCTCGCGCGGGGTGAGTGGGCTCGCCCCGGTCTCGAGTGCGGCTGCGACGAGGTCCGGGTCGAGCACCCGTTCGCCGTCGGCGACGCGGCGCACGGCCTGTGCGAGGGTCGTGGCGGGGGCGGCTTTGAGCACGAACCCGCGTACGTGTGACTGCAGTGCGGCGAGCATGTGGCCCGGCTGGCTCAGGCCGGTGAGGATGAGGGTGCGGATCTGCGGCAGCTCCTCGTGCATGGTGCGCGCGACGGTGAGCCCGTCGGCGCCGGGCATGTCGATGTCGAGGACCGCGACGTCGGGGACGTGTTCTCGCGCGGCGGGGAGCACCTGGTCACCGCGGCGCAGTTCGGCGACCACCTCGATGTCGGTCTCCAGGCCGAGCAGCGCCACCAGCGCGCCGCGGATCATGTCCTGGTCCTCGGCCACGAGCACCCGGATCACGGCGCGACCGCCGCGTCCAACGGCACGTCGAGCCGGAGCCGGAACCGGTCCGTGGTGTGCTCGACGTGCAGCTCACCGCCGAGGTCGCGGGCCCGCCCGGCCAGCCCGACCAATCCGGAACCCGGCTCGCCCCCCGGCACGCCGGGAGCATCGTTGTCGATCTCGATCGAGACCGATGTCGAGGTGTGCTCGACCGTGATCGTGCAGGTGGTGGCCTCGCTGTGGCGCAGCACGTTCGTGATGCCTTCCCGCACTGCCCAGCCCAGCAGCGCGTCGACGGGATCGGGGAGATCGTCGCCCGATCCCTGGACGATCGCCGCGACACCGGCGGCGTCGAGCAACCGCACGGCGCCCTTCAGCTCGGTGCCCAGGCGCACGTCGCGGCGTTCGTAGGTGGTCGCGCGGAGATCGGCCAGCGCCGTGGTGGCGATGGTCGACAGATCGTCGATCTCGCGGGCGGCGCGTTCGGGGTCGGTGTCCTGCAGCCGCATCGCCAGCTCGCCCTTCAGCGCGACGGCCGACAGGCTGTGCCCGAGCAGATCGTGCAGATCGCGCGAGACGCGCAGCCGCTCCCGCTGCACCGCCACCTCGGCGAGCTCGATGCGCGCGGACCGCAGCAGGTCCAGTTCGTGGACGAGCCGGGCCGACACGACCAGGCCGCCCGCGCCCAGCAGGAACAACGTCGGTAGGTAGCACACGTACCAGACGGCCGTCCATGTGTCGTACGCGATCGCCTCCGGCAGGTTGATCGCCAGCATCAGCGCGAGGGGCGGGACGAACCACAGCATCGGGTACCGGATCGGCAACAGCATGGCCGCCGAAGCCCCGACCAGCCACCACCCGAGGCTGCTCGGGCTGTTGATGACCGTGCTCACCACGACGGCCGTGACGAGCAAGGCCAGGGTCAGCGGCCACGCGGTGGCCCGCTCGCCCCGGGCTGCGGCCCGGCTGTGGTGGACCTGGCACGCGATCGGGACGAGCGCGAGCAGACCCCACGGCGAACCGCCCGGGTCGCCGAAGTTGGTGATCCCCTGCACGAGGTAGAAGGCGAAGATCGTGACGTGCAGGCCGACGAACACCAGCATCGCCTGGCGCTGTTGCGGGGTGCGTTCAGGCACGGTGCACCGCCGGATCGTCGACGGTGATGCGCGGACCGGCCTCGCCGGGTGCGACCACCAGGGTGACGGGCCCAGGGATGTCGCGGGTCAGCACGTCAGTGATCGCGCTGCGCAGGGCCGTACGGAAGTCCGGTGTCGCCGGCGCGTCGAGATCGACCCCGGCTGTCTCCAGCTGCGCTGGTGCACCCGCCGCCGCCAGGAGCGCGACGGCGGTGTCGAGGTCACGGGCGCGGCTGAGCTGTCGGTAGCCACCGATGATGTGGCGGGCCTGCAGCAGGACCGCGCGGGAGTCCTCGACCACGGCGGGCAGGGTGTCCGCGGTCGCCGTCGCAGCTCGTTCGAGGACCGGCCCGACGACGGCGTGCAGCTCCCCGGCGATGCGGGTGCGTTCCCGCACCACCGCTGCGTCGCGCAGCCGGTTTCGCGCGGTGGCCAGGCGGTGGTGCGCCGCCACCAGCCAGATCAGGCTGTACAGCGCGATGCTCCGGAACACCACCGAGAACGAGAAGTAGAGCGGGGTATAGCCCTCCTCGATCCCCGTGCTGACGAGCAGGACGATGCCCCAGCAGGCCACGAGGACCGGGAGCGCTACACGAAGTGGGAGGACGAGCAACCCGCCGAGCGCGGGGAAGGCCAGCATCATCGTCCAGGTCTCGCCGATGAGGACGGCTGCCGTGCTCGACGTGACCAGCAGCGCCGCGAACACCAGTCGACCGTGCGGGGCACGTCGCGCGCGTACCGCGTGCCAGACGAGGTAGAGGTGCAGCGGCACCGTCACGGCCATGGCGATGGCGACGAGCCCGAGTTCGGCCCGGTAGATCGGCCACGACGCGGCCCGGCCGAGCTCGATCAGCGGGATGAGCACGCAGAAGCCGACCGCGGCATGCGCCATGAACCCCGCGTCGGCTTTCTCCGACGTCCGTTCCCCCACGTCGGAATCGTAGGCAACGGGGGCCTGTCGTCCAGTCTGGATCGGCCGGCCCGTTCTGAGCAGCACGGACGTCACGCGCCCACGATGGCCGCTACCGGCGCGTGGTCACCAGATGTGGATGTCACATGCGGACACCCACAGCAGTACCTGCCGGTGAGCGGGCGGGTTCCCCAAGGTTGACGGCACCCGACCCCGAGAGGATCCCCGTGACCGCCGTCGTCCCGGCCCAGCTGACCGCCCACCGGATCGAGATCCCGCAGGAGGCACTCGACGACCTCCGCGAGCGCCTGCTGCGCACCCGCTTCCTCGACGACCTGCCGGTGCCCGAGGGCACCGTGCAGACCGGTCCGTTCCCGCCGGAGTTCGCCCTCGGCGTCCCTGGATCGCTGGTGCGCGAGCTCGTCGCGCAGTGGCTGGAGACCGATTGGCGGGCCACCGAGGCCCGGATCAACGCGTGGCCCAACCTCGTCACCGAGATCGACGGGCAGCGGGTGCACACGATCCACGCGCGGTCGTCGCGCGCGGACGCGACCCCGCTGATCCTGCTGCACGGCTGGCCCAACTCGGTGCTCGAGTACCTCGACCTGCTCGGGGAGCTCACCGATCCCGCCGACGCGGAGGCGCCCGCCTTCCACGTCGTGCTGCCGTCGCTGCCCGGGTTCGGGTTCTCCGGCCCCACCACCGAGCGCGGCTGGAACCGCTACCGCGTCGCCGACGCCATGGCCGAGCTGATGAGCCGCCTCGGGTACGAGCGCTACGTGGTGGCCGGCAACGACGTCGGCTCGATCGTCGGCCCGGAGCTGGGCCGCCGGCACCCCGACGCCGTTCGCGGCGTGCACGTCACGCAGATCTTCTCGTTCCCCAGCGGGGACCCCGCGGAGTTCGAGAACCTCACCCCTGCGGACTTCGAGTACCTCGACTTCCTGCAGAAGTGGATGGAGTCGGAGTCGGCGTTCAACCAGCTGCAGAGCACCAAGCCGCACCACCTCGCGCACGCCCTGCTCGACTCCCCGGCCGGACAGCTCGGCTGGAGCGCGCAGTTGCTGGCCGGGGCAGGAGCGCAGCACCTCATCGAGAACGCGGCGCTGTACTGGCTGACCGGCACCGGCCCGTCGTCGACGCGCATCTACTTCGAGGACAACCACGCCGAGCACCCCGCCGAGCCGACCACCGCGCCATTGGCCCTGTCCAGCTTCGCCAACGACGTGCGGCCGCTGCGCCCGTTCGCCGAGCGCGACCACACCAACATCGTGAGCTGGCAGATGCACGACCGCGGCTCGCACTGGGCGACGGTCGACGCCCCGGACCTCCTGGTGGCGGATCTCCGCGCGTTCGCGACGCTGCTCGACGGTCGCTGAGGTCCACGGGGGGATTGCAGCAAGGCCACCTTCACGCAAGTTTCCTGCGTGAAGGTGGCCTTGCTGCAACTCGGCCAGGCTCCGGCGTGCCCAGCCACGTCGTCAACGTCCGGCGCAGGCCCTCGTCGTCCGGTCCGTCGACGGCGATCCACGCGATGTGGCCGTCCGGGCGCACGAGCGCGGCCATCGGCTGGTCCGGGTACGCCGTCGGTCGCGCGCTGACGACCCGCACCCGGTCACCCCACGCCGCGGCCGCCGCGACAGCTCCCGTGCCCGCGTCGAGGAGTACCGCGCGGCCGTCCCGGAAGTGCTGGGCGAGCGTGGTGCCGTCGTCGAGCGGCAGGTCGGGGACCCGGCGACCGAGCAACGGGTGGTCGCCGGGCAGGTCGTAGTGCTGCCACCCGCCGCCGATCATCGAGACGACGTGGGTGGCGCCGTCGGGGGTGTCGAGCAGGTCGGTCAGCACCTCCCGCAACGCGTCCGCGCGCGGCCCGCGCGCCGCGTTCAGCGCGGTCTGCGCCATGCTCCAGCGCTGCACCCAGGCGCCGATGGGGTGCCGTTCGGTGGTGTAGGTGTCGAGCAGCGGGTCCGGCGCGGCGCCCCGCGCGACCAGCGCGAGCTTCCAGCCGAGGTTCACCGCGTCGCCGATGCCCAGGTTCATGCCCTGCCCGCCCGCGGGGGAGTGCACGTGGGCCGCGTCGCCGCACAGCAGCACCCGGCCCTGCCGGTAGGTGGTGGCCTGCCGGGTCGTGTCGGCGTAGCGGGTGGCCAGGTGCAGACGCGTGACCTGCACGTCGGTGCCGCTGACCCGGCGCAGGCTGGCCTGCATCTCCTCGGCCGTCACCGGCGCGTCGCGTTCGGTGGGCGGGGCGTCGTACTCGACGGTGTGCACGCGCGGCGGCCCGTCACCGTCGGCCCAGCCGCCGAGCGTGTAGGCACCGTTCGCGCCGTGGCGCCAGCCGCCGGAGCTCAGCTTCTCGGGTGCGTCGAGGTCCACCACGGCCTGCCGGCCGGTGAAGACGGGATCCACTCCGGGGAAGTCGAACCCCGCGAGCCGGCGCACGGTGCTGCGGCCACCGTCGGCCCCTACCAGCCAGCCGGCGCGGACATCACCGGCGTCGGTGTGGACCATGACGCCGTTGCCGCACGCATCGAGGCCGGTCAGCGTGCGCCCGCGCCGCACCTGCGCGCCCAGCTCGGTCGCCCGTTCCTCCAGGATCGCCTCGAGGTCGGCCTGGCTGATCACGCCGGCGCCGAGGAACTCGTCGCCGGGACCGGGGGGTCGCAGGCGGCTCGCGCGGATCCCGATGCCCGCGAAGTGACCCACGAACAACTCGGGCCGCTCCTCGGCGGAGGTGTGGTCCATCTCCGCCAGGAGAGCCGGTCCCACCCACATCTGCGCGACACGCTCGACGGCGGGGAGCAGGCCGCGCAGGTGCAGGGCGTGCACCGACGGCGCGTTGACCGAGCGGGCGCCCATGGAGCCGGACCGCGTTGCCGGCGTTGCGCGCTCCCGTTCGAGCACCAGCACCGTGGCACCGCCCAGCCGGAGCTCGCACGCCAGCAGCAGTCCGACGGGGCCACCGCCCGCTACCACGACGTCGACGTTCACTCGTCCTCCAAACCAGGCAACAACGTTCGCTGTTCAATGAAGGTAGCAGCTACCCGGGTACGGTGTTCGCAGTGATGAAGGCGAGGTGGCGGTGCCGACCGACGAGTACCCGGTGATCTGGATGCGACCCGACCGCGGCACGCGCGGCCCCAGGCCTGGCCACAGCAGGCGCGACGTGGCGGTTGCCGCGATCCGCATCGCGGACGTCGAGGGCATCTCCGCCGTGTCGATGCGGCGGATCGCGGCCGAGCTCGGCACCGGCACGACGTCGCTCTACCGGTACGTCTCCAGCAAGGACGACGTGTTCGAGCTGATGGGCGACGAGGTGCTGCGCGAGCTGCGGGGCACGCAGCTGTCCGGTGACTGGCGTGCCGACCTCCGCACGATCGCGCGGCTCAGCCGCGCGACGGCACTGCGGCACCCGTGGCTGCCGTCGCTCACGTCGGGCCGGGCGAACCACGGTCCCAACAGCCTGTGGTGGATGGAGCTGACGCTCTCGGTCTTCGACGGCATGGACCTCGACACCGACGAGATGCTGGCCAACCTCGGCACCGTCTCGGCGTTCGTCCTCGGGCACGTGCTGGGTGAGCTGGGGGATCAGGAAGCCGCGCGGCGCTCCGGCCTGACCCACGAGCAGTGGATGGAGCGCCAGGGTGAGTACGGTCCGACGATCGTCGCCAGCGGGCTCTACCCGCGGTTCACCCGAGTGATCATCGAGGCGGAGACACCCCATGCCGCCGATCGGCAGGATCGGGGCTTCGAGGCGGGGCTCGAGCGGGTCCTCGACGGGCTGGCGGTGCATCTCCCGTCATGCGGCTGAGGCTCACCGCGCTCGGCCGCGAAGGGCACTTACCTCTTGTGGGTCCACTTACGATTCCTTAGTATCGGGGCGTGGACGTGACCGACACTGCCTTCTGCCCTCGCTACCACCGGGCCGTCGAGCTCATCGGGAAGCGGTGGACGGGTGCTGTGCTGCGGGCGATGCTGCTCGACGTGACCCGGTTCGCCGACCTGCGGGCCGTGGTGCCTGGTCTGAGCGACCGGATGCTCGCCGAGCGGCTCAAGGAGCTGCAGGACGAGGGCGTCGTCGAGCGCGTGATCCACGACGAGACCCCGGTGCGGATCGAGTACCGGCTCACGGAGAAAGGGCGCGAGCTGCACGACGCGATCTACGCGCTCAGCAGGTGGGCCGACCGCTGGATCCCCCTCGAACCGGTGCCGCTGCGTTGATCTGAGCACCGCTCTCGTCTGACCACACCGATGGGCCGCCGGCCCGTCGGGCGAACCCTGCTGCGCGGACATCCCCGTAGCTGCCGGGTCGATCCGTGCTGCCCGAGATGAGGAACTTCCATGTCCCTGCCCGTCGACTCCGACCAGGAGGTGCAGCGCCCGACGCTGCGCATGTGGCTCGGCGTGCTCACCGTGTCCCTCGGCATCTTCTCCATGATCACCGTGGAACAGCTGCCGGTCGGGCTGATCCCCGCGGTTGCGGATCAGCTCGGTGTCTCGACCGGCGTGGCCGGTCAGACGGTGACCGTGCCGGGCATCGTCGCTGCGTTCTCGGCGATCGGACTGCCGCTCGTGGTGGGCAAGCTGGACCGGCGGGTGCTGCTGGCCGCACTGCTGGCGGTGATGGCGGTGGCGAGCACGGTCTCGGCGCTGGCTCCGAACTACACCGTGCTGATCGTCTCGCGGGTGTTCGTGGGGATCACGATCGGCGGGTTCTGGGCGGTCGCCGGCAGCCTCGCCACGCGGCTGGTGCCCGCCCCGTACGTGCCGCGCGCCATGGTCCTGATCTTCGGCGGGGTCGGCGCTGCCGCGGTGCTCGGCGTGCCGGTCGGGACGATCATCGGCGACTGGATCGGCTGGCGGGCCGCGTTCGGCGCGCTGGCCGGCCTGAGCGCTCTCGTGCTGGTCGCGGCGCTGGTGCTGCTGCCGCGCCTGCCGGCCGCTGAGCCGGTGAGCGTTCGTGCGCTGCGCGCGCAGCTGCGCAACGGGCCGCTCGTCGCGGGCATCGCGGCGACGGCTTTGCTGGTCGCGGGTCATTACGGCGCCTACACGTTCGTCAGTCCCGCGCTGCTGGAGATCTCGGGCGTGGCCGGCGGGATGATCGGCTTGGTGCTGCTCGGGTACGGCGTGCTCGGCATGGTCGCCAACGTGATCGCCGGCCCGTGGGCGGCCCGGCTGCCGGGGCGGACCGCAGCGGTGATCGTCGGCGTGCTGGGTGCGACGCTCGCGCTGTTCCCGCTGCTCGGTGCGAGCCCGTGGGGCGGCGCGGCGCTGCTGCTGGTGTGGGGCCTCGCCTACGGCGGTGCCCCGGTGACCTTGCAGACCTGGGTGATGACGGCGGCGCCCGCATCTGCCGAGGCGGCGACCGCGCTCTACTGCTTCGCGTTCAACCTCGCCATCGCGTTCGGCGCGGCGGCCAGCGGACTGGTGGTGGACGCGCTCGGCGTGCCCAGCGTCCTCTGGCTCGGCGCCGTGCTGGTGCTCCTGGTGCTGCTGACCGTGCGGTGGGCGCCGGTGAACCGCGCTACCGAGTGAAAGCGCCGGCGTGCAAGCCACGACGCCGTGGGACGTCGAACCTCTTCCGGCCGCCGGGTCGCTAGTAGTTTGCCTCCCGGGGGGGGCGGAGCGCTCCACAGGGACGGGCGGAGGCGCCGACGTGATCGAGGACTGCGCGGTCTACCGGTCGGGACAGCGAGTCCCCGGCGAGTTCGGGATCAAGGAGGCCGCCGAGGCGTCGACCGCGCCCGACTGCTTCGCATGGGTGGGACTGGTCGAACCGACGAGCGACGAGCTCGACGTCGTCCGCACAACGTTCGGCCTGGACGAGCATGCGCTGGGTGGCATGGTCCGGAACCAGATCCGGCCCAGGATGACGATCGTCGGCAGCGTCCTCTACGGGGTGTTCAAGACCGCCGAGTACGTCGCGAGCGAGCAGCGCGTCTCGCTCGGCTCACTCGTGCTCGTCGCCGCACCCACGTGCTTCCTGTCCGTCCGGTACGGCCGTGCCGCCGACCTGGGCAGCACGCGCAAGGAGCTGGAGGCCGATCCCCGCTTGCTGCAGATCAACCCCACCTGTTCGGCCACCTACGCGGCCGTGGACCGCATCGTCGACGACTTCGCGCCCGTGCTCGACGGCCTCGACACCGCGCTCCGCGAGATCGAGCAGATCGTGTTCTCCCCGGTGGTCGCCGAGCACTCCGAGCCGATCTACCGGCTCAAGCGGGAAGTACTCGAGTTCCGGCGGGCCAGCGCGCCCGTGGCCGACATGATGCTCCACCTGGCCGCCGGCCGGTTCCCGCCGGTGCCGCAGATCGTGCGCGACTACTACGGCAACGTCGAGGACCGGCTGCTGCGCGTCGCCGAGGAGATCGAGCGGGTCAACGCGCTGCTCAGCAGCATGCTCGACGCCAACAGCGCGCAGGTGGGGATGCGCCAGGCCCAGCTCGCGCTCGAGCAGACCAACATCGCCACACGGCAGAACTCCGACATGCGCAAGATCTCCGCGTGGGTCGCGATCGCGGCGGTACCCACGGCCATCGCGGGCATCTACGGGATGAACTTCGACACCATGCCCGAGCTGACCTGGTCGTTCGGCTACCCCGCCGTGCTGGTGGTCATGGTCGCGCTGTGCACGCTGTTGTTGTTCCTGTTCCGCCGCAGCAACTGGTTGTGAGCAGATCCCGCTCTCCGGTGCCGGGAGAGTGGCCTTCTTGGAGGTCCTGCTGAGCCCGGGCTACTGCACCGCTGCCGCCACCGCGGCCACTGCCTGGCGCAGCTCGTCCTCGGTGACGGTGAGGGCTGGGCGCAGCCGCACCGAGCGCTCGCCGCAACCGAGCATCAGCACGCCGGCGGCGTGCAGCCGGGCGATGGTGGCGTTGCGGGCCTCGGTCGTCGGCAGGTCGAAGGCGACGAACAGGCCGCGACCGCGGACGTTGTCGATCCCCGCCACGCTCGAGAGCTCGTCGACGACGAGCTTGCCGAGCAGGGCGGCGTTCTCGATCAGCCCGTCGCGCTCGATGATCTCGAGGTTGCGGCGCGAGCGGACCATGTCGGTGAGGTTGCCGCCCCACGTGGAGTTGATCCGCGACGAGGTGGCGAACACGTTGTCGGGCACCTCGTCGACGCGCCCGCCGGCCATGATCCCGCAGACCTGCAGCTTCTTGCCGAACGAGACGACGTCGGGCTGGACGCCCAGCTGCTGGTAGGCCCACGCGGTGCCGGTCATGCCGCCGCCGGTCTGCACCTCGTCCAGCACGAACAGTGCGTCGTGCTCGCGGCACAGCGTCTGCATGGCCTGCAGGAACTCCGGGCGCATGTGGTTGTCGCCGCCCTCGCCCTGGATCGGCTCGGCGATGAAGCAGGCGATGTCGTGCGGGTGCGCGGCGAACGCGGCTCGTGCCTGCTCCAGCGCGCGGGCCTCGGCCGCCTCGACCTCGGCGAGCGCCGCCGCGTCCTGCGGGAACCGGATCGCCGGCACGTCGATGCGCGGCCAGTCGAAGGTCGGGAAGAGCGCGGTCTTCATCGGGTCGGTGTTGGTGAGCGACATCGTGTAGCCGCTGCGGCCGTGGAACGCCTTGCGCAGGTGCAGCACCTTGGTGCCCAGCTCGGCCGGCCGACCGTGGGCCGCGTTGTGCCGGCGCTTCCAGTCGAACGCCGTCTTCAACGCGTTCTCGACGGCCAGCGCGCCACCCTCGACGAAGAACAGGTGGGGGAGCGCGGGATCGCCGAGCACCCGGGCGAACGTGTCGACGAACCGCGCCATGTGCGTGGTGTAGACGTCGGAGTTGGACGGCTTGTTGGCCGCCACCGTCGCCAGCTCCGCCATGAACTCCGGGTCGTCGACCAGACCGGGATGGTTCATCCCGAGCGGCGCGGAGGCGAAGAAGCTGAACATGTCGAGGTACCGCGATCCGTTGCGCGCGTCGACGATCCAGGAGCCGCGGCTCGCCGACGTGTCGAGGACCAGGTCGAAGCCGTCGATCAGCATGTGCCGGCGGAGGGTGTCGTGCACCGTCGCGGGCGTGACAGCCCCGGACCTCTGCTGCGCTGCGTTCTCCATGCGTCAAGTGTCCTGACATGCCTATGCCGGCACAGCGTCCCGCCCGTCGGAACTGGGCGGCGAAGTGCCACCATGTCCGACATGACGCCGACGAATCGTCAGATCGACGATCTGGACCAGCGGCTGCTCGAGCTGCTGCGTCGCGAGGGCCGGGCGTCGATGGCGGACCTGGGCCGCGCGGTGGGGCTCTCGCGCACCGCGGTGCTGGCGCGCGTGCAGCGCCTGGAACGGGCCGGGGTGATCCGCGGTTACCACGCCGAGGTCGCCCAGCCGGGTGTGGCTGCGGCGCACCGGGCCCGGGTGGGGATCGTGCACCGGACGCCGGACGTCGCCGGGTATGTGCGGCGGCTCTCCGGGCTCCCCGGAGTGGCCGAGATCGAGACGGTGACGGGCGAGTACGACTTGTTCGTGCTGGTCACCGCGCCGACGGCGGATGCGCTCGACGCTGTGCTGGACGACATCTCGCGGTGGCGGGAGACGGTGCGGACGACCACGTGGGTCGTCCTCAAGCGGTACGCCTGACTCGTACTTGACTGTGGCGCCATAATGGCGCCATCATTGCGCCATGGAACTCGGCACGTTCGTCGACCGGCTGCACTCCGCCCTCGTGGTCACCGCTGCCTCCGGCACCGACGAGACCCAGGCCGTGGCCGAGCGACTCGCCGCCGGACTGGACTCGGCCACGCGCCTCGTCCTGCTGGAGGCGCTCACCGAGGCGGCCGACACGATCACGCGTGATCTCGCCCCGGGCTCGGTCCACGTGCGCCTGCGTGGCCGCGAGGCCGACTTCGTGGTCACCCCGCCGCCGGCCCCGCAGGCGCCGACGGCGGCCGACCACATCCCGTCGTCTGTCGAGCCGGACGCGGCCGACGGGCCGGCCGCGCGCATCAACTTCCGCCCGCCCGAGTCGCTCAAGGTCCGCATCGAGGAGGCCGCGGCGCGAGCCGGCGTCTCGGTCAACGCATGGCTCGTCCGCACGACCACCGCCGCGCTGGAGCAGCCCGGCGGGGCCCGGCACGAGGGTTCGTCCCACAACAGGGTCGTCGGCTGGGCCGGCTGACCGCCCCCGCACGTCCCGCAACAACCGGCAGCGGAGCCACCGGCTCCGCGGAGGTGATTCGTCATGCCCGTTTTCGACACTCCCGAACCCATCACGGTCTCCGTCACGCTGAAGGCGGGGGACCTGCGTGTCGTCGCGTCCGACCGCGCGGACGCGATGGTGACCGTCAGTCCCGCCGACGACGAGACCGTCCTCGTCGAGTTGGTCGGCGGGCGGCTCACCGTCACCGACAGAGAGCCCAAGCGACGCGGCCCATGGGTGGCCGACCTGATCGACAAGCTGCGCGGCCCCGGCTCGCGCAGCGTGTCGATCGAGGTGCCGACCGGATCGAACCTCGACGTCGACACGACCTACGGGGAGGTGCGCACGATCGGAACACTGGGCACGTGCCGGCTCCGCCTCGGATACGGCGACGTGCAGCTCGATCGCACCGCGGCCGTCGATATGCGCAACCGGCACGGTGACGTCACCGTCGAGCACGTCGACGGGGACGCGGCGATCGCCGTCTCCTCTGGCGACATCATCCTTCGTACCGTGACGGGCTCCGCGACCGTCACGAACAACCACAGCAACATCGACATCGGCGTGGTCGGCGGCACGCTGCGGCTCACCGGTACGCACGGGGAGATCCTGGTGTCCAGGGCGTCCTCCGACGTCTCGGCCCGCAATGCCTACGGGGGAATCCGGATCGCCGAGGCCGTGTCCGGCGTGGTGGATCTCTCCACGACCTACGGCGAGCTGGAGGTCGGCATCGCGGCCGGCACCGCCGCCTGGCTCGACGTGAGCTCGTCGACCGGGTCGGTGCAGAACCGGCTCGCCAGCCGCTCCGGGCCCGAGGGATTCGAGCGATCGGTCGAGGTGCACGCCAGTACCCGCGACGGCGACGTGGTGATCCGCCGTGCGTGACGGGGCGCACGCGATCGAGGTCGCCGGCCTGCGCGTCGCCTACGGCGACCACGTCGTGCTGGACGGGATCGACCTGCAGGTGCGCCACGGCACGGTGTACGCGCTGCTCGGCCCGAACGGGGCCGGCAAGTCCACGCTGGTGCACGTCCTGTCGACCCTGCTGCGTCCCGACGCGGGGGAGGTGCGGGTGGCCGGGTGCGACCTGCGCCGCGATCCGGCCGGGGTCCGCGCCGCGATCGGCCTGACCGGGCAGGTGTCGGCCGTCGACTCGTTGCTGACGGGCCGGGAGAACCTGCGGCTCATGGCCGACCTGGCCCATCTCGGCAGGGCCGGGGCCGCCGTGGTCGACGGGCTGATCGAGCGGTTCGACCTCGGTGCCGCGGCCGGCCGGTCCACGAGCACCTACTCCGGCGGCATGCGCCGGCGCCTGGACCTGGCGATGACGCTGGTCGGATCCCCGCGGGTGCTGTTCCTCGACGAACCCACCACCGGGCTCGATCCGCGCAGCCGCCGCGACGTGTGGGACACGGTGCGCGGGCTCGTCGACGACGGCACCACGGTGCTGTTGACCACGCAGTACCTGGAGGAGGCCGACCAGCTGGCCGACCGCGTGGGCGTGCTCGACGGCGGCCACATCGTCGCCGAGGGCACCGCCGCCGAGCTCAAGCGGCGCGTTGGCGGTGGGCAGCTGCTACTGCGCCTGCCGGATCTGGGTGCGCTGGCCGGAGCCGTGGCGGCGGTCGGCGCGACCGTCCACCACGGCGACGACCGCTCTCACGAACTCACCGTCGCCGTCGCGTGGGACGGCAGCCCGGCCGGGATCCGCAGTGTGCTCGACCAGCTCGCCGCGCACGACGTCGCCGTGGACGAGCTCGCCATCCACGCCCCCGACCTCGACGACGTCTTCTTGACGCTGACCGGACACCGGGGCGCCGCAACCTCGGAGGTGACCCGATGACCACCATCCCCGCACCGAGGCCGATCGTTGCCAGACCGCTGCGCGACGCGCTCACGATGGTGCGCCGCGATCTGCGCCGGTTGCTGCGGTACCCGTCGCTGACGTTGCTGCTCGTCGCGATGCCCGTCATCTTCCTGCTGCTGTTCGTGCTGGTCTTCGGCGGCACGCTGGGAGCCGGCCTCGGTGGCGCTGCCCCCGGTGGCACGGGCCGCGCGGCCTACCTCACCTACGTCCTCCCCGGCATCCTGATGATGACGCTCGCGGCCGCCGCCCAGGGCACCGCGATCACGGTCGCGATGGACATGACCCAGGGCGTCGTCGCGCGGTTCCGCACGATGTCGATCGCCCGTGGCGCGGTGCTGACCGGGCACGTCGTGGGCAGCATGCTGCAATCGCTGGTCGCCGTCGTCGTGGTCGTGCTGGTGGCGGTGCTGCTCGGCTACCGGCCCACCGGCTCACCGGTCGACCTGCTGGGTGCGGTGCTGGTCCTCATGCTCATCGCGTTCGCCTTCGTCTGGCTGTGCGTGGCGCTCGGCATGACCGCGCGCACCGTCGAATCGGCGAGCAACTCGCCGATGTTCCTGACCTTGCTGCCCTTCCTGAGCAGCGGGTTCGTCCCCACCGACGCCATGCCCGGCTGGTTGGCGGCGTTCGCCGAGTACCAGCCGTTCACGCCGATGACCGAGACCGTCCGCGCGCTGCTGGCGGGCACCCCCGTCGCCGGTGGTGATCTGGCCGCTGCCGTCGGCTGGTCGCTCGCCATCGCGGCGCTCGGCTACTGGTGGGCGCGCAGCCGCTACGAGCGGCTGCCGGCCTGATCCCGACGTGGCTGCTCGCCCTCGGCTCAACGGCCGAGTGGCTCGTTCTGCTCGTCCTCGTCCGATGTGGATGGTCCGAGGGTGTCCGGCGGCAACCCGCCGTCCATCATCTGATCGGCGGCGGCCGCATGGAATCGCAGTGCGCACGGCCATCGAGTGCCCGGAAGCCCGGTTCCGCCCTTGGTGCAGCCGCAGCACATGCCGTGCTCGTCCGCTACGTGCGTCTCGAGGAGGCGACGCACCGCGTGCCGGTTCCGCGCCAACGCGGCGGCGAACAGGTTCACTGGCGCCTGGGCTGTCGGTGTGAGTTCCGTCCTTGGATCTGCTCATGGAGTTCCTCCCACCGATCGAGTATTCAATTTGATACGAATTGAGACAGTACGACACTATGACCTGTGACGACAAGACGGCTCCCTCTTGACGTATACGTCGTCACCCTGGACTCTTTGGTGGACCTGTGATTCAGGGTGACTGGCGAGGGGGCGTCTGGTGATGAGTCGACTACTGGCGGGCAGCTGCGACGAGGGGCCGTGTCCGACGCTCTGGCTGGAGCCGAGCGGCGACGTGAATGTGCAGGGCTACGTCACCACGTTCGACCGACCCGTACCGGTGGGCGAGGACGTCGTCCGCATCGACGCAGCCGCCTGGGGCCGGCTCCTGGCAGATCTGCCGGTCTCGATGCTGGTGCGCGCGCTGGTCGCGCCATGGCGGTTCCGCCGTTCCCGCATCCCCGAGGCGGCTACATCCGCTGCCACACCGGGCGCCTGGTGACCCCCGAGGAATTCGACGCGCACTTCGACCGGTTCGCCGTGGACGTCGTCCGGCTGGAGACTCTGCCGGCCTACGACGTCGGGGGTGCGGAAGCCGAGCGGTTGGCCGCCGCCAGTGCGGGCAGGGCCCGCCCGGTGCGGTCGGTCCGCACCAGCCCGTGGCTCGCGCGGATCGCGGTCCAGACGATCCAGCAGGGCAAGGCGTGGACCAGGGTGCGCGTCATCGACGACCCGCCCACCGACTACGAGGTCAACGAGCTGATCGGCTACGGCGAGGCACAAGCCGTGGGCGATGAGGTGCTGATCGCGCAGCGGGCCGACGTGCCGGATCACGACGACATCGGCGACTTCTGGCTGTTCGACCGCGATCGCCCCGGTGAGCACGCGATCTTGATGTCCTACTCGGACACCGGGCGCTGGCTGGGCGCCGAGAGGTGCGACGATCCGCAGGTGCTGAGCACCTTGCGCAGACGCCTCGACGAGGTGATGTCCCGGTCGACGACCTTGAACGAGTATCTCGCGGGGCGCCGTGGCTGAACCGATCCCGGCGCGCCGTCAGCTCGGGACGGAGCTGCAGGCTCTGCGCACGCTCGCCGGCCTGACCCAGCGGGATCTCCAGGAGGCGACGGGGCTGGGCCAGGTGGCGATCTCGCGCCTCGAGCGCGGCGAGCGCCTCCCGACCCGCGCCCAGGTGCAGGCCTGGCTCGACCGCACCTGCGCCGAGCCGGCGGTCGCCGAGCGGGTCACCGCGCTCGCGGAGGCCGCGCACGGCGCGACGACCCCCTGGCCTGACCTCGACGACGGGCCGCACCTCCAGGGCGTCGCCCGCCGCCGCGAGGAGAGTTCGGTGCTGGTCCGATCATGGGCGCACGAATTCCTGCCTGGCCTCCTGCAGACCGCCGAGTACGCGAGGCAGCTGTTCCCGCTCGTCGACCCCTACGGCTCGATCGACACGGCCGCCTCTGTCGCGGGCCGCCTCGAGCGGCAACAGGTGCTGTTCACACCAGGGCGCCGGTTCGAGTTCGTGATCGCCGAACACCTGCTCTCGTGGGCGCCCGGGCCCGGCGTGCTGGCGGGCCAGCTGGACAGGATCGCGTCGGTCGCGACGCTGGCCACGGTGGAGGTGCGGGTGTTGCCGTCGAATCGGGTCGGCACGCCCGGCTGGAACAGCTTCAGGCTGTTCACGCCGGCCGAATCGGGCGAGTCGGCGTTCGCCACGACCGAGCTGCTGCACGGCGGCCAGGAGCTGCACTCGCCGGATGTCGTCGCGCTGTACGAGCACCTCTGGACGCAGCTGTGGGAGGCGGCGCTGCAGGGCGATGCGGCCATCGCACGGGTGCGCGACATGATCCCCCGGTAACCCCGGTCACCGGGGGAGGGGTGTTTCGGTCCCGGTGTGGATCACGGGTCCCGGATACCGTGGGGGCATGGCAACACGGGCGACGTCGAACCGCGGCTCCGGCGGCAAGGGGGCCGGGAGCCGTACGACGCGCACCTCGACCTCGGCAGCGGCCCGGCGATCCACCACCCGTCGCGCGCCGGCCCGCCGGCAACCCGCGCGGAAGAGTCCTGACCTGATGGACCGCGGCATCGACGGCGTCGGCCGCGGCATCGCGAAGCTGGGCAAGGCCACCGGTCGCGCCGTCGGCCGGGTGCGCGAGCTGGACCCCGATCACCGTCGCGACGGCCTCGGCGTGATCCTGCTGGTCCTGGCCGTGGTGAGCGCGGCGGGCATCTGGTGGGGCGCGGGCGGCCCGATCGGGCAGTGGCTCTCGGCGGCCGTCGGGTACGTGGTCGGGCTGGGCGCCACCGTGCTGCCCGTGCTGCTGCTCGTGATCGGGATCGTCCTGATGGCCAGCGCGCCGAACCCGGCGTCGCGGCCGCGGGTCGCGGTCGGGTCGCTGCTGCTGACCCTCGGTGTGCTGGGCATCGTGCACCTGGTCGCCGGCCGGCCCGACGACCCGTCCCGCTGGTTGGACGGCGGTGGCGCGCTGGGTTACGTGGCCGCCACCCCGCTGGCGGAGGGGCTCACGGGGTGGGTCGCGGTGCCGGTGCTGGTGCTGCTGGCCTGCTACGGGTTCCTGGTGCTCACCGGCACCCCGGTGCGGTCGGTGCCGAAGCGGGTGCGCCGCCTCCTCGGTCGCGAGGTGGAGGAGGACGCCCCCACGGAGGAGACCGACGCGGTCGGCGCCGAGCCGGAGCAGGCCGAGCCGACGCGTGCCCGACGCGCGTCGCGGCGCCGGCAGGCCGGCAGCGTGGCCGATCTCGTCCGCGAGACGTTCGACGGGGACGGGCCCGACCTGGGCAACGGCAAGGGCATCGTCATCGACGTCGATCCGGTCGAGGCGGAGCCGGCGCCCGTCAAGCCCAAGCGCGTCTCGCCGAAGGCGATCGCAGCCACCCCACCCGCGGAGACCACGCCGCCGCCGGGCACCGACACCGGCGAGCTGCGGATGGTGCTCGGACCGGTCGACGGCGAGGGGCCCGAGTACAAGCTGCCGCCCGCCGACATGCTGCCCACCGGGCCGGTGCCGAAGACCCGCAGCAGCGCCAACGACGCGATGATCGAGTCGATCACGGGGGTGCTGGAGCAGTTCTCGGTGGACGCCCAGGTCACCGGCTTCACCCGCGGGCCGACGGTCACCCGCTACGAGATCGAGCTGGGCCCGGCCGTGAAGGTCGAGAAGATCACCCAGCTGACGAAGAACATCTCCTACGCCGTCGCCACCGACAACGTGCGGATCCTCGCCCCGATCCCGGGCAAGTCCGCGGTCGGCATCGAGGTGCCCAACACCGACCGCGAGATGGTCCGCCTGGGCGACGTGCTGCGCAGCGGCAACGCCCGCGACCAGCAGCACCCGATGGTGATCGGGCTGGGCAAGGACATCGAGGGCCACTTCCTGTGCGCCAACCTGGCGAAGATGCCGCACCTGCTGGTCGCCGGATCCACCGGCTCCGGTAAGTCGAGCTTCGTCAACTCGATGCTGGTGTCGCTGCTCTCGCGCGCGACGCCGGACGAGGTACGGATGATCCTCATCGACCCCAAGATGGTCGAGCTCACTCCGTACGAGGGCATCCCGCACCTGATCACGCCCATCATCACCCAGCCTAAGAAGGCCGCCTCGGCGCTGGCCTGGCTGGTGGAGGAGATGGAGCAGCGCTACCAGGACATGCAGGCCAACAAGGTCCGCCACGTCGACGACTTCAACAAGAAGGTCCGGTCCGGCGAGATCACCGCGCCGCTCGGCAGCGAACGCGTCTACCGCCCGTACCCGTACATCCTGTGCATCGTCGACGAGCTGGCCGACCTCATGATGACCGCTCCGCGCGACGTCGAGGACGCGGTCGTGCGGATCACCCAGAAGGCCCGTGCCGCCGGCATCCACCTGGTGCTCGCCACCCAGCGTCCGTCCGTCGACGTCGTCACCGGCCTGATCAAGACGAACGTGCCGTCGCGGCTGGCGTTCGCGACGTCGTCGCTGACCGACTCGCGGGTCATCCTCGACCAGCCCGGCGCCGAGAAGCTCATCGGCATGGGCGACGGGCTGTTCCTGCCGATGGGTGCCGGCAAACCGATCCGCATGCAGGGCGCCTTCGTCGACGACGACGAGATCTCCTCGATCGTCGCGTTCACCAAGGACCAGGCCGAGCCCACCTACCTCGAGGGCGTGACCGTCCAGAAGGCCAGTGAGGCCAAGGAGGTCGATCCCGAGATCGGCGACGACCTCGAGGTGCTGATCCAGGCCGCCGAGCTCATCGTCACCTCGCAGTTCGGGTCGACGTCGATGCTGCAGCGCAAGCTGCGCGTCGGGTTCGCCAAGGCGGGCCGGCTCATGGACCTCCTGGAGAGCCGCGGGATCGTCGGCCCGTCGGAGGGTTCGAAGGCCCGCGACGTGCTCATCAAGCCGGACGAGCTGGAGAGCGTGCTGTGGCTCATCCGCGGCGGTGGCGGGCCCGAGCCGGACGACGACGAGGACTGATCAGGGGCCGCCAGGCCCACGATGTTTCGTTGATCAAGGGCAAAAGGTCGCTTGTTGATCTCCGCGAGCGACCTTTTGCCCTTGATCAACGTCCTGTCCGGCCCTCTTGATCAGCGCAGCTCGGCCTGCGCCTTCGCGACTTCCGTCAGCATGGCGCGGATCTCGGCACCGTCCAGTACGACGGTGACGCTGGTCGCCCCGGCGGCGGCGAAGGCGGCGATGCGCTCGGCGAGGTCAGCCGCGTCGCCGCGGACGCCGATGGCACGGGCGTGTGTGATGGCCATGCCGAACCCGTTCGCGATGCCCTGGGCGAACTTCTCGTGGCCGGTCTCGCGGTCCGGCCCGAGCGCGGCGTGGACGCCGACGTGGACACGGTCGGGCTGCCCGTCGCGCTCGGCGAGATCGTCCGGGGTGAGCAGGGACGGGAACCAGCCGGCACCGATCCGCTGGGCCCGCCCCAGCGCGGCCGCCGAGTTGCCGCCGACCAGCATCGGCGGCATCGCTGCTGCCGGTGCCAGCCGGACGTCGGGATCGGTGCCGGTCACCAGCCCGGGCAGCCGGTCGAGCGCGGCGTCGAGCGCTCGGCCGCGCGGTCCGGCGATGGTCCGCAGCAGGTCGTCCGGGAACCCACCGATGCCCACGCCGAGCAGCAGCCGATCGTCGGACAGGTGCTGCACGGCCTGGATCTGCGCGGCCAGCCACAGCAGGTTCCTCGCCGGCACGTCCACGACACCGATCTCGATGCCGATCCGGTCCGTCGCTGCCGCGACCGCTGCCGCGGCGGCGAACACGTCCAGTGCAGGGGTCCCGTCGCCGAGGACGAGATCGGCGATCGACACGTGGTCGAGGCCCAGATCCTCCGCGAGCCGGGCGGTGGCGAGCAGGTCGGCGGCGTCGTGGACGGGCAGGCCGACACCGACCTGGACGGGAAGGTTCATGACCTCGACCCTGGGAGATGAACTCGGGTCGAGGTCAAGCGCTCTCAGGACGCGGGATCGCCGAAGACGGTGCGGCCGGTCGGCACGCCGGGGATCTCTCCGTCGTTGACCCCGCCGGCGACGCGGACGGCGCTGACCCAGCCGACCCCGGCGGGCGTCTCGAGCTGCACCCACCAGAAGTTGCGGACGTTGCCCTCGACGACCTCCTCGCCGGCGCACTGGACGCGGGCGTGGAACGTCCCGCGGTTGATCACGCCGATGACGTTGTCCGGCTTGCCTTTCGTGCTGCCACCGCGGCGCACGTTGGTGCCGTTCTTGACGACCTCGACCTCGACTGTGGTGGGCACGGTTCGTCTCCTCTTGACGGCGTTGTCAGGTGGAGGAGTCGTCGGCTTCCGCTGATACGTGACGCTCCGCGATCCACTCCGTCGCGGTGATGCCGGCGAGATCGCGGAAGTCGCGTGCCAGGTGCGCCTGGTCGACGTAGCCGGCGTCGGCCGCCGCGGCGGCGAGCGCCGGCCGCTCGGGCTGGCGCAGCCGCCGGCACACCCGCTCGAACCGCACCAGCCTGGCCATCGTCTTGGGGCCGAGCCCTGTCTCCTGGCGGAAGAGCTCGGTGAGGTGGCGGCGGCTCCAGCCCACGTCCTCCGCCAGGTCGGCGATGCGGGCGGTGCCGCCGCTGGCGCGGATCAACCGGTCGGCCCGCCGCAACTCCGGTCGCACACCCGTCAGGCCGGGGCCGGTCGTGGCGAGCGCGGTGAGCTCCTGGTCGAGCACCGTGAACCGGGCACCCCAGCCCGGAGCCTCGGCGAGCCGCTCGGCGAGCCGGGCGCAGTGGCGGCCGAGCACCGCGGTCAGGTCGACGGAGTCACCGGCGATCTCCGCAGCCGGCAGACCCAGGAGCGCCCGCGCACCCTCCCAGGTCAGCTCCAGCTGCAGCCCGGTCTGCGCCTCCCCGGTGGCGACCCGCGCCGGCCCGTCCGACAGGCCCGAGACCATCGCCGCGTACCGACCGGGCGGGTTCGCGGGATCCGAGTTCTCCAGGATCTCGACGGCCCCGTCGATGCAGAGGATGAGCGTCAGGTGGCCGGAGGCAATGCCCTGGTGGACGCCCGGCGGGCCGTCCTCCAGGCGGTAGCCCACATAGGTGCTGACCCACGGCCGCAGCTGCGGCGCGGGCCGGCGCCACACCGGGGACGCGGTCATGTCCTCCAGGGTAGAGATCTAGAGCTGCAGGAGCATCCGCACATTGCCCAGAGTGTTCGGCTTGACGTGCGCGAGATCGAGGAACTCGGCCACACCGGCGTCGTAGGAGCGCAGCATCGCGGCGAACACGTCCGGCTCGACGGGGGTGCCGTCGATCTCGGCGAACCCGTGCCGGGAGAAGAACTGCTTCTCGAAGGTGAGCACGAACAGCCGCTGCAGGCCCAGCTCGCGGGCGTGGTCGACCAGCGCCGACACGAGCGCGTGCCCCACCCCGCGACCGACCACCCGCGGATCCACCGCCACGGTGCGCACCTCGCCGAGGTCCTCCCACAGCACGTGCAGCGCGCCGCAGCCCACGACCTCGCCGTCCAGCTCCGCCACGAGGAACTCGGGGACGGCCTCGTAGAGCGTGATGATCTCCTTCGCGAGCAGCACCCGGCCCGCGTACTCGTCGACCAGGTGCTTGATCATCCGCACGTCGGCCGTGCGGGCCCGCCGGACCACCGGATCTCCCACGGACGAGCACATTAGCTGTGCGCTGTCGCCGTCCCGGCAGCCATATCCGGTGAACGCGGCAACCTGGGCGGACCGCCGCGGGCTGCGGTCTCTCTCTTCACCTACCCTGTAGGGCGTGTCTGAACTGCCCGCAACGCGGCGCGCTGCTGTCCTCACCCTGGGCTGCGCCCGCAACGAGGTCGACTCCGAGGAGATCGCGGGTCGGCTGGAGGGTAGCGGCTGGGAGCTGGTCGGCCTCGACGACGAGGAGTCGCCGGCCGACGTGATCGTCGTCAACACCTGCGGCTTCGTGGAGCAGGCGAAGAAGGACTCGATCGACACGCTGCTCTCGGCGTCCGACGTCGCGAAGGAGCACGGCGCGAAGGTCGTGGCGGTCGGCTGCCTGGCGGAGCGCTACGGCAAGGAGCTGGCCGACAGCCTGCCCGAGGCCGACGCGGTGCTCGGCTTCGACGCCTACCCGGATCTCGCGGAGCGCCTGCGTGACGTGATCGACGGGCACGCGCCCGCCCCGCACGTCCCCGTCGACCGGCGCACGCTGCTGCCGATCTCGCCGGTGGCGCGGCCCGCGGCGATGGCGGCGGACGAGGTGGCGGTTCCGGGCCACAGCTGGGTCACCGGTCTGGCCCGCACCCGGCTGAAGGACGGCCCGGTCGCGAACGTGAAGCTGGCGTCGGGCTGCGACCGCAAGTGCACGTTCTGCGCGATCCCGTCGTTCCGCGGCTCCTTCATCTCGCGCCCGCCGGACGACATCGTGGCCGAGGCCGCGTGGTTGGGCACCCAGGGCGCGCGCGAGCTGGTGCTGGTCAGCGAGAACTCGACGTCCTACGGCAAGGACCTGCCCGGCGGTGGCCGCGCGCTGGCGCGGCTGCTGCCCCGTCTGGCGAACGTGCCGGGGATCGACGTGGTGCGGGTGTCGTACCTGCAGCCTGCCGAGATGCGCCCCGACCTGATCGAGGCGGTCGCGACCACCCCGGGGGTGGCGCCGTACTTCGACCTGTCGTTCCAGCACGCGAGCCCGACGGTGCTGCGCCGGATGCGCCGGTTCGGCTCCCGGCCGGACTTCCTGGACCTGTGCGCCCGCATCCGCGCGCTGAACCCCGAGGCCGGTATCCGGTCGAACTTCATCGTCGGGTTCCCCGGCGAGACCGAGGAGGACGTCGCCGAGCTGGAGGCGTTCCTCACCGAGGCCAAGCTCGACGCGGTCGGCGTGTTCGGCTACTCCGACGAGGACGGCACCGAGGCCGCGGGCTACGACGGCAAGATCGATCCCGAGGTGGTGGCCGAGCGGGTCACACGGATCACCGCGCTCGCCGACGAGCTGATCAACCAGCGGGCGGAGGAGCGCGAGGGCTCCGAGGTCACGGTGCTGGTGGAGAGCGTCGGCGACGGTGAGGCCACCGGCCGCGCCGCCCACCAGGCGCCCGAGGTCGACGGCGAGGTCATCCTGCTGGACGGCGACCTCGAGATCGCAGAGCTCTCCGTCGGCGATCTCGTCCGCGGAGTGGTGACCGGCAGTGCCGGCGCGGACCTCGTGGTGGAACCGATAGCGCTCCTGCCCCGCAGCGATCTCGCCGCTGCCACCCGGGGCTCGGGATGACCTCCGCATCGGGCGGCAGCCCGCCCCCGGTGCTCAACATCGCGAACGTCCTCACCGTGATCCGGCTCTTGCTGGTGCCGGTGTTCGTGTGGGCGCTCGTCGCCCGCAACGGCCAGGACGTCGACTGGCGGCTGGGCGCGTTCGCCGTCTTCGCGCTGGCCGCGATCACCGACCGGTTCGACGGCGAGCTGGCGCGGCGGTGGGGGCTGGTCACCGCGTTCGGCACGATCGCCGACCCGATCGCGGACAAGGCGCTCATCGGTTCCGCGCTGATCGGGCTGTCCGGGCTGGGCCTGCTGCCCTGGTGGGTGACGGTCGTGATCCTGGGCCGTGAGATCGGCATCACGCTGCTGCGGTTCGCCGTGCTGCGTCACGGCATCATCCCGGCCAGCCGTGGTGGCAAGGCGAAGACGCTGGTCCAGACGATCGCGATCGGCCTGTACGTGTTGCCGCTGCCGGAGCTGCTGGGCGGCTCCGACCTGCTGGACGGCGCGCGCTGGGCAGTGATGCTGGTGGCGGTCCTGCTGACCGTGGTGACCGGGGTGGACTACGTCCTGCGGGCCATCCGGCTGCGGTCCGCGACACCTACCGGGTGAGTGTGTTCGCCGTGAGCGGACGCGTGAACAGCGCGTGCACGGCGACGCGAACGTCAGGTTCTCGGTACGGTTGACCCACCGGCGCCCTCGCCGGCTGCACGAGTCTGGGAGGTACGCATGGCGCTGCTGATGCGAGAGGCGATCGGCGACAGCCTGCGTCGGGTGCGTACCGCCCGTCGGCGCACGCTGCGCGACGTGTCGCGCAACGCCCGGGTCAGCCTCGGTTACCTCTCCGAGGTGGAGCGCGGCCGCAAGGAGCCGTCGTCGGAGTTGCTCGCCGCCATCTGCGAGGCCCTCGACGTGAGCATCGCCGATCTCCTGGTCGACGCGGCCGGCACGATGGGCACGGCCACCGCGGCCCCGCGGTTCCCCGTCGGTTTTCGTGTCGACCACCGCCGGCTCGTCCTCGCCGACACCCCGGTCGAGTCCCGCCCGGGCACGCCCGTCACGCCGGTCGGCCCCGGCCGGGCGGGCGACAGCGGCTCGACCGGCGTCCGCGCAGCGGCCTGATCGGCGCCTGAGCGCTTTCTCAGCGCCGTCTCAGCACAGCACTGGTCCCGTGGTCTGGACGCCCGGATCGCGGGACCAGTGCCGTACGGAACGGGTAGCCTGCCCTCCGGGTCGCCCCGACAGCAGCCTCGGGAAGATCCCCGATATCGTCCCGGTGTGGTGGAAGCCGGGCCGGTGCGATGCCACGATGGGGGAAGAACACCGGCGGCCGGGCATGCGGCGATGGCAGCGGTGACAATCGGCACCCGGAAAGAGGCGGAAAGATGGCCAATCCGTTCGTGAAGGCCTGGAAGTACCTGATGGCGCTGTTCTCGTCGAAGGTCGACGAGTACGCCGACCCCAAGGTGCAGATCCAGCAGGCCATCGAGGACGCGCAGCGGCAGCACCAGGCGTTGTCACAGCAGGCGGCCGCCGTCATCGGAAACCAGCGTCAGCTGGAGATGAAGCTCAACCGGCAGCTGGGCGAGGTCGAGAAGCTGCAGGCGTCCGCACGGCAGTCGCTCGTGCTGGCCGACCAGGCCCGCGCCGCGGGCGACGAGGCGAAGGCGCAGCAGTACGAGCAGGCTGCCCAGGCCTTCGCGTCGCAGCTGGTGAGCTCCGAGCAGTCCGTCGAGGACATGAAGACCCTGCACGACCAGGCCATCCAGGCGGCCGGGCAGGCGAAGCAGGCGGTCGAGCGCAACTCGATGGCGCTGCAGCAGAAGATCGCCGAACGCACCAAGCTGCTCAGCCAGCTCGAGCAGGCGAAGATGCAGGAGCAGGCCGCGAAGTCGCTGCAGCAGATGAGCGAGCTCGCCGCGCCGGGCAACACCCCGTCGCTGGAGGAGGTGCGCGAGAAGATCGAGCGCCGCTACGCCAACGCGATCGGTGCCGGTGAGCTCGCGCAGAACTCGGTGCAGGGCCGCATGCTCGAGGTGCAGCAGGCCTCCGTCGACATGGCGGGCGCCAGCAGGCTCGAGCAGATCCGGGCGTCGCTGCACGGTGGCTCGGTCACCCCGCAGGTCACGGCGGGCGATTCGGCGGCGTCCGCCCCCACGCAGAACCTGAACAAGCAGTCCGGCACGGCCTGAGGGCCCGCACGACGCCACACACCGAGTGGCCGCCTCACGTTCGAGGCGGCCACTTCGTGTGTGCGGTGGCGGGTCAGCCCGGGGGAACGACGGGCGCCGCGAAGTCGATCCGGTGGGTGTGCAGCGGCCCGAACAACCGCTGCGGGGTCATCACGGTCCTCGCCATGACGGGCATCAGGAGATCGCGCAGCACTCGCGCGACCGGTCCGGCCGCCTTGTCGTTGTTGATCCTCGCGGCCCGGGCGATGATCTTCTCGACGCGTGCCCGGCGGGCGGTCTCGTACGCCGCGAACGCCTCGGGGAGCGTCGGCAGGTCGCGCAGTGCGCGGGCGAGCTCCAGTGAGCTCTCGATCGCCTGCGATGCCCCCTGCCCGGAGCTCGGGGACGTCGGGTGCGCGGCGTCGCCGACGAGCACCACGCGGCCGCCGTGCCAGACCGGCACCGTGGGGATGTCCTCCAGCGGTCCGGGCGCAGTGACGTCCTCCGGGCGCAGCAACGCGACGATGTCACGGGCCGGAACGTCGTCGGCGTGGCGCTCGCGCAGCACGGCGAGCCAGTGCTCGGGCGGGCGGCCCAGCGCTTCCGCGGGATCAGCGGCCGGCACGTTGGAGAACCAGAGGATCTCGGCCTCGTCGATGGAGTAGCCGAAGAACGCGCGCTTGCCGAACGCGAAGTGCTGCGTGCCGCACGTGCTCGGCACACCCGGGTTGGGGATCCAGCCGCCGAAGCCCAGCAGGCCGGTGTAGCGCGGCGGTGGTGCGCCGGGGTTCAGCGTGGTCCGGGCGGTGGAGCGGATCCCGTCGGCGCCGACGAGCACGTCGCCGGTGGCTGTGGAGCCGTCGTCGAACCGCGCGGTGACGCCCGCGGGGCCGTCGTCGACGCCGACGAGCCGCTTCCCGAACTCGACCGGGACGCCGCGGCGCAGCGCCTCGTCCATGAGCGCCCGATACAGCCGTGACCGGCGCAGCAGCAGGCTCGTCGGGAGGTCGGGGAGATCGGAGAACCGGGCGACGACCCGGCCCTTGTGGTTCTGCATCGCCATGTTCGGCATCGGCACGCCGACGGCGGCGACGGCGTCGTCGGCATCGATCTCGCGCAGGGCGTTGCGGCCGTTGGGGGAGAGGGTGAGCGCGCCCCCCACCCCGTCGGCGGGCCGTTCGTAGCCCTCGAAGACGGTGGCGGCGATGCCGGCGCGCTGCAGCGCCATCGCGGTGACGGAACCGGCGATGCCGCCGCCGACGATCAGTGCCCGGTCGACGTTCACGGTGTAGCTCCGAACGCCGCAGTCCATGCCTGCTGGTAGTCGTCGCCGGTGATGGCGGTGGCGAGGCGCTCGACGACGCCGCGTTCGGCCTCGAGCCGAGCGAGCCGGTAGTCCTCCTCGACGAGGTGCCACCAGTCCAGGCCGCCGGCTCTGGCTTCTGCGACGGTGCTGCGGATCTCGGTGGCCGTCGCCGTGAGGGCGGCCAACCGCTGCTCCAGGAGTGCACCTGCCTCGTCCGGCGGCAGCACGGTGATCAGCGACAGTGCGACCCCGAACAGCGGGTACTCGGTGGCCGGCTCGCCGACCAGCTCGCGCATCCAGTCGAACAGCTCGGCGCGCCCGGTCGGCGTGATCGCGTAGACGGTGCGCTCGGGGCGGGCGGTGTCGCGCACGGTTTCCTGCTCGGTGATGAAGCCGGCCTTCGCCAGTTGGCCCACCACCATGTAGAGCGAGCTGCGCGTGTACTTGATGTCGCGGTCCTTGCCGTGCTCGACGAGCTGCCGCGCCATCTCGTACGGGTGCATGGGCGCGCGCAGCAGCCCGGCCAGCACGGCCAGCGCCAACGGGTTCCCGACGGCACGTCGCGTCATGCGACACCTCCTTGGTCGACATCGACTATATGGTTTCGAATAGTCGATGTCGACCAGAGGGTCAGCCGGTCACGGAGATGTCGACCGACGGGCGCAGCTTCGCCGCCGTTTCCAGCGCGGCGTGCACGGGGTGCGACGTGAATGCGGCGACCAGGGCCGGGTCCCCGTCGGCCTCCACGCGGGGAAGTGCGATCTGCTCGTACGCCGCCTGGAAGCGCGGGCCCCACCGGCGGGTGCCGAGCCGGGCGGTGCGCGAGCAGTTGTCCACCATGTACGCGACGTCGCGCGCATGCATGTACGGCAGCAGCGAGTCGACGGCCTCGATGATCGTCTCGTTGACGATCTCCGACCACGGGTGGCCGCGGCGGAGGAACTCGTCGACCTGCGCGGCCATCGTGGCCACGAACATTCCCGCGGTCAGCGGGTCGATCGGCAGGTCCCGGGCGCCGCGCCGGGCCTGCACGGCCGGCGCCGCCGCCCACATGGGGGAGCTGGCGATCGGGGTCATCGGCCGGGTGGCCAGCCGCGCGTCGGCGAGGATCACGCTGCGCAGCTCGGTCCCGTCGGCCACCTCGTCGTAGATCTCGGCGACGAGATCGCCCGCGGGTCCGTACGTGGCGGCGTAGGCGCGGTCGAACACGGCCTTGCCGGCGTCGTCCAGGGCGGCGCGCACGCCGTCCAGTCCGGAGGTGGAGATGGTGCGGGCGATCGGACCGGTGACGTTCTCGCAGGACCGCTCGTAGGCGGTGACGGCGTCGTCGCCCGCGATGCGGAAGTGCCGCCACAGCGCCTCGACCAGCCCGTGCACGGCGCCGAGCAGGATGGCGCGCTCACCGACGATGTCGGAGAGGTACTCGCTCTCCAGCGTGGTGGCGAACGTGTACGGCGAGCCCAGCGCCACCGACCAGGCCAGCGCGCGGTCGGTGGCCCGCCCGTCCGGATCGGCGTGCACGGCGACGCTGGCGTTGATGCCGGCGCCGTTGATCTCCTGGCCCTGCTCGTAGAGCCTGCGCACGGAGTCGCCCATGCCCTTGGGGCAGACCGCGATCACGGGGTGTCCGGCGGGGAAGTCGCTCCCGATCTCGCGCAGGTGCCCGAGCAGGAACCCGTGCGAGAGCCCGATGGTGGCGCCGGGCTTCAGCGCGGCGAACACCTCCTCGTGGTGGTTGGCGAGCGCGGCGTCGGCGATCAGCAGGATCACCAGGTCGCTGGTGGCGGTGACGGCGAGCCAGTCGCCGAGGGTGCCGTCGTCCTCGGTGAAGCCGTGGGCGCGGGCGTCGGCGGCCGACGCCGAGCCCGGACGCAACCCGACGCGGACGGTGATGTCGGTGCCGGCGAGGGAGTCGCGCAGGTTGCGGGCCTGGGCCCGGCCCTGCGGGCCCCAGCCGAGCACGCCGATCGAGGAGATCCCGGCGAAGGCGACCGGGAGCAGAGGGAAGAGGTGCCGCCCGCCGCGCAGGACGGTCTCGGTGCCGCCGGGCACGTCGATCGATTCGGGCGTGAAGACGGAGGACTGCAGATCGGAGCTCATGCTCGGGTTGTAGGCCCAGCTACCATCCCGCGCCAAGCGCAACAATCGACTCGCCGCGTTGCAGAGAACGGAAGGCACTGGTCAGGCCATGTCCGACGAGCAAGCCGAGCTGCAACTCTTCCTGCATCTGTGTCAGAGCCTGAACTTCGGGCGCACCAGCCTGGACTGCCACGTCAGCCCGTCCACGCTCACCCGCACCGTGCAGCGGCTGGAAGTGCGGGCCGGGCAGCGCCTGCTCGACCGCGGCCCGCGTGGGGTCGCGCTGACCCCGGCCGGGCAGCGGTTCCGCAGCTACGCCGAGGAGGTCACGCAGGCGTGGCAGGCATACCGCGCCGCCGACCCCACTCACGGAGACCTCGCCGGCACGCTGCGGATCTTCGCCACCGTCACCGCCTGCCAGGCGCTGCTGCCCGACCTGCTCACGCCGCTGCGCGCGGCGCACCCCCTCGTCCACATCGACCTGCGCACGGGCGACGCCGCGGCGGCACTGGCCCGGCTCGACGAGGGCGAGGTGGATGCCGCGGTCGCCGGCCTGCCCGATCGGGTGCCGCAGTCGATGCTCGTCCGCACGGTGACCAGCACCGATCTCGTGCTCGTCGCGGCCAGGGAGCTGCCCGTGCCGCAGGGCGGGCCGTACGTGCTGCCCCGCCGCGGCCTGGTGCGCGAGGGCGCAGAGCGCTGGTTCCGCTCCCGGGGCGGCCCGATTCCGGCCGTCGTCGCCGAACCCGACGGCCACGAGGCGGTGCTCACCCTCGCCGCGCTGGGCTACGGCATCGGCATCGTGCCGCGACTGGTGCTCGACACCAGCGCGGTTGCGCCGCGGTTGCAGGTGCTGCGCGTGGAGCCCGGGCCGGCGCCGATGCGCGTCGGGCTGTGCGTGCGCCGCGCCGACCTGCGCCGGCCCGTGGTCGCCGCATTGTGGGGACTGGGCGTTACCTGACGCCGACCGCGTGTCCGGCGCCGCGCCCGTCCGCGCGCGCCACGATCAGCCCGTCCCGCACCCGGACGGCGAGCTCGGTGCCGTCGTCGACGGCGTCGACCCCGAGGGCTGCCGGCACGACGCCGGCGTCGTCGAGCACGACGCGCAGCCGCGGCAGGTCCGCGGAAGCCGACACCCGGCGCAGGCAGCCGACCAGGTCGACGATCCGCAGCCGGGCCAGCCGGCCGATCTCGCCGGGGTCGCCGGTCACGACCACGAGCGTCACGTCGTCGCGCATCCGGGCCGCGCGCACGGCCTCGCCGGCCGCGGACAGCCGGGCGGTTCCGAGCACGACGACCACCCCGTCCTCGGCGAGGTCGATCCAGCGGCCGGTGATCTCGTTGCGCAGCCCGCGGGGAACCGTCCAGTCGTCCTCTGTGGGCCGCGCCGCCTCGACGAACGGCAGGTGCGGGGGTTCCTCGTCGGCGGAGAGCGCGATGCCGGCCAGGTGCTCGACGGCGCGGGCGACGTCGAACGGGTCGCCGACACCGGGCGCGTTCTCGGCGAGGGCGGCCGCACCGTGCAGCAGGGTCAGGGCGAGCGCAGCCAGGCGCTCCGTGCGGATCCGCAGCGCTGTGCTCGGCTCGAGGGCCAGCGCCAGCAGCGTGGACTCGAAGGCGACGAGCTGGGCCAGCGCGGCCCGGGCCGGCTCGGTGTCGAGCACGCCGGTGAGGGAGCGCAGCTGCAGGTGCCCGCTCGCGGGGGAGTCGCCGGCCAGCGGCAGGCGTTCGAGCCAGACCCTGGCGAAAGCGCCGAGCGCGTCCTCGACCGACCCGGGGGAGTGCGCAGGCGGCGTGGCCTCGCTGCGCGTCCGTTCGGCGTCGTCGACGAGCACTGCCAGGTACAGCGCGCGCTTGCCGGTGAAGTTGGAGTAGACCGCGCCCCTGGTCAGGTCGGCCCGCTCGGCGATCCGATCGATCTTGGCCTCCACGTAGCCGTGCTCGGCGAACTCGGCCCTGGCGGCCGCGAGGATCGCCGCCCCGGTCCGTTCCTGTTGCTGCGCACGGTTCAGTCTCGCCACGTCGACATGATACCTTCGCCATCCAGATGATGAAGTCATCGGAATGGTGGAAACATGCAAAGCGACAACGGCATCGAGCTCGACGGGCTGATCAAGAGGTTCGGGAGGACGACGGCGGTCGACGGGGTGCGCCTCGCGGTACCTCGGGGCCAGGTGCTGGGACTGCTGGGGCCCAACGGGGCCGGCAAGACGACCGTGGTGCGGGTGCTCGCGACCCTGCTGCGCCCCGATGCGGGCGAGGTGCGCGTGGCCGGTCTCGACGCCCGCCGCGATCCGGTCGCGGTGCGCCGGCGGATCGCCCTGTCCGGGCAGCGGCCGAGCGTTGACGATGAACTCTCCGGGCGGGCCAACCTGGTCATGATCGGTCGACTCCTCGATCTCGGGCGGCACGGCGCCCCGCGACGGGCGACCGAGCTGCTCGCCCGCTTCGGGCTCGACGAGGCCGCCGATCGTCGGGTCGCCGGCTACTCGGGCGGGATGCGGCGCCGCCTCGATCTCGCGGCCGCCTTCATGGGACGGCCGGAGGTCGTCTTCCTGGACGAGCCGTCCGCGGGGCTGGACCCGGGCACCCGCGCGGACCTGTGGCAGCTGATCCGCGGGCTGGCCGACGACGGCGTCACGGTCCTGCTCACGACGCAGTACCTCGAAGAGGCCGACGCGCTCGCCGACGGCATCACCGTGCTGGATCGCGGCCGGGTGATCGCGTCCGGCACACCGGCGGAGCTCAAGCGCCGCGTCGGCGGGCACACCGTCGTGCTGCGGCCGTCGTACCTCGCCGACCTGGGTACGGCCGCCGAGATCGTCGCGCGGGTCACGGGTCAGGAGGCTGCGCGGCCGCACCGCGACGAGCTGATCGCGCCGGTGTCGGGTGACGGGGAGTTCTTCGACATCGCCGCCGAACTGCGCGAACGGCGCGTCGAGGTCGCCGAGCTCGCCTTCCGCTTGCCCAGCCTCGACGAGGTCTTCCGGTCGCTGACTGGGGCGCCCACCACAGATGCCCGCACCGACACCGGAGAAGCCGCATGACCACGATCCCCGCGCCGCGCCCGTTCGCCGTCCTGCGGCACAGCACGGTCCTCGCCGGGCGCAGCCTGCGCACGCCCAGCCGCACCACCGGCCCGCTGATGAACGGCGTCGTCACACCGGCGCTGTTCATGGTGCTGTTCCTGTACCTGTTCGGCCGGCCCGTGGCCGGTTCCACCGCCGAGTACCTGCAGTACCTCTTCCCCGGCGCCCTCGTGATGGGAGCCGGGCTGGCCGGCATGGTCTCCACCGGCACCGCGATCAACCTCGACCTCAAGAACGGCGTCACCGACCGGTTCCGCAGCCTCCCGATCGGTCGCACCGCCCCGCTGCTCGGCTCGGTGCTGGCCGACGTCCTGCGTTACCTCGCCGCGGTCGCGATCCTGTTCGCGCTCGGTGCGGCCCTCGGGTTCCGGGTGCACGGCACCGCCCTCGCCGCGTTGGGGGCAGTGGGGCTCGCGATCCTGTTCGGCTTCTGCCTCAGCTGGCTCACCGTCTACCTCGGTGTGGTGCTGCGCAGCGCGGAGGGCGTGCTCGCGGTCAGCTTCGTCGCGTTCGTGCCGCTGCAGCTGGGCAGCAGCATGGCCGCACCGACCGACACGATGCCCGGCTGGCTGCAGGCCTGGGCGGACGTCAACCCCGTCAGCCACGTCATGAACGCCTGCCGCGCCCTGCTGAACGGGGTGCCCGACGCGGGCAGTATCGGGGCAGCGCTGCTGTGGTCGGCGGTGCTGTTCCTGGTCTTCTGCCCGCTCGCGGTGCGCGCCTACGGCCGCCAGGAATGACGTGCCGGGATCAGTTCCGCGACCCGGCGGGGAGGTCGTCGACGGCGAGCCGCCACCAGGAGCTCATGGTGAGCAGGTGCAGGTCGGCGCCGCGGCCGATGACCTCGACCGCCTTGGGTAGCGGTCCGCCGTCCGGCCTGACGACCCGGTACTCACCGGAGACATGCAGCCGGTCGCCGACGAGGTCGCCCACGACCAGCCGGTCGCGGTCAGGTCCGTAACCACCGAACAGGGCAACTCGGGATCCGCCGACGGCGAGCGCCTTCGCCCCGTGGACGTCGTTGCGCCAGGCCGTGACCTCCCCGCCACGGATCCGGACGACCGGGAAGTCGGTGTAGTAGCAGGCCCACGCGGTCTCGTCGCTGACGTTGAGCGCGTAGCAGTCGGAGATCGCCTCCGGGCCGCCGTCGGACGGGAATCTCCATGCCGGCGCCAGCGCAGCCGTGTACCTGGCCAGCCCGCACGCCCCGAGCGGTGCGGGACTCCCGCGGTCGCCCCAGCCGTAGTTGCCGAACACCCCTTCGTCGAAGTACCCGACCCAGACCGCGCCCCGGCCCGAGGTCAGCACATGCTCGATGCCGTCACCGAGGGTCTGCTCGGCCAGTACCGTCCCGTCCGACCCGTAGACGACCGCGTTGCGCTCCGCGCCGTCGCGGCTCCACCTGCACCGAGCGCCCACCACGACGAACCGGCCACCGGGGAGCGGTTGCACGGCAGGGAACACCACGGATACCTCCGCGGTCACCGACGCCTCCGCATCCCGGCCACGGGTGACGATCGTCGTTCTGACCGGCCGCCCCGTCCGGGTGCCGGGGTAGGTGACGCCGCCCGGCCCGCTCGCCGTCGCGGTCAACGCCGCCGCGTCCTCCGGCGCCGACCACATCGTCACCGCCGTGTTGGACGGTCCGATCGAGGCCGCCACCCGCACGTCGCCGTCGTGCGGGGCGAGCAGCTCGGCATGATGTCGGACCCGCATCAGCGGCCGACGGCGGCGAGTGCCCTTGCTCATCCGAGCGATTGGATCACGGAATCAGGTTCGTGAGCCACGGGGTTGCGGGCCCGCCTGGCACTGCGGGCACCAGTACACCGGCCGCGCGTACACGCTCTCGCCCTGGTCGGCGCAGCGGACGCGGGTGCCGCAGCGTCGGCAGGGCAGCCCGGTCCGCTCGAACACCCAGTGCTGCTCGCCGCGGCCGAGCAGGCCGGTGGTGGACTGCTGCGGCCGGTCGGCGTTGCGCAGCAGCAGCTCCCTGGCCAGCGCGATCATGGCCGCCGGATCGGCCACGTCGCGGGCGGGTGTCCACGGCGTGACCCCGCGCAGGAAGCACGTCTCGCACTTGTAGAGGTTCCCGACGCCCGCCATCACCCGCTGCTCGGCCAACACCAGCCCCACCTCGGACGCGCCGCGCGCGGTGAGCCGGCGCAGCGCCTCCGCGGCGTGCGCGTCCGACCAGCCCGGATCGAGCAGGTCCGGGCCCAGGTGCTGGACGAGGCGGCCCTCCGCGGCGGTGGGCACCAGCTCCAGGTCGTGGAGCGCGAACCCGACGGCGACCTGGTCGGCCGTCGCCAGCACCACCCGTGCGTCGTGCGCCGGTCGCCGCCAGCGCTGGCCCGGCCGGTAGAGGTGCCAGGCCCCGTCCATGCGGAAGTGCGAGTGGAGGCTGCGGCCGTCGTCGAAGCGCGTGAACAGGTGCTTGCCGACGGACACGGTGCCGAGCACCGTCCGGCCCGCCAAGTCCTCCCCGGCCAGCCGGGGGTGTCGCAGCTCGCCGCGCACCAGCAGCTTGCCGGCCAGCGCGGCGTGCAGCCGCGTGCCGGCGAGATGGACGGTGTCGCCCTCGGGCACCCGCTGACGATAGTCGGCCGACCACCCGATCAACCGATCGGTTGATCGCCCTCCGCCGCGCCGGTCGATCCGCGCGGACCCTCCTCCGCCGCACCATTGCAGCATGCCCGTCATCGAGGTCCGTCACCTGCGCAAGACCTACGGCGAGCACGTCGCGGTCGCCGACGTGTCGTTCGACGTCGAGGAGGGCGAGATCGTCGGGATCCTCGGGTCCAACGGCGCCGGGAAGACCACGACCGTGGAGTGCATCGAGGGGTTGCGCTCCCCGGACAGTGGCTCGATCTCGGTGCTCGGCTTGGATCCGCAGCGCGACCGGGCGGCTCTGCGCCGCGTGCTCGGCGTCCAGCTGCAGGCCGGTGAGCTGCCGGAACGGCTGCGGGTGGCGGAGGCCGTCGAGCTCTTCGCCGCGTTCTACGACGATCCCGCCGACCCGGGCGAGCTCATCGAGCGCTGGGGTCTCGGCGCCAAGCGCGACACGTCCTTCATGAACCTCTCCGGGGGGCAGCGCCAGCGGCTCTCGATCGTGCTGGCGCTGGTCGGCAGGCCGCGCGTCGCGATCCTCGACGAGCTCACGACGGGGCTCGACCCGCAGGCCCGTCGCGACACCTGGGCCGCGATCGAGCAGATCCGCGACGAGGGGGTGTCCGTCCTGCTGGTCACCCACATCATGGAGGAGGCCGAGCGGCTCTGCGACCGCGTCGCGGTCATCGACGCCGGCCGCGTGGTCGCTCTCGACAGCCCGGCCGGTCTCGTCGCCGGGCTCGCGGCCGGGCAGCGACTGCGGTTCCGGCCCTCGGAGCCCATCGAGGACGGGATCCTCCGTGCGCTGCCCGAGGTCGACACGCTCGTGCGCCACGGCAGCACGATCGAGATCGCCGGCAGCGGCGAGCTGCTCACCGCCGTCACCTCGGTGCTGGCGCGGCGCGGGGTGATCGCCACCGGGTTGCGCGTCGAGCAGGCGAGCCTCGACGACGCCGTGCTCGCCCTGACCGCCCGCGCTCCCCAGACCGCCCGCGCTGCACAGACCGTCTAGGAGACCGTCATGTCCGCTACTGCCGTCCTCGCCCGCACCGAGGCCCGCCTGTTCCTGCGGGAACCCGGCACCGTCCTGATGGCGCTGTTGCTGCCGACCGTGCTGCTCCTCGGACTGGGCGCCGTGCCGGTCCTGCGCGCGGTCGACCCGAAGTTCGGCGGACAGTCGTTCCTCACGACGTTCGCGCCGTCCCTGCTCGGCTGGAGCCTCGCCTTCCTCGCCCTCCAGACCATGCCGGCCGGGCTGGTCGCCTACCGCGAGAAGGGCATCCTGCGCCGGTTGTCGATCACCCCGGTGCGGCCGGCCGTGGTGCTGCAGGTCCAGCTGCTGCTCAACCTCGCGACCGCCGTGCTCGGCATGGTGATGATGGTGGTCGTCGCCGTGGCGGTCTTCGGGATCGCGCCGCCGCAGCACCCGGTGGCCTTCGCGGTCACCTTCGTGATCGGCACCGCGTCGATGTTCGGCCTCGGCCTGCTCATCTCCGCACTGGCGCCGCGGGCGAAGGCCGCCGCCGGCATCGGCACCCTCGCGCTGCTCGTCACCCAGTTCTTCGGTGGCCTCTACCTGCCGAAGTTCCTCCTGCCCGACGTCGTCGTGCGGATCGGCGAGTTCGTCCCGCCGGGGATCGGTGCCTTCCAGTCGTCGTGGACCGGTGCCGGCGCCACTCCCGTCCAGCTCGCGGTGCTGGCCGCGGTGGCCGTGGTCGCTACCGTGGCGGCCGTGAGGTTCTTCCGATGGGAGTAGCGGCCGAGGCCACCAGCCGTTTCGACGGGGACCGGCTGGCATCGGTCGAGCAGCGGATGGAGTCCGTCGTCGGGCGCTGGACGCCCTTCATCGGTCTCGCCGTCGGCCTCGTGGCCACGCCGATCATCGTCCGCGGCGAGGACTGGGTCTGGTACGGCGTCGTGCCGCTGTGCATCGTGACGGCGGCGTGGGCGTGGTACTTCCTCGGCACCAACCCGGCCAGGGTCGAGCGGCGCGGCCGCGGTCCCGTCTACGTGGCCGGGCTGCTGGCGCTCATGGCCCCGCTGGTCTGGCTGTCGCCGTTCTTCGGGTTCCTCGCGATCGCGGCGTACTCCGCCGCGTTCGCGTTCCTGCCCGGCCGGTGGCGCTACGTCGGTCTGTTCGTCGCCTCGATGATCATCTCCTACACCTACATCGGCGGGCGGTTCGCGGAGCTCACCCTCGGCACGGTGATCGGCTACGGCGTGCTCGTGCTGATCAACATGGGTGTCGCGGGCCTGTTCACCTGGTACGGGATGTTCACCTCGGACCTCAGCATGGCCCGCCGCAAGACCATCGAGGAGCTGGACGCGACGAACGCCCGGCTCTCCGCCGCGCTGGAGGAGAACGCCTCCTTGCACGCCCAGCTGGTGGTGCAGGCCCGCGAGGCCGGGGTGCGCGGGGAGCGGGAACGGATGGCCCGCGAGATCCACGACACCATCGCGCAGGGGCTCACCGGGATCGTCGCGCAGCTGGAAGCCGCTGACGTCGCCGACGGCGATGCCGTGGTGCGGCGCCGTCACATCGACACCGCCCGCGGGCTGGCGAGGGAGAGCCTCACCGAGGCCCGCCGGTCCGTCGCGGCGCTGGCACCGGGTCGGCTGGAAGAGGCCCGGCTGCCGGACGCGATCACCGGCATGGCCAAGACGTGGGCCGAGACCAGCGGGGTCGCGCTGTCGGTGGAGACCACCGGCGACCCCGTCGCGCTGCTGCCCGATCTCGAGGTGGCGCTCTACCGGGTGGCGCAGGAGGCGCTGGCCAACGTCGGCAAGCACGCCGGCGCCACCCGGGTCGGGCTCACCCTGAGCTACATGGACGATGTGGTCGTGCTCGACGTGCGCGACGACGGCAGTGGCTTCGATCCCACGACCTACGGCGGGCCCGTCGCCGGCTCCGGGTTCGGGCTGGCCGCCATGGAGCAGCGGCTGCGTCGCGTCTCGGGCAGCTGGGAGATCGAGAGCGCACCGGGGGAGGGCACCGCCGTCTCGGCGAGCGTGCCGGCCATCCCGGCCGCAGAAACCGACACGGAGCAGGTAGAACAGTGATCCGGGTACTGATCGTGGACGACCATCCCGTCGTGAGGGACGGGTTGCGCGGCGTGATCGACGGGGAACCGGACATGACGGTGGTGGGGGAGGCCGGGCACGGCGCGGAGGCGTTGGCGCGGCTGCCCGGATCGGGCGCCGACGTCGTCCTCATGGACCTGCGGATGCCGACCATGGGCGGAGTCGAGGCGATCCGCGAGCTGCGACGCACCGCCCCCGACGTGCGGGTGCTGGTGCTGACCACGTTCGACACCGACAGCGACGTGCTGCCCGCCATCGAGGCCGGTGCCACGGGATACCTGCTCAAGGACACCCCGCGCGAGGAGCTGCTGCGGGCCGTGCGCGCGGCGCACCGGGGCGAGGCAGTGCTCTCACCCGCTGTCGCGGGCCGGTTGATGGGCAGTGTCCGCGACCGTTCCTCCGAGCAGACCCCCGCCCAGGACGCGCTGTCGATGCGCGAGCTGCAGGTGCTGCGGCTCGTCGCCGAGGGCGCCACCAATCGGGAGGCGGCCAAGCAGCTGTTCATCAGCGAGGCCACCGTGAAGACCCACCTGCTGCACATCTACGCCAAGCTCGAGGTCCGTGACCGCGCGTCGGCCGTCGCGGCCGGGTATCAGCGCGGGCTGCTCACCACGACGGGCTGAGTGCGCGCCACGGCCACCCGTTCCAGCAGCAGGCCGGAGAGCAGCATGAACATGAGCGCGCCGGTGGAGCCGAACACGGCGTACTGCCGCTCGACGTCGATGCCGGCCAGAGTCGTGACCGTCCAGCCGCCCGCCCACAGCACCGGCTGCGCGGCGGCCCACAGCCAGCGAGCGCGGCCCGGGTCGAGCGCGAGGGCCTGGCCCAGTCCGACCGGGATGCCGGTGAGCGCGCCCATCGCGGCGAGCGCGGGCAGGCTCGTCCCGTAGCCGACGGTCGCGGCGCCGATCAGCAGCCCGGCCGCCGAGCCGACCACGGTGGCGGGGATCCATCGGCGGGTGTCGAGCCGGCCGCCGGCGGCCAGTGCCTGGCCGGCTCCGAGCGCGAGGCCGATGACGGCCCCGCCGATCAGCGCGGCTCGGGGATCGTCGATGCGGCCGGCCACCGCGGTAGCAGCGAAACCACCGAGCGGGAAGGACACGAAGGCGGCGATCCAGGTGAGCAGGCGGCGAGTGGTGGCGGTCATGACGACTCCATCTCTGTACAGTGTTCAGAGATATAACCCTGTACGGTGTGCAGAGTCAAGGGGGGTGTCGTGCCGAAGCCAGGTCCACGCCGGACGTTCACCGAGGACCAGCTCCTCGACGCCGCCATGGCGCTCGTCCGCGAACGCGGTGCCGACGGCGTGTCCGTCCGCGGCATCGCCGGCCGGCTCGGCGTCGTGCCGACGGCCGTCTACACCTACTTCCCGGACCGGGCAGCCGTGCTCGAAGCACTGGTGGACCGCGTGCTCGGGGAGGTGCGCGTGCCCGACACCGGCAGTTGGCGAGCCCGGGTCACCACGCTGGCCTGCACGTTGCGGGCCGAACTGCTCGCCGAACCGGGCGTCGTCGCCCTGATGGCCGGGGTGCCGCTGCGCGGCCCGCACGCCCTCGCGCTCGGCGAGGCGCTGCTCGACATCCTCACCGACGGTGGGCTCGACGGCAGCGCCGCGGCGCGAGCGTCCTACGCGCTGCAGGTGTACGTGCTCGGCGCGGTGGCGTTGGACGTGGCCGAGGAACCCGGTCCGGGACCGCTGCGCCCGGAGGCGGAACGGGTGGCCGACCGCCGGGCCGCGCTCGCCGGACTCCCGGCCGAACCGTTCCCCCGCACTGCAGCCGCGCTCGACACCATCGCCGGCTACGTCAGTGAGGAGCAGTTCCGGTGGGGGCTCGAACGGTTCCTGGACGGGTTGACGACCGTCAGTGCGTGACCGGGATCGGCACCCGCAGCGCGTACAGCACTCCGGTGCCGGTCTGCCGGAACCCGAGCCTGGTAGCGACAGCGAGGCTCGCCGTGTTGTCCGGAGACGTGGACCAGGCGGGAACGTGACCGCGGGCGCGGATATCGGCGACCAGCGCGGCCGCGGCAGTGCGGGAATGACCCCGGCCGCGATGCACGGACTCGGTCACCACGCCGAGTTCCTCGTACGTGCCGCCCAGGTAGAACGTGGCCGCGATCGACACCAGCCGCCCGTCGACGAACACGCCGCGAGCCATGCCGGACGCAGCGAGCGCGGCCGCGCTGCCCCAGGTCTCGTGGATCCAGGCGCCGTCGGCCTCGAAGCCGTCGATCGCGGCGGCATCGGCAGCGCCGAGCAGCACCGCATCGGCGTGGGGCACCGCGACGTCGGCCGGCAGCTCGTACAGCACGCGGTCCCACCCCGCGACCCCCGGATCGGCCGCGCCCAACACCGGCAGCCATTCGGCAGGGGCGTCGACGAAACCGGCCAACCCATCGAGGGCGTCGGGCGGGAGGAACGCCGGGTCGCCGCGCAGGGCGACGTTGCCGGGCAGCTCCGCCATGACCGCCCGCGGCTCGTCCAGCCGATCGGCGCGGAAAGTCCCGACGCCGGAATGCGCCACATGTGCGGCAACCATTCCGCCACCGGGACCTTCCGGCGCGAACCACGCGGCGCACCGCATGGCGTCCTTCGCAGGCACGACGTCCATGCCACGAGGGTGCTCGCCCGCCGGCAGCGGTGCGAGCGAATTGCCCTGCCGCGGTGTCAGGAGTCGCTGTCTACGACCGTCGCGTCCACGGCAGCCTTCTGCACCGCCTCGACGCCCTTCTTCGCGGCCGCCTTCGACGAGTAGCCCTGGCCGGTCGCCACGACCTCGCCGTTGCCCGCCTTCAGCCGAAACCGGAACTTGCCGTCCTTGCCCTCATAGACCTCGAACTTGCCGGCCATCGCCGCGCTCCTTCGCTTGCTGTGATCAACTGGGCCGATCTTCTGTGGACGTTAGCGCGACCGGCGCAACTCCGCCGGATCACTCGCCCCGGATCGCCTACGATGGAACCCGTGCGGGGGACCATCGAACGGGCGACGGCGCTCGTCGTGCTGTGGTCCGCGCTGGTCGCGGTCATCGGTGGGCTCGGCGAGCCCTCCCTCGTCGCCGGGGTCGTCGGGGCCGCGCTGATCTGCGCATGGGGCCTCGCCCTCACCGTCGCCCAGAGCACCGATGCCGCAGTCCCGGCCGTCGTGGCCCGTTCCCACCACCGGGCACTTGCCGGTCGTGCCGTGCCACGCCAGCGTGATCCCGACGCTGCCGGCCACACCCGATCCAGGGCCCCGTCGGACGCCACTCCGGCGGGGTAGTCGCACCTAGCGCACCCGCCGGACACGTGTCCCTCGTCCCGGCCACCATCGGAGTGCCGTCGTGTCCCTGCTCGATCCCCTCTACATCGCCGTGTCCGCTGTCATGCGGGCCTGGCACAGCCTCTTCGTCACCTTCCTCGACCCGTCGACGGCGTGGGTGCTCGCCGTCGTCTTCCTCGTCGTCACGCTGCGCGCGCTGCTGCTGTGGCCGGCTCTCGCCCAGCTGCGCACCGCCGCCACGCTGCGTCGGATCGCCCCCCAGCTCACCGCGCTCCGCACCCGCCACTCCGAGGACCCGGTCCGGCTGCTGCGCGAAACCTCCGCGCTGCAGCGCGCGCACGGCGCGTCGACCTGGCGCACGCTCGTGCCCGCGCTGGCGCAGATGCCGGTGTTCCTCGGGCTCCTGCACGTGCTGCAGGGCTTCCACACCGGGGGCACCAACTACGCGTTCGGGCCGACCGAGGTCGCCTCGTTCCTCGACGCGCGCGTCGCCGGTGTGCCGCTCTCCGCGTACGTGGCCATGCCGTCCGCCCTGCTCGACGGGTTCGGCATCGACCGGACGGCCGTCCTCCTCGTGGCGGTGCCCCTGCTCCTGCTGGCCGCCGTTGCCACCCACCTGACCGTGCGGCAGTCGCTCGCCCGCAGCCCCACGGAGGGGCCGGCCGGGGCCGTCATGCGGTGGATGCCGTGGCTGGCACCGGCCGGTGCGATCATCGCCGGGCTGATGTTCCCGCTCTCGATCGGTGTGCTGCTCTACTGGCTGACCAGCAACGTGTGGACGCTGGCCCAGTTCCGACTCGGGACGGCGTGGGTGGAGCGCAGGACTCCCGCACCGGAGCCCGTGCCGGCGGTGGTCGCGGCCGCACCCCGGCCCCGTGTCGTCGGGAGCCCGGCCCGACGACGTGGACGGTCCCGCACCGGACGGCGCAAGGTCCGGCGCTGAGACACGTCGATCACCCAGGCAGCCCGCAGGCCCGGATCCGCGCGGCGGCCGCGCGGATCCCCGGGCGCGGCCCCAACCTGCGCACGGCGTCGACGGCGTAGGCGCTGCAGCTCGGGGTCTGCGGGCAGCACGGGGTGAACCGGGAGAGCAACCGCTGTTAGCCGCGGATCAGCGCCACCACCACGTCCGACCCCCGGCGGCGCGGCAGCGCGCCCGCCACGAGTCGCAGCACGGCCGACAGCGACAACGACATCAGCAGCAGGTCGCAGGCATCGCAGCCGTCCCCGCCGCGGCCGCCACCACTGCTGCCACCGGTGCGGCGCCCGCTGCAGCTCCGGCGTGCGAGGGAGCACCCGTCACAGATCATCCCGGGCGCCTCGACGACGTCCTCGACGTCCGGGCCGTCGTCATCCTTCTTCCTGCGTCTGCGCCGCTCGTCCTCTGCGCGGCGCCGGCGGGCTTCGTCGTCCGGTTCCGTCACCGGCGCAACCTATCGATCAGCTGTGAGAAGTCCACAGACGACTGACAAACGCGGTCCGCTCGCGTGGAATTCGATCATGCGCGGGGGAGGGCGGTGGATCGTCGGCACGGTGGTGGCCGTCGCCGTCGTCGCCGCACTCGTACGGACGTTGCCCGACCGGGATCTGTCGGGCCCGCCCATCGCCCCGGTCGCCGTGGCTCCGTCGGCCGTCAGCAGCACGGTGGACCCGCCGACCCCGACCTCGACGCCGCCGTCCACCGAGGTGGCCACCAGCGCCGTGGCGCAGTCCGCCGTCGATGCGGTCGACACCGTGGACGACGCCCACGCCGGCGTCGACCTCGGCGCCGCCGTCCTCGATCTGGACACCGGCGACGTCGCACTCGGCGACGGCGGCTCCGATCCGTTCTACGCCGCCTCGGTCGCGAAGCTGCTCACCGTCGTCGACGTGCTGCACCGCGCCGAGACCGGGGAGCTCACCCTCACCGATGCGGAGAACGGCTGGATCGAGCAGGCCCTGCGGGTCAGTGACGACAACGCCATGAACCGGCTGTGGGAGACATTCGGCGGCTCCGACACCGTCGCCGGCACCATCGATCTCGCCGGGCTGACCGGCAGCGCACCACCCGACGATCCCTCCCAGTGGGGGGAGACCACCGTGACCGCCGCCGACGTGGTCACCCTCTACCGCTTCGTGCTCGACGATCTCGCTCCCGAACACCGCGACCTCGTGCTGGACGCGCTGGGCGCCGCCGCCGACACCGCCGCCGACGGGTTCGACCAGGCCTACGGTCTCATCGCCCCACCCCGTCCCGACGGCGTGGCGGCCAAGCAGGGCTGGATGTGGATCGGTTCGGAGTTCTACCTGCACACCACCGGCCTGGTCGACGACGATCGCTACGCCGTGGCCGTGCTCAGCCGCCACACTGCCAGCCTCAGCTCCGCCGTGGCCCGGTCGGTGATGAACGACGCGACCGGCGCGGCCCTCGGCCCCTTGTTGGGCTGAGCCGTCGTGGCGGTGGGGGAGGTCAGGCGCGCAGTCGCAGTCCCTTCGGTGTGACCCGGAAACCGGCGTCGGTGAGCACCTCCGCGACATCGCTGGTGAGCGAGGCAGCACCGTCGGCCCGCTCGACGGCCAGCGAACCCAGCCAGCCCTCGTGCACCGCCGTGGCCAGCGCCCGGGCGGCGGCGGCCAACTCCGTGCGGTCGACGGTGAACGACAGCAGCGACCGGCCACCCCGCTCGACGTACAGCGCCGGCGCCCCGTCGACCAGCACCACCAGCGAACCTGCCTTGCGTCCTGGCCGGTGGGAGTTGTCGCCGACCGTGGCCGGCCAGGCCAGCGCCGCACCGTAGGGCTGCGCAGGATCGGCCGCTGCGAGCACGACCGCCGGCGGACCCGCGCGCTCGGCCGGGCGGACGGGGGAGCGCGGCGGCTGCTGCCAGCCCGGCTCCGGCATCCAGCGCTCCGCGGGCGCCCCTGGTGGATCTGACTGCGCGTCCTCCGACGGTGTGGGATCGGCCGACGGAGGGGGATCGGGCTCGTCCGCCGGCGCGGGCTGCCAGCGCGGCGCGGGCGGGTTCGCCGGAAGCGCCTCGACGACAGCGGGCGGGGTGATCGGCGGGATCTCCTCTCCGACCGGTCGCGACAGCGCGCGCAGCCGGTCGATCGCGCCGGGCACCGCGAACTGGGCTGCGCCCAGCCCGTCGACGACGTAGCCCCGGCGCACCCGTCCCGAATCCTCCATCGCCCGCAGTACCCGGTACACCCCGGCGAACCCGCCGACGACCCGTTCCGTGCCCAGCGCGCCCCTGGTCAGCACGCCGTGCCGCTCCAGGAACGACTCGGCACGCGCATGCATCCGGCGGGTCGGATCCGGTTCGCGATCCATCACGAGCGCCCAGCGGCCACCGGCCGACGGTGGCCCGCTCCGGCTCGGCATCGCCGGCCGTGCCGCCCGCAGTTGTGCGTAGCGGCCACGGGCCGGCGCCCGCCGCGCACGGTGGGTGCCCCCGCGCCCGCCGGAGAGCCGCGCCCGCAGCGGGCCGAGCGTGTCGTTGGTGAGGAGACCTGCCCACACCAGGTCCCACAGCGCGGCGAGCAGCACGTCGTCGGCCGGGGCCGGCTCCCCGGAGTCGATCAGGGTCCGGGCGGCCGCGTCGGCGAGCGGGCGGAAGAACAACGCCGCACCGCTGTGCTCGGCGGGCGCTTCGAGATCGGGTCGCCCCAGCACCGCCAGCAGTGCCCGGTGCACCGGCGTGGCCACGGCGTCGAGCTCGGGATCCGGTAGCAGCAGGTCGGCGACGTCGGCGGGCGCGACGGCGAGCCAGCCGTCGCTGCCGGCGAGGGTGCCGCACCCGGTCCAGGTGACCTCACCGGCGACCGTCAGCTCGTCGAGCAGCGCAGGCGAATAGCCCGGCAGGCGCGCCGGCAGCACCAGCGACTCCAGCGCGCTCGCCGGGAGCGGCGCGCCGGCCAGCTGCTCGACCACGCCCAGCACGTCCTCCGCGCCGGGCGCCCGCCGCATCCTGGTCCGCCGGTCACCGGCCCGTTCGCCGGCGATCGCGGCCTGCACCCCCTGCCACACCGGGAGGAACCGGCCCAGCGCCCGCGGTTCGACGGGCTCCACCTCGGCCCGCAACCGGGCCAGCGACGCCCGCCGCAGCCTGCGCAGCACCTCGGCGTCGCAGAACTCGATGCCTTCGCCGCCCGGGCGCAGCTCACCGCGCACGAGCCGGCCCGAGCCGACGAGCCGATCGAGCACGCCGGACACGACCGCCACACCGAGCCCGAACCGCTGCGCTGCGTCGTGCCCGGCGAACGGGCCGTGGGTGCGTGCGTGGCGCAGGAGCAGATCGCCCAGCGGATCCTGGACCGGCTCGGTGAAGACCTCCGGCACCCCGACCGGCAGCGCCGCACCCAGCGCGTCGCGCACCCGGCCGGCGTCCTCGATCGGCAGCCACCGCTCCTCACCGGCCATCCGCACCCGGATGGCCCGGCGGGTGGCCTCCAGCTCGCGCAGCCACTCGGGGCGGATCCCGCGCAGGCCGGCTTCCTCGGTGGTGAGGTCGCCGAGGAAGCGCAGCAGGTCGGCCGCGCCTTCGGCATCACGTGCGTGCCGTTCGGGGGTGAGCCGCTGCAGCGACGCCTCCACCTCGGCCAGCACTGCGGGATCGAGCAGCTCCCGGATCGCCTCGGTGCCGAGCAGCTCCGCGAGCAGCGTGGAGTCGAGCGCCAGCGCTGCCGCGCGTCGCTCGGCCAGCGGCGCGTCCATCTCGTAGAGGAACATCCCGACGTAGCCGAACAGCAGGCTCCGCGCGAACGGCGACGGCGCGGGCGTCTGCACCTCGACGACGCGCACCCGCCGGGACTCGACGTCGGCCATCAGCTGCCGCAGCCCGGGCAGGTCGTAGACGTCCTGCACGCACTCGCGCATCGCCTCGAGCGTGACCGGGAAGCTCTCGAACTTGCTGGCCACGGTGAGCAGCTGCGACGCCTTCTGCCGCTGCTGCCACAGCGGGGTGCGACGCCTCGGGTCGCGCCGCGGCAGCAGCAGTGCCCGCGCGGCGCACTCCCGGAACCGTGCCGCGTACAGCGACGACGAGCCCAGCTCGGCGATGACGATCTGCTCCACCTCGCCGGGATCGAGCAGCACGTCCTCCACGGTCGGCACGATCTCGACGCCGGACTCGTCGACCGCGTCGGGCAGGCGCAGCACGATGCCGTCGTCGCCGGCCGCAGCGCGCGCCTCCACCCCGCGCCGCTCGCGCATGCGCGCGGAGATCGCGAGCGCCCACGGCCCGTTGACCTGCGAGCCGAACGGCGAGTGCACCACGAGCTGCCAGTCGCCCAGCTCGTCGCGGAAGCGCTCCACCATGATCGTGCGATCGCTCGGCACCTGGCGGGTGGCATCGCGCTGCTCGCGCAGGTAGGCGAGCAGGTTGTCGGCCGCCCACGTGTCCAGCCCTGCGGCCGCGGCCCGTTCGCGGGCCGCGTCGTCGTCGAGGGCGGCCATCTCCCGGACGAACGCGCCCACCGCGCGGCCCAGCTCCAACGGCCGGCCGATCGACTCCCCGCGCCAGAACGGCATCCGCCCCGGCTGCCCGGGCGCCGGAGTGACGATGACGCGGTCGTGGGTGATGTCCTCGACCCGCCAGCTGGACGTGCCGAGGAGGAACACGTCACCGACGCGCGACTCGTAGACCATCTCCTCGTCGAGCTCGCCGACCCGGGAGCCCGCGCCGTCGGCGCCGCCCGGGGTCATGACCGTGAACAGGCCGCGGTCGGGGATCGTGCCGCCCGATGTGACGGCGAGCCGCTGGGCACCCGGCCGCCCGCTCAGCTCGTCGGTGACGCGGTCCCACGTGATGCGCGCCCGCAGCTCCCCGAACTCCTCCGACGGGTAGCGCCCGGCGAGCATGTCGAGCACGGAGTGCAGCGCCGAATCGGGCAGCGCCGCGAAGGGGGCGGCCCGCCGCACCACGGCTGCGAGCTCGGAGAGGTTCCAGCTCTCCAGCGCCACCATCGCCACGATCTGCTGGGCCAGCACGTCGAGCGGGTTGCGCGGGTAGCGCATCGACTCGATCGCACCGCCGGACATCCGCTCGGCCACCACGGCGCACGACACGAGATCGCCGCGGTACTTGGGGAACACCACTCCTCGGGAGATCGCGCCGACCTGGTGGCCGGCGCGGCCGACCCGCTGCAAACCCGACGCGACGCTCGGCGGCGCCTCCACCTGGACGACGAGATCGACCGCGCCCATGTCGATGCCCAACTCCAGGCTCGACGTGGCCACCACGCACGGCAGGACGCCGCTCTTGAGCTCCTCCTCGACGAGGGTGCGCTGCTCGCGTGCCATCGATCCGTGGTGGGCCTTGGCGACCGTGGGTGCGGCGCCGCCGCCGATGCCGGAGGCGCCGACGGCCTCGGCCGGGAACGAGTCGAGGTCGATGATCTCGCCGTCGGCGGAGACCTCCTCGGCCGCCAGCTCGTTGAGCCGCGACGTGAGCCGCTCTGCCAGCCGTCGCGAGTTGGCGAAGACGATCGTGGACCGGTGTGCCCGCACCAGCTCCAGGAGCCGCCGCTCCACCGCCGGCCAGATCGACGGGCGCTGCGCGGTGCCGGCGGCCGATCCGACCACCTCTTCGTCGGAGCCGCCGGGCGCCGGCCGCTCGTCGAGCGCCGCCAGATCGGGCACCGGCACCTCGACGGTGACCTCGATCGTCTTGGGGATCGGCGGCGACACCACCTCGACTGGCCGAGCCCCGGCCAGGAAGGTGGACACCTCGTCGATCGGTCGCACGGTGGCGGAGAGGCCGATGCGCTGGGCGGGCTGTTCGAGGAGCTCGTCGAGCCGTTCGAGCGACAGCGCCAGGTGCGCCCCGCGCTTGGTGCCGGCCACGGCGTGCACCTCGTCGAGGATGACCGTGCGCACCCCGCGCAGCGATTCCCGCGCAGCCGAGGTGAGCAGCAGGAACAACGACTCCGGGGTGGTGACGAGCACGTCGGGCGGGGTGCGGGCGAACAGCCGCCGCTCGTCGGCCGGGGTGTCACCCGTGCGCATGCCCACCGTGATCTCCGGGACCGGCAGGCCGAGCCGCTGCGCGGACTGGCGGATACCGGCCAGCGGCGAGCGCAGGTTGCGCTGCACGTCGACGGCCAGCGCCTTGAGCGGCGACACGTACAGCACCCTGCAGCGCCGGACGGCCTCAGCCGGCACCGGTTCGGTGGCGAGCCGGTCGAGCGCCCACAGGAAGGCGGCAAGGGTCTTGCCGGAGCCCGTGGGTGCGACGACCAGCGCGTGCTTGCCGGCCTGAGCGGCCTGCCAGGCGCCTTCCTGGGCCGCGGTGGGCGCGGCGAAGGCACCCCGGAACCAGCCACTGGTGGCGGGGGAGAAGCCTTCGAGCGCCGACGGACCTGTCACGCCGACCATGATGCGCCCGATCCCCGACAGTTTCGCGCGGCCTCCGATGTGCGCAGGTCAGGAGAGGTGCGCAGCGGCGAACTCGGCCAGCGCCGGCGCCGCGCCGCTGCCGGGCGCGTAGGTGCAGGCGAGCCCGATCGCCACCACGTTCCCGGTGGCGAGCACCTGCGCGACCGCCGTGCCGAACCGCGCCAACGGCAGCCCGCCCGGCACCGGGAACAGCAGGCCGGGCAGCTCACCGGAATCGCAGACGTCGACGTCGAGATGGAGGTAGCAGGGTCGGTTCGGGACAGGGATCGCGTCCGCGCCGACGTGCCGGATCGCCGATCCGGCGAGGAACTCGGCCTCCGGCGGGTCGAGGTCGCGCCCGTCGACGAGCACCACGTCCGCCTCCGCGACGGGTCGCAGCCCGAGCGCGTCCGGCACGGTGCGGTCGGAGCCGCCGACGAGCTGGCGGATCGGCATGCCGCCGAGGTAGCCGGAGGCCGACGTCTGCGGGGTCTGCAGGTCACCGTGCGCGTCGAACCACACCAGCGCCGGATCGGTGCCCGAACGCTGCAGCCCGGCCACCACACCGAGCGCGGTCGTGCAGTCCCCGGACTGCACGATCGGCACCCGTCCGGCCCGCCGCTCCATCGCGACGGTGGCCGCCACCTGCTCGTACAGCACCGCCATGCGCTCCCACGGCCCGGCGTCGGGCAGTTCCGGTGTCAGTACCAGGTCGGGCCGCAGCGGCGGCTCGAACCCGGCGAGGTGCTCGTCGAGGTGGAACGGGACGGACAGGACGCTCATCCGCCGATCCCACCACCGCCCGGGGTGCCGCGTCCGCCCGTTTCCTGCCGATCGACAGCCATCACCGGTCAAGGTCGAGCAAGGCAGAACCGGTCAGCAGCTACTTGCGGCGGTTGAGGAACCACCATCGCAGGATCGTGGCGAGCGACGCCACGATCGCGATCAGGGAGAACGCCTGCCACAACGGCGAGGACAGATCGGTCATCTCGGTCATATTGCCAACCAGCTTGCCGCAGCGCCGCCGTACGCGGGCGCCGGATCGGGCCAGGTGAGCGGCCGTCCGTCGACCGTTCCGGGCGGACGGGCCAGCGTGAGCACGCCGTCGGGCGCCAGCACGTCGACGACGTGCGGGGTCGGGTCGAGCGGCTCGACGGTGGCCGGTTCGACCGACCGCGACAAACCCTGCAGCCAGCCCGCTGTCGCGACGAGCGCGAGCCGGGTGTGCGGGGTGCCGCCCACGCTGCGCTGGCGGCGCAGACCCAGCATCGCAGCGGCCGCGACGAGGTATCCGGTGGCGTGGTCGAGCAGCTGGCAGGGCAGGGCCCCGGGAGCGTCGGGTGCACCCTCGTCGACGGCGATGCCGCACGCCGCCTGCACCAGCGAGTCGAACCCGCGTCGGCCACTCCAGGGACCGCGATGGCCCCAGGCCGAGAGCGTCACCACGACCAACCCCGGGTGCCGCTGCGCCAGCGCCTCGGGAGAGAGGCCGAACCGGTCGAGCGCCCCGGGGCGGTATCCGGTCACCACGACGTCGGCACCCGCCAGCAGTTCCTCCAGCACCGCTCCCGACGTGCCCAGATCCAGGAGAGCGCTGCGCTTTCCGGGCAACGCCTCCCAGGCCTGCCCGGGCAGCTCCGGGTGTTGCGGCGGATCGAGCCGCAGCACGTCGGCGCCGTGGGCGGCGAGCGTGCGGGTGCCGACCGGACCGGCGATCACCCTGGTCAGATCCAGCACGCGCGGCCGCCGGGCCGGCCGGGGCGGCGCCGGCGCGAGGTCCGAGCTCTCCACCAGCGGCGGCGGGTCCCCGACATCCGCCCGCCACTGCGCCGCCGTCCGCACTGCGGCCCCGACCCCGCCGGCCGCGTGCAGGGCCGCCTCCAGCTCGCCGGCCCGCCAGGTCGCGATCGCGGCGGGCGCCTCGGCCTCCGACGCGACGCCGAGCACCCCGAGGGCGGCCTCGCGGTGCCACGGGTAGTTGCCGTGCAGCCGGATCCACCCGTCGGCGGTGCGGTGGAACGCCGACAGCGGGGCGAAGGCGCTGCCCGGCGACCGCCCGGCGATCCGCAGGTGCCGCTCACTGGTCAGCGCCACGGCCAGCCCGCGGGTGTCCAGCTGGACCGCGGAACGGGTCGCGGCGAGCAGGCTCGCGCCCACCGCAGCTGCCCCCGCCGTGGTCACCGCGTGCCGGGACGGCAGCGTTTCCGCAGGTCCGACGATCTCGAGTCGATCGATGTCGGCGGGATCGCCGCCGAGCGCCTCCCACACCTGCGCCGTCACGGCCCGTGCGTCGCTCACCGGATCAGCGTGCCATCTACCGTGGCGGGGTGCGACTGACCCAGTTCCGGGAACTCATGGATTCCGAGTTCGGTCCCGTGCGGGCCGCCGCGGTGGCCCGCGACCACGTGTTCGCCCAGCTCGGCGGCCGGACGGTCGAGCAGGCGCTGGAGTTCGGGATCGATGCGCGGACGGTCTGGAAGGCCGTGTGCGAGGTCTACGACGTGCCGCCCGCGCGGCGCTGAGGCGCCACTTGAGAAGCCACTGAACGAACGGGCGCGCACCGGCGGGCGCGCGATCCTAGCCGTCCGGCGTGTCGATTTCGGTATTCGAACACCCGTTCGCTAGTCTGTTGTCCACATCGGGGGTCGGCCATCCACAGTTGAGGAGGTCGTCCGGGAAATGTCGGTGGTCGCCTCTACCGTCATTTCTCGTCAGCACGTTCGTTCCCCAGCACGGCACGACAGCACGACTCGACAGACCCGACCGACATACCGAGCACGAGGTGGAGACGGCGATGACCGCACCCGACCGCGAGAAGGCACTGGCGCTGGCCCTCGCCCAGATCGAGAAGAACCACGGCAAGGGCTCGGTGATGCGCCTCGGCGACGACACCCGGCCCCCGATCGGCGTCATCCCCACGGGGTCGATCGCCCTCGACGTCGCACTCGGCGTCGGTGGCCTGCCCCGGGGCCGCATCGTCGAGATCTACGGCCCGGAGTCCAGCGGTAAGACCACCGTCGCGCTGCACGCCGTGGCCAGCGCCCAGGCCAACGGCGGCGTGGCGGCCTTCATCGACGCGGAGCACGCGCTCGACCCCGAGTACGCCAAGGCGCTCGGCGTCGACACCGACAACCTGCTCGTGTCGCAGCCCGACACCGGTGAGCAGGCGCTCGAGATCGCCGACATGCTGATCCGCTCCGGCGCGCTCGACATCATCGTCATCGACTCGGTGGCCGCGCTCGTGCCGCGCGCCGAGATCGAGGGCGAGATGGGCGACAGCCACGTCGGCCTGCAGGCCCGGCTGATGAGCCAGGCACTGCGGAAGATCACCGGTGCCCTCAGCAACTCCGGCACCACGATGATCTTCATCAACCAGCTGCGCGAGAAGATCGGCGTCATGTTCGGCTCGCCGGAGACCACCACGGGTGGCAAGGCGCTCAAGTTCTACGCCTCCGTGCGCCTCGACATCCGGCGCATCGAGACGCTGAAGGACGGCACCGACATGGTCGGCAACCGCACCCGCGTCAAGGTCGTCAAGAACAAGGTCGCGCCACCGTTCAAGCAGGCGGAGTTCGACATCCTCTACGGCGTCGGCATCAGCCGCGAGGGCTCGCTCGTCGACGTCGGTGTCGAGCAGGGCATCGTCCGCAAGTCCGGCGCCTGGTACACGTACGAGGGCGACCAGATGGGCCAGGGCAAGGAGAACGCCCGCAAGTTCCTGCGGGAGAACCCCGATGTCGCGGCCGAGATCGAGAAGCGGATCAAGGAGAAGCTCGGCATCGGCCCGCAGCTCGACGCCGCGGTCGAGCCGGTCCCGGCGCCGGTCGACTTCTGAGCTGATTTCTGAGCGGAGCTGGTGAGGTGAGCGAGGGCTCGTTCCGGCTCGACCGGATCCGGAGCGAACCCGGCGAGGCCACCGAGTCCGCGGTGGCATCGTTGTCCGGGTTCGGCGGGCAGGTCACCGAGGCCGGTGCCACCGCCGATCTCGCCGAGATCGGTGGCGCGCCCGAACCGTCGGACGAGGTCGCCGACCTCCAGGCGGCCGGCGAGGGCGCGCCTGCTGCGGTCACCGTGTCGGCCGCCGAGTTGGCGGCCGACGGCCCAGCCGCCGCCGGGCGTGGCGGCAGGTCGGCGACCGTCGCCGACCTCGCCCGGATGATCGGTACGAGCGGGGGTGTGGCCGGCGACCGCCGCACCCGTCGCCGGGAAGAGCGCATCGACGGCCCTCCTGGTGCGAGTACTGGCCGGCGACGGTCTCGTGCCACGAGCGAGAGCGACGGCGACGGCGCTCCCCGCTCGACCAGGCGAGCCACCGGCGCCGTGCCGGCGCCGGATCCGATCATCGAGCACGACCACGAGCCCGAGTCGCGCACCGATCGCCGACGGGCCCGCGCCGAGCGGGCCGCCGAGCAGGCCAAGGCCGCGATCGATGCCGATCCGGTCGCTGTGGCGCGGGAGATCTGCCTGCGCCTGCTCACCGATCGGGCACGGACCCGGCAGGAGCTGGCGCAGGCCCTGCAGCGCAAGGGGATCCCCGACGAGGCGGCCGACACGGTGCTGTCGCGCTTCGACGAGGTGGGGTTGATCGACGATGCAGCGTTCGCCGGTCAGTGGGTGCGCTCGCGGCACCGCTCGCGAGGGCTGTCCCGTCGCGCGATCGCGCTCGAGCTGCGCCGCAAGGGCGTCGACGACGAGGTGGCGGGGGAGGCGCTGGCCGAGGTCGATCCGGCGGCCGAGGAGGAACGCGCCCACGAGCTGGTCGTGAAGCGGCTGCGCTCGATGTCGGTCGCGACACTCGAGGAGCAGCAGTCGGCGGTGCGCCGGCTCGTCGGGATGCTGGCCCGGAAGGGCTACGGAGCCGGTGTGGCGTACAGCGTCGTTCGCCGCGTCATGGCCGAGCGGGGAGCCGAGTTGGACGAATCCGATCACCTGGACGGGTAGCGGGATCCGTTCCGCGCGTTGGTGCGGCGACCGTCGGTGTGCGCCGTTACCGTCGGAGTCATGGCTCTCCGCGCTCGCGACATCATGACCACCCGCGTGGTGACCGTGCGTGCCGACGCTCCGCTGTCGCGCGCCGAACGGTTGTTCAAGGAGTACAGCTTCAGCGCGCTGCCGGTCGTCGACCGCACCAGCCGGCTCGTCGGCATGATCAGCGGGATCGACATCCTGCGCCACCGGGCCGACGGTGGCGCCGAGTCCGCCGAGGCGATCGTCGCCGACGTGATGACGGCCGACGTCATCTCGATGAAGCCCGACGCGAACATCTCGATCCTCACCCACCGCCTGCGCGCCTACGGGGAGCTGCGGGTGATGCCGATCGTGGATCGGGGCCACCTGGTGGGCGTCATCACCCGCAGCGACCTGCTGCGTCCGCGCCGGCGCGGCAGCCCGCTGGCCCGCGCGGCCGGGTGGGCGATGGGCACCACCCGGGGCGCGGCGAAGGCGGAGGAGTCGGCCGCGCTGGTGGCAGCGCGGCGCCCGCCGCGGCACGAGTCGCCCGACTGGACACGTGAGCTGAGCGTCGCCGACGTCATGACCGCCGGCGAGTTGATCACTGCACGGGCGGACATGACGACCGAGCAGGCGATCGACATGCTCACCAAGCACCGGTTCTCGTCGCTGCCGGTGGTGTCGGGCGACGGTCAGCTGGTCGGCATCGTCAGCGAGGCCGATCTGCTGCGCGATCCGCTCGACGGTCGACGGTCCACCCGGGCCCGCACCGTGGGTGGGTCGATGACCCGCGAGGTCGTCATGGTGCCCCCGGAGGCGTCGGTCCAGGTGCTGCTCGGGGAGTTCGTGGAGCGTGGGCTGCGGGTGGTGCCGGTGGTCTCGAAGGGGCGGTTGGTCGGCATCGTCAGCCGGTCCGACCTGCTCTGATCACGCGTCACTCGCCGTCGCGGCGGCGGAGCACCTGCACGTCGCCGGGCAGGCCGCCGGCCGCCGACAGCTCGTCGAGGAAGTCGAGCAGGGTGTGCCGGAACGCCGCTGTGGCGTGCGTGGGGGTGAGGTCGGCGCGCCGGGCGAGCGCCACCGTCCGGTACAGCGGCGGGGTGAGCGCGGTGCGCCGCAGCCGCGGTCGCCCGGCGAACACGAGGTCCGGCACCACCGCGACGCCGGTGCCGGCCTCCACCAGGCGCAGCACGGAGTCCATCTCGCCGCCCTGCACGGCGATGTGCGGGGTGATGCCGGCGTCCGCGAAGGCCCGCAGCGCGGACTCGCGCACGTTGTAGCCGTGGCGGGGCAGCACCAGCGGGCGGCGCCCCAGCTCGCGGAGCCCGACGGAGCCGCGGCTGGAGATCGGCGGCCCGGACGCCGGTGAGGCCACCGAGAGTCGCTCGCGCAGGAGGGGCTCGATCTCGAGCGTCGGGTCGACGCCCTCGGTCGGCACGATCACCAGCGCGATGTCCAGCTCGCCGTGGACGAGCCCGGCCTCGAGCGGCTGCGAGCCGCTCTCGGTGAGCTCCAGCCGGATCTCCGGGTGCTGCTCGTGGAACACGCGCAGCACGTCGGCGAGCACCCCGATGCACAGCGACGGGGTGGCGCCGATGCGGACGCGGCCCCGGCGCAATCCGACGATCTCGGCGACGGTGCGGCGGGCGCCGGCGGCGTCGGCCAGCATGCGGCGGGCGAGCGGCAGGACGGCCTCGCCGGCGGCGGTGAGGGTCGGCCCGTCGCGTCCACCGCGGTCGACGAGCGGGGCGCCGAGCTCGTCCTCCAGCGCTCTGAGCTGCCGAGACAGCGTGGGCTGCGCCACTCCGATCGCCTCGGCGGCGCGAGTGAAGCTGCCCACGTCGGCGACGGCGAGGAAGTACGCGAGCTGCTGAAGTGTCACGCCCATAGCGTAGAGCTATCGACTTCGACGATCCGATGCATTGGACGTAGACGCGGCACGAAGCTCACGCTCAGCGCATGGTGACTCTCGGCCAGCGCAGTCCTGCCCGCGCCCCGGCTCGGCGGGTGCGGGTGACGTCGGTGCAGTTGAAGCTGGTCATGGCCGTCAGCGGGGCGATCATGCTCGGCTTCCTGGTCGTGCACATGATCGGGAACCTGAAGCTTTTCCTCGGTGCCGCCGCGATCGACGAGTACTCAGCGTGGCTGCGGACGGTGGGGGAGCCCGCCGTCCCGGCCGGCACGGTCCTGTGGGTCACCCGGATCGTGCTACTGGCCGCGGTGCTCGGCCACATCGGCTCGGCCGTCGTGCTGACCCGCCGCGCGCACCGGGCCCGGCCCGTCAAGTACGCGCACCACCGCCCGGTGAACGGCAGCTACGCCGCGCGCACGATGCGCTGGGGCGGGGTGATCATCGCGCTGTTCGTCGTCTACCACATCCTGGACCTGACGACCGGCACGTTGAACCCGCACGGTGTGCACGGCGAGGTGGCCGACAACCTGATCGCCGACTTCGCGTTGGATCGCTGGTACGTGACGCTGTTCTACGTGCTGGCCGTCCTGGCCGTGGGCTTCCACATCCGGCACGGCCTGTGGAGCGCCTTGCAGACGATCGGCCGCTCGAGCGCGGCCACCCAGACGACGCTCAAGGGTGTCGCCCTCGCCGTGGCGGTCGTGCTGACCGCCGGATTCCTCTCCGTTCCGTTCGCCGTCATGACAGGGCTGGTGAGTTGATGTTCACCGACTACACCGTCGGCGACCCGATCGCCGACACGAAGGCGCCAGAAGGTCCCGTCGAGCGCCGCTGGGAGGACCGCCGCTTCGGCGTGAAGCTGGTCAACCCGGCCAACAAGCGGAAGCTGACCGTCATCGTGGTGGGCACCGGCCTGGCCGGCGGCAGTGCCGCCGCGAGCCTGGCCGAGCTGGGCTACCACGTGAAGTCGTTCTGCTACCAGGACAGCCCGCGCCGGGCCCACTCGATCGCGGCGCAGGGTGGCATCAACGCCGCGAAGAACTACCGCAACGACGGCGACAGCGTGCACCGCTTGTTCTACGACACGGTGAAGGGCGGCGACTTCCGGGCGCGCGAGTCGAACGTGCACCGCCTTGCCGAGATCAGCGTCGAGATCATCGACCAGTGCGTGGCGCAGGGCGTGCCGTTCGCCCGCGAGTACGGCGGACTGCTGGACAACCGCTCGTTCGGCGGCACCCAGGTCTCACGCACCTTCTACGCCAAGGGGCAGACCGGCCAGCAGCTGCTGCTCGGCGCCTACCAGGCGCTGGAGCGGCAGATCGACGCCGGCGGTGTGGAGATGTTCGCCCGTCACGAGATGCTCGAGCTGATCGTCGCCGAGGGACGGGCCCGCGGGATCGTGGTGCGCGACATGGTGACCGGCGAGATCGAGACGCACCTGGCCGACGCCGTGGTGCTCGCCTCCGGCGGCTACGGCAACGTCTTCTTCCTCTCGACGAACGCGAAGGGCTGCAACGTCACGGCCAGCTGGCGGGCGCACCGCAAGGGCGCCTACTTCGCCAATCCCTGCTACACGCAGATCCACCCGACGTGCATCCCGGTCAGCGGCGACCACCAGTCGAAGCTGACGCTGATGTCGGAGTCGCTGCGCAACGACGGGCGCGTCTGGGTGCCGAAGGTGGGCGGCGACAAGCGCGCTGCCGGCGACATCCCCGAGGACGAGCGCGACTACTTCCTGGAGCGCCGGTACCCCGCGTACGGAAACCTGGTGCCGCGCGACATCGCCTCGCGCGCCGCGAAGAGCGTCTGCGACGAGGGCCGCGGGGTCGGCCCGACCGGGCTGGGGGTCTACCTCGACTTCGCCGACGCGATCGACCGGCTGGGCCGCGACGCGGTGGCGGCGAAGTACGGGAACCTGTTCCAGATGTATCAGCGCATCACCGGCGAGGACCCGTACGAGGTCCCGATGCGCATCTTCCCCGCGGTGCACTACACGATGGGCGGCCTGTGGGTCGACTACGACCTGCAGTCGACGATCCCCGGCCTGTTCGTCGTCGGCGAGGCCAACTTCTCCGACCACGGCGCCAACCGGCTCGGGGCGTCCGCGCTGATGCAGGGGCTGGCCGACGGCTACTTCGTGCTGCCGACGACGATCGGTGACTACCTCGCCCGCGGCGTGCCGAAGCTCGCTGCCGACGACCCGGCGGTCGCCGAGGCCGAGACGGCCGTGCGGGAGCGCATCGAGAAGCTGCTCTCCATCAACGGCACCCGCACGGTGGACGACTTCCACCGCGAGCTCGGCCACCTCATGTGGGACCTCTGCGGCATGGAGCGCACGGAGGCGGGGCTGCGCAAGGCGCTGGACCGCATCCCCGAGCTGCGCCGCGAGTTCTGGGAGGACGTCAAGATCCCCGGCTCGGCCGACACGCTCAACCAGGCTCTGGAGAAGGCCGGCCGCGTCGCCGACTTCCTGGAGCAGGCCGAGCTGATGTGCCTCGATGCGCTCCACCGCACCGAGTCCTGCGGCGGGCACTTCCGCGCGGAGAGCCAGACCCCCGACGGCGAGGCGCTGCGCGACGACGAGCACTTCTCCTACGTCGCCGCCTGGGAGTTCACCGGCTCCGGCACTGCCCCGGTGCTGCACAAGGAAGACCTCGTCTTCGACTACGTCCACCCCAGCCAGAGGAGTTACGCGTGAGGCTCACGCTCAAGGTCTGGCGCCAGGCCGGACCCGACGACCGCGGGAAGCTCGTCACCTACCGCGTCGACGACGCGGACGAGGACATGTCGTTCCTCGAGCTCATCGACGTGCTCAACGAGAAGCTGACGCTCGACGGTGCAGAGCCGGTGGCGTTCGACCACGACTGCCGCGAGGGCATCTGCGGTGCGTGCAGCATGGTGATCAACGGCGAGCCGCACGGCCCGCAGAAGGCCACCACCACCTGCCAGCTGCACCTGCGGCACTTCCGCGACGGCGAGACGATCACCGTCGAGCCGTTCCGCGCGGGTGCGTTCCCGGTGGTGCGCGACCTCGTGGTGGACCGCTCGGCGTTCGACCGCGTCATCGCGTCGGGCGGCTACATCTCCGCCTCGACCGGTACGGCGCCCGACGCGCACGCCGTGCCCGTACCCAAGGCGCAGGCGGACCGCGCGTTCACCGCGGCGGCCTGCATCGGCTGCGGCGCCTGCGTGGCGGCGTGCCCGAACGGGTCGGCGTCGCTGTTCCTCGGCGCGAAGATCACCCACCTCGGAGAGCTGCCGCAGGGGCAGCCCGAGCGTGACTCGCGGGTGCTCGCGATGGTGGAGCAGCACGACATCGAGGGCTTCGGCGGCTGCACCAACACCGGCGAGTGCGCCGTGGCGTGCCCCAAGGAGATCCCGCTCGACGTGATCTCGCAGCTCAACCGCGACTTCGTGACGGCGAAGCGGCACGGGCGGCGCTCGGCCTGAGCCTGCGCCCGTTCTGCGCCCAGGTCGACCGGTAGCGCGCGAGGGCAGACGAGCAGCAGCACGGCAAGGACGGCTGATCCGCCGTCGGTGACGAGGGTGGGCAGCAGGCCGACCGTCCCGAACCGTTCGTAGGTGGCCTGCAGCACCACCCACGGCACCATGCCCGCGACGACGCCGAGTGCCTGGGCGACGGCGACCGCCAGAGCGAGCCAGAACGTCCAGGCCCGGCCGCGCGGCGCCGCGAGCAGCAGCAGGTTCGCCACCAGGAACCCGACGCCGACCATGCGCAGCGTCGTGACCAGCTCCGGCGCGCCCGCGGCGATCTCCGCCGCGGTGCGCCCGGCCAGCGCCATCGCGTGCCCGAGGGTCTCGTCGGTGATCACCACGAACGCCTGCACCGCCGTCCCGACGGCGAAGACGAGACCGCAGATCGCGATGAGCACCTGCAGCGGACGGGTCCATCGGCTCGGTCGCATCTGATCCCCCTATCAGTGATAGGCATCAATCTATCACCGATAGGGTGGCCGGATGGCGCTCGATCCCGCCCGCATCACCGAGGCCGCCGTCGCGCTGCTCGACGAAGCCGGCCTCGACGGGCTCTCCACCCGCCGGCTCGCGGCCCGGCTCGGCATCGCGTCCCCGAGCCTCTACTGGCACGTGCGGGACAAGGAGGCGCTGCTCGACCTCGTCGCCGAGGCCATCTGCGCCGACGCGTTCGCCATCGATCCCGCGCTGCCGTGGCGCGACCAGCTGGCGACGGGCCTGCGCCAGTTCCGCGCGATGCTTCTGTCCCATCGCGACGCCGCACGGCTGCTGCGGGACCGGCCCCCGCGCGGCCCGCACCGCCTGGGGCACGTCGAGACGACGCTGCGGATCCTGCTCGACGCCGGCTTCACCGAGCAGGACGCGGCGGGCATCGCGCGGCTGCTCACCGCGCACGTCCTGGACTCGGTGCCGACCGGCGGGCCGCCGGCCGGAGGAGTGGAATGGCCCGATCTCGCGGACTACCCGAGCTTGCGCCGCGTCGCACCGACGTTCGCGTCCCAGACGCCCGATGCGGTCTTCGAGCTCGGCGTGGAGATCATCCTGGACGGCCTGGAGGCGCGCGTGAAGGGAGCACAGTGAGCACGCAGGAGGAGCGGCCGGTTGCCGTGGTGACCGGGGCGAACCGCGGCATCGGACGGGATGTCGCCCGGCAGCTGGCCGAGCTGGGCCACCGCGTGGTCCTCGGCTCCCGCGATCTCGACCGGGGCCGCCGGGTCGCGGCGGAGCTGGACCCGTCCGGCCGGACGGTGGTGGCGTGCCAGCTCGACGTCGCCGACGACGCGAGCGTCGCGGCCATGGCCGCGGAGGTGACCCGCACGCTCGGGCGGGCCGACGTCCTGGTCAACAACGCCGCGATCGAGTACGACACCGATGCCCGAGCGGTCACCGCCGATCTCGAACGGGTGCACTCCGCGTTCGAGACGAACTTCTTCGGGGCCTGGCGGGCCGCGCAGGCACTGCTGCCGCTGCTGCGGCGCAGCCCGCGCCCGCGCATCGTCAACGTCTCCAGTGAGGGCGGATCGCTCGCGTCGATGGGCGGGGGCACCCCGGCCTACAGCACGTCGAAGGCGGCGCTCAACGCGCTGACGCGGGTGCTGGCCGCCGAACTGCGCGGAGACCGCGTCCTGGTCAACGCGATCTGCCCGGGCTGGGTCGCGACCGACATGGGCGGGTGGGGCGGCCGGCCGGTGGCCGAGGGCGCGGCGGGAATCGTCTGGGCGGCCACGCTGCCCGACGACGGGCCCACCGGCGGCTTCTTCCGCGACGGCCGGCCGCTGCAGTGGTGAAACGCGTCACGAAAGGCATCACGGCCCGATCACCCGATAGGGCCGAGGGGGGTCGGCCGTCGTAGGCTCCCGGCAAGTTTCTTCAACCCCGTCGCCGTGGGACCTGCCCGCGACGGCGGCACCGGGAAGACGAGGAACCCACTGACGTGTCATCCACCACAGACGCGTCCGCTGGTCGGGCGCAGATCGCGGAACGCACCCTCCGTACCGATCGGTGGTGGTTCCCGCCGTTGCGGGACTTCACCCTGCTCGTGCTCTGGGTCGCCTACGCAACGGTTCGGGCTTTCCAGCAGGACTGGTACTTCACCGTTGATCAGAACTACAGCTACCTGACGCCGTTCTATTCCCCGTGCTTCTCGCTGGGGTGCGTCCCCGAGGCGTCGCACTTCGGCCAGTTCCTGCCGGACTGGTGGTTCCTGCCGTACGCGGCGCTGACGCTGCCGTTCCTGCTGCTCTTCCGCCTCACCTGCTACTACTACCGGAAGGCCTACTACCGCGCCTTCTGGCTCTCGCCGCCGGCCTGCGCCGTGGCGGAGCCGCACTCGAAGTACACGGGTGAGACGCGGTTCCCGCTGCTCGGGCAGAACCTGCACCGCTACTTCTTCTACGCCGCCGCGCTCATCTCGGTGATCAACACCTACGACGCGGTCGTCGCCTTCATCAACAAGGACGGCAGCTTCGGCCTCGGACTGGGCAACCTGATCCTGCTCGCCAACGTGATCCTGCTGTGGGCGTACACCGCCTCGTGCCACTCGTGCCGCTCGATCATCGGCGGCCGGCTCAACCACTTCTCGAAGCACCCGGTGCGCTACAAGCTCTGGGGCTGGGTCTCGGCGCTGAACGAGAAGCACATGCAGCTGGCGTGGACGACGCTCGCGTCGCTGGCGATCACGGACTTCTACATCATGGCCGTCTCGGCCGGATGGTTCGCCGACCTGAGGATCGTGGGGTGACCCGATGAGCGAGCTTGCGAGCGAACCAATGGCACAGACAGAACAGATCGAACGCCACGAGTACGACGTCGTCGTCATCGGCGCCGGCGGCGCAGGCCTGCGGGCCGCGATCGAGGCGCGCCTGCAGGGCAAGCGCACTGCGATCATCACGAAGTCGCTGTTCGGCAAGGCGCACACGGTGATGGCCGAGGGTGGCTGCGCCGCGGCGATGGGCAACGCCAACCCGAACGACAACTGGCGCGTGCACTTCGGCGACACGATGCGCGGCGGCAAGTTCCTCAACAACTGGCGCATGGCCGAGCTGCACGCCAAGGAGGCGCCGGACCGCGTCTGGGAGCTGGAGACCTACGGGGCGCTGTTCGACCGCACCCCCGACGGCAAGATCAGCCAGCGCAACTTCGGCGGCCACTCCTACCCGCGCCTCGCGCACGTCGGCGACCGGACCGGCCTGGAGCTGATCCGCACGCTGCAGCAGAAGATCGTGTCGCTGCAGCAGGAGGACTTCAAGGCGACCGGCGACTACGAGTCCCACATCAGGGTCTTCCACGAGACCACCGTCACCGACCTGTTCAAGACCGACGGGCGGATCGCCGGCTGCTTCGCCTACTACCGCGACACCGGCAACTTCGTCCGCTTCGACGCGCCGGCGATCGTGCTGGCCACCGGCGGGGTCGGGAAGAGCTACTCGGTCACCTCGAACTCCTGGGAGTACACCGGCGACGGCCACGCGTTGGCCCTGCGCGCCGGCGCCACCCTGATCAACATGGAGTTCCTGCAGTTCCACCCGACGGGCATGGTGTGGCCCCCGTCGGTGAAGGGGATCCTGGTCACGGAGTCGGTGCGCGGCGACGGCGGTGTGCTGCGCAACTCCGAGGGCAAGCGGTTCATGTTCGACTACATCGCGGACGTCTTCAAGAACCTCTACGCGACCACGGAGGAGGAGGCGGACCGCTGGTACACCGACGCGGACAACAACAAGCGCCCGCCGGAGCTCCTGCCCCGTGACGAGGTCGCGCGTGCGATCAACTCCGAGGTCAAGGCCGGTCGGGGCACCCCGCACGGCGGCGTCTACCTCGACGTGTCGACCCGGCTCCCGGCCGAGCAGATCCTCAAGCGGCTCCCGTCGATGCACCACCAGTTCAAGGAGCTGGCCGACGTCGACATCACCAAGGAGCCGATGGAGGTCGGGCCCACCTGCCACTACGTGATGGGTGGCGTCGAGGTCGACCCCGACACCGGCATGTCGCGGGTGCCCGGCCTGTTCGCCGCGGGGGAGTGCTCCGGCGGCATGCACGGCTCCAACCGGCTCGGCGGCAACTCGCTGTCGGACCTGCTGGTGTTCGGCCGGCGCTGCGGCGCAGGGGCCGCCGAGTACGTCGACAGCCTCTCCGGCCGTCCCGAGATCGCGCAGTCCGATCTCGACCAGGCCGAGCAGCGGGCGCTGCTGCCGTTCTCGACGGCGGCGGCCGAGGGTGGCGAGAACCCGTTCGTCGTCCACCTGGAGCTCCAGAAGACGATGCACGAGCTCGTCGGCATCATCCGCAAGGCCGACGAGATGGAGATGGCCCTCAAGAAGCTCGAGGACATCGCCACCCGCACCCGCACGGTCGCCGTCACCGGCGGCCGCGCGTTCAACCCGAACTGGCACCTCGCGCTGGACCTGCGCAACATGCTGCTGGTCTCGCTGTGCGTGGCCAAGGCGGCGCTGGAGCGTCAGGAGAGCCGCGGCGGGCACACCCGCGACGACTTCCCGGTGATGGACGCCGACTGGCGGCACGTGCTGCTGGTGCTGTCGGCCGTGGGCGAGGACAACATCGAGCTGGAGCGCAAGGAGCAGATCCCGATGCGCTCCGACCTGTTCGACATCTTCGAGATGGACGAGCTGAAGAAGTACTACACCGGCGACGAGCTCGGTGGCCACCGCTCAGATTCCAGCGCCGATTCGGGGGCAACCGCATGAGCTACTGGGCACATTTCCGGGTGTGGCGGGGTGACTCCGAGAAGGGGGAGCTCGTCGACTACCCGGCCGAGGTGAACGAGGGCGAGGTCGTCCTCGACATCGTCCACCGGCTCCAGCAGACCGAGGCTCCCGACCTGGCCGTGCGCTGGAACTGCAAGGCCGGCAAGTGCGGCTCGTGCTCGATGGAGATCAACGGGCGCCCGCGGCTGGCGTGCATGACCCGGATGAACACGTTCGAAGAGGACGAGGTCGTCACGATCACGCCGCTGCGCACGTTCCCGGTCATCCGCGACCTCGTCACGGACGTGAGCTTCAACTACACGAAGGCCCGCGAGGTGCCCTCGTTCGCGCCGCCGCCGGACCTCGCCCCCGGCGAGTACCGGATGCAGCAGGTGGACGTGGAGCGGAGCCAGGAGTTCCGCAAGTGCATCGAGTGCTACCTGTGCCAGAACACGTGCCACGTGGTGCGTGACCACGAGGAGAACAAGCCGAACTTCTCCGGTCCGCGCTACCTGATGCGGATCGCGGAGCTCGACATGCACCCCCTCGACGTCGCCGACCGGCAGGTGGCGGCGCAGGAGGAGCACGGCCTCGGGTACTGCAACATCACCAAGTGCTGCACCGAGGTCTGCCCCGAGCACATCAAGATCACCGACAACGCGCTGATCCCCATGAAGGAGCGCGTGGTCGATCGCAAGTACGACCCGCTGGTCTGGCTCGGCAACAAGATCTTCAAGCGCGGCGACGCGCGCGCCGAGCAGAAGTAAGTCACTCACACGCGAACGGCCCCTCTGCGGAGGGGCCGTTCGCGTTCTCGGGGAGGACACCCATGAAGGCCGTCACGTGCACCAAGGGCGAGTTCGCCGTCGTCGACCTGCCCGACCCGAGGCCGGAGCGGGGCCAGCTCGTGCTGAAGGTGCTGCGCGCAGGCATCTGCGGTTCCGACCTGCACGCTCGCGACCACTGCGACGAGCTGGCCGACATCGTCGCCGAGGTCGGCTACGACGGCCTGTTCCGATCCACGGACGCCGCGGTGTTCGGCCACGAGTTCTCCGGTGAGGTGCTCGAGGCGGGGCCGGGCACATCCGTGGCGCCGGGCACGCGCGTGGTGGCGTTCCCGCTGCTGCGCCGGGGCCGCGAGGTGCACACCACCGGGCTCTCACCGTCGGCGCCCGGCGGGTACGCCGAGCAGGTGCTCGTCCAGGAGGCGATGACGTTCGCGATCCCCGACGGGCTCGACACCGATGTCGCCACCCTGACCGAACCGATGGCCGTCGGGTTGCACGCCGTGCGGCGCAGCGGCATCACGAAGAAGCAGGTGGCCGTCGTCGTGGGCTGTGGGCCGGTCGGGCTGGCCGTGATCGGCATGCTCAAGGCCGTCGGCGTGCGCACGGTCGTCGCCAGCGACCTCTCGCCGGGTCGGCGGGCGCTGGCCAGGACGGTCGGTGCCGACGTCGTCGTCGATCCGGCGCAGGACTCACCGTGGGCGCAGCTGGGTGGGCACGGGTACATCGATCGCGCCACCGACCTCTTCGAGCTGGGAGTGTCCAGCATGGAGAAGCTGCGGGCTATCCCGCTGATCCCCTGGACGCGGATCTGGGACATCGCCGAGTTCGCCGGGCAGACCACGCCGAAGCACCCGGTGGTGTTCGAGTGCGTCGGCGTGCCGGGGCTGCTCGACCAGGTCATCGCCGGCGCGCCGCTCGCTGCGAAGGTCGTCGTGGTGGGCGTGTGCATGCAGCCCGACACCGTGCGCCCGGCGATGGCGATCAACAAGGAGATCGACCTGCGGTTCGTGCTGGGCTACACGCCCAAGGAGTTCCACGAGGCGCTGCACCTGCTCGCCGCGGGCAAGGTGAACGCCGCGCCGCTGATCACGGGCACTGTCGGACTGCACGGCGTGGACACCGCGTTCACCGCGCTGCGCGACCCGGAGGCGCACGCGAAGATCCTCATCGACCGACGAAGGACGGCGCGGAGGTCAGCAGGGAGATCGGCTAGCCGCCGAGCGAGCGGCGGATCTCGTCCAGCTTCTCCTTGGCCTTGCGGTCCCGCTCGGCCATCTGCTCGTCGAGGGCGCGGCCCTGTGCGGTCTCGCCGGCCAGCTCGGTGCTGCCGACGGCGGTGGCCGAGCGGCCCTCGATCTTCGCGCGCACGTAGTCGAAGCTGGGCACGCCATGCGCGTCGTAGTCGGGGGAGAAGGCAGGCGGATCCGCCTTCGCCGACGCGAGCAGCGCAGCCGGGTCCTCCACGATCTCCGCGTCGATGATCTCGGCAGGGCCCTCGGGCGTGGGCTCGGGAGCCGTCGGCTCTCCGGGTGACGAATCGGGCATCTCCGACCTTTCTCTGCCCCAGTACGGAGCTGCTACGCCACGTTACCGCCGATCACCCGTACGCGAGGCAGTGCGGGCGTGTCGGGTCGTGACAACGCACGGTCGCCTTCGTTGGTCGGAGAGTGACCACAGCATTGGGTGATCGCGCCGCCACGCAAACGGTGACGGTCTCGCGGATCGCACCGACCGGTTCCCCCGTGGACCTCACCGTCCCGGCTGCCCTCGGTGCGCTGCGCTGGTACGGCAGCACCCGCTTCACCGGGCCGCGAATGGCCCGGCACTTCTTCCTGGCTCCTGCCGGCGAGCACCAGGTCATCCCGCGGAAGCTGCTGCCCGGCGCGCGCGAGCGGCGGATCCCCATGCGCGGGTACGACGCGGTGCTCTTCGAGGCCGCCGACCGCTCCGACGCCGCGCTCGCCATGGTCGGCCCGCACCACGAGGCCACGACCTGGTTCGGTGGCCCGGCGCCGGGACCGCGCGGGATCGACGCGTTGCTCTCGACCTTCCGGTTCACCGACGCCGCGCGCGGCGCCGCCCTGGTCCCGGCCTCCGACCTGCTGATCCGGCAGAGTGGGGTGTCGGTGATCGGACGCAGTGAGCACGCCGTCCTGTCGGTGCGCGAGGCCGCGGAGGCGCTGTCCTCGCTCCCGGAATGGGCCGGCCTGGCCGTCTCCGGCGGCGAACTGTGGCGCACCGGACGCGCGCTCGATCCGGCTGTGCGGGCCGTCGTGGCCGACACCCCGCACGCCTGGCGCTACCTGCTCGCCGGCGCCTCCGCCGTCACCGACGTGGTGCTGCTGGGCCCCGAGTCCGGGCGTCCGGCGCTCCCGATCGGCGAGGACGCGGTGGTCGCAGCGCTGTCGACGCTGACCGCCCGGTGGACGCGGTGACCGTCGAGCTCGCGGTGGCGCTGCTGGCGCTGCTCGTCGCCCTGTTCGCGCTGGTGGCGCTCGTCGCGGTGTACGCGCGGGTGCGGGCGCTCGAGGCCGGCCGCGCCGACGGCATCTCCGGCTACGCGGGGCTGCTCGGCACTCCCGCCCCGGCCGCGGTGGTCCCAGGGCCTGGGCAGGCGGTGAGCCTGGTGGCCGTCCTGGACGCCGACTGCGCGTCGTGCCACGCGGTGCTCGCCACCCTTGCCGTGGCGGCTGGACCCGGCCACCGCAGCGTCGCCGTCTGCGACCGCGACGGGTTCGCCGCCGCGCCCGGCGTCGAGATCATCACCGACCCCGCGGTGCGCGCCGAACTGTTCGAGGGCTACAGCCCCACCCTGCTCGCCGTGGACGCGGCAGGTCGGATCCGCTCCCGCACCTTCGTCTACGCCGACACCGACCGCGAAGAGCTCGTCGCCGGGCTCCTCGGCCATACAGATCGGCTACCGGCATGAACATCAGCGACATCCCCTCCGCCGCGGAACCGCCGCCGGACGCTCGGCCGAGCTCGATCGTCGCGCGGATCCGGGATCTGCGGCCCAGCCGCCGCACCGTCCTGAAGGGGCTGTTCGTGGCGGCTGCCGCGGCTTCGCTCGTACCGCTGGACTGGTACCTGGCGCGCCGCCAGGCCCACGCCGCCGACGACGGCCCGCGCACCGAGTTCATGGAGTGCGAGAAGGGCGGCTACGACGAGGAACGCAACAACTGGCCGTCCGGTGGGACGGCGATGTGCATCGGCGGATTCCGCCGCGGCCGCTTCCCCTGCTTGAACGGATGGCACCGGGAGGGCGACTACACCGACCACGACGACGGCGCCCAGATCACCTCCACGCGCATGGCCACCAACTGCCACGGCCGCAACGCCTGGCGCTGGAAGAGCGTGCGCTGCTCCGACGCCATGACCACGATCTCCTGGGACGACGGCGACGAGTACACCGGCAAGACGATCGCCGTCTGCGGGGTGTAGGCATGACCGCACCCGCGAGGGCGCCCCGCTGGGCTCTGCACCCGTTGACGACGGCGCTCGCGCTGCTCGCCGTCGCGGTGCTCGCCGGGCTGCGGGCGGTCACCGCCGCGCCCGGCTCCGACGGCGCGGGCCTCGGCGGGCTGGTCGCCGTGATGGCGGCCGGTGCCGCTGCCGGGTACGCCAACTCCGGCAGCACTTGAAGCCACAACTCGGCGTTCCTGCTGAGCGCGTCGGTCTGGCGCGACAAGCCCGTGATCCGGTTCTTCGGCGCCGGCCTGCTCCTCGGTGCGGTGCTGGTGGCCTTCGTGGTGGCCGTGCTCGGTGCGCTGCCGCAGGCGCTCGTACCCGCGCCCGTGCGCTGGGTGCTGTTCGGCCTCGGCGCCGCCGCCGTGCTCGCCCGTGAGATCGGCCTGGTGCGGTTCCGCGTGCCGGAGAACGCCCGCCTCGTGACCGAGGACGTGCAGCACCTGCGGGAATGGGGTGCGCTGCAGTTCGGGTTCGAGATGGGCACCGGGATGCGCACCTACTCGCCGTCGGCGCTGCCGCACTTGCTGCTGCTCGCGATCGCACTGGTGGTGCCGTTCCCGGCCGCGTTCGCCGTGGCCGTCGGGTTCGCCGGGGGTCGGCTGGCGATGCCGCTGGAGTCCAACGCGTGGAGCGACGACGGCGCGTGGTCGACGGTGTGGGAGCGCGCCGAACCCGTCGTGCGTCCCGTACTGGCGGTGGCGTGCATCGGTGCGCTCGTGCTTGCGATGCTGGCGGCGTGAAACCGACCGGCGTCGTCGTGGTCTACGACGTGAGCTGCCCGAACTGCTCGCGCATCGCGCGCGAGCTGCCCGATCTCGTCCGGGTGCCGGTGACGGTGCGGTCCTGCCGCGACCCGCAGCTCGCCGACGCCTACCCGGGCCTGGCGCTGCGCGTGCGATCGTGCGGGGCACCCGCCGTCGGGATCGTCCGAGGAGACGGCCGGATCCGCTGGTGGACGGGACTGGCCGGAGCGATCGGGCTGCTGCCGCTGCTGCGGCCACGGGAGCTGCCGGAAGCCGTCGGGCTGCTCGGCACCGCGTTGCGGGCCCGCGGCTGACGCGGCCGGTTCAGACCGACTGCGCCGCCTTCTCGGCGTCATTGCGGAGCACGCACAGCTGGTTGCCCTCGGGATCGGCGAGGGTGACCCAGCCGGTGCCGGGCCCGTACTTGTCGCGGTGGTCGGCGACGACGACGGCGCCGTGGGCGACCAGGCGAGCGACCTCGTCGTCGCGGGTGCCCTCGCGCGGCGCGATGTCGAGGTGGATCCGTTTGCGCGGCAGCTCGGCGTCGGGGACCTCGATGAAGAGCAGCTTCTGGCCCGTCTCCGGGTCGCGGATCATGCACTCCTCATGGCCCGGGAGGTTGGGGTCGCCCTCGATGTCGACGTACCCGAGCACCGGCTTCCACCACTCGGAGAGCTCGTAGGCGTCGTGGCAGTCGATCGTGACGTGCGAGAGGTAGGAGCTCATCAGACGCCCACCGTCCCGTCGACGCCCTCGCGGACGAGATCGGCGTGGCCGTTGTGCCGCGCATACTCGTGGATCATGTGCAGGATCACCATGCGCAGCGACACCTCCTCGCCCCAGCGGGGCGCCCATGCCGTGACGTCGAGGGACTCGGCTTCGCGCTCGATCCGCCGGGCGTGCTCCACCTCGGTCTCCCAGGCGGTGAACGCCTCGGCCCGCGTCCCCGTCGACGCGTCGTAGGCGACCTGGAAATCGCCGTCGGGCGACCACACCAGCGGCAGGTCCGGTTCGCCGCCCATGATCCGCCGGAACCAGGCGCGCTCCACCTCTGCCATGTGCCGCACCAGGCCCAGCAGCGACAACGTCGACGACGGCACCGCCGCGCGGCGCAACTCGTCGTCGGAGAGGTCGTCGCACTTCATCGCGAGCGTGGTGCGGTGGAAGTCCAGGAAGGCCCGCAACATCTCCCGTTCACCGGCGACGGACGGGATCTCGGGGCGTTCGGTCACCACGCGCCGAGACTAACCTCGACCCGTGAGCACCGCCCCGTACGGATCATGGCCCACCCCGTTCACCGCGGCCCGCGTCGTCGAGCAAGCCGTCGGTCTGGGGGAGCTGCGGCTCGTCGGCGACGACGTCTACTGGGGTGAGGGACGCCCCGCGGAGGGCGGCCGCACCCAGCTCGTCCGCCGCACGGCCGACGGCACCGTCACGGACCTCCTGCCGGAGGGGCGCAACGCGCGAACGGCCGTCCACGAGTACGGGGGTGCGGCCTGGTGGGTGCGCGAGGGCGTGGTGTGGTTCGCCGACTGGGCCGACCAGCGCCTCTACCGCCTCGCCCCCGGAGGCGAACCCGAAGCGCTCACCCCCGCGCCTGAGCGGCCGCGGGCCGACCGCTTCGCCGACGGCTCGTTCAGCCCGGACGGCGAGATCCTGGTCTGCGTGCGCGAGCGGCACACCGGGTCGGGTGCGACCGACGTCGTGAACGAGATCGTGCGGCTCGCCGCCCACCACCCGTCCGAGCCGGAGGTGCTGGTGAGCGGGCCCGACTTCGTCGCGGCCCCCCGCATCTCCCCGGACGGGCAGATCCTGGCGTGGCTCCAGTGGAACCACCCCGACATGCCGTGGGACTCCGCCACGCTCATGGTGCGCAACCTGGCGACCGGCAACGAGGCCGTCATCGCCGGCGGGCCGGACGAGTCGATCACCGAGCCCAGCTGGCAGCCGGACGGCTCCCTGCTGTTCTGCAGCGACCGCACCGACTGGTGGAACCTCTACCGCTGGAAACCGCGCACCGACATCACCGCGCTGGTGCGGACCGACGCCGAGATCGGCGGCCCTCAGTGGCGGTTCGGCACCTCGCACTACGCCGCACTCCCCGACGGATCGATCGTGTACGCCCGACGCCGCAACGGTGTCGACGGGCTCGCCCGGCGAAGCCCCGACGGCGCCGTGCACGATCTCGACCTCCCGTTCGTCGAGGTCGCCGCGGTCCGCGCCGCGCCGGACGGCAGCGTCGTGCTGATCGCCGCGACGTCCACCTCGACCACGGGTGTCTACCGGCTCGAACCCGCCACCGGCGCCACGACCGTGCTGCGCGCTCCCCGTGACCTCGGGATCGACCCGGCCGCGATCTCGGTGGCCGAACACGTCACGTTCCCCGCAGGGCCCGACGGACGGGTCGCGCACGCCCTCTACTACCCGCCCGTCTCCCTCGAACGGTCCGGCCCCGACGGCACGCTCCCACCGCTCGTCGTCGAGATCCACGGCGGCCCGACGTCGGCCGCATCGGCGGCGTTCTCCCTCTCCCGCCAGTTCTGGACCAGCCGCGGCTTCGGCGTCGTCGACGTCAACCACAGCGGCTCCACCGGCTACGGCCGCCCGTTCCGCGAGGAGCTGAAGGGCACCTGGGGTGTGCTCGACGTGGGCGACTGCATCGCCGCAGCCCGCTGGCTCGCCGCGCAGGGCCGCGTCGACGGCTCCCGCATGACGATCCGCGGCGGTTCGGCCGGCGGGTTCACCGTCCTCGCCGTGCTCACCACGCCCGACCAGCCGTTCGCTGCCGGCGCCGACCTCTTCGGCATCGCCGACCTCGCCGTCCTCGCCGGCGACACCCACAAGTTCGAGAGCCGCTACATGGACGGGCTTGTCGGCACCGATCCCGACGTCATCCGCGACCGCTCACCCATCCACCACGTCGACCGCCTCGACCGCCCCCTGATCGTGCTGCAGGGCAGCGAGGACGCCGTCGTCCCGCCGGCGCAGAGCCGCCTGATCGTCGACGCCCTCCGCACCCGCCACGTCCCCGTCGCGTACCTGGAGTTCGAGGGCGAGCAGCACGGCTTCCGGCGCGCGGAGAACATCCGCCGGGCGCTGGAGGCGGAGCTGTCGTTCTACGCGCAGGTGCTGGGGTTCGAGCTGCCGGTGGGGGAGGGGATCGAGCCGGTGGAGGTGGAGAACCTCTGACCGCCGGTGGTCACCAGGTGCCGCAGATGTCGACGCTTCCTGCGCCGCCGTTGGCAGTTGCCTTCGCCGTGAAGCACACCTGACCATGCGTGTCGGTGTACTTCGCGCTGACGTTCAACCGGCTGTTCGGTCGCAGCTCGGCGATGCTGTCGTCCGGCACCATCGCCAACGGGACGGACTCGCCGTTGGCGCTGATGCGCAGGGCCATCCCGGTGCCGCCGCGACGTGTGGTGCGGCAGACCGCCTCGGCGGTGGGCTCCAGCCATCCGGCTGTTTGGGAGACGTCGGGGTACTTCTTGACCCGCAGCGTCACCACGCAGGGATCGCCATCGTTCTTGGTGGTGAACGAGGTTGATCTTTCGCCGGTGCCGCTGGGGACTCCGTCCCCCCAATAGGTCCAGGTGTCCTCATCCGCTGATGCCGACCCGATCGAAAGCGATGTCAGAACGAGCGCGGCCACAGTGACCGCAGCCGCCTTGGACATGATCCCCATGGCTTCTCCTCCTCGACGTTCTCGGTCAGCAGTTGTCATTGGGATCGAGATAGAGAACTCCCTCGGTCGATGTCTCGTCGCCGATCGCCATGTACTTGTACTTCGCTTCGATGCGGATGCGGGACGCAGCACAGATCGGACGGGGAGGGAGCAGCACGTATCCTGTCGTCCGACCCACCAGCTTCTTGCCCGGGGGAATTCGCCGGACATCGCGTGTGGCGCCGTTCTCGTAAGTCGTCACCACGACGTCGCCGACCTCGGGTGACCAGTAGCACTCGGCGTCGAGGACCCATTCGAGTGCGGCCCCGTTGTCGCGTTGGATGTAGGTGATCTGGAACTTCTGGCAGGAAGCCGAGTATCCGACGGCCGCGGCCTGTGGCGCGGCTGCCACTGCGGAGGCGACGAGGACCGCTGCCGTCGCTCCGAGCGTGGTCGCCAGTCGTCGGCGGAGACCCATACCGGTCGTCATTGCAGGTGCTGCCTTCCTGATGTTGGACGGGAGTACGGGTCAGCTGTTGCGGCAATGGATGCCGGTGTAGGTCGTCGGCTTCTGGGTGCCCGAGACCTGTCGGTTGATGTCGAGGCCGTTGAAGCGCTGGTACGCCGAATAGCAATAGCGCGCCTCGCCGGCGGGCGCTTCCGCTGCGACGTAGCTTCGACGCCCTTGCTGCACCCGCTTGGTGCCCAAGCCCGGCTCCGAGTAGGTGGCGGTGATCCGACTGCCGTCCTGCGTCTCCGCCCAGAAGTTGTAGGTGACTTCGATGGATGTGACGGGGAAGTTCTCCGGGCATTTGCTGTCGATCTCGAGTTGCCACGCGCGGCCCATGTTGTCCGAGTACGGGTGGACGCTGTGGATCGTCACGCAAGGCGTTTCCGCCGCATCGGCGACGCTCGGGACGATAAGTCCGACGGTGCAGGTCGCAACCGTCAACGCCAGCGCTCGAATCGCGCTGATGGCGGGACGTCGGGGAATTCGAGTCCGGTTGTGCTTCGCCCCTCCACTGCCGAGATGAGCCTCTGTGACCCAGCTCATTGATGGTCGCGTGGGCGGACGGGCCAGACAAGCGATGTTCACAGTAGTGCACGGTTCTTGAGGAAGACTTGAGGTGGGCGCAGGTCGCGCGTCAGGAGTGGGCGGACGCAGAACGGCCCTCGACCGCTGTGCGGTCGAGGGCCGTTGATGCTCGGGTCTGAGTGGGTTGTCAGGTGGCCCCGGTGCCTGCGCCCGAGGCGGCAGTGCCGTGAACTCCGGCCTCTGCGAGCACTGCCGTGTCCGCGTTGGTGCCGGCAGGACGTTTCGGACCGCGAGAGCCTCGACGGTTAATGTACTCGGCGAGCTTGCCGAGTCCGTAGTTGATCAGGATGAACACCAGTGCGACGGTGAGGAACATCTGGAGCGGGAAGTTGATCTTCAGCTGGCCACCGAAGAACTGAATGACGGTGTTGGCCTCGCGGACGAAGTCGGAGTACCCGAAAACCACGAAACCCAGCGACGTGTCCTTCACGATCACGACGAGTTGGCTGATCAGCGCCGGCAGCATGAGCCGGAAGGCTTGTGGGAGCAGGATCAGTCGCAGGACCTGGAGCCGTGACATGCCCACGGCATAGGCCGCTTCCGACTGACCGCGTGGGAGCGCGTTGATGCCGGATCGGATGATCTCCGCGATGATCACGCAGTTGTATGCGGTGAGGCCGACGACGACGTACCACAGTGGTGGCATCGAGACGCCGAACTCTGGCAGCACCCGTGCGGCGAAGAAGATCGTCACGATGACCGGCAGGCCGCGGAGCCCCTCGACGATCGTGACGACGATCCAGCGGAAGGCCCTGCTGCTGGTGATGCGGAGAATGACGAGCAACGTACCGATGGCGAGAGCGAGGACCAGTGTGATCGCTGCCGTCTCGAGGGTGACCAGGAGCCCGGCCAGGAGTCGCAGCCAAGTAGCGACGAAGTAGGGATTCCCCGGGTTGTAGATCGGCCCCCACTTCGCACCGTCGAGCTGACCGTTGTTGCCGAGTTGCACGACGACCAACACTGCGAGGCCGAGCAACACTGCGCCGGCGACGACGGTGCCGATCATGCTGTTGCGGCGAGCACGCGGGCCCGGTGCGTCATACAGGACCGAACTCATCGCTTGACCTCGATCTTCCGTTCGATGACGCCGAGAAGCAGGCCGGCCGGAATCGTGATGACCAGGTAGGCGATGGCAACCCCGGTGAGGCTGGACAAGGCTGAGTAACCGAGCGCTGTGTTGCCGGAGTCGACCGAGAACAGCTCGCCGGTGACCCCGAAGGCGCCCACGATCGCCGAGTTCTTGATCATGGCGATCATCACGCTGCCCAGAGGTGGTACCACCGTGCGAATGGCTTGGGGTAGCACCACCGCGGACAGGGTCTGGGTGAAGGTGAGTCCGACCGCGCGTGCCGCCTCGGCCTGTCCGGGTGCTACCGAGTTGATACCCGACCGGACGGCCTCGCAGACGAAGGCGGCGGTGTAGCAGATCAGGGAGGCGACGCCGGGCCAGAAGAACGCATTGTTCTGGAAGCTCGGGAAGATGACCCCGACCTGCGGCAGCCCGAACGCGAAGAGGAAGAGGACGACGGCCAGGGGTGAGTTGCGGAAGACCGTGACCCAAGCAAGGCCGAGCCACCGCAACGGAGGGACTGGCGACACGCGGAACGTCGCCATGAACGTGCCGAGGATGAGCGCGCCGACGCCCGCGAACAGGCATATGCGCAGGGTGCCGAGGAACCCGGCGAAGAAGCGCGGGAACTCGGCGATCAATGCGTCCACACGGACTCCAACCGGGGGCGAGACGGGTCGGGGGCCGACCGGACCTTGATCCGGCCGGCCCCCGGCTGCATGGACGTCAGCTGCAGGTGTCGGCTGCCGGGACCGGCGGAGCCTGCCCCTGGACCTTGCCGACGGTGCCGTCCCATGCCTTGGCGTAGCTGCCGTCGGTCGCGGCGTCCTGCAGCGTCTTGTTGATGAACTCGCAGAACTTCGTGTCGCCCTTCTTGATGCCGATGCCGTACGGCTCCTTCGTGAAGGTCTTGCCGACCAGCTTGAACGCACCCTGACCGGAGTCGACGAGGCCGCTGAGGATGACGTTGTCGGTGGTGACCGCGTCGACCTGGCCGTTACGCAGGGCGTCTGCACACTTCGAGTACACGTCGAAGAGCACGATGTTGCCCGGGGTGGCGTACTGCTCGATCGTCTTCGCGGGCGTCGATCCACTCACGGAGCACACGCGTGCGTTCGCGCTCTTGAGCGTGTCGGGACCGGTGATGGTCGTGTTGTCGGTCTTGACCATCAGGTCCTGGCCGGCGACGTAGTACGGGCCGGCGAAGCTGATGCGCTCCTTGCGGGCAGCGTTGATCGTGTACGTGGCGGCGACCAGGTCGACCTGGTCGTTGGCGATGACGTCCTCACGGATCTTCGAGGGCGCCTCGGTGTAGACGATCTTGTCGGCCGGGATGCCGAGCTTCGCGGCGACGATCTTGGCGATCTCGACGTCGAAGCCGACCGGCTTGCCGTCGAGGCCCTTCAGGCCGAACAGTGGCTGGTCGAACTTGGTGCCGACCCGGAGCGTGCCGGCCTGGGCCAGCTTGGCCATCGTGGTGCCGGCTTCGAACTGGGCGCCCTGGGCGACCGCAGGTCCGGAGCCGGTCGGTGCGCCGAGGTCGGCCTGCTGGCCACAGGCCGTCATGACGGTCGCGAGTGCGGCAGTGGCCGCAATCGTGACGAATCGGGAAACGCGGGACAGTCTCATGGTGGAGCGGTCCTTCCTGGAGCGGTACAGGGAGCGGCTCAGTGAGTGAGGATCTTGCCGAGGAAGTCTTTTGCCCGGTTCGACCGGGGGTTGGTGAAGAACGCCTCCGGCGTCGAGTCCTCGACGATCTCGCCCTCCGCCATGAAGACGACGCGGTGGGCGGCGCGGCGGGCGAAGCCCATCTCGTGGGTCACCACGAGCATGGTCATGCCCTCCTTGGCCAGGGAGGTCATCACGTCGAGGACCTCCTGGACCATCTCGGGGTCCAGCGCTGAGGTGGGCTCGTCGAAGAGCATCACCTTCGGGTTCATCGCGAGCGCGCGGGCGATGGCGACGCGCTGTTGCTGGCCCCCGGACAGCTGGGCGGGGTACTTGTCGCGCTGGTTGGCGATCCCCACCCGTTCGAGGAGTGCGAGGCCCTTCTTCTCGGCCTCGGCCTTGTTGAGCTTGCGCACCTTGAGCGGCGCCAGGGTGACGTTCTCGAGGATCGTCTTGTGCGCGAAGAGGTTGAAGCTCTGGAACACCATGCCGACGTCGGCGCGCAGGGCGGCCAGCGCCTTTCCCTCCAGGGGGAGGGCCTCGCCGTCGATCTCGATGGTGCCGGAGTCGATGGGTTCCAGGCGGTTGATCGCGCGGCAGAGCGTGGACTTGCCGGACCCCGACGGGCCCAGCACCACGACGACCTGGCCGGCCGCGACCTCCAGGTTGATGTTGCGGAGCACGTGCAGCTCGCCGAAATGCTTGTCGACGGCCGCCATGCGAATCATGGGCGTATCGGTCATACAGGGCCTCCGGGCATGGCGGGACGCTAGGGCGAGACGGACACCACAGTCCAGCACCTTGGGCAATGCTTGAGGTTTCGCTCCTATAACGCCCGCAAGAGTTCGATGCGGACCTGAGAGGGTGGGGCAGTGCACATCCTGCTGGTGGAGGACGACGACCGGATCGCGGCCGCCCTGCGTCCTGCGCTGCATCGGCACGGTATGACAACCACCCGGTTGGCCCGTGGCAAGGGTGCGGTGGATCATCTCGCCGACGTCGACGTGGTGTTGCTCGACCTCGGCCTGCCCGACATCGACGGCGTCGACGTGTGCCGCGCGATCCGGGAGGTGAGCGAGGTGCCGGTGATCGTGGTGTCGGCGCGGGGCGAGATCGACGACCGCATCCTGGGTCTGCACTCCGGGGCCGACGACTACCTGGTGAAGCCGTACGACATCGGCGAGCTGGTGGCGCGCGTGCATGCGGTCTACCGGCGGCGGCGCTCGTCGGGGCAGGGCAGCCCGTCGGGTTCGGGGGATGTCGTGTCGGTGGCCGACGTGACGATCGACCTGGTCAAGCACACCGTGAGCGTGGCGGGCGCGCCGGTCACGCTCACCCGCAAGGAGTTCCAGGTCCTCGCGATGCTCGCCAGCTCCGGCGGCGCGGTGTGCACCCGCAGCCGGATCGTGGCCGAGGTGTGGGGGCGCGCCTGGGCGGGCGCCAACCGCACGCTGGACGTGCACGTGGCCACCCTGCGGACCAAGTTGGGCCGCCCGGAGCTGGTGCAGACCGTGCGTGGCGTGGGGTACCGCCTGGGCCTGCCCGAGGGCGAGGCGGCCACCGGGGAATCGGGCTGACCGATGCGCACGCGGCTGCTGGTGATCGTGTTGACGTTGGTGGGGCTGCTCGCCGTCGGTCTGGGTCTACCACTGGCCGTCTACAGCGCGCAGGCGGCGCAGTCGAAGCTGTTCACCAACCGGCTCACCGACACCGTCTACTTCGCGTCGCTCGCCGTGCGGCCACTGACCGAGGACGACCCGACCGGGCTCGACGCCCAGCTGACCCGCTTCGACGAGACGTTCGGGGTCACCGTCATCGTGGTCGACGCGGGCCGGACGGTGCGGGCGAGCTCGCGCAGCCCCGTCCCGGAGCTGGACGCCGACGGTCAGGACCGGGTGGCGCTGGCTCTGGCCGCGCGCCCGTCCAAGCCGTATCCGCTGCTGATGCCGTGGGACGGCCGGCCGATGGTGCTGGCCGAGCCGGTGCTGGTCGACACGGAGGTGCGCGGCGCCGTCGTGACGATCTCGCCGACGGGCACGCTGCACGCCGAGCAGCTCCTGATCTGGGCCGGGATCGCGGCGGCCGCCGTTCTCGCACTCGCGCTGGCCGTGCTGGTCGCGCTGCCGATCGTGCGCTGGATCCTGCGCCCGGTCCGCCGCCTGGACGAGGGCACCGGCCGGGTGGCGGCGGCGGTGCTGGCCGGTGCCGCGCCGGAGCCGGTCTCCGACAACTCGGGCCCGCCGGAGCTGCGCCGGCTCACCGTGTCGTTCGACCGCATGGCCGTGACCGTCGCCCAGGCCTACACGGCGCAGCGCGCGTTCGTCGCCGACGCGAGCCACCAGCTGCGCAACCCGCTCACCGCCCTGCGGTTGCGGCTGTCGAACCTCGAGGGCCAGGTCATCCCGGACGCGGTGGACGACCACGCCGCCGCGCTGGAGGAGGCGGAGCGCCTGTCCACCCTGCTCGACGGGTTGCTGGCGCTGGCCCGCGCCGAGCGCACGGTGCCGCTGTCGGTGCAGTCGATCGACGCGCCCATCGCCGATCGGGTCGAGGTGTGGCGGCCGCTGGCCGAGCACATGGAGCTCACCCTCGCGATCACGGGCACTCGCGGGCTGCGCGCGCTCGCACCGGCGGGCGCGATCGAGACCGTGCTCGACGCGGTGCTCGACAACGCCGTGAAGTTCACCCCGCCGGGTGGTCGGATCACGGTGGACACCGCCGCCTCGGGGGAGGACGCCGACGTCGTCGAGATCGCGATCCGCGATTCCGGGCCCGGCATGGATCCCGAACAGCTCGAACGGGCGACCAGCCGGTTCTGGCGGGCTCCGGGCCAGGACAACGTGGAGGGCTCCGGGCTGGGACTCGCGATCGCCGCGCGCACCGTGGAGGTGGGCGGTGGGAGCCTGCGCCTGGACCTGCCCCCAGGCGGCGGGCTGCGGATCACGGCCGTGCTGAGCCGGGTGGGCGTGCCGACCGCAGGAGACGGGGCCGACTCCGGTCAGGAGTCCTTGGCCTCGCGGAAGTAGCGGAGCGCTCCGGGGTGCAGCGGCACCGGCTGGGTGCTGATCGCGGCCCGCAGGTCGATCGACCGGGCCAGCGGGTTGATCACCACCAGCTTCGACTGCGCCTCGAAGAGCGCCTTGATCAGCGCATGGGCGATGTCGTCGTCCATCGCGGCGTCGACGAGCAGGAAGTTGCGGACCAGCACCGTGGTGATCGACTTCTCGATGCCGTAGCTGCGGGCGGGCACCGTGCCCGGTGCGTAGACGGGGTAGAGGCGTGCGGACCTTCTTGAGCACGTTGCTGAGGTCGAGCAGCCGGATCGGCATCTGCGCCGCCAGCGCGTCGACCCCGCCGGTCGGCACGCCGCCCGTCCAGAAGAAGGCGTCGATGCGGCCCGCGGCCATCGCCGCGACGGAGTCGTTGATGCCCAGGTAGGCCGTCTGCAGGTCGGCCACGGCGAGGCCGGCGGACTCCAGCAGCCGCCTGGCGACGAAGTAGACGCCGGACTCCTGGGCACCGACCGACACCCGGAGCCCGCGCAGGTCGGCCAACTGCTGCGCCGGAGAGTCGCGCGGCACCACGACGTGGACGAACTCGTCGTAGACGCGCCCGAGCGCGCACGGGCGGGTCGGGCCGCCGGGGGTGAGCGTCTTCAGGATGTCGTCGGCGGCGTCCACCTGGGAGAACGCGACGTCGGCCGTCCGGGAGGTGAGCTGGCGCAGGTTGTCGACCGACCCGGCGGTGACGAGCACCTCGGGCGCGGCGCGCATGCCCAGCTGCTGCTGCCACACCTGGGCCAGCGCGCTGCCGAGGCTGAAGTACACGCCCTGGGTGCCGCCGGTGGCCAGCCGCAGCCGCACGTCGGTGAAGGGCGAGGCGCAGCCGGCGAACCCGCCGAGCGCGGTGAGCGTGCCAGCCATGCCGAGTCCCCGGAGCACGGCCCGCCTATCCAGCACCGACCCATCCTGTCGTGTCCGGCCGGTTCGGTCGACCCGGCGTGCCCCGCCCGATTCCTGGGCATACCCTCGTCACGGGGGACGGTAAGCCGACGCAGGAGGCGGGGTGGGTTAAGGATGGCGGCCCGCAGTTACACCATCCGCACCTACGGGTGCCAGATGAACGTGCACGATTCCGAGCGCATGGCCGGGCTGCTGGAAGCGGCGGGGTACGAGCGATCCACCGATGACGAGGCCGACGTCGTCGTCTTCAACACGTGCGCGGTGCGGGAGAACGCCGACAACAAGCTGTACGGCAACCTCAGCCACCTGGCGCCGGTGAAGAAGCTCCGTCCCGATATGCAGATCGCCGTCGGCGGCTGCCTCGCTCAGAAGGACCGCGACACGATCGTCCGCAAGGCGCCGTGGGTCGACGTCGTGTTCGGCACGCACAACGTGGGCAAGTTGCCGGTGCTGCTGGAGCGCGCCAGGCACAACCAGGTGGCCCAGGTGGAGATCGCGGAGTCGCTGGAGGTGTTCCCCTCCACGCTGCCGACGCGCCGCGAGTCCGCCTACGCCGGCTGGGTATCGATCTCCGTGGGCTGCAACAACACCTGCACCTTCTGCATCGTGCCGGCGCTGCGCGGCACCGAGCGCGACCGGCGGCCGGGCGAGATCCTCGCCGAGGTCGAGGCGCTGGCGGCCGACGGCGTGCTCGAGGTGACGCTGCTCGGGCAGAACGTCAACGCGTACGGCGTCGAGTTCGGCGACCGCGAGGCCTTCGCGAAGCTGCTGCGGGCCTGCGGCTCGGTGCCCGGCCTGGAGCGCGTGCGGTTCACGTCCCCGCATCCGCGCGAGTTCTCCTCCGAGGTCATCGCGGCGATGGCCGAGACCCCGAACGTGTGCCCCCAGCTGCACATGCCGCTGCAGTCGGGCTCCGACACCGTGCTGCGCCGGATGCGTCGCTCCTACCGCTCGGCCCGGTTCCTCTCGATCCTCGACGAGGTGCGCGAGCGGATCCCCGAGGCCGCGATCTCCACCGACATCATCGTCGGGTTCCCCGGCGAGACCGAGGAGGAGTTCCAGGCCACGCTCGACGTCGTGCGCGAGGCGCGGTTCGCCAACGCCTTCACCTTCCAGTACTCGCAGCGCCCCGGCACGCCCGCCGCCGAGCTCCCCGACCAGCTGCCCAAGGCCGTCGTGCAGGAGCGGTACATGCGGCTCGTCGCCCTCCAGGAGGAGATCTCCTGGGAGCAGAACCGGGCGATCGAGGGCCGCGTCGTCGAGCTGCTCGTCGCCTCCGGCGAGGGCCGCAAGGACGGCGCCACCCACCGGATGAGCGGCCGGGCCCGGGACGGTCGGTTGGTGCACTTCACCCCCGGTGAGGCGGCGATCCGGCCCGGCGACGTGGTCGAGGTCGAGGTCACCTACGGCGCGCCGCACCACCTCGTCGCCGACGGCGAGGTGCTGAGCCACCGGCGCACCCGCGCCGGCGACGCGCACGGCAAGCCCGTTCCGGCGACCGGGCTCGGACTTCCCGGGTTCGGCGCACCGCCGCCTGCCGCACCCCTCGCCACCGCCTGTGGAGGCACCCTGTGAGCGACCGAGCCGCGAGCGAGCCCGTCCCCGAGGAGCTGCACGCACTCGACGAGGAGCTGCGCAGCGCCGAGAAGGCGTTCCTGCGCCGCACCGACCCGGGCGCGACCGCGCTGCTCATCAGCGTCGTGATGATGCTGCTGCTGGTGGGGATGCTGTTGCCGTGGGTGGCCTACGCGCCTGGCTGGTACATGCTGGCCGGGATCGAGCAGCACGGCCCGCTCGTGCGGTTGTTCACGTTCACCGGGCTCGGGTTCGGCCTGGTGCTCTCCGCGCTCGCGCTGGCCACCCGGTTGTGGGCGCTGGCGTGGCTGTGCGCCGTCGGCTGCGGCATCGCGTCGATCAACGGGCTGTGGGCGCTGTGGACGCGGCAGGTCAGCGTCGTGGCCGGGGAACCGGGCCCCGGCGTCGGGATGGTGCTCGCGCTCGTCGCGATCGTGCTGCTGGCCGCCAACTGGGCCCGCATCGCGCTTCGGCGCTGAATCGGGCTCGACGACGACCGGAACGCACAGCCGGTGCCGACCGCGGGAGCAGCCCGTGCCGTCCCGTCAGCGGTTCAGCGCGGCTCTCCTGCCGATGACCAGGCCTGCACCACGGTCTCCGGCAGCCCCCACCAGCCCAGGCGGGTGAGCCGCGCGTCGTCGTCGATCGCTCCGAGCAGTGACCACAGCAGCTCGACGGTGCCGAAGCCGGCCGTGAGCACGGCAAGGTCGTCCGACTCGTCGTCGGCCTCGTCCTCGACGTCGAACGAGGCGGCGTAGCGCGCGAGGCTGTCGGCGTCGGCGGGCGTCCCGACGCCGCCCCGTACCAGGGTGACCACTGCGCCGATCCAGTCCGCGAGCTCCAACGCCATCCAGGCTGCGCACGCTTCCTCGTCGGCGCTGGCAGGTGGTTCCTCGCGGCAGGCGATCACCCCGGCGCCGAGCGCGAGCCACAGCTGCACGTCGTCGTCGGGCAGCGCATCGACATCGACGCCGCCCGCGGCGCGGAGCAGGTCGTGGAGCCCGCCGCCGGCGCGCAGCCCGGCGCGCAGCCGGCGGCACGCGGCCGCCAGATCGGCATCCGGGCGTGGGCGGGTCGGGGTGCCGGCGAGACGGTCGGTGAAGATCGCCGTGGCGTCGGCTTCCGCGGCGTCCCACAGCGCGAGGAACTCGTCGTCCGCCTCGTCCGACACGGCCCACATCGGCTCGCGCCCGTCCGGCAGCGGGGTGCGCAGCCATTCGATCTGGAGCCGTTCGTAGTCCGCCCAGGCCTGGGCGTCGTCGGCGGCGAGCCGGTCCGGGTCCACCGTCCCGTCGGCGACGAGCCGTTCGAGGTGACCCACCAGCTGGGTGTGCATCTCCGTCGCCACCGGTCCGCGCTCGTCGGGCGGGGGCCACACGAACAGTTCGGCTGCCAGATCGACGGGCTCGGTGCCGGTGGCCTGCACGAACCGGTCGACGTGGCCGACGGTGGCGCGGCCCGCCGCGATCTCACCGAGCAAGCGCTCTGCGGCGTTCCAGAACGGCGGCGAGAACGGGTTGCCGGCCGCGATCAGTTCCCGGCGCAGCTCGGGCAACGCCGCCGCAGCGGTCGCGGCCGGGACGGACAGCAGGGCGCGGGCGAGATCACGCCGGGTCAACTCCGCACCGGAACGCCCCGTCCCGGTCCGCATCGCGTCGAGCGTCAGACGCATGGACACCTCGTCTGCCACGATCAGCGCTGCTGCACCGCGGCTTCCGCCGTGCGCAACCACTCCCGCCACTGCTCGGCCTGGGCGTGGGCCTGCTCGGCGCGCCGCTTGTCGCCGGCAGCCTCGGCCTTGGCGGCCTGCGCCTCGAACTGGTCGACGCGGTCGCGGAACTGCGCGACCCGTGCCTCGGCCTCGGGATCGGTGCGCCGCCACTGCCGGTCGGCGGCCTCCCGCACCCGGTCCTCGACGGCACGCAGTCGCGCCTCCAGCGGCCGGATGTCGTCACGCGGGACCTTCCCGATCTCCTCCCACCGGTCGTGCACCGCACGCAGCGCGGCACGCGCCTTCTCCGGGTCCGAGACGTCGATCTTCTCCGCCTCGTCGAGCAGCGCCTTCTTCGCCTCCGCGTTGGCGCCGAACTCGGCGTCCCGCTCGGCGAACGTGGCGGACCGGTGCGCGAAGAACGTGTCCTGCGCAGTGCGGAACCGCTGCCACAGTGCGTCGTCGGCGTCCTTGTGGGCGCGGCCGGCGGCCTTCCACTCGGCCATCAGGTCGCGGAACCGGGCTGCCGTGTCGGCCCAGTCGTCGGAGCCCGCGAGCGATTCGGCCTCGACGGTCAGCTCCTCCTTGCGCGACCTGGCGGTGGCGCGTTGCCGATCCAGGTCGGCGAAGTGCGAGCCCCGGCGCCGGTTGAACGCCTCCCGCGCCTTCGAGAAGCGCTTCCACAGCAGCTCGTCGGTCTTGCGGTCCACCCCGCGGATGGCCCGCCACTCGTCGAGGATCGCCTTGAACCGGTCGCCCGCCTGCTTCCACTGCGTGGCCTCGGCGGCCAACTCCTCGGCCTCCGCGGCGAGCTCCTCCTTGCGGGTGACGGCCTCCGCGCGCTGTGCGTCACGGGCCGAACGGGCGGCCCCTGCCGCCTCGTCGGCGTGTGTGAGCAGCTCGTCGATACGGGCGGCGAGGCCGTCGAGGTCGCCGACGACGCTCGCCCCGGCGAGCGACTCCTTCAGCCCGCGCGCGCTGGCGATGGTCGAACGGGGGTCGCCACCCGCGACGAGGCGGGCGAACAGCAGCTCGACCTCCGTGAGGATGTCGTCGAAGCGGCGCGCGAAGTGCGCGAGGCCCTCGTCAGGGGCGCCCGCCTGCCAGGATCCGACCTCGCGCTCGCCCTCGGCGGTGCGCAGGTAGATGGTGCCCTCGGCGTCGACCCGGCCCCACTTCGCGGGATCGCTGCTCGCGGTGGCCACGGGGCACGGCGGCGGCGCGACTGCACTGGCGGCCGCAACGGCCGGCGCGGGCACGACCGGCCGCGGCCCAGCACCGGGCGGTGCCGGCTTCGGTGGAGCCGGACGCGGCGCGGGTGGGTGTGGCACGGTGTGTACGGGTGCCTGCGGTGCCGGGGGCGGTGCGGGGCGGGGCGCCGGCGGGCCCGGGGCCGGCGGCGCGGCCGGGCGCGGGGCAGGTGGTGGCGCCGGGCGCGCGGTGGGGATGGACGGCGGTGTGGGCGCCTCGGCCGTGGCGGCCTGCTCCTGCGCGGGCTCGGCCACGGGTGCCTCGGCGTCATCCACCGCGGCATCGGCGGTGTCGGCTGCAGGAGGGTGTTCGCCCGCGGGGTCGGCCGGTGCCGCCGGCGCGTCGACCGGGACCTCCCGTTCCGGTCCCGGGACCGCTGCGTCGGAGCCGGCGGCGGCGCTGCCGTTCTGGACGCTGCCGGCTTCAGTGCCGCCGTGCTCCGGACCGTCGCCGCCGGGACCGGCCGCATCCGTGGCGCGCGGTTCCGCACCGGTCTCCGTCGAACTCGTGTCCGAGAGGGTTCCGCTCCACGACTTGTGATCCGACACCTGGTCCTCCTCGCGTCTTGCCCGTCCACGGGGAACGGGCGCCCCGCCGCTGGTGCGGGGCCGTGCACAGCTCGGGTCATCGGCCGTTCGGCGGCACGATGACGCCCGGCGATTCAAACAGGTCCGCAGTGGCAACGGAACGCCTCGAACCGGTCCCGCTCAGTCAACGGCCGGTCAGCGTCGGCGAACACCCGATCGGGCTCTACCCTCCGGGCGTGCTGTCGATGATCGCCGTCGTGCCGGAGACGCCACTCCTCGTTCCCGAGCTGGCCACCGGAGCGACCGCGGAGACGGCGCAGCTGCGCTCGGCGGCGCTGGCCGCGGCCGGGGAACTGGCCGCGCTGTCGGCGGAGTGGACGGTCGTCGGCGCCGACGCCGGCGGCCGCCGTTCGGTCGGCCCGGACACCAGGGGCACCTTCCTCGGGTTCGGCGTCGACGTCGTCGTGGGGATGTCGCCCGACGCCGCCGGGGACGTCGATCCCGGTCTGCCGTTGCCGCTGCTGGTCGCCGGCTGGCTCGCTGCCGGCCGCGGGGTCACGCTGCACGGCGAGCTCGTCGCACCCGACCTCCCGGCCGCGGAGTGCGTCGCGTTGGGCGCGGAGCTGGCCGGTGCGGGTCGCGCGCTGCTGGTCGTGGGTGACGGGTCGGCGAAGCACTCCGAGCGCGCCCCCGGCTACCTCGACGAGCGCGCCGCCGGGTTCGACGACCAGGCGGCCGAGGCGCTGGGCGCCGCAGACCCCGATGCACTGGCCGCGCTCGACACCGACGTGGCGGCGGAGCTGTGGGCGGCCGGACGGGCCCCGTGGCACGTGCTCGCCGGCGCCGCCCGCGGACCGGAGTGGCACGGCGAGCTGCGCTACACCGGAGCGCCGTACGGGGTGGGGTACCACGTCGCTGTGTGGCGACGGTGATCCCGCCGCTGGTGGTCGTGGCCGGCCCGACCGCGACGGGCAAGTCGGACCTCGGGACCGCGCTGGCGGTCGAGCTCGGCGGCGAGGTCGTCAACGCCGACGCCGCGCAGCTCTACCGCGGCATGGACATCGGCACCGCCAAGCTCGGCCCCGCCGAGCGCGCAGGTGTGCCGCACCACCTGCTGGACGTCCTGGACGTGCTGGAGACGGCGTCGGTCGCGGCCTACCAGCGGGACGCCAGGGCCGTGATCGAGCGGCTGCGGGCGGCCGGGCGCACGCCGGTGCTCGTCGGCGGCAGCGGCTTGTACGTGCAGGCGGTCGTCGACGACCTGGAGTTCCCCGGCACCGACCCGACGCTGCGGGCCGAGCTGGAAGCCGAGCTGGCGGCCTCCGGACCGGCGCAGTTGCACGCCCGCCTCGCCGCCGTCGACGCGGCCGCCGCGGCCGTGGTGCTCCCGTCGAACGGGCGGCGGATCGTGCGGGCGCTGGAGGTGATCGCGCTGACCGGCCGGCCGTTCCGCGCGTCGCTGCCCGAGCCCGGTCCGGCCCGCTACGACGGGGTGCTGCTGGCCGTGGACCGCCCCACCGAGGAGCTGGACGCCCGCATCGCCCGCCGGGTGGCGCGCATGTTCGCCGCCGGGTTCGTGGACGAGGTGCGGGGGCTGCTGCCGGACGGCCTGAGAGAGGGCCCGACGGCGTCCCGCGCACTGGGTTACCAGCAGGTGCTCACGGCGCTCGACGACGGGGACCTGGCGAAGGCCGCCGTCGACACCGTGACGGGCACCCGCCGGTTCGTGCGCCGGCAGCGGTCGTGGTTCCGCCGGGACAAGCGGATCGTCTGGCTCGACGGCGGTGCGCCCGACCTGGTCGCTTCCGCGCTGCGCGTGGTCCGCGCGTAAGCTCGGGACGTGCGGTTTTGCAAGGGCCACGGCACCCAGAACGACTTCGTCGTCCTCCCCGATCCCGACGGCGTGCTCGATCTGACGCCGGCGCGGGTCGCTGCGCTCTGCGACCGGCACTGCGGCCTCGGCGCCGACGGGGTGCTGCGTGTGGTGCGCTGGAAGTCGCTGCAGGGCGTCGGCGATCCCGAGCCCGGCGTCGACTGGTTCATGGACTACCGCAACGGCGACGGCAGCGTCGCCGAGATGTGCGGCAACGGCGTGCGCGTGTTCGCGCGCTACCTGGCGGAGACCGGTCTGGTGGAGCCCGGCGACTTCGCGATCGGCACCCGGGCCGGCGTGCGGACGGTCGCGTTCGTCGGAGACGAGGTCGCCGTCGGAATGGGTCCCGCCACGGTGGGCGGCCCGTCCGCGGCCACGATCGACGGGCGCTCCTTCCCGGGCGTCGCCGTCGACGTGGGCAACCCGCACCTGGTGTGCGTCACCGGCGAGCCGATCGCCGAACTGGACCTCACCCGCCCACCCGGCCACGACGCGGCGCTGTTCCCGCACGGGGTGAACGTCGAGTTCGCATCACCGCTGGTGGGCGACGCGATCACGATGCGCGTGCACGAGCGCGGCGTGGGGGAGACCCGTTCCTGCGGCACGGGCACCGTCGCCGCGGTGGCGGCGTCGCTGCATGCCGTCGGGCGCGACCGCGGCACCGTCTCCGTCACCACTCCGGGAGGACGGCTGCTGGTCACGATCGGCGACCGGGAGTCGACGCTCCAGGGCCCGGCCGTGCTGGTCGCCGAAGGGGAGCTCGCCGACAGCTGGTGGCAGTCGGTCACGTGACGCGCGGGAATCACGGCGGACACACCGGGCGTTGACGTGGGAGCATGGCTACCACGATGACTGAACCTGTCCTGACCGCCGCCACCTCCGGCCCCCGCGCCACCACGGGCGACCTCGACCTGGAGGAGCGCTCCTCGCTCCGCCGCGTCGCGGGCCTGTCCACCGAGCTCACCGATGTCACCGAGGTCGAGTACCGCCAGCTGCGACTCGAACGGGTCGTGCTCGTCGGGGTGTGGACCGAGGGCAGCTCCGCCCGGATGAACGCCTCGCTGGCCGAGCTGGCTCGGCTCGCCGAGACCGCCGGCTCCCAGGTGCTCGACGGCCTGGTGCAGCGCCGCCCGCGACCCGACCCGGCCACCTTCATCGGCTCCGGCAAGGTCGACGAGCTGCGCGAAGCGGTCGTCGACGCCGGTGCCGACACCGTGATCTGCGACGGCGAGCTCTCGCCCAGCCAGCTGCGCCAGCTGGAGGAGCGGCTGAAGGTGAAGGTCATCGACCGCACCGCGCTGATCCTCGACATCTTCGCGCAGCACGCCCGTTCGAAGGACGGCAAGGCGCAGGTCGAACTGGCCCAGCTGTCCTACCTGCTGCCGCGCCTGCGCGGTTGGGGTGAGGCGCTGTCGCGCCAGGTCGGCGGCCGCGCCGCGGGCGGCGTCGGGATCGGTGGTCGCGGCCCCGGTGAGACCAAGATCGAGCTGGACCGTCGCCGCATCCGCACCCGCATGTCCAAGCTGCGGCGCGAGCTCGCGGGCATGAAGCAGGTCCGCGAGACCCAGCGCGGCTCGCGGCGCCGCCACGAGGTGCCGTCGGTGGCGATCGTCGGCTACACCAACGCCGGCAAGTCGAGCCTGCTCAATCGACTCACGGACGCAGGGGTGCTGGTCGAGGACGCGCTGTTCGCCACCCTCGACCCCACCACGCGCCGCGCCACCACCACCGACGGGCGGGTCTACACCCTCACCGACACCGTCGGTTTCGTCCGGCACCTGCCGCACCAGCTCGTCGAGGCGTTCCGCTCCACGTTGGAGGAGACCGCCGAGGCCGACCTGCTGCTGCACGTCGTCGACGCGTCCGACGCGTTGCCGGAGGACCAGATCAAGGCCGTCCGCGAGGTGCTGGTCGAGATCGGCGAGCACCGCGAGGGCAAGATGCCGCCCGAGCTGCTCGTCGTCAACAAGATCGACGCGGCCGACGAGCTGCAGATCGCGCGGTTGCGCCACCTCCTGCCCGGCGCCGTGTTCGTCTCGGCGCACCGCGGCGACGGCATCGACGAGCTCCGCGAGATCGTCGCGGGGCGGCTGCCGCGGCCCGAGGTGGAGCTGCACGCACTGGTGCCGTTCACGTCGGGAGCGCTGGTGGCGCGCGTGCACTCCGATGGCGAGGTGCTCGGCGAGCGGCACACCTCCGAGGGCACGGTGCTGCACGCCCGGGTCGGGCCCGAACTGGCCCAGGCACTGCTGCCGTTCGCCCGCAACGGCGCACCGGACTGACGGGGTGCCCGGACGGATCGTCGCGGCGCTGGCCGCGGCGGCCGTCGCTGCGGGCGCAGCCCCCGGGCCGGCCGCTCCGCAGCGCCTGTGCACGGTGACCGACGCGCGCCTGGCTGAGCTCTCCGGGCTGGTCGTGGCCGATCAGACGTCGTTCTGGGCGATCGTCGACAGCGGTCGCCGCACCGTCGCGTACCGGGTCGACCGGGCGACCTGCGCCGTCACCGGCACCAGGACGGCGGCCATCGACCCGAACGACGCCGAGGACCTCGCGAGCGGGCCGGCCGGGGCGCTGTGGGTCGCTGACATCGGCGACAACGACCGGGTCCGCGACACCGTGGCCGTGATCGTGCTCCCCGCGCGTGGCGCGCCGACCCTGCACCGGCTCGTCTATCCCGACGGGCCGCACGACGCCGAAGCGTTGCTCGTCGACGGCGCCGGTCGGCCGGTGATCGTCACGAAGGAGGGCGGGTTCGGCACGGGCGTCTACCGCACCGACGAGCCACCCATCGGCGAGGGTCCGACACCGCTGGTGCGGGTCGGCTCGGTCGGGCTGCCGGCGTCCGACGCGACGTCAGGCCCGCTGGGTGCGTTGGGCTCGCGGCTGGTCACCGGGGCCGCCGCCACTCCGGACGGGAAGGTCGTCGCGCTGCGCAGCTACACCGACGCGTGGCTGTACCCGGTCCGCGACGGTGACGTCGCCGCGGCCGTCACCGGATCCGCGGTGCGGATCCCGCTGCCCGACGAGCCGCAGGGCGAGGCGATCGCCTTCGGCCCCGACGGCACCCTCTACTCCTCGGGCGAGACCCGGGGCGGAGTGCGCGGTGAGATCCGGGCGGTGCCCGGCGCGGCCGCGCTGGTCGGCGACCCGCAGGCCGGGGTGGCACCGGTCGTGGCACCCCAGCCGCCCGCACCTCCCGAGGAGGAGGCGGCGGGGCCGTCGTGGCTGCCGGCCGCGGTGGGCGGCGGCATCGCGGTGGCGCTGCTCGTCCTGCTCGCGGTCGCGATGACGGTGCGCGGGGCCCGCAGGCGGTAGGAGGGTCCTACCGCCTGCGCCCAGCTTCGGCGCTCAGAGTCGGCCCTCAGAGTCGGCGCAGCACCGCGACCACGCGTCCGAGCACGCTTGCGTCGTCGCCGGCGATCGGCTGGTAGGCCGAGTTCGCCGGCATCAGCCACACGTGGCCGTCCTTGCGCTTGAACGTCTTCACCGTGGCTTCGCCGTCGATCATCGCGGCGACGATCTCGCCGTTCTCGGCGTCGGGCTGCTGGCGCACCACCACCCAGTCGCCGTCGGTGATCGCGGCCTCGACCATCGAATCGCCGCGCACGTTGAGCAGGAACAGGGTGCCCTCGCCGACGATCTCGCGGGGGAGCGGGAAGACGCTCTCCACGGCCTGCTCGGCGAGGATCGGGCCACCGGCGGCGATGTTGCCCAGCAGCGGCACGAACGCCGGCGCCGGCCGTTCGTCGGCGAGGCTCGCCCCGGTGTGGGGGTCGGTGTCGCTCTGATCGCCGTGGAGCTCGTCGGGGCTGCGGACGTCGACGGCCCGCGTGCGGTTGGGGTCGCGCCGCAGGTAGCCCTTCTTCTCCAGGGCCCGCAGCTGGTGGTGCACCGAGGAGGTGGAGGTGAGCCCGACGGCGTCGCCGATCTCCCGGACGCTGGGCGGGTAGCCGGATTCCTTGACCCACTTGCGGATCACCTCCAGCACCTTCCGCTGGCGCGGGGTGAGACCCGGCGCCTCGGACGGCGGTTCCGGGAACGCGCTGACCCGGGCTCCCGCCCCGGCGCCGGCACGGGCGCCGGTCGGTGTGTCGGGCTCGTCGGGTGCCATGTCGTCGCTCCTTCGAAGATTCGTGCAGGGGGTTCGGGCCGGCGGTGGGTCTGGTGGTGCAAGCCCTGTTCGGTCGTGCTTCCGGGTGAACATTAGCCCGTTCCTGCACCGTCGCCAAACACATGTTCGAACGACACGCGGCCTTTTCTCGATTTCTGTCGGTGCCGGGTGGTACACATCCTCTTGGCGCCGTTCGAACGCTTGTGCGAGAGCGGTCGAACGGGTTCGGCGGAGCGGGAAGGGGAGTTCTCGATGCGGAACGGGGCTGCGAGCGGGATGGATGAGACGGTGGACGAGGCAATGGGCGGGTCGGGCGTGTCCGCGGGTGAGTCGTCGCGCGGCGCCGTCCGCGTGGCGCGCAGGCGGGCGGCAGGTCCACGGCCGGTGCGCCCGGCGGTGGCCGCGCCGGCGAGCCGGCCGACGCAGCCGGTGCGGCCCGCGTGCCGCACGGCGCCGGTCGCCGTCGTGGTGCCGCTGTTCGGCGAGCCGGCGCGGGAGCGGGTGCTCGGCCGTCCCGCGGTCGAGGCGCCGCGGGCGCGCGAGACGGTGCGCGAGTCGATGCGCGCCGCCGGCTGGGCGCCGGTGCGGCACGAGGTCGCGGAAGCGCCGCTCGCCGGTCCCGTCCGGCGTTTCCTCGCCGGCCTGGCGCTGCTGGTGGCCGTCGTGGTCACGGTCGTCCTGCTGGGGCTGGTGGCGGCGCTCGCCGGGGAGGCGCGCAGTGGCAGCGCAGGCGACGGGGGCGCGGGCACCACGGTCATGGTGTCACCGGAGGGTGCTGCCATCTCCCGGTGAGCCGCGCGAACGGAGCAGTCCGGCTCGCGTCGGTCACCGTCCGACTCGTCCGAACGATGCTCCGGTAGCCCGGGAGAGCGCCGAGAGTGCCCGTCGGCTGACGCTGCGCGCACGGTGTCGCCGCTCGGCGCGAGGTGGCGCCCGTTCGGGCATCTTGTGGGCACCAATGGTGTGTCTGAGTTGGCCGACCCCTACATGTTGTGGTTACATGGCTGTTGTTAGCCCACCGGTCGCGTACTGAGCAGTATGAGGGGCCCGGTTCCACCATGCGTTGTCCGTTCTGCCGGCACTCCGACTGCCGGGTCATCGATTCCCGCGAGGTCGACGACGGGCAGGCCACCCGCCGCCGCCGCTCGTGCGTCGCGTGCGGGCGCCGCTTCACCACCGTCGAGGAAGCTGTCCTCGCCGTCGTGAAGCGCAGCGGGGTCACCGAGCCGTTCAGCCGCGACAAGGTCGTCGTCGGGGTCCGCAGGGCCTGCCAGGGTCGCCCGGTCGACGAGGACGCGCTCCAACAACTGGCCCACAAGGTCGAGGAGACCATCCGGGCGGGCGGCACGGCCGAGATCCCCAGCCACGAGGTCGGGCTGGCCATCCTCGGGCCGCTGCGCGAGCTCGACGAGGTGGCCTACCTCCGTTTCGCGAGCGTGTACCGCTCGTTCTCTTCGATTGAGGACTTCGAGAAGGAGATCGCCGACCTCCGCCGTCCCGACGGCGGGGGCGCCGCCCCTCCGCCGTGATCGGGGTCCGCCCGTCTCGGCCGCCGATCGCGGGCGGCTCAGCACCACCCGGCGCCACGACCGAGCAGCACCCGTGACGCGCTGTACCGCACTCCATGAACGTCCGGGCGCCTCCGCGCGCCCGGGAGCATGACCGAACAGAAGTCCGACGGTCCCCAGCCCGCCGGAATTCGAGGAAGGAAGAGCATGGCCGAGACCGTCGGGACCTCGAGGGAGTCACGCCCCGGGCGTGGCAAGAAGTCGACGTCCAAATCCCCGAACGACGCCGGTTCGGCGGCGTCCGCCCGGGGGATCACCGTCGAGCGGATCCACACCACCGCCGGTGTGCACCCCTACGACGAGGTCGTGTGGGAGAGCCGCGACGTCGTCATGACCAACTGGCGCGACGGGTCGGTGAACTTCGAGCAGCGCGGGGTCGAGTTCCCCGAGTTCTGGTCGGTCAACGCCACGAACATCGTCACCAGCAAGTACTTCCGCGGCGCTGTGGGCAGCCCGACCCGCGAGTCGAGCCTGCGTCAGCTCATCGACCGCGTCGTGTCGGTGTACCGCGCCTCCGGCCTGGAGAACGGCTACTTCGCCTCCGACGAGGACGCGGAGATCTTCGCCCACGAGCTCACGTGGATGCTGCTGCACCAGGTGTTCAGCTTCAACTCACCGGTGTGGTTCAACGTGGGCACCAACAGCCCGCAGCAGGTCTCGGCGTGCTTCATCCTCGCCGTCGACGACACGATGGAGTCGATCCTCAACTGGTACCGCGAGGAGGGCCTGATCTTCAAGGGCGGCTCCGGCGCGGGGCTGAACCTGTCGCGGATCCGCTCGTCGAAGGAGCTGCTGTCCTCGGGGGGGACAGCATCGGGCCCGGTCTCGTTCATGCGCGGCGCGGACGCGAGCGCGGGCACCATCAAGTCCGGCGGCGCCACCCGGCGCGCGGCGAAGATGGTCGTACTCGACGTCGACCACCCCGACATCGAGGAGTTCGTCGAGACCAAGGCCAAGGAGGAGGCGAAGATCCGCGTCCTGCGCGACGCGGGCTTCGACATGGACCTCGGCGGGTCCGACATCACCTCCGTGCAGTACCAGAACGCCAACAACTCGGTGCGCGTCACCGACGAGTTCATGCGCGCCGTGGAGGCGGGCACCGACTTCGGTCTGCGGGCCCGCATGACCGGCGAGGTCATCGACACCGTCGACGCGAAGAAGCTGTTCCGCACCATCGCGCAGGCGGCCTGGAACTGCGCCGACCCCGGCATCCAATACGACGGCACGATCAACGACTGGCACACCTGCCCCGAGTCGGGTCGCATCTCCGCGTCCAACCCGTGCTCGGAGTACATGCACCTGGACAACTCCAGCTGCAACCTGGCCTCGCTGAACCTGCTGAAGTTCCTCGGCGACGAGGGCCGATTCGACGCGCCGCGGTTCCAGAAGGCTGTCGAGCTGATCATCACCGCGATGGACATCTCGATCTGCTTCGCCGACTTCCCGACCGAGCCGATCGGGGAGACCACCCGCACGTTCCGCCAGCTGGGCATCGGCTACGCCAACCTGGGTGCACTGCTCATGGCCACCGGCCACGCGTACGACTCCGAGGGCGGCCGCGCGCTGGCCGCGGCCATCACCTCGCTGATGACCGGTGCGTCGTACAAGCGCTCGGCCGAGCTGGCTGGCGTCGTGGGCCCGTACGAGGGCTACGCCCGCAACGCCACCGCTCACCAGCGCGTGATGCGCAAGCACGCCGCGGCCAACGACGACGTGCGCACGTTCGTGGCGAGCTCGCCGGTCCACAAGCTCGCCACCCAGGTGTGGCAGGAGGGCCTCGAGGTCGGGGCCCGCAACGGCTGGCGCAACGCCCAGGCGTCGGTGCTGGCGCCCACCGGCACCATCGGCCTGATGATGGACTGCGACACCACCGGCATCGAGCCCGACCTGGCGCTGGTCAAGTTCAAGAAGCTCGTCGGCGGCGGCTCGATGCAGATCGTCAACCAGACGGTGCCGCGCGCGCTGACCCGGCTCGGCTACCAGGTCGAGCAGGTCGAGGCGATCGTCGAGTACGTGGGCGAGCACGGCCACGTCGTCGATGCGCCCGGCCTGAAGCCCGAGCACTACGAGGTGTTCGACTGCGCCATGGGCACCCGGGTCATCCCGGCCATGGGCCACGTCCGCATGATGGCCGCGGTGCAGCCGTTCCTGTCCGGCGCGATCTCCAAGACCGTGAACATGCCGGAGGCGGCCACGGTCGAGGACGTCGAGAAGATCTACCTCGAGGGCTGGAAGCTCGGCCTGAAGGCGCTCGCGATCTACCGCGACAACTGCAAGGTCGGCCAGCCGCTGTCGGCCGGCAAGGGTGCGAAGGCCACCGAATCCGCTACTGCGGAGGTGGCGCCGACCGTCGTCGAGGCCCGTCCGGTGCGCAAGCGGCTGCCGAAGAAGCGGCCGAGCGAGACGGTGTCGTTCACCGTCGGCGGCGCCGAGGGCTACCTCACCGCCGGCTCGTACCCCGATGACGGCCTGGGCGAGATCTTCGTCAAGCTCGGCAAGCAGGGCTCGACACTCGCCGGTGTGATGGACGCGTTCTCGATGTCGATCTCGGTGGGTCTGCAGTACGGCATCCCGCTCGAGTTCTACGTCTCGAAGTTCTCCAACCTGCGCTTCGAGCCGGCGGGCATGACCGACGACCCGGACGTCCGGATCGCCACGAGCGTCCTGGACTACCTGTTCCGGCGCTTGGCGCTCGACCACCTGCCGTACGAGAAGCGCGCCCAGCTGGGCATCTTCTCCGCCGACGAGCGGCGCACCCAGGTGGCCGACTCGTACGGGTCGGAACCGGCGGAGCTCGATGTCGAAGCGCTGCGAGGCTCGGTCGATGCGCCCGCGAAGAAGGCCGGGGCGGCCACGCCCGCGCCGGCCGAGGTCGGGAGTTCCACGGAGCTGCTCGAGCTGCACCTGGGCAAGGCAGCCGACGCGCCGCTGTGCATGACCTGCGGCACGAAGATGCGTCCCGCGGGTTCCTGCTACGTGTGCGAGGGCTGCGGCTCCACCAGCGGCTGCAGCTGAGTCGACACAGCAGTCGAGTTCACACAGGGGCCGCCGCCGGACTTCGGTCCGGCGGCGGCCCCTGTCGTGAGTCAGCCCGCGTTCTACGTGGAGCTGCTCGACAGCTCGCCCGTCTCCGCCGGCATCGCGGCGGCCTGCTGGTGCTCGGTGATCAGGCGGGCGTAGCGGGTGCCGGCGGCGAGCAGCACCAGCCCGGCGCCGAGGAACGCCGCCACCCTGGCGAGGCCGTCGAGCGCCCCGAGGTCGAACAGCACGAGCTTCGCCACTGCCGCCGCGACGAGCGCCATCCCGGCCACCCGCAGCGCCGGCCGGCTGATGCCGCGGGCCAGCAGGACGAGCGCGGCGACCGTCCAGGAGACGGTCACGAGTGCGTGCCCGGCGGTGAACCCGTTGCCCCGGTCGACCAGGAGCGTCAGGTTCACCACTAGGCCGGTCACGCCGTAGAGCCCGACGGTCCCGAGCGTCACCCACAGCGGCGAGGTCTCGGCGTCGGAGCGGATCCAGCCGAGCCGCGCGAACGCGGCGAGCAGCACCGCGGCGAGGGCGATCACCAGCGCGGACACCCCGACCGCGGCCAGCAGGTCGGCGGGCGGGAGCCAGGAGCCGGCATCGAGCAGCCACCGCCGCTCGACCAGGTACGCGACGGGCGCGTCCACGACGAGCGCACGCAGCACCCCCGGCACGCCCACGGCGAGGGCCAGCACGACGGCGAACCGACTGCGCATCCGGTGCCCGATAGCCGCCGCGACCAGAGCCTGGCCGAGCAGCACCAGCGTCAGCGTGGCGCCGTCGAAGGCAAACACGGTCGCGGTGAACAGCAGCACCGCCGCCGACGTCATGGCCGCGTAGCGCACCAGGCCGCGGAACCAGGGGAGCGCGGCCACGGTCGCGAGTGCGAGCCCGGCACCGGCGGCCAGCGCGGTGCCGGTCCAGCCGCCGAGCAGGGCCGCGGTGAGCAGGGCCGGCATCGACGCCGCCGGGACGAGCGCCGCAGCGAACCCCGGCGCGAGGCGCCGGCCCGCCACGCTCGCGGTGGCGAGCCCGACCACCAGCGCGGCGATCGCGATCCCGAGGGGTTCGCCCACCGTGCCCGCGCGGGCGGAGCCACCGGCCAGCACGGCGCCGACGGCCGTGGCGTACAGGGCGCTCAGGCCACCGACCTGCAGCGCGAGGTCGGACCACAGGCGGCGCCACACGACCGGCAGCGCGGCGAGCTGCATCGCCAGCGTGAGCGCGACCAGGAGCCAGCCGCCGGCCAGCGCCGGGGCCAGCAGCAGCGCGCCCAGCGTCACGCCGTGCGCGAGCCACCGGGAGCGCCACATGTCGGCCAGTCCCAGCCCGGCGACGGCGACCACCAGTGCCAGCACGACCGCGGGGATCGCGCCCAGGTAGCCGTAGATCGCGGTCGCGCCGGCGATGACGAGGTAGAGCGTCGCGAACCCGGTGGCGGCCACAGCGACCGCGCCGATCCACGAGGTGGCCCGGCGGTGCAGCCACGCACCCAGGCCGACGAGCCCCAGGCCGAACACGGTTCCGGCGCCGATCCGCACCGGCGGCTCGAACCAGCCGCGCGACACGGCCAGCGCCAGGAACATCACGACGCCCAGCAGCGTGAGCGCCGCACCCGTCCAGGCCAGCAGGCGGGCTCCGCCGATGGCGGCGGCCCGGTCGGCGAGCGACGGCTGCGGATTCCGCGGCGGCTGCGGCGACTGTGACGGGGTGGAGCCACCCGTCGGGTGGCGCCCGTCGAGCCCGGCCGGACCCGGACCGGCAGGCGGCGGCCGGTGCCCGGGCATGAACTGCGGTGGGAAGGCATCGGCTCGCGGCCCCGAGCCGTGCTGGGCCGGGGCGTACTGGGCCGGAGCCGGCCCCGACGTGCGCGGCGGCGCGGGCGCGACCCCGCTGCGCAATGCAGTGAGCTCGGCCGCCATCCGGTCGAGCCGGTTCCCGATGGCGGAGAGCTCGCCGGCGAGTGCGCCGAGCGGGTCTGCATCGCGGTGCGGTGTGGACATGCCCTGACCATCCTCGTAGGACGGCCCGAACTGCAGCGTCGAACTACCGAGCGGCTCGTCACGGTTTCGTCACGGATGCGTACCCGCAGGTCAGACGGCGCTCCGCTCGTCCGCCACGGGAGCGAGGGTGCTGGTGGGGCGGCGCAGCAGCCGGCGCCACTGCTCGCCGCTCCAGGTGGCGGGCGCGGTGGTGGCGAGGAAGTGCTCCAGCAGGCGGACGAACCGGTCCGGGTCGCTGTGGAACGGGAAGTGCCCGGCGTCGGCGAAGATCTCCAGCCGGCTACCGGGCATGGCGGCGTGGGCGCGGTAGGCGTGCGCGATGGGCACGACCGCGTCGCGATCACCCCAGATCAACAGGGTGGGCATGCCGAGGGTGAGGTAGCAGCGGTCCAGCATGGTGACGACCTGGCCGCGCCAGTCGACCACCGAGCGGAGGGTCCGGGTGAACGCGGCGCGCGCGGTGGCGTCGGGGAGGGCGTCGACCACCCGCAGGAGATCGGGCGCGTCCTGCCCGAGGTCGGTGCCCAGCGCCCGCAGCAGCCCGATGACCTGGCCGACCTGCCAGCGTGCAGTGGGCAGCTGCAGCAGTGCGAGCAGCAGCGCCGCGCCGGGCAGGGTGGCCGCCCGCAGGACGGCGCTGACGTCGGGTCCGGCCCCGCCGGAGCCGACGAGCACGAGCCGTTCGGTGTGTTCGGGGTACTGGTAGGCGAACTGCATGGCGACCCCACCGCCGAGCGAGTGCCCGACGAGCGTGACGCGATCGATGTCGAGCACGCCCAGCAGATCACGCACGCCGTTGGCGTAGGCGGCGACGGAGTAGTCGGCGCGCGGCTTTGCGGACGCGCCATGGCCGAGCAGGTCGGGGGCGATCACCGTGTGTCGACGGGCCAGCTCGGCGAGCACCGGCTCCCAGGTCGCGGAGCTGTCGCCGATGCCGTGGACGAGCACGAGCGGCGGCCCGTTGCCGGCGATGCGGAACGCCCGCCGGTACCCGTGCACGGTGCGGAACTGCAGGTCGGCGGCCATCGACGGAGCGTAGGAAGCGTGGGTTACCGCGATGTTGCGGCGGCGAACCGGGACCGTCAGGCCAGTTCGGCCCCGCGGCGTTCCGGGACCAGGAACATCGTGAGGAAGGCCAGCACGTAGATGACCGGGAGCAGCGCGAGCGCCGCGCCGAACCCGCCGTTGCCGGCGAGCAGCGCGAGCACCACCGGGGCGAAGCCGCCCACTCCGCGCCCGATGTTGAACAGGACGTTCTGCGCCGTGGCGCGCGCGGCGGTCGGGTAGAGCTCGGCCATCAGCGCGCCGTAGCCGCCGAGCATGCCGTTGGCGAAGATGCCCATGACGAACCCGCCGATGAGCAGTGCGGTCGAGTTCGTCAGCTGGCTGTAGACGAGTACGGAGGCCGCGGCGCCGACCTGGAAGATCCAGAACGCCGGCCGGCGCCCGACCCGGTCGGCCACCTGGCCGAACGTGAGGATGCCCAGCAGCATCCCGGCGACCGTGACGGCGGTCCACAGCGCGCCCTTGGCCACACCGAAGCCCAGCTGCGTCGAGAGGTAGGTCGGCAGCCAGGTCATGATCCCGAAGTAGCCGAAGTTCTGCACCGAGGTGAGGATGATCATCGCGATGCTGACGCGGGTGGTGGCGGCGTCGGCGGTCAGCATGCGCAGCGACACCGTCCAGCTCGTCCGTACGCGGGTCTCCTGGTCCTCGACGAACCTGGCCGGCTCGTGCAGCGCGTAGCGGATCACGACGGCGACCAATGCCGGCAGCGCGCCGATCACGAACAACCCGCGCCACCCGAACGTGAGGATCACCGGGGCGGAGAGCAGCGCCGCGGCGAGCACGCCGAGCTGGAACCCGACGGCGACCCACGAGGTCGCCCTGGCCCGCCAGCGCGGCGGCACGGCCTCGGCGGCCAGCGTCATGCCGATGCCGAACTCACCGCCGATGCCGATACGGCGAGGAAGCGGTAGATCGCGAGGTCGGTGAAGCCGGTCGCGATCGCCGAGAGCCCGGTGAACACGGCGAACAGCACCACCGACCACATCAGGATCCGCACCCGGCCGAACCGGTCGGCCGCCATCCCGAACACGATGCCGCCCAGCACCGCGCCCAGCAGCGTGATCGTCGTGAGGAACCCGCCCTGGGCCTGCGAGATGCCGAACTCGGTGATGATCGCCGACAGCGCGAACGACAGCACGAGCAGATCGAAGCCGTCCAGGCCGTAGCCGACGGCGGCGCCGATCACCGCCTTGCGCCCGTAGCTGCCGTCCTGCTCCGCCGGGATCGCCTTGCCGTGCTCCCTGGCCGGGATCTCCGCGGTCATGATCGGAGTCTGTCCACCCGGTTCCGCGCGGGTCAAGCACGCGCGGACGTGCGCTACCGGCTTCGGGTCACGGCTGGGCGAGCCCGGCGCGGAACGCGTAGCGCGCCGCCTCCGTCCGGCTCGTGACGCCGATCTTGGCGAAGACGTTGTTGATGTGCGTCTTCACGGTGGTGGGGGAGACGACGAGCCGGTCGGCGATGGCCGTGTTGGACAGCCCGGCACCGATGAGGGCCAGTACCTCGCGCTCCCGGGCCGTCAGGCCGTCCCGCTCGGGATCGGCGCGCCGCATCGGTGCCTCCGCAGCGAGCGCGGCGACGAGCCGGCGCGTGACGTCCGCGTCGAACGTCGACTGACCGGCCGCAGCCGACCGGATCGCCGCCGCGATCTCCGCCCGACCGGTGTCCTTCGTGAGGAAGCCGCGCGCGCCTGCCGCCAGCGCCGCACCGACCGAGTCGTCGTCGGCGTAGGTGGTGAGCACCAGCACGCCGATCCCCGGATGGTCGCGGGTGATCCGCGCGGTCGCCGCCACCCCGTCGAGGACGGGCATCCGCAGGTCCATCAGCACGACGTCGCACGCGACCTCGGCCAGCAACTCCAGCGCCTGTGCGCCGTCGGCGGCGGACCCGGCCACGGAGATGCCGTCGGCCAGCTCCAGCAGCGCGACCAGCCCCTCGCGGACGATCATCTGGTCGTCGACGACGACCACGCGGATGTCTCTCATGGGTTCGGTACCTCCGCCACGACCGCCCAGCCAGCGCCGTCCGGCCCGGCCGTGAGCCGTCCACCGACCAGCGCCAGGCGCTCCCGCATGCCGGTGAGACCGTGCCCGGGGACCGGTCGATCCGCGGGCTCCGGCGCGAAGGCCGGGCACTCGTTGCGGACGGCGACGGCGACGGCATCGGGCCGGAACTCCAGCACCACGTGCAGGGGCGCGCCCGGCGCGTGCCGGGCGGCGTTGGTGAGTGCCTCGCGGGCTGCGCCGGCCAGCGACACCTCGACTGCGGCGCGGACCGGCCGCGGCGTGCCGACGACCTGGAGCTCGGGTGGTTCGCCGAGGTGGTCGCGGCCGTGCGCCGCAGCGAGCTCGCCGAGCGCGTCCGGCAGCGGGAGGACGTCGCGGCGCAGCGCGGCGACCGCCGCGCGGGCCTCGACGAGCCCGTCCGCGGCGAGCCTGCGGGAGCGCCGGACCCGGTCCAGCCCGCCCTCCAGATCGCCGCGCTCGTCCAGCAGCGCCTCCGCCACCTCCAGCTGCACACCCAGTGCGCCCAGCGAGTGCGCGAGCACGTCGTGCAGCTCCCGCGCGATCCGGGCGCGCTCGTCGAGCGCCGCGGCACGGGCGTGCTCGTCCTGCGCCCGACGCGTCTGCTCGAGCAGCTCCGCGGTCTCGGCAGCGCGCATGTGGTAGCTGCGGCGCAGCAGCCCCGACAGCGTCACCAGCACCGTCACGGCGGCCAGCACGGCGAGGCGCTCGGTCCCGCGTTCCAGCGACACCCCGATGAGCAGGACGCCGACCAGCGTGGCCACGACCAGGGTGGCCGGCGGCGGCACCACCGGGTGCAGCGCCACCATCGCCAGGCACGAGAGGGAGATCGCGACGCCGGCGCTGTCGGTGGTGCCGGCGACGCTCGTGGCCGCCACGATCGCGCCGGCGGCGAGCAGCGCAGCCGTCCAGCGCGGCAGCCGGTGGTCGAGCACGATGAACGCGAACCAGCACGCCGTCGCGAACCCGAGCAGGAGCCACACCCAGCTCGCGCCGGCCGGCACGCGGGAGGTGACCAGCGTGCCGACGACGATCGCCGTGCCGACCAACCGACCGAGCCACCCGAACTCGGGTTCGCTCGCACTGATCGCCGACCACACCCGCACCGACACAGTCTGCCCTGCTCAGCGGCGCCGGGCGCGCAGTGCCCACGCCGTGACGAGCACCAGCACCAGCAGGGCGACGAACACGGCGCCGATCACGATCATCCGCTCCCACATCAGGTCCATCAGGACCTCTTCGCCGGTCATCGCTGCGCGCCGCGGTCGTCGTCGCGATCATCGAGGTAGCGGGCGGCACCCCGACCGACCACCCCGATCGTGCCGCTGCGACTGCCGGCGGCACGCGCGATCGGCGCGGCCATCCGCTTCGCGTCGTCGAGGCGGCCGGCGCGCTTGGCCAGCACCACCACGACGGCGATGAGCACGGCGACCCCGACGATCACCAGCCCGATCATCAGCGCCCGCATCAGCATGAACGTCAGGATCGTTTCCATGGCCGAGACGCTATGGACGGCACCGGGTGGAGCGGGACGTCCCAAGGGTGGAGATCCGGGTGGAGATCAACCGGCTTCGTACCGGGCGCCGGCGATGAGGTCGTCGACGGCCGTCTGCTGCACCCGGAAGGACCGCCCGAACCGGACCGCGGGCAGCTCCCCACCGTGGACGAGCCGGTAGACGGTCATCTTCGACACGCGCATCCGCTGGGCCACCTCGGCGACGGTGAGGAACGGCGCCGGCACGACCGTGCCGGCATCCTCAGACGTCACGTGCGGTGATCTCGAGGGTTCTACGACCATCGTGCGTGTCCTTCCAGACCCGTCTTACGTGCCCCCCACGGGCACCTGGTGTGCGCTGACTCGGACGGTAGCGGAGGTGCACTCACCCTCCGGGGTACGTGAACTGCGCCGACGGATGAATTCGGGCGTAGCGTGCCCCCGTGGGGGATGGAAGGTCCGAGGGACGAGGACCGGGGCGGGTGAGATCAGTGGGTGATCCGTACCTGGAACCGACGTGGTTCGTCGACTCCGATGCTCCGGTCGTCGTGGACTACGCGCGCGACGCGGTCGGCGGCACGACCGATCCGGTCGAGCAGGCGGTGGCGCTGTTCGCGCGGGTGCGCGACGGCATCTGGTACGACCCGTTCGTCGCCAGCGCCGATCCCGTCGCCTACCGGGCGAGCACCGTGGCGGCGAGCAGCGCGAACTGGTGCGTGCCCAAGGCGGTGCTGCTCACGGCGGCGGCGCGGGCACTGGGCATCCCCGCTCGGCTCGGGTTCGCCGACGTGCGCAACCACCTGCAGACCCCGCGGCTGCGGGAGAAGATGGGCGGGGTCGACGAGTTCGTCTACCACGGGTACACCGACCTGCTGCTGGACGGCCGCTGGGTGAAGGCCACCCCGGCGTTCAACAAGGAGCTGTGCGCCCGGTTCGGGGTGCCGCCGATCGACTTCGACGGCCGGACGGACGCGTTGCTGCACCCGTTCACGGCCGACGGCTCGGCGTACATGACCTACGGCCGCGACCGCGGCGTGCACGCCGACCTGCCGTTGGACGAGCTCCTCGCCACGTTCCACGCGACGTACGGGCCGGAGATGCTGGCGTCGGCGGGCGCGACCTCTTCCTTGGACGAGTTCACCGCGCCTCGTTAGCGTCCGCAACGTAGATTCCGGTCGTGATCCCTGACGACGACCCCGCGGGAGACTGGACGGCCCCGGGTGTGTACCGGTGCGCCCCCGACGTCTACCGCATCCCGCTGCCCCTGCCGCAGGACGGCCTGCGGGCGGTGAACGTGTACGCGATCGCCGACGGCGCCGGGTTCACCCTCGTAGACTCCGGATGGGTGCTGCAGCAGTCGCGGGACCTGCTCGTGGCGGCGCTGGGCCGGCTCGGCGGCGGGTTGGGCGACGTCCGCCGGTTCCTCGTGACGCACTCGCACCGCGACCACTACACGCTCGCCGTGACGCTGCGCCGCGAGTTCGGCTCGCGGATCCTGCTCGGCGAGGGCGAGAAGCCCGGCCTGGAGGAGCTGAACACACCGGGTTCGGAGGACCGGTCACCCCATCTTCCCCGGTTGCTCCGGGCCGGCGCCGACGAGCTGGTTCGCCGGCTGTCCGCGCTGCCCCGGCCCCCGTTCGACGTGTCGGACTGGGAGCTGCCCGACGAGTGGATCACCGACGGCGCGGTGATCACGGTGGGGGAGGGTGCCGCACTGCGGGAGTTGACCGCGATCGCGACCCCCGGACACACCGCAGGCCACGTCGTGTTCGCCGACGAGCCCGCCGGCCTGCTCTTCGCCGGCGATCACGTGCTGCCGCGGATCACCCCGTCGATCGCGCTGGAGCCGGTGCCGCCGGTGAGCCCGCTCGCGGACTTCATGGCCTCGCTGGAACTGGTCCGCAGCCGGCCCGACGCGGCGTTGCTGCCCGCGCACGGAGCGATCGGGATGCGGGTGCACGAGCGGGTCGACGCGTTGCTCGCCCACCACGCGGACCGGCTGGAGGCCTCGCTGGCGGCGGTGCGCGAGGGCCGGTCGACGGCCGCCGAGGTGGCCGGAGTGCTGCGCTGGACCCGCCGTGGCCACGCCCTCGCCGACCTCGATATCTTCAACGAGATGCTGGCCGTTCTCGAGACCATGGCGCACCTGGACGTGCTCGTCGAACGCGGCGCGCTGACGGTCCGTCACGACGGCGAGGTGGCCTACTACACGATCTAGCCCCCGTTCGGTCACGCGACACGCCCGACACGCCGTCGGTGCTGGCCAGCGTGACCCGGATGCAGGCACACTGAGCGCACGAACCTGATCAATCAGTAGCCGATCCCGGCAGAGATCCACTGCAGAGATCGACAAGTGAACACGCATTGCAGTTCGACGACAGTCGAGGGCGTTGGGGAAGACGATCCTCGTCGACGTTGGAGGTCTGCAGTGAATGCACGCGGCGTGGTCTTCGTCCACTCGTCGCCGACTGCGGTCTGCCCGCACGTCGAGTGGGCGATCTCCGGCGTGCTCGGTACCAAGGTGTCCTTGCAGTGGGCACCTCAAGGTGTCGTGCCCGGTCAGATGCGGGCCGAATGCACCTGGACCGGGCCCGTCGGGAGCGGTGGTGCCCTGGCGGGGGCGCTGCGCGCGTGGCCGATGCTGCGCTTCGAGGTCACCGAGGAAGCCACTCCCGGGGTCGACGGCGAGCGGTACAGCCACGTGCCGACGCTCGGGCTGTGGCACGGTCGGACCTCCGCCAACGGCGACACCGTGATCCCCGAGGACCAGCTGCGCGCGATGCTGGCCGACACGCCGGCCGGTCAGGTGCCGGGGCGCATCCACGATCTGCTGGGCACCGCGTGGGACGACGCTTTGGAGCCCTACCGCTCGGCGGGCGATGGCGCCCCGGTGACCTGGCTGCACCAGGTCGGCTGAGCGCAGCTGCATGGCCGGGCGCCGGCCCGTCGTCGCGATGGTGGGGCTGGGGGCGCTGGTCGCTGCCTGCGCCGTTGCTGCGGCCGTGGTGCCGCGGCCGAGCACGTCGGGTCCCGCGCTGCCGGCGAGCGGCCCCGGGACGGCCACCGTGACGCTGAGCCCCGATGCGCGTGACCACCCCGACGGCGAGTCGGTGCGCAGCCTCCTGCAGCGGCACTTCGACGCCATCAACACCCGGAACTACCCCGGGTGGGTCGCCACCGTGGTGCCGGAGCGGGCGGCGCTCCTGCCGGAGGACGCCTTCCGCAAGGCCTACGCGACGACGCGGGACGGCAACGTGCGGATCGACCGGATCGAGGACGGCGCCGCCCCCACACGCTCAGCAGGGCCGAACGGGTCGCACGATCTCGTCGTGCGGTTCCGGTTCGTCAGCGAGCAGGACCCGAAGGACGCGCCGGAGCAGCTGCGGACGGGCCGGATCTGCTGGGCGAGCAGCCTGCCGCTCGTCGGCGCGCCCCGCCGGATCGGCATGACCGGCGGCGGCAGCTCGCTGCCGCAGGCCTGCTGACCCGGCCGGAACAGCAGGAAAGCCACCTTCCCGCCGATCGGTGGCGGGAAGGTGGCTTTTCTGCAACAGCTGGACCGAGCGGGTCAGGCCTTCGTGATCGCCACGGCGGCGTTGTGCCCGCCGAAGCCGAAGGAGTCGCACACCGCGGCCTGCAGGTCGACCTTGCGCGGCTCGCCCGCGACGACATCGAGCTCGACGCCGGGATCGAGGTTCTCCAGGTTGAGCGTGGCGGGGATGATGCCCTCCTTGACCGAGAGCACCGTGAGGATGCTCTCGATCGCGCCCGCCCCACCGACCGTGTGGCCGAGCTGCGACTTGGGCGCGGTGAGGATGACGTGGTCGCCCAGCGCCTTGCGCACCGCCCGCGTCTCGCCGACGTCGCCGGCGACGGTGGACGTCGCGTGGCAGTTGACGTGCCCCACGTCCTTCGGCGACAGCCCGGCCATCTCGACCGCCTTGCGGATGGCCCGGGACTGGCCGATGCCCTCCGGCTCGGGACCGGTGATGTGGTAGGCGTCGGACGTGAGACCGGCGCCGGCGAGCTTGGCGTGCACGGTCGCGCCGCGCGCGGCGGCGAACTCGGCGCGCTCCAGCACCATGACCCCGGCACCCTCGCCGAGGACGAACCCGTCGCGGTCGACGTCGAAGGGACGGGATGCCCGCTCCGGCTCGTCGTTGCGCTGGGACAGGGTGCGGGCCTGCACGAACCCGGCGACGGTGATGCCGGTGATGCAGGCCTCGGCGCCGCCGGCGATGACGACGTCGACCTCACCCGCGCGCAGGAGCCGCAGGGCCCAGGCGAGCGCCTCCGCCCCCGACGCGCACGCCGAGACGGGGGAGTGCACGCCGCCCTGCGCCTTGAACTCCAGCCCCACCCACGCGGCCGGCCCGTTCGGCATGAGCATCGGGACGGTCAGTGGCGAGACCTTGCGGAGCCCACCGGTCTCGAGCAGGTCGTCCTGCGCGAGCAGGGTCAGCGCGCCACCGATGCCGGTGGCGACGACGACGGCGAGCCGCTCGGGATCCACCTCCGGTGATCCGGCGTGCGCCCAAGCTTCGCGGGCGGCGACGAGCGCCACCTGCTCGCAGCGGTCGAGGCGCCGCGCCTGGACGCGGGGGATCACCTCGGTCGGCTCCACCTTGAGCGGCGCCGCGATCTTCACCGGCAGGTCGTACTTGTCGATGAAGTCGAAGTCCTCGTCGATGCGGCGCACACCCGAGCGGCCGGCGAGAACCGCCTCCCAGGTGGAGGCGACGTCACCGCCGAGAGGGGTGGTCGCCCCCATCCCGGTGATGACGACCTCGATGCCGGAATCGGCTCGGGCGGAGCTCACTGGTTCTTCGCGATGTAGTCGACGGCGTCGCCCACGGTCTTGAGCTCGGCCAGCTGGTCGTCCGGGATCTTGACCCCGAACTTGTCCTCCGCCTGGACGGCGATCTCGACCATGGACAGCGAGTCGATGTCGAGGTCGTCGACGAACGACTTCTCGGTGGTCACGTCGGCTGTGTCGATGCCCGCGACCTCCTCGACGATCTCGGCGAGGCCGGCGAGGATCTCGGCGTTGTCAGCCACGGTGGCTCTCCTTCTGATGGGAAACTCGGTGTGGATCATCCGGTGTGGATCATCCGGTGTGGATCATCCGGTGGGTTCGAGCAGGGGAAATCTAGGGGAAGACGACGACCTGACCCGCGTACGACAGACCGGCGCCGAACCCGACGATCAGCACGGTATCGCCGGACTTGACCCGGCCCTCGGCGCGCATGTGGTCCAGCGCCAGCGGGATCGACGCCGACGAGGTGTTGCCGGACTCCTGGATGTCGTCGGCCACGACCATGTCCTCACGGGCACCATCCTTGCGCAGCCGCTTGGCGATGGCCTCCACGATGCGCAGGTTCGCCTGGTGCGGCGCCAGCACGTCGATGTCGGCGGGCGTGAGCCCGGCCAGCGCGATCGCCCGTGCGGCGACCGGGGCGATCTTGGTGGTGGCCCAGCGGAACACCGCCTGTCCCTCCTGGTGCAGGGCGGCGGTCTCCTCCTTGATGAGGATCGTGTTGGCGAGGTCGCCCGCGCTGCCCCAGGCCACCGGGCCGATCCCGATGGACGCGGCATCCGTGGCCGGTCCGACGACCGCGGCACCGGCGCCGTCGGCGAAGATGATCGCGGTGGAGCGGTCGGTCCAGTCGACCCAGTCGGAGAGCTTTTCCGCGCCGATGACCAGCACGTGCTTCGCCGATCCCGAGCGGACCAGGTCGGCCGCGGTGCCGATCGCGTAGCAGAAGCCGGCGCAGGCGGCGTTGAGGTCGAACGCGGCCGGGGCGGGGATGCCGATGCGCTCGGCGGTCTGCGCGGCCGCGTTGGGGATCTGGTTGGGCATCGTGCAGGTCGCGACGATGACCGTGTCGATGTCGGTGGGGGCGAGCCCCGCGTCCTTGACCGCGCGGGTACCGGACTCGACGGCCATGTCGACGAGCGACAGGTCCTTCGGTGCGACGCGCCGGTTTCGGATGCCGACGCGGTCGCGGATCCACGCGTCGTTGGTGTCCATCGTCTTGGCGAGGTCGTCGTTGGTGACGATCTGCTCCGGCTGGAAGCTGCCGAAGCCGAGCAGCCGTGCCCCGGCGACGGCGGGGGCGGGAGTGAGGGCGGTCATGCGTCTCCACCGTTCTCTGTGCCGGTGTCTCCACCGAACTCTGCGATCAGTTCGGCGGCCTTGTCGAGGTCGTCGGGCGTCTTGAGCGCCAACCTGGCAACTCCCTTGAGATCCCGCTTCACCAGGCCGACGAGCGTGCCGGCCGGTGGGAGTTCGATCACCGCGGTGACCCCCAGCTCCGCCAGGGTGCCCATGCAGGCGTCCCAGCGGACGGGTCGGGTGACCTGCGCGACGAGCCTGGTCAGCGCCTCGGCGCCGGTGGGGACGACGGACCCGTCCGCGTTGGAGAGCAGCGGCAGTGTCGGATCGGCGACGGCGACATCGGCAGCCCGGCCGCGCAGCGCGTCCTCGGCGGGCGCCATGAACCGGGTGTGGAAGGCCCCGGCGACCGGCAGCGCGATCACGCGCGCCTTGGTCGGCGGGTTCGCCGCGAGCTCGGCCAGCGCGTCGAGCGTGCCGGCGGCCACGATCTGACCGGCGGCGTTGCGGTTGGCCGGATCGAGCCCGAGGCGCTCGAGCGTGGCGAGCACCTCCTCCTCGTCGCCGCCGAGCACCGCGCTCATGCCGGTGGGTTCGAGTGCGCACGCGGCGGCCATCTCGCGGCCCCGCAGAGCGGCGAGCGCGACGGCGGCCTCGGGGCTCAGCACACCCGCGAGCGCGGCCGCGGCCAGCTCGCCGACCGAGTGTCCGGCGACCGGCGAGCCCTTCGGCGGTGCGAGCTTGGCGGTGAGCCGGCCGGCGGCCAGCAGCGCGGCGGCCACGACCAGCGGTTGGGTGACCGCGGTGTCCTTGATCTCGTCGGCGTCGGCGGTGGTGCCGAGCCGGTGCAGGTCGAGGTCGATGCTCTCCGACCATGCGGCCAGCGTCTCCTCGGCCGCGGGGTCGTCGAGCCACGGGGCGAGCATGCCGGGCTTCTGGGAGCCCTGTCCGGGCGCGAGGAAGGCGATCACGGGGACTACCCAACACCCTCTCCGGTGGTCGGCGGGATGCCGGCATCCACCAAGTCGCACGATCGAGTTTGTGGCTTTCCTACACTTCGTGGCCCAGGACACCCCAGGTGATCCAGGTCGCAGCGCCCGTTCGTTGTAGGAAATCGGCAGGTCATGGCTCGAGCCTGCCCAGGATGACGGCCGACCGCAGGATCAGGGCCGAACGCGGATCGCCCGGCACGTACCCGGTGATCTCCGACACTCTGCGTAGTCGATACCTCACGGTATTGGGATGGACGTAGAGCGCCCGGGCGCAGGACTCGAGCGATCCGCCGCCCTCCAGGTACACCTCCAGGGTGCGGGCCAGCTCGCCGCCGGCCTCGGCGAGCGGGCGGGTCACGCCGTCGCGGAGCCGGGCATGGGCCGTCGTGTCGCCGCACAGCGCGCGCTCCGGCAGCAGCGCGTCGGCATCGACGGGGCGTGGAGCGTCCGGCCACCCCGGTGCGGCCCGCAGCCCCGCGAGCGCCTCCCGGGCGCTCGTGTGCGCCTCGGACAGGCCCGCGGCCGGCGGGCCGACGACCACGGGGCCCGGCCCGAACGCCTCCACCAGCGAGCTGGTCAGGCCGGCCGTGTCCAGCCCGCCCGGATCGGCGACCAGTACGACCAGTTGGCCGCCCTGCGTGCCCACCAGCACGGCGCGCCCGGCCCGGTCGGCCTCGCGGCGCAGCAGTGCGGGCCCGCGGGTCACGTCGACGGGGTTGCTGCCTGTGACCACGCGCAGCGTCGCGGTCGGGTTCCACCCCAGCGACGACGCCCGCGAGATCAGGGCGTCGTCCGCCTCGCCCCGCACGACCGCGTCGACGACCTGAGCCTCCTGGCGTGCATCCCACGCGCCGCGGTTCTCCGCCGCGCCGGCGTAGACCGTGGCGGCGGCGAAGGCGATCTCGCGGCCGAACCGCAGGATCGCGTCGACGAGCACCCGGCGCTCGGCCTCGTCGGCCGCCAGCGGCGGCAGGTGGCGCTCGAATACCTCGGTGGCGATGCGGACCAGATCGACGGTCTGGCGCAGCGACAGGCGTTCGGCGAGGTCGTGCGGGGCGATGCGGAACGCCTCCGCGGTGAGCCGGATCGGTTCCCCGCGCTCACCCAGCCACGCGACGAAGTTCGCCACGCCGGTCTGCGTCACCAGCGCGACCCCGGCCCGCTGGTCGGCCGCGAGCTCCGCGAACCACGGGTGCCGGTCGCGCATCTCGTACAGGCAGGACCGGGCGAGATCGCCGGCGGCCAGCCCGATGCGCCGCCGGGTGGTGGCCGACACGGCCGTCACCGCGGCGGATCCGGTTGCCGTCACTCCGGCAGCATGGCACGCGATCCGGCGCTGCGGCCGTACGCCAAGCTGGCGAGGAACACCCGCGACCGAGATGTGGTTGCACAAGCAACAACATTGGACGGAAGGTCGGCCATGACGAACCAGCTGCTCACCCCGAACATCGACGTACGGCGCGCCGGTGACCGGCCCGTCACCGCGATCGACTGGCTGGACTCGAAGCACAGCTTCTCGTTCGGCTCGCACTACGACCCGACCAACACGCACTTCGGCCTGCTCATGGTCTCCAACGACGACGTCGTGCAGGCCGGCGCCGGGTTCGAGACCCACCCGCACCGCGACATGGAGATCGTCACGTGGGTGCTGTCGGGATCGCTGGTGCACCAGGACTCCGAGGGCCACTCCGGGGTGATCCATCCCGGGCTCGCGCAGCGCATGAGTGCCGGCCGGGGCATCATGCACTCGGAGAAGAACGACGCGTGGCGACTCGATGCGTCCATCGCCGAGCACGCCCCAGAGAACGTCCCCGACGTCCACTTCGTGCAGATGTGGGTCGTCCCCGACACCCCACGCATCGATCCCGGCTACGAGCAGCTCGACATCGGCGCCGAGCTGGACCGCGGTGAGCTGCTGGTGGTGGCCTCGGGCATGCCGAAGCACACGGACGAGCGCGCGATCTCGATCGCTCAGGAGCACGCCGCGTTGCACGCGGCGCGACTGCGCCCGGGCGGCACGGCGGCACTGCCGACGGCACTGCTGGTGCACCTGTTCGTCGCCCGCGGCTCCGTGGAGCTGGAGGGCGCGGGCGTGCTGCGCACCGGCGACTCCGCGCGCGTCACCGTCGGCGAGGGACAGCGGTTGTCCGCGGGTGCGGAGGGCGCGGAGATCCTCGCGTGGGAGATGCACGCTCAACTGGCATGAGCGCCGAAGGCGTTGCCCGAAGGGCTGCGCCTGAGGCGCCCGATGTCACTGTCTGAGCGCGCAACTCGGTCGGCCGCGGGGCCCGATGCACCCGCGGCGCGCCAGGACGGACGTCGATGAGCGCCCGACGCGGGCGCCGTCCGTCCGCCGGGTCAGCCGAGCGGGGTGACCTGGGTAGCCTGCGGACCCTTCTGGCCCTGCTCGATGTCGAACGACACCCGCTGGCCCTCTTCGAGGCTCTTGTAACCGTTGATCTGGATTGCCGAGTAGTGCACGAACACGTCCGCGCCACCACCGTCAGGAGCGAGGAAGCCGTAGCCCTTTTCGCTGTTGAACCACTTGACGGTGCCTTCAGCCATTCTTGCTCTCCTCGTACCGAGCGCCGGGGCACTGCCCCCGGCATCGCGCCGTCTGGGCACATTCGTCCGTGCCCCGATCGGGACGTCGTGTACCAGTGCCGTTCTGCCGTGCCCCGGGCCTGACGTCGGGCGGAGCGTATCGCGTTCGGACCGCCCTGCCGAGAGCCAAAAAGGAGCGGATCTGCGCTGGTTCGGCCGATGTGGGCCGGTCAGCGGTACCGAAGATCGATTCAGAGTGGTTCAGCGGGCGGCCAGTGCCGCGGCCAACCGATCGGCGGCACCCGGATCGGCCTGTGGCAGGAACAACGACGGCTCGATGAGTTCGAGCTCGAGCACGGCATAGCCGCCGGGACCGGACTGCCCGTCGACGCGGACGAGATCGATCCGGGCGTACGGCAGCCGTCCGAACCGGGTCGTGACGACGTCCAGCGCGGCCTGCGCGACAGCGATCTGCGCCGGCTCCGCGGTGTGCGGTGCGTTCTCCTCGTGCGCGAAGAGGTCCTCGACGGAGCCGGCCCGCGGCAGCCGGACCCGTTTGCTCGCCGCGTGGCTGTAGCGGCCACCGAGGAACACCAGCGGCCACTCCCCGTCGCGCTCCACGGACCGCAGGAACGGCTGCACGAGTGCGGTCGCCCCGCGGTCGTGCAGGCGCTGCACGTGCTCTGCGGCCTGCGCATGCTCGGCCGCGCCGTAGCGGGCGGCGTCGCGGCTGCCCGCCCCGATGGCCGGCTTCACGACGAACTCGCCGTCGGGCCAGGCCGAGGTCGCACCGGGCGCCACCTCCGCCGTCGGCACGGTCGGCACCCCGGCCGCGGCGAGCTCGGTGAGGTAGCGCTTGTCGACGTTCCAGCGAACCGCAGCAGCCGGGTTGACCAGCTCGGTCGCGCTGTCGATCACCGCCACGCGGTCGAGGAACGCCGGCAGCCGATCCGTGTAGTCCCACGTCGAGCGCAGCACAGCACGGTCGTAGGACGCCCAGTCGACGCCCTCGTCGTCCCAGTCGACGACGTCGGTGCGTACCCCGAGCGCATCGAGCGCCGAGAGCGCGACGGTCTCGTCGTCGTCCCGACCCCGCGCCGCCGCGGTGGTCAACCAGGCGAGTCTGGTGATCACCGCGGCGACGCTACCGGCTGCCTCAGGCGGCGCCGGAATCGCTCGTCTGCGGTCCGGCGGCCCGCGGATCGTCGATCTCGTACTGGATGGCGGCCTCGACGACCTTGTCCGAGTCGATCTCGCCGCGTTCGGCCAGCGCTGCGAGTGCCGCCACCGTGATCGACTGGGCGTCGACGTTGAAGTGCCGCCGCGTCGCCGGACGGGTGTCGGAGAGCCCGAAACCGTCGGTGCCCAGCGATGTGAACGGCGCCGGCACCCACTGCCGGATCAGGTCGGGCAGTGCACGCATCCAGTCCGACACCGCCACGACCGGGGTGTCCGAGTCACCCAGGACCGTGGTGATGAACGGGACCTTCAGCTCCTGACCAGGGTTGATCAGGTTGTACTGCTCGGCCTCCACGCCGTCGCGGCGCAGCTCGCCCCACGACGTCACCGACCACACCTCGGCACCCACGCCGAACTCCTCGGCGAGCATGTCGCGGGCCTGCAGCGCCCACGGCATGGACACCCCCGACGCGAGCAGCCGCACCTGCGGGCCCTCGTCGCGCGGGCTCGCCGCGTACCGGTAGATGCCACGCAGGAGCGACTCGACGTCCAGGTCCTCCGGCTCGGCCGGCTGCACGTACGGGTCGTTGTAGACGGTGACGTAGTAGATGACGTTCTCGCCGGCGAGCTCGCCCTCCTCGGTCGACTCGCCGTACATGCGCCGCAGCCCGTCGCGCACGATGTGCGAGATCTCGAACGAGAACGCCGGGTCGTACGACACGATCGCCGGGTTCGTCGCCGCCAGCAGCAGCGAGTGGCCGTCGTTGTGCTGCAGGCCCTCACCGGTGAGCGTGGTGCGTCCCGCGGTGGCACCGATCAGGAAGCCGCGGGCCATCTGGTCGGCGGCCGCCCAGATCGAGTCGCCGGTGCGCTGGAACCCGAACATCGAGTAGAAGACGTACACCGGGATCGTCGGCTGCCCGTGCGTGGCGTACGAGCTGCCCGAGGCGATGAACGAGCCCATCGAGCCGGCTTCGTTGATGCCCTCGTGCAGCAGCTGACCCTCCTCCGACTCGCGGTAGGCGAGCATCAGCGAGGCGTCGACCGAGGTGTACTGCTGCCCGTTCGGGTTGTAGATCTTCTGCGTCGGGAACATCGAGTCCATGCCGAACGTGCGCGCCTCGTCCGGGATGATCGGCACGAACCGGGCACCGATCTCGCCGTCCTTGATGAGCTCGCGCAGCAGCCGGACGAACGCCATCGTCGTGGCGACCTCCTGCTTGCCCGAGCCCCTGCGCACGACGTCGTAGACCTTGTCGCCGGGCAGCACCAGCGGCTTCGCCGTGACGCGGCGCGACGGCACCGCGCCGCCGAGCGACTTGCGGCGCTCGAGCAGGTACTGGATCTCCGGCGCGTCGTTGCCGGGGTGGTAGTACGGCGGCAGGTACGGGTCCTGCTCCAGCACCTTGTCGCTGATCGGGATGCGCTGCTCGTCGCGGAACTGCTTGAGGTCGGGCAGCGTGAGCTTCTTCATCTGGTGGGTGGCGTTGCGGCCGGCGAAGTGGCTGCCCAGCCCGTAACCCTTGATGGTCTTGGCGAGCACGACCGTCGGCTGGCCGTGGTGCTCGTTCGCCGCGGCGTAGGCCGCGTAGACCTTGCGGTAGTCGTGCCCGCCGCGCTTCAGGTTCCAGATGTCCGCGTCGCTCATCGGCTCGACCAGCGCCTTGGTGCGCGGGTCGCGACCGAAGAAGTGGTCGCGGACGTAGCCGCCGTCGTTGGCCTTGTAGGTCTGGAAGTCACCGTCGGGCGTGGTGTTCATGAGGTTCACCAGCGCGCCGTCGCGGTCGCCGTGCAGGAGGGTGTCCCACTCCCGACCCCAGATCACCTTGATCACGTTCCAGCCGGCGCCGCGGAAGAACGACTCCAGCTCCTGGATGATCTTGCCGTTGCCGCGGACCGGCCCGTCGAGGCGCTGCAGGTTGCAGTTCACGACGAACGTGAGGTTGTCCAGGCCCTCGGTGGCCGCGATGTGGATCAGGCCGCGCGACTCCGGCTCGTCCATCTCGCCGTCGCCGAGGAACGCCCACACGTGCTGGTCGGCGCTCGGGATGAAGCCGCGGGCGTGCGCGTAGCGGTTGAACCGCGCCTGCATGATCGCGTTCATCGGGCCGAGCCCCATCGAGACCGTGGGGAACTCCCAGAAGTCCGGCATCAGCCGCGGGTGCGGGTAGGACGGCAACCCGTGCCCGGCACCGCCGTGCGACAGCTCCTGGCGGAACCCGTCGAGGCGGTCCTCGGTCAGCCGGCCCTCGAGATAGGCGCGGGCGTAGATGCCGGGGGAGGCGTGGCCCTGGATGAAGACCTGGTCACCCCCGGTCGGGTGATCCTTGCCGCGGAAGAAGTGGTTGAAGCCGACCTCGTACAGCGTCGCCGAGGACGCGTAGGTCGAGATGTGCCCACCCACGCCGATCCCAGGCCGCTGCGCGCGATGCACCGTCATGGCCGCGTTCCAGCGGATCCAGCGACGGTAGGCCCGCTCGGCCTCCTCGTCGCCCGGGAACCACGGCTCCCGGTCCGTCGGGATCGTGTTGACGTAGTCGGTGCTGGTCAGCGACGGCACGCCGACATGGCGCTCACGGGCGCGCTGCAGCAGCCGCAACATGAGGTAGCGGGCACGCTGCTGGCCTGCTGCATCGAGCATGGCATCGAAGGAGTCGAGCCACTCGGCCGTCTCCTCGGGGTCGATGTCGGGCAGATGGGCCGCGAGTCCGTCACGGATGACGTTGACCCGTCGCGGCGACTCTGGGCTGGACTGGCCGGTCAAGGGATCTCCCTGTAGGGGCTGGAGCGGGGTGCTTCTCCGGTTCGGGTCCTATCGTGCCCCTCGGTGCTCGATCTCGTAACGAGTGGTTGCGCACCGATCCGTCTCGTGTTCGGATTCCGCATCCGGAGACGGCGTCGAGCGTTGTACGCCGAGAGACGTGGATCGAGGCAAAGGGGACATGGGTGGCAACCGCGGATGATGCCGGACGCCAGTCCGACATCGCCGGCAAGCTCGGCGTAGAGCCGGGCATGGTGGTGCAGGAACTGGGCTGGGACACGGACGTCGACGAGGCGGTACGTGACGCCGTCGAGGAACGGGCCGGCGACGATTTGCTCGACGAAGATGCCCAGGACGTCATGGACCTGGTCCTGATGTGGTGGCGCGAGGGTGACGGCGATCTCGCCGACGACCTCGTCGACGCCATGGGCATGCTCGGCGACAACGGCGTGGTGTGGGTTCTCACACCCAAGACCGGGCGGCGAGGGCACGTCGAGCCGAGCGAGATCGCCGAGGCGGCCACCACGGCCGGCCTCTCGCAGACCTCGAACGTCAGCGTCAGCGACGAATGGGCCGGGGCCCGGCTCGTGGCGCCGAAGTCGGTGAAGTCCCGGCGGTGACCCGCACCGGCTGTCGGCCGGTACCTCGTCCACGCCGTCGTCGGCTTCGTCGGCGACGGCACCGTGGTGTTCCCTCACCAGCCGGGGCGGCGATCGGCTGCGGATAGGCTGGTCGCGCCCTGACCCCGTGCAAGGAGACTCCGATGGCCCCCGAGGTGGGTTCCACCGCCCCCGACTTCACCCTCCAGGACCAGAACAAGCAGGAGGTCACGCTCTCGTCGTTCCGCGGCGACCGCGCCGTCCTGCTGGTCTTCTACCCGTTCGCGTTCTCCGGCATCTGCACCGGCGAGCTCTGCGCCGTCCGCGACGACCTCGGCAACTTCCAGAACGAGAACGTCCAGGTGCTGGCCATCTCCATCGACCACTCCTTCACGCTCAAGGCCTGGGCCAACGCCGAGGGCTACGAGTTCCCGCTGCTCGCCGACTTCTGGCCGCACGGCAAGGTCGCCCAGGAGTACGGGGTGTTCAACGAACCCGCCGGCTTCGCCCTCCGCGGCACGTTCCTGATCGACACCGACGGTGTCGTCCGCTTCGCCGAGGTCAACGGCCCCGGCGAACCCCGTGACCAGAACGCGTGGAAGAAGGCGCTGGCGGAGCTCTAGTCCGCTCGCCTTCATCGGCGCCGGGGAGGTAAGGTCCCCGGCGCCTCCCGGGCGCGTAGCTCAGCGGGAGAGCACTCGGCTTACAACCGAGCGGTCGCAGGTTCGAACCCT
>CAVSHL010000017.1:0-51267 GCA_963727745.1 uncultured Actinomycetota bacterium
CGCGTTCGGGCCCGTCCTCGAAGGCGGCTTCGGGCAGACCGAGTCGCCATGTTCATCACCCGCCTCCGGTCGGAGGACCACCTCGTCGACGGCCCGCACCCGACGAGCGGCTGCCGGCGGCCTTGATGCCGAGGCGGGTCACGGTCGACGTCGTACCGGTGGCGTTCCGCGCGCCGTGTCCGACCAGTGGCGGGCGAGGGGTGCCCCGCCCGGGTGGCGCAGCGCCCGTCCGAACAGCTTGGCGTGCCGCCTGCTCCTCGAGCACGAGCAGCGCCGGAGCACGCGTGGATGTGGCGCCGGCCGCCCGTTCCGCTGCGAGCAGGTGGGCGCTCTCGCCGCGGTCGCCGAGCTCGAAGCCGCAACGACCGCACGAACGCCTGCCGCCCCTGTGGTCCAGCCGGCAGGCAGGGCGCCGCCTGCTCCAGCTCGGTCTCCAGCGCTTGCGGTAGCTCCGGTTCTGCGTACGAATCTGCAGTTCTCGGGGAGGTTTCGTGGTGCTCAGCTGCGCTCGTGCAGCCACTCCGAGATGAGGTCGGCGGCTCGATCCCGCCGCGCGTCCTCCGTCCCGACCGGGTTGCCGTAGTGGTCGGCGGCGAGGCCGTGGACCTGCCTGTCCGTGCTGCCGAGCGCCGCGCAGATCGCCTCGAAGTCGCTAGGGAACACACAGTTGTCTGCGGTGTAGGAGATCAGCAGCGAGGGCAGCTGCATGTCCGGCCCGGCTTTGGCGATGGTGGCGTTCGAGGAGAGCGCCGACCACGTCGAGAGCCACGCGTCCGGGGTGGTGAGGCGCCCGAACCCGACGATGCCGTAGTTCGTCGTCTCCGGGGACGGGCCGTGGACGGATCCGTAGCCGCGATCGGACTTGTCCAGCGAGAGGTCCAGCGCGCGCAGGTCGGCGTCCGTCCGCCAGACGGTGACGAGCCGGGCTGTGCCCGCCCGGTGATGGTCCACGGCGGTCCCGGCCTTGATCTTCCGGCGGGCGTCGAGGGCCTCGGCGACGTGTGCGCGGGCGCGCTCGTCGATGCGGGCGATCCTGACCAGCTGCGCGGCGCGGTAGCGCACGACGAACTCCGGGTCGTAGCTGGAGCTCTCCGGCGCGGGGCGGTAGCCGTTGTGCGCGGCGAACGGATCGAGTGCCGGATCGACGGAGAACGGATCGTCCTCGTCGACGACCGACGGATCGATGCACCGGCTCAGCAGGGTGCCCTGCCCGGGATGCGGGGCGAGGTAGGCGAGCGCGTCGAGGGTGGGCAGGGTCGCCGTGTCGAGCCGGCTGGGGCGGCCGGCGGGCGTGCGCGCGATCCGGTCCGCCGGCGCCCTCGTGGACTGCTGGACGTAGTAGGTGAACAGCCCGCCGCCGCCGGAGTTGCCGAGCCCGACGGTGCGCCGGAACCCCACGCCGTGCAGCCACTCGAGGCCGGCGCCGAGGTCGAGCAGGGCCTGCTCGTGGACGAGCCGGAGATCGTTGCCGGCGTCGCGGGCCTGCTGCACGTAGACCGCGTGCCCGGCCCCGACCAGCGCCGGGATCAAGTAGTGGCGGGAGAAGTCCACGCGCGGGTGCATGAGCACGACCACGGTGGTCGTGCGCGGTTCGCGACCGGGCGGGCTGTAGAGCGTGCCCTTCGCGGCGTTGCCGTCGACGGTGATGTTCGTCTGCAGGTGGACGCCGGTCCCGGCGGGCAGCGCGGCCGGGTGCCAGTCGACGTTCAGTCCGGGATTGCCGGCCATCAGACACCGACCTTCGCGTCGCGGGTCAGCAGCCGTCCCGCGCCCGCGAGGTCGACGGGCAGCCCGAGCCGGTCGAGCAGGGTGAACGCGCCGGCGGTCGCCGCGGAGAGGACGGGCAGCCCGAACTCGTCCTCAGCCTGCTGCACCAGCGGCAGCGACGGCATCTGGACGCACGCCGAGATCACCAGCGCGTCGGAGTCGATCAGGTCGAGCGAGCGGGCGGCGTCGAGGACGCGGTCGCCGGGGATGCAGCCGACCTGCGCGTTGTCGGCGACCTCCAACGCCTTCCAACAGGTCACGTCGAAGCCTTCCGCCTCGACGTACGCGACGACGAGCTCGGCGACCGGCCGCAAGTACGGCATCACGAGCGCGACCCGCTCCGCACCCGTCGCGCGCAGCGCATGCACCAGGGCGCCCGCGCTGGACGTGACCTGCGGGGCGAGCCCGCGCTCGGCCAGCTGCTCGACGACGGTGCGCTCGGTGCGCTGGTGCTCCCCGATGCCGTCGACGTGGCCTTGCGCCATCAGCGCGACCAGGCAGGCGTAGAGGATCGCGTCGACCCCGGCGTCGCCGATCTCGTCGACGCACCGCCCGCGCTGCGCGTTCATCGCGCGCAGCTCCTCGGGCGAGACCGTGTGCATGCGCATCCGGGTGGAGTGGAAGGAGAAGCGCGCGGAGCGGTGGCGCTGCAGGAGCGTGGGCATCTCCGTCTCGACGGTCACGTTGGAGCTGGGCACGACCAGCCCGATCCGGTGCACGGTCATGTCGCCACCACCCGCAGCGCGTCCTTGTCGTGCTGAGCCACGAGTGCCTGCTGGAGCCCGGCCAAAGCCGAGTACCAGACGGCGTGCCGGCAGCCGGTGGCCCGGCGGTCGATGACGATCTCGCCGTCCCCGGCGATGCGGAAGTACGGGCCCACCTTCTCCACCTGCAGCAACGCGTCCTGCTCGGCGACCCGGACGACGCCCGCGTTCTCCGGCACGTCCAGCACGAAGACGGCGGTCATCGCGCCGGCTCCCACGCCGCGGCCCGCTCCACGATCAGCTCGGCCTTGCGGGTGAGCAGCTTCTCCAGCGACGGCTCCGGCCCCGACGCGACGTCGCAGAGCGCATCGATGGTCAGCTCGGCGTCGAGGTCCTCCTGCGGCGTGACCGGGCGCAGCGCGCGGGTCAGCTCGACCATGTAGCCGTTGGGATCGTGGGTGTAGATCGACTCGATGGTCTCGTGCATCACCTGCATCTCGCACGGCCACGCGCTCTCGTCGAGGCGACGCCGGTACTCGAGGAGGTCCTCCTCGGAGTCGACGTGGATGGCCAGGTGCCGGGAGTTGACGAACCAGTCCGGCACGTCGTCGCTGAAGCGGGCGTAGGCATCGCCCTTGCTGCCTGCGCCGACGGGGGTGAGACGCCGTAGTTGAGCTCGTCGAGGGAAATCGCGAGGTCGAAGTGCTCCGTCCAGGTCGCCGGCGCGGTGCCCGGGGCGAGCGAGCGCAGCGCCGCGTCGCCCGCGGCGAACCAGAAGGCGAGCGCCGCGGCCGCGGCCATGTCGACCGTTGCGACGTCGTCCGGGCCGATGCCGGACGTGTCGGTGTACAGGCCCACGGGTGGCCCGCCCTCGACAGCCGCCGCCGTGGCCAGGTCGCGGTAGGTGCCGGTGATCGGTGTAGAGCGCCAGGAGAACGACAGTGGTTCGACGCCACCGAAGTGACAGTGGTGTTGCCGCGGCCTTGGCCTGGCGGGCAACCTGTCCGACCGCGTATGAAGTCAGCGGGCAAGCCGGGCGGCCACCACCGGCTGTCCTGGACCGGTCAGCTCGCCGACGGCGCATGACCGACCGGTGATCGCCATCAGCATGGCTTCCGCCGGTCCTGAAACCTCTGGCCCTGAGCCGTGGCTCCAGTCCGGATCGGACGTGATCAGGTGGACACCGCGGGCGATGCGCCACGTCGGCAACTCCGGGCTGCGCACGCTGTAGTCCAGGACCAGGCGCAGCCGTTCAGCCGGAATCTCGCGTGGCAGGCCGAGTGGCCGGCGGATGTCTTGATGATGGATGGTGACATCCAGTAGGGCGAGACGTCCTCCGAAGATTGCGGCCAGCCCCTCTGGCCTCAGGTGAGCTCGCAGCTCGTCGAGGAGATCGTCGCTACTCAGCAGCGCAAGTTCGTCGACGCCGACCTGGTTGGTGTGAAGTATTCGACCGCGGACGGCGCGGCGAAACATCCTCAGTAGACTGGTGTCGAAGCTCATCACGTGAGCGACCACGTCGCGGACACGCCAGCCCTCGCACAGCGAAGGGGCTTCCCATTGCTCGGGCGTCAGCGTCGCCAGAAGATCCGCCAGGTCGGTCCGTTCGGCCGTCGCCATATGGAGAGCGTTCACGGCTTCCCTTCTCAGACATTGGTCTCGGTGGGTGTCATAACCGTGGACGAGGTGGCTGCGGCGCCGGAATGTGTGGGACGGCGGGTCGGATGAGATCGCCCCGGCGCTCGAGGCGGGGTGAGCTGTGCTGTGCCGTGCGGTTGGCCGCTGGGCGTCGCCTGATCAGGCGTCAGCATGGGGTGAGTCGGAGTTCGACCATCGGCAGTTGAGTGTCTTCCGCTTCGATCGGGACTCCCAGTGTCGATTCGAGGACGGGCTTGAACGTGCGCCAGGCGCGCGGGTACCGGGCGGTGTAGCGGGCCAGTGCGGTGTCGGCCTCGACGGGGTTGAGTATCCGGGCTGTGGCCGCTGCGCCGATGTGGCCGGCGACCGAGACGCGCACCGCGGAGTGGACTTGCACGTTGCGGAACCACTGGGCCCGGTCGCCGAACCCGGAGGCCACCACGTAGGTGTCGGGAGTCGGGTGTCCGAGGACCTCCAGGACTACCCGGCGGCGGATGCCGGAGCGCCGGCCGAGGTGTTCGAGCATCAGCAGCCGGGACCCGAACAGGAACCCGAGCCGCAGGCGGTAGATCCAGATCGGTGTGCGCATCAACCGGCCGGATCGCAGCAGCCGGGACCCGGTCCTGGTGATCGCGGCGGAGAGAAGCGTAGCGGGCGAGTGAGTGCTGGACATGACGTCCCTCGATTCAGACGAGCAGGGGTGGGAGGCATGGTCAGCTCCGGTCGGCACCACCTCCCAGGCCGTGGCGGTAGATCGACAGAACCTCCGCACCCCATCGCCGCATGCCCGCGGCGGAGAGCGGATCGGCGCCGAGTACGTCGTCGAGATGCGCTCGCAGGATCAGCACGGCCAGGTCGCCTGCCAGTAGGAACGCGGCCCGCACCGCCGGGTCGTCGCCGGCGTTAGCGGACCCGGCTTCCACCATGGCCGCGAGCGCGTCCTGGCTCACCCCGTAGAGCCTCCGGAACAGCGCCGATCCCACCGGCCCGCCCGCCAGTAGCAGGCGTGCGAGGTAGGCGGGGATCGGTGAGTCCGCGGGGAGATTGCCCGCCACCATGTCCGCGAGGGTGGGCAGGGTGGCCGGGTCGAGGGCGTTGCCGGCCGCAGGCTCGGTGGCCTGGGTCAACATGACCTCGAAGACCTGTGCGACATGGTCGTCCACCGCGGCGCGCAATCCGTCCTTCGACGTGTAGTGCCGCACGACCAGAGCAGGCGAGACCCCGGCCGCCGACGCGATGTCGCGGACGGTGACCGCGTCGGGCCCGCGCTCGGCGAACAAGGCGAGAGCGGCGTCGCGGATCCTCGCCCGCGCGGTCCGATCATCCGGAAGTGTCATCACATTTACAAATGTAAACGTATGTTCACCGGACTGCAATTGCTGGCGGTCCGACATACGATCGTTTGCCGACGATCGTGACTGTGCGCTGTTCCTGTGACCTCCAGCGATTAGTGGCGCCGTTCTTCCAACTTTCTTCGGCGCTGGCCCCGGCCGCTGAGCGCCGGGACGGTCGCCCCGTGCGGGCTGGTGCTGGTCGGCATGTGATCGCGCTCGCAGTGCTCGGCGTCGAGCACTCGATGCGGCTCACCGGGGTCATCGAGCGGCTCGCCGACACCAGCGCGCAGATCCGCGTCCGGCTGACCGTGCTGCTGGTGGCGGGGCTCGCGCTGGCCGCGCAGATGCTGGGCTTCGAGGCGATCCTGGGCGCATTCCTGGCCGGCCTGCTGGTCCGCGCGCTCGACCCCGATCCGCTGGTCACCCATCTGCTCTACCCGGTCAACCTGGAAGCGGTGGGCTACGGCCTGCTGGTGCCGGCCTACTTCGTGAACAGCGGGCTGACGCTGGACTTCTCCGGCTTCGTCGAGCACCCGGCCGCACTGGTGACGGTGCTGGCGTTCCTGCTCGCCTTCCTGCTCGAACGGGGTGCTCCGGCACTGGCGTTCCGCCGCGACCTGGGACGCGCGGAAGTGCTCGCCGTCTGTCTGCTGCAGGCGACGTCGCTGACGTTCCTGCTGGCCGCCGTGGCGATCGGGCACGAGATGGGTCTGCTCGACCCGGCTGTGCTGACCGACTACCTGGAGGGCGTCCTGCCGGCCGCGAAGGTGGCCGCGATCGAGGCACACCTCGAGGTGTGCCCGCCCTGTCGGATCTACCTCGCCCAGTTGCGGGCGACGATCGACGCGTTGGGCTTGGTGCCGGTCGAGACCCTGTCCGACGAGGCCTGCTCGCGGCTTCCGGGACGACTGCGCTGACCTTCTGCGCTGACCTTCGGCACCGGTTTCCGGCCTTCGTACGAGTACCAGGTGCGCCTGGGCAGCGATCGGGGCGGTCGACTCACCGGTCTCGGTCTCACCACCTGCCGTTCACCCTGCCGCTCTGAGGTCGAGTCCACCGATTGGGTGGTGCGCGACGAGCTGTGCAGGAGCAGGCTGGCACCGCAAGCGCTGATCCGCGTTGGGTGAGCGCCGGCCGAGCCGCTGGCGACCCCTTGTCGACCACTGGACAACATGATCGAAAGGCCCGGCACATGGCCAGGACGATCACCGCGCGGGACGAGGTAGTCGTCCTCACAGGGGCCGAACCGCCGGCATGGCTGAGTCAGTGGTGCAGCGCGACGGGCCGGCGCCCACGTGCTGCCCCGGCGCTGGCCGGCAGGTTCGGCGCGGGCAGCATGCACCCTGCCGAGCTCGCTGCGAGCAACGCTCGGCTCGGCTCGGCGGTCCTGCTGCCCCGCACGCCGCGGTGTCGTACGGACGCGCAACGAGTCACAGTCGGCGTCAAGACCCTGCCCGAGGACGGGAAAGCCGTCGTCGCAGCGGCGCAGTGCGCCACGGCGATGAACGCGGACCTGGTCGTCCTGCACGCCGTGCCGACCAGCTTCGCGGAACGCAGCGTCGGGCTGGGTGCGGCCCTCGACCGCGGACACGCCCTGCTCGCCCACGCCACCCGGGTCGCGCACCGCGCTGCCCCGGAAGTGGGCGTCACGGTGCAGCTCATGCGGGCGCTGCCCCACGAGATCGTCGGCGAGAGCCTCGAGGCCGACCTGCTCGTGCTCGGCGGACACCGGCCCCTCACCGACGGCGCGCTCGGCTTGGTCGCGCTCAGCGCGCTGCACCACGCGCCGTGCAGCGTGCTGCTCGTGGCCTGCCGCAGGCCCTAGATTCTCTCGCACCCAGCGGGTGGCGGCGGCGCGCCGCCGAGAAGGCCATTCAGCTTGCTGACACGGCCGCTGCCGCAGCCGCCGTCGAGAGCACGCTCTGGCCGTAGGGGGCGGCCGCTGTTGCGTCGTCGGCTCCAGCCGGCTGGAGCCGCACGCTACGGGTCACGGATCCCGAAGGAGCGTCAGCGGGAGCCGGAGTCACACCTGCCGGCGATGGCAATCGACCGTGCGGCGGCGAATGGGAAGGTCGCGCGCGGAGCGGTGATCAAGGGCAGAAGGTCGTCGTCGCGCGAGGCCTGCCACAGCCCCCACAGCGGGGTGGCGAGTTCCCCGACCGTGCCCTTCGGGATGGCCGGGTGGGTTCGCCGGGGTGGCGACCCGCCGAGGATCTCCCTCGACGCGATCCGATCGGCGTCGGGTGGGGTGGGGCGGTGGAACCTGGCTACGATCGGCGGCTCCGACCAGGCAGGAGTGGGGATGGCGCGGCAAGAACGTGTGCACATCGCGCTGGTCGGTGGTCTCGCGGTCACGGTCGGGGAACGTGCGATCGTCGCTGACTGGCCCACCCGCCGGTCCGCGGAGCTCGTCGCGGTCCTGGCTCTGTCGGCTCGCCACCGGCTCGTTCGGGATCGGGTTGTGGACGCGCTGTGGCCCCACCTCGACGCCGAATCCGGTGCCGCGAACCTCCGGAAGGCGGCGCATCACGCGCGGCAGGCGCTCGGGCGTGCGGACGCGGTACGGCTGAGTGGTGGCGTGGTCGAGCTGTTCCCCGGCTGCGAGATTGACACCGATGTCGCGGAGTTCGAGAGTCGCGTCGATGCGGCGGTCCGCTCGGGTGACCACACCGCGTGCCGTGCCGTCGGGTATCCGGGCGATCTGCTCCCGGACTGGCTGTACGAGGAGTGGACCCACGCCCCGCGGGAGCGGCTACGGGTTCGGTACGCGGAGCTGTTGCGGTGGGGTGGGCGCTGGGAGCAGCTCGTCGAGCTCGATCCGTCGGACGAGCAGGCCCATCGCGAGCTGATGCGCGAGGCGATGAGTCGCGACGACCGGCACTCCGCGATCCGGTGGTACGGCCGTCTGCGCACGAATCTGGAGCGCGAGCTCGGCCTGCCGCCCTCCCCGGAGAGCCGAGCGCTGTACGAGGAGTGCGTTGCCGGCCTCGGCACGGCCGCCACCACGATGGTCGGGCGGCAGGCCGAGATGGCGCGGATGTCCGCGGCGCTGCGGTCTGCCGAGCAGGGCGCGCTGGGTGCCGTGGTCCTCCGCGGCCCGGCAGGTATCGGCAAGACGACGTTGTGCCGGCACATCGCCGCGGAGGCGCGCGAACGCGGGTGGTCGACCGTCACCGTGGTGGCCACGCCGGCGCGCGACGCCTACGCGCCATGGGTGGTGGCTGTCGAACAACTGCTCAGCAGCGACCGCGCCGTGCTCGAGGACCTCCCCGGCTCGGCGCGATCGACCCTCGCCGAGCTCACGCCGCTTGCTGCGCCGGCCGCGCCGGTGCAGGGCGGCCTCACCCGACACCGGGTGATCGGTGCGGTGCAGCGGCTGCTCGCGGCGAGCCGCGATGTCACTGGTGTCCTGGTGGTCATCGACGATGCGCATCTCGCCGATGACGCCACGGTGGAGGCGTGGGGGGAGCTGGCGCGCGCCGGCGGGGTCCCGTTCCTGGGAGTCGTCGCGATGCGCAGCGAGGCCGCGGGTGCGTCGTTGAGACGCACGATCGCGGGCCTGGAGAGATCCGGACGCAGCGTCGGGGTCGATCTCGGCCCGCTCGATCCCGACGAGGTGGCGGTGCTCGTCGCGGGCGCGGGCTCGGCGCCGGCTCCTGCCGTCCTCGCGCGGATCGTCACTCTCGCAGAGGGCAACCCGTTCTTCGCCCTGGAGCTGAGGCGCGGCGTCGGGGATGCCGGGGACGCGACCGTCGCGCCGTCGGTGTGGGAGGCGATCACCGAGCGGTTCGTGGAGCTCGACGATGCCACGGCGGCGATGTTGCGCAGGCTGGCAGTAGCGGGCGAGGAGGTCGACCCCGTCGCCGTGCCCGCACTCACCGGGATGTCCGACCCGGAGGCGTTCGCGCTGCTGGACGCGGCCCTCGGGGCCGGCGCGCTCGTGGTGTCCGGCAACGGCTACCGCTTCCGGCACGACCTCGTGCGCCAGGCGCTCATCGCGCAGGTCAAGCCCCATCAGCGGATCGCGATCCATCGCGACACCGCCCGCCGGCTGGCGAGCGCCGGTGCTGCCCCGGCGCTGGTCGCTCGGCACTGGCTGGACGGGGGACGCCCGGAGGACGCCATCCCCTGGCTGCTGGCCGCGGCCCGCAGGGACATCGCGCTCGGCGCGTTCGTCGATGCCCTCGGCCACCTGGATCAGCTGTTGCTGTGCCGCGCGGAGCACGTCGAGGCGCTGCGAACCCGGGCGGAGGTCCTCGATGCCCTCGGTGACACCCGGGCGCCGGCGGCGTACGCCGCGGCCGCGGCGGTCGTCGATGCACCGGAGTCGGACGATCTGCGGGCCATGCAGGCGCTGGCCGAGATCAAGCAGGGGAGCCCGTTGCAGGCCCTGCGCACCCTGGAAGGTCTCGAACCCGCGTCGGTGCCCGGCAGGCTCGCCCAGGCACTGGCGTTGAGCGGTGCCGCCGTGATGGGGGTCGCGGACCCGGGGCTCGGTTCGGCGAAGGCCGCCGAGTGCCGCCGCCTGGCTCTGGAGTCAGGCGATCGGACGACGCTGGTGGTGGCGTCCTGGGCCCAGGCTGCCGCCGCGCACGCCCGTGACGATCTGCGCAGCAGCATCTGGGCCGACCTCCTCGACACGCACGCTCTGCGCGATCTGGCGATCAGCGTCTTCGACGGCCATCTCTGCATGACCCAACGCCTGCTCTACGGTGCCCGGCCCTACGCCGACGTCGTCGAGTTCGCCGACTCCTTCCTCGCCGAGGCGGAGCGGCTCGGCGCGGCGCGTGGTCGCGCATTCGCCCTGACTCTCCGGGGCGAGGCGAGGCTGTTGTCGGGTGCTTTGACGGAGGCGGACGACGACCTGCGGGACGCGGCGCGGCTCAACCACACGATCGGTGGTGCGACCGGGGAGGCTCTGGCGTTGCAGCGACGCGCCGAGGTGGCGCTGCACCAGGGACGAACGACGCAGGCGCAGGAACTGCTCGACGAGGCTCTGGCGGTGGCCAGGGAGTCCGACGTCGGGTTCCACCTGTTCGACCGCATCTACGGCACCCGGATCACCGCTTCCGGAGAACCCACCACTGCCTTGGCCAGGCTCGACGAGGCTGAGCTGGCCATCCGCGGCCCCCTCGAGACGTGCCCCGGGTGCCGCATCACGTTCGCCGCCCCGGCGGCCATCGCCGCCGCGAGAGCCGGCGATCTGCTGCGCGCCGACGCCTACGCCCAGGCCACCGAGGCTCTCGCCACCGTGGTCATGCAGCTACCGGCATGGGATGCCGCCCTGGCGGAGGTGCGGGCTCATCTCGCGCTGGCCCGCGGGGACCGCGACGGGGCGGACCTCCATTTCCGCGCGGCGGCCGACGGGTTCTGCGACGCAGGCCAGCCGCTCGACCAGGTGCGCTGCGCCAGGAACGTTTCGGGAACACTCGCCTGACACCGTTCCGCCAGGTCCAGTACCCACTGGTCACCGAGCGGCGGGAGGGTGCCATGACCGGCGTCCGGGAGATGGTCATCGCGGCCAGGGCGGCCGTGGAGAACCTGGCGCCGGCGGACGCCGCGGCGGAACTGGATCGTTCCGACGTCATGCTCGTCGACGTCCGGGAGCCCGTCGAGACCGCGACCGGCTGCATCCCCGGGGCGGTACGCGTGCCCCGGGGTGTCCTCGAGTTCCGCGCCGACCGCAGCTCCGCACATCACCTCGACGGGTTCGCGCCGGGCCGTCGGGTGATCGTCTACTCCTCGACCGGCGCCCGTTCCGCGCTGGCCGCGCGCTCTCTCCAGGAGCTCGGCTACCACGACGCGGCGCACCTCGACGGGGGTCTCGAGGCCTGGAACGCCGAGGGCAGACCGCTGACGGCGCCTGCCGTGCCCCGAGAGCCGACACCACATTCGATGAAGGAGACCACCGTGTCCGATCACGCCGACACCATCGCCTCAGCCGTCCAGCTGCTCAACGAGGGCGATGTCGACGGATATGTCACCACCCTCTACGCGCATGAGGCGGTGTTCCACGGGTTCCCCGCCGCGTTCGCTCCGAACCGCGAGGGGATCGCCGCGTTCTTCCGGTCGTTGCGCAGCGGGGTGGCCGACGCAACGATCTCCGCGCAGGACCTCTTCGCCGCAGGCGACAGGGTGGCCGTCCGGTTCACCCTCACCGGCACCCACACCGGCGAGCTGTTCGGGGCAGCAGCGACCGGTGCACCCATCGACGCCGAGGGCATCACCATCCTGCGCTTCTCCGACGGCCGCTGCGTCGAGCGGTGGAACCGGCTCGACGATCTCACCTTCATGGCGCAGATCGGCGCCCTGCCCGCACCCGCGGAGATCTGAGCGGCGTCGAGATCACCACCAGCTCGGGCGCCGCTACACCCACTCCCGCGAATGGACACGACGATGTCTTTCCCATCAAGGATGCTCCGAGCCCTGGCTGTCGTCGGTCTCGCCGTCGCAGCCATGACCTGCGCTGCGACCATCACCGGCGAACCTGCCCAGGCCGCGCCCTACTTCAAGCTGGTCGGTCTCGGCAGCAACAAGTGTGTCGACATCCGCAGCGAGGACGCCGCCGCCGGTGCCCGTGCGCAGCTGTGGCAGTGCTACGGCTCGCCCAACCAGCGCTTCACCCTCCTGAAGGTCGGCACGACGTCGTCGGGTCGCCCGTACTTCCAGATCGTCAACCAGAAGGCGCCCTACCTGTGCCTGGAGGTCAGGGGCTCGTCGCTCACCGACGGCGCGCAGGTCGACCAGATCGGCTGCTCCCAGGACGGCAATCAGTTCTGGTACTGGGGCACGCCCAGCCGCGGTGTCAGTCTGCCGCTGGTCAATCTCTACAGCCGCAAGTGTCTCGACGTGAGCGGCGGCTCGACCGCCAACGGCACCCGCATCCAGCAGTCGACCTGCAATGCCTCGGCCGCGCAGATGTGGAGGACCGTCGAGTAGGGTCGCCCACCACGTGCGGCCGCTGCAGCGACCGATCATGATCGGTGCCCAGCCAGGGCACAGTGGTCGGCGACCGTCATCGGCCGCGTCCGAGGAATGCCGCCGCGCCGGACATCGTTGCCGTAGACATGAAGATCGGGATCATCGGCGCAGGACACATCGGCGGCTCGCTCACCCGCAGGCTCATCGCGCTCGGCCACGAGGTGCGCGTCGCGAACTCGCGCGCCCCGGAGACCCTGGCGGCGCTCGTGGCCGAGACGGGAGCCACGGCCGTGTGGGCGGGCGACGCCGCCACCGACGCCGACGTCGTGATCGTGAGCATCCCGCAGAAGAACGTGCGGGACCTGGCGCCGGGCATAGCGGCCAAGGCGAAGCCCGGCGCGCCCATCATCGAGACGAACAACTACTACCCGCAGCAACGGGACGGCCGCATCGCGGAGATCGAGGACGGTATGACCGAGAGCGGGTGGGTCGCCGACCAGATCGGAGCGCCTGTGTTCAAGGTCTTCAACGGCATCTTCTGGAAGCACCTGCTCGAGCGGGGCGCTTCCGCGGGCGCCGACAAGCGGATCGCACTGCCGGTCGCGGGTGCCGACGGCCCGGGCAAGAAGGTCGTCTTCGATCTCGTCGACGAACTCGGCTTCGAGCCGGTCGACGGCGGGACGATCGACGACTCGTGGCGCCAGCAGCCCGGTACTCCCGTCTACGGCAAGGACTACGACGCCGAAGGCACCCGTCGGGCACTCGCGGCCGCATCGCCCGGCCGGCCCGCCGAGTTCAGCGTTTCCGCCTGAACCTGCGCGCCTCGAGGGCCGGCGTCCACCACGTCCGGGACGCGTGACCCGATGGCCCGCGCGGGACCATCGGTCCGCTTCGCCGCGGGCACCCGAACCATCGGTTCACGCGGGCCTGATGCCGCTGTCGGGTGATGATGTCGGGTGGTGCTGCGGGCGTACGGTATCGCCCATGGCAGAGCGGCCTGAGGTCTCGGTGCCCTCGTTCGTGGGGATGAACGTCGTTGCGGCGTACCGGATGGCCTTGCTCGCCGGGGTCACGATCGTTGACCACGACCCGGCTGCGGTACTGGGCTTGTCCGGGGTGATCAGCAGGCAGCGCCCGGCAGCCGGGAGTGTCATCGGTCCTGACGACGATGTCGCGTTGTGGCTTCAGCGTGGCACAGAGGATCGCGCGGGGCGCGATCACCGCCTCGGCGTCAACTGAAGCTTCGCTCAGGCTGTTTGCTCGCCCGGCTCCTGCATAGGGGCGGCTACCCACCCCAGGACCTCGCGGACGAAGAGCGCGCGGTGCCGCTGTCGTGCACGTCGTGGCCTTCGTCGGGGAACAGCAGGAAGCGCGGCGCCGCCCCGTGGGCCCGCAGCGCATCGATGATCCGCTCGGCCTCGCCGAGCGGAACGTTCGTGTCGTGGCGCCGTGTACGACGAGCAGCGGGGCGGTGATGCGGTCGGCGCGTGCAACGGCGAGAGCTGCCGCCAGCAGGGCGGCGTCGGCGTCGGGATCGGCGTACTTCGTGGTGGCGGCGTCGGCGATCCAGGGTTTGGTCTCGGCGAAGAAGGTCGCGAAGTCGCTGATCCCGCACACGTCCACTCCGACGGCGAACAGCTCGGGGAAATCGGCGAGTGCCTCGAGCGTCAGGTATCCGCCGTAGGAGCGGCCGGCCACTCCGATCCGGCCCGGATCGGCCAGCCCGGAACCCGTCAGGAACGCGACGGTGGCGCGTACGTTGGTGATCGAGGTGAACCGGCGTTCGGGATCGTCGGCGGGTGGCGAAGTGTCGCCCGTAGCCGCCGGAGCCGCGGACGTTGGGTGCGAACACCGCGATGCCCGCGGCGACCAGAGCCTGGAACAGCGGCTGCCACAGCGGGCGTTCCTGCGCTTCCGGTCCGCCGTGTAACCAGATGAGAGTCGGCAGCTCGCCCCGCACGGCGCGGGGTCGGAACACCCAGCCCGAGAGCCGGAGCCCGTCCTCGGTGAGGTAGGTGTGCAGGGCCCGCGCGCGCCCGGAAAAGCGATCGTAGAGAGGACGTTGACGCTCCCGGACGTAGCGCCTTGTCAGCAGTGGTGAGCACCCCGGGGAGCAGCAGGACCCGGAACCATCGAGCCGTTCCCGGTGCTGCACCGCGATCGAGCCGAGCGGGGTGAGGGCGCCGGACTGGTGCAGCATCCATTCGGTGAGGTAAGGGTGCATTCGCGCGCGCTCCCACTCCCCGGCACCGAGTGGCCCCGGCTTGTCCCACCTGGAGTTGGACACGCCGAGGCGACCGAAACCGTGGACCAGTCCTGCGGGTCGGAGCAGGCAAACGTCGGCGGCCGGACGTTCCAGCCGCTCCCCGGCGCTGGCGGCGAGGTCGGCCACTGCGCGTGCATGCCCGAGCGTGTACGGCGACTTGAGGTCGATGAAGTCGGCGACCGAACGCAACGCGTCGTCGAACCGCGCACCGGACAGGATGACCGCCAGCGCCGACTCGGCATCGATCACGGCCTTCCAGGTGGCTATCGAATCCAGCCCGGACTGGAGCGCATCGGTGTCGGTGCACACCGCGGCAGCAGCGCGGTGTAGTAGACGACCGCTCGGTCCAGCTCGTTGAGACCGATCCATTCGGCGAGCCGCAGCGCGGTCAAGCGCTGGCGCAGCACGTGCTCCATGGGCTGGCCGAAACCGAGATCGATGCCCAGCGAGAGCGCGGCCACCAACTCCGCGAGCCGGACCTGCGCGCGATCGGTGTCGCCACCCATCGGGTGGGGGTACCGACCCGACGCGCTCAGCCCATCAGCTCGAGCAGGTGGGTGCGTGTCGGCCCGGGAGCGGCCATCGGTGACCGTTCCTCGGCGATCGCCAGCCCCCGTTCGACGAGACCGGGCCGGGCCATGACCTGCGCCGGTGGCGATTGCACGGTGAGGATGTCGACGAACGCGCGGAACGCGTCGGCGTCGTGCGTCATTGCGACCTGCACTGAACGACCCTCCCAGCCCGCCCAGCCAGTCGGAAAGCGCCGAACGTCGGCCGCTCGCGTCCACGACGAGGTCGGCGAACGCCCTCGGGAGTGTGCACTCCCGTCGCGTGCGGCCGCGGTGGACGCACGCCGGCAGATCTGCTCCGCATGCCGGATCTACCTCTCCCAGATGCGAGCCACCATCGCCTCACCGGGCACCGTGCCCGTGGACTCGCTCTCGACCCACGCACGGGACGTCCTGCCGGCCGCGTTCCGCGACCAGTTCAGCTCATCCTAGGAAGTCCAGCACGATCGCACCCGTCAGCGCCGGCTTCTCCATCGGCAGGCCGTGCGACGCGCCGGGAACGACCGCGAGCCGGGCGTCGGGGAGCGCGCGGCGCATCGCCTCGGCATGCTCGACGGTGCACAGGTCATCGTCACCGATCATCACCAGCGTGGGGGCCGCGAAATCGGCGAGGGCAGCGAGCTCGATGTCGGGCTCGACGCGATAGAGCGCGAACAGCTTCTCGGCGACGATGTCGAAGTGCTCGGGACCGTCCGGGGACGTCGCCGCGTAGAGCTGCTCGAGCATCGGCGGCAGCATCTGGGTCGTCGGCCCCTGCTGCAGCATCGCCCGCATGTGCGCCGGAATCCCGTCGAAGTTCACCGGCTGCCCGATCATCACGAGCTTGCCGACCAGGTCCGGCCGCTCCCGCGCCACCAGTAGCGCGACCACCGCGCCGTCGCTCCAGCCGACCAGGTGCGCGCCCGACAGGCCGACCGCGTCCAGAAAGGCGATCGTGTCGGCGGCCATGGCCGTGTAGGTGATCGGGCCCTCGACGTCCGCGGTGCGGCCGTGACCGCGCCGTTCGGGCAGGTACACCCGATACCGCGCGGTGAGACCGGCAGTCAACCCATCGAATGTCTCCACGGCGCAGAAACCGCCGTGCAGGAGTAGCAGCGGATCGCCCACGCCCTGGACCTCGTAGTAGGTGCGGACGGCACCGGCGTCCACATACGCGCCGCCGGTGCGTTCGACCGCGCGGGCAGGAGCTCTCTCATCCGTGGTCATGCCGAGATGCTCGCGGATCCGGGTGCGCGAATCATGGGGTGTTCACCTCATCTTCGGTACGCCGACCACCCGAGACTCCGTCTCGGGCGTCGCCGCGCGGAGTGCGGGAGTTCGCCGATGGCAGCTGGTGCAGGCGTGGCCGGATCACCGCCTTCGAGCCCGGCCGAGCGCTCGGGTTCACCCTCGAGTCGGCGATGCTGAACTGTGCAGGGCAGTTGCGGCTCGATCCCGTTCGGGTGGAACCTGCCTCACCTCGACCGACACCGGACACCTCCGCGGCCCGTGGCGCGTCCTGAACCCGATGGTCCAGGCCCAGGCCACGCGCGACTCGGTGCGCGAGGTTTCCCGGATCAAGGCAGAGGTCGAGGCCGCCGGCAGTGGCGTCGACGGACGAGGCGGCGGACCAGCTCGGATCTAGCGTGGTCGGGATGTGAGTCGGCCAGCACCGCGCCACGATAGGCGGCAGTACGCCGCCGAGGCGGGACTCGGCCGAGCGCATCGTGAAGACGGCTGACCCCAGGCTTGGTGAGTGCTTCCGACGTCCGTCTAGCGGGCCGCCGGCTGTGCGCCGGCGCGCTCTGCGCCGACGAGAAGATTCCACGGTTCGATGCTCGTGCTCACGACTCGATGTGCGCGTTCCCAGGGGTCGTCGGCGAGGCGGCGTCGGACGTCGGCCTCGTCGGCGGCCGCTGCGATCAGCAGGACTCGGATGCGGCCGTGTTCGCTGCCGGCGAGCGGGCCGGCGAACAGCACGAAGCCCTCAGCTGCGAGACCGTTCATGAATTCGGCATGGTCGTCAACCGCGGGCTGCTCGAAAGCGCCCTTTCCGTCGATCCAACCCGGACCGGCGTCACGGGATACGGCGAACAGGCTCATTTGGTTGCTCCCTTTAGTGGTCATAGGTCTTCAAGGGTGGGCTGCCCGGATGGTCCAGGTCACCGACCCCAGGAGTGCCGCAGTCGGTCGTCCGGCGTCGTCGCGGCCGAAGCTCCCGAGCGCGGGGCGCGGGGCGCGGGGCGCGGGGCGCGGAGAGATCGTCACGACCGTGTCGCCTGGATGGTCCAGGCAGCTGACCCGAGGAGCACACCATTGGAGGTCTCGTGAGCGGCCATCGTGGCGTGCAGCGCGTCGACAGCTCGGGCGCGGCCGGCGTCGTCGAGGCCTTCGAGCATCCAGCCCGCCACGCCGAGTGCGAAACGGCGGGCGTCGTCGGCGTTGTTGCCGAACCACATGCCCGCAGTCGTCCCCTCGAACTTGACATCGCCGAACCCGGCGCCGGTGAGCAGGGCGCGAACGTGGTCCGGATCAGACAGTGCAAACGGACCGGGAGCGTCCGGCGGCGGTGCCGGCAGGTCCCGTCCGGCGGCTAGCGCTCTGGAGATCTCGCGAATCCATTCGTTGCCCGGCAGGGGCTGCCAGGTCGTCAGAACGAGGCGCCCGCCCGAGCGCAAAGCGCGGCCGATGTTGCGGAACGCGGCGGCGTGGTCGCCGAAGAACATCGCGCCGGTGCGGCTGATCGCCACGTCGTAGGCGCCGGGCTGAAAGGCGTGGATCTGCGCATCCGCCTGGATGAACGTCACATTGGGCACGCCCTCCTCGGCGGCGCGGCGGCGGGCGTGGTCGAGCATCCGTGAGGACAGGTCGACCCCGAGTGCAGAACCGGATGACGCGGCGCGGGCCGCGTCCCGAGTGGTCTGACCGGTGCCGCAGCCGACATCGACCACGTGATCACGCTCGCCGATCGCGGCCGTCGCGAGCAGCCGCTCGTGGTGGACGGCGATCGCCCGGTCGAAGTACGCGGCATTGTCGGCCCAGTACCCGCCTTCGTCGCCGTCCCAGGCGCGGAGCTGATCGATGTTCGACGAGTCGACGGGCAGTGCGTTGGTCGCAGTCATCTGAGCCACCTGATAATCTCCCTTTGGGAGGAACAATATGTCCCAAAGGGAGAGTCATGTCAAGGGTTCCGGCGATGACCACGACGTCCTACGCCATCCTCGGGCTGCTGGCCGTCAAGCCGTGGACGACCCACGAGCTCGTGCAGCAGGTCGACCGGAGCCTGCGCCGGATGTGGCCGCGCGCCCGGAGCAAGCTGTACGAGGAGCCCAAGAAGCTGGTCGGACACGGCCTCGCCCGGGCGTCCGACGACTCCGTCGGCCGGCGGCGACGAACGCGCTACACGATCACCGCTGAGGGTCGGCGGGCGCTCGCCGCCTGGTTGCAGGAGCCTGGCGACGGCCCGATCCTCGAGTTCGAGCAGCTGCTCAAGATCAGCTTTGGCGACAGCGGTAGGAAGGCGGACGTGGTGGCGAACCTGGCAGCCACCCGCGTGTGGGTCCTCGAGGAGAACGCGGAGAACCTGGCGGCGGCCCGCGCCTACCTCGACGGCAGCAGCGCGTTTCCCGAGCGCGCCGCGCTCAACCAGCTGCCCGGCCGCTTCCTCACCGACTTCTACGTGATGGTGGCGCACTGGGTCGACTGGGCGTCACAGCACGTCGACACCTGGCCCGATGATGTCCGCGACGCACCTGTCGACATGGCCGCCGCCGAGGAGGGTGTCCGGCTGGCCGAGAGCGTGGCGGAAATCCTCCGGGCGCCAGGCCGTACGGCGCGGTCAACAACTGCGAGTGGGAAACTGACGCGCTGACCTCGGTGTTCTCCCTTAAGAGGCGGAGGCGCCAACCCAAGGCGTGCTCGGGATGGTCGTGCGGGCGATGGGGTTGCGGGCACAGAACCGGCACGTGCATCGGATCGTCCGGTGCACGTGCCGGTGACTGTTCAGGCTTTCGCGTACGTCGCGGCTGTCTTGCTCTCGAACTCGAGCGCCACGACGGGTTCGTCGCCGAGAACCCAGGCGTCGTGGCCGGGAGCGATCAAGTAGGTGTCGCCCGCGCCGACGTCGGCTTCAGTCCCGTCGGTGGCGGCGATGTGCATCCGGCCGGAGACGACGTACCCGAGGTGGGCGGCCTGACAGCTCTCGGTGCCGACCACTGGTTTGATGCATTCCGACCACTTCCAGCCCGGCTGGACCGTGAGGCGGGCGACGGTGGCGTCACCGAGGTGAACGACATTCACGCTCGTCTTGTCCGGGGTCCGCGTCTCGTCGGGGCTGTCCATGCTTCTTGTCTCGATGCTTGCCATGGGGTGTCCTCCATCCGACCGGACGCTGATGTCCGGCGGCGAAATAGGGCTCCTGGGCATGGGTAAAGGCCTTGCCACTGCTCAGGAGCGGTTCCTGTGGTGTCAGGTTGGTGTGGTAGCGGCGACGTAGTAGACGTTGATCGGGTCTCCTTCGACCGAGTGGACCGCGACATCGGTGAAGCCGGCCTCGCCGAGCATGCGGCGGGCGGTCTGCTCGCCCCAGACCGTGCCGAGGCCGGCGCCGCCGGTGCTGAGCGATGTGGTCATGCAGTAGAAGACCGCGAAGCCGTAGAGCCCGGGCCCGAAGGGGTGATCGAGGTTGTCCTCCAAGTTGCTGGAGGCGGCGATGTCGCCCATCAGGAAGGTGCCGCCTTCGCGTAGCGACGCGGCGATGGTGTTCAGAGTTTCCTGCGGTCGGGCCAGGTCGTGGATGACGTCGAAGGCGGTGATCAGGTCGTACTGCCCGGTGATCTGCGTCGTGTCACTGGTCGTGAAGCCGACGTTGTGCAGCGACAGCCGGTCGGCTTCTTGGCGGGCGGCCGCGATGCCGTCCTCGGACTGGTCCAGGCCGTGGAAGCGGCTGCGCGGGAAGGCCTGGGCCAGCACGATGGGGGCGTGTCCTTGACCGGTGCCGAGATCTAGGACGTCGATGCCATCGCGCAGCCGTTCGGTCAGACCCGCGACCAGCGGGACGATCGTGTCGACGAGGGCCAGGTCGTACACGCGGGCCGTCTCCTGCGCCTGGAGGGCCTGGAACCGCGGGTACGCCGAGTACGGGACGCCGCCCCCGTCCCGGAAGGAGGCGACGACCTGCTGCTCGACCTCGCCCATCAGCCCGATGTACGGCATCATCCCGGCGAGGTTGCCGGGGCCAGCGGCGGTGGTGACCGAGGCCGCGTGTTCAGGGGGCAGCGTGTACGTCGCGCCGTGTGGGTCGTATTCCAGGATCCCGCCCACGACCATGCCGCCGAGCCACTCGCGGACGTAGCGTTCGTCCAGGTGCGCCGCCTTGGTGACGTCGTCGCTGGTGGAGGGCGGCAGCGTGCTCATGGTGTCGAACAGGCCGGTTTGGTGCCCGACGCTAGTGAGCAGGGCTAGCGCCCCCTTGTTGAGCACGTCGACCATGAGGCCGGCGAACGCCTCCTGCCGCGTCGGGTCGGGTGTCATGGTCCATCCTCGGAACGGCCTGAGTGCGAGTCCCCGGCACGTTACGCTGTGATCGGGGTCACAACCCTTACGAAGTGGCAACGGTGACCCGGCAGGGCGGTGGACGACCCCACGAGCCGGTGCAGGTCGATCGCGGTCTGCGCCGGATGTGGCGGCGTCGACGAGCGCGGCCGCGCGGTGCGGTTCCGCCCACGCTCCTGGCCGGAGGCGGGCGCGCATCAGATCACTGACTTGCCTGGCCCGCGCTGAGGGTGGAGCCGATGACGCGAACCTCGACATCGGGTTCACCCTCGGCGGGTTTTGGTGGACTCTCGTGCAGGCCGGCGACGTCAGGTGAACGCGATCACCGCTCGCTTCGGAGTCCGGAAGAACGGCCGACCGGTGCATGCCGTCGGACGTGAGCTCACGACGGCCGACCGGATCAGCAACAGAGCGAGGCCGACGACGAGACCGCCCAGCGTCACGATCAGCCGATCCACAAGCTTCGCGGCTTGGAGGGGTCAGCGTTGAGCGCTACAAGGACACCTACCTCATGGTCGGCATCGAACTGCCCGGATCGGCTGGGTACCCGATAGTTGATCGACGTCGGAAGCGACTTTCGTCAAAAATGCGTTGTACTGGGCTGACCTGCCGTTTTCCGTCGCCCGCAGGTCTCACCGACGGATTGCCGTGGCTGGTCATCCACTGCGATCCTCGCGGGGTGCTCCGACCTGCCGAATTCTGGAACGCGCCCTTCGGTGCCCTCCGCGGTGCCGACGAGTTGCCCGACGCCCAGCTGATCGCCGCGTTCTTCGCCGAAGGTCGGCGCCGGGTGTGAGCGGCGGCGCCGAGCCCGACCGTGCCCAGGTCCGGCTCGCCGAGCTGGTGGCCGCCCTGTCGCTGGGCATCGACCTGGGGTTCGGCCAGCCCATGGAGCACGTGCTGCGGCAGTGCCTGATCGCGCTGCGGCTCGGTGAGCGGATCGGGCTCGGCGAGCAGGAACGGGCCGTCGTCTACTACACGGCCCTGCTGATCAACGTGGGCTGCCATACCGACGCGCACGAGCAGGCGAAGTGGTTCGGCGACGACATTGGGCTGAAGGCGGACAAGTACGCCTACGAGTTCCGCAGCGTGCGCAGCACCGCCGCGGCGATGCGCCGGATCGGCTCGGGCCATCCGCTGCTGCGGCGCTTCCGGCTGGGCTTGGAGTTCGCCGTCGGGGGCCACCACGACCTCGACAACATGATCAACCACCACTCCGTGATGGCGCGGATGCTGGGGGAGCAGCTCGGCCTGCCGCCGGCGGTGCTGGACGCGCTGAGCGCCGCGTACGAGCAGTGGGACGGGCGGGGCTGGCCGGGTGAGCTGCGCAAGGACGCGGTTCCGGTGGCGTCGAGGCTCGCGCAGCTGGCGGAGTTCGCCGAGGTGGCGCACCGGGTGGGCGGCGTGGACGCCGTCACCGACCTCGCGAAGCGGCGCAGCGGCCGGCAGTTCGACCCCGATCTCGCCGCCGCGCTGTGCGCCGACCCGGACGCGATCTTCGCTGGTCTGGACGGGGTCGCGTCGTGGACTGCGGTGATCGACGCGGAACCCGCGCTCGCCGTCGTCGTGTCCGGGGATCGGTTCGACGCGGCGCTGCGCTCGGTCGCGGACTTCATCGACCTCAAGTCGCCCTACACGCTCGGGCACGCGCGGGCGGTGGCGGAGCTGGCCGGCGCCGCGGGCGCCCGGCTCGGGCTCCCGCCCGCCGACGTCCGCACCCTCGTGCGCGCCGGGCTGGTGCACGGGTTCGGCCGGCTGGGCGTGTCCAACTCCATCTGGGACAAGCCCGGTCCGCTCGGTGCCGGGGAGCGGGAGCGGGTGCGCATGCACCCGTACCTGACCGAGCGGATGCTGCACCAGTCCGTGGCGCTCGCGCCGCTGGGCGCCATCGCGGTGCAGGTCCGGGAGCGGCTCGACGGTTCGGGGTATCCCCGTGGCCTCTCCGGGGCGGCGATCTCCCGCCACGCCCGCGTCCTCGCGGCGGCGGAGGCCTACCGGTCCATGTGCGAGCCGCGCCCCTACCGCCCGGCCCGCACGCCCGACGACGCAGCCGTGCAGCTGCGCGCCGAGGTCACCGCCGGGCGCCTGGACGCCGACGCCGTTGACGCCGTGCTGGCCGCGGCCGGACACCGGGTACGGCGCCGGGAGAACCCCGCCTCCCTGACTGCGCGGGAGGTGGAGATCCTGCAGCTGGTGGCGCGCGGGCACTCGACCAAGGCGATCGCCGCGCACCTCGTGATCTCCCCGAAGACCGTCGGCAACCACGTCGAGCGCATCTACACCAAGACCGGGGTGACGACGCGGACGATGGCGAGCCTGTGGGCCGTGCAGCGCGGGCTCCTGCCCGAGGACGCGCCCGCGTCGCCGTAGGCTCAGGTGCGCTGCAGCTGCTGCGCCCGCCGCATCATGTGCGCCTCCACCACGCTGATCAGCTCGGTCGGGCTGAAGACGAGGAAGTCGCTGCCGGCGTCGGCGCCGGAGGTGTGGCCGCCCGGCGCGTGGAACGCGTCGCCCGCCTCGTAGGACTCCTCCCGCTCGCCGAACCGGAACCACATCCGACCCTTGAGCACGTAGCCCCAGTGCGGGCAGTCGCACCGATCGCCCGGCAGACCGCGCAGCAGCTCGGTGAGATCCACATCAGCGGACACGCTCACGAAGCTGGCCTTGTAACCGTCCAACTCCGCATGCCACTCCTTACCCGGCCCACGCTCATCGACCTGCGCGGCACTCGTCTTCGACACCTTCGGCATCTCGATCTCCTTCGCTGGACTCGTTCGCGAAGCGTAGGAATCCAGCCCCCCGCCGGCATGGGGCGTTTCCCCCATCTTCCGGGGGATCAGGCGTGGATCGGGGGCAGACGGCGCGCCCACGGCCTGGCTGCCTCCAACTGCGCGGCGAGCCGGAACAGGGTGGCCTCGGCCCCGAACCGGCCGAGGAAGTGCACGCCGATCGGTAGCCCGTCGGCGTTGCACCACAGCGGGACCGACATCGCCGGGCTGCCGGTGATGTTGGCGACGACGGCGGGGAAGCGCACTGTGGCGCCGCCGCGCTCTGCCGCGCGCAGCGGCTCATCGGAGGTCGAGACGATCTCGCCGAGCAGTGCGGGCGGTTCGGACATGGTCGGGGTCAGCCACAGGTCCACACCGGTCAGGAAGGTGGCGACCGTGCGGGCGAAGGCCTGCAGGTCCTCGACGGCGAGCAGGTACGTCGCGGCGTCGACGCGACGGCCACCGTCCAGGTAGGCGCGCGTGAGGGGTTCGAGCTCGTCGGGTCCCGGTTCGCGGCCGAGCCTGCGCACCCAGTACGCGACGATCCACGCCATGGCGGCGCCGAAACACGTACCGATGGCGGCGCCGACCTGTTCGTCGAGACCGGGCAGGTCGGCCTCGACCAGCTCGTGCCCCAGCTCCGCGCAGAGCGCCACGGCGTCCTCGAGTGCCGCGATGCAGTCCGGGTGGGCGGGCTCGCCGTCGGGCGTGCGGGTACTGAACGCGATGCGCAGGGTGCCGGGATCGGCGCCGACCTCGGCGGCGAACGGGCGGACCTGCGGCGGCGCCGGGTAGGGATCCCCGACGCCTGGCCCTGCGGTGGCGTCGAGCAGGGCCGCGCTGTCGCGCACGGAGACGGTCAACGCGTGCTCGACGGCCCATCCGCCGAGCACGTCGCCGTACTCGGGCCCGAGCGGAGTGCGGGCCCTGGTCGGTTTGAGCCCGAACAGCCCGCAGGCCGAGGCCGGGAAGCGCAGCGAACCGCCCATGTCGTTGCCGTGGGCCATCGGGACCATCCCGGACGCGACCGCTGCCGCCGAGCCGCCACTGGATCCGCTGGTGGAGCGCGTGCGATCCCACGGGTTGCGGGCGGCGCCGTGCAGGGCGGACTCGCACGTCGGCAGCATGCCGAACTCGGGCGTGTTGGTGCGCCCGACGATCACCAGGCCGGCCCGCCGCAGCCGGGTGACCAGCTCGGACGTGTGGCCCGACACGGTGCCCCGCAGGAACCGCGACCCCTCGGTGAACGGTGTGCCCTCGATCTCCTGGACGAGGTCCTTGACCAGGAACGGCACGCAGGCGAACGGCCCGCCGCTCGCCGCAGCCGCCGGTACCGCGGCCCGCGCCTGGTCGTAGAGCCGCACGACGACGGCGTTGAGCGCCGGATCGAGCTCCTCGATGCGGTCGATCGCCGCGTCGACCAGCTCGTGGGCGGCGACCTCACCACGGCGGACGAGCTCGGCCTGAGCGGTCGCGTCGAAGGCGGCGAGATCGACGGCGACGCCGGTCACGACGACACCGAGGGCCGGGCGACGACGTCGTGGACCTCGCCGAGCGGTTCGATCCGCGGCTGCGGCAACCCGGCCTCGGCGGTCCGGCGGCGGAAGTCCGGGTCCTGGCTGAACTGCTCGGACACCTTCTGGGACGGGCAGGCGTCGAGGACGGTGATCCCGGTGGTGGTGACGACGCAGACGTCCAGAAGGAACGCGTCGGACGGGAACTGGGCGCGCAGCCGGTCGTACGCGGCCAGCAGCGGTGCGGCGTCGCCGTCGTAGTGGTAGGCGCTGAGGAACATGGTCGACCTCCGGTGAGCAGGGGTGGTGCCCTGGAGGCGCGAGATCGGTCCTCGCGGATCGCGAGGCGGCAGCTCGCGCCATCGAGGTGACGGCAGGCGACCGCGCCGGCCGCATCCGCTGGGAGGAACGCAGATGACCGCGATCGTCGAGGAACGGACCCCGGAGGCCGTGATCGGCCAGCTCGTCACGGAGCTGGGCGGCTCGCTCGGGGTGCTGCTCACGTCACTAGGCACCCGTACCGGTCTGTGGACGGCGCTGGCCGGCGCCGGCCCGCTCTCGGCAGCAGAGCTCGCCGACCGCATCGGGGGGAACGCGGCCCTCGTGCGGGAGTGGTGCCGCGCCCAGGCCGCGGGCGGCTACCTGACCTACGCACCCGACGACGAGACTTTCGTACTGCCCGACGCGGTGGCGGGTGCGCTGCTGCACGGGCCCGGTGCGGAGATGGTGGAGGCGTGCACCGAGATGTTCTCCTCGCTCGGGGCCGGGTTCGACGCCTTCGCGGCCGCGTTCGGCGCCGGCGAGGGCTTCGGCTGGCACCGCCACGACGCGCAGTTCTGGCACGGCAGCGATGCGCTGACCAGGGTTGCGTTGCCCGACGCGCTCATCGGCGCGGTGCTCGACCAGCTCGGCCCGGTCACGGCGGCGCTGCGCACGGGTGGCACCGTCGTGGACGTCGGCTGCGGCTACGGCTCGCCGACCGTCGCGGTGGCGCGGCACTTCCCCGCGTCGCAGGTGCTCGGCGTGGACTACCACGACGTGTCGGTGGCCCACGCGCGCGGCGCCGCCGAGCGGGCCGGGGTCGCCGACCGGGTGCGGTTCGAGGTCGGCGCCGCCGCCGACCTGCCCGGTTCCGGTTACGCGCTGGTCACGTTCTTCGATTCGCTGCACGATCTCGGCGACCCCGTCGGGGCGCTGGTGCGGGCTCGGGCAGTGCTGGCGCCGGACGGTGCGGTGCTCCTGGTCGAACCGGCGGCGGCCGATCGGGTGGAGGACAACCTCACCCCGATGGGGCGGATGTTCTACGCCGTCTCGACGCTGATCTGCACCCCGAACGCGGTGGCTCAAGCAGTGTCCACCGCGCCGGCGCCACTGGGCACCCAGGCCGGCGGGGAGCTGCTGCGGCGCACGGCGGCTGCTGCAGGCTTCACCCGTGTTCGTGCGCTGCCGGTCGAGGCGCCGCTGAACCTCGTGCTGGAGCTGCGCCCCTGACGGGGCGATGATGTGCGCCTCACCTCTGCGGAGCGAGGAGCGCACCGTGTCGGTCGGCACCGCGCACCAGGGCGCACGGCTCGTGGGCCGCGACGCCGCGCTGGCCGTGACGGGAGCCGCGCTCGCCGAGGCGGCCGCCGGTTCCGGGGGACTGCTCCTCGTCGCGGGGGAGCCGGGGATCGGGAAGTCGGCCGTGCTCGGCGAGCAGGCCCGGCGGGCCGGCGCGGCCGGGTTCCGGGTGCTGCGTGGGATGGGGTGGCAGGGCGGAGGCGCGCCGCCGTACTGGTTGTGGATGCAGGTGGTGCGCAGCCTGGCGGCCTCTGAGCTCGGCGATGCCGCGTTCCTGCTCGACCGGGCCGGTCGGACGAGCGACATCGAGGTGCCCGAGGCGCGGTTCCAGCTGTTCGACGCGGTCACCACAGCGCTGGCCGCGGCGGGGCGGCTGGTCGTCGTGCTCGACGACCTGCAGTGGGCCGACGACCCGTCGCTCGGCCTGCTCGAGTTCGTGCGGCGCGGCCTGGCCGACGCACCGGTCCTGCTGCTGGGCGCTTACCGCGACACCGAGGCCGATGCGGTGTCGCGGCTGCTGTCGGGGTCCGTGCCGACGTTGCCGCTGGCCGGCCTGGACGTGGAGGGGGTCACCTCGCTGATGGCGGACGTGGCCGGTCCGGCGCCGGATCCCGAGCTCGCCGAACGTGTGCACCGCCGCTGTGGCGGCAACCCGTTCTTCGTGCGGGAGCTGACCCGGCTGATGGTGGCCCGCGGCGACTGGCAGGGCACGGGCACCGGTGCGGTCCCGCCCGGGGTGGTCGACACGCTCCGGCTCCGGCTGGCCAGGCTGTCGCAGCCCTGCGTCGACCTGCTGGCCGTCGCGGCGGTCGCCGGCCGCGACGTGGAGCCTGCGCTGCTGGCGGAGATCGGACCCGATGACGCCGCCATGGCCTCCGGCCTGCTCGACGAGGCCGAGCGGGCCAGGGTGCTCGTCGGCGACGTCACCGGCCTGCGGTTCGCGCATGACCTGTACCGGGAGACGGTGCTGGCGCAGCTGTCGGCACCGCGGCGGACCCAGCTGCATGCCGTCGTGGGTCAGGGGTTGCTGGCGCTGGCCGGGGACGGTGCGGACCCGGCCGCCGTCGGCGGGGCCGCACGGCTGGCCGCCCACTTCGTGGCCGCCGGTCCCCCGACGGCTCGCGAGGCGTTGCATTGGTCGGTGCGCGCGGCGCAGGAGGCCACGGCCCGGCTCGGGCACGAGGACGCGGTTCGCCACTACGCGACCGCGCTGGCCCTGCTGCACGACGTGGAGGCCGACCCGTCCCGACGGATCGAGCTACTGCTCGGCCTGGCCGCGGCGCACCAGCGGGCAGGCGATGCGGACGCGACCCGGGAGTCCTACCTGCGGGCGGCCGAGCTCGCGCGCATCGGGCCCGACCCGGTCGCGCTCGCCGACGCGGCGCTCGGCGTGGCAGCACAGGGTGTGCGGTCCGGCACCGACGCCCCCGTCGCCCGCGCGCTGCTGGAGGAGACGGCCGCGCTGCTGGCCGGCGGGCCGCACCGGGCAGTGCGGTCCCGGGTACTGGCCGCGCTGGCCGGGGTCCTGCGGCACGCGGCGCTGGACCCTGACGGTTCCGGCGCCGTCGCGGTCGCCCGCGAGGCCGTGGAGCTGGCCGGTGCCGCCGGAGATCCGGGCGCGCTCGCGCACGCGCTGCTCGCCCAGCACGACGTGGCGTGGGCACCCGGCGACACCGCCGCGCGCCTGGCGGTGCTCGCGGACATGGCGGCGGCGGCCCGCGAGGCCGGCGACGACGACCTGGTCGCCGAGGCCGTGCTGCTGCGCGCCGCGGCGCTGATCGAGGCGGGCGATCCGGCCGGGGTCGCCGAGCTGGCCCGCTACACCCGCGACGCGGACCAGCTCGGGCACGCCAGGGGCCGGTGGGGTGCGCTCAGCAGGCGAGCGACGTTGGCCCAGGTGCTCGGGCGGGTCGGCGAGGCGCAGGAGCTGGCGGGTGCGGCGCTGTCGCTGGGCCGGGCGATCGGCGTGCCCGACGCGATGGCCTGCTTCGCCACCTTGACCGGCGCCCTCGGCATCCTCGGGGCACCCGCGCCGGCGCTCGACGAACTCCTGGGCGCGGCCGACCCGCTGTGGCCGGTCTACCCGCTCCTGCAGGCATGGACGCTGATGCACCACAGCGATCGCGCCGCAGCGGCGGCCGCGGTCGCCGCCTACGCCCCGCAGACCGTGCCGGGTCAGTACGACCTGGAGTTCGCCGCGATCTCGGCGTCGGTCTTCGCCGCCGTCGGCAGCGCCGGGCAGCGCGACTGGGCCCACGAGCAACTCGCGCCGTACTCGGGCCTGCACGTGCTGGTCGGCGGTTGCGCCGCCTACCACGGCGCGGTCGACCACCACCTCGGTGCGCTCGCCGCCGCGTCCGGTCGGCCCGCCGACGCGACGCGGTACCTGAGGGCGGCGATCGAGCAGTACGAGCGGATGGGTGGTGGCGCGTGGGCGCAGCGGTGCCGGGCCGATCTCGCCCTGTTGGCGTCCGATCCGGCGCGCGACATGTTTCGGCTCGTCGACGGTTTCTGGCGGCTGGGCTTCGGCGGCCGCGAGGTCACGCTGCCCGACGCGAAGGGGCTGCACGACATCGCGGCGATGCTCGCCGCACCGCACCGTCCGGTGCACGTGTTCACGCTGCTCGGCCGCACGGTCCCGGTCACCGGCGCCGACCCGGTGCTCGACCGGCGCGCGCTCACGGAGATCCGGACCCGCCTCGCCACCCTGCAGTCCCTGATCGACGGCGGCGGGGACGACGGCGAGCGTGCCCGCTCCGAACGGGACGCTCTGATCGCACACCTGCGCGCGGCGCAAGGCATCGGCGGACGGCCACGCAGGCTCGGCGACGAAACCGAACGTGCCCGCAAAACCGTCACCGCCCGCATCCGCGACGCTCTACGCCGGGTTCGGCGGGCGCACCCCGAACTCGGCGCACACTTACTCACCACCATCCACACCGGCACGACCTGCACCTACACGCCCGATCCCGCACAACGGTGGCTCCTCTGAACCCACACCGAGATCGAGCAGGGGAGTCCACGAGCGCCAGGGTGCAACGCCGCACACGCGTAGCCCGACGGCGCGGCCGTCATTGTAGAAGCGAAGGTGGCGTGCACGGCGGTTCGGATCCGAAGCCGCCGTGTCCTGCGGTCAGGCCATGGCGGCGAGCCGCCTCGGCAACTCCCTCGCACCGCTCACACGAAATCCTCACACGTGCCGCCAGCCGAGTTGACCCCGATCGATCGGGGCCCGCTCACGCACGTCCCGTAAACGCGGTCGATATCCGTGCGAGACCAAGTGGTCGACCCATTCCTTGCGCACGTCCCAACACCACCTGGGTGCGAGAAGCCGGCCCGAGCTCGCTCAGCACGTTGCTAACGTGGCGGCGCGCACTGCGCGCACTGATGTGCGGCTGCTGGGAACTGGCCAGCTGATGACGCCCAGCTCGGTTCCGTCGGGAAGGGCTTGCACATCGAACTGGTCGATCAGATGGCGGATCAGGACCAGTCCAATGTGGCGCTCGCCGTCGTCGAGCGCTGCGGCTGCCACCGGCCCCAGTCACGCACCCATACCCGGACGTAGCGACGCATGCCGACGGTGTCGACCCGGGCAGTGACCTCGAAGTCGCCTTCGCCTTCGTCGGGGTAGGCGTGCAGGACCGCGTTCGTGCACGCTTCGCTGACTGCGGTCACCACGGCATCGCAGTTTCGGTCGGCCAGGCGTGTGTGGCCAACCACGTGGTCAGCGCCTGGCGCATCACGCTCAGATTGGTGCGCTCGGCGCGCAGTCTCAGCGCGAACCGCATACGGTCACCACTGGTGGACATGGTCGCGAAAGGGCGTAGGTCTGCTGCGTTCAGCCACGAGGTGGATGCTCCTCCCCGACGGAGGCTCGGGTGTTATGGCCGGGCCGCGGACCTGCCGTTTTGCGTGTCCATGCCGCCTTCTACCCTCGCCACCAAGCGGCTAAAACCGCCCAGACGTTCATCTGCTTTTCGCGCGCGCTCTCAGGTAGCGACCAGCGAACACCCGGTAGCGGCTCCGCCGATCGTGATCGATCCGAGGCTTCGCACCGCCACCGATCGGTCGTAGCCTCACTGGGCTGAGGAGGACGGGCCGATGCCGAGCTTGGACATCACCACAACGCTGGTCAATCAGACTGCGACGATCACCGTCGTCGGCGAGGTGGACCTGGCCACCGCGCCGCACCTCCACGACGCCGTAGCCGCCGCCATCGACACACATCCTCGGACGGTCGTCGACCTCACCGCCTCCAGCTACTTCGACACCTCCGGTCTTCGAGTTCTGTTCCAGTTCGCAGACCGGATCGCCGAGGTCACCATCCTCAGCAACGGGTTGCTCGCCCGAGTGATCGAGGTCTCGGGACTCGACCAGGTGCTGCCCGTACGGCAGATCTAGCGCGACTGCGCCGGGGCCGTCGTGCCGGTCGGTAGCAGAGCGAAGCCATGACACGTTCAGTCCGGCCGCCCAGCGCGCCCGGGCTCATCTCGCCGTCGACGACGTTGAAGTACTCCTCGATCCGGCTGTGCCGATGTGGGCCGGTGTCGAAGCCGGGCGCGGGCGTACCTCGAACGTCGGGCGGCCGTCGGCGCCGTCGGCGCCGTTGAGGAACGACACGCGGGTGCCGCGCAGCCGCACCTCCGTTGGCCTCGCCCGGCTGGCGGGTGATTTCTCGATCGGACATGGCGTGGTCCTCTTCTCCGACGGGCTGAAGCTGGAAAGCGTGTCCGCCGGCGGCCGATGTTTCGGGCAGGCGGTCACCGCCTGGAGTGGGCGCGGGAAGGTGGTCGTCGGCCGGCCCGGTTACGGGTACGTCGAGGCGAACGCGGCGAAGGTTCGGGACGTACCAAGTCGCGTACCTGAACTCGATGCACGGTCCCCGCGATCCGGGCCTCGGTGTCGGTGTCGGCGTCGGCGTCGGACGCGGCACCTCGTCACCCGATTGGGATACCGGTAACGCCTCGCCGACCTCACCGACGATGCCGGTCGCTGCGCTGCCCCCGGAATGCGGGAAAGGGGTCGGGGACCATCTCCTGCATCGAGCCACTGCGGATCGAGGAGGCGATCCCGTTGACGGCGGCGGCGAAGACATGCAGCCCACGGCAGCGCGGCACTCTGGGTGCCGGTTGTCGATGGCGGGCAGACCCTGCCTCAACCTGCCGCGCGGCACCGTCTCAAATCGAGCTGACCCCAGGCCAGCGCCGGCGCCAGCGCCAGCGAGCTCGCGCGTGTTGCCGTGCTCGCATGGGTGATTGCTGCGCACCTGCTTGAACTGTCCGGCGGGGCCCCGCGGTCGAGGCCCTACTGCGCCCGACTGCGGGCCGCGCGACCCTCTGCGATGCCTCTGATTCGGACTCGGACGCTGTAGTGCTCCCGCCTTCCGCGGACGCGTCGCTCCGTCGGTCGCTGACCCGGCCGCGGGTAATGTCCAGGGCAGTGAGCAGTGGGTCGGCGGTTCGGCGGCGCTGGGGATTTCCAGGCGAGATGGCCGTGTGGCCGGACGAGCACTGTACCGCCGTCGGCGAGGCCCTAGCGTCGGAGGATCCCCGCGCCACACGCAAACACGCGGCGTGCGCCGAGTACCTGCAGCGGTACAGTCGAGGATGCCGCGGCGCTGCGCCAGGCCTCGGTGTCGGTGTCTGCGCCGAGGATCAGCGTCAGCTTTCCGTCGAACCGGTCCAGTCCTCAGGCCGTTCGTCGAGATCGTCAGCCTCGACAGTTCAGTTTGAGCGCATTCGCCATCACACGGGGTACAGATCGGGTCCCACCGGTTCGACGAACGCATGTGCATACGCGCAGCGTCACCGGCCGGCGACGCAAACTGTACTTGACTCCACTTTGGTGGCCACCCAAAATGGGTACGCGGTTGGCGGACACCACACATATCTGCCGGACGCGACGGGTCATCGTCAGGCACGGCGACGACCCGGCACTGGTCGAGGGGCACTAGGGCGATGTCTGTCCGTGCTGCTGTCTGGGGGACAACGGCGCAACTTCCGCGGATGCACTCCCGTCCTGATCGGTTGACCCACGCACGCGTGGGCGCAGGGAGGGACTGTTCCGTGCTGTCCACACAAGTTCTCAGGGTGCGGTGTCCTCGATGACCGCCGTGCTGCAGCGGCGCGACGCTCCCGATCGGAGTCGCGAAGCCGATCTCGCCGTCGACGACCAAGAACCGAATTTCAATGCCCTCGTGCAGGCCACCCATAGCGGGGTGCCGGGGGCGGGCGACCGGCTGCTCCGCGAGCTGCGGCCGCTCGTGCTGCGCTACTGCCGCGCCCGTATCGGTCAGCGCGAGTCCGTGGTGGGTTCGGCCGACGACGTCGCGCAGGAGATCTGCCTCGCCGTCGTCGCGGCGCTGCCGGGCTACCAGCTCAAGGGCCTGTCCTTCCGGGCCTTCGTCTACGGCATCGCCGCCCACAAGGTCGCCGACGCCTACCGGGCCATGGGACGCAACAAGTGCGACCCCGTCCCCGACCTGCCCGACTCCCCGGTGCTGAACGACGGACCCGAGCAGCAGGTGCTCGCCCAGGAGCGCCTCGAACAGCTCAGACACCTGCTCGACCTGCTCACCCCACGCCAGCGCGACGTGCTCCTCCTGCGTGTGGCGGTCGGCATGTCGGCGGAAGAGACCGCCGCCGCCATCGGTTCCACGCAAGGCGCGGTGCGGGTCACCCAGCATCGTGCACTCGTCCGGCTGCGGGCCGAGATCGGCTCCCTCGTCGAGGAATGGGGCCTCGACGGGCCCATGACGATCTCGCCGTGAGGTGGCCGCGCTCGCGGCGACGGTTGAATACTGCAGGGTCCGTGGCAGACACGAAATGCGACTCGCGAAAGCTCGACCGCATGGTGGCTCAGCGGCCACTGCGAGTACAACGGCTGCGAGAAGTCGCCGCCGAGCGCCGGAGATTCGCGGAATACAGCGACATGGGGGTAGGTCGACAGCGAAGCCCCAGGTGTCGTGCCGGTGTTGGGTCAATTGCAGGCAATGGGTGCCGAGTTGGGTGCCGCTGGCGTCGCGGCAGCCGCAGCGCCGGTCGGCCCGGCCTCGGTTCAGGATTCCTGCTCATGATCGTGGTCCCTTCGCTGCTCGACGGGCAGCCTGCGCCGCTGGCCGGCTCGCCCGAGGGTCCGGACGAGCGCGTTCGGCCCGCTGCGAAGGCCTGCTTACGGCCGGTCTCTCGCGCGCGCCCCCGCGAGGGCCGTGCCTAGCGGTCAGCGGGTGGCTATGGGGAGCACGGCGGGGAGCAGCAGGGGAGCAGGTTTGTGTGCGCAACGGCGCTGAACTGCTCCCATCAACCTTGAACGATGTGACGCTGACCTGCAGAAGGCATGTTTCCGCAGGTCGTGTGCCACGAACGCTGAAGGAGGCGTTGATGTAGAGCCTTTGGAAGCGGTGCTGTGTGAGAGATGGAGGTAGGTCCTCCGGGGTCGCCCTGCAGGGGGAGGCCCTCTCTGCCAAGATCATCTGAGACAGCTCGAAGTCAGCGGTTCACAGCAGAGGGCGTGATCGGAGATCCTGGTGCTCGTGTCATCGGAGGAGCGTCGCGGTGCGGCGGCCAGCAGCGGCGGTGGGTCGGCGGCGGGTCCGCGGTCGGCGGGTGGTCCGTCACCGCGTCCGTCGCGTCGGTCGTTCAGCGCGGAGTACAAGCTGGCGATCGTGGCGGAGTACGAGTCCGCGCCGAACGGTGAGAAGGGCGCGGTCCTTCGCCGCGAGGGCTTGTATTCGTCGCATGTGATCGAGTGGACCCGCGCCCGAGACGCTGGCGCGTTGGAAGGTGTGGCCGATTCCCGGCGGTCGGAGAAGCGACCGAAGCGCTCGGCGGAGACAGCCGAGTTGGAGCGACTCCGGGCCCGGAATGCGAAACTCGAAGCGGACTTGACGAAGACGCGGACGGCGTTGGACATCATGGGAAAAGCGCACGCGCTCTTGGAGCAGCTGTCCGAGAGCGCGGACGACCGGGAACCGTCGGCGTCGCGGAAGAAGCGTTGAACGTCGCGTTTGACCGGTTGCGCGCTGCGGAGGTGTCTGTCGCGGCGGCATGCTCGTTGACTGGCCGGTCGCGGGCCACGCACTACCGCCGGGTCGACCCGTCCGGGGTGGGCATCGGGCCGCTGCACGGCCCGCACCGGCCCCGCCGGCTCCCGCCGTCGACGATCACCGACGACGAGCGTGCCGCCGTGCTGCAGGTGCTGAACTCCGAGCCCTACCGGGACCTGGCGATCCCGCAGGTCTGGGCCCGAGAGCTCGACGAGGGCAGGTTCTGGTGCTCGCAGTCGAGCATGTATCGGATCGCCCGCGATGCCGGGCAGAGCCGGGAACGGCGCGCCCAGGCCACCCACCCGCCGCGTGTCCGCCCGGAGTTGCTCGCCCGCGGCCCGAGCCAGGTGTGGTCCTGGGACATCACCGCGCTCAAAGGCCCCCGCAAGGGTGAGTGGTACAAGCTGTACGTGGTGCTCGACATCTTCTCCCGCTACGTCGTCGGCTGGTTGGTCGCGAATGCCGAGGACGCAGTCGTGGCGAAGGACTTCCTCGCCGACGCCGTCGCCCGCAACCACGTCATCCCGCAGACGATTCACGCCGACCGGGGCGGGTCGATGACCTCCAAACCGGTATCGGAGATGCTGATCGATCTCGGGATCAGCCGGTCGCACTCGCGGCCGAGATGCTCGAACGACAACCCCTACTCCGAGGCGCAGTTCAAGACGCTGAAGTACCTGCCCGATTTCCCGGACCGGTTCGGGTCCCTCGCTGATGCCCGCGAGTTCTGCGAGCGGTTCTTCGCCGCCTACAACCACGAGCACCGCCACTCCGGGATCGGCATGCACACCCCGGCGTCGGTCCATTTCGACACCGCGACCGAGATCCGGGCCCATCGTCAGGCCACCCTCGACCGCGCCCATGCGCGCCATCCCGAGCGGTTCAGCCGCCGGCCCAGCCCGCCACGCCTACCCGAGCAGGCGTGGATCAACCAACCCGTCCTGCAGCCAACCCAGTAAGATCAACTGTCTCAGTTGACTTGACAACTACCGAGGTTCCAAACCACCGCAGGCTGCGTCGGTTAAGTGCCGGTCGTGGTGAGCGCTGCGGGAAAAGGCGCGGCAGAGATTGCGTCAGGTATGGGTCAGGAAGGCGAGCGAGAGCGAACCGCTGATGACGTGTCGTAAAAAACTCCAATGGCGTCAAAACCGGGGCAAGACCTGGGCCTCGGGACAAGTCTGGGGGATGCCTGCTGACTGCCCAGATGGCGTTCGGCATGTAGGCGGCGCGAGCCTGATCTGGGCTCTTGCATGGAACGTGGGAACCTGTCGCCCCGATACTGTTGCTTCCCCGATGGGGTGGCGGCGAGAGGGAGATCCCCAAGCGGACAAAACCGTGAGGGGTCGAGTACCGACGCGGGGCACGGGGGCAGACCGTCTCGTAGTAGTGCGGAAGCCTGGTAATGCGGGTGGAGCGAAGGGGACGGATCATCCTGGTCAGCTTGGTGGCCAACCGGAGTTCCCGGGAGGAACCAGATGAGCGGACCGAAGTCGTTCGAAATCTCGAAACACCTGGTGTTCGAGGCGTACTTGAGGGTCAAGGCCAACAAGGGCGCGGCGGGCGTGGACGGCGAGTCGATCGAACAGTTCGAGGTGGACCTGAAGGGCAATCTCTACAAGCTGTGGAATCGGATGTCGTCGGGCTGCTACTTCCCGCCGCCGGTACGGATGGTGGAGATCGATAAGCCTGGGGGACGTGGGGTCAGGGTGCTTGGTGTGCCCACTGTGGCCGACAGAATCGCGCAGACGGTAGCGGCGATGGTCCTGGAGCCGGAGGTCGAACCTGTGTTTCACCCCGACTCGTATGGATATCGGCCGCGGCGCAGCGCGTTGGATGCGGTGGCGGTGTGCCGGGAGCGGTGTTGGAAAGCCGACTGGGTGATCGATATGGACATCCGTGGCTTCTTCGACAACCTTGATCATGATCTGGTTCTCAAGGCGGTCGCCCACCACTCCGACCAGCGGTGGATCCTGCTGTACGTGCGACGGTGGCTCCAAGCGCCGATGCAGCGGCAGGACGGCAGCCTGCTCGCCCGGGATCGTGGTAGCCCGCAGGGCTCGGCGATTTCCCCGATCTTGGCGAATCTCTTCATGCATTACGCGTTTGATGCCTGGATGGCCCGGGAGTACCCGGCGGTTCAGTTCGAACGGTACTGCGATGACGTGGTGGTGCACTGCCGCAGCGAGACCCAAGCGCACGATGTGTGCGAGCCCATCGCGGTGCGGTTGGGCGAGTGCGGGGGTCTGGAGTTGCATCCGGACAAGACCCGCATCGTGTACTGCAAGGACGGTAAGAGGTGTGGTTCGTACGAGCACACCTCGTTCACGTTCCTGGGGTACGGGTTTCGAGTGCGAAAGGTCCGGACGAAGACGGGGAAGTATTTTTTCTGCTTCAACCCGGCCATCAGTGACGGGGCCGCCAAACGTATCCGAGCGCAGATCCGCTCCTGGCGGCTGCACTTGCGCAGTGGGATGACCCTGGAGCAGCTCGCCCGGGAGATCAACCCGGTCGTGCGGGGCTGGATCAACTACTACGGACGGTTCTATCCGTCCGCATTGGTCTCTAGCCTCAACCGCATCAACGACTATCTGGTGCGGTGGCTCGTGCAGAAGTACAAGCGGTTCCGGCGACGATGGATGAGGGCGCGAGACGCCCTGGGCAGCCACGCCAGGCTGTATCCCGGACTCTTCGCCCATTGGAAATCCGTCAAACCGTGACCGAAGACGGCCGGACGATGGGAGCCGTGTGATCGGAGACGATCAAGCACGGTTCTGAGAGAGCCGGGGGGTGAAACTCCCCCCGGCTACTCGCTAGCGCACTTTGCTTGGCATAGTTCACACCGAAGAGGTCATGCCGCATCGGACGTCGGATCCGGCGCTGAATCCAGTTCCTGCTGCGCCGCAACGACGACTCCGCCGACGAAGCGGTCGGCTATTGGCTGGCCCACCTGACGCCGCCTCGGAGCGCCGACCTGGGAACGGGCTCCGCAATCGGTGAATGATCCGAGCCGGATGAGCTCGGGGCGTGCCGCCCGACTCGATGAGCCGAAACGCCCGCGGGCGATGATCGGTGGGCCTGCGTACCCCGACGTAGGTGGCGGCGTCGCGGATGCGGCGAGGTCCGAACGGGCCCGACAGGACCGACCGAGAGCGAGCCGGTCCGTCCGCCCTGATCCCCAGGGCAGCGTCGCGGCCTTGCCCGGCACTGGCGAATGCGTAGCCGGACGGCAGAGGCAGAGCCCGTCGGGCCGACCGCAGAGAGGGGTGCGGGTGGCGGCACGGGATGCTGCGGGTGTCGAGCACCTCAGGGTTCGTCTCGGCCCGAGTCGGACAGGGAGTCGCCTCAGTGAGCGATGTCCTCCAGAGAACCCGGCGAGCCGGGCGTGGAACCGGTTGGGCGGGGATTTCACCGGGCCGGCAGGCCCAGGAAGCGGGCCGCGTTGCCGCCGAGCAGTGCTTCGCGCTGCGCCTCGTCGAGGAAGGTGGAGCGGTGCACGACGTTGCCCACCGGTCGTTCGCCGAGCGGATACGGGTAGTCGCTGCCGACGACGACGTTGTCGGTGCCGAGCGTGTCCACGAGGGTGCGCAGGGCGCTCGGCTCGAAGACGACGGAGTCCACGCTGAAGCGCCCGACGTACTTCGAGGGCGGCAACTCGGAGGTCCCGATGACGTCGCGGCGTCCGTACCAGGCGTTCTCCAGGCGTCCTAGCCAGAACGCGAACGACCCGCCGCCGTGGGCGAAGCAGATCCGCAGCGACTCCGGGACGCGGTCGAAGACGCCGCCCAGGATCATCGCGACGATCGAGAGGTGGGTCTCGGCCGGCATCCCGGTGATCCACCGGGCCATCCACCGGTCGAGCCGGGGTCCCGAGGGCATGTCCCACGGGTGCACGAACACCGGGATCCCGCGCTGCGCGCAGTGCTGCAGGAACGTCACGATCCCGGCGTCGTCGAGGTCGCGGTCGCCGACGTGGTTGCCGATCTCGACCCCGAGGTGGCCGTTGCGCATGCACCGGTCCGCCTCGGTGCAGGCGGCGTCGGGGTCCTGCAGCGGCACCTGGGCGAAGGGGAGGAGCCGGTCCGGCGCCGGCGCGCAGACCTCGAGGGCGAGATCGTTGAAGATCCGGGCGACCCGGGTCGCCTCCGCGCCGCTGACGTCGTAGGAGAAGAACACCGGGGTCGGTGAGACGACCTGGACGTCGACGCCGTCGGCGTCCATGTCGGCGAGGCGCTCGGCGGCGTTCCAGCTGTTGGAGGTGATGCGGCGGAACTCGTGCGAGCCCACCATGATCGTCGCCTCGCGCTCGGAGTCGATGCGGAGGTGGGGCCACCCGTCCCGCGGCGACACGGCCTCGGACAGGTCGGGCCAGCCGTGCGGGACGTAGTGCGTGTGGACGTCGATCGTCGCCCTGCCGGCGGTGGACATCAGCCCTTGCCCGGGTGGAGCGCGCCGCAGCCGGGGCAGGTGCGCCCCTCCTCGGAGGTGTAGAACGCCTCGAACACCGGCGGGAGGTCCGCGACGATGTCGCGCACCTGCAGCTGCACCTCGTGCACCAACGTGGCGCACTGCGGGCAGAACCACATGAACTTCTCCAGCGTGCCCTCCTCGCGGATCCGCTCGATGACGATGCCGATCGAACCGGCCTCCGGGCGTTGCGGCGAGTGCGGGACGTTGCGGGGCAGCATCCACATGTCGCCTTCGTGGATGTCCACGCGCTGCGGGCCGTCCGCCGTCATGAGATCGACGTGCATGCTGCCCTTGACCTGGTAGAACCACTCCTCGTAGGGATCGAGGTGGTAGTCGGTGCGCCGGTTGGGACCGCCGACGACCTGGACGATGAAGTCGCCCATCGGCTGCCAGACCTGCTTGTTGTTCACCGGCGGCTGGAGCAGGTGCTCGTTCTCCTCGACCCACGCGGGGAAGTTGATGACGGGCGGGATCGGGGTCATGCGTCCTCCTGGGGGACGGCCAGTGCGATCGCCTGGATCTCGATGAGCAGGTGCGGATGGGGCAGCTGGTGCACGGCGACGGTGGTGCGCGCCGGGCCGGACTCGTCGAAGTACTCCGCCCAGACCTCGTTGTAGCCGGCGAAGTCGTTCATGTTCACGAGGTAGGCGGTGGCCTGCACCAGGTCGGAGAGCTCGGCCCCGGCCGCGGCCAGCACCGCCCGGATGTTCTCGAGCACGGCGCGGGTCTGGACGCGGATGTCCAGCACCGTGGTCCCGAACTCGTCGACCGCAGCCCCCGCGATGGTGTTGTCGGGCAGGCGGCTGCTGGTGCCCGACACGTACACGTGGCCGCCTGCCACCTTGACGTGCGGGAACTTCCCGCGCGGCACGGCCTTGCCGGCCACGGTGATCGCCCGCGGCGCGCTCACAGCTGCACGCAGACGTTGGTGGGCTGGGTGTAGAAGTGCAGCGAGTGCTCGCCGCCCTCGCGACCGATGCCGGACAAGCCGACCCCGCCGAACGGGCTGCGCAGGTCCCGCAGGAACCACGTGTTGACCCACGACATCCCGACCCGCATCCGCTGGGCCACCCGGTGCCCCCGCTCGAGGTCGCTCGTCCACGTCACCGCCGCGAGCCCGTACGCGGTGTCGTTGGCGAGGCGGACCGCCTCGTCCTCGTCGTCGAACGGGATCAGCGCCGCGACCGGTCCGAAGACCTCCTCGCGGACGACCCGGGACGTGTTGTCCAGTCCGGCCCACAGGGTCGGCTCGAACCAGGCGCCGCCGTCGAGATCGTCGCCCAGTGCCGGGACGCCGCCACCGGACAGCAGGGTCGCCCCCTCGTCCTGCGCGAGCTGCGCGTACGACAGGACCTTGTCGCGGTGCCCGCGCGAGATCAGCGGCCCGGTCGTCGTGGTCGGGTCGTCGGGGTGGCCGAGGCGCAGCGCGGCAGCGCGCTCGACCAGCCCGGCGGCGACCTCGTCGAACACCGGCCGCTGCACGTAGATGCGTTCGGTGCACAGGCACACCTGGCCGGTGTTGAGGAAGGTCGAGCGCGCCAGCCCCTCGACCGCCCGGTCGAGGTCGGCGTCGGCGAAGACGACGGCGGCGTTCTTGCCGCCCAGCTCGAACGAGACCGGACGCACTCGCGGCGCCACGGCCCGCATGATCGCCGAACCCGTGCCGGACTCCCCGGTGAAGGTGACGCCGTCGATGTCCGGGTGGGTGGTGAGGAGCTCCCCGGCGGACCCGGGCCCGAACCCGTGCACCACGTTGTAGGCACCCGCCGGCACCCCGGCCTCGGCCAGCACCTCCGCCAGCAGCGTGGCGGTCGACGGCGTCTCCTCCGACGGCTTGACCACGACCGCGTTGCCGCACGCGAGCGCCGGGGCGACCTTCCAGGTCAGCAGGAGCAGCGGCAGGTTCCAGGGGACGATCACGGCCACGACACCGAGCGGCGCCCGCACGGCGTAGTTCAGCGCGCGCCGCCCGCCGGGCAGCTCGGTGAGGTAGGAGTCGAGGCCGGCCGCAGAGACCGTGTCGGCGAAGGACCTGAAGTTGGCCACCGCCCGCGCGACGTCCAGCTCACGGACGAGGCTGATCGGCTTGCCCGTGTCGGCGGACTCGGCGGCGACGAAGTCCTCGAAGCGGTCGTCGATGGCGTCGGCCACCCGCCGCAGCACCGCGGCCCGTTCCTGCACGGTCGTCGCGCCCCACGGGCCCGCGAGAGCGCGCCGAGCAGCCGCGACGGCGGCGTCGACCTGCTCGGCGCCGGCCTCGTGCACCGTGCCGACGCAATGGCCGTCGACGGGGCTGACCTTCTCGAACACCCGCACCCCGTCGACGAGCACGCCGCCGATGACGTTGCGGATGTGCGTGTCGGAGCGGACTGCGTGAGGGACTGTCACGCCCGTCAGGCTAGGAAGCGCAGTGATGCCCGACCAATGCCCTTTGAGGGCCGACCCATGTTCTGATGGGCATGGCAGCCTCGTCCTGACGATCGGGAGAACGCGATGGCACAGCACGACGCAGGTGCGCCGCCGGTCAGGCGCAGCGGGCCGGACCTCGCCGACCGGCTCCTGGACGGCCGGCTCAAGCTCCGCCACCTCGTCGTGCTCACCATGATCGCCGAGCACGGCACCCTCATCCGCTCGGCCGAGCACCTGCACGTCACCCAGCCGGTGGTCACCCGCGCGCTGCAGGAGCTGGAGTCGATCCTCGGCGTCACGCTGTTCGACCGCGGGCCACGCGGCATGACGCCGACCGTGTACGGCCGGGCGTTCGTCGACCAGGCCCGCACGATCGTCGGGCAGGTGCGGCAGGCGGGCCGGCAGATCAGCGAGCTCGCCGACGCCCGCAGCGGGACCGTGCGCGTCGGCACCCACCTGGCGGGATCCAACCTGCTGCTGCCCCGCGCGATCATGCGGATCAAGGCGACCCGGCCGCGGCTCACCGTCATCGTCCGCGAGGCGACGCCCGACGTGCTGCTCGCGGCCCTGCGCGCCGGGGACCTCGATCTGACGGTCGGTCGCATCACGCCGGTGGCCGACGGGCTGGAGATCCAGCAGACGACGTTGTACGACGAGCCCATCCGGCTGGTGACGCGCCCCGAACATCCGGCCCAGCGGCTGATCGATCCGACGATCGCCGATCTCCAGGGGTACCCGTGGATCCTGCCGGTGGAGCAGACGGCGCTGCGCTTCGAGCTCGAGCGCGCCTTCCAGGGCATGGGGTTGCCGCTGCCGCCGGACCGCGTGGAGTGCACGCTGATCCTCACGCTGCGCACGTTGATCGTCGAGTCCGACTTCATCGCGGCGCTGCCGGCGCACGTGGCGCAGGCGGACCCGGGCATGGCGCTGCTCCCGTGCGAGCTCGAGTCGCTGCGCCGGCCGGTGGGGGTGACGACCGTGCCCGGGCGGTTCCGCACGCCGGCCTGCCTGGCCTTCCTGGAGGTCATGTCGGAGGTGGCGGCGGAGATCGAAGCGGACCTGGGCCGGTCCGGTGGGTAGCGCGTCATGCCTGAACGGCTATACGGCGTCGGCGGATAGGCATTGGCCCGGCATCGGTTGCTACGCAAAGGATGTGGCCCAAGACCTACCTGGGGAGACCCACATGGACATCGTTGACCAGGCCCGACGGGCGGACGCCACGGGGTTCTTCACCGTCCGGCACCCCGCGGACTACCACCCCGACTGGGCCGGTTTCTACGCCGCGGCCCTCGACCGCCGGGACGCGATGCGCCGCCGGTTCCCCCACGACCTCGACGTCCGGTACGGACCCGACCCCTACCAGATCGCCGACGTCTACCGTCCGCAGGACCGCACCGGCTGCCCGGTGATCCTGTACTTCCACGGCGGCCGCTGGCGGGAGGGGCATCCGGCCTTCTACGACCAGCTGGCCGAGCCCTGGGTGGAGGCCGGTGCGGTCTTCGTCAGCTGCGGGTACCGCCTCACCCCTGCCCACACCATCGGCGATGCGGTCGACGACGCCGTCGCGGCCTTCCGCTGGATGGCCGCCGCCGCCGAGAGCTACGGCGGCGATCCCACCCGCATCACCGTCGCGGGTCACTCGGCCGGTGGCCACCTCGCCGCGATGGTCACGATGACCGACTGGGCGGGCGCGCCGGTCCCCGCCGACGCGGCGATCTGCATGAGCCCGCCGGTGGTGCTGAACCCGGTTGACGAGCCCGGCGCGGAGGAGCTGAGCCCCGCCCTGCGCGTCGTCGGCGCGCCGCGCCGGGTGGTCGTCTCGTTCGGCGATCCCGAGCCGAACCGGCGCTCCGACGACGACCGGTTCCTCACCCGTCAGGGCCAGCTCCTGGTCGACGCGCTCACGGCCGCCGGCCGGCCGCCGGTCCGTGTGGTGCTGCCCGACACCGACCACCTGGGCACCGCCACCGCCTTCGCCGAGCCGGGGTCGCCCCTGTTCGAGGCCGCGCGCGACGCGATCTTCGGCATTGACGGGGCGCGGCGATGACCGCCCCGACGGCCGGGTCCCCGACGGCCGGGTCCCCGACCGGGCAGCCGACCGGCATCCACTGGCCGGTCCTGGTGCTGGCGTTCCTGGCGGTGCTGCTGGACGGGTTCGACACCGCCGCACTGGCCTTCGTCGTGCCGACGCTCGCCGTCGAGTGGGGAACGGGTCCGGCCGCCTTCACCGTCCCACTGGTGCTGACGAACCTCGGGGTCGTGGTCGGGTACCTGTGCTGCGGCGCGCTGAGCGCCCGGATCGGGCGCCGGACGCTGCTGATCGCCGGCGTGACGACGTTCGCCGTCGGGACGCTGCTGGTCGTGGTCGTGCTGCCGACGCACTCGATCGGACTGCTCGCCGCCACCCGGCTCCTGACCGGGTTCGGCCTCGGCTCGGTGCTGCCGGCTGCGGTGTCCTTCGCCACGGAGTTCTCCTCCGTGCGCCGTCGCGAGGTCGTGTCCGTCACCGTCACGCTGGGCCTCGCCTCGGGAGCGACGCTGGGCGGGTTCTTCGGCGGCCGGTTGATCACGATGGTCGGCGCCGTCGGCGTCTTCGCGGTCGCCGGCCTGCTGCCGCTGCTGCTGGCCGGGGTGATGGCGTGGTGGCTGCCGGCCGAACCGGCCGCGCGGACCTCGGTCGCGGCCGAGCAGGACGAGGCCAAGGTGGCCAGGCTGTTCGATCCCGGTCTGCGGACCAGCACGGTCCTGCTGTGGACGTTCTCGTTCCTGGTGTTCGTCGCGTCCTACACGTTGACGTCCTGGGTTCCCACGCTGCTGACCGGATACGGGTTCAGCCCGGCCGAGGCGCCGCTGGGGCTGGCGTTCGTGAGTCTGGGCGGCGTGCTCGGCGGCATCCTGCTGATCCCGATCGCGGCCCGCATCGGCATCGCGCCCGCACTGGTGCTGATGCCGGTCATCGGCATCGTCGGCGTGGTCCTCGCGGCGCGCGCACCCCTCGACCAGCTGGCCCTCCTGCTCGCTCTGGGCGCGGCCGGCCTGGGCGTCACCGCGAGCCAGATCGGTCAGCTCACGCTCGCGGTCGCGCTCTACCCCACGGGCACCCGCACGACGGGCGTCGGCTGGGCCGCCGCGCTCGGACGCGCCGGCGCGATCGTGGGGCCCGGTGTCGCGGGCATCCTGATCGGCCTCGCGCTCGCGGGCCGCGACATCATCCTGCTGACGGCGGTGCCTGTGCTGGCGGCCGCGGTCTGCGCGGTCGTCCTGTGGCGGACGGGGCTGTCCGCGCCCCGGGTGACACACACGGCGCCGACCGGGGAGCCCCGATCGGTGTGACGGGGTCCTGGTTCGACCTCGGGGACGTGGCCGTGGTGCCGATCGTGGAGACGCCACGGCTGCTGATCGCGCCGGAGGAGTTCTTCCCGGACGTGCCGGTCGACCGGCAGGAGTGGTGCTTCCGGGAGCCGTGGTTCGATGTGGCGACCGGCCGGCTCGTCTACGTCATCCAGTCCTTCCTGGTGGTGACGCCGACGGCGACCGTGCTCGTCGACGCCTGTGTCGGCGGCGGCAAACCGCGGCTGCGGCCCGAGTTCGCCGATCTCGACGCGGGGTGGCTGGCGGCCCTGCGCGCGACGGGCACGTCGCCGCTCGACGTGACGTCCGTGGTGCTCACCCACCTCCATGTCGACCACGTCGGCTGGTGCACCCAGGCGCACGGCGACGACTGGCGACCGGTCTTCCGCAACGCCCGCCACAGCGTCACCGGCCCGGAGCTCGACCACTGGACGAGCGCGGCCGGTACCACCGCCATGCGCCGCACCGGGGACTACATGGCCGACAGCGTCCGTCCGCTGCTCGCGCACGGCCTGCTCGACGTCGTCGACGCCGACGCCGAGATCGCGCCCGGCATCAGGCTGGAGCCGGCCGCCGGGCACACCCCGGGCAACGTCGTCGTGCGGGTCACCGGGAGCGGCGGTGAGCTGATCCTCGCCGGTGACGCGCTGCACCACCCCCTGCAGCTGCGCCACCCCGAAGTCAGCAGCCGGTACTGCGTGGACCCGGCCGCTGCTGCCCGGACGCGGGTCCGGCTGCTCGCCGACGCCGCCGCTTCCGGTACCCCCATCGCTCCGGCGCACTTCGCCTTCCCGACCGCGGGTCGCGTCGAACGGGCGGCGGCGGGCTACACCTTCCGTACCTTCCATGCGGCCTCGGACATGCTGCGCACGACGCCGTACGTCCGCTGAGGACCGCGCAACGGCATGGCGATCCTTCGATAGATGGTGCGCCAAGCGCGCAGCCCTTCCCGGCCGCGACGCAGCCGAAGGCCACGACGCCCGAGTTCGCGGATCGCGGAACGAGTACGAGAGCGGCGCCACCGCCGTCAGCCACGCCGACGAGGTCGTGGACCACGCGGCCCACCTGACCGGTACCGCCGCGAGCATGTACGACTTCTCGTTCCTCGCCGCCGACGCCCGCAGAACCGGATCGGGCGCGGCCGTCGACTTCTCCCACACGGCCCTCCTCGGAGCCGTCCAGGCCATCGGCGCCGACCGACTGCTGTTCGCCGTCGACCACCCCTACGAATCAACCGCCGAGGCAGTCGAGTTCCTCCGCACGGCACCGTTCCGCCGCGCCGACCTCGAACACATCGCGCACCTCAACGCGACACAACTGCTGCATCTCTGATCAGGCACAGTGCCCGCGATGTGAAGCCAACAACGCCGCCGTCCGCCGGCTGCCGCGCCTGGCGGGACGCGCGTGTCACCAAGATCTGGGCCGGCACGAACGAGATCATCGGCCGTGACCTCGGCCTCTAGCAGCTCCGTCGCGGAGCATGTGGAGGAACGATGACGCCGCCCGTTGCAGTGATCACCGGAGGAGCCAGCGGCATCGGCCTCGAGCTGGCGAAGCGCATCGCGAGGACCCACCGGGCGGCAGTGTCGGACCTCGACGGGGAGCGGGCCGAGAGCCGCTGCCGACATGACGGGTATGGCCATCGGGCTGCGCTGCAACATCACCGACCGTGAGTCGGTCGCGTCCGCCGTCTCTGCCGTCGTGGCCCGCTTCGGCGCGCTCGACGTCGCCGTGTCGTGCGCGGGAATCGGCACGGTGGGCGCGGCGCGGCGACGTGGGTGTTGCGCACCTGATGTTCATCGACATCCCGATGGTCCGGGAGGGCGACCGAGAGCACGCCGACCTCGCCCGGATGCGGGCGATGGTGCGCGGACCCGCCGGCAGGACCTACCCGGCGTCCCTGGCTGCGGACCTGCTGGTGCGTGGGATCCGCCGCCGGTCACGCCGGGTGTTCGTGCCCGCGTCGCTTCGGGCTCAGCACCTGCTGCGTGGGCTGCTCGGCGGGTCGGCTTCGTGGGGCCACGCCGCCAACGGGGCAGCTGACTGTCCACGTCTCTACCAGCCGCATCAGGGGGTGTTCCAGCCACGGCTCCGTTGCACGCGCTCGACAGCGCCTGGCCGCATCCGGGTTCTCTGTGGAGTCGGCGGTGACCTGCCGCGGCCGGGGATCGCGCCCCGGCCGGCGACGGGGCTCACGGGCGGCGGGCGCCCTCCACCCAGTCGTCGATGCGCTCCCACCACTGGAAGAGCCACTCCACCTGCGCGGCCTCGCCGCGCGGCACTTCCGCGGCCGGGACGCGCCACCAGCGCATCCGGACGGTCGTGTCGAGCGGCAGGGCGCGCCAGATGTCCGCCACGGTGTAGAGGTGGTCCAGGCCGGTGTGGGTCACCCAGACGACGTCGGCCTCCGGTGCCGCGGCCAGTGCCGCGGTGACCCCGCCCGGCCGCGGTGCCAGCACGAACCGCATCGCCTCCGACCGGCGCGCCATGTCCTCCAGCCCGCGGCTGCGGAGCCGCTCGATGCCGGCGAGGCGGCGGCGCTCGGTGAAGTTGCCGCCCTCCGGGAAGATCACGAAGGCGTCGTCGTGGTCGAGCGCGGTCGCGAGCTCCCGGATGCGGTGCTCGAGCTCCGCGCCGCCGCCACCGGAGATGAACCGGTTCGGCAGGCGGTTGAGCACCACGTCGAGCGCGGGATCCCACTGCAACCGCTCGGTGAGGACGATGCGCGGCTCGCGGGCGTACCAGTTGGTCAGGGCATGGACGAGCAGGAACGAGTCCCCCGGTCCCGCGTGGCGGCAGAACACCAGCAGGGGCCGGTCGAGGTACTCGTCGGGGTCGGGCCCCTCGACCACCACGCGCAGCCGCAGCATCCGCGCGGCCTCCCGGTAGAGGACCCGCAGGTACCAGCCGACGAGCTGGTAGTGCAGGTACTGGAACGCCGGCGTGCGCAGCGCGAGCCCGAACCCGGACGCGAGCCAGAGCCCGAGCAGCACGATGAGCACGGTGCTCTCCAGGACCATCGCGACGACCGCGACCCACAGCACGCGCAGCACCCGCAGCCGTCCCGGCACGAGCGGCGACAGCGCGGCGGCCAGGAGCAGCCACAGCGGCAGCGTCGTCACCACCGCGAGCGTGAGCAGGACGACGAGCGGTGCGAGCACGGTGCGGCGGACCCACCTCGGTGGCGGGGTCATGCCGGGCCCACGTCGCCGAACCGGGCCTGCAACCACTCGCGGGACGCGGTGTGGGCCGCCCCGATGCGCCGCCGGGTGGCGGCCATGTCGCGGTAGCGGAGCGCGGCGCGGCTGTCCCACGCCGGCGCGCTGCCGGCTCCGACGGGCAGGACGTGCACCTCGACTCCCTCCGGTACGGCGGCCAGGTCGCGGGCGTAGCGGTGCCGGCGGGCGATCTCGAAGGCGACCGCGGCCACCTCCCACGGCCGCCGGGGCGTCCGCAGCGGTTGGTCGACGCGCCCGACGTGCAGCACGAACACCCGGTCGGCGCCCAGCTCGATCGCGCGACCCAGCGGGATGCTGTTGACGAGACCGCCGTCGAGGTAGTGGCGACCGGCGATCTCCGTCGGCGGCAGGAGCCCCGGCACGGCCGCCGAGGCCAGCACGGCGTCGACGACCGGGCCGTCGTCGAACCAGTGCTCGGCGGCGTCCTCGATGCTGGCGGCGCAGCAGGTGAATCGCACCGGGAGGTCCTCGATGCGCCGCGCGTCGAGCAGGCCGGTCAACGCGCGCCGCAGAGGAGCGGGCGAGTGCGCGGCGACCCCGGTGCGGGCGAGCTCGCGCAGCCGCCGGACCGTCCCGCCCGTGAAGAGGGCGCCGGCGTCCGGGGCCGTCCACAGCGCTTCCAACCGGTCGGCCACCTCGTCGGCGGGCACTGCCGCGAGCACCGCGCCGTTGATCGCGCCGACGGAGGTGCCGACGACCAGATCCGGCCGGACGCCGCGCTCGAGCAACGCCCGCAGCATGCCCACCTGCACCGCGCCGAGCACTCCGCCACCGCCGAGCACGATCGCCGTCGCACCGGCCCGGTCGGGGCTCACGTGATCGTCGGGAGGGCCGCGGCCGCGATCTCGACGCACACCGGGGTGCCGGCCTCGAGGGTGATCAGCTCACCGTCGAGCTGCAGCGGTGTGGGGTTGAGCGCGACGAAGCGGAACCGCGTGGCCGTCGGCTGAGGGCCCAGACCGCGGGTGGCGGCGCGCAGGGCGACGCCGAGCACGCGCCACTTCGACGTGTGCGGCAGCGTGATCACCTCGAACCGGCCGTCGGTGGGGTCGCCGTCCTCGCTGAGCGTCGCGTACTTGGCCATCTCGGCGATGTTGGCGAACACCAGACTGTCGATGTCGTGGCGCGTCCCGTCCTCCACCTCGATGGTGAAGGGCCGGAACCGGGCGAACGTCCGCACGACCGCGACGATCTCGCGGAACGAGCCCTTGCCGCCCCCCTCGAGGTCGATCGCGACCACGGGGGTCAGGCCCAGCCCGATGTAGGAATGCGCGTACCGCACCCGCTCCTGCGGTCCCGTACCGGTGGTCAGGCGGAGCAGGTCGATCCGGCGGACGTCCCCGGCGACGACGGCCTCGACGAGCGGCCGGTCGCGGACGACCCGCTCGTGGTCGTTGGCGTTGCCGGCGGCGAGCACCGCGGCGACCGCGTCGGGGTTGCCGGCCCGCATGATTCCGTCGACGACCTCGTTGTAGCCGCCGTCACCGCTCACGGAGACGATCAGCGGCCGACCGGTCCGCGCGGCCTCCGCGGCCAGTACGCGGCCGTGCCCCGCCCGTTCGGTCGGATCGAGCCGGACGGGCGTGCCCGGCAGGCGCTGCCCGAGGTCGGCGCGCAGCTCCTCGGCCAGCCGTGGTGCCTCGCCGGTGCTCTGCGGGTTGTAGATGACGACCACCCGGTCGAACGGTCCTGCCGGTGTGCGTGTGCTCGCGGGGGATCGGGTGGACGACATGAGTGGTTCCTCCGCGTTCAGGGGCGCCACCCGGGGTCCACGGCCGGCCACTCCGGGGTACCTCGGTGGCGCCGGCGCACACCTCGCCGCGCGGTGACGCCTGCCACCGACCCGCGCGCCGAGGTCCGGCGGTGCAGCGGGAGAGACCACCCCGCTCCACCGCGGGAGATCGTGCCGGCCGCGCCGTAGCCGTCGGCGAGGACGCCTGCATCAGCGGGCGCGTTCCGGGCTCGCCGCCGAGCCCCCTGTCCCGCCGTCCGCGGTCCGGTTTCCCGGGTGCCGAGCGCAGGTGGGCTCGCGCAGCGCCGTCGAGACGGCGATCGCGACGATGGCGACGAGCGCGAGTGCGACGAAGACGCCCCGCGGGCCGTGCCGCTCGGCGACGAGACCGAGCAGCGGCATGAAGAGGCCGCCGGCGCTGACGGCGAGTCCGAGGGTGACCCCGGCAGCGGTGCCCGGGCGGCTCGGCAGGTAATCCTGACCGAGCTTGATCAGTACTGCGAAGGGGATGTTGGTGACGAGCCCGACCAGCACGACGAGCGGTAGCGCAACGAACGCGTCGCCGCAGGTCAGCAGCAGGATCAAGGCGGGGACGAGCAGGACGTTGCCGAGTTGGACCGTGCGGACGAGGCCGATGCGGTCGGCGATGCGCCCGCCGACGAGCGTCCCGAGCACGCCGCCGGCGAGCTCGAGGGTCAACGCCGTCCCGCCCAGCGCAGTCGACGCGCCGAGCTGGCTGATCCAGTAGAGCGAGACGAAGGTGTTGACGCCGAACGACACCGTCGAACGGACCACCTCGACGCCGGTCAGCGCCGCGAAGAGCATCGGACGGTCGGGACCGAGGCGGTGCTGCACGGGCCTGTCGGCGGGCAGCGGGTTGCGCTGGCGGCGGTACAGGACGAAGCCCATGAGGACCGCGGGCGGGATGAACAGGGCGGTCGCCCCGAGGCCGAGCGCCTCGAGGGCCGGGGTGGCGAGGGCAGGCGCGACGAAGAACCCGATGCTGCCGCCTGCGGCGAAGTAGCTCATCGCGGTGGCGCTGCCGCCGGCAGCGCGGCGTGCGTCGCGGCCGGCCGGCGGGTGGAACATCGCGACGCCGAAGCCGGACAGCAACAGCAGCGCGAAGACCGCCGGGTAGCCGGGACCAGGCCGGCCAGGCCGACACCGGTCCCGGCGAGCGCCACGCCGACCGGCGCCATCCAGGGCAACCGCCGGCGGTCGGCGAGGATGCCGGCGGCCAGTTGCGGCAGCGCGCTCCCGAGCGTGGCGGCCATCGCGAGACCGGAAGCGCCCACGTATCCGAAGTCGCGCTCGAGGACGAAGTAGGGCACCGCGGCCGGGACCATCCCTGGTAGAAGTCGTCGACCGCGTGCGCGCCCGCCCACAGCCGCATGCGCTGCCAGTGCGATGCCGGACAGTAGGAGGTGCCGGGGTCGGATGTCGAGGTGCTCA